>OW818698.1:0-4800000 GCA_942493375.1 Abditibacteriota bacterium | reverse complement strand
GCTGCCTCCAGAGATGGGAACTACATTCCCTCAGGCTGGTTACCCTATGAGTGAGTGGAAATACGGGGACATTGATTTGACCTGCAGGCTGGCATTCCTGAGCAGTTTCTATTTTGTAGGTTACTGTCATCTCTGGCATGAGAATATGCAGCCTCAGACACTGGCAACGGTAAAGAGATATATCGAGCTCTACAAGGACTTTATGGTTCCATTGCTGAGTGACAGTAAAGTGTACCATCACACGCCTGTTCTGCATCTGGACGGTGAAGACAAGACCCCATATTGTGTATTGGAGTATGGGAGCGCTGATAAGTCCAGAACAGCAATAGGGCTTTTCAAGCTGACTGGGGAAGCGGTGCCTTACCAGATTTATCCAAAAAGCCTGGACGAAGGCGCTACTTACCGGGTGCAGTTTGATAATAACGGCACTACGGCAGATATCAAGGGTTATGAGCTTACGAACCAGGGGATTCGAATCAACCTGGAATCGGCGCTGGCTTCTGAATTGATTCTACTTACTAGAATTGGGCAGTAGACGGCAAACTTACACACAACTCATTGAATCCATTTTGCATTAGTTCACGTCCAATGTATATAGGATTGAATTGGAAGGATATTGGACATTATGAATACAAGGCAAACTAATCCGGGGAATGGTTCATGGAGACGCTTTTTGCCCGGTTTTATGATACTACTGGCTGCAGTGCTGGTCGTGGCAGCTTTTGCCGGTGGACGCCCACGGGTTAAGACTGCCTCCAAAACAACTGGACAGCATAAGAAAGTTGAGAACAGTAAAATGGAAAAGGCAACATTCGCGGCGGGATGCTTCTGGGGCGTGGAGGAGACTTTCCGGAAGATTAAGGGTGTAACCGATACAATGGTTGGTTACACAGGCGGAACTACAGAAAATCCGACCTATGAGCAGGTCTGCAGAAAAAAAACAGGGCATGCCGAAGCCGTGCAGGTTACATATGATCCGACCAAAGTTGCTTACGAACAGCTATTGGATGTTTTCTGGAAAAATCATGACCCTACCCAGGTAGACAGGCAGGGCCCGGACTATGGCACGCAGTACCGTTCGGTGATCTTCTACCATACTCCTGAGCAGCAGAAAATCGCAATGGAATCGAAGAATAAGCTGGAAAAGAGCGGGAAGTATTCCAAACCAATAGCAACACAGATAGTTCCGGCTGTAGAGTTCTACAAGGCTGAGGACTATCACCAGAAGTATCTGGAGAAGAGAGGGTTGTCTAACTGCCATATTTAGAGAAGTCAGAAGACAGGAGTCAGGAGTCAGAATGGCGGGAATTAGGCTTCAGACTTCGGGCTTCAGGCTTCAGGAAGGGAATAGTCCGATTGTCATCCTTAGGAACGAAGGATCTGCTGTTACAGTTGGATTACTCAATCAAAGCAGATTCTTCGCTGCGCTCAGAATGACACGGTTTGGTTAACAGAAATACGAGGTCGGCAGGCTGGAAGCCTGCACCACAATTCAGCTTAGTTCGCTTAAGCGTCGGTTATTGGCCGACGCTTATTTTCTTGTGTCTCGGTTTATTTCTTCCAGATATCCCTTATCAGTTCTGCGTATTTGGGGAATAGGATTAGGGGTGGGCATTCGTCTTCTGTGGTGCTGTCGGGGTTGCCGTAGAACCAGTAGAGGGCTCCAGCGAAACCGTTGGATTTTATGCCCTGTAGATGCTGTTTTAGGCATTCGAGGCCTAACTCGTGATCTATCTTCAAGTCTGGTTTTCGGAGGTAGTTGGCGAAGACTCCGAACTCTCCGGACATAATGGGTTTACCAATTTTCTTTGCTTCAGGCCTGAGCTTGTTCCATTCAATTGATTCCAGATTGCGTTTCAGGTATTCCGGAACGCTCTCTTTTTCTGTTTTCCAAGCGTAGAGATGGACATCTACATAGTCCATTTTTGAACGCAGTAAGGCTATCGGTCTTGCGGGGATTCGATTATCACCGGTCTGGTCTTTGGATAGAGTTCCAGGACCTCCTCGACCTATGGCAGCAAATGAGAAGAGTCCAGCGTCAACTAAGGCTTCCGGGTCAGCCTGGTGGATAGTCTCTGCACAGGCATTGGCCCAGTTCGTTATTATATCATCCATCGATTCCTGCACCTGATCGTCCGATGAGAGGTCGTAAGTCTTTCCCTTAAAGCTAAAAGTCCCCTGACGAGTGTTGTATGGGGCTTTGTCGGTGACGAAGTAGAGTTCATTTTCCAGTTCCCAGGAAAGTACAACAGGAAGCAGACTTGGGTCTTTCTTTCGAATAGCCTGAATCAGAGTCTTGATAGCATTGGCACGGGTTCGGACTGAGCCCAGGTGGATACGATAGTCATTGACTCCCATGTCTTCTTCCCAATCAGGTCGAAAACCGTATTTAGCTTCATTGGGCATAGGCATCGATGACCACCAGTCGGACTTCGGAACCCATATATCCCAGCTGAATATCACATGCAGTTTGTTCTTTTTGGCCTGCTGGAGGAAGTGGAGCATGTCTGATAGATATGCAGGAGATATCTCACGAGCCTTATCTGAGGTCAGGATTCCGTCTTCACCTATATAATAAGACTGGAACGTCCGGACTGTGTTGAATCCCCAGGATGCGACGTCCTTCATCATTTTTTCTATGTACGGTCTGTCATACACCGGTGGGCAGAATGCAGCGTGGACACTCTTGCCTATTTTCTCATTTCCCAACCTATAGTAATTGACTCCAAGTGGAGTAAACGGTTTGCCGGAGTCTTTTTCAACAAACCGACCACCCCGAATGACTATGCGAGAAATACTGTTTTTAGCTTTGGTTACTGCAAAAGCTCCAATACTAGATACCACGATTATTATCCAACTAAGACAGAGAAATACCTGCAGACGTTTCATTAACTATTACTCCAATTGAATCTTCTGTATGCATTATATGACACATTCAAGGTATATTGCATGTCATTACTCCATCTTTCTCTTACCACCTACAGTTAATGTGCATTTCCAATATTAAAGAACCATAATAGGGGTATAATAAAGAATCCAATTAATAATAAGTGAATAAAGCATGCTGGCATACAACCATTAGGAAATGGGCCGAAGAATTTCTTCTTTTTATTTCCAAAAGGGCTATAAAATATGATATTCAAGGAACTGGGAGATAACCTGGCAATACTCGTGGTCTTGAGTGTTGTCTGTGGCTATATCAGACTACGCTGGGGTGACATCCGGCGTGTGTCATTTGTGCCTGGACTGCTTTTCGGTAGTGTCGCAGTTATCGGGATGCTTTACCCCACAGTTCTAAAGCCAGGGCTGATTTTTGATGGACGGTCTGTTATTCTCAGCTTGTGTGGGCTATTCTTCGGTCCTGTTGCGGTCGGTATAGCTGCGGCAATGACTTTGATTCTCCGTATATTCCAAGGCGGTGTCGGTACCAACATGGGTGTGTTGGTTATATTGTCCTCAGCAATCCTTGGAATCATATTTCATTATCGCTGGATACTCAAGGGTATTAAGGTATCTTTTTGGCAATACCTGGGATTTGGACTGCTTGTGCACATCACAATGCTCATATTCACAACAGCACTACCGTGGAGCATAACTTGGGATGTCCTTAATCGTATTAGCCTGCCTGTAATATTGTTTTACCCGACTGCCACAATAATAATAGGAATGATCTTATCCGAACACACTACACGATACAATTATTTGCAAGAACTGCGTGAGAATGAAGAACGCATTCGTGGAGTCATCGATAATACACAAGCGGGATATTTTTACCTTGACCGAGACGGCATTTTCCAGCACGTCAACAATGCATGGCTGCGCATGCACGGTTATGATTCTACTGACGAGATAATTGGCAAGCACTTTACATTGACCCAGCTCGAATCAGACAGAGAAGTTATACAGAACAATTTAGATAGAATACTATCCGGAGAAACAATCCCAACCGAAAAAGTTTCACGCCTGCGTAAGGATGGCTCCGTGGGATTTTTCACGATTTCTGCACATTCTGTGGTACAGAAGGGGGAGATAGTAGGTCTTGAGGGGTTCATTATAGATATCACTGACCGCGAACTAGCGGAGCGAGAAAAACGCCAATTCTATCGCGACACCATCAAGAGTGTAACACAGGGAAAATTAGAGCTGGTCTCTATCGAGGATGTGAAGGAATACCTGGATCCTTCAGGACTCATCTCAGACGTGGATTCGCCGGCAGGCACTACTGCTGCAAGGCACAATATTATGGAGTTCTGTGCATTAACAGGATATTGCGATGAAGGGGCAGGAGTTTTCGAAACCGCAGTAGGTGAAGCACTAACTAATGCTATAAAGCACGCGAACGGATGCCGCGTATATGCGGGTGTTCACGGCAGTTCAATCTGGGCTGCAATAGCAGACAGTGGTCCCGGTATTTCGTCAATGACACTCCCGCACGCCACACTGCGCAGGGGATACTCCTCCAAGGCTTCGATGGGTATGGGGTATTCCATAATGATGGAGGCGACGGATAACATTCTGTTGTGCACGGGAAGCGAAGGAACGATTATTGTGTTGTCAGTCAATACCGTTGCTCCCAGGCATGATATGTCTCTGGACGATTTCCCCGACAGCTGGGATGAGATACCTGCTTCCGGATGGTAGGCGTTTGGATTGGGAGAATCAGCGCAGTTTGTAGTATAATGCCCGATATAATCTTCATACAAGCAGTATAGCCTGAATTATTGCAGGAGATATTGGGCATGGTACAGACACAACAAAGGAAATACTATCATATTGGTTTGGATGAAACCGAAGCTTACAGATTCAACGATTATGGACCAAATGGTACTATTTTCGCAGGATGGAGATGGGTTGTCATTTCTGTTGTGGTACTCTATATAGTCCCGATTATGGTTTATTTTGTATGCAGTACAAATCTAAAAGTAATGCTCTTTATAGTGTTTACGGCAGTGCTTGGAGGAATTGGACTCTATCTCCAATGGCGATATTGGTTTTTTGGACTTGGTTGGAAAACTGACGACCAGGGATTGACTATCCATGGATTTATTGTACGCAGACGAATTGAATGGGAACAGGTGAAGGAGTTTAGCGTTGAGAGCTACCTATCCGGAAAGACCTGCTATGTATTGAAAACCGAAAACGATATCTTCCGCATTCCTCACATGGAAACTGTTCCAGGAATTCGTCTGACTGCTTCGATATGGCAACATTTACCCAATCTACATTCTGAGCGAGTTAGTCTACCACTGGATGTATTGAGGCTCTATAAGGATATCCCTGATAATATGCCGAGAGAAATCGAATGGGAAGCACCTTCTCAACGCTGGGTATGGTTGCTGGCTCTTCTATTCCTTATCGTTGCGTCGCCATTCATCTATTACATTCTATGTTACACCCATCAGCCCCCTCTTCCAATCCTGATACTATGGGGGTGTATGTTCCTTGATAAATCTATCAGAGAATGGGCACAGGATGGCAATACGGCTAAATGCGTTCGAATTGATTCTGATGGATTCAAGGCTATTACTAATAAGGGTACTGTCAGTCTTAAATGGTCAGAGATTGGATATGTCGATATTGGCAGTTATGGAAAATTTCACATCGGTGCAGATTCCAGGCATCGATTTGCGTTCAAACCAGAATATTGGAAGTCGCGCGAATTGCAGTGGGCAGTTGCCAGATATTTGAGGGAGAACAATAGTTCTCAGATAATTCCGGTGCCGGTGAACTGAATTATGGTTGAATATCGTGTCATGGACCAGACATGTCCGGTTGTGAGTTGTTTGCATAGTGGTGTGATATCGCTTGAGGATTGTCAGGCTGCTTCTAATACTCCAGCGTATGTGGAAGCTATATCAGATATTCCTGCGGGGTCGGTTGCACGCATTCTTACACAACTCGGTGAACGGTATGGAGCCAGCGGAGTTGTGGCTTTGGATGAGGGGATGGTTGTTGGGAAGATACGGTGCTACCCTCAGGCTATTACTGATTTAATTCCTGAGCTTTGTTTACAGACAGCTGAGTCTACCAGGAGATTGTTAGAGTTGGATCTGGATTCGATATCTGCTGACAGGGATGTATTGCACATTCATTGTATCCAGGTTGCAAAGGACTACTGCGGACAGGGGATTGCAGGGGAGATGCTGGATGCGGTGATTGGCTGGGCATGTGCAGAGGGCTGGAAGGAACTCCAGGCTAATACCATTATGGATATTTATCCACTGCTTGCGTGGAGCGGGCAGCTCAGCCGGGGGGCACTGGAACGCAGGGGGTTTTCATTAGTCAGCAGCAGGTTTTATCCGGAGCTGCACGAGGGGGTTGTCTCACAGCGAACTGGTGCACATGGGGTTGATGTGCAGAGGCAGTGGGAGGAGTACGCTCATGTCTCAGACGATGAGGCTTCATTTATGTTTGATATGAAGCTTGCTTTATAAACTACCTATCTTATCTCCCAGAATCCACTCCTCATCGAATATTGCTATATCAATATCGCTGGTCATTGGGCGGATGTCGTGATAGTGGGATAGGGCTAACAGGATACGGCCATCGTCCAATTGCACCAGACCGTGGTTGCTGAGTTGGTTGCTACCGGATTCATCTGCGATTTTTCTTGGTTGGCTCCAGGTGATACCTCTATCGCTGGATAGTGATGCTGACATCGGATGCCTGGGCTGCTGGGTGGTCGATGAGACGCTGTTCCAGGCAACAAGCAGATTTCCACTTTTGAGTTTGATCATCCTTGCCATTGATTCCGGGGCTGGTAGAGGCGATGGTTTGGACTCACTCCAGGTATCTCCACCATCTTCTGATCTGGTCTCATATAGATAGCCTCCCTTGGTCCGGAACAGGCAGAACAGATTGTTTGGTGCGGTTTCAACGATCTGGGTTTCCATTACTCCACGGGGAGTATCGACAGTTATCTGGCCATTGCTTCGTTTCCAGGACTCGCCACCATCGTCCGACAGAAGGCAGGCAGCTTCGTAGTGCTGATATTGTTTTGCTGTATCGCAGCGATCTGGATCCAGATACATGAAAGATGCTAGTACCCGGCCGTTCTGCAGTTGGATCAACTCATCTATGGCACCGTAAAATCCAACTCCAGGGAGAGTCTTGCCACCGGAGATTTCCAGATATGGAACTTCGACGCCGTGATCGAACGACCTGCCGGCATCGGTGGAACGGCGCAGAAATACCCTCGTTCGGCTTTTGAAATAATCACTTCCCGCTGTAGCAACGCGGCGTTCATCATCTATTTCCAGTTCATCCATAATAGTTTGAATCTGGAACATGAGAACCTTGCAGGTGTCTTTCAGGCTTAGCATTCGAATGCACGGAACTCCTCCGGGATAATCAGCCATATACACCTGCGGATCAGACCATGTTATGCCGGAATCTTTCGAAATTGAATAAAGCAATACGCAATTGTTGGAGCACTCATCGAAGTCGTACGCAAACCAGTACATCATCAGGTCGCCATTTGGATAGAGATAGAATGTGGGATTCTGGTGATAATCCGCCCCGGAACCAGTCCGGATGAATGAGAAATACTCAAGTTCACCGGGGGTATAGGTTAACGGAGATATGCGTGCTATTTTCATAATGATTGTCTCCAAATGCGCCAAAATATGTGTTGGTAATTACAATTCTCTGCCTGTTAATGTTTTGTAATAGAGTGCAGCCTTGTACGGGTTTGCGAGTGATTGGAACATTGGCAGCAGTCCATCACGTCCGGGGAATAGAGGCGGGATGTGGGTCATTGTCTCTGCTTCGTAGAATACTACTCCATCTGCTCCTTGAGCATAGTCATCAAGGGCTGCTTTCATATATTCCTCATTTGAAGCCCCCTGGCTGCAGCGCTTGATTATGATCTCTGCTACTTCTTTGGCGGCTTTGTTGGGGTGGTGTTCGGCATCATCGTCACCTCCAGCAAAGAATGGATTGATCGCCGGGCAGACCTTGCATTTTGTGCCTTTAACCATCTTTATAAAAGGAGTAAGGGGCATAGCCGGGTCGAACCAGGTGTAATTGGATGGAATCAGTATATCTACCATTCCTTTGCGGACCCAGTATTCGACGTCCAGACCCTTCCAGAGGTTGTCTCTTGGGGTTACACGGACTGCCAGCTTTAACCTTACGCCTTGTTTTTTACCGGCTTCATCCAACAGGCTTCTGACTCCCTTTACGAACTCGGTTACATATGCTGCACGGAACCTCTTCCAACGCATACTGGAACGCTCCGAAGGTACAGCCATTACATCGACTTTGTATTTTTCCAGATATGTTTTAACGATCGGTTCTTCGTAGCCTATAACCGGCATTGTGCGCTGGAAATCGAGTAGGATTCCATCGACCTTATAATTAGTAAGTATCTCCCGGATGATAGCCAGTTTATATTCACGTATCTGAGGATAGGCAAGACTTGGCCAGCGTTCCAGCTGACCATCGGCCCCGCGTATTTGCTCAGCTTTGAAATTTTTAACGTATTCCAGAGATTCGTTGTCCAGGTGCTGTTCGTTGGTTACTCTGAACCAGGGCATAAACGTGATTCCCTTTACTCTGGCGTATTCACTGGCGACCTTAAGAGGGTCATGATCATCCAGCAGCTTCTCAAAAGCTGAGGCCTGTTCCCGGGGTTCTCCACTCGATTTGAATCCAAACATCTGGGCAACTTTACTCGGGTAATGCACAACTGCATCTGCATTTATCTGGAAATAGAGCGTATCAAGACCGGCGGTTTTGTAGTTGTCTACCAGGCGTTTGGTTACTTTTTGATCAGTCTCTCCGGTTACGAAAACCAGGCTCCAGAAATCTGCCATCCCCGCGACGCTTTTCTTGCCTGTTGAAAGTTTTTTCTCTCGCAATGCCTGGTCGGATTTGATCTTGTTATCGGATACCGGCACTAAGCGCAGATATGCAATCCCACCTGCTGGCCGGAAGAATCTGCCGAATGGTTGGTTGATGATAATATTCTGTCCGGTCATATCAGCACGTTTCCAATAGATGTCGTCCAGCTGGGCATTTTTCCAATCTCTGCCCAGTCCGGTCCGTCCTCCACAGACCTGCGTGTACCAGGTATCAGAGGTCAGTTTGAGATGAATCCCCTGCCATTCGGAGGTATCGAGTGAATATGGAGCTTCCACTAATCCAACATAGATATCGTATACACCTTTGAGATCCAGCGGGTAAGTCAGCTCCGGAAGTTCATAGGAACTGTCTGCATACAGGATCCTGCCGAAGGGAGCGCTGCGCAGTTCCCACTTGCCTGGTTCACTGGAATCAGAGACCGTACCGGCAGGTTGTGTTGCCAGGAAGTCCGTGAGCCGAAGTTCTCTGCGACCATCTGCTGCATTGACTGGCATTTGCAACAGCACGGATAGCGCCATTATGAGCATAAGAATGAATATCTTCATTTAGGCCTCACGATACAATTCAATATTTCCTGGTTAAGGCATTGTAAGCTACCTGTAGGGTATTCGTCAAAAGGGTAGGAGTTTAGTAATGTGGTAACATTGTCATCCTGAGGAACGAAGGATCTGCTTTCCATCCGGAAAAAGCAGATCCTTCGTTCCTCAGGATGACAAATTCCAGCCACTCTGTTGGTTCTTCGACATAGCTGGTGCATCGGCATCGGCGCTACGGGGCGGTAGGTTGTGGAAAGCTAATGAGTTTTATCCCTCCGCTCTGATACCGATGCATATGTAAGTCATTCCTGAAGCCTAAAGTCTGACGCCTAAAGCCTGTCTCCGAAGAATTGACTCAAGGTATGTAGTCTGCTAGACTTTCGACAAGTTGTTTCCAGGAGGAGTATTAGATGAAAGTCATTGATCAGGGGATACTGTATCGCAATCCATTTCCGGAGAAGGAAGCTATTCATGCTTACTATCCGGATATCCTGCAGTTGTCGGAATTGGAGTTTATATGCGTCTACTGGCGCACACCTGATACCCAGAGTGCTGATGGCAGGATGATGCAGTTGCGCTCTATTGACGGTGGTAAAACGTGGCAGGATGAAGGGCTGGTCTATGATTTGTCAGGAGATGACCGGCTATACAGTTATCGAGCGGACAATATTACAAGGCTCTCAGATGGGACAATCATGATCAGCACTACACGCTGGGACCGCTCTGATCCGGATAAACCATATTATAACCCTGCGACCGATGGCTATCTTCCCTGCGATATCATACTCTTCCGTTCTACTGACCTGGGGCATACATGGTCACCTCCACAGATAGTGCCTTTACCGGAGGGGATTGTCGGCAACTTTACAGGTAGAGTTGTGGAGTTGCCTGACAGAAGCCTGGTGCTTTCATTTGAAACATGGAAACTGTATGATGATCCCCAGCCTGCCCCTATGCGTGCGATGGCGTTATTCTCTCGCGACTTTGGAAAGACCTGGGGAGAGATGACTACTGTGGCCAATGGGCTTGATGAGGGTATCTATTATTCCGATCAAAGGATGACTGCACTCAACGGGTTCAGTCTATTTTCGATATTCTGGACGAATAACTTCCGGGAGAACAAAGACCTGCCACTCCATGCAGTTTATTCTGAAGATGCCGGGAAAACATGGTCTAAGCCAAAGTCAACTGGGATTCCGGGGCAGGTGGTCTGCCCCTTGTATCTGAGTGATGGGCGGTTGCTACTTGTTTATAACCTGCGTTTTGGGGAATGTCCGGGGATAATGGGAATTCTTTCGGAGGATAGTGGCGAGACTTGGGATTTTGATAACCAGGTAAGGATATGGGATCCAATTGCTCACGCGGATGCTGCGAAGGTCTCGGGAGACAAAACTATCGCTGCTTCTCTGACGGAATTCAGTTTCGGCAAACCGAATGCAATCCAGCTTATAAATGGAGATGTTATGGCCTGCTTCTGGTGCACTGTTGATGGGATTTCGGACATCCGATGGGCCAGAATATCTCTTTAGAACTTTTCGCTTTCCTGCAACTTCGGATTTAGGTTGAATGCTGCGGAAGCTGGTTTAATTATCACGCAAAGCCGCAAAGACGCTAAGAAGGGAAAGATATACTGATTTTTATATGCTTTGTGGATTAATCTGAAAAATGCTGCTAGATCATTCTTTGCGACTTAGCGGCTTTGCGTGAGATTAAAATAGGAAGCAGAATTCTGACTGGAAAGAGACTTAGTTGAAAAAGATTGTAACTGTGCTGGGTGAGATAGCTGCGGATGAACTTGGTGTCACTATGCCTCATGAGCATGTGATTTGTGACATCAGCCTGCATTCCGGGAATGAGAACAACCGGTTGACGGATGTAAATCTGGCTATTGAGGAAGTTAAAGCATTCAGGGACGCCGGTGGGAGCTCTCTGGTTGATGTGACAACAGTTGATATCGGGAGGAATCCGGAGGCTCTCAAAGAAGTGTCTGAAGCAACCGGAGTTAATATAATTACTACAACCGGACTCTACTGTGAGGATATCTATCCATCCAGCTTTTGGGATGCTGACAAGGAATCATTAGCGAGATTTATGATCGATGAAGCGGTGAATGGGATCGGTGAAACAGGGATCAGGCCTGGGGTTATCGGGGAACTTGGATCAAAGAACAGCACAGCAAGTCCCGCAGAGGAGACCGTTCTACGCGCTTCAGCACTGACACAACTGGAAACCGGTCTTGCTATTGTCCTCCACTCGGCATTAAACCGTCCGGCACCAGACCAGGTGCGGATACTTCGGGAGGAAGGAGTGGCACCGGAGAGGATAATCGTCAGCCATGCGGATATCGTCTGGCATGAGGACATTCAGATTGATCTTGCATATCATTTGTCGCTGCTGGATATCGGGTGTTATCTGTCATTCGATACCATTGGCTGGCAGGAGTTCAGCTCTGAGAAGCACAAGATCGCTTGCATACTGGCACTTATTGAGAGAGGTTATGCAGATCGATTGTTACTCTCATCTGACCTGTGCAGGAGGACGTTCTACCATGCTAATGGTGGCAGAGGGTATGACTATGTTATCCAGAGTTTTGTGCCACGGCTGAAGGAGAGCGGAGTATCAGATACGGCCATTAACTGCATTCTGGTGAGTAATCCGGCAGATGTGCTGGCCATATAAACATCACAAGCAACCTTAATAATGGTTCATATAACTAAATATAACGGACATTTTCCGACTGCATTGCATCTACAATTCTGTATTTTACACTTTTAGGAACCCTATCCTTACAGCCTAAAACTTTTTCTGATTTTTTTCTGTTCAGATATAACATAATATCCCAAAACATGCTATAGTACGGACTGTAAGAGGAAATATCTACTGTTTTTCCGAAATGATGAAAAATAAATCCAAAGAAACGAGGGAAAACAACATGAAAAGAAAAGGTTTCACATTAATTGAACTTTTGGTTGTTATAGCTATTATAGCTATACTAGCCGCTATCCTCTTCCCTGTATTTGCAAAAGCAAGGGAAAAGGCCAGACAGTCATCCTGCTCCAGCAACCTGAAACAAATAGGGTTGGCTTTCTCCCAATATTCAGTGGACTGGAACGAGTGCCTACCTAACCACAGAATCCAGCCTGTCGACACAGCCGGAAAGACAGTAGGGAAGGATTATGTTTTAAACGGATGCGGTGTTGCAGTGGCGTTCTGGATCAACTTGGTAGAACCCTATATGAAAAATTCCCAGATTGTCCAATGTCCAAGTGGCCTTGTCACCAACGAATGCAGAATTTCGACCGATCGCAGTTACAACTATAACGTTTCCTTAAATGGATGTGGTTGCACCAGTCCAACCAAGGAAGCTGGTATAACAAAACCTGCTGAAACAGTCGTTTTAGCTGATGCTGGTTCACATGATGTCTTTGGTTCTGGTGGAGCATCATTTGGTTATTATACCGGTGCACCATATGGAGATGCACCGTCCGATTCGATAACCTGGCCGGATTCCTGGCAGTGGATAGCAAACAGGCACAGTGGCGGCGCTAATATGCTTTGGGTAGATGGACATGTTAAATGGATGAAAGAGAGAACACTCCAATACTATCATCTGATTGCAAATAAATAATTGCAAACAATTTTGAGATTCCAATAAATCATTATTAGGAAACTGGCTCTTGCTTTATAAGCAGGAGCCAGTTTTTAAGTTATATGCACCATAATGATCCTTTTCCAGCAAACATGAAACAATGGCAAAGCTGTGTGTAAAAATACGTAATAATCAGCCTAGAGTCCATTCTTTGATGAGGGTAACGGCACCATAAGAGCGCTTTGTTGTTTGATTTCTTGACCCATTTTTCATTAAGGCTTTTGATTCCTCCAGCGATAATGGAGCAGCATTTTAGCCTTAGTCGACATAGTGTAGCAACCTAATACAACAGCTACTATCACACAACAATCACAATGATAAGCGGAATTGAGATATCTTACATCATATTTCCCCCTTTCATTTGATCGCCTGGGATAAACTAACTGGCGGCTATATCCAGGAGGCTTTTGCACCTAATATTCTACTTAACTACTACATTATGAGTTATTACGTTAGTGATACATGCAATTCATGAAGCATATTGTCGTTACATTGTGCTACCTCGGATAACTGCCATCAGGTAGACATATCAAGAATCCGGAGTCATATATTGCAGCTTTCCGGCAATACGAGGTAAAATATCTCACTATTCATACTAACACGCGTTATTAACTTGTATCCACTTCTGTATCTTGCAGCCATATTGATTAATGATAAAGGAATAAAAATGCACAAACTATTTTTCTATGCAATCCTATTTATACTGACTGTTTCGGTGAGTTCATCCTGCTGTGAACAATGGAAATCGTATGTTCTCAGGCAACTCAATGGGCCATCGGATTCTCTGAGGTTAAAAGGCATGTTCCAGATGATGTCGGACAGGCAGGATGGGGTATTCACTGTGCCTTATATGGTGTATATGCCGGAGAAAGATCGCCTGCTGATGCTTGCAGGTGTCGGTTATCCACACCAGGCAGTCACAGTAACCAGCAGTGACCATGGTAAGACCTGGAGCCAGCCGAGATTTGTGCATGTCGGTGTAGATGGTAATCCGGATACTGGTATGGGGATCGGACTTACGTATCTGGGAAATGGAAAGATTATGCTGTATGCCGGTGGGGCACGTTGGTTCAGCTGGGATTATGGCGAGACCTGGAAGAACCCGGTTAAAGTTGAGACTCCATCAACAATGAGACTCTGGGGCAGTTGGGACCCTGCGTTTGTGGATAAGGACCTAAAGACGGGCAAAGTGGTCCGCTTGATAGAAACTGGCTACACTTGTGCAGGAGACACTGAATCAGGTGGTGCAGCGCAGGCTTTTATGCGGTCCAGTATTGATGAAGGGCGGACGTGGGGCGAAGCAGTAAAAGTGCCTGAATGGGACGGAGTCAATGAGGTTTATATTGCACGTGCAAAGAATAGAGACTTGATTGCGGCCTGCAGGACAGTTGTGCCGGAGCGGTATCATAATGATATCGACCATTATGAAGGTCTTGGAATATCGATATCGAAAGACAACGGAATTACATGGTCAAAAGTTAAGAAGCTGTACAACTGGGGCAGGCACCACGTGAGCATTGTGCTAGTGCCTGACGGTGATCTGGTTATGAGTTATGTTGTGCGCAAAGGTTATATCGATACGCCTGATGGATATCCTCAGTTCGGTCTGGAGGCAGTAGTCAGTCACGACAACGGGCAGACATGGGATTTGGACCACCGCTATTTTTTGGCTGTATGGAAAGGTACTGTGCTCGGTCCAAGTTCATGGTGGTCCGGGCCGTTTTCTTCTGCTTCTGTTCTGTTACCTGATGGCGCAATACTTACGGCATATGGAAACGGATATCGAGTGAATCCAAATCCTGTTGTGCCAGGACAGCCTACACCAAGGGATGTCGGACTGGTGCAGTGGAGATTGAATTCCAAGGGATTGAACAAAGTGCGGACCATAACGAACGCTCCGGCTGAGTCTGATCTTCGTAATGTGTTTGATCCGAAGTAGGTTGTGGTTTTGTTTTTTGACAGGATTAACAAGATTCACAAGATTTATATGAGAGGGAATTGAACTGTCATCCTGAGGAACGAAGGATCTGCTGTTTGCATTTGGTTTGTGAAAAGCAGATCCTTCGTTCCTCAGGATGACAATTTGTGGGATGACAGTTGGTAGGATGACAATCACGAGGTGGAAAATGAACAGGTTATGTATCATCATTTTTACTTGCATTATAACCATATCAATGGCATCGGTCTGTTCTGCGGAGTGGAATGCACACGTTGTTCAGCAGACTAATGGCAAGGCTGCGCGGATTAGACTGCCGGGGAAGTTTCAGATAGTTACCCAGAAGTATAACGAGATCTTCGCTGTCCCTTATATTGTCAGGATGCCTGAAAAGAACAGGATATTGATGCTTGCAGGGCATGGCGGTCCACACAAGGCAGTATTGATGACCAGTTCAGATAACGGGGCTACCTGGAGTGAACCTAAACCCATGGGGGTTGATGAACAGGGCAATTCGAATGTCCCTATGCAGGTTGGGCTGGCATATCTGGGCAATGGAAAAGTGTTAACCGGCAGCGGGATTATGAGTGAAGACTATGGAGAGACCTGGCCTATAATCTTATCAATTCCACTTTCCTATGAAGACAGAGGTGTATATGGCTGGGACCCAATGCTGGTAGAACGTGATATTGTAACCGGCAAAGTGAAACAGCTTACGTTGACCGGATACGGAGTGGAAAATCCATCCCTTGCCCATGGCGGAGCTGGTCCTTATTCTCAGGGGTTCATTCTATTCAGTAAAGATGAAGGCATAACCTGGATCCAGCCGGCGAAGGTACCTGAGTGGTTGGGAGTGAATGAAGTAGCACTGGCAAGGGCAAAAAATGGTGATTTGATAGGTGCCTGCAGGACGGATATTCCTGCATATTTCCCTGGAGAGTCTCTTGACCATTATGAAGGTCTTGGGATTACTATCTCTAAAAACAATGGACAAACCTGGTCAAAACCCAAAATGCTCTATGACTGGGGAAGACACCATGCAAGTATGGTAGTGATGCCTAATGGCGATATCGTTATGACTTATGTGGTGCGCAAGGGTTATATAGATACAGCGGATGGATTCCCACAGTTCGGGATCGAAGCAATAGTCAGCCGGGACAATGGCAAGACATGGGACCTGGACCACAAATATATTCTGGCTACATGGGCAGGTAAGAGGACCGGAGATTCGGCATGGTGGCCAAGCAGCCAGGCTACTTCTACTGTGCTGCTTCTGGACGGTTCACTGCTGACGACATTCGGGACAGGTTTCCGGAGCACACCAGCTAGCCCTGGAAACACTCCACGTGATATTGGCCTTGTTAAGTGGCGATTGAACTATAAGGGCCTCAATAAAGACCGGACTATCAGCAATTCACCTTCTAACTCAGACATCAGGAACAAGTTCGATCCTGCAACAGTGCCTCCAAAGACTACGAATGCGAAGGCTCCGCGTAATATAGCAGTGGCGTCTACCGGTGCCATCGTGACATCATCTCCAGCAAGCAGACCGGCAAGTTCTGTCCTGTATGACCAGTATCTGACTACAAACACTGTGGACCTTGCTACAATGCCTGGTTGGATTGAAATACAGTGGCCGAAGGCTTGCAGCATAAGTGAAATCCGCATAAATGGTGGTGACCCGGGGGCTACAACCATGCCCAGCGGTGAGCGAGTGCCAACCGGGTACCACATAGAATATGATAACAACGGAACCTGGGTAGAATTGATTCCTCCGACCAAGGTAGATTTGACTGCAAAAACGAACAAGAGCAGTTCAGGTGCAGTCCTTTTAACCCACAAGTTCAAACCAGTGAAAACCTCAGCAATTAGAATGACAGTAACCGAATCCAGCGACACCGGCAAACGCCTATCCTCCCCCGATAAACCTATAGTCCCAGCAGATAAAAGAGAAACAGCTTTGGGATTGATTGAAGTCCTGAGTCCGTAGCCTATTCGGAAGGGATATTTGACAGGATTAACAAGATTCACAGGATTTACCGGAATGGGCTTTTAGTTACTGTGATCTCCTGGAAGCTGTTTCTTGGTTCCACTTAAAGGCAGGATGGAAGCCTGCATCACAATTTTCAAAACATGTTCATTGAACGTATTGACGCATGTTCATTGAACGTGTTACACTGTCGTTATGGCAAGTATTAGAGATGTGGCTCGAATAGCGGGGGTTTCGGTTGGGTCGGTTTCTCGGGTGTTTAACGGGCATCCCAAGATCGGTGCAGAACTGGAACAACGGGTGATGGCTGCGGCTGAGGAGATCGGGTACAGGCATCCCCGGCAGTCGAATAATGGTGGGACTATCAAGCAGAGCAGGTTGAAGCGGATTGGCTTGATTACGCTGGGGATGGACCGTTCGTTGATCAGTCTGCCTGTGATTGCTACACTTCTGCAAGGTGTAAACCAACGGGCGGAGGAGTATGGATTAAGTGTCACACTTTGTGATGTTCCTGACCCAAATGATATCCCGAATGTTCTGGAGGACCGCACGGTTGATGCTGTGCTGGTTAAATCGGCTCTTGAAGGAACGGCATCTCAGTGGCGGGCTGCTGCAATTGATGCTATCCAAAAGATCCCACATGTCTGGCTGACCGGCAGGCCCAACGGCTGCGTTGGTGATGTCTGTAAAAGCGACAACTTCGAGGTTGGCAGGCTTGCAGCTGATCATTTGATCGAGCGTGGGCACCGGACTGTAGCATTCCTCAACCCCAAACCCGGACATACAGTCTTCCATGAAAGACAGGCTTCGTTTACCTGGCATGCTGAACAGGCTGGCGTAAATGTTATCACCTGCATCGGGAAGGAACGGGCGCTGCATTTTCCGATTATACCGACCAGCCAGGCTAATGAAGTTGATGTGCTGCTGGATGAAATGCTCTCCTCAAATACTCCTCCTACTGCTGTGTTTGTGCCAGTGGACAGCGTGGCGGTGCTGCTTTACCGGGTGATGGCATCCCGTGGGATCAGAATTGGAGAAGATATAAGTATCATCTCCTGCAACAACGAGGAGCTGTTCTGCTCGGGATTGTATCCGTCGTTGACTACAATTGATATCCGGGCTGAGGAGACTGGCGAGTACGGTGTCGACCATTTGGTGTGGAGAGCTGAAAATCCGGAAGCGTGTCCGGACATGTCCATATCACTTCTACCAAGGCTTGTTGTGCGTGATTCGGTGCGTGAGGTGAAGAAATGAGTAAGGGAACCAGCTATCCATCTGAATCGAAGAGTTTCCAAGATGTGCGGACAGGAGCGTCGATAAGGCAGATAACGGATCATCAGTCGATCAACCACCACCCGTTCTTCCTAATACCGGCATATGATGACCAGATGGACTTCCTGTTCTTTGTATCATACAGGACAGATACACCTCAAATATATTGTGAAGTCGGACACGGCGGACACTTATTGCAACTGACGGACAGGCCGGACATCAGCGAGTGGTCGGTATCTCCATCCAGAGATGGTAAATGGGTCTATTATACGGCTTCAGCCGGTGCATGGCGCGTGAATGTCGAAAGCCTGGAAGAACAGGAGCTGGTCAATTTTGGATCAGCTGAAATGTCCGAAAAAGGCATGGTCGGTGCTGCGATGGGGACTACAGCATTATCTTATGACAATAAGTGGTGGGCGGTACCGGTAAAAATCGGGGAGATTACCAGGCTGGTAATCGTGAATACCGAAAATGGTGAGTCTGAAGTTATACTTGAGCGGGATTCGATCGGTCACCCGGAATTTCATCCAAATGATTCCTCTATTCTGCATTATGCTGGACCTTATCACAACCGGATGTGGGTGATTAACCGTGATGGCACCGGAAACAGGCTGGTTTATGAGAGAAATGCTATTACAAAGCAGTGGGTTGTGCACGAAGCCTGGCTGCCGGGAACTCGCGAACTTACGGTGGTCAACTGGCCGAAGGGAATGCTGGCAGTAAACGTGGATACAGGGGCAGTGCGTCGGGTCTGCACATTCAATGCATGGCATGCGAACAGCAACAGACAGGGAACAGTAATAGTAGCAGACACGACTTACCCGGATATAGGGCTGCAGTTGTTTGACCCACACAATATGGAAATTCCACCCCGCACACTGTGTTATCCGGAGGCATGGAATCTAGGTGCGCACTGGCACACAGATCACTGCCCTTACGATGATGATGATTATAAACAGGGCAAGTGGATTGTATATGCACCTCAGCACACCCACCCTCACCCTTCATTCAGCCCGGATGGAAAACGTGTAGTCTATACATCCGACCGGACCGGGTTCAGCCAGGTATACGAAGCTGTGTTGCCAGGAGAACAATCATTTTGAATAAACTGAAGTTCCTTATAGCAGTGTTTGTGATGATAATAGCAACAGTCTGGTGTGTCTCGGCATTGGCTGCGACGATTCCAAGCGTCGTTGTAATGAACGGGCAACCGCGGAGTGATTTGAAGATCAAGAAATATGTTAAGGGTGTCTGGAGTTTTACATATGAGCGGGACCTGCAGCAGGATCCAGCTGAATGGTTGAAGCTGGATGCTCCCCAGACTGATATGCGTTGGAAGAACTGGCCTACTCCTGAGACAAAGTGGATGAACGGTTTGTATGGGCATTTCATTACATTTCAAGTTGAATTCCCAGTTCCGGTGAATTCGATACAGGCTCAGGCTCTGGTAGCCAACCATACAGACGGTGTCACCCGACAGGCCTATTTGGAATACTCTCTGGACGGTATCGACTTCAATTCAATCGCAGAAACCAGTTATGGCGGGCAAGTAAAAGAGTTCTCCGGTACCCTGGATATCAATGTGTCTGATATCAACCGCATCTGGATTCGACTTAGGCAGGGCGGGACCGATCCAAATACGTTTGCCGGGAGTGTGGTATTTAAGAAGCTCTCATTCACAATCGGTGGTCGCATGCAAAAAATGGATACAGCCGATGTGGCTGCTGCCCGCAAGCGTATCGAGGAAAAGCGCACTCAGCAACTGATTAAAGCTAATAAGGAAAAGTTCGCCAAACTGGAATCTCTTCTAAAACCCTTGGGTAATAAGAACGCACAACGCCGGATCGGGGTTGTGTCACCTATGGTGGATATATTCCCTGGAGAACCGCCTGCTGCGGACCAGATGAAACCAACTATATCACTGACTGCTGCCCGGCGGGAGTCTGAAAGCGCTCAGATTGTTATTTCTGCAGGACCGGAACCGTTGCCTGTGGAGCGCGTTTTGGTATCAGATCTACGTAAAACCAGTGGCAGCGGAACCATTAAGGCTGATTGTGTTGAAGTAAGATTAGTTGGATACACAAATGTAGAGAAACTGTCCTGGCGTGGTATACAAAAACTGGGTCTGTGGCCGGATCCACTGTTAAAGCTGCGTCCATTCGTCTGTCCTGCAGGCCAGGCAAGGAGCTTGTGGGTAACGGTTAATACTCCAACAAATGCTTCGGCAGGCGAATACACAGGTTCGATTCGTGTAGTCTCCGGCACAACTAATGTAAGTATTCCAATAAAACTGCATGTCAGTGATTTTACACTGCCTGCATCGCCAACGTTGCACACCAGCTACTGGAGCGAGTTCAGCAGTATATATAATGCTGATAAGGAACCGGCTATTTTTGATAATGCGATCCGGATGTTTGGGGCTTACCGGGTATCTACAAGCGTTGCTCAACCTAATGATGTAGTGTGGTACCGTGAAGCAGATGGAAGTATCACTGCTGACTGGAGCAGGATGCGCAAGCGGTTGGAACTGGCTTTGAAGAGCGGGTTCAGAACTCTGAACATAGGCCCGGGAACCCAGGGAGTATGGGGAGATGCGGCGATTGCTTATGGCAGCGTGATTGACCGGGTAACTGGCAAGAGTCTGACAATTAATGAAGCGCCGCAAAATACTCCGGAAGCAAGGGCCAAGGCTTATCTCACTCCATTAGCTGACTGGCTCCAGAAGCAAGGAGCATTAAATAAGGCCTATCTGGGAATCCGGGACGAAGATATGGACCGGGAGAGCTGGAAAGCTAATTTCCTGCCCTTGGTCAAGTTATTCCGCGCTGTTGAACCTCGAATCCACTTGAATAGCGTATTGGGTATACATCCAATCCTGCAGGAATGGTTTGATGTCCCCTCCCCGCACCAGCATTTCTACGATGAGAAAACCTACCAGATGCTGCGGGATGGAATTTCGCTGTATGGGCAGAAGAACTTTGCTGCTCAGGTTACAGCGAGTTCCACCGGCGGCTGGGGTGGTCCGGCTTTCTATAATTACGATCCGACTGATGCTTATGATGGATGTGATTACACTAAGTGGATCCCCAAGGTTGCACCTACAGAAGTTGATCCACAGTGGCTAAGGTTCGATTTCGACAAACCCGAAGAGCTGAACGGAATCCGTATTGAGCCTTTTGATATAAAGAATCAGGATGCTGCCTGGACTTGCGAGGGTTCTGTTGATGGTATAAACTTCAAAAAACTTCAATTGTATCCTGGCGATGTAGTATATAACTGGTTATTTGAAACTGGTATCTATAAATCTATCCGCCTGGTTTGGACTAAGGGTGTGAGGACGTTCATAGCAACTGATATTCAACCACTGCCCCCACCGGACCCGATGACTGCAGGTGTGCGTGAGATTGAATTTTTACAACCAGGAATGCCTCTTGAGTCTACCAGACCGCGCGGCAACGTAAGGTCAGTCAAGATGATCTGGGAGTATCAGGTTGCAGCGGATTATCCCAGCGTGTGTATCGATGCAGACCCTTCTGAAATTCGTGCGACCGGGTGGCAGTGCTGGGTACGTGGCGTTGAAGGATACCTGAACTACGGTGCTGCGCAGTGGGGTATTATCCGGGATGAACGTCCTCTCACTCAGGACCCAATGGTCTGGGTCTGTCCGGATGACAGCAGCGGTCCCGGAGCTCCAGCGATAGTTTATCCCGGCAAAGACGAAGTGCTACCTTCGATTAGACTTGCCAGGTTTAGGGATGGGGTGGATGATTATGACTATTTAGCCTTGCTTGCAAAGAAGCAGCCGAATAGTCCACTGCTGGCTAACATACGGCGGATTGAGCGAGGGGCTTATAGCAGCAGTCAAGCAATTGAGAGCAATCGGTTGGCTGTGGGGAAAGCTTTGGAGAAAGAATAGGTAAAATATCATTCTGAATGCAATGAAGAATCTGCTTTTCCAAATATAAGGCTAAGACTTAAAAGCAGATCCTTCGTTCCTCAGGATGACACATATGAAAGATGACACATTTGAAGAACGACATATTTACACCGAACTCAAAGGAGGATACGATATGGATAATATACTTCAGATTCCGAAGGATCCGGTTAAGATTGCGCTTATTGGAACTGGTGAACGCTCGAAGCTGGTTTACAAGGCTGTGTTTCCGGGGCTTACTCCCTGGATTGAAGTAGTGGCAGTGTGCGATCCGGTTAAGGAGAATGCCGACGCAATGGCAGAGGCGCTGGGTGTAACTGCTTACTATGATATCAGGCAGATGGTCAAGGATTCTCCCATGGAGGCAGCGATTGTTGTAACTCCGGTGGAGTCTCATCATTCGATCTCGGTTTTTCTTTCTTCAAATGGAATCCACAACATGGTAGAGACGACTTGGACAAGTATGGTGTGCCAGTCAAAAGATATGATTACAAAAGCGCGGGAAAACCACGTGCTGACAAGGGTCGCGGAGAACTTCTTCAGATTCCCTGTAGACAGGTTCTCTCAGGTTGTCAGGGACTGCAACTACCTGGGACGAATCGGGCGGATTATCAGCTATGCTGATCACACAGGTTATCACAACAACTCCCGCTGGCTGGCGTTTGCAAAGTGTCATCCGCAGTGGGTCCAGTGCATTGAACATGTTATGCCTCATCCAGCATTCTATTCTGCTCCTCAGCGCTACCATACTGAAGAGAAACTTAATGCACGGTTCTTTGGCTTTCCTGGAGATTTCCTGGTGACCGACATTGGTTCCGGGCATGTCAAGGGACATCTGGGCAGGCATGCAAGGCCTGGTTATACAGAATGGCACGGGGAGACAGGCACACTGGTCCATTATGCACCAAAGGCCAGTTGGGGTGAAGAACAGACCGAGCTGCGCCGCTGTTCTGAGAGCAAGCTTGCTCCAGCGCAGGAAGCATCGGGAAAATTCTTCGGTGGTGGATATACAGACGAGATCACCCCGGTTATATATGAATACGAAAATGAATTCTGGACTGGATGTTATGCGGATACCCCTACCGGCAGGATTGAATATAAGAATCCTATCTCCAGTGCCAGTAAGGTCGGAGCTGTTGCGGGTCGGGGTTGGTATGGAGTTCCGGTGATGGGACATATAATAGACTTTGCATTGGCAATCCGTGGGCTGCAGGAGAGCGAGTTCACTGATGAAGATGCGCTGATGTCTGAGATGATGGAAATAGGTGCACGTGAATCTGCGCTTAATGAAGGCAAGCGGATTAAGCTACCTGTCGAAGGGGATTTAGAGTCTGATGCGATCACACGAGAAACCTTGAGAAAGAAATATGGGGTAGATCCGTTGGATGTTGAGGCGATGCTTTCAATAAGCTATCCGCGACCCTAGTTAGGCTATAGACTTTAGACTTCAGGCTTCAGGAAGGGAATGCAGAGACGCTCAATTCCCCCTTCAAAGGGGGAATTGGGTTGGCGCTTCGATTTTTGGTTTTGCAGAAGGGAATCAATCCCCCTAACCCCCTCCTCCAAGGGGGAATTGTTGGGATGGAACCCGAAACATTTACTTCGTAATAGAGGAGCGAATACATATGAACTGGAAAGATCATCCTTGGGGAGGGGTTTTCCCTGCTACACTTTGTCCGTTTAATGCTGATGAGTCTATTGATGTTGAGGGACTTAAAACATATATAGATGAACTGGCGTCGGTTCCCGGTGTTAAGGGGCTGACGTGCAATGGCCACACCGGTGAAATAATGGCGCTGCGGCATGCAGAACGCCCTCAGGTGACCCGTATACTTGCGGAGACAGTCAAGGGTCGCTGTAAGGTTATATCAGGGGTTGCCGCTGAGGGTAGTCTGGAAGCAATCGATGATGCACTGGCTGCGAAGGAAGCTGGGGCTGATGGGATTTTGTTGATGCCTCCGCACGAGTGGCTCAGATTTGGCAGAACATCTCAGACGGCAGTCGGGTTCTTTCAGGATGTGGCTGAAGCTGATATTCCTATTGTCGTGCATCAGTATCCGGCATGGACAAAGGCTGGATATACTCTGAAAGAGATGCTGGAACTGGTCAAGATACCTCAGGTTGTGTGCATTAAGATGGGCACGCGGGATATGGCCCGGTGGCGATATGACTATGAGACTATCAAAGAGGCTGCTCCACATATCTCAATAATCACCTGCCACGATGAATTTTTGCTGCCTACACTTCTTGAAGGAGCTGATGGTGCTTTGGTAGGCTTTGCTGGATTTGCTCCGGAATTGATCATCGAACTGACCCATGCGGCACTGGATGGGGATCTACCGGGAGCACGCAAAGCTCAGAAGACAGAGGACATACTGGCAAGGATCATCTATGGATTCGGAGAACCATCCGGCAGCGCCCACCAGAGGATGAAAGTGGCACGCTGGCTGCTGGGCAAGTTTTCCTCTCCGCATATGCGCAGACCAATCCGTCCTCTGCCTGATACAGAAGTCCAAAAGATCCGAGATGGGCTGGAATCTATCGGGTATATTTGCACCAGATAGTTACCGGGCAATATGACATGGATATACAGGATTAACAGGATATACCTGATATACTTACTGTTGATTCTGTATATCTATGAATGCATAATGTTATACACTTAAGCTATTTTCTTGCGCATACAGATATATCAACCATCATATACTTAGTTGCAACATTGTATATCTATTTCCAGATAATATTATACACCTAGTTATCTATCCAGTATGAGTATAGACTTCCGCTGGTCAGAGTGAATTGCAAGGAGATAGGTTTACCCTTTGAGTTTCCAATATCCCCTCGCTTCCAACTGACTTCCCCTGCAATCATATCACCCTCAAGTGTTTTTGAGATGGCCAGAATGTTTCCTGCAGTGTCCAGCACCTGTATCGTCAATGAGCCTTTTAGTGAATTGAGATTTAAGTACAGTTTTGTGCCGGGTAGGATAAATGGCTTTGTGCATAAGATTCCTGGCTGTTCTTTTACATCGAGGGAGACAAATCCATCGCGGCGGAGGGTTGCAAGACAGACAGCTCCAGTTGCATCCTGGTTGGCTGAGGTGACATAGGCATAGTTGCGGATTCCGGTGTAGTATAAACGCAGTTCATCGCCATTGACTATTACATCTGATGGAGGCATTATGACCTGGGTGTCGTAAGCATTACCATCTACCAGGGACAAGTCAAGGAATGGTTGGCGTTCACCCAGCCTTGTCCAGTTCACTAAGTCACGGCTGCACATGAGCTGGACATGGTGGAATCCAGTCCAGTCACCGTATAAGCGGACATTCTTCATAATGTTATCCGGCAAATTCATATCATCAAAACCAGGCCAGTCCTTGGAAACATTGGCTGTTCGGTGGAACATAGATGGCATACCAATATAGTAATTCTCATAGCGGAAGACAGCCAGGTTGTATACATCCACATTGTAATCAGCAGGAATATTGAATACCGGGTGACAGCGTTTGAGATCAGAGTAACAGAGCTCTATGTTTTCACGCCCCAGCTTCTGGTCCAATTCATCAGCACTGAATGTAAATCCTGTGTCTACCCAGGTTTCAAAGTCCTTACTGGTCCGGACGGTATGTGAACGACCTGACTCCCCGCAGACTTTAAAAGTCCCTATAAATATTCGAGCTAAACGGTCATAGCTCAGGTTAGATTCATCACTTGAAGGGATTGGTGGGACATCCAGTTTTGTCCAATGAATACCATCAGGACTGACAATCGGCTCCCTGTCATCTCCCATGAATCCTTTATAACACCTATCAGGATTTATATCATCGGGATCGTATAATGCATTCTCAGGAGCTAGCGGACCCAGCAGGTTGTTTTCCGTTGAACCTCCATATTCACGTAACCCCAGGGCAGGTTTGGTCCAGTGGATTCCATCTTTGCTTTCTGCATAGGCGCGTCCATGGAATTCATCTCCTGGTTTGGCAGGTCTCATTCCTGGTATCAGCCATAGTTTGTAGATTTGCTGATGCTGATCCCAGGATGGTGCACTGCGGGTCTGTATGGTCTTCTCCCAGGGGCCTTCAGGTTGGATGACTGCACCTTTCTTTACGGGCTGATGCATAGTGCGATGAAGGTTCTCGATTTTAGCGATGCCATGGTCATCGAGGAATAGTTGGTGCTGACCTATTGGTATTTCTAAATGCTGTGAGTTTGGCATTGGCTGCTCTCTGTTGTGCTCTTTGGTTAGCGATAGAGACTAGTGCAAGAATGCAATAAGGTGTTATAACGTTCCTTTTCCAGATTCTAATTCATAAAACTCAGCTAGCTTCCTCTGAAGTAATGTTCGGTCAGGGAGATGAATTTTATACTCAGCAACCAGTGCTGGTGAAAGTGATCGGCTTAAGGCGTATTCCACCACTTCGCTGTCTTTGGTGGCACATAGCAACACACCGATTGATGGGTTTTCATGGATCTTCTTTACATTACGATCCAGAGCTTCAAGATAAAACTCCAATTTTCCGAGGTACTCAGGTTGAAACTCATCGATTTTAAGTTCAAATCCAACCAAACATCTCAACTCTCGATGGTAAAACAGCAAATCAAGATGAAAATCTCGTCCACCTACCTGTAAAAGATATTCCTCACCAACAAAACAAAAATCACGACCGAGTTCCAGAAGAAAATGTTTCAAATCAGCGACAAGTCCAGTCTGTAAATCAGCTTCCGAATGTGATTCTGGAAGATTCAAAAAGTCTACGAGATAAGTATCCTTGAACACATGCTCTGCAGTAGGATATACTTCCCTGAGAATTGTAGTAGTATTCGGTGGATTCAATGCTACCCTTTCGAATAATGAGGTATTTAACTGGCGTTCAAGTTCACGTTTACTCCATCTCTCCTCGATACACAATCGCAGATAAAACTCACGTTCCAACATTTGCTTACATCTACTCATAATAATAAGGTTATGCGTCCAGGGTAATTGTCTCACCAGTGGTGAGACTTTTCCCTCATTGCGATAAGTGTCATAGAATTGCTGCATACGAAAGAGGTTGGGACGGGAAAATCCCTTTAAATCAGGCATCTGTCGGATCAAATATTTTGCAAGTTGGTCGACAACCCCTGCACCCCATTCAGCCGATTCTACCTTACCACTAATATATTCACCAACCTGCCAATATAGATCGATTAACGCAGTATTAATAACTTGTAATGACCTTTGACGAGTCTGATAAATGAGTTCTGCGATCTGTCTAAAAGAATTTTCAACGTCGTTACCCATCACATAAATTCCCCATAATATTTCCATACCAACGTAAAGATATTACAACTAATCCGTAATATTTACCCCTATGGTTGCCAGGAGCCCCACATTGCTGCGTGGCCGGGTTTTAGGGTGGTGATTGGGCGGGCTTCGGTGCCGTCTGGTTTGGATATGTATAGCTGGCGGACTCCGTCCCTGGTAGCTCCGAAGAGCAGCCATTTCCCATCGGGGGAAGGTTTCATGTGATAATGGCTGACACCTGGTTTTGAATGACTGAGTTGCTCTGTCTTGCCATCCAATGAGACCCTCATCAGCTCTATTGCTTCACCAACTTTTGCAGTGTAGTATATCCACTTGCTGCCCTGTGACCAGGCTGGAGTGTCGCTGCTGCCATCGTGATAGTCCGGAACATCCAGGAAGAGAGTTACCCCAATATACCCTCCTCTATCAGCTACTTTTTTGAGTCCGGTACCATCGCGTTTTACTATGTAAGGGTGGCAGTTGTAGTGTTCTCCGGATACGAAGACTACCCACTGTCCATCAGGAGACCATGTGGGGGCGAAGTTGAACGGGTTACCGGTCTCTATTTTTACCGGGTTATCACCGTTGGTATCCGCCAGGTATATCTGATAGTCTTTGTGATAGGATATGCGTTTTCCATCCGGGGAAGCGTTGAAACCGTATGTAAATCCGGCGCCACGGGAGAGATCCCGCTTGTCTGTGCCATCCAGCTTCATGCTGAACGGGTGGGATTCACCATTTATCAGGGCTGTGAAACCGTAGCGCGTTGGATCCTTGGGCCATGGGAAAACTCCAGTGTTGTAGTTGCTGATACGTTCTACTTCGGTCAGATTGGTAACATGACCAGTCTTGAGATTTACCAGACAGCAATCTATCAGCCATTTGCCGGGTTCCATGCGGAAAGACTTGTGCTCCTCTTCCCAGGCAGCGTTCTCCGGGTCCTCCCAGCCTATGTGGATAAACGCCGATTTGCCGTCTGCAGACCAGCCAGCGAACTGAGTCCAGGTATTGGGCTTTGCAGCAAGTTCCTTAGCCAGTTCCTTACGTCCAGTGCCATCTGCACGAACAACAAATGCCCGCATAGTGGAAGTGTTGGCGAACCGTCCGCCTGAAAGGTTGGTGCGGAGTTCATTATAACCAATCAAGTTCCTGGGACGCTTTGTGGCTGCTTCGCTGGAGGCCAATTCACTCATTATCAACACAGCCACAAGTAGCATAACGATACAATACTGCATATCTCACCTCGGACCGGAATACTGGGGTTATTCTACTGCCTTGTTGAGGAAATATCAATGGGAGTTTTATCTCACACGGAGAGAAATGTTGGCCGATTTGCAATGCGATTGCATGATTGGCGCACTTTTTGAGGTTGATATATATGAGGAACGTGGATAATTGAAGAAAATATTCCCACGCAAAGCCGCAAAGACGCGAAGAATGAACAGAAATGATGTAATAAAGCTTGTGCATCGGCATCGGCGCTTCGGGGATGAAGATATTGCCAAATTGATAGTATGTTGTCCCCTTCGCTCTGATACAGATGCATTGTTCGTGTGGCGGTGAAGGGGACGAATTTAAAATTATGTGTCCCGTTTGATTACTATTACTGCGGCGTCGTCCATTAGTTTGCCTTCGGAGATCTGCAAGGCTGCCTGGAATATTTTGTCGAGAGTCTCTTCCGGGCTGCAATTTTTGCATTGTTCGAGGGTCTGTTGTATTCCCTCTTCTCCGTACATAACCGAGTTCTTGTGTGCTTCGCTGATGCCATCGGTATACATAACCAACGTCTCCCCGGATGACACATGCAGTTCCGAGGATGTGTAAACAGTCTGGCTATCCATACCAATTGGGTATTGCCCTGTGTCGAGTAGTTCCACTCTGCCATCTGCCCGGATGACCATGGACTGCGGGTGTCCAGCACTGGCGTAGGAAAACTGTCCGGTATGTGGATCAAGTATCGCAAGAAATACCGTGGCAAAGCGTTCCTGGAAGCTGCTTTGGGTGTATGTAGCGGCGTTTGTATGAGTCAATGTCTGATCTGAGTTACCAAACTCATATGCAAATGCTCTAATGGTACTGCGCACTGCAACTGCCAGCGATGCAGCCTCAATTCCCTTACCCGTTACATCACCTATCAGCAATCCCGTCTTTCCATCTTCTGTCTGGAAGACATCATAGAAATCACCACCTATGTATTTACCAGGTGAGCCAGGGATAAAGCGAGTTGCCAATGTGAAGCCAGGAGTCATGTGCATTTCGAATGGCAAAAGCGCCTGCTGCAACAGGTTATGCTGCTCCAGTAATGCTTTACTGTAGTCCTTTGATTCAATGTGCAACAGGCGTACTTCCAGCATATTGTGAACACGCGCCAGGACTTCGGCTAAATCAAATGGTTTGCTTATGAAGTCCTTCGCTCCAGCATGCAACGCTCGCAGCTTGTGCCCAGGCTCAGCAGTTATTACAAGAACTGGCAGATAGCTGTCTACTTCAATTTCTTTCAGGCCTTCCATTACTTGAAACCCGTCCATTTTGGGCATCTGGAGATCAAGCAGGATCAGATCATATCGGTTTGTTCTATGAAGAACACATACCTCAAGCGGATCCATTGTTGATGTAACGGATGTATAACCTGAGTTGCCCAGCATCTGATTGAGCAGACGGACATTCACTTCCATATCGTCAACAATTAAAATTTTTGCATTAAGTATATCGTGTGTATTAATCATTGGGTTTGAGTTCCATCAGTGGTATAGTAAACCAAAAAGTGCTCCCTTTTCCTACTTCGCTGTCTACACCAATGGTGCCGCCGTGGGCTTCTACTGCCAGCTTACAGAATGTCAGTCCGAGACCAGTCGAGTATTGCTTTTGTTTTGGTTGCGTTTTATCCTGTCCAAATTTCTCAAAGATCCTCCCCATACTCTCCTGAGGGATACCAGGACCGGTGTCCCTGACATATATATGCGTGCAGTCCTGCTCCAATCTATAACCAACAGCGATGCTGCCTTCATCGGGAGTGAACTTGAGTGCATTCCCCAGCAAGTTTTGTATTATACGGGTAATCAACACGGCATCTCCTGTAACAGGTGTGGCTTCATCCGGTGCTTCAATGATGAACTCACGATTTTTACGCAGGGATTCCAGCTTGTCCATCAGACCCTGGATGATATCCGTCAGGTTGAACTCGCTCAAGTCCAGCGTCATCTCTCCTGCTTCCATTTTGCTGACATCCAACACCGAGCTGGTCAGCTCAATAAGGTTTTCAGTGGCTTCGGTTACGATAGTGAGATACTCATGCCCTTCAGCAGACATAGTCTTGCCTTCGACCATATCCAGCATTACAAGAAAGCCTTTCATGCTTGTCAGAGGAGTACGCATATCGTGCACGACCATATGTACAAGATTGTCCCGAAGCTCCTCAAGCTGCCGGAGCTGCTCATAACTCTCCTGTATCATATGCTTCTGTTTATGCAATTCCAAATGAGTCGACACCCGCGCCTGAACTTCTCTCAACTGGAATGGTTTGGTTACGTAGTCAACACCGCCCACCTGGAAAGCCTTGACTTTGTCCATGGTATCGTTGAGCGCACTGATGAAGATCACCGGTATTTCCGCAAGCTTTTCATCCGACTTTAGATGCTGACAGAGTTCATATCCGTTCATTCCAGGCATAAGCACATCGAGAAGGAACAGGTCGGGGGGATCATGCCTGGCTGTCTGAAGTGCGAACTTGCCATCGGAAACTGACCGGACTCTGTAACCCAAATCTTTCAACATTCCCGTAAGTAAGTGCAGGTTTGCAGGAGTATCATCTACGACCAGAATACTTGGCGGAGGAGGGATATTTTTCGAATTATCCATTATGTTATGACTCCAGTTTGAAGGACATCCAGAACACTCTGATAATCAAATGCCTCCATATAATGCTTGATCTGTTTTGACTTGTGTTTGTCGTATTCACCGACTTCACCAGACAATAACAGTAATTGGTCATAGTCTGCATTCAATGCTGCTTCTTGTAAACGAATAACAAGGTCATCAGGTAGAGGTGTTATAATATCCGGTATCAGAGGATCGATAGTGTCGGCCACTGGAATCTCGGCCTGCTTGATTTCAGGCACTCGAGAAACTGATGTCTCGATTTCTCGTGCCATTGCAAGCGCCAATTCCAGAGTATCTTCGAACTTCTTTACTTTGATCGGTTTGGTGAGATACCGGAAGAAGCCAGCTTCCAGCCCTCTTGTGATATCTAACGGCATCGCATTGGCACTGATGGCAACGACAGGAATCTGCGCTGTAATTGGATCTGAGCGTAGAGCATTTAAAACCTCAAAACCATCAATATCAGGCAGGTTTATATCTGTCAGCACCACATCCGGTCTATATTCACGGGCACTCTTTACGCCGCTATTACCATCTATTGCAGTCAGCAGGTGCATATCGGGGTGGCGCGCAATGATCTGTTCTATGAGCTGTAAGTTCGCAGGATTGTCCTCTATATACAATAGGTTACGAATTTGAGTACCATGAGATATATCCGGTTGAACAAATACCGCTGCTTCAGTTCCATCCATAGAAATATGCGGTCCAACAGCGGAGATGAGTTCGAACCAGAATACACTTCCAGCTCCGACGGAGCTTTCCATACCAATTACGCCACCCATAAGTTCTACCAGCCTCTTAGCGACCACAAGACCAATACCGGTACCTTCTTCTCCACCGGCTTCCTGTCCGAGACGGTTAAATGGCTGGAAGAGCTGCGCCATCTGTTCCGGCGCCAATCCCTGACCAGCATCAGCAACGCTGACGCGGATACGGTCTGGACTAATCGCTGCACATGTCACCTCAACGGTTCCATTCTCGCGGTTGTATTTGATCGCATTGGAGAGCAGGTTGATGAGCACCTGCTTTACCCGGGTAAGATCAGCAGTGACGAAGAAAGGCTTATCAAACTCAGGAAATGTCATTTGAATCCCGCGTTGCTGCGCCTGCGGTTCGACCATAGCCTGGCATTCATGCAATACTTCTGTCAGAGATACTGGTTCTTCAGACATCGGCACCTGACCGGACTCGACCTTTGCCAGATCGAGAATTTCGTTAATCAGTTTGAGTAGGTGCCATCCAGCCTGGAGTATCTGATCTATGCTCTGCTGCTGGGATGGAGTCGGTGACGGGGATTCGGATTCCATCAGCTGTGCGAACCCCAGGATCGCATTGAGGGGGCTGCGCAGTTCGTGGCTCATGCTGGAAAGGAATTCAGATTTCGCCTGGTTGGCCTTTTCTGCTACGGACCTTGCGCTCTCCAACTCGATATTCTTATCCTGAAGTGCCTGATCAAGGCGTTTACGTTCAGTGACATCACGCGCAGCAGCAAACACACCTTGCAACTTCCTGTCCCGGTCGTAGAATGTCATTGCATTGTAGGAGACTACTGTCTCTTTACCGTCTCTGGCACGTGCAGTGAGTTCGTAGTTTGAGATCTTTTTCTCACTCAGCACAAGTGTAATAGCAGCCTGAGCCCGTTCAGGATCTGTAAAGTGTTTTTTGAACGGTGCCCCTATTAACTCATCACGTGTACAATCTGTGAGAGCTTCCATTTGTTTGTTTACATCATTGATAATACCTGACGGATCTGTGGTAATAATCGCATCCATATTGGACTCAATGAGAGAACGTGTATAGAATTGCTGATCACGCAGCTTCTGGTCGAGAATTCTCTGTTCGGCTTCGACTTGTTTACGAGCGGTGTTGTCCGTGCCGATAAGCAGATAACCGATAATAGAATCCTGTGCATCACGCAACGCTGTAACCGACACAACCGCAGGAAAACGGCTGCCGTCTTTGCGGATATATGTGAGCTCATATATATCCTCAATACCACGTGATGCCTTGAAAACAAGTGCCTCGAAACCTGGTGTAATCGGAGTTCCGAGTTCAACGCTCAATGAAGTAGCCCGAGCGATTAGTTCCTGAGGATCGGATATGTCTGCAGGTGTAATCTTATTCATCACTTCGGATGCTGTATAGCCCAACATTCGTTCAGCGCCGACATTGAATATCTGGATAACGCCCTTTGCATCGGTGGCTATGCTTGAAAAGTTAGCACTGTTGAAAATAGCGCTCTGCAGGGCTCCGGCTTTAAGCTCTGTGCCGATCAGCAGATAACCGATGATCGCATCCTGTGCGTCACGCAGTGCTGTAACTGATACTACCGCCGGAAAGCGAGTTCCATCTTTTCGAATATATGTGAGTTCATAAATGTCTTCAATACCGCGTGAAGCTTTGAATACTAATGCCTCAAAACCCGGAGTAATAGGGGTTTCGAGTTCAACACTGAGTGCTTTGGCACGTGCAATGACTTCCTGTGGATCGGAGATATCGGCTGGAGTGATTTTATCCACAACTTCGATGGCTTCGTAACCAAGCATCCGCTCAGCACCGACATTAAATATTTGAATAACACCTTTCTCATCGGTGGCAATACTAGAGAAGTTGGCACTGTTGAAGATAGCATTTTGTAAGGCTCCTGTGACGAGAGCACCTTTACCTTCGGCAATGTGGGAATTACGAACAGCATCGTGGAACTGTTCCGGGGTAATAAGGCCAGCCTCGATCAGCATTTCCCCCAGCTGTTTGGTCTCTTGCTGCATGTGAAGGTAACCTTTCTATCCGGTGGCATATAATTCGAATCGGGCGGATCTCTAAGCTTGTAATATTAAGTAATACTGTTTAGTATACCCCGTTTGAGTGTTGGTGAAGCCAATTTGTTAGGAATGGAATTATCCGAAGATTTCACGGATTTACGCAGATTTGGGAAGGCGATATGTGTGAGATTGGGGTTAATTCCAATGCGGTTTGCCAAGTCTGAGTTCAGTGGTGGAGACCGGAGGCCGGAGGCTGGAAGCCTGCATCACAATTCTGTTCCTGATGTTGGTTTTATATTATATAACTCTGGTGAGTTCTATTTCATGGTTTCCGGGTTGGAGGACTAGATCTTGATCTCCACTGAATATTGGGGTATTGTTGTGGGTTGTCGGAACATAGCCAGCGGGTATAATGAATGCAGCCTCTGTACCGTTGGGAACGGAGACTGAAACATTTAGCAGTGCACCGGCTGTGTCTTGTAATGACCAGGACACTAATATTGGGCCTGCTGGCGTGGGGACTGTTCCTTTTGCCCATTCTAGATCGCACAGATTGGGTTGAACGACGAATTTGGTATATCCAGGTGCGGTCGGTCTGATTCCTAATATGTAGGCAGGCAGAATCATAGCCGGGGCAGCGCTCCAACCGTGGCACATTGATGTATTGGCATCCCACATTTCCCAGCAGGATGTGGCCCCATGCTCAAGCATAAGCCCCCACCCGAGCCTTATATATTCCAGAGCTGCCTGTGGTTTATCGGCCTGCACCAGGGCGAGTAGGGCATAAAATGACCAGAAAGGAGAACCCAACAACACCGTCTTTTCACTGGCGATATTTCCTCTCTGGTCCTGGATTGCATGGTAATTGCTCTGGTAGTTACCGAAGTTTGGCAGGTATTTCCCGATTGGGCCTTTGACTGCTTCCAGTGCTTTTTGCTGCATTTCAGGATCACCTACTCCCAGAGCAGCAAAAAGGAAGTTCTCATGCTGCCCAATCAGGTCCGGTGATGCATTATATGGCCTGTGTTTGAGTGCCTTTCGGTATTTTAAGAAAGCCTGCCTGTCATCAGACCAGTAATACTCAATCAAAGTGTTAGCCAGGTCATCCGCTTTCCAGCCATAGTACGTGGCGTTGGCTTCGTCCCCAGCAGCCTGGGCCACCAGTGCTGAATACCTCAGGCTTTCCAAATACCACCCCTGAATAGCCCCATCGCTGGCATGGCTATCGGTTAATGTCCAATCGACAAAATACCAGGGTTTGGTACAGAACCATTCATAAGCTTCTGCCTGACTTATATATTCTTCGCTGAACTCGGTCTGTTTTGTAACGTCGATCAAGCCTGCCTGGTCTTCCTGTTCTGAGAGCCATTGCATCTGTTTATTTACTGCATCCAGGCTCATTCTGAGAGTTTCTAAATCACCGGTATGCAGATAATACTCCCACACAATCACCGGGAAGCGCATGCCCCATGTAGGCAGATTAGGACCAGTAAGTGGAAACACACCCGGCATCCATCCTTCAGGAGAACTACTACCGGCAAACTCACGAACACCTTTTTTTGCGAGATCAAATGAATCCAGGCTATAGTATCCGAACAAGGCCTCAGGCTGCATGTCACCCAACCACTGGTTCCGCTCGCGCCAGGGACAGTCCGTGTAAGCGTCCTCCATGCACATATTTATAGTGCGAACACACATATTGTAAATGTCGTTGAGTAGAGTATCGGAAGATCCAAATGAACCGGTTTTGGCGGCGGGATATATAGCTTCATAAGCACAGATATTTTGCACAATTACCGGACCGCCAGTGACTCGTAGCATCAGATAGCGGAAAGCCCTTGGCTGGAAAAGCCGATGTGCAGTTACACCTTCGCGGAGGATTATTCTGTCATTGTATGGTTTGTTCTGACGTGTTGGAGCTATCCTGTTATTCTCTAGAACCTCACTGTAGCAAATATCGATTATGGTTCCAGCAGATCCGTTAATCTCTATATCCGGGAAAGCCAGAGTTTCTTGTCCAAAGTCCAGAACAATAAATACGGAATGGGGTAAATCTGCTCCCGGCAATCGCAACGGTTCACCTGTCCAGATTGTCTGCGGTACCAAAAAAGCTGTCTTGTCGGCGATTGGGAGAGGCTTAAGTATCGACCGCGAGATGCTGACAGCTACATTCTCCTCTGTCTCCACATCCGGGTGTTCTTCATCCAGTGATAATCCTACATCTAAGAGCTTGATCGGATTACGGCGGATTTCGGGGATTATGGGAATCGGTCGAGGAATGAGGTCAACAACATCTGCAAGATCAGTGCTTTCCAGGATATCAACTGCATCCCATTTGCTGTCATCAAAACCAGGCATCTGCCAGCCTGCAGATTCAAACCGGGCATCGAATTTTTCAGCAAAGTGAATTCCTGGAATAGAGCCATATGCCTCGGAGGAAGCCGCAACGCTGGTTTCATCGCTGAATGCTAGTACATCACCAAAGTCCGGTTGCACCTGGAATATAAGTCCACCTCTAATGACTGAGAAAATAGTGGAACCAGCTGTATAATGCTGCACTGCGAATGCAACCACGTTTTGGCCAGCTTGCATATATCCGGAAATATCATGAGTGTCATAATAAGGATGATGCGCATCCCCACGCGCAGGACCGAAGCCGACGTACTGCCCATTTACCCAAAGACGATACTTGGAATCTGCAAAACAATGGATTTGGCAAGATTGTGGTATCGCACATAACTCGAAATGATTGCGGAAATAGGATACATGGAAAGGTTTCTTTGTCTCTCCATGTGTCCAAATCCATTTCGCTTTCCAGTCAATTTGATTCGTCACATCTTATCTCCATAGTGGTATTTGGTAACATCGTAGTGCGGTACGCTATGCAAGTTGGTGGGCGGATAGATTGGTGATATGGACTTTGGCGCGGTCTACGAACAGGCCTACTGCAGAATTTATTATTGCGGTGTTTTGGGCTGCGCACTGGATTACCAGTATATCGTCTATGTATACATCGATTATCGGGTAGCGGATGTTTACTCTCAGATGGTAGAGTTGTTGTGGTTTCAGAGCGTGGTTTCTTATGTATTGCTCATGGAAAACCGGAGTTCTGGCTACTATTACTCTTTGGGTCTCTATGTCCAGAATTATGGCTATGTCGCTGTCGGTGCCTGGATCGTCGGTATTTGGCCTGTAGACAAGACCGGCTGCGGCTCCGGTTTCTATGGTTATAATGGCTTCTATTTCAATATTTTTTGATCCTACACCTAAGTCAGCTGTCTGCCAGCCTGTTCTGGATTCTCCGATATATGCTCCATCTTCCAGCTTCCATTTACCAGCCGGGAATCTGGCCCATTGTGCTATTGGGAATGGGAGGCTCTTTATTGAAGGAGTGTTATCCGGTGAGATCAGCGTTTTTTGGCGGAGGGATGCTGTGATTGGGGCATAGGCCTGTCTAAGTTTACCGTCCGGCTGCGCAATTACCAAAGCCGGATGGGTTAGAGTTCCTCCGTGTCCTGGGACATCAACTGTGGAGAAGGCATATCTTTGGCCTTTAAACTCTACGGTACGGGTAGAGTTAAGCAGTGGCGCGGCTGCTCCGTATACGTTGTCTCCTTCAATTTCGTGGTAAGGGCCTTCGGGTTTGTCTGAAACGGCGTAGATTGATCCTCTGATAATGTTGTGGTCTGAGAATATCCCCCTGTTGCCGTGTCCTGTGCCTGTGTAACAGGTCATATACCATTTACCATTGAGAGAAAATATATCGGGGACTTCTATAGTTCCATATTTGGCGGGTACGAACGCTGGAGGCATAGGCTCCCAGTTGACCAGGTCTTTTGAGACTGCGCAACCTATAACTGATGTTTCAGCCTGTTCTTCGGCTGGTATTCGGGCAGCGTAGAATCCAAACCAGACGCCACGTTCGGGATCTTCGACAACTAAGAAGTCTCTGTGATCGATGCGTTTGAAAGTATCAAGGTCATCACTGTGTATATACCAACGGGGATCACATTCCAGAACAGGATTTCGAGGGTATCTTTCCCAGTTTTCAAAATCTGTGCTGGTAGCGAGTCCGGTGCGTTCCAGCTTGCCATTTTCCCGGGTGGATCTCATTGTGAAGTACATAAAACAAGTGCCGTTATTTACTACCGCGCAGCCTGTCCACGGCCACATATCTTCCAGTCCGCCTGCTTCACCTGGTCCGACAGAGAGAGGGTGTTCGATCCAATCCAGGAGATCACAAGACACAGAATGCCCGATGTAATTTGCATGGTTTGGATCACGTTTGGAGCCGGGTGCTAGTCCCTGCTGGTAGAACATGTGAACAGTTTCACCGTCAACGGCAAACCAAAGGTCCCAAAAGCTCATCTCATCGGGGCGGTAATCAAGCATCGTATAGCACTCCAACAACATTACAAATCAAGCGAAAAACGGACATTACTCTTCGTCAGATGCGGTATTTAACACACTCAGATCTCCTGTACTTTCACGGAGGTCAAGTGCAGCTGGCACCATTATTTCTTTATACTCAAGGTTGAGTCCGTTTTCCAGTTGGTCAAACAGTGCATCCACACACAATTTTGCCATTACATCCGTAGCCTGTATTGCTGTACTGATTGGAGGCATGGAGAAGCGTGCTACCTCAACACCGTCAAATCCGCATACATACATGTCCTCCGGAACCCTGATTCCTGCTTCCGCGAGTGCTTTTAACCCACCAAATGCCATAAAGTCATTGGTGTAGAATAAGCAATCAGCATCGATTGTTTTTAGTGCTTCAACAGTTGTAACATATCCTATTTCTATATCTGATTGCGTTTGCCTCATCGAATCTCTGGACATCACAATCTGGACTTCTCCAAATTCGCTGCAGGCATCATGTATACCTTCAATTCTGCCCGGCATATCGGAACTCCTGTAAAAGTCTGTCTGAGATACAACACAGAACTTGCGGCGGCCTCTGTTTACCATCTCTTTTGCAAGATTGTATCCTGCTTCATAGAAAGCGCATCTCACACAGGGACCTTGTATGATGCTTGTTCCTCCACACGCTGCTATAGGAATACCAGCACCTGCAATTCTGTTACCCTGTTCCTCTGTAAAAACATCCTTGGGGATACCCAGCAGAATAATACCGTCTACAGAATAATCCAACATCATAGACAAAGCTTTGACCAGACGTTGAGGGTTATTATTGTAAGAGTCTTGCAGTAAGTAATCATATCCTCTGGCAATAACTTCATCGCAAATCACTTGTTGTTTTGCAAAGTGAATCGGATGGTCTGAGCTAGTGGATATTATTCCGATCATGTGACTCTGACCGGTCCTGAGGGCACGTGCACTTCTGTGGGCGACATAATTCATCTCTCGTGCAAGTTCCTTGATCTGATCTCTCAGCTCAGGGCGAACGGAAATATTTCCATGCCCATCTGGCAAATCCCTTACAACAAATGAAACCAGAGTCTTCGAAACTCCCAGCTTTTGTGCAATATCTTTAAGTGTCGTACGTTTATCATTCATATTATTTATGGCCCTGTAATACCGACTCCTTGCGAACAACTGGAGTAGGTTTCTTTACATATAATGGTGTAAGGGTCAGAGGGTCATCCGTCTGCCCCGAATTAATTTTACTCATACCAATTTTCAACAACGCTGCACCGCGTGCAAACGAGGCCCAGTCCGGGGCTATGGTAATATTAGCTAACGTGTTTCCAATAATCTCCCGGTTTCTGATAATTCCACTGCCACAACACAGCACGTTTTCGCCCAGATTCCTGAGGTATGATATGACCTCTTCCAGGTCGGATGCCAAAGGCTCAGTTATTAAACTGGCAGAATCGGTGTCCAATACTGCCCAGTAAACCTCTCCAACACGGGAGTATATCATAGCACAAATATATTTGTATCCGCCATAAGAACAGGAACGGGCGATAGCTTCCAATGTACTCACACCAACCAGCGGTATCCCCATTGACCATGCCAGCGTCTTGGCTGCCGTGACCCCAATCCTCAATCCAGTGAACGATCCTGGGCCAAGTGATGTGACAATACCTGATAAATCTGATGCTGTTATGCCTGCATCTGAAATAATTCGTTCAATTGCTGGAGTCAGCCTGCGGAGCAGGTCCATATCGTGTGCAAAATGGTATTCTGCAACTAGACCCTCTTTGCTGCCCAGTGCAATGGAGGCTATGGAACCGGAAGTATCTATTGCGAGTATCATAATTCCTCCAATGCCTGCTGAAGTCTTTGAGAAGTAGTCTCAAAGCTTATCTTGCGGCGTTCCTGGTCCTCAGAAGTGATGCTGACTACGATGGTGTCCTCGGGCAATTCATCATATAACCTGTCGGCCCATTCGATGACGGCTACGCCTTTGCCATATATGTAATCATCCAGTCCCAGGGACTCTATGTCTGCTTCAGTCTCAAGCCTGTATAGATCAATGTGGTTAAGATTGCATTTGCCTTCGTGTTCGTGGATCAGTGTAAATGTGGGACTGTGGATGTCATCATCCAACTCCATCCCAATGGCAATTCCGCGGGTCATAGTTGTTTTACCGGCAGCCAGTTCACCGACCATAGCCAACACTTCACCGCCCTTGAGCAGTCTGCCTAATCTCTCACCAAGTTCAATGGTCTCTTCGGGGGTATTTGTATAAAAAGTCTTAATCAACTTTAGGGTACACCTCTGTAGGATATGAACATGATACATTCTGTTGCGGGCAAGTGCCAAATAAGCATTTGAATGGTGTCATCCTGAGGAACGAAGGATCTGCTTTTCAATCCGAAAAAGCAGATCCTTCGTTCCTCAGGATGACATATACATATCATAGGTTATGATTGATGCTGGTGTTGAACAGGTCGGCCCGGTGATCGAAATAAATGCCATCCTGGGTCTTCATGGTATCAAGTTGGGCATATAGCATTTGTTCGGTATCCGCTTCTGCAACTTCCAGGTCTACACCCAATGGATCGCATATCCGGGATACGCATATTTGCTGAGGGCCTGCGGCATTTACGGCTACAACAAAAGCTGTGTTCTCTGCAGCCCGGCATCTGAATGTGCCTTCCATAACCGGGCGTTTCCAGGTATCACCGCCACAACCGTTTAGTATCATTATGAATACTTCAGCGCCTTCTTCACGCAGCACCCTGTATATTTCAGGGAACCGGGAATCATAACAGACTGTTATACCGAGTCTGACTCCCTTAATAGTGAAGCATTCCAGAGACTCACCCTGCACGAAGTATGACTTATCTCCCTGGAAGAGGTGGAGCTTATCCTGCCTGCCTTCGATTATTCCGCTGTCATTGATAAGCAGTGCAGTGTTTAGCAAACCCGCTGAACTCTGAACGATTGTCCCGACTACTACCCAAACACCATACTTCCGAGCCGCATCACACACAGTCTGGTTAGCTTCGGCAATTGCCACTACGTCTATTTCGCTTATACATGTGTGGTGGACAGGAGGATATCCGGACACTGCACATTCGGGAAAGACAACTAAATCAGCTCCGGACTCGGCCCCATCACGTATGCCTGCGACTATTTTTGATACATTCAAATCTATGTCAGCAGATACCAGCATTTGGCAACCTGCGATGTTTATGACTGACATATCTAATTCCTATCTCCTTTAGGCAAAAACCTGGTATTTGTGCGGGTAATGGGGATGGTCTGTGAGTGGAAAACTATTGATGTAAGAGACTAATATACAACTGGTCAGCCGCTCACAGAGCTGAAAGGCTCAAAAGTTTTTTGCCCAACCGCAGAAGGGCCATGTGAACATGCGCAGGCACGCAAGTCCACAAGACGCGAAACGCCCGGACGATCCATACTCGTCCGGGCTCTCTTTTTTTAATATTCAAAAAGGGGACGTAGCCTTTTTTGAACACAAGGGAGGCAGGCTGGAAGCCTGCACCACAATCTGTTCAATCCCCCCTACGGAATACTAATCTTCGTCGGATACGTTCTCTACGCTTGTAATTTCAGGAATCTGTGCCTTAATGGTTCTTTCGATACCCATCTGCAAGGTCATTGCAGCCATCGGGCAACCATGGCAGGCCCCCTGTAGCCTGACTTTTACAACGCCATCGACTACATCGATTAGTTCAACATCCCCACCATCCGCCTGCAGGTTTGGTCTTACAAGGTCCAGGACTTCCTGAACTCTAGTCTTCAGATCACTGGTTTCAGTAGACATTCTATACTCCTTTGTTTAATAGCAATAGCCATTATATTCAACATACCGAACTTAATCATTTAATACCGACGACTGCAAAACATATATTCTCAGTTCTATTACATAATGCCCGCAAGCTTTATATAATAAACATTCAAGCTGATCTGCAGTCTAGCCCGTGTTATTCATGACTGACTCAGCTTTTGTCTCTACTGCCAGCCAAAAGCGAAGATTGGTGAATAATGCGGGTTAGTGCTCTGCAACAGCACAATGCTCTTCAGGGATATCCTTTAGATTGAGCCCCTTGCCAGTTGTCTTTACAAGGTAATCATCTATAGCTCTCTGAACGGCCTGTTCCGCAAGCACACTGCAGTGCATCTTGACCTTGGGAAGACCACCGAGAGCCTCTGCCACAGCATCATTAGTTAGTGTCAGGGCTTCTTCCAAAGATTTACCCTTTATAAGCTCCGTTGCCATACTGGATGTGGCAATAGCTGCACCACATCCAAAGGTCTTGAATTTAACATCGGTGATGATGTTGTTCTCAACCTTTATATACATCTTCATTATATCACCGCAGACCGGATTACCAACATTTCCTATTCCGTCGGCGTCCTCTATCTCCCCAACGTTGCGGGGATTTGCGAAGTGTTCCATTACTTTGGTGCTGTAGCCCTGTGCCATGTTAAGCTCCTTATTTCTTGTTCTCGACTTTTCGAGATCCTCGTATCTTATTAAGTATGCAAAAATTAACGTGCTTCATTCCGCATTTTGCACAACTGCGTTCCAAATCGTCTGAATCCTCTGTAGCTCCCTCGATGAATCCTTCCAGGCCATTGGTTAGAGATTCGCGATCGCTCACGCTCATTTTCTCTAGAACCCCGTGGAACCATTGAGTCCGTTTTTCACGGATATTCTTTATGTTAGCAATACCAGATTCAGTAATCTGCACCAGCATGCTGCGCCGGTCCAACTCAGCTTCCTTACGTTCAACCAGACTCTTTCTTACAAGTCTATCGACAAGCTGGCTGGCAGCCGGGATACTGATACCCAAGCCATAGGAAATCTGTTTCAGAGAGGAATCCCCATGCAGGAAAACATATTGCAGACATTCCACCAGTGATCTGGTCAGATCCTGAGGGATATTACTGTCCGATAATGCATCTTCTGCACTTTTATTTAGAATCTCCACAACCAAGTCAGCAAGTATCTCTGCATATTCTGCAGACTCTTTTCCTGTTTGTGTTATCTCTGTTGACATCCGTTAAGCACCTTAATCATTAAGCAACTTTATTATACCATGAATTCAAGAAAGTAAACCAGAAGGGAAATTATGAAGGTTGAATTATGAATTATGAAGGGAGAGGCTTCAGACGTCGGGCTTCAGGCTTCAGGAAGGGAAATGCTGGTGGAATTTATTAATGGTGAACTGTAAATTGGGAAATTGGTAGGAAGGAAACTGTTAAATTTGAAGGGGAGTATGGTGGGTATTGTCTGGTTTTTTGTGGTATAACATGTCAATTCAAGGTTGATTGTGGAGGCAAGGGAATGTCTAAAAAGGGTATTGGGATTATCGGGTATGGTGGGTTTGGGGCTTTTATGCACAAGGCCTGGGATGCTATGTCGAATGCTGGGGTCGTTGCGGTCTGTGATTCTGATCCGGCACGATTACCTGACGGGGTTGCTTGTTATTCTGATTACAACAACCTGCTGGCTGACCAGTCAGTTGACATAGTCTCAATTGCGACTCCTCCGAGCTCACATAAAGATCTTGCTCTTAAAGCTTTTGCTGCAGGAAAGCATACATTGATAGAAAAGCCTCTGGCATTGTCACCAGATGATACTGCTCAGATAATTGATGCCGCACGTGCTGCAGGAGTAAAAGCAAGTGTGAACTTTGTCCTGCGCTATAACCCGATAGTCATTGCGTTAGAGGAAATTGCTAAAGCAGGTATACTTGGTAAGCTCCGCCGGATGGACCTTCGCAATTATGCAATGCAGGAGACAGTTCAAAAAGGGCACTGGTTTTGGAACCCTGAAGTCAGCGGACGAATCCTGCTGGAGCATGGAGTCCACTTTTTCGACATTGCATCTACCGTGGCTAAGGCTAAAGCTGTGGATTGCTGGTCTTTGGGTGTAGAACGTGAAAAGGGCATGGAGGATAGAGTGTTCGCTGCGGTGAAGTATGACAACGATGTAGTCGGTACATTCTGGCATTCATTCAGCAGACCCAGGGAGCTTGAGAGGACAACGTTCCATTTCGCATTCGATATGGGGGAGATAGATGTCATAGGTTGGATCCCTCTGGAAATGAAGATCTGGGGATCGACCGACCAGACAGGGTTGGAAAAGCTTTGGGACCTAGATGTAGATATAACATTCTCTCCTGCTCTACACGAATCTGAACTATCGTCTGAGTTTACCTATGCTACGCAGCATGAAATCAAAGGTGGACTTGAGCTTGCTCAGCCGAAGTTGGAGGTCTATGCCGATGGTCTAAGACATATAATGGGCGACCTTATTGAATCTATAGAGAACTCTGAGCATCGAATGCGCGTATCACTAGATGACGCTGCTGAAGCAGTGAAGACTGCTTACAGGGCTACGCAGTTTGCGCATCCGAAATAAACAGGAGCATTATTTTTGAGTAACGAAAATATCGACCGCTTTAATAAGGCTGCATCCAAATGGGATGAAAACCCGCAACGCCTGAAGATGGCTAAACAGATTGTGGAGCGAATGGCACAGGAAGTGGCATTTGATGCATCTGCCAATATACTGGATTATGGCTGTGGAACCGGGCTGGTCAGTCTGGAATTAGCTAAACTCGCAGGACACATAACAGGTGTTGATGCTTCTGCTGGTATGCTGGACGTCTTGAATCAGAAGATAGCTGAAGCTCATATTGCCAACATCAATACGGTTGAATGCGAATATTCAGATCCTGTATTTGGGAAACTTGGACCATTTGATATAGCAGTGTCCAGCATGGTATTGCACCATATAGAAAATCCCTCAGAGTTTTTATCTGCTTTATATAATGTGGTCACATCAGGCGGACATGTGCTTATTGCCGATTTAGATGAAGAAGACGGCAATTTTCACGAAGATATGACCGGAGTCCACCATAAAGGATTTAGCCGGGATCGGTTCATCGCAACTCTGTCTGCTGCCGGATTCACGGAAGTTCGAGTAACTAAAGCCCATACAATGACTAGAGAAACACCATCAGGCCCGAAAGATTATACTATTTTATTGGCAATCGGAACGAAAGGGTAGATAAATGACCGAAAAATGCAATCATTTCAATGTAGGCAGTAGAAAACAGCTGTTTATGGACAGTAAGTTCATCGAGTCATCCCGGGGCATTGAGATCAAGATGAACCCACCGATTAAATCCGGACCAGTATTGGTGCCTGAGACTGAGATCGAAGGACACAGAGTTGGGACGTTCGGGACTGTTCTGGAAGTTGATGGGCAGTATCGACTCTACTATATTGCATTGCCTATGGGTTTTGCACAATCGGATGCTTATGTCCCTAACCTGCTGGCTGTGAGTGATGACGGAATCAACTGGAAACGCGAAAAAGTTGGACTGATTGAGTATCAAGGCAGCAAGGACAACAACCTTGTAGGTATCAGCGTAGCTACGTTCTTTATTGACCCGAGTGAGAGCAACGGACATAGATTCAAGGCATTAGCCCAGGCTTCTCCGGAGCAGTGGGAACGCGGGCAGTATGGAATGACCACGTGGCACTCAAAGGATGGCATCGCATGGAAGCCTACTTTTGATGGCCAGGTAATCCCTTTCTGTTGTGACACCCAGAACCAGTGTTTCTATGATACCCGCATCAAAAAATATGTCTCCTACCTACGGAGTTGGGATCCAAAATGGCTGCGGACAGTATCACGCTGTGAAGTTGACGATTTCTATCTGCAGAGCTGGCCCCATGGTCCTTTTGCTGAAAAACCAGGACTGGTCTGGGCAGAGAATATGTTCAGCTTGACCGATGAATTCCCTGTGGTTTTGAGCGCTGATGAATTTGACCCTCCTGCAACCGACATCTACACCCCCAGCGTAGTGCAATATCCCTGGGCTGATGATGCTTACTTCTCATTCCCGTCTCCTTACAGGCACTACGACGGATTTGATTCACACGGACGTGATGACCGTGGCAAAAAGGAGAACGACGGCGCTGTTTCTATCCAGATGGCTATCAGCAGGGACGGAACTCGATGGAACCGCTTCCGGGACGATTATGTCACACCCGGGTATATGGGTGAAACCGATGGCGGCGGGTTGTATATGTGCGTTGGTATGATAAAGCGCGGTGACTATATTTACCAGTATTATGGGGCACTGCCTACTACACACGGAGCAGAGGATGTTATAGAAGAGCGAGATTTGGGTATGTATGCTCGGACGGTACAACGTCTGGATGGATTTGTTTCGGCTGATGCAGGTGCTGGAGGTGGCGATATTGTCAGTCCTGTAATCAAGTTTGAAGGAAGCAGGCTGGAACTTAATATAGACTGCGGGGCTATGGGTGAAGCCTGGGTTGAAATACTGACTCCGGATGGTCTCTCGATCCCAGGATTCACGATGAATGATTCCATCAGTCTGGAACGCAACTCGGTGGCTCAGGAAGTCTGGTGGAAAAATGGACCGGATGTTTCGAGTCTTGCAGGCAAAGAAGTACGCTTGAGAATCAAGATGCGTTCTGCTAAACTCTATGCATTCCAATTTGTTAAATAGAGCAATTGTCATTCTGAACGCAGTGAAGAATCTGCTCATCTAAGGTTGAGATTCTTCACTGCGTTCAGAATGACATGTGTACAGATTGAGCGTGTAATTTGGTGCGGTGACCTTACGAATGGTATAATTTCTATTACCCTGGATTTTCGAGTCAGTCTCTTGACTGGTAGTGTTATTTCAGTAACACCGGTCGAGAAAAGTGCGAGTTATATTTTACTCGCCTCGTAACGGAGGAAAGTTTTGAGCCGAGTCTGGAAGCAAGTTATTGCTGGTTTATTTGTCATAGGTCTAATCCTGTTGCTAAGGGGGCAATTCCCCTTAGGCGGAGCTGGATCGGGCCCCAAAAAAGTTGACTATTCTACGGCTTGGCGTATGATAAGTCGTGATGAAGCTGCCCGTGGTAGTATCAACAGAGATCGTTTTGAATTCGAGACTAAAAAAGGTGACAAATACTTTACGGATTTAGACCCACAGTCCCAGTCCGAACGTAGAGATTTCCATGAATTACTGCGTGCCCATAAGGTGAGTTATGACAACAAGAGACCCATGTTGTCTGACAATTTTGTCTCAGTTATTCTGACGATCATCATGCCTTTGGTTTTACTGGTGGCCCTGTGGATGTTCTTCTTCAGGCAGGCTCAGTCCGGCAGCAATCAGGCCATGTCTTTTGGCCGCAGCCGTGCGAAGCGTGCTAATGAAAATATACCCAAAGTTACATTTGACGATGTAGCCGGTGTAGATGAAGCTAAACAGGAGCTTGAGGAAGTAGTAGAGTTCCTCAAAAACCCCAAGAAGTTCCAGGCTCTGGGAGCAAAAATTCCTAAAGGTGTCCTTTTGTTGGGACCTCCAGGCTGTGGTAAGACTCTGCTTGCAAGAGCCATTGCCGGTGAAGCCGGAGTTCCTTTCTTCCATATCAGCGGTTCCGATTTCGTCGAAATGTTCGTCGGGGTAGGCGCCAGCAGAGTTCGTGACCTGTTTGAGACTGCAAAAGCCAACAAGCCAAGTCTGATCTTTATAGACGAAATTGATGCAGTCGGTAGACAGCGGGGCGCAGGTCTTGGCGGTGGACACGACGAAAGAGAACAGACCCTGAACCAGCTCCTGGTGGAGATGGATGGATTTGATCCCAACTCAGGTGTAATCTTAATTGCAGCAACTAACAGACCGGATGTTTTGGACCCTGCACTGCTCAGACCAGGCAGATTCGACCGCCGGGTTGTTGTCGATAATCCGGACGCCAGAGGCCGTGAAGCAATTCTGAGAGTCCATCTGAGAGAGAAACCATTGTCTGACGATGTTGATCCAAATTCACTGGCAAAACGGACTGCTGGATTCTCTGGTGCAGACCTGGCAAGCCTTGTAAACGAGGCTGCTTTGCTTGCGGCAAGGAAAGAGAAGTCCAAAATATTCATGGAGGACTTCGAAGCTTCCGTTGATAGAGTTGTAGCTGGTCCGGAGCGCAGAAGCCGGTTGATCAGCGACAAAGAAAAAGAAATGGTCGCTTATCACGAAGTCGGACATGCAATTGTCCTGGAACTTCTTGAGAGCTGCGATCCGGTCCATAAGGTGTCAATATTGCCAAGAGGTATGGCTCTGGGATATACCATGACACTGCCTACACAGGACAAGTATCTGACGACGCGAACTGAGCTGCTTGATGATGTCACCGGACTGTTGGGCGGACGTGTAGCTGAAGAGATGGTCTACCAGGAAATGAGCACTGGAGCCAGCAATGACCTTCAGAGGGCAACCGAGCTTGTAAGGGCTATGGTATGTGAGTATGGTATGAGTGATGCCATAGGACCACTGACCCTTGGTAGACGTCACGGTAACCCGTTCCTTGGACGCGATCTGATGGAAGACCGCAACTACAGCGAAGACGTTGCAAAGACCATCGATGAAGAAGTCCGGTCTATCGTGCATGAAGCTTACGAGAGAGCACGAAAACTACTTCTCGATAACCGTGAGAAGATGAATGCAATCGTCGTTGTTCTGCTCAAGAAAGAGACCCTGGACAGACCTGAGTTCCAGACACTTATGAATGGTGGGACTGTAGATTTAAGCGATGTCGTTGAGTTCAACAAGACACAGTCCGGAACACCCCCCACTGCATAACCACTAACCATTAAAAATGGGAGAGCATAGAGCTCTCCCATTTTTTTGATTTAATCAACAATAGTCCGTACATTCAAATGGGTGCGTTTCTCAAGGAGACACCATACTTAAAAATGTGCCGAAGCACTCAACCTGGTGGCAGCTCATTTGTCTCGGTTACTGCACTTTAGTAGGAGATAACGCACCCACATTCATGTTACCAACATCAATCGTATGCAAAACATTATTTTAAATATTTCTTTTCCTAAAGCCTAAAGTCTTCCATTCTAAAGCCTTTCCCTCACCCCAGGCTCTTGATCTGTTCCTTGGCACCTCTGGCAAGGCCGGCGTTTACAGAGATGCAGCGGAATCCGGACTCTACAGCCAGTGGGATTAGATCAAGCCTATCCCCAAGATAGACCATAACCCTGTCTGCTGACTTGCCATGCAGTGCAACGGACACCCGGCTGATCTCCGGAATAGCATCTTCCCATTCTCCACCCATCAACAGCACATGGGAGACTTCGAAGTTTTCCAAAAGTTCCGGACCGCTGGTTGTGATCCCGGTGCTGACCCAGGGGATTTCGTAGTCACCTGTCCGGAAACCCGCACTGGCAGCTGTTGCAAGGGTAATATCTATGAGACCTTTGTCAAAACCTGCCGGATCGAACACTGCAGTCACCTGACCAGGAGCAGCATAGGTTTCAACACTATCAAGGAATCCCGGAGTCACTTTTTCAAGGGTGATCCAGGTCGGCCTGCCTGCTGCTTTGCTCAGGACTTCCGAGTAAGGTAATGGAACACTCGTTCTCTGGAGCATTAAAAAACCATCTGGACAGTCCAGGGTGCATGCAGATAAATCTTCCGAGGTTTGAACGGCTGAATACACCAGCACCATTTCACCGGAACCTGTGAGAACAGGGCTTGTGAGGTCATCAATCTGGATTCTTTTAGCAGGTCCATAGACACCAAGAAGCTGCTGGTAATGGGTCAGTGTCTGGGAGTCAGGATCAACATACACCACGCCTTCATTACCGTCTATGATTATCAGATCCCCTTTGCCTACACAGGTCAACAGGTCGGAAATCCCGATGACACATGGGACACTGGAGAGAAGTGATGGGGCATCGGTGTCTGATTCTGCTGCAATGCCTGCAGTAGACAAACCAGGGAGCTGTGTGGAGAGACCAACAGCCAGCGAATCGCAAGCGATGATTATGTCCGGATAATCGGTAGACGCAATCTGACTACGCAGGCTACCCATACCTTTTTCGAGAATTTCCGGGTCTACAGAATTCACTCCGCGGATAACATCGATCACGGCAGCCACCGCGATCGCGATTCCGGGAGTCTTAGCTATACCCTCTATCCTGAACATCTCCCCACCCCGATTGCGGAAGTGAGCCGGTAGAACGACTTATGATATGATTCCGCAGAGGCATAGAAATATCCTTCTGAAAAGAAAGGCTTCAGACTTCAGGCTTTGGGTTACAGGAGGGAAGGGAGTCTTTTACAGGTGGAGATCGAATGACAGTATGAGTGCTGGAACACAGTTGCTTCGGAAGTCGAGTGTAACGGAACTACCGAAGCCCAGAACGCAAGACTTAATCATACACCCGTGTGCTCCACAGAACCTTCCCGGTCTTTGGTTCCACTGCCAGCACTCTAGAATTGTTCTTGTCGGTGCTATATTCGTATGTCCTAGACGCTGCCACGTATATAATCCCGCGATAAAGACGAATAGCTGCGATTTGGGGGATGTACCGCTGCCAGACTATACTAGCCGTATCTCCTTTGACTGCAAATAATTTTGAAGGCATGTTGTTGTATTCCGAACTTCCGAAGAACCAGCAATCGCCTATGTTCTCAAACTCAGTCTCTGGATCGGGGGCACCCTTCTTTTTTAGCCATTGGTAAATCGGCTTTGGTAGATTTGTCGGTATACTACCCCAGAGATCGGGTTGCTTCCCTGGTTTTCTGGAGATTACTTTACCGTCCTGGACGGACAGGATGATGATCTCAGGCTTTTGCGGTGCAGGATACTGGTGTATCTCGTAACTCCAGGGTTTTGTAATCAACAACTTGAACGTGCCATCATCGAAAGTCATGTCCCAGATGGTTGAACTTGGGATATCCCTCTTCCACATCAAGTGATAGTCTGAGGTATCAAACGCCTCCAGGTGATTCGACCATTTACCACCGGAGTTAGCGATCAGAACGACTCCAGGTGCACATGCTATTGTGCCGCCGCTGTAACCTGGCTGCAGGTGTTTTTTCAAGACTCCGGTTCTCACATCGCGTACAAACACACCGTCCAGCATTGTAGATGCATAGAGCGTTGTATCACAACCAATCAAAGGAGCCAGTGCATCCACATTGGATTTTGTCTGCTGCCAGCGTAGCTTGCCTGTTTTTATATCGAAGGCAGCAATCCGGGCGGACGAGTGCGCATTCCAAGCTACAATGAGGACATCAGAGGTCACTACAAGGCCGGCGAAACGCGGCAAGACCCAGAAACACATTGCATTCCCGCTGACTGTAAATGTGCACAGCAATATTAGAAGTATTATTACTAAAATGCGAGTAAACATCAGAAACTCCACTCAGTAGTAACGTAATGGGTCCAATGGATACTACTCACATTTCTCTGCTCTTAATCATGGACCTTACAAGCAGGAAAAACACCAAACATGCAAGAACACATGACAGCGCAAATATTTCCAGTCCTGATGTTAAGCTTAAGACCTTTGTGATAACTGCAAAGAGAAGAGCGGACCAGAATACACCGCAGATAATTCCAAAAACAACAATCGGTTTCTTGTTCAGAGAGATTGTATTAGCTATGATTGTTGACATATATGTGCTTTCACTTTTCGACAGACTATTAAGTCTTACTGCACCAAGGATACTGATCAGCATCCAGATGCCACACAATATAGCAGTTGCAGTGACAGAACACAATATAGAGACCATTGTAAATACGAATGCGAAGGACGCACCGACTATATGTATCTGTTTATGCTTAACAATCAGTTGAATAGAATTGAGTGTGCCTGAGCGGAATCCATAGGTGAAATGATCAAAAGCCAGCCCACATATCATAATCACAATCCATGCTAAAGCCATTACAACACTACCAACAGCAGACTTTAATAGATTGTCACTGACAAGGAGGATAATAGGAGTCCCTATGAATAGTCCAACAACCCAAGTCAAGTATATCCGCACTTTATCAATTGTAGCATTCATTGCCAACCCTCACGAGACTCAATAGTTGCACTAATTCATATTATACCCCATTTTTATGAACTTATTTGGTGTATATTATGCTTTTAAAGATAGCAGGCAACAAATTTTTGGGAACAACATGGATTCTTGCTTCTTAGCTCATATGAAGGACATTCGGACGTTTTGGACGAATTGTAGAAATGCACTTATACATAATCCCGGAGGAATGTTTTGCAGACTATTTTGAGATATTTTATTCATCCCAGCAGAGCTGAAGAGAGTGCTACTGAGATAATTGACTGTTGCAGGAGGATCGGTTGCACTCAGGTTTTGCTGTTCACCAGTCCGTATGACGAGATGCCATCGTTTCCGGGGGTGGAGTGGTACCGGGAGTATATATCTACTATCAAACCGTGTATTCAGCGTTTCAGTGATGCGGGAATTACGGTTGGGATAAATGTCCTCCAGACGTTGGGGCATATCTATTACCCTGAGAGCTGCAGCGATTTCGGATTCCAGCGACGTGTGAATATAAATGGGGATGTATCTCACGCAGGGGCTTGCCCTCTTGATAAAGAGATGCGTTTGTATACGGCAGAGGTCTATAAGCTCTGGGCTGAGCTGGAACCTAATGTGATATTTGTGGACGATGATTACCGCAATATACTCGGTGAAGGGCTGCAGTGTTTTTGTCCTCTGCATATGGAAAGTATCTCAGAGCATTATGGAAGCACGGTAACCCGGGAGCAGATGGCGGATGCGCTGCACAAAGACTTCGATGGATCGATGGAACTCCGGCGTGCGTGCCAGGATGCTTTGAGCGGTGCGCTGGTATCATTTGCAGAAGAGATTTATGAAGCTGTCACTTCAGTTTCACCAAATACCCGCCTGGGGATTATGACAGCCAACGTGCCCGGTGGTCTGTTTGGGGAGGACATTCATGCGCTGGCCTGTGCTCTGGCGGGAGATAATAGACCTCTTGTTAGGCCGCAGGTCGGGATTTATACTGAACCTCACCTGCACAGCATACCAGGGGTGCTGCTGAATCCATCGTTTCTGCGTGATGCCTGCGGGCAGGATATTGAATTGTGGGTGGAGATGGAGAACTACCCGTTCACGTCTTATTCCAAATCAACGCAGATGACTCTGCTCCAGATGACTATATGTCTGCTGCTTGGCAATGATAAACAGGCTATCAATATTTTCGACCTTTACGGACACCCTCTCAGCGACAATGAAGATGTTGTTGCAATGCTGGAAGAGAAACGCCCATATATGGAGGCTGTATCGCGGTTGGTGCCGTCTGAGTCTCCGAATGAGGGAATACGGTCGTTTATACATAAGGACAGCCCGGCAGTGCGCAGGTGTGAACCGTCTGGAGCGATAATTGACGGACGACCGTATGACACATGGCTGCCTAATTTGGGACTGCCGATGGGGTTCAAATCGTCTGCGTTCAATTTCATTGCAGGTGACGATATCCTGGCACTCGATGACCGGCAGATTGGTGAATTACTCAAGGCAGGCGCTGTTATTGATGCCAGGGCTCTGGAGTGCCTTTGGCTGCGCGGGTTTGGGGAAAGGATCGGCGTTAAGTGCGGAGAAGCGATTGATATAGATGATATCGGTTATGAGACATTCACAAGCGCGCAGTTTAGCCCCAAATACCACAACCGGCAATTCCCTCTGAGAGCGTTTTCCCAACCCGGGCATTTTATGGAACTGCAGGCTGAAAGCGGCGGGATATCATTTATAAACAACTATAAAGGTGAACGGGTGTCCCCATCGGTTGTTGTGACTGAGAATGCTGGCAGCGAAAGATTCGCGGTGCTGGCTCATACAGGCACTAACAGCCCCTACACAATGGAAAACACACCAAGAGCTGAACAGTTGAGGAATGTGTTCGAGTGGGTTGCCAGAAAACCCCTGCCCGTCTGCGTAATCGACCGACCGTATGTGTGGCCGATATTATCGAGAGACACAGATCGTGAGTTGATTACACTGGGCCTGGTAAACCTGTCTACCGATACCTATAAAGACCTGCTGATATCGTTACCCGACTATTCTCGGGGTTACAATCACGTATATAGAGTCGAAGCTGACGGCAAACTCTGCCCGATAGTTCCCCATCTGGAATCCGGGGAGTATGTTCTGAGAATCCCGTGCACACTGCCACCAGTAAATGCCTTGGTGCTGGTGCTTGGGAAAGAGGAGAAGGAAATTATGAATTATGAATTATGAAAGAAGGGAAGGGATTTCACGCGGAGACGCGGAGAAAATGGGAAATGAGCTCCCTTCCCCTTTCATCATTCATCATTCATCATTCATCATTCATAATTTCCCTTCAGCCACTATTCCGTAGACCTTCAGCTTTATCATTGGCTGCTTGGGATCGTTGGTGTGGAGCAATATATCTCCGGATATTGTGCCTGCTGGAGTTGTTTTTAGCAGGGTGATTATTACCTTTGTCTCTTTCTCAGTCTGTTTTTTGTCTTTCACAGGTTTGGGAGGGACTATTGATACCTTCAGGAAGTACAGGGGGCAGTCTACCTTGGTGATCTTGAATGCTTGCTTGACAGGGGTCTTCATGGCAATTGTGTGCTTTAGCTCCTTGCCTTTTACTCCTCCGGTTATGAATACATTCAGCACAGGGACCGGGACTGAGGGCGTTGAAACCTGTGGAGGCGGTGGCGCCTGCTGCTTTATAGTCACCGCTTGCTGGTCCAGCATTGCAGTGACAGGGATCTCTACTATTTTCTGCTTGGGATAGTTGGACTTTAGGGTTATCTTGGTCTGCAGGTTCTCTTTGAGCTGGGCTTCGGAGACTGAGACAGTGAGGACGTATTCGGGATTCTCGGCGGTGCCTTCTTTTTTCAACGAGAGCTTGACTGCCGAAGTTGCCGGCTGGTTGCTCTTGCACGTAGAAGATGCACATGCAGGCCCCGTTTTTTGCTTTGCAGGCACACCCTCCGGACAATCACATTTAGGGTCAGATATGACAAGGCCTTTGCCCATTGGATCGGAGATGCGGACTTCTCTGGTTACTGTCTCTCCGGATCTTAGTAAGCCGAAGTTCAGGCTGCTGGGATATATGGAGACATTCTGAGGACGGATGTTTCCGGTAAGGTTCACCTGGGCTATCGGTTGGTCTGTGGAATTGGAGTCTACGTAGAACTTCAGGTTCTGCGGACCGGTGCGGGCGGAGGTTGCCAGTTTGACTTGAATCTCAACTGACTTCCCCGGAGCAGCGGTCTTTTCACCTACAAAAGCAGTCTGGCACCCGCAGGTCCCCCGGACTTCCGATATCACCAGGTCCTGAGAACCCACGTTTCGGATGGTGACGGTCTTAGCGACCTCATCGGACTGGAAGACTTCCCCGAAATCGACTACATAAGGCTCAAACACCGCAGCAGGCCCGGCTGGTTTGATGTCAGCTGGGAGTTCCCCACCCTTCGACACAAACAACACCTCACCGGAGAATGATGTCTTCAGGTCGGTGAGGCTGGAGATAGGTTGAGGCTTGGAAGCATCGGTGGAAGCAATCGATGGGTCAAACACAGACAAGCTCCCGGCACCATCGCTGCGGACAACTACGAAGTGGTCTCCCCAGACATGGGCAATAAACGGTCCCTTGACTGTGGCATGACGATCTGCTGAAATATAGCTCCAACGGGCTTTTAGGCCAAGCTTCTCAGCAGCTTTTTTGAGGTCGGCGGAGGTATCGGTCCTCACACTCTCCAGCTTCCCGGAATCCACCTTAAGGTCTTTGCAGACCTCAATAAGCGCGGAATTCCCGCAGTCCGACTTACAACGTTCGCAGGGGAATGCAGGCAGGGAGATGATCAGCAGGGTTATTATGGCAATGAATGGGACAAGACCTTTATTCAACTATTATGGCTCCTTTTTGTAAGACGTAAGATGTAAGATGTGAGACGGGTATAGAAGTTCGTTTTGGGATTCAAAAACAGGATCTTCCAAAACGAATCGAGCTCAGATTTTAAGTTTTTGAGCGTGGGACAGTTCGTTTTAACAATGTTAGTGTGTAATAAAACATTCAACTCCCCCTGATGTGGTTGGGTGTTGGTTTTTTGCCCTCTCACTTTTAACGATGAGATGATATCGTATTGTCACGGTATTCGATGATATGTCACGTTTTGACAGGTAGTTCGTTCGGGAAAATATTTTCATGTAAATTGCCAGCCTCATTTGGATAGACTTGAGCTCAAAAACCTTTTGGAAACGATTGAAAACACACTTGTTTTTTACTGAAACCTGCTTGTTTTTTTCTGAAATTGTCGGATATTTGCAGAAACACACGGATTAGTTGCTTCTATTTTGCTATATTTTATGGTTGCAATAGTGTAAAGCAGTGTCATAGTAGACAATATATTGACATCGTATGGAAACTGAATAAATTCTCACGCAAAGCCGCAAAGACGCTAAGAAGAATTGGTTGTAATAAATCCGGAATGCACGTGCTTCTTATGTCGCACATACGTACTATATTCCTGCATTACTATAAGACGCTGGAAAATTGGAAATGTTCCAAGATTTTAAAATTATTTTTCTATCGGGACGGAGCCCTTTTCTATTGGTTTTTTGGTCTTCCTCGACCTCGTTCTACCAGTGGTTTGCCAAGGATTTCTGAGAGTTTGTTTATGAAGTCTTCATCTCCGCAGGGAAATCCGGTTTTGGTTCTGGTCCTTAACAGGTCAATAATTGTCTCGTCTTGAGGTTCGCGCAGAGCTTCATCCCATTCGTCTACCGGCCTGGTCCATATTGTATCGCCGGAAATCAGAGTGTCTTTTCTCAAACCAAGGTGATGCGCGGCGCTGCTCCAGATATAGTCGCCAGCGTTGTCTATTATGCCTGCACGGACAGGATTACGTTCAACGTAGCGCACCGCGGCCCACAGGTGGGGATCATCCAGCGCACAGGAGAAATACCTCCCCTGCCACAGATGGCCGCTCCAGCCGAACTCTGCGTTTATCATCTGGCTATGGCGCATATGAACAGTCCGCATAGTGAGAGCGAGAGAATCAGGCTTGAGCGGAACCGCCACTATATGCACATGATTAGTCATCAAACAATACGCCAGGACATTCAGACCGTATCTTTCGGAGTAATCTTTCAGATGCGATAAATACTGGAGGCGGTCGGCGTCAGTAAAAAACACTTCCTGACGCCGGTTGCCCCTTTGAGTTATGTGGTAAGGAACACCCACTACAATATCACGAGCTACTCTTGGCATTGGTCAAGTATACACATCATAGAACAAGTTGTCAAAAAAGGGCTCCGTCCCCTTTTTCTCCAATTATTCCTGCACGGACTGAGTTACGTTCAACATAGCGCACCGCAGCCCACAGGTGGGGATCATCCAGTGCACAGGAGAAATACCTCCCCTGCCACAGATGGCCACTCCAGCCGAACTCTGCGTTTATCATCTGGCTGTGGCGCATATGAACAGTCCGCATAGTGAGAGCGAGAGAATCAGGCTTGAGCGGAACCGCCACTATATGCACATGATTAGTCATCAAACAATACGCCAGGACATTCAGACCGTATCCTTCGGAGTAATCTTTCAGATGCGATAAATACTGGAGGCGGTCGGCGTCAGTAAAAAACACTTCCTGACGCCGGTTGCCCCTTTGAGTTATGTGGTAAGGAACACCCACTACAATATCACGAGCTACTCTTGGCATTGGTCAAGTATACACATCATAGAACAAGTTGTCAAAAAAGGGCTCCGTCCCCTTTTTCTTAAAGGTGGCAGTCCCCTTTTTTGCCCTTTTTTGCCTTTTTTGATTCTATCAGGATCTATATCCCAACAGATCCCGATAGACCGACATACCGCCGGTTTTGATCGGCGCTTTCAGGTGGCAGTCCCCTTTTCTCTGCAACCGTTACCTTGCTTCGGCAGTTCCGTTCCACTCGACTACCGAAGCAACTAACAAGTTGTCAAAAAGGGCTCCGTCCCCTTTTTCCCCACCTTTTTCCCTTCCTTTATACCGTCCCCCTTTATACCCTCCCTTTATACCCTCGTAAGAACAAGAAAAATGCCAGACCTGCAAAAACACACGACAGCGCAAATATCTCCAGTCCTGATGCTAAGCTCAAAACTTTTGTGATAACTGCTAAAAGAAGAGCAGACCATAAAAAACCACAGATAATCCCAAACACAACAACCTGTTTCTTGTTCAGAGAGATCATATTATCTATGGGGGTTGACATACATGTGCTTTCACTTTTCGATTGATTATTTAGTCGTGCTGCACAGAGGATACTGATCAGCATCCAGATGCTACACAATATGGCAGTTGCAATGACAGAACACAATATTGAGACCATAGTTAATGCGAATGCGATGGACGCTCCAACTATATATATCTTTTTATGCTTGATAATCAGTTGAATGGAATTGAGTGTACCTGAGCGGAATCCATAAGTGAAATGATCAAAAGCCAGCCCGCATATCATAATTACAATCCAGACCAAAGCCATTACATCACTACCAATATCGGACTTTAATAAATCGTCACTAACAACGATGACAATAGGAGTTCCGATGAGTATAGCAAAAATCCAAGTCAAGTATGTCCGCATTTTATCAATTGTAGCATTCATAGCCAACCCTCATCACACCATATAGTTGCATTGATTCATATTATACCCCATTATTATGAACTTATTTGGTGTATTTCATGCTTTTTACAGAAGCCTGAAATCCGAAGTCTGAAGCTTATCCCTTCACTGTCGCAGTAAAGAAGAATGCACACCCATCCTCATACATATTATGCCATCCATCCATTTCTCACCCCGGAGTTCATTGGATTATGACATATCACTGATCAAATAACCGTTACCTTGCTTCGGCAGTTCCGTTCCACTCGACTACCGAAGCAACTAAGTATATCCATATTTTACCGTATTTGGTATTCCTTACAACCCTTTCTTACGCCATCTAGCTACTGCATCATCTATTTTTTTCAAATACTTTATTTTCATAGCTTCTATCTTATTTTTTATTTCATCAAGAGCTTTTTGGCAATATGGTTGCGGACAGTCTTGTGACATACAAATACCAAAATATATAGCACCTGTCACTCCAGCAGCAATAGACATTGTTTTGTGTGCAACAGTAATCAGTCCTTGGACAACCAACTCGCATTCAGGATATCCCGGACCCGCAACAGCACATCCCACAAGACCAGCCAATCTCAAAACAAGCATAGGAACAGCAATCATTGATTGTACAGCTGCTTCATAACAAAGTAATTCCTGTGAGCAAAAATATGCCTTTTCAAAGAATCCCATAGGTTTTAACCCAGAGGGATCGATATTTGTCATAGAATTATCCGCAGCATATCGATATAGATTCAACCCCCCGGCTAACATTATCGGATCTAACTGCATGTATCTTCCGCATTCTGCATTATATAACCTTACTCCTGTCTGTATGTAGGGTAAATTCCCATCATTGTAATGCGAATAATATCCCATACTACCAACATACATATACGGTTGCTGTGTATTCCCCACGTGCGAAAGTACATTTCCCCACGCATCATAGGTATATTTATCTGTTACTGTCCCATCGGAACCTGTAATAAACTGGGTAGAACCTAGTTCATCAAAATGATAATACTGCATTGTTTCAGATTCACCACTGGATGAAATTCTGGCGACAAGTTCCCCGACGGGCTCTCTTATATAATAATATGTTCCACTGGGTGTTGTTTCCTCAACCACTGCAGGTATACCCGAAGTTGGATCATATACAAAAGTGAAAGTATCAGAGTCATTCGTCCTTGTGGATGACTGGAATGTTATTCTATTTCCTTCAGCATCCCAGGTCATCAAACTAGACTTATTGACTCCGGCATAAGTAATGCTAGAAGTCAGGTTGGAGTACGTATAGGCATAGGTCTTCTGAGTTGTTCCGGCATCGGACTTTTCGTAGATCAGGTTTCCTCTGCCATCGTATTCGTACCTGTGCTCTCCAGACCATCTGGTCAGCTGGTCGGAAGCATTATATTCCATTGTATTGGGATTTGTTCGGTTACCGACCCAGTCATACTGGAAGTCGGTTGCGCCTTTGCTAGGGTAGTTCGTGGAATCCAACCTGGACATCTGGTCATAAGAAAAGACCTTTGAATATATCCTATTTTGAGAAGTGTCAAGAGCAGACCAAGTCAGAGGATTGCCAGAATTGTCTCGTGTAAGGCCTATTCCACCTTGAATTTGGATTGGCTGCCCAGCCGCACAGCGATATGCATACTGTATCTTATCGAGTTGGTATCTCGGGTCTGTGGAATTAAGTGTATAAGTTTGGTATGTCCCGTTGCCATAGTCGACTCTAACCCTATTTCCCACGTGGTCGTAGGTGTAGGAAGATATTAAGTTTGCTCCTTTTTTTACGTCCTTCAACCAACCATTTGCATAATAGGCATAGTTTACAACAAACGAACCATTTGTCTGGCTGGTTTTCTGACCAAGGGAGTTGTAAGTATAAGTAATGGCCCCATGCCCGGAAGGCTTTGGAGGAGTATAGCTTATAAGTCTACCCTTGTAATCATAACCGTATGAGCTAGTTCCTGTCGAATCTACCACACTGGATTTCATTGATGTTCCATTGAGATAGGAATAAGTTATATCTGCAGTTCCCGGATATGATATGTTCGCCAAACTACCAGTATAGTTATAGTATACATTGGTCAGACGGTAATATGTATCGTATCTATAAAGAGTCACATAATTATCGCCATCTTTTTTCCACTGAACCTGACCAGTGTTAGTATAACCGAATTCCTCATCACCGAGTACTCCGGGATAATCTATCTTTGTAACACGATTCTGTTTATTATAGGAGTATGACGTGATCCTGCCAGTTGAATCGTCAGAATAGGTAGTGAATGATGACTTTTTACCAAAATCGTCATATACATATGTTATCAAGGGATTGGTTTCAGACTGACCAGTAATATTTGTCCAGATCTTAGTAACTCTGCCTGCATTATCATAGGCATAGTGTGTCTCTCTACCATCGGAATCCTTGGTCCATTGCAGATTACAGCATGTATAGCTAGATTCATCGGCTATCTCAGGATTGTTTTGGTAGATAGTCTTGAGCTGTCTGCCTTTAGCATCATATGTATAATAGGTCGACTTATTATTGGCATCGGTTAAACTTAGGGTTCTTCCGGCTTCATCATAGGATGTATATGAATATTTATCTTCGTAAGCTGAACCATTCCAGTATTGATAGCATGTTCTAGTATTTCCATTTCTGAGTTTTTCATTTCCATTCACAGTTTCGTAGTAGATATAGCTTGTTACCTGGGCAGTAGTCCCATCCACATTTGGAACGCTCTCTGTTGCAACCCTACCACCCTGACCATGGGAATCAGTGGATGGATAGTATGTATACTCTTTATCAGCAGTGATAGAGCTCCAGTTGCTGGGTTCAACACCACCCACTGGTTCGGATGTCTTGATAGCATCCACTCGATACAGAGTAGCAGTGGAACGCACATAATGGGTGTAGTTACCGCGTCTGTTTTTAACAGTCCTCGGATAAGCTGTCGGATTTCCACTGGAATCGCTGTAGTAAGTATATGTCTCTGTGGTGTTATCCGGATAAGTTATAATCGAAACGGTTCCCGTCGACGAATTGTATGCATATTGGGTCACATTTCCATTCAAATCAACTGACTTGAAAGGCTGCCCATATAGCATAGGATTAGTTGTGAATATATAGTCGTCATTTTGAGTTTTGTTGGTTACGGTGGTTCCTGACGGGATATAGATTCCAATTCTGTTGACATTGCCCATTGGGTCTGTTGTTTTCCAAACATAGGTCTTTTCCCCATTATGTATGAAGAACTCAGTTGTGGTGGACTGGTCTTTGCTGGAATCTGTTGGGTGCTTCTGGGTGATTGTGGTTGTGGTGGCACCGTAGGTGTATTGAGTTACAATCTGTGGGCTGGCAGATATATTTGTGACGGTTATGTCGGTTACATTACCGCTGCTGTCTTTGGTATATGCGTAACCGGTCTGTTTGCCGTTCTGGTCTATCTGACTGATCCTGCCATCGTCATTGTATGTATAGGTAGTCGTAGAAAGCACGTTGTTGCTGGGATCTTTTAGCTGAATTGTTGCAGGGAAACCGGATGTAGTGCTCCCTTCAACGTAGCCGACAACAGTAGTATTGCCATCATCGCCGGATATGCTGGTTATTCTGTTATTAGTATCAACGTCATATTCCGTTGTACTAATAATCGTTCCATTCGGTGCATATTGTATCCTGGTTAATCCAGAAGGATTGTCTGCGGTAAAAGTTTCATATTTATTATCCGGATAATCTATTCTCGATAATTTCGGATAACTGATCCTTTCATTTTCATCTGTTGACGGTCCTGAACCAAATGTATATAGCGTCCCATCAGAATCTTTCGCAGTATATGTCCAGGAACTGGCATTTGATGGCCCAATTCTCGTTAATGTCCAATTACCAATAGTAACAATCGAAGGATTTAATGAGGTATCTTCTGTTGTAGTCTTCTGTGGAAAACCAACAATTTTATCAGCTCCCTCACAACTGGTGAAATACCATTTAAGAGTATTACATGATTTAACAATCATAAAAGATGGTTGGGTATCACCGCATAACTGCCCGGCTGGATCCTTGCCAATTCCACCAACAGAAATGTTCGGAGGATCGACCCGCGGTCTTCTCCATTGTATTGAGACATCACCGCCTCCATCACCAGAGTCACCACAAGTTCCAGTTGAACACCCACCCGAACCGCCACCAGTAGTCTCACATTTTGTGCCTTCCGGGTTTGATGTTGGGAGCGGTAAGACATCGACTGTAAATGTTTCAGCGCCAGCGAAATTCTGATCATCAGCATTTCCCGGCCAATATACACAATTCATCTCATACACAAATGGCGCTATAACTGCGACAAATGTAATTTTACCAACAGTGCTACAAGTGTAGGTTAATGTTGCACCAGATCCAATACTGGGATTAGAATAGGTATATCCATCGATTGCATTGCCAGTACGTATATACCAACGGATTTTGGAATTAAATCCACTTGGATCTGACGATGTGGTTAAAGTGATACAGTCATCCTTATATACAGTCGTAGGTCCTGTTATCGCATTTGTTCCAACCCATTCAATCGATACCGTATGCGTAAAGGTAGGATCATTACCATTCGTACCACATCTAGCGTTGTCATCAGCAGACCAGGAAAACGATTCAGTGCCTTTTGTACTTCTCCTTTTGTAATACTGCTTAACCTCCCAACAGTTATTTACATACTCATCAAGTCCCAAAGACCAACCTGATGCAGAAGTAACACTAGGAACAGTGGTATCAGCAACTGAGTTAGTCCCAACCGCATCGTAATCATGGGCGAAAATCGGAAGAACCCCTGTAGTTCCAACCGCATAACGCAATGGTGTACCATAACTGTCCAACATGGTACCCATACCTTCGCCAACACCTGTTGCGGTTCCACCACAAGATGGGCAATCAGCGGCCCATGCCATCCCTCCAACCAAAGCCATTATAATCATCAATAAACTAAAACAACACAGTGCCTTTTTCATCGAATCCCTCCGGGAAAATGTTTTGTTATTATTCAGTCCTGTAAGCATGTTCATCATCTTCTCCTTATGGTGCGGGCGGGATTAGTATCGCCGGGATTGAACATGTTCCCAGGCCGTTGGTGTAGATGGTGCTGTCCTGGCCTTCGCCGGATGCGGCGGCTGAGCGGATGTTGCCGTTGTCTTCGGCTACCAGCTGGAAGTAGTAGACACCCGGTCCATTTGCCGGAACGGTGAAAGAGAAGGTTCCAGTGCTGTTGGAACTGGTTATTGTTGCATAATATGTCCAGGTCCCGAAGGCACTGAATTTATACCAGAGTTCTACTTTCTTGAGTCCGTTGTCTCCGATGTCTCTGACACCTGTATAGCTCACTGAAAAGGATGTGGCAGCGGAATACTCCGGAGCGTTCAGAATTCCGGTTATCGGTGCAGCGGTATCAATTATTGTGAACGCTGCGGAGACTATATCGCTGGCGAGGTAGTCTGTCTTGAATGCCCTGACTTTTACTGTGCAGGAGGTCTCCAGCGAGAGGGAGCCGGTGTATTCGGAGCTGGTTATTATCGGGTCTGAACCGTCTATTGTGTAGCGAATCGAAGCCCCGGTGGTGGTGCAGGCAAGAGTTACCGGCTTGGGAGCGTTGTATGAACCTCCGTTGGGGTCGATGGTGGGGTTGGCTACCCTGTATTGTTCGTCTACACCTATGTCAACCGAGGTTCCGTTCTTGCGGTCCTGGCGGTCCCAGTCCTTGGTTGTATACATGTCGGTATCGCTTCCTGTGTTGACACAGGGGGAACCGACGTTCAGGTGGTAGTTCGCAGTGGCAGCGTCGATAAATGACGGGTTGACCGATATATCGTTGGTCCCTGCGGAGACACCGGAGTAGTTGTAACCGGTGTTGGCATATACGCAGTTGTTTCTAAGGGTTGGAGTTCCGGTTGCGTTGTATATACCCGATGAGTTGCCCTGGATAATGTTGTTGGCAATAATCGGGGCTGAACCGGAGTTGATGTATATCGCACCATTGGTTGATGCGGTGTTGGTAACTATGGTATTGTTGGCAATTATCGCAGGGCTGCCTTCCAGATAGATAGCAGACCCGTTGGTTGCTGTGTTGGAAAGGATCATATTGTTCGCGATGGTCGGAGCGGCGTTCCTTATATATATACCGGCGCCCGATGTCGCGGAGTTGGTTGTGATGTAGCAGTTGCGGACTACAATGTCGGCGTCCTGGTTTATGAGGATGCCTCCTCCGGTGGTCGATGTCCCCCCACCCTGAATCTTGAAACCATCGATGATTGTGGCGGCGGTTGCATCCTGCGGGACTGTGATTACGACTCCACCGCTGGCACCGTTGAGAGTAACAACGTTAATGCGGTGATCGCGTCCGTCCAGAGTGGTCTCGGTCCCTGCGAACCCGGCATACATAGCAACCCCGCTCTTGGCGGTGATCCTCTCATTGTATGTAGCACCCGCAACCCAGATGACATCTCCTTCATAAGCTGCAGTTAAGGCTTCGGTGATTGTATGGAAAGCAGTCCCCCACGCGAGGCCATTATAGACCCCTCCGGAGCTTGCTGGGTTTACATATAGAGTGTAGTTGATGACATAAGCCGCAGTAGCAACGCTGCTTGTAGTCCAACCGTTCTTGAAAGTCGCTGCTTTGATAGTGGTATCATTGGTTACGCTTATTGCCCCACTATATACAGGTGAATCCACTGTCGGCGTAGTGCCGTTCGTTGTATATCGGATAACCGCGTTGGGAGTAGTAGTGCTGATGGTGACAGTCTGAGCTGAGGTATATGTCCCCTCAGCCGGACTGAATGTCGGAGTTGCGCACGCACCGTTTATGGTGTATGTAGCAGTAACTACACCACTGGCTGCCATACCTGTTTTCCAGGCCTTGGCTTTGAATGTAGTGGTTTCATCTAATGAAATCGGGGATTCATATGTTGGATCAGTGTCAACAGGATCATTTCCGTTAGTCGTGTAATGGATAGCAGCTCCGGTGGTGGAGCATGACAGGGCAACTGTCTGAGGAGTTGTATATGTCCCGGCTGCCGGGGAGAAAACCGGATCAGCAACCGTGGGATTAATTGTGTAGTCTGCAATCTTAACAGGACTGATACCAAGCATCATTACCCATCCAATAGCTCGCAATGTGCAACTTGAACTGATTGTGACCGGATTCGGAGTTGTCAGTCCATTTGTCGGCGAGGGGGTAGTACCATCAGTCGTGTATTTAATGACTGATCCTGCAGTAGAACAGGCGATTGTTACACTCTGACTGCCACCATATGTCCCGCCATCCGGAGTGAATGTCGGAGTCGCAACAGCAGAATTGATTGTATAGAGTGCAGAACCAACCGCGCTATCGGTAAGTCCGCTCTTTATTGCGATAGCTTTGACAGTTGTTGTGGAGCTGACGTATAGAGCGGCAGAGTAAGTTGCACTGCTTGAAGTCGGGGTGCTGCCATCGAGTGTATATTTGATAGTAGCCCCGGATGTGGCACATGAAAGAGTTACAGTCTGTGTAGTCGTATATGTCCCGGCAGCAGGACTGAATGTCGGGGTAGCACATTGGGTAAGAATGGTGTAGGTACCACTCTTTACAGCACTGTCAGTCCATCCCGAATAAGTTCCAATAGCCTTAAGAGTAGCAGTAGATGGAACACTGACTGCACCGCTGTATGTAGCGCTGCTGCCGGTGGGTGTGCTTCCATCGGTTGTGTAATGTATAGCAGAACCGGATGTAGCGCAGGACATTGTGACACTCTGTGTCCCATAATAACTGCCCCCATCCGGGCTGAATGTAGGAGTAGCAACATTCATAGTATAAGTCGCTGAAGCTGTCGCACTATCGGTAAGATCAGTTCTGAATGCTTTGGCCTTAAGCGTAGTCGTTGCATTGACGTTTATCGCGCCTGAATAAAGAGTGCTGGATGATGTCGGGTCATTGCCATTCGTCGTATAACGAATTTCGGCGCTTGGCGTGGCACAGGATAAGGTTACATTTTGTGCCGATGTATAAGTGCCGCCAGCTGGGCTAATTGTCGGAGTAGCACATTGCGTGAGAATAGTATACGAACCGCTCTTGATAGCGCTATTGTCCATACCAGTCTTTGTCCCAATGGCTTTTAGGGTTTTAGTGGCTGTTACGCTGACAGCACTTTGATAAGTAGCACTGTTGCCATCAGGATTGGTTCCATTATCTGTATAGTGAATTGCAGAACCAGATGTGGAGCAGGACATTGTTACGGTTTGGGTGCCATAATAGGTTCCACCGTCGGGACTGAATGTCGGGGTGGCTACTGCATTAGCACTGATCGTGTAGGTGGCTGTTTTGGTGGAGCTATATCCCTGTCCCATCACCCAGCCAATGGCTTTCAGTGTTAAGCTAGAAGTAAAAGTTACTGGACTGCTGTAAGAATTGCACTGATACGGTATGGGTTCATTGCCATTTGTTGTATACCAGATAGTTGATCCGGGTGTAGAGCAAGCCATAGTGACAGTCACACTATTGGAATACGACCCGCCATCGGGATCAAAAGTCGGTATCTCAACCGACAGTGCTGCAGTGCAACACAGTAAACATAACAAACAACTCAACAACAGTAACAGTAACTTGTTCATGCCACGCTCCTATAACCCGTCCTCTTTATCGTTTAAATATTAGTTACAACCATTACCTCAACTACATTAAAGACTTGCGACTTGGCGTAAGCGAAATTATGCTTGAAAGCCACATTAGTGGAAGTATGCCATGCTTTCAAACACTTGTCAATAGGTTTTGTAATATTACTTATTTTTTTATTTTTGGAGCAGCTGTTCGTTGCTTGCAACTGCTATACACAACATACATGACCGTTTTAGGTATTTATATGATATTCACATCATATTCAATACCCACACAATGCAAGAACAGTCAAACACAAAGATGGATTGGCATATTCATTATGTTCACATTTACGATATCCACAGCGATATGACACTACAACAAGATGGCTGAGAGCTTACGGTATGGGGCTGGTATACCTACGTACGTGGAGTATTTCATACGCAACCTGTAGCCTGAAGAAATAGTATTCAGACGACAGGCAGGTGAAGAGGTTCATTAGAACGTAGCGAGATGGCGTGGAAATAAGATTGCGGTAGAGGAACAATTACAGAAGCAGGAGTTTATTGGCTCCTGCCTCTGAATCAATCAGTCGATCTGAAATTTCAGTATCCAGGCGTGGGTGCACGGTGGTGACTGTTGTATTGCTTCGGACAACTCAATGAGGGTGGTATCGTTGTCGATCCGCCAGTTCAGTGGTTCATCCGACCCCAGCATTCGAGCTTGCGATCCTGGTTTTGGGGTGAATGATTGGATAGAGACCTGTGCCGGTGGGGTTTCCTGTTCCTCTTCGGAAAGGTAGATCGCGTAAATATTGTCTTCATTCTTTGTGAAACGGATGCTGCGTTCCTGATATGGCGCGACTGCTCTTGTGCCGTAGATAGCTTCGGAGTTGACCTTCATCCAATCGCCGATTTCCTCCATACGCGTGACTGCAACCGGGTCCAGTTCGCCTTCCGGACTCGGACCGGTGTCCAGCAGCAGATTGCCACCTTTAGAGACGATCTCAACCAGCATACGGATAAGCTCGCGGGTTGGCTTGACGTTATCATTGAACTTATACGACCACTGGTCTCCCATTGTGATGCAGGACTCCCATGGCTTGTCGAGGGGTGCATCCGGTATCTCCTGCTCCGGTGTCAGGTAGTCTTCATTCCTTGTGCCTGCACAGCGGTCGACCACTATCAGTCCCGGTTGTTGTGCCCGTGATCGGTCTGCAAGCTCATCCATCAGGATGTCTTCATTCGGAGCCTTGACCCATCCACAGTCCAACCAAAGGATATCGATCTTCCCATACCCGGTCATGAGTTCACCTATCTGGTCGTGGACGTATTTCACATATCGCTGCCACTTTTCAGGATGAGCTTTGATGTCGTAGTTGGCTTGCGGATCCTTGTGGGGTTCATTCGGATCCCAGTAGTCCGGATGATGCCAGTTCGCCAGCGAATAATATACCCCGATGGCTATCCCGCGCTCACGGAACGCGTCGAAAACCTCTTTAGTAGTATCAGCACGAGGGTCTGAACTGAATGGACATGGAGCGTGGGTCACTCCATATTCATCCACCTTAGTGTCATACATGCTGAATCCATCGCAGTGACGGGTCGTAAAAACCACATACTTCATCCCTGCATTCACTGCAGCTTCAGCCCAGGGTTTTGGATCAAACTTAGTTGGATTGAACTCCTTGTTCAGATTGAAATACATCTCCCTGAACTTATCCGGATCTTTCCCGCAGTCTTCCCATGCCTTAAGCTCATCACGCCCAAACGCATGGTCCTCAACAACAGGCCACGATTCAACGGATCCCCATACACTGTAAGCACCCCAGTGCATGAACAGGCCCAGCTTCATATCTTGAAACCAATTGAGTCTCTCGGCTTTTATATGATCAATTGAAATATCTGACATTATTTGTGTCCTCCGTAAAACATATTTTTATTGCTAGTAAAGGCGGAAATCAGTTCCTTGGGGGATTGATATAAAACTAAGCTGGTCTTAAGCACCGCCTAACGTAGACCAAACGCCAAACAAGCAACAGGAAAGTAATCGCAGAGGCTACCACAAACAATGGACTGAAAACACCCATTATAGCCAATATAGGCGGAATAACATAAACAGCACCTCGTAAAGAGAATTCCGTATGCCAGTGTTTATCATTTAATCCAGGTCGTGTTGATGGCCATTGTTCGATCACAAAACCCAGATACATTGTCCAAAAGGAGAGACTGCCAACCACATAAAATCCTTTATATCCCAGAAGTCGCAATCCAATCAGTATGCATAATGTTTCTGCTATCCAGTAGCTAACAAACATGAGCGACCAAAAGGATTTTGCTTTCATGCATATCCTCCAGAGTTTTTAGGGCGGACATTGAAGTCCGCCCCTACGGGTTTGTCTTACAGCTTGACGCGGAAGGTTTTTAGTTCGAATGGTTTTATGTTGAACTTTATTTTGCAGCAGCAGGTGTTGGCTGGTGCGGTGTCTTCTTCGAGGAGGTTGGTTTCTGCTGCTTCGGCGATTTCACGGTCGAAGGTCAGGGTTACCGGGCCTCTGGCTCCTACTGCTTCGTATACTCTTACTATTATATCTTCACTGTCTTCGGCCTGCTTGACGGTGTCGATTATCACGTTGGGTTTGTCTATTGACAGGAAGCTGTGAGAGTTACCGATGGTTCCCTCGTGTTTGTCTTCAACTGTTGCAAGCAAAGGAATGTTGAGTTCCATACCAGACTGTGTCGTGCCGTTTTTCCAGTCTCCGGTGTGAGGGAACAGGGAATAGGTGAACTCGTGCTTACCGAGGTCAGCTTTGGGATCAGGGCTCTCTGTGCCGCGCAGCAGACTGAGTCTCAGGACGTTGTCCTTTACATCCCAACCATATTTGCAGTCGTTCATCAGACTGACTCCGTAGTCAGCTTCTGAAAGATCCGCCCATCTGTGGCCGGAGACTTCGAACTGGGCTTTGTCCCAACTGGTATTCCAGTGGTTGGGTCTTTCGATTGCGCCGAAGGCTATTTCATATGTAGCTCTGGTAGTATGAATGTCTACAGGGAATGCTACCTTCAGCAGAGTCTTGCGCTCATTCCAGTCAGCATCGCAGATGAAGTCTACTCTCGGCGTGCCTGCATACAGGACCATTTTCTGCTCAATGGTAGAGGTGCCATATTTAAATGTAGCTGCCAACACAAGCCTGGCTGGTCCATTCTCGATGACTTTGAATGGGCTGACGGGCTCGAACTGCCAGACTTTATCCTGATACTGGACTTCCACATCCCATGCTTCCCAGTTGCTGGGTTTGTCTTCAAATACCTGCAGGACGTTGGCCCTTGCTCCTTCGGGGATTACTTCACGGTCATTTGTAAGGTCTTTCAAGCGGCTTATAGTGCCGTCTGCCTCCAGGGTCATCTCGTAGAAAGGAGTCTTGATCTGGGTGCCATTAACTTCGAATGGCGATACCTTTTCGCATCCACACTCTTTGACGCTGTATACTGCAGTTCCGCAGGATGGAACTCTGGTTGCCTCGAATACCAGCTTGCCGTTTTTGACCTGGCTGGGAACCTTGGAGTTGTCCGGAGCTATTACTACTACGTTTTCTGCGCCTGCCCAGTCTACTTCAACTGTTCCTGTTCTGTCCCAGGAGAGGGAGTTGAATACTACAACTGACTGCCCTTCGCCTGTGGTGTCGGACTTTGCAGCTAAAGCCTTAAGTGCTCCACATTTGATATCCTGTGCGTCCGCGATCAATTTGACATACTGCTTGGTTGAGTCTTTATAGACATCATTTATAGAAGAACCAGGGATGATGTCGTGGAAGTGGTTGAGCAGGATTGTCTGCCAACCTTCAACCAGGGTCTGCTTTTCGTATACATTACCGTACAGGCTTGCGATTGAACTCAGCATCTCAGCGTCACGGTAAGTGAGTTCCGATACTCTATTGAACCGCTTGTTGCGTCCCTGAGTTGTGTAGGTGCCGCGGTGGAGCTCGAAGTAGAACTCTCCGTTCCATACAGGAAGGTCTTTGGAGTTCTCAGCGATTCTGTCGAAGAACTCGTGTGTGCTTCCGGAATGGACCTTTGGCAGACCGGGGACGTTCGCCAACCTCGGTATGCTCTCCAGCATCTCTCTGGTTGGTCCTCCCCCACCATCGCCAAATCCGTATGGGGACAGGAACTCCGGACACTCGAGTTTTGATCTATAGTCATCCCAGAACTGCTGTATCTCTCCCGGGTTTACCATAGCGTTGTATGTGCCGTGGACAAAATGAGTGAAGATCTTTGTCCCGTCGATCCCCTGCCACCAGAAGGTATTGTGGGGGAAGCGGTTGGTATCGTTCCAGCTGATCTTGGTGGTTGTAAAATAGTCCAAGCCAGCCTGCTTATAGATCTGGGGCATCGCCCAGGTGTATCCAAATACATCAGGAAGCCAACCTACGCGCACATCGACTCCGAACTCCTGCCTGAAGAAGCGTTTGCCATACAGACACTGCCTTACAAGAGATTCACCGGAGACCACATTACAGTCGTTCTCAACCCAGGTCCCACCGATAGGCTCGAACCGACCTTCGGCTACACGCTGCTTGACCCTTTCATATACTGAAGGCCAGTGCTCTTTTAGGAATACAAAGAGAGGGACCTGGCTGCATACGAAGTGGTAATCAGGATATTCATCCATCAGTGCGGTAACGGTCGAGTAGGTGCGTCCGACTTTGCGTGCGGTCTCTCTCAGAGGCCAGAGCCAGGCGACGTCTATGTGTGAGTGACCAGCTACGAAGTTGATGCCGGGGTTGTCGGCAAACTTGATTTCTGCTAATTTCTCCCACAGCACCTTTCGGGCTTCTTCCAGAGACTCAACGAAACCAGGAGCATATGCATCACGGAAGTCAATGATATGCAGCGCTTCTTTCATAACCTTCAGGATTGCTTCCTGCAGAACAGGGTCCTTTGTAACCCTGGCAGAATCGTGAATCGCCTTAAAGTCCAGATAGCCCTGCTCTACCTGAGTATCAATACCCAGCAATCTTGACTTGCTCAGGATGTATGGTTGTATCGGATCTGTCACAACATATTCAAAATAGCCGCCAGTTTTGATTTCTATCTGACAATCATAATTTTCGTTACCATTACACGATTTCGACAAGAGGACATAGCCTCTGTTGTCGTCAACTCCGTGGTAAGGATCGCCATCCAAAGTCAGCAGACCTTCACCTCCGGTAGTCATCTGCAAAGCGACTCTCAAGCCTTTCCAATCGGCGGGTACAGTAACTGTGCGGCGCATAAAAGCGGTCTGTCCCTGACGCGCCCAGATATCCCCTTCATTGAGGACTTTCCATGACTGGTCGAAGTATTCATACTCACCCGGATCGATGTATTTGGCGTTTTTGGACTCCCATCCATCCAGTACAATATTCTTCACAACTACGCGATTGCGCAGTTCATCTACTCTCACATTTATTATGTCTATCAGCTTAGCCATTAGCTTATATACTGCTCCTAAATCTATTACATTTCCGGCAATTAGCCCGGTACACCAAAACAGGATAACACTAAATTTCCAAATCGGCAAAATCTGTATACCAAGGCGGCAATTTGAATCAAATATAATCCCTAAAATACGTCAATCCTGTTGCTGAATCTTCGTCTTCAGTGTTATAATAAAGGCGCACGGAAGCTCTGACAACCAGGGGCTATGCAGGATGCATACTCCGTTGTGTTTATCGCAACACCCCATTGTTCATTCATTTATGCTCCCATTGATCCACACGGTATAGACTATTTCTAGCCAATGTACTGTCAATTATTGCGTATTTTTAGCAATACTTGTAAAAACTGGTATTTACCACAGTATTCGTGGTGCAGATAATAACGTAAACTATCATTAGGTGATATTCAGTGAAAAACGTTCGAGATGTCATGACTTGGGAGCCGGTTACAATAAGCCCGTCCTCTCGTGTCAAGACAGCCATAGTTTTGATGAAAGGCCACCATATAGGTGCTTTACCGGTAGTCGGACCCGACCAATCGGTAGTAGGCGTGGTGACGCATCATCAATTACTCGGAGAAGCTGAAGACGCACTTGTCCCGGACCTGATGGACACGGAGTTCGTAACTTGTGAACCTGACATGTCCATTATCGAAGCAGCCGAACGGATGCACGATGCCAGAGCAAATCACATTCTAGTAGTAGAAGATGAAAAACTTGTTGGAATTGTGGCTGATGGCGACCTGCTTCCGGAAATCGGAAAAACTTTTGATCCCCTTACCGGTCTTCCCTGGACCGATACATTCCGTGAATGGGCCCTCAATGCCCTCAAACACAACATCGAAATCTGCGTTATGCTGTTCGACCTGGACCAGTTCGGAATGTTCAACAAGAAATATGGTCATGTGGTCGGAGACAATGTTCTCAAGAACTTCGCAGACATAATTTCCGCAGCTGTAGATAACGAGACCGATTGTGCTTGCAGATACGGCGGAGACGAGTTTGCCATTGTTAGCATACGCCACGCTGACAGGTCCATTGAACTGGCAGAAAACATATGTAAAGCCGTTTCACGGGTAAGGATAAAGGATGTTCCTGAGAATGTAAGTGCTACATACGGAATTGCCGGCGGTCGCAGAACTCGCGAGCGCGAAGATATGCACTATGCTGCAACTATAGATAATCTGATTACTCGGGCCAGCAAAGAGTGCATGGCTAAAAAAAAGACTCACAGGGTTGAGCAACCAAAAGCAGTTGCAGCGGCTCAGCCTATACCGCAGCCAGTTGCAACCAGGCCAGCAGAGGAACAGGTTCGTCCGACTTCCGGTCGGCAGCATCCTCCGGTTGAAGTTCAGCATGTGCCGGAATATCCAAAACCTACGCTGCATGACGTTGCTATTGCGACCTCACAGTATGAGTACAAAGCCTCTGTAACAGTGTCTGTAATGGGACGGCTTTATACCGGGACTGCATCCAGACCGACAACAGGTTCCAGAGGACTGACTGATCTTGTGGCAGAAGCAACTGCGACTGCAATCAACCAGTTACTAAGCCCGGGATTCGGTCTTGGAATTGAGACAGTAATTGTAGCTGAAGCAGGCAGAGGGGAAGATATCGTTACGGTGGTTGCTGTTTTGTCTACTCCGACATCCAGCTTGCGTTTCCCTGCAACCACGCTGGCACAGAGGGGCGACTGTCTGAGACCTGTTGCCAATGCGGTAATGGAAGCTATATGCAAGCAGCCGGAATCCATATATGCAATTCCGGAACCAGACGTTATCCACGACAGAATGTCTTCTGCTCAAGAGAATCATTCAGAAACTCTCAGCGACCGCATTTAGAAAGATATATTCTTCTGCTGGATTCACGTCCCCCTACCCCCTTCAAAGGGGGAATTGAGTCGTGCAAACCATATTCTTTATCTTCTACCTACTTCCTCGATTTCACCTATTTGTAATGCAATGTGATACACTTTCAACATGTGGTATTTGATGGAGTATTCGATGAACAGGTTCATTAGGGGTTTCTTGCTTATATTTGCTGCAATTATTGTGTTGGCAAATGTATCGGCGGGAGCAGAGTTTCAAACATTTACCGTCTCCGGCAAATACGTAACGGACGGATGGGTTGCCAGCACAAATGACCAGGTATCACTTACCGATAGGGTCTTACGCTGCGATGGTAATGCATGGGAGACTTATTATAAGAGCTTGATCCGCTTTGACTTGAGAGCTATTAAGGCTTCTAAATATGGAACCGTAAGGCGAGCGATTCTACGCCTGATGATAACTGAGGCTAACAACCCCAAGCTAATCCCGACTCTCATCTCTGCTCTTTCTACTCCATGGAACGATAAAGTTACTTTTTCAAGTCCGGATGGCAAGGTAAAGTGGCCTATCCGCGAGGGATATCCCAGTATTGATTATTCTGCTATGCCCAATTGTACCTATAGACAGGTTATCTCAGCGCCTGATTCCATTGATATCGATGTTACCAGTCTTGTAGACCGATGGATTTATCAGGACCTTCCTAACAATGGATTTTTGATCTCTACCGGTGGTCCTGTGTTTGGCAAACCTGATCTTAACACCTGGAAGCTGGCTATTGCATCATCTGAATCCGGAAGCAACGGGCCAAAACTTATCATAGAAATGAGCGGGAATCCTCCACTGCCCGGTTCAGCTCAGAAGACCGCACTCCGCTATTTTCCATCAGCATTTATGGCCCCGGTGCGCAGCCCATATATATTCTATTGGGATTTTGGGACAGCTCCGAATTATCCCGGTTCTGTGACGAATGCTATAGGTGGTGGGCAACCGGAGACACAGCAGGCGGGTAGATTGACTCTGGGTTGGTTTTATGGTCCTCAGGATCCCTGGCTGAAGGATGAGCAGGGGTTCATCGACTACTATGTCAATGCTGCTAAATCAGGAACGCTTGGAGTGATGGTTGATGAGTGGCAGAAAGCTGAAGCCGGTCAGCCTCCTCTGGAACCGGCAAACCCATTTGGCATTACGGGATCAATCAAAGGTATCCTGGCAGCAAAGAAGGTAAATCCGGCTTTCTATATTGCCGTTGCCTGGAGAGGTGAAGATAATATTGAAGGCGCCACCAAGTATGGTGAACCTGATCTACTGATGATAGAAGCGTACTCACATGTTGAAAAGATATTTCCAAGAGAATGGGGTACCAATGGAAGTATGGGGAGTCCGAAAGCTCGAATCGATACAGCCAGAAGGTTAGGTATGGTTGAACGGACTATTCCGTGGCTGGGAATGATTTTGGCTAAAGAGAATTACCATCCTGGGGAGCCTCTAACTGCATCTGAGTTAGAAAGGCAGATAGTTGAACTGCGAAAATACGCTCCGGAGATGCCTGGGATAGCGTTCTATGCAAATGGAGATCCTCTACTGGCAGATGCTGCAGACAGACTTGCGTACAAACACTTTGTTCAACCTGCTCCGGATGTTGTGATCAAGGAACCTGGGTATCAACAGGTGATCAAAACACCCCACCAGATAATCACAGTGAAGGCAACGCCAAAGGACAATCGCACGATCTTGAAATACCGCTGGTTTGTGGACAACAGACTGCTAACCGAAACCACGACACCCGAATACATATGGGATGTCCGGGGTGAGTCAGCTGGAATGCACATACTTACAGCCCATGCGATTGACAGCAGTTATAACAGATCTGCAACACAGATACCCGTGTTCGTTAATAGCAAATAGTCCGATCGAAGGGATAATATAATGCTCAAATCACGAGAGAACATTAATAACGCTATCGGGATAGTATTGGCCTTATTAGCCATTCCATGTATTGCATTTGCATTTCCTCCGCACGATGTGCGTTTTCTGGCCATTATTGGATTCGCTATGCTGTGCGTTTCCTCAATGCTTTTGAGTAAATCCCTGTATGCGATGGGACTCGGGTTATGCGTGGGATTGGCAGTTGGACTTGCGTTAGTTGGGTTACACGCAGGTTCAGATGCATATGCTAACTTGTTGGGTATCTTTGGAGGAGTCGGATTGGTGTTTGGTGGCACTGGATGGTTGATCTCCTGGAGTTATAAGAGACTGAACCCTCTGGTGTGCTGGATAATGATACCATGCCTGGCAGTTGCTGTTGAGTATGCCAGTTTATCTGTGTTTCCTGTGACTCTGGCTCTGACTCAGCACAACAGCTTTGCAGCGATGTCAATGGTGGCTCCTGTAACAGGAGCCTGGGGTATAACCTGGTTGATGTGGTTCGGGGCATCATCTTTAGCACTGGCTGTGGTTACAAAGGTTCGATGGCTTATTTTTGCCACGGTGCTGATATTACTGGGAAGTATTATACCCAACATATGCAACGAACATGATGGGGTAAATGTCGCATCCGTCCAGGCTCCTGACCCATATACCGCAGCAGATGAAATGGCTAAACTATCAAGCCGTACTCAATTCGTTGTATGGCCGGAGCAGATGAATGCTGAGGATGATAAAATCGGATCCGTAACAGCTGCAAAATATAAAAAGTATATAGCAGCCAGCTTTGAAGTGAGAGCCAGCGAGGGAAAACCATATAATACTGCCAGATTATATGGACCAGATGGCAGTTTACTACTTGAAACTCGCAAAGAACATCGATTCGGCAGAGAAGTGCTCATATATCAGAAAGGCAACTGCAGTGGACCGGTAGATGTGGGTAATGGAGTTCGCATAGCAGTGCCGATATGCTTTGATCTGGTTTATCCGGATGTTGCACGTAAGCTGGTAAATGCGGGTGCGAACCTTTTGTTGGTTCCTAACTCTGATCCGGATTCTCCTGGCTTTGCTTTCCATTATGTCCATCTGGGCATTGTCGCTCTGAGAGCAGCAGAAAACTCCGTGCCAATTGCCTGGACAGAGATCAATGGCCTGGCGACAATATTCACTTCCGGAGGAGCCGTAGTAGCTCAAGGTCCCGAAGGAGGGGTTGCGCACGTTGAAGGTCTTGTCAGCCTGAGCCACTCGAAAACTCCTTACACCAAGTATGGTGACTGGTTCGCTATGCTGTGTATAATTCCGACGCTGGTATTTCTGATTCTGGGGATATTGGGTAAGAAGATTTCTAAGAGTGATATTTCTTCAGAAATATCATCTACAAAGCCGGAATAGGTTATGATTAGCTGAATTCGTGGAAAAACTTCACAGGCCTCTAATCGGCACGATAGTGCCTGGTTACGCTCACGTCTTTCGTGAGCGCTGTGCAGTTATATTATAAAGGAGCATCCATTGTTCAGCAGATCATCCGCTTCTATCAATCTTCCAAGCATGCCAATATCGATATCAAAAATCATCAATATGACAACGTCTGAGGACGTCACTATTGAGAAACTGGCAGAAGTTGTTCTGATGGATCAGACACTTACATCGAGAGTGCTGCGACTGGCGAATTCTGTTATGTACGCCCGCAGACAAAAGACCGGCACAGTCACCGAAGCAGTAATACGACTTGGCTCTTCCCAGTTGCGCAACCTTGCAGCGTCGGCTTCGGTCCTCGATGCTGTCTTCCCAAAAAAGTCCTTTCCAGGCTTTGATTGGAAAGAAATGTGGAACCATTCCGTTACATGCGCTGTTGCTTCGCAGTGTGCTTATTCTACTATTACGGGTGCCATACGCAACACAGATGAATCGGCTTTTATTGCCGGCCTGCTGCACGATGTCGGAAAGATGGTAATTGCATACGCCCTACCGATGAAGTTCGCAGAGATTGTTGCCAAATGCTGCGCTGATGACTGGGATATGAATATGTCGGAGAAGAAATTCCTTGCTACCGACCATGCAACAGTGGGTGCAAAACTGGCAACGGAGTGGCAGTTGCCGGAAAAATTGCAAATTGGGATTAGTTACCACCACAATCCTGAAGCAGCCCCGGAGGAAATTGATATTGCCAGAGCGGTCTGTGCCGGCAATTTACTAGCCAAGAGGCTGAGCAAGTGCTATATATTTGGCCAGAACTGGGATGTGTCACTCGACCAGGTAGGAGACGCGGCACAGCTGTCTAAACCTGATGTGGCGAGAGTGGTCAGCGATACGAGAGATGGCCTCACACGATGCGGTGAGATTATTTCGTGGGGTGACAATTTACCTGTTCCTAAGAAGATGGCTGCTTAATTACGGGTATATATATAATGAAGGATTTGTTTTGTTACGGTTTTACAGGCACGTATACAAAGCAGATCCTTCACTGCGTTCAGGATGACAACTTACAGTTAAAGATGATAATTGTGCGGGAGACCACGGAGGGTCTCCCCTACTTTAGTAGTGTCAGTAATTCGGTCCAGCCGGGGACTTCTTCCATTTCTACTACTTTGTTAGTGTCTGATGACATTGTGGCTGCCTGACCCATTGCTACAGCTATACCTGCTTCTGCAGGCGTAGTAACTCTGGCTGATTCTCCCCGCACGAAAGCTGCAAAATTGGTCAGCAGCATAGAATCTCCTCCACCATGACCTCCAGTTATCTCACCTTCTACAAGCGGAGAAACCGAAGGAGCGGAATCATCGTATCTTTCCCAATGGGTCAAATCGTTAGTGCTTAATGCCCCCTGCATTGTACCCTTTGTTCCGGACAGACGCATTGTCCTGTCGGTAAAGGCGGCGACTACATTCAGGGTGTAGGTTCCATAAATCTTATCTTCGAACTCAACGGTAGCAATTCCGTGATCGTGAGTGTCTTTATCGCTGTTGAACAGGCACATATCCCAGCGCCATCCAACACTGTCACGGGTTTGCATCAACTCTTTGGTAAAGTCATCCCAGCCAGCGGATTCTTTGACTGCGGAGTCAGGACATTCTTTCTCAATGGGGCACTCTCTACACCACTCACCAGCTTCCGGTTTATTTTTGTAGTATGAAAGCCCTGCAACGGAGTTTACTCTAAGCGGTAGTTTGCCAGCCATAAAATAGAGCAAATCAAAATCGTGACAGGCTTTTGTGATCCAAAGTCCTCCACCAAACTCCCGTAATCTATTCCACCTGCGGAAATAGGTCTTGCCGCCGTGGTAGAATTCATCGGCCTGAATGGTCAGCAGATCGCCCAGGTCGCCTTTACGGGCACGCTGCTGGAGATGAGCGTATAGAGGAGCAAATCGCAGGTTGAAGCCAACTAGAGTTTTACCTCCTGCAGCTTTATCTGCTCTGGCTATTTTCAAACAGTCAAGTAGGGTAATAGACAATGGTTTTTCTACATATACGAACTTACCGCGCTCCAGTGCTGCAACTGTCGGTACTACGTGCTGGCTATCTGATGTGGCAACTAATATTGCGTCACACTCTACGCTGTCCAAAGCCTGTACACAGTCCGGAAAAATGGGGATACCGGTTATACCCAAGTGTTTAGCTGCTAGAACTGCGGTCTGTTCTATGCGATCAACCATAGCTACAAGCTCAAAATCAGGATGCTTTATTATCTCTGAAGCGAACCAGTACCCTCTACCACCGCCAGGACCTGCAAGTATGATTCTGATCTTATCCATGGTGCAATACACTCCAATAATATTCTGACATAATGTGCAGTGACATTCATCACCATATTTAGAAGAACACACAATACCCACGAGTAGCAAGGTAGTGTAACAAACAATACCCATTTTGCACAAAGGGCTTGTATATGCCTACTATTTAGTTTAATGTATCGTTGTATTATACAAGTAAATAAAATGCCGGTGTATTAGATACCCCGGCATTTTAAAATTGGGGCGAGAAAAGGGACTCGAACCCTCGGCCTCCAGGGCCACAACCTGGCGCTCTAACCTGCTGAGCTACTCCCGCCATGCGAAACTGATATGTGGCGCCCCCAGCATGATTCGAACATGCGGCCCATTGCTTAGAAGGCAATTGCTCTATCCCCTGAGCTATGGGGGCACAAATAACATAGCTGTGCAGAGCACAACTTCAGCAATTAGAATATCATATATCGAGCTTGTAAGTCAACTTCCGAAAGTTTTGAGTGGGAATGGCGAATAAAACAATTATCCGCAGATTTCGCAGATTTTCGCAGATTTTAGGGAAAGGAAAGGACGGCAGGCTGGAAGCCTGCACCACAATTTCGTATATCCTCTTCGACTCTATGCTATTTCATTGCAAGGGATTTTATTTTCTGTTGCAGGTAGTATTTATAGTTCTCTAAAGATACATCCGGAGGGACTTTGTGGTCTATCATCGGGATATAACCTCCGCGATCTGTCAAAGGTCTGATTCTAGCGATTTCTGCATCAATGTCTTCATAGCCCTTCGACAGTGCCGTTTTATCCATTCCGCCAATCATCCTGAGCCATGGATAGGTTTTGGCAAGTTCAATAAGAGTTGGTTGATCCTGCCTGCAGACCATTTCGAACGGTAACCAGGCATTTACACCACCCCGATATAGAACTGGAATAATCTCGTCATTCAACCCATCTGAATCGACTGTGAAGATATCCACTCCCATTGACCTGGCATATGACGTTACTTTGTCGTATTGCGGAACCAGGAACTCCTCAATTATTTTAGGGGATAACATTGAACCGTGGTTGTAGGACATGTCTTCATCAAAGCCGATATAATCAGGCCTAAAATGCTCCAATACCAGTTCGCACTGGGATTTCAGATAATCACCAAGGAATGTCATGATTTCTTGAGCCCAAACCGGATCTTCATAGAAGACCGTGCAAGCTTTCTCAAAACCCATCCATATCCGCAACTGCCAGAAGAAGCCCGGCAGAGTCAGGATAGCCGGGAATGTCCTGTCATTTGAAGGCAAAGTCTCGGGACTTCGGGAAATATTATGCCAACCAGGAAGAATTGAATCCCGCACTCTCTCCCAGTCAGTGTGATCCTTAACGGCCCAGTCAATATCGTGAATGCTGCCTTCTATATCTGTCTTCAGACGTATATAGGTATATCCATCCGAATAGCTGATCTTTTCATAGACACCATCATCAGTCACTTCGACAGTGCGAGGTATAGTAGGAAAAATCCCTACTGCGGTGTTATAGGCGATATCATGCGCATCGAGACCGAAATATTGGGTTAGTTCTCTACTGTTTCGGGTGTACTGAGGGTCGTTGGCAGGTGCCCAAATGGGGAGATCAGATGGCAATCCCTCATGAAGCCACCGGTTTATAGCACCTTTCCAATAGCCTATTTCTACATTCGGGACGCGATCTACATCCTGAAAATGAAGCACATTGTGGAATCTCTCTCTATCAGTCACTGGATATTACCTCCAAACAGGACGTTTGCCTTTTATGGTGACTGGGCCAGTTAGCCCGCTCGCTATAGAGTCTTTTTCCAGTCCAAGTGCAATGGAGTGATATGGGCCTATCACATTGTCAGGCCATCTGTCTTGCAGGTCGCCTGTGACAAACTGGTTTGCCATGGTATTAGTTACTGTCACGGTGAGTTCGTTCACCCCATTAATGAGAGTGCCATCCAGCGGGAAGCAGTATGGAGACCAGGATTTTCTCCCGATAGATTTGCCGTTAACGCTAACCTCACAGGCGCAATGCACATCACCCAGATCCAGCACTGCAGCGTTCACTAACAGCGCATCATCACATTTGAACTCAATGCAGTATTGGGCATCCCCTGAGAAACCATCACCGAACGTTTTTCGCCAGTCTCCCAGGAAAACACTCAGAGCTTCTTCTGATATGTCTGCGACCTCGAAATCGTGTTCGCCAATTTTATACTCACGGACTCGCTTACAAGTCCAACCAGTGTCCAGATTCAACAGTTCATCGCCGGAAGATGCTGGTTGTGGAGAATCATTAAGTTCAGAATCGGTAAAGAAGAAGATACACGATCCAGCAAAATCCATTGTCAGTGGCACGATACATTTACCATTCTCTATTCGTGCCACGGATACTCTCCAGCAATCACCCGTTTCCGGCTTTATTTGAACAGGAGTAATGGACTCATCAAATGTTATCTCAATGGAAGTACCTATAGTGCCTTCGTTGGTGACCAGATAAATGCTGCCTGTGGGGGTGGTGCGTTTACAGGCTCGAATCATGGGATTGGTGGGTGAAACGTGGACGACTGGCTGCAGAAGTCCTTGAAGTTGTTCCAGTTCAATGCTGTCCTCGCCATCATAACCGCCGTCTACCTGCAGCACTCTGCCGCCGGACTTTTTGAACGACTCAAGAGTTGCCTTGGAGGCTTCGCTGATCCAGTCTGTTTTTGACAGTATGACTGTATGATATCGCATTGGGCCGACAGCAAGAGTATCATCTATGATCTGTGTGGAGTTGCTCTCCAGAATGTCATCGTCGATGACATCAAAGTCACACTGGTATTGCAACAACGTTTTAGCAAGTTGGTCGTGAGAGAACTCTATTGCCTGCATATCGGGACCGGCTGCCCACATGTCTCTTATTGGTAAGTAGACTGCGATGTCTACATCGGGTCTTCCGAGGCTCATCAGGTAGCTGAGTCTGGCTGTATATGAATGGTAGAGATCAGAGTATTTCCACATAGGATTTCCAGGTCCTGCGTTGGGTCTCTGTCCACCCATGTAATAGTCCCGGGTAGAAGTGGAATAGCCTCCCATACTCATCAGATTTATCCCGCGGACATACTGAAAATCGGTAACCCATTTCATCTGCGCTGGAGTAATTCCGCTACCATATACGCAGAATGATTCAGTCGCTGCCCACTTTAGATCTTTCTGATGGGCAACTGATGACGCAAATATCGGGAAATGGTGATTGACTGCAGATGGTATCTTGCTGTGATTTCCTCCCCACGAGTGATCAATCATAGTGAGTTCACCCGGAAACAACTGACGCCAGATAGTGTCAACAGAAGGGATATCGAACTCTCTCAACACACGGAGTATATGCCCATAACCGTGCACTCTGGAACCGCTGGTGCTGTCCTCCCCGCCAAGATGTCCGGCAGAGAGCAGTGAGTTTTTGTGGCACCAGTCCTTTATTCCTCCGAAAAAAGTGTCGGCATAACGCCTGCTCCACCAGTCGAAGTAGTCTACGCGGACATTTGCTCCATCTGAACTGTCGGTATCGAATATTGCGGGTAGATGGTCGATCAGATCATATCCGAATTGCCGTTCAAAATCCTCTTTTGCATCATCAGTCCAGGGACAATTGCAGAGGCGGGGTTCATCTGTGAATGCCAGTGGGATAGTGTCGCCGAAGTATTCAGACGCAACTGCTCTATAGGCCTCATGAGTGAGATGAATGAAACTCTCTGTCGCTTGTGGGTTGAGATGATCGGGATAAGGAATTACATTCGGTGTGTTGATATCGTATGTTGCCTGTTTGAAGACCTGCAGAACAGTATCCTGACTACCAATGATTTCCGTTCCAGGAGTGAGTCGCTGTTTGGATCCATCAGGATCTACTAGAAAAGCTGCCAGTGAGTCCTCCGGAACTATAAGTGATTCTCCTGCACTCAGCGGGATCAGTTTTCTTTCCAGTGGTTTGAATAGCAGGCTGGGATTTTCTCTGACGACCTTACCATAAGCGCTGCCGGAGGGCCAACCTCCTTCGTCATATAGCCACACCCTCATCCCGAGTTTGGTTGCATGTTCTGCAACAATGCGGAATAGAGCAAGAAACTCTTTGCTCAGGTATTCCGGTTCCATTGACGTAGGGTTGAAATCAGGCCGGAAGTTGGGCCAGGCGAACGGCCAGACAGTCTTTGCCCCGTGAGCACACATATCCTCTAATTGAGTTTTGATTATATCCTCTGTAACAAGATCATTCCAGAACCAGATATATCCTGGCCAAAAGAACGAATCCGGACAAGCCAGATCAGACAAGTGAAGATCATCAAGTGGAATATCCTTAATCAACATGGCGAATCTCCTATGGTAATAAATGGCAGCTTAGGTTTTGGGGATCACTATTGTGACGGTAGTACCTTTGCCTACCTGGCTGGCTATGGTAATTTTACCACCGTGGGTCTCCACCATCCGACTCGCGATGCTGAGGCCCAAGCCGATATGGTTTTCTCCGGGTGATCTGGCAGCATTTACCCGGTAGAATGAATCCAGAATATGCGGCAAGTCTTTAACTGGAATGCCTATACCGGTGTCAATGATGTTTATCCGGATATTCTCTCCATCCTCTATTATGGCGCTTACTGACGCACCTGCGCCGGCGTAACTGATCGCGTTTCCTACAATGTTGTCCAGAGCCTGCGTAATGCGGTCGGGATCGACTTTGGCCTTTACCGGTGTCCCTGGTTCGAAGGGCTTGAGGATGATTCCCGCTTTGATGGCATCTGTTTCGTTTGATGCGATGACCCCGGCAACTAAATGTCCTAGATCAACTTCAATCCGGTTGACCGGAAGCTTATCCAGATCCAATTCGACTAACTCCATCACATCCTGAACGAGTCTGAACATACGCTCTGATGTGCGAACCAGCACTGATATAGCCCGTTCTTTTCGGTGTGGTTCATCTGCAGTACCGTCCTGCAGGGCTCCAGCCATGGTCCGCATTGTTGTAACTGGACTTCTAAGCTCATGAGCAATGTCCGCAAGAAATTGCCGCCTGCGTTCTGCATCGGCTTCGAGGCTGCGAATATGTCCGGATACTTCCTGTGCCATATCATTCATAGCTGTTGCCACTTCGGCAAACTCACTCTGTTCATATTCAGGAACACGATATTTGAAATCACGTGCGTGAAACGCACGAGCACCATCAGCCAGTTCAATTAGCGGTTTTGTGAACTTGTTACCAAGCCAGTAAGCTGCGAGGACTGCCAGTAAGAGTGCGACAAGCAATCTGACAAGTACCCATCTCAACTCCAAAGGTGTAAACATACCAGGAGGAGGTGAATTTTGCGGCGGTGGTTCCATCGGTGGCGGTTGACCGAATCCTGGTTGAGGTGAACCGGGTCTTCCACCTGGCGGCAAAGGCATACCAGCTGGCGGCCTTAAGCCAGGCATAGGAAATGGGCGTGGTGGTTCGGGTTGTCTCGGTGGGCGGCCCAACAGGAAATCCGTCATATTAAATTTCGGTTCCGGGATTGGCTGCGGATAGATTCCGGGTTGCTCCAGCATTGTCTGGCGCATTGATTTGATATTCAAATAGTTCATGTAGTTAGCCAGCCCTGTGCTTATTACCCAGCTCAGGGTAATTGTGACCAGAACTGCAAGCCCTACCTGGAATCTAACGCTATCCTTCGGGACGATAAACATAGCCAACTCCTCTGATCGCGACAATCGGAAGATCGGTGCAACCGGCAGCTGCTAAACGTTCGCGCATCCGATAGATCAGGTTATCCACAAGGCGGAGTTCACCATAAAACTCCCCACCCCAAACAACTTCAACCAACTGCTCCCGGGTAAATACAACCTGCGAACGCCCCATAAGTGCAGCGAGTAAGTCAAACTGCATGGCTGTCAGCTCTACGTTGGTATCTCCAACTACGACACGATGTTCGTCGACGAACACCTCAAGATTTTTCCACTTGTAAGATGGGACAGCAGACTGGCCTTTGGTCTTGCGCCTGATAAGCGCTTTTACTCTGGCTACGAATTCCATCGCGTGAAATGGTTTGGTCACATAGTCATCAGCACCAAGTTGAAGCGCCCGAACTTTATCTATCTCCAGGTTTTTAGCAGATAGCATCATTACCATCGCGTTGGATTCAGCGGTTATTGTTTTGCAGACATTCAGACCATCCATTCCAGGCATCATTATATCCAGGACAACCAGGACTGGTTTCTGTTCCCTGAAGATCTTAATTGCTGACTCTCCGTCATTGGTAGCAATGATATCGAAACCTTCCGCTTCCAGATACCATCTAAGGCCTTCTATTAGATCGTTGTCATCATCAACAACGAGTATGCGGTCTGCCATTAATCCTGTACCCTTTCCTAGCTATATCTGCCCTTATTCTAGCACCGCCGATTAGGCAAGGCAAACAGGCGAGATTATGGTCCAAGAGTAAATATACTGCTGCAATTCTCAAAGGATTGAAGTGTGATTGTATTGCGATTGAAAACTGGAAACTACTATCCAAAGGGTTGAGTCTAAATAGACAATAGCAAGCAACCTTTACCAAAATAGCGATAGACGCCAAGTAATATTTGGAGGCAAGTTATGCGCACTATCAGTCTGATTACAGTTTCGGCAATAGCTACCATTGTCCTGTTTGCAGGATGTTCAAAGTCACAGACATCTGATAAACCGGTTGGGACTCTGCAAGTGAGTGAACCAGATTCTAAGCTTTCTAGTTCGCAGACTTACAGGATTGTTGGCACTGGTCAGACGAGGTGTTATAGCAACTGGAATGAGCTCCAGCCTCCTAAATCCGGGGAACCGTTTTATGGGCAGGACGCTCAGCATCCGGGTCTAGTGCCAAGTTATAAAAACAATGATGATGGCACTGTCAGTGATAATAATACAGGGCTGATGTGGGTGCAGACGCGCGGTTCGAAGATGACCTGGGATGCTGCGATGGCTGGTGCAAAGGCCTGCCGGGTTGGCGGTTATACAGACTGGCGTATGCCTACGATCAAGGAACTCTACTCACTGATTAACTTCAATGGCGGTTTCCATCCGGAGGGGAACTCGCTCCCGTATCTGGATTCCAGGCATTTCGAATTTGTCTATGGCAATACACAACTTGGTGAACGGCCAATTGACTGCCAGGACTGGTCAAGCACTGAGTATATCGGAAGAACAATGGGCAATAATCCCACTGTCTTTGGGGTCAACTTCGCTGATGGTCGCATTAAGGGATATCCGAAGGCCTTCCCGAATGGTCGGGCTGGAACATTGTATGCCCGTTATGTCCGCGGGAATTCGTCCTACGGCAAGAACGATTTTCACGACAACGGCAACGGTGTACGATCACGGACAAAGCAACTGGACTGATGTGGTCAAAAGCAGACAGCGGACAGGGAATGAACTGGGAAACTGCTCTGGCATGGGTGCAGAAACTCAATGGCAAGAAATACCTTGGTTATAACGATTGGCGACTTCCTAATGCTAAGGAACTTCAGAGTATTGTTGATTATACCCGTGCACCGGCAGTGACAAAGTCAGCGGCGATTTCACCAATATTCATTATAACCAAACTGAGCGATGGCGAGTATCCATTCTTCTGGACCAGCACTACACATCTCGATGGTCCTCCCGAAATGCAGGGCAGTGCTGCTATTTATATTGCATTCGGTCGTGCGACTGGCTGGATGGGTAATCCGCAGACTGGTACCTATCAGTTAATGGATGTTCATGGTGCTGGGGCACAAAGAAGTGATCCCAAGGCAGGTGACCCGAGGTATTTCCCGTATGGACGCGGTCCCCAGGGGGATGTCATACGGATATACAATTTCGTGAGGTGCGTTCGCGATGCAAAGTGAATGCTCCTCAACAAATCGCTCTTTATAGCTTCGGGTTTAGATTGAGTGATACGGGACCTTTTTTAATCCTCTCGCAAAGGCGCTAAGAAGGGATAGCTCTGTTTTTTACATGCTTTGTGGATCGATATCTAGACAGCTCTCGGCTCCTCGCGTATCAGACAGCAGGCTGGAAGCCTGCATCACAATTTTAATTGAACCGCTTGGTAACGCGTGTTAGTAAAATCCGTGCTCAAGTTTGATATTATCATAATTGCTTGATAATATTAACCCGCTGCATAGATTCCAGCGGAGGTTTCATCATATGAGGCTCAGATTCTTCTTTCTTGTTGTCGCATTCATTATCATGACAGGCACGGCGTGTATGCCTGCAAGCAATACTGTGTTTTCAGATAATTTTGATGGTAAGGTGTTGAAACCTGGGGCCTCAATAAAGGCGAAGCCGTTGGAGTGGAACCTTGTGGCGCCGAATATTGGCGGGGACGTTGGTGATGTTTCACTTGGCAGCGGTGAACACGGCTGGACCGGCAATTATATACAAGGGAACACTGCAACATCAACTACTACAGAAAACATATTCATGAAATACATTCCGTCTCTGTCCGGAGGAGTGGTGAATCTGTCGTTTAAGGCTTTTGCTGCCGGGAGTATGTCTGATGATTCTACCGTAGGACTCTGCGCATATGCTGTAGATGCTTACCGGGTGATGTGGGTCAGCACTGCGGACGGGTGGCAGCTGCTTATAGGCAAGGATGGACCGGATGGAACTCCAACGTTCATCAATGAAGCATTTAAGGGTGGGCATGATGTTACCGTTCAATTCAATCTATATGTAGACACAGCCAAACTCAAGGTCTGGGGCAAGGCTGTGTGGGTCGGTGGTGATGGCAAACAGGTTGTTTATGAGACTAAGAAATACGACTGTGACCGACGGATGGCAACGGTATCCGGTGTGGTAATCAGCATTGACAGGAGATCAGGGAGAACCGGTATGGATATAGATGATATTAAAGTACAAAAAGACGGGACGACATTATCCAAAGCTATAGTAAACCAGCGTGGATGGCGGAAGCATGTTGTCCGGCAGCGGGCAGGTGTGGGGAAGGAGATCAATCTGTCAGCAAAGATGGAGATGGTATCGGAGGATTTGAACCGGTTTATGGCTGTCCCTTATATAGCCTATATGCCGGAAAAGAACCGGTTGCTTCTGCTGGAAGGCAACGATTATCCACACCGGGCAGAAACACTTTACAGCGATGATCTGGGTCTAACCTGGAGTGAACCCAAGCTGGTATCATCGGAAGCTGGAGGGTTGGCAATCGGGCTGACCAACCTTGGCGGCGGCAATTTGATGTTGAATATGGGGAAGCACTACTTCAGCTCGGATTTCGGAGAGACCTGGGGGAATACAATCGATGTGCCTCCAGCTTCCAATGGAAGAGGCTGGTATGAGTGGGACCCTGTGCTGGTGGACAAGGATAAGCCTGGTAAGGTGACCCGGTTGATGTCATACTGCAGCGACAATATGCAGCCTGACGGGCACTTCCAGGGATATATAAGGTTCAGCGATGATGTTGGCAAAACGTGGCGGGATGAGGTTAAAATCCCTGAGATGTATGCTGTCAATGAAGTGGCATTTGTGCGGGCGAAGAACGGGGATATTGTAGCTGCCTGCCGAACGGACAATCCTGACAGATTTAAGGACGAGATAGATCACTATGGCGGATTGGCAGTATCGATTTCCAAAGATAACGGGCTTACGTGGTCGAAGCTGAACTGGCTTTACGAATGGGGCAGACATCACGCTTGTATGGTGCTGATGCCGAACGGGGATATCGTGATGACTTATGTTGTCAGGAAGGGTTATATCGATACTGCAGATGGTTACCCGCAGTTCGGAATAGAGGCAGTTGTCAGTCGGGACAATGGCAAGACGTGGGATTTGGATCACAAATATATCCTCCACTCATGGAAGGGCAACCGGAAAGAGGCTGAAGGGTGGTGGGCAAGCAGCCAGGCTACGAGCACTGTTCGGCTGCCGGATGGATCGTTAATCACTGCATACGGCACCGGCTATCGTAGTCAACCGACACCAAAAGGAGCAGCGCCAAGAGACGTAGGGTTGATCAGGTGGAAGCTGAACAACAAACCGGTAGCAACTGACAGGACAATATCGGATTCGCCATATAATTCTGACACACGGAATGTATACGATCCGACTGTTCCGGGGAAGAAAGCTACTAAACTCAAGGATCCACGGGCGGGAAATATAGCAGTCGCTAAGCGGGGTGCGGTTGTGACGGCATCTGAATGTGACAAAAAGCCTGATTGTATACTGCGCAGTCCTGACAACCGTTACAGACCTTTGACACTTACAACAACTCCTGCATGGATCGAGATCTCATGGCCAAAAGATCAGAAGATTAAGAAGATTGACATATATCCCGGGGAATCCACGATGGCTGATATGCCCAGCACGGAGTGTGTTCCTCTGGATTACAGCATTCAATATGACAAGAATGAGTGGGTTGACCTTGTGCCGTCTGTTTTCAACGCACAGCGGTATAAGGATTATGCGGCAGAATCCGGTGGCGCTTCCAGCGAGTTCAAATACTCTCACCAGTTTGCTCCGATCACGGTTAAGAGGATACGATTAAACATAACAAGATCAAGTGATCCTGGAACTCGGATATCTTCTCCGACAACACCTGTTGTGGCGGTTGAGAAACGGGAGACGGTGATTAGGGCGATTGAGGTTTACTAATGGAATTATGCTGCATAGAGTTGTATTCCTTCACTCAGAGCTTCCCGGTATACAAGTCCTGATATCTCAGCATTTTTCTCAATATCGGACACAGTGGCAACAACTATATCAACGTCCATTTTGGTGCCCAGCAGGGCCCGATAGATATCAGTCATTGTATTGCGTCTATGAGTGCCATCAGGCATGACAACGAGGATATCTATATCACTATCCGAACGGGCTTGACCTCGAGCAACCGAGCCAAAGAGTATTATGCGCTGAGGATGCACTGCATTCTTTACCCGGTCTATCATATCTAAAAATCTCTCATCAGTTATGTCCACGAGTATCACCTGACTGGGAATTGTTGTAATTTAACATTAGTCATTATAACAGATAACACCCACTATGGAATACGACCCGGCATTCACAGCAGATTCTTCACTGCGTTCAGAATGACACTATTTGTTTACTCGTTATCGGTTTTTCTTCCCGTTATTGCAGCCAGGACTGGGACTGGGCCGGTGGTGTTGGAGATGAAGTCTATGGACTGAATTTCTGTTGTGGGTTTAGGGTTTTTCCAGGCGTGGAGCCATAGTCTTACTTCAAATCCAGCTGGATTTTTTATGGCTATTCCGGATTCGGCTTCAGGGAGAGAGCCTGGAGTGAACCAGTCGGCGATATTTTGTCCATCTTTAATTGGAATATTTACTGTTGATCCGTCAGTGTAGTTTACCTGATAACGGGCTACTTCGCTGCTGGCCCCTCCCCAGGCGAGGGCGTGCAGGAAGTACAGGTGGCTGGCTTTCAGGCCGATCTTGATGCCATTGACAGTTGCCGGGAAGTACTGCCGGTTGGCACCTTTCAGGACGATGCAGCTTTTGTTGTTATTGGATGCAGGATCGATTATATTGAAAGGGACGCCATTCAATGTTTTCAAACCTGGCTGGACTGTGCTGAAGTCGTTGTTGCCCTGATCGGTCCAGCCTCCCTTTTCATCTGATGCTATATCATCTGCAAATCCCCGGTTGGTGTGTGGCTTCAGGTCTATTGGCACTGCTTCTTCAAGACTCAGCTCTACTTCTTCCCGGTTTGCTTCCCATGGTCTCACTGTATCGGCTGGTTTGCCACTGAGAACGTAGGCAAGCAGATTTCTAAGATAGGTAGTCGCAACGCTGTCTTTGTTCCACAGGGCAGTTGCAGAGAGTTGACTCAGAAGCACCCTGCCCTTGCCGATGCTGCCTTCAGCTACTGCATTGAAAACACCGCTTGTTCCCAGCTGCGGTGGACGGGCGGCGATTGCATTTTTAGTGAACGGGGAAAGACCACGCTTGATGCTGTTACCATAGTCGGTATTGTCCCAGGTATCGAACTCCTGCTGGGTGAGTCCTGCAAATATTGAGTGCTGAGGTAGCACAAGGTCTGTAAGAGTGTTCTGGCAGTCGGTGATTGTCTGCCCAAACCATATTCTGCCGGTATAGTTCTGTTCAAGTGCAAGAACCGTTCCCCCATTGGAAACCCATTTCATAATTAGTTTGCGGTTAGCTAAAGGATTGAGCATTGAATTTGTCTTGTCTGCGGGCGGGACTATGATTACGTCATATCCTGATATGTCGTTAACACTAGATATCTGTTTAGCATCTATATGTGTGTCAGCCAGAATGCCAACCAGCTTGCTTCCGAGATCGTCTTCAGGTTTGAGCACAGCAACTCTCAGGGCAGTCTTTATTGGTGCGGTGAGAATTGACTGGTTCTGTATGTAGGTATTGTAGAAGTTCCGGCTTACTTCTTTAGTACCATCTGAAAGCTTCATCCGCAGTTGATATTGACCGGCTGGTATGTTCTTTGAGAAAGTCAGCTTGATTGGTCGATCAAGTTTCTGCCAGGCAGCAAGTTTATTTATGGATTCCTGACCAATCTGGTATTGACGACCTTTACGATCAACCAGGCTTATTTGTAGATTCAGATTTGTCCAGGCCTTGTTCTGGCTGTTGACTATATATAGATTTTCAGCGTAAGTCCTGCCTGCAAACGGGTGCTGGAGGACTATTCCATTGTTGTTTGGACCACGAAGACCACACAGTGTCCGCTGGTTCCATAGAGTTGCTGCATCCAAATCCGGGTTCAAGAACCAGGGGGCGTATCCCTGTATTGAATTGCGATATCGAAGAGCTTCCAGTATCCGCTTTCCTACAACCTGTTCGCCATAATGCCATCCACGGTCAGGATCAAGAGAAGCAGCAAGGCCGATAGCGCCGCCGAATCCTATTCCATTCGGCTGTCCCCAGTTAGTAGGCCGTGCGGCGTAGTTAGCGTATGCATCTACATCACCAATCTTGAAGCTTTCATCACTCATTCCACCCCATGAGAATCCTACGCATTCCCACACGACGAAAGGCATGTCGAGTTTACCGGCAGTGCCGTATGTCTTTGTGTCGGTTTTTATAACATCAGTCAGACGTTCTTCGAGCCTTGTCCATTCCTGAATACAGAGACCGATGTATGTGTGCAGATCGAGTACGTCTGTCGTAAGTTTTTCAGTCCCATAATCCGCTGCGGAACCTGAAAAGCTGCTTACAGGCCTTCCGGAGATATCCAGCTTGTGGACAAGCTCCACTTGCTTGTTCATCTGATCATAGACGAATGGATATCCACCGTATACAACTTCATTTCCACACGACCACATAACAACAGCTGGATGGTTGTAGTCCCTGTAGACCCACTCGGTGACTTCCTGTAGATTAGTACTCTCAAAAAGGTTCTTATCCAAAGAGTTACTGAATGCCCATCCCCACTCGTCAAAGACCATCATTCCGACTTCATCTGCTACATCCAATACAAGAGGTACAATGGGCATATGGGGTGTGCGGACTATCACATAACCACGCTCCTTGAAGCCCACCAGTATTTTGGCAATCCGTGCGGCTTCTTTCGATTGATCACCAGCAACGCCGTTGAATCCCATAGAAGCCAGGTTCTCACCAAATAAGTAGACCCGTTTGCCGTTCAGATAGAAGTTAGGGCCGATTACTTTGAAGTCACGGAAGCCGAATCTCTCTGCATGTGCGGCAACTATCTGTTTGCCTTCAGTGAGAGTTAATATAGAATGGTAGAGGTAAGGATCTTCAAGTGTCCAGAGCTTCGGTTTTTTGAGTTTTACTTCAATATAGCCTTTGTTCTCACCGGGAGTAAGGGTTATATCATTAGGAGTTGAAAATGACAATCCGGAACCTGCATCTGATTTGATAGCAGACTGCACGACTGCCCCCAGCTGTACATTGCGATCCTGGCTGGAGGCATTTGTTATCCAGTAGTCTATGCGAATACTGGACTTGGCAAGGTTCGGAGAAACCAGTGCCCGGCTAACATAGACATTCGGAACATAGCGCAAACTTGCATTTTGCCAGAGACCACCTTTGATGTTGTCTATGGCCCACTGAGAGCCATATACATGCTTTACAGGAGGGACAGCGCCGACATCTGATAGCACATCCATCGCAAGTGTATTGGACTCACCAAACTTAACATATTTTGTGATATCTATATTCCAGGGAGTAAAGTCCCCGTGGTGAGTGCCGGCAAACTCCCCATTTACATAGAGTTTGGCTTCGTAACCGATGACTCCGAAGTGGAGTGTGACACTCTTACCTTTTTCCTGTGCAGGTGCATCGAATGATCGACGGTACCAGCCCCTGACATAGGGAGCGCTGGTTTGTCTGGCCTGGGGGTATTTATCGTACCAGTTAGTTGGTACATTAATGTCGTCCCAGCCTGTGTCGTTGAAATCACGCTTTGCATAGTCAGACGATAGCTGAGAGACATCAAATGGCTCTTTGCTGTTAGTCAGACCGGAACACTTCCACACACCATCAAGGGCAACTACTTTATCATAATCTTTGAGCTTGAATGATACCCCGTTTTTGAGCTTCACTACAATCTGATCAGTGGGAATAACTCTTGGTTTATAGGTCAGTTTTTTAACCGGAGGATAGTATGGTGGGATACCTAATTGGGCCTTCTTTTTGACTACATCAATTTTTGGCGATAGAATCCCGTTGATAACGGCACCATATTCGGAGACCGGTTTGCCAGCCAATTCGACATCGGGAGTGGCGTTATTATTAGCAACTGGTCCAAATGCAAATCCTTTTACGAACAGGTTTAGATCCTGGTTTGCTGCAGTATCGGAGTAGTCATTGACGAAGGATATACTCGCGTTGTAAGTGCCAGGTTTTAGTTTCAGAGGAGTACTGCTGAATACTGCTTGACCTGGTGAAGTTGTCCAACGGCATATTTCCTGTCCATCGATTGAAAAAGCCATTATCGCGTCTAGTTCACCGTTAGCTGTCTTTACCACGCTTCCGAAAGCTATAATGAGCATCTTGTATTGAGCCGGCTTGGCTACTTTTATTGGAAAAGTAAGGTTGCCATTGCTGAAGAATGATGATTGCCCAGGGATATTCAATAATACTCCGCCAGTGCGTTCCAGCCAGGCTGCATCTGCATTTACATACTCCCCCGGTTTCACAGGACCATCACCAAATGCACAACAGCACATTGCCATCAACACGCAGGATACCAACAGGACAACACTAAACAGACGGATCATATCATTGCCTCCAATTGCCGGGGGATTTCGATTTATTATTGTCTCACGCAAAGCCACAAAGACGCAATTTGGTTTTCTATTTTTTTTAACCACGGAATACACGGAAGGGACGGAATGGGAAGGGGATTTGTGTCATGCTAAACGTAGTGAAGGATCTGCTTTTGGAATACTCAATTCTATAAAAGCAGATCCTTCGTTCCTCAGGATGACATTGGATTCAGGATGACAATAGGCTTACTTGACCTTTTTGTAGGTGATGACTGCTGCTCCGGGTTGGTGGAGGATTTCTATTAGCAGGTATTTCTCCATCAACTGCTGGCCGGTCATTGTTTTGGTGCCTTTTATGTCGACGTTGGTTACACGGTATTTGGCATTGGGATCGAGGCCTTTTAATTGGAAACCCATTGCTGCACAGGGGCTATCTGCCCTGCGGAAGGCCTGGACCATTCCTTCTCCCAGATCGGGACGATCGAACTGCCAAACCATCCATGCATCGTTTGCTGTTGTGAATGCAGACAGTGGGTAGTAGTCACCATAATAGTATGGAGCGATCTTTCCCCACTCCTTAGTCAGCTTTCTCAACAAGTCATAATCCTGCGTCTTTGATCGGATATCCAACAGCAGATTGGTGTATGGCACCATGTTGCTGCGGAAGATGTATGAGTCTACATCCTGCGAACCTGTCCCTGAGAGGGGAATCCAGAACGATATCCCATAAGTGTGGCTCTGCGTGCCGACTGGTTCGCACCTGTAGTCCGTTCTCCAGAGAGGAATCGACCTGCGCATGGTCTCCAAGTCGTTTCTGCGGCCACCTGATGCACAGGAGTCGATAAACATATCCGGATGCTTCTCACGTAAGTAATCCCAGTAAGCAAGGTATCCCATAACGTGTTTGATCTCAGTTATGCCTTGCCTGTCTTCTGTATCGTTACTTCTCCAGTAGCCCAGAGGGTCCATATTGAAGTCCTGGCGGTATAGGTCGATGCCCTGATCGTTCATAAGTTTGTCAACGTGTTTGGTAAGCCAGTCGAATGCTTCAGGATTGCCCAGGTTGAGCAAACCGCCATCTTTTCCACCCAATATCCATTCCGGATGTGTCTGGGTCAGCCAGGTATCAGGATGAACTCTCTCAGGCTCGAACCAGACTATTGTCTTTACACCTTTAGAGTGTGCATGGTCGCTGATCGCACGGAGTCCGTTGGGGAACCGTTTGGTATCGACTTCCCATGTGCCTGTTTTTGGCCAGCCTACGCCTTCGCACGGGTACCATCCGGCATCCATCCACCAGTGCTTAATGTTGATTTTCTCCTCAAGGTAGCGGTCGATACACATTTTCTGGTTATCTTCGTTAGCATCCTGCATTTCGTTGAAGAAATGGGAACTGCAGCCAAATAGTTCCGGTTCCGGCACTTTTCCTCCGACTTTGGGGACATTGTATGCCAGCATCCATTTACGCCAGATGTTCTGCGCCTTGATCCAGTCTTTGTTCCAGAACTGCAATACAATCAGAGGTGTCCGTACTTCTTCACCCGGATGCAACTTGAAGTGTGTAAGCTCCTGACCAGCCTTAACGTTGAGCATTACACCATCATCCCTTAACCATTCACTTGACCATTGTCCCGGCCATCCTACTGCGATTATGACCCCCTGTTGGGTTGGGGCTTCCAGATTGAAGTAGGACATATCGGTGTTGGTAGGACGCCCTCCGGCGGCACCTATTTTCTTATTTAGTTTTGGTTCCAGCATTGTTTGAAGAGGAGCATAATCATTGACAGCACACGGACTTCCGACGAAGTGGTGAAGAGTGAACTCCCCATAATGTCCGCGTTCCACTTTCATATCCAATGCTTGTATGTTTTCCAAAATCGGAGTATCAACTGTTCCGGTATTCTTGAAGTAGACAGTCCACTCAACAGTCGGATAGTCAAGATACTCTATTGCGACACACTTAACTTCAAGCCCGGTATCAGGATCAGAATATATCAAGTTGTGCTGCGTTCGATTTGGGTCGAGTTTTATGGATGTTTTATCGAATTTCCATGATTCGAGCAATCTGGCAGACGGTTGTCCTCCATAGGTGAACGTGAACGGCAGCTCTTTATCAACAACAACCGGCCCACCAACTGACGGAAGATCAGCAAGCCATATGCTCTTACCATCAGCTAAAGTAACTTTAGCATCTGCCCAGTTAGCCTGGTCACAGCTTATACCGTCAGAAGTAGAATCTACTTCAATCGTAAACTGATTCGATCCATTTAAAGCCACTTTCACATCAAGAGGTTCCATTCCCTGTTTCATGACTTCCGACTGGAATGCGGCCTTACCATTCACCTTGACTGTAAATACAACGCTTCCACCGCCGGCGTGTGAATCGAGTCCAACAAATGATGAAAACGACTTACCGGGCCCAGGCAACCGGACAACAATCTTGCTGGGAGCATGGCAGAACAATCCATGCGTATATTTGACTCCGCCAATTTGCAGTGGGTTGCCAAATCGATTATTTCTCTGTATTGCATCGTAATTCGATACAACTTCCAGCCCCGGATTCGGTTGCACTGTATTAAGTAAGCCACCAAACTTGCCGGTTACCCACTGATGTGCGGTCATTTGTTCATCAGGCATCACAACAATTGCGTTTGCTGAATTTGTCATCATAATTACAGTCACCATTCCAAACAACAGTTTCGAGATTCTACCCATAAAATATTCTCCGTTGGAGAGCAACAGTATCAGCCGCCTGCTCTCTGGTAAACCTCATCATTTTATCACTAATTATCGGGTGTTTCATTTCTGGTTCTAAATTGGAGACTCCAGTTTATTTCGAAAGGCCCGGATTTTCAATAAAATTAGAACTCCGTATGCATTTAACAAATCATGGATTATATCAAATCCCCTTCGTTCAAAGGGAATATGTTGCACATCTCTCAATGTTATAGCCCGCATTATTCTTGATTAAGCAATCTCATCCCAGGTATCCGGGAAGTCATCTAGAGACATAATCGGTTTTGATGAGTTTCTGTTTAGTGATAATACCACAGTCGAACCCTCAGAACCGGTGCACAACATTATGTTATCCGTTGCCTCCATCATTATGGTATATCCCATACCCATTGAAACCTTTGAGGAGAATCCTCTACGAAGTGTCGCACTGGGAAGTGTTAATTGTGAAATACCTGGGCCGTTGTCGGATATAGCAATCCAGATAATCTCTTCCCTGACTCCCCCATATACTTGACAGCCTTCCGCATGTTTTAGTGAGTTAGTCATAGCTTCACCTGCAGCTGCTACAAACAAGCTCAATCTATCATCTTGTAATGCATGTCGCGTGCAGAAATCTACGATTATACGCCTGGCAATTGAGCTATCTTCAGAAGAAATAACACTTGACATTAATCCAGTAGGATTCAAATACTCCTTTACATCGATAAATGAGACCAAATCCAGTTTACCCTGAGTTACACTCTTGATAGTATCTCGATAAAACCGGCGTTTCTCTTCTTCAGCTTGCTTTCGCTCAGTGATATCTTTATCCACACCCCGATATCCTTTCAAGTTGCCCTGTTCGTCCAGTATTGGAACACCGTTGGTGAGGAGACATACTCTTTCGCCATTCTTCTTAATATACCAATTTTCCAAATCCTTTATGGGTGCTTTGTTTGCTAGTATTTCTGAGAAAATGGCTACTACTTTCCTGGATTCATCAGGCGGTATGAAATCAAATAGTGTCTTCCCGATGACGTCCTCAGGAGATCGCCCAAAAATCTCATAGCCTTTCTCCGAACTGTAGGTATAAACACCATTACTATCAATCTCCCATACCCAATCAGCCATGCTGAACATGATATCCCTCAATCGGTTCTCGCTCTCAACTAGAGACACTTGAGCTAGACTACGGTCGCAGATCTCTTTTTCAAGTTCCGCCTGGATTCTGTCGTAGTAGAGCAGTAGGATACCTATGGCAGATGAAAGAAATAGCACCGAAGCTAGTAAAAAACCCCACGGTGCTATCCATTCCACCGTCCGTAAAAAAGGATAGTCCGCTCGGTGAATACCCCATAAGATCAGGGAATAACCAGCCACAATCCTGCCAGCACTTCGTATCTGCTCAAGACGAAGAATTGTTATTCCGGACCAGGCAAATAGCAGACCTGTATAAAAGGAACTCGGTATGTCGGCCAGAAAAAACGGCAAAGGCACTGTTTGGGATACCACAATCCAACCAAAGCAGACCACTGCCCCATATCGCCACCATAATGCAACGGGTCTTTCCCCAAGGGCATTGGCTCCACTTAGGCACAGGAGAGCGCCTGCCAGGGTAACTGCTTCCTGTGCTATAACCATAGAAGGGGGTAGAACTTTCATTACTATGGCGATCTGCACAACAAATCGTAAAGTATAAATACCCCAGGCTACTCCCCACAACATCAGCAGTCTGTCCCTGTTTTTCATGTATAGAATCAGGTAAAGAATCCCAACCAGCAAGCTCATTGTGGTCACAGTAATCAGTGAAGGTATCAGCAGTGGCATCATATATCCTCCTTATATTGATCCATCAAATGCTCAATTGCTGGAAATGGAAACACATTCACAACGATAGACCGCATTATTTGAACAACTCAGCTTTTGCCCCTACTGCCGAGTAAAAGCATAGCTTGGTGAATAAAGCGGATTAGCCTCCTGCTCTTTTGTAAACCTCATTATTCTGGTGCATAATTGCATAAGTTCATGCAGAGTTATATCCGAATTTTTTGCTTCGGAATCGCTTATATTTAATATCGATAATTTTTGTAATTATGCACTACCATCAACCACCAGAAATCTCATCCCATGTGTCCGGAAAATCATCCAGCGATAGAGCAGGCATGGATGAAGACGCATTTACTGATAATACAACGGTGGTGCCCTCGGTACCTGTGCACAACATTATGTTATCCGTAGCTTCCATCATTATCGTATATCCCATACCCATAGATATCTTTGACGAATACCCTTTACGCAATGTGGCACCTGGTAATAGCATTGTGGAAATCCCCTTGCCTGTATCAGAAACAGCAACCCAAATGGTGTTTCCATTTACACCTGCATAGACCTTGCAGCCATCTGCATGTTTTATGGCATTGGTCATTGCTTCACCCACAGCTGATTCAAATAAGCCTATGCCATTGTCGTCCAGTCCACCAAATCTGCAAAACTCCATAGCTTTGCGCCTTGCAATCGCACTATCTACAGGAGAGGCTACGCTTGATATGAATCCGGCAGGATCGAGGTATTCTTGTACGTCCTCAAAAGAAACCAGGTCCAGTTTACCCTGGGTTACGCTCTTGATGGTGTCTCGATAGAACCGGCGTTTTTCTTGTTCGATATGTAAGCGCTCGGTAATATCTACGAAGATGCAGGCAAACTGGTTAGGAGCTGGTCGGAAAGCAGTCACTTCAAAATGCTTGTGCAATTCAGACGAGTAGTTGTCGAAGAAGATTGGTTCGCCAGAAAGCGCAACCTTGCCGTATATATCAATCCAATGTTGTTCTGTGCCAGGCATCAGTTCTTTAACAGTTCTCCCAACAGCGTCAGTTGCATTAAGCCCTGTCATTTGCTCAAATGCAGGATTTACTGCCAGGAAACGATAGTCAACCGGATTTCCGGATTCATCACAGATAATCTCATGCACCGCGAAACCATCAAGCATCTCCTGGAACAACATGCGGTAGTTCTGCTCAACCTTACGGTAATCAGTAATGTCCCGTGAAACACTAAGTATGCTTTCTATTTCACCGGACAGACCTTTCTCCGGTATCAACCGCCAGTTAAAAACTACGGAGCCTTTTCCAGTGTCTGCACTAAACTCGGTTTCATATGGTATACCTGTTCTAAATACACTGTCCAGCACATCATCCCAGTATTGGCACATCTCTTCCGGAAAATCCATTTCACGATGAGTCTTACCGATAAAGTCCTCAGCAGTAAAAGGTGTTACGTTCTTCACTGCTGTATTGGCGAAAACATGCCGGTGCTGACGATCAAACCGCATAATCACATCCGGTGTGTTCTCGACAACTGAACGGTGACGATCTTCACTCTCACGCAATGCCTGCTCCGCCCGTTTACGCTCTTCCAGTATCCTTGCTAACGAAATGTTGCCATGACTGAGTGAGGTGATCATGCTGGCAAGGGTAACATAGAACTCAAACGCAACCTCTATAGTCTCTCTATCCCATATTGGAACTCGTCTTATCGCTGCCATATATTCTTCCTCGTCAAAGCCATATTTTGCAGCCTGGTCAAGAAAGACACTATCATCAGGTTTTTCTCCCTCGAAGAAGAATTGACCTGTGAACAGGTTCCCTACATGCTGTCCTCCAACCATCAGTGGAGTACAACAATCCCACAGATTGTTTTTGCATAAATATGTTTTGAAAGTTCCCGGTTGAACGTCTTTGTTCAGCACTGTATCGCACTCAAGGCAATTGATCAGGGTTTCAGGATGCATCCGATGGAACTGTGTGCAGATATCCTGCCAACCGGTTCCGACAAGAACCTTACCTTTCAGATCGATAATCGCATTGGGCACTTTGGTAAGTAAATAGAATTCGTCCATCAAGCGTTGAATGGCAGCGACATCAATTATGTCCTCGAGTTCGAGAGAACCAAGATCCTCATCAGGGGATAGAATACTGTTGAGTTTCTTCTGAACGCGCTCCTCGCTCTCTTTTAACGCCAGCTCAGCCTTTTTGCGTTCTGTGATATCCTGAATGCAAAGCAATGCACGTTTTTGGCCAGTTGATTGAATGAGTGTTGTAAATCCTAACAGCGTTACAATTCGCCGCTCATTGCCACACATCCATGTGGCTTTCTGCTCTATGTTGTGATGTGCAGTCCCAGTCTTGATGGTATCTTCAATAGCCAGGCGCAATGCACAGTCCTGGCAGTCTTTTCCGAAACCGCAGCCTTTTGGATCATCCATAGCATTGATGCAACCAAACACTCCGCAAGCGACTTCACTTCTCAATTCATCTTCTGAAGTTCCAGTGAAATCTATGAATGGTTGATTAGCATAAAGTACACGCCTCTCCTCATCCACTACACACATCATCACCGGAGCGTGATCATAGACTGCTTTGAGTTCTGCCTGGGAGCTTGCTAGAGCCTCTTCTGCCTGCTTACGCTCGGTCATATCTATAGTGACCGTGAGTAAGCAGGGACGATCACCGATGGTTATCAGTTCACCATTGAATAAACCACGCATAACCCGACCATCTTTTGCGTGGAAATCCAGCTCAAAGCCAGAGATGTGTCCTTTGCTTTGAATCTCCTGCATCAATAACTTACGATGTTCCGCAGTAAGTAAACCAATCTCGACAGAGGTGTGCCCAATTACTTCATCACGCGTAAAACCGGACACTTGAAGCGCACATTCGTTCACATCCAGGTAAGTGCCATCGGTAATGTCCGAGATGGTAATAAGCACTGGTGAATCATGAAACACTTTTGCGAACTTCTCTTCGCTCTCTCGCAAAGCTTGCTCTGTCAGTTTACGTTCTGTAATGTCCTTATCCACACCCCGATAACCCACGAGATTTCCATCTTCATCCAGAATGGGAACACCGTTAGTAAGCAAACAAACTTTCTCACCATTCTTGGTGATATTCCAGTTCTCCAGATCCTTTATAGGCGCCTTGTTTGACAAGATTTCAGAGAAAATCGGGGCGATTCTCTTTATCTCTTCCGGAGGCATAAAACTGAACGGTGTCATACCGACGATGTCATCTGAAGTGCGTCCAAAGAGATCAATACCTTTTTGAGAGCTGTAGGTATAGACGCCATTCTTGTCAACCTCCCAGACCCAGTCTCCCACGCTGAATATTATGTCTCTCAGCCTGCTCTCACTCTCCTGCAGGGCTTTCTCTACTTCCTTGCGCTCAGTTATATCCTGGATAGTGCCTATCATGCGGACGGGTTGCCCCGCATCATCGAAGGTAACCTCCGCCATTTCATGGACCATGCGAATAATTCCATCGGGACGAATGATACGGTGCTCTCCATCGAATGGTTTTCCTTCATACCAGGAAGCTTGCGTAAGTGCATTCATCATTGGCCTATCGTCAGGGTGGACACATTCAAAAAACGCCTCCATTGTGCAGCCGAATTCCTCTTTTTCAAATCCAAACACACGGTAGGTCTCATCCGACCACGACAATGCATGCGTAAGGATATCCAGTTCCCAACTGCCTATATGGGCCACACGCTGAGCTTCCGAAAGTTTGAACTCACTATCGCGCAGTGCCTCCTCTGCTTTCCTGCGCTCGGTGATATCTACATGTGCTCCAATGACTCTGATCGGGTACCTAGTATCGTTTATAATGACAGAACCCTGTGCAGATATCCATCGATATGATCCATCCTTATGACGGAATCTGAACTCAATCTGATAATAGTGCCTGGCTTCGGCTATATATGTGTTCACTTGATTCGTAATCGGTCCGATATCATCCGGATGAACGCGCCTTTGCCATTCTTCGAAATCATCACCAATTTCATCCGGTTCATATCCAATTTGCCGTTTCCACTCTGGGGAGTAAGTGACCTTGTTGGTAACCAGGTCCCAATCCCACAGGCCAATATTTCCTGCCTGGACTGCTGCCTGCTGGCGCATCGCAGCCTCTCGCAGTTCCTCCTCCATTCTCTTTCTATCGGTGATATCCCTGGAGATAGAAATAATGCACTGTTCACCATCGATTTCAATAATCCTGGCTGACATCAGTCCTGTGATTATAGATCCATCTTTCTTGCGGAACTGAGCCTCCAGCCCAACAACCTCAGATGTGTTTCTGAGACCTTCAAGCAGACGGTTCCTGTCCTCAACGTTAACCCACAGTCCTACATCACCGGGAAGAGAAGACCTTCCTATGATTTCTTCTCTGGTATATCCCATAATATCCGTGAATCCCTGGTTGATATCAATATAACATCCATCACTCAATCTGTTGATATTGACGGCATCAGGACTTAAATGGAAAGCTTTCGAAAACTTTTCTTCCGAGAGTTTTAAAGCCTGTTCTGTTCTTCTGCTCTCAGTAATATCCTGTCCGATAGCCTGGAACCTTACCGTTCGTCCACTCTCATCAAAAAATGCCCGGTTGGTCCACAACAAGCATTTCATACTTCCATCTTCGTCTACATTTGTCTGTTCATGAGTCTCTGTGGGATTCTCAGGAGTCAAGGACTGCAGACGTGCTTTCAGTAATATCATCTCGTCCGGATCACACATACCAAAGAAGCTAAGGCCAATTAGATCCTCAGCAGGCATACCTGTGACTGCAGCCAATGTATTATTAACATACGTCAATGTCCCATCCGGCAGGAATGATGAAATATATACAGGCATATCTTCAGCCAGGCTGCGATAATGATCCTGGCTCTCCTGCAGTTCCTCTTCTGCATGCTTGCGGTCAGTAATGTCGAAGAATGAAGTTACGAACCTTTTATTTACAAAAGGGGATGTAGAGACATAATAGTATCTGCCATTTATTGGGCTGACCATCTCAGTTTGAACAACTTCATTATTGTTCCTATGGGATTTCCAGAATGATTTAATATATTCTGTTGTCATTCCATAAAGCTGGGTGGCAACATTACCGATGACCTGTCCAGATTCATAATCTGCAATTGAATAGAATGCTTCGTTAACTTCAAGGATCCTGTAGTCTATCATCTCCCCATTATCATCATAGATGATTTCGTTCAGGGCGACTCCTTCGGACATAGTATCGAAAAGAATCCTAAGCTTCTCTTCATTTGCCTTGAGTGCAACTTCTGCCAGTTTTTGCTCGGTGATATCTGTGTTGATGCCAATATAACCGATAATATTCCCTTGAGCATCACGCTGAGGAGCTGCTAATCCATATACCCAGGTAACTTGACCTGCAGGATTCTGGAAACGATATTCAAGCCCCCAGTGACCTTCTGATTCTACCATCTGTTGCCATGCCGAGATTACAGAGGAGCGATCCTCAGGATGTAATCCATTTATCCATCCGTTTCCAAGCGCTTCTTTCATGCTTAGTCCGGCCATTTCACACCAGCGCAGATTAGCATATTTACAGGAACCATCAGGATCACACAGATAAATTCCCACCGGCGCCAGCGAGGCCAACGTCCGGAACCGTTCTTCATTTTCTCGCAGAGCTTCTTCTGCTATTTTGCGATCCGTGATGTCCATTATGTTGCCGACTACCTTGGCAACTTGACCATTTACCCACACTGCTTCTGCTGTGGTACGTATCCAGAGTCGACGTCCTTTAGCGGTAATAAATGGGACTTCCAGGTCATAGGATTCACCAAACTCAATGCAGCGTTGGAACGTAGCTCTGATAAGAGGCTGGTCGTCAGGCATATAACATGCTAAGCTTCTGGTTATGTGTTCTGGCGAGTTTGGGGTGAACTCATCGGGATCAAAATCATGGATGCGATAGGCCTCATCTGTCCAGGTCATTCTCTGTGTACCTGCATCCCACTCCCAGCCGCCTGCTTTGCTAAGTCTTTGGGTGGCATTCAAAATCCGTTCGTTTTCCTGCAGTGATTCTTCAGCCAGTTTTCTCTCGGTGATATCAGAAATTGTTATAACCACCGCACTCGGTTCACTATCACCTTCGGTAAATATGGGATTGGTATTGACGTTTACCCACGAAAAATCTCCGCCAGACCGTACCACTTTCATTAATGCGTTATGACAGGGTTCACCTGTAGAAAAAGTATGCATAGATGGATGCTCGGAACCCGGCCATTCTATTCCATCTTCCCGATATGTTTTCCAATCATAACTGGTTGATGTCTGCTTCAGTGCACTCTCAGCTGTGATACCAAAAATCCTTTCTGCCGCTTTGTTAAACGTCAGAATGAAGCCAGATCTGTCCTGGAGGATAATTCCGTCATTGGTCGAAGCAACGACCGTGCGGTATCTCTCCTCACTAAGTCGTTGTGCTTCTCTTGCCTGCCTCTCCAGTATTGCGCTTGCAATACTCTCCCCAAGTCGCTCAAGTATCCCTATCATATCAGGCGTAAAACGATCTTTTCGCTTGTCGTTAAATTGGATTAATCCTGTTGTTTTACCACCTGAACGAAGGGAGATGAGAGCGACGGATTCATAACCTTCACCATTACAACGGTTGCGTGTGCGTGCCTGGCGATCGGCATCTGAAGTGCTAGCTAAAAGATCACTAGTGGAGTTAGTCCAAAAACTTCCACGAGAAGTGAAGAATGGTTTACCGGGGTCAAATCTCCCCTGTAAAACATTCCCGCACATACAATCCAGACAAGGATTGCCAACAGCATCACGAACGATTTCATTATTCTCATCATACTGACAAAGCCGAGTTTCTAATTGTACGAATTCATCAGTAAAGCCGCGTGTTCCATAATACGGGTAATCATCCCCTTCATGTATCCTGATCCCTACGGCTTCACAGCCTGTCCAGTTCTGTAGATACGCGACGACGGATTTGATCATCTGACGAAAATCAACAGTTGCATTGATCAGCTTCAACATGTCAGCTGACACAAGCCGTCGTATTTCCGCTTTCTTTCTCCTGGTGATATCCATAGCATATATTGCTAATCGATCAACTCTGCCATCAGGATTTAGAATTGGACTCACGCTGTGATGGAGCCAGCGTCCCTGTCGTTCATCCTCAAATTCTACAGGTTGTGCGGTATCTATCACTTCGTCAATAATTAACTTGCGTGCGGCTGCTATATCCGCAGGTATCAGACTATAAATCGACTGACCAATACAATCAGATATGCTCTTGTTTATCCGTGCCGCAAAAGTCTGATTTACAGAGAGCACTATACCATCGCGCTCTATTAGACAAACCGATTCATAAATCGCATTAAACAATGATTTGAGATTCTCTTCGTTCTCCTGAGTAGACTGTTCTAAAACTCTAGACTCGGTAAAATCCGTTATCGCTATGCAGCACTTTTCATCATCCTTGGAAATAACTGCATCCATTTGGACATATCGTTTATCTCCTGCTTCAGTCACAATATCCGTCTTGAAACTTTCTCTTGTATGGCTTTCGAATATTCTGAAAAGATATGCATTGAATGACGAACGGTTATCAATGGGAATAAAAAACGCCAGGCATTCTTTTACCAAACTGGATATTGGCTTGTTCAGCAGTCTCGCTCCGGCTAGATTCACCTGACTAATAGTTCCTGTGCGGTCAAGTGTAAAGTATGCCACCGGCGCGGAATTGTAGAGATCCGAATACTTTTCAAGCGCAGTTTCCGCATCAGACTGTAAACGCCGGAGTTCCTCGTTCTGCATTTCCAACTCAATCTGGTGGACCTGCAGTTCATGAACCAGGCGTTTGGTCTCTGGATCTGTAGTTACCGGAAGACTCTCAATAAGATTTTCCAGCCGATCTTCAGCCCGTTGACGCAGTTCATTTATATTATTCGATGAATCAAATCCGTCCGTCATTGATTTCCCTCTCGCCAAACTTCAACGATGAAGAGTATTCCAACCCGCATTATTTATGATTGTCTTTGTTTACTACCTTAATTACAACTATTGCTGCATCATCGCGCAATGGCTCATTCACAAATGACGATGCTGATTCCAGCAGCCTTTCAGCAATCTGATCAGCCGACATACTAACATTGGCCGAAACAGACTCCGCTATTCCTTCTGCTCCGAACTGTTCAGCATAACCCACATTTCTAGCTTCGGTGATACCATCTGTAACCATCACAAATAGATCACCCTCACCGAGGTGTATTTCTCCCTCACGATAGAGTTGACTACCCATTCCGACAAACATCGGACCACCCGTAGCAAGAGATTCTATTTGACCATTAGAATGTCTAACAATTGGAGGTTCATGACCAGCGTTACAATATCTAAGGACACCTGTACAGATGTTCAACTCAGCAAAGAAAGCGGTCAACATATCGTTCTCAGTAGTTATATCTCTGCACAAGGCTTCATTAACAAGGTTCATTACGCTGGCTGGACTGTTCTCCATATATGCATAGCACCTTATGGCATTCCTTGCCGCAGTAACTCGCACAGCACCGAGTAATCCCTTACCAACTACATCCCCTATTGCAATCCCTATCTTACCGTTACCCATATCGAATACATCGCAGAAGTCTCCGCACACCTCTGCTTCGGTTAAGGCTGGCCGATATCTGGCAGCTATCTGGTAACCATCAGGCTGTATCAGTGCCTGTGAAGGCATTACTGTCCGCTGCAAGACATCAGCGATATGACGGTCACGCTCAGCTGCACGCAATAGCGCAGCTTCAGTCAGTTTCCTCTGCGTAATATCCATACAGATACCGATCATTCGAACTGGTTGTCCCTGTTCGTCATACTTGCCTTCTCCAGTAGCATTTATCCAACGCACTTCACTATCCGGCGTCACAATCCGGTAGTCACTATTCAAGGTAACCCGTTGTGCTAATGCCTGATCAATTCGTTGTGATGCTATCTCAATATCCTCAGGATGTAAGGCTCTCTGCCATACCTCAAAGGATGCTGAATCATGCGCCGGGTCAAGCCCGAAAAGTTCAAACATACGAGATGACCATTCAATATGCCCTGTTACTAGACTCCAATCCCAGACTCCAACATTTGCTGCATTCTGTGCCATATCTAACCGCTGTTCACTGTTCCGCAGGGCTTGTTCAGCCTGTTTACGCTCAGTAATGTCCTGAACCGTACCTCTTGAGTAGATTGGATTGCCTGCAGCATCATATACAGTGCGACCTATCTCACTGACCCACTTGACACGGCCATCTTTCATTAACAAGCGGTGCTCAATATCATAAGGTGTATGATTCTCAACTGACTCCTGATAGGCTTTTGCAACAAATACACGATCATCAGGATGGATATAATCAAGGAAAGTCTCATATGAGGCAGCAAAGTTATGACGGTCAGTCTCAAAGATATTGAATATGCCATCCGACCAGGATAAACAGTTAGTAATTTTATTGAGTTCCCATCTTCCCAGTCTGGCGATGTCTTGAGCTTCCCTCAGGTTTAATTCACTCTCTGTCAATGTCTTTTCAACCTGTTTGCGTTCGGTGATGTTATCGAACACTGCAACAAAGTGTTGGTTGCCGGTACTGTAGACACTTATTGATAAGTAAATCCCCAACGGCTCGATATACTCTTCAAACTTCTCCGGAATACCACTTTTGATTACATTGCCGTAGATTTCAAACAATCTTGGATTGGATGCTCTTAAACCTGGAACAACCTCTGAAACATTCTTTCCTACGACATGTTCTAGCCCTGTTAGTCTATAAAATGCGTTGTTTACCGCAATATACCTGAAGTCAACAAGCCGGTCATTCTCAAGAATGCCTTCACAATATGCGTAGCCATCCAGCATGTTTTCGAACAATGATCTGAAGCGCTCTTCACTCTCTCGCAGAGCTTGTTCTGACAATGCTTTCTCATTGCGGATGGCCGCCTCTCGCAACTCACGATTGATCGCTGGCACTAGCCGTGAATAATGGCCCTTCAGGATGTAATCGTGGGCTCCAGCTTTCATTGCATCAACCGCAATGTCTTCACCGATATGACCGGAAACCACAATAAATGGAAGATCAAGACCGGTCTCCTGAAGAAGTTTCAGGGCTGCGAGACCACTGAAACGAGGCATTACATAGTCCGATACTACAATATCCCACACTCGATCGCGAAGTGCATTCGACATTGCTTCGGAGGTTTCTACACGAAGAAAAACAGGATCAAATCCACCACGCTTTAGCTCCGCCAGCATAAGCAAAGCATCATCTTCCGAGTCTTCTACTATCAAGATGCGAAGTGAATCACCCATATAGACCTCTTCCATAACCATCTATCTGTGAATCTATGTTGATGTAATACATAACCAATTTCGCCTAACACCCATATGAGAGTTTCTCAGGATGACAAACTCCCGCAACACTAAGCTGTTACCAGACACGGACATCCCTCCCAGTCAGGTGGGAATTTTATATAATGAATTGAAATATCTATCGATTCCTTGGAACACGTGGTATCTCGTTCAACAAGAGCCAGTAAAGGCCCAATTGCCGCACCGCTTCGGTGAAACTGTTGAAATCTACAGGTTTTCGTATATAGCTGTTGGCTCCAAGACTGTACCCACCTACAACATCCTGTTCTTCGTTCGAAGAAGTCATTATAACTACCGGTAACAGCTTGGTACGTTCATCTTCTCGAATGCGTTTGAGTACTTCCAGCCCGTCTATTTTGGGTAGTTTCAGGTCCAGAAGTACTACCTGGGGAGTTATAGATACATCGCGGCCGGCATACTCCCCTGTACCGAACAGGTAGTCAAGGGCTTCTACACCATCGTGAGCAACAATCACCTCGTTCTTGATCTTGTTCCGTTCAAGTGCACGAATGGTCAAATCTACATCATCAAGATTATCTTCAACTAACAGTATGATAGATCTACATAAATCACTCATATTATATTCACCGTCCTATTATTTATAACTCACTCGACCTGTAAGGTCTACAATCAAAGAGATTCAGATTTATCAGTTGCATAATCAAACTGCAGAACGAAATAAAACACTGCGCCTTTACCCAATTGTGATTCAGCCCAGATGCGTCCGCCATGTCGGTTAATGATGCGCTGGACCGTAGCCAAGCCAATGCCTGTGCCCGGAAATTCATCAGCACTATGTAATCTTTGAAACGCGCCAAACAGCTTGTCGACATAAGTCAGATCAAAACCTACTCCATTATCAGAAACATAATAGGTCGGTTCTCCATTTAGCCTGGATATTCCGAATTCGATCACTGCATTTGGCTGGTATTTAGTAAACTTCCATGCATTGTCCAACAGGTTTTCAAGCATTATAGCCAGTAGGCGTTCATCTCCCTGGACTACTACGCCAGGCTCAACAATGAAATCTGCTCTACGTTCCGGTTCAGTTTGCCGTAGATTGGACATAATAACCGCAACCAAATTGCTTAGATTTACATCCTTAAACGTCATAGTCTCACGGCTCAGACGAGAGAGTTTAAGCAAATCATCGATCAAGCTGGACATTTTTTCTGCAGCTACACAAACCCGTTGCAGGTAGTCCTGGCCGTGCTCATCTAGCAACGTTCCGCAATCCTCCATAATGGCCTTGCTAAAACCATCAATAGCCCTGAGTGGAGCACGCAGATCGTGTGATACCGAGTAGCAAAATGCTTCAAGTTCCTTGTTTGTTGTCTCAAGTTGAAGCGTACGCTGGGCCACACGTTGTTCAAGTTCCATATTGAGCTTCTTTATCTCTTCCTGTACCCGTTTACGGTCGGTAATATCTCTCGTAGTGCCTCCAATGCCAATGATAATTCCGTTTTCATCATGCAATGGATTAAGGACTACCTCATAATCTCGTATTTCACCCCCAGGTATTTGAGTTGCAGTTTCCGAGATTATTGTGCTGCCTGTTTCATACACTAGTCGGTGCAATTCATCCCATTCTTCACATTGAGATTCCGGAAATCCTAATTCGTTGTGGGTATGTCCAATTATCTGAGACGCCTCAAGTTTTAATAATTCGCACAAATTCCTGTTGGCACTGGTGAAACGACCGGAGGTATCATAACCATAAATACTATCCAGGCTTGAATTATTTACCAGAGAATACCTTTCCTCACTTGCCCGCAAAGCTTCCTCTGCCTGCTTTCGTTTGGATATGTCTCTGCTTGCCGCCTGTATCTCCAGTACATCACCTGATTCATTATCAACAATCGTTTTACTTATGGTTTCAAGCCAAATGTATTGCCCGTTTTTACACAGCATGCGGAATTCTGTTGTCGATAAAACCGGCTGGTCAATAATACTCAAACGTGACTCGTCAACCTTAGGAATGTCGTCAGGATGCACGAATTCAAAGGCTGAGTGTCCGATTAATTCCTCCGGTTCGTATCCCACTAATATACGGCAGGCTGGTGAAACATAAAGAAATCGGCCTTGTGCATCGTGACGTGCAATCATATCAGTTGAGTTTTCAGCAAGCAGACGAAACAGAGACTCACTCATTCTCAAGGCTTCTTCTGCAATCTTACGACGCTTGATTTCTTTAGCCAGTCTCCAATTCCAAATCACCAGAGTCAGTAAAATCACTGAGAAGATAAGAGATATCTGCCAAAACAGAGTGTAGTTGAACCCATATTCGTAGCGGATAGGTAACCACTTTCTATAGATATCATTGCGCTCCGTCAGTGATATCGAGTCCAAAGCCTTTTGCAAAATACCGACAAAAGGTTTCCAGTCTTTGCGTACCGCCATAGCCTGGGCATTTACATATGGTGTCTGTCCAGCAATCTTGATACCAGTTACTTGCATCCTTGCCTGGTAATACCCAACTACCAACAGGTTATCGATATAGGCAAATACTTCGCCTCGTTGCAAGGACTCCAGGCCATCCAAAGCTGTCTTCACTCGAATCTGCCGAACTTCCGGAAATTCTTTCGCCATCCAGTCGTTGACCGCATAGCCATCTACTACAGCGATTTTCTTCCCATTTAGCTCCCGCATGTCACCTATGTACGTAACACTCGGTTGAGTGGCAATGATAATGGGTATTTTCATATAGGGTTTGGTGAACGCCCAGAATTTGGTGCGCTCAGGTGTAACAGCGACAGACGTAGTCATATCGATATCCCATCGCTTCAAGCGGGAATATGCTTCCTGCCAGCTCAAACCACGCACCCGTTCGAACTTTACGCCTATTTTCTTTTCAATAATATCCAGATAGTCTGCCGACATACCCGACGGTACATTCAAATCATCAGAGAATTCGACTGGAGGCCATCCCGGATCCTGAACGACTCGAATAATTGGATGTTTACGCAGCCATTCACGTTCCTGCTTGGTAAGTTTTTGAAGAAATTTGTTTGTCTCTGGCACTCGTGCGGGTAGATTAGTTTGGCCGAACGCAAGCGTCGCAGCTAACAAAAGGCTTGCCAGCAGCAAAATCAACGATACATTGAACCACAACATATGGCTTTTTGGCTTGCTGTTCACTTACAACTCTCCTACATCCCATTTGAGTACTACAGGGATTCATCGAGTCGAACCAGTAATTCGTTGAATTATTAAGTAAGTAGTTGTTTTATATATAACACCAGCGTAGTCACCGAAGAATAATCGCCTAGTTACTATAATGTGATATACGAATTATACATTATGCCGTAGTACTAGTCGAATCTGGTTTTAGTTACGAAATCAACTGCTCCGGAATATTTACCCAGCACTAATACGGCAAATACCAGAGGCCAAAAGCTCAGTTTATCATGAATAATGCAAGATAGGGTGGCATTCTGAATGAATGCCACACACTAGAAATGATCAACTATGGTCTCATTAAACATTAAGGGCAGGTTCCGCTCAGACAACTGTTTTATCATAAAGGACCGTATTGGTTCAGATACATTCACCTCGCAGACCTTATTTAGAGCCGATATAATGGGATTAGTTGTAGAAATGTCCCAGAGCGAGATGTTTTCACCCGGTAGCTTATCCGCAAAAACATTCGCCAGCGAATCTATATTGCCCCTACTTGCAATATCCATAATGATGATCTCCCCGGACTGCTGATCTCTTGAGTATATTACGTAGGTATTGGCATCTGAACTGTATACAATGGCTCCATTTCGCATCCGCATTGCTTTGACCCACATATCCCAATATTCATCACTACGCTTGAATGTCCCTGGCAAACTCGTGCAATATCCACTATATATTTCTTTAGCTCGTTCAATATTGGTGTTATCAGTCAGTTCAGACCTATTCCCACGGACTTTTCCCCGATAGGTGATCCTGGGTACAACCTCAAACCCCAGTTTCTCATATAAAGGAACCGGCCCTGCATATAGGCTTGAGTAATCCACTCCCTGGGACTTCATAAAATCAATTGAATCCTGAAGCACCAGTTGAGCCAGACCTTGCTTCTGGAAATCCGGATGCGTCGCTACACTGCCAATTCCACCCATCACAAGATAATTGCTGCCGTCGTAAACATCGCGCATAAAAACTCTGACCGTGGCAGCCATCCGTCCACCTTTCCACAGGATACGTAAATGCTCGCATTTCCAATGTGGATCGCAGGTTTGAAATGGCTCAAAGAAATCCTCAGGGTCATTTGCATGGTGGTTAGGATATGACTCCCACATCATTCTGCAGGCTGGAATAACGTCTTCCAACTCTGCACCATGTATATCATAGTCCATCGATCTTCCTCCAGAATAAACATAAAATGAATTATTCGATGGCTTAGCCACCGAGTTATTAAAAGTTATATATATTCTATCATTATTTACGCGTATTAGTAGGGATATATACAACTTTTCTTTATGTGGATGAATGATGGTGGTAGTCAGTGAGGACTTAGTACAAAATGCCAGAAGGGGGTTAGCAAGCATTCATTTTTCGGATGTCCAGGTGGCTTCTAACAACCGTAATCAGGGACGTCTGGTAAACCGTCTGACGATAAACACGACTGCTATTACTAGAACTGCAATTATTACAGGCGTAACAAGTCTGTGGAGAATATAATTGGCTAGTAATGGAAACCTGTTATCGTTTCCGAATCTTGCATAGTCTTGATTTGGACCATGTGGATGGAATACCACTACAACAATAAATATAACCAGTCCCAGAAGACCTCCAATAAAACTATGTCTGAACCCAAAGCTGCGCCTGCCAAACCAACCAGCATCCATGAAAAGAATGCTCCAAAATGGCATATCATCAGGGTCATTTCTGGAAGCAAAACCGGGGTCCTGCGGGGTTTGAGGCGGCGTATTCTGATATTGCTGAACAGATGGTGACTTTGGTATGGTTGGTTGAACAGCGGGAATCGTGGCAACCACGACAGGGTTACGCTCCACAAGCACATCATCCATCATCTGTGCAGCACTCTGGTATCTTTTCCCAGGATCACCGGTCAGCGCTTTCCGTAGAATTCCGCTCCATGCTGCAGGCAGAGTATTGAGCATCCGGGGCTCCATCTTTGTTTGCAGGTCTACTGGAGCAGTGACTCTCTCTCCTGATAAAGCTTCATATAAAACCGCGCCAACCGAGAAGATATCGTTCTTTTGGTCGAACGTGTTTCTCGATATATGCTCGGGGGCCATATAAGGTGTAGCGTTACTGACCCTTAAACCAGCTTCCAGCTTCGCTATACCGAAATCCATCAGCTTAACCGAACCATCGCGGGCAAGCATAATATTCTCCGGTCTTATGTCTCCGTGGAATATGCCCTGCTTGTGGGCTGCAACAAGCGCTGAAAGCAACTTTAGGGCTATGTCCTGTGCTTTTGGATGCTCTAGAGTTTTTTCGTGTTTCAAAAACTCCCCAAGAGTAGTGCCCTGGCACAGTTCTCTCGCTGCATATAGCTTTCCTTCAAAGAGTCCACTGTCAAAAGGCTGCGCAATACCGGGATGTTTGAGCTGAGATAGTACGCTTGCCTCATTCTTGAAGTGCCCAATCTGTTGGTCAACATAACCAGAATCAACACCTGCTGGAATTGGCATGAGTTTGAGCATAACCTTTGCATGGGAGCGATTATCTTCAGCCTCATATGCTAGTCCGGTAGTGCTGCGACCAAGTTCGCGAATGATTTTATAATTTTCCATGCTCAGCTCCATTTCTGAACAAGATTAATGGGATTTCAGGATGGACACGATTATAGGGATCTTACAATTCCTGAAAACCGTGTTCAAACACTCATAAAACCGGATGAGTTATCTTGTCTATAAACAGCTTGGTTGGTTTATCTGATATTTCCAGGACGTCAAAAGCCATCCAATCACCAGCCCAGGTTGATATTTTGAAAGTGTTGGTTGTTCCGAGACCGGTCAGCATCAGGTCTCTTGCTAGTGGCTGGTTGCCGTATGTTGCGTCTAGTTTGCCATCTGCCCAGGAAAGAGTCACTATGTCTGCTAATCTGTTTGCGTCCCACTTGGCTGGCTCCTGGATTACTCCTAGAACCTGCTCTGTTTTTGCGATTCCCGAGCCGTCTGAAGACATTCTAACATGCCATATTCTACCATGATTTTCAGGTCTGACTGTTGGAAGCCAACCGTCATCCAGTGACAGTATTGCACCGGCAATATCAAACATAATCCTGGCATTGCGACGGAGTTTGATCTTTACAGTGCCGTGAGTGCTGACACCTGGTTTGAATGTCGCAATTGCCGCTGCAGCATACATGGTACTGGTAATCTTTGTCACTGTACTCATCGAATCAAGTACAAATCCAGGTTCCAGAATAACCCCGGCATCCCCTGAGTTTATATTCCACTGTGCGGGATCGAATGAGTTATATTGATAGGAAGGAAGGTCTGGTGCCGTCTTTGGTGCTTCAGGGACCATTTTCGCATTCTCGACCACAGTAGATGCCTCAGTAGACAATCTTATTGCCTTATATCCATGAGACTCTAGTTCGAACGATATCTTCCCATTTGAAATCGGAACCATGTCTCCGGTCGTTGCATCCATTGCTGACTTCGGACCATCTTTGTATAAGCGTGAAACATCCAGTGACGCATTCTGTGTCGTCCATGTGAGATTGCTTACTATAAGCATTGTGGAGTTCAACTTATGGTAGTATGAGAAGAGCACTTTACCGCTCAGTTTCTTAACGTATGGCTGCTTTCTCCAGTAAGGATAATATGTAGTAGTCGATGGGTTCGAATAATCTCCTAGAATACGCTTCTCGACGTCTGCAGCAGTGTTTGAAACCTGGGTATCGTGCAGAAGAGTCCAGGGCAACAGTTTTGCTGCCTGTCCTGCCCACAGCGCAGGGATCATATCTGTTCGGAAGCCCCAGGGCCATCCGCTATATCCGACAGCAAACTTGTGAAGAGGCAGAGCATATGCTGGTCTGTACCTGGCAAGCTGCTCCCCTTCATAGTATGAATCCGCCAGAGACATAACTGGTATATCCAGAGCCCCTCCACAGTGAGATACAAAAACTAAGGGCTTACCTCTGTCGGTGAACATCCCCCTAAGACGCTTGGCAAAGTTTCGGACTTCGGTGATTCTGGTGGGGGTGTCGGTATCCCAGCCTACTTTGAAGTTGCTATCGCATCCGATGTGGGATGGATTGTCACAGTCCCATGGGACCAGGGTTCCATCCATGTAAACTCCATCGATTCCGCCCTCTTTCATCAGCCTGTTGATACCGTTAAGCAGCAAGTCTTGATATGGCCCATGCAGGCAGCAGACATAACACTTAACCCCTTTGCCGGGATTTGGATAAGCTCGTTGATACCACATGGCATCCGGTTTCACTTTAAAATCAGTTTTGTATTGTGCAAACCCGGGGGAGTTCTCAGCCAGCAGCTGGCAGAAGTAGACTATCAGTTTATTGCCGGATTTGTGGGCCTCTTCAGATCTACGAATAATTTCCGGCATCTTGGTAAAATCAGGATACCCCTGGTAGTCCGACCATTCCTCAAACCACAAGTTTACAGTCCCACCATACAAACCGGTCTTTGCAATCGATGGTTTCTTGGTTGGAGTAGGCTGCAGCATCAGCCGGAATACATAACCGTCCGTTGGGATCTGCCCAGCACCATCGACAAGGTTTAGCTTGAGGAGCGTCTGCTTCTTGCCTTCAATCACCTGTATCTGAGACCGGCGCTTATTGGAGAGAAAAACAGGGGTATCGAAGGTAACGTTTAGACCTCTGTCCTGGCATCCGACCCATATGGGACCTGCTGCTCCTTCGTATCCAACTCCTCGGAGTTCCTGTGCCTGCTGTATGCTCCAGAAATGCAGCAATTTGGCATATTCGCGTTTGATAGGGAATACGACTGAAAGCCGGTTTATTTTACTAGCACCCAGGCCCTTGACCCGAAGTTTGAGAATAGTAAAGCCATCGAACTCCACGATCGAACGGGTCTCCAGTGTAGCTTTTCCGAGTGATGCAGAGGATTTAATAACTGCCCGGCTCCCGGACATTGATACATTTACATGCTTCTCAACTGGCTGGAACATCTTTCCAGCATACTCAATTTCAATCCGCCCCTCACCAGCCATCAATTCTGCAGCAGAATCTTTGACGGATTTCAACAGTCCGAAACTTCCAAAAGAAAGGCTCTTGTCGTACAACTTGACGGTATTATCAACGACAACCGGTTTCTTCCAGGGTGTTGGAACTGTTTTGTCGATATAGTTTTTGGCTACTTTTGTGCCGAGATAGTCGGGCCTTGGTTGCGGTTGAATTTCGACTTTTTTAGACAAGAGGCTCTTGCCTGACTTATCTTTGATGTATAGAGATGCTTCAGCAGGCATCTGAACAGACTCAGGAACGCTCAGTTCCAGTCGCAGCCGACCAGCTGTTTTAATCGAAAGCTTCTTCTCTCCTATTCCAGAAATAGAGAGAGTTGCTTTGGATCCGATTACGTCCTTGCCTGCTGAGATTGTGGCTATGACTTTTCCTGCTACCGGATACCATTCCAGATCGGCAGAAACTCCCTTCATCGGCTGGGCATACTGCGGAGTTCCATTTATCATTACAACTCTATTTGCATTGGGGGTATCTGAGACAGATGGTTTGGGCTCCAAAGTCCGCTCAGATGATTTGTCTGAAGGCAGGAATACTGCTGTACCGAAAGGCATTGGAGCATAGTTGCCGAATCCAGGCAGATACCAGGCAGTCATATCAGGTGGGCGGAAACGGAAAACGTTGATCGGATAGCTTCTGCCTGACGGATTCGATACACCCCAGGAAGCAAATGGAATCCGCATCTCAATTGTCCACTCTCCCTTGCCTTTGCTGACCTTGGAATCAAACAAAGGCCGATCAAGTGGAGACTCGATAAAGAATCTGGATCGCGATCCTACTGAGTTAACCGTGAATTGATAGTAGTAATCCGCTGAAGAAGCTGCCTGGTTGGTAGCTCCGGCATATCCACCATAATTGATTACATCCCTTGCAACCACATTCTCATCGGCTGTTCCCAGCACAACCTGCACGGAATCATCATTGCTGAGTAGGTCAGTTGGTTCCCTGCGGACGGACTTTGGATAACCAGCCTGCTTTTCAAAACACCTAATCCCAACCCACAGAGAATCATTGTCATATTTCAGATAGACATCCGTGAGAGGATTTGCTGCATGATCATTCCCCATTACCTGAATATTCCGGACTATCGCAGCATCAGCCCACTCCTGCGGTTTTATAGCGCCGTCTAAAACGACGGGTTTCACAGCGACAGGGATCTTCACTACAGGTGCAGGTGCACAGATAACTGAAACAGTTAATAGACTGAGAATAATTGCAGTTGGGTAAAATAGTTTCATGGTTACTCCGATTATAATTGTCTTGAACAAGATTAATAGGATTATAGGATTAACACGATTATTAGAACTAGAACATCGATAGTTATACATGCAACTGTGCTATACAGAAATCGTGTAAATCACTAAATCATATTAATCCTGTTCCGAATATCTTGAACAAGATTTTCAGGATTTTGGGATTTACACGATTATTGCAACCAGAACATAATTAGGTATACATGCAACTGTGCTAAATTGGAATCGTGTTAATCTTGTTCGGATTTTTTTAGCCTCTTGTTATAAATCCTTTTATACTCCAGACTAAGCCCACCAAAATTGATGAGTAATCCATCAGCGATATTGTATGCCTCTAGATAGTTGATAGCTTGAGCTTTATGAACGTATTCGATCTCTGCGATGGCTTTTAATTCTACCATCACGGCGTTTTCAACGAAGAAATCAACTCGCCGTGTCCCGATTTGTTGATCTCTGTAGAAGATAGGCATCTCCATCTCTCTCTCAAAAGACAATCCACAATGTGCAAATTCAATGGCTAATGCTCTCTGGTAGATCACTTCTTGAAAGCCGTTACCGAGAACACGATGTACACGCATCGCACATCCGATGATTTGATGAGTTATATCGTCAACATCCATCTCCAGTCTCCATAATTGTCTTGAACAAGATTTCTAGGATTTCAGGAGAGCAGGATTAGAAGGGAACTTTAATTTGCAGAATCGTGTTAATCCCTAAATCCTAAAAATCCTGTTCAGACAGTTCTCACCAGCAAACCCAGCACTTTCTGTCCTTCGTGTAGAGGCTTATCATGTTTAACAACGTCATAGTCTGAATGCATGTTGTTGGCCGTGGCTACTATTGCTAATTCGTATTCATCGCTGATCTGTATTGGTGTTTTGCCAAGCAGGTCTGAATCGGAATCAATTAAGTATCGAGCTACCATTATATCCTGGCTGTTGAACCTGAAAGATCCCTGGACATTTGGGTAAATGGCAGCATCTACAAACACCGGAGCTGCTATTGCGGAGGTGCTTATGGCTTTTTCGAGTCCAAATGACACAAACTTCTCTGCCAGACCAGTATCGTATGTCCGCACAATCGCCCGGATATCCGGATTGTGCTCCAGGATGTTCAGGGCTACGCTGAGATTCAATAACGAATCTTCTGTGAGAGCCAGGACTGTATCAGCTGTGTCGATTGCTGCTTTGTTTAATATGGATGTCCGAGCTGCATCTCCAACTATAACCGGAAACAGGGCTTTGGCGGCGTTTACATTCTCTGAGTCTCCATCTACATCAATTCCAACTATATCCAGACCGAGATTTTCAAGGTCCCTTGCCACGCGGTACCCAACTTTACCTAATCCTACTACTATCGTGTGCCCAAACAGGTTGACCCGCCTGCGACCCAGCAGATACTCCACCCTTGCTGCCAGAACCCGGTCAGCGATAATCGCATAGACTGTAGCTAATAGAGCTGCTCCGGAGAGCATCATTATGATACCAAATATCTTTAACCCGACCGGAGCATGCTGCAGATTGATGTCCCCATACCCGACCGTGGTCATCGTTGTCACAACGAAATATATGGCATCCAACGGACTCATATGCCCGACTGTCCAAAACACAATAATACTTACTGCGGAGACTATCAGTAGCGCAGTCAGCAGATGCTTGGTAATGGCCGCAGAATGTTTCCAGGTATCCATGACTTCCCGGATTAGTCTGTAAATACTAGATCCCGAAAACACAGGTGGACGATGTCTTGTTTCGCGTTTCCTATGGTGATTTTTGGAAAAAAAGTGGCGCCGTGAGCTGTGTACAGTAGTATAAAAACAATCATCTTCAATCTTATCAACACACAGTCTCAAACCATTTTGGGACTTGCCAATATAACAGACATTATGTTCATGAGAAGCTGATCCAGAATGCACACTAAGGCAACAGCCATCCACAGTAAGTGCAGATATAATCGTGTCATCAGTCGCTGCTGAAACAAATGCAGGTGAAGCAAGAGAAGCAGCACTGAGAGCACGTATATTGAATACTTTCTCAACCCTCTCCCCAAGACTCTGGTCATATAACCGGGTCACAACAGTGCAATCCGGATTCTTTTGCCTGGCACTTATTGCTGCCTCCAGGTTTGCATGATCATCGCCCGTAATTGATATATAGCAACCCGCTGTAGCAATCCCGGCCTGATCCAGGATATCTTCATCGCAGATATCACCCTTAATCACTGTGCAACCTGCCTTTTGCAGACGGCTAGTAACTGTGTTGTCGATATCTCTATCGATAATAACGACCCCGCAGCCACGCTCAAGCAAGCCAAGAGCTATCCGGCTCCCCAGATGCCCACAGCCTCCGAGTATTGCGTGTCCTGTTGTGCATATATTTTCAGCCATTAACCACCACCACCCCCAAGTCCGTCAATTTCTACCTGGAGCCAGTCAAACTGACCATCATCGCTACCTTGTCCGCCATGACCACTATAATCGGGAAGGGAAATCCAGATATCTGAGCCGGAATCATAAGTCTCTAGTTCGGAACTACTGATATGTTTTTGGCTCCAGGAATACCGCGGAACAAATGAATCTGAGTCTCCTTCTATACCCATTAGATGCATACGAATTTTTCGTATTTCCATTTTTATAGATTTATGTGTTTCATCACCAATCATTAGCCTCAAGAGCTTGTGGTTATCCAGTATCAGCAAAAGTGCAAGCAGACGCGGGTGATTATACAATAACTGAATATCGTTGTCAGGATTCTGAAGGTTGCTTAAGGCCTTGTTAATACTACGCTGAAGCTCATTGCGGTACTTGTAGGTATCAGGTAATCCTCTGAATACTACTTGATGGAGTAATAGGAACCGGCTCTGAACAGTCTGGGTCAATAGCTTTTTTGTAACCATACCTTCAGCAACATTGTCCCATATCGGGCGGAGCTCATTAACCAGTTCCCAAATCAGGGCATTTCCATCTATCGGGGCACAGTCATCTGCAATTAATGCTGCTTCCTGTAGATACTTTTCTTTAAATGTAATCTGCTGGACTTTCTTCACCATCTTTTCCTGAGTCAATAGCGCTCCGGCATCAAGCAATTCATATACAATTGCTGTAGCAAAAGCGTGAACCACCCTCCGTAATAGATAGTCAGTTTTACCGTCTGCAAGATCAAAAAGCAATATATACAGCTGCTCAGGAAGCCTGAGTTGTTCAGCGTTGGCAATCATTAATCTCCACCGCCTCCACCGCCTCCACAGCCGCCACAACCGCCATCGCTGCTCCCGCCACCACTGGAATCACCTGAATCACCGGCACTGTCGTGACCACTATGTCCATCGTGGCCGCCATCATGACCGCCATGGCCCCCATGACCGCCGTCATCTGATGAATCAATCCAAAAGTCTGAACCGGAATCGTAGATATGGCAATCACTACCCCCAGAATCACATCCACCTGTATCTGATGTGTGGTGCGGTCTTACTACTTTGGGATCTCTTACCATTTCATGCAAATGGCTGCGGATATCGGTTAAGTAGGGCACTGCTGCAAAATATGCAGTAGAACCAATTAGTGGCTCCAGCAGTTTATGGTTATCCAACAACACCAACCGAGCCAACAGACGCGGATGCGTGCGTGCTAACTGGGCGTCATAGTTGGCATCCCACAGGTTGCGGGCTGCCTGAGCTAGACTTTGCGAGAGCTCCTGGGCATCATTACGGGCGTCAAAGAGTTCCATCAGTACCTTGCGATGGAAGAAGACAAAGCGCGTCTGCACATCCTCAGCCACCAGATGTTTGGCAACCATTCCTTCACCGACCGTTTTCCATATCGGATGCAATTCTCCTGCTACCTCCCAGATCATACTATGTCCATCAGCTGGAACACGACCGGCTGTATGCAAAGCTGCCCTGCGCAGGTATCCCTCTTCAAACATGGCTACCTTAACACTTTTAATTCTGTTACCCTGAGTTTTAAAGGCTCCTGCATCCAACAATTCCCAGATAATAGCAGTAGCCAGGACATGCTCCACTTTCTGCCGCGAATACCTTGGATCTCCTGTATCCGGATCAACAAGAAGAATATATAGTTGTTCGGGTAGTCTCAATTGTTCAGCCTTAGAAATCTGGTCCATCTCGCAACTCTCCATATAAATAAATAATATCACTGACAGCATTCACCACAGGTTCTGTGCTTTCCTGCTTATTCTGCGTATATGCATCCCGGATCTGCAGCAAAAGGATCTCCAGTTAATGCATATGCAATGCACCTGCTGCCGCCGCAAGATTTTATGTCCTCACATTCACCACACCTGCCCTTGAGTTCTCTTGCCTGCAGCTGTTTCATAAGTGGGTGGTTATAATAAATTGATTCGAGTGAAACTTCTTTAGTATTGCCAAGATTGATTGGGAGCCGTCTGCATGGGTAGATATCCCCTGTTTGATCGACACAAAGACCGGAGATGCCCGCAGAACATCCGTAAAACTCCGTTTGCTCAGCACATGAATTAATAAGTGGACCAAAAAATGGATCAGAGAACCTTACTCTGGGGTTATAACGATGTTTTGCGAAAAGTCGATATATGACCTTACGATATGCCTGTGTGTCCGGCAGCTTAATTCCGCATCCTCCGAAAGGCACCACCCTTGAAATGTGAAATGCATCGATATCATCATTCAATAACTCAAACAAAGGTTCAACACTTGTACAATTGTCATCTCCTACTGTAATTCGCGCACTCACAGGTAAACCTTTGCTCTTTAGTAGCCTCAGACCCTGCAGTGCAGCGTCAAATGAACCAGCACCGCGTCTGCTATCGTGCATCTCTCGATCACCATCGAAAGATACCTGGGCAGATTCACAATACTTTGAGATCATATGTGCAGATTCATTATCAATCAATGTGCCGTTGGTCAAGACTTTTGTACCAAACACATTCGAACATATCTTGAGAATCTCACTGAGCCGAGGATGCACAAGAGGCTCACCACCGGAGATTTGGACCCAGGCACGCTTTACTGCCAGACGCTCTCGAAGTGCTTGAAACTGCCGAATTACCTCTGAGAACAAATCAACGTCCATATCATCCAAATCATCATCGACATAGCAATGGGTGCATGCAAGGTTACATCCGGAGGTAATATTGATCTGCAGAAAGAGCTCTTGCAGTTTGGTTGATGTAGGAGTATTCATTGAGTATTACATTCTACTATTTGGGGGATTATTCCTGTGTTGAACAATTCTAGCAATATTCTGAGGTTGCTGTGTAGACGCAGCAACCTCTAGAAAGACAGGCCACACTGGAGTGTGACGGTCCCTGGGGGCAGGCCGAACTGGGGTTCGGCGTGCCCAGGTGGGATTACTTTTTGTATTTGCCTATCAGGACTGTCTGAGCTAGTATTTTGCCTTTCATTGCTTTTACCAGATCTGTTTTGGAAGCGCTTGGTTGAAGATCCAGTTCAATGGACAAGGCATACAGCTTGAACATATACCGGTGTGTCCCGCTGGGAGGCTCCGGGCCATAATATCCATTACTGCCAGTATCATTTACTCCCTGAATTGTGCCATCAGGTAGTGTATCGGTTTTTGGCAGGTTCTCTTTAAGTGAACGTGCAGACGCTGGAATGTTGAACATCACCCAGTGCACAAAAGTTCCACCAGGCGCATCAGGGTCGTCGCATATGAGCGCGAAACTCTTGACCTTTGCAGGAACTCCTGACCATTTCAACGGTGGCGAGATGTTCTTTCCATAACCGGAGTACTTCTTTGGTATCATCCCATTGTGCTTAAATGCTGAGCTCACAATTACAAGAGATGTTTTACCAAAAGCTGCGACAGCAATACAGACAAGCAATAAGCCAAGTATCGCCTGAACACAAATATTGAATTTGCTTCTATTGCACATTGTTTCACCCTCCATATTCGTTGGTAATACCCCACTCGTTTCTTCTTTAGCCCGCATTATTCATGATTAACTCAGCTTTTACCTTTACTGCCAGGTAAAAGCGAAGCTTGGTGAATAAAGCGGGTTAGAACTCTACTTTAACGAATCCACCTTCTTTGTAGGAGATGAAGCTGTGTTCCAGGTAGGACTGCACTTTTACAGCGCCATCAAAGCTGGTCTGTCCCTGGACTCCATCGCGGATTGATTCAGCGAAGCGCTCATAAGTGCTCTTGGTTTCCGGACAGTCCACTGGTTTCCATACCGGAGGAGATGAATGGATGTCATCACCCATGCACACCGACAAGTCCTTGCCATCCGGTCTGAACTCCTGGTAATCGAGTGAACCTTTGTCTCCACTTACTTTTAGGGTCACTGTATTTACATCACCAGCACACCAGCGGGAAGCCTGTATGACTCCGATTGCACCATTGGCAAATCTTACTGCTGCAATGAAGCTGTCATTGGCATCGAACACATAGTCTCCCTGACTGTCGATATCCTTCTTGAATGTCTTGAGATCGCAGCATATTTCGGTGATATCGCCAGCTGCAAATGTCGCAAGATCGTATATGTGAACTCCAATGTCCCCAAGGGCTCCAGCGCTGCCGTGTTTGGTGCTCATTCTCCACAAAAATGCAGGAGTCTCACGCCAGTCTCCCCATTGGTTGGTTGCAAGCCAGGCCTGCAGATATGTGCACTGCACATGCAGAATCCTGCCCAAGTCACCGGACTGAGCGATTCTTGCTGCTTCCTGAGCTGATCCGGTATTGCGCCGTGCAAAATTAACGGCTGTGAATATACCCTTATCTTTTGCTGCTTTAGCCATCTCTCGAGCATCAGCAAGTGTAAATGCCAGTGGTTTTTCGCACATTACATGCAGTCCACGGTCAATTGCCATAAGTACCGGCTCTTTGTGGTGCTGATCGGGTGTAACTATGGAGACTGCATCCAGTTCCTCATTGGCCAGCAATACTTCGGTACTCTCATAGTAAGAAGGTATATTATGCCTCTGGGCAAATTCCTCAGCTCTACCTGGAACTATGTCGCTGCAGGCGGTAATCTTACAGTAATCAAGTTTTGCAAACTCAGCAACATGGGCATTAGCCATACCGCCGGTTCCGATAATCGCTATTTTAATCATGTACATCCTCCGGACTAGAAGTTGGAAGTTGGAGATTGGATTCCATTTCCAATATCTCGCATTATAACACTAAATCGCTATCTATTTGCACTAGATTCATATTACAATGCATAATTAACTTGTTTAGTTGTAAAGACACTTAAAGAGGAGATTTAAATGAACATAAGACTTTTTATGCTACTGCTCATAGCGATAGCGTTACCGATGTGTATAACTGCAGCATTGGCAGCAAATCCCCCTGGCTTGACAGTCTCTCCTGAAGGAATAGTCATGCGAGCTGGTAAACCCTACCGCGCGATAGGGGTGAATTATGTCAGTGCATTCACCCGGGTTCTCAATAATCCCAACGATACTAGCTACAATGCCGGTTTCAAAGTCCTTAAAGACAAAGGAATACCATATGTCAGAATGTGGGCTATGGGATATTGGCCGAAAGAAAATGCTCTATACAATACAAACAGAGCAGAATACTTTAAACGAATGGACGGGGTTGTAAAGTCCGCTGAAAAGTATGGGATCGGCATTATACCCAGTATGTTCTTCTGTTTTTCCACAGTTCCGGACATGGTCGGAGAACCTATGGACCAGTGGGCAAATCCAAACAGCAAGACAAATGCGTTCATGCGGACATTCGTCAAAGAGATGGTCACCAGATATGGTAAATCTAAAGCTATCTGGGGTTGGGAGTTTGGTAATGAAATCAACCTGAATGCTGACCTTCCAAATGCATCGGATTGGCGGCCACCGGTTGTCCCTGATCTCGGAACTCCAAAGACACGCAGCGCACGCGATGAGATTACTCACGATATAATGCGCAACACTTTGAGGCTGTTTGCAACCGAAATCCGTAAATACGACAAGACCCGGGTGATCATTACCGGCAGCAGCTTCCCCAGGCAGTCTGCATACCATCAGATGACTGAGCACAACTGGACGCAGGATACCGAGGAGCAGTTTGCACTGATGTTCAAAAACGACAATCCGGACCCCGTGAATACATTGTGCGGACATTTCTACCTGGGCGAACTGGACAGATTCGGACGCAAGCTGACTGTGCAAGAGCATCTTACATTAAGTATGGAAGCTGCTCGTAAGGCAGGGAAGCCACTGGTAGTCGGAGAGTTTGGAGCGTCAGACGGCAAGAATCCGGATCAAGCCAAAAAGGACTTCCACGATATAATAATGGCAATAGAAAAAGTCGGAGTTCCGCTATCGATGATGTGGGTCTATGACTTTAGTCCTCAGGATACAGACTGGAACGTAACTGCGACGAATGCCAGATCATTTGTACTGGATGAGATATCTGAAGCGAACAAGAGGATCGAAGGGAAATTATGAAGTATGAATTATGAATGATGAAGGGATAGACTTTAGACTTTAGACTTTAGACTTTAGACTTTAGACTTTAGACTTTAGACTTTAGGAAAGAATATCCTCGATGAGTTGCAAATGTAAATCGCAATTCATCGAGGATAACTTGTTTTTGTTAATAGTGTAGACTAACCACCGAAGCCGGGCATTCCGGATTTTAGGTCGGATTTTATTTGGGATATTAGCCATTCCATTCTTCGGCCATAATCTACATAGGTGTCGAACCTTACCTGGTCTGAGCTCTTGATTGATTCATCGTGAAAGACCACAGCTATGTGAGGTTCTATGGATATACCTCCCTGGTAACCTCTGGTGATAAGATCACGCAGGATCAGAGGGATATCTCCCTGCCCGTAGCCAGGATGAGTAAATACGGCCTGGTCCTTTTCAGAGTCCCAATATCCGTCCTTTATATGGACATACTCAACGTGTTCACGGACATGATAGTAGAAGTCCCATGATGACTGCCTGGACTGGGGATCGTTTTTCACTCTGTCCAGTGAAGCGACCGGATTGCCTGTATCGAAAACCAGTTTGAGGCCAGGAACGTTCTCGATAAGCTTCTTTGTATATGTCCAACCCATACCACCATAGTTCATACAATTCTCATGGACCGGTGTCAGACCTTCATCTGAAAACATCTTCTGAAGTTCGCGGACTCTGGTAAAGCGCTCTTCTTCCATCTGATCATCAGGACCACGGTCCGGCAAAACAGCAAAGCTCATTATGCGGATGAGTTTTGTTCCGAGCTTTTTCATGCGGACTATGGCTCGTTTGGATTCAGCAAGAGAAGAATCGAAGGGCTCATCTATCTTCTTGGCCCAATTGCCGATAGCGCTGCCGAAGCAGTTGATCTTAACTCCGGCATCCTGCAATTTACCATATACGATATCGAAATCTTCATCGGATATATCGTGAATGTTTTTACCATCTATATTTCGAGACTCAATATTGCTCCAGCCAAGGGCTTTAGTGGCTCTTATCTGTCCATCAAAATCAGCAGCAGCTTCGTCTGCAAATCCGGTCAAATACATTACAACCTCCAGAAAATGTGTGTCATTCTGAACGCAGTGAAGAATCTGCTTTTATCAAGCGACTATTTATACCATACCGAGATTCTTCATTTCATTCAGAATGACATATGTTGGATTAGAATGACAATGAAGTTATTCTCCGACTTTGACGCCGCAGTCGGGGCAGAATTTTGCATTCGGGGCAAGTTTGCCTCCACACTGTGTGCAATGGGCTGCTTTTACGGATGCTCCACATTCAGCGCAGAATTTGGCATTTGTAGCCTGAGTGGCCCCGCACTGAGGACATGTAGCCCTGATACCGTCTCTCCAGTTTTCAGCTCCAAGTTTTTTGTCTTCTTCTGCCATAGCAGCGTGGGCATATATCTCTTCGACTGACTTTTCAGACTGGGCAGCAGCCATCGTCACACCAAGGTCGGGAGCACAGTCTTTGCACAGGCCTTTCTTGGTATTTTCGCAGCTTTTCTTGCAGACCCACTTAGTACAGTTTGGGCACTGATAGAAATTCTCTTTGGCTTCATCCCAGGCTTTAGAAAAGGCTTCATCATGCGCCTTTTCCCAGGCCGCTGACCTGACTGATTCACCTAAATCAGCAACTTTGCTGAATATACCACCCAGAAAACCGCTGGCAGCTTCTAATACACTTGATGCTGTCCCGGCTGCTGAAGTCTGAAACCTTGTTCGAAATGCCGTGTTACATCTCTGGCAATGAAACTCATATTGAAAGCCCTTATCGGTACTAAGATCACTGTAATTGCCCCCAAACTCAATCAGGTCGGCCATAGGTTACCTCCAAAAAGTCTAATATCTTCCAATTAGACATACAGAACATGGATTCCTCTTATCTCCAACGACCACCTTTCAAAGTATCGCTATCATAACCATATCCCTTACAGGACGGGACATCGATCAGGATAAACTCAGCATCCTTCTCTGCCTTTATATCAATTCCATCCTGTTCATCCATACGGATCTGATCTCCCTGTTCGGCTTTTACACCATTCACAATGATAATACCACTGGTCAAGTAGAGAAATGCCCTGCGTGTATCTACTATCTCATGCTGTACATTGCTACCTGACTCCAGTTTGCACCGATAGATAGATGCATCTGTGTGGAAAGTAACGACATCCTTAATGCCCTGTCCTGATGCAATTACTCCAAGTCTGTTAGTCCATGTATCAGGATGATAGTGTCTCTGGTCATATGTTGGATTGAGTTTCAATGTATCCGGGAAAATCCATATCTGATAGAAATGCACAGGCTCATTACCCAGATTGTATTCGGAGTGAGTCAAGCCGGTTCCAGCAGACATCCGCTGGACGTCTCCGGTTTCAATGGTTATCTCATTGCCCATACTATCAGCATGAGTCATTCTACCGCTCAGGGGTATTGTGATGATCTCCATCTCCTTGTGCGGATGTGTAGGAAATCCGGTACCGGGCTCCACAACATCATCATTATAGACCCGTAATGCACCGAACTGTATGTTAGTTGGATCGTAGTAGTCGGCAAACGAGAATAACCAGTAAGTCTTTAACCAGTCAAAATCAGAAAAGTGTCTCTGGCTTGAGTCTATCAACGCAATCATGCCTGCCACCTCAGCTTTCTTATATGTAATCCTGCTAAATATGGCGTCAAACGCAAGATCAGTAGACAAGATAATGTATATTCGTCTTATACCCTGTATGTCTATATGAAAAACGGTTGAATCATGGGGTATATATCAGGATTAATATTTACGTGAGAAAAACCCAAGAGGAATTGGAATGAATGCTCTGCCAGGGAATGACGTCTGTGAACACGAGATCAAGGGGCAGTGTGGTTAGGAGAATGCGTACAGGTAGACACAGAGATCTACCTGCAAATATGGCATATTATTACATATTAGGATCGTTCGATCATTCTTGCCCGGCAAATAACTGCATCCACATCAGGGAATCTTACATCGGGAAGCTCTTCCAAGACATTAATGATCATTTCGGGAGCACAACCATCCTCTGCTGAACAGATCAATTCTTCCCGGCTACAAGGAAACGCTTGGCTATCCACATAATTACTTAGTACTGCGATATCTCTCATATCGTCCTCCAATGACAATGTAGGCAATCGCCATATTAATTGGCAAACCCTATATTACTAAGTATCGGTATTTACGGCTGGGTACTTATACCTAAAACTATTTTATTTGTGCATTTCCTTTACTTGCGCCATATACGTATGCGCAATATAGTTATTTTACGGGTTTAGATAGGCCTGCCTTGTGACTTTCCTGAACATATCTAACATTAATTGCGTAGATTGATTAAGACACACACTTTTTGGTTAATGCAGTATATGTGTGAGGTAGATAGTCTGAGGATATTGTTTGATCTGCCCTGAGGTTAGGATGTGCCATCAAGATCCAGTGTGAATGAAAAAACAGTGCCTTTATCAGGTGAGCTCTCTGCCCAGATTTTCCCTCCATGTCGCCTGACAATGCGTTCTACAAGTGCAAGGCCCACTCCACTACCCTTATATGAGTGTTCATCGTGAAGTCTGCTGAAAAGCTTGAATAAATGAGCTTTCTGCTCGTTATTAAATCCAATCCCATTATCTTTGACGTATATGATGTTATTTCCGTCTTCTATACTGGTACCAACTTCAATCCTGGGATTCTCACTTTTCGACGAGAACTTTATCGCGTTGCTTATCAGATTTATAAACACCTGTCTGAGTAATATAGCATCACCAAAACAAGACGGTAGATGCAACACATCAATCTTAGCACCTGATATCAAAGCCTGATCGACAAGTGATTCTACTGCCTGGTTAGCTAATCTGCCTAAGTCAACTTTTTCATTTTGCGGAAGCCTGGATGCGAACCTTGAGAACTCCAACAATCCCGTCAGCAAGGACTCCATTCGGTTGGCATTTCCTGCAATCCTTCTCAGACAGTCCTGGGCGTCATCAGGCATCTGTTCAGCATAATCTTCCACCAGAATTGATGTGAAACCACGTATGGAGCAAAGTGGCGATCTTAGTTCATGAGAGACTGTATGCACAAAAGACTCAAGTTCTTCATTGGCTAGTTCCAGTTCACTGGTACGAACAGCAACCCGCTGTTCAAGCTGATCGACAGAATCCTGCAGTGATTTCGACAGTTTATATGCTCTGAGAGAGCTCATTACAGTGGAGAATAATCGAGTTACAGTAAGTTCAGTCTTCTCTTTATAGTCATTTATATCATACTTGGCAAAGACTTCAAATTCAGGTGCCTGCCCAGGCTGGCCGGTTCGCAGGACTATTTGAATCAGGTGGTTATGAAGTTCTTCCCGGATATACTTGACTAGTTCGAGTCCTGCATAGTCAGTTTCCATTACAACATCAAGAAGGACGAGTGATATATCGGAGTTTGAGGTCAAGATTTTTATGGCTGATTCGCAACTATGAGCTTCGATGAGTTGGAGAGGTCTATTTTCGTACGTAAAACCAGACAAAACAAAATGTGTGAGCTTGTGAACCTCGATGTCATCATCTACAACGAGTATCTTCCAAGAACCTGGTTCTAACGTGTCTGTTGTATTATGCACAGATCCGTCTGCTTGAGTAGGAGTTGGTTTCACTTCAGACGCTCCAGACATTCACCCCGAAAACATCCATATCTCAAAGTATTGGATCACTCAACCAGCATTATTCATGACTGAGAGTATAAATGTGCTGTATCTACACTCGGTAAATAAAGCGGTTTAGCCCGCATTATTCATGATTGACACAGCTTTTGCCCCTACTGCCAGGCAAAAGCGAGTTTGGTGAATAAAGCGGGTTAGTATATAGTATTATTCTATACCCACTAAATGCACGAATGCAATAATCCCGGTTTATTTTTCATTAATTATTATACTATTTCAGGATATAGACTGGATTCTTCATATACTAGAATCGATGTTACCATCAAACCAAACAGAATTCACACTGAACAAGGTATGAATAGCGGGTATTAAAAAGGAAATGGCGCCGGAGAACCACTACTCCGGCGCCAGACTCTGAGGAGGTAGACTAATATACCCAAATACAACCAATCACGGAGATCGGAGAGTTTCGGCAACTGGACAACCATAACTCGTCTCCGAGTCTTAGGCTCCTGGCTTTGCGTCCCAACCTTTCGGAAGGTTTGCCTTTGTCGGTCCCCTCAAAACCATATATATCTTGCCACGTTATACTCTCAAGTTGATATGAAAATAAAAACTTTCACAAATATTGCAAAACAAGAGAATAATCACACCCGTAGCCAGCTCCCATTTGGGTCAAATAACAGTTTATTCCAATATTTTGCAATAGCCGTAGCCCCTGCATAGTTGGGCTCTATCTCCATGGTCACCCAGGTATCAATGGAGTTTATACCGTGACCAGTAAAGAGTTGTTGAAGGTCGGACAGCGTGAAGGCGTATCTACCAGCCATCTGTCGGATCGCCTGGTTGATCTCATCATAAGCAATACGAAACGGTAATGATAGTCCAAGTTGCTGCATTAGAAACTCATCGCCGTCTGTGGGATCGTGAATGGTGTTAACGATGACTTTACAGTGGAAACTGGAAAGCTGAGTGTAAATATGCTGAAGCTTCCGGAGTGTCTCCAGAGTATCCGGATCCTGAAGGGCATATCTATCTATATTCCAGGAGGGTCGTTGCAGCAGGTCATTACCACCAACTGTCAGTGTGATAATGTCTGGTTTAATACTGACACTGGCGAGTGACTCTATCACTGCGTCAGTTGTATAGCCATCGTGCGCCAGGTTCTGTATAACATCCGCACCTATCAGTTTGGCAAACTGGCTGACTGCTCCACCAAACTCGATACCCGTATATGTGTCAATACTGGTCGAATCACCCAAGGCCAGATATTTCACTTACATTACCTTACCTGAGCTTTGCAATCTTTCCCAGCATTCGTTCTACTTTTCCATGCATGTGTGAATGCTGAGATTCTGTTCGACCAGTTAACATTGCCTCTTTGACTCCATCCAGAGTAATATCGTTCCCTGTTACAGTGGTATAGCACATGCCAACTGCGTTTACATAATGTGCATCCGATGAACCGATAGCCCCAACATTTCGAAGCCTTTCATCAGACATAAGTGAACGGGCTTTCGCGGAGAGGGATTTATCATATATAGCTCCGCAATCTACTTCCAGTAAATCTATGGGAACATCAAAGAGAGCCTCACCAATTCCAGTAGAATGGAATGGATGGACAGCCACGACAAGTCCACCATCCTGATGAATACGCTCGGTAAGATCAACAGGACTCAGGTCTATCGGGTAAGTTTCAAGAGTAAAAAGAGCTCCCAGGTGCCCCTTGTCTGTATTTATCTCCTGTCCGGGAATCACCAGAAAGTTTTGCGGCAGCAGGTCGTTCTCCTTAAGATATTCTGCACAAGCCGCAGTATCTCGGGCACCTTGCGGATTATTGTGATCGAGGACTGCTATACCACTCAGCCCAATCCTGGCTGCTCTCAACAGTAGATCCATAGGTTGTGTTATGCTGCAGCGAGAGAACAGCGTATGCACGTGAGTATCTATATAGAAGCATCCCGGCTTTGATAGTAATACCGGTTCTCCGACAATGGATAAAGTGCTATTTACCAATCTGTTCCATGCGCCGAACCACCAATGTGGACAACAACGCTCTTCTTTTCCAGGAGGACTGTACATCGTCAAATCAATCTGCCACCAATTTCAATGGATAACCGTCGTCTAACAGCGAAAACACAACATCACAATCGGGCTAAAGCAAACACTAGAGCACCAAGACAAACAGTCTCGATGACCCACAACACAAAAGCCGCAATTGCTTGAGTCCTCGCACCCGCACCAGTTGACTGCAGGCAATCATAAAAGTGAGTAGCCCTGTCAACCCACAGCTGCCGCATTGTGGTAACACCTACGACTACCCCAACCAGCATTACCCCTGCAGGCAATCCTGCTTTACTAAATCTGCAGGCAACTCCCAGTATCACTGCTATTATCATGGGAAACACAACAAGTAAGCGTTCTCGAGTGATTCTCTTAATACTCAGCCTGACAAGAGCTATAACCTGTTGAGTGCCACTAGTCATTGTACACTTCGTTCCTGTGCGTCTTCAGCAATGGGTAGAATATCACCCATACTGACTTCTAAAGCATCTTCCAAGGTAGGACGCTTGAGGTATACGCAACCCAGGTCTGCCCCGAATTCCGATAGTAGATCAGCCACTATTTTGTCTGCACTGCCTGCCCGGAATGACAAGAAACCGTCTTCTTCACTGACAGTTACTGCAAACTGTTCCCTAATGCGGTTCTTAATGAATGGGTTCTTGACATCGCCAACAACCACCATATCATCTCCCGCCATGCGTCTGAACTCTTCCGGAGGTCCAAAATAACCTACACCTCCACCGACTAGAACAGCCATCTTCGAACACATTTGAGCGATCTTACCTGAAGCAGTTACAATCAATATTGCAGCGCCATGGTCTCTTCTCAAAGCTAACAGATGGTCCCACAGGCGCTCAACCAATCCCGGTGAGAGAGAGTCCAGTAACGAATCAAAAACATACACGGATGAATCCGGCAGCAGAGCTCTGGCAATCTCCAGTCTGGCTGCTGCTCCATGCGAAATCTGGGAAGCCTTGATACCTCTTAAGTCCGTCAGCCTCATAAGATCCAATAAAAAGGAGACTTTTCTTGCACGAGTACGATGCGGCAATCCTGATAATTCGGCGAAGAAGATCATATTTTCGTATACAGTAAGCTGTGATGCCAGACCATGTTCCTGAAGTGCGAGACTGACACTGCCAACACCAGCTTCTGTTTTCAGAGTCACCTGACCTTTATCGGGAGCATCAATGCCGGCAATTATCCGCGCGAGCAAGGACTTACCGGAACCAGATGGACCGAAGACAGATAAAGCCTCTCCTTGATCCAATACCAGGTTCACGTCTCTTAGCAGCCACCGACCACCGATTCGTCGACCAATGTTGTTAACAGACATAAGTGCCATTAAAACTCACATTACTCCTATAAGGAGTATAACCCACAGATGAACAGCAGTCAAACGTGATATAGCGGAAAGGGCAAAAATAATCGGCTACCGGGGTAGAATGGTGGAAAACAGGATAACTGTAATAAATGAGTTAAAAAGCAAAGGAGCACTCGGAAGTGCTCCCCAGCATTTACATATTTTATATCGTCATCAGAAAGCTCTGCTGGCTGATGATGGTTGATTAAGCGCATAACTGTTTTTAGCAGTCGTCGGACACAATGGTCGGAATGCCGAAGGAAGCGGCGTCACATTAGGTGCCGGAGGAGTATATTCAAATACTTCTCCACCAAAACTTCCGCCGACAAAGGAGTTGACTATCATCCAGTTACCTAACGACACTTCTTGCACACTGGTTGCAGCAAGCGGGATCTCCGCAAATGCTGCACTTCGCGCCTGGTAATCCGTTTCCTTAAGCTGGCCAGCCAGCGTCAACGCTCCGGCACTGCTTATGTTGAGTTTGGAAACGCCGAACTTGTCACATATGAATATATATCTACTGTTAGGAGGTCCATATGTTCTGGCATATCGCAGACCGGTCAATCCGTCAGCAACGGGTGCATTGGCGTCGATCAATCCGGAATTAGTTACGACATAGTTCCAAACGTCTGGCCCGGTTCTCTGTCGATAAGGAACGGACATCACTGCACCCTTGGCGACATCTGCCGAACCACCTGCTCCCATCGTCTGAACTGCACTGCATGCAATCCACACATCCTGCACATCGGACAGAGTGTCACGGAACACTCGCTGCAGGCTCTCAATGGTATAACGCTTCTCAGACCGTGTCGCCCATCTGAGTTCCGGTAACACAAATCCGGTATCAGGATCGATACCAGTATTTAATACCTGGTTGGTTGCAGAATCCAATCTATATACAAGGTCAACAACTCTATGGTTGCCGGCGTCTGCGATCATACAATGATATACAAACTCGCTGCCTTCAATCTCAGTCCAAAACTCAGCGTCTACTGGAGAGCTGATTGTATTTGACTGGCCAGTTTTCAGGATCTGGTATGGATCAGAGAACTTGTCATACATCCAGCGGATATATCCACCGTTCACAGATTGAATACCTATATTGCCTGTCTTATCGACTACACAGACCTGATTTGATCCTGTGTTTACAAGCAGTATCTCACCATTAGGTGTATATTTTGCTCTTGCCGGTCTATTGACAGGGATCGAGGTCCTGGGAGCCGTATCATTTGCAGTCTGTGGTATGGATACTGGCATGGTTATCTTGTCCATCGACCACTTGGTTTCTCCGGCTCCATCAATTTCTACAACCCGACTGCCATCAGCAATCAATGTAGGCAAGTTGGAAGCAGCAAACAGACCAGTAGGGCCAGGGGCCAATATAACGCCATTGGATGCTGCCAGATAGTTATTGACTCTTGCACTGAGAGGCAAAGCTCCGAAATTCGGAATCTGCAACATAGGCTGAACATTAGTTGTGTCAGTCGGTTCGAGCCTCTCTGCCTGAGTCAGACCATTTTCTGCATTAATTGATGCCAGTAAGCCATCACTGGTAAGGAAATAGACCTTGCCACCAAGAACCATAGGAGTAGAACAGATCTCCCGGTTATTAGGCACAACAAAGTACCAGAGCAGGTTATTCCAGCGGGAAAGGTCTACACTGTCCCCTCTCGGACGCAACAGGTTCTTGATATTGGAATTAAGTCCAGCATCGTCCAACGCAGGCAACCTTGGCACCCATGTTCCAAAGTCTATCGGAACTTCTTTGTCATCCAGGAAAACCCAGACCGGTAACGAAGGCGTCAATGGGTATCCATCATTATTCGGAGAGCGCATTTTGATCATGACTTTATTAAAGTCTTTTACAGTAATAGTCCCACGCTCATAATCGATCATTCCATCTGCAGGGAATACCTCAACTGCCTGCTGCAACGGGTCAACAGTATTACTGGTAGCTGAAATAAGATCCGGCTGCCAGACTTTAACTTTGTAAGGGACCTGTGTAGTAGGATTATAAAGTCTCTTGGAGGTTCCTCTGGACATACCATCTGCGGTATAGCCGCCATTCTCTGTGATTCTGATAACAAAATCAGCGTTCTCTCTGAAGCATAGTATGGCGGAAACCGACTGCCCGTTGACTTTACCGGTGACCGTTACAAACACTTTTCCATCTGCTGTAACAGGCGCACCGTAAGGTCTGGGTTCTAATATTGGTAAATCACTCGGTAGACCACTCGTTGCAGAATCTTTCGGAGTCTGCAGAACCGCCGGCTGCCATAAATCACCACTATTGTAGGTTATAGTATCCTGAGATGGTAGCTGTATAGGTTTACCGGAATGCAATAGATAATTCCATGCAGAAGTGTAACCTGCGGTAGAATAGTCGGAATCGAGTCGGATTGCATTTACGTACCCCCCAGCAAAAGGAGCAAATGCACCCAATCCTGAATAATCCAACATGCTGTTAACCATCAATAGATTCTGTGACCCTACTGCAGGGGTTGAGGTTATTAAATTTGTTGGCATATCGGGGCCAGAAACGGTATTCGCAGCTGGCACTAATGGAAGTGCTTTTGGCGCAGGAGTCAAAGCTCCTGGTGAATAATCCAGAGTGTAGTTAGCATAGACTGTCATATTGCGATCTAAAGCAAACGGGACTACTAACTGGCTTGGTGAAGGGTTACGAAGTCCATCATCGCCTGCTCCATAGTCAATACGCTGGTATTTCCTATTACCTGTGGCATCATCAGTCCAGAATATCTCTACCCAACACGGCGCTGGATACTTTGCAACTCGAGCTCCACCGGTATGGTTAATCATTATTGTTGACGGATTTACTGGAGTACTAGGGACCGAGAACCTGGCCCTGTCATGGGTCACAAACAAAGGCAGACTGAGTATCTGGTCATTAAGGGCGGTAGCAACACCCGTAGGATGTGCAGTAGCCCAAGACAAAGTCCCAATAACAGCTTGAGTGATCTCACTTGTCACATAAGCAAAGTTGGGTCCGCCTCTGAGAGCACCAACTGCACTAATTACTGCAGGAGCAGGATTTGTCCACAGATAGTCATTGACGCTGCCTGTGTTATTTTTAACCCACTCATGAATTGCGGGATTGTAGGCATGCACCACACCGTCAGTACTTGCACAGTAGAACCATCCGCTTGCATATACAGGCGGAGCTGGAGGATCACACGCAGATCCAAAAGCATAGAATGTATATTGATTAGTTAAGCTCTGAAGCACTCCATTAGCGTCGACGGGCCATGCGTTGAGAATATACAGCGTGCCGGCCGAACTTAAAACGGCAACTGCTTCAACTGTCTTTTCCGGATTAACCGGGTTTTGCATTGTAACAATGACCGGAGCACTGATACGGCTTGAACCATCCGGACTGCTCCAAGCGAATATCAAGTCCTGATTCTTATCCAGTGAGGCACCAGTCGACGGGTTACCATCATTCCAGTTCCCGTCGCCGTCCAAGTCTTCTTTTGGGATTATACCGAGGGCAAACAGGCTGTTTCCACTGGAATAATACGCTACATTCTTATACACAACCGCCGAGGAAGTCATCCTGGGGACCAGGGTTGTATTTGCTCCAAGAGCAGAAATAGGAGCATCGTGAGACCAGTAAGAGACTACGCCATTGCCACCAATCGTATCGATAGCGCTGCCGGTGCGTCTCGGGTTCTTGCCCACTGAAGTCCAGTCACTGGACCAGGCGATCATATTGTATGCAAACTTCATACCGGACAGGTTGTCCTGTTCCATTGTATGAATGAAAGTTCCTCTGCCAGCAAAGTTTGATGTAGCGACTACGTGTCCGCTGCCATAGGCATTTGCAGCTACAGTAGGATCAACACCACTGCCGGCCACCGGAAGCAAGACATCGAATGAAGAAGGCATTACAGCTCCCATTGGTCCCAAAGCCAAATCATAACGGAATGGAGCAGAACTGCCTCCATGACCAAGGGTAGCAACATCAATCGAGTTTAACCAGAATGGGAAAGAGAGCAATGGATGATATGCACCCATCTCCACGCTTACTGAAGGACCACCAGTCAGAAACCTACAGTTCTGAATGAAAAATGTCCCTTCAAAATTTAATGCACCTGTTATCCCGGCGTTGTCTATCCACAAGACCCCTCCACCATCGACAAACTTGCGCAGAACCTCTCTCTGCCTTGGTTCCAGATGAACAATGCCGGATGCCGGAAAATATATCGCCTGAAAATCGGACAGGTCAGTCTCATCACTCAGGACAACTTTCCAATATCTCTCATCCCATTTAGGGTATTTCATGCCGGTCATTGGATCTGCTGGAGAAACCGGGTTCTCTAAATTCCAATCGGCGGGTTTTGCAAGTGCTGCATCCAGCTTTCCGAAAAGGTCCCCTGCCCCACCACTACTGAATGACCTTACTTCACTGCCATTTACGTATGTGGTAGGATTAGCAGTAACAGGAAGCCAGACTACACCACAATTGATGGTCTTCCGGCTACCCGGGTACAGGAAGGACCGCGCGGAGACAGACAACGTGCAGGCCAGCGTCGCCGCGCATACAAAGGCAACTAAAAAGGTTTTCGCAAGCCTGTTCATCACATATACCTCATTCTATTAACCATACCACCGCAAGGTGGAGTATTGTGCGAATACTACCTGGGATAATATCCCCATTATCAGAAAGTAGACTTACAGTGTATCACCGGAGAATATGAGACTAGAGCTTACCGGCAACTTTGGTGCATAAGGTAACGCCCTGCCATATATATCCGTGCGTAACGCTGGACCACCCGACCTAACTCCATTGAGTGGCCATCCACAGTGGTCATCATACAAGATAGTAAAACCTTCACCAGGATGCGCTGTGGCTCTGTTGCTGGAACCGTATGTATTCGGTATCTTCCCCCACTTTCGCATCCACTCTTCAACATTAGTCATTGGCGCCGGCTGGTTCTGACTTACCGCGCCATCTATTATTATTCTTATGTCCAGAGGATCACCATAGAACGGGAACATAGGGTCAACTCCGGAAGGACGTGCATTGCCTGCCTGATAATTGGCTCTGGTATCATTTTCGTTGGAATTCAACCACTCCCCAGGTATTATGAAGAGAGAACCCTCTTCGGCATAACAGAGTGCTTCTATTCTCACGTCCATCGGTTGTATAGCCATGCCCCAGAACAAATAGTTGCCGTCTGCTCTGCTTGGATCCATTCCAAGATACAGGTAGTTTCGGCTCCCCATTGAACTAGACAATGTATTAGGAACCATAAGGATATTATCTATTGTGAATACGTCAAATGCCGGTTGTGAATCCAGCCCTACATTACCACCGCCATAACCATACAGGTAGTCGCCAACTCCTAGCCTGTTAGCTGGGCTTTGGTTACTGATTCCACCAATATAGTTGGTGAATAAGAGCGGAACATCATTCAACCATGCATTCAGGTAAGCTGGCCTGTATTCACCGGCATGTTTCATATATAGACTATAGAAAGCTGGTGCAGCACCTGTTTCTGATTCAAATGGCCCGAAGTCGAAATTGAACCAAAGACCAGTGCCGGTATTGTCTGCATACAGCTTTATCGGATACGGAGCATCCCCTAACTGCGGGTCAGCCGGAGCATCCTGCGGATCCGGGCACTGCATAAACTGCGTCGTGTTAATGACTACATTCTTCTTAGCCAGTAAAGCTAGCGAACAACGTTCATCGGCACCCTTCCAAGGATCCGAACTAGCGATAATAGCGTTGTCAGCTCTGTATTTGAGAACGTTACCCTCAATGTAGATATTCCCGCCAGAGACAACAGTCAGGTGCGTGTTCTGAGGCAACATCCCTTTGATTCGTATATCACCGGTTGTGTAAAGGACTCCGTTCGTAGGGTAAGGAAAGACGATGGTCCTGGGTATCAGGAAGTTGCCGTTAGCGTCCTGCCACTGCCTGGTATCACGGACTCCACGAGTAGCATGAATACCGTCTGACTGCAGTTCCAGTATTACCGCATTCCCGGGCACATATACTGAACCAACCCAGTCTCCAAGGCCGCCTGTATCCATCCACTCTTTGTATAGATCATCGTATCCGATACGTGATGCCTGGCTGCCATTATTGATGTAAATACCTCTGCCCCAGCCAATATAACCACTGTTATATGTCCGTCCTGCGGAGTTAGTCACAAACTTGCCGGAGTAGTAAGTCGATACCAGATAACGCTCGCTGGTGCCTGTAATATCCTGCTGTGAGATCAACGGCGGATCAATTCGTTTGATGCTCCGAACGCGCTGATTTACATCGGTAGATTCGCTGCCGTCTCTCCACTGTCCAAAAATAGAGTTGAAATTAATATCATCACTCCATAGGGCATTCAATAAACCGCCCTGGGCATTTCCTGCAGGGTCCATCGGCTGGATTTGTACTTCTGCCAGATCGTCTGCAGCAAATATGTCACCAGTTACTTCGATTGCGTCTATCGGTAGTGTGTCTCCGACCTGTTGAGCAGTGCGCCGCAGACTGATTGTGTTTGTCCCATACCAGATCAAGTTGCCGTTCACCCGGATTGGAAAACCTCTGAACCCGTTGGTTGATGAGGCAGTCCTGCCGAATGACTGTGTAAAGTCCGGGCATCCAAGACCAAAGTCAGTAGAACGGTTGTATTTATTGGTTATGAACATCCCGTAATCGGTTATCCCGATGGGCTTATATGCAACAAGATATCTCTTTAGTCTCGTATCACCAGCATTGGCAAATGTAGTAGGATCAGGATCACCGGTGTTGTTATTGATATATTCAATCCCAGGGCCAAAACGACCAATGGACTCAATTTTTATGTACTTTGAGAGCGGATCCTTTGGATCTGGATTAAGTGAATAGGACACGCGCAACAGGAATCTGCCCTGGTCTGTGCGAATAGTTGTATACCCGCCACTCGGCCCCATATCGTGTGATGCAGTCTCATTTGGTGAATATGGTCTTGTCCACGGGAAATCAGGATCATTATCAATAAGGCTAAGTGCACCAGCCATCGGTGGCCTGTTGTCAGGAACTGGTCTCCAGTCTGCACCGTCTTCTCCCTGTGTGAGCATTGTATCTGCATACTTTATGCCTGTTTCGGCTATCTGAAACACAACATCAGAACTGGACATACGTTTTGCACGTCCCAGGTTACGAGCAACCAAAGCGACGAACACACCAGCCAACACCGCTAACAAAAACATTACGATGATGGAAATGACCAGAGTCTGCCCTGATCTTCGTCTTTTTAAGCCTGTTATTGTATTCACGTCCATCACCTGCTTACTGAATCTATAGAGACATCCAACCTGTTTATGGATTGGAATCGTTTTCAAGCAAAGTTAATTAATAGGTTTGTTGTCATTCGGAAAAGCAGATTCTTCACTGCGTTCAGAATGACAAGGCCTGCCGTTCCTAATGACATGTTTTGTCGTTCAGAATGACAAAGTCCATGTTTTTGTATCACAAAACATTTTATCTAAGTGCGTTGCCTACGAGGGTTGTCTCTCGCAGGGCAAAATTGCTTGGTCTTCTGGAATCCGGGTCATAAACACGCATTCCTATAGTTATTTCTATACGACTCTTGGTAGCATAACTTCCACGTACGGCATCTCCAAGCCCATTGTATTGGACCTGATAGTCCACAAGGACGGGGAAGTTGCCTCCTGGTCTAGAGTAAACCGGCAGGTCACTACTGAACCTGATATGATCCGGAGATTCCAACCAGAACTGATTCCTCCCCGGTTTAAAACTGCCTTCATCCGTTCTCAAATATCTTATATATATCGGTTTTCCTGTAGAATCTACTCCATCAGGGACCTGAACTCTCAACGTATCAGCAATGATGGATGCGTTTGGTCCAAGGTAATTGCCGGATGCAGAATCATATGTTTTCAGCAGCGCTCTTCTGTCCGGATCATTATTCACAACGACAGGGTCAAGAGAGCTGATGCTTTCTCCGGAATCATCGAGTTCAGGGGTTATCGCAAAATCAGCTAACCCTTTTTCACGGTCAATAGTATAAGCCATCTCAGGTGGAACGCCAGCAGCTGGTCCCACAATTGATCCGTCATTCATATATGCACTGATGTTGAACACAGGAACCGGTGCCTGCCAGTTTCCGCCCAAAATTGTATAACGCAATACCCACATGTCGCCGGTGCCGGAGTCCATCCTGGTAGAATATGCCATGGACCCATTTGTTTTGAATAGAGACACGCTGAACGTTGGAGGACTGGCTACTCCGAACGCTGATACCCAATAACCATCCGGCGCTCTAAATACCGTTGGTGGCTCGTAAATACCATATGCGCCAGCGGTAGTGCTACCTGAAGCTTTGAAGTCAATATTTTCAATTCCTGCAAACCGCATAGATACCGTCGGAGAGACTCCCATGGGTTCTCCAGCGTTAGTAAATCCGCATGTAACTAGATCCTGATATCTTGCAGAAGCGACCGGAGCTGCCATTTCTTTCCAGTGCTGCCAGAAAGGACGTCCATCAGCAGCAGCATTGCTGTCATAGAAGAAGCGTGGATCATTATATACGGTCCTTTTTGCTTCAGATGTCCATGTGCCAGGGAAGAGAGTTGTATCATTAGGATCAAACTCAACCCTATACAGCACGACGGGATTTGGATCACCGGGTGACTTGCAGGCAAGATCGTAAGGCTTCCAACCTTTGGACGGGTTGTTATCTTTTAGTCCCAGGAAATAACGAATAATAACCGTATCATGCTTCAAGGGGAGGTTTGGACGAATCTCGATATCACTTGATCCACAAACCGCACAAGTCCTCCAGGCAAAGACCTGTTTGCCGGTCTCGTCTCTTCTGGAGAAGTCCCTGGGACCATTCCCATGCAGCGGATAGTTGCAGTGGACTATCATCTGTGGAGGGATCATATCCAGCCGTGAATCTGGAAGCATAACTGTTGTGATACTGCCATCATTCATGCGTACAGGCAATATGACTGCAGCCATACCATATGTAGTGCTGGCGCTGTTTGTGTCTACGCTGTCATATACGAACATGGCCTCGCCGATATCACGAGATATCTGCTGGATTGCATGACGCGCCGAGTCCTGAGCATCCACCAGGGTACTCGCAGTGCTGGTCAAGCTGAATGTCTTGATCAGCGGGTACATGAGGAGCCCGAACAACACTGTAGATATTGCTATTACAACCAGCAACTCCATCAGTGTAAAACCTTTTCTGGTAACTGCCCTGTTAAGCATTTTAGTCACTCCCAATCCCGATCCAGCCAGACCGGTCCGACCATTATCCGTATCATTTAATATAATACGGCCTGACGGTCGAGCGGCAGCATCCACAGTATTTATTTACTGGCTATCAGCCGGCCGCAAGATCAGCGACTCTGAGTCAGCCAATCTCCAGTTGTAGGAATCTCTCCACATTATCCGAGCCCTCACAGATCCACCAATAACAGAGTAGATACGGTCAGGGACTTGCCTTAAATCTATATAACAAAGACCGTTTGTTGCATAGTCATCGGATATCCTGTAACTCTCACCTGCAACTTTGTTCTCTTCGTTACCACCATATGTGTAATCGACCAGGACTGTCTGGCCAGCATACAATTTAGCAAAATAGAGTCTCCTGGTAAGCACATTGTCCTGTGCAAACTGGCTGTAGTTCACAGCTCCAGTATATGACCTGGAGTAACCTGAATAAGCTTTAGTAACCTGCACAGCCCAGTCACCACTTGCTCTGTAGTAAATCCTGATCCTGCGGCCGGACATTGCTGCTCCGGTGATGGTAGCAGCTGCATCGGTCCGCTTCCGCAGATCAGAACTGGAATTGATGTATACAATACCCTGTCCAAAGTCCACGCTCTCAGGATCAACCAGAAGCCCCGTAGAAACGTCGATAACCATTATTGCACCGTTAATCAACAAGTCTGCAGTAGCGGTAGCCTGTACCCCAAGTTGAGGAATAGGATCACCACCGGTAGATGTGCCGGCCTGTCTCATTAGACCCTCAAAAGTAGGCTCATCAGGATTCTGAGTTGACATACCATCAGATACACTGCTTCCGGACCTTGAGTCTAATAAGAACCTCAATGGTAACTTGACTGCAATCCTGGAAGTGGAAGCCTGCGGGACTACGACATCCTCCGTCATAATCCTGGGGTCATAGACAAGATAGTCAACTTTGGCGCTTCCATTGCCTTCAAAACGGGCTTTGGGATTGAAAGCCAACAGCCCAAGAAGTGGATCGCTCAGAGTGAACTCATATGCATCGTCACTCCAAGTCTCAGCTCCCTGCAACAGTCGATATCCACGGCAAACCTTCTCCGTAAATGGAACTACTTCACTGAATGTGTATGTGGCCGGAATATCGATTACTGAAATCGGGATCCAACTGCCATCATATCCGGTAGGAACAACAATCTCCTGATTAACCTTGGTCACCATTTGATTGAAGGTACCATTGTTTGCCCAGTAGGAATATGTAATGTAGTAAATCCGTGCATGTGTGGTTGTGTTCGGTATAAAAGCTATGTTGAAAGTGGGATTCCCACTTGTCCCATAATCTATCGAATACTGATTGCCTGCTGATGGGGCGACATCTTCAGGTAGTCTGCGCATATCCTGGCTTCGGACTGCAAAGTTTTTAAGAAGCATAACTCCAGCATTTGCTGAGTCCTCATAATGGTATGTATCTACAGGTCCATATGCCAGCATATAACGGCTACCGAATGTGGTTCCACCTGTGGTCTCAAAGAAACTGGCTTCAGAAAAAGCAACAGTCTCTCCCATTACCATTCTAAGATTCAGAACATTACCTCTGACCCAACCACCGGCACCGTCAGAAACGAATGAGGCCAGTTGTCCGCCTCTCTTTGGCATGGGATAGTTGTCAATAACAACTGCGTTTCCAGCTCCATCAAATTGAACTGGCAAGATACCATCAGGAAGATTAGCTGCTCTGGAACTCCAGCGGGATATTTCAGCCTGGGCGAGTCTAGACGCCACGGTTTTCTGTTCGGCTGTCTTAATCACAGAGAACCCTGAAGGGAACATCTGGATCATGACCATAATCCCAACGACCAGAACCGACATAGTTACCAGTACTTCGACCAGCGAAGTACCTCTTCTGTTGTTCGCGAACTGTATGTTCATCGCTACAGCGCCTTCCTCATTCCCAAATCGGACTCGGCGTTAAAAGTGCTAATTGCACAATCTACAATCTTCAGACCATCAACACAGATGCATTGTTCCGGTCATTTCCAAAGCCCGTATTATTCCCTATCAATTTAGCCTTTACATCAACGGCAAATCAGAGTCTTGTGAATAATACGGTATGGAGAAGTGACTTACTTAAGTCGAACTCTCCATCTGCAAGCTTTAGCTACATCAGCAGGTATGGTCGTAGTATGACCATCCACGAATACAAATACTGTCATTCCAACTGGACTTGCCCCTTCAGGGTCACTCGCATGATATGAACACCAGGTCAGCACAGTATCTGAAGGAGGAGTTCTCCAACATAACTGCCTCTGGTAGTCCTGCTGTTGCAGAGCTGGAGTATCGGTAGTGCCAATTGGATACGGTGAAGCGGGTGCAAGAGTCGCCAGGGTACCCCCCTGGAAAGCAGCCCATCTGTATGCATACCTGATCCCACTCGGTACATCAGGAGCTCCAGCAAAGTAGTCATAACTGGAAAATGTATAGGCATTAACAGTGTTTACGTTGGAAGCATCATACCCATATGTCACACCATTAACCATGTTATCGGAAATATCTGATGGGCAGTGAAACATCCGGAAGTTGTCGATGTAACCCCTTACGAACAGTCCAGGGTCTTCACCTGCTGGTCCGGTGCTACCGGCTTTTATCAGGTTGAATGCCTCAGTTGGTCTAAACTGTGGTCCCAGAGTCAAAGGGTACCTGCCATTATCCTTCTTATACATATCAGCTCTCATGGCAAGTTCATGCAGTTGTGAAATACAACTCGACTGCCTGGCCTTGGCCTTGACGGAACTCATGACCGGGAATATGATAGCCGCGAGCATAGCTATTATCGCTATCACGGTTAACAGCTCTACAAGGCTGAATCCTCTGCTTTTTAGCATTACGGTATACCTCCAAGGGAAACCGGTCATACCTGGAACTCGAATATTGAGGTTCCTGTCGCCGTATTCCGTTTGACTCACCCACAAATTGCAATAATTGATGCCAGTTAATTTACTACCGGCCACATCTGTTGGCGTGTATCATTAAGCACCACACATTTTTGGCGACACAACTCCCCAATATGTTCCGCTATATCTACCTCGAATGTCTGTATTTCGAAAGTCTGCCTAATTAACGCCTAGTAATTGTAACAGAACTAAAGCTATCGCGAAACCCCAAAGGGGGTGCATGAGCCTAATTTAACAGATTTACCAGCAATTATCCTTATGAGAACGGGTAATAATGAAGGGATCAATCCCCTAACCCTTTCTCCAAAGGAGAACCTGGTTAGCCCTTTCACCAATGTGGAATTGTGTGGTGTACCACTTCAATATGGGTTTACATCTATGCTCCGGACATGTGAGTTACCCAGTTTACCCACAATTTCCAGAGAGTTCCCAGTTGAGAATAGAAAAACATTACAGCGACAGCGCCCAGGACCATATAAGGACCGAACGGTATCTGTGTCCGCCATTCAAGACCTTTCTTTTCAGCCCTGGCTTTTAGGATCAGTATGACTATTCCGGAGAATGTCCCCAATAGCACAGCAATGAAGAAAGATACAAAGCCCGGCATGGCGCCTACTACTGCCCCTATGGCAGCGGCCAGCTTTACATCACCGTAGCCCATGGCCCCTTCATATTCTTCAAGTTCCTTCGGGTCCTTGGGTTTGAATGCATAGTAGCTTACTTTTTCCAGAAGTACAAATGCACCACCACACAACACGATGCCGACAATACTCGGCAGCATCGGCAGTCTGAAATCCGTAAATGGAAGGGGTATTTTCACCAGTTGCGGTGATCCGGCAATTATATGGGCTATATCTTTGCCTAAACCCAACACAACCCCGATTATCGAAACCTGATCCGGGATTATGAAGTGCTCCATATCGACTACGAAAGCAACCAACAGAAACGAAAGGAAGAGAACAAAGACAAAGAACTCTATAGTCCATCCGAATCGAAGGAAGGTCAATACCCAAATCACACCAGTGATCAATTCAACGGTGAAATATCGCCAGCTAATTGGTACCTTGCAGTATCGGCACTTTCGCCCTAAAAAAAGGAAGCTAAAAAGCGGCACCAGGTCAATATGCTTGAGCCTGGTGCCGCAATTCGGGCAGTGGGACGGGGGAGTCACAATTGACTGCTCCGCCGGCCACCTGTATATACATACATTAAGAAAACTACCAACAATGGTGCCGTAAAGAAACGCTATCAGACTACCCAGAAATGTAAGCGATAGAGTCATTTTTAACTAATCCGTCGACCCCGTCAGGTTGTTGATGATCGAGATAAGTGGCAGGAACAATGAAATAACAATGAATCCTACAACTCCTCCCAATCCAACGATTAGAACTGGTTCTAAAGCAGCAGTCAAAGAGTCGAGTGCAGCATCGACTTCATCTTCATAGAAGTCTGCAATTTTTCCAAGCATCGGGTCAAGAGCACCTGATTCCTGTCCGATGGCGACCATCTGGACGACCATTGGAGGGAACATTCGGCTTTTAGCAAGAGGCCCGGAAATATTTTCACCCTCTCTAATCGATGTTCTTGCAGCAAGAATTGCTTCACTCATAACGTCATTAGAGACCGTTCCTGCAACAGTTTCAAGTGCCTGCAGGATGGGAACACCACTGGAAAGCAGAGTGGAAAGCGTTCGAGCAAACCTGGCCAGAGCAACTTTATGGTTGAGAGGTCCAAAAACCGGCATCTTCAGCTTCATGTAGTCTAAGAAGCGCCGTCCGGGTTTTGTAGCCGCTGCAGTTTTTAATGCGATGAAAATCGCTGCAGCGATCATTATTGCAAAATACCAGTATTTCAACAGGAATTTACTAATCCCCGAGAGAATAGCGGTAGGCAATGGCAATTCTTTGATTCCCAGGTCCTTAAACATGTCAAGGAACTTAGGTAGAATCAAAGTCATTAGAAGCAAAACGACCGCGGTCGCGAATACCATAACGATACTCGGGTATGTCAGAGCAGCCTTAACCTTACGACGGAGTTCAACGTCCTTTTCAAGGAAGCCTGATAGCCTCTGAAGACTTTCTTCCAAAGTTCCGCCGACTTCTCCAGCTCGAACTAAACCGCAGAATAGTCTATCGAAAACGCCCGGGTATTTCTCCAGTGCCTTATTAAGCATAAGTCCGCCTTCGACCTCTGCCCGGACATCGGAGAGAATAACTCTCAGTTTGGGGTTTGCTACCTGATCGCCCAGAACCGTTAAACATCGGACAAGCGGCACACCAGCATCAATCATAGTTGAAAACTGGCGACACATAACAGACAGGTCTGTGCCTTTAATACGCCCAAACCCACCGACTTTTTTCTTCTTGGCAACCTTAACCTGTTTGACATCCAGGACATCAAAACCCTGTTCAATCAAACGCTTACGTAACAGATCTTCATTCTCGGCTTCTGAGGTGCCTTCGATTACTGACCCGGTAGCATCTCTAAGCGTATATGCAAAGTTTCCCATGTGCTTATTGCCTCCATTATGAGATAATGCAGCCCAATCCAGAGAGCCTCTGTTCTTTCAGACTGCGAAGGCAGCCGAAATGTTCACGCAACTGCAAAAACAGTTACCCAGAGTTTATCGACCAGTCGTAATCATGGTCTTGAAGTCCTCGGGATTCATAGCACGCATACTGGCATCTTCGAATGTAATAGCGCCTCTCAGATACAGATCCCTCAGGCTCTGGTCCATTGTCATCATCCCAAAACTTGAACTTGTCTGAATAATAGATGTCATCTGGTGAGACTTGGCTTCACGAATCAGGTTCCTGATAGCCGGAGTTGCGATCATGATCTCCAAAGCGCAGACTCTACCAGGCATTCCTGCTCTCGGCATCAACTGCTGGCATAGAACTGCCTGTATGCTGTTTGAAAGCATAAGTCTGACCTGTTCCTGCTGACTTGGGGGGAATGAGTCAACGATTCTATCAACTGTCTGTGCTGCAGAGTTGGTATGCAAAGTAGCAAAGACAAGGTGACCGGTTTCAGCAGCTCTGATCGCGTTAGACATTGTCTCCAGGTCTCTCATTTCACCGACCAGAATTACATCCGGGTCTTCACGGAGAGATGCGCGGAGAGCGTTAGCGAACTCTTTGGTGTCCTGCCCAACTTCACGCTGGTTGATAACACTCATCTTGTGCTGATGCAGATATTCAATCGGGTCTTCGATAGTAATAATATGTTTGCTGGATTCACAGTTGATCTGATTGATCATCGAGGCAAGAGTAGTCGACTTACCCGATCCGGTTGGTCCGGTAACCAACACCAGTCCACGCGGATATCTGGCTATTCCTTCTATGACCGAAGGCAGTCCCAGTTCCTTGACCGTAGGGATCTTCATCGGGATCAAACGGAATGCAGCGGCATGAAAACCTTTATCTTTGAAAATATTAACCCTGAAACGGGACAATGACTGCAGCGAATATGAAAAGTCCAATTCCCACGACTCTTCAAACCGTTGGATCTGCTCATCACTCAAAATATCATATAACATTCTCTGAATAATAATAGGGGTAAATTTCTCGTAGTTCATCGGTGAAAGCTCACCGTCTACACGCAATACCGGTGGAATACCTACACATACATGCAGGTCGGAACAGCCCCGTTCTACCATCTCACGGAGCAAATCGTCTACATGTATTTCTTCCAGAGAGACTGGTGCAGTTGCTTTCTGGCCTAATTTACCCATACCTTGCTGTGGTTGACCAGCGGATCTTTCGTTCAAGTCCTGTTCCTCCTGAAGTGTGGCCCAATCCCTACGGGGTGGTCCATAACGTGTGGACTGAAGAAGAAAATCTCCCGTGTAGTTTTGACACCGGGAACGATATACTTCCTCGTCAAAAATACTATATTAACGTAATAACGCTTCGGGGCATATAAATAACCCCGAAGCAATAAAGATACCAAAAGCTAATTCCCCCTTGGAGAAGGGGGTTAGGGGGATTGATTATCCCGGTAATGTTTCAATTACAGATTTAATACAATGCGCCAGCTTCTTCAATCCCCCCTACCCCCCTTCTCCAAGGGGAATGACTTAGTGCCATTCCCAAGGGGGAGCAGGTATAGCAATTTTCGCTAAAAGAGGATTAATATCAAGCATTAGCCGCCGGCGGTGAATACGACTCTCATGACCTCGTCCGGAGTTGTTACTCCCTGCAGGACTTTCTGGAGACCGTCTTCTTTGAGTTCGCTCATACCGTTGGCTTTGGCAGCTTCTCTGACGTCTGCCAGCGGAGCTCTACGTGTAACCAGTTCACGAATCTCATCATTAATTCTCATGAGTTCGTATATACCGATTCTACCTCTGTATCCGGTATTGCGGCAGTTATCACAGCCTGTTCCTCTGAACAACTCAATCATAGCACTCGGGTCTTTTGGCCTGAATCCGAACCTGTGCAGATCTGAACCCGGGACTTCATAAGCAGTCTTACACTTGGGACAGATCTTTCTTGCAAGTCTCTGAGCGAGAACTCCAATCAGAGTAGCTGAGATCAAGTAAGGTTCAACTCCCATATCAATCATTCTGATGACGGCACTGGGAGCGTCGTTTGTGTGCAGAGTAGAAAGAACCAAGTGTCCAGTAAGCGAGGATTCAATAGCGATGTCAGCAGTTTCCAAGTCTCTCATTTCACCGACCATGATGATATCAGGGTCTTGTCGGAGGAAACTCCTTAGTGCGCTAGCAAATGTAAGTCCTGCTTTCTTGTTAACCTGAACCTGCGCTACACCGGTTAACTGATACTCAACAGGGTCTTCAATAGTAAGTATGTTCTTTTCAACGGTGTTGAGTTTATGGAGGACTGAATACTGAGTAGTGGTCTTTCCGCTTCCAGTAGGTCCTGTGGACAGGAACAGTCCGTTAGGCTGGATGGTGAGTTCTTCAAGTTCCGACTGGTTCTTTTCGGTAAATCCAAGTTTGTTAAGTCCGAGGAGAACGCTGGTCTTGTCGAGAATTCTCATAACCATCTTCTCACCGTTAACAGTAGGAAGACAGGATACGCGCAAGTCGAAGTCTTTCTTGTTTAGAACGATACCAATACGACCGTCCTGAGGAATTCTTCGCTCAGCAATGTTCATATCAGACATAATCTTGAACCTGGAAGTGAGCGGTTTGTCGATGTATTTCGGCAAAGGCATGACTTCGTGTAAAACTCCGTCAACTCTGTACCTGACTCTAACTCCGCGCTTTTCCGGCTCTACATGGATGTCAGAAGCACCATCGGTAATGGCCAACTGAATAATGCTGTATGCCAGACGGACAATAGGAGCCTCTTCGGAAATTTTGAGGGCTTCATTGTCATCATCAGCTGCATCTTCTCTTGCACCATAAGCGGCCAATCCCTGGCGAATGTCGGCGGATAATCCACCCATCCCACCAGCTAATGCACTCGGTGCTGAACCACCTTCACCGGTGGTATCACTACCACCTTCGCTGGCCCTGTAAGCACGATCTATGGCAGCCATGACATCGTCTTCAGTTGCCAGGGCTGCTACAACCTTTGAAGCCCCACTGGCAATACGTATATCCTGAAGAGCGACAGGGTTGTTCGGATCAACCATTGCCACCATCAGATTGGGACCATTCTTACCGAGTGGCATAAGCTTGTGTTTTCTAGCCAACTGCTCCGACACAAGTCCCGTTACTGAAGGATCAATCTTATATGTGCTAAGATCCGCAAAAGCCATATTCATGGATTCTGCGCGTGCCTCAGCTACGGTGCGATCGTCCGCATGGCCAAGGTCAACAATAATACGCCCCAGGTCACCCGGAGCAGCTTTTTGGGCAGCTTTAGCCTCAGCCAATTGCTGCTGACTTATTTTGCCTTTGGAAAGAAGAATATCGCCAAGGTCTTTCTTTGCTATTCCCATCGGTGGACACCCCACATATTACGCCGTCATGTTTAATATAATTGTACCAGGGACTATAAAAAACCTTCCCCGAAACCTATATTCCATAGATTCGGCATAAGTAGCTCCAGCCCCTTCTCGCATTATAACACATTATGCAAGCTAACGCGCATTATTCAAAAGATGCAGCCGTTTAGTTGTGTAATATTCTTTTCTGTATCGTGCTGGGCTTAAATCAGGATTACTCCGGTTTTCATTTCCTTTGAAAATATTTAAGATAATACTGAAACCAGCGATACACTTGACCCGTCATGAACTCTAATGTAATGTATGGATATTAATCTCGGTTATTTTTTACGGCACTGACTCGCGTCCACAGTTTGTCGTAGATTAATAAGCATCAATATAAGTCCAGGGAGTATATGAATTGAATACCCTAGTTAAAGTAATAATTCTGGCAACAGTCATATTATCAGTAAATGCACTTCCAGGTCGGGTAGAAGAGAAGCAGACCCCATCACAAGATTCTTTTGGCGCTGATGTAAACCTGGATAAGCTTGTGACATACCAGACGCGTGGGGAATCCATTGGAATAGTTGTTGATGCTCTAGCCCAGGCGTCCGGAGCTGCTCTCAGAGCGGGAACAAGTTCAAAGGACTGGGAAGTTCGAGACCGCAAAATCAATATATTTGCCAATAAACTTCCTCTTAGAGAACTAATGAACTCTATTTCCCGTATCACCAATTTTAAATGGCAGATAAGTGGTGAAGACTCCAGCAAAACATATAGACTGGTATGGGACAATAAATCCAGAGCCCAAACCCTGGAACTGTCAGATAAATCTACAACCGTCGCGCAAGCAACTCAATCGGACCAGGTTGCAGCAACTCCAGCCGATACCGAGTTCTTCCCCGGTTATGGAAATAATGCCCCTTTGACTCCTGAACAGCAGGCCAATCTTGAAATTGCAAACCCATTCCTGGCATGGTGGCAGAAATCCGGTATGGCCAAAGCAGTCGGAGGCGTATTAAATACTGTGCCTGGTGCATCCGGAGCATTAACGACCGGTTCGCAGTTCTCAATGTCAGGAAGCCAACTCTCCACTGATGGACGCAAAGCAGTATTAAAACTCCTGAACAGCTCCAATAAAAATGGTGGCATTCTAGGAGGAATCAAGGGTCGAGGAGCGTTGCGAATTATTCGTAAGAATCTGGACAATGCAAATATCAGCATAAATCGCGCTGTTTCTGCCGGGAGCTACGGCAATATTCAAGTCAGTTATGGCAATAGTTCTATCAGCACACCTCTCCTGGATTCTAAGAGTGTCACAGCAAATACTATTGGTAAGATGTACACACAGAGTAAACAATCCGGAAAATCGATGAATAGCAGAGGATATAAAGGTGATTTGAAAAGAGCGGCTGATGCGGATGTAAGTGCGACAGACACATCAGGAACTCGCAAATCTTCAACTACTGATACAAACAGTAACACTCCTTCTACTACTGAAACTACTAAGGATGCGGCAACCTCAGACAGCACAACCAGTGCCATAAAAGAGAAGAAAGCATATAAATTATCCAATAAACCACTCTCTGTTGAGCTTATGAGAGCCAGTCGGCTCCTGAAAGTGTCTGTCGTCAGTGACTGGTTTGGCGATCCACTTCCTTCAGCAGATTCCAGGGGAGCCGCATCAACAAAACCCGATGAAGTGCTGGATGACATTGCTGACCGTTACGCTTACACGTGGGACCGACCGTCTGCAGCCTCTGAATTCAAAGATACCGATTGGGCTTCCAAAAGTTTCCTGCTGCTTCCTGATGAATGGCTGGCAGGTTTTAGAAAAATTCTTGCAGAGACAGGAACACTGGACCTACCGGTTCTAGCGCAGATGGCTGACCTGAGTTCCGGACAGTTCGAAGTGGCTATTGAGACAGATAGCGTGCTGGGCAATACAGGTATAAGCAAAGCAGTCTTGCGCAATGCGGATTTCCTCAAACTATATGCTACACTGAGTAATGAAGAACGAGGAGCTGTATTTTCTGCTGATGCACTAAACCTGAAGTCACTAGATGTGGGTAAAATACCATTAGCAAAGGCTGTGGTTTCACGAAACCCCGGCTTCCTTGAGAAGAACGATATTCCCCTGTTACTTCGTGGAGAAGTAAAGCGGGAAGGCAAGTCGTTTACATATCAATTCACTGCATTTTTAGACAATGCAAAATCTAAATCTATTAAATGGACTATTCAGACACCTGTATACAGACCCGGACCGGCAAGAACTACGGATACCATTGGTCCCGTAATACAGACCGGTAAGGTCAAAAATGCTGCACCTAAATCAGTGAGGGAGTAAAATGAAAATCAAAGGGTTTGCACTACTAGTTGCATTAGGACTTCTATTTACCTTAACAACTGTGGCTATGAGCGTTGAGACATATGATCCTAACGCCGGCAGCGCTACTTCTGATGAACCCGCATCCCAGGGAGCGCTTTCTTCAGATGCACGTCTAGGTGCTAAGATTACCTATTCCTGTAAAAAGATGGCTGTTAGAAACACAGTCGGAGATCTGATGCAGGCCAGCGGTGTTACATTGCGTGCAGGAACAAACACAAAAGACTGGGAGGTCAGAGATCGAAAGGTCAATGTCTTCGCCAAAGATACTCCACTGCGTGACATAATGAATGCCATCGCCAGAGTTACTGGATTCAAGTGGTCTATTGAAGGCACAGAGAGCACACCAGTCTACAGGCTTGTATGGGATATGAAATCCAGACAGGCTATGGCGGCAGCGCGAGAGTCAATCCGCATAGCACAGGAACAGGCAGTTGCGGATCGACGCAAGGCTGGTCTGGATGCATTAAATAGCCTTGACAATCTATCCGCAGATGAGATGGCAAAATTGAGAGTTGAGAACCCATTCATGTTCTGGTTGGCAGCATCAGGGATGGGAAAGAAATTCGGCGGATTTCTTAACAACTCTCCTGATGTTAGCCAGGCTCTGCTATCAGGTCAAAGCGCAACTATCAGCGGAGCCAGCCTTAATCCGCAAGCACAACAGGGGCTCTCTGACCTGCTTACAGCAGTCAACAACCTTACAACCAAACTTGGCGGCAGGAACAACGGTGGTGAAGTCCCTGCAAATATGGCCGATGCAACAATCACAGTCAACGCACCTGGCCGGGGGGGACGCGGTGGCGGACCAATGGGCGCTGGGCTTGGTAGTCTTATGGTCACCACACCAAATGGGCGGACCAGACTCCCCATACCAGACCCTAACAGTCAGATGGCTAAGATATTTGGTAATGTGTTGATTCAAGCCGACATACTAAATCGTCCGATGCGGGATGTTATGGCTGAGTCTCGAAATGAATTTATGAATGCCAGGGGCCAGAACCGGAGGAATCCAGGCAGCGCCAATGGAACTGCAACCGGTGCTGCTTCCGCAACTACAACCACGACCACAACGACAGATGATGGGCAAGTGATTGTAACTCAGATTACTGATCCTGTTCTGGATGCCAAAATAAATGCAAAACTCGATGGACAGACACTTCCTGATATCCAGGAACAGTTGTCTGCAGCAGCGGGAATCGCCATTGTTTCGGATAACTACGGTGGCAGGCCTGGTTTTGGAGGTCCTCAGGGAAGACGAGGTGGCCCCAATGCCGGAGGTGGCATAGATGCTCAAAACCAGACACTGCGCACAGTTCTGGACAATCTAGCCGACAGATATCAGTATCTGTGGATAAAGCCCAGTAAACCAGTAGAGTTCCAGGACAGTGATTGGATAACCAAGGTAGACACTCTGATTCCTGACGAACTTATGGAGTACTGGAAGCAGACTCTCAACAAGACCGGAACACTTGGTATTCCCGAGCTTGCACAGATGGCTGGTCTGACACAGGAACAATTCAGAGCAAATGTCTCCGGCGATGACATTATGGGCCCTCTGAACCTCCAGCAGACAGTGCAACAGAACAAAGACATATTGCTGCTCTTTGCCTCTCTGAGCAAATCGCAGGCACCAGCTGCTTATTCCAGAGATGGTCTCAATCTCAGGTCAGTAGTAGATGATTCATCACCAATAATGAAAAAAGTGCTCGGTACTAATACAGCGATGACTGAGAACACTGAGTCTCCTGTGGTTATGACTGCAGTTCGTTCCAAAGAGGGTGCAAATATTGTGGTCGATATCTCAATCACCAATGTAGATGAGAAGACCCCCCCGGCAACATGGCATATAGTTCAACCCAGTTATACCCCGCCGGCAAAACCTGCCAAATAGTCGATTCGCTATAGCTCCTGGACTGCAGTCCAGGAGCTTTTCTGTCTGTCATTCTGACGGCAGTGTAGAATCTCCCACTTGTATATTTGTCACGCAAAGCCGCAAAGATGCTAAGAAGAAAATACTATACTTCAATCATACGCGTATAAAACGACAGTATTTCATGCCGACCCACACCGATTATGCCATTCCATATAGAACAGAATGAATTCCCTTCTTTGCGCCTTTGCGGCTTTGCATGACAATTCAAAATATCCCGCATTTTATAAAACCTCGAAGTTGGACACTCCTCTTAGGGAATTGATATACTGGTCTGGAAGTATGTTATGCAGGGAACCCGAGCTTATTCCCCTCTTTCCTATCACCCTTACCGCATGCAATTGGAGCAAAGATGAAGAACCTTTCCACGCTTACCGAGTCCTTTACAGAATCCGTTATTAGAGAGATGACCAGAATCTGCGTTGCTGCAGGTGGGTTGAACCTTTCACAGGGGTTCCCGGACTTCGAGATAGATCCAAGACTCAAAGAAGCGGCAATAAAGGCTATTCAAGACGGCTGGAACCAGTATGCAATCACGTTCGGGCAGCCTGTTCTCAGGAACGCAATCAGCAGAAAAGTTTCGGACTTTAATCATATTGAATGCAACCCCGATACCGATATAACTGTTACATGTGGAGCGACTGAAGCTATGATGGCTTCACTGATGGCTATTATCAATCCGGGGGACGAGATAGTTATATTCGAACCTTATTACGAAAATTACGGTCCTGACTCCATACTGTCCGGAGCTACTCCAAGATTTGTAACTCTGAAAACACCAGCTTGGTCATTTGATCCAGCAGAGCTTGAAGCTGCATTTAACGACAATACAAAAGCAATAGTAATCAACACTCCAAACAACCCGACAGGCAAGGTGTTTAGTCGAGTGGAGATGGAGTGCATTGCTGAGTTATGCTGCAAGTACGATTGTTATGCTGTAACTGATGAAATATATGAGCACATAGTATTTGACGGAGCAGAACACATTTCGATTGCTTCCATGCCGGGTATGAAGGACAGGACTATAACTATAAACTCAGTCTCAAAGACATATTCTGTGACCGGTTGGAGAGTCGGATGGGCCATTGCATCGAAAGAGATTACCAATAGAATCCGCAAGGTCCACGATTTCCTGACAGTTGGCGCTCCTACCCCTCTGCAGCACGCGGCGGCTGCAGCTTTGGAACTCGACGGTGACTACTACGCCAACCTTCATAATCACTATTCTGAGGCACGCGATTTCCTCTATACTGTTTTGAAAGAGAAGGGTTTTAATCCGTTCCTGCCTGGCGGTGCATACTATATTATCTGTGATGTCGCTCAAATGATGTCTTCTATGGAATGCAGTACGGACTTCGAGTTCAGCCGCAAACTAATCGAGGTAACCGGAGTAGCCTCTGTTCCCGGTTCATCTTTCTATTCAAATCCTGAGGATGGACGCACCCAGATCCGGTTCTGTTTCTGCAAAAAATGGGACACCCTGCATGCCGCACGCGAAAGATTGTCCAAGTTACATCACATTTGATTACCATTGGACCTCTCATCTGGTAGAATACAACAATTCCAACAATGCGTAGTATCTATTTCCTGAAATCCATTGACAAAATCGGAATTCGGGGATACAATCCCACTAGTTGGTTGCAATAATTATCGGTCGACTCAATATTGATTTAGTAAATTCATGCCAGTAATTCGGGAGGAGTTATAAGACAATGAAAAAGAGGAATAATGCCGGTTTTACTTTGATTGAATTGCTAGTTGTCATAGCAATTATCGCGATTTTAGCAGCAATTCTGTTTCCTGTGTTTGCAAAAGCAAGGGAAAAAGCACGAGATTCCGCCTGTTTGAGCAACCTGAAACAGATTGCGATGGCCCTGACGCAGTATAACCAGGACTATGATGAAAAATGGCCCACATTGAAAGTCTGGGGAGGTGGACCTGATTATGCGACACAGTTTGCAAACACCATCGGATATGCTCGTCTCACCAATGGTATCGCCAGTTCGCTGCAACCATATGTAAAGAACTACAATGTGTTTTTCTGCCCAAGCGACTCTCAGAAATCCACCAGCGATCCATGGATCAATTGCTCTTATGAATATAGATGGGTATTAGCGTGGAATTCATGTAACTGGGATGTTAGTGACGCTGATTTCTGCAGGCCAGCTTCACAGGTAGTATATCACGAGGCATTTGACTGGCATCAGGGTAAGTATGGACTTGCAATCCCAAATCCAACATCCGTGAAGCCTATCTGCAATGCTGTTTATGCTGATGGTCATGCCAAGATATGGAAACTCCCATACCAGGGAGACAGCGCCACCTACGGATATGACCCCCACTGGTTCGCTTACGGAACTAATGGCGGGTCCATCAGAGAAGGCTGGGACGTGCAGTAGGAAGTCTACGTGTTTCTGGCCCCTTATCCTGAGGGGCCATAGGTTTCTCCCCAGATATATGCCTCATTGATAATACAGACCAACCTGTGCAAAATGCGAAAAGTACGACTAATCTACTGCACAGATTTCACTCCGGTTACAACCGGCAACTTACACTATCATTACACAACACGATGCGAAATATTGATCTTGGTCGTAGTATCATTACACACTGACCCCGTGCCTTTCTGACATGCATTTAATATCTTACCTCACTCATTTCTCACATATCACATGCGTTATTGTTTTGTTTATTTAACGTCATTGCATGCGTGTTGATGGTCTTTTGTTGTTTTACATATTCTTAGTGTTGACTATTTTTAATTATTGGAATACAATCACATTAAGTAGTTCGTGCATGCTACTTACTACACTTAAAGGAGACTCTAGATTATGCAAAAGAGCAAGCAGTCAGGTTTCACACTTATTGAATTGCTGGTAGTTATAGCTATTATTGCTATTTTAGCAGCAATTCTATTCCCGGTATTTGCTAAAGCCAGAGAAAAAGCAAGACAGTCTTCATGTGCCAGCAATCTGAATCAGATAGGTAAGGCTTTCATGATGTATTCTCAAGATTATGATGAACAACTCTTCCATCCTCGCTGGGTCAGTGTAGATGGTTGGACAGCACCTATATCTCCTTATGTCAAGAATGAGCAGGTATTTGGTTGTCCATCATATGGACCGGCTGCCTGGAGAGGAAGAGGCGCTGCATGCGGAGGTTGCGGGACATGGACACGAGCATTATTTGGCGGATATCAGTACGTATACCAAAATGCTGCCGGAGCCTGCACAGGAGTTACCGTTCAGGGAATGAGCATAATTGCATTTTCAAGACCGTCCGAGCGATTCCTGGTAGTAGATGGGACCTGTGAACACAGTGTTGGCAGCGCAGGGGGAGGAATGGCTACCACCAGACATTCTGATGGCTTCAACGCAGTGTTCCTTGATAACCATGTGAAATGGCAGAAAACATTTGCAACCAGCAACTTCGTTGACACACCGTAAGACCATTAATACAAAATAACAATGTGCACAAAGACCAGGCAGATGTTTTAATCTGCCTGGTCTTTTTCTCATGACAGGAGTCGGAATACCCGTCGATGTTATCGTTGCAACACCATCTGATATGGAAAATACGGAAATCCCCCCGGACTGATCTACCGTGAGATTGTAAAAGAAGGAAGAGAGCTGTATGCCACGTGAATCCGAGGCGGATACTTCACTGCCTCGTTCCTTCCCTCCTAGAGCCTGAAGTCTGGCGCCTAAAGCCTAAACAGTTACTTCCCTTCCTCTCCGTCTGGTTTAGTCTTCCCGGCTCTGCGTTTGACGGCGAGTAGTCTGCTGGTCATGTCTTCCTGAGGTTCAGATACCTGGAGTTTTGGGGCTTTTTTGGATTCTACTTGCACTGCCTGAGGCTCGAATTGCTCTTTGGTTTCTGAGACTTTGCGTTCCTTTTTTGCTGCTAAAAGCGCACTGGCGGTCTCTTCGGGTTTTGCTTCCGGCAGTCTTACGGGTTTCACTCGGTTTGACGTCAGTTTGCTGAGAACTGTGCTCATTAAGTTTATAAACTCGGGATAATTCACTGCCAGTCTACGAACAGCAATATCTATCGGCAACAGGACTATGCTCAGGAGAGTGAACAACCTCCAGAGGTCGCTGTAGTCTTTTGTCGGTCTGAATCCACCACCGAAGATCCTCTTTGGATCAGGACTTATACTACCCCCGGTTGTCTCGGCGATACGCTTGAGAATGGAGTTGTCGGGGTTCAGGCACTTATACTCCTGGGGGTATGGTATACTTACAACTGATGTATCCGGAGCAGTTGCTTTCTGATCCGACCGGACTACACTTACAACATAGCTGCCGGTATCATCAGCAGTAAAATCCGCTTCATATCTACCTGGACCGGTCTGGTGAATATTCAACTGGCTGCTCTTCATATCAGGGCGGACCAGCGATCCTTTAAACTTCATAGAGTTCACAAACTCACCCTTGGCATCGACTGCATCGATAGTTACATACCCTACCCCGTTTACTATATCAACCATGGATTGAAAATCCGATGAACCGCTCTTTCGCATAGTTGACCGCAGCACCTGCGTCCAGAACTTACCATAGCCAGCCCACGACAACCAGTGTGAGGACCACCGGGCTTTGCAATCTGATGTGAATGCAGCAGACCTTCCCAGGCCGAACTGCCAGGTAGCAAGCAGAGGATCGTCTTTGTTGGTCAACATAGAGACCGAAGCTGCAGGTTTGGGACTGGTAGCAACATACCCAAGCAATACAGGAACAGTGCCCGGGTCGATACCTGATAATTCCGGACTATTGGGGTCCATCTTCGGTGCGAATGGCTCTTCTACCAAGACTGACTTTGACACCTGCATTACATCCTTGGTAAAGATAGCTTTCAGATCACCTGCCCGTTTAGCAAGATAAAACCCACCTTTGCCTGCATACGCTACAGCTTTCAGAAATGGCACGTGGGGGCCGTCACCGATGGCTACGGTCGTCACGGTGATCTTCTTAGCGGCCATCTGCTGAACCAGGGCAACGGTTCCATCCTGCTCATCGCAGTCTGATCCATCCGCCAGCAGTATAATGTGTTTGAGCCTGGTTGGAGCTGGTTTTATGACACCATAAGCTGCATTCATAGACGGGAACACGGTGATACCCCCACCCTCTGCGCGGATTGTGGATATCTCGCTATAGATCCTCTCCTTGTTTTGCGCAGGAGTCAGCTTTACAGCAACTACAGGATAATCATGACAGACTACTACTGAGACATAATCCACCGGCTGAAGAAGTTTGACGACAGACGCAGCTGCATCGTTGGCCAGCTCAATCTTGGTCCTGCCGCCCTCCGGAGCGCCCATTGATCCGGATTTATCCATCACGACAACTACCGCAGCGGAGGGCAGTATCTTGGTCTTCTTGACAGACATATCTACCGGAAGAGTCTCTTCTATGGGGGTGTCGAAATATCCACCAGCCCCAAAACTGTTCTCGCCACCGATCATGGTGAACCCAACGCCCAGGTCACGGACCGAAGACCTGATCATGGACATCTGCTCCGGGTTCATTGACCACGCAGGAATATCTGAGAACACCAGCATATCATAAGCCCGGTATTCGGGGAGAGTCTTTGGGATGCCATGCATATCGACCTGATCGACTATCATCTCTCGGGACGCCAAAGCCTTGCGAAGGTAACCTGCCTGTTGTGGAACACCCTCAACGTAAAGAACCCTTGGTTTGCCTTTGACCTGAGTAAAACCTACAGCCTTATTGTTTTCTGTTCTGGTATCAACTGTAGAGTCCAGCAGAGCTTCAAACTCATAACTCCCTGCTTTAGGAATAGACTGCCGGAATGTCAGGATACTTTTGCCTTTGACAAGTTGAACAGACTTGGTTTCGACAGGAACTCCGTTTCGGATAACCCGGACTGAAGCTGCAACGGGTTGAGTTGACTGGGCGACAACCTTAATATCGAAGGGTTCCCCGGCCTTTACCATTCCCGGAACCAGCATTTTATCCAGCAGAGTTTCACGGGAATTGTCCACCTCAATAGGAACAACATCCACCGATACGCCTGCTGCACCAACCAGTGAAGCCTGTTCCAAGACCTTACCCCGGGTCTCGTTACCATCGGTTATCAGCACTATTTTCTTGGCAGTACGATCAGGAAAAACTGCCAGCGCCAGTGCAAGCGCCTGGGATATATCCGATTGGTTGGTCCTTGGCACTGAGTGGATCTTGTCCAGTTTCATTCCTATACCCGGAACCTGTTCAATCAAGGCATCCGAGCCAAAGACAACCATACCAACTTTCTCGTCAGACTTAATTCCGGAGAGGGACTTGTTCACATAGTCCAGTGCAGATTTTTGTTTCGCTTTCGAAATACTGTCTGATACATCCAGAACGAAGACCACACAATGGCGATTGACATCCGTGATTGAGCGCGCACCTGCTAAAGCTAAAACCAACAGAAGAATTATTGCAATCCGCAGTCCCATAGAAAACTTCGAACGAAAACCAGACATATCTGCAAGGCTATTTTTGGCCAGACGCCATGTAAGGTATACCAGTGGGGGTATCAGTAGAAGGTATAGAGGCTGAGCAAATTCGATAGACATCAGCTATAGCCTCCTGTGGTAAGCGTACCACTCAAAAGTCAAAACTGCCAGGGCAACAAATAACATCGGCCAATAGAACTCAGTGTTTGTCCGCACACTTCCTTTTCCGGTAGCCAGTGCATGCTCTCCAAGAGCTATCTCGCGGACAGGTTTGAGATTAGATTCGGCATCTGAAGCGAGGTTTGCAGCAAACTCGCTTTTAGTAGAACCTGCCGTGTATGTATAAACGCCTGCCATCTGAGTCCCATCGAAGAGTGCTGGAGACTGTGCGGAATTGATTGTGGATTTTGTACCATCAGGAGCTGTTACTGTAAGTCTATCTATCCCTGCAGGCAGGTCGATTGAAGCAGGCTGACCGGTTCTGACAGTAAAGGCTGCCCCAGCTCCATTTGTCCCTGCAAGATAGTCTATGCAGTTAGCCATAAAAATCGGAAAGCCGACACGCATCGGGAAGTCGCTGTCCAGGAGGCTCCAAGAGAGTTGCACATACCTCTTTTTTTCGTGCGAACCTGCAACACACAGCGAACCCTCACTACCCTCCAGAACCTGATCTCCCCAGAACTTGGGGGCCAAATACTTTGCCGATGCGATCCGAACTCCTGCAAAATCTACATAACGAGAAACCGGATGCTGCTTGTTGGAATCTATTATTGTTGGGTTTGCAACCTCTGCCTTCTCATCAGCCGGCCCTTGAGGAGTCGATGTATCTATTAACAGATACCCTCCCGCTGGTAAATTTTGCGGAGGTTTGACACCATCAAATATCGTTATATCGTATGCTGCATCTTTGTAATCTGCAGGCAAAGTATCAGTCTTCACAAGCTGAGTGCGACTGTCCAGGTTTATTGCATTCTGAATAAAAACATTGCCCTTTGAGACCAGCAATACGGATATCTTTCGGGGTTTATCCAAATAAACAGTGCCGGAATTGTCCACAGCCAGATCGTCCTTGATGTCCAGCTTTGCTGATATTCGACCACCGAGTCCCTGCCCGCTCTCCAGGATTTCCTCGTGTGATTGACCGGGAGCAAGCGATTGCTCGCGGACATCAACAAGTTGATCGTTAGCATACAGTTCAAGGTTGAATTTCTTTTTGGCGTTTGAATAATTCTGCATCCCGACAAACACCTGCCGGCTACCTGAAAGAGATTTACGGGATGATATACCAGTGATGCCGACGTTATCTGAACTATTGCCTATGCAGCGATAGTCGACTTTGGCCATACCCAGTGGGGTATCATCAAGCTTGCCAAAAGCGCCATCTGAAAGAACAATTATCCTGGCCGGTTTGGATGATTTTTCGGTAACCAGAGATGCAGCAAGCACAAGTGCCTGCCTCATATCGCATGAAGCATCCGTAGGTCTAAGGGAGCGTATGTCGCGGGCTATAGAGCGTTTGTCTGAAGAGAATGAGGAGAGCACCCGGGGTTTTGTACCTGCGGAGATGATCAGCATGCTGTCGCCAGGTCCCATGCTGTCCGCCATCGATGACACCTGTTGCCTGGCCTTTTCAAATCGTGGCATACCTACATCATTGGCCTGCATACTTGCGGATGCATCCATTATTACGACTATTCGATTCTGCCCAAGACCTTCCACATTTCGAAACGGTCTTGCTGCTGCCAGCACAATCAGAAGCAAGACCAGCAGTTGCAGAAATAGAAGCAAATTTTTATTTAATTTTTGTAAAGGAGCATTTGCCTGGAGGTCAGCCACCGCAGCCTGCCAGAGCATCACCGATGAAATAATACGTTCCTTGCGCTTGAGTTTTAACAGATAGAGCAGGACTATTAAGGCTCCAACAGGCAGAAAGATAAGTAGCGACCATGGAGAGAGCAGATTTATCATTTGAGCGCTCCCCTCTGCCTCAGATAACCCAGAACAAGATCTTCAAACGGAGTCTGATTCGTGACCTGCACATACCCGCACCCGTATGTTGTGGAGAGTTTCTGGAGTCCATTGGTCAGCTCATTCAATCTTTCACGGTATCTACGCAGCAAGCTCTGTGTTATAGTTATTTCCCGTTTATCACCATTCTCACAATCCACCAGCATCAGATCACCAACCAGTGTTGGATTAACTTCCTGCTCATCCAACACCTGCAGCATCAGCACGTCAAATCTCCTGGAAACCAGAGATGAGATGCTGGTAGCAAACTCCGGGTCGAGGAAATCCGATAGCACAATTGCCAGCCCGGGATGGGCATTTCGCAGGCAAAAGTCTTTGATCGATCCCGGTAACGCTGTGCTGCCTGCACTGGTCATATTGTTCAGATAGTCGAAGATTCCAATGGCAGACTGTTTTCCGCGCTTGGGTTTCATAGATGAGCATTTGCCTTCGGACAAGGAAGAAACCGAGACCTGATCGAAACCGCACAAGGCTATATATGAAAGTGCAGCGGCAATACGTTTGGCATAGAGGAGTTTGCTGGGTGAGCCAAAGCTCATTGAGAGAGACGTATCCAGCAGAATATAGACCCTCAGGTCCTCTTCTTCTACAAACAATTTGAGAAACAGTTTTTCCAGGCGCGCATATACATTCCAGTCCACACGCCTGAAATCATCACCTGTGGAGTAGTTGCGATAGTCAGCGAATTCCACTGAAGAACCACGGCGGGTAGACCTGCGTTCACCACGCATTCTGCCGGGGAACAGGCGTCGGGATACCAAAGACAACTGCTCTATCTTACGCAAAAAGTCCGGGGTAAGCAGTTCCTCATCAACATTCTTTTCTGGCTGAAGGCTCTGTTGATCCAATATATACCTACTGAATAATTGCTTTATAAAGCATTACTAGATACGATTAATATAATCCAAAGGTTCGGGAGTCATTCTACAAGCTACATAATACAATAATATCGCATGATTGCCTAAATGATATCACTCTATGCCAGGAAGTCAAGCTTTTCAAGAATCGAATCTGCCAACAAATACTTCACCAAGTAAAAGTAACGCGTATTTTTGAACACAACTGGTATTTTCACGTCCGATACGGGCAGGCTGGAAGCCCGCACCACAATTTGGCCTCCCAGGAATAATACAAGTTTCTAATCGAAATACGTTGGCACCCCCAACTTGGGGGCTCAGGATGACAAATTACGGCAACTCTGAACTGTTACTTCCTCATAAGTTTCATCCACGCGCTACCTTATGGTATAATTTATGGGTTTTGCTGTGTGAAGCGAGACTGATTAATTCTGTATAGAGGTGAGAAACATGCTAAGTGCATTGATAGAAGAAGTCCTGGCACGCGAGATCCTGGACTCCCGTGGTAATCCGACAGTTGAGGTTGAAGTTTACCTTGACGATGATACAGTAGGCCGTGCTGCAGTTCCATCCGGAGCTTCAACAGGAGCATACGAAGCTGTAGAACTCCGCGACGGCGACAAGAGCAGATATATGGGCAAAGGCGTTATGAATGCTGTTCACAACGTGAACGAAATCATCGCTCCTGAAGTCATCAATCTGCAAGTAACCGACCAGGTTGCTCTCGACCAGATAATGATCGACATCGACGGAACCGACAACAAGGGTAAACTCGGAGCCAATGCAATTCTGGGCGTCAGCCTGGCCTGCGCAAGAGCAGCTTCAATCTCCCTGGGCCAGCCCCTTTACAGATATATCGGCGGAACCAATGCCCGTGATCTGCCTGTGCCTATGATGAACATCCTCAACGGCGGCAAGCATGCAGACAACACCGTAGACGTACAGGAATTCATGATCATGCCTACCGGCGCTTGCTGCTGGGCTGATGCACTCCGCATGTGCGCTGAAGTCTATCACAACCTGGCTAAAGTATTGAAGAGCAAGGGCCTGAGCACTGCCATCGGAGACGAAGGCGGATTCGCCCCCAACCTCAAGAACACCGAAGAGACCATCGAAGTCATTCTGGAAGCTATCACCAAAGCCGGCTACAAGGCTCCTGAGCACTTCTCAATCGCTCTGGACTGTGCTGCTACAGAAATGTACAAAGACGGCGTTTATCACTTCGAAGGTGAAGGCGTTACCCGCACAACCGCAGAGATGGTTGACTACCTTGCCGGTCTAACCGAGAAGTATCCTATCATCTCGATCGAAGACGGACTCAGTGAAGATGACTGGGACGGTTGGGTTATGCTGACTAAGAGAGTCGGCGACAGAGTGCAGATAGTCGGAGACGACCTGTTTGTAACCAACACCGAAAAACTGATCAAGGGAATCGAACTGGGTGCAGCTAACTCCATTCTGATCAAAGTGAACCAGATTGGCTCCCTGACAGAGACTCTGGACGCTATCGAGATGGCTAAGAAAGCCGGATGGACTGCAGTTGTCAGTCACAGATCAGGCGAGACCGAAGACAGCACAATCGCCGACCTGGTTGTCGCAACCAACGCCGGACAGATCAAGACTGGTGCTCCCTGCCGGAGTGACAGAGTTGCTAAATACAACCAGCTACTTCGCATCGAAGAAGAGCTGGCCGAAGCTGCACGCTATCCTGGAATAGCAGCATTCTACAATATCAGCAGATAATTAGCACATAAATACATCACCTAATTCCCTTGGAGAAGGGGGTATGGGGATTGATCAGTAACTACAGATAGTGTTCTGATGGTCAATCCCCCCTACCCCCCTTCTCCAAGGGGGAACTGGGTTGTGCTCTTCTCCAAGGGAGAAATTAGTATGTGCACTTACCAAAGATAACTTAGATATCCTGAAACAATACTTCTAGAATTCTGCAACCTAATCTATTCACTTATCCTATCCACACTTAAAGGAGCAATCCTATGGATGATGCGGTTCTGAGCAAGTTTAAGTCACTTGGTAAGAATGTTTCTTTCGGTGATAATGTTACGTTCTATCAGCCGGAATTAGTATCTATTGGGGACAATGTCACCTTTTACCACGGGGTTTGCTTCCAGGGTGCTGGTGATGGGATTGAAATCGGGAGTGGGAGCCATTTTGCTCCCTATGGGGTTCTATATGGCCCATTGGAGATCGGTGAAGGTTGCTGTGTTGCTGCCCATGTTGTGTTTGCTAGCGTAGGACATAGTTATGATGACCCAGATATTCCATTCGCTGCACGTGCTGGTATTTCCAAAAAGATTGTAGTTGAAGATAACGTCTGGATAGGCGCTAATGCGGTGATTATCCAGGGAGTCCGTATAGGAACCGGTAGTATAATCGGAGCCGGTGCAGTAGTCACCAAAGATGTCGAACCATATTCCGTTATGGGTGGGGTTCCCGCACGGTTAATCAGGAAACGCAAGTGACACCTCTTTCGAAAATAGAATATTTTCGTCCCTTCGTAGCGAGTCCGGCAGGTTTTCGCTGCAGGCGAAAATCGAGAGGACTCATGCTATGATTCCAAAACATTTCATTCTAATGCGAGCAATGGCATTATGGGCTGCGATAGCTGCTATCGGAGCCGTCGGAGGCTGGGGGGTATCATTCTTTGGATATGGTGTCATTCCCATCTCAGTATTGTATGGCTGGGCCTCAGGCAAAATGCTTGCCAGGCTGGGTGCCAATAATCCAATAGTGACTGCAGTGCTTATCTTCACTTCCGGGCTCATTGCCCGCCTGACAGTAGGAGCGTATCTCCTCAGACATCCCGACACTCCCATCCCTCCCTATGGAGCCTGGCAAACTATCACTGACATGTTTGCCCCCTGGCCATTACCTGCAATCGGATTATTTACCATTTCTATAATCGCGGCTATAAGTATCAGGCATTCAACTAATAGACAGAACCGGGGGATTAACCCATGCGAACAGCAATTACATCAGTCATCCTGAGTCTACTCCTCTCACCAGTCTTTGGACTATCAATCACTTCCAAAGCTCCTGGCAATCTATTCAGCGCAAATGAAAAAGTTGCATTAACACTCACAGATGCCTCAGGTTCCGTTACCTGGAAACTCAACGATCTCAAGGGGAACCAGCTTAAAAACGGTTCAGTTGAATCCCCATATAATATCGACCTCGGAAAACTAACCCCTGGCTATTATGAGCTAATATGCTCTGTCGGCGATACAAACACAGTCAGCGCGATAGGGGTGGTTGCATCGGCTGACCTCAATAGGGACTCGCGAGGTCGTGTAGGTGTTGATGTGGCGATGGCCTGGTGCATTCCCAAGGAACAGTGGAAAGATGCTGCAACTATGGTGCGTATGTCCGGGATCAAATGGGTGCGTGAACGTATAGCCTGGGGTGGCGTCGAACCCGGTAAAGGCAGTTTTAACTGGACGAATTACGATGAAGTGGCTGATTTACTCCATTCCGAAGGCCTGAACATATCTCAGGTAATGGATTTTGCACCTCAGTGGTCATTTGAGAGTGGTCCCGGTCCTGCGCCTCAGGACTTGACCGGTGTGTACCGGTTCCTCAAATCAGCAGTGGGTAGATACAAAGGTAAAATCCAGGCCTGGGAAATGTGGAACGAGGTGGACAAAGGTTGGCCTACGCTGGGTGACACGTATTCTGCAGAACTCAAAGCAGCATATCTCGGCGCCAAAGATGCCGATCCCGATGTGCTGGTGCTGCCATCGTCATTCTCAGCGCATACAATGCTGCCGTTTGCTGCAAACATGGGTGAATGTCAGGTACAAGACTATTTCGATGTTCTGGATCTGCACAGATACCATGAACCGAGAGGACATGCATCCACGGTTAAGGCTTATAATGCTGCGGTGCAGAATAAATCAAAACCAGTCTGGCTCACTGAAACAAATCTACTGCTCTGGCCCAGTGAAGGCAACAACAAGAAACTCCTGGGGCAAGTTGAGCAACTCCGAGCATGCAGGTACATTCCGAGAGCAGCAGCGACGCTTCTCTCTTCAGGACTGGAAAGAATATTCTTCTTTATGCTCCCTGACAGACCAGAGGGGGATGTGCAGTTCGGTCTATTGAGGCCTGATCTCACACCCTATCCATCTTTCATAGCTTTAGCAACCGCTGCACGAATTCTTGGTGATGCAACTTCACTAGGGGCACTAAAACTACCATCCGGAGCTACAGCATATTCATTTGACACTCCAAAAGGCCGAGTTATCGCAGCCTGGGCAGATAAGCTAATGACTATTGATCTCCAGGTTACCAGGAAATCAGTTGAAGTAGTTGATATGCTCGGAGCTTCGATCAAGCTAAATACGACCAAAGGTAAGATTGCTGCAGCTTTATCACCAGACCCGACATATATAATCGAAGCAGGTCATACCAGCCTCCCGGTTACGACTGCAAAAGCTGCGTATAAAAGTCCTTGCAAAATAGTCATAGCGCCAAGAAGTACTCTTAAAGCATTGAAGCCTCGTAACTGGTATCTTATATCTGATCAGCCGGTTGAGTTTGCTATTGAAGTCTTCAATCTTAATCCTAATCATGCATGTAAGGGCAATATGTCCGTGCAACTCCCAAAAGGCTGGCAGTGTGATCCTAAAAGACAGGGTATGCAACTCGAACCTATGGGACGGAAAGTAGTTACATATAACATAAGTCCATCCGGGAGCGGTCTGGGGCCCTATAAGGTAAAATTCACGGGTGATTTTGGAGAAGCCGGCAAGACTGTTATGGTAAGCCACTTTGGCAGGGACATAGCAAAAGCCGGTGCTGGCGAATTAGTTTCACTTGACAGTGCATTACCAAAATGGGAAACAGCTGTCCAGGGAGTCTCAGGCCAGGTATCTGTTGAACCTCAGGGAGATCACGAGTTCTGGGTTCGACCAGTGGGCAGTGAAACTGGCAGGATTCGGATTGTGTTTGAGTCTACAGCTAGTAAATCAGTAGACATATCAAAAGCTGATGCGGTCGAAATGCTCGTAACTGCAAGCCCAAAACCGGATGGACTGAGCACAAGGCTGTATATGGCTGACTGGAGAGGTGCAGGCTGGGAGTTCTGGGAATCTCCATCAGGCAATGAAGACTTGAAAGCGTTCATGCTGCAGGACGTTGACTGGCAGTGGTGGACGGAACCATATATCGTTCCCGGATTTGAGAAGATCAAGTCTCTGAGGCTGGCAGTAGAGTTCAATGCTCCATTTAGCCCATTCAAGCTTAGTATAAACAAGGTAGCGGCTGCAAGGTTTCCTACCGTTAGCAAATAAAAATGCTTAGTAAGCCTGTCATCCTGAGGAACGAATAATCTGCTTTTCTATTCGGAAAAAGCAGATCCTTCGTTCCTCAGGATGACAAGTTGGTTAGTATTGCAGGGAGGTCTGTATGGACTGTCTGAACCGGGAGTTTGTTATTTTATGCACGACATCTGTGAACTCTTCAGCCGGAACAGGTCTGCTGGCAAGGTATCCCTGCATATCATCACATTGAAGCATCTTCAGGAACTCCAGCTGCTCCTGGGTCTCAACCCCTTCTGCAATAACTCTCAAACACAGGGAATGCGCCATGGCTATAATTGCCCCGACTATTGCAGCATCGTTGGGGTTCATTGTTATATCCCTGACGAACGACCTGTCAACCTTGAGGGCGTCAATCGGGAACTGTTTGAGATAGTTGAGTGAAGAATAACCAGTTCCAAAATCATCTATTGCGATCTGAACACCCATCTGTTTTAATTGTCTCAGCATACCCACTGCAGCTTCCGGATTATGGACTAACGTTGTCTCAGTGAGCTCCAACATAAGTAGATTCGCACTTAGTCCAGTCTCAACCAAAACCCTTCTAACTGTTCCAACAAGATCAGTCCGTGCAAACTGTCTTCCCGATATGTTAACAGATGCCTTTAATCTACCAAGACCGGTCTGCTGCCAACTTACTGCTTGCCTGCATGCTTTTTCCAAAACCCATTCGTCTATGTGTTCAATAAACCCGCGCTCTTCAGCGAGTGGAATAAACCTGTCAGGCATAACCAGACCCATCTCCGGGTGGTTCCAACGTATAAGGGCCTCATATCCGGTAACCTTGTAACCCGAAAGATCAAGGCATGGTTGATAGTATAGAATAAACTCATCCCGGTCGAGTGCTCTCCTCAGACCGTGTTCAAGCATCAGTCTTTCATCAATTCTGGCGCTCATTTTCTCATCGTAAAGCTGATATGTGTTCTTACCAGTCTCTTTTGCTATGTGCATAGCTGAATCAGCAGATTTCAGGAGTTCCTTCACATCGCGCCCATGATCAGGGCACAAACTCATTCCAAGGCTGGCTGTGACAAACAGATCTCTGCCATCCACGGCAAATGGAATCGAAAAATCCGATAAAATCCGTTTAGCGACTGCCTCTACATCACTTGCACCGTCTATGTCGCGCAGTACTATTAGAAATTCATCTCCGCTCATCCTGCCAACAAAATCCTCAGAACGCAGCAGACTTGTAAGTCTCTCTGCCGCCAACTTCAAAACCTGATCGCCAATATCGTGCCCCAAACTGTCATTAACTATCTTGAAGTCATCGATATCTACGAGAATTAATCCAAGTGATGTTCCACGGCAAATAGAAGCTAATACGGCTTCGTTCAACAATTCTCTGGTCAGCTGGCGACTGGGTAAGTCGGTCAGTGAATCACGATTAAATACCACATCCGATTGTCCATCAACTAATCCACGCCCAACTGCAATAAAAAATGCAGGATGATGTTGTGGTATACCAATAACTGTAACACCGCCTGCTATAGGAGCTTGCAGATGATCCAGTCCACCCGATGACACCACTTGTGATAGAGCATTGACTACCTGCCCTGCATTTTCCGGACTATCCAATTCACCGATTGATCTTCCCAAAAGATTGGCACACTGATCTGATTGGGATGTAAATGCAGCATTCACATATAGCACCCGGCCCATAAGATCAGCTATTACTACGTGATCAAGACAATCATTCATGGCCTGAGTTACAAGAGTCTGTATAGTCACGTCCTTCATAGTAATAATGACTAAACTCTTGCACTCCGACTGTAACTCCACTGCATTTATTTCAACACATATTGTGGAGTTGTTCGGACGCGTCAAAAACATATTTGTGGTTTCGTTCAGTTTGTATGGATGTGTAAAAACATGCCCGACAAGGTTTTGAAAAGGCATACCCAGCAAGTCTGCAGTGGAGGGATTGGCGTGGACTATTCTTGAGGAATCATCAAGTAAAACAATTGCATCAGTAGAGGTTTCTATCAGACGACTAAGGACGCTACGGCATGAATCGGTGTCCAGCGCGCAACAGCCCAAGACTTCATCAGAAGTCATGCTCATGGTATCATTGCTACTACATCCACACTGATTATCAGAAAAGTCCTGCAAGGTTTCCACCTAAAATTCACTACATTGTGGTAGTTAATCCAGCAAAGTGGCACTAGCATAGAATACCTAATACGACAAACTGCAACGAATAACCTCCTACTATTATCAATAACTATCATGCCCATGTCTAGTGTAAACAAAGCAAATATCATATCCTGCATGCTATTATTTAGAAGTACACCGGTTTCAGCACAATATGTGGAGATACTAATAGACATATGCATAGGATAACTATATTTCTAGCAGCACTGATCGTCTGTTTGAGTTCAATGGTTCAGGCAGAAGTACTGTTTCAGGATTCATTTTCCAACAATCCGTTCGGTACACCCGCAACGTGGCTCTCCAAACCTACATGGGGAAGTGGGAATCTGGAGTATGATCCCGAATTTCGATGTTTGCGTTTTTTGGCTGCAGGTGGTGGGGGAGTATCGCTCGAAACCATATCTACCATACAGCCGATCATTCCCCCATATACAATCAGCCTTGATTTTCTGTGTACTTCGGGCATCGGGGGCTCCGGAATTGTTCTCTGGGTGCAAAAACAACTGGACGGAAAACATTACAGTGTCAACGCCTATGCAGGAGGCAATGCGGCTGTTGAATTCTTCACTGGAGGCGCTGGATTGGCGCGTGGGGATGATGGCCAGTATGAGGGCCTGTTGCGTCCGAATGTATGGTATAGAATGATCCTCGATGTTGAGAAAACTGGTTCAGGAATACAGCTGACAAGCAGAGTAATCGAGAGAGATACCGGTAAGTCTGCGGTTCCGGAATGTAAAGTCATTGACACAACAACTGGTGCATTTATGGAATCCAATGGTTTTGGATTCGAAGTCACAGTGCAGGAACCAGTGCAGGGAATTTATAGATATATATCCAACTTTGCTGTGTATAGGGGAGACCCTCCGGTATTTCAGCCCGGACCTGACCCTACTGCCAAATCCCGGGAAATCACAGCCGATATATATCAGTTCCCGAGTGCCGGTGTAGTCGAGTTTCACTTCACGTCTCCACCTGATTTGGCAGACCCATTTACTAAGGTTGATTGCAGAATTATTGACGCGGACAGCAAGATAGTATGGCAGAAGACCAGTCCATTAGTATCAGATAAATGCAAACTCGTATATCCAGGTTTCGGCAAACTGAATGCAGGTGCTTATACACTGGAATATACATCACATACTCCCACCGGTTCCACCAAAACTTCTCGAAAAGAATTCCATAAATTTGATAAGCCTTTATGGTTGAATAACAACCTGGGCAAACAAGATATCGTGCCTGCGCCCTGGACGCCTGTAAAGACAACGGGGCGGAGCATATTTATGTGGGGGCGTGAATATCGTTTTGGCGCCAATGGACTACTTGATGGAATCATCTCACAAAGTCAAAACCTGCTGGCTTCTCCAGTAAAACTCATAACTCAAATATCCGGTAAATCAGTCATTCTCAGGCCACTAAAGCCGTTAGCGATAAAACAAATCAGCAAAACAAAAGCCACAGTAACTGCATTAACTCAGGATGCAAAATCCGGATTGAGAGTCCAAATCATTACAACAGTAGAGTTCGATGGATTCGCCAGAGTGGACATGACAATCTCAGGAAAGCCGGGAACGAAGCTTGATAGATTATGGCTGGAGTATTCGCTGGCTAAAGAGAATGCATTATACCGTTTGCCGGTGTTTACAGACAATGTATTGGTTCCATCCGAAGGGCTCAAACGGCCAATTACAGGCACTGCAGACTGGGCAAACCTGACTACATCTGAGCTTTACTGGGTAGGTGGGGACGATATAGGCCTGACGCTTGCCTGCGAAGATGACCGCGGATGGGCATCAGCAGACACAAACGTTGAACAGGAGCTTATATTCGGTAGCAATGGAACGATCTGGCGATACAGATTTGTTGACGATAAAATCGGACTTAGTCTGAGCAAACCTGCCAATTTCACATATATCTTTATGGCTACTCCGGTAAAGCCTGTGCGTGACTGGTATGGGGAACGAGTTACCAGCGATGCGGGATACGGGATGGATATCCCTGCAGCGAGTAAACTCGGAATCAAACGAATGCACATACACGAACCCTGGACGGAAATCATGGGGTATCCAGGAACATTCGCCAATCTGGACAAATACACTGGGCTGCAGAATGAATTCAACAAGCAGAAAATGACTCTGTGCCTGTATTCACATCCTGTAATCTCATCTGCAGCTCCTGAATTTGAACAATGGGGAGCAGAATGGGCTGCGGGTTACCCAATGAAACCAGCTTTCAGCCGTGGGCCAGGTTTTGGCGGCATGCTGAATCAGAACGTCTATTTTACTCCACAGGTTAGTTCCTGGGCAGATTTCTATATATACAACTGGGTCAATCTGATCAAGAAACATGGAGCTAACGGAGTTTACCTTGACGGGACGTTCCTGCCTGTTCAGAGCGTTAACCCATATTACAAAAGAGCCTATAGAGACAATAAGGGCAATATCAAGCCTACGAATCCGATATTTGCAGCCCGTGAGTTTATGAAGCGCTGGTATATCGCATGTAAGTCTCTGAATCCCGATTTCTTTTTCCTGGGTCATATGGGGGATGGTTGGTTCATGCCTACTGCCTCTTTCCTGGATTATTCAATGGGTGGAGAGGGACTCGGAATGCTTCCCGGGGGTACTGAACTACCATGGGCAAGGTGGAGAGCAGCGGATACCGGCAGGCAGTTTGGGCTGGTGCGGGAGTTCTATACAACGACCAATATTCAGGAACCCTATGCCTTGCCTCTGGCCCTAGTGCACGGATCAAGTGTTTATGGGAGAGGGTCCGGAGATCCGGTGAAGGCATTCCAGAAACCGGTCTGGGATGTCTGGGATGCATTTGGAATATCGAAATCTAAGTGGACACCTTATTGGAAAAACACCTCCAACGCAATAACCAGTTCCAATCCTGAGGTAAAAGTGTCATACTACTCCAAACCACATGAAGTGTTGATCATCGCAGCAACTAATAAACGTGTTGCGACTACTGCAGTTGTCACGATTGATCTAAAAGCGATTAGTATGGATCCAGCAAAATCCAAAGCAAGTACGGCGTCAGGCTCACTGGATGCCAAGCCAGACGCAAATGGAAAGCTAACTTTGCGTTATCCGGAAGATTTCAATGCAGGTTGGCCACAATCAATGGTTTTTATTAAGGACTAACACATATCCGGACTGGAGGCTGGTATTTTGGCAGCAACATACATAACTCTCCCGTTGAATAATGTTGCATACGATTCTTTGTGTATGGCGCAACAGAATTCTATAGAACCTGGTGAATGCTTGTTATTGCGAGATATGGGTTCAATTGCACCGGAATGCGTATATTCTATGGAAGACCAACCCGGTAAGTGGACTTTGTCAAAATATAGTATTGGGGACGACTCGGAGGGAAGACTTCTCCTTATCAATAGCAGGCAAGATGAGAATCCTTCGAATATTGTACCTCCTGAGTTCGAGGTTAGGATCGATTTACCCGGGTGGTATGCTGTGTGGATAGGTGTTCCCAGATTAGATTTGCGTCCCAGAGCGATGGCAGGACTCGATGGTGTCGATGTAGCTCTGGACAATGATCCGGCTTTTGTGCACATAAACGCAGCCCGTGGAACAAGACATGGCAGCATAATGGGAGCGATGGATGCTGAAATTATGTGCTTCTGGAAATGTGCGGAACTCAGCGACCGATCAATTAAAATACAAGTTCCATATGGAACGTTTATTTCACACCCATGGGGAGCGATAAGAGGTGGGATATCGTCTATATGCCTGGTCAGACTGAGCGATGAACAGGTCGTTGAATATACAAATGATATAAACAACAAGAAAAACAAGCGAGTTATTATGGTAAATGACGGGTTCTCACACTATTTTACAGTAGGCGAACCGGGATGTGTACTTGATGCACACTTCGCTCAGACTTACCGGGATACAGATGTCGAGAAGCTCTTGTTCCAGACACCTTCAACCGGAATTGCTAGTTGGCCAAGTAAAATAGCCGGTCTGCCAGGTGAACTGATCCCGGAGAAGGATTGGGTCGATTTCCGTAAAGGTGACAGGCGGATGGTAGACTACCTGCATTGGGCCATTGATAACAATGAAGAAGGATTCAGAGTCATTACAAATATCTGCAAGGAATCCGGAATGGAGTGTCACGCATCTTTTAGGATGAACCTGTTCTGGCCTGAGGATGTTCCTTTCCATAAGCTTGCCAATGGAAAATGGTGGAATGAGCACCCGGAAGTTCGCAAACCAGGTTCTGCGCAGATCGATTATGCCCATCCGGAAGCACGGAGGTTTGTTAAGGAGTTACTTGCAGAGATTGCCACGAACTATCCTGTGAATGGTATTAACCTGGACTTCACCCGCTGGCCTCCGATAGCTGATCCGAGTAATCATGGATTGGATGTACTGACCTCGCTTATTGGAGAGGTACGTGAAAGGCTGGATCAGGTAACTCAGGAAACCGGTCGATGTGTTGCACTCAGCGTGTTGGTGGTAGAAGGATATCATGCCGATTGGAGTCTACCTGATGATAATCCAGGAGATTACTATCTGCGGGGGACGCTCGAATACCAGAAGATCGATCTTGAAGCCTGGCTTGCAAGTGGTAACCTTGATTTCATCTGTGTCCAGGCATTTGATCAAGAGAAGTATATGGCCATGGCCCGAAGGTATGGAGTAAAATATTACGCGTTACAGGACCAGGATCCGTTCGATATACCGGGAGGTTTTAGACACGCACCAGACTGGCAGCAACCTGACAGGCCCGATGAAGACCCATTACCTGGAGAGGAATTCGAAGTCGAACCGCATCTCAATTCAACTCTCGATCCCACAGAATACGATCAAGGATTCCTGGAACGATATCAGCTCGGAGTAGATGGGGTATGCATAGTAAACGCCGGTATGCGAGAATTGGGTCGATTGGGCCATATAGATGAAATGGCTGAACGAGTAAAGACGGGAGAAATCTTCGGTCAAAATGTCACAGAAGGAAAACTGAGACTGCTGGACTGATCAGCAATATTGGAGATACATTGCCATAAATGCTAGACATATTAGTTAGTGCCATAGAAGAACAAAACCAGAAGATCAATACATATCTGCAGAACAAGCAGAGAACTGATTTTTTCTATGCATATGCACCTCATACTTGTTCAGTGGAGGAATATCTCGATAAAGTCCATACGGCAGGATTCGACAATTATCCTCTTGCACCAGTCAATGAAGGTATATTCTTAATTGAAAGATTGATTGGTTGCAAGACCAGCACAGTTGATAATCAGACCGGAAGTTTCTTTCATACGTGGTGCGACCCGATTGTCCGGAAACCCGATGATATTTTCGAACTCAAAGTGGACCTGGATAACAATTCTGTATGGGTTGAATATCTCGATGCTGTGACCAACTATTACAGAGAAACCCCAGAGTCTGATAGTTTATCATTGGCATTTCCCGGATTCAATCTCCTGGATGCAGCGTGTAATGCTTGTGGGGCAGAAAATCTGCTGGAGTTTATGTATGAAGCTGAGGATGCTGTCGAACGCCTGCTGGATGTCATAACCGACACTCAGATTCAAGTTTATACTCAGCTCCGGACTAAAGGTATTGATCTGCGCAATTCGTATGGATTTCCATGTGTATACTGCAATGACCTGCAGATGGGAGTCATATCACCGGCTATGATCGAACGATTCCTATTACCCAGGTATTTCAGGGCTGCGGAAGCGGTTGGTGGGATGATTCTTGTAATAAACTGTCCGGATGTCTCGCTTGCTGAACTTGTATTGAAACAGGATTTTATAATAGGATGTGGTTTTGATAAGAGAATGTCGCTCGATGATATAGATCGGATACTTGGTGATAAGCTGTTTGTCATTTATAACGGTGTTTATAATCCTGATATCGATCACCCTATGGAAATCGACGGTATTTGGTGTAATCCAATCGTTCAATCATTCAGCGAAGAAATGCCGGAAGTATATGAACGACTCCACGACAAGCACAGCTTCTTGATAACCGTCGAGAGATACACTATAGAAGAAATAGAGGCTACCAGGAATCGACTTTTGAAATAGATAGACACGGACATGTCCAGTTGGTAAATTAACAGTTGACACCAAATGGAAATGATGGGCTCGCGTTCGGAGCCTGGCACTCAATAAGTCTGCAAAAAGCGAGGATCAGATTTGGAAGCTAAGATAAATATAGACTCGAAAAGCGCTGTTATAAGCAACGACTTGCTGGCATTGACTATTGACTGCGACTCTCATATCAGATTGAAGAGCCTGCTCAATATGACCACCGGGCAGGAATGGATTCCGGCACCACCTGATTTCGAATGGGGCACTGACGATCACTATGCAGCGCTCGTAGGAGGTCGAAGCGGTTTATGGCCGGATCTGGCTCCTCCATCCAGCGAGTTTCTTTTGGAATATACTCCGACAGATAACAACGAGAGTCTTGTGCCATCAGAGCAGACAAGCAGTACTGATAGAGGCAGAAATGGTCGAATTCAGCTGACCGGGGCACATGCTGGATCGATTGTAATTGAGCATTGCTTGGCAAACGTAGAGAATGGCACAGCTCATCTTACAATTGCAATGACAGTTCCTGGTCACCCGCTGGAAATTGCAGTTCATACTGAGATATATGAAGGATTGCCTATGGTCCGGCGCTGGACTACGGTTACCAACACAGGGAATGAGCCTTTTCTATTGCACAAGCTGACAAGCCTTATGTGCTCTGTGCGACCAGGTTATTCTGATCTGGATTTATATTGGATTGAAGTCTTCAAGCACGAGCAGATGCTTTGGAGACAGTGTGCTGTCCATCAGGAACGTATTACTACCGCCGTCCGCCGAAAATTGCTCTCAGGTCCATACTCAAGGCCTCATGATGGTTCCAACGGTAGTATGGCATGGGCAGCTCTCAGGGATCCAGTTCTGGATGAAGGTTTGTTCATCGGCTGGGAGTGGTCAGGAGTTTTTGATACAGAAATCGGGGACTTCAGAGAAGGTGCGGGTGTTTTCGGAATTCGGGCAGGTTACAGTGATGACGATGACTATGCTCGTAAACTTGATCCTGGTGAGTCTTTCACAACTCCCAAGGCATTCATTGGGTTCTATAAAGGTGATGTCGAAGATGCCGCGCGAGCTACCAGGCATGTAGCCGAAAAACTATATGCGCTGCCCTGGCCTGAGAAGCAAGCGCCCATGTTTATCGGGTACGATACCTGGAACAACTGGCAGGATTTCGACGGCAAAATCACAAACCATCTGCGTCCGGAGCGATTGGACAGAGAGATTGAGATATGCAAGAAGCTTGGTGTGGAATTATTCATCCTGGATTATGACTGGTTCCCCAGACTCGGTGATTTTTGGAGTGATCCTGAACGCTTCCCTGAAGGCATTGAAGCTGTATCAGCCAAGGTAAAGGCTGCTAGGATGAAATTTGGCTTGTGGATGGGATTTGGGCAGGTTCATACGGAATCACAGGTTGCCAGGGAACATCCGGAGTGGTTGGTTACAGAGAACAGCACTGCAGTAAATGGTGGATGGAGTATGCGCAGCTTATGTCTGGGTTATCCCCCATGCCGTGATTGGGTGCTGGAGCAAGTAAGCCGGATTGTAAGAGATTTCGGTGCTGAGTGGCTAAAGCATGATTTCGATCTGATACCGATCTCAGATGCACATCATCATGCACCTAACGCTACAGACTCCAGGATCGAAACAGTGATGGGCTATTATTATATAATGGAGCAACTGCACAATCGATTTCCAAACCTTTATCTGGATAACTGGACTCCAGCGACTGGTGGTGCAGACTTCGGAAACTTCCAGCGGCACCACTCAACATTAGTGGCAGATTGGTATGGTGGAGTGGACATCAGAAGTGCACTCAACGGCATCACACATTTGATCCTAAATAACAGAACACACGCCTACCTGCGGACGTTCAGTAAAGAGGATGAACGTAATCCATACTACTACCGATCCGCCAGCTTCGGAAACGGGATGTACCTGCTGAATGATATACTGCAGTGGGATGATGAGACAATAAAGATTGCACAAGATGAGATTGCTCATATCAAAGCTGACCGGGAACTTTTTTTGGATGGCGAAACATATACACTTATCCCAAAACAACCTGACCGGTATGGCTGGGAAGCACGGTTTGTGTATTCGGACTCACTGGGGCTAGGTATGGCTCAAGTCTTCAGAAATCACAATCCCAATAAGGAGCAGCTGATTCTGCTGCGAGGACTTGATCCATGCGCTGTGTATGATTTTGAATGTGTTAATGGTGTCCGCGGCTTTGCAAATGGCGATGAGTTGATGACGAAAGGTATCTGCTTGCATTTAGACAAACCTTTCTCAAGTGATATCATACACATCAAACGACGCAGTTGAGGTAGGAAGGAATTACCTTTTATGGATAGACTACAAGAGTTTGCCGAGAAGCGCAGCAGGCTGGTGGCGATGTTGAACCGGTTGGGCCTGGATGCTGTGTTGATTGGCACCACATGCAACTTTGCCTGGCTGACCTGCGGGGGAAACAACTATGTCGGGACAGCTACCCAGTATGGCAGTGCTGCAGCTTTGATATCGAAAGGTGACTGCTGGATACTGTGCGATAACATTGAATATCCACGGATCAGGGATGAAGAGATCATTGATCTAAACTTTGAGTTTATGGTCTACCCCTGGTATGCATCCGATATGCTCAAGGCGATAAGCAATATAGTCGGTAAGTGCAAAATCGGTGGGGATATATCTTTGGCCGGAGTCGATGATATAACCTCTGAGCTGCGGGCAGTGCGATCTCCCCTGACTGAGGCAGAGATTGACCGCTACAGGGAACTAGGGAGTATTGTGGGGCAGTCTATTGAGAAAGCAGCCAGAGCTGTAAAGCCGGAAATGACTGAAAACCAGGTTATGGGGATGCTGAATGAAATGCTGATCTCATATGGCATAGTCCCAACCTGCACCCTTGCAGCTTCCGATGACCGCATCCTGCGCTATCGACATCCTCTGCCAACAGACAAGCCTGTTGAACGGGAGATAATGATCATTACCGGTGCCAGAAAGTGGGGATTGATCGTTTCTTCTACGCGTATGGTCAGCCTGGGTGAACCATCTGAAGAGCTGGTATATAAACATAAATCAGTAGTCAAAGTAGATGCCCAGTATATATCTACTACCAGACCTGGAAAAAGTGTGGGCGATGTGTTCCGGGCTGGGATGGATGCCTATACTGCCTGCGGATATCCCAACGAGTGGCAACTGCACCATCAGGGAGGTCCTACGGGATATGAAGCCAGGGAGTATAAGGCAACTCAGCATCATACAAACATAGTCAGTGTGAATACAGCATACGCCTGGAATCCATCCATTACAGGGACTAAATCCGAGGATACTATACTGGTGCTGGAAGACCGAAACGAGATCATCTCAGCAACCCTTACCTGGCCAAAGATAAAAGTTGAGACCAGCGAAGGGATGCTCATGCGGCCGGACGTGCTTAGGCTTTAGACTTTAGGTCCGGAATTGGGAAAATTATGAGTTATGAATTATGAATTATAAAATGGGAAGGGACAGTGTTCAATGAACAACAATATAACAATACGAACAATGATATCTGAGGATGTTGCTGCTGTTCGGAGGATTACTGATGAGGTGTTTCGGCCGGTGGCTATTGTGGCTTTGATTGAGGACAAGTATGGACTCGAGGGGCACGATTGGCTGGAACTCAAGATGCAGCAGATAGACGATGATATACGGGCAGATGCCGGGGGGTGTATGGTAGCTGTCTGTAATGGTGAAGTCGGCGGATATATAACCTGTGCAGTGGATAAACGCTCAGGAATTGGTCGGATTCCTAACCTGGCAGTCGGGCACGGCTTTCAGGGGCTGGGGCTCAGCAAACTGCTTATGGAATCTGCAGTGGAGTATTTGAAAACCCATGGCATGAAGCTGGCAAAGATAGAGACCCTGGAGACCAACGAACTCTGCCGGGAATACTACCCTAGAATGGGATTTGAAGAGATTGCCAGACAGATTCACTTTGTTAAGAAGCTGTAGTCTGTATCATTTCACGCGGAGACGCGGAGGGCACGGAGAAGGAAGAGTTTTTTTAGCATTGGATAATCAGAAAACAGTAAGTGTTGGTTAATTAGAAGCAGATGGTTGGAAACCCACATGGTTAATGTATTTTGCGTATCTCCTTTCCAAAAAATCTGCGTAAATCTGCGAAATCTGCGGATAATCATTTCTATTGCATTCATCCTGCGAAGAAGGAAGAGTTTATATAGCGTGACGGGCTTGTATTGGTTCTATGGATTCTACATGGTTGTTTCGGATAAGGATGTAGTGATCGTAGATCGGGATTGTGGTGCAGCCGTGGCTTGGGATTATTTCCAGTTTGTCTCCAACTGAGAGATCGGTGTCCGGATTATCGATTCTAACATGACCGTGTTCTTCGTTCAGTATATGCAAAGTGAGACCTTGCCTGGTAAATGAGGACATTCCTTCATCACAGGATATGGATTTCTTGCCGGCGTCTATTATGACGCGGGTTTTCTCGGGGCGGCTGATTACTGTTGTGAGAACTGTTACTGCCTGCTCAAAATCGAGACCGAAGGACTTGTTGTGGGAGTCCATCGTTACATATGAACCAACCTGGACATCCGTAATGCCTGGGTATTCACCGGTAAGATAATATGTGTTGGAACCGCCAGCTGAAACGATTTCGACGGGGAAACCATCTTTCCTGACAAGTTCGCTTGTTTCTACAAGTAGCCTATTGCACTGGCTGCACTTGGTGACTTTTTCCTCGGGATCATTTGTGAACATACCACCTTCATAACCCATCAGTCCACGGAAATTGAGATTCTTCAGCTTAGATATCTCTCTCACAAAATCCAGCGTCGGTTCACCTGGTGCTATACCGCATCTATTTATACCGACATTAACTTCAACCAGCACATTCATATTACGGTTCATACTTCGTGCTATATCTGAAATGTGTTTAGCATTTTCATAATCATCAATGCAAACGATCAGATCACCCAGCTCCGATAACTCCAGCATCCTGCGGATTTTCTTATCGCTGACAACCTGATTGGCAATCAACACATTCCTGATCCCCGACTGGAGGAACACTTCTGCCTCTCCAAGCTTTGCACAGGTAACACCAATCGCGCCAGCTTCGATCTGTTTAGCTGCAATAAGGGGTAGTTTATGAGTCTTCACATGCGGTCTGAGTTTACATTCTTTGTCCTGGAAGTAAGACGCCATCCTTGCGATATTGCGTTCGGCGGCGTCCATATCCAGCAATAGAACTGGTGTTTCGACGTCCAGTTTGTGCATACCAGTTGTGGCTTGTTCGTACATTCTATGTCCTTAGTAGTAAATCATGCGCGCTCAGTTGACTCCCTTGTATACACTCCACCTTTCCTGAGGGGAAATCTGGAGGTTATAAAAGGCAATAGTAGCCAACTGAGAGATACAACAATTGCGATAATGAGTTCGAAAGGAGCCAAATAGCGTGTAAATATTAGTATCCCAACAAGCATTGTCACCAATGAATAGCATATCCCGATAAAGACATGACTACTGGCGAGTTTTCGAATAATACCAGTCCGCTTTTTAATTATCTCTCCAATTTGTTGTTTTACATCAATGAGAGCATCCTTGTTGTCACACTCGAAGGTTAACATAATTCCAAGAACATTGATTTCAAGCTCGATAACCGGACCAACAATAGTATCACTGTTCTCAGATTTATTACCGGCTTTGATGATACACCAATTGAAATAAGGTTCATTGAGATTTTTCATCTCTAATGCATCATCCAGTTCATTTCCACCAATAATCAACTTAACAGTGGAGCAATGGGGTTTCAGTATCTCCATAATCTGTGCTATGTCGTCTCTATAAAGAAATGTAAGAGAGAACATCGTTCTACACCTGGCACTAAAAGCTCTCCTCACAATGAAACCTCCACTCGCCATTTAGGAATAACTTCTACATGGTGCACCAGAATCCTGCAATTGTGCATCTGGCAGTATGAGAAATGCGCTCCTTCACAGGTATAAAAAGGAGCGCATGTAATAATCATTTTCTACAGCCGTTTCCTGGATAGTTACTTCTTCAACAAATCACCCAACTGCAATAAGGCTGCAATGTCTCCGGCTACTTTGAATTGGCCGTTCATGAATGCCATTGTGCCATCCAACTCGCCCTTCATAACGGCTAGCCACACATCCGAAGTAGTGCTTACAGTCGTGGTGGGAGCATCGTGTTCACCTGTGTAGGCGTCACAGCGGCCATCACTTATCAGCAGATAATAGCTGCCTGATTCTTCATCGGTAATAACAATCTGGACGGTAGTATTTATATTTGGATGAGCTTCAGAGTCATAATCACGCGCTAATGCGGCAATGTGGTCCTTTACACTGACAAGTGATCCCGAAGGCTGTAACAATATTCCATTTACATTTCCTGTGTCCTTTATAACAGTAGCTCCATTCTGACAGACAGGGTGATCTATATCCTGCCCTATTAATGTCTTGAATTTTCCGTGTATTTGGGTGTAAATGCTTTGCATTTACACCCGTGGTTAAAATCTCCCGTTCGTCCTAAACACAGTCGAAGGGCGGACGGACGTAGAAGCGTTTCGCTTCTACTCCAGTTCTAAAGCCTGTACTACTATTTCCATTGCTTCCTGGTTGCCTTGTATGGTCAGGTGTACGCCATCTTCTAGAATTATGGCAGACTCACCTTTTTCGGACATCACGTTTCTGAGTTCTATATCCAGGTCAATCAGCCTGCAACCCAGTTCTTTGGCTAAAAGCCGGGTGATGTCTCTGTAGACCTCTACAAGGCCGTCGCAGCCCCCGTATGGTTCGTAGAAAGGGTTATTGATTGTGCTGTGCTTGTCCTCAAGAATCGGAGGGAATGTCATCAACACCGGTTCCCCTGCTCCATTGCGGACTTTACGAACGATACTGCGGATATTGCGGTCAAACTCTTCAATGCTGACATTGCGTTTGAGGTCGCTGGTAGCATCGTTACCACCAAATTCAATTATTACCAGACCCGGGAGTAAAGGTTTCACATCTGCAGTGAATCTATCAAGGCCCTCGCGTGATGTATTGCCACCGACTCCACAGTTGGATACTTCAACATTGCTATATTCCGGATTGCCTGCCAGGTAATTACCCAGTAAGCTCATCCAGTTTTCATTGGGTTCCACGCAGCTACCTGCAGTAATGGAGTCCCCAAAACCTATGATCCTGTTCCCGATCACTTCTCGCATCTTACACCTCTGATTTTGCTAATATTATTTTACACGAAAAGGAGCCTGCTAGTCATGACTACTCTCCCATTAGTCCTATATGTCCTAATCGTCCTAATCGTCCTAATCGTCCTAATCGCAAGACAAGCTCAATTGAAGGTTTTAAAGCATCCAACGTCAAACCAGATAATGTAATTAGCTAACCCGCATTATTCACCAAGCTTCGCTTTTGGCTGGCAGTAGGGACAAAAGCTGAATAAGTCATGAATAATGCGGGCTAGAAAGGCGCTTGATTTGAAGTTTACTATACAAAAAGAAGATAAAACCACGCGGGCACGAGTTGGAGAACTTGAGCTCACGCACGGGACTATACAGACTCCGGTGTTTATGCCTGTTGGAACTCAGGGGACAGTTAAAGCTACCAGTCAGCAGGAACTCAACGATATGGGGTTCCGTATAATACTCGGTAACACCTATCACCTGTACCTAAGGCCTGGTCACGAGCTGATAAAATCGGCTGGAGGGTTGCACGGGTTCATCAACTGGGATAACTGCATACTTACTGACAGCGGAGGATTTCAAGTATTCAGCCTGGAGCATATACGCAAGATAGATGAAGATGGGGTAACTTTCCGTTCATATGTGGATGGCTCATATCACCGGTTTACTCCGGAATCAGTGATGGAAGTGCAGAGTGCTATCGGAGCAGACATTGTGATGGCATTTGACGAATGTGCTCCCTACCCTTGCGAAAAGGAATATGCTGCTGATGCAATGCGCCGGACTCACCGCTGGGCTGCGCGTTCACTGGAAGCTCATGATCCTAAGCAAACATTCTTCGGGATAATCCAGGGCAGCGTTTACCAGGACTTGAGAGAAGAGAGCGCCCGGTATATTGCCTCATTGGATACTGACGGGATAGCTATAGGCGGAGTATCAGTCGGCGAAGGCAAGGACCTTATGATGAATGCCGTTGATTGGACAGTACCTTACCTGCCTAACGAAAAACCAAGGTATCTGATGGGTGTAGGTACGCCGGAGGATATACTGGATGCCGTTGTGCGCGGGATAGATATGTTTGACTGTGTCCTGCCGTCCAGACTCGGCCGCAACGGTTCGCTCTATACCAGCCAGGGCCGCATTAACATAAAGAACAACCGGTACATATCGGACTTTGGGCCTGTTGACCCTAAATGCGATTGCTGGTGCTGTTCGAACTACAGTGCTGCTTATTTGAGGCACCTGTATAAGTGCGATGAGATCATGGCATCCAGGCTGGCAACGTATCACAATCTGTATTTTTATGGAAAACTGATGGAGAACATCAGGCAGGCTATACGTGAAGACCGGCTGACTGCTTTCCGGAAAGAATTTATGACGGAATACCGGAAGCACAAAGCAGTGGTTCACGACGATATTTCTCGACAGGAGATCGATCCTATTGGAAAACACAGTTTCGCTGGTGGAAATCCGGCACAATCCGAAAGTAAAGACTCTGATTGAGGCTGCAAACGCGCAGATGAACGCCATTGGCTACACCGAACATGGGTTTCGCCACGCAGCAATGGTATCCGATAGAGCCAGAGAACTTATAGTAGCGCTTACCAATGATGAAAAGCAGGCAGAACTGGCTGCAGTTTCAGGTTATTTGCACGATATTGGAAATGCTGTAAACAGAAATGCTCATCCTGAGACATCCGGGACAATTTCCTTCGTCTTATTAAATGAGATGGGAATCAATATGGCCGAGATTGCAGAAATCATAGGGGCCATTGGTAACCATGAAGAAGGCCAGGGATTGCCGGTGAGTGCGATTAGTTCTGCTCTGATCATTGCAGATAAATCGGATGTTCACCATTCACGAGTGCAAAACCGAAATCCACTGGCATTTGATATCCATGACCGCGTAAACTTCTCAGTTCAAAGGTCTGACTTGAGAGTCAATACAACTGAGAAGACTATCAGCCTTGAGCTAATAACAGACGAAAAGTCTGCCTCTGTAATGGAGTATTTCGAAATATTCCTGAGCAGAATGCTGATGTGCAGAAGAGCCGCGGATTTCTTTGGATATAAGTTCAAACTGGTGATTAACAACGTAGATATGTAAGTTGTTACTATTGGAGGTTTCTGTGATGTTTAAGAAAACTGCACTTTACGCAGTGGGACTGTTTCTATTGGTTGTTGCCCTGCCGGCTTTTTCAGGGCAGGATGCTGTAATTCTACAAAAAGTGAAGGCAGCGGAAGCAGGATTCAGAGATATGAAGGCAGATATGGTCATATCCGACCCTGACAAAAACAATGTCAAAGGCATGGGCGAAGGTTACGGCGATATCCTGAAGCTGCAGAAAGCAACAGTATGTTTCAAGACGCCTGACAGAATACGCTTTGATGGATATGCCAAAGGTATTAAGGTCGTATACTTGCAGAATGGTTATACAAAACTGATAGCCGCAGCTATGATTCGACAGAAAAAAGAAGTCAAAAATGAGCCCGGTCAGCGCCAGGACACCCTGGACCTTGGGTTTTTAAGTTCAAGACTCTGGACTGACAATACAGTGTCCGTCGTTAAAACTGAGCGCGATGGAACTGTTGAGCTCAAGTTCAAACCGAAGTTTGGAACCAAAGACAAGCGCTGTGATCTCGTGTGGATAAACCCAAAGAATCTTCGGCTGGAAAAACGTGAAAAGTATCTTGGCGGCGGAGCAATGAGGGCAAGTTACTCTTATGGTGACTACCAGAACGTCGGCAAAGGCCTGCCAGTTGCATGTAAACTGGTCATGTTTGACCCGAAAGGCGGAGACCTGGGAACGATCACTTACAAGAACATGGTAGTCAACTCAGGTTTGTCCGAAACGCTTTTTTCTCTTAATCAGAGATAAGGTTTCAACCGATGAGCATAAAAACCGGACTGGTGTCTGTTACATTTAGGCAGCTTGAGCCTGCGGATATTATTAAGATGGTCAAGGACGCCGGTCTGGATGGTATCGAATGGGGCGGAGATATTCACGTCCCGCACGGAGATATCGATAGAGCTGAAAGCGTCGGTAAATTGACCAGAGATACCGGGCTGGAGGTTCTCTCATATGGTTCATACTACGAGTTCGATGAATCCATCCTGCCGTTTTCAACAGTTCTGCAGACTGCCATTGCCCTGCAAACAAAACACATCAGGATATGGGCAGGAAATAAGAGTTCAGATACTACAGACGAGAAGTATAGAACCTTTATAGCCAAAGAGTCCCAGCGCATTGCCGGAGAGGCTTCCAAAGCTGGTATATCTCTATCATTTGAATTCCACTCCGGCTCACTCACTGACACCACTCAATCTGCAATTGGTCTGATGAAGCAAATATCAAACAAGACAGTCGGGTTATACTGGCAACCAACGGTCGGTATGACTACTCAGGAAAACATAGATTCTCTCGCAAGTGTACTCCCCTACCTCACCAACATCCATGCATTCTACTGGCATCCAACAATCTCCGATCGCAGACGTCTGGGAGATGGAATATCTGACTGGATGCAGTATCTGACAGTTATTCTGCAATCCCAGAAAGACCACTCTATACTCCTGGAATTCGTGCTGAATGACTCCCCGGAAGTGTTTCTTGAAGACGCTGAAACACTTAAGCGGTTGCTGAAATAGCTGCGTTGCACCACCTTACCCACAGTTTATGAAGGAATTGCCAGCAAATAGAGATAACCCTCTCCATCAATGGTATACTATGTAGAAATCCTACTATAAATATCGTGTAAGGATAGGTGGACTGATCATGCGTTTTGGGTTGTTTTCTCTATTTGTTGCTGTAGTCATGTTGATACCGGTAGCTGGTGCGAGGGCTGCTGAGGTTCTCTTGCTCAAAGACAGCTTTCCTGACTCCTCAGTTAAGGTCTACAACAACCTCAAGAGTGCTATTTCCAGTGCCAGTATCTCATTTGAAGAAGTGGATATGGAATCACTTGCAACTCGGCTGAATGCAGAGACTGGTCCGCGCTGTATTTTACTGCTGCCAAACGCTGTTCACTTCCCCGGTGATGCTAAACCAGCGCTTGATGCATTCCTTAAGCGTGGCAACCATTTGCTTGCACTCTCAGGTCCTGCTTTCTCTGATATCGTCACACGTATCAACGGAAAGTGGGTCGGTCGTGATGATTTAATGCAGGAGCTGGCAAAACAGACCGGCACAGAAGTCGTTGACTTTAGCGAACAGGACTTGAAGACCTGGGTGCGTGCTGCAGGGACTATGACTAACAATACAATATATGAAGTGACTGACTCTGCATCTGTCAATGTGCCCAAATCTTTGCATGTGCAAGTCAGCAAGCTTGATGACTGGGAAACATTTGCATCTCCTGATTTTGAGAAACCTTTTCCTGATGGTTATTCGACAACTGTATTCTGGGCGAAAGGTGGGCCAAATACTCCTGAACTCATACTCGAATGGGTCGAAAAGGACGGTACACGCTGGATGGGAGTAGTGAAACTGACAGCCCAGTGGAAACGCTACGCTCTGACTCCATCGGACTTTGCGTTCTGGGTAGATAAATCACCTGCTGGACGTGGCGGAGATAAAGACCACCTTAACCCGCAAAATGCTGCCAGGCTCTCAGTTGGCATAGCCAGTGGTATCTCAAAGCAGCAGATGGGAATAGCCCACGAATACTGGGTAGCCGGGATTGAAGCAGTTAAGAACTCCAGCGACAATGTTGATTTTACACCTCCGACTATCGAATCGATAAGTCCTGGTTATAAAGTCCATAATACGCAAGCCGGACTTATCACACTGGCTGACAACGGAGCAACATTACCTTTTGATGGAATGGTTACTGCATCTATACAACGCAACCTTGGGCTCGGGTCAGACAAACTCCGCAGCTCCAGACAGATCCCCCTACTCTACGTGCTTGATTCTATGGGAAAACAACGGGGTATAGGAGCGCATCTGTACCTAAATACCGAAGGAGCTTACAAAGGATCGATCTTTGGTTATGCCGGTTTTGCTCAGGCTGACATTGAGAAAACTGATTCATACGGGACAACGATACTGGCAGACGTGATCAAACGGATGGCCAGAGGGATATTCCTGGCGAACGCTGGTTCCGAACACTTTGCATACGTTGAAGGCGAGTCGGTAAAGCTCGGAGCTTATATAAACAACCTGGGCAAATCGAATACCAAAGTGCAGGTTGAATATACAATCAGTATGGATGGCAGAATCCTGAATAATACGAAAGTAGAAATAGAAGCACCAGCAGGTCCTGATGCTAAACCGATCTACGTTCAAGGACGTTCACCCAAGTTGAAAGAGGGTGAATATACAATCCGGACAACACTCTCAGTTGACGGTATGCAGGTGGATGAAATATCACACAGTATGAGTGTGATTAAGTATAACAAGCTGACGGACAAAGAGGTTATCACTGCAAAAGGTGCTGATTTCTACTTAAATGGAGAGAAGTGGTATGGTCTGGGTATGAACTACTGGCCCAGATATTCGGTAGGCCAGGAGCCCTCCGAATACTGGCTGCACTGGTTATCTCCCGACCAGTATGACCCGCAGATAATCGATGAAGACCTTTTGCTTGCTAAAAGTCTGGGAATGAACCTGCTCAGTATTTCATATGGCACAGAGGTACAAGCCAGACCTCTGATGGATTTCATGGCTCGAGCGGAAAAGTACGGTATCAAGATCAACATGTATGTCCCGGGGCTCCATCCACTCTGGCAGGATTTCCAGCTGGCAAACAAGCTGATAACAGCAGCTCATTTAGCGCAGAGCCCGGCGTTCTTTGCATACGATATGGGATGGGAAGTGCATGTCGGTCCTTATGAGGCTAGAAAATCATTCGACTGGGAATGGCAGAAATGGGTCATCGATCAATATGGCAGTGTTGATAATGCAGAAAAGGACTGGGGTTATACAGCAAAGCGTGTTGATGGTACTATCACCGGCCCTACAGACGACCAGTTGATCAAAGAAGGCGATTGGCGGGTATATATCGCTGCATACCGAAGGTTCTGGGACGACCGATTTAATAAGGGCTACCGGACTTCACGGGAGAACATAAAGACCCATGATCAAGTCCATCTGATGGGTGCAAGGAGCGGCTGGGGAGGACTTGGCGGCGAATGGCCTGCTACTCAGCTGCCAATAGACCTTGCCAGCGGGATAAAGCATCTGGACTTTACATCACCAGAAGGTTATAACATTGGTGGAGACCGACGGGGATTCTTGAAAGGTGGATTCGATTCCGCTTATGCCAGGTTCGTCAGTCGAGGAAAGCCGATATTCTGGGCGGAGTTTGGCTCCCCACTGTTCGTAGGTGTGTTGCCTGCAAAGTATACACCCGGAACCGGAATGGACCAGGAATCTGCAGAAGCTGACTATTATCGCAGCTTCATGAACATGACCTATGAAGTTGGTGCTAATGCCAGCGCAGGCTGGTGGTGGCCAGGTGGCCTGAGAGTCGATGAAAAGAGCGACTATGGCGTTATTAATCCAGATGGAACTCCAAGGTCTGCTGCAATGGAGTTTACCAGAATTGCAAAGAAATACAAGACCCCACATGAAACTCGCAAACCTGATGTTGTGCTGACTGTTGATCGAGATAAATACATATCCGGATATGCCGGGATATACAAAGAATCTGCGCTTGCCTGGGCAGATATGTTCATAGACGGCAAGTTCCCAGAGCTAAAGACTGAAGGCACCGGCACAACGTCAGCTGATACACCATTACTCGCTGTCGGCAATGTACCTTACAACAAACAAAATCCGCTCAAATACCTTAATTCCGAGTTCAATTACCTGCGGGTAAACGGTAAGCCTGTTGCTAATGACGGACGCATGATAGTTGGCGCAGGGAAAGCGGTTTATGTTGAAGCATCACTTGGAAATATCGGCGAAGCAAGCTGGTTGTCTCCAAAATCAGCGGGAGGTGTTGGAGGAGTCTACCTGGTTGCCACGTCAGGTGATCAGCGGGTGGAAGTCCCAATAAAGCTGGATACTCCATATCTGGGAGACACATTAGTAAGTAAATTCCTGATCACCAAGGGGATTCAAACAGAGACTACATTCACATTCAGGCTGCTGGCCAAAGACAGAGCCGATTTCGGGGAAGTATACAGAGTGGTGTTGTCACCGAAATAATAACCGTAACCGGTCATTGTCATTCTGAACGCAGTGAAGAATCTGCTTTTGGGTAGTGCATTGTTTGAAAAGCAGATCCTTCATTCTTCAGGATGACAGATTCTTCACTGCGTTCAGAATGACATGCCTGCCATCTGTTAACGAGCCCGGTAATGCTTGTGTTATAATACGTGTAATTCGGCTGATATCGTGCGGTTATATTGATGCACGAAGCCAACAAATTACAGGAGCAATGCATGCGTATTCTATTGGCATCTATTATTCTACTTATGGGAGGAATTTCTGTGGCATCCAGTGCACCTAAATTGAATGTCAAAGTCGTCAATGACTTCTCTATTCAAGTAGCAGGAACATACACCTTATCCCCTAAACCAATCGTGATCAAAAAGCAGGTTATTGCTGTTGATTCTCCTACTTTCGTTCAGGAGAGAAACGAAGAGTATGCAGGTCTCCCCGGTTTTAATCCTGCAGGGGCTTTCTGGAATCAGGGTGGCAGATTCCGAAGTATAGACAACACAATGACAGGAGCCAAGGACACTCTGGTCGCTGAGTCTGTAGTAGTCAAAGGTGACAAAGAAGGCAAGAAGATCTTTGTCAAAGATAAAGACTACGGAGTTGCTGGAGAATGGGGATTCTTCGGTAGGCTGGCTGAAGGTTCAAGCATAGATCCTGCCCAGACAGTCTATGTAGACTACGATCACTATCTATTGAGAATTGATACCGTCGCCGTTAACTCACTTGGCAAACTCGTATACTACAAAGGTAAACCAGAGATTCAACTGCCGGTTCCTCCGACACTTCCTAAAAAGACATATCCGGTAGTCAATATATTCACCCGCAAGGCTGCCACACAGCTTACAGATGAGAACCTGTATATTATCTCGGAATTGAAGTTCCCACAGCCCAAAGGCGCTTCTGTTGCTTCCAAACTGCTTCCTAAGACCTGGGCTAAGATACAGAACCATGAACCACTGAAGATTCTTGCATGGGGAGACAGCGTAACTACCGGCGGATCTGTCACAGACTATGAAACATTTGTCTGGCAGAAAGTTTTCTACAGAGATCTTTGTGCAAAGTTCCCGGATGCTAAAATCGAACTCGATACCACTGCATGGGGCGGACGTGGCACTGCATCATTCCTGCAGACACCGATTGGACAAGAGTTCAATATGAAAGAGCACGTCCTGGATAAGAAGCCTGATCTGGTTGTCATGGAATTCGTAAATGATACCTATCCCGGTGGAGACCCCATTGGAACAGGTGCTAACTATAAACAGATCAAAGACATGTTTGATGCCCAGGGGATCGAATGGATCATAATGACCCCTGCTTTCACCTGGTTCGACTCTAATACATTTGGCGAAAAGTATAAAGCTTCCGTCAGATGGTATGATAAGTTCGCAAAAGAATTTGCTGCAGCCAACAAGGGTGTAGCGATTGCTGATTCATCCATACGCTGGGAGCACCTGCAGTACCAGGGAATTCCATTCTGCACACTTAACGTAAATGGAATCAACCACCCCAACAACGCAGGACACAAACTGCTTGCAGATTCTGTAACTTGTTTGTTCTAGAGTACATCAAATAGTTTAGCCCGCATTATTCATGATCAACTCAGCTTTTGTCCCTACTGCCGGACAAAAGCGAAGCTTAGTGAATAATGCGGGTTAGTTGTTAATTGGGATTGGGTTGGATGTTAGTTCCAGCCCAATCTTTTTTTCGTCATCAATCTGCAGAAATGCAATTCTTCCTCAACGTCTTGTATTCCATTTTTATTGACAACTCCGAAGGTAATTGGGATACTGGAGTATCGATAAGCATTTCGTTGAACGGAGGTTACATATGGCTCAAGTCAAGGTTTCCAGTAAGTATCAGATAGTAATTCCACTTGAAGTCCGTGAAGCAATTGGAATACATAAAGGTCAGACTGTATCGGTGATTCCGATGGGAAACGTGATTGAAATAGTTCCAGATTGCGATATATCTGAAATGGAAGGTATGTTTCCGGATCTCACACTTGACGGTATTCGGGACGAAACCGAAAGGCAGATATAGAGATGGCTTTGAAGATAATCGATTCTGTAGGATGGATTGCTTATTTCAAAGGTGACTCACTGGCAATCGGTTATAAACGCCATATACTCAACCAATCGGAAATAATCTGTCCTTCAATCATCATCTACGAGGTCAGTAAAAAGATCGAACAACAGATAAATCGCCAGGCTGCAGCAATGGCTGTTGCTCAAATGACTAAATGCCAGGTGGTGCAACTCGATCAGTCAATGGCTGTCTTTGCGGCAAGAGTCAGCATTGAGCATAAACTGGCAATGGCTGATGCAATAATATATGCCACGGCCCTGATGACTGGGGCAGCTGTATTAACCAGTGATGCTCATTTCAAGGATTTACCCCAGGTTGAATTCATTGACTAGTAAAACCATATAACTAAATACAGAATAATGCATCCCTAGTGCATATGTAACTGGCTATTGTGGAACAAATACATGACTAGATTATTCTATGTCTTGCATACTTGTTTTACAGGCATCCTTAATATGATATCTCCGGTCAGTGGGTCATCTGCAAAAGAATACGGGTATTTATCAGTCAGAAACAATCGTTCATCTGACTCAGAGGCAAGCGCACAGGCTCTGGCCAAAGCTGATTCTGCACTAAACTCGGTCAAAACGGACTCTGCTCAGAACTCAGCCAAGGCGGAATCTGCTCAGAAACTAAATAATTCGAAATGTCAGACGTGTCAGTCTCGAAAATATCAGGACGTTTCCGACGATCCCGGTGTGTCTTTTCAAACCCCTACTAATGTATCTCCGGAAGCTTCAGCAGCAGCTGTATCCGGGCATGAAGGTGAGCATGTATCTCGCGAAAGGTCAAAAGCTTCCAGTGAAGGGCGTGAAGTAGTCTCTCAAACGGTAACCCTCACAGGTGGTATATGCCCGGAATGTGGAAAAACATATGTTGCAGGGGGTGAAACACGGACTGTCACAAGACAAGTAAAAGACCCCAATCCCGACCTCGGCAAACTTCTCGACACATATCAATAGCCTCATTTCATGAAGGACTAAGCGCCTCATCAGTGTAACTAAACTCCAAGTTAAATACTTCGGAGGAACCCTATGATCAGGTCTGTTCTTGTTCTACTTATATCATCACTTATTGTATGCCTGTGCCTTCTACCAGCGTTTGCTGATACGCAAAACGGCATATTTAATGTCAGAGATTATGGGGCTAAAGGGGACGGCAGCACTGACGATACTGAAGCTATTAAGTCAGCATTTACTGCAGCTCAGAGTGCGTCATTCAGTCAACAGTCCACACTTGGTGTCTACTTTACCGGAGGACCAAGCGTAGTCTTCCCGGGTGGAGTGTATAAGATCAGTGATGAGATAGGCATGGGTGGGTTCTGTGTCCGTGGGGAATATCAGGCTACATTGCTGCAGACCAACCCGGATAAGAATATTCTGACCTCTGGTTATGCATGGCAGTATACAATACAGAATATAACATTTATGGGTGGGAAGAACCAGATAGAGTTCCACAATCCGAACCTGGACACTGGGCAGATAGTCATCGACCACTGCCGGTTCTACAATGCATCAGGATTCGCAGTTTACACGGATGTCCTTTCAACCAAAGTAGATATAAAAGACTGTGAGTTCGTACAGAATGCTCAGACCTGGTTTAACAAACGCAGCGACCAGGCATCCATGCGCGATTGCTGGATAACTACCGATAACCGGGTGAGGGATAAAGCAGCAATAGAGCACAGGGGAGGGAGACTGACAATTGAAAACCTGTGTGGAGTACCATTGACTGGTGCGGCTGGTCTCAGGTGGATCGATAATTATGGCAGCAACCTGACACTCAAGCAGTGCAGATTTGGAGGTGAGGGTGGTGGTTTCACTACGGTCTATAACTTCACCAAGTATGCAGAAAACACACTCGGTAACACTGTAATATTTGATGACTGCCTTATATCAGCTAATGCCAGCTACAATGCTAACGGTGCGGTGTTATGCAAGGAAATCCCCAATAATATAATCTTCTCAAGATGCCAGTTTGTGGGTGGTCAACCTGTTATGTTGGACAAGAAGATAGACCTGAACAACTATTTTATCAACACCAGTCCAAAAATGCTCTGTTATAAAGTGGAGGACTGCACAGGCGAACTACTTGAGGACCTGCCGGCCGGACTTCGTAAACCGATTGCAAAAAAAGCGCCCAGCACCAAGAAGATCCTGACCGATAAAGAGACCAAAGAAGCTGTGAAACGAGACCTGGCTGAATGGAAGCTAAAGGCTGAGCCGGATATGACCGATGGAGTAGATGGTACCCATAAGCAGCAAACGAACACTGAGAATTATATAGCATTAACCCCAACAATCATAGGATATATGGATGCCACTGCAAAGAAGAACTCCGAATACCTTGTTCTGGCAACATCCGGCACAGATACAATGTTTGTATTCAAACAGAAACCCGACTGGGCACATATTACCGCACGCATCAAAGTAGATTTGGATAAATTTCCGTTCCTGACCTGGAGACAGAAAAAAGGAACAGTACCTGCCTCCTACGCCGTGAAAGTCATCGACACAGCCAACGGTGAAATGCAGGCACTGATGAATGAAACATTCGGAGGGGAGTTCATCTACCATGCAGTCGATCTTAGAAAGGCATTCGGGACAGGTGGCATGAGAGAACTGGAAGTGCGGTTCTATCCATTAGGATGGGGAATGAAAACAATAAACGACTCCGACTATTTCTATGCAGAACCTGGACAGTATGGAGTGATGGATTTCCTGAGGATGGAAGCGGAATAATCACCCGTAGGGGAAGCCCTCAGCGGCTTCCCGCCGAAACATTCCCGTGTTACGGGCGACCGCTGAGGGTCGCCCCTACGATTTAATCGCATTATTCGTGGTTGGCGAATAATGCAGGTTATATATCTTCTATGAATGATCTTATTTCACCAAACAGGAAGTCGTATGCTGCTCCCAGCTTGGATTCGATGCTTTTGATCTCTGTAAACGGCTGAGGATATTGGACGTCGAGGTCTATGTATATCTGGGTCATGTCCGAGAACAATGGCTCAATCTTGACTTCATAAATACCCTCTTTATGTATTACAACCCTCAATCCAACGCCTTTGCGGTCGGTGCCCAGCTTGTCAAGGGATCCGCGGACTGACTTGAATACGCTGCGTTCTACAGCTGCAGCAGCATCTTTGCCCTCAGCTGGTAGAGATGCAGTCAGCTTCACCCCGAAGTTGGTGAACTGCGGGACATTCATACGAGCCTGTGCGATGTTAAACAAGTCTATGGTCTTGTCCTTGGTCGCATGAAAATAGTCGATATTTTCATTGACCTGCATTCGGGTAGTCTGTATAAAGAAATCCCCTGTTGCATTGGACATGCGCCCTCCATCAGGTAGATGCTGCATCTGCTGGTATGGAAAACGTTCGGTAACATCAGCATATATCCGATTCACTTGAGCATGTTCAAGTGGCATAGCTTGAAAGACTATTCCAACTGTCAGTCTTCGACAGGCAAGTAGTTCCGTGTTCATCTGGATACTCCGGTAGGGCTCATACAGCCCGATATATATGTCTCGCACATCACTTCCGTGCGCGTTCAAAGTGTACAATAAGCGTGACTAACCGTCAAGCTGCAATCAATACAAAGGTACTCTTGTCATTCTGAATGCAATGAAGAATCTCGGCATATGCGCTGCATTTGCTCTTGTTTTGCAAAAACAGATACAGCAGATCCTTCGCTACGCTCAGGATGACATGTTTGCTATCTCAGAATATAGTTGAACAGATATCCCACTATTATAATTCCAACCGTGACAACTCCAACGAAGATCAGGATCATCTTGAGCTTTAGGACTTTGCGGAGGACTATCATCTCCGGGAGAGAAAGTCCGGTCATTGCCATTACAAATGCAAGTGCAGTACCCATCGCAGCGCCCTTCTGCAGTAGGACCTGCATAATAGGCACTGCTCCTCCGGCGTTACCATACATAGGGACCCCTATCAAAACAGCGATAGGAACACTGTACCATTTGTCTCCACCAAGAAGGGATGCAAATGCTTCACCGGGTACACCACCATATATTGCTCCTGCTATGGCAATTCCAATGGTGACAAACGGCCAAATCCTGCCCATTATGTCTTTCAGGTTGTCTCGCGAACTCTGAAGACGTTCCAAAAAGCTCAGATTGTCTATTGGTCCGGTTGATTTGCCGATCTGTATCTCATACACCCAGTCCTCAACCAGATTTCTAGAATTAAACCTGCCTACTATCCAGCCAGCTACGATAGCTATTACAAGTCCGCACCCAATATACATACCTGCTATCTGCCAGCCGAATGAACTGGCTAATAACCCTATCGCTAGTTCATTGATCATTGGAGCAGATATCAGGAAAGAGAGTGTAACTCCAAGTGGAATGCCTGCTTCGATAAATCCCAGGAACAGGGCAATAGCAGAACACGTGCAGAATGGGGTCACAATGCCCAACAAGGCAGCCAATATGTTACCGACGAACTCATGTTTGCCTGTCAGTAAAGCTCTAGTACGTTCAGGGCTGAAATAGGTGCGAATATATCCTACAAGAAAGATCAGAGCTGTCAGCAGAAGCAATACTTTTGTGAGGATGGCTATGAAGAAACTGAGCGCCATACCTCTGGGACTGTACCTGGCAAATCCCAGCCAGTTATAGACAAGCGTCTTTGTTGCCGGCTCGATTGCAATTTTAAACAGCCAGTCAGTTCCGATCAGAATCCCGGCAAATAGACCTATAACGATAACGATATAGAATATGCTGGTGAGGATCCGTATAATAAGCGGTTTCTTTTCTTTGACAGCAGGGATCTCAATATCAGGCATTGCTTGAACTAACACCTCAAAAAGAGTAGGAGAGTAATTTCTTCTATTGTAACATACATAGTATACTACCGAAAAAAGACGGAAGGAGTTCCGTGCACAGTTGGAGTATTTGACCCGTATATCAAACCCGCTTTATTCACCAAAATTCGCTTTTGCCCGGCAGCAGGGGCAAAAGCTGAGAGTGTAAATGCATAGCAATTACACCGAGTGTAAATGCTATGCAATTACACCGTCAGTCATGAATAATGCGGGCTAATATAGCAGGTGAATAGTATTGGAACAGCAAACCACACCACAACCACAGCTTTGTATGAAACGCAAGAATCTGGAGAACCTACCGGAAATCATCTTGCCAGAGGGTTATACACTCCGCACTTATGTAGAAGGTGATGGAGCCCACTGGGTTAGAATATTGGACGAAAGCTTCGGAGGGGAACACACATTAGAAGGGTTCCATAAAGAGATGATAGAGCATCCAGCATTCCAACCGGATAGGCTGTTCTTTGTCTGTGGACCCGATGGATTGCCGTGTGCCACTGCAGGAGCATATCGTGACAGAGGTGGTTTCGATCCCACAGTAGGATATGTCCATTATGTGGGTGTCTGTACCGGACATTTGGGCAAAAAGTTGGGATACTGGGTGAGCCTGGCAGTATTGCGCAAGTTTCATGAAGAAGGATGTGCCAGTTCATTCCTAAACACAGACGATTTCCGACTGCCGGCGATAAAGACATATCTGAATCTGAGTTTTAAACCCATTCTAATGCACCAGAGCCACCGCGAACGCTGGATAGAAGTCTACAAAACACTTGGGCTTAATGACAGTGAAGTCAGAGAGCTGGAAGATTTCTCTATAAAAACTAATTCTTGAGAAACCTGGAGAAAACAATGGCTGAATATACTGGTAATGAAACCGTAACACTGCACCCGAATTGTTCCTGGCTGCCGTTCGACAAGAACTCCTGGATAACTCAACTGAATGATGGGGCGTTGATGACTTTGAGTTCCATCAGATCAGAGGACAAAGATGGCAAAGAAATCTGGACTCCTTGCATAACAACAAGTTCTGATGGCGGTTACAACTGGACAGAGCCAGCCGAGGTGCCGTTGGCGCCAACCACGTCTCCTCACTGGTTAGCTGAGACTGCTATTATCATGCAGGCAAAATCCGGCGTTATTGTAATGCTGTATGAAGATATGGCTAATATGGTTTTTGACTGGAACTCCGAAACAAAACGTCCGAGTGACAATACCAGACTGAATGTTTGGGCTTGCCGGAGCACGGACGGTGGGAAAACGTGGGATGGATTTGTGCAGCTTGTAGACGGTTGGTGCGGGGCCCTGATAGATATCAAGCAGCTTTCAAATGGCCGTATAGTTGCAACTGTTATGGATATGATCTATTCACAGGGCAGGCATATTTGCTTTACCTGTGTAAGCGACGATGACGGGCTCACATGGCAGCGCGGAAACCATCTGGATATGGGTGGGCGCGGACATCATGATGGAGCGATGGAACCTACTTTTGTCGAATTAAAATCCGGCAAACTGCATATGTTGATCCGCACGAATCTTGATGTATTCTGGAATGCCTATTCAGACGATGGCAAATACTGGAGAACAATGGAGCGCGGCAACATCGATGCCAGCAGTTCCCCGGGGCACCTGCTGAGATTATCGAGCGGTAGAATTGCTTTGATTTGGAACAGGCTGTATCCGGAAGGTCAGTTTGAAATAGAAAGATCGGAAACAGGCAATGATTTAGCCGAAAACGCTGCAAGCTGGCAGCGAAATGAGCTTTCAATAGCCTTCTCAAGCGATGAATGCAAGACCTGGACAACCCCGGTAGTTGTAGCAAGAAACACAGAAGGCCAGATATCCTACCCCTACCTGCTGGAATACAAGCCCGGAGATCTCTGGGTAATAACCAGAGCTCCAGTAGGCGGGGCTATTAACTTTAGGCTGGACGAAAGTAAGTTCTAAAAAACCATGTCATTCTGAGAGTAGCGAAGAATCTGCTTTCATTGTCATTCTGAGAGTAGCGAAGAATCTGCTTTTGCAGTAGAGATTCTTCGTTGCACTCAGAATGACATAGGTCTCATGACTCCTATTTCCCCACCTTCTCAATCTTGAGATTGTCTATGTAGAAGACTTCCTTGTCTTTGGCTGTGCTTATGAAGCCTGCGTAGTCAAAGCGCTCAAACTTCTGGCTACAAGGTAAGTTATCGAAGCGGCGGGCTTTTTCGCCTGGCAGCGTAATCTCGAGCGTATATTTGTGGGTCAGTTTTTTCCCCAGTCCACAGGTAATGACAAAATGGACCCATTGGCTGTGCGGCAAAGTAAGCAGCTTTTGCTCGGAAGCAGTGAGTTCGCCTGAAGCGTCGACACCCATGCTGGGGCCTGTGTTATAAGGGATGACGTCATCTCTCCACTCGTGCCAGAATATTGCGCCGGGTTCTATCCGTAAATCGAAACTCACGCGTGCGATGCAATTGGTAAACCTTGGTTGATAGAAAATATGAGGATTGAAGTAGTAGTCTAGTCCGGGTGCATCAACGAACTTGAGGCTGTGCTTGCCTGATGCAGCTACTTCATCAGTCACACGGATGGTTGCAGCAGCAGTTTCACCCAGAGTTGCTGTATTAAACGCCCTCAATCCGACCAATGAGGATTCAAAGTCATCGTCAACCAATAACTCCACAGGCTTATTGTCAGTTTTTACGATAAGACGTTTTAGCTTGTCACGCTTTGGCAGATTGACCCAGTCTTTATCTCCCACCAGACCGGATTGGCTGATATCAATCGGTTGGAACCCGAGCTTGAATGCTGGTGAACCAGGTTTAAGAGTATAGTTGTCGCGTTTCGGGTCAACAAACATTGGATCAGCAATAAGGGTATTAGTGTCCCTTCCGAGCGCTTTCCACTCTTTAAAAGTGAGATTACCCGGAAACATGACCGGTTTCTTTGAAGTATTCCAGTAAAGGTTCTTATCAAAATCATCGTATTTGCCGAGTGTGCCTGAACCCATCACATCCCCGTGATCGTAGTAGACGATGTTATTCTCGAAAGTGATCGCACGGTGCTCTTCATTTCGGTATCTCATCACCTGATGCAGGAAGCTCATAGCAAATATATTGTTGCGGACCATATTATCCTTGCCGTAGTGCAGCGAGAACCCCCCGTTGAGAGTCCTGTAAGCAACATTGTTATTGATAAGCAGCTGCGCGCTGCCTTCGTCCGGATATATACCACCCCCTGAGACATCGTGTATCAGATTGTTCGATATCCTGGAGCCCGGAGAGGCGCCAAGGTTATAGATACCGCCCATGTCATTCAAGAGGCCCTGGCCGAGGTGGTGGATGTGGTTAAACTCTGTGGTTGTGCCTGCAGTATCAGATGCAGTATATCCCCATGTCCAGCCAATCGAGATACCGGTGTAGTTGTGGTCGGCAATCTCGCAGTGAGATATGGTGTTACCGGGACTCTGACCGATCCATACTCCTATCGCACCAGGATAAACCTTGCCTCCGGCGTGTATGTAGCAGCTATAGACCGTATTGCGGCACGTTTTTTCTGCTGCGACCTGCACAATACCTTCCGTCCCAATCCGAACACCTCCAGCGCCGGTATCAGCTACTTCTGTGAACTCGATCCGGTTGTCCATGCAAGCATAACGAAGCCAGATGCCATATGTCCCGATATGTGCCACTTTACAGCGGCTTATGGAGCAATTCCGGACACCGTCAGCCTGAATTGTCGCCTCCACGGTGACAGCCGCCTGACCATCACCATGACCAAGAGGTCCCAGAGTCCAGTCTGAATACTCAAAGCCGAGACCGTTCATATTGATGTATTCAACATACTGGCCGTTGCCCGGGTCACCTGCCAGTTTCATCAACCTTGGCAGATATGGCGCTACTATTTGTGCGGTCTTCATATCCTCACCAGGCATAGGTTTGTAATAAAGCATACCAGTCTTGTTATTCAGAAACCATTCACCCGGAGCATCCAGTGCTTCGAAGAAGTTTTCGACATAGTAGCTGGGAGTAGGAAGATAGTTCAGAAAAGTATTCAGCTGTGCGTATCCATTGAAGCGGACTGCATTGTTGGCTGTATCTACTGAAGCAATCCGCAACCTGGATGTCTCCCACAAATGCCAGATCACCACGTTGATATCGTTGGGATTGGACCATTCCTTAATATCTCCTTTATTAAAAATCAAAGCAGAGGATTCTGATCCAACAGGACCTCCGGTTAACGCCGGCATAAATCCGCGCATCTTGTAGTATCCGGTATTGGGGGTTCGTGCACGGGTAGTTCTTCGTCCATTGACAAATAGTTGAGAAAAACTCCACTTCCCGGCGGAAACATCAGGGATCTGTGCTGTCCACAGGCCATTGCCTGCAGATTTCCAGCCCTTAATTACTCGTCCACCACTGAAGACCGGATGTGCGCCTTTGTCAGCTTCATAGGTAATAGGACAGTCTTTTGTGCCTGAATCCTCCGGTGAGAAAGCGATTGGCTTATTCAACTGATAGACGCCGTTTTTAATGATTACCTTTACAGGTGAAGACAATCCGTTATTAGTCTTCAATTGGCGAATGGCTTTTTGTGCACCCTCGAAAGATGCAAAAGGTCCATCGCTTCGGTCAGTAGTCGCAGAAGCAATCTTGCCCGACCATGAATCATTGCCATTTGGAGACACATAAAATACATCAGCGGCTACTAAAGGAATTGAGAACGAATAGAAGAATGCAACAATTAACAGTATTCGCAGCACGTTACGCATCGGATTCACCTCATATAAGGGGAGAGTGGCAGCAATAATGCTCTGCTCTTGAGGTGTAATACTTGTAATGAGGTGTATTTTCCTGCTTTTAGTAAGGGGATTTATACCGACTGCTCCTAATTGTGATGCAGGCATCTTGCCTGCCCTTATTGGGCCGAACAATTACTAACTGCCTAAGAGATCTATACCGACTGCCCGTGCAAGGCAGGCTAGAAGCCCGCATCACAATTAACAGACTGCTCCCTAATTGTGATGCAGGCATCTTGCCTGCCCTTATTGGGCCGAACAATTACTAACTGCCTAAGAGATCTATACCGACTGCTCGTGCAAAGCAGGCTAGAAGCCCGCACCACAATTAGCAGACTGCTCCCTAATTGTGATGCAGGCATCTTGCCTGCCTTTGTCGGGCCTGATAATTGACTGACTACTTAAGAGATCTATACCGACTGCTCGTGCAAGGCAGGCTAGAAGCCTGCACCACAATTAGCAGACTGCTCCCCCATTGTGATGCAGGCATCTTGCCTGCCTTTGTCGGGCCTGATAATTGACTGACTGCTTAAGAGATCTATACCGACTGCCCGTGCAAGGCAGGCTAGAAGCCTGCACCACAATTAGCAGACTGCTCCCCCATTGTGATGCAGGCATCTTGCCTGCCTTTATTGGTCCGAACAATTACTGACTGCCTAAGAGATCTATACCGACTGCCCGTGCAAGGCAGGCTAGAAGCCTGCACCACAATTAGCAGACTGCTCCCCCATTGTGATGCAGGTATCTTGCCTGCCTTTGTCGGGCCTGATAATTGACTGACTGCTTAAGAGATCCATACCGATTGCTCGTGCAAGGCAGGCTAGAAGCCTGCACCACAATTAGCAGACTGCTCCCCCATTGTGATGCAGGCATCTTGCCTGCCTTTGTCGGGCCTGATAATTGACTGACTGCTTAAGAGATTTATACCGACTGCCCGTGCAAGGCAGGCTAGAAGCCTGCACCACAATTAGCAGACTGCTCCCCCATTGTGATGCAGGCATCTTGCCTGCCTTTATTGGTCCGAACAATTACTGACTGCCTAAGAGATCTATACCGACTGCCCGTGCAAGGCAGGCTAGAAGCCTGCACCACAATTAGCAGACTGCTCCCCCATTGTGATGCAGGCATCTTGCCTGCCGTTATTGGGCCAAACAATTACTGACTGCCCAAGAGATCCATACCGATTGCTCGTGCAAGGCAGGCTAGAAGCCCGCACCACAATTAGCAGACTGTTCCCCCATTGTGATGCAGGCATCTTGCCTGCCCTTATTGGGCTAAACAATTACTGACTGCCCAAGAGATCCATACCGATTGCTCCTGCAAGGCAGGCTAGAAGCCTGCACCACAATTAGCTGATTGTTCCCCCATTGTGATGCAGGCATCTTGCCTGCCCTTATTGGGCCAAACAATTACTGACTGCCTAAGAGATCTATACCGACTGCCCGTGCAAGGCAGGCTAGAAGCCTGCACCACAATTAGCAGACTGCTCCCCCATTGTGATGCAGGTATCTTGCCTGCCTTTACTGATGGTGTAGTTCTACTGCATCCAAAAGTCGCCATGTGACGAAATATATGCCGGCTTCCTTTTGCAGATGTGGCAATTCTCTCCGATCATATGGAGTTGCGAACGGTAGCTGCTTAGGGTCAACAAAATTATATCCCGATGTTTGAAAATTCGCACCCTTGTTAGAAAATTTCCAATCTTTCGGTTCCTTAACAAAACCAGCTACAACAGGATTCTGCTCCGTATAATATACAAAGTGTTCTATATGGTCTTCACTCCGAATCAAATGGTCAAATGATTCACGTTCCCATAAAGATCCATGTAATCCCATATGGTGGTTAATCTCTTTTGAGGTGAATGATTTCCATGAATGCAGGATGTTTTGTAGCTCGTATCCAAGGTTTGGTTGAACAACGACATGAACATGGTTTGGCATTATGCACCATGCAATAAGTACATACCTTTTTCCTTCAAAGAACAGTAGAGCGTCTTGTACAATCTGCGCTGCACCACTATGTTTGAGTAGACAGGAACCAGCGGTTAATGGCGGTTCAGACTCTTCCGCGATCTTTCGTATTGCAGAAACTAATGCTTCTCCATTCAGTACATCCATTTTACACACCTCGCAATGGTGTTATGCTTATAACCGGTTTTAGCAGGCTGGAAGCCTGCACCACAATTTAGATACTTTTATTTTCCGACCTTCTCTATCCTTAAATTGTCTATGTAGAAGACTTCTTTGTCGGTGGCTGTGCTGATGAAACCTACCCATTCAAAGATGCTAAAGTTTGGGCCGCAGGGCAGATCCTTGAAGCGATTCACTTGTCCATCCGGAAGTGTGACTTCTACAATGTACTTACCGGTCGATTTTTTACCTAAACCACAGATAACATTTATATGGACCCATTGACTGAGCGGTATGGTAAGAAGGTCCTGTTTAGATGCTGAAAGCTTGCCTGCAGCATCCACATTCAGACTTGGGCCTGCATGGTAGGTGATACCATTGTCTCTCCATTCGTGCCAGAATAGTGCTCCAGGTTCCATTCGCAGGTCAAAACTCACATGTGCAATGCAGTCATTGAGACTGATTGAAGCGAACATGTGAGGGTTGAACGGATAATCCAACCCGGGTGCATCAGTGAATTTCAAACTGTGTTTACCGCCTGCCGCTAATTCATCAGTTACACGAATGGTTGCAGCATTGGTTTCTCCATATGAAGTAAAATGATTAGCTCTTAAGCCAACAGGTGTAGATTCGAATTCATCAACAATCGAACTCAACTGAGAAGCGTTATGGAGTCTTAGAACAACCGGTTTGAGCTTATCACGTTTAGGAAGACTAACCCAATCCTTGTCTCCCACCAGACCCACCTGCCTCATATCGATAGCTTTGAATCCAAGTTTGAATGCCGGAGAGCTTGGTTTGAGAGAATAGTTATCATGAGCTGGGTCGACAAAGAGCGGGTCCGCTACGATCGAATTGATATCCCGTCCCTGCGCTTGCCACTCTGAAAAAGTAAGGTCGCCAGGGAAAATGACTGGCTTCTTTGATGTGTTCCAGTAAAGGTTCTTATCGAAATCATCAAACTTACCCAAATTGCCCGAAGCCATCGCATTGCCGTGATCATAATAGACAATGTTATTCTCAAAGGTAAATGCCCGGTGTGCTTCGTTTCGTCCCCGCACTACCTGATTGAGCAAACTCATAGCAAAGATGTTATTACGGACGGTGTTATCCTTCCCATAGTGCAGACCAAAACCTCCGTTAAGAGTCCGGAAAGCGATATTGTTATTAATCAATATCTGTGCGCTACCTTCATCGGGATAAATGCCAGTGCCCAGTACACCGTGTATCAGGTTGTTGGAAATTTTTGATCCCGGGGAAGCACCTAGATTATAAATGGCCCCCATATCAGTTAAGAGTCCCTGTCCAAGATGGTGAATGTGGTTATATTCTGTAGTCGTCCCGGCGGTATCATTGGCTGCATAACCCCAAGTCCAACCGATCGAGATACCAGTATAGTTGTGGTCGGCAATTTCACAATGGGAAATAGTATTTCCAGGACTTTGACCGATCCATACTCCTATTGCACCGGGATACACCTTACCTCCGCCATGGATGTAGCAGCTGTAAAGTATATTACCAGCAGTTTTTTCAAGAGAAATCTGGGTAATGCCTTCTTGTCCTATTCGAATTCCGCCAGCCCCGGTATCCGCAACTTCGGTAAACTCGATCCGGTTGTCCATACAACCACGTTTCAACCAGATCCCGTAAGTGCCGACATGCGCTACTTTGCATCGACTGATTACGCAGTTCCGGACACCATCGCCCTGCACTGCTGCTTCTACAGAGACAGCTGCCTGCGGATCTCCGTGTCCTTCAGGTTCCAGTCTCCAGTCCGAGTGCTCAAATGCAAGTCCGTTCATATTTACATATTCAACATATCGACCATTTGCTGGTTCACCCGAGTATGAAACCAACCTTGATAGATATGGAGCCACTGCTTTTACTGTCTTAATACTCTCACCCGGAAACGGTTTGTAGTAGAGCACTCCGGTTTTGCCGTTTAAATACCATTCTCCAGGAGCATCCAGGGCTTCGAAGAAGTTTTCTACATAGTAATCGGGTTCCGGTACAAAGTTCAGAAACATACTCATCCGTGCGATTCCGGTGAACTTTACGATATTGCGGGTTGTATCCACAGAAGCGATTCTTAGCCTTGAAGTTTCCCACGCGTGCCAGGCAACCAGATTAATATCGTTAATGTTGGACCATTGTTTTAGATTACCTGGTTTGAACATAAAAGCATTAGCATCCGATACAGTTGTGCTTCCGTTTGATGCCGGTTGTGAACCTAAAAGCTTGTAGTACCCGGTATTGGGGGTTCGTGCGCGAATTGCACGCCGACCATTAACGAAAAGCTGCGAAAAATACCATTTATCGGCTTGGACGTCAGGTATACTAACCGTCCAAAGCCCATTAGCTGCAGGTTTCCAACCTTTGATTATACGTCCACCGCTGAATATCGGATGGGCTCCTTTAGCTGCTTCATAGGTAACCGGACATCCTTTTGTGCCTGAATCCTCAGGTAACAAAACAAACGTATCCCGCAGTTGGTAGAAACCGTTCTTGACGATTATTCTCACCGGAGAGGTCAGTCCATTATTCTGTTTGAGCTTACGGACAGCATTTCGAGCGCCACCAAGTGACGCAAGTGGACCATCACTGTGAGAAGCATTTGTGGTCGCTATACTACCCGACCAGGAATCATTGCCATTTGCAGCGACATAGAAAATGTCAGCACCTGCAGCTCCAATTGGCATGCAGATGAAACAAAAGATTACAGCAACAAACAGTATTATTAGCCTATTTTGCATCGTGTTTACCTCTTATGGTAATAGCAGCTCAAGCTGCAAGGTATGTGATCTGTATCTCATAGATGAATCAGAAAGCATCATTACGCTTGGGGGTTAATACTAGATATAGACATATTATTCCTGCTTTTATCAGTTAGGAACTGGGATATGCAGGAAGCATTGTATTGAGTGGCGAATAGTTACAGCACTACTGATTAGTGGGGGTTATTATGTCTGCCTGGCATCGGAGTGCAATAGGAGCATTGCTGGTATTACTACTCGCACGTCTCTTTGGCGTCTCCGAAGGACTCAACACGTGGATAACAGATGCCCACTGGATACGCAAAGCAAGCGTCAGACCAACTCCTTTTCCTTCGGATATCGTTGTTGTAGCAATAGACGACAGCACAGTTCGTCATTTTGGCAGGCTCAGATACTGGTCCAGATCAAGGTATGCTGAACTTCTAGGTAAACTGGGAGAAGCAAGGGCAGTGGCAATAGATATCCTGTTCACAGAACCAGATATCCGAGATTCTGCAGGCGACAAGACACTTACAAATGCCGTTCGTTCCTACAAAAACGTGGTGCTGCCTTGCTATGAGTGGACCCAGCCTCCTCCAGTCGATAATGAAATATTGAGAACTCGAGAAGCACTGCTTAATCAGTTACCTAAAGCAAAAGGGATCATTTCCCAAACTGTAAATCCTTTGTTGATAGAACCACCATTTTCGGAACTATTCAATCCCAGAAAGATCGGATCGGCAACTGTTAATTCTGATTCTGATGGAGTTTATCGCTCTCCAATTGTTATCAAACAGACCTACAACGGTGGTTTATTTCCGAATATATCATTGACTCTTTCAGCGATGGCTGTAGATGCCCCAATTGACAGGGTTGTGCAAGATGGTCACTTTGATCTGGCCGGTAGAATTGTTCCCCATGTAAATGGACAGATAATGATGGAACCTATTGCCACCAGAGGGGGGTCGTATAGTAATAGAATTGGAAGTCCGGTGCCTACAATAAGTTTTGTGGATGCTCTCGCACTGCCTGCTTCGGCTTTCAAAGACAAAATCATAATAATAGGTGAGACAGGAACAGGTACAACGGATGTGCGCCCAAATCCATTGGACAATGGTCTGCGTGGAGTTGAACTAAATGCACAGATAGTTGCCAATTTACTCTATCTGAATCCAATCAGGCCTTTACCTGGAGCACTACAATGGTTGTTGATCATTATTGCAATAGTGCTGCCGATTCTGATGTATGAACGTCTGCAATCTTCCAGGGCAAATATCGGAGCCGCAATCGGACTCATAGCATTAATTTCCATAATGGAAATACTGTTTTGGGGAGGAAGACTGGTTCCGTCATGGTCTTCTGTTATTCTAGGATTTGCTGCATCATCACTGTTGATGGCACTGCAGAGATATGCTCAGGAAGAGGCATTGAAACGCAGTCTGAGACACAGTTTCTCAATGTATGTAGCACCTGAACTTGTCGAACAGATTGTACGACGCCCGGATATTGCTCAGCGTGAAGGTACCCGCAGAGAAGTCGCCATACTATTTTCTGACATAAGGGATTTCACACCATACTGCGAACATCACAGTCCGGAGTTTGTAGTCAGTCAGATGAGGGTGTATTTGGATGAGATGACAGCAGCTGTCGAAGAGAACGGTGGAGTGCTGGACAAGTTTATCGGAGACTCGGTAATGGCACTGTTTGGTCCGTTTATCCCGGATGAAGATAATAAGAGTGCTGCTGCCATATCCTGTGCTCTCAATATGCAATCACGTCTTACAGTATTGAACAGACAATGGGAAGAAACCGGAATGCCTAAACTGAGAATGGGGATTGGTATACACACTGGCGAAGCCATAGTTGGCAACGTAGGAGCACAAAAAAGGATGCAGTATACTGCACTTGGAGATACCGTTAACCTGTCAGCAAGATTGGAATCTGTCACTAAAGACCTGAAAGCTGATATTATAGTGAGCGATGCTGTAAAATACCAGGCTCAGGAAGACTTGAACAATCTGGTCGAGTTCCTGCATAGAGGACCGGTCAGCGTTAAGGGCAGGGAGCAATCAGTAGAAGTATATGAAGTCCGCGTTAAAGACGCGGCTTATGGAGGATAATAGTTTGGCCAGGAAACCGAAATATGAAAGACCGTTGACACCAGAAGAGCAAGTGCTCAAGGCAGTACGTGACTCAAATGCCCGTCACGAACAGGAGGTTAAGCGGCAGAGGAAACGGCACAGCAATTACCGAATGGGGCTTATGGGAGCTTTTCCTGACTGGATCCGCAAGGTGTTAAAAGTTGCTCTTTTTATTGCTATCGTACTGATTTTAGATGGAGTCCGTAGAGAAAGTCTCGAATTTTCTGCCAGAATTGCCAGTTATGGCGGACAAGTGCAAATACAAAAAGCTGATATCCCTGGTTGGGAACCTGTTGCCAGTGATACAGCACTGTTGGACGGTGACATGGTCACCACAGGACCGTCATCCTATGCTGTACTAGTTTTTAGCGATGGCAGCGCAGTTCAGCTGGAGCCTAACACTCAATTTGTGGTGCGTGTTCTGGACTTCGCCAGAGGAGGACAGAGAGATCGTTCGTTTATGGTCAATTACGGCACCATAACCGCACGTATATCGAGTTTCTTTGGTGTAAGTTCGTTGGCGACTGTCTGTTCACCAACATCCGTTGCAGCTGCCAGAGGGACAGGATTCAGGGTTACGTATGACCCAAATACTCGCCAGACAAGACTACAAGTGCATAATGGTGTAGTGGATTTCCAAAGCGGGTATAGTCTTGTCAGATCAACAGGTGGACAGGAAGTTAACTCTGAGTATTATGAGATGTTCCGTCCCCGAAGAGCATCTGGAACTGCCCTGAGTTATGTTGGTGGGCAATTGAATTCTATGAGTATCCATGAAAAAGAACCAGGAACTCTCCAGGATACTGAATATAGGCTTAATGCATTTTGTGATCCTCTTCTACAGTTGATCGGTCTTGCCCCAGGTGGATGGGGTTACAACTCTGTAGACTTTGCACGTAGAGGCGCATGTATGGAAGCATTGAGGAAACTTCAAAGTGCAATTGAGGCTGTGGGTATTCAGGGAATTCCAGTATATTTGAACCCGGTGACCCTTGAAGAGCTCAGGTTGTCAGACAAAGAGAGCAAAGCAATACTGAACACATTTTCGGATATGATGCTGCAAAGTTATGTGAAAACAGGAATGGATCGTTACACTATTTATGCAAGAGCCAGAGACAGAAAGAAGACATTATACGAATTGACTGATTCGAGTCTTACTGAGTTGAAAGGACAATAACTAACCCGCTTTATTCACCAAGCTTCGCTTTTGTCCGGCAGTAGGGACAAAAACTGAGAGTGTAAATACAGAGTATTTATACCAAGTGTAAATACAGAGTATTTATACAGTTAATCATGAATAATGCGGTCTAGCCCGTATAGTGCAGCATATATGTATCCGAAATGGGGGAGGTTGTTTGGATGAGTAATGAGGTTTCACAGGCAGTTCTTGACGGCCAGTTGGCAGGTCTGATCCGTGAGGTGGATGAACAACGTCGAAGGCTTGATGCAGTCTTACGTATTGCATGCGAACTGGGGTGTATTATCAAGGTAAAAGACCTGGTAAAGCAGGCACTGAACACGACACTGGATGTTGTTGAAGCAGATGCCGGTTCAATAATACTCTACAATCCGGACAAAAAGAAGCTGGTCTTTGAATACGTTGTCGGACCTAAAGAGAGCGAACTCACCGGAATGGAACTGGATCCGGACCAGGGTCTCGCCGGAGCAACGTTCAGGACTGGTAATACCAGTGTGTATGATGACGTCAGCAGGGAACAGACTCACCTGAAGAGTGTTGGGGAGAATATTGGGTATATTACTGTCAGTATGGTTACTGTGGCCCTAAAGTCACCGGACAGGACTCCAATCGGCAGTATGCAGATACTGAACAAACGCAGCGGTGGCTTCAATGAAAACGATGTCAAATTGATTGAGATAATGGCTGCCCATATTGCTGTCGCAATTGAAACAGCCAAACTTAATGAAAAAGCCAGGCTTGCGATGGTGATTCAGTTTATTGGAGACATCAGCCACGACATCAAGAACATGGTTACACCGGCAATGTCCGGCGCAGACACACTTAAAATCATTGCTGATGACTGTTACGCCAGGCTCGAATCCTGCATGAATGGAACAGGGACATGCGATCCACAGGCTATGGCAGTCGCTGAAGCAATGTGCGAATTGCACGATATCTATCCTGAGATGATTGAAATGATTACAGAGAGCTGTGAAGCTGTCCAGCAAAGAATGGCGGAGATCTCTGCTGCAGTCAAGGGAATAGTCTCCAAACCAAATTTCGAGCATACGGATGTACTTAATATTGCAAAACGGGTTGTCAGTATGTTAACTGTGCATGGCCAAAAGAAGGGTGTCACAGTCTTGCTGGAATCAGACTGTGACGAACCCAAAGCTATTGTAGACCCCAAGCAGATATACAATGCCATGTACAACTTGATATTCAATGCAATAGATGCTTGTTCGGATGGGGCATCGGTCACATTGCACCTACGCTGCAATCCGGACGGAGAGTTCCCCGATGGCAACTGTTTGGTTATTGAATGCAGAGACACAGGTCCAGGTATGCCTGAGCATGTGAGAGAAAAGCTGTTTACAGATCAGGCTGTCAGCACCAAACCGATGGGAACAGGACTTGGAACTAGAATCATTAAGAATGTAGTAGATGCGCACGATGGCCTGATCGAATTGGAGAGTGAACTGGGAAAGGGTACATCCATACGTTGCAAGATTCCAGCTACTCGACTTAGTCTATTACATTGAGACACTTAAAATCACATTTGCTCTACAAGTATTGTAAATAAAATAGAGTTCATCCTGGTCTATAGATACTTTGGATAATTAAGAAGGCCATATGAATAAAGTTGCGCTTGCTACATTTTTCTGGGAATTAGATCCACTCGCCGATGTGCTCGTGAGTCTCGATCAAAAGGGAGTAAAGTTGGTTGAGATTCACTCCAATGCACCCGGGACACATATTGATATGTCCGACGACGCGCAGGTTGAGTCTGTGCTGGATGTGATGACACGTTTACCTATTAGGGTTCGTTCGGTACATTCAGGCTTTTCTCGTCCAAGTGCACACGTATGGGATATTTCCAATCCGGATGTTACTATTCGACAAAAAGCCATTCGCAGGCATCAGGATGTATTTCGAGCATCAGCCAGACTGGGGGCTTATCATGTAGCTCTCCATCCAGGCCCCCAGGAGACCGGGAAAGATCGCTTGCAAGCAGCAAGACAGAGCATTTCTGAACTGTCTGATACTGCTCGTGAGGTTTCAATAAAAATTGCAATTGAAAACCTTACACCAGGTCATATAGGGGCCTCTATTGAAGATATAAAGTTTTTACTCGATGGAACAGATCCGGACATTGTCGGACTGTGCCTGGATACAGGTCATGCAGGGATCGGCTCTGACAGCCCTGTAGACTACATCAAAGTCTTCTCCGGCAGGCTTATAGCAGTTCACTGGCACGACTGCCACCAGGGACAGGACGCCCACCGTTTTCCCGGTATGGGAGACACTCACTGGCAGGAGTTCTTCAATGCCCTGCAGTCCTGCGAAATCTGCCCCAGGTTCACACTTGAAGCCTTACCAACAAACGAATACACCATAGCAGAAGGTATCGAAGAAATAGAACAAGCCATCCTAGAACTACGTCACCCTAGTTTTGAATGAAGGGACAGACTTTGGGCCATTATTGAGCTTTCAGAATCAGTTTGTCATTGTGGTGCAGGCTTCCAGCCTGCCGTCCCCTGCTTTCAGATGGTCGAGTGATCCATGACTCGACCATGATTCCTGAACATCCATGTCCACCCATTCTACTATTTCCGCGCCTTGTTCTCCTCGACCCACACCAGCGCATAATCATAGGACTGAAGATTTACCTTGAAACTTCCATTGTATATCTGTATCTGTTCACCAGTGAGTGCATTTCTGGCAGTAACCTTTAAACCAAGTTTCATCTTCTGCAGATTCAAGTTGACCTTAACATCAGTGGATGCTTTGCTAAGGTTTGAGACTATGCACATAACCCGCTTTCCAGTTTGTAGATGAAGAGTTGCATAACTCTTCGCGGGTGACACTTTTGCATACTGTGCATTATTCCAATACGGGAGGAACTGTGCCTGCTTGCGACCGAACTTATCCATTGCCTTCCAGAGGGATGACTCCTCCAGCAGAGCCTTCCCACTACCCCTGACCAGGACATCGTGCAGCAAAGTAAATGACAGAGCTTCGTGAGTAGTGAATGGGGTTTCATAGCAGAGTAACTCCGATGGTACACCCCACTGTCTGCCCATGAACTCTGTTCTGAATGCATCCAGGGGAAGTAACTTTTCGATATCGGCGTGCTCAGTCATTAGAGTAAACTGCTCTCCATCCCAGCTGCTGGTAGCCCAACCTACAGCAGGGATATTCATAGTCGAAGAATTATGCAGGTTTACCTGACCATTTAGCTTCTTTGATTTAACAACCGTATAAAGCCTCCTGAGCATATCCCGAGTGCCTTTGAACGTATATGTAACACCCAATGAGCCGTCAGGTTTCACATAACCGCACCCGTGGTCGGTGTTAATACATCCCCAGGCAACAGCAGTCGAATCCAGGTATACACCATCGATATCGTATTTATCTATCATCCTGCTGATTCCATCCGCAAGGTATTCAGGCCAACGGCTGTTGTAGCAGACTATGTAGTCCTTCTGCTTTGGTTCTCTGGTGTAACTGTTGTAGAAAGGATAAACTAGACAATCATTATGGTATAAATCCCACTCAGGGGAGATGTCGGAGAGTTCATAACCGAAGTAGAGCAACAGTTGAATACCCCGGGCGTGGCAGGCTTTAACTAGTCTCTTGAGCTCATCCTGACGTGAAGTCTCCGTAGAGTTCTGATATTCCGTCCATTTTTCGTGATATACGATGGTCTTGACACCCAGGTCTTTCAAATAGTCCAACATAGGCATTTGCTTCCCGCTGACAGTAATCGAGTTTCCGAATTTACCTGGAGTAAGCCCGGCGGCTTCATCAAGGAGCGAACTGAGCCCTTTCTCTGGAATTGTGGTTATTCTGGAGCCTGTTTTTGACACATCATCAAGATGGTCGAGTAGCAGAGTGTGCGAATCCTCTACATAAGGTGCCGATGGAAGAACCGGGTCCCGAATAATGTCTGATATGCGCAGTTCATCTATATCGAAACCACCCTTTGTACTTGTGATTCGCAGTGTACTCATTGGCTTTGTGCCAATTGCAAGAACCGGCTGCACCTGTTCAACTATTAGCTTGCCATCAGCATACAGCCTTATTGATTTACCCCATGTCATGGAAATATGATGCATTTCACCCTTTTTCCATTCGCAGCGTCCACCTTTTATGTATACATACTGCTGGTTCTTCATAGCAAAGATGCGCATACCGTGGTCGTCTACATTCCAATACATGTCAATCATCTCATCCATATTGCCGATGATCAGCAGGTCATGGTTCATAATGCCTTTGTTGTTTGGATCAAGAATAGGTGCATCCGGGTCGAAATTCATCCTTACCCACAAATCCAGAGTGCCTTCTTTGGATTCGAAAAGCTTGCTGGACTCGTAGGAGAGTGTCGTGGATGAATTGGCCATTTGGTCAACCATTCCATAGTCCCCGGAATGATTTATTTTATAATCCCACACATCTTTATCCGGCTTACGAACAGGCGTTGCTTCAAACCCAAATTCATAATCCAGACCCTTTTGAGCCTGTGACGCAGTCAGAACAATCGGTTTAGAGACGATATTGAACCTGAGCGAGACAACATCCTTACTGCTGTGAACTGCTTGCATAGGCTTGATCTTACCGTCCATTGTCCAGTTCTGCTCAGATGTTGTATATAGTGCAAATCCCCTGTCTTCATCACCCAGCCAGACCATAGGGACAAAGTCGTGCTCCCAACCCTTTGCAGGCAGGTACCCATCTGCAACCGAGGACGACCAATTGGTCGAAGGATAAAAATACCGGTATTTTGCATACTGTTTCTTAATCGGCGCTTCGATGGACATACTATTCAGTGTGACATCCGAACTGCCTCTAAGTTTCAGATTGACGAATGAATGGCCGTCGAAGTCTATGGTATCTTTGAATTCAACACTGAGAGATCCGGCTTTTCCGGTGCCGGAAAGAATAACCTGGCTACCGGTCTCTTTGACCACTTGAAGAAGTCCTTTGAAAGTCACCAGTTTACCATCAACAACCAACTTTAGTGTCATAGGGCTGCTGAGTATCGAGGCTCCTCGGGTTGAGATATTTGATGGAAAAGGAGTTCCTACGAATGTGTAAGTCCTTCCCCACGGTGACACGCTTACAGTTCCCTTTGAGATAGATGTCTTGAGAGGAGTCCATGGTGCCAGGACCTTATCGCTGATACCTGCCTTGGAGTTCAGCCAAACGGGTGTAGGAGGAATAGCGAAAGACGTTTGTGCTGTAGCAATAGAATTGCCACCAGCATCAATAACACTAGCATTTATTTTATAGTCTTTGGCAGCCAGCTTAGAGACATCAAAATATATAGTCGATTTTCGTTTTACGATGGAATCAGAGCGTTGAGACAGGATTTGTTTGCCATCGTCTCCAGTTATATTTACCTGAACTGCAGCAGGTTCAGAACCAATCAGACCGGCCATATCTACATCCATAGCCAACTTACCTTGAATAAAAAACTTGCGGAGCGAGATTGCCAGTGGAGGACTGATAGTAAGTATGCCTGAGTGGTGGTAGAGTTGATCGCCAATTGAGGATCCAGCATTTATCTCCCAGCGATAATCTGCAGGTTCCGGTTTATCACCTCCGGTTATTGGAACTGTTAATCTGACTGAACCACCCAGACTCTTACTTGACTCTCCAACTGAAACACCATTACGCGTTACTTTGAGGCTTGCTGATATGCCAGGTGTCTGGAGGAGTGTCTGCATATCGAAGCCCAGGTTGTTGCCTTTTTTAAATAACAGTCCGGATATGGATGGACCATTTGGCGCCAAAATAAGATGACCCAGGATTCCCGGCTGGTGGAATGTTCCTGATACAAACGGAGCCCAGGAGTAGAAAGCCGTCAGCTTATCTTTCTTGTCCAGGCATATATTCAATCCCATTGTTGTAGCAGACTCAGGGGAGGTGACACCGAGTGTAGCGAATGGAATGCGAAACTCAGCACTCCAGGAATCTGCAGCCTGAGAGGTTGCTACCTTCCACTCACCATTCCATGTGGCATCAGTAGCCCTTGAATCAGAAATCGAATTGGCTGCATTTACCACAAACTGGTAAGCCGTTTTGTGCCCGTGGGTCGGATCTATGAAAACCTCAAATGCATCATCCAACCATAGATCGCCATCACGTTTTCTCTTCTCAGCTTTCGGTTTTTCACCAAACGCATAGGGACAAACGATTGCAACATAAATGGCATTCTTATCAAAACCGATAAATGCTTTTGCTGCCGGCAAGAGAACGCTCTCTGAGCCAAGTATATGGAAAGTATTTGTGACGGAAGCTTCATTCCACTCCTGAGCGTCTGCTACCCCATCGATAACTGGGATTGAATGCAATAACCCAACTTGAATACTTGGAGCATTTCTATCACCAAGATTGTATGCAAAGGAAATAACAGGCAGTAATACTAACAGCATATAAACAGATATAATTGCTGATTTCATGTATCTCATCTTGACTATTCTCCCGGTAGCTGAAAGTTGGATTTTTTGGTTGGACTAAATATTGTGCTCTAATTCTAGCAGTCTGCACTTGAACTCAACAACCTTTAAGGTAATGTCATAAACAAGGGGATAAGTATCGAACATCCGGCAGTGCAGCAGTTCGGAGTTGCGGGTATTTGTCATCCTGAGGAACGAATGATGACAATGTTCCCATATTACTGAGCTGTTACCTGGCAGTCTGCAGCTTGATTCCTTGACTGAGCATGGTGTAAACTCACATTGCACAAACATCTGTAGTATTAATCAAAAGGGGTGCGATAATGTTAATTACAGGGACATTTCTGGATGAAATAAGCCACGACATTCCAGCTCAAAACTGGGGACTAAAAGACTGGGACAAAGATTTTCAGGCAATGAAAGCCATTGGTATAGATACTGTTGTCCTGATCAGAAGCGGACACAAGAGATGGATGACCTATCCATCCAAAGTTCTTGAAATCAACCGTAACGGTTTCATACCACCGGTAGACCTGGTGCAGATGTATCTGGATCTCTCCGAAAAGTATGGGATGGCTTTCTACTTTGGCCTGTATGACTCAGGGGAGTTCTGGCATAAAGGTGAACACCTGAAGGAAGTTGAAATCAACAAGCTCGTAGTTGATGAAGTCTGGGCAAAATATGGCAATCATCCGGCATTCAAAGGTTGGTATCTGACCCAGGAAGTCAGCCGCAGTGTACTTGGTATAATCGAGATCTATGCTTCTATGGCAAAGCACTGCAAAGACATATCCAATGGTCTCCCGGTTTTGATCTCCCCATACATCGAAGGTTGCAAGGCAGTATGGGCATTCTCCAATGAGATCGAATGCAAAGGTGGTATAACGCCAGCTCAGCACGAAAAAGAGTGGAACGAAATAATGTCCGGGATATCGGGAGTTGTAGACATAGTAGCGTTCCAGGACGGGCATGTAGATTTTGCTGAACTACCGGAGTTCTTATCGATCAATCAGGCATTAGCTGACAAACATGGCTTGAGATGCTGGACTAACTCTGAAACATTCGACCGTGATATGCCGATAAAGTTCCTACCCATTAAATGGGAGAAGCTGCTTTTGAAACTTGATGCAGCAAAGAAAGCCGGGGTAGAGAAAGCAATAACCTTCGAATTCTCACACTTCATGAGCCCCAATTCTGCTTATCTGCAGGCAAAGGGATTATATGAGAGATATTGCGAGCACTACGGGATCGAAGGGAAATTCTGAAGTATGAGGGATGAATGATGAAAGGGGAATGGATGAAGCTCTATGCATCCAACTTCATCAAACATCTCAATTAAACCCTTGAAAAGAGCACAAACCCTATTCCCCCTTGGAGGAGGGGGTTAGGGGGATTGAAGAAGCTTATGCAAGTATGATCAATCCACCCTACCCCTTCTCCAAGGGGGAATAGGTAGTTCATTTCCAATAGGTTTAATTTAGTTCAGTTTTAATCCGCTGCCTTCACCAAACACCGGTGGATTTTACCGCTGGCGGTTCTGGGCATTTCTTCGACGAACTCTATGACTCTTGGGTACTTGTAGGGAGCAGTGATATTCTTTACATGCTCCTGCAATTCCACCACAAGTTCGTCCGATTCCTCAAAACCGTCATGCAGAGCTATAGTCGCTTTAACAACCTGTCCACGGACAGCATCAGGAACTCCTCTGACCATACACTCTCGAACAGCTGGATGCTCCTGGAGTGCGCTTTCCACTTCAAAAGGACCAATCTTGTAGCCGGAACTCTTGATTGTATCGTCTGATCTACCAACATACCAGTAGTAACCGTCTTCATCAAGATATGCAACATCACCGGTGAAGTAGTATCCATCGCACCACGGCGACTGAAGTATGCCCTGAGGGGTCAGATATCCTCTAAACATTCCAGGAGGATCAGCTTCATGGCGCTTGAATACAATATGGCCATGCTCATAAGGTGCGCAGGCATTGCCTTCATCATCTACCAGACGTACATCATAACCAGGGGATGGTTTTCCCATTGAACCGGGCTTTGGCAGCATCCAGGGGAAGTTGGCAACGGCAACAGCGGTCTCGGACTGTCCGAAACCTTCCATCAACATCAGTCCCAGGCTGTCTTTGACTATCTTGAATACTTCTGGATACAGAGGTTCCCCGGCTACGCACAGATGCTTCAAGCTGGACAGATCGTATTTTGTATAATTCTCACGGAGCATCATTCGGTAAACAGTAGCAGGTCCACAGAAACTCGTGATCTTGTGAGATTCAATCATCTCCAGCATATGAATTGGATCAAATTTATTGTGGTAGTCATAGACAAATACAGCTGATCCGCATATCCACTGTCCATAAAACTTGCCCCACATTGTCTTAGCCCAACCGGAGTCAGCTACTGTAAAGTGAAGTCCGTCATCTTGAATATTCTGCCAGAAGGCTGCTGTCAGGATGTGCCCAACCGGGTAGTTGTGATCGTGAAGCACCATCTTGGGCATACCGGTTGTGCCTGAGGTAAAGAAAAGAATCAAGTCATCGGTATCGCACGGATAATCCGCAGGTCTCTCGAACTCATCGGACGCAAGCCCCATCTCCAGGTCGAAGTCCATCCACTCATCACGAGTTCCTCCGGTGCAGGCCCTTACTTCCAGGCTTGGAGACTGATCGTAACTGTCGTCCACATGTCCCATAATACTTGGATCAGCAACACTGAGGGTCATCTTAATCTGAGCTGCATTGTTTCTATATACCAGGTCTCGACCCGTCAGCATATGTGATCCAGGAACTGCCACTGCGCCTATCTTATGCAGTGCCAGAACAGTCACCCAGAACTCCCATCGACGCTGTAAGATCAGGAGGACTCTGTCCCCTTTGCAGATTCCTGCCTTGACAAACACATTGGCTGCCTTGTTCGACAACCGTCGCAATTCATCAAAGGTGAACGACCGTTCGCCCCCACGATCATCACACCAGACCAATGCCCTTTTGTCAGGATCCATTTTTGCATATGTATCCATTACGTCATAGGCAAAGTTGAAATCCTTCGGTGTTGTAATCTGCAGATTATTCTTAAAGTCATCATAATCGACGAAGTCTGTGCGGTTGACAAACCTATCCAGTAGTCTCAATTCGCTCCACCTTTATCATATACACGTTGTTGCATTCAATATCAAAAAACAGCAATTGTGGGGAATCCGTTCGCCCTGAAAGCATTTACATAGCTTCATAGATTTCAGTTAATATAAATCACCAAGGATCATTTTGGCATCGGATATTTGATTTATTACACTTGATGATGCCGTGCCGCCAGTGGCAGTCCGGGCTTCAACACTTGCATCAACTGTCAATAAATCCATTATATTATCAGCTGATTTTGGTGCATATTGACGTATTTCGCCCAGAGTCAGATCACAGAGTTCTTTGCATTCTTTACTGCAGTAACCTACAAGAGACCCAACCTGTGCATGTGCATCCCTGAATGCAACTCCCATTCTTACCAGATGATCAGCCAGATCGGTGGCAGTTGAATAAGCTTCACCAGCAGATGATCGCATACGGACTGTGTTGAACTCTGCCGTTGCCATCATAATCGCAAAAACTTCAAGTGATGCCTGCACTGTATCTACAGCATCAAAGACAGGTTCTTTATCTTCCTGTAAATCTCGATTGTAAGCTAAAGGCAGTCCTTTTTGCAAGGTTAAGATTGCCATAAGGTCACCGACGACCCTCGCGCTCTTCCCCCGGACCAGTTCAGCTACGTCAGGATTCTTCTTTTGGGGCATAATTGACGAGCCGGTTGTAACAGAATCATCCAGTTTCACAAAACTAAATTCAGAACTGTTCCAAAGCACCACTTCTTCGCTGAACCTGGAGAGATGGACCATCAACATCGAAGCCGCCCAGATAAACTCCGCAGCAAAATCTCTATCACCGACAGCATCCATACTGTTTGAAGACACAGATGCAAAGCCAAGGTCTTCCCTTACCATCTCCCGGTCAATCGGGAATGTAGTCCCTGCAAGGGCTCCGGAACCAAGAGGAAGCACATCCATACGCTTCAAGCAGTCAGACATCCGTCCCTTATCTCTCTGGAGCATGGAAAACCACGCCATGAGATGATGCCCAAGACTGACTGGCTGAGCATGCTGCATATGGGTATATCCCGGCATTATAGTATTTACATGTTTTTCGGCCTGCTCCACAAGCACAGACTGCAGCCTGGTTATACATCCGATAGTGCTGGAAATCTCGTCCTTGAGGAAAAGTCTGAGGTCGGTCGCGACCTGGTCGTTGCGGCTGCGAGCGGTGTGAAGTCTACCGGCAGGTTCCCCTATTCGCTGTTTGAGTATGCTCTCAACATTCATATGAACATCTTCGGCGGAAGGATCAAACTCTATCTGCCCGGCTTCATAATCAGCCAGGATTCCCTGCAGACCGGTAATAATTGCATCTGTATCTGATTGAGGAATTATTCCGCACGCGGCCAGCATCCTGGCATGCGCAATGCTGCCCTTAATGTCATGTTTTAGAAGCCTGCTGTCGAACGAAATCGATTCAGTAAAAGCTTCGACTGTTTTGTCAGTAGCCTTATTAAACCGGCCACCCCATAATTTCTTACTCAACAAATGCTCCCTAACAGCAGATTCGTGGATTAAATAAAACCGGTTTACGAATCCACCTTATAATCCGGCGAGGAACCGGTGTTTATCAACACTCGCGGCTCCTACTACACTATCGGCGCCGCCATAGTACATTATATAACGTCCTTCGATCTCAACAACCCCACAACCAAAGACCACATTTGGAACCAACCCATTCAATTCATATGGTTCGACCGGGGAAAGACAAGGTTCATCCGGTCTGGAGATTATCTTTGTCGGGTCGTTCAGGTCAAGAAGCACTGCTCCCATACGATAGACCCTGTTTTCATCTACGGCATGATAAAGTTCAAGCCACCCACGGTCAGTGAGAATCGGGGGTGCGCCTGCTCCTAATCTGTCACAGTCCCACTTTCCTGGCCTTAATCCAAATAAAACTTGATCGTCATACCAGGTCTTCATATCATCGGAGAAGCATATCCATACATCCGGAAATATCCTGTGCATCAGGGCATATCTACCGTTTACTTTACCGGGGAATAAAACACCATCTTTGTCATCAAGGTCCGGCAAGGCAATACCGGTTCTCTCAAATGTTTGAAAATCTTTAGTTCGAGCTATGCAAACTCTGGTCTTCCACGGTGCTCCAAAACTGAACGCAGGCCTTGGATGACTTGCAGGGTACAAAGAAGCCCCTACATATGTAATATAGTACCAACCATCAATTTCAACTGCCCTGGGATCTTCCACTCCGCTTCGTTCCGTGGACAAGTAGTCCTCATCCGGCTCAAAGACCGGAAGCTCACCGCGGAAGTCGATATCGAACCCGTTTTTACTACGGGCGTATCCTAAACGCGAGACATTGTCTTCACCAATCGCCCGGTATAATATGTGCACATATTCACCATCATAAACCGCGGATGGGTTAAACACGCTCTTACACTCCCACCAATTGGATGTGGGAGCAAGTATAGGGTTGTTCTCGTGGCGCTCAAACTGTATCATAGATAACAGCGTACCACTAAGAAAACAACAGGTCAAATTACATAGTATTTGCAACGTTATTAATGTATGGGAGTAGGCATGCAAGGTAAAGATCACATAACAGAAGAATATGGCTCTTCCACACCAGATATACTGGAATCAATAAATTCAGTGTCAGCTCTTGACGGCATCGACAAAATTCGTCAAGGAGTCACTGCAATAATTAGTCATATTGAAAATATTTCTGAGGAAGAATCTGCACAATTGCCTGCCGAAGCTTCATATATAATAAAGGAACTCCAGCAGGTCATCGAAAGCCGCACTCCAGTCAGGGCACGCTATTACCTGACTCGACTAGTCAAGGGCTTGACCAAAGTTCGCACCAATCGATTCAATGATATTAATCTCAACCGCTGGAAAGAATATACGGATATCATCACCGATAGTTTGTGGGTACTGGATAAGAGAGACACCTCCGGAGTTCATACAGCGGGCTACTGGGGGAACTTTATCCCTCAGATTCCCAATCAACTTATCCGCAGGTTTACAAAACCAGGAGACTGGGTGCTGGACACATTTGCTGGAAGCGGAACAACACTTATTGAGAGTCAACGCCTGGGACGCAACTGCCTGGGTATTGAGCTTCAGGAATCAATCGCAGAAGCATCGTCGCATCTGGTGGCAGAAGAACTCAATCCTTATAGTACAAAGTGCGAGATAGTTGTTGGAGACTGCACGGATACAGATATTCGCAAAGAACTCAAGGAGCGTGGAGCAGATAGTGTCCAGCTTGTCATTATGCATCCGCCTTATTATGACATTATAAAGTTCAGCGAAGATCCCCGGGATATGTCCAATGCTACCGATGTAGATGCTTTTCTTGAACTGATGGGCAAGGCTGTCGATAATGTTAAGGATTTACTTGAACCCGGCAGATATCTGGGCTTGGTCATTGGGGACAAGTTCAGCAAAGGGGAATGGATACCCCTGGGATTCCTCACCAGCCAGGTTGTCACCTCCCGCGGGTTTATGATGAAGAGTATAGTTGTAAAGAATTTCGAGGAAACCCTGGGTAAGAGGACGCAGAAGGAGCTATGGCGATTTCGTTCACTTGCCGGTGGTTACTATGTATTTAAACATGAGTACATTTTTCTGTTTACCAAAAACGAGTGACATTAATAATGGAGACTTATTTTGAAAGAATGGATTGATGAGCAAACTGGACGAACCGTCCGACAGATAACTGAGAATGTAAAAGGGACCAGACTTTCTTATTTCAGACTGCCAAAGCGAATTCCCGGCGGATTAATGATGGCATATTCTGAGCATCCCAGGGGAAATCTGATAGTGTTCGAACCTGAAAGCGGACAGGTCGATGAGCTGCCAGTAACGGTTGGCGGATACCTGAAGCTCAGAGAGTCCGATGGCAGACTGTGGTATACACAGGGCAGGCAGATATGGCACATAGACCTCCCAAATGGAGAGCCTGTATTAGATGTGGAAATACCGGAAGCCATTTCCGGCAGCATCAATGATATAACCTGTGATGGCAAGACTGTAATACTTAATGAGAACACATCAGACTTCACTAAATATAAAGCCCCTCACTCCATGGACATCAAAGATTTCTGGAAGTATTTCCACGAGAGACAGCGAGACGGTAGATTATATGCTTATGATATTCAATCAGGGGAGACTACCAAACTCATGGACTGGCAGGGAGAAGCTGCTAATCATGTAGACACCTCCCCAGTTGATCCAAATCTTCTAAAATTTTGTGGAGACCATATTGAATTTGAGACCCAGCGAATCTGGTCAGTGCGAACAGATGGAACTGGTCTGCATAAAATCAGACCGACCGAGAAGGGGGAGATGATAACTCACGAGTTCTGGTCCCACAATGCCCAGCTAATTGGTTATACATACCAGGACCGCAGAGGTGATCCCACTTGCTATGTATTGCCCTGGGCAGAATATTCACCTATGGAGACTCAGATAGGCTTCTCAAACCTGGCTGGGGAGGAAATTTATCTCTCTGATCCAGTCAATCACCACCATTCTCATGTAGTCACCTCACCTGACAGTAACTGGATATCAGGAGAAGGTACCGCAGGACACGACTTCGTATATCAGGCTTCATTATCACTCGACAACCCAAGACTCCGATATTTTCCAATGGCCACCATCCACACTGTATACACGCCATTAGCTGGACATGGGGTTGATGCTGACTTCACTGCTGATTCTCGTTGGATGGTCTATACAGACACCATTCAGGGAATTCCACAGGTATGCGCTGTTAGAGTGGTATAATAAACGCCATTTTCACACTATAAATGACCCAACTAATGCATCTACTAATAATAACTCTAATTTTTGTGACATTTATTGAAGGAATGTGGTGGGGACTTGCAGGAGTTATTACATAACTAACGGCATTAACATTTTGTCTCCAATTTCGAGGAGCAACCTTATGAAATTTGGTCCGTTCTTGCTACCTGTAATATTGATGCTGGTAGCAGCCACTACGGGAAAAGGAGTCTGTACCATGCCTGTAAATAACGAGATCGAGTATTGGGTAGAAGATGCTCTGGTAAAAGTGCTGCCAAACCAGAACCCGCCTTCTGAGGGGGCAAAGAACATTGTGCTGGATTCTGCCAGAAATGAGTATGAGTCAGCACAAATCGTCATCAGAGCCAAAGACGATATAGGTAACTTGTCCGTTAAGATATCAAAACTAAAAGGACGGGTGCCAGTCGTACCTAAAGTAAGGGCCAATTTTGTAACAACAGTCCCTATTGCGCTCGGTACCAATGAGACTCCACCGGAGGATTTGCTTGTCAAAGCCCCGGCAGATATCCCAGATCCCATTTCGGATGCCCACAAGATGTCACTTAAGGGTGGGATCAACCAAATCATATGGATAACCGCTCACGTTACACCACGGACAGCTACCGGTACCTACAATGGCACCATCCGGATATCAGCCGACAAACAGCATATTGATGTCCCGATATCCATTACTGTCCACAACGCCAAAGTACCATCCAAGCAAACACTCTTCGTAACCAACTGGTTCAGCACAGACAATATCGCTAAATCACACGATGTTGAAAAGTGGAGCGAACCATTCTGGAAGAAGCTGGCATCCTGGGCCAGGATAATGTCAGAACACAAGCAAAATACGGTCATCACTCCGATCTGCGAGCTGATCACTGCAAAGAAAGACGCTTCCGGAAATATGACCTTTGACTTCAGCAAGTTCGACCGCTGGGTCAAGCTTTTCTTCTTTGCAGGATTTACGACCATCGAGGGTGGACATTTCGGCGGTAGGAGCGAGTGGGAAGCTCCTGATTTCAACGCTACGCACATGGCTACTACACTCCCGGACGGATCGTGGGAACCAGACCCGGGTGTAAAAGTCAGCAGTGAAACCGAAAAAGTGTTCCTCTCTAAGTTCCTGCCTGTCTTCCAGGCACATCTGGAAGAAAAAGGATGGCTGGATAACTACCTACAGCACCTGTGCGATGAACCCATAACTGTTAACGCCGAGAGTTATAACAAGCTTTCAACTTATGTAAGAGAATACGCTCCCAAGTTCAAGATCATCGACGCCAGCATGTGCAAAGAGATCATTGGGCATATCAACACCTGGGTCCCTCAACCTCAGGAAGTTGATGGAAACCCGGCTTTCTTCGAAGATCGCGTGAAAGCTGGAGATGAAGTCTGGATATACACTTGCCTTTCACCCAAAGGTAAGTATATGAACCGGTTCATCGACTATCCACTGCTTAAAACCAGGCTTATACACTGGATGAATTTCAAATATAACTTCACCGGATACCTGCACTGGGGATTGAATTACTGGCAGGGGGATGCATTTACCCTTCTTGAACCGGACTGGGGCGGCGGCACCCATCTCCCTCCAGGAGACTCCCATATTATGTATCCAGGTAAGCTGGGACCGTTGAGTTCAATCCGTTTTGAAGCTATGAGGGATGGTATCGAAGACTTTGAAATGTTGCACGCATTGGCCCAGGATCACCCTGATAAAGCAAAAGCCATCTGCGACAAGATAGTCCGTTCGATGACTGACTACACCCTGGACCCAAAAGAGTTCCGAGCTGCCAGGCTGGAACTGCTTAAAGCCCTGACCGAATAAGAATATACCCTTATATTTTTGTTCGAAAGATATATTCTCTGTTCGGGTGCGATTTGTAATCGCACCCGAAACAGAACCTTTGCACCTCACTAATTCTCCCTGAAACATTTTTGAAATTAATTCCTATTTTCTCTTGACCAATGGAATTTTCAGAGGTATACTGCAAATGGTAATGTTTGACGGCATACGTTACCATTTTCAAAATCGAGGATTAAATGCAGGTTACTATAAAAGATATCGCCAGTAAACTTGGACTCTCTCCTACGACTATATCAAGAGTATTGAACGGCCGGGAGAGTGCTCTGGTTTCTGAAGGCACCCGCCAGAAAGTGCTGCAAACAGCACTGGAGATGGGTTACACACCAAACAGGATGGCAAGGGCCCTTGTAACCGGCCAAACGCGTAGTATCGCACTTTGGGTCTATGCAGTGCACCCTTCATACTACTCATCTATCATAAATGACGTTAGCCAGATTTTGAGACAAGACAATTATGAAGTGCATGTTGTAGAGGTCGGAAAAGACCGCTCTTTAGTTGATATATGTTCCTGGCCTGTTGATGGAATAATTGCATTCGATTGTACAGATAGCGTAGATAGTGCTCTCGAAATCGACAATCTGATACAGATACCAATAGTGTCATTGGGAGCTACGCTGGAAACGAAGACTGATTGTGTCAGCTTTGATCTTGCTGCAGGTGCCTCAGCAGCGATGGAACACCTCCTAAATACCGGAAGAAAAGATATTGCGTTTCTTTCCGGTAATACGACAATCGAAGACATCAGAAGAAATTGTTATATAAAAGCTATGTCTGATGCAGGATTAGCTTCTGAATCTATATCAATCGAAACCGATAGTGATCCATCAAATCAAGCACGTGATGCTTATAATTGCATGAGAAAGTATCTCGCAAAACAAAAACATCCTGAAGCTATTTTTTGTTATAACGACCAAACCGCTATAGGAGCTTATAAAGCACTGCTGGAAGCCGGCTTAAACATTCCTGATGATGTTGCCCTGGTGGGATGTGATGGAATAGATATGTCAGAGTATATAAATCCGACACTTACAACCATAGTTCAACCTTTTGAAGAAATGTGTCTGCTTGCCTGGCAGTTTCTGCAAAACCGCATAAACGACTCAGATATCCCAAGGCAAGAAACCATACTAAAATGTCGATTGGAGGTGAGGGGATCCAGTAGGGTAAACCAACACGACACATTGATGGACACGGTTCAATATTCATCAGCATCGCTAAAATAACGTGATAACTTTAACCAGCTGAAACATAATCACTAAAGTGAGGTGGAGTATGAAAAACATCAACAGAAAAGGTTTCACACTAATTGAATTGCTCGTAGTTATAGCGATTATAGCAATTCTAGCAGCCATCCTGTTCCCTGTGTTTGCAAAAGCTCGGGAAAAGGCAAGGCAGACTAACTGCGTCAGCAATCTCAAACAGATCGGTAATGGATTTGCGATGTATGTGCAAGACTACGATGGTTGTTATCCATGCGTAGATCAGTCAACCTGGCCCGGATATGTGTTACAGCCATACTGTGGTGAAGGTGCATCTGATGGTGGAAACTGGTATAAGAACTACACTTATGTTGCCCAGCTTCAACCATACATCAAGAACTACCAGCTATTCAAGTGTCCCAGTGACTCAAGCACCAATGTTAACAACGTCGCAGGCTCTCCTTTTACAAGCTACTGGTATAGAGTATGGTTTGGTGGATGGAATCTAGCGCAATCATGGAGTGGTAGTTCGTCACCGCTCTCAGAGTCAGCACTCGGTTATCCGGCAAGTGTTGTCATGACATATGAGAACAAGAGATTCCATGACAATCGTTACAATGAACCATCTTCCAAGATTAATGTAATATTCGCTGACTGTCATGCAAAAACCGTGAGTATTGGCACAATAGGCACTAATCTTGTTGGTATATGTTCATGTCCAAGTGGTCCTATTCAAATTGATTTCGACCTGCACTGGCCAAAGATAAATGGCAGCCCCTGGCCAATCAATCCGGCAATTGCTCGAGACACTGAATAATACACATTTGACCATTTGAATATAACGGCGGGGCTTGCAGGTTTGATGCTAAGCCCCGTTATTTTATCGTCCACAACATGAATCCAACAGAGGCCGTAAATGAAACGCTTAACTATATTAGCAATAATCCTGTTTATCTTCGCACCTGCAATCGTTTCTCAGGCAGCATCATCTACGGGTAATGCACCGTTTATCAATACCTGGTTGATTCTTGGCACATTCGATAATGCCGGGAATGAAGGTTATGAGACAGATCTGATTGGTGAATCAACAGTAAAGCCCGGTATAGGACAACAGGTAGCTGGGAAGACCTGGAACTATTTTGATGACAGACTATTCTCGCGCAATTATGATGATTATCAAGACTTGTTCAGCTATTATGTCGTAAAACAGGGAGAATCAGCTGATTCAAAGATGGCATATTTGCATGTCTACATCTACTCTCCTAAAGAAAATGAAGCCCAGCTCAGGTTATTGGTAGATTATGAGCATAAAGCCTGGCTAAATGGTATGGTGGTTACTTCCGGAACCTCACCAGTTGCATCCGGATGGGTTGACAAAGGTTTCTGGCATAGTGCAAATGAAGGGGATAGCCTGATCCCATATTATGGTAAAGATACAGTCCGTGTTCCAGTGCATTTACTCGCTGGATGGAACAGGCTTCTCTTGAAAGCAGCTAACCAGGCTGATGGACTCTTTGGTTTCTATGCCAGGATCTCTGATACAAACGGCAACGCGATCCCTGGTCTGACATACTCAGTTAACGGAGGAAATGGAAAACTGAAAGTATCTACAACCGCTCTTAAGGATATTAAGACCGGTAATTTGCCTGTAGGATACCGTGGTTGGCCTTATGTCGGAATGCGCACTCCCTATATAAACACTATTGGTAAAAGATGGCCTGAGACAAAAGTCTATGACCCATACTGGCCGGAATCCTCCAATTTTTCATTCAATGCACAAGGCGGTAAAGCCCCATACAAATGGAACCTGTCGAAAGGCAAACTGCCAATGGGACTGAGTTTGATGCCTGGTGGAACAATCATTGGCAAAATATCACCTATTGCTGGTATAGGGGATTATAACATTATTGCTACAATCACTGACGCTGCAGGGAACACCGCTTCTAAAAGCCTGTGTCTGACAGTAAAGGAAAGGCCGAATAAGTGGTATGAAGAGGGTAGACTGACTGCACTCATTCACTCTCCTGAAGATACCCCAAATGGTGACTATGACGGCCTGGCCAAGTTAATGAAACGCCAGGGTTACTGCATTGGTATGCCAATTTCTTATGGAAATGGAGATTTTACATTCCGATGGCCATCCAGGTTTGAGCCAAATAACCCGCTTGGCGATGTCGATGGCAAACTGAAGACCGCACTGGAAGCAAACAATATAAAATTTGGTATGTATATCGGAAACGTGTTTGGATGTCCTCAGTTCAGCTATAGCCAGTTGATTCTTATGCTGGAAGATGCCATCAAGAAATATCATCCGGCAGCATTCTGGTTTGATTGGGGAGGATACAACAACCCTTCGCTTGATGCTATATACAGTATGATTAAAACATACAACCCCAACACAGTAATAGTCGCCAATGGTATGATGCACCCAATACACGGTGACTGGGATATTCTCTGTATTGAAGACATGAGTTATGGCAATTATTCCAAAATATGGGAATATTGGCCTGGCGAGTATAACCTTAATGAATTCCCCATGGCTTATGATTGGCCTAAAGATAATGCCCTTGAAACATGGAGACTAATGTTGAATCCATCACCTGCAGGTGAGTTAAGTCTTAGTGGAGCAACAGTAGGAATACCGGATTGGCAGGAAATACTAAGGCTTCAGGTTTCTCTGATAGGAATGGGATGTATTGCCAACATGGATCACAGCCCTACTGCAGGCTCTCCAAAAGGGACAATAAAAACTCTGGCAGACTCCGTGATACTGGAAGCGCATCGTGAAATGGGTGACTGGGCAAGTCCTGCGGGTCTGATCCCACTGTACACTTCATATACAAATGTAAATCCCGGCCCCCTAGCTGAGGCTAAATGGGGATACAATACTATCAATGTGGATCGAAATGTAATCTACATACACATGTTGAAGAATCCCAAAGGCAAAACAGGAATGCCTGAGACTGACCATTTATCCATCAATCTCCCCAAGGCCAAAGTACAATCTATCGTGTGGATGAATACTGGAAAATCTTTGAAATATATTCAGAAGGGAAATAAACTCAACATATCCCTTGCTGGTGTAACAGCAGATCCTGTCGACACAATATTGAGCATAAAGTTTGCTCAAGCTCTACCGGAAACTCTTCCTGTCAATAGGAGCATAAAACTCACGATTCCAAAGCCGAAATCCGGAAATCTGGCAAGTGGCAAGCCTGCTAAACTGATGTCCCTTGACTGCACTCACGAGCTACTGGCTTCCTCTAACTCGGCTTATGCTTCTAAAGGCAACGACAATGACCTCACAACGGTTGCACAAGGTGCCTGGGAATATGCCTGGACATATCAAGTCGATTTGCAGCAAATAGAGAGAGTAAGCAGAATTATAGTCATATTCTCTAAGATATGTTTTCCAACGGATTATGAACTGCTGATATCTGCAGACGGGCAGAACTGGACATCCATCACTCGCGAATCGCCCACCAGCGGAGGTGCGAAGACATATAAGATTCCAGTGACTGATGTCCGTTATATCAGAGTAAAAGGCTACAAACCGGATGGTCCAGACCAATCAGGAGGACAGATGGGTGTTGCTGAGCTTGAGGTATATAAGAAGTAAATTGTATAGACTACAGCACTTGTTGTACACTGGATAGAAGACAGTTTGCACGTACACACATTTATGAGGTAAAGCATTGATGAAGACAAAACTACTCTTTTTTACCATTGCTCTCGCTTCCCTATTGCCTGTCTGCTCCTATGCAGTAGACAGTGTAAAAGATGGTGAGGCGATGATTGATCTGGGTCCCTACGGGCTGCAGAGCAAAGCCCGCTATAATCCATATGGAAATGGGGCATTCATAAACACCTGGCTTGTGCTGGGAACATTTGATAACGATGCAGCAAATACAGGTTTCAATAAAGACATCATCTCAGAATCCAACATACGCCCACAGGAAGGTGCTAACACTGCCGGTGGAACATGGCGCTATTTCGATGACAGGTTGTTCAACCGCAACTACGATAACTATCAGGACCTGTTTAGCTACTTTAAGATCAAACGCGAAGAATCAATCGCAGCTAAAGTTGCATATGCCCATGTCTATGTTTTCAGCCCTACAAGCCAAATGGTTGAATTGAGACTTGGAGCAAACAACGAAGCAAAGGCGTGGTTGAATGGCGCCTTAGTAATTTCTTCTGAGAAGAGCGGTCCATATCGAGATACTCTCAAGACCAAAGTAGAGTTAACAACAGGTTGGAACAGCTTGTTATTAAAAATTGCCAACCAGGAGAATGGACGCTTTGGATTCTACGCACGTTTGAGCGACTCTAAAGGGGATATGGTCCCGGGTCTTGTATACAGTCCAAACGGCGGAAACGGCAAGCTTTCCATCAGTTCAAAATCTATGTCAGACACTGGTAATGCTAATATGCCGGCTGCATTCAGAGAATGGCCTTATGTGGAAGCCGATGCCGTTAAGAAAGTGGACCAGGAGCTTCTGGGACATCTGATGCACGGCCCACAGGATATGCTCCAAGCCTCATCATTTGTCTTCTCTGCCCAGGGAGGCAACGCACCATACAAATGGTCTCTGGTTTCAGGCAAACTACCTGCAGGTCTTACTGTAGGGACTGATGGAACAGTGACCGGCACAGTCGCAAGCACCGCCAAACTCGGCGATTATAATTTCAGCGTTCAGGTTAAAGACTCCTCAGGAGCATCAGCAACAGCCGACTTCTCCATCAAACTAAATGAGCGCCCCAACCGTTGGTATGAAACCGACAAACTAGTCGCCCTTATTCACGGCCCGGAAAACTTGGCTGAAGACCAGTTGCCCAAGTTTGCAGCTCTTTTAAAGAAGCAAAACTATGGGATCGGAATGATCATCTCATATAACAATGGAGACAACAAATACCGCTGGCCCTCGATCTATGAACCCAACAATCCCGTTGGTGATGTTGTCGGCAAATATAAAGCAGCTATTGAAGATGCCGGTGTCAAGTTCGGTATGTATATGGGCAACCTGGTAGCAGATAACCACGGTGGTGCCAACGGTGGTATCCTGATGGTTGAGGACGCCATGCGTAGATACCATCCCAAAGCTCTCTGGTTTGACTGGCTCAGCCCTGACGTACTCGGTTATGAGTCACTTGATGCTCTCTATTCAATGATAAAGACAATCAATCCAGAGACAGTCATAGTAATAAATGGCAAGAATACCCTCTACCATGGAGACTGGGATGTAGTCTGTTTAGAAGGTTGGAATGCCTGGGGCAAACACATTTGGGACCTTTGGCCAACAGATACCGCATGGCCGAAGAAGAGCGTTACAGAATCCTGGAGACTCATCACAGATCCCGAATTCTCACTCAGCAAAGGTATAGGAGCTGATTGGCAGGAGTATATGCGAGTTACGCTCTCTCTGATAGGTCAGGGACATGTCGCCAACCTGGACCACAGCCCCACCCTGGTATCCGGTCTCAATGCAGATAAAAAACTGCTCAACCTTGATGATTCTCCCCTCTGGAAGTCTCATGTGAGTATGGCTGCATGGGCCAATCCAGCTGGAAAACCATCTCTGACTGAATCCTACACCAATGTCGATTCCGGTCCGCTTGATGGCGGAGCTTACGGCTACAATACGATCAATCTGCCAAGAAACACAATCTACATCCACATGCTTCAGAACCCATATGGACGCACTGGAGTGCCTGCAGGTAAGCCACTAGTCATTACAGGTTTGAAAGTAAAAGCTAAGAGTGTTCTCTGTATGAACTCCAACAAACCACTGAAGTTCAAACAAACGGGTAGTATACTGACAGTAAACCTTGCTGGAGTTAAGGCAGACCCGATTGATACCATTCTAAAAATCACTCTTGCAGGCGCACATCCTGTTGTTACTCCCAAAGTCTATACTCAGCGAACTGTAAGAATCGGTCCTCCGGTTCCTGCTGGTAACCTGGCATACTACAAACCAGCCAGACTCCTCAGCAACGATGGAGTAACTGAGTTGGAACCGAGTGGACTTGCAGCAGCAAAATATGGAGTCGATGGCGATCCGGAGACTGTTGCTCAAGGCGCCTGGCAGTGGGCATGGACCTATCAGGTTGACTTGACCAAGGTAAAGAAACTGACTAAAATACGAATCGTTTTCGCCCCGATATGCTTCGCAACCGACTATAAAGTATTAGTCTCTGCAGATGAAAAGAACTGGCAGGAGATAGTACATAACACCCAGGGAAAGGGTGGAACTGTGGAATACGCGGTAGACAGTATCCCAACAAGATACATAAGAGTCACCGCTCTAAAACCCGATGCAGAAGGCCAGGAAGGCCTGCAGATGGGCATAGGAGAACTACAAGCGTTCTAGCAGTTAAATCAATTCACACCCGGGGCATGTAACAACGCATGCCCCGGTAATTTATACACAGCGTTATATACTTCAAACATCCAACTTCTAAAATCTGATTTCCAATTACGGAGAAAACACAATGCGAATAAGTTTAATTGCATCCCTGTGTCTGCTGATAGGCCTTGCCGGCTGCAGTAGAGACAATAGAACAACGCTCAGGGTTGCCCTTTGGTCGAGTGGAGATGAACTCCAGATCAACACTAAAATGATGAATGAGTTCAAAGAGAAAAACCCCGATATTAATCTGAAAGTCAGTTTCATTCCTTCAGGTAACTATAGAGATAAGATCCTGACAAACCTTGCAGGAAATGCAGGACCGGATGTATTCTTACTCGGTAACGGAGATTTCCCAGCATTCTGCGAAGGTAAAGTATTAAGACCAATAGATGACCTTGCAGCGAAATCTAAAGATTTCTCCTTGAAAGACTTCCATCCAAAGGCTCTGGCACCTTTCCAGCGATATGGAAAGACCTATGCAGTACCTCGTGATATATTGCCGATGTCAATGCTTTTCTATAACAAGATACTATTCGACAAGGCAAATGTTGCATACCCCACCCCCAAATGGACTATGGATGATCTGATCGCTGCTGCTACCAAACTGACCGTTCGTGACGGAGACCGCACCAAGATCTATGGCTACTATCCGACATCCAAATTGGTATTGAACTGTGCGTATGGTGGAAACCTTGTAAACAGCCTGGAAAACCCGACCAAGTCTACTGTTACTGATCCAAGGTTCAAGAAGGGTATTGAACTCTACTATAACATGGTCTATCGGGACAAAATCGCTCCTCCTGACAATGACTCCAGAGTATTAAATGGCAACCCGCTGGATATGTTCCGGAGCGGAAAAGCTGCAATGATGAGCGGAGGAGTATATCTCCTGACATTCTTCAAAGACCAGAGACTGGTAGACCTTGGCTATACTCTGATCCCACCAGTGCCAGGTGGGAAAATGACATGGACTGCTGACAGCGGTGCATACTGCATCAATGCTCGCAGTAAACATCCTGAAGCTGCCTGGCGGTTTGTGAAGTTCATCACTGGCGAAAAGGCTCAGGAGAAGATGGCTAAAATCGACTACCTTGTGCCCTCCAGATTGGCTCTGCAGAAAAGGATGTATATAGACAGCAAGGACACCAAATATGGTGACCGCAAGATCATGATTCAATCAATCGACGATGTTGTGCAGTATCCGTATACACCTAAACTCGGAGAAGTGCAGACTGCTCTGGGCAGTGAAATCGACAAGTTCTATCTAGGTCAGCAGGACCTTGACACAACTCTAAGTAAGGCACAAAAATCAATGGACAAAGTCCTGCAGAGAAAGTAGAGAAACGATGAAGAAGTTTTTTGATAAAGTCGCTTCCAACGAGACTGTAGCAGGCTATGTTTTTTTGCTACCGAACTTCCTTGGATTCTTGGCATTCACTCTGATACCTGTGTTTGCATCACTGGGTTTAAGTTTTGTGGACTGGGATTTATTTAGTCCTCCCAAATTTGTTGGGTTCGCCAATTTCGTAAACCTTCTAGGGTTCCACAGAGAAGCCGGAGCACTGATCGCAAATGACGCCAACTTCTGGACTTATCTGTATAACACAGTATATATGATGCTCGGGATACCTTTCTGCATCGCAGGTTCTCTGATCCTCGCCCTTGCAATCAACCAGAAACTGAAAGGGATAGTCTTCTTCAGGACTATCCTGTTTCTACCCACGGTCTGTTCGGGGGTTGCGCTGTTAATCCTGTGGAAATGGGTCTATAACCCGGATTATGGGATGTTGAATGCAGTTCTGAGCCAAATCTTCTCTGTATTGCATCTTAATATAAGGCCTCCTGAATGGCTGCTGGATCCAATGTGGGCAAAACCAGCCTTGATTATTATGGGTGTATGGGGAGCTGTTGGCGGAACCAGTATGATCCTCTACCTGGCCGCTCTTCAGGGAGTTCCAAGGGAACTGTATGAAGCCGCCGAGATAGACGGCGCCAACAACTGGCGCAAGTTCTGGGCAGTTACGGTGCCATTTATATCACCAACCACATTCTTCGTGACTATCACCAGTATAATCGGAGGATTCCAGGGCGGGTTCATGGCTGCATACATCATGACCAATGGAGGTCCGGCGGGATCTACCACTACACTCGATTTCTACATATACCAGAACGCATACACGTGGTTCAAGATGGGTTATGCTGCATCAATATCGTGGTTCCTGTTTATAGTTATCTTTATAGTAACCCTGATCAACTGGCGGTTCGGTGGTAAACTAGTCCACTATTGACGCACTCTGTCATTATTGACGCACTCTGTCATTATTGACGCACTCTGTCATTATTGACGCACTCTGTCATTCTGAACGCAGTGAAGAATCTGCTTTTCCGGAGATTCTTCACTACGTTCAGAATGACATGAATATTCAGAATGACATGGATAATCTGTATATTCATCCGGTTAAGCGGGGGCATTAATTGAATACGATTTCAAATGAAAATACAAAAATAAAAGCAAAGAGCAATAAGCAGACAGTCCTGAGTAAGACGATCTCATATATTTTGCTGTCTCTGGTGGGATTCACGATGATCATCCCGCTGTTGTTTATGCTCTCTACATCCCTCAAGGATCCAGGCAGCGTGCTTGAATTCCCTCCAAGATGGATACCAAACCCCATTAGGTGGGACAACTATCCCGCGGCCTGGCACGCTGTTCCTATATGGACATACTATATGAACAGTATATTTGTGGCTGTCTGTGTGACGCTGGGGCAGGTATTCACCAGCGCACTGTCGGCTTATGCCTTTGCAAGACTTCAGTTTCCAGGCAGAGACAAACTTTTCTTTGGATATCTTGCAACAATGATGATACCCGGTTCCGTAACAATGATTCCGGTATTCATATTGTGTAAAATGCTTGGACTGGTTGACACCTACTGGGCTCTTATATTACCTGGAATGTTCAGTGCAATGGGTACATTTCTGCTGCGACAGTTCTTCATGTCTCTTCCCAGAGAACTGGAGGATGCAGCAAAAATTGACGGATGCACCCTTTTTGGGATATTCTGGCGAGTGGTATTACCGCTTTCCAAACCGGCGTTGGCAACACTGGCGACATTCACGTTCATGGGCTCCTGGGGGAGTTTCCTCTGGCCACTTGTCATTATTAATGACGAAGCCCTAAAGACCCTGCCAATTGGACTGGCTGGTTTTCTGGGAATGCACAGTTCAGACTGGACTCTGCTGATGGCAGGAACAGTGTTGGCATTGGTACCAGTGATCGTAGTGTTTGTCTTCAACCAGCGCTTCTTTGTAGAAGGCTTGCAAATGGGTGCTGTAAAGGGATAACCAATTTTACACTATGTCATTCTGAACGCAGTGAAGAATCTCTAGAACTATGTCATTCTGAGGAACGAAGAATCTGCTTTTCTGGCCTCTTGATATGCAAATAAGACAGATTATTCGTTCGTCAGAATGACATTTTTTCGTACAGGTTATTCCCCCTAAACAAATAACCTGATACTATATAATTGGTTGCTGGCAATTCTCTTCCATTCCACTCCTGAGGTCAAATCCATGTCTGAAATCATAGACATAAGTGTTATAGTTCCCGTATACAATGCAGACAAGTATCTGACCAGATGTTTGGACAGTATTATTAATCAGACATACCAAAACATCGAAATAATCCTCGTAAATGATGGTTCTACGGACTCATCAAAGGAGACTATCGGGGAATATGAGAAAAAAGACAATCGCATAGTTGCTGTTCACAAACAAAACGGTGGCGAGAGTACTGCACGAAATATGGGGCTTGATACTGCAACTGGCACATACATCACCTTTGTTGATTCAGATGATTATATCCACCCGGATATGTATACCTCACTGATCGGAGTTGCAAACGAAAATAGTGCCGACCTAACGTTTTGTGATATTATGTGGCAGACAGAAACAGGCAGTGACCAGATTGGTATTCCGGGATTTACAGCAAGAGTATTTCATGAGAAAGATATATCGGAGAAATTGCTGGTAAACATAACGCATAACCGCTTATTAAGAGCTACCTGGAATAAACTGTACAAAAGAGAAATCATCAATGGTAACAACATAAGATTTCCCGAACAAATTGTGTACGGTCCAGATTTCATATTTAACATCGAATACTTATGGTATGCACATACTATTTATTATCTCAATAAACCTTTATACTACTATGACAATACTACTTCAGGCACCAGTAAAACAAGCTGCAATAATATACTGTTAAGCGGCAAAATGGTGAATGATAGATTGTCTGTTCTAGCTGACAGGAGAAGTATTACTTCCAGAAGATTCATGACCCAATCGATCGGGGAGTATATATTCTTTGCAAGAGTGCAGTTAAGGATGAATCTTAATAATTGCGCTCATCTTTCTCTTACAGAACAATATGACAGACTAAAGGAAATCGTTTATGATAAGGACTTTAGAGACACCATCACAAAAGATCATTTAATCTTGTTCCTGGTGCTTCTAAATAAAAACTTCACATGCAAACTCATTATACTGGCAGTGGTATTTCGGTTTCCAGGTCTACTATTCTTTAAGATATGGCTCAACTATCTGACCAAGAACACATTTGCAGGAAAGCATATAGACAGGCAAAACCAACAAGCATGAAAATATTGTTCATAATTGCCACTTCTAATTTTGGCGGTACGGAGAACTTTTTATTGAACTTGATAAAAGGTTTGACCAGTGCCGGCATTACTGTGGGAATTGTCTGTCCACGTAATGGCATATTCAAAGAAGATTTGGGCAATGTTTACTATATCGACACCAAAAAAGACGGACTGTTCTCAAGCCTTAGAGCGATTTTGAAAGTAGTCGCGGAATTCAAACCTGACATAGTACACACCCACCTCTCGAGAGCCAGCTATATTGGATTATATATTAAAGCCATCTATAAGATACCTGTAGTGGCAAATGTACATAATTTACTCGGACGGTCCCAGGATGGTTATAAACAATCCAGGTTCGGGCTTCCAAAGTATACTGATATGGTCTTCAAACTTCTCACCGTTTGGGGGGGCAAGCTGATAGCTGTCAGTGAAAGTGTAAAGGAAGCATTAACAGCTGATAGAATAAGTCCTGACAAAATAAAGGTTATCTGGAATGGCACCAGTTTTGCAGACTTGCCTGTCCCTGAAAGAAACAATATACTCAGGAACAAGCACAATATCAAAGATAATCAGATACTGGTTGGGATTACCTGCAACGTGAAGAAAGGTAAAGGGCAGTTACTCGCAGTTGAAGCAGTTGCTCTGCTGCCCAAAGAGACCAGAGATAACATCAAACTGGTTATGATAGGTCGTGACTTCAACGATAGCTACAAAGAATCCATCGATGATTTCGTAGAGCAGTATAATTTGCATGACAGCGTCATATTTGCCGGGGTATATACGAATATGCGCGAGATCTATGCAGATATCGATATTTTCCTGCATCCATCTTTTTTCGAGACCTGTTCAATGGCTGTTATTGAAGCAATGTCCACTGCCAAACCGGTTATAGTCAGCAATATATCAGCCAACTCCGCAATAGTGGATGACAATATAGATGGCTGCCTGGTGGAGCTGGATCCACCAGCCATTGAGTCTGCACTGTCAAAGCTGATACTTAATCCTGACCTGCGAACATCCCTGTCTGCAAATGCCAGGAGCAAGGCAGAAAGCGATTTCTCGCTCAAGAAAATGACAGCTAATTATATCAATCTCTACAATACAGTCCTCACCGAACATTCATAAGTCTTACTGATTATTCAATTACACATCTATCTTGCTGACCTTGCGCAGTTTTGCAATATAGCTTGGAACTAATATACTTGCATTATATGCAAGTGATTTTCTTAATCGTATTGGAGCAAGACACACCTGCTTGTCTGGTGTATTCTGAATAACACCTGCCTGGGACTCATAAGCCTCGATCTGGCTTGCAAGGAACGGAAACAGTTGGTATTTTTTCAACACCAATCGCCTGGCCTCTGCAATTGCATCAATATTCCTCTCCCACAGATCACCGGATATAGCTTCACGAACTTTATCGACTGCATCAGGATCTGCAATGTCTAGCTGGACATAAGAACCCTCAGGAAAGAAACTACTTATACGCCGACAACCGAAATATATCGGCATTGCCCAACTCAGAAAGCAATCCGCGATCTTTTCACTCCAGTAGTAGTCATTTGCATAGTTCTCAATAGCTAATGAATACTTAAATGGCGCTAGAGCATCCCATTTATCTTCTATATAATTGAAGCCTTTGCCATACATTACCACATCTACACTCTTACGCACACGATGCAGAAACTCCAATCGTTTTATGTGTGTCGGAAGAAATGCCTTATTGCTTGTGACCCAGGATATTTGACCAGTTTTATCAGGAACATTGTATTTTGTCAGTTCATCATATGATTTATTTACATACCAGCAGAGAGCCGGCTGTGAAGGAACTGCGTTTCCTGCAGGGACACTGACAGCACTGGTATAGACCCTGCCATATCTACTGCACAACTTGTGGTGGTTCTCGTATTTACCAATTGGAGGTTCCTGAGAGATCACCCATATCCGCTCCCAGGGACACATAACTTCATATCGCTGCGAAGGCTTATTGAGTACTATCACATAATCCACAGGTGCAGACTCATCCGCAGTTATCGAAATATTTCCCCATATACCCTTATTATTGGGAGATTGTCTCAGTATATCCGGCCATTCCCAGTCTTTCAATATCCTAACAGTGGCCATATCCAAAAATATCCTCTTGTTATCCTATACTAAGTAAATACTACGTGAGATACATAGAACAAGTTTTTGTAATAATATTTCAAGCATACAGGCTTGCAATCACGGAAACCTGGGTATGCTTATCAATGAGTTAAATCACGGTTCCTTACACGGTAAATATACTGTCAGTAGAACTGTGGCAGTTATATTATACACGCTTACCAGCATTTCAAAAGCCGCGAATACATCTCTCAGAGACCAAATATGACATTATGATAGAAATATTGTTGTCGTATCTGAAGTTATAGGCTATAATACAATAACCTTTGATAGGTATAGGGATAAATGACTAAGCATGTAGCTTGCAGGCATTTCAATAACAAATGATGCAATACAACACAGTCAATTATAGTAGATATTTCTAATCCATAAAACGTGAAATGGTGAGGTATACTTATATGTCACAAACAAACGATGAAAAGTGCAGCATTGTAAATTTTCTAGCCGGTCTGGGAGTAGGTGCTTTGATTGGTGCAGCTGCTGCGTTAATGATGGCGCCCAAAACAGGAACAGAGACCAGGGATGACTTAAAGGCACTGTCTGATGATTTCACAGCGAAAGCTTGCAAAGTCACTAAAGAGCTTACAGATTCCAGCCAGGATCTATTAAAAAAAGGGAAAGAGCTTATCGAAGCAACATCAGTCAAAGTGCACGAAGCAGTTGACGCAGGCAAACAAGCAATAGAGAAGAAGAAATCTGAGACTGAAGTGGAAGCAAATACTGAAGAAGAACCAGTAACCGACGTTTCGTAGGTCTACATAGCTCAGATTGATTAGTCTTGGAATGCTATTCCAGTTTAATAATGAAGAGTACAGACCTGATTTTCTAATAATGATCCCATATTAATAGACTGCTACACACTTGATAAGGGACAACCGACAATGGCATTACAAAACAACAGGGACCATGCGGTTGAGAGGATACTGAAGTGAGCTTCAAGATGTTAGTTAAATCGCTGGATGGTGGACTTCCAGTCATAGCTCTGGAAGGTGAAGTTGATGTTTACACCGCTCCACAACTCAAGCAACAAATGATTGTCCTGCTTGAGGATGGTGCAAAACAGATAATCGTCAACTTAACAAATGTTGAATACCTGGACAGCACTGCACTCGGAGTACTAATAGGTGGTCTAAAACGAATGAGGGAGATGGACGGGAACATGAGCCTGATTTGTCCTGCCCCCCGCATTCGCAGAGTTTTCGAAATAACTGGCCTTGACAGGATATTTGATATCTACTCCTCTGAACCTGAGGCTGTAGAAGCTGTTGGAAAGGGAACGGAATAAACTTGGAACGGCTTGAATGTAGTGCTTGTGTCGAACTAAAAATCCCTTGTCGCCCTGAATATGTTGGGGTTACAAGACTTACAATACTAGGTGTAGCCAGCCGAATGAAGTTTTCCTACGATGAAGTAGAAGATGTCAGACTGGCAGTAGGTGAATCGTGCACTACTTCAGTAGACAGGGCTGAGAAGAATAACCGACCAGACGCACAGATAGTACTCCGTAGTGAGATATCTCAGGACAAACTGACCATTGATATTATTGATGACGCTGGATCTCGTATCTCCGAAGAAGTAGATGCAAATGCCGATATTGAACCTGAAAACATCGGTGCTCTGCTTATAACTCTACTTGTAGACGAGGTGGAGGTATATCGACTGGATACTGGCACTCATGTTCGGATGGTCAAATATGCAAGAAATGGATAGTGTCACCCAGCCGGAAATAACAGCTGAAGAGCATAGAGACAACGAAACCGAAGAACTGTTCATCTCGTACATTGCCACACATAATCCTGTTCTTCGGGACAAGTTGGTGGCTAAACACCGAAACCTCGTACGTTATCTCGCGGGTAAGTTCGTCAACCGCGGGGAACCCCTTGAAGATCTTATTCAAGTTGGACTAATCGGCCTGATCAATGCCATCGATCGCTATGATCCGGAACGCGGTACAAAATTCTCCACATATGCTACTCCAACGGTCGTCGGAGAAATACGCAGGCACTTCAGAGACAAAGCATGGAGCCTCAAAGTTCCCAGAAGACTTCAGGAGCTTAATCTTGCGGCAAATCGAAAAAAAGAAGAATTAGGCAGACTACTTGGTCGTGTAGCAACACCTCAGGAAATAGCCATAGCATTGGGGGTAACCGAAGAAGAAACCCTTGAAGCGATGGAACTTGGTAATGCATACGACACAGTGTCACTGGATACCAAACTGGTACACGAAGGCGAAAGTGCACCGGTCACCCTTGCTGAGTTCATTGGCGATTTGGATCCTGCTCTGCAGAAAATCGAGACCTATGGCGATCTGGAACATGCAATGAAAATGCTTGAACCCAGAGAACGCAAAATCATCTACTACCGGTTCTTCAAAGAGATGTCCCAGACCGAAGTAGCAAGACGCCTGGACATATCCCAGATGCATGTATCAAGACTGCAGCAAAAAGCTTTAAAGAAACTAAAAGAGTTGCTAAGCATATAAGGAGACCCTGACCGTTGAACCGAACAGATCTTCCTCGCTCTGCCAATGCTGCTCTGTGGTTTCTGGCTCTGGCTTGCTTGATATATGCAGTATTTCAGATATATGATCCTCTCATCCTGCCTGTTCTTGAGGTCATCCCTCCATTTGCTGCCGCATTGTTACTTGCATTCATGCTCGATCCACTTGTAGATAGAATCCAGCAAAGAGGGCCATCACGAGGAATTGGTGTAGCCATTGTAGGCACGGCATTTCTGGTAATTGTCATTACCCTCGCCGTTCTCGTTGTCCCATTGATATCACGGCAGGCACAGGATCTCAGCGCCAATTATGAAACATATGCGAAGGTTGCGACACAGAGAATAGACTCACTGATCACTCAACTTGGCCCGACACTGGAACAACTAAAACTGCCGACTACTCTTGAAGGTTGGACATCAAAGCTCTCACCACAAGTCCAGAGCACAGCAGAGCAGGGATTATCCCTCTTAGGAACAGCCCTTTCGTCAATGTTTTCCAAAGTCCTGTGGCTTGTAATTGTTCCACTTGCCGGCCTTTGGTTGCTCAAAGATATTGACTACATTAAACAGAAAATCGTCCACCTGACCCCGGAACACTACAGGGAAAAACTCACAATCGTCGGGACTGCAGTAGGAGCAGTATTCTTCAAATACTTGAAGGGTATGGCTTCTGTAGCTCTGATTTATAGCGTTGTTGCCAGTATCCTGTTTACCAGTCTTGGGCTGCAGTATGGACTGATAATTGGATGCATCTCAGGGATACTATATCTGGTGCCATACATTGGTGTCCTTGCCATAATGTGCATATCCGGGATAAGTGTTCTTGTGCAACCAGACCACAGTATGCAGATGGCTGGCATAGTGGTCGGCCTGGTCGCGGTGATGAGTTTCGGTCTGTTCGACCAGCTGATAACTCCAAAGGTAGTGGGCGGAAGTGTTGGAGTTCATCCCGTTCTATCGCTATTTTCACTTGCTTTAGGTGCAAGATTGTTTGGAGTGGTAGGAGTGATAATTGCAGTGCCGATAACGGCAGCGATACAGGTAGTAATAGGAGAATTCTACCCACAGATATATGACAAACTTACACCAGCTCCAGTGACAAAACGAGTCAAGAATAAGCCGGATCAGAAGTCGACATAGACTCTTGGAATTGATGTATCTATAGGAATCCGCATTGCTGGAATCTCAACACTGTCCCCTACCTGCACTCCATCAATCCCTGTAATATTCAAACAGGTCATCTGCATCGATACTCTTCCAAGCACATTTGCTCTCTTCCCGCTGACCAGGACATGCTTTTGCCTGCGGAGTTTCCTCAGCGCAAAGGATACTATTCCCTGTCTGTAAACTGGACCATCCGGGACCATTGAATAACCATCTGCCCAGCCAATCGGAACTACAGCCATTTTTGTTAAGCTCTTTGTGGTATATTCAGCTCCATATCCAACGCTTCGACCAGCCGGTAGTTCCCGAATATCCACAATTCGGGCTTTCAGTTTCCAGGTATCCTGCAGCTTAAAGGGTTTGGAAACATGGGTAGAGGGATATTGGCCATATAACAGAGTGCCTGGCCGCACTAAATCCATTCTGGTTTCCGGAAAACGTATGATAGCCGCGCTGTTTGCACAATGCGTAATTCCGTAGTCGATATTCTCAGCCCGTAATATATCGAGGACATCCTTAAATACTTTTAATTGCTGCTGGGTTGGCTGTGGGTCCTTTTCTGGCGAACAGGCAAAGTGGGTATAAATGCCAGTGATTGCAAGGCCAGGGAGTGCCAGCAGGCCCTGAAAGAAATCCAGTACTGCCGTAGACTCAACTCCAAGTCTGCCCATTCCTGTATCAACTTTGACCTGAATACTGGCAACAACACCGGCAGACACTGCCGCTCTGGAGATAGCCGCCCCACAGTCCAGACGGTCAACAGTGGAAATAACGTTCATCTCGACCGCGTCAGCAGCGTTCTTGGGTAGAATGGGAGAGAATACCAGTATTGGGGCTTCAATGCCTGCCTGCCTGATTTCAGAAGCTTCTGAGAGCCTGGTCACTGCAACACCCCAGGCGTCTGATTCAACAAATGTGCGGGCCGTTTCAACCATCCCATGTCCATAGGCATTTGCCTTCACCACAGCTAACACGGGAACAGCTGCCAGTTTGCTAACTTCCTGCAGATTGTGCTTCAAAGCAGACTTGTTTACTTCGACATACACATCATGTTGCATATCATCACCAATTCCTGGAGTACTCACCAATAGTTGTTTGCTGGCTCCAATACTGTACACTTAATGCAAGAGCATGCCAATATCATACTAAATAACGTGTAGAATTTGTCATCCTGAGGAACGAAGGATCTGCTTTTTCGAATGGAAAAGCAGATCCTTCGTTCCTCAGGATGACAAGCCTTTTCTAGACGTTTTGCGAAGCTGATCCGGCTTGTCTCTTTTTCATATTGCGGAAGATTGGCAGAGCCACGGTCCACAGCCAGTGGTATTTTTTGGACAGTATCATATCATACTCACCCAGATATTCCACAAACCTTGGGCTGAAACCCTCTTTGAAACGGTTGAGGCCCTGCAGATGGTCATTCTCCACCGGTTCACGGTTTGGACTGACTCCACGGAAGTCATACCACTTGCATCCTGTTTCATTGGCCCACTGGATGAGTCTCCACTGCATAAGATGATTGGGCATTACATTGCGGTGGTCATTTGAGGATGCACCATATGTGTACCAGGCTTTGTCTCCAAATTTGTATACCAAAGCTCCAGCAACAGGTTGGCGTTCATAATAGGTCATTGCCAGCTTCATGTAACCGCCAGGAACCAGTGCATCCCACATATTCTCAAAATACCGCATGCTTCTGACAAGGAAACCATCTCTCCGGCATGTTTCTCTGAGAACTGCATAGAACATAGGTAGTTCAGCCTTTGGAGAGTCTATGTTGACGGTCACACCCTTACGCTCAGCCAGCCGTATATTGTATCGCCATTTGGGCTTGAAAGACGCAAGCAATTCTTCTTCAGACTGTCTCAGATCCAGTTGCATAACGCACTTAGGTTGAGTACCGCCAAATCCGGAAGATATTAAAGGCGTAAAGCCCGCACCAGTCAGGTTGGATGCACTCAGTGTGTCTTCCACATGGACGGGAGGATCAATCTTCACAAGGATAGCATTATGCTTAACGGCAACTTCCCGTATAAACGCCGAAAAGTCCGACACAAGCCTGGTATTAGTTGTATCCAATACAGGCCCGCGAGGAGCATATAGTATGCAGCGATTGGTGTGTGGAATGAGTTGCTTGTGCAGAGAAGCTACAGCTTCAACTGCACCATTATTTTCAGCAATGAGATGGATAGGACTCCAACCGCTGTGCGATTTTAGTTCTGCCCATTCATAGGACTGCAACAAGTCACCCCAATCATAATTGGCCGCGAATTCATTGAACCGTGATTTGTCTGTTTGTGAGGCTATAATATATTCCATGGTCTATGCCAGATTGTAACATTGCCACGGCTCAGTGTCAATCTTAGAAAGAGTTCAATCTATTGTAAATTGACATAAAGTCCGTTCGTGCTGAGTAGCGCATAGCGCGTATCGAAGTATGAATGGACTTTGAATTCTCATAAAACTGAACTGTTACTTAGGAAGAGTTCAGTCTATTGTAAATTGACATAAAGTCCGTTCGTGCTGAGTAGCGCATAGCGCGTATCGAAGCATGAATGGACTTTGAATTCTCATAAAACTGAACTGTTACTTAGGAAGAGTTCAGTCTATTGTAAATTGACATAAAGTCCGTTCGTGCTGAGTAGCGCATAGCGCGTATCGAAGCATGAACGGACTGTAGATTCTCATAAACAGAACTGTTACCAATCTCATTCCTGGTTTACATGGTCAATCCGCCATCACAAACTGCTGCCTTACTCTTGCTGCGATCTGGCGATCAGTCATCTTGTCGACCGTCTCAACACCCACAATCTTACCGTTATAACTCTCGTTCTTAAGCTGTTTTTCAAATTCGCGTTTTGCTTCACCAGGTCCTATTATCAAGATAGACTTCGCATCACGCACCTGTGCGATTACTCTATCATAATATCTACTGAGATGGAACATATACTGCCTGTCACGCTGGTCCTCACCCGCTACTTCCTGCGACGCACCTGAATACCGTACACGCTTCTCCATATTCGATATTATCTCTGTGATTTCTTCTGTTTCCCCAGAAACAGTCACGATGACAGCCTTCTTGTGGTCTATCCATAGACCGATCTCTTTTTTCATTACTTGCCTCTTTCTAACAGTTGAAGTTTCTCTAGCAGTATTATGCCATTCTATATCAAACTGAGGTATGCAATTATACCCTGCTTTAAATCACCAAAAACCCCTTTCCGGATGATCAGGCTAGCAACTATTACTTTTTGTCCAATGGATGTATAATGTATTGTCCGTGCGATATGGCGGGTAATTAGGGAGGTATAGACTTTGTCTAAACGTGTTTGTATGTTGATCGCAGGCCTGGTTATTGCCTGTATATTGCTATCTGGTTCGATACTTATGGCTGAAAATGCCAAACCTTTTTTGCATCCTTTGTTCAGCAATAATATGGTATTACAGAGGGATATCCTTGCCCCTGTGTGGGGATGGGATACACCTGGTTCAAAGGTCACTGTAAGATTGCTCAATAAATCCGCTACTGCAACAGCTGATTCCAAAGGCAAGTGGATGGCCAAGATCGGACCATTCGATGCCGGCGGACCTTATACTCTGTATGTAAACGGTACGAACAATAATGCCGCTTTGAACATCCTAGTTGGAGACGTGTGGATCTGTTCCGGTCAGTCCAACATGCAAATGGGCATACTGGAATCAAATAACGCAGAAGTTGAAGTCTCACAGGCCAATTATCCAAATATTCACGTATTCCAGGTCCCAAGAATTGTCTCTACAACCCCAAACGATACTGTTGAAAGCAAGTGGGATATAGTTTCACCTGAAATGATTCGACGGACCAACTGCACTGCAGTCGGTTATTTCTTTGGCCGACAGATCCATAAAGATATCAATGTACCCGTTGGATTGATACAATCCGACTGGGGAGGAACTATTGCTGAAGCCTGGACCAGTGCGGAAGCTCTGAAAAAGATGCCTGATTTCCGCAAGGCTGTTGAAGGCCTTGAAAACTACAACAAAGAAAAGGGCTCTATGGAATATGCAGAGCGTTTAGCAAAATGGTGGAATGATGTCGATCCTGTCATCCGGAAAAAACTGGGCTGGCAAAAACCGGAATTCGATGATTCGAGCTGGCAGACAACACTCCAACCAAAATACTGGGATTCCGGAGAACTAGTTAATTTTAACGGTATTGCCTGGTTCCGCAAGGTAGTGGATGTTCCTGCAGAGTCTGCCGGGAAAGCAGCTGTTCTGGATTTGGGACCTATCGATGATGGCGATTACGCTTATGTGAACGGAACTTTTGTTGGAAGCTCAATGGAATGGAATGTATATCGCCGTTACACAGTTCCTGAAGGAGTTCTCAAACAAGGCAAAAACACTATCGCTGTGGCTGTATATAACATGACTGGTCCAGGTGGAATGTATACAACCAATGCAGAAGGCATGTCTCTCAAAATTGGAAATACTTCAATTGCTCTCAATGGAGACTGGAAATACAAATTAGGCATCCCAAGAACTGAGATCAAACAGGATATCCCGGTAAGCTTTGGTGCAAATCCCAATATAGTCACAATGCTCTATAACGCTATGATAGCTCCCTTGATTCCATATGGCATAAAAGGCGCTATCTGGTATCAGGGTGAATCAAATGCTGACAGGCCTATGCAGTACAGAACCCTACTGCCTACTATGATCAACGACTGGAGATCCAGATTCGGGGTGGGCAAATTCCCATTCTACATCGTCCAGTTAGCCAATTTCTTCCCTACCACAACAGAACCCGTTCAATCAGGTTGGGCAGAACTCCGGGAAGCTCAGCTATTAACTGCGGAGAAGACCCCAAACTGCGGGATGGCGGTTATCACAGACATCGGGGACGCTGTTAATATCCATCCGACGAATAAGCAGGATGTAGGCTACAGACTGGCACTTGCCGCAGAAGCAATTACATATGGCAAGAAAATAGTGTATTCGGGTCCTGTTTATACGAAGAAGAAGATAGAGGGCAGTGCTGTCCGGTTGTACTTCAAGCACATCGGTGGAGGACTGGTAGCCAAGGACGGCAACTTAAAAGGTTTCGCAATTGCAGGCAAGGACAAGAAGTTTGTCTGGGCTGATGCAAAGATAGATGGTGACACCATAGTCGTCTCATCACCATCAATAGAGAAACCCTTTGCAGTCCGCTACAACTGGGCCAACAACCCCATCGGAAACCTCTACAACACCGCTAACCTGCCGGCAACATGTTTCAGGACTGATATAGAATAGTCAACAAATCTGCCTGATCGGTCAGATCCGACCGATCAGGCAGGTGAACTATTAATTGGCATCCCACATGCTGTTGGCACTTGAGATGTTCTTATCAGGATCGGTTACTTCTCTGCGTAACCATTTCGCATGTCCATCAAAGAAAAGATAATTGCTGCCACCGCTATGGCGATCATCTATTCTATAGTTGGCTCGTTCATATGGGAAATCTGATGCATCCAGTGCACTGTCCGGAAAAACGCACCATTCGTAACTCTTCTTCTCCCCTGCCATAACTGTATCTGATGGTTTTTGTATCGTAGCTAACGAAGCCCCAATCAGCCATGGATTAAAACCTCTGGCATAATGGAAGTAGAATGACACGTCCAGACCTGCTATATCCTGTAAGGATGGGCATTTATATACTTGAGTATTTTTCACATAAGGTACAACCTTATGCCAGGCTGTAGGGTTTTCCTGTGCCCAGTGCTGATAAGGAAGCACTTCATCATAATCCTGAGCGTACTGCATAAAACCTAAACCGAGTTGTTTAGAATTACTGATACAAGCTGTCTGCCTGGCTTTCTCCCGAGCTTTAGCAAAGACAGGGAATAAAATCGCGGCAAGTATCGCGATTATAGCTATAACCACTAATAATTCAATTAAGGTAAACCCACTTTTCTTCATATTACTAATTCATCCCTTTCTTGTTGTCAACATCCATTTAGCATTCCAAGACCATGCTTACATAACTAGTGATTACTAATACCCACTCCTCCTTTCAGTTTGTGGTATACATCCTGCAGGTCGAAAGCATCTTGTTGTGCTTTTCAACCGCTTCCGTCCGTCCTGACATATCTTATATCCACTCCATATTTTACAATATTTTCTACCAAAATGGTTGCATTACGGAGATTTTTTCATAGATCCATAAAATGTTCCACCAACCCTAATTCCTCAGCTGCTTTGTGGAGTTTATATATCTCTAAATCGACACCCGAGATTGCGGAGTCCAGTTCCTCTTCAGGAATCCCCCTTCTGCTAAAACCGGATTTTAGAATCTCAATTGTTCGAGGTTTCATTCGTTGGAGTGTCAGCCTGGATTGTGCAATCAGTGCAGTTTTTGCGGATTCATAGTCATTGGTAACTGAGAGGATTCTGGAGTATTTAGATTCGCTCTGTTTGCTTGAGGTTACTGATGACCTGACGACAAATATCCCGATTAATGCAATCAGGGACACCATAATTCCACCAAACAATGGAAGCAGCTCTTTTGGGCAGGATGACAAAAATGGTAAAAATAACGCGCAAGGTAGAAAGAGAACAAGTCCTGCGTACTTTTCATTCAACAGATTCATGGGGAATCCTATCAAAGCGCTAGCAATAAGAAACTCCAACTGCTTGTCATCAAGTTCTCGTGCTCCCCTAAGTGTTATAGCTAGAGCGCTGGATAACCTGGGTTCTACATAGATGAATACTCCAGCATCATCGACAATCTCTATTCTTAAGGGTTTTACATTCAATGCCAATGCAAGCCTGGCGGCAAGCTCATTGAACTTCTGCTCTGTTTCCACTTTCCATTTTCTATCGATCAGTCCATGTTTGAGCATCAATTCAATTTGATCTTCCTCTAATTGTTCCCGTAGCAGGAATATGATTAGCATCAAAATCATCAGTAAAGAAACAGCTAATATAGAAGCTTTAAATCCCAACGCCATAAGAAGCACAATATATACTGCAACGCATGAAACGAAAACAATTGCCATTGTTGTGTAGTTACTTCTTCTCAGCTTTGCTAAGTCTGCTTCATAAGTCGGATTGCTTGTCATCTGTTCTGCCTTTCTCTACCTCAAGTCCCAGTTCTTCCGCTGCCTGGCGGAGTTTATATATCTCCTGATCAATTCCAAGCTCCCATATCTTAAGCGATTCTTCTCTAACATCCATGTTTCGATAGTTGGCAACAGAGAACGGAGTAAACTTAAATTGCATTCGATGGCTGGACAGTTCGAATTCTGACATCAGTGCAGTTTTTGCAGATTCATAGTCTCTGGTAACTGAGAGGATTCTGGCATATTCCGACTTGCTTTTCTTGTTAGCAGATGCAAATGAACGGAATGCATAGAAAACGAATAATGCATATAATACTAAAGCCAACACGTTAAGCAGGCTACTCACAGGGGAACCGTATGGAAGAAATTGGTAATTAGCAGTTACCAGGATCATTAAGATCATCCCATTACCACCAAATAGCAGATTCTTAGGAAATCCCACTATAGTATTAGCCAGTAGAAACTCCAACTGCTTTTCATCCAGCTCCCTTGTTGCACGAAGCGGAACAGAGATAGATCCGAACAATGCAGGCTCGGTATAACTGTATGAGTAGTAATCATCTACAATCTTGATCTTCAATGGCTTCACGCCTAATGCAGATGCGATTTCACGAACTCTGGACTCGATATCTATCTTCAATTTTCGGTCAACCATTCCATGTTTTAGGATCAACCTCATTTGAAGATCCTTATCATTTTCGGCCATGAAATACGCGACAAATATGAAGACCAGACCCAATAACTGGGTAAAGGAATACCTGAGTACAATCAGCCGGAAAGCTATTATGGAGTATATAACGATTATCACAGCTAAGGTTATGTAGAGCTTTATCCTGAGTTTTACCAAGTCTTTTTCATAAGCCGGATTGGTTATCATCTGTTCTGCCTTTCTCTACCTCAAGCCCCAGTTCTTCCGCTGCCTGGCGGAGTTTGTTGATCTCCTTTGTAATTCCAAGGGTTGATATTGCGGCTTTTTCCTCACAAACTCCCAGGTTCCGGTAGTTGTTTATTAAAGTCTCAGTTGTCCTCATTTGCATTCGTCTGTGAGCAAGTTCGGACTCTGTCATAAGTGCTGTTTTTGCAGATTCGTAGTCTTTTGTAACCGAGAGTATCCTGGCATATTTGGATTTGCTGTTTGTAACTAAACACATAAGTGAACGAACGCCAGATATCAGGAGCAACGTTGTCAGAACCATAAAAAAGGCTCCAATGAGGATCATCATAGACATCGAACAGTATGGCAGAATCGTAACAAGCAACGCGCACGATAGAAATGTCAAGATATTCGAATATCGATCGAACAAATTCTGGGGGAACCCAATCAAGGTGCCGGCAATAAGAAACTCCATCTGCTTGTCATCTAACTCGATTGATGCCCGAAGTGGTATAGAAATAGAATTTGATAGTCTACGTTCAACATAACTAAATGATCCGGCGTCATCAACAATTCTTACATTCATTGGCTTTGCATTAAATGCAGACGCGAGCTTTAATACCATTTTATTATATTTTTGCTCTGTATCTGTCTTCCATGCTCTATCGATCAATCCATGCCTGAGCATCAGCTTTAATCGACGTTCCTTAATATTTCCCCCAACGACTTCGATAATCAACTGTACAATAGCACCATATAAGAAAATTAAACCGCCATTTAGCCTAAACATTCCCATGATTGCAGAATATAAGCTAGACAAACAAATAACCAGAAACGCCAATCCTACAACAACTGATGTTATGATGGTCCACCCATATAGTTTTGCTAAGTCTCTCTCATAAGCAGGATTGGTTATCATACGTTCATCCTTTCAAACATGGACTTCTGACCAAATTACCAGCGATATCTCAACGGGTATTATTTGATATATAAATGCCATCAAACAACCTTAGAAGCATCAGATTGCAGAGATTATACCATGTTATTGGCAAAATGTATGATTATACAGGGTCTGATTAGTAGCATTTCGAGGGAAGGGAAATCAATCCCCCTGGCCCCTTCTCCAAGAGGAAAATTTGTAGTGCTAATCTGTAGGGGGAGAATTGTATTTATTCGGGATTGTAGTAGTATCATAGTTGCATTGTTTTGGGGATGAATTCAGTGATGGGTGAGGGTTGTTCCAGGCTTATGAGAATTTCTTTATGTATTGTTACATTGCTTCTGGGGATGTGTTTAGTTGGTAATTCAGTTTCTGCTTCAAAGATTACTGCTAAGGCCGGGTCTGCGTCTATTTCTATTGATTCTGAGAGTGGACGGGTGGATGGAATTGGCTTTGGCGGGAAGTCATTTACGTTGCCGCGTGCTATTGCGGCTTCGGGTTTCTCTATTTGGGACCATGCTGCTGGAAAGAACTGGAAACCTCTGGAATGCCGGGTTCGGAAGAACGGGAAGAATGTTAATTTTCAATGGACCGGGGATGATCTTGCTCTTTCAGCTGATATGATACCTATAAAAGAAGGCTGGGAGGTAAAGGGGAAGGTTACGCGGTTTGGTGGTGAGAGGTTCCTCAGTCTTCGGTTCGGTCTGCCTGTTAATGTGGATGGATGGACTTTCTGGAAGGACCTGCTGCGCAAGCAGAGTATGGAATCTTCGCGGGACTACACCAATACATCACCCAACAAACTCGGAGCGGGGTTCATTGACTATATCCCTATGACCAGCATTTCATGTGACCGGGGAACTATCGGTTATGCTGTCCGGATGGATAAGCAGTGGTTCCACCATACGGCATACAGAGCTGACAGCGGGCTCTATAATTTCGTTCAGGATTTTGCACTAATAGATGGTCAGCGGAACTTCGAAAAATCCGCCCCTTTTCACTTCTATATCCTTACACCCACTGGCTCCTGGGGATTGAGGTCTGTGACTAAGGCTTATTTCGATCTCTTTCCGAAGTAGCGTGGTGAACGTTCTGACCACAAAGGACCGGAGTATAAGGCTGGAGGCTGGATAGCCTGGGGGGATATTGGCGTCCACAGTTCCCCATTGTCCGACTTTGGATTGCTCTATCACGAAGGACCGGATAAAAAAGGATATGCTACCTGCGATGTTATGGGCTATTACGGCATTCCTTACATCGAACCGAGTATGTATCAACAATACCACGGAGATATAAACAGAGTCCCGACCTATGACGAAGCTTACACTCGATTGAACTTCAATGCTCAGGCTGCAGTCGTTCAGGTCCAGCACCCGGCAACGGATGCCAGGGAGTGGATTAAGGGAATGTCTGCATCTATTCTCAAATCAACAGTGTGTGATCCTGATGGAAAACCAACATCACCAACCCTTGGCAGCTGGGTCTGGATAGGTGGGTCCAATTATGGAGCACAGTTCCCACTGAATCTTGACCCTGACATTGACGGAGGAGCAGGACAATACAGGCTGGATGAATGCAAAAAGATGATCGCAAATCCATCTGCAGATGGGGTCTATCTGGACTCCTACTGCGCGCATTTTGGGATTGTGGACTATTCACGGACAAATATCCTGGCATCACGCATTCCACCCACTTTTACCAGCGATCTCAAGCCGTGCGTAACTGTATGGTCGGCTCTGTCCTCCTGGGTTGAAGACCTGGACAAAATGCTGCCAAAAGACAAGCACTGCGTTCTACCGAATATATTTACTATCGCCGGTCCGACATCCTGGCAGTGCATGGATATTCTGGGCAAGGAGTGCTGGTATGATCCCACCGGAGGACTGATGGCCAGGCTGCGCCAGCTTGGATACCACAAAGTGCTTACACAGCTCCCTACATATGAAGAACAGGACTACAAATTCTTGAAACAGCTCCTGCTTTTCGATGTTGTGCCCGGTGGATATGGAGGAGGACCAAACGAGCCCCCTGAAAAGTCACGTAAGAACTACGCCAGGCTGATGCCGGTCTTCCGGACGCTGCACGAACTGATGTGGCAGCCGATCACTATGGCCAACTGCAACACGCCCGGAATGTTAATCGAACGCTACGGAACCGCTCCCGGACCGGTCGCATTCGTTGTCACCAATGTGGGAGATCCGGAGATAGCAAACATTAAGATAGACCGCAAGACAATACCCGGAGGATTCTCTGCCTGGTGTTACGATCCATTAGGAGAAACTCCACTCAGCTGGAAGTGGAACTCTAAACATCTGACAGTGAATGTATCCCTGGAGAGTGACCAGACAGCTGTTTTTATCGTTGGAGCTCAGGATGCTCAAAAGAAGTACAAACAGATGTGGGCAACGGACAGGTTAGGCGATGTCCAGCTCTGCTTCAAGGAATATAAGCTCAGAAATGAGAAATCGCATCCTCTTGCACTGAAGGCAAATAAGCTGAACACTGTTAGTGATATACGCAGACTTGCATCAGCAGTTAAAGCTGATGGCCCAATCACAAGTCGTATGAAAGAACTATTGGTTGAAGCAGGAGATTCTCTGGCAGCAGGTGAAAATCCGATTCCACTTAAACCGGCAAAAATAGCTGAGATACATAGAACCGGGCCTCAGGAATCGACTCTGCCATTTGCCGAGGAATTCGATGCACCAGTCAGCCCTGACAAATGGGAAGTCATGGAAAGCGCTGGACGTATCGATGTTGCAGATGGAAATGTAACTCTGGAGCTCAAAGATGCTATTTCGGTGACGATGCAAACCAAACAGGTCTTTGACTTCCGGACAAAACCTATCATACTGGAAGCAAGCTTCCGTAACAACCAGATATCCACCGGATGGTATGTAGGTACATTCATAAAACTGACCGGTGATGGTGACTACCTGCTTGTCCGAATAGACAATGGCAACCAGATCAGGCTGGAGAACTGGGAAACAGCAGCCACAGATTTCACTTCTCCGGTTTTTGATTACAGACCCATAGAACCGAATGTGCAGCACGACTTGAAATTCTTTGTCGATGCCACAAAATACAGACTGGAACTGGACGGCAAGCTGATATCGGAAGGCAACCACGGTTCCGTAATGACCAGAGGGACACTAAGCCTGACAATGAGCAGCGGCCACCAGGGTCACGGGGATACCTGGAATGTAGACTACACCAGAATCCGGCGAGTGAAAGATGGGGAGTGGAAGAAATAGCAGGCTAGTTATTAAATCATCTGACGGATCGGTCAGATCCGACAGATCCGTCAGATGATTTTTATTGCTACTCGACTATCGCCAACTCATAATACTCAGCTGGAAGGACCAACTCCTGCGAATCCGCAGAGAACGTTTTACCAGTGAAAATCCCCCGGCACGCTGGGAGAGTTGCTTTTACTGTCTGCTCTTTGCGGGAGCGGTTTTGGATTACTACGAAGCGCGGACCCTTATCGTCTGCAAGGATGTCGAACCGCACTTGCAGGGGTTCATTGGCTTCCAGGTTGCATATGGGGGCTACGGCTGCTTTCGAGGCAGCTTTAGCGATGATTTCCAGCGCTCCAGCTGCTCCCTGCAGTGAACCTTCGCCCATGCTTGTTCCGCAGTAGATTACATATCCTTTTCCTACCTGCTTCCCTGCAATAATAGGACCACGGTCGTCAAAGGAGCCCAGCGGTTCTATCCCCTCTCCTCCCATGACAGCAAAACGGTCGCAGCCGATAGCTACTGTTCCGGTTTCCAGCTGGATCGGATAGAACCTGCCGCCACCGGAACCTGTCTCATTGAGCATCTTCTGGACATCCGGGCTGGTAGCCGATGACCACTTCGAGACCTGATCCAGCCGCAGGTGCATAGAAGATGTAGATTCAATCTCGGAGATCCCCCAGGATTTATCCAGACCAAAACCAGGGACTTGCAGGCTATGGCGGCCTTCGTTGCCGTTGTAGGCTCCCAGGTGTGCTTCGTTTATCAGGACGCCTCCATTGCGGACCCAGGAATCAAGTCCGGCAACCTGGTCTGCAGTCAGGAAATATGGATCAGGCATTATCAGCAGTTTCAGATTACCGAGTTCGTTGTTGGCCAGCATCTTGTCGTTGATGCAGGCATAATCATAACCTGTCCAATAGAGCAGCTCATGCCAGCGGGTATAACTGGCTGCCATTTGCGTAAGATTTCGGCGAGTGGCAAAGTGGAAGTATTCGTTGGATGGACTCTCCCACAGACCGACTGTCGGAGCCTGCTTTGGACACGCCATCAATGTATCTGCATTTTCTGCAAACACCTTAAACAGGGCTTCTATGTGTTTGGTAGCTGGTCGGTCTGAGCCATCCGGTCGGACTATACCCCAGGCTGGAGACTCAAACCCCAATCGCTCTGCACGGAACTGCCAGGTCATGAATCCTTTCATCCCTACTCCAAGCTGGGGCAGGAAATGGCTGAGAGTCATAGTTTCGTCTATGATCCTCGGATGCATGTGGGTCATGCCGAAGTTTATATGGCTTTCGGTGTTGTAGAAAGTCTTACCTTTAGCTGCAGAGAGTGACTGCTGCATCTGAGGTGGATGTGCACCGGTCGAGGCCGCAAATATATCCGGTATAAGATCAGACAAGGCAAAGTTGTCAGCCGCGCAGCTCGTGTGGGTAAAGCAGTCATATGTGGTGCTGACGACATGCAGGTAAGATCGCTGTTTTGGCGCCATCTCCTGGGCCATTTCCAACCGCCACCTGGCTTCTCCAGTCATTGTGTCTGTCTGGAACTGTCTCCAATCAACAAAATCAGTGATGCACTGCCCGTTGCGAGGCATCTCAACACGTTCCCATTTCTCATAACACCGCCCCCAGACAGCATTCAGCGTCTCTATCGTCCCATACTTTTTCTGCAGCCAGCCTTGAAATGCTGAGTGGCAGTTCGGACAATAGCAGGTCAGGGTATCAAGATTGGGGTCGCGGCTGGGGAAGCACAGCTCGGGCTCATTCCAAACATCCCACCAACCCATAGCCGGGTGCTCTCGGAACTGTTCCAGAGTCTTGCGGAAGAACTTTTTCCTCTCTTCAAGTGCTCCCGGATGGTTATAACAAGGTCCGGGATGCCCGCCGATCTGCCTGTGGGCAACTTCGAAAGGTTCCACAATCCGTCCATTGTTCATTATCATCTTTGCATCCGGGTAGGCTTCATAGAGCCAGTCCGGGGCAACATCAAAAATCACGTTTATATGAACATCCAGATCGTGTGCCAGCGCCAGATCCATCAGCCGGTCAACATCATCAAACACCCACCGGTCCCCTTCACGATGTGACCAGCGCCACTGGACCCAGAACTTCACGGAGTTCATTCTCATCTTCTGCATCCGGTCAAAATCCTGCTCCCAACACTCAGGCCCAGGAGTAGGCGCACGATAGTATTGTGAACCGAGTATAAATGGTAGTTTTTTGTCCATAGTTAATTCCTTGCTTTATCCAAAGTTGAACGGAGGTCGTTCTTATTTAAGCAGAAGAGAGGCGTTGGTTGCAATGTGCGAACTTACATGGATAAGCTTAGAACCGATCTACTCAGTCATATTCCTGATATCTAACCTGAAGCCGGAGATCTTGTAGAATGCAGATTTAGCGGCTTCGTCATTTTTTGTATAAGCAAGGATTTTTCTATATTTAGCTGCAGAAGTCTGCCAACAGGGGCGGATAGAACGCAGGCCTGTAAACACGAATAAGATATTAGCACTACTGAAACAGTAAAGCGCTTGATGTTTCAGTTCAAATAACAAGTAAAATGGGATTGCAACGATGATACATAACATATAGATAAAAGGGAGCAGTATTGGATCATTGAATTTATGTCTATTATAGTTGAACATGCTGCAAGCCAGCAGGAATTCGATCTCATTGTCTGTAAACTCATTCACCAACCTTGCATTTACACTTATCTTGTTATTAATCACACAATTGATTCCCAATACTTCGAAATCAGAGTCTTTCAGGCCTATTTCTACTTGAATACCTGGAAGTCCCAGATTGGATGCTAACCGGGATGCTGTTTCATTCAATTTTGCAGTGTTGGTATCATACCACTCTATATCGACTGCTCCGGACTGCAGTCTTACCTGTTGCTGCTTTTTGTTTATCCACACAATCAAATATATGCTGAGGACAAACAGCAGAAACAGTGAAACATAACGTCCACTCTCACTAACACGTAAAATGATACCAGTCAGTATAAGCAAGACAAAAGCAATAAGGAATCCACAGAATATACCCGTCTGGATCCTGTTGAATTTGAGGGTTGCTGCATTATGTGGAGCTTTTGGTTTATTGCTTATCTGTATGTTTGTTTGACTCATTGTAAACCTCAGGCTGTATACTGCTATTCAACCAGTCCTAACTCTTTGGCTGCGATATATAAATCATTCTTGATTTCATCAGAGGCAAAGTATTGCTTTGACTCTTCGTCTGTATTGCCAGCACACAACCGGGATAATGCAGATTTAGCCGCCGGGTAATTCTTTGTATGTGCTAGAACTATCTTGTAGTCAGATATTTTCATAATCCAGGATTTGTGTTTTGCCATTGGAACCATAGAAAGCCATATATTTGGAAGCCAACACAAAAAAGCAAGATATGTGTATCCCAAGAGCATAAATGGCAGTGTAAGTATGCAGAATGGAACAAGAATGTATGGAAAATTAGTGGTGTCGAGAAATTGGCTTCTTCGAAAACTTACGATACTGCAAGTCAGCAGGAATTCTACCTCGTCAGGATCAAACTCCTTAAGAATCCTGGCAGAGATGGCTATGGTTCTGTTCATATTACAATCTATCATATGCCTTTCAAAATCTACATCTACCAAGCCAATACGAACTTGTATGTTGTGTAACCCCAGATCAGAAGTCAACTGATGTGCCGTGTGGTTGAGTTCCTTTGTGCGTGTATCATACCAATCCCTGTCAACAGCACCTGAACGCAATCTTTTTTGTGTCAGATCCTTGTATGCTAACTGTATAATCCCTATACCCAGGCAACAGATCAATTGTGCTACAAAGAAGATCCAGCCGATATTGTAATGAAAATGGAATATCATACAATCGGCTATTATGCTTAGCACCACAACTCCCGGGATAATGTACCAGAGTATATTCTTATATATACTGGTCGCTGTATTATGTGGAGCTTTTGGTTCCGGATTTGTGGTTGTGTCTGCCTGGCTCATTCTAGTCTCCTGATCTATGAATTAAATGGCATTAAATATAAGTCTCTGCACCCATTACAGTCTGATGTGAAAGCTATCGTGTTGCCATCAGGACTGAATACCGGGCTGGTATCCAGTGCGGTGTTGTCAGTAAGGTGAAGTAGCTCTGAACCGTCTGTGCGGATTGCGTATATGTCCCAATTTCGGATTATTTTATCTGTCTTCCTATCCCGAGAGGAACTAAATACGATCCATTCTCCATCCGGGCTGAATGATGTTATCATATTGCCAAAGCCACTGCAGTCTATTTGCCTCTGGTCTGAACCATCAGAATTCGCTATGTGAATACACGATTTCTTTATCCGGTTTTCCTGATCATATATGGAAAGGTTGAAAGCAATAAACCTATTATCCAGACTAATGATTGGTCGACCTGCACTACCCTCAGAATGTGTCAGCATGGCAGCTTCGGAACCATCCGGTCGCATCCGGTATATCTCGTCGAAGTCTTTATCGCTGTGCTGACAAGACAAATAATATATCCATTCACCATTAGGACTGAACACGGGATACCGAGTGCTGTGCCACATGCATTTTGATGGATTCTTCGGTTCTATGCTCGTGAGTTGCAAGACAGCGTTGCCATCTAGATCCATTCGGAATATCTGCATATCATGATCAACCCATTTGCCAAACACAATCACATTTCCATCCGGACTATACACAGGATTTACACCACCTGTATAAGTTAGACGCTGGATATTGCTTCCATCTATCCACATAGTAAAAATATCAAAGTAGTTGTCATCATCATCAACTGGGTTATGTGTGTAAGCAATGCGAATACCGTCCGGACTGTAGCATGAAACGTAACTTGCCTGCAAATCATTGGTCAGGCGCCGCAACCCAGTGCCATCTGTATTGATGGTGTAAACATCACAGCTCAAGACATCGTTCCCAGCGGAGAATGCAATATGCTTTCCATTTGGACTAAACAGGGGGTTAAATATGTCCAGGCCCAGCGAAGTTAATCTGATTGCTTGATCCATAAACTGGTTATCATTCTCGATCGTTATCATAATGGGAACGATTGTACCCAATATGATAACAACAGTCAAACAGAAATATGTATGACTACTTCCAAAGTATTCATCCTATTTTCAATATGGTGTATAGTATACTAGAGTTCAGTATTTATAAATCAATACAAAGCTTGAATGCACTAGGTCACTATCGAAAGAGGAATGAAATGGGAGAAGCGTATGCTTATGGCGGGTCAATTGTAATAATAATTATTGGTGTAATTGTGGCTATTGGATCGATAGCCGCCATTGGTTGTGCATTATACTTCTATGTTTTCCGGCGTTTGCTTTCCAAAAAAACCACAGTTCAAGCTACTGTATTCCTGAAGAAGCAGAACTCCGACACAATGGATTATATAGATCCTGTTGTATTTGATGAAGATATAACTCTGGGCTCAGAATCTATCTTTAGCCCGTTGTGGTATAAATTCCTGGACCTTATAAAGTATGACCAATGGCGTCCGGAGTGCCTGGATGGGGAATACCGGATCATCTTCGATTTGAATGGCCGCAAGCTGGAATTGAATGTCCCTTCATCTTCCTATATTGAACTAACTGAAGGCCAGCATATAGTTCTGACATACAAAGGGGACCGGTTCATTAATCATGTCAATCTTTCAAAGCGCAATCAGAACACCGGGCCTGTATCGTCGCGATGAAAGTTAATAAAACAGCATCGTCTGGGAGGCCCTCCGCGGCCTCCCAGACTAGTATACTGCTCCGTTTTTCGGGCGACCGCAGAGGGTCACCCCTACTTAATTATTCCGGCCAGTCCAGTTTTCCGCCGTTGCCGATGCCTGCTTTTTCTCTCATCTTAACGGTCTGTTCATCCTTATGGACCCAATCTGGACCGTAGTAGATTGTCCCATTGTAGGGATACTTTTTGTCCAGCACCTGCATCAACTGGAAGACAAGCGCATGTCTTGATCTGCTGTCCGGAGCAGTGATATTGATCCTGTTGCCAGTTATTGATATCGTTCCCGTGCCCGATGGTTTAGCAGATTTTCCGATGAATATCATGTTCGATTTTGTGGAATATGCCGACGACTTCTTCATAACAGGAATATTGACGCTCCTGCCTTTGACTTCCTGATAGTAGTATCTGAAATACTCTGAAAGCCTGTTTGCTGCAGCGGTATCCCATTCGTCTGCGTTGTCATTTATGATAATAGTGCAGTTAGGCTTCTCTTCCTTAACAAACTGGTAATTGAGCAATTTGCCTGAAGCCGCAAGAAATACTTTGGATTTCCACTGGACCTTGATCTGTGTATTCCTGCCAAGCTTTGTTCGGACAACTACCTGGTCATTCAGAATGCGGAAAGCAACGGGTTTTGTATTAACAGTAACTGAGGCCACAGATACCCCACCGGGTATCCTTATTGAGACCAACGCGGTTTCGGGGTGATTGGCTGTAATAGTTGCCGTCGTAGCCCCTCCGCTGAAATCCGAGGTTTCCTTTACCAGTCCGGAGATATCTGAGTCGGTGGCAACTTTCACCTGAGCTTTTATCACCTGATAATCTTTGGATTCCAGTGTGAAGTCCAGATGCGTCTGCCCGTTTGTTACATCGTTTTTAAGTTCACCGCCATCATATTTACTGAACAGGTATGCACCCTTACCCAGATACTTGTTGTCGATTGAAGCATTGAGAGCTTGTTTTGTGTCTGACTGGTTACCAACGTATATGTAGCTTTTCAGGTCTTTTCCATACCTGGAAGTCCACAGATCAGCATTCAGCTTAATCGCAGGCACTGGTTGCCAGCCTTCTGTTACCAGTGTTGTCAGAACAGGCATGGCTTTGATCATTTTGGAATAACCATTGACCATGTCGGACGCCGGAAGCATTGCCAGCTTGAACGAAATCAGCAGCGCTCTGTCCCACAAATCTCTGTAGTAACTCCTGATCTGCTCAGCAGACATAGACTTCCAATCGACCGTATTGCCGATTGTCTCAGCACCTAGAAACAGATAGAACTGCCTGGGTTTACTGCCCAGCATATATCTCATGCGTTCAAATTTAGGTATGTCCTGCAAAACATCGGAAAGCGAGGGCTCTATCAGCACAGTATCTGCATGTGTAGCAACAAGATAGGAGCCAGGCGCATTGAGGTTTGCCCAGGTTGCCATGCGGGTGTTGCCTTTCTTCAACGAATGCACATACTCCATCATCCTGCCTATCGAAATCCCCTGCTCGCAGTAGACCCCATGCTCATCATAAGCCCTGCCGGGAAAGCCAGTAATGTCGTTGGACTCCCGCGCCCGTGCTCCACCATCCGCACAGTCAAATGCAATTCCAGTTATCTCAAGGTCTTTAACCAGCTTAGCAACATCAACTCTGGTGTCCTCAGCGAACTTTCCACCCCACCACATACACTGGTCGCTGGTAAACCCCTGGACCCAGGCATCACGCAGCAGCATCGATCCATCGTAACTGACCATTATCTGGTTGGGATACTTGCGTTTAGCCAGATCCTCTTCACACCAACCGATTATATACGCCAGGGGGTATGTTCCTTTTAGAGCTGCGCTCTTAACAACCTTTCGACGTTCAGCCTGGAACTCCGTCAGTGGAACCTTGAACCTTGCTTCCATCTTATCTTCATGCTTCAGAGGAATCTTCCACTCCTCCTCAGACCCCCACCAGTCTCCAGCTTTTCTAAATGGAGCATACCACCATATAATCCCCGAATAAGACCGCCGGAACTGTTCATAGCTCTCACCAGTATGAGCAACTTCAAACGACTGAGCCCACTGAGCCTCGCCGGTCGTGAGTGCGTTCAAATCAATTCCATCAGCCGGTTTAAAACAAGATGGATATTTATTATAATACAGATCAACAGCATTGCTATACCCATACTCAGGCTTGAAACCAAAGATAATAAACTCACAACTCTCAGTCTTTCCTGAGTCAACCACCATCTTAACCGCGTAAGAAAGAGCCTTGGTGCCGGTATAGTTCAGAGAAGCCTCGATATAAGAGGAAACCTGAGTAGCCGGAATACCGACAGACAACCCAGCTTCTCCATCATAAACCGCCACCGCAGGAAACTGCCCGAACAGCCTGTTATTTACAGCCGTCCCCGAAAACCCCTCAGCCAACGTCGTTCCGTCCCAGTAGTTTAGAGAATTACCTTTGAAGAATAAGGGCAGATTAAAAGCAGGCTTCACCCAGAGCTGCTCACCACTCTCATTTGAGACAGCCATTCTGCAAGTCACATAGTCCCCCGAAGTCATGAACTCCAGTGTGACATTCAAAGATCCATTATTTGCTACATATTTATACTGCAAACTGCCATTCTTGAGGGTTAATGATACGGGAGAACCGAGAGTAATTGCTTGATCATTTAACTTGCCGTTGTATAGAGTTATGGCTGGGATGGATTCTGATTCATATGCACCTAATGAGAGCTTGATACTGGCAGATTTATCCAGAATCAGATTGACTGCACCAGTCTTGATGACATACCCACCCACGTTTGAACTGATATCAGCCTGGGCAAATGTGGCGCAGAGAAATGTAATGGCAAGGCAAAAGATTGAGATTTGTTTGGTCAATGGTTATTCCTCTTTATTCATACATACAAATACAGAATAGGAATATACCTTACAAACACTGTGAATTATCTATTAATATTCCTATAATGCACGTTACTCAATGCCATATATCCTGATAGATAATCTTTCACAACTGTACCTTGAATTAATAGTATATCTACTGAGACTGTGTTGAAGATTGACTTGTGATCTATTTGGATGTAAGTGAATTATACTTGAGATAATCTAGCACCATAATTAGTAATGACACCAATATGTGGATCCTTAACACTAATCGATGTTCCACGAACACGATTATTATCCTTTACTAGATCAAATCCCTGCCCCACCCAAAGTGCGACTTGATCTGTAGCTAGATATCTATCATGATGCAATTCACTGCCATTACGCTCCTTGTATACTTTGATATCTATATCCACAGATTGATTATGACTTGCTTCCCGAGCAAATGTTCTCAGGACACTTATTATCCTGGAGGGATCTACAGATCGTGCAGTCCCTGTACCAGTTATTATTTCGAATCGTCTATCTCTATCAGACAGTGAATTCTGTATGAATAGATCATATATCCATTTTAGTGAACGGCTGTAATTTGGGCTGATTATGCAGCCACTATTCTGTGCTATTGTACGACCAAGCATCCTGTCATATATCCGAACCGATTTGGTATACCGAAAAATGGGCTTGAATACCTCTGTTGCTAGCCTGTCTCGATCCCATTGCTCGTCTTCTAAATCATGGAAACTATGAAATCGGAGGTTGTCGCGAAACTGACTTATTCCTTCATAGTCACCAAGTCCAACAACTTCACTTTTCAAATGGCTACTACAACTGTCTACCCGTGAAATTCCTGCAGATATATTTCTCCAATCTATGGTGGGACAGAACGTGCAGTCTTCTTCGCTGTCAGTTGCAACATCGGTTACTGGTATGATTGAATAGCGATGCCTATTGTTCAGCCAGTCAATACAATGTTGGAATCTTGTCTTGTACTTGGGTGGTAAAGAAGCCAGAATATCTAGAATATCACTTTGATTTTGGAGTAGTACGATGCCATTTATACGCATATCATTAAAAAGCTCAATTAAAGATATTGCTTTCTCATTATCTAGTTCTGCTGTAGATGGGCATGGAAGCAATGCTGATGTCACTAGCATCTTAATCAAACACCTCTCTGAAGTCGTCCTCAAAAAAGCCACCTGGCCAAGGATCAATGAAGTCACCATCTTTATCTAGTCGTAGATTCCTACATGTTGATCCTTTCGGTCCACGGTCAACATAGATTACCGAAACCTGTTCTGGTGACAACTGACCATTCCTAATTAGTTTTTGTAAGCGCAACATAAGATGTTCACTATGGGTTTCTATGATAAATTTATTTGAATATGGTTTCCCAATACACTGTGCAAATACAGAACCTAGTTCGGCTTGTTGTCTCGGGTGCAAGTGTATCTCAGGTTGTTCAATAAGCAGGACTTTATCACGAGATAACATAGCCTGGACAAGAATCGGCAGTACTTGACTGATACCAAAGCCTACATCCGACAACCCCACATTTACTCTGGTTTTCTGGTCTCGAAGTCTTAAGGCAAATACGTCTGAGAATGCACTATACGACCGACTTCCTGTTGGACGGCTTGCGATTTCAAGGGCATAATCAAATTGCATATCGCATAATACTTTATTTACCTGCTTAACGAGTTTCTCATTGTTCGAAAGAACATCGGGCAACCATTTGCCAGATTTGCCCACAACACTGCTTTGATTTCCTGTAAGTATGTAATACCTTTCTGGACGTTCCCGAAGTGGACCAAGATAAACCAATTTCGATAGCACATTGTTAAAATGTGCAGATATGTTAAGCGTAAGCCATTTTAAATCATAAACATTCAAGACCCGACTTAAGCGTCTCGCATTCATTGTTCGATAATTACTGAATGGCAATTCATCCGATACTACACCAGCTGGCAAAAAACACTTGTGTAGAAGCTCAGCATCTGCATTGATCGTTTCAAAATCTTCAAGAGCTAGATCCCGAGACATGGATTTGAACCTTGACACTCTCTGTTTCATCTCCTCTATAAGTTGCTCAAGATCAGCTAAGTGAGTTTTGTCGTCCTGGTAAGGCCGCGTTGATGACTGTCTCTTCTGCGTAGATATGCCTTTTCTTGCAGTTATGCGTTGTATCTCTCTTTCTGCATTTGAGATGGCTTTCTCTGCCAATGCTACTCCTTCAGTATGAGCCCAAGCCACATATCTACTACATGCTTTTTCCCAGAATTCGTGGGTGCGATAAAGTTGGTGAAGTTTAAGTACAGATACTGCAGGCTGATCAGGTCGATCAAATATTGGAGAGATTGTCATTATCCGTCTTTCAGTATTACGGGTCTTGCGTGTAGCCTTTTCGTTCTTATACGTTAGAACTGGTCGATCACAATTGCCTAGATATACATCTACATAACATAATTCAGCATTCTGAACATCCTGATTATATGCAAACCGAAAACGAAGTCCAGCATGTGTAAGATCATAAGCTGCTTTGCATTCATCCTCATCAAGCCAAGGAGGAAGTAGCGACTTATCGCCAACCTCACCAAATACAACTTTCACAGAGAGTTGCTTCTTAGTATCATGTTTATTGATAAACTCACGATAACCACCCAAATCAACCATTCCCCCTTTGGGAAGGAGCGAGGTTTGTGAGCTTTCTGACTCATCAAGAGTCTGCTTCAATAAAAGTAAAGATTGAAGTATGGAACTCTTACCAGATGAGTTTTGACCGTAGATCAGCGTAATAGGTCTTATAGGCATCGCTTCAAGGCCTGGAAATGCCTTAAATCCACCCAATTCATATTCAATCATTAGGTATCCTCTTTATAACAATTCGTCATTCAATCAATTACTATACAGACAGTGATGTTTTTTACAGGCTCAACCATCTTGCCAGTTATAGAAACCTACCAACTGCAATGTATTCTCAGATGGCTGTTTGAAAATGATTTCAAATGAGCCACATCAATAATATGTTGTATTATCGATTATTTGTTGATATGTGTAGTTGCGAGTTGAGTTTTATCTTATTGCATCACAATATGCTTCAACACAAATATGATAATACCTCCTTACTGCAATAACTTATTACATTTCTCAAAAGACTCATTCCTCTATATTCTTCTCATCAAACTTACAACAAAATGCGAATGGTATATAGGTTACTCACAATTCAAAGTGGACGTGTCTATCTTGTCCTTACTAGCTGACTGAATCTACATTCCCACATTTCAGCGTTTGACCGGAGCCATATTTTTTGATATACTAAGTACCCGTTATGAGGACGATTTTTTCCAACCAATCCGAACAGTTTACGTTTATTTTTGACCTCGATGGAGTAATCTACAGAGGCTGGGAACCACAACCCTCCGCGATAGAGACCCTGCATTTATTAAAAGATATGGGTCATTTTGTGCGGTTTTATACCAACAACTCCGCTTCTTCACGCAATAGCTATTCTACCAAGATGTCTAAACTTGGATTCCCTACCCCACCTGAAGAAATAATGACCACTTCTTATGCAACTGCGTTCTACCTTATAGAACAAGGGGCCGTCGGGAAGACTGTGTTGCGTATTGGGGGAGATGGAATCAGAGAAGAACTTGAAGCTGTCGGGATGCATTGCATAGCTGGAGATCAGGAACCAGACGCACAGCCGGAGTTTGTTGTCGTCGGGATAGACCGGGAGTTCACTTATGCTAAACTGGCTAGAGCCCAGCATGCCATATTCGATGGTGCGCGGTTTATTGCTACCAACCGGGACTCATCTTTTCCGATTGAAAACGATGTAATAATGCCCGGGGCAGGCTGCATTGTAGCGGCTGTTCAGACTTCATGTGGAGTAGCACCATATGTCATAGGTAAACCTGAGACCTATGCATTCAATAAAATTTTGGAATCGACAGGTTCAGATGCTGCACACGCAGTGATGGTAGGTGACAGGCTGGATACCGATATTCTGGTTGCAAAAAATGCTGGCGCACGTTCGGTGCTTGTATTGACCGGAGTTAATAACCGAACTGATGCAGAAGAAGCTCCGGATGAACTCAAACCGGATTTTGTTATGGAAACTCTCGGGGAGATGTTGATATGAAATGCGCTCTTAGCATAGCAGCCACCGATTCCAGCAATGGCGCCGGACTTGGCGCCGATATTCGTGTGTTTTCCGACCTTGGGGTATACGGTCTGGGAGTAGTTACTTGTGTAACAGCCCAGAACTCTTTAGGTGTAGATAAGGTATTCAAAGTGGCACCCAGGATCGTGACTGCACAGATAGACTCACTCACCAGCGACTTCGAAATCACAGCATGTAAACTTGGAATGCTTTATTCACCTCAGACTGTAGATAAAGTCAGAGACCGAATAACCCGCAGGGAACTGCACAATATAGTTTTAGATCCTGTTATGCAGGCTAAAGGTGGAGAAGTCTTATTAACTCCAGTAGCGATCAAGCGATTGAAGAAAAGACTGCTGCCTGTGGTTGATATAGTGACACCTAATGCTGACGAGGCTGAAGCATTGTGCGGTATTGTAGTGACCGACGTAGCATCAGCAAAAGAAGCAGCCAAAGCGATACATGCACTAGGCTCGAAATATGTTCTTGTTAAGGGTGGACACATCCAGGGTGAACCTGTGGATGTGTTGTATGATGGCAACGCCTTTATTGAATATGCAACCAAAAGGCTGGATAAGAATATGCATGGTACCGGATGTGTATTCAGCGCAGCAATCGCTGCCCGTTTAGCTCTGGGCGATGAAGTCCCGGTAGCAATATTGTTTGCAAAAGAATATGTAAGTAAAGCAATCGGAAACTGTATAACCCTCGGAAAAGGCAATATGCAGTTTTACACAACCAAAGAAAGATAGGCTTCAGATTACGGGGACAGATTCTGACTTCTGGATTCTGGATTCTATCTCAAATTCTTCGGAGGATATCGTTCCTCCAATTTTTGTATTATGAGAGGCGGATTAGCGGATGAAAACCAAATATGTGTTTGTGACTGGTGGGGTTGTATCATCGGTCGGTAAAGGAATCACAACTGCCTCACTGGGGCGGTTGATGAAGAACCGGGGACTCAAAGTCACGGTTCAGAAACTCGACCCCTACATCAACGTGGACGCGGGAACGATGAATCCCTATCAGCACGGTGAAGTGTTCGTCACGGATGATGGAGCAGAGACCGATCTCGATCTGGGACATTACGAGCGTTTCGTAGATGAGAATCTCAGCCAACTGGCCAACGTCACCACCGGGCGCATATATGACAGCGTAATCCGTAAGGAACGGCGCGGCGACTACCTGGGTGGAACGGTTCAGGTTATCCCTCACATCACAGACGAGATCAAGAACCGGATCAAACTGAACGCCGAACAGGCAGATGCAGACATTGCTATCGTTGAAATCGGCGGAACAGTCGGTGACATCGAAGGCCTGCCTTTCCTTGAGGCTATCCGCCAGTTCAGAAAAGACGCCGGCCCAGAGAACGTGATGTATGTGCACGTAACCTTGATACCTTCAGTCGGTCCCTGGTCGGAACTGAAGACAAAGCCAACCCAGCACTCAGTTATCAAGCTGCGTGAACTCGGTATTCAGCCGGATGTCCTGATCTGCCGCTGTAAAAAAGCGATCAGCAAGGAAATGAGAGAGAAGATCTCCCTTTTCTGTGATGTCGACAAGAAGGCTGTAATCGAAACAAGAGACGCTGACACAATTTATGAAATACCTCTAAACTTCGAGGATGTCGGGCTGGGAGATCTGGTGCTGGCAAAGTTCGGCCTTGAGAAAGCCAAATCCGATCTTTCTGAATGGCGCACACTGGTCGGTGTGCTCAAAAAGCCAAAGAACCGCTGCACAGTTGCAATAGTTGGGAAATACACCGGCAATGGCGATGCATATATTAGTCTTGGAGAAGCAACCAAACATGGTGGAATCCCTCACGATACCGGAGTCCAGGTTCGATGGGTAGATTCAGAAGAATTGACTGATGAAAACCTCATGGACAAGATCGGTGATGTGGACGCTATAGTTGTTGCCGGTGGTTTCGGCGCACGCGGCGTTGAAGGTAAAGTAGCTTCCATTCAATTTGCCCGGACCAACAACGTGCCTTTCCTCGGAATCTGTTTCGGTCTTCACTGGGCAGTTATCGAAGTTGCAAGGCATTGCTGTGGACTCCAGGGAGCAAACACCGAAGAAGTTGATCCAAATTCACCACATCCAGTTATTCACCTGCTGCCTGAGCAGGAAGGGATCGAAGATAAGGGTGCAACAATGAGGCTGGGTGTATATCCGTGCCGAATACACGACGGTACACTGGCTTCTAAGCTTTATAACAACGATCTGGTATATGAGCGCCATCGACATCGTTTCGAAGTCAACAACAGCTACAGAGCTAAGCTGGAACGCGGTGGACTGATCTGTTCCGGAGTCTCACCAGACTACAGACTAGTCGAGATAGTGGAACTCAAAGACCACCCATTCTTCATAGCCACTCAGTTCCATCCTGAGTTCAAATCCAGGCCAAACCGGGCTCATCCACTCTTCAGTGGGCTTATTAAAGCAGCAATGGAGTATCAGAAAATCAAACCGGCACGCGGCAAAACGACCGAGAAGCCGGCTGCTAAATAACGTTGGAGAACCAGGCAACATTCTCCACAATAGCCGCCATCTTCATGCTGATGATGTTCGGCTACCTGGCAAAGCGGGCGAAGGTGTTGAGGAGCGAGGACGTGCGAGTCGTGAACTCGCTCCTTATCAACATCACGTTTCCTGCGTTCGTCTTCGTCAGCACCCACAGTAAACCGTTCATACCATCTATGGCCGTAGCGCCTTTTGTAGGGTTTATCTGCGAGATGGCAGTTGTGGGCCTTGCGTATCTGATAGCCCGTTTGATGAAACTGGATCGGGGAACTACATCTGCACTAATGCTGGTTTCAGCATTTGGAAACACGGGGTTTCTTGGGTATCCTGTAATACACGCAGCTTTTCCCGACAACAAGCATGCAATGCTTTCGGCAGTTATGTTTGATGGGTTTGGAATGGCTCTCCCTTTGTATACCATCGGAGTTGCCATTGCCACCACATTTGCAGGATCCAAATTTGACTGGAAAAACCTGCTTGGATTCCTGAAGACTCCGATATTTCCTGCAATGATTATTTCACTTCTGCTCCGAAACGTGCATATACCATCGGTTATTATGCAAACCCTGGATTATGCAGGAGCTGCGACGATCCCGCTGGCAATGATCTCCATTGGAATGAGCTTGAGCACAAAATCAGTCGGAAAGTATCCTTGGCCAATGCTTGTAGGAACAGTCCTAAAGCTGGCAGTCCTGCCATTGGCTATGTTATTACTGCTTCCTGTTTTCGGGATACATGGTGTTGTTCGTCAGACGGTTCTGGTTCAAAGTGCACTTCCTGCGGCTATATTTGCCGGGGTGATACCTGAGCGATTTGGTGGTAATTACGAGTTTGCTGCAGGTGCTATATTTGCTACAACTCTTCTGAGCGTGTTGACAATCCCGCTTATGGTCTATTTTGTTAAGTGATTCTTCTATTCGAAATAAGTTGGCACCCCCAACTTGGGGGCTCCGAAGGGAAAAGATGAAGACAATACCACAGTTTCCTGAAGAACGAGAGATACTGCTGGAGGATAAGCCTCTATTCGATACTATATTACACTCCTGGCAACCGGAAGTATCGGCTTATACATTCACCAATATATTCGCCTGGAGAAAACCTTACAATGCCCGGCTTTCGATGGTCAATGAGTTATTGATCGTGAGCCACCTGGTCAACGGTAAGCTGTCTTTTATGGAACCTATGGGTAATGGCGACAAAGTCAAAGCAGTTTACGAATGCTTGAAAACAGCCAATGTTGAAACGACATTTTTTGACGGAGTTTCCGGAACGCTCGCTAGAGAATTAGAGTCTGATGACCGGCTGACAGTAGTTTATGACAGGAATAATGCAGACTATCTCTACAAATCAGACGACCTGATCAACCTGGCAGGGCGTAAGTTCGATGGCAAACGAAATTTCGTCAGTCGCTTCAAGCAAAAATATACATATGAATACATTGAACTCACTGCAGATAATGTAGAAGAGTGCCATAGTTTTGCTGAGCAATGGTGTGAGGACAAAGCATGCGACGCCTCAGAAGGACTATCCAGAGAACGCTGCGCTGTTTATGAGATGCTTTCACATATTAGAGAATTAGGTATATGCGGCGGATCAGTTTGGGTAGACGGGAGAGTAATTGCATTCTCTCTGGGTGAAGCCCTAAACAAAGATACCATGGTCATCCATGTCGAAAAGGGTGATACCTCGTTGGACGGTGTATATCAGCTCATAAACAATGAATTCTGCATCCATGAAGCTCAAAATTATGAGTTTGTAAACCGCGAACAAGACCTCGGCATCCCCGGCCTGAGAAAAGCCAAAGAATCATATCAACCTGTAAAATTAGTAGATTCATTCAGAGTGTCGCTGCAATAGAGGACTGAATAATTTAGAGTATCTCACGCAAAGCCGCTAAGGCGCAAAGAAGGGAAACGAGGAATTATCCTGCACCATAATTCCCTTCTTTGCGCCTTTGCGGCTTTGCGTGACACATTAAAAAGTTGATTGATTCTTCATTACGCCCCGAATAACATGCACATCAAGGCTTCGGATACCTGTAGTGGCCTATTATTTTCCAGTTTGTCAGGCCCTCTTCTTCCGTAGCAACTGGCCCAATATTGTGGATTATCATTGGCAAGCTATCGGAGCCTTTGACGTCAGATAAAATGCCAGTATGAGTCAAGCCGTTTCCGTTTAAGTCCCAGCACACTATGTCCCCAGGTTTCCAGGCTCTGGCATAATTTCCATCGGTCCTGACTGTAAGATCCATTCCCTTTCTATGAAAGAAGACCATGAGGTTCCGGACCCGGCGGTGGTCTATACTGGAATCTGTTCTTTTTAGTCCCCATCTCCTGGGATAACGCGAAAAGTTGCTGGACATGTCTTCGTGAACTAGCTTCTGGAGGTCATAGCCAGCATTTCGTAAACCACGGATTACTACCTCAGTGCACGCTCCCTGGCTGGCTGGAACATCTCCGTTCGGATAGGGTATAGAGAGGTACTCAGCATTATAAACTACTTCGTTAATAGCTTCTTTCTTAGCTCCATTCACTATCTTTTCAGCAGCTGTCTTCGGATTTGCAATTAGAGTTATAGATTGCATATCTTTGGCCAGGGGAATTGCACCATCTATAGCATCAGCAATGCTTGTTGATGCATATTTATATAACAAAGCACCGGCAATAACAGCAACAATAAAAATCGGAATAAGCACTTTCAGCCGTGACATTGTATTCACCTCCGGGTTTTGTTCGGCTACTGCAATGAAGGGATATAACCAGTTGTGTAGAAGCATTCTATATCAAATGTTAATAATACTCAAAATCAGGGGAATCATGAAAACCAAGTTATCAATAGCAATACTGACCTTACTAGTCTATCTATCATCATCGCTTGTAGCACAACAGCGCACAACATTAACCATCACCAAATGTAACAAGACTCCAGTCATTGATGGGAAAATCTATCCGGATGAATGGAAAGAAGCCGCCGGTATCAGTAATTTCTTAGATGCCTTTTCTGTATCGTCGTCAAACCCCAACACAGTAGTCTATGTTACAGCAGATGATGCCAACCTCTATATAGCTGCAAAGTGTATCGAACCTGATCCCAAAGGTCCTCGAGGATTCATCCGAAAACACGATGATCGTGCTTTTGAAGATGACTGTATCCAGGTGTACGTTGCCCCTGAGGACATGCAGCAGGTAAAACAGGCAGCTGTTATGTTCGGAGGTTATGAAGGGTCCTACAACAACTGGTATACAAACATTCAGAAGTATTATGAATTTACAGTCAACTGCAAAGGCAGCATCACCGAATCTATGAATGATGTGCGGGACTGGAACGCTCTGTGGACTTCCAAAGTCGGACGAGAAAAAGGTGCCTGGACTGTTGAAATAGCCCTACCGTTCTCATCCATCGGCATAAAGTCATTCCCCGATAATGCACTCTGGGGCTTGAGTGTATTCAGAACCCGACAGGCACGGCAGAGCGGTTGGGTGAGTCCATCATACGGCGGTTATACTCCTCTGCCTGTAGGTTCTATACGTATCATAAAGAGCCATCCAGTAGCAAGACAGTCTTTGATATCTACTCCGAAACCTGGTGCAAACAGCCTTGAGTTTGAACTGGTGAATAATTCTGATGAGCCTGCTGCGATAGAAATAGCTGCTGCCCAGCGCGGTAGCATCATTGAACCACAGATAATTACATTGGAACCAGGCACAAGAAAGACAGCTAAGCAGTCATATACTCTGAATGGCGAAGGCAGTCTGTTCGCAGATTACACTGTCAGAGTCAAAGGTGAGGAAATCCCCTTGCTGACTGGAACAGTCAACACCAACGTTCCTACCAAACAGGACTTTACACTGCGATACTTCGCCGTGCCCGCACAGGTATATGGCGATATTCACCTAAATCCTGGCTCAGAAGTAACACGAGCTGTGATGACCGTTCACGTTGCATCAAATGACGCTAAAAAAAGTGAAGTCAGCATCACGGGCAAAAAGGGCATCAACATCAAACTACCTGCAGATGGCAAACCAGGAGATACCGTCAAGAGTAAACTGGAATTATTCTCAGCGGATGGTAAACTGGTCGCTGCGAGGGATCTGGATTCTGTCATTCCACCCAAATACTCCTGGCTGGACAATAAAATCGGCTTGCCGCTCAAAGTCCTGCCTCCTTATACATCAATAGTAGTAAAGTCCAAAAGCATAAATATGCTGGGCAAGTCTCTGCAATACGGCGACTTCGCATTGCCGGCCAAAGTCACCACTGCCGGAATGCAAATACTATCCGGACCGATGAAACTCTCAGTAGAATCGAAAGGCAAAGACATTCTCTGGCTCTCGAAGAGCTGGAAAATGCTCGAATCAGATGATCAACACGTCAAGATTCAAAGCATCTGGAAGAGCAAGACTCTTGATCTCAATGTGATATCCAATGTCGAGTATGACGGTTTCATCTGGAGTGAAGCGACAATCATCCCTCACGGAATACAGAGCATAGACAGTGTTGCGCTGGAAATCCCGTTCAAAAAGAATGTGAGTAAATACATATACCGGGGGAATGCTCAACAGTGCAATGCACTCTCACCGGTTGGAATGCGTGGACCAATTACCGATAATACATGGCTGGGAGATGAACGCCGTGGTATCGGTTGGTATACAGAGAGCCTGGAATGGGTCAAAGCAAACGACTATGGCAATCAGGTAGAGATCATCCCAGGTAAGACTTCAACCATGTGGAGATCAACATTCATCGACACTCCCACAAAGCTGACCTCTCCATACACAATGAAGTTCGCTCTGCATGTAACTCCTGCAAAGCCGGTCTCATTACATAAAGAAAACATCCAAACCTGGACAGACCGCGAACTTCCTGCCAACCTGTGTGGACATGCGATATTATTCAGAGCAAAAGGACTTTTCAATCAACCCAAAGGCACATTCGAGTGCTGGGTGAAACCAACCTTCAATACAAATGATATCGCAGACACCAGCAGCAAAAGACTCCTATTCCAAGTCAATTGTCCCTGGGGTAGCAGTTGGAGCAGCTTTGGAAACTACAAAGGTGTAGCTAAAATCTATTATAGTGCCGCCTCCAAAAGCTTCACGGCAGAGATAAACGACGTTGCAGGCCAGAACACAGTTACTCTGAATGGCACAGGAACGCTGCCCAGTGGTGAGTGGAGTTTCATCAGACTTTCATGGGGAGATAAACTCAGGCTCAATGTAAATGGAAAAGTCTCTGAACTGGATATTAAGGGCTCTTTCGAAGGAGACATCAACCAGTACGATATGCTGCTGATGCTCAATGATTTCGAAATTGACGAACTTCGCATGTCGAACAATCAGAGGTTGGATGATTCAGCGCCAGTCGCTGGGTTCACATCAGACGCCAATACAGTCTTGCTCTATAAAGGAGAGGACCTGGAACACCCGGAGAAGATGGCTGTGCCGGGAACCGCTCCTGAAGTCTGGGCTATCCAACTTGCTCCCGGCAAGTTCGGCAATGCACTCACTCAAGATACCAAAGCTCTTCGTCTGGATGCTATCCAGAAGTTCGGTAAGACTATGGTCTCATTCTTCCAGGACTGGTCACCCTATCAGGGATATCCATATCTCGGGAATGTCACCTGGTTGAGATCAGTTGCGGATGCTGTCCACGGGCGCGGGATGAGGTTCATATTATACTTCAACCAGGATGTATCGGATGCTTGTCCGGTGTGGAAAGGTATGGAATGGGACTACTGTCTGGGTGGACCGCCTGCTGTAAATTACACTCGTGATGATGTAGTGCAGAGTGCTTATACTGCATGTGGAAACGGGCCATTCAGAGATATGATGCTGGATGGAATAGCCAAACTCGCAGACCAGGCTGATATCGATGGTGTTTATATGGACGGAACGACAGTCCCATGGTGGTGTGAAAATCCCACTCATTCCGGTTGTGGTGAATACCTTGGCGATGGGACTTATCAAATGCACAGGCCTATTCGCGGTGTAAGAGAGTTTATGAAGAGGCTGCGGAATATTTTCGTTCAGAGGGGCAAGAAAGTTTTTATGGACGCCCACACTGGCGGAGTCATGCACATACCCACCCAGTCATTCACAGACCAATACAACGATGGTGAACAACTCCACCGCTATAAACAGGGATTCAAAATACCTTTAGATACATTTATCGCCGGATACATGGGCAAACAATTTGGCCTGCGCTCAATTATGATCCAGGGACCAAGGGCTTCGTGGAATGAAGCTATCGCCATCGCACTGGTCCACGACACAATGGTATGGAATGGCCCTGACTGCATATACAAAGCCATGGCAGATTACAACAGCGATGATACAACCAGATACATACCATATTGGGATAAATCCAAATTATACAATGTGAGTCCATCGGGAATTCTGGGTAGTGTCTACCTGAACAAAGATAAAGCACTCCTGGTATTCGGCAGTCAGACAGAGAAAGACACTGTCTGCAGCGTAAATATCGCAGGACTACTCGGAAAGCTGCCAAAAGGCATACAAGCATACGATGCCATAAGCAATGAAGAGCTGGAAATAACATCCGGCAAGATCCACTTCGATATACTAGCCCGTAACTGGCGCATGATAGAACTGAGATCGGGAAAATGAAAGGAATACAATCACAATGAAATATCTGATCTTATTGTTGCTTGGTTTAATACTGTTATCAGGGATCGCAAATGCTGCGGTTAAACCCACATCCATATCAGCCGCACGCTTTACCGATCCGTTCATCAGTGATCCTGGATCAGTGGACCACAAACCTTTCATGTGGGACATCACGATGGGCAAGTCCGATGCACCGGCTTCCTGGGCTATTGTAGATGGCGCTCTGGAGTATCATACTGAAAACGCCAACAACAATGAAGCCCGGTTTGATATGTTTACCGCCGGAATCGAAATTACTGACGACAGTGCCTGGAGCGTCGAGACCGGGTTCCGCCACATTTCTGGTGTTGCACCTCATCCTACATACGAAGCAGTTATTTACGTCCGCTGGAACTCGAAAGTGGATGGTTACATTGGCCTGCATTGCCTGTGTTACGATGCTGCAAATAAGTCATTCCTGGTTATCAATGGAGACCGCAACGAGAAACCAATCGCTGCTGATATGACTGGCAAATTCCATCCAATCCGTCTCACAGTTCAAGCTCACAAAGTCCGTGTCTATATAGATGGAAATCTAGCTGGCGGTCCTTATCCGCTGGGGAGTCTCAAGCTGGAGCGTGGTCCGAACAGGTTCATCATAGGTCCGATTACCGGAGGGCAGATGCCCCACTCTATCCACTGTGCCTGGGACTATTTCGCTGTCACCGAAAAAGGCGCATTCGCTCCTGGAACAGGCGGTTGGAATCCTGCATCTGAGACAAAACCTGTTGGTGTGCAGAAAACTTTTCCCGGTGAAAACGTAAATCCTGCAAAAGCATTCAACCATCCCCCTTACCCGAAGATCAAGCTTGTCCGTAGAATAAGCGGACGGGAACGCTTCGACAGATCCCTGCCGCAGGAAACCAAACTCTGGAATGCATTTAACGCAGGGAAGCCGGGATTGATCGAAGTCCCAATGTATAAATATCCGGATGTTGATGGACCCACTAAACAGAACTTCTACCGGGACACATACCCGGTCAAACTCGATGACCAGCGAACGGTAGCAATGACCCTCACAACCCGTGGGACAGGCGACACTGTTACGGGTTTCATGGATTACAAACTCTGGTATTGTGTCTCTACTGATGGCGGCAAGACATACGATCAGGAAAGACCATTAGTGCAGAGAGGTTCTGAGTATTCAGCTCAACATCCAAACAAGTACGTCTGGATCGGTAAGAACGGATATGCATTCGCTACCTTATGGCCCTATCTGATGAGGATGAGTAACGGTCAGATATTCCTGCCTTGCTACTACGGTGCACTCGACAAGAACGGCAACTACTACAATCCAAACGGTGTATCAACGTTCAGCAACGTATTCGGTCTGATCGGCACTTGGGATAAATCTAAAAACGACGTAATCTGGGACGTAACCGCACCAATAATGCTTACCCCAAGCAAATCAACCGGTGGTCTCAGTGAATGCGGGGTCATAGAACTCAAAGACAAACCCGGCTACATACTTATGGTCATCCGTGCCGGAAATGAGGGAGACATGACAGGAAAAGTACCCTGCTGGAAATGGAAGACCCTCTCAAAAGATTATGGTAAGACCTGGTCGAAGCTGACTCCATTCACATTTAACGATGGCGCCAACTTCTGGTCACCGACCTCGCAGGCAATGTTTATCCGCAGCTCACGCACAAAAAAGACCTACTGGATAGGCAATATCAGCCGTTCCCGACCTAGAGGAGGTTCACCCAGGTATCCACTTATCATTGCAGAACTCGATGAAAAGAAACTAGGCCTGCGCGCTGAAACTGTCACCATAATCGACGACCGCGCTCCCGGTGACAGCTCAGACATGCAGCTTTCGAATTTCGCATTTATCGAGGATTCTGAAACAGGTTACATCCTGGTAACTCTCTACCGTGACCAGGGCCGTGCCTCCTGGGGAGCTCCATCCAATGGCCCAGGAGTAGACGGCCAGCAGACATATGAGATTGAAGTGAAGTGAAGGCAGACTTCGGACTTCAGGCTTCAGGCTTCAGGAGCAGATTGCGCCTATAAGTTACCTTGTAAACATATGGAATAATTGTCATCCTGAATGCAATGAAGGATCTCAAGGCTTGAGATCCTTCATTGCATTCAGGATGACAATTTCCCAGGAACTGAGCTCCCGTCAGCACGCCGCTGAAGCTTGTCCTGCAGAAGTCGACAAATAGCGGTCATATATGAACTTCTCTACCCTCAGAGCCTGTTTCCCATTCTCCGTGAACTCATATATGCCATTAGCACGGGTCATCAGACCCAGTTCAACCATATAACGTCTGGTTGCACAGTAGTCCAGGCAGACCCGGGCGATGCATTCGGTCAGTTCGTTTTCGTCGTAGCTGCGTATCTCTGTCAGTCCGAACCGCATTACAGCATCCGGAGAGATCAATGCAACCGGACTTACTTTTCTGCGTTTCTCCGCCAGCCTTCGCTGCACATCGGACATTTCACGCTTTCTGGGTGTAACTCCACCGAAGAGGGCATTGGCGGCAGCTTTCTGCAGTTTGCGATCAGTTCCATGCAACAATCCCTGAAGCGCCACCTGGGAACTGACTGACCCGATCTCTCCCAACGCAGTCACAGCAGACTCACGGACTTGATCATCAGTATCCGATATCATCTCCACCAAAAGATGCTCCGCACTTGCAATCTGAAGCCTACCAAGAGCAGTTATTGCAGCAATTTTCTCCGGACTGCCGCCTTCACGAGCACAATTCATCAACATATCAGCTGATGTCGTATCCCCTATCTCCGATAATGCAAAGATAGCAGCAATCCGCACGCTCTGGTCCGCATCCAGAAGAAATCCCTTTATCAGATCCCTGTATTCATCTGCTTTCAAATGACCCAATATCCGAACAGCCTGGCTCCGCAAATCGGACGGGCCGTTTTGGGCAAAAAGGGCTATCATCCGGGTCATGTCCTCAAGCAGTGTGTTCCCAATGTCCTCAGACTTCAGCGGAGGCCATTTTTCACGGGTACGCAGATCATTTTGAAACTGCATAGTACTTATATCATTGAAACCGGTCGGAGAAAGCGATTTTGCGATTGCTTCACATCCTATTAGTCCAATAACCTGTTTTTCATAACTCCCGCTCCAGATCAACTCCAGAGAACTCTCAATGAAGCATGCACCTGTCCGGATAAGTGAATGAAGTATACGAGATGGTTGTTTGGACGATTGAGACAGGTATCGGTCCATTAAAATCGGGAAAGCTTCTTCCTGGTAACACATCAATGCATTTGCAAACAGCAGTGCAGGAGCAGATTCCTGGCATGCTTCCATCATTTCAATCAGTATCTCAGCTTTGGCTTTATCACTGGCTGAGTGCGTAAACAGTCTGTCCAGCAGTAGATATGATTCCTTCGACGCCATATCCTGCATACCCTCACGCTGAGGAATAGTGCCACACCTGAAAGCATATAACTGCAGCAGTTCAACTGCTTTTGACGCTTTCATTTCGTCGTTCGAGAAGCAGCAGTCCAGGATATTATCCATCGACTCTGGACCCAAGTGCGGTAGTAAGATCGCAATGTTACGCAGCATATCATTAGAATCCGCATCGGCTACCAGTTCCACTAATCGCTGTGGTGATTTTTTGAGCACAACAGTCAATCTCTCCGGAGCATTCGACTCATTATTAAACATTTTGAGGAGCACCGCGATTTCAGCCTGCACTATTTCTTTGAATTTGTCATCCGGGATATCCGGTATTTCTTCGAAGTCAGTCATTTGTTCCATTACCTCTTTCAATGCTTGACGCGCACGGTGCAGGCGGCTCATTACTGTCCCATTGGGCACTTCCAGGAATGTGGCTACTTCATCATAAGACAGTCCCTCATAATAATGAAGAGCAAGCACCAGTCTGTGAGGAGCAGACAAGGTAGCCAGGCCATAAGACATCCTGGTGTAAATAGATGAGTCCTCGATATCGTCCTCAACTACCCCAACCTGGTCCTCGACTAATTCAACGGTCTTGTGCTGATTCTGGCGGTACCACATCCTGCAGACGTTAAGTGCGATCATCTTCAGCCAACCGCCGAATTTCTCCGGCTCACGGAGCTGACCAAGCTTAATGTATGCTTCCACGAACGAATCGTGCGCCAGTTCCTCTGCATCAGGCACATTGCCCGTCATATTGAAGCACAACCGGTAGACCATAGCGTAATGCTGGTCCATCAAAGGCCCAAAAGCATCCCTCTCACCTGCCAACACTGCTTCAATCAACCTAACGTCTTCCACTTGCTCCGCTCCTGCCTATTTGCGCGTTTTCACATATAAGATGCACGAATTGCCCGAATATTCCGTAGATCAGGATTTATTTTAGGGGAAATTATCTGACCAATCAGTCGGATCCGACGGATCAGTCTGATCGTTTTTCTTGTAGGTGTGCAACTAAGCACTGCTACCGAAAGAGTTCAGTCTACTGTGAACTGACCTAAAGTCCGTTCGTGCTGAGTAGCGCAAAGCGCGTATCGAAGTATGAATGGACTTTAAATTCTCACAAAACTGAACTGTAACCTGCTACCCAACAAAATCCAGATAGCTGGTTCTATTCACAACCTCAAACGTGGAATTGGGGTATGTCTGACTCCAGCTTGCCGGACACTTAGCAGATTTTATTCCATATTTGAACTCATAACCGAATAGACTTCCATTTCGCTCTTCTATGTAGTCGAGTTCCGCACCGGTGTAGGTCCGCCAGAAGTAATTCCGGACGTGCAACCGCTGATAATCCATTTTCTTCATCCGCTCAATTATCAGAAAGTTCTCCCACAGCGCACCAACATCATCGCGTTGATCCAACGGTTTAAAATTGTCCACGATCATGTTTCTAATACCAAGATCATAGAAATATATCTTGTTATTCCTGGACACTTCTTTGCGAAGATTTCTGTTGAATCCGGATAACCTGAAAATGACAAAGGACTTCTCCAGTAGATCAATATACGATGCCACTGTATCCTTGCTCATTCCCAGCACAGTCCCAATTTCTGACAAGGAAACCTCCGAACCTACCTGATATGCCAGCATCCTCAATAGATTCCGGATCTTTGCAGAGTTCTTTATGGAAGACAACTCGAAGATGTCCTTGTACAAGTATGAGTTTCCTACCTCATACAAATAATCACTTTTGTCCACCTGGTTTGGTATCGAAAACAACTCCGGATATGATCCATAAACCAGACGCTCTTCAAGCTGTGTGTACAGCTCAAACCTGTTATATAATTCGGAGAGTTCTAGAAATGAGATTGGGTACAGACTATAAGTCCACGAGCGACCAGTTAATGGCTCCTGCACAGAGTTAGCAAGATCAAATGAAGAGGAACCAGTCACCAGTGTCCTGAGAGCTGGGATTTGATCGTGTAGTATCTTTAGGTTGATACCAATGTCAGGAACCCGTTGAGCCTCATCAATAAAGAGTAGATCATATCCAGCGACCAATGATTTGAGCCTGGTTGAATCTCTGCTGGAAAGTACATCGACGTACCTTGGCTCATCGGCACTTATCTCAAGGACATTGCCTCCCCAATCCGAGATTATATCCCTGGCAAGCGTCGTTTTCCCAACCTGGCGAGGACCATAAAGGATGATGACTTTATTGCTCTCTTTGATTCGGTCTATTATATTATTCTTGATAGCTCTTGGGATCTTCATAATAGTATTATAGGCTAACAAGAATCATATAACAAGCCGTTTTAACGCGAATTCAGCTAACGAACTAGCGGTTTTCGCGCGAATTCGGCTAATCGGCTGTAATAGCGAGTGGATAAGACTAATACGACCAATAAGACAAATAGGACAATACAAACTTAACAGTCCTATATGTCCTATCAGTCCTATTGGTCATATCAGTAGTACAACCCTATTTCCCAACCACTTTATTGGGGGCTGGTAACAGGTCTATTCCGGAGTGGTCGCTTCGTATTCTGAGTCTCATCGAGTAGACTGCGTTGTTTGCTGCTGCTTCGGCGGTGTGGCCTCCGGAGCTCAGGTAACACATAAATACTGAACCTTCAGCAAGCTGCACACCCTTACCGTATCCGTATGTGTTGTCTACTAGGAAACCATATTTTTCGTTCGGGGTGACCCATGTATGCCCGCCATCGGTGCTGAATATTGCACGCAGTCCTCCAGCGCCATACGAACCATGCAGACACAACAGTGTTCCATCTTTCAACACTATCAGCGATGGAGCGAATAGTCTCATACCGATGGAAACAGGTTTTGTCCAGGTCTTGCCTTTATCATATGACCAGTAAAGATCGGCTTCCGGTCTAGTGATTAGTATCATGGACCCGTCAGGCAGTTCCGCTATGCTGGGTTCATACATATCATAGTCTTTTTTGACTTTCGATAGCAGTTTCCAGCTCTTGCCTTCATCGGTTGATCTTAGTATGCCAATGTGCCAGGGAGTGCCATCGTTGGCGTCACCGTCGATAGCCATATAGACAGATCCATCTTTCGCCAAAACCATCGGACCATCTGTTTCATCTGCAACAAATGGGGATGCAACCTGCCTGGGCGCCTCCCACGTGCGACCGCCATCAGTTGACCTGGTTATCATCGTATGGAAACCAACATTTTTGTCAGTCTTATAGCTACCGAGACAACCTTTGAAGAATGTGCAGAGAATCACTCCACTGGGCAGTTCCAGAAAACTCGGATGCCGGTCATCCCAGTCAGTATCAACAAGGGTAACAGGCTTGCTCCAGGTTTTACCACCATCGGATGACCTGGTTATCATTGCCCTGCCGCCTCTGGGAGCATCAACATCAGGCATCCCTGAACCTGTGTACTCATTCGGCTTGGAACGATCAAGACCTGCTGTGGGAGGAGAAAAGTGCCAGTATCCTGCACTGAAACCGACCAGCATATCTCCGTTTTTCAGTAGTATGGGAGATTCCCATCCTACAAATCCTGTGTAGCCGGGAAATGGATCTGGCTGATTGATTCCTGGTCCTACTATAGTTCCCCGGCAGTAATCAGGTTTGGTTATTGATTCACCATCCGGCATAACTTTTACTGAAACGGATGGTTGTTCGGCAGTATTACCCAGAATTGCACCACTCAGCAGTAGGGTGAAGCAGAATAGCATTGTAATTAACATCATATTCATCTTCTCCAGACAAGTTATTATTGACCACTTATTACTGTTCATATAGGAATTCTCCTGTTATTAATTGACAATCAGAAAATCGTGGGGTATACTGCATACGTTGACGTGCACGCGTTGTACTGCACACGTTGGCATTGAGGTATTATAACACAATGGCCGTTACAAGCAAAGACATTGCGGAGAGATTAGGGTTGTCTGCATCTACGGTTTCGCGGGTACTCAGAGGGAAGGGACAAGATTTTATCAGCGAGACAACAAGAAATCTAGTCTTGGAGACAGCACGGGAGCTGGGATATGTTCCCAATAGATTCGCCAGCGCACTATCCAGTGGTCAAACCCACACAATCGCCTTGCTCTTGCCGCAGGTATACGGTCCAATATTTGTCTGGATCGCTCAGTGTATGCATGAGACAATTCGGCGCGAAGGATACGGGCTTCTCACAGACCGCGTCGCTATCGGAGGCTGGCAGGGATGGCCGGTTGACGGCGCAGTGAGTTTCTATATAAAGACTATAGCCGATTACAAACAGGAACACGGTATAGCTCCGAATGTTCCGACAGTCAATGTAGACTGGATGGAAATCAAAGGTTCGGATACCGTTGTTATTGATCTATACCAGCCGGCAAAAAAAATGATGCAACACCTTATAGCATCAGGCCGAAAACGAGTCGGATTCCTTACATCGCAGGATATGGCTATAGATAATGAACCTCGCTTGAATGCATATATAAACGTAATGACTGAAGCAGGTTTACAACCGGAAGTGATCTGCTGTGAGACATATGACCGGGAATCAGCTCGTAAGATGGTAGCAAGCAGGTTTTCACAACCTGCATATCCGGATGCTATTGTGACTACAAATGATGATCTGGCATTTGGTGTGATGCGCGGACTCAGGGATATAGGATTGCGAATTCCTGAGGATGTGTGGGTTGCGGGATGCGATGGTATCCCGGATGGTGAGTATCTGGAACCAAGGCTGAGTACAATAGCTATTCCTATTGAGCAAGCATGTGTTAAAGCCTGGGAAATGCTCAAGGACAGGATGAAGAATCCCGAGAGTCCATTGAATGTTATTAATTTGGATGCGAGATTAGTGCTCCGGGAATCCACCGGTGACAAACAGGGAGGTGAGATGTAAGCAGAATAACCGGTATTGAGTGTCATATAACCCGTTTTATTCACGAAGCTTCGCATTTGCCCGGCAGTAGGGGCAAAAGCTGAGTCAGTCATGAATAATGCGGGATAGTGCACTTTGAATTGTAATCGTTAGAAACGTAAAGGATCGAAAAGTCCAACATTCGACGCCTGCATTGAGGAGGATGAATCACAAATGAACAAGAAGGGTTTCACGTTAATCGAATTATTAGTAGTCATAGCGATTATCGCAATACTGGCAGCGATCCTGTTCCCGGTATTTGCGAAAGCTCGGGATAAGGCTAGACAGGCAACTTGCATAAACAACGTTAAACAGCTTAGTACTGCAGTTATGCAGTACGTTCAGGACTATGATGAGATGTTCCCGTTGTCCTTTTGCTGTCCCGACCAGGCAGTAGCTGCAGGAGTAATTCCAGCATCAGGCCATCCAGGCACAGAATGGACAACCTATGGCAACCTGTTCCCTTTGATGGCTTATCTGAAAAGTTCCAACGTCCTCATGTGTGTGAGCACCAAGCAGCATATGGCTCCATGTATAAAATGGGGAGCCGCCTGGCAGTATGGAGTTTGGGGAAACATCAGACCGCTTCCTGCTCAACCAGGTACTATGGTAGCCCAGATTGTAGCGCCTGCAGCTGTTGTGCAGTTCCTTGAACTAACGGATGCCCCGGGTGAATATCGAACTATGGCACATACAGGTTTCCAGGGAGATCGCTGTCGGCCTGCTCCTCACGCTGGTGGTGGAACTATCGGTTTCTGCGATGGTCATGTTAAGTGGTATAACAACACAACCATGCCTACCAATGTACCCGACTGGCCTCAGATGGGTATCAGCACAAATCCTGCATATAATCCATAAATTGATTTCGAACGGGCAGCAGATAGACTCCCTGCTGCCCGTTAACAGTTCAATAATATTGAAACAATGTCATCCTGAGCCCCCAAGTTGGGGGTGCCAACTTATTTCGATTAGAAACTCAGACTGGTTTTAACAGCTTAAAATGCCGTCCTAACCATATGGTTTCTTAGGAGCCCCAAGTTGGGGTGCCCAATTATTTCAAATAGAAACCTGTATTAGTCTTCGCAAGTTGAATTGTGGTGCGAGCTTCTAGCCTGCCGTCCCCGGGTTTCTTGGGAAGAACGAAGGATGACAAATTCCAGAAACTCTGATACCGATGCATTCCCTTTTCGCGTATTTTTGCGTTATTCGCGGTTATTTCATAATCTCTATACTTACCGGCCCCAGTAATCCTGATGTCAAGTCACCTCTATACCTGGTGGGAATCGTTGTATAGTGGTTGGACAGAGTGTTGTACACCAGCACTTCCAGAGTGTTTTTGCCTGGCTTGATATATTTAGTTATATCGAATTTCCAGGGGGAAGTCAGCCGGACTCCAGCTTTTTTCCCATTCACCCGGACTTCAGCTGAAGAGACTACTCTGCCAAGATCGAGGACTACTCTGCTTGATTCATCGGATAATTCAAACTCCTTGCGATACCTTACTCCTCCGGAGTATTGCTCAAGGACTCCCATCTGTGACCAGTCACCTACAGAGATCAATCCTGTTCCACACTCAAGAGTAACAGGCTCAGGTATCGCTGTTCCTGCATAATATCCCGGTTTATTCTGAATCCTGATTGCTACCTTAGCAGCATGCTTATTGGGATCAGGGATTGTAACCTTATATTCAACCGATCCATCATAACAGCTGCGGACTCTCTTTGTTTTCAACTGAATGCCATCAGCCCAGACCTGCAATTCTCCAAAAACCTTTAAAGACATCCTCTTCAATCCGGGAGGTGAAGTAAATCTATACCAGCCTGCAGATTCAGCAGGATAGGGATCATATTTCAGGACTCCAGGCATCTGGTACCAGTTCATTGAAAGTGGATATTTAACAGCCGCAGGAGCGCCTTTGGCTCTTAGAACAAAATGTCCCCTGCCAATTTCGTCATAGCGCAACAGTAATACATTAGAACCAGCACTCAAGTTTATTGATTTTGCATCTGTTTTCTTCCCATTTATCCAGACAGCAGATGGTGTAATACCCCCTGAAATAATCTCTGCTTCTGCATTTTCTGGAGATATAACTGTTGTCCAAAGGTAATAGCAGCCTGCATCATCCGATTCTTTCACATAGTAAGTGTCAGTCCAGGTATCTTTTCTTGTCCCTAATGCTATGAAGTCATCGCTGACAGATTCCTTCAGACCGTGATAACCCTCATGCCCCGGGTCACCCTCGACTCCTTCTCTCAGACTGTATCCATACTCCTGCCATTTGTATTCTTTCCCGTCAATTACCATCTGGGAAGGATCAGCTTTGCAGGATGCCAGTTGATTTTCCAATGCTGATGTATCTGCCCCAGCAGGGAAAGGCCCCAGCTTCAGGAACTCCGGGCCAAAACCGCAGGTAACTTTCTTCCAGCTTGAATCATCATATTCTGGAAGCTGCCTGTTTGAGTCAGGTCCTGTTTCCAGGCAATAGGCAAACCGGCGGGCTTCCGCTCCTATCATTCCATTATTTTCCGGCAGTCGGAAATCTCCCCAGCGGTTGTCCATTGTAGGAACCAGCTTGAACTCCCACTCACCATTTAGCTCAATAGTCTTGCTGGTGGGAGCGGATTTCACAGTATCGCTGATATCACATTTTCCAGGACTGAATACAATCAGCTTGCATTCATCACTCCCGGCAGGTATGGCCAGAGTAGTCCATTCATCCTTTACAGATATAGCAGCTAGTTTTGTAGATTTACCAGTCCAGGGGTCCCAGAGTTCGATTTTGCCTTTTGACCTGAATGAACACACTGTGCCAACCGGAGCATCCGTAATCATATAGACATCTCGCGGTCCTATCTTACGGTGGTTGACCTTGCAGTTCACAGGAGATATAAAGTCCCTTTTGACCAGGCTCTTTATTGTTTCTTCAGCCTGGTTATTGTCCTTAACGAATTTCCCCTTATCCGCTGCGAATATCTCTTTGACCAGTGCTGACAGTTCAGCATCATTTCTACCGGATTTTTCACTGGCTTCGGGAAGTGCTCCGATTGAGATAACAGTTCCGCCTGCCTTGATAAACTCCAGGGCCTTAACCAGTGTTGAGTACCGGACTGTTTTCATTGCAGGCAGTACCAGCACCTGATATGCTTCTCCCGATACCTGAATCTCTCCATCTTTAAAATCAGCGCGCTCAAGGGACTGGAAGTCCATATAATCAAAATCTATCCCGTGGTCAAAAAGCTGTTCTCCAAGTCTAAATGCACACTCCACGGACTTCCTGCCGTCTTCGCCAGTTTCCATTGAAGCTACAGGATAAAGAATAGCAACATCGCAGCGGTGCACTCCCTGACTCATCAGATAGCTTAGCCGCTGGTTGAATTTTCCGAACTCTTTCATATGTTGCCAGTAGGGCATTCGGAAATGGTTACAGGGAGGTGCCCATTCCCACCAGCCGCCGTGGGTTGTGTAGTAAAGCCCGTGCAATGAAAGCAGGTTGTGGCCCATCACATAGTTTTCAGCCAGACATTTTGATATATTCTCGGTGCTGGTCCCCCAACCGCTGCTGTGGAACCCCTCCAGCCAGACCCTCGGGCGTTCATACAGGTGTGCGATAGATGCTGCCACTTTGTTCTTTACAACATTCGAACTGAGTGCAGGAGAATCGCAGCCGGGGCCGGTCATCCAGCGCTGAGTCCTGAAGTAGTCACCGAACTCAACAACATCGGTCCCGCGTCCACCATGGTCACAGCCATAAATCATTCCCCTGTCAGCATGCCAGTTGTAGACCGGGATAAAGTAGGATTCCTCAGATAGAGTCACAACCAGATCATAGTAGTCCAGCCTGACTTTAGGAGTCTGATCCCCGGTATAAGTAAACAGAGCAGGAAGCAAAGGGAGAATATCATAACCTTTTCTAGCTTTAAATTCATCAGCAAAACTCTTACTCCAGAGCTTACCCCCAACTCCAAATGTAAGCTCATCAGAGAAGAAGAAATTCAACCCTTTTCCAGCTTCACCAGGCAGCGCTTTCTCGAACCTGTCAAAGAACTTTTCAATTACAAGAGGCCCAAGCCTGGGGTTTATCGGATCAACCGATGCCATTACAGGTTTCACATACACAACAACCACATGCCAGTTGCCTGCCGGAGCCTGCCAGTGAAGTGTGTTACCTGATATATTTTTACTAAGATCAGTCTCATTTTCCGTATTCGAGGAATATGCTTTTGCACACAGGACATTGTCAGGAAGTGTGATCTCTAGATTTTCTCCACCAGTAACATCACGCTGTATACATTCCAGAACGCTGCCATGCATTTCGGGGTTTTCAGCCAGGATCTCATCCATCCAGAACCCCTGCCCGACAATCCCCAGAGTGTAGTCACTTAAACTGACAGATATCCCGCGCTTGTTACACTCCGCAGCCCACCATTTGAACAGTTTCCACCATTCATCACTGAAAAGCGGAGGATCACTGGGCATAGTCAACCCATAGCTGTTACCACCTTTATCCGTATGTGCATAATTGACCTGCAGCCCTGTAACTCCACTGCCAGCCAGCTTCTCCAACTGCCACATAAGCCTCTCTTTGGTAAGTTTATCCCCCACCCACCAGTAAAAAGGCACATTTCCATATCCAACAGGAGGATCAACAAACCCAGGCAAAACATCCAAATCCGGCTTTCTGCTGGGATAACCTACAAACTGCTTACTATCTGTCATTTGAGTTTTCACCAATTTAGAATTTATGCTGGCGTACCCAGCTATATTTGCTAGAGTCAAGAATAGCAAAATGAGGATTATTCTTTGCATTACAATCTTCATTGATCTCATCACTGACACCTTCTGAGAATACCAATCGTTCGGTGTGCTGAGTATACTTTCTCAGACGCAACAACCTCAAGAAATGCTATTTGCCTTTGTTTTCTCCGGGGCTTTTCTTCAGTCGCGTTATTAGCGGGCTTTTTGATTTTTTGGTGTCCTTTACATCCAATAGGTCTTTGAGAAAACGAGACAGAACTCTCCGACTATTCAATAACTTGTAGACTGCGACAACACTGATAATACCTATTGTTGTAATCCAGAGAACTGGTTTGGGGCATCCGTCACAATACCAGAAAATGGATAGTATTATCAGTGACAGACAATAAATCATTGAGTAGGAGAGTTCGTTGTCACTGAGTTGAAAATGGTATTTTACAATCGAACCTATATTCTCATTTTCATACACTCTTCCAGTCAGATGAGCTTGGATTGTTTCGTGTGGGTAATATGTCCACTTATCAGTAAGATGGTTCCAGTTAGATCGTATACCCCAGGCTTTAATAAATATCTCGAAATTGCAGCCATCAACCTTGGTGTTTATGCACTTGCCACGTATAACCTGCTTTTCTGACCAAAGATAAGATTTATACTCTTTCTTGATACTATTTGACTTGTGGATTGGATCGAATTCGGTAGGGCTATTTATACGTTCAAGGCATTCTGATACAGGAACAGCAGTTATAAGCTGCTTAATCCCCATCATCCCGGCAACAATGCAGTTACTTGGCAAAACACCTGTTTTAACACTCTCAAGTGCAGTAGGTGCTGGATGATTGGATTCTTCTTTGTTTGGGATTTTATCGACTTCAAGAAGGTCCTTAATGAAATCCAATGGCAATTTGCGTTGTTCCAGTCCTGCAAAATAGAATGCAAATATAGTAATAAAACATCCAAATGCAAAAAGCCAAAAATCTGGTTTTGTATATTGGCCAATCATAGCAAGTGGAGGTATAATGAAAAACCATCCCCAACGATACAGCATTGAAAGCTGCTTATTCTCTTGAGGCCAGCATACGACTGTTGAGCCACCAGTTCCAGACTCCTCAATCCTTCCCACAAAACTGATTCTGATGTTATCGGATGAGTCATCAAAATGACCTTCACACCAACGCCTGACAAATACATCATAATAATTACTATTAACAGAAGTGCATATACGGAAACCTTTTAAGTATCCCACTTGGGAATCATTCAGATAGTCACCATACTTCGTGCCAATCATCTCCCTAATATCATCAGGAGAACTACTAATTGGATTTCGGAGTCGCTTCAGGCACTCGGATCGAGGAAGATTGGTATGGAATTTCATGACAATCCTTTTGCTATATGTATGAACCAAACACTGACATCATATCCAACATGATATGCGAATACAAATCGTTTGGTGATCAAATTCATGGGTATACGGTATTATTCTTGCTTCGGCATTTTCCTTAATCTACCAATTACTTGCTGCTTATTGATGTCGCTTATTTCAAGAAGATCCTTTATAAACTCAACTACCAGTCTTCGCGACTTCGCTTCAGTTATAAAAACTGGTGAAAACAAACCTAGCAACAAAAACAAGTCCATCAAACCCATTTTTGCAATCCCACTGTAATAATCAGGTCGATGCTCAACAATTGCATCCACTACGATCACAATGATGCCTACAAGCACAACAGCAATAAAGAAATATAACCCGAAGCACATTTCGCAACGAGTTATGTGGAACTCTACTGTTGAGCCACCATCTTCATTCTCAACAATTGTTCCTGAATATTTGGTCTGAGAGCCATTTCCATATCTATTACTATATCTATTACTACGTTTGTCGCACCTAACAACAGGCGCACTACGTTTGTCACCATTAACAACAGGCACACTACGTTTGTCCCAATTAGCAACAGACACTTCGAATTTGTCAGTATCGACATCTGTGTATATACGTCTATACCAAATACTCACCTCATAAACCTGAAAATCCCACCTCCCCATGCGTCGTCCAAATTTATCTGGTGTTTTCGAAAAGTAAGATCCGTATTGGCGCCTAATAGCCTTTTTCATATCATCAGGAGAGTTTTCAATTGGTTTCTTGAGACGCTTCAGGCATTCGGTTGGGGAAAGATTGGTATGGAATTTCATGACAGTCCTTTTAATGTAATAATGAACCAACATTGACATCATATTCAAGGTGGCCAAAGAATGCAAGCAATCACTGAATATCCCTGCCATTTGGGTTGATATTATTCGATATATAGTATATTCCTAATGAAATACTAGCTGCCATATCCGATCCTGAGAGGTATACATATGCCTGGTACTAGAACGACTGATGCTGTTGAAATATTACATAGCCGATATGCAGACGAAATAGTTAAATTGGATCAAGAGGTTCTGGACGAGGAATTAAAGGTGCGTGTTGGCTTAGCGATCATAAAGATGAGAAAAGAAGCTACTATCACCTAGCGCGCATTATTCACCAGACTCTACTTTCGACCGGCAGTATGGGCGAAAGTGAGATAATTACGAATAATGCGCGCCAGCAGCAACTTGCTGAAATGATGGGAATCACTCAATCGATGGTCTCTCAACTTGAAAACGCCGATTATGATGGCAGTGCGTTGGATATGCTCTGGCGTGCCTGCAAGGTATTGCATAAAAGGCTTGACTTTAACTGCGAGGAGTCGGAGAGTAGTCGCAGACAATCATCTGCATTCCAGTGTAGGAGTGATTAACCAGCATCAGATAATCCGTTTCGATGAGGCTTTGGCGACGCTTATAAGCAAACGCAGGGCTTCGTTAACTGCTTCAGAATTTGGGAATACTTCTGCCACGTCAGGAGCCAACACGATCACATTTGATCCCTCCTTGAAACGCTGAGCATACTTACCACGAACTGCATCTTCCAGTTTAGCTAGATCGTATTCTTCTCTAAGCTCATCATTGAGTTCTGGCTTGTCAGTTTTCTTCATAGTATCGCCTCTCACCACGTGTCATTTCACGGGCGCTGATTATACGGATTCTGTCTTGTCTGTCGGTATGAGATACGGCCAAAAAGCGTTGGTTCCTCGAAACTCCAAAGGTTATGTACCGCTCCTCGTCTATCGAATGATCCGGGTCTATAAAAGTCACACTCAGCTCATCAGCAAACACGGTCTTTGCTTCAATAAAATCTACACCATGTTTCTTCAGATTCTGCTTAGCTTTAACTTGATCCCATTCAAAAAACAGAGGCATTGCAGTCACCTCACAAATTTAGTTTACCCCTCATCTGGGTATGTGTCAACGCGCAACAACGAATACACAAAGCAAACAACCTGATACTACAACTTTTACATCCTTACAAACACCACATCCCGTTCACACACAACATCCCTATACTCAACCACCCGAACATCCCCCTCAACCAGCGGATCCTTGAACACCAAAATATCCGTTCTCCCATCCACCAGTTTGATCTCCAACCCAACCGTCGAATCCGACACAGGGACTCCATTCAGGTCCTCAACTCCCAGCCTTCGAGCTGACGCAATGCTGGGGCTGTCCTTATATGGTTCGATGATGCTGACGAAAGTGGATTCCATATCCGGAGTGTCTGACCTTCTACGGGACATTGTGAAGGGGATCCAGGCTTCCTGGCTTGGCCAGTAACCGCCGTATACTACCCAGCCTTCACACAGCCAGGCTTCAGTATCTGTTGTAAGGTCTGTAAGCCTGAGGTGAAGATCCGTGCCTGCAGGGAGGTAGCCCAGTTTGTCCTCTATTTTCCAGTCTACAGTCCAGCCTGCGTTGGGGTTGGGATCGTGTCGGAAGTCTTGCATGCAGGAGCCTCCGATAAATGGCTCTGCTGGCTGGGGGTTCAGGCCCTGGGTGGTTACCGTGCCAAAGTGGGAGTGCAGGAGTCTGGTGTGGTCGGAGCCTCCTTTTACTCTGAATATGTCTATAACATAGAAGCTCTCCTCTGAAATATCGACTAATGCACAGGTCCGTTCATAACGCTCAACATCAGCCATTCCAGGACCGGAAGCTCTCATATATCGGATTCCGTCCGTGTCCGACCAGGCATCTACATTGGCTACATACTCCGTGCCTTGATAACCAACATCATCTTTACAGTCCACAACTACTGTATTGTGTGCGGCTGTTCGTCGGTACCATGCAGCTCTTTCGCTTGTCCAGCCTCCAAACTGAACAGGAGGATATCCGAAGTCCGGCAGCAGGTCGAGTCCGTATCCGAACAACCCCAGGTTCATCCCGTTCGCATGGCAATGCCGACCTCCGGTGCTGGTGCATAGCCAGAGTGCCTGGGCATTATCTTTCGCTCCTGACCGAAGTATTCCTAATCCCCATTCCCTTTTCAATACACTGGGGGGATCAATGGCGGCAGATTCTGAAACTGCATCGGCTACATCCAATCGCAATTGCTCAGGTTGAGTGGCAAATAGATCATATGGTAGCGCTTCCATATTGCCTTCACACCATCGATCAATGACCTTCAGGAAATCCTTGTCTCCTGTTACTTTGTAAAGCTCCCACAGGAACGATACCATAGACGGACCAAGAAAAGGAGTAAATACACCTTCTCCCAAACCATGATTCTTGTTGAAATCCATTCCAGCATATTTTGTGAATTTCGATGCAAAATACAGAGTGTCTCCTACCATTGGATAATAAGAACCATCCAGGCACCATGTGTCTATATGGAACCGGAACATATCATACAAACGGGGACGGCGCTTAAGCGTTTCTTTGAGGAAACCGGAATCCATCCGTGCAAAGTATCCGAGCAATACCGATACCTGCCTTGGAGCGATTGCAGAATAGTTAGCTGTCCCCCGCTCCCCAGTCAGACCATCGTATTTACACGCTTCATCAATAATGGCATCGATCATCCCCATCACTTTCTCGCGATTATCGGGTCCTCCATCTACCGCAGTAAGTATAGCTGCTGTTGTCAGAGGTGTAGGGAAGTTGCTGTTGATTTTGGGGTTGAACAAGGCATTGGAGTTATCCGGATCGGTAAGCACATCAGTTATTAAACCGGAGCGTATATTTGATCTGATTTGATCTGTAGAAGACTTCGAATTCTGAAGACCATATTTAACCGACTGGGCCTGTAAAAAATCGACCAGGGAAGCGTCACCTTCAATACCATCAGAGACAGCGTCATAGGCCAAGCCGAGTATCTTGCACTCTTCGCAGGCATCATGCCAGACTGAAACATACCCGGTTGCTGCCTTTGTCTCATATACATATCCCTGCTCCCCATAATGAAACGTCGGATACAAATCTGCTACTCTATCCAGTAAAATCGCAGCCTTGTGGGCATATATAGTATCACTGGTCAAAACATAAGCTGCTGCCAGTTTAGAGATCCCTTCAACAACCAGCTGCCTCCAGTGCCCATATATCAAATACGCTCCAATGAATCTCCACAGGTGCTCCCCATCTGAAAACCCGTTTCCATCATCTACTCCAAAACAGTGCAGAGGATCATCATTATCAGGATGCTCGGTGTTATATAGCAACGAACGGTCAGCTAATGCATGGTCAAATATATGGTGTGAATCCAATCCGGAGAGGTAAAATGCCTGAAAGTCGTTTTTTGGGAAAAGTTCCTTACAGTGAGGGCAGGCTGTTTTCCAGGGATGATGGACTGCATCCATAACCCAGTCATACATCCTGACATCCTGTTTGCAGGCAGGGCAGAAACCATCCGACCATACCATCCAGCTTCGCTCAATGGTTGGCCCGAACATAAAGCCCCAAAGCTCTTCATCGCTGCGCTCAATCCACCACCGGGCATTCTCTCGAGCAGTCTTAACAAGCCCCGCTGCCCATTCCGATTTACCCGCAGCCTCAGCAACCGCCGCCCTCATCTCCCCTGGAAAGAACATAACTCACCTCGTGCAATACAAATGTGCTTTTCTCACGCAAAGCCGCAAAGGCGCAAAGAGGGAAACACTGGGTGCTTTCTTTGCGCCTTTGCGGCTTTGCGTGAGATTATTAATTCACTAATTAATATCTCACCGCTTTATGCGCAGCAGGACTCCATCGCCCATAGTCAGGTTGAAGTCTGCTTCACTTGATTTCAGGACTGATTTCCATTTTCTACTGTCCCTGTTGAAGGCTTCAACTCCGGTTATGGATGAGTCAAAGTTCAACTTGATATTGTTAGCATTCTGCCAGTCCCGGTTTACTACCAACAGATAATCCTGGTTATCTTTGTCTTTGAAGACCCCGATCACTACATTGTCATTTTTGGTTGTAACCCAGAACGAGAGTGGCAGCATTCGACAGGTAGCTGGAACCGGTGATGTGTGGAAAACATCGGTGCTGGTCAGTTTGACCAAAACTGGCCCCAGCGCCTTTAGTTCGGTATTGAGCAGCGCAATGTCATCACCTGCTTTATTGCGGGTCAGCTTTCCATCTGGTGCTGCATCAAACGCCAACCAACCGGTGAACCACTGGATGCCCTTGACTCCATAAGCAAGATTTGTATACACGCTGTGCCGGAGTTTCTGCGGGTTGTCCGGTAGACGTGTAGCTCCAGCCTGCCCCATCTCATACCTGGGATCAGAACTGGTCTCAATCCAGCAGAGCAGTGGTAATTCTGCAGCCAAGGCTGCTTTGCGGTAAGACTCCAGCCTGGAAAAATGGTGCAATCCAAAGGTATTTCTCCACCACCACTGATAAAAATCAAAACTCAGGAAATCCGGCTTTATGGTGTTCATGAAAGTACCGTGGCTTTCCATAGTTCCACCAAGATTAACATAACATGGATGTGTTCTGTCGACTTTCCTGATAGCCTCTGCTTCGGCTGCGACTTTATCGTAGTCTGCCTGATTCCAGGGTTCATCCCGAACATAATAACCCCAGACTGCCGGATGGTTCTTGATCTTTGCAACAGTCTCAGGGGTGACATACATTGCGATAGTCTTCATATGGTATTTCTGAAGCAGATCCAACATAATCGGCCCGGCCATAACGACATTGAACCCGGTCTCAGCAAACAGCTTGGTCGAAGCCTCATCAGTCGGAGCTCCCCAGGTGGAAATCATAAACTCATGCATCCGCCACTTAGACATATTCTTATATGGCTTCACCGGATCTGCAGCATTTGCACAAACAGCAACCATACAGACAAACAAGCCGGTAAGTAACAGGACATACCATTTTCTATTCATATTTATAAGCCTCCGCGAAACAAGCACTTATTTAAGAACCCATTTCTATTCCTGATATGTTCGGCACGAGAAGCGAATTTCCTTCTTGTAGCGTTGTAAGCAAGCTCAATAAATACTCAATATTCTTCAATATAGTTCAATTACCGATTGACTTGGACTGTGACTTGGTGTAAAATTCTAGTGTTTGAAGATAATCTATATCGATATTCTGCAGGTTGTAAATGATAGCTCTTGAAAGACGAAAACGAATATATGAGATAGCGCTGACAAGGGGAGCAGTCGGGGTCACCGAACTTGCTGCCATGTTCTCTGCTGCCGAGAATACCATACGCACGGATCTGGGTGTGTTGGAACAGGAGGGCAAACTCGTCCGCTCCAGAGGCGGGGCAATGCTCAAAGAGACCGGGCAGCCTGTCCCTCCATACCAGCAGGTCCGCGATGCCAATATGCTCCAGAAGTCCTGGATCGCCGAAGCTGCAGCGGCTTATCTACCCAAAACAGGATCGGTCTTCATCAATGCCGGCAGCACTACCAACCAGCTTGCCCTGCGAATACTCGATAGCCATGGATTTGAAGTTTTCACCAATTCCCCGGAAATCGCAACCTATCTCGCATCCAACAGGCGTGTACCGGTAAGTCTTATCGGTGGAAAAATCGTCAGCGAATCAATGGAGACAGACGGGTCATTCTCAACTGACCTGCTCAGCGGAATGTATTGGGATGCGGCATTTGTGGGGATTACTGCTATCGACATGGAGCATGGGGTAACCAGCATCAACCTGGCATGCGCTCAGATGGAAGCAATGGTCATGCGCAACAGCCGGATGGTTATTGGCCTGTGTGATTCATCCAAACTCGGAAGATTTTCCCGTGCACGGGCTGGTGACATTGAAATGATAAACGTGCTCGTGACCGATTTTGAGGCTGACAGCAGAATAGTTGAAGCGATCGAAGCCCTTGGCGTCACGGTTATAAAAGCCGGCGCCATTATGGAGGACAGCAATGAGTCTTGATCCTGTGAGTAAGAGAGTTTATGAAGAAGAGATCAACCCGTTTTTACCGGACGAAATAATAGACATCCATATTCATGTAGGTTTACCTGAGCACGTATCGCCGATCAGACCGGAACGCCTTGCTGGTATGTGGGCAATGGAGATCGCCAGCTCATACTCCTGGCAAGAGATGCGGGATTCATTCTCACTGCTCTTCCCCGACAAGAAAGTCACAGCCCTGGCATTTGGATTTCCCTATCAGGAAGTCGATCTGGCTGCAAACAATGCATATGTCTTGCAAGGAATCAAAGATCCAATTAATAAATCCTATGCTCTCTTCCTGACCAGCCCGGATACCAGTCCGGATACAATCTCCCAGGCATTGTCTGATGGTTTCATTGGTATAAAGCCCTACCCCGATCTTGCTCCCGGTGGTTATGGAGATGTCAGTATCTATGATTTCCTGCCCAACGAGCACCTCAAAGTCCTGGATGAAGCAAGCGCAGTTTTAGTTCTCCATCTTCCCAGAAAAGGCCGTGTAGCAGATCCCGACAATATCCGCGAGCTTCTAGAGATATACGAAAAGTATCCGAATGTAAAGATCATCGTCGCACATATCGGCCGGGCGTTCTGTTTACCTACAGCTCAGATCGGGCTCCCACGGCTTGCACAGGCAACCGGGCTCTATTATGACTTCGCAGCGAATCTCAATGCTGATGTCCTGGAATATGCAATCCAGACTGTTGGAGTCGATAAAATTCTGTATGGCAGCGATCTCCCTATAACCTTGATGAAAGGGATCAGGGAGCATGTAGGTGATAAGTATTACAACTACACCAGCGGACCATATTCTTGGAACACCAATCGAAAGTCGCCTGAGATTGAGGCTTCATACACATATTTCCTGTATGAAGAGCTCAAAGCACTGATAACTGCTGCAGGAAAATGTGGAGATGCTAAAGAAATCATCAACCAGATAACATATACAAACGCAGCAGGAATTCTGGGGGTGTAGGACTATGTCTAAAAAAGTTAAAATTGGAGTTTTTGGCGGAGGTAGAGGAAGAACGATGGTGTCGGTTATGTCCAAACATCCCGATGCTGAACTTGTTGCAATATGTGACGCATATCAACCCCAGCTTGATGAATGCAAAAAAATAGCGGAAGAAGCCGGAAGTAAGATCGCACTGTATCAGGACTTTGATCAGTTTATGCAGCACGATATGGATGCTGTAATACTTGCCAATTTTGCTACTGAACATGCACCATTTGCCATCCGTCTACTGAACTCCGGCAGGCATGTCTGCAGTGAAAATGTAGCGTGCGAGAGTATGGCTGAAGCAGTTGAACTTGTTGAAGCTGTAGAACGCAGCGGTAAAGTATATACATATGCCGAAAACTGCTGCTACTTCAAGGGTGTCCTTGAAATGCAGCGGATCTATCAGAGTGGAGCGCTTGGTGAGTTTCTACACGGTGAAGGTGAATATGTGCACCTGTGCGAATCTATCTGGCCCGGATTAACTTTGGGAGATAGAAACCACTGGAGAGTATGGACGCCTTCAACATTCTACTGCACCCACTCTATCGGACCACTTCTCACAATCACCGGCCTGCGACCGACCAGGATCAGCGCATATGAAGTTCCCAATATACTGGGTAAAACATATGGCAGAAGAGGCGGCGACGGAAGTATTATTGTATGCCAGATGTCCAATGGAGGAATCGCCAAGTTCATGCCCTGGTGTGGATATAAGCGCGAACCTGGAGGTCAATGGTTTTCCTTATATGGCACCAAAGGAATGGTAGAGACCGACCGCTGGGGTGAGATGTGCGATAGAATCAATGTCTATACAGAGGAATCAGGTAAAGTTGAGTCCTACTCTCCGGTATTTACCGATGAGACCGAACTCTCAAAAAGTATTACCGCACACGGTGGAGCTGACTTCTACACAATGCAGTATTTCCTGGATTCAATACTGGATAGACCGGGCAAGGAAAAGGCAGTAGACGTTTACCAGGCGATGGATATGACCCTACCGGGGACTCTTGGATATCGGTCTATATATGAAGGCAATATACCACTAGAGCTTCCTGATTTTAAAGACAAAGCAATCCGAGACAAATACAGGAATGACACCTGGTGTGTAGACCCCAAACATGCCGGTCCCGGTCAGCCAAAAACAAGCAGTGTTGGCTATGCTGAGGTACCGGAAGCAGTATACGAAGAAGTAGCACGGAAATTCAAAGAGAAGCAGTAAATAAAGAATTAACACCAGCAGAGGTGAATGAAATGTCTCAAAAAGTAAAAGTTGGAGTGTTTGGCGGGGGTAGAGGACAGACTATGATATCGGTCATGTCCAAACATCCGGATGCTGAACTTGTTGCTATATGTGATTCATATCAACCGAAACTAGACCAGTGTAAAGCAATAGCCGATGAGGCTGGCTGCAAGGTCGAGTTGTATCAGGACTTCGAGCAGTTTATGCAACACGATATGGATGCCGTCGTGCTTGCAAACTATGCTACCGAGCACGCACCCTACGCAGTCCGTCTGCTGGATTCCGGCAGGCATGTGTGCAGCGAGGTACTTGCTTGCGAAAACATGGCGGAAGCAGTTGCATTGGTTGAAGCAGTGGAACGCAGCGGTAAAGTGTACACATATGCTGAGAACTACTGCTACTTCCGTGGAACACAGGAGATCAGGCGAATCTACCAGAGCGGTGCACTCGGAGAGTTCCTGCACGGAGAAGGTGAATACGTGCACGACTGTGAATCTATCTGGCCGGAAATAGCCTACGGTGATAAAAATCATTGGAGGAACTGGGCCCCCTCAACATTTTATTGCACACACTCAATAGGGCCAATAGTAACCATCACTGATCTACGTCCAACCAGGGTCACAGCTTACGAAGCTCCTAATGTAAACTGCAGAAGAATCGGAAGAAGAAGCACCGATGGAAGCATAATCATCTGCCAGATGTCCAATGGTGGAATAGCCAAGTTCCTGCCTGGATGTGGTTTTAAGCGTGAGCCAGGATCAATATGGTATGCAGTCTATGGAACAAAAGGCATGGCTGAAACAGACCGATGGGATGGATTGTTCGATAAAGTCCATCTCTACACAGAAGAGGCTGGTAAAAAGGAAGCTTACACACCTGACTTCCCTCTGGAAACAGAGCTTTCCCGCAGCACAGGAGGTCACGGAGGCTCGGACTTCTTCACAATGCAGTTCTTCCTGGACTCGATATTGGATAGACCAGGTAAGGAATATGCTATCGATGTCTACACGGCTCTCGATATGACCCTGCCAGGAACACTGGGATACCGGTCCATATGCGAAGGCAACATCCCATTGGATGTCCCTGATATGCGTGACAAGTCCGTTCGCGAGAAATATCGTAACGACAAATGGTGTGTAGACCCGAAATACGCAGGACCAGGGCAGCCGACATCCAGCTGTTCCTTCGGCCCAGTGGAGATACCGGATTCAGTGTATGAAGAACAGGCACGGATGTATAAAGAGAAGCAGTAAATAAGTCTTTTTACGGATTCTCAAGGGAATGAACTTTATTACAAACTAGTTATCATTTTTGAGAGGTATACAAAATGTCCAAAAAAGTGAAAGTTGGAGTTTTCGGTGGGCGCAGAGGGCAGACGATGATATCGGTTCTGGCCAGGCATCCGGATGCTGAGCTTGTCGCAATATGCGATGCATTTCAACCAAAACTCGATCAGTGTAAAGCAATAGCCGATGAGGCTGGCTGCAAGGTTGAGTTGTATCAGGACTTTGAGCAGTTTATGCAGCACGATATGGATGCTGTAATACTTGCCAACTATGCAACCGAGCATGCACCCTATGCGATCCGCCTGCTGGACTCCGGCAGGCATGTGTGCAGTGAAGTATTAGCCTGCGAGAATCTATCAGAAGCTGTAGCGTTGGTAGAAGCTGTAGAGCGCAGCGGCAAGGTCTATACTTATGCTGAGAACTACTCTTATTTCAAGGGAACTCAGGAGATCAGGCGTATCTACCAGAGCGGAGCACTTGGGGAGTTCCTTCATGGTGAAGGCGAATATGTCCACGACTGCGAGTCGATCTGGCCGGACATAACCTATGGTGAAAAGAACCACTGGAGATGCTGGTCTGCTTCAACTTTCTACTGCACACACTCAATAGGACCCATCCTGACTATTACCGGACTGCGGCCAACCAGAATTAGCGCATATGAAGTTCCAAACGTTAACTCCAGAAAATATGGCAGAAGAGGCAGCGACGGCAGCGTGATTGTCTGCCAGATGTCCAATGGCGGAATAGCCAAATTCCTGCCCTGGTGTGGATTCAAGCGAAGCCCTGAGGCCATCTGGTATGCAGTTTATGGGACTAAGGGTATGGCTGAGACCGACCGGTGGGATGGACTGTTCGATAAAGTCCACCTCTACACAGAAGAATCCGGAAAACATGAAGCCTATATGGCAGAATTCCCGTTTGAAACAGAGCTCTCAAAAAGTATCGGAGGGCACGGTGGATCAGACTTCTTCACAATGCACTTCTTCCTGGATTCTATCTTGGACAGACCGGGTAAGGAATATGCTATCGATGTCTACCAGGCAATGGATATGACCCTGCCCGGGACATTGGGATATCGGTCAATCTATGAGGGCAATATACCCCTTGAAGTCCCTGATTTGCGGGACAAGGCCATCCGCGATAAATATAGGAACGATGTATGGTGCGTGGACCCCAAATACGCCGGTCCAGGACAGCCCACAACCAGCAGTTCATTTGGCGCTGTAGATATACCGGACTCGGTGTATGAAGAGACAGCAGAGAAATACAGAAAATCACTAGAACAGAAGTAATCGGAGGAAAGTATCAATGTCAGAAAAAAAATGCTGTGGGAGCGGAAAGTACGATCCGGCTCCTTATCAGCTTGATTTGAACCAGTGGCCGAATATGGTCTCGGAGGAAGTTCCGGGACCTCTTAGCCATGAATACAATGAAAGAGCTGGAAAATACATCCGGGGCTTGTCCGGTCAGGTTAAACTATTTCCGGTTGTGTTCGAAAAAGGATTCGGATGCACTCTGGAAGATGTTGATGGCAACCAGTTCATCGACTTCTCCAGCGGTATATATGTAACAACCCTGGGCCACTGCCACCCGAAAGTATCGGAAGCAGTTGCTAAAGCTGCCCATACTCTCATGAATGCCCATGACTTCGTAACTCCTATTAAGGTCAAACTCCTGGAGAAAATGATCGAAGTTTTACCGGGAGACCTGAGCGGCGTTCAATTATACGACTCCGGTACAACCGCAGTCGAAGCTGGTTTAAGGACCTGCAGAGCTGCTACAGGTAAGCATGAATTTATCTCCTGCTTTATGGACTTCCACGGTAAGTCCGGGCATGCAGTTAGTTTAGCCCGCATGAACAAACTCAACGGCCCATCCCGTTCACCCGGATTCTACATGGTCCCCAGACCAGATACATACAGACCCTGGTGGATCAGAGAAGATGGTTCGATAGACACCGAAAAGTATCTGGAATTCTATGATGTCTACATCAAAGAGAGCACAACCGACCAGGTGGCAGCATTTGTTCTGGAGCCTATTCAGGGTTGGGGCGGATCAATTATGCCTCCAGATGATTTCTTCCCCAAGCTCTCTAAATTCTGCAAAGAGCGCAATATCCTGTTGTTTGCAGATGAAGTCCTGACAAGCTGGGGCAGAACCGGTAAGTGGCTGTGTATGGAGCACTGGGATGTTGTCCCTGACGTAGTAACGCTTGGAAAAGGCTTCGGAAACGGTTTCCCTGTCACTGCAATGGTAGTCCGTGAAGAATACGCTGAAGCAGTCGACAAGATAAGTGCATCAACCAGTTACGGCGGTAACCCGATGGCTTGCGCGGCGGCTCTTGCATCCATAGAAGTCATTCAAGAAGAAGGACTTCTGGAGCATGCAAAGGAACTGGAAGATATATTTAGAAGGAAAATGGCTGACTGGCCTAGTAAATACAACATAGTAGGCGATTGCAGAGTGAAGGGTTGTCTGATGGGCGTTGAGCTCGTAAAAGACAAAAAGACAAAAGAACCATTCAATGAAGCCGGAAAACTGGTATACCAGGCAGCATTCCGCAAGGGACTTGCATGGATACCTGCCGGGCACATTCTGCGCATGAGCCCACCAATAATAATGCCCAATGAAGTGGCAATCAAAGCAATGGATATAATAGAAGAGTCCATAGCCGAAGTGCAGGCTGCTTTGGGATATAACTAAGTTGATAGTTAAAAGTGGAGAGTTGAAAGTGACTCACTATCAACTTTCCACTTTCAACTATCAACTATATTTCGGGGGTGTTTTATCATGAATATTAAACCAAAAGTTGGTCTGTTGGGGCTTTATCTGGATCTATATGACAGGGTCTCACCAGAGTCTCGCAAGCAGATGGATTCATTCTATAAGCAGATCTCTGATGAACTGACTCGCAGAGGTGTTGAAGTCCTTAATTCTCCACTGTGCAGGTTGAGGGGTGAAGTCTCCGCTGCTGTGGATAAGTTCGAGTCCAATGGTGCAGAGGCCATAGTCACGCTTCACCTGGCCTACTCTCCCTCATTGGAATCTGCTGAGTCTCTGGCTGGAAGCAGGCTGCCGGTTATTATTCTGGATACCACTCCCACATATTCATTTGATTGCTCTCAGGATCCTGCTGAAATCATGTTTAATCATGGTATTCACGGCGTTCAAGACCTGTGCAACATGCTGATCAGATTGAATAAAAGGTTCAGGATTGAAGCCGGTCACTGGGAAAAATCGGACGTTTTGACTCGCGTCAATGCATGGATCCAGGCTGCCCATATGGCAAACACTATGCGTAACCAGCGGATCGGCAGGATCGGCGAACCATTCAGAGGAATGGGAGACTTCCAGGTAGAGAGCCGTGTAATGCACTCCAGGGTCGGAGTAGAGAGCTTTCCAGCTGACCATCAATTGTTGAAAACATTGATGCCTGACGCAAATGATCCCGCAGTTCTTGCGGAAATCGAAAACGATAAGAAGATATTTGATGCAACCGGCATTGACCACGATGCGCATGTAATAACCACCCAGGTTGGCCTGGCGGTAAGACGTTGGATAGAAAGAGGCGGATTGACCGGGTTCACAGCCAACTTCGCAGCCTTCGATGCAGCCTTCGGTCTGCCAACTGTCCCATTCCTTGAAGCAGAGAAGGCAATGGCAAGAGGGATCGGATATGCAGGCGAAGGGGATGTACTGACTGCCGCATTAGTAGGTACCCTTGCTTCTGCTTATTCTGAAACATCCTTCACAGAGATGTTCTGCCCGGACTGGGAGGGTGGTTCGGTATTTCTCAGCCACATGGGTGAGATCAACCCGGAAGTCTGTGCAGAAAAACCTAAACTCACCTGTTCTCCAATGCCATGGATAGAAGTCAATGCCCCGGTAATGGCTGTTGGCAGATTCAAACCCGGATGCGTAACTCTGGTTAATCTGGCCCCCGGTCCTAACGGGGGATTTACATTGATTGTTGCTCCAGGGCAGATGCTGTCATACGAGGGTGAAGACCGCTTCACAAACTCAGTAAGAGGCTGGTTCAAACCGGACATGGGACTCACAGACTTCCTGGAAGAATACAGCAGACTGGGCGGAACTCACCATTCAGCGCTTGTCTATTTCTCCTTCACAGAAGACCTAATGAGATTCGCAGACATAATGGAATGGGACTGCGCTGTATTAGGCGAGTAATTAGCAAGTTTGGGAGCACCTCAACGTGCTCCTTAAATTCCATGTTCCTATTTGATTGATGCGATAATCCTAATATACAAATTCTTGGGATATCAGTGTTGTTATGAGTATTAACGAATCTGAAACGCTAGAGTACAAATTGTCCCTGTCAGAACGCAAAGAAATAGTCGAGTCTGTAGCTGCATTTGCGACTGCATCAGGCGGAACTGTATGTATTGGCGTAAACAACAATGGCATAAGATCGGGTGTCCAGGTTGGTAGTAGGACACTGGAAGACCTCGCCAACTACATACGCGATAACACTAATCCTCCACAGTATCCATCCATTGAACTTGAAAACACTAATGAATCTGTGGTAATCGTGAACATCCAAGAGAGTCCAGTAAAACCAGTATGGGCATTTGGACGCCCATTAAAACGTGTAGGACGTACCAACCAACGTTTGTCACCAGAAGAGACAAAACGACTTCTTGAAGTAACCACAGGACGGACATGGGACTCACTACCTTGTCCAGGCTTACTTATCAATCACCTTGATAGAGGACTAATTGAATCTTTTCTTCGACGGGTAGGACAGGATACAACCTCATCAACTGTTAGTGTATTGCAGAATCTAAGTCTACTTATGGACAACAGACCCAGTAATGCTGCCGCATTGCTCTTCACACAGAATCCCGGTATGCATGTTGTAGAAGCTCAGGTTATGTGCGCTAGATTTCAAGGTATAGATTCTGTTCATTTTTTGGATAATCATAATTTCTCAGATGACATTTTCTCTCAACTGGAAGATTCATTAAACTTCGTCGCACGTAACACCAGACAGCAACCAATAATTACTGGACAATCTGAACACAGAATTGTTTCACAGTATCCTGGTGAGGCAATACGAGAAGCAATCACGAATGCCATCTGCCACAGGGATTACACGATGACTGGTACGGTTCAGGTCCGTATCTATGATGATCGGCTTGAAGTATGGAATCCTGGGATGCTTCCTTCTGGAATAACCGTCGAAGATCTTTATCATGAACACCCTTCTCGACCTCGTAATCCACGATTAGCAACGGCAATGCATCGAGCCAGGGTTATTGAACACTGGGGTACCGGAACCCTAAGAATCGTAAAGGCGTGTGAATCAAGTGGAATGGACAAGCCGGAGTTTATTTCAAGAGCCGGATCATTTATTGTTAGGTTCAAATCCTCCCCCCTTAATTCAGAACAGAGAATAGGAATAGACAGAACCATCACGCTAAATAACCGTCAAACCAGGGCACTGACGTATATTAAACAAAATGGTTCCATACGTAAAATAGAGTATGCGGAATTGTTCGGCATCAGCAGTCGTCAGGCATTGAAAGATATCACCGGACTATTAAATGAAAACTTGGTTATAAAAGTCTCCGCCGGTAAAAACACACATTACACGCTTCCCAGTGCGCGAATAGTGCGCGAATAGTGCGCGAATAGTGCGCGAATAGTGCGGGAATAGTTTACATCCGTAAACACATGTAAAAGAGAGGGTGTTTAAGCCCTCTCTTGCTATTTCAAGTTTGTTTCGCGTGCTTCGCGTGTTTCGCGGTTCCCAATTAGAAACCTACCCAGCCAGCGCATTCCAAATTGAATCATCTGCAAGCCTAGCTGCTATATCCAGGCCAAAGAAATCCCCGACTGGTTGCAAGATCTTCGGGTTCTTCTCCCAGACTTCTTTTGCTGCATTTCTAACTACTGCAACACCTGCAGCGGTCATTTTACCGAGTGGTTTTCTACAGGGACCGGACGGCATCCCCAAGCCAGCCATTAATGTTTTAAATGCCTGCGGGTTGCGGTAACGGTCATTGACTAATACTGTCTCGCCGGAAGGCAGCGTCCTGGGATTATCTATCTTCACAGTAACAATGTTGAACAGAGGAGACAGGGCATCCTTGAGTTTTTCTGCTCCTGCGATGTCACCTTCTATTGCAAGCCTGACCATGTCTGCAACCGCTTTAGGTGCCACATTGCTGGTAACTGATATAACGCCGTTAGCCTTGATATTCGGATCAGACATCATCGTAAATGTCAGATCGTCATCTCCGCTCATAATCGAAAAATCAGGTCCAAGTAAAGCCCGTGTTTTAGCCATTCTGACTAGATCTCCGGTTGCTTCTTTGACACATGATACATTCGGATATTTGGCATAAAGCAGAGCAAGATCTTCAACGCCCAATGCACATCCAGTTCTGCCAGGAATCACATATGGTATGACCACAGTATCAGGCAATGCTGCAGCTACTACAGCATAGTACTCATCCCTCAGCTCCTGTGATGATGGACCATTGTAATAACAGTCAACCAACAAAACAGCCTCAGCACCAAGCTCTGCAGCGTGCCTGGAAATTGCCAGAGCTTCATCCGTTGAATTACTCCCGGAACCAGCGAGTACTGGGACTTTGCCCTTGCACCCTTTTATAACTTCATCTACAGCATTCCTGTGTTCTTCCCAGGATAGTGTGGGTGATTCTCCAGTGGTCCCAGCAGGCAATAAGCCGGTGATGGAGTTGCTGATTTGAAACTCAACTGCAAGCTTCAACCCATCCATATCCACACTAAGATCATCATTGAATGGTGTCACCAAAGCAGTCCATGCGCCGTCAACTATCATCAATTTCCCTCTCTGTCACACATCCCGTATACTACGGGATATTCATAGCAAGATACATCCATTCTAGAGTAGAACGACCCTTTTTTCAAGTATTGAGAGGCATTACAAGGATGCCAACGTACATTTAAGCTATTGTAACCTTGCAAACAGACCCCCATTGTTGATATTTGGTTTCCAGCAAATACCGTCAACAGGTAGACATTTATCGTTACATTTGCTATAATCAGCAAAATTCGGAGGTCAATAATGATGCATAAAACTCATATTTTAATAACTCTACTGCTCCTGGTTTGCGTGAGTTGCGCTGCAATCGCTGCAGCAGATTATCCGCTTGGTATACCCGGCAGTACTACTGAATATTCCCTCGTTGGAGGGACATCTGATAGGCCTGAGTTTGAGAGAAAAGGCAATCTCTCTGTCACCCATGCTGCCTTTACAATTGGTAAAACTGAAAAAGTAGGAAACAAAACCTATCAGTGGTTCTGCATCGGATTTAATAGAGCCAACGGAGACAGTTATTCGGCTTGGTTCCTATTGGACCAATTTCCGAAAGGGGATAAGACACCGGATGTTGCCAGATATGTCTGGTTTGAAGCAGGCTGGCCGGATCCTGTCGAGTATATCAACGCTGCATCCGGCAAAGCCGAACTTCCAAGGTTGTCATTATGGAAATATGGTTGGCCCCGGAGGATTGATAATTCCTCTCCAACTACAATAGCTCCTGGAAAATCTGCCCCATCGAAGATTTTCTTCCTGGGTTATGAATTCAAGCGCACAAAAAGTGCTGTCACAAAAGTCCTGATGCCTGGAAATGCTACTGCAATCAGGTTAAGACCTGATGCGCTTGTTGGGTTGGCCGGAACAGATAAAGACAGACTCGGACGTCATGCCAATGCCCTGGGTCCCGGTTATCAATATGAATATGATGCTCCTCCGTCAAAAGCAGATGTTCAAGCTGATATAGATTCCGGACTAAATATGTTTTTCAACCATAAGAAAGCCGAAGACTGGATGTACCGTACAAACTGTTACGTAACCGCGACCTACATCGATTGGGAGGACTGGCCCCTCAATTTATACCGCTCCAATTTCTACGGTAGAGGATGGCATGTTGATGAACCGTGTGTCTACCTGCGTGCCGATACGACAGATCGCAAAGAACTGGCCAATAAACTACTCCCATCAGAAGCTGCAAAGATACTGGAAGAGATGTGTAAATCCCGATATAACGCTCATAATGGCCAGTATGGTCGGGATACCGTTGCTATGTATGCAAGCAAGTATTTCGGACTGGGAAATATCAAACTAATAGACGCCCCTTATCCTGTGTGGGAAGCTTTCTGGGACACAGGCTGGTATCAATTAGCAGGATCGGATACACCTTGTGCACTGGTTGATGAAGACATCAATGAAGAGGTCTACATACAGAAAATCAATATGGCATTCGGGACCCAGATCCCGGCTATATTAGAAAATGCCTGTGAAATCCGTATAGCATTGGGCAGAGGTGCAGCCAGGAACTTCAACAAAAGTTGGGGAACCTCCAATTATGCCTATTCACTACCTGCACTAAACCCCCAGCCGGATATGGCTTCGTTCAAGTATATGTATGATGCAGGAGCTACATATTTTTACCAGTGGTTCGGCTGGGTCGGTCTGACAGATGCCCAGGTTCCATATTCCTACAAACGTTTCCATGCTCAGGCAATGAAAACGTATATAGCAATGAATCCAAAGAGAGATATGAAGAAACTCCTCTATGCTGCAGATACATGCGTCGTGCTGCCTTATGGATATACATTCTCACCGGACAGGATGTTCAGAGTAAAATGGCTTCCTCTGGACAGAAAAAACACCTTTGGACTGACGTACAGGCAAGTCCTGGCAAATGCGGCAGTGGAAATAGAAAATCTGCTCCGAAATGCCATCAAATTCGATATAGCATTTGATGACCCAAGGTTCATATCCAAAGGGTACAAGCAACTCATCTATATCCGTGAAAACGGTAAAGTAGATATCTATCGAGGCAGTACCAAGATCAGTTCCTATGCAGGTCCTGCCGATCTACCCATGCGTGCAGACCTTGGACCAGGACCAAAAGTAATACTTAATGCTACTCTGAACAAAACAAATGCCCCAGCTACCATATCGATTACAGTCAAGGCTGAACCCGGAACTGGTGAATTGGCCCGCAATCTATATCTTGGACAGCCAGTATTGATCTGGACTGATGTCCTTGGCCCGGATGGAGACAATATATCAACCGACATGCCCGAGTTTGATATGAACTGCCCGGTCCCTGGAGTCTACAAGATCAGAGCTACCTCCAGCGACTGCTTCGGACGACCTGCAATTGCTGAGAAAGAAATAATAGTAAAGTAAAATCAGCAAACACAACACCATATTTGCTTTCTATTCCGCCTGGTTCGCAAATGGACCAGGCGTCTTTGTTTAAATATGCCGGTAGAATAATCGAATACGGTTGAATGAAGGTATATTATTCTCTATATCGAATGTAAATATAACAACCGAGATATATTCATATTGGAAAGAATGGTAGGTGGAGATGGAGATATATTTGATTCGACATATTCTTACTCTGGCTGCAATTATGGTAACACTCTGCGCAGGTATGTACGTATTTGCTCAGCAGTCTGCATCGGATGCAACACACGGCCTGGAAGTTGCCAAGTATGCAAAGGTGAAAGTGACAGCACTGATGGAAGGGCCGTACACCGTCATAGTCTCATCCATTGCAGTAATGCCAGATAAAAGCCTGCTATGCGTCTTCCCGGGAACTCAGGATTATGCAAAATCGATTGGACTGAATATTTCCGGTAAAAGCGCAACTCTTGGGCTTATATCCACTGACCATGGTGTAACCTGGGGCAAACCATTTGTCGTAATGGACTGTTCTGCCGTTAATTCTGCAGGAGATCCAGCACTGGTTACTGTCGGTAAAAAAGTAATAGCAATAGCATCCGTGGACACAGAAGCTTACGATCCACCAAAGGGACGAATTCAGTTATGGCAGGTAGAAAGCACCGACAACGGACTTACCTGGAGTAAACCAAATGTGATACCTATCCCTCGCACCCGTCCCGCTGTCTCCGGAAGAGCAGGAATCGTGCTCAAAGACGGCACAGTATTGATGCCATACTGGTGGGATTTTATGATTCAGACCGGTGCTTTTGGCATGGCCCAGATTGGCGATATACCTACCGTCTGCGGAACTATGATTTCCAAAGACCACGGTAAAACCTGGACTTTGAGCACCGACATATATGGTTCATGGTCAACAAAACCAGGTGTTCTGCTTACTGCCGATGAACCAGCCATAGTAGCATTATCTAACAAAGATATAATGATGGTGATGAGGTCAACTCAACCTGATGGCAGGACTAATGAAACCTGGAGCCATGACGGTGGAGTAACCTGGGAACTGCCAAAGCTAAGCCCTATAACCTCTTATAATACCCCAAGCTGTCTATACCAGATGAAAAACGGATGGGTTGTACGGATGTGGAACGACTCCACCACTCCCAACAGGTTCCCTCTGGTTGTATCGATCAGCAAGGATCATTGCAAGACCTGGTCAACTCCAAAAACAGTTGTAGAATTCCCCAAAGATTCCAGCTGGCCTGTGCAGGCATCATATCCGAGTGTTGTTGAGACCACACCCGGTAATCTGGTCGCAACATGGTGCCATACAAATCCTGACCGCAGATGGTTCCTGGCTTGCGGGGTGTTCACAGCTGAGTGGGTTTTAAAGGAAGCTGAAACAGTGCCGGTAGTAGCATTTGGAGATTCCATTACCCTCGGTGTCCGCGCTGAGATCACAGAAGCTCAGACATTCAGGCATGTACTTCAGGAACGCCTGGCTGCAAAAGGTCATAACGTTGAAATGATAAACGCCGGAGTGGGCTCAAGCAACACAGAGGATGCTATAGCGCGTCTGGAGTCCGATGTATTGCGGCATCATCCTAAGGTAGTAATAGTAAACTTCGGTATGAATGATGCAGCAATGGTAGACGGACACAATCAGACCCGCGAAGCACCACGGGTTCCTGAAGCCGAATATAGAGCTAATCTGGAACGAATTGTACAGGACTCACAGCGCATCGGCAGCAAGGTTATTCTCTGCACACCAACTCCAATGACACGCGCATATCCTCTATCAAACGAAGGCGCATATATCACTAATGATATGAATTACCAACTAACGAAATATGCACAGATAGTCAGGGAAGTATCTCATGAATACCACACTACACTGGTTGATCTGTTCGCTTTCTTCACAGCAAAACCCGAGAGGATGAAACTGGTATACGACGGCTGCCACCCGGACGCAAATGGTCAAGAACTTATGGCAGAACAGATATACCCGGTTCTACTGGATATACTACATTGAAGTTTATATAATAGGTGGCATACATTGTGTGCAACATTGTGGCATTCGATATCTCTATCTTATTCATTTGATTATTGTAAACAACAGTGTCTAGACCAAAACGTAACAGTTCAGTGTTGCGGGCATTTGTCATCCTGAGCCCCCAAGTTGGGGGTGCCAACTTATTTCGATTAGAAACCTGTATTAGTCTTGGGAAGCCAAATTGTGGTGCGGGCTTCTAGCCTGCCGTCCCCAGGTTTCTTACGAGTAACGAAGGATGACAATGTTCCCATATTACTGAACTGTTACCTCAAAACAGCTCCCGGATAGCCGGATGTTTCAGGTAGTAATATGGATATCCTAAATTCAGACTCCAGTAAAGACTTCGGCGACTTTGGAATATTTAAATACACTTTGGACCAGCTGCCAATGGGTATTGTGTTCATAGACCGCAATGGACGTGGTCAGTATATGAATAATGAATTCATCAACTTATTCGGGTATACACAAGAAGATATCAGTTCAATAGATGACTGGTGGCTCTTGGCTTACCCAAATGAAGCAGAAAGAAAACAGGCAAAACAAGGCTGGCTTAACGAGATCAACGATCCCGGACAACAACATTTCAGGGAACGCGTTGTTACTTGCAAGAATGGGACAAAAAAGTGCATTGAGATAGGTGGTATAAATTCCAGCGATTATAATGTAATCCTTTTCAAGGATATTACTGAGAGAAAACAACAGGAAGATCTCTTGCGAGATAGTGAATCTCGTTACAAAACGCTGGCAGAAGCTGCCTTTGAAGGTATTGTAATATCAAAAAACGGTATTGTTTGCGATTTAAACGACCAACAGGCTCATATACTCAGATATGAACGTGAGGAATGGATAGGAAGATCCGTATATGAGATGATCGCACCCGAATACCGCGAAGAAGTTGTCGAGGCTATAAAGAACGATTATCGGGAGCCATATAATCACGAAGATATAACCAAAGATGGTTTGCGGGTACCTGTTCAGGTGCGTGGACGCTCTATGCAGATAGGTGGCGAGACGTACCGGGTATCAGTGATTCGCGATATGACAGAACAAAGTGCCATTCAAAAGGAATTAATGGCTACTAATGCAAGACTCAATACTCTGATTAATATGTCACCCCTTTCAATTATTGTTTTTGATAAAGACAGAAAAATCACCCTCTGGAATCCTGCCGCAGAGTCAATGTACGGTTGGACGGCTCAGGAAGTAATTGGACAAACAGCTCCGTATATCACTCAAGGAAGTGAAGAAGACTACAACAGTTTCTACAACAGAATACTGACAGGAAATGGTCTTGTAAATGAACTGGCTAAACGAGTCAGAAAAGATGGAACTCCAATATTCATTAGCGTTTCAGCTGTTGTACTTAAAGATGAGCAAAATAATGCGACCGGTATCATGAGTCTTAATATTGACATAACCGATGGCATCAAGGCACAGGACGATTTGAGGCGTTCCGAAGCTTTTCTCAATAATATCTTAGAAAACAGTCCACACCCGATGTGGATCACAGATGATAATGCGACAATTATACGAGTCAACAAAGCTATGTGCGATATTCTCAATATGGATGCTGAACAAGTCGTAGGAAAATACAACGTTTTCCATGATAATATTGCTGAGGCCCAGGGACTCTTCCCGTTGTTAAGGCGTGTTTATGAAAATGGTGAGATCGCTAAATACGTCATCAAATGGAATAGTTCAGAGCAGATCCAGCCAGGATTCGGTCAATCGGCACCTGCTGTACTAGACTCAATTTTGGTCCCCGTTTTAGATGCGAATGGAAAAGTAACCCATGCAATAGCTCAGCATTTAGACATAACCGAACTCAAACGGACAGAGGAAGAACTGGAGAATCGGGTTGCTGAAAGAACTAAACAACTGGAGAATAGTAATAGAGAATTGGAAGCATTCAGTTATTCTGTTTCACACGATTTACGCACACCTCTCCGTGCAATAGATGGTTTTAGTCAGATATTGCTTGATGATTATGCTGATAAACTCGACGAAAAAGGACAGGAGTATCTTCAAAGATCAAGGGCAGCAGCTGGAAATATGGGCCATCTAATAGATGATATACTCCGTCTCTCCAGGATTACTAGGGCAGATATGAAGATGCATTCAGTAAATCTGACCGAATTGGCTGAATCTATTGTTCAGGAATATATGGAAAGAGAACAACCCAGACACGTTGATTTTAAAGTACAACCAGGTTTATATGCTATGGCTGATCCTGATTTACTAAAGATTGCTATGGAGAACCTGATCAGTAATGCATGGAAATTTACAAGCCGGACTGAGAATGCCTGTATTGAGTTTGGCTCAACAGTGGAAAATGATCTAGAAGTCTTTTTCATTAAGGACAATGGTGCAGGATATGACCAGGCGTACAGTGATAAACTCTTTACTGTATTTTCCAGACTGCATAAAACAATAGACTTCCCCGGAACCGGAGTTGGACTGGCAACTGTTAAGCGTGTTGTCAACAGACACGGTGGGGAAGTCTGGGCTCAAGGTGAAGTTGGTAAAGGCGCAACAATCTATTTCACTTTGAAAGATAATAGCAAAAACTGACTGCTCCGGTCTTATATTTCAGGTATGAGAAGAGTAGTCAGTTTATTTAAATAATACTAACCCGCATTATTCACCAAGCTTCGCTTTTGGCTGGCAGTAAAGACAAAAGCTGAGCCAATCATGAATAATGCGGGCTAATAGAGTTTATTCCTCAGCTGTCTTGCTTCCTCTGCCACCCAGGAATCTCCTCTTTATTGCTTGGAATATGAAATCGAATTCGCGGACTTTCATCAGTCTGAGCAACAAGAAATAGACTGTGCCGGCAAGCAGCATCGCAACCAGCACTGTAATTACTGATCCCATTCTGCTTTCTACCCGTAAAGCAGGACGTTGAAATACATCCTGGGTATATGCAGACTCTAAAGTTTTTCTATTCGACTCCAATAATGCTTTGCCGGACAACTCTCCGGATGCATTCGGATCCAGATTCTGCGTGTTCATTGTTACGTTAATATCGTGCATCAATGAATCCGGGAGTCCAACACAAGCAGCTGTTTCCTTGACATACCTTTTCAACGCTTCTCTGGTTGAACCGGGTAACTCTGAGGTGATGAACACCGACACCGGGTCATCCTTGTCCAGCAGTTCCTTAGTCAATGCGGGCAAGTCAATAATGTCACTCTCCTGCAGGACCCATTCGCCACCCTCGGCTGCGCTCTTAGTACGGGAAGGTGATTTAGCAGCGATGTATTTGGCAATGAATGAATTAGCCCGTCCACTCTTCGTGATAGCATCCGGATAAGTATTCTCTAATAGCAAACGGTTGGTTCTCAGGAGTTCAATGCCGGATGGATGAGCTTCTACATCTTTTATAAGCTGAGGTGATATTGATGCCTTTCTAAATCGTTTATTATCAAAAAGATTGGGGTTCTCTATCTGTTTATTGAGAGTAGTCAGAATTTCAGTTTGCAGATTCTTAGAACTAGAATCTGAACTCCGGAAATCAGCCAGCATTTGCCTGGTTTCTTGCGACAAACCTGCATACAGAGTTTGTGAAAGCTTGCTCTGATCGTCTTGTAGCTTCACAGCAAACTGCTGAGGAGCTTTAAGGTCACCATCCTGCAACTGCCAGGAACCCAAAACGTGAGACATTCCGAACCGCACACCTATACATATCCCTGCCATCACTGCAGCCGCTGCCAAGACTTTACCAACAGTCTTTAACGTTTGCACTCCCTCTATGCCATTCAACTTCTTGCGCAGGTAGTAGGTCAATGCAATGAAGTGTATCGACACAGCTATTGAAGTGGCCAACGCGATACCACCGGAACCCATGTGTTTCATCAAGAAGAAGTTAAGTGGAAGGAATATTACAGTAGAAACAGTCCCAATAACAACCGGTGTTACCGTATCTTGCAAGGCAAAGAATCCACGGGCAACAATGGCTTGACCAGCCCAGGCAAAAATACCAACACTATACCAAATTAATGGAATAACTGTCGCCGGCACACTACTGGCCTTGAAAGCGTGTCCCATATACATCGCTCTTACCAATGGATCAGCCATTGCGATCATGAAAATCGATGCCGGGATACTTTCTACCATAATCCCGCGCAATCCCTCACCGATTCCGCTTCTCATATCGTCAAAGGCATTCTTCGCTGCATAAGCTGCAAGCATGGGGAGAATAGCAGTTCCGGCAGCCTGAGCAAAAATACCAAGTGGGACCTGCATCAGCCTGTTTGCATAGTTCATTGCAGCAGGTGTTTCTGAAGACACAAAGCTTGCAAACCACTTGTTTACCAGGACATCAATCTGGGGCAACCCAAGTCCGAATATGACAGGCAGCGCCAGCAGACCTACTTTTATAACTCCCGGATGCCTCAAATTCAAACTCGGTTTGAACTTAAAGCCCATCCGTTTCATCCAATAGGCAGCGTATAGAACGTTACCAGCAAAAGCTCCAATAAGAGTGCCCATGGCGACGCCAGCAATATTGAACCAGTGGCTTAAAACAAGTGCGCCAATGATAATTCCAAGGTTATATATAACCGGGCCTGCTGCAGTTGCTCTGAACTCCTGCCTGGACTGCAGAGTTGCCATCATGACTCCACCGATGAAGAAGAATATCTGGCATGGGAGAATGATTCTTGTAAGCAGGACTGTAAGATTCACAAGCTCCGGGTGTTTATCTACAAATCCTGGAACAGCAAGGATACTTACAAAAGGCTTGGCATAAATCCAAAGGATAATAGTCGCCGTTGTCAGAACTAACCCCATAAAACATGTGATGATACTGAATATCTCCCATGCTTCATCTTTTCTACCTGTATTGAACCTTTCAGTAAAGACAGGAATGAAGGCAGCCGAAAGAGCTCCACTGGAAAGGAAGAAATAGAGCAAGTCTGGGATATTGAATGCTGCTGTATATGCACTGGCTGCTCCGGTTGTCCCGAACTGCCATGCTATTATCATCTCTCTGAGAAATCCCAGAAGACGACTTGCAAGAACCGCAACAAGCATAAGCCCGGCGGCACTCTTAAAACTTTTATGTGAAGCCATGTTTTTCCTTGTAAAATTACCCTTCGATATATATTTATAACGCGTGATGCGAGTAGAAGTAACGAATCACAACAAATTTAACCTATACCAGAATAACACCTGGCCCCGAATTTGCATAACGGGACCAGGCTGGTTTATCAACTAATCACACGGTTCTTATGTCACAAAAAATCGTTCCAGATATGGAAACGGGTGGTGTTATCGAAGATCGGAAGTTCGTCTTCCAGCACATAGTGGCACTGGCGGAGTTTTTCCAATACCATATCAGTATCATATGTCGCGATACGGAAATCCCGTGCCAATATAGGCAAACTGCGTTCTGCGTTGGCTATTTCTGCGCGGAGTAAGCTATATAGTTCTTCCATTGTCTCCTGGAATGCAGGCAGGTCCATTGCTATTCTGCCCAACCGATCACGGGCATCATAGAACCGCACAACATTCTCCATTGTCACAAAGTGGATCTCCAGAGTTTCGCAGATATCGAGTTCCATTTGAGCCCGCTCTGATGGAGAATCCCCGATAGCCTGTTTCAACATTGCAACACCCTTTGCCCAGGCTTTACTGCATGATGTCAGTAATTCAAGATATCGCGGAATCCCGTAAGGTAGCGTCATCAACAATTCGCTGACATAACGAGGTTTGGCATCCCTCATCAACACTTCCAGTTCCTCAGGTGTTGCCAATCCTACAAGGTCCCCTGATAGCCCGTAAAACTTCCGTGACAGCCAGTAACGGTGCTGTGTATTGAAGATAAGTGGATGTGCAGGACCATAGTGCAGCGGTCCCCGCATATAGAATTCGCGCTCTCCATTTGTGAATGCAGAATACGGGAAATCATCCCACGCATTGCTGAGAACTCGCCACGCTTCGACTGCCTGAGCAGCTGATTCTTTCGATATACCAAAATCCCGCAATGCAACATTAGTCAGCAGATCCTCAGCGCTTATTTCAGGATTCCATATGGAATGGTACTGCATCTCCTCAGGGGGAGTCCCATTAGGACCATAAAACGCCCACTGGTTTTGATACCCGGAAACTCCTACTTTAGCCATTTCCTGGAAGCGCTGATGCCAGCGGAAGTGCACTGGAATATATGCATCAAAATGGACAGATGGCGTGCAGTTGCTCTCAATTTTTGTATAGATCCTCTTTCCCATCTCTGCAGACTTATCTGCCTGAGCTTTGAAAGTATCTGAAGGTCCTATGGACTTGATATTGTAGTCATACAAAAACACACCGGCTTTGTTTTGCTTATCTTCGCTGCCTGTATCGAAATTGGCGTGAATGAGCACATCATCGCTGAGGTGACTCATCCATTCAATCTGTGCACGGTCATTCGATCCGGACCATGTGAATGCACTGTATGGCCAGGCGAAGAACGGCTTCTGCTGCCCGGTACGCTTCACTGCAGCTGCGAGGCGATTTACCAGGTTTGCAACCTCTCCGGATGGAGCTTTGTCCTGGCAGTGAGGACAGCTGGAATAGCCCTCAAACTTTCCATATGGACGGGAATAACAGTGCATATACCCTTCGCCACCAACCAGAAGCAGAGTCCCGGCAGCACCTGGTAGAGACCGGTACAGACTCTCCATAGCTTCTTCCTGGCAAGCAAGTACTTCAGGATTGGAACTGCACAAAACATACTGAGTCTTCAAGTCATCAAACACACGATAAGGTGCGCCTCTGCGGTTTGGATCTGCTATGAAAGCCGGATGATCTTCAGCCATCGGAGAGTTGTGGACGCACAGATAAGAATCGAAACCGTGCTTCTGGTAGAGTGCTATCTCTCTATTCAAGTGTTCAATAGTCTGTTCGTAGTCCGGACTGTTGAACTCCTTGATGATACTGTTCTGACTGCATTTCCAGAGGTCAACACCGACAGTAATCCCGTTAGTCCCAAAATGCGACAGCATCGATAGATTGGCTTCACGCTGAACAGGTTCAACAGCCATCGGATGGGTGATTCGAGGTATAAAACGCGGAGACCGGGTCTTTGTCCCAAATGCAAGGAACGGTGCTCCCCGGTCAGCCATTAAACGCTCTAAATAATGTGAACCATGCAACAATCCGCGTTCATGTGCAGCTTCCAGGACAATTCCCTCTGATGAAATGGTATATGTGAACGTCTCACCAGCCGGATCAAGCACATCATAGGGCTCTTCGAAGATACCTTTCAAACGGAACTGCAGAGCACCTGATGTCTGCTTGCCGTATGAAACAACCAGCTTTACATCCATACACTTCTCACAAAACTCAACGAAGTTTGCAATTGTCTGCTCAATAAGAGGCGTGCGTGGGGCGTCAATGATTAGATTCATTCCGGTTATTATAGTAAACTCATTGTCATTTGGCTTTAAACCATCCAGATGATGGTAACGAAAGTGCTCCTGCGATACAAAATCACTCATTTTTTTAAAACGCGTATCTTGAGACTTGTCTGCCATTGTTCCAACCTCAATTTCAGTATGCATTACAATACTCACCTATGATATACAGTACGATTTATAAGAGTTCATTTTTACAGGTGTTTCGGGACTTGAGGGTTGGCCATGCTAGTGTTGGAGTAACCAACAAACCGAACATCCAACCCGGAAGTCCCGAAACAAAGAGCACTGCTCCTCAGGATGACATTGCTCCAATATTACTGAACTGTTATCTACCCCCCCGCCGTCCAGGGATTGCTCTTCAGGTAGTCCAGGATCTCGCTCATTTCGCAAGTAGCAAGACCAGTGTATTTATCTCCGCCACCATAGTAGACAAAGAGCTTGTTGTCTTTTACTATGGAACCGCAGGGGAAACATACCCCGTTATAGGGTCCTTCGATTTCATACCATTCCCGTGGTTCAAATATATAACCAGGTGTCCGATGAGTGATAATACGTGGATTGTCTATATCCAGCAGCACAGCACCCAACCTGTAATATTGATCCTCTCTGGTAACGCCGTGAAACAGCAGCAGCCATCCGTAAGGAGTCTCGATCGGAGGGCAGTTGGCCCCTACTTTCCCGCCTTCCCAGTCGAAGTGCGGCTTAATGAGCGCCTGGCTCTCTTTCCAATCCAGCAAATCATCTGAGCAAGCCAGCTTAATGCAGTGCTTATCCAGCATATCCTCAGGTCTCAAAGCATTCCCGGGCCTGTGGATCATATAAAACTTATCGTTTATTTTTCTTGGAAAGAGGGCAACATCCCGGTCATCGGTTACAGGTGATGTAATCCTGCCGCACCTGATCCACTTCTTGAAGTCCTTAGTCATCGCCAATCCACTGATAGTGGCAGCTGTTCGGACTGCATAAGGAGCTTCCTCGGGGATATCTTCAGGTATCAGGAACTGGTTGTTGTTAGCCCAATACTGACCAGGAGGGAAGATCCTGGCAGCATATGTCACATAATACCAGTCTCCCATTTTGACTACACGCGGATCTTCGACACATCCGGCATCCCATCCATCTTCACTGACACTGAATGCCGGTTCGTCTGAGACCCGTGTAAAGTTGTAACCATCTTCACTGACAGCCAACCCCAGCCTGATCACATGCTCAAAATCATCCCCGGCAGCCCTGTAAAGAAGGTAAACCTTGCCCTCTTTCTCATCATACCAGGCACCAGGATTTGTAGCTGCAAAGTTCTCCCACGCATTATCCGGATTCGGTGAAAGAATAGGATTATTTTCAAACCTTTTCAGTTCCATATGTCTACTACTCCACAATTACTTCAGTTCGTCTACAAGCAATAATCTATATTCAAGTGCAGGTATATCTACTTCAGCAGTACTGCCTTTCAATAGATCAGCATCCGGTTTATATGCATCGCGGACTCTTATTGGCTTCGTGAATCCCAGGGCTTTACTGTCTATATTCACAGCTGCATGGATCTTCACTTCACTGGTGTTAGCAACAACCACCAAAGCTTTATTACCCGGACGATTATAAACACTCACCAGGACTGGTGCCGAAAGGGCATACTCAGCTGGTTTGGGATCAAATGAAGACACTTTCACAGGTGATTGAGTTTTCCAATATGGTATAAACTCTGCATCACCTATGCCAAAAGCATCCAGGACCACCCACATCTTCTCATAACCATCCTGCCAGTATCCCCAGGCGTTTACAACATCATGCAGAAGCAGGATAGCGAGCATTTGCTGTTCATAATGAGGTTTCTTATACTCGGGATCGCCTTCAGGAGCTCGGAAATAAATTGGAATAGTACCGAACTGCCGACCCATATAGTCTGCCAGGAAACCATCAGCCGAAGGTTTAGCATTTGCATCAGGTGACCAGAAAGATTTGTAGTAGTTACCCTTACCTCTGGCTAGACTGATCTCTTCTCCGGACAATATTGCATCCATAAATGAACTAACTGGAGCACAAGCCAGAGTCCATCCGGTGTGAGCTATTTCGAACGATTTGCGTGGTTGGCTTTTCAGGATTGTTTGAGAACGACGATATAATTCCCGTGCAGCCAGAATCGGATACCCACCCTCTTTCGGACAGCCATGCTCAGTGTTACGGCAGAAAACCAGGCTGCTGAAGTCGTGATACAAACCATTGACCTTATATTCCTCAACAAATTTCTGAATTCGGTAGGTTACAACATTAATCCAATCATTCGCAGCAGGGCACATAGTATATACCGGCGATGGAGGATCAAACGACAGAATATCGGCTGATGTATTGTCTTTGACTCCCGACCACCATTCATCTCCGAAATACTTATATTCCGCAGTGCTGCTTGATAATGCCTGCAGAAGAATATACGGAACATACATCTTACCTGCATCCTGTGCTCTCTTTACGTCAGCCCGGTAGGTATCCGGATGTGCAGGTTCAGCATAACCGAAATATTTGGGTGTATCTTTCCAGGTCCAAACAAGACTAATATCGTTCCGCGCAATTGTACGCCATTTCTCAGGAAGCGGCCTCATTGGAGTTGCCTGGAATCCCACAGTAAATGTAAGCGGTTTGTTCAGACTTACGGCTTTGTCCAACAAATTGATACAAATGACTGCACCGCTTTTATCCGTCTTTATCTCCACTGCTTTCTTGGGATCAGAAAGTAATCCGGAAATATCACGCTCAGAAAACCAGCACATCCCCCTGTCTTCGTCCCCGATCCACATGTAGTAAGGGAACACTATCGATTTTGGAGCATTACTCACTTTTCCCCTGTACGAACCCCATCCGGGGAGCAGATAGGACATGTATTTTGCATAGTCAGACCGGATAGGAATCTTAAGCATACATTGCCCGACTTTAGCTGATTTGTCTGCAGTAATAGTAAACTTCGAAACAACCAGCCCATCAAATTCCATATACGAGTCAACGCTCATCCGCAAACCGTCAGCCTTGGCGCCACCCTTAAACATTATCTTCGCAGGTGTAGAGGAAGATACAGATGTTGCATTATTCTTCCACTCCACCGGTTTACCATTGACCACTGCAGATAATTCAATAGACTGTGAAAGTATATGCTCATCACGCGTCGTTATATCTCCCGCCAGACCATTTCCATCAAAGCTGTATTGTCTTCCCCAACAAGAAACCTGCAGGCTCTTTTTTGAATTATCTACAACCAGCGGAGTCCAGGGGGCGATAACTTTGTCAGAAACACCAGCCCGAGCTGTTCGCCAGACTTCCAGATCAGGTTTTTCGAGGGGAATAATCTCTGTGTATGTTTTATTATCCGCCATAACACAGGTGACTTTGATTTCATATTTACCTGGTGAGAGCTTCGACACATTGAACTTGGTAGATCCTTTGTCATTCACAATAGATGCAAAGCTGCCTTTAGTAATGAGTTTACGGGAACCATTATCGGCGACCAATTCCATAAGATAGCTGCACTTTGCTTTGCTTATATCTCCTATGTTCGATCCATTTATTTCAACAATCCCAGTCCCCCTTTTAGGTGAGATTTTAAGGGATGTCAGCAACTTCATCTCAGGCTTCTTATCCACATATGGGTTTGCTTGTGCAGATTCTATAATCTCCCTCTCCGAAAGAGCCCGGTTATACAGACTTATCGAAGCCATACGGCCGTGCATCAGCCAGCAGTTATCCCCAAATCCATATCCTATATAGACAGGGATGTCGTTGGATTTGCTGAACGAATTAACAAATGGAGTCTCTGTCACTTTTACTCCATTTACATAATATTCACTCAGGTATTTACTCTGAGATTTATCCAGCAGCGTAATGCGCACGTCCAGTTGAATCCAAGTCTCAGGATGCACATCATAGAACGTTGTACTCCCTTGTGTCCAGGTACTGCCATCAAATGTGTTGAAGTAAAACATCCGCTGACCAGCTAATCCACCAGGCCATGCTCCAAGAACAAAGTAGTTTTCCTTGGTAATGATCATATCGTGGGCTTCATTCTGTCCCCACGATTTCCCGTCATCCACAAACTTAACAACGGATGAAATAGTCACCGAGTGCTTCATATCCCATGATGAAAGACTAGGGATCTTTATATATCCGCTGGTACCATCAAAGAAAGCTACTTTCCCATGTTCGCCATCAACAATATGGACATCTCCCTGTATGATCCCTTTATGACCATTGCCGGATGCATCATTCACGGTTCCCTGGGTTATACTATCAGGTTTGTTGAAGTCATATTTAAAAACAAGCGCATTATCGGCTGCAAAACCAATCCCGCAGATACCAAAAATAAAGGTAAGAAGAATCACTATAAGAACGTTGAGTCTAATCATTAATACACTCTTTCTATAATTATTGTTGTATTGAATCTACAAGTAAAAGCTTATATTCAAGTTCCGGAATATCCATTTCAACCGTGCTGCCATTCAATAAATCAGCGTCAGGATTATATGCATCCCGTACCCGTATCGGCTTCGTAAATCCCAGAGCCTTGGCATCGATACTAATAGCCGCGTGTATCCTTACTTCACTGGTGTTAGCAACTACAACCAGGGTTTTGTTGCCCGAACGATTATACACACTCACCATGACCGGTGCAGAAAGTGAATACTCAGTTAGCTTGGGTTCGAATGAAGAGACTGTGACCGGTTTCTGCTTGTTCCAATAGGAAATAAATTCAGCATCGTCGATCCCGAAGTCACTCAACACTTTCCACATCCTGCCGTATCCGTCCTGCCAGTATCCCCAGGAAGTCAGAACATCGTGAAGCAGCAATATCGATAGCATTCGCTGTTCGTATTTAGGCTTGTTATATTCCGGATTGCCTTCCGGTGCACGCCAGAAAACAGGTATAGGACCGAACTGACGGCCCATATAATCAGTCAGGAATCCATCAAAGTTTGCCTGAACAGCAGCATCAGCAGACCAGAATGACTTATAGTAGTTGCCACTTCCTCTGGACAACCCGATCTCTTCTCCGTTAAGAGTTGCATCAGTGAATGAACAGACCGGAGCGCAGACCAATGCCCATCCAGTGTGTGAGGCATCGAATGTCCTGCGTGGTTGAGATTTCAATATGGTGTAAGTCCGTCTGTAGAGCTCCCGCATTGCCAGGATAGGATAACCACCCTCCGGAGGGCAACCATGCTTGGTGTTGCGGCAGAATATCGGCCAGCTGAAATCGTGGTAAAGACCATCCATATTGTAAGTCTCAACAAGCTGCTTTATATGATAGGTCTCTACATCGATCCAATCGTGCGCCGCCGGACAGACACTGTATATTGCTGCAGGAGGTAAAAAGGATATTACATCAGCAGAGGTATTGTCCTTAATCCCACTCCACCATTCATCTCCAAAATACTTGTATTCTACAGTATTGCTGGATAACATCTGCAGGCCAATGTAGGGAACAAAAAGCCTATTTGCTTCGTGAACTCTCTTGACTTCCGCCTTGAATGTATCCGGGTTAAGAGCTTCCGGATATCCAAAATGCTTATTCATGGTGTTGGTTGTCCACACCAATGCTACATTATCCTGAATAAAACTGCGCCATTTTTCAGGGAGCGGTTTCATTGGTGTAGCCTGGAAACCGACTGTGAACGTCAAAGGCTTGTCCAGAACAATTGCCTTGTCCAATAAATTGATCTTGATAACAACACTGTCAGTCCCAGTCTGAATCTCAACCGCTTTTTTGGGATCTGCCAGGTGTTTGGACATATCACGTTCAGAAAACCAGCACATCCCCCGGTCTTCATCCCCAATCCACATATAGTATGGAAATACCATCGACTTTGGCGCTCTATCAAGCCCACCTCTGTATGACCCCATACCAGGATACAGATACGATAAGAACTTGGCGTTTTTCGAATCGATGGAGATATTCAGTGAGCATTTACCAATCTTTGCTGACTTATCTGCAGTAATGGTAAATTTCGATACAACCAATCCGTCATACTCCATATATGAGTTAACACTCAATTGGATTCCATCGGATTTTGATCCACCTTTGAACTTGATCTTAGCAGGCGTTGATGATGTCACCGATGCAGCCAATTTCTTCCACTTCACAGACTTACCATTAACTACCGCAGATATTTCAATAGGGTTGGATAACACCTGCTCATCCCGGGTAACAATTCCGCTTGCAAGACCATTTCCACTAAAGCTGTATTCTCTTCCCCAGCAGGAAACCTGTAGATTTTTGGTATCTTGTCTAACGACCAGAGGAGTCCACGGAGACAGCACCTGGTCCGATACTCCAGCCCTGGCATTCCTCCAATTACTGACATCCGGTTTTTCCCAGGGAATAGTCTCTGTAAATGTTCTGTTGTCCGGAGTTTTGCAGGTGACATTGACTTCGTAGTTACCAGGAGGAAGTTTAGCAGTGTTGAAATTTGTTGATCCCTGGTCATTTTTGAAAGCCAGTATGCTTCCTTTGGTTACCAGTTTTCGGGAACCGGAAGCATTTATCTGTTCAACCAATAGAGTGCATTTTGCATGGCTCATATCGCCAATATATGACCCATTTACCTTAACAGTTCCGATACCTCTTTTTGGAGAGAACTGAAGTGTTACATCCAGCTTTTCCTGTGGCTTTTCCTTGATATAAGGATTTGCCATTGCAGATTGAATAATTTCTCGGTCTGATAACGCACGGTTATGCAGGCTTATGGAGGCCATGCTGCCATGCATCAGCCATGGTCCGCCACCGAATCCATAACCCACACATACAGGATTGTCATTAGGTGCACCAAACAGACTAATAAAAGCTGTCTCCGCCACTTTATTACCATTCACGAAAAACTCACCCAGATACTTGCCCTGTTTTTTATCAAGGAGAGTGACGCGGACATCCAGCTGCATCCATGTCTCAGGACGCACTATCTGGAATGTTGTATTGCCAGGGTACCAACTCTTGCCATCGAATGTATTGAAGTAAAACATCCGCTGACCCCCACCACCGGCCGGCCAGGCACCGAGTATGAAATAGCCGTCCTTGGCTATGATCATATCGTGGGCTTCGTTGAGTCCCATTGCCTTGCCATCATCAATGAACTTAACAACAGATGAGATAGTCACCGAACGCTTCATATCCCAGGAAGAGAGACTTGGGATCTTTATAAAACCAGTGGTTCCATCGAAGAATGCCACTTTTCCGTTAGCATCATCGATTGAATGAACATCTCCTTGAATCAATCCATCATTGCCATTTCCCGACAAGTCCTTCACTGTCCCACCAACAATACTGCCGGACTTGCTAAAGTCATATTGAAAAACAAGTGATTTGTCAGCTGCCATACAGGCTCCTGATATAAACAACATGAGTCCGAGAATAACTACAATATAAACCTTTAATCTGGTCATAAAATCCCACTTTCAAAGTATGCCAATCTGAATCCAGGAGGAGCACTTCCGAAACTCCTCCATATGTACTGTCAATCAACCAAATCTACAAGCAGCAATCGAAAATCCAATTCCGGAATGTCCACTTCAACGTTATTACTCTTTAGAAGATCAATGTCAGGATTATATGCATCCCGAACTCGTATTGGCTTCGTGAACCCCAGAGTTTTAGAATCGATATTAATAGCAGCGTGAATCTTTACTTCACTGGTATTAGCAACCACTATCAATGCCTTTTTACCTGAACAATTATACACGCTTATCACAACCGGTGCGGAAAGTGAATACTCAGGAGGTTTGGGATCGTATGATAACACCGTAACCGGTTGCTGTTTGTTCCAATAAGGGATAAACTCAGCATCATCAATACCGAAATCGTTCAGGACTTTCCACATCTTTGTGTATTCCTCCCGCCAGGAACCCCATCCCGTCAATACTTCATGCAAAAGCATAATGGAAAGTATACGGCGTTCATACTGCGGTTTCATGTAATCCGTTCCGTACAGGGATCCCTGGCAGAAATTAGGTATTGTTCCAAATTGACGGCCTATATAGTCAGCCATGAATCCGTCAAAGCTGGCTGGTACGCGGGGATCTGATGAATATAAGGCTTTATAATAGTTACCATTACCTCTGGGCAAATAGACTTCCTCACCATTTAGAGTTGCATCCATAAAAGAACAGACAGGTGCACAGACCAAAGCATATCCGGTATGTGCGACTTCAAAAGTGGGACGAGGTTGGCTTTTCAGTATAGTTTGTGTCCGTCTGTATAACTCCCGCATTGCTAAAATTGGATATCCACCTTCTGCAGGACAGCCATGTTTGGTGTTACGGCAGAATATCGGCCAACTAAAATCGTGATAAAGACCATCAATCTTATAGGTTTCTACCAGTTTCTTGATCTTATATGTTTCTGCATCTATCCAATCGTGTGCAGCAGGGCATACAGCATATATTGGAGATGGTGGAACAAATGATACTACATCAGATGCGGTACTTTCTCTACCTCCACTGCACCACTCATCGCCAAAATACTTATACTCAGGACTGCTGGCCGACAGCATCTGCAGTATCGTATAGGGCATAAACAGTTTACCATCATCGTGAACTTTCTTTACTTCAGCTTTGTAGTAATTAGGATTCAGTACCTCCGGATATCCGAAATATTTATTCATTTCCTTTGATGTCCATACAAGCGCAACTTTATTTTGCATAAATGAACGCCATTCTTTGGGTAATGGTTTCATTGGAGTCGCCTGGAAGCCTACCGTAAATGTGAGAGGTCTATTCAATGTTACTGCTTTATCCAGCAGGTTAATCCTTATAATTGTTTCATTGCCATTTTGCAGAATTTCAACTGCTCTGGAAGGATCTGCAAGGAGTTTGGACATATCCAGTTCTGAAAACCATGCAAACCCTCTGTCTTCATCGCCAATCCACATGTAATACGGAAACACCATTGATTTAGGCGCCTTATCAACACTTCCTCTATAGGAATCCGTATAGGGACCGGTGCTCGGATATAGGTACGATAAATATTTGGCATGAGCGGAATTAACAGGGATATTGATTGAACACTTCCCAATCTTTGCCGTTTTATCAGCTTTCAAAGTGAATTTCGAGAGCACCATACCATCGAATTCCATGTACGAGGCAGTATCCAAACGAACTCCCGAGGCAATAGCATTTCCTTTGAACACTATCTTTGCAGGAGTAGAGGATGTAACTTTCGATGGTTTACTGATCCAGTTTACTGACCTGTTGTTCACAACTGCAGATATTTCAATGGGATTCGATAAAATATGCCCATCTCGAGTTACTATATCTTCAGCAAGACCACTTCCTGTGAACCTATATGTTCTTCCCCAGCAGGAGACAATCAACTTATCGTTTTCATGCGCGGACTTGAGAGGTGTCCAGGGAGGTATCACTTTATCTGATACACCCGCACGGGCATCTCTCCATACTTTGACATCTGGTTTCTCCCAGGGGATATTTACAGCATATGTCTGCTTTTCCGATGTGACACAACTGACCAGAATTTCGTATTTTCCGGGTAAGAGCTTTGCAGTACTGAAATCTTTTTTACTTTTACCATCAACAAATGAACCGATGATTCCCTCGCTAATTGTTTTGCGATTACCAGCAGCGTCGATTTTATTAAGCACATATTTACATTTTGCAGATTTCAAATTGCCGATATAGGTTCCGTTTACATTGATGGTTCCAATCCCTTTACGGGGAGAGAATATGATATTGGCTTCTAAATGAGCTTTTGGATGGTCTTGTACATGTTTGTTTGCCATTACCGACGACACAATCTCACGGTCTGTAAGTGCACGGTTATACATACTAATGGACGCAACATAACCATGTAGCAACCAGCATCCTCCCCCAAATCCTGTTCCTATGCACACAGGATTATTGTTAGGCTTATCGAACTTATTAATAAATGATGTTTCCCCCAATTTGCTACCATTGACAAAATACTCACCCATATATGTACCCTGAGTCTTGTCCAGCAGCGTGATACGAACATCGATTTGGTACCAAATATTGGGAACAACCCTATCAAATGATATATATCCTGGAGACCAGCTTTTACCATCGTTCGTATTAAAGTAGAATAACCGCTGTCCACCAAGCACCCATACTCCCAGCAGGAAATAATCATCCTTGTAGAAGATCATATCGTGGGTGCTATTCTGTGCATTAATCCTGCCATCATCGAGGAATTTTATGACGGCAGAAAAAGTCACCGAACGTTTCATATCCCATGAAGAAAGGCTTGGAATCTCTATATAACCAGTTGAACCATCAAAGTACGCAGCCTTCCCTTGCTCGATATCAGCCAGATGCACATCTCCCACAATCACCCCGTCATTGCCACCGCTAGATAAGTCTTTTACAGTACTACCAACTATACTATTGGATCTATTGAAGTCATAATGAAATACGATGGAATTATCTGTTGCCATACTGGCCCCGGATAAACAGAATATGAATCCAAAGAGAATTGCTGTAAAAGCCTTTAATCTATCCATTAAAACTCTCTCTCAAAGCATACAAATTCAAATGCAAGGAAAGCGCATTATCTGCCCCCGCATAATATTGTCAGTCCGCTAAATCTACAAGCAACAACCGACATTCCAATTCCGGAATATCTACTTCAACACTGTTACCTTTCAATAAATCAGCATCAGGACTATACGCATCACGGACTCTAATTGATCTTGTAAATCCCAAAGCTTTGCTGTCTATATTGATAGCAGCATGTAATTTGATCTCACTGGTATTAGCAACTACAATCAATGCCTTTTTACCTGGACAATTATAAACGCTTATCATAACCGGCGCGGAAAGTGAATACTCAGCTGGTTTGGGATCGAATGATGACACAGTAACCGGTTGCTGTTTGTTCCAATAAGGGATAAACTCCGCATCGCCAATACTAAAATCGTTCAGGACTTTCCACATCCTGCCATACTCGTCCTGCCAATATCCCCATGATGTCGTTACATCATAAAGGAGCATAATGGACAACATACGCCGCTCATATTGGGGTTTATGATATTCCGTTCCCTCCAGCGATGCCCGGCAAAACACAGGAATTGTTCCGAACTGGCGGCCAATATAATCTGTTATAAACCCGTCAAAACTTGGTATAACATTGGGATCTGCCGACCACAAAGACTTATAGTAATTGCCTTTACCTCTAGGCAGGTATACTTCTTCACCGTTAAGAGTGGCGTCGGTAAAAGAACAGATCGGTGCACAGACCATCGCCCAACCTGTATGGTCAGCTTCAAAAGTCGGACGGCCCTGGCTTCTCAGAATAGTATATGTCCGCCTGTACAACTCACGCATTGCCAGAATAGGGTATCCACCTTCTTCGGGGCAACCATGCTTGGTATTGCGGCAGAATATCGGCCAACTGAAATCGTGATACAGGCCATCTATCTTGTATGTCTCCACAAGGCTTTTAATCTTGTAGGTCTCAGCATCTATCCAGTCGTGTGCCTTCGGGCAGACTCCGTAAATTGGTGATGGCGGATCAAAAGACACTACATCTGCGGACGTATTATCCTTACCTCCACTCCACCACTCATCTCCGAAATGCTTATACTCAGGACTGCTGCCCGAAAGCATCTGCAATACTGTATAAGGCATAAATAGCTGTCCTGCATCGTGAACTCTCTTCACTTCAGCCTTATAAACCTCAGGATCTTTGGCTTCAGGATATCCGAAGTATGTATTCAAATACTTTGATGTCCACACTAATGCTACATCGTTATGCACATAAGACCGCCACTTTTCAGGCAGAGGTTTCATAGGAGTTGCCTGGAAACCAACTGTAAATGTGAGAGGTTTATTCAATAAAACTGCTTTATCCAGTAAATTGATTCTAATTACAGTTTCGCTGCCATTAACCAGGATTTCCACAGCTTTGCTCGGGTCTGCCAGGTGCCTGGACATATCCCGTTCTGAAAACCATGCAAAGCCCCTGTCTTCATCACCAACCCACATGTAGTAGGGGAAAAGCATAGACTTAGGTGCATTGTCCATCCTGCCTCTGTAAGATCCTGTATTCGGATACAGATAAGACAGATACCTGGCATTTGCAGAGTTGACCGGAATATTTAATGAACACTTCCCTATCTTCGCGGATTTATCCACCTTAAGGGCAAACTTGGACACAACTAGACCATCGAATTCCATATATGAACTGGTATTCAGCTGGATCACGGAAGCATTCGCTGCACCTTTGAATGTTATCTTTGCTGGAGTAGATGATGTCACTATTGATGGGTTACTCTTCCATTTCACTGTCTTGCCGTTTACTATTGCAGTCAGTTCAATTGGTTTGGATAAAACATGCTGGTCTCTAGTAACTATATCCTCGGCAAGTCCGGTTCCATTGAAATCATACGTTCTTCCCCAGCATAATATCTGCAGACTGTCTTTATTGCGTCTGGATTTGAGGGGTGTCCAAGGAGGGAGTAATTTATCCGATACGCCAGCACGTGCATCTCTCCAGATTTTTGCATCCAGCTTCTCCCAGGGGATGTTTTGGGTGAATGTCTGTTTATCTTTGGTAACACAGTCAACCCGAATCTCATAATGCCCTGCAGGCAGTTTTGCAATGCTGAAATCCAATTTGCTTCTATCATTAGTGAATGAACCGACCACACCCTTAATGACCACTTTACGGGTATTGTTCTTGTTAATCTGGTCCACAGTGTAAGAGCATTTTGCAGTGTTCATATCTCCTATGTATGTACCGTTGACATTTAGAGTCGCCAGTTCTTTTCTAGGAGTAAATATTACCGATGCATCCAGATGAGGTTTCGGTTTGTCCTTAATGCATGGGTTCACCATTGCAGATTGTATAATCTCACGGTCTGATAACGAGCCATTATACATACTGATAGAAGCTATATAGCCATGAAGCAGCCAGCACCCACCACCAAATCCATAACCAACACAAATGGGACTGTCATTCGATTTACCAAATAGACTTATAAATGTTGTTTCCGCAACTTTATTACTGTTGACAAAGTATTCACTCAAATACTTGCCCTTGGATTTGTCCAGCAGAGTTATCCGGGCATCGAGTTGAACCCAGACATTTGGAAGCACTTTATCAAATGATATATATCCGGGATTCCAGCTCTTGCCATCGAAAGTGTTGAAATAGAACAGGCGAGAATTGCCGAGAGGCCATACTCCAAGTATAAGGTAATCCTCTTTGGAAATGATCATGTCATGGCCATCATTCTGCCCCATCACCTTGCCGTCATCGAGAAACTTCACAGTCGCCGAGATAGTTACCGAACGCTTCATATCCCAGGATGACAGGTTTGGAATCTTAATATAACCTGTTGAACCATCAAAGTATGCAGCTTTCCCCTGCTCGATATCAGCAAGATGCACATCTCCCACAATCACACCATCGTTACCGCTGCCGGAAATGTCCTTTACAGTACCCTGGCTGATACTGTCGGCTTTGCTGAAGTCATATCGAAAGACAAGGGAATTGTCTGCAGCAAAACCATATCCAGTAATGAGAAATATGAGTGCAAGTAGACTCGCCGCGATAATGTTCAGCTTCATAACATATGTCCTCTTCTATAAATCGCACAACAATCAGGCATCATCCATTCATTCCAACTACAGCAACAAATGCTTTTTTATTCGCATCGAAATAGATATATGCACAGTATGGATAACTTTCATAAACAAGAAAATACTCTGCTTCAGATATAGATGGATGCTCGCGAGGTACATAGATGGAATAAAAATCGATCAATTCTTTCCAGTCTTTTATGTCGTCCGGTTTTCCGAATCTAGATTTGAAATCGCTGATTGTGCAATTCCTGCTTACCATCTCTTTATATGGTGCGATGAATCTAGCTTTAACATGCGCGGAGTATAATCTACCAATGCATACAACTAGCACCAGGAAAAAGGCTACATAGAAAAGCTTAACACTACATCCTTTTACTTTCTTCGACCATTTTTCCGATGATTCATCTGTATTCATATCTAATTACCACCAATCGCCAGCTTTATATCTCTTTACAAATAATCAACTCCGATGTAAGTGCGGTTTCAAGATGGATTGGCAGACCATCAAACACCAGTGCATCTCCATTCCTTACAAAACTGGTTCCGGAGTTTTCACTTGTGACTTCATACTGTTTGGAAACATCCAACCCTCTGAACCTTAGGACACAGTCAGATTGCTGCCCCAATAAACGGAATACACCTGCGATAGCTTTAGAACGGTCCTGAGAGACCATCTCCATAATCCCGATCCCGTCTGGCTTGAATCCGTTCAGAGTTGGTGTATGGTGATAGAATCTGCTGGTAGGCATGAAATCACGCACGAAATTCTTATACAGGTCAACGATATGCCTGGTTTTCCTTAGCATTACAGGATTTGGAATGGAACCAGGAAGCCAGGAACCAGCTCCTATTGTAGGTTTTCCAAACAGACTCAGTCTTGCCTGGAAGTCAAAATCCCCTGCAGTATATGTCTGCTGTCCAACTCCAATAACATGCCTGTCTACAAGCTCTGGAGGCAGTGCAATGGTCATCCCGTTGCCGATACCAAATGACTGAGGGGCACATTGAACGTCGGTAACCCAGGTATGGTTGAACCGCTTCATGATCCCCAGATCAGTCCGGCCTCCCCCTCCACCACAGTTTTCCATAACCATATTGGGATATTTAGCTCTTACACGATCGAAGATACCATAGAAAGCTTCATAGTATCGCCAGTAGGTATTCTCCACAAATCCCGACTCTGTATTGAAACCACCTGCTCTATTCCCTGCATTGTGGTCCAGGCGGAAAAAGTCCACCTGGTTTTCTTCTATGACTCTGCATATCTGATCTTCCATCCAGGTAGCTATTTCAGGTCTTGTAAGGTCGAGGAGATGGATCTTGTCACCGTTATAAGAACTCAGCAGCCAGTCCGGATGGTCCTTATACATCTGGCTTTCGACACCTAATCTCTCACACTCCATCCACAAGCCCCAGAGCATACCTTTTTCATGTATATGATCTCTGAACTCAGCTATACCATTTGGGAATCTGCTGCCGACATTCCAGTCTCCAACAGTGTTACCCCAGTCTGCTTTCGGTGCATTATACCAGCCGGCATCGATCCAGAATATCTCTGCTCCGACCTGACTTGCAACATCTATCGCATGGTGGGTGAGTTCGGGGGTTATCTCAAACTCCGGGCCTATTCCTACTTCAATCCAGCAGCCTCTGTCTCTAGCCTGAGGCTTAATATAGGACCTTCTTATATGGTCATGCATCGCCTGGACTGCTTCATCAAAACCTTCACTGACTATTCCCATACTTACTTCAGGGGTTGTAATGGTCTCCCCGGGTGCAATCAGTCTGAGAGGTGCTGGGGCATCCGGTCCGGCTTTAAACGATAGCAGGCATTCACCCGGAGGATTGGTAAAGTCACCGGATACATCGAAATCGAATGAATAACTCCCTGACCATGCCAGTTGCCCTATAAAATGATGTCCAGTAAGCTCATTCCGCAGCATAAACATAGGGTGCCGGTGAGCTTCACGGGTATACTTGCCTGCGACACGATATCCTGCTCTGTGAAGCGGTACCCACTGGAATACACCTTCATTACCCCACCGGGTACCCTGCATATACCCCACGGAGTATAGCTGGTTTTCCTCAGTCTGTGTCTGCCACGCGTATACCTGACGACCTGCATACAAAACTCCGGACCAGGGGAAGACTCTCGAAAGTGCAGCATCCTGAGAACCGGTATTGGTAATATCCAACCAACGGCAGATGATACCTGTACCATCAAGCAGTGTATGGACCTTTACTTCAACCGGTCGAACACTGTGTTTGAGAGTTATAGCAATCCGAAGCTTATCTCCATCCTGTTCCTGCGACATTCCCATCCACTCCCAGTGGGAATGCAACAGCTGACCATCGATCTCCAACCAGAATGCCTGAGGAGTATCGTGAACATTCAAATCAAGATCAGGATAAGGGACCATTCCCTGAGAGTTCCACTGCCTCCCTATATACTGTCCATTTAGCAAGGATTCTATATACACCGTCATCCCACATCGGAATGTAACCGTATGATTAGGGACCTCGGAATAGGTACCGTCAGCGAAATATTCTGTTGTAGTCATTATTTACCTCGTCTGCTTATTATCTGCACGGAATGCACCATACTGCTGCAGCATATGCAGGTATGGTGAGTTCAAGAATAATGGAATCATCTTCGAAACACAACTCAGCTTCTGTGCTGCTCTGTCCTTCTATGAATTGAATACCGTAGTTTCCGGGTATCTTACCGAAAGCCTGAGGATTCAGAACCAATTTGCATGTAACTTCATATGATTTAGAGTTAGCCAAAGCAACCGCAATACCTGACTCCGAAGTGTAGGTATATCCGATAGCTCCCTCACAGGTTAATCCCTTGTTGTCCATAAAGCGACCATAGGTAACATATTGCAACGTATCTTTCTTTAGTTGAGAGAGTCTGCCTACCTGGGCTGCTAATTCAGGGAAATCTGAAAGCTTGCCGGTAAGTTCTTTGGTCATCAAAGCCAGTATATGCCCTGAAGCAAAAGCTTTCGAAACCACATCCCGTTCGTGCTCATCAATACACCACATCTGGAGGCTTTCCGGTAACAAATACCTGATCATCTCAGACTTGGTATCCCTCTTACCCCAATCCCACCAGATATCAACAAACTGCGTGTTATATATCTCCGGTTGCTCCCCGATCACATATGCTTCAGGATTCCGTTCCCGGACCATCTGAGCCGCATCTTTGATCCAGTTGTAAGTAAGTTCCAACGTATCATCCGCAGTTTTGTGCCCGTGGGATTCATCGAAGCAGGGAAACATCTCAAATACCTGGTCAATAAACAGTGAAGTAAAACCGAAGTCCATTGTCTGCCTGCTCAAATCCATCGCAAACTTGTGAAACTTGGGAGAGCACTGGCACAGAGGCACCCCACCCGACTCCAGCGCCGGGATTCTCCACTGGCTGTGTGCATATGAGACCGGATATGAGTCCGAAGCAATCTGGTATCCATACATTGACTTCTGAACTTCACTCTCAAGCTCCGGGAACTGCTTGCACAGTCTCGTAATCAATCGATAATTGACACAGGTGCTGGTATTTATTCCGAGGTCGTGGATCTCAGCCAAAGCCGTTCTCATCTTCGCTTCATACTCTGGTGTTATCTCCCAGGCCCCGCCATCATCCGGACGAAGATAGGTCTGTGCGTACATATCCCATACGCACAAGTCCTCAATACCATATTTCTGGCAGTCCCTGGCAATGTCCGGAATATCATCCCAGTCATTGCAAAGTTCACCCATGAATCCCATAGTCTGAACGCTGTAGTAACCGATGGTCTCCTTAAGCCTGGCAGGAGTATTGGGAGCTTTCCACCAGGGGGCAAGAAACTCCCGATAACGATCAATAGTATCGTGCCAGTCTCCGTGATGTATCCCCACCCCTACTTCCGGGCTTGTCCATATCTCAGATGGTTTGATATACGGCTGCGCTACATGTGCCCAGCTCAAGCATGTGTTTTCGTAGTCTGGTGAAAGGTCATCCAGCAAAATTCCCGAGATCCTCGGGGACTTATTATAAACGCAATAGGACAGCCCCTGGCCATCACCCGATAAATCCATAAACGGAATGAAGAAGCATCCAGCATATAGCTTACGCTTGTTCCATCGTCCCCAGGTGTGGGTGTGGTGAGTTGGAAAGATAGTGTGTGGATCATCCTGCCAGTGTGAAACTGTAACCTTATCTACACCGGTGCCACCGAACTCAGTCCATCCACCAATCCATGGAAAATGGACTTCATGGATACGGTATGGCCCGTTGTTCTCGATCTGCAGATTAAAACGCGCTTCCTGACTGCCTGCCGGTAATGCCACCGTCACAGTCGCAGTAATACCAGTAGGATCTCCGTCTATAACTATATCTGAATATTGCAAAGTTAAGGACTCGTTATTTATCTGCACCACAGGTTTATCGGCTTTATCAGGACGGACTTCTCTGCATCTATGTTTTGCAGTTGGAGCTATAAGATTAAACAACCGGTTGCCAGATGTGTCCTTAAGGTAGTCAAACCCGTTCGACAAATCAGTAATCTGAGTCACGCTGCCAGAATTATCATCAAAGGTAAACCGAACAATACCATTATTAAGTTCCATACACTTCCCCCTGTTAAAAGCTCTGTGGGACTCTGAGTAATTTACCGGAAAGGAAGGTGCTTGTCAATCGCAGATTTCGCGGAAAATCATGGAATACGCGGGCTATGTGACCTTTGATTGCTCTTGAACAGATTTTCTGGTAATATCAGGCAATCATTCAGGATTAAATTTGGTGATGTAAATATGGAAGAGCCAAAACACATAACTAAAAACATGATAAAAGATTGCCTGGCAGAACTGGGTATAGCTGAAGGTGATACTGTATTTTTCCACTCCTCTATGAAGAGCATCGGATATATAGATGGTGGAGCAGATACTGTTCTTGATGCATTCCTGGAGACAATTGGCAATACAGGCACCCTCGCCCTTCCCGGACTGTGTATGTATGATTTTGCACAAATGGACATGGAAGCCATTGTCAAAGCCTGGGATATTATTAATACACCAACATATACAGGTGCTATTCCGGAAACCTTCAGGAAACGTCCGGGAACTCTGAGGAGTGATAACCCCACCCACTCAGTAACTGCAGTCGGTCGATATGCTGAAGAGATTACAAAGGACCATATTAATGCATTTGGAGCAGAAGACGCAGAGGGCCGACCCATCTGGGCTTCACGCGGTGCATTCGGAAAAGATAGTCCCTGGGACAAACTTTACAAACTGGATGCAAAATATCTACTCATCGGAGTAGGTTTTTACAATTGCACCCTTCTGCATCACGTACAGATTGTGTTTTGGGAAGATTATCTGAAGCCAAATAATCCTAATGCTCCATGGCCCATACTTGATTTTCATAAAATGGGTGACAGGCTGGATGAATCAGGAATTGTAAAAACCGGGATGATAGGAAACTCATTCACCAGGTTAATCGGCAGCAAAGATATGGTAGATACTGCTGTTAAGATTATGGCTGACGGTGGACCGTAAATATATGTTGTTTACCTGAATTGAACTTTGTAGTTGTATAAAAGGAGAAAGATATTGTTTATAGATGTTCATGCACATGCATACCGTAAACCCATACCCTTTGTATGTCAGTTTGCATCGGTTGAGGAGCTTATCGAGCGCTACGATCAAACCGGGATTGAAAAGGGCTGCGTTCTTCCCATCGTAAATCCTGAAATATATATACCTCAGGCAAATGAGGATATTCTGGATATGGCGGAGAAGTATCCTGACCGCATAATTCCGTTCTGTAATATAGATCCCCGTGCCATAAGCAACTCTGCTGATGCTCCACTGGATCGTATTCTCGGGTACTACAAGGACAAAGGCTGCAAGGGTTTGGGTGAAGTGATGCCCAACATGCCTGTCAATCACCCAATGGTCCAGAACCTCTTCAAACATGCAGAGGCAGTGGGGTTGCCGGTGACTACTGATGGTTCGGATCAGGTCGGGGGGGATTTTGGACTCTACGACGATCCCGGACTTCCACAACTTGAGCACACACTTCAGAAGTTCCCGAATCTCAAGCTCTTCGGACACGGCCCGGTATTCTGGTCAGAAATCGCGAGGCTCGAGACAACCGGCGAAAGAGGTTATGTTTTCAGGTCTGATGGCGGACAAGTAGGTAGATTGCCCACTGGTCCGGTTAAAGAAGAGGGCGTCGTCCCTAAACTACTGCGGATATATCCCAACCTCTACGGTGATCTGTCTGACTTCACTCCGGTAAATGCATTAAAACGCGACCCGGTATACGGCCCCAAGTTCCTGACAGAATTCCAGGACAGGTTGATGTTTGGCACTGACATAGTCTCAGCCCAAATGCCATTTGCTATGATAGACATGTTGATTGAATGGCGTGATGCAAAAAAAATCACCGAAGAAGTATTCAACAAAATCGCACGAGAGAATGCTATCAGGATTTTGGAACTAGAGTAATCTACAACACAGTCTGGTGCAGGAATTTACAAAAGTTCCTGCACTGTTGTATTAAACTTACTCTCCCACAATCACACTGTCAACGCCCAGAATATTAGCAATATCTTTCAAAGTTTCTGCATGATGACCGACTCCCAAAGCAAAATGGTGGGTTGGGCCTTCAGCTACCCAGCGTTTCAGGAAGGTCCGGACATCCGGTTTGAAGAAACCTCTGGTGTTAGTGTTACCTGTTGGAGGGATGGGACCACGCACAGATTCACCTTCCGCAATAACAAATTTGAACCTGCCATTACCGTTTATACCAATGCTGAGCATAGTAATAGGACCTTCTTTTATCTTGAACTCCACACTGGCGCCGGATCCCGGTTTACCGTGATATCTATCAAGACTCCGCAGCACTGGTTTACCGTCTGCTATTCCCAGGTGATGAGGCCCATCGTGTCCGACAAGCACGAATCCTTCCTTGAAATCGATCGGGTGGAACTCTGCAAAGCTGCCGCCAATTCCAAGCCGGTCCATAATCAACATCGCAATACAGGTCTTCAGATCGGACTCACCACACATCGGCACCCCGTTTGCAGTAATCAATGAATTTCCAACGATCAGATTCGTCACCAGTTCTCGTGTTTCACTGCCTGGTTCACCTTCATAATAATATGCAAGTCCGTCCAGTTCATATGATTCTATAAACTTATCGAGCGCAACTGCTACCCTCGCAGCTACATGCAAATCATGGTCTTTAAGCTTGCTGGTAATTGGGTCTGATACAGGATCAGGTGTGTCAAACATTTCCAATATGGCGAGTTTCTTCTGGTCAATTTCATCCTGCAAAACTGTTCGCTGGAGCCTTAGGAGTTCATCGACCTCAGTTTGAACTATATGACAACCAAACGCCGCAGTAAATGCAGTAGGGTCACTGTGCATATCCAGCATAGATTCCAGAACATGACCAAAATGACCGATCCGTGCACCCTTCAGTGAATGCAACACCCTTGCGATCCTACACCATCGAGCGATCTCTGCATCTGCTTCAGGATCATTGTATAGAGTCCCAATTATCACTGGTGGTGCAGGTCTTCCCATGCGAATTGCAACCCCTGTAAACTCCGGAAGACTGCATATATCGTCGTTACAGAGCTGCTGGTAGGTTGATGCCTTTGAATAATCGAGTGCCTCAAGCGGTTGCAGAGCTACAAGCACAATTGGTATGTGAAGCTCACGCGCAAGTATCCCAAAAGTCGAACTAGTCGCATAGGTCAACATATCGCAAAACAACAGGTCCAGATTCGCAGCATTGATCTCCGGCAAAATCTCATAAGCTTTTTTAGCCTGGTCAATAAGCCCAAAATCCCGCACATTCACACCGTTTGCTTTGACTTTGTCTGTAAACACAGCCATTTTCCGGTACATTTCATCCAGCAACCCATCAAACTGCGACCAGTACGTATGGTGCCCCACCCCAAAGACTCCGACATTTGCAGTATGCACTTTCCGCTGTATCTTCGACATTTACTTACCTCTTATTACCAGGAAATTAATAGATCGCCAGTGATATTTCGTGCTTCCAGATAGCTGCCAAGTGAATCCGATTTGTATTCATATGAAACCCAATCACCCGTATGATATGGGTAATGAGGGTTCCGTAGCATCGTGACATTCTCATCTGTCCCCGGAATCGGGAAGAACCGGACGATGGCATTAGACAATCCAGTCACAAGATAACGCCACTCAACTCCAACCATAATCGGCGCAACATCAGAGCTCATCACCCGTCCGCTCTCCTGTTCAATCATCACCCGGCACTCGACATGCCATGCCCGAGGCATCCGGTATACTGCCTTACCCCGTTCAATTTTAGTCTGAACATTTTGCAGTAATGGAATACCTGCAGGCAACCTTAGAGCAATATCTACTGTTTGCTCGGGTACATATCCGGAGAACACAAACGCATTCCTATTACGCGCAATACAAGTAACCGGCATCACCTGACCCGGATCATCATATTTAAATGAAACCTCAAGCTCCAGTCTCGACAACGCTATCCGCATCAGCTGCTCAGTGCGATAAACCTCCGATGCAGAATATGGAACGACTACGGCATTTTTGAGCTGTTCCGGATCACACGAAAGACTCCCTCTCACCCACACAAGACCGCCACGGTGGACTGCAATAGCCCGTTCATTGCCATTCTGGCATGCTTTCGCAATTGCATCCCCCCGGCAGACACACCTGATTCCGCCAGCCGATACCTGTGCATGATGGCGGATTATGTCCGGTAAGGATTGCCCAACTTGATCGATCTCCTCTGAAGTCTCAGTACTAAACTCACCGTCAAGAGCTTCATCCAATTCGATTTCAAGCATCGATAGCAGTGAAGGGTCCGCATTCTCCAACGGTCCATACAACAGCACTTTTCCACCGCTATTTATGAACACATTCAAGGCTTCAGAGAATGCCGACCCGTCATCCGGTGCTGGTATCACAAGGATTGATTTCCGTAACTTCTCAGGACAATCACGCACAACTGCTACAAACGCAGATGTGCTGATCACAGTATTCAGAGGGAGTCCGCTGTTGATTGCACTGCGGATAAACCAGTCTCCGAAAAACACTTCTCCAATTCGCTCGCTGTGTTCGAATGTATACCGGTGATATTCTTCAAACGGATAGACCCAAACAAGCGGTCCTGGTGCATCTGGGCTATCTGCAAGGGCCTTCTTTATATGTGGAATTACCTCATTTGGCACCTGCTCCGGCATATTGCCATATGAATCATCCACTGTTAGAAATGCTACAGAATCCGGAGTTCCAACATTGCCCTGCTCATTAATCCGACTTACAGATAGCGGAAGATAAATATCGTGAGGCTGCCTGGCATATCTGTCTAACCATGGACTGTTCAACCACCAGGGGTCGTGTGTATAGAACCTGAATGGAAATCCATTATTCGGCGGTAACTCAGCGATATGAGACATCCATCCCGCCAGCTCCATCCCGAAATCGCCATTCAACGCTGCCCAGGGAGAATTGACTGGCGCAACTATATCGAACTCCGAGTAAATGTCCTGCAATGGGACCGCGTCTGACGCTAAATCCATCCCCGTAGCAAGGTTCGTCCCTCGTGTCTCAATCGGAAATACCGGACACTCCTCCCGGAACAACCGCCAGAACTGCAGCATCCGTTCTTTTATATCTATACACTTTTCCGGAAAAAACTTCTCTCCATCGAAAACTGCCCCCGTGCACTTCCAGGTCTCTGTACCAAAACCAAATCCATTGGAAAACCATATATAGTCAAACCCAAGATCCGTCAGAAAGCACTGTGCCTGCCTGCCAAAGAATTTACCAAACGGAGTGCCATCATCTATACCATCAGGAAATCCCGCATAATGCTTCGTGTCTCCATTCAAGATCCCATAACAGGAAACAAAACTCGACTTGCCCATTGTATCCCCAAGACAGATTTCGTTGTGGTCTATATATTTGAACTTAGATACCGCAAACTCAGGGCCAGGATCAAACGTAGCTCCCACTCGTATCGGTTTGCCTGTGATCTCATTCCCCACCAGCTTTATGGTTTCTACAAGCAGATTGAGCCATTCATAAGTAAACTCCGGAGCATCGTCTCGATACAAATACCCTCTACTGTGCAGACAGATTTTATCGGGATCACCAGGAATCGCCTCTCGAGGATTCGCTCCCCCAATATACTTCGCCCACTCGAATGTATCCGACATATTGCCGCTGTACTCAAGTATCTCCGAACCATCACCTATCCAGAGTAACACAGACACCTGTTCAGCATCTTTGCACAAAGGAAGCCACTGACCAAACATCGTGCGGCATACATTTACAACAGCATCCGGTGAAGTATCATAAAACGGTTTCAAACTCATTTCCAGCGTTATATTACGAAGCGGCATTTCTTTTATCCTCATTTGTGGCGTATTGTTTCGCTGCCTGTGAAACAAACCACTCAAACAATTTCCTGAACTGCGGGTATTCGTTGGTGTTTTCCTCCGGATGCCATTGAACAGACAATACAGGCCTACCATCTGCTGACTCAATAGCCTCAATTACCCCATCTTCGGACTTCGCAGAAACTCTCAATCCATCGCCAAGTTTCTTTACTGCTTGATGGTGGATACTGTTCACCATTATTGGGTTTTCACGTTCAATCTCCTTAAGCATAGTGCCATCTGATATCTCAACATTATGTAATGGTCTTCTGTTGCCCTCTTCAGAATGGGTAATGCTATTGGAAACCTGCGAGGGAATATCTTGAATGAGAGTTCCACCTAATGCAACATTCAGAACCTGATGCCCCCGACAAATACCAAAAACCGGAATCCCCATCTCAATAGCAACCTTAACTGCGGATATTTCAATCTCATCTCTATCACTATCAGGTATCCCGCACTTGGGATGCCGGGGTTCACCATATAGCTCAGGATCAATATCCCCACCACCAGTCACCAGAAGCCCATCAACACCATCGAGTAATCGTTTGACACTCTCCCTATTCGGTATCGGAGGCAATATCACCGGATATGCTCCGGAATCTACCAATGCCTTCAAATAGGTATTCCCACACTGACATAAAGGAGTCTTCCCCTCTTGAGATACAATACCAGTTGTAACAAGAATGATAGGTATAGCCATTACTACTCCATACATTGTGATGCAGGCTTCTAGCCTGCTTTCCCGCATTATACAATATCCGCATTCTAAAGCAGCTAAGGGCTAGTGTCAATTAAGACTAAAATAGCAACATCGGTACATCATCGCAACTTTGGTTAACAATTAGCAATCTTCATTCTTTGAATACTATTATTCTGGGCTTATAATTGGCTTACAGATTATTGATATTACGGACAAATACAGGAGAACCAATTTGAAGAGCCTAATATATGCAGCCATAATTGCCACACTATTGGCATCTTGCTCATTTGCAGCAGATCGTGCATGCATTACCGTATCCCGATGCAGCAAAGCCCCTATAATCGATGGTAAAATAGCACTCAATGAGTGGAAAGATGCAGCCGCTATCAGCAATTTCCTGGATTCTGACGGCATTTCGACTGCTAACCCCAACTCAACTGCGTACATAATGGCTGATAACAACACATTATATGTTGCCGTGCGTATGCCTGAACCCGACAGCAAAGGCCCCAGCGGATTTGTCAGAACATATGACGACAAAATAGGTGATGATGACTGTGCACAGGTTTTTCTGGCTCCTGAGGATATGACCAAAGCTAAAGAAGCCACTGTGTCATTCGGTGGATACGAAGGTTCATTCGACAACTGGTATACAGACATCAAATCCTACTACCAGTTCGCCGTGAACTGCATGGGTTCAAAGCTGGACTCCAGGAATGATGTAAGGGCCTGGAGTGCAAAGTGGACAGCTAAAGTCGGACGTGAAAAAGGCGCTTGGACTGCGGAGTTTGCTATTCCATTCTCCTCAGTTGGTGCAAAAAACTGCCCCTGGAATACACTCTGGGGAATCAATATTTTCCGCTATCGCCATTTCCAGCGTAGTGGTCTTGCAAACTCTTATTATGGTGGATACACATCCATGCCGGTCGGCGTAATTATGTTCTCACCGGACAAGATATTAGTCCGCCAAAAAGTGACATCCAAACCCAAAGCAGGCAAAAACAATCTGGATTTCGAACTAGTCAACAACACACAAGCTCCTGCTAATATCACACTTACCGTCACTTCACCCGAAAGCTCTCCCGAAAAACTGACCATTTCACTTGCTGTAAATGAAACCAAACCCTTAAAAGCAGTCTATACTCTGCCGGAGGAGGGCAATGTTTCAGCCAGCTACAATATAAAAGTAAATGATACAGCTATTCCCCTTATCCAGGGAAACGTCGGAGCAGCATTCCCCTCAAAACTCCAGACCAATCTTCGCTATTTTGCCTTAACAAAAGAAGTCAGAGCAGACATAGAAATACTCCCTGGATCCAAAGCATCCAAAGCAGTACTGACCGTCAATTCCCCATCCGGTGAAAAGACTAAAGAAGTAAATCTAACAAAATCCAAAGGAACCACTATCAAACTTCCAATAACAGGGAATCCCGGCGATAAATACTCCAGTAAGCTGGTAGTAACTTCCGCTGACGGCAAGGCGCTTAGCGAAAAATCATTTGAGACTATCATACCTCCGCACTACTCATGGCAGGGGACAAAAGCAGGCTTACCTCTCAAAGTCCTGCCTCCCTGGACTCCTCTTAAGGTCAATGGCAAAAAGCTGTCGATTATGGGCAGGACCATTACATACACCGATTCCGCGCTCCCCGACCAGGTTGTTTCAATCGGCAAGAGTATGCTCAAGGCCCCAATTCGATTGGTTGTAAAGAAAGGCTCCAGGGAGCTGACCTGGTTGCAGAAGTCATGTAAATTAATTGCTCATGACGACACTCATGCCAGGTTCCGGAGTATATGGAAAGGCAAAGACTTCGATCTGACAATCACCTCAACTGTCGAATATGATGGTTTTTCATGGAACGAAGCTGCCCTAATTCCACACGGCAGCCAGAAAGTCGATTCCGTATCCCTCGAAGCAACACTCGACAGCAGCGTTGCAAAATACTATTGCCAGAGCTCCTCCCGGTCTGGCGGTAAAATATCACCAGTAGGACTCCGCATCCCAATCGGCTGGAACAACCATTTCTGGGTAGGAGATGAAAGAAGAGGTATCTCCTGGCTCTATGAAAGTGATGAATGGATCAAAAGCGCAAAGGACAGCAGCCAGATCCAGGTAATACCCGGTAAACTGGGATCACTCTGGAAGAACAGCATAATTGATAAGAAGACAGTTGTCTCCTCACCCTACAAAATGCAGTTTGCTCTGCAGTATACACCAGCCAAAGAAATCCCATTGGAGAAGAACTACACATACCATACAGGCGCAGAATGGAGCTTGATAACTGCAAAAGAACAATCTCAGTCAACTATATCCGCTCCCGGGAATATAAATACGGATAAGGGAACACTGGAATGTTGGGTAAAACCGACATTCGATACCAATGAGACATATGATCCTGCAAAGGACCTGTCGGTCTACAACAGGCAATTTCTCACATTCACTACATCCACTAATGAAGCTCTGATACTGTACTACAATGCAATTGCCCGCAACTTTATCGCTCTCAAACGCAATGTCGAGGGTAAATATACGATGTATCTGGCTGGGGGAGACAGCAGACTAGCGACCGACCAATGGACATATATTGCCCTGTCCTGGGGTGATAAGGTACGCTTGCAGATAAACAATGTTGTGAGAGAGTTCGATATGCAGGGACTGGTTGCCGGGGATATCTCTCGCAGTCCGTTGAACTTCAACATTAACGATTTCAAACTTGATGATCTACGGATATCAAAAGTTCAGAGGCCGACTGGCTTAGTTCCGACAAGTCCACTCATTGCTGATGCAGATACTCTATTGCTGCATAGTTTCGATAGTATTAACACTCCTGAAAAAGTCACTTCCAGCGGTAGTTCATTCTCGCTTATCGGATGTAAATCCATTCCGGGTAAGTTTGGCAATGCAATAGCAATTGGAGATCCTCTACTGCGCATCGATTCCCTCGAACAATTAGGCACAAAGGTTATTATATTCCACGAAGACTGGTCAAGATTCCAGGGTTATCCTGACCTTACCCGGATAGTAAAGTTAAAGGAAATCGCCGATGCATGCCATGCTCGTGGAATGCGGTTTATCATATACTTCAACCAGGACATGTCCGATGCCGACCCTGAATGGAAAGGGATGGAATACGATTTTGGTCTTGGTGGTATTATGTTGAACTACAGACGCGAATACGACGAGATAAAACAGCTGTGTTATAACGCCTGTGTTAACGGCCCCTTCGGTGATCTGCTGCTGGATGGAATAGCAAAAATTACCGATGAAGCCGGTATCGACGGGGTCTATATGGACGGCACAAGCGTAGCCTGGTCCTGCAACAATCCAACACATCCCGGTTGCGGGCAAGCTCAAGGTGACGGTAAATATCTAACTCATGTACCTATCCGCGCCACCAGGCAGTTCCTGAAGCGTCTGCGGAATATATTCGTTCAGCGGGGCAAAAATGTCTACATGACCGCTCATACCGGCAGCAGCATCGATGTCACTACCAACGGATTATGTGATGCATACCTGGATGGAGAAGCCCTCGCCGGTTTCAAAAAAGGATACATGCTGGAGCCGGGGGAATATGTAGCAGCCTATATGGGCAATAACTATGGAGTCAGAGGAGAGTTCCTGCCTGGCAAGTTCACAGTTGATGAAGGCCTGGCGCTGTCACTTGTCCACGACACCGAAACCCGTTATCAACCATTTCAAGTCACACAAGCCCTCGAAAGGTTTGATGACAAACAAACCACATTCATACCCTACTGGGATAAATCCAGCCTGTACAAAGTCACCCCTGGCAATATCCTTGCAAGTGTCTATCTAAAGAAAAACAGTGCACTGATAGTAATGGGAAGCCAAACCACAGAACCAACAACCGCCACCCTAAACATCAACAACCTGCTAAAAAAACTTCCTGACGGTGCAATAATCCGTGACATCATGACCGGAGAAGACCTAACCCCAGCCTCAGGAGTACTTACTTTAAATATGCCCGGTAGAGGTTGGAAGGGGCTGGAGATACTACATAAACAGTAACAGACTCATATCCAAATTTCGCGTGTTTAGCGTATTTGGCGGTTCTCTTTTTAAACCAATTTGCAAGCTCAAGAGTATTTGGAACCTGAACACTTATCGGAACGAATAATGTACACTACACTATACTATACTATACTATACTATAGTGTAGTGTACATTGGCGGTATTGCCGTGATGACTTGACTTTGCATATTATCAAAGCACTCCAAGCAATCGACTCATCTACTGCGTGCAAAACCTAAGGTCGCTGGGTTTGAACCCGGTAATAAACACCGGCGATTCTGTCAGAGTTATTGCAAATACACCATTCTTTATAGGTTGACTCCAGGACTGACCATAAATATTACTCACCTGCACGCTGGTTTTCTTTGTATTTACCATCCATTCCTCATGTTTATCAGCATCTCTGCTCCATACTGCCAGCACCATATTCCCGCCTTTGGGAGTATCATAAGCAAAGGCATACCCACCGGTCGCCACCTTTCCAACCAGTTTTTTACCGTTTAGTTGATGGATCATATTTGCATAAGCAACAATACCCGGTTTGGGTTCAAATGTGCCATAACGAATTAGACCGAAGTTATGCTCTGGATTATGGGGATCATCTCCATCACATAGCATATCATACCAAAAGGTCTTCTTTATTCCACCCGCCAACTGCATAATAATTGTCCTGACAAGCTTATTCGCCTGCTGCTGCTCAGTATTAGGTTTGTATGTTGCCTGCTGGTCGGGTGTTGCCTTGGTAAAGGTGCTGTAACCATATTCGGTCGTCCATATTTCAGTGGTCATATTATGCTTTTTCAAATGGGCCAGCACATCCGGCATATTGGTAGACCAGAACTGGTCTTCAGGATAGTCGCTGTGCACGTTATATGCATGTGGAGCAATCACCTGCATCTGGCTACCTTGAGCTCCGCATTCCCTGTATAGATTGGCATGCACCAGAATATCCATCTCCGGCCATATCACTTTAATCTTGCTGTTTCCCCGGTGCAGCGCATTAGTCTGATCAATCGCAAAATCGTAGAACGGTTTCACCCATTTACCACCCTGCCATAGTATTCCACCCGGATCAAAGTAAGGTCCCCAGAAGAAACCATAAGGTTCATTATAGACTTCAAAATAAGTCACACGCCCCTTATACTTCCTGGCATACGCTTCTACTTCTTCAGCAGCACGTGGGTAGACAAACCGATCACCCTGCTTGATCCCGGTTTCAGGCTTGTAATATTCAGATACCGGCAGTAGACACAGCTTGTTCTCCTCAGCCCAAAGAAGATGCGGGTCTTCCTCCACCCATTCTTTCTTCTTCGGATCAAATCCCCCACCCATATGATCTCTGATCCATGCAATCCCCGACCTTCGAACAACCCCGCCAGCCTCTCGAGGAGACCACAGATGCACATTGATCCCAAAAGGTGAATCAAACCGCTGCTTGTCCTGAGGGTTATGAGGAATAATCGCAAACGAAGACTTCTTAGTCAGCAGAACAACATCCCCCTGTTTAACTGTCCATACAGCATCATAATACCCGGGAGTCTCAATCGGGACAGTAATCTTGTCCTTAAACCCATTTCCAGCACTCAAAGCCTGATCTGTTACAACAGTCTTTTTAATAACAAACCGGGAATCCGGCCCGGATGACACCTCAACCGAATAACTCCACCCACTCCCATCAACCGGAGGAGCCAAACTAACCACCAACTCAACAGGCTCCCCAACAAAAAACAACTTCCCGGGAGCCTGAGCGCTTATAGTAAAATCAGAGCTTTTGGGATACTCTCCCTGAGCAACAACCCCGCCATTGAATCCTGCTACAGCAAGAAATGCTATAACTCCGAACATAGCAAACATACGTCTAGTTAGTTTAAAAACAAACATTGTGCATTCTCCAGTAGCAAACCCAGAAATGAGTCCAGATTCGAATGATTGGGGTTTATCTATATATGGCGATGAAACCCTTACTCAAATTTTACAGCCTCATCAGCCAATCGCATCCTGCAGCAGTGTTGATCTCATTTATCATTGAAGAGAGACCATCCAGCACTTGGTTTTCCGGCAGGTCAAATCTGCTTCCAAAGACTATCTGGAGGCCAAGATCGCATCGTGGTGCGGAAGCAACAGCTTTCCGTATGTGATCAATCCCATAGTTACAAATCAGGGATCTTATAATCTCTTCGAGGCAGACAATTCGACCGCGCAGTAAATTCGCAATATGTTTTGTGCTTTCAGTTTTCAAGAGCGCTTTTATAAATCTCTTGTCACCAGTAAGTAGAATACTATCTCCACCAGCTGCAATCGCACTGGAAACCAATTGCGCTTCTCCAATATCAATGTTGTCACATTCTGTTGCCCAGTCTATATCAACTCTGGAGGTCATCTGAACAGCATTTTTTGCGAACTCTATTGCACGATCAAGACCTGCATCTGAATACGTTACATCCCTGCCTCTGGCTAACTTCTTCTTCAAACTATTGAAATAATACTTAGCTGAATCAAGCACTATCACTTCTGAGGCACCTACAGCAAGCACAGAACATGCATCCTGCAGCAGGTTATATTCAGCCAGTTTGAGCACTACGTCATTGTCGCAGAACACAATGCGGGCCACAGGAGTTACGCAGCTTCCGTAAGATATTCAAATACCTGCTTGTTGTCGTCTGTAAGCTCTGTGGAATCAAGATGGTTGTAAGGCAGCCGATAAAGTGAGCCAGCATCAGCTTCTGAACCCAAATAATTCAAGGCAGCTTGTGCAAGGGCATAGAAGTTTTGGCTCCGAGAATAACTGAGAGCAATAAAACCGGGGTCAATATGGAGTTCTTCACCTATGGATAGCGCAGCATCAGCAAGTTCATGTGCGGTCAACCGTCTATTTGGAGGACTAAAGGATAGATAGGGATTCCCACTCAATAATTCAACAGCGAATTTATTGGCTTCCATTTCTTGCTGATCATTTGAGTCCATTACAACTTTAGAATCTATACTCAACTCACCAGCAGATAAATGTCCCAGAGCAATATGCCCCAGCTCGTGGGCAATCACAAATATATGCCAAGCCGGGTGTTTACGCCCTGATGCGATTACTATAACAGGTCTTTCTTCAGTCCAGATTGCCATACCATCTGGTTTCTTACTACCTGCAGGCAATTTGCACAAATTCACCACAGGTATTCCAACACTCCAGCAGTAATTAAGCAACTCATTAAATCCAACCCACTTTGCACCAGAATCCAAGATATGTTGACGTATTGACGAAGCCTTAAGACTATCAAGATTAGTTGGGAGCTCAATAGAACCGGCAGCGATCTTTGCAAGGCGTTCACCCAAAATCTGAGCTACCTGCATCTCATTCTCCGCTACCCCATGCCTGCGTTTGAGTTTCAAGGCCGCAGATTCGCGAATCTGCAATGGAACATCTCTTTTACTGAGACTCGTAGCCTGAATTCCTAGATGCCGCGCAATTAGAGCTTCGGCATACTGTCGATTACTCTGTACATCAGCCAACTTATCCTGCCACCAGTCCGGAAGTATACAGTTCTTAACAAATGCAGCATCAAAACCTAATGGTTTCAACCGATCATAAATATCTTTCATAGCACTATGCATCATCGGACTATTTACCTCCTTCGTTAAGTGGTTAATATTACACCTATTATACCATGGGTCCAGAAGTGGTTCGAATACAAAACACTCTCATTCGCATGCATTATGTCTACCCTTACATCTTCGGCTCACTCCACGGATACACATTCCAGACCCTCCATTGAGAGTACTTCTGTCCGTCGAAGCAGCGGGCTCTGATCATTCCCCAGTATGAGCGGATAAGTGGGGTATGTGGTGGAGTGTATTTTACTGTGCCTCCGGACTTGTTGAAGCCTTTGATTGGTGTCCAGGTATAGCCGCCGTTGTTGCTTATTTCCACCTTTACGCTTATGCAGGATGAGGGAGTGACTGTGATTACCTGTGAGTTGCCTTCCAGTTTTACGTCCAGTTTTAAGGTTGGTCGGCCTTCGGATTTAGCTATTTGGTCGGCTGCATCCTGAATCGCTTCCATTTTACTGTCTACTGAGCGGCCTCTTTCATCTACCAACGTGTAATATTTGCTGTCATAGTATCCATCATATATATAGAAAGAAGCTCCCGAAGCTCCCAGTTTGTGTGCGGTCATTATGTAGTCAGTTATATCGGCTCCGGTTTTGATTGCCTGGAGTTCTGGAATAGTTACTCCCTCAAGTCCCGCCCCACTCATATTCTCCGGGGAGGTGAATGTATTGGTAGACTGAGCGCCATATACTAAGATCAGCGGCGGTGCATTCTTTCCGTATGCTTTATGGTAGGTGTCCATCGTCTTCTGGAGGAATTTAGTAGCATAGTGGTTTGCCCAGAATACCGAACAACTTGATATATCCTCGCCCAGTTTCATAAACCGTCCGTCCCATTGATGGGTCCGTGCGTCGTGGTTTACTATTACCTTTCGTTTTGGATCAAGCTTGCGGATAAGACTCACAAAGTCCCGTATCTTCTTTTCGATTCCCGGATTCTTTGCGGGGTCATAATTCAGTTCCACTTCATCTTCCGCATACCAGCCTGTTACTGCATCCGAATCAGGATAGCTGTTGACCAGCTTGATCATCATCCGCATGTTCGATTCGTCAGTTGGATCCCCTGCCCTGATATTACCTATCCACAGCTCAATGCCCCATTGTTTAGCAAGCGTATTCAACCCTTGAGGTGCCAGTTCCATATATTGCTTGGTCAACAATATTGCTCGAGTGATCCCATGCCCCGCCATATCCGCCATCATTCTCGATGCAGGCAAATTCTGCGGATGTGTATCGCCATTTACATAAACTCCTATACGAAATGATTTTAAATCGCCGGCAAGAGCTACATTACAAAGAATCATCAGGTAAAACAAGGAACAAGTTATTATTCCGGCAAGAGTATAGCGGAGTTTTTTGTTATGCATTAGTTAAGGCACCTTTCGCTGGGTTTAGACTACCAACATTATATGCGCCAAACCCTGGAGCGTCCAATGTAGCACAAGCCTGATATTAGTAGTGATTTTTGAAATGCATCAAGGTGCAAGAATACCCCTATATAGTGCATAATATTATATAGAACACAGTAATATTACCAGGTTCCAAATCTCTCGCTTTATAGCGTGTTGCATATGAATTAATCGGAGGTTCTCCCTTTGCGTCTATTTAAGAAGATACTAATCACATGTGTATTATCGGTCATGGCAATATCCTTTGCTGCTCGGACCTTTTCTGCTTCGACTGAATTTATGCCGGTTTCTGCTATTAAGCGGGACATGACTGGCTATGGCCTTACCGTTTTCCAAGGCACCAAAATAGAAAAGTTCTACTTCCGTGTACTTGGAGTTTTGAAAAAAACTAACACTGGACGGGATCTAATACTCATTCGTGCCTCCGGAGGCCCAATTACCAAGCGGGGTGCAGGAATTATCGCAGGTATGAGTGGAAGTCCCTGCTACTTGAATGGAAAACTCATAGGCGCAGTTAGCTACAACTTCCCATATTCCAAAGAACCCATCGGCATGGTTACACCTATTGCCGATATGATTGAAGCTATGGATGAAAAGCTTCCAAAGGCTTTACCAGGCACTATGTCAGCACCTCTACCGGAACCGGTGAAGGTCGATGGTCAGGTGTATTCAAGCATATCAATCCACGCTCCGGGAGAGAGTTTCAACGATCTCAATAATAGTACTATGGGGATCGTCCCCCTGATGACTCCAATAATGGTCAGCGGAATGTCCGGCAGAGGTCTTGCAAGACTTCAGGATGCCCTTAAGCCCAAGGGAATCCTGGTAATGGCAGGTCCCGGAGGAGCAGCAATCCCCAAAGCGACACCAAAACTCTCTCCGGGTGCAGGCATCGGAATGTCGATGGCAACCGGAGACATAGATATGACCGGAGTTGGAACTCTTACCTATATCAAAGGCAACAGGTTAGTAGCATTCGGACATCCAATGATGGGTATCGGCGCTGTAGATGCTCCAATGACAGGTGCATATGTCCACGATGTCATTGCCAGTTTCAGGGGATCAACAAAAATAGCATCTGCTTTATCAACAATCGGCAGGTTCGACCAGGACAGGCCCTGGTCAATCGCAGGTACCATCGGAGCTAAGGCCAATACTATTCCTGTAACAATTTCTGTAGACAGCGTAGCATCGGGTAGAAAACGGACATTCCGCATGCAGGTCCTCAACCATCCATTGATGACCTCCGACATTATGACGTCTCTTGTGACGGATGCCATCTATCAGATGCAGCCGACTCCGGGTGATATTACCGCCCAGGTCAGTTACGACATCGAGACCGATCAACTTGGTAAAATATCACGTTCTAACAGCTTCTTCGAGGAACAGGGAATTGACGGGGCTGCAGCATCCGATTTCGGCAATGTAATGCTCTTAATGAGTATGAACAAATGGCAGCCGATAGAGATGAAGTCAGTGAATGTCAACATTGTCCTTGAGTCCAGAAGGGGTGACGCTTCAGTCGACAGGATTTTCGTCAAAAAGGACGAATTCGAACCCGGAGAAACTGTCGATATAGGTGTAGTTCTCAGGCCTTACAAGCGGGATAGAATAACTCGAACAATCCAGGTAAAGATACCAGAGGACACCCCTGACGGCGCAGCAACCCTGATAGTCCGCGGGGGAGGCGTTGGCGAAATGACTACTCAGTCTTCAGGTTCCGTGTCACAGGATGCCATGCCAACTATCACCGGACCGGATGACTTGAATGGCTCGGACAATGCAAAGCAGCTAATCGAACGATACCTGCAGCGTGAGAAGAACAACCAGATCGTTGCTAAACTGGCATTCAGAACTAACACTGTTAGTATTGAAGGTAAAGCTCTCACCGGTCTGCCCTCAATAATCACCGATTTAATGATGTCACCACGCACATCCAGCAGCAGAGCAGTCCGGGGTGAAGTCAAATCTATAACTCAGAGCAAATATGTAGTGAACGGGGCAATTTCCCTCCCTATAAGCATCAGACGCAAGACTTCTCAAGAAATCAAGGCCGCTGCAGCTCCCATGGTAGCTTTTGCAGACGACAGTGTTCTTTATGGCCAATCTAATGATCACTATAGCTATGCTTCAGTTGATCTGGAAGAAACTGCAGCGAAGCCTGTTGAGGAAAAGCCGAAAGAAAAACCAGCAGCAGCCAACGGCAAAACACCAGCAGCAGCAAAACCCGCAGAACAGCCAGCTGCAAAGACTGAAGCAACACCCAAAGCCGAAGCGCCTGCTCCCGAAGCCAAGTCCGTTGTCCGTCCACTCAGTAAATGGCAACTGACCAAACAGGCAGATTTCTCCAAAGGAACCTTTGACGGAACCGCTGTAGACAGCAAAGATAGAATAATAATGGTTCCCAAGCTGCGCAAACTCAGCGATCTTCCCGAACAATTCGTCTGGTCGACAGCTGCAGTACCCGGCGGAGTAATAGTCGGGACAGGTAGTGCAGGCAGAATATACCGGGTAGATGATTCCGGTAAAGTGACACTCTTATACGAGACCGGAGAAGTTGCAGTCCATTCACTGGCTGTCGATGCTCAGGGGAATATTTACGCAGGAACTTCGCCGTCAGGTAAAATCATCAAGATCACACCGGATGGCAAGGGTTCCGTATTTTGCACCCTTGACGTCAAGCACATCCTGGCTTTGACATTTACAGGAGACGGTTCCCTGCTTGCTGGTGCTGGAGACTCAGGGAAGATATACAAGATCACTTCAGACGGTAATGTATCCGAGTTAGCATCCCTTTCTGAGCAAAGCATATACTGCCTTATACTCGAAAAGGACGGATCAGTGCTTGCAGGTACCGGGCCAAACGGTGTTCTATACCGGGTGAGTCCAACAGGAGCTTTCCATGCAGTATATGATTCCGAGTCCACAGCAGTTACATCAACAGCAGTCGACGGTGCTGGAGATATCTATGTTGGCGTTGCGCCTAAAGGAGATATCTATCGTGTAGATGCTTCGGGTAGAGCCGAACCGGTTGTAGCAAAAGCCTCGCAGGTCATGTCAATGCTGTCAGATCCTGCAGGAAAAGTGCTTATGACCGGCGGCAGCGGTATATATGTAGCCTGGCCTAAGGATTCTGCAGCGGTAATAGACTCCGGAGCAGATAAAACTCAGTTTATGAGTATTTCAGCACTGCCAACAACGGGTTCACTATATGCCGGCACTGCAAATCCTGCGATGGTATATTCCGGGAATCTCAGCTCTGATAACGCCACATATTATTCTCCGGTATACGACACAAAATCAGTCAGCCATTGGAGTTCTGTTAAATGGAATGGTATCTTGCCTAATGGATGCAAGATTGCCGTTCAGACCCGCACAGGTGCGACTTCCAACCCGGATGCAGGCTGGTCAGCCTGGTCACTGCCCTACACCGTCTCCGAAGGCAGTAAAATTGAATCACCCGAAGCCAGGTATGTACAATTCAGGCTTGATATGGCCCGCACTCAGATATCAGCTCCTGCTCTGTCCGGGTTGGAGATCTCATACCTGACGGCAAACCAGACCCCGGACGTGAAGCTTGTATCTCCTGTATTTGGGGAATCGTGGTCAGGCAGTAAGACTGTTAAATGGACTGGTTCAGACCCGGACAAGGATTCACTGACATATGAACTTTACTATTCAGCAGACCAGGGCAAGAACTGGCAGATACTACTCGGACCAGGTAAAGAGTCCGAAGCTGCCAACGTTCAAGTTGTAGACGAAACCAAAATCACTGGAAAAGTAAAATCTGAACTGGAGAAATCCCCTGACGTACCGGCAGATATGAAAAAGGCCGTATTGGACAAAGCAGTTACTTCCGAGGTTAAACCAAAAGAAACTCCGCAGAGCCCGACAGCTACCTCATACAACTGGGATACCAAGAAACTTCCAGATGGAGAATACCTGCTTAAAGTAGTAGCCAGTGATTCTATATCCAACGCTTTAGGTGCATTGCAGGATACTGTCGTGTCCGATAGATTTGAGCTCTGTAACACTCCTCCAATCATCCAAATGGAATCGAATACGTTAACAGCCACAGTTGGAACCCCGGTCCTGGTCAAGGGAACGGTAACCAGCGTAGCGTCAATCATTTCCGCCGTACAGTATAATAGAGATGGAAAGACATGGATGGCGAGTGCTGCAGACGATGAAGTATTTGACAGCAAGAGCGAGCATTTCAGCATCACACTGACCAATATGTTGGCAGGAACTCATAAAATAGAGATCCAGGCTATCGATGCCGCAGGCAATTCTGTAAAAGAAACCGTCAGCGTTGTTATCCAGTAATTTCTAGCCCGCTTTATTCACGAAGCTTCGCTTTTGCCCGGCAGTAGGGGCAAAAGCTGAGTCAATCATGAATAATGCCGGCTAGTCGCTAAGACAAAATCCGTTCGTGCTGATAAGCACGAATGGGTGCTAAATAACTGATTAGGAAGGCTTAATGAAGGGCGTATATAACTGCGAGTTGGTTGAGAGAAAACAGATGGGACCAGGGGCACTGAAGTTTATCCTCAAGTGTCCCGAGATATCAGAGTCCGTTTCCCCAGGCCAATTCGTCAATGTAAAAGTAACCAAAGGGTCTGATCCGCTCCTGCGCAGACCGTTTTCCATCCACTGGGTAGACCGCAATAGTGGGTTATTCGGAATATTGTTTGTGTTGGTCGGTCGAGGAACCTCAATCCTCTCCGATTATAAAGTTGGAGACACCGTAGACCTTGTCGGACCCTTGGGAAAAGGCTTCGATATCGGAGATGACCCGGACACCCGCCACTTGTTAGTAGCCGGCGGTTGCGGAGCTGCTCCCATACACTTCTTATGCCAATCAATCTGTGATAAGTTCGGATGCGGCACTGCAAACGTCCTGCTAGGAGCACGCAGTTCCGATGCTGTCCTGTGCGAGACTGAGTTCGGCGGTTATGGAGTAAATGTTGACATTGCTACCGATGATGGCAGCTACGGATTCCACGGAACAGTCGTAGATCTACTCACCAAGAAACTTGCAGAAGGTGGAAAGGTTAGAGTATACTCCTGTGGGCCGAATGCGATGCTGCGAGCAGTATCGAATGCCTGTGAAGCAGCAACTGTTGAAAGTTGCCAGATTTCTCTGGAGAACAATATGTCCTGCGGGTTCGGAGTATGCCTTGGATGCGTCCAAAAAATCAAAGTTGGAGACGGTTGGGAACACCGCTGCGTATGTAAAGATGGTCCTATCTTTGAAGCCAGCGAGGTGATATGGTGAGTAACCGACCTGACATGAGCGTGCAGATTGGCAAGCTCAAAATGAAGAACCCGGTCACCGTTGCCTCCGGAACCTACGGGCATGGAAAAGAGATGGCAGATTTCTATGATATAAGCCGTCTTGGAGCCATCACTATCAAAGGTGTATCGCTTGAACCATGGCTGGGTAACCCGTATCCAAGGACCGTCGAAACTCCATCAGGCATGCTCAATGCTATTGGACTGCAGAATGAAGGGCTGGAATCCCTCCTAAATGAGAAACTCCCGTGGCTGGCTGGATTCCCTGACCTGCCGGTGATAGTCAATATAGTCGGACACAGTATTGAGGAATATGCCGCTGTTGCCCGAGCTTTAGAAGGTCATCCCGGTGTTTCTGCGCTTGAGATCAATATATCCTGCCCCAATGTAAAATCCGGATGCATAGCTTTCGGCAGCACTCCAGAAGGTGCATCACAGGTTGTAAAAGCTGTCCGTGCCGAGACTTCACATACTCTGATAACCAAGTTATCCCCGAATGTAACAAGCGTTCCGGAGATTGCAATAGCTTGTGTAGAGGCCGGAACTGATGCCTTATCGCTGATAAACACCCTTGTCGGCACGGCGATCGATCCCTGGAAGCGCAAGTTCAGGCTCGCAAACATCACAGGTGGACTATCCGGACCAGCGATTAAACCCGTCGCACTGCGCATGGTATATGAAACTGCAAAAGTTGTGAACGTCCCTATAATAGGAATGGGTGGGATTTCCAGCGCAATAGACGCAGTAGAATTTTTACTGGCTGGCGCAACTGCAGTAGCCATCGGAACAGCCAACTTCATTAACCCAATGGCAGCAGTAGAGATCATCGACGGAATAGAAAAATACTTGTCCGACACCAATACGAACAGTGTAAAAGAAATAATCGGGCAATGTAGTTAAATAAGTATCTGGGGAGGGCCAATTGAATAAAGAGAAGATAATTGTTGCTTTAGATGTTGACAGCACAAAAAAGGCAGTAGAGCTGGTAACCAAACTCAAAAATGATGTGGGGGCTTTTAAAGTCGGTTTGGAACTGGTGAACTCCGCCGGTCTTGAAGTTATTCAAGCAGTTAAGGAAGCCGGTGCAGCCAAAGTGTTTTATGACTGCAAGTTTCATGACATCCCCAACACAGTAAGCGGCGCTTCAAAAGCTGCAGCTAAAATGGGAGTATGGATGTTCAATGTCCATGCCTCCGGTGGATCTGCAATGATGAAAGCAGCAAGGGATGCCGCGGACAGTGTAGTTCTACACTCTGGAGTACAAAGGCCGCTGGTCATAGCCGTCACCCTGCTTACCAGCATCGATCAATCCACACTCTGCAATGAACTCGGTGTTGCTGGCACTGTTCAGGACCATATACGCAGGATGGCGGTTTTAGCAAAAGAAGCCGGACTTGATGGGGTTGTAGCATCTCCGCATGAGGTATCTATCATACGTGAAGCCTGTGGACCGGATTTCATAATCGTGACACCTGGTGTGCGTCCAGTCGGTGCTGATATTGGAGACCAAAAACGCGTAATGACTCCGATAGATGCAATAAACGCCGGTTCCGACTATCTGGTCATTGGCAGACCCATCACCAAGGCAGCAAATCCCTGTTTGGCAGCACGGGCTATTGCGAAGAGTCTGGCCTGAGGATGTCGATATATGCCCTGGGAGACCCTCACCTGTCGTTGGCAAGTCCAAAGCCAATGGACATTTTTGGGGAGCACTGGCGCGATCACGACATTCGGATTGCAGAAAACTGGGATTGTTTGGTCAAACCTGATGACATAGTTCTAGTCGCTGGTGACATTTCCTGGGCTCTAAAACCTGAGCAGGCTATGATGGATATCGACTGGGTTGCCAGACGACCAGGCAAAAAGATCCTGATACGCGGCAATCACGATTTCTGGTGGCATAGAGAGTCTACTAACCGCCTGCAGCGTGAGATCCCGGAAGGCATTGTGCTTCTCCAGGGACATTCGATTATTATTGATGGAGTAGCGATTGCCGGAACCAGGGGATGGAGACTGGAAGACGGTGTTGTGGAAAGCGAAAAGATAATGCGCCGGGAACTAGGCTACCTGGAACGTGCCTTGAAAGAGTCATCTGAGCATGATCATAGAATAGTCCTATTGCATTATCCACCTTTCGACCAGGACTTAACACCAAATGCTTTTGATGATATGATCAGGCAATATGGTGCGGATCAGGTTGTATACGGTCATATCCACGGCGGAGAAACAGTAGAAGGTAACATCAACGGTATCACCTACACTTGTGTATCCGCTGACCATATCGGATTCCGACCAGTGTTGCTCTATACATAGGATTTTTTACTGACAGGTGCTTGTTGTGCTATTTCGCCATGTTCCCCGAATAATATCCATAGGTAAATCCATATTTGACCCCGTCTGGGCAGCTGAATTTCATGCCGGCCCGAACACTGAAGTCCTCCATATCTTCAAAGGCCGATTTGAGTTTCAAACCAAAGATTACTCCATATCCTGTCGCGAAGGGGACACCATATATGTCCCTGCCCAGGTTATGCACAGGGATGTATTTCCACCAGGTTCATACTTTGAGACATATGTAGTCCACCTGGATTGGGAAGATGAGGCTGAAATGCTCTCAGAGTACCACCCCACCCAGCTTGTAACCTCTGACCCTGATGTACGCCGCGATATCCGCAAGGGTTTCGAGCGGATGTACAGAGATTTCCAAAAGGATATACCTGGCTGTGATGATTTTATGGGTGTTCAAATGCTGTGGATCATCTCCGCAATGTGTCGGGACATGCGTTCCAGTTCCGAAGAGTTCGGTCCTGGGCACGATGAGGCGGGTCACTCTCGCAGAGTCATGATAATGGAGGAAGCACGCCGGATCATACACGAACGCTACGATAGATCAGTCACGCTGGAGTCTATCGCAGCAGAGCTCAATATTAGCACTTTTTATCTATCCAGAGTTTTCAGTAAAGAGAGCGGATTCACTTTGTCGGACTATCTGACACATCTGAGGCTTGAGAGGGCTGCTGAAATGCTGGCAGAGCCAAGACTTAACATAGGTGAAATCGCTCGCGCAGTAGGCTTCCAGGACAGCAGATACTTTAGTCAGGTTTTCAAATCGCATTACGGTCAATCCCCAAAAGCTTACCGGGATGCAATACCGGTAGGTTCAAGTAGAACATGATTAAACGTGACAAGGGCCAGGTTTAACCTGGCCCCTATCCTCTTATCACACACACAACACTACCTTTTCATTTTGGTTCTAGTGTCATAGAATACTTTCAGTTGCCGAATATTAACCCAACGAAATCTTCGCTGTAGCCTGAGCAGTATCAGGAACAACAGCTATTTCTTTTGCCATAGCATAGTGTTTATTATACCTGTTGAAAACTTCACGTTCGTAAAGCATCTGGGTAACCACTTCCCGTTTCCCATCAATCCAGGGAAATCTATCAGCCTGATCAGGAGGAAGTATGTTTTCCAGTAACTCAGATGCCGCAACTTGCTCGTATATTTCCTCTACACCCTCCCGCTTGAGGATCTTCGAGATTGTCTTGATCATTATTTTAATATCCAGGGACAAAGACCAATTGTCTACATACCAGATGTCATATTCAAATCTTTTTGTGTAATCCAGAGCTTTCCTGCCCTGTATCTGAGCCCAGCCGGTGATCCCTGGACAAGCTTCATACCTGCGTAAATGTTCAGGCTTACAGTTAGCTACATAATGAGCCAGCAGAGGCCTGGGGCCAACAAAACTCATCTCACCCTTTAGGACATTGATAACCTGAGGAAGCTCATCCAGACTACTGCAACGTAAGAATACTCCAAGAGGTGTCTTGCGATCACGATCCGGAAGCGGATAACCGTTTTGATCACGGGCATCGGTCATTGTCCGGAATTTAAGCACCTCAAAAACACGTCCGTATTTACCTGGTCTTCGCTGCTTGAAAACGGCCGGTGAACCCATGGTAATTGTGATTGCAATCCAGATAGCCATCATCACAGGCGCAAACAAAACAAGCAGGATAACTGCGATCACAATATCCAACAGCCTCTTGATTAGTCTTCTCATTTGCCAACCTCCAAACGGCTCCGCTGGTGCAAAATACCGTTGTAAGTTAAGTGCAACGTGATAACGAATCAGCTTATATTTTCTTTATATAGTATCTGAGTGCAAGATTTGTGCCAAAGATGATATCTGGAAGATTATCGGCCATTATTTTACATGTAATTTTTACCAGCAGAATGGAGGGGAAAAGACTCCGGTATTTTAATATCATCGCCAAATATGCAGTAGACAACTCAGTAAGTAGATTGAATCGTCCACTGCATATCTGGCCAAGATGAGGTTCTGATAATAATCAGGTATTAATCTGATACATCAGCATTCGATTCGTCTGAGGCTTTTCTGCGGTCACCTTCGTCTAGTAAACACCCACTGGAGCACTTACCATCGCAAGCGCCACTGCAGGGCTCTACATGAACGGTTACATGGGTACCGGGAAGGTGCTTGCGTATACAATCGGTCGCTGTATCAGCCACTTTATGAGATTCATCTACTGTCATGTCAGAACTTACAATTAGGTGAAACTCCACAAACCGATCAGAACCGGCCTTACGAGTGCGCAGGTTGTGATATCCAAAGATACGTTTATCACTCGATGCAATACTTTCCCGGATTAATGATTCTTCGTCATGAGGTAAACTTATATCGAGAAGGTCTTTTGCGGACTGCATTGTAAGATCATAAGCTGCTCTAACAATTAATAATGCAACTGAAATAGCTGCAAGAGGGTCTATCCATCTCAAGTCAGCATCAGGTGCGAAGTATTTACCTGCATAGATAATTGCAAGCCCCAGCATAACTCCAGCTGATGTATATACATCAGTCCGCAAGTGCCACGCATCTGCCTGCAGAGCCATTGAGTCAGTACGTTTACCAACTTTAAATAGCATCCGTGAGACTATAATATTAGCCACCGCTGACACCAGCATCACTATAATACCGAGTCCAGGCTCATCAAGTGACTCAGGATGCATGAGTTTCTTAACTGCTTCGAATATGATCCATGCAGCAGCAACGAAGATTAGTAGTGCTTCTACAGTACCGGAGATGTTCTCAACTTTACCATGTCCAAACGGGTGTTCTTTATCAGCAGGCTTACCGGATGTCCGAACTGCAATATAGGCTATGATAGAGGCAAGTAAATCAACGCCTGAGTGTATGGCTTCGGATATTACAGAAACCGATCCAATCACCATACCAACAATTAATTTGAATACAACCAGCGTGCCGTTCGAAACCACAGAAAGCAGCGCAACGCTTGATTTTTGCTTCTGGATATCCACTATCCACCCCCAAGTGTGCGAAAAGCCCCGCGGGGCTATGATGTAAGTCCTACAGGGCTTGTATATCCTGCTGCCTATGTTTCAGGCCCAGCCGCACCCGATTTCTCCCGGGCCGCCTGATCTTCAATTACAGTATATAGTCACTTCAACTTGCCTGTCAATTGAACACTGAACAGAGGAGACATGAAAAAGAGGTGCAATAGTCAGACAACCAATGCACCTCTTTTACGCAACTGTTTCTACTTGAGATTAATCAAGATGTTTGAAGTGAGGTAGGAAGTCTTTGTTGACTTCAAGCATCTCTTTGACCATTGACTTAGTCTCAGCCATACTGAGTACAGCACTGGTCAGGGGATCGAAGAGAACTGCATGGAAAACTTTCATCGGGTCGCCTTCAATAGCACCCTCAACTGCAAGTTCCTCACAACGAGCACTGATATTGTTCAAAACTGCAAGCTGTGCCGGAAGTGGTCCAACATGCATCGGATTGAATCCACGTTTGGACGCCATTACAGGCACTTCTACACAACAGCCTTCAGGAAGGTTGTCTATCAGACCAAAGTTACGGACGTTGCCGTTGAATTCATAGAGAGTTCCATCGCCCTTAGTTGCGTTGAAGATGCTGGCTGCATACTCAAGACCCCTTGCGAGCTCAACTGGTTTCTCTAATTCGTCCTTGATATTGTCTCTCCAGGTCTTTGCAACATCCAGGTAAGCATCTACAATATATCCATACTTTCCGGGATTCCAGCCGGTACCGTGGGTGCAATATTTCTCAATCAGGTCAGGCCGTTTGCGGAACCAGGAATTGTATTCTGAGTTATGCCCGCTGGACTCTGTGACATAGTAACCAAGATGCAGATACATCTCATTGCGGACCTGCTCTTCATTGTATATCTCGGGTTTTGTGGTGATGGCTTCGAAGATCCTTGGGTAAGCATCCACACCATTTACTTTATAATCAATAAACCATGCCTGGTGGTTGATTCCAGCACTGAGGAATGTGACATCCTTCATGTCAGCGCCTATCCAGTTAGCAAGCTGCATGGCGGTTCCCTGGACACTGTGACAGAGTCCGGTAACCTGCACTTTAGACTCGCCCTGCATTGCTCGGCATAGCATAGCCATCGGGTTGGTATAGTTTAGGAAAATCGCATCCGGGCAATACTTTTCAATATCCTTGCAGATATCAATCATTACCGGGATGGTTCGCAGCGCGCGGAAGATTCCCGATGGTCCACGGGTGTCTCCTATATTTATGTCGACTCCATATTTCTTAGGAATCTCGATATCTGTTCTGAATACCTCGACTCCACCCTGCAGAATTGTGCAGACTACGCCGTCAGCGCCAGCAAGAGCCTCAGCGCGGTTTGTTGTAGCAGTCACTTTTGCAGGATATTTGCCCGCTTCTACTATGCGGTCAATTCCTTTTTTGATGAAATCAAGGCGCTCCTGATCGATATCCATAAGGCAAATGTGTGCGTCACTGAACGCTGGAAATGTCAGGATATCACGAACAAGTCCTCTCGTAAATCCGAAACTGCCTGCCCCGATAAATGTAATCTTCTTCATACAATATCTCCTGAATTAGATGTTTGAGGTTGTATGCTGGAGGATGAACCTGGTTCCAACATACATACCAGATTGGCGACAACTGTCAATGATACCGGGTACTATATACATTCTGTTTCAACAGAATTTGAGTTGCTGGAAAACCCGCAAATCGCACACGGCACAACCCATATACTAATGTTCCAAGGGGGGTGATGTCAAGTTAAGTAGACTGATGTGATTGTTGAACTGTAAATCTCATATCGTATATAAAACAATGTAAATCGCTATTATATCTACACAATATGTCCACATGACTTATCATATTGGCATAGTTTTGTATTTTCAATACTGACAATATCTTCGGTTTATTGCAATATACCGAAGATTCCTGATTGAATGCCTGCATAAATGCGATATAATACAGGTATTAGGACTTTAGGCAGGGGGTGACCGTTATGTCAAAGTTCATAGAGCAGATAGTTAACGAACAGATACGTAAATCTCAACTAGCCTCGCAAAAACGTATCGAAAATGGTAGTGTGTGCAAAACCACCATTATTACAATTTCCAGAACAATGGGCAGTGGAGCCCGAGTCGTTGCACAGAAAGTTGCTACAGACCTTGGCTTGAGTATGTGGGGGAAGGAATTGCTGGACTATATAATCCAGGAAGGCGATGTTTCACAAAGAGTAGCTGAGACGTTTGATGAGAAGGCAATTTCCGAATTTGAAGTGTTTGCCAGAGCAGCATTTGGAGATACCGAACTAGGAGGCTTCATTTACCCCAAACACCTTTCTCACGCAATACACGCTATTGCCAAATTAGGAAATGCTATCATACTCGGTAGAGGTGCTAATTTTTTGCTTCCGGATGCTCTTCACATCAGGATTGATGCCTCATTTGGATTCCGGGTAAAGAATATGATTACTTTTGAGGAGCTTTCTGAGTCACAGGCTGAGGCTAAAATCAGACTATCCGACAAAGAACGCATGCATTATCTAACACAAACCTTTGGTAAAGAAAAGATTGCAAATGCTGCATACGATGTGACTCTTTGGATGGATAGACTCAGTAATGATGGAGCTGCAGAAATAATCAAAGCAGCCATCGTAGACAGATGCAGACATTTCAAGGAACTTCAGAAATCTGAAACTGACAATCGAGTAAAAGTAGCTATAGGCATATAAGCCGCTCCATGCCGTTAACGCAGTAAATGATTCAGGATCTATAAGAGTAGATCCTGAATCATTTACTGCAAGACTTCAATTAGCAGTAGTTGCCTGTTATCCTTGATTTTCTTCCTCACTCATGCGGGTTTGTCTTCTGCAGTGCGAAACAGCTTACGGCTCCTGACAAGAAGAGCAAATGCAGCTATGGCACATGCGATCGCTCCAAGACGCATTGCTGCACTTACTGAATATGACTGGGCAATCCATCCTAGTAGCATAGAACCCATAAGCGGAGACAGTCCCATAAATACCAGAGTCCTTATAGCCATAATGCGGCCTTTCATATCTTCCGGAGCGTCCATCAGTATTATACTGTTAGATACAGCCATAAATGACATCATACCTAGACCGATTACAGCAATACAAAACATAGAAAAATGAAGTGAATGCGATGCGGTCGCTCCCCACAACCCTAATGGCATCACAAACATACCGCATATAATGACTGTAGAACTCCGTATTTTGCCACCTGCCGTCGCTACAATACTGGCTCCAAGCAGTGCACCGATTCCAGCAGCAGACATTAATGCTCCCAGGCCCTTTGCATCCAGACCCAGGTCCTTTCTGGCATATGCTGGCATTAACACTTGATACTGCATACAGAAAACGCTGACAACCGCAGTCAAGATAAGCAATTCCCGTGTCAGCACATTGGACACAGAGTAACGCAGCCCTTCCATTGTCTGCTTGATGATAGGGTCTTTACGGCCATGGCCCGTTGTTGGCACATTTCGCATCATAATCAAGGCGACTAAAGCGGCAACATAGCTCAATGCGTTCAGTAAAAAACAAATATGAGTCCCATACACAGCTATAACCAAACCAGCGGCACTCGGCCCAATAATCCTGGTGAAGTTAAATATCCCGGAATTGAGCGCTACTCCGTTGAGAAGGTCCTCTTTGCCCACAAGGTCATAAGTGAAAGACTGTCTGGCTGGTGCGTCCATAGCCATAGCTGTCCCGGACACCAGTGCCAGTATAAGCAAGTGCCAGGGTCGTATAGCTCCGGTAGCATCCAGTATTCCAAGTACGAGTGCCTGAATAAGCAGGATAGTCTGAGTAACCAGCAGCAGTTTTCGCTTGGGCCAACGATCAGCAAGGGATCCCGCAGGGAGAGTTAAAATCAACACGGGTATGGTCGTCATTGCAGCAACCAGCCCTAAGTATATTGCGGATTTGGTGAGGTGGTAAACCAAATATCCCTGAGCTGTGCTTTGCATCCAGCTGCCGGAGAGGGAAATCAATTGACCGGAGGCAAAAAGAGCATAGTCGCGGTGTTTTAGAGAGGAGAGTGCACGAGGGAGCCCGAGGCGTGGTCTCGGGCTCCTGCTCGTAGTGTCGTCGTCAGGCATGCCAGTCTACGTTCGTAACTTCCTTTGCATGCGCTTCGATAAACTTCTTTCGCGGATCCACATCATCACCTAAAAGCACGGTGAACATCTCGTCCGCATCAATCGCATCCTCAACGGTTACCTGGGCGATGCTTCTTGCTTCCTGGTTCATTGTTGTGTCTGCCAGGTCCTCAGCATTCATCTCTCCAAGTCCCTTAAACCGGGTAACAGTCAGATCTTTCTTGTGTCCAAGTCCCTTGGTAAGGCTCTCTAACTCCTCATCATTCTTGGCATAGAAAATCTTGTCTTTTCCCATCTTAATACGATAGAAAGGAGGCTGGGCTATGTATATATGACCTTCATCCACCAATGGTTTCATATAACGGTAGAAGAACGTCAGAAGCAGCGTTCTGATGTGGCTTCCGTCGACATCAGCGTCAGTCATAATAATCACTTTATCGTAGCGCAACCGGGTCTTATCAAATGTGGGTCCACCGTTGCCCTTGCCGTTTCCGCTCTTTGTCGTCTCTTCACCGAAATCCAGTTCGCCATTCTCATCATCACCGGTATCCATTGAAGCATGAGTAATACCAGTACCCAACGCAGCTACCAGAGATTTGATTTCTTCATTTTCCAGTGCCCGGTCCATTCTGGCCTTTTCAACATTCAGAATCTTACCACGCAGAGGCAGAATAGCCTGACATCGGCGATCACGTCCGGCTTTGGCATTACCACCAGCTGACTGGCCTTCCACTATAAACAACTCACACTTGGAAGCGTCACGCTCGATACAGTCCGCAAGCTTGCCTGGCAGTGAAGAGTTCTCCATCGCACTCTGGCGCTTGACCATATCTGCGGCTTTACGAGCAGCATCGCGTGCCCTTTGAGATGTCAGAGCTTTATCAACGATCCTCTTGCCGGCAGTGGGGTTCTCTTCAAGGAACTCCTGGAACTTCTCGCCAACAATCGAGTTAACAATGCCTTCAACTTCGCCATTACCCAGTTTTGTCTTAGTCTGCCCCTCAAACTGAGGGTGCATGACTTTCACTGAGATAATCGCAGCGATTCCCTCACGGACATCATCACCGGAAAGATTTACATCCTTCTCCTTGAGTGCACCGCTCTTACGGGCGTAGTTGTTGATGACCCTGGTCATAGCTGTCTTGAACCCGGAAAGGTGAGTGCCACCCTCCTGGGTATGGATATTGTTCGTATATGTAAGGATGTTCTCCTGATAAGACTCATTGTACTGAAGAGCTACTTCAACAGCAGTCTCATCCCGCTCATTGCTTAAATAAACAACTTTGTGGAGCGGATTCTTATTCTTATTCAGGTATTCAACAAATTCAGCGATACCATTTTCATACTTAAATGTTCTGGTACGCATAGCTTCATCTTCAGCCTGTTCATTTATAAAAGTAATGCTGATTCCCTTGTTCAGATACGCAAGTTCACGGATACGTGAAACAAATATATCCGGATGGTACTTGATCTCTGAGAATATCTCGCTATCTGCGAAGTATTTAACCGTTGTACCTGTGCCTTCAGCTGCCCCAATTACCGTTAGTGGAGCATCAGGTACACCTCTTACAAATCGCTGGTAGTGACACTGGTTTTCCTGACAGACTCTAACTTCCATCCATTCACTTAGCGCATTGACGCAAGAAACACCAACTCCGTGCAATCCACCAGAGACTTTATAACCGCCTCCACCGAACTTTCCACCTGCATGCAACTTGGTGAGAGCTACCTCAACACCGGAAACTCCTGCTTCGGAGTGGATCCCTGTTGGAATTCCTCGACCATCATCGGCTACACTTACAGTGTCGTCGAGACCCAGTATAACTGTAATATTATTACAGTACCCTGCCAGGTGCTCATCAATACTGTTATCGATAACCTCTGTGAACAAGTGGTGCAATCCGCGCGAGCCGGTATCACCGATATACATAGCAGGGCGCATTCTTACGGCTTCAAGACCTTCAAGAATTCTAAGGTCATCTGCTCCATAATGCATCTCGCTGGCAACTTCTTCAGTAACCTCTTCGGTAGGTTTCTGGTCGGGGTTGATTGTATTGTCCATATCTTCGGGCATGTGGTCTTTGCTCCTGAGGGATGTGCTTTTCTACAACTATAAGAACCGCAAACATAATGCAGGTTGTTACAGTATCTATCACACGGAACAGGTAGTAAATAACGTGAGATAGTGTCGAAAATAATCTATTAAACCGCACCTGTCCACCTACATTATACTCCTCTAAAACAGGGCTGGTCAATTGTAAAGTAACAGCTCAGTAATATGGGAACATTGTCATCCTGAGGAACGAAGTATCTGCTTTTCATCCGGAAATAGCAGATCCTTCGTTCCTCAGGATGACAAATTCCCGCAACTCTGAACTGTTACATTGTAAAGCAAGAGCCTGCTCTTATAGATACGGATTAAAATGATCGGTCATAGAAATACTATGTAGCTTGACAAGGAGATTGACAGGCAGTTACAATTCGATAGTACATATGTATATCACTTTCCGTGTCTGATTTTAGTACTTTGGCACACTAACCCGCTTTATTCACCAAGCTTCGCTTTTGTCCGGCAGTAGAGACAAAAGCTGAGAGTGTAAGTGCAAGGCAATTACACCGTCAATCATGAATCATGCGGGCTAGTATCCTGACAGTGCCGAAGATTTATAATTGCTATAGTAAAGGTACACCGGTATTGAGTAATCCACAAACTGGCAATAATGACGAAATTGATCTGATGGATTTCGTCAGGCCAATTATCTTGAGATGGAAACTAGTCCTGCTGGTTTTTGTTTTGGGTGGCATAACAGCTTTCTCAATAAGCTGGATGCAACCTAAAATCTACCGCTCGGAAGCTAGTATTTATGTTCAGCAGAACTCTACAGCATCCAGCCTTCTAAAAAGTCTGCCTATATCATTGGGCACAGGTGCCTCCAGCTCAAATGCGTACTTTTTAACACTATTGCAGAGTCAGAGCATGCGCATTTCTGTTATAGATAGAATGGACCTTCGCCATAACAAACTGCTTTTTCCACACGAAATCCCAACTATGTCTGAAGCATTACTAAAGATGGCAGATATAACATCCGTTGCCGAAAACAAGACCGGTGGAATAGTCATATCAGTTACAACAACGAGTCCTAAACTTGCTGCGGATATAGCGAATACAATGCTTGATCTACTCGGTAAATATGTAATTACTACATCCAAAAAGAAAATATCATATACCTCGGGACGCCTGGAACAGACGGAAAAAGACCTTGATGATGCTGAGAAATCCCTTATGAATTTTCTTGAGCACAATGATGTTGCTTCCATCGATGAACAGACCAAACAGATGATTGAACGCCTGGGAACCTCGGAAACTGACATACTTACAGTTGAAGCAGAAATCAAAAAAGTCACAAGCGAACTTGAAAATGCAGGTGATGTGGACTCACTCGTGGACCTTGAAGTTCGACAGCGCTCTCTCATCGCAAGCAGAGATTATCTGCAATCTAAACGTGATGAATTGCGGAAAGCTTTATCCAAGTTGCCGGCAGTAGCAGCAAAGTATGCTCGCATACAACGCAAAATTATCGTTCTCTCCAAAACATTCGAAATGCTTACAGAGCAATACCAGTTGGCACAAATCACCCAGAAAGGTGAAGATGGAGACTATCAAATAGTTGACCGTGCCAGACCAAATCCGAAAAAAGTCGGACCACGCAACACTATTAATGCTGCTTTGGGCGCCATATTGTCCGCCCTGGCCGCATGCTTCATTATTAACATCAGATTCCCCAGTTCTTCAAAAAACAGAGTTGAGGCAAAAGATTAGATCCCTGCATATCCCCGCATGACCATACCGGGACAGTAATCACTGCCATTTTTTCGTCTATACTGTTTATCCGGAGGCAATTCTATGCGCTATTTCTGCTTGTTTGCTTTAGTCCTTTGTTTGATATTTGCTAATTGTTCAGCTAATTCATATTCCTCGCCTAAACCTGACATTCTAAAATTATCCAATGATGTATTAGCTATGAAGGTAGTCGACTGGCCAAATGAGGTCCATGCCGGTTTTGTGAAATCCCCAGACAGCAAAACTCCCATCCTACGGATTCAGTTCGACAACACTTCGAGTGATACAAAAACCGTTGCTTTCACAGAAAGTCCAACGTGGGGAACTCCAATTTATTATGTTGCTAAAGGTCCTGCATTTTCTACTGTCACGTTCCAGGCACGTGCAATCGGTGTTCAAAACAAGGTAGAACTACAGTTTTGCTTCACCGACGCCAACGGCACACTCATCAAAAGTTTGCCAATCTCACTAAACAATCAATGGCAGAAAACTGGGATCACCCGGGCACTACTGGAAACCACTGCACCAATCAATTGGGCAAAAGTAAATGCACCCGGATTCTACGTAACCATCCCTCGAAATTCAATCGCCATATTCGAAATTGCTGACACAAATATCATCTTCACAGATGGAGATAAATACAACTTTCTATCGAATAAACCCTATTCAAAATTCTATACAGGTTCAAAAACAAAGTCTACCAATGCATTCTCCTTACTACCAAATGGAAACACACTGTATATGGGAGGCACAATCGGTGCACCTTCCATTGAAACTCTCAAGCTCATAAAGCAACTTCTCCCCGAATACAACATCTGCACATCTCCCTGTTTTGCATGGGATTTAGAAGCAACCAAAACATTTGTAGAGCAATGCAAGGAAAACGGCATCTACGTCCAACTTCAAAAAGCCGGGTTACGAGGAGTTGCACAGCTTTCTGCCGCGAGTGATTCACTTGGATTGCGATGGGACGGGAAAGGTGCAGAGACTAAAACCGAACTGGCGTTTCAACTGCTGAACAATGGACTATCCTGCTGCAGTGACACCATACGCAAGCAACTGGGACAGGAAATCGGCTGGGCCGCTGCTCTGGGTATCAATAACTTTAAACAAGTTGACTATGTGCTCCCCTGGGACGGCAGATGGGGTTATGATAAAGCGACTCTGTATGAAATACGTAGAGTCCTTGCAGGTGAAGACGCTGGATTGCCAATCAAAAACGGAAACAGGATCAAGGCTGTTCACTTCTGGGAGTATTTCTCTACTTATCGTGGTGTAAAGTTCAAACCGATTGATCTGGGGCTGCAGAATTGGAATGAATACATCCCAACTACAGAAAAGGAAGTCTCCCGCAGCCGGTCAATCATAAAGCAGAGAAACCTTGCTGTCTTTTTAGCTTTTCAACACTATGAATGGCTCAAGACTGCCAATTCATTGGGTAAAGATGCAAAGAGATTCAAAGGAGCACACGCATATACTCTGAACCCGGAGGATTTAGCTAACGGCGGAGATTATATCTATCTCAGCAAGCTGGCAGATGCCGGTGAGCCGTTTTATGAGTTCTTCGGAAATCCATTGGTGACATCGTCAGCTTATTACAATATGCCGATGTATCTTCGCAATGCAAGGCAGAATAATTCCAGAGTTGGAATCATACTTGAAGTCGGCGCAGGCGGACATGGTCAGCCATACATGGATCCGGAACTGACATGGCTGACCAGTTATGATCTGGTATCCAATGGTTTTAATGACTACCACAACGAGTGGATGGACGAAGCTCCATATAACATAATGACCGACCCGACTAATAAATATCATTACGACCGCTTTCTGACCTGGCTTTCTGGAGCATATGGTTATGATCGTTCGAAAAAAGATATAACTAATCATCCAAAGACCGATGTCTTCTCCATTTCTATCAGAAGCGTCGCCCATTATATGGATGCATGGGTGACGAACATCAAGCAGATGGATTCGATGGCGCAATATCTCAGGAATGTATACGTAAACTTCGAACAGACTGACCAGGTATGCTACCCCGACATATTGAAAGAAGCCCGAGTCATCTTCTATACTGCCCCATTTATCAAGTCAAAGATGACAAACGATATCAACCACTGGATAAGTGCTGGGAACCATACCCTTATCACGCATTCTTATATCCCGTTTTCAAAAGACCGTGGAGCTGTTACGGACTTCATCGACAATCTTTCAGAGCCAATCGACAGTGGAAAAATCATGGAACCTGTCAAAATATTCCTGGGAACAGGCAAACGAGATACTCAGATGGTCATGTACCGCGGAGAAATGTATTCATACGAGGACTACCTCGACCCAGTGCGTAATGCAGTATCCGGAACATCCGAACTCACTGGATTCAAGCGTGTTAAGTATGATATCCATTCCCAATCCGGAGAGATCAGATCGAATGATACCGCATTCTCAGCGATTAATGGACAGCATCTGGATATACAACGCTACTTCGACATTTCGCTAAATGGAAAAACACTGGTTTCAATCGGCAACAAACCCTTGATTACAGAACTTCAGTTTGGTAGCTCCAAAGTAATATATCTTCACTGCCGACCATCAGACCTGCCAATCAATATTGCAGATGCAATAGCTGATGGATTGGCCAAATACGCTGCACTGCCTCAAATGGCAATCAAAGGATCAGGAAAATACTACCTGCATCGCTATGAGCTAAAAAATGGAGCACAGGCTGTAGTCGTATGGAATAGAAAAGCCCTGGCGAGTTTTGGCCCGGAGTGCGGGGGATATACACCAAATATGGACAAACTCCGCATTAAATACACCGTCCCCGATTCACTGATAGATACCATAATTCCATCGGGTAAACCAGGCAGATATATCGTATATTCATATCTGAACGGCTCTACGCAAAACATTGACAGCCCGGATGGAAACATTAACCTCAAGGCAGATGGTGTCAGCGGAGAACTCTTCTATATAATTCCCGATGATACAAAAACTGCAGATATCCTTGCCGATATTACATCCAGCCGTAAAAAGCTCGATGATGCCTTAGTTGGCAAAATCACAGTAAAGTAATTGTCTAGCGCGCATTATTCACCAGACTCTGCTTTCGACCGGCAGTAAGGGCGAAAGCGAAGCAATCACGAATAATGCGGGATATCAAAACGTAATTGGGGTTGGCTAGATATCACAGCCAATCCTATTCCTTTTCGCGTATTTAGCGTTTTTCGCGGTTCTTTCCAAATATTTCTACACGAATCTGCAAAATCACAGGCATCTTGAATCTGTAGTAAATAACTTCCGTTCCCAACCCGCATTATTCACCAAACTCGGTTATAATCCAGCAGTAGTGACAAAAATTGACTCAGTTATGAATGATGCGAGCTAATACTTCTGCGGATATTTCATCGTAAAAGCACTGCCTCTGATCTCCACGGTTGTAAAGCTGAAGCCCTGCGTGATATAATATGACGTTCAGGGGGTGTCAAATCCGATATGAAACGTACCTTTCAACCGAAAAACCGCAGACGCTTACGCGTCCATGGATTTATGGAAAAAATGTCCAGCCGTTCTGGACGAAGAGTTCTTGCTTCCAGACGTCTTAAGGGCCGCAGGAAGCTGACCGTATAGCGCTGTGCAGGGCCAGAGCCCTGCCGGCGCTCCGGGCCAATAATGTTACCAACCACTAATCGCTTGAAGCAAAATGATGATTTCAAACGGGTTTATTCCCGGGGCAGCAGTTGTGCAATGGGACCGGTGGTTGTCTACTCCCTGAAAACCGATAATGGAATTCGGGTTGGTTTTAGTGTTAGCAAGAAACTTGGTAACGCTATTAAGCGTAATAGAGTTCGTAGGCTCCTCAGAGAAGCTGTCAGGACGATGTTAGCTGATCTGCAGGAGGGTAACGATATTGTTGTTGTGGCCAGGAGGAGCGCGTCCGAATCACTGCTCCCGGATTTCTGCAAGGCTCTGCAAGGGGCTTTTCGCAGGAAAGGCTTGGTAGACGGATGAGTGTTAATCCTTTACGGGTTATCATCCTTTTCTTGATTCGTGGAATATATCAACAGTTGTCACGGCGGTGCTGGCCTAGAACGTGCCGCTTTGACCCTACTTGTTCTGAATATGCTGCCCAGGCAATAGAAAAATATGGTTGCATTAAGGGTATCTGGATGGGTATAAAAAGGATATTCAGGTGCAATCCTTGGTCCGCAGGCGGCGATGATCCGGTTATCTGATCAGCGTAAATGTGATGCAATTTTGTTTATGATTGCTTCTCTGCCTGGTCGCTTATGATCTTCAAGGTCGAAGCCGTAAGCACTGGTGTTGAATAACCGACTTATTTGTCCAGCTTCGTTTCTTCCATTGGGAACTAAAGCTGAGCTAATAGTCGTAATTTGCATGATACACCAGGATTGGAATACACCAGCCTTTCTCCAGACTATTCCCTACAGGGAAGTCTTTCAATACCGACCACACAAGGAGCAATCCCATACTGACTATGAGAAATCATTCCAGGACAATACGCACTCTTACCACAGCACTGGTGCTTCTGGCTATCACTGCAGGCACTGCACTCTATGCTCAAAACTCTGATGCATTATTAAAGGATGCACGAGATGCAGCGAGACTCGCTGTAACAAGCGGAGTGAGTCCGGCTGATGCAGCAAAATCGTATGAAAAAGCTGTCAAAGATTATCAGGCTGTTATAGACAGCAGCCCAAATTCTCCCCAGGCAGTTGATGCCCTAAAAGGGCAGATTGATATTCTCAAACGATATAATGAATTTCTGAAGACAAACAAAGCTGCTTCAGTCCAGTCCGCTCCTGAGAAGTCTGTATCTTCAAATACCCCGGCTGGCCTCCTTGCAACTGCTAGAGACGCTTATGCCCAGACTACTAAACCGGGACTTAGCACGACTGACCTTGACGGCTTCTATAAAAAGGCAATCGATTCATATAATGAATTGATCAAAAAGCATGTCTGGACTTCAGAGTGTGTTTCAGGACGCCTTGAATTAACGCAGCTATTGGCTAATGCTAATATTAAAAATAAAAATCTGGAACTGGCGTATAAAACAATCAGGCTTCTACTTCTCACATATGATATGCCATTACCCGATTTACAAACTAAACTATCCAAAGAAAGAAGCCTATCTAACGAACAAGCACTGCTTGAAGCTACACAGATTTCTGAGACTGTAAATCAGTCAAAAGAATATCGAGCGGTTGTTCTGAAACAATGGAATGCCGCTAACTCCAAGAAGATCGAATACAGAATCATGGACTTTTTTGTCGGACTAACCGGACATAATCCATCATTCAGCTACTGGTTCGCCATTGTCTTGATTACTGTTCTGGTAAAATTTCTGATTACTCCTTTAACCAAGGCCCAGTTTAAAGCCATGAAGGAGATGCAGAAAGTTGCTCCGTTGATCAAAGAGGTTCAAACTAAGCATAAAGGTGATCAGAAAGCTATTGGCGAGAAGACAATGGCAATCTACAAAGAACACAAGATCAGCCCATTCGCCAGTTGCTTGCCACTGCTTATTCAGATGCCTATTCTTATGGGGTTATTTTATACGATCAAAAGTTACGAGCCAATGTTTGTCAACGGCAAATTCCTTTGGATCGGCAGCATAACTAAACACATATATGAACTCCCGGTTCCGTCTCTGGGTTCGGTTGGTGATAAAGTCTTCCTGCCTGCTATGAACCTTTCAGAGCCGGATCTTATCCTGGTTGTCCTATACGTAATAAGTATGTATTTCTCAACCAAGTTGTCTGCAATGGATCCCAGTCAGGCAGACCAGCAGAAAATGATGGCTATATTCATGCCGCTTATGATGGCGTTCGTATTTGCTGGCTTCCCAAGTGCATTCCTGCTCTACTGGTTGCTCTTTAATATTCTGCAGACAGTTCACCAGGTACTTATCCTGCGTGCAAAAGATGGACCAACCGATCCTGGTGCACCGATCCTGGCAAAGAAATAACAGCCATAAACGAATATTTTATGATCAACTGCAAGATAGTCTTGTTGTTGATCATATTTAAATATTGTTTCGGACTTGTGGTCAAGGTCTCCGAAGCATATGTTGTAAATCAAACAGACCATTTTCGAGGAGGCATATCAGTTGAATACAGTTGAAGTTAGCGGACGCACTTTGGAGGAGGCTCTGGAAGCGGCTGCACTGGAACTAGGCGTCTCCAAAGACCAGGTAAACCATGAGATCATTGAAGAGGGCAGCAAGGGATTTATGGGCCTTGGTCAGATACCCACAATTATTAAAGCATGGGCTATTGAGACGATCCCCGAACCCCAGCCTGCTCCCGTAGTAGTCGAGGTCTCTGAAACGGCTCCTGAGCAATCTCCGGCAAACAGCAATGAGTATGCTCAGGCTGCTATGGAAGTGTTGGCTGAGATACTACCAGCTATGGGGTTGGATGCAAAACCTGCACTTAAATCAGTCGATTCTGAATATATACATATAGACATCATCGGCACGGATCTCGCTATACTCATTGGTAAACACGGTCAGACTCTTGACGCACTCCAGTACCTGCTGCAGATAGCTGCCTCTAAAAAAGCAAACTCTGAAGCTCGTATAGTCCTGGATGCCGAAGGATATCGTGAGAGACATAACAAGATGCTGGAAAAGAAAGCACTTGAATATGCTGAAGCCGTCAAACAACAGCAGAGAGAAGCCGTTCTTGATCCTCAGCCTGCAAGAGATCGACGTATTATACATATGACTCTTGTTGACCATCCTGATGTCTACACATACTCCGAAGGTTTTGGAGACGACAGACACGTAGTTATCTCACCCAAGAGATAATAATTTTTGGCCGGATACACCGATCCGCATCTCGGATTAAGGTGTATCCGGCTTTGGCAACTTCACCCTATGCTCTTAATAGATACAATTGCAGCAATCGCCACACCGATCGGATCAGGCTCCATAGGTGTTATCCGCATAAGCGGTCCCCTATCGATTACCATTGCATCTACCCTTACCCATAAGAAACCAGCAGATCTACTGGACCATTCAGCTGTATATTCAATACTCATCAATCCTGCCTCCAGCATTGAACTGGATGACGCAATTATTACTACGTTCCATGCACCGGCAAGTTATACCGGAGAGAATGTAGTAGAGATATCATGTCACGGCAGCATCCCGGTCTTGAAGAGTGTATTGAATGCAGTTTTAGCATGTGGATCTCGGTTGGCAGAACCAGGAGAGTTCACAAAGCGCGCATATCTTAATGGCAAGCTGGATCTATCACAGGCCGAAGCTGTCAATGACCTCATCCGTTCCCGGACAGAAGGCTCGCGTCGCTCCGCACTCAACCAGTTGCACGGTGGATTGTCACGCAGGCTTGCTCAAGTAGACAAACACCTGCTTGGATTACTGGCTAGTATTGAAGCTTCCATAGACTTTCCGGATGATGTAGATGAACCGGATTCAACATGGGTTCTGGAACAGATTGCATCGTGCAAAAGTGAGCTTGATTCCCTGGAGTCTACTTTTCGGGGTGGTAAGATTCTTCGAGAAGGTGCACGGGTTGTCATCTGCGGAAGCGTCAATGTTGGTAAATCCAGCCTGTTAAATGCCCTTCTGAAGAGAGAAAGAGCAATAGTCACACCGATCCCGGGTACCACCCGTGACCTGATTGAGGAAGGCCTTGAGATAAGAGGGATTCCTGTTACAGCTATCGATACCGCAGGCATTCGAGATACAAATGACCCGGTCGAATCCGCAGGGCTTGATATGGCAATTAATACTATCAGCCAGGCAGACTTAGTCTTACTTGTTATGGACGCATCCAGGATGCCTGAAAACAGCGATGTAGAAGCCGTCTTGCGGTCTGAACCCGACAGGTGTATCCTTGTAATCAATAAAACAGATATCGCTTGTGAAGGCAGCGCTATTGCTTGCAGAAAACTGGTAGAGTCACTGATCGGGACAGGTATCCCTGTCGTTACCGTCAGTGCTGCTGCTGAGACCGGTATTGAAGACCTGGAATCTCAGATATACGACAAACTGGTTGCAGGTCTTGCAATTGAAAGTGTGGTAGTTACCAACACCAGGCATCACCAAGCCATTATTGGCAGTAGTACTGCACTTGCGCGAGTTCAGCAGGGAATGGATCAGGGACACCCGCTGGATTTACTCTGCATAGACATTGTAGATGCCCGTAGACAGGTGGGATTAATTACTGGAGAAACAGTTGGCGAGGATGTGCTGGAAAGCATATTCGCACAATTCTGTATAGGAAAATAGGGAGCAATATGCCAAAAACATACTACATTGCCGATCTAAAATCTGGGACCAGGATGAAGGAGATTTTCTATATCTCTTCCTGGAATCCAGCTCGCACTAAAAATGGAAAAGATTACCTGCGCTTGAAGCTCATGGATAGAACAGGTGAAGTTGAAGCAGTCTGCTGGGACATGACTGCCGAAGAACTCGCAGACAGCCTGGAAAAGACATACGCCATCGTAACCGGCGGTGTAAGCACATACCAGGACAAAGTTCAAGTTACTGTTGAGTATATGCAGCGATGCACTGAAGGCATGGATCCGGCTGACTTTATGCCTGTTGGTCCCAATAGCTCAGCGGATCTTGAGTTCGAAATGGACGAACTAATTCGTTCCATCAAACGCAGTGAACTCAGAAAGCTTGTGGAGATGATACTGGGTGCCCCGGATATCAGAAAACTGTTCCTGGCCGCACCGGCAGGCAAAGCTATGCACCATGCATATGTAGGAGGACTGCTTGAGCACACCGTATCTGTCGCCCGCAACTGTGATGCACTGTGTGGATTCTACCCAAGGATTGATCGTGACCTGCTGATAGCAGGAGCGCTGCTTCATGACATTGGTAAGACAAAAGAGATGGGCTGGGTCGGACCAGCAGTAGAATACTCCGAAGAAGGCAATCTTGTTGGACATCTATTCATAGGAGCAGCGATGGTCCGTGAATACGCTGTGGGAATCAAAGGATTGGATGAACTTACCGCCCAACTGCTGGAACACATAATCCTGTCGCACCATGGAGAGTATTTATACGGTTCACCGGTCTTACCTAAATGTATGGAAGCGATGCTTCTGCACTACGCCGACAATATAGATGCTAAAATGTTCCAGATGAACGAAGCCGTCGCTGCATCCGACGACCGCAATGAAGCCGGACGTTTTACCGGTTGGATAAAAAGCCTGGAACGACCTGTTTTCAGGGGAATACTTTCAAACGGATATCAGGAAGAATAGTTAAATCACAAATATGGAGGATCAATATGAATCAGACAAAACTACTAATCGCAATTTCAATCCTTTGCATCGTCCTGCTTGCAGGTGGGTGTGGCAAAAAGGAAGAGGTTTCCACACCACCTGCGGCTACAATGCCCACAGCGCTTACAACTCCGGAAAATGCGGCCCTCCCTGCAGGACTCAAAATAACGGATATCAAAATTGGAACGGGGGCTGAAGCAGTTGCAAACAGTAATGTAAAAATCGAATACACCGGTAAGCTGGATGATGGCAAAGTTTTCGATGCTACCAGCCGCCACAATAACGAACCTCTGCCATTCACAGTAGGGGTTGGACAGGTAATACCCGGAATGGATCAGGGAGTTTTGGGGATGAAAGTCGGAGGCGTACGAGATATAACAATTCCTCCGGACCTGGGTTATGGTGAAGATGACATGGGTGAGATCCCACCAAACTCCACCCTCCACTTCAAAATAAAACTGGTATCTGTAGAATAAATATGGGAGTTTTGTCATCATGAGGAACGAAGGATCTGCTTTTCATATAAAAAAAGCAGATCCTTCGTTCCTCATGATGACAAATTCACGCAACTCTGAACTGTACTCAGCGACCGATGAACCGGGCTTTAATGACTTCGTGAATTAATGGAGCATTAGGATTCGCTAACCGGGCTTCTAAAACATCCGCAGCAATATGACTCACTTCAGCAACCGGATTTTTGACTACAGATATTGGGGGATACTGGTACTCAGTCTCAACTGTACCGTCAAATCCTATAAGTAATGTTTTTGCCGAGGCCTCTAAATCCACATCTCGCATAGCAGCCCTCGCTGCTACTGCTGCTGTATCGTTATAGCATATCATGGCATCCGGACATCCATGTTCGAGCGTATAATCGTATATCACTTTACGGAATGTCGATCTGGTATTCAACATTTCCGGTGGCACGATAATAAACTCACACTCCAGTCCTACACTGTCCATAAAACTTATGTAGCCGTCATAGTGAGGATCTCCTACGACATGACTCCATTGACAATTGAACAGTACTATACGCCTGGCGCCTTTGTCATATATATACTGCATACCCTCTTGAATCGCATCTATGAAGTCAATTCTTACGGTATCTACGTCAGGTATCGTATAACCACCGACGCTGACTACCGGTTTTCTGTTAGCTGGATCAGACTCCAGATATCCGGGAAGCCAGGCTATACAGTCCCACCCTATTATTCCATCCACAGGCCAGAGAGCTATTTCTTCCAGGTGCAAAGCCCCAAGCCTCATACCGGCCACAGATTTAGTCAGTAATGAATATCCTTTTTCCAGCACGGAATCATATACACAACCCAATACTTCAGAGAATATATAATGCTGCAAATCAGGTATAGTCAGTCCATATATCCCTGTTTTGCCGGTAACTAATGCCCTTGCAATAAGGTTGGGTTTGTAACCAAGTTCATTTACTGCAGCCAGGACCGCATCGCGTTTTACGGGTGATACCCTACCCCGGTTGTTAATGACTCGGTCTACTGTGCCCCTGGAGACACCTGACTTCTCAGCTATGTCGATTATTGTAATGCCCAAATTTAAACACACACCTGTAGATATTGATGTTCGTATTGTAAGCTAACAAACAAGCATTGTCAAACCCAATTTTGTACTGCATTAATAAATACTATGATATGCCGATTACGTTTGGGGTTCGTTATACAAGTGTCTTGATGTTAAAACACAGTCAAAGCGGCATTAACCGGACATAATAGTAGAATGTATCTCAAACCTGCATAGAATATAGCTGGAAAGGGGAATTTAGATGGCCCTGATATAAGCAAGTTATAAAAATCCATCGGATATACCAGGGCCACATTTTGTTTCTGTTGAATATAGACTATTTACACTTTGCAGGACAGCTGCCTGTGCAGGTCTTCTTTGTATTTTTGGGACAGACCTTCTTGGGAGTTGCAGCCTTAATAGTCCGACCACAGCTGGATTTACCTCCGCTGCCGGGGCAACTGACTGCTGGAATAGCCATCGGAGCAGTGATTCCTAATGCTATTATTAGTGTGAAAAGGATTCGGGAGATCTTTTGCATTTGTAATTCCTTTCATTCTAATTTTGTGCTCTCTACCTGGAGCTACAGTTGCATACAAGCTTGTTAATTTGCCTCCAGTGCCAAAACAAAGGCGACTATATCAATCAGATTGCATGCGTTCTTTACATGATGGTTCCCTGCTTACTTGTTTTCTAATCTTAGTTTGTTTACATCAGATTATAAATACTCATATTTTACAGCATTAATATCAATACGTAGACTCAACCATCTTGGTTCATTATAGAATACCTGGTTATCAATAAACAAATCTGTATATATTCAAGCAGTCAAATATTTAAGTATATATACTTAACGTACATGAGATAAGGAGTTTGTACTTTAATACCGATAATTCCCATGTGATATCGTAGTTTTCTTGATTATTATAAACTAGGACATATCTCTCTTTACTACCAGGCAAAAGCGAAGCTTGGTAAATAATGCGGGCTAGAATACTACGAAAGCAATCATAAGGTTGTAGAAATCCAGATGACCGCCATATTTGAATATTACGATCTCATTAATCTTATTGCAGGACTTGCGTATTTCTGCGTCTCAGCATTTGCTTACATTTTGGGACGTCGCAAACAGGATAATATTAACTGGGCCTGTTTTTCATTGTTTGCATTTCTTGCCGGCATCAAGCAATGCTTTGAAATAATAACGCCGGCTTTCCCGTCGAATATTATACTTAACACCGCTAATCTCACAATACTGGCCTGCTGCTTCACTGCTCTTCTCGCATTTGCCCTGCTGACTATCTGCAAGCACCGACAACTATACTTATTAGATCTCCTGCCTTCGGCTTTAGGTATAGCCATATCTATCAGTGCACTTATAGCTGGTGCATGGAAACTGCCGTTTGCTCTAGTCGGAGTGTATGGACTGGCAACTACATTCAGTTCTGTCTCAGTAATACTGATTAATACCGATAGACTCAACAAGACAAACCGGCGCAGCCAATTCTTGCTGGGGGCCATTGTTTCTGCATTCTATTTAGCCCACGGTATAGAGTTTTTTGTTCAAGCCAGCGAAATACTCCCTTACATTATTGCCTCAACTCAAGCAATCATAGCTTTCGCTATGTTGTATTCAATTATAATATTACACAATAGTAGTGTATTAGAATGCCCGAATACTCACAAAAACATACATATTCTGCGTACTTGCGGAGTACTGCTTGTATTAGTTGTAATAGCTGGAGGATATGGAGCACGTTATCTATCGGAATCCGCTATGAAGGAATTCAAAGCTACGATTCTCCGGAATACCCTAACCGCTGTTACTGCATTCGATAATATACCATTCGCAAAAATGTCAGGCAGACACTACACTATCCACAACCAAAACTACAATCATGTTCTCACTCACTTGAAGCATATCATAGCAGCAAACAGCACAGCATCATATGCATACCTTATGGGGTCCAGCAATAATCATATTTTTTTCTTTGCAGACTGGAGTGATGACCTTGACTCTGACATTTCGCAGCCAGGAGATCCATACCTTGAAGCTAGTCAAAAACTAAAATCAGTATTCACTTCCAGACGATCTGTAACCGAGGAAACAACAGATCGATGGGGTTCATGGGTATCCGCACTGGTTCCTGTCAAAGACAGCTCAACCCATCGTGTTGTAGCACTGTTGGGAATAGATTATAGCAGGCAGGTAGCAACATCGCTGGTAGCTGTAAGACGCATACCAGCGCTGGCAATCGCAATGCTGGTATGCATACTTATAATCGCTTCTACTTTAATATTCTTCATACAGAATGATGCTGCCATACAGATAGAAGAATCGATGCTCAGAGCAAAGAATGATGAAAAGGAAGCACTTGATCATTCTCTATTTTTACAAACACTCATCGACAGTATTCCATCACCAGTATTCTATAAGACAATTGATGGTATATATTTGGGATGTAATAAAGCGTTCGAAGATATTTCGGGTATACCTGCCGATAAAGTCATTGGCTCAACTGTATTTGATATAACCCCGTCTGAGCTTGCTCGGAAATATCACGAATCTGATCTCAGTCTATGCAGAACTGGAGGCAAACAGGTATACGAATCGCACATAGTTAATGCTGCAGGCGACCTACGCGATGTCATATTTAACAAGGCTCTATTCTGTGACTCCAGCGGTGAATATGTAGGGATCATTGGTACAATAGGAGATATCACAGAAATACGAGCAATGGAAACTGATCTGGCTCTGGAAAAGAACAGGTTGCAGATTACACTCCAATCCATAGGTGATGCAGTCATCGCCACGGATAACAATGGTTATCTGACCCTAATAAACACTGTAGCCCAAAAACTCACTGGTTGGAGTGAATCAGAAGCAATTGGACTACCACTAAGTCAGGTCTTCAATATTATCAACGATCACAATGGCGAGTCGGCTGAGAACCCGGTAGACAAAGTCCTTCGTACAGGCGAGATTGTTGAATTAGCTAACCATACATCCATCATTTCAAGGAATGGCGATCGGTGCAGTATTGCAGATAGTTGCGCCCCCATCAGAGATGAAAATGGAGTTATGGTAGGAGCTGTATTAGTGTTTCGCGATGTCAGTGAACAATACGAAACACAAAGCAAAATTAGAGATGCAGAGTTGCGATATCGCACACTATTCGATGAGAGCCCTAATGGTGTCTGTCTTGTGGATGTTGAAACAGGTATTCCGATAGAATTCAACGAGATAGCACACACAATGTTAGGATATACCAGAGAAGAATTCGCGGTGATGCCTGTTTATATGCACCACGAGGACATGAAAGATAAATATAATGCACTTCAACTGTGGGATTTACCGGTTGGCGAACGGGCAGATATTGATACCCGAATGTTGGCAAAAGATAACCACATAGTCGATGTCCATATATCCCTGGGACTAATCGAAATCGGCGGTCGAAAACTCTGCTCAAGTATAATCCTGGATACAACCTGGCGAAAACAAGTCGAAATCGAACTCGCTCAAAGCGAGAGACGTTTCCGCAGCCTGGTACAAAACAGCTCAGATGTAATTTGGATTGTAGATCAAAACGGAACGATTCTCTACTCCAGTTCCTCTGTAGAAAGAATAATGGGATACAGTATAGAAAATGTCATGTATAGCAATGCTTTTATCTATCTGGAATCAAAATATGCAGATATGTTGCGCAGAAGATTCGAATATGGACTGGAACATCCCGGTGAGGAAATCTATTGGGAAGCGCGTGCTTGCAGGCACGATGGCTCTTTTATCTGGATCGAAGGCATAGGCAGAAATATGCTGGATGACACCAACATACGGGGTGTTGTTATCAACTTCAGTGATATAACTGAAAGAAAAACTCAGCAGGCCGTTGAACGAATGCAAAATACGGCAGTTAATGCAGCCAGTGATCAGATTGTAATCACGGATACTGAAGGCTGTATAACTTTCGTCAACCGTTCATTTGAAACAGAAACCGGTTATTCTGCAGAAGAGGTATTAGGTCACAAACCAAATATTCTCAGTTCAGGGAGACACGATCTCGCTTTCTATGAGAATATGTGGCTTACAATAAAAGCTGGACGAATCTGGAGTGGAGAAGTAGTAAACAAACGAAAAGACAAAACACTCTATGTAGATGATATGAATATCACCCCGGTAAAGAACGACCAGGATGTAATAGAATGCTTCATTGCCATCAAACGAAACGTAACCGACCGTAAGAGCTATGAAGAACAACTGGACCATCTGGCCCACCACGACAACCTGACTGGTCTGCCAAATCGCCTGATGTTCAATGATAGGCTCAACCATAGCCTCATGATAGCCCATACATCGCAAAAAAGACTGGCAGTATTATTTATTGACCTGGACAGGTTTAAGAATATAAACGATACCCTTGGGCACAATATGGGAGACGCACTGCTAAAGGAATCAGCTGAACGTTTTAAAAACAGTCTCCGTGAATCTGACATCCTGGCCAGAATGGGGGGTGACGAGTTTACAGTCATTGTGAATGATGTCAGAAGCCAGCACGATGTATTCAGTGTGGCAGATAGAATCCAGAATGAACTCTCGCGTGCTTTTGTCCTGGATAATCACGAGGTCATCATCTCTGCCAGTATAGGTATAAGTATGTATCCTGAGAGCGGTACGGACTCACGCACCTTGATTATGAATGCAGATACCGCAATGTATAGGGCTAAAGAACAGGGGCGAAACACCTCCCTGCTATATTCTGAGACTATGAACACAAGGGCAATGGAACGTCTAAAACTCGAATATGGCTTGAGAGGTGCGCTTGACCGGCAAGAATTTGTCCTGCACTACCAACCCAGAATCAATACTCGTTCCGGTGAACTAATTGGTGCAGAAGCTCTATTGCGTTGGAATCATCCCGAAGCAGGTTTAGTTCCACCAGCAGATTTTATACCGATGGCTGAAGAGACTGGACTGATTGTCCAGATAGGACAGTGGGTGATAAATGAAGCTGCAAGACAAAACTATGAATGGCAAAAGGCCGGACTGCCTCCTGTCTGCGTATCTGTCAATGTCTCACCAAGACAATTCCAGCAGACCGATATATTGCTGGCAGCATTCCAAAGCATAATGGACAATCCGGATATGCCAATATCATTCCTTGAAGTCGAAATAACAGAGGGTGCTCTGATGGATCATCCTGAAGAAGCCATTGAGGCACTTGAAAAGTTGAAGGAAATGGGCTTGAGAATATCAATAGACGATTTCGGGACTGGTTACTCATCCCTGAGTTATTTAAAACGGTTCCCGATAGATGCAGTTAAAATAGATCGCTCATTCATCAAAGACGTACACATAAATCCGGAAGATGCGTCCATCTGCTGTGCAATAATGGCAATGGCACACAACCTAGGCATGACCGTAGTAGCAGAGGGCGTAGAAACGACTGAGCAGTATGACTACATGAAAGCGATTGATTGTGATGAAATCCAAGGCTATCTAACCGGCAAACCTGTCACAGCAGACAAGTTCAAAATCATACTGCAACAATCCGCCGAAGACAAACAAAACCGCAACGTGGCATAGCTATCCAATAACGATAGTAGGGGCGATCCCTCTGCGGTCGCACGAAACCCGTCAAATTATCCTGTTCGGGTGTAATCTACAATTACACCCGAAAGAGATTAATTTAGAACCACCAAATTGTGGTGCAGGCTTCCAGCCTGCATTCCCACAACCATTCAGCTATCTTCCACACTATACTGAACTCTCAAAACACGTTCTTCGCTGGGTTGAAGCACATTAAACACACCAGACTCTTCCCAACCTTCTTTGGAAAGCTTAGAATAGCCAGCAAATCCTTTGGTCCAGGGTTCCACACACACAGCAGAGGTTCCGGATCCAGCATATATCACCAGGTTCTCGATATCTTCTTCAAAATCGATATGGACCTGCCTCCTAAGTTGCCCGATACTAAGAGTCGCTCGCGTCCCGGTCAGATTACTATACACGCAGTCATAATCTAGTCCAGGCTCAAGCTGAAACTCCGCTGGTGTCTGCTCGGTCTCTCCTGTTGGCACTAGGAGTTTCGGTTCAAGTGAGAGACGCGTGCTGCTTGGCAGAGATAAAGTTACATCCTGCCTATTAGCATCAGGTAACGCGAAATAAGGATGATACCCAAATGCAAATGGAGCTGGTTTATCCCCTTGGTTGGTAATATTGGTAGTCATCTTGATCGCACCGGGTTCAATCTCATATGTCTGGAGCATTTCAAGATCAAATGGGAAGCTCAGCTCCTTAACAATCTCCGGAATAGTCAATTTATACACCACTCGAACAGACTCAGGGGTTTCATCACACTCAATCTGGTTCCATTCAGTCAGGGTGAGTATCCCGTGGATAGGCATGCTGTGCTTGGTCTTCAGTCCATACACCTGGTAAATGTCCTGAAGAGGCTCTGGCCCAGAACAGTCCCAAGTTCTGCCAACAGATGGGAAAAGTATCGGGTTTCCACCGTGGTAAAACTGATCAATTGTCTCACCAAATCTCTCAGGAGAAAACAACACTTCCTTTCCATCCACAACCCATGAAAACAAATTACACCCAAAATCAGCCGCTATATCAACCTTATCTCCACACCCAAGCTTAAAACTGTTCATTATTAACTCCCCATCCACCACCAAAAACATAGTTGTAAAAATACAGTTTACCAAATTGTGATGCAGGCTTCCAGCCTGCTCATGATTTTGCACAACGTATATCCGAATTCCCTTCCGTGTATTCCGTATATTCCGTGGTTGATAATCCTTCCCACTCCGCATATTCTTGACAAGCCAAATTGTCGAGGCTACCATGGCATGGTAGAAAAAGGGCTTTTCCCGGTTGGTCGCCGGGCACATCCCATCTACCCAAAAGACATTTGGAGGACCATTTTGAAATACATACATGAATTGGCAAAACCGGCCATTGTCCCTCCTCTTTACAAGGAGTTCGCACCGATTGCTCTGGCAAACCGTGCTTTCTTCAAGTTAATAGAAGAATCAGGCGCCGGAGTGCCTCTTATAATTGGACTGGAACGAGATAACGGGATGATTTCCATCTGCAGGACTGTATGCCTGAACGAATCCCATCCCAACAGCAACTTCAACCTGGCATTTGCAGACAGACTGATTAAAATGCTGCTCTGGCAAAAGGGCGGCTGGAAAGTCTGGGTCTGCGGACCTACATCAGTCTATGAGTATCTCAAGCACACCTACTCCGCTGAAGGAGCCCGTGCATTTGATGCAGATTTCATGGGAAGCGTCTACGAAAACCACTTTACTGTAGTCCATGTGACCGAAGACCAGATACCAGCTGAGAAAGAGTCTACAAGGCCTCTGGGGGGCAATCTGGACGGCTGCAGGATAGGGTTTGACCTTGGAGCCAGTGACCGCAAAGTATCCGCTGTCATCGACGGCAAGGACGTTTACACAGAAGAGGTAGTCTGGGATCCTAGAAATGCAACAGACCCCAACTATCACTACAACGAAATCAACGCTGCCCTGAAAACTGCAGCATCTCACATGCCTAGAGTAGATGCCATCGGTGGAAGCAGCGCCGGAGTTTATATCGACAACAGACCGCGCGTGGCATCACTATTCCGCGGCGTTCCTAAAGATATCTTCGAAAACACCATCGCAACCATGTTCATCAGACTAAAAGAAGAATGGGGCGGTATTCCTTTTGAGGTCGTGAACGATGGTGAAGTAACAGCATTAGCCGGTGCCATGTCATTGGAAGACAATGGTGTTCTGGGTATAGCTCTTGGATCCAGTGAAGCCGGTGGATATGTAAATACCAGCGGAGAGATAACTTCCTGGCTGAACGAACTGGCTTTCTGTCCTGTTGACGCATATGCCGATGGTCCTGTGGACGAATGGTCCGGTGACAAGGGCTGTGGAGCTCTCTATTTCTCCCAGCAGGCTGTCTTCCGCCTCGCTCCTGAAGCTGGAATACCACTGGATGAATCATCAACTCTTGCTGCCAAGCTTAAGGGTGTCCAGGACTTCCTTGAAAGCGACGACCAGAGAGCGCTCAACATCTGGGATACTATCGGGATATACATGGGATACGGTATTGCCCACTACTCCGATTTCTACGATATCAAGCATGCGCTGATCCTCGGCAGAGTAACCTCAGGACGCGGCGGCAACATGATACTGGACAAGGCCCGCGAGGTTTTAGCCACAGAGTTCCCGGAGAAGTTCGAGACAATCTCAATGCATCTTCCTGATGAAAAGACCAGAAGAGTAGGCCAGGCAGTAGCCGCAGCCAGCCTTCCCAGGATTACTAAATAAAACCTACAACACAGTTTTTTGCGAGGAAATATTATGAAACTGACAAAAAATGAAGCACAGATTTTTGTTCCCGATTCAGTTCCGGTAGCAGATGCCATAACAAGAACTACACACATGGCTATCTCTGCCCACCAGGACGACATAGAGATAATGGCAGCCCACGGCGCTCTGGAATGCTTTGGTCTGAAGGATAAGTGGTTTACCGGTGTTGTTGTCACCGACGGCGCTGGAAGCCCGAGAGACGATCTCTATGCCAGCTACACTGACGACATGATGAAGGAAGTCCGCAGGCTGGAGCAGAAAAAGGCAGCATTTGTTGGGGAGTATTCAGCTCAGGCGCTACTTGAATATACCAGCAGCGAAGTCAAAGACGCCAAAAATCCCGAGCTTGTTGCAGAGCTGGCCAAACTTATCAAAACTGCAAAACCTGAGTTCATCTACACCCACAACCTTGCCGATAAGCACGACACCCATGTGTCTGTGGCTCTGCGGACTATCGCAGCTATCCGAACTCTCGATAAAGCAGACAGACCCAGTAAAGTATATGGCTGTGAAGTATGGAGAGGTCTGGACTGGGTTAATGACGACGATAAAGTAGTCTTCGATGTCGCAGCTCACGAAAACGTATCAATGGCCTTGCTGGGTGTGTTCGATTCCCAGATATGCGGTGGCAAGCGCTACGACCTGGCTTCAGTTGGCCGCAGAAGAGCAAACGCCACATACCATGCATCCCACGGCACCGATGCTTCAACCGGAATCAACTTCGGCATGGATTTAACCCCACTGATTGAAGATGACAACCTGGATCCCGAAGCCTATATTCTCGGATACATACAGCGCTTCCAGGCAGACATCTGCGGAAGAGTAGGCAAGTTCAAGTAAACTCGTTACACCAAACGATTATTCAAAGCATACCAATTGGGGCGGGCACAACACCTGCCCCAATGTTGCATTTAACATATTACCAATAATGACCCCTTCCTTTTCGCGTGTTTCGCGCATTTAGCGGTTCTCTTTTCTGGAAATCTGCGAAAATCTGCGAAATCTGCGGATGATTCTTTTTTGCGTCTCTGTGCAATATTTCGGGACAGGTTATTCTTCCTTCGTTTTGTGGTAGAATTGGAGAACTACTGCATATATGCACTGCATCACATCAGACAGGGGTAAAACACAGTGACTTTGAAAGATCGGATTCACATACTGTTTGGACTCGTTTTTGGGCTCTGCATCGTGTCGCTCATTATGCCTTCCCAGGCATACTGTGATGAGCAAAAGGATCCCGAAAGTAACTCTGCTGATACTATCAAACAACCGCCGCCACCCGGTATGCCCGGAATGCCGCCAGGAATGCCCAACATGCGTCCCCCTGGTATGCGGCCTCCGATGGCTGATACTAAAAAACGTAAACCTGCAGTTGATGATATAGATCTGTTAGCAGCCAAGTCATACCGACCGTCCTGGGCGCCATTAACAATGTTCAGAGGCGATACCGGTGCCGCTGGGTATCTGCTGCCAGTCTGCACATCCAAAAATGCCGCAAATCGAGCCAAAGCGGCGTTTCTGCTGGGTCAGATCGGAGACAAAAAAGCTATTAAAACACTCCGGAAGCTGCTGCAGGATCCCGAACCGAGTGTCCGCATGCAGGCAGCTGTGGCTCTCGGTGAGATGGAGGATGGATCCGGTATCTCCGTGATCTCCCGTTTATTTGATGATTCACAACCCTGGGTCAGAGTATACGCAGTCCACGCACTGTGGAACCTGCACTCCAAGTATGCTCGTTCCATATTACTGGAACGAAAGAAAAACCAGCCTCCTATGGTTGCTGACATAATAACCCGGGCAGCTAATACAACATACACCCGTTATCCAACTGTAAAACCCGGTAAGGTAGCTAATAAGAAAATTGCTGCAAAACCTGGAGATATGTGGTTTCAAGCTTCAGGCCTAATGGCCAAAGAGTCAGACTACTGGTGGCATAAAGGCAACTACAACCAGGTAAACAGATGCCTCGAAGCAGCAGTATTTCTGGATCCAAGTGATGTTGAGTCATACTCAGTGATTGCCTGGCTGCAATGGAGCGATGGTCAGGACTCCAGAGCCATTCAGACTATGAACCGGTGTATAGCTGATAATCCCAAAAGTTCTGAAGCATTCAGTGAACTCGGTAACTACTACACACGTAGTAAACGATGGGCATTAGCAGAATGGCCTCTTAAAAGAGCAGTAGAGCTTGGTGGAGGCACGCAGATCCGCAAGTCCTATGCGCATTGTCTGGAAAAACTGGGTAAAATTGATGAAGCAAAGGAAATCTGGACCCAGTTAAAAAAAGAGTTCCCCAAAGATGGGGCTATAGATCACAACTATAAACGAATAATGGGACAGACCGGTCAGCCCGTGTAAGGAGTATTATTCTTGAAGTCCAATCAAAGCAGAAACATATTCTATGTAACATTGTTTACTTCAATTTTGGTATTGGGCGTATCCGCAATAGCATACGCCCAGTCTGCACCAAGCCAGGATTTCCTTGGCAGGCAGCTGGAAAACTCGAGCACAATTGTAAGGCTGCTCAGCCTGTATGTTGTAGGTCTCGGGTTAGCGCTGACGCCATGTGTATATCCAATGATAGGGGTCACTCTGGGTTATTTCGGATCTCAGAAAGGTTATGGAGGACGAAAATCTGCCTTTCTTGCTGGCCTCTATGTACTCGGTATTGCGATCACCTACTCTATATTCGGCACTATATCCGCCCTCACTGGAAGCTTGTTCGGTGGGATAATGCAGAATCCCTGGGTAGTCGGTGGAATATCACTATTACTCGTAGCATTAGCTCTTTCTATGTTTGGGCTATATGAAATCCGTCCACCAGCTGCACTTTCAAACCAGGCCACTGCTCGTGGTGGAGTAGCCGGTGCACTGTTGATGGGCCTTGTATTTGGCCTTGTAGCTGGTCCCTGTGTAGCTCCGGTCTTACTTGCGCTGCTGACTTTCGTAGCTAAAAGCCAGAGTGTTGTGGTAGGGTTTAGTTCGTTTTTCTTTGTAGCTCTGGGAATGGGAACTCCGCTGTTTATTCTAGCTATATTTGCCGCCAGATTGCCGGCTCCAGGCATATGGATGACTGCTGTAAATAGAATAGCCGGTTTCCTGCTTCTGGCTGTTGCAGCCTACTTTGCAGGTCCGTTGTTGAATGACAGCATATCCAAATATCTGATCCCGGCTATCATTGCTGCAGCTGGAATATGGCTGGGCTTCCTCGACAAGACTCTTCATAGTACCACCAGACTAAAAACCATATTCACAACATTAGGAACTCTGCTTATTGTCCTTGGTATCTTTATGGCTCTTCCTGTGCAGCGCAAAGGTGCAGATGCAGATACCAAAATACAATGGACTCCGTATTCAGAGGCTGCCTTGAAGAATGCAGCGGATATTGGAGTACCGGTATTTATAGACTTCTATGCTGACTGGTGCGGTGTTTGCCAGGAATATGAAAATGGCACTTTCAAAGATCCTGAGTTCATCGAAGCCACCAAAGGAATCATCATCCTGAGAGCCGATTATACAAATAAGGATGACCAGAAAATGGCAGCGATACTGGAAAAATGGGGTGTAGTCGGACTGCCGACCCTTGTGTTTATAGATAAGTCAGGCAAGGAAGTGGAGAAAGCCAGGGTTGTGGGCATTGAATCCACGGAAGCATTGATCAAAATACTCAAAAGCCTTAAGTAAACGCAAAATACGGGCGACATCAAGTTCGCCCGTATCTCAAATCATTTATAGTTATCCAGATTTTGCAAGCTTCTTGACAAGTTTCACCTGGTTACCGAGACCACTGTGAGAAAACTCGACATTATCCATAACCTGCCTCATCAAATATATACCCAAACCGCATTCCGGGCATGAATCAAAACTTGGATCCGGAACGGTTCTCTCGTCAAACGGATTACCTTCATCACTGACTACTGCCACAAAATTGCCGTCTACGATATTGCAACCCAATCCTATTCTACTAACTCCCATAATTGGAGAACCATGCTTTATAGCATTAGCTAAAGCTTCACCTAGGGCGATTTGAATGTCAGCGAGATCATTTGTTTTTACACCAGCCAATTTTGCAAATCTTATCGCATTTTCACGAATATCTGATATCACACGCAAATCACTTACTTCATTTTCATTGAATGAAGTATAACGTGAAGCATGGGATTTATTATGAAATATTGCTTTATTGTCAATAATCATTACAGCTGATTTGTATGCTCTCTTATCCATATTATCACCCCCCTTCCGATATTCGTCGCAGGGCGTCCAACGTACTACTTAATTACATTACCCAAATAAATCACGTTAATAACGAAAGAAACGCAATAGCTGCTCCCATTTATGTAATCTATACATTCTCCTTCCATAGAACTGCCCATTACTAGGTCAGAGTTTCAGAAGATATTTACAAAGCTGTACGGTCTTGAAAATTGCTTTTGGTTAAACGTTAGAGGTATAATATTTGAGCACGATTTGCACAATTGTTGGGAGTGATTTAATGGCTATCGGAAAGGGTTTTACTGACCGTTTTTTGTCGGAAGCAGAGATAAGAAATCTAGTTGCTGCTGGTGTGGAATCCGCAGACCTTAAAGATAAGAAAATTCTTCTTATTTTCCCGGATCATACCCGCACTGCGCCAATTCCACTTATGTTCCGAACACTTTATGATCTTCTGGCAAAAAAAACGAAAGCCCTTGATGTCCTGATAGCGCTTGGTACTCATCCTCCAATGACAGATCAACAGATATATAAGCTGGTCGGTATAACACCTGATGAACATTCCAGCAAGTTTTCAAAGACCAACTTTTTCAACCACCTATGGAAAGATCCTGATTCCCTTACCGTTGTCGGAACTATACCTGAAGAGAAAATCGCCGAAATATCCGAAGGCCGCTTCAGGATGAACGTAAATCTGGCAGTTAACAAACTGGTTATGGAATACGACCACGTGATGATCGTTGGGCCTGTGTTCCCACACGAGGTTGTGGGCTTCTCAGGTGGCAACAAATACCTGTTCCCTGGTGTCGCCGGGCAGGAGATAATCGACTTCTTCCACTGGCTGGGAGCAATTATTACAAATCCGATGATCATCGGCAGCAAATATACTCCGGTCCGGGCAATTGTGGATGTTGCTGCATCGTTTATTCCAACCGAAAAAAGCTGTTTTGCGATGGTTGTAGAACACGATGAACTGGCTGGAATGTACTTTGGCACTCCCGAAGAAGCCTGGTCAGAGGCAGCAGACCTTTCCGAAAAACTTCATATCGCCTATATGGACCACCCGTTCCACACAGTCTTATCGTGTGCACCACAAATGTATGATGACATCTGGACTGCCGGTAAATGTATGTATAAGCTGGAACCGGTTGTAGCTGATGGTGGCAAACTTATTATTTATGCCCCTCATATAGATGAGGTTTCATATACACACGGACAGATCCTGGATGAGATCGGATACCATACCCGGGACTACTTTGTTGCTCAGTGGGACAAGTTCAAACACTATCCCTGGGGAGTAGTAGCACACTCAACCCATGTGCGTGGGATTGGTAAGTATGAAAACGGGGTAGAAAAACCAAGGGTCGAAGTCATACTGGCTACTCAAATACCCGAAGAGCGGTGTAAACAACTCAATCTGGGTTACATGGATCCTGACAGTATCATAAAAGAGGAATATGCAAACCGGGAAGAAGAAGGCATACTCTACGTCCCCAAAGCCGGCGAATGTCTATACAGACTAAAGCGCTGACATTGGACTTCGTGTGCATACATCCAGCCTGATTTGTATTTTTTCCGTGTATTCCGTGTATTCCAGTGTAAATGTGCAGCATTTACACCTGTGGTTAATAAGTATTTCCCTTAACCATCCAACCTCTAACATCCAAAATCGCAGGAGGATTTTCAAGTGAACAAGGCTGACATAGGTTTTATTGGACTCGGGGTAATGGGACAAAACCTTACTCTGAACCTGGAAAGCAAAGGATACAGTGTAGTCGGGTACGATAACTTTCAAGACAAAACCGACAAGTTCATCTCCCAAAGAGCCGTTGGTAAGAAAATCACAGGTGTCTCCACCCTGACTGAACTTGTCAGTATGCTTGATGCGCCACGCAAAATCATGATGATGGTCCCTGCAGGCAAGGCAGTTGATGAGCTTATAGATCAGCTTATCCCGCTACTTGAAGCAGGCGACATCCTGATAGATGGAGGCAACAGCCACTTCCCGGATACCACCCGCCGCACTGCTTATGTCGAGAGTAAAGGTCTGCTTTACATAGGGACAGGTGTTTCTGGTGGTGAAGAAGGCGCCTTACTCGGTCCCTCTATGATGCCCGGTGGAAGCCCCGCAGCATGGCCGCATGTCAAAGATATTTTCCAGTCAATCTGTGCAAAAACTCCCGATGGAGATCCCTGCTGTGAGTGGATAGGGGAAAATGGAGCAGGACACTTCGTTAAGATGGTCCACAACGGCATCGAATATGGCGACATGCAAATGATATGCGAAACATATCAGTTTATGAAAGATGTCCTCGGACTGTCCAACGGCAAGATGCACGATGTTTTTGCTGAGTGGAACAAAGGTGAACTCGATAGCTACCTGATCGAAATCACCCGCGATATACTTGCATACAAAGACGAAGACAACAAAGCAGTTTTGGATCTGATACTGGACACTGCCGGTCAAAAAGGCACAGGAAAATGGACTGCTATCGCTGCACTTGATGAAGGCATGCCCTTAACCCTGATAGGTGAAGCAGTATTCGCCAGGTGCCTGTCCGCAATCAAAGATGAACGCGTTGCGGCTTCTAAAATGTTCACAGGTGATGTAACCTCATTCACCGGTGACAAGAAACAGATGATTGATGATCTCAGGGATGCCCTGTATGTAAGCAAGATCATCAGTTATGCCCAGGGATACCAGCTTATGAGGGCTGCAGCAAAGACATATGGCTGGAACCTCAACTATGGGGGAATTGCATTAGTCTGGCGGGGAGGATGCATAATCCGTTCAGCATTCCTCGGCAAAATCAAAGAGGCATTCGATAGAGATCCGGACCTGGGCAATCTGCTGACAGACCCGTTCTTCATGGAAGTGGTCTCAAACCGACAGGCAGCTTGGCGCAGAGTGGTTGTCGCCGCTGTCCAGGCAGGTATCCCAATGCCGACCATAAGCTCTGCGCTCGCGTATTTTGATGGGTATAGATGCGAAAAGTTACCTGCAAACCTTCTGCAGGCCCAAAGAGACTACTTCGGTGCCCATACATACGAAAGAGTGGACAAACCCAGAGGAGAGTTCTTCCACACCAACTGGCTCAAATAGAGTAACAGTTCAGAGTTGCTGGAATTTGTCATCCTGAGGAACGAAGGATCTGCTTTATCCGGAAAAAGCAGATCCTTCGTTCCTCAGGATGACAATGATCCATTATTACTGAGCTGTTACCAAATAGGACCTGACTTGTCAGTATCCAATGTTTTTACGTGAGTCTAACTTGCGCTCTGTTCGTGTTTTTACAATCTCAACACGAACAGAGCGCACTAAACACCGAGTTGTGACTGTATCCCCCATTGTCAGCCATCAGCCAAATAAAACATACAATAATTTCATATATGAGTTGACATCGGATTACTAGTCCCGTAAAGTCTATATTAATAAAACACCAGAGGGATGCAATCATGGACTCAGTAGCAGCCAATAAATCCCAAGAAAATGCACCTCAACTCAATCCTGATACATACCAGGCCATACTTGATCATATGCCTATCGGGGTTATCCTGGCAGATCGTTCCGGAATAATCACATACGCGAATAAATCCGCTGCTGTTATGTGTGGTTATTCAACCGAAGAAATCATTAATGGCATATTGTTTCATAATCCGGATAATATCACTATAAAGGAACTATTCGACCGTGCCTGCACTGAGAGCACAGCAGGTAAAGACCACATTGTCCGTATTGTGCAAAAAAATAGGGACATTGTATGGGTGTTACTCTCCTGGCAAGCAGTCCCCACTTCAGATACTTCCGCCAATCTTGTCCAACTCGACTTAGTAGATATAACTACCCACAAACTGGCAGATATAGCTCTGAGAGAGAGTGAGGAAAAATTCAGATGCATCGTGGAAAGCAGCCACGATACTATCATGATAAACTCTCCCGATGCCAGGCTGACATATATTAGTCATTCCTGCTTCGATCTCCTCGAATACGATCCTGATGAGCTGATGGGCAAGGTTCCAATAATTGTACATCCGGATGATCGTACATCAGCGGGAGAATTGTTCGTCAAGGCCATTTCCGGCTTTTCCGGAGCTGGAGCAGAATATAGAATTATCACCAAAACTGGGAATATAAAATGGGTCTCACATTCATGGTCTCCGGTGTTCCATGAGGATAAACTTCTAATGGTTGTCAGTGTCCTTAAAAACATCACTGAAGCTAAAGACATTGAAAATAAACTCCGCAAGAGCGAAAAACGATATCGGGAACTGATCGAATCGCAATATGATCTGATTGTCCGAGTGAATGCAGAGAACCAGTTTACATTCGTTAATGAAGCTTATTGCAGCATGTTCGGTAAAACCAGCGAGGAACTATTAGGTTCCTCATTTGCTCCACTCGTTCATGAGGATGACCTGCCACAGACTATGGCTGCAATGGAATTGTTGAGAACACCTCCTTTTCGCTGCTATGTAGAACAACGGGCGTTAACCGTGGATGGATGGCGATGGCTGGCGTGGGAGGACGGCGCAATCATTGACGAGAACGGCAATATAGTTGAAATCCAGGCTGTCGGGCGTGATATCACTAAAAGTAAGATGGATCATGAAGCTTTGGTTCAGTCAGAGGCAAGACTCCGTGCATTCGTGGCAAATATTCCTGGGGCTGTATACCGTACTAAGCCGACTCCTGATTATAGAATGGTGTTCTTCAATGACACTATTGAAACCATATCTGGTTATCCAGCACAGGATTTTGTCGATAACCAGGTCCGCACAATGGCAAGCATAATCTATCCTGACGATAAAGTTGTAGTTTATGAACATGGTCAGGAATGGATTAGAAACAAGGGAACATTCCTGCTTGAATATCGAATAGTACATGCAGACGGCACTCCTAGATGGGTGCAGGACAGAGGCCAGGCAGTCATATCTGAAGATGGTGAACTATTGTCATTGGATGGGATTTTGTTCGATATCACAACTAGAAAAAACGCAGAAGAAGAATTGCGTAGAGCTTACAACATTCAAAAGGAGTTCCTGAACAATGTCACCCACGAGGTCAGAACACCGCTGACTGCCGTCATGGGTTATGTCCAGATGATTCTGGAAGGTACAATGGGTCCGGTTAGCGATGAGCAGGCATCATTGCTTAAAAAGGTCCTGAGTAATTCCGATCATTTGCTTAGCATTGTAACAGGAATTCTTGAAATAGCCCGCACAAAAAGCGGTAAACTTCAGCTGCAGCCTAAGATATGCAATGTTAACCAGTTAATTGATACAGCAATCTCAACAATGATGCCTATGGCATCAAAAAAAGGGCTATCTGTAACGTTTCAAAAACCGGATACGCAGCAGTTTGGGATATATGACGCACAGAAACTAATAATAATACTGACTAACCTGCTTACAAATGCAGCTAAATTCACTGAAAAAGGCGGAATAGCAGTGAAGTTGAGTGGCAATAACATGGGTATAGAAATTATTGTCTCAGATACTGGATTGGGGATAAATCCGGACAAGATGGATTCAATCTACGAGGAATTCACACAGCTGGATTACCCGAAAAAACATAAACCCGTGGGATTTGGCATTGGACTTTCAATTGTTGAGACTATGGTTGAAACAATACAAGGTGAATTGACTATATCAAGTGCCCCGGGCATTGGCACAGCATTCACTCTATTCGCTCCCAAACTTGAAGGGTAGATAGTAGGAAAGTTGAGAGGTATGTCATTCTGAACGCAGTGAAGAAACTCGGAAAGAGTTCAGTCTACTGTGAAATGACCTAAAGTCCGTTCGTGCTGAGTAGCGCAAAGCGCGTATCGAAGTATGAATGGACTTTAAATTCTCACAAAACTGAACTGTCACGAATCTCAGCACATGTGAATAACTTAGTCCAAAAAATGATATAATATGCACCATAACAGAGGTAGCATGTTGAGAGACCATAGACATACGCAAAAAGTAAATAATGATCTGAGGCAACAAGCTGAAGAGTTGTTGAAACAAACTAGTACCAGTGAACTACGCGACAAAAGTGAAGCTGATATTCAGACACTCATTCACGAATTGCAGGTCTACCAGATTGAATTGCAACTACAAAATGAGCAGCTAATCCATGCCCGTTCTAATCTGGAGCAGTGGCTAGAAAAATACACCGATCTCTACGACTTCGCTCCGTTAAGTTATTTTACACTGGATAATAACAATACTATCCTCCAGGTTAATCTGACCGGAGCGCAGCTCTTTAACGTGGATCGTTCCCTATTGATAGGTAGACACTTTGGTTGTTTCGTTGCACCTGATTCACAATCCATATTCAATATTTTCATCGATACAGCTTTCCAAAGCTCCGGAAGAGTAACCTGTGAACTACAGCTTATAGCAAAAGCAGACAATCCAATCTACGTGCAGCTGGATGCCGTTGTTTCTCATCTTAGCAAAGAATGCCACATAGCAATCACGGATATCACAGAGCGCAAGCATATGGAAGATGCGCTCCGTGGAAGTGAAAAACGATATCGGGGCCTTGTAGAATCGCAGTTTGACCTTATTGTCAGAGTTGACTCGGAAAACAAGTTCACATTTGTAAATGAATCCTACTGCAGTATGTTTGGGAAATCCAGCGAAGCGCTCCTGGGTTCATCATTCACCCCACTGATTCACGAGGATGACCTTCACAACACTTTAGAAGCAATGGAGCTCTTGAAAAAGCCTCCATACCGATGTTATGTCGAACAGCGTGCTATGACTGTATATGGGTGGCGATGGCTGGCCTGGGAAGACTGTGCCATTATTGATGAAGATGGTAAAATCGTCGAAATCCAAGCAGTTGGACGTGATATTACTGACATCAAGAATAACCACGATGCGTTAGCCGAGTCCGAAATGAGGCTCCGTACACTCATATCAAACGTGACCGGCGCCGTTTACCGCACAGTTTACAATGACGGTTGGAAAATACAGTTTATCAGCGATGCCATTGAAATGATATCCGGTTACCCGGTTGAATATTTTACAGGCAATACAGTAGAGGTTCATACTGAACTTATTCATCCGGATGACAGACGTATGGTTGAAAACGCATTCCGAAGATTGGTTCAAGTAAGAGAGCCGTATGTGGTCGAATACCGTATTAGGCATGCTGATGGCAGTATTCGATGGATACTCGATAAAGGACAGGTAATTTATTCTGATATCGGTGAAATATTGTCTCTTGATGGAATATTATCTGATATCACAGCTATCAAACTTTCCGAAGAAAAACTGCGCAAATCTTATAACATCCAGAGAGAATTTCTTAATAACATATCTCATGAGGTCAGAACACCTCTGACAGCTGTCCAGGGTTATGTCAGGATGCTTATGGAAGGCACCATGGGATCGGTGAGTGAAGAACAGTCAGTCCTTCTCAAAAAGGTCCTCGTGAGTTCAGATCACCTGCTTAGCATAGTAAATGGTGTCCTTGAAATTGCCCGTACCAAGAGTGGTTCCATGCAATGCCACCCAAAAGCATGCAACCCATGTGTGATAGTAGATACAGCTGTCTCCTCAATAATTCCCCAGGCTACTCTAAAGGGCCTGGATGTAAATGTAGATAAATCGATTTTACAGCAGGTAGCAATGTATGACGAACAAAAGCTCATTATAATCCTAACAAACCTCCTCTCCAATGCAGTAAAGTTTACCGAAACTGGCTCCATTGATGTAAAGTTAAACTATGACTGCCAGGGGATAGAGATCATTGTATCGGACACCGGCCCGGGAATTGACCCGGACAACCTCGATTCAATCTTCGAAGAGTTTACTCAGCTGGACTACCCAAAGAAACATAAACCAACAGGATTCGGCATTGGACTGGCAATAGTAGCAACCATGCTCGAATCGATCCAGGGGGACTTAACTGTATCCAGCGTTCCAAATATTGGAACCGCATTTACACTCCGTGCTCCCAAGCTTTAAAAGAATATTTTATATCTTTTACGCTAGCCCCTTTATTTCCCCACATAATAGCAGTATAATACCTCATATACCTATGCTTGTTTCCTGGAGGCGATTATGTCTGCTCCTACTGAACTATTAAAAGGCAATGCTACGATGTTAATCCTTACATGCCTGGCAAAAGGTCCAATGCACGGCTACGGTATAGTCAAGGAACTGGAAGCAAGGAGTGAGGACTACTTCCGGATGAAGGAAGGAACTCTCTATCCACACCTGCACAGATTGGAAGAGGACGGTCTCATTGAAGGTTACTGGGAGAAGCAAACAGGAAACAGAGAACGCAGAATGTACCAGATCACTGCTAGAGGTAATGGTAAACTGGGGGATCTGCAGTTGGAGTGGCGTAAGCTTGCATTCAATATGGACCGCATAATCGATCTCGAGCCTGGCGTATAGGGAGTTAAATATGACTTACTTACAGAAGGTCGCATTATCACTGGATTTAGAGTCAACGGATATAACAGAAGTCTTGCGAGAGCTCAAATCTCATTTAGATTCAGTCACCGATGACCTGATCGAATCAGGCATGGATCCTGAACAAGCCAGAGCCGAAGCCGAAAACAGAATGGGTGCGCCAACAGAAGTTGCACTCCAGTTTAATAATTCACACAACTCCGCAAGCTGGTCTTCCGCGGTATTTTCCGCACTCCCATTTCTTGTCTGGTCAATATTATCGTTAGTACCGACATCTCACCGAATCAAGTTTCTAACCTCAATAATTGCAGGTCTGATTGCCTTAGTGTTCTGCATTCGCGAGTTAAGATGCACTAGAAGACCGGCATGGCTTACCCCTTGCTTTGCTGCTGCTTTGAGTAGCACTGGATTAGGCTTATTGATACCGGTTCTAGCTTTAAGTGCGGCGTACAAAATCCATAAATTGCTAAAATTGACCACGACTCTTTTCATAACTATGTGCATCTTCCTACTGAGTCTTTTAGCATTTGGTTCAAAAAATGAAACTATCTTCATTGCTCTTTTGCTACCGATAAGTGTGATATCTGCGGCGATGCTGGTTATATTTGCACGTTCTATTTCTGAGATTCCTAAGTATAGCAATGCAATGCAGGCTTCCCTATTCCTACTATGTATATATGCGACCGTGAATGTGAAGGATATGGAATCAAGCTATATTATAATATGTGGCCATATACTGTGCGGATCACTAGTATTCATGTTTACCCGAGCTTCAAAACGTATTATGAAACAGAAGATACTTTCGTACGCCATTGCTGTCCATACAATTGCCACATCGGTAGGCATGGAGGACTACAATGTATTCTCAGTTATCACCATGATAATTAAAATATGCATTGTTATTGCCATTGCCAACTGGGTTATATTTATACCAATTCGAAGTGAAAATGACCGGAATGATACTATTCCACCGTTCGCTTTGGAATAACTTACTCTAACCGCCACTCTTGATACTATATAGCCTGCACTGCATCCCAAGTTGAATCCGGACACAACACTCACCGACCGGCACTGCGCCATCCCATTCCACCCGTCGATATACTCCCTGGCTGCATTCGTCAGTCAAGTGTCCTTTGTAAGTATGCTCCCCCACCCTGGCACTCATAGTGATTCGAGAAACATCTCCCTCAACGTTCAGCCACAGTCCATTGCTAATAACCGTAGGGTGTGTAGTCAGCGTCCCCGGACCTTCTGCGTATGCATATCTATCCCTTGGCAATGTCGCCAGACCCAGATATGCAGGAGCAAACATAGAACCACGCCTCTCCGGACTCACCATATACGGTGGAGGCCAGGAATTATAAATATTGGGACAGCCTATGTAAAAGACATATACTTCATCTCCGACTTCCTGCATGGAAGCACTGGTCGTAACCAGCAGGTTTTCATCCCACATCCCTTTTGGACCCGTTGCTACTAACGGAGTAGTTGGATGCACTCGCTTAAAGCTCCTACCATCAGCACTAATAGCCAGCTTAAGATCACCGTGTATCGGATTCCTGCTGAAGTTGTCCGATTCAAAGAGCATCAGATAACTCCCACCAATTTTCTTAACTGCCGCAAAATGCAACTCCTCATCGATTCCTTTCTCAGGCGCAAGCGCCGTGCGATTAGGAGCATCTACCAGCTTGTCATAACTCGATCCATGAACAAGCCCAATGTGACGCACCATCTCTCTACCATCCCAATCCCGTGTCGCAGACAACTGGGTATAACCTTTAAATCGATACTCCGGATCACTCTCTTCCGGATCATAAATAACCTGGGATATATCCTGGAATGATGCCCTGTTAAATGGAATGCCTTCATAGACAGGATCCTTATGCACCCAGGCTTTACCGTCAGCCGAGTAAGCAAGCCTCTTTCTCAGATAGGACATACCTTCCCCTATTTCACTCCAAAGGGATACGAACCGTTGGTCCTCTGCCACACCTTGAATCGGGTTTTCAAATACAAAACTCAGCAGATTATTCCCATCACACGCTATTCGATTGGTATCAGCTCCTAGAAACTCCACCTGCCCTAAATTAGGTTTAACCCAATGGATCCCATCGTCACTCTCTGCATAACCTGGTCTCCAGAACCTGTCCGACGTCTGCAGGATGTCGAATCCGGAATACCAACACCTGAACTTTTTCTCATCTGCACTATACAAAACAGTAGCAGGCCAGCTTATCTGTAGACTGTCCCACTGGTGCGGTTCCCCGGGCAGCATCACCGGATTTTCAGAGTGTTTAACCGCTTGATTCAGACCGAAAGTAACCCCCTCCGAATCAGCAACAGACGTCTCATCGATTAGCAGCAATATTTCACAATTTTTCATAATGATCCTTTGCAACGCTCCAGCAGATATTTTTTATGATACTATATAATTACTCAATACCAACAATTGTATCATCCCCAATTACCTCCACCAGTCATACCGGATGCACTAATTTTCGCGTGTTTTGCGTTTTTAGCGGTTCTCTTTCCATAGTAATCTACCAAATCTATGATCGAAGGCAATGTGCCTATGCTCAGGGCAATTTGCAATTATCCCCGAAACACAATGCATTCGACACACTACTGGCCAAGGACACCCATATCCACGTCAAATACAGAATGCCGCATCTTCTACTGTCCATTCACTTCCGTTCGTGCTGAGCATGTCAAATATGAGCAGTCCATTCACCCACCAGGGCGAACGCATCAAATTTTGTATACGAGGGAATAGGCCGGGAATCTGCGGGAATGCCGATTTTACTAGCCCGCTTTATTCACCAAGCTTTGCTTTCGACCGGTATTTGGGGCGAAAGCGAGTCAATCATGAATAATGCGGGCTGAATGCTCCGAATCTCGCCTATGCTCAATTCCCGCAAGTATATCCCTCGGTTATTTTGTAGATACGTTCGCCCTGATTCACCCACGTGTAAGTGACACGACAGTATTGGTTGTAGTATACTACATGTGTATTGGCTACATTGTATAACTTGACATAGAAAAGCACACCCATTTTTGTCTGTATGTGGAACATGTTATAGTAGTATACACTTGTCAGACTCCCTTTGACGGGAACAATGTCATTATTTGCGGCGTCAAGTTATATGTATCTTATCCCACATTATTCGCTTGACGAATAAAGTGGGTTAGCACTTTACGTTTCCGGATTCGAAAATATATTCAGAGAACATCCGGACATTTATAACCGTTAGATTTTTCATACTTATAACCTAACCCGCTTTATTCACGAAGCTTCACTTTTGCCCGGTAGTAGGGGCAAAAGCTGAGTCAGTCATGAATAATGCGGGCTCGAATCGCATTATTACGGAAGTACTGGATTCATGCACCAACAAAGCTGTCTGATTGGAGAAGGCGTCCATGGTGTAGCCGATTATTCGGACTACATTGGTGGCGACCTGCAGCGGGATATAATAATTCCCGCATTATTCGACGTCATCGGTCCCGTCAGAGGGAAGAAAATCCTGGAACTCTATTGTGGAGCCGGTCATGTCTCACGAAGACTAGCCGCTCTGGGAGCTCATGTAACCTCTGTAGATACATCTGAGAGACTCCTCGGTATCGCTGATGAGATCAACCGCCGTGAGCACGACAACATCAACTTTGTCGTAGCCGACCCCACCGATCTATCTGTCCTCGAAGATAGTCATTTCGACGAAATTGTCTGCAATATGGGGCTGATGATCACCAGAGAACTCGGAGGCACGATAGCTGAATCTGCCAGACTCGTCAAGCTCGGAGGCAGGTTTATTTTCTCTGTTTTACATCCCTGTTTCTGCATGCCGGATTCTGCCTGGGTAGGAGATGAAGATGGTCATATTAACTACCTGACCATCGATAATTACTTCACCGAGTCCTGGTGGAACTCTGAAATGGCCTCTAATTTCCGCAACAGCCGCGGCAAGATTAAGCATCGCACTCTTTCCCGTTATATAAACGCTTTTGGCGCCAGGGGCTTCAGCATAAGGCGCATAGTAGAACCCAAGCCTACCCCGGATGCCGTAGCCTGCCGACCTCACCTCGAAGTCTTCGAAAGATTACCTGTTGCAATGGTTGTTGAAGCAATTTTCCCATACCTGTAACGAAGATTATACGTCCTGCATTATTCATCAAATATTTGTTTTGGAAATAATGCAGGTCAATCTCTGAAAGGTTCATTGAGTGCCTCTATTCCTTGGTATAGACATAGGGACGCAGGGCGTTCGCGTTATATGCTGCGATCAGACAGGCAACGTAGTCGCCGGCGGTTCTCACGCATTCGGACCAAATGTAAATGTTTCGCAATTGCCTGCTGGCTGGTCAGAGCAGTATCCTGAAATCTGGTGGGAACTGGTTATTGCAACTCTAGCCGATACTCTGGCTGGAATAAAAACCGCAGGCTATAACCTTAATGATCTCTCCGCCATCTCTGTTGACTCAACTTCCGGAACAATCCTCCCAGTTGATATAAATGGAATCCCTCTTCATCCCGCTCTGATGTATAACGATTCCCGGGCCACTGAGGAAGCTGAATTATCCAATCAGGCTGGGCAGGAACTCTGCAATACTCTAGGTTTTCGTTTCGCTTCATCATTCGCCCTCCCCAAGATCCTTTGGCTGCTCAGAAACGAACCCCATATTATGGCGAAAGCTCATAAAGTCATACACGCTGCGGATTATATTGTTGGTAAGCTTACCGGTAACTACACTATTTCTGATTACTCAAACGCTCTCAAGACTGGTTATGACCTTATCAACCTCAAGTGGCCAGACTTTATTGAAAATAAACTGGCAATAGACACTTCATTACTCCCGGACATTAAACGTCCAGGGGATGTAATCGGCACAGTTAATCGCCAATGCTCTGTAATTACTGGTTTACCTGAAGGATGCCGCGTAGTTGCCGGGCTCACTGATGGTAGTGCTGGATTTTTGGCGGCTGGAGCCTCCCGCGTGGGTGAATGGAATTCCACAGTCGGTACTACCCTGGTCATCAGGGGAGTCTCCGACCGTCTGATAGCAGACCCACTTGGCAGGCTATACTGCCACCTGAGTCCCGATGGGCACTGGTTGCCGGGTGGAGCAGGTAATGTCGGTGGGGAATGCCTGGCTAAGGTCTTCCCTGGAGCCGATTATAAAAGTCTGGACCGTAACGCACTAGAGCTTTCACCTACAGGTATCAGTGTCTATCCTCTTGTCAGAAAAGGGGAGAGATTCCCGTTTGTCGACACCTCTGCACAGGGTTTTGTGGCTGGAGAGAATATACCGAATAACATCCTGTATACCGCCTACCTGGAAGGAGTCGCATTCGTTGAGCGTTGGTGTTACGAACTGGTTGAATCCCTTGGAGCGCCTGTTGGTAATGTCATATACACAACCGGTGGTGGAGCAAAGAGTCCGGAGTGGATGCAAATACGCGCGGATGCTATGCAACGTGAACTCGTAAGGCCGCTTGTTACCGAATCTGCAATGGGTGCAGCTATCATTGCCGCATCGCGCACATACTTCTCAAACTGCTCAGAAGCGTTAACAGCGATGGTCAATATGGATCTTCGTGTTTCTCCCCGACCGGGCAATAAAGAGGCATATGAGAGTGCATATGCAGAATTTCGGAATCAGTGCAATCTAAGAGGACTGGGGAAATGACATCACCGTTAAGTAAGGGAAATCGTGCAGCAGGCATCGCAATTACCGTTCTGCTTATCCCAATATGTTTTGTTCTCAGTCTCAAAGGCTACAGAAAACCTGCCAGCCTTCCAACTGCTCCACTATCTTTACAAGCTTATGTGAGTGATCACCTGGTGGCTCGCAGTTCTATCTTACTTAATGGTTCGGATATTCTGGAATGGTTAAATGGCCGCGCTAAGGGGACATGCTCCAAACTTGCAGAGCATTATACTCCAATAACTGAGGGAAAAGACAGCATTGACGGTGTAGATTGCATTTCCGTCCGATTGAAACCCAACCTCAAACTCCGTCCCTGGATACAGTTCTGGATAGACCCATTAACAGGCAATATACGCTCCACCCGTGAATGGAGTGCTGAAAACAAACTCAAACCTATCGGGATCAGAGTCAAAGATACACAACCCTATCCTGGTATTCATCTAGATCTAATAGCCGATAAGAGAATCCTGAAAGAACTCCCGGAAGGTTACCATCTGGTTGGTTCGGTATCTAACGATCCGACAATAAGACACTACGTGTATTCAGATGGTCTCCAGGTTGTAAGCATTTTTGTCGGACAAACAAACGCATTTCCAAAGCTTCAACGCAATCTCGTCTTAGAACAGGCTAACACACGCATCTACGCACGCGATAATGGCGGGTGTATGATCCTGTGCATGGCCGATTTACCGGCTTCTGTGTTAGTGCACTGGGCACAGATGTTTATCACACAGCAATAGCCCTGTTTTCTACGCTCAACATCTCCCTTGCTTCTACAATGCTCTTTACACAAGGTATGACTGAATCCAGCCGCAAGACCATAAACGCCCTTTCAACAGAACATGGAAGACCGCATACAACAAGATTTCTTCCTTCAGCCTGCAGATTCCGGCATTGTCTCATTAACCAACGGAATCCGGGAGTCTCAACATACTCAACATGACTGAGATCAACTATCAGATTTCGTGATTGAATTATCGGGGAATTCACCAAAGCGGCAATTGCCTCAATTGTGCTTTCATTGCAACCCTCTTCGGGGCGTATTATTGCATATTCTTGCATTACTCTATAATGAATTTTGTGATTTCTTATCCTTGCATCTGGCAACGTATGGTTCCTTTCTTTCCGCCAACTACACGATTTCTATATCCATCGTTATTCATTTGGCGCACGATCTTAAGCTCTGAACAATTCATAGTTACATACAAGGTAGCCTGTCGGTCATCATCAATTACTAATTGCAGAACAATGTTGTATCTGGTGAATAATCCACTGTCATCAACATCATGTAATGCCATAGTTATAGCATTCATACACATTACTTATACGCTGAATTTGGGCTGGAGTGCCCTAGCAAATGTGCGGGATTATTGTCGAGGGCTTAATAATAGCTGACTCAAGAGGCAAAGGCAAAGTCAACCATTAACAAAACAGCATTTACAAGTTGTATTTAAGCTACTTTGCATTAAATATTATCTTGGATCCGTATTCAGAAAAGTTTATTGGCAGCTCTTTTAAACTGGACATCTTCTGACGCACAGAAGATCGTTTTTCCGGAGGCACACAAACCAATAGGAATCCACCACCGCCGGCACCGGTAACTTTAGCGCCTATTGCTCCGGCAGACATGGCAGTCTCAACCAGTTTATCAATATCGGAATTTGATATACCGGATGCCAGGGTCTTTTTGCACATCCAACCTTCACGAAGTGTCTGACCAAGAGATGCTACAGCTCCAATTTTCAAATACTTCGCAAGATCATCAGCCTGATTTCTCATAGTAATCAGAGTCTGAGTATTCCTGGAGGTTTTGCGACGCTGTTCCTGCATTATGGTGTCCTGTTGAACAGTAGTATCCATATGAAACAACAGGAGACTGTCCAGCAATCTGTTTCTATGATTCACACTGAGTTCGATATTTATTACACCGACAGACTCGTCAGGATGGAAAATAAAGTGCTGCAATCCACCATATGCAGCTATATACTGGTTCTGCTTACCACCAGGTCTGCCCAGGGCCTTAATCTCAATATCACAGGCTTCCTTCGCCAACTTCTCCGCAGAGGCAAACTGTCCCTTGTATGCATATAATGCATTTAGAACACCCACAGCCATGGAACCTGATGAACCAAGGTCACTGAACTCAATCCCGATGTCACTCATTACTGAGATTTCCAGACCTGTCGTAATCCCTACCTTCTCCATCGCTGCTTTAAGAAGCTCATCCCGAAGTTCGCTGGTACGGTCAACTACTTCCAACTCAGTAAGGCTGGCACGTATTTTATTATCAAGACGTTCCTTGACGATAACATAGACATACTTATCTACCGCAGCAGCCACAACTGAACCATATTCATGTAAATAGAATTCGGCCAGATCTGTTCCACCGCCGGCAAAACTGATACGCATAGGTGTCTGTGTAACTATCATCGGGAAGCCTCCTTGATAATACAGCAATATTGTACCATGTTTTTATATGACGGGAAACATGCAGGCACATACATTTTCACATGTTTTTGATATCTATATACAATAAAGCTATGGACGTATGTGTTCAGTCTTGGGTAGTATGTCATCCTGTCAACAGTGAACTGTTACCTATGGACTTACCATGAGATTATTCAACCGAATCTATCCAGGAGAGTGGATATTCCCCCCATCGCCGGGCAGATTCAGATATAGCCATCAATACTTCATCAGGAACCTGCCATGGGATCTCACCGTGATTGTCAGACAGAATGAAACCACCACCTCGCCCTGCCTTTTTTATTGCTTCCTTCACTGCTGCTTCTGCCTGCGTGGAATTCCAGTGACGCATTTCTATCCCGTTAAGATTACCCATAACCGTCAACTTAGCCTGACAGCGTGTTTTCATCTCCGCCAGGTCTTCGGTTACACTGGCGACAATACCCACAACGCCAGTCTGCATTAAATCATCCAATACCGGAAGCACCTTGGCAGAGGCCAGGTTCATTGCTACACCGCCTGTTATTCGTGCGATAGTGTGCTTATCAACAGGCAAACCAATGCGATGGTAAAGCTCAGGTGGAATGATTGTCGGGGATGATACCGGATTTGCATAGCCTAAAGCAGTTGCACCGGCAGCAAACTGGGCATTGGCCCATGCTACACAGAATTCCTCGTTAAGCCCCATCAGGTGTTTGAAGAGATCGGGACGCTGATATAGCACTTCAATATATAGCTCGAATCCAAGCTGGACTGCCGGTAGCGAGAAAGGCGACACCACACCCGCTACAATGGGCACGCTATCATGCACACTGGCTTTAAGCAGTCTGATCGTATCCAGCACTTTCTGCAGACTGGGGGAATCTTCAATTCGCGGGATATGCAGTCCAAGAATCTGTTCCGGATGCTCAACCAGTGGACCATCAGCACCGGGTGGTCCATCATCACGAAAAATCACCGAACCACCCCATGCTTCGATCTCTGCCGCTGAATATAGAAAACTCATTAAGCAGTCATGCCCAAACTTGGCACGCATGCGTAACTGTCCTTCCACAACGTTCTGAGGACGAGAGAAGTATTCTTTGATACCCATGCCCAATTCCCTTGCACCAATCATGGTCAATGAAAGAAAAAACGGAACCCTGTCAGGTTCTTGATGGCCAAGGGTAGTCAACACACGCCGCATCGGTGTAATGGGTTGCGTTGTCATCACATTCCTCCATCGAAAACAGGATATTTAGCTCCCTTTGTGATGAATCCGATAAACTGCACTTCTATGCCACGATTCCCAATACTTCATCTATCAGCCCAGGGGCGTCTGACGCTGACTTTCCCATCGCATCAGCTTGAACGTCCTTCCAGAGTTGTGAATCAAAAAGAAATGGAGCACCACCCACAATCACTTTCACATCCAGGTGCTGCGATTTCAATTGTGTAGTGACCTCACGAATTTTCAGAGCAGAGGGGAGCATTAGAGCAGATAATAAAAGAACCTTTATACCATCAGCTTTGACTCGCTGCACGAGTTCATCACAGCTGATGCACCCGTAGTCTTTGATAGAGAAACCACTCGCACGGAGAACTGAGTATACAATCTGTTTTCCCAGTAGATGATGTGGATCCAGCGTTGCAATAGCAATCGGAGGATGATTCACACGCTGCGTATCAGGATCATCGGCGAATGCATTGACCAGTTCCTCGCATATACGGCCACTCATATAGACCTGCGAGAGAGAGCACTCCCCTCCCTGCCAGCCTTCACCAATGCTGCTTAGGGCTTTGCTGATCATCTCCATTGACGACAGCCTGCTGACAACCTCAGTCAATACAACCAGACGCCTTGCTTCTTTCCAGTCAGCAGCCAGTAAAGCATGCTTGAATGCCTCTGCGCGTTCAGCCATAATATTCTCTCCGCTAACTTGGAGTAACCTGCTAACCCGATTTATTCACCAAGCTTCGCTTTTGTCCGGCAGTAGGGACAAAAACTGAGTTGATCATGAATAATGCGGGCTAGTCCGCATTATTGGAATAGAGTATACCCACATTTTTAGTATAGAATGCTATGCAGGACTTCCATATTCACTCTGGAATTGTGGAGGACAAAGGGGGAGCTCAAATGTGAATACAGAGCCCTTACCGAGTTCACTCTCTACCCATATCTTCCCACCGTGCGCTTCCACTAGATATTTTACTAAATACAACCCGATACCCGTTCCGCTTACTTTTCGGGTCTCCTGGCTGTTTACACGGTGATAGCGATCAAATACCTTATTTATGTGCTCTTCAGGTATACCAAGCCCCTGATCACTTACACTAACCTGAACTGCATCCTCAAGATGACTGCCCTTAACTTCAATCCTACCGCCTTCAGGCGAGTATTTTATCGCGTTGTTGGTGAGATTAGTGAGAATCTGGTCAACTTTATCTTTATCAGCAACAATACCTGGAAATCCTGGTCCAAGATCCACAACAAACTCATGTTTGCTGGTGTAAGATTTCTGAACAGCCACCACAGTATGCACTATTTCTGGCAGGTCAACATGGGTGGGAACCAGCTCTAGAGCTTTACCGGATTCAATCCTGGATACATTCAACAAGTCACTGATCAGTCGGGTAAGTCTGTCACACTCATGGTCAATGATATTGTAGAACTCACGAACGGTATCCTGGTCATAAAAGTTATCTGTATCCTGTATGAGCGTTGATATAAAACCCTTTATTGAAGTGATCGGAGTTCTAAGCTCATGGCTTACAGTAGATACAAATGCTGTTTTTGTGCGCTCAATATTACGGATATCAGTGATGTCATTGAGACTCACGAGGATACCAATACTCTCCGGCCCACCGTTCTGTACAACTGAAGTCTGTATCTGAAATATTCTTTCCGAATCTGATATATCTGGTTGGAGGCTTGAAATACCGAATTCTTCTCTTACTTCAATGTTTTCGTCCAGCGATTTTCTTAACAGAGCCTGCAGGGATTCCTGTTTTATGTATTCAGTGTAATCACCAGACAGTATTGCATTCGGATCTATCCAAAACATACGACGGGCAGCAGGATTCATATGTACAATCTTTCCAGTGAGATCAATCATAATCAGTCCTGTATACACACTTCGTATCACATGTTCCAACTGATCTGCCAAAATGCGATAGCGTTCTTCGCTTTCCAGCAGAGATTGCCTGCTCTTCTTTTCTAGCAATGCGCACGCGACATTATCTCCAAATCGCTCCAGCAAACTTATCTTGTCCTTGTCGAAACACCCCTTTTCCTTATCGTTAAGTTGTATAATCCCCAGCGTTTCTCCGCCAAAGCGCAATGGAATCAGTGCAACAGATTCATATCCTGCACGATTGCAGTAACCGCGAAAGTGGGTCTTGAAATCTGCTATCGGAACGATTGCCAGCAATTCACTTGTACTGTTTGTCCAAAAACTTCCGCGGGGAGTATAGAATGGAATAGAGGGGTTATATCTCCTGCTCAGAACGCTTCCACAAAGACACTCAAGGCAGCTCTTCCCGTCCGGATAATGCGCTACCTCTCCGTTTTCATCAACATGACAGAGTTGGTTCTCTTTCATTACAAACTCATCAGAAAAGCCGCTGGTCTCATAGTAGGGATAATCTTCTCCCTCACAAATCCTCACACCAACAGCATCACATCCGGACCAATTCCGTAGATAACAGACAAGATCATGGATAGTTTCTTTCATATCCTTGGGAGTATTAACCAACCCAAGCAGGTCAATTACTGCCTTGCGTTCGGTTTCGAGACACTTGATATCCGAAACATCCAGGAAAGAGACTATCACCCTCGAAAGAGTAAGTTCGTGTCCGTGGACAACAGACAGACTGCAACGCAACTCCTTGATCTCGTCGGGGTTAATAAGGACGGGGAACCTGCGCTGAAACGTAGTTTTACCTTCAGCGAGGGCAATCATCTCCTCGTTGAGCACGGACCATGACTCAGTAGTGAAGAGATAAGGCAGTTTTTGCAACAAATCATCCTTATCTCTGGCATTTATTAATCGCAAACTCGCATCATTTACACTGATCAAATCCACGAGTGAAATGCAGTGTCTCACTGCTTCAGCGTGACTCTCGAAATATGATCTCCAGTTCGTGATACCGCAGTCTTCCAGATATTCGAAATATTTCTTCACATTGGAGAAATCAGCTTCCCATACAGGCACTGCAGTCTCATCCAATAAAGACTGGTACCGCACTTCTGACTCATGAATGGATATCTCGGAGTTATTGCGCTGGATGATCTGGTCTATGAGTTGGACTACACGTCCTGCATTAAGAGGTTTGGTTTCGTAAGCAATAATCTTATTCTGCCCAACGGGTTCAGCTGGGGTGTTTTGGTCATCATTATCTGTTATAAAGACAAATTCTGTCTGGGGGTTGATATCGTTAATACTTTTTATCAGGTTGTCTGCCGGCATATCCAGCCTGTTAAGGTTTACAAGGCTAAGGTCAAATTTATTCTCCTTGCAGGATTCAAGCGCAGATTTACATCCCTGCACTGCAACTACACCGTAACCTCTGTCCTGCAGGTCAGAGGGTAAGCATGATTCGTCATCAACTATTAGAATCTGGCAATCCTGATGATCCATAGAGCGCACCTACCGATCTGCGCTAATGACTAGCGCGCTTTATTCACCAAGCTTCGCTTTTATCCGGCAGTAGGGACAAAAGCTGAGAGTGTAAATGCATAGCAATTACACCGTCAGTCATGAATAATGCGGGCTAACTATGGTTCTTACAAGCTTAGTTCAAACTTTTTGGCTGAGCTAAGCACTTCGGAGTTTCATAACCTGTATTATCTATTCTTAGGTTTCACCTCCCGGTTATTAGTTCTCTGAACATCCTCCAACTAATAGCAGATTGTACCCATTTACCATGAAAGTATTTATACCCTGAGTAATATACGCCAAAACATGTATTATTTCACATATTTATTGACTGCTCATAAGACAGCTTGGCTTCTTTTGGGCACCAGATTATTCATTATGAACAACGTTTCGCGAAAATTGATCTGACTACCAATGGATCTCGCAAATAGCTCACATATAGATATGGAAGGAAATCACGCCTGCTTGGCGGAAGGAGAATATGGGACAGTAGTAAACTGTCCTTATAAATGTAAGTGGAGTAGAGGTAATGCGAAGAACAAAGATCGTTTGCACGATAGGACCAGCCAGTTCATCTCCTTCCATGCTTGAAAAGATGATCCAGGCAGGCATGAATGTTGCAAGACTGAACTTCTCTCACGGGAGTTATGAAGAGCATGCAGAAAAAATAAGACTTATCAGAAGCATATCTGAAAAGCTTGGAGTAACTGTAGGCATCCTGCAGGATCTTTCCGGTCCCAAGATCAGAATAGGCAAGATAGCCATTGGCCCGGTCAAACTGGAAGCTGGACAGAAGTTCACATTCACAACCCGCAATGTTGAAGGCAGTTCAGAAATAGTGAATCTGCCTTTTCCCAACTTACCAGCACAGTTAAAACGTGGACAAATCATATATGTCGACGATGCCAAATTGCAATTCAAAGTCACAAGCATCGATGGCACCGAGATCAATACCAGAGTCGAAATTGCTGGTGATATAAGCTCGAGCAAAGGATTCACAGTCCCGGGGGCCGATTATGAGATCACAGGAATTACTGAAAAGGACAAACTGGATCTAAAATTCGGGCTCGAACGCGGAGTAGACTGGATAGCCAGTTCATTCGTAAGAAGTGCAGACGATATCAAACCTCTGCGCAAAGTCATGCGAGAGATGGGTTGCAGAGTCCCAATAATAGCCAAAATCGAACGCCCTGAGGCTGTCCGGAACATAAAGAGCATAATCGAAGTCTACGATGCCATAATGGTTGCCAGAGGTGACCTCGGTATTGAATTGCCAATCGATGAAGTCCCGATGATCCAGAAGATGATCATCAAGCATTGCAACCAGGCAGGCAAACCAGTCATAACCGCTACCCAGATGCTTGATTCGATGATATCCAATGCCAGACCGACGAGAGCCGAAGTTACCGATGTCGCTAACGCAATAATAGACGGCACCGATGCTACTATGCTCTCAGGGGAGACAGCAATGGGTATGTATCCCATCCAGACTGTCAAAATGATGGACTCTATTGCCCGTAAAACTGAAAAATCCCTGGACTTCAAAAGCATCTGCAGCAACAGGATGGATTACGCAACCCACGATGTCACTGAAGCCATTGGAGAATCTGCAGCGAAATTAGCTCAAGACCTGAACGTTGCAGCTATCATCACCTGCACATTTGGAGGTACCACAGCAAGATTGGTCAGCAAATACAGGCCCAAAGCCCCGATCATTGCCGCTGCGTCAAATGATAATACAGCTAGAATGCTGAGTCTTTCCTGGGGAGTTACTCCGATGTATGTGGAAATGGCAAAAGACACAGACGGTCTAATAGAAAACGCCACCGAAGCAGCAATGGAGAGCAGGTTAGTCAAAAAAGGTGATACCATCCTGATCCTGGCCGGTGTCCCCGTAGGAATCCCCGGCAACACCAGCCTGATAAGAGTAGTAACTGTAAGTTAATCTGGTGTATGTATAGAAAGTGTCGGAGGTTACTAGGAAGTACTCTCCGACACTATATATCTATGGACATTATTCACCATACTCTGCTTTCGACCAACAGTATGGGCGAGATTGATAGTGTAAACCTTTGCATTTACACCCTCAATCACGAATAATGCGCACTAGCGATTTTCTTTTATGACGGGTCTGCTATTGGCGTCACCTGGGAGCGTCCCTGCAGATATCTCAACAACATTGGTAGCGCCATCAGAATCCGAATCCAACAGCCTTATAATGTTGAGTGATTTTTCATCTGCACCATTGTTTTTGAAATCTATTCCATAGGGATTTAGGTTTTTTCCACCTCCTGCCTTAACATGACAAGTAAGACAGAAAGCCCTGCTCAGCTTGCTTTTCAATGGAGGCTTTTCTACACGCCTGAAGAGCTGTAAATAGCCGGGATTGGCAACTGCACTGAAAGACAGCATTATTATACCTGCAAGTGAGATACAAATAGTCATTGTCCGTTTCATCTCATTGACTCCTCGTTACATCTCTATTGCATATAATGTGCGAACCTGAATATTGTCACTACTCCCAGTAAGTCCTTTGGCAATACCAATACCGACACTTTGTTTACTAGCAGGAGTGATCCACAGTGCGGGCATAATATAAGCTTTGCCATTGCTTCCGAAGACCTCGAGGGAATACTTGGTTCGTCCTGTCATATGCGGAGCGATACCAACAGCGTATCCGAGCTCAGTCTTTTCATGATGTCTTAACTTTTTTTCTCCGATGATGTTGAGTGTCAGATTGAACTCCGGATATTCGTGAGAAAATATGCCTTTCATCTCCATCTCGTATGGCTCTGTAGAATCATCCGGTCGAACAAACTCCAGATATCCTGCAGTGTCCCAGAAGTTCTGCCCAGGCTCGTTGAATCGATAGCGTGTCTCCAACTTGGTTTCATTATAATGAAACCGATCTCCCGGTGTTTTCTTTTTCACAAAATAGACTGCTGCCATCAGTCGGTCCGTAATACCATATTCTATCTCGGTTTTTGTACGAAATGTCGTTCCACCATTTTTGGGGATATAACTATCAGCCCACTGCTCAATTTCTATTTCACCCTTCTCCGGTGTGTAGTATCCATAGGTTGCCAAATACTGACGGCGGTCGGCATGAGCAACACCACCTATAAACATTATGCACAGCGATATAGCAATTGCGGATACAATATTTCTTGTGAACATTAGAATACTCCTTCGATTTAGATTATTATAGGATTAGAACTTGCTACTCCAAGCTGTGCGTGGTATCCTGAAGTTTGGACAACGTCAAGGGTAACCACGACAGCTCCTGAGCCGAAAAGCGTGTATCAGACGCTTTTCGGCTTCTAGTTTTGTTTAATGATTAACTGATTTCTTATGCCTCCTATTCCAAAGACAGTGCTTCTTGCGACTCAGTCGCAATAGTAATCAAAAAAAGAGAGCTTACTACGATTCATTTTTGCAATTGAAACACAGTGCACTTACTTCTATCCTCATTGAATCTATATCACATCCGGTCCGACTACGAATTTCACTCTCAAGACTGGCGACTAAGTCGCTCTGGAATTCAATAACCTTTCCACACCGAATGCAACCAATATGCACGTGACTTTTACCCTTTTTAAGTTCGTAATGATGCTCTGAACCATCAAGGTGCAGAAGATCCAGTTCGTCAATCATTCCGTGTTCTTTGAGCATGGAAAGCGTCCGGTATACGGTCGCTCGGTTGATCTTATTATCTTGTTCCTGTGCGTGTCTGAGGAGATCGCTTGCATGGAGGTGTTCTATTGCATTCTCCAGTATAGATAGAATAATGAGACGCTGTCTTGTCAGACGCACCCCTTTATTTGATAAATTGCTTGCAAGTTTTGAATTCTCATTAAGTGTTGGCACAAATTTACCCATATGCGACTGAGTTGCAACTGGACCAAGTTTAGCAGACTGTTGTGGAAGTTGTCAATAACAATAAGTGGGAGATATAAGCTAATCCCGGCGGCGCGACTATTTTTACGGGAGCATTTGCTTATGCTCCCATATACTCATGATGATTATTCTATTTCACAACAGGTAACAAAATGCACGAAGGGTACTGACTCCCTGTCAGAACCGTGCTGTGCGCTATCCTTGGTTTATCACCTAAACCAAAAACACTTCCGTCATTCTTATTCACCTGGAATGCCGGGTAACTGCTGCTGGTCACATGCACTCGCAGTCTCAACCCCTTGTTGATAACGATACTCGTAGACCACAGATCTATGTTATACAGATAGGGTTTACCGGGCACTAAATCAGAAAGCTTACTGGGATTCTCTCGAACTCTGGCCCTTAACGCACCCTCACAAATATTGTATGATGTCCCATCCGGGTAAAGCACACATAATCTGGCGATAAAATCCGTATCCGGAACATCCGTCGTTGCCCAAAGTTTCACATTTACCTTACCTGTCAGTTCCAACGGAGCTTTCATTGGCGCACTGGTAAAGAGGACTATATCATCTCTACCTTCTATAGTTTTCTGGTCCCTCGGGCCTGCAGGCACTGTCAACTGAGGTCCTCCGATAGTAGGTACCGGGTTTGCTGGATCATATGTATATGGCAACTTTGCTGCGACCTTTGGCTTAACAGCTGACAGCTTGTGACCACCTGCGAAATAATAGGGAGTATACTTTGCTTGCACTGGAGGCCACTGGTCTGCATAACGCCATTCGTTGCCGGGTGCTTTGGGATCCCGTGTATCCCCCATCACATAATATGTAACCGCACGGTCTTTCTGTATTCCAGCGTCCTGTCCTTTTAAGTATTCCTGAGCCCACCTGCCCAGATCATTTATCTTGTTCGGTGGCTCTTTTCCATTCGGAAATGTCAGTTCACCAGTAGGTTCTGCGCCAACTCCGTGAGTCCAGGGTCCCATGACCAGTTTCTGTTTGCCTTTAGCTCTTGGTCCACCCTTTGTCTGCATTCCGACAAAAGCATCAATAGTCCCCTGGGCAAAAATATCATACCACCCACCTATATGCACTGCCGGGGCGTTAGCTTTATCAAACCTGAACCGTAAGTCCCTCGCCTGCCAGTAATCATCGTAGAGAGGGTGTTTCATCCATATCTTGAGGGTATCTTCGCTGAACTTGTTCTCTGTCACCCAATCGTAAATCAGAGCTTTGCGAAGAACTCCACCGTGTGTGAATCCATCCAGATACATCCCCGGACATCCAACGGTTATATGATAGAATGCAATATTATCAGTTCCGGTCCCCGCCATCATAAGCTGAGCTATGCTTAAGGCAGACCCTCCGAACATACCGATCTTTCCATTACACCACTTCTGACTAACCAGCCAGTTGAGTGTATCGACTCCATCAGTAGGTCCCCACCAACCGTCTCCATCAAATGGGATAGCGATTCCTTCAGATGAATAACGCCCACGTGTATCCTGCACAACCAGCGTGAAACCCATCGCCAGAGCAATATTCCCCCACTGATCGTTTCCATTCTTATTATATGGGGTTCTCATCAATACTACAGGCATTTTGCTGCCATCATTAGGCACAAAGACATCCGTAGCCAGTTTAATACCATCACTCATTGGAACCATGAATGTCTCCTTGGCAGACATTGCCTTCTGCCCGGCAACCAGCAATACCAGCACAGCCGGGACCATTGATAGATATGCATAAAGCACGCGGTGTTTCTGAAGCATATTCGTTCACCTCTACATTGATTATAGCGCAATAACCTACGGTAATAAAAACCAATATCCCATTGTCCTATACGTCCTATATGTCTTATTAGTCCTATCAGTCCATTCCAAAAAAAACTGTGAAGTATTCCAAGAGTAACAGTGTCTAATAAAGGGTAAGACGGACAGTGTATGATTACTGGAGGAATTTGAATATGAAACATATATCGCTCAAACAGGGAGTTATGATACTACTCGCCATCACCGCAGCCGGGCTAATGGCTGCACTTGCTGCAAGAGGAGCCGCAGGCCCTCCTAAGCTGGAGACAATAGTACTGGGGCAGACCAGATTTCTAGCAGGCAGCCAGGCCTCATTGCGTATAGTCACGCTGCAGGGAAAAGAGGGCAAACCAGTTGGAGGAGCAAGGATAGAAGCAATAATCACCCCCAGCTCCAAAGATACCCCCGGCACCCCAAATATCCTGTTCAAAAGCCGCACAGACCGAACCGGCACCCTCAATGCAACATTTAAAGTCCCTGATATTGAGGAAGGAACATACAAGCTTGATGTCAGGGCCTCAGCATTGGGTGAGTCCGATGTAATCAGCTCAGAAATCACTGTATACAGCGACAGGCAGATTCTACTTACAACAGACAAACCTCTCTATCAACCAGGACAGACCATGCATATCCGCAGCCTGGCACTAAATAAATCAGACAGATCCGCTGTCTCCAATACCAAATTCACTCTGGAAGTAGAAGATGGTAAGGGGAACAAAGTCTTCAAGAAGTCCGGCAAGACCTCGGAGTTTGGCATCGCCTCTGCTGAGTTTATCCTGGCTGATGAAGTCAATATGGGACGCTATACAATACGCGCCATAATTGGAACCAGTAAGTCCGAAAAGAACGTAAATGTCGAACGCTACGTCCTCCCTAAATTCAAAGTCAAATTCACTCCAGACAGGACATACTACCTGCCAGGCGAAACCGTCTCAGGCAAGGTCCAGGTAGATTATTTCTTCGGTAAACCCGTTACAGGCGCCAGAGTGGAGCTCAAAGCATCCACATTCGACTACCAGTTCAAAGAGTTCGCTCAGGTAGTTGGCAAAACTGACGATTATGGATCATTTTCATTTGAACAAAAACTGCCTGACTACTTTGTAGGCCAACCCCTTGAACAGGGAAACGCATTCGTTCAGATTGAAGTTGTCATCAAAGACACTGCAGACCACACCGAAAAAATCACCCAGATGGTCCCGGTAGCAGCACAGCCGATACGGATTGTAGTTGTACCGGAAAGCGGACGAATAATCCCTGGTGTTGAGAACACATTATATATAATGACCACCTCACCGGATGGTGCCCCCGCGCAGACAGATTTCACAATGAGAATTGATGGTTCAGACAAACCGTTAACAGGCAAAACATCTGATACCGGGATCGGTGAGATCAAGTTCACTCCAACCAAACCCGGTATTCAAGTAGAAATAACCGCCGAAGACACCCGCAATCGGACTGCAACAACAAGCGTATCCCTGGCAGGTTCAGCCGAAGAAGATGCCGTGCTGCTGGCCTGTGATAAAGTACTTGCTAAAGTCGGTGATAGAGTTAATCTTACTGTGCTTTCTCCTACAAAACGAGGCAGCGCATACATCGACGTCATAAAAGATAAACAGACCATCCACACAGATGCAACTGATTTCCACAATGGCAGAGCAGATTTTGACCTCAGAATAACCGATGAAATGGCCGGCAGCATAGAAGTCAGAGCATACCGCATATCCAAATCAGGCAACATCGTCCGGGACAGTCGAATGATGTTCATAGACCCTGCAGACGATTTATCAGTCAAAATATCCCCCGACAAAGACTCCTACCTGGCAGGCAAACAGGCCAAAATAGCTTTCGAAGTTACCAAACCGGGAGGTAAAGGAGCAGCATCTGCACTGGGAGTCTCCATCGTAGATGAGAGCGTTTTCGCCCTTCAGGAGATGCGCCCGGGTATGGAAAAGATCTACTTCCTGCTTGAAAAAGAACTAATGGAACCCAAATTCGAAATCCACGGCCTCGACCCAGGCGTCATCTTCCGTCCCATGATTGGGCTTCCATCTCCCGAAGAGAGCGCCGCTAACAGACAACAGGCAGCCAAAGTCCTCTTCGCACTCTACCAGCAGGATCAGCAGAATGCGTCTGCAAGTGACCCTTATGCCTTGCACAAATCGACATTCACAGACAAATTCGACAAGTGGCTCAAATCTCATGAGCAATTTGCCACGAAGAGTTTCGCCAAAATCGCCAAAGCAATATCCGAATACCCGAACGGCAACGGTCTGAGCAAGCTGAAATCCAACGGAGGACTTCAAAAGCTGGTTGAACTAAAACTGCTCTCAAAATCCGATCTGCTGGATGAATGGGGTAAACCTTACAGCTTGCCTAAAGAGGACATGCCGTATGGTGACTACTACCTCGCACTGATCAGTTCAGGATACGACCGCAAGCCAGGCACAGATGATGACATAATTGTCTTTGGCACAATTTCCGGTGCAAGATTCATGGGAATGGCTAGATACGAATCCGGCAAGTCCTATTGGGATCAAATCGTCAGGAGAGGTGTTTTCAAGGGAGAAGCATTTTTTGATATGGCCCCTGCCGCAGGTATGCCTGGAATGGCAGGAGGCATGGGAGGAGGCATGATTGAAGAGCGAGAGATGGCATTACCGATGGTAGCCCTTGCTGCAGACAGCCTCAGCATCATGGATGATAAATCTGCTGCTGCACCAGGTAAAGAACCTGTCAGAGTCCGCCAGTTCTTCCCGGAGACAATGTATTTCAACCCTTCAGTAATCACCGATGATAATGGTAAGGCTGAGATCAGTCTGGACTGTGCTGACAGCATCACAACATGGAGAGTCAGTGCATCTGCATCCACCAAACAGGGTGAACTCGGTGCAGCAACAGGCGGCCTTAAAGTCTTCCAGGACTTCTTCATAGACATAGACTTCCCGGTATCACTGACTCAAAACGATGAGATATCCATACCAGTAGCAGTCTACAACTACCTACCGGAATCTCAGACTGTTACCCTGGAGATAGGCAAAGAGCCCTGGTTCACACTAATGGACTCCGAGACCAGAAAACTCGACATAGGCAGCGGTGATGTTCGAGCAATCTATTATCGAATCAAGGTCAAGCAGATCGGCAGTCACACACTCACGGTCCATGCCAACGGCTCCAAGATGAGCGATGCAATCAAGCGCAGCGTAGATGTCATCCCGGATGGTCAACTGCGTGAAACAGTAGAAAACGGTAGACTCGAAAAGACAGTTGATACCGTTGTAAATATCCCGCAAAACGCCTTAGACGGTGCCAGCAACATACTTGTAAAGGTCTATCCAGGCATATTCAGCACCCTTGTCGAGGGTATGGATGGAATCTTCCAGATGCCGTTTGGCTGCTTCGAGCAGACTACATCCACAACCTATCCCAACGTCCTGGCCCTCGGTTATATGAAAGAGACCAACCAGGTAAAACCCGAAGTCAGAATGAAAGCTGAGCAGTATATCAACCTGGGTTATCAGAGGCTTGTAACATTCGAAGTTCCCGGAGGAGGTTTCTCCTGGTTTGGGGATGCTCCTGCAAACAAAGTGCTTACTGCATATGGAGTAATGGAGTTTGCAGATATGTCCAAAGTCTGGGAGGTTGATCCCAACCTTATCAGCCGGACAGGTGACTGGCTTATCTCACAGAGAGAACAGGACGGTTCGTGGAAACCAGATGCAGCATTCCTGCACGCTGAAAACTGGGGTAAGATACAAAACAACAACCTGCTGCCGACAGCCTGGATCAGTTGGTGTCTATTAAAAAGCGGACGAGATGCCGGTCAGATGCGGTCATCCGTCAGCTATATCAAGGAACATGCCCTGGAAGCCAAAGATGCATACTCAGCTGCTCTGGTTGCCAATGCTCTAGTTCTGGCTGAGAAAGATGGGCAAGCAACAACAGAAGCTCTCAAGCGGCTTGTAGATATGGCCAAGACCGATGGTGACACCACCTATTGGAAATCCGAAGTCTCAACGGTCACATTCTCCGAAGGCTCCTGTGCAGATGTTGAGACAACTGCTATCGCTGCTCTGGCGCTGATAGACTCCGGCACATATCCAGATGTCGCAACCAGAGCGCTCAACTACATAGTCAAGTCCAAAACACCCAATGGTACCTGGGGTTCAACTCAGGCAACCGTTATGTCCCTGAAAGCTCTGCTGACATCCCTTGCAAACAAACAGCAGGACATCGATGCCAACGTAAAAGTCACAGTCAACGGCAAAGAAGCCGGAACATTCAAAGTCACCAAAGAAGACAGCGATGTAATGCGCCAGGTAGACTGCAAACAGCTGCTTGTTTCAGGCAAAAACACAGTCAGAATAGAGTTCGAAGGTAAGGGTTCAATGATGTATGCAGTAGTTGGCAGACACTATGTCCCCTGGGACAAGACTGACAAGATCGACAGCAAGCTGATCTCGATAGACATAGACTACGACCGCACAGAGCTTGCGTCGGACGATATCCTGACAGCTAAAGCCCACATCGCCCTTAACAGACCAGGCACTGCAAATATGGTGATCGTAGACCTCGGCATACCTCCCGGATTCCAGGTCCAGAGCCAGGAACTCGACAAACTGGTCAAAGACGGAGTCATCCAGCGCTTCTCTCAAACATCGAGGCAAGTGATCCTCTACTTTGAAAAGATAGAAAAGGACAAACCAATAGATATAACCTACCGGATGAAAGCCAAATTCCCGGTAAAAGCCAGAACACCAAAATCGGAAGTCTACCTATACTACGAACCCGAAGTAAGAGCCACCTCCGCACCAGTGGAGTTGACAGTGAAGTAAGGCTTTAGGCGTTAGACTTTAGGCTTTAGGAAGGGAAACATCACGCGGAGACGCGGAGACGCGGAGGGCGCGGGGAATGGACAGGCTTCAGACTTCAAGCCAGCCCAATTCCCCTCTAGGGAATATGCAACCTCATTCCCCCTTGGAGGAGGGGGTTAGGGGGATTGATTCCCTGAACAACTCATAAATGCATCGGTATCAGAGCGAAGGGGTACCAGCTTCTGCCAACAACAACCAATCGTCCCGTAGCGCCGATGCCGATGCACAACCCCTGCCGAAGCGTCCACCCTTTTCCCCGGGGGAAGGGGATGTGAGCAAACTAATCAGACAAAAACTAAACAAATCATGAACAATGCAGGCTAATCTCCAGGAGGCCGGTTACTAACAACCGCTCCCTCCTAAAGTCTGAAACCTAAAGCCTGCATCCAGGAGGAACAAATGCGTAACCTAACTGTAGTTGCTTTATTGATCTGTATCATGTCCCTATGTGGTTGTAACGAGAGCAAAGTCATCGAGAAAGGGATAATTCTCAGTGGTCAGGGAACCGCAAAGTCCGTACCGGACATTGCTGACTTCTCGGTAACCGTAGTTACAACTGACCCGAGCAACAATTCCACCAATGCCATCCACAGCAATGCAGAGAAATGCAGTGTTCTCTCTGCCGCACTGGCAAAAGCCGGAGTAAACACCAAAGATATAGCCACAACAGACTTCCAGGCATCCTCCGGCAGAAAAGACAGCGGATACCCCAGCTATCGTCCGGTAGGCAAACCATTCTTCAGGGTCAGAAACAGCATCAGGGTAACTGTCCGTAACGTCAAAGATATCGGCAAAACCATAGACGCAGCAATATCAGCCGGAGCCACCAACATCGGACAAGTAGGATTCAGATTCTCAGACCCCGCCAAACTCAAAGCCCAGGCACTCGGAGAAGCTGTTAAAGATGCAAAAGTCAGAGCCCAAGCCGCAGCCGAAGCCGGTGGAGTCAAGTTACTCACAATAAGCAGAGTAGAAGAATCTATACCAGATAACAGTCTATACGAGAATTATTCACCCAGATTGAAAAAAACTTATGCCGGTACCGCAATGAGCAGCACCTTCGCCCAGCCAGGAGAGGAAAAGATAACAGTAGGGGTTATGGTGACATTTGCTATCAAGAGGAGTTAAGGTAGTATATCCTGATAGATGCCTTAAGGTCCCAAATTTGGCATCTGGGACCTTAAGGTGGAACATACGACTAATTGTCACTTAGCAATACTCTATTTGTCTATTGTGCTGTTGGAGTATTTTTCCATACCCAATTATTTACTATTTGAGTGGTACTCTGCCATTTGGCATGCCCATCGCAGAAACCAATATTCGCACCGTTGCTATGCGGAGCATATTTAGTTATAGTGCCACCTGATGCTACAACGTTATCATCACAGAATGTCTGTCGACAAACCGTGGCTGTTGTTGCGAATACGGATATACCTCCGATTAGAGTATTTGAATCAAAGCACATATGTTTTTCCGAAGGAGCTGGTATTTCAGCTAGAGTTGTTGGAGGTACTCTATTGGTTGCTGGATCGGGCGCTTTAGTGCCTGGCAGATTACCCCGATTGTCTCTGCAATCCCAGAGAGGATATGTGAAACAGTAATTTGGAAGCCCCATTGGGAAGTTTGATACACCCCAGTCCTGAGGAGCAGACCAAATTGAGACACTCGGACATTTAAAGACTCCCCAACTTTTGATATAAGGATACAACTGATGAGGCCAGATTGGCTCAGAGCCAGGAAGTGAATTCATAAAAGTCTCATCATAATCCTGCACATACATCATTGCAGCATTACACATCTGCTTCATATTATTCAAACAGGTTGTTTGTCTTGCCTTTTCCCTTGCTTTAGCGAATACAGGGAATAGTATTGCTGCCAATATAGCAATAATTGCTATAACTACGAGCAGTTCGATAAGTGTGAAACCTTTTCGTTGCTTCATAATAACACTCCATTTAAACGATCTAATACCGGAATATACCATGTATTCCGTGTGTTGTCAATTAACTGATTTTTCGCGCAATACCGCTTTTCACGTTCATCCGATGATTACACATTAGTGCTACACTAATTACGGCATTATTATATCATGCTTTGTCAATCATTAATCTGCCCACAATCTATATTGGCGGATATAACACATCGTATTGATACGATAGTAGTTGCCATAATGTGTTTTAGATTATCGCATATCGCTTTATCTGAATTTGTATATAATAGTGATATAAAGATTTAACTCATATACACAACACTATTGTCCGTAGTTCTGGAAAACTGGAAGGCTTGATGAATGCTTGTATTCACAACTACTGAGTAAAACTCAATACATAAGGGGATTATATAGGCATGAAACTCTTTGCTTGCATATTAACCGCAGTCCTGCTTCTCTCCATCACAGCCAGCGCACTCACCGTTGGCAAGAGTGCTGCTAAGTTCAATCTGGAGGATCAATCCGGTAAAGTTTGGAAGCTTTCAAAACTCAAAGGCAGCGTGGTAGTTGTTCTGACTGCTAACCAGGAATCAGGTAAACTGGTAGGCCCATGGCTGGAAAACCTCAAAACCAAATACAGCAGCAAAATCCACACACTCGGGCTTCTGGACCTGCACACTGTCCCGGCTTTAGGCAAGTGGATTGCTAAATCACAGATCAAAAAGTTGACCAGTGAACCCTTAATGCTGGATTTCAATGGAAGCACAGCAAAAGCATACTCAGTCTCAAGCAAACACCCGGTAGTTACAGTCATAGACAAAGACGGAATCATCCGCTCACTCCAGAAGAGTGAATTCACAAAAGCCGGATTCACAAAAACAAAAAGCGCGATAGACAAAGCTCTAAAAGCAAAACACATAGCACCCGGACCAAAATAAACTCACGACATCGGTAAAATTGCTATCGTTTTTTGTAATATGCCTTAATATTCCTAATCCAATACACATAGTCGTTCTGGATCGGATTTGCTCCTATGGCTAGTCGTCTAATATCCCCTGTATTGAAAGCAACAGGTGCATCCGCATCAAAAGATATATAGACAGTCTGCCATTCAGTTTTCGGAGTATATGGAAAATAATGCGTAACTCCTCCATCAACTTTTTCATCCATACCGATCATCAGCAGGGCAGTAGCAAATCCACTTGGATCGATCCGTTTGGATTTTATTTCAAAGCTCACACCCGCCGCCCCAATCAGACTCTCAGCAGGCAGCTTCAGAGAAAACGATGGATAAGCCCAATGGTCTGTGTTAGGTTGGAATTCCAGGTCTACTCGTATTGCATTCTCTTCTTTGTCTTCCGTTATATCTATCTTGCCGGAACTGTTATGCGACCAACGCTTTGGGTCTACAGTTGATATTGTGTGCATTTTTAATGTGGGATCTATTTGAGCATCCGATGGTAAAAGTTGCATACAGACCGGCAGTATCTGCCTCCCACCAAATTCTCCACCAATCCGCAATTTAACCAGGAATTTCGAAGTCATCTTTACCAGGACCGGAATACTAACCTTATCCATTGGTGGTACAAGAATGTTGTCAGGTAAACCAGTAATAGAGTAACCACTGCCGCGGCTGGTCAGTTTTCCACGTTTTGGTTTCTCACTGAAGTTATAAACATTCACTACAACCTGCCCCGATGTCTTGCTGTCGATAGTGACTATGTTCTTGGTGATGTTTGAAAATCCCTGTTTGAGGGAGAGTTGAAGCACTACCGATAGCTCATTCTTCTGGTTCACCTTCGATTTCCCGACAATAGCGATACGAGTATCGATCTGCGGCTTTAACCCGGTAAGATTGCAGACATATGAAGGATATTTACCAGCTTGAAGAGTAAAACTACCGTGGTTGTTTGCAAGCACTTTATCTCGACCCACAAAGTCTGTTACACGCAATTCAGGCTTGCCGCTGTTTATCTTTATAGTTCGATTGCCCTTATCAGACCAATACACAACAGTCTGCCGTTTGTCCCGCTGACTGTATAGAAATCCCCGAACACCTGCTCCCAGCTTCACTCCACCCAGATACCTGCATCCCGACAGCTTAGCCGTGAGATTGGCAAAAGCCGCATACGCGATTTTTGGTGTATAATCCCACCTCAGCATTCCCCAGACTATATTGTTCTCATTGTACGGGCGAAAAATAAACGAGAAATCACGAGCAACTCCCAGAGATTGCAGAATAATCTGAGCCTTAATCAAATATTCAGCCTGGCTTCGCTCCTCATCAGGTGTATATTCGGTCAAAACGCTTCCGGCAACAAGAGGCTTCCCCGATCCACCTTTATAGAATCCGTTCTCCGTTATCCACATCGGTTTGTATCCAACACCGTGACGTTTCAAGAGATCATACTCATCCTTAACTACAAATGGGTATTGGTCAAGGTCGGTATACAGATGGAAATTGTAGGTATCAAAATACTCCCCCGCTCCATTTTCCATCAACAGATCCATAAATCTGGGAACAGGATGAGCACAACTCGAGCCAACCAGCACATTTGCCTTCGGATTGCCTGCCTTAAACCCAAGATATGCCGCTTTCTGTACCGCAGCAAAATCCCAGGCACTAATTGGATGACTAGCAGCATCTTCTTCGTTCCAGAACTCCCATGCAGAAACCGTCTTTGCATATTTTACAGCCGATGCTTTGGAAAATCTGTAGACTGCAATCAGATCCTTAGGTATTAGTGCATTATCCAGGCAAGCCCAGTCCGGAGCGTTATGAAACATTCGGGTCACTTGAATCCCGCATTCTGCCAGCGTATCTGATGTTTGAGCATACACTGGTGGATATTGTATTTTCCCGGGCACAGATTCATCCCAGATATAACGGTCTCTCACTGCAGAAACACCAGCCAGATATTCAAGGTCCGATAATACCTTAATCGGATCTGAAGGCTGTGTCTTTAATCCGGCTGCATTAGCAGCAGACCCAAACCAACTCTGCGCACAGTCCACTGCATACGGACTATCGGGAGTTTTCATTCTGGATGATGGATCAACCACCCGGGCAAACGGGATTTCCCTCTCCCACTCTGTTTCACCGGGCACTTTGATCTGAAGTGCATAATACCCCAACTGAAGCTTAGGCAGCACCAGTTGGCCAGTAGTGTCCCAAATCCCATTACAACTCTCTTTTCCCTGCCAATCAACAACACGCCAGCTAATCGGTTTGACGCTGACTGGATTCTTCAGATGAAATACAGTGTTGCTGGATTGTATAAAAACATTACCGGGCTGATCGGTAGCCAGCATTGGTGGAAGCTTCAAGCGGATGAATGGATCCTTGAGCAAGGAGACCGCATCAATCATGTATGCATAACTGCCGTCGTGCCTGTATTCGTTCACTTTAATAGAGAAACTATGTTTTCCTTCGGACAGATTGACCAATGCCAGATTCATCCAGGATATAGCGCCGGATATTCCCCACTGAACACTTGAACACGCAGCCGACGTCACATGCTGCCAAGCGCCATCATCGATCGAATACCAGAAAGGTGATGACCACATTGTCCCTGCAGGTTGTCCAGCTACACTTAGCAGGTATTCTCCACCGACATTTACATCAAATAAATATTTGACAGTATGATCGCCTGCAATATTGCCATCTAAAACAAGCTCCTTGCCCCCATAACAACTGGGCTGATCAATAATATTCCACCCGTGTTGTTCGACAAACGATTCATCATCCAGCCATATATCATGCACAGGTTTTTCCGGAGACATCACCTCCCATGCCGGGATATCTTTCACATCAGCAAATAATACCGATGCAACAAACAGCACAGCCATCGCAATCCCAACAGCCAAAAATATTCGCCTGTAGCACAACATATTGTTTTCTCCCTTTATGAAGCGAACGATCATGTAAGCCATAGTAACAGTTAAGAGTTTCTGGAATTTGTCATCCTGAGGAACGAAGGATCTGCTTTTCTATCCTGAAAAAGCAGATCCTTCGTTCCTCAGGATGACAAATTTTCAGTATTACTGAACAGTTACTATCATTACTACTATGAAGACATGGAGGGTGAAGATTTCTTCCGTGGATTTGATTGTTGTAAGTCTATCGGTTAGGCGGTTAATAGTGATACATATTTGCACCTGCTGAATGTCAGACAGTTATGGCGCAGCATTCGGAGTCACCAGACAAAACCGTTCCCGGACCACCGATTTCAATCTTTTTCTTCAGAACAAAACACACTTTGAGCAGCAGACTAAAATAATCGCCACTATAATCACCGTTTTCAACCTTGGAAACCATGGCCTGGGTCTTATGAATCATTTTTGCCAGGTTAGCCTGAGACAATTTGGCTTCAGTCCGGAGGTCATATATTCTCTGACCGATTCTGGCCTTTATCTCCTCTTCAAATACCATCTGATCCCATTCCGAATCACCACCATACCATTTATTCATAAGGTCAGCTGCGTCAGAAGATGTTATTACCTCAGTGGTTTTGATTTTGTCAGATCTCTCCATCATATGTATACCTTTCTGGATCAGATTCATAAAGATCCCTGTTACGAAGAGCTAACTCAATCTCCCGTAACGGTACCTCTGCTTCCTTAGTGCACCCATGAGAAATCACAGCCTGATCACCTACATAAAAGTACAATAATCTGTAGTTCACACCACCAAATTCAGCCCTAAGTTCATATATACCTTTTTGTAGAAAATCAGCTACTGGCCTTCTTACACTTCGTCCTTCGCTACGTAGAATGTTCAAACGTGCTGCCAGTTTCGCAACCGCTCTTCTGTCGCGCTTCGCTACTACTTCATCAATCCATACTTTGGTTGGCACTGATCCATTCGAGTTCTTAAAGAACACTACACTAGTGTTTGGCAATTTTGTTCTCAAATATCATTATACCTTATAGTGCATAAATATATATCTGATATCCAAAAACAACTATTGAATTTGAGGACTATTAACCCGCTTTATTCACCAAGCTTCGCTTTTGCCCGGCAGTAGGGGCAAAAGCTGAGTTAATCATGAATAATGCGGGCTAGAGGAGAAATCGTTGAAACGGAGGTAGGCACGTCAGCCTGCCTCCACACTCATTCATATTCTAGAAATCAAACTTCCCAATATTCTCTTTATTAAAAACCAGGATATCGCCAAGCAGGACGTTGTCCCCTGCTATCTTCTTTTTTCCAAGCCTTCCGGCGTCCAGTTCTGTCATTCCGGCAGTCAGTTTTCCTGTAGCCAATGCATGGGCTGTCTGGACAGTCAAATACCCAAGGTCTACTGTATTCCAGAGTATTACCGACTTCACAGTACCATCGTTCACATAGGCTTTCATATCGTTAGGAGTTGAAAGGCCTGTTACCATCACTTTACCCGCTTTACCCGACTGCTTCACAGCTTCCGCAGCTCCAGGGAAGGCCACAGAGCTGATTGCAAATATGCCTTTCAAGTCCGGATAGGTCTTCATAAGGTCCTGAGCAGTCTGGAATGCAAGCTTCTGGTCTTCGTTGGATGGTTTAATAGTAATCAATTCCAGCTTCGGATAAGTCTTCAGCCTGGCTTTCATATACTTGATCCATTCATTCTGGTTTGCTGCAGTAAGTGTAGCTGTAATAATAGCCACCTTACCGGTAGGCGTTGCTCCACCTATGTCCTTAGCCATCGTATCTACCAGCGCAGACCCGATCTGCTCTGCAGTAGCTTGATTTACGAAAAACTCTCTGGTATCTTTAGGAGCATCTGCATCCCAGGATATAACCTTTATCCCCTTGTCTTTAGCAGCCTTCAATGCTGGAGCCAGAACATTGGGGTCATTCGGAGAGACTGCAATCACATCAACTCCCTGCAGAGTCCACTTCTCGATCATCGCAGCAGCCTTCTCTGCAGATCCGTCAGTAGGGCCGTCATAGATCAGATCAACATCACCCAGTTCCTTAGCAGCCTCAGCAGCTCCATCTGAGCAGGAAGTAAAATAAGGAACTCCCTTTTTCTTAGGAATCATACACACTGTAATCTTCTTAGTACTCTGTACAGCCGGTCCTGATGATGTCTGCTGTTCTTCCTTCTTCCCACAACCAACAATCGCAACAACCACAATCATCAGCAAAGCCAATTTCGAAATAATACGCATAACAACTCTCCTTTTAGGTTTTCATAATGTAAATCCGACCGATCAGTCCGATCCGACAGATCCGTCAGATCACCCATCTTAAATTTTCCTCACCCCATTATACTGTCATCCACCCCAAAAGCCACAAAATTAATAATTCTCTTCCTGTTAATCTTGTTAATCCTGTCAAAAATGACAAACGGCCATTTCGCGTGTTTAGCGTATTTAGTGGCTCTCCCAAAAAATCTGCCTAAATCTGCGAAATCTGCGGATAATGCAAAGAACAGCACTACAAGATCACAAGACAAAGCATTCCCTTTCTGTTAACCTTGTAAATCTTGTTAATCCTGTCAAAAATGACTAATGGCCATTTCGCGCGTTTCGCGTATTTAGCGGTTCTCCCAAAAAATCTGCGTAAATCTGCGGATAATGCAAAGAACAGCACTACAAGATCACAAGACAAAGCATTCCCTTCCTGTTAACCTTGTAAATCTTGTTAACCTGTCAAAAATGACTAATGGCCATTTCGCGCGTTTCGCGTATTTAGCGGTTCTCCCAAAAAATCTGCGTAAATCTGCGAAATCTGCGGATAGTTAAAATACAGCACACCAGGATAAATAATTCCTTTTCCTGTTAATCTTGAGATTCTTGTTAATCCTGTCAAAAATGACTAATGGCCATTTCGCGCGTTTCGCGTATTTAGCGGTTCTCCAAAAAATCTGCGTAAATCTGCGAAATCTGCGGATAATTTCTTATGTCACCGAACAATAACAACCAGTTCGTGCTTTCCAGCCTTAATAGTAGTCAAATAAACTGTCCACCCATCCAACATCGAAATAACTCTCGTCTTGACAGGTTTTCCGGACTCCATCACGCTTACTAACTTTGCCTTCGATGCCCACTTAACCTCTGCATTTTCACCCTGTACAGAAAATGCCATTCGCGCTGTCTTAGTAGAAGCATCCCAGACGCCGGAAAGAGGCAGCGCTGGTGACCAGTCTATCAATCTCACAGGACAGTCCGCTGCCAGAATAAATGCCAACACATGGGCATCACGCAGCATATATGCCTGCTGGGCTTTCTTTTTTAGCAGATCAACCGCAGAATCCAGCATATCACCATTCAACCAGGTCCGGAGCATTACATGAGGCATAAACCGGATATCATCAGACCGGATAAACGCATCATTCGGGCACAGCTCAATAAACCGTTTCTCAAAAGCCAGCATATCCTTCGGGCACCGTTTAAAGAGCAGGTCAAACACCTCCGGTTGGGAACTCTGAGGGCCTATACTTCCAGTCTGCCACCAGGGATCGGATGATTCATAGTTGGTCTTCGTTGGATCTATATTCGAAAACGATGCTACAAAGTTCTCCCCAAATCCCGTGCACATTCCAGGTGACCACGCAACCTCCTGATGGTTCATACCGCTCTGCTCAGCATATTTCCGGAAGTTGAACTTGGCAACCATAGGGATCGCATTCCTGGCAAGCAAATATGCCGATAAATCCCGCTGGTAAGGCGTTCCCAAACGTTTCGCCATCTCATAGAACCCGACCAGCCCCGCATATCCTGCAGTAGGCATATCAGCATGAAACATCTCACCAGCCTCACGGGCACCCGGCCCCATCAACTGCCAGCTGTTCAACGCCTCCCAATAACTCAGCATAGATCGTATAACCGGCCAGTTCCGCCGCATCGTCTCCCAGTTTGCAGTATATTTGGCATTAGTATAGAGCCCATACATAGTGATTCCCTGCCAGTAGTCAATATCCGCAGAGCCCTCCCCGTTCGGAACAAATGGAGGTGCATTTATAACAAACGTACAAGCCACATAAGTTGCACCCGTTATAGGATCACGGCGAAGTCGATAATTCTGAGGAAAGAGAGCCGACAGCGCCGATTTACTGGCCCAGGTATTCATCTCTTCTCTGGCCTTTGCAGTCATCAAAAAGTTAGCAGCCCGCACGCCTCCGGTAGTCATATCATGAGCAAAGGCATGAGGGTAAATCGTAGGAGCCGGTATACCATCAGTAGCATGCTTTTTCTGAGACAAAGTCTGCACAAGCATGTCCGCTATCGGTTTCATCTCCGACTTGCCTTTGGATGCCAGAGGAGCATTGTCCCAGTTCTCCGGGACAGGCAGCCTGTAATTGATCTCCCCACCCGTACATACCATATGGGGACCATATTTAGTCAAAACGCCGGTATCCTTCAGACCAGATATACACTTCTCGTTTATATAACCATTCTTAACTGAAAGAGCTACCAGAGGAGGCAGCGGACTATATTTCTTCGGTTTCGTCCCCCAGTCATCGCTCCACGGCAGAAACTCGATCTGATCCCGAATATTGACCCAACTGTCTTTGACTGAGAAGTATTCTTTGCATTTCCATGGATAAGCTGCCAGCATCTCGCTAAACACATTCAACCGCTCAACCGGCACCAGCTTCAAGTCAGCAGTCCAATTAGAAAGTAAATCCGGAGCTTGAACAGTCACACCAAACGGATCCCCAATAGCAACAGTCCCCACTCCACCGTCACGTCGAATAACCAGCCTTTCAGCTGTCCATTCCAGTGCTGTCGGTCGATGTTGAAACGCAATCATAATAGGAATCTCAGAATAGCCATCGTTATTAAGGAGCACCAGCCAGTTTGAACTCATCTGTTTAGGATCAAACTGCTCCGCCTTATTGATAATCACAGGCCCGCCAGCAGTCGGAACCACAATCCCCGCAGGTCCCCGTGTCTTCAATGCATCCTGAAAAGATATCTGAAACTCAGGGGAATCCGTCTCCACCTGTATACCAAGTCCCATCGCCCCATATCTCAGCTCCTGTTTATACTCTTTGCCGGATTTGGTCTTAATTCGCTTAGTCCACCGGAAAGATGTCCAGTCAGCCTCAGAAACCGCGTTCAGATAGGTTTCATCCTTACCTTTCAATTCAAACTGGTGCTCAAGGCCAGTCGGAGCAACAGGTTTATCCCCCTTGTCCACAACCTCAGCCTCACTCGATACATCACCAGGCACACCGAAGTTAAGCTGAAAACTCTCAGGCCGCCGGTCGAGTTTCATATAATACCAGGCCCGAGTCATGCTGGAAAAGTTAATATTGTCGATTAACAACCCGTTCTGCTCATACCGCCAGGCAAAGTGTCCACCGTTATTCCGGTGCAGTCCTGGCCACCAGTGCTCCCCCGGTTTACCCATCGCTGCCGGACCAGGATCTATCTCCCAGGGCAACACCCGCCCGTCATTCCCGGTCCACTTCACATTAACATCTTTGATTAACTTGTCAGATTCCCCATCCACCGTAACATCAACAGCAACAACATTCCCAAACCGCAGAGCATCCCCGTTTCCAGGAACAACCAGAACAAAATCCTCCGGCTTCAAGTTGAATGTTACCTTCGAAAGCATCCCCGTACTAACCCTGCCCCGCCATCTCCCATTATCCAAACAACTAACATCCACATTCACCACACCGGGAAAAGGAGGCTTGAAATCAACAGTCAAGCTGAGGGTAGTAGTATGCAGGTTAGGAGTATTAACAAGATCAGCCTGCCAACGAACCGCCCAAACCGGCACGCAAAACAATACAAGCAGCAAAACTACCGCACACAAACATCGTAATCTCATTCCAACCCTCACTCCATAACAATAACCAAGTCAACATTCCCAATTTCGCGCGTTTAGCGTATTTAGCGGTTCTCTCCCTAAAAATCTGCGTAAATCTGCGAAATCTGCGGATGACTTATTGGACAACAAAACAAGATCCACAAGATAATGAATTCCCTTCCTGTTAATCCTGTCAAAAACGACTAACCATTTAGCGTTTTTAGCGGTTCTCCATCCCAATTTTTTCCGTGTATTCCGTGTATTCCGTGGTTACTATCCTTCCCTAATCTGCGTAAATCTGCGGTAATCCTGAATCACATGAAAAGTCACGCGGTTGGCATCGTGGAAATTGTGTGCTCCGTCGTATGCGGTTCGTGACAAGAAGATAATATCCTCCCCATCAAAGTGCCAGTCCACATACTGAAAGCCCGTCAGCTGTATTGAGTCCGAATATTCCAGTTTCGAATCATCCCCCAGCAGTGTAAGTCGATGCTCCCATTTCTTCAAGTCAAATGATGAATAAAGCGAAAGCACATTGCGCTGGTTGGGATAGTCTGGATCGGTATTGTTGTTGGTCAATGTAATATACTGTTTAGTAGCCGCATCGCACCGTATGGTGAACTTGCTCATACCGCCTGGGAAGTCGATGAATCCCGTTGCAGGGTCAAAGCTTATAGCTTTTCCATCGTCATCCACCCGGACAACAGCTACCTTATCCACCAGAGGGGTGGAATTAAACCGCAGAATATTCACTATCGACCCATCCGGAGCCTCTATCACGTTCCCTTCCAGCCACCCCGGAGCCTCCAACCTGCCCCAACTCTCAGGCACCCATTCAGGATCAAACCGCAGCTTGTTGCTCATTGTCCAATTGGAAGCATCCAGCAGATCAGCATCCACAGGAGCCGAGATCACAGCAGATTGAAACCCACGGGGCCAGATACATGGACTGCAGTCCTCAAAAGCTCTGTATATCCGCCCATTCTTAACCAGCACCGGGACAGGAGCGCAGTGGTAGTTCGGTGGATCATGATAGAAACCTCCAGCAAAAAGCCGACCACTGAGATCGTCCGCCGGATGAGACCACGTATTCCCACCATCCTCACTCCGCCTGATGACAATAGACCCATACTGCTGAGAAGTACCAAGCAGATAAACCGATTCGCCGTGCACAAACAAAGTGCTCCAGAAAGCATTGGCAATGTGAGTAACATTCACCCACGTAACACCATTATCTTTAGAACGATACAAACTGGTCAGGTGCTCTTCATTCTCATGGTTATGCGGACACCCAGGCCCAAAATAATCATGAGTAACCAGCAGCTCACCATTCGTAAGCCGCACCAGGCTCGGACTTCCCAAAAACGCCCAAGTAGCTGGATCCTGGTATTTGACTTCGTTAAACAGCATAATTCCCCCACTTGTTCCTTGCATCAATTACTGCCTGATAGTTCTCCCAGGGGGTATCTTCGAACACTTCTGAGCTGGTGCAGTAAACTAAGCCGCCGCCTTGTTTGGCTGATTCCAGGGCATATCTGGCACTCTTAGATATCGCTTCCAAAGGTCCTCGGTGCACTAAATCGCACTGCACATTGCCGAAAAGAGCTATCTTATCTCCATACAGCCGCTTGACTTCGGCTATATCCATCCCAGCCATCGGATCAATAGGGTTCAATCCGTGTATGCCTGAGCTTACAATCTGGTCCAGCACCGGCATCAGATCGCCATCACTGTGGAACACCACCCAAGCTCCAAGACTTTTCAGATATGCCACATGCTCTGTAAGGTAAGGAGTCACATATTCTGAGAACTGCTTCGGAGATAAAAATGGTCCCTGGTTGAATGCAATATCATTAGCCAGAATAACCAGCTCCGAGCCTGCGTCGATGCACTGTTTGCCCCACTCATTGGCCGTATTTACCATCTGCCCCGCACGTTCATGCACTTCATCAGGTTCATCACACAGCCAATAACAGAACCTCTCCAGGTCAGCTCCTTCAGGAATAGTATAAGATCCACCACACACCCATGAGCCAACCATAATCTTGCCGTCAACCAATTCACGGAGCCGTGATATCACCGCCAGATGATCAGGCCCCGCAAAAGGCGCATAGACCATTATCAGGGACCAGTCCAGAGTATCAGCAAGCTCAATATAATCATCGACAACCTGCCCCCGCAGCCTCTCGCGCTCGGATTCACCAGCCGCACGGGCAAATTCCTCATTCGTAGTCAAATGATGCCCCAGCACATGCTGAGCACATGATAAAAGCCCCTCATAACACGGAACCTTATCATCAGGCTGCTGAAGAGAAAGAGCCTTCATAATCCGGTCATATCTATTAGCCAATAAAAATCCCTCACACCAACCAACACAAAAATCCGTCCGATCAGTCAGATCCGACAGATCCGTCAAATAATCCCACCAAATTCCCCAAAAGCCCTCTCAAATCAGGTGAAACATACTCCGGCGAATACCCATCAGGCAGGCCACGCCCATTGCGGTTGATCCACATCGCCGGAATCCCCAGCGCCTGAGCACCCCGCACATCGCTGCCCAGTGAATCACCCACATGCAACACTTCATAAGGCTCCAGTCCAAGTAATTCCAGTGCCCGCAGAAACGGAGCCGGGTGAGGTTTATAAGCCCTGCACTCCTCGCTCGTAACTACCATATCAAAATGCAGGTCCAACTTCGCAAGCGCTGCAGAGAGCTCAAAGTTGTCGATATTCGAAACTAAACAGACAGGCACTTCGCACTCCGCCAGCACTTCCCGTGCCTCCGGCCACAAAGTAGGGTTCTTCCAATACTCAAAAACAGGACCAAGCAGCTCCCGGGCATCAAGTTCAACCTGAAAATGTTCCAGCACCCGCTCCAGTGAAAGTATCTCTATCTCCACCTGAGATAAAAACGTTCCCCCATTGCTCCGCTCAATCAACTTAGGAAACTGCTTCCACCAGTAAGTTGCAGCATCCTCAACACTCAAATCCGAAACAGCAACCCGCACCACTTCCTCACAGATGCTAAGCAAAACCGCAGTATCCTCTCGGACTACTGTCCCATAAAAATCCAACAATATGGCTTTTGGCCAGAGCATATCCATTTATCTCATCATCTGCTTATCATCTCAAGAAATCCAGAAAGAATTAGTATCGTGCAATTTCAGAAGCATCATTCACCAGGATGCACAATCTTGCGTAATCCAACAATGATCTTTCCCGATATACCTTTACTAAAGACAACATCCGGATCAGCTAGAAGTCTTTCAGCAACCATTTCCTCAGAAGAAGCCACCTCAATTGCAAGTCGTTCCAGTGACCGCCATTTGTATTTATTGTGCGAGAGAGCTTGATGTAATCTGTCGCTGATTATCCGGTCTTTCTGGAGACTTTCTGAACTCCGTTCGTCAGACTTGATTATTTGATCGTTTGCTATCTTCAGATCATTAATGATCTTGGTAAAATCACAATGTGGAACTTGATACGAGGAATTATTGGCAATTGAGACTTTATTAGCAATTGAATCATATAAACATCTAAGCCCTACAGGATCATCTAAAGATATACCATTACGTAATGATAATGGCATAGGCAAATCCCTCACAGTCAAACCATTATGACAAACAGGTATTATGGGGATTTTCTTTAGCCATGCCGCACCGATTTCGAAGTTGACCCAAGGTCGATGAATGGATGATGGACTACAGAGCACAATTAGAATACTACAATCTTTTAATGCTTTTTTAATGTATTTAAGCCACTCTTCACCTAGTGCAATGCTTGTCCCATCCGAAGATACAAACACAGTAAATACGCCGCTAAAATCCTTGGTTAGTGCTGATTTCAATTGATTAGCAACTGGCGCCTCTTCCGTTATGTGACTAATAAAAACTCGCATATATCTCCTCCAAAATTCTTACTCAACTGCATGATTTTTACTTCATTAGTCATTAGGATGTTTGTTCAGAAGTAGTTGGTGTGTTAAATACAGCTAAATACATCCGCGGGATTTAATCGTTTCAGAAATTTTGGTATGGATCTAGAACAGACTTCCTTGACTATCACCATATATCCGGAAATTTCGATAGTCATACAAATAGTACTTCCGTTTTTCATGATGCAGGATTCCATCTACAGAAACGTGACTATGGTCTCTATGTGAATCACAAGCAATAGCATAATCATTGTCTGTTAGGGTCAAATGGACATTAATACCTTTTCCAGACCAAGTAATCTGTACATGACGTTGTTTGTCTGGCTCAGGCGTATCCTCATTTCGAAGTACAGTTATATACCCGACAATTGATACCATTTCGTCCACAGGGGCATCTTTCAATATAACCGAAGCCTTCTCAAGCTGTGGAATGCAATCTCTGGTTAATAAGACATCGGGGAGCCTATCCACATTATGTGCTTTATCAATACCCAGAGCACAAAAGGACAATGCATCCAAGGATGTCTGTTCAATTGTATCAGCAACAATATCACACATATTAGCGTTGAATCCGGAACCAAAATTCTCGGCGATCATATTAGCATCCGAAAATCGTTCAGCTTGCTGAACTATCTCGGCACCATGAATAATCCTACGTAGAACACGATGCTCAAGCGGTTCTATATCAGTTAACCTCATAGATTCCGATTCAGTTATTGGTCGGATTGGGGTTATGATATTTATGATGAAACTACCTGGTTCAGTTTGTCCCAACTCATACTTATCTGCATGTTCTCTTGCTTTTCGTATGGATCTTACATAATGTTTTTGGGGTGGCCCAGTTTCAGCACAAGTAGAATATGCAATCAGGTCTTGAGCCTTTTTAATGAGAAGTTCCGCACTAAGCAAAGGAAGTGTGCCACGTACCGTTGTCTGTTGATCTACAGCTCGGAGTTTGAGTATTGAGTGATTACAGAGCAATTGAAGCACATCTTCATATGCACACTCCTCAACACTTGCAAGAGTTGCTACAACTCTGTCTATAAGTGCTACATAATCATTAAGACTTCGAGTTGCTGGCACAGGAAGAGAAGACTCAATATCATTCGGTGGAGCATAAACCCAGACACGTTTGTCCGGATATTCCAAGAGCTTCCAACCAAGATATACAAGGTAAGCACGCACGCCTTCGGGATCTATCTGTCTGAGCCTTTCAGGAGTTATGCCTGTTATTACTCTCACAGCTGCTCACCTCTCTCCAGCTTATCTAGCATAAACCTTACAGCATCTGGAGTGAATATTTGATTTTTCGGTAGATGCACTGTGACCGATCGCTTATTGTCTGATAAGGACATTCCCTTAAGAGATATCCAGTAAGCACAATGCCGAATCTCCATACAGTCTTCACATTGAGACAACCACTCTGATTGATCTCGAGGCATTACATACACGACAAGGATAAGAGGCATGAACGTATTAGGATCTATAAGGTCATTGTAATTGACGATATCTAGTTCATAAGCTATATGATCGTTATATTGTGTAGCAGTAGTCGTGCTTTTAGATTGGACATTAATGCTCCAGCTTGCATCGCGAATGTGTCCGTCCCTGGTTATAACGGGTGTAATAGTATAGTCATGACCATACTCACCACGTCCATGATCAGTAAGAGTGCAACCTGCACGTGCAACAACGGCTTTTATATAAGCTCCACCCAACTTCTCTTGGGTATCCTGAATTGGCACACTAATCATCATCGTAGTTCTCTCTATGATGCAAATAGATTATATATTTGCGACTGCAACTTTTCACAATATAATCTGAAATTTCTGCGAATCCTGCAATACATTTTGTGGCGGCGCTCATTTAACTAATGGATAGAAATAACAAACGTTAGCATATAATCAGGAAATCAACATTGGTTCAATTACCTGTAGTATACTTCTACACAACATAAAGTTATCCTACCGACTTCAGTGACTTTTTACTTGTTATTATGCAACCCAAAGGTATATTAGCAGCTTTAGTGCAAAAATCCTGCTCCCAAATCACCATCGGGGGAAAACGGCTCTAGTCTCCTGACTCCTGTCTCCTGACTCCTGTCTCCCCGTCTCCAAGTCCCCCCGTCCCCAAGTCTCCCAGTCATCCCTTCCCCCTCTTCCCCAGCACCGTATTCAGCAGCACCGAAACTATCAGTAGCACTCCAACAACTATCGCGTTGTATTCATCCTTACTCCACTGCCAGCTTACAAACTCCCGGGTCTCGTGGATTAACAGGATTCCCAGCAATGTCCCTGCTATTCTGCCTTTGCCTCCGTATATGCTGGTTCCTCCCAGGACTACCGCCGTTATAACATCCAGCTCCATCCCCTGCCCTATGTCAGCTTTGGCGGTGTTTCTTCTGGCTACGAACATTATGGCTGCCATTGCCGCAGCGGTGCCGGAAAGAGTGTAGAGTAGCAGCTTGATCTTATCCACACTTATACCGGAGAATCGGGAGGTGTTCTCATTATGACCGATTGCATAGACCGACCTGCCGAAAGGAGTCTTCGAAAGTGCCACAATAGCCACAACCAGTGCTACTATAAAGAACAACCCCGGTATTGGCAGCCCCAGCACAGTCCCGCGTCCAATAACTGCAAAGCTGTCGGGGAATCCGGATATCGGCCTGGCATGGCTGACTCCCTCTGCTACTCCCCGGTAGACCGCCATTGTAGCCAGCGTAACAATCAAAGGATGCACCCGGAGGTATCCGACAAACACCCCATTCAATGCACCAGCACACGTCCCGGTCAATAGAGCCAGCCCCGCACAGATCCAAAGGGATATACCAGCCTCAAACCCCATCCCAAATACAACAGCACACAGCGCCATAGTAGACCCGATTGAAAGGTCGATCCCTGCAGTAATTATGATAAATGTCATCGGCAGTGCCAGCAGTGCCAGTTCCCAGACATGTGTAGACATATCAGCCTGCGCAGACAGACCCGTAAATTTCGGAGCAATATATCCCGCAGTCAACAGCAATCCCACAAGCAGAGCAAACAGCACAACCTCGTGCCAGTACTGGAAAGCGTTCAGTTTCAATCTGCTCATCACTGCGCCACCTCCAGGTTTGATCGGCGCCGGGCAATGTGGTCTATCAACACCGCCACCAGAATAAACGCCCCCTGGATCGCTCGCTCCCAATAGGTCGATGTCTCACCCAACCGCAGGAATATAAGGTCCGTCCTCACCATCACCAGCAGCAACACACCCAATATAGAGCCAATAATCGTCCCCCTGCCTCCATTAGTAGAAGTCCCACCGACTACAACACATGTAACAACCAGCATCTCCAGGCTGTTTCCAATTCCGGACTCTATAACCGACAGTAGAGGCACACTGACAAGCGTCGCCACCGCAGTCAGAAATCCCGTAAGAGCAAAAGCAAATATCTTCAATCTGCGCTCCGGAAGCCCCGCTACCAACGCAGCCTTGGAATTGCTGCCAACCGCATATATCCTCCGGCCAAGTGGAGTCTCCCGGGCCATCAAAATAGATGCCGCCGCAACAACCACCGCCACCCATATGCACACCGGTACATCTAAAATAGTTCCGACACCCAGAACTCTCAATCCTGGAGGCAGCTGAGTAATCCACCGCCCAGCCATAAGTAACTCAGTTATCCCACGCAGAGCAGTCAGCATCCCAAGGGTCACAATAATCGATGGCACCTTGCCGAACGTCACCAGCAGGCCGTTTATAAACCCAAGTCCGGTTCCAAGCAGCAGAGTAATACAGATCCCGACCCCGACCGGCAGGCCCATATGCTGGGGGGAAGTCAGTATTCCAATAACTGCAGCCAGCAGCCCCATCATAGATCCAACCGATATATCAATCTCACCAAGCAGCAATACAAATGTCATCCCACACGCAATGATCGCCACCGGAGCACAGGCAACCAGCATATCTTTGATATTACCTGGAGCAAAGAAAGCAGGATTCTGAGATCCGACAGTTATAAAAGTTACCACCAGCAGTGCCAGCACGCCATACTCCCGTTTCTGTGCCAGCACTCCAAGCTTAGAAATAATTGCATTCCTGCTCATTCGACATCTCCCCCTAGCTTATCTGTCTGGGAGGACTCTCTGCTCTCCGCCAACGCCAGCTCCAGCACCCTCTCCTGAGTAGCCTCTTCACGTTTAAGTTCACCAGCCACCGTTCCTGCGCGCATTACGATAATCCGATCACTCATCGCCAGAACTTCCGGTAAATCCGATGATATAAACAATACCGCCAATCCATCGTCCGCCAGCTTTCGTATCATTTTATGGACTTCAGTCTTAGCTCCAACATCAATACCCCTGGTTGGTTCATCCAATATTAATACCTTCGGAGAGGAAGCCAGCCACTTGCCAATAACAAGCTTCTGCTGATTCCCACCCGACAAGCTTTCTGCAGGCACATATGCATTGGAAGCCCGTACATCCAGATCGTGCATCGTCCTCTCTGCCAGTTCCGCTTCCCTCTGTGAAGACCTTAATCCCCACCTGGTAAGCCGGTTCTGGATCACAAGAGATAGGTTATCCATTATGGTCATCGGCAACACCAGGCCTTCATGCTGCCGGTCCTCAGGAACAAGGGCTATCCCCTTATTTACAGCCTCTTTGACCGATCCTGAAATCAACGCCGACCCATCCACCTTCACATTTCCGCTCGTATACTTATCCACACCAAATATCGCTCGCGCAACTTCAGACCGTCCCGCTCCTACCAGTCCAGCTAACCCAACAACTTCCCCCGCTCTTATCTGCAGCGATACACCCTGAAAAACACCCTCACGCCCCAGGTTCTCTACCTCAAGCACAACCTGGCCAGTTTCAGCCGACTTGCTCCCTTCACTGCTGGTCTCAGTTACTTCCCGGCCTACCATCATCTGAATCAAACTTGCACGGGTTACTTTATCTATCGGGAGTGTATCCACTGTATGGCCGTCCCTTAGCACCGTAACTCTGTCAGCCAGTTCAAAAACCTCTTCCAGCCTGTGACTCACATATAGAATCCCAACTCCATCGCTCTGCAACTGCCGGATTATCTTGAATAAGGTCTCAGTCTCACGGGTAGACAGCGATGCAGTAGGCTCATCCATAATCAACAGCTTGCTCTGCTTCGAAAGTGCCCTGGCAATACCAACCATCTGCCGCTGAGCTAGTGGCAACTCCCCTACAGGCTGCATCGGATTCAAATCTTCACCCAGCCGTTCAAGCAATTCTTTAGTGTGGTTTACCATAAGAGGCCGGTCCAACAGCACTCCCATACACCGCAGAGGTTCGCGTCCGACAAATATATTGTCCACAGCGTTCAAATGGAGAAATGCAGTAGACTCCTGGTGGATAACCGCAATCCCCGCATCCTCAGAAGCACGAACTTCACCGGTATGCAGTTCTTTCCCGCTGACAGTTACTGTCCCCTTATCAGGAGTATATGTCCCCGCAAGTATCTTTATCAGCGTAGACTTACCGGCGCCGTTTTCGCCAACCAGGGCATGTATCTCCCCCGGAGCCATATCCAGCGAAACCCCATCCAGGGCCTGCACACCGCCAAAGGCCTTGCTGATCCCGTTCACTTCGATGAGCTGAAAATCCATAAAATACCCGTCCATTTATAATCAGTATGAGACTCAAAACCCAAACCAGCATAATTGTAGCATACGGATAGCAAAATTGCTGTCCGTTACAATCCAATTATGTTTGGGAGTAAAGCTAAACTCCGCTGGCTCATCAAAGCAAAGCGCAATCCGTTCATGCCGATCGAATCAGAGCCAGTGTTTACCACTTGGTATCCGGGGAGTCTCATCGCACGGCAGTCAACATCATATATTGCCCATATATAGCCTCCTGTTTTTCACATACGCCTGCTTGGTTAAGCATATTCATGACTTTTGTTTGTTCTTGATTATTATTATCGGCATAGTTTATTGATTGTGTGATCGGGGAATAATTACTATAAGCCTGAAGCTTCATTTGAAGCAGTTGGCAAAGTGTGTTTGACAATCAAAACCCCAAAACAAATGAATCAATGAGATGGATATTAATGTAAAAAATGGAGTATCTAAACCTGCGACAAAACAAGCGCAGTTAATCTTTCCAAAGGGCAACCTTATGGAGGTAATTGAAATGAAAGGAAATGTAACTCTAACAGCTTTTACTACTCTCGTGGTCGTTGCGGCCATGTTAATAGGTTCAAACGGGTGGGCAGCAGGAACTCGTCAGATTTGGCTGGCTAACTCACCTATCCTCACACTGCAAAATGACGCAGGCGGTTATTCAATAGACCAGCGGGTTAATGACTTGCAACTGCGTGCAAACGACCTTCTAGCATTCGGCAAAAACACCCCGACATTCACAGTAATGAAGTCAGGCAGGGATGCCAAAATATATGCGGACAAAGAGTTTCTAATGACAGTTACTGCTGCCGATGCCCAGGCAAATGGAACTACACCAATGAAGCTGGCAAGGTATTGGGCAGCTAAATTCCATTCCTCTATACCTCAGGTCATAAGCCTGTATTCACCAAGTGGAGTAGAAGTAAGTAATATAGAGGTTCCCAGAAAGACAGTTATCGCAGTCGCTCTGGATAGTCCAATCAGTTCAGCCACCAGTAAAGTCGGAGACAACTTCTATGCGTACCAAACCAGCATGAACGGTGGATTCCCAAAGGACACCAGATTCACTGGACGAATCGAATCAGTGATAAAGGCGAATGGCAGGAGAGCTGGCCAGCTTGGTATCAGTTTTGTAAGCGCAAAGCTGATTGATGGCACTCGCTTACCGTTAAGTGGAAAGCTCATCTCCCTGGATGACCGCAGTGCCAGGCTGGACATGGCCTCCGGCAGGCTCATCAGTGTAACCAGTCCGAATAGAGACAACAGGTTCATAGCCTCCGGAGCCGGAGCAGGATTAGCCATCGGACGGCCAATGGGCAACCGACCATTCGTAGGTGCAGTGTTAGGTTCAGGTTCAAATCACCCGTATAACCAGCAGCATGTCAGACCTGCTATTGGCAAGAACGTGCATGTTGCATCCGGGACAGGTTTCGGGATAGTGTTGAGCCATAACGCAATGCTCCCTGACACCACCCCCAAATCAGTTCAATAAACACAGTTACTAAAATTGAATACACAACTGAATAAGGACTATTAAATATGGAGGGCGAATATAGCCCTCCATATTTAAAGGAAACGGATCCGGAGATAAAATCTCCAGCCTACTTCTTCAAAGACTCATACACCTTCAGCATCCTGTCAGTCATCGTCTTCATCCCAACATAGTTCCAGTGATAAGAATCCTGCAGCGGAAGATCCTGCGTTTCCACCGAATAGGTATTAGGGATCTCCTTGCAAAGCTCTTCAATAGCCTTGTTATACACCGGATAAGCAGCCATAAACCGGGTCATTATGATCGGAGTATCCGCACCCAGTTCCCTGCGCAGGTTCTTAAAATGCTCAGTCACTCCTGCTTTCCAGACAGTAACATCCGTGCCTGTCAGCGTATCGTTGAGTCCAAGCGTAAACAAGACAACTGTTTTATACTTCTCACCCTTCAGCAGTCTCTTTGCAGCATTCAAACGGTTCATAAACGTAGTGTAATAGAACCCGCTTGTCTTCCACTCCGAAATCCTGCTACCACCGTGTCCGGTTTTAATAAGGTAGACAGGTTTGCTGTATTCAGTTTGTTTCTCTGCCCAGTTAGCCAGCTCAAGTTCCCAGCCATGAGTACCATTATCCACTGGAATCCCTGTATGCCCGATCAGGTTATTGACCCCAATATTCAAGTCATCAAATGAAGCAAGGGTAGTATTGTTGAGGATCTTCACCGACTTACGGACCCCTATCTCAGTGGGCAGCGCGTCTGCATTCTGTGCAACCCCTCCGGAGTTACTCTCGCCGTTTATAACCACAAACAACTTCTCTGCATTATTCTTAGTCATAACCTTAGGCTTCTCTCCAATTCCCAGGGCTTTGATAATTCCCGGAGTAATAATCAAGGCACAGCCAGCATCGTTCGGGTGAATGCCGTCAGGCACCAGTTCCGGATACCGTCCGGCTTTCAATATCTTCTCCCACTTTGCATAATGATCAATCAACATCAAATGCCGCTGCCTGGCTACATCTCTGTACATCTGGTTGTAGTCTTTGATATGAGGACGATTGGTAAGATGTTCATTGATCGGAGGATTCATGACCATTATAATAATCTCACAGGACTTATTCCCATCCAGTATCCTGTCAATCATATTATTCAAATTAGCCCGGGATTCAGAAACCGGCATCTTGTAGTCCGAATAGGCATCATTAATCGAAAACTCAATAAAAACCGCATCAGGTTTCTTGCTTATCACCCGTTCATCCAGGTTCTCAATACCCCACTTGGACCACATAGCCCCTGCCCCGGAGTTGATCACAGTAGCAAGCCCCGGATAATCCTTATTCAATTCATTAGAAAGCTGCCAGACCCATGCCCCTCCAGCAGTCAAACTGGTCCCATAAGTAACAATAGTCTGAGCCTTCCCAGCCGCCAACTCAGCCACAAACCGACTCTTAACCCGAGCCTCCCCAGAAACCCCACAACAAAAAACAGCCAAACACCCTATGGTTATAGCTAATAGTTGATAATGATTGTTCAATGTATACTCCATCTTCCTAATCTTGTATTGCATCATAAGTTTACAACCTGGCAACCAATCATGGCTAGTATTAGACTCAGGTAGCCCAATGATAGTGATCAAAGCGAAATCCGTTCGTGCTGAAACCAGTGCGAACGGATTACACCAGAACTTTGATACGATTTCTAGGCCATCACCCATGAACGATCTGTTACACTTTTTCGAGATAACAGCTGAGTATCTCAGCTCCAGCATAAGGACCATCTTCGCTTAAATCATCTTGTGGACTATCAAACCAGATAGAGTAAACATAATCCAATCCCTGCAAGGTTTCCTGAGGTTTCGGACCATCCCTGACAACACCGAAGAAGTCTTGACGCCATCCACCTTCAGCAGAGACTTTTACTCTATCTCCTTCACGAAATCCATTGTTACCGACTATTCCAATTGTACATTTTGAATGACCGAGAAAAGTTCTAATGATCCAGGATTTTAGAGTATTCTTCATTTTCATCTACTTCGCATTCCCTCGGTTTTAATAATCAGACAGTTATAGTAACCTAATTCAGATTACCCTAAAACCGCAAACCCTTCCTTCTCTGCTGCCAACTTAAGCTTGGAATCCATACATACAAACTCAATACCTGTCGGCATGTGCCTTGCCCAGACCAGAGCCGCTGCCAGTTGGAATGAGTCTGCAGCGCGCAAGTCGTGTATGCGTATCAACCTGAGCGCGGTCTGTCTGACTTCTTCACTCGGTTGGACTTCCTCACACATCTGGGCAAGCGGGCCAATCTTTGATATGATGCGGGAATAGTCTGCATCACTCACCTCTCCCATCCTCCGCAACCTGGCTGCTGCCGATGCCAACTCAACAGGGGTTCCCCACCAGATCGCTATCTCGGGATCGGAGTTGAATATCTCGATAGCAATTGAACTGCTTTGCTGTACAGTCAACAAAACAAAAAGCGCGGAGCTATCCCAGAACTTCATACTCTGTCCTCCCGCTCTTCATCAATAACCTGCAGCACCCGGTCAAGTGTCAGTCCTGAGACCACTGCATCTTCAATAAATTTCAAAGAGATCGGTCCTCCACCAGGTCTCACCAACCCTTTAGCAACAAGCTCAGATCTCCTGTCATCCTCAGAGACACTCAATGCAACAGGTACAATAAGCGCCACCGGCCGTCCCCGGTCCGTCACCACCACCTGCTCCCCAGCCTTAACACTCTCAATATAACCCGAAAGCCCAGCCTTCAACTTAGCAATAGCCGCAGTCCGCATAATAAAAACCACCTTGACTACTAGATATGACTAGTATGGTCACTTTGCTTGGAATTGTCAAGAGGCATGACGAAGGCGGAATGCGTGTATACATACTTTCCGTTTCGGTGCGATTGCACATCTCAGACTATATAAACTGCAACTATAACCCGGTATATTCAGATGGAATACTACCTTTTATATTGCATATCTGTTTATTCTTCAAGATATCCCAAATGATAATGCCTCCATCGCTACCGCCGATAGCGATTTTCTTTCCGTCATTACTAAATGTGCCGGCTGATGCGAAATACTGGCGGCTATTTACCGCCATAGTGCATTTGCCATTCTCGATGTTAATCATGTTAACAATAGGTAGAGCTAAACCATTGACAACCAGTATCCTGGTACCTTGACGATCAAACGTGAGAGCACCGTTAATACATCCAGCTTGCATTAAGAGCTTACCCGTAGCCACATTCCATACTTTGATTATATCTGTCGGATTTGCCTCATCACCATTTGCTTCATTGGTAGCTGTAACTAGCATTGTTCCATCGGAACTGAAAAAGTTCGGACGATCTGCAGCAGGCAGACTTGTTTGTTTACCGGTAATCTGATTCACCAAAGTCACACTACCTTTTCCACTACTCATAGCAGTAGTTTTAAGATCTGCGCCGACGACCAGGGATCTGCCTTCCATTTTCTTCAGACATTTACCTGTTACAGTACTAAACAATTCAGCCCTGTCGTACAGACTGGAACTAATCAATATGCTCTCGATTGAGACGAATTCCAGTTGTTCGGGATATCTCACACCACTTACGAAGGCACAAACTATCTTTGCTGTTACCAAGTTCCGCAGCTCAATGTCTCCACTTGCATACGCAAGTGCAACAATCTTACCGGTGGAGTCGATGGTTACCTTAGATATCTTAGCCTGATGTTTAGTTATATCACGGATCCAGGCTCCTGTTGATGCATTCCAAACCTTAGCTGTGCCATCAAAACTTCCAGAAATCAATATTCTACCATCCGGAGTAAAGCATACAGCAGACACCTGATCACCGTGACCTTTTATATTAGTACCGGCTCGTTTTGAAGTTGCAGCAACAGAGGAAAAAGAGACCATACTCAAACACATTACAATCATAAGAAGACAGGCAATATGATAGCGATAACAAATCATTGCATCCTCCAACAGTGAGTAATAGATTCTCTGGACAGCAGTGGTTGCAGCCCATTAACAGGCATATGCTTATTTCTTAGCAACCTGTTTATCGAATTCCTTAAGAGTGTTAATCAGACTGTCAGCCTGTTCTAGCTCCCATTCAGCCAACGAATAACCTTGTGTTTTGTGCCAGGGCAATGGTACAGGTCTATATCCGAACTTTATCGCCCGTGCTGCATCAGATCGCTCAAGAATAATCCGAAATGCCTTCTCAGTGCGCACTTCGTAAAATAATACTGCAAGCATATTTGGAGAGTATCCAGTGCGACAACGTGCACCGAACAACTCAGAATCCTGGCGTGGTGATTCTGCATAACCATCATCAGACCGTTTCGCACCAATATATGCTACTGCACACACCTCGCTGCCTATACGCTCCGCGAGAGCTATCTTACCGCTGGCAGCAGCATATGCAGTACAAACTGTTCGGATGCCTGGCTTGGATTTCTCATCACATAATCTCTCCAGTAATTTATCATTAGCATCCGTTATACAAACTTGCGGTATTCCAGTTTTATTGTCGAAAGTAAAAAATAGTATATAGAGCGTTGCAGAATTGCCGGCCAGGGCATCCTTTTCCAAATCTGATCTGTAAATCTCCCGGTTGACTCCTGCTTTATATAATATGTTAATCCCACGCCGCCAGTCTTCAGAATGGGGCTCGGAATTGCGAACAATATCCTGAACCAGGGTAATCCAGATTTGTGATAAATCGTGATAATAACCGAGACTCTCAAGCAGCTCCTTCGTACCTACAAGATTTTCCTTATATAGCTGAGTAAAGATCCTCCCCGAAGCTTCGCAGTGAGGGAGGATTATTTCGCGTTCTAAAGCTTCACCATCCATTTCGAATAGCTTTTTTCGTCCGTATTTATGAGCCCTTTTTCGAAGTTGTTCCAACAAATCTTTCTCACTATCAACTACTCGCTGTTCTCTTTCCTGTTTGTCCTGTATCATTGGCTGAGAAGACCTCGCACGTTGCTGTGCATATTTAGCCGCAATTTCAGCGATGTGGGCACGATATATAGGGTAAAACCGCTCGAAGCGTGTGAGTTTACGAGGTTTCGGAGGATCAGGTTTGACTTTATAGGCCGATTTGTCTTTGTGGGGAACAGCATAAAACCATTTACTTTTAAACTTGCCTTCACCATCAATAGTAACTTTTTCTATGATGGTTTGAGTGACTCCAACAGTATTTCCAGCATAGTCCGTTGCACAATCTTTTGCTAAAACCATTTTGATATTATGATACTGTCCTGGAGCAGTAGTATAGAATATCCCATTTAGTGGATATAATACAGCCCCCTGATCATCATACCATTTCTTTTTCGCTTGTTCTATTCCCCAAACTTGTTCCCATTCCTGAGGTGATATCTTATATGTTGGTCCACTATTTGTAATGTACAGGTGAGATGCTTGTCGTTCACTTTGACCACTAAACCAGGTTTTTATATTTATCTGTTTTGAAGTAACAGTTTTAGGATTTATTCCGGAGCAGTATGGATAATGTTCTGGCTCAACTTCAGCCTCATCATCGATAGGAGGTCCTCCATATTCAATCTCAGGATCACCAGCGTACTCATTACCGACAGAATCCATATCACGCTTCTCCTGCTCTGTTACCGGATCCACAAAGCACCCGATAAGATCCCATGCCTTAACCTGGCTCCTGCATTCTGCAATATACTGGTCGTTTGATCCAGCCGTAAGTCGTATCAAATAGCTGGCAGTGACTATAGGTAATGCTTTCAGGTCAAGGGAAATACTTTTACTTTTCCCGCATTGCAATTGCACTGGAAAGGAGATGAGTGGCTGATTCTGAGCCTTTGCATCAGCATTCAACGGAAAGAAAGCCAGTGTCGCATTAACAGGCTTGGAAGATTTTAATGCTAATCGGTAAGTCACCTCACAATGTTGCCCGGGAACCAAATAGGAAGGGCTCTGCAGAGTGAGAATCGGATGCACTACCTCAGCATGGCCGAAAAGCATCATGCACAGTGTAAGTACCAACACTCCAGTCACTATACCCAGAGACCAAAAACGCAGTCGCAAATGAACCATATAATCAACCCTCCCTATCTCTATTAATTCAATGCACTTACAGATCGTATGGATGCATAATTATACAAAAGTATTTACAACAACCACAAACACGAGGACTGCTTAGAAGTCCAGATTGAGGCGGTAAGACCGAATAATCTCAAAACCATTAACAAAAGCCATCGTATCGTCAACAAATGACATGGTTGGAGGCTGAAAACGAGGGTATACGCTACTTGATAGGTGTGTATATTTGGGATACCTGAACGAATGAAGCGAAACCTTTGTTAGCCAAGGTCGACTATCCCACCTGTTGGCCAAGGTCATCCATGACCTTGGCCATATTCCCCGGACATCCATGTCCGCCACGAATACAATATTCTATATCTTCTTCTGCTTTTCAGATTCACACCAGACTGCAACAGCAAATACTATACATCCCAGAACATAGAATAGAATCATATACCTGAATCCTATAAAAGCAGCCATTACGCCATCATGTCTGGTTGAATCGCCATATTTAAGGACTACCACACTCCTGTTATTGACTGCATACACTGAGTAATAGTTGAAATCATCACTCCAGTAATCAACGTAGATTCTCTGCCGCTTTGTTGATGGATTGTCTTCGAGAATCTTTATAGTTACACATCGTACGTTATCATTCAGCGCAGCAGTGAGAGTCTCTTCAATACTCTCTTTCTTCTTAGCATCAATATAGAACGAATATTTCTTGCTGTCTTTACAATCTTTTTGCCATAGGATTTTTACGCGATAGTCTTTTTCTAGCTTCTTCTCTGATCTTGAATCCTTGAACTCGTCTTGCAAACCAATCTCGTGTTCCAGCAACACCGGTACGCCTGAATCAGTAATCCCTATGATATTAAACTGCGTAGGAACGTTTGTCTTCGATAGAGCTCTTGGAATGGATTCCAGTTCTGCTGTATGTCTGGTAATACCAATAAACACAATGACACTGAGAATGCCCAATATGATCAGAATGGTTCTGGAATTATTCTTGAGCAAGGTGTATCCTCTGACTGACCTAGTATTATAATCAACTATCGTAAGACCATAGTGTTATTGGATAAAATAATAGTCGCTGATGTTCTGTATCAACTGCAAGTATAATGGCGTCCCGCTTCGGACCAACACTTGCTTCTATGATACTTTTCCCATCAAGGATATCGGTAAAATCTTGAACTAAACTAAACACAGCCATATGGCTTGGCATCTTAACAACTCCTGAAATGGAATGCAGTGCAATATCATATCACACCCGATAATCCTGGTTTTGGACAATAACAACACGAATGTTATCGTCCTCTTTTTACGTTACAGTGGTATACAACACCTATCCACAAAGCATACAAAAACGAAAGCAAGCTTCCCTTCTTAGCGCCTTAGCGGCTTTGCGTGAGAATTCATCCAGCGTCCGCGTCATACAACCCTAATCCGAAGCTGCAGACAAGTTATCTCCCGCCATTTTTTCGTGTATTCCGTGGTTAAGAATTATTTCCCACCTGCATCTTAAGCTAGCGTCACAATAATATACCGAAAATATTACCCGAAAAGTAGTACACTTTTTTATGTTCATGTCGTCTAACATTGGAAGCAATATTTACAACACTGAAAGCCGATTGCCTTGCCCGTTTGCAGTTACAATTAAAACAATACAAATGCAATACATGTCACTGATAATCAGACAATGTTCTACTACCGTTCAACTTAGTCAGAATTTATTCAGCACGTTTCTGAAAGTTTCGGGCATGTTTCAGTAAGTTTCAGATAAATAACAGAGCGTTTCAGCAAAAAATAAAGGGGGTTCTTTAATTTTCAGAGGTGTTTTAATTCGTTTCGACAAGGCGTTTGAGCTCAAATCACCCCAAAAACAAGCCCAAATCGTAAAAACACAAATATTTTCCCGAACGAACTACCTCGCAAAATGTGAATTATATCGGACATTTGTCATTATTTGCCTTGCATAGGATCGCCTGAGTGATCAATCACCCAGGCGATCAAGCTCAAAACCTACTTCCTGCTATATCTGACCAGCAACGATCCCGGTTGCTCACCAATCGTTATCTTGATATTGGCAAGCGCTTTCCCGCTCATAACCTGCCTGGGTGACTCAATAAAGCTCTCAGACAGACTCACCACATACTCTGCATCTTCATCAATACCTTTCAGGGATGCATCTATAGTCTCGTAAGGGCTCTCATGCCTTCTCAAGAACACAGCAAAGCCATCGTTCTCATCAGGACGGTGGTATTGATATCCACACCAGTCGTGGTAATTGGCAGTCAGAGGGACTTGCGGGTAGAAATCTCCCAGGTAGTACGGTCGCAGGCTTCTCAGTTCCGCCAGCGCCAGTTTAGCATCCTCGTCCAGGAAGTCTTCTGTCAGAATGCTGCAATATATAACTACCCCCGTAGACATCGCACTGCGGAATGCATATGGGCTAAATGACCACACAGCTGCCGTATGCAGAGGTACCCATGGAGATAGTCCCGCTGTCTGGCACTGGTCACCAACCTGCAGTCCCATTCCCCAGCCTGGTCCTCCGACATCAGAGAAATCGCTCCTCCACAGCGGATAAGACCTGCTGCACATCTCCAGGTCAATCCTTCTCCCCCCACTGGAGCAGTTATCAATAGTCATTCCCGGATGCCTTCGCAGCAGTTCATCCCACATCGCATAGAGCCCTTCAATGTGTTTAGCCTGAGCATATCCGACCCTATCAGGCGTATCCGCATGGTCCCAATAGGTCAGCGGTCCAAAGTTAAAGTCCTGCCTGTAAACATCCACCCCACTCTCAGTGATGATCTTGTCTATCGCATCTACAATATACTCAAGCGCCTCCGGCATCCCCAGATTAAGAAGAGCATTGTCAGGATCATCCGGTGACTGGAACAGGTATTCTGGGTGCTCAGTAGCTATAGCAGCTTTCTGCCGGACTCGTTCAGGCTCAAACCACAGGATAAACTTCATCCCAGCCTCATGCGCAGCATCTCCAATCGGTTTCAACCCATTCGGGAACACATCCTTACGGATATTCCAGTTCCCGACTTCTTCCCACCAACTATTTCCGGACCCATACCAGCACGCATCTACCCAATAAGCTTCCAACCCGAGTGATGCAGCCTTTGCCAGTGCATTGAGCTCATTTTCCAGCGATACAACCTGAGTCTTGTGGTAACTGGACATAGTCATATGAGCAGTCGGAGGAATCGCCAACTTACCATTGATCCTGGGAGTATAGTAATCCAGAATAGCCTTCCGCAGCAGGTTGTTGCCAGTTATTCTATCGCTGCCAACATAGTTGATCATCAGCATTCTCGGAGTCCGGATATGTTCCCCCGGCTTCAAATGCAGATTAGTCTTGTCCATCCCAACCCGAACGCCAAACTGGTTATCCACCCGCTTAAAATCAGACTCCCACTGCCCCGTCCATCCAATAGCAAACACCACTCCGCCATCCGCTGCCTGCAGATTCATAAAAGGCATTTCCCCATCGCATGAACGGCCAAATTTAGGTGCCAGGGTCAACTCACGCTGAGCATAAATATCATCAGTCCTCGGCACAAAATCATCCATCACACATTCGCTGCCATGCGCATGGTGCAGAGTCAACTTCTCCTCAACAGGCAATAACCATTTCCAGTCCAATGCCTGAATGTCCGAGATAATAGGCGTATCTTTATCACCAGTATTCCTGAACTCAATAACCCAGTCCACAGCATCCATAGCATCGAAGAATCGTACAGATGCAATTACTTCCAGGCAACTGCCAGCATCCGAATAGCTGAGTGTCTTTGTACGTCCACCAACACTAGCAGCCTCAGACTCCCGCACTTTCCACTTCCCCAAAAACTCACTGGAAGGCTTCCCATCCAGCCTAAAAGAAAACGGCAGCTTCGCCGTATCGAATTTAAAAGATATCATCTTGTCTTTCACCTCTGTTTCAATTCTTACCTGGCACTAGTTTTACTGCATCCGCAAGCACATTTGCATCCGCATCATTGCTGATCGTGATAGAACCTTTTCTTCCAACTCCGAAGCGGTATGTACCAATTTTCACCCATTGGCCTTTTGCTGCTCGAAGGTCGACATACCTGGTAACTGCTCCGTCTAGAGACTTCACAATAACCGGAGCTTTTCGCGCATGGTCAGTAAAGAAATCCGGGCCAAACCATGCATACACCGTGTAGCGTCCGGCTTTAGGAACATCAGGTATAAAAGCAGCTTTAGCATCTCCTTTGCCCTTCAATGCCCAGCGAGTCCCCTTGTAATAGTATCCCTTACCACTTGCCGGCTGCCAGTCCCCAGTAAAAATAACACTATCCTGCCCATCCTCATCATCCACGACAATCGCAGATTTCTCTTCCTGAGGACGCGGGGTCGGCTTCGCACAAATATTCATTCCTACCTGTAAATCAGCTTTAGCAGGATTCAATATCTGCAGGGGCCCTGCCATCCTGTTACCAACAATCGAAGCTGCCTGCGCTTTGTCGCTGAGCCGTATGTGAGGAGAAGATAAACTCTGGAAATTACAACCGTTGACCAGCAGATTCCCACCGAGTAGATCAATCGCTGCTGTTTTCTGACGCTGAGAATCCCACTCGACAAAGTTACAATTGCTGAACGATACCGTCCCAATCCCCGCAATATTCGCCACCTGGTAGGCAGGCCCCCAGAACGCGCAGTTCTGAAACTGCACATTACCACTGTTCGTTTCTTTGATTATCACCTCAGTAGGTTTCTTACCTGCAAAGCTGACAAACTCCCCATTGGTTATCATCAGTCCAATTGCATTACAATTATCTATCAAAATCGCAATCTCAGTTGCATCCGCACCTATACCCAGCAGGTTCCCATTCATCCCCCCGGCTTCTGATGTAGTAAAGTGATAACCTACTTTATAACCCCAGCTGAAGGTGTTGGTTACATACTCCCAGTCAGTCCTGGCAAATATAAACGCTTCCCCTTCACCTGTCATGACGTCCCCGATCTTCTTCCCCTGTTCAGCAGTCCATCCACCCGTATTCCAAAATGGCCAAAAGTGGACGTTTTCGATCCTGCCAACATCGTAGCATTTATCTACAAACAGCCCCCGCCTGAGTGGATTCCCATATACATTCCTCACCAGGTGACGTCCGCATGCATTTCTACCAAGATCGATTCCGTTATAGGGGTTCACCAGCATACAATCCAGTATCGCTATGTTATCTCCCGAGCCACTGATGCACCATGGATAGGGTTGCAGATTCTCCGGTTTCTGCTCCGGATAATAAACAGACATCCCCTTAATGCTTGAGTTGGTCTTGAGATTGATAAATCCTGGACCATCCTCCGAGCCTGCACCTTCAATAGCCAAAAGCAGACTTCCCTTGCCATCTCTCTCTACACCAGTAGCTGGATAACTAGAAATACCTTCAAGCGTCACGTTTTCAGGAACATCCAGGTGAGTCTTTATCATATACCTTCCAGCTGGTACCCAGACAATGCCACCCCGTGCTTTCACTGTATCAAAGGCCGCGTTAAACGCCGCTGTATCGTCAGTCAAACCATCAGCTTTAGCACCGAATTCTAGTACATTTACTTTCGAACTCTCTGCTGCAAATCCCACACTGCACAGCACAGCTGACGCAGCAATTAATGCAATGATCCAGTTCCGAAATCTCATTAAACTAAATACCTTTCAGGTCAGAATCGGTGAGTACTTATTCTGCCGGAGTCTCTCCGGTATCTTCGGCTGTCTCCAGCTTCATGTCTTTCAATATATCTGCACGTTCCTGAAACAGCCCAGCTGGTGGGCACGCATCCGGATACTTCTTAAAATAGGACTTCAACGCCAGATCCATAGAACGGACAGCTTCTCGGGGTTTTCCTTCGACTAATAACAGCCTGGACTTCAACCGATGTCCCCCTATGTTCTCAGTATCCGTTCCCAGCAGCTTATCCACTATATCGTTCGCTGCTTTAGAATCACCCTTGAGAGAAGACAACATCGCTAACTGCAACTGCTTTTCAGACTCAGTATCCTGATCAAGCGGAGATGGCTCTTTCATTATGCTGAGTTGAAAAGCATCGATCCCTACTTTTTCAGGAAGACCATCCACGAGTTTAGAATCAAATGTAATAGTGATTGTATATGCACCAGCAGGCAAATCCTGAGTCTCAGCCGGTTCCAACCACCACTGAGCACTTGCAGAATCATCCACTCCAAGAGTCAGGCTTGCATCCGCCTGCTTCACAGGATGCAGGGGCAGCTTTACAACCGTACCGGAGGAATTCTTGAACTCAACTACCAGAGCCTCTCTCCACGATCCTTCTTTGGCTTTAATGGTAATCGGTTCAAACGTCGGTAAGTTTCCTTTATCATCCGGAGTAGCAGCTTTTCTCCAAAGATCAACACTCACAATAAGAGGCCAGGAATTATATAACCGTGCTCCGGATTCTGCAGCTGATGACAACACAAGCTGCCCGGGTACGTCCACAGTTTTGACGTCTATAGGTTTGATCTCTGTAGGAGTGACTTTGGGCTTCGGAAGTATAACCTTCTGTTTTATAATCTTCGGAGCCGTCTTTTTCGGCACAACTTTCTTTACTACTGCCTGAGCAATGACACATGGAGCCGACATTACAACTGCGCATATCAAAGCTAATATCATATACCTTATCCAATTCCTATTTCGCATCTTAATATTACTCCTAATGGTACAGGTCATTGACACAGAACTTGTCGACACAGTCACCTTTGTCTGCAGCAGCATCACCATAACGGGAAGCCGGCACTCTACCTGAAGCATTTACACCGCTGCCGGTTGGACTCGTACAAAGCCCTTGGCCTACAGGTTCCCCAAAATCCATCAGCAAGCAATACCTGCCGGAGGCATCCTTCGTATAAGCCGTAGAGCAATCGTATCGCATAACACAGTCTTCATTTCCGCTGTGCTGCCCCTGGTCTTTGCCTAACCACACCGATGTTGGCGTAGACCAATACGGGTCAGTGGCAACATATATGCGATTCACGGGAGTTTCCAGAAATGCCTTGATTTTTGTACCGCGCTCCGGGTGTCCGCAATCGGCTTCGGAAGCATATTCATAAATATTGGTGGATCCACCGACTGTCTCCGCTTGCCAGCAATATTCCTCATCAACCTGACCATGGTGCCAGACATTACAACAATGCAGTATCTCATGTGCTACAGTTGGCTCATAATATTCATATGTTTTGGTTTTTCCACCGCCTAGTTTCTTAGTCACGGTTTCGCTCAATGTACTGTCGATAAGAACCCGTGTTATGGACTTGGGTGTTCCCGGACCACCAGCAGCCATGCATGTACCCTTGGTCCCCCAAGTTTCAATAATAATCCCATGTTGATCAACAACATGCGGAGCATCCCCACTGTGGTTCCGGTTGATAATGCGGGAGTCACTCAACTCTTCAACTGTCAGTTTATCGTGAACATCAAGTTTGGTAAGGGCTGCAAACCTGTTTATAGCTCTCTTACACTTACCTCCGATAGTATCGCAGATGAAGAAGTCTTTCTTCTTAGGGTCAGTCCGGACATATTTGCCGTCCTCCATAAATCCGCGATACTCTTCCCATATCGTCAACCCGTCACCATTATTGTGGTCACCCAGGGGTTGCTCATCATCATCCACAGATGGCGATTTACCCTTAACACCCTTGGAATCTTCCCATGCATCGGCAACCTTGTTATTGTTATCATCATAAGGAACAGTGACATCCATACCTCCTGATTTACCTTCTACATGTGCCAATACAACCCGTCCATCATCCAGATGTGCCTCAACCTTCAACCGTCCATATGCTGCGCCATCATAGCAACTAACGCTCACATTGCAGGATTTCAATTCTTTTTTGCTGGTCGCTGTTTGTCCATCTGATGGTATGGTTTCCATTTCCGGGTTATCATTCTTCAGGAATTTCAAGTCCGGTTCAGTTGCCTTCGAAGTGCTGTTCATACAGGATCCGGGTTCTTTGGTGACATCGGAGAGATCACACTGGAAATACGCGGTTTTGTCCTCTGGCTCTTTCCCGGTTTTCTTGTCTATAATCTTCACTTCAAAATCTATATTGTTCCCTGGGTCACTTCCTGAAGTGGAAGCCTTTGGTAACCAGGATTCATAGCCCTTTGGGACAATTATGGCATCTATCTCCGTAGGTTCACAGTTCCAGGCCAGGGTGTAGGATACATACAGCTTACCGTCACCATTGATCGAACCTCCCTGTCCCAGTGACTGGGCAAGACCATCCATTATCATCTTGAATGATGGAACTTCAGAAGCGTTAAACACCGCCGTCCCGGATACTGCAAACGGTTTCTCCGGATCGAACTTGCCTGTTAAGCGCTTCTCGGATTTATCAAGTGGAATTGCAGCTGTCTGGCTCATAGTAGCCATCGCCGAACCAATAGTAGCCGACATTGGACTGTCCATAGTTCTGGTTTCATTTATCTCAGGACCCTTGAACGTCATTACCGTATTTCCCACAACATCAGGCATTTCAGGACCGACTGCGTTCAGCTCAATACGGAAAGTCTTAGCGCGCTTATGGAGTCTTACTTGTGCCGGAAATGGCTTACTGTCCTGAGGAAACTTATATGTCCAATTGGAAGTAATAGTCTCAGTCTGCCAGGATTCCTTTCTTTTTCCTTTTACCATAGGACCATATACCTTATGCTTTGATACACCCGTCATAGAGCCTTGACCGGAACCTGATACATTAGGTTTATCAGAAACACGTTCAAGAGCTGCAACGTCATCCGGTTGGTCCAAATCTATAACTTTCCATTTTGTAACTGATGTATATGAAGTAGTGTATGCATCCTTAAAAGTCCTGTTAACCGAACTGTCCTCAAATGCTTCGTGACTATTCCCGGTAAACTGGCCCACAACCCTTGCAGAGATTCTGACTGATACATAGTCGTCTGTCTCCTTCTTCTTTGCAGGAGCACCAACTGCACAGGATGCGGTTAAAACAAGCAACAATAGCCAAATATTAATACGTTGCAATTCACACTACCTCCACCAGATACAAATAGAATCCCGAAAACCTGAAACAGCTATGTTAGCCCGCATTATTCATGACTGACGGTGTAAATGCTCTGCATTTACACTCTCAGCTTTTGTCTCTACTGCCAGCCAAAAGCGAAGCTTGGTGAATAATATGGGTTAGCTCATTATAAGCACCGCATATACCAGTGTCAAAAAGACAACCCGAATAATTTTCCGTTGACAAACTTCAATTTCGCTGATATACTCCGGATGTGACTTATGCCATAAGTTATTGGCTGCTAGAGGTGAATACAATTGAAGCGTTTTCTTGTCTGTTTACTACTACTTATATTAATCAGTTCCGTTGCAAATGCTGCTATAAAGGTATCAGACAACAAAGGTCTGTGCCTGTCGTTTGCTACTGATGGAAGCATCAAATCACTCACCAGTTCAGGTAAGGAGCTTCTGGCTCCAGGTGTGTTTTCCGGACTCTCAATTGAAGACAAAGCCACCGGAATCAGAGAAGATATTAAAGGCACAGTGACAAAGTCAGGTGACAGCGTGCAGTTCAGTGGGCGCAGTTTGAAACTTCAACTGGTTGTTACTGCAACTTTTAAACCCACCAAAGGCCGTATAATCGGAAAAGCCACTGTCAAAGACCTAACAGGCAAAGACAGAGCAATAGATGCTGATTTCTTGCTGCGGCTCAAAGACCTGGGTTGGATTTGGTGTGAAGACCTGTATCGAAGCTTTACAGCAAAAGTCAACGAGTGGAATCTGTCTCGTGGAACTTATGCTTATCACGCTCAGTCAACATTTCCACTCGCAGCCGTTTCCACTCCAGGTGGCAGTGGATTAGCCGTCTGCTGGCCTATGGACAATCCCAGGTTCTACTCTCAGACCTACACCAGATCAGATAAAGGTTATGGTGATTTCCGAATGTCCGTTCCTCTGGGAATATCCAAACTGACCGACAAATTCCCAAGTAAAGCGGATTTTGACATAGTTATCTACGCATTCAACGGACAAGAACGCTTGAGAGGAGCTCTCAGCAAATATTATAATTTCTATCCAAACTGCTTCAAGCTCCGAGTCAAAAAGCAGGGGCTGTGGACTCTCTGGTTGACCAAAGGCACGGAAAAATATGCCGACAGGTTAGGAGTACTCTACCACGAAGCCGAATTCGATCTGGGTTGGGCGGAACAAATCGCTCGTGATGACAAGGCCGGATACATGAGCTTCCAGTATTCCGAACCTTGGGGACTCTGGCACCCAATTCCATCGGGATGGCGCGAAAAACAGATCCTGCCCAGCTATGAAACCGTCTCGCCTTATGAAGCTCCAATGCCCCAAAAAGAATTTGAAAGTATGATAAAAGAGAGCATAGGTGACAATTCTCCATCTGACCGTTTCCCTGGTATCAGCCGGGATTATGTAACCAAAGCAATGCTCAACAGTGTCGTATACAGGGACATGGACTCCAATTGGTTGGTATATTTGTGGGTTAAAGGTTTTGGCTGGGGAGAACGCAAGGACTGGGACAGAGTTGTAGTTCAAACCAATCCAGATCCTGAAATCCCACACCCAAACCGCTCCGATGTCGCCTGGGAAGGCCAGTATATGCACGCCGAAAAGCAGGCTGCCAATCTTGGAGCGCATCTGGATGGTCTATATGTAGACTCTGCAGGATTCATGATGGGTTGGGACCAGATGAACTTCCGTAAAGACCACTGGAAATACGCCGACTTCCCTCTGACGTATAAACAAATGAAAGATGGCAGCTTTGTAACATGCCAGGCAATGGCTCTAACCGATGCCGACTACCTTCGCAGCCTTCAGAAAGCCGGAGCTAAACGCAACTGGCCAGTATTAGTGAATGGCTGGTATCCTCTTTATGTTCACTGCGCCGCATTTGTAGATATCCTCGGAGCCGGTGAGACCGGAGCAGATGAAGCCAGAGTGCTGGTCGGACAGTGGCATCTGGGTTACTTCCGAGCTATGGCATACCATAAACCTGTATCTAATATGGACTATATGCTCTCCCTTTACCTGCTGCCGGGCACCAAAGAGAATCTTGATAAGATTGAAGCCCGCATCAACCACTATGTGCTCTACGGAATATACCCAGGCACAGCTAATGGCTGGGCATTGGACATGTCCGGCAATATGGACCTTTTAGCTCCGATATTCGAGAAATATAAACCCATCTTCCTCGCCATCAACTACGCTGGCTGGGAGCCTGATAGTCACGCAACAATGAACAACGAATTGGTAGACCCAGGCAAAGGCATGGGCACCGATGGTTTGGCGTATTCAGACAAGTCAAATGCTGTCATCTGCGAAAGATGGGGCAGTAATGCAGCCAAAGGACTATATTACACCCTCTACAACCAGTCAGATATACCCAGGACTATAAATGTATCTGTTGACCTGAAAGCTCTGCGCTCTAAAACGCCAACATCCGCTGAGGAGATGATATCAGGCCAAAAGCTGGACCTGGACACCTCAAACGGCAAATGCGTTTTCACTCTCACCATAAATCCCAGTCGCAGTGTAGCAGTAAAGCTGGCTTGCAACTGAGTTTTAGTTTTATCAATGGCGACTGGAAGAGACACGATTCATCCGTAATCGTGTCTCTTTTTTACGAATAGGCAGAAAATCGTTCCCTGCATTGTATAATCTCATATATTTCGGGTATACTGTCAGCGAAAATCAAACTCAATTGCACATTTTGAATAGAGTTGGTTAAAGATTTCTAGAATTGGTCAGACTAAGTATCTGGAGGCGCAGTATGAAAAAATACGTCATTGGTGTATTGCTACTCACCATCACAACACTTCTCATTTACCCCACCTGCATTGATGCCAAGGCAAAACCTAAAAAGGCAAAGAAACCAGCAGCAAAAGTTACTCATTACGTGAAGGGAACAACGCAGCTCTCTGGTGAAAATGCTCAGTTTGGTGTCACCTACACACTTGGTAAAGCCTACCCATTCAACATCACCATCAAGAGCGCCGAATATACGGTCGAACCTGTTCAAGTCGGAGACAGGTATTTTGTCGCTAATGCTAAGGAAAAGCTTCTTATACTTCACATGATCTATCACAATCCAGTGAAGACAGAACGGTTTGTTCGCTGGGACAGCTTTGGTTACACTGTTGTGGATGCTAATGATCAGAATCATGACGGGCTTGAGGGTCTAGGTGCGGAAAATGATAAGACATCTGTTGGAATGTCTCTCAAACCTGCTCAGAAGAAAGAAGTATATGGCGTAATGTTAGTGCCATCTGTAGGAGAGATGCCGAAGTTGATGATCAAGAGCAGCGACAATCTAGTGTTGCGCTACGACATCAAAGGCAAAGTGAAGCCTCTGCCTGCTCCTTACGCGGATCCTGCAGACACAACGGGCGCCACCGCTCTCGAAAAAATAACAGCTGTGCAGGGAACCTATTATCCGATTGAAAAGTTGTATTTCAGACTCGACAGTCTCGAAAACTCAGATGCAACAACATTCGGTAATATGAAACTGGCCAAAAACGACAAATATATGGTGGCAAAAATCACCTTGAAGAATTCCGGCCCATCAAAGCAGTTCTTCCGCTGGGATTCTTTCGATAGAAAACTGATAGATACTGATGGCATTCCGGTAGGCAAGTGCGTCAATGTATTCCGTGCAACTTCAGACGCAAGTTTTGCAGGTGACCTGGAACCAGGGCAGGAACTCTCTCTCCGCTACGCATTCAGCCTTCCGAAAGACACCACTCTGAAAGCCTTCACAGTTAAACGAGGAGACGGGAGAACATTCGAGTTTGATATCAGCGGATCATAAAAATCCGTTAATAAGAATACCAGTATTGTTTTCTAACGCTCGGTTTATATGAGCCGGGCGTTTTTAATGACAACCGTATCCGTCATTCTATTTCAATATCTGCTGATCGCCTAACTCATCCATGTTCCAACCGCCATTTTCAGGACATTCATATCCTATACTACTAGCGCGCATTATTCACCAGACTCTGCTTTCGACCGGCAGTAAGGGCGAAAGCAAGGCAATCACGAATAATGCGCGCTAAATCTGTTGAATTAGATGTTAATACTCGATCTGATGTAGAATGTGCTATATCTCGCACACCGATGGTGGATTATGTTTCGATTAAAGGTTAATAGTCTACAATGGGGTACAGGCGTTCTGGGACTCTTGTTGGTAATTATTTGCATAGCTGCTATCCGCCACTCCTCACGTTCTCATATTAATAATCCAGAATCATATACAAACGCACCCTCTCCAATGGCTTGCTGGCCATGGCTTTCTGCCAAATCCGACAACCCCCATCAAGGAGTCACCCATTGGATAGATAGATCATCATCGGATGGCACTTTCTTGGAGCTATTCGATTTTGACTTCCAAGATAATCCCAATCTGCGCTTGGAATTATACGATCAGGATCAGGATGATGCAGTGCCTTTTGATGATCAAAACAAGTTCAGTGGACGTGGTGTTGCGCAGATAACCCGCCATCTGAATGAATCCGGAAAAGGTAAAGTCGTTGCAGCCTGGAATGGATTGTTCTTCCAATATTCCGGAGAGATAGCAAGACACGTTGCTCCGGTAGTATTAAATAGTAAAGCACTATACAATGTCGGTACCATACGCTGGACAGTTGGAGTTAAATACAAGAAGGGCAAACCGGTATTCAAAGTAATGCACATGCCAGATTTTCATACTCTCTCTGAAGAATATGATTATGCAGCGGAAGGTGCATCATGTCTGATACATAATGGCCAGCCACTTCGCCTGCAACCATTTCCAAAACCTGGTGAAGATCCATTTCCTGTCTCAATACCGCCTGCCCTGGATGAAGCTGGTTTTGTGCACAAAGTCGACCACATACGCACCTCCAGGACATCAATGGGATGGTCAAAAGATAATCGCCACGTCTATTTACTTATTGTAAAAGAACCTGATGCTGAAGGTTCAAGCATTTCAGCATTCAGAACTCATCTTCCTCAAAACGGGGGATGGACTGTGGCAGATGAACAACGATTCTGGAAACAATTCGGAGTATGGTGTGCTGTCAATTTAGATGGAGGAGATTTAACACAGCTCGCAGTTCTTCGAAATGACGGAAAATACGATATTGTGCCTGCCCGATGGGTTAGTGATAAAATGAGGCTTACTTTCTCCCCGGATTTCGAAAACGCTCCATCTGGTGGATCGCTGATGTATTTCTATATCCGAGACACAGCATTACATTAACCCAGATTTAAGAAACAGTATAAAATGATTCCTGACCAGGAGCTGATATGAACGAAGTAAGAATTTCCAGTCTCTCTTGTGCCGGAGGAAACGGTGTTGAGGCTTCGATGGAAGAAGCAGCAGGTATGATTGCTGAAGCTGCATCCGATAAGCCCGATATCATCTGCCTCCCTGAAACCTTCCAGTATATAGGCCTGACAAGAGATCAGAAGCATGAAGCTGCCGAAGAGATAGGCGGTAGAGTCACCAGTCAGGCTTCAGAACTTGCTCGAATGCACCATGTAAATCTGCTTATGCCTGTTTATGAGCGCAAAAATGGCAAAGTCCATAACTCGATGGTCTGGTTTGACCGCGAAGGCTCTGTGCTTGGTATCTATCGCAAGACATTCCCAACCGACTACGAAATGCGTGATGACATTACCCCCGGCCCTCTGGATTTTGATGTTTTCCATACCGAGTTCGGTCCTATAGGTTGTGCAATATGCTTCGATCTGTGTTACAAGGAAGTCATCGAAAGAATATCATCCCAGGAAGCAAAACTAGTATTTTTTCCATCGATGTTCCAGGGACTGGATTTAATGCAAGCCTGGGCTAAGCTCTACAGGTTCTACTTCGTCTCATGTGCTGGAGAGCCATACTCAGCAGTCGTCAATCCCATTGGGCATCCTGTCATAAAACCCTGGGACCATTCATCTATAATGACACTCAATATAAACCTGGACTATGTAGTAATTCACGGAGATTACAACCGCGATAAGTTCTCAGCTGTCAAAGCTAAATATGGACCAGCGGTTGATATTAATTACATCTACATCGAAAGCGCTGCCATGCTCTCCAGCCGGTTGCCGGATGTAACTGCTATGGACATCGTCACCGAATTCGACCTGGAACTGGAAAAAGACTACTACACCCGAAGCTCGAAAATGCGTGTGGACATGCTCAAGTGATCAAAAATCGCTCTACATTGTCCTATAAGTCCTATTTGCCTTATTGGTCTTGCGGAAACAAGAAAGACCAATAGGACAATTAGGACTTATAGGACATAACTACCTGCTATTCGTCTGTTTGACATCCACCTCCACAAAGGCCTATCCTCTAAATTAATCAGTAATTGTGGAGGCATTCCCATGCGGTTCTTGTTGATGCTCATTTGCATTGTTCTCCTGATCTCAAATATGGTCTGTGCACAAAAGCTGGAATTGAAGCCATTTGTGTATACTCAGGATTTTGAAGATCAAGATCCGGTATCTAAAGATCCCTGGGCTATTGGTGCTAAATACACAGTTAACTTCCAGGGATTGACAACTGAAAAAGCTCATTCCGGCAAACAGTCGTATAAGATAGATGTAACGTTCGACGAGGGCCGATACCTGTATTTTGGCATTCCGATCAAGATCCCGGTGCAGGGCCAACTGAAATTCTCTGCCTGGGTTTATGTACCGGATGAGAACCAGGGAACTGCTGGTCCGGGCTTTAATTATATTTTTCCTCCATCCCCAAACTCGGGTTGCTCTCCACTTAGCACACTCGCGACTACAAACGGAGAATGGAAGCAAGTGCAGGGAGACCTGCTGGCTGATGGCAAGCAATCGGTCGGTCTGGTAGTACAGTATATGTGGGGAATTTCGACTGACGAGATAGTAGGAACAGATAAGTCACCTGTAGGCATATACACAGATCGTATTGGCATTTTCATGTATGGCGATACAGCAAAACGCACGATTATATATCTGGATGATATTAAAATCGAAGGCCACGTACCGGATAGTGAAGCCTATGATAGTGTCATACAGTCCAGATGGGCGAATGTAAAAAACAAGATAACAAAAAAGATTGCATCCTGGGACACTGCGCTGGCAAGTGCATCCAGCCAACTCTCCAATATGGACCAGGTGACTGGAGAGGCTGCTGAGCTTCGAAAAGATGCACTGACTTGCCTGACAAATGCTCAAGCACGTTTGACATCGGCAAAGGCAAAACCTTACCTTGAAATAATTGACCAGACTTTTATCGACTCATCGATCAAGCAACTGAATTCTATGCAGAAGACCATTTTGGACATTGCTTCCGGTAAGATCAAATTTAACAATATCCGGGTCACAATAGTCACTCCAGTTACCGACAACAAAATACTACCTTCAGATAACTTCATAGCTGGTACTATCACCGATACCATAAACCTGTCGGCTTGCCCGGGACAATATGTTCCGGGCAGCTTTGTTGTGCGTTCTTCGACTGATCTGAATGCACTGAAAGTCAAGGCTAGTAATCTAAAGAATGATAAAAATACTATTCAAGCCTCAAGCGTGGATATTAAACTTGTAAAGTGCTGGTATCAGGCGGGGTCTGCATGGTCAAATATCGGTCAGGACAAACTCCATCGCATACTGGTTCCGGAGCTACTGCTCAATGACGATAGACTGGTTAAAGTCGATTACGAAAAACAGGACAACTATGTCCGTGGCAATTTCCAGGATGGGGAGAAATACCTCTGGATCAGTGATGCATCTAAATCCACCTCAGATATGGGTACACATTCGGTGCAGGATTTTCCTATAACAGACGCGCCCAACCTGATGCCGATAACATTGAATGCCAGGAAAAACCAGCAATTTTGGATCACCATCAAAGTGCCTGAGAAAACCAAACCAGGAAAATACTACAGTAAAATAACACTCACCGATGGCGACAAGACCCTCGGTGACATTAAGTTAAACTTGACTGTCCTACCATTTAAATTGGATGCTCCATATTATGTATCATCGATCTATTACAGAGGTGTGTTAGGGAAAGACTGGAAAAATGGAAGCATCAGTTCAGAATACAAGAGTGAAGAACAGCTAAAAAACGAACTCAAAAACATGATAGAGCACGGGGTAGATAATCCAACCGTTTACCAGAACATTGGTGATACAAAACTTCTTGGTCGTTATCTGACGCTGTTCCGTGAAGCAGGTTGGAAAGGAACCTCCCTTTACTTCCTGGGGACAGGTGTCGGGTCATTCAAGTTTACTACTCCTGAAGGGTTGGAAGAGTTCAGACAATCTTGTGTAGACGCTAAACAGTTCTGCAACAAATATGGCGTAAAAAACCTGTATGTATACGGGATCGATGAAGCAACAGGTGAAGTGCTTGCATCTCAGCGCAAAGCATTCGCAGCCGCACACGAAGTCGGTGTCAAATTATTCGTCGCTGGATACGGAGGCACATTTGCTGCAGTAGGCGATCTGCTGGACATACTGGTATATGCTGGTGCTCCATCTAAAAAGGAAGCCAAACAGTGGCATTCGAAGAAACATGCTATTTGGAGTTATGCGAATCCCCAGGGAGGTGCGGAAAATCCACTGGTTTATCGACGTAATTTCGGACTCCTGCTCTGGAAGCAAACCTTTGACGGTGCCTGCACTTACGCCTATCAGCATGCATTCGGGAACATCTGGAATGACTTTGATGATATAACCTACCGCGACCACAACTTCACCTACCCAACCACAACCGGAGTCATCGACACTATCGCCTGGGAAGGCTACCGCGAGGGTGTAACCGATGTCCGCTACCTGACAACACTTCTAAATGCCATCAAGAATGCCAAAGCGTCCAAGAAGATTACACAAGCAAAAGCAGCAGAGAAATATCTTAACACGATGGATATCCAAAATGGCGACCTGGACACATTACGGGCAGGTATGGTAAAGCATATTATATTGTTGAAGAAGTAACTACAGCAGGATTGTGGGCATTTCCGATATAAGTAATCTCCGGAAATGCCCGGAATCTGGTTTAGTATCTTACAAATATTCTTCTTGTAGCCACACCCGAGACCATTGACATACCATCTGGTGGAATTATTTGAACTGTTATCTCATTCCAACCGGGAACAGCTTTCCAATCCACAGTTGCGGTGGTTCTGCCAGAAGGAATACCGCCTCCGGCTGGAATAGAGAGTTGGCATCCATCAATCATTCGTTCATCATCATAGAAGTTCGCCAGCACATTTCTTGCGTCAATGCCACCAATATTATATACATCAATAGATACGCGTATTGTCTCACCAGCCTTGGGAGTCACATTTGAAACCCGCACATCCCGGTCCCATACTGCAATAACCGGATCTATAAAATATTTTCTGCAGAGAGCGTCAGCATACATAGGTATGCCAGGTTTTGTTCCCCCCGTGCAGAAGAAACCAATCCCAGGCATCTCAGGAGCGTGTGTCCTGACATATATAACCTGGTCCTCAAGGTCACTACCTGTGAGAGGATATTTATCTTCATGCCCCTTTATCCCAAGGATCATTACAGCATTACTGAGCACATCCTGGGCTCTGGCAACCCCTATCCGCTGGTCAAAATACGCATAACGATCAATTCCGTTGAGCTCCTGCTCCATAAAATTCAGATATCCTTCCAGCATCAGAAGATTAATCCCCTTGGTCCTGTATATATTTCTAGTAATATTACAGAATGGGGCCTTTAATGATCCGCAAGCCCAAAGGCCTACAAAAAGATCGTCTCTGCTTTTCGTGAACTCATCCAACCCTTGATAATAGATATCCCCGGGTATGTCACATTCCGAATAGCCCCCCATTTCATCAATCAGGATGCCCTGAGCACCGCTCTCAGTAACTCCTTCTCCGAGATACGTTGCATATTCTTTGGGAGTCTGGAATGTAACAGAACTCCTTGCCCCTTTCCAACTGCAGGGAACAGCTCCACGAGACTTCCAGTATTCGTGTGAATCAGATCCAGTCGATAGAACCACATTTGCATATTTGAGTTTTCGATCAGAATCAGGGGCGTTATTGTACCATGGAAAGTATATTTTACGCACTGTTATCGGCACAGATGCTGAAGCACGCTGACTCCCGGTTACTACAATTATCTTTTTCCAACCATTTGAAACGGGAGTCCACGGAATGGATGCTATCACGCTGCTCTTAGCATGTATGGTAATCCTTGTACTACCAATTACTGTCTTGCCATCGCTTCCCAGTAGAGTAACATCTGCAGTCTCGTCAACCTCATCGGCGTTGATAAGGCGCACAGAAATTATAGATTTACTTTTCTGCACCAGAGGCATACTGGACAGACCTATCCCATCCTGCCAGCCATAGGCCCTGTCTATCTTGACAGCTGCCATCGCTGGAGCAACGAGTGAAAGAAGCAGAACAAAACATAGACATACAGTTCTCATAGGTATACTCCCGGATTATATGCAGTTTACATCCGCGCAATGTGGGTCTATGTAATCATGTTTCATGAGTAAGTGTCAAGCACTTCGCCTGATTGAAGTGACGGACTAATTGACCAATAATACGGACCGTGCTAGACTGCGGACATACATGATGCACATAACTATCCGGAGTATTACCAAATGATCCCTGCTTTTATAGTATCCATACTCACATTTCCCGGAGTTATTGTGCACGAGATGGCTCACCTGATGATGTGCCGAATAGTGGGGGTGAAAGTGCATAAGGTATGCTATTTCCGATTGGGCAATCCAGCGGGGTATGTCATTCACGATATGCCCCGCAGTGCCTGGGCAAGCATCCTGATTGGTATCGGACCACTTTTTGTAAACACCATACTCGGTGCTCTACTTGGAGGACCTTTTTTTGGAAAGGAAATAATCGCCAGCAATCCGATTACTATCTACGTAATTATCTGGCTGGGTATCTCAATCGCCATGCACTCTTTTCCCAGCACCGGAGATGCTAAGGCTATCTGGACGGCAGTCTGGTCCAGAGGAGCGCCTGTAATGACTAAGATAATCGGAACTCCGCTTGTGATGTTAATTTGGCTGGGGGCGCTTGGATCTATAATATATCTCGATATTATCTACGGGTTCGGCGTAGTATACTTCACCGCCAAATTCGTCTTTGGAGCGCCCCTCAAACTGTAATACTCAATCACTCTATTGACAGGCTGTCAAAACACAATCCCGTGCTGTCCGACCCAAAATCCGGATCGCCAATCTCTATAGCTTCAAACTTCGTAAGTGCAGGAGCTTCACCGCACGCCCAGCCGTCGATACTCATTGCACAACCGCGTTCAGGATGTGAAGTGAAGTCAAAAACCAACTCATGCCAACCAGCCTTACGATCAACTTTAGAAGCAATAATTTTATCACCAGCTATTCCAATATACTTCCCTGAACCATCAACACCGATCGCAGCGCTGGATCCATTCTGGCCGATTAATTTAGCTGCGCATTTTGCTTTCTTCTTAACCGGATCATCATACATCCAGATACTGACCCGCTTGTTGATTAGTGATGGATGCCGGTATCGTATGTAACAGACATCCTTGTCTATCTTAAACGCATATTTGCCATCCTTTGTCGGACTATTCGATAGATACTCAAACCGCATACCATTGTTATAACGGAGCAGATAGAACGGACTTATAGTTCCCTCAAATCCGCACTTGAATGGGAACACCACTGGCCTGTCGGCTTCCTGAGGGTGAGGGTATTTATAGTCAGCAGTCAAACCAATGTCATTATTAATCTTGGAGATATCGAACGGTTTTGGATCAACTTTGGTGATATCAGTCCAGACTCCCTTGAACATCAACTGCCCCGGCTGATCAAGGGTTTCGAAATAGTTGTTGGAGAGCAGTGTCTCATCCTCAAACCGGCCATTCTCAAAGGTCGACGCGTTCGCTCCATAGAACAGGTTATTGCGAATATAGGTATTGTAAGTGAGCCCAGGATCGAAGTCCACAGAACATACATCATCCGGACGGTCCTCCGGCTGGGGCCAGGTAGCATTGAAGAACGACCAGGCATCACAGACCCTGTTGTTCTCAAAGGTATTATTATCAGTAGTAGCACCTATATAAAAGGCTCCTCCATCCCAACCCTGGGTCACACAGCGTGCCAGCTGGTTTTTTCTGATCACATTGTCATTCATCACACCCCACTCGCGCGGGATGTCCCACATAGAGAACATCATAATTCCCGACTTGGTTGTGTCGGTAATCAGATTGTTAGAAATCGTATTTCTGTTTGCTGCATTGACCATATAGATACCGTTGCCGGATATAGACAGACGCCCTATCTGGTGGATGTAGTTGTTGTGGATCAGGTTATACTCAGCCGCAGCCATCTTCTTTCCGGTTTTAGGATCAGGGAAAGTGCCCTGGAAGCGTATCCCGTTCACACCAACATTTGCTATTTCGCATCCGGTCACAGTAACATTCGAGGAACCAGCGAGTAACTTTATACTGTCCTGTGCAGCATTCAGAAGACGGCAATCGCGTATGGTTATCTTCTCTGCAAACATTGTCTCTATCTGGTTTTGCCCTCCCTGGAAGCACAGACCACTTATAACTATGTTCTTGACCGGATTCTCATTAGAATCGGATTTGATACTTATCACAGGTTTGAGCACAGATGTCTCAACTATGAAAGTTTTAGTTGATTTACTCAGAGGGTAGTAGTAAAGAATTCCAGTCTTGTGGTCTGCAAAGTATTCACCAGGAGTATCAAGAAGTTCCAGTGCATTCTCTACGGTATAGGTTTTACCGGCGATTGGGTTGTAGAATTTATCCCTCATCTTAAACTGAGTGAAGAGCCTTCGTTCCCGGGCATCTACTTTTACAATAGGTATATGCTCTGAGAAATAGGTCCCCATCATAATCAGATGCACTTGAAGCTGGGTGACATTCCACTTGGCTGGATTGATCTCACCTGGCTTATAACAGAACGACCAGAAAGGTTCGATTGTCGGACTCTCAAGCCTGAACCAGCCCTCATTAGGGGAACGAGCAAGGACTGCAGGAACACCATTCTCGGTAACCTCAAACTCCGTTGGGTTTACATTTTTTATTGAAGGCATAGAAGCTTTGAGGATTCCGGACTTATATGGGCTCCAACCCTGGACACGGGTTCCTCCGACAATCACCGGTACTTCACCAGGATAGTTGGTATAGGTAATGGGACTGCCGTCCTGACCAGAGTCTTCCGCAGTGAGATTGACTGTGTCAGTCAGGTAGTATCGGCCTTTCCGGAGTATTACAGTAAAAACATTACTCCCGTCAGACTTCTTCAAATCTCTGATGACATCCCTGGCGCGAGTAATGCTTCGGAATGGTTTGGCAAGAGTACCTGGATTGTTGTCGCTACCTTTCGGAGAAACATAGAGTTTCACCACTTTACCAGAAGCAAAGTTGGCAGCAAATACGACGAGTATTAGAACTAATACAGCAAGTAATGTCAGATTTCTCATGTCATACCTCCACATACCAGGATCCTCATGTTTTTGCTGCCATTATTTTATTTTTTACGGGTGGTGTTTACTAAAGCACCACCCGGATAAGCCCACTGATAGTAACCTAACCTATGGCCTGTCAGCCTCATTTTCAACATCCATATATAATCCTGCGATATGCTGCTCTCTCAGATCAGTGCTTGATGCGTACCGTTTCATCTTCGATACAAAACCACTATACATAGTGAGGGCAGCATTTTCATAGAACTTCAATATACCATCCCGTCGTTCAGGAGTTATAGCTCTGAAGTATCCCGGACCCGGGTCCATTACTGCCCGGTAACGCCAGGCATCTATCGACTCTATAGCTTCAGACAAAAACGCATTTTCACAGGCTGCTCCCTGGTAGTGTCTCAGACGCTGGCTCATTGTTACCAGGATAGTGTAAGGTTTCTTCAAAGAGTCCGGCATGTCCATAATGTCGGTCTTTGGCCTGGTAACCAGCTGTGCAGCATTCTTAGATATACTTGAGGCTTTCGCACCCTCCATAATTATCTCAACTTCAGCCTTGTCAGGAAGATTAGCATAAGATAACGAGAAGTGGTCACTGTTGTGTTCGCCAATCAACTTACCATTAATTTTGACAGACTTTATGCCTCCAGAACCATTGGCAACAGATAGATATATTGCCTTACCCCCAAACCAGACCGGCTCTTTCTGAATATACGAAGTCACCGACTGCGGAATATGCGGGTAAAGTACAAGACTGTCAGCTTGATAGATGTATTCAAATAGTCCTCTAACAGTAGCAGCAGGTATGGCGAAGTTGTCTACCATTACTGCAACTCCACCTACCTGGTTCGATCCAGTGTCTGACCAGGCATTACTGGTGTTTTCTCCGCACTGGCTCCAGGGAGCGTCCATCCGGAAATCCTTGGCCCATTTCATTGCTCGGGTAGAGGAACGGCGGATATCATCAAACTTATTCAGCCGATAGTATCCCATAATCGCCCGGCCTTCCACGGTTGCCCAGACACCACCATTGACCCACTGTCCATACTGGTAGAAACCAGGCATATTGTCGGTCTTCCCCCAGTTAACATAGGTATCATCGAGACTAGGAGCATTGGTCATCAGGAAATCAAACGGTCGAATGTCCTTATAAGCCGCTATCTGGTCATAAATACAATTCGCCGACTTGTCATCCGTAACTCTGAATGCCAGGGCATCTGCGTTGGCAACTCCCTCCATATAGCCGTATTTTGTCTGACCAATAACTCCATGCTTAGTTCCATCAGGCTCGATTGACTTTACAAAATACCCTTTATCAGTCTGCAGAAGCTTTAAAGAATCCCGGGTTATCTTGAGTCGATGCTGGTAGGTTTCCAATTTGGTCTTATCCCCAACCATCTTATATAGTTCCACCATACGATCCAGTGCAGCGGTGTAAGTTATAGACAGACCTGCCAGATACCCTTTGCCAAAAGTCCCATCAGGCAGTTTAACACCACCATAACTCGGTGCAAGCAAATTAGCTGCAGGTCCAACCAGGAAAAGATTGTTCTTTGGATCACGGGTTTTCTCTATACACTCGCACGCTCTCTCCATATTTGGCAGGTATTTTTTGACAGCCGATACATCGTGATTTCTGAGTAGGATCTCGGCCTCCATAACCACTCCTGCTGCAGTACCTTCGTAGAACCAGTCATGTATGGACATATCTCCATCACCCTGTTTATATACTATTTCCCCCGGTCTTGCACAATCACCCAGAGCGCCATCCGGTGCCTGCAGAGAGGACAGGACATTAGCGGTGGCGCTTCCACCCCACATTCCCACTCTCTTGCCATCACCCTGGTTTGACCAGTGCAAATCCCACGATTTCTGCAGTATAGACATCCATGGCTCCTGCAGGAACGGTGTGGCACAATAGGAAAAACCATAACTATTCTGGATCCACCATGCTCCCCAGCCAGCACCCTCTGCAAATGTATCCCAGTCTGGTTGATACAGCATAGTCAGATTTGGGACATTCTCTCCTGCATGGAAGAACTGGAAAGATTCATCAACCAGCTTCAGAAATTCCGCATCTCCACTGCCTTCACAGTATCGACCATGGAAACCAACATTCAACTTGCTGGCAGCATTTGTATTACTCATAAGAAAAATCACCAATCCTATAACAATAAATATTTTGTACATAATATAACTCCTACTCGCGCCATTATACCTTAATGCTCAAATTGGTGAAAGTGTGCAAGTATCCAATTTTGCAATATCTCCTTGATATGTGAAGGTAACTTGAGCTTGCAAGTCGAAAAGAGAATACAGACATAGATGCCGTTCAGGCTTCATAAGTAATGATAAAATGGGAATTAACTGACTATTCAGTGGAGGATAACCGATGAAAAAACTCTTGCCTATACATAAATTTCTACTTCGGACCAATGGACTGGTCGGGATTGACCGGATTGCAGCATTTCTAGGTGAATCAGAGACTTCGGTCAGACAGCGTTTGAATGATCTGGGTCTGCCGGAGATCGATGTTCTGGAAATGGAGAGAGCATTTCCCGTCATCATGAGACGAATACACGATATTCTCTCAGAAGATGACACTGCAAAACTTCTTGATATGCCTGTAGATGAAATTCGTAAAATCGCCCTGGATATGGACTTTCTGGACGTCAAACTCGGTAAGAAACCGGATTGTATACCGCCGATAGACGTGAATGCGCCAGGCGCTTCGGAAGTTAATGCAGCTTTCTACGACTTCTCAAAATCCTACTTTGATGATTTCCAAAGCTGGGAAGATCCATTCAGTTTCCTCAAGCAGTTCACTAACATCGAGCCGGATACTTATGCGAGACCTGAAGGCGCTGTTAATTCGTGTCTTGAGACCAGGATGATGTACAGCTACACCGGCACCCACGGTGATTTCCTGCTCAGTGGAGAGGACTTCTACAGCGAAGGCATACTCAGCCGGCTTCGTAACAGGGGAGTTAACGGCGGTTGGATGCCCGTTTTACTGCGAGACATGGCACCCAGCAATATATTCCCTGAGTTTGGTGAGGGCTATGAAGTCCGCCTGGAGAACCTCCGAAAACAGGTCGAAAAAGCTGCAAGATACGGCATCAAGATATATCTCTACTTCAATGAACCCCGCTTTATGCCCGAAGCATTCTTCGAGAAATATCCCGATTCCAAAGGAATGCCCGCATCTCAGCCTGGTTTCTATGGTATGTGCACATCCGATCCCAGCGTTCGCCAGTGGATGCGCGATGCTACGGAGTTTGTATTCCGAGCGGTTCCAGGGATTGGTGGAGTAGTATTGATCACCGCATCAGAGAATGAGACCAACTGCTACTCTCACATAGGCTATGCTCCGGAAGCTATAGACGACGGCCTGGATACAATGAAAACTGACACCCACACCTGTCCACGCTGCAGGCCCCGCGGTCCTCAGCAAGTTCTGGGTGACGCTGCAAACCTTGTGCTGGAAGGAATAGAGGCAGCAGGTTCCGATGCACAAGTAATGCAGTGGCTCTGGGGTTGGGATGGGATCGCCGGCAGAGAAAATATGGAAGCAGCCCTGGGTTACATGCATCCAAAAGTCATAGCAATGGTCGACTGGGCGAAAAATACTGAGTTTACACTTTTTGGCAAAGAAGGCGTCATCGGGGAATATACGCTGGCATATGTTAGACCTTCAAAGTTTGCTCAGGAAATGATCGAGATAGCTCGAAAACAGGGACGCAAGGCATTTTCCAGAAACCCACTGGTAACGACAGTCGAAATGAACGCTTTACCCTACCTGCCTGTACTATCTAATGTTGAGATCCTGCTTAACGAACTGCAGGACAAAAAGATGAATGGTTTACTTGGCTGCTGGATATTCGGAGCATATCCTGGGCGCAGCATGGAGATGTTCAACTACCTGGACCACGATCATCCAACTGTCCCCCTTGCCGAGAAGTATTATGGCAAAGGGGCAGATGAAGCATTAGCTGCCTGGAAGAGTTTCTCCGACGGAATGGCATACTATCCAACTCTGGTCTCTATTCTTTATGCAAGCGCAATAAACCCCGGCCCTGGACTCAGGTTCCCGCTGGAACCGGAACTATGGAGATGGGGAATGGTAGCAATGGCAACTGAACAGATAGAGGCAATGTCCCAGCCTTTCGGTGCGGATGTTACTATCAAAGGTTTTAAGAAAGTTGCTGAGTATTTCGCTAAAGGTTTAGTCCACCTGCAAAAAGCTATTGAACTGTCAGACAAAGCAGAGTGGAAACAGGAAAACCTCAGGGATTATGGAATCTGCGAGGCCTGCCTGCATCACCTGCAAAGCGCCGCAAACTACTCCGAGTTTATCCTTGCAAGAAACAAATGGCTGGAAGACAAAGACAACATCAACCTGCAGCAAGCTGTGATTACAATCCTAAAGAGCGAACTTGAGAACTCTAAAGGTATGTTCGAAATCGCAAAAGGTGACTCCAGAATGGGCTTTGAAGGCTCAATAGGTTATTTCTACACGCCTATGGAGATAGTAGAGAAAATCTACGACCTCCAGTGCAGCATTGAGGAATTGGCGGGATAAACGAGCTCAGAATCGGCAGGATATATCCGTTCATCCTGAGCCCCAAAGTTGTGGGTGCCAGCATATATCGAATAGAAACCAGGATTGGTCTATAGAGGTTGAATTGTGGTGCAGGCTTCTAGCCTGCAGCCCAAGGTATCTTAGCTCGTTTGACTTGCCCATGCAGAGAATAACACGTGTAATCTCCGCAATTCATGCGGAGATTACGCGTGTTATTCTCCGCATACCGCCTCCCGGGACATTCTCGACCTTCTTGAGCGTGGAATCCTGAGCAAAGCCCCGGCAGGAGGGCGCAGCACCAGTTACTCATTGGTAGTTAGTTACCAATAAATTGAAGCTATTTACGGCATCTTCACACACCTGAACCCTATGTCATCAAAAAACTTATCTGGAGCATAGCAATCGCGATTATCGCACATAAAAATAGAATAGTCATTTTCTACTCCCAGATCAGCACCACCTCGCAGTACACGTTTTACACCATTGGTTGGTCCGGTCGGATTCTTTTTTGGTGAATGTAAGTAATAATATTCGTCATACCAGTCTGCACACCATACCCTCACATTTCCCGACATATCCATAACTCCATATGGGCTGGCTCCGGATGGGAAACTACCCACTGGGGCTGTGCTGTCCGGATAGGCAGATCCCGGTGCTCTGCACTGTGCGTTGTTAGAATCCCAATAATTTCCCCACGGATACTCCCTTCCATCAGTTCCACTTGCTGCTTTTTCCCATTGAGCATCACTGGGTAGTTGGCAACCTGCCCATTTTGCATATTCATTGGCATTATGCCATTTCACATTCACAATAGGATGATTGCCGATCCAACCCCATCTGGGAGCTGGAGGCATTTTCCTGCCTGTAGCCTGGCAGAATTTCTGGTATTGCTCTACTGTGACCGGATACATAGAAATGTAATAGGCGCTCAAATAAACATCATGCTCTGTAACTGTAGCATAAACATTAAACAAACCCTTTGGATAGCCCATCTTGAACGTGCCGGCTGGAATCAGAACCATGACTGATCCATCTTTTACATTGATCGTTGTCCCACCATTTTTTACAACAGGTTTGGTAACAGGAGTCTTCGCACTGCATCCAATCATATAAAAGAGTAACGCCATCATTGATACAATCAATAATAGTCTCATTATATTCACCTTGCACCCTTATTAACCTGACAATATACCGCCAATAAATGCATGTTGCATCAATATATACCGTTCTATTCTTCACTAAATCATATCATAGATACTATTTTTTATTTTTGCAACTGGCTTGCTTCTTCAGTAGATGGATCCAAAATGACAGCAAAATCACCCGGTACATAATAGTTGACCGGGTGATTTCAATTCGCTATATATTGTTGTTCATTCAACTGGTTATCTATTCCGAACCGTCAAGGCGTTCTCCGTGGGCTCCGTACATTCTACCCGCCATCACTTCTGCATAAGCCTCCGGGTCATCATCAAATTCGCGCTGACACGTCACTGAATCGAAATAGTACAGTTGTCCCATATACTCAGAAACAAACTTGGTACTTTCCTTTTCGAGTTCCATTTTACAGACCGGATCTACTACTTTCATAGTGACCACCTCCCTTTTGATAATACCCAAAATAGGTGGCATTCAGCATTTGTTGACCCTGGCATGACTAATAAACATAAGAATTATTGACCAAACGAGGTAATTGCAGATAGGCTGTTGGAGAGAAAAACTTACATAGCCAGCATTATTTATACTCTCAGCTCTTGTCCCTACTATCGGCCAAAAGCGACGCTTGGTGTATAATGTGGATAGTGATTTCGGATGTCACAGCAACATCCTCACTTTGAAATCCGATCTACTATTAGAAGGAGAAACAAATTGCGCAAAACACATATGCTAATGGTAACTACACTATTAATACTATCCGCCGTATCCTGTTTCGCAGCGGACTTGCCTGTCATGAAAATCGACGATATGGCACAGGAGATTTATACCCAGGAGAACACAGTTATTCTGGATCCACTGCGCTTGGAAATGGCTGTAAATATGGGACCGGCACAGTGGGGATTTGGTTTTGTAGCATTTGAAACCAAGTGGAATACCCCACTTACATTTGAAATAATAGGCTCAGAGAAGTATTCGGCATACGATATTTTCTCCATAGCAGCAATCACCCTGGACTATGGTTCAAAGTCAGGTTATAAGGAACGTCACCATTTTGGTGTAGGTCTCGTGCAAGCTACTCGTGGCGTTCATCCTCCCTCATGGGGAAGCGCCGGCAATAATAATATTATGCACGAAAATCTCATCACAGCTAACAGTAACACTCAGAGGATAACAATAGACCCCAAAAAATACGCACCAAAGGACTGGAATGGTAAACTCTGGATTGGCCTGGCTATACATAATGCAGGTACAAATCAATATGTTATAGCACGCATAGTCAATGCAAAATCATCATCACCAGCGCTAATGACTCCAATTTTCGATACAGTTCAGAAACTGCAGTCCGGCGGACTTATGTTTTCTGCGGAAGGTTTTAAATACTCTTCTGATGCATACAGACTGATATCAAATAAGATGCCGACAGAGCTGGCTTCATATATCGGAATATTCAATATGGACGAAGCCCAGAAGGCTACAGACCAGTATGAATCCGCAGATGATGCTACTAAAGCCAAATTTAAAATTATCTCCAGCCAGTTTGCACTTGATGCCCGAAATGGTGAAAGCAAGCAAGCATCTGCAAAATCACTGCTTTCCAGTTGGAACAAAACTGGCTCGTTTGGCAAAGAGATGGGTTGTATCGTAAGGCAAGCCAGCAATCTTGTTAAGGTAGGTGTTCAGGACCTCTCCACAGGTAAAGTAGTAAAGGCAAAACCTGATGCCATAAAGCTATCTGCAGCAAGACACGAACATGAAGGCTTCCAGCTAATATTCACTCCTCTTACGAAGGGGATTAGAAACATCAAAGTCTCTGCTTCCGACCTTAATGCAAAAGGCTTCAGCATTCCCCAGTCCAACATCAGTATAAATGCAGTAGCGTTTACCAGAGTATTTGAGGGCAAGGCAACGCAGCTTTACCAACCTGATCCTTTCCTGCCTCAGGGTAACATGCCGGTTTTGAAACCTGGACAAAACCAGAGCTATTGGATTTCGGTCAAAGTGCCAGATAATGCACCAGCTGGCATATATAAAGGTAAAGTAACGATAACTGCAGCTAATAACACCTATAATCTACCAATAAGCCTGCAGGTCAGGAACTTTGAGATACCCCAAAAGATATCACTGCGTTCCAGTTTCTGGATGTTCAGAGACCAGATTAACAGGTTCTACAACCTTGATGAAGTCAAGATAGATGACTATATGAAGTGGATTGATATGGCCCTGGAATACAGGCTAAATCCTATTGATGTCTTTGAAGGCCGTTGTATCCAATATCTGGATATCATCAAAACCGATCCCGTAACCAAAGAAACGTCTGTCAATGAAAATCCTGACTGGACCAAATGGGACACATATGTCGACCACATGCTCAAAGGTGGAGCCAGTACGATACACCTTGGTGTTAGTCATCACCAGGGTGCGTATTTTGCAACAACGCAAAGCCCTGTATCCAGTCCAGCACAGATTGCCAACGTAGAGAAGTCAATAGAGATAACCCGCAAACACTACAAAGACAAAGGCATTTACGATTTACACTATATGCAGCTAAGAGATGAAACCAGTGAGCCTGCATCATTGAATGTATATAGAGCTGTTTATAAAGATATGCCGGACGTTAAAATACTACTTACAGCACCTTCAGCTGAAGCAAGAGAGTGCCTGCGCATCCCCTGCCCGCTTACTCCCGGATACGATAAAGACTGGCAGGAAGAAGTCGTTAAAAAAGGTGGAGAATACTGGTGGTATGTATGTGTAGGCCCATCCGATAGACGATACGCCAACCTGTTCATAGACCAGAAAGCAGTTCAACACAGAGCCTGGTGGTGGCAGACTTGGAATTATAAGGTCGATGGGCTCCTGTATTGGGGGATGAATTATTATAAATGGTATAATGATCCGCTGCTTAGTAATATGAAATCCCCAAGCACACCAATGCCGGATATAAACCATATAGACTTCAGTCCAATTGAAAGCGCTCCGGGAGACGGTTTTAGTATATATCCAGGTGTAACACCGGACAAACCACTGCCAAGCATCAGATTGGAAATCATGAGGGATGGCGAGGAAGACTACGAATACCTTATCATGCTCGAAAAGCTTGTAGAAGAAAATCCTGACAACAAAAAGGCTGTATCAAAAGCAAAAAAAGCAATTCAAAATGCCAAAATGCTGACAACCAACCTAACAAAATACGAACTTGACGAGTCCGTATACCAAAGAGTCCGAAACGAAATAGCGTCAGCAATAGAAAGCCTGATTCCAAAAAAATAGGAAACAATATCATCAAGAACGTACAATTCCATCCGGAACGCACAATGTCATCCTACTCTAATGTAGTCAAGTTTAATTCTTGGTGTTCGCTATGCTTCTGTGTGATAACCCTACTATACTTGATGGTCCCACATTAGTGGCCCATAAACTTCCTTCATCGATCATCGCAGAAGCAGGCGGAGCCGGTATGTTGCTGAACGAGAAGATCACGCGACTTGTCGCGTCCCTTGTTGGATGACTAGACCGTCCTCCGCCTTAGCTTTTGCAAATTGCTGTGGATCAAACTCCGATTGATCACGTGCTATTGCATATATCAACTTTAGGGATTTTCGTGCCACAGCAATTCTGATTTGCCCTGTCTTTTTGCCTTGTGCTTTTACTTCTTTTGAATATGAGTCATATAAGCCACCTGTTTTGATCTGAATTATGGCCATATGACAGATTATATATCTTGCCAGTGCGCGTCCACGCTTACTTATGTGTTTTTCTCCACTGTGTTTGCCACTGGAGACTTCAAAAAGGTTCAATCCAATATATTTTTCAAGTGATGCATATGAATCATATTTGCTTATATCCCCGCACTCACCCAATAGACCTGCCACACTTACAACTCCCACGCGTGGCAGACTAAGCAGGCACTGCGCTATCTTGAGTGTCTGAAGGATCGCATCCATTTCACATTTCAGTTGTTCTCGGCGCAATTCGACCATCTCTAAATAATTCAGTAAGGATACCATCGCATTATGTCGTGTCTGTTGACCCAGTTTTGCCGCAATAGAACGCTTTGCAGCCAGGGCCACCACTTCAGCTTTGTGTGCCATTCTGCCGGAAGTCGCCTTTTTGAGCGTGCACCTTATACTAGTTATCCTCGAATTGGCTACTTCATCAGCATTTGTATACTTTCTAACTATACCTCTCACACTCTTGCAAACAGCGTCTTTGAAGATGTCTCTCAACTCTGGAAACCACACTTCCAGATGACATTGAAATTCGTTCCTGAGAGAAGTGCGTTTCTTAGTCAGAGAATCCCATTCTGCAATTGCGCAGCGTAGCTGCGCATATTCATCCGTCAGCTCCTGCACTTCCTGATAACATCCCTGCCAGACTAGATCAGCTATCACACGCGGATCCTTAAGATCATTCTTCTTGGGAGAGTTATCTCTCACTTCTTTGGTGCGTTTCACATGGTAAGGATTTACCTGGACTAACCTCAGTTCATTTCGTTGCACCCATTCCCTGAAACAAGTGCTGTATGGACCAGTCGGCTCGAAAGCAATCCAGAGATCGTAACCTGCATAAATCAGGATATTCACGAATGATAGAAACTCTGTGTAACCATCGGCATTTTGTAAGGATCGGTGCATAATGGATTTCTCAGCATACCGGAAAGCACCGTAATCGATCCATCCCTTGCTGATGTCTACACCAACAACTATACCATTCACCGGATTTGGGACAGCTTGACAATCTTTCTTGTTAATAAGCATACTTTTCATGGTAGGTTCTCCTTGGTTTTTTTGTGCACATTAATAATACCAAGAAGCACCTACTACATTATAGGAAGCTGAAGAATGAAGGATCTGCTTTTACAAAAGTTCAATACTAAAAGCAGATCCTTTAATGGATTTAACCTCCTTAATAAAATTGCAAGAGGCATATAAATGATTCAAAATATAAATTGCTCAGCAGTAAGAGGCTTCAACTATCAACCAAGTTATGCAAGAAATGGTCTTGATGCCTGGCTTGACCGGTTTGATGCAAAGGTTATAGAGAACGAGATCGGTTTGGGAAAGCAGTATTTTCCTGCGATCAACACCCTCAGGTTATGGCTATCTTTTGAAGCATATTTTGTTGATGCCAAAGCTTGCCTTAGTAATATAGAGACAGTCATTAGTATTTGCCACGCTCAAGGGATTAGAGTTATCCCTGTGTTGTTTAACGGATGGCATAGCCTCCCGGACTTTGGTGGCATAAGTCTGGAACAGATACACGGAGACAAGATAGTAAACCTGTATAGTCCTTATGTTGAAGACCTGGTTGGAAGATATGCTGATGATCCGCGCGTTGCTTTGTGGGACTTATGTAATGAACCCTTCAACAGCGCACCCGTTGAGGAGGTCCGCGCACCAATACTCGAATGGCTTACCAGGATGTATAATGCTTGTAAATCCGTGAATGCTACAGCGCCGGTTACAGTAAGTATGTGCCCCTCTGTAGGTGACATGAAGTATGTCGAGTCCATTTCGGACATATTATTATTTCATCCGTATTATGCATGGAACGCCTGGGTCCCGGAAAAGCATATGTATACTGACTTTCTAGACTCAGCTGTGGAGTTCGCAAAGAGTGTCAACAAACCACTTTTAGCAACTGAGTGCTGCTGGGGGTCATTTGACGATATTCATCGCTCCGAGATCGTAGAATTTGAACTCAGCGAGATGAAGAAGCGTGGAATCGGATGGACATGCCATCTAATGCATCACTCACAAGTAGCCGACGCACACAGACGATGGGCTCCAGGGATATCTGCAGGCTACATGGCTTTTATTGAAGCAGATGGCTCATTGCGTAAAGGACACGAAGTTTACAACAAATTCTGATGTCGGAGTAGAAACTGCAAGGTAAGGGTTAGTCCGTCGATAAACATGGGAATACTGCCTGATAGTATCATTCGGAGGGTGTATATATGGACGAAGCCAGGCAGGTTCGCAAAGTATTCAAAAGCAAACCAACAATAGAGGGTGCCGGAGTTCATCTGAAGCGGGCATTTGGCAACGCAGAGACCGGTCTATTTGACCCTTTCCTGCTGCTGGATGATTTCCGGTCGGACAATCCAGCCTACTATATGGCTGGATTCCCATGGCACCCTCACCGGGGTATTGAGACAATCACCTATGTCCTGCAGGGTGATGTAGAGCACGCGGACAGCCTCGGGCATAAGGGAGTTATCGGGTCAGGCGACGTTCAGTGGATGACTGCTGGCAGCGGTATTATTCACCAGGAAATGCCAAAAGGTGATTCCCAAAGCCGGATGTACGGTTTCCAGCTCTGGGCCAATCTTCCCGCCTCTCACAAGATGATGGACCCCAAATACCGCGATGTGAAAGATACAGACATCCCCACGACCAAGCACGATGGCGCCGACATCAAAATAATCTGTGGAAGTGTGGACAGCGTCAGTGGCCCGGTTCATGACATCGTAACCGACCCGGAATATCTGGATGTAACGGTCTCTCCAAACTCCCAGTTCACCCGAAAAACCGTCCGTGGACACACAGTCTTGGCATATGTAATCGGTGGCAAAGGCAAGTTCTGCAACGCCGAAGACCCGTTTGCCTATGAGAAAGAAGGCGCTAACTACTTTGATATGCCTGTAGAAAAACTCCTCGGTAACGGGACTCTTATACTATTCAACGATGGGGACAAAGTAACAGTATCAACCGAAGACGAATCAGTCCGCTTCCTGCTGATCTCCGGCAAACCCATAGGAGAACCAATCGCCTGGTACGGCCCAATAGTAATGAACACCCAGGAAGAACTCAAACTGGCCTTCGACGAACTGCGGAAAGATACGTTTATTAAGCACGGGTGAGTTTGATATTTAGCCAGAACTACGGTTGCGTCATCATAAACGCGACCGTGTCATTCTGAACTCAGTGAAGAAACCTCTTATTTATTCCAACCAGGAAATCAAATGTCTGTTATTGCTCCCCAACTTGTATAACATTGGCTCTCCATATATAATTGGCTTCAAGACCATTCCCATATCTGAGGACCACCAATGAAAACCCAATACAACCTTTCTCACCTTAACTGGACCCTGGCAGGATGGATTCCTGAAAGCTGGCGGATGCAGCCGGATGTTGAGGAACTGAATACGACAGTTTACTCAGAAATAGCCGTTATACCTGCACCGGTTCCTGGCTCCGTGCAGATGGCTCTGCTCGAAGCCGGACGTATAGAGGATTGGAATGTGGGGATGAATGCCGTTGCATGTGAATGGGTTGAGCACAGGCATTGGATATATGAAACTCACATACCTGATGAATGGATTGAGATTGGACTTGGCTTCAGGCTGAATTGTCTGGGGTTGGATAATGCCGGGTATGTGTTCTTGAATGGTAAACCGATTGGTGAATTCAAGGGTGCGCATAACCCGCATGTATTCGATCTAACTCCGCTCATTCGCAAGGAACGTAATATCCTGCGAATAGTATTCGATACCCCACCTAAATGGCTTGGATACACAGGATTTACGTCAAAGTTCACCGAATGGAAAGCCCGTTTCAGCTATTCCTGGGACTGGATGGTAAGGTTTGTGCCTGTCGGAATCTGGGACGATATTTTCCTGGAAGTAACCGACGGAATCGAGATCACCGGTTTCACATGCGTCACTGATGCAGATATCATAAACTCATCCGGTTCACTTAGAATACAGGGACACATACCGGTATCGAATACTGAAATACAAGTCAGTCTATCCAGAGACGACAACATAATCCGCGAGGAAACGATTCCTGCATCAAGCTTCACATCCGAAGGTATAGCGTGGACAGGACTGGATGTCGATCTCTGGTGGCCGAATCTCGAAGGTGACCAGCCACTCTATTCAATTACCTGTAAACTGATAGATCACAGTGAAGTCGTCGATGAAATCACCCGCAAGGTCGGATTCCGAAACGTCTCCTGGCAGATGAATGAAGATGCTCCAATTGGCGCTGACCCCTGGTTATGTGTAGTAAATGGCAGACCTATCTTCCTGCAGGGGATCAACTGGACCCCTATCCGACCAAATTTCGCAGACCTTACCAACCAGGATTACAGAAAACGGCTTGAGATTTATAGGGACATGGGAGTAAATATATTCCGTGTATGGGGCGGTGCCATTCTGGAGAAGGAAATCTTCTACAACCTGTGTGATGAGATGGGGTTCATGGTCTGGCAGGAGTTCCCGTTCTCATCATCCAGCTTCGAAAACTGGCCCCCGGAAGCCCCAACAGCCATAAATGAAATGCGCGATATCGCCAAAAGCTATATAAAACGCAGACAGCACCACGCCTCACTGATAATGTGGTGTGGTGGCAATGAGCTCTTCAAAAAAGTCCCGCAGGAAAATGGTGAAATCCTGTCAGTTGCCGCCGACCTTAATCACCCAATGCTGGCAATGCTCAAGGAAGTAGTCCAGGAGCACGATCCCACCCGTCGCTATATAGCCACATCCCCCTCCGGTCCACTATTAGATGGAGACCCGAAGAACGCCGGTAAAGGCCTTCACTGGGATGTCCACGGCCCCTGGATACCGGAATCGGATATGAACGCATGGAAAGAATATTGGGAAGCAGACGATTCCCTGTTCCGCTCCGAAGTAGGCTCTCCCAGCGCATCCCCGATTGAAATATTGAACAGATATGCAGCTAAAAGCAGCTTCATGGAACAAACAGCCGAATCCCCTACCTGGCGCAGACAGTTCGATTTCTGGTGGTGGATGGAATATCCCAAGTTTAAACTGCAGAATGGAAGAGATCCAGAAAACATAGAGGAATACGTCACCTGGAGCCAAAACCGCCAGGCAGAGGCCCTGGCAATAGCAGCAAAGTCCTGTAAAGACCGCTTCCCAGAATGCGGAGGATTCATAATATGGATGGGCCAGGACTGCTTCCCCTGCACCGCCAACACATCAATAATCGACTTCAACGGAGATCCCAAGCCGGCTGTCTTGGCGTTGAAAGACGTATTCCGTAATTAGAAAGGTTTACATTCTGTACAGCTTCAAACGCATTCGTTGTCCGAAGCCGGTTTGAAGCTGTTGAATATACGAGAGCTTCTATACTTGCTACTTCTTAAACTCCCTCAATGACATTCCAAGGCGCTGGTTTTTTCTGTTGGCAGGAACCACAGCATGTTTGGATGGATCAAACTTTTTAGGATTTTTGGGTTTTACATCTGGTTCATTCGCATTACATCCACCGGCTAGATTGCAGCTACCATAATTCCAAGCATTCGTGGTCACATTCAGATGTTCATCAACCCAATCAGCTTTATCTCCCATATCATCACTCAGAGCCTTATCCAGTCCGTCTCTATAATGCTCAATATCCGTTAGTTCGTCTACATCCTGCTGTGAACGTTCTGTCTTCTGTTTTCCCAATCTTTCCAATTGTTCCTGCAACTGTTCTCTTCTCTTGTTTGCATTATCATACCGGTCTTTCAGCCCTTCCAGGGTTTCCAGTCCCTTCTCAAGAGCGTCACCCTCAGCATCGGCTATCCTGTATGATGTGAATGCAAACGCTAATACCGGTAGGCTGTGCTTGAGACTGGTTTTTACATCAGCAAACCTGCCTTTGCCGTTGACTTTACCCACAAACACCCAGCCTTTATCTTTCCATTCCGCTGTCAGGATTTCCCCTTCTTTGTTAGAATTCGGGTGTATGAATTTGATCAGATCAAATATATAAGCCTTCACACCAGGATCAGCGGGTATTTTTACAGCAGGAACCGAATCATCATAACTGGTCTCGATCCTGTTTCCGTGTGTATCAGCAAGCGATATTATTCGCCCTTTAGAATCTCGCTGGATGATATGTTTTTCCGGGGCATGAATCTGGATAACGGTGTCGTAGTAGGTATCGGGTATGTATCTTATAAAATAACCATCCGTATGGTAAGACCATCTATTTACGCTTATCTCTGGTCCACTCTCGGTTTCGTCATCTACAGATTCGCGATTTAAAACAGCTATACTCTCAAGTTCAGAATAGTCGGCTGTTACACCTGCCAGGTTTGCTCGTAACTCAGCCTCAGCCTGCAATATTTGACGTGCAGATTCCGGCAGTCTTTCATATACAGCTCCTTTAAGGTCAGTCGGAAGCAGACCAAGTGCACCACCGTTGAGCTTAAATATCTGCCTGGGAGTAAGCAGTTTCGCAGCAGTAGCCTGCATATCCTCGTCCATTTCATTGATTTTGGTTCGGGATACCACTGCCCATATCAATACTTGAATTGACTTCTGATCTATTTCCGGATGTGCTACAGAGTTTTTCAGAATTGAGCTGACAATATCAGCCTGTTTACCCTTTAGAGGAGCCAGCAAGTATCCATCGCCTCTACCCGGGCCATAGGTTCCAGCTTGCATGCAGTAACTCTGAGACTCAAACTCATAGTTACCAGGCTTCAGGATATAGCTACCCTCGGAATCACGTTCAAGTTCAATAAGAGATTTGAATTGCTTGGGGTTAAAATCATCCAGATATGGAATTCCAAATTTGGCATCATCCAGACTTGTAGTAATCCCGGGTCCTTCTTTGAACAACTTTTCAGAGAGTCCTTCAGAGCCTATCCTGATGTTCGATAGATCGAATTCAGCAGATACAGTCACAGGCAAAACCATTGCCAGCAGTACAATCAGAACCAACCTGATACAAGTATTCATCCTGGGAGTCCTATTCCGGGCATTTCGGGGGAAGTTTAGCAACTTCGGCCAAAATAAGACCCTGTACTAACATCAGTATAGTACTTAAACCCACCAGTAAAACATGCATTACTTTAAATTACCAGTATCTACCCCAACACCAGCGTATCAATCCCCTCTATACTATAAGTAGGATAAGGACTTGCCCCGGACAGTCTGTGCCATTCTACCGGGTCCCAGTATTCCCTGCCATCAAAATAGGCCTGGATATTTCCGAGGTACTGTCGGAGCACCTGGGCTGTAATGACCGGCTTATTCATCATCCAGACAACACCTAAATCCGTCGGGTGTAAGTTGCAACAGGTAAAACCCTCAGCTGCAGATGTGGCGCTCTTTTCAACACGTTCAGAGAGTGAGACAACCCGCTTAAACGCCTCCCGAAATACCGGAACTCCCTGCTTCAGAATTTTGAATGCACTGACATACTCAGAATACGTATCTCGATACAGGATTAATGTCTCAAAGTGCCTGGAATATGCAATTGTCTTGCACTTGAGATATTCCAGTTCGGCTTTACCCGGATCTTCGCACAAATCTGATGCACGACTAAATGCATCCAGTGCACGTGCCAAAGACTCTTTGGCTTTCTGGATTTTCTCTGCTCTTGCATAAAAATATCGTATGGTTTCATCATCCAATCCAGCCTCCATAAAAGGTTTCGAATGTTTCTTCAATACCATCAACAGAGTCATCTCAGGAGGTGTAAATGTATATGGCATATTGTGAAGACCACGTCCGCCAAGAAATCTTTCGTTCTCTTCTAATATATCGAAAGCCTCAATCACCTGTGGAGTCACTTTTTCTCCGAATACTGCTTTAGCATATTCCCGGTAAAACACTTCCGGCGTCAAATCTTCACGCCACATGCCTTCTGCCAGATATCTAAAATTATGATCATTGCCCGATATATGGCTGGTCTGGATGATTAAGCCGTTGGTCCCGTTCTTCCGATGGGATGCCAGGAAACCATCCCGCTCATACAGCCTCAGATTGCACTGTAACCCGGCAAATGAACCATCATCATATGCCCTCGGTATCAATGCACATTCCCGTCCCTCTATCTGCTGGAATAGGTGCAGAGGAGCACCATCCACCGTCCAAAGGGACTGAGATTCGATGTCCACAAAAGCAACATCCGTAGGGAGTATCTTATGCAAATGAGTAAGCAGATAAGCCTTGCACACTGTCAATACACCCAGCTTCAGGTGTGAATCAAATGACCGTGCAGCTTCGAGGCTATGTTTCATCAGTTCCACAAACCCGATGTCCGAGCGCATCGCCATGTCCTGTCGCTCAGTCCCGACCCAGTGCTTCCCCCAATGTTCCCGCATCATCGCCAGCGGCTGGGCATAGTTTTCCCACTCGCGCTCAATGACAGCCTGGCTCTCCGGATATCGGTCCTCATAAAACCCTTCAGTAATCTGAAACAGAATCCCCTCCAGTTCAGGATAGGACTCAATAATATTCTCAATCCTATTCTTATTAATCTCATTTGCTACCGGGTCTGTAAAACTGACCAGTGCAGAATACAGTTCTACCGGTCTGGGCATTGGCCTCAGGTACTTGGCCATATTAAGTGATACAAATGCAGAATCAAATGACAGCCAGCTCCCCATCCCCCGCTCTTTCGCCATCCGAATTAACTGCCGCATAAAATCTTTGCCGGTATCCAGAGCCTCTGCTGATGAATGGACATCCTGAAACTCCGCTGGAGCCACCCACTTCCGGTCGAACAACTCTTTACCGACAACCATATCCTCTACCCGATATGAACCGATATCCTGCCTGCCAAGTGATACATAACCGGACTCCGGATACGTCGTATCTCCAACCAGCTTACGTTCACCGGCATAGTAATAATCAATAAACGGTTCATTCTCAAACGGATAGTAGACCACCCGGTTCATCCGCATTTTCGCCATCTGGGTAAACATCCGCTCATAGTCCAGCAGTGACATCACACCAATCGTCACAGCCAGCGAACTCAGCCAAATCCCACGGCACGTGCACTCTGTCCGCCCAACGATATCAATCGGAGGAACCATCAAATCCGGATTCTTTGCAGGTAAAACATCCCTGCTCAGCAGAAACTTACACCCAAGCTCCTCAAAAAATGCAAATAATCCATACATAGCCGCACGGTCATTTCTACCGGCAATATAATGAACAGTCCTATCCCCATTTGTTGAATTACGTATAATATAGTCATCCGGTCCCAGGCATATGTCATCCTTTAGCTCCGGTAAATCAGCAGCCCTAACCAGTGAATTATTCTGAGGGGAACCAACGATCACCTGAATACCATCAGTCGCATGGTTAATACCCATAGATTCGCCAGTCAGTTTTCCAAGAAGCCGATCAGCTTCACCGGATGCCCACAATAATACCTCATCCGGAGACTCCCCAAAGAACCACTTTGCATCTTTCAATCGGAACAAAGACATAATCCATCCCCTCGAATCACATGCAGGTATATGTATCCCTCACAGTATAATACTCGTCAGAAGCATATAGTAATGATTGCAATTGTCCTGGCAAAAGCCGCAGCGCTAAAAATATTAGATGAGCCAAACACCTCTCCTCTTATAATCTCCGCGTCCTCCGCGTCTCCGCGTGAGATATAAAATCATCCATTTGCCAGTCTCTCCGCTGCTATCTTCACAAGTTCGATATCTGCATCCGGAGGCACCTGGTCCGCTGTGCCTGGTATAAACCTGCCAGTGCGACCAAATATCATTAGGATATCGTCCACCTGCTGTTCAATCTGTTTTTGCCCATAACAGGGAGAGAACAACGCCCCTGGCAGACCTCCCCACAGGATAACGCTGTCCGATCCAGATTCTGCACGCAGTTCAGCTAAACCCACATCACCGACTGGCATAGGAGTAAGTGCCTCTACTGCATCAATCCCAGTTGCCGACAACGGTCCAAGAAGCCCCCTAATAGTCCCATCCAGATGCGATGCCGCTCTCTTTCCAGCCTTGTGGAGCTGATCAAGGCGCTTAATATAGTAAGGTGCCATATATTTGTTGAACATGTTGCCCACGTTCTCTGATGACAGATTGTCTGTGAAATGGAAAATCTCTGCTGGTGACTCACATGCCAGTTCGAACACAGGGTCCAGTGATCTGTCTATGCAATCGAGTGTCTGCTGCAACTCATCAGGAGCATCCATTGAAATATAAGCAGTTGCTTCCACACCAGCCAGTTCCACCATCAAAACAGCCAGAGGAGACCTTGGGAGTATTGCACATGACACTCCTGACTCACCAATCTGTTTACACCTATCACTATATGCTTCAAAACGTGGAACATGCCTTGCAGATTCTATATATTCACAAGCAATTTTGAGATCAGCCGGTTCCTTGACTAAGTATTCAACATGGGCACTTGAATAACTGGATGGTATATAACGTTGTTTGGCCCTCAATTCCCCGCTGCTAGTCCGGATACACTGCACAGTATCCAGACCATCTGTCATATTCTCCGTTTCAACACCATCATATGAAACGTCCCAAATTCTGCCAAACTCATAGTCGTAATAGAATACAACACCCAGATCCTCATGCAGACGTCGATAGCCTTCATCACCCAGATATTTACTATCAAGCTTCCCCTGCACCTGCTGAGCTGTCCACCAGTATGAAAGATCCGCAAGCAGAGGCAAGACGTCAGGAGTCTCACCCTGCATAAGCGCCATAAACCGTTCTCTCAAGGTCATCACATTCTCTCCCACTTGATATAAAAGCTCAGTCTGGTCACACGAAAAGGAAACACATATTTCATACTCATTCCTTCCTTTTCCGTGTATTCCGTGGTTTATAAAAATCTACTTGGTAACTACATTCAGCCCTTCAGCTACTTCGCCTTTACAGTCGTTCAGAATCTCTTTCTTCTTCAAGAACCTGTTAGTCGATATTATAGCCGTCTTCACATTCTTCCCCAGTTTGATATCAGGCCGGTCATTGCCAAACCTGCACCCCTGGATCGTAATATCTCCGCCTTTACATTCCAGTGTAAACGCATGGGCAGGTTTGCCATAGTTGTGGAAGTTACACTGGTTCAGGCTGACTGTCCCTTTGCCATCCAGCTTCCCAACTGTTGGGCATGGCCCCCAGAATGAACAGTTGGAGAATTGGACAACTCCGGTGTTAGTCGATGCAACCTCCATAAAGGAATCAGTCCCATCTCCACCGACAAACTCCCCATTGGTTATCAACAGTCCAGGCACCTGGCATTCCTCAACCATTACCGCCCGACCGCACCAGTCCGCTCCGATCCCCAGGAAGTTGCCATTGACTGTCCCGTCTTTGCTCTCATAAAATCTGTACCCGATCTTGGCGCCGAACACAAACGTGTTGATCACATACTCCCAGTCAGTCCGACCAAATTCAAAGGCAATCAGGTTCTGCCCCAGGAACTTAATGAGTGCAGTCTCCCCGGGAGGATCCGCCACCCCGCTTCTGGACCAGTAGTTGGGGTTAAAATGCACATTCTCTATGCGTCCAATATCGCTGCACTTGTCGATCGAGACCCCGGCTTTAAGTGGACATCCAAAAACATTGCGAATGTAATGAAGCTCATGCCAGTTGGTTGCAAAATCTATCATCCTGTAGGGATTAACAAACGTACAGTCAATGATGCTGCAATGCAATCCTGTGCCCCGGATTGTCCATGGATATTTTATAACATCCGGAATCTTCTGTTCAGGATAGTAGAATGTGATACCCTTAATTACGCTGGATGGGTTCAATGAAATCGCCGGGGTGCCGTTCTCATCACCTTTCCCTGCATAAATATGAATTGCAGTGCCCTTTGTAAGCATTGCCTGGTGCGGTGCTTCCCAGACTCCGGTAAGGGTAACTCCCTCCGGAATGTTGATCGGGTTATCCAACCGGAAAGTGCCTACACCCAGCTCCACTATACCTCCCTTGTCTTTGACAGAATCCAAAGCTTTCTGGATAGCAGCAGAATCATCTACTGTCCCATCGCCTTTAGCACCGAACTGCCTGACATCAACCCCGGCAGCATTAGCAACGCAAGCAAGCATCAGTAGTCCCAGAACAAATCCAAATACATGTATATTCAAATCACACCCCCACCCTAAGCATCTGTAATATTCAAACAGCTTTCTCGTAATCAACTATTTCACACTCGTTGTTTTATGTCCTGAAATGAAGTCCAACATAACCTTACCCACCGGATCATTCGCTTCAGGCATCTTACCTACTATCGTTCCGTGGTCTCTATTTTCAAACTCCTGGTAACTTGCATCAGTATGCCCGACAGTTTTCAGCATCGCTATGAAGTATTTGTTCTCCTCAGCCCTTGCCGGCCAATCGTTGTCTCCGCAGATAGCCAGCATTGGAGGAACAGTCTTGCGGACATAATAGCAGGGTGCAGCATCATCAATAGTCGGAGTATTCTGGGGGTTCGGAATCTTTCTTTCTTTGCGGATTGTGAAATGAGTAAATACCTGCCCACTCACTGGGATAACTCCCGCAATACGTTTCAAATCAACCCCATACTTCCTCAGATACTTCGAATTCATCCCAACAATCGCTGCCAGGTACCCACCCGCAGAATGTCCGGATATAAACACAGGACAGTCCGGGTCGATACCATATTCCCCGATATGCTCAATTGTCCATGCAACGCTGGCTGCAGCATCATCTACATATGCAGGATACTTTGCCTTGGGAAATAATCTATAGCTGGCAACCGCTGCAGCAACTCCATTCTTAGCGAAGAACTTTCCAATCTCCGCAGCATCATCCTTCGAACCACCCTCAAGTCCTCCGCCATGAAACCACACAACCACCGGGCAGTCTTTCTTAGATTCCGGCAGATAAAGGTCCAGCACACACCGCTCCCGCTCATAACCCGAAAGCCTCTTCCCACTCTTATAAGCAATATTCTTTATAACCGAACCCGTCCCTTCACCCGCACACGAAACAGCAGTAAAACCGATACAGACCAAAACCGAAACAATAATAGCAGCTTGCTTTACTAATGAGAGCATAATCAGCGTCCTTCGTATTCACAAATATCAATGAAGATACTAGTTTACAATTCCAACAATCCGTTCACCCTGAGCTTGTCGAAGGGTGTCCATAGCAGGAGGAATTCAGAACCTTGGCATTTGAAATATTACAATCAACTGGATTCTGCGCGCTCCCATTCTGAAATCCTGTAAATATCCTCATCAGATAAATTTACAACAGGTAGATCCTTCAGTAGTTCATCCGAGATGTGACCTTTGCCCAACTTTAAGATACCACGACAGGAGAGTTCCATACGTTTTGCATCGAAGTCGGATATTGCGTCTATTGGCATAATTCTCGCCACTGCTTTCCCTCGTTGAGTGACCATTATATCCTCACCTGATTTCACTAACGCAATATACTCATGCATTTTCGCTTTCAATCTCGAAATCGATGCAGTTACCATTTACAAACTCCTCGAACACGTTTGTCCATTATGTTCATGTACCGCTATACTGTCAATTCAATTGCACATCCTTACTTACCTTTCACAAAGAAAAACCTGTCCACAGCAAAACTACGAACTCCCACCTCGTTGTCTAAGGGCACAAACACTATATACTGTGCCTCCGACGGCTTAAACGTCCCAATCTTGATCTCTGTATATCCTGAACTCCCGGCAAATTCTTTAATATCCACTGTCCGGTTCAATGCATATTCACCTGTAGCCAGATTATAGACTTTTATAGCAAAAGCAGGACCACTCACTTGTATAGCATCCAGCTTTAGACTTATATAAAGATCAGCAGCAGGCTTTATACAGTTGCGAGAAAAGACTGGAGCTTGAAGCGCCCAGTCATTGGGTCCGGCTGAAAGTTTTATGGCTACTCCGTTCGATGCTTCCGGATCCTCAATCGCACTACAAACAGACCCCGGCATAAACTGAGCTTCCTGAACATCGCTCCAGTCTTTAGTTGATAATCCCGCACACGCTGCCGGAATCGATGCAGGCTTACGGGTCGCAGGCAGCAACTGCCCATATGCATTGACCTCTTTTCTCCCGGTAAGTATGTCAAAGTAATCGCTCCGAAGCTTAACACCCTCACCGATAAAGTCATTTCCACTGGACTTCGATAGGTCAATAAACTTTCGCGCACGGTCATCTCTATACGCATCAGAAACAAACGTCTGAACCTCGGGCATCACAAGCCGACTTAGAAGAAGCTGTTGATCGAACCCCAGCCGTTCAACCTTCACCCGATTAAGTAATATCTTGTTTCCAGCAACCGCAGCTTCCGCTTTATCAAATAACGTCTTCCCCAATTTGAGCTGTGCGGGAGTCAGGAAACAGACATCATCGCTCCAACAAGCCATAAATGTAGTATTTTGCAACGCTGCCTGAGCAGTAAGGTTTATATATTTCTCAAGGTAAGGTCCCGCTGCTCCATAATACCCATTCAAAAATTGCCGCATTATCTGTTCTTGATTGACTGTTGGGTCCCACATAAAATGGGCTAATAGCCACGCTCTCAGTCTTATGAAATTGGCTTCGTCGTTGTAATCATCACCTTGATACATGACCGATGTAACATTATTGGCAGCATAATACCGGACATTTGCCCCCATCGCATTCCAGATAGGAAATGAGATCAGCAGGTTGTGGTAATTAAACGGGTAATCATAGATCGCAAGATTTGAAGTTACTTTCTTCCAATCCTGAACCAGTTTATTGAATGCAACATTACGAGGAGAATTCCAGGGAGTAGCGAACTCAGCATTTATTGTAGTTACCCGAATAGACACATTATCTCTGGTCTTAGTCGGTATCGTCGGAGGATTTATCGACCACTGATAGGCCAGCGTCTCTACCATAATCTTCGGGTAAACTTTCTTGATTTCATCTGCAGCATTGTTTACGAACCATAACAGCGTTCCCGTCTGACCACCGAGTTTTGTATCCAGCGCCAGGCAATCCGCACAGCTGCAAGGAGCAGTGCCATCCTCCTGCCCTATAGATATAACTCCTGCGCTGGGATCAGCCTTAATGAGTTCCAGCGCTCGTTTCACCAGTTCCTTACGCATCTCCACATTCGAAAGGCACATTTGGTTCGGACGCCCACCGGCAATAATCGCGCAGCGGACTCCGTTATACAGCCCATACCATTCAGGATGAGGACCAAAATAAGTAGCTGGAGGTAGTATATAGTGGAACGAATGCCCCATCTTTATAGTAGATTGGTGCCCGCCGTAAAGATCACCCGGTGTTGGAAAATCTCCATTGAGCTTAAGCCTCGCTCCAAACGGCCCGGGTTCCCGCTCCATGAACTTATAAAGCATCGCACGGTAATGAAAAGGAGGAGCATAAACCTTGTTCAAAGCTGATTTAACAGCTATGTCTCTTTTCTTAGGAACATAAGAGTCGGTCTGAGTCCACCATTTACATCCCAATTGCTCTTCCAGGAATGTATAGACCGCATAAACAGTTCCTCTTGGACGATCCCCAGCAAGTATCAGCTTATTACCCACAACCTTAATGATAATCGTGTCAGGCTTTAATGCATCCCACTTTATTCCAGGAAGCAAATTCCTGACTTCAGGAGATTGTCCGACAAGTATGCATACTTTATTCTGCTCCGGGAAGTTTACTGTCTGAAATTTACCGCCCGTAATCTTCCCTAGATAGCTCTTCAACTCCTCAGCAGCAAACTTTTCAGGAGCTGTCGCAGCAGGATTCACAACTATTACGGCCGTAGCCTTGCTATTACTAGCCAGCTTTAAATTCTGAGGTAAGCCGACAGATGGGCTGCTAGACACAGCCATAATAGCTAACATTATTAGCGTAACTATTTCTGATAATCGCATTTAATACATCCCTATTATTTCAAGCTCCGCAGCACTTCTTATATTTCTTTCCACTACCGCATGGACATGGTTCATTGCGTCCTGTTTTAGGTTCGGCTTTCCACTGGACTTGCTTCGCTGGTTGCTCTAACTTTGGAGCTTTAGGTTTAGACAAGGATGCTCTATATGCATCAGTAAAGCAGTACCAGCCGGACAATTCCTTATCAGTGTCTTCAATAAATTTATAATGAGAATCACTCGCGAGACTTGCTAAGGTGCGATCCTTACCCAGTCGGAGCTTGTATTCAGTCTCCTCCCATCCTGTATAGAAACCACTTACAAATCCGTCAGAATAAGCTTTCTTGATATCATCTATTAATTCTTCCGGATACATTTCATTACAACTATCTACCAGAGAAGCCCATACATCGGAATGTTTACGTTCCAATTTCCCATCAAATAAGCTATGGAAATATGTCATAGCTTCTTCGCGTGTTTTGACTCCTCGAGCTACCAGAATGATTATGGCGCGAATAGCTGCACCGCGTACATATTCGTTTAAGCCTGGGTTCTCGATTACTCTATATATCGGCTCTATGTCGCCGTCATAAACTGATGCAAGCATGCGCCCCAATGATTCTGTGATAATATCACCAAGGGCTCTATCTACCATTTTCTGATCTGAGCTAATCAGGTCTATCAATATTGGATAAGCCTGTTGCTCACGAAACTGTGCCAATAGATACATTGCATAAATATGCCCCGTATAATGAGAGTAGTCAGCAGATGTCCAATCTAGAGACTTTGCACTCTCGAGGATACGTAATAGTTCAGGAGTGATCGCTTCACGCTGTTCAACAGCTTCTGCAATTGCCTGCTCAGGAAACACTAAATCGTTTCTGGTTAATTCATTGATTATCTCATGAGTATTCAATGATTCTTCTCCTACACATTGTTTCTGATCATCTGATTTATCTGTTACTACTTCGTATATATCTTCGCTCCGACAGTAATGCTCCTACTGCCGACAACCTCCGAAACTCGCACTTTTCCATTCTTATCAAATCTCACCAATGCAGCAATCCCGTCAAAGGAAACCTCCCCAAATGTATGCTTTCCAGGTGACGCAGGTGAACAGTAAAGGTCATATCGTCCATCAGCAAATGTAACTCTGATGGTCCCATCCTTCGGATCACCTATCCGCTCAACCTTCGGATGATTATTCTGGCCTTTCTTTTGTGGATATAGCACAGTCTGTATTATCGCAGGTGTGGCTTGTTCAAGTCTATAAATCACACACGGAGCCGGAACAACCCTCTGCCCGGTATCCTGATAGTAATACCCCTGGGGGTATGGTTCTGTCCGTCCTTCTGCGATCTCAATATGCAATCCGGGGTCATTGACAGGTATCAGAGCCAGATTCGGCTTCCCGGGAGTAGTCGACCAGACGGCATTTGTCACAGTATCGTGATCCAATTCAATCGGTATAAAGTGATGAAGCTGCTCATATATATGTACAACGCCATCCGGCTTGTCTTTGGGCAGTATTCTGTCTGTCACGATCCAGTAATCAGGCTTAACAAACACCACACTGCGCTGGTGAACCAGATTGGAAATATCACCTCCATAAAACTGCTGCTCCCCGTGTACATCTACATAAGGACCGGAGTAATCCCCTATGTTGAAATCCAATACTGGAGTGCTGGTCCAGGGATTAGTCAGAGGCGTATCGCTTGCCTCTTCCGGATCGGTCTGAGACTTGCCGTCCACTATCACCGTATTATGCGCGCGGGATGATGATGCCAGCGCCAGCTGAGGGGTTTCCCTGGGATCGGTAGAATATGTGTGGATTCCCATATCCTCCAGCAGCGAACGTCCATAAGAGGCAACTTCAATAGAAAGCTTGTCTGCATGCCGGTGCAATATCCCTGCCGGACCCACATCAAAGAACAGGTAATTCGAACTCTTACTCCAGGAATTCCGCATCGTGCAGTAACCGACATACGGATACCACACCGATAACTTCTCCGGCTTCCTGCCTTCTTTCCCAAAGCTCGCAATATACTTCAGGTCCTCCCTGTTCTCCTGGTTTGCCATCGTCATAACATATGGGAACGCCGTACCTCTGTCTCCGTCCCCAGTCCAGACCCACTTACCATCAGGTTTCGCAGTATATGCAAAGAAACTCGCTGCGTCAACCAACTTCTCCTTGAGGCTATCCGGATAAGACAGTTTGTTCATTCTGGCAAGTTTCACTCCATCCAATACTGACCAGTGAGGACCGACTGCATAATGATAGGTCCCTTCCTTAGCCGAACCATCCGGATATGATGATTCAGCTCCCAGGAAGTTCTCCATCCGTTTCCATCCCTCATCCCTCCAGCTCTGAGAGTTCGTAAACTCAGGCATACCGACTCCCAGCCAGATAAGCGCAATAGCAGTTCCCATAAGCTGGTTCCCACTCCTGGGTTCAGCCATCAGGACATCCGCATTCGAAGTAGCAAGCCAGGATTGTATCAGGCAAAAATCATGTGGAGTAAACCCATCCCAGGACAGAGCAAATGAAAGCAGCTGCTGGTAGAGTATTGGCTGGATCAAATGAGAAAGGTTGATTGGATGGTTTACTCTCTTGATCCAGTCAGTCCAAACTTCCACCAGCTTCTTAACATACTTCTCATCCCCTGTCTGCCAGTAAGCCTGAGCAAGAGCCAGCAGGAACTCCTGGTGATGCAGATGGAAATTCCAGGACTGGTCACCGTCAGCAGGAATATGGTCCCAGTTCCAGTCAGGCCCCAAATCCTGCACCGGTTCATTGGGCCACCATGGATGATAGATTTTATTCTGAAGCATCAGATCAGCCAATTTTACCAGAGTATACTGATTGGGTTTAGTGTTCCCCCAGTCATATCCTCTCTCCTTGCTGATTAAATATTTTAGAGTATTCCTGTCCCTATATGTGATCCTCTCCGGAGCAGTCTTAAAGAAATCAAAATAGCTTGATCGCACCTGAAAAGTATCCATAGCCGGATACAAGTCTTTCCAGTAGAGCACAGGAGTAGTGCGAGTCTTATAGAAATCCAGATAAGCTGCCTCAGCCGCCTTATAATCCCCAGACTTCAAAGCAGCTTTAACTTTTTCCAAACCGGGATAATCCACATTAAGACGATCAAACATAGCTTTTGTTTCCTTTGAATAGTCGTCAGTCTCTGCAAAACAAGTAGAGGTATATAGTAAAACGAGAGCTAGTATGAGTTGGAAAAGGAGAGAAAGTCTTAACATAATCATTTGCCTGCATCTATGCTATTTCCGTGTATTCAGCGTATACCAGTGCAAATGCCTTGCATTTACACCTGTGTTTTAAAGGAGCATAGACTGCGGAAACGTTGTATTTATACAAGCAGGTTCCCGCAGTAGTAGCTAGTAAAGGTCATTTCAATATCTGTGAGGTTTTCTTAAACAATGGGGTGCAGTCTTCCTGCTATTACAGTATTTTTGTCGCCTGAACTGGTCGGGGTACCTTGGCTACCAGGATCCTAAGAGTGCCTTCGCTTTCGTTATACCAGCAGTGTGGTATCTTTGCCGGGCTGTTGATTAGAGTATCTTTTACAACTTCCTGTTTCTCATCGCCGATCTCCACGACACCTTTTCCTTCCAGAACATAGAAGAACACATCTACCGGAGTAACATGTTTCTTCAATGCTTCGCCAGGCTCAAGGGTGATATGCATAACCTGAGCATTCTCAGTATCGTAGAGCTTACTAACCTTCACTTTATGGGGGTTCTCAACCAAAGCTGCTGTTTTTGCATTTACAATTTCCATCTTAATCCTCCTATAGATCAAAACATCAGTGCTATTTACATATATGCACCAAACTTAGTATTCCAATCATCTGCCTACATGAAACACAATTGTGCATAGTTACCGTTTCATTGGTTGACAGTACCTATTGCCAGCCTTAGAATTGGCATAGAGCATTGTGTTTAACCGGAGTGTAATATGAGCAGTTATCAGATCAGTATCAGTAAAAACCAGGATGCATATGAAGCAGTAAAAGAAGCATTGGACTTGCTCGGGGGTATTGAAAAGTTCGTAAAACCGGGTGAGAGCGTGCTTATCAAACCCAACGGCCTGTTTATGAACTATAAAATCGGCACCGTCACATCACCCGAGGTCGTAGCTGCAGTCGCGAAACTGGTAATCGAAGCTGGGGCAAATCCGATTGTTGGTGAGAACGACCTGGTCTACGATCCAAATCTGCCTAACTTTGAAAACCATTGCGGAAAATACTACCACGATGCTCTGGTTACAGCAGGTATTGCAGATTCAGTTCGGTTACTCGATACCATGCAAGATGAAATGATCGAGGTCGACATTCCTCAGGGGCGAGTCATCAAACGGGTCAAAATATCCAAAACAGCCCTTTCAGTCGATAAATTCATCGATCTCCCGGTAATGAAAACCCACGATCAGGCTCAGGTAACGATGGGTATTAAGAACCTCAAAGGTGTAATACCACTTACCGAACGTATCAGATTCCACGAAGAAAACATGGAACAGGCAATTGTCGACCTGTGCTCACTAATCAAGCCGCAACTCGTAATAATCGATGGCACCACTGCAGGTGAAGGACTTGGGCCTGGTGATTGCACACCTGTAAAGCTGGACATAATAATCGCCGGAGATAATGCTTTAGCAACAGACATGGTGGGAGCCTCCATAATGGGTTTCGAAGTCAGCCAGATCAAGTTCCTGAAGTATGGAATTTCAATGGGACTGGGGCCAAAAAGTTTGAAAGACATCGAAGTCCTCGGTTGCCCCATCGAATCAATCAAGCACCCCTTTGAAACTGCAGAGTCCGTAGTTTGCAGACAATACCAGGAAATGGGAGTTGAAGTGATTAGCAACAACGTCTGCAGCGGCTGCTGGGCTGAGTTTAGGCATATCTATTACTCAATGGGAGAAGACCGCAACAAACTGAATGGCGTAACATTTGTCCTGGGTAAAATAACCGAGATCATGCAGCGTGATAAAGCAGTAATAATAGGCAACTGCGCCAAATCTGCTGCATCAGGAGGTTGTTTCGTCCCCGGCTGCCCCCCACACCACACAGAAATAGACGCTGCCACCAGAAAAGTATCCGGAATAGGTGGGGAACCAAAGAAACTAGGGTAAATAACTCCTGTAATCCGCAGATTTCGCAGATTCATACAGATTGGAAACAGGTTAGGTATTCAAGAATATGACTATGAAATACAATGTAGCAGTGTTAGGTGCAAGCAACAATCCCGAACGCTATTCCTACAAAGCATTAGTAATGCTGAAAGAAGCAGGTTATCCAGTTTTCCCTGTGCATCCATCGGAAAAGCTGGTTAATGGCATCGAGTGCTACAGCAACTTGAATTTAATCCAAGAACCTCTGGACACAATAACCGTCTACCTGTCAGAAAGGAACTCTACACCACTCATAGATGACATCATAAGCATCCATCCCCGCCGTGTAATCCTGAACCCGGGAGCTGAAAATGAGACACTAACTAAAAAGTGCCAGGAAGCCGGAATCCAGGTTCAGGAAGCGTGCACATTAGTACTCATAAGAACCGGGCAATTTTAGCATATATCGAGTGGATTATATTTGTATATGCCTACTGACTTAAACTTGCCTTAAACTCATCCATGGACTTCCACTCACCATAACGCCATATCTTGCGACCTGTGTTGACGTTGGCAGCATTGTAGACTGCTATTGTGTCAAAGTATCTGCTGATCACTTCTGCGCGTTTAGGGTCATCTTTGGCTAGTATGTGCATCTGTATCGTCTGTATTGGCAAATGAGCGATGCGGACACGCAGCAGGAGTGAAGGATCATCTGAAGCCAACTTCTCCGCCTTTTGTAACAGCACTTCATACCTGGTTATCTGCAGGTCGTTCATATAAAGTCCAGGATATCCGAACGTCCACCAGCCTTTGAATTTATCGGCCCATTTATCTATCAACTGCTGCTTTTCCGGGGTGATTTTTGCCGGTAGAGAATCACGGTTGAGAATCTCTATATACTCCCTAATGGGTTTCGCTGCCTTACCATAGTAGCCGGATACAAAGTCATCTATAATCGCCTTCACATCGGTTTTGGGATCCCACAACAACCGGGCAAGTATGTAAGCTCGAAGCTCAGCAAACTCTCCCCCATTGTCCTGGTATTGTGCCTGTGTCATCTCACCCATAACATGTTTATCAGCATATGTCTGAATGCCTGATTGCATATAATAAAGGTTTGGAAAGGGGATTATGAAATGCATATACCCGATCAGATAATCCCAGACGATGATATTCTTGGTCAGCTTGCTCCAACCCTCTATAGATATCTTAGCATCACCTTCAAGAGGTGCAAAGTGAATAACTACGTTGTCTGCAGGCTTTATAGTCTTTGGTGGATAAAAAGTAGTAGCGTAGGCAAACGTGACTATACGGTTTTGTGGAAACTCGTCCTTTATCGCTGCAGCTATCTTGTTAGCAAAATAGATATTGGTTCCCTGAGCACCACCCTCCTGGTCGTTCATTGCAGTGCACTTGTCACAGGAACACCTGTAGTTCCAGTCAGGCTGAGAGACAGAAAAGTACCGCTTGTCCGGCTGTTCTCTCATCCATTTCTTAACCCGTTCAGTGACAACTTTGATCATGTCTTCGTTTGTAAGGCATAGATTAAGCGGCATGCGTATGTTTCGTTCTGCTATGAGAGAGTAGTATTCAGGATGGTCTTTAAAATATTCTCCCTCAGGAAGCAACCAAAGGAAGGTATGCCATTGAGGAGTAGCCCACGGGTAACTTCCTCCCTGTTCCGGACGCAAGCGGGCATTAATTCCATAGACTCTGTTCCGGGCAGCCCAATCTCCTTCAAATGCATCAAAATACATGACATCGCGATAGGCAAACACCGGGATTTGAGTAACATTGAAAGGCTCAAGGCTGATATCAGGCTTGTGAGGAATCTTACTTACTGTAGAACTGTACCACCGGCAGTCCAGGTAATGCTCAAGGAATGCATAAACTCCGTACATAGTCCCGCGTTCCCTGCCACCGATAATCACAATGTTGCCATTGACCGTGCTGAGCTGGTAACCATCCGTGCCCAGCTTTTTATAGCCAATCTTTACAGGGAGCTTGCGAAGATGAGCATTATCCCCAATGATAAACTCCTGCTTTCTGACTTGTCCTTTATCGTCAACTACAGGCAATTTTACGCCACTGATCTGCTCGAAAAACGTCTGCAATTCTTTCGCAGCATACTTTTCAGAGAGTGATGCTTTGTCACTAACAACAATTCTCCACTTGCTGGCACCCTTTGCAGCAAGCACATATTTTACCTGTTCGGGTTGAGATTTCCTGCTGGAAGCAAACGCAGCCATACTAACTGCTACTGACAGGCTAAAGCAGACTAATACCAATATTTGCATTCGGACTACAATCCTCAAAAACACATTCTCCTGAATATAATATTTACCAGCTGACAACAATAACGTCATCCAGACTGGTGCGTTCCATTCCGGAGATGTCTATCTTTATCTGACCATTATCATTCGTATATGGCAGTTTGAGTTTTGTCCGCATGACCTTTATATGCTTAGGGGTTCGCTGATCTTTTAGCACTACACTCAAATCTTTAAACGCAGGCTGAACATGCAGATACCATATCTTCCTGCCGGTAGTTATAGGCACGTTGCTCAGGTCATCACCCGGAGTTGGTCCGGCACCAATTATTGATGACTTGCTGTGTTTCATCCAGGCAGCTAGTTCATCACAGCGTTCATAGAACTCGGCAGGCATCGTGCCATCAGGAGCTGGCCCACAATTCAGCAGCAGATTACCTCCCCACTTGCGGCAGGTTATGAGAGTCTGCAGCACCCATGCGTTTGATTCAAACTTTCGAGTAGGATTATAGCCCCAGTGGCCGTTCCAGGTAAAACATGCTTCCCACCAGCCTGATGGTCTTTGCTCAGGAAGATTGCACTCCGGAGTGCCATAATCGCCTGCCTCACCGCTCCACCGATTGTTGGTTATAATACCAGGTTGGAGTTTACGTATTCGAGTATATGTCTCTTTTGTATGGATATCATTAATACCATTCCAGCCCATTCCGTCGAACCAGAGAATGTCTATCTTACCGTATCTGGTCAACAGTTCCTCTATCTGCCCCATTGTATAAGCGTAGAAGTCGTCGAATCTCTTCTGGTTCACAGCTGGATCTACTTCGTGGTATTTGCCGCGGTTGTTGTAATCAAAATCAACATCGCCTACGGGATAATTCGGGTAGTGCCAGTCTGTAGGTGAAAAGTAGTAGCCAACCTTTAAGCCGTATTTTCTGCAGGCATCAACATAAGGTTTGAGTAAATCCCTGCCACCTATATACTGTTTGGTGCTCATGTCACCATATTTGGTGGGCCAGAGAGCATAGCCATCGTGATGCTTGCTCGTTAGGACAGCATAAGTAAACCCGGCTTTTTTTGCCGCTGCAATCCACTTATCCGGGTCATAGTTTTGCGGGTCAAACTTTTTCGCCAGTGCATAGTAATCTGGCAATGTATGGTAATCAGCAGGATCACTTGCTGGATAGTTCTTGATCATCGCCCAGGAAGGTTGAATACCATCCACACTGTGAATGCCCCAGTGCATAAAGAGGCCCAAACCGGCTTTAGGGAACCACTGAGCATTTTTATGCTTTGTTGGCCCAAGAACACTATTTTCGTCAGTGGAAGTTGAAGCGTTGCTAACAAGCTGTATACAAGCAAGCATAGTCATCATCATTGTCAACACCTTGATACTCATATTGTTTACTCTCCGAAATTATATGTGAGTATTGAAATAGTAGCCAACATGCATCAATACCTTAGGGTAGCATATTTTCAGAGGTTTTGGATGTTACAGCCAGAGCTGTTACCCTTCGCTTTTTCTGAGCCCAGAAGCTTGCGATAAAAGTTGCAATCAGTGCTGCCAGATATGATCCATTGTGCCAGTTACCGACAGAGTAGGCACTGCGGATATCAGCAATACCGGTTAAAAATGGCCTGCTGGCAGCTGTTGGATTTACAAGTGGTTCAACTATATAAGCTGTAAGACCAAATATCACCGAGACTACCAATGTAAAAGCCATCACAGCTCCTACAATCCGGATATATTGCAAGGTGGTTAGTGGAGCATATCGTCCGACCATGCTGCTTATCCCCAGCATGATCCCCAGAAACAGCCCATACCACCAGGTAGCAAGTGTGCCAATAACAACCGCCTGAACCCGCATCGGAGCATCCATCAACCCGAACATCTCCAGGGCAGGCGAAAACTGGCGGTGTTTATATACGCTGTAGTATTCAGGAGAGATTGTCGCAGTAATCTGGTCATTGATAATGCCATACAGTACTGAGCATATTACAGTTATGCATATCCACATCAAGAGCGTAGCGCAGCGCAGAAGCAGTGTCTTCAAATATCTCTCCCAAGATCAGAATTATTATTTACTTGTCTGTAGATAGAGTGCATTCCTTCGGGTTTATTGGTTATCTCTTTTGCTCGTGATTTGCAATTGCTAATCTTCTGCAAAATAAGTATCAAAATAACCGGTTGTTAACACTATGCTAACAGTAGATGCGTAGAATTGGGATTGTAAGAAGAGAAAAAGATGTGTGCATCGAGGTGTTACTGTGGCTGAGAAGATTATGGTTGTTGAAGATGAAGAAGACATTCGGCTTCTGCTGAAACACATTCTGGAAGGTGAAGGCTATAAAGTCGTCACATGCGAAGATGGTATGGAAGCTCTGAACTCCGTGCATCAGGAGCCACCTGACCTGATGCTACTGGATATAATGCTGCCCAAGGTCGATGGCAAAGAAGTTTGCCGTGTTATCCGCAAGGACCATACATTCCCGATCATCATGCTAAGTGCAAAGTCAGATGAGTTGGATAAAGTCATAGGGCTGGAAGTCGGAGCAGATGACTATATTTCCAAGCCATTTGGCACCCTGGAGCTGACAGCCAGAATCCGGACCGCACTGCGAAGGGTAAAACCCGATACCCAGACAACTAGTGAAATCCTTAAATGTGGTGATCTGGTAATGGATAAAGCCCGCCATCAGGTCAAAGTGAAAGACCAGATCGTCGATCTGAGACCCAGAGAGTATTCATTGCTCGAAGTACTCCTTGCCAATAAGGGCAGAGTGATGAGCCGGGACACACTTTTAAACAAGGTCTGGGGTGATGACGAATACATAGGACAAGGCACCGTGGATGTTCACATCCGCAGACTCCGGATAAACCTGGAACAAGAGCCAGACCGACCAAAATATGTAATGACCGTCAGAGGTGTAGGCTACAAATGCGCCGAACAGCCATTAAGTTAACAGGATAATATTAGGCTTGCAAGATATCTGAAAGGTTAGCCTGCTAATATTGGTATTGGAACACGCAAACGCCAAACCACATACACACCCCGCCCGTCCTCACAAAGCCCTGAGCCACAAAGACTCAGGGCTTCCTCATTTCTGCCTCAAGCAGGCGTCAACACACAGGTTTGACCACATTTGAGAGATATCTCAATCTCTCTACACTGGTTCAAGTTGGTAGTCTGAACAACACCTGCAATCTCAACACGGACTGACTCAGAGCCAAAATCAGCGCGCAGTCTGGTAGTACCATCGGCCTGAGCAGTTATCCTGACATACTTCACACATCCAGCTTCCATACGTGATGAGACCAGCCAGGCTCCTTCACAGCGGAGATTCTCAAACCCGACACCTCTGGAGCTCCACTCCTGAGGAACAGCCGGGAACAGCTTTAAAATGCCATGAGAGGTCTGCAGCAGCATCTCCTGGACTGCATCTGCTGCACACATATTGGCTTCGAGGGTAAATGGTCTGTAGTGGAACAGGCTGATACCGCGCTTCTTGAAATCCCCGTTCAAGTGGAACCCGTTCTGAGAGCAGCAGCATTCCCAGAACAGCTTTAGCTGGTAAGCAGCACCTTCTCCATTGCCCTGGAATGCATACAAGTCAGCCATCCAGGCAAATGAGAATCCGACCCACCATCCACTTCCATATTGCTCCAACAGGGTCACTGTAGCATCTACTATGGCTTTATCTTCAGGCAAGTCATAGTTCATTAACTTGAGGGGATATATGGACATTGCATGAGCATGATGCCTGTGGCTCTCAAAGACCTTCACATCCGGTGAGAGCATAAATGCTCCAGTTGTTGGGTCGACAGCGAGATCCGACAAGTCAGCAAGTATATCCTGCCATTTCTCAGATTCGCCATTACCCAGTTCATCAGCCATCTTTGAAAGTGCATCGAAGAGCCAAATCATCAGCGCCAGTTCGTGGTTGGTATTAGGAGTCAGCCAGGCATTGATTGTATTGTCGAATATCTCAGGTGAACTCGAAAGAGGCAGCACAAGTTTGCCATCGTCTCCAGGCTCCAACCAACGCAGCAAACACTCTGCAGACTCTTTCAAATAGGGATAACCCTTATCTTTGAGAAAAGACTTATCGTGGGTATAAAGCCAGTAGTGGTCAAATGCCTGACAGAGCCAGATGTTGGCTGTGATCGGCAGGCAATACTGTGTCCACCCTCCCAAGGGTTTACCATCGATACTCATTACTCCAGGTAGACACAGACCTGGAGCATCATAGAAAGATCTGGCAAACCTGCGGCCTTCATCAGCAAGGTTCCACAAGAAGTCTATAAAGCTCTCACCCTCTGGCAGATGATTGGCTTTCATATAGCTCCAGTAGCTCATCTGGGTGTTCAGGTCATTGTGGTAGTCGCCTTTCCAGGGAGGAATAGTGCCTGCATCGGCAGTCCAGACTCCCTGCAGGGGCATCGGAGGATATCCCTTGCGGGAACAGCTGCCAAGAAGATAATTAGCCAGGTAGTATTGCTTCTCTATGAGCGCATCCGGTATATCAACCCGGCTGTCAGACCAGAAATTGTCCCACCACTGTTTGTGCTCAACTGCGAACGCCGAGTAACCTGAATCAAGGGCAGATATCAGCTTCGATTTAGCGTTCTCAATCCAGTTCTGTCCATCTGAGTTGGATGCTACAGTGAACGCGATATCAGTCTGAATAGATGATATAATCCTAACTGCGCATATTACTGCGTATTCCAGTTCAGTAGCTGTCTGCTGGTGGAACCAGATGAATTCTGCATCTCTGTATTCCTTTGCTGATGGATACCCGAGCAACCCAAGGCTTTGAGAGAAGAATGTGTCACCATCTGGTAGTCTTTCCGTATAGTTGGGAGCCACAATCGACACTTTCGGAGCAGCCAGAGACCCGTTTATTGTTATGTAACCTGTCTGCTCAACAGCATGGCAGATGACCTTAACATCCGAATAAGCGCCATTGCGGTTCAACCTGATGCGACCTTCAGCTTCTTTCAGGCTGAGGACACTCTGCACACTTTGTATGCCGTCACCGAAGTCCAGTTCAAGTCTACCTGCCGGTATCTTAGTCGGAGTAGGTTTGTTGTAGAAGTCATCGAAACGCCGGAGGATCTCTGCCTGGTTGCCTTCTTTGACGAGTCCAATCAGCTCTTCATATTTGAAGTGTTCATCCAGAATCTCAGAGGCGACCCTCTTGTCCCAGAGATCTCCCCTATCCAGGCTGAACTTGAGAGGTGAACCATCACCCCAGACCAGACATCCCATAAGTCCACTGCCCAACGGAATAGCTTCATCCCACCTCTGAACAGCTTCCGAAAAATGCAGATTATGCTGCGGACCTGGTTTAGTTTCCAGTTCCGATATATGCTTCATATTGTTACCTCAGCCTATTAATAATCAGTGTATAAAAACAAGGGTTCTGCAATTGAGTCTATTAGACCTTCCGTTGAATATTGATATGCATCGGACAAACTGTTATTATGCCTTATATTTCCTATGTTGTTCAGTGGAGGAATGTAATGGATCACAGAAAGAGATTCGTCAGAACACTACTCGGCCAGGAGGTCGACCGGGTTCCATTTATAAAGGTTTTCGGCGGTGACAACTCCGTGTTGCCCCACTGGGAAAAAGAGCATCCAGGTATCGGACAGGAGATAGACAAGATAATCGGGTTCGATTGTCCTTACAGAGGCTGGAGCGTAGTTCCGGTGAACTTCGACTTCTCTCAACGCGGCGAACCTGAAGTGACAACCAGGCCCAACGGTGAAATCTTATACCGCTGGGAAGACGGCACTGTAGCTCTCTCGCTTCCTCATGGTGATTTTCATTACCAGACTATCGAGTTCCCGGTCAAGAATAGAGAAGACTGGAAAAGGGTTCGTGATAAATACATGGATCCGGATGATCCTAGCAGGTTTCCGGAAAACTGGGATGCATGCGTAGTGGACCTCAATGCCCGGGACTTTCCACTCCAGCTGACTCATCGTGGGATATACGGTATGATGCGCAATCTTATGGGTGACGAACTGCTGTGTATGATGTTCTACGATGATCCTGAACTGATTCACGAAATGATGGGCTATTGCACGGATATGATGATCCATATCTGGGACAAAATGACCTGCAACATTGAGTTTGACCTGGTTGAGTTCTGGGAGGACATGGCCAGCAAGAACGGCTCCCTGCTTTCTCCGGCAACATTCAGAGAGTTCATGAAACCTAACTACATAAAAGTAGCTGATTATGCAAAAGAACATGATATTAAGATACTGCTGGTGGACTCAGACGGATATACAGACAACCTTGCAGAATTAATGTCAGAATCCGGAGTCAATGCCCTGTATCCGTTCGAAGTCCTGGCAGGCTGCGATGTAACCGCAACTCTGAATAAACTCCCCAAAATGGCTGCAATAGGTGGTCTAGACAAAAACTGCATGGCACTGGGAAAACCTGCAATAGACGCCGAACTGGAGAAGGCAAGAAGATTGATAAAAGCCGGTCGCTACATCCCCGGCCCCGACCACTTCGTCCTATCTAACGTAACCTTCGAGAGCTACCAGTATTTCATGGAGAGACTAAAAGAAATAGTGATGACAACTGAGCCAGAAAGCGTGTAGATAGCTCATTTTAAACAGGATTAGCAAGATTAACAAGATGTTCATACAGAAAATCTTGTTAATCTTGTAAATCCTGTCAAAAATCCCTTCGGATTCGACGGCTATTTGTTCACCACATATATCCAGCGGTTGGAGATTTGTGGGGTGGAGTTGAATGTTAGGAAGCCTTTTTCCAGTTTGCAGGGGATTGGGGTTCCTTTACTGCCGGGAGTGGGGCCTTCGGTGAACATTGAGATAGGTCCAGTCAGCATGCTTGCAGGAATTTTGATTGTGGCAGTACCCTCAAGCATCATCTGCATTACTGCCCCGTGCTCTACCTGCCTGTCCTGTTCCACTGGAGCCCAGGCTATTCTAGCCATTGGTTTATCGGCGAATGCGAACTTCTTGCTATCAATAGTTATACAGTTGCAGGATGTTCCGGAGAAAGCAATCAGCTCCTTCTTGTCATTCATTCTGAAAGTTACCGCTATTTCACCATTATAGGTAACCTTGTGTCCGTTTACCGGGAATGCCTTCAGGGTTGTCTTACCGGATGGAGGAGGACATCTTTTCAGATATTCATCATCCTCTTTCTGGTTGCGTCCAAAACCTCCGGGCCAATCTTCTACTATTGTCCGCAGGTGCGGTGCTATACTGATGGCTCCATTCGGGAACCTGCAGGCCAAATAGTCCGTTGTGCGGGAAACATATTCTGTGTTGTCGTTGGTCTTGCCAAGTTTTCCACTAGCCGGATAGGCTTCGAGTGCGTCAAGAACCTCGAACCAGTTCCTGGTCTCATATCCCAGGCTTGCAGACTGATCATCTCTGGGTCGATATCCGAGAAATGTTGCAGAGCCGCCCTTGTTATTGGACAAGTGTGTTCCAACCAGCATACCTTTGGCTTTGGCTACAACGTCTGTTCCCTGCCTCGGGGTAACCGGATACAACCTGTCCACAAGCATATCCGTCAGGACTATCTGAGGTTGTACTTTGGCCAGAACTCCTGCAAAGTCTATTTTAGCTCCGGGAGCCAGGATTCCTTCCATACCCCCGGGTGTATATGTGACGCCAAATATCTGTTGCCACTTGTCCAGCGCACTGGCGCCATCTGAGGTTAATACAGGAGGGGGACCTGACCAGATCACTCGTCCACCGCTCTCAACCAATTCACTCATAAGTTCCAATAATTTCGGAGACGGGAATGGCTCGAATGTTGCAACGAGTGTGGTAAACTTGCGTCCGGCCATCTCTATTGCTCCATTTACAACCTTGCCGCGTTCAAGGAGTTTGGCCTGGGTTACATAGTTGGCATAACCATACTGTGTCATCCAGCTTCCGAAACGTTCCTCTACACTGACCAGATCAATCGGGTAGAGCATCAGTACCTGGACATCCCGGTGTTGCATGTTCTGGACTATTCCGTGAAGAGCAGAACCTGCAGCCCCATATGCATCGATTTGAGCATATTTGAGCCTCGTGATTGCTCCCGGACTGCCCCAGTGCGCAGCATAGGAATATGGAATATCATTCAAGATACCTGTTGAGCATGCAAGAGCCATGCCCACATAATCTCGGTCCAGCCAGCCGCATTCTGCGTGGTCATTGCCGTTGCCTGTCAGGTAGTCTCCCCACTTGAAGTAATCCGAACAGGCGGCAGATGCCTGATGGACTGTGCATGACCAGACAAAGTTGGAGGTGTATTCATACTTACTGCTCCAGGTATCTTTTGCTGCAGTCTGCCAGTGGTCTATGGTTGGACTCTCAGCCCAGGTAGCATGTGCCCTGGCTTCCAATTTATGACCTAATCGCTGCTCTGCATATTTCTTAGCATCTACAAACAGGTCTACAACACCATCCTGAAGCATGTGATAATATCTGGCTCTGAACAGCGCTGTTTTTCTTATATCCTCCGGAGAAGCTCCGAATGTATGCATAACTCCGGCTTTTGCATCCAGAGTATTAGAGAAATCCTCCTGACCATAAGCAAAGTAAATCATATACTTAGCGAAGTCAGCATACTCCCTACCGTATGCTTGAGCATACTTCTGCTCAAAACCTTGACTTACATAGCGAAGAGTGAATTCTCCATTGTCGTGATGCCCAAAGTAGTCCCAGTCCTGCTGGATATGCATTTCATCGGAATACAAAGCATTAAGCTTCACTCCAGCATCTGCGTATTTATCAACTAGATTGTGCAGGAACTCAGGCGCTTTCGGACTAAAGTAGTCCATCTCCGGACTCTGGTATTGTTGAACGACGAATACCCGGTCCAGCTTCCCTATATCAGTCTTGCCGGTGCCATAAACTCTGACTCTGCGACGAACTGGATTGTCATTCGATTCCAGATATTCTATCTTTGCGCTATCCGTTATCTCAACTATCGAAGCAGGATCCACCACCCGGTAAATTCCGTTCTCTATCTGTGTCTCTGCGAATGCGAAAACTCTGAAACCAGCTTCCTTAATACTTACTGCACCTTTGTTATTTACCCAGCGTTTCTGCAACCAGTAATCGACGCTGAATGAACCCGTTGCAGGATCTCTGAGTCCTTTGCGGTACTGCATCCATCTGCCGGACTCTCCGGTCTTGCTGGTGTATGCTGTGCTGATTTCCAGTGGACTTAGAAGACTCAGTTCGAGTCCTAATCCATACTGTGAGGCATACTTACTTATGGCAGCAATACGGTTGACGTATTCATCCATATCCGGCGTCAACTTCCGGGGAGCATCCTGCCCGGGTCTGTATTGGCCGAAGAACTGGTCGAACGCAACTATCAGGGTTCGACACCCGGATGCTTTTGCCTTCTCACAGACTCCACGCAAGCTGTCTTCGTACTTGTCAAAAGAACAACTGAGGTTCAGGACCTTCTCTGGGTCGGATAAATCCTCCAGATCCTTATCGCTGACAAGTATTACAGATGCCCTGCCCAGTTGAAAACTCCAGGGACCTGGATAGGCGACCATATCACCCTTGTAAACATCCTGATCTATAGCAGCGTAACTGTATCCAGTAATCATAAAAATCACCACCATCAGCAAAAACAGTCTTTGCATAACTAACACACTCCTTTGGTTGGAAGTATTATAGCTGATTGCAGGATTTCAGTCATGTGGAAGTCTGATCTTTTGCGCTGGGAGACATAGGGGGTATAATATATGCGTTATGGAGATGGGAAAGCTGCCGAAAGATTTACTGGTTAAATTACTTTCGCATACACAGAAGAACCCGAATGTGATTGTCGGGCCTGCGTATGGTGAGGACGCAGCCGCGGTGCTGGTTTCGCGTGAAGTATTGGTTGCAGCATCAGATCCTATAACCTTTGCAACCGATCAGATTGGCTGGTATGCAGTAACTATAAATGCTAATGATATTGCAGTTACAGGAGCAGTCCCCAAATACTTTCTGGCAACAATTCTACTGCCAACCAGTTCCACCGAAAAGGAAGCTGCAGACGTTTTTACACAGATTGCCGTTACATGCGACCGGCTGAAGATATCACTCATAGGCGGACATACTGAGATTACAGATGCAGTTAACCGGATTGTTGTCTCGGGGGTCATGTTTGGGGAGACAGACAGGGATAATCTAATAACCACATCAGGGGCACAAATCGGTGATGATGTCCTATTAGTCGGTAGTATCGCCATTGAGGGGACAGCGCTGCTTGCAAGAGAAGCTGCGAATGACTTGGAAAAAGCTGGAATAGACATACTTACAATCGAACATGCTGCGGAGTTTCTAGAAAAACCGGGGATATGTGTTGTGAATTATGCCCGTGCAGCAACAGCTTGCAGTGGCATTCACAGCATGCATGATCCTACCGAGGGGGGTATAGCTTCTGCACTCCAGGAAGTAGCATTTGCCTCAGGCTGCGGGATTATCGTAGATCAGAATGCCCTGCCAATTCTCGATGAATGCAGGCTTTTCTGTAATGCTCTCGGTTTGGATCCACTCGGACTGATAGCTTCTGGGAGCCTGCTTATCACCTGTGACCCTCATTCTACAGATAGTATCATTGAGGAAATGCACGCTGTTTCTCAATCTGTTTCAAAAATAGGTATAGTTACTGAAGATCCTGGAGTTGTGTTCTCAGATGGATCGTTGTTTCCGGAGTTTAAACGAGATGAGATAGCCAGATTGTTCGGACGAAAAGGATGAAAATGCGTATTCGTTTTTCTCTATATATAATGGTTGCACTCATATTGACAGGAGCTGTCTCAGTATTCGGGGCTTCAGAGGATTCATTGTCAGCCATTATAAAGTTTTCTGGGATGTATGATGCAAGCTTGGTCGACACCAAAGGCATGCGCGCTTCAATGGCTGGTTGGGTAGATACAACTGGCAAAGGCATGCCAATCGTAGTCTTCAACCCTACCTCCTGGACAAGAACTGACTGTGTGGATGTTCAGTCTCCATTTTCAGGCCAGAACACTGTGGTGATCCTAATCGATGATAAAGGGCGGAAAGTATTCGGCCAGAGTCAGGGTGATCGACTCTACTTTACAGCTTTTGATGTTCCAGCTCTAGGCTATAAACTTTATATGGCCCGCAGATCTGAAACTCCTCTAAAACCTGCTGTATCTGGAAAAGGACCCAGCATAGATAACCAGTTCCTATCACTCAGAGTGAATATTAGTGACGGAACCCTCACACGAATGCTGGATAAGAGATACAAGCGACAACTGTTGCCGTGGGGATCAGCAGGCGCTGTTCCACAGATAGTAACTCCATCGCAGATCAAATCTCTGATCGGCAACACTGAAGTAGTATTAATGGAAAGCGGTCCTTCGCGAGCCCGCGTAACATTTGACCACTACTACAATACTTCGCAAGTGAATGAAGACGTAATTGTGTATGACAATATCCTCCGAATGGACCTGGTGCTGACTGTCGACTGGCAGGAAACACAGAAAGACACAAAACTCCGGTTTGCATTTCCAATACCTGCTGACCTAACAAAACTTCAGTTCGGATACCCAGTGGGTTATGTGAACACTGATATTCAAGACTCAGTTAATGTAGCACACCAGTGGGTGGATCTATCTTCAAAAGACTGGGGACTTACTGTCTGTTCCAGTTTACCGATATTGTTTGAAGTATCTGAAGGAGTTCTTTATGCTATTCTGACTGATGCAGCGTTACGACCAGCTGGCACAGATGCAGCTGATGCACCAGAGTTAACACTGTCTTTCTTCCCAAGAAAAGGTAATCTTGGCATAGAGAAATTCACCCGCCTGGGTATGCAATCCACGTATCCTTTCCAGGCTGTGCAGGCAAAACCGCATAAGGGGAAACTGGCTAAAAGCCAATCACTCATATCATTGACCAATCCAAACACTGTTGTAACCCATGCAGAATACAATGATGACAAAAACGCTCTGCATATAACTGTCCGAAATATTGGAACAAAACCGTCAAACACAAGGTTGCTGACCGCTTGTAAATATAGCAGTTGGTCAATAGATAATGAATCAATATTTCCAAGACCATTAAATGGTGAGATAGATATTTCCCTGAATGCACAGACGGAGAGGACGATCACTTTATATCGATAAATTGATGCTTGTATGAGTAACTAACAGGATCATTTCCGCGTTATTACTTCCAGTAGCAGGACACAATATTAAGGAGAAAAGAATGGAACTGACGTTTGGTTGGCTTTCGGCTGCAGTTGGACTTGCAGGTTCAACGCTGTCATGTATTCTAGCAGGAAGGGCTGCTTCCTGTATTCCTGAACCGATTCCTGCTTCGCGAAAAGCAAATCTATATGCCGGAGCACTTCTCCTTTTGATTATCACCCTGATATGTTGGCTGGTATCCACCAGAACCACACCTCCATTCTCGCGCGGGCAGAGCCTGGGACTTGGGTTTCTTATTGGCGGCGGTGCTTCAGTGGTTGCTTTGTTGGAAAGCCGACGAACCGGAGCTAAGTGTGTCCAGGGTGCCTTACGTTCTCGCGCTCTAGCGCTGCTTTCCATGAGCTTCTTCTCTGTATTTGTAGCCTCCATGGTCTATGTGTTGTTCAGCAGCTATCCCCAGAACGCCATGCTTGGTCTTGCTATTGGAGCATGCATGGGTGGAATAGTATCCAGACTGATGAGCGTTGATGGGAACGATTTCAGCCCGCTATTGATGGATGTGTTTTCGGCCACAACTGTTCTACTAAGCACAGGAACACTCCTCAGTGTAGCCCACTTCGGACAGGATACAACCAGGATATGGTGGCCACTGCCCGTGCTGCTTGGAGCAACAAGCGCTGCAGCTGCTTTTATCGGGATAGAAATAGCTTCTTTTTCAAAGTCCGAATCTAAACCCGGTCTGCAAGTTTTTGCTGCTTCAGCTATTGCAGCCATTGTAGCCTTCAGTTTGAGTGCAGTATACGCGTCCAAGATCACACAGGATATGCAGCTATTGAAGGTTGCTGGTGCATCAGCAGTTATCTGGGGATTGATAGCCTGGCAAACACAATCCGCAAAAAGGCACTCTCAGGAATACTCATTTGAAGCGGCGGCAATTGTTTACTCACTGGTGCTGGCTTTCCTGGTCGCAGCTTTTAAGTTATGGTCAGGTTTGGGTATAGCAGTCGGATTAACTGTGGGGTTGTCGATAATCATTCCAGTTCTTGCAGTAAAAGACAATCATAATAATGGATTACTCTCCAGCGCTTTCTATACTGCAATTGCTGCAGTGTTGTATCGATTATTTATAGAATACTACAGCTCAAATTTTGGCAGAGGAGATGTCCGTGTGCACTACACGATGATTGGAGCGATGGTGGCAGCAATCATGGCGATGCTACTAGTCGTTATGATATCACGTAGTGTCCGAATCTCATCGTCAACTATCTGGAATGCTCTTTCAACCGGTGTAATCGGACTATTTGCAGCTGGTTTACCCCTTGTAATAATGCTGGTCTGGGATACAAAGGCTGTGCTTGGCCTTGTATTCGGAGTGATATTTGCCCTGGCTATGCTTGGATTTGCATCTCAGTGCACAGGCAAGAACCTTGTATCTGAAACATTGAAGAAAATTCCACTGTTGCTAATCGGAGCACAGTTGGTAGCTTTGCAATTCGTTGGTCCGATTCTGACTACTGAAGCCACTCGCACTGTGCGAATATGGATCCTTGCAATATCGGGAGCAATATTCGTCGTTTGGATGGTGATTTTGGACGTATTAGCAGCCAAAAAAGGAGGAGAGCCATGCAGCGTGGATCAGTCTTGATTTTTAGAATAGCAGCTTTGGTCTGTGCACTATGCATTATTGGTCTCCTTGCCTGGACTATCGCAGAAGAAGAACCTACGGGAACTCTCAAAGGCGTAGCAGTTGCCAGAGAATCCGGAGTTCCATTGAAGGCATCTGTTACGGCAACTGTTGTGGTGAACAATAAAGTAGTCGAGGAACGCTATTTTACCACCGAAGCCGACAGCGGTGGGCACTTTATACTATCTGACCTGCCAATCGGGACATATAAAGTATCAATGTACAGCACAGCCCACCGGATGAAACCGGTCATGATTACGATTCAAGAGAGTCAGACAGAAAAGATGACTGCTGAACTGGCGCCGGATCCTCCAAATCTGAGCCTATATGTGCATCAGCATGTTTTTACTCCGGATGAACGGGCACAGGTGACATGCTCTGGGTTTCTTACCAGCGACTCTATATCGATCAGTGCATATAAGGTCAGCATCGACCAATTCCTGGGATCCAGTGATGCCGATTTAAGACAACTGGTTACAGGTGGGAATGATACTGGATATGGTTCAACGTTACCACTTAAGCTGAGTGGAAATCCTGGACTCTCAAAGGTATTGAGCTTCGATGCTCCAATTAAGAACAAGGACCTGGAGGGAGTTTTCACATACCGGGTTGATGTACCGAAACTTGCGCCGGGATTATACGTAGTCGTGGCTGCTTCGGGTGGAATCAAACAGGTTGACTGGCTGCTGTTCACATCCCTGGGAATGGTAACCAAGAGTGCAGCAGGCAGGCTTCTAGCCTACACTGTAGATTTGAAGACAGGAGTCCCTGTACCTGGTGCTGAAGTAAAGATATTTAATGGCGGGAAGCTGACAAGGTCTCAAGTATCCGATTCGAAAGGGTTGGCTTTGTTTACACTCGGTCAGTCTACTGCTTCAGAATCAGATGAACAAGACGATCCTGAGTCTGGTGATCCCGGCGATGAAAAACACATCGCTGCATTCAGTGGTGATTCTATAGCATTCACATCAGCATGGCTTAATAACAATACCAATTCCCGTATGCTGGTATATTCATATACTGACAGGCCTGTCTATCGACCAGGGCAGAGGGTCTTCTTCAAGGGTATCGCGCGAAAGCCGAATGGAGCAGCTTATCAAACCCCCTTGAATCGACCGGTGGAAATCGAAGTCAGAGACCCTCAGGACACGCTCATATACAAAACAACCACTACAACCGGACAGTTTGGAACATATAATGGTTCCTTTACTCTGACAGAAGATGCAGCTACCGGGTTCTACTCTATACAATCCACTGTTGATGGACAAAGTGCTCAAGAATCGGCCAACTTCAGGATTGCTGAGTATCGGAAACCGGAGTTCAAGGCTAGTGTTGAGTTCGATAAGGACAGATACTCCAGAGGGCAGACGATCAAAGCAAGGATATCATCGGCTTACTACTTTGGTGCTCCTGTGGCCAATGCTAAGGTGCACTACTATATTTACCGCAGTGACTACTGGATGTATGACAATTCAGATGATGAATCGGATTTCGAAAGTGAAGGATATGACTCTTCTGATTTTGGCGAGATGATTCAAGAGGGCGATATACAGACCGATGACAATGGGGAAGCTATTGTTGAGTTTTCGGCCGTTTGGCCGCAGCCTAGAGACCGAACAATCCTGGTAGGTGATCAGCAATTCACAGTCGAGATCAATGTCACAGACCGCAGCAACCAGGAAGCCACAGCCGATATGTCGGTTCCGGCAACTTGCGGAGACTTCGCTTTAAAAATGAATTCGGACCGATATGTTGTGGAACCTGGACAGAATGTAAAGATACAATTGAAGACTCAAGACTACAATTACAAGCCTGTGAAGAACCAGGATGTGAGTCTAAAGATAGGTTACAACAAATGGACTAAGGACGAATATGAGTTCGTAGAACTGGAAAACAGGCAGATTACGACTGATGCAGATGGAAATGCCATATTTGAATATAGAGCCAGCAAAACTGGTGATATGCAGATTATTGTGGAAACAAGAGACCGTCGCGGTAACCGAATATCAGCTTCCGAATATGTCTGGGTCTTCTCCGATACCTGGCAGGATGAATCAAGTGAAAGAATGCCTGATCTCAAGATCACAACAGACAAAAAGCGTTACAATGCAAGAGAGACGGTAGTTGCATTAATATCATCTCAAAGGACCGGGCAAACGGCTTTGGTTACCGTGGAAGGTGAGAAACTACACGACTATTTCACGGTTCCGATCACCAGCAAGGTTACAAAGATAGAGATACCGGTGAAAGTTGAATATAGCCCGAATTTCTATATCGGCGTCTGTTACGTATCAAGAAAGAGTCTCGTTCAGCAAGAATCTATGGTACGGGTTTCTACCAAAGCCCAGGTGTTGAACGTCAAGGTAGAATCAGACCGCAAGGTGTATAAACCAGGCGAGACTGTAAATGCTACGATATCAACTACTGACACAATGGACAGGCCTGTGGTATCGGAGGTATCTCTTGGAATAGTGGATGAGGCCATATATGCAATAGCCGAAGACGATACCGCACCGATAAATGAATTTTTCTACTCAAAGAAATCCAATAGGGTGAGTACATCGTTCTCATTCCCATCGATCTACCTTAGCGATCCCGATAAAGCCGGGGCGGAGGTGGCGACTGTTGTACGTAGAAATTTCAAGGATACGGCTTATTGGAATCCAACAGTCATTACCGACTCAAACGGCAAAGCGACAGTCAGCCTGACAATTCCGGACAATATAACATCGTGGCGATCTACTGTCCGGGCGATCACATCGGGAACAGTGTGTGGCGAAGCACAATCCAGCTTTGTTGCAAGAAAAGACCTGATGGTCCGATTGGAATTACCCAGATTCCTGACATCCGGGGATAAATCCAGCATTGTGGCCGCGATACACAACTACACGGATGCGTCATTAAATGTCAAAGTCAAACTACTCGCCGATGGGCTGGACGTGGACTCGAACACTGAGAAGACTATTACTATCGGTAAGGATGAGGATGTCCGGGTGGACTGGCCATTCACCGCTTCAATTATCGGCACACATAAAATAACGGTCTCAGCAGTTGGAAATAATGTATCCGATGCTGTAGAGCTTCCGCTACCTGTCATACCCCACGGGGTATTCAGAAATATCTCTACAGCAGGTGCGGTCTCCGGCACAAAGACCCATACGCAGGAACTCACAATACAATCCGCTGCGGCTCCTGATTACACGAAATTGAAGATCAATATGGAGCCGTCCCTTGCTTCATCTATGATATCTTCCCTGGACTATCTTGCACAGTATCCATACGGATGCACAGAACAGACAACCAGTGCGTTCCTACCGGACATAATAATCTGGCGAACTCTGAAAAAGCTGGGGATACACAACCCACAACTTGAATCAAAGCTGCCGGATATGGTTGGTAAGGGTCTTTCGAGACTGCAAAAGCTCCAGCTCTATGATGGCTCCTGGGGTTGGTGTGAATATGGACAGGTAGACCTCTGGATGTCCAGTTATGCTACATATGCTTTGGTGCAGGCGCGTGATGCTGGATTCCCGGTCAATAAAACCGTTCTGGACAACGCCCTGATGGCGATCAATGGTGCAACTTCAAATTCTAAATTCAAGCCGGACGATCGCGCATTTGCTCTATATGTGATGGCACTCTCCGGACGCAATGTATCGGATGAGCTTACTGGTCTGATTAATAAGAAAACATTGAATGTTGAAGGAATAGCATTCTCAGCAATGGCGTATTCAAGAATAGGCCAGAGTTCAAACGCCAGGATAATGTTTGAGCGACTTATGAATCTGGCTGTTATTGAGAACGGTTTCATACACTGGCGCAGCAAGCAGGACTTTGGTTATCGAAATGTACAGGCTACTGCTTTGGGATTAGAAACAATGTTGACTATGGCACCGAATGATGAGAGATGCGGTGATATTGTGCGTTGGCTTATGTCTCAGAAACAGGGAGAGTGTTGGTATTCTACACGAGATACAGCAGCTACTTTGAATGCGATGTGTAAGTATCTGGAGATCACCAGAGAGCTTCAACCCAACTACACAGCAACTCTGTATTTGAATGATAAAAAACTTGGGAACTACAGATTTACGCAGGCGTCTTTATCGCAGCCGATGGTGAGTGTCACTGTAAAGAGCAGTGATCTACATAAGGGCACTAACACACTGAAAATCGTAAAATCGGGACAGGGAGGACTTTATTACTCAACAAACCTGCAGCAGTATATCGAGAGGAACGAATCTCCGAAACTCATAGGAGAGGTTGGGCCCGTTATTTCCAGAGCTTATTACAAGCCATCTCCACGTTACTTCCAATCCAAATCGGTGAGGGATCTGGGTTCACCTGTGGATTCCTGCTCTGAAGGCGATGTAGTTTTGGTGCGCATTAAACTCAAAAGCAAGGATGCGTATGAGCACCTGCTTATGGAGGACAGGCTTCCTGGAGGATTTGAAGTAGTAGACCGGGGAAATATCGATTATTATGATTGGAATTACTGGTATGTAGCCAGAGACTTCAGAGATCGGAAGGTATCTTTCTATATTGAAGGACTTACCAAGCAGACGGTTGTTGCTGAGTATCAGATGCGTGCTATGGCTCGTGGGATATATGCTGCAATGCCTGCAGAAGTGTTCGGAATGTATAGACCGGAACTCCGCATGGCTACTGCTGAGCAAAGGTTTACAATCAGATGAAACGGCGGTTGATTGGTATTGCAGCAGGACTAGTATTCATAGGATCGCTTGCCTACGTGGGGCTTTTATTGCCTCCAAAGGAAAACCTTCTTGGCGGATATGTAACATCCATTAAGGAACGTGCTGAGTCTCAGAAATACAACGTGAATCTTGCTTGTCGACGCCTGGATAACACTGTAATACTGCCCGGGCAAACTTTCTCGTTTCTAAAAAAAGTTGGTTCGTGGACGGCAGATCGAGGCTACGTGAAAGCACCTGTAAGCTACGATGGTGAACTGGTCCGAAGTTATGGAGGTGGTGTATGCCAAGCCTCCTCCACTCTATATAATGCGGCGCTGCTGGCAGGTTTAGATATAGTTCAGAGGGAACGTCACCATTTTGCGCCGCATTATGTCCCACCTGGTAGGGACGCAGCAGTAGCATACGAAGAGATCGATTTAAAAATACACAATAATCTGCCTGAAGCTATTCGGATACGGGCAAGCATGGACAATGGCAACGTCAACTGTCGAATTCTTTCGGCATACAGACCAGATTATAGAGTCTATGTGAATTCTATGGTAAAATCAACAACCAAACCACTTGAAATCATTCAAGACCGATCGGTTGACTCTTCCGGTAGAAGAAAACTGGTAAACCGGGGACATGCCGGGTTCCACGTGGCTACCTATCGGACTATTGTCTACCCACAGCGCACAGTCCGTCAGTTGATATCCGAAGACCGCTACCCAGCGATGGATCGTGTAGTCCGGATTGTAAAGAGGTAGAGGAAGAATCGACATACATATGGAATTACCATATAATTCGGTAGATTGGCGAATACCAATGGATTAACTCACATTATTCATGACTGACTTAGCTATACCCCTAATACTGAGCTAAAACCAGTGTGGGTTAAAAAGACGCACCAGATTAATGGAGGAAATAGATGAAAACTTTCAATATGCTCGTAATTACATTACTAGTCATTTTTCTAGCCGTATCGGTCGCGGCACAAGACGACGGCGGAGGTTACTTCGACAAGCCACATGTTTATGTTGAAGATGACATCTACATGCCGGTCGGAATGCTGGGTACCGAAGCTCCCCCAAGTGACGGTATTATGTGGAATATTGGAAGCGCATATCTCAGTGATTCGGAATTTAGAAGTGGTGGTAAAGAAGTTCAAAAGAATTTAGGTTTACGACTGTGGACATTGCGTGGTTCTATAGCCAAAATGTATGGCAATACCTATCTTGGTATCAATGTCCCACTTGGTATAGAACAGGTCAGTGGTCGGATAGGCGCTCTCCCTGCATCCAGAAGCAGCTACGGATTGGGTGATGTAGCCCTAATTGCAAAACGTAACATATGGAATGGAGAGGATGGATCGGTTGTTATGGCTGGAGTGGGTATAGAACTACCAACCGGTAAAGATAACATTTCATTTGATCGACTAAATGCCAATACAGTAGCCTATTATCCAGGTAATGTGAAAAGGATGCCACTGGCATGGCAGCCTGGATCTGGTTCAACAGACTTCTATACATCGATATCATATAATAAGACTGTTTATAGACGTGCTTATGAAGCTATATTGGCGTGCAAGTTCAACGGTAAGGGTGACAGTGATGTGCGCCTTGGTGATTTAACCATATTCTCGCTCAATGCAACCCAGGCTTTAAATTCAAACTTTGCAGCGAGTTTTGGAGTTATTTACCGACAGCAACAAAATGACAGTTATCCGAATGCTCCATCCCCTGGTATTGGTCAGACTGCACTCGCTGGAACTACGCAGCACGGGACAAGTCTATCACTTTCCCCCAGCATAAGGTTCCGTATGAAGCAGAACATAACAGTGGGTCTGTCCTTTACTTTCCCAGTTGTCAAACCAGACAATGGCCTTGTCCCTGAAAATCGCTGGGGAATCATAGCCAGCTTATAGTTTAGTACACATAGGGTGCTGAATTGTCGGTTTGACTATCACAGTCCAGCATCCTACGTTAAATACCGGAGTATAGTTGTGAGTAGTGATTATCCAAATATCGAGAAGCTTTCCTGGGACCAAGTATTACGCGGTAAACCTGACCAGCACCAACCTCCATACACAGTGCATTTCCCGATCAATCCGGTAGGTTCTCCGGATTTTGTGCATTTGGACGCAGCTCTCAACGTTTGCCGGAGACGTGTATTTCCAGGATTATCTATTCGAGAATGGGACAAGTATATGGAAGTTGGAACTCGTGAGACACTCATCGTCCAGTTCGCATTTGATGACCCTCCGATAGTCCCGGATTTTCACCACACACGATTAAGCACGATAAAGGGAGAATATCCGATAGCTCATGCTTCATATTGGGCGTATGACATATGCTACCAATTGGAATATATGGTAATGCCCATCGGTGATACCCAGCAGAACATATTGATTGTACGCTGTAAAGTGACCAATGAAGCGCCCGAAGAAAGGGAAGTCGTTGTCAGGACGAAGGTAAACTTCCAGAAAGAGTCCGATCTTTTCCCCTATCACTACACCCCATTCAGTTGGGATGCATCAAACTGGCTGCCGTGTGATAGAGTAGGCATGACCGACCAGGAGATAACTCTAGACGGAAATGTCATAGGCAGGCTAATTAAATGCGGACTGAATGCCGAATGGGAGGAGTCATCAGAAATTGACGACTCAGCCTACAATGCGAAGTTTAATGGTGGCTCTCCACAATTCATATTTCCGGCATTCAGACTGAAGAATACTGACAATCTTATACGACTATCCGGAAAACTTACTCCTGGCGAAACCCGTAGTTTTACATTGGCATTATTTGTCGATTATGAAAATGTAGATGATTATCAGTTGCATCTACTGCGAAGAATCTCTCCTGATAGTGCACGACGAGATGTTATGTATCACTTCCGCTCACAGCTACCGAAACCATCGACTAAACTTACATTCCCAGCAGCTGAATGGGATTCTATTTCTGAAGCTGTTCAGACTTCCACTCTCCAGCTGTTAGTCAAATTCCCTGACAATCATTCTCTCATGCCTACCCAGGGGGGTAGCTCGGAGAGGCATCTGGTCTGGGTATGGGAAGCAGTATGTATGCTTATGCCGATGCTTAAGCTGGGGTATTTTGGACCTGTAAAGCAGGCGTTGGAATTTATTTTCAGCCTTCAGGATGGAGGATATCCTCCTGAAGGCAAGTTCACCAGCCTTGACGGAGCAATCGGAACCACCGGACCACGCTGGGCCAATTCAACAGGTTCAGCCCTTGCTTTGGCTTCGGATTTCTATATCCATTCTAAAGATGACTATTTCCTGCTTGAATACCTGCCCAAAATGCTACGAGCTGCTGATTGGATTATACGCGAAATCAGAGCGACCAGGATTCTCCAACCAGATGGTTCAAGACCATTGACTTACGGTCTGCTGCCATATGCATGCTCTACCGATGGGGATACCGGTTTCATCATCGCCTTTTCCGATGCCTACACATATTGGGGATTAAATAAATTCGCGTATCTACTGGAAGCGTTAGGTCATGAGCGAGCTTCTGAAGTGCGTGATGAAGTTACACAGTATTGTCTGGATATATCAACTGCAGCAGCTGGAGTTACACGAGAGGATGGATTTATTGATCGTCTGATTCCACAACCGGGAGATATAGTGGAACTCAAATTCAACAATTTAGTCGGCGCTGTCCATATGGCCTTCGCAGGCTGTCTGGATGTCCATTCAGAGGCGTTCGCAAAATATATGGATTACTTCGATGCTAATATGGCCGACGGGTTGTTCCTGGGGATTATGGACCGTGAAGTAGTATATACAGGCATAAGCGAATGGGTTTGGCAGGATGTATATATGAGACTGGGACAGTGGAAGAAGGCGTTTGCTGCTGTTCGGCAGAACCTGCTTTATGGTATGACCAGGGATACTCATCAAGTTCAGGAACGTTTCTCGAAATTTAATCCCACTTTTACGCCATGGCAACCAAACGGAAGTGGAAACGGTAAAGTGCTGGATACGATTATCAAATCGATCTATTTTGAGCTTGAGGACCGGGCAATCATACTGGGAGGAGTACCCTTTGCATATATTGTAGATAACCAGACAACAGAGCTAAAGAATCTTCGCACAGCCAGGGGATTAATTTCCATCAAGATCATTCCGGAACAGAACAATAGCTTCCTATTGTCATTGAGTTCTACCGGGACTCTCCCTGCATTAGTACAATTCCCGAATCAGTTCACAGTAGAGCCGTGTGGTCTGATTGAGCGAACATCTACGAACCTATACTCGATATCCAGATATAATAAAGTCCAGTTTGTATTGAAAGAAGGGGCCAGGTAGTAAATGCACCCCTGGCAATCAGAGGTGCATTATACAGGAATGTAAAGACTTCAGAAAGCCTGTGGAACTGGTATGTTCGACTTAACATAGGCAACATTATAAGTGGGATATGGCTCTTTGTCAGGTGCTCTCACACGCCCAATTACCATATTGGCTTTGATTGGCCCAAAATCCCTACTATCACATGAAGCTGCTATATTGTCACCTAAGACAAACATTTCATCGGATCCCATCTTTAGCTTCTGAAGCTTCCCAAGATAAGGAAATCGATGGAGAATAGATACCCAGGACGGAACGTCGACTGGATCAAGAACGCTGTTGCCATCAGGACTTTTTACTATCCATACAGCGTCTCCCGGTGTTGCCAAGACACGTTTGACCATCACTTCTCCATCATAACGAAAGACTACTACATCATTTTTGTTTGGAGTGTAGTTATGACCGAAGCAACGGTACATCAGGAATATCTGGTTTGGCATTAATGTTGGGGACATAGAATCCCCTATGGTTTTGCCAAACCGGACCGGACAAATCTGCAGGCATAAAACCAATAATCCTGCAATCCAAAGATATGCTGGATTACAGAGTCTCTTACGGCCTGCTGGTTTGAGTGTAGATTTTGATTCTTCGTAAATGCTTTCTGATATAAGATTTTGAGACGCTACATCCATTGCGTAACTCCATTTAATTGACTAGCTGTCTGTATAAATATATTCAGCAGTCGTAGTATGGATGTATAAGCTGATAATAATTGCTAACCATATAAGCTTTCCTTAAAAGCTATCAATATTTGAGGAAAAACCTGGTGTAAATACTATGTTTTACGTACGTTTCACTAAGTGCGCAATATAGTTACAGTATGTTCCATTTATATGCAACTAAAAAAAGAGTGAACTACCTATACATGGCGCTATCAGTGACTCAAGATAAAACAATTGGGATGTATTGGAGGGTAACCAAATCTCATGCAAGACCGGGGATTTCGAACAATAAGTGGGTATATTTACCCAGATGTATGTTGTATAACAATCCAAAAACAAGAAGAGGCACTTGTTAGTGCCCCTCCACACCAAATAACTATTCTACATTTTATTTTACCCATATTAGTTGATAATCAAATGTATTTAACGAAATGGTAATGACACCATTCTTAATTGTTATTTTATCGCCTGTAATGGCATTTGTTGCTGTAACATTCGGAGTCAATCCCATCTTCTTCAGGTTAAGGTTAACCTTTACATGCCTGGGATCCTTGTCCAGGTTTGATACGACACACATAACACCCTTACCCGGACGGACATAGAGCGATGTATAGCACCTACTGCCGGTAACTTTGGCCAGGTCTGAGTTGTTCCAATAGGGTTTAAACTGCGCCTGCTTACGTCCAAAAAGCTCCATTGCTTTCCAGAGCCCGGATTCCTCGTCTACCCAATGTCCACTGCCTCTTACAAGCACATCATGCAGAAGTGAGAATGAAAACGCTTCATGGGTAGTGTATGGAGTATCATAGCAAAGTAACTCAGCTGGAGGTCCCCACTGCCTGCCCATGAACTCCGCTCGGAATGTATCCATGGGGAAAAGGTTGTCCAGATTAGCTCCTCTGCCGATACTTCCAAATTGTTCACCGTCCCAGGTGCTGGTAGCCCATCCAAGTGTAGGTATTACCATTGTAGTAGAGTTATGGATATTGACCTGTCCATCGGGCTTGTGGGATTTGACTATGGTGTATATACGTCGGACCATCTCTCTGGCTCCGGAAATAGAGTACGTTCCTGAAATGGTTCCGTCCGGTTTCTTATATCCACAGCCATGCTCTGTGTTATTACACAGCCACGGCCAGGAAGTCCCATCCAGGTATACTCCATCGATGTCGTATTTGGCCATTACCTTGTCAATACCATCAGCCAGAAAATCCTGCCAGGCACTGCTGTAACAGACTGAATAGTCTTTTTGCATAGGTTCACGGATAAACTCGCCCTGCTGGGGCATTACCAGGACTTCCAGATGATACGGATCCCACTCGGGGCAGATATCAGCCATCAGGTAACCAAAGTAGAGAAGGAGTTGAATCCCCTGCTCATGGCAAGCTTTGACTAAAGTTTTGAGCTGCTCCTGGTATTTGATTGTCTCAGGATAACTCTCATACTCAGCCCAGCTCTCATGGAAGACAAGAGTTTTGATGCCCTGCTTCTTCATATATTCTAATGTCGGTATTGATTTCTCTGTGCATACAAGGGCCTTTTTAAACTTACCATCTTCAAGTCCGACTGCACCTTGCAATACTCCGGGATTTCCCTTGACTGGAGTGGTGGATATCTTGTCTTTTACCTTGCGTGTTCTGTCGAAATGATCAAGTAGTAAGGTGTTTGCATCGGCAACATATGCAGAATCTGGCACTTCGGGTTTGCGCTCAATATTGGATATCCGCAGTTCGTCAATGTCGAATCCGGGATTTGAGGCAGTCAATTCAATCGCCGTAGTACCTGGAGTCTCCGGAATCAGACCTGCATGTTGATTCTTTACTGTAAGCTGACCATCGACATAAAGGCATATTTCATCACCCCATGTCACCATGATGTGATGGAATTCATTCTCTTTCCATTCGTTCCTGGCTCCCAGAACCAGAGTTGCAGCTTCACCAGTCTTTGTATAGAACCGCATGCCTCTGTCATCTATACACCAGAACACCCCAAACTTTTTGTCACCACTGGTTATGAGCAGCAGGTCCTTGTTGAGATTACCACGTAGATTATAGTCTCCCCACTTGGCATCAGGATCAAAGCGTACCTTAACCCACATATCCAAAGTTCCACGCGCAAGATCAATTGACTTCTCACCGGTGTATTTTACTTTTGTGTTATTGGTAGTATATGAATACGGAAGCTCGTAACTACCGGCATGGATAATCCGATAATCCCAAACGTCTTTGTCCGGTTTCTTATTTGGAGTTGCTTCAAATCCAAATGTATATTTCAAGCCTGATGATGCTTGAATGGCTGACAATTTCAATGGCTCGGTGATAACGCTGAAACGTACATTCATTGTATTTGGTCCAGCCGGCAGAACCTGCACAGCCTTAAAGTCAGGCTTGTTGTTCCAGTTCTGATCAGAAGTAGAGTATAAGGCGAATCCACGATCATCATCGCCAAGCCAGATATACGGGACATATACAGCCCCCCATCCGGCAGGCTCCAGTGCTCGGGCATTTTCGGATGATCCCCATGCCCCCGGATAGTAATATCTATACTTAGCATGTTTCTTCTTGACTGGAGCTTCTATTATAAAACTGTCGATAGTTACATCCTGGTTTCCGTGCACATTGAGAGCTACCCAGGCGTTGCCATCAAAATCTATGGTAACCGTAGAATCTACTTTGAGACTCCCTGCCAACGCCGTTCCCTGAAGAACAACCTGTGCCGGAGTCTTCTTGATGACTTTAAGCTGGCCCTTAAGAAGAGTCTTCTGCCCGTCAACGGATAGCTTCATCGTAACTGGACCGGCAAAGATGGAGGCTCCCGCGGTTACAACTGAATCCGGTAAAGGTGAACTGGAAAAAGAATACACTCTACCATCAGGAGCGACCGTTATCTGGCCTTTAGCTGTCCTGGTTTTCAAAGGTCCCCAGGGAGAAAGAACCTTATCCGATATCCCTGCCTTTGAACCCAACCATTCGGGTTTTGAGGGCACGACAAAATCTGCCTGGTTTGTGGCTAGTTGATTACCTTTTGCATCAAAAGCCTCAATCTTCAGAGTATGCTTGCTGTTATCCAATCTGGAGACATCGTAAACAATAGTTGCAACGCGATTCGAGATCATTTGCATCTGTTCAGAGGTGATCTGTTTGCCTGCCTGGTCTGATATTGTGCCGATATATTTCAAAGGTTGATCATCAATTTTCAGACCGGATGCATCTATATCGACTGCCAGCTTACCTTGCAGGAAATACTTGCGCAGAGCTATAGATAATGGCAGCATAGCAGAAACTTTGGATATTCCGGATTGCCTGTAGATTGTTGTGCCTGAATCTTTACCGACAACACTGAGTTCCCATTTGTAGTCTGCATAATCAGGCTTCCCGTCTTTCAATGGGAGATCACATGCGACTCTGCCTTGTCCATCCAAGGTTTGAGTTCCAACTACTAAAGCATCATTACTGACTTTAAGAATTGATGAAATAGAACCGGAACCGATTTCAAATCCCAGGCTCTTTTCATCTATAGAGCTGATAGCAGCAACCGATGGGCCATCGGGGGCAAGTACAAGGTGTCCAAACCTTTCAGGTTGATGAAATGCACCGCTGGTGAGTGGAGCCCAGGTCATGGCATGAGAGATTGGGGAGGTCACATCAAAACCAATATTAAGACCCAAGACCATCCCGGCTTTTATTGAATCTATCCCAAGAGAACTCCATGCTATGCGGATCTCGATATTCCAAGACTTGTCATTCTGAGACCCTGCAGCCTGCCATTCCCCATTCCACGTAAGGTCCTGATTTTTCAACTCCGTCATCGAACCAATTGAATTTGCCAGAAACTGGTATGAGTCTTTGTTAAGCCTGGGATCAAGGAATATTTCTATCGCATCATCCGACCAGGCTGGTCCATCGTGGACAAGGCTCTGAGCTTTAATCTTCTGTTCAGGAGAAATGGGTACAACAGCGGCTATATATAGATATGATTTATCGTATCCGATCCTTACTGTAGGTGCGTTCGGCACCACAATAATGGAACCCATTTCATGGATAGCATTAGTTGCAGCAGTGCCTTTCCACTCATCCTGCCCTATTTTTCCATCAATTGTTGGAGCTGAGCTCATAGGAGCGACCTGTATGATTGGTGCAGCCGGGTCGCCGATATTGTAACACCAGGCGCTGCAGGAAACCAGGGCAAATACGATGATGCAATAAGCAGTGGTGGAGAGTTTTAACATAACACGTGACTCCTCAAGTTTCGGGGTAGGATACTTTGGTATTGAAGTAGGCTATTAATTCTTTATACTCAGCTTTAATGTTTCTACATCGAGGAATAGATACCTTCATTTGTGCGGTAGTGGCGCGTGGTAGGTCTCTCCGCAACACTATAATTATCCGGAGATTTTGAGCATACATATTCAGCTGGAGGCCGCAGAGGGCCTCCACTACGCAGATTGTAATTATCTTACGAAGATTATGCTTATCTATTTCACCCACACCAGGGCGTAGTCCAGTGGTGACAATGAGACAGTGAATTCACCATTCTTAATATTGATTTTGTCTCCTGTCTTAGCATTGGTTGCTGTTACATTTGAAGAGAGTTTCATCTTTTTGAGAATCAACCTGACTTTGACGTCTCTGGCATCTTTGCTCTGGTTTGATACAAGGCACATTACACCCTTACCTGGACGGACATACAGTGTGGAGTAACATTTATCCCCGGTTACTTTGACCAGATTTGAGTTATTCCAGTAAGGCTTGAACTGGGCTTGTTTGCGACCAAATTTATCCATTGCCTTCCAGAGTTGAGACTCTTCATATAGTCCTGGGCCATATCCTCTGACCAGTATATCGTGCAGTAATGAGAATGAGAATGCTTCATGGGTTGTGTATGGAATTTCATAGCAAAGTAGTTCTGCAGGAGGTCCCCACTGCCTGCCCATAAACTCTGTTCGGAATGAGTCCATTGGGAACAGTTTATCCAGATCAACTCCTCTGGCAATAGCACCAAACTGTTCACCGTCCCAATAACTGGTAGCCCAGCCAAGGTCAGGTATAACCATAGATGTCGAGTTGTGTATATTGACCTGTCCATCTGGTTTGTGAGATTTGACGATGGCATATATACGGCGGAGTACGTCCCTTGCGCCTAATATGGGATACGTTCCTGCGATACTTCCGTCAGTTTTCTCGTATCCGCAGCCGTGCTCAGTGTTGTTACACTGCCAGGGGCTGGAAACCCCATCAAGGTAAACTCCATCAAGATCATACTTGGTCATTGCCTTGTCTATTCCATATGCTACAAAGTCCTGCCAGGCACTGGCATAACAGACCGTATAGGCATTCTGCTGGGGATTGTCGCGGACAATCAGTCCCTGCATCGGCATTCCGAGAGTTTCAAGACGATATGGATCCCACTCGGGAGCTATATCCGACAACAAATAGCCAAAGTAGAGGAGGAATTTAATTCCCCTCTCATGGCAGGCTTTGACCATATTCTTTAGTTTTTCCTGGTTGTTGATTGTCTCGGTATAGCTTTCGATCTCAGTCCAGTTCTCATGAAGGACGATGGATTTTACTCCAAGTTGCTTCAGATAGTCCAGCGTGAGCAGTGCTTTTTCGGTACACCCCAGAGCTTTGTCAAACTTACCATCCACATATATCGGGAAACCTTGCAACAGTCCCGGAGTTCCGACAACGGGAACTGTCGCTGTCTTGTTTTTCTTGTCGAAATGATCCAGTAGTAAGGTATTTGCATCAGCTACATATGGAGCATTTGGAACTTCAGGTTTACGCTCTATGTTGGATACACGCAGTTCATCTATATCAAAACCTGGATTCGTTGCCATCAACTCCATAACTGCATCACCCGGGGTTTTAGGCATTAAGCCTGCATTTTCTTGTTCAGTGATCAACTGGCCATCAATATACAGGCAGATCTTGCTTCCCCAGGTTATAGATATATGATGAAGTTCATTCTGCTTCCAGTCGGTTTTCATTCCACGAACAAAGAGTAAGTTAGTACCTGATTTCCCATAAAAACGCATTCCCCTGTCAGCTATACACCAAAAGAGTCCAAAATGCTGTGAACCACTGCTGATTATTAGAAGGTCTCTGTTCAGACCAGGCATAGAACTCTCATCCTTGTATTGAACATCCGGGTCAAAACGCACTCGTAACCACATATCCATAGTCCCGTGAGCCAAGTCTATCAACTTTTCGTTCTTGTATGTGAGAACGGTATTATTGGACATACGCAAAGCCGGATTATCAGAAGTCAGTTCATTCGGTGCTATGAAATATCCTGTGTGATTGATTCTATAATCCCAGACATCTTTATCCGGTTTCTTGTTTGGTGTTGCTTCAAAACCTAGTGTATATTTTAAGCCAGCGGTTGCTTGAGCGGCAGAGAGTTTCAAGGGATCGGTAATGATGTTAAAGCGCAGAGATACAGTATTTGTAGAAGTTGGTATAGCCTGAACTGCTTTCACATCAGACTTATTGTTCCAGTTCTGATCTGAAGTGGAATACAATGCAAAGCCTCGGTCATTGTCCCCCAACCAAATATACGGGACAAACGCAGCTCCCCAACCTTTAGATTCGAGTGCCCGAGCATTTACGGATGTACCGAACCCACCCGGATAGTAATACCGATACAATGCATGCTTTTTCTTTATGGGAGCTTCAATAATGAAGCTGTCAATAGTAACACCCCGGCTGCCATGCAGCTTTAAGTTCACAAATGCATTGCCATCGTAGTCTATAATTACTTTGGAATCCACTTTCAGACTGCCTACTGAAGCAGTTCCCTGCAGTTCTACCCTTGCAGGAGTATTCTTTATGATTTTGAGCCGTCCCTTGAGCGTGGTCTTTTTGCCATCTACTGAGAGTTTCATAGTGATGGGACCCGTGAACAGGGACGCACCAGCAGCGGTGATTGAGTCAGGTAAAGGTGAACCAGAGAATGTGTATGTTCTGCAATCCGGAGAAATCACGATATTTCCCTTGGTAGACTTGGTTTTCAGAGGTCCCCAGGGAGCAAGTACTTTATCTGTAATACCTATCTTTGAACCCAACCAGGCAGGTTTGGGAGGTAAGGTGAAATCAGTTTGGCAGTTATCCAGGATGCTGCCATTTGACGCGAGTGTGTCTATCTTTAAAATATATTTGGTTTTTTCCAGTTTGGAGAGGTCATAATTGATGCTTGCTACGCGACCTGAAGTGACGTCAATTCGATTAGAAGCGACCTGTTTTCCTGATTGATCAAATATGGTGCCAATGAAACTCAAAGGCTGATCGGTAACTTTCAAGCCGGATGCGTCTATGTCAGCTGCCAGTTTGCCTTGCAGAAAGTATTTACGTAAGGTCATTGTTACAGGCGGGATTTTAGTGACTTTTGTAATTCCTGACTGTCTGAAGACTGACGTGCCATTATCTGAAGCAACCAATTCCCACTGGTAGTCTCCATATTCAGTTTTTCCATCTTTTAGTGGAATGGTATATGCGAGTTTACCTGGTCCAGCAAGGTTCTGAGTTCCTATTAAAACTCCATCTTTACTGACATTGAGAGTAGAAGATATATTTGTATTAACAGTACTGATGTCGAATTCCAGGCTCTTGTCATCCAAACGGCTAACCGCTGCTACAACCGGACCCGCTGGACTCAGCACCAGGTGACTATACTTGCCAGGTTGAGAAAAACTGCTGCCGGATAATGGCGACCATGTAACTGGATGGGAAGTCGGTGAGGTTATATCTAATCCAACATTGATACCAATAACCGTCCCTGCATCCACAGAATCCACACCAAGACTCTTCCATGGAATGCGGATTTCGACGCTCCAGGAGTTACTTGCCTGAGATGCTACAGCCTGCCATTCACCATTCCACTTAATATCCTGATTTCCTAACTCCGTCATGGAACCTAAAGAGTTAACAAGGAACTGGTAGCTATCTTGATTGGTGTGTTTAGGGTCCAGGAACAGCTCCAAGGCATCATCTTCCCAGACGGGTCCATCGTGGGGTAAACGCTGAGCCTTAATCTTCGCGCCTGCCGATACGGGAACAATTGCTGCAATATATAGATTGGAACTATCATATGCAAAATATATAGTCGGAGCAGAGGGAATAACTTTGAGAGACCCTATCTCGTGGACGTTATTACTTGCTGCGGCACTCTTCCACTCGTCACGTCCAATGTTACCATCAATTGTCGGAGCAGTGGCCATTGGAGCGACCTGAACAAGCGGTGCACTGGGGTCGTTGAGAGTATAGCACCAAGAGTTAATACTAGCCAGTATAGAGATTACTATAGTGGTAAAAATGCTGGTCAATAATCTAGACATAGTGTTCAGCTCCTCGGATTTATTGATTGGAAAACGTAATCTATATCAGTTGGTATTTTATACCCGACATTCCGAATCACCTTTATAGCTCGCTTGCCATTTGATGATTGCTGAATACAGCATCAAACTGCGTGCATTCTGTTGATGCACTCGCCACAGCCTACTCAAGATACCGCTGGGTGATTGTAACACGATAAAATGTGACAGTCAACGCTACTCATACCTTATCTGTTGTAATGGAAATCATAACTGCATGTATGTTGCAGCAAATATTCACAACCCGTATATTCTTGACCATAACATATATCCATGTTATATTTGCATCGGTTCGCATCGAGGACAAATAACATTCAACCTTCATTTTTGCGTTTGGGTGTTCTCATAAATGTATCAGAAAGGCAGACAAACTAATGAATGCAACAGCCATACAAACAGATGCACCTATAAAAACCCGTCTATTTTGGACATGGGACCACAGCACCGAATGGGCAATGAATCGACCAGGGCTTCAGACTATGGGAGCCTCCAATTCTTATAGTCGAACGCCAGAGACATTTGTTGACGATTACACCAATCTCCTGAAGTGGTGCGGTCAGCATAACATTAACGCTGTCGTTGTTTGGGGACTGCTGAGAGATTCACATGGTGGAGTCGAATCAGTCAAAAGGCTCTGCGATGTTGCCAATGAAAACAATGTAAAGCTGCTGTGCGGTGTTGGGCTTAACTGTTATGGCGGGGTTTATTACGAGGGTGACTCCCCAAACAGCCTGACGAAACACCTGACTGCACACCCGGATCTATATGGCCTGGATGCTGATGGGAAGAAAATGATTTTCGATTTTGGACTCGGTGGTTCTTCTATAACTCACCATGCTTGTCCATCCCGCATAGAAAACCAGCAGTTTGCTGCTGACTCCTTGAAGTGGCTATTTGAGACTTTACCTGGACTTGGTGGAGTGCAGATAGAAGCCGGGGATACCGGAGTGTGTCTGTGTGAGCTCTGCAAAGAACGCCGACAGCATCCATCCTCCACTCTGTCGTGGGAAGATATGGGCCTTATGTATCCAGTAGCTGTAGATGCTATACGCTCAATCTCGCCTGATGCATTTATAGTCTGTGAAACCTACTCGAATCCCGAGAAGCGCGATGACTCAGAAAAAGCTCTAGGATTTGGTGAAGGAAGGCCGATGTGGTCGGATAAGTGCCTGGACAAATTCCCTGATGGAGTATATGTCCAGTGGACAGGAGACAATTTTGTAAAGCCCTCTTCAGCAATTAAGTGGACTGATAGTGGAACTATCAAAGACAATCGTCGCCACCACATTATGCGGACTCACCATGCTACATACTGGTCTGGGATTAGAGGGGCAGTTGCATTCGACTGGCTGGAGGATATGGTACAGCAGAGTATTGCACACGGCATGGACTGCACATCTATTTTCGGAGAGGTATCACCGTTTAATACGGGAGCAGAGCTGAATTACCTGGCTCTGGAAAACTATGGAAGCGCCAGCAACCCAACTGCGGATATGAACATATTCATTAGAGACGTTGCTGGTCCTTTGCTGGGTGGCGAAGATGCTGCACGTGATTATCTTCGATATGCACGAATGTGGGCAGACCGCGAGAGACTTCCGGATGCATTAGAGCAGATATATTCCTACTGTGGAAAACTGCCGTCAGAATCAGCACGGCGCTGGGCATGGCTAGCGAACCACCTGGCGTCTTCAGTGTATGACTAGGTACATACTTGCAGAAATCCGCATAAGTAAGGGAGACTCTCTGTGGACTCTTGCTCAGGCTTCGGGCGACCGCAGAGGGTCGCCCCTACGGGCTAAAATGCACAAATTGTACATGATACGGACTTATGCAAGTAGGTATTAGATAACATAGTTAAATGGTTCGGGAGGGTTTGAACACCCTCCCGGTAACCGTTCAATGTTGGGGGAATTTGTCATCCTGAGGAACGAAGGATGACAATGCTCCTATATTATTGAACTCTTACCATTCCCGAAAACGACGATGCAATATGATGAGATTTTATCTATTTCACCCACACCAGAGCATAGTCAAATGACGATAGTGGGACTGTGAATGCACCGTTCTTGATTGGTATTTTATCCCCTGTTATAGCATTCACAGCTGTAACTTTTGCATGGAGCTTCATCTTATTCAAGCTCAGATGCACCTGGACATTTGCAGCATCTTTCCCCAGGTTTGATACGACACACATAACACCTTTTCCTGGACGAACATAAAGTGTTGAGTAGCACCTTTCCCCTATCACTTTGACTAGACTTGCATTATTCCAGTAGGGTTTGAACTGGGCCTGTTTGCGTCCAAAGCTTTCCATTGCTTTCCAGAGTTTGGACTCCTCCACCATCCACGATCCGCTGCCTCTTACCAACACATCGTGCAGTAACGAGAAAGAATAGGCTTCGTGGGTTGTGTATGGAATATCATAACAGAGCAGTTCAGATGGAGGCCCCCACTGTCTGCCCATAAACTCGGTACGGAAGGTATCCATAGGGAAGAGTTTGTCCAGATTCGCTCCTTTAGCGATGCTTCCAAACTGTTCGCCGTCCCAAGTGCTTGTAGCCCAGCCAAGCGATGGCAGAACCATTGTGGTTGAGTTGTGTATATTCACCTGTCCATCAGGTTTGTGAGACTTGACAATGGTATATATTCTACGGACCATATCGCGAGCCCCTGATATCGAATATGTCCCGGCTATAGTCCCATCAGGTTTTTTATACCCGCAACCGTGTGATGTATTATTGCATAGCCACGGCCAGGAGGTCCCATCCAGGTATACTCCATCAATATCATACTTGGTCATCACTTTGTCTATTCCGTCCGCAATGAAGTCCTGCCAGGGACTGCTGTAACAGACCGAATAATCTTTCTGTTTAGGTTCGCGGATATACTCTCCCTGTTGAGGCAGTACTAAGACCTCATTATGATATGGATCCCATTCAGGGCATATGTCGGCCATAAGGTATCCGAAGTAAAGGAGAAGCTGGATACCCCGCTCGTGGCAGGCTTTCACGAGATTTTTCAGGTTCTCCTGGTTGTTGATAGTTTCAGTATAGTTCTCATACTCAGTCCAATGTTCGTGGAAGCATATGGTCTTTACGCCCAGCATTTTTAAGTAGTCCAGCGTCAACATTGGATGTCCGGATGAACCGATTGCTTTGCCAAACTTGCCATTGACAAGCTCCGGAGTGCCTCGTAGATTGCCTGGAGTTCCCTTCACTGGAACAGTTGCAGTCTTGCTGATTTTGTTGAAATGCTCCAGCAACAGAGTGTTTGCATCTGCAGTATAAGGAGAAGTCAGCATTTCGGGTTTGCGGATGGTATCGGAAATACGGAATTCGTCTATATCAAAGCCGGGGTTCGACATCGTAAGTTCAATGGAGGTAGTTCCAGGCGTTCCCGGAATCATACCAACGCGGTCACCTTTCGCGGTTAGTTGTCCGTCAACATAAATGCATACTTCATTGCCCCAGGTAACCATAAGGTGGTGAAGCTCATTCTCTTTCCACTCGTTTTTGGCTCCAATGCCGAAGGTTACAGCAGTGCCATTCTTTGTGTATACAATCATTCCTCTGTAATCTATATTCCAGTAAAATCCGAACTGCTGGGAACCACTGCTAATCAGCAGCAAATCCCTGTTGAGCATTCCACGGGAATCGAAGCTGGCAAATTGTGCATTCGGGTCAAACCGCACCTTGACCCACATATCAATGGTTCCTTTGTCCAGGTTTATCAACTTCTCATTAGTATATTTGAGATACGCATTATTGGAGGTGTAGTCTTTCTCTAATCCATAGTTGCCGGAATGAACGATCCGGTAGTCCCAAACGTCTTTGTCCGGCTTCTTGTTTGGTGTTGCTTCAAAACCAAATGTATATTTGAGACCTTGAGCAGCCTGGGTGGCAGTCAACTTTACAGGATCAGTTATAACACTGAAACGGAAAGACATAGTGTTTTTGCCGGTCGGCAGCACCTGAACAGCCTTTACTTCGGGCTTGTTATTCCAGTTCTGGTCTGAAGTTGAATATAGCGCAAACCCACGGTCATCATCACCAACCCAGATATACGGTACATATGTCGCTCCCCATCCACCTGGTTCAAGAGCTCTGGCATTTTCTGATGATCCCCACCCTCCCGGGTAGTAATATCGGTACATCGCATGTTTCTTCTTGACCGGAGCCTCGATAATAAAGCTGTCAATGGTGACATCCTGATTTCCATGCAGATTAAGATTCACCCATGCGTTACCATCGAAATCGATAGTGACTGTGGAATCCACTTTGAGGCTTCCTGCTGAAGCCGTTCCCTGTAGCACAACCTGTGCCGGCGTCTTCTTTTCTACCTTAAGCTGGCCTTTGAGTGTTGTCTTCTTACCATCGACCGATAAGCTCATAACAAATGGTCCCGCAAATATAGAAGCACCTGCAGTTACTACCGATGTAGGTAGTGGTGAACCAGCAAATGTATAATTCCTGCCATAGGGAGAAACAACTGTCTTGCCATTTACTGATTGAGTTTTCAAAGGCGTCCATGGGGCCAGTACTTTATCCGATATGCCGGCTTTCGATCCCAGCCAGTCAGGTTTGGGTGGAACTGTGAAATCAGTCTGATTTGCTCCCAGAACACCACCATTTGCATCCAGAGCCTCTATTTTTAATATATGTGTTGTATTGGGCAGACTAGAAACATTATAATTCAGGGTCCCGGTACGACTCGATATTAACTGGAGTTGTTCTATGGCAGCCTGCTTGCCTGTTTGATCAGATATAGTTCCGACGATTTTTATAAGCTGATCGGTAATTTTCAAACCAGATACATCTATGTCAACAGCCAATTTGCCTTGCAAAAAATATTTGCGCAAGGTCATAGCAACCGGCAGCATTGCGGAGACTTTGGTTATACCTGACTGACGATATAAAGTCTTCCCATCATCTTTGTTAAGAACACTCAATTCCCATTGGTAGTCCGCGTAATCGGGCATTCCATCCTTCAGTGGAAGTGCAAAGGATATTTTGCCTGAACCATCTAGATTCTGAGTTCCCAATTGGGCTCCATTTTTGCTGACCTTGAGAGTAGAAGATATAGCACCATTAGTAGCATCTATATCGAACCCCAGGTTCTTTTCGTCTACATATCCAGCGCTCAATACAGCTGGTCCAGCAGGTGTAAACACCAGATGGCCAAACCTATCCGGTTGATGGAAGCCACCGGAAGTCAATGGAGCCCAGGTGATTGCATGATTAGCCGGAGAGGTTATATCAAATCCGACATTGATACCAATGACCATTCCAGCTGTTACCGAATCAATTTCTAAAGTCTTGAAAGGAATCCTGATCTCGACACTCCAGGAATTCGCACTCTGGGATGCCGCAGCATACCACTCACCATTCCATTCCATATCCTGATTCTTCAGCTCAGCCATAGAGCCGACTGGATTCACCAGGAACTGGTATGAATCCTTGTTATTGAGTTTTGGGTCAAGGAACAGCTCAATGGCATCACCACCCCAGACAGGTCCATCGTGAGCGAGTCGCTGAGCCTGTAGTTTAGCCCCCGGTATTATCGGAATGACGGCTGCTATATAGAGATATGACTCATCGTAACCTACATAGAAAGTCGGAGAAGATGCCGCTATGGCAATCGAACCAAGCTCGTGAATAGCGTTGCTGCCTGCAGCGCCTTTCCACTCATCCTGCCCTATCTTGCCATCAATAGTCGGAGCAGCGCTCATCGGAGCAACCTGAATAAGTGGTGCATTAGGATCATTGAGTCCATAACCCCAGGTATTTACGCACGCAGCCAACATAAATACAACAATAAGATAAATAGCACTTGAGCGATTCAACATAGTGTATAACTCCTCGATTCTAGAGTTCGCGCTTTAGCCCGCCTTATTCACCAAGCTTCGCTTTTGCCCGGCAGTAGGGGCAAAAGCTGAGTCAGTCATGAATAATGCGGGTTGTAAGTCTGTGTTAACTTCAATCACTTGGTTTTCATGATTCTACATTGAGAAGTAGATACCTTCATTTGAGTACTAATGCATTCTCTACCTGCTATACCAAAGAGTAAGATTTTCAAAATATGGTGTTTGCGTTCATAATCGTTTAGGTGTTATAATATTGTTTGACTTAGTTGCTGTTTAGCGCATATGCGCAGGATATTGTCGATCAGTTTTTCGTTGGAGGATATAAATGGCCAAGGGTAAGATAGGTAAGAACGCAAGAGTCTCGGGCCTTATGAGCAAGGTTTCGGACAAAGGTGTTGCCGTTGAGAATGATAATTCTCGTGGTAAAGTTTTCGTTGAAGTTAAGAAACTTCTCACAGAAGCTAACATTGGATTCCAGAATCTGAGTTCATCACACCCAATTCTGATAAACAAGGGCTGCTTCCAGCAGGCTTGTTCTATCGCAAAGGGTGCTCTTGTAGAGGGTGAGACCAGCCGATACAAGGTAGAGAATGAAGATGCCAGCCAGGTTGTTTTACTTGAGAACGCTCCAAAAGATCCCGCTAAAATGGTGATCAGAGAGAGCCCATTCTCCTGGTATTCTGCCAGTTAGTTTTCACAAACTATTTCATACAAGATTGAGCCCGTCGAATGCTATATGCATTGACGGGCTTTTTATTTACTACTAAAAATGGAATATGCTATTCCACAGTTACTGTTTTTGCCAGGTTCCGGGGCTGGTCTATGGTTGGGCCACGATTGTATGCAACATGGTAAGCCATTAATTGCAGTGGAATCGCTACAAGAACCGGTGAAAACAATTCCAGTGTCTGAGGGATTCTGATTACCATATCTACATATTCTGATATCGTAGCATCGTGAACTCCAGCTACTGCTATCACTTCTCCGGCACGTGCTTTGACTTCTCTGATATTGCTGAGCATTTTGTCATAGGTTTTGGAAGGTGCAGCAATGGCTATAGTTGCAAATGTGGGGTCTATCATTGCGATAGGACCGTGTTTCATTTCGCCGGCAGCATATCCTTCAGCATGCATGTAGGATATCTCTTTGACTTTCAGAGCACCCTCCATAGCACTGGCAAGGTTCACTCCCCTACCCATATATAGGAAACCATTGAAACAGTAGTATCTAGCGGCAGCTTTGAGTATTGAGGAAGTATCATTCAGTATCAGTTCTGCCTGTTCCGGCAGATCCCACAATGTATCCCTAAGCTTGGTATACTCATCTATGCTTAGGTTTCCACGGATTTGTGCCAGGTAAATGCCAAGCATATATAGTACCATCAGCTGTGTGGTATAGGCTTTTGTACTGGCAACGGCTATCTCAGGGCCGGCGTATGTATACAATACTCCATCTGCCTCACGAGCAGACATGCTTCCCACAACATTGGTTATTGCGACAATCTTAGCACCTTTGCTCTTAGCTTCACGCAAGCCTACGTTAGTGTCGAGTGTTTCACCGGACTGACTGACCACAACTGCCAGGGTGCGTTCATCGATAATGGGATCCCTGTATCTCATTTCAGATGCCATATCAACTTCAACAGGTATTCTGCATAGGCTCTCTATTGCATGTTTGCCAACAAGTGAAGCATGATATGCAGTTCCGCAGGCGATCATAACAACACGGTTTATGCCACGCAGATCCTCATCAGATATATTGATGCCCGGCAGTTCTATTCTGTCAGACTCAGGAGATATTCTCCCACGCATGGTCTCCCTGAGCGCACGAGGTTGTTCGTTGATCTCCTTGAGCATGAAATGCTCATATCCACCGCGTTCAGCCATGGCTGCATCCCACTCAACACGGGATATTGTTTTTACTAATTCATTTCCTGACTGGTCGTATAGTTTGATATCATCGCGTGTCAACACTGCGAAGGTATCGTCATCCAGATAAATGGCATCTCTTGTTTTGGAAAGCAGTGCACTTACATCAGATGCTACCAGGTTTTCGTTTACTCCTACACCCAAAACCAGAGGGCTGTGCCTTCGAGCGGCTACCAGCTTATCAGGTTCATCGCTGCACATGACAACCAGCCCAAATGAACCCTCCATTTCAGCAGCAGCCAAGCGCACGGCACTACACAAATCCCCCTGGTAGAAGCTCTCCACCAGATGAGCAATGACTTCTGTATCGGTCTCAGATTTGAATGTATGGCCTGCAGCAACGAGATCAGCCTTCAATTCTGCATAGTTCTCGATGATTCCATTGTGAACTACACTCAGTTTTCCGCTGCAATCCGCATGGGGATGTGCATTTTCATCGGATGGTCTACCATGCGTTGCCCAACGGGTATGCCCAATACCTATAGTTCCTGCCGGACAATTGCCCTGTACAGCGGTTTCCAGCGCTTTGAGCTTACCAACACTCTTGCGCACTTCGATAACCGCATCCTTTAATATGGCAATTCCTGCGGAATCATATCCACGGTATTCCAGCTTTCGCAAACCAGAAATAAGCACATCACAAGCATTATCACTACCGATGTAACCTACAATCCCACACATTACTCATTATCCCTTCTGCATATAGTCATACAATAAGTCTCAAAAAGCATAAAATTCGACGAATCAGTTGGGAGTTTCCGGTGCTGGAGTTGTTGACGGTTCTGTCGTTGTCTCAGTAGGAGTCGGCGGAGCGGTCATTGTCTTTGTTGCCAGTTCCATACCCCAGCTGATTATCTTTTGAATATCCAAAAATCCAACAAGCCTACCAGCATAGAGCGTCTTGCTTTTTGGTTCATACATATAAGCAAGATAACCCTTGTTCTGTTCCTGAGCATAGACAGCTACTACGCCATTAGTAAACTGAACATCACTTATGATTCTTTTGAACGTTCCAATCTTCTTAGCACCTGAATCCAGTGCACTCAGCAGTTCTTTCTTCTGCACTTTGCCAGGATAATTAGCAACAAGAATCCGGATTGACTTCACACCCTCGATGGCTTCGGACAGGGGCTTAAGGTCTAAAGTATCAAGAACAGCGGAAACATTTGGTCCTTGAGTTCCAGCCTGCTGTCCGACAACTGCTTCAACATTCTGCCGCAGTCCACCTTTGGCCAAATCGCCTATCATTGGTACAAAACCTTTGATTACTTTCAATAAATCATCATCACTTATATAAACCTCAGTGACTACATCAGAACCATATGGCATCATAATCTGAGGAGGCGTAGCAATGCTTCCCGCAAAAGAAACTCCCGAGCACATCGCTGTGAGAACGACCACAAAACCAATTAACAGCCTACTTTTCATCAGAGAACTCCTTTATACTTCATTAATTCCATATCAAACAGCCTTATATACAAGCTGCATACCACAAGTATACCTCGTTTCCACACTTTACCAGTAGCCCGCATTATTCATGATTGACTCAGCTTTTGTCCCTACTGCCGGCCAAAAGCGAAGCTTGGTGAATAAAGCGGGTTAGTCACCTGCATGAATTATTCCCGAATAGATCCTTATCATTCAATCTTAATGCTAATTTTGTAATTGGTGAAAGGAGTGAATAAGAGGATTGCAGACACAAAAAAGCCCCCGGACGAATCCGGGGGCTCTTCTTTTTTGTGATTAGAAGCTCACACCGAGCTGAACCACGCCGAGACCACCGCTGTAGTCGTTGGCATAAGGAATGTTGGAAGGACCAGTTGATCCACCCCATCCCTTGTCATAGCTGATCAGCTGATAGCCAGCCTTGATGGCTGTATCGTCGTTCAGCTTGTGGTTCCAACCAAGAGTAATGTACTTCTCAGTTGCATTGTCGCCGGCGAAATTGGCAGCTCTTGCCCAGTCGTAAACGATCCACTCAACGTCGAGTCCGAGAGCGTTAGCATCGGACATCTTCCACTCAAGTCCACCGGTGAACCGGTTGGTCTTGTCGTCTTTTGTGAGACCATTCTTGTTGTCGGTGAACTTGTACATTTCGCCACCGAGACTCAATTTTACGTTGTCAAGGACTGAATAATTGATGTCACCATAGAAACCCTTGATCATTCTTGGGTTCTGCCAGCGACCGATCTTACCCCAATCGCCTGGAGCAACGTAGTTCTCGCCGATTCTCTTGTATCCTACGCCTACGGCAACAGGACCAACAGGCAGGGCTAGCTTAACATCGTAGATACCATTTCTCCAATCGAGTTTCTCGATTGTGCCGACTTCAGCAATGTGATTGCTGATGCCTGCGGAAGCTGTCAAACCGGTACCCTCTAGCCAAGGCAGAGGCATTGTGAGATCAGCACCCATGATTTCGTCCTGGTTGCGAGCGCCGTTAACCCAAGACTTTTCTGACCAGTTGCGGGTGTAGGTGAGGCCAATTCTGCCATCCATAGGAAGGCCAACGCCAACGTTAACACCAGCAGTCTGGGTGAATGACTTCTGTGGCCACTCGGTCACGACGCCATCAAGAAGACCACCGGTCATGAAGAATGTGGTCAGACCATTCTCAAGGTATTTGTTGTTATCTGTTTTACCAACGTAACCCAGAATGTCAACTCCACCATAAGTAGACTTCAGTTTGAAACCGTCGATTGGATAGTTGCCATCGTCGGTCTTAATATTGTCTGTATAGTCATCTACGTCAACTTTTTTCAAAGTGTAACGAGAGATCTGGATCGGGAAACGACCAATGGTCAGATCGCCGAAGTTAGTTTTGGTTTCGAGGTTCAGGTAGTAAGGGAAGACATCGTCAAAGAACCCAGTTGTAGAGGTTCTAGCTGATGTAAGGCCATAAGCATAATCATTGGTAGCATTGCGAGCAATGCTGCCATAATTGAAGCTATCTACCTGTCCGAGGTAACCAAGATAGTTGCCCATATTCAACAGAGCCGATATGGAAGTATTCTCGCTGACTTTGCCCTTGATGGACAGATCGAAGTCGGTGAAGAATCCTACTGAACGGAACATGTTGTCATCAGGATTAGCAGTTCTTCCGTTGGTGTCAGTGATGTCCACTGTACCAGGGAACTTGGAAGTGCTGTTGACTACTTTGGTGTAGGTGTTGAGTGTGCCGGTGATCTTAACTCGATCCTGCTCAGCCTTGATCATAGCAACTGTAGCGGCCAGATCATTGACTTTTGCATCGAGATCAGATACGCGGACTCCGAGGCTGTCAAGTTCTTTGCGGAACTCTGCGCCCAGAGCTTTGATGTCGGCACCCATTTTGGCCATAGCTGCATCAACGTCAGCTTTGGTTGCGAAACCGTCGAACTTGCTGCCATAAGCTGCCAGCATGTTGTTCAGGTCACCCTTTGTTACATAGTTGCTCAGGTCAACCGGAGCAGCTGTGGTTGTGGTTGTAGTTACGGCAGTAGGGATCTCGGATTTGAGTTTTTCATAGATATTCTGAATAACCATGGCAAACTCGTAGCGAGTGAGTGTTCTCTTACCCATGAAGAGACCACCAGGATATCCCTGAACCATACCGGCGGCCTGCAGTTTGGAAACTGCATCATATGCCCAGTGATCATCCGGGACATCTTTGAAGCCGTCCTGTGCGAAAACCGGAACTGCTACAAGCAGAATCGCGGCAATCAAAAGAAACGTAAGCTTTTTCATTTTTGTTCTCCTTGAACTTAGTTGGACAGGACCATTTCAGTTCGAGGAATCCGGATATCCGGACAGTGTCCATGTTACCTGCCAGTTCTTCCAGACCACTCTCTCTTCAGATCTCTGTCATATATCTCCCACCTGCAGCCCTCACAGCTTATCAAGGATAACACCTCCTTCCGCGCTGCGCTACAAATGTAGTGAAAGATCATTCGGGAAATGCTAACACAATATCTATTTCCCTGTCAATATGTAGTGACGTTAGTCTTTCAGCAATATTACCGTTCGGTTAAATATTTCATCTATTATGTTTTTATTAATGCAACACCTGCAAGCCGTATTTCGGACCGTACTTGCAGATGGCAAGACAAACATAAATCCTATTGCCACCTTTGAGATAGTTCCCATATGCATACATTACTAAACCAAACATAAGAATTCTAGTAACCTATACCCTTATGGTATACTTTAGCACGCAATATTCATGATTGCCTCGCTTTCACTTCTACTATCGGTCGAAAGCAGAGTCACGTAAATAATGTGCGTTAGCAACTTTCTACATCTATACGAGAGGTGCAGTAGTGAATAGAGAGATACACATTAATCCGGGGGCATCAATACAGAACGCAATTGATATTGTTACAGCTGAAGGTGGTGGAATTGTTTTCGTCCATCCAGGTGAATATATTCAGCGCAATGCTATACGGCTAAAAGATAATGTACGACTGACCGGGGAAACTGGAGCCATTATAACTCGACTTCCCAGCATCAACACTGGCCTGTCCAGGTATATTGGATATGGCCACTACGAGCTACCTTTGACCTGCGCAGATGGATTCGAAGTTGGGGACGGCATACATATTGAAGACGACGCTTCCGTTGGATTCTATAACACTGTCGCCACGATCACAGCCAAGTGCGGTGACACTATTTTCATCGACCGATTCCTCAATCACGATTACAACCCCACTTTAAACGCCAAAGTAACTCGTGTCTTCTCCATCATTGAAGCAGAAGATGTAATGAATGCATCGGTAGAAAATATCGTCCTTGACGGCAACTCTGAAGAATCATTTACCATTAATGGATGCCGTGCAGGCGGGATATTCCTATTGAAATGCCGCAATATGCATATCAATGAAGTTGAAGTGCGCAATTTCAAAGGGGATGCTATTAGCTTTCAGCAGTGTGTGGACGTATTCATTAAGAAATGCAACATACACGACAACACCGGAGGCGGACTACATCCGGGCAGCGGAACCGTAAGATATATAATGGACAGCAACTATGTATATAATAATGGAGGGTGTGGCCTGTTCTATTGCCTGCGGACGACTAACTCATTATGTACAAACAACAGGTTCGAAAACAATGGCAAACAAGGCATTTCCGTAGGTGAACGGGATACAGACCATGTGATTCGTGGTAACAAGATACTGTCTAATCACGCTCAGGGAGTCCACTTTCGGGATATAGTCCGTGAAGGTGGAGACAGAGTGCTGCTGGAATCCAACGTGATTGGTTCCAATTGCAAAGTTGAAGGTGAATATGAAGTGGATGTTGCAGACAATGTTGAAGACATCCATATTTATCGCAACAGCATAATTCCGGTAAAAGCCAAACCTATTGGAATCGGCAATAAAGGTCCTGTTGTCCACATATTTGGAAATACTGTCAGTGGACAACCGCAAGCAAAAGCACATATTACCGGAAATCAGAAAAGATTGAGTATGGAAATGTCTCCAGTTCCACCAATTGGACCTGAGGCACTGGGCCAGCAAGGAGCGGTGCATCTAAACATCCCTACTTTATGGCCATGGACAGATCAACAGTAAATAGTCACAGCTCAGTAATACGGGAGCATTGTCATCCTGAGGAACAAGGATCTGCTTTACATCCGGAAAAAGCAGATCCTTCGTTCCTCAGGATGACAAATTCGCGCAACTCTGAACTATTACCGTCAATATAGTAAAATATCACACCAGCAGATTATTATCAGGAGAACTAATATGGACCAAAACACACCAATCGCATATCTCAACGGTGAGTTCATACCTGCTTGCGAATGCAAAGTAAATATCTTCGATCTTGGAGTCGTACTGGGAGCTTCGGTGACTGATTTTCTGCGGACATTCCACCAGAAACCATTTCGTCTTGAAGACCACGTAGCAAGGTTCTATCGGTCGTGCAAGTATGCATGGATCAATCCACCAATTTCAGCAGAAGAAACTATGGAAGCTTCAAAGAAGATACTCGAACACAATGGACGTTTGTGGGAAGGCAGAGAAATAGGCCTGGTATATTATGCAACTGCCGGTGAGAATGCAATATATGCAGGCGGTGCAGGAATATCGCCAAATCTGAAGCCTACGTGGGTAATGCATGCATATCCTATGCCTTTCGAAATTTGGGGGACTTATTTTACAACTGGCATACACTGTATGACCCCTGCACCAAGGCACTGTGTCCCTCAGAGTCTGTCCTCCAAGATTAAACATCGCAATAGATTACATATGTGGATTGGAGAACAGGAGATACATCTGGCCGATCCCAAAGCTATGCCGATCTATCTCGATTCGTTTGGAAACCTCACTGAAACCGGCGGATCGAACTTTGTAATCTACCGGGATGGTAAAGTCATATCTCCAAAACGTAACAACATATTGTGGGGCATCAGCCTCCAGACACTCACAGAGATCCTGGAGGAGATTGGGATACCATTTATAGAGGACGACATACAGACCTATGATGTGGTCAATGCGGATGAGGCCTGGGTTCCTACAACCCCATACTGCCTGGGCCCTGTAACCAAGTTCAATGGCAGACCAGTAGGCGATGGGCAACCCGGTCCGGTCTGGAGGAAGATAATAGACCATTGGAGTGGAATGGTGGGTAAAGATATTTACTCAGAATTGACCGAAGCCGCAAAACAATAGTATCTGTAGCGCAGCCTCAATACAATTCACTGGTTACATGCCTGTCATCCTGATGAATCCCGGGAGGATGGCAGGCTGGAAGCCTGCACCACAATATGGGTATGCTTTCGCATTACTAGATACTGAAATCCTATTACCTGAGTCCAAAGCCACAAAGTACTCACCTTCTGCATCTTGAACTGAGGACCACGCACTGTGTAGGGTGTAAATCCCTCTGTCGATGGGCTTTCACGTGTCCAGTCTACCAGCCACTTTTCAGGCTTGCTTTTTGCACTGAACCCACTGCCATCTTCCTGCAATACATCCCAAACTGCAGATATCCACCATCATATGGATGCGAATCTGTGCTTCCCATATCAGATTAGTGAGATATTTCCCATTGGCTAGAGTGCTTAGACTTATCCTTACTGATTTCTGAATCCGGTCCAGCATGGTTTCCAGATCGGATATCCTCACAGCAACAGTTGGCTGGCCTACCATCGAGGTGAATATTTAATAGTGAACATGGGTATAGTGTTCTATTCCATATAAACTGACTGAAACTGTATTTTGAGTCTGCTTATACAAGCTCAGGCAAGTAGAAATAAAAATATCTCAACTATTTTTGCATCAGTGGCTATAATTCTTGTTTTTTTGGGCTATAATATATATAATGGTGAGGTTTGGCGAAGCTGCTAGTATTGCTTTGCTGTATAGAAACACTAAAAACGCAAAGGGAGGCGACGATTTTGGCTGAAAAGAAAACAAATATCATTGTTGCTCCCGATGCCTGCGAAGAGACAACAGAATATCAAAACCGGATAGAGGACGTAGAGATTGAACCCGAAGAGGAACATGAGGACGCGGATTCGCGTTATCTGAGGGAAGAAGTCGATCAGCAATTTACCCGGTATGAGCGGAACTATAGATCTCGCAGGATCAGGGAGTTGACTTTGGCCCCATTGGTGGTCAAGAAAAAGAGGGGCCGACCGGCCAAGTCAAAAACAATATAACCTTGGTCGACTGCTGGAATAATTGGGCGGAGTTTTTACTCCGCCCTTTGTTCGTTTAAGGCTTATTCATCAGCAGATCAGATGCCTCTTCCTGGCCTCGTTCTTGTGCAATAGAGAGTGCGGTTCTGCCTTTAGAATCCTCTAAACTGGGTTTGGCACCCAATCCAATCAAAGTGTCTAGTGCCTTGATCTTACCAAGAGCAGCTGCTACCTGCAGTGGAGTCACACCATTGGTTTTTCGAGCATTGATATTCCCCCCGGCTTTGACGAACATCTCGATACCTTCAGGCCAGTCGGCTTCTGCCAACCAGTGCAAAAGCGTTGCACCATTGCGGTCTATTGCACTGCGCAGACCCGGTTTGCGGTCCAGAACAAATTTGAGCGAAGCTGGCTTTTCATCTTTGGCAGCAGCAAGAACGGCAAGTATTATACTTCGAGTCAATACAACCTTAGGTTCGGGTTTTGCACTACGATGTATCACTGGTTTAACTGGTTTAACAGGAATACGTTTAGGAACAATTGCTATCTCGATAGGCTTGGATACAACTGGTTTGGGTTGTTTTACTGGTTGAGCTATGGCAGTAGGTTTTGTCACCGCAGGTTTAATATTCAATACAGGCAATTTTGCTACAACTGGAACTGGTATTTTTGGAGTATTCTTTGCAATCTCCGTTTGTTTAGTTTCATCAATATTAGGCTCAGATACCTTTTTGAAGAGAGCTATCAAAGTTGCGGTTTTACTCTTTCGCGCCAGATCAATAGCTGTTTGGCCGAGGCTATCTTTTGCAGATATATCAGCCCCATTATTCAGCAATAACTCAGCCATCACCTTATCCCCATTCTGGACAGCAAAGTGCAGCGGAGTCATACCTACACGAGACTTCGTATTAACATTGGCGCCTTTGGATAGCAGAATCTTCACTACCGGGGTGTGTTTGCGCCAAGCTGCCCATAACAGGGGTGTGTTCCCATTCTTTGTCACTGCATCAATTGGCGCTCCTGCAGATAGAAGAAATCTGACAACCAAAAGCCGACCGTATAAACAAGCAAGATGCAGAGGTGTTACATCACTCTCATCTCGTTCTGATACCAATGATGGTGTATTCTTTATAAGCGTTTTAACCAGGAGGAGATCACCTTTAGCCGAGGCCTGGTGAATGGTGGACGCAGACACGTCGAGTGCAGCAACAGTTAGTGCTACAACAACAAACAGAATCATTATGCCTATGTTCCGCACGGATATGCCACCTCAAATACACAAGCCACATAAGACATCATTGTCTTATATGGCTTTTAGTCCTATTGTCCTTATACTACGCTAGATACGTAAATTCCTGTTATTCCGCATTCTTCATGGTTGCTTATCAGAAGAACAATTTGAACAGTCTCTGAATAATGCCTTCCTTTTGGCGACTGCCTATGGTACCTTTTCCATCATATTGGATCTTGGCGTCTGCAACATAGGTCGACATCACAGTGTTTTCCTGAGAGACATCTTGAGGTCTGATTGTACCGCTAAGGCGTATTGTTGCCTTCTCACCATTTGTCTGGACTTCACGGCTTCCTTCAATTTTCAGGTTGCCTGCTTCATCAAGACTTACGACTTTGACAGTCATAGATGCTGATAGAGTACTGGTGCGATTAGTATTACCTGAACCCTTCAGGGTATCGCCATTTGTGAACTGGAGTGCTGGAAGCTGTTTGAGCAAAGGACCTAGTCCCACAGGTGAGTCAAAACTGCTGCTCTTTTTGGCATCGGTTGACGCAGATTGAGAGGATGATGCCGTTTCGACTATAAGCACCGTTACAACATCACCTACTTTGGACGCCTTCTTGTCCTCATAACCTGTCTTGGTCTTTTCAGAAGCCCAAAGAGACTCGGCAGATAAAAATATCGGAGTCGTGCATAACAATAATCCAATCAACACGACTAAACTTGTCATATATATATATATTCTCATATCACTCTACCTCTTGATCTCAACTATTCCTGGTTCAACAATCTTAGCTCTCACATCAGCAGTCGATATATCAGACCTGACCGAAATATTGTCCCCCCGGCATCCACCCTCTTTGGCTTCCGCAGAGGTGGCCAGTTTCACACTGCCACATCTGACTATCAGCGTGACAACATCACCTTTTTTTACAGCCAATTGACTAGTTACATCACTGCCGCAAATTACCGATCCAGGCATTATTGTCCTGCTGCTGACAACAGGTTCCTGTCCTGCAAATAAATCGGCATTGAGGTATTCCTTACCATTTGCAGCCTCAACCTGTCTTAGTGAAGTGTTTCGAGTGCTTATAACTTCACCTTTTCGAATAGTAGCTGAGGAAGTCAATGCTTCAACCATTACTACAGCCCTAAGAGTGGCCCTTGCGGTTCCCATTACCTTGCCATCGACTTTCGCATCAAGCAATATGTAATTGGGACCTGTCTTGGGTTCACTAAACATCAATCGGGGGAGTATTTCAACTTTGGATCCGACCGGAATTATCAATTCCTCTGGTTCTTTGACCACAGATACACTGTATGTCCCGGTAGACAACACTGGAAGGAGACCAGTAAGGTATGATTTTGCCTGTTCCAGCAGGTCTGCAGATTCAATGCGTACACACTCGCCTTCGACTGATACCTCGGCTGCTCCGTCAAGCTGCACATCCTTGAATCGAACTGAGTCTAATTTGCGCTGAACATAATCAGCACCAATTATCTTGGTACAGCCCGGTTTTGGGGCAATCAAGACGACTACATCACCGAGTGCACGCTTCTGCGCTGGGGTTCCTTGCACACTGGCAATATCACTCAGATGGACCATACCTTCAGATTTCACCTGAACTTGTCCTTTAAGACTGACTTTGGCCTGACCCGCAAATGCATATGAGCACGACCAAACTAAAATAGTAACAACCAGGAGACCAAGAATGCGTTTCATATCATAACCTACCTGCGAAGGCTGTTGGCAATATTCATCATTTCATCAGAAGTTGTAATGCACTTGGAGTTGACTTCATAAGCGCGTTGAGCAAGTATCATGTTCACCATCTCTTTTACGACACTCACATTCGACATCTCCAGCATACTCTGCCTGATGGTTCCAAATCCTGTTTTACCTGGTTCACCTGTTATAGGATCACCTGATGCCGGGCATGCTCTATAGAGGTTGCGCCCTACACTGTCCAGGCCAGCCTGGTTTGAGAACCTTACCAGTTCCAACTGTCCGATTGACTCTGATGTCGTTGCGCCGCCGGTTTTGGCGGATACTGTTCCATCTTCTCCAATGGTTATGTCCGTAGCATCTGTGGGAACTGTAATAGGAGGATCCAACAGATAACCATCTGATGTAACCAAACGTCCGTCGCTGCCTTTCACAAAGTGTCCATCACGGGTATAGGCAGTTTCACCGGTAGCCATCTTAACCTGGAAGAATCCCTCACCCTCGATTACCATATCGTAAGGGTTGTCGGTTTCCTGAAATCCTCCCTGAGAGAATATCTTCTGAGTAGCCGCCATTCTGGTTCCAAGTCCGATTTGAATACCGGTTGGCACCTGAACTCCCTGAGCTTGTGAGGATCCGGCTGCCCTCACCGTCTGGTAGAGCAGGTCTTGAAAATCTGCACGACTGCTTTTGAATCCGGTAGTGTTAACGTTAGCCAGGTTGTTGGCTGTAACGTCCATATTTGTCTGTTGAGCTTCCATTCCCGTAATCGCGGTAAAAAGGCTGCGTATCATTCAGAGTCCTCCCTATGCAACTTTTCCGACTTCAGAGACTGCTTTGCCAAGGGTCTCGTCGGATGAAGTAATAACTTTTTGGTTTGCCTCATAGGCCCGCATGTTGGCAATCATTCCAACCATCTCGCGGATTATACTCACATTCGAACCTTCCAGGCTACCCTGTAAGATGCGAGTATCCTTAGCATCCCCACCCGTTATTTTGAGTTTATCTATTGTTTGGCCGGCTGAAACCACCGAACCATCATCATCTATCTGCCACTGGGCATCAGGGATCTTGATAGGTCCCTTTTCACCCAATACTTTTTCGCCTGCCTGAGTGCAGAGATACCTGTCTTTATCAAGCCTAAAATCCCCTGCACGTGTATATCTGACCCCTTGACCGGTATCTACATTGAAATATCCTTTACCGGTTATTGCAAGGTCTTCAGGTTTCCCGGTCATCTGAATTGATCCCTGGCTAAAATCAATATTGTCCTTGGCTTGTACAAGCGTTGGATTCAGTGGTGAGTCCGGGTAAGCTGGACGGTCCAAGTCCGGAAAATTAATATTTTCTTTATTCATAACCTCGGCAAATGACTCAGAGACTACTCTGCTCCTTTTAAATCCCGGGGTTTGGGCGTTAGCAATGTTATTTGCAATAATATCCTGCTTAAGAGATTGAGCAACCATACCGCTCGCAGCAGAGTAAAGTGACCGAATCATTATCGATTCTCCCTGTGAAAATGGCTTTCAGCCGCTTTCGTTGAGTCTGTGGTGAACCCATCGATACAACATATCGAGAAAGCTCTTGCCACAGTCCTTATCTACCTATCGACATAACAATAGGATATGTTTAGCAAGGAAAATCAACAGACAAAATTGAATACTATCCATAGACAATCTGATTGATCCATACAGGCTTGGAGAACATAATGACGCTAGACCTTAAACCGCAAAATCTTTTCCTTACCGTTGCTGTGCATTTATCATCCACTCATCCGGAAATGCTAGTGACCAATGATCCTGTTGGATTGCATCAGGAATACGAAGCTATTGAGAAAATCCACCGGTTCTGTCACCTTATCTATAATGTGCCAGTGACCTGGCTTTGCAGTTATGCAGCATTAAATGAGCATAAAGAAACGCTCAGCAGATTCCATCGGGATTATGGAGATTCTGTAGCCATAATGGAGAGTGCGATAGCCTCCGAGAGTGCATTCTATGGTCATACTGAGAAGTATCAGGGCTGGGTTGAGGCATGTGGATTAACCAGACCTGCGGATGGATATGTTTCAAAGGAGCCAGAAGCACAGTTCAGATCGCTGCATGATATGGAATACAGCGAGATACTAACTATGCTCAGTTATCTGAAAGGTTATTACGATGAAGCCATCGGCCAGGACACTCGCATACTGGCTACTCCCTGGGGCAGTGCTGACACCCAGAGAGCGATGCGCGAGGTTGGCCTGGATGTGTCGTGGGGTTATTGTTGGAACTATTTCTGCGAAGGTATCAACCACAAAGGCTCCCTGCCCCATCCGTTCTATATAAACCGCACAAACCATGCTGTTCCTGAACAGGAAATAGACGATAAGAGCGTGCTGGCGATACACTGGGGGCCATTCTCCCCTGTCATTGCCACAAGCGTAGAGGCCCAGGCCAGAATGGGACAACCAGGATACTGTTTGAACTCTCTTGAGATGACTAATCGAAGCGAAGGGCTGGATAAATACGATTTCCACCGGCTTGTACTGGAAGAATATGCAAAGCAGACTGCTTACAATAAGTTCGTGCACATCCCGCTTCAACTTGAAGCAATGTGGATGGACGAAGGTCCGGATGTACCCGGTTATTACGATCAGTTCCCAACTTTCAACCCATCCAATACGGAGACATTCCTCACCCAGATAGAAACATCTCTTCGTCTGGGTGCAAAACCATTGAGCATGACCGATTTTGCAGACTGGCACCGAGAGAATATCAAAGACAGTTCGGAGTTTATCTACTACTCCGAAGACCACATACCGGACGCCATAGGCAAAGGAAAAGACCAGCCATATCAGCCGATGGTAATGTATGCAGAGAAGAAGCACCAGTTCTGGTTCATGAAATCCAGAGGTTTCAACTATATCAGGCGATACAATTATGAAACCATTGTGCCGGAAAAAGACGTAGAGTTTGAATATCCATTCGACAACGAACCAAAAGTCTTCCTAAAAATCAAAAGCAGCCAGAACATAATGGCCGGTATTTCCCTTACACCTGAATCTGCCCTATATGAGCTGGCAGGATTCGATTTGACTGCATACAGTGATCAACCAGACTACGCTGGAATACTCTGGCAGGCAAACTTGCCTTCATATATAAAAGATACAGACCTCCAAACCGGAGGAGCCATAACCGGATTCCGGACAATCAGAGAAAAGAATGCAGCAATATTATTCGCAGACTTGAATAAGGGTTACAACCAAATGGTTTTCAAGTCCGACCTCCCCAATCAACACATCAGGATGAAGAGTGTAGAACGAGTAGGAAGACGATTTGAAATCTGGATAGAAAATGATGCCGAAGAAGTCCAACTGCATACGATCAAGGCCAAACTGACCCCGGGACTGCGAATCGGAGGATTCTGGTGGAATGGAACCTACAGCAAAACAATCTTCAGATACGGATGGGGAGCCTACAACTCCAGAACCGGTGATTTCAACATGACTTGCTTTTATCCGATGACTTTAACTATTAATAATGGACTGACCAGGATGAGTGTAGAGGTTTTGTAAAGGGAACAGGTATTGCGGAATTGCTCTGTCTATACTCACCCACTACCCTAAGTAATTGAGTAGTAAATGCCATAATGCAAAGTATGAGTTGTTGGGCGTATGGTATAATTCGCCTGTATAATGGCTGGATTTGTTTAATATGGAATCATATGGTAATAAATGCCGTATAGTATTGATGTAGTGCCACAGGTTTTATTGTATTGTTTATAACAGTTCAAGGAACAAGAACACTGTTTGATATATGACAGTTAACGCGCATTATTCACCAAACTCTGCTTTCGACTGGCAGTAGGGGCGAAAGCGAGTCAATCATGAATAATGCGTGCTAGTATTAATGTTGCAGGGATGCATATCAAATAATGGATTATCGGGTATAAGGACATTATGAAGAGTATTGTAGGAAGCGAACAAGAAACAGGTATACAAACATCCGCAGGTATTGCGCAGACTGATATGGCTGCGTATTACGGCTCAACCGGACAACAACAGAGCAATGATTTTGACATCAGTGTTGTCTGGCATGTTCTCCGCCGACGGTGGTGGCTGGCAGCGATTGTGGCATTTGTTGTGATGGCTGTTGGTGTCTACGTGTTATGGATAGAAAAGCCGTTGTATGAATCCACCGCCTGGATTTTAGTCTCTTCCGACCGCATGAGGAGCGGCACTACTGGTGGAACCGAAGAGACCAGGAATGTTGATGAACTAATCAACCTTGCCAAATCGCGTTCACTCGTAGGTCAGGTAGAGGTTCTCAGAAGTCCGGATATGCAGTATGATGTCATTAACAAACTGGGCTACGACAACATGCGCCAGGGATTTGGTGATGAGTTTGCCTGGCAGGGAGCTTTGTTCCCAGAATGGGCTTTGACCATAGAGAACCCCGAAGGCTCTGACCTTGTTGCAATCAATACTAAAGCATATGATCCCCAGATTGCTGCCAATATCTCAAACACTATTGCCAGAACTTATTTAGAAAGAGACCGGGGCTATACAATCCAGGCAACAAAACAGGGGCGTGAGTACGTCGAGAAAGAGCTGGACAAAATAAGTGTGCAGCTCGCTACAGCGCAGAAAGAATTGGCACAGTTCAAGAGTTCCAACAATATGGTCACTCCTGAATCCCAATTATCGCAAGCTTCGGGTGATGTTACTGCTCTTGAAATGGAATATGATAAAGCCCGTATTGAGCAAGCCGCATCCAGCCAAAGAGTTGCCTTACTGAGAGAGCAGTTGAAATCAGATGGCAATGAGGTTCAGCAAGGCCATACCATAGTAGATAACCCATTATACAAAGAAGCGGAATCTAACCTGAATAGACTAAACATTCAGAGGGTTGTTCTTCTGCAAGATTACACTCCTCAATCAAATGAGGTGCAGAGAATAGATTCGCAGATTGCAGCAGTCCAACAGCAGATGCAGGGATTCTCAAAGCAGACTATACCATCCAAGACACTGAACCGCAACCCATATCTGGATCAATACATAGCTGCAACTATAGAAAATACCGCTGCAACAGCCAGGTTAAGAGCGCTATCAAATGTGAAGTCCAAACGCAGCCAGCAATTGGTTGCCATGCCGGAGAAGGAACGCCAGTATTCAATCCTGGCACAGAAAGTTGCTTTCCTGAATAAACTTTACGAGAATTATTCAGATAAGAAATATGCACTGCTGGTAAATGAAAAGTCTACGATTCCCGGTGCACTCTTTGTAGCCAATGCATGGGCGCCAATTGCCGCAGTGAATAACAAACGTAAAAAGATTCCCCAACTGGCAATCATTGCATTATTGCTGGCAGCTGGGTCCATTCTGATAGCTGAGAAGCTGGACAAGAAAGTACGGGATGAAACCCGGATGATGCGGCTCACCGGCGAAGATCCGATGGCAGTCATACCAAGGGTCAAGGGCCTTACAAATCCATTCACCAGGCTTGTGGATACTGAAGATCACTCTAATTTCCTTGAAGCATTCAGAATCCTGCGCAATAGCATATACTACTCCGACCCAAATGGTGCTCCGAAGCTACTGGCTATAAGCAGCCCAGGACATGGAGAGGGAAAATCTACAACAAGTCTGTGTCTGGCTATTACTGTAGCCATGGACAGCAAGAAAGTATTGATAATAGACTGCGACTTCCGGAGGCCGTCACTCTACAAATGGATTAAAGCTCCAACAGACCTGGGACTGTCATATGTGTTAGCTGGTGAAGCTTCAGTAGAAGAAGCCATAATACCCACCAGCATGCCCAACCTGTTCTGCCTGCCAGCTGGCCCTCTCCCAGCCAACCCCTCAGAGTTCCTGAACTCCAGGGTAAGCCGTGAGATAATGAACAAGCTGGCCAATGAATACGATATGGTCATCCTGGACTGCCCGCCTTGTGCTGGGCTTTCGGATATGCAGATTATATCCAGGCTGGTAGATGGCGTTCTGTTAGTTGCTTCGATTGACCATACCCTAAAGAAGAGACTGGACGAAGGTTTCCGAATGCTAACTAAGGTCCATGCTCCATTGATTGGCTATGTGATCAACCGGTTTAACATGAATCCGCGCGGATATGATTATTATGCATCTGAGGATTATGATCTTCCTAAATGGAACAAACACAGCAAGCAGGAACAAACAACATCAATAACAGAGGTGGAATAGACGTAAGAGGTAAGACGTGAAGGGTAAGGTGTAAAGAGTAAAGTGTAAGGAGCAAAACTTTCACCCTTAACCCTTCACATCTCCCGTCTCACAAACATGGATACCCGTCATGGATGACACAACAAAAATGCTAATACTGATGCTGCCCTCGTTTTATCCGACGCTAAAACAATCAGCTAATGTGCTGAGGGTAATGCTGTGAGCCAGATGCTTTATTTGGCCAATGCTTTTGTGAGGCTACTACCTCCTTCCCGGTGCTTTGCTCTAAAAGCCAGGATATGGAAATCATGTGGTCTAGATGTCCATCCCAATGCTCGTATAGTGTCATCAGCATCATTCTGGGGCTCTGACATATCCATTGGAGAGGATACCTTTATCGGTCATGATGTCTACATAGCGGGTTCATCTGAAGGTCCTGTTAAGATAGGCTCTAATGTAGACATTGCACCAAGAACTAACGTTCTTACAGGTACGCATGAGATAGATATGGTTGGTAAACACTCAGCTGGTCGAGGATACTGTCTTCCTATTTCCATAGAAGATGGAGTATGGGTTGGCGCGGGTTGTAACATTGTCGGGGGTGTAACCATAGGTAATAAGTCTGTGATAGGTGCTGGAAGCGTGGTTGTAAATGACATTCCACCTTATTGTTTAGCTGTGGGTATTCCCTGTAGGCCCATCAGGTATTGGGATATACAGACGGGTGAGTGGTCGACTGAACCAATACCAGTATAGGGAAGGGTAGAAAGATATATTAAGCGCAGACTAATAATCTCCACAATATGTCCATTCCAGTTTTCATTCTGTAGCAGGAGAATCAGAAACATGAATAGGCTTAAAATCTCTTTAGTTATTCAAGACATGTATAGACTAGGTGCACAATATGTTACTTCATTGGTAGCAAAAGGATTGTCACAACGTGGTCATGATGTGCATGTTGTTGTATCAGCCTATCACGAGAAAATCCAGCGTGAACGCCCTGACTTATCTCCATTTGTTTTACCAGATTCTGTGCAGATGATTCATCTTCCACAACAAAAAGCTTCGAGGAATATACTTGCGCTAGCAAGCTATATGTGGAATTTTCGACCAGATATTGTTATGCCAATGTCCAGTAATTATGAACCCGCTTGTGCTCTTGCTGTAAGATTGATGTCGCATTCTCAGCAACCTCACCTATTACCAGTAGTGCATACCAGCGGTATAGGTATGAACCAATCGAAGTCTAAGATTGCATATAAGTATAGTTGGATTGCTAAATGGGCAACAAATTGGGCAAATAATCAGGCAGATCATGTTATGGTGGTTTCGCAAGGTGTTTCTGACGCTCTGGTAAAGGCAGGTACTTTTCCTCATACAAAAATTTCCGTGGTATATAACCCGGTTGTTGATGATTGTTTCATTGAAAAGAGAGAGGAAGAACCGAAGCATCCCTGGCTGATAAATAAGACGACTCCCGTTATTGTGGCTGCAGGTGCACATGTTCCATTTAAAGGTTACGATGTATTGATAAAAAGTTTCTCTGAGCTCAGAGAGCAGATTGATAGCAGATTGATAATATTCGGCGAGGGATCTGAAACAGAAAGACTAAAAGCCCTTGCAAAGCAACTTGGCACATCTGAGAGTATATCATTTCCTGGATATACTGTTAATCTACCTGCGGAGTTGAATAAAGCAGATATATTTGTTATCTCTTCTCACTGTGAATCATTCTCTGTTGTATTGGTTGAAGCGCTTGCATGTGGTGTTCCAATAGTTTCAACCAATTGCCCTTCAGGACCTCCCGAGATATTACAAAACGGTCGTTTTGGTATATTGGTTGATCCGGACAATGTAACAGCACTAGCGGAGGGTATGTTGATGGTTCTGAATGGAAAAGGAATTACTCCTCCGGCAGATAGTTGGCAGCCCTACACTCTTGATAATGTAATAGATTACTATGAAGAAGCTTTTTTGAAGTGCATTGGCAAATGAATAAGTATTTATCCAGTAGATCAATAACTTCGCTCGATTCATTCTATCCAATCTTTCTTTGGCGTGAAGCACTAGGCGTTGTTTTAGTTATTGCATTCCAGAGATTTGGTCAACCAGCCAGTCTAATAACAGGCTTTGGGTTGTTGATTTGGTCAATGCGAAATTCAAAGTGTGCCATCCAAGCAATGACCTTGGTTTCACTTATGAGCTATCTGAATTACAACTATTTTCCTGTTGCATTCAATAGTGCAGCCAAGTGGATAGTCCTTTTAACAGCTTCGTCCTCTGCTATCATACATAGTCATAAAGCAGCCGACACAAGACAAAAACAAAATATTGCTTGGCTATTACCACTAGTATTTTTTATTGGTGTGGAAGGTATAACTTCTGCCATTGCAGGAGCGAATCCGGAGATGTCACTTTTTAAATTGTTTACATTTGCGATCGGAGCCTTAGGAGCAATGTATGCACTAGGTTCAGCCGACTTGAGTTTGCCCTACATAACATCCTGGTTCTACACTGTCTGGGCTGTTATTGTAATGTTTAGTGCATTACTTATAAAATCGGGAACTGGATATATCGAAGCTGGTTTATTTATGGGGATACTTAATCATAGTCAAGACTTTGCATCGTTCATAGTACCAATTCTTCTTTATCTTATGATGCGTTGGTTGTTAGGTCTAAAGCTTTCAACATGGCAAAAGTGCCTCATAATACTTGGATTATATCTGGCATATTTAAGTAGTTCGAGAACCGCAGTATTCGCTTTTCTGCTAGCGCTTATAGGCGTAGCATGTGTGTATTATGCTAGAGGGGCATCTGGAGCAGTAATTCGGGCCAGATTCATACCCCGATTAGCAACTCTTGTTGGTGTGATTATTGTCTTGAACATATTATCATCGGGAAACATAAGTGAAATGGCAAGTGTCTTTACCCACAAATATGGTGCTAAGATAGACGTTCTGGCAACAAGAGGTGGGAAAATAGAGCATGCACAGCGTACATTCGAGAATCATCCTGTGTTCGGAAAGGGATTTGGGCTTGCGATGGATGGAGAAGAGTTTAGCGTTAAACGAGATCCCACTTTCAACATACCTTTGACAGCCCCAGTTGAAGCAGGAGTAATTTACGGTGCTGCACCGGCGCAGTTGGGTGTCTTGGGCACTGTATTTTTGTTATTTTTTATCTATATTTACTTGAAACCGCTCTTTTCAAGAGGAGCCGCACCGTTTCTTGGACTGGCAGCAGTGTGTTTCTTTATTAATTTCGGAGAATATGTGTTCTTCTCTACAGGTGGTGTAGGAATGTATCATTGGCTCATATATGCCCTAGCATATTATGCTGCCATAAGATATCCTGAGTAGTTGCAATTGAATGTGAATCCTGTGAGGAATGGAGCTCCAATTTGTCCGCATTAAACTTGTTTTTCTGGCAGAGTATACCCAGCCCTCATCAGGCTGCCATGATGCGAGCACTAGCTAATATGGGACACAAGACCACCCTTGTCGTGGATCATATGGAATCACCTGTTAGGAAAGCTATGGGATGGCAGGTTCCGGACATGACCGGAGTCAGGGTTCTGAAATCTATAGAGGTGGATGTGCAAGAGTTTGTTGCAAGCCAGAGTCTGGAGGCAGTTCATTTGATGACTGGAATTCGAGGATGTAAAACAGGCTTGGCGGTTGCAAAAGCATGCTTAAAATATGGCAGGCGAATGGGATTTGTGGTTGAACCTGGTGATCCTAGAAGCATTGCAGGTATGATCCGGAGATGCATATATTACTGGGATTCCTTGTGGTTGCGTAAGGGCGTGGATTTTATATTGGCAATGGGACAAACTGGGGTGGACTGGTATACTGATAGCGGATATTCACGAATGAAAGTTTTTCCATTCTGTTACGCGGTAGATAGAATTCAAACGGAAATTCGTGAGTCGTCTCCGGGGTCATTTCGGATTTCTTATGTTGGATCATTGATTAGACTAAAGAGAGTTGATTTGCTCATTCAAGCACTATCGAGATTACAAGATAGATGTTGGGCACTCTCGATTTTAGGAGATGGGCCAGAGTATAAGCATTTAAGGGCTCTTGCAGAATATTTGGGGATTTCGGAACGTATATCTTGGTACGGATATCAGGAGCATAATGCGGTCATAGAACAGGTTGCAGCGAGTGATCTTCTCGTATTACCCAGTGAATATGATGGATGGGGAGCAGTAGTTAATGAATCACTGATGACTGGGGTTCCTGTAATTTGTTCTGATGCCTGTGGATCTTGTGATCTTGTTCGCGATTCCATGTTGGGGAGAGTATTTCACTCCGGTTCAGTAATGTCCTGCTCTATCGCTCTATCGGATATGATGGACTGTGGAAAGCCGGATATCACACATAGACATTATGTTCGAGAATGGTCTGACTGCATAACCGGGGAGTCTGTGGCGAAATATGTCAGCCTTGTACTAGAGCACATATATGAAGGTGGAGTAAGACCAAATGCGCCGTGGAGGGGATTACTAATTTGAATATTCTTCACTTAGCCATTGGGATAGGCCCAACTAGTTTTGGCGTGTCAAGAGTAGTACTTAATCTAGCACGACGGCAGATTGAAGCTGGACATCGAGTTCACATATGGTCATCCGGGTTTAGAAATAGCATTGACTGGGCCAGTAAAATATCAGGAATTGATCATAACTGTTTCCAAACATTTGATCGGGTGGGACCTCGCAGCCTGATATACTCACCGGACATGGAACGTGCTATTGTTAGTGGCATGGGTAATACATTTGATGTCATGCACCAACACGCTATCTGGGGTTTGTTTGGCAGGGTGACATATCTATGGCATCATGTGACAAACAAGCCTTTTGTGATTTCTCCACACGGTGCTCTTGAACCTTATTATTTCCGTCAGGGTAGAATCAAGAAATGGATCGCTGGGGTTGTGTATGCAAACTACTTGTTTCGTCATGCGAGTTGTATACATGCTTGTTCAGACAAAGAATCTAAGAGTATTAGGGCTGTAGGGCTTGTTAATCCAGTGGCTATAATACCAAATGGGATTGATATCACTTCTTACAACCCGCGACCAATTGAAATGGGTAGCAAACATCACAACAAAAGACGTTTACTCTTTCTTTCGAGAATTATCCCTGAAAAGGGACTTGAGATGCTTCTAGAAGCAGTGGCGCAAGTGCCGTATTTTCGCAATGGCTGGATGCTGGATATTGCTGGCAGCGGAGATGAGCAGTTCCTACAGCTCTTGCGTTCCAAGGTTGTGAAACTCGGTTTGGTAGACTGTGTGCATTTTGTAGGGTTCGTAGATGGGGATGAAAAGGACAAACTTATCAAGTCGAGTGACCTTTTTATATTACCTTCTTACAGTGAGAATTTCGGTGTTGTAGTAGCAGAGGCACTGAATGCTGGAGTACCTGCCATTGCCACTTTTGGGACACCTTGGAGTGATTTATTGGACTTCAAATGTGGATGGTGGGTGAGTACGGATGTATCAGGTATAACTACAGCCATTGATGAAGCGACTAGAATGCCAGCACATGTGCTTCACAGAATGGGAGAGAACGGCAGACAATTAGTTAAGAATCGGTATAGTCTGGACAGTTGTGGTGATATGAGTATTGAAATGTATAAATGGATGCTTCACGACATAGGGAAGCCAAGCTTCATCAACTGTGTCAGTGACCCATATCAGTGTGGCCTTGTCTGATTTTTTGAGTAACCAGAGTGAATATATGCGTATTGGAATAGTTACCATATTGAAGGTTAATAACTTCGGAGCCGAACTTCAAGCATTTGCTCTTCAAAAGAAGCTGGAAATGCTTGGGTTTGAAAGCGAAGTCATAGATTATCTTTACTACAAGCATCCAGATCATATTGCTACACTTCGTTCGCGTCCTATCGTATCCATTGGTTTCATTAACATTATGAAAGAGAATATTCTGTTATGGAAATCTAGATTCGATTTGATGACCAGGAAAAGTGCACGTCATCGCATTAATCACTTCCAGCAATTTCATCGGGAAAACACTAAACTCTCTCCTAAAACATATAGAAGCTTCGATGAGCTTTATGCTGAACATTTTGATTATGATGTATTTATGGTTGGCAGCGATCAGGTCTGGAATCCGAGAACTGGTTCATCACTTGAACCTTATTTCCTGACATTTGCGCCAAAAGGAAAGAAAACTATTTCATATGCATCTAGTTTTGGTGTATCAACAATTCATGAATCAGCTAAACAGACCTACACCAAGAGTTTAAACTGTATTCAATACCTGTCTGTGCGTGAGAAGCAAGGAGTGGACATAGTAAAGCACTTAACAGGACGCACAGCAGAGCATGTTCTGGATCCTACATTATTGCTTACAGATAAGGAATGGGGTAATATCGCAATACAACCCGACGTGAAGAAACCTTATGTTCTGTCTTATAATGTTACTTATTCTCCTTATGCTACCAAGTTAGCTTTCCAAGTTGCAAAGGTTTTAGGCTATCCTCTTGTGAGGATTGGTAAAAGCATTAAATTCAATCAGCAACAGTGTATTGGCATTTGCGATGCAGGTCCATCAGAGTTTCTTGGCTTATTTCAAAATGCCAAATATGTTATTACCAATTCATTCCATGGTACGGTATTTGCAGTACAGTTCCATAAACCATTTATGACCATCATCAAGGAAGGAAAAGCGAATAAAGGCCGGCTAATCAGTTTCCTTGAAAGCCTGAGGTTAAGTGATCACATAGTAGTTGAAGGAGAGGCATTTCCGTCAGCAATAAATTCGTCATCCGATTTTACCACTTCAGCCGAAATACTTGAAAAGCTGAGATCAGAGTCAATTGATTTCTTGCTTAGGAGCATAACCGAATGACGGAATCACCAACATTGCTTTGTGAAAAGCAGTTATGTACTGGTTGTGAAGCTTGTCACAATGCTTGTCCTTTACAATGCATTCATATGACTGAAGATAAAGAAGGATTTCTTAGTCCTGAGATTGACCAAGTAAGATGCGTCCAGTGTGGCTTGTGTCGAAATGCTTGTCCGATTATTGCAAAACCGGAATTGTCTCGGGAAGTATCGCCACGCGTATTTGCTTGTTGGCATAAGGATGACAACGTTCGAAGACAGAGTTCATCTGGAGGAGTATTTTCTGTTTTTGCGGAATCGGTTCTTGCTCAAGACGGTATGGTATTTGGTGCCGCTTATGACCTAAATATGCATGTCCGACATACTCATACCAATAACAAGTTTCACCTGGATGATCTCAGACGATCCAAGTATGTTCAGAGTGAAATAGGTCTTGCGTTCCAAAATGTTCGCACTGCTGTCGAGGCAGAGACGCCTGTGCTTTTTGTCGGCACGCCATGTCAAGTTGCGGGGTTATACAAGTATCTTGTGAAAGATTATCCTAATCTTATTACTTGTGATCTTGTGTGTCACGGTGTCCCTTCACCTAAAGTGTTTGCCAAATATATAACCTGGATTGAGAACCGCTTATGTTCAAAAGTTCTCAATCTCAATTTCAGGGATAAAGCAAAGGGGTGGGAGAATAGCAGAACAGTGGCAACTATAGGTATGTCGAGTGAGCATCCATTATATGGAATAAATAACTGCTACTACAATGGATTTATTAATGCATTATATCTTAGGGAATGTTGTTACAACTGCTCCTTCAGAGGAATTCCAAGATGTGCGGATATCACCCTTGGTGATTTTTGGGGGATTGGTAATCAAACTCCTTTCACCCTTGATACTGAGAAAAAAGGAGGTATCTCTTTAATACTTGTAAACAGTGCATTGGGGCTAGCATTGTTTGAAATATGCCATAGGGACATTCAAGTCTTTGAGCGTGAGATTAATGAAGCAATTGATGGCAATTCGCCTCTCTGTGTATCACCCAAACGCCCATCGAATAGATCGTGTTTCTTTGCCGATTTTGGCGTTGAAACTTGGGATGTCTTGGCTAAGCGTTATTTACAATTGTCGTATAGGAGCAAACTACGAATGCTTGCACGGGAGTGGTTAAGTGGTGGAGTGTTGTCCATACTACGTGCTCTGTATAACAAGATTCGCCGATGAACCGGATTTACTTTGGCTTAACGTGCTCAACTTTTTAGTAGTCTATGAAATCGAATTGTCTCACCTAAAAGCGTTGGAGATATTATGACTGACTTAACCGTAATTATCCTGACCCGGAATGAGGAATGTAATCTGCCGAATACCATCGAATCAGTATTGCATCTTGCGAAACGTGTGGTTGTAGTAGATAGCTTCAGCACTGATTCCACGGTAGAAATTGCTCAGAAGTTGGGATGCGACATATTTGAAAACAAGTGGACGAATTATGCGACTCAATTCAACTGGGGTCTTGACAACTGTGATGTGAATACAGGATGGGTGTTAAGACTAGATGCAGATGAGATAGTTACACCCGAGTTAGCAAAGGAATTGGAGAGCATATTAACTAGTCTATCTGATGATGTTGACGGTATATTTGTCCGCAGACGGATGTATTTTATGGGCAGGTGGATGAAACATGGAGGAGTATATCCAAATCTAGTATTGAGGATATTTCGAAACCGCAAAGGACGCTGTGAAGAGAAGATAATGGATGAGCATATAGTTGTTGAAGGAAGAACCATCGAAGTACCTTACGATATTATAGACGATAATAATAAACCACTTAATTGGTGGACAAACAAGCATAATTGGTATTCGGACAGGGAGTGCTATGAAATATTGAATCTTCAGAGGTTAAAGGCCGAAGGCACACTGCTAAAACCCAGCATGTTTGGGAGTTTTGCAGAAAAAAAACGATGGCTTAAGGAAAACATATATTTAAAACTGCCTTTAGGTTATCGCGCTTGGGCATATTATGCTTACAGGTATTATTGTAAGCTGGGATTTCTAGATGGTCCCGAAGGCCGCATATTTCATTTTCTGCAAGCTTACTGGTATAGATTTCTAGTTGATGCGAAAATCTATGAAGCTCAAACTCAACATTTGGATCTATCCGAGTCGATTAATAAGGCTCTTGAATAAGGATAAATGATGATACACTTTTCTCAACTAAATAAATGCATGACGATTTTGGTCATTTTGCTCTGGATCGTACCCGCAAAGGTGAATTGTGCTGATATTAGCGCAAAGCATAAGCAACCAAAATTGTCGGTTATTTTTCGATATGATGACTACTCTGCAATTAGCCCCATCGATGACGAACATAAACTCATTGAAATATTAAAAGAAAGACATGCAAAGGTAGTATTCGCGGTCACTCCTTTTATATGCGGTAATGATTACAAGAACCCAAAAAAACAGAAACTTATCCAACTGACACCTGAGAAAATAAAGCTATTGAAGAATGCAATAAATGCTGGAGTAGTCGAGGTTGCTTTACATGGTTACAGCCATCAAAATATTCACACCTCTCTTCCTTGGTCCGAATTTGCTGGAGAGAAGTATGAAATACAGTTGGCAAAAATAAAGAATGGAAAGCGCTTTTTAGAAAAAGCCCTTGGCATACCCATTACAAGTTTTGTCCCCCCCTTCAACACCTATGATGTAAACACCTGTAAAGCATTATCGAAAGCCGGCATTCAATTGTTAAGCGCAAGCTTGAAAGGTCCAAGCTGTTCAAGTGTGGATTACTTACCGTGTACAGTGGAACCTTCACAACTGCATGCTGGCGTGGAGGAATGTTTGACGGTTAAAAGTTCAGGCCAAATACTTATCGCACTATTCCATCCGGGTTATTTTAATGATTCCAACCCGAGTGCTACGATGACTTGGAGTCAACTAGATGACCTGATGGGCTGGTTATCATTACATAATGATGTAAGAATTTCCACGTTTGCAGATTTAGCTGACTTCGATCGCAGTAGCAGCAGATTCGAGACCAATCGCAACACACTTATGTTAGCAAAGTTGCTTCCACAGCCTATTCGTAATAGGATCAGTATGGGTGTATATACAACGTTGCAGGCATCATCAGCTAGAAATCACCGAATAATTGCTGCCGTATATGGGTTCTATATCTCCTTGATTGCATTTGCTTCACTGGCTGGTTTCTTTGCTGCGCGTTTTATTCGTTTTCGTCCTGTTTATGTGGCAATAGTATTATGCCTGGAAGTACTCGCAGTAATCATACTGTGGCAAATGAAAGCTACATCATTACAGTCTATACCAGCCCCGGCATCTTTTGTCACAGCATTTATTGGAGGAGTGTTAATAGGAAACTTGAAAAAAAGGGAATAACTAATACGGGTTGTAGGATAATAACAGCGGATATATTCGCAAAAACAATTCTCCAATATTTCAGCTTACACCTAGTATCTAATTTACTACACAGTTTGTTTTGCATAATGCCATTTTGGCAACTAGGTAAATGGTGTGTGGTGTTTATTTGTGGTTGTATAATCATTACAGTTTGATTTACTAATGCAAAGATTAAGGTGAACTCATGGGTAATTTTAAACCCAGTGTTTCTATAGTGACGCCGTCATATAATCAGAGTCAGTATTTGGAACAGACTATTAAGTCTGTAATTGACCAGGATTACCCGAATCTTGAATATATTATAATTGACGGCGGTTCTACTGATGGCAGCATAGACATTATTCGAAAATATGAAAGGCACTTAGCCTATTGGGTGAGTGAACCCGATTCTGGCATGTACGATGCTATCAATAAGGGATTTAGCCGAACGACCGGTGATATTATGGCTTGGATTAATTCCGATGATATGTATCTCCCATGGACTATCTCAATCATTGCCGAAATATTTGAAAATCTTATGAGTGTTGAATGGCTTACCACTTTGTACCCTCTATATTGGGATCATATAGGACGTGCGGTTTCTTGCGGAAGCATAAAATCAGGCGTAAACAAAAAACGTTTTTATTCTGGAATGCATTGTCCTGGTTTGGGTTATTTGAGTGATAGTTTCATTCAACAGGAATCAACTTTCTGGAGACGCTCCCTCTGGGAAAAAGCGGGTTCACGAATGAGTCTGGACTATCGTTATGCAGGTGATTTCGAACTGTGGGCACGCTTCTTCCAATTGGCTGATATTGTTGGAGTTAGTGCACCTATCGGGGGGTTTCGACGACATGCATCACAGCAAACCGCTAGCCATCTACCAGAATATCTTTTAGAAGTCCGAAATATTTTGAGTGAATATGGAAAAAAACCCTCTGGCAAGATTCATTCAATATTTTATAAGTTATTGAAATATACATTTGCTAGAAATAGTTGGGTTTCCCTCAAACTACAATATGGAAGTCCTTTCGTATATTACGATGTTGATAGGAATAATTGGCGGCAATCTTGGTGTTGATTGCAAATAGCACATGTTTATATGTTGAATGCTTGGTTTTAAATCAACAACAGAAATCTGTTCTCTATAGTTTAGATGCATTAAGATATGAAGCATTAGTAATCACTTAAATAGCTGCATTCCGGAGTACTGCTTTTTATGGGTAACAAACGTTTAGTAATCAACATGGTTGCTAGTGTAGTCTCTTTTTTGACCAGTTCTTGCATTAGCTTTTTCTTGACACCTTATGTAGTCAGCCAAATTGGGAGTGCTGCATTTGGTTTTGTGGGTTTAGGCGCTAATTTCATAAGTTATATGTCATTAGTTAGCATTGCTTTGAACTCCATGTCAGGCAGATTCATTAGTATCGAAATACATCGTAATAAGGCTGAGGCATCAAACAGCTATTTCAATTCATTACTCGTCGCAAATATAATAATGGTATCTGTACTCGCCTTGCCTTCTGTTCTTATTGTGCTATATGTTAATAGACTTCTAAATGTACCTGCCTATCTGCTCAGTGATGTCCGGGTTCTATTTGCCTTGCTTTTCATTTGTTTTTTGGTTAATGTCCTAGTTTCAGCATTTAGTGTTGCAACTTTTGTCCGAAACAGGCTGGATTTATCTGCAATTTATAGCATTGTGGTTAATATTATCAATGCAATATTACTTGTATCACTTTTTCATCTATTAAAGCCAAAAATCATATACTATGGTATTGCTGGCTTAGTGACTACGATATTAAACTTGTTCACGAATTTGTATCTTACAAAGCAGTTACTTCCGGAGATTGTGATCAACAGAAAATATTTTGATTATTCGAAAGTGAAAGAGTTATTATCTGCGGGAGTCTGGAACACAATAATCCGCTTGAGTCAGTTGTTACTTGATGGGCTGGATTTGCTGATTGCTAACCTATTAATTGGTGCAGTTGCGATGGGTTCGCTTGCTATTGCTAAAACAGTTCCTATGCTCATTACAGCAATTATGGGAGTACTACTCGGTGTGTTCGGCCCACAGTTTACAATACAATTTGCCCAAGATGACCAGGATGGATTATTACGCAGTATTAAGAGTTCTATGAAAACGGTAGGTACATTAATCGGTATTCTAATTGCAATGTTCATAGCTTTCGGTGACATCTTTTTCTCTTTGTGGGTTCCTACACAAAATGCTAAGGAATTATATATTCTGTCCATTATCACTGTGGGGTGCCTAATTGTCAGTGCCAGTATTAATCCTATATACGTCATATTTTCCGTAACGAATAAACTGAAGGCCAATGCAATGGTAATGATTATCTCTGGCATTGTCAGTACATTGACAGTATTGGCCTTATTAAAAACTACATCTTTGGGACTCTATGCGATTGCCGGAGTCAGCACTGTTATCGGCCTTATTCGCAACCTGACATTTACACCTATTTATGGAGCCCGGTGTTTGAATCAAAAATGGAATGTATTCTATCCGCCAATGTTCAGTACTGTCATGACAACTCTGGTTGTTACTTTGGAAGCCTATTTTATACGACAAATCTGGGGGGTTCATACATGGGCACAATTGATAGCTTGCGCCTGTGTTGCTGGTATATTGGGTATTGCAATATTTATGTTTATGAATTTCAACAAAGCAGAGCGCAACAAGATTATTGGATCCATTGCGAAGCATGTTAAGACAAGATAAAATCATGATTACATACATTAAAAGCACAATTAAACGGATTCACTGGCTATATAGTTTTTTCGCGTATCTATATCGACTAGAATTCAATACTATAAAATTGATACATAATAGTTGCTACTACTTTTTTCGCCTTTGCAAGATCAAATCAAACAAGATAGTTTTTTCCAACTTTTATGGATTAGGTTATGGTGATAATCCCAAATATATAGCCGAAGAAATAATTCGCCGAGATCTTGATTATGAAATGGTCTGGCTCTTGCGCAAAGACTTATCAGGACAGCAAGAGTTGCCACCTCGAATTAGGGTTGTTGAGTATGGCTCAATACAAGCAATATATGAAATGACTACTGCAAGATTATGGATTGATAACGTAAGGCAGCCAGTTAGCATAAAAAAACGGTACGGTCAATATTATATCCAGACTTGGCATGGTGGAATCGGTATTAAGCGAGTTGAGAAAGATGTTCTGGATAATCTGTGTGACGATTATATTCGAGATGCAAGGGCTGATTCAAGGAAAGCTGATCTATTTATCTCCGATAGCACCTTTATTACCAATCTATATAAAAACAGTTTCTGGTATGATGGCAAGATACTGGAATGTGGGACTCCGCGAAATGACATTCTACTAAATCCAGTCAAAACATTGAGAGAAGAAGTTAGAAGCTATTTTGATGTCGGTATAAATAGGAAAATTGTTTTGTATGCACCGACATTCAGGAATAATTGTTCACTTGAATGTTATGACATCCACGCGCTATCATGTCTTGATGCTTTGTCTCAACGATTTGGTGGCGAGTGGATCATGTTTATTCGGTTACATCCTAATCTCAAGGATAATGCATCTAGTATATGCAATAGTGAAACAATATATAATGCAACTTCATATCCTGATATGCAAGTACTCTTGAGCGCAGTAGATATTGTGATTACCGATTATTCCTCCTTAATGTTTGATTTTGCTCTCCGCAAAAATCCTTGTTTTTTGTATGCGACTGATATTGAGGAATACAAAAGGGACAGGAATTTCTATTTTCAAATTGATGAATTACCATTTCCTCTAGCAACTAATAATGATGAACTCACACACAACATCAAGATGTTTGATAATAACAAATATAAGTTGTCCCTAGATGAATTCTATGCAAAGGTTGGCTGCCAAATGAATGGTCGCGCTTCAGCTTTGGTCGTTGATCATATCAGCCAGTCTGTGATACATTAATTCGTTTTTTTCAGGTATACTGCTTAAATACTGATAGGTGTTGATTGAAATGAATATAGCATTAATAATTGCCGGTGGAACAGGCGAGAGAATGAATCAGGAAATACCAAAGCAATTCCTGCATATTGAAAACAAACCTATAATCATCTATACCATGGAAGCATTTCAGAACCATCCCAGCATCAACAGCATTTTTGTGGTCTGTTTAGACGGCTGGCATGATATACTACGGGCTTATGCGAGACAATTCAATATCACAAAATTTAGTAGTATTGTAAGCAGTGGCAATACCAGACATATGTCTATATTTAATGGACTAATGTCTCTTACGGATGTTGCAGGCAATGATGACAATATAATGATTATGGATGCTAACCGACCATTAGTTTCTAGTGATATTATCAGTGATGGACTTGCCACATGCGAGATGCATGGTTCATCAATATCGGTAGTACCTTGTGTAGACTCTATGTACATTTCAACTGATGGTATTATATTGGATGACAAAGCAAAACGTGAATCCTTATTCAGAGGCCAAGCACCCGAAACCATCAAATATGGTAAAGCAATAGATATTTATATGAAAGCAAATGCTTTGAATATAACTGACTTACCTTTTTCTGGTTTGATGCTAGAATTTAACGAACATGTTCACATCTCAAAAGGGTCAGAAAAAAACATTAAGATTACTACAACAGAAGATATTGAAATATTTAAGGCACTTATGAATGTCAATAAGGATAGCTATCTAAAATGACTGCAAACTGGCATATTCATATTGAATGAATAGCAGTTTTATCATATGACATAGATGTATGTGGAAATCAGGATTATGGATTATACCATCGCTATATGCACTCGAAATCGCGCTAACGACTTGAAACAAACCATTGAGTCAATTCGTAGCACCAGCATTCCAACTGACAAAAGAGGTGAACTACTTGTAATCGACAATGGATCATCTGACAACACACGTAGTATTATAGAATCGGCCACCTTTAGAGATTGTGATGTTCGCTATTTTTGTGAACCTAAACCTGGTCTTAGCAATGCCCGGAATAGTGCATTACGAGAGTCCAGAGGCGATGTTATTCTCTTCACAGATGACGATGTAAGACCTGAAGGTAGTTGGCTTGACGGTATGATTAATCCCATTTTAAATGCCAAGGCTGATGTTGTGTGTGGCCAAGTAAGAATTGCTGATTACTTATATCGTCCCTGGATGACAGAGCAACACAGACGATTCTTTGCTGATACAGGATTCGAGGATTATGAGACAGATCCATCAATTATAGGGGCAAATTTTGCTATTGGTCGTCATGTGCTGTCTAAAGTGCCAGAATTTGATACATATCTGGGTGCAGGCGCTCTCGGTTTTTATGAGGATAGCCTGTTCAGTAGACAATTACGTGAAGCTGGATTCCGCTTTATGGTGGCAGATGTTGGGAAAGTAATTCATTGTTTCAACGCAGACCGATTGCTACGGTCGTCGTTGTTGAATGCATCACAGAGGTTGGGACGCTCTATTGGTTACGCATATTATCATTGGGATCATGTATTTCCAAGACCTTATTTACGCCAGGCATTGCTCAATTACTCATACTACTTGAGAGCAAGCATTAAAAAGTCACATTCTGGCACAGAAGGTTGTTCATTTAGACTTATGAGTGCTGTAATTGATGTGAATATTATTAAAGGATATTTCCTGGAAAAACATCAAGCACCGCATTATTCTCGTAAAGGACTTAAGCGTTTTTGAACAGCGATATATCGTTAACTGGTAAATCTAGCAAGCATTTACAGCTATTTATCGATCATACATTTTGTTTGTTAAGAAAGACTGACACATATGGACATAAGCACGAGAAAACCCCTAATCACTATTATAACTGTATGTTTCAATGAGTCTCCTGCACGTATTGCAAGGACATTCGAAAGCATATCCACACAGACCTACGATCAGATAGAATGGATTGTTATTGATGGCGGTTCAAACCTAGAAACCCTTACAGCCATACATAAGTATATTTCAGAAATAGATATGCTAGTATCAGAAAAAGACAATGGCGTCTATGATGCTATGAATAAAGGAGTTGAATATGCCAAAGGTGACTGGGTAAACTTTATGAATATTGGTGATTCATATGCTGAAGGAGATACTGTAGAGAAAGTCGCTTGCGTGATTATGGGTAATCCAACCCATGATTGCTTTTATGGTGATGTCATGGAAGTTGATCTCGACAACACCGAGAAAGATATTGTTAGATTTTCGAATATCTATAATAAACGCGATTTACACGACAGATATATATGCCATCAGTCTCTTTTTGCACGTCGTTGTTTATTTACAATGGTAGGTGGATTCGACGTATCATATAAAATAGTCGCAGACAGGGAATGGATGGTACGTACCATCCTTGCAGGTGCCAAAGCTTTGCATACAGGAATGGTGGTATGCAAATTCAACTGCAATTTAAGTTCAAACTACGATTTGTGTTGTTCTGAAAAATCCGTAATGCAAAGACGCTACTACTCCTGGTCCGAACATATATGGCTTACTATCAGGTGGTCTATAATTAAGATATTGTTAAGATTGAGAACTCGTAACTTTAAACTTCCTATCTCATGGCTTAAGATTATCAAGTAGTGTGCTTATATTTTTTTACACAAAAGCTATGGCTTTGCAGTATATAATATACGACCAAAACACAGCATTTATAATACAGCAGACCGGGTTCTATCATGATATTCATCAATCGCCTATAGCTACAAGTATAATCACTATATATTTGCTTCCATGGAGACCTTATTTCTCTTCAATTGCGTGTTGCGACAAAACGAGGAAATAAGGTCTCCATATTTATATCATTTCCAACAATTATTGTATACTGACCCTAACTTCCTAATCCCGCAGTTGGGTTCATTGCGTCTGTATCAATCAGCTTTATTACTGGCGTTGTACCATCCAAGACTGCAGTGTATACACTGCCAGCAGGTCGTGCATTCAGTGTTATTGTTCCCAAAACAGGGATGGTTACATTCACATTACGTTCGATACCATCCTGTGCCCATGCAGCAATTAACCAGTCGTTGGTAGATTTCTTTTTGCGAGCTACAACTCTGGTCCAAGTATATCCTGTGGTAAACTCATATGCAGGTAAATCTGTGGACCAACGATGCATTATTCCCTCTTGTGTTAATAAGTCACCATTTCGCAGATAGTCTTCTAGATAAGAATACAATGCATGAACATGTCCTAAATCTTGAAATTGCCACAACCAATTGGGGTCAGCTTCATAAGTAATACCGTAAAACTGACATGAACTTATTGTTCCTATAGCATATAGCATCTTTAGGAACCCCATATACCCTTCTGATTCTGAAATATACGGACTTGGAGTTTTATAAAAAACAGTTCCTGCTGCGTGTGAAGATGGCAAAGTACCATCAACTCCTCTGGCACTTATTGTAAATGACTTATTTACATTGTCTTTTGATGAGTATGCCATAATCTCCGATTCTATATAAAACTTGCCTGTATCAGACAAACTATCTATAGAATCAGTGACCACAAGTTGCATGTCACTACTACTCATTGTTGAAGCTAGAGTTCTCTGAGTAGTTAACCATCCAGCACTTACAAAATTATAAGCCAGTGTATCACCCAACGCTATCTGTTGTGCAATTCGATTTGTAGCTTGTGAATATAGGTCATTTGCAGTTATCCAAGATCCATAATATCCATAATAAGATTCCATAGCTGGCAAATCAGTAGTTGCTCTTCTTTTTGAATAATCCCACGCCCACTGTTTCCACGAAGTCATACCTCCACGTGTATCGCGCGAACCAGTTCCAGAACACGTGTAATTAATGTAGAGATCATGGTCAGGAACTGCTGCACGGAAAGCATTAGCTATCGGTGCCTCCTGGCGGGCTTTTTGCGTTGAAATATAGTCGTACCATGGCGTCAGTTCCGTTGTTCGACCAACTGCTTGCCACACTGCAGGGTCTTGTCTCCAATACCACCAATTCGTCCATCCGAGTACATCAAGTCCTGCTTCAGCGCCATTAATAATGACTGGTGTTTTGATTGTTGGGAATAGTGTTTTAAGTTTCTTAATGGGAGCAGCCCAGTATGTTCCAGCCTCTTCAAATATGGATGTTGGAGCTTCAGGACTAAAGATACGAAGCCCGGGTGAAGCATCTAGTTCATCGTTTGTTGCTAAGACCCACCAAGCATTGCCTTCGGGAACTGGCCTGTTTTCTTTTGAACCCGCAGACTGAATACATTTATATACTCTGGCATTACTCGGTGCATCTAGATCAGCACACTGACGATATTCACCAAGATCAACATCAGTAGAACTTGACCAAATTGTGCGGGTTCTTGTTCTAACTGTTCCTGGACTATCTGTGTGGGTCCACGTCGTCTCTGGCAACGCGTTGTAATAAGCTCCCTCAAAGTCATGAGTTGGAATAAGATGCAACTGATAGCGTGTGGGATCGGTTGTAGCAAGAGTGCAAATCCTATAATCAACGCTATTTGGATTATAGGTGGCATCACTTACGTCTAGTGAATTTACACGCCATTGTGTTGGTTCCAGCATAAGTGTATATCCCCAATTCTCCGCCAGTTCTTTCACAATATCATATGCTGGAGTTAAGGAAACAAAATATGATAATTTCGGTAAGGTATGTCCTGACTTAAAATTCGGTTTTGGTGATTCTTTTAATATATCAAACTGTGATTTCGTTAACTTATAAACTTTCGGACCCAATGCTGTGACTGAGTCAGTTAGTGTATTCGTTGACATGACAATTCGTTGCAAAACAGAGCCTGGCACACCACGATCCACAGCATGCCCTTCTACTGACGCGAGTTTCTCAGGAACCGCCAAACTAACTGATACAGTGCCATTGCTTGTATTCACCGCCAAAATATAAACATCATCCCCAACACGCCTGGTTACGCACTCAACATTCGTATTGTTGGATGTTACTGTTTCTTCTGCAGGTACATCCTGTCCCAGGGCTATCGGTGCGATGGCTTTTAGGTTGGCGGCTACTGTTTCCATGGCTTGCCATTGTGGCTCACCATCCAGCTTTGCATTCGGTAAGTTGTTCAGAAAAACTCCTCTTGCTCCATTGATTATTGCTTGATATGCTTCACATAGCATTTGTTGGGCTGTGGGGGCTATGCTGGTGGGGGTTTGGGGGAATTTACCGGATTCTGTTATCATCCAGACTGGACGGGAGTACATTCCGGCTTTGTTGGCGACTCTGGTTTGGCTGCCCAATATTGGCATGTCGGCTGGTGAAGCGCTGTCTTTGTAGCGCTGCCAGATTGGGTAGGTGCCGAAGCCTGTTATGTCTGCTATTCCTGCGTGTGCTGGGTAGTCCTGGATTCCCTCAATTGCCTGGAAACAGGGGTGGTCCGGGTCCAGGGTGGTTATTTGGGTATAAGTGGATTTTATTTGGTCTATATAGTCGTCTGTTCTGTCTTCATTGATATACCATGCCAGCAGGGCCTGATTGTTCTTATTGGCATTCACTAGACCGGCGACTGTATTACTGACGCCTGTCCAGGCACCCCACGCATCGATTGTTGTTTCGCCGTGTAGTGGATCGTAGATGTCTTTTAAAGAGAAAACCCCCATCATGTTTCGGCTGTTCAACGCACTGAGGAAATCAGATTGTTCAGTCAGGCTTCTGGACAGCATGCCGGTATCCAGCACTGTATTAATTCCGCAGGCTTTCAGGCGGTCCAGGTCTGCAGTGCTCGTTACATTCCCATATATGCCTATCGGGAAGAATGGGGTTCCATTTACAATACACCGGTTGTTTACATCAAAGTGGACTCTGGGCAGTGCAGATGGAGATATGGTCACTTGACCAGTAGTCTCTTTCAGCACAGCTTCTGTAGCTCGAATTATAAGCCTTGTCCTTACTGTAAGGTTACCAGTTGCACTTGATGGGATTGATATTCCAATGTTCTGCCACGACTTATTTATAATTGTCTTGAGAAGTGCGGTTGCAATAACACTTGAACTGGTATCCAACAGGTCCGCACGGATGGCAAGTGATGACGCAGGATAGCTGATCGAATCATAAACCTCTGCTCCAACAATGATCTTTCTTGGTTGACCAGAGTACACAGTCTGCCGGTACTGTGGCTGACGTATAAGAGTGCGGAATTGGACATCATCGGGAAATGTACAGATGATGTCATCAAACCAGGCAGACGCTGTTTGGGATGTGTTTAAAAGTGTCACCCTCATCGTGGCGGCATTTATAGGAATGAGCGTGATAAGTTGTATCTGCTGCCATGCCCCATTGGTTGCGACAGCAGTTGAACGGCGAGATCCTATAATCCGTGAAGCAGTATTGAAACACTTGACCTCAAGAACAGCTCCACCGGATGCTGCATCAGCAATCAGAGTCTTTACCCATGCAGTCAACTTCACCTTACGTCCAGCAAGACAGCTCAAGTTGTTTACATATACAGAAGTAGGGGCCGCAGCGCCATTCAACCGAATTGAACTAGTACCAGTGTGCGCCACAGCTGTATCACGAGCCGTACTAGCACCCAGTGTCCACCCGGTAGTGTTGGATTCAAATCCCGTATTGGTAACCAGGTTAGCCCCAAGGGTTACAGCCGGATAAGCACCGGAGCAGGATAACGATAATAAACAAACTCCAAATAGGAGAGAAGATAACAAATGTGGTATATAACGGTAATGCAGCATAAGATTAAACTCCAGACAAAATACGTGTTAATACTTATTATTGGTTATATTGATGGAAGTTTTAGGTTATCAAATCAAAATAGTTGATTTAGTCCAAATCCTTATTCCAACAGAATACCCACATCCACTAGTGTTTACACTACACAGAACCATATATCAAATTGCTGGACAAAATACCTAACCGCTTTATTAACCAGACTTCGCTTTTGACTGGCAGTAAAGGCAAAAGCTGAAAGCGTAAATGCAGAGCATACACGCCATCAGTAATTAATAATACGGGCTAGGGATATAAGTCTGAATGCAGGACAGCAATAACATGCGATCACTGGCCTCACATATCCGCAAAAAAACGAGCAATTCTAACTGATCTGTAGTAGTTTACTGTATAATGTGGAATAATCGAGTGCGAATGGTGAGTTGTGAGAGGTAAGACGTGAAACGTAAAATGTAAGAAGGAAACTGGCGACGGCATCTAACATCTTACTTCTAACATCTAACGTCTAACGTCTAGCATCTCACAATGGAGAAAGATTCTGATGAGCCTGGAACGCGCACACAAGAAACTGGATGTCTGGAAAGAAGCTGTGCAGTTTTCCGTTGACGTTTATCAAGTCACGCAGAGATTCCCGAAGTCTGAACTCTATGGACTAACATCACAATTACGTCGTGCTGCTGTTTCAATAGCCTCAAACATCGCAGAAGGCGCAGCCCGAAAATCTGATAAGGAGTTTATCAGATTCTTAGATATCGCTAATGGATCAGTCAGCGAAGTTGACACGCAAATTGAGATAGCCTCTAGATTAGCATATTTAGAAGACACTGATAGAGCAGTATTAGACAACAAGCTCAATTCCATAGCAGCAAAACTAGCTGGGCTTATGAAGAAGATTGCAGAGAAGGTAAGTGAGACGTGAAATGTGAAATGTAAGGCGGCAGATGTAAAATGTGAATTGTGAGATATAAGACGTAAGACGTGAGAAGGAAGAAGAGAACTGAAGACCTGCACGGCCTCTCACATCTCACGTCTTACATCTTACAAGGAGTAGGATTGGGAAATGTAAAACGAAAGATGTAAGAAGGAAACTGGAAATCGGCGACGGCATCTCATATTTTACTTCTCACATCTCACAATTTACGTCTCACGTCCCCCACGCAGGATATAAAGTATGGAAAGAGAATCTATACATATAACTGAAAATGTAAAACGAACCGAGAGAACGCCCAACGTGTTTCATTTCACGTCTCACTGCTTACGTCTCACATTTAACGTCTCACTTCACACCAGGAGAGTAATCAATGCTCAATACAACGCTATCATTTCTAAAACGCTATTGGCTCCCCCTGGCTGCTGGTATATTGGTGCTAGTATGCCTCAAAGATATTATGGCAGCATATAACTTCTACTGGTCTGATCAGGATGGGTATTATACGCATGCTCCACTGGTACCACTTGTATTTGGTTATATGGTTTGGAAGAACCGGTTTCGACTGGGGAGAATGGAACATAAAGGCGGCTGGGCAGGCGTTCTACTGGTTGTTCTCGGCTGTCTAGGTGTGCTGGGGGCCCTGGTAATCCAGGCTGAGACTATGGCCGGACCTGCTATTATCCTTTTATTGGTTGCAGTTATCTGGGGGACAATGGGTTGGCAGTCCACCCGAGTGTTATTATTTCCTATCTTATTCCTATACACGGTAATCCCATTGCCTCCAGGAATGTTGGATGGACCTACTGGCGGAATGCAGCTTATGTCTTCCACAATAGCGGCAAATATAATGCAGTGGACCGGAATTGATGTTATACGGCAGGGTAATATTATTGAGTCCAGCAGCTTGCCCACATCGCTGCAAGTAGCAGGGGTGTGCAGCGGACTTAAATTGCTTATCTCCGCACTCATGTTCAGCTTCTTCTTTGCATATGTTACCCGAAGCGCATGGTGGAAAAAATGCATACTGGTAGCCTTAGCGCTGCCTCTGAGTATCATTATAAACTCTCTACGTATTGTAGCAATAGGCTATGCCGGCGTTTGGACTTATTCGGATGTAACAATGTCAAAGGTCCACGACTACAGTGCGACCCCAGCTCTGATTGTCTGTTTTATGCTCTTCCTGTTTATAGCAAAATTGATAGGTGCAAAACAATATCACGACTTCGATGAGCAAGGTGATACTCCACCCCAACCTTCAAGGGTCAGGTTTACAGCAGCATCCGGAACTGTAATTGGTGTTTTGGTATTGGCAGCATTATATGCATCTCTGGTAGCTGACTTAAACAAGGTTCCTAAAGGGGAACTGGATCCGGCTGCAATGCCCCTCTCTTTCGGATCGTGGATCTCACACGATGCCCCAGTGGACAAAGATACTCGGGACCAACTGGCTAAAGCAGACCTGCTGAGTAGGTATTATGTTAACCAGGCAGCGTCAACAGCTCCGGTGATGGTATTTATTTCGACAGCTATAGACCCCATCGCTCTCCACGATCCCCATACCTGCCTGCCAGGAGGCGGATTGCGAATAGTGGGAGAGGAACCAATGACTCTAAGCTTCGATAAACCTACATCAAAAACAGTCAATGCCACTCTTCTGACAACCCAGGATGAGATAGGAACCAAAGGATATATACTTCACTGGTATGTAGCCGGCAATGACACATATCCAGATACTAAGCTGATGAATATAGGCTACTTCAAACGACGTATTGGTGATCTAGGCACAGTCTTCTTGCAACCTTTTGCAGTAGAGTCCATCAAGAAAGAAGTATTCTCAAGGCAGATAAGATGGTACCGCTTCTCCACAGATGAAACCAATGGGGGAAATGTGGAATATTTGAAAAAGTTCATCAAAGAGTTCATTGCTGCAGGAAAGTAAATCCTGATTGATAGGATATTAAATATTTTCAAGGGGAATTGTGCACGGGTTTAGTAGCTGTTTTGTATTTATAATAAGGTATACAATATGTATTACAAATGGCCTTGTATGTATTACATATAACACCATTTATCGAAACCAGTCACGCTCAAGAACATCAATTTTACAGGTTTTAGTGATATTGGCACGCACGATTTTTGTGTAATTCGAACAAATATAACACATGAAATAGCAGTCGAATTCGCCAATATAAACCGAGGTTAAATAATGGATCGCACATTGCGGATTTGTGTAATAAACGAATTCTTCTATCCGGATATGGGCGGAGGTTCTCCAAAGATAGTATCGGAGCTCTGTCGGCATCTGAAGGATAACTATAATGTAGACATCGATGTAGTTACTACCTGGAATGTCTACAGGGCTCAGGCCGAAAAGCTGGATGGATATGAAGAATGGGACGGGATACGCATTCACCGATTACCGGTTCCCCGCAGTCAATCTCGATCAGTTAAGAGAAGACTACTGCACGGCATAGTACGCATACTTGGCCGTAGGCAAAGTGTTGAGATTGCGGAAGTTTGACTTGGTACTTGTTGGCACAAATCCCCCACCTGCACCAGCGCTGGCTTTAGCGATGAAAGTTTTGCGACACACTCCATATGTTTATTTTATCCACGACCTTTATCCAGACTTACCGGTCAGACTGGGGCTGTTGCGGACGCAGGGTAGGCCTGCGTGGATCACACGTAACCTACAACGCTCCTGGTTGCATAACGCAGCAAAGATAACTGTCCTGGGGCGTTGTATGCGAGATCACTTGATCGAAGCTTACAACCTGCCTGTGGAACTGGTGGAAGTTGCTACAAACTGGCACGACGACTCCGCATTAAAATCGCGTGCCAATGAAACCCGATTCCGCACTAAACACGATATAACAGGCTTTACTGTACTCTACTCCGGTAATATGGGTACAAGTCAAAGTATCGACGATCTCCTTGATGCTGCAAAACTCCTCATATCACCTTATCCTGATATTAAGTTTGTACTAGTCGGAAGCGGAAACGCCTATGATCACTACAAGGAGCGCATCGAAAGAGAAAACATCACCAACACACGTCTATTAGAACCTGTAGAAAGCATTGACTATCCGGATCTATTGGCATCGGCAGATATTCAGGTAATTCCAATGGCTGCCGGTCTTGAAGGCCTGGCAGTGCCCAGCAAGTTCTACCCATCCCTGGCTTCAGGAAGACCCATACTGGCAATCGCCTCCCCATTTTCCGAAGTTGGTAGAGTGATAATGGAATCCGGCAGCGGGATACGCGTGGACTATGCAGATGTAGATCAAATACGCAAGGCAATAGTCCAACTTCATGGCGACCCCACCCTTTGCCGAAAGATGGGCGAGGAAGCTGCACGTGTAGCTGATGAGAAGTATACGCTCCCAAAAGTAGCTGCTAAGTATATGCAGATATTCGAAGCAGTGCTTGGTAGAAATGAAAAGCAAGGTTTGACTTAGCTGGGATCATCGACTTCGTGACTATAAAAATCCCAAGTAGCAAAAGCACTGAGTTTCAAGATATCGACACTTTTATTACTAGGGATTTATTACAGTCATCATATTACCACCTCCACTTCCAATTCCGCTATGACTCAATGTATAGCAAAAATTGTACAGGTTTATGCATTCCCATTGATATCTACCAACCTCACCGGCGCTTCATTTCATCCAGTGCAGATTGAACTATCTCTCGCTCTACCTGGTTAGCTATTTTCTTCTGTTGCTTGGTGGGTTCACACAATATTTTCTCTATCTCAGACTGCTTGATTCGATATTGATCACCAATCTTAATAGCCTTAATTGTTCCCTTACGGATACAGCGACGAATTGTATCTGACGATACTCTCAGCAAATCTGCAACTTCTTGTGGTGTGAATAAATTTGTCTCCATAGATATATTTCCTTTCTTATTCCATGTGTTTGTATTTGGTTGTTGTATATCGACTCCAACATTTACATACATATTTGCAGTGCCTATATCAACTCTTCTTATATTTTTGACGATACTACTACCGATATAGTTCATTATTGCTGATTCCTGTGAGATATTAATTATATTACTCTACAGTTTGAATGCATATTAGAATCTACAAACTTGCTCCGATGACGTTTATGTGAATCACACTAAAAACAGGGATTGATAAATCAAACCTGGACGCAATTAAAATATCAAAATCCTTGAATTCCTCATTGAGGATCACAGGCACTAGTTATTTTATGAGCTTGTGATCCTCATTTTCTCTTGCATTCAGTATGTTTTCGGCGTAATATCTATTTGTATGGTTGAGGCGGATTATTCGCCGAAGCTGTGGACTGCTCTTGCCGGAGCAGTCCGTGCATTTATCTGTTTCTTCATTTGGCACTTCTCCTCAGGACTCGTTTCTGTTCAGCTTCAGAAAGAGGAATCCCCAGTTGCGCTTTGATTCGCTCTACAGCAATCTCGACAGGTGCACGTTGACTGTTCATCCTCCCCTCAATCACAATACTCCCCTGCCAGATATCGCCATCTCTCGACCAGTCGATTTTCCTCCCCAGTGAGTCTATGATCCTTTCTCGCTCAAAAGGAGCAAGGTTTCGAATGCTGTAACCGATCCTGCCAAGGACGATGAGCCCTGTGCCCGTTACATGGACATACCGTTGGCGCAATTCACTCGTGTTAATCGCTCCAAGGGCTGGTTCCCCAGATGCCAGAATATTCGACCATTCCTTGTTAGCAAGTGTGAAACTGTTAAAGTATTCTGCAACCCATTTCTTATGCTCTGTGAAGGATTGGTCGCTACCCAGTCTCTGAGCCATTTCTTTTCTAAGTGAAATATTACCCTGGCTAGAATCTCCCGTTAGAATCTCCGCTACACCCGTCCGCAGTTGATTGAGCGTGAAGATGTTGATCGAGGATTTGCCTACTGTACGCGAAACCTGCTCAATGCGCCCACTGAAGACGGGCACTTCCTGGCAAATATCACGTACCAGACGTGCCAGATGATCCCTACCGTTATATACAGTAAGCAGGCTTTGAGGAATTGTCCTGGTCTGTGCAAGGTCATAGAAGATCTGATGTACTTGGTTCAGGTCGTTTTCTACCATTATGGTAACCCCAATGCCATCATCACCCAGGCTCTCCTTAGAGGCCAGTGCATCATGAATCCCTTTGCATCTGTGTTGGCCATCAGTAATGTTGTACAGAATACTTGTGGGAAGTACAGCTATTCCCATTCTAACTGCCGACGAACTCTGGAGGAGATGACACCGGATCATCTGCTCTACGCATAATGATATGGGAGGCAACACGTAGTCATCCTGGGTTGTCAGATATTCGGTTATAGCCTTGTGGTGTTCCGGTATTAGTGGTCGATTATAATGTTCATCGGCATTTCCCCCACGGCCAAGCGTGTCGATTTTCACTCGCTCATCTATATAGCGCAGTGGAACACTGGTGCTCAGGAAACTGCGTTTACCCTGGTTGAATACAATCACCGGGGCAATCGTCGCCATTGTCGTTGCGGCTTCCTGTGCTGCAGCTGCAAAGGCCTGCTCGTAGGTTGTGTGCTCGATTTTTACGAGTGTTGGTATATTTTCTGACATTTTATACACCTATGTGTTTTCAATTTCGCGCAAATACTGATCCGCCACACCTGGCATGACACTCATTTTCAGCTCACCTCCCCATGAGTATAATTCGCCTGCAGCTCAGAATAGTGCTGCGAACCTGTAAATCGCCCGATATTTATAGGATATATCGATGGCGCAGTATTGTCAATATATATTGAACAATTAATTCTACAGATGTCTATATAAATTTGATGTATGACAATTGACTCCAAAGTATTTTCAAAAACATGCAGGTGAGAGGCTTTGGGACTCAGAAGATCAAGAATACCATGAATACCACGTTGGTCTATATACTGCAGAGCAGGTCTTATAGGAACATTTTGAACTCAAAGGGAGGTGACTGTCTGTAGATGTTATTCATGAGCCTTATAGACCTATTATGTTTATGATTGACATCTACGTGGGAAAAACAATATGAGGAGAAAGTAATATGAACAATTATGTGATTCCAGAGGGAGCCCCCAGCTATGGAGCTCCACAGAAACCAAACAGAATTTTGAAGATAGCAATATATGCTAGAAAGAGCAACAAGTCCGAAGGCCGTTCTAAGAGCATACTTGAGCAGATTGATTTCTGTAGGCAGGTGTGCGGATACTACGGATTTGCCGAGGAAAATATAACTATATACGAAGAGCCTGAGGGAAACAAGGGTGAATGGTATTGGCAGGACACATTGAGCCGAAATCCGGGTCCCTGGAGACCTGAACTCACTCGAATGATGAATGATATTGCTAATGGCAAGATAGATATCGTAATAATCTGGCGTTCTGACCGGTTGGTCAGAGATAACGGCGTCGGAGATGCTATTGCAAAAGAGTTTCGTAGATTCGGCACTCGATTGATATGTGGGCACCGAGACATGGGGCTCGATACAGCTACAGGCTTGTACCAGTTCAATGTCGAAGCCGCCAATAATCGAAGATACCGAGACCAAACTTCCGAAGATATACGCCGCGATCACGAATTCAAGATGATGCTGGGGCTATTTACTAGAAACCCAAGCTGTTATGGTTTTCGTTCCAAAGGCAGAGGCACCCAGTCTGTGGAACCTATATGGGATGAGCTTGATCTTGTGAATCGCATATTCCGACTTTTCGTTTATGGCGAAGGTGAATGTGGCCCAATGGGTATCAATGCAATTGCCAACCTCCTAATGGACGAAGGGATCAGTATAGCTGTTGGGGCTAAAGGTCACAAGGCAGCACATCCTGAACGAGTTAACACGCCCGGAATACGGACGATCCTGACAAATTGCCAATACGTTGGTAAGTTTCGGCACAACAAACAGGAATACGATGTAAAGGCATTGCTTGTGTCATCTCGCGACGGCAAGGGGACACTAGAAACTGTTGTGCCTTTAACCCTTTATGAAGCCGCACAGCAGAAGATCAAACTGACCGATAGGCCAGGTAAGAAATCTGTTTATAGTGAGCACTTGCTTTCGGGATTGTTGATTTGCGCATATTGTGGGCGTCCGCTTCATGTTCACTATGAACCTAAAAGAAATGATGGGCTAACTTCTAAATGGTTTGTCTGTAGCAATCGCAGACCACCAAGATACTGTAAACCCTACGGTATGAGAATGCTCCAGGAAGACGTTTTAGACAATTGGGTGCTCAAGGAACTTGCTCCGCTCTTGATGCTGGAAATAATATCAATCCAAAACAGTGCCGGTCGAGATGCAGACATTCAGGCACTAGCTTCAACGGAGAACCAAATAATCGAACTGTATAAGAAAGAAACGAAGAGTTTACGTGATATGATTGGAGTGTTTGACAATGAGCAGATCACTCGGATTGCAGTAGATTACAGATGCGAACGGGAACAGTTAGGAAGAAAAGCTGACGAATTACGAAGACGTCTAAAACCGCACGATGATTTCCCTGACCTGTCAGCGGAAACTCTGGCACAAATGCCGACATCAACGATAAAGGACGCGTTGAGGCGTGCGGTACAGTGGATTGCAATAGGCAAAGATGGCGTAACGGTATTGACAAGTTTCGGCACTTATATCGGGACTACATTTATCGATATTCCCAAGGGTACTTACTTCACTTCAGGTACACGCACAGGAATTGCGGTTCCTACTCCAGCCACTATGTTGCAATGCCTTAGTTACCTGCCATCACCTGCTGATTTCATCAAAGGGCGAAGAGCCTCTATGGGTCCCCGTGCTGAGGTCCTTAGCGATGAGGAAATACTGCCAGGAATGAACAGCATTGTTGCTTCTGTTGATGTAGATAGCATCCAGTTGAAAGTAGAAAATATGGAATTAGAGATATAAATGATTTTGGCGCATACAGGAGGGCAATCATGCGTAAACGATCTGATGCAAGTAATGAAAAAGCCAAACCAACTGGGACGATAACAGTTGAAGAACTGGAAGAAGTCCGAAAGGCCTATGCCGACGGATACAGAGGTGATATTCTGATTGGGCTGTGCGGGGAGAAGCGAATAACAACAATGCTTCTTCCGGTGCGGCCTAATTCAGATGAGTCTCCGGCGATTTCTCAAAAGATACTGCAGAAACTTAAGACCATCGGGTGTGACAGGTGCCAGAAGATTACACTTTCAGAGTAACTTGAGGCAGTTGTTGCATATTCTGCAACAACTGAAATCTGAGTAATTTTATGCTTCCAGAAGTGGTTGTTATGACTGCCTTCTATATCGTGAACCTGTGCAATTTTTGCACAACTTCTTTTTGATTTCCTCCAGTCCCTTAGGACAATGGTCTATATTCGGGCACATTCTCAAACATTTTTTGTAAAATAATGCGTTTGTGCATCTGCAGTTATTTCTCTCGGTTGAAATTTCATCAAAATGGAACTCTATGCCTAGTTAAACAGGCCTCCGGGGACTGGTATGTGTGCAAAAATATTTTTTTGGTGGAAACAATTTTTTTGAGATTTTATGAGGAATTCCGGCTGAGGTCGGCGCGTTTAGTAAACATACAGTTAAGAGACGAAGTCTAGATCAAGAGGGAACGGCTGATTTTTTGTGTGCACTGTGTGTGCAGTTAAAAACCTCTCCGTCGCTTTTACGCTTGACGCGTGGTCGGGGCGGAGAGATTTGAACTCTCGGCCTCTAGTTCCCAAAACTAGCGCGCTAACCAAGCTGCGCTACGCCCCGATAAGATATTATATCACTCAAACCAGTTTTGAAGCAAATGTATATTTGGCGGTGGTTATCATTTCGCTGGATTTGAAAGTTCACATACCAGGAGTTCCATCGCCATTCGTGGGTCTTCAATTGCGCCGGCTCCTTTTAACCGCAAGTCACACCGTGCCAATGCACCAAATGCACCGGCTATATCAGTTTCGGTGAGTTTTCCAGCTTGTTTTGTCAGCTTACCTTCCTGCCACGACTGCCTACCAACCAGGTCAGTTACGTTTTCGGAAGATGGTAACATATTTATTACACTATCCGGCAGATTTTCTTTTTGTAAAGAACGATTTCTGGAATCCATTATTAACCGAGTCTGCTGGATGTATCGGTATTGACGGGCTATCATTGAAAGAGTTCTTGGTGCTTCTGCATTTGGATCTGCTCCTACCTGGAATATTCCATCCAATAATTTTAGAGCCATCACCTGGTTCCTCTCTGCAATTGCATCGACCAATGCAAAAATACGATCCTCCGGGGTCTCACTAGTCACCGCAAGCACGTCGGTCTGAGTTATCTTCCCGGAGTCTGCACTGTAATCGACAAGTTTCCGTGATTCCGAGTTTACAGTAGAGAAATCTGATCCCACTCGTTGCAGGAATAGTGTTAGCGCAGCAGCATCAATTTTCCTGCCAGCCTGGATGAATAGCGACTGAGCAAACTCTCTGGCAGCGGAGGCTCTGTCCTTAGGCCTTCCTACTCCGTATTCCATAATCTTGCCTATTTTGCGGACTGCTCTGGACAACTCTCCTACTACTTCACTACCCTTCTTGACTCTCCCTTCTTCTTTATCTGGTGCCGGTGTGACCATGATCAAGCAGCCTGACTCGGGGATCTTCAGCAGTTTTTCAGCAAGCTTTTCCTGCTGATCGACTGGCATCCTTTGGGCATGTTTTATCAGAACTACCCGTCTATCTGCACCAAATGGTGGAATGCATACTCCAGACATCACTCTGTCACTGGTAGCACTATCTCCATCCATCTGTTCGAAATCAAAGTCTCCAAAGTCTCCGGAGACAAGTTCCAGCAGAAGATCCTTGAGTCCCTGGCTTTTCAGGTAATCATCATCTCCACGCAGTAGATAGGCGCGTGGTGTATCTGTACTCTTTTTAGCAGGCATAATATTCCCTGGGCATATACAATCACAATAGCCCAATGAAATTCTATGTCCTATGAGGGATAAGTGTCAATTTATATTCGTGAAGATAACTCTCTAAGCTTCGTGAATAAAGCGGGCTAGCCCGCATTATTCATGACTGACTCAGCTTTTATCCCAACTGCCGGACAAAAGCGAAGCTTGGTGAATAAAGCGGGCTAGTATTCAAATAGATGACAATCAAGGTTATTGATTATTTATTCCAAAACACAAGTTTTTTGGGCGTGTTTTACATCGAGACTACGTATAGTATAATAAGAGTATATATCGGGTGTATCCCGAGAAAAGAGAGTGGTTTGTATGTATAAACTGATTATACTGGTAGTGGTTCTTCTTGGAGCTTCTGTTTTATTGAACACTGTGATATCTTCAACCGGTGAGAAAAAACCTGAGAATGAGTCCCAGGCAAAGAGTAAGCCTTCGCCAGGTTCTCCTTTGACTGAACAGATGTTTACTGCTGTACATGCCAGTGATTACAAAACAATAGACAAACTCATAAAGAAAGATCCTGACCTGGTCAATAAGATCCATGCTCAGGGAGGTACTTTTATCAACTGTGCCGTTACTGCAGGTGACCTGAAGATGCTTAACTACCTATTGGATCACGGAGCAAAGCCTGATGGGAATGCAGAGTGCGGAACCACAGGGCTCCAGATCGCAGTTCGCAGCAACCTTCAGCAACTAGCACAAGCTCTTATTTCCAGAGGAGCAAATATCAACGCATTCACTGAAGACAATAAGACTGTCCTGGACATGGCAAGACAGGCAGGTAAACCAGGTATGGTGGAATTCCTATTAAAGAACGGCGCTAAGTCATCCAAAGAACTTCCCAAACCTGCACCTAAATCAAAGAAACCAGTTAAGGCTGGTTCCGGGAAAATGAATCCGGCCCAGCAACATCCGAAGGGGTGGTAGTATGAATGATTCTGCAAGCCCACTTAAGATAGTGATTTATATGTTTGCAGGTCTGGTAGCCATTACTGTTGCATTCAAAGTGCTATGGATTCTTCTTGGTGCGATATCTTTTCTGTTCAAATTGGCAGTTGGTATTGGAGTAATCCTGGTGGTCAGCTATATTGTTTACTCTCTGATCAGGGCTGCAGTGAATGCGGTCAGGGGATAATAATTATGAATTATGAATTATGAATTATGAAGAAAAGAGCCGGTATTTATCATTCATAATGTCTTGCTGTATGATGTATTCACGTTTGTTGAATATTGTAGATTGATGTAATCTCTGCTCCGACTTTTCCAACAACGAAATGTAGTCCTTGAAGTCCCTCCTAATGTGAAATAACCCAACCGTTTAGTATCCCTGAGGAAAACGGTTGGGTTAAATTGCTTTAACACCGGAGCATTCACGGCTGTTGTTATTCACTTTTCTGTATTCTTGATTTTACCGTTTGTTATAAATAACAGAATGGGCACTGTTGAAAATAAATCAACAGTGCCCATTCTTTGTTACTATTTATTTAAGATTATGCTCTGCGTCTGCGGAGCCATCCGACCAGTCCAGGTCCAGCCATAGCCAGAGCGGAACCGAAACCAACGAGTGTTGATGCTTCAGGAACAACGCCGGTTCCCACATTCTGGGAAACCTTATTGATTGGATCATTACCATTGAATCCAAGAGTCAAACCATACCCTGAAAGGTTGCTGATTTCTGAGACAAAGTTAGTGTAGTAACCCTGGGCCAGACCCAAGTTTGTTCCAGCATTCAGCTGATAGTCATGAGTAGGATCAATAGCTTTCCATACTGCAGCCTGTAAAGCAGCATTCCAAGCGAAATTAGTGTCACTGGAACCATACTTATTTAACAAATAAGAAGCACCAGCTGCAGCTGACAGTTTCATATATTTAGCTGCATGCTCACTCGTCGCAAATGGTATAGAAAGATCAATGCAGAATGTGTTTATACTACCCAGCCAGGCAGAATCACTAGTGTCTCGCACATAGACAGCTCCGGGTTTAACAGCATCATCTACTGATACGTTAATCGCTGCAGCCTGTAAGTTGCTAAATGTAGTATAGTAAGTGCCATCTCCAGCCATACCATTATACTTCAACCAATAGTAATCGCCCTGGACAAGGTCAGCAGTACTCCATGCAAAAGCGGAAGTACTCAGAGTTGCTGCCAATACCAACAAGACTGCTAACATAAGTAACTTTTTCATTTTCGTTTTTCTCCTGTTTTTATTTAGATCGTTTCGGATTGTAAAGTCTTCTTGACTTGCGAATGTCGTAACAATATTTATGTTACGGATTCACGACCTTCCATAATCGCGAATAATACACTTTGTGTTTCTATGATTATTCTTTATTTACACCTCATTCTCGAGCGAGTAACCAGCTCTTCGGTATCATACTCTATGAGATCCTGGCTGTTCTGCTTTTGCACCGGCAATCTCGTAATTGTTAGAATTTGTTACAAACTTAGTGCAACCATAGACTTTCGGTAGACCTGTCACAAGCGCCCCAGTTGCTGCTACAGCCATCAACACAGGGCTCACAACTACCAGGACTGCCACGGAAAACACAGTATCCAGAAACAATGGTAATCGAGCAACTTTTCTACCTGCATAACGTTTGGCACTGTCTCGGTTGTATCTTCTTCTCAGGTAGTAACCTGACCCTGCAACTCCGAGACCATTGAGCAGTAATGCAGCCCCAAATCCGGTCATTGTATTGGTCTCTGGAGCAACCAACACTTGGGAATGCTGCTCAGGAAGTTCACTTGAACTCAATAAACCAAGATCAGCACCAGACCAACTACAAATGATCCTCGTAGTATTTGAGCAGGCACTATCTGTATCGTCCACTCTATCCGATGTCCAGGCTCCGGCGGCGCTTGCTGCTATTGCCAGGATAGATCCAACCAGCCAATGCAGTATTGCTATTTTTTTCATTGCCACCCTCCTATCCATATAGAGTAAAAACCTGCTGTGTAAATAGAGGAACTCTCTCAACAATGCTACTTAACGTTACAAATTAATTTACCCTACATGAATATATACTGCAAGATTGTTGCCAATCAGACCATAATGCGCATTATTGGTAAATATTTGTAATAATTATTTCCGTCTTATTGCAGATAATTGATTGTGATGCTAGTAGTTTGCTCACTGCAAGGTGATTCTGGCTGCATAAAACAGAAGATGAGAATCATTATTCAACGACAATTAGTGACATATTTCTCTTTTGTTGTGCACTTATGATCTTATCTAAGAAGGCAAACCGATGGGGGAATACAATTGGAATCGTCATTTGAGCTTCATCAACCTACATTATTCATGATTCATGATCAACTCAGCTGTTACCCCTACTGACTGACCAAAACTAAGCTTGGTGAATGAAACGGGCTAGCTAGATTCGTTGCATACAATCAAGTATTCGACAAAAAAGCCGCTCCGAAGAGCGGCTTCATTGTATTTGAACTTGTTGTTTCGAATTATGCTCTGCGTCTGCGGAGCCATCCGATCATTCCAGGTCCAGCCATAGCTAGAGCAGAACCAAAACCAACAAGGGTTGAAGCTTCTGGGACTACGCCTGTTCCTACGTTTTGGGATACCTTATTGATTGGGTCATTTCCATTAAACCCAGGAGTAGTTCCATAACCTGTCATTCCAGTAATTTCTGTAACAAAGGATGTGTAATATCCCTGAGCTGCCAACAAATTCGTCCCCTGATTCAACTGGTAATCGTTAGCAAAATCAATCGATTTCCATACCGCAGCCTGTAAAGCAGCATTCCAAGCAAAGTCAATAGTACTGGAACCATACTTGTTGAGCAGGTATGCAGCTCCTTTTGCAGCGGAAAGATTCATATACTTCGCCGCGTATTCACTGGTAGTGAAAGGCGTGGCCAGGTCAATACAGAACGTGTCTACGCTTCCAAGCCATACACCAGCAGGAGCGCTTTTCGAATAAACAGGTCCTCCTACGGCATTATCAACCAATACATTGACGGCCCCAGCTTTAAATGTACCAAAGGTAGTATAGTAAGTACCGTCACCGGTCATACCATTATATTTTAACCAATAGTAGTTGTTTAATACCAGATCCGCCGAACTCCATGCAAATGCAGATGTACTCAGAGCTGCTGCTAAGGCCAACATCAAAACGATCAATACTATCTTTTTCATTTCCATTCTCTCCTTCTTTATTTTACATACAGATTGTTTTATTGTAAGTCATCCTGATCAGGCGTTTTCGCAACTTGAGTGTGGTTGCGATATCACGATCTTCCTTGTTCGTGAATTGTGCAATATAACAAACCTTCTTTACTGCCTTTTACACCTCATTCTTGAGCTCATGGCTCTTTAGTCGTCGTCGCAACTAAACATGCTCTTTCCGGCCGTATACTTTTGGAAGGCCGGGTTTTAGAGCTGATGCTGTGGCTACGACTAGCAGCACCGGGCCGATTGCAAGTAGAAGCAGTATTGATGCTGCGGTATCCACAAACATCGATAGCCGATCTGCATGTCTGACTGCATATCTCTTTGCGCTCTCGCGGTTGTATTTTCTGCGCAGGTAGTAGCTGGTTCCGGCTGCTCCAAGTCCGTTCAGGACCAGGGCTGCCCCAAACCCGATAACTGTACTGGCTTCAGGAACCACCTGCACAGCAGTGGAATCCTGGTTATCAAGGCAAATGCCTGCATATCCCACATGTTGTAACGTCCAGTCATATAATGCCTGTGTCCACGCTATTTGAATATTCCCTGATGTAATCTCTACATCAGTAGTATTTCCTCTAGTGGCCGACGACTGGACATCACCTGCCCAAGACCAGAATGCAGATAACGTTAACAGCGCGACTATAAACGCAACCACTATCCAGTTGTCTTTCATCACTTACACCTGTTGGCTTTCCGCACAACCACAAGTATATGATGCCAAAGTGTGTGCAACCACGAGAAAGATAGTCCCTTACCGCTATTCACTTTTTCATTATTCTAGAAGTTAGAATATTGAATGCTTGTGGAATTATCCAAAACTTCCAATGAAATTATACATGTTAGTTATTACAGGTTTTCTTAATATATGTACTTGCAAGAATTATGCCAATCAGCCCAAATTTCACATATATAGAGATTATTATACGTTTAAATTTAAGCACTTACGAGCATGGCTATATGACAAGCTAAATATCACTAAAAGCATGCACAAACTGCCCTGACTAGCTGGTTCAAATACAGAGTAAATCACGGAAGAAACATCCATCGTCCTGCATTCTTTTACCTTCTATTGTGTAGAAGGATCGGTTCTCCCGACTCCTAATGCTAATCAGATCAAACGAAATATTCGCGACGTTAACCTCTACCAGTCTACCTGGGTAGTATTTACAGGTTTACTTATTTCTGCAGATAATTGTAAACCGTTACTACCTAAGCATATCTATATTGAAGTATATAGCAATATTTTTGCCAATCGCTCCATATTTGGCGTGTTTGAAAAAATCTCTGACTTTTTTGTATGTCGATTGAAAAATCAAAACAGAGGACAAATAAGATCACAGGTATTTTCAGAAATGCCTGCAAATTCTGGGGAGGAAGCAAAGATCGACACGTAATGAGGGATAGTCAAAAACAGCCCATGTCCCTGATGAAGTAATCGGGAACAATAGGCGGTAGGTAGAATCTATTTCGTCCGTCGCAATCTCTGTCACATCTGACATAAGGAGTCAAACCTGCATTATTTATGACTGGGAGTGTAAATGCTCTACATTTACACTCCCAGCCTTTGCCACCTACTGCTGGCTATAAACGAAGCTTGGGAAACAAAATGGGTTATTTGTTCTCGAATCCTCTTACGCCGAAATTTTTACCCCAGTGGTCAGTGTCGGACATGCCGGAGGAGTCTATCATATCTGCCATTCGATCCCGCCATGCATACAGGACTCTGGAATCCCTTGAATAGGTCGCCATATCCTTTACCAGTTTCTCTGGGACAACTAATGCTGCCTGGGCTTCTGCCAGCCACTTGGTTTCTTTTTTGCTCAATAAATCACCCTTGACCCGGTACTTCACAACAATACTTTCAAGGATCTTTGCATACGCAAAGTCTTCCATACCATCACGGTAATTCTCCAGACGAATGGTTGGGACTGGTGATCCTCCAGGCCCGCAGCAGATCATGGATCCATCACCATCAAACGTAGTCCAGGATACCGGGTTCCATTTCGTAAAAGGTCCACTGGTAATCGGTTCATTTGCGTTCCAGAAAGTCATTGAATAGTATAGAAACCCATCCGGGTTGTATTTGGCAGTCATGGCACCCATTAATAGTCTTGCCTCGATACCCGGGTATTCTATAAACCAGTTGGCAAACGGATGCTGAGGGCCGCAGCATATATACCACCAGACCTTTTTTCCCTGTGCTCTGGCCAGTGATACCTGCTTGGGGTCAAATGAGGGAGTAAGTGGGCACCAGGCGTCCATAGACTTCACTACAGAACCAACGCCAAATGTATGGTCATAGGCTGTTGTCATTGTCAGGACTTCCGGGAAGGCATCTTTCATAGCTTTGACTGAGTCTTCCAGGGCCTGAAACTCGGACTCCGGCCTCTCATCAAATCCATATATGTATGAGTGGTCGATGATCCCCATCTCTTTACATTTTTCATAGATCGGTCTGAACCGTTCCACATTGGATTTTGGATCGCCTCCAAAATATCCATAATTGAATGCAACCAGCTTATTTTTGTCGTGCAGGTATTTCAGAACCTCATAATCAGGGGGAGCGGATTCATACAGGCTGTCGAAGTCTATATAGTAGTCTGCCAGGAAATCAGCATAATCATATTTTAATTTCTTGTTCCAGTTTTCAGCTCCGCATATTTCATTGATAATACGTGATTTGTACTCCGGCACAAGAAATGTAATAGCAGTAGGTAATGGGGTACAATCCGGCATTGTGAATGACCTGACCCGGACATTCAATCCTAATTTGACCGGTTTCGACCCGGCAGCTGATATTGTAATGCTTCCCTTATATACACCGGGATTTTGGTCTTTCGGCACGCGGACACGAATCCAGAATGTCTGAATGTCTCCAGAAGCTATGTCTATAGGTCCAAGGAAATTGAGAATTGGATCCGGCCACCAACCTATATAAGGCACCGCATACGGAGGAGCAACTTTTGTCTGGACATATCCGACCACATCACAGTTAATATTGGAACTAGAGAGTATAGACCCGTTTTTCCCGCGCAGATCAGATGCAGTTACACTGACATTTCTGAGCTTTTCCGGTCCGGATGGGGTGACGGCTATCTGAAAGCTCTCTTTTTCGTTCCGGGCTGCGCTCATAGAGACCGATTTTGAGACATTTACCTGGAAAGGCATTTCTCTGGGCAGGATCTTCTCTGTGGAAGATGCCCAACCTACCAGCATCGAAGTAGCTGGAAGACCAGCCTTCTCACAGGAACGCTGCATGTCAACAAGTTGATTAACACGATCTACCCGTGCGATAACGGAATCAGCACGCTCACTGAAGCTTTCCAGTTTCTCCTGCGACAGTTCCACTGAGTTCAGGCTGTCCTTTAACTCACGTAATCTATTCTTGAGTTCTACAGTCCACAGGCTGCCATCCCCTGCGCCAACTTCACACTTCGAGACCGCTTTTTCAGCATCCTTCAACTTACTCTTGCTGATCTGCACTATCTGTTTAAGGAATGCCTGCGGGATAACCGGGAGTTCTTCACCGGGTTTCAACATTATGACACTACTAATGTATAGTCGAGTCTCTTCCGGGCGCTCTGTAAATAAATGAATAATAGACATATCCGATTTGTCCAGAGTCGCGGGAAACTTCGATATATCTATTACATAGCGTTTAAATCCCCTTTTCGGTAGATCGAATGCATACTGGACACCACTCCTAAAAGGTGTTTTACTGTCTGACAGAAATGCCCAGAACTTAGGAGCATTAGATCTGGGATTAGTTATGTCAACAACAATCCTGTCATAACCATTCCAGTCTTTGACAGCAGGTGCGGTCTCAAAGGACGGCCACTCAGGCATACCTTTCTTCCAGGCAGGGGTATGGTATTCCAATGAATAAGATCCTGAAGTTGCATACAACTTCGAAAGCTGTAGAGTATCCTGATTGGGGATTCCTATTCTCCAGACTAACAAAGCATTATCAGAATCAAAATCAAACACATTTACACCCCCATTTGCCGGTCCAGTCACAACAATAAGGACGAGTAACAATATCACACTCGTGAGATTTGGTATACGCACTATTACAGACCTCCAAGTAACCAAGATATTCAAATGAGAATGACTGATTGTACATTGCAAAATATTTGAGGTCAAACAGCGCCAACCAACATGCTCCATACACTTACCAAGTCAGCAAGCAACCAGATAACAATATGGGGCGTTTGTGATTATTGTAACGGTTATTTGTTGCATTTGCACATATCTGCAAATATTGGCCATGTTTATATCTTTATTACTCATGTAGCCACATACTATATTCTCATTGTCATTATATGGCCAATGTTCGCACAATATAACTTTTTGTATATCTGATTTATTCTGTATAATTGTTATATTTGGCATAATTCTTGCACCTACATACATTTGAGACTACGCTTTAATAGTACAACATACTGTCTTACGAAAGGAAGAATTGCATATATGGGTCCATTTATCAATTCCACACACGTTTTTTTAGTCAACAAGCACAATGTGTGTAGTTTAGATTTTCTGTAACACGGTATATATACGGGTTTATTCGCTTGTATCGTTTTATTTGTATCAATTGGCATGAATCCTGCAACTCTATTACTAATGGGCACGAACTGTATAACGCCTATTCTACAGAAAATACACGTATAAGGAGAATTAGAGAATGAGACTATTAACGAATCTGACAGCAGGAATGAAAAAGATGATTATGCTGGCAGTCTTTCTGGTATTTGCCACTAGTCTATGTTCATCTGCAAATGCCTGGAGTCCGAAAGACCTGGTTCTAAACAATTACTACTGGTTGAAATATAACGGTGATGTTGGGACCGAGAATTACTACACTACACATGGAAATTACAAGGCTGCGTCAATAAATGTATTAATTGATGATGCTGTAGGCTCCGCCCATCAGAAAAGCCTTGCTTCAGATGTCTGGTTGGGAAATGTCAATACATTCTGCATTGATCTTAATACACCGTTCACTACAAATGAATATGCGGCGAAATACATGGATCTCCCAACCATAAAAGGTGCAGCTTATCTTCTGAACAAGTATATAGCCAGCGATACAGATTTTGCATGGAACGCGGCTTTGCAAGCTGCAGTATGGAAAGCGATTGATCCTACCCATGAATACCAATTGTGGAGTGGTCCTACTTCATCGAAATTGGCAGCAGCTCAGGGATTTTACACGTCCTTCGTTACAGAAATAGCTGGTCTGTCAGGATATGGATTAACCCCTGGATTTAATGGTAGTGATCCTATAAATAACATTTCTCAAAATGTAGGAACCGGTTTAGTTGCTGATTCCTCGCTTGGTGATTTTGTTTGGGAAGACACAAACAATAATGGAATTCAGGATGATGGTGAACTTGGAATCGCTGGTGTTGGTGTTCACCTGCTAGACAGTAATAGCATTGTTATAAAATCTGTTGTAACCAATACCAATGGTTATTACTCATTTACAAATATAGTCCCCGGAACCTATAAGGTTCAGTTTAACCTGCTTGATGCCTACCTTTTCAGCCCTCAGAATCAGGGTGGTGATATAACCAAAGACAGCGATGCTGACAGTAACGGACTAACTGGTTCGGTTACTCTAGCTCCTGGCGAGAACAATGTGACAATTGACGCAGGGCTTGTTCCGGCTTCACTTGGCGATTTTGTATGGAATGACCTGAATGGCAATGGCATTCAGGATAACGGTGAACCCGGAATCATGGGTATAACCGTTGACCTTTTGGGTGCCGACGGAATCACTATAATAGCGACGACTACAACGGACGATAGTGGTTATTACAACTTCCCGAAACTCATTCCCGGCGACTATTATGTGAAGTTCGGTATCCTTGATACCTATACATTCACAAAAAAGGGTTCCACTATAACGACTGCAGATGACAGTAATGCTGATATGACATCAGGCATAACGGATAAAATAACACTAGGGCCTGGTGAGATCAATATGACAATAGATGCTGGTATGTATTTACCGGGATCTATCGGAGACTTCGTCTGGAATGACCGTAATAACGACGGTGTTCAAGATTCCGGGGAACCTGGCATTCCGGGTGTAACCGTAAATCTGTTGGACGCTGATGGCAATATCATAAGCAGCACAACAACCGATGCAAATGGTGAGTATGACTTCTCAAAATTGCCTGCTGGAAATTACACAGTTAAGATCGACACAACAACATTGCCTGCAGGTCTGACAAAACCAACATACGACTTGGATGGAATAGGATCTGCTAACTCCGCTGCCACAGCACTCGCTGCTGGACAAGATCGAGTGGATGTGGATTTCGGTTATACCGGTACCGGTTCTATTGGCGATCGCGTCTGGCTTGATAAGAATCACGATGGTATACAGGATAGTTCCGAATCCGGAATCGTTGGTGTGACTGTTACACTCACAAGTCCTGCAGGACTGAGTCTAACAACAACTACTGCCGCAGATGGTATCTACAAGTTCGAAAACCTGCCTGCAGACGACTATACAGTTACCATCGACACTGCAACTTTGCCGACTGGCTTAGTTCAGACATACGACTTGGATGGCATCGTTACAGCCAGCGTCGCAGTTGCGGCCTTAGCAGCAGGACAGGATCGCACTGATGTTGACTTCGGTTACACAGCACCATGTGTGAAACCTGTAAACATCAACGGTTATGTCTATATCGATTCTAATGCAAATGGCTGCTTGAATGCCGGTGAGCCGCCGAAAGCCGGAGTTATTATCACTCTGTCTGATGCATCCGGGAATGTCGTTGGTACAGCGACTACTGATAGCAATGGTTACTATAGCTTCATTAATCTGGCACCAGGTAACTACCATATAGTAGAGACCGTTCCTGCGGACTATGTGGCAACAAATGCCCTGCCTGGGACCGGTGGAGTTAAGGTATCTATTACCAAGATAGATGTTGCTGCAACTACAGCAGGCAACACCTATGCACCACAGAACTTCCTGATCACTGGAACAAAGCCAGGGGTTGAGATTACTAAAACAGGACCTGCGACTGCAAAGGTCGGCGAGACCATCACCTACACATTCGTTGTGGTGAATACAGGCAATACCTACCTTTATGGTGGAGTCACAGTCAACGATCCTATGCTGGGTGGCAATATATGGCACAAGACTCCGGTTGCTCCGGGTGAGACTAACACTTTCACAAAGACATATGTTGTGAAGTCGTGCGATCCTGAGTGCCTTGTCAACACAGCGACCGCTATCGGATGCCCTCCGATTGGATGCAAAGTATATGACACATCCTCTTGGACAACAAAAATCATAAGGACAACCTGTTCTTCTTACACTACATACACACAGGGCGGTTGGGGATCGTGCCCAAGTGGCAACAATCCCGGCAAACTGCTGGCTGATAACTTTAAGCGTATCTATGGATGCGGCGGAGTAATTATTGGGAACTGCCGTGTATTGAAGTTCACCAACTCCTGTGCTGTTAAGAACTTCCTGCCTCAGGGAGGAACACCGGGAACACTCTGCAAGTCTTATATAAATCCGACTCGCAAGACTTCTGCCGGAGTATTTGCTGGGCAGGTCCTGGCATTGCGTTTGAATATTGATTTCTCGGATGCAGGCATTACTTGCCGAGGTCTGGGTGACCTGAAGGTCAAATCCGGAAAACTGGCTGGTTGGACTGTTGACCAGGTTATGTGCCTTGCTAACAAGGTGCTTGGCGGAAACAAGTGCGCACTGCCTTGCGGTGTATCAATCTCAGATCTCAACTCGATAGTCACCAGCATCAATGAAAACTTTGATGGCGGGAAAGTCAACAAGGGTTTCTTGAGATAGTGATTATAGTCTACTAACTTAACTTAAAGAGGTTCCGGTGAATGCCGGAACCTTTTTTTTGCGTCCCATAAATACTGCACATCTCCGACACTGACCATGAGTGATTAAAGTTCATCTTATTAAAATACCAATTGTCTCTACAATTTTGGACTTCCCTTTTTGGATTTACGTAATAACATTTATCTTTTTGTTGTTTTTTCATTTATTCATTCAGCATTATTACCAGCTTTTACTTATAGTCACTTATATGGCATATTTCTTGCAAGTCTATTTAATATAGATGAATCTAATATTCCACCAGACCACACTTTTATGTGGAAGATCTGGAATTGAATAGAACTAAAGGTATAACTAACCATTATATCCTTATATATGAATGTAGAAAAATGAGGAATCAACATGAAGAAGTATATGTTTATATTATATGCACTACTCGTTTTATCAGTATGTAGTGCAAATGCAACACCACCACCATCTTCAGCTCCAGCATACTCTGCGTTCCGCGGATATGGATTAAGCGGTATATCACTGTCTCCAACTAGTATGAATATGGGGTCGTTTACTTATGATCTGAGTCTGAATGCAGCTCCCACTCTTTATGACGGTGTCAATGTATATGCCATCACAGAAATATGGGGATTCTGGGCTATAGGACACAATTTTACTGGTGAAGACAGTGATGCTGACACCGATGAGGCCTGGACATTTGGGGCCAAGTATGTCGGCCCAGATGGGGCATCTGTGGCAGGATGGGACGATGCAAATAAAGGCAGTGCAATCAATCCCGGAGGACACAAGGTCTTTACATTTACCTCTCTAATAGGCGACACAGGCGAAACACCCGACGCCCGTATGGGTTTACACGTATCTGTTGCATTGGATGGCAAAGGTTACCCGGTTGGTTTTGGCAGCGGAGTGACTGCGTTTGTCTACAATGACGGTCGTGTTCCTCCTAAAGCAGTTCCCGAAGCATCAACACTTGCCGGTTTCGGTTCATCTTTGATGATAGCTGCACCCGGGTTGATTAGATGGCTCCGCAAACGCAGGATCTAGAATCATAAGATAGACTTTTCTTTGCAAGCCGCTCTTCGGAGCGGCTGTTTTGCTGTCTGACAGAGTCAAATACCACTAACAACGGAACAACTGCCAACTGTTTTATCGTTATTTCCGGAATCTTGCTCTAACCCGCTTTATTCATGAATGAGAGTGTAAATGCTTTGCATTTACACTCTCAGTTTTTGTCCCTACTGCCGGGCAAAAGCGAAGCTTAGTGAATAACACGAGCTAAATGTCACCACTGCGTCTGTTGGTAAATTATGCGGTAAATATCGCATATACTATTGTATATTATTGTCATTTACAGTCAATTTACCACGTAAGCATACATATAATGCAAACAGCGGTAATTTTTTATACATTTTGCGCAATATATGCTCGTTTGGCATGATTCTTGCAGATTTACTAGATTATAAGCACTGTAAAATATACTGGGATACCAGTTATATACAAGCTACAATTGAATATGTAAAATATGGAGGAAGACATGAAAAAGTATGTGATTGCAGTGTTCGCACTGCTTATATTGACAACGAGTGTTGGAGCCTGGGCTCAAGCGCCTGCTATTAGTGCATTCCAGCCCGTTTCATGGACTGGCATCAGCCTTTCACAACCAATTACTTTGGGTATCACTGGGCCATATACATTGGCGCTGGCTGATAATGCCAAATTAACTATTGGCGGCGACGATTATCATATACAAAGTATATGGGGATTCTTTGCCATTGGTCATGATTTCACTGCAAACGGAAATGATGACTCAGCCTGGAATTTCGATACAAATTCCAGTCCATCTCCTAATATGGTAGCCGGATGGATAAACCCCAGTAAGTCGCAGGCTATACTGGAAGGGCAGAATAAGACTTTTAACTTCACGCAACTGCAGGCTACTGGATCTCAGCCGCTTGCGGTAATGGGTTTGCATGTATCACTTTGGGAGCCTGCTACATCTGGCCAACCAGGGCCACTCAGTGGTGGCTGGACTGGTGCAGTCTACCAGAAAGGTGGCGGTCCTATTGAAGTTGTTCCTGAAGCTTCCACTCTCGTTGGCTTTGGTTCAGCGTTAATGATGGCTGCTCCTGGTCTGGTTGGATGGCTCCGCAAACGCAGAGCTTGATTCTAATTGATAAACTAATGTTGTTCATTAGCCGCTCTTCGGAGCGGCTTTTTTTGGATGTAATGAATCCGAATTACGTTTCACAACGGCTGTATAATCCTTACAACTGAGCATTCCTCGCTCAACAAAGCTTCGTGGATTAATTCTCTAGCATTGATACTAACACTTATCAAAGGATTATATGCAACTATACCAGGCTCATTTATGTCATTATAGAGTTCTCGCAATCGCTTGCAACTGCATATTGCAATTTATAATAACGTTCTGCGGTACATCACCATCTTTATTTACACATTCGCTAGAATTATTAAGACGCATATATTTATTATTATCGTTTCGGTATAACTGTCGCTTTTGGCATAAATCTTGCACTTCAGTCTAATGTATGCTGGTATATTTACCAGGGAACAGCCTGAACAGTCCCACTGATAAATCGAATAAGGTAAATCGGGAGGGAAGAGATGAAGAAATGTATGATTGCGGTTTCTACACTACTGGTTTTAGTAGTGAGTGCTGGTATAGCTTTGGCCACATCATGGACAGGATCTTTAAATGCAGGACTTGGCGGAGGTATTGTAGGGTACGGTGACTATAATTCCGCCTCTACAAAAATGACCTGGACAATTGATTATGATGCAACGACTCAAAAATATAGCTATGACTATATATTTGAAGTTGCCCCGACAGAAAAGGTAATCCAACATATCTTTATTGAGACAACTCCAAACATCCCAAGTGATATGAAGGAACCCGTGCAATTGTGGAATGATGTGGGCAATCTAGCAGGTATGTTTGACGACTCCTTGTATGCAAAAAAGGTAAATAAAGCCGACGTTACTAGCAGCAGTAGTGACTACAAGTGGGAGTATGAATTCATAAGCAGTCACGCACCTGTATGGGGAGATTTCTTCGCCGAAAACAATGGCAGCAACGGTAAATATGCGTATGCATATAACAGCGGATTCGATGGAACGGCATTCAATGCAAAAGGTTATATCTGGAGCACATCCAATCCAGGCGGTAAAATAGCTGTTCCGGATGGAGTTGTTCCTGAGGCTTCCACCCTTGTCGGCTTTGGTTCGGCATTGGTGATGACTGGACCCGGCCTGATCGGGTGGCTCCGCAGACGCAGATCGTAAGCTGTACCTGACTTACCATAAAAAAAGCCGCTCATTGGAGCGGCTTTTTTATGTATTCTTACTTTGTGGGTATTTCAGCAAGCTATGCTTGCCTTCGCCATCCAAACAGCTTTCTAGCTGTGTTTTCCATTATATTACGTTTATCCACATCAGAAATGTCGGCGTCTTCTACCAGCGCTTTGACTTCGGAGGTGTCTACGTATGGTAAACCGCTGCCGAAGACCATTCTGTGAGAGCCTACACGCTCTGATGCGAATTTAACTTTCTCCGGGCTGAAGCTGCCGGAGACTTCCAGGACCAAGTTCAGGGTCTTTTCTGCTACCACAGTGGCTATACGCCAGTCTTCTCCACCCATTCCCAGTAGGATGAACTTCATGACAGGGAATGCCTTGGCTATTTCGTTGGCAGCAAGTATAGAATCTTTGTCAGTCGTTCTTATGAACACAGGTTTGATAAACCGTCGGTATGCATTGAGCATATCCTCAGCTTCCTGCAGAACAACATAACGTTCACGATTTCCGCTGGAGAGTAGAATCCCTGCAAAAAATGCATGTCCCATATATTTCTGCATTTCTTTTTGAGAAAGTTCCGGATAGTTGAAGTTGACCACCAGGCAGGCTGCTAAAGCGGGATTTGTTTCAGCTATCTTAGCTACCTGAGCGTTACCTCTCTGGAAATCAACAGAATCTCCAACAGTGGAAAGAATAATGGACTTTTCAACTCCGGATTTTTGCATACTCCGCAGCAGGTTCTGGTCGCTGAAAGGCACTCCCCATATCGGAGTCGAGCCTACTTCGGCCTGGACATCAATCGTAGCCATGTTTAGCCTCCCAGGATCCGTTTAATATTAGCTCCAAGGATCTTTTCCTTGTGCTCATCCGTCAGCTCAGATGACAGAATATATGCCAGAGCAGACGCCATAGAACTGACCATTGACCCGGAACCAAAGACAGCCCGTTCAGCACCGATCTGGTCAACAAGAAACTTAAGAGAACCCGGGACGCGCAATTCGTGTGTTTCAACCATTATGTTCTCGTGCTTCCGCATCACCGATACAGTTTCAGCCATATTCTCATACTTGACGCCTTCAAGGATGAACAAATTCTTACGGCCTGCAAAATGAGTAGCCAGAGCGGTTGGGTAACCGGTATCTCCGGACTCCAGCATAACCGGCAGTCCGGTTTTTTCTATTTCATCCAGTGCATCTTGAAATGCCGAGTGGCTGAGTTCCCATTGCTGGTGGTGCGGGAAGAAACGGATCATCTTAAAACCGGCTTCCGCAAGCTTAGCAATAAGTCCCGGAGTGCCAAAATATCCCCTGGGGTCCAGTGTTGCCACCGGCAGCAATTCCGGTCTCTGGGAACAGACTCGATGCGTCTCCTGATTCCCATCACCGTGCGTGTGCAGTATACCAAACGTTGAAACAGTAAGAGCTTTCGAAACTCCATGTTTGGTCATTGCGCCAATAAGCTTATCCACCGACATGTCCGCCCGGACAATCGGCCACGGTCCAAATATAGTATTACAATCTATAATCTCAAATGCCACCCGGAACCTCCTGTACTAGAAGTTAGATGTTGGACGATAATAATGTGAATGGGTTTCGGCAGTTTCCCTTATTCTCTGGATGCAACGATCCTTGCCGATTACTCGCATCAACTCGAAAAGACCAGGTCCCCATGTCCTATGAGTAACAGCCATTCTAACACGATGGATAACCTCCATTGGCTTGATATCCATCTCTTCGGGAACCAAACGAACAGCAGCATCTATATTAGGCTCGATCCATTCACAAACTTTTTCAAGTGATGCAGCAACCCTATTCAGAATCTCTGTAGTTGTATCCTTTGCCAACCACTTGGTTAAACCCTTCTCATCCCACTCGGTATCTTCTGCATAAAAGAACCTGACCAGATCAGGGGCATCGCAAAGCTTTATCATACGGTCCTGAATGAGTCCGGTTACTGCAAGCAGATAAGCCAATTCATCAGCAGTTGGATCGGCACTTATATATCCTGCTGTCTGTAGTCTTGGCTTCAGCATTTCTGCTAAATCCTCAATGGACATCATACGTATATATTCGCCATTTAAGTCATCGAGCTTAGCCAGGTCAAAGATTGCAGGATGGTTAGCTATTCCTTCAAACGAGAATTTCTCAATAAGCTCTGCTCGAGTAAACAGTTTGCGGTCTTCTCCGGAACTCCATCCCATAGTAGCCAGGAAGTTAAGCATAGCGTCCGGGATGTAACCAGATTCAATATATGAAGAGAATGTAGTCGCGGTGTCGCTTCGCTTGCTGAGTTTCTTTCCCTTTTCATCAAGAATCAATGGAGGGTGAACGAACCGCGGTGGATCCCATCCAAGGGCTTCATACAGCTGGAAATGCTTGGGAGCGCTGGGTATCCATTCCTCCCCACGGACTACATGGGTTATCTGCATGAAGTGGTCATCAATAATTGAGGCGAAATGATATGTAGGAAAACCGTCTGCCTTGATGATTACAAAGTCGTCCTCAAGCTCGTTTCTAAACGATACCTGACCCCGCACAATATCCTCAAACTCTGTAGTACCCTCAAGCTTCATCTTGAATCGTATAACAGGATTGGGGTTTTCTGCTCGAAGAGCTTCCTGCTGGTCAACAGATAGTTCCCGGCAGCGTTTATCATATCCGGGAGGCTGTTTGGCCGCAATCTGCTGTTCACGCATTTGCTCCAGTCTCTCCCTGGTGCAGTAACAATGATATGCTCTGCCTTCGTTTATAAGCTGCTGGGCATACTTTGCGTATATCTCCAGCCTTTCCGACTGAAAATAAGGGCCAAAATCACCACCGACTTCAGGACCTTCGTCCCACTGCATTCCAATCCACCGCAGGCCATTCATCATCTCCTGCAGTGAACCTTCCTGGAACCGTGTCCGATCGGTATCTTCTATACGCAATATGAATGTACCACCAGTATGCCTGGCATACAGATAGTCAAAAACAGCTGTTCTAATGTTACCTATGTGCGGAGAGCCTGTAGGACTCGGCGCAAACCTGACTCTGGGTTTATCCAAAACAGAAATCCTTTTCAAACGGGAGGAAGTCAGGAGACAGGAGTCAGAAGTCAGAATAACTGTCACTGTTAAGTTTTATCGTTATATCCAGACATAATGTCTTGAATACGGTTCCAGCTAATTCTGTCTTCTGTCTTCTGACTACTGTCTTCTATTCGCTTATTTCTTTATGTATTTTTTCTTGTTCTTGTTGAATCCCTGGGATTCTTTCTTTCCGTCGAACTGCCAGATGCCACTCTTTGCTCGAGCGCTGAAGCAATGGTATGAACTGAGCAATGAGGCTACAAGCAGCCTTTCACATCTACGAACGATATTTACTTCAGTCTGAAGTCTGACGAAGGTCATTCCCTGTTTGCCGAGAATCTCCCGGACAACATCGTAGACCGGCATCTCCTGGCTCTCGTATCTGGCTTTCAGATCAAGCAGGTCCAAACTTCTATTGGTATCAATACCGCACTGGTCATCAGTCTCGCCATCATAGCGGAACCTGTATTCACCACTAACGGGTGTCTTCTCGATGTAGAAAACAGCACCTGAAACATCGGTAATGCCGGCATAGAAGTCTTTCAAGCCATATACCAGCCTTGTTTCATTGTTCACAAAGCAGGTTTTCCGTTTGCCTTCGTCGATTAGAGTTATAGGCATAACAGCAGGAACGCTTCCGAAGAAGTCAGGGCTTATCTGGCAGAGCGGGAAAGTGCCTTCCAGTTTGTGATGGTATTTCAATACACATCTCTGACTGTCGCCACCGTGCTGGCTCATAGTCCTTGCTGGGTCCTCATCCAGAACATCTTCAGCGAGAGGATCATAAATGGCTCCCTTGAGATCACCTTCGAGCCCTTCTTCCTCAAGCATCTGGTCGAACATATCACCTTCAGGGGTCTCATATGGTAACACTGCAGGAATGTTGAGAGAATCCGGGACGAAGTAAATTTCATCGGGGAAGACTATAGCCTTGCTCCAACGAGTTCCACCAAGCCACATTAAACGCTCATCACCCTCCAGGGCTTCTTTGAGGCTCTCGAGAGCACCTGCATATGCAGATTCACTGGGTGTCACTTCCAACACTGCTTCCAGGACTTCCTCAGCAGTAGCGCTTCCTCTGGAGAGTATCAGAGAAATGATCTCTTCCTTATCGGTTTCGCTGACTGTGATTATTTCGTCGGACTCGTCTTCTTCGGCATCTTCAGGAAGTTTAGCCAGTTCGTCTGCCATCTCTGTAAGTGACTTCAAGAACTCATCAACTGCTGAAGCAGGATAGACTGCCTGATTAGACAATACAATCAACTTATCGCTCTCAACAACCTGCATATAGAAATCCATAGGATCAAATTCATCCTGCAGATCTCTCCATGCAAGGAAGGCGCAGACAAGCAGACTGATTCCAGGACACCCAGCTACAAGTGCAGATACTTCGGACACATAGTCATCAACATTCCAGGTAACATCAGGGCAACTCGTCAGGCACATAGTGAGAAGTTCTCTACCTATGGAGTTGTCAAAAAGGACATCGCCTTCTTCTTCGGATGAAACGTCCAACATCCATGCAGAGAGTCCGTATTCACCTTTACCGTTATCAAAAAACTTAGGCTTGGAGTGGATGAACCGAGGGAGGCTTTCCATATAATATTCTGTGGGTCTGCCGTATACCTGGGCAAACTCACGGGCGAACTGCTCCGCATTAACACAGCGGCCCACAAGTCCGAGCGCCTTCTCAACTACCTGTTCAAAAGGTCTTCCGGATTCTCCTAAACGCAGTGTAGTTACCCAACGCCGGTCAATACACTCAAAACGAGCGTCCTGCTGCATAATGTCTTTCATCAGCCTGTTGGTAACTTCGGCAAGGGCAACATTCTTTACAACATGCCCAAGCTTAGCCGACTGCTCCTTGCCTAACAGATAGGCAAATGCCTTGTCTGCAGCATACAATCTGGCCTTTACGCCAATGCTTTCCACAGCTTCCAAAGCTGTTACTGAACTCATAGTATATAAATCCTCCCTAATATTGACGGCACATTGATTCAATTTGATTCGAAGCAGTTATCTTTGCCATTGCATAGTTATGCAAACAGGTCGTATTCTTCAGCCTGTTTGATTTTAACTCTTATTATCGCACCTGGTTCAACACGACGGCCTCTAATATAAACGAGTCCATCGATATCAGGGGCGTCGCGGAAACTCCGGCCATATACCCCATCCTCAGTGTATCCCTCTATCATTACATCAATCTTGCGTCCAATCCAGTTTTGGTTTCGACGCAGCGATATCTCTTGCTGCAGGGACATCAACTCGTCCAGCCTGGACTCTTTGATATCCTCGAGAATCTGGTCAGCCAATATTCCCGCCGGAGTTCCATCTTCACGCGAGTAGGCAAACGCCCCTACTCTATCGAACTGGGCCTCTTTCACGAAATCCAACAAATTCAGAAATTCCTGATCCGTCTCCCCGGGGAATCCAACTATGAAAGTGGTTCTCAGGGCAATATCAGGTATCTGTGCACGCATCTTCTTTATCAGAGCAAGGTAATCTCCAGCAGTTCCCCGCCGGTTCATCGTCCTCAACACTTTATCGTCACCGTGCTGAACAGGCAAGTCCATGTATTTGGCAACTTTATCCAAGCGTGCAATTGCCGCGATCAACTCATCTGTTACTTTCGAAGGATAGCAGTACATCAGTCTTATCCAATGTATACCCTCAACTTCATTCAGTTTCTCCAGCAGACTCGGTAATAAATTGTTTTGTCCTAAATCTTCTCCATATTGAGTCAGGTCCTGCCCTATCAGAATGAGTTCACGGACTCCAAGCTCAGCCAATCTTTTGGCTTCTTCAACGACCATCTCCTCCGGCCTACTGCGGAATGGTCCTCGAATATCCGGTATAGTGCAATACGCACACCGGTTTGTGCAGCCATCTGAGATCTTAAGATAGGCCATCCATTCCGGTGTAGATAGCATCCTCGCCGGTTGTTCTGTCCATGTAGACGAAACTACTCTGACATCCGAAACGATCTTATTCTCAAGGACAGAATTAACAGTGTCCACAATCGACGATGCAGGATCAATACCCAATACCGCATCAATTCCACTATCTTTTCCAAATAGTTCCGGAGATCGCTGCGGTAGGCATCCGGTCACGACTACGCCGACACAAACACCGTCATCTTTCATTTCCACTGCTCTGCGTATCTCCTGCAGCGCTTCTTCTTTAGCACTCTCAAGAAATCCGCAAGTGTTAACTATTATAATGTCAGCCTCAGTGTCGTCGGCTACTATCTCGTGACCAACTGTTACCAATGCACCCAGCACACTCTCTGAGTCCACGAGGTTTTTCGGACACCCTAGACTGACTAAACCAATTCTTGCCAATAAACTCTACTACTCTTCCTGTTCTTCTTCATCCTCTATGGGAGGTGGCACATAATCATCATCATCTTCTTCATCAACACCCGGGCCATATTGTATCCCCTGCTGCCCGGAAAGGATTGATTCCACTTCATGTTTGGAGATCAACACCTGTCGCGGCTTCGCACCATCCAGAGCGCCCACGATCCCCTGCATCTCCATTGCATCTACAATTCTTGCCGCACGGGTATATCCGATCTTAAATTTTCGTTGCAGCATTGATGTGGAACAATACCCGGTATTCACAACAAAACGCACAGACGGTTCATAATACTCATCGGTGAATGTCTGGTCATCTTCGCCATTCATACCGCCATCACCACCGACTGAACTTGGTGTAAGAGTATAGACTGGTTTACGCTGATTCTTTATGAACTCAACCAGAGCCTCTATCTCTTTCTCAGAAACGTAGCATCCCTGTATTCTAGCAGGCTTGCTGGCGTCTATCGGCAGGAATAGCATGTCACCGCTACCCAACAACCGCTCAGCACCTTTGCTGTCCAGAATTGTACGGCTGTCATGATGACTTGATACAGCAAACGCGATTCTTGACGATATATTTGCCTTAATAACACCAGTTATAACATCAACCGATGGTCTCTGAGTCGCAATCACCAGATGGATACCAGTTGCACGAGCAAGCTGAGCAAGCCTGGTTATAGTTCCCTCAACTTCTGCAGCACACTGCATCATCAGATCGCAGAGTTCATCGACCACTACGACTATAAATGGCAGGCGTTCCTCTTTAGTAACTTTCTCATTGTAACCCGCAAGGTTACGAACAGCTACTCTCTCAAATACCTGGTACCGCCGTTCCATCTCCTGGACAACCGATCTCAAGATACCAGCTGCGGTTTTCACATCTTTTACAACCGGACAAGCTAGATGCGGAATCCCATCAAAGAGTGTAAGTTCCACCCTCTTAGGGTCAATCATTACGAACTTTAATTCATCCGGCGTTGCCCTGAACAGCAGACTTGCGATGAGTGTATTCAAACAGACACTCTTACCCGCATTGGTCGCTCCACCAATCAACATATGCGGCATACGTTCCAGGTTAGCTACAAACGCATTACCTGCAACGTCTTTACCCAGCGCAAAAGTCAGTTTTGACTTGCCCTCCAGGAAAGGTTGGCTCTCTACCAACTCCCGCAGGCAAACAAGCCCGCGTGTCTGGTTCGGTACTTCTACTCCGATTGCAGCTTTGCCTGGTATAGGCGCTTCAACTCTGACCGAATTAGCTTCCAACTGCATAGCCAGGTTATCTGCAAGCTGAGTTATTTTGCTTACTTTTATACCAGGAGCAAGCTGTATTTCATACCGAGCAACTGTCGGACCAACGGCAATTTCAACAACTGTTGCAGGTACTTTAAACTCATTTAATGTGCGTTCAATCGTCTCAATATTACTTCTAAGCTCAGCCTCAACTCTAACCGGAGGAGGCGGAGCCGGATTCAAAAGCGAAGATGGCGGAAGCTGGTATTCGCCCTCTTCAACTGGTTCAGCGGACGAATCCGCTTCTGGTCTTGAATCAGCTACTCTGACTCTATTCGGCTTAGCTGTATGAACTCCATTGATCTTTACCGGTATCCGCTTTTGAGAAGATTCCTCAACCGGGACAATCGCTGTCTCGGGATTACTCTCTTCCCTGTGCAAAAGCCGTTCCAGTATACCTTTACCAGTTTTCTCTGCACGCTCGGGTTTCGGTTCCGGACGTTCCTTGAGCTTAACCGCAGCGCGAATTGGTTCCCGCGACGTAGCAGAAGTTCTCACATTATCGCGTGGCGGTATGAGCCTGGTTATCAAATGTGCCAGTGGTTCATTAACCATGTGCACTATTCCAACAATTGCTACTCCGGTCAGAAGTATATAAGGTATGACATTTCCTGTTGCCCAATGCAACGAATAGGCAAATGCATAACCCAGATATCCTCCACCATCGGTATGGCTTGCAGTATCCACTCCAACGACGCTTGATGCCAGACCCTCAATAGCCAGAAACACTACCGCACTCCCAACGGCCAAATGCCGGGAAAGCGTCTCCAGCGGACCCATTATTAACACAGCACCGAGTAATGCGAGCAGGAATGGAATGATATACGCGCCGATACCAAAGGCGACTGTCAGAGCAGCCGAAAATCCAAAACCCAACGTACCGCTTTTAGCTGGTGCCACAAGGGCAACCAGTAGTACCGGACAGCACAATATGAGTGCAAAACCGGTTATATCAAGTGCCCATGCCGGATTTTTGCTTTTCGCTGCGACTCTTGTGCTTGCGGGACGCCGCTTTTTTATTACAGTTTTTCGTTTACGCACGTATAGCCTACCACAGCAGCGTACCGCCGCCGATGACCCAAGATATTATACTCAAAAAATAGGAAGGGGGTCAAAGATGTCGAAGAAAATGATAAAAATACTGCAGTAGAGTGACTAGCCCGCATTATTCGTGATTGACTCACTTTCGCCCCTACTGCCGGTCGAAAGTAGAGTCTGGTGAATAAAGCGGGCTAGTCTTAATTTGGGTAAGTACGTTAATATATACGGATTAAACATCATTGGTCACGGATGTGAGTGGATTGGCAGTATCTCATTGCTCATAGAAGGTGGTAGAAATGATTGTTTTATGGCTAGTGATATTGGTGGTGCTTCTGGGTGTGCTGATCATTTGGTATATGGTAAGTCTTGGACTTAAGGCCTTACGAAGGCCATATGTGTGCAGTTCAGAAGGTATTATTGGCAGCAGAGGCGTAGCAAAAACCGATCTGTTACCAGAAGGCAAGGTTTTTGCAGCAGGGACACTATGGACTGCGGTATCAGATGAAGGGACACTACTTAAGGGAACAAAAATAGTAATAGTCTCAATGGACGGCCTTGAACTAACAGTTCGGGCTGCTACTCGACATTAACAGGAGGAATGAAATGGGTGGACTAGTAGTAGTATTTCTGATCGTTCTATTTGTTATTGTACCATCTATAAGGATTATCCGAGAGTGGGAACGTGGTATTCTGCTCAGGCTTGGAAGACTTGACCACATCAAAGAACCAGGCATACGTTTCGTCTGGCCTGTCATAGACAAAATAATAATGATAGATACTCGTGTTATCACAATGGATGTTCCAAAGCAAGAGATCATCACAAGAGACAACGTCTCGGTTATGGTCGATGCGGTAGTATTCTTCCAGGTTGTGGATGCTGGGAAAGCTATTACTAAGGTGGAAAACTGGCGTAACGCGACTGGTTTGCGATCACAGACTGCACTGCGAAGCGTTATCGGCCAGGCTGACATGGATGATTTACTGGCCGAACGCGACAAGATCAACAACCATGTGCAGTTAATCATAGATGAAGCCACGGAACCATGGGGCATCAAAGTGACTGCAGTGGAAGTCAGAGACGTTGTGCTGCCGGAATCAATGAAGAGAGTTATGGCAAACCAGGCAGAGACTGAGCGCGAAAGACGGGCGAAAGTCATCAATGCTGAAGGTGAACTTCAAGCTTCAGAGAAACTGGCACAGGCTGCAGAAATACTCAGCGTAAATCCTCAAGCCTTACAACTCAGATTCTTGCAGACTCTTACGGAAGTCGGGGCAGAACACAATTCGACAATCGTCTTCCCAGTGCCTATAGACCTGCTGACTGCATTTATGAAGGCCGCAGATTCGATGAAAAAAGAATAATTGATTGTGTGGCGGGAGTACCAGAGGTGCTCCCGCTGGATCAATTTTTCACGGATTTCAGACCGGCGCAAATGATTCTCCAGTAATAGTAAGCTCACCGGCTATCGTCTTCGATAAATATCGTCTATACTATATGGCATACCAATACTAATGCAGGCTTGCCCGTGATAGGTGGATAGCAATGAATTACACATATAGATTTTCAATCCTGATAACGATAGTTATGTTGATGATTGCATGTCCTTTTGCTTTTGCTGAAGAGGACAGTGTGGCTATGGCGCCTGCGGTTGAGGCAACCAGCTCCAAGGAAATCACCATCGAAGGTCTCAAAACCAAAGTCACCGAGATGACGAAGAATTTTAGAGATGTCACTATGACTGCTGCAGTTACCTACAAGAACAAACGTGCCCTGGCTAAAGTCGAAGAAAGTTTCACCAGGTTGTACGAGTTTAAAACAGCTAAAGTGTCCGCTAAATCCCCGGATAAGATGAAAACAGAAGGAAGACTTGGGATGGTCTCTTTTACATATATTGTAAACAACACCACCAGGATCGTGCGGGTGCCAACAATACGCGTCAATAAAAAGGATGAATATAAAAACGAACCATCCAAACTCCAGGACTTATTGGATATCGGAGTACTGACACAGGGTGCCTGGCGAATTCGTGAATTAGTAATAATGCCGGATAAAGAAGCAGCTGCAAAAGGTGAACTGCTCATAAATGCACCGTATCCCAACAACACCATGCAAAACCTGTTCTGGATAGATACCACCAATTTCTGTTTGAAACGTTTTGAAAAACGCGATGCAAACGGTAAAACTACTATCAAATTAGAGTATTCAAAGCCCCAATATTTCGACAACGCAATATGGCTACCTACAGTAGTGGAAATATTTGCTCCGGATGGTGAACGCGCTGGCGCAATGGAGTTACGTGATATCAAAGTCAACACTGGCTTGACTGATAAATTGTTCGAATAGACACGGAGACAACACTCAAATCAATGACTAAGTGCAATGTATGTGACTGTCCGGATTCGACCCTACTCGTCGAAAAGAACGGTTACAAAGTTTACCAATGTATAAAGTGCCGACTGGCATTCACATATCCGCAACCGAAATCTCTGGAAGAACAGTATAATGAATCCTATTTCGAACTCTATCGCAAACGCCGTGATTTCAGGCTCAAACGAGCTTCTGCAAGACTCTCTGTTATAGAATTGATAATGCCCCCGGGACGCCTTTTAGACATCGGTTGTTCCCTGGGGTATTTTGTCGAAGCCGGTATTTCCAGAGGTTGGGATGCAAAGGGTATTGAACTCTCTCCATATGCTTCTCAGGCTGCTCGTGAGTCAGGCCTGGATGTCATCACCGGCTCACTCGAAAATGCAAACTATCCCGACAACAGCTTTGATTGCATTACAATGTGGGATGTATTAGAACATATCCCCGATCCTACCGCACATCTTCGAGAAATCCACCGTATACTGGCCGATGGTGGATTGCTGGTAATGGGTACTCCAAACCTGAATCACGCTCTATTCAGGCTGAAAAGAGAACAATGGAGACACCTGAAGCCCACAGAACATATTTATTATTTCCAGGAGTCCAATCTAAATCTGCTGCTTGAGAAGACTAATTTCAAACCGGTAAAGCCTCCTATATTTGGTGGAAGAACATTTGCCGACAATACCCAGGCAGCTATTGGTGAAGCTATACGCAGATTGGTAAATCCCAAAGACGTTATGACTATATATGGAGTTAAGGTATGAGTTCCAGATATCCTCAGATTGATATTTCAAACCTAAAGACTGAATCCATCCAAACACGAAACAGCAAAGTCAAGGTTGGGGACTTTGCACATCCAGTTGATGCCGGTGCAACATTCAATGATTTTTTAGATAGTCTCCCGGATATTTTTGCAGGGAAGTTTATTCGACAAGTTATACAACGAATCGTAGATGCAAAAGCATCAAGCAAACCTGTGATATTCGCAATGGGGGCACATGTCATTAAGTGTGGATTGAGTCCGGTTGTTATCGACTTAATCCGCAAGGGAGTCATTACGTGCGTGGCTTTTAATGGCGCCGGAACGATACACGATTCTGAAATTGCTTTCTGGGGCAAAACCAGTGAAGATGTCGTAGAAGGTATGCACACAGGATTGTTTGGGATGGCGAAAGAGACCGCCGGGTTCATCAACGAATCAGCAGTTATTGCCCATACCCAACAGTCTGGTCTTGGGGAGACTATCGGGAAACGTATACTGGAGAATGGCGCAGAATACGCCGACAAAAGCATACTGGCAGCAGCTTACGAATGTGGTGTGCCGGTAACGGTGCATGTATGCGTTGGTTGTGATATAGTTCATATGCATCCCAACGCGGATGGTGAAGCCATTGGAGATGCTTCTCTGAGAGATTTCAGAATACTTACCCAGGCGTTATCCAATATTGGTAATGGCGGGGTGCTGATGAATGTCGGTTCAGCCGTAGTCCTGCCGGAGGTTATCCTTAAAGCTGTAACAACACTAATCAACCTGGGATATGACATGAAAGGTATCTTTGGTGTCAACCTGGATTTTATGCAACAGTATAGATCAAATCAACAGGTAGTAGCCAGGATCAAAGAGATTGGCGGAGATGGAATAGCATTAACCGGACACCACGAGATAATGATCCCATTAATTGCAGCAGGAGTGATAAATAAATTATAGAGCAAAACAACGCAGTATTTGTTGTGGCACTTAATCATAAATCATAATAACTGGAGTGAACAAACAATGCAGCAAGCTCAACGCAATTACCATAAAACCGGAACCCCCCCACAAAACATTAAAGCAAAGCTCTTTTGGGCATTTGTCTTTATACACTTAACCTACTTCACAATGATCCTGTGCGCTCTGGGTTGTCTGGCCGTAACATTTATAGCTTTCGCTTTATTTAGAGGCTTGGCGGACGACCATATTTTTGTGTTCTGGCCCTACATACTGATTGCAATGCTGGGTGTTGGAGGTATAACCGGTTGCTATTCGATAATACGTGGCCTGTTGGCTATCTTTGCAAAACATAAAGGTTACACATCCGCATATCGTATTACCACAAGCAGTGAAACCGAACTGATACGATTCATTATGGATATCTGCGCCAAAGTAGGTGCAAAAGCTCCCAATACTATCCTGATCCTTGCTGAACCGCAGGCTTTTGTGTCTGATGAAGAAATACAAGTAATGAACACAAAGACCCAGGGTAGAACACTGGCAATAGGGCTGCCTATACTTTATGTGCTATCCAAGAATGAGTTAAGAGCTATACTTGCACATGAATTTGCCCATTTTGTCGGTGAGGATTTAGAAGCCTCAAAGAAGTTTAATGTAGCATTCGGAGGTATGATATCAGCACATACAATGCTGCATAATACAATTGTTGGTCACGATTCATTTGCGGCAAGGCTGCCTCTCTATCTCCCTCACACTATTCTAGGTATGTGTCTTTATAACATAATAAAGATCAGGGCTACTATTGAACAATCGCAGGAGTTCAGAGCCGATTGGACGGCAGCACAACAATGCGGTGGTAAAACATTCGGCAATGCCCTGATCAAAATTGTTGGGTTATCGGATTTCTTCTACAGCGAGGAAACAATGGATGCAACCAGAGTAAAAGCCCTACAAAATGGCACAGGCTATTACCATTCTTTGCGCGAATCGGTAAAGCACCTTCCAGGATTCACATACAATCTGGACCAGGACCTGGATGATAACAGTAGTGTATTTTCCTCACATCCAAGCCTCAAAGCCAGGGTTGACAATACACGACACTTTCCTGAGCGCTATAATGACTACGATCCTGCTTTACGATTGATATCAAATCTGTCAGAATACGAACGTGTAATGGATGGACTAATAGATAGTTATGAAAAGCTGATGCATATTTAGTTGCCTATTGTCTGTATTTGGCACTGAATAAGTTTTTGGAGGACTCATTAAACATGACCAGTAAAGAACGGCTCTTAACAGCAATGAGACACGGTATACCTGATAGGGTGCCGGCTACTCCGGATATCTCTAACATGATCCCGGCTAAACTTACCGGCAAGCCTTTCTGGGATATATATCTTTATCAGGATCCCCCACTCTGGCTGGCTTATATTGAAGCAGTCAAAATTCTTAAGTTTGATGGATTTCTGGATTATCAGGTACCATTGGTCTTTCCTGAAGAGATCCCCGATCAACAATCAGCATGGAAGACAGCAATAGTTGAAAAATCCGCTGATAGAATTGTTACTCAGGACTATATGGATGATGCTGGTAAACTCATTTGGTCGGATACTTGCATTGTATATCCTGTAGATAATCCACCGACGTGGGGTGTGCATCCGTCCAAGATCGGACTTTCCAATATTCCCACCGAATGGAAACCACTGGAGGGTGTCAAGGAATGGCCAGTTGGCCCCGAGGCGTTTTATGTTGCATACGAACGAATGGGAGACAGGGGAGTTGTCGGGGTCTGCTGCGGCACAAGCGGAGTTGTGGGCTGTGAAGAGCATATATACGAATACTACGATGATCCCGAACCAGCCCGTGAGAGGTCCAGGCAAATAGTTAAAGCCAGTATGGAACGGTTCGACCGAATAATGCAGATGAAGATTAAGCCTGATTATATAAGCTGTGGTGGCTCTGGATCTCTAATATGGCAGACAATTGATACCTTCTGCGATGTTTCCCTACCGGTTGTGCAGGCAGTTACCAGAAGGTGCAAGGAAGCCGGTATCGTCAGCCATATACACTCCTGTGGCCCTGAAAAAGATCTGGTCAGAGTGTGTGCAACTGAGACCGACCTGGACTTTATTGACCCCCTGGAAATTCCTCCCATGGGTGATTGCAATCTCGCAGAATTGAAACGCCTCTATGGAAATAAGCTGGTGTTGAAAGGCAACCTTCACACAACGGAGGTAATGTTCAAGGGCAGTTATCAGGATGTATTTGAAGCATCACGGTTGGCAATTGAAGATGCTAAAGCTGGCGGCGGGTTCATACTATCCACCGGTGACCAGTGCGGACGAGATACCCCTCTGGAAAACATCCAGGCAATGATAGACGCCTGCGAACAATTCGGAAGATATTAATCCAGGCTGTGAGCGACATCCGTTCGTACTTCGACTAGCTCAGCACGAACGGAAGTTGACCTTTCCATAACGTTTGATGTGTTAACACCGCTCCACGTATTTGACACCTCTATCCCCTTGTGTTAGATTAGTATTTGACCGGTTGGCAGAGTTTGTAGCGATCGGTTATTTTTTATATACGGTTGGGACTATGCTTCTAGGAACACAAAAAGTGAATGCAAATGGCCGGCTTGAGATTGGCGGCTGCGATGTAGTTGACCTTGCCGCTCAGTTCGGCACCCCTCTCTACGTGATGGACGAAGAGCTCATTCGCAGCAACTGCCGCAGTTTTGTGCAGGCTTTTGCGCGCGAGTATGGCAATTCGGCGGTCGCATACGCCAGCAAAGCGTTCACCATTACATCGATGTGCGCGCTGATTGCTCAGGAAGAAATGTGGCTGGATGTTGCCAGCGCCGGTGAGCTGTATACGGCAAAAGTCGGTGGGTTTCCAATGGACAGAATCCTGTTCCATGGCAACAATAAGTCCGCTGAAGAGCTTGAGATGGCTGTTGAATATGGTGTGAAATACATTGTTGCAGACAGCTTCAATGAACTTGAACTTCTGGATGCCATAGGAGCAAACGTCAGCAAAGTCATCGAAGTGATGATCCGCTGCAACCCGGGAGTTGACCCACACACCCACCGATTGATTCGCACGGGCCAGGAAGACAGCAAGTTCGGGTTCAACATAAAATCAGGCGCTGCAATGAAGGCAGTTGAGTTCTTCATTGAAGCTGAACACGTGGAGCTCGCAGGGCTGCATTGCCACGTGGGCAGTCAATTGTTTGACTTGACCCCGTTCCTTGAAGCTGCTCCTGTGATGGCAGGATTTATTAAGCAGATTTTGGATGAGACTGGAAAGATGACCACGCTGTTGGATTTGGGCGGCGGGCTTGGAGTCCGTTACCTGGAAGAGCACAATCCTCCCAGCATCGATGAATTCGCTGCAGTGGTATCTAAAGCAGTAAAAGATGCTATGGACGAAGTCCAGGTCATGCATCCGAAACTCATACTTGAACCAGGCCGGTCCATAGTAGGTGAAGCTGGAACAACGATCTACACTGTTGGTCCGATTAAAGAGGTTAATATAGCTGAAGATCCTGGCAAAAAGACTTATCTCAGCATAGATGGCGGGCTTTCTGACAACCCGAGACCAGCACTTTACGATGCTGTCTATTCAGCTGTGATCGCCAACAAAGCTGATCAGGAACCAGTAAAGAATTACACTGTTTCCGGTAAGCACTGTGAGACAGACATTATGATACAGAACATCAGACTCGCGGAAGCAAGAACCGGAGACTTACTCGCTGTCCAGACGACAGGTGCTTATAACCATGCAATGGCCAGCAATTACAATCGTTTTACAAGACCTCCTGTTGTGTTTGTAAAAGACGGTAAAGCAGATATAGTATACAGACGTGAGACTATGGATGATCTGGTGAAATGCGACATACTACCTGACAGACTGAAAGTATAGGATAAACTATAATATGGATTTTGACATTCAGCGTATACTTATAGGTTTTGCTGCGCTGATTATACATATAACTGTCCACGAATTCGGCCATGCGATTGCTGCGGTTAGAGCGGGTGATGATACTCCAAAATTGCAGGGAAGAGTATCCCTTAATCCAATCGATCACCTTGATCCATTTGGAACAATAATGATGGTGGTCACTTCGTTAACTGGTGTAGGATTTGGCTGGGGGAAACCTGTTATGGTAAACCCAGTCAATTTTACAAGCCCACGATGGGACAATCTCCGGGTGTCCTTTCAAGGACCACTACACAATCTGATACTGGCAGCTGCCGTCGGAACAGTTATGCGTTTCTATCATGGTCCTATGAGTTTGCCTGTTGCGCTGTTTCAAGAATATATGGTACTGACCGGAATCTTCCTGGCATTGTTCAATTTGATACCACTCGGACCATTAGACGGTTCACACATACTGTCCTCACTATTACCCATCGAATCTGCACGAAAGTATGACAGATTCAACGGGCAGTATGGGCTTATTATTATGTTTGGACTGATATTTTTAGGCAAGGGAATACTGGGAGCAATTCTGTTAGTGCCAGGCAGGCTACTATTTTGGTTATTCACTGGACAATCATATTAGCCTGCATTATTCATGACTGGCTAACAATTAAACAAGGGGTGTTTTTTAGCAATGAGTAAGAAAAGACTGTTATCCGGCATGCAGCCGACTGGGCTGCTGCATTTGGGAAACCTGGAAGGTGCTTTGGCTAACTGGGTCACACTTCAGGACGAATACGAGGCGTTCTTTTTCATTGCTAACTGGCATGCTCTGACTACACTACACGACAAAACAGACCAGATAAAATTGTATACCCGCGAAGTCGCTATTGATTTCCTGGCTGCCGGTCTTGACCCGGAAAAGAGTGCGATTTTCGTTCAGTCTGATGTTATTGAGCACGCAGAGCTGCACATGCTTTTTAGTATGATCACTCCAGTCGGTTGGCTGGAGAGGGTTCCCACTTACAAAGAGAAGCAGGACAATATCGCAATGGATTCCGTCAGTTATGGACTCCTGGGATATCCTGTACTTCAGGCAGCAGACATTCTGATGTATAAAGCTAATGCTGTCCCGGTAGGTAGAGACCAGATCCCACACCTGGAATTGTCCAGAGAGATCGGGCGCAGGTTCAATTACCTATACGGAAACGTCTTCCCGGATTGCGAAGCGAAGCTCACAGAGTTCGCCAATATGCCAGGACTTGATGGCCGCAAGATGAGCAAATCGTATGGCAATGCGATCTATTTGCGTGACACCAATAAAGAGACTGAAGACAAGGTCCGTACGATGTACACTGACCCTCTGAAAGCTCACAAGGACTCTCCGGGTCATCCGGATGGATGTGCTGTATATGCAATGATGAAACTCTACGAAACAGAGGAGTTCCAGAATCTGCATGCGGACTGTGAAGCCGGTAGAGTGGGATGTATGGCGTGCAAGAAAAAACTGGCTGCAGTGTTGAATGACCGCCTGGCCCCAATACGTGAGCGTAGAAAAACATACGAAGACAATCCGACTCTGCTGGATGAAGTATTGGCATCGGGTGCTGATAAAGCCCGTAAAGTCGCCCGCGAAACTATGGACGAAGTGCACAACTCAATGGGCATGCGGTAAAATGCATTAATAAACCCAATTTTGTAGGGGAGACCCTCTGCGGTTGCCCGAAGTCCGAACGGGCGACCGCTGAGGGTCGCCCCTACGTTTTTAAGTGAAAGACACGTTTTTAAGCGAACACAGAGGGTTATCCCGACGATTTTAAGTGACAGACACTGGTTTTAGTGAAAGACACTGGAGGCTATTATGGAAAATACTACAGTATCTTGGGATTTGACTGATCTTTTTAGCGGAGTGGATGACAACCGTATAGATGGACTCCTGGATGGGGCATCTTCAAAAGCCGATAAATTCCAGGAAGACTTCAGAGGCAAGATTGAATCGGACTCCCTGGATGGTGCAACGCTATGTGACGCTATTACCCAGTATGAAGCTATTCTAGTGGATATGGTTAAACCTATCTGCTATGCTTCTCTGATGTTTGCGGCCGATACCTCCAAACCTGAGCATGGAGCGCTGTATCAGCATGTTCAGGAAAGACAGACTGAGATTGCTGTAAAACTCCTCTTCTTTGAACTGGAGTTGATGTCAGCCAAGCAGGATGTTATGGATAAAGCTCTGGAAGCCGAGTGTATATCCGAATATAGACACTTCGTCATTGCTTCCAGGCTGTTCAGCAAGTTTAAGCTCAGTGAACCTGAAGAGAAGATACTCGAAGAGACTGCCAACACGGGTTGTAGAGCCTTTGATCGGCTTTTCGAGGAAGTGGTATCAGCTCTTGAGTTCAAGATCACAATTGACGGTGAAGAGCATGTTTTGAATGAGTCTGCAGTACTTGCACTCTTACGAGATCCGGACAGAGAAAAGCGCAAGAACGCAGCGGCATCCCTGACAGCTGGACTGTCTACCCAGGCAAAGGTGTTGACGTTTATATTCAATACTCTTGTGCAGGACAAAGCAGTTGGCGACAGACTGCGTCAATATGAGTATCCTGAGCAGGCCAGAAACCTTTCAAATGAACTGAGCCGCGAGACTGTTGAGATGGTTATAGACCAGTGTGCGACCAACTATGAACTGGTTGCACGTTATTATAGAACAAAGCGGGAAATACTCGGATACGATACATTGACCCATTATGATAGATACGCCCCCCTGTTTGAAGCTCATCAGATGCGTTCGTTTGAAGAGGCCAGGGATATTGTGCTGAAGTCATTTGGCAGTTTCTCTAAAGAAATGGAAGATGTCGCCGGACAGTTCTTCACCAAGAATTGGATAGATGCAGCGCCGAGGAGCGGTAAGCGCGGCGGTGCATTCTGTATGTATGTCACACCCGATACTCATCCTTATGTCCTGATGAACTATCTGAACAAGCAGGATGACATCATGACACTCGGGCATGAGCTGGGTCATGGAGTCCACGCCTATCTCGCACGTATACAAAAATATGTAAACCAGTCCACAGCCCTGCCTGTCGCTGAGCTGGCAAGCACATTCGGTGAGATGCTGGTATTCAATAATCTGGTGGCTGACTCCGACCTGGATGATAAGATGGCGCTGTATGCTGAGAAGATAGAAAATGTCTTCGCAACCATATTCCGACAGGCTTCGATGTATAAGTTCGAACAGGCCCTGCACAAAGCAAGAAGAGAAGAGGGTGAACTCACCAGCGACCGCATTGGGGAACTCTGGCAGGAAAACATCCAGGCTATGTTCCTTGACTCTGTAGAAATGGGTGAAGAGCATAAAAGCTGGTGGATGTATGTCAACCACTTCGTAGCTTCTCCGTTCTATGTTTATGCCTACTCATTCGGTGAATTATTGGTGCTGGCGCTGTATGCAATGTACCGCAAAGAAGGCGAAGCATTCGTGCCAAAGTATATGGAAATGCTGCGGACCGGCGGTTCGTGCACCCCTGAAGAGCTGTTAAGCCGAATAGGAATAGACATCCGCGATCAGGAATTCTGGAAAGGCGGAATCCAGGAAGTCGCGAGATTGATCTCAGACTTTGAGAAGCTGCATGCGGAGTGGAAAGCTGGTAAATAGATATCAGTATTAAGAAGGCAAGTTGAGATGCTTGCCTTCTTTACTTTTAACTATCGAATATCCACCCTATCATTCCTTCATGTCTCAATTTCTCTTCGGGAGTTGGTTTTTCTGGTAAAGGGTAAATCGAGCCTTCAATACCTTTACCATACAGCTTGAATCCCCGGTTTATTCTTTCGTAGTAATATGATTTGCCAGTAAATGGATCCGTTGGGATACTAGAACCAAGCTTTTTTAGGGAAACGGGGTATTCTCCATTGTCACGTTTATATGACTTGATTTTAATTGCTATTCTCGCGATGTTTTTGTAAGACTGACGTGCATCCAGCGATGCAAAATAACCTTCATTAATAATATAATTCTGTGTCCCAAAAGGACATCGGGTAACAAGAATTTCTTTTCGATCAGGTATATCCATTTTTGCATACCCCTTGATTGCCTTATCTGTATAATCCAAAACGCATAATTCGGCATACCGTATCAATGGTTCAAAGACTACTACCTGGGCTTTCGCTTCCAATTCATTTTCATCTGAGATCGGTATAGCAGTGGATTGAAGCCATTCAACATATTTAATAAAGCTGATTCTCCTATCTCTTAGATAACGTATGGTGTATTTACCCGTATGGAATGCTGCTAACTCCTCATCCAATCTTTTTGAGTCTTCTCTGTTGAATTCTCCATATTTGAGAAAAGCATGAATCGTTCTTGTGTTTCCAAACATATTGTATCTATCAAAACCACTTGGAGAATGTATTGTCAAAAATCTGCGAGAAAAAGCCATCATATCCAAAATGATCTCAGATGATTGGTGCATTCTACCGTTTCGAGCATCACAGATTGCTTGTAACTGTAATAATCTACTTACCCGATCAAGCCTGTTATCATATTTAAAAAACTCACCTGTTCTAAATAGATCGTCATCTGCAAACCTGATACCAGGTTTATGCATACCAGCTCTGATAAGTTGAAAGACGCATTCCAGTGAATATAATTCTCTTTCAGTCTGCTTCCACCACTTGTCACTGTATTTCTTACGGGAATACTTTATATAATCGGCAATATTTGCAGGTAGAGTTTTGGATTCCAGGATCTTGATGGCTTTTGTGAGTTCAACTGCACCATTTTGGTTGTCCGGGATTGGTGGTCCGAGCATGTCCTGAGCATACATTGGTTCTCCAGCCCTGTGCAGTGCTTCGATCCTGCTATTCACTTTCCATTTCAACAATGCAGTGATACCAGCGTGGAGACTGATGATAATAAGTAGCGTCCATATGATGCGTTTGAATATGCGTTTTTTACGGGACTGTGTATTCACTATGCTTTCCTTCATGCTGGAATAATGCGAATGAACTTACATCAGATATCCGTGAGACAGCATCTAGTGAGGATTTGTTCCGAAAAGCAGAGTGATGTGTGAGAATTGGAGGAGCACGTGGAAGTGCTCCCCTACTCTAGTTTTATTGCTTTTTATATACAAAGACCAGGGCTGTGACTGGTTGGCAAGTTACTTTCAGGCCGGTATACATCAGCTCTTTACCGGTCATTTGATTGGAACCTGGTTCATCCAGATTAGTGATCACGTAGGTGGCGTTTGCTTTTAGGCCTTGCAGCTTGATTGTTGTTGATTCCTCAGTGGAATCTTGACGGCGGAAGGTTTGGACCATTCCTTCTCCCTGGTCTGGTCGGTCGAATTGCCAGGCCATCCAAGTGTTATTATCCAGGCTGTATGGAGTTAATGGATAGTAGTCTCCATAATAGTAACCAGAAACGTCTTTCCACTCCTGGAAGAGTTTACGGAGCAGGTTGTACTCCTGGTCTTTTATTCGTGTATCTACTCCAAGAGTAAACTCCGGGCTCATCTGGCTTCGGACCAGGTATGGGTCGATAGTCAGAAAACCGGTTCCGTTGAATGGCATCCAGAACGATATTCCATATGTATGGCACTGCTCTCCGACTGGTTCAAAGGTATAATCACTACGTAAAAGTGGAAGAGCACGGCGGAGGGTTTCCAGGTCGTTTCTGCGTCCACCTGATGCGCAGGAGTCGATCAGCATTCCGGGGTGCCGCCTGATTAACTCATCCCAATATGCAAAGTAGCCTTCGACATGCTTGATCTCTGTTATTCCCTGCCTGTCCTCGGTATCGTTTGCTCTCCAATAGGCCAGTGGTTCCATATTAAAATCCTGTCTGTAGAGGTCAATACCTTGTTCATCCAGTATCCTGTCAATATGGTTAGTCAGCCACATTCGGCAATCGTGTTCTCCCAGATTTAGTAGTCCGCCATTCTTACCGCCCAGGATCCACTCCGGATGGTTTTCTGTAAGCCACGTGTCAGCAAAAACACGTTCAGGTTCAAACCAGACGATGGTCTTGATGCCATTAGACTTGCAGTAGTCACTGACTTCTCTGATACCTTTTGGCCAGCGAGTCTTTTCTACTTCCCAAGTGCCTGTTTTTACCCAGCCATCTGGATCGCAGGGATACCAGCCTGCATCCTGCCACCAGTAATCTGGTTTGATTCCCTCTTCTATATACCTACTTAAAAAGTGCATTTCTTCAGCTGCATTGGTAATTATTCCCGGGTAACTGTTACCGGTGCAGACTGATGCCATTGGTTTCGCTGGTTTACCGTTGGTCTTGGGAATATTGTGTGTCCACATCCACTGCCGCCAGATGTTTTGTGCGTGTATCCAGTCACCCCTGTAGAACTGTAGCACGGACATCGGAGTCCGAACTTCTTCACCCGGATGCAGTATGAAATGTGTAAGTTCCTGTCCGCCGGTGATGTGCACCCCATTGCTGCCATCCCGCAGAAAATCAACTGCCCACTGACCGGCCCAACTTACAACGGCAATAACTCCACCATCGCCGGTCTCTATATTGAAGTAAGGAAGATTGGAATCTGTCGGGCGTCCGCCATTAGTTGCAATATGCGTGCTGCTCTTTGGATCCAACACGGCTTCAATTGACTGGAAATCATTAGGAGCACATACGCTGCCGATAAAATGGTGCAGCATAAATTCTTTGCTGCCGGTTTTTTTTATTTGGATATCCAAAGGCTGGATGTTTTCTATTATGGGAGTATCTTCACTGCCGGTATTCTTGAAATACAGAGTCCACTCGACAGTGGGAAAATCCTCATACTCCACCAGCACACATTTCAGTTCCAACCAGGTAGCAGGATCGGTGTAGATTAGAGTGCGCTGAGTCTTTACTTCATCCAGTTTTTTGATGTTTTCCCTGAACTCCCAGTTGCCCAGGATTTCATCTGAACTCTTCCCATCGTATATGAACGAAAATGGTAGTTGAGTCCCCGATCTCTTCGCATGGCTGGTGTTCAATATCGGCATATCTCCAAGCCAGATATCGCTTCCATCATTCAATGTCACCCTTGCATCAGCCCAGCTTGCCTGGTCACTGTTAAAGTTATCTCCCGCGTCGGTCACCTGGATTACAAAATCTGTCGCGCCATTGAGGTCGACATTGATTGGAATCGCAGGCTCTCCGCGGTGCATTATCGGCGAACGGAAGAGTTCTTTTCCAGCAGCATTGACCACAAACTCCACGCTACCACCGGTGTATTCACCATTGGTGTCGATTCCAACCATGGATGTGAATGCCCTCGCTGGTCCGGGTAGGTGAACCTTAATTTTACTCCGAGCATGAGTGAACAGCCCCCTGGTATAGGTTTTGTCAGCAATTTTCAGAGGCAGTCCACCCCGTGCATTTTGCTGCACAGGTCCGTAATTCATTACTACTTGGAGTCCTGAAACCAGCCGGGTATTAGTTGTTGGAGTATTTTTTAGCCTGGGAGCCTGTTTAAAATGCTCCGACACCCACTTTCGAGCATCAAAGAGTTCTCCCTTAACTGGTGTTGCTCCGAACGCACACAGCGAAGTGCACACTATGGCAGATATTATTAGTAATAATTCAATGGGACAGCGCATCACAGTCTCCTACTTTTATAGAATCATCCACAACTTTTAATTGTCTATATTATACGTGCAGGCCAGAATATATTACTATTGCTATGTTTACACTCTATAAAGCGAGGTTATACTAAGCAAAGCAATCTAGATCGATAGATGGAAAATGCTGGAGGAACATATGGTACGTTGGTTTTATGCGGTCATAATAGTTTCAGTTTGTATAATTGCTGGATGCGGTGGCGGCGGTTCCAGCAGCAGTAATAACAACGATGGTGGCGGTGGAGGTATAGTTACCGGCGAAATGGTTGTTTTGGGATATAGCGAACTTGGTATGCACTGCTTGAACCAGGATTTCTCACAGTTCATGATACTTCCTCCATACAACAACCTACGTGCTCAGGTTATAGACCGACGAGGTGAAGAACCACGCATTGTAACAAGTGGCATTACCATAGACTACACCATACCCTCAAATACCAGCTCATCCGACAAAACCAATTTCTGGACTTATGTTGGAGCATTGCTGGGTGTGAATCCTGCTCCTGATATAGGGCTTGCGGGGAATGGTCTTTCAGGGACAATGACACTTACAGGTGAAAATGACTGGGTTGTCGAAGGTATCCCAATAACTCCAATTAATGACTCAGGTGTGGAAGATGCTTACCCGTTGGCAACAATTACAGTCAAAGCATCCGGAACTACGATGGCAAGCACAAAAGCTGTTGTTCCGGTGTCCTGGGAGATTAGCTGCGATCTTTGCCATAACGGCACTGTTGCTCCGGTAAATATCCTGAAAGCCCACGATGATCTGCATGCGACTGACCTGGCAAACAAGGCACCAGTTGAATGCGGCAGTTGTCATGCACAAGCTCCACTGGGTGCACTTGGTGCCGGGAAACCGGGAGTATCAACTCTATCTCGAGCAATGCACCATTCACATTCAACACGGATGGGCAGCATGAAGGTCCAACTCGGAGGAACGGAATGCTATGCTTGTCATCCTGGTAAAAGAACTCAATGCCTCCGGGATGTCCATTACAAAAAAGGAATGACCTGTGATGACTGCCATGAAAGCATGATAGAAGTCGCAAGTACTGGCCGCAGGCCCTGGGTAGATGAGCCGCGCTGTGGAGACTGCCACAACAAGGCAGGATCAGAGTATGAGCAGCCAGGAACTCTTTATCGCAACTCAAAGGGTCACAAGGGAGTGCATTGCGCAGCCTGCCACGGCAGCCCTCACGCTATTACTCCGACTACTAAAGCTGCCGATAATGTCCAGGCTATTGCACTCCAGGGGCACGCTGGGACTATTGATACCTGCACAGTCTGTCACAAAACCAAACCTGATGATGCATTTCCACACAGGGTTTCCGGGGATTAATAACAAAATTGTCATTCTGAACGCAGTGAAGAATCTCGGTTTTGCAGAGATTTCAGAAGGAAAAGCAGATTCTTCACTGCGTTCAGAATGACATATTTAACGGTTAGTATGCCAGGTTGCCGGGGAATTTGTCCATTGTGAATCCACCCAGCATTTTAAGTGATTTGATTACGCGTTCGGGTTTTGTTGCGTTGGCAGCCCAGACAGAGACTTTCTCTCTTGAACCAAATTCTTTTACCATCGGCCATATATGGGGAGCGTATCTGAAACAGTTTGCTGTATCCCAGATCAGACCGTTATGAATTCCCCGGTTGTCCAGGGAATTGATCATCTTAGCTCCACGCTCATCTTCAAAATATGCAAGTCTTGGCGCCAAAATGCAATTAGTTCCTTTGACAATTTCCTGAAAATAATCCAGTTCCATATTCTCAGGAGCCTCGTTATGCAAAGCATTTCTATCTTGTATAGAGAAATCAACTGCAAGGATATCAATCAACCCTTCCTCTACCCAGGTCTGCAAATCCAGACCGCCAAGTTGATTTACTTTTTTAGTTGCCGGGACTATCGCTGAATATTTCAAAGGCGCTCTGCCCTGTTTAATTCGCAGATCATTCAGCGTTGTTTCAGCCTTTCTAATGAAATCAGTAAATATCTCAGACCGGAAATTAACAACCCTAACATCATCTTCGGGTAATTCACGTGGGTCTAGGTCATATTTTTGCATAAAGCCATCGATCAGTGGATCTTCGTATAGTATCACTGGAAGGCTGCGGATATATATCCAACCGAAACCATCTATATTGCGCTCAGCTATCTCGCAGTATAGATCCAGCATATGCTGCTGCACTTCGGGAAAGGCATAACTCAAGCGGGGGATCTCTCGTCCATCTATATCTTTACAGCGGAACTCGGGATGGGCGTTATAGAAATCGGTCTTGAATGACTCATCCATAGGAGGCTCGCATGCAAACGAACCGATGCGCACCGTTCCGTGGAACTCCAAACCCAGGCTGTGGGTGAAATCACACAATGCGCCGACCGGATCTATCTGTTTTGTACGAAGTTCCTCCATACTCTGATCCCAGGCTTTATCCAGAGGACGGGAGTATATTGGTCGATCACTTACCCATGCAGCAGTACCGACTTTTGTATCAGGATAATTTACATAATCTCCGGCTGCAGCGTTATATAATATGGTCCTTACATCGGAGTCTTTGTATGGAAAAATCGGTTCATAGAGTTCTTCAAGCGTAGTCTGATTATCGATTGCAACCACCGACCAGCCATCTTCTGTGCCGAAGATATTGAAATTAGTAGGTTCATTGCGGCGCTTTTGAATTGCTTCTGCTTCTTCATCGCTCAACGGTTCCAGCCGAAGATAAGAGATATAGCTCTGTATCTGCATCGGACCGCCGTTGTGCATTCCTTTGGGTTTAGCAATCTGCAGTGTTTGACCGGTTAAGTCGGTTTCTCTCCAGTAGATCTCCTGGAACTCCATCCACCAATACCGACCGGTTACCTGAAAAACACTGTAACAGGGATCGTCGGTCAACCTGACTTTTACGGAAGCTGAAGTGCTAGCATCTAGAGTGGGACAACCCAGTCCCAGGTAAATCCTGTAGCATCCCTTAAGGTTCAATGGAAGACTGACCGGCGGCGCATCGATCAGTGTTGTAGTCATCAGCATAGTGCCGACAATTCCATCAACTGTCTCATATGGCACAGTCCGCCAGCAATCATCTTCCCACCTCTGGGCCAGTGCCGAAGCCGGCTGGCATTCATCGAAATTGGATATGTAAATTGAATTATTCATAAAAATGTCCTCGCTATTGTAACAGTTCAATATTTGTGAGTAAATTTACGTCCATCCTTCGATACGCGCTTCGCGCTACTCAGGACGGACGTAAATTTACTATATTACACATCAATACTGAGCTGTTACCTGCTATTTTTCTGATGCCTGATTGATAAGGTCGCGGTAGTATCTGTAGTTGTCGAATGATACGTCCGGAGGGACTGCGTGGTCGCAGGCAGGTATGAATCCGCCTTCACCCAGACACGCTTCCAGTTTTGGCAGAACTTCTTTACGAATATCTTCGAAGCTTCCAGCGAGAGGACGTTTATCAATTCCACCGAAGAAACATATCTGCTTGCCGTATTGTTTCCGGGCCTGTATAACATCCATACTGCTGGCAACTTCCATAGGGTGCATTATGCTGACACCGGCATCAAGCCACATCGGGATTAACTCACGCACGTCCCCATCGGAATCTACCATAGCAACCGGTATTCCGGCAGCATGCACTTTCTCCATTGCTTTTCGATACAGGGGCATGCAGTATTTTTCGTACATCGCTGGAGAGATCAACGGGCCATTCTTATATGCCATATCCTCCCAGAACGCCACCCAATCCAACTGGATATCATATGCAAGCACTTTATCCAGCAATGTCAGATGCAGATGAGTAAGATACTCCATCATCTCTTCAATAAGAGATGGATCATCGTAGAAGAGCACTGAGAGTTCCTCGACGCCCCACCAGTCACGCATAACTCCATAGCTACTGCCAGCCCCCCACATTCCCAGCGGATAGTCTCTTTTTTTGTATTCGGCGACCATTTCTGCAAAGTTAGCAGGGAGGCGTCCGGGAGAATTGGGATCTAAACGTTTCTTGAACTTATCCCAGTCCGCTCGAGACTTGAGCGGATATGAAATCCACTGAGGCATCGCAGGAGGAGGTGAATTCTTCAAATACCGCACAACCTCCCCATGGCCCTGCCGACGAACAATATAGTCCTCCGTCTCTTCAATTACTTCATCATCATAGAACGGGTCGATGCGCCAGTTGACCGGCACCTGCCAGCGGAACGGATCAAAATCAAACCCAAAGTATTCGTTATAATCAGCTCCTTTAGGCAGTCCTTCACTTTCCCAGCGTTCGCGCATAGACTCGTACACCAAATAATCCCCGGTAGCGGGCCTATCAGGTGAGTCAAAAGTCATTGTCCTAATAAATCTCTCTCGTCGAGTCATAATTACCGTCTCCACCAATTTTGTCAGTTGCCAACAGCATACAACATTATTGCCGGCAAGTATAGTATAAACTGCCGCCAGATGGACATTCAGTGGAAAATTCAAAGCTGTTCTAATCGAGAATATAGGATATACTAAAGAGTGCTCGCTAATTGAGCCTTTTATGATGCTTAGAAGTAACAAAACCATCCGGAGTATTTGTGTTATGAATTATGCTGTTTTACTCGTGTCGGCATTGCTGACTTTTTGTATCTACTCACCTGTACAGTCGATGGAATCATTGTCTACTACGGCTCAAAAGATAGTGCCTCAGGGCGATACAGATCCCTTTGCAAAATCCGATGCACCTGGTCGGGTAACAGTCAGCGAGATTAATAGCAAAACCCCAGCTAAAGGAAAGTTTTACAGTATGTCCCTGACTCCTGGTGGCACCGGTTATCCCGGGATGAATATTGTTTTCGACAAGCCTGCAGATTTCTCCAAATATGATGTGCTCAAAATGTGGGTCAGAACTGATTATCCCACCACTTTCCTTCAGACAGTCATTAATGGCGCTGATGGAGTGATTCAGGATATAGCCCTAACAGGACTGGCAAGCAGAGGATACGGCAGGATCAGGAATGGTCAGTGGAACGCTGCTTATATTCTGTACAAAGAAAAGCCCGGCTGGATACGATTTGGAAAGCAGATGGACCATACAGCCATCAAGAGTGTGACACTTTATACCTGCTCGGATTATCTCCGCACATCAAGAACTTCATATGAATACGATTTTGGTGGACTGGAACTCCTTACCAAGCAGGAAGCCATGGCTGAAATAGCTTCTGGAGCAGGGAAGACTGCACCATCTTCTGGATCGATACTTATGCAAGCTGGTGACATTACAGTCTGGTCATGTGACCCGACTGATAAGGTCTATCATCAAACTCCTTTACCAATAAAATCAGGTAAATCATTGTATGCCGAAGGTGCAGGCGGTGAGTATGTGCCAGTGGTCTGCAACCTAAAGCCAAAAACAGCAACACAGGTTACATCAATTGTAGTTGGAAAACTGGCTTGCGGAAAGTCGAGTATATCAAGCGATCTCGCGCTGTGCAGATATGTAGATACCATCAATGAAAACATGGAATCACATCCTGACCCTCTGCCGTTGGTGCAGGGAAAGATTATTTCAGTCTCAGCCAATGTTAACACTACAATCTGGACAACCTGGCGGATACCTGAGGGAACTAAGGCTGGAACTTATAGGGGCAAGATAACTATATGCCTTTCTAGTGGTGGAAAACTGGCGGTGCCGGTTGAACTTAAGGTCTACGGGTTTGATCTACCTGCACAGTCCCATTTGCAGTCGGCATATACAGTGCAACATTTCTATGGCGGTGTCCCCTATTTTGAGGAAAGGTCGAAGCGCTACTGGGGTGAGGAGATGGCCCGATATACACCCAGATATATTGAGTGCGCCAACAACATGATCATCGATTTCGGTGAACACAGGATCACTCCGGAACTTCACAACCTGCCATTTATCTACCTCAAGCCAGAAGAGCGTTTGCAGTATATTCAGAAATACCACTTCAATCCTGCATATATTATCTACTACAACTTCATCAATGAGTTTATTGCAATGAACCCGATCACTCCTGAGAAAATCGCTGCCGTGGATGCACGCATCAAGGAAAGGGCGGATGCTCTGAAGGCGATCGGATATGAAGAGATGAGCATCATAAAAATTGCGGATGAGCCAAATGAAGAGACTTTGAAGCTGACTTTACTAGCAGCAGATGAAGCTAAGAAAACCATCCCAAAAGTCCAAAGCTTTTATGCAGGAGCTACCAACAAAATACCTGATGCACTCATAGGCAGAATAAGCACTTATTGCATGGCCTGGGGAGCATTCGACTTTACTGGAACTCAGGCAAAAGAACGTTTGGCAGCTGGGGAGAAGTTATGGACATATGCGTCAGACTACCGTGCAAATTATGCTTATGATCCTCTTGAGTTGAGACTGAATTACTGGCTGTATTGGAAGTTCAACATCACCGGTGTCCATTTTTCTCACCATATGCACGAATGCTTCCTTACATACCCCAATGACACTTACCCACATTCGGACAGACTGAAAGAGATACCTTCGGTGAGATTCGAGATGCTGAGGCTGGGTCTGCAAGACTATGAATATTTATGGCTACTTAATGATCTAATCAAAAGGACCAGCACCACGGACAAAGCAATCCTGAGTCTGTTAACTGTTCCGGAAAATCTGGCAATAAACGAGTGGGAATCCACATCAGACCCAAAGATACTTCAGACTAGAAGAAAAAATATAGCAGCAGCGATAGAAAAGCTTATTGCATTAATAAGGAAATAGGAATGAAAAGAACTCCAATTCTATTTGCTGTATTGATCATCTTACCAACACTTGTTTTCGCTCAACACTGGGAAGAGCATTTCGAGAATGGGATAAGCTCAGCTCATCCATATGCTAATGACCCATCAAATGCAGCGCTTGAGCAGATAAGCTCAGGAACTCAAGGCGGAAGCTGCGTTCGTGCGACAATCCCAGGTAAGAGCAAACTGGAAGGGTTCTATGTTTCTGCGACCGGACTTACAGGTGCCCGCATAACCAGAGTTACAGCTAAAGTCCAGGGTAAAGGCTTACTTTGGTTATGTCTGGATTCCAACAATGGATGGCTGTATTCTGAAAGCACGACTAAACTGACTTCATCTTGGCAAACAGTCACTTTATCCAAGTCGCTTGCTGCTTCTGACTCAAACCTTGGGATCTATTTCCTGACTATGGACAAGCAATCAGGCGCTGTGTTTGAAGTTGATGATATTACAGCTGAACAGTCTCCGGCTCCAACAACCTATGATACAAATGTAGATCCCCGACGTTTAGAGGTTGAGGATTATTCGGCAAAAGGCATGCTAGCAACCAGCAATATTGCCGCCTTAGGTGGTCATGCAGTTGCGTGCAATGCATATTCATGTTTTGAAGGAATGCCTTTTCCTCGCACCAGCCATACAGCAACAATATATGTAAGAGTGAAATCAGGATCCGACAAGGAGGCTTATCGGATTTATACAATCCTACCGGGACAAAAACAAATAATAGCTTCTGTGAATCCTAATAAGTCTGGTTCCTGGCAATGGCTGCGTTTTCCAAATATTGCCTCGGGTGAGGTAGGTGATACATTTAGTCTGGAATATGCACCAGATTCGTCTACTACCAATGATACAGCAGTGATCGATTCGATCGTTGTCAGCACTCAGAATAATCTGTCTGATTTGGAATTGGATAAAACTCCATTACTATTCCCGGGAAGACCATTTGCAATTGTAGCAAAGTGTATAGAGCCGCCGGTTTTTGATGGAAAAGGGGATGATCTCTGCTGGAAGAATACTGTTGCATGCACTGATTTTTTGCGTGTCAATAGTGATGCAAAAGCAGATGGTCAGACTAGTGTGCGGTTTTGTTACGATGACAGGAATTTGTACGCTCTATTTGTCTGCACTGAACCGATTCTCAATCCCGTACTGCAGCGAGTCCATGAGTTCGCAGCTAATGTGAAGGAGAGAGATAGCGGAGTATGGCAGGATGACTGGGTCGCTATGATCCTCAAGCCTAATACCGGCGATAAAGATGCCTATGATTTCTTTGCTAATGCACTTGGCACCTTAAATGATTCACAGTGTTTGTCTCCTGATTTCTGGGGAACAAGAGATACCAAGTGGAATATGAACTCCCATATAGCTGCTGTCAAAGGCAACGGTGAATGGTCTCTGGAGATTGCTATACCGTTCGCAGACTTGTCTCAGCAGCAACCAAAGCCAGGTGATGACTGGCAGGTTGCAATAGGTCGCGGAGCGATTGCCAGAGGTGAAAACTCCTCATGGAACCTATCTGTTAAGGGTCTTCATGACCCCAGGGAGTTGGGAATATTACGCTTTGGCGAAACGCCTGGTAACGTAGAACTGCGCACAACTGATGCGCTTGAACCTGGCAAGAACACTTTGCAGGTAAACCTATATTCAGCTAATGAAAACCCAAAAGGCTTGTATGTATCGACTTCGATAGTCAACCAGAACAGCACAAGACACTTATATAGTTTTACTATTCCTGGAGAATCCAAAGATTCAAAGATTCCTTTCGAATTACAGGAATCCGGAGAAGTGAAGATTGCACATGGAGTTTTGGATGCAGCAACATGTCTGCCTATCTATCTGACCCCGAATCTCAACCGATCAGTGACTAGTTCACAGTCCATTGTGTCGATTAAATGCGATGGTCCTTATGAATTGTATCTGAATGGCAATTCGATGGCTAAAGGACAGAAAGCTGACAATGAAGCGGTAAAAGTTTCATTGAGAAAAGGCATAAACTTGTTTGCTGTTAAGCTTGATAAGGGAACTGCTGACATCAATATATCTGCACCGGGAATGGATGATTCAAAGCTGAAGTGGAAGATTGCTCCACCGGATGTTAAAGAGCCTTTCGGTCCGGATACAGATGACAGCAACTGGAAGACAGCTGTAAAATCGGGAGCGCTGGTAGGTGAACTAGGAAGAGAAGTAGTTCTTCGCCATACACTGCTCGTAGACAAAACACGAATATACCCTACCCCTGTTCCCGCATGGTATATCTGTAAAGGTTCTACGCAGCAATTGATAGTAGTTGCTGACGGAGTAGCTAACAGAACTCTAAACGGCTGGGATATATTCATAGCTGTTCCGGTTGGATTCAAAATAGTCGGATGCTCCGGATATTACACTGGTAGATACGATTTGACGACTATTGGTGCTAGAATAATCGATGAGCGAAATATGATTGTTTACAAAGTCTCATCCAAAACACCGATCACGACCAGGGCATACGACCAACTCCTCAGAGTCCCAGTGTTCATCAAGTGCTCAGAGACAATAAAGGCTGACAAAACCTCGCTCATCTACTGGACAAGTGCAAATGACGGGACCATCAGCGAAACCCGGCACACAGTGCCTATACAGATACTCCCAAAATTGAATGGTCTCCAACCCAAAAAACTGGTCTGGCAGATATGGGGTATGTTTTGGGAGATGACTAATCCTGCAATGCGAGATCAAGTAGCTAAGTCAGCCCGGGCTGCCGGATTCAACAATTTTGCCACAGCAACCATTGAATCCAGATCAGTACTCGATAAGTATGCGATGCAGAACACAGTGCAAGTATGTTTTGAAGAATGGAGCCTTAATTTTAAATCATATTTGAAAGACCACCCGGATGATCATTTAGTGTTGTCTGACAACAAATCCAGTGAACGATGGGTATGCACTTCACTACTTTTGGAAAAATCCAACAAAGCACTTGCAAATACGCTTAAAAAAACGCTCAAAGGCTGTAAAACCGGAAATGTAATATATGATTTCGAAGTTCCGCCGTTTGATGGGCCACATTCATGTTACTGCGAGCGTTGTTTGTCCAAGTTCAGGAAATACGCCGGATTGTCTGCAGATGTCGAATTGACCGGACAGATCATTAAAGATAAATACTCAGTACAATGGATTGATTTTATGGCCTACGTAGATGCTGAAGTATTGGCAAAAATGAAAAGTATAATCCACAACATCTCTCCCAAAATGAAATTCTGGATATACAGCGGATATCATAATGCCGACAATCCGCGAATGTACGGGATCAACTGGGATTATATCGGAAAACTAAAGTCCTGCGATGTGGCAAGCATGGGTTATGGGCGTCCGGTAACGGATATTCCCAATACAATCGCTGTTTTGAAAGGCATCCCTGCAGTATTTGGATGTTTGTTGACTCCATACCTGGTTTCGGACACTTCACCATCCATGCAGATATCCAGAGCAGAAATGCTGCGCAGAGCGCTTGATTCCACTGGTGGAATACTGGTATTTGAGCGTGATTCAGTAGATGGACGTACATGGTATGCATCTGCAGAAACAAGCAGGCTTGTTGCTACCTATGAAGACGCATTTCTCAGTGGCAAACGAAGCAAGCTGGATAGCCAGGATGAATCAGCTGTGCAATTATTGACCAGCAGCAAGGTTGTATTGCTGTGTATAATGAATGAAACTAATAAGCAAGCCGAATACAATGTCCGCTTGACTGGAAAAAAAGGTAAATGGAATGAATTCTACACTGGTCGGACGGCAAAATCAGGTGGGACTCTCAAAATAACTTTGCAGGCTGGTGAAACGGCTGTATATGTGCAGGATAGATAGTTGTCATTGAGAAAAGATAGAAACCAAAATATACTTACCAATCCTACTTCTGAGTCTCTTGCAGGAACTGCAAGGTTGTCAGCTGTAACGGCAACTGCGCTCATTACGTTCATGCTGCAGACATTGCTTATATATTTGCTCCCCTTGTATTTTCCCGCACGCAGTCTGCCGACTAGTGCTTGGGAGACATGGGGGACATACGGGATAATATCGTGGCTCGTTGTCCCTGTTTTTGCGGGGATGCTGGTCAGGCGGATAGGAGAACGTCGTGTGTGGGCATTGGGTCTGTTGGTCAATGCTGCAGTCATATTGTGGTTAATATATCTGCCTGGCAGACAATTAGGTATCAATTTCACAATCGGAATTGCAGCTCTAGCCAGTGGAGTTTCCGCGGCGCTGGTGTGGATAAGTGGGATGTCACTGGTCCAGAATGTCCCGGATTCCAAGCGAGGGCGATCAAACTCGCTCTTTCTAATATCAATAGGAATAGGCAGTATTGCGGGTCCAATAATGGGAAGAATGATTCTGGCTGCATCCAGGATGGTGGAATCACACTCCCTTACTGGATTTTTTGTCATTCTATGGATCGGTACCGCATTATCTTTGGCCGGAAGTGCAATTGTATACTTCTGGGGTGAACATCCACATCCAACAGGAATGCTGTTGCCGGATCGGGTAGTGCCTACTTTTATGGATGACCTCCGATTGTTTCGATCACCACGTTTTCTAATAATGATCATTCCCATCGGCCTGCTTTCTGGCCCGGTGTTTCAAGCAGCAAATGTATATGTGGCGTATAGAGCTAAGGAGCCGAATATTGGACTTATCCTGCACAGCCAGGACCATGGCTGGGTGGCTCTGCAGATAACAGGTTACATTATGCAGCTCCTTGGAGGATTTCTCGTGGGACGTATTGCCGGTAAAAAGGTGTCACACTATGTAGCAGCAGCGCTAATAGCGTCTTATGCATTGTGCGCAATAGGTATAGGGCTTTCCCCCGGTGCTGTGATGTTAATAGTATTCGTAGCACTTTTTGAGGTATTCAGACAATTTGCAAGATGGATGCAGACCGGATATATTTCTGAGCATGTGCCATCAAATCAAAGATCAGCAGCAATGGGCGCAACCGTAATGATAAGCGGATTGGGAGGAACCAGTTTTATGTTTCTATCCCGATATCTACAGTCCCCGGATTCACCGAGTTTCTCTTCGACTACACCGTTTATGATAGCAGGATCACTGGCGTTACTTGGAGTGGTGATTTTACTGGTTGGCGGGTATAGATTACTGAGAACAGAACCGGTTGATTCCAAAGACATTCTGGATACGCGTTGATCTGAAATGAATAAGTAATAATATCTATATCGAATGTGGTAACATGGTAACGCAGTTATACGTCTAAAGCACCAATGGAGAATATGTCTGCATGCCTATCATACAAACCCACAATCTGACTAAGATACATAATAACCGACTTATTGCGGTCAATGGGGTGAATCTCCGGGTAGAAGCAGGGATGGTCTTTGGACTGCTTGGTCCTAATGGCGCCGGCAAGACTACCACAATGAAGATGCTCCTTGGACTGAAGATGCCAACTGCCGGACGGATTGAATTATTCGATGAGCAGATGACACCCAATGCTGCACACCTGCGGCAGCGAATCGGTTATTTGCCTACAAATCCGAAGTTCCCTCCGATGATGACACCTATTACTTACCTGGACTTTATCGGACAATTATTTGGTTTACCTGATCAGGTACGCAAACCCAGGCTCGCATCGCTCATCCGTGCGGTCGGACTGTTGAATGCTCAGTCACAGATCATAAAGAGTTTCTCTACTGGTATGACGACCCGGCTGGGTATCGCTGCTTCCCTTATGAACGACCCGGAACTGCTTCTGTGGGATGAACCGACTGCAGGACTTGATCCGGTTGGCCGCAAATATACACTCGACCTTATACGTGAACTCGGGCATACAAAGACGATCGTTGTCTCTTCTCACATATTAAATGACATCGATCTCGTCTGCGACAATGTCGGCATTATATATGAAGGTAAGCTCATATTCCAGGGACCGATGAGTGAGTTCAAGCGGAGCATCGGGCGCAACTGTGTGGAACTGGAAGTTTCAGGGGAACCGCGTGCTGTTGATGCCTTAAGTGAGCAAGTAGCTAGAATGCCTGAAGTTACCAGCTTACGGCAGCGTGGAGTCTGGTGGGATATACAATTTACATCAGCAGAACCTATGGCTGGCCCACTTGGCAGAGTGCTGCTGGCAGCGTCTGAAGTCGGTGTGGAAGTTTTGAATGTTAACTCAACCGGAGGCCAGACTGAAGAGGCCTTCATTCACCTTCTGGAGGTAGATAAAGCTAATGGCTTTTCTCGAGTCCTGGATGAGCCGGAACAGACGTTCCCGGAGCTTGCGCCACTCAGTGATGGGGTGGAGCGCAGTCTTACGAGCGGATCTGATTTCCCTGAGTAAATCGTGGATTTTTCGTATCTGGCTGCTCTTGTTATTGATGTCATTTTTCCTGGTGCCGGTTGGTATGCTGCTTACCAGCCGCAGCAATCCTATGCCTGCTTCATTGATATTAGCCGCGTATTTGGGAATCTTTATTAATGTGTGGGGCACAGTTATTATCGTTCTAAGCGCGAGTTCTGTATCGTCTGAAGCAGATATAGTCGCGGATGGTATTCTCAGCCGTGCCTGCACTAGAACTCAATATATTCTGGCTAAGCTGTCCGCGCGGATAATCGTGGTCGGTGGGATATATCTGGTCGGAGCGTTTGCAGCCGCATATGCTGCATGGCGCTACGGGATTAATGATGTAACCTGGATGACTATGTTTACCGGTATAGCTATTGTCGGCACTTCACTGATCATGCTGGTCTCGCTAGGTGTGATGATGAGCGTATTGTTTGACAATACGATTGTTTCCATCGTCGGACTCCTGCTGCTCTGGTATGTTGCTGGCTATATTTTTGCTTTTGCAGGTGCAGAATATATGTCTCCATCGGGACTTACTGCCAGCCTGCCTCAGATTCTGCGGGACTCTACTTCCCCCCAGGTCCTTTCCTGTTCAGCTACACCCACAAGCCTGTCTGTCGTTTTCTCAAAAGAAGTAAATCCGGTTCCGGCTGAGACAGTGCAGAACTATACAGTCGAAGGCACCGATGCAACGCAATACCACGCTCAGACCGCCGCTTACAATGAATCTACCAACACAGTCGTATTGAGCGGGTATAAGTTTAAATCGGGCAAACCAGTAACTGTAACTGTAGAGCAGATAACCGATCTTGCCGGTAATGTCATCAGTCCCGGAGCTGATTCAGCAAAATCGAAACCGATTCCTAAACTAAAAGAGGATTCCACTGGGAAGAAACAGATTGCAGAGTCATCTGACGAAAAATCGGACAATACTTCCAAGGTAGCCGAGAAAAAGAAAACCAACTCAGTGGCTGCTGATAAAGAACCATCAAACAGAAAAAAGAATGCACTATCGAGTGTGATGCGAGTAATCGCCACACCCAGCAGTGCCTCTGTCACTTTCTCTAAAGATATGAATCCGATTAAAGCTGAGAAGCCGGACAACTATACAGTGGAGAGCCCTCCCGGCACCACTGTTTTGCCGAAGACAGCAGCTTATGACCCATCCACACGAACGGTTCTGCTGAGCGGACTTGCTTTCCGCAAAGGTGATCCTGTGAAGGTTACTGTAAAAAACATCACAGATTCAGAGGGCGTAGAGATCAATCCCAGGGCTAACAGTGGGACTTTTAAGGATGTCCATAACTGGAAATACTTTGCAGGCTTCGGAATACCAGCAATACTCTCTGCATTGCTGGCGTTGGGATGGTTTCAGAGGCGGGATTTGTAGGAACTTGTCATTCTGAACGTTACATTGTCATTCTGAACGCAGTGAAGAATCTGCTTTTTGTATACTTTTACTAGCTTGAAAAGCAGATCCTTCATTCTTCAGGATGACAATTTCTAATTGGATTCCACGTATTTTTCTGCGGCGGTGGCGGCTATGGCTCCATCCGCTGCAGCTGTGACTAATTGTCTCAAGAGTTTCTGACGCACATCACCTGCAGCGTATACGCCTGGTACACTCGTCTGCATGTTTTCATCTGTTGTAATATATCCAAGTTCGTCGAGTGCAATTTTGCCTTGCAGGAACTTTGTGTTAGGGTCTGTGCCGACCAGAACGAATACCCCACTTACTTCCAGTTCACTAAGTTCGTTTGACTTGACGTTTTTCAGCAAGACTTTCTCAACCATTTCAGTGCCGGCGATTTCTTCGATTACACTATCCCAATGGAAGATGATTTTTTCGTTGGCAAATGCTCTTTCCTGTATAATCTGCTGAGCGCGGAGTTTGTCCCGGCGATGGATAATATGGACTTCCGACGCGAATTTTGTGAGAAACATGGCATCCTCGACAGCAGTATCTCCACCGCCAACTACAGCCAGCTTCTTATTCGGGAATAATGCCCCGTCGCAGACTGCACAGTACGAAACGCCTTTGCCCAGGAACTTAGCCTCGCCTCTTGCTCCCAGTATTTTCGGCCTGGCACCAACACAGAGGATGACCGTCTTGCACAGTATAACTTCACCATCGGAGACATGCAGCTTCTTTACCGGTCCGTCCAGCTCCATATTCTCGATTTCTGCGAATTTCGTTTGAAGTCCGAATTTATCAGCTTGAGCCTGCATAAGAGCAGCGAGATCGGTTCCACTCAACCCATCAGGCTGGCCGGGAAAATTCTCAATAAGCTCACACATCATAAGCTGTCCGCCCGGGAAGAATCGCTCTACCATCAAGACATTCATCCGCGCACGGCAAGCATATACAGCAGCAGTAAGTCCTGCAATACCCCCACCGACAATCACAACATCGTAAATCTGTTCAGACATGGTTCACCCTGGATTATAAGCATTATTTGAACTTAATTATACCAGTTATTGGGCTTTGAGGTTCAAGTTATAGATTGAATACGATTCCATATATTGGGGCTGTGTTATCAATTCCTCCACCTCCCTTCGTTGGGTGAAACAACCAGATTTCGTCTGATTACTCTAGCATTCAACTAATCCAATAAATAGATATATTTCGCTACATATGCCAATATTATGCTATAAATGGCTCTACATGGATATGGGTGTACTTGCATGTATTGGCTATAAAGTATAACATGCGTGTATTGGCACTCTCGATGGTAGAGTGCTAATGCGCGTTATTATGAGTTTTAGCGCGTTATTTTAAATACAATTGCACAATCAGGAGGTGCTAGAATTGCTTAGACCTTTGGGAGATCGGATAATCGCCAAGCCCTCCTCTGCCGAGGAGAAGACCGCTGGTGGCATTTTGCTACCGGACAGTGCAAAAGAGAAGCCACAGCAGGCTGAAGTAATTGCTGCAGGCCCCGGTTCATTGAATGACAGTGGAGTACGCTGTGAAATGGACGTCAAGGTAGGGGACAAGGTAATCTACGGTAAGTATTCCGGTACAGAGATCAAAATCGGATCTGTAGACTATGTTATTTTGCGCCAGGATGATATTCTGGCCATCGTCGGTTGATTCGGGGGTAGATGAAATTGGCAGCGAAAGATATTAGATTTAAGGAAGAGGCGAGAAGATCCCTGGAAAAGGGCGTCAATACTCTCGCCGACGCAGTAGGCGTCACACTCGGACCTCGCGGTAGATACGTGATGATCGAGAAGAAGTTCGGCAGCCCCACAGTCATCAATGACGGTGTGACGATTGCCAAAGAAATCGAAGTCGAGGACAGATTTGAGAACATCGGTGCTCAGCTCGTTCGCGAAGTTGCCTCCAAGACCAATGATGTTGCTGGTGATGGAACAACTACCGCAACAGTTTTGGCTCAGGCTCTGATCCGCGACGGTCTGATGAACGTAGCAGCTGGTGCAAACCCGATGGCCATCAAAAAGGGCATCGATAAAGCTATAATTGCTTTGGTTGCAGCAATCAAGAAGATGGCTATTCCTGTCGAGAACAAGAAATCCATAGCTCAGGTCGCAGGCATTTCAGCTAACAACGACGATGTTATCGGCGAGTTGGTTGCAGATGCTATGGATAGAGTCGGCAAAGATGGCGTTATAACTGTTGAGGAGTCCAAGGGCACCGATACAGCGCTTGATTTTGTTGATGGAATGCAGTTCGACAAAGGCTACCTCTCTCCTTACATGGTAACTGATGCTGAGAGAATGGAAGCAACGATGGATGAGCCTTTCATCCTGCTCTTCGAGAAGAAGATATCCAATATTCAGGACATCGTTCCTGTGCTGGAGAAGATCGTTCAGATGAGCCGTCCTCTGTTCATTATTGCAGAGGACATCGAAGGCGAAGCCCTGGCAACACTGGTTGTCAACAAGCTCAGAGGCACCCTCAACGTTGCTGCTGCTAAAGCTCCTGGATTCGGAGACAGACGCAAAGCAATGATGCAGGACATCGCTACTCTGACAGGCGGAACATTCGTAACCGAAGACCTCGGCATGAAACTCGACAAGATTGATGAAACAATGCTGGGACACGCCAAGAAGATAATCGTAACCAAAGATACTACGACGATCATCGAAGGCGCAGGCAGCACCGAAGCCATTCAGGGCAGAATCAACCAGATCAAAGCTGAGATCGCTAAGACCGATTCCAACTACGATAAGGAAAAACTGCAGGAAAGACTGGCTAAGCTGTCTGGAGGAGTCGCAGTCATAAAGGTTGGAGCTTCCACCGAGACCGAGCTCAAAGAGAAGAAAGCCCGCATCGAGGACGCACTGTCCGCAACTCGCGCAGCTGTCGAGGAAGGCATTGTGCCTGGCGGCGGCGTTGCTATGCTGAGTCTGACCACTGCTCTGGATTCAATTGAAGCCAGCGCAGATGAAATGATCGGCGTAAAGATCATGCGCAGAGCTCTTGAAGAGCCAATGCGAAAGATCGTTTCCAATGCAGGTGCTGAAGGTTCAGTGGTTGTCCAAAAGATCAGAACAATGGAAGCTGGAATGGGATACAACGCTGTCAACGGTGAGTATGTTAATATGCTCGCAGCTGGTATTGTTGACCCTGCAAAGGTAACCAGAACCGCTATAGAGAACGCTGGTAGTATCGCTGGTCTTATGTTGACCACCGAGTGCGTTATCGCTGAAAAGCCCGAGAAGAAGTCTGCTATGCCTGCCGGTGGCGGTGGCATGGGCGGAATGGGTGGCGGAATGCCTGGTATGGGCGGTATGGGTGGAATGGGCGGCGGAATGCCCGGTATGATGTAGTCCATCCACTACAATCAGTTAGTTCAAACGGCCTCGCAAATGCGGGGCCGTTTGTGATTATCCTTGAATTATCCGCAGATTTCGCAGATTTTCGCAGATTAGGGAAGAAAAGATATTCATTTTCTCCCATTTATTCCACTTATAAATGTCCTTGTCTCATATCACCCCACATCATCTAGAGCATAAACCGAGTGCATTCATGCAACATATTCCATGGTTAATAATCCCTTTCCTAATCTGCGTAAATCTGCGAAATCTGCGGATGATTTTCCCCTTTAATGTAGTCGGCTAAGCTATATGCAGGAAACTGTTGTGGTTGCGGCGAATGGAACTAGATATGCATTAGCTCTGGGTTCTACAGGAGGAAGTGTTTTGAAGTGGACTAATCCTTTAGTTAAAGTTAGCCGGGTTTCTGGCCCGATGGGTGAGGTTACCCCCTTTGTCTTCAAAGGCAAATTGTATAGAATTGAAAACTGGCCTAAGTATTTTGACCTGCCAGGAGCGGCTCCGGATACGCGTTTTATGGAAGATGCTCTCAGGATCTGGAATATTGAGGACAATGAACTAGTCTCAAAATTCATGGTCGGATATTCATTTGGCTATGTATTTATGTGGGAAAACCGGGTCTATGTATTCGCAGCGCGGCACAACCCCAACGCACCATGGCGCTACTATACTGAGATAGATATGACTTACTCAGATGACCTGGTAAACTGGTCTACTTCTCAACAGGTTATTAAAGGTGAAGCTGGTGAACATCTTTTTAATACAGCAGTCTGCTGGGATGGCAAGCGCTTTGTGCTGCTGTATGAGACTGATGACTCCAGATGGCCTGCGTTTACATTCAAATATTGCACCTCGAATGATTTAATTCACTGGGAAATAGTTCCAGGGGCTATATATGGTAAAGATAAATATGTTGGAGGTCCAGCTCTATATTTTGAGGGTGGGTATTACTACACTCTTTATCTGCAGGACTTGTTTGGAGCCTGGGAGACACGGGTCACACGCTCGAAAGACCTGGTAAACTGGGAAGACGCTCCGGAGGACAGGCCTTTCCTGACATATGATCGAGATTATGTCTGGCATGATGAACTCCGTAATGTCGATATCCCCGAAGTAAATGCCAGCGATGCTGAGCTGGTGTATTATAAGGGAAAAACCATTGTCTACTTCGGTGGAGGCGATCAGCAGCATTGGGGAGATTCCCAGAGAGCCGAGTTCAATGGCACTCCAAAAGAATTGCTCGAAAGCTACTTTGAAAAACCTTCTACCACATAACAACAACCAGGCTGCAGTTGAAAATCCTATTGTGGTGCAGGCTTCCAGCCTGTCGCCCCAGGTTTCCTGGAAGGAACGAAGGATCTGCTTTTTTAAGTAGATCCTTCGTTCCTCCTGGGAAACAGTAAACAGTATCGGGTTAACAGGACCCAGTTTGTTATTGTTACATAGGAGAAGTCCATGAAGCTAAAAACAGTTCTGGTACTCACAGCAGCTTTTTTGCTGTTAATCTCAACCTCCTGCTTGCACGCTCAAACCCCTGTCAATCTCATTTTAGATCCATCCATTGAGCAGGTTCAACCAAAAAACCAGTTCGGTATTCCTTATGCTGCCTGGAGTGGATGGGTTTTTGAGGGAGCTTGCGAGTTTCGTAATGGACTCCTGGCTCGGACAGGAAAGACCAGTGCTGAGTTGATCGGTGCACAAGGCGGTAAAATACGTCTTTATTCGCCAACCGTCACTCTGGAGCCTGGACGTTATCGGTTTGCTTGTTATATACGTGGACTCGACATTTCTCCTGGGAATTGGGGCACTTCGGAGGACTTCAACACTGGAGATGATCGCTACTATCCGTTGACAAAATCCGGCACGTTCGGCTGGACTCGCCTGGTACTTGTAAAGGACATTACTACAAAACAGGATGCGGTTCTGCGAATAGGTCTGTGGGGGACCGGGCGTCTGTGGGTGGATGATGCTGAACTAATCCGTGTGCCCAACACTACTCCTGTAACTGAGACCCCCGTGTTTGGAAGTGAAGAAAATCCCATCGCTCCCCCTGATCCTCTTGATAATGCAACCGCTGTTCGTTGTCCAGACTGTGGATACCGAAACATGCTTGAGTGGGATAAATGCTACGCTTGCGGAGCTGCTCTTGCAGCCAGCATGTCTGTCAATCAAGGTCCACAGTCTCTACTGCTTGCAAGTTTTGAAGACGGAAAAGTAAACCCGATTTCTCCAGCTGAAAACGTAAAAGTCGTTCAGGAACATGCAACTGACGGGAAATATGCACTGAAGATTGACAAAGATTATCTGTCGTGGGATACTCCCCAGAATTGGTCAGGATATGACTTCATAAAACTCGATGCCTATAACGCGTCAACCGAACCTGTGCAGTTTTACTTCGAGGTCCGCGATAAGGCGACAACTGACTACTGGACACGCGTCAACTACAACACTGTTATTCCACCGGGTCAGTCGACAGTTGTTATCCCGACTGATTTATATGTAGGGGAAAAGAGCCGCCCTGGAAGACCTCTCGATAAAACCAACATAACCAGAGTTGCCATGGGCATCGGCAGCCCAAAAGCACCTGTCTTTTTCGACAATATTCGCCTTGAACGCGACATGTCTGACAGTGTCAAAGTCCCCGGGTTGCTTGCTTATTCATTTACTCCGGGCACCAGCCAGCCGATGCCTGGATTTACGCGGATTACGCCGGCCACACTGTATTCTCCAGGTCGAGGGTATGGCTTGAAAGATGCAAAGATATGGAGAGCGTTTGATTTTCTTCAGCCTGATCCTTTATATGCTGTCAGCATCTGTATCGAAAGTGGTGGGTTTGCTGTCGATGTGCCTAACGGTAAGTATCATGTGTTCGTCAATCTGGATGGACCGTCGGGGTTCTGGGGAGAGTATCAGATATACCGGGAGCGAATTGTAAAAGCCAACGGTGTTGAGGTAGTCCATGATAAGCTTGATCTGCAGGCTTTTACAAAAAAATACTTCAGATTTGCTGACGTTGAAGATAGTCCGTTGGAGAATACGTTTGATAAATACCAGATACCATATTTCCAGGAAAAGGAGTTTGATGTCGATGTAAAAGATGGCCAGCTCTTCCTGGAGTTCTTAGGGCAGAACTGGGCTAATACTGTCTCCGCACTTGTGATTTACCCAGTGTCTCAGTCAGACGGAGGTAAAAAATACCTCGCCAACCTGCGTGAAAGACGGCGGTTCTATTTCGACAACTATTTCAAGCGAATCCTGCCTGATGGCCGCAAAGATGCAAAGGGTGTTATTCCCAACTACGTTCCGACGGCAGTTGAAAAGTCGCAGGGACTAGTAATTTGGTCACGCGACTGGATGCAGGATGTTCCGGTCAATGCAGTCCCACGAAAAGAAGAGGTAACCAGACGTCTCTCAGTTACAGCATCCGCAGGCCAGATGGAGCCAGTCGTATTCTCCATCACTCCGTTAAAAGACCTTGGAATGATCACAATCACGGCTACTGATCTGACTGGACCAAATGGTGTGCGCATTTCTAATAAGGCTCTCAAATCAGGGGTTGTATTGCACAGACTGACACGTATTACTGCAGAAGGCAGCGTTTATACGATCGCTCCTCGTTTGATAATGCCGAAAAATACTGCAACCTTGAAAAAGGGCGTTACAACAACAGTCTGGATGACAATACATGTACCGGACAACATCAAATCTGGAACCTATAAAGGTAAGATCAAACTGACGTATGCCGGAGGAAAATCGCAGACTCTGGGTCTCTCTGCACGTCTTTTCTCAAGAAAACTTGATGCTCTGGACGTTCCCGCCGGCCCCTGGGGATGTAATATTAGTCTGCCATGGTACGAAGAGGACCTGGGGGATTATAACCATAAAATGTATCTCAACTGCCTGGCTAAGATGAGGGAATATGGCTTGACTGCATTCTCCGGCATCCCAACGCTGCGCGCCAGTGAGTGGAAAGATGGCAAACCTGTTATTGATTTTACCCAAGCCGACAAAGAGATGGCTGAAGCCCGAGCAGCAGGCTTCAAAATGGTTATCAACTATAATGGCGGGATAGTAGGCTTTGATAACTATTTCATAGATGAAAACGCAATGCATAACGCTGGTTTTAACAAATATACAGACTTTCTGCGTGCTGTTTTGACTCCTGTGGATGCTCATGCCAGGGCTGCAAACTGGCTTCCAAATGCATACAACCTGTGTGATGAACCACTTGGAGAAGCTGCAATCCGCTCAGCATCTAATGCTCAGGTATGGAGAGAAGCAGCTCCGGAAGGTCTACTCACAACAGGAGCTACAAGTATTGAAAATCCCAAACCCGATGATCCACACTTACCTTTGGTTAAAGCCCTCAAAATTGCCAATTTAAATTTGCATGATGAAGCAGCCATCAATGTCATCCACGACGCAGGTAACAACTGGGCATTTTATAACGGGGGGAATCGCTGGACTTTCGGCACATACATGTATAAATGTGCAAAAGAATATGCCATGAAGTTCCGCTTGTCATGGCACTGGAATGCCAGTGCAGGTGACCCTTACTATGCTCTGGACTGCCGGGAAGATGACTATGCATGGTGTGTCACAAATGCTAAGGGAGAATTAATACCTACCATCCATTTTGACAGAGACATTCGAGCCGGTATTGATGACTACCGCTATATGCTTACTCTGTCTAATCTACTCAAACTGAAGCCCAACCACCCTTCGGCTCAAGCTTCAAGAAAACTGCTGGAAGATAAGCTGTCATCATTTAAGTTGGGAGAAAGAGAACACGATGCAAAATGGCCTGCATCGGAGTACCGGACTTATCGTGTGAAATTGGCTGAAGCAATTGAGAAGTTATCCCGCTGATTAGCGGGGTAATATCTATTGCGCTTCGAATGAAATGACTGCCTTTTGGAACATCAAGGCAGTCATTATTCTCGATAGCACAATTAATGTACCTTTTGAGCTTTCACCGGTTTTACAGGTTTGTAAGGTGAGAGGAATTTACTCAGACCAATTGTAACTGCAGCTTTAGCAGCATGCACCTGCAGCGTGCTCCCAACTTTGAACAATTCTCGTTTCTTCGCAATATAACGAATTCCATTCTGGACTGCTATATTATTTTCGATGTCTATTATCCACAATCGTATCCTGGCTTGGCCTTCTTTCTCATCATCAAAAATATTGTTGGGATCTTTCTGTCTTTCTGTCTGAGTGGAGTCTGTTATTGTGACAAACACCACTATATCAGCCCCGACTTTTAGACCTATCTGGTAGAGGGAATCCTTGTAATTTTGTGAGTCGTCTGTAAGGTCTACTTTTAGGTCAGTAATGGCAGTGTTAACAATATCCTTATCCAGTATGCTAAAACCACGTTTGATAAACAACGATTTGCTCTCAGTATATACTGAATCTATCTGAGACTGCCTGAGCTTTTCCCACTGCTCACCTGTCAGACTAATGACTGGAAGTACGGCAACTTTGGTCTCTGCCGGGACATATACGGGATTAGTCGTCTCGGCACACAATATCGCTGTCGGTAGCGCAAACAGTATTACAATACCAACTATATACCGTATTAATTTCATATCATATCCTCCCAATAATAGCTTTACCCACATTGTGCCTAATATATATGACGGATACCAATATCAGAGATGATCCTGTATTTGGTCATCTTGCATTTCTTAACCTATAAACAGTAAAATCAGACGTCACCATAACAACTATTCAGGGAGAACAGTATGATTCGTTATAAGGAATTGGCGATTTCCGCAGTTTTATTTTTAATGATAATTGTTACCGGTCCAGTATTTGCCTCAGTCACGGTATTCGACTTTGAGACCGACCAAGACGTTGCTGTTTGGAAACTCAGGACTCCATTAACGGATACATTAAAGCGCTCCACACAATTTGCTACCTCCGGTCAATACTCTATGGAATTTCATACCCCTGCCTGGAAACAGGGCATGGAACAGTGGCCAGCGTTTGATGCGGTGCCATCTATAAAAGACTGGAGAGGTTACGACAGGCTCGTAATCGATATTACTAATCCTACTGCTAATGCTCCTGTATTTTACGGTTACATTTCTGACAGCAAGAGGGAATTTCGGCAGGGATACAAGTTAACCTTTATGCTGCCTATCAAAGGATCGAAGCGATTTGTATTCGATATATCTACCCTCGGATCAATTCTGGATACATCAGATATGTCGGTCTTTCATCTGTTTACTGATGCTCCCAAGGACCTTTATCTTTATATTGATAATATCACTCTAGTGAAACCTGGCGAGAAGCAGCCATCTCTTCCAGGAGCTTTCCTTAAGCAGACCCTGGGGTTTATGAAACCTGAGTTAAAACAAGCTGAGAAGGCCCTTTCTGAGTGTGAAAAGAAACTGGGGTCAACCGGTGATCTCCGTGTAGCTGCAATTAGAGCTAAACTCAATAAGCTTCAATCCGCAGCCAAAAATCCTGACTCAGCTATTGACTTACTTGCTAATTTTAGTGATATTGCAAGCAACATAACAATGGAATGCGGCAGATTGCAATCTCTGGTATTCCTCCAGAAAGCTTGTGAAAAGCAGGGAATACCAACATCTCCTATGCTGATAGGGTTTGCCAATTCTATGCAGAAAATAGTACCCCAGGATATGGCTGTTGATCTCAGAGCTGCAAAGACAGTCAACTTGAGTGTAGCCCGAAATGAAAAAGAAGCATTTCAAGTAGCTATTACGCCATCGGGAATAAGCACAGTCAGAGGCGTCAGCGTATCCACCGGTGATCTGCAATCAAAGAATGGAGGAGTTCTAGCTGCATCCAATATTGACTGCGATGTAATGGGTTATGTTCAGACCAAGGCACAGCCGCCTTATCAGGTTTCCTATATAGGTTGGTGGCCTGATCCTATTCTCAACTTCCTTGGTCCTGTGGACATAAAACCTGGTGATATCCAGACGTTCTGGGTACGTGTGAGAGTTCCCAAAGGGCAGACTCCCGGTGTTTATAATGGAAGTCTAACAGTAACTGCTAATGGCTCTAAACCTGTAAAGTTTGGGTTGTCGGTAAAAGTCAGGTCATTCACAATGCCGGACTGCACACCAATACCGACTGCGACAACGTCTCTTCCACCGGAGTTCAAACAGCACATCATCAACAATATCGTAGGTAAAGACAGGTGGCATCAGAAGGTCAAGTACGAATATGCCGATTTCCTGTCAGATTACTACATCGATTATGACAGCCTGTACGATCCGGGTCCTCCTGATTATGAGATACTTAAATACAAACACGACCAGGGCAGATTGGTTGCTTTCAACTATGGCAACTTCGGCGGAGATGTCGAATCTAATATCGCCAGATTCAAGCCAATGTATGAAAAGTCCAAAGAACTCGGTATCAACGACCATGCATACATATATGGCTTCGATGAGCAGCCACCCGATCAGTTCCCCGCACTTGAGAAGGCTGTTATAGCCCTAAAAAAGGCATTCCCTGGGACATTTATTTTGACAACAGCTTACGACCACAGCTTTGGTGTCGATTCAGTCGTAAAGTCAATCGATGGCTGGACTCCTCTAACTCCCAGTTTCGATGTTAAGCAGGCATCGGTCGCTAGAGCAGCAGGCAAAAAGGTCTGGTGGTATATCTGCTGCGGTCCACAGCATCCATTCGCCAACTGGTTCGTGGAATACGATGCAATTGAAGCCAGGCTATTAATGGGAGCGATGACAGCTAAATACAGACCTGATGGGTTCCTTTATTATGCTCTTTGCTTCTGGAATGACAATGCCCCAATAACAAGTGGACCATTCACCAAGTGGAACCCGGTGTCCTGGACTCCATTCCACGGCGACGGTTCTATTATGTGTTACGGCGCAGGTGGAAAACTTATTCCCACCATAAGGCTTGAAAACTACAGGGACGGTCTGGAAGATACTGCTTATGCATTGATTCTCCAGGACATTATAAATAAATATGAAGCAAAAAGTGACTTGTCTAGATCCGAGAAGGCGTGGCTAAAAAAAGCTAAAAAGGCAATTTATGTTTCGGATAGTATGGTAAAGACAATGTCGGAATACACTCACGATACCAGTTTGGTATATACCTGGAGGGAGAAGATGGCAAATGCCATTGACTCATCGGGAATGTCAGATGACAATCCCTGGGGTAAAGACTTCGGCGTCAGGGGTTTTGAGAACAAATAGTCCGCTTTAATACATTCACAAATCGACCGGTTCATAAATGAACCGGTCGATTTTATTTGGAAATCTATATCTACTACCTCACTACTTATCTCCTGGCTTCAATGTATAGTGGAGGCTCAATGTGAAATCATTTTATTGGTCTGCAATTATCATTCATCTGCTGATTATATGTACTGCGGTTGGCATTTGTGCGGAACGTCCTGTCAGCATACATGAGGATTTCGAGATTCCTTCACTAGAATCCATAAGCATCTTTGAAGTTATGACACCTAATCCTGCATGGGTTTCACTTGACCATCAGGTATATCATTCTGGTAAAACTTCGATCAGAGTGCAATCTACCGGGTCTGAACCCAATGAAGGCGGGATGGTAGGTATTGGCACGAAACCTATTCCCTATAGAGGTCAGTTGATCAAAGTGTCTGCTTGGATGAAGACACAAGATGTGGTCATCGGGTCGATGGACTGGTTGATGGCAGGTATCCAGGTTTATAGCATGAACTCTGAAGGTAAGGTTATCGGGCATACTGATATCGTGCTTAAGAGTGGGACCAATGATTGGGCAGAATACTCAGCTGAATTACGGCTCTCCAGAACGGTGGCATATGTCAGATTGGTGTGCCATTTATGGGGAGACTGCAAAGGCACGGTCTGGTTTGATGATGTAAATTTCCAAATGGTAGATGACAAATTGAGCCTGGCGCCTCGCAAAGTCGATATAGACAATGCAACTGTGACAGTAGACTTTTCAAAGAGTCTGGGAGAGTTCAAACATATCTGGGCAGGCACTGACGCATGCTATACAGACAGAGCAGCTACTGAGTCCGGCATAAATGCAATGCGACAGGCAAAGAAAATGGGATTCAGATATATACGCTTGCATGAGTGTGTAGTCAATACCCGTGTCTATTCGGAGGACTCTGAAGGGCATCCAATATACAATTGGAAACTGCTGGATGATGGGATCAACGCTATTGTCGATAACGGAATGCTTCCGGTTATCGTGCTTGAAACTATGCCACCGGAGCTGGCAGGACGAAACACCGGGCATAGTTGGTCAAACCCATACCCACCAAAAGACACCCAGGCTTATCTGAAATGGCAGGAATTAGTATATCAGCTTGTAAAACACTGCTCTCTGAAATGGAGCAATAGTATCCAAAACTGGTACTTTGAGGTTTGGAACGAACCCAATGCTTCCGGATACTTTCTGGGCACTCTTCAGGAATATCTACGGATATATGACCATGCAGTTGAAGGAGCAACTAGAGCCAACCCGAAAATAACTATCGGTGGTGTTGCTGGAGCTGAAGCTGGCTGGTGCGAACCGTTTCTAGAACACTGCCTGCGCGGCCGTAACGATGCCACTGAAAAGATCGGTGCAAGAACAGACTTTTTCTCATGGCACATATATACTGTGGGGACAGGTATACCAGTTTTCGATACGCTGAAGGTGTCACTAGATTCCGTAAAATCTACCTTGCGTAAATTTCCGAAGTATTCCAAACTGCCATTGCTAATAACCGAGTGGGGATGTTCTTCATCTCTGTTCGCACCACACGACAGACCATATGATGCGGCATTTCGAGCAATGGCGATCAGGCAGTTTATGGATTATGGCATAAAACTTGCATTACCTTTTTGTCTTGCAGAAACACCATACGGAACAATGCAGGGGTTCAGAGGGGATCTTGGCTTATATACACAGACCACTATACCAAAACCGAGTGCCCGGCTTTTTGAGCTATTGAAACTGATGAAAGGTGAAAGACTGATCTGCAGAAGCTCCAATGAACCGGTCGGTGGGCTTGTGTGTATGTCCGTGAATAAAAAAGAGGCATATGTATTACTCTACAACCTGGTAGAAGACTACTCTCGACAGGCTTACACGACAGCGGTCACGATCAACCTGAAGAATCTCCCTACTGACAAGTGGGTTTGCACCATGACAGACATAGTGCCAAACAGCTGTGATCCGTATGTGAAATGGGTGGAATTGGGTTCGCCTGATTCCCTGACATCGCAGCAGCAGAAAGAGCTACTAATGGCAAGCCAATTGCCCCAGGCAAACGTATTGGAAATCAATAATGGATCAATACGATTTAATATGCCAGGTTTTTCGGTTGCTATGCTGAGACTTCACAGGGAGTATTGAGAACAAGTAATCCTCACCCGGCCGTCATATAAACCGGGTGAGTGAACTATTTGTATAACTTTATTGATTCGCCTTCCCTACCCAGCCACCGGCTTAAGAATAACTGCCCTCAGGTTCATCACCGGGCCAGTTTCTTTTGATTTGGGTCTCAGGATAATGGTTATTTTGCCAGGTTTGGTTATTTCTATCTTGCCGAAGCTTTTTACAACAAAATCTTTCCATCCCCCGGTTGATTCAGGTTGAATATGGAGGCGTTGGTCGGATATTTCCAGGTCAACTCCTCCAGCTCCGCATCCAGGCATCTCGCTGTATTCCAATGAGACTTCATATGTCCCAATCTTTTCGAAAAATACCGACCATTCAGGATAATCTTGTGGATTCACCCAGAAACCAATGTTTGTAGCGCCATCAATCTGTTCTAGTGCAATTGTGTTACCGTGCAATGTTGAATCTTCGACCAGGAGTTTCGCTGTCTCACCTGCTTTAATATGACCATTTGGATTGATTACAACCAGTGCGCCTTTGGGCTCAAGGACTACTACGGATGCAATCTTGTCCGGAGCATTATCAGGAAGAGCAATTTGAATACCCTGATCAGTCTTGGTCCAGTCCAGTTTTTGCCGGTTATTCAGCATGTATACTTTGGATACATCGTTGCTGATAGGAACCAGAATGGAGCGGTTTTCTGGCCAGTTGAATATAGACAAGTAAAGCTTGTTGCCTTTTCTAGTGCATCTACCCCATGGCAGGGAAGAAGTAAATGGGCTTGGAGAACTGCCATATATGGCCTGTCCGTTTACTTTCATCCACTTGCCGACTTCACTCAGGCGTTCGATAATCGGTTCCGGGAATGTACCTTCGGAGGTCGGGCCTACGTTCAGTAGATAATTACCACCCTTGCTTGCAATATCTATCAGGTTTCTTATCAGAGTTTGAGTTGGCTTCCAATTGTCGTCGTAGGATTTAAAACCCCAGGTATCGTTAATAGTCATACAGGTTTCCCAGTCACGATTCCCCATACCTTTGCCTGGGATAGTCTGCTCCGGAGTCGTCAGATCACCTGGAACTCCATTTCCAAGGCGGTCATTGGTTATTATACCTGGCTGGAGTTTTGTCAGGCCATAAAGCTCTCGAACGCTCTCTGGAGACATTCCGACAGGTGTATCCCACCACAAAACAGATATTTTGCCATAGTTCGCGAGTATTTCGCGGACTTGCGGAATGGCTATTCGTTTGACATATGTATCGATGTTGCCCTTCTGCAAAATATCCCAGGGACCTCCATCTGCATACACACCTCCACCAGGATGGTGCCAGTCCTGGGCTTGTGAATAGTAGAAACCGAGTTTGATTTTGTGTTTTTTGCATGCATCAGCCAATTCTCTGAGAGGATCTCGTTTGAAAGGAGTGGCATCGTAAATGTTATACTGACTGGCTGAAGAATGAAACATAGCAAAACCATCGTGGTGTTTGGATGTTATGACTATATACTTCATTCCAGCGTTCTTGGCTGTCTGGACCCACTGATCGGCATTGAACTTCACAGGATTGAAACTCTTCGCCAGGTTTGCATAATCATTCACTGGAATCCTGGCTACATTCATTATCCATTCGCCTATTCCGGGGATCTGTTGACCATTCCAGGTTCCTGCAGGAACGGAATATAACCCCCAGTGGATAAACATGCCAAACTTAGCCTGCCTCCACCATTTCATTCTGGCGTTACGCTGGGCATCAGTCTCCTTAACACCATCAGCGCATACACCTACAGAACAGGCAAGCATCGTCAATAGCAACATAAGCAGTATTAATCGCAAACCCTTCATATCAGCCTCCAGGCACTATTATTCTTCACTCTACATATTATGTCATGAAACCGCGCCATATGGGAGATAATGAAGGATTTCATCTATAGTCAACGAAATATGATATTGTCGATACGATGAATGCAATGGAGTGAGGTTGCAATGGAAGATACCAGCGAAACACCCAAAATCCTTCACCGAGTTGTCCTCATTGGTGCTGGAAACGACAGACCTGAAGTGGTAAGAACCATCATGCTGCTGACCGGAATGGATTTCGAAAAGGCAGTTAAGACAACAGCTGCACAGCCTCTTCCGAGCATTGTTTTAGAGACTGAAGACCCGGATGCAGCGATAATTGCCCACAGCCTGTTGATAAAAGCCGGGGCAGAAGTTGATATTCAGGAAAACACAGATACATCCTGCTCATCACCAGAAGCCGCACAACCAAGATATGCAGTTGTACTGATAAATCCCGGTGATCACATAATCCAGGTGATCAAAACCGTCAGAGACATTACACATCTGGATTTGAAAGAAGTAAAAGATCTGGTTGAATCTGCCCCCGGAGCCATAATACTCCAGACTGATGATTTGAATGCTGCTACAAGCGCAGCAAATGCTATATCTGCCAGCGAAGCGGATTCTGAAATAGTGGACCGAACATCGGGTGAATCTAAAATGGTCATGTCTGTCCCTCGCCAACTACCATCAAACACTCCATCCGGTACTTACAGAGTAGATATAATGGATACAGGACTGGAGAAACGGCGCTTGGTCAGTTCTCTCAGGATGCAGGCTTCACAGGCTTATGAAGATGCTCAGAAGATTGTTGACAGGGAGATGCCAAGCACAGCAGTAGATGGAATAGACAGGCTGTCTGCTCTTAATATAGCAAACTCACTGGCAAGTGCTGGTGCGAGGGTAGAGGTAGTCGATACAAACTCGCTCCAAAGAACAGAAATACTTCCGCCTATACAGTCTCCTCAACCAATAGAAACACCAACTGTAACCGCACCGAATAGAGTAGACTGGAAAGAGCGGTTCAAGAAGTGGTTTGCCGGCCACCCAAACGATTAACACATCTCACAAGTAACTGTTGGAGAGTAAATGTTGAAGAATAACATCTTAGTATTAGCTTTAATAATCATGGCATCCTGCTTACCGTTGAATTCGGTGGGGGCGAAAGACACAACAAATGCTGGTATCCATCAAGCAGTGTTGATTCCCAAGCCAAAGAAGGTCACGTATATTCGCAGTGAGTTCGAATTAAATGCAAAGACTGTGATCGTGACCGATCAATCCAGTCTTGCAACTGCAGAATACCTTCAGAATGAGTTGCGCAGACTTTATAATATGGACTGTAGAGTCCTGCAGAATGAATCACGGAAAAGCAACAGCAATCAGATATCTTTGCAGGTTGTTAGCAATGGTAAAGGTGTGCCAGCTAACAACGAAGGATATGCTCTGTCTGTCGGCAAAGGCCAGGTATCTTTGAAATCGAAGAATACAGCTGGCGTTTTTTATGGCATTCAGACTCTAAAACAACTTCTGCACCATACTAATGCTGGAATAGTTGCCCAAGGGTGCGAGATTACTGATGAACCAGCTTTAGCCTGGAGAGGTGTTTATCTCAATCTGCGTTCCATCGATCGTGATCCTGCTTCTATTCAGGCGATGAAGAACCTTATCAATACTTTTGCTTCCTTGAAGATGAATACATTATTCTTTGAGATTGCGGAAAATATTCAATTCGAAAGACAACAATTCCCATCGTCCGCTTCTCATGCCCTGACCAAAGCGCAAGTATCAGAACTAGTGGACTATGCAAAATCGCTTCACTTCGAGGTAATACCAACTATACAAATGCTCAGCCATGCTGTCTGGGTCATGTCAAACCCGCAGAACATTGACCTGCTTGAAGGCAAACGCACTGCCGACTGGGCGACTGCGTGGTGCCCAACACACCCGGGAGTCGATAAACTCACCAAGGACATGCTGGAAGAAACCATAGAGATATTCCAACCGAAGTATTTCCATATATGCATGGATGAGATTAATTATGGGCCATACCACGAGTGTGATACATGCAAACTGGAAAATCCATCTGCACTGTTCCTGAAGTCGATCACTCGAATGCACGGCATTATGGCTGCCAAGGGCGTTAAGACTATTATGTGGCATGACACGCTGCTGCCGACCGGTCAGTATATGACAGGCACCGTGGATAAGGTCAGAGGCTGGGAGATCGTAGATAAACTACCAAAAGATATTATCATCGCCGACTGGGACTATGGGATTTTCGATAAAGCAGCCCAGAAACGTTTGAGATATTTTACTAAAAAGGGGTTCAAAGTACTAGGAGCCACGTTCAGCTCTCCGACTGGCATACAAAGCCTGGCTGATGGACTGCGTAAGGAATCAAGCACACTTGGATTATTTGATACACTCTGGTATTACGCAAGCACTTGGACAAGACCGGAAACAATGGCACCAGAAGCCTGGGCAGCTCTTACACTGACAGCTCAGTATGCATGGAATACCTCGACACCAAAAGTATCTGAAATCACATTTGATCCTGTATATGAGATTTCACGAATATTAAAACCAATTCGGTCAGACATAGGAAAATGGGCTCCTGTGCCACTAACCAGGTATTTCAATTACCAAATTTCTGAAAAAGAGGATTCCTGGCCTGGCTATGGTAAAGAGAACTCTATTCAGAAGATATTCGCTCAAGACATAAGATGTGGTCAAGTTGTATTCCGCCTTGCTCAAAAGGGGACTGCAAAGAATGTAATCCTGCTCACTGGTCAACCCGATGATTCCCTGCCCACTGGTCCGGTCACAATCAATGTCAATCAGAAAGCCAGCCGGTTAGCGTTTCTTGCCACTTGTAATGTGCCATTAAACAAGGATTCCCTGAGTGCGTGGAGCCACGCAACAGAGCAACCACTGGTCGGCAGATACACAATAGAATATGAAGATGGTTCTACAGCGGATATGGATCTACTCTATAGATGGAATATTTCGGACTGGAACTATAAGTTGGGAGTCTTCGACGGTCGCATTGCATATTCAGGAGAGACTGAATCTGGCAGCAGGATCCAGCTCATCCGGACGGACTGGACCAATCCATATCCTTCAAAACCTATTACAAGCATAACGATTAACTCATTGAATCAGAATGGCATGTCGCTGGCAATATTTGCTATTTCAGCAGACACCCAGCAGGAGAACTAGACTATGAAAAAGCATATCCGGATGATTATAGCATTGACGATAATCCTGGCAGCATTCGGTTCATCTGCAGCGATATCCGCTGGTAGAGCAACTGACGGGTTCGAGTATAATACTGTTAAGGATCTGCAAACTAAGTGGAGCATTTTGAACTCAGGTTTTACTAAACCATTAGATATTGAGCTTACTACAAAAAATGTAAAAGAAGGCAAGAAGGCCCTACTGCTGAAATCGTATCCAGTTGGTGAAACAACGAGTACCCGTATTGACCTGGACATCACACCGGACATCCCGCTCAAGGATGTGAAACAGATACGATTCTGGGTATATATGGACAATCCCCAGTTCCTTGCACAGACCGGGATACACTGCGGAGACTCAACCTGGAGTAACCACTTTTCCAAGTTTGGATATATGGGTTTTTATAAGGGTTGGCAGAGGGTATTTGTCTCGACGGATTCCTTTGTAATCGGTGGTGGCAATCCGTCCTGGGAAACAGCCACCCAGATGCGCCTGACGTTCTGGTTCACTTCCGGCGCCCCGGCGATGAAAATTATCCTAGACGATATTTCTTGGAGTACTACCAGGGAGCGAGATAGAATTCTGAACAAGAAGTGGTACGACTAATAATAGGTAAAAAAGTCTCTTCATATACTAAGCAGTTTCCCAGTTGACTTTAGTCCGTTTGCTGCTTAAAATGCAGACAGGGGGAAGTTGGGCCGATGGAAAACAATATATCTGACAGTCTGCGAAATGAAGTGGTTGATCTGAGAGTTCGCATTGACCGGGCGAATAATTTGTATTATGTACACGATGCGCCTGAGATATCTGATGCTCAGTATGATCAATTGATGCGCCGTTTGATTGAGCTTGAAACCCTTTATCCGCAGCTGCTGGATCCTGCTTCGCCTACACAGCGCGTCGGTGCGCCTTTACAGACTGCGTTCCAACCTCATACCCACCTGATGCCAATGCTCAGCCTGGGAAATGCATTCAGCTCTGAGGAGCTTGAGGCTTTCGACCAACGATGCAAGCGTTTCCTGGGTATGCCGGAAGGTGAGAGTATTGAATACATCTGCGAACTTAAATTTGATGGTCTAGCCGTATCACTGACTTATGTCGATGGAGTTTTGGTCAATGGGACTACGCGGGGAGATGGGTTCCAGGGTGAAAACGTAACAACCAATCTGAAAACGGTCCGTTCAATCCCATTGAAACTTAATGGTAATGACATTCCAACACTGATAGAGGTCAGAGGAGAGATTATCCTATTCCACGATGAATTCCGCCGGATAAACGAGGAGCGCGAACTCAGTGGTGAGCAAACATTTGCCAATCCCCGTAATGCTGCGGCAGGTTCCATAAGACAGCTGGACAGTTCGATCACTGCTAAAAGACGTTTGACTATGTTCTGCTATGGCGTTGGACAGACTGAAGGACTGACATTCCAGACTCATTCTGATATATTAGACAGATTGAAATCCTGGGGGGCAAACGTCAACCCACTATCGAAAGTTTGCAACGGAATAGCTGAAGTCATCGCCCATGTTGAAAGCTGGAGGGAACGCAAGGATACTCTGCCATATGACATAGATGGAATGGTCATCAAGACCAACTCAATCGCTCTTCAAAGGGAACTTGGAAATGTGGCACGGAGTCCTCGGTGGGCGATTGCATATAAATATCCCGCACAACAGGCTGAAACACGTATACTGGATATACTGGTGCAGGTTGGCCGGACCGGGACATTGACCCCTGTTGCTATAATGGAACCAGTTGAAGTGGGTGGGGTTGTTGTTTCCAGGGCTACACTGCATAATGAAGACGAAGTCAGACGTAAGGATGTGCGCATTGGTGACTGGGTGATGGTCCAGCGCGCAGGTGAAGTAATCCCTGAGGTCGTAGAAGTCGTCAAAGATAAAAGAACAGGTAGCGAAGTGGAGTTTACAATGCCAACTGAGTGCCCCGTATGTGGCGCTGAGGTTGCCAGGAACGAGGGTGAAGCAGCAACAAGGTGTTCAAACCCCAACTGCACCGCCAAGACCCGTGAGTCGATTATCCATTTCACCAGCCGGACAGCGATGAACATGGACGGTGTTGGTCCGGCATTGATAGACCAGCTTATTGATAAAGGTCATATATCAAATCCGGCGGACCTTTACTATCTGGATGAATCAATTTTTGCAGAATTAGACCGGATGGGTGAGAAATCTGCAGCCAATGCGAAGAATGCGATAGAAGCTAGCAAGTCGGCAACGCTTGCACGGTTGATATATGCTCTGGGGATCAGGCACGTTGGTGAGAGGACAGCAGAGACTCTGGCCAAGTGCTTTGGAAGCCTGGACAAACTGATGGAATCTTCTGTAGAGGATCTTGCACAGGTTCAGGATGTCGGGCCGGTGGTTGCGGAAAGCATTGTACATTATTTCCGGCACGATGCCAGCCGCAATCTCATCGAACGGCTTAAGCAAGCGGGAATTGATCCGAAAGAAGAGTTCAGGGACGAAAACGGAGCATTGACCGGAATGAGTTTCGTTTTTACAGGAGCGCTTTACCGGTTCACCAGGGAGCAGGCAGAGGAACTGGTCGGAAAGATGGGGGGGAAAGCTTCCTCCTCGGTATCAAAAAAAACAGATATGGTCATTGCAGGAGAGAAAGCTGGTTCGAAGCTAGATAAGGCAAACCAACTGGGGGTCAGGGTACTCTCTGAAGATGAATTCATTGATTTCTTAAAAACACTAGGAATCGTGGTATGAGTCCGCTCAATTTTCGCTTGATGCGAAAATCTGCCGGACTCACCACGAAGGGACGAAAACATTCTATTTTCGAATTAGTTGAGGTATAAGAATGGAAGATCAGGAAAAGAGCTATGAAGTCAACGACAAGCGTCGAGTAAGCGCTGAAGATGCTGTAAGCGAAGAAGCTGTCGAACAAGAGGAACAGATCACCGAGGAAACTCAGCAGGCTGAGCAAGCTGACGGTGGATTCCCAATGCCGGATATCGATGTATATATGATTCTTGGGTTTACTATCAGAAGTCTTGAGGAGAAGGCCTGGGAAACAATGGGCATTCGCCTGGCGCCAGGTGCAAAAGAACTCAAAAAGGACCTTGTCCAGGCTAAACTGGCAGTAGATACGATTACTTTTCTCGTTGATAAACTGAATTCACAGATGGACGAAGATGAGAAAAAAGCTGCCAAAGCTATGGTCAGCAACTTACAGATCAACTTCGTGAGGCATAGTTCCTAAAATGAAATCAATCCTGCCGACTAAAAAAATCGTTTTCACAGTCTCATTATGTTTAACTCTGGCATCAATTGCCGGGTGTGGTAAGAATGTTGTTGAAAGCAATTTGGAGTTGGCAGGGAAAGCTGTATCAGCGCACGACAAAGCAACTGCAGCAAAATATGTGGCAAAGGCTATAGCTTCAAATCCCCAGGATCCTGAAGTTCATATGAAGGTTGTGATCGTCTATACACGTCCCGGTTTTCATGATGAGCAGGTCAAAGCTGCAAAAGACCTGGTTGCCATATTGAACTCTCTGGGTGGCGGTTCGAATGCCAAAAACCGAAAATATCTGGAGATGTATTCTACTACAGCAATGCTTATGGATAAGGGTAATGAAGATGCACTTGCTGAGCACTGCTATGAGGAAACAGTACGTTTAGAACCGAATGATCCAATGCCTTCGAACAATCTGGCATATTTTTACGCGGAACACAGAAAGAACCTGGTTCAGGCCGAGAAGCTTGCTCGGTATGCAGTGGGAGTAAGGCCTGGAGAACCAAGTATTGAAGATACAATGGGTTGGGTTTTGTTCCAATTGGGTCGGTTTTCTGAGGCTGAAGGGCATCTACGCAGAAGTGTAGAAGGAACGCCTAACAACCCGGATCTCAGGTATCATCTGGCTGCTGTTTATGCGGCTCAAGGTAAAAAAGAGCAAGCAAAGATTGAACTACACAAGTGTCTAAAGCTGTCCCCAAATTACCCCGTTTCACAATTAACACTCAACAAACCCAACAAATGACGCACATTTGCAACTGCATAGTCACATAGCACACAATGTTGGCGTCTCTGTCGTTCAGTTTACCCACCTGTAGTTCACATATCACTAATTTTGTTGTATTATTTTCGCCCAAACTGTTGACATTCCCTGTTTTTGGTGCTATCCTGCTATTAAAAGGGTAGTATAATCGGCTGGGCGTGTGACTATCGTGTGATACACTGCCATACTTCAGCCCACAATCACCGATGAGTAAAGGCGGGAATCAAATGGCTACTGGAAAAGTTAAATGGTTTAACGGCGAAAAGGGATATGGTTTTATTGAGACTGAAAGTGAAAAACCGGAAGAACGGGATGTGTTTGTCCATTACTCCGAGATAACCCTGGATGGATTCAAGACCCTTGCAGAAGGACAACTCGTAGAGTATGAACTATCGGAAACACCCAAGGGAAAACAAGCAAAAAACGTAGCACCGCTCAATTAAAACCTTGCCAAACACGCAATACCCTCAGTCGATTGGCATAAATGATATAGGCAGTGATATTTATCATCCTCAACTTAAGGGAGCACATTCAAGTGCTCCCAAACTACTACATATCTGAAGTTTGCCAATAACCACCAAACTTGTACATCCTGAAATACTCAACTGCTTGATTTACAACTTTGATGCCTACCTCATCTCAGGAAATCGAACATTTATGTCCCTCATCAACTGATTATTGGTCCACGATCAGTCTTATGCATCAAATAGTGCTTATACATACGGTGTATGGGGTAAACTTCACCGTGACTGGCAGCAGTAAATAAGGGGGATAGTATTGTGAAAACCAACAATGTTGATGCTGAGAGCATGAATCGCTTCACCGAACTAATGAAATCGGACCCATCCAAAACCAGGAAAACTCAAGTAATAGAGGGGGAATGGTTGTTTGAGGAAAATGGCCCACAGTTCAAATCCAAAATAAAGTATGAAGGTGGGGAAACTATATTTGAAATGGACAATCCTACATTTATGGGTGGTGGCGGAACACTACCCGGACCAATGCATTACTGCTTCTTTGGGCTTGCAGCCTGCTACACCGGTGTTTTTGCATCAATAGCTACTAACCTGGGAATCGTGCTCAAAAGCCTCAAGACTCGAGTGGAAGCGGATATAAACTTCTCAAAGGTATTTGGCCTTGGAGATGATCCGATAATGGAGGAAGTCCGTGTGACGCTCATAACTGTGAGTGATGCCCCTGAAGATGACATCCGTGAAGCCGAAAGACTCGCGCTGGAACGGTGCCCGGTAGTTTTCACCATGCGCAATATCATCAAACTGGTTCCAAAGCTGGAGATCACGCGATAAGAAACTGTGCACCGATTGCAACTCTTACTGTCGGTGCATATGTGCTATAAGTCACATTAGTCCTATTCGTCCCATTATGGCAAACCATAGGTCTATAAACAAGAACCTTAATGTGGTAATGTTTCATTCATACTGCCAGTCCGGTATCCGGTAAGGTCCATTGCCACATAGTGGTAACCCAGTTTGCGGAACTCACTGACTATCTGCGCACGCATTGCCGGAATAAGCAGCTTTTCCATATCCAGGGGAAGCATCTCAATCCTTGCCACATCTCCATGATGCCTCACACGGAACTGCTGAAAACCTAAGTCGTATAGTACTGACTCGGATTGTGATATACGAGTCAGAATGTTAGCATCCAAAGGAGTGTTATAGGGGACTCTTGAAGCAAGACAGGCGTATGCAGGTTTACTCCAAACTCTCATTCCCAGATCTCGAGCGATAGACCTTATCTCTTCTTTCGTCACATGGAGCTCTTTATATGGACTACGCACTCCCAATTCTTTGGCTGCCTGCATTCCAGGTCGAAAATCACCCATATCATCCATATTTGCACCATCTAAAATGTGTGTAATCCCCCTTGTCTGAGCTATACTAAGTATTGCACTATACATAAGCTTCTTGCAGTGATAGCAACGGTCAGAAGGATTTGAGCGCACAACAGGATCGGAGAGTGGATCTACTTCAATTGTAACCAGATTCAGACCCAGTTCATCAGCCATCTCCACCGCATCCTGCTCCTGATCGGCTGGCACCAACACACTTCGCAGCAATACGCATACGGCATTAATTCCAAGCTCCTGCGTTGCAAGATATGCAAGTAAAGTGCTGTCTACCCCACCGGAGTACCCGATAACTACACTACCCATTTCTCTCAGTAGAGACCTTATATTTTGTTCGTGTGACATAATCTACCTCTGCCCAATCATGGTAACTCATCGTACCAGTTCAGAGTTGTCGGAATTTGTCATCCTGAGGAACGAAGGATCTGCTTTCCATCCAGAAAAAGCAGATCCTTCGTTCCTCAGGATGACAATGTTCCCGTATTACTGAACTATCACAACTCACCTTGTAATCATTTCTGTCTACTGGTAGAATTGTAGTCGTTATCTTGCGCCTATTGCAAGAAGCCCGAAGTGGGTATAAGAATAACGGATGAACACTTCGGCAGGGACACATCAAGTCCCCACCGCAAGATTAAAGGTGAGTAAGAATGAAATTCAACACTTACGATAACGTGCTGGAGGAACTTGAGAGCCAGATGCGCAGAGTCTCCGACGATGTTCTGCTTCAAATGTTCCGTATGTCCAGTTCCTCAGGTGAAGTCTGGTCCCCAAGGGTAGATGTATATGAGACAGTTGAATCCATTGTAGTGAAAGTCTGCGTCGCGGGACTAGAGCCTGGTCAGATGGAACTCACTCTGTCTTCTGATGGCAAATACTTAACCCTCAGAGGTGTCAGAGCTGAAACCGATGAAGACCGAAGCTGCAGAACTCGATATCATCAGCTTGAAGTATATTATGGGCCTTTTGAACGAATAGTAGCATTACCCCTGGGAGTTCCTGTAGACAGGGAGAATCTTAGCGCTAGTTATAAAGAAGGCTTCCTTAAAGTCGTATTGCCGAAAAGGGGTTGTTTAGCAGCTAAAAAGATAGAAATAGAGCCTTAGGCCAGTCTTGGCTATGATATGTGCCGCATGAATATAACGTCGTATTATTGCGTGTGCTATCTCAGTTTTCAAGACAGGTCATTATATATCGCCAGTTCACAAATTAAGTTATACGCAACGCGCCAGGGAATAAGTCCAGGGCGTGTGGAGGTTTAATATGATTCCCGACATCAATAATGAAGGGCAGGGTCCGACTGTCATAATTGAAGGAGAACAGGCCGATCGTACAATTCCGCCAATTCCGGATATACTGAGTCTGTTGCCTTTAAAAGAGACTGTGCTTTTTCCGCTTGTGGTATTGCCACTGATAGTCTCGCGCGATGCGTCCATGCAGTTGGTGGATGATGCAGTCGTATCGGAATCCAGGGTTGTTGCCCTGGCTGCACTTAAAGATTCTACAGTAGAAAACCCGAAGTTCGATGACATATATCCCATCGGTGTAGCAGCTGCTATACATACAATGCTCAGACTACCGGAGCATCAGAGGCTGATTGTTCAAGGGCTGAAAAGAGTACGGTTTACTGAGGTCATCCAGGAAGATCCATATATTAGAGTTCGTGTAGAAGAGCTTCCGGACATTGAAAACTGGACAGAGGATGAGGCTAATGAAGTTGAGGCGCTCCGTCGGAATGTAGCAAATGCATTCCAGAAGGTAGTTCAGCTCTCACCGACACTTCCGGATGAGCTGCAGGGTATCACCAGCATCCCCCGCCCTGCTCTGCTGGCAGATACGATCTCTCTCCACCTGCCTATTCAGACACTGGAAAAGCAGGAACTCCTTGAGACTGCAGATGTGCGTGAAAGACTTCTGAAACTGCTGGCAATCCTAATGCGTGAAGTCGAAGTCCTGGAGCTTGGTAGCAAAATTCAGAACCAGGTCCATACAGAGATGGGTAAGACCCAGCGGGACTACTATCTCCGCGAACAGATGAAAGCAATCCAGAGAGAACTGGGTGAGAGCGACGACCGGACGATAGAAATCGATGAACTCAGAACTAAGATTGCTGAAGCTGCACTCCCTGAAGAAGCTGAAAAAGAAGCCTTAAGAGAGCTGGACAGACTCAGCCGTATGTCTCCCGCCGCTCCTGAGTATACTGTCTCCAGAACATTCATCGACTGGCTGATAAGCATGCCATGGAATGTATTCACACATGACAACATGGACATCAAGGAAGTCGGCAAGATCCTTGATACTGACCATTATGGACTGGAAAAGGTCAAGGACCGTATTCTGGAATATCTTTCCGTCAGGAAGTTCAAAGCTGAAGGTGACGTACGGCATCCGATATTGTGCTTTGTCGGACCTCCTGGTGTAGGAAAAACTTCACTGGGTAAGAGTATCGCGAGAGCACTGGGACGCAAGTTCATAAGGATCAGCCTGGGTGGTATCAGAGACGAAGCTGAGATCAGAGGGCACCGGCGCACATATATCGGCGCTCTGCCCGGCCAGATTGTCCAGGGACTAAAACGCTCGGAATCTCACAACCCGATATTTATGCTGGACGAGATAGATAAAGTCGGAGCTGATTTCCGGGGAGATCCGTCATCCGCGCTTCTGGAAGTCCTTGATCCTGAGCAAAACTCCAGTTTCCGGGACCATTATCTGGAAGTGCCATTCGATCTGTCTAAGGTAATGTTTATTACTACTGCGAACGTAATGGACACTATTCTGCCTCCACTCAGAGACAGGATGGAAGTCCTTGAGATAGCCGGCTATACCGAAGAAGAGAAAATGGAGATAGCCAAAAGGCATCTGGTTCCAAAGCAGCTCGAGGAACACGGACTCAAGAAGGGCCAGCACCTGACGTTTACCAAGGATGGCATTCAGGAAATAATCAGGGGTTACACCAGGGAAGCCGGAGTTAGAAACCTGGAAAGACAGATAGCCAATGTCTGCCGCAAAACTGCACGCGCGTTTGCAGAAGGCAGGACAAAAGCTGTCCGGGCTAACTCCAAGGCTGTAAATGAATTCCTGGGAGTTCCCAGATATACAGTTGAAGAACTGGCAAGCAGGACCGATGACCCGGGTGTTGCAGTCGGGCTGGCATGGACTCCTACCGGTGGCGATGTATTATTTATCGAAGCAAACCGTATGGACGGCAGCGGAAAACTCACCACTACGGGACAGCTTGGGGATGTTATGAAGGAATCCGCCGTAACTGGCCTGAGTTTCGTTCGAAGCCATGCGGAAGATCTTGGTATACCGACGGACCTGTATGGTAAGTCCGATATACACGTTCATGTACCGGCTGGAGCTATCCCGAAGGACGGACCAAGCGCTGGTGTCACCATGGTCACAGCTATCACCTCACTCCTCACCGGACGCAAGATGAGACCAAGGTTAGCAATGACCGGTGAAGTGACTCTGCGTGGGAAAGTACTGCCGGTCGGTGGGTTGAAAGAAAAAATACTGGCTGCAAGGCGTGCTGGTGTGGAGACAGTAATAGTTCCCAAACAGAACCGGAAAGATATCGAAGAGGATGTCCCGAAAAACGTTCTCAGCGAGATGAAGATCCATTATGTAGACAACGTAATGGAAGTTCTGGAACTGGCGTTGGAACCTGTGGAGAAAATCAGCGAATAGACTATATATCTGTCATTCTGAACGTAGTGAAGAATCTGCTTTGGTAGTAATCTAAACAGCAGATCCTTCATTCTTCAGGATGACAGATTTTTTATTCTGTGTCTTCTTCGCCGGAGCCTCTTAGTCTTGTTAGTCTTTGTTTGAATTTGGCTTCGTGGCCGTGGTCGGTGGGTTCGTAGTATGGGCCTAATCCTGATCCCTGTGGTAAGTATTCCTGTGGGACATAGTGGTCGGGGAAATCGTGGGGGTATTTGTAGCCTTTTCCATGGCCCAGTTTCTTTGCACCAGGATAACCGGAGTCTCGGAGATGAATCGGGACCGGTGGGGCTTTCTTGTCCATAACATCTTTATTAGCCCTGTTGATTGCCGTATAGCTTGCATTGCTCTTTGGAGCACAGGCTAGATATATCACAGCCTGTGCCAAAGGTATCTGGGCTTCCGGCAATCCCACAAACTGTACCGCCTGAGCAGCCGCATTAGCAACTACAAGTGCCATAGGGTCTGCATTACCTACATCCTCTGCAGCCTGAATAATAATCCTCCGGGCGATGAACTTCGGGTCTTCCCCTGCAGCTAGCATTCTAGCCAGCCAGTAGACTGCAGCATCCGGATCTGAACCACGCATCGATTTTATAAAAGCAGAGATCGTGTCGTAGTGGTTGTCTCCAGTTTTATCATACTGAAGGACTCTTCGCCCGACAGCTTCCTCAGCTATTTCCAGAGTTATACGAAGTTTTCCCGATGCCTCATCCCGCTGGGCAGCCCTTGAGGAAACCTCCAGAGCATTCAGAGCACTGCGGGCATCCCCGTCACAGACATCTATGATATGGTCGATGGCATCAGCATCAACAAGTAAATCCTGCTTACCAAGTCCCCTTTCAGTATCTTCAAGTGCTCTTGTGAGCATCGTCCGCAGATACTCGGGTCCCAAGCGTTCAAAACGACAGACTCTGGAACGGGATATAAGGGGGCTATTGACCTCGAAGTAGGGGTTTTCTGTGGTAGCACCTATCAGAATGACTGTTCCGTTCTCTACGTGCGGCAGCAAGGCATCCTGTTGAGCTTTGTTGAAGCGATGGATTTCATCTACGAAAAGTATGGTCTTCTGTCCGGTTGCCCTGAGTCTTTCTTCCGCAGATTTTATAACCTTGCGCATCTCCGGCACTCCGGAGGTTACTGCACTGAAGTTTTCGAAGTTGCATTTAGTCCGGGCAGCTATTACACTGGCGAGAGTACTTTTTCCACAACCTGCTGGTCCCCAAAAGATCATTGACCCGAGTTTATCGTCCTCGATAGCTCTGCGGAGTAAGCTTCCGGGAGCGAGCAGCTGCTCCTGGCCCAGGAATTCGTCCAGGGTCTGGGGACGCATCCGGGCAGCCATAGGCTTCTCCGAACCATCCCTAACCATCATACCGAAAAGATCATCCATCAACTTACTCCGAACTCGTCTATGGGGCAGATTTTACTTGAATTCAAACATATGTATTATGTCATGGTTTGCCTATCTCACGCAAAAGCATTATTGTCATCCTGAAGAATGAAGGATCTGCTTTGCACAAGCGATTCAATATCTAAAAGCAGATTCTTCACTGCGTTCAGAATGACAATATCTACTGGCTCATTTTACTTGGCTGTGTATCCACCATCGACTGGTATGTTTGTGCCTGTGATGTATACCGATGCATCTGATGCAAGGAAGACAACTATGCCTTTCATGTCAGTCTCATTCGCTAATCTTCCGAGGAAAGTTCGCGCAGAATAGTTTGTAACGAAGCTCTCCGGCATATCCTTTGTCCAGAATCCACCAGGTGCCAGGCAGTTGCAACGGATTCCTCGTGAACCATAGTAACTGGCAACGAACTTGGTGAAGTTGACCATTCCACCTTTGTGGAAGAAATAGTCGGGTGCCCAGCCGGACATTGATGTACCGACATACAGCGTCGGGTCGGTACCAACCATGCCTTGGATAGAACCGATATTCACGATTGAACCGCCGTCTGACATGACATCTCCGATTGCCCGAGTGATCATGAATACACCGGTCGCATTGACTGCCATACTCTCAGCAAATGTGGAAGCATCGTCCTGGTAGCCTTTCTTCATAGGCCGTGCGACAGCATTATTTACAAGTATATCTATATGACCACTGCGAGACATAACTTCGTCTCTAAGCTGCAGAACTGAGGCTTCATCCTTTTGGTCTAGATGCAATGCTTCAACGTCTAGTCCATTACTCCGATGTATTACTGCGAGCTCTTCAAGGGCCTCAACGTTTCTTGAAGCCGTATAAACCTTTGCACCGGCTTCTGCGAGGCATTCAACCAGCTGCCTGCCATATAGTCCGGCTCCACCAGTGATAATTGCCACTTTGCCATCTAGTCTGAATTTATCTATGATACTCATTTTGAATCACCTCCATATATACCTTTGGGAGCATCCATTTTAATATTTCCAAATGCTGCCAGGCTCTCCTGGGCATGTTTGACTATACCGATAACATCGGCGCCGACATTCAGGAACCTATAGCCCATATCAACCATAGCCTGCACACTCCCCACGCCTGCTACAGTTCCCGCAAACTTGCCGTATTTGAGCGCTGTTTTAACAACTTTCTCACGTGCTGCTGATATCTCCGGATTGTCCCACTCACCTACATGGCCTATCGAATGGCTGAAATCACCGGGACCGAAGAAGATCATATCTATTCCTTCTATCTGAGCGATCTCATCGAGTTCGTCCAGCGGTTCCGGGTCTTCTATCTGGATTATTACAAACCTCTCACGGTTAGCTTGTTCTGTGTAGTCCTTAAGGTCTATCATGCAAGCTGCACCATCGGCATTACCGCCATCCAGCGGTCTGCGACCTATCGGATGGAAGCGTGTCATGCGGACAACTTCGCGGGCGTCTGCTGCACTCATGATATGTGGGACAATTATCCCCGCCGCATCCATTTCCAGTGGACGGATATAGTCACTGTAACTACCGCGCGGCACTCGCACCATTACGTCGGTATCATAAGCTTTTGCAGCCCAGATGGCCTCCTCAACAGCCCGGAAATCGTTCGGCACATGTTCCATACATGTCCATATACAATCAAAACCTATCCGGGCTGCAATCTCTGCTGCTCGGGCATCGGCCAGATTAAGTTTAAAGCTGTTTACTACTTCACCAGCCCTGAGCTTCTCCAGGACCTTGCTTCTTCGCATCTGCATTACTCTCAGAACTCCTTTATTTCGTCTAACATAACTTCTCTACCGCCATCATCGCGGCTTCTTATGCCTGCGATGATAATCTTCATCAATTCAACAGTCTCAGTAAACGGGAATGGCAACTCACCAGTTTGCAAATAATCTACAAACGTCTGTAGCTGCGCTTTGAATGAATAGAATGAGTCCATACTCGAAACCTGCTGGAATCCGGCTGTCCCGCAGACGTCCAGCACTCCAAACGATCCATACATATCCGATATGGCAGCTATGACTACATCAACACCGTCCCTATGTTTCAAATGGACTATATTTTTGTCCGATGTTCCGGTATTACGGACTGAAACATATCCGGGGCCTGTGATCGGATATATACCTTCAAGGGCATGAATGCCATATCTCTCCCACGTTTTAGGAGTAGTTATACTGATATATCTGAGCTTGCCAAGGTTGTTGGTAGACATACGAAGCGGTGCATACTCTTTACAGTATCTCATTGAACTGGAAGACAATATACGCGCACCGTCTTTTACCCATTTACAGAATGTCTGCAAGTCAGCTTCATTGTCTACCATAGGCTTATCTACAAAGATTGGCAGACCAGCTTCAATAAAGGGCTTACAACGCTCAACATGCTCCCAGCCTTTATCGGTGGCAACGATAACTGCGTCCACCTGACCTATGACATCCTCGGCCTTTTTGACAACATTTGGGACCAAAGAAGCTTTCGATACACGCTCAGCATCCGCTGGGTCATCAGTCCAGACGTGAGTTACTCTGGCACCATGTATCTGCAGAGTATCCTTGGGTTCTTTATCCAGATATGCAGGGATTCCAGCAAATGGACACTTGCCCATCTCCACCGGGTCATATCCATTGAACATAGCGCTCCACGAGTAAGGATGTCCGTTTCCATCCACCATACCTAACATTGCCAATTTAAGCGGTTCAGAGTTGCCCATTCTACACCTCCATCGTTACCCAAAACACGTCATACGGCTAAGAGTTCGCCATCAACCAGCAGATTACCTCCGAAAGTTTGGATGAGAAGACTATTCTATTTCCCTTATTCTCCCGCCCATGTGCCTGTCTCTGGTATAATGTATCTGATATGACTAATGACTTACTTCAATCTTTAAATCCCGAACAGCGTGCGGCAGCGGAGCAGGCTGATGGGCCTATACTGGTTTTCGCCGGTGCCGGTAGCGGTAAGACTCGTGTACTTACCATGCGGATTGCCAGCCTGATCCGAGACCACCACGTCCGACCATACAACATCCTGGCAGTCACCTTTACCAACAAAGCAGCCAATGAAATGAAACACCGGCTGATCGAACTTATGGGTGAACAGGGTGGCAGACTCTGGGCCGGCACTTTCCACGGTATCTGCGCCAGAATTCTGCGTGAGAATGGTTCGGCTATGGGCATTGACCCGGCTTTTACTATACTTGATGACGCCGACCAGATGGATACAACCAGGTCGATAATGAAAGCCCTGGATATCGACCCTAAACGCTACCAACCAAGGCAGATATTGGGACTGATTTCCCGGGCCAAAGAGAAGCTGATCGGACCTAAAGACTTCCGTAAACACTTCAACGGTCAGCTTGAAAATATGGCAGCACGTGTCTATCCTGTCTACCAGGAGCAGTTATCTCAGAGTAGATCGCTGGACTTTGACGACCTTATTATGCAGTCGGTCCTGCTTCTTCAAAATTGCGCTGAAGTCAGGGAGCACTACCAGGACAGGTTCCGATATGTCCATGTGGATGAGTTCCAGGACATCAACCTTTGCCAGTATATGCTGATTACTGCAATGTCTGGAAAACACCGCAATCTTTTCTGTGTCGGAGATGACGACCAGTCTATATATCGTTGGAGAGGGGCTGATGTCTCGATCATTTTGCGTTTTAAAGAGGATTTTCCTGATGCAAAAATCTTCAAACTGGAACAGAACTATAGATCAACCGGCAAGATCATCGAAGCTGCTCACAGCGTCATAAAACGCAACAAAGGCCGTGCAGATAAGAAACTGTGGACGGACAATGAGGCAGGCTGCGATATTGAGATAATACAGTCAGTCAATGAGCACGATGAAGCCGGAAACATTGCCCGTGGGATCCAGCAAAAAGTCGGAATCGATGGTCATAATTATTCCGATTGCGTTGTTTTGTACCGGGTAAATGCAATGTCCCGTGTGTTTGAAGAGGCTATGATCAACCGGCGTATTCCGTATAAGCTGGTAGGCTCGGTCAGGTTCTATGAGCGCAAAGAAGTAAAAGATATTCTGGCATACATGAGGCTGGCTGCAAACCCTCTGGACAGCTCAGCTTTGCACAGGATTATCAACGTTCCAACCAGAGGCATAGGCGACACATCAATTACCCGTCTGGAAGCATTCGCCTATACCAAAGGGATATCGTTTGCTGAAGCTCTGTATAGATGCGAAGAAGCCGAGAATGTTCCAAAAAGAGCAGTAGTTCAGATGAATGCACTTAAGGCAATGATCAACCATTTCCACATGTACACTGAACAAGCAAACATTAGGATGTTGACTGAGGAGATAATCCAGGTTACCGGTTATCTGAACGATACCCACGAGCAACGGACTGCCGAGAACCAGGCTAAACAGGAAAACGTCAACGAACTGCTTTCTGTGACTCAGGACTTTGTTGCATCCAGTGAAAATGCCACTCTGCAAGCATTTCTGGAACAGGTTGCATTGATTTCTGATATAGACACCTACGATGAATCCGGACAGGCAGTAACTCTTATGACGTTGCATGCCGCCAAAGGTCTGGAGTTTCCAATCGTCTATATGGCTGGTATGGAGGAAGGCATCTTCCCCCACTGGAGAGCCAATGACGATAAGGAAGAGATGGAAGAAGAGCGCAGGCTTTGTTATGTGGGAATGACCAGGGCTAGGGAACAACTGGTTATGTCGTATGCCCTGCAGCGCACGACCATGGGCCAGACCCAGCGCAACTCATCATCGCGGTTCATCGAAGAGATCCCGGAAAGTCTGGTAGCTGCACCAGTGCGACCCAAAGACCGCAGTGTGCTGACTGAATGGAGATCCGATTTCAAACCGAAGACAACATCAACACCTGTGACATTCAAACCGGCGACTAAAGTTGTGCATGCTCAGTTCGGAAAAGGTGTTGTTATAAACTCAAGTGGGTCAGGGGATAATGAGATGGTAACAGTAGCATTTGACTCAGTAGGTATTAAGAAACTCCTGGTTTCATTTGCTGCTCTGGAAAGAGTGTAAAGTCCATTCATACTTCGATACGCGCTTCGCGCTACTCAGCACGAACGGACTTTAGATTAACTCTCATATTACTGAGTTTTTGCGGTTGATTTGATCGTACTTCAACAGGCTGGTATCATGGTATTGTTCAATGTAACAACCATTATTAGAAAAGAAAGCGGTCTAGTAGATTGAAACTGTTAAATATCTGTAAAAGCAAAATCCACAGGGCTACGGTTACAGCCTGCGATGTGGACTATATAGGCAGTATAACCATAGATACCGACCTGTTGGATGCTGTCGGCATCATTGACGGTGAGTTAGTTCACGTGTTAAATGTTGCGAATGGCAACCGTGTGGAGACCTATGCTATTCCAGGACCGAGGGGCAGTGGCGTTATATGTTTAAACGGTGCTGCAGCTCACAGGTTCAGTGTAGGTGACAAGGTTATAATAGTAGCTTTCTGCCTTACGGACGAACCAGTTGATCGCAAAGTTATACTGGTAGACGATAAAAACCAAATTACAGGACATATATAACACGGCGAAAATATCCTCCAGGTTTTCGAGCCTGGAGGATCCATACAACTCATAGATCACTTTTCTGATTGACCACTAGACACCTTCAGGAGGTAGAGTAGTGCTCAATTCTTTGGGGAAATCATCTGCTCCACATCCTCTGCACCGAGAGGCAGATTTTACACTGCTGGCGGAACGTGAATTTGCTGACTGGTGGTTATATCTGGGCTCCTTCTGGCCTTATCATACACACAGTTATGAAAGCCGACTGGCCAAAGCGTTTAAGGAATCCCTGCCCGCAGTCGACTTCCAACCCCACATTGCCGCACTCTGCGATTTCTATGCAAAAGCCATCATAGAGAAACTCCCCGACCGTCGAGTTGACTTCATCGTCCGTGCCCTCTCATCATCTGAAACCACTCCAGACCAGTCCAGACCCCAGGGATTATTAGTCCGCAGGCTCTGTGAGTTGACCAAAGCATACGATGTCAGCGAAGTATTTTTCAGGAGCCAACCAAGGACATCTATGCGGATGGTTGAGAACCTCTCAGGCTCTGCTGCACTCAGGCAGAGACTAAAGTATGCAGCCCAGGACCTGTTCGTCAAACCTAAAACTCTCAAAGGCCGCGTACTTTTTTTCGATGACATCGCCAACACAGGTGCTACCATGCGGGTGTACTCATGGGCGTTAAAAGAGATACTCGATGCCAATGAAGTCTGGTGCGCCAATCTGTCACTGACCAGATTCGGAGCAGGCAAAGACGGTAAAGGACACCTGGAACTGGATACATCCCAGCTAATTACAAAACCAGGATTTACTCCTGTCTATAAAGACCAAAAGAATATCTTCCACTCAACTGATAACTGTATGTTCATTGATGGCAAAACCGCTATAATCCCTGTATTCTATGCTTTACGCAGGTTGCAGAAATGCCCTCATTGCAGATTTAGCAGGTAGAACAAATATATAGTATTGAATAGGAAACTATGCACTTGATTACATACATAAAAGTCCAGTTCGTGATCCTGCTGTTGCTCGCAGCAGGTCTCAGTGTATTGTTGATATCTTCATCGGAGGCTTCACCAATTGAAATCTTGAATGTCTTCAAGATCAATATCCAGGATAAAACACGCTCATTTCCGGAGCCGCTCCCTAAGGGAAAAAAAACCGGATTTGCATTGCGAGGCATAAAGGGCTGGATGTGGACTCCTCAGCAGTATTTATCTGAAATTCCTGTGATGGCCAAATACAAGATGAATTTCCTGATGAACTGTTATGGCAGTATGTGTGATCTTGAGCACTATGAATGGGGTAACCCAGAGGCCAACCGGTGGTGGGAGGATCTTCCGAAGTCAAAGATGAAAGCTTATGAACAAATCGTCCGACTCTGCAAAAAGCATAAAATCAATTTTTGTTTCAGTATGAATCCAAACCTGGGCTCAAAACGCCCGTTAAACTACAATTCTGAGAAAGACGTTAACGACTTGTGGAAGCATTATGCATGGATGCAGGGGCTTGGTGTCAAATGGTTTAACATATCCCTGGACGACATCTCCAATGGGATTGATCCATCTGGTCAGGCGAGAGTAGTCAATGAAATCTACCACCGTTTGAAACAAAAGGACTCGGAAGCAAAGTTTATCTTCTGCCCTTCGATTTACTGGGGTGATGGAACGCTGGATAGTGAAAAATCCTATCTGGAATCTATTGCCAACGAACTGGATAAAGATATCTATCTGTTCTGGACTGGTGACAGTGTAGTGGGTAGTATCACACGGAAGGCTGCAGAGTCATATAAGAGCATCACCAGGCATCGACTGTTCCTGTGGGATAATTATCCAGTGAATGATGGATGGCCAACTATGCACCTCGGTCCTGTCATCAACCGTGATCCAAACCTGGGTGAAATAGTTGATGGATACATGAGCAATTCAATGAAACAACAGAACGAGGCAAATCGTATTCCAATGCTTACCTGCGCAGATTATGCTTATAACCCAACAGCCTACGATCCAATTCGTTCCATTCAGCAATCGATACTCCATCTGGAACGATCCAAAGAAGCACGGGAGGTTCTAAAAGAACTGGTAGAGAGGTACCCGGGATTTCTTATATATGGTACATTCAACACAGGACTAAATCCCGTGAGGGAGCAATTTCTGAAAGTCCTGAGTATGCCTAATTCCCGCAATATAACCGAAGGTATGATTCGTGACCTCGAAGATCTGACCAAGCGTATGGACAAAGTTTTCCCATGCAGATTCCACGCAGAAAGGCAGACTATAAAAGACGATGTTGTCTTTCTGCGCGAGACGATGGCGAAATACAAGGAATAAGAAATCGAGAACAAGCTGAGAGCACGTTGAAATACTCACCTACGGAATCACCGTTACTCTTCGATCGCAAACAGAAAAGAACAAGGCTTTCTTCCTCCGCTGGAGAGGGCTGTCGCACGAACCTCACACTTTAGTTTGCAGTTCAGGGCTGTCTGGAGGTGGTGTTTTATGTGACCTCCACAGCAGTAGCAGTAGGTTTCAGATATCGGTTCTCTGGCTTTGGGAAGGCACACGCATCTGTAGCTCTCTTTGACATCGGGTTCGAAACAAACCAGGATTCGTCCGTCATCCTCTAGTGTAACGCTATGTCCAAAGACGTATTTGGCTTCGTTGGCTGCTTTGATTGCATCATCGAGGTTTGGGTTTTCCTTAGCTATACGCTTGCTGATCTCCTGTCTTTTACCAGCCAGACAAGAGGCGCAGGCTTCGCGGACAGATTGTTTTACTTCGGGGTCCATAAAGGTATCCATCCGGTCCATTGCCTGCTTCATCCAGTCGGATTTCTTCACAGGGGCAGCGGATTTTTTGATCAATTCTCCACCAGCCATTACTGCATCAATTGTCTTCTGGTCAACACCTGCCTGCACAAGGCTGTCTTCCAGTTTTTGAATACGACCATACTCATAAACTGCCATTGGGATTCCCCCTGTTTTAAAGTTGGATATTGGATTTTGGAAGATGGACGGGAGACTGCGGAGAGTCTCCCCTACGATTATGAACTCGCTCTTATGTTCTTTATAAAGTTTCTCAGACGTCCAGCTCTGCGGCAGTATATTCTTTATCTGCCGGGAAGAGGAGGACTGGCCTGTAGATACCTGCCATACCTGATGAACTATACACTCTCACTGCAAGTTGGTTTACGGAACCAGACTTGAGATATTTCTTTGCGTCAAAGGCAAATGGCTGGTTCCACAGTGCCGAAGCACCCAGTCCGGTGGACGCTATGCTGTGCTCAAAAACCAACTCACCATTTATGTATATCCAAGCCTCTGTATCTACAGCTCCAAAGAATAGATAGAGGTATTCAGTGTCTGTTGCATCAGCTGGTAGAGTAAGGTTCTGGAAATACCAGGCTACACCATAGTAGTCTTTGAATCCCTGAGCTTCCCAGCCACAACCCTTGCTGCTGCGCACGATTGCTGTGCCGTCTGAGTCTGTTTTGGCATCCTTATCCATATCGGGATTGGGCACTCCATAATACTTAGAGTCCTTCATCCATTCGCTTTTTATGCCAATGTCTTCAGGGTCCATAAAGAACCGCCATGCATCGCATAGCTCTATGCTTGGGATTGGATCTACAGTCAGAATTGCATGCCATTTGTCCACAATTTTTGACATCACGTTCTGCTCTGAGAATGCTTTTATGTAATGTTCTTTGCAAACTGCCATTAACTCATCATAGAGTGCCTCATACTGTTCCTTGTTTTCAAGGTGTCTTTTCGGCGTAGTTGTAAGGTCTTTCCCGCTAGAGAATACTCCAAACTCAGTGTAATACCCCACACCTTGGCAAATCTTCAGATACAGAATAGCAGCTTTAACCTTGCGGATTCTAGATTTGATTTCATCGCTCTGTGCCAGCTTTTCAGCTTCCAGCATATACTCGGACGCCCTTGACATAAACTCTTCAGTGAACATTGGGCCATCGGGAGCGTATGAGCAGTGCAGGTTGTTCAGGATCGGATTATCCGAGGGCTCTCCACATGTGTGAGGAATCCCGTGGTATTTCTCCCAATAATCCCAGATCATCATATTGTATTTCCAAATTGGATCAGCAGATTCTTTGTAGAACCCATATATGAAATCTTTCATAAGAGGTTTGGTTTCTAAATCAGGATTCCAGAGTTGTTTTGCCCAAACCCAGGCACGCATATCGGACATATCGCAGCCGTTGGACATATAAGCCCCCTGCAGCATCACACCCCGGGCATTGTTGTCCACATAGAACTTGATATTCTGTTGGACAACCGGCATGTTAGCCATCGGAACCAGGTAATGAACGAAGTCAACGGTGTAGTCCCAGATATAGACTTTAGCATCAATTTCTGCCCATGCTTTTATTGCGGTCTGGAAATCGTGCGATTCTGTGATGAAGCAGAACTGGTATTTCCAGGCATGGGAATCTGTGCAGAGCTGGATCGCAACATTGTCCCGTGGACGAATAGTCTTTGGCGGCATAAATGTATCCAGATATGCCAGGGTCATAAATGTAATATTGGGGAACTCATCTTTCAATGCATCTGCAATTACATTTGTAAACATCAGCATGCTGCCGACTTTACCGCCCTCTGCGTCATCTATGGCTTTGCAATCTGCACATTCGCAGTAACCACGTCCATCGTTAGGAGAAATGCTGATAATCGTAGCTTCGGGATTATCTTTCAAGTATTGCCGGCAGGTTTCTATTGAACCTTTGACAACATCTTGATTGGTTACACAGAGCTGTGTAGCCTGGCGCTTGCCATTTACTTCGGCGAAATACTCCGGGTGCTCGTTGAAAAGTAGATCAGGGTTGAAGAATTTCCAGTAGGTATGCACAAACAGGGCATATTTCGAATTGCCTCCGAGCTCCTGTGGAATAAATGCATCCGGTGCATTGGTTTTGTTCTGCAAAGACCAGTCGGTGTCCCAGGCTTCGAAATAGTACGGGTCACGAATGTCCAGCTTGGGTACAAATGTCCTGGCAACTGGAGCAAAGCGGAGGGTTTCCATCTTTGGTGCATCAAATGAATTTCGTGCATACCATCGACAACCCAGGTCTTCTTCCAACATTGAATAGGCACCGTTGATAACTCCTCGAAGTCCTCCACCAGCTACGAAAAGTGTATTCTCCACTACAGAGATCACATAACCTTCCAGGCCCAGATCACCTGTTTCAATGCCTGTCTTTTTAAAAAGATCAGTATTACCTACACTTATCTCACACCCGGTGATTTCAAAGTCCGGGCTTTCACTCACTACCGGAAACACAGCACCACTTATATATTCAAGCGAACTGCTGATAACATCCGCAGCTTTCTTTTCTGCTTCATTGGCACATTCCGGTATAACTATTGTGTATTTTGTTGTGCCATTGGAAGCTAGCTCAAGTTCAAGGTTGTTCTTTCCACGCGGTTTCAGTGGATTGGAACACTGGGAGCAACACGCAGCACAAATAAGCAGCGATATAGCGAAAACAATTACGAGAGTCAAAACGCACACCTCAGAGGTAGAATAGGGCAATATTAACACAAATCGGGGGGGAAAGACTATAGGTAGAGTGGAGAATAGGACTAATAAGACCAATAGGACGTATAAGACATTCAATCAACAGCCAGTATATGTCTTATAAGTCCTATTTGTCCTATTGGTCCTATATAGAGCTAGTACCTACTTCGGAGAATACAACACCACCCGGCTTTGGATTCCTGCCGGTGCCTGTGCTGCACCCAAGCCTGTGAACACACGGACTGTGATGTCGTTGGCTTCTCCAATTCTTACTTGCTTGGTAATGTCTAGAGTTACATCATTCGGACGGATATAGGCATCCAGATACTCCCTATGTCCAGCATACTCCCCATTCACCCAGACCCAGGCTTCAGGTTCCAGACTGGGGATCTTGAGCATCACTTTTCGGTCCTTAAACTGTGATGGGACTCTTACTTTCAACTTATACCAGATACTGCCCATATAAGGATAACCTCTATCGGTCATATTTTCCTGAGAGTAGAACGTCCTGGTAGTCAGCAGAGTCTTCCAATCGGATGTCGATATTCCCGTGTTGTACCATTCTTTGGGGATACCATCCTCATATGGATCAATCCTGAACAGAGCTTCAGCAGGGGCCAGCGCAACCAGATCGCCAGTCTTGCCCGACGTATTATCAGCCAGTGACTGGTAATACTTCATTCTGTCTGTCACAGTCCAATACCAGACTCCTGATGAGTAGTTGGGCAGTCCTTCGATTGGCTCTACCAGATGGATACTGACTTTGGAAATATCTTTACGGATATCCAGCATCTCCTGACCGTGTTTGATTGCTTCATCCCATTTACCTGCCAGATCTGCATTGTTCATGTCGATATATGCCTGTAAGTGACTCAGGATCAGTCGATCTACATGCACCCGTGTTTTGTATGGCTCCTGCACTGCCAGGCTTTCAGCTTTTACGATCGCTTCGCGCAGGATGCGCATCGGCAGGGCATTATAGACTTCCGGCATAACCCGATCTTCGTGTCCGTGCATTGGTGACTTTTCGATTACATTTTCTATGGCATCATAGAACGCTTTTGCAGGTTTTGCAGCAGGACCATACCAGGTACTATAGAAATCAGAAAGCACAGATTCGACGTTCTCTCCTGCATTCCATTCCAGTTTGGCGCGTAGATATCTGCTTGGAATACCAGCTTCCATCCACACATTTCGGGTCTCGTCTATGAAACCCATCACTCCCCATTTTTTCATCAGCGGAAAATCTCTGGCAAGTTTTCGAGTTTCCGGTAATGGAGTCAGACCTGATACCAGCATTTGATAATTGTAGCCATATATCCAGACATTTTTGCTGTCTCTACACCACTGTTGCAGATATTCCCCAAATCTTTCTTTCTGCCAACAGGCTGGGTCATCATATGCATGAAGGGTGCAACTCCAGATTGCAGCAACCATAATAACAAGCTTGTCGTTGGGTTTGATCCCCTGTGGTGGCATATCGCGATTGGAGTAACCATTAGTCGAGATCAGGACATTCGGAAACTCTTTGTGGACTTCATCGGTTACATTGTTGACAAACCTGATCCATTCCTCCGTTGTGCTGGCTTCGGAAGCTACTCCCGGCCTGCCTGCTGCATACCAGAATCCCTGGTGGAACTTGAGTGTCTCCGGGTCATAATCTCTGGGAAGTCCATCATCAGGAGCAAAGCCGTGGCTATTAGCATCTGGATTCTTGCGGAAGTAGTCTTTGATTATCTCAGCAGACACTTTCACAGTCTCAGGATTGGAAAGATTCGGCATATTAGGGTTCCGTGTGCCATCTGCATTCATCGCAAACAATTCGGGTTGTGTCTTGAAGTAGGTGGCTGCCGGCAATATGTCACGCGCTGAACTGTCATTCGGCATCTTGAACATAGTCATATCAGGATTCATCTTGTTGCGCAGCTTCCAAAGCTTCTCTTCTTCAACTATAAATTCCTGTTTGTTGATTCCTATATACCACCAGTTGCGCAGGACAAAGTCAGGTTTCTCATTAACATTAATCTCAGGAAAGGAAATACTGCTGCGTTTAGGAACTATTTCGCCATACTCTCCCGGCATGAACCAACGAACACCGAGTCTATTTAGAAACTCATAGACTGCATACTCGGTACCCCTGTAAGGTCCCTGGTCGTTTCCTGCAAGCACCAAACGATCTCTCTTGCAGTGAATGAGAAAACCTTCTTCTCGACGTTCATTGGTAAGATCATCAGGAACTTTGACCCCAAGGGAATCTGTCATAGAACTCTTACCTACCAGTATCAGATTACCAGCAGTTGGGCTACCAGACTCTATAATCGGCAGCTTTGCTCCCGATATCTTTTCAACATAGGTCTGCAACTCTACAGCCGCAGCTTTAGCCTTTGGATTCTCTTTTTCAGGCAGAACTATCGATGCTGTCGGTCTTCCATCTTTGACCAGGAAGAACTCAGCAGCGGAACTCGCGGATCCTGTTACATAGATCGCCAGCAACGCAGATAACACAGTCATTGTCAAAACATGCTCGTTCATCACACACTCCACATGATATAGTTCATGACAGAATTGCTATTCAACGTTAAAGCCCATAATTCCTCCCAATATGCGAAAAGGGAACCACCGTCCCTGGTAGTTCCCTTCTCTATAAATACCTATATTCAGATTGACTCGTAGTGTCAAGCCGCGACTGGTTCCATAACTTTGTCCAGTTTAGACACCTTTTCCCAGTCCTGGCTGGAGAGAATCTTCTCAAGATCAAGCAGAATCACCAATCTGTCATTCTGCTTACCTATACCCCGAAGATACTCGGAATCCAGTGAACAGATGACCGGTGATGGAGGCTCAATATCGTCTGCACGCAACCTGAGAGTCTCAGCCACAGCATCAACAACCATGCCAATCATCATTCCAGCAGCTTCAACCACAACGATCCTTGATGTCTTGGTTGGTTCGCTTGCCAGAAGTCCAAATCGTTTTCTCAGATCAATGACTGGAACGATACTACCACGCAGGTTGGTAACACCCTCAACAAATCTGGGGGTTTGTGGAACTGTAGTCACGGTCTGCATCCTGATAATGGTATTAACTGCCCCAATATCAACTCCATAGTATTCGTCCGCAAGTTGAAAAACGACGAGTTGTTCGAACTGGTCTATGGAATTATCAGTCCTCTTCTCTATTTCCATATCACATTATCTCCTCAGAAAGCAGACTGAGCCTTGACGCTCCTAATATAACACACGTACTGACCCAATACCACTAAACAATAACTACATGTAGATTGCCATACTTAGCACTAGAACATGAGTAATTTATTGATACTAATATTGGAAATATAATTCTGAGAGATAAAAGACGGGGTTAGAACGGGAGGCCACGGTGGGCCTCCCAATAATTGTTACATGTGTTAGTCAGCGTCTACCAATCTTACTAAAACACCACCGCCTGGCAGGAGATCCAGATCAGCTGTTTTGCTCAAAGTAGGATACCAGCTCTTTGAAGTCGGAACGAAGATTTCCATCTTTCCAGGACCTGTCAAAGTGGCTTTAACATTCTTGTTATAATTCAAGTTTGCAACCACCACATGGGTCGGCTTATTCGTTCCTGCTTTACCAAAGTATCCAAGCACAAAACCTTCTGCGGGTTTGTTTTTCTCAGGAGTGGGAGATATTGCATCCAGACCCTCTGCCTGAATTTTGAATGCAGACTTCTCGGGGAGAGCTGTTGTCCCTGGCATTATGGTGCCGACGTGATAAGCTCCGAGTGATTTGCACGACATAAGCTCGGTAGCAATTCTCTCGAACTCAGGGTTCAAAAACTTTGCTGCATGGTAGAGATGGGTCGGCTTGCCATCGTTATCTACAATCATACCCTTGTGGTCTACTGGATAGTTGTAGACATAATGGGATATAGCTTGAGCGCCATATGCAAGCGTTGTGTAGTAAAGGAACCTAAACTCGTTGGCATTAGGCACTCTGACTCCCGGTGACCATGAACTTGCCTGGATGATATTCATAAATGGCAGCTTGTGCTTCAAGGCTGTTTGTCTTACCAGTTCCAGGTTCAAGAAATACTGATCTCCATCACCGGTTGTAAAGAACTGATAGTTATCGTAGCTCAGCAGCAGCGGTTTGACTTCTGCAACAAACCGTTCCAAGTGCTCAAGGTACGCAGTGGCAGTATCACCGGTTGTTCCCAACTGCTCATTTGAAGCATAAGTGGGAAACAGGTTAACATATCCCATATGGGCAGGATCATGTTCTCTTAGAATTGAAACCATCTTTGCTATGTTTGGAAATACTGCTGTGCTTGGTTCATCCACAATAAAGTATGAATCAAGCGCAGGATGGTTTCTCACTCTCTTTACCAGTTCTATCAGTTTCGCAATCTTGTCGGGGTCATCCATTTTATCAGGATACAACAGGCCATCCCGCAGCATTGCTTTCAAGCCCAGCTTCTGCGCAATATCCAGATCCTTCTCTGTACACCAGATTAAATTCCAGCCCCCATCTTTCATCATCTGAGCACTAGCTTCAGTCATTGTAGGGCCTGCATAATACGTAACTATAGGTTTCTTCAGTTTCCACATTTCTTTTGCTCCTGCAGTATTTGAAGTTGTTGTAAATGCGACTACAAACAAAACCAGAACGAGATAACTAAACGCCTTCTTCGGAAAGTCACCACAAAACATTGTTGTTATTCCTCCAAGATGCTTTTTGCAAAGATACTACGATGGTGTTTCGTTAGATATGTCATTCTGAACGCAGTGAAGAATCTGCTTTTCATAGATTCCAACTGCAAGTAAAAGCAGATCCTTCGTTCCTCAGGATGACAATATGATTATTCTGCTACCTTCGCCCAGGAACCGGATTTGGATGAGGCAATTGCAGCCTCCAGAACCAGCATTTCGCTGTGACCAGATTTGAAGTCAGCACACTTGATGCAGGAGGTTTTGCCTTCCTTTTTCAATTGCACTGCTTCGTAGTAGTCGCTGAACAGGTTCAAGACGGCGTCTTTATATCCCATCGGATGGCCGGATGGCAGTTTGGCATAATGCTTTGTCTGTTCAGTCTGAAGATTGGGGGATTCAATGAATATCTGATTTGCTTCATTTCGATGCCCCAGCCAGAGCTCAGCCGAACGCTCATGGTTCCATGCCAAGGAACCATCCGAACCGTATACCTGAACATCAATATGGCACTTGCGGCCTGCTGCCAGTTGGCTGGTTGTAAATGTTACGCTGGCACCATTTTCCAGCCGCATAAGCATCGAACCATATTCATCCATTGATATCGCAACGTCTTCATACTCGGTATCGCTTGCACCTGCGAAAGTGAGAGTTTCGTTATTGGTCGGTCGTTTTCGGACAGGTAGGATAGTTCGTAGTTCTGCCATTACCTGAACGATCTTCAGCCCGGTGATGAACTGCACTAAATCGCACCAATGGCTTCCCAAATCACCGACAATATTCGATGCACCTGCCATAGATGGATCCAGGCGCCAGGAATAGTCGGTCTCATACAGCAACCAGTCCTGCAGATAGCTCCCCAAAACGTTATAAACTGTTCCGATGTCACCACGTGCTACTCTTGCAGCGGCTTCCTGGACAACCGGATAGTATCTATAGCAGAAGTTGATGCCTGTTACTGTTTGATGCTTTTCAGCAAGTCGCACTAGCTCAGCTGACTCCTGAGACGAAAGCGCCAAAGGTTTCTCTGAAAACACCTGCTTACCTGCTTCGATGGCTGCTTTGTTGATTGTGAAGTGAAGGTTGTTGGGAGTGCAGTTGTGGATAACATCGACATCCGGATCTGCGATGAGTTGATCTACATCGCTGTAGACTTTCTCGATACCATACTGGGCAGCTATACCGGATGCCAGTTTTGCATTCTTATCAGCTACACCTACAATCCTGACATTTGGAACTCTGAGCAATTGCTCAATGTGGACAACACCTATATAACCCGTGCCAATTACGGCAACCCCTATTTTTTCCATGGATGAGACTCCTTTGATTCACAACGAAGATATCAACCTACATTCGCCGATTATCAGCAAATATCCTGCTTCATTCACGAATGGATAATTGATAATTGACAATTGACAATGGGAATACGGGATGGTTTTGGTATATGTAAGGAGGGAATTTGGTGAGGGTATTGAAGTATCAATTACGAGTAATGAAGGCAATGCACTGGGGGCAATATTATGCATAATAGATTGTGGTATATAAAACCGGCTTCGGACTGGACCGAAGGGCTGCCTATCGGCAACGGACGACTGGCGGCTATGGTTATGGGAACCTGCCAGACCGAGCGGATAGCGTTGAATCACGAATGGCTCTGGGAAGGCATCAACCGGTTTAGAGATTGCGATGATGCAGCAGATCAGTTACCGGAGGTTCGTCGGCTTCTACTAAATGGCGAATACGAAAAAGGGACTGAGATGGCGAATAAAGCCTTCGGAGGTCCTGGAGGGATCAGCGGCAAACCGGGTCGGGTCGATGCTTACCAGACAGCTGGAGACCTTTTTGTAGAGTTCAGTCACAATCCATTCCACAACTATATGCGTCAACTCGACCTTAACACGGGTATGGCGGCTGTTCGCTACGGTGCTGTCCATGGAGACGGCTCTTTCTTCCAGCGCGAATATATTGCCCATTTGACTGAGGGAGTTATACTGGCACGGTTTACATGTGACGGACAGCCTTTCTCATGTTCACTGTGGCTTGATCGTATTCACGATCCGAATTGTGTGCTTTCAACCAAAGCCGCTGATAATGCATTGCAGATGCGTGGAGATATTAAGGACGGATTTTCGTTTGAGGTGCATGCAACTGTCGTCAAAGCTGAAGGCGGCAGCGTAAACATGCTTGATGGACGCAAAGTATACATTCTGGATGCGACTGAAGTGTTGGTGGCGATTGATATAGGAACATCGGCTGAGGGTGGCACACCTGAAAAGGAACTAGCACTCCGTTCTCTTTCCACAACCGACTGGGATAAGTTAGTAGACAGCCACATGACTGAGCATCAGAAGCATTTTGGTGGACTCAGTCTGTCCCTTCCGTTTGAAGAACCCGAGCTTCCAACTGACGAGAGAATGCGGAACCTGCGTGCAGGAAAGGCCGATCCAGGTCTGAGTCTGCTATATTTTAACTATGGGCGCTATCTGCTGTGTGCTTCATCGGCTACGGCATCGCTTCCGGCAACACTTCAAGGACGGTGGTGCGAGGAAATAACTCCTTGTTGGGACAGTGATATCCACCAGGATGTAAATGTACAGATGGCATACTGGTGTGCTGAGCCGGGTGGATTGCAGGCATATGCAGAGGCGCTACTGCGGCATCTGGAGCGGCAGGTTCCTCACGGCAAAGAGGCTGCTAAAAAACTCTATGGCTGCAATGGTATATGGCTTCCTATTCAGACTGACCCTTATGGCAGATGCACACCGGAATCAGATGGCTGGGCTGTGTGGATCGGAGCTGCCGGCTGGCTGTCTCAGCATATGTGGTGGCATTATGAGTTTGGGATGGATGAAGCATTCCTGCGGGACCGGTGTTATCCATTCCTGAAAGAAGTCGCTGCATTTTATGAGTCTTACATAATCGAAGACGATAAGGGTAATGCACTTATTGTGCCCTCTCAGTCACCTGAGAACAGATTCAAAGGCACCGGTGATAAATATCCAGTGAGTATCGGTGTGAATGCAGCGATGGATGTTGAACTGGCTGAAGATGTTCTTTCTCATGCAATAACTGCTGCAAAGATTCTCGGAATAGATGAAGATCAATCTGCAAAGTGGCAGGTTCTGCGAGATAAGCTGCCTGCATTGAAGATAGGCTCAAAAGGTCAACTGCTGGAGTGGAATGAAGAGTTTGAAGAAGTAGAACCAGGTCACAGGCATATTTCACACCTATACGGACTATATCCATCCGATCAGTTCTCTCCGCATCGGACACCTGAACTATTTAATGCTGCAATGAAATCGCTGGAACTACGGCTGGCAAGTTTTGGCGGACACACTGGCTGGAGCCGCGCATGGGTATCTTGTTGCTTTGCCAGAGCCGGGCAGGGTGATGTAGCTCTGAACCATATTGAGCATTTAATAACTGATTTTGCAACGGATACGCTGCTGGACCTGCATCCACCGCGAACTTTCCAGATCGATGGCAACCTGGGTGCGGTAGCTGCAGTTATCGAGATGCTGCTGCAGAGTTATCACGGCGAGATCCATTTGCTGCCCTCTTTACCCCAGGCATGGCCTGACGGTAAGGTATCAGGTCTGCGGGCAAGAGGTGGATTTGGGGTAGGTATAACCTGGACCGATGGAAAACTTGTGCAGGCGACAATAAAAGCATCTATTACCGCTTCCTGCTCATTATATGATCCGTATAAACTGTACAGAGTCTGCGATGCGAGCAGAGACGACATACCAACCCATCGGGACGGACCATGCACAGTGTTTGATGCAGTTGCTGGAACAGAATATGTGATCTATTAGGAATCGTAGCATGAGTCCTCTCGATTTTCGCCTGCAGCGAAAACCTGCCGGACTCGCTACGAAGGGACGAAAATATTCTGTTTTCGAAGGAGATAATATATTTCGTTACATGTAACCAATGCTGAGATATCAGGTCTAATTGTTTGAGGTGTTTACGTACTGTAAATCATTGACGGTATTCCATGGTGGGTATATACCAACGGAGTTTGTTTGTCGAATCGCTGACTTGATGGATGTTGCCATAGGCTTCAGATTTCAGGCTTCAGGCGGGAAAATCGGTGATATATGACTGGGTCTCATCACCAGTCATATATCACCTATGTTTTTGATAATGTTGTTTATTCTTTTCGCCTAGCCCGCATTATTCATGACTGACTCAGCTTGTGATCTTCGGGTGGATTTTACTTGTTCTATGTGCTCTTTGAATGTTGCATGACCTTCTTTGTGATCATCCAGGAATGTGTTGTATAGCAGATATTGCAGGTCTTCATCCGGAGAGGCCGTGGTCTGATGTTCAATTCCTGCTGGTATATATATCAAGTCACCTTTTTGAACCTCGCGTTGCTCATCGGCAACTCTCACCCAACCTCTGCCTGATGTAATCAGAAAGACTTGCTCTTTCTCTTCATGCTTGTGTGGAGGACCAACCAGACCAGCACGCCAGGTCTCCATACCGATTTCTGTGCGAGCGGTTTCGCTGCGATCCAGAACAACACGAATCGTGTTCAAACCAGCAACATCTAACAGTTCACCCTCATCAAAACGCCTTAAGATCATATTTCCTCCAAATACCCGGTTCACAATGAATGTCAATCTGAACGTAGTGAAGAATCTGCTTCATTGCATACTTCGCTGGAAAAGCAGATTCTTCGTTCCTCAGAATGACAGAATTTTCACTTCATTCATCGTTCTAGCCTGTTGTTAAGGCAGTGAGATCAAGATTTCCAATAAGGTCCAGTTCTGTTTTCGGACCAGGGACGGAACGACCGAAAATGAGAGCTCGTACTACCTCAACCATATATAGATATCCATCCAGCGGGACATCAGGCGGTATTGCATGGTCGAAACACGGGATATGCCCTCCCTGCTCCAGAAGATACGGCACCTTCTTCATTACTTCTTCATACACACGTTCCCGTGAGCGTATCTCTCTCTTGTCGATTCCACCAAAGATAGAGAGCTGCTTCCCGAACTTCTGCCGATAGGCTACAGGATCATTGTTGGCAGCAATCTCTATCGGGTAAGTCCCATCTATCCCTGCTTCCAGCCAAAGCGGGATCAATTCACCAACATGCCCATCACAGTCTACCATCACAAGTGGAACACCCAACTCCTTGAAGAACTTAACCAGTCTCTTGTACCTGGGCATCATAAACTCTCTGAACATTGCCGGGGAGATCATACTGGCGTGCTTGTATGCCATATCCTCATTTAACACTACGGCATCTACATGGATCTCTTGAACAGCCCGGCGCATTACTTCCATCAGGAAAATCGTGACATGCTCCATCATTTCGTGGACAAGATCAGGGTCATCCAAAAACATCATGGAGAGGTTCTCGAATCCTACCCAATCGCGAGATTTCCAATACATAGACGGAAGTGATGCCATAACCGGGAAGTCACGGTCAACCATTCCGCTTGCCCAGTCAGGCCAGCCTATTCCGTCATAACGTTCCGGAGAAGTGGGGTCATAACGACGTTTCATATCCTCCCAGTCCATGCGATTTGAGACTGGATGGGAGACATAGCTCCTGGTTCGAAAGCCGGGGGTGTCAAGCGCAGCTCCGGAATCCAGCATAACTATCCCATTAGTATCGACCCACACACGCCTGGACTCGTCTTCACTAATCACTTTTGTTTCAAATGCAGGCACGAGACCAAAATCTACCTGCACTCCCCACTGCAGCCTGTCCTGTCCGGTTAGTCCATAAAACTCTTGGGGACATCCATATTCTCCGGCATCCGGCATTTTTGGCAGTCCCTGCTCATACCAGGCATCCAGTGTTGCCTTGCGGGGTTTACCCAGAAAGTAAAATGGACGGTCCGGATTTCCGAAACTCATTGTTTGGATGAATCGTTCTCGTGCGTTCATTGTTCTATCCTTCCAGTTCCAGGCACATGATTTTTTATGAGTTCAGCGCAATAGCGGACATTTTCAAGTTCCATATCCGGCATAACAGCATCATCGAAAGCCGGGATATATCCTCCGCTTTCCATCAGAAATGGAACCTTGCGGTCTACTTCCTTGCGAATAGCTTCCTTACCATCCATTACAGCTTGACGGCTAATATTGCCTATCATTAACAAGTCGCGGCCGTACTCCTTACGAAGATCGACAGCATCCATGCTTGCGGCACATTCCATAGGAGTAATTAGGTTTATACCGCAGTCGATAAACTCACGCAGCAGTGGAACTAGATTCCCGCTGGAATAGTAGCCGATCACCGAGACACCGTGACTCCGCAAGTATTCTACCACCCGCTTCATATGTGGATGATATATACGGCGGAACATTTGCGGAGAGACAAGTGTGGAATTTTTGTACCCCATACCATCTTCCTTAAACAGGAATGCATCAATAGTCAGAGTGTCGATGAATTGACTGAAGAACCTGATAAGATAATCTGCCCAGTAGTCAAAAATCTCTTCCAGTATTTCAGGCGTATCAACGATAACTTCCATAAATCGGTCAAACCCCAGCATGTAGCAGTTTTTAATACCACGTGCAGGTCCCCAGGGCATTGCAATGACTACCGGGTTTGTGCTGTTGTTCATTTCACGGATTGCTTCTTCGCCCCACCAAACGGGCAACCTGCGGGAATCCAATGGATCGAAACGGTATCGCATTTTGTGCCAGTCATCTATCGAGGATAGTGGACCATCGAGATACACATAGTTGACCGGGCTCATCACGCTGCCGCACTCGGATTTCACCTTGAATCCAAAGTGATCCTGATGTATTACGAAGTTGTCGCCTACTTCCAGAGTCTTCGGATAGAATGCCGGAATGGGTGGTTGATCACTGATTGGTGTTGTCTGCAATCCGCAGTCAAATCCTATTGTAGATGCAGCTAGACGGTCTATGGTGGTATAGCCATCGTGATACCATTTACGTTCTGCCTGCCCTGTAACCTCTTCTACCTGCCAGAGAGGTGTACGGTCCGGAGTTTCAAACCTCATTATCCGTCTGAACAGTTCCCGAGTTGTCATACTCATAAGGATCCTCACTTACGGTTTCTGCACACCTACATAGATATAGCGAACTGCATAATGAGCATCGTGGCGCATGTTTTTCATGTCGAGTTCATCCATTGTGTGCTGGCTGCCAGCCATTATCGTGATTTTCTTGCATGGTGGAATGCGAAAGACTGCGCAGCTCATCCCTGCATCTCGGTAACCTTCGTTCATACCTCTGCTCCACATGTGCCAGCGCAGGTGCTCTCCCCAAAGGTTGTCCGCTCTCATCTTGACTCCTGTCCGTGCATATTTCCATTCGACTGGCTCTCCATATAGCATAATGTAGCCAGGAGGTGCACACGCACTACCAATCACAGTGACTTCAACAATCGCTTCTTCCTCCACAAAGGTGATAGCTCCATATGGTGGAATATCCAATTCGACACCATCCGAGTTCATCTCCGCTCCTACATATCTCGGCTTAACCTCATCAGTCGTTACACCCCATATCTCCTCAGGTGAGTCCGCTATGGAATGGTTCGACGAATTCTCCCAAGGTCTGCCTAACTCTACCCGAAAGTTCTGGTAGAAAAAAGGTGCATCATATTGATAATAGTCGATTTGAAATTGCTTACGAGTCTGTGTCAAGCCCAGTTGATAATTTGTGACGACCTCTGCTTCGGCTTGAGTAATATTATTCACAGTGTCCCGCTCAGGATTTACAAAACGTGCACGTTCGATGTTGGGTCTGGTGTACTTCTCGTTATTCATTTTCTGTCTCCTGTTCTTTGTTTATTGCTATTATGAGCGCAGGCCATCAAGATTACGCCGGAAGTGTTTCAAATGAACTGACAGACATGCTCGTGCAGACTCTGAATCACCATTATGTATGGCTTCATATACTTTTCGGTGCTCAATTATAGCTTCCTGCTGGATCTCAGGATTTGCGCCGCTTGTTTGCATATCTCCCTGAACCAGGCTTAATACCTGTTCAAAAAGCATCGAGATGATTGGATTATTGAGACTCTCAACAATACTCTTGTGGAATTCGAAATGATGCTGACTGTAAGCATGTGAGTCTTTATGCTCCCGAGCGAGTTCCTGTCCCTCAAGAGCCTGTACAAGTTTTTCCAATATATTACGGTCCGGATTTGCTGCCAGTCCGTCTATTGCTGCACCTTCTACGATCTCCCGGAACTGGCTGCAGTGAGTTAATTCTGCACGTTCGTTGGAAAGATATGCTCTCACGTTGGTAGTTAGAGAATCCATGAACCTGTCCAAGTCATTGCGGACGACAAAGGCACCGGCCCCCATTCTTACTTCTATGAGTCCTTTCGCCTGCAATGCCTGAAGCGCTTCTCTGACAGCTCTGCGTCCTACCTGCAGAGACTCAGCTAATTGCTGTTCTGCAGGTAACTTTTCCCCTGACTTATATTGTCCGGACAGGATAAGCGCCTCAATTTGCTTAGTCGCTTCACACCGTGCACTCGATATAGCTACCGGCTGTATTACCGGTGTTATATCCTGCTCCTTTAATTTGAGATCATTTTGCATTATTGATTCCTAAAGCATTACATCTGACCTATGTCATAGGTTGGTGGTAATATACCATACCTGGTAATGTTCGTCAAGCAAACACTTGGCATTATTCTGAATGTATGTTACCCTTTCCAAAAGGTATACGAATGCAATATTAAACTCGAGTAGGTGTAAATATGAATAGTCGTGAGTGTGTAATAGCTGCAATTGAACATCGTGAAACTGAGCGCATTCCCCGGTGCATCGGGTGTGCGATGGATATGAAGGAGAAATTGAGAGATGAGCGTGGGATTATCGATGAGGATACGATGTTCGACAATGACGTTATCCGCTTGTCTCCTCCCTGGTGGCAGTGGAAGAATGTCGGTGGCTCAATGGATGCATGGTCAGACTTCGACACACCAGCCACACGTCCGACTATTACCGGAGATGGTAGTTATGCAGATTTCTATGCAACTGTAGACCGCATGCACGAAGCAGGGAAATATGTGCTGGTTTGCGTGTATGGATCGCACTTCGAAAAGGCCTACTTCGCAAGAGGCATAGAGAATTTCCTCGCAGACGTGGCAGGCAGTGTAGAGTGGACAAGGGCATACCTGCAGGAAATCATTCAACGCAACCTGGTAATGCTGGAAAACTTTCTCTCTCATCCACATATAGACGGAGTTCTTTTGGGCAGTGACTGGGGGAGTCAGTGTGATCTGCTTATGTCTCCGGGATCCTGGCAGGATCTGATCCGCCCAGGAGAACAGGTTGAGTATGATCTGATTAAGTCCTACGGCAAGCATGTCTGGATCCATTCCTGCGGCAATGTGGTAAAGATCATTCCATCTCTGATAGAAATGGGGATCGATGTCCTGAATCCGGTACAGCCGGAGTGTATGGATATAGCGATGCTCAAGCGCGAATATGGAAAGGACCTGACGTTCTGGGGAGGATTAAGCACTCAGAAGACCCTACCCTATGGCACACCGGACGATGTCCGCAGAGAAGCCAGAGAAGTGCGGAAAGTTCTGGGAGCAGGTGGAGGGTTGATATTCGCTCCAGCGCAGGAGATCCAGTCCGATGTTCCACTGGCTAACCTTGATGCGCTGATTGAAGTAGCTGGCGAAGGAAGAATGCATTGATGTTGAGTATATTTGAAAAAGGTCCGTATGTCCTCGGGAATGATTCGCAGGTTCAGGACGGAGTGCCTCAAGGTGAACTTAACCGATTTAAAATGACCAGTAAAATATATCCTGGAGCTGTTCAGGATTATTGGATATATGTTCCAGCTGGATACAATGACAAAGAACCTGCCAGCTTGATGGTTTTTCAAGATGGTTGGAGTTATGCTAATCCCAGGGGGAGTGTTCGGGCATCGATAGTATTTGATAATCTGATACATAAGAAGGAGATCCCGCCTATCATCGGGGTATTCGTAAATCCCGGCAGAGAGAGCAAAGAGTATTTGAATGACCCTCGTGACCATTTTGTAAAATATCCGGAGAGTCTGCGCGCGGATCAATATGATGTCCCTAATGGTATCTATGCTCAGTTTCTACAGAAAGAAATACTGCCTAAAGTAGAGAAGAAATACAAGATCAAACAAGATGCCAATAGTAGAGCTATCTGCGGGATGAGTTCCGGTGGACTTTGTGCATGGACTGCTGCCTGGGAGAGACCCGATATGTTTGGCAAAGTGTTGAGCCACTGCGGAAGCTTTACGGACATTCGCGGTGGATATATTTATCCATACCAAATCCGCAAAAAGATAAAGAAACCTATCCGGGTATTTTTGCAGACCGGCACTAATGACCTAAACTGTGTCTGGGGCGACTGGAAACTGGCCAATGACGAAATGGCATCAGCCCTCGAGTTTAAGGGATATGATTACAAGTATGTAATCGGTGACGGGGAACACAGCTTGGAACATCCCGGAGCACTTTTCCCGGAATCTCTGCGGTGGCTCTGGCGGGATTAGGCTTGTGCATCCAGCATCAGCACCAAGCGCTGATGCTGGATCTAAGTAAATGCCTCAAATGCATCAATGGGTATTCTACCATCGATCACTTTTACCTTCACTCCATATTTACCATCCGGCAAATCGTGTGTCTCATATAGAATATGGGAATCAGTGCTCTCTGGTGTGTTGAAGTCGAGATCAATAATATGTTGGCCATTCAGAAGCAACTCGCCTTTACCGTATGTTGAACCTGTCGGTGCCCAGATAGCGAAACCAGTGCCTGTGAAGTTCCATTTGATCTCCACTCCATCAGATTTAGAAATCGCACCTATGCCATATCGGAATGTGCTATCTGTGACCTCTTCCCAATCATCCAATTTCTGGGCAGCGCAGTTCAAACCTTCCGTGTAGAGAAATGATATAGCAGTTCCGAATGTGTCGCCATCGATAATGAATGTCTCGCATTCAATGCTGCTGTGCGGTTCCAGCCATAAGCCTACTCGTCCCGTGGAAATAGAGCAAGGTCCGTTCCAGCATATCTCACCATCAAGAGTAACTACTAGAACGCCATCACATATAGCTATGTCGATGGTTCGTTCATGTGAGCCAGGTAATGATCCACTCGCAATATTCATTCTGGTTCCGTTGCTGGAGTAGTTTACTAATGTCCATGAGGACTCCGATATTTCAAGTGCATCATAATTTGCACGCATCAAGGGATGCAGTCCACAGTTAGATGTCGGTTTATCGGGAGCGAATATGCCCCGGTGGTTCCAGACTATCTGTACAGTGCCATTGAGCTTCATCTTAGCGTGCAGGTGGTTTAATTGGATGTCGTGACGCAGCATTGTCATACCCGGATTCACGTGACTGCTCATTACAAATCCGCGTTCACGCATGGGTTGGTTCCACGGTCGTTTAGCCAGATTTATCGTTCCCTTGCTCTCAGAATCCAGTGATGGAAACATAACGTTGAATATACCGTTTTCATCAATAAACCCAGAGAAAGTCTGTCCCCAGATGCCTTCATATTCGGACTCAACCGGTTCGGAATGCCAAACGGAACCATCCTGATACAGACTCCAGGCATCGGAATCCATAGCATCCTCAATCGGCACCCGGAAAACAGCCTGATAGTTACGGTTGCCTGCTACCGATGTCGCGGGAGCGTAGATAAACCCATCCTGAATGAACTGCGGGAAAAACTCAAGCAACTGCGGATAATAGCGATCAAGTTGAGGGTGCAGCAACAATTTGGGCTCAGACCAGGGACCTTCCAGTTTTGAAGCTGTCTGCCCCAACAGTCCCCATCCGTAGTATTCCTGGGAATCGGTAAGTGACAGTGCGATCCAGTCATCCTTGCGCGGCAGTATGGTTGAAGCATAGGCCCGCTTGTATTTCCCCAACACTGGAACCATCTCTCGTGTCTTCACATAAGCAGCAATCGGTTGAAATGGACCTTCGGGGGAGTCTGAAACAGCACATGCTGAACCATTGTTCGCACTCGGATCACCTCCCAGGACATTTGCCCAGGTAGTTCCTGTGGTGTTCCAGTCGAAGCTCATGTAATAGCGCCCGTCCTTATAACAGACAGCAGCATCAGGAGCTCCCCACAGCGGCGATACTTCACCTTCGAAGATGTATGAGCCAATCCCAGCAATCGGTCGGCCGCAGTCCGTCCAGGATTCTCCCTTGTCATTTGATCGATAAACCTGGCAGTAGTATGGATCTTCCTCTGTGTTCGCATATCCCTGCGCATACCAGCCAACATATAAAAACCAATCCCCACTGACCGGGTCACAAAACAAAGACCCATTCACAGGCCAACGCATCTCATCCGTCCCCCGGACAACCGGATTTGAGCTGGAGTGTTCAAAAGAATCGTAAGAGACATCCCCAAACACGGGATGATGCAGCCATTCATCGCTATACTTCGAACAGGCATAATCGATGGGATTTGTAATGTTTTGCTTTGGTTTTTGATCCATTTGGAAGGCTCCTGATTTGGCATAAAAGCGTGTTAACAATATACACTCAGGTAATTCAGGTGTCAATGAACGACAAAGCTCAGTAATATTGGAACATGTCATCCTGAGGAACGAAGGATCTGCTTTTCCGGATACAAAGCAGATCCTTCGTTCCTCAGGATGACAAATCTCAAAGACAGACAAATTCCAGCAACTTGACAATTTACATCTGTAGATATACACTACGTATGTAGATGGTTTGCATGTATTTAAGCTTGGAGGACAGTAAATGGCACATAAACCGGACTTATCAGCGGCAGAGTTTGAGATCATGGATATCCTGTGGAAGAAAACGAGTGCAAGTGTAAGGGATATTCAAGAAGCACTGGGTTCCGAGAGGAAGCTATCGCACAGCGCGATATCAACTATGCTTGGAAGAATGCGAGAAAAAGGTTATGTCGAAGCGAATGAAAAAGAATTTCGCCTATGAATTTCGTCCACTTGTTAAGCGAGAGCATGTAATCAAGCGGAAACTGGATGACCTGGTGAACAAGGTGCTGGGTGGCGATGTATCACCACTTGCTGCATACATAGCCGAAAACCGAAATCTGACAGCTGAGCAGATTAAAACGTTTGAAGAGATTGTCAGATCAGCAAAGGAAGATGAATGATATGGGCAATATATACGAATTGCTCTGGAAAATATCCTGGCAGACTGCAGTACTAGCAGCAATTGTCTGGTTGATATGCAAATTTGCCGGGAAAGCACCTGCATCCTGGCGATATGCTCTCTGGTTGATTGTAGTTGTGAAATTTCTTATACCACCGTTTGCATACATGCCGCCCATGGCATTATCCCCACCCGCTCCAATCTCCAGTGCAACACCGCCTGCAATACATTCACCGGTAATAATTGTTCCTTTAGCACAGCAGGTAAGTCCCAAGGCTATTCCCATTACATTTCGGACAAGTCCGAGTATCACACCCAATAATGATGTCCATCTAGACACACACCTGAAAGCATATCTGCCAAGCCGAGAGGAGATGCTGTGGGTTTGTGGAATGCTAATAATGGCTGCTCTACTACTCGTTCGACAAAGACGTCTGCAGAAGATTGTTAATAACTCAATTGAACCAAATGCTGATCTGCGTGAACTACTCATCGAGAGTAATGCTATGTTAAAAACCAGACGCGTTCCAGAAATACGCCTATCACCACAAATCACCACTCCAACGCTGGTCGGGCTTTTTCATCCTGTTATTCTTTTACCAATCGGCATAGATGAATCTTGCAGCCATACTGACTTATCTGCAATGCTCCTGCACGAACTGGCGCACATAAAACGCTACGATATGGTAGGTTTGTGGATTCATCAGATATTCCAGGTTATTTTCTTCTTCAATCCGATTGTTTGGTTAGCCGGTCGTGAATTACGAAGAGAGAGGGAACTTGCCTGTGATGAACTTGTGCTCTCGATACCAGGTATTACAAGACATGAATATGCTGCCGGTTATGTATCGGCACTCAAACTGGCAAATGGTATTTCGAGTGGAACGTCTGCTCTAGCAATGGCTGAACCATTCGATGTAGAGAAAACCAGACTTCATACAATACTGAGCAAACCGCTTGGAAGATTAACATATGGCTGGATGCTGCTATTTGTAATCCTCGCAGGAGTTGGGCTGGTAACATTTACCGGCATGCGATCAAAACCGGAGGATCCAAAGATATCTGCCACCAAAGCCAACATGACCAGAATAGCTGCTATTCTGCAACTGTATGCACGTGATCACGGCGGACGGTTGCCAGTTAATGTTGGACTGGATTGGGTTATGGATTGCAAGAAGTATATGCAGACCGTACCGGACCTGTACAGTCCTTTCAACCACCAAGCCAAAAACATGTTGATCCAGGTTGCACATGACAGCGGCGTAAATATATCTGATCCTCGCATACTCGATGTGTTGAGCAAGCGACACCAAGTATTGACTGATTATCAGTTGGTTAATACAGCAGCAGGTGAGCAGCTGGATACTCTGAATCCAACCAGTATTCTACTTATAGATCGCTCAACTGATGATGGTTCCAACTATATTTGTATGCGTACTAATCTAACATTTCAGAAGATTAATCCGTGGGCCGCAGATTCGATGTTATTTCAACCATCTAAACGGCATCGTTCAAAAAAAGATAAATCTGCCGATAAAGGTATCGGACCACTAAAACTTCCGGTGTGGCTTCCAATTTGGAATGTAGATTTACCATCAGGCAATGACACAAGTAAAAGCAAGATCGAACACATGTTCCTGTATGCGAACCCGCCACGATGGAGTCAAAATGGAATCACTGCATTTGTCAGAGGTATAGCTCGCATAAGAGCGACTGACCCACTACACCCCGAAGAGAGGCTAGGCGTATTTATAGAGGGTTATAATCGCTCAATTAATGTGAACAGCTATGTTTTGCCGGGCCAGATGTTGGACTCGTCAAAAGGATTTTTCAATGAGGTAATGAGTCAGAGCGGAGGTTCCAATGGTTCATTTAGTTATATCGGCCTATTTACATTATCTCAAGGTGCAAAATCTATAAAACAGTTTTCTCTTGCACTTGAGTATAATTCCTATCTGCGGAATGACAAAACTATATCCGGACCATATCCTATTGATGTAGTAATGAAGCCTTTCAAGGTTGCCAATGGTGATATGATAATAGCACTTGCAGATTTTGCCGTGGATCAACGACCTACAACCTATCTGGAATTCCTACCCTATAGTTACGATAATTCGAATGTCTTTCAAGCAAGTCGCAGTCGGAAAAGTCCATACATGAGCGCCAGGATGTATATGACTTCCACGGGTAAAAGATGGCCATCCCTGAGATGTGTGGTAGTGTATGATGCAAATGGACAGCAAGTAATTCTATCCAAATTCGGTTCCGATACCATGTCTGCAATCACAGTTTACGATAGATTTTCATCGTGGGAGCAATCTGCAAGTAAACCATATATTGGACTCCAGATCGAGAATTCGATGCAAAAGAAACAAGCCGGGGAAGGCATACGTGTTATTGCAATCACGCCAAATGGTCCTGCTTGGAAAGCTGGCATCAAGCTTGGAGACAAAATACTCAGAATTGGATCTTATCTATTTCCGGCTGAAAACGGGGGGATATATGATAATCCCCCCGATTGCCATGTTGGCGTACCGGTAAATGTAATAATCCAAAGAAATGGCAGGAAATATACTGCAGCAGTGACACCTATTGAAGATCCTCTACTCGGTAATATCGATTATCTCCAGGAAAACGCAAAAACTAGACTGCTTACTAGTTATTTTACTTTCAAAAGCGATCTCCTCAAATCGATCTGCATGGTGAGTAATGAACCTGTTCCCGCAGACTATCGTCCTTCAAAAGTGGAATTTTGGTTTGATGATGGGGGACTTAGCACTTCCGATAAAGCCACGAAAGAGATAATTACTTTCCGAAACATACCAATCCCATCAGAATTCTGGAAAAAGAAGTAGGAAGTATCTCGATTAACTATTATATGGGTGGGAGCACTCCTCGTGCTCCCATACGGTTCGTATCTGGTTACGCAAAGGCCTTCTTTAACTGTTCGATAGTGCTTTTGACGATTATGTCACCTGCGTCTTCGCTTAGTTTGGAAGAGGCTGCGGGCCAGGTGGAGTAGCCTCCGTGTGTGAAGGCTTCTTTGGTTGGTACGTAACCTACATATCCATCGGTCAGCTGGCTTATAATTGTGACGCGTGCCGGGGAGTGTTTTTTGATTTCCAGTCCGTGCTCAACGTAGAACTCTGATGGATTCGTGCAGATTGCGGTATCACCAAGTTTCAATACATTAAGTCGGACTTCCACAGGGCTCTCCTCTGCAATCATCTGGGTCCAGTGTTCTTTTGCAGACTTGAAGTGCTCATTTTCCAGGTCAGGGCAGATATCATTGTATTCGCGTATCGGAATCGGTATGCGCGATTGTTCCAGTTTGAGCTCGGGATCGGACATTGGAATGCTCGAACTGACGATCACTTTTGCAATCTCGCTTCCAAGGTATATGCCTGAACGTTTCCAGCCTTCTTCATTTCTCCAAAATCCATGCTTGTCTTTGGAGAGCATATCAGTCGGAGCTGTGTCTCCTCCTGCTCCGGTCAGGTAGATCACATCTACATCCTCACCGAAAATCATCCGTATATGGCTTCTGACTGCGCCAACAATATCCGCGCTGTAGAAGCTCTCTCCTTCAAGAGAGTTGGGATGTGTGGCAAAAGATGGGATCACAAACTTCAGAGTGCCATCGAGTCGCTTACCGAAGATAACACCTACTTGCCCATCGCGTGGCCCTTCCAGTCCGGAGAAGTCTTCATTCCAGCTTCCGTAGTACATATCTACTTTGCCGTCAGCGTGATACCCGCGCCGGTTGAATCCCATTTTATCGATCCAACCGGTGTCGGCATAGAGTTCGATCTCCTCAAGACCATCCAGCGCTTGCCCTACAATCTTAACGATGGACTGGCTCAGTATTTCCATGAATGATGGGCTCAGATCACCTATAAGCACAGTTGAGGCCAGTGGAGCTACGTGGGTATGCGTGCAGCCGATGATTACTGAGGAGGCAGGTATACCATATGCATTCTCGCATCTTGCCTGAATATCCCGGGTATAATTATCCGACATCAGACACAGATCACAGGAGACCAGGGCTACGCGCGTGCCATCCTGCTCGAATACAACAGCATTCACTGTCAGAGGATCGTGTGTATATTCACCATAACGGACATGCATCTGCCCGGCAATAGTAAGCCGCTCAGATGGAGTAATATCAGCCCATGCGCTTCCAGCTTTCATAACATCAATACCTCATTTATATGGAGCAAGCTGCGGGAACTGAGGTAGTACGAAGGCTATCGTTAGAATTAGACCAACGTTCCCGCAGAATACGTCCTCTTTTACGGTTTCTGCTACATTTCCTACTCAGCTTCGATTTTGGCTTTCAGGTTGTAAATGTATTCTTTGGCTGTTTTGACTGCATACCTGGGATTATATACGGGAGCTTGGTACTCGATATCTATGTATCCCTGGTAGTTGCTTTGCACCATCGCCCGGATTACGGATTCGTGGTCAACGATGCCCTCGCCAATCAACACAGGGGTGTAAAATCTGCCATCTGAACCATCGACACCGGTATTGTCAGATGAAACGACCCAGTCTTTGTAATGAGCGTGTATTATTGAATCTTTGGATTTCAGGAAACCTTCGGCAGATGGTTCACCACCTGTGAGACAGTTACCGCTATCGAACGTAACTTTAAGACCAGGTACAGCAGCCAGAGTCTCATTGATGTCTGATGACGTAACAAATGGGCTGTGCAAACCGTGCATGTGCTCTATGGTAACTGTAATGCCATAGCTTTTGGCAATATCAACGGCTTCAATAAGTCCCTTGATATTGTTGTTCCGGCTCTGCTGAGCTGTAAGACCGGCTCTGCCTCCTATGGGGATCATTATCTTGTCCACACCTAAAATAGCAGCTGTCTCAAGCGACTTTCGCACAGTATCAAGACCTGGCAGTCTATCATTGTGGTCCGGATAGTTCAGATCTGCTCCGTCAGTATAGCAAGCAGTATTCAGACCATGGTCATCCATAATCTTTCGGACTTCCTTTGGGTCATTACCATACAGCGAGCACCAGTCGATGCCATCAATATCCTGATCGCGGGTAAATTGACACAGATCAGTTATTCCTTTTATAGTAAAATCCCATCCACCAACCTGCATAGCATAGGACATCACACACAGTTTCATATATTATCTCCTTCAGGAAATTCTAAATTGTTCAATTCATGTTACCTGCAATATGGATGCTATACAAGGCTATTATGTTGCTAAAAGTGTGTGATTATTTGCATCTATCAAGGAGGCAACATTTCTGACGATTCTGTTTAATCCCGTTCTGTTTCGGGTGTAATTGCAAACTGCACCCGAGCAAGCGGCAGGCTAGAAGCCCGCACCACAATTCTGACATGGGTAGCAGGCTAGAAGCCCGCACCACAATTTTAGCATGGGTTGCAGGCTAGCCCGGTGATATCCATAAACCTGTGATTTTGCCGGATTTGTCGAAGACCACTTTCACCAGCATTCGGGCGTGTTCGAACTGGCAACCAACGTAGACCATTCTATATGGCCACATGCTTGAACTGCGCACGTCGGTTTGTTTTATAAACTTTCCTTTGTCAGTTTCAACAGCAGCCCATGTTTCTTTCAGTTTTTCCGGAGGTAGTGTTTTTTTCATTGTGTCATCAAATAGCTGTTCAGCTTCTGCATATTTGCCTTGAGTTACATTTTGCACAAAACTGACACCGGCCTTTTCCAGTTCAGGGGCTGGTCTGTTAGCAACTCCTGCTGTAAAGAAAATGACAAAAGCAACGATTAATAACATGATGGTGGTCTTGGTAATCATCCCCTCACGCATCTGCGTCTTCAAAAGCGAATCGGAGTCTTCTTGATCCGTGTATAATTCTGCATGTTTGCTGGGATCGAGTTGCCAGATTTTATAGGAAAAGACGTAGCATATGATCATAATGATGATCAGCTCAGTTGCCATCAATCCAACCCACATCATCATATCATTCATCCATTTTCCAAGGATCAGAACGATACCGGCTGTAACAAATAGTTTACCTGCTAGTCGATTGGTCTTCTCCCAGGAAAGCTCACTGGAGAGAGTCCACGGAGTTCTGATACCTGTCAGGAAATTGCTGCGGATCTTGCCCAGGTAGTTGCCAACAACAATAAACATTGCCCCTACAAGTATTTGACTCGCTGCACTTACATCGACTTTAATTCCAAGTGCAGTCAGTATAATCAGTAACTGCGCTAAGAATGTCACTACAAGGGACAGCAAAACCACGATCCTGATAGCCCCAAGTGAACGTACAATATTCTGGCGTCTGGGCATGGAATTTCAGTGCAAACAGATATACACCGATCACCACCAGTTCCATAATCGGGATAATAGCCAGACCGGAGGTCTTATCTGACCATCCGTCCGGTCTGCCTTCCAGTCCCCAGTGAGTGGCAATCTGCGCGCCGGCAGGTAGAGTGAACCATGCATAAAGCGACATCAGAACTGTCAGCAGGAATATTCCCACACCCCAAAAGACCATCGGTTTCATATTAATTTCTGCTTCATTCTCCATCGTCATCATCTCTCCTTACAATATTGAATGTATCCATGAGAGCCAGCAAGGCCTCCTCCAACACGGATACATTCAGCACATAGGTAATAGTTGTCTTCAGTTTCACACCCTGAATCAGATCAGCTTCTCTCAATACCGCAAAGTGACGCGACAAGGTTGGTTTAGTGAGATCAAAATGCTCTGCAATCTCCCCGGCAGTCATATCCTTCTCACGCAGCATCTGCAAAATCTTCCGCCTGGTGGGATCTGAAAGTGCCCTGTATACGCTGTTCAAAGCTTCTCCTTTGTTATTTAGCTAACTATCTAAATATACTCGGTATTTTGGGTGTTGTCAACACTTGAAGGGAAATTATGAATGATGAGTTATGAATTATGAAGAAGGGAAGGGATAGGCTTTAGACTTTAGACTTCAGGAAAGGACAATGCTTGCGTGACTGCTGAACAGCTTCAGAGATATCGAATCAGTATATCAGTCTGCAATGTTTCCCACATATCCCTCAATTGGGTTATAATATCGCCTACTAAAGCTTCTTGGAAATGCTTAATACTTTCTACCATTATTAGATTGCAGGCTTATGTTTTGATCGTATATCTGCGTTCCTTTATCTGGAATTACAGTGCACATAGTATAATTGAAATAAGAAAGAGGTAAAGAATTATGGCACATATTAACGAAGACTATTTGAAGCTGCCGGGCAGTTATCTGTTTGCGGAGATAGCTAAGAGGGTCAACAGCTTTAAGAATGATAATCCGGAAGCAAATATCATCCGCCTGGGAATAGGGGATGTTACCAAGCCGCTGGTTTCACCGGTCCTTGAGGCGATGCATAAAGCTATCGATGAAATGGGACAGGCTGAGACTTTTAGAGGTTATGGACCGGAACAGGGATATAGTTTCCTGATCCAGAAAGTGATTGAAAATGACTATCTGACCCGCGGAGTCACAATTGAGGAAGATGAAGTCTTTATCAGCGATGGATCAAAATGCGATGTCGCCAATATACAGGAGATCTTCAGCAGAGACAGCATCGTCGCACTGACCGATCCCGTTTACCCAGTCTACCTTGATACGAACGTTATGGCTGGCAGGACAGGAAAGCTTGGGGACAATGGACGGTTTGACGGAATAGTCTATCTTCCATGTAATGCTGAGAACAACTTCATCCCGGCTCTTCCGACCAGCAAGGTGGACATGATCTATCTCTGCCTGCCAAACAACCCGACCGGCACTACTCTGTCGAAGGCTGAGCTTAAAAAGTGGGTAGATTATGCTAAGGCAAATGACGCAATAATCCTGTTTGACTCAGCTTACGAAGCATATATCACAGAGTCTGATATCCCTCACAGCATCTATGAGATAGAGGGCGCCCGTGACTGCGCCATTGAGTTCCGTTCATTCTCGAAAATGGCCGGATTCACCGGAACCCGGTGTGCTTACACTGTAATTCCGAAGACTGCCCTGGCAAAGACTGAGAGTGGAGAATCCTACCCGCTTAACAAACTCTGGAACCGACGCCAGACTACCAAGTTCAACGGAACTCCATACATTGTCCAAAGAGGAGCCGAAGCAGTCTATTCTCCGGCAGGCCTTGAGAAGACCAGAGAGATCATAAACTACTATATGGCCAATGCAAAGATCATCCGCGAAGGCCTGGTAGAGATTGGATTTGAAGTTTTCGGCGGAATTAACGCCCCCTATATCTGGCTTAAAACTCCAAAAGGAACTGACTCATGGGGCTTTTTCGATAGATTGCTCAAAGAAGTCAACGTAGTAGTAACCCCCGGAGTAGGCTTCGGCCCATCCGGCGCAGGCTACATAAGAATGACCGCCTTCGGCAACCGGGAAAACACCGAAGAAGCAGTTCATCGGATTAAAACTAAGTTAAGCTTGTAAAATATTTGTTGGATACCGAACTCCGGTTCGGTGTCCAACCATATATCGGTATTGCGAAATCCAGATATAGCTCATGTGCTTTATCTACGGGGATTGATGGAGAAATTAGGACGCGGCAGTGTTATGATCCAGAAGGCTTGTGAGGAGTATGGACTCCCTAGACCAGTTTGGCATTCTGAAGAAGGTTATGGGGTAACATTAACATTCTTCACCATCGAAATGACAGTCCCAGATAAACCAACAAGCAGTAGACAAAAATACCGACTGACAGATATCGGGCAAAGTGCTAGCAAGCACTAATCTTATGCATTCCCACATATCATATCTTATCATTGAGAGTTGATCATGACCAAAGCAACCCTGGTTCAACCTTATAACTCCGAATGGCCATACTGTTTCGAAGAGATGAAGTTATTCCTTACTCCAGCGTTAACTGGTATTACTCATAATATTGAACACATTGGCAGTACCGCTGTTCTCGGAATGATCGCTAAGCCCATTATTGATATCGACATCATCATAGAAAGACCATTGTTCCTGCTGGTAAAGGAGCGACTGGAAGAAATCGGATATATCCATCTGGGAGACAAGGGGATCTCGGATCGCGAGGCTTTCAAGCTCGAAGATCCGCAGATTACACAGTCACTTCCCCCTCATCACCTGTATGTCTGCATTATTGGGGCTATCGCACTGCGTGACCATCTGTGCTTTCGCAATTTTATGCGCAAGCATCCAGAATGGGTAGACAAACTATCCAAGCACAAAATCCACTTATGCGAATTACATAACAATGATCGACAGTCCTACATCGATGGCAAGTCAGATATAGTACGCAAGATAACAGCATTAGCCATAAAATGGAAGGGTATATAAGGAATCACTCTTCTATGTCGGTTCATTACCCATACAAAACTGCAGATTACTATTGCTTAAAACAATCTCCACTTACTTGCAGCCAATTACTCCGCCATGTTACAGTTACTAGACTCATTCTCACTATTCAAAGGAATCCACATGGATATTAATAATAACAAACTCTATTTCGGCAATCATTATGCTGGGGATTTGGTAAAGGAATTCGGTTCACCGCTGTTTGTATATGAAGAGAAAGTACTCAGGGAGAGATGCCGTGAGCTTCGTAGCCTGCTACCCTGGGACAATTTCAGAGTCAATTATTCATGCAAGGCTAACAGCAATCTAGCAATATTGAAAATCATAAGGGAAGAAGGGCTGTCAGTTGATGCTATGTCGGCGGGTGAGATATTCATCACTATGGCAGCAGGCTACAGACCTGAAAATATCCTCTACATACCCAATAATGTCTCGAAGGATGAAATGCGGTATGCTATCGACTGTGGAGTATTAATAAGCCTGGATTCACTGACACAATTGGAATACTACGGGCAGATTAATCCCGGTGGAGAAGCTATAGTAAGAATCAACCCAGGAATCGGTGATGGACACCATAAAACAGTAGTAACGGCTGGAAAAGCTAAGTTTGGCACTCCTGTTGCTGATTTGGATCGGATCAAAGAAATCGCGGCTAGATATGATATCAAGATCATTGGCCTCAATATGCATATTGGTTCACTGTTCCTGAACCCACAAAACTATACTACAGCAATAGAAACGCTGCTTGGTATTGCTGAGCAATTTGAACATCTGCGGTATATCGATTTTGGCGGTGGATTGGGAGTTCCCTACAAAAAAGCAAGTGAAAGTAGATTCCCAATGGCTCAGTTTGCCGAAGATTTTAAGTCTATTCTCGAAAAATGGGAGCAGAAAAGCGGTAAGCACAATATTACATACATAATCGAACCAGGCCGATATCCTGTTGCCGAATGTGGGACGATTCTTACCACAGTCCATTCGATAAAGGACAGTTTTGACACTAAATATGTAGGTACTGACCTGGGATTTAATCTGCTCATCCGTCCGATGCTATATGGCGCTTATCACGAGGTGTTGGTATGCGACAATGTAGAATCCAGCGAAACTGAGCCAGTTACTGTCTGTGGTAATATCTGCGAAAGTGGTGATTTAGTCTGCGAAGAAAGGTTTCTGCCTAAAATAGAGTTGGACAACACCCTTGCTGTGCTGGATTCCGGCGCCTATGGATTTGTAATGTCTTCCAACTACAATTCCCGTCTGCGTCCGGCAGAAGTATTGATCACTGAAGACGGAAACGCCAAAGTGATCCGTGAGAAAGAGAACTTTGACTACTTGTTGTTGAATCAGAAATATTAGCTGACAGCTCTATCATAGCCTGATTTTTGTAGTATTCGGTGGTTCCTGAAAGACCAAGCTTCGGGATTCATATGCACACTCCAATGGGTATTCCTGTAATCAAATCCATCTATTTTCATGATCATAGCGTATACTGGTATGGATCAGCATCTGGAGGCTTAGTTATTATGTGGAAGATATGCTTGTTGGGGTGTCTGTTACTTCTTGTTGGAGTTAATGTGTATGCGCAATCTGGTGTAGATGGTATACCACAGTCGATACTCTCAGAAGTTCGTTCTGCTCAAGTTCTCCCGAAAGGCCAATATACAGAGTCGAGGACCTGGGGGATAGATCAATTCTTTCACCTTGTCGGGAGTGCTGCTGCTGATTCGGATGCATTGGATGGCAAAGCCTGGGATGCTATTGTAGATAAGGACGGCGGTTCGGGGTTTATGATCTATGGACCCTATGATCAAGTAGAACCAGGCGATTATATTGCTTTCTTTCGGATCAAAATGCTTGAAGAACCAAATGATGACGTGGTTGGCACTGTTGAAGTTCTGGCTGGAAAGGGCGTATCCAGGCTGGGGTCGCGCAATATTGCTGCGTCCGATCTCGCGGTCGGGAAGTATGTCCAGATACCGGTTGCGTTCCATTTTTCCAGTAAAGATCTGGAGTGCAGGTTGTCGTGGTCTGGTTCAACCTCACTGAGAATTGATAAGGTAACGATATTCCGCTTTGAAGGCAGCAACTTCCCGGCTTCCCTCATCCCTATGGTACCTCAACCGGTCTCTCCGGGAACGGTCAAGAACATCCCTTATAACATCGGATCACGTCCCTATAAAGACATCTTCCCGAAATCCTCCAAACCAGCTTCCAAGCTGCTTGTGTGTGACCTGACAAAGGTCTCTCCGGATTGGACTCTGCTGATAACCACCCTGCAAGGCATCGTGAACAGAGAAACTCCGAGCATATACTGCTTGGATATGCAGTCTGACTCGTTATGGCTGGAATGGAACAAGAAACGGAACTGGGTGACAGAGACTGAAACAGTCACTCCTCAGGATCTACTTACTCGCTTTGCACATAAGATCAAAGGAGTCATCATAACTGACCCTAACCTGCCTTCCAGCAAGAATATTGCTACTATGATGGCAGGTATAGAGAATGCGGTGGTGGTCAGTCCCAGGCTGGCTAAGCAGCTCAATCTGCCAGTTGTGGCTGACCTCAGAGGGCGATGGACACAAAATGTTGATGCCTACAGGTGGGCTTTTGCGAATCTCTGGAGCCAAATGAATCACAATACCGCAGCATGTCTATGGCCGGAGACCACGTACTCGAGAGACTATCTTGTACAGCATAAGATATTCATATTCTGGCTGCCAGGTAGAATCGATGGTGCAGAACCTTATGCCAATCCAGCTGAGGAACTAAAATTTGGAGAGGAACTGCTGGCTGCGTTGCCGGTGAACAGTCCGATAATGGGTTATCCCTGGGCTGGTGAAAACATCGGAATGGGTGAGCTTCCGGGTGTAGGCTTGATGGCAGAGTATGGTAAATTCCTGGTTGGCTCTGTGGATGTTTCTAACTTGAGCGTTCACTCCGGTTATGAGGTACAGTTGTTTAAGCAAAAGAAAGATCCCGCTCCTAAACTTGATAGTAGCAAGGTATATATCGCCTACACTATGTCTGATGGTGATAATATTCCTGTTTTGACCGCAACTAACTGGCCTCAGCTATGGCATCAGCCGGAACGCGGAAAATTCCCTATCGGATGGACCATATCTCCATCTTCCTGCATACTGATCCCGGATGTTATGGATTTCTATTACACTACTGCATCACCAAACGACTCGTTCCTTGCCGCCGTTTCCGGAGTTGGATATACCTATCCGAATGTATATGGCAAACGGTTCAATACTGCAGGCCGTAAACGCAGCTTTGATGATTTTCTGAGCCTGACTGATCAATACATGAAACGGATGAATCTGAGTATTGTATGTCCGTCCGGTTCTGGAAAAACTGATCTCAAAAGGTACTCAAACGGAATTCCATCCTTGAAATCAATATTCGCGGACTATGGTAGAGCGGTGTTCAATTATGAGGATGCAACCCATGTGACAGCTCGGAATATCCCCGTCTTCCATGCAATCTGCTCATGGGACCCAAATGGCAATGCTGAAAAGCAGATTTCAGATATGGTTGACCAGATAAAACGGATGGCACCACAGAAAACCCGTCCGGCATTTATGCATGTATTCATCTGCAACTGGTTCTGGGACCTTGCAGGATTGAATGAGGTTTTGAACAGACTGGGATCTCAATATGTAATAGTCAGCCCGGATCAACTTACAACAATGTATTCAAAATGGATATCCGAGAACCAGGTTGTAACTCATCTTTCACCATCTTCGGCGATTATTGAGGGATACAAGTTCGACACACGCTACACGATCCAGAACGTGACATCCAAACCGATGAAGGTCAAGTTCAACGTAAAAGGACTAACCAGCGCTTCTATTAAACCAGCTACTGCAACCTTGGTATCCGGTAAGGAAGTGGAAGTCGCAATATCAGGAAAAGTGAGTGCGGATAAAGTAGCAATAGATGCTCGTGGACCTTTCGGCCTGAGAGAATCTGTCACGGATATCAGACGTATATCCAAGCAAGAAATCATCGGCAATATCCCAAAGAACGCTGATCTGCGTTTTATCAGCAATTTCAACTCTGACTCACTTGCTCATATCACAGGTGACCGGTTTGTAAATTCCGATGGATCAATTACCTGGGTAGCCAATAAAGGAGTCAACAAACCCGGGCACATAGTCTATGGTCCTTACGCTTCGCTCGATGCAGGAAGGTATCTGGCACTATTTCGAATAAAACGTACCAGTGAAGGTCCAGGAGATATTGCAATACTCGATACCTGCGTAGCAGCATCCATCAGTACATCAACCAGGACGATAAAGGCAAGCGAGCTACCCTTGGGTGAGTATAAGTCGGTTGCATTGGTCTTCAACCATCCTGGAGGAGCTTATGAGACCCGAATGCTATGGGCCGGTAATGCATCACTTGTATTTGATCGCGTTTTTGTTTGGAAGATAGGAAAGTGAATATTCAAGCATCATCTTGAGCTCTCCGGTGGGATGATGCCTACTCGGCTAGGAAACTTGAATTAGTCATAGCAGGCTGAATTGTGGTGCTGGCTTCCAGCCTGCCCGTCCCAAGGTTTGTTTTCAACACGACTATGGCAGATGGAGCTTTGAGCGCATTGTCTTGAAGAACGCGCGTATCTGGGCAGTATCGCGTCTGTTTGCAGCGATTCTTGATGTATCTGTGAGAGTGCGCGTTCGTTTCATGTACGTGAATGTAATTCCTCTATGGTTCCGCTGGAACTCTGGTCGATCATCCTGTACAGTCACCCCAATAGTTGGATAATCTACATTATAAATTGACTGGGGCAAAGCCTTTGTATCAATTGCTCTTACGTGATATTCGGTTATCTCCATCACTGTAGAGGAGAGCTTCAGGTGTTTATCCTGATCAATCGAATATGTATAGTGCCTCACTGTTTTCGGGTAGTGGAATGCGGATAATTGCGAGTAATCTTCAAACTCAGATTTACCAAATATGCATCCACTTGCAGTCTTAGCAATAGAAGTTAGTTGTCCAAGTTTGTTGTAAGTGAAGATATACTGATAAGGAAAATACGAACGATTCTCGATAAATCCCGTCGATGTTCGCTTTACTTTGATAAGTTTGGCTTCATATTCATTCAAGCCAGGTTGCTTAAATCCCAGACAAGGAACTTCGGTCGATACTCTGTCTTTAGGAACTCCCACAAATACCATTCCAGGATATTGCAGGGGTGGGACGAGACCAATATCTGCAGGATGAGATATGCAGACATATCTTCCATTATAGGTAATGGTTTCTACATCTCCAACCCATATGGCAGAACTCTTATTACACCAGTATTCCGTAACTGCATAAGTTGGTGGAGTAGCTTGGGCACGCTTCTGCCAGGTTTTTTTCAAGTCACGGTATATCTTGTCCATCACATATCCCTGAGTCTTCCGATGATACTTTGTTTTGTCGTGATCCAATTCTGCACAGTGCTGCATAATCCATGCCTTTGACAACACAGGTAACGTCTTTACGGCAGTATATTTCAAATGGATATTGCCCGGCACTCCGGATATGAATGGAGCTAACTGCGGAGTTGCTGGATATCCTGCCTTGCAAGCACCCAATAGAAATAGGACACATATAATCATTTTTGACGTATATTTGCTCATGTATAATCTCCATATATAAAACGAATGTAACTTCCATTCACTGAGATACGCAGATTGGCCAATATTAGTTCCAACACTCGTTACACTAAGTGCGTGCGACATCCAGCCTGCGACTTAACTCTATATGCCTTGTATTGACATCCCCCTTCAATTCAGTCAAACTGTCCTAATGAAATACAGAGGCGTTGCTTATTATCCTGAATACTGGCCTGAGGAGCGTTGGACGGAAGATATCCGATTGATGCTTGAGGCACATATCAATATGGTCCGCATTGGTGAGTTTGCATGGGTGGCTATGGAACCATCTGAAGGTGAGTTCACCCTTGACTGGCTCCACCGTCTCGTGATGATGCTTGGTGAGAATGGTATCAATGTTCTGATGTGCACTCCGACCGCGGCACCCCCTGCCTGGCTGACTGCCAATTATCCGGAAGTCAGGCTTGTTGATGAGTTCGGGCATGCAAAATCTCATGGTATTAGACGGCACTATTGTCCATCGAGTGATCTCTACCAGGAGCACTGCAATCGGATTGTTGAGCAGTTGAGCACGGAATTTTCTCAGTATCCGAATGTGATTGCATGGCAGATAGACAACGAACTCACTCCGGAGTGCGGGGTATGCCACTGTGAGAGCTGCCAGAAGGCTTTCAGAGAATGGCTTAGAAATAGATACGGAACCCTGGATGAGATGAACAGGATATGGGGAACCAGATTCTGGAGTGGAGACTATACGGACTGGGAACAGGTCAGGCTGCCAATCGGCCGTGTGTCACCCGGAATAAGGCTGGATGCCAAGCGTTTCCGGTCTGATGTTTTCATAGATTTTGCACAAGCACAGTATGACATCATCAAGCGCAATCATCCTCAGAGCCTGGTTACAACCAATGGTATGGGACCGTTTTTCGAGCCAGTAAACTATTATAAATTGTTCGATAGAATGGACTTTGCAGCGGTCGATTATTACTGGGACATCGCAACACTTGAATGCGCGCAGGCATGTTTCGACTGCTTCAGATCTTATAAACAGAAACCTTTCTGGATCACTGAAACCGGCATCAGCGCGATCACACCAGGGAAAGCTCCGGAATATGAACAGTTCCGGGCCTGGGCGTTTTCTGCACTTGCCAGAGGCTGCGAGAGCTATGATATATTCCGCTGGCGAACTTGCTTATCTGGCCAGGAGCAGGAACTCCAGGGAGTCATTGAAGTCTCAGGCAAACCTCATCGCAGATTCGAAGCACTGAAGAAACTCTACTCAGAACTGGAAGAACTCTGGCCCTTATTCGAAAACGAACGGCTTCCTGAGGCCGAAGTGGCTGTTGTGATGGATTATGATGTCTATTGGAGTTTCAACACAACCGATGTATCCTCACAGATAGACTATCTCAAACTCCTTGCAGAAACTATTCAACCATTTGCTGACAGGAATATTCTGGTCGATGTCATCCCACCCACAGCCTCCCTTGATGCTTATAAGCTGGTAGTGCTCCCGATGCTAACGATGGTTGATGATGATTTCTCAGACCGGCTCAGAGACTATGTTGATTCAAGTGGAACCCTACTCTCTCTACCACAACTTGCTTGCAGGGACAGAGGAAATGCATACATTGCCGATACTCCACCAGTAGGTCTGCACGATTTGTTCGGAGTCACCGTGATGTCCGGTATGTATCTACAAAGCTATATAAAACCGGATGAAGCCCTGTTTTTCGCAGGAGGAGTAAAATCCGATGAGACCCCAACTGTGAAGCTGACTATTAATGATCAGGAGATTTCTGGAACTGTCAGAACATGGATGGAAGACATCGAAGCAACCGGAACCATCGCTGGAACATACTCGGACAACAGCTTTGCAGGGATGCCTTTCATGGTAATAAATGAATGCAGAAAAGGCAGCACATTCTACGTTACAGCTTGTCCATCCTGCGAATTGTTGTCAAAGATCACTGAAAACGTAATATCCATGATAGGGATCACTTGTAGTTTCGAGTCTCCGGAACATGTGGAGATTGTCCGTCGCGGGAAATATACGTTTGCAATAAACCATAATGACCAGCCTCTAAAGGTGCAACTGGGAACTGGCAAGGTTGTGGTGGGAGATTACAGCGATGGTGTAGTAGAACTTGGAGCGTATGGAGTTTGTATCCTTGAGTCAGAAATAGACATATGAATTGGTAGTTTTTCAGAAATATCGCAGATATAAATGCCCGACCAGCATTAAACTGACCGGGCATTTTGTTTATACATAGGTATTGATAATACTGAGCCTTAATGTCCTATTTCGATGTCGGCAACTGTGCGGTTCCATTATTGAGTTCCTTTTTCAAGGTCACAATGATCCCGCCATTAATGTATAACGGCGCATAAACATCCTCATTCCAGGTGACATAACCCGGGCATGTAACAGTCAGACAACCATCTCGAAAGCGTGATACTTGCGTAAGCATCGCACTACCGTCTTTATCGGTTGTACCAGTTGCTCCACCGGCACACATCCACAACAGCGAAGCCTTTTCTATAGGTTTGCCATCCTCATCCTTTACGTGGACTCCCACACTCATTCCGCGCTCCACATATATGGATAATTTTCTATTCCTGAAATCATCAACCTTTACAAATGTGCTTCTACCGACGACTTTTGGGCTCCATGGCAGAATTTGGACTACAGATTTTCCTGTTGGAACAGGATACTCAAATTCGCCTTTACTATCACTTACAGTAACTTTATTTCCTGCCGAGTCTTTATAAATCCCCAGATTAGGGATTGGTTTATGACTGTATTCATCCAACACAATACCCTTGAGGATGATCTGGTCATTTGACTTATCCTGCAACTTACCTGCATCTGCCACTTTTAAATGGTTTACATCATTTTGTTTATTGGTAATGTCCGCCGCAAAACACGGTAATAATAGAACGCTGGTGCATAAGATCAAACCACAAATTAGCCGTTTCATTAATATCTCCTTTTGTCTGATCAACAAATCTGCAATAAATAATATAGTTCACGTTTCAGTCGCTTATCAGGCAGTATGCACCTCCATTCGTTCGCGCAGCCAAGTGTTTATGGACGTTTTCACGTAGTATGCCATGAATATCGAATCTAGTCAACATTTATGTGTCGCATATTCTGTCCACCATATAAATAGACGCTTTGGTTTGTTGTTTTTGTATATGTACAGTATTTTCTAGTAACTTACAGGCAAAATAAGTGGTGGATTTAAGGAGTCATGGGGGCAGTTAGTGGTCAGTAGTGATTTCTGGTTTCTTTCCAGACTGGCATCAAACAGGTAACATTTGGCTCTGGATAAAACCGGGAGTGTCCGATTACGTGTGATGGACACATATGATGATTGAGTTGACACGTACCAATGGTAGAACTCATGAAAAACATAAAAAGATAATTGCAGGGAGTACATCGCAGTGCTCCCTGCAAAATATTAAGAGGCAGGTGGTTCGTTCAGCAGCAGCCAGTAGAGCCCAAGACTCTTTACTGCTTCAACAAACTTGTCAAAATCTACTGGTTTGACTATATAGCTGTTCACTCCCAGTCTGTAGCTCTCAACTATATCTTTCTCTTCTTTAGATGATGTGAGAACAACAACAGGTATTATTCTTGTACGTGGATCGCTTTTCAAGGCAGCCAAAACTTCAAGTCCGTCAACTTTGGGCAGTTTGAGGTCCAGTAGAATAACCTTAGGTGTAATTTCCATATTTCTTTCCGCAAACGGTCCACGAGCGAAGACGAAGTCCAGTGCTTGTGCACCATCAGTTACAACAACTATATTGTTGGCAATATGATGCTTTTTCAGTGCTCGCAATGCAAGTTCAGCATCATTAGGATTATCTTCAACAAGCAATAATTCAACTTCATTATAATTGGTCACTGTAAGTCTCCTCTAGTTGGTAGTGCAAAATAGAATGCTGCTCCGTTACCGATAGCACTTTCCGCCCATACGCGACCACCGTGCCGGTGAACAATGCGTTGAACGATAGCAAGACCGATACCGGTTCCTTCAAATTCTTCAGATGTATGCAAACGTTGGAATATACCAAAAAGTTTGTGAGAATACTCAGAATCAAAACCAGCGCCACTGTCTTTCACACAATAAACAACCATACCATCTTCGATGTGTCCACTGATATCAATTCGCCGTATATCCTTTGGCAATGTGTATTTAATGGCATTGGATATAAGATTTGACCACACCTGCTTCAGTAGGATAGGATCACCGAACACCTTAGGCAGCAACTCTATCGACATATCGAAGCCTTCAATAACATCAAGGTCGGCTATGTCTGTATAGACTGTTTTAGCCATAGCAGTCATATCGATACGGGTCAACTGCATTTCAGTACGTGTAGCCCTTGATATCAATAATAGATCCGTTATGAGCTTATCCATCTTCTGTGTATTGTTTCTTATAATGTTGAGTAGACGGTTACCCTCATCATCCAATTTTTCAGAATAATCCTCCATTACTATCCGTGAAAATCCGTCTATTGCTCTTAGTGGCGCACGTAAGTCATGCGAAACCGAATATGCAAAGGCCTCTAACTCAGTGTTGGATGTTTCCATTTGTGCGGTGCGGTCTTTAACTCGCTGTTCCAGCTCCATATTGAGTTTGCTAATCTGTTCCTCAGCCCTCTTTCTTTCAGTGATATCCATGACAAGGGTGGCAAACTGACCCGATTTTGGGGAGTAGGCGCTGATCTCATAGTATTTATCAAGAGCACCGCTATAATTTTCGAAATGTATCGATTCACCTGTCAGAGCAACTTTCCCGTATATCTCTATCCAATACGCTTCTGTGCCCGGCATTATTTCAAGAACAGTATGTCCAATTAAATCCACTGCTTTTAGACCAGTCTGTTCTTCAAATGCGGGATTTACTTCAATGAAGCGGTAGTCGCACGGTCGACCATCCTCACCAAGTATAATTTCATGGAGTGCAAAACCATTGACCATTATCTTGAAAAGAAGCCTGAAGCGTTCCTCACTCTCCCGCAAAGACTCAGACATTCTGTACTGTTCACGGTAATACTGGACTCGCTGTTGTCTTCGGACAAGTGTAATCGTGGCAGCCAGGCCAAAGAGAGTGATTGTTACCAATACAATCATTATCCAGAATTGTTCGCGCAGTGGAACATCGATCTCTTTGATATCCATTCGAGAAACCAAGGCCCAGGGTGAATGAGGAATAATCCGAGTTGCTGCTAATACAGGTTCGCCCCGGTAATCAGTACCCTCCATTATGCCTTCATACCCAAGCGCTGCCCGAGCTGCAGGGAGCTTGAGGTTTTCAAGAGATGAACTCCGATTTAGTGCAGCTTTTGAATCAAACCTGAGATTATTTAAGAATATGACAGAATTGCCTTCTCGACGTACCAGTAAGGTCTCCGCAGTTTTGCTGGGTATCGGCCAGCGCTTGATAAATGGATAAAGGTATGTATCCGGGTCTATCCGCATTATCAGGAAGCCAAGAAATTCACGGCTTTTATTATGGTCGAAAACAGGCACTATAATATCAAGGTAAATTTTATGATCGTATTCATTTCTATGAAAATCCTGGAATACTATTTCTCCGGACTTTACAGCTTGGGATGCACTTCGCAAGACCGTAGAGTCGATAAGCGTCCGCGACTCCGGAATCGACATTCTGACAACCTTTTTTACATCAGCAAGAGCTATACAGTCATATCCACCGGAAGCCTCTAGCTTAGTTAGCCACGAACGGAGCTGATGCATAGCCAATGTATCATTGGAATCATAGAAAAATCTCCGCACCAGTGAAGAGAATGCCTCGTTCTGCATAATAACATCAGCATCTCCAATCCTTTCGTGCCGGTATTGTTCCAATTCACTGACTTTCAGATCTGCAATTGCTGATATCTGCCGTTCAATCTCAATACGGAAGCGTCTTTCATAGTTGTTGTAATAGCTCAAACCTCCAGCGATGACACACAATGCTAGAAATACAAACAACAGAAATAGTGCAGTCCGGTTCAAGCGATCTTTTGTTTTATCTGTAATTGTTGCCAAATCGACACCAATAAACCTAATAATGTGCTACATAATGAATGCATAAGCATGCGTATAAAATATGCAATCTTACTTAAGAACCATTGTTGCACAACATTTATATATTGTCCAGAAAATACATTGTATGACATGCCTCTGGCTCTTTGAATTTGCGGATTGATCTGACAACACTTACGTACAGTTGGTATTAGATCAATCACGACACATGACCCTCCACTCAGCAATTTTACTGGTTTTTCTTGAAAAACAAGCAATCTGCATAAGTTTGGCACGTTTTGTGCTTGTTTATTTATTATGAGAAACTTTTTATACACATCCAGGGTTATCCTGCTAATCGTTGCTTTTTCCGGTCTTGTTCTCCTCTGTGGTGGTTGCGGTGGGGGTGGAGGCTCTGTCGCATCAACAGTTAAATCTACCACAGATCCTATCTCCAGCCCGGATCCGATTACAGTGGTTGATGAAGCAAAACAACCAGCTAAATGGACCGTGCTTGTTTACATGGACGCCGATAATGACCTTGAGTCATACGCTATTGAAAATTTCAACCAGATGGAATCGGTTGGTTCAACAAAGGATATGCGAATAATTGTCCAGGTTGACCGTACTCCGGGACACGATAGTAGCAATGGCGACTGGTCCGATACTCGCAGATACCTTATAACAAAAGATAATGACTCAGTACACATAACTTCTTTGCGCTTAGATACAACTCAGCCTTTAGGCGAACTGGATATGGCTGATTCCAGAAATCTGAAGAGCTTTGTAGAATGGGGAGCAAAAACATTCCCTGCACAGCACTATTGTGTAATACTCTGGAATCATGGAACCGGATGGGAATTCACTATCCCGTCTACTCCTACAGTCAATGCAAATTATGTGTTATCTGATGATTCATCAGGAAATGCTATGAACGTAACCGAGATTCCTGGTGCGCTATCGATGGTAAAACCTGACATCCTTGCTTTCGACGCTTGCTATATGCAGCAGGTAGAGATAGCTTATCAACTCCGTAACTCTGCCGACTATCTGGTGGGTTCAACCGGAGCAGTGCCATCAAGTGGATTCAACTATCCTGGGTTCTTGTCACAGATCAATTCAAACTCAAGTCCAGCGCAAGTTGGAGAGTCAATTGTTGATACATTCATGTCTGCCAACAGGAACTACAAAGCGATTCAAATGAGTATGGTTGACCTTTCTAGAATGGATGCTGTGGCAGCAGCTGCTAATCAATTCTCGAACGCATTGCTGGCAAATCAGACCAACTGGTCCTCATCAATAGAAAAGGCAAGAGAACAGAGCTATGATTATTCAGTCTCTGGCGGTTCAAAGAAACGATATCTCATCGATCTGGCTGGATATGCCGACAGATGCTCAAACCTGATAGGAAGCGACCTGAACCTGGCTGCATCTGAACTCAGACAGAGTGTCGAATCTGCAGTAGTTACTGAGGGACATAGTTCTGACAGCACAGGAGCAACCGGACTGTCCGTATTCCTGCCCAAAGCCGGTAACTATGATTCTGCATATAAGCGACTTGACTTTGCAAAAGCTACTTCCTGGGACAACCTGATATCCAGTATGTAGTGAGTATCCGGAAAAGCGAGATTAGTTAATAATAGAAAGTTTCGGGGTTCCAGGCTACCAGGCCTGGAACCCCGAAACTTTTTGCTGTTTATGCTTGGTTTTCATCTTTACGTTCACTTGCCCCCTGGGATTATGTAGTATACTTGTGGCTGTTATTATGATAGTGGGAGACATGCTTAGTTTATGGAACAGCTGCGGGTATGGAATGAGGAGGAATATATTGGGCGAGACTTTTCCAGTACGGATTTGAAAGAATATCAGTTTATCCGATGCAGGTTCAACGGTTGTAAATTTTGGGGTGCAAAACTTAATGAGCTTGTTGCTGAAAAGTGCAGTTTTGAGGAATGTGATTTCTCCGGAGCCAGGATGAATGCAGCGGTCCTATCAGAATGTCGTTTGTCCAACTGCATATTCTCCGGGACAGTCCTGTTTGTTGCACGTATCGAAAATTGCCAGTTAATTGGATCATCCTTCGCAGATGCAGATATGGGTGGAATAAGCATTGTTGGTGGAGACTGGTCATGGGTGAGTCTGAGAATGCAGGACCTGCACGGGATGGACCTGCGGGGCATAAAATTCGTGGACACCGACTTCTATGGTGCCAACCTTACAGATGCTGATCTGCGTGATACTGATCTGACAGGAGTTAACTTCGACCAGACTAAACTTGTTGGGGCCGACCTCCGTGGAGCGAATCTTTCCCGAGTCAGTATGCAAAACGTGGACGTTAAGGGAGTTCGTATGGACATTGCTCAGGCAATACACTTTGCCGGGTGCTATGGAGCAGAGATCGGGTAGTTTGGTTATCATCCGTTCGCCCTTCGACAAGCTCAGGACGAACGGAAAGTTGAGTGCTACTCCATTGCTAGAAGCTGATCACTACGCTCTGACCATCCGGAACTGCTTTAATCAGAGTTTTAGATTCTCTGGTCAGAGATTTACACTCAAACTGCGTTGAATATGCAAAACCTTCATGGCTCATTTTAATGCTTGCTGGGTCCATTGCTGCGATGTGATCAGCGCCTTCGCTGCCAACTACCATATGCAGTGACCATTGTTGATCGGTATTCACAGTAACTGTCATTCGATCAGGCTCGCACAACACAGTTATGAGTTGTCCTGAACACTGCCACTGGATCTTCAGTGAGTTTCCAACCTCAGTTACGGTTATCTCTGATGGCTTGCAGCATTGAGTACCCGGCAGATCAATATAAATGCCTGCTTTACACTCATCTTCGGACCACAGGAAGCCCTCCATAACTGGCAAAGTGTCATAGACAGCCAGGTTGCTGGTGCAGGTATCGTTGATATAATTCTGAGGGTATTGCTCATCGAATAGATGTATATCTCTTATGCGGAAGCCAGACTCATCCCAAAATAGATTTGTCCGATAACGATCACTCGAATACCATACCGACTTTCTGCCTTCGTTCATCCAGTCATCCAGAGCAACAACTGCAGAGGCAGGAGTTATAGGAAAGCTCTTTCGGAACCATTCGGATGTCGATTCCAGTGTTTCAACAAGTAATGTCCCTTTATTCTGCAATTCGGCCATTAAAGCGAACTGGTCTATGAGGCCATCCGCCATATTCTCCCAGCCAAATGAGTTCTCCTGCCCTGCCTGTGCATATGCCAACGCCAGATGCGGGGTATTGAAAGTAGTATCAAAGAACCATCTGACCCAGGCTGGATCACCTCCACCCTGCTTATATACAGGCTCAAGAGTTACAACTCCCTGTCCATTTTCTGTGACTGCGGACTCATATTGGTATATGGGATCACTGCCAAGCATGCGGAAGATCGGGATATCTATCTGGTTCTCTGCGTGCTGTGCAGGTGTCAGAGCATGAATTTTGCTGGGATAGTATCCTCCAGCAAAATATCCTCCCCAAAGCGTATATCCATCTGTCCCGTATTGATCTTTACAATTGCATGCTCCAATTACTCCATACTTTTCGCTCAGATAATTCAAAGTATGGCAGTCCAGCATCCAGCATCCGACGGTGCGGGGAAGCTTGCCAAAGACTGACTGGAACAGCTCCATATAAAGGTCAATGAGTTTTTCCCTTTCATGGGGTGTATAGCCTTCGGCAAACCCGACATCCGAATGCCAGTCCCAGGCCCATCGCCCCCGCCACTGTATCCCGGCTTTCTCAACCTGGGGCTGGACCATTTCTATCCAGGCACCAATTTCCTGGTCGGGTCCCAGGCTCTTCAGAATATCGGTAAACTTGCTGTCCAGCATTGTATCATATTGTACAAGCCAGGTTGCGGCTAAGTTATGTTTAGTGACAAGTTCGATCTGCTTGACCATTGGTTCCAGAAGATCAGGGGACGGTTCCCTGGGTTCGATAGCTCTAATAAAGTTGATAATATTCGCTCTGCGTGACTCGTTTTGTCTATCCATTACTTCCTCGATTTGATGATGTACAGCTATTTGTCTGTTGTTTAATACTACGTAAGGCCTGGATATCCTTCATTTTCCGGGTCACTTCATCCGTATGCTATCTGCACGTTTTGCGAACTATTAGAGATATCTTCCTGGTATAACCACCAGAATATCTGCTTATAATTCTATTGTTCATATATATGGCACATTTCTTGCGACTATATTCCATATAGAGCACAGAGAATTAAGAATCAATTCACCCCCACTAGTCTATGAATGGTGGTACAAGGAAACATAATGAGAGAATACCTGGATTTAGCGATATCAACTACCATAATGTTATTTGTGAGCCCGGTTCTTATCGGCATTGCACTGACAGGAGCCCTGGTCAGCGGTAAACCTGTGGTTTTTGGAACCCAAACTCATGCACCTGACGATGTCTACAAAGTGGTATCGAAAGCTGAGAAATCCATTACACAACTCCACGCTTAATTACGACTCTTCAAATACTGCTACCATTTCGCACACTGTAGGAGAATACAATCTTTGAAAACACCTCGACTATTATTAATGGCTGCAATGCTTACAATGCTTCTCTTCCCAATCAATGCATGGTCGAATGATTCGGAACTTTCATTATCACTATCAGGATTGACCATAAATTCAAAGACTCCATACTTGGACTCAGCAAAGCTATCTACTGAGTTTGTGTTTGATGATACTCTAGCACTCGGTTATTATGAACTCAGTTGGTCGGCAACCAGAACGCTATCGATGCCCAAAGGTAAGCATGGCAGTCTTTATGGTTCATTGAATAGTCAGATTGACGACCAATCAGTCGTAGCAGATCCCACAACTACAACAAATGACAGCGAGTATCTATACAAATTCTTTTATCATAAAGACAACTCCTGGCATCAGATTGGTCAGTTGTTCAATAATGTCTATTCCTACATCAATCCGAGTATCACCGATAGCATTGCAGAAGACTCTGATTCTTTCAATGCTCTGGTGCTTTGTGATGGGATCGGTATCCAGTATGGTGCATACTATTATGGCAATGCCGGATCTGCTGGTGGAACTGCTGCAATGAGCGCAAGTGCAGTCCCGGAGGCTTCTACTTTTGTAGGACTGGCAACCGGTATAGCCCTCAACATTGCCGGAGTAATGGGATACGTTCGTAGACGTAGAATATAATAAATAACTACATCCCAACGAAAACCACAAACCACTGGTGTATCCGGGTATTGTGGTTTTCTATCGTTTAAGCTAGATCAGATGCAACAGGACCAAAATATTCCCACGAATTCAAAGCTTGGTGAATTATGTAGGCTAGGTGATATAATATTCCTTTGTGACGAATACTCCGGAAACACTGTACCATTCAGGTGTCTGATGCTTCCGCGAGCAGTATATTTCACCAGCGTTAGGCGCTATCCAGGAGGAAAATCCCAGTGACCGAAGTCAGAAATGAACCATATGTACTTCCGGGCGTGGATATTGGACCAGAGAATCCGTTACCAATGTTCAGAAGTCCGGAGAGCGAATTTAAACCATGCATACTAGATGGCATTCCGGCTGAAGAGACAAAACTGATTGGATGGAAGTGTGACTCCCGTGTTCTCCCTTATAGAATCCAGGATGGTTATACAGCTGACAAGCAGACAAAATCATTTGATTCAGTTGTGATGGAAAATGAATATCTGAAAGCTACATTTGTCCCGGCACTCGGTGGACATATGATGAGCCTGATACATAAGCCATCAGGCACAGAACTTCTTGACCGAAATCCCGTTTTTCAGCCCCGCAACCTTGCGCTTCGAAATGCATGGATCGGCGGAGGAATCGAGTTCAATGCGGGGCAGTTGGGTCATCACTACCTGACCTGCTCCCCATTACATACTTGCCTGATTAAAGATGCAAACGGTGAACCGGGAATGCGCATGTATGCGTGGGACAGAGTCAAGCGCTTCACATATCAGATGGATTTCTACTTGCCGTCCAACTCTCAGTTCCTGTTTATGCATGTGCGGATTGTAAATGCCCTGGACTGTGAGATACCGATGTACTGGTGGACCAATATGGGTGCTCCCGAGAAAAAGGATCGAAGAGTTCTGGTCCCGGCTGATTCCTGTATATACAACGGTGAGAAGGGTTTCGCCCTCGGCCACCTGCCTGAGATAGACGGATACGAAGTTCCTTACACAACCAACATCAAACATTCAATGGAATTCTTCTTCCGGATGGATGAGACTCAAAGGCGTTGGATCACGACCCTTGATAAAGAGGGACGGGGATTCATACAGACCTCCACTGACCGCTTAGTTGGTCGTAAACTATTCGTCTGGGGAACCAGCAAAGGCGGAGACAGATGGCAGGAATATCTGGCAGCTCCTGGTAGTGCATATGTAGAGATTCAAGCAGGACTGACCCAGACCCAGTGCGAACATATCCCGATGCCGGCCCACACTGAATGGACTTGGACCGAAGCTTTCGGGCTCATGGAGATGGACCCCGCAAAAGTCCACGGGACCGAGTGGCATGATGCATGGACGGCGACTGACGCTGGATTTGAAGAAAGATTGCCAAGAGCCGACCTAAATGCACTACACGTAGAATATGATAAGCTCATGACCCAGCCATGCGGAGAAGCGCTGCACGCTGGACTCGGATGGGGTGCTCTTGAACGTAAACGGGCCAAAGCAGCAGGTGATGTGGACATAATTCCTGCTGAGCTTTGTTTTGATGAATCTGATCTCGGTCCTGAACAGGCAGCATGGCTGGAACTTCTGGATACTGGCAAACTATCAGAAACCTGTGCATGCAAGGAGCCTGGGCAGTTTATGATACAGCCTGAGTGGAAAGAGCTTCTGCAGAAATCAATAGACAGCGGATCAAGCGATCACTGGCTGGGCTGGTATCACATGGGTATTGCTCATGTTGAGGCTGGCGAGATAAAAGAAGCAGTGAAAGCATGGAGTAAATCACTGCAGCACAAGCGGACCGGTTGGACTCTGCGTAACCTGGCTGCACTGGAACTGCGTGATCACCGTAGAGAAGCTGCCAGAGCTCTCTATCGTGATGCCTGGGAAGCAGGACCTCAGACTGCATATCTGGCCAGAGAATATTCATCTCTGCTGCTGGATCTGGGACTCAACCAGAACGTCGTTGACTTAATAAGTGCAATGCCTGATGAAATACGTGCCGATGAGCGCATCCGACTTATGTCCGCATGGGCAAAAGTGCGTATGGATGATTATGATGAAGCTATTGAGCTCTTCAATTACGATTTCGTAACAATGATGGAGGGTGAGGGTTCACTTGCCGGTTTGTGGTTTGAGATGTATGAACGTAAAACGGCAAAAGAACAGGGAATCCCCATCAATGATGAATTAAAAGCAAAGGTTCGGAAAGACTTCCCCTTACCCAAGCAGATAGACTTCCGGGTAGGAAGAGATGTGGCGGAGAGAGAAAAATGAGGACAGCATTGTTAATAGCTCTGAGTTTTGTCGTGCTAAGTCTCTCAGGTTGTCCAGGTTCAACCAGGATAAAACAATCGAAGCGACAAATCAAACCAACACGTAATATCAATACTGCTGCAAATGCAGCCAAAGGAAAGAAGATGAGTATTCAAGGAGAGAGCCTGGTTCTGGCTAAGACCATTCCCGGCAACTTGTGTTTCGATAAAATTATTAAGGGTAGTCTCACACTGCGCAGCACATTTCAGGCTGACAAACCGGGCAGCGTAGTCTACACCGAAGGCACAGATTATGTAGTTGATTACGACAAAGGCACGATTACTCGTACTGAAAGCACCCGTATACCAGATTTTTCAACAAATATCCTGTATGGAATAAAGGACTTTGATCATACCAAGTTCCCTGGTTTCTCCAACCATCCTTTCTTTGTGTGGGCGGATTATCAGACAACCAATGGTCAACCGTTTGCGAAATCGAATGACCAGAGCAAGTACCTTGGTGCTATCAAAAAGAAACTTGAAGCAGGTGGTCATTTCCTAATGATTTCCTACGGCGACAGCATTACAGCCGGTGGAGAAGCCTCAGAACCCGATTTAAGATTCCAAGCGAGATTTGGAAAATACCTGCAGACAAAATTCCCCAAAGCCCAGGTTGAAGTCAAGGATGTTTCTATCTCCGGATATACTTCACAGACAGGCGTTGACCTGTTTGATGACAAAAAATATATGGGACAGATAGATAAAGCCGACCTGGCGATTATCGGTTGGGGAATGAATGACCACAACATAGGCTCTGTAGAACCCCAGAAATACAAAGAAAATTTAATCTGGCAGGTCAATAAGATCAGGGAGACTAAAGGTGCAGATTGTATTATCTACTCCTGTTTCCCTCCCAATAATGACTGGCATTATGGCACCCACAGGATGGGTGTGTATGCCGAAGCCGCTAAACAGGCTGCTGCAGAAGCAAAATGCGCGTATGTAGATGTTTACAGCACATGGGATATGGTCCTCAGACGCAAAGACCAATCCTCGTTGCTTGGTAACAACATCAACCACCCCAACGACTTCGGGCACTGGATGTATGAGCAGGCTTTTGAAGCCATGAAGTTCTAGTATGAGAAGACGGAGCCTTTTTGACTGACAATCTGTTCAGAACAATGAGGTTCCGTCACCTTTTATCCAATGTAATAGGCAAAGGCCATTGTAATGACAAGTTATACTCATTTGCTAATATGCTTGATTTCGGTGTTGTTACTGGCTGGGTCTGGTGTTGCCTCTGCCATGTCTGAGCTACGGTTGTCTGAAGCAACCAGGACAAACTATATAATCTCACTGGCATCTGATACCTCACTGCCAGAAAAAAATGCAGCGTCTGAGTTGGCTGCTTACCTTCAAAAAATCACTGGGGCCGAATTCCAAATTGTGTCCCCGGCGCAAACCGCCAACAGACCGACCATCGCAGTTGGTCCGGGTGCAGCTAAAGCCATCTTGCCAAAACTGGTTATTGATAAGGCAAAACTCGGGGACGATGGAATCGTTATAAAGACTGCCTATCCTCATCTGGTACTTACCGGTGCTGTAGGCAGCAGACGTGGAACTCTCTATGCTGTATATGAGTTCCTCGAACGTGAAGCAGGTGTTCGCTGGTGGACGCACACCGAAGAATATATACCACCCAAACATGACCTGACAATCAAACCACTGAATGTGCGCTATGTACCACAATTCCGCTTCCGTGAAGTATACAGCTGGAGTATGGTCCATCATGTAGTAAGCCACTGGAGACTTGATGACTCGGATGCAGGTGTGAAAGACTGGGACAAGGTAAGATTTGCCGTAAGACAGCGTAATAATGGCCATGGAACAGGGATACCTGCCAACCTCGGCGGCAGCCTGATGCCTTTAGGCTTTTGCCATACTTTTTATCCATTCCTACCACCCGACAAATATTTCAAGGATCACCCGGAATGGTACAGCGAGATCGATGGCAAACGTGCAGATGATGGCGGTCAGCTCTGCATGACAAATGACGATATGCTTCTGGAGCTTTCCAGAAATGTATTGGCAGAGATCCGAAAGCAGCCCGGATTAGGAATGGTATCCTTAACTCAAAATGACAATGGAATCCAGTGTCAATGTGCTAAGTGCAAAGCTCTGGACGATACCGAAGGTTCACCGTCTGGTTCTCTGCTTTACGGTGTAAATAAAGTGGCGGAAATGGTAGAAAAAGAGTTTCCGGACTTCTATGTCTTGACTCTAGCCTACCAGTATTCCATGAAACCTCCTAAAAATATACGTCCGCGTAAGAACGTTGTAATGCAAGTTGCATTTGATAACAGAAGCTTTTTTCAGCCTCTGAAAAGTAAACAGAATAAACAGATGATGGATGGCCTCAAAGGTTGGTCGAGTATCGGCGCAAATGTAATGATCTGGGACTACTATTTGAATTACAGCGGTCCTCTTGCGCCGCACCCAAACTTGCATACGATAGGTCCTGATATACGTACATACCGTGACAATAGAGCTGTTGGCGTATTCCTTGAGGATGAAACGGTCGCTATCAGTTATTTCACCGCACTGAAAACATACCTTGCAGCGCATTTGCTTTGGGACCCGTCACGAAATGCAAATGCCATTATGGACGAATTTCTAAAAGGTTATTATGGCAAGGCAGCACCAGAACTGCGCAAGGTGATAGATATATTCGAAACAGCAGCCAGCAATGTGACGCTCAGAATGTGGCCTGGAAGCGCCGATGCAAGCTGGGCCAGCCTGGATGATATGAACCGCGCAACCCAGCTATTCACGGAAGCAGAAGCTGCAGTGGCTGATAATCAGGTCTTGCTTGCACGCGTCAAACGGGCACGCATTCCCGTTGATCATCAGTGGTTATATAATTACCAGAACTACCGTGTGAAGGGAGATGCACCTGGCAACAAATTCCTTGGACCAGCTGACCCCGAAAAGGCCGGAGCTGATTTTACAGTACGTGTACTCACAGAGTTCGCCGACATGACACCGTGCGATTTCACCGAATTCGCCAAAAGCCGCATGGATAAAACCTATCTTGAAGCACTTATGAAAAGGGCAACACAGAATAACAAATAGAAAGGCGATTACCACAAACTTACTTGAGGTGCTGAAAAACATCACCTCCACTCAACCCAAACTCTTTTGAAAGAAGGCATATTGTAAAGTGAATTACTTGAAAGCATCATTACTATTTTTGACATTGGCTTATGCTATGATCTGCCTCGTTGGCAGTTCTGTTATGGCAAAGGGCAAAAAAATGGAAATCAAGGGAGAGAGCCTGGTTCTGGCAAAGACTATTCCAGGCATTCTATGTTTCGATCAGATAGTCAAAGGCAGTGTGGTTATCCGAACTAATTTCCGCGCTGACAAAGAAGGTACTAAAGTCTATAAAGAAGGTACTGACTATGTGGTGGACTATAAAAAAGGCACAGTAACCCGCACAGCAAACTCCACAATCCCCGATTATTCGACTAACGGTTCGTATGGTGTTGTCGATTTTGACCACGGCAAAATATCCAATTTCTCCAATCACCCATTCTTCATTTGGGTGGATTACAAGACAACAAATGGTAAGGTGTTTGCGCTGACCAATGACCAGACCAAAGTCATGGCTAATGTCCGCAAGAAGCTCGAAGCAGGCGGACCATTCAAGGTGGTTTCATTCGGAGACAGTATTGCAGCGGGTGGTGAGGCTTCGGAACCTGATCTGCGTTTCCAGGCAAGATTTGGTAGATACTTACAGGCCAAGTTCCCAAAATCACAGGTAGAGGTTGTGGATGCCTCAATATCCGGATATACTTCACAACAGGGAATTGACTGGTTTGATGACCCCAGATACAACATGGTTAATATAAAACAGGCAGACCTGGTTTTGCTTGGTTTTGGTATGAACGACCACAATATTCCTGGATTTGGAGTCCCTGTAGATAAATTCAAAGCAAACTTCATAACCATTGTGAAAATGCTGAGAGAGCGCAAGGGTGCTGATGTTCTTATCTTCTCAACAATGCCTCCCAACGAGAACTGGCATTATGGTTCACACAGGATGGGCGAGTATGCTCAGGCTGCAAAAGAAGCTGCGCAGGAATCCAAATGCGGCTATGCCGATGTTTACGATGTATGGAAGATGGCGCTTAAGCGTAAAGATCAGCCGTCACTACTAGGCAACAACATCAACCACCCCAACGATTTCGGTCACTGGTTATACGAACAGGGATTTGAAGCTGTAAAGTTCTAGACTTAAACAGCTTCATATTGATTTAACATGGATAAACAGGATGTACAGGATAGTGGAAATACCACTTAAATTAGCTGTGAATCCTGCATATCCATGTTAAATCTGATTTTCTGTTAGTCGCACACGTATCCACCACAACATGCTAACATTACTAGCTACTAATACTTCTCTCCCTGCTATATCTTCCTTTATCCAATTCTCTGGTATTATATGAATGTCAGGTAAATACATACTTGCTTGACCAATATAAAACCGTTCAGTATTTGTATCTCAGCTATAAGGTGGCATAAAAATCCTACAGGTGGTAGTAAATGAATTTCAGGCAAATATTTCTTTTCATTATTTGTGCCGGTGTATTGTTTTCATCTGCTGCAAGTGCATTAAAGGTTTCAGGGAAAGGAAACTTACCATATTGCTATATTGGTGAGAGTATAAATGTGCTTGATGAAGCGGGAGCTAAGGTTATCATCAAGGATTCTAGCGGGAAAACAATGAAAACCCTCAGAATTGGTGCAAATGGCAAAACAATGTTGGCTGGATTGCCTGCTGGATATTATATAGCCATTAATGGCAAATCATCGGTATCTTTTCTCATAGCATATCGAAGAAAGAATATTCCGAGTGTGGTTGGATTGGATGCTCATATTGGCGGAGATGACGGAATATATTCGAGCGGCAGTCCTGAAAATGCCAGGAAATCATTTGATAAGAATCTGGCAATTGCAAAATACTCGAGTGCGTATTATTTAAGAGACAGATTTCGCTGGGAGAGATTTGAGAAAGAGCCTGGAAAATGGAGTGATGAGGTATATAAGAGATATCTAGCTGAAGGTAAGGCCGGGTTCATAGTTATACCCGCAGTTGAAGGCCTCCCAGAGTGGGCGTGCAACGAAACCGGACAAACCCTCGGAAAACCCAAAGGTGATACATGGCGAGAGCTATTTAAAACAATAGCTTTAAAATATGGCGATACCATTCCCTACTGGCAGGTATGGAATGAACCTAATCCTATCGGTTGTTCTGGTGCCAGATTTCCTGGTGGTATAACACCAGAGAAATATATTGATGCCTATGCCAAAGATGCAAAAGCAGGTGTGGTGGAATCCGGTAAGAAAGTAAAATTGATTCTCGGTGGGTCAGCGGGTATGGATGTTCCCTGGCAAAAAGGACTGATTGAAGCCGGAATCACCAAATACATTGATGTTTTTGATCTTCATCCGTATGCTACTGAACCATTTACTTTTGAGCCTCCAATGAAAGAAATCCTCAAGGCACTTGATAAAGGCGGATTCAATGGGCCTGTGATGGGAACGGAATTTGATGTAGCTGGACCTGATAAGCTTGCACAGATGTACATTCTATGGTTCACGATGGACAGAAGAATGCGTGAAGGTGCTTTGTTCAAGTTTGACCTTAGAGATTGGCCTGGGGAGAACGGACTGAGATTAGGTATAGCAAATGTCGATTTCTCCCCTAAACCGGATTTTGCAGCGATGAACATTGTTTCAAATCGTCTTGCTGGAGCGACATTTATAAAAACAATTACCGCAGGACCGGAAATGTCTATCCATTTAATTCGTGATTCAAATGGCAAAAAGTTCGGCACAATCTATGGCAAGGGAAAAGCATTAATAGCAACCCTTCGCACAGGTTCAAAAGAAATCTGCCTTGTTCCTCCAGCTGGAGGGACACCTGTAAAACTCAAGACTATCAATGGTGTAGCAATATTTTCACTTAAGAATGAACAATTTTTCTACATAGATAATATTAACGATATTGAACTCTGCAAACCCTTGATAAAAGCTGCTTCTTTCCCATCCACTCTGAAGACAGTAAGCATAAAAGGCAAAAAGTATCCCTACGCTAAGATATCAATTGTAAATCCATTTACCAGATTGATGTCTATAAATATCAGCTGCACCGGTAGTAATGATCTCAAGTTTATAAAATCTGTCCAGACTTTACATTTGAACAGCAGGGAAGCAAAAGAGATCATATTTCCCATTGCACTCGATAAACCTCTCAAGACAAATGAGCAGAATTTCACGATAGTTGCAACTGAGAAGTCATCAGGTTTTGTAACAGCCATACCCATGTCTTTTACACCCGAGATTGAACAGGACTATACCTTTGCGATGGATAGAAGCGATTCAAACAAACTGGATGTTCTAAGGATTATTGTCAACAAGGGTGCAGTAAATGTAAAGTCAATAACAGTAATGGCAGATCAACCAGAGAAACCTATGAAACTGGTGAATTCCTCTGAGAACAGGTTTACATTCACACGTACATCCGGTCAGTTCTCCGATAAAGACAGAAACAAAATTTTGATGAGAGTAATACTTGCCGATGGCCTTACATACGATAAGGAAGTGCTGCTCTCAAACCAGGAAATTGTCGATGTTGAACAGCCAAAAGAAACTATTGATCTGGGTATGACGACCTATCTGGCACAGCCATTCAAACCAAAGTCAACAACTCTGTCTGCGGTATCACTAAGGATCAATAATTGGGCAAATGACCCTAAAGAATTGTCCATTCGTATTGCGGAAGATAATCCCAGAGGTCGTGTGGCAGGGCGTGCGAAATCCAGGATTACCAGTGGAACTACCATCTTTAGGTTCGATAAACTTATAACTGATATTGATCCTAATAAAATCTACTGGATTGTGACCGAAACAGCATATTCAGACCAAACCAGATGGTGCGGTGTAAATCCATGGATGGAGCGTCCTGCAGATACTCTTATGAGCTACGATGGTGCCGGATGGATGCCGATCAAACCAATTGATTTTGCCTGGTATGGTTTTTACTTCAGAACATATAAATAGCTACATAAATCAAGCGAAAAGATCGGCACTCGATATCGGGCAGTAATCACCCTAACGATTTTGGTCACTGGCTTATTGAGCAGGCATTTGAAGTTATGCAGTTTTAGCTTAGATTAAAGGAATGGTACACGTTTTGGCAGTTAGACATAGATTGCAATCTGGTATACAGCTTCAACTAGCTACATCCTCATTCGTTCGAATCTGGCTCGTTCTTATAATCTGGTCACTCTCTTGCATCGTCTCCGCTGCAGATACAACCTCAATCGGCAAATTTGTGCCGGTGAAAACTGCACAAGTGAAGATGACAAATGGCGTGCCACGGCTGCTAATCAATGGGAAACCCATCCTCCCAATAATGTTCTTCCCAAATACCGACATACCTGGCGAATTATCGGTGAAGTATATGAAGGCCCAAGTAGCACTTGCAGGCGAGTCTGGCGTTCACATTTATTCATTCCCTTATCGAGTCAGTCGTTCTGAAAACACACAGGAACCCGATTATTCGCGGGGCGACAGCTTTATGCAGACAATAGTCAACATCGACCCACAGGCCGTTTTCGTTCTACGAATGTACCCCGGTCCCTGGCCGTTTTGGAAAGAATGGTCTGAAATTCCCGCAGATAATATATCGAAGTTTTCCGATGGCACCAGCCACTATATATCAATGGCATCAGAATACTTCTGGGGGTTATCTGATAAGCACCTCATCGGTGATATCCGCCACCTGGAATCAGGCGCCTTCAAAGACCGTGTCATCTGCTACCAGTTGGGTGGGCCCGAGCACGAAATGTTCACAGACAGCTATCGTGAAAAGGGGCCGGACTACAGTTCCGCCAATGCACAACGCTTCCGGCAGTGGTTGCTTATCACATATAAGACCAATTCGGCTCTGCAGACAGCCTGGGGTCGACCGGATATCACTTTGCAGACTGCGGGTATTCCTACATTCGAACCGGGACGTTTTCCAATGCATGGAGCACGAGGCGGTGAGGACATTGAGATGTTCTACACGGTGCCGAAAGAGCAGGATTGGTTGGATTTTGGAAGATACTGCAGTGATATTGCGAGCGATCGCATACTGGACTGGGCAAAGCTGGTCAAAAAGGAAACTAAAGGTAGAAAACTGACTGCATTCTTCTATGGTTACACATTCGAGTTGTGTGGGAGTTTTAGTAGTCACAGCCGGTTGGATAAGGTACTGGCTTGTCCTGATGTCGATATTCTCGGAAGCCCCTACTCCTATGTAGGTCGAATGGGTGGTGAACCCGGAGGTTTTATGTCTCCTGTGGATTCCATCACCGCACATGGGAAGCTGTGGTTTAACGAGGACGACACGATCACAAGCCTGATAGATATGAACAAAACCACACTCTACTCCTCGATATTCTATCCAAACCAGGCCCGCGATCTCGATGAGACCATCGGTATACTAGATCGCAATTTCGGTGCTCTGTTAACCCATCGTACTGGAACCTGGTGGATGGACCTTGCGGGAGCAGGAGCATTCAAAGATCCGAAACTCTGGCGCATTATGGAACAACGCTCACAGCTTCTGAAGGAAGTTCAAGCCCATCCATCACCATACAGACCAGAGGTTGCTGTAGTTGTGGATGAGTATTCAAAATCCGTCGTAAAGAGCGACTGGGACGGCTTCTACTGGCCTTTGATGCAATTGCGCAATGAGGCGATGAAGACAGGAACCACTGTAGGATTCTATACACTTGACGACTTCATCAACGGCATCGTACCCAAATGTAAGGTCTACCTGTTTCCCAACGCATATGCGTTGACAAGCAAGCAATCAACAAGTGTTTTCACTCGATTGGACATGGAAAAGACCACAGCTATATGGCTGTATGCTCCTGGGTCATTTGGACCACAAGGTTTTAATACTACCTCAATAGAAAGGACAACGGGTATAGCAGTCAAAAGTATAGAAGGTAGTCAAGGCAGCATCGGCGTTGGTTCAATGGCTGGACAAAGTTGGGGTCAGAACGCTTCTGTGTCACCTCGATTCATTGTTGATGATCCCAAAGCTGAAACACTTGGGATATACCAGAGTGACCACACTACCTCAGCGGCGAGAAAACTGGTAAACAAACACCAAAGCATATTCATAGGTGATTTGAGCGTTTCGTCTTCATTACTGAGAACCCTATTCGAAAAGGCAGGAGCTCACATATGGACTCGCGGCGATGAAATAGTACAGACAGATGGCCAATTCTTGATCATTCACCAAGGTCCCGAAGGCTTGGTCACCGTCAACTTGCCCGTTGGAGTCAAGGCCGAAGCTATCAGCGCTGACATAATCAAGCAAGGTGATAGCAGTATCACACTGCGTATGCAAAAGAATGCTACTTCCTGGCTTCGTCTTCGCAGTAACGGTAATATGAAAGGTAACTTATGAGAATATCACTATTGCTAATAATAGTCTGTTTTCTAATATGTCTGGCTGGAGGATCTGGAATGACAAAAGGCAAGAAGATGAATATAGCCGGAGATAGCCTGGTTCTAGCTAAAACTGATCCAAGCAACCTGTGCTTTGATAATATCGTTAAGGGCAGTCTAGAATTGCGCAGCACCTACCTGAAGGGAAAAACCGGTAGTATAGAATATGTTGAAGGTGCTGATTATACGGTTGACTATGCAAAGGGAAAGATAGCTCGCACAACAACTTCGCGCATTCCTGACTACTCGAAAAATGTCTGGTATGGGGTTGTCGACTTCAAGCACGGCGACTATCCGGCATTTTCATATGGCCAGTGGTTTGTCTATGTGGACTATCAGACAACCAATGGTAAGACATTTGCCATGACCAATGATCAGACCAAGTATATGGCAAATGTGCGCAAAAAACTGGAATCAGGTGGTGGTCCATTCAAAATAGTTTCCTATGGTGACAGTATTTCTGCTGGTGGAGAAGCTTCTGAACCTGATCTGCGCTTTCAGGCAATATATGGCAAGTTCCTCCAGGATAGATTTCCTAAATCAAAGATAGAAGTCGCAGATGCCTCAATATCCGGATATACATCGCAGCAGGGAGTAGACTGGTTTGATAAGTATATCGGAACAGTTGATAAACCGGACCTGGTCCTGGTTGGTTTTGGAATGAATGACCACAACATGCCTGGTTTCGGCGTTGAAGTAGACAAATTCAAGGCCAATATGATTACCATAGTAGAGATGATCAGAGAGCGCAAAGGCGCCGATGTAATCATATTCTCTACAATGCCGCCTAATGAAGACTGGCATTATGGATCACACCGGATGGGACAATATGCAGAGGCAGCAAGGCAAGCTGCTTCTAAAGCCAACTGTGCATATGCGGATGTCTACAGCGTTTGGCAAATGGTCCTCAAACGCAAAGATCAACCGTCGATATTGGGCATCAATCATCCTAACGATTTCGGGCATTGGCTGTATGCCCAGGCTTTCGAGGTTATGAAATTCTAGTCTGGTCAGTCTGTAGAGACTTTCATTTATCAGTAGAATAGAAAAAGACGGGTAATATTTCTCCGGAAATGTTACCCGTCTTTTTTTTAGTTTGACAGAAAGCAAAAAGTGGAATATTATTGTTATGTTATTAACGATAGCGCTTTATCGATATACACGGAGCGACTAGGTTGGTAACAATCAGACACTTTTTATGTCGCCAACTACACAGGAGGATTCAGACAATGGCTGCTACGAAAATCAAAACACAGATTGATCCCCAACCTACCAGCGCATGCAAGGCGCCCGAGATTTCACTTAAGTCCGGTAGCGAAATGACTGAAATCGATCACCTGGTTGGTAAAGCCCAGACTGCACTGACTGCACTGGAAAACATGAACCAGGTCCAAATCGATACAGTTGTAAAGGCAATGGCTTTATCCGGCGTGGCACAAAGACTGACCCTTGCCCGGATGGCTGTAGATGAGACCGGGATGGGAGTGTTTGAAGACAAAGTCACCAAGAACCTGTTCTCCACCGAATATGTCTATCACGACATCAAGGACGAGAAGACCGTTGGAATAATTGCTGAAGACATTGAGGAAGGTATCGTAGAGATTGCTGACCCGGTGGGAGTTATCGCGGCAATTACCCCGGTAACCAACCCGACCTCTACTACAATGTTCAAGGCTTTGATTGCTATAAAGACCAGAAACCCTATAATCTTTGCGTTCCATCCTAAAGCCCAGAACTCGAGTGCCGCGGCGGCGAAGATAATGCTTGATGCTGCAGTTTCGGCTGGTGCACCGGAAAACTGTGTGCAGTGGGTAAGCGTGCCTTCAATTGAGAATACCAATGCCCTGATCAAACATCCTGGAGTATCTCTGATACTTGCAACTGGCGGAGCAGGAATGGTGAGGGCTGCATACAGTTCGGGCAAACCTGCTATCGGGGTGGGACCTGGAAATGTGCCTGTATATATTGAAAAGACTGCAAATATCAATATGGCAGTCAATGACATAATTCTCTCGAAAACTTTCGACAACGGTACAATCTGCGCTTCGGAGCAGTCGGTAGTAGTCGATGAAGAGATTGCCGATACTGTATTGGCGAGATTTGAAGCACAGGGTGCTTACATTCTAAATCCCGATGAAACCAGGCAGGCGCAGAGAGTGGCGATTGATGAAGCAAAAGGAACAATGAGCAGTGCTGTGGTCGGACAACCCGCAGGCAAGATTGCTCAGATCGCTGGATTTACTGTTCCTGAAGGCACCAAGATATTGATTGCTAAACTAAAATGCGTCGGACCTGAAGAACCGCTCAGCAGAGAGAAACTCTCGCCGATACTGGGGTTCTATAGAGCAAAGAACACGACAGAGGCTATAGATATCTGCGATGCTCTTGTACATTTTGGTGGAATGGGACACTCGGCAGGTATTTTCTCCAGTGATCCGGTGGTTATAGCAGAGTTTGGACGGAGAGTGAAGACCAGCCGGATTCTTGAGAACGTCCCTACCAGCCTTGGCGCGATTGGAGACATATACAACCGGATGGACCCATCTCTGACTCTTGGGTGTGGAGCCTTTGGAGGCAACTCGACATCCGAGAATGTAACTGTTAAGAACCTTCTGAATATCAAGAGACAGAGCAAGAGACGTGTGAATATGAAGTGGTTCAAAATCCCACCCAAGATTTACTTCGAAAAAGGATGTCTGGAATATCTGCGCAATATCAAGCGGAGTCGTGCGGTCATCGTCACTGACCCCACGATGGTAAAGCTTGGTCTAGTTCGAAAGGTCGAGGACTATTTAGCCCAGGCCGGTGTGGAGACGGCTGTGTTCAGCCAGGTTGAGCCAGATCCCACCACAGAGACCGTTTATCGGGGAGTTGAACTAATGCGCAGATTCCAGCCGGATACCATTGTGGCATTCGGAGGAGGCTCTCCCATAGACGCTGCCAAAGGAATGTGGCTGTTCTATGAGCATCCGGACATCAAGTTTGAAGACCTGGCTCTACGGTTTGTAGATATACGAAAGAGGGCTATGCAGTTCCCTCATCTGGGCAAGAAATCGATATTTGTGGCCATACCGACGACCTCCGGAACAGGTTCGGAAGTTACCGCATTCGCTGTTATAACAGACAGTGAGACCGGTATCAAATATCCATTGGCAGACTACGAACTGACACCGGATATCGCCATTCTCGATCCGGAGCTGACGTATTCGGTGCCAAGGTCTGATACAGCAGATACAGGAATGGATGTGCTGTCGCATGCAGTAGAGGCATATGTATCGGTGCTGGCAAGTGATTATACGGATGCACTTGCGCTGCAGTCGGCTAAGATATTGTTCAAGTATCTCCCGATAGCATATGAAGACCCGAAAAACCAGAAAGCACGTGAGAAGATGCACAATGCAAGTTGTATGGCCGGTATGGCATTTACTAATGCATTCCTGGGCATAAATCACAGCTTGGCACACAAAATCGGAGGTCTGTTCCATGTGCCGCACGGCAGAGCAAATGCGATCCTGCTTCCGCATGTGATTCGTTACAATGCGGCAACTCCAACTAAATATACGGCATATCCGAAATACGAATATCCGGTAGCTGACAAGAAATATCAGGAAATTGCACGTTTCCTTGGCTTAGCAGCTGATACTCCTCAACAGGGAGTAGAGAGTCTGGCGAAAGCAATTGATGAACTGAGAGAAAGCCTGCATATTCCGGGCAGCTTTGCTGAAGCTGGAGTCAACAAGGCTGAGTATATTGCCAGGCTGGATGAAATGGCCTTGAACGCATTTGATGACCAATGCACTGGCGCCAACCCCAGGTATCCCCTGGTAGAGGAACTTAAGGCGATACTCATCCAGGCATATGGCGATGCGGGTTAGTATTCGATAATAACATAACTGTCAGCGTATTCCGTTCGTGCTTACTCAGCATGAACGGAATACGCATACGTGCATTTAACATTCAATCCTAATGCCGATTGATCTCACTAAGATAGACGTTGTACCAACCTGCATATGGATCCGATTGATATACCTTTTGCAGTTTATACTTGCATCTTGAGACGATTCTAAATGTTCTGAGTCGACCGATTTTCAGAGCCCGGCTGATCTCGTTTCCTGAGAACCCATTGATGTGCATTTGAAACACCTCGGTATACAGCGGGTTTAATTTTGCTGCTTTTGCCAACCGAGTGTACATTGAACTGAAAACCATGTCATCTGCATCACAGCAGTTCTTAACTTCGATATCCGGCAGATAACTATCCTGCTCTCTGATCTTCCTATTCAGTTGTGCCTGGGTCCAGGTCCCACCGTAATAACAAATTGCTCCTGCAGACCTGAGTAGATTGTCAGCCATCCTTTCTTTATGTACTCGTGCCAAATGTTTTCTCCTGCATTCCGACCAAATCAGCATCACACTTACCTCCCTCTACAGCAGATAGCACATATGTTCTATCTGATATTATACCCTGTTCACTACTAGTGGTCAACAGTTTTTAGAAAAATATTTTTATCCAGGCACAAAAAATACCCGGCGGGTCGAAAACAACCTGCCAGGTATGAAATTCCTATATATAGATCGTATGCAGTCAGCCTTTGTTTATCCTGATTATATCGTAATCTGCTACTCCGGAAACAGTAAAGCTGACGGTTCCGTTCTCACCACTAAAAGCTATTGGTTCTCCGGTCACAGCGTTAACCACAGAACCTGTCTGCCATCCTGGTTTGACAGTGACACTTACTTGACCTGACGGTGTTACTTCATCGAGAAACATCGAATTAGTCTCTTTCAGCATCTTTATCAGGTGGATCAGCCAGCCTTTGTCATCCTGAGTAGCCGTCAATTGAATCGCTGGGGATGCCTCATAACTGATTTTGTTTGGAACACCCATATGTCCGAGTATATTCAACATCAACTGCCGGTACCAGGGGTTGGGCTGCATTCCATAGGCCTGGAGGAACGGGAAAGGCAGGAATGCGCACTTACCCTTGCCATATTGGTTGATAATCACCGCTGGCCAGCCTGTGCATGTACCGGGAGGAGCGTGGTCGTGATAGATGTGGTATCCACTTTTCCAGTCCGATTCAATTATCGGCTCCGTAAATGTAGCAACGGATTTTGCTCCCGGTCTCAAACTGCAGTAGATCGGTCTATGCAGGGAGTTCAGCTGGTAGTCCGCATCTTTCATAAGAAGCGGCATTTTCGGGATTTTATTACCGAACTCATCTATAAATTTGTCTACATAGGCCAGCGAATAATCAGAGTATTTCCGGAAATCCGCTCCGAATAGATCAGCCAACAAGAAATTGTCTCGTTCGTTTGCCTGCGAATCCAGCAGAGAGGTATTATACGTGGCGATAACATTTCCACCAGCAGCTGAATACTCACGGATTCTGTCAGCAAAGCTGTCTGTCATATATCCGGCATTCGGTAGAATTAATGCCTCATAATCGCTGAGTCTATCCAGCGAATCCTCGTTATACAGGAAATCTACAGGCACATGGCTGTCGACCATGACCGTTGCCGCCAGAATAGAGTTCTGTATTCCCAGAGCCTTATTGGCAACAACAGAACCTCCGTTCTCTCCAGCCAACCGGAATGCATCATCCAGCGCAACATTTTCAGCTGAGTGCAGAACCGCTGTGACAGGGACTGTCTGTTTACCCTGGCATAGTTCTTCTCGCTGCTTTATCCAACCCATAACTTCACTGAGTAACTCATATACAGCAGGTGATACCTTGCCCCTGTAGTCACCGCAAGGAGGCGCAACGTGGTTGCATGTAACTGCTCCCCCGTGTGCCAGCGCAAGAGCACACATTCCCTTAAGAGTTCCTGGCGTAGTTATACTCCAATGCCCCCAACTGCCGATAGATTCCGGCATGTAAAACATGATAGGCTTACCGGAGGACTGTATCCATTTCGCTTTGACAGCGCTGCCCATATAATCAGGTGGATGCACTTCTGTGGCAAGTATTGTTGCTCGTGAATCTAGTTTAGAATCATCATTGAAGAATCCTGAATGGTTCCAGTACCAGAGCAGGTCAGGTCGAATCTCCAGAGCCTTATCCATTGCATTCCAGATAAAATCTTTGCGGCTATCCCTTTGGAAAGAATGTAAATCAATCCAATTCTGCATCTCAGAGAATTTATCAACATCAAGATCATATCCAAAACGTTCTCTGAATTTGCTTTTGCACCAATCACAGAAGCAACCTGACGCATGGAAATACTGGATGTCCAGGTTGAAACCGTCTAGTGGATACAGCGAGGCGATTTCCCGCATATGTGCAAATGCGTGCTCACGATAGGGGGAATTCATGCAGAACATTTTGTAGTGTTCAAATTCCAGAGGGTTGCCATTCCGATCGACCTGCATCCATTCCGGATGCACTGCCCCCATAGCATCATCCAAAAGCATATTATAATAGGCAAATACTTCAATGCCTTTGGATTTTGCCGTATTGCACATCCTGCCAAAGATATCTCCATCTCCCTGAATAGCTTTGTTGGAAAATCCTACTTTAGAGGGATAAAGACAGTTCCCAAATGCACTCTTGCTGCAAAAGTCTATCGACATAGCGCCGATCTCAACCATTTTATCTACAAATAACTCAACGTCCAGATAAACCTCAGGCAGAAAATCAGGCATCTGCCAATCGCAGAACAGGCGCCGAGTGACCAGTCTATAATCTTGCATACTGAATACCTTTCATTTTACAAACTCAATAGTTGGATAGGCCTCATACAGGTGGAATGTTGTCCTATACATTGCAACCATCTGGACTACTTCTGATCCATAGGGAAGCTGATAGGCATAGTTGTAACGACTTACCAGGAACTGCCAGCGGTCACCAGGTTTTGGACCTCCACCAGTCTCATTAAACGCTTCCAGTGGGATTCTCATCTCCAGTGACCAACCTTTATCAACATCGTGCCAGTCATTCAGTGTGCCGTCCAATTTTACTTCCGACTGCATTCCTGAATTATAGTCCTGATATCGCAAATAACTACCGGCACCGCGTTTTGCAAGGAATAAATCCCTCATAGCATTAGTCGGATATAAATTAAACTCATAGTAACCTGGTTTTTTATGGTCTGGTTTGAAGAAAACCTCAAATATATCGTCAGTGCCTTCTACGAAATCGGTGTTGTCCGCGGTTGTCATGCCCAGTATATCTGTGTCATCGAGTTCAGCTCCAATGTAAATATATTTGTCGTCATACAATAATCTGGCACGGGTCTTTTGAGTCTCGAAATGACCGGGTACTGGTTTTTCAGCAGCAAAGTCCCAGGAGTCCGCCTGCCATAGATTCGAGATCACAGGCGCCTTTTTCCAAGCCTCATCATCCAACACACCATTCAGGATTATCTTTGAATCGGCTCTATAGCACTTATAAAGGCTGTTCTTTGTCCACACACCCTTTGGGAATGGTTTCCTTGCGTGATCATCCGCATAACTTGTAACGGATATAGTGGTTAGGAATAGCAATATCAATAAGACAAGTAGCTTGTTCATTTAGGTTTCTCCATTTAAAGCTTGATATCAGTAATTGTCGATGGTTGGACGACTACAGGAACATCACTACCCTTGTATCTGACATTCACTTTGGATTCAACATTATTTGTATTCAAGAAGAAGAATCTGTTGCCACCAATCTGAGTACCGAAAACACCGTCTTCCTTGACTTCAGGGGATGGAAGTTGAAGCTCTTTGAGGGTCTTCGTAAGTTCAGAGGCAAGTGTGTCCCAGCCACTCACTCTGATAATTGCACCTTTGCCAAGTTTGCGGCCTTTCGGAGTATTGCCAAACAGAGTCTTCTCTGGCTGCAATGTGCCTTCAACACTCACGATCTTTGGTACATCCATCACGATGACTCGACCTCCCATTTTCATCCAGGCAGCTATGCGTTTGGCGTCAGCAGGCTCCATAATAACGCCGTAGGCAATGACCAGGATTCTGCTGTGCTTGAGAGCACCTGTTCGGAGCATCGACTCATCTATATAGTCAAGATCCGTATAGTCTCTGAGCTTAGCTGCTTGCTCAAGGAATCCACCCCACTGCACCGTAAGGGCCACATTGGGATACCACAAAGCTACCGGCACTAACGGTTTTTCAACATGGAACAGATACTTGAAGTGTTTCTGCTGAGTTTCCAAACGCGTTTTGGAACTTATCACATTTGGATTGTAATCGTGAAGTTGATTGGCGCCCGATGCCGTTGCGTTATATATACGGGCAATTATTCCGTTTTCATCCTCGTTTCCAGCAGGTTCGAAACCAAAATAAGCGCCATAATGTTTGCCTGCAGATGCGACCCATCTGGTTATCATGAAGTTGCTGGGATAATGAGAAGCTTCATTGGTTATTCTGACCCCGGCTTTATGTTTTGCCGCAACTCTGCACTGCTCAGCAAAATTGGAACCATGTTCCGGAGGCGCATCTCCCCCAGTGCACAGGTATATTGGATCATTTGGAAAGTGTTTGCGAGTGATACCCATCCACCAGTCAGCCCAGTTTGTCATCGATTCTCGATACCAGTCGACAAAATCTATCCACTGACGCTTGGTCCCACCAGAAGCAGTTGGAACAGCTTTCTTGAACTCCTCGAACTTATCACTACGTGCTGGAAAATCTACGGTATTGATAGAGGTATAATTTTCTCTCCAGGACTTATTTAATGCAGCGGCGCTTTTATAGCGTTTTGTTAGAAAATTTCTGTAGCTGGCAAGTGCATATGGGTCATCGCACCAAAAACCGGCATGATTGTGGTATTCCCCGGGTATGCTGAATGTCCATCCTCCGCCACTAACGGAATATATGGCCTCACCAAAATCACCTTGTATTCCCAGCAGCACGGATTCAATAACGCCGGAATCTTTGTATCGTTTTGCGAATTCTCCAATAAACCGGTCTATCCATTTAGGCAGGTTCGGATTCCAGAGTGATTCAATTTTGCTATCAGTCCCATGCTCCAGACACCTGCATGGAAAATGCTCTTTTGATTGCCTGAACCAGTTTGGTGTCGAATATGCCGGGCTCAATATTAGAAATGGAACCCATTTTAGACCTGCATTCTTAAGAATTGCAACCTGCTTATCCCAATTAGACCAGTCCCACTTGCCCTCTCCTGCACCTTCAACTGATTCCCAGCTCACGTAGCTTTCTATACTTGTAACCCCAAGCATTTTGAAGAAGGCAGCCCGAGACGAATCTGCATCGTTCCCGAACGTGTAAAACATGTCAGTGGCTACAGGATTAGCCTTGATGTATTTTAGTAACCTGTCGTTATCGAGAGATGCTACAGTGTCAGGTTTTTCGAAATACACTTCAATTTTTGCCAGATGCAGCATTCGACCTATATCCGATAACCGGAAATCAGCACCGGCATTCTGGCGTCCAGAGAACTGTGCATTTGTTATATGTAATACTGTACGTTCCCATCTATTTGATGGAACTATAAAAAATCCTTCACCCGGAGTATATGCGTGCGACTCACTGTTGTATTCCAATCCAACAGAACCCATATTGTCATCATAGAAATATATCACCAGATATACTTCAGGACCCAGTTGGTCCCTTACAAGCTTTGAAAAACGAAAATACAGATAACTGCTTTCAGGAACAGTTCCTTTACTGAGCCTTACTACATCCCTGCCTTCAAAGCTCAAGCTCTCAAAGCGTCCATCCGGAGCATCCATCAGCTCAAGTCCATTGGCTTGCCCAGGAGTAAACGTAGCAAACGGCTGTGAAAAACATGGTAGAGCCATCAGTAATACAGTTATTATTAACAGTAAATAACGCATACAACAACCTTTCCTGAAACAGTTATAGAACTTAATTCTATCTCAATCTGATTAACACTCCACCACCAGGTGTAAGGTTCAATTTTGCTCTGTTGTCTTCAGGACTTTGTATCCACTTGCGTGTGGGGGAATGGAAAATGTCCAATGGTCCAGGACCGGTTATTACTGTTGTTACAGGATCCTTGTAGTCCAGGTTGACTACCAGCATGTGGCTGATCTGTTTACCAGACTTGCCAAAGCACCCCAGCAACAGGTTGTGGGTATTCTCAACTTTGAATGGGCTGTCTGCTGGTAGAGCAACTCCACCATATGGAATATGGCGTTCAACCAGCCGATTCCAGTAGGCAGCTTCGTCCACTTTGATATCAGCCTTCAGGAATTTCCACCTGTCATCATTGAGATTTCCTAGTTTCGCATGCGGCCCTACATGATAAGCCTCAATAGACTTAAGCGGGAGTAATTCGGTTGCAATAGCCTCAAAATCCCGGTTAATACGACATACCCACCAGTAGTTTGGCTTAGGAATCTTACTATCAGGAGTATCTGCGAAGAAACCACTCAATTCGGGGATATCCAGACGGTCGTTGTAGATATACCAGGATAATCCCTGGCCTCCGTATGCAAGTGTCGTATAACTAAGCCAGCGCATTTCGGGTTCAGTCGGCCACCGGTATCCCAGGTTTTCGTGGGCGATTGCCTGAGTGATATTGATGAACGGTATACCAGCCTTCATTGCCGCTTCGCGCATCAGCATTAAATTCAGAAAATAATAGACTCCATCCCCTTTGACCATAAATGGGTAGAAGTCATAGCTGAGCACGTCAGGTTTGACGGTATTTATAAACTTCTTCAGATTTGCCCGGTAAGCTTTAACTGCATCACCGTCCGGGACAGCTAATACTGGAAGCAGGTTGACTACTGCAGGCTTCGTTGGATCGTGTTTGCGCAGGTATGCTACAACCTTACCTATGTTCTCAAACTTATCAGAGGCCGGTTCATCACATATCCAGTAACCATATGTTGCAGGATGATCAGACCAGACTAATTTTGCATCGAGAAGTTTAACCTGAGCAGGATCGCTCATATTCATGTTTTCAATAGCTGCCAGTGCTTTCATGCCGTGCCGGTGATAGACATCCAGTTCATCCCGGCTATATGCCCATCCAAGATTCCATCCTCCAGCTACAAGCTGAGACACAGTGAGGTCGTTTACATAGTTGAAATATCCTGGCCCGGCAAAATACCAAACAATCGGTTCGCCTATCTTCCATTTGGATCCCTTTGGAGCAGCAGATAATGGTAAACATAAAGCCAATTGAATGGCAGCTAGTCCAAGGATAATAAGAATCAGTTTATAGTAACTCATTATCTTTACTCCTGTTTCAAATCACGAATTATGCTATTTAGTGTTATATGGCAATTTAAGCAAATATACATGAGAAGCTAAAGCTGCGAAGTTATCAGTTAGCTCGTACCCACTTTGCGTTTTAGTGAGAGAAATCCGTCTTTGACTACCCAGTTGCAATTTACCCTGCGAATCCTCATCAAGCACACTAACCTTTGTTCCTGCTGGAAGATTGAGTTTACTGAGATCAAACGTAACACTACCTACTTCGACAGGATCATATACTGCGTTCTGGGTGCTGTTGACTGCTATTAAAGTATATTTACCAGAACCCTTACGCAAAATAGAATCTATCCTGGGTTCGTTGCATTTGTAGTTTTTAAGGACCTGAGATTTCTCCAATAGATATGGGAAAAGCGTATGCAAACTCTTCACAGCTGTAGATATATCCTGCCAATGCTTAGGATCCCTCTCAGGATAGCTGTTGTGTGCATAGAACATCAGACCTTTGGCATCCCGAGTCAAGGCAAGTAGAGAGAGCAAGCGCATCTCTTCAACACTTGGTAAGCGGATATTGTCTACCCATTGACCAATCTGAACGACTGCCCAGACTTGCGGCATTGGTGGGTTTCCAACCTGGGCAGCTTTGCGTATGTCCATATCATTTGCGATAACATGCAATGGCATTTGCCTGGCAACAGGATATGGATCAGGTGCCATTATGTCAATAGAATAACGATATTTCACGTCGGTTGCAGCACAGGAAGGGAAGAATGTCGGGTGTTTAGTATCCTGGCTTTTCATAAACCTATAAACGTCCTGCATATCCTGCACTGGTAAATCTATAGTTGATGGTTCATCGATCAAATACCAGGCAATCAAAGCCGGATGGTTCTTCCAAACCGCCATATTAGCCTTTATCTGCTGTTTGAGGGCTGATAGAGCCTTTGCTCTACCTTTTACCGGTAGCGACTTGTCCAGAGAATATGGCTGCCCTCCTCCAACAATTGCTTTTAGACCAACTTTTTGGCAAAGGTCCATGAACTTGATGGTACCCTGTCGGATCTTCCCTGGTGTTGTTTCCTCTATCACTTCCCCATTTGCCTTCTGATACCAGCCTGGCCTGGAGACCTTCATACCGTAGAACTGCATAGTGTAGGTCTGCAACATATTGAATCCGGCGTCTTTGATGTCTTTAAAACGTCTGAAGTTGTCTGCATCTGTTACCCCACCTGTGTAAAGGCTTTCCTTGTGAGTTCCAGAAGCTTCATCTATGCCTATACAACTATACAGTCCGAGTGGGAAGAACGGTTTTCCATCGACAACCATATTGCCGTTCTTGTTAAATGATGAGACTTTCCACTGCTGGGCAAAAGGAGTCGGTTTTGGGGTCTTGACCTTGGTTGGCACAGGAGGTGCTTCGGCATTTACCAGCGCTGGTGCTGTGTTACCGATTTCCACATTTCTCAGTTCAAATTTAATCTTGGTGCCGGCGTTAACCTTTGATGTACCTGCAGATATGAACACTTCACAAATGTCTGCTGTCTTCTCTGCGGAGGTCACATTGACGAAATCACTCCAGGCAAATCCTATGTCTTCCTTCTTGCTGGCAAATACAGACCATACCCCGGCAGGTATAGGGCCGTGCTTGACAGCTTGCCACCAGTTGCCTTTTTTATCATTCAAGAGATAGTGGAAACTATCCACCCCCTCCGATACTTTAAATTCAAAAGTGACATATTTAAACTTATCCCAGGCAATACCATCAGGAAAAGATCTGCGAAAGCCTTTGTTACACCACTCCATATTGCTGGAATCATCAAAATCTGCAACGATGACACCTGGATCTGCACCAATGCTAACCTGACACCCCGAACCATATGGCTGCCAGCTTGTCAGGTCATTCTGATTTAAGCTGCTGTTGTATACCGACTGTCCAAATGATGCACTGACTGCTAATAGAGCAGCAACAAATGCAAGAACAAATATTTTAGTTCCCAATACATACTCCTGTTTCTAAATGCTTGGAATACTCCTATCGGAGAATAGATAAGATATAAGTATTCATTTCCAGGCTTTAGCGAAAATATCTCTAACCTTTTGGACTTGTTCTGTCGTGACATCTGTCCACCGCAAACCGGTGTGATCGACAGGATTGCCCATACCCAGATATCCCTCCATCAAATGTGATTCACAGAACTGTAGTGTCGTCTCGATTGACTCCGTATCCCATGGAGAAATCGCAGCGTCCCCAATATACAATACTCTGCGACCTGCTGCCAACTGCTCCTCCATATGATGCAGCATCATTTTCATCGTTGCCGCTTTCTGCTGGGGATCAGGAGTCCAACCGAAATAACACCAGGGTAATAATCGCCATCGATTTCCCGGTAGTGCATTAGGCACAAATAGACTTTCATACTGGGGGGGGTAGTAAACAACTCCAAGTCTCCCCCTATATTCCAGCTCATCACAGACTCCCTGAGCTGTTTCCAGGTTGCGCCTCATATAGTATGTGAACAGATCAAGAGCTTCGACTGAATATCTCAAGTCTATAGTATTCCCAATACTCTTGTACAGTGCAATATCCTGCTCACGGTATGTAACATCCACTGGATCAGGCAATCCACCAACTTTTGCTGCATGATTTTCGTAGGCTTTGACTGCCATCTCCGGCATTATGCCTTCGAACTCAAGGAACAAATAGTCCAGATCAGGGAAAAGTATAAGGTGTTCTCTCAGTATTTGCGCCAGTTTGGAGGGATATGCGTCTGATGTAAAGTCTGCCAGAACACATGGCGCATCTGTAGCTGCACACCCTCTTACATCCCATTCACCCAGCGATGGCATATCCGCCCACAGACCTTTTTCGTATGTGTATAGCTGCAGCATGGCTCCGGCAGTCATACCCCGGCTGTGGAGATGATCTATAAGTTCGCGTCCCCAATGATTGTCTGTCCTGACATTCGAGGAATCCGGATGATTGCGAAGGAACTGCAGTTCAGAACTAATGCCGTTTGTATACCATTTTGTATAAAACGTAAAGTTGTTGAATGCTACCTCACTGGCAAGTCCATCAATCAAATCTTTACAAGCTGATATATCCGATTTCCAGAATGTTGATATGCTATCAACTGTTGGGACCCAATGGTCCATAAACCCTCTTAGCAAAACAGCACCTCCGCTGCAAATGTGTATTTTTATTAACGTGCCAATAGATCGATTACAAGGAGTGTTTTATATGTAAAGTGGATATCATCGTCGCATAACGCCATTAGCTTTTTGCCACTTTACCGGCTTTTCTACTCTCTGTATCCAGTCATCCAGAGCGATACCGGTATCCTGGACAGCCCTGATTAGTATTTCCCCGGCAGCTCTGGCATCTTCAAGAGCATCGTGGTGCTGGAATGTGATTCCCAATTTGTCTGCCAGATTTCTTAGACCATAACCTGTCCCGGAGAACTCAGTCCACGCTCTTCGAGCTACTCTAACACTATCCAACCAGATACAGTCAAGATCAGGTAGGTCATACTTCTTGAATGCGCCAGCAAATGCTGTGCGGTCGAAAGAAGAATGACATACGACGACACGGTTCTCCATAAGACGACGGACTTCATCGATAATTTCAGGCAAACAAGGTGAGCACACTACATCTGATTCCCTGATTCCATGCACGGCTATATTCATGGGTTCGAAGCAACACTCCGGGTTCACCAGACTACACCAGCGTTCCATTTCAACTCCATCTACATAGCTGACCATTCCAATCTGACAAATGCTTGCCCGGTTGCAATTAGCAGTTTCAACATCGACCGCAACAAAATTCATTTATAACATATTCCTATTCCGGATAGTTACCAAGTCTTCGCCACACATCCAAAATCATCTCATACCTAGCCAGGCGCATTCCGGTGTAGACACAATTAGAGGTTGAGAAGATATAGCCTCCACCAGGCATTCCACTCTTTAACGCATACTCGGCTGATGCAATTGCATCTTCGTCACTTCCGGTGTCCAATAATCCGCAATTTACGTTGCCAATCAAACAGACCCTGTCTCCAACCAGACGCTTGACTTCGGCAATATCTACTCCGGCTTGCGGATCGATTGAGTGTAAAGCGTGAGGGTTAGCATCAACAAGCTGATCCAGGATTGGCATAATATTACCATCTGTATGCTTGATTGTATAGAAGCCCATATCTCGCTGGCCTTTTATCAACCGTGCTAGATAAGGGGTTACAAACTCAGAAAACTGATTTGGACTTAGGAAAGGACCGGTGTTAAGACAGTAATCAGAGCACAGTGCAAAGCCGTCGAGTCCACCATGTTTTTTGAATGCTTCGGCTGTCTGCAGCGCCATATCAACAGCGTGGTCTGCTTCGGCTTTTACTCCATCAGGATCATCTACCAGCCTGAAACTGAAGTCCAGCATTCCATTGCCATCAGGAATCCCGTAGGTAGCATCTCCATGTATCATCAGGAAATACTCATCACCACTCTTTTCCCGGATAATATCTATAAGCCTGCACGTTTCCTCAAAGCTTCCAGGATTCGGATGCATGAATATTGCACTGTGCTCAAATCTCTGAGCAGTCATTATGTACATATCCGCCAATTGCTCACGGTGAAGCTGTCTTTCTTTCGCTTCCATCTGGTCCCATTGAGCATATGAACGCTGAGATGGATGTACAAGTCCGAATGCTTCCATTGTGAGGAAAAACACCAACTCAAATGTCGGCACCCGTCCGGTAAGTGGTTTGCGCTCAAGCGCGGATATGTATCTTTCTCGGTTCGTCATTTATAGGTCTCTCCGTATTCGTATTATCCCCAATCACCTGCAGTCACTGCTGGGGTGGGTAAATCTCGTTTTATCTCATCTTCGCGATATCCAAAACCGGCTCCCGAGATAGTTGCCAGGTTAACTACTCCATCGGTTCTTGAATATAGTCCTGGATGGATTTTGGCTTCTGGCAGCGATGCATCCGGATAGAACTGCATCGCATTAGTTTCAACTCCCATTATAGTGCCTGCGTGTGCTGCAAGCAGTACGTGTGGTATCTGCGCAAGCATGGGATTAGTAAGGTCCTGAACCATCAGACCCATTCCATGTGCTTTTGCCCAACACAGACTGAGTATTGCACCGGTTTGAGTCTTGCAGGTTTTCAACGCAACGCCATTCCATCCCAGTTGTCTGCCGTGTTTTACAAGCTGCCAGTCGTGTGCGCTCTCGTCCATAAACAATGGTTTACGAGAGGAAACACTGTGCACATCGATGGGATTTTCCTCCAGTTCATACGGGAAAGGCTGTTCTACATAAAGCAGCATCCCATACACCCGGGGGTATTCCAGCATCAACCTGTCGAGTATGTGATTAACATATCCCGGATCACTCACCATGCAGTTGAAATCAGCTGACAACCAATCAACCTCTTCTTTGAGAGCAAGCTGTCCAACAACCACTAACCGGTCGAAATCCCAGTCAGAATTATCTCCGCGGAGCTTAACTTTCAGGCATTTGAGACCATCTACCGCGATCCAGTCAGACAATAGGACAGGATACCCGTCAACAGGTTCAGCCCCCGTCTGTTCGCTGAAATGGATGAGATCTTTGCCTCCAACCAGATGCCAGGCAACAAGCTCCTCCGGCACTGTTCGAACAAAATAGTCAGCCGGAAACTTGCCTTCGAATGACACGCTGCTGTCTTCAGCAGGTGTAATATAAGAGGAAAGATCAGAGTTCATATACTTCGAGGTATATGAGTGGTAGACAGGAATATGGTTTACGATCCCGTATGCATCGTGCAAGGCAATATCGAAAGCAGAACAACATACCAGCGATGCCAGATAAGGCATCGGTTCAAGCCCTTCACGCCCGGCATTAAAAGTATCCAGCAGTGCTCTGAGCTTTTTCTGGATAAACGCATGCCCGACTTCCATCGCATGTCCGGACTCTCCAAACGAAGCCCATTCAACAGCAAGCACCTGACAAAACTCCATCATTGCCTGCTGGCGATCTTCATATTGCAGCGCCCCCGGCCATACCCAGGACACGCTCAGAGGTGTCTCTCCCCACCCTTCAGCAGTCTTTCCCGCTGAGTTGCGGACTTTTAATTTGACGCGCGCGCATGTGATGTGAGTTACGGTTTCCGCTCCAAACTTTAGCGGTATTCTCGTCTCAACCGGCAGAAAGTAAAGGCTAGTGGCAACAGGTATTACATCGGTAGGTTTAGTACTCATAATAGTATCTCCTGTACCTGAGGATCTTGAGTGTAAAGATTATACCACTATATACCGGATTCTAGCGCGTATTATGAACAACTCCTCATTTTTATCCTATACCCAGAAATACCTCATTGAACAGTCAGGTTGCAAAGTAACTCATAAACAAGACAAATTAAAATATTTTTTAATCATAGAGTGTGTAACAAGCTAACATTGTGGGTATCTGCTTATATCGCGCACAATTTGCTTGTAAAATATCATTCTGCTATAATTCAGCCGAGTTTGTGTGACTTTATCTCATGCAGTATTACCCGCAGCATTTACGATTGGCTCTATTAGCGCGCATTATTCGTGATTAACTCACTTTCGCCCCAACTGCCGGTCGAAAGTAAAGTATGGTGAATAATGCGCGCTAGTGAATAAGGCGGGGTATTTGATTTCTTCAGTAACATATATCCATCTTATTCTATGAAATTTGGACTACTGGAGTGTAAATCATGGCAGAGAGTGTAAAAGATGTACTGCTTCGCAAGATTCGCGATAAATCAGCTGTTGTGGGAGTAGTCGGGCTGGGATATGTCGGATTACCTTTTGCGGTTGAAAAAGCGAAAATGGGCTACCATGTCTACGGCTACGACCGCAATTCCAAACGTGTGGACATGGTCAACCGGGGTGAAAACTTTATCTCGGATGTGAATGACGATGAGTTAAAGGACCTTGTAGGTAATGGCCTGATTACGGCAACCGCAGACTTTGATAAAATCCCCGAAACAGATGTAATCGTCATAGCAGTCCCAACTCCCCTCAATATCAACCTCAATCCGGACCTTCAATATGTAGAGAGTGTCACTGCAGAGGTTGGACAGAGACTTCGTCCCGGTCAGCTCGTAAGCCTGGAATCTACCACTTACCCGGGAACAACCGAAGAGATAATGCTCCCTCTTCTAAACAAGTCCGGCCTAAAGCTCAATGAAGACTTTTTCCTTGCGCATTCACCTGAAAGGGTTGATCCCGGAAATCAAAGGTACACCACAAAGAATACCAATAAGGTGGTAGGCGGTGTAGGTCCCGATTCGCTGGAAGTAGCGGTCGCATTCTATGAGCAGACAATTGAGCATGTTGTGCCTGTCTCCAATGCCAGAGCTGCAGAGCTGTGTAAAGTTTTTGAGAACACTTTCCGCGCGGTCAATATAGCCCTGGTCAATGAAATGGCCCTGCTATGCGACAAAATGGATTTGAATGTCTGGGAGGTTCTTGATGCGGCATTTACGAAGCCTTTCGGCATAATGCCATTCTATCCAGGACCCGGAGTTGGCGGGCACTGTATTCCCCTCGACCCACACTATCTGGAGTGGAAAGCCCGTGAATATAACTTCAACACTCATTTTATCGCCCTGGCTGGTGAAATCAACCGCAAGATGCCTGAGTTTGTAAGGGACAAGACTTGGAGAATTCTTAACAAGATGGGCATAGCACCGTCTAAGTCAAAAATCCTGGCTCTGGGTGTTGCTTTCAAAAAGGACCTGGCAGACTGGCGGGAATCTCCAGCTATTGGTGTTATTGAGAAACTGGCTACCGATGGTGCTGATATTGTTTACCATGACTCGTTTGTCCCGGAGTTTACCAGTATGGGCATTTGTATGAAAAGTATTCCGCTGACTGAGGAACTGCTGAGGAATATGGACCTGGTGCTTATTTTGACTGACAATTCAGATGTTGATTACGAATGGGTTGTAGGTAATGCTAGGTATGTATTCGACACCAGAAATGCCACAAAACATGTGAAATACAATAGAGAGAGGATTGTACTGCTGTGAAAGCTGCGGTTGTTGGTGCCGGTGCATGGGGGAAAAACCTGATCCGAACACTGTATTCGGTTGACGCGCTTGCTGCTATTGTTGAAGTTAATGATGGCCTGCGAGCTACATTGGTTGATCAATATCCTGATGTTGCACTGTATAGCGACATTGAGCAGTTGGTTGCCTCCGATATTCCCGCTGCACTAATTGCTGTTCCGGCGTCTTTACATTTTACTACAGCAAAGAAGTTGCTAGAGGCTGGCAAGGACTTGTTTGTCGAAAAACCTCTGACTCTCTCAGTAGATGAATCAGAAGAACTGGTGCATCTGGCAGAAAAACAGAGTCTAATATTGATGGTTGGACACTTGTTAATTTACCAGAGCGCTGTTCGCTGGATAAAGGATTCTATCGAAGCAGGAAAAATTGGGCGACTGTGCTCTATTCACCAGGCCCGATGCGGATTAGGGCGCGCGAGATCTGTGGAAAACGTACTCTGGAGTATCGGTGTTCATGATGTTGCTGTAATCCAATATTTAGTAGGCAGCACTCCATTTAGTCTGCAGGTAATTGGTCAGAAGGTAGTTCAGAAGGATATAGAGGATGATGTATACCTTCACATGACTTTTGACAATGGCATACAGACTCATATGCACTGCTCCTGGCTATGGCCGCAGAGAGACCGAACAATGACCATAATCGGCACTAAAGGAATGTATGTGTATAATGAACTGGAACAGACTGTAATGTATCACGGTAAAGGTATTGGACCGGACCTTAAGAATATTGAAGCGGAATCCGAATTGGTGTTTCAGGGAAATGGAGAACCGTTAAAAGTTGAAGTTGAACATTTTCTGGACTGTGTACGAGACCGATCTACACCGATATCAGATGGTGTAAGTGGTCTGGAAGTCATACGCACTTTGGAACAGGCTGCGGGGGGATTATAAGATGAGTGACTATTTCAAACATGAGTCGGCATATATTGACGAAGGCGCCAAGATTGGCAACGGCACCAAAATATGGCACTTCAGCCATATAATGTCCGGATGTGAAATTGGCGAAAACTGCAATTTGGGACAGAATGTCTGCGTGGCACCCGGTTCAAAAATCGGCAACTTTGTAAAGATACAGAACAACGTATCTGTATATGAAGGGGTTATCCTTGAGGATTATGTGTTTTGTGGACCAAGCATGGTGTTCACCAATGTAAAGACTCCTAGGTGCTTCTACCCGCGCAATACCAGTGCAGATTATTTCACTACAGTAGTCAAGTTCGGCGCCAGTATCGGGGCAAATGCAACTATACGTTGCGGGATCACCATTGGCGAGTGGGCATTTATTGGAGCTGGAGCTGTTGTAACCAAAGATGTCCCTCCATATGCATTAGTCCTGGGCGTACCGGGGCGGATTGCGGGTTGGGCATGCGAGTGTGGAGCAAGCCTTGACTTCACTGGCGATAATGCTACCTGTAAAGATTGCAGCAAGAACTATATAAAAACCGGACCGGAGAGCGTCCAAAAGATAGCATAAACAAATATATCCCCCTATTCTCTCTCTGATGGAAGAATAGGGGGATAAGCTGCCTCATAAATTGCCGGACTTACTTGTCCAGTTTGTCTACAGGGAGTATAGATGAATCGACTATCTGGTTAACCGCAATGTTTGATGCGTTTTCGAATGCCGCTGAAAGCATTGTTTCATCGGCGACTTCGTCTTTTGCGTCGGGAAGATTAGGGACATTTGGACGTTTGTTCTCTCCACTCACCTTTAGTCGCAGTTCTTTAAACACTTCACGTTTTTTGGCTATCCCTTTAATCGGTGCTGAAAAGACCACTGTTCCTGATTGGTCACTTTCCTGACGGGTGTCGTAAATAGCTACATTACCACTAACTTCAACTTGCTCGATCTGGTCAACCTGAACGGTCCACTCCATCTCATGGCGATTGCGTTTGTTTTCGTATTCATCAAACTCATGCTGCCAGTTATTCATGTCTTCGTCGTATTGTCTTTTGGCAGCATAATATTCATTTGTCTTACGTATATAGTTGGGATCATTAGCCCCGGTATACAGTTTCGGTCCCATAATTCCGTATTTGCGATCACTCAAACTCGGTTGGGTTGGTTCAGTAGGCTTAGCTGTAGGGAATTCCGGATATGGCTCAGTAATCAATTTCGGGTCTAAGGTAGCATATGTGGTCTGTTCTCCCACAGAAGCCAGACTCAAGACGAGTAATCCTCTGGCGTTGCTCAGTTTTTTTCTTATCTTGCCAATATTGTCTTTGGATATGCCTTTGGTATCACCAAAAAGCTTATCTACCTGGAGTTCCTTCAAGTCTTGATAACTCTTGGATTCAAATCCTGTTGATGCAGATGAGAGTGCAGACAGCATTTTGTTAGAAAAATCATGCAACATGCCGTTGGCTTTTACTGAACTATCTGAAAACCGCACGATAACTGCCATCTGCCCATAATCCGAAAGGTCGCTGAACGGCATTTTGGCGGCTGTTGAAGGAATAGAATCAATATCTTTGTGCTTCGTCAGCATTCTGGATACGAGTCTTTCACAAGGAGCAATTACTGCATAGGTTTTTACCTTCTTGCCCCCAATTTCCACTTCACCTTTAGCTGCAACTCCCTCTGACATGGTGGCTTCACTATTAAGCCAGTCACGTATGTTTTTAGGCACAGCTGGACTAATCTTGTCTTTGAATGCTTTGGACTTCTGTCTGTCTATTACAAACATAAGGCTGCGGCCTTCGCCACATGCCCCTTCCCAGGAGTCAATGCTGCAGAATGACTGGTCAACGGCTTGCTTATTCGGATCCAGCTGATTGGCCACCCATTTTGCTGAAAGCTCTTCTTCCATCGTGCTGACAATGTCCAGCATAACTACATTATAGAAATGCAGTTTTGTAGGGACACCAACCTGTTCTGTAACCTTAGCACTCAAAACCTTTGGAATAAGATTGAGTTCTTTCTCAAGCCATGTTTGATTAGGTGCCATAACCAGGATTAGCCAGCCGTTCTTATAGTTGCGCTTGTTACCTATGGATTTTTTGACAACAGCAGTCAAGACCTCACTGGGATCCACGGCACTCAGAGGCATAGGCAGCAGAGCAGCTTCAGCCTCACTAATGGGCTTACTCCGATCAATAATGAAGAGTACGTCACCATCCGTCCTGAGATTATCCCTGTCAGTTATTAGCTGTGAGAGAGATATAATCTTCGCTGGGGCAAAGTTCCAGTTCAAGAAAGATCTGCTTAACCGGTCTGTTTCACCATTGGTTGCTACAGTGATCTTGTGCTCTTTGAGAATTCTCAATGGAGTCACATCACAGTTTGCAGAAAACGCGAAGGCAAATATTAGAACAACGGCGATAGCCGTTGACGCTGCTACTTTCTTCATTTGCTTCCTCCCCTTATATATACACCTAAACTGTTTTGTCTCTTCTATTTACAGTACAACCTGGATAGCATAGGTAAAACTGACGCCGAATAGCATCAGGAAATACCTATGAAAGAATACAGGTTGCCATAGTCGGATTATACCATGTGTGACTACTCTTTTCCATATATATTAGACGCATATTCTATCCATAGTTATCCCATTCAGATTTTTGCCATTATTTGGCTCACAGGTGTATGATAATATCACTTGAAGGTTATTTGTTCATAGGTTGATGTGGAGGTTGCAGATGAAATTCTTTAGGTTTACTTCAGTATGTGTATGTCTTGTATTATTTTCTGTATGCCAATTTGCCTGGTCTGCGCAGACCAAAGACAAAGCAAAACCAGCCAAACCGATTAAGCTGGAGGCTGAAAAGGTCAAAGATGGAACAGTCTCTGTAAAGGCATCGGCACAGCCTGTAAACGAAGTCCTGGAATCCGTTGCTAAGCAGGCAAAACAAAAACTGGTTATTGAAACAACTGTAAGTGGCAATATCGACTTGACCCTAAATAAGGTGTCCTTTGACCAGGCTTTGGACAATATTTGTACGGCTGCAAAACTACAGTGGCGTGAAGTCTATCTGGCTGCTGACTCTGAATATCTTTCACAACCGGACAAGCTTGCTTCGATTGTACGATTGACAACAGGCATTGGACTCCCGGATGTGGTTGTCAGTAAATCTTCTGTAGGACAGACAGGAGTACATACCAGTGATAAAGTAGCTGTAGATACTGCGTATGCAGCAGTGATAAGTCAGCTCAAATTGGTTCCTGTTTATATAGTAACCAATGACCTGGGTGTATCGTCTAAAACCGGAGATCAGAGCAAAGTAGACGAGTTTGTTGCGCTTTCAAAAAAGCAGATGGACATGCTGATGAACATGTCCCCGGAAGACCTTGAAAAAGCACTCCTGGCAAGCCTCAACCTTTCCGAGCAGATGGATCCTAGATATATGGCTAATGTAATGAGTGTATTAATGAGGAGTGACCCGGTAGCCCTTCGCAGAGCAGTATCGCGACAGAATGAAATGATATTTTCTATGAGCCAGGAAGATCGCAGGGCAATGATAAAACTAGGAATGCAGCTACAGACTACTCTGACTCCGGAACAGATGCAGATTATGACTGAGGATGCTAAAGCTGTTATGGCTGAGATTGAGGCTGAGAAGGGGCAATAACACGTGCTTAAAGTCACAGGTCTCGTAAAATACTACAAGAAAACCTTAGCCGTTGACAATGTAAGTTTTGAAGTCAGGAATGGAGAGATAGTGGGATTGTTGGGGCCAAATGGAGCCGGCAAGACCACTACCCTGCGATGCGTCACCGGTATCGTCCAGCCAAATGAAGGGACGATTGAAGTAGACGGAATTGACCTTTCAAAGAATGAAGCTGAAGCCAAACGGCACCTGGCCTTTGTCCCGGAGGTTCCAACTCCTTACGAGATGCTGACGGTAATCGAGCACCTGCGATTTACTGCTATGGCATATGGAACGCTGGACGGTTTCGAGGAACGTGCTGATCGATTGTTGAACCTGTTTGAGTTGAATCAACAGAGAGATGATTTCGTATTGTCCCTTTCTAAGGGAATGAAGCAGAAACTGGCCATCGCATGCGCGTTCATCCACAAAGCCGAAGTATTACTCTTTGATGAACCCCTGATAGGTATCGACCCCAAAGGTGCAAGAGAGCTCAAAGACTTAATATCTCAGGCCAAAGCAGACAATAACTCAATCCTTATTAGCACCCATATGTTGGATACGGCTGAGAAGCTCTGTGACAGGATAATTATATTGCAACACGGGATTATCGTTGCTGAGGGGACGATGGATGAACTGCACGAGCGCGCGAAGATGGGTGATGATGCCACTCTTGAGGACTTGTTCTTAAGACTCACTGAGGAGACACAGCAGATTGAAATCACTGATCTACCTTGAAACCCGGATCTTTATCAATTCCATACGCAACCTTTCCAGGAGTCCAAAAAGGCTGATTCCAGGATTAATTTTCTTCGCCTGGCTTGTGGCATCGATCGCGAATCTGTGGCAAGTAACTAATTACACATCTTCCCATGGATCCCCCCAGTTCGATGCATTGCAGGCAATGCCCATAGAGCGCATTGAGACCGGTATATTCATTCTACTGGCAAGTATATCGGCAGTAATCATATACAATGCATTCGATTCCGGTATTATGGCATTCTCGATATCCGACATAGACTTCCTGTTTGCAACTCCTCTACCACGTCAGGATGTCCTGATGTTCAGGCTTTTAAAAGACTACCTCAAATATACTGTCTGGGTTCTTCTGATGACCGTGTTTATGCTGCCACTAATCTCTGCAGGTTTCGGAGCAATTGGATTGAGTCTGATGCCAGAAGGCCTGGTAAGCCTGAGTGCAATACTTGCATTAGTCTATCTAGTCGCAAATGTTGCCCACCTTATAAACATAATATTCAGTTTCGGTTTCCAACGAATGCAGACTGCTGGAATCGTTGTTAAATCAATCATACTTGCGATCCCGGCGATGGCTGTTGTTTATACACTTATACAGTTTTTCAAGACCGGAGATATCTGGGTGAGTCTACTTTGGGCCGTGGATTCACCCATCCCAAAATACCTGTTTGCTCCTGCAAAATGGGCTGCCGGACTGCTGCTGGCTCCACTAATCGGGATGACTGGTGACAGTTGGATACAACTATTTATGCTCTGGATCCTTGCCGGTGCTACTTTCTTAATACTGCTATCCAGACGTGAAAACATATATGAACCTGCAATCCAAACCAGTGTGAAGACAGCAAAACGCAGATCAGCTATCAGTTCAGGGGATCAGATGGAGCTCAGCGTTAACCGGCTTAGGGAGAAGGGTGTCAAACGGCGTGGTATGATTACTTTGCCATCCTCAGCCAAACCTCTGGAAGCTGTGTTTTGGAAAAATGTGCTGGTAAGGTACCGATCCAGCACCCTGAGAGTTATCTTCTCATTCCTTGCTCCCATACTGGTCGTAGTCTATCTATGGAAGGCTATTCCTGACAAGCAAATAACTGCATATTTGCCACTATTCATAGCATATATGTCTTTTATCCTGCCATTCTCCGTGCAACCTGAGATGAGATCTGATCTCAGATATGCTGCAGTAATAAAGAGTACACCTGTCTCCGGAATTGGAGTTATGCTCGCACAGGCAGCATGTACTCTTTTATACGCTATACCGGGGATAATTGGAATGGGATTGGCGTTCTGGTTCCTGATGCCTGCATCGCGAGGTGAGTTATTATATGCAAGTTCTATTACAGCCGTTTTTCTGCTGTTTTCCAATACTACAGCGTTTATGATCGCTGGTCTGTTATACCCAAACAACAAAGATATAGCCCAGAACTATCTGTGTGTAATTGTAGGAATGATCTTCTCCGGCATTATCTTTGCACCAACTGTTGTCATAGCGTTTTTCACTAAGTGGTATCTTGGACTTTCGATCACTGGATCTGCTGCAGCTGTATGTCTGGCAAATCTAATACTCGGAGCCGCAGGAGTAACCCTGGCCGGGCAAATATATCGGGCCTATGAACCATCCGGGGAATAGGTGGGAAGACTTTATGCTTTAGACTTCCTAACTCATAGTGAAAAGTATTCTCCACTTAAAGCCTGACGCCTATAGTCTTCCCTTCCACCAGCCTATCTCTCGGAAATCATTTTTACCTTAACCACTTTAGCACTGCTTACTGTGCTAGCTACTGTGGGATCCTCGATCAGTGCTTCATAGTCTATGTTTTGTTTTGGCAGCCAGTTCATTATTGTGGCAGTAGTCGTACCTATTTTCTTGCCCGCTGCGTCGTACATATCAATTGACAGCATTGCCATCAGGACATCCTTGGGTGAGTTATTGCATATCTGACCAGCAATTGTTGGCATTCCTAATGAATTTAGCTGCGGAACACACGACATAACTGTATAATTCTTTTCGCTGGTTCCTTTGTCCATTGCTTTTACAAAAGAATGAGAAATGTAGGCATTGATTCCCCAGGACATCAGGCATACTATTATTATTGCAATTCCCAACAGCAGTCCCCTGTTGACAGGAGCACTGCGGGCAGGCGTCAAGACAATTGGTGTTGAGTAGGCCGAGTTTGGACTCTGGTACCCTGGAGGAGGTTGCCCGGGTCCTGAGTAAGGTCCAGGTTGTGCAAACGGTGATTCCGCTACAGGTTGTGGTGCTTGCTCTTTAGGCAAAGCACTGCCATCCAGTGGCACACCGCACTTAAAACAATCTTTACGACTGTCAGGATTTGGATATTGACATTGTGGACAACTTTTCATCTTTATGCTCCATTATAGCCGTATTACGGGCATTAATCGACTAGCATCATAAGTTAGAAGCTGTATTAGACGTTGCAGAGATGATATCCTTCTAAATTACTACAATTATAATCAATATTTGGGAAAGATACCTGAATCAGCAATCTGTGGAAACAGATATAAATAATTACTTGTCCCCACTACCAGCCTTCGCGGTTATATACAAAAATATCTTTCTCGGAACGGTTGCATAAGGCAAAAAATGGTGGAATAATATTAGAATGTGGATATAGATCTTAAGTTATTGAATGCGCATAGAGTGTGCTTGAGGTAATGGAGATGAAAAGAATAACTCTAATTGCGGTAATGTTCTTGTTTCTTTTATGTTTGGACGTGCAGGCTGCGCAGACAGTGGAAAAAGTCTGGGTAATCTCCATTGGGGTAAGCAAATACAACCAGTCTTTCCATCCACTTCTAAAGTGCGCGGATACAGCAAAAGCATTTGCTGATGCGATCCGCAAATCTCGCCCATTAACTACTGAAGTGGTCCTGCTGACCACTGATGCTGAAGATGAAAACCTGCAACCTACCAGTGTCAATGTGCTTCGGACTCTGGACAGGCTTAAGAGTCGGGTTAAACCGAACGACCTGCTGTTGTTCTATTTTGGAGGACATGGAGTCGAACAAAATGGTCAGCAGTACTTGCTTACCAGGGATGCTGACTTGAGCAGTTCAGATTTGGTGCAACGCAGCACTATTGCTCTCGCCGATCTGCGCAAACGAATGGATGGCCTCAATACTAATGGCAGGCTCCTTATATTGGATGCCTGTCGAGAGACTGTTGACTCATTGAAGTCGAGTGGTGGAGTTGGAGGTTCAGCTGCCGTATCTAAAGATTTCCTGGTTGCCGGTGCAGGTTGGTCTGTTGGGCAGGACAAAGCCAGCGGAACGTTTTTTGGCTGCCAGGAGGGACAGAAAGTTTATCACGGCCAGGACGGATCATTCTTTGGAAAAGCCTTAGTTGATGGTTTGAACGGAAAAGCAAAAGATGATCAAGGTCAGGTAACTGTGAAGTCGTTATCCGAATATGTGAGTAGGACTGTCCCAGATGCCGTCAGCAAGGAATTTGGCGGCAACACAACACAGAAACCCATGGTTAAAGGCCAGAACATAGGAACTGTCGTACTCAGGCCGTCCCCTGGTTTTGTGGCTATCCCTGCATTCGATGGAGAATACGGTGAAGTATTCGCCAAAGCAATACAAACCTATCTCGGGGAATCAGGTGAAGTCAATCTGGTAAACCGGATGAATATTACCTCGGCTATCAAGGAATTAAAACTTCAAGAATCCGGAATGACAGATTCTGCAAATGCTCAGAAGTTGGGAAAATTCCTGAATGCCAAGTATGTCCTTGCCGGCTCATCTGCAAAGGAACCAGGAAACAAACTAAATGTGAGTGTTCAGCTTGTAGTGGTCCAGAGTGGTCAAGTTGTCCCAGGAATATCTGCTGAACAAAGCATAGATCCAAATGACTGGAAACCGGGAATTCAAGCATTGTCCAAGGATCTATTAGGTAAGATGCGTGGCGACGCAACTGTACCAGTGCAAGTAGCAGAAGTTGATGATGGATCTTTAGTAGACAAGTCCAAAGGAAAAGATAATCCTGCAAAAGTAACTGGAAATGATATACCCAAACCAGACAATGTCGCTTCGAAAGGTGATGTAGACGAGTCCGAACTGAGTTCTGTCGTAGGAATGGATAAAAACGGCAACATTGTTAATAAAGGCAAGGTGCCTTCCGAAGACTGGGATCCATTTATAGATGAGCCTATGCCCCCTGATGAACCTAAAACTCCATCAGAGAAACCAGCAAACAAAACAGGGGATAAGCCTTCAAAGACAAAGATCACCAAGTTCAGTCCGGTTGGTAAATGGCTGGGGTATGACAATCTGACCGGTGGCAATACGCTCGTGGTTTTCCTGGCGAACAATACAGGAAATATAACTGCATCGAATGGTTTTATATTTCCATTTAAGTGGAAATTCGACACAAAGAAGGATCCAATGTGGTTGGACTATACAGTCTATGCCGGATACGTTTCACAGGATTTCAAATGTCTGGTTAAAGTGGCAAGCGAAACAGACTTTACAATATTGGTTAGCGAAGGAGATCGCCCAACTGAATGGGACGACAGCCCCACAGCAAATCTTAGCCATATGACGAAGTTAAAACAATAAATAGTTCGGGGCGGAATATTCATCCGCCCCGGCTTTTTTATATATTAAAGCAGCATCTTCAATTCATTCGGCAGCAGTACTTGCGCTCCGGCCTTGCTGACAATGTATGCGCCAACTCTACAAGCAGCTTCCAGAGCTGTTTCCAGCTGAACGTTCTTCAGCAATCCAACAGCGATTACCGCACTGAACGCATCTCCAGCTCCCACTGCATCAACTACTTCTGCAGGAAATCCTGGGTGCTCCAGCTTCTGTCCTGGTGTGATGATTTCTGCGCCAGCTGCTCCTTTTGTCAAGGCCACACCCTGTAGATTATATTTGGTTATAAGTGCTTCGAGTGAGGCTGTTGCTGTAATTTTCGCAATTACAGGCCATTCCTCTTCACTCATCTTTATGAAAGTAGCATGAGAAAGGCTGGAAACAATGATTTGTGGAGAATAATAATGCTGACGAAGGTTAACATCCAGAAAGACATGCTTAAAGTGGTGGTGAGATATTTCGTGGGCAACCTTACTGTTTTCAGGGCTACGCTGGGCCAAAGTACCTAGGTAGAACAATTCGCCGCCAATATCCACAGGATTGGGGATAGAATCCCACGCAACACCCTCAATAATGCTATAACTCGGTTGTCCGTCAACAAGGCTGACTTCTACGACACCTGTAGGCTTATCACTTTCAGCGACCCATCGGCAGTCTATACCTGCTTTTACGAGTAGACTCAGAGCACGGTCTCCAAGCTCATCATTTCCTACTGCACTGACCATAGCAACAGGTATTCCGAGCTGGGACAGGTAGTATGCGAAGTTCAAAGGAGCCCCACCCAGGTGCAATTGATCTTCGATATGATCGAATAGTATTTCGCCAAAACATATTGCTTGTGGAGTGTCGACGCTATCATTCATATTGTGATTATGGTGATCGTGCAAGTTGTGCCTCCTATAATGCCAGCATGCTTATATCGAGTGTATCATTTTTTTATGGATATGCAAATGCTTTGGAAGCCAGCTTGCTATCGGTAATGACCCGTAATACTTGCGAGCTATATCAAATTACCCTTACAGAAGTATAGTATGTTTTTGCAGATGTGGGTATAATAATTTTGTTAGTGGTGGAACGAACCGCATATTTATAAGGTTCATTTCCAGCGAGGTCAGACGGCCACTGTGCCAAGCACCTTACAATTATCATACCATCATCCGGCACAGGATGCTGGCCCGTGCCATTCGGGATATAGAATGGCCCATTATCTGTTTATACCCCTGGCGAGTCCGCCCCATCCGACGGACCCGCCACTGATTTTTTAACCCCCTTTTTTCTTATGAACCTCTGTTTAAGAAAACTTTTTCTCATATATCCAGCCGTTATGACAATGCCAAAATTGCACTCGCTTCTTACTTCCTGTTAGCATGGAAGTGGTTAAATAGTGGGGGTAGAAAATTGACGATTAACAAAGCGGAGTTATTGGCTCCTGCCGGGAATATGCAGAAATTAAAGTGGGCAATAGCGTATGGCGCCGATGCCGTATATTTCGGTGTAACTGATTTTTCACTGCGCAGTTTTGCCGGGAATTTCACACTCGATGAGGCCTGTGAAGGCCTGGAAATCCTCCACAAAAACAATCGTAAAGGATATGTCACCCTCAATATTTATCCATTCTCCAATGAATACGATGAGCTAATGCGCACTGTCATTGCTTTGGACGAAATGGGAGCGGATGCTTTTATAGTCTCCGACCTTGGAGTTATTCGCGAGATCAATAAGCTTAAGCTTCGGACTCCGATTCATGTTAGCACCCAGGCTAACACCACAAGCAGTCAGGCTGTGCTTGCATACAAAGATTTCGGAGCCACAAGAGTCAACCTAGCCCGGGAACTGTCGCTGGATCAGATAAAAGAGATACAGAGCAATCTGGAGGGTGAAGGTGTAGAAACGGAAGTATTCATACACGGTTCAGTCTGTTTCTCCTACTCAGGCAGATGTGCAATAAGCGATTACCTGACAGGTCGCATGGCAAACCGCGGGGAATGCACACAACCGTGCAGATGGAACTATGCCCTGATGGAGGAGAAGCGTCCGGGTGAATATATGCCGGTGTTTGAAGATGAAAGGGGCCTGTATCTATTCAACAGCCGTGATCTAGCATTGTTCTCATATATCTCGGAGCTGGTGGAGTCTGGTGTTGCTTCATTAAAAATAGAAGGGCGTATGAAGAACGTCCATTACACTGCTGTAGTGCTTTCCATATACAGGAGTATGTTAGATGGTAAAACGATCCCGGAAGATGAAATCTGGAAACAGCTCAGCCGGGTAAACAACAGAGGATACTCCGAAGGCTTTATGAAAGGTAAAATCACGCCGGACGACTATGAAACTGCCAAAGACACGTACAACTCCACATCCGTAATGGTTGCAAGCACTGATGAGGATATGCTGAACAGCAGCAGAGTCTGTACGGTCAAGAATACTCTCAATGCAGGAGAGACTCTGGAACTGTTGTCTCCTCAAGGCGTGTCCGAATACACACTGCCAAGCCCACTAAATATCAAGGACAAAGGACAATCAGATCACGCCAACAACCAGGACACAGTCCTGCTGCCTGGCTCAGTACCAGCTTATTCTGTTTTGCGCAGAGTGAAAGATACTTGCGAATAACTACAACCTGGACAATACCCCCAGTATTTGCTCTTTGGCACCGTCTGCCAGCGTAGGATTGTTCTCGTTAGATAAGACTCGCCCGGGTAGTCGTTTTATTAGTTGTTGTCCAGCTTTGTTTGCTGCTGCATTTTTGCTGCTTTTACTTACTGCATTCTTCAGCATCTGTAGATATACGATGTCTTCTATACCCTCCCGGGTAGCTTCCCAGCGTTTACTGGTGATGATCAGTTCTTTCTTGCTAATACCTGCCGGGGTATCTGGAGCATCTGACAGATAGACAACCGACCAGTTTGGACCGTCTTCACTCTTGTAGTTGTCCCAGTGTGATTTGTAGCTATATATCCAATAGCCATAACCCACCATGCCTGCATTCAAGGCTTTCCAGGGAGCAAGCCGGTAATCACGATATGGAGGAGCTTCCTCTGGAGCATTTCCGGGTGGGTTTGCATATGTCCAAAATGTCTTTTGACTCTTCTTCAAGAGTCGGACAGACAACTTCTTAGTCTCCTGGTTTCCATCGTATGGAGGATTATTCAGATAATCATATAGATATGGGCACCAGATATCGACATATGGGGCTATGTTGTTTACTTCCTGAGCATTGGATCCAGTGTTATTGACGAAAACCTGCAATTTTGGATCGACCAGCTTAATCAGCTTTACCATGTTAAATACCGCCGGACGCAGACTTTCGTCGTAGGGATACATAGCGTATTTCTCGTATCCATATCCCTTTTCTTTCATGTGCTTAACCCAACTCGTTAACCATTCACCGAATAGCACTTTCCACTCATCACTCATGAACTTCGGGTTATTCTCGAAGTAACTCTCTGCATTCCAATTGAACACAATAATCTTTGGATTCAATATTTCGTAATTCTCAAGTGCTTTGTCCAGCTCGGTGTAATCAGTAACCAGTTTTCCTGATTCATCGATCAACAGCCTGGGAGTTGACCACGGATGAGCTATTGCCACATTCACATAATGGCTCTTGAGATCCAGCATCAGTGCCTTTGCCTTCTCCGGTGTTGACCATGTGGGAACTACAAAGTCCCAGTAGTATGTATACACTAGTTTATCATCTGGAAGCGTAACCGGATAGACCTTAGCGACAACATCAACCAGACTAGTCTTGAGTCCAGGCGAAGATATCGTAATGTTGGTATGATGCTCCCCTGGCTTGGCAGTTTTGCTGTTTACAGTTATCCACACTTCCCGGCTCTCTCCACTTGGAATGGAGATTTTGCCTTCCAGCAAAGGGAGTGCGTCATTCACCTGTTTGCCGGTAAACGCGGTAATCCACTCAGCCAGCCGCAAAGTTGAATTCAGACTCGAACGACCGGTGGATACACTGAAGTCTCTGGTCTCATCTGTAAAGTTGGTAACAACAAAGCTAGTCGATTCGTATTCGTTCAATCCCATTGCCAGTCTGATGTTTTTACACAGTTTTGGGGACTTTGGAGCTTCGTGAAGAATCTGCAGAGGTGTCCAGGGGGAGTTTTTCTGCCAACAAATGTAATCCAAACCGGAACAGGCCTTTTTCCAACTGGCCAGGATGGCAGCTTTTGAGACATCGATCTCAACGACCGAGACATCATCTACGTAGATATCAACAAAGTCACCGACCGCAAAGAATGCCAGAAATGCTCCGATGCCACCATTCTTCTCGTTGTAGATTGCCGTATATTCCGTCCATTTAGGTGCGATGAGTTGCTGCGTGTAGAAGCCTACATAGTCGCTGTTGGACCCGTTTCGCATCTGAATCGAACCAGCGCCTTTTGCTACTTTAGCCCAAAAGTGAACTCGATAGGTCTTACCTGACTCAGTGGCAAATACCGGGCTCTTCGCAGCAGGCCACTCTTGACCGCCTCTGGCAATAACTATATGCAGAGATGAACGTCCGCTGTGTTTCTCTGTAGTTACTGCTTCGATAGTTTTCGGCACAGTGCTGGAGCCAATTGGGACGCCCTCCCACTCCAGCTTCTGTTCCATACCGCCATTTGTAAACAGTTCAACAGCCGATACATTACCTGCAAAACACAACAATAACGCAACGAATAATCCGGATTTGGCAAATATGTTCTGTTTCAACAATGCCCTCCTTGACAGAGTATTCAAGATGAACCGCTGTGTCAGATGAATATATACAATGTCATTCTGAATGAAATGAAGAATCTGCTTTTCTATATTCTGCAACTTCATAAAGCAGATCCTTTTTTCTCCTAAGAAACCAGGGAGGGCAGGCTAGAAGCCCGCATCACAATTCGGCCTCCGAAGACTAACACTGGTTTCTAATAGAAATAAGTTGGCACCCCCAACTTGGGGGCTCAGGATGACAATATGTCACCTAAAATATTAGTAGTAAGTCTCAACTGTCACTGTGCCGCTGTAACCAGTAATATCAACATCACCTTTTTCAGAATCGAATTTGTTCCAGGCTTCTCCATTCACTTTTACGCATTTTATCGGTAACATATCCGGATGCCTGAACCTGGCGATGATCTTAGCTGGAGTTTGGCGTAAATCCAGTTCTGCTTCCAGTAGAATGGATTTTGTTGAAGGTTTTGCTGTGTATATGGCGCTTATATCTCCCAGTTTGGTTGCTGCACCTTTGACACCGATTGGTTTTATGCTGGTTAACCATTCGCGGGGTATTGCTCTTCCAATGTATAACTCATTCGCTGGAGCATATACAAACATATACCTTAGCCACTTCATAGAGTTTGCCATGTCGCTGGTTTTGACCCAGGCTGAGTTGGAGTGACCGAGTATGGGGTGCGGATGCTCCACCATTACGTTGGTCTCTTCCCTGTATGTTGCAGCGAATGCATTGAAGTACATCCAGATATACAGCTCGGGTTCATCGCGATCAAGATGCGGCATCAGTCCTGGCAGAAGATTTGGCTGGCAGGAGAATCCGCCAAAATCGAACCAACACTCCTGAAGATTCGGGATCGGATAACCGTAGTTATTGCTCAGATAACGGTTATCATGGAAATCGTCCACTATCCATTTTCCCTGCTTGCTGTTGGGGTCATACAAACCCATTATCATCAGGTATACAGAACCTTCAAGTATTTCCCTGATCCAACCCACATCTCTACCACGGACATACAGTCTACTTGGATAATGAGGTACCCACTTTCCATTTCTAAGTCTGACAATCGGGCTGTGCTGTCGCGCAGTCTCGTATCCCTTAATCAGGTCAGCTCTAAATTCATCGGCCTCTTTGCGCAATCGACCAGCTTCCGGATGATTGATAGCCTCGAGTGCTGCTGCTACCCTGTCTGCGCCTCTCCAACTTACTGTGTTGGGTGTCAGCCAATAGAAATAGTCCGTCACATCTTCAAGGCTGGCTGCCGGTATAAATCCATGTTCCCAATCCCTGGAGTGAGGTAGTTTGGTCATTGTGTTTTTACGCTGACGGAAGACCCATTCGACACCTTTTATCAGCTTATCAGCAATCTCACCAAGCCACTTATCATCGCGTGTCATAAAGTAGTGCTCAGCGAAGTGCCAGAGTGCCCACCCATGATGCTGGCTGTAAGTGTCTCCATGCTCGAATCCACCAGCTGCAAAGAAAACTCCGTCATGGTCTGTGAAATTGCCCTTTAAACCGATCTGACCCTGATATTTGAGATATACACTCAACCTTCTGCGGACTTCCTCAAGCAACCCTCGCTCATCAAGCTCCTGCATTATCATCACAGACTCATTTGTGAAGTTCCCATATGTGGATGATCCGACTGATGTGTTGACCAGGTATGGTTCGTCATTCATCGCAACATCAGCAGACATAATATGGGCTATGTGTGTGCGATACAGATCATTCAGTCTTGCTTCAGGTGTATACAACTGGGCGCCTTTTGCTGCTTCATCTGTCCAGAATGCTCTGAGCTCTTTGTAAGATTGATCGAATCCTAGTTTATCAAGCGCTTTGAGTTCATCGCTTGTGTCCAGTGCAATATATGGCGCTTTTAGCAACGCTTCGCAAGACTCGCCCGGTTCAAGTTTCTTTCTCAGAAGCAGTCCTGTTTCAGTCTCGACAATCTCCATACCGGTATCCAATGCGAATCTGATAACTTCCTGATCGTTATACTTGCTGACGGCCAGAGCAAGTGATGGAGCATCATTATTCCTGGAAACAGAAAGTTTCTCGCGTTCGCTGGTCGGGACCAGGTAGTCGGTGCTTCCATTGTGCCAATGGCTGTATCCCCAGCGGTTACTCGATCTCTCGGACTTACTGGAGTATTCAATGGGAATCTCCGCAACAGATGGTGAAAGGCTTTCATTGCGGAACTTGAACCGGAGCATAGCAATAATGCTGTCATCCGCTACAAGTGGTTCAGCTATATTCTTTATTAAGGGTACTGCAAAGCTTTTCTGTTCCAGGACTATTCCGTCTTTGTGGAAGTGGTCATTTTGGGCAAGCACCGGCGCCGGGTCTGAGAACCTACCCATACTCCTCCAGCGTTCCAGACCAAAGAACAGGCGACCGTCTCCTTCGTTTTTATAACGGGGAGTATCGCTCATTTTAGCCCAGTCCATATTCCATTTGGTAAGAACAATATCCCCGTTATATTCCACCCAGAACCTCTGCCGGGCATATTTACACCCGATACTCAGTGCAGTCGGGTGTGCTCTTGGCTGGCCATACATAGAACCACCCAATCCCTGGTCGTATGTGGCAGCTACTTCCTCGCTATAAGTCTTCTTGCCTTCAATACTTTTCAGGTAGTCTTCAAAGCTCGTAGAATCATCCGCCCACTTGATGAAGATCCCTTCTTCTTCGTACCATATCGGCCCCTGATCATCCAGGGAGCGCAGAGAGATGCTGAATTTATCGTGCCCCAGATCAAAAGAGATGATCCCGCTGTCAAAGGAGTATTCAAGACTCGGTTTCACATAAAGGACGCCGACTGTTAATGTACGGTCGGATGCATTATACATGGATTCGATATCCGCATTATATCCGGAGACATCAATGCATTCTCCAACAGTCTTCTTTCCGCAGTCCAGCCGTACTTCCAGAGTAGCTACAACAGGTTTCCAGCGTGTGTAGACTTCGATATTCTCTACTTTCACGTCGGAATCTATCTTCAAGCCGTTTGTCCGGCGGAATGTGACATCATAATCTGTGCTTTCGGGGATTTCTGCAGACAAACCCTTGAAAGTAATCTCAACAGAACGGTCATTAATCTTATGAACGATCACAGAAGCTTCATGCCAGGGTGTATTAAACCAGTCATCAATGGCGCCCCAGCCAAAAGTCAGAGCATTATCTACACCCCGATAGTCTTTTTCAATGCGCCGTTCCGGCCACGTGTTACGCTGGTAATACAGCTTTATCTCACCGGTAGGATTGGACTCAAAAGTTACAACCACACGGTTAACATCCCTGGGTTCTTCAAAACGCAGTTCACCAGGTGCGCAGTTTGGCAGTGCAAAAGGGGCGATATTGAACTCTGTGATGGACTTATTATCTGTTAACATAGATCTGATCCTCCAATGAACATCATCTCCAGCAGCTGACTCGCTCTGAAGTTTTTGCAAGGCTTGCGGACATCGCTGATTCTCTGGCCTTAAGCAGAATCAACCTGCCCTCTATGGTCCGGGTATAGAATAGATTACATGGGCCTACATGCTTAGCCCAGTAAATCTCAAATGTCTCAGCCCATTCCTTCTTTTTGCCAATGGCCTGAGGCACTGCGTGATAGTCATGTGTAGAGTATATACCAAGCGGCATCCTGCGCTCTAATATGAATCTTGGATTGTCCACCGGGTCGAGTATCTCCTGTAAGGCATCGGCAAAGACTGCAGACTCTCTTGCAGTTCCACCGATAAGAGCACAGGATACACTACCATCATCCTTGATACAGGAAACAGTCAGCTTTTGATAGGGAGTAGTGATCATTTTACAATCGCACTGAGTCCGAAGCAACGCAAGACCGATCTGCCTGATACTCCAGTCCAGGGGCCAGTGCTTCGCCGCCAAAATCACTGATTTTATGCAAGCCGGGATTGTAGTCAATCCAGCCAATGCAAACCCGAACGCCAGAAAGGATTGACCGCCAGGTCCATCACCCATGTGCAGCAGTGTTGGGATAGTGTTTTTGGTATGAGTCAATATGAACCCAGTCCAGTTAAGACTCTGCCAAAATAGATGAACCAATGAATTGTTGAACACATATTCTCTAGGTGAAATGGATTTCTGGGATCGCACAGAGTCTGCCATACGTTTATAGACAACATTCTTGAACAGTGACTCCTCCCATTTTGACCGCAGCGCAACTCTATTTTGTGCAGATCCGATCATCCGCTGGTTGGTCTGTTCTATATCGTAATCAGTTATAGGGGCTTTGGGAATCTCCATACGTCCAATGCCGCTTTCGATGACTGGTTTGCCTATCGATACCCCGACAAAAGCCTTGAACCTGCGGGTAAGCAGCGATAGATCGTGTCCACCTCTTCTGCTTGTTGGGTCAACGCATACCAGGTGCCAGATGTTGGCTGTCTTGTCAGGATTGCTGGACTGGGTGCGAATTGCCCGCCCACGCATCTGGTTTGAGAGCATATACGAACCCACAAAGCTGGCAACTATCAGTGCATTCACTGCCGGAGCGTCCCAACCTTCCCCAAGGAGAGATTTGGTGCCAATCAACACCTCGATATATCCCTCCGAAAACAAGTCAGTAATAACCTGCACCAGTGATGATTGAGCATTGCCTGATGCTGATACACGCAGATAATTCGCGTCAACTGCCAGTGGGACAGACCCGATATCGGAGTACTTTATTCCTGCTTCTTTACATAGTTCATTGAACCTATTCTGCGCTTCAATGGGAATAATCGACAGAGAGCCGGTCAGCATTCCGATCTTTGCCTTCGGTTTCATCTCCCTGCGAAGCTTTTCAAAGATGGGAACTGCACCGGTGCGTCCTATAGGTTTCAAATCAATCGGTGATGATGGCATTTCGGATTTGCGTATAAAGTCAGTCAGAATGACCATTCGCAGATCGCTGCCTGTTACACGATATTCATTTTCGGCAATCTGGGCTATGCTGTTAAGCTTGCTCATGCTTGTAACCAGAAGACGGTCGAGTTTTGGAGTGCTGGTCAGGTAGACTCTTTTGCGTTCGATAGCGCCGATTCGTGAAAACTCTTTCTTGATATCCCGGAGTCCATCTTCTAATTCCTCATCCTGCTCAAACAACCTGCCATTCAGCAGAATCTCCAGCCAGTCGGTGTCAAGTGGGGGCAACTTCTTTCCTGATACTCCGAGCACTTCAACCAGATTCTCCGGAATCTTCCCTCTGACATGGTTTATAAAAATAGTCAGTGCTGAGAAGAACTCAGCATTTTCCAGGATCTCTTCGATGTGAGTCCTAGGAGCCTCAAGATACGGATGATTTTCGAGAGAAGCAATATAGAACTCGTTCGTGCACAAATCCGTGGTTAGTTTATCAATTTCATCGCGGAATGTCTTAATGCTTGCCTGCTCTTCCGGAGTAGGAACAGTCAGATAAACATAGTCCTGGTGAGGGCAGAGGTTCTTTTCCAATACAAGCTCAGGAGCCGAAATTTCAGCATCGACTGCTCCACACAAGTCGTTATATCGTTTCCATTCAACATCAGACACATCATAGGGAGGTGTAGCTGTTAGTGCAACGATAGTCGGAGAGCCCATTCCCACTCGGATTGCTTCCAGACTCTGCCACCATGCGTTCCGCAAGTGATGGGCTTCGTCAACTACCAGAGTACCGATGCATGCTTGCCGAAGCGCTTCGACAAGCTCCTCTTTATTACCATTCAATACCAAACAGTCATTGTCAGGATTAGGCTCTTCGGCTTCTGAGTCCGGTTCTTCCTGTTCGGTTTCGTCTATCTCATCACTTGATGCTATTCCACAGTACAGAGCTTGATATGTGCTGATGGTAATCAGAGCAGGTTTTTTAATATCTTTGCTGATATATTGTGGGATTGGACTGTTTTCCGGTAGAAAGAACTCGGTGAACCTGTTTACCCATTGGTCTCTAATAGTCAGTGTCGGAGCAAGTATAAGAGCAGGTTTACCGAGTCTCAATACAATTTCGAGACCCAAAACCGTTTTACCTGACCCTGGAGCAGCCACAATATGGACCGAGTTGCCATCCAGATGCGACTCCATATTATCCAGTACTCTGCGCTGATAAGGTCGCCAAGCCCCTCGGAATCCTATTTCCGATGAGTACGCGCTCAAACTTGTGTACCTGATTGGTTTATGGAGTTCAACAAAGCTGACGCCTCATCGCATATGTCTTCGGCGAATCCTCTTGCAAAAGTATATTCACCGTATATTCGGCAGGATTCTATTACTGAATATCCATTATTATCGAACTCATCTGCAGGGGGGATATAACCAATGACACCATTAGCTTCATTTACAGTCAGCAATGTGAGATCCTGGAATTCTTTACGCAGCATCAATCCAAACTTTGTAAATGTCTCACCAGGGAATCCGATCAGGGCTATATCTCCGAGTATTACGGCCTGGACAGGGGCTTCGATATCCTGGCATGGACCAGCATTCAGTGTGTCTACAGCCCAACTGAGGTGACAGAGTGCATGTCCGTCTGATGGATTCTCCTCAAGCGTGTTCTTTGCTGTTTTAACGTCATTCATCAGTTCTTCAGGTGTGGAACTGACACGCCTTGCTGTTGCAATAGATATTTTCGAATAGATGCTGGTGATCTCAACAGGTCTCGAGTTATTGATGGCAGTCAGCGCAGCTTCAGCCACTCCTTTGCCAGTCTTCTCCACAAGTTCATAACCACGATCACGGGGTGGGTCTATATCTCCGCAGAAACCAGTCACGAATATTGGCTTGTAGCCTCGTTCCGAGAGCGTTTTTACTACAACACCAGGATAATCATCAGATATCAGATCGTTAACTCCGCAGCAGACCGGGTGGCAGGCATAATTGACCAGTACAATGGGATCACCCTCATGCATTTGGAATACAACCACGCGCACAGTCTCATCCATCGGGCCGGTCTCGCCGTATACTCTGTTGAATGCTAATGCTGGAGCTTGTGCATTACCACTGCGGATACTTTCGACGCTTAAGGCTGACGCAATTGTCTTTTCAGCCAGGGAGCATAATATGCCGGGGATTGTGGAAACATATTCGGGGTCCATCTTCCCACAACCACGAGTCTTGGCAAGAGCTGGGCCGGAATGAGTGTGGGTGCAGTGAATCATCACCTGCTCAGGTTCAAGACCCAATGCAGATTTAATCAAGCACTTGGTATCATCGCATGTTTCGACAGACATGCCCTCAAAATCACAAGAAATCAACAGGAACTTGGTATCTGCTTCCTCTATATACAGTCCACGGGCGAACAGCGGGTCGTGGACTCCATTAGCAATTCTTCCCAGGTAATATCCATACCCGCACATCTCCAATCCAGGAGGAGGAGTGATCTCGGACGATACATAACCAGCAATCATTATAGTTCTCCAGCGTTTTCCAATACTTTTCGCAGTCCTGAAGCAATATCTTCCATATCACTATGGGTTCCAAGCAGTATGTTCTGAGATATCCACAGAATCTCATTGCATGCCTTCTCACATTCTGGACAGGGAGTTTTGATGCAAGTAGCTTCACCTTTGGTAAATACAGGTGAATTATATAATGGCACATAACCTTTGCGCATCGGGATCCCTTCTGCAACCAGGGATTCCGATATACGGTTCAAATTAGCACCACCGAATTTCTCAAGGTCAAACCTGACCATAAAGAGATGCCAAGCGTGTCTGGTAACTCCAGGATCAACTCCCGGTGCCTGGACTCCATCTATATCTGCAATCAATTCCGAAAGGTATTGTGCATTATCCTCTCTTGCTATACACTGCTCCGAAAACCTGTCTAATTGGGTGATAAGCAATGCAGCCTGGAACTCTGTTATGCGAAAATTCTGCCCAACGACCGGTATGAAATCGACTGCGTCTTTATGCGGTCTTCCACTGTTGAGATAGGAGAAGGATTTATGGGCGAGTTCGTCATTATTTGTAACCAGAATCCCACCTTCACCGGACGCCAGATTCTTGCTGCTCTGGAAGCTGAAGGATCCAATATCGCCGATAGCCCCAACTTTTCGACCTTTCCATTCAGCCCCATGTGCCTGCGCGCTGTCCTCTATTACTACCAGAGAATGCCGTTTAGCGACTTCTAGAATTGCATCCATATTGGCAGGTTGGCCCGCAACGTGGACAGGCATAATAGCTTTAGTCCGGGGAGTGATTGCCTGTTCTATCATTGCTGCATCAATACAGCAGGTATATGGATCAATATCCACACACACCGGGACAGCTCCAACTTCCATTACTGCAGATGCTGTGGCAATAAAGGTGTATGACGGGAGTATCACTTCATCTCCGAACCCAATTCCCTCAGCTTTCAATGCAACAACCAGGCCAATTGTACCATTACTTACACATAGTGCATGTTTGGCTTGGTGAAGCTGAGCAAATTTGGCTTCGAGCTCCGGTATAAACTGACCTGCAAGCCCCCAATGCCCGCTGTGCAGAGCTTCAAGAAGCATCTTCTCATCTTCAACACCAAAAACAGGCCATATGTGATAACCCGCGGTTCTGACAGGAACTCCACCATTGATAGCTAAAACAGACACTTAGTACACCTCGATCTCAGGTTCATATATCTAGTAACTTTCCATTTACATTCTTTGAAAGACTGCCTAAGTCCTCCTTGGTAAGAAGACAATGACCACATTACGAGCAACAATGAAATCATTCCCCTGTACGGGTGCGTGTAGAATCTACGGAAAATAGTTGGCAATAAAAAAAGGGGAAAATTCTAGGGGATTTTTGCATGAATAGTCGGGGTCGATGTCGAAATCATTAGTTAGTGACAAAAATGATAGGAGGCATCACCCCGACCATGTCAACAGAGACTATTGTATCAAAACTACTGGAGTTATTCCAGATCCATATCACTGAATCCTCAGGCAAGAGTTTGTCTGAGAAAGAAGAACGAGCTCTTGCTATCGGTCGTTATGCTTCAGAGCTTGCAATGTCTGAAATGATTGCGAATGATCAAGAAGAAGCAAAAAGTATCATTTGTAAATGCGGCGGTATTGCCATCGGCAAGGAGAACCGTTCTCGAAATGTCGTAACTCTGGCTGGGACTCATGAAATATGGCGGAGAAAGTATCGTTGTGAGAAATGTCGTGAGTGGATAGTTCCTCGTGATGGTGAACTTGGTATTGGTTCTGGCAACTACAGTATTGGTGTTGTTGCACTTGCCTCCGAGGTATCTGCCTGTTTTCCTTTTCAAGCAAGCGCTGATTTCCTTGCCCGGCGCTTTGGTCTGGATATATGCTATAAGCAAGTGCAATCTCTTGCAAAGCGCACCGGTACGGTTTTATGTGAGCAGGAGTATGAGCTTGCTCTTGATGTAAGCTCAGGTAAAGCTGTATATGCATCAGCGGAATGCCCGAGTACTTACCATCAGTGCGGACGGATTGATGGTTCATTCTGGTGGTGGGTGGACCGAAATGAAGTGCGGCTCTTTTATAAGTGAGGAATATGGGAGAAGCATAATCGGAACAATGGAGCGTACCGAGAAGTTTGGCGAACTACTATATCTTGAAGCTTGTCGGCGTGGTGCCATAAGGGCTGGTAGATTGGTGTTTGTGGCTGATGGTGCTGCATGGATATGGATACTTGCGGCACATCACTTCCCAGATGCAGTTGAGATCGTGGACTGGTATCACGCCATTCAACACTTATGGGAAATAGCTAACGGCTGGTATGGTGAAGGAACGAATAAGGCCAAAGATTGGGTTAAGCGAAACAAGACTCGACTGATGGAAGACGGAGTGGATCGTGTGGTCTCCTCAATAAAGCAATGGCAGCCTAAAGACGATAATGGGCAGAAAATAAAGCGGGAGAATCTGCACTATTTCACAACCAATGCCAATCGTATGCTCTATGCGACTTTTCAGTTAAATGGCTTTCACATTGGCAGTGGCAGTGTTGAAAGCGCCTGCAAGCAGTACGGTCAGGGAAGACTCAAACAGGCAGGTATGCGGTGGAAAAATGATGGAATAGAAGCAATAGCGCACTTGAGATCAGCTGTAATCAACAAAAGAACCAATAATATTCTGGAGGCTGCCAGCATTGCAGCATGATTCCGTAGATTTCACATGCGCCCCCCTGTACTAAGAGCTTGAATGTCAAACCCGTTTATGATATAATTATTATTATCTAATATATGAATCATCGTTATTATGATATAAATGACGATTGTTCGAAAGGTAAATCAATGCGAAGAAAAGGTTTCACTCTTATTGAATTGCTAGTTGTCATAGCTATCATCGCTATACTTGCAGCAATCCTGTTCCCTGTTTTTGCCAAAGCTCGTGAAAAAGCCCGGCAGTCAAGCTGCGCCAGCAATCTTAAACAGATTGGGCTCGCAATTAACACTTATACTCAGGACTATGATGAGACTCTGCCCGAAGGATCAGCTGGTCGTGCTGCAGGAGCGCCGTACATTGCATTACCTGGCTGTTCTTATGCACCCCTGGCTATGCGACTGGAAGCTTACACTAAGAACAAACAAATATTCATATGCCCGAGTGCAAGTGGAATAACTTGTGCTCATCATACTATTCCGGGTTATGAACAATCCTACACGCAGAACTATACACTGACTGGAAGCGGTGGAGTCGCACTCGCTACGGTTGATGATGTATCTGGAACAACCCTACTATCTGATGGTTCACATCGTGGCCTATATGGAGCATCCCCTGGAGTTGATTATAATCCTCCTTTTGTAACATACAGACACAGCGATGGTTCCAATGTGGAGTATGTTGACGGACATGTAAAGTGGCTCAAAAACGGGAGCCTTACTCCTGGTATGTGCACACCAGCATCCGGAGACTAGTGTCTTTCTGTTATTCTAAAAGGATAAGCCCCCGGACAATAAGTCTTGGGGCTTGTTTTGTTTAACGGGTATTGCAAGCTTATAAAACAATAATCTCTCCAGAACTCCAGGCATCCGCGCGGCCGCACTCACACTCTGACTGCACCACAATGGTTGGAACAGCATCAATCAAATATACCCAAGCTCTGATTCAACTTCACTCCTGACATCTGCATCCGGGTCATTTATTAGTTTTGATATTAGCTCCTTACACCTTGTTTTTACGTCCGCTGGATTTTTCTCTGCAATTGATCCTATCGCACCAACTGTTGACTCCCTGATTCTAGGATCAGAATCAAAAAGTAGCTCCGAAAGAAAATCCAATGCTGAAGCATCACCAATTCTTCTCAGAGCCCAAAGAGAAACCAACCGCGGATATTGAGCAGAGGTTTGTATGATTTCGATTAAATAAGGTATTGCAATTCCTCCTATATGTCCCAAACCAGCTTCAGTTCCTTCTATTACTTCGTTCAAATTTTCATTGTTTTCTTCAGCTGTTCGAACGTTGTCCAGCAAAATAGGAAGCGCTCTTTCCTTGTCGATCTTCCCTATATATGCATATGCGTCCCAGCGTATATCCCAATATGGATCGTTGGTCATCTGGAGCAATACGGGGAATGTACGGGGATCACGGATTCTTCCCAGTGCAAAGATGGCTCCAAACCTGACTTCCAGATTCGGACTTGCAGTCGCCTTTACCAGATACTCAACAACGTGTCCTTTTCGTCTACCAAGCCTGCATATGGCTTTCGACCTGGCTTCATCATTGGGACCTGCCAGCAGAGCAATATCTGCTTCTATCTTCTCTTTCTGAACAGGCGATAATTTTCGCAAGGGTTTTGCAGGTGGTTCGAGTACTTTAAGTCTGTCTTCAGGAGTAATAACCCAGTCTTTAGTCTCAAGCAAATACGACAGATGCATTACATCGTCGGAGCAACCCAGCTTTCCTAATGCATACCATATATTAAAAGCTTCTGCTGCATCCTTTACATTGCGCAGTGCTTTAATAAGTGCCGGGATTGCGCTGCGATCTCCGATATCACCCAGTGTACGCGCAGCAAAATCATCACCTTCTTCCAGAAAATCAATAAGGTATGGAACAGCACGTTTATCTTCCATAAACAGGATAATACTGGATGCAAAATGTCTTGCTCTGCTGGATCCATGGGATAAAAGGGGTGTTAGAAATGGAAATATATCCAGACGCTCTTTACAACATCGCAATGTATACTCAGCTGCATTTTGTATAGCTTCCTCTGGATCATCCAACGCACTAATAACTGCAGGGATTGCTTCCAGACTTCTGGAACTTTCCAGACTCTTAACTGCTTCCAGGCGGATATTTACATCCGGCGATTGTGTATCTCTAATCCTACTCTTGAGACTTTTTGGCTTCTTAGGCATAGTAATTCCAATAAATCCGGAAAATATGTTATCTCCAGGAGACGGTGTTTCGATAACAGTATTACCATCGACTTTTCATTTAGTAACCAACAATTAGTAAAGCTATTATTAAGCACACTGAATGCGTGTTTGGTATAATGTGGAGGTGAGTCTTCATATGGAGAATAATATGCACACCAAGATAGTATTATTTTTAGCATTTATTATAGTGGCCGCTTGTGCAATCCCAACTGTGGCAGCCAATAAGATTTTGGGAGAGACATTTGTTCTGGTTGGGGAAGAGCCTGCAAATTTCCTGTTTGGTAGGATCGTTCCTCAGAGTGTATTGGCCAGAAGCACCTATGGAATGGACGACAAAGGGTGCGTTACATACCAGGAAGGCATTGACTATATAGTCGATTATAAAAATGCAACAATACGCCGAACAAAGGATTCAAAAATCCCTGATTATAGTACAAATCTGGTTCGGAACCTCAAAGTATTTAACCACACAACAGACGCAGGTTTTGGAAACTGGGGACTGTTGTTTTATGTAGACTACTCTACAAAAGAGAGAGTCAATCTGGCTCCAAAGACCAACCAGTCAAAGTATCTGAAGAAAACTGCTGAAAAACTGCGCAGCGGTAAAGAGATCTTGTATATTGCTTACGGGGACAGTATAACCAATGGCGGAGAGGCAACTACTCCTGATAGAATCTATTGGCAAAGATGGGCTGATAACCAGAAAAAGAGATTTCCAAAAGCTAAGATCACAACGATGAACGGAGCAACCGGGGGAGATTCAACTTATCAGGGTGTTGAGAGGCTAGAAGATAAGGTCCTCAAGTATAAGCCTGATCTGGTATCTATTGGATTTGGAATGAATGACAACAATGGCGATGGCATTCCGCAGGACATTTTCAAAAGTAATCTGGTAAATATGATATCCAGAATCCGACAGGTAAATCCGGATGTTGAGATTATTCTGGTCAGTGCATTTAATCCAAACAATATATGGTTCTACAACTCCCACCGGATGGCGGAATATGCAAAGACTACTCAGGAAACCGCCAAAGAGCAAAACTGAGCATTTGCAGATGTATACAATCTTTTTGAAAAAGTAGCAGCAAAGAAGGGCCAGAATGCCCTGCTGAGTAACAATATAAACCATCCAAACGATTTCGGCCACTGGCTGTATTCGCTGGCGATGGATGCAATGGCGTTTTGATATATAGGAGTCACTGTATGAAATTCTCATTAATAGCACCTTTGGTGGTTCTTGGAAGTCTACTGATAATGGCTTGTACAAATTCAACTGCAAAACCACAGATACCATGGAACTTGAAACAGCTCTACAAGGCACCCGCCTGGCAGGAGACCTCCGTTGTTAAACCACTGGGTGACCAGAGCTGGGGTTATGCCGGCAATCTTAACACTCCTGAGCTAAGAGCAAGAGACAGAGTCAACGGCAATGTAAAAGCAATAATGTATGATGGTCCTGTATACCAGGGAAAGCCGACTAAAGTATTTGCCTGGATTGGTATTCCAAAACATAAACTTGGGCAAAAGCTACCAGGCATTGTACTGGTCCACGGTGGAGGTGGCACCGCGTTTGAGAGCTGGGTGCGGCTTTGGAATGCCAGAGGATATGCCGCTATAGCAATGGACAACGTCGGAAACATCCCTGGACTTGGTAGAAATCCTGATGGCGCTGCCGGTAACTGCGGCGATTTCGGTGAAACTAACAATCCAAAAACGGACCAATGGACCTACCAGGCTGTTAGTTCAGTCATCCTTGCACATTCACTGCTAAGGTCATTGCCTGATGTCGATCCTGACAGAACAGGAATCACCGGAGTTTCGTGGGGCGGGTTCCTGACATGCATAACAGCTGGTCTTGATCAGAGGTTCAAATGTGTAATACCGATATACGGTTGCGGATACCTTTCTGAGGCTTCTGCCTGGATAGACAGGATTAAGGAACAGGGAGATAAGGGCAAAGAATGGTGCAATCTCTGGGATCCATCGGTCTATCTTCCCGATGTCAAAGCACCAATCTATTGGGTAGCCGGAACTAATGATGCAGCTTACTGGATTAGATCCCTGGATAAATCATACAGGTTGATTAAAGGCAAGCGCAGCCTATCGATCCTGGGAGATATGCCGCATGCGCATGGCGGTCCGGGGGAAGCTCCATTGGAGATCAGTGCAATCGCTGACTACTACCTTAAGAACGGACCTGCGCTTCCGGAGTTCAGCAAGCAAAAAGTCCGTAATAATGTTCTGAGCGCTAACTACACTTACACAGGTAAAACAAAGGATTTCGTCCTTTACTATACTACTGAAAAGGATATCAACAATACATCGAAGTGGAATACGCTACCGGTAACTGACATTAGTAAGAACAGAGTCAGTTGCAAGCTACCACAGGATGCAACAATGGCATTCATAAATGCCACGACTGAAAACGACCTGCGGTTCTCGACAGACATTTTCAATTTACTGGCAAAGTAGTTCTGCGAGGGGATATAAATATGCCCTGGTGCCCGAATTGCTCAAGTGAATACAAACCTGAGGTCCAATACTGCGTGGACTGTGAATGTTCCCTGGTCGAACAGGCACCAGTGCCTAAATCAGAAGATATTCTAAAGCCGGTAATAATCAGTATATTGGCCGTATTTCTGCCCATCTTCCTGGTACCCTTTACTACGTGGGCACTGTGCCCAATGGGCGAAGTTGGCAGCCTTATTAGTTTTGCAGGGCCATATGCTCTCGTAATGTTATCAGGATTCTGCTACGGTTATTTTTACCCCATTGAAATTCAATTTTTCTCTTCAATATTTGGCTGCATTTTAGGTGCGATTATCTGTGTAGCAATATGCTTCTGTAGTATCATTGCTGGTCTGATTCCGAATCCGATAGGACTGTTTATATATATCCCACTGGGAGCGCTTAACTCAGCTCTGACTCTACTCGCGGTGCATATAGGTTTTGTGATTCGTAGAAGCAAGAAGTGTTAAATACCGTAATACCAATCAAGTTTACAGGTGTATCACTGTGAATGTATTTATGAATCATAGTTATGGAGTTGGAAATAACAGGTATATCACGGTTCTGGTTCTTATACATATGCATGGTTAGCCGCTCCACATCATGAATTTCTTTGTCTTTCTGAATTTTTTTACGCATTTACTAGCAGGTTAAAAGAATGCTTGACGACGTGAAATTGGCATGGTAAAGTATGAATACCATTAGTTATGCGCATAACCGTATAATACCACAACCTGAAGAAAGCAATTATGAAACCCACTGCCAAGATTAGAATACCGAAATATATGCAGATAAAGGCTGATATCAAGGAAGCTATTGATAGTGGTCGATTCAAGGAAGATTATCGGTTGCCATCCCGCGCAGAATTGATAAGTCATTACGGAGTTAGCTGGGCTACGACCAACAAGGCTATCGGTGAACTTGAAACAGAAGGCTATGTGTATCAGATTCAGGGCAAGGGAACGTTTGTTGCCTCACGGGTAACAAGAACCTTGAATATAGCCCTGGTAATGCCGCACCTCTATCCGTTTGGAAACCAGGTGTATAGTCCTGGATACGAAATCGCACCTCTGCTTGTGCATCACATAGAGGACTGTGCCAGGACCATCGGCGCTAACATAATTCTTCGTCTTGATAACGACAATGAAGACAGAGAGCGTGAGAATCTCTGCGACCTGGTTCAGCAGAATATCGATGGTATCATAGTTTACTATCTCGGTGGATTGCGTAATCAGGAATACTTGCTAAAGATCAGAGATTCTGGAATACCCCTGGTGTTAATTGACCGTTATGTTGAGGGTCTAGATATAAATTACGTCCTAACGGACAATATAAAAGGTGGATACCGCGCAACCACACATTTGTTAAAATCCGGATTTAATAAGATGATGGGTTTTGCCGTAGAGAATGATCCAATCTCCTCCAGGAACAGGGTTTCGGGATACACCAATGCTATAAATGACTGGCCTTTTCCAGTGGATAGCACCATATTACGAGTAAACTCCCCGGAGCATGATGTAGCTACCATGGAAGCCAGGGCATATGAAACAGCAAAGACAGTTCTACAAGATCATAAACCTCCAATGGGGATATTTACAGCCAACACACCGCTGCTAACAGGTGTTTTTCTTGCATTGCAGGAAATGGATGCAGATTTCTCACAGATAGGGCTAGCATCATTTGACGAACCCAGATTGGGTATTCCGGAGAGTTGTAATTATGCAAAGGTAATCCAGCCATTGGACAAAATTGCCCAAACCAGCCTCCAGATAATAATGGATTGCCGCAATGGTAATCGCGAATTGCAGCAGTATATACTGAAGCCAAGGTTGGTTACTGAGCATTCATTGAACAGGAGAGAGAACGAACTTTCTATTATTTAAAATAGCAATTATCGTAGCTAGACCCAGGCATGATTATAGTGAATTTGACTTGGCCGGCACGGCAAATGCATTTTGAGTATAACTACATAACTGAACGGCTTAATATATATGGGAATACGAATCAGATGTTTGTGTCTATATTACAAAGACACAGACTATCATCTCAGTGTTCCAGAAAGGAGATTACAGAGTAAAAAAGGATTAACTGTTTGCAAAGTAAGTATTGTTTGAAATTTGTTATTTGTTCAGTTTAGAATTGGAGGACAAAATGAGAAGAAATAAAGGGTTTACACTAATTGAGTTGTTAGTTGTCATAGCGATTATCGCAATACTGGCAGCTATTCTCTTCCCGGTGTTTGCAAAGGCAAGGGAAAAGGCAAGACAGTCCGCTTGCACATCAAATGGCAAACAGATAATGACTGCATTCAACATGTACATGCAGGACTATGATGGGATGATGGGGTCATGGTTGCCGCGTAGTGTACAAGCAACAGAATGGGACGGGGTGGTTCAGCTTGAACCATATACCAAGAATCGGAATATTTGGTTGTGTCCCAGCGGTCCATATAGATCAATACCTGACATTGGTGGAACCTGCCGTTCACATCCTACTGTGTATGCAATGTGTGTATCATTACTTGGCATTTCGGAAACAGTTGTTGAGAATCCCGCCGGAACTATTTTAATGGCAGAGAGAGATGTTGCATGCAGCTTCCTGTTTCCATGTGATTCCTGCCATGGCTGGGCTGACACAGTTAACAATATGGTCGCGTATCACAGTGGAGGATGTATTGCCGGATTCATTGATGGACATGCTAAGTGGATGAAAGTCGAAGCGTTCAACAATAAGTCACTGTGGCGAACTACACGGTGATAGATGCCTGAAATACAAAGCATATAATCAGAGTATTTCCGCTCAGATTCAAGTGAAATGCAAAAACGATTATCTGATTTGCGCTGACAAATGAAAATGAGTTCCGGAATCAATGATATTCCGGAACTCTTAATCGAATTGTGCAAGAAACACTGCAATCTTCATCATTTTTTAGAGATTCACAAAACATCATTAATTAACAAACAATATCCACACTGATATCCTCTGATACGACATATGACACTATCTGTTTGAGTGACGGGAGTAATGGTCCGATATGAAAAAGTTTTTGCTACCTTTGATTATAATGATACTTTGTATCGCAGGAACTGCATTTGGTGAAGAAATATCCTACAAAACTCCGCCCAAGTGCCTGATCTGGATGCAGGGAGAGGACTGCACCGACCACAACTGGATAGAAGGGCCTTCCTATCACAGCTGGATATATGAATGGACTCCAATACACGGTGGTGTCCTGGATCTAGCCTCTTGGCGGTTGCCGAAGGAGGGTGAATACTACGCCCGATTTAAGTTCAACGTGCCTGAAACCGGCGAATATGTGGTCTACTTCCTTGGAAGACATGGTGTCATGGCGAGTCCATTTGAATGGTCAGTTGATAATGGCAAACCGGTCGAGATTCCAGGCGGCATATATGACATCCCAGGCACACTGGCACTTACTAACAAATACAAGCACGTCCTGCTGAAACTTGGCACATTCAATGGTAATGCAGGCACACACACATTGAAAATCTCAGTCAAGAAGACCGTCGATGACTGGGGACACAGTATGTTCAGCCAACAGATTGATGCCATTGGTATCGCTCCCGCATCCTGGACCCCGGAAGCTGCAACACCACCTGCGCCAAAAAGACCGGGAACCGGCAACTGGGCACCTCCCGGGCGAACGCCTGCGCATCCGACACTAGACAACTCAAAACGCCCGTCAATCAAACTAATCTCTAAAATGATGGAATGCGAGATTAGTCCGGTTAATGGTGGGATAAGAAAGTTTACACTGAGAAATGGCCTGAAAAGAACTGTTCTGGCATCCTCGAAGTTGGCATCCGCATTTCTGAAGGTCGATTTCAGAGACAATGCAGTTCAGGACAGCGGTCGAGTGGAGCATGTTAATACTACTAAAAACACTGTTACGCTTTACTGTACCAATAAAAGTCTGAAAACCAGGATACACTTCTGGGCAAGACCAAGCGGCGAGATTGCGGTTTCTGCCGACATCACCAACCTTGCAAAATCACCGATCTGGAGAACTGACTGGCAGGTATCATCCGGAATTGGAATCAATGGAGATACATCCAATGACACCTGGCACGTTGCTCAATCGGTTGATTCTCCCCAGAACTCAATCGGCTTGAGAAAGGCAATGAGTCCCCGCAGTTTTGCATTCGACTGGATGTGTATGACGGATGATACTGCATCTTTCTACGCGATGTTCGAGGACCGTAAGACTCTTGATACAGAAATAACATATGGTCGAGAAGCCAAGTCCGGATCAACCGGAACTGTTGTATTCTCAAAGTTTCCGAGGATACTAACTAACCAAGTTTGGGAAGCTCCCAGTCTGGTTTTTGGTGCATATGCAGGTGGTGACTGGCACAAGGCAGCTGATAAATTCTCCACGTGGTGGTATAGCTGGGCAAAAACACCTGCTATGCCAAACTGGGTCAAAAGTATCGGCGGGATGACTCTTGGCATGAGTTTTTATGAAGACAATGCCCTGCAGTCCAACAAAGCAATGCTTGAAAAGACCCGACTAGCAACAGATATCTCCTGGTACCACGGTGCGGGATGGATCCGCGGGACAACTGAGTGCTGGTATCCTGAGCAAATGTATCCCAGTAATGAAGAAATTCGCTCATTTAGACAGGTTACCGATGATATGCGTCAGAATGGCGGACGGTCCAGCATCTATACCAATACCCTTATGCTCTCCCGTGCGACATCTGAATACGAACTATGGGGCAGAGACCTGACAACGACCAGCTTCGAAGGTGATCCATGGTTTTCCGAACATGATGCTCATCATCACCCGATGGCACTGCCATATCCCAATGAAGTCTGGGCTGAAAGGTATTGCCAGATAATGGAAAAGCCTGTAATGATGGGTCGACCCGATATGCTCTATATGGACCAATTGGGAGCAGTTCCCAGTCATATAGATTTTGACCCAGACAAACATCACCATAAGAATTACGGAGAATGGACTACAGGTTCAGCGAAGTTCCTTGAGGTTGTCCGCAAGAAATTTGTAGGATCGAACAAGGATCTGGCTACATGTATCGAAACTCCTAACCCGGTTTTAATGCAGCAGGTTAACCTGAGTATAAGCGGTACAAACGAGGTGTTCCGCTATGTGTTCCCGACATATTATGGTCTTTATGGCGGATATGAGGGCGTAGACGCAATTGAATCTCTAAAGAGAACAAGAGGTGCGCTACTTACTGGAGAACCTGTGCTGCTGGTAGATTCCGTGCAGGCAAACGCCATTCCGGATATCCTGAAAAAGATCCATGAAATAGTTGCACTTAAGAGAAAAGTAGACCCACTGCTCTATGAAGCACGTTATAGAGAGAATGAGGGTCTCAGAGTCTCAGGTGGCATACAAGCCTCAGTCTTTAAAGGCAAAGATCGGGTATATATCGCATTTGCAGGTGACTCAACATCAGGAAGCATTGTGCTGGACATGAGTAAATTGGGCTTAAAACTCAAAGGAAAAGCCAGACTCGCAGCTGCTGGAAGTGATGGGGAATTTGTTGCCATTCAGTTGACAACCAAACCGGGTGGCATCTTTGAGTATCAATCGAATGGAGTCCATGCCGGGATAGTGGAGATACGATAAGCAAGCAAAGGGATTCTCTCACGCGTAGACGCGGAGGACACAGAGAAAATCAGAATATAGAAACAACGTTTGCTCTTCAGCCCATTCCGTTCGTGCTGCCACATGCTCAGCACGAACGGAATGAGCAGTAGTCCCATTTCATCATTCATAATTCAACCTTCATAATTTCCCTTCCCGTTGCACATGTTTTCCCTTGGTGATATACTATACGCGTATCAACGCAAACGTTTTACGGAGGGTTTGGGCATAGTGATTAACAAGCTGCTAGAGGTGCTGAACAAGCATGGATATAAACTATACGAGAAGTCTTTAAGGAAGCTTTCAGATGATCTTTCGGTATTTGTTGCAGTTAAGAATACTGATAAATATATAGGATTTTTGGGGAGTATTGCTCAAACCCCAGATACTGACATATGTGTTCTCGCACCTGATATCAGTGTCCAAAAACCTTCATGGGCATTATACGAACTCCTGAAAGACTATCCCGGTATGGCTCCTGTGCCCTGCAATCAGAAAGCATCATTCGGAACCGGAGACCGGCTGGGACTGGTTTCGGCTGCACATCTCCAGGCAGATTCCGGTTACTCAATATTCCCTGTTATCTCACAGCAATCTCCAAGAGAACTCATGCGCACAAACAGAAGTTTTAAAAGTGTGCTGCTTGATGCATTTGTAGGAGTCCTGGAAACCGGTTGGGATAAGGGCTACGGAGCTGATGCAGATCATATTAAGGATGAAAAGTACCTACTGGAAGGCATTGAAGCTGGATACTCAATGTACACTCTGGATGTCAGCGATTTTCTAACCGATATATCCGGAATTTGTCCTTGTGGCTTGTCATCCAGGGTAGAGTCGCTATCCGAAATCAGTAAAGCTTTAATAAAAGATCTCAAAGGCATGACTATTGCCGGTTATACATTTGCAGAAAATGAACTGGCTAAATCAGCGATTGTGTATGAATCTTCTATGGACCAAGTGATCAACTTCGATTCAATCCTGAAAAGCAAATTGAAAGCCTATGACCTGGAAGTCTCTATAGATGAAGGCAGCCGTGACACTACTCCTGAAGACCATATCTATGTTGCCGAATATTTGCACCGATCAGGCTTGAGTTTCACCAGCCTTGCGCCCAAGTTCCCCGGTGAGTTCCAAAAAGGTATCGAGTATATGGGAGATGCGGATGAACTCGCAAAGTCAATGGCTATACACGGAGCAATCGCTAAGAGCTTAGGTGGATATCGCTTGAGTCTGCATTCCGGCAGCGATAAATTCAGCGTGTATCCATTATATGCTCTAACTACAGAGGGAAACTTTCATATAAAAACCTCCGGCACAAGCTGGCTGGAAGCTGTCCGCTTGATTGCTTCAACTGATACAGATTTCTTTGCGGAACTCTACAAATTGTGCCTGGATAATCTCATTGAAAGCAAGAAAGCTTATCACGTGTATATAACCCCGGAGCATTTCCCTGCTGATGTGCCAGCAGATGTAATGGCATTCTTTGACCTTAACGAAGTCCGGCAGCTGTTCCATATTTCTTATGGAGTCCTGCTGGATACCTGCAAGGACAGGATATACGAAGCTCTGAAGACCAACGAAGATAAGCACTACGAATTCGTGTCTGATCATATAAAGCGACACTTGGCATTAGTTTAGAGATAAAAGTGGAGAGTTGAGAGCGAATTATCTGGCTACCAACTTCCAGCATATGATTTTGGGAGATGATTTTTTATGTGTAATGAGATTCTTGAGTTACAGGGGAAGACTGCAATAGTAACCGGCGGCGGTGGTGTCCTGTGCAAGACGATGGCAAATGAACTGGCTCGAAATGGAGCGAATGTAGTAGTCCTTGATCTGAGACCAGAAGCTGCCGAAGCTGCAGCTAATGAAGTCAGAATGATGGGAGCTAAAGCACTTGGACTGGCCTGCGATGTATTAAACCGCGATAGCCTCCAGGAAGCTTGCAACAAAACAATTGAGACATTCGGCACTGTTGATATCCTTATAAATGGTGCTGGGGGCAACAGTCCAAAGGCTACGACAACCAAAGATAACCTGGTACCAGAGGACCTGCTGGAGCCAATTGAAGGCTTGAAGACGTTCTTCGATCTGGATCCATCAGGAGTTCAGTTTGTATTCAACTTGAATTTCCTTGGTGCTCTCCTGCCAACTCAGGTTTTCGCCAGAGTCATGGCCGAAAAGGGCAGCGGGGTCATTGTAAATATCTCATCGATGAACGCATTCCGTCCATTGACAAGAATCCCTGCTTACTCAGCTGCCAAAGCTGCAGTTTCCAATTTCACACAGTGGCTATCAGTCCATCTGGCGCCTGTCGGGATCAGGGTCAATGCTATTGCTCCAGGATTCTTCCTGACGGATCAGAACCGATTCCTGCTCACTGATGAAAAGACAGGCGAACTAACAGCCAGGGGTCATAAGATTATGTCACATACCCCAATGGGGAAATTCGGCAAACCTGAAGACCTGAGTGGTACACTGATGTGGCTTGTAACCGACGCATCGGAATTTGTAACAGGTGTAGTCATTCCTGTGGACGGTGGATTCTCAGCTTACAGCGGAGTATGAGAGAATAGTGGATAGTTGAAAGTTGAAAGTGGAAAGCGGGGGAATTTGAGTTATGGGTAGAGCTCGCAATGTTGTTGTTGCACAGTCCGGGGGGCCTTCTCCTGTGATTAACAACTCCTTGAGAGGAGTTATCGAAGCGTGCAAGGCTTATCCTGAGAAGTTCGGAACAGTGTATGGCGGATATCACGGCGTGGAAGGAATCCTGAAGGAAGAACTCCTAAATATGTCCGATCAAGATCCTATGGAGATATCTCTACTGCGAACAACTCCAGCTGCCGGATCTATTGGAACATGCCGATATAAGCTCAAAAAGGACCAGCAGGAGGACTTTGCAAGAGTTATTGACGTCCTCAAAGCTCATGATGTTGGCTATCTTTTTTACATCGGCGGTAACGATTCTATGGATACCGCTAACAAGATTGCTAAGCTTGCTGGTGAGAGCGGACTGGAGCTTGTTGGTGTTGGTGTTCCAAAGACCATTGATAATGATGTAGGGGACTCTGAGTTCAAGCTAATCGACCATACTCCAGGCTATGGAAGCGTAGCAAAATACTGGGCTTCACTTGTCCAGTGCGCCAATGAAGAGAATAATGGTTCCTCTCCTGCGGATCCTGTGCTTGTTATGCAGGCGATGGGACGGAAAATCGGGTTTATTGCCGCAGCAGCCAGACTTGCAGATCCTAACAGGGAGATGCCCCTGCAGATATATCTTGCAGAATCCGGTCTTGGCCTCAAAGAGTTAGCTGACAATGTAAATGACCAGCTCAAGCGATCAGGCAGATGTATGGTAGTAGTGAACGAAGGAATGCCATTAGCTGACCTTGGTGAGACAAAGGACTCATTCGGACATACACAATTCAGCGCCAGTCAGACTACGGCGGCACAGGTAGTTGTAAATTACTTGAACACAGTAGGGTTGGCAGCAAGAGGAGCAGCCAGATGTCAGGTTCCCGGCACCGACCAGAGGGATGCTATAGTATATGCATCCAGCGTTGACTTGGATGAAGCCTACAAAGTCGGCCAGAAGGCTGTTCAGATAGCAGCAGAAGACGGTTCGGGATATATGGCAACAATCCTGCGGCAACCTGGTTCAATATATAACGTGTATTATGACAAGGTGCCTTTGGATTTAGTGGCAAACTCTGAGAGAACATTCCTGCCTGAGTGGCTGGCTGAAAGCAAGATAGATGTCACCGATGAATTCCTGAAGTATTCCAGGCCTCTGATTGGAGAAGACTGGGTCAGTGTTCCATTGGTAGACGGCATAATGAGGTTCTCAAAACTGAAACCAATGTTCGCCGACCGCAAACTGCCGGAATATATTCCTCAAGGACATAGGAAATAGGTAACAGTTCAGTATTTGCTAGTAGTCCGTCCATCCTTCGATACGCGCTTCGCGCTACTCAGGACGAACGGACTACTAGCAACCATTGTATTACATTATCGAGGTTGTAGGTTGAGTTTCTAACCTCCAACCTCTAACATCTAAAATGGGGGTAGTTCGAATAACATGAGTGATCCTGCACAGCAGCTGAAAGATTTGAAGAAAGAGCATGATTTTCTCGTTGGTATAGATTCAGACGGGTGTGCGTTTGATACTATGGAAATTAAGCACAAAGAGTGCTTTATTCCCAATATAATCAATTACTGGAACCTGCAGGCTGTTTCAAAATATGCCAGAGAAGCCGGGGAGTTTGTAAATCTCTACTCAAAGTGGAGAGGTATAAATCGTTTTCCTGCATTAGCGATGGTGTTTGACCTGCTGGAAGTTCGTCCGGAGGTTATCAAACGTGGTGTAGTCATACCCAAGGCCGAATCAATGCGCGTTTGGATGAACACCGAGACCAAGCTGGGGAATCCTGCGTTAGAAAAGGCTGTCAAAGAGACTGGCGACCCTATTCTTACCCAGGCATTAGCATGGAGCAAAGCAGTCAATAAGAGCGTTGAAGAGATCGTCCGTGGAGTCCCTCCATTTCCATTTGTAAGGGAGAGTCTGGAGAAGCTACAGAGCACCGCAGACGCGATAGTCGTCAGCGCAACCCCGGGTGAAGCCCTGACACGTGAATGGGAAGAACACGACATTTCCAAATATGTAAAAGTGATTGCGGGTCAGGAGATGGGAACCAAGAAAGAGCACCTGGCATACGCAATCGATGGCAGATATCAACCAGACCACGTGCTGATGATCGGTGATGCTCCTGGTGACTTCAAAGCTGCCAGAGCAAACAATTGCCTGTATTACCCGATCAATCCAGGCAATGAAGACCTATCGTGGCAGCGTTTTTATGAGGAAGCATATGACAAATTCCTAAATGGCACCTATGCCGGAGAGTATGAGACCAATCTCATCGCAGAATTCGACAAATATCTTCCTGAAAATCCGCCCTGGACACTTTAAAAAGCGTGTGGGAGAGAGAATAAACGCGCTCAACCGCACAACACCAAATCAGACTGATCGGTCGGATCCGACAGATCAGTCTGATGCAAAATCCCCCAGTTCGTCTATGCCAACTCCCCTCATTTAGAGCCAACATGCTATAATTGACCAAACTTCCACCCACACTCTTGTCGTAACACTTCTTATACAAGCACCTCGGAGGCCAGAAATTTGAAAGCTGTTATTTTTACAATCGTATTCTTCCTGCTAATAGGAACCGTAGCAGCGTTTGGTCAGACCAAAGCTGCAGTTATGTACTGCACCGAATATACTGCAGACTATAAAGAGCAACAGACCCCAATTCTATCATCCCTGGGTTGGACTCAGGATACCTACAGCAATGCTCAGGCAGCAGAGCTTGCTAACAAGCTGAATAAGTATGATATCGTCATTCTAGGCACGTTATTTAATTATAAAAACATCCAGGACCTGTCACTTCTGGGGAAGCAATTCAGGGACTATATAAGCTCAGGGGGGTGTCTGGTTGTAACTGATGCCTGCTATGCACAGCAATTCCAGTGGCTAAAATCGATAGATCCCGGACTTATTTGGAAAGATGCAGGCATACTCACTGATGCTCAGAATACCCCGGCAATCAGAGTTAACCCTGAGCATCCGTTAATGAATGGGGTAGAGACCCCCATCCTGGCCTGGAATTTGCCGGAATATACTGGTGTATCAATGATCCCTTTAGTAACATATCCCAACGGTAGACCGGCAGCAACAGTCACAGAGATTGGTAAGGGAACCATTGTTGTATCAACACTTTCCCGTCAACACGGTTGGCCCTCCGCGAAATTCCTGGACAATCTTGTTAAGTGGACCAAAGATCCATCCAGAATCGCCAAAGCCATTGCAAAAGAAGAAGCAACCAGTAAAAGATCGAACAGTCACCCCACACTCGATATGCCGGTCATGGCGGCTGCTCCGAAGATAGATGGGACTATTGAAACATCCGAATGGGATAATGCAGCTCTGATACCCGAGTTATACGATATGACCGGAGGCTATGCCTATACCCAGCCTACAAAATGCCGGTTGGGTCGCTATAAGGATGATCTATATATACTCTTCGAGTGTACGGATACTGACATTGCGAACATTGTTAAAGACCTTACAGCACGGGACGATCGATACTGGGACAATGACAGTGTGGAGTTTTTCCTGGATCCAACTGGTGAGCGTAACACATACTTCCATTTCGGATTAGGTTGCTCTGGTGTAATGTACGACGCCAGGATGACTGAGACCAACTGGGATGGTTATTGGCAGGCTAAAACATCCATTGGAGACAAAGGATGGATTGCCGAAATCCGAGTCCCGTTTGCTTCACTTGGTGAGGATGCAATAGCTTCCAAAGGCATCTGGGCAGCCAACTTCTGCCGCACAGCAAGACCAGGAAGCGAACAGACACGTGAAAACACCAACTGGTCACCTACGTTCGGTTACTTCCACAAGCCAGAACAGTTCGGTACTCTGCCCGGAATGTCCGTAAATTCCACCAATTATCCTTGCAGCCCTGTGATAGAGACCAAGCTACCGAAAACATGGTTCACGGGAGCTAACCGACTGGTCGCGATCATAAATGGGCATTCTGGCCAGTCTGCAGAAGCTACCCTTGAACTAATTGATTCAACAACTGGTAAATCTATCACAAGCTGCAATATCACTGCTGGAAAAGTTAAATCAAACATCAATATCGATTTCGATCTGGATTCCAGCCAGCCACGCAATCTGCAATTGCTGCTTAAGGATCCAGAAGATGCAGATCATATACTGGCCTGCAGCGGTGTTATAAGAGCTGTTCCAATACCTGAGATTGATGTCCGAATAATAAGTCCAACATTCCGGACCAATGTTCAGTCAAAAGATCCTGTCAAGAAACTGCTGGCTGAATGTATCATAGGTTCTCAATCAAAGAGCAAAATGAACCTTGCTTTTTCGATCAAAGACCAGAGTGGTAATGCAGTATTCACCATGCGCCGGGGTGTCTCATCCAGACGGCCATTGAAAATTGCAAAAGACTTGAGCAAACTGGCATATGGAAATTACACTCTCAACTTTGAATTGTCAGATAGTTTTAGGATCATAGCTACCAGAGATATGCCTCTGGTAATTGCACCTCCTGCGAAAACAGAGGTAACATTCACTGCTGACAAGACTTGTTATGTAAACGGTAAACCTTTCTTCCCGATAGGTTTATATCACGTCAGCCCGGCAGCTGTTAGTTCAATCAACGTAGGCACCCGGCTGGCTGGACTACCTGAAGTTGATCTATGGGACAGCATGAAGCAAGTTAAACAACACGGTTTCAATGTCATTCACCATACCTGGGGCATGCCCACAGATGAATACCTCCAGAAAGCCGAAGAACAAGGCTTATGGGTCGTCCCTGAAGTTGCTTCCCCAACTGCAGAGCAGGTCGCGACGGCTAACAAATTCAGCAATATACTTATGTGGTACGGATCAGATGAACCATCCGGGGAGCGACTGATCTGGATACGCGATGCTCTGGCAAAAACATCCAAACTCGATCCCAACAGACCAGTCTCAGCAGCGGTTTGTTCACCAGACCTGTTTAAACCAGCTCTTCAGGGATTTGACTTTGTAATGATGGACCCCTACCTGATCCGATACAGTCCCTTGTCCGGGATAGCCAATTGGATACAGAAGGGCAATGATGCTTGCAATGGTACAAAGCCTATCTGGATGGTCCCACAGGCCTTTACAATAGGTAATTCGCCGTGGAGCGAACCTACTGGCGAAGAACTGAGATGCGAAGCATATATCAGCCTGGTACATGGAGTCAAAGGATTCATATGGTATGCATTCTGGACTTCAGAACAATGGAAAGACAATCCTAAAGGCCGCAATCAATGGTTCCTGCCGGACAGCAAGCTCTGGGACTACTTCACAATACTCAATAAAGAAGTTTCAGATATGGCTCCCGTCTATCTGACCGGCAAATCCAAAGGTCCAATCTCCTGCAGCTCAAAGGAAATTCACACAAATCAATGGACATATAAAGGCAAGACCTATGTGATGGCCGTCAATCCGACCAACAAAACCGTCAGATGCGAGATAGGTGGATTCAAGGACAAGAAAACCGAAGTGCTTTTCGAGTCCCGAAAAGTAGAGCCAACCAACAACAAACTCAAAGAGACATTCAAACCGCTAGAAACCCACTTGTATAAATACTAAAAAACACAAACGGGAGGCCGCAATGGCCTCCCGCTCAACCTGGGATCGCCGAACCCCAGTTCGGCATCCTACAGTTTTTCAACAATAAACGCAGCTTTGTACTCCACCTTTTCACCAGACCCAATCACTGGGATCTTTTCACCATTCTCCCAACCCGAGTCTTTAAGAGTAGCATAAGCACCCATACCTTTTGTCCAGGGTTCGATGCAAACGAACGATGAACCATCCGGAGAGTATAAGAACAGCATCTCAAATTTGGAATCAAAATCCACATGGACTTTATGGCCAGCCTGTGTATCCGTAAGGGTCATTCGGGTACCGGTCAGAGTATCATATGCATGATCGTAGTAGATATCTTTCTCGAGATCAGTTTTGCCTTCACAAGGTTCAGTGTCACCAGACAACTGGGTAAGTTCATTCACAAACAGATGTCGTTGAACGGGCAGATCGACACATATGCCTTCACGTGCAGAGTTGGACACTTTAAAATAGGGATGATAGCCAAATGCAGCAGGAGCTGGCTTGTCTGAAGTATTTACTATTTCAGAACGCAGTTCCACTCTGTCTGAAAAAAGAATATAAGTCTGTTGAAATTCTACATCGAATGGATACCGGTTGCCGCGGATTTCATCGGATATAATTGCTCGGAAAGTTACGCTCGCTTCGCCACTCTCACGGCTTTCGCTGACTACTTCCCAAGTGCACACATACAAAAAACCGTGGGTAATCATATCGTAGTAAGAATCATCACCAAAGATTGTGTATCTGCCCAGGACCGGTTCAGATCCGGAGTAGTCATATGTCCTGCCGACAGAAGGAAAGAGCAGAGGATTGCCCCCACCAGTTATTTTCCATGCTGCCTGGGGATAATCGGTTGGGCAATACATGATCTCGTTCCCGTCGCACTTCCACGAGAACATATTGCACCCCCAATCGAGTGCCATTGTAATAGAATTATTGGAATCAAGAGTCAGGATATAGTTGTTACTCACATTACACCTTTGTAAAAACTAGAGATATACTCGAATGATAACTTACAGAAACACCTGCCGTCAATCTGAACAGCAAGACATATGCACTTAATAGAAATTACTAATCTCGAAAGATTTACAGAACGATCGTTGATATAGTTTTCAGCTTTTTGTGTCTTGTTGTTTACCACTGGTTCTATGGCGGTAAATAATCATTATCAATACGTTACAGGAGAAAATAATGGCACTCGTGGACGGAAAATGCATCAAAATCTCCTCAGGGACACCCATTCTTGCAGATGATCAGAAAAAGCAACTGGCAGCTGAAATTCCTCAATGGACAATTCAGGAACAAGCCATATATAGAGAATGGCTTTGTAAAGATTTCCTGCAGGCAATGGTTTTTGTCAACAGAATTGCCGAACTTGCAGAGCAGGAGAACCATCACCCGGATATCAGGATCTCATATAATAAAGTTCATATTGAGCTGAGCACCCATAAAATAGGCGGGCTCTCTATTAATGATTTTATATTAGCTGCAAAAATTGATGTGATCTAAGACATCAGTTGTTACATCAGAATTGGGGTGACTAAGATGGAAGCCCAGGAGAAAATAGATATATACCGTGAGATGGTATTAATTCGCAAGTTTGAAGAGATGGCCTCAGAAATGTACGAAGCCGGCAAAATCAGGGGATTTCTGCATCTCTATATCGGGCAAGAGGCAGTCGCGACAGGATTCATGGCCCCTGTCAGAGCTGAAGATTATGTGATTGCTGCTTATCGTGTCCATGGACTGGCTATAGCACGCTGTGCCGATCCCCGCAGGGTGATGGCGGAGTTATTTGGAAAGGCCAGTGGAGTCTGCGGAGGAAAAGGCGGTTCCATGCATCTGTTTGATATGGATAGAAGATTTCTGGGCGGAACAGCTATAGTCGGAGGTGGTCTACCTATCGCCGCCGGAATCGGATTCGCTATTAACTATCGGAAAACGGATGATATCTGCCTGTGTTTTTTTGGGGATGGGGCAATAAATGAGGGATCGTTCCACGAAACCCTCAATCTTGCCGCTCTCTGGGACCTGCCTATACTGTTTGTATGTGAGAACAATCTATATGGCATGGGTACATCAGTCGAACGTGCATCAGCTGTTCCTCATCTTTATCAAAGAGCTCAATGCTATGCAATGGATGTCCGCACAGTGGATGGTATGGATGTCATGGCAGTTTCTGAGATGGCAGAGGATTGCATTCGCACTGTCAGAGAAACCAAACGACCTGTGTTTGTGGAAGCCAAAACCTACAGATTCAGAGGCCACTCAATGTCCGATCCTGGCACATACAGGACAAAAGAAGAGATAGAAGAATGGAAGAAACGCGACCCGATAGTGACTTTTGGTAATAGACTCATCAAAGAGAATATCCTGGACAAAGACAGCATAGCTGGTATAGCTGCAGATGTTGACAATCAAATGCAGAAAGTTATTGAATATGCCGAACTGTCTCCTAAACCGAAACCTCGTGCTCTGTACGAAAATGTCTATGCTTGAAAGCCGGTGAACGCTATGGCTATTATCACGTACAAACAGGCTCTAAACCAGGCACTGAAAGAAGAAATGAGACGTGATAAGAATGTCTTCGTGATAGGTGAGGATGTTGCAAAATATCAGGGAGCATATCGCGTAACGGAAGGACTACTCTACGAATTTGGTGCAGATAGAGTAAAGGATACACCTATCGCTGAGGAAGTTGTGGTTGGAGTAGGTGTGGGTTCTGCGATGCTTGGTCTGAGACCAGTAGTCGAATTGATGACTGTAAATTTCTCGCTATTGGCTATCGACCAGATCGTCAACCACGCAGCAAAGCTCCGTTATATGTCGAATGGTCAGATAAAAGTTCCAATGGTCATTAGAATGCCGGGGGGAGCTGGAATGCAGCTGGGAGCTCAGCATTCACAGAGTTTTGAATCGTGGTTTGCCTATATCCCGGGTTTAAAAGTTGTATCAGTAGGCAATCCCTATGATGCCAAAGGACTCCTTAAAAGCGCTATCCGCGACGATAATCCCGTAATATTTATGGAACATGAGCTGCTCTATGCAACAAAGGGAGAAGTTCCTGAAACCGACTACACAATACCTATAGGCAAAGCCGATATTAAGCACCAGGGTAAAGATATCACTCTAATATCGTATTCTAAAATGGTAACTGACTGCCTGAGTGCTGCTGCGCAACTTGAAAAAGATGGAATCAGTCCGGAGATAATAGACCTTAGATCACTACGTCCACTCGATGTAGACGCGATAATTGAGTCAGTAAAGAAGACTCACCATGCAGTGGTTGTTGAAGAAGACTGGCCGTGGTATGGAATAGGCGCACAGATAGCAGCAACCATCCAGGAACACGCATTTGATCATCTGGATGCCCCGGTAATGCGAGTAACCCAGGCCGATGTGCCAATGCCCTACTCCGGTGAACTGGAACTCTCAGCCTTACCCAATAAAGCTCAGATCATAGAGACTGTCAAAACAGTGATGAATATCTAGCCCATAATAAATGCTTGGGGATTTCGGATGATGTGTGCAATTATGCATTTCAAATGCATAATTGCACACATTACGTATTTATAGTCTGACTTATTCAGCCAACAGTGCAGCAAGCCGCTTTACCGGATTCGAAGGCAAGAAGGTTAATGTTGATAACCTTCGGGGGTACCAGTTCTTTGATTGCTTCCAGCCAGATGGATTCTTCAATTGCTGAGAACTTCGATAGAGCCCCCATCATGCATACATTCATAACCCGGACGTTTCCGAGTTCCTGGGCCATTCTGAGAGCTGGGAAGAGTTCCAGTCTGGGGAATGTCTCTGCCAGGCGTGCATCGAGACCTTCCGGCCACTGGGAGAGACCGCTGGAGACTGTAACAGGTCGGATCTCTTGATCATTTACCAGTGCAGTTCCATTCGCACTCAGAAGATGAGCATACCTTAGTGCCTCTACCTTCTCAAATGCAACTAAGAAGTCAGTCTGCCCTTCAGCGATTATTGGTGAGTAGACCTTAGGACCGATGCGGACCTGGCTTACTACACTCCCGCCGCGCTGAGCCATTCCATGCACTTCACTCTTTTTGACGTCATTGCCGGAGAGCAAGGCAACCCGACATAATATTTCACTGGCAAGCAGAGTTCCCTGCCCACCTACTCCTACCAGCGATATGTTAAGTATTTTTTCCATTTAACTCTCCTTGATTGCCCCAAACTTGCAGACCTGCTCACACATCCTGCATCCAACACAAAGCACCGGGTTAATTCTGGTCTTTCGGCGTTTGGGATTATCGGGTTCAGGATCCAGAGCTTCTATTGATGGGCACCCCAGCTTCAGACATGCTCCGCAGGCTTTACATTTTTCCAGGTCTACGCAGAACTGTCGGCCTGTCTTGATCTTTGCCCCCAGGACGCACGGACGCTTGCATACGACCACTGAAGGTTCGGGGGAGTCCAGTTCCTCTTTCAGGACACTGTAGGTCTCCTCAAGGTCATATGAGTCCACAATCCTGACTCTCTTGACCCCGATACCTTTGGCTACCTGTTCAACCGTAACTTCATCCGACTGTTCACCCATCAGAGTCTTACCCGTTCCCGGGTTATCCTGATGACCGGTCATTGCTGTTATACGGTTGTCCAGAACAACAACTGTGCTGGTGCCTTTGTTGTAGACAATATTGAGAAGTCCGGTGATCCCTGAGTGGAAAAATGTGCTGTCACCAAGGACTGCTGCCACCCGTCCCTGCTGCCCGGCTTTCTGCAAACCGTGCGCATTACCTACACTGGCACCCATACATACAGTTGTATCCATCGCATCCAATGGAGGAAATGCTCCAAGTGTGTAGCAACCAATATCACCAGTCACTAACGCTTTGAGCCTGTTCAATGCATAGAAGACACCTCTATGAGAGCAACCAGGGCACAGAACAGGAGGCCTGGTCGGTAGGCCCTCTATGGCATCCAGCGGAGGAACAACGCAGCGTCCGGTTACCTCACAGGAAGCTGTCTCCAGCCTGTCAGGATTGAGTTCACCTATTTTCAGACTGGTAGGGAATGTTTCAAGCTTGATCCCTTTTGCCAGAATCTGCTCTTCGATGTATTCTTCACCCTCTTCAACAACATAAAGTTTATCAACTGACTCCGCGAACTTGCGGATCAGATCAAAAGGCAGTGGGAATGTCATTCCGAGCTTAAGAACTGATGCATTCGGGAATGTTTCTTTGACATATTCATAGGAAATACCCGAAGTTATGATCCCTATTTCATTGCCTCTCTCCCATACCTGCAAAGGAGAAGCTTCGGAATATTCTGACAGACTAGCCAGACGCTCTTCCAATTTGACTCTCATCTTCCGGGCATACATTGGGACCGGTAGTGTCCGTTGAATATCTTTATGGTATTTCTTATCGCTTCTAGGCTTGCGTTCAAATGCTCCAAGATCAACTATACCCGATGAGTGAGACACACGTGTAGTTGTCCGGAACATAACCGGAGTAGTGAACTGTTCGGATATATCCAGAGCAATCTGCATCATATCGTAGCAGTCCTGACTATCCGACGGTTCCAGCATCGGGATCTTGGCAAACTTAGCCAACAGGCGGTTGTCCTGCTCATTCTGAGAGCTGTGCATACCGGGATCATCAGCCGAGACAACTACCATGCCACCCAATGCACCTAGATACGCAAAAGTCATGAGCGGATCCAATGCAACGTTGAGCCCAACATGCTTCATTGCAGTGAATGTCCGAGCACCTGCAAATGAAGCTCCGATGGAGACTTCCATTGCAACTTTTTCGTTTACAGCCCATTCGCAGTATATATCGTCTTTGAATCGGGATACGTACTCTGTTATTTCAGTGCTTGGTGTTCCCGGATATGAAGAGACCACATCCACTCCACCAGCCCAGGCTCCAAAAGCTATCGCTTCATTACCGGAGAGCACCACTTTCTTACTTTGTATATTTTCGGTGTTATCAACACCTTTAGAATCTTTTTGCATATTTCCCCCAAACACAAAAACGCGCCCGTAGCCGGAGCCCGAGCGCGTAAACTCGCAATCACACGCAGTTCACCATAACCATGTTAGCATTCAAACCGCAGTATCTGCAAACATTGTAATTACATCGCAGATTTTCACAGATTAAGGATTTTTGTCTCTATTTAAGAAATGAGTCCAGGGCTAGTTTCTTTAGTGGGGATTTGGATTTATGCCCTCCGCCTGACCAGATATCACCACCAGTTATCAGGTTTCCGCTTATACGCACATTCCGGCTTTCACCACCGATCCACATAGATCTTCTTCCTGTACCCTTATCACACCAGATATTATTGCCAGTGATATTAATATCCCTGTGACCATCATCATTTTTGAATGTTTCCTTGTTGGGGTACGTGAGCCAGATTCCTGACCTGACCCACCAATCACCAGGAGGGGTTTTGTAATTTCTATCATTTCGGACAGTATTTCCGGATATTGTTACTCTATGGCATGAAAAGAAAAGGCTGATTCCAGCATTCTCACAGTTGCGCACAACGTTACCTGTAATCGTAGCTTCATCGCACCATTCCAGATCAATCCCCACATCATCCGCTCCATCCACAATGTTCCCAGTCACCGCAACCTGCACAGCACCAGTCCCCCATATTGCAGCGCCGCCTCCATCCTTGACCTGGTTTCCTGATATAACCAGATCACTCGAATCCTTTCTCTTAAATTCCCAATTGCCCCAGAACTGAATAGCATGAACACGGCATTTATCTACATAATTATTAAGAATCCACGCTCTTCGACTGAACTGGAGTGATACAGCAAGTCCCACGTTCTGGAACCTGCAATTCTCTACACGCAGTTCATTCGCATGGTCAGTGACAATGCACGCTCGGTCGCAATCAATAAATCTCACATCAGAAATAAAACACCTGTCGGAATTCCAGGGCAGCAATACTACCCCATCACCAACTCCACCTGTTGTAATATCGTTTCCCTGTATTGTCAATCCACAAAGCTTATTATCAGCTCCTAAAACGAGAACATTACTGGTTCCCTTTACTGGCTTTATAACAGTGGCACCCGAAATTCCCTGGATATGTATCCCCGGTTTGAGCACAATTGCAGCAGGACCAACTGTATAAGTACCGGCTGCGAGCCGGACATCACTGCCTCCCGCAGCAATAGCCTTTTCCAGAGACAATTCTCCAGATTGGGCCATGGAAGTGCAGGATACAAGCAACAGAAGTAGAAGATAAACAGGCACAACTATCCGACGATTTATTATCACTTGGTTACCTCAATGGAAAAAGTGAATTGTGATGCAGGCTTCCAGCCTGCTCTTTTTCAAGAGCCTAATCAAGCTGGAAGCCTGCATCACAACTTTTTCTTTATTTAAGCAGCATCTCTGCAGCTACTTGCTTGCCCAGTTCAGGAATCCGGGCTTTGGAGCCGACTATATGGAGGTCGAAATCTGTCGCTTCGGAGACATTGACCACACCGCGACTTATGCTCCCGAGCTTCTGCCACTTGCCATTAACTATCTCGCATCTTTGTACATCCAATTTAGCCATACGGGAAGGCAGCCTTAGTTCCCCCGGGCCAAACGGCAGGACCAGTAACTCCATGGACTCCCTCAGGTCTTTACCATCCAGCGAAGATACTGCAAAATGGCCTCTGATATCGAATGCTTCAGTTCCGTTTACCTTAACCAATCCTTGTGACTCAACAGCCAGCAGCTTGCCGGACTTGCCGAATCTTACCAAGCCGGTTTTCCCGCCCTCTATAATAATCTCAACACTAGTTCCGGGAGAGGTTACTATAATGCTCTTTGATGTGTTTTCAGGATTCACAGCAAAGAATGTGCCGCCACCATTGGACTCCGAAACATACATCACATGACAACCATTGGATATAGCTGGTTGTGGTGATTTATTTGCTTCCAGTTCCAACAACGATGCATTGAAAGGTGCAGGACTGAAATGGACTTCCCCTTTACCCAGGTTGTTCAGGAAAATATTACCGGCGATCCTGGCAGTGGTCGATCCCACATTTATCTCTGGCTTGGTGTCATCTGCCCAACTGCCGGCAGGATAATTCTCAGAGATAAAGTTTACCCCACAGAGTTCTTCCAGTCTATTAGTCTGAGTCCGTTGTCTGAGTGAATCATAACTGACATCACCACTAACATACAGCCTGCCACCACCCTGGACGAATGTCTTAAGCTTCTGGTATGTCTGGTCCGGAATTGAATATGGAATAGGGTATATCAACGCTTCTACAGATGCAGGAAGCTTATCAAGGTTTTTGTCGTCTATAACCCCAAAGTCAGGATAGATAGAATACAATCTGTTGATGGTTCTAAAGAGCAGTGATAACACGTTGCCACGTTTTCCACCCATCATCTGATCCAGTGGAACAACAAAGAACACTTTTGATGGTTTATATTCAGGTCTGATCTGTCTCATCAGGAGGCTTTGGTTGCGATATGCAAGGCCCAGGGTTTTCGCTGGACCGTTGTTTTGATAGTTGATACCCCAGGGGAATACGGCATCGTCCATTTCCTTCCAGTCCCAGTTCGCAATAAGCGAACCACCTATACCAAACAGATAATGTCCCACCTGCAAATATCGGTTGTAATCCAGCTTAGCGCTAAATTGACCGTTAGCACGCCGATCATGGTCGGACATTGCACCAAACTCTCCAATACTTATCGACTTACCTTCGAATCTTCGATCGAACAGCTTTATATCTGCTCGCAGCATATCAATACTGCTATAGCTATGCATATTAGCAAAGTCGACATTTTCCATATTAGAGAGCTTATTTGCTGCCCAATACTCCGGCAGAAAACCAACACTGACAATCCGATCCGGATCGGCGCTTCTTGATCCATTAGCATTAGCCTTGAGCCACTTGTTCAGCAGAACCTGACGGAAATACTCAGCATCAAATGATCTCACATCATCCCAGGAATCTGTTCCGGCACTGTATGGAACAGAACCCAGAGTAGATTCCGGAGGAGTCACTTTCCACGCGGCTTTAAGTGCTTCATCAGTTTTGTACTTATCTTTGAGATAATTGTTCCAGTCTCTCAAGACATCCGGGATCTCATCACTTTTTGCTTTACTCCGGATATCGATCATGGGTTCATTTTGGATATCAATCATTATGCCCGGTACGCCTTTGTAGCGTGCAGAGATAAGGTTTGCAAAGTTTTTCTGTGCAGTAAGTTCTTTATCAGTAAGATCCTGCCTCATCCAGTCGTGAATGCTTAGGAACAAGATTACTTTATTTTTCTGACAGAGCTGGACCATTGCATCGAGTTGTCTCTCTATTTTCAGAGGCATCTTCTTAATATCCAACTCTATGGGCTGTACGCCTTTGTTCGGATCATCGTGCATAAATGGTGAGAAGTGCAACACTCTCATAACATTTACACCGCTCTCACGCATCTTTCTGAGGTCTCTATCCCAAACCAATGGATTTTCAGTACCGGAATAGAACACCATACCAGTCTGGTTAGTGCCTGTCAGCAGGATCGGACGATCTTTATCATTGAAGTAGTTATCCTTATATTTGAGATCAAAACCGGCTGCTGATACTTTCTTATCATATGCAGCAAATCCTGTTTCCATCGTATCAATCGTCTTATTGCCAACCAGGAGAGTTGCTGTTACACGATAAAGGTCACTAGTGAATACCTTGGGAGCAAACTCGCTATTGGTTGCTTGAATAGAGTCGGGTTTCATGGTAAATGTCTTGGCTTTGGATGTGAATACAACCTTACCGCTGCGGTTGTATATGTGGAATACCAAAGAGGTGTTCGAATCACCTTTACCAAGACCAACAACACTGCACGACACCTTAACTTTTTCGCCGTTCTTGTAACAAGCTACATCAGTCTTCAAACTGTGCAGATAGACTTTATGGATGACAGAATCGACAATGGCAGGCAGTTGCGAAATCATCTGTCCATTCTCTGCAAACAAGTTCTCATTTGTGATTCCAAAGAATGCCCAGCTAGAACCTGCATATGGTCCTGCATAGTTATGCGCAATTGATCCCACGTCTCCCCTATACCTGCCATTCCGATCAAAGCCCTTGATCAACGGAATATGGCGTCCCCATTTCTCCGGGAAGACAGGGCTATCGCTTCCGAGCAGCGAACATGCTGAAAAGCCTTTCAGAGAAGCTTCACCTTTGACAGCAGCAGGAATAATAAACTGAGACTGTCCGGCACGATAATTAGTCACATAATCAAGAGGATAGCAGGGATCAAAGACGCCTATCTGATCCGGGTTAAGACCCATGGTGTCACCATATGTCCCAATGCGTGTATTCATCCATTTGGTTGCAGTTCCCTGCTTCTCTATGTCTTTAGCAGTCATCGTCGATTCAACACCGACATATTTCCCTGATTCACCCAGAGCAATAGGTTTGTCGAACGCATACCCGCCCATTGACACAAAGCTTCCACCTGACTTCAAATAAGCCCTTATGGAATCCACTGCTGCATATGGATAATTTGGACCATATGGGAATACCACACAGTCAAAGTTTGTTTTTGTCAGCACAGAAGGATCAGATACATCGCCTGACGCCAGGAGGGTTACGCCGAAACCTGCCTTTGTCAAAACACCGGCAAGCACATCAGGATCTGCATAACCAGCTGATTTCTCGACATTCGCATTAAAAACAGCAATATTGCCTCTGCTGGATTTTTTAATCATGAGATTCACCGTCTTGGGTTCTGGCATTCTCGGACCGTCGCTTGCAATTCTATATGCAAGGTTTGCAATTGTAACCGTGGTATTGGCATAGTTCAACCCGAGCATTATCCGGTCAATAGTGAGGAGTTGCCTTTTTCCGTTCCCCCGGGGGTCATAGTTGAATGATCCAATAGGCACAAAGCAGTGGTGCCAGCCTTTTGTAAGGTTATTCAAAGTCGCCTCGGGCTGAACCTTTGAAACATATCCATCTCCATCAGCTTCAAAAATCCATACATGCATAGCTGATGACTCACCTGAAGCATTTACATACACATCAAACTCGACACCAGTCGCATTCGGAGGCAAGGTGGTTGTATGCTTTGCATTTCCCCAAGGAAAATCATTCAAACTGTAATCTAGTTGCAGAGTCTTTTCACCATTCGGACCTGCAATCCTGCCCTGAGAGATACCAATCCCTCCACCATCCTCGTTGGATACCCAACCCTGCACACTACCGAAATCATCAATCGGTATAGATGCTGCTCTGGCATTTGAAGAAAACATAAGCAAGACCAGCAGAACAGGAAGTATCATCAATTTACACTGCATTAAAAAACCTCCGAAGTATGTAGCCTATATCGTTATTCGATAAGCACCTTTGCATTATACCTTAAGATTGTCAGAGATATGTGACTAAAACAGATTTCCCGGATTTAGTATTCCGTTCGGATCAAAGAGCACCTTTAGCGCACGCATCTCTTCAATTGCTTTCTGACCATACATCATCTCAAGAAATGCTGTTTTGAGTTTACCAATTCCATGTTCAGCAGAGACAGAACCTCCGACAGAAACAACTTCTTTTGCCCAGGACATGTAAAGAGCCTTGCCTTTTGCATACTCATCCTGGGTGTTCGGAAGGATATTTACATGCAGATGATTATTACCCACATGACCGAATATGACGGATTCTAATCCTGACTCCGCCAGGCCCCGGTTATACATATCCACTACATATTCAAGTTGCTCATCAGGAACAGACATATCTGTGCCCAGTTTAGTGATTTCCGGGTCAATTCTCCGACGCTCATCAATAAGCAGATTAACTGCTTCCGGAATAGCGTGCCTGAATGCTTTTTGGGGTTCAAGCTCGTGGTCATTGGTTGCATACCATGTATCTTCGTCGCTGCCACCGAGTTCCATCGCAGCTTCCATGACCTGCATTGCTATCTCTTCCAGTTCATCGTCGCTTTCGCCATGAAACTCAGTGTATATAGCTGTATGGTAGTGCGGTTTCAGGGCAGGTATTTTGCTGAATGCCGAATACTTCTCTTTTGCACTGCGGAGCAAATTAAGTGCCTCCGAGTTGAATAATTCAATGGCTACCGGTCTTGTCTGTAAATCCTGGTCAGCATTCTCACAACGTAAAACACGGACTAATTGCAGAGCCGATGCTTCATCAGGCAGAAAAACCGTAAGTCCACAGAGTGCAGCAGGCTTATCAATCAAGCTGAGATTGATCTCGGTTACAATACCCAGGGTGCCTTCCATCCCGATGAATAAATCTATTAAGTCCATATTATCAGCAACATAATATCCTGCTGCTGATTTGACTGCCGGGACATTATAGGTAGGCAGCACACCGGATATTACTCTACCGGATTCAGTGGTCACTGAAAATTTTCTGCCATCGGCGAAAATTTCTCCGCGTTTAAGGCTGATTATATCCCCATCTCCCAGAACAACACGCATTGAAATCACCCAATTGCGTGTTGGGCCGTAATGGAAAGACATTGCTCCAGAGGCATTTGAAGCAACCATTCCACCAATTGCAGCGGAAGTTTCAGTTGGGTCAGGCGGAAAGAATGCGGATTGGGCGCTCACAGCATCACGTATCTCGTCCAATAACGCACCTGGCTGGACCGTGACGACCTGTTTGCCTGAATTGTCGGAGTGGAAGTCCTCTATATGTTTCATGCGACTCAGATTGAGCACATGACCTCCCTGAGGCACCGCACCCGCAACGATTCCTGTTCGTGCACCCTGTGTTGTTATGCTGCCACCAGTCATATTAATACTGCGAACAACCTCACAAACGTCCTCTTCGCATGTCGGAAAAGATATCGACTGTGCTTCACCGATTCGACGGGATTCATCCCTAAGGAAGTCCTCGTGTTCGCTGCTCCAATCCTGTATCAAACCATCTTTCATTTTGCGCCTCTCCAGCAATTTATGAGCATATTTTACCACACCAGGCAAAACCTAGGTTCAATGGTATCCTAAAGACCTTGACCGGTAGGTTGTTAACAAGCATAATGTATCAGTTAATTGCTCAAAACTTTTGGGAGGGAGCGGGTCAACCAGACATACTGTTCTAATGACTCGCGTATTTGATAGTGTTTAGTAGGTTCAAAGTTCTTCCACCATATTTGTTCTTCATAGTAAGTGGTGCGTGTGGTCTTGTGTATGAGGTTGCCTGGGCCAGATACCTTGGTTTATTCCTAGGAAACACGACGCTTGCTCATATGTGCGTACTGGCTGTTTACATGGGCGGTCTGGCAATAGGTAGTGTGGCACTGGGTGATTATACCCGTAAGCTTCGCAGGCCGTTGGCTGTATACGGACTGCTGGAGGCATTTATAGGCCTGTATGCCATCGCTTATCCTATGTTCATAAACCCGATCCAGGATATGGCACTCAGGGCCGGTTCCGGAATGGAGTTTGGGGGAACACCTCTCACTCTATTAAAACTGGTTACTGCCGGTATCGTGCTGTTCATACCGACATTCCTAATGGGTGGAACCTTTCCAATTTTGATGCGGCATTTCCAGCCGGAAAAATCGAATGAAGATAAAGGTGAATGGCTGTATCTCTCAAACTGCGGCGGTGCAGTCATTGGAGCATTACTGGCAGGCTTCACATTAATCCCATCACTTGGGATGGTTTCTACATTGAACTTTGTAGGTGTTGTAAACATCACATTGGGTGCGCTTGCTGTTGTCCTCGCTTATATATACAAACCCCTGGTTCCTGAACCTGTCCAGGACAAGAAAAGTATTGCTGTTTCAAAAGCTACCCGCAATCCCTGGTTCATAGCGATAGCAGTAGCAATGGCCCTATCCGGCTTAGCATCAATGGTTTATGAACTGGTGTGGATCAGGATATTCGCCTTTACTCTTGGAAGTTCGACATATTCTTTCACCCTAATGGTCGCTGCATTCATTACCGGCCTTGCCATCGGTAGTCTACTGGTCGGTGCCATTCCAAAGTTAAGGGCCAATCCAATGCTGTGGCTGGCAGTCTCTGAAGCCTTTATCGGAATCATGGTAATGATCAGCATTCCAATGTATGAAAGGCTTCCATATATCTTCTGGAAATGGTCATATCTACTGAACCCGACACCCAGCAGCATCTGGCTTCACGATCTGTTCAAGTATGCATTATGCTTCCTCGTAATGACCATTCCGACAATTTTCTCCGGAATGACATTGCCGCTTGCGATAAAAGCTGTCGCGCGACACGGAACTGATATCGGGAAGGACTCGGGACTTATATACGGCGCCAACACCGGAGGAACACTGGTAGGAGCAATTCTCACGGGAATGGTCCTGATACCAATGATCGGGCTTCGTCATTCACTAGAAGTTGGCTTAATCATAAACCTGGTAATAGGTATATGGCTTTTCTGGGCAACGGACACCAATAGAGTCACCCGAATCACAGCACTTTGCAGCGGTGTGGTGCTGGTAATTCTATTATTAGCATGGCCCCAATGGAATCCGATGTCATTTACCAGAGGCACATTCAGACATCACAATCAGCCTCCTACAAGTTGGGCTAAATATGCCGGCACATTAAGTGAATGGCCTATGCTTTCCTATGAAGAGAACAGCAGTGGAACTACTGTAGTATTGGCTGCCGGATCAAAGGAGAAGGGGTACTACAACCGCGCTCTGTTTGTGGACGGTAAGGCAGAAGGTTCTGAGTATTTCGATAATCCAACGCAGGTGCTTGTCTCCCAATTACCTTTGCTCTTTAAAACCGATGCCAGGGAAGTATTGATGGTCGGGTTAGGCAGTGGAGTCTCTGCGGGCAGTGCTGTGACTCACCCGGATGTTCACCTGGACTGCGTCGAGATCAGTCCGGCAGTAGCACGTGCGGCTGAGTGCTTTAAAGATGCAAACCACGATGTCCTGCATAATCCCAAAATGAACCTGATAATTGAAGATGCCAGGACTGTTCTGGCTATGACCAATAAAAAGTATGATGCGATCATCAACGAGCCAACAAACCCGTGGATCGCTGGTATGGGAAACCTTTTCTCAATTGATTTCTTCCACCATGCCGACCGCATTCTCAAGCCCGATGGTGTAATCGTACAGTGGTTCCACACATATGAAATTTCTGATGACCTTGTCAGAATAATCGTCCGAACTATGCACAAAGTGTTCCCATACACAGTTATATTCCAAGGTGCTAAGAATGACTATATCGTTGTCGGCTCAAGAAAGCCGTTCCAACCCGACTACAATGCAATTGCCCAGCGTCTGCTAGTACCGACGGTCAAAGCTGATATGGACCGCATCAACGTGACGTCAGTAGATGCTCTGCTGGCGCTGCAAGTGCTTTCCCCTGAAGGCGCCAAACAATTCGCAGGCGAGGGAGTAATTAACACTGACGACCGTCCGGTGCTGGAATATCAGGCCCCTAACGCTCAGTATATCGGGCAGGAAGCTGAAGTCTTGCGGCAGTCAGATGAAAGATACACTAATGGTAAGAATTTACTTGGTATAATCAAACAACAGGGAAAACCGTTGAGCAGAGAAAATTGCTTATCTATACTCAGAGCATATTCTGATCCACGCATGGACAATCCAAGACTACTCATGGCCCTACTCCAGTATTATGTCAGTAAATGGCCAGAAGATACTGAGAAACAATGGGCATTCGGTTCGGTATACAGGAGTGCCGATTTGTCTGCTGCTACACAGGCTGCGGCACGTGCTCTCAATGGGTCAAAAGATGGCTATTCATATGAGCTAATGGCTGATCTGGAGCTAATTCGCAAGCAACAGGCAATGTCTGCATATACTCCTCAGGACTTCCGAAAAGTAGTAGACCTTTTGAACACGGCACAAAATAAGCTTCCCAGGAATGTGGATATAGCTAAAAAGATAAAACATGCAAAAGACTTGATCAAATAGTAACAGGTCAGTAATATCGGAATTTGTCATCCTGAGGAACGAAGGATCTGCTTTTACTGGATGGAAAGCAGATCCTTCGTTCCTCAGGATGACAAATTCCGGCAACTCTGAACTGTTACATCAAATAGCACGAATAGTGCCAAATTCCTGTCGGGCGGTGGAGCGTGTAGCCCCACCGCCCGTCCCGCATTGCATGTGGGCCTTTACTGCAATGCAGGTATGTTCGGGCAGAGCTTAGAACCCTGCCCGTTATCTGATGGGAGCTTTCGCTCCCTAGAAATAGTTACAGATTCGTGACAAGCAAGCATTCACTTAAGTATTCTGTTTGACAGATGTGAACCTTTGCTGTCTCTAGCAGAAGTATTATTACCCTACTACAATCACAGCTTAAACATTTTGCGATATAAAGATTTCAGATCATAGTTTTTTGCTCCTGTCATACTTGAGTTTATCGCGAATACCAAGAACGCGAAAGGCCTGCAGTTTTGAACCTGCAGGCCTTTCTTTTATCACTTGATATAGCCTTATGTGCTAAGCTTTAGGCTTTTCCTGTTTCGGTGCCGATTGAATTGTTGGTGCTGCGTTGGCTATAAGGCCTGCAACCTGCTGAGCCATCTCCGAGGAAATCGGGATGTCCTTACCGGTTACTTTCTTAACAACAGCGCCTATCATATCAGCCAGGTCTCCAGCAGTCTCAGCAGGTGTTCTGGAACCGTCTCCACCAAGTAGACTCTTACCCATTCCGTCTACAAATGCTCCAACCCCAAGACCCTTTGAAAGCTTGCTCATCATGTCGGCCATAGTCTCAGGAGTTCCATAGACAGTGTAGTTGCCCTGCTGTGCGAAGTTTCCTATCGCGCCAGCCATAGCAATCTGCACCTGCTTCTGAGCTTCAACCTGAAGTTTTGCAAGTTCAAACTCAATGGCAGACTTGTCATACATCTGCTTGTATTCTGCAGAAGCCTTATCGACTTCCATCTGTTTTCGGCTGACTTCAACCTGTTCACCTAGTATTTGAACCGGAACCACCTGCAGATCTCTTTCACCCTGTGCCAACTGGCTCTTAGCTTGAGATTCTGCTTCAGCCATTTTCAGAGTAGCTTTAGCTCTACTGTCTGCTGCGAGCAGTTCGCCTTCTGCTTCCTTAGATCTTTGATATGCCACAGAGTCAGCTTCTCTCTGTTTCCGGACCAAAGCCTGTTGAGCTTCGTTCTCTGCAGCAATCAGCCTCTGTTCTGCGTCTCGTTTTGCTCCAGCAAGTATCTCGACAGTCTTGACGTTCTGGTTTGCCTGTTCTCTGGCAGCTTCAGCTTCAAGCCTGGCCTGCTCGGTTATGGCTCTCTCAGTCTCTTTCTGAGTAACAGCAATCTGCTGATCTCTGGTAGCAACTTCGACCTGCCGGACCTTCTCGACCTCAGTTGTCTGAACAACCTGTTCACGTGCAATATCGGCTTGCTTCACAGCCTGCTCCGCAGCTACCTGCGCTTGCTTAGTCTGCTTTTCCTGTTCGATCCGGTAGACATCAGCTTCACGCTGTTTCTCTGCTTGAATCTTGTTGATCTGCATACCCTGTTCTGCTTCAGCAAACGCCTGATCCTGCTGCATGGTCAACACACTCTTTCGAGTAGAGACGTTCTTTTCGGTAGTAGCTTGTTCAGCGCTTCTTTCTAGAATGTTTCTGGCAACCATTGCAGCGGTAGTAATCTCTGTGATCTTCCGTTTGCCCTGGGCGTCGAAAACGTTGTTATCATTCAAATGTGCCGGATCAGTCTGGTCCAGTCTGGAAATAGTAACAGTTTCAAGAATCAATCCGTTAGGTTCTATTTCCTTGGCTACAACACTCTGAACGGAACCAGCGAAGCTCTCACGGTCTGAGTGAAGTTCTGCAAGTTCATGCTTTGCAGAGACTGAACGCAATGCTGATATCAGTTTCTCTCCAACTTTACTGTCGATGGCATCTTCAGCGCCTGACTGTTCACCAAACGACCTTGCAGCATTCAGCACCTGCTCAGGTGTGGCGCCAACACGCATATAGAACTCAGAATGCACGTCCGACCGCAGATAGTCTTTGGTAATCAAAGCATCTGAACCTTCGCGAACACAGCAAAGCTTCATGACTTTCAACGACACTCGCGTAACTTTATGCAGGAAAGGCAATACCAGGATACCACCGTCAATTATGACTTTGCTTCCTCCGGAGCCTGTCCTTACAATCGCCTCTTCCGCAGAAGCTCGCTGATACCATTGGAAGATAGCGATGAAGATCGTACTGATCGCAGACAACACTAATCCAATTCCGAGAAAGATAAATCGTGTCGAGGTAGAGACCTCAACAAAGAACGGCCCCAAAACCATTGCGAGGCCTACGAGCAGCATTAGTACAAAAAATCCCATTGAAGTTCTCCTTTTCTATTTTCGGAGGTTGTAAACAAAACAGTTTAGAACTCTCCGCCTTTCACAATAAATTTATGGTCAGAAACATCGTAGTCCAGAATAAGCACTTCAGTTCCCGGAATTACATTACCATCCTCATCACTCGTCCTGGCCTGCTCTCTGTGCACAGTTCCGTATTTATCATAGATATCCACAGTCCCACCAATTGCGGAAATAGTGAATACAGCCTTACCAGTTGAACCGACCAACTCGTTCCTGGAGATTCCGAAAGTTTCTTCAGTTGGAAGCGTCCTCGCCACTATAGCTGCCATCATCCTGGTAATTACAAAGCTTACCAGGAATGTAATGCCCATTGATGGCCAGATATAGGCGTTTGGATATTTACTTATCCCAGAGAAAAATTGGTTCATCGCCATACCACAGGCTCCCCAGCAGAACATGAATATGCCTAGAAGCAAAGTTATGGGGACCTGCCCAATTCCCAGAATATCCATAACCTTCTGTGAAAACCCAGATTCATGCCCACTATGAGAGTGTGCACTATTGTGTGCATGGCCGATATCGTGGTGATGTCCCAGTCCATGACCGTGACCAAATCCATGCCCCACTCCGTGCGTTCCACCGGTGTGAGCAGCACCTACGTGCATCCCACCCATCGCTGAAGCCAATATCCAGATTAATGAAATGGCCAGTGGCGCCAGATACACAACATTCCACCATTGAAGATAGTCGTCAAATGTCATTTCTTACTCCTCTGAGTTCCTTTCCCCAGGTCAATCAACACCACTTAAGCATTCCTGGCAATTTGTCTGCAAAATGTCCAATTGAACCGTGTATCAAAAATCCAGGCAAACAGACGTAATTATAGCGTCCACACAAAACAAATAGTCATCAAATTCTCCGATTCGGCTAATTTTGTCATCATTGTTGACAATATAACATATTTATCGATTGCTTGATTGCCGCAGAGTCATAAGGTAAAACCTTTATCTTATGTTATTATACCCTATTTAGACCTATTATATACCTATTATGGGCATTTTGGAAATAGCAGCTGTTTCAAGAACTAAACCATCCGGCTCTATTTCCTTAACAACAAGTTCTTTCACTGAAGCAGCAAACGCTTCCCCATCTGAATTCAATTCAGCCTGGTCATATTTACCTGCAACTGAGCGCATGGCGTTAATAAGTTTTACTCGTACCATGTCTTCGAACACATTGTCACTGGATGATTGTTCACCAAACAACCTGGAAGCTTTCTCCACTTGCTCAGGGGTGGCACCCACACGCACGTAGAACTCTGAATGCACTTCCAATGTCTGCTTATCCTTCGTTACTAACCCATCTGATCCTGCAAGATCGAATGCAATCTTCCTGACCTTGAGTGGCACACGAATCAACTTATGCAAAAACGACAGCACCAGGATTCCGCCATCAATAACAACCTTCGTCCCTCCAGATCCAGTACGGACAATCGCCTCATCAGCAGATGCCTTGCGGTACCACTGGTTAATCAAAACTAAGTTCAAGCCAAACACGGTAGTCAACATACCCACCATCGTGAGAAGTAATCTTGTCATTATGGCTACCTCAACAAAGAAAGGCGCCAGGACCATAGCCAATCCAATTATCATCAATAACAAAAAGAATGCCATAATCCTAGAAACCTCCGGCTTTCACAATGAATTTGTTATCAGACTTGTCATAGTCTAGAATTAACACCCTAGTCTCTGCAGGGATTATCTCATCACCTGCACCAGTTTTAGCCTGCTCGCGATGAACCGTGCCATACTTATCACTAATATCAACTGTTCCAGCTTTTGCAGTTATCGCATAGACTGCTTTGCCAGTCAGACCAACTAATTCTTGCCTTGAAACCCCAAAAGTCTCTTCTCTAGGCATCATCTTTGCAACAATCGCTGCCATTGAACGCGTCACAATAAAACTAATTACAAAAGTAGCACCCAGTGATGGCCAGATATAGATGGCCGGATACTTTAGCATCCCCGAGAACAACTGGTTCATGGCCATTCCGCATGCACCCCAGCAGAACATATAGATGCCCAACAATAGGGATAAAGGAACCTGACCAATCCCAAAGATATGGGACATTATGTGGCCGAAATCAGAGCCGTGCCCGGCATCAGCATCGTGTCCGGACGCATCCCCGGCATCTCCATCGACCCCGTCACCAACATCCGCACCATCACCCCCCATATCAACACCGTCGCCTGCATCTATTCCATCACCAGCATCGGCGCTACTCGAACTCAACCCACCCATTGTCGTCGCTATAATCCATATTAATGAGATGATAAGCGGTGCCAGATATATGACATTCCACCATTGCAAGCAGTCTTGCAGTGACATATCTACTCCTCCTGCTTCCTATCCACCGGCTGTTCAGACAAAACATCATTCGTCTGCGCAGTCAGTTCAGCCTTACGCTGAGCATATTTTGCATCCTGTTCTATTCTGTTAAGTGCATTTAGTTCCTTATTTAACCCGAGTTCGGACTCCAAACGCCAGTTTTCTGACGCAAGTCGCAACTCTGCTGCCCGTTTTGCCATTTGAGCATCATGTAACTTCATTGTGACGATTGAGAGATCATTTGCCAGCTTTTCTAGATCACTAAGAGCTCTATTCGCCTCTATCTCACTTAACTCCACCTGTTTATAAAGATATTCTACCCTTTCTTGACTCATTATAAACCTATTATGGGCAATTTCGGAATCAGGGTCAGCCAATTCAGCAGTTTTTGCCTCTTCAAGTTTTACGCGTTCACTCTCTAGAAGCATTTTGCACCTGTAATGGTCAGCAATGACCGCCTGAGCAGCAGCACGAAAACCATCCAGGCGTTTCGAATAGTCATCAACAAGGCGTGACTCATCAACTTCCTTTGTTTCCTTTTCCGAAAAGCCAAAACAAATCTGTCTAAACAGCCATTCCCACAGCTTTTGAAGGATCTTCATAATATCACTCTACAATTCCTCTACTTCCATCAACTGTTAGCCCTTCACACCCGTGTATCCTTCATAAGAACCTGACTATTTAATACATTTAATGATGTTTGTGGTTAAACGGCCTATTTAGAGGTTTCGGCCAGTATTATAAGTCCAAACGTCCTATATAACATCACTTTCCAGGCACTATATTGGCGATATATATCTTGATTTATGGTCGTGTAAAGAATAGGATACCTAATGGGATTTGCACTTAACGGCCTGAATGGGGTAGGATTTATGTTGATATAGAGAGTAATCTTATATCCCACAAGATCAACGACAAAGGCACATTTCATTAGTTTATTATCAATGAAATGTTAATTATCCATATGGAGGACAACTGACTATGCATAAAATTGCGGTTATCGGCGGAGACGGAACCGGTCCTGAAGTAGTAAAAGAGGGGCTGAAAGTCCTTGAGTCTGCAGCAGCCAAATTCGGGTTCAAATATGAGCTGACCGATTTTGATTATGGTGGAGATCGCTATCTGAGAACCGGTGAAGTGCTTCCGCCATCAGCAGCAGATGATCTGAGACAGTTTGATGCAATATTCCTGGGTGCAATCGGACATCCTGATGTCAAACCCGGCATACTTGAAAAAGGCATTCTTCTGAAACTAAGATTTGACCTGGACCAGTATATCAACCTACGCCCGGTGAAGTTGTACCCTGGTGTTACAACTCCGCTAGCCGGTAAGGGTCCCAGCGATATAGACTATGTCGTAGTGCGTGAAAACACTGAAGGTCTTTATGCAGGTGCAGGTGGAGTACTCAAGAAGGGCACGCAGGATGAAGTTGCAATTCAAGAGTCCATCAATACCCGTAAAGGCGTTGAGCGCTGCATTAGGTATGCATTCGAATATGCTCGCAAACGCAACAAGGACCATAAGCTCACCCTGTGCGGTAAGACCAACGTTCTGACATACGCTTTTGACCTCTGGGAGAGAGCATTCTACGAAGTAGCCAGAGAGTATCCGGATATCACACCGGACTATGCTCACGTGGATGCTACCACAATGTGGATGGTCAAGAACCCTGAGTGGTTCGATGTCATTGTCACCGACAATATGTTCGGAGACATCATCACCGACCTCGGGGCAATGACCCAGGGTGGTATGGGAATAGCCGCTGGCGGCAACATCAACCCTGAAGGCGTTTCGATGTTCGAGCCCATCGGAGGTTCTGCACCGAAATATACCGGTATGAACGTTATCAATCCGCTGGCAGCCATAGGTGCCCTGCAGATGATGCTGGAGACACTTGGAGAAGACAAAGCTGCAGCAGCAGTCGATGCCGCAATGGCATGGGCAACCGGCAGCAAGATGAAGAGTATGAGCGCCGGCAAGATGGGATACTCCACAACCGAAGTCGGAGATCTTATCGCTCAGTTTGTCGCTGACGCTTAATAATAAAACCGTCCCCTGAGCGTAGCCGAAGGGGACTCAGCTTTAATGGAAACCGCCCCCTTCGACTTCGATCAGGGGACGGTTTCTTTTTTCATTCTCTTGTCGTGCGGAGCATAGTGCCCTGCCACTCAGCAACCACCTTACCAGCCAGATTCAAAAATGCTTTTACTGAATAGCTCCCAGCTGGTAAATCTCCAATATCAATAGTAGCCATCATATGGTCAGTGAGTGGCTTATCGATACTGAACTGGAATGACTTTCCGTTGCCCCCGAACTTCATCGTAACGCTAGCTTTAGCCAGATCCGACTCACTCAGTACTGGATCAATTCCTATACTCGCTATCCTGGAACTAATCACTGTAACAGGGGGGATGAATTTAATATCAATCTCGGGTTTAACACGCTCAATAACAACGCCAGGCACATTCCCGGATAAAGTAGCTATTCCAAAGAGCTCCGGCTTGCCGAATGTACCACCTGTTACAGCCCAACTCGATAACTCCATTATATTAAGTGGGCGTCTTTCTCTGGCAAAATTCATCCCTATACTCGGTGCAAGTTTCATATCAGATATCGGAATTGCAATTTCACACATCCACCGGCGATTTGGTATATCAACCTTTCCGGCAGCTTTGACATCTGCTTTCCATTCTGTGGATTCAACTCCAATCTGGTGTGTCGTGCCCAGACTATTGGCAAGGACTTGATAATATGATTTGCCAGTTTGTGTGGGATCGATAAACACCTCCACACAATCATCTTCCCATACCGGCCCATTATGTTCACGGACCTTGGCTACGATGTCATTCGGCCTGTCTTCAGTGCATATGAACGCAACATACAACACAGAACCATTAATTCCGAACCTGACATCAGTCGGCCCAAGTGGTTTTCCAGTTCCATTTGTCAGTGTCAGACTGATTTTTGCAGCATTTTTCCATGCAGCATCATCTATAGAACCATCCAATACCGGAGCAGAATCTAGTAATGGCAACGTAGAAACAGGTCTGCGTGCTTTATATATGCCGGACTTGCCTGCTGATTCTGATTTGTTTACTCCAATAAGTCTTTTCTTTATAACTAATGGTTTCTGTAATGCAGGCATAGTAAGAGGATTTGCTTTCCCCATAATACTGAGTAGTTTCACAGACTCTGATGCCGCAAACCATCTTATATTGTCATAAGATTCCAATGGCAATCCGTTAGGCAGTTTCAATTCACCAGCATAATACCAGGCAACATCAGGATCTATGCTCGAAATGTAACCAAGTTTCAATGCATCCTCTGGTTGCATTTTACGCTGCCATGCTATGCGATTAACCGAACTATCCGGATGACTTGTAAGCTGAGCTCTCAATTGTACTAGTTCACCAGATATCCTTTTAGCTTCTTTTGAGGTTCGTTTGCCTTCTGTGTCTGCAGTCTTTATTAAGGATTCCAACAAACGCAAGTATTTGCGGTCATCTATGCCTTCCCTGCTGCCTTCCCATCCTGTGCTTGGACCACCCGATCTACCTTCAAAAGCTGGATAGTAGTGCACCCAGTCACCAAGCTGGGCATCCTGGTCATCGAATATCGAACCATTTCCACCCCTGTATTCCCAGTTGAAACTTCCGTGCAGACCATGTTTCCAGTTGAATAATCCCCTGGCCCAACGTTGATCTTCTGGAGTAAATCCGCTGGAGTCAAAATTGTAGACAGTTACCAATTTGCCATTTTGCAGAGCATTACTTACTACGTCAGCAGGTCCTATTATACCGTTGTAGTTCCAAACATCAGAAAGAGGACCAGCTTCCTTGTTGAAATAAGTATCAGAAGGACCATCAACCTCAGTCATCAATCCAGCTTTCTTGAGCAAACTCAGTAGGTAAGTGTTACGTTCCCGATCTGCAGCTGTTCTCCAACCTACTTCGTCTTCCGGTTGAATATACATTGGCTTCCAGCCTTTGGACTTGCATACCTTATCCAGACCCGTCCAAAAATTGGTATATGTTCGAGCATATGGTTCGGAAGCATAGGGATGCTTTCTGGCCGCTTCCTGTCCGGAATCTGCCAGCATTACAATCGGTTCAGTAAAACCTAAATCCTTGTAGGCATCCATAATGTGCTCAAATGTTGTATCGCCCTTAAAATCAAAGGTAATCACTTCTCCATCAACTTTGTAACTGGATGCATCTACTCCACTGCATAGACCCAGAGAAGTCATTCCATGTGCTTTCATATCAGCAAGGTCAAAAGTTATTTGCTCTTTAGTATCCATACCTTTCCCGAAAGGTCGATAATACATACCGTGTAGATCGCCGGTTAGCTCGGGAAGTTCAAATGGCAGAACTCTGACACTTACCGGTATCTTACGTATGACTCCACCGGCAGCAACTTCGACCGAACCTTTATATACACCCGGAAGTGTGTTTTTCTGGGCAGTTAATGTGAACCAGAGCGATGCTGTTCTTCCGGATACCAGTTTTTCCGGATTATTGAGAGTAGTAAGATATGTAGGTATATCGACTACATAACTGTCAACCTGATAGTTCTCACGTTTGTCTTTGTGCCTTACTATTCGGACATCCCAATCCGAAGACATTATCTGTGATCCATCCGGTCCTTTGAGAGTTGAGACCGAAGCGGCTATATTGTCCAGATCCATAAGGGCATGGATATTGACAACCAGAGGTTCTGATTCACCTTGTGCAAGAAAAATGCTTGCGTTGCTCATTCGAGTATGAGGTTTAGTGTCCGGGAAAACCAGGCCGCCATATGGTGTTGAGAACAGCATAAATCCCTGTTTTTTCTCAACATCATTAGCTTTGATACCCGGAGAAGTCTCCAGGTGGATAATCTTTTTGAACCCAAATTCAAAGGGTCCTAATCGGACATTGTCAAAATAGACATCTGCATCTTCACGCGGATTCGAAGCACCAAGCCACATGGCTGTAATATGTTGAAGATCAGCGGTATCACGGACATCGTTAATCGGGATGGTCCAATTCCTGTTCCATCCTGGTTGCAAAATCGCAAGAGAGTATAACCAGCCTGTTCCCTGCTTAGTATCCAGCCTGACACCCAGAGTAACTGGTTTTTTGCTCTCAACATACACATCCATTTTCATTGCATGGTATGAGGTCCAATCCACACCATCTTTTGAAGTAAAAGAAAGTCCGGGCCAGTTGTCCGAAGTAGATCCTTTTATGGGAAGAAGGAGGGAATATTTACCATCAGTAGCGTTTTTTTCTACTCGCGTGACCTGAAGAGCAGCACCTCCAAATGGCATATCGGCATCAGTTTCGAAGGATGCAAACAATTTATCACCCGGAGCAGCCAGGCAGCATGAAGTACACAATGCAAGCAAAATGATAACTACAAACCTGAGCATAAACCTACCTCCACAAATAACCGGAGCATTTTCATGAGTAGTAATAGTTAAATGATTCCTTAGCCGCACATCAGCAATATACCTGCTTTATCTGACTTCTACCAGCACTCCTTAAGTAGTTTGATCATATGCTTAAAGTTTTCAAAGCTGGCATTCGCAGGAACTGCATGGTCAACTGCTGGAATCCAACCTCCTCTTGCATACAATTCTTTTGCCTTAGGGATCACTTCCTTTTCGACTTCTTTCAGGCCCCTGCACAGTTCACGTTTATCAATACCACCGAGGAACCTAAACTCTGGGAATCTACGGGTATAGTCCAACAGACTCTGCTCTGAAGCTATCTCAATAGGACTGGTTCCCTCTACTCCAGCTTCGATCCACAAAGGGATCAATTCGCCGATGTGTCCATCGCAATCGGTAAAAACCTTGTCCGCACATATGCTTTTGGCTTCCTGAACCAGCACTTTATACCTGGGTAAGAACTTTTCACGGAAAATGGAAGGAGAAACCATAGAAGCAGTTTTGTATGCCATGTCTTCACTGATTGTAAGGTTGTCTATCTTTGCTCCCGACAAGTGCTTTCTCATCAGTCGTATATTGAAATCCAGAATAAAATCCATCATCTCGTCGATGAGTTCTGGCATATCATAGAATGCGACCGAAAGCCCCTCAAAACCGAGCCATTGACGCATAGTCCAATAGAAGCCCAGAATCACCGTCATATATGGCCTTTCAGATGTTTGCGAATTGGCTATGGCCTCATCAAATCCTTCGCCACGTCGACCAAGATCCTCCGGATCGTAACGTTCTTTCATTTTGATAAAGTCTTCACGACATTCCACGGGGAATTTCAGCCACTTACGCGTAACAAATCCGCTGCCTATAGCGTATACCGGATCCATCCGAAGAGCACCCTCTTCATCGTAGTAAGTGAGGTGACCATCCTTTTCCTCTACAATCTGCTTAGTAAACTGAGGATAATGAGAGACAGCCAGCGGAACACCTTCGAACCAATCATACCCCAACAGCTCTTCAGTCCGAATACCTTCAGGATGCCCTTGCTTGAGCCATTCATCCATAGTAGCTTGCCGGATACCGAATGTCCAGATGAATGGTTTATCCGGTCGTTCGAAGTTCATCATCTTGTTGTATCGTTCTCTTGGTGTCATTATTCTCTGCAGCAATAGGTTGCCGCAACCTCCATCGCAAACGTTTGAGTAATTATAGCAATTTTAGTTGAAAGTGCAAAATGGAAAGTGAAAAGTTGGGAGTTGGGAATTGTTAAGTCTCTTGGCCCGCATTATTCACGATTGACTCGTTTTCGCCCCTACTCCCGGTCGAAAGCAGAGTTTGGTGAATAAAGCGGGTTAGCAGAATATCAACCGGTGGCTTTGATTCCCTCTTCGAGGACTGCTATATAGTTTTCAACAGGCATATAGTTTGTCAGAGAGTTTCCGGTCCCTAATGCCCAGTAACCATCAGTAAAGCATGCTTCTATCTGCTTGCGGGCATATTCTCTCACTTCGTCTACAGTACTCCTGCAAATGACATCTACATCAAGTCCACCGAGCGGAGTAACGCGGCTTCCATAAATCCTCTTAAAATCAGCTACTGGTAGTATAGAATCCTCGAAAGAGTGCTTGGCGTCGATTTTACAGCCGTCAATGAGATCATCATACACTTCGGCAAGATTTCCACAGGAATGAAGTATGAACGGTTTGGCCTGTGCATGAGCTATATCAGAAAACTGTCTATAAATGGGGAATACCCAGCGCCTTAGTTGTTCGGGGCTTAGAAACGTTGAGGTTTTGAAACCCAGATCGTCCCCCTGGCGCATTGCACCAATAGAATCCATCGTAGCAAGCTGCCTGTCCGCACTGGTATGCAAATTGCCGATCTTGGCGAACATCATATCTACGAGTTCGATATCATCCATTATAGCGTAGGATAGTCCTATAGTCCCCATCATCTGGGAGACCCATTCATAGGGGCCAGCACAGACACCTCCAACAATTTTGGCACCATCCGGCAGTAATCTCGAAACAGTTTCAAAATGGCTAAAATCTATAGGATTACTCTCGTCAGGCCATGGGTATTTGTCGAAATCCTCCCGGTTTCGTATGACAACATGAGCTTCACTGCGGTGTGATAGACCATCATCCTCCCCAACCCCCATCGGGCAGTTGAGTGGAATCTCCATAGGTACACAGTCAAAGCCCATGCCCATCCAAAAATCGACATATATCTTCCAGTAATCAGTGTCAACCGGAGACATACGATCAAAAGCTGTCCCGGTCCGTTCAGCAATAAATCCGGGACTAGCTATATGTTCATAGAAAGGTATATGTTTAGGCCTCTCCGAACGATTCAGAACCCTTAAAAACTGACTGAAATCGGGTTCGGTTCTTAGCTTCATCAATACTGTCCTATCTGTATATTAGAATCGGGTTAATACGAATACACTGCTCAAAACGTCGGAGATTATTTTTGTAACTGAACCAATCTTCTCCCACTTCTTAGCTACATCGATCAAGCCATTATTAGGAACCACTATAATGTCCCCAGGAATGACGGTTTTTACCATAGTAGCAGGAACAGCATCTCCATTTGTATGGACAATAATGGTCGAACCCTTCGCAGCATCCCTTGCATATCCACCGGAACGTTCTACATAGTATGCAATAGTTTTATCCGAACTTGCAGCAAACACATGAGGGTGTAAAACCGCTCCGAGTACAGTGACAGTATCAGTTATCATCGGGATATGTATTCGATCACCAGAACGCATTATCAGGTCATCATCAGAACCTGGGACAGACAATGCTTGCTTGAAATTCACCGAAATACGGGCTAGTTCTAACACTTCCTCAACTTTTGTAACTGCTGCCAGTCCCGTAACTTCATCCTGGGAAAGCTTAGCTAGTCTTTCGCCAAAAGCTGTTTCAGCTGTCAAAGTAGATAAACGGTGGCTAGTCTCTTCATTAGCCTCCACCTGGCTACCTGTTTTGTTGGTTGTTGATTTCTTGTTAAGATTTGCCGATTTATCTTCCATGGATGATTTACCAAAATCAGGATATCCATCTCCCTCACCGCTTGATACATTTACGGATTTTAATACAACTTTTGAGGCACTACTTTCATCTGAAACTCGCACTATGCCATCCTGTTGAGTACGTATCTCAGATGCACCTAATGGATTAGCAAGTTCAGTTGCAGATTGCTGGGTCTTTTCGAGGAAATTATCTGGCAGTTTAATTCCCATTTGTGAAAGTTGCGTAACAAATTGTCTATCTGCATATAAGAGCACGCTCTTTATAATTGTCTGTACGTCCTTACGTTGTTGATCATTATCGAAGCTTTCCTTATTGCGCATGAATATCAGACAATTAGTATCCGCTCTGGGTGTAAGACCTCCTGCTCTCTTAACCAATTCGCTCAGTCTCTCAGTTGAAGATTCCAGAGAATACGGGCCAGGATTTTGGACTTCCCCTGTCAGGTATACAATTTGGGGTACGCGCAGAATTGAGTTCACAGAAGGTACTGTAACAGTATCCCTATCACATATTAGTGGGTCTTGCTCACTGCCAGGAACCAGGTCATCTAAATTAACTTTGGTTATATTTGGTTGTCCTGTCACGACTACTCTACCGATTTCGGCCAATTTGCTGGCTTCTGGCAATAGTCCACCTGATGTAAACAGCAAGTCGCTGAGTCTCATATTATCTACACGCTTATATGTGCCTGGACGCTGCACAGAGCCCTCTATTCGAACTCTGGCATCTTTCCATCCAGTCTCCTCATTAGTGTAGATCATCAATTCGTCTCGATCATACAATTTGATATCATCATTAACGTTCTTGCCTAATGCAGATTCCAAATTGATTTTTACGAGCTCCTGGGCACCCTCTGTTTTATATCGGATCAAATCTGCCCGTTGAAGATGCGCTTCCGGCAAAACTCCTCCTGCAGCAGCCACCACATCACTGATACTCATTCCATCTTTGCGGTCATAAACACCGGGGTTGCTGACCGCGCCAGATATCCTTATACGATTATTTTTAAATATCACCTGCTCCGGCAGATATAGAAATACTCGATCCAATTTATGCAGTTCTATATCCTGGCTGGGATCTTTAGCTATTGCTTTTCCCAGATCAAACGAAATCAATTCAGTACCCTTAAGGGAATCCAATCGGAGAATATCAGCCCGACCTGAATAAACTTCCCTGTTAGGGTCAATCCCCTGGGCAAGAGTTATCAGTTCACTAACTCTCATGTTTGGACGGAATCCAAAAGCCCCTGATGACAAAACCGGACCGCTGATAGTGACTATATTTGTTCGTTCAGGTCTAACCGTAGATACACTGATTTGATCGCCCGGTAGAATGGCGTATTTAAGTGCAGCGCCATCTTGAATTGAGGTATTAATAAGAATACGATATTCCCCATTCTCAATCCGTTCAACACTAACCTGCTGTAAATAGCCACTGGCTTTGACTCCGCCAGCCATTTTAAGCGCGTCAGCAAGTGTCAACGGAAATTTTGGCTCGTATCTAGCTGCCCGGACTACCTCACCGTCGACAATAATTGTGTCTCCAACAGGAGGTACAAAAATCAAGTCTCCGTCTCTTAATGGGAAATCTTGGTCCTTGCTGCCTTCCATGAGAAACTTGTACAAATCAATTTTACGTTTCGGCATACCAGCACGCGAAAAAACTATATTTCGCAAAGTACCACTGGCGCTCGGGCCTCCAGCTTTGTAAAGAGCAGACATTACAGTAGACATACCAGACATTGTGTAAGTCCCGGGTTTTGAAACGCTTCCTGCAATCTGTATCGCCATTGTAGAGATAGATTCTATGCTTAAATCCAGTCTCATCTGGTTGAAACGTGATTTAATTCGCTTATTGGCAATAACATTGAGCTGCGAGACAGTGACACTTAAGGCCTTAATTTTACCGACACCAGGGATATTAAGCATCCCATCTTCAGTGACTTCTTCATGATATTCTGTCTGCGTTCCGAGTTTACTGGACGCTAGAATGAGAATTTTATCTTTTGGTCTGAGAGTATAATTCCGTGGAACGGCAGAAGGTTCGATATTTTCCTCGCCTGAAATAGTGCTGAAAAACTCTAGTCCAAACGTTAAAACAGCTCCTCCTGCACCCATGCGTCTGCGCAGTAAGTCCACTGATAACTTCTGCTCAAAAAGTCTGTCCCTGAGATCCTCTTCCTGAATCCTATCTACAGAATATCGAGCTTGTGAAGCTAATTCATTCAGTGCTTTCTCAGACATATCCAATCTCGATTGGATATCATCGAGGTCTTGCCTGCTGGTAGGTGCAATCTGTCTCCGCACAAGCATGATTTTGTCGTCTATAGAATCTAAGTTCTGCTTGACTACATCTATTAGTCCCTGGTAGGCAGTTGCTTTATCAACATCATCTCTAGTCAGAACCCCGCTATCCTTGTTCTGAACGGAATCGCGAACAGCCTGTAAAGAGCTCTTCTCGCTTCTTTTCGGAGTAGTGTCGTTGGCCACCGACAAACTATTCTGAATTGCACTTTTGGTCTTATTATCGATAGACCAACCAGCCGTGTCAGCAGCAGATACAGTAAGAACCGACGCAACAATAAGCGCCAATCCGTATATATTAATCTTTCTCATTTTCACATCCGGTAGAAGTATTGTGGAACATCAGTAGTCAAGGTCAATCCACAAATATGGACAGACTATACTGATTATATGTACAGGAAGTCTAACCTGTCAAGGAAAGACGCAGGTTGTACACTCTCTACTGTATACCATTCATTACCTCATATTTTGCAGATGTTGCATGCTATACTCATTAGAACGCATAATATATTGAAATGTGCTAATCGTATCAATCAATTCCATTTCATGTTCATGTCTGAGGTGCTTCATATGAAAGAATCAACTGAACTAACTTACCAGGCTTGTAAAGGCATACGCCCATACCGTACACCGATATATGATTTATTAACTAATGATGCGGTCATTGAACACTTCGGAGGATACCCTCTTGATGGTACACAAGACCAACAAACAGCCATACGTGCAGCCGCATATGCACTCGATTGCACCAGATATGTGAATCCCCCGAATAAAACCGGTGACACCTTTACAGATGGCCTGGGCAATGTATGGGTAATGGATAGATGGACAGGTTGGATTCAGCACCATGCATTAACCAGCGTTGAAGACTGGAAAAAGCAAATCACCAAAGTAATAGAACAAACTGAGAATCAATCTTTTCCGACTCCGAAGGAGTGTGCGCACGTCGCCGCAGAGCAACGAGTACTAATCGATAAACTCGATGGTACCGCCTTTATCCATTGCACACCATCTACAGCTATTAATTCCGCATTGTTTGGAGGATGCGGCCTGGAGATCTTTTCATATCTCTGGGCAGATGAACGAGAACTAACGCTTCGGTGGATGAGAGCTCTGGAACTTGGTCGAAGCATGTATATTGAAACTGCAGCTCACGCTGATAACTGCCAACTGGCCGTAATTTATTCTGACGTAGCTTACAAACAGCGATTGATGTTCAGCCGAGAGATGTTTCAGGAAATGGGATTCTTTGATGATGTCGCAGGAATATGTGATCAGTGCCATAAAAAAGGACTCACGGTGATATTCCATTCAGATGGATATATTATGGATATAATGTCAGATCTGATAGCCGCAGGAATAGACGGTGTTAATCCTATTGAAATTGCAGCTGGTATGGATGTATACGAACTTCGAAAGTTATACCCCAACCTGATACTTGCTGGAGGCCTTGACGTAACCCACCTCCTGCCTTTTGGCACACCCGATGAAGTCAGGAAAGAAACTCGTCGTATGATAAATGAGGTGGGATCCGAGGGGAGACTTCTAATAGGAAGTTCGACAGAACTGGAAAACAATGTTCCACTGGAGAATTATCTTGCTTTCCATGACGAAGCGATGCGAGGGTAATCCGGACAATAGATATCATTATGAACGAAGCAAAAATGGATGTTTTCACTTCGTTCATAATGATTTCAGATTCGGGATTCAGCTTGTACCTAAGCCTTGGAGATTGTAACAACCTCTTCAAAGAAGCGTAGTATCTGATTTCCAAATAGTTGAGCTTTGGGTTTCTGAGCTGTAGTAAAACAGGACCACAATACTTTCCCACTTGCCATACCACTCTTGAGAACCGCAGCCATTACTTTCTGCTCATTAGCATCCAATTTACTGGATATTTTAGCTAAAGTGGCAAGTCTGAGTGACTGAAGTTTCGTATTCTGAGCATCAGATGCAAGGGACTCGTCAGCATAGATAACTTTGGCCTGAACAGAATGGCTTCTCAGCACATCAAGAACCATCTCCGCCTTTTCGGGGGCCAGACCAGCTTTGACAATAAGTCCTTTGATCTCTGAGCCATTTAGTATAATTCCTGAACCGGAAGCATGCATATTGAGTAATGCAGATCCTAGAGCTATCGCTCCGGTTTTTTGCTGCTCAGATAATACGGACATAGCTTCGGGGATAAATTTGTCAGCCAGTACTTGCATTTTGACTACTTTAACATCATCTGCGTCTGCAGAATTCTTTATAGTATCACATGCACTCTTGTACCCTCCGCAGAGAGCTTTGAACTGAGTAACCTGGGCATCGGTGATTCCCAATTGTGCCGAAACCATCTGCCCGATAATACCAAGTTGCTTCTGGATATCTTCCAGACTAGCTTGCTGTTGTGCTCCAACGGAAGTGGCCAACATTGCACACATAACTATTGTCAAAACAAAACGCATCAATTTTAACATACTGTGCTCCTTTAAACTAAGATAGGCTTATAACTATATTGTATTAGACAACAAGAAACGTCAATGGTTACATATTTTTTTGTTGCCTTACATCTGCATTAATGTTACACCATCCGGCAAACTAATAATACTAGCACCATTATCAGTAATGATACCGACCGACGGTACTAATCTACCATTCAGTTCATATTTCGGTAAAGATGGACTCCCGGGATTCATGTAAACAACTCCATCCACACTCTTGAGCTCTGGAATGTGAGTATGTCCGGTGATAGCATATTTTGCACCAAATCTAGCAGCGAGCTTAATCAACTCAGATTTATGCATAAAATGACCGTGAGATGCCAGGAGACCAATGGTACCCATTTGTGCATATGCATATGGAGCGGTAACAGGTACATTCAACAATTCTTCGTACACCTGAGCATCACAGTTACCTTGTGAGATTATCAACGGAATCTTCAAGTTGTTGAACAATTCCGCAGTACCGGGTATATCGTATCCATCAGTAAATCCCAGACGCGGAGGGTGATACAGCACATCTCCAGCATGAATGATCAGGTCAACTTCTCCAAATGCTGCCAATGCCAATCTGCCTGCATCCAGGTTACCGTGTGTATCGCTGATAACTCCTATTTTCATGCAATTTCCTCTACTTGAATCATTTCTGAAGGCACAAAATAACATCACAACGTCATTCTGAATACAACTAAGGCATGCCAGGAAACCCACGACCGAACGGCATTGGCATTCCCTGTTGAGGTTGCCTGGGCATTTGCTGCTCTTGTGGTGTTTCAAGGAACTCCGGCGGCATCTCACCTATACGAGCTTTCATAGCTCCTGTACGTCCATCAGGATGCCAGACATCCAGATCAATCCAGTCACCAACCTTACTTTTGCTAATCATATCAGCTACCGTCGTCTGACCACGATCGGGTTCCGCCGAATTGGTCAATTGCTTACCATTAACTTTGGTGATTACATCAGATGGTCTTATACCGGCCTTATCAGCAGGCCCACCGCGATAAACTTCGACTACAAGCGCTCCACTCTTCGGTACACTTCTATATCCCTGCTGCAACAGTTGCTGCCGTGTCTCGTCGTTAAGTGGTCCATATCGGACACCAAGATAAGGCCTTACAACCTTACCAGTTTTTACAAGCTGTTCTGCTATGGTACGGGCTGCATCACTGGGAATAGCAAAACCTATTCCGATACTACCGCCACCCTGTCCTGTCGAAGCAATTGCAGAATTAATACCAACAAGATCTCCGCGTAGGTCAGCAAGTGCACCACCGCTGTTTCCAGGATTAATGGCTGCATCTGTCTGTAGTACTTGATCAAGCGGTTTGCCTTCGATTACCACATCGCGCTTAGTCGCGCTAATAATCCCTATGGTTACTGTAGTCCCACGACCAAGTGCATTACCAACTGCTATGACCCAGTCTCCAACATCCACTTTGTCAGAGTCCGCAAACTTTGCATATGCAAGATTTTTTGCATCTATTTTGATTACTGCCAGATCAGACTTCGGATCTCTGCCTATAAGATTCGCCTTATAGCGTTTCCCATCGTGCGTAGTTACCGTCATTTTGGTAGCACCGGCTGCAACATGATTATTAGTCAAAATATAACCATCAGCCGAGAAGATAACCCCAGATCCTTTACCACGAGGTGTCATCTGCTGCGGCGCATCAAACATACCACCAAAAGGAAAAGCGCCAGGATCCCCAACCTGCATAATTGGCATACCTTCAGTGTCTATGTTTACGACATATGCACTAATTATCCTGGAGGCATCTCTAACGGCGGTACTGCTTCCTCCAACCATTTTCGGCCCAAAGCTTGGTAGATTTATAGCTCTTTCTGGTCCGTCAAACCCCTGTGGAGATCCATAGAAGTGGTTGATTGTCCAGGCACAGACTACAAACCCCAACACGAACACTACTACATAGGGAATGAGTTTTCTCATTTTTCTATACTCCTCATCAAATTTGCCATTTCTATAGCTGACTCTGCAGCTTCAAATCCTTTGTTTCCAGCCTTTGTACCAGCTCTTTCGATAGCCTGTTCAATGCTGTCCGTTGTCAGGACTCCGAAAATAATCGGCACACCGGTTGACATCGAAGCGCTGGCTACGCCTTTGGATACTTCAGCAGCCACATAATCAAAGTGTGGGGTTGATCCCCTGATAACTGCACCCAGACATATAACAGCTTCATACTTTCCGGTGGCAGCCAATTTCTGTGCAACTAACGGAATCTCAAAAGCCCCTGGAACCCAAGCTAAATCCACATTCTCTTTCGGCAATCCGTGTCTAACCAGCGCATCCATCGCACCACCAAGAAGTTTGCCGGTAATGAACTCATTGAATCTGCTGCAAACGATCACAAATTTCTGGTCCGTCGCCGTTAGTATACCCTCATATATCTTGGCCATCACACTCTCCCTCTGATTTTCCATGTTCTTTACATGATTCATCTTTACTGCCACATGCTTCGCATCCACCAAACATATCTGCATCCAGTATGTGGCCCATACGCTCACGCTTAGTATTCATGTATCTAATATTATCCTGGGTTGGTTCGCATACAACTGCAACCCTCTCAACAATTTCAAGGTCATATCCCTGTAAAGCCACATATTTTCCAGGATTATTGGTCATCAATCTTATTTTCTTGACTCCCAGATCAACCAGGACCTGAGCACCTATGCTGTAATCCCTCATATCACTTGGGAATCCCAACATCTCATTAGCATCTACAGTATCTGCACCATGATCTTGAAGGACATAGGCTTTGAGTTTATTCACAAGCCCTATTCCTCTACCTTCATGATGATAAATATATATGACTACGCCCTTTCCTTCATCAGCTATCATTTGCATAGCAGCATGAAGCTGTTCACCACAGTCACATCGCTGCGAGCCAAGGACATCCCCAGTAAAGCATCCGGAATGTATGCGCACAAGTGTGGGAGTACCATCCGTAATATCGCCCATTACAAGAGCAATATATGGACTGGATTCCACTGTGGCCTGGTACCCGTGTGCTATAAAATCTCCATGTTTTGTGGGTATACGGCACTCTGCAAACTTATGAACCAACTTTTCGTGTGTTCGACGGTGCTTGATCAGATCGGCAATGGTAACGATCTTTAGTCCCCACTTCTCCGCCATCTCCATAAGCTCCGGCAATCTTGCCATACTGCCGTCCTCGGACAATATCTCGCACAACACACCCGCTGAACCCAGGCCAGCAAGACGAGTCATATCAACGACAGCTTCGGTATGCCCGGCACGGACAAGTACCCCTCCATCAACTGCTCTGAGTGGATGAATATGACCGGGTCTCGCCAAATCACCCGGTTTTGCATTTGGATCAGCAAAAGTCCTGATGGTTGCCGCACGATCATGTGAGGAAATGCCGGTGGTTGTTCCATGAATGGCATCTACACTTACTGTAAACGCTGTGCCATGTCGTGAAGTGTTGTTCTCAACCATCATAGGCAGTGCAAGTTCTGCCAGCCTGTCCTTGGTTGTAGGAACACAAATCATTCCTTTTCCATTAGTGGCCATAAAATTGACTGCTTCGGCAGTAATATTACTCGCAGCCATAACTAAATCGCCTTCGTTTTCACGATCTTCATCGTCAACGACTATTATCATTTTGCCGGCGCGTAAGTCATCCAAAGCTTCCGGTACTGTCATCATAACTGAACTCATTTATTACCTTACCTAATTATATTTTATATGAACCCATTCTGTCTGAGCAGGTCCATAGTTACTCCGCCCTTATTTCGGTTTCCCGAAACAAGCTTATAGACATACTTACCCAATATATCCGTTTCTACATTAACCCTGTCACCAGGTATCTTATTTTTAAGGGTAGTTTTATTTAGTGAATGGGGAATCACGGCTATTGTGAATCCTGAATCGTCGCAATCGGCTACAGTCAGACTAATTCCATCAATAGCTATTGACCCCTTTTCCACAACAAGCTGAAGGACTTCGGCATCAGCTGTAAAAGTGATCTCTCGAGATTCACCTAGATTCTTTATGCTTCTCAAGGTGCAAGTGGAGTCCACATGTCCGAGAACAAAATGTCCTCCCAGTGATTCACCAGCTTTTAGACTGCTTTCTAGATTTACCTGATCGGCTATTCTCAAGTCTCCCAAGGTAGTTCGTGATGCTGTCTCTTTGACAAAATCGAACGCCAATATTCCAGGTCTGTATGATGTGACAGTCAGGCATACACCATTGACTGCAACGCTATCCCCAACCGATACACCTGTAGATACTGTTTTGGAAGATATTTCAAGCCGATTCACTGAGGCCCTCTGTACCAACAGGACCTCTCCCACTTCCTCAATCAGACCGGTAAACAAAGATGTCCCTCCCTGGTTCGTTGACAATTATCCACTATAGGAGACATAACCTTCTACTAACAAATCTTCCCCAAGTTTCCGCCTGACAATATCAGTCAATTTTGGAGCCTGTGATACCTGCTCCACACCATGTCCACCGATGGAAGCCACCGCATTCTTGCCTCCAATGATTTTTGGAGCGTAATAGAACATAACTCGATCGACTACTTGGTCCTGAAGACATGAGGCAGATAATTCTCCACCGCCTTCAACCAATATAGAAAGGATACCTGTCTCACCAAGTCGTCTCATAACTTCTCTAATAGATATCCTGGTTCCATCGCCTGCTATTTGAAGTATACGAGCGCCTGCATGCTCCAGTTCCGTAACTACCAAAGAATCACATTCACTACCAACAATGACAATCGGTTCTCCAGGTTGCTTGAATATCCGGGAAGTAAGTGGTATGCAACCAGACATACTCACTATGACTCGTGTGGGATAAAAAATCTTCTTTCCGACTCTTGCCGATAATGATGGGTCGTCACTACGCACAGTCTGCGCTCCCACCATAATCGCATCTACCTTTGCACGAAACTTGTGTGCATATTGTCTGGCTCTCTCCCCGGTTATCCACTTCGAGTCCCCTTGAGAAGTAGCAATCCGGCCATCCAGACTCATTGCAGACTTTAACGTAACAAGAGGCAATCCTGTGGATCGGTGCTTTATATAAGCTTCATTCAACTGTCTACATCGGGATTCCAAAAGAGGAGGTAAGTGCACTTTTATACCAGCACTGCGTAGAACTTCAACTCCATTACCTGACACTCTTTCATCTGGATCAAGCATCCCAATGTATATTTCGGAAACACCTGCCCGAATAAGTGCGTCCGTGCATGGAGGAGTCCTGCCTTGATGGCAACACGGTTCCAAAGTTACATATGCAGTAGCACCGTTTGACCTTAAACCTGCATCCGCAATAGCAAATACTTCCGCATGTGGTTGCCCTGCAGCAGGATGAAAACCTTCACCTACAACAGCACCATCTTTGACTAACACAGCTCCTACCATCGGATTTGGGCTGGTCTTACCTTTTGCAGCCAGGTGAAGTGCACGTAACATGAAAACTTCGTGATTCACTTTTTGTCACGGTCTTCCTTGAGTGAATCGAAGACCTCCTTGTTCAATCTGCGGAGACCCTGCATCACTTCTCGAACATCCCATAAAGCAACAACGACTATTCCCAATGCCAATGCTACGATAAAACTCCAATATGAAAGCTGCAGCTGTGTATCGTGGCGTGGAGGACCAATCAGTAGGAGCACTAACAATGTCTCAACGATAGCCAATAGTATAATCCGTAGAATCTTAACACGATGGCTGATCAAAGACTGGAGTGAGTTCCATTTACGAACATCTGAAAAGAAGAACAGAACGGCTGCAATCATAACAATCACTACCGCTATTTGCATATACTGACCGGACATCGCAGTCCTCCTTGTGGTTAGTTTTTGGACCCTGCGATACTCAGTTATTTACCTAAGGAATCTATTGACTGCCTGATTGCAGCCAGTGCATCCTTGACAGGGATGCCTGCAGAAAAGACACTTGAACCTGCTATCAACATATTAGCACCCGCATCAACGACCCTGGGGGCTGTTTCTGAATCAATTCCACCATCCACACCTATATCAAAGTCAGCACAGGCATCATCACGCATCTTCGCTGCTTCTGATATCTTACCCAGCATTCCATCAATAAAACTCTGTCCCCCAAAGCCGGGATTCACAGTCATAATCAACAGGAAGTCCATGTCATGTAAAACATACTCGATTGCAGTAAGCGACGTAGACGGATTTAAGGATACTCCTGCCTTAACTCCCAGAGCTCGTATCGACTGAAGTGTTCTGTGCAGGTGAACGCAGGCCTCTGCATGAACAGTAACAGTCGATGCCCCGGCAGCCACAAATGCTTCAATATACAGTTCAGGACGTTCAATCATCAGATGAACATCCAAAGGAACACTACTATGTGGCTTTATTGCTTTTACAACCGGTGGGCCAAAAGTAATGTTCGGGACAAAATGTCCATCCATAATGTCACAGTGCAATTCATCGGCACCAGCTTCACAGGCAAGCCGTACATCCCGCTCCAGGTTGGCAAAGTCGGATGAGAGCAAGGAAGGCAATATTTTGATCTGTCTCATCTGTCTAGTACCTTACACTCTTCTTCAATTCGCTATCTACAAACACTTGAATAGTAGGCTTCTCACCATAGGTAGTTACGTCATAATTGTATGTACCTGATGGCTGCATATCATCGACTACTGTATTCTCACCAGTATCATCCTTTACTACAATCTTGACATTCTTAGGTGACTCACCACTCTCCGGCACTTCAACCTCAACACTAAATGTCTGTTCTTTTCCTGCTCCACTTTCTGTTGTAGGTCCAGTTGTTTGTGCCGGTGTTGCAACAGGTGGTTTAGGCCCCTTGCTCAGAACGATATCAATATTTGAATTAGGACTACGTTGTACACCAGATTCCGGATCCTGCCTGATAACACTGTTCGGAGGTACAGTAGAATTGAAATCCTCCGTGATCTTACCTATATTAAATGAGTTCTTTATGGCAGCCGCTCTTGCATCTGCTTCCCCAAGATTAGTTAGATCAGGTACCGTTGACCATGATGCACCTTCACTGATTTTTACTCTGACTTCCGGTTTTCTTGAAGTAATATATTCACCTGGAGCAGGCATTTGCTCACAAATTACACCTACATCATATATGTCTGAATGTCCACGGCCATCCTCCACTAACACCAAGCCGGATTTTTTCGCTTCTTCAGATGCTTTTTCCCAGGTGAGACCAACCAACCGAGGTGCCGCTATTTTCTTGGTATTGCCAAGAAAATAGAAAACTGTAAACATCATTACCAATACTACTCCAACGAAGAGTAGTGATAACAGTGCAACTTCCTTCCATCTGGAAACGCCTGGTTGTTGTGTATCGGAGTAAGGGGATTCCAACTGCTTATCTTGTCCTGAAATCTTTCCTTTACCAACGCGGAATAATCCATCGCGTATGGCAGTCAGTTCGGAACGAACAGCAGCGATATTATTGTATCTTTGACGTGGATCTGTCTGCAGACATCTTATAACCAGATCGTTAAGAGATTTCGGAACTTCTGCATTTAATTGTCTGACAGGCGTGGGTGGTTCCTTCACTTTTTTTAATGCGACAGCCAATGTTGTTGATCCGTCAAAAGGAGAACGACCCGTCAGCATCTCATAGAAAACGGCGCCAAATGAGTAAATATCGCTTGCAGGGCTAAACACTGCACCTTCGGTTACTTCAGGTGCCTGATATTGAATTGAACGCATTGACAGACGGTCTGCTATATCGGGAAATGCACGAAGAGATTCAGCGATACCAAAATCAGTGATTTTAACTTCACCATCTGGACTGACAATGATGTCTTGAGGACGTAGATCCCCATGCACAACCCCGACTGAATGGGCGTATTCGAGTGAATCAAGGACTCTGAGCATTATCTCAATTGATCCGGAAACAGAGAATACATTTTCTCGCCGCATTCTCTCACGCACGCTGACACCACGTACATACTCACATGCTACTGTAGTTGAACTGCTATTTGATTCACACTCCAGAACGCGTGCTATACCCGGGTTGGTTAACTTTGCGGTCCGTTTACAATTCTCTGCAAGTTTGCCGGCAAAATCTGTTCGAGCAGCGTATTCATCATTGAGCACTTTTAAGGCAACTAGACGATTTAAAACTTTATCTTTGCATTTATATACAGTGAATAAAGCGCCATCGCCTATCTTCTCTAGTACTTCATATCTATAATCAATAACTTCACCGATCAAGCCGTGTTCTCCTGACTTAGTGCACCGAACGAACGTACTACACTAGCCCGCCACTAGCAATCATAATCAAGATTGCCTCTCTATAAATTCGCAATATGTCTGTATGTTTAATGCGAATCATAATAATAATATACACAACTTACATTGTGTGCAGTTCAGTCCTCTTGCTGTGTTTCAGAACAATAAGAGCTGTACAAATACCACTATATAGCAACTTATTCCCACATACAAAACATAACATGCAGATAAAGATACAAATAAAACTACATCCAGGCTGAATGTATATCCATTTGCTGATGTGACTTGATTGCTTCTAATACAACCTCACGTGAAACGGAATCAATTATCTTCGCACTGCCAATTGAAACAGGAAGAGCCATACACAGTTTTCCGGCGATAGTTTTCTTATCAAATTCCATAGCTTCAACGATAGCTTCCGGAGACAGAGTTGAATCCATTTGTACGGGTAGTCTCAGACCAACAAGTGTGTTGACCAACTCACCGCTAACTCCTGCATTGCAAATCCCCAATTTTTCTGCGATCATACATTCCGTGATCATACCAATCGCTACGGCTTCGCCATGCCTTAGGGCCTTATAATCAGTCACAACCTCAAGTGCATGTCCGATGGTATGACCAAAGTTAAGTATTGCACGTAAACCATTTTCGCGTTCATCTAACTCAACAATCTCTGCTTTTATTTCTATGGAACGCCTTACTACCTTACTCATTTCTTCGTCATTACGACCGGTTAGCATAGAGCCTCTTGAACGCACATATTTGAAATACGCTTCATCACGAATAATTCCGTGCTTGACTACCTCGGCCAAACCACATCGCATTTCTCTTACAGGCAGACTCCGTAACACCCCGATATCAACTAGCACAGCTTTTGGCTGATAGAATGATCCAACAAGGTTCTTTCCTTGAGGCAGATCTACTCCATTCTTTCCACCAATTGAAGCATCTACTTGAGCAAGAAGGCTCGTAGGTACCTGGTAAAGATCCAAACCACGGAGGTAAGTTGCAGCTACGAAACCTGCAACATCACACACTACGCCACCACCAACAGCAACTACAGCCGATCTTCTGTCTAATCCCATCTCCGCAAAATTCTCATACATGCGACATACTGTAGCGAGATTCTTATTTGTTTCTCCCGCACGCATAACGATGCATTTTGAATCAATTCCTGCAGCATTCAGGATGTCCGTTACCGGTTCGCCATATTTCTGTGCTAACACCCTATTAGTAATAACGGCAATCTTACTTGGCTGACGATTAGAATTTATTATTGATGGTAACTCGTTAAGTATGTTTGTACCAATGTGGACGTCATATCCGTGTCCTTCAAGTCTGACTGAAACAGTTTCCATAATATCACTCATCCATTACTTCATACTACGTACATAGCGAAAGGGACTGCGCTAGCAATCCCCTCCACCGAGCAACTAACACATTTACATTACGGTGTAGCGGCACCGGTAGTTCCGGCACTGAATCCCGCCTTGTCTCTAATAATTGTAGGGGTGATGAAAATCAACAATTCAGTTTCCTGATTGCTGCTATCTTCTGTTCTGAATAGTGATCCTATAAATGGAAGATCAGCAAGTAGAGGAACTCTTTGATATCCACTATTTTCCTTTTTTGTAATCAGACCACCGACTACAATAGTCTCACCATTCTGAACTCGTCGTTCAGTTTCCAATTCTTGAGTATTCTGCTCAGGAATCAAAGTACCATCAGGTCCTTTATAATCAGTCCCTTGCCCATTAACGCTGGGTATGAGATACATTGTTATGGATCCATCACCATTAACTCTAGGTGTAACTTCAAGTGAAGTGTCTATAGTAATAAAATCTACTGTGTATGTCTGACTAGTGACGCCATTGGTTGTAGTAGAAGCGCTAGTCCAGTAGGGTATCTCTTTACCAATACTAATATATGCATCCATATTATTAGTTGTAGAAATGATTGGAGAGTTAATCAGTCTACCTACGCTATTGGTTAACTCAGCCTTTAACTGTGCTGTTAGATTGCCAACTGCAAGTCCATAGGTGACGTTTCCTGTAGGAGTAAACTGAGTCTGGAAAGATTCATTAAGTCTCTGAAGACTCCAATCAATTCCCATTTTCTTAGCTTCACTAGTAGAAACCTGAATAAACTCTGCCTTGATTTCCACCTGAGCTGGAGCTACATCAAGAAGTCGTAGAATCTCTTTAAACTTCTGAATAGCGTCTTCATCACCCTTAATCAAAAGTGAGTTGTCTATATCAAAAGCTCTTACGTCCTCGATACCATCAGGAACAAACATACTGCCACTACCACCAGCAGCACCGGAACCTCCATATTGACTATTATTCCCGGTATTCTGTGAGGTATTGTAGTTAGAATTGCTACTGCCGCCAGTGTTTCTACTACTGCCGCGTGAACCGCTGTTGCCGCCACCGTACCCGCCACCGATCTGCGCGGCTCCATCAGTTCCGGAAGCAGTTCTGCTTGCAGTATTATCTGCGTTTACACCTGAATCATTTGGAATATCAGGCTGGCTTCTATTAAGGCGGTGCATCTTGAAATTGCGATATTTGCTCCTCATCTCATGACGAACACTTCGCATAGCTCCTGCATCAGGTCCCAATAGTGCCAAAACTTCACTCGGTTTTGCATAAGACAAAGTAACTTTGGTATATATTGATTCCTTGTAAGGAGCTTCTGCAACTTGTACCGAAGGAGCAGGTATTTCTTCCACTCTAGCAGCTACTGCCGGAGTACTACCTGTAATATCTGAAGCTTTTAACAGTGGGGACTGTACACGAGGACCACCGACGACATAAATGCCATCTTCCCCCTTCTTATATCCAATCCCGGCAGCTGTTACTATAATATCCAAAGCTTTTTCCAGCGGAACATCACTCAGATTGACTGAGATCCGCTTATCCAGCTTGATATCATCAGAAACAACTATATTGCATCCGCTCTGCGCGGTCATAAGATTGATAACATCGCGCAGAGGCACGTCTTTGACCTGCAGAACGATCTCGTTAGATGCTTGTGCAAATGAGCAAACACTGATTACAAGAACGACTGCTGCGCAAAGAAAGCGCCACCTAGCAGAAAGAATAGACATACCTTTCTCCTCCGAATCCAAATGACTCAGCGACCTGAATCCACGGCCCAGGGCCACTATAATGTAGGGCTGCTATGCAACCCATACTAGATCTACCAGCTACTATTACTGTTGCTATTGCTGCTACGTCTTGAACTTCCGCTGCTGCGGGAGCTGCTGCTGCTATTACTACGACGTGAACTGCCACTGTTACTGTTGCTATTATTGTTGTTGTTACTGTTGTTGTTGTTGTAACTACTGTTGTTACTATTATTGTTATTATTGTTGTTGTTATTATTATTATTGTTGTTGCTGCTTCCACCGATGAAATCCAGAATGTCATATGGACCGGCGTAAGTCAATGTAAATTTGTCCAATACAGCAGGCTTAACTGCTGTTGTTGCCGCAGCACCAGCAACACCACCTGGCCCAAGTGGATTCATAGCTACGCTTCCCATTCCGCCTGGTCCCATACCACCTATACCAGTCTGACCTGACGATACAGGTTTGAGTCCAATCATATAGGTGCCGGCATCTATTCTATACGTTAAGCCAGCAGTCCGGGTGATCAATTTCAAAGCTTGATCAAACTCAACATCCTTGATGGATAGGGTAGGTATGCGACCATATACGCCTGGTTCAATGATGTAGTTTTTACCACTTCCCTTGAACAAAGATTCTATAGCCGTAGTTACGTCTACATCCTTTAATTCCAACGTTACAGTATCTGCTGCAAAGCAGACTGTAGCCATACTGAGTGTCCACACAGACATAAGTATGGCAAGAATCAATAATCCAATATTTCCACTCTTTCTAAACATTTCGGAACCTCCCGCGCAAAGCGCGTATTTACAGAACACCTATATATAGTATATCCGATTATATGACGTAATAGTAAGGATTAATGTTTACAGATTACATTGCAAATCCTGGTGCGCCAGGGGGCATCATCATTCCGCCACCGCCTCCGCCTCCGCCGCCAGGCATCATTCCACCGGGACCCATACCACCACCAGGTCCCATCATTGGTCCCATAGCTCCACCCGGTCCCATGCCACCACCAGGACCCATACCACCGCCAGGCATCATCCCAGGAACTGTCCCTGTACCTCTAGTGTTTCCCGGCATACCAGTTCCCCCGGTATTTCGGTTTCCAGCGGCCATGCGAACAGTAATGAATCTTGGCCGCTTGCCAGTAGTTTTAAGAATAACCCTGTCACGCTCAACCCGTTCAACAATTGCAAGTCTATCTGCAAGTGTGTCTCCAGGCTGAACTATTTCATATTTTCCATTGGTTTCAAGTATTGCAAATATCCGGCTATTCAGTAATATCCCAGCCATTCTTCTGGTTGGTTGCACTGGTTCCGGCGGCAGCTGCGCTTCACTACCTTTTTCAGTCGTGTATGTAAATATGCGTTTAATGGGGAAATCAGATATTATCGGCTTAAGAACAGGTGTACGACTGGAAGCCGTGCGCTTAGATATTTTTACGCCTAAAGGTGCAAATGGATCAGGACGATATTTTTCTACTGGCTGCACAGCAGCAACAGCAGGAATAGCACCAGGACCCGCTGCGGGTGCTTCAGAAGTCATACCAGGCATGGCAGTACCGCCACCCATTGCGGGCATTCCGGGCATACCAGCTCCAGATCCCATGCCTGGCATTCCAGGCATACCGGGCATAGCGGCCCCTGAACCCATTCCCGGCATTCCGGGCATTCCTGACTTTGCACCAGGACCACCCATTGCACCACCAGTACCCATACCAGGCATAGGAGGTCCACTAGCCGTACCGCCTGCGCCAGGCATCATAGGGCCACCGGTTCCACCACTCATACCTGGCATACCCTGCATACCCGGCATATTAGGTGTCGAAGGAGTACTACTGCGCATTGATAACACAATTACTACAATCGCAATAACTAGTAATGCGACTGCGCCTCCAATGACTATCGGTTGATTTTTTTTATCTTTAAGCCAATCCATCAGGCAAGACTCCCTTAAGATCGTATATCACTATTCACCGTATGAATAACGGCATCGCTCAAGGCTCAAGCCCAGCGATTATAGACTACATACCGCCGGCTTTTGCACCAGGACCGCCCATCATACCGGGCATACCCTTTGCGCCAGGTCCAGCACCCATACCCATTCCCATGCCGGGCATACCAGGTGCAGCTGCACCCGCACCAGGCATTCCTTTAGCTCCAGGCCCCATACCCATGCCCATACCCATACCAGGCATAACGCCTCCGGATCCGCCCGTACTGCCACCAGGTCCCTGCATACCACCACCGCCACCAGTACTGGCTCCCCACATGGGATCAGTCTTACCACCGATTGCCGTAGGATAAACAAAACACTGGATACTATACGAGACAGATAGATTCGGACTATTTCCGGTCAGTGATACCCCATCAACCAACACCAAACGTCTGCAATTGCTCCATCGTCTGACGTGGTTCATAAGACTCTTGAAATCACCTTGTGCAGTAATGTTCCCCAATGGGAAGCTCAAGACAGCACTATCAAATAACTGGTCATTAGGACTGGATGGAGGAGCGGGGAGGCTGAAACTCACCGGACTCACTCTAACATTTGGGTCATTTGCAAATGATTCCAAAATAGGACCCATTTTTGTGATCTGTTCATACCACATGGCTATCATACCAACATCGCGCTTAGTAAAATCCAAGACCGGCATTCTGCGTTTCATCACGCCATCCAGATCATTAAGAGCCACTTGTACACTTTTCTTTGCGTCATCCAGACTCTTGTTAGCTTCTGCTAATGACTGTTCATTGCCCAGATCTATGGCACCGTCATACTTTACCTTGGCAGCATCGTATTTGAGTCCCTGTGGTTTATACATCATAAATAGAATAAGCACTTCTGCGATAATGATCAGAACCGTGCCGATTATCCAAATATGCAGTTGTTTGATCTTTGATAGGTCCATAAAGTCGTCTCCAGGATCTATGCGATCCCCTGCAATCCCCTAGCCTATGTCACTAATATTGTCACTGCTGTCAACTTTGGTCAGCTTCACACAGCAACGACATAGAAAACTATATTGAAACTAATTGGCTTTTGCGCCAGGCATACCTGGCATACCACCCGCTGCACCCGGCATCGGAGGGCCGCCAGCTGCGCCACCGGGCATTCCCTTCATACCTGGGCCACCCATGCCAGGCATTGCACCACCGCTGGCACCAGGCATCCCCGGCATACCTCCTCCGGACATACCCTTCATTCCAGGACCAGCTCCACCGCTCATACCCGGCATACCGGCTCCGCCACCCATAGCACCCATGGGACCCATAGCGGTAGTTGGAGCAGCTGCACTAGCACCTGAACCTAAAGGAGGACTTGGAGGACTGAATGTTTCTTTCAACTGGCAGGTCACAGTGAAATCAAGTGGAGTCTGCACAATTGGTCCTCGACCATTATTGGGTAATGAACTTCTACCAGGATAACTCGGGACATTAGAAATTGAAACAGACGTAAACAAATCAGTTGCCCGGTACATGTTTAGAAGGTATCTTCCGAGATCTTCCAGACTCTGTGCCCGTGCATTCATTGTCAGCGTACCACCAGAAGTACTCATTGACGAGTAGACAACCTGGTCATATGTCCATCGAGCTACTTTCTCGAAAAGTTCGGGGTATTTTCTGTTGTACTTAACTACATCGTCAACAAAATTAATTTTGTCCTTGATAGGAGCAATCAAATCCGTCTGAGCCGCTGCTTCAGCTTGAATTCCTTGTACTCTGGTCTTCAACTCTACAGCAGCGTCTGCCTGCTTCTCCATGTCGTCGGTCCTTGGAACCATCACCATGTGATAATATCCCAAAAGTCCTCCAACAACTAACAACAGAAACACTGTAAGTATGCCAGCTGTTATCTGACTGAGTGTAGACTGCCCTATACTTTTCGGCAACAGGTTGATCTTAATCATTGCGTGTCCGCCGACTCCCATTCCTTTTGATTGTGCACAGCCCGATGCCGGCTCAACCGATCATATCACGAATAGCAAGTCCAACGCTAACCGAAAAAATCGGAGCGAGGTCCTTGATGTAGAAATCCGACATACTCGGGACGTGGTAGGCAATATTCCCTAAAGGATTAGCCACCTCAACTGGAACACCCAGCTCCCGAGTCAAGAATTCAGCAAGGTTGGGTATCTTTGCGGTTCCCCCGCACAAGAAAACCTTGGATGGTGTGTTATTGTATTTTACGGAGTAATACTCCATGGATCGCCGTACTTCATTTGCCAGATCAATGAGGACTCCGGAGATGGCCTCGGACACCTGAGCAACCATTGCTTCATCTTTATGTGTCCCTGCTGCAACAGTGTGAACAACATGAACCACCGGCTCTAATTCACTCAAGTCATAATCCGGCACAAAAGCGGTGGAAACAACTTTATCTTCTTCGATATCTTCATCAGCGACCTGATCCAGATTCACAGGAACGATATTTTTCTCTTCTGCGTCGGTTCCCAGGTCAAATCCGTCAAAAGAATCAGTTACTTCTTTTTCCTGAGATACAGAAGAAGTATCATCAAACTGCGGAAATCCCAGTTCAGCACCGAGATCAAAGGTAGCCTTCGGAGACTCATCGTCCATCGGAGCTACAACACTATGGTATGAGTCCTCTGGTTCCGATGACATCGAAAATGCAGTATCCGTCGGCATATAGAAACCCTGGTCATATGTAGTAGGTTCTTCAGAACCCTCAGGACCGTATCCTGCCATACTTTCCAGGTCTATACTTGCATATTCTTTCTTAGTCTGTTCAGCCTCTTCAGGACTCAACCCAAGGGCCTCAGCAATCTCGTTAGTTATGGTATCACCGGCAATCGGAATTGGAGGACAAGGGAAGGTAAGTGTCCCATTCTCAAAAATCCCCATTTCCGTGTTTCGAGCACCAATACTTATGATCGCTACGACAGAATCCTCAGGTAACGCATTCGGGTCTACCGGAACCATCTCCACCAATGCGCGTTCAGCAGCAAGTTGTGCCAGATCGATAGCATATGGTTTAAGTCCAGCCGCCTTGAGTGCAGCTACATGACTCTCCACGACATCTTTCTGTGCTACAGCCAGCAGGACTTCCATCGTCTGGATATTAAGATCATCCGTCTCGATGGGTATTGCAGCGTAATCCATTTCGATCTCATTGGTTGCAGCAAATGGGACCTGTCTATCGACTTCCCACTTCATGCTCTCACTGAGTTCCTTATCTTCCATCTTAGGAACTTCGATGACCCGAACAACAACTTTGTTCTGGCCCTCAATGGAACTCACACACTTGCGTGTTTTTATTCCACTGGAAGCAAGCAGCATTTTAATAGCCGCACCAAGAGTGGCAGGATCGACAACTATCTCATCCTGAAATACCCCGACCGGAGTCTGAGCAATACCAAGACCCGAAATAACGATCCCGTCTTTGGTGAAACGAGCTTCAGAAACTTTGATTGATTCGCTACCGATGTCTAATCCGACTACGGCAGACGGCGCATTTTTCATAGTTGCAGCCATACTGAGTTATCCCAACTCCCCTGGAAATAGTGGAATTGCCCACATACATCCCAAACGCCCACACGGATACTTTATATCCGATACGGCAAACTTGCATACGGTGCGCAGTAATGCTAACACCAACGCGGAGTGCATGTCAAGGTATTTGTGCAGACCAATTCATTATCGGCATTCTTTAAAGCTTTCTACACTAATCCCTTAAAGATAAACTTAGGCTTACAGCGGGAAAATCCTTCCCGCTGCAGCCTATTTTTTTCTACTTGAGCACAATTATCGAATATTACTTGACTGTAAGCCCTGGAAATACGGTCTCCCAGAACAAATCGGTGTTATCTTGCCTTGTACTGGTCCAGAATAACCATATCTTCGAAAGCGGAGATAAACCAGTCTCATTGGGCAATTGGAACTTCGGCGGATTAGGATCTGCGAAAGCCCAAATGCTGCCTTCATTAACATTAGCCGAAGATGTACTGCCTGTCAAGGACTGCTCAGTTATCTCCGGAATCCAGAATACACTATCTGCATTCACTGTATGAGATAAACCGTCTATGCCTAAATACGTTAGTGTAACAGCACCCGGACTCATCCCAAGAGTGGCCCTTGCCGGATCATTAGCATTTCTGATCCTGGTGACTAGCCTGTCCATCGCAGGATATCTTTCATCAACCTGATTAAGATATATTTTTGTTCCGGTTGCATCTACTTCAAACGGTCCAGTGACACCACCAAGTGTTACAGGAGCCCATGGAGAACCTGGTCTGTCTCTGACAGTATTCAGATTAGTGTCCGCAGGATCGTTTGTAAACGGATATATTCCGCCATAAGGAACACTCCCGTAAGGATCATCTTCACCAGTATTGATTCTGATCGGAGTTGCTCCCAAGCCCGAGACAGAATCTACCTGGTTTTTCAGGTCTATACCCATCCTGTAGGTTTTATAGTATATCACATTGCCCTTCGCTCCTGCTGAGGCCTTGCGCCACATAACCCATAATCTATCTACAGGAGCTGAAACAGAATTACCCAGCCCTGGATTTGCGCCGGGAGTCATAAGCGTTCTCTCTATGAACGCTCGAGGACTGCTGTCAGTTGCTGTATCTGTCGTCAGACGCCACGCCTGTGGCGTGTAATCTGCATATACCTCAGGTTTATTCGATCCAGACCCGCTACCCGCGTTCTTGAGCGGTCTGGTGAACTTTATGACGCCTTCTGAATAGTCCACGAAGGCCTTACCCAAAATCTCATATGCCGGAGTGCCCTGCGCATACTCATATGTGTATACACCAGTAACAGAATCAACCTTGGGTCTAATGGCAACTCCACCTGTTCCATCGACACTTCCATCGGTGACACTGATAACTGTACCGGCAGGTTGTGCATAACCGTCACCCAAAACAACATGGATGAACGGCAGATCTATAGCCGTATTACTCCATCTGTCCAGAATCGGAGTATCGAACCTGTTATCCAGCCTTATCCAGGCTGTATGTTCCGATGTATAGAAACCATACTTAGATACATAGCTCAGCTTCTCGCTGTAGACCCTCGGTAACGGCAAAGCACGCTTAGTCGGACTTATCATAGATCCTGTGTCTATTACAGGAGCATATCTGGTAAGTAATATATCAGAGTTACGTGTTATCTTACCCGTTCCCGCATATACCATATCAATCAGATCAGTATTGAACCGGGCAGGCGCTTCATTGATCTGGCTAACAGAGTGACGGACTATGTTCGGGCTACCGACCATTGCAAGTCCGTCCGATGTTCTAACCTGGGCATCAGGTGTCCAGTTAAGTCCATCTGCACTTGCATTGAAGTAAATACCCCATCTATTGCCCATCATTCCCTGCCAAAGCACAGCGATGCTTTCAGGAGCAGTGCCCCAAGCTGCAACACTTGGTTCACGTTTCGCAACATTCGGCTTTAAGCTGATGGTATGAATACCAGTTGCTGAGTTATCTATAGCACCGCCAGTGACTGGTGCGAAGAAGATCCTCTCTTCATTGGCACGGTATCTGTCAGGAGCCGGTTTAGTAACAGCGGCAGAACCTGCCCAAACCAGGTATGATCTGCCATTATCTTCGTTTACTGCAACGTAAGGACTTGTATGTCTGACCTGCAGTCTATCAGTATCCTGACTGTCGAACCGCCACACAGGAACTTCTGCATTATTACCGTATACGGTCTGATCGATAGTATCCCATTGGAAACTTGGTATTGCGCTATATGGCGCATTCCACCAACGGTTGCCAGTTCCAAAGACCGATGGTTTCCAGAATACTCTCCACGGATTTGCCGGATCATCAGCATCTTTATCCAGTACAGCCTGGTTTATATATAGAGGAGCACGTGAGAACTCCACAACCCTGGGATCATTCACTGATAGTGTCCAATCCGGATGCAGTGCGGGGTCATTGGGCGGGTCACTTCGTCTGTTGCTGACAAAGAACATATTTACTTTGCCCGTCCCCGGGTCACGGAAGGCGGTCGGCCCACCATCGGCTACTCTACTATCTGAAGCATCATCAATTTGAGTTAATGATGTAGCAATAATCCCTCCAGTAAGCTGAGTCTCTCTTACAGCTATTTTCAGATCAATTGAAGGATCTGTGGATGGTTCAGCAGCATCAAGTATATTGTTGCCGTTTAAGTCTTCTGATGGATCAACTAATCCATCGACGTCCCAGTCCTTTTCACCGGCATACCAGCTGTTGTTGTCATTCATATCGGAGTAAACTCGAACACCCCTGGCAACATATGTGCCGACCGGCTGACTGACGGGCACTCTGACACTGATCATCGGCTGAACTGGAAGTTCAGTTAATGGAACACCGCGAAGCGCACTCTGAGCTGCAGCTTTATCTGATGCAGACATAACATTCCACTTACGGCGGTCCGGTATAGTGAGTGTAGTCGGATCAGGATCACCAACTCTGGCTTTGGTCAAAGTATAACCGAATCCTGCAGTTGTTAGTGGTGCAGCCTGCTGAACGTTAGTACCCAGCATAGTTAGATCTAGTGAACTGGTTATGTTTTCACCCAGAATCGGATAGCGAGCTCCATCACCCAGCAGCATCGTATTCTTATCTACTCTGAGCCTGCTAAGGTTAACATTGCCCAGGTTACGGACTGTAAGTGTCTTGAACCACTGACTGACACCATTCGTCCACATAGGATCGGCTGTATATGGAGAGAATCCCCAACCCATGCTTTCCCCAAGGCCGTGCGGAGCAAGACCCACATCAACCAATGTCTCTTTGACCTCTATTTTGGGGTCAGGAGCCACAGTCAAATCATATCTAAAGTTACGATAAGCTTCCTGGTATGTTGTCGGTTTACCCAACCTGACTGTGCCGCTGTCGAATCCACCATTTCGGTTGGAGTCGACATAAGCAGTCATTGTTCTCGAATAACCTCTTGCCGGGTAATTTATAGGCAAGCCGTCATTATAAGTATTAGCCGGTTGGAAGCGGGGCACATCGACTGTAACCTCCACTTGGTCCGGTCGCAGGGTAGACGATTCATACGTTCCAGTCCCAGCGCGAACACTTGGTATCTGAGTTGCTGCTCTCGCAGGGTCCTTGCCATCCATGGTCGTTCTGAAGTTCTGATACCTAACCAATACGTCTGGATAGTCCACAGAACCGATCCCATATTCCCATCCAAACTTCAATCCAAATGCCGGAGCATTGACGGAATTATAGGCTTTTGAAGGAATCGCACCTTCGCCTCCATGCCAGTTCAGATCCCATGTACCTACCCGGAAGTTAGATAGCGCCACCGGAGAAGTAGTACTGGCACCACCTGCGCTGCGATCAGCAATCCCCAGGTTCCGTGGTAATGTCGTAGCGCCATGAGTCGCATTCCTTATCCATAGAATAGGCATATGTCTTGTTGAACGTCCATCATTATACCCGGTAGCCGAATCAAACATTGAGTTGCCATTGAAATGCGCATGCCGATCGTATCTATCAATACTCCAGGCAAGAGAAGTCCTTGTATTATTTGGATTGCCGCCAGCATCCCTGCCCGAACCATCATCTCTGATGGCCAGAGGGTTATTTATACCTATATCGAGTTTGTCATAGACATACTGCGTAGCCGGAGCGTTAACACCGGTTGCATAGGTAGCAGCATTCGGATCAGTCTGAGCATTCATCTTCGGCACCGGAATTCCACCAACAATTTCCAGCTTAGCCAGATCTATTGTCTGATCACCCGTAGTCTTAGTGATCTTTGCATATATCTCCCATCCAGGACCTGGAGTCGGAGGCTTTGAGCCTGTGGACTTCAGATCCACCTGAGCCAGCATATAAGCCCGTTTTACGTTCCTGGTAGTTCCGAAATATTTTAATGGCTGGAATGTAGTCGGACCGGTAGACTCGTCAACAACCGTATACTCTCGATACGCCTTGACTTTTGCAGTCAGTTCCATACCTGCACCTGATCCGGCGCTGGCATTGTGCAATTGAACAGTAATACTGCTCTGTCCTGATTTTAAGTCGTCAGGATTGATATTCCAGAGAGCCATATATATGCTCTCACCCCATTCGACATACAGAGGTCCGTAAGGAGGCAGTCTTTTGGCCCTGCTATCAAAAAGCACACCGGCTACATCACGCACTGCCTTCGCACGATCTGTAAGCAAATCAGACAATGCCTTATTACGGACCGTATTTGGATCGGCAATGGTTCCCACAGTGGCAGGATCCACCACTTTCATGTTTCTTCGGACTAACCAGCTTGGAGTATCCCAAGTAGCAGGAACATCATAATCTGTTGGCACCGTTGCATTCATTGGCTCCGGGTTTGATTCGTAGGTATTCTTATAGAACGTTGGATCAACAACCTCGAACTGTATATCACCACCAGTTGCAGTCGGCTGCTCCTCTATAAGAGGATTAGTGCCGGGCTCGGTATCATAAAGCCATCCGCCTCCAGCCCATCCACCGTCCCAGGCAGTGCCATCACTTCCGCCAGCAGCATTGTACTTTGGAGATATCGCATAGACTCTACCGTCTTCTGCTGTAAAGTATACATAGTTGACTATGCTGGTGCCGCTGGTAAACAGGACATCACCATGGCGCCTGTTCATAGTTTGTGCAGGCGCAGGAGACCCAAAGATCGGTCCAAGCGCTGGCCAACCAAAGCTCTTCCATCCCGAGCCTACAAGACCACTCCTGGCAAGATACCAGCGTAAAACACCCTGATCTGCCATAGTGCCTGCATACATAAACTCTGGTTTGGTGGTACCGTTACGTCCATCAATTCCCACTGAACCATACACTGCACTACGCAGACTCGGATCCGCATAGTATTGAGTTGTTCCCGCAGTGTCCGCAAACATCCTGGCACCGGAATCTGCATTAAACGAATAAATTATCCCGTCAGCACTGGAAATCCAGACCCGATTAACAGTGTCAACAGTTGCAAAGGCCGGAGTAGAGTATCTGAAAGCTCCAAGCGGAAGCCCGGTATCACTGGCCGGATATTTCCAAACAGCCTGTGAAACTCCAGCTGCAGCCTTGTCAAGGTTCAAGCCTAAAACTGAACCATATTCAGTGCCGATATAAACTCTGTTGCCGGATACGGCTGGTGAAGAACTAAAGCTGAGCGGTCGATCAGAGTCTGTGGTAACTGTGGATGAAGGGAACCGCCAATCCAGAACCGGATCGGTGGTCATTCCGAAATCAATTCCTGTCAGACAGAATACATCGCCGGAACCACCCCACTGATCGGTAGTAGCCAGCAGTAGTCTACCAGGAGCACCCAGCCCGGAACCTTTAGCATATGTCGCAGAAGCAACAACCGGTCCAAGTCCAGGCTGTGTTTCATCAGCAGACCCGGATACGGTCATTTTTTCTCGTATTGCAGGATAGAACCAGTTAATTTTACCGAACTGCCATCTGGTTATACCGGCGGTAATGATAGTAGGAGCAATATTAATACTCATCGCCCGTCCATCAGCTGTTACTGCATATACCAGACCGGCATTCTCGGAAGTAGCAAGATTCTCATACTTGCTTATATCAGTCACAGGGGAGGAATATCCAAAAGCTCCTACCTGCTCAGGGACGATCATACACGCATCAGCTACAACAGCATAGTTAGCAGGTGTAGCCTGTTTAGTAGTGGTTGCAAGTTCTACTTGCCTGACATTAAAGAACTTACCTAAAGAGACCCAGCGTCCCTGGTTCTTGGTTTCACTTAGATTGATAGTCACAGTCTGAACTGCATTCGCATCATCAGATGCTTCATATGTAACCTTGTAAACTGCATCCGTTGCAGGGAGTTTACCACCAGCATTGGCGCCCAGAGCAGGAATCCAGACCGACACATTGTAAGCCCAACCTTCATCAGTAGCATTGGGTTCGCCAATTGCTGTGCGTTTGGTATCATCGAAAAGCCATCTTATTGGTGTCCCTGGCGCGCCTGCTGCTGAGCATACTGCATATAAGAACCTGCCACCATAAGCATCAGTCCTACCGGTGACGCTTTGCCAGAGAGCAGGATTAGGATTCCCGTATGGTCCAATGGCAGTATATGGTTCACTCTCTGTTATGCCGGGACCTTTCCATAATAATTTGGATCTGCGCTGCGTTATACTCTTGTCAGCATTCGGTGTCCCCTCAGCATCCAGGCAGTAAATCTGACCATCCATACCCGTTGCAACCAGCGCCGTTCTCCGGACAGCCGGAGTTACAGAGTTGTCCATATAGTAGGTAAGTGTAGGTGTAGAATAGAACCCATTCTGTACAGGTCCTTCCAGAGCAGAACGCAATGCAGGGTTTCCACTGGGGTATTCCCAAAGCGCTGTTCCAAGACTGAGCTTCAGCCTGTCTACAAGGGCTGCAGGAAGTGCGGGAGTTCCCAGTTCCGGGGTAACTCCGTTAATTGCTATGATGCTTCCAACATCCTGTGGGTCTTCTCCACTAATCAATGGTGGTTCAACAGTATTTGTATAGACAACAGGAATATAAGCGTTATATACTCCATCTGCTCCAAAATTCCAGTCAGCCAACACTTCACCAGCTACCGGTGATGAGTATATTTCAGCTCCCGTCGCTGGAACCAGTTTTACAGCATCTGCGACAACAATAGTGTTAGCAGTAGAATCTGATGTCTGGTTGCTTACCTGTATAACATCTCCAGGATTCAAAGTGACAATCTGTGTAGTAATCAGCTTCCAGGTACCGCCAGTGCTTGGATCATTTTGATCTACTGTATATGTATTTCCAGCGACCGTATATCGTGCGGCTGATGTGTTTACATAATTATTTGGATTATTGTCGTATGTCGATGGGAACCATGCATAGACTTGATACTTACCTGTTGGAGTACCTGCAGGAATTAGCCAGTTAGCAGTTGCAGCAGAATCAGTGGTTTTTCTATATTGGAATCCACCGTCATATGAACTGCCAGAAACGAGTCCAGTCGTTCCCAGTGAAGCTCCTGCTGTCCAGGATGCTGCGGGTGTCTGTGAAAAATCGACTGAGGCATCATCGGCAATAACTTCCGGAGTTGCGGTATCCCGTACAAACCGGACAGCATTAGCCATAACAACAACACTACTGGCAATTGGATCAGTTGTATTACTTGACAGGCTTACCGTTTGGGTACCTGCATTAAACTCAAATATGGTGCCAAGTTGAACCCACGCACCGATATTCTGGGTCTGATCAATTGTGTATGAATGTGAACCTTTTCTATCTGTAACCGTAAAGACAGCGCCTGTAGTAGCGGTCAGTCCGGCTAATGTAGCAGACAGGTGCCTGACATAAACTCTATACCTGCCTGCAGGCGCATTCTGAGGTGCCCCGCTTGGAAAATTCCATGTTACAGTATCGGCGCCGGCTGTATCTGCTTTAATGTATGAAAAGTCATTAGGGCCAGTGGGGGTTGTACCATAATTGGTTGTATCAATGGCGGAGGTCCAAGTGGCAGGATTAGTAAATACTGCAGCACTCTGGTTCAACACATTGTCACTGGGAGCCACAGAAGGTGTACGAGGATAGGCCCAGATCAGCGTAAGATCTCCAGGATTGGTTATCTGCTTAGCATCCGCGTTCTGGCCTGCTCTTTGACTGAACCCATGATACCCGGGCCAGACAGCATTGGCTGCACTCTGTGCAAAGGCCGCAGTTGTCATCACCGTCAGAACCACCCCTATAAGGGTTGTAAGGCGCACCAACTTACCGCTCATGTTATCCTCCGTGAAACTCCACCGCAGGGATTGTCTACCCCAACGGATTAAACGTCATATGGACTAGAAAAGTATATACGCATTGAGATATGCTGTTCAACAAAACTTTGTGAGAAATACGTGCTCAATCGAAAAAACATTATAGACTGAGCTTTATTCTCCTGAATATACGACTTTGGACCCAGGATAATTGTTCCACCTATACACGTATCAGACAGAGACAATACGCACTATGGTATCACCTTAACGGGGTTGCTGCCAATTTTAAGTAATCTACCAGTATTTCTCAATCTATCTTGTTCCGTATTTATCCCCAGATACCGAATCAACTCATGCTGACGGCATAACCATATTGTCCACACATCTTGTGCAGCATCATACATTATCTTTAGTTATTATGTCGTTATTACGTTTAAGAGAACAATTTAACCAAGTATATATGCTGTATTTCATATCCAATAACTATATTTGGCATTATTTGTGCAGCTACGTTACTGTATGTATTCGTGTTTCAAAATAATTGACCACAAACAATAAGGAGAAACATAATGAGAAAATGGTTTGTTCTTGCAGCACTGGTTGTGCTGGCAATAGCAGGGTCTCTACCTGCATCGGCAGCGCTCAATACTTGGACTCAACCGATAACAAGCGATTATTACGAGGGTTGGGAGGAATTTGCCAATTATACTGTAGATGATGATGGTAATTTAATCTCATTAGGTGATCCTGCAGACATCATGAATGATGGGTCCATATCGGCAGCTAGGATCTCTTCAGATAATCCAATGCTTGTATACAAACCGGGTACTGTTGAATTTGGTATAGGCACAGTCGATGCAAAATCAATAGACACACAAGGCATGGGATTATATCCTTTGACAAATGCGGATACCTCACAAATGGCTACCATCACAGTATCCAATGTAACGAAACCATGGAGTTCATTCGGTGCGTGTTGGGCATCATTCGGTAATACTGAAATAAAAGTCATAGCATATTATGCGTCCCCAACTGACTTCGACACAATTGTCTTCACCCCTGGCGCCAACGATGGCAGTCTCATCTGGCATGGTTGGACATCTGACAAGTCAATAACGAAGCTTGAATACACAGGGCAAATGGTGGCAATTGATGGTCTTCGAGCTGACAGAAAACAAACCTCTGCAGTTCCTGAACCAGCAACTCTTCTTGGTTTCGGTCTGCCGATGTTGATGGTTGGACTCGGTAAGCTTAAAAGCCTGCGCAAATAAACAGTTTCATACTTTCCCTCACATAACAATACTGACTGGCCCAATACTCCTTATAACAGAAGTACTGGGCCAGTCAGAGTATATCGGCATATAAATTTCCATGCATTGTCAATCATTCATTATTAACTGTCAATTACTCACTACTCCATATCCGTCATTCCGGCGTTGCGATGTCTGATTCTCCATAATGCCCAAAGCATACTCAATGAGTCCTTTATCAGATTTACTTTGGAACCGGGAACCGCATGCCACTCTACCGGAACTTCCCGGATAGCATAATCGTATTTCTGAGCCAGGAATAATACTTCAACATCAAAAGCCCATCCGGTCTCTTTCACTTGCGAAAATACTTTCTGTGCGGCAAACCCGCGGAATAACTTGAACCCGCATTGAGTATCAGACACCATAGGCACTGCAAGGAGATTAGTGAGACGATAGAATGTAGCACCTACGAGTGATCTCAGCAGTGAACGTTTGGCATGTCCTCCTGCGGCTGTGCGGGAAGCTATTGTGACTTCTATACCGGTTTCAGCGGTCTCCAGTAAACGGTCTGCTTCATGTATAGGTGTTGCGCCATCGGCATCCGCAAATAATACATATGTACCTTTGGATTCCAGAGCCCCACGCTTTACGGCTGCTCCTTTTCCCTGATTTGAAGGTTGTTTCAGCAGGCGGACAATTGGATGCTCCCGCGCTATATTTTCCACATATTCCGCTGTATTGTCAGTGCTGCCATCATCCACTACAAGAATTTCGGTCTCTCCATCCAGTTGTTCACAATATGCAACTACCTGAGGTAAATAGACTGGAAGGCGTTCGATCTCATTGTAGGCCGGAATCACAATAGAGAGTTTAGGCGCATCCTTGATTTCTTCGGTATCGACCCATCCACCTTCCGGTCTGAATACCCTGCGCAGAATAATCGAAAGTTCCGGATTAAACACATCTTTCATATTGAGCTTATAGCGGGGTAAGTATAGCGCTGTTAATATTAGCACACACAGCCTGAACGCCCGATAAAGCAGCACCACAGCCAGACCAGGCATACCATAACCGGAATAAAGAAGCATGCAGACATAAGCAACCTCCAGAATTCCCATTGCAAATGGAACCGGAGAAAACTCATATGCCGATAGAATAACCAGATATAACAACAGAAATTGCCAAATATGCCCAGTGTTAAATATAGACAAACAGGCTTGTGAAAAACATAGACCCTCAACTGCAGCAGCAAGGATTCCCAGCATCTCAGCAGAAACGAATCTAGTCCTCTCTGAGAATGTATGGATTTTACGTGCCCGTGTCCATGTCCAACACAGAGACACCAATATACACAATACAGCAGGCAAAAATCTTCCGGATAATGCAAGTGACATGCCTACGAGCCATAATGGGATCGCGACTGCGGAAGTAGCCCGGACAGCAAACCACCCAGAGGTGATGGTGCCTGGCATTCGTCCAATCCTGTTCAGGAAAGCAGACTCAACACCCGGATATTCAAGCTGAGGATTAAATGCGATTGCTCCCTGAAAAATGGCTTCAAAGGATAATGACTGGTGGACGGTACCAACATTGTGAAAAAACACATATCGTCTGGCGACGCGCAGGATAAATCCTGCTCCACACCCTAAAGCAATTAATTCCAGCACACCTCGAGAAACTGAAGAGGTTACAGGTACAACAATCAGGGGAATAGTAACATATGCGAGCACTGAAATCGCTAACCCGACAATTGCCAGAACAGCTTGGATTATTGGACCTCCGAAACGTCCGGAGTATTTATTAGGATCAGAACTACTAGACATATCGGTAGGATGCTGCATAATGTAGTAATCGTATGGTCACTGAGAAAGTTCCCTTCATCAGGAAAGTGTCTGGTAATGGGTTCTGCAGTTCCCATTACCAAGTGAATTCTGTCGCAAATTGCAGATTTCGGACCTATTTTCCTCTATTCCAGGAAGAAGCCAGATCCTCTTTCTGTTTTTCTACAACCTTCTTCACATGTGTGGATGAAGCAATCAACTCATTCAGCTTGGATTCATAGGCAGCTGAGTCCATTGGCATTTCAACAGTTGATTCTGTCAGAGATGAGTATATCATGGCATTTGCCAGTTCTACGGAGTTGATGCCTTCTTCTGCTGGAGCAATGAGTGGAGTTCCATCCAGGATCGCATCCACGAAATTCTGAGTAATACCGAGATGCTGCGGTCCTGAAGATGATACCGGTATATCCACGTTCCAGAAATCAGGCAGTGCAAAACCCAATGGACTGGTCTTGCTGAACTCGGAAACCATCTGTTCAGTACGTGTCCAGGTGAGCTTACCGTTCTCCAATACTACTTTTCCACGCTCACAGGCAATCTCAAGCCTGTTTGTTCCTGGAGCCTCACCTGTGGAAGCTATAAAGACTCCGGATACACCACCTGGAAACTCCATATATGCCGTAACCTGGTCTTCTACTTCTATATCATGACGTGAACCAAACTCGCAGAATGCCCGGACTTTTTTCGGCATCCCGAAAAGCCACTGCATAAGGTCAAGTTGATGAGGACATTGATTGAGCAACACGCCTCCACCTTCACCTTTCCAGGTAGCCCTCCAATCACTACTAGCATAATATGCCTCTGTCCGGAACCAGTCTGTAATGATCCAATTGACTCGGATTATATCACCCAGTTCACCAGCTTCGATCAGTTGCTTCAGTTTACGAAAAACAGGGGTTGTCCTCTGATTAAACATTGCAGCAAAGACCTGGTTCTCATTCTTATGTGCTGCAATCAATCGCTCACAGTCAGCCTTGTGTACTGAGATTGGTTTCTCCACCAGGACATGAAGTCCATTGGAGAGGGCATCAATACCCATCGTTGTATGGTAATAGTGAGGAGTAGCTATGAGGACTGCATCTATCTCACCGGAGCGGATCATTTCCATACTTTCGATATAGTGCTTGGGATTAGGATATGTATCGAGTCGTCTGCCATTCATATCGCAGACTGCTGTCAATTCGCAGCGTGGAACAGCCCCGTCCATCACATATTTGGCATGGGCAGTGCCCATTGCACCAACTCCGATTATTCCCAACCGAACTACATCACCCATATTTCAATCCACTCCTGAATATTTTCAGCCTTTAAGGCTCAAAGTACAACACATTATACAGCAAAACCAGACTTCAGGCTTCAGGTGAGTAATTCCCTTCCTAAAGCATGAAATCTAAAGTCTTCCTTTCTAATGCCCGTTCCTACGGCAGTTCACTGTGCAACAGATCCGGTATATATCTGGCAGCTTCAGTGATAACTTTGGAGTAATTGCCATAGCAGCAGGCTACATGGTGGATATACGGGCCTTCGATGAATGCTCTTTCCCAGACCGGCCAGTCATTCACTTCCATCCAGACATAAGTATTCAGAGTCTCTGGTCCGGGAACGGCTTTACCTTCACCTGACAGAGATTCATACTGCCCATTGTCTCCATCGAATCTGTAAATGGTTAATGGACCGTCTTTAAGCTCCCAGTGGCATGAACCTGGAGGTATACCTGGGAGTATCCAGTGAGGACCGACTGTGGATTTTTTATTGGGATTTGCCAGACTTTCAGGAAAAGCGCAGTGCCAGATTAGAACAGCATTGTCATTCTCCGGGTGCCTGATAGTCAGGTCGGCAAAGATGATCGGCTCCTGGTCATATGATGCAGCCTGCAGGAGTATTGCGCTGATGGCGCCGTGTATGTCGGTCTCACACGCAACAGGCACTCCGGCATCGGATACCATTGCAGAGGCATACTCCACCATACATCCGAGCGCATCGCAGATACTGTTGAATGACTGCAGAGCAAACCCATCCAGTTTCTTGTCCCGCGCCAACTCCAGCATACCATCCCGGACAGCATACATGTTTATGATGACATCCTGGTCATCGAAACTTTCAAACTTAACAGAAGCTTCAGAGATTTCCTTCACATACTGCTCTTTGCGATCAACTACAAGCATCTTTACCTGCTCTATAAACTCAACCATATCTATAGGTAGTATCTCTACGCCATAACGCTCCAGCAGTTCACTCTCATTGATTATGGTTGTCCAGAAAAAATCTATCCGCTGCCCAATCTGACCGATACGCATTCCACGGGCCTTCTTCACAACGTTAGCCGCTCTCATGAAAGTATCGAATCCTTCAACAAATGCTGGATCATCAACTCCGCAGTTTTCAATATAGGTAAAAGTGACATTGAGCTTGTGAAGCACTTTACTGGTAGCAAACAGTCCACATAAAGAATCCCGCAACCTGGAACCATCGGCCAGTGGAGCTTCATCCCGTGGACCCCAGAGCAATGTAGGCACACCAAGCTTATGAGCAATCATCCCGGCAGCGCCTTCCGTCCCAAAATTGCAGTGAGGGATAAAGAGGGCATCTATCTTCTGGCTTTTAAAGAATTCAACAACCGGCTCAACATGATCCTGCGACCTTACCATGCCATCGGGTATGACTTCATCTATACCAACGAAATCAACCTCCCAGCCTTTCATACGCTGCTCAAGAATGCCCTTCTGCCGCAGAGCATCCTCATGACTGAAAACAAACTTTCCAATAGGACAGAACCCAAGTCTAGGTTTTACTGGCATTGCAATCTCCTGGATTTAGAAGTTAGAGATTTGATGTTAGATATTAGAATCGGCTGCACCAAACTCATAAGCCGCATCGAACATGGCCTCTACATTTTCAACCGGTACATTCTGTTGGATATTATGGACCTGGGTAAAGACAAATCCGCCTTCCCTGCCGAATATGTCGATGTTTTGGCGCACATGCTCGCGGATTTCTTTCGGGGTTCCAAGCGGTAAAACTCTCTGTGTGTCGCATCCGCCTCCCCAGAATACAATCTTGCCACCGAACTCACGCTGCAAACGCTCCGGCTCCATATTGACTGCCGATATCTGGACAGGATTTAGAATATCGATTCCGGCGTCAATCCATTGCTGGATATAATTATAAACTGATCCGCACGAGTGCAGATATGTCTTCCAGCCAGTATTCTCATGCACCCAGTCACACAGCCTCTTGTAGTGGGGGATGATCATCTCTTCAAACAACTGTGGCGCTATCAACTCACTGCGCTGAGTGCCGGCATCATCAGATGCAACACCCCAGGCAAAGCACCGGTCTCCGACCGCCTGGTGGTACATCTTCATACACGAGATCGTAGCATCCACATAGCGTGCCATCATCTCATTGGCTGTATCCTTTTCGACCATCAGCATACACAGCCACTCATCCAAGGATCCCTGGGTTATATTGTCCGATAAAAGTGCGCTTAGCCCCATCATACTGATGCTGGCGCCCCATCCAAGGATTGCCTTGTCGGTATTCTCATAAAGGTTCTTGGAACGCTCAGCCATAACTTCGAGTTCTTCGTCGGAGACTACCGTGCGGGGTTTGAATGCATTTGGTTCAATCGTGTGTCCGCTAAGAGTTGACCGGATAAAATCAAAATACAGTCCGTCTTTTGGCATGCGGGCATACGGTTTGTCGTCCTGCCCGCATAGCACCCAGTTTCCATCGGGTTCAACAGCTATCTTTGTATTAGGAGGAAAGTGAACTTTCAATCCACAGAACAGTTCCCTCTCGACTCCTACAGATGCATCCTGCTCAGCCCATTTAGCAGTCGCAGCTTCCAGAGGCACCACGTCCACATGCAGACGATCAAGGACTTCCATTTCCAGTTCTGCTAGTATCTGCATAGAATCATGAATCTTTGTAGGAGTATCAATACCCATTCGCTTCTTAAGCTGATCGTAAACCACAGCATTGATCCCGGAAGCCCGAATTCCCCCAAGGTCAACAGGCACCCGGTCAGGTTTCCGAAAGTTAACTGCTTCAATCACTCTCTCACGCGAATTCATAATGCTTGGAACCTCCTGTGGATGCTGTCTGACTTTGGTTATACCAATTATTATACTCTAGCAGTGCATAGTGGTAATGTCTAGAGTAATATTTCGTTGTAAATATACAAACACATCAATTTCCTTAATCATGGAGTGTGATGTTGAGACAAGAACACACGGCAAATGAATTTTCTCTTTTCGGGTAAACCATGTAAAAAGGGAGAGACAAATCCTTTGTCCCTCCCTTTGCAACCCTGTTCTTCTGGTCTCCGTTGTTATGCAGGGTTACTTCGTTGTCTTTGTTGATGCTGTATGCTGCTTCTTACCAGCAACCATACAGGCTTTGTCGTAGAGACGGACATCAATGATTGTCCTGCCCTTAGAAATGTAAGGAACAAGATTGACCTTCATTGATTTACCGTTAACTTTTACAAGTCCGTTATTTATGCTTAGTTCAAGCTTCATGTTCTTCACATAAGCGGTAACGGTTCTGGTCTTGGAATCCCAGAGCACTACGCCATCCATTGTTTTCACAAGGTCACGCAGTTTCATTTTGCCTGACTTTGGAAGCTCTGTTGCTCTCACATCATAAGCTGCCTTGGTTGGCTTTACCATCATTTCTTGTTTGAAGTTCTGCTTTGCGACGGTTGGAGCCATTGCCATTCTAACTGGCTTCTGAACCTGTATTTTAGCTACTTTAGGAGCAGGTGCAGGTGTTTCCATTACCTTAAGAGGCTTCTCTGGAAGCATCATCTTCTGAGCAACCAGTTTCTGGCTTATCTTTAGGTTCGATACAGATTCGCGCTTCACTGGAACCTGGACGATAACCTTGGGGGTTACAACTGGTTTCGGCTGCACTGCAACAACCGGTGCTTTCTTAACCGGTACCACAACGACAGGGGCTTTAGCAGGAATCTCAGGAACAACAGCTATGACTTTAGCCTTGACTACCGGCTTAACGGCAACTGGTACCGCCTTTGGTTGAACTGTCTTTACAACCTTCACCGGTATCGGTTTCACATATGCCGGAACTGCAGGAACTGCGATTCTGGAGGAAGCCATAACCAGAGGACGATCAACACGAACTTTGACTGGATTTCTGGATGCTGTAACAGTCTTAAATGAACTGCTGAGTCTGGCACTGGGACGCTCAACTGTTTCCAGCTTAGCAACAACAATCTGCTCGGTCATTTTGGGTTTAGCCGGTGTAGTCTGAATATTGACTGGCACTTCCACCGTCTTAACAGATTCAACTGGTTTGGGAATAACAACTTCAGGTGTTATTGCAACAACTTTAACCTCTGGTTCGACAGTTTTAGTAACAACAACCTTTGGTGCAACTGGCGCCACAGCAACTTCAGATTTTACAACAGGTTTCGGAGTTGAAACCACTGTCTTGGTGACAGGTTTAACGGTTGTCTTTATAATCTGCCCAGGTGCAGTTGCAGAAACAGACACTCTATTCGTATTGAGCGATACAGGTGCTGTTGATTCTGTAGCTCTTGCAGCAGGCTCATCCTCAATCACTACCTGATTTGGAACTACAGCACTGGGAACACTCGCTACACGCTCAATGACTTCAGCTGGTGCATCCACATTGGCAGAGGTTACCTTGCCATTTGCAAACACTACATTCAATGTGACAACATCACTCTTATTGCCTTCGGTATCAAATGCATATGTCTGGATCTCGTGTCGTCCATCGTCGTAGCCGGTTGTATCGAGATCATATATATATGGCGGAGTATTCTTCAGTAATTTTAGCTTCTGGTCAACAAGGAGGCTGACAAGAGGAGACTGGCCACTGTTGTCCAAAGCGGACAACTTAATAGCCTGCACACCCTTGATGCTGCTTCCTGGTTTGATATTAGTTATCTTAACCAGAGGAGGAATAATATCAGAGTTACTGGCTCCAACACTGCCGGCTCCGGAAATGGACGCAATCTCTCTAGTGCCCGCAAACATCTTAACGAGCAGGAAGTGCGATCCATTTACATAGCCAGCTGTATCCCACTGGAATGAACAGACTCCCCGGCTTTCCGGCCTAGTGATAATTTTCTTTGCATAAATCTTTCCGTCAATCCACAATTCCAGTTTTGAGATAGCGAGGTCAGACTGAGTATTAAAACTGACAGCCACCTCAACATATCTACCAGTATTAGCCTGGCCCGGAAGAGGGGATAGAAAATTGACCACAGCAGCTTCGGTAATTGTGGCAATAAGGGGCAGTATCATTACAAAAGTCAGGAACCAACTGACCATACGCAGGTTTGGGTTATTCCGCTTAATCATTGACAGAACTCCACCTTGTCTATTAGACGCTATCCGTTAATGTAACACACCATCTTGATAATGTCAACGAAGGCACGAAAAAAGTTTTGTGAATATTTGTATTTGCTTGCTTATATTGAATGTTATATATTTATCAGTTGCATGTATCATAATAGAGAGCGGACAAATTAAAACCACCAATTAGTCCGCTCTCTATTATTTTGTTAGGATCTTATCTAAAATTCACGTTATCCAGATAAAACACTGCCTTCTGTTCAGCTTCGGCAACAAAGTTTAGATATGTTACTTTCTTAAAGCTGTCCATTCCACATCTCAGGTCTTTGAACGATTGTTCAGACTGACCCGGGACTGTGACTGCTAAATTCCATTTTCCAGTAGCTTTTTTTCCTATACCACAAGAAATTTTTATATGTGTCCATACGCCAAGCGGGATGTCCATTAATGGCTGCCCATTAACCACCAGTTTGCCATCAAATATGCGTATATTTGGACCTACGATATATGGATCGACCAACCAGTCTCTCCATTCATGCCAGAACCTGCTGCCCTGTTCTACACGAACATCGAAGTCGCAGAGAATCACGGCACTGTCTTCGCGTGTAACCCTGATGTCTATATGAGGAACAAAGTTCTGACTCAAACCCGCATTATCGACAAACTTGAGGGAATGTTTACCTGACGCAGCGGTCTCATCTGTAACGGCAACACTCTCTCCCTTGCCTTCAGTGTTTAATGTTCCAAAACTCAGAGGATATCCACCTACACCAGTATTCTCAAAATTGTTGGCGATGGATTTTGGTGTCGGTGGAGCTTTGACTTTCTCTGCAACCGGATAGGTGTAGGTTCTTGCCAGAGCTTTCCAGGCCTTGTCTCCATAAACGCCAGCCTTATTATAATCAAACGGTTTGAAACCTATTTTCGAAGCTGGAGAACCAGGTTTAATCCTGAAGTCTATCTTTGCAGGATCGCGGAACATCGGATTAGCTATTATACTGTTCACATCGTGTCCGCGTGCTTTCCACGCCGCAAATGTGGCGCCTGAAAAGGTAAAATCCTTGCCAGCGCTGTTGTAATACAGGTTGTTATTAATGATGTACTTTTCATTACTCCAGTTACTGCCAAGAGGACTGGTATCAAAGAGCACTATATTGTGATCAAAGGTAAACGATGTGTGCTCTTCCTGCCTGGAGCGTATGACCTGAAAATCTCCACAATAAGCAATGATATTATTTGTAAAGTGGTTTTCTTTGCCATAATGCTGGTGATATCCACCTGTATTGCATCGGTAGATCAAGTTGTTTTCCAATGTGATGTGGGTACTGCCTTCGTCGTTATATAAGCCCCATCCACCATATTGGTGTGCATTGACATCGTGCACTACATTGTTACTAACAGTAGTACCGGGTGATATCCCCAGTGTATATACTGCTCCCATATCCGAAAGCATGCCATAACCAATATGGTGCATGTGGTTAAAGTCTATCTTATTGTTAACTGCATTGCTTGGCCCGTATCCCCAACTCCAACCGACCGAGACACATGTATAATAAAGATCAGATATATCGTTATGGGTGACCTGGTTATCAGGGCTATGACCTATTAACACACCGATTCCAGCTGTTTGGATTCTGCCACCGCCCCTGATGATATTGTTATCAACAATAATGCGTTTGACCAGTGCATTGTCATCAGCATTGTAGCCAAACTCACCTATCTTGACTCCACCAGCACCCATATCTTCAATTAATGAGCGTGTGATTGAGCAATCTTTGCTACCAAGTCTGAACCAGAATGCATATTTGCCGATGTGCTGAATATTGCACTTATCAAACTTAATATTCTGTGCATTATTAGCAGTTATTACAGCATCTACATCGACTTCTGCCTGTCCGGTCCTGTGTCCTGTCTTTGGCAGTATATACTGCGAATGCTCAAATGTCAGACCACGGAATTCGATATTCTCTACTGTTTTACCTGCCACATAATCACCGGCAAAAACCAAGAAATCAGTCACCACCGGAGCATAGGCTACAGCTGTCTGTATCTTTTGTCCCTTCAATGGTTTGTAGAGAAGAACTCCGTCTCTACCCAGGAACCATTCGCCAGGAGCATCCAAAGCACCCCGATAGTTCTCCAGATGGTAGCGTGGTGCCCCCACATTTCCCATAGTAAAAGCCCACAGATTATCTATACTCAATTTGATCAGAGAATCCGCAGAATCCAGGGCAGTGATTTTATGTTTTGCAGTCTCCCAGGAAGAATATGTCGTGACTTCAACATCATTCAGCTCTTGAGTTGTCAGATTGGAGATCCGCTGGAAGTCCTTGGATGAGGCAACTATCGCCCATCGGGAAAGGTCCTCAGTTTTTCCAGTTGCAGGATTTAATCCTGTTCCAGCCTGACCTGCCATACGCAGATAGCCAGCATTAGGAGTTCTTGCGCGTACTGCTCTGCGCCCATTTATCCAGAGCTGTTCAAAATACCATCTACCTTCAGCAACTCCGGGTACACGGGCTTGCCACAATCCATCGCTTCTCAGCGTAAAACCACTAAGCCTACGACCTCCTGAGAAGACTGGTTTCGCTCCAGGAGCAGCCATATAAACTACAGGAGCATTTTTTGCACCGCTATCTTCTTTATCAAACACAACCGGTGCTGTCAGTTCATACCTGCCACCTGCAAACACAATCTTTACTATGCCATTAGCCGCATACTTGCGAGCAGCCAGCCTGGCCCCGTTGAGAGTAGCCAGTGGACCATCATTACCGACTGCTGTGGCTGAGGTACCGGACCATGTGTCATTTCCCGATGGACTGACATAAAGAGTCTGGTCCGCCAGGCAAGGAATGCCGACAAGAACAATGAGTGCAGCAGTCAGTAGTAATACGCTGATCGCTACAATTCGATTTCGGTGAAACATTTGTTGCCTCCTATAAATATCACGGGTTATCATTTAATTAGAAACATCCGAACACCCAATGGCCCAAACTGAGTGTTATTTTTTTCAGCAGTAGTGAGTGATTTCTTGGTTAACAAGTCTATGACTCTTTTCTGACCAGTGCTCCATGGCAAGGGAGCTGACTTTGTTTTTCGGGTATTGTTTATTATAGCCAAGACCAGACCATCGTCATTCCTTACCCATTTCACTTCAAGCGCAGCATTGGGAACTGCACAGCTAATATGACCTCTTTCAGGACTCCAGACAAGGTATCCAACATTTTCAATCTGCTGGTATTGGGAAGGCAGGCCTTTCTGTGTAAGTAAAGCTTTGCTCTTTTCAATACTATTTACAATCTCACAACGCTTTTGCAGACCAGCTTTGAGACTTCCCGGCAGGGGATTAGAATACTCATCGGACTGTGGGGCACTTCCAATGGCAACCAGCTTCACTGTTCTAGGCATGCTGACCAGTAATTTAGCTGATGCCTGTTTCATGCCGTTAGTCCAGATGACAATCGTTCCTTTCTTAAACTTGGACAGGTCATCTTCCAAAATATACCGCCAAGGTCTTCCGAGTGCAGACATTTTAGCATATAACACTGGTAAAGGCTTTAGCATCTGCTCTTGGGGACTTGCTGCTGCACGATAATAATTCTCTTCAGTAACCAGTACAGCAAGCTCTGAGTCTTTATAGTTTTTGGATATCTCCCTGCAGTAATCCTTCACTCGCTTGAGGTCAGTCAGAATTCCAGGAGTAGCTGAATGTATACGCGCAATTTCCGGCTTTTGCCATTGGCCCCAGGCAAAACTGGCGGTCATATATTCACCCAGCAAAGCACTGGTAAAATATCTATAGCGTGACGCTTCTACTGATGGTGCGTATTCGAATCCATCATTATACAGATGAAGTTCGCTGTTAAATAAAGGCTTTGAGGAAGTATCGGCTGCACACTTGATCTCCCAGAGAGGGAAATCTGCTACTACATCGTCCCAGCACACCATCGTATTTCGATTGCACGCCCTATGCATGAATGGATCCAGCGATGTCTTCTGCCCATAAAGCTTCTCCCCAAGCACAGGTCTGAATGCTTTGTCGAGTAAAACACCATAGAAATCGGCAAACCTGATCTGAGCATACCGACGGACATCCACTTTTCCAGGACTATCTTTAACCGGGTTATCGATCTCATCAAACGAGGAGAAATTGGTCTTCCAGGCTGTGTTGAGGTTTTTGATAGACTTATGCCGGTTTTTCAGCCAGGTGCGAAAGTCATGCCAGAGAACTGGAGCGTCCTTCGGTGAACCAATATCCGGCCCTACTTCATTGCCCAGAATTACTCCTGCTACTGACTTATGCCCCTGCAATACTCGTGCCCAATCAGTAACATATTTCAAGCTTGCGTCAGGATGTATAACTCCCTCGTTCAGTCCCCCACCTTCACTGAGAAACTGGACATTATGCAGTAGAAAAAACGTGAAATTGTTGTTGTCACACCAGTCCAAAACAGCTTTGGCATTTCTTTCTAAATCTGAATCTGGGGTTGGAATTGTCCATATCCATGAGCTGAACTCAATCAGATCAAATCCATCTTTCTTGATAAGCTCCAGTTGCCTTATTGCTTCTTCAGAAGTTGGAGGACAGTAGAAAACTACCCCGTGGTGCATCGGAAATTCCATAGGGGCAGCGAACGATGATATACAAAGCAATGCAATCGGTATGATTAAAACGGAAACCGAAATCATACGCCTGATTATATTCCGAGGTAAACAAACATACTTCAAACTTGAATCCCCCTGCAGATAAGCATATCATTACGCTTGCCCCGGTGTCATTTCGATTATCTCTATAATCTCTAATATTTCCCGTATGACTTCGCGGTGTTGACCATTGCCAGGAAGTTCTCCGGTGGAGTACCATAAAGGATGGTATTGCTGGAACCGACTACCAGTCCGCCTCCTGCTGCCCCATCATCTATAAGTTTCTTTGTTGCATCAACAACATCAGCTTCACTTCCCAGTCTCAGAGTCCTGCCACAGCTTATATTTCCCCAGAATGTCAAATGACCATACCTGCTCTTCAAAGGTCCCATTTCCATTCCGGCGTCTACATCTATCTCTCCATATCCGTCGAAGCCGGCTTCCACAAAGATATCATCCGCTATGCTCCACAGGTTTCCATCTGTTCGAAAGACATAGTAGACACCCAACTCCCGGCATAGCGCAGATATCTTCTTCCATCGAGGCAGCATATACTTTCTGAAGAATGCCGGAGAATAGACAGGTCCCTGGTTAGCAGCCATGTCCCCTCCACCCCAGATGAACTCGATCCCCATCTGGGCCATAGCGCGTATGTAATCCAGACTGTAATCAAGTTGCATTTCCAAATATCGTTCGATGACATCCGGGCAAAGCGCTATCGCCTCCAACCATATTTGTTCCAAAGGTATTACGAATACACTTCCGGAGACAACTGCCATATCACCAGCAAGTTCTTTCAGACGAAGATAAGACGGAAAATTAGATGGACCTGGTATTGATCTCCCCTGATGATTCACTTCCATTTGCATGACATGATTTTCCAGGTCTTCGATACTCCATTTGTCCATACTGCATTCAACTACACCCATTGTATCGCTGTATGGGTCATATTTGCGGATGACATAGTTGTCGGAGTCCGGATCGCCATAAAGATATGTTAAGTCATCCAGTTTGCGGGTCGGAGCACTTCCTACGATCCATGACGGGCTCACTGCATCCAAATCCAAAGCCTTTGCCAAATCCACACAGTCCTGCATCACCCGTTCGCCAAACTCAGCTCCAGCCTCCGGACTTTTGAGATACTCTTCAGCTTCCTGCCGGTGGATTCCTGTAAGACCAGTCATTGCAGGCCGGCCCAGTATGGCTGTTGCTACATCCCAGGCAACCCCCTGCTCATAGATAGGGACACGGTCTCCTTCAATATGCTTAAATGCACACCGCATTCGTTCCAGACCAGTCATATTGAGCCTCCAAAAAATGAATAACAAATAGTGCAATTTGTCTTTAGTTTACAGCACGAAGTAATCCAACGCAATATGTTCGGTTCAAGCATATGAACCGAGTATGTGATAGTATATATCTCACAGTGGATTTACAGACAATATGCGCCTGATTTGCCGATAGATTGGAATCGAGTGACAATGAAATTTCCTAATCAGCTATGGTTGATTTTTGCAATATGCAGCTTGTTCTCTGCAATATGTTCGTTGTCTGCAGAATGCCAGATCAAACTCCCGTATTCACCCTATTCAGCATTCTTCGGTTCCGGTCTGCAGCGGACTATTTCTTTGCTTGCTGGAAGCAACCAAAGGAAACATAATCAAGTGAAAATCCTGGTCTACGGACAGTCAATCACTGCGCAAGGATATATAGATAGATACCTGAAAGATGAGTTTGCCAGACTATATCCGGATGCCAGAGTCAGCATTGAGAATCGATCGATCTCAGGATATGGTGCTGAAAAGCTGGTAAGGACAGCACAGCAAGATTTGTATCCTGAGTATCCTGACTTAATCATATTTCACGACTACGGTGGGACTTATACCGGAGAGCTGGAGAGGATAATCAGCAATGTCCGCAGGTATACCACCTCAGAGTTTATGATTCTTACCCATCATGTCGATGCCGGCGATGGTAATTGGAATGCGGATTGCTCCAAGGTTATACGTGAACTTGGAGCCAAATACGGCTGCGAGGTCGCTGATATGCGAGCTGACTGGGAAGCGTATATAAAACAGGAAAACATAGAACCTAAGGCGCTTCTTGCGGACAGTGTCCACCCGAATGATCGCGGCGGAGATCTTATGGCACGGCTAGCAGCAAGACATTTCGTCTTCAACCCGTACATTTCTCGTTCATGGGAAAACACAGTGCGGACTTATGAAGCACGTCGTGAGGTCGAGGAATCAACTGATGAAATACGTTTCTCAGGTGAACAATGGAAAGTCGAGAATTCCGGGACGGTCGGCACGGATACTAAAAGTATTCTGTTGTTGAAGTTTACCGGTAATAGAGTAGACATAGTTTCACAGGCCATCAATGGCAAACCCGGAAGCGCCAAAATATTGATCGACGGCAAAGCTCCATCCAATTTCCCATCAGTCTGGGCTGCAACCCGGGCAAACTCACTTTATGAATTCTGGTTCCCCAGCATCAGCCGGATAACTCTCGGAGGAAAACCAGTCGCTGAAGACTGGACCCTCTATGCAAAGATAAAAAGTGACGATGGGCGGGATTTCACATTCGAAGCAGTTGGTAGTGTAACTGGTAAAGATGGAGAGGGAAATGGCAAGCAACCATTTGTATCGAAATCCGGGATTATCAACATCCTCCCAATGGATTTCGCATCCGCCGGAGTCAACGAATGGCTGGATGTCCCCTACCGCAAATTCCCACTGCCTAAGGAAATGCAGTATAAGTGGAGCGTGTATTGCATGGGAAGAGATGTATACAAACCTATACTTTCAACTGACCAGGGAGCTATCAATCAGACTACAATTGTCAAAGGACTTCCGAATGGAAATCACGAACTGAAAATCATCCCAATCGGCGATGGTCCAGTGCCTGTAAAAGAGATAATAGTCCACAACCCACCGATGTCGGGATTTTAATTGCAATCTTGCATTTGATATAGGAGGAAGTAAATAATGAAGAGCTTTGATCTACTGTGGTCAGTATTGGCCCTGTCCGGTTTGTTGCTGGCAATATGCTGTGTGCCGGGAGAGTCTCAGGACAAGCTTCCGGATTCACCCTATGCCCAATTCTTTGGTGCTGGTATCCAGAGGACAATGTCCCTACTTGCCTGCAGTAACCCATGGAAGCACAATCAGGTCAAAATCCTGGTTTACGGCCAATCGATAACCGGCCAGGGATATATAGATAGATATTTGAAAGTCGAACTACCCAGATTATATCCGGATGCCCGGATCGATATTGAAAACAGGTCAATCGGTGGATATGAAGCGCCATCACTCGTGCGGACTTCAACTCAAGATATGTATCCGGTCTATCCCGACCTTATCATCTTCCAGGACTATGGCGGTACATACACAGGTGAACTGGAAAGAATGATCAGCAATGTCCGGCGGTACACAACTTCGGAGTTTATGATCCTCACCCACCACGTGGATGCCGGTGGCGAAGACAATGCACTGCACTCAAGAGTGATAAGAGAGCTTGCTGCCAAGTATGGCTGTGAACTTGCAGATATGAGATCGGAATGGGTTACATTCCTGAAACAGGAGAACCTTGAACCCAAGGCTCTGCTTTCTGACAGTGTGCATCTAAACGACCGCGGCGGAGACCTTATGGCAAAACTGGTTGCCAGGCATTTTGTATTCAATCCCTATCTGGCGAAACCATGGGGAAATATAGTAAGGACCTATGAGGCCCGCAGGCCTATAGAAGAGGCTGCAGATGAAATTCGTTTCTCGGGTGAGCCTTGGAAAGTTGAAAATGCAGGCACAGTCGGATCCGACCCCAAGAGTGCCCTTGTCCTGAACTTCACAGGGAACCGTATAGACCTGGTATCCCAGGCAGTAAGCGGTAAACTTGGAACAGCCAAAGTGTTGATAGACGGCAAAGCGCCATCCAGTTTCTTATCGACATGGGCAACAACCAGGTCCACTCCTCTTCCGGACTGGTGGTTCCCTTGTATAAACCGGGTCACACTGGGTGGAAAACCAGTTAATGAAAACTGGACAATGAACATACACTTCAATAAGATTGATGGCACTGATTTCAATTTTGAAGTGGTAGGCAGTGTGACTGGCAAGGACGGTAAAGGGGATGGCAAGAAGACATTCATTTCTGATTCCGGTATAATCCGGATCGAACCGACGGACTACTCCTCTGCCGGAGTTTATGCTTATCGCAAAATTCCTCTTCCTGTAGATTTACAGGTCAAGTGGAGCGTTTACTGCATGGGGCTGGATACCTTCAAACCGGTTATTTCTTCAGAACAAGGAGAAATCAACCAGGTTACCATAGTCAAAGGCCTGCCAAACGGTCACCACGAACTGAAAATTATCCCCAACGGCAATGGCCCAGTGCCTGTAAAAGAGATAATAGTCCACAACCCACCAATGGCAAACAAATAGAAATTATACGGCAATTCCCCTTATGTGAAGGGGAATTGCCGTTGTTATTCCTGATGGAGAATCCTCATGCGTACTACCGGATATATTTTCGTTGTTGTTTTATGCAGTTTCTTGATTGTGAATTACACGCCAAATGCCAATGCACAGGATAGTCCAGTGTTGCATCAGGTCAATCCGGTATCTCCTTTGGCAATCAAGCCAATCTCACCGGGATATGCTTTTCCTGCCGGATTTGAAAAGACTCTAAGACTGAGCTTTCCTGTTATGTGCCAGGAGTATATGTCCTGGAAGCATTCCCCATTGTCTAATCCGAAGGATCCCTGGTGGTTTTGGTGGGGTTATCCGGAGAGACTGCAGCCGGGGTCATACTGGCGTAGAAACCTCAGGCTTGCATCATATCCCTACATAGGACCATACACGACAAAGAATCCAAAAGTAGCGACCTATTCAATGACCCAAGCAAAAAACTGTGGACTAACGGCTTTGGTATTCCACATGTTTAATATCTACAGTACCGGTAAAGCATACGCAAACGAAAAGGGGTTCGCGGACGTCCTCGATGCCGCCGGTAAAATCGGATTTAAGATATTATTCTACGATGACAATTTCTTCGTCCCGTTTGAAACTGTACAGAATAAGGATAATATCATCCTCCGGCATACGGACATGCTCCGTAAATATGGCAATAAGCCAGGCTACTTGAAAATCAACGGTTCCCCGGTGTGTATATTCAGATTACCTGACGATGTAACTCCGGAGACCATAAGCGAAATTCTCCGTAACATAGAAAAGAACCTTGGGCACGATGTCTATTGGGTCCTTCAAAAACCGTACGATGAATCCAAGTTCGTCAATATCAAAGAAGTAGATGCCCTGCAGGGTCCTGAAATAGCTTCTATGTTTCTCACACCGGAAACCCCAACTTCCAAAGAGGAATTCACCGGCAATTATGATTGGGACAAAATTTACAAGCGCATGCAGGAGTTTCACAACGAAGTCAAAGCTGCCGGCAAAGCTCACTGGGCATGGTTATTACCGAGTTTCGATTCCAGGAGCCAGTGGACACATTCGATATACGAATACTACCCTGACAATCATTTCAATGGACTGAAAGGCGAAGCTCTACTCAAGCAGCTTTATCTGGCACAAAAGGTTGGAGTTGATAATGCCATTATAACTTCATGGAATTGCTTCGGAGAGAATACTGCAATCGAAGCCAACTGGGACAGGGACGGGTATAATGGTGATCCATTCTTCTACCAAAAACTCATATCTACCGCACTTGGCAGAAAATGGCAGAATCCCCCGAAACCTCCAAAAGACATAGTTGATCCCCTGCTCTGGTGGAAGGTTTTTGGTATAGACAAAAATGGCCCTTTGATTCCTAAGAGCGAAATTCGAATGGGTGATCTTATTGTAGATGTCGAGGACAACACATCAGTTCCTGCGAAGCTTCTCTGCACCCACAATGGCGATGCCTATTATCGGATGCATGCTGACGGATTTGAATCCAAGAATCTGAAACTGCTAAATCCCGAAAATGCTGAAGTAATTACCAAACACGGCATCGAATACATAAAATCAAAATCAGGAACTCTTCAATTCCGGGTAGACAACAAATTATCACCAGATAGTAAGCTGTATCTGGTCTTAAGATATGACGGCAATGCAGCAAACCGCCTGGTATCCTATCCATCAATTATAGAAGACTACCAGGACCCCGTTGGTGACACCCATGAAGGCTGGCTGCCAAAGTTCTGGACTGTTGACCGTGAAGATCCTGCAGTAGATAAACCAAAGATCACAATTGAAGCATTGCCTAATGTCGATCTGACCCGTTCTCCATTTACAATAAGCCTTGCAATGCCGGTAAATCTAATCGGAGTAATGCAGATTGAGAGTGGACGGATCGTCACAGATTACACAGACAATGAAGGCCTGCGTAAAAGGTTCCGACAGCCTCTTTGGAGTGATCTGTTGATCGGTGATGTGCTCGTGCTTTCTGGTGTTGATGGTAAGGGTAATATAGGTTTTCCAATGGTTATGGATGTCACGCATTTGGGGTATGGTAGCGTAGTTTTATAGTGTGTAATTATTTTTGGTTATTAGGCTGACCCAGCGATCCGACGGCGCTCCTAAATTTAGCGCAAGGAGGTGAGCGGCTGTTTTCAACCAAATGCAACAACGGGTGCTTTTCTCTCGTATGAAATTGTTGAAAAGACAAATCAAAGAGAGGAAGCACCCATGAATAATTTTACGCTAAAAGAAGTATTTGAGAAAGCTGCATGTCGGATACCTGATTGTGAAAATCTGGCTTATGGAGATTTGGATTCTGCTACTGCATCTGTTACAAAGTTTATCTTTGAGGCCATGGCTGAATCTGAGATAGAAAAGCGAGCAGGTGTAAGGTTGCATGAGCGTGGCGAGATGCGAACCGATTATCGCAACGGTTATCGCCATCGTAAGGTTCAAACTAGCTACCAGGTAGTGGAGATTCGCATTCCCCGTTTGCGGGGTAACGGTTTTGTGCCGAGTTTTCTGGAGCCGAACCATCGTGCCATTCGCGAAGTCGAGGCTTGGGTAAGTAAGGCATTCCTATCAGGTCTAACCCGAGCTGAGGTGATTCGGCTTCTAGAATCTACAACAGGATGCAAGCCATCTGATAGGTTATTACGGCGAGTCCAGCTTGAGATTGATGAGCAGGTAAAGAGATTTCGAGAACGCAAGCTACTTGGTCGATATCAATATCTGTTTTTAGATGCGGCTTGGGCTAAGGATATAGTAGGCATAACTGCGACACGTATTTGTATAATGACTGCAATTGGTATAACGCACACTGGTGTGAAGGAGATTCTTGGTTTTGAACGGACATCAACAGAGAATGAGTCTTCCTGGAAAGGGTTTCTTGGTCGGCTGGTGGAACGTGGGTTGAAACCAAGCGACTTGGCCCTGGTGATTTCCGATGAGCATAACGGTCTACTTAACGCTGCTTCTGAGGTGTTAGGTGACGTTCCTGGGCAGTTGTGTTGGGCACATCGGATACGTAATGTACGCAAAGCTGTTGCTGCATCGGATCGTGGTGAAGTGGTTGGAGGCTTGAAGCTTGTCTATGATGCCAAGCATCTATCTGGAGCAAAGGATTCATTTCGTCTTTGGGAGCAACGCTGGGACGAAAAGTATCCTAACTTAGTAGCCAGTGTAAAAGAGGACCTTGGATATTTGTTCGCATTCTATAATTGCGATGAACTTCACTGGGAATATCTGAGAACCTCTAATCCGATTGAGCGCACTTTCCGTGAACTACGGAGACAGCAATACGGATCTGGAGCATATGCAAACAGAGATGCTTGTAACAGGGCCGTATATAGAGTTTTCAACTGGCTCAATGAACGTTGGAAAGATATTGATATCTGGCAACAGAGAAAAATGAGAAAAACAACACAAATAACTAAGTGAGTAAATGACAATTGAATACGGGCAGAAAAACATTTTCGAATTTACACACTCCAGAAGGAATAACCTTGGGGTATTAATACACAATAATTATCTGCCTGATACTGTATTATATGTAATGGTTTAGAGGAATAATTAATAATGATAACTGATTCACACAGATACTACTGAACTTTTTGATCGTCTAATATGATATAGTGTTACAGGAGGTGGTTGTCATGTTCACATATAAAATATTTGCCAGAATTCTCTTTATTCTAGTATTTGCAGGAATGATGACTACATGTGCTATTGCACAGAAAGGCAAAAAGCCTCCACTTGAAGATAAAGGCAGTGGCGGATCCGTTAGTCACACGATTAACACTGGCGGGGGACAAAACAATCAGCAGAACAAACCCAATACGGGATCAGTTGTTCATGAGGTCAAACCGGAAAAATATAATCCTCCCCTAGTGTATATACCACCAGTTGAAAACCGAAGCAACGATAACAACAATGCATCTCAGCAAAATGCAGGTCCTGTTGTCCCGATAATCGTTACTCCAACCCAGAATACGCGAAATGAACAGAAGCCGATTTTAGTAATAACTCACCCGGAAAACAAAAATATTGAAAGACCAGACCGCAAGCCAAGCTATCGTGAGGGTCGATACTACTACTCGACACGTCCGAACTTCTCTCCGAGTTATTATGGCTTTTGGGCATTTGACAACGAACCGGATGTCTGCAGATCTGCATACTTCCATTATGGTTATCTTCCGTATGTAGACAGAATGAGAATCCATGTGGTTCATTATGATCCCATTGACTTTAATACAAAGTATATAAACTCCGATAGTGATGAATACTATCTTGGTGGACGCGTAAACAATGAACTCGACTACACTCTATCCGACATACGGAAATCGTGGCTGGATGGTCGTTCTGATCTCATTGGAATCCATGTGAGAAAAGATCAGATGATAGCCGTTCTACTGGATGGCGATTACGACTATTCATTGGAGTCTGATGACTATACCCAGATGACTTTTGATGCGATCGACCAGACCAGGACGTCTAGATTCACCTGGGAGAGTATAAGACAACGCGCCAACGGCGATTATACCGCATTCGCTAAGCACACCTACCTGGATTCCAGCAATGATGAACAGGTTGTCTATGTCAGTTACACATTACGAAAAGTTGGACGGAACTACCATATTGTGGAAGTAGGTTCGTCCAAGCAGCCTCTCAATTAAGTAAATAATGCTTAGTACATCTTCTGGATCATTGGACCGGTCTTGTATGTCCGGTCCAATTCATTTTTCTACCATTCTGCTCCGGGTTTAATATATACATTGTAAACAATAAATATAATTGATTCAGATGGATACACAAGCGTTTTATTGTCGTCTTACATGTATATACAGGAGGCGATTATCATGCCTACACAAAAGTTTCTACATAGTAATATCTTTCCAAGTCTTCTCTTAATCACTGCTTTGTCCGGATTGTTGGCAACCTGCGTGATAGCTCAGGGAAGAGGGAACAAGTCCTCCGAACGCGATGCAAATGACGGCGTATCTGTTACCCATAAGATTGAGACAACAAATGGGCAAGACAATCGACGCGGTGCATCATCTGACAAAACAGACAATGGGACTCTGGTCCCTGTTGACAAGACCAATCAATCCAGAGCAAACACTACTTATAGACAAGACACATCTCCGACTATAAGAAGAAACAGCTCTGAAGATAAATCGGCGGCCTCCATTGCTTACCAGGGAGATCGTGGCAACCGTGGCAGACAGACGGATAGACCAAGTGTTGACAACCGAAAACCTGAATTGCCTTCTGCAACTGCGGATAAAACGGAATATGGCTCAAGCAAGAGAAATAGTGGTTCTGGAATAGATAGCAACCAACCGATTGATACACGTAATCGTGAGAATCGCGACAGAACAATTGGTGATCGAAAACCGCAGATCCCGTCTTCGGGTTCAGACACCTGGCAGAACAACACCAGTAAGCGCGGTAACCGGTCCAAACCGACTCTCGACGGTCGAAAGCCAGAGCTGCCGTCCTCACACAATGACAACTGGCAAAATGACAGAAACAGGAGAGAGAACGGTCCGGCTGTTACACATAGAGTAGAAATCGATAACTGGAATAGAAACTACCGGGACAGAGTACCAGCTTACTCTCAGGACCGTAACCGTGATAACAATCGGTACAGGAATCACAGACCACCGACATTCAATGATGGTCGCTACTCTTACTCTTCGCGGCCATATTACAAACCAAGTCTGTTTGGATACTGGGCATTCAATGATGATCCTGGGTTCTGTAGATCAGTCTATTTCTACTATGGTAACTTCCCGTATATGGACACTGTGCGAATCCATGTAGGATCTTATAACAAAGTAGGTTACTATGGACGCCCAATCGTATTCGGTAATAACGATGATGACTATTACCTTACTTCACGAGTAAACAGTGAACTGGACTACACACTTTCGGATATACGAAAGTCCTGGTTGGATGGTCGGGCTGATTTGATCGATAACCATATTGATGATGACCAAAGGATCGCAGTGCTACTCGATGGCAAATATGACTATTCGATAGAAGCCAGAGATTACATTCAAATGACTGCAGATGCAATTGATGCAACTCGGACAATAAACTTCACCTGGGAGAGTGTCAGAAGGCGCACCGATGGCTACTATACTGCTTTTGGAAAACATACCTACAGAGATTCTGAAGGCGACACAAAGATCGTATATGTCAGCTATACACTCAAAAAAATATCTGGTGTCTATTATATAGCAGAAGTAGGCTCTTCAAATCGGCCTCTCAACTGAAAAATACAGTCTCTGTTATTAATGTCACAATATGCCAGGAGCAGATGTAATAGTCTGCTCCTTACATTATTGTATCTTTGTTTGCCTCGTTGGAGTTAGTTCCAGCGATCTAAGGGTAGTATTAAAGTATAGACATTGAGTTAGAATCGTCTGATATCGTGCAGGAGGCGATTAAAATGAATACAATAAAACAACAGCTTATAGTATTGATCGTTGCGATTTTACTGGTTCCATTGCTCTCAGGAATGGTTACCAAAAGTGCACTTGCTGAGGACAAAGATAAGTCCAGCACTCAGCCTGCTGCTACAAGATCCGATACTCCATTTAATCCCTGGGGAGATGGAAGGTTCGATAAAGGAAAACCCGTCAAAGGTAGAGAAAATCAGCCATTCAATCCCTGGGGTGATGATAGATACGATCCAAAACCGAAGACTCCTTATGTCAGTCCAGGACTGGTTCTGCCGGGTTTCGATGTTAAGTATCCAGGTGCGATCGACTCAACTTCAGATAACAATCGAAATAATCGTTCCAATCGTAACAGCCGAGTGAATCAGAGATACCGCAGCAATAGGGATGATCAGGACAATCAGTCCTATTACAAAGGTGATCCCAATAACACGAAATATGGCTATGTACAAACAGATCGTGAGAGACATGACAATTACTCTTCACGACCAAACTACAAGCCCGGTCAATATAGATATTGGGGATTCAATAGTGGCGATCCCAATTACTGCAGGTCTACATACTATTATTATGGTAACTACCCATATATGAACCGGACACGCATCCAGGTAGTCCCATATTCTACAGTGAACTACTACAGCAGTAATATCACCATTAACAACAATAACTATTACCTTGCAGACCGCGGTAGAAGCAGCCTGGATTCGACTCTTTCAGATATACGAAATGCCTGGCTGAATGGTCGTTCCGATCTGATCGCAAACCATGTCAGCATCAACCAGATAATCGCGGTATTATTGGATGGTAGTTATAACTACTCACTCGATACTGGTGATTACACCCAGATGACATATGATGCAATTGATGCAACCAAAACTATTGCATTCACCTGGCGTAATGTAAAGCAGCGCACTAACGGTGACTACACAGCATTTGGGCAGCATGTATATTTAGATTCATATGGTAATGAACAGAGTGTCTATGTGAGTTATACATTGAGACAGATCGGTAACGACTATATAATCGTCGAAGTAGGTTCATCAAAACAACCTCTCGGTTGACATGGATTCAATCTATTAATGACTGAGAAATGGGCGGGCTGGCATGTCCGCCCTTATTATTAGATGGTGCCACGAATGGGGGATACAATGCACAAATTAATACTTGTCGCTGCAGTTTTGATTCTGGCTACCACGATGACTTATGCCGGAGCCTGGGAGAAGTTTACCTCCCCAGATTCAGCATTTTCGTTCCACTATCCAGCAGGATGGTCAGTGAAAACTGAGAATTCTATGGTGGAAATATCTAACCCGTCTGCTGATGAGCAGCTCTCTATTGTCTCTGTACCTTACAAAGAAGACAAATCACCCATCGAGCTGGCTAAAGATATTGTTGTATTGTTTAAGGCAAGCTTACCAGATATAAAAGCCGCAGACTGGCACAGTGATCCTGGCAGCGAAAACACCTCTGTTGCATTCAACATAAAATATTCCGACAAGTCGAAAAGCTATGCAGGTAATGTTGTAGTGGTAAAGAATGAAGGGCAAGCAACCTGGTTTTCTTTCTCAGGCCTTACTTCAAACTATTCACAGGGGCGTGCATTGAAGATTCTTGGGGGATTGATTTCATCTATTGCCTCTGGTGCAGATTCCAAAGAACCAACTTTCGATGTTCCGGAAATTGATACATCACCCAGACCAACTGCCCAAGAGCTGCAAACGAATGCAGATGCGTTTATATTCGTACTGGAGTTTTCACTTGGAGCACCACTCTCGTCAGGTGATGAAAAAATTATCAAAGCAGAGCTCAGAAAGTCCTGGGCATTAAGTAGTGCTTCGGATCTCAAGCAATTTAGCGAGTATCCCAATCTGGTCAGATCAATTCTATCGGCAAGTGAGGACCAGATAACTCAATTACACACCGCTCTCCAGACATCCATCAAAGAATGGTTGAGCGAAGCCAATGATTCCGATCCAACGGCTAAAATCATTCGTAATCAAGTAGAGCAGAATGGCAAAATGCTGGCAGATGACAACCCGGGACTCTCGGAACTTGCTGCTGAATCATACAGCGAGATGATTGCATTTGCAGAATCGCTCAACACAAACCCAAAATTGTCACTCGAACAAATACCTACTGCAAAAATATCAGGAATCAAACAGAAGCTGATCAAATCCTGGGCGGGTTTCACCGAACAGGAACGTGAAAGCGTTGTAACCACACCGGCTGTATGGATAACGATTCGTCAGCTCCTAAAATTCGGCACACCCGAGGAACAATCGAAGATGCGAGCAACGGTCCGTGGACTCTGGACTCCAGCTGTTGAGAAAGCCAAAACTGCAGTTTCCACCTCAGCATCTGCAAAAAGCAGCAAGAAAAAGGGTAATTCTGATCCGGTGAGTCAAATGATCATGAACAATATCCTAATTCAATCCAAGGAGCGCACATTCAACACCTACATGTGGAGCCGCGGCTACTCCAACTGGACCCCAATGGGAAAGCTGTGGTAGCTATCAACTTCATGTAAAATCCAGGAGTATGGGAGCCATGTTGATCAGTATCAGCATGGCTTCTTTTCTGTTTATAACTTACAAAATTTTTTGTTATCTCTTTTCTCCCTCTTTTCAAGTTGATGGTGTTGGTGATAGACTCTATGGCAAGGTGGATTTGTATCTTAAAGGGCATTTATATGTAGGAGAGTTTCTGGGTAGGCGCTTTTTCGTGCGGCATTACCCGGACCTCGCATACTTTACTGAAGAACCGGATAATGTAGAATCGTAAATTGGCCTCAATATATAACTCGACTAAATAAACAGAGGTAGAGGAATGAATGTGAAACGTTTTTTGTTGCTCAGTTTGATCGGCCTCCTGCTTATGGCTGCATCCCATTCATATTCGGTGGATTTGAATCGGTCTGTCAAACCGTTTGTATATGTTTCTCCTGCCGGCAATGATAAGTGGAGCGGTAAAATCCCTGCGCCAAATGCTGCAAAGACTGATGGCCCTGTGGCTACCCTTGAGCGTGCGCGGGATTTGGTTCGGGAGTTAAAACGCACCAACGGTTTGCCAAACGGTGGACTTGTAGTTGAATTGCAAGCTGGAGTGTATGAACTTGCCGGAACATTCGAACTCTCTGCTGAGGATTCAGGAACTGCTGCATCACCTGTTACTTACCGTGCAGCTAAAGGCAAGAAAGTCTCCATTCTTGCTGGACGGGTTTTGAAAGGCTTAAAGCCGGTGTCTGATGCAACTGTGATTTCCAGGTTGGCTCCTGAAGCTAAAGGTAAAGTCCTTTGCACAGATTTGAAAGCCCAGGGAATAACTCAGTATCCTCCGATGGTCAGTGCATCTACATGGGGGCCTTCCGAACCTGGTATGGACCTTTATTTTGCAGACCAGCCTATGACTCTTGCCCGTTGGCCGAATGAAGGCTATACAAAGATTACGCAAGTCAAGGGTCCTATAGGGGTTACGGAAGGTATCTTTACCTATGAAGAAAACAGGTCAGACCGATGGATAAATGAGCCGGACCTTATGGTAAACGGCTATTGGTTCTATGACTGGGCAAACCAGAGATACCGTGTCAAATCAGTTGATTCCAAGGACGGAGCTATAAGTCTTGAATACCCTCCTATTCATGGTTATGGTTTCAAAAAAGGGCAGTGGTTCTACGCATACAATGCACTATCAGAACTGGACAAGCCTGGAGAGTGGTACCTTGACCGGCAGAATGGGATCATGTATTTTTGGCCTCCCAAACCGCTGAAAACTGGTAAGGTTGTTGTTTCGCTGCTCCCCAACATCATAAAAATGCAGGATATATCCTATGTGAACCTGGTTGGACTGACCATCGAAAGTTCCCAGAATGACGGCGTTGTATTAATCGGAGGAGAGGGGAACAAAATTGTAAAATGCATTATCCGCAACCTTGGAGGGACCGGAGTAAGTATCGGAGGCGGTCTGAAAAATGAGGTCTTTGGATGTGATATGTATAACCTGGGCAGCGGAGGAGTCAGTATTTCCGCAGGTGACCGTAACACTCTGACGCCTGGTAAAAATAACGTCGAAAACTGCCACATCTATAAATTCGGACAATATAATACGGTCTACCAACCGGCTGTGAGCTTGAACGGTGTCGGCAACAGAGCGGCGCATAATCTTTTTAATGATTCCCCGCATATGGCGATAGGGATTGGCGGTAATGATCATATCGTTGAATATAATGAAGTACACAGCGTGGTGTATGACTCAAACGATGCAGGAGCGCTTTACACCGGACGTGACTGGTCTATGCGCGGCAACCAGATAAGATACAACTACTTCCACGATGTATACGGGTTTGAAAGCCGAGGGGCTGCAGGCATATATCTGGATGACCAGTTCTCCTCAGCGGATATCTACGGAAATATACTATATCGTGTGAATACGGCGACTCTTATAGGCGGCGGTCGGGACATTACTATCGAAAATAACATATTCGTCGACTGCAGCCCCTCTGTTCACGTTGATGCGCGGGGTCTGGGTTGGGCGGCAAGTATATTCGACCTGTTAAAACAGCGGCTTGAATCTGTTCCTTACAAGAGCGAACCGTGGAAATCAAGGTATCCGAATCTTGTGAACATACTTGATAACAATCCAATGGCGCCCATGAATGTGACTATTGCTCGCAACGTCTGTGTAGGCGGACGGTGGGACAATATTGAGGGTGCAGCAAGGCCAGGAGTTACCTTGACAGACAACCTAACCGACAAAGACCCGCTGTTCGTTGATGCAAAGAAGCATAACTTCAATCTTAGGCCAGAATCTCCTGCCTGGGCGCTCGGGTTTAAGCCTATACCTTTCGACAAAATCGGTCTTTATAAGGATCAGCTCAGGGCCAGTTGGCCGGTGAAGTCGCAGATCAGACCGGCTCCCCAAAAACCGGTCGAAATTGCCAGAGACAAGAAACAGTTTACTGTTGAAAAGACAAGCGCTCCTCCTACTATCGATGGAGTAATATCTCCGGGTGAATGGCCTGCAACGGTGATGCCGTTGAATGAAGACTTGAGCAGAAATAGCGTGGACAGGCCTGCTACGGCTCGCTTGGCCAGCGATGGTAAAGTCCTGTACGTAGCTGTTACAGTCCCCATTGCAGATAAAGCACTCATGAAAACCGGCAAACAGTGGGGAGACAACGACGCTGCTGAGATATGCTTCCGACCTGCTGACAAGAATGATCCAGCTTTCATAGTCCGTGGATTCGCAGGTGGAGGATTTAAGAGCGATACTGAGTCTGGAGTTACACCAGAAGTTGCGGAAGCGTTAGAAAGAGTAGTTAAGTTCGCAGCAAAGATAAATGATGGCAACTGGACCGGTGAATGGGCTATACCTCTATTCGGAGCTGGCATCACATACAAATCCGGCTTGAAACTGGCGTTCAACATAGGAGTCAGGCGAATAGAGACCAAAGAATGGATAATGTGGTCCGGTTCCATGGGCTCCACCTGGGTAGTAGATAACGGCGGGATTTTGGTCCTGAAATAGTAGGGGTTCTTTTTGAAATCAAATCGCGATTTAATGGAGCAAAATGATGACATACAAAAGCCTCATGACGACTATTATTCTGGGATTGATGCTAATTGTAACCTCACTAATGTGCTCAGCAGATATAAAACCAGCAATATATATATCACCGACAGGCAATGACAAATGGAGTGGAAAAATTGCTCAGGCGAATGCTGCGAAAACCGATGGGCCAGTGGCAACTCTGGAACGCGCTCGAGATCTAGTGCGAGAGTTGAAACGCACCAAAGGCTTGTCGAACGGTGGACTGGTAGTAGAATTACAGGCTGGTGTATATGAACTCGGGCAAAACTTCCTCCTCACCTCTGAAGATTCCGGAACTGCTGAGTGCCCAATAACTTATCGTGCTACCCAGGGCAAAGAAGTGAGGCTTGTTGCCGGACGTGTTATAAAGGGTTTCAAGCCAGTCACTGACCCGGCAATACTGTCCAGGCTAGTGCCAGAAGCTCGCGGTAAAGTTCTGCAGACCGATCTCAAAGCTCAGGGGATCACACAGTATCCGCCTATGGTCAGCTCCACATCCTGGGCTAGTTCCGATCCTGGTCTGGAAGTGTTTTTTGCCGACGAACCGATGACTTTATCTCGTTGGCCTAATGAAGGCTATACACACATAGTTGATGTCAAAGGCCCTACACATATAGACAATCAGATCAATGTTACCAAAGAAGGCATATTTACCTACGAAGGCGATAGACCAAGTCGTTGGATCGGTGAACCGGATCTTATGACCAATGGTTTCTGGATGTATGACTGGGCCGATCAACGATTTCGCGTGCAATCTATTGATACCTCTAATCGGACTATTACCCTTGAGAATCCCCCCTTTCACGTCTATGGTTACCGCAGAGGGCAGTGGTATTACATCTATAACGCATTATCAGAAATCGACAGACCGGGAGAATGGTATCTGGACCGGCAAAATGGAATTCTGTATTTCTGGCCGCCTAAACCAATAAATCGAGGTAAAGTCATGGTCTCGATATTGCGGGATATGGTGACTATGCAGGATGTATCTTATGTAAATCTGCAGGGACTGACTCTTGAGTGTGCTCAGGCAAGTGGTTTTAACGTTACCGGAGGTCAGTGCAGCCGTATATTAGGATGCACACTACGCAACCTGGGTGGATCCGGAGTAAATATCGTAGGTGGTTATAAACATGAAGTTTTTGGCTGTGATATGTATAACCTCGGTAACGGGGGAGTCAATATAAATGCAGGTGACCGTGCCACATTAGCTCCAGCCATGCATAATGTGGAAAACTGCCATATATATAAGTTTGGGCGTTGGAACCCCATAAAACAGCCTGCCGTCAGTCTTGACGGGGTTGGTAGTCGAGTGGCACATAACTTGTTCAATGACGCTCCTCATATGGCGATTTATCTTAACGGTAATGATATGACGATAGAATATAATGAAATACATAGTGTAGTCTATGAATCCAATGATGCTGGAGTCATATATGGTGGTCGTGACTGGACCATGCGCGGTAATCAGATACGACATAACTATATTCATGACATATACGGATTTGAAAGTCGCGGATGTATAGGAATATATTTTGACGATCAGTTCTCCTCGGCAAATATCTTTGGAAATGTGTTTTATCGAGTTCCCATGGCTACTCATATGGGTGGTGGAAGAGATATAACAATTGAAAACAATATATATGTGGACTGTACTCCTGCAATCTCAGTAGATGCACGCGGTTTAGGGTGGCATTCCTACGGAGTGACTACTCTGACTGACCGCTTGAATGCGGTCCCTTACCAGAGCGAACCGTGGCGATCCCGTTATCCGGAACTGGTAAATATTCTGCAGGAAGATCCGATGGCACCGAGGAATATACAAGTCGCACGTAATATTTGCGTTGGCGGGAATTGGAAAATAGTCGAAGACAAAGCAAGTCCGGGAGTCACTTTCAAGGACAATCTGCTGGATCAGGATCCATTGTTTGTATATGCAAAAAACCATAACTACAATCTCAGATTAAATTCACCAGCCTGGAAACTGGGATTCAAACCGATTCCATTTGATAAGATCGGACTGTATAAAGATTCTATGAGAGCCAGTTGGCCGGTAAAAGCTAAAGTTCGTCCGGCTCCAAAAAAGCCTGTGGTGTTGGAAAGGATTGTAAAACCGTTTATAGTGACAAAGATAACTGGATCCCCGACAATCGATGGTATCCTTGCTCTAAATGAATGGCCGAAAACCGTTATGTTGCTGCAGGAAGACCCAGCCAGGCTGAAAATACAAGGTAAACCCGCTGTGGCTCATTTTGCCCATGATAAAAACACTCTCTTTGTAGCTGTCACCGTTCCTATTATGGATCGCACTGCACTGAAACTGGACAGCGTATGGGGGGAGAATGATGGAGCCGAAATATGTTTCCGTCCAGCAGATAAGGACATCCCGGCATTTGTTGTACGTGGATATGCTGGTGGAGGATTTCACAGCGATCCTGATGCGGGAATAACTCACGAAGCTGCGGATGCATTAGGTAGAGTTACGCACTTTGCTGCGAAGATCAACGGAGACAACTGGACTGGTGAATGGGCTATTCCACTCTCAGGCGCAGGCATCAAATATAAGCCTGGACTCAAGCTTGCATTCAATATTGGCGTTCGGCGTATTGAATCCGGAGAATGGATCGTCTGGTGCGGTGCACTGGGCCAAAACTGGAAAGTACAGAATTGCGGAGTAATCGTGTTAAGATAGTATCTAACTCGCTTGATAAGAGGTAAGAAATGCAAAGTATTGTTGATAAGCAGTTTTTAATTACTGCTCTGCTGGGGCTACTGTTTGTACTCGTTATGAGTTCACTGGCAACTGCAGCTGATAAGTCTTCTTCAAAACCGGCCGCTATATATGTATCACCGGCAGGCAATAACACCTGGAGCGGTAAGCTCTCGGCAGCAAATACAGCTAAGACCGATGGACCTGTTGCCACGCTGGAGCGTGCAAGGGATTTGGTCAGGGAGCTAAAACGCACAAAAGGCCTGCCTCAAGGTGGACTCGTGGTTGAAGTCAAAGGCGGTATATATGAGATTACCAAGAGTTTTGACCTAACGTCCGAGGACTCCGGAACTGCTGCTGCTCCCATAACATACCGTGGAACAGATGGGCAACCGGTTCGCCTTGTCGGCGGACGTGTGTTGAAAGGTTTTAAGCCTGTCACTGATGCAGCCATACTGGCAAGGTTGGTGCCGGAAGCCAGGGGCAAAGTTTTACAGACTGATCTGAAAGCTCATGGGATCACTCAATACCCTCCAATGACGAGTTCCGACACCTGGGCTGTGTCTGATCCGGGTATTGAATTATTCTTTGCAGACGAACCGATGACGCTGTCACGCTGGCCAAATGAGGGTTACACCCATATAGTTGACGTAAAAGGCCCGACTCCGGTCGATGTCCGGGGCACAAAAGGCACAATGGAAGGTATATTCACCTATGAAGGTGATCGGCCAAGTCGCTGGACTGATGAACCGGACCTTATGGCCAACGGTTACTGGATGTGGGACTGGGCAGATCAGCGGTTCCGTGTAAAGAACATTGATCTGGCAACCCACACAATCACCCTCGAGAATCCTCCCATGCACCCGTTCGGTTTCCGCAAAGGGCAGTGGTTCTATATCTATAATGCATTATCGGAACTGGATAAGCCCGGCGAGTGGTATCTGGACCGCCAAAAAGGCATACTCTATTTCTGGCCTCCAAAGTCTTTAAACAAAGGCAAGGTTATGGTCTCCATTCTGCGAGATATGATGACAATGCAGGATGTATCGTATGTGAATATTGTCGGACTCACATTCGAGTGTTCTCAAGCCAGTGGAATTAATATCTCAGGCGGTCAGAATTGCCGGATAGCAAAATGCACATTGCGCAACCTTGGCAGTGCTGCCATTAATATCACAAATGGCATAAAACATGAAGTTTACGGATGCGATATGTATAATCTCGGCAATGGCGGCGTCAACGTATATGCAGGCGACCGCAATACTCTGACTCCTGGTGGCATCAATGTTGAGAACTGTCACATATATAAGTTTGAGCGCTGGAACCCAATCTATAAGCCTGCTATTAGCCTGAATGGCGTTGGCAACCGTGCAGCGCATAACCTGCTCAACGATGCTCCGCATATGGCAATTGGGCTCAGTGGCAATGACCATATCATTGAATACAACGAGATTCACAGTGTGGTCTACGAATCCAATGACGCTGGAGCACTCTATGGTGGTCGTAACTGGACAATGCGCGGTAACCAGATTAGATTCAACTACTTCCACGATATCTTTGGATTTGAGGGCCGGGGGTGCGTCGGGGTGTATCTGGATGACCAGTTCTCCTCAGCGAACATTTATGGAAATGTACATTACCGTGTGCCAATGGCTTCATTTATCGGTGGCGGAAGAGATTGTACAATTGAGAATAACATTTATGTGGACTGCAGCCCAGCCATACATATAGATGCACGTGGTCTGGGTTGGGCAGCAGGCGGCAAAGACACTATGATGGAGGGGTTGAATGCTGTTCCTTATCAGAGTGAACCCTGGCGGTCACGATATCCGGAATTATTGACCTTACTACAGGATGATCCAATGGCGCCAAAGAACCTGCTGGTAACCCGCAATATCTGTGTCGGAGGTCGATGGGACGATATTGAAGGTGCAGCACGTCCAGGTGTGACATTCAAGGACAATCTACTCAACCAGGACCCTCTGTTTGTAGATGCAAAAAAACTCAATTTCAACCTCAAACCAGAATCACCTGCATTTAAGCTTGGATTCAAGAAGATCCCATTCGACAAAATAGGACTCTATAACGACCCAATGCGTGCCAGTTGGCCGGTGAAAACCAAAGTGCGGCCAGCTCCAAAGAACACCTCAAATCCAGCAAGGATTGTAAAACCGTTCAATGTGGCAAAAACGAACAATACCCCCTCGATAGATGGAATAATCTCAGCTGGTGAATGGTCGAAGACAGCTATGACGCTTGCTGAGGATCCAAACAGGGCAAAAATCCAACAGAAACCGGCAGTTGCCTACTTGGTTCACGACGGTAAAACTCTATATGTAGCCGTTACAGTGCCTATCACGAATAAAGCAGCACTGAAACTGGGCAGTAAGTGGGGACAAGACGACGGAGCAGAGATATGTTTCCGTCCAGCAGCCAATGATGTTCCAGCATTTGTAGTCAGAGGCTTTGCAAGCGGTATATCCAGAAGCTATCCTGAAGCAGGAGTCACACCTGAAGCTGCAGAAGCATTAGGCAAGGTAGTCCGATTCTCTTCAAAGATAAATGATGACAACTGGACAGGTGAATGGGCAATCCCTCTTTCAGGTGCAGCAATTCCCTACAAAGCTGGACTTAAGCTGGCGTTTAATATTGGAGTCCTGCGCAATGAGACATCTGAGTGGATCGTCTGGTTAGGTGCCCAGGGACCAAACTGGAAAGTGGAAAACGCCGGAGTTATTGTATTGAAATAAAACCTCCTAAATAATCCGTTCGTGCTGAGCAAGTCGAAGCACGAACGGATTATCTGCAAACCGCACAAGTATCGACTTATCACCTATGACATTCCGAGGAGACTGTATTGCGACTTTCAAGATTATCCATTTTTACCATCGCACTAATATCACTTCTTTCCACATTCGCGTTTGCTGGAATGTTGGTGAACGCACCGAATTTCTGGAATGGGCCTCCGACGATTGATGGGCAAATCAGCAAGGATGAATGGGCTCCGGCATCTGTTACTTTGGCAAATCTCACCGCTGATGGTGGAAATCTCACTGCTCCATTCTGTAGAGTAAGCGTTGGAAGATCCGGAAACACTCTGAATTTCCTTTTTGTTGTAGATTCGATGACCCGGATGCCGGTTGCCAAAGCCACTGAGCGTGATGGAAAACTCTGGGAGGATGATGCTGTCGAATTATTCTTGACTTCCGGAGGCACCAATCTACAACTTATTGTAAACTCCAAAGGCGTGATATTCGACCACCGTGATGGAGACAAAAGCTGGGACGGTCCGTGGAAAGTCGCCGCATCGGTCATCGGAACTGACTTTGCAATGGGTGGGGATGTTGTAAAGCGGGGGTTCATTGTTGAAGCTGCACTAGATATGCAGGCTGCTGGACTTGATATTCCCGCTCAGGGTACCCGATGGGGTATGCAAGTCGCACTAGACCTTATCGGCAAGAACCCGGCAGCTGTCTGGGCGCCGATGTCCGGCATTAACTTCAAGGATGGAAACGCAGGCCAGTTGTTATTCGGAGATCCAACCAACAGACTCCAGTCAGTTACTCTGGACGATGATGGCAGAACTGTGCAAGTGCAGGGTTGGTTTGGCGAATATGTGGGTGGTGAAGTGTTAAAAAGGGGCAGCGATGTCTCTGATAAACAACTCTGGATAAGAGATGCCAACGAGACCGTAAAGGTTTCTGGCGGCAGTGACTACACATATCGTATCTCCAGCCCCAATTTTGACTATTCATTCAAAGCCCATGCAAAACTTGCAGTGCCGGTCATCGCTGCTCCGTCTCCTGGCAGGAAAGCATTCTATATATCGTGCGATCCGACCAAACTCTCCACGGAAGATAAGAAGCCGATTCGATTGACTGTTATCCAGAAAGATCAGTCATTCTGGACGGTAAATGTTGATCTCGCAACTATGGCAGATAAGAAAACTTGGTGGGTCGATTATACCAAACTTACGCCGGGACAGTGTGCACTGGTTATTGATCAGAAATCGGATGATGGGACCTATATAAAACTTGGTGAGATCGCACTCAAGATTCCCGATTATACTCCTGATTGGGCAAGTTTCAAGATGCCGGATATCGATGTCGTACCCGATCCGTGGACTCCAATCAAGGCTGCATCAAGATCAGCTAAGGTTTACGCACGCACATACAGAATAGGCTCATCTATATTTCTTGACCAGGTAAATGCAGCCGGTAAGGATATACTTGCAAGCCCGATAACCCTACAGGGCACAATAGACGGCAAACCGCTTAAGTGGCGGATGACGTCCTGGAAACTACTGAAATCATTGGGGCACAAAGCTATCTATGTTGGAAAGGCAGTCTCTCAAGCACTTTCTATTGATGTAACAACCACAGTTGAATACGATGGAATGATGCGGATGGACTGGACGCTGTCTCCAATCGGTGGCAAGCAGACAGTTAGAGACCTTCAATTTGTTGTTCCAGTTAAGCGGAGTATAGCTAAGTCATTCATGCAGTACAGCGTAGAAGGGTATTCATTCAATGATCAAACCACCTGGAACCGCTCGGGTGATGTGACAGACGCTGGTTGGAAGTGCAGGTTCACTCCATTCTTCTGGCTGGGGGATCAAGAGCGAGGCATACAGTGGTTTGCCGAGAACCGTTCAGGTTGGACTCCTGCCGACAAAGAAAAGGCTATCGAAGTAAAAGCCAATAAGAAGTCTGCCAACCTGGTGCTGCACATAGCTGACGGCGAACGTGTTTTTGATAAACCAGTCAGCTATACTTTTGGACTTATGGCAAGCCCGGTCAAACCAAGGTTCTCACCGGATGATCTCTCGGGTACCCGGATAATGGTCCTCACGGCTCCGGTTCAGACTACAGCAAAATCCAGGAATAACTCTCAGATTACCGTCCCCGCTGGTATGTCCCAAATGAATGGTAAAGGGTCCATAGAGGTTGACCTGCGCGTTGATTGGGATCCTAATGACCCAATGCAGGGACAGCCCCGCATGAATTTATTCACCTATGGGAACTCTCAAGGCAACTATATTGCTCTCTCGTGGAATCCGGTAAACCACACACTTAAGGTTTCGCATTTTACTGCTGAGTTTGGAGAGAGAGTGGTCTTTGAATCGTCGGTAGAATTGGTCAAAGGTAAATGGTACAGGATTGGGATCAACTATGGACCAAAGACTGAGCTCTATCTTGATGGCAAGAAGCTGGCGTCAGGCGAGGATATCAGCTCAATGCCTGTGTTCGATTATTTCTGTTCGGTATCATTCCAGTGCGACGGCAAGTATGCACTGGCAGGTTGGAAGCTAACAACAGAGAACCGTCAGGAGGATTCATTTGCTGCGTCAGGACCTCTAGTAGCAGATGCAGCAACTTACAATCTTGAGGATTTGAGTTTCGATCCTACACCGATGAACCTCTGCTATTCAAAAGTTGCCAATACGCAGAATCCCGCTTATCTCGCTGGTAACTGGAAATACGATAAAGCTAATAAATGGCTAATACCTCAGGACGCAGGACCTGAAATACCAAACGCAGAAATGTGCGCCAAAATGGGTGTGCGCGGATTTGTTTATTTCCTGTGGTCGGTCAGCCCGTGTGGTATTGGTGGGTCATCTAATCCTGCTGAACTTAAAGAATGTGCGGACCTTTTGAACAAGAATAAGCAAGCACTCATTCCGTATACCGGATGGGGTATAAGCGATAAATCCAGAGAGTATGAAGATTATAAATGGGAGATCAGCACTAACCCACCGGATATGGAACCCCCGGTCGGCTGGAGAGAATCCGGCGAAGCCCTCTTTGGCGTATGCACAGCAAGTGAAGGTGCAAAGAAACTCCTTTGGGAGATCGACAACACAATGAAAATTGGATGTGGCGGAGTTTATCTAGATGGTGTAGTCGGACCGCCTGAGTGTTCCAATCCTATGCATGGTCACGAACCTATAATAGATCCGGTTTCAGGAAAAGCAGTCCCAACATGGCGTATATTCGACCGCAGAGATTACTTGAAACGGATGTATATACTGATCAAATCTCACCGGAAAGATGCAGTAATGGACGCGCACTGCTCCGGCGGTTATCCGCTGCCTACAGCATCGTTCATTACGTCTGCAACTAACGGAGAAAGCCTGGGAGCAATCCGTGACTGGCAGAAGTATAGTGATCTAGAAGTATTCCGTGCTGAGTTCCTGGCCAGGCAATTTGGGTTCAACAGCGAACCTCTATTTTACAATAACTTACCATTGCCGGTTGAATACGGAATATCTTTAGCAGGTATCCACGGCACTATGCCGAGAAATATGTGGGGAACCTACCCTCAAAGAGCTGAAGGCATCTGGAAACTGAGCGATCAATTTGACACAAAGACAGCCGACTGGATGCCCTACTACACTCCCGAAAAAAATGCATTCACCCCTGAAAATCCAAATGTGAAAGCCAGCGCTTTCGTACACAAAGGAAAACGGACACTATTATTAGTTACAAACTGGAGCGATACCCCAGGCTCCAACCGGATCAAAATCAACTGGAAAAAGCTGGGGCTTAAGTCAGGCGCTCCCATTGTTGAAGTCAACTGGAACAGACCGGTGAAAATCGATGGTGACTACATTGAACCGGAAATCAGGAACCGCAAGCTGACCTATATTTGGATAGGAAAGAAGTAGATGTAACGGTTCGCATGTCAACACTACGAATGTAGTTTTTAACTCCCCATCTGAAAAGAGGTTAATATGAAGTTGATATTTAGGTGGCAGCTTGTTTTCTGCTTCTTGATTGGAATGGCACCTTTGCAGTCTGGTGCCCAAACTGAGTTCGATGCAGCTTTGAATGCACCGGGAGCAAGAATAGAAAGCAGCAGTCGTCTGGCAGCTTCAGTCGAGACAAATGCGTTTGATGGGGATAAAACTACATTCTGGCAGCCACCTTATTCGGGTGAATCATGGCTTATTCGGACATTTCAAGTACCGCTTGATATAGACCGTGTTGAGTTCGATGCTAGTGGAGTTTCGAAATACTCAATAGAGATAGCTGACGACACGAATATGGTCTACAGACCGATCACAAGCACCATTGCGGTCGTGTCTGGAGGCGTGTCCAGGGAGTTATCTCCAGCAGTTCGTGCTCTCTCGGTCAGGATCAAGTTCACAGGCACATGGCCTCAAGTCACTTCACTGCGGTTATACTCAAGGAATTCGCAAGAAGAGCAAGCCAGACGACGCACGGAAATGCGTGTAAAGACACCCAGTGTTGCGTGCATTATGAGTAGTCACTGGTGGGCCAGAGCAGACCGGGAGCAGACCGCTGCTGCTTTACTGGACCTAAAATGGCCTTGGGCGCGTTTCGCAAGCTCCGATATTGCCACGCTTGTCTCACGAATCACAGACTTCGACATACTAATATTCGGTTCCTTTCATACCATACCTGTAGAATACGCACCAGCACTCAAGGAATTCGTAGACAATGGAGGCACAATCATTGCTCTGGATGCTAATACGACTGGCAGGTATGAGTGGTTCGGATCATTGGGATCTGATTATGCTGTGAAGCCAGCTCGTTATGCAGCAGAAGGCTCTCCGGCATGCAAAGTGAATATTAATACTACAGATGAATCACGACTCATATGGCCATCAGATCCACAAGCATCAGTAATGAGCAATGGTACGCATTTTGTTACTTACGGCGATGCCTGGCAGATCATAGGTGTAAGTTCAGAAGATTATCCTGTGATAATGACCACTAAAATCGGCAAGGGGCGCATAATCGCTACCACACTACGCGCCGATAATATGCCGATTGAACCTGTATTATCTAGATTTGCGAGAAACAAAACGTCTGATAACTCCGAAACAAAAAACAAAACTCCCTTGTCAAAAGCTAACAAAAAACAATTACTCGTGAATGGCAAACCTTTCTTTCCGATTGGATTATACAGAGCACCGATTGAAATGCTGCCTGACTTGCATAAATACGGCTTCAACACGGTTATTCATGAGTTTCAACCTAACACAGACTTTCTTGATGCTTCTCTCAGGTCTAAACTTATGGTCTGTCCAATTATCTGGAACTCAGTGGAATACGTTACGAAAAACTTGAACCATCCCTCAATACTGGCATGGTATATGAGCGATGAACCAGGCGGACGTAATTCTGAAGATCCGCAGGAAATCACCGATGCCTGCAAAAACATCCGTAAGTTAGACAAGAAGCGCCCCACAGTGGTTGCCGATAACTATCCCGATGCTCATGATGCTGCAATCGATATTATCGCTCCCGATATCTATCCGATAACATACTGTGAAGAGACAGGGACAAGCTGGTCTATGTGGGAGATGGCTAGGAAATTCAGATTGTTACGCAACGATCCCATGTTTGCTTCTAAAAGCACCTGGTGTGTTATGCAGGCATTCGGCGGTTTTGGTCCATTTGGTATGCCTACGGTGAAACAGGAACGGGCTATGGTATATGGGTCTATATGCCTGGGTGCAACTGGAATACTATTCTACAGTTGGACTGAACCTGGTCGATCGGATTGGAACCTTGGACAGGAAAAGGACTTATGGCCTGGAATCAAACAGATAGCAAAAGAGCTGAATCAATTGAGTCCTGCATTATTGTCCACTAACCATACAGTAGGAGTAAATCTTAAGTCAGCCTCTGAAGAGATTCTGTGGTCCCATCGATATCACAATGGTTTTGATTATGTTATTGCCTGCAACTGGGGGCGAAATTGTTTGGATGCAGAACTATCATTCCCAAATAAAAGGAATGGACTTGCATTTGATCAGTTTGGCAAGAAACGCGTCCGAGTTGAATCCGGAATCGGCAAATTCCAACTTGAGCCGCTTGAAGTAGTCTGTTTTAAAATGCGCAAACCTTGATGTGCATCATTATCCAGGAGTCTCAAAATGATTTATGATATGCCTGCAAATGCCCGCATTGTTTCAGTGCTTTATATATTAGCAGGTTTATTAATGTGTCTGGCTCTACCTGCAACTGCAGAGATAAAACTGGCAGCACCCGGCATTCAGATTAAAACCCTGGACAATGGCGCTGTGGAAGTCTGTGATGAAACTGGAAAGATGTTCATGAACTTTGGCGACTACCACTTTATGAGCACACCTACAGTTACCGATGGCGGAACATCCTCTCTGGTAAAGTTGGATAATGGTCAGGAAGCTATACTCACAGACTTTAAGACAAAGAACGATACTTCTGGCAAGGTGAGGGTGCAAAGTGAATTCACTGTGTTCCCTCACCGTGTACACCTTCGATACGATATATGGGGACCGGATGACCTGGGTCTGGACTATGCAATGGTGATGCGTCGTAACGGTGCTGATGTTGGTTCTCAGAAGACAATCAAGCGGAGCCTGTGGGTTAGGGATGAAAAAGGCGGCATTCCTTATGAAGTTCCGGATATGCAATGCCTTCAGTATAAATCTCTTAACGGTTATCTTTACTTGATTCTAAAAAACAGCAACCCTCAGTGGCAGGATACATTTGATATTCACTTTCCAGCAAAGAAAACCGAATCAGGCCATTATGTTGCTGAGGGAGATCTGCTGCTGACCGATGCAGAACCTGCAGCTGCGGCGGCACTGCTTAAGAATAGACCGGTAGCACTGGATATAAATGCAGATAAAGTATTTAATATCTGGGACAGTGCATCTACTCCTCTTGGCTTGAATGCCCAGGCTATCAATACCTCTGATACCAAACAAAATATCACCTTATCCTGGTGGGCAAGAGACTTTAATGGAAAGATAGTTACCAAAGGATCAGATACACGAATGCTTGACCCATATGCAAAATGGGACCAGAAGCTGTCATTTAATGCTCCCAAACGCGGGATTCTGTTTGTTGAAGTCCAGGCATCAGATGGTAGAAATACTGATTTCAGGAGAACTAACCTGGCAGTCCTGCCTCCTCACAAATTCAATGACCCAAACAGCATATTTGGAATATCTGCATATTTTGCACTACCAACTGAATCCGACGCAGAGAACCTGCTCTCACGAATAGGTGTAAAGTGGATCAGGAACATGCAGATGTCTGCAAAGCAGGCTGATTCGCTGAATATGATGCAGAACTTCCATTCCCAGGTTCCTCTAGATGATCCCAATATGAAAGATGAAGCAAAACGCCAGGAATACATCTCGAAAACGATAGCAGATATAGTCAAAGGTGGGGCTCATTATTGGGAATTTGGGAATGAGATCAATATGGACGGCGGTATTGGCAATGCAGTCAGAGCCAAACAGTATGTATCTGATTTCCTCATACCTGCTGCCAACGCAATAAAGCAGTCCGGTGCAAATTTGAAACTGACCAGCATAGGCCTATCCGGAGCAGATACGGTGTTCCTGGACAAGATGCACGAATATGGAGCGTGGGACTGTATAGACGCAATAAGTCTTCATCCAGGGCGTGGAAACTACACAGCTGATTATGGTGGAGACAACTGGCGGGACAACAAAAACTGTGACTATTGGAACTTCCTGGGCACAATTCGTAAGGTCAAGGACACTTTAAAGAAATACGGTGACAAGCCAATATTTCTGACAGAAGCCTATGCCCCAACCGCGCCGCATTTGTGGTGGGGGGATACATATAGAGAAGCTGCTGAGAATGTAGTTCTGGAGTATGCCCTTGCATTGTCAGAAGGAGTGAAGATAGTTAACTGGTATCAGTTGAATGATACAGTTTGGTACGACCAAGGTGGAGTCGATAATACAAATCCTGAATTTCATTATGGTTTACTAAACAGAGATCTAAGCCCAAAACCTTCACTATTAGGATATGAAACCATTGCAGCAGCTTTGGAAAACACGACATTTACACGCTGGCTGGATTTCGGGAAATCACAAAACAAAGGCCTGCTCTTCAACTCTCCCAAAGGTCCTGTCACCATACTTTGGAACCGCACTGACGGATACATATTAAACAAATCCCATAAAAAAGATGACAAATGGTTCGCAACTCCTGAACCATGGGTTGATCATTGGAAAAGCAAGATTCTAATAAAACTCCCGGCTACAGGCAAGTCCATCCGAGAAATCGACTGCATCGGCCAGGAACGATTGATCCCGGTCAAAAACGGTATTGCACAAGTAATTCTGGACGGAGCCCCCCGGATTTATTATGGGGTGGATATAAAGAAAATGGGAAGATGAGAGTGATTTAGTATTTCATCAGTCACCATTGGCATTTGCCAAGGGTGACTGATGGATTCTACCACCACGGAGTAACTTCCTGGTGCGGCTTTACGAAACGTTTGTCCTGGATTATGCTCTCTGACATCTCTTCCAGATTAGATTCAAGGAATACCAGCGTGCTTTCGCGACCGGCCAGTGCTCCTCCCAGGTAGTCGATTGCTTCCAAGCCTGATGATTTGATTATATGTTTTGTGTCATTGATTTCCATTGATAAGTCTTTTATCTTTTGATTAACGTCGTCTATATTTGCAGCTAACTCAAAGTGATTCAGTAATTGTTCGTATATTGCAACATAATCTCGCAGATGTTTAGTATATCTGGCGCCAATTTCAAGAGACTCCTTATACCATTCTATTTCAGTCCACACTGAGTCATTTACGTTGAACTTCACGAGTAGATCGGTTACAAGATTCTGTGCATGGGTCGTGATATTGTATATTTCACAAAGCTTGGTCTTCGTCTTCAATACATCCTGTAGACTGAGTTCTACCCCATACGCCAGTTGAGCAAATGGGTTGAATCCACCTGCACCAAGGTCTTTATTTGAAATAAAAGGCACCAGTGGCTCATTGTGTTCCCCGTGCAGTGCGAATACTTCCGCCATTACCGGACCTGCAATCTCTCCATATAGCTTTTTGCAGGCAACACCCAGGAATCCTTCATTGCCATACAGCTCTTCAGGTCGTATACCTGCTTCCATCATGTCCAGATAGAGTTGGAAGAAATCAGTATAGTTCGTTGGTCTATTTTCAAGGTTGTAGAAGGCGCTATTCTCAGAGTTCCAAAGGTACTCAGCATTCAAGAGCTGCATAGGTTCCTGGTATGCGTGACCGGACGCTGCAATTACAGCATCTGCTCCCTTGAAAATGTAATAACTTGAAGGTGTCGGCAGCAGTAGCTGGTCATTGTGAAATCCATCTGCCCCATAGAAGTAGATTATTCCAAACTCGTGACCCTGGCCTTCCGAATCCAGAGCATCTCTCATCTGGGCACATCTCAGAGTGTTGGTATCATGATTATAGAATTGCTCCCTGAACATAAATGAAACGTTGTGCTTGTGTTTCATAAAACGGCTGACAGCAGGCCAATAAGAAAGAGCTGTCTGCCAATCTTCATCAGAATGATTAGGCATTGTATAGCCGGGGCTAACCATATACAGCACACAATCACGATCAGCGTCATAACCTGGTCTCTTTACGCTCTTAATACATTCTGCCAACTGGTCATAGAAATCTGCATATGCACCAGCCATACCATCGGCAGTATCCAACTCATCACTCGGCCAGCGTTTCCTGCAATCCGGACATCTCAATAGCCACATATCCTTGCTGACTCTGTCATTATCCAGGTTATGGATATACATCGCACCCGGCTGAACTTCTTCGACGAATTGTTTCAGTTCCCCACATTTCAGCCGCATGAGTTCAATGTTGGTAAGACAAGTCCCGCTGAATCTACCCAGCAACTTGGCGTCATCGGTCATCCCAACTCCACCAAGACATGGATACTCTTCACCGTCAGGATATGATCGACGATTCTGGAATACTTTGCCCTTGTATAAACCTCTGCCAGCTGCACCATAACCGGAACCATAACCTACATACATCAGATGAATGCCCCGGAGCCTTGCTTCTTTATTAATCTCCTGCATTAAATCAGCGTAGCCGGGAAATTTGTCTGTAGCCCACCCAAGGCCGTCGAATAGTATGGTATTAACTTTATACCGGACGCACATGTCCAGTTTCTCATTTGCACGCTTTCGGTAACCATCAACACCGTCGCCACGGTCATATGACCAGATACCGCACTCCGCCATAATCAGCCAGCAGTTCCCGCGATATTTGAAATCGGGATAATCTGCAATAACCTGACTGCCGAGTATGATCTGATCATCTTTGACGCGTAATATCTGCAGCAGGGTTGATACGGCGTAAAGGCAGCCCTGTTCACTCGCTGCACACAGAATAACTGGCTCCCCGGGACTTGATTTTATGACATATCCCTGCTGACGGCCAGGATCATTATCGAATACTTTCAGACTATCAGCATCAAGGTATTCGTTTAGTAGTGTGTAATCACTACAGATAATGACTGTATCCTCATCCAATTGCCCACCGACTACCAGATGCAATCCGAATTCCCGCAGTACTTCCCTGCACAAAAAATCCCCCGCAAACCTGATTTTATCCCCTGCAGATCCCTGTAAACATACGGAATATGTCCGATTTCGACTATATATCCGTGCAGGCTTATTTACGGACACAATACTTTGAGGTGTAGGTATAATTCGTCGGTAGCCACTGTTTATGTCTGTCATATATCACACTCCACGGGCATTGTACGAAAGCTGATTCTTATTGTCAAAAATGTAATATGCATAGACACAAGCTTTCATTGCAGGATAAATACCCGATATTGATGTATCTACTAATAATACTCTGTAAATATCGTTTAAATGGATCTGGAAGGATGTAAGTCTATGAATTGGCAAACCCTGATTCTAGCTCTTGTGATGGCAATTTCCTGCAGTCTAGCAATTGCTGCAGAGAAGTCTGATACGAAGTTCCTGTATGTCGCTGGCAACGGCAATGATACGTGGTCAGGCAAAATTGAAAAACCAAACCGTGCAAAAAAGGACGGCCCCTTTAAAACCATTCAGCGTGCCCGTGATGAGGTTCGAAAGCTTTTGCATGCTGGTATCAACAAGCGTATATGCGTTGAGATAGCACCAGGTATTTATCAACTCTCTGAACCTCTGGATTTTGCTGTTGAAGATTCCGGGACTGCTACAAAACCGGTCGAATACAGGGCAAAGATTGCAGGAAAAGTCCGTTTGATTGGTGGACGCGTAGTAAGTGGATTTACTCCTGTATCTGATCCTGATTTATTGTCCCGTATGGATCCTTCAGCACGCGGCAACGTCTTCCAAGCTGACTTGAATGCCAATGGTATCACTGACTTCCAGACTATCAACAGTCCAGCTAGTTATCAATCCGATCCGGGTCTTGAAGTGTTTTTCAAAGACAAACCAATGATTCTGGCTCGCTACCCAAATGAAGGCTATATGAAGATCACCGATGTATATGACGATAACGGGATCGTGAAATCTGGTCAGACGACATCTGGTACCGGGAAATTCGCTTGTGACGACCCTCGGATTGCCCGATGGACAGGTGAAAAAGGCATATGGATGCACGGGTTCTGGTTCTGGGATTGGGCAGACCAGCGTATTCCACTGGCAAGTGTAGACCCTGCAGAGAAAACCATCAGTATGCAGACTCAACAAACATCTGCTTATGGGATACGCCGGGGCCAGTGGTTCTATGCAGAAAACGTCCTGCCGGAATTGGACAGACCAGGTGAATGGTACCTGGACCGCGAAACCGGTACATTGCTCATTTGGCCGACTGCGTCATTGAAATCGGGCAAGGTCATGGTCTCTGTTGTCCGTGATCCTATCAGAATGAATAATGTTTCCAATGTCACTTTCCGCGGTCTTACTATTGAGGACGGACGCGGCACCGCAGTTACCATCAAAGATGGTTCCAACGTACGGCTGGTTGGCTGCACGATCCGCAACATGGGTAACTGGGCAGTTAAAGTCAAAGGCGGCACCGGACACAAAGTCATCGGTTGTGATATTTATGCGATGGGACAGGGAGGAATTACTCTGGATGCAGGTGATCGAAAGACACTCACCCCTGGACGCCACATTGCTGATAACAACCATATCCATCACACTTCTCGATGGGATCCAGTCTACCAGCAGGGAATAGCGCTATATGGTGTCGGTAATAGTGCCACACATAATCTCATAGACAATGTCCCGCATGTGGCGATAGGTTTCAGCGGTAATGAGCAGACTATTGAGTTCAATGAAGTCCACAGTTCAGTCTTTCAATCCAACGACGCTGGAGCCATTTATACTTCACCGCCGGATGAGACTTGGACTATGCGTGGTCACAAAGTGCGCTATAACTACCTGCATAACATCCACGGTTTCGAAGGTCGAGGTTGCCAGGGAGTATATCTGGACGATTGTTTCTCTTCAGCTGACATCTCGAGTAATATTTTCTATGACGTAGCCAGTGCGATCCTGATCGGTGGCGGTCGCGATAATGTGATGAGCAATAATTTGTTCATCAACTGTGGACAGGCGTTCAGTATAGATGCACGTGGACTAGGTTGGGCTAAAAGTGTAGGAGATTTTGCTACAAAGGAGCTCTTTGATCTTAATTACAAACAACCGCCCTGGTCTACGAAATATCCTGAGCTGTTGAATATACTAGAAGACGAACCATTGGCACCTAAAGGCAATGTGGTCGCCCGTAATATCCTCTGGAATACCAAGTTTGGATGGATTGAAGGAAGAGCTCAATCACTTGTAAAACAGGAAAACAACCTGACCGACCAGGACCCGCTGTTTTCAGGTAAACCTCCAGTGGATTACCGACTATCACCCAACTCTCCAGCCTGGAAGTTAGGTTTCAAAAGTATTCCGTTCAACAAAATTGGAGTCTACAAGAGTCTTGACAGAGCTACCTGGCCTGTGACATCAACACTTCGAGTAGACAAAAAGCCTGAAGCAGCTAAATTGAAACCTGTTCGCAAGAAAACACCTGCCCCGGTGTTTAACGTCACTCGTCTGGAAACATTACCGACTGCGGATGGGAAACTTTCTTCTGATGAATGGTTTAGCTTAAATGCGGAGAAGGCGATGCTAATCCAGGAGGGTGTGGAAGGTGAGAAATGCACTTTTCCATCTCGAGCCTGGCTGGGATGGTATGATGACGCTCTTTTTGTAGGAATCGACAATTCAGTGGACAAGGACACGCCGATGTCTGTTGGAGATACATGGGGAGGCTGCGATGCTGTTGAAATATCTCTGAGCAATCCTGCATTAGGAGCGAAAGCACCAATCATCGTGTTGCGCGGATTTGCAGACGGCACATTCTCCTCAAGCGATGAAGCCGGCGCATCTGCTGACATAACTAAGCGTGCAGGACAAAATGTCTCATACAAGTCCAATATAGTCGGTCCCAGTCAGTGGGTTGCTGAATTCCGCATACCTTTCGCATCTCTAGGGATAAAGCCAAACCCGGACACAAAATATCCTTTCAATCTTGCAGTCCGCAAACAGGGATCTGAGGCATGGGTTATGTGGAGAGGGACCGGCGAGTGCACATGGTATGTTCCAGAAGCAGGACTGTTAAAATTCGTACGCTGACTTGGATAATGTAGAGAGTAAAAGCAAAGAGCCGGGAAGTCTTAACGACCATCCCGGCTCTTTGTATTTATCATTTTGGTGGAGGCTAACGGGATCGAACCGTTGACCTATTGCGTGCAAAGCAATCGCTCTCCCAGCTGAGCTAAGCCCCCTCGTAGATTGGGAATTATAGACATTGAATAATACTGGTGGGCCTAGATGGAATCGAACCATCCACCTCACCCTTATCAGGGGTGCGCTCTAGCCGAATGAGCTATAGGCCCTCAAACAAGTCTATGTCTCCCAACAATGAAATAATTATACAAAATCCAGCCGCTAAAGTCAATCGCTGTGCTTAAAAAATGAGATTATATCATTTGTAACAGGCGTATTCGATAATGTTATTCCACCGATTACGTGTCCACATGGGGTCTAATTAGCGGTATAATATAATTAGTGTACAAAAACAGTGCATAATGCTCTACTTTTTGCGTCTAATAGTACAGTGCAATATTGGTCTAGTTAAAAGAAGAAATCCTATGCTTTATATCAAGAGTATCCAGAAATTAATATCTGCAGTAGTTGTGGTAACCCTCATAATTGGTGCTGGGCTGCCCTGTTCTTCGGCAGTTGTGGAATATGGACTGGGAATGATTAGTGAATCCATACCAGGCCGCAACTCCACAGGCCCTTATTTCCTGGCATACACCCAGATACAAGAAAAAACGCTGGAAATATCAGTGAATGGGGTAATGCTGCGTAATGGGAAAGACTATAAAGTCGATGTTACGAAAGGTGTTCTTACATTCACTCGTATTCTGATATCCGATGCGGTCGCCAAGATAACATACAAGATAACTCCGAATAAGTCGGTAAAAACAGCCGGAATATTATCTGTTCCCTTGGAAATGGATGTCCTGGACACCGGCAGTAATAAATTGAAATTGATTGGCGGTTATACTAAATCGGCAGTTAATCCTACCGATGGTGACACTATAGTTGGTCTGGGCACTGATAGCCGTGTTGGATCAGGAAATGTAAGCACACTCTTGTTGACGGGTAAAGCCGCTGAAGGTGCTCCTGCTCCTGCGGGTACCAGTTGGAACGATAAATCACTATACAAGGTTACTGCCCATACATCTTCGGGAGGTCTAAACGTCAGCGGAAATGTCCTGAGAGCTGGTAAGGCTTTTGTTGGAGCAAAGCAGTATGGCGTGACCGCAGGTAGAGAATCAGAAGATGTCAATATGTCCTACAAATATGGTAAGCTAGCTGACTTCGCAGCAGTGTATCAGAATGTGGCAGAGACCTCAACTGGCATCAAAAGTGTCGTTCAAAAGCAGAACCTGACTGTCCGACCGGGTGATACCACTATAGTAGCCGTAACGCACGGGCAGAATATCACAGGCACGGCTTCTGTAGAAAAGACCGTGGATACAACCGGGATCAAAGTTGATCAAAGAATCGGTCAAGTTGGTAACGCTGTAGCTTCCAGAGAGGAAGTTGTCACCACCAACGGTTCCACTACAGACAAAGTGGCAACAACTCATGTTGCAGTAAGTGGCGGAACAAAGACAGTTCAAGTGTCGGGAAGCGTAGACCAGAAGGATTTCAGTAACAAACAAGGTGAATCCAATCTGAACCTCAATGCAGCTGCGAAAGCAACTGACAATGTGGGAGTGAATATGGGCTATGCGCAAGCACAGAATGACACAGTAGGCAATCAGACCATTACCGATGTAAAAGTTGACGCAACCAACGGTGGCAAGGTCAGTGTCCAGGCTGCACACAAGGAAGTTGATTCCACAAAGCTTGGGCAAACGACCCAAACTACTGTTGGTGTTAAGACTGATAAGGTTGGAGTAGGCGTAGGACTGGCAACCGCACAGAATGACAATGTAGGTGATCAGACTACGAAGAACGTCAATCTGGCTGTGCAGGAAGGGGCTCTGCTTCAAGTGAATGCTGCTGCTTCACAGAGTGAGTCCACAAAGCTGGGTGCCGCAACACAGCACAGTGTGAGTGTAAAATCGAATCCGACGGCTAATATGCAGATATCAGGATCTTTAACCGGAAGCGAGTCTGTATCTGAGATAAAAAGTCAAAAAGAGTTTGCAATAGCAGGTAGACCAGCTGATTATGCACAGTTTACAGCTGGTTACACTATTAAGACACTAAACAGTAAATATGACATTACAAAAGTCGGGACTCTGGAGCTTACTCCTCTAACTAATGCAAAGTTCGCAGTAGGATGGAAATCGATGGAAAGCTCTGGATGCATTACAACTATAACCGACTACTCGACTTCTGCAACACCTGTTGCTTTCCTGACAGTGAATGGAAAGCTGAGACAACGAGTGTTGACTTCAGGAAATCTGGACACTCATATCCTTGACATTAAAATGGCGGCGGCCGGTTCATTATCACTCGAAGGTAACTACAGATTTAACCCGGAAAACGATAAAGGTGAAGTGCAGACTCAACGCACCACTGGAGTCGGGATACGTTCAAATCTGGGACGTCTGGGCCTCTACGGAGGGTTTAACCAGAAAGACGAATATGTGATAGGTAAATCTGCTGAAGAGCGCACATTTACTTTAGACTATAAGTTGGATGACTTCTCCAGCTTCTCTGCTGGTTTGTTACAATCCAGGCTAAAAGATGGTTCACAAACCGGTCAAGACACTTACAATATGGGATTCCAGCGGAAAGTGGGATCAGGATTTGACCTGCTGCTTTCTGGTAAATACGTAAAGTATCTGCAGGATGCCGCAATTAACAACGATGATGTCCGTGCAGAAGCCAGTCTTTCAATGGGATTCTAAACCTGATGAGAGATTGCTGGAAATATGATACGATGCTTCGGGGCTGTTTCAGCCCCGAAGTTGTTTTTAACGGCACATTATTATTTATTCGTAATTCGACAAACTTAGCACGAACGTAAAAGTGATTACATTCCTTTAGTGAAACGCTCTATCATCTCCAACTGTATGTTCTCGCCAAGTATCACGAAGTATGTACTATAGCCTGCTATTCGGACAGTTAGACCAGTATGCGCCTGCGGGTTGGCCATGGCGTCTCTCAATATTCCCGGCCCAATACCATTTACCTGTATCTGTAATCCTCCCAGCGCGAAATAAGTCTGTAACAGTCTCATAAACTTCCGTTTATCCTCGATGGCACGAATAATCGATGGATCGATAGAGATATCCAGTGCTTGTCCACCAAAGAAGAGAGTCTGAGGTAGCGAAGCGGCTGAAAGCAGCATTGCTGTAAGCCCTTCCTTACATCTCCCAGGTGAAGTACCTACATTCTTTGCAATAGGTTCACCAGGCAATCGTCCATCCAGACTTGCACCATACATAGCTCCAGCATTTACGTGGGCATTCAAAGTATGGAAAGAAGGCATGTAGCAGAGATTGCCATCGGTATAACTATCAACCATATGGGCAAATCCTGTCGCCAAGCGTACAGCCATTTCGTCTGCTCTGTCATCCCCATTACCATACTTTGGAGCATTCAAGACATGTTCGTGCAACTCGTTGTATCCAACATAACCATTCTTTGCAGCTTCTACCATCTGCGCCAGCGTATAACGTTTTTTTCTGAATACTAGATCATCGATTGCAACCAATGCATCAGAAACGTTAATAAGCCCAAATGATTCCACAACAACCGTATGGTAACGTGCACCACCCAGTGCTCTATCCAAACCTCGTTCGATGCAGTCTTTAATCATCGCTGAAAGAAACGCGTTGGGTCTGTTTATTCCGTGCTGTTGGGTTGCTTCACGATTACGTTGAATGCAGAAGTCGAGTATTTCCTCTGTGTAAGAGAATACAGCTCGTACCAGATCATCAATGTTATCCCAGTTATCACCGGAATGCCTGGCAATCGGTATTGGAAGCTCTCCTTTGTAAGGTTTACCTTGGTTTGTCGCCAATTCCAGCGGCAGCAGCATGTGGACTAAACTGCCCCACATGTCACTTATCTCCTGCCCAGGCATCATAAGTCCCATACAACTATTGGCAGCCCATTGATGTACCCTGGCTTTCGAGACACCACGTTTTATCAGAGCTTCCTGACAAGAGGATTCACCATAAAACGTTGGTTGCCCTATTGCAAAGAGTGTCGGATCAACAAGCTGATTAACCACTGCGTCCGGAATTTCTGAATGGATATGGGCAGCGAGTATTGGAGAGGGTAACCGCAGCTTCTTTGCAGTCCTGATGATCATCTCAGAAAGCGGGTTATACAGGTCGCTTCCGTCCTGGTCGACTCCACCCAGATTGACAGCACAAGCAGCATCACCAAAACCATTGAGTTTTCTGAACAAGTCACTAAGCGACTTTTCCAGATCGTCTTCTGTTTCTCCGGAACTGAGACTTTTTAGAAACAGTGGGAATAGATACTGGTCAAGGCGTCCAAGTGAGATTGACGAAGTGCAATACTCGGATATACCGGTTGCCACATGACAAAACCATATCGACTGCAACGCCTGATGGAATGTCTGAGCAGGCTGCATGGGGACACATCGGCATGACTCAGATATTAAGTTCAACCTCTTGCGTTCTTGCGGAGTGTTCGTTTGCTCAGCTTGTATACTTGCTAATGCTGCATAACGTTCAGCCCATTCAGCAACTGCATTGAGGGAAATCTCCATGGCTTCAAGAACAGAACGCTCATGCACATCCGCCCAATCGCGTTCCCGGGCAATATGCTGTAGAATGCCATTGAAACCCACATCAATAACCCGTGCATAATCGATAGTTGTATGTGTCGGGGTATATCCACCAAAGCAGTTGAATTCTGAAGCCAGCAATTCTGCTGGTGTCAGCGTATGTGATTGGTCTAAGGCATTTTCGGACTGACACCAGGAATCAATCGCATCGCTGATGCCTGCAGGAACACTTAAAGATTGCCAGGTTCCTTTTACATCACCCGCAAGTGTAGTATCTGGTGGAATATCCACAGGTAAAGTAGCCATAATATCAGCGAATATGCGTGCCTCATGTATTGGCCTGGGTAAATCATCCTCAGCCAATACACGTATATATTCTGAGAGAGTCAATATGTGAAGAGCGTCTGCCATAACAATTCCTTTATTCATGCTGGTCTCATGGTTATGATACCACAGAAAGTCGGCCAGGGACATGGAATATGGCACACCATGTCATCACGAATACAAAAATAGTAGCGGTGGAAAGTATTGAATCCTACGGCCCTTGATGAATTAGAATCATCATTATGTAAACAGTACCCGTTTATATAATGGTTGTAAACAAGGATTGTATCCCCAAATAGTCGAATATTGTAATCTGGTTGCCTGGCATTAATATTACTACTGGATGATATTAGGAACTGTGGAAGGAAACCAAATGAAAAGAAATGTTAGTTCAGTTTCTATATTATTATTGATTTTTGCTATCACATTTACTTCAGACTGTGTGGCTCAAACCGACCAACCGAAGCATCCTGTTGTGCCTTTGTGGTCGATGGCTCCTATAGCCAATCCTTATTTCGTGGTTCTATTCGGAGCTGCGTCCCCTTCGACTGGCGGATACGATCGTCAACTTCGATTCAATACTCAGACCGTCGAAACTCTCTCTGTAGACGATGCCTATTGGATAGGTCGCGGAGTGTGGCCATCCGGATGGTATTATGGCACGCAGGGAGTAGATTTCCTGGACTCTGTGGAAGCATATGTAAAGTACATGGAAGAAGCTATCGATAAAGGTGCATCTTGCATTTGTTTCGATGAGTGGGTCGGCACTGACTCTGCCAAAGATATCAAGGCGTTTTTTGATGCTAATAACTGGCCGCTCTCGGTAAAGCAGCATGCTGAAGAGTTTTGGAAAGGCATTGAAGGTAACAAATACAATGCTATGCTGGCCAAAGCCTGTGGGATCATTAAGCAAAGACATCCATACGTTTTCCTGATAGCTTATACTCACATGCAAAGCCAGTCTCTTCAAGAAGCACTTCGCCGTGGCTGGGTCGATCTGGCTGTTATCGAGGCTTATCAGTTCATCCCAAATGAACCAGTGTGGACACCTGAACTGGCACACTGGCGTGCCGAACTGGCAGCCAAAGCCGGAGTCCTGGAGAAGACTATTCCTGCAATTTCGGTGTATCAGGGAGCTGACAAGCAAAACGGCAGATTTACCACAACTGCAATGATTGAAAAGGAAATCAAGTTCTATCGCAAGCATTATCCACAGATGCCCGGTATTGGCTTCTATTGCCACTTTGTATCCTTGCGAGAGAATGACCCAACTCATCGTGCCCTAATCCGGACCTGTGATAGATTGGTAAAGAAATACTATATCGATCCTGCCCCTCGAGTTACGATAACCTCAACCTTAGATGGCAAGGTATTAAAATTGCCCTTGAAAGTCAGTGCTCGAGCCAATAAGAAAGTAGCAAAGTGGCGATTATATATCGGAGGTATTCTGACTGCTGAACAGGAATCTCCAAATTTCACAGTGAAGTCAGCACCTATCGGACCTATAGTTATCACCATTCAGGCTATCACAGCCGACTATCTTCGCGGGGTTACACAGGTAGAGGCAGAAGTAATTGATAGTGGATAATTGACAATTGATAATCACCAGATATGGATTACACGTCCAAGGTCATATAATCTCAGTTCAACATCCATAAAAGGACTCTGTAAAAATCATGAATAGATGTATATTCTTAGCTCTCCTGATGCTAGCATTGACTGGTATATCAGTTATCGCTGCGGCTAGAAATGATCTAGTTGAAGCCGGTGGATATACTGCTATTTCCACTGAACAGGCCAATCTAGGCGGTGGAACAACGGAAAAGCACTTTCTGAACAACTATCGCACATCACTAATCCGACAGGACGGACGAGTCGAGAAGATCAAGATGTATATTGCATCAAAACCATCTTCCATTAAGGCTTTCTTCTTTGAAGTGTGGAGGAAGCAAGGAGAGAGCTGGAACCGCATCAGTCAAGAAAACATATGGCCTCGAATGAAGGGTGGACAGATAAATGAAATCATCCTGTCATCCAAGCCATTGACCCAGGAAGGTGATTATATCGGTTATGGATATACTTGTAAATCCGATCCAGGCTCGTTTCTGACTTCTTCAACAGATCCAGACCTTTATGATCCTAATGGTGCTTACAACAATAAATCTTACTCCATTTCCGATGCAGGATATACTGCAAAGAATTATCTATGGGCAACTCAAACCGCTTCATTACAGTTCGTCCCCATAAAGGTATATATGAAGCATCCTCGGATTGTGTTCATAGGTGATTCTATAATATCGGGTGCTCCTAATCATCTCTCATTTGCCGACACATATTTCCCGGGTGCCTATCCGGGACGTGCAGCTGTTGGGATAGATCCCTCAACAACAATCGGGTATAAAGTCGGAAAAGCTCTAAAATGTTCCTATCAGAACATGGGAGCTGCTGGAGCAGTATCCAGCTATATTCTTAAGAGATTTAAGACCGACTGTGTTCAGCTGAAGCCAACACTCGCAGTGATCAGTGTTGGGATCAACGATTTATCGGTCTCAGTGACAAAAGATGAGTTCCTTGCCAACTACAATGCAATGCTCGAAATGTGCAAGACTAATCAAATTCAACCAGTCATAAACCTCATTCTGCCTCGGACGGATTTTAGTGATGCGAAAGCTCGAGAGATGGATGACTGGAACTTGTCGTTGCAGACATTAGCAAAAAAATACAATGCGGTGGTAGTTGATGCTCGCTCGGCAGTATCGGAATCCCGAATTGGTTGTGATCCCGGTAACCTATGGAATCTTCGTCCGGAATACGCAGCAGACGTTGTCCACTATAACCCAATGGGCAATGCCAAAATCGCTCAGGTGATTACTGATGTTCTGAAGATGAAGTGTTCAACTGAACTGAAGGATCGATGACTAACATCTGATGGGTAGCGATTTTGAAAATGCAGTCCATCAGATGTTATTGTCTTATCAAGAATCATATGTGGATTTATCGTGAGTCGTATCGCCGTGGTGGTTTATCAGCTGCTTTTTTTGATGACTTAGTGGTTCCACGCAGACCAGCAAGTTCACTGCCGCTTAAATTTCGCCATCTGCCTTCTGCTAAATCACCCAGGCGCAGGCTTCCGATTCGTATACGGCGCAATTCCATTACGCGGTGGTCTACTGCAGCAAACATACGGCGTACCTGACGTTTACGACCTTCATGTATGGCAATGGATACTCGACTACGTCCTCTACTCTCAGTGTAGGCCAATAACTGAGCTTTAGCTGGAGCCGTCATCCCATCATCAAGCTGCACACCCATCTCAAGTTTGTGCAGGTCCTCAGGACTGATACGCCCCTGTACTACGACCATATATTCCTTCTCAATCTCTTTGGAAGGATGCATTAAAGAGTTTGCAAAATCGCCATCATTTGTCAGCAGGATCAGTCCGGTAGTATCTACATCCAGACGTCCGACGGGATACACCGGTACATCCAAATCCTGAACAAGTTCCATTACAGTATGCTCTGCATGTGGATCCTTGCATGTGCTGGTGTAACCCTTGGGTTTATTGAGGACTATATATACTTTTCGGGGTGGAACTCCGATCAGTTTGCCGTCAACTCTTATTTTGTCTTTGTCCGGATCGGCTTTGGTACCGAGGTCACTTGTTATGACCCCGTTAACCGCGACCTTGCCGGCGACGATTAAGGTCTCGCAGTAACGTCGAGATCCGTATCCCGCGGAAGCTAATATCTTTTGAAGTCGTTGTTCCATATTTCACCAGCAGCATCCCACATCCCAGAATGCAGCAACCTATCATAAATGGCGTCGATTTGCGCAGCATGCTCATATCGACTCTCTCTACCGAGCGTAGCTCGATTGTCTCAATGGGATTCCCATTGAGCATAGTAGTCACGCTCCCAAGACTCTGCCCATCCGTAATTGGTGCACGAGCCTGAGAAATAGAGAAGACAACACTCAGTTTGCCTCCCGTTCGGGGAACTGCAACGCAGACATCACGTTCCGGAAAGACCGCAACACTGCCCTGACTTCCTCCACTTACTGGAATCATCCCCCACCTCTCACGAGCCTTTGCCAGCTTGTAGAGTTTATACGCACCGTACCCATAATTCATAAGGGCTGCTGTGTCCTGGGAAACATTTTTACTATCGAGAACAGCGGATACAAGTCTCCAGCCAGTGCGGGTTGCACTACCCACATAACATGGACCGGACTGCTTAGTATACCCGGATTTCACTCCATCTGCCCCAGTGTAATTCTTGAGAAACTTTGATTTTTGAAACACTACCAGGTCTTCTCTGTTCAAGTTTCTGGAATCAAGCTTATACTTATGAAGCTTGATCAGTTGATTAAAAACTGGATAATTAAAAGCATATCGGGCCATCAGGCACAAGTCATAAGCTGATGAGTAGTGATTCGGGTCATACAATCCATTTGGAGTCACAAAGTGGGTGTCGGAACAGCCAATCTCTTTTGCTTTCTCATTCATCATCTTCGCGAACTTTTTTACTGACCCCGCGACATGCTCAGCAGCAGCTACTGATGCATCGTTTGCAGACCGGATTAACAGTGATGCCAGCAGGTCCTTAACAGAAATCTGCTCACCCGGCTTCAGGTGTATAGATGTGAACATTGTCTCACTGCAGGTCTTACTAGCAGTGATTTTGTCGGTAAGTTGGCAGTTCTCCATTACCAGTATTGAAGTCAATATTTTTGTCGTGCTGGCGTTGGGTCGTCGTTTGTGCGCATTCGCATCATATAGCAATTGGCCGGTGTTGGCATCCATCAGCGCTGAACACACTGCAGTTACTGCTGGCTTTGCAGCAGGTCTACTTGACCATGCAGGTATCTGAAAGTCATGCACCAAGCCATCATGAAACATTCTGTCAGAATCACTGACAGCCGGAGCTGTATCATCCTCCAGCGAGAGTGTCATTACTGCAGCACCTGAGACACACGTGGTGGACAAACAAAATAGAAGTGAAAGGCATACTAACAGAACCAAAATTAGAACATAGGTTTTTGTATATATACTGCTAAACATGCTGTTCCTGGCTACTTTCGAATAATTCTCTCTGGGCTTCCAGGGCTTTGACTTCTTCGATCGCGAGTTCGTCTATATCCGGAAGTTCTCCTAATTCATTAAGTCCAAAATACTGAAGGAACTCCTCCGTTGTCGCATAAAGAGTCGGTCTGCCGGGAGCATGTTTCTTGCCGGCTTCTCTGACCAATCCGCGTTCCAGAAGAGTCTTTACTACACCACCAACCGACACTCCCCGCACTGATTCGATTTCAGGCACAGTACAAGGCTGCCGGTAGGCTATTATGGCCAAAGTCTCAAGACCTGCTTTTGATAGTTTACGTTGAGCAGGTTGGAGTATTATACTGCAATATTCTGCATATTCAGATTTCGTACATAACTGGAATCCTCCAGCTACACGCATAAGCTGAAGTCCACCAGTACCAAGCAGTCTCTGATCCAGCTCATCTAGAGCTTCAATAACCTGATCGCATTCGATGTGCAGTACTTCAGCAATCTGCATTGAGCTCAGAGGTTCAGAGACTACGAATAACAAGCACTCTACCACTTCAACCAGTTTACCGCCAAATGCTGGCTCGCAGCACTCCTCAATAGTCAGGATCTCAACAGCTTGTTCGGCATCGGTTTCACATTCATCTGCTAATGCCACCAACTCCGGAGCAGTTGTCTCTTCTTCAGAGGTAATGACTTCGGTATCCACCTGTTGATTCAACAAGCTCTCTTCATTATTCATCTTCTAAATCCAACACCTGTTGTATCATAATAGGTCCAAATGCCAATTCTTGTCGAGCAATAATTCTACCTGACTTAAGCAGTTCCAGCAAGGCGAGAAAAGTGATCACTATATCGGTTGGGGTTCTATCATCATCGAACAGTTCTCTGAATGTCAGTTGCCCGGCGGCTTCTCTTACTCTGTACCACAACTCCCGGATTCGCATACGCACTGTAAGTTTGCGACGTTGAATCGTTGTTACCGGTTCACCCTCGGCTTCTGCCAAAACGCTTTGCAAAGCACTTAACAAGTCCTCAGGAGAGATGTTCTCCAGTGAGAAAACAGGTCTCAGGTCAAACTGCAGTTCAGCAGGCCCCCGAACAAATATACGCGAACGCTGTTCTTCTTTCTCCCGGAACAGTTCAGCAGCAGTCTTGAATCTTTCGTATTCAATAAGCCGCTCCACCAACTCTCTGCGCGGATCGATCTGCTCTTCGGCATCGGCCTTGACAGGTTTTTCCCTTGGCAAAAGCATACGGCTCTTAATCTCAACAAGAGTCGCAGCCATCACCAGCCATTCCCCTGCGATTTCCAGGTCAAGAGACTCCATATCCCCCAGATACTCCAGATATTGCCTGGTGATCTCGGCAATGGGGATGTTATAGATGTCGATCTCGTTCTCACGTATCAGATGCAGAAGTAGATCAAGAGGGCCTTCAAACGCCGGGAGCGATATTTTATAGGGGCTGTCTTCGGCTGTAACCGGATTCAATCAAGTCTCCATGTATTAGAAGTTTAATGCTAGAGGTTGGATTATAGAATATGCCCCAATAACCTTTGCTAATAGATACAGTATAACACAATGACTCACTTTACTGGCGAAAAAGGAGACTATTACGAGTCCTTAGCGATTGAAGAAGGAGGAACGAAAGTTCAAGATTACATCCGGTTTGTCAGTCGTTACGCGATCTATTCCAAGGCGTACCATACGCTGGGCAGTCTCTTCATCGTTGACAATCCACCCGCAAATCGGCATGCTGTGCTGTTTTGCATATTTGGCGACTTCAGGAGTCAGAACACCTTCATACAAATCCAGGACACGAACTCCCAGTTCGGTAGCTTTGCGAATATGTGCAGTAGTGTCAGGCAATTTTTCGGATGTGATCATTGCTGTTGGTATCTCAGGAGCAAGCCTTCTGGCAGCTTCCAGATTTTCGATATAAAAACTGGTCAGAGCAACCTGCCTTTCCATTCCACATGAATATATCAGGTCAACAATAACAGCAACATCCACATGATCTTCCATTTCACAGTAAACCATGCATTTATCTTTGAGAGCTTCGAACACTTCAGAGAGAAGGGGTATACGTTCGCCGGTAAATTGTTCTGATTTCCAACTGCCAGCATCCAACCCTTGAAGGTATTTCCAGGTAAGTTCTCTGACCAATCCAGTACCATTAGTTGTGCGATCTACGGTTTGGTCGTGCATTACAACCAGTTGGCCATCTATTGTCTGCCTGACATCCAGTTCAACTCCATCTACACCAAGTTCTGCTGCTGCTAGAAATGATACAAGTGTATTCTCAGGGTATTTGGAACAGAATCCTCTGTGTCCCAGGATGAATAACTGGTTTTCCATTTAAATATCCTTAATGCCTGGATCAGCCTTTTTCTTCGACCGGTATAGCACAGGTCCGATTTAATGCTGCTCGGATGTCAATGTTTACCGGGCAGAGTTCTACACAGCGCCCGCATCCGGTGCATGCAACAACTCCGAACTGCTCGTGCTGATATTTAAACTTGTGTAAAAGACGCTGCCTGGATCTGGGCATCTGGGCAGTTCTTGGGTTATGGCCCGCTCCCATAAGGGTGAATTCTGAGAACTGACAGGTATCACGGCATCTATACCGTTCGGTACAACCATCGTGTGATTCGTCCTGTATGTCAAAACAACTGCAGCTTGGACACATATAGGTGCAGGTGCCACACGATACACATCTGGCTGCTATGTCTGCCCACACGGGATCATCCCAACACAGTTGCTCAAACAGAGGTTGTTCTGCAAAGTCCTGTTTGGACATGCCGGCAATATGTTTCCATAATTCACTGGCAGCGGCCTTGTCTTGATCCGCAGCATCTACCGGTTGGGCAAGCTCAATGATTTTAGCTCCGCGCTCAGAGATCGGTTCCATCACGAACCTGTCTCCCAGATCATACATAAGGACATCAGCGCTGTCTTTCCAGGAATCTACATTATCTGTGGAGTTACAGAACCAGCTCCAGCGCAACGTAGCGGGGATAACAGCAACAATAGCTGTGTTCTCTCTTCTAGCGGCATAATATGGGTCTTTATACTTGTCATCCAGAAAGACCTTATCCAGAACCTTCAGCGCCTGGGCATCAGGCAGCCATACTCCCAGCATAACCCGCTGCTGAGACGTTGGAATATTCTGTTCAACACTTTCATGCCCTTTTTCGGTATTGACCTTCAGCAGGACTTCATACCTGGGAAGAAAGTAGTCCTTGGGAGGCATGGTCATTTTGCTGCCATCGATAATAGGCCTATCACCTGACTTCAGTTCCATGAAGTTTGCAGGAGATTTACCTCTATCCATCGGGGCTACAACCGTATATTCACCCATTAATCGGGTAAGGAAATCCGGAATATTGTCTTTGCTGATGACTTTTTCGTTCATATCTTTTCCTAACCCCCGTGTGATGCGGGGTCGATGTCGTCGTCTTTATATTGGCCAAGTACTGGAGAGTCCTCGTTCAGATCTCCGGACTCATAACCATATCTCTCTTTGACTGCCAGGTTGAGTTCTTTCATTAGCTGCGCGACCGGAATATCAACCGGACAGGATCTTTCACACTCACCACAGCTTATACAGCGTCCGGCAAGATGCATGGCTCTGGTTGCGTGATACATCCAGGCTTCGTCTGGAGTTGCTTTCTTTGCAGTCCATTTAGGTTCGATACGGTCAGCAAAACAACTCTCGCAGTAACAACTTGGACAGATCTGTCGGCAAGCGTAGCAACGCACACAACGGGAGAACTGATCACTCCAATATGCTCTGCGGTCTTCAGCCAACTCCGGAAGCACACATTCAAAAATATCTTCTGACCTGACTGCAGCTTCACCAAACTTTACATCAAACAGCGCAGGTTCTCTTTTGTTGCAAACAAGGCACATGTCCCGTAAGCACGAAGAGCACTCAAGAGAAGTTACACCTGTTTTAGTAGCAACATCCAGGCCATTGTCTTTCCAATCCAGACTCAAAATATCCTGAACGTGAATGTCCTGGCTATCGAGGTCCATTGCATCGACAACGCCTCCACATCCCAATCCTATTATATAGACATTGTCCCGCTCAACCTGACGCTCTTTAATGAGCATTATCAAGCTGCGTATATCACATGGTTTGGCTACTATTGCAACTTTGCGGTCTTTGGTGAGTTTTGGCAGGTAGACCGAGAGATTGTTTACACAAGCCGGATTCCAGACCAGTCTGTCTACATCATCTGGTTTTTCCACGAAAACCGGAGTGGTCTTTACAGGGACACTTCCCTGAGCCCACCCGATGACCATGGACACCGTGCCATTCTCCAGCACTTCACGTGCCGCTTTTCTTATTTGATCCTGAACTACAGTCATCCTGTTTATCCTTAGAATATGCTGTTATCCCTCCAAGTATCATACGGAGGGAGTATGAGTTCTTATACTACGCCTTCGAACGGCCCCATATCTTTGAGTGTCTGGGTGAAATCGGTAATTAATTCAGCGAATCTGTTGCCTTCGGACGCGGAGACCCATTCGAAGTGAAAACGTTCCTGCGGGATTCCCAGCGTTTTTAAAAGATCTGCTACCAAAGTAATTCTTCTACGTGCATAATAGTTACCCTTGGCATAGTGGCAATCTCCGGGATGACAGCCCAGAACCATCACTCCGTCAAACCCCTTTTGGAAACCTTTCAAGACAAACATCGGGTCTGTCCTACCTGAACAGGGGACTCTGATAACTCTAACTGTCTCCGGATAATGCATCCTGGCACTGCCAGCAAGGTCTGCACCGGCATAACTGCACCAGTTGCATAGTATTGCAAGAATCGCAGGCTCGAATGGTTTCTGTTCGGTAGCTGTATTTTCTATAGTTGCTGTATTCTCAGTCATATTATTCTCGCTTAAAGTGATGTCTGGTCTTTCTCAGACTTATTCTCTTTTACTTTTGACTTGGCATTAGATTTCTGGACAACAAATCCTGGTTTGAGTTCGCTTATCGTGCAGGAAGAACCTTCCATAAAGAATTTAACTCCACCCGGGCCAAGTGCTTCAGCTTTGGATGTCGATACTTCAAGTTCCTTAACTATTCCCACACCTTCGGCAACCCAGTAGACGTTAAAACTTCTGCCTCCGGTTGGCTTGAAAGGTATACTTGTTATATTGAATGTCCCTGATGCTCCTTCAGAGCTGTAAATCAGCTTGAGACAATTGTTGAATATCCCTGCAGGTACAATAACATTTTCCCTGCCTGCACTCTTTGCTTTAAAAGGCTCAGTCAGTGCTTTATCACGGAACACTCCGACATCCCAGGGCTTTCCCTTATCAGCATTGGCTGCAAAATAGAACAGCGGGGGTGTATATTCCTGTGTAACCGGTGAGGAATCATTCGAGCTCTGGTTCACAATTGAATTTAGATACAGTCCCTTGCCATCGAGAGCAAACTTTATAAGAGTCTTGTCAGTCTGAGTCTTGCCGCTGGGATCTGTCAGTGTTACTAATTCCTGGTAATCATAAACCCCATCCGCTGGCCCAGCAATAACCTGATAAATCGACAAACCGGATTGCACCTCGCGAGAAGTTGACGCAACAGCATCCCCAACCTTCATCTGAGCATTCTGGACGCGAACAGTCTCATACTCCCAGCGATTCCCCGTAGCACACGGAAACAATTCATACGCCGAAACCTGGACAGCCGTCAGCAATATAAGCAAGCTAATTATCAGACTGCGAAGATACAATATGGCCTCTTGTCTATGTAGCATTTGCAACAACGTCTGCAGGATGAATGACCTTTATCTCTGTAAATGCTTCAAAATCACCAGTATTGAATGTTAGTAACGTATCAACACCATTTTCGAGCATTGCAGCAACTAAACGCACATCGTGTGTTCTCTTGCCTCTGATACTATATTTGTGTAATAGTTCCAACCAATAGCTGAAAACAGAAGGCGTCTAGGTATAATCGTAAACAGACCTATCAATTTAATAATACTATCATAGGCCGCTGAAGAATCCCACCCAAATCCATTGACATCCATGGGATGGGTAACACTGCACCAATACTCACATATAACCTGCGGAGTCAGATACAGTATATCGCCTTTTCTTGCTAATTTTTTTACTGATATATCAGCAAGCGTTTCAAGATCACTGTCTACTTGACTAAACCTAAGTATCACATTAGTATCAAGTAATACATTGTCCATTAGTCGTATAATTCTTCTCTGCTAAAAGTCGTGTTAGGAATTATTTTACCTCTATTAGGTAATGATGCCATCCAATCATCGAATCTCTTTATCCATTCCTCAACATCAAACTCACTGCTGTCTTTATCCAAAGGCACGACAGTCAGCATATTGCCCATTTGTTCAACAGTGTATTTAGCATCGGGCATCCTTTTTCCAAATAGATTTTGTGGAATCACAATATTTCCATTTTCATCTACCTTTATAACAATGCTCATAGTTTATCTCCTAACAATTAGGTGATAGTGAACGACATAAATTCCAACGCACATTCCGGAATCTTAACGGTAGGTTATCGCAAGATATTGGACCATTAGTCATATATACTTTCACGTCTTAAAGCTTCATCCGAAAGAATAGGACCTTTTGTCTTAACTTTTTCAACCCAACTTAAAAAATTATCTGCACGTTGTTGAGCTGCTGTATTTGACCAATATTGCTCAGATGTTCTTGCAGGACGTACTAGATACACTCCGTGGCCTTGCTTAGCAAGCATTAATGGCATATCCGAGTCTAACTGCCCCAGTGTTTCAGCGGAAAGCACAAGGTCGCCATTATCATTAACTCTAATGACTACTGACATGTCGCTACCTCCACCAATATTTTACCGCAGAATAAAGAAACACTAACTTATGATAAGACTACTCATATCACGTCATATTTTATTGTATTTGAACTTTATCTCCTGGCTTTCACCATATCCGCAAGCGCATTTATCTCTTCTAATATTTGATTGCCTTCGAAACCTTTTAGGCGGGCTGACATGCTTCTGCAGGCGGCTGAGCAAGTTCCGCAGCCTTTGCACAGGCTCTCGTTCACCCTGGCGATCTTCTTGGTCACCTGATTTTCGCGGGTGGAGCGTGCTCTGTCCATTACATCGACTAATTCAATGGCGGTGAATGGGCAGACTTCCGTGCAGAGTCCGCAGGCTACGCAGGTATCCTCGTTTATGTATGCAATCATCGGTTCGCTGAGCAGGCCTTCTTTGCTGAACATGCCTATAACCTTACTGGCAGCAGCACCGGCCTGGGCGACTGTATCCGGAATGTCTTTTGGATACTGACAGGCCCCTGCGAGGTATATTCCATCGGTCAGGACTTCCACAGGCTTAAGCTTGGGATGTGCTTCAGAGAACCAGTTGTACTGGTCTGTGGAGATTCCCAGCTTGCGGGAGAGCTCTTTGGCATCGTCCTGGGGTTTCATTGCTGTAGCCAGAACAACCAGGTCAACTCTTGCTTCTACAGGTTTGCCCAGCAGAGTATCAGCCCCCTTGACTACCAACTGGCCTCCATCCGGGTATATCTTGGAGACTCTACCGCGGATGTAATTTGCTCCGTATTCCTCAATAGTTCTTCGGACGAATTCCTCGTAGCCTTTGCCGTTGGCCCGGATGTCCATATAGAAAACATACACATCTACATCGTGCAGTTTGTCCTTTGCAAGCAACGCCTGCTTTGCATTATACATGCAGCAAACTTTAGAACAATAGGCATAACCGTGGGTCTCATCTCTGCTGCCGATGCATGACAGAAATGCGATAGATTGCGGCACTTTTCCATCTGACGGACGGACGACTTTACCATCAGTCGGCCCTGATGCGTTCATAATACGCTCGAACTGAAGAGCTGAGATTACATCCGGATATTTGCCGTAGCCGTATTCACCTAATGAAGAGTGATCCCAAAGGTCGAATCCTGTGGCAACTACGATGGCTCCGAACGGTTCTGTTAGAACTTGATCCTGCTGATCGTAGTCAATTGCACCAGTAGGGCAGATCTTCTGGCAGACTCCGCATTTTTGCCCGTTGAACACTCTACAGTGTTCGCGGTCTATGACAGGTTTATTCGGAACAGCCTGCGGGAATGGCCTATAGATAGCTCTGCGGTTGCCCATGTTTTCTTCGAACTCACTGGGAATAGTTTTTACCGGGCATTTTTCAAGACACGCCCCGCAACCGGTACACTTTACTTCATCTATACTCTTCGCACGCTTGCGGATTTTAACCTCGAAGTTGCCGACAAACCCATTGACTTCTTCGACCTCGGCATATGTCCAGATATCTATCAGAGGATGGCTTGCACAGTCAACCATCTTAGGTGTGAGGATACAAGCAGCACAGTCCAGCGTCGGGAACGTTTTATCATATTGAGCCATGTGCCCACCGATGCTGGGAGTGCGCTCAACTATGACAACCGGGTATCCAGCGTCAGCTATATCCAATGCAGCTTGAATACCTGCAATGCCTCCACCAATGACCAGAGCTCTTCGGCCTATAGGTATACTCTTCCGAGTAAGAGGTTCATTCTTGGCAGCTTTGGCAACAGACATGCGGACTAGTTCTATGGCTTTTCTGGTTGTCTCAGGTGTTTTGTCGTGAACCCAGGAGCACTGCTCGCGGATATTGGCCATCTCAACCATATATGGGTTAAGCCCGGCTTCTGCGATACATTTCTGGAATGTAGGTTCGTGCAGGCGCGGAGAACATGAAGCAATGACTACACGATCAAGCTTGTGCTCCCGGATAGCGTCCTTGACCATATTCTGGCCAGGTTCACTGCACATGTATTTATAATCGGTCGAGTATACGACACCGGGAAAATGCGACGCAGCCTCAGCTACTTCACTGACTTCCACCGTTTTCGCAATATTCGATCCGCACCAACAGACAAACACACCAATTCTTGCCATAAACTTAAGACCTCAATTATCTACAAATCACTGAGCTGATTGCTCTTTGTGATCTCAAATATGCTTTCTAAACTAACAATAAGGAGTTTTGCGTCAAATAGACTTCGTGATAATCCTTGATGCCATCACAATGTCACCTTGAAGAATATACCACACTGCAGCTAGGCAGCTACATGCACTGTTGCAATAAGCAGGCCATCTTCGCCAGCAACCTCCACCCCTTCTTCACGAAGAGCTAAAAGGTGGCACTTTACAGCTTCCTTGGTATTCTCGATAGCTTCTTCTACTGTATCACCTTGTGAATAACAGCCTGGTAGAGATGGTATCTCTGTCCAGTATCCACCTTCTTCAGCCCGATGAACTAATACTGTATAATCCATTGAATTGCCCCTCAGAAAACAAGGGATATATCACACACTCGCTGGTTCTTTGCCTATTAAGTCCAGTGCACTGTTTACATCTACCAGGTGGCTGGAGAAGCATTTTCTTACTCCGGGGACTTCCAGGGCTATGCCGAGGAGTTCCGTGAAGAAGAAGATCGGCATTGTCAGGTCTTCTCCTCGCAGTTTGGAAGCTGCTTCCTGTCTCATCTCCAGGTTCGTCATACAGAGCGGGCAGGCTGTAACTATGCAGTTCGCACCTTGGTGTTTGGCGTTGGATATAATATCACCGGTCAATTTAGCGACTATCTCGCCCCTTGAAATGCTCAGACTTGCTCCGCAGCATTCGGTCTTGTAGTACCAATCAACCGGCTCCGCTCCTGCAATCTTCATCGCCTTGTCCATTGTCTGAGGACTTTCCGGATCGTCGAATCCCAGAACTTTAGGAGGACGGGTCAGCAGGCATCCGTAGTAGCATGCAGGTTTCAGACCGGTCAGCGGAGTTATAATATTCTCAGCAACTTTCTCCAGGATTTCCGGTGTGGTAAAGACATCCAGAGCACATCTGACGGTTGTCTTGCCCTCAAATGGCTTTTCAAGATCGGAATTAATGTCTGCGCGCATCTTGTTATCGGCTTTCAGAGCGACTTCAGCGGAACGCATCCGGTTGTAGCAGGCAGCACATGGAGCAACAACATCCAGACCCATAGCTTCTGCAATACCCAGATTGCGAGCGGGAAGAGCAAGGCTAAGCCTGTGGTCCAGGCTGTGTGCACTGGTAGCGCCACAGCAGTTCCAGTCTTTTATTTCCAACAACTCCACTCCCATTGCTTCTGCAACAAGATGTGTGGAGAGGTCGAATTCCTTTGAAGTAGCTTCAAGGCTGCAGCCCGGAAAGTATGCATATTTCATATCGATATAATCCTATAGAGCTGGTGTGTTGGTCTTTTCAGTGTTTCTTGAAGAGCTTCTTGACTTCTTTGATTCCCTTGACCCTGCTGGGGATGAATGACATTTTGCCTTTCAGGACCATCTGAATACCCTGCCAGACATCGTCCATCAGCCGCAGTGTGCGCATTTTGTAGAACCCGATCATCGTAAGCTCGTGCACCCTGCCGTTTCGCTGGACTTCATTCAGGAACTCCTCGTGGAATACCTTTACATTGCCTTCTTTGGGTTTGACCCCTTCAGCAATGGCTATCTGCTTGCATGCATCCATTACCTTTGCCAGTGAAACGCCCTTGGGACAGCGTGTGGCACAGGTCTCACAGCTGGCGCAGACCCAGATGGAAGAGCTTTTCAGTACTTCATCCATCATTCCAAGCTGCACCATCCTGATAATCTGGTTAGGCGCAATGTCCATACAGAAAGCAGCAGGACAACCCGCGGTGCACTCCCCGCACTGATAACACTTCAGCACGTCTTCATCGCACAGCTTCTTAACGCTCTTCCTGAGTTCCTCGGTAGTCATACTGCCGGAAACTATAAAAGCACAACCCTTATTTGACTCATTATCTGTTACTATTGTCGTTGCCATAAAGACTCCATTATTGCCGATGGCATGTGTATTCATGCTATCACCAGAAAAGGGCATCGTCAAACTTGCTTATAGAAGGACATGATATCAATAATCTGCACAAATCAACGTTTTCTGTGATTAACCACTTATTTCCCTAATATCTGCACCAACTCTGCTATCCGGTTGCACTCTTTTTCGACCAGATCGTGGTCTAGCTTATTAGGTTTTTTGCCTGCCAGCTTTTCGAAGTTGGTAATATAGATAGCTTCCAGAACATCATCCGGTAGTGATAATCCATGGATTATACCGTCTTCTGGTGGACCGAGTAGGAAGTCTGCTCCATCCGGAACTCTGAACTCATCGGCACTTTCCAGCCAGCGATTAACCATTCCGGCTCTGTGAGCTGATTCATCGCGGGAAAGCCAATCACCTATGTCTGTTCCGAAGATGATCCGGTCCCTGTATTTGATGAAGAAGTCTCTAGATGCTTCGATGTTGCAGGACAGGTTATATAGCATCTCTATACCTGGAGCAAGGTCGAAATGGACGTTCTCATAGGTATCCAGGAGTTCAGATGCTCTTTTTAAGTCGGCTGACAGGAAGTAGAAATGGGCGAAGGCAACTTTTAGCATTGGATGGCGCTTCAGGACATTGCCAACTTCAGTATAGAACTGCTCTTTGGGGACGAATGTGTCATTGTACCCCCAATTATGTTCTTTAGCCCAACCTGGTGTTGTATCCGGATCCCAGAACTCTTCGGGGTCTGCAACATGCCAGACCAGCGGAAACCCATCCTGCTCAAGCAGTGCAAACATCGGATCGTAGACAGGACTATCAATGGGAGTAGTTATCTTCTTGCGTCTGTCAGGTTTGGTCTCAAGCAACTTGATGCCGTCTGCGCCTAATGCGATTGCGTTTTCTATCTGCTCAGCATACGAGGGAACGCCGACCTCATCTTCAACATAGTATGCTGAGTGGTCAAGTGCTGCAAACGCATAGAAGCGGTGCGGGTGCTGGGCTTTTGCCTTGTAGATCACGGGATTATCGTTGACACTGTCACGGTCTGCGATGGAGACCAGCCCCATCTTCTCAGCTCCGATATCATCTGCAATGTTGATAAGGTCCGGAACAAAATCCAAATTGCACAGATGCACATGGCTATCTATAATAGGTCTCATGGTCATAAATCCTCGTGTTTTGCTAAGGCTTCTACTGGTCTTATTATATCAGAAATACCTATCTAAATATTACGAGCACATTTGACAATTCATCCTCTCTAGCGCAAACATGATGGCTGATATATACGAATCAACCGGAGGTATCTATGTCCCTCTTTGAGCCTCAAGGATTTGTGCGGCATATTGAGCTTGACCGTAGGGATATGCCTACTGATGAGTATCCTTACTGCATACCGGCTATTCGGAATCTGACAAAACTCCAGATGCATCCCAAAGTCACCTTTCTGGTAGGCGAGAACGGCTCAGGTAAATCAACACTGCTTGAGGCTATTGCGGTATCGTGTGGTTTCAATGCCGAAGGTGGTGACCGGAACCATATGTTTTCCACTCGCAATACACACTCAGAGCTACACTCCAGACTAAAAGTGGCTCGAGGGCATAAAAGGGAAGATGATGGATTTTTCCTGCGTGCGGAGAGTATGTATAACACTGCATCATACCTCGAAGATTCGGGAACCATAAGGTATGGACGATCACTTCACAAGCAGTCCCATGGTGAGTCTTTTCTTACTGTCCTTAAGGTCCGGTTTATGGCGAAGGGGCTGTATATCCTGGACGAACCAGAGGCAGCGCTTTCCCCGACAAGGCAACTCAGCGTCTTGAGGATCATACATGACCTGGTTGAACAGGATGCACAATTCATCATTGCTACTCACTCCCCAATCCTGATGGCTTTTCCTGACTCATTGATCTATCTACTTTCAGAAGGCAGCATATCTCCGGTCAGCTATACGGAAACTGAGCACTACTGCATAACTAAAGCCTTCCTAAACAAACACGAATCAATGCTCAATACATTGTTTGAGGATGAGACACAGGATATTTCAGACTGAGCCAACAATACAGTCTTGACTTTCCTCAAAACCAGATGTAGACTGCAATCAGGCATATTTTGTGGTTGGAGGTAGTTGTAGTGGACAAAGTTAAACTAGGCTCTGTGGAAGTCTCGAAGTTCATACTTGGCAGCAATCCTATCAGTGGGTACTCTCACCAATCGATAGAAACTGATGCTAAGATGTTGCACTATTTTAATATGGCTCATACTAAAGAACTAATGGCCAAAGCGGAAGCGTTGGGGGTTACTACCTTTATAGGCCGGTCTGACCATTATGTTAAGCGCTTGATGATGGAATACTGGGACGATGGTGGGAAACTGCAGTGGATATCCCAGTCCTGCTCCGAACTCGGTACCATGGAACGCGGGATACAGAATGCCATTGAAGGCGGCGCCAGTGCTTGTTATATACACGGCGGTATTATCGACCATATGCTTGCAGAAGGACGTTTCGATGATATTCCTGCGCTGCTGAAGATAATCCGGGATGCAGGGATGCCTGCCGGGATCGCCGGGCACAATCCTGAGGTTTTCAGGCGTGCGGAATTGGAACTGGATCTCGACTTCTACATGTGCTGCTATTATAATCCTACTTCAAGGGATAAGGACCCAAATCATAAACCCGGCGCCAGCGAGTGGTTCTATGATAAGGACCGAGATACAATGGTCGAGGTAATATCCAAGCTCAGCCGACCGGTAATCCACTACAAGATCATGGCAGCAGGCCGCAACAACCCGGAAGAGGCTTTTGCATTTGCAAAGAAGCACATGAGACCGACTGATGCTGTATGCGTGGGCATTTACGATGAAAACGATCCGGATATGATCCGCAAGGATGTTGAGCTTCTGGAAAAGTCATAAATAAAAATGCTCTCCGTGCATCCAGTGTAAATGCTTTTGGCATTTACACCACAAGGACGAACGGAGGGCATTACATTTACTAACAAGAAACTACTTACTACAGATTTTCACAGCAGAAAGTCTCGTTGGAGATGTTCTTTTTTTCACCGGGATTGGCCATTAGCTTTGCAATCAATGCTGCGTCAAACTTGGCCCCTTTGTCTATAAACAGTTTAGCTACTGCTTTCCGGTTTCTGGTCAGAGCAGCTGTAAGAGGGGTTACACCTCTTTTGCTGGTTGCATTTATGTCAGCTCCCTTAGCAAGAAGGTATTTAGCCACTTCAAGGTTACCATTGACTGCTGCATCGTGCAGCGGAGTGCCCAGGTTCTTGCTGCGCACATTGACTTTGGCTCCACTTTTTATTAGAGTCTTGATGATGTCAAGATGATTATGGGTTGCTGCGGCGTGCAGTGGTGTTCTGCCCTGTTCATTGACAGCATTGACATTAGCACCAGCTTTAATCAGTGCTGCAACACACTTAGGCTTGCCAGTCTTGGCTGCAACATGCAGTGGGGTTGCGTTCATCATGTTTCTGATGCCCAGGAAACGCTTGTCCTGCTTGAGCATAGCAGAGACTACTGTAACATTGTCCTTGGTAACAGCTTCAAAGAACGTCTTGTTGTCGCCCTTGGTATTTCGGGTCTCGATTTTACCAACTGTGCAACTTGCCGGGCTTGTTGGACATACAACAGCTTTGCCTGACTTTGAGTTTTTTGCCACTGGCTTATTGACTGCTGTATTTGCAATAATACCAGATAAAACAAAAGCGACCGACAGGACGACTGCGGAAGCAATGCGTAGATTTCTCATTAGGTTCCTCCGTAATACACACTAGACTGATTGGCACAGTCAACAATTCATTAATTACTAATATGAGTATAGCATGTTAACCGAAAATATTTAAACATTATTCTCGCTCATACTTCAGCATACTCAGTATGCATGGACTGAACTTATTACTGTAAACCGGACAACAACACATACCTTATTCGCAAGAACACCTCCTGTTATTCTACGTGTAGATGAGGTAGTATAGTTTCAGGATTACAAATAATATTTTCCGGATCATTACAATCCGGCTTAGTGGAGGATAAAAAATGGCTTACCTTGCCGTCAATGGTGGAGAAAAAGGAGTTCCGACCGGAACAATTGGACATTGGCCACCGGTAGAACAGATTGACCGTGATATGGTGATGGCTTCCCTGGAAGGCGGATCCCACTCTTTCGGCCCTAACTGCGTGGCACTCGAAAAAGAATTTGCCGAATGGAACGGCAACACCTATGCGATTACTACTAACAGTGGAACTGCAGCGCTGCATATGGCTGTTGCGGCTTGCGGTTGTGGGTCCGGAGATGAAGTTATAGTCACTGCATACTCCTGGTCATCCAGCGCCACATGCATACTTCATCACAACGCTCTCCCGGTCTTTGTCGACATAGACTACCGGACGATCAATATGGACATCAACAAGATTGAAGCAGCCATCACCCCTAAGACCAAAGCAATCGTGGCTGTCCACTTGCACGGTCTGCCCCTGGAGATGGGCCCCATAATGGCCATAGCCAAGAAGCACAACCTCAAAGTGATTGAAGACTGCTGCCAGACACACGGCGGAACCTATAAGGGTGTTAAAGTCGGCAAACTCGGCGACTGTGCAGCCTTCAGCTTCAACCAGAACAAGTGTCTGTGTTCAGGTGAAGGTGGGATGTTTGTCACCGATGATGAAGACATTCAACAGAAGGCCCAGATGCTGTGGTCATTTGGAGAATCCAGAAGCCCGGTTGAGCGCAGAGACTATCACGCATATGCCCTGGGCTGGATGTACCGCAACAACGACCTGACTGCAGCCTTTGGAAGATCACAGCTTACCAGGCTGGATAAATATCTGCAGATAGTGAAAGACAATGCAGCAGCGCTGACTGAGCAGATCAAGGATATACCAGGCCTGATCCTGCCTTATGTTCCAGCTGACTGCTCACCAAACTTCTACAACTACACAATGCGCGTAGATGCTGCCCAGTTTGGGTTTGGCGATAAGCCTGTAGCATTCCGTGATGCTGTACTGGCAGCTTTGCAAGCAGAGGGAACCGGCCAGAACATATGGCAGAGTTATATTCTTCCTGAGATGACAGTCTTCCAGGCACAGAATGCTTATGGACAGGGTTGTCCCTGGAAGTGCCAGAACTCCAGACCATTTGAGTATAAAGTGGAGGATTATCCTGAAGCTCAAAGACACTGCGACACCCACTTCGGAATGACCGAGGCTCTAAGAGCCCCCAACGGCCCGGAAGTCGCTGTCATAGTAGGAAAAGCTATCCGCAAAGTAATGGAAAACACTGCAGAACTTAAAGTCTAGTAGCATAGTCAACGCCTGCCATTCTCCATCCTAAGGGGAATGGTGGGCTCACGACTATATAGCCCTGATTACAACCCCATTGATGCGAGCGTTCGTTTCGGATTTCAAAACATTGTTCATGGTAAAACGAATTGAGCTCAGAATGCGCTTAACCTGAGCTCGGGACAGTTCGTTTTTGCATTCTCATTAACAATTATTTTTTGTCTCTTCCCCGTTATTTATGACTGGGAGACTTGGAGATGGGGAGACAGGGAGAAAAATAAATTCCCCATGATTATAAGACGCCAGGAAGGCGAATTTGTATCACTTTTCCGCGGTACATTTTCATAATATTTCTGCGATAGTTTTTTAAGGTTGAATTTTGAGCTCAAATGGCTGTGTTTTCAGTAGTTTTCATGCATCAATCTTAAAATATTGTTGCAAACTATTTTGCAGTCAATTGAAGCATGATCGTTCCATAGTTATCCAATTTTACCGGCAGACTTATTTTTCTGTCAGCAATACAGTCCCATGCACTAAGCACTTTTGGAGAACTAACAGATATATCAGCGGGCTTACCTGATATGTTTATGATGGATACGACCTTTTTACCATTGAGTGTTCCGCTCAGCCAGTGTATACCGGTCAGGTCCTTGTTGTTTGAAGAAGAAAGGGATACGTCCGGCTTTACTCCCGCTGTATGCACCCAGGCAGTCAGTTGCTTCTGCCAGCCTGGACCGGTATTGTCGATCTTCTTCCAGACAAGATTATTAATGCTCTCTCGCCTTATCGGGATCCATCCGGGAGTATATTCGAGGTTGTGACCGATGGAGATCACTTTTCCACCTTTGGCAACGAACTTTTTAATACCCGCGATAGTCCCTGGTTCGACTACCTGTGCTTCCGGAAGTATCAGGACTTTTACATCCCCAAACTTTCCTGCCTGAAGCTGGTTTTCTGAAAGGAACCTTACCCGCATTCCTGTATTGAAGAAAGCTTCCCAGGCTGAGTACCAAGTTGAGTGGTATGCGCTATTGTGCCAGTAGGAAAGAGGGCTATAGATTATGGCTATTTGTCTTGGTGCATTCTGAATCGCAGCCATTTCCGGTGCGATCCTCATCAGGTCCATTCCGCATTTTGCTACTGATGCCATGGCAGCAGGACGTATGGCGAATGTGGTCTTCTCCAGACCATCATAGAAGTACGGTTCGTATGTCCAAGTTGCAGATGCAGTCTGCCCATGCATTGCCTGCGTGTATATGTCGCTGTAAAACCGCTGCATGTCTAATACATCATATGTAATGTCTGGACTCAACACGTGGTTTTCAGAATTGATTATCGGTGCCTTCTGAAATGAGGTGTCAAGATCGTATATGATCCTCAATCCACCAACTTCATCGAACCCGCAGTAGTTCGTAAATGAAGTAAACAACTCGGGGTCTATTCCATCGGCCATCGGACCGCCTGTGAGGAAACCGCCAGTGATCTTTGAATGTACAGGCACGTTCGGTGCATATGTGTGCACTAGATCAGCCATTCTCTTGTGCCACGCAGCGAACCGTTCTTCATTGCAGCGTTCCCAATCATATATCCAGGGACGTTCATCGTGTGTAAAACTACCTGGCCATACCTTGTCCGCAGGAGGCATCGGTACAGCTGAGAATGATGCGAAATTCTTTTTTCCATATGCGGCATTCAACACAGATATATTGCGATACTTTTTTGTTATGTAATTTAGCCAAGTTTTTTGAAGTGAAGTATCTGTTGGAACCGAGAATGAGTGCGGTTCATTGCTGAGAGTAATGCTGTGCAGGGATGGAATATCCTTAATTTTAGGTAGGATGTTCGAAAGATACGCGTTGTAATATGCCCATACGCCAGGCAAATCGCTCCAATACATTCCCCCGGAACTACTCGGTACATAGTGCGGAGAGATCAGAAATGTAACTGCAACATTGTACTTGGCAGCATTTTGCAGATACTTCACGATGTTGTTGACTGCTGATTCATCTACGTGGAGGGTTCCATCTGGATTTGGAGAGACGCAGTTAGGGCCGAGTTCGATCTGAATGAGATTGCATCCCCTGTCCTGCCAGAAAGGTATTTCATCTCCAACTGTGAAGAAGTGTCCAAAGCCGTTGAGGATAGACGGACGTCGGCTGACTTTTCCGGTCTTTGGGTCCATAACGTTGGCAATTTGAGAATACCCGCTTGGAGTAATCGATCCAGTCCGGTAACGGTAAACCTGCGGTACACATTTGGGATTTTTGGTAAGTGCATCTAGATCGCTAGTCAGCGAAGTCACAAGCTGCTGCATTTCATCCAGCATTGCAGTGCAGGCAAGTTGGTAGTTTGCATCCGGTATCTTCTTCTCTGCATTAGGTATGTAAGCTTCAATAATTGAAAGCTTACTCAGTGCATAATCGGTATGTGCTCCTGATACCTTTAACGTCTCCAACCGCTTTCGCAACGCTGGAGTAATTGTCTTAATATAATTAAATACACTTTGCAGACGGGAGGAATCCCAAGGCTGGTAGGGAGGGCGAACTGTTGGGTCTGAAGCCGGCCCCATGCGGGAAACCTGCAATGAGTCTAAATATATCTTTGCATTGCCGGAGGCCAGGACAAAAAACGGGAATGTTGTCTCATCCGGACCGGTGCGGTAATACCCATCCATTGGTGTCCAGTCATATGTACCCATGGGGATACCATTGTACCATCGCCATTCCCTGCCTCCGCCGAACCAGCAGCTGCCATCATTGCTCTCAGACCTAACAAATATAGTGAACTTATACTCGGTCATCGGTTCACAGGCTATATCGGTCCTAACCAGGCCATATACCTGGGGTTCATTTGGATAGTTGCAAGTGAGTTTGAGACATTTGACGCCAGCTTGAGGTTGATTTGTTGAAATCTCGGGAACAAGGTTAACTTTTGGGGATGATATCACCAGTTCCCAGCCGGCAGGAACTCCATTGTTGGATGTACCCTCGAATGTGCTATTTGTGTTGAACTCAGCCGGTGTAACGCTGGCGAACACTGGAACCACAGCCCAGATTATGATAAGTGCAGATAGAATCAGCTTACCAGCGAGTAATGAGGACAATGAAAGTGAGTATTTCGAGTTTGGATGGAGCATTTTCTACCTCACAAATAGCATATCAGGATAATACTGTATGTGTATATACAGAGTTGTTGTCTCAGTAAATTAGTATACAACAATCAGGCAAGATAACCATAGCATTTACATAAGTTATAGTCAAGATGGTGCTGGGGGATGGTAACAGTTCAGTAATATTGGAGCATTGTCATCCTGAGGAACGAAGGATCTGATTTTATTCGGAAAAAGCAGATCCTTGTTCCTCAGGATGACAAATTCCAGCAACTCTGAACTGCTACCCGGGGATGGACTTTAATGCAAACAGGCACAACCAGTTCTCGTGGTCGTGCCTGTTTACGGTAAAGTAATACTAGAAGTTTATTTACTGACTACCCAGTTGAGGTCCCAGGCGTCGCTTGTTGTTGCAGGAGTTTTCAACCACTTTACGTGGCCATCAGCCCATAGGTAGTTACCGCCTTCTGAGTGTGCGGTATAACCCCACATATGGCCGAACCAGAATCCTGCACCTGGAGTATATCCACCTGTTGGATAACCTCTGGCCCAGAAGTAACTGGCTCCACCATCAGACATCAGGATTGTGCTTGCAGGCTGAGTGAATGTACCCATTGACTGGTACCAGGTACAACCATTGGCCATGTAAGAACACATTGATCCGGCTACGGTACCATTTGGTGCATTACCTTTAGTGGATGGGCAGAGCAGAATGTCACTATTCTTCAGATATGGTTTCAGCTGTCCGATCCATGATCCGGAATCGGGAATGGAGGTGTATGCAATATAGTTGCCATACAGGCTGTTGCCTTCCGGCATGTCCTGACCTGGCAGGGTTTCATCGTAGTCCTGAGCATACTGCATAACTGACAGTCCAATTTGTTTCAGGTTGCTGGCGCAACTCGATTGTCTTGCTTTTTCCCTGGCTTTGGCAAAAACCGGGAACAGGATTGCTGCAAGTATAGCGATAATGGCTATGACAACCAACAATTCAATAAGAGTAAATCCTTTTCGATTCTGCATTGATAGCTCCTCATATGGTATATTCGGTAAATTAATACTCTGAGGTATTGTAATACAATTGGTGACAAGTGTCAATAGTGGGTTCGAGCACACCTGCACATAGTGTGTATTTTGATTGCATTGTTCACGCTTTAGTCGTATTGAATTGGTGTTTGAACATTCAGCAGAGGAATTATTTTGTGAGGTATTTTATAATAAATGATTCCTCTTCTTCCTTTGAGGTAGTCCATTCGGCGAATATGGCAGCCCCTACCTTGGATCTATCATTTCGACTAAGGCCGGATACACCGAGTTTCAGGCCTTTGATTGAGCTGTTGATATTCTCTGCCCATGCAAAATGCGCCGGACCGCCTTTTTCATATGTAGGTATGCCGATATAAATATCCTTTACACCATTATTGACAGCCCATTGGGTAGTCCACTGTATACTTCGTCCATAGATACCTGGCAGCCAGATGGCTGAATCATAAGTCATTACTGCAACCTGGTCTACTTCCCTTGAAACCGCCAGGAAGTATTCCTTACTCCAATAACCCGGACATTTAGCAATTAGTGCAGCCATCCTCTCTAGTCCCGGAAACTCTTCGGGCTTATATGCTGCGACTGACAGGATGGCTTTGTGTGATCTGATTACTTTGTGCAGTTCACGCAGCAATTGTAAATAATCCAGGTCTCCGCTGTAGATTGGCTCTAAGTCCAAATGAAAACCAGCTGCCCCAACATTAAGGTATTTCTCTGCTGTACGAACTATTTCTGCACGGACTTCTGGCGATCTCAGATCCAACGGGCCACCTCCGCCGAATTCGGCGACCTGGCCTAGCCATGGCTGCATACGGATGCCTGGATCGAGTTCCTTAATAATCCGGATCAATCTGGCGCTGCCATCAAGTTTAGCTTTGCTGACTGAACCATAGCCATCGAGCGGACCAGCGTGGAAGTAGACATCAACAATTTGCATCCGATGCAACCTGTCTACAAGATCACGATACTCTGCCTCTGTGTGCTTATTATCTATCCAGGAATGCCGCAGCCAGATCGCATTGTGGGCACTTGATTGGACAGATGGGTTTCGGAAGTAAAAATCCAGCTCTTCCACAAACAGAGCAAGCGTGAATATAACGATTACCACCAGGAATATCCGGAGGCGACGTTTACGCTTGCTCTTCTTTGTTTCGATATGCCTACTATACGATAGATTCATGTTTATTAAACTATATGTGGACGCACTACTTCTGACATTCTGCAGTAGGCTTCAAAGGTTATATGGACACCATCTGCACCGGCACACCCGGCGGCCAGTTGGCCGGTAGAGTCAATCAAAGCAGAGTAGTAATCCAGATAGAACAATCCATCACCAGATTCTGCTGCATCTTTAAGGACTGAGTTTATTCGAACAATCCTGTCCTGAAATGCATAGAGCTCAGGATTGCATCCTTCTTCGCGCAAAGGCAGGATACTCGCAAGTCCTACTTCGATGTCATTTTCACGCATCATGTCAGCAACTGCCAGGATATGCGAGGTGATCTGTTCTTCGGGTTCACCTATCTGGTTTATACCAATGAGAATGAAGACTCTTTTGGGTGTGTATGGGAATATATCATCGTTGAGACGATAGTAGAGTCCATAGACATTGTCCCCACCGATTCCCCGGTTCAGAATTGAATGGTTTGGAAAAAACTCCTGCACCGGCCAGCCGAAAGTTATTGAATCTCCATAAAAAATGTTATCAACATGTCCAACAGACTCCCTAAGCTTGCGTAACTCCAAAATCTCTGCATATCGGGGGTATGTGGAGTAGAACTCCAGTATTCTATCTATATTCTCTTTCTCAAACACTTCCTTGCCCTCCGCGTAAAAATCAGCACTTGAAGATATTATTCACGGATAAGCGGGGAAAAGCAAGCTTTTGGATGAGAAGAGTAGGTTTCACCTTTTCTTGCCAGTTGCGGGTATAACGATTATCTTTTTATCTGTCTGGACTGCTATGCGGTTTTCATCAACCCACCAGAAGTCTATACAAATATCAAGTTTATTACTATATGTCTTGTGAGTATTCATATCAACTACAACGATCAGATTCGAATATGTATCTAGTTGCATTGATCCACTTGCATATTCAAATGCCAGTTTTGCTGCTGATGGTGACAATTTTGGCGGAACCGAATACGTCCAGTCAAACCCACCATAATATTCGAGCTCAGCATCCGGTGGCGGTAGCTTTGCAATTACCTCCGCCCGCCATTGATTAGATCGCTTTGCGATCATTAAACATGCAGGTCCATTTTTTGCTTTTGTGCTCTTATTTGCTATATACAGCATTGAGTCACCATCATAGAGCCACATCAAAAATGTCGGTGAAACACATCGTTCAATTTCGTATTTATGACCATCATTACTACTCATCCATAAAGCAACACGACTATTTGATGGCACTTTATTCTTACCATCTAAGTATGCAATCCACTTACCATCCGGACTAGTGACACTATTGTACGTGTACATTTCTAATTTATTGCTACCAAATAGAACATTGGCAGCAATATATCCTGAAAAACCAATAACAACGATGATAAACCATACTTTCATACGTTTTGAGGAACTTACTGCTAGTGGCAACCTGGCACAGATTATGCTTGCAACTATTAGTATTGCAGGCAAGCATAACAAGTATGCAAAATCTACCTCGCGGTACACGTTATAAAATAGAACTGACCGAGCTATAAATAATCCAAACAATATGGATATGGCAACAGCAAATCCCGAAGATACACTGGAAACAGCAAAACCACATATGAAGCTGATTAATAGTGCAACCCACAAAACCATTGCTCTATTGAACAAATCAGTGATTGGCATAAAAGGACGGTAGTCAGCTGGCATTATAGTAAAATAGAGTAATGCAGCGAATGCGGTTAGAATCGTACAAAACAATATTCCAACCAGTAGCTTCGTAAGGTATACCCACCACCACTTAATTGGTCTGGATAGCATAAAATCCAGTGAACCTGTATGGTTTTCTCGCGCGTACATTGCCAAACCTGTACAACATGGAATTGCTACTACAATATACTTTAAGCTAAAACTACGACGCATAAATGTTAATGTATCCCCAAGAAGAATCAGACTACCAATAATGAGCATTCCGAGTAATAGATACCAGTATATTTCTAGTAGTTCCTTTACAAACAGCTTTTTCATCTCTACTCAACTCCTGTCATTTCAGGAAGTGCACTGACTTGGTGAGCTAAACCGCCCTCAAAGGATATCTCCGTCCATTCGTTATATTGTCTTAAGTATAGCTTTCCTTTGCGAACAATCGGTTGGATATCCAGTTCAATGTACGGATAAGCAAGACGCTTTGCTCCGGTGTTTAGATTAATTATCCACAAATCATCCCATTTTGGTTGATTTAACACATTACGTTTTACACAAACAATGGCTAAATATTCGCCATTCACTCCAAATATAGCCTTGCCGTCTATACCCGTAGAAATGATAGGTAAATCAGTAATCACTCTACTAGTTCCAGTATGTGTCGACCATGCACATAAACGAGAGATAAACTTCTTGCCAACAGATTTTGTATAGATCAATTCTCCATTAGCTGCCCACAATATCGGATAAGCCCAATATCCTCTGGCTATTATTTTACTATTTTTACCATCAATATCCGCTGTATGCAGTTTATAGGTTCTTCTGCTACGTGTACGATAGCCAGTTATGATTTCAACCTCGTAGCCATCAGTAACATAAGCTACCCTACCTAAAAGATGAGATTCACAAGCTTTAAATTGTCCATGTTTTATATCTGCTGCTGTATCAATTCCACCTCCATATTGAATTGCAACAACTAGAAGAGCAACACATATTATCGCAGCAATTCGAAGAGACTTGATGCTGTATGCCCGTGTTTTCAAACAAGCAAAGACTATCACCATACAGCTCAATACCAGACATAGTCCTGAAGTACTGGCTGTAAAATAGCGCATGTCCTCGTGAGTTAAGAAATACGGATTAGCAAGATATTTCCATCCAAATACGCCTACAACAGCCCCCAGTATTCCACTAAATCCCGCATTCCACAACATTCCTGCAAGTAAGGCAACCGTATAACTAAGCACCATTCCACTAACGTAAAAAAACGAGTATACAGAAATAGAGACAGAGAAATGATATCCCACAAGACACATTAAGGCTGCACAAAACCAAACCCAAATTGTACCAATGGATAATCTGATTAATGCTGTATTCCACCATCGAAGTGGCAGGAATTGAATGGATCTCTCCTTTTTATGTGATGACTGCAACGCTCCCCATACTGCAAACATAATATTCACTAGAACTAAATCGCTGGGAGATAGCGGAAAGCTGTTGCCCCGATAACAATAGAACAAAATGAGCATTACCGAAACCACCAATGTCACACCCATCATCCAGATATTCTCGCGGAGTTCTTTCCATATCAGGCGCTTCATGTTATCCTCCTTCGCCTACCAGGGCTATGAAGATGTCTTCCAGCGAAAGGTCTTCGACTTGAATGGTCTGAGGTTGGTATTGTTTGGTTTGTGCAATGATTTGGTCGGAGTGTTCGCGGATGGTTATGTAGGCCTGGCGGCCGATGGATTTGTAGTTGATCGTTCCATCCAATTTGATATCCGGAGGGATATTATCATTGAAAGTGAGGGTCAGGCGCTTGACCTGGTTCTTTAGCGCTTCGATCTCACAGCAGGCGATCATTCGGCCATTATCTATGATCCCGACCCAGTCAGCTACACGTTCTACTTCGTGCACCAGGTGTGAGGAGAAAAAGACGGTCCGGCCTTCCTGTTGAATTAGATCGATTACCTCTTCCAGGAAATCGCGGCGGACTATTACATCGAGCCCGGCGGTGGGTTCGTCCAGGATGAGAAGTTCAGGACGAAACGCCATTGACAGCATCAGGGCGACCTTGGCCTGGGTCCCACGCGAGAGGTTGCGCAGTTTTTCATTCAGCGGGAGCTCCAGGTCATTTATCAGCTGATCAGTCAACGCTTTGTCCCAGGTCGGATAGAACCCTGAGCAGAACCAGAGAATCTGTTTGACAGTCATCCAGTCCAGCATAACCTGGTCCTGCGCAACATAACCGACCCGGCGCTTGATATCGAAGTCCTTTTTCTTAGGATTCATCCCGAGGACAGAGATATCACCTCCATTGCGGTCAAGCATATTGAGCATCATCTTGATCGTTGAGGTTTTACCTGATCCGTTTCGACCGAGAAATGCAAAAACGCTCCCGGTTGGGACGCTCAGGTTGAGGTGGTCTACTGCTGTCTTTCTACCATAAAGCTTTACCAGGTCACGAGTCTCAATAGCACACTGTAAACTACTCATGATTCTTCTCCATTCGCATATCTCTGTCTTCAAATTCTGAAAGCATATCATTCAGTTTGGTCTTAACTGCATCGATTATTTCTTCAGGGTCGGCACCAAGGTGGTAGCCTTCTGTAGCGATTTGTTCGGCAAGCTTTAGGAGTTCTTCACGGCGCTGAGATTCTGAAAAGGCAGTAATGCTGCTGCTGACACGGGTGCCCTTGCCGGGACTTGTCTCCACCAGACCTGTCAGTTCCAGCTCCCTGTAGGCCTTAACAACTGTATTCGGGTTAACTTTGAGTTCTTTAGCCATATCCCGGAGAGAGGGGAGAGGGTCACCTGTCCTGAGCACACCGGATGCTATCGCATGTTTTATCTGATTGATAATCTGCGAATAGACCGGTACCGAACTACCAACATCAACTTTCAACATCCTGCACCCTCCACTGTATCACTATACTAATACAGTGATTCGGAGATGTCAAGTATTTTTTTATCGGCAATTATTTTATGGGTTATCGGCAATTTAGCAGCAATTATTATCGGTAGTTTTGTCTACTTCAATGCTTAATTGAGCTTGGTTGAGTATTTACTTCAGATAATATGTTTATTAGAATCGCTGGTTATGGTAAACTTTATCGGCAATACAACGGCAATTACTCTGATGTTATCGGCAATAATGGTGCTTTTTTATGGATTATCCAATATGGACACCTAACTATATACTGACCAATAAGATCGTCAATCACTTAACTGCTATTGAAGCAGCACGAGTGATTGTGGATAATGCAGGCCTGCCGCCTGGAGCTATTGCGGATCTTTCCCGGCAGGCAAGGATTCGGGCGACCCATTATTCCACACGTATCGAAGGTAACAGACTTACTCTGGAAGAAGCGGAAGACGTTATAACCGGTCGCCGAAGGGTGTTCCATGGCCGGGAACGTGATGTAAGTGAAGTCCGTAACTACTGGGAGGCATTAACCTATATCGAAGATTTAGTTGCACAGAAACGACCAATTGTAGAGAATACTATTCAACGCCTAGCTGGTATTGTTATGAATGGTAAGAGAAATGGTGTATTGCCGTATCGAACAGGTCAGAATGTGATTCGGGATTCCTCCAACGGCAGCATCGTTTATATGCCACCGGAAGCACATGATGTTCCAATTCTGATGTCAGAATTGGTCAAGTGGATTCACGAGGCTATACTTGATAAGATCCCGCCGGTTATTATTGCCGGACTTGCACACTACCAGTTTGTAACAATCCATCCTTACTACGATGGCAATGGAAGAACAGCACGTCTGCTGGCAACTCTGATTCTACAGCGCTGCGGATATGGTCTTGGAGGAATATTCTCACTTGAAGAGTACCACTCAAAAGATATAGAAGCTTATTATGGTGCTTTGGATGTAGGAGGGCATCATAATTACTATATGGGACGCGCGGACGCTGACCTTACGAGTTGGATTGAATATTTCACTGACACTCTGGCTCAGGTATTTGAGAATGCAAAAAAACAAGCGCTAGATTATTCCAATACTCCAACTACAAAGGAATCCGAACACATTCCGAAACTGAACCACCGCGCACAGGTTGTGCTTACACTATTTAATAGACAAGAATTTATTACATCCAACGATGTCGCAGCTGCACTCGGACTTTCTGAACGTATGGCCAGAGTGTTATTATCAAAATGGGTCTCGGATGGCTGGCTGGTGGTAGCAGATGCATCGCGACGCTCACGGAAATACGCGCTTTGGGAATCTCACCGCTAAATTTTCATAAGTAAGAGAGGGCAACACAATGTTTGTCTACAAAAACAGCAATTTTATAGTTCCAGTAAAGGTCTGGTTGGATCGGGAGGCTTATTATGCTGATGGGGAGATGGTTAAGCAGGTAGAGCACCTTGCTCAGCTGCCTTTTGTATTTCACCATGTTGTGCTGACTCCGGATGGACATGCGGGATATGGGATGCCTATCGGGGGAGTTATTGGGACCAGGGGAGTTATCATACCTGATGCAGTCGGAGTTGATATTGGCTGTGGAATGCTGGCAGTTAAGACTGATATGACTGAAGTATCAACGGAAAATCTGAAGTCGATTTTGGGATTGATACGTGAGCGGGTTCCTGTAGGGTTTGAGCATCATTCAACACCAGTGATCTCGAAAGAATCAATGCCTCAGGATGAATCGGAAAACCTAAAATCACCAAGGGGTTATCCTGTTGTGTCAAAGGAGTTGCAGTCTGCGCAGTATCAAGTGGGAACCCTCGGGGGAGGGAATCACTTTATTGAAATCCAGAAAGGTTCTGATGGGTTTATCTGGTTTATGGTCCATTCCGGGTCCAGGAATCTTGGTAAAAAGGTCTGTGACTATCACAATAAAATCGCAAAGACCTTAAATGCGAAGTGGTATTCCGGTATTGATCCAAGCTGGGACCTGGCATTTTTGCCTGTGGAATCTGATGAAGGCCAATGCTACCTCAGGGAAATGAACTACTGCCTGGAGTTTGCGCAGCTCAACCGCGATACTATGGCGGGTCTCATCAGAGAGTCATTTGCTGATATACTTACGGATGTTAGTTTTGAGGAACCGATAAATATCCATCACAACTATGCTTCCATAGAGAATCATTTTAAAGAGAATATTTGGGTCCATCGCAAAGGCGCGACCCGTGCAAGAAAAGATGAACTGGGTATCATTCCAGGAAGCCAGGGGACCAAGTCATATATTGTGCGAGGTTTGGGTAATCCGGATTCATTCATGTCCTGTTCACACGGCGCCGGTAGAGTAATGGGACGCAAGGAAGCTATTCGGTCTCTGGATTTGGAAGCTGAAGTCAAAGCTTTGAATGAACAGGGGATCTTGCATTCAATAAGAGGTCAGGATGATCTGGAAGAGGCTCCAAGCGCATACAAGAATATCGTTACAGTCATTGCAGACCAGGCTGACCTGATTGAGACTGTAGTGGAGTTATCGCCATTGGCGGTTGTGAAGGGATAACTGGATACAAATGGCATACAACTATATCTTGTCTCCAAAATGCGGATATCTTGTGGACTTTAGTGATGGCGCCAGGCCGGGGACGGTGTCGAGTTCTGAGAAGGGTTATCTGCGTGAACTGGCAAATACGGTTGCTGAGATTGCTGCTCTATCAGTGCAGGATGAGAAACGTCGGGTCTGGTATGATCACTGTTCGCTGAAATCAAAGAAACCGCTCCTGCTTGTTTTTCCGGAGTCTTCCTGGGCTGAGATTTTGCCCAAGGAGATTTTGAAAGTAAACGATCCTTACTGGAGGCAATGGGAGTGGTATTTACGGCACTTAATCTACCGGCATAAATCATTGTGCGACGATCTGGTTATTGATCCGGTACTGTATATCAACAGGCGCAGAGCGATGACTGGATGGGGGTTGGATACTACTGTAAATACGCCGGAGCATTCCTTTGGGGCATTTGCGTGGAATCCTCCTATACAGAACCCGGATGATATAAAGAAACTCAAACGACCGGAGCTGATACCTACTGAGGATATAGAACGGGAAGAGTATTCTGCTACTCAGGAATTGTTTGGCGACATCCTGCAGGTTGAATACTATGGCCAGCTGCCGGCTGCTAATTATATTAGTGAGGCCTGTTTTCTGCGGGGCACTGAGCAGCTGATGGTTGATATGTATGATCGGCCTGAGTGGGTCCATGAGTTGATGGGGTTTATATCCGGAGCGTTTATAGATATTACGAAGCAGCTTGAACAGGCTAACAATCTGACTTTGAATAATAGTGGACACTATACTGACTCCGGAGGGATTTCATATACACATGAACTGCCTTCTGAGGATTTTGACGGGGAACATGTCCGATTGAAAGATCTGTGGGGGTTTGGACTTGCTCAGGAGTTTGTTCATGTCTCCCCCGAGCAGCATGAAGAGTTTTTGTTGAATTATCAGATGCCTATACTGGAGCAGTGTGGACTCGTTTCATACGGTTGCTGTGAACCTTATACACGTAAGTTTGAAATGTTGAAGAGACTCATACCAAACCTGCGGAGAGTTTCGGTGAGTCCCTGGTGCGATATTGATGCAGCTGTGCGAGAACTTGAGGACAAGTATATCATCTCCTGGAAACCTAATCCTGCGATGCTAGCTGGTGAGTTTAGACCGGAGTGTGTCAGAAACGAAATCCGGTCGGCGCTTGAGAGGATGTCCGGGTGTGTGGTTGAAATAGTACTGAAAGACCTTAGTTCAATCGATAATGACAAAGCCAAGTTGGAATCATGGGTAGGTATTGTGCGGGAGGAGATCGATAGAATCACATCATAGATGGGTATAATCTAGCGACTTGTCAGTAACCAATACACGGAGGCAATCATGGCTAATACAATAAGTCGCGAGATTCGGTTGGCTTCTCATCCCCGAGGATTGCCAACTATCGATAACTTTAATCTGGCTCAGGTTGAACTGCCGGCACTGCAGGACGATCAGGTGTTGGTCCGCAACCTTTTTATGTCGGTTGACCCGTATATGCGCGGACGGATGAACCCCGGTAAATCCTATGCGGCACCGTTTGAGATTGGTCAACCACTCAACGGCGGTGCGGTCGGGGAGGTTGTGGAATCACGTTCGGAGGCATTTAAGCCGGGGGATGCGGTGACATCATTTCATGGATGGCAGGAATGCTTTATTGCTTCTCCTGGTGAACTGTATCCGGTCGACCGCAGTGTTCAACCACTCTCTATTTACCTGGGGCTTCTTGGTATGACTGGAATGACAGCTTGGGTCGGGCTGAATTTGGTTGAGGTTAGGGCCGGAGATGTTATCTACATTTCGGGAGCTGCAGGAGCTGTGGGAAATGTTGCCGGGCAATTGGCCAAACTTAGAGGGTGCCAGGTGATTGGTTCAGCTGGTTCACCCGAGAAGGTAAAGTTTCTGTTGGAAGAATGCGGGTTTGACAGTGTTTTCAATTATAAGGATTCTCCTGTTCTTGAACAACTCAACCAGAAAGCACCTACCGGGATCGATGTCTATTTTGACAATGTCGGCGGCGAGACTCTGGAAGCAGCCCTCTCAGCAATGCGGATACTTGGCAGGATTATTGCATGCGGGAGTATATCGCGATATAACGAACAGAGGCCAAAACCCGGCCCATCCAATTTGTTTTATATGGTTACCAAACGGCTTACTATGAAGGGATTTATCGTCGGTGATTGGCAGGAGCACCGGGGTGAGTTTGAGAAGGAAGTCGGTGGTTACTACCAGGCCGGTAAACTAAAGAACAAAGAAACGGTTGTGGAAGGAATCGAGAAGGCAGCAGAGGCGTTTATCGGTCTGTTCCACGGAGAAAACATCGGCAAGATGGTTGTGAAGTTGGACTAGCCCATACAGTTCATTATTCATGGGTAATGGAATGGGCACCGTGATACTTAGTAACTATAATGGGATTGCTCATGTTATCCACAAAGCAGATTCTTCACTGCGTTCAGAATGACATATTGTCGAAAATATTAGACAGTTTATGGATTATCAGTTCGTCCTTCGACTTGCTCAGGGTGAACGGAAGTGGTTAGTCAGCTATTTTGTTTGATCACGTTCTCTTTCGGGTGTAATTGCAAATTGCACCCGAGCGGGCCGCAGGCTAGAAGCCCGCACCACAATTTTGACGCGGATTGTGAATCCCGTTCACCCTTCGACTTGCTCAGGGTGAACGGGTTTGTTGATTAGAAACATAGGTTCTAACCCATGTTAGGAACTCATGCTAGAAACTAATGTACTCCGGGTCTGGGGTGGCTTCGCCTTCGGTGGTGGCTCCGGGTTTGCCTAGTAGGGTAAACATGTGTTTCTTGTAGGCTTCTACTCCAGGCTGGTTGAAGGGGTTTACTCCCAGGACCAGTCCACTCACTGCACAGGCTATTTCATGGAAATACATCAGAGCACCCAGGCTTCTGGCATCCAGTTTTTCCAGGTGGATGGTCATGTTGGGGACGCTGCCTTCGTAGTGGGCCTGGGCGGTGGCTTCGTAGGCTTTGGAGTTTACATAGCTCATCTCACGGCCTGCCAGGTAGTTCATTCCATCAGTGTCTTCATCCCACTTGGGAACAGTTACGGAAGGTTCTCCTTCATCTACGATCAGGAATGTCTCGGCAATTACCCGGCGGCCTTCCTGAACATACTGGCCCAGCGAGTGCAGGTCAGTTGTGAAATCAACGGATGCAGGGAACATCCCCAGATTGTCCTTGCCTTCACTCTCTCCGTAGAGCTGCTTCCACCATTCAGCCATATAGTGCAATCTGGGTTCGAATGAGGACATCAGCTCTATCCCATATCCCTGGCCCAGCAGGATGTTGCGAGCAAGAACATAGAAGTATGCAGGATTGTGAAGAGGATTCGGATCGGTAGCTACAAGCTTTGCACAGTCGACAGCACCTTTTACGAACGCATCGATATCTACTCCGGCATATGCGATCGGCAGCAGGCCAACAGCTGACAGGACCGAATAGCGTCCCCCGATGTCATCCGGCACTACAAATGTTTCCCATCCATTGGCATTGGCAAGACTGAGCAAGGCACCTTTTTTCTCATCGGTTGTTGCTACTATGTGTTTGCTTGCGACGTCCTCAGGGACAAGGTCTTTGAGAATTCTCAAGGCAACTGCCGGTTCGGTGGTGGTCCCGGACTTTGAGACTACGTTTATTGCTACTCTTTTGCCCTTTAGGGATTTGCGGAGCCTGGTTATGTAGTGGGCGGATATGTTCTGACCGGCGTATACGACTTTATCAGGATCATCAGCCAAAGCTTCGATTGCTGCTCTGGCTCCGAGATATGAACCACCGATACCGATCACAACCAGTACATCTGTTTCTTCAGAGAGTCTTTTGGCTGCGGCTTTGAGGCGGAGTATCTCTTCGGAGGCCAGTATACCGTCCGGTTTGATCCAGCCGGTAAATTCTGCTCCGGGGCACTCACCGCTGCGCAGTCTCTGATCGGCAAAGGCTATTATGTCTGCCCGGGATTTGATAGCATCAGGTGTAATCCATGGTTTCAGATACTTGCAATCCAGAGCTATTGGTAGATTTATGAATTGTTTGGACATTGTTTCTATTTCTCCTCTTCTTGAGAACGATTGAAAGCATTCATAGCGTTCTCCAAACCGTTTATAATAATGGCTTCGGCGGCATCGGCAGCTCTATCGATGGCATAGTTCATGTGCTCTCTTTCCTTTTTGTTGAAACGAGAGAGAACATGCCCAATAGCATCACCTTCACGGCCAATACCTATGCGTATACGTGGAAATTCGTTGGACCCCAACCGGGCTATTATTGACTTCATCCCGTTGTGCCCACCAGCGGAGCCACTCGGTCTGATTCTTAGTTTACCCAATGGCAGGTCTAAATCATCATATACTACAAGCAAATCATCGGGATTGATATTGTTGCGTTTGACCAGTGATGATACCGAATCCCCGCTCAGGTTCATAAAGGTTGTTGGTTTGGCGAGTAACACGCGTTCATCATGTATCTTAATCTCACCTACCAAAGCCTGGGATTTTCTGGTAGCCAGAACTATACCGTACCTGCGGGCAAGTAAATCTACAACATCATAGCCTACGTTGTGCCGCGTGTGGGCGTATTGCATTCCGGGGTTGCCCAGACCTACGATTAACTTCAATTTATCCTGCACTTCCATCGGCAATAGTCACGGACTTGAGGTGAGCAAATGGACCAATCTGACAGTTTGATCCTATATGAGTATCGCCTTCAATCACACAGCCTGGATATATTGTGGTATCATTCCCGATCTCTACATTCCAGTCGATATAGGTAGCTGCGGGGTCAACGATAGATACACCTGCCAGCATGTGCTTTTCTGCAATCCGTTTTCTGAGGACTCTTCCAGCTTCTGCCAGTTCGATACGATTGTTTATGCCCAGAGTCTCTTCATAATCCGGACAGACTACGGGGACTACTTTTAGACCATCATTATACATGAGTGAGATTACATCTGTAAGGTAGTATTCACCCTGGGCGTTATCGGTCTTGAGCAGACTGAGCTTTTCGCGGAGTGCACTCAGTTCGAAGCAGTATATTGCGACATTGAATTCACCGATAGCAAGTTCCTCGGCTGAGCAATCCTTGGCTTCCCGGATGCATTCGACTGCATTATTTTCATCACGCAGAATTCTGCCATAATGCCCTGCATCCTCCAGAACAGCGGTCAACAGAGTGGCTGCGTTTCCTTGAGAAATATGGGTATCGATAAGAGTTTTCAGGGCCTCTTTAGTTATAAGGGGAGTGTCTCCCGGGACAACAAGCACATGTTGAACGTCGGATGAAAGTTCCGGAACCGCCTGCATACACGCATGTCCTGTGCCCAGCTGCTGTGCCTGCAATGCGTACCTAAGGTCTGCCCCAAGGGCTTCCTTGACCAGTTCTGCTTCATAACCGACAACTACTACGCACTCCGAAACCCCTGCATCTTTACATGCATCGACTACCCAACCTGTAACCGGTTTTCCGCAGATCTTGTGTGCTGCTTTGGGTAGCGCGGATTTCATCCTGGTGCTCTTACCCGCGGCCATCACAACCGCCGCAAGTGATTGACTCAATTTTATGCCTCCGAGAATTTGATGTTACATGACTAGAACAAATATTTTAGACAGGATTAACAAGATTCACAATATTTATAACGATAATTCATATTGCCCTTTGAAGAGGGCAGGAGATGTGACTACTGGCTCGTATTATTCGTAATGCTTGGATTCACATCCCCCTACCCCCCCTTCAAAGGGGGAATTGCGGATGCTATTACATTGTTATGTTATCTTGCGCCGGCTACCAGGACGTCTTGGATTCTTACTGCGGGCATTATCATGCCTGGTTCTTTTCGGTAGTCGCTGGATATGCAGTCTATGTTTTGCAGCATTTCCAGGAAGCTCCCACCTATCATACAGGAAGCAACCGGGTATGCAAGTTCTCCATTTTCGATCTTGAATCCAAAATCCACAGCGCTGGAGACATCTCCGGTAGTGCCGTCAGGACCTATTCTACCCATGTTTAGATACAGCCCTTCGCTGGTCTCTGCAATCATCTGGGCCATTGTCTTGCTGCCTAATTTGGGAACCAGGTTGCTTGGGGAAGCGCTGCCGCCTCTTGACCCGTGGCCGGTATTCTCCACTCCGGCTTTGCCTGCTGAATATGATCCATATAAATAGGTCTTCAGAATTCCATCTTCAACCAGGACCAATGGCTTAGTGGGATATCCCTCTCCATCAACGATTCTTGAACTCAACCCACGTGGAATCCAGGGATCATCGGTGATGCTTACTATATCTGAAGCAATTTTTTTACCGACCAGACCTGCCATAAATGAACGTCCACGCAGCACACTCTCTGCATCCAGGTTTCCAGCAATGGTTCCAAAGAGTGAATGACCGGCCAGCGGACCGAGGATTATCGGCAGCCTTGCAGTATCCAGTTTTCTTGCGCCCAGGAATTTCTCAGCTTCTTTTGCAGCCGATGTCCCTATGCCTTCCGGGTCAAAATCATCAAGGCTGCGGGCGGAATCGAAGTCGTAGAAACTGCCTACATCCTCTCCATTTTTAATAACAGCCATTATGTGCCCACCGATGTATGATGCCTCTTTGGCATAGCGGATTCCGAGAGAGTTAACCAGGCAGCTCAGTGCAGAACTGGTCGAGAACTCACCGGATACAATTGTGCTGCTGTTGACTGCCAGTGCAGCTTCAATATTCTGCAATGCAACCTTGACCAGTTTGTCTATGCCATATTCACCAATTCGCGGATCAAATAAACCATCGATCTGCGGGTAATTCTCTGCTGGGCCTGGGAGACTCTTGAAATCGGGGTCTGGTTCAGCCAGTCTGGCCAATTTGCCTGCGTTTTCACCGGCTCTGGCAGCATCTTCAGGATCAACACTGTCTACACTACTCCAACCGGTTCCGCCTTTGTATATGGCCCTGACAGACAACCCTCCGCCGATCCCAGCATCACAGGTCTTGATTGCACAGGACTCCAGCACAACGCTCAGCGACTTGCCGCTGGATGCAGTTACGTCGGCAAAATCAGCCCCGGCAGCAATTGCAGCCTCACAAGCACGATTTGCAGCGAATAATATCTTATCTACATCAGCCAATGCACGAGCCCCCCGTGTTTAGAAGTTGGATGTTGGAATTCTACCCCGGTTTCAGTCAACCTTATATAATTCGACTGCGCTAAGGGTTTTTCCTTTGTCAATGAATACCAGGGTCCTCGCGGGGTATGCATCAAATAATATTTATCCGCAGATTTCGCAGATTTACACAGATTTTCAGGGAAAAGAACCGCTAAATACGCAAAAGCACGCGAAATGATACAACCGTCCCGTATGAAAGGAGATCTGAAGATATTTGCGATGTGTTTATCCAATGCTCATACGAGGTGTATACTATTAATCTGTTACAATATTCATGTAGTCTGGATAGAGCCTGAAACAAGAAGTGTATTCGTAGAATACTGCTTTAAGGGGATGTGGCGAGTAGAAATGCCAGCAGTCTCCAATATCCAACTTCCAATATCCAGACACGAGGTAGATTGATTTGAAAGATGAAATAACACCGACCCACAAGGTCTGTATAGGTTTTGCTCAGGAGACTGAGAACGGGGGGATATACGAGCTCGGAAACGGGTGGATCCACCGGCGGATTATCCGTTTAGGCGGTGCGGTTACGACTACCAGCCTGATGAATGTGGTTAATGGTGAGGAATACCTGGTTGAATCTGAAAACGAATTCTCCATTGAACTGACCAGCCCTTATGAAGAATTAACGCTTCTGTCTTCTGAGTTTGAGTTTGTAGGAGTGTCAACACCTGTTTGGACTGATGAAGCTAAACAGCTGCGGTTTGCTCTATCTGCTGAAGTTTCCGGAGAGACTCTGGATGTAGTACTCTTATACGAAGCCAGAGCAGGTGAAGACCGGATGCGCAAGTGGCTGGAAATCGGTTCGCTACTCGGCTGGGAGATCGGAGAAGTTATCCTTGAAGACCTGCAGCTGACGGGAATGATTGAGAGTATCCGCCCGATTGCATCAACTGAGCGCGGAAAACAGGAAAACACCAGGTTCCGTTATCGAGAATATTCGGATTCAGTTGTTGAGTTCTGGGGTTGCACCGAAGGCATATTTGCGATCTCTCCTGCTGAAGAGTCTGAAGTTATCTGCAACATAGAGAACCGGTTTACGGTCACTCAGACTTTGAATTGTTCTACAGAGAGTCCTGTGACCACTGAACCTGCTATTTTGGGGGCATATCGCGGGTTACCGGAATATGGGTTCTATGTCTATCGCCGGGCAAGGGTATTAGAGTGTAAGCCTAAGCCCGTAATGCTGACGCCTCCTGATGAACCGATTGGAGCTAAGTCTGCTGCGGCTCTGCGGGCACAGATATATAACCTCGGCTGGCAGACACCGATCACGTGGATGGATTCGTCTGATTTGTATGGATGGCTAAATGGCGCTGCAAGACTCAGCAGAGGTGAGTACCTGCATATAGTGCTGTCCCTGATTGGGCTGCTTAGAAAAGAGGAAATGGAACTTCTCGAAAGCCTGGCACCTGATGAGGAATCTGCTAATGCAGTCAAGAGTGCGAAAGCATTTATGAAAGATTTTGGCAGGTACTTCCCGGATTACCGGCATATGTTGTCCGAGCCTGATGGGGAAATAGTCGATGCCCACGCGCATTTCCTGGATGAGTCAGGGTTTATTATCCTGATAAATCCGAGCGAAGAGACGATTATGGTTGATTTGCCGTTGAATGAACCAGGCATATGGCTCTCTTTGACACGCAAACACAGGCTTGCTGACTGGAGCAGCCTGAGTGTGGGTGTGCCTATGGATGAATCAAAGACTGAACCGGCGCCTCAGATTGGACTTGCACCATATGAAGTCAGGATAATAGGGGTTAATTTACCGGTAGAGTGAAGGGAGAGCAGGCTGGAAGCCTGCACCACAATTTGGCTTTTGAATCGCGGATTACGCGGAATTGCGTGGATTTCGCGGAATAGGTTATTTTGTCGTCATTATCTTGCAGGTTAAGGGAAAGCGTTTCGTTCGTTCTTTAAGGAAACCGGGGGCAGTCGGGCTTATTTACTGGTGGAAAGAGATTCTGTTTGGAGCGAAGGGATGGCAGGCTAGAAGCCCGCACCACAATTTTGGCTTCCCAAGACTAATACAGGTTTCTAATTGAAATAAGTTGGCACCCCAACTTGGGAGCTCAGGATGACAAAGTAATCAGAATTCAAACTAATAAAGGAGAAAGACAATACATGAATTCCAGAGAGAGATGGCTGGCGTGTATGAACTTCCAGCCGGTTGACCATGTTCCTGATGTTGAATTTGGCTATTGGGAGGAGACTTTTCCTGTTTGGCACGCTCAGGGATTGCCTAAGTGTATCGATAATATTCCCAAAGCTGATGTTTATTTCGGATTTGAGCAGGCTGACGGGTTTCCATTTAACGGGGATCTCAAGCCTGGGTTCGAGTATAAAGTTATCAGTGAAGACGACCGGCATCGGACTATACTCGACTACGATGGTGCAACGAAGGTTATCAACAAAGACGGCGCTTCAACTATTCCCCACTATCTGAAGTTCCCTATTGAGACCAGGGCTGACTGGAATGAGTTTAAGAAGAGACTGGATTGGACAGACCCTACACGGATGCCTTCTGCTGAAGACTTCGAAATGCATGTGAAGCGCCTGGAGAAGTCCACTGTTCCAGTTATGACCGGTGCTGGGAGTCTGTTCGGCAGACTGCGGGACTGGATGGGTTTTGAGAATATCGCGATGGCCTGTATGGACGATCCGATATGGATCGAAGAGATGATTGAATACTGTACGGAGTTCTATTACCAGTTGCTCAAGCAGATAGTAACCCGTGTGAAATTCGATTATGCTGCATTCTGGGAGGATATGGCATTCAATCATGGGCCTATAATCTCCCCTACTATGTTTGCAAAGTGGCTAACCCCAAGATATAAGCGTATAACCGATCTGCTGCAAGAAAATGGCTGTATGTTCAGTATCGTAGACTGTGACGGAAATATCAATGTTGTTTATAAGCTCTGGCTGGAAGGAGGGGTCAACTGCATGTTTCCTCTGGAAGTTCGGGGAGGAACCGATGCATTTATGATGCGTAGAGAGTGCGGCAAGGACATCAAGCTGATCGGTGGGGTTGATAAAACCAGGTTGATAGCAGGTAAAGAAGAGATCGACAAGGAGTTAGAACGCCTTAGACCGATGGTAGAAGAAGGCGGGTTCATCCCCCACGTTGACCATAGATGTCCACCGGATGTGACATTTGAGAACTACAAATACTATCTGAAGCGCAAACGCGAAGTTTTCGGGATCCCGGAGCCGGCTCCCTGGGAAGATCGCAAAGCAGCTTTTGAGTGGGCGGAATAGAGCGCAACAGAGCCAATAATACTAACAGAGAATAGGATCTCTAGAGAATAAGACTTATACGACCAATAGGACAAATAGGACAACGTGCGTCCTATTTGTCTTATTGGTCGTATTAGTCTTATCAGTCTTACTAGTTCACTAACCGAAAGCTTGAGCTTTTTCTTGAATCTCTAAATATAGTTTTCTGCGGAGTTCTAATACTTCGGCTGAAGCGGCGTCTATTTGGACATCGTTCTTAGTCTTGTCTGCCCGCATTCTAACTTCTACTTTTCCTTCAGCTGCGAACTTTCCACAGACTACCTGAATAGGGATCCCGATCAGGTCTGAGTCCTTGAACTTAACGCCCGGGCGCTCATCCCTCTCATCTAAAAGAACGTCAACTCCGGCCTGCTGCAGTTCTTCATAAATTCTCACAGCAGCCTGGCACTGGGCTTCGTCTTCAGGATTCAACAGCATAACTACTGCTTCAAACGGTGCAATGGAGATTGGCCAGATCATTCCGTTTTCATCATTTGAGACTTCAGGCACGACTGCCAGCATTCGGCTGACTCCCATCCCGTAGCATCCCATAATGAATGGATTCTCTTTGCCCTCAGCATCCAGGAACTTGGCGTTCATTGCTTCGGAGTAGAGAGTTCCCAGCTTGAAGATATGCCCAACTTCCATTCCTCTTTTAACTATGAGGTCGCTGTCACATTTGGGGCAGGCATCTCCAGCGGTTGCAACCCGAAGGTCGGCATATGTATCGACGTTGAAATCACGGACTAAATTCGCGTTTGTATAGTGTGTATCTGTCTTGTTGCCACCGACTACAAAGTTCACCATACCAGCGATCTCCCGGTCGGCAATAATCTTTACACCCTTTAGTCCAACAGGACCAGCAAAGCCGACTGCAGCTCCAGAGATTTTTTCTACTGTCTCCGCGTCTGCCATCTCGACTTTTTTGACTCCCATAGCTCGCGCGAGCTTGGCTTCGTTAAGGTCTCTATCTCCACGAATCAACGCCACTACTACCTGGTCACCAGACTTGCATACAAGGGTCTTGACCAGTCTGGTTACACGGGTTTTGAGGAATTTAGCGACATCTTCAATAGTCCGGACATCAGGAGTATCGACTAATGCCAGAGGCTGCTGTTCAAACGCAGGAGCGGGAATCTCTCGCTCACCAATTGCGCAGCGCTCAGCATTTGCTCCGTATCCACAGTCCGGGCAGAGCAGTATGGAGTCTTCGCCAGCTTCGGTGAGGACCATATATTCCTGGTTTTCTTTACCACCGATAGCGCCGGACTCAGCTTCTACTACCTGAGGGTCTAACCCGCAGCGTGCAAATACTCTGCTGAATGCGGTGAACATCTTGTCATAGGCACGGTCGAGGTCATCCCATCCACGGTCGAAGCTGTAGGCATCCAGCATTACAAACTCTCTGCCTCTGACTAATCCACCTCGTGGCCTGGCTTCATCTCGTCCCTTTGTCTGTATCTGGTAGAGATTTAAGGGAAGCTGTTTGTAGCTGCGGACATCTCGACGGACTATGTCGGTGACGACTTCTTCGTGTGTGAAACCAATCAACATATCCCTATCGCCGCGGTCTTTAAGACGGAAGAGGACATCCAGATTCCACCGGCCGGTTTCCTGGTAGAGCTCCGCAGGCAGCAATGCCGGCATCAAGAGTTCCTGGGCTCCCTGGGCATCCATCTCTTCACGGACGACTTTTTCTATCTTCTTGAGGACTTTATATCCCAAAGGCAGATAATCGTAGATGCCTGCTGCCACTTTGCGGATGAAACCGGCACGCATCAGCAGTTTGTGGCTGATGATCTCCGCGTCCGCTGGAACTTCTCTGAGAGTTGGAAAGAAAAGATTAGATGCTCGCATATTCCCTCTATCTGCTGAAGTCAGACTGCAGCAATTTTATTAAACATCCAGATTCCAGATCACATCCCCCTGCCCCCCTTCTAAGGGGGAATTGGGCAGGTGTACTTATATAACTTGTTATTGTGGTGAGGTTATGTGATTCCCCCTTTTGAAGGGGGGCAGGGGGATGTGAATTGGGAAACTGGATGTTAAAAAGCATGGTGGGCCCACTCGGATTCGAACCAAGGACCAAGCGGTTATGAGCCGCCCGCTCTACCGCTGAGCTATGGGCCCGTATAAGGACTTTATTTTACCACAAGCCCGGATTTCCTGCAACAGGCGTTATGTTGATATTTCAACTGATTGGGAAGTAGAATAGTCACGGCAGCATTGGTACGTCTATTAAATGAAGTAGTAATAGGAACGTATTAGTTCTTACGGTTAGATAGAAATACAGGAGTAATAAGATGATAACAGGTATCACACATATTGCAATGAGAGTAACCGACGTGGAGAGATCACTCGACTTCTATACTCGTCAACTTGGTCTGAAAGAAAGCTTTCGGCTGAATAATCAGGCTGGCGAATTAATGCTGGTGTATATTGAGGTAGCTAAAGGGCAATTCCTTGAGCTGTTTCCCGGAGGAATATGTTCACTGACTCCGGACTGTTCATCAGGACCGGTGCATATGTGCTTCCAGGTTGATGACATTCAGAAAACATATGCAGAGTTTACTGCTGCTGGAGTAGTCACACGAGGTGAACCAATGCTGGGCGCGGATGGGGCGTGGCAGTTCTGGACAGCAGATCCTGACGGCTGCCCGATAGAGTTCCACCAGTTTACTGAAGATTCATTGCAGCTCAAATAGTATTCAGTGGATCGTTCTCACAGCCAGTTTATAAAGCATACGGAGGCTCAATATGTCCATTAGATTAGCAGGTAGAATTAGCTTATTCATCATATTCCTGCTGTTATGTTTCTCAGTTAGTATATCTTGTTACGCGAATTTGGCTTCTGATGTCATGCGTGATGTTCAGAACGATCTGAAAAAGATTGATGGACCCAAGCCTCCCGGGAAAATCCTGCTTAGTGATGATTTCACTTCAGGCAATCTGGATAAGTGGACCATCAACTCGGGATGGAGCCTGGAGCCTGCAACACCCGGTAGTATTCCATTTGTAAAAGCAGTCTCCAACACCGGGTATATCAATTTGATTACCAAGGACAGGATACAGATCAATCCCCGGCATGCCATTGCGGTAACTTTCAAGACTCGCAGACTTTCCGGTACCAGCTCGATGTTCCTCAGAATTGATGCGTTCGATGAACAGGGGAAGTTTCTGTGTGCTAATCAGTCCATATTCGGCGATGGCGGGGAATGGACTCCGCATAATGTGCTAATCAATGACTGGATACCAGCCGAAGCTTCAACTATTACAGTTCAATTCTTCCTTGATGTAAATGCAGAGACTACTACTGCAATGACCGCTGTCAAAGTAATTGACCTTACTCCAAGGATGGAGTATCAGACAGTTATAAGGCTGGATGGCTACGCTAAAAAACTCTCTGCTGCTAAAAAACAGCTGGATACTCTTCCTGTAACTTCCAGAACCTCTGAATGGAAGAAAGACCTGACAGCAGTGATTGGACGTGGCCTGGCTGCAGTGAATACTGCAAGGAAATCCAATCCATTGGGTGCAGAATATCCGAAGGCTGTCGAGAATGCCGGAATGTGGGCAAACAGAGTTACCGACATTCTGGCCGGAATAAAGGATGGCAGAGTTACAACCAATAAGTTCGTAGTCTACTCCACCGATCCGATTTCCAGAAAGATGGTGCTGCCGGAAGCTGGAGAGCTGGCCGGTATCGTTATGGGAAAGGCATCGATTGCAGCTTGTGCGGGTGAATATGAGTCTGCCAGCCTGGTTCTGTGGTCTCCCGCTGGAACGAAGAATGTATTGCCGAGGGCACTGGATTTCAAAGGACCATCTGGCGTTATTCCTGCCTCAAGCGTGGACATAAAGTGGGTGAAAGCATGGTTTCAGGCTGGAGGAGCTCCCTATTCTGTCACGGTTTCTCCAGGTAAAGCGTTGATTACGGAATTGCTGTTGAATGATGACTCGATGGTCAAAGTAGACCTCCGGGCAAAAAATCAATGGATAAAGCTACATTTTCCTGAGGGAGACAAATATGTTGCCATTGATGGACCGGAGAAGCCTAATCCTGAGTGGGGTATTCAGACTCCGGAAAAGGAATTTCCGGCCAGAGACAGTGATGTGCTGCTGGCTTCGGATATTCCATCCTGCCAGAACAAGCAGGTCTGGTTAACGGTTCATGTACCTGATAATGCAAAACCCGGAAAATATGTCGGCAAGATAGAGTTTATCAGCGGCAATAAGAGCCTGGGAAGTGTTAATGTAACACTGCAGGTTCTGCCTTTCGCACTTCCAGCTCCAAAGACCCATTATGACCTCAGTCAGGACTACACTGGCAGCCTCTACTATTGGGGTAAGCTTTCAAAGAGTCCTGAAGGTCTGATCAGCTACAATACCAAGAATGAGACCCAGTTCCGCGCTGAGCTGAAGTCGATGTATGAACACAATATTGTGGCTCCCGGAATGGTGTGGGGACCGGATCTGGTATATAAGGATGAAGCCCTTTTCCGAAAGTCTCTCAGTATTATGAAAGAGACAGGAATGTCCGGAAGACCACTTTATATAACGGATTCAGGACTCATTGGAAATGCCACGGATCCTGCTGCTCTGGCGGCATTAAAGATCAACATTGCCAAGGCTATAAGTATTGCCAAAGAGTATGGATTCACTGAGATATACTTCTATGGTATAGATGAGGCTGTGGGAGAAGTGTTGAAATCTGAACGCATAGCATGGGTATCGGCACATGAAGCAGGGGCTAAGATCATGGTTTCCGGTTGGGGGAATATTTTTGATCTGGTTGGAGATATGCTGGACCTGCTCAACTGGACTGGTGACGCAGTGCAGGGCAGAGTTCCGGAGTGGCACAAGAACGGTCACAAAGTATGGAATTACGCCAATCCTCAGACTCCAATAGAAGATGCCGAAGTCTACAGGCGGAACTATGGCCTGTATAATTGGAAACTGAACGTGGATGGCACCTGCACATACTGCTATATGGATTCATCCGGAAAACAGTGGAACGACTGGGACGGGGCTACATATAGAGACCACTGCCTTGCGTACCCCACAACAAATGGAGCCATCGGCACCCTGGCACTGGAAGGTCTGCGCGAAGCTCTGGATGATGTAAAATACGCCACCAAGTTGATGATGTGTATCGACGAAAATCAGAACGGGCGAAAGTCCAAAAAGGCTGCAGAAGCAAAGAAGTGGTTGGATAACCTGGATACAACAGGATCTGATCTCCACGCAGTGCGCAGGGAGATGGTGAAAAGGATAATTGAGCTTAGTAAATAATTGACTCATGGGGAGGGCTTAACAGCCCTCCTGCCTGTCATTCATAACAATCCATCTTATACAAGGAGGCAACAGAAATGAATATTGACGAAACTTGGTTCAAAGACTGGGATGGTTACACTGGGCCACCGATCACGGATGATATGGTCCGCAAGGCTGAATCAAAACTCGGTTTCAAATTGCCAAAATCGTACATCCAACTACTCCGAGTAAGAAATGGCGGCATCCTAAAATACAATCGCTTTCCAACCCTTATACCAACCGGTTGGGCAGAAGATCATGTCCAGATAGATGCCATATTTGGTATTGGGGGAGAACATGGTATTGATTCGGAATTGGGCAGTCAGTATATGATCCCTGAGTGGGGATATCCTGATGTTGGAGTTTGGATAGGTATTACTCCTTCTGGTGGGCATGAAGCAATTATGCTGGATTATACCGAATGCGGTCCACAGGGAGAACCCAGAGTGATATACGCCGATATGGAAACCGAAGACGGCGAACCGTACGTTGTTATACTGGCACGTGATTTTGAGACATTGATTCAAGGTTGCCGTATCGCTGAAGATATATAGGCGAGTAAACAACCCGTAGAGGAGAACATAGATGAAACTGACTACAAATCTTTCGGTTTCGGAATGCTTAAAACGATTAGCCAAACCAGCCGAGGATGTACCATCGAATGTAATAAAGACTATCGACGAGAGATATGGGGCCTATTTTCTCCCGGAAGGCGAATCCAATTTCGGTACGAATATACATACAAAAGTCAATGGCAGCGAATTTGAGATTCAAACAAAAGGCTGGCGTAAGTCTGGTTCCAGGGTTACACCATCCAGAAGGAAATATGCCAGATTCACCGGAAAAGTAAGTGAAGACGAATCCGGTGGTACAGTCATTGAGTATCAATTTCAGAACAACGATACTTTGGTATCATATATAGTTTTGTCATTAGGGTGGGTATTGTCACTAGTCCTGCTGCTATTGGCTCCCAGCAGGATGGTGCAGACAGGACTTTTAATTGTTGCATTTGCTGCTATTACTGTTTTGCTGATTTCCTCTGACGTGGCAAACCGTGGAGATATTGTCGGTTTCACCAGGGTTCTGCTGGAGGCTGATGATGCCTTGCCTATAAAGGAGATTAAATAGATTGTATCATTCAAATACTTTTGAAATCATCATTGGGATTATTTCGCTTATGAGTTGTGTTATCATCTCACCAGCAACTGCAGCCAGCAGCGCTTTTTCTGATCCAGTTGATACTACATTTAAAGCCAAAATAGACGGCACTGAGCAGCATTATGTGCTTATGCTGCCCGTTGGGTTTGATAAGTCAGTTAAGCACGATCTGGCGATTGCTCTACATGGTCACGGTTCGGACCGTGGGCAGTATATTAATAGCGATCGGGATGAATGCAGGGCTGCCAGGGATGTCGCTGCCAAGCACAATATGATATTCATCTCCCCGGACTACAGGGCAACTACATCATGGATGGGACCAAAGGCTGAAGCTGATGTTGTGCAGATAATTAGAGACATTCGGCATAAACACAGGATCGGGAAGGTCTTCCTGATAGGTGGATCGATGGGAGGGTCGTCTGCTCTGACTTTTGCTGTCCTGCATCCTGAACTGATAAACGGAGTCTGCAGCCAGAATCCTATGGCGAATCATTTGGAATACACCAACTTCCAGGAAGCTATATCCGAGTCCTACGGAGGCACAAAGACCCAGATCCCTCTGGAATACAAAAAGAGAAGCGCCGAATACTGGCCCGAAAAGTTCACATTCCCAGTAGCCATAACCACCGGAGGCAAGGATGAAGCAGTCCCACCCCAAAGCGCCATCAGACTGGCAAACGTGCTCAAAACAATAGGCGCTAAAGTCCTGTTAATACACAGACCAGAGACAGATCACAGCACAAACTATGAAGATACGACCGCGGCGTTTGAGTTTGTGGTTGGTGGGGGGAAGTAAGATTCATCAATCCGGAAAATGCCGAATGTAATGGGTGTTTCACATCTGTTAGCTTCATTTGCACATGGGGTATATCTATCTTATCCATGCGTTAGGAATTGCAGAAATTGATTAATACTCTCTATTTAAAAGGCATAATCACAAATGAAATGATCAAGACCGGACAAGATATAACTCAACACCTTGTGGAGTCTGGGATAGAAGTCGTTGCCTCACTGTGGTTATATGATGATGAGGCACACAGATACTACCTCAATATTGCCTCCGATTTTTATGATCAACAAGGACCTTTACGATCCTACAGAAAAATACAGGAGACACTATCAGATATGACCGACAAGTCAATTGATCTCTCTGATATTAAAGCAATAGGCAAAAGATCTCGTATTACGGAAGCCCTCTTGTCCCATTTAGGAAGCGGTCATGATATACCAATTTGGTCCTGCCAGTATGATGGCATCTACATAGATGATGCCTATGTTATCAAACTTGGGTGAGTGATAAGGTGCTTCCCGATTCCTAACCATCATACTAGCCTGTTGCACCTATACTTACTTACATCGTTTCTTGACTCCCAGATACGACAGTAAGCACTTGCCGTTGTATAGGATGTGTAGTATGCCCAGGAACAGTATTGAGTAGCCTGCTATTTCGTGCAGTTTTCTTGGGAAGAAATCTCCGTGTCCTTCTGGAGGAGGCATTGGCATGGCTATTGCATCGCCGGCAGGAGCACCTGTTGGATTGTTGCTAAATTGCGGGGGCATCCGGCCGCCTGGAGGGCCGTGATGATCTCCTCCTGAAGCCATAGGAATGACGGTTATCAGCAACGCTATGAAGCAGATTGCCAGGATGACTGATATTACTTTTTTCATGGTAGTAAGACTCCTTATATAGTTGCATAGAGCAATCATTATTAATCTGTCACTTCTATCTATTAATGCATTTATTCTCGTATAATACATAACAGATCAGTATAATGATTGTGTATTGCAACTATAGACGCTTACTATGCCTCTGTGGTTTCATTTATATTTTATTCCGACATCTCAAGCTCCAGCAGCATCCTCCCACTGGCAGGCAGCTCTATTGTTACTTTCTTTCCAGTGCCAATTATTTTGTTGTTTTCTATGTCTGTCCAGTTGTAGTTTTTATCTGCTTCCAGGTTTATGGACCTTTGGGTGGTTTTCAGGGTGGCGTCGAATATGGCGACCTGGATTTTGCCCTTACCTATGTAGGCTGAGGCTACTGTGTCTGTGGTGTTAGTTATTTTTACCGGACAGTTTTTGTCCCAGTAGCCAATGAATTTGGATTTAGACATAAAATCGCTCTGTTTCCAGTAGGGCTGCAGGAATTTTACCAGCCAGTAGTCTCCGGCGCTTCTTACTCCTGTTCCATGAGCATATGCGTAGCCTATGACCTGGTCTACAACCATCAAGCCGTGTATGAACATGGCTACCGGGTAGAGGTTTACCGGAACCCCGTATTGCCTGCCGAAGGTTGCGCGGGAATAGTCAGTGGGGATGCGCATCGGCATTTTCCCGCCCTTCATCAAGGCAGCCAGGGTTTCGCCTGTAAAGGATGTTGTGGCGAAAGCTATACTGTAGGGAGGCAGGGCGGGCATCATGTGGGTGTCGATTATACCCCGGTTGCCTTTGCTGCTATGTATAACTCTATACATTCTTTCAGCGTAAGCACGGGAGGCTAGGGGGTCGAATGAGCCATAGAGTTTGCCGTTTTGTCCGATATACCCGTGCCCGTATTGCGTGCTGTCGATATATTCGGTCATCAGTGAACCATCAGTGTATGTACCGTCGGCACCGTAGCCCTTGATCCACATATCGATTGAGCCTATGGAGAAGTCGTTCCAGTGGGCCTGAGGGTTCTTGATAACACCTTTTGCATAGCTCATTTTGGAGTCATCGTAATACCGGCTGGGGTATCCTCCCTCTATTCTTTTTGGACCAATCCAGGGCCAGCGGTAGAAATCATAGAACGGAGCTTGATCGGATACCATTGCCCCGGAGTATAGAACTATCAGGATGTTTCTCTTATGGGCTTCCTTCATAAGACGCTTCATACCGGCTTCATCGTAAGCCCTGCCATCTCCGTAGTAGCGGTTCCAGTGCTCGTGGTAGCAGAGGTACTTGACTCCATCTTTTGCAGCTTCGTCCAGCCGGGCAACATCTTTATCACCCCACTCATAACCTATAGGTTCCCAAACGGTAAGTTGAGATGCTTCAGAGCTCCATGGCTTTACTGGATAGGTATTGACGCCGAATCTTATGCTCCATTTGTTTTTGATGGTGATCCGTTTGTCTGCCAGGTACATGCCCAGGACTATGGATTTTTTACCGGGAGTTATGCTGAGCGGATTGTCGATGTCGTTTGGATTCCAGCCTCTCTTGGATTCCCCGGAGAAACCGATACCGATGTTGTCATTTACGAAGTTTAGAACACTGCAGAACGGGATGTTTTCGGTCTTGTTGACGGTTCCGACGCCTTCATTGTTCGGCCAGGGGATGTCGTTGGCATATGCATATAGTTCGGCTACTTCACGCTTCATCGGAGATTGGATGACTATGCTGTCAAATGACTGTGGTTTGCTGGCAGAGAACTCAATGTCGAACCATATGAATCCATCATACATGATCCTGTTGGTGGTTTTTAGCTGTGATGATCCATATGTCCAGGTTGCCTCGCGGACATATTCATTGCCTTTGAAGCCGGTCTTCAGCGACTTCGGCTTCCATATGACTGGTTTTCCATTGGCTCTGGCGACAATACGGATAGGTGACGTAAGTATCTGTTTGCCCAGACTGGATACCCCACCCAGTATCTCTCCAGGAGCACCAGAGAATGTATAGTCCCTGCCCCATACTCTAACAATTTCAAAAGCTTGGGGTGTTGGTCTGCTCAAGTCCAGCGATGGATTCATCGGGTCGGTGTTAACTGTTCCGGATTTTGCATTAAAAACTTTTCCCTGTGCTGATATCCATTTGTTGTTCTTCCAGAGCATGACCTGGTGCCAGGGAGAGGGGACATCATTGCCAAGGCCTTTGGGTCTGGATAACCAGGAAGGTTTCGGGAATGTGCTCAAGCGGGCGGTCTCTGTGGCTACACAGATGCCTTTGCTGTCGAATCCCTGTGCTTCAACCAGCACTGCAGTTGGTATATCGAACAGTTTTGCTGTGATAACCTGCTGGAATGATGCTTCAGTAGCTACCAGTTCCTTAGCGCCGGGCATCCATGCATCTACTCTGGGAGATACATTCCCTACAGTCTTCGGAGTAGCGATCAGTTTATATACCCCCAGGGGTAGACCTGCTGCAGTTTTGACAGTTACGTTGATCTTTGCGACTGATTTATCTGATGGGTTAGCAGTGATTAGAAGCCTGTTGCGGAATGGATCGGAGGCAAGATCGATTCCCAGCTTCCCGGTTATCTTGTGGTCGTTTGCCTGCTGGCTCCAGAGGACTTTACCTTGAAAGTCGGTGATGGTTGCACGTATATCGTAGAGCCCGGAACCATCGATTTTGTGCTCAATACTCGTTTGCTGACCGGGTGATATAGATTTAGTAGAATCGAATATGATGTCGTTCTTGCTGCGGACCATGAGTCTCAGTTTAGCATCTGAGGATGTAACTGCAGCAGCTGCTTTGACGTTAGAGTTGCTGTCTACTTCAAATGCATCTATCCGGACTGACTTGTTTGATCCCAACCTGACAAGTCCCCATTCAAGGTAGTTTGTCCACAGGGCTCCTGGCTTGCTCCATTCAGAGCGGTTGGCTGCACTGGCGTCGGAGCCTCGGTTGATCGCAACATTCATCCTGATCTGCCCACCATCAGCCATTACAGGTTTGCCGGGCAGGTTTACAAAAAAAATTGTCCAACACGCTATCCATTTGTCGGGAGTCACATAGGCGCGATATTGGTATCCGGGGTTCCAGCTGCTGTCTGCTTCTACGGCATCATATGTGGCTCCATCAGATGCTCCGATAAACTGGCACAGGGGCGGTTTTGCATCCCCTGAAATCGGAGCGACAAACAACTCTGTGGAATCTTCCATCCACAGGCTGCCATCGTGTACTTCCCCTTTTACCAGTTCGCGGTTTGGATCACGCTGATTGATCACAGCAACATAGAGGTTGAAAGAATCATATCCTACATAGACCCAGGATGGAGTTGAAGCTATTCCGCCCTTTTGGTATGACCCCAAACCGGTGAACTTCGAGCACTCAACCCAGGCAGATTCATTGAAACTATCTCCCAGCACTGGCGGATTTAGCAGATACGGAATCATGAGCTCCGGGCGCGCGACTATTGGGAAATCCGTGTTTTTGGTCTGTCCGGAACAGGGAGATATTGAGAGTAAAACAAGGACAGCAAGAATAGTGTATTTCGATAGGTAAGTCAGGGATTTCATCTACAACCTCTACAATTTACATATGATCCAGCATGCATTCCACGTATAATGAGTTGACTCCTGCTTTCCGGAAGCTTTCAGGCGAAGGAATGCTTGTGTCGGTGTGGAAGTCTAAATTATCACATTTTGTTTTGAGGTGCTTCTTTGCAGATGATTTTTGGGTTAACTTGTGCAGTACTTGGGGCTATCCTGGTATGCAGTGTTCCGGTCCAGGGTGAGACTAAGGTTGAAACTACTGACTGGAATGGATATAAAACTTACAATTTTCAGGTTGATGGACGCCAGTGCCTGCTGGTTGCTCCGAAGACGCCACTAAAGGGGAATCCCTGGATATGGCGGACAGAGTTTTTTGGGGCGTTCCCCGAAGCTGACATAGCACTGCTCAATGAAGGTGTCTATGTGGCATATATGGAGATATTCAACATGTTCGGTGCTCCATCATCTTTGGGACATATGGACAAGTTCTACAGTCATCTGATAAAGAATTATAAACTTAACCGCAAGACGGTACTGGAAGGATTCAGCAGAGGTGGTTTGTTTGCATTCAACTGGGCGGTGCAAAACCCTAAGAAAGTAGCTGCCATTTATGTAGATGCACCTGTTTGCGATTTCAAGAGCTGGCCGGGCGGTAAGGGCAAGGGGCCCGGATCACCTGGCGACTGGGAAGCGTGTAAAAAGGTATATGGATTCACCGAAGCAGAGGCCATGGCTTATATGAGCAATCCTGTGGACAACTTGAAACCTCTGGCAGATGCCAAAATACCAATTCTGAGTGTGTGCGGAGAAGCTGATACTGTTGTGCCGATTGAAGAGAATACAAGAGTGGTTGAAAAACGCTACAAGGAACTTGGCGGCAGTATCACTGTCATTGCCAAGCCCAATTGCGACCACCACCCCCACAGCCTCAGCGACCCTATCAGAATCGTGAATTTCGTGCTGGAAAGCACCAGGCACAAGAATAAAATATCCCGGCAGCCAAAAGTCCCTTACGGATATGACTACTTCAAACTCCGCAGTTCCATGGACAACAGCCGGATCAAATTTGAGCGCGAAGGTGTTGGACGAGTAGCTACCCTCGGGGGTTCGATAACACAGATGAGCGGTTGGCGCGAGCTGCTTTTTGCTGACATACAGCACAGGTTCCCCAAGACCAAGTTCGACTTTATAAGCGCCGGAATAGGATCACTCGGATCAACCCCGCATTCATTCAGACTGGAACAGGATGTACTTTCAAACGGACCTGTAGATCTGTTGTTTGTCGAAGCAGCAGTCAACGATGAGTGCAACGGGCAGTCCGATATCGAACAGATCAGAGGCATGGAAGGTATTATCAGGCATGCGCTTCTCTCTAACCCTAAGATGGATATTGTTGTCATGCATTTTGTAGACCCATCTAAAATGGAGGTTTACAAGCAGGGTAAGATTCCAGCGGTTATTATTAATCATGAGAAAGTGGCCGAATACTATTCAGTAGAGTCGATTGACCTGGCTAAGGAAGTGACTGAGCGGATCCACGCTGGTGAGTTCACCTGGGAGAACGATTTCAAGGACCTACATCCTGCGCCATTTGGACATAAGATATACGCAGCATCGATCAGCCGAATGCTGGATGCTGCCTGGAAAGCTCCGTTGTCTGCAGACGCTAAACCAGTTAACCACACTATTAATGAGCAGCCACTTGACGCCAAGAGCTACTACAGGGGCCGATATGTTTCTGTAAAAGATGCTGTGCTTGGTGATGGATGGAACTATGTGGATAGCTGGAACCCTCGAGACGGCAAGGAGACCAGAGCAGGTTTTGTAGATGTGCCGGCAGTGACTTCCAATACTCCTGGTTCGAGCTTGAAACTGGATTTTGAGGGAATTGGTGTGGGAGTATTTGTAGCTTCCGGACCGGACACTGGAATAGTTGAATACAGCATTGACGGTGGAGCATATGCCTCTTGCAACCTGTTCAGCGCCTGGAGCCCATCTTTGCATTTACCCTGGGCGAAAATACTGACACCTGATCTGCCTATGGGTAAGCATACGATGACTCTGCGAGTATCGGCAGACAAAGATGCAAACAGCACCGGGCATGCTGTTAATATAATACACTTCCTGGTGAATTAAGCTAATAGATGAAAAGGTATAAATATGACACACCGTACTACACTCCTTATCTTTAGTTTGATCTTTTTTTGTTATCTGATTTACCCTGCCAATGCTGCCAGTAAAAAGGTAACTATACGCAGCCATACTTTGACGGCTACTATTGAGTCTGGTGAGTTGGTAAAGCTGGTCAATAACCTTACCGGCAGTGTGCTGGTTAACAATACAAAGGGGTTTGTTGCACCCAGGGTCGTTTCTGATGGCCTTAAAGGTGAGGAGTGGAAATGTAGTTTGTTGGGTCGTAGATCCAACCATGTAACATTTCTGATGACCAGTAGCGATGGGGTGAAGGTTAAGGTCTATTGGGGAGTGGATGGCGGCACGGGTGATATATTGCTTCGAATGCGGGTCACTGCCAGTTCACCTATAACCAGATTTACATTCCCTGTATCCGGCATAGATATTGATGCACACCAGGCTGTCTTGCCGTCGAACTTCGGTGACTGTGACGTCGTTAAGGCTCCTCAGACCGGGGTGTTTTCATCAGAAGATACCTCCCAGATGGCTGTCTCTATGTTCCTGTTTGAAGGCAAGACCAACTCCTGGGCTATAACTTATAATGATAAAGATGAGTTGAACAAAGGATTTATATTAACCGCAGCAGATAAGACAGCAGATGCAGAGATTGTCCAGAAGATGGAGATTGGCAGCAAGTCATTTGCGATTTTTCCAGTGCGTTTTCAGGCTTGCAAAGGGTCCTGGCATACACTTGCAGACCGGTTTGCCAGGGACTGGATGGTCAAGAAGCTCGAGTTTGCGCCGGTTTCCCAGCAGCTCGGTTGGGTCAAGGGCATTCGGGCCAGTGTAGGTTTCAATAATTATGATGTGTTTAAGCTTGAGTTTCTTGATGATCTTGCGAAAAAGCTGGTGCCTTCACAGACACTTCTTTATACCCCTGTATGGCGCACGAACGCGATGGACTTCGGTTATCCGGACTACACGCCATCAGATGATTTTAAAAAATGGTGTAAGCACGCGAGGGAACTTGGATTCCATGTCTGTGCGCACTTTAATGCTTTTGGTGTAAACAAGGGGATGACCGAGTATATCGACAGGTTCAAGCCCGGCATGAACCCGGTCTTCCCGGGATGGGGAGTTCAGGACCCGGATACGGGATTCCTAATGTGGTCTTTGGATGGCGGACGGAGCGGACATTATTATGTCTCCCCGTGCTACAAGCCCTGGCGGGATTTTTATGTACAGGCGGTCAGACCTGCAATTGAAGCCGGAGCCGATGCTATCCATCTGGACGAGAGTCATTCTCCAATGACCTGCCCTGCTGAGAACCGGGACATTATGAATATACGCCTAGGTGACATCGCACTGCATCAGGCTTTGAAAATCGCTTACCCTCAGGTTGCTCTGCAGGAAGAGGCTTATAACGATGTCAATGCCCGATTCTCTTCTTTTGCGCAGGACACTGCGGCGGCTAAACACAATCTGGTGCATTACATATTCAGCAAGTTCGTGAAGTTTGTAACCCGCCCTGGTGCTGACGACCTCAATACGCAGAGAGACGGTTATGAACGCATCGGTGTGAAGCTGCCCTGGGGACAGTATCCACTGCCGGATGGAATCATTGAAGAGATGAGGGCATTCCAGGACTATGAACTCAATCCTGCACCCAATACCCTTCTTCTTCCACACCAGAAAGCTGCGTTCACCGGAAAAGGAAAAGTAAAGGCTTTCCTGGAAAACGACGGTAAAGTGCGCGGACTTACTGTATATCTGGCAGATGGGACGAGTAAGAAGTTCAATACAGTCTATACCGGAGTCAACGAATTCGCCGGGATGACATTGCCGGACTGGTTATTTTATGATGAAAACAGGCTGATCGGACTTGACCCTAAATCCCTCTACAGGTTGGTTCCAGGAACTATGCCTCAGGAAGCATTCCATATCAGTTCGGTTCCCGATGACTTTACGCTCATTCGCGGGGTAGCCGGACTGGACAAAGACTATTATATAGTGGAGTTCACTGCAAACGGGACTGTAAAAGCCTTTGTTCCTGCTGGACTTACTGAGGTTTATGTCAATGGGGAGAAACCTGAGAGACAGGGAAGCATCATTAGTTTCACAGCGAAAGGAAAAACATCGTTTATAGCGTTTGGAGCATCCAATAACTTGATACCCGGTGATGTCAATGCGATGCCCTGGGCTGTTGATGGTATGGCGGCTGGACAGAGCACTCCTTATTTCCTACCCAGAGCAGCTGGTTTCTTCCACCATGCAGGTGGTAGAGCACACGTTGTTGGGGTGATGCCAACCAAGTCTCCACTGCACCTTATCGGTTCATTCGGTATGGATGCTCATGCGAAGAACGGCATGGTTGGCAAGGTAATAATCAATGGCAAGACTCAGATTGAGATAGACCAGACCAAGTTTCCCTGGGAGTCGAAAGATTTCAATGTAGATATCTCCAGTTTTGCCGGTCAGAAAGTGATGATTCAGCTCGAAACTGATGGGACAGGCGGATACAACTACGGGGGTTGGAACGCGCTGCGGGTAGAATAGTTCATTTCACGGATAAGCTGGGTTGCGAATAGGAGGTAGTGTAATGCTGAAGACTGTGTTGATTGGATTGGGTGTTCTGATGTGTATGGCTGCTCTACCTCAGATTGCAACAGGCAGAAACTATGCAACGCTGGGGCCTGGGATCTGGAATATGAAGATCACCAATCCCACAGACTCCGGATCTGATATAGCTGTTCGTGTTTATTTCAACCCAAACAAGGACCCCTGGGCTGGAGATATGTTTTACCTTGGGCGAGATGGTATTTCCAAGACTCAACCTAATCCGGACAAGTATCTCAGACCCGGAGAAAGCACTGACTGGATAGACATTGGGGAGTATATGTCCTCCAAACCAACATTCTACCATTCAACCGACGACTACCTCTCTTCGGTGTTCATGGGAGTGATCGGTGCGTCAGCAAATACACCTCTACGTCTGAAAATAGAACTCTCACGCACACCTGAACAACAGATGTCGCGGACTATAGACTTCAACGAGAGCAGACCCACATCAATTGGATACAGCACATGGTTTGGAGGAGGCCCGAAACTACCGACTGTCGGATTGATGATACCTGTCAGTAATGCATCCAAATATGGAGTTATTACTCTTGAGGAAGCTGCCCAACAACAACTTAAATGGCTGGAAGCTACAGGTAAAGATCCGAAACCCATCAAATACATGTGGTTTATATCGCATCAGTTCGGTATAAACCTGAAGAATCCATCAAGACTTGAAGAGATGCAGGCCAGGATCGTTCATCTATTGGGACATTCTAATCTCACTAACTATGTTGCCGATAAAAAAGATCTGGAGTACTTGAAATCCAAAAGCTACCATACCAACCCTGCTAAGTTGTTGCACAGAGAAGATGAACCGCAAAAGACTGCTGCTGCAATTAAGAATGCAGGTATTGGAAACCTGATGAGATTAATTAGTTTCGGAGATGAGATCGATATAGATCTCAAGGCTACACCAGCGCAACAGGATGCGGCGTTTGTTGAATATCTGAAGTCTAAAAAGTTTAATCCGTCGGATTTTATACTTCCCGAAAATGAAGCCAGGGCTGCCGGAAAATCTGAGGATGAGAAGTGGGGATTTGTCCATTTAGGTGGTCCGTTGACACCTCAAAAACCTAAGCTCCTTTACGAAGCAGCTGTCTTCAGATATGAATTGTGGACCCGGGAACTGGCAAGCGATACACAGATATATCGAAAGCTCTATGGAAATAATATCCAAACCGGTGCTAACTACAGCCCACACATTCCTGTTTGGCCGGATGTCAGAAAATGGGTCAATGTATTCAAGGACAAAGGGATGACTATGCCGTGGTCGGAGGACTGGTGGTGGCAGGTGCCCGAAGTATCTCCCCAGGTATATGGAATGGTATTGGCAACGCTGAGACATGCTGCTGACTATTACAAGGCTCCAGCCTGTTTTTATACGATTCCGGATGCGGGACCAGGTGCTGAGCATCTACTTCGAATGAACTATTTTGCACTGGGAAACCAGATTAAAGTTATCGACCACTTTGCTATTTATCACCAGGCGTTCGGAACCTGTGACTATGTGGAATTTGCAGAAAGCAAAGACAAATTTCCAGCTATTCAACGAATCACCGATGCTGTCTCGCGCATAGATAAAAGACTTTACAATGCCCGTATGCGCAAAGCTCAAACAGCTATATTGCTCAGTAAGGTAAATGATGTCTGGAACACTGAGGATCTATTGTCGAAAAACGTATCCAACTTGTATCACGCCACACTGAATACCGATAACCATGAGCGTAAAGCTATCTGGCTGGCGCTGAGGCACTCCCAGATACCGGTGGATGTGATAACAGATGACGATGTCGCTGCAGGTATGCTTAAGAGTTATAAGGTGCTCTATTTGGTTGGTCAAGAGTTACAGGACAAAGCTGTTCTAAGGCTTGAGAAGTGGATCAGAAGCGGTGGAGTGTTAATCTCAAGTGGGGGAGGAGGTAATCTCAACCAGTATCGCGAAAGCAACCTGGCAATGAAGAGACTTTATTCGTTGAGTTCGGAATCATTAGTCAGATCGGTTCGAGCTATTGCTCCATCTGAGGATCTTCCAAATATGAATAGTATTGCTACAGTTACGACTGAAACACTGTTGAGCTTCCCGGCACTGTGTTACAGGCACAACCTGACACCGGTTGATATGTCCAGTGTCATCGCTCGATTCGATGATGGTTCCCCGGCAGCTGTTGAAAACAAGATTGGTAAAGGCAAAGCCATTCTTCTTGGATTCCTGCCAGGGATGGCATATCTGCGCCCGGCTGTGACAAATCGTTCCGGACTAGCAGAAAATTATCCGAAAGAGATCAGGAACTACATTGTCCATTGGGCTAAAGATGTCAAAGTCGCATCTCATGTCGTTACGAGCGATCCGTTGATTGAAGCAACTCTGCAGGAGAGTAAACTTGGAGCTGTAGTAACTCTGGTCAGTTTCAAAAACAATGCGACCGGGAAGGTAACAGTAAGTTTCCCTGGACTGCCAAATGCTACGAAAGTAACAAGTCTTGCGCACGGTGAACTGAATGTGAATAAAACCTCAAATGGTCCTTCGGTCACATTGCCAGTGGACCAGGGAGACTTTTTGTTGGTTGATTAGTGAATGCAATGCGGACTCTAATCCGCTTTAATATATACGGAGGATTCCTGCATGTTTATTAGATGGCTATGTTTGATGACGCTGGTGCTTGTATTTGCAGGGAGTGCGGTGGGAGCGATTACGATGAAAAAATCTACTTTTAAGGGACTGGAATCAATCGAGATTGAGAGCAAGTCTCTGAAGGTGGTTGTGCTTCCGACCCGCGGGGCCAATATTATCTCTGTCTTTGATAAACGCAATATGCGGGAGTGGATTTGGCAGAACAAGACATACAGCTATAAAAATCTACCATATGCAGCAGGTTTTCCTGATGGGGACATGAGCGGGTTTGATGACTGTTTTCCGACTGTCGGAGTATGCGAATACCCGGATGGGCCCTGGAAAGGAACTACAATGGCTGACCATGGTGAGACCTGGACACTGCCGTTTGAAGTGACCAGGAAGGGTTCAAGTGTCAGGTTCAGGACGTATGGTATCCGGTTGCCATATGTATTTGAAAAAGAAATTACTCTGACAGACCCGGACACGGTAACTATACGATACAAAGCAACAAACCAGACATCTGAAGTAATGAAGGCTGCGTGGGCAGCACATGCTTTGATAAAAGTCTCTCCTGGGATGGAGATATTTCTACCTGGCAAGACTGAGATACGTGAAGGCATTCCAGGCTGGACAGTAGAGAGTAAGAACAGTCTCGATTGGATAAAGCTGACGGAGACCCAGAGTGCTACTAAACGGTTTACAGAGAAACTCCCAGTTGGATATGGCGGTTTTTATGATTCCAAAACCGGTGACTACCTTGCCATGATGTTCTCAAACAAGGAATTGCCATACATAGGTATTTGGATCAACCAGGCTGCATATCCAGCAGGTTCTAATGCTTACAACGCTGCTCTGGAGCCGACAAATGCGGATGAGACCTATCAACTCTCCGAAGCTCGGGGTATAGATAACATAATTCCACCAAAATCGAGCGTGAAATGGGAATTAAACATTGTGCTGGGGCAGAGTGACAGGAAAGACTTGCATAATATACTCAGAAACAAGTAAGTGGACCGGCTGGAGGCAATTGACGGATGCAATTCAAAACTAGAGGCGTTGTAATATCGGTAACGGACCTGACATATGATCAATGGCCGGAAAAGGCGGCAGCGGGTGGGCTTACAAGTATCGGGATTCATCCGTTCCCTGAAAAAGCCTTGTATAAAACGGTTGATTATATGGAGTCTGATATTGGCTTGGCATTTCTTGATAAGTGTGCAGCACTCGGTTTGAACGTAGAATATGAAATCCACGCCATAGAACACCTGCTTCCCAGAGACATGTTTGCTGAAAATCCTGGACTTTTCAGGATGAATGATGAAGGCGACAGGACTGCTGATATCAATTTTTGTCCAAGTAATGCTGATGCTCTGGAGATAATTGCAGAGAATACTGTTAAGCTTTGTAATAGATTACGTTCCACTTCCGGGAGATATTTTCTGTGGGGCAGTGATGCCTTCGGGTGGTGTAAGTGTCCAAAATGCCGGGAGCTTTCCAGCAGCGACCAGGCATTGATAATGGAAAACCGTATGCTTCAAGCTATCAGGACTCTTGATGCTAATGCCACACTCGCACATCTGGCCTATGCGGGTACTGCAGATCCTCCCATATACATTAAACCTGCAGATGGGATATTTCTGGAGTATGCTCCGATACATAGAAATCACGACAGACCGTTTGAAGAACAAACCGAGTGTTTTGAGAACGTTGAGAATCTAAAGACAAATCTGGACCTATTCGGCAGGGAATCGGCTCAGATACTGGAATACTGGCTTGATGTCTCACTATTCTCTGATTGGAAACGACCAGCCAAAGATATCCGCTGGAGCGATGATGTTTTTGCTGCCGACTTGGAGACCTATGCAAAACTGGGTATTGAGCACATAACCACGTTCGCATGCTTCCTTGATAAGGATTATGTGGCAGCTTTTGGAGATCAGTATATCGAACGATATGGCAAGGGGCTTTGCAGCTACAAAGGATAAGTGACCAAATGAATCGTGTTCTTGTTCTGGCTGTGCTATTACTGGTTATATCGATACATGCTTGTGCGGGAACAAAGGTTAAAAACAGAGTGTTTATTGAAGGAAAGCTGGTTACTTCAAATACTCATGTAATCGTCATCCCGGAAAAGGCAACCCCTCAGGAAAAACACGCAGCTAAAGAACTCAAACTTTACCTGGAAATGGCTACTGCCGAATCTCTGGATATCAGAACTGATACTCAGATCGGTAAGAGATTTCCGATAATTGTGGGAAAGAGCCAGCTGATTAATAAGCTGGGAGTCAGTGTTGAATATGGTAAGCTCGGAGAAGACGGGATTGTTATCAGGACTGTCGGGTCGGCACTTATACTGACTGGCAACGCCCGGGGAGTCCTCTATGCGGTCTATACGTTCCTGGATGAATATATCGGATTCAAGTGGTTGAGTCCGGAATGCATGGTAGTGCCGAACGGCAAGAATATCCACTTAAAGAGTCTGGATGTCACATATGTTCCACCATTTGCAACACGGGCACTGGATTATTACTCCGCATTTGATCAGGACTGGGCTGTAAGGAACAAGATCAACGGATACGGATATGCCAAACGCAGTTCAATAGATGAGGAACACGGAGGCGAGGTTGCATATCCTTCCCCTTTCTTCTTCTGGCATACAATCCGCCAATGGATTCCATTTGATAAATACAGGGATACACACCCGGAGTATTTCTCTGAACTGGACGGCAGGAGAGTAGCTACCAACGATCTGGAAACTGACTACTGTATGACCAATCCGGAGGTTGTGAAACTCGTTATCGATGGAGTCCGTAAGACACTGAGAGACCATCCGGACTCTACTATGATCGGGATAAGTCAGAACGATCATTCAGACAGATACTGTCGCTGCATAAAGTGTGCTGCGCTGGTAAAGGAACATGGGCAGCCATCGGCATTAATAGTAAATCTAGTCAACCAGGTAGCTGCTGTAATTGAGGATGAGTTCCCCAGGGTTAAGCTTACTATGCTGGCCTATCATTGGAGCCAGACTCCACCTGTGAATATGCCTCTTCACAGAAATATTGTCGTTGAAATCTGCCCCCTGGGTATGGACCAGTCACACCCGATAGAGAAGACCAATACGGAATATACTCGAAAACTGAAGAGTGACCTGACAGGATGGGCTAAACTGTGTGCCGGGCAGCAATTAAAAATGTGCAACTATTCAATCAATTATGCGCGGCTGTATCAACCACATCCCAATCTGTATTCATTCAAACCCAACATGAACTTCTTCATAAAAAACGGTGCCGGGCATTTTTATGACTGCGGATCGTATACCAGTAAAGCGAGTGAGTTTGCGGATTTGCGGGCTTATTTGATAGCTAAGCTGGCCTGGAATCCATCTGAAAACACTGACAGGATTATTGATGAGTTCGTAAATGGTTACTATGGCAAGGCAGCGAAACCGATTAAGGCATACATCAAACTGATTCACAAATACGCCTCCAGCGTGGGTGATTTACAGATGGACTGCTATGCCAGCCTGGAAAACGGTCAGATAAGTCAGAATGTCTTGAGTGAGGCCAACAAACTGTTTGATACAGCTGAGAAACTGGTCAAAGATGATCCAATAACCAGGGACAGGGTAGAGATTGCACGGCTGCCGATCATGTTTTCACAGATCGACCTGGCTGTAAACAGTTATGAAAATGTTGGTAACCAACTTGTTTGCGATTTGAATACACAGAAAGAATCCCTGGACAGATTCCTATCGATACTTAATAAGCATCAGATGACTAGAATGACTGATGTTAGTTATCTGACAACCAGTGAGTGGTCGGATCCTCTTAAAGCTCAACTCGAAGCCAAACCTCTGAACACTTATACCATCGATAACAATAACATCAGATTGGTGCTTGTCCCGGAGGCTGGTGGTCGTATATGGAAAATGATCCATAAGAAATCTGGAAGGGATTTATTGGGGATATGGGGAGTCAACAGGGAGAGTGCGGTATTTGGAAGAGGGTATGAAGAGTATAGCAATGGAGCAGATAGAACAATCGGTCCAAATGCAAGCTATAATGTAACTGAGAGTTCCGGAAGATCAATAACTATGGTCGCTGAACTGTCCAATGGCTTGAGTAACACCAGGACCGTTTCCCTTGATCAGAAAAGTGCAACAGTAACCGTAAGTAGTTCATATACGAATGTTTCAACAAACCCAGTTAAACTTCTGATAGGTATTCATCCGACGATTCAGACTGCAGGTAATGGGAATACCATTGTTGAATCGCTGGAGAACGGGCGTGTGGTTGAGAAATATCGGATGACCGGCAGACCGGGAAGCTATGCTCATTGGGTGAAACCGACCGGGATGTGGAGGCTTGTAAACAAATCAGCAGGGATGGCATTCACCCAGACCTATGATAAGTCATTGGTAGAACAGAGTGTGGTTTGGTATAGAAATCTCCACCCGGATATCTGTACGTTTGAGCTTCTATTCAAAGAAAAAGCAATCGACCCTGGGGAGAGTTATGTGTTTACTCATTCTTATGCAATCGAGGAACTATCTAAATAATATTTCATATCATGAAATTGATTAAGTCATATTTTTTGCAACGAAACGTGTGCTCATGCAAATTATCATTTGAAGCGTTGACTGCTGTTTAAATTGGTCTATATAATATGGTAGATCAGGGTATCTTGGAGGCAAGGATATGCTCTCTCATGTGATGTCCAGTGCAGTAACCGGTATTGACGCTTATCAGGTTGAGGTTGAAGTTGACATCACCTCCGCTATTCCCGGGTTCACTATTGTAGGTCTCCCGGATACTGCGGTTCAAGAATCGCGGGAGAGGGTCCGGGCTGCAATCAAGAACTGCGGTCTGGAATTCCCTGCCAAACGTATCACTATAAACCTCGCCCCTGCTGATGTGCGTAAAGAAGGTCCTTCCTTTGATCTCCCAATTGCTGTCGGCATATTGGCTGCTACAGGCCAGATAGATGAGTCCCTGCTGGACAGCTGCATAGTAGTTGGAGAACTTAGCCTGGATGGGACGGTGCGCGGGGTCAGCGGAGTATTGCCTATTGCCTGGGGGGCACGTGAGACTAACGTAAAGCGGATGATTGTCCCTATTCACAATGTCAAGGAAGCGGCTATAGTTGGTTCAGTAGATGTTTACCCGGTGGCATCCCTCACTGAGGTTGTGCAGTTGCTGAACGAGCCTGAGTCAATGCTGCCTGCGATGTTTGATCCGGCAGAGTTCGAAAACCTGTCTGAGCCTGAATATGACGTGGATTTTGCAGACGTTAAGGGACAGGAGATGACCAAGCGGGCTCTTGAAGTTGCTGCTGCAGGTGGACACAATCTGCTGATGGTTGGACCTCCCGGCAGCGGCAAGACAATGCTTGCCCGGCGCATACCGACGATTCTCCCTCCTTTACATAAAGAAGAAGCCCTGGAAGTGACCAAACTTTATAGTGTATGTGGCTTGTTGAGTCCAAATGAAGCTTTGATTACCAGGAGAGCGTTTAGATCTCCTCACCACACGATCTCCAACCCGGGACTCTCTGGTGGCGGATCTTATCCCAGACCGGGTGAGGTCAGTCTTGCGCATCACGGAGTGCTTTTTCTTGATGAATTCCCCGAGTTTAAGCGGGATGCTCTTGAAGTTATGCGGCAACCGTTGGAAGATGGGGTTGTTACAATAGCAAGGGCTCAGGCATCGGTTACGTTTCCGGCAAGGTTCATGCTGGTTGCAGCTATGAACCCATGCCCGTGCGGATTTTACAATGATCCTCTAAAGCCATGTTCCTGCACTCCGAGGCTGATTAGTAAATATCTGCAGAGGATTTCCGGCCCATTGTTAGACAGGATAGACATTCATATAGAAGTTCCCAGGCTCAAACAGGACGAATTAACGTCCAAGAGCCCTGGAGAGTCATCTGCGGCGATAAGGGCTAGAGTTAGAACTGCCAGAAGCGTCCAGCAGCACAGGTTTTCCGGGACAAAGATATACTGCAATGCCCAAATGACCAGCAGACAGATGAGGACTATGGTGAAACTCACACCTGATGCTGAAGCAATTCTCAAGCAGGCGATTGAACATCTCAAACTCTCCGCCAGAGCCTACGACAGGATAGTCAAACTCTCAAGGACAATAGCCGACCTTTCCGCGTCGGAGACTGTAGAGGCAGTGCATATAGCGGAGGCTGTGCAGTATCGGAGTTTGGACAGGAAGTATTGGAGCTAAAATCAATCGTTATGGATCAATAACTCGCAATCCAACGTATTCGAAACCGACAAGTTTGAATTATGTAAGTGAGACGGATATACTTGGTTAGTCGGAGGTTGCTGCGTTGGCATTTGCACGTGCTTATATAAAATCCATGCGGTTATATTATGCCTTTGTTACCGGTATAGCCGGATGGGTAGGGGTATCATTTTATCAATGGTTGATGCCCGAAAATGTTAACTACACCCGCAGCGCTCTAATTTTGGTTGTCCTCTTTTTGAGCTGGGGTATTAACCAGATATTCAACGACTACCTCGGACTCCCTGAAGACCGTATCAATGCCCCCAACAGACCAATGGTTACCGGCGAACTGAATGCCAGGGCGGCATTGTGGGTTTCTAGCCTGCTGCTTGTATTCACACTGGTTGTCTCCGCATACCTAAACCCATGGTCTATCATTCCTCTTGTCCTGGGTGTTTTACTGAATATACTATACGAATATGCCAAAGCATGGTCGTTGATAGGCAATGTTGTATTTGGGTTCTCTATCGCTATGTGCACTGCTTATGGATTTCTGGCATCAGGGCCAAATCCTGATCCTGTCTTTACACCCAACCGGATATGTGCATTTCTGCTTGTTGCTCTATTGAATGGTCTGATGACCTACTACACATATTTCAAAGATTATGAAGGGGATAAATCTGCGGGTAAGAGGACCTTTATTGTAAAACATGGGATAGATGTTGCCAGGCAGGTTGGAATAATTGGTGGGTTCCTGCCTACGGTAACCTATCTCACATTTCTGGCACTAGGCTGGATGACCCTTAAGGATATACTCTTCAAAGAACAATTTGTGTTCTGTGGGTTGATGACTTTCTTCCTGCAGCTTTGGACTGCTTTTCTATACTACAGAAGTCCGTCAGGCAAGCGAACTTATTTTGGGTTGGTGACCAATATAAGGGCGTGTGTGGCTGGACAGGTAACATTGATTGCGATATTCAACGGGACACTGGCGCTGTATCTGTTCTCTGCCAGCTATGTGTTCATTGGCTTTTTGTTTGATCTGTATAAGGATTCAAAGGCATAACGGATGAAGAATCGACATTACATTACGGGGTTTGGCAAATTCCTGATTTATGCCAGAATAGCAGTTGATGTGGCGTATAGATATGCGCTGAGACCGAAGGATTTTGGTTATTCGCCGATCCGATATGCGCGATTTTTGAGACAGGCGCTGATCCTGCTTTTGGCGTTCAGACATAATAAAGTTGTCCGGGTTTTCAATGGATATAAACTCCACCTATACCTCCCGGCGTATCCCTCCCCTTCTTTTTTCTATGCGATTGACAGCAAATTGATAAGGACTCCGGCTAGAGCTATTACCGTTGTGTTCTCGATGACCAAAGCCTGTTCCTATAAATGTGAACACTGTTACCAGAGTAAAGATGGTGGTCCGGACCTGGATTTGGAACTCTTGAAGAAAACTGCGCAGTCGATCCAGGATATAGGTGTGGCTATGTTCGATATTGAGGGCGGTGAACCCCTAATTCGATATGAGAGGTTATTAGCCCTTTTAAAGTCACTCGACGAAAGATCAGAGCTCTGGATCAATACAACCGGTGCCCAGCTTACACCAGCAATACTGCAGGAGATGAAGGATGCAGGACTGTTTGGATTGATGGTTTCGATCCACTCACCCGATCCGGCCGTACATGATTTATTTACCGGAGTTTCTGGTTCATATGACACGGCATGTAATGCTCTGAAGATGTGCAGAGAAGCTGCACTGGTGGCAGCTGTGAATTGTGTCTTATCGGAAGGGGATGTACGAGCAGGTAGCCTCAGGAAGATTATGGAACTGGCAAAGGAACTTGACACTGATTATGTTCAGTTGATTCATCCGAAACCTGCAGGCAAGTGGATGGGGAAACAGGAAGACATGCTGATGAATCCCCTGTTGATTACATATCTGCGTGAACAGCATGTTCGATTTAACAGTCCGGCAATGCATAACTACCCTTCCCTTGCTGCACAAGTCTTTGAGGAATCGAAATCTGTGCTAGGCTGCACCTGTGGAGGGATTGACCGGTTTTATGTAAATGCATATGGGGAAGTCCAGCCTTGTGAGTTCTTGAATGTTTCATTCGGAAACGTGCAGGAAGAGGCGTTTGAGAGTATATACAATCGAATGAGAGAATACTTTAAGACTCCCTGCACTGACTGGCTCTGCTGCACTCAATCTCAGGCAATTGCCAGGCAATTCCATGAGCACAATCTGACTCACACTCCGCTCCCTCAAACCTTCACGGAAGAACTGGCAAAGGACTGGGATCGGGGACAACCAACTCCTTTATACAAAAAGTTGGGCATATATAAGTGAAATACCTGTTGATCATGAATCCCGGATCGCGTTCCGGCAAGGGGCAGCGCTTATGGGAGACATGGAAGTCCGGTTTTGATCTGGCTGGCATTGAGTATAAGTGCGTATATACAGAGAGAATCGGTCATGCGATTGAACTGGCACGAACGGCTGTGTCTGATGTAGTGGTAGCCGTTGGGGGTGATGGGACTATCAATGAAGTCCTGGATGGAGTTATACAATCCGATAATCCTGATCTAAAAATGGGAGTGCTGTATTCGGGGACCAGTCCGGACTTTTGCAGGTTCCATGGCATTCCGATTGATCCTGCAAAGGCAGTGGATGCACTTTTATCGGGTAGATCGAGAAAAGTAGATGTAGCTGAGATATCGTATTTTAATGCTTCCAGGCAAGAAGTAACGGCTCATTTCGGGTGCAGTTGCAATATTGGCATGGGGGCATCTATTGCGCGATTTGCTAATAGATGGCGAAAGTATTTGGGTGATACTTTAGGGACCGGCCTTGGCGTTATCACTACAATTGCCCGCAACTGTCGAGTGGATGTTGATATGGAAATAGACGGTGTCAAAAAGCATCTAACTGCGGTTAATAATCTGACTATTGCAAAGAACCCTTACATAGCATCCGGATTGAAGCTCCAGATTGGTCTACAGGCTGATGATGGGAATCTGAAGATCGTCGGGATGCATGATAGAAGCAGGCTGGGGATATTCAGGTTGCTGCCGAAGTACTATTCGGGTTCGGTAACAGCAGTTGAGGGTATTTATGTGCAAGAATGCCAACAGGTGACTATTTCATCTGAAAAGACTCAGGAGATTGAGTTTGATGGTGATCCGCATGGTTACCTGCCGGTTCGTATAAGAATACTTCCAAAGGCACTGATCCTGATTGGTGGACACTATGACTGAATATGATATCATCCGCAGCTTCTCTCAGAATTTCAAAAGAAGCAGTGAGCAGCAGAATGGGCTGTTTGAGAGCGACGCTGAACTGATTATGATTGGAGATCAGTTGTGGGCGCTGACGATGGATGAGTTCACCCCTGATGAAGATCTTTTCACCAGCGAAAACCCAGTGGCTCTGGGATCAAACCTGGCAGTTGCAACAATGAGCGATCTTTTTGCGTCGGGTGCTGATCCGGTTTGGTATATGCATTCTGTGTCCTTTGCGAAATCGGTGGATTCTGAGTTCATAGAAGGTCTGGCAAAAGGCATAAGCAGTGTAGTTAATAAGGTTGGATGCAGCGTCTGTGGTGGAGATATGGGGTGTGCGGAGACCTGGAGATACTGCGGTTTTGCAATGGGGCAGGTGCCAAACAATCGACCGCTGACCCGTAAGATGCCTACCGAACCTCAGTCTCTCTGGGTGACCGGAAGCCTGGGTGATACTAATCTGGCAGCTCTGATTGGTTCACCTACCCCATGTTTTGAGTTGAGATTTGATGAATCGAAGGCAATCAGATCTATGGCATCTGCATGTATTGATACAAGCGGAGGTTTCTTTGATTCACTCTGGATGCTGCACGAACTCAATCCTGGACTGAGGATGGAGATAGATCTGGATTGTATCCCATATGCATCGGTGTTGAGAGAGACGGCTGCGTCTGCTGGTTTTCCGATGGAGGCTGCACTGCTGGGAGGAGCCGGGGAATATGAACTGTTGTTTTCGGTCCCGGAAGGAACACAAATACCACTGGATTGCGTAACATGCGTGGGCCATGTGCGACCTGATACAGATTCCGGGGTATATTTGCACCGAAATGGCAGACGTACGATTCATATGACTGAACCTCCGCCTTGTCCCAGGGATGCAGCAACTGTTGAGGATCATATTAGGGAAGTTATGCTTATGGCAAAGCGACTGAAAGTATGAGTGAGCACGAATGGATCGCGGGAACAGTTGATCTTCTCGCGGTTAAGTCTAGATTTCATATGGTTGATCTTCATTTTTATTGGTGATTGTTCTATAGCTGCTGCACGAAAGGAATTTTAATATGAATAGTGACGATAGATCGCAATTTGAGGATTTTCTTCCGGGTGGGGGTAGTGCTGACCTTTTTGACAAAATGGATGCATTTGCTGAGTTGATGGAGACTGCGCCCCCTAACTACACTGGTGGATTAGGCCTGCAGATACTTGGGCCGATATCACATAAATCCACTATGAGAGAAGCTAACAGTGATGTCCATGATGTCATTATGCTTGGATCGAACTCCTATTTATCTCTTACAACACATCCCAGAGTTGTAGCTGCAGCAAAAGAAGCTTGTGATAAATATGGGTATGGAATGGGTGCAGTTTCACTGTATTCTGGAACCACTGACTTGCACAGGGAACTGGAAAGGCTGATCGCTGAGTTTTATGGCACTGAAGATGCGATAATAATCCCATGTGGATACTCGGCCAATGTTGGGGTGATCTCGGCATTGTGCGGGCCGGGTGACGTGATTATCTGCGATGCTTATGACCATGCTTCGATATTCGATGGCTGTAAGCTTTCCGGAGCGGATGTAAAGATATTTCTGCACCGCAATATGAAACACCTTGAGAAGATCCTGCGAGCTATTCCGGACTCTCAAACAGGCAGGCTGATTATTACCGACGGCGTGTTTTCTATGGACGGAGATATTGCGCCTCTGGATGAAATCACCGAACTGGCTAATCGATACGGTGCGAGGGTGATGGTTGACGATGCGCATGGCCTGGGTGTTGTTGGTCCTACGGGACGGGGAAGTGCGGAAGTTTATGGCTGCATGGATAAGATCGACATAAATCTCGGAACTCTGAGCAAGACACCCGGGGCAGTCGGCGGTTACTGTGCGGGAACTAAACGTTTGACCCAGTATCTGAGGTACTACACACGAACCTATTTCTTCTCTACCAGCCTTCCTCCTCCTGTAGTAGGGGGACTCGTGGAAGTCTTTAAGATGCTAATTGAAGATAAAGCCGGACGGGATGAGTTGTGGAACAACGTCCAATACATGCTCAGTGGTCTCAAATCCAGAGGATTCAACACGGGGGAAACCAGGTCTGCGATTATTCCGGTTATTATCGGAGATGAGAACAAGCTTGGATGCATGAACAATGAACTGAGACTTCGAGGTGTTTATACCAATGTCGTTACATATCCTGCTGTCCGAAGAAAAGAATGCAGACTGCGGTTGTGTATAATGAACTCTCTAACAAAAGATGAAATGGACCAGACGCTGCAGATTATAGAAGAACTCGGTAAAAAGCACGGGATTATATGATGCCGTCGAGTGTTAAGAACGTTTTCATAACAGGAGCTGCCGGGTTTATTGGAGGATATACTGTTCGGGAGTTTGTAGATGAAGGATGGCATGTCTTTGCATTAGTCCATAAGAAGACGTCCAAGCTTCTGGATGAATTAATTGTTTCCGGAAGCGTTACAGTTATTCGCGGGGATCTGAATGACTTCGCTGCTGTTGAAAATAGGCTGAGTGAGGAGCTGAGATCCCGGGGATGCCATTTGGATGTGGTGGTGCACTGTGCTGGACGGGCTTCTGATGTTGGTCGGCGAGAAGAATTTCGGATAGTGAATTTTGAATCTGTTCAGAATTTGTGCGGCCTGGTTGATCGTCTGAATGTAGGCCGGTTTGTTTTTGTTTCTACTACTGATGTGTATGGCTTGAGAGACTTCTCCGGAGAGAGTGAAAATGAGCTCCCACTGCAGGCAAACATCCCAAACCCCTATCCTGAATTCAAGATAAAGGCTGAGGAATGGATTCGAGCAAATTTACCGTCAGATAGATATGCAATAATCAGACCAGCTGCTGTGTGGGGGATAGGCGATCCTACATTGACCCCGAGGATCGTCAGTTTTCTGAAGTCGTCACCGTGGATAGTCCATTTCGGCAAATGGCAGGGCAAAAACCGGTGGCCTCTGGCACACGTCCGCAATGTTTCTGCAAGTATTTATGCTGCTGCAACTCTCAAAGAAGCTGAAGGGTTGGCTGTAAATATTATCGACAGTGAAGTAACTTCGATGGATGAGTTTTATCGTGAGATTGCAGCGATCTATTTCCCACAAAAACACCTGCAAAGTATGACTTTACCTATGTGGACTGGTAAGGTAATGGGGAGCTTGATATCCTCAATTTCAAATCTCCTAAACCTGGACCATCCATTTGCAGATCCATCTCTTTATGCCTTATATTCCGTGTCGTGCAATCTGGATTTCAGCAATGAGTCTCTTTTATACCTGCTGGAATTGTCCGGGCGCAAAATCGTGACCCGAGATCAGGGTTTCGCGGAACTTCGGGAACTGGGTATATAGGTAAATAATCAAGACCAACTAATTTGCAAGGAAAGAATAATGGAAACATCAATAGTTCATGTATTTGTATTCGATACACTCGCCGACTGGGAAGCAAGTTATGCTATTTCCAGGATCAACGACCCGCAGTTCCAGAAACATCCCGGGAAATACAGTATTCGCACTGTCGGGTTAAGCACTGAAAGCATAGTTACCGCAGGAGGTATGCGCATTCAACCTGACATGAGTTTGAAAGACCTTACGCCGGCAGAGAGCGCTATGTTTATTATTCCAGGAGGTGTCACCTGGGATACTAATCCAGATTCATTGTCAGACGTAACCAAAACAGCAGGTGAGTTTGTAAAATCAGGGATACCGATTGCCGCGATTTGCGGGGCAACTTCCGGACTTGCACGAGCTGGACTACTGGATAACTGTAAGCACACCAGCAACGCGAAGGAGTATTTGGCTTTTACAGGTTACAAAGGCTCAGATTTCTACCAGGATGTACCAGCTGTGACCGACAATAATATCATAACAGCTTCGTCAATCGCAGCCCTGGAGTTTGCATATCAGATTTTACTAAAACTGGATGTATATTCCATCGAAGCGTTGGATGCCTGGTATGGACTATTTAAGACTGGCGAAGCCGAGTATTTCTATAAGCTTATGCAACTGACTGGGCAAGACGCGGGATAGAACCAGCTACACTTTTGAAACCTACAATCTGCCTTCTTGCGTGTCTCAAACCGCTCTGCTATACTGCAAACATAGATCTAGCACGGATTTTCCGGCAAATTTCCTGCTGCCTACTTACAGAAACGGAGCAATAAGCATGCCTGGTGGAAACAAAGTCCCGGTACATACGCTGGAGCGACTGGCTACGTATCTTTCTATCCTGACGGATATGAAGGGTAGACATATCGAAACTATCTCCTCAACCGACATCGAGGAGAGAACAGGAATAAATGCTGCCCAATTTCGCAAGGATCTATCCTATTTTGGGGAGTTTGGAAAACCTGGAATCGGTTATAATGTACCCGACCTCCATGCACGCATAGCGCGCATACTGAATCTCGATATGACTCAAAGGGTCATACTTGTTGGAGTGGGAAATCTGGGATCAGCACTACTTGGGTACCCTGCATTGCGGGCAGAGAATTTTGAAATAGTTGCTGCATTCGATGCTAGTCCGACTAAAGTCGGCAGGAAAATATGGGATCTCACTATCATCGATATAGCCCAATTACAAGAAGAGAATGCCAAACTACAGGCTAAGATAGCTATCATAGCCGTTCCCGCAGCAGCTGCTCAGGATGTAGCCGATAAACTGGCCGATGCAAACATCAGAACCATTTTGAACTTTGCACCAATAGCTTTAAGACTTCCCTATGGCATCGTAACTCGAAATGTGGATTTTGTCCAGGAGCTTGCTGTATTGTCTTTTCATGCAGGAAAGCAGGAACCTGATCCAAGAAAAGAGGTGGACAATTAATGACTACCAATAGAGCAGAATGGATGAAGAGTGGACTTGGCATGATGGTCCATTATCTTATTAGCCCAAAAGGTGAAACCGATTCTGAGCTGACAGCGGATTTTAATAAAACGTTGGATGCTTTTGATATAGAAGACTTTATGAGTCAGTTTTTACAGACTGGATCACAATGGCTTATCTTTACGATAGGACAGAATACCGGCTACTACAACAGTCCTAACACTTATCTGGACTCAGTGCTCCCTGGACACACATCCAGCAGGGACCTGACCCTGGAAATTGCCCAGCGGGTTCATGCAGCGGGCAAGCGTTTCATAGCCTACATGCCTGCTGAAGTTATGGGGCAAAAAGATGATGTCCTGGATGCGTTTGGGTGGAATCCTGCTGACCAGTCTACATTTCTCGATCGATATCTAGCGTTCGTTAAGGCATATTCCGATAAACTTGGAAAACTGGCTGATGCATGGTGGTTCGATGGTTGTTATGATGGTGTGCATGAGGGCAAATGGGACTGGAGCCGGTGGATGGATGCAGCCCGGTCTGGTAATCCGGACTCAGCAGTGGCGCTGAATGATGGCGCTTTCTGTGTGGGCAGGTTGAAACCTGTATCTGAGCTTCAAGACTACCACGCCGGGGAAGTGCATCTACTTAATGAAGCTAAAATTGTCCTGGATTTTGTAAGTGAACCAGAGAAAATCACCCGAGATGAAGATGGTTCTATCAGAATAGATGGAAAAAGTCCAACATACCATATGCCTGAATCACAGTTCCTACACGGGGTGCAGTGGCAGGCGCTGGTGCCATTGGATTCGACATTCAATCCTGGACTTCCCGAAGACTGGTGCAATTATAGTGAAGCAGAACTGATTGAGTTTACCAAAGCTTGCACTAGTGTGGGTGGGGGTGTGACCTATAACGTGTGGATCAATGATGCAGGTCATATGGTTGATGGCAGTATTGCCAAACTCACGGCAGTCGGCAAAGCACTGGGATTGGTTTGATTCTAACGGTTTTGAGTATTAAAAATAATGTCATTCTGAACGCAGTGAAGAATCTCAGTAATTAATTTTGCTTTAATAACAGCAGATTCTTCACTGCGTTCAGAATGACAATTTTAAAAATGTAATTAGTATATAAGAGGTATTAACTTGGATATTACAAGCAGGCTGGGTAAGTTGCTTCCGGATGCACTTATTCCCAGCCGTTCGAATTTGGCGGGGAGCGTAGCGGGTGCTGTTGCAGAATCTGTGTGGCCGGATATTCCTCTGGATAAACCCCTGCCCATAAGGCTGGCAATGGCTGAACGGGAGGTTATGCGGAGAGTTCCATTGAGCGTTGCGGCATATGAACTCCTGGCAGGTAGAGTTGACCCTAAGGCTACCCTGCCTGCGCGTCCCAGCGAGGATATATTGAAACAGTTCGCGCCTCCGCATCCCGGTGGACAGACTGCTCACACGGCTCTGGATTCTAAAAAACTGATATCACTTGGTGTATCGGGGATTGAAACTGAGATACGTGAATATATGTCTCAGACTACTGATCAGGACAAGCAGGTCTTCTATGAATCCTGCCTTATAAGTCTGAAAGGCTTTTGTGATTTAGCTGAAAGGCTTCGCCAGGAAGCTCTAAAGCTGGCTGAAAGCAATCCTGAATGCTCTGATGAAGCTAATCGCCTGGCTGAAGTGCTCTCCCGGGTTCCTATGCAGCCGGCTGAGACTTTTTATGAAGCCCTGCAAGTGATGCACCTGCTGTTTTTTGCTGCAGTGCTGACTGTCCGCGGTCTGTATGGTCCCGGCAGGCTGGACAGGGTGCTTTATCCATTCTATAAAGCCGATATCGAAGCAGGCAGGTTGACGAGAGATGATGCTCTTCAGATGGTATGCTGCGAATATATTCTGATCAACTATGCTTTCACGCTCCCTCTGCCGGTTATTCTCGGTGGAATAGATGCAGACGGCAATGATATATCAAATGAGCTAACGGCTATCTGCCTTGAAGCAGATGCACTCGTTGGACTGGTAAACCCATCAACCGGACTCGGTATAAACCCCGGGACGCCCAGAGAGATGATAGACCTTGCCTGTAGATCGCTGCTATCAGGTGTAACCAAGCCTGCACTGTTCAATGATAAGGTCATTGTGGACGGGTTGCTGGATCTTGGAGTGCCGATGGAAGATGCGGTGGAGTATATCCATTCGACCTGTGTGGAGATAACGCTGATTGGCGCCAGCAATATTATGGTTGCAAGCCCATACATCAACCTACCAAAGCTGCTTGAATTTATGCTCAATGACGGCAAGCCGATGAATGGTGAAGTCAACGAGAACGATTTCTATCTGTTCACACGGGTTCAACCTCCTGCACTCTCTGAGTATAAATCGTTCGATGATTTTCTGGCTGAGTATAAGCGTCAGCTCTCAGCAAAAATAGAAGATGCTTCAATAATGATGAACCATGCTCGCAAAGCCAGAAGCGAGCGCTGGGCTTATCCTTTTGTATCGTGTTTTACACGGGACTGCATTTCGCGTGGATTAGATTACGACCAGGGTGGAGCAAGATACACCTGGGTGGAGACATCCAATGTTGGCCTGGCAAATGTCACAGATTCCCTGAATGTTATTCGACATAAAGTCTTTGAAGAGGGTTCTTACACACTTGAACAAGTAAGAGACCTGATGCTGTCGGACTTCGAGGATGAGAGCGTGCGGCGCGACCTTACTGCAGGGCTTCCGAAATACGGGAATGACAATTGCGATACGGACGCTTTAGCCGGGCAGATTGTAGAAACAATCTACACCGAGCATGCAAAATACAACGATTATCTGGGCGGACACTTTGTGCCGGGGTTCTTCTGCTGGATTATGCATAGAATATTGGGAGATATAACAAGTGCTACTCCTGATGGAAGAAGAGCGGGAGAAGTGCTGGCTGATTCTGCAGGCGCTGCGCAGGGTAGAGATACATCGGGTCCTACTGCGTTGATCCGTTCAGCTACCAGCTGGCCGCATGAAGCAGGGATCGGCGGTATTGCAGTCAATGTCAGGCTAACTCCGGGCATGTTTGCAGATGAAGCTTCCAGGGGCAGATTGGTTGACCTGGTCAGAACATTCGCTACTCTTGGAGGATTCGAACTGCAGGTGAATGCTGTGGATACTAAGGTTTTGAGAGAAGCCCAGGCAAACCCGGAAAAACATGCAGACTTGCTGGTCAGGGTGGCAGGTTACAGTGACTACTTCACGCTACTCGATCCACAGATGCAGGAAGAAGTTATAAGCCGTACGCAACACGAGTTTTAAATATTTACAATTCTGAAATGTAAAGAATGGGAGAACAAAATGGCCGATTATAAACTTGGAGTGGGAATTGTTGGACTTGGTATTGGTAGTCTTCATCTGCAGGGATACTTGCAGTGCCCGGATGCCAAAGTAATTGCACTGTGCGATGTAGATGAAGCTCGTGCACGAAAAGTTGCCGATGAGCACGGTATCCCTCATGTATTCACATCATATGAAGAGATGCTGAAGCTGGAAGAAGTTCAGGCTGTCAGCGTCTGCACCCCCAATTTCCTGCATGCACCCATCACACTCGCTGCATTTGCTGCTGGTAAGCATGTTATCTGCGAAAAACCGCTTGCAATGAAACCTGAAGAAGCCGAAGCAATGGTAGCTGCCGGTAAAAAGGCCGGGAAAGTCTTTATGGTAGCATTCAACAACCGTTTCAGAGACGATACCAGGGCCATGAAAGAATATATCGCAGCTGGAAAAATGGGCGAGATCTATTATGCCAAGACTGGATGGATCCGCAGAAAAGGTGCGCCAGGAATGGGCGGATGGTTCACGACCAAGGCTAAATCCGGCGGCGGAGCATTGATTGATATAGGAGTCCATGTCCTTGACCTGGCCCTGTGGCTTATGGGCAACCCCAAACCGATTGCAGTCTCCGGAAGCACATTCATGAAGTTCGGACATCTTGGCCGCGGTGCATCAGCTTGGGGACTCACAGCAGACAACAAAGGCACATTCGATGTAGACGATCTTGCCTGTGCACTGATCAAGCTTGATAATGGTGCAACTCTGTTCCTGGAAGCCAGCTGGGTTTCACACATCAAGGAAGACCTTATCTACACCCAGGTTATGGGAACTGAAGGTGGCGGAGAAATTGCTCCACTGACCATTTACACAGATGTAGACGGCAGATCGGCAGACATCAAACCTATCACCAGTGAACTCTCTGGCCACATAGAGGAGATCAAGCACTTTGTGGACTGTGTGGTAAATGGCAAAGAGCCAATATCTACAGGTGAACAGGGCCTGCAGATCACTAGAATCCTGGACGCCATCTACAAATCCGCCGAAACCGGCAAAGAAGTTGTTTTAGGATAACAACTGTGTAGAAATTGAAATGTGGGCAGGTGCTTTGAATATGAGGGTATCTGTCCATCATTTATATCCTATGTCATTATCTCCACTTCAATTCACACTTCTATTATGCCTTTTCAATACTGATTGTTAGTTTTGATGAAACACCGTTGCTCAAATCAATCAACCAATTATCAATCAATGCATTTAGGCGATTTACACGTTCGCGCGGCTCAAGAGAACTTCCTATTTTAACAACGAGTTGCAAATAAGTGGTATCGTCCTTGTCGGTTAGGATATATAGACGAAGACTCGTTGTGCCAAAGAACCTGGCAATTACATCGGGGCTTGTTCCAGAGCACTAGATAGTTCAATGTCATCTGCAATATACGCAGCCACATCACTTGGCTGACTAATATAGTAACCACGTTTCTGAATCCTTGGAATGAAATCAATATCATAGACACTATGGATGCTCATATTGAATTTATACCATGAAACTGATTTTTATACACTGATAGGTAAGAATTCAGTATTGGGGAGAATGATATCAATTCACAATGCGTGATCTCACTGTGCAGCCCATTCATACTTGCTCAGAATGAACGGACTGCACTCATATTTTGAATGCTAGAATAACATTCATTCTAGCTAAGTTTTATCTTCTCTTCCCTGACATCCTGGACTTCGTTGTTGCAGCGGAGGCCCAGCATTAGGGTGTATTCGTTGTGATTGGCCCACTGTCTGAGTTCGCATACACGGATTACGGATTCCATTGGGTTGGATCCTGGTTCCAGAACCTCAAGAATTTCTATTGTTTCTTTGGCTTCTCCGTGCTGGAGGACCAGGGTCAGTTCAGCTGGTTGGGCCTTGTCGGTTGCATTTATAACCTCGGTGGTAACCCAGAGGTCAGCGTCTTCGTCACGACGCTGTACATCGACTACCACCGACTTGATTGAAAGTATTTTATCAGTGTTGGATTCCATATTTGGACTACTTTTCAACTCCGGTGGAATCCAGAAGAGCGCGCATATGCTTCAGTGATGCTATACCGTCTGCACCTGCAGGTGAATATTCCAGGCCGAAAGCTCCATCATATCCAGTTGCTGCGATGGCTTTGATGATCGCAGGATAGTTCAGCTCTCCGTTGTCCAGTTCATGCCTGCCGGGAACTCCTGCAGAGTGGAAGTGGCCGATGGAATCTATGTTTTTAGTGACATTGGCGATAACGTTGCCTTCCATAATCTGCATATGATAGACATCGTAAAGGACTTTTACGTTGGGAGAGTTGACTGACTTGATGATCTCAACACCCTCGATAGAGGAATCCAGGAAGTAACCTGCGTGGTCTACATGGGTGTTCAGGCATTCAAGAACCAACAGGAAATCATTCTTTGCAGCAATCTTTCCGGCTTCAACCAGAGCGTTCTCAACATTGGCTCTCATCTGAGCACGGGTTAGTCCGGGAATTAAGTTGCCTGTACAGGTTATTCCTTTGGAGATACCGGCTTTCTTTGCAAAAGCGATGACTTCATCAACTCTTTCGAGGTAAGCATTAAGCTCTTTAGCATCTGTTAAAGATCCACCAGGGCTGCCAGCTGGGCCGTTTACTACCAGGTTGTTGATATCAACTCCGGCCTGCTCAGCAGTCTGCTTCAGGACAACCGCGTCTTTCTCGTCGTGCATCCAAAACTCGACCGACTTGAATCCACACTCGCCTATTTTTAAAATTCTCTGATCATAAGGAAGATCGGTCAGGACCATCTCCAGACATATATCGAATTTCATTGTTTCCTCCACATTAATGTACAAATTGACAATGGATTACGGAAGACCTGAGTCTCCACATTATCCATTGTCAATTATCAACTGTCAATTGTTTTACAGAATCGCTTCGGCTACTTTGCGGATGCCTTTGGCTATCTGGTCGCAGTCTTCTTCGGTCATCTGGGCTGGAATGTCCAGTGCAACTGTCTGGGACAGAAGCTCCAGAGTATTCGGGCACATATCCGGTGAATACTCTACATTGCCCTTGTAGTGCGGGCAGGTGTATGGACAGCCTTCGGATGTAATTGTGGCCTTGCTCATAATATGCTCCCAGTGGGAGTATATGTGCCAGTCAGGAATGCTGCTGTCATATACAGATCCAACGCCAACGCCCTCAGCCTGCAGAGCTTCTACAAACGGACGGATCTTGTCTTTGTCGGTGATGCGGAACATCAGACATATTGCGACGTCTCCGGCTTCGTCTGTAAGTCTGCGGAATGTCAGGCCCTTAAGGTCTTTGATCTTGTCTTTAATACGCTTCTTATTTGCACGCATCTTTTCGAGCAGAGTATCGAGCCTTGCAAACTGAGCAAGCATAACTGCGCCGGTGAGTTCACTCATGCGGTAGTTAACTCCGCAGAAGAGCTCCCCTTTGTATCTTTCGTGGCCAAATCTGTCCGGTCTCCAGCAGGCTGCTGTATCGTGATAGCCCATTAGTCTGTCATAAATGACATCATCATCTGTCAGACAAGCTCCACCTTCACCAGCAGTGATAATTTTGTGGAACTGGAAGCTGAAGCACCCAACATCACCGAAGGTCCCCAGTCTCTTACCCTTGTAAGAACCACCGCAGGCCTGAGCTACATCCTCAACCAGTTTGAGGTTGTGCTTCTTGCATATGGCAGTGATCTTGTCCATATCACAGGGAGCGCCTCTCATGTGGACGCAGATTACGGCTTTTGTGGAAGGAGTGATCTTCTTTTCCAGATCATCCGGGTCCATTGTGTAGGTATCGTCCATCTCACAGATGACCGGGATTGCTCTTGCGGCAACGATGGATGCGCAGGATGCGAAGAATGTGTAACCGTTGACGATGACTTCGTCTCCGGGTCCCACACCTACCGCTGCAAGTGCGCTGATCAGAGCACTTGTGCAATTGGTTACTGCCAGACAGTGCTTAGATCCCATCTGTGCAGCGAACTTCTCTTCGAATTCTGCAACCTTGGAAGGGTAATCCTCGGGGCCGTAATAGCGGAAGAGATATTTGCGGTCCAGAACTTCAAGGACCTGCCTCTTCTCTTCTTCCCCTATTTCCAATCCACCTGGATACATCGCTACGCCCGGAGTCGTCTTCGCCTTCGGACCACCATTGATGGCCAGTTCTTCTTGCATTTTTATACCCCCAACAGGATCTTGGTCAGATAAAGATCCATTTCTTCATAATCTTGTTCAGCACGGAACTGTTCGATAATCTTTTCATCCACCTGTTGGACTTTTGCCAACAGCATTTCGAAAACTGCCTTGGAGTAGGTGAGGTGTTTCATCGACACATCCTGCTTCTGTGTGCGAAGAGTTTTAACATCCAGACCGACATACTCACCGTTGGCTCCAAAATTGTATTTGTTCAGGATATATACCTGTGAAAATGCTCTACGCAGGTTGACCATTCCGAAGGTCTTGTCCTCATCGAACTTCAGACCGTTCTGGTCGTTGAGGTGAACGCCCCAGAGCTTACCGAAGCTCAAAGCAAATCCCATCTCCTCGGAAGGCTCCAGACCTGCAAGGATAGCGTGTGCGGACTCAATGAGAATACCGACTCTGCTCGGATCGATAGTCCTGGAACCGATTGCCAGGAAGTGGCCGGTAGTCGGCACGAATGTGCTGTCCATCGGCTCGTTCGGCTTCATCTCTCCAAGAATTTTTATGGTCTTGTCGTGAGTCAGCATTGCATCGATGACTTCGACAAACCTGTCAGCGGCTACCTTCGGGTCTTTGGACTCCCGGACATAGGTACCTTCTCTTGCAGGCCATAGAACGACTTTATCGGTGCCCAGCTCTTTGGCTATTTCGACCGTTCTAATGCAGCGCTCGAAAGCGTACTTGCGTGCATCCGGGTTGTTGGATGTCCAACCGCCATCTATTGTCCTTGGATCTTCCCAGAGTCTGGGCGCAACGAACTCGGCTTCGAGCCCACGGTCATCGAGCATTTTCTTGAGCTCTTTGAGCGCTTTATCCTGCTCAGCAAGTGAAAGCTCTATATCAACTGCATCATCATCGTGGAACTGGATACCCTTGAAACCGGCTTCCACGGCAAAATCCAGTTTCTCAATGAAACTGAATGGTTTACGCACGACAGGACCAAACGGGTCCGAGCCCTCATGGATATTCCAGGGGCCAAATGAGAATCTGAATTGCGCAGACATATCTCTATTCTCCTTTTGATAATTGATAAAACTATATTGACAGCGTAATTTACACTACTCGTCAGGTGGTCTGTATTGCTACGAGTTTTAAAATCTGATTTGCGCGGTTGCCGGCTATATGCATCAATCCTGCTGGAATATAAAATGCATCTCCAGCTTTAGCAACAAAGCGTCCCCGGCTTGGAATATCTACAGTCAACTCACCAGATATCACAAACCCACAGAGATCGTGTTTATGTGTCTCTTTTGCTCTGAGCCTGGTGTGCGCTTTGAACTCTTCATAACTGAGGTTCATTTTGATATCCGGATGCCTTGGAAACGCATAAAACCATGCATGCTGGCTATCCTCTGATACCGCCATCTGTTCCCGTGGAAAGACTATCATTTCCACCGGGTTATCTTCCTTATCAGTCTGGAAGAATTCGTGAAGCCCAAGATCCATTGCGTCCAAGAGCTTCATAAGGCTAACAACCGTAGGTGAAGCCTTGCAGGACTCTATCTTGGACACAAAGCTGGCCGAGACCTGGCTTTTTGCAGCAAGTTCCCGCATCGACAGTCCCCGCTGTTCTCGCAATGCTCGAATTCTGGGGCCGATCTGTTCCACATCAAATGTATTTGCGCTCATGTAGTACTCTCTAAAGGACACAGAATAGCGCATATATTATACGCTGTCAAGTTGTAATGGTTCCAAAGGTGTCTGTGAAAGACATATAGAATTGTGTTAGTGAAGAGCGACTAACAAACGCACGTTAGTGTCGATTTGACAGTCACGGGTGATCATTGTCACCGTTTACTGTATACTATAGTAGCACAATTCATCACTCTTTGGGGTACATCGTAATTAAATGATTTTAACTTTATTGTGTAGTATATTAAGAAGCTATATGAGCTGCTAAGCGCACGCCTTTCGTGGAGGTAAACAATGCCTGCAGTATTCTTTGATGCCTTTACCAGATTTGGAACAAAAGCCAATATTCATGCTGCACAACCGTGGAAATTGCTGGACATTGTGGATGAGATGAACCATTGTTCAATTTCTGCAGCAATGGTCGCTCATACGATGACTGTACAGTATGATCCTATGCTGGAAAACCTCCGATTGTGCGATATGTTGTCTGAATACGACAATTTATTCCCTGTCTGGAATGTTATGCCCCACTGGACAGGAGAGTTCCCGGGACCAGACAAATTGTGGGAATTGATGGAAACCAATCAAGTAAAGGCTGTAACAGTTTATCCCAAAACAAACGGCTGGGACATTGCTTCACAATACAGCACACCATTGCTTAAGGGTTTGGAAGATCATGGGTCTCTAGTAATTGTGGACATGCGCACTGAGATGGATGAGTCTACGCTAGAGACATTACTGACACGCCATCCAAACCTTAATATACTCATAGTTGGAGTCAGTTGGGCGAGACAGAGATGTATTTTTCCTCTACTGTTGAATCACAAGAACCTTCATATATCATTCGATCACTTCCAGATAAACTACGGCATTGAGCACCTGGTGGAACTTGGCTGTGAAGACCAGCTTCTGTATGCTTCTAATGCTGCCGACATGTCTATGGGTGCTCACAGGTGTTATGTTGATTATGCGCAGGTTTCTGACACAGTAAGGCAAAAGATAGCAGGTGGAAACCTGACCAGACTGACCCACGGCCTGGTTCCTCCTCGTGAGATCGTTAATGAATATGAAGATGTCCTGATGGCTGAAGCCCGTAAGGGCAAGCCGTTGAGTGCTGTTGTCTATGACATGCATGCACATATGCTGGATGAGGGTCTGCACGGCGGCGGTGGATCGTATGCGATGTACAATGGGGGACCTGAGGGGACAGTGGAAATGTCCCGTCGGCTTGGAATTGACCGGATGGGAATTATGAGTTGGAATGGAACTGTCGGTGTCGATCCGGACAAGGGTAATCAATGCGTCAAATCCGCCCTGGATTTTGCCCCCAATTTCTTCTGGGGACTGGCTACATTTGATGTAACCCATGACGATCCTGAGATTCTCCGGCAGAAACTGGAAGAAGTATATATCGACCGTAGATTCCTGGGACTCAAACCGTATATCTATCATGGTAAGCACTACGACGACCCGGCTTTTGATGTATTGTGGGAGTTTGCAGCTGAGAGAAATCTGTATGTTTTGCTGCATCCGCAAAGAGGTGACCTGTCCGAGCTGGATGTATTGTGTGGTCGCTATCCTGAGGTGACTTTTGTAGCTGCACACTGCGGAGGGAGTTATGAGGTAGCTGATCATGCGATTCGGTTGGCAAATAAGCATCCGAACTTCATGATAGAGATCACTCTGACTCCAGTTTGCCTGGGGATTATAGACTATCTTGCAGAAGGGGCCGGGGCATCGAGAGTCATGTATGGTTCCGATCAACCCATGCGTGATATGAGACAACAACTTGGATGGGTGGTATTCTCTCAGTTGTCAGAGGATGATAAACGGCAGATCCTTGGTCTGAATGCTATGCGGTTACTCAACTCCTGATATATGATTTGTGCCCATTCTATAAGGATGGATTCAGGCGTATGATCGGAATTATAACTCTATGAAGTACGCGTTTTTGAGTTCGGAGTTTGTCGTAGGGTATAGCGCTCAGGTATAATGATATATATTGAAACCCCACTTCCGTGCGTCGGAGGAGATATAGTAATGCCAACTTATGTATACAGGTGCAAGGACTGTGCACACGAATTTGAGACAGTCCAGCGTATGATTGATGATCCGTTAACCATTTGTCCGGAATGCAAAGGTAAAATATCCAGGTTGCTCTTTGCTCCAGGAATTGTGTTTAAGGGCTCCGGTTTCCATGTCAATGACTACCCGGGCTCTAAAGCAGCTGGATGCAATGTAGCTCCATCCACACCGGATCCTGCGCCAGCGCCTACCCCAGCCCCTGCACCGGCAGCTACCGAAACAAAGAAACCTGAGCCAGTTGCTTCTAAAAGCTAGTTAACTAATACGGTAAAAGATTTGAATCAAAATAAAAAGCCTTCCCTCTATATAAAGGGAAGGCTTTTTATTTGTTATATATATCAGGAGCATCAAATTTATGCTCCTGTATACCACAATAGGTCTAGAACAGTATTTCTCCACCGTCCAGCAGACCATAATCGAACAGGCTTAGTTCTTCTCTTATGAACTCCTCCACGTCGAATGCGTTTGGACCGCACCACATGTTATCGTCGCCATTGATCTCATGCAGTGGACCAAAGCTGTTCTGGAGGCTGGAGACAACTTCTATTTCGATGTTGTTCTCACCCTTCTTTACCAGAGCCGATAGGTCTGTTTCGTAGGGTCTCCACATAATAGACTGTGCTGCTTTTCCATTGACTCTGACGTTGATCAGAGAGGCAGAAGGTCGGCTCAGCACTAGTTTAGCATTTTTTCGGGTACAATCGACTTTGGCCTTATATATCATTCTACCGGAATAGAATGGATATCCCTGACCAACCCAGGACCCGGTCTTGAGCTTCGTGGGTTCTTTGACCAGTTTGCCGTGGTAAGGGCTTACAAGCTCAACTGCAAAGTCTCCGACTATATATGCAGCCTCCACTTCGACCATAAAGTCATAATCAACATAGAAATCAAGGGTGTTGTTACCAGCAACTATATGCTTGCCTATTTCGACTTTTCCGAATCCACGATCCCACTGCCACTGATCGGTAACAGTGCTGACTTCAGTTCCGTTGATGAAGAGTTTGCCCTTTTGAATCTCCTCAATCACAGCCCAGGCTTTGGGAGCTGCTATATCACTCTGGAAAACATAGCGCAGGATTACCGGTCCACCTTTACCGTCGAACAGTTTCTTGCGCACAGCAACCCACGGCTGCCAGTCCAGTGCATCCAGAGTTCCGAATTTCTCTGCTATTTTTCGTCTGATCCTGAACTCCAGGTCCTCAGCGTCAAAAATCTTGCCATCGTCGTATGAAACCTGCATCCTGTCCAAAACAAGGACATTTGGATCGGACCTTATGAAATCGAAACTCTCCGCCAGTTTCATTGAGTCGTATTCGACTTCTTCTTCCTCTTCTTCAGGTTCCTCTATTTCGGTCTGTTCCAACGCAAGCAATACACTTCCACACGGAGGTAGACTGAATACAAACCTCAGACCCTCTTCAGCAGGCATGCAGGGATGAATCTCCCCGGACTCTGCATCATATTCCATAAGGAAACCCGAGACCTGATCCGCAAACTCAAGGACATAGTCTCTGGCAACATCTCTACTGGAGTTGACTATGAAGAATATCTCAGAGTCTCCTTCTTTGCGGTGCTGCAGGTAGGTTTCTGTTGTGAAGTTGCCATCCATATCACGCAATATGAAGCTCTGCTTAGATATTGAGTCAACGGCTTCCTGGATCTGTTTGGTAGCACAGGGAACGCTGCGGACTCCATTAGCAAACATCAATCTAGTCCACTGCTCTACGACTTTTTCTCCATCCAGTTCAAATGGAGTCTGCCCAACAAAGAGTATATTACCTCCGCCTGTTATAAAGTCCTGCAGTTTACTGAAAGTTGACGGTCTCCAGGTAATTGAAGGTGGGACTATCAAGGTTGAATATGTCATCTTACCAACAGTCAACTTGCCGTCTTTGATAATACTATTCTCTGCCAGCGCATCCTCACAGACCAAATCACAATCGCGCCCACTCGTCAGGACTGCCTGCAAGGTCTTCTTCAAACCCTCATCAAGTTGAGCGATGTTCGGTCTCTCCATTACAGGAGCATCGACAGGCAGGACAACACAGTTGCCCTCGACTCCTCCAACTGTGTTGACACCCAACTTGCGGTCGGCAACTGCACTGTCTATAGGGTGCAGCATTGCTATGTCGCAGACAGCTTCTCCTCTGTCCAGCATCCATGCCGTTCTGGCAAAGTAGTCATTGAGTTTGCTTAAGTCTTTCCAGTAGGTCTGCTGATAGTTCCAGTTCGGAGGATAATCACGCTTTCGCTTGCCCAGTGCCGAATACCAGCTCAGGTGAGGACAGAAGAACGTGGCACCGAACACCATATCAAAATCCCCAAGCCACTTGAAGTCCTCAAACGTATTGGTGTGTCTACTTACTCCGAAGATCTCTGTGAGGACCTGTCTCCTACCCAACTGTCTGGCTGCCGATGTCACCTGCTTGCATGGAAGCAGCATAGTATCAACCTCGCGGCACAGGTGGTCTATTCCGGGGACATGCTCATACTTGTAGAAACTCATCACTCCACCACCATATGTCTCGGACTGTATGGTGAGAGAGTTTTCCTGCATAAAGTGTCCAGTATGTTTTAGGTTATTAGCTTCACACCAGTCAAACAGGGGCTTGAGATAGGCTTCCATGAACTGACGGTGAATTGTGCGATTAATAAGCAGCCGTATCTTACGGCATTCAGGGCCATCAAAGACCAGATAGGGCAGATCTTCGGTGAAATCACGGCCATACCACTTTGAATACAGATCAGGCAAGCCATCATACCAGTGGATTCCATTGGGATCAACCGGTGACAGCATAGGCTCATCGGTAAAGATTCCCGGGATGCGTTTTCCGAAATCTTTTGAGAGCTTAGCTTTATATTTCTCGTGAGTAAGCTTAATGAACTCCTGCATCGCCACAGGATGCATAAGATTGGAGTATGACTCCCCGCTCCACCAGCCGATTTTCGGGGAATACTCGCGAATCATCAACAGGCGTTCAGAATCTGGCGCTTCATCCACATCATCAAGAAGCGAACAATCAAACAACTGCCGCCCCATTCTGTCGCCTATATTATAGGCAAAAACTATAGCCTGGTCTTCGGTCAGTTCGGGTAATGGTTGCCCTGCTGCTACAAGATATGCTTTCAAGGAGGCTGAACGATATTCAGGCTTCATCATTGCAACCTGACCACCGGCATTTCCACTCGGCCAAAGGTCTTCATCATAAAGCCACAGATAGCCATCTGTATTTTTAGCTGCATCCAGAGCAGCATTCATACACTCAAACCATTCTTCGCTCATGTAGTCGGTTATGAGTCCCGCTCTGGAGTGGAAGAATCCGCCGGACATCCCCGCATTGGTCATTTCGGTGATCTGGCGTGCGCACTCCTGGGGGTTGATTTTGTGGTTAATTGCCCAGAACGGCGCCGGGCGATACTTACTCTGGGGATTACTGAAGCTGTTCTCCATAAGGGAGCCTCCATGTGTCAGGAAATTATTCGTAAATAACAAGTACCGGAGAATTATACCCGGTCCTTATGTTATTTCAACAACTCCCGCACAATACCCTTTGGTTTCCAGCGAAAAACGACATGAACAGGTGCAGAACCTCTAACTACATGACCACCATCGGAGTTAGCAGCAATCCTAACCGGCAGTTTGTGTTTGATATATGAAGCAAGCGCCCACAAATCTGCCTGGCCCTGTATTATATATATGTAGTTGTTGTTGAGAGCCAGAGCCATTCTGTCTGTATGCTTATTTGCAAACGCTGTTCCGAACCCATCTGGCTGCCATGGAACCAATACCTGCCCCATTGCCATAGCACTTACACCGGGTTTACGCTTGTATTTACCGTAATTCTTAGTCAGGTCAATACTGCCATCCGGGAGTATTACCAGAAAGATGCGTCCAGTTCTAGCCGGAGACAATACTCTGCCATCCCTCTGCAGAAAATCTGCAAGGGAAAATGACTGGGAGTGATGAAAACTCCCGCTCATTATCGCGGCTCCACCAACTCTGCGTTTAGCCTGGGCGAAGGTTTCTCCGGAGGGATTGTATGTCAGCATTGTCTCCAGGTGCTGGCACCGGGGAAGCTGAGTTACGTGCAATCGATGTCCTTTGTATGTGGTAGTCCAGGTTTTTACTACATGAGAAGGATGCCAGACGTGCCTTACAATTTTCGGTTTCTGCTTCTTGACTGGTGGTATTGATTTGACTACGACAAGCGGCTTTTTGGAAGGCGCAGCCATAAACAGCCCCGACATCAGCGTAAGTATGCTGATTAAAACGCAGGCTGCGATAAATGTAATAAGCGTTTGTCCCATCCGTTTTTTGAGGATCATAATAATAACCGACAAGTGCAAGATACCGCTTGTAAATGATTGGATCAGTAATCACCAACACTTGTATCATTCCATAATACAAGCTGGCAGTGTTCAAGAATACCACATATGACGTATCACCTATTATAACAAGACGATAGATATTATTGTGCCTGCCTAGATGGACAGCCGATTGATATCTAATATCAAGAATTGAACCAATTGATTGAATGACATCGAATAGTTATACAGTTAAGCATAGAGGATATTATTCGCCAATATAGAACACTGGAGTAAGTCAATCAAGATATCATATATCTTATGACTATTTCACATGAGAGGAAATGAATATGATTACATTTGACTGTTTACGATTAGCAGCTTTTGGGCTCATACTTTTCTCCATATCATCCGCTGCACTTGCATCCGGCAAAGTAGAATCCGTCATAGAAGGTGACAATCTTATTCTTCAGGACAATAACGTTCGACTGGTCATCAACAAAAACAATTTTACTCTGCAACAAATAACCGATCTGGTCGGGCATTCCAACTACGTCAAAATACCTGGTGACGATATATTCCAGATCAGGATGGGTGATAATCCACTGGTAAGTACGGCGCTGTCCGGACAGAATTTTGTAAAGTATAAATATAGAAAGATTAACAGTACTCAAGCGCCTGGATGGGAGTTACAATTCATAGATGCACCTGTTCAAAGTGGTGGAACGCTCTCTGCAACAGTTACAATAACTCTCGACCCTAAAACAAGCTTGTATAAATGGGGTTTGTCTATCGACAATAAGTCATCGACTCCTCTGCTGGAGATGCAATTCCCCCTCTTACGCGAGTTGGCATCTGATCGTCCTGGCTCCGAGAAAACGGATTATGTTGCTGTACCGGCATACTCAGGCGTGAAGTATATGTCTCCTCGAAATACCGGAATTGCAGGACCGGGTTATACGGAGGTTCCGTCATCCGGTATGTCAGTGCAACTTATGGGTTACTGCGATGGTCAGGGGGGAACTCTGTATTTAGCCAGCTATGATTCTAAATACTACCACAAGAACTTCACCTGCTGGCCTATGGAATCTAAGACAGCATTCTATATGTGTATTACTCATTTTGCTGAGAAATCCGCTATCAATTCCAGATGGACTCTACCATACCCGATAATATGTGGACCTATACGAGGTGACTGGTATGATGCAGCCAAGCTTTACCGGTCATGGACTACAACACTTCCTAAAGTGAAATCACTTGCTGTCCGAACAGACATTCCCGGCTGGTTCAAGAATCTTTCCGTATGGTTCCAGGGAGCTACATGGGCACACGATGAAGATAAGCTCCTGGCTTACGCTGATGATATGATAGACTTAAGGAAGAAACTGGGTGAGCCTTTCGGTTTTCACTGGTATATCTGGCAGAAGTATAGCAGACACGACTACAGATATCCTGACTATTTGCCTGCACCTCCCGGATTCATAAAAGCTGCAAGAAAGATGCAGGAAGCCGGCATTTATGTTATGCCATATATCAATATACAGTTGTGTGATACTTCACTGCCTTTTTGGACAGAAGAAAAGGCAAGTGAATATGCCAGACTTGCTCCTACAGGCAAACCGTATTTTGAGTATGGCGCCGGTGGACCGGAGAGCCCTATGGTGCCTATGTGCGTGGTGAATGATTACTGGCAGAACAAGATTATGGGAATTGCAACGCATGTAGTTTCTGACTATAGTGTGGACGCAATTTATTGGGATGAATACACCATGGCTCCTTATGCCTGTTACGCTACAAAACACAAGCATCCCTGGAGCGGTGGTACATATGACCGTGACGCGGTAGATTCTGTCCTTCGAAAAACACTGGTATTGAAAAAGAATATAGTAATAACAGGCGAAGGTCTCCTTGAAGTCTACATAGATAAAATTCACGGTCAGCTTAATGGACATGCCGATATGCGAGCTGATTCACTGCCTATTTTTCAGACAGTCGATGCAGACCGGACCACGGAATTCGGTGTCTGGGTAAACAGCGGCGAAATAAATTCGATGGATATATTTAACTCCAAACTTGCTTTTAATCTTGTGAGAGGACGCCAACTGGCGTGGTATGACAGGGATCTGATCAGATTGAACGATCCTGACATGGTAGAGCAGATTGAACTATTGAAAAAATACAGTGCTGCGCGTCATTCTAACCTGGACTTCCTGTACTCGGGAGAATTCCTGCGAACCCCGGACTTAAGCCGTCTGTCGAAAGCTAAACGGACGTGGGATATATGGCCGGGGACAAGAAAAATAGATTATGATCTGCCGGTTGTTCTTGCTGAGTGTTACCGATCTTTTAAAGGCGACATAGGAATCGTGCTGGCTAATCACACAGATACAGAACAGACGATATCTATTCCGTGGAACCAGAAAGACTGGGGAATCAAGATAGGAACAGGTATAACAAGAACAGACTGGGTTAGCTCAAAATGGTCTGCACCTGTTACATCAAAGCTGACTAAAATGCTGAACGTGACCGTTCCTGCGCGATCCCCAGCTGTAATCAAAATAGCACTGAGAAAAAATTGATATACTCAACGATATAAGGCAGGACGTAATATCCTGCCTTATACTGTTTCAAGTTATATAGTTCGTATTCCTAGTCGCTAAACGCTTCTTTGAGCAGCCCTTTGGTAGAAGCCACTATCTTCTCGCCAGCATCGTGTGCCAGTTTGCAGCCTTCAGCAGGCCATGTGGAATATCCACCGTGAGTGTATGCTTCTCTGGTAGCCACATAACCAACGAATCCATCTGTAAGTTCGGAGATTAAGGTTACGCTGGCTGGAGAGTTATCCTTAATTGCCAGTCCATGCTCTACATAAAATTCTGCAGGATTGGTGCAGATCGCCGCATCACCTACTCTGATGACGCTTACCCGGACTGTGTAAGGGCTCTCTTCAGCGGTCTTCCTGGGCCAGTCCAATTTTGCCTGTTTGAAATGTGGATCATCCCAACCGATAACGATATCCTCAGGATAGTCCATTATCGGTATTTTTAAAGTTTCTTTCTTCAGGACAAGTTTTGGATCAACCATAGGATCGGTTGTGCCTGCGATTGTCTTTACTATTTCGCTGCCCAGGTACATACCGGAGCGTTTCCATCCCTCTTCACCACGCCAGGGCTGGATGTTTTCTACATTATCAACAAGCTGGCTCGGAGCAGTGTTCCCGGCAGCGCCAGTCAAATAAACAACTCCAATATCATCTCCCAGGCTCTTGCGCAAGAATGCCCTGACAGCTCCAGCAACGTCTGCACTGTAGAACGATTCTCCTTCTACTGAGTTCGGATGTGTGGAGAATGAGGACACAACGACCTTGAGACTGCCGTCTGCACGCTTTGCAAACAGCACTCCAACTTCACCATCTCTGGGGCCTTCAAGTCCTTCGAAGCCTTCGTTCCAGCTTCCATAGTACATATCGCACTTGTTGCCATCGTGCATTCCACGGCGGTTGAATCCCATCTGCTCTATGAAACCTTTGCCTGCATAAATCTGAGATTCCTCAAGGTCCTGAACAGCCCGGAATACTGAGTCTATTATCTTCTCACGGAAGTCAGTCATAAACGCCGGACTGACTTTACCTGGAATCGTATCAATTGTATTAGGAGCTACATGTGAATGTGTCGCCCCAATAATGATATTGTCTGCCGGTATTCCGGTCTTCGCAGAACACTCTTCCCTGGTCTGATTTATAAAATCATCAGGCATAAGACATATATCACACGACACCTGGGCAACCATTGTATCCCCGTCTGCAAACACGACCGCATTCACAGTGAGTGGATCATGTGTATATTGTGCAATCCTTTCGCACATCTGACCTGCTACACTAAGTTTTTCATTGGGCGTGATATCTGCCCAGGCTGTTCCAACTCTCACAATAATTCACCTCAAAAAGCGATAATAATCCCGTAAACCCACATATACTACACCACTTAAGCGAATAATGGAACCCTAACCCGCATTATTTACCAAGCTTCGCTTTTGTCCGGCAGTAGGGACAAAAGCTAAGTCGATCATGAATAATGCGGGCTTAGGTTTAATCTTTCTTCTATGGTACAAAAAACATTAAGGCTGGACGTAATCCGGTTAGAATTCCCGTCTGAGTGGTAGAATTACTCCGAATGCGATATTATTACACCACTGCTATCTTATAAAAATACATCTTTATTGAAAATCTGGAGCTACCAACTATGTCCCTGATCCATAAGACCGTGATTTTTTGCATGACATTGCTAATATTGTCTTCAACACTCTCTGTTGCAGTAAAGAAGCCTGTTAAGCCAATAAAAAAGACACCCGCTTCACAAGCCATAAAGCGCAAGGCTGTTGTTAAGAAACCCAAACCTAGTGTAATCAAACCTAAACCGGTTGTTGTTACACCTGTTCCGGTGATACCTGAACCTGTTAAGCAACCAGTATTTGTTGTGGAATCTGCAAGATATAGCCTTGAGCCATTTGCCACAGCTAGTAGTGTTCTGATTCCCAATTCAAAACAGAAAATGTTAATACTATCGATTTCGGGACAGGAGTTGCCGGCAGGTACGACTTCCGACAAGCTGAAAATAACCGCTTCCGATGGTTCATCCCAATGGCAAGCAGCATCTGTGAATAGTGCGAATGCATCCGGAAATCAGTTTGATGCTGTATTCATGGTTCCTGCAAACACTAAAGTGAATCAGGTAAACATAAAAATAGCAGATAAAACTATACCACTTGATCCAGGTGGTAAAATCACTGGATTTAGTGCTCCTTTGGCAGATTCCAGCGATCCGGCAATTCCACTTGCCAGGATATCTGCTGCGACCGGAGCTTTCTATCCAGCAGGAACTTTACTGTTGAAGCTGGACAGAACCGGATATACCTTTGGACCGATCGATGGAAAACAATCGGCTGATGATGCACGGTTTATTACACTTGATTTCACAGTCCAGAACCCACTGGCATCACCTTTATCGATCTCGACAGCAATGTTCGAAACTGTAATGGAAGATGCGGATGGTGCATTAGTAAAGGTAAAAATGTCCCCGGTATCCTGCACAATAGAATCGCAGAAGGAAAGCATTATACGCTTCTACGGGCAACTGGCGACTGATAACCATGCCAGTTCCTTCTCTATACGACAAGGCAATGAAGGCAGACAATACATCTACGACCTAAACGGAGTTAATTAGAATGTCCAAACCCAGCACTTTGTTATCTAAATTAAAGAATCGCACAATCACTGATAAGCCCAAGATTCGAACTCGAATACGCGTAGGCATGGCGACTTGCGGTATATCTGCAGGAGCAGATGTTGTGAGTAAAGCCTTTAAGGATGCCGTGAAGGAAGCGGGACTTGAGGGTGTTTCAGTGATTCCCACTGGATGTGTGGGACGCTGCGACCTGGAACCTATGGCGGAAGTCACCAGGCCCGGAGAACCTCCGGTCTTATATATCAGGCTGAACGAAGAGAAAGCCAAACGGATTGTAGAAGAGCATCTTGTTAACGACATCACAGTCGAGGAGTATTTGGGGTAGCCATGACAGATCAGATAAAACGCAAGCTCATTGTTTGCTCCGGAACGGCGTGCATCAGCCCCGGGGGAAAAAGACTTGAACCCGAGATCAAACGCCTGCTTTCAAAGTACAAAGCAAAAAACCTGGTCAGCGTAGAAGAAGCGGTCAGCTATGGTGAATGTGGACACTGTCCTATGGTGATAATTGAACCGGAAGGCACTTACTACGAAAAAGTTGACTCCGAAAAACTGGAACGGATCATTTCAGAGCATATAGTCGGTGGAACTGTGGTCTTAGATCTCCAGTCCAAAGAGCACATAGACTCCAAGAACGTTAGAGTCCTCGGAGGAGAAGCGTTCTTTGGTAAGCAGCGTAGAATAACCCTGCGTAATTGTGGTGTAATCGACCCCGACTCCCTTGATGATTACCTGCAAATGAAGGGGTATGAGTCGCTTGCAATAGTCCTTGAAAAGATGACCCCGGATGAAGTCATTGTAGAAATCGAGAAATCCGGTCTGCGCGGACGAGGTGGCGGTGGATATCCGACAGGACTCAAGTGGAGACAGACTGCTCAGGGTGAACCAGGCAAACGCATAGTGATCTGTAATGCGGACGAAGGCGACCCCGGTGCATTTATGGACCGCAGCGCCATTGAAGGCGACCCTTACTCAATTATCGAAGGAATGACCATCGGTGGATATGCCATTGGAGCTGATCAGGGATATGTGTATGTTCGAGCTGAGTATCCGCTGGCTATTAAGAGACTTCAGCACGCTATTGAGATTCTGCGCGAAAATGGACTTCTGGGCAAGAATATACTCGGTACAGATTTTAACTTTGACCTTGAGCTGCGGCTCGGAGCTGGTGCATTTGTCTGTGGAGAAGAGACAGCACTGATTGCCAGTATCGAAGGCCGACGTGGAATGCCAAGACCCAGACCTCCATATCCTGCTCAATCCGGGCTTTATAATCTACCTACATTGATTAATAACGTAGAGACCTGGGCAAATATTGCTCCGATAATTCTAAATGGTTCAAAGTGGTTCTCAGATCTGGGCACCGAGAAAAGTAAGGGGACAAAAGTCTTCGCGCTTGCCGGTAAGATCAAAAACACAGGGCTTGTCGAAGTCCCTATGGGAACTACGCTCAGAGAGATCATCTATGACATCGGCGGCGGCATTAAGGATGATAAGCGATTCAAGGCTGTGCAGACCGGTGGACCATCCGGTGGGTGTATCCCTGAGCAGTATCTCGATACTCCGGTAGACTATGATTCCCTGATGGCAGCGGGCTCGATGATGGGCAGCGGCGGAATGATCGTTATGGATGAAGGCACGTGCATGGTTGACGTTGCCAAGTTCTTCATAACATTCACCCAGGGAGAATCGTGCGGGAAGTGTACCCCCTGCCGTGAAGGCACCAAAAGACTGCTGGAAATCCTCACCCGGATAACTGAAGGCAAGGGTGTAGATGGCGATATCGAAAAACTGGAGAAGCTGGGTAACACAGTCAGGCGTGCTTCGCTGTGCGGTTTAGGTCAGGCTGCTCCGAACCCGATACTCTCCACTCTGAAAAATTTCAGGGACGAGTATGAGGCCCATATAACAGAAAAACGATGCCCCGCCGGAGTCTGCCAGTCACTATTGCAGTACTACATAGATGAGGACAAATGTGTAGGCTGCAGTTTGTGCGCGAAAGTCTGTCCGGTCAAGTGTATATCCGGAGAACCGAAGAAGATATACAACATAGACAATGACGCTTGTATCCGCTGCGGCGAATGCAAGAAAAAATGCCCTGTCAAGGCAATATACAGAGCGTAAGGACGAAAATATTCTATTTTCGTAGGAGGGCATTTTGAACGTAAAACTTACAATTGATAATAGACAAGTTGAAGTCCCTGAGGGGACTACTATAATGCAGGCTGCAGATAAAATCGCAGTGCGCATCCCACGCCTGTGCTATCATCCCAGGCTCCACCTTGAGGGTTCATGCCGGGTCTGCCTGGTGGAAATCGATGGAATTCGAAACCCGATGGCATCATGCAGTTTTCCTGTCCGGGAAGGAATGGTCGTCCGTACCAACACCCCCGAAATCCGGGAACTTCGTAAGACCATTGTAGAACTACTGCTGGATAACCATCCTGAGGACTGCCAGACATGTGAGAGAGATGGAAACTGCGAACTGCAGTATCTTGCCTACACGACCGGTGTAAGAGAGAGACTGTATGCTGGAGAGAAAAAGCATTACGAAAATGACATGTCCTCTCCATCGGTAATTCGAAATCCTGATAAATGCATTCTCTGTGGAAGATGCGTGAGAGTCTGCGCTGAAGTGCAGGGCGTATCTGCGCTCGGGTATGTCCATCGTGGATTTAAGACGGTCGTCACACCAGCTTTTGAGGCTCCATTTACGGAAAGTGTATGTGTGGCTTGCGGGCAGTGCATAAATGTCTGCCCTGTTGCAGCCTTCCTTGAGAGGGACTATACATCGGATGTTATGGATGCACTGGCTGATCCTAATAAGACAGTCATTGTCCAGACAGCACCAAGTGTTCGGGCGTCTATCGGTGAAGGATTCAACCTTATGCCTGGGCTGCCGATGACCGGCCAGACTGTTTCTGCATTGAAGAGGCTTGGATTCAATGTAGTTTTCGACACTCAGATGGGTGCTGACATAACGATCATGGAAGAGGCTTCCGAGTTCGTTGAACGGATGAAGCATGGCGGACCTCTGCCGTTAATCACCAGTTGTTCCTCTGCATGGATGAAGTTCGCTGAGCACTTCTATCCGGAGTTGATACCGAATATTTCCTCAGCCAAGTCACCTATGAGTATGCTTGGTTCACTGATAAAGACATTCTATGCTGAGAAGATGGGAATACCGGCTGAGAACATTTTTAGTGTCGCGGCAATGTGCTGTACTGCGAAGAAGTTTGAGGCTGCAAGAGAAGAACAGAAGATCCAGATTGCATCAGGAGACTGGGTGCCATCGGTGGACAGGGTTATCACTACCAGGGAACTGGTATGGATGATCAAGAACGCCGCTCTAGATTTCGAAAGACTGGAGCCTGAAGAGTTTGATCCTGTATTGGGTATTTCCACGGGAGCCGGTGCACTGTTCGGAGCTACCGGGGGGCTAGCTGAGGCTGTCTACAGAACGGCATACTTTATGTTGACCGGTGAAACTCTGGAAGATATGGTAGTAGATGAAGTCCGAAGCGTAGCCGAAGGCATCAAGCGTTTTTCCGTCCAAATTGGAGACACCAAGCTCAATATGGGTATCGCCCACGGACTGGGGAATGCTCACAGACTGCTGGAAATGGTCAAGAATGGAGAAGGCGACTTCCACTTCATTGAAATAATGGGATGTCCGGGCGGATGCATCGGTGGAGGTGGGCAGCCTTATGCAAGAGCCGGCCAGGGAACTCCGCTGGATGTGGAAAACCTGAGAATGCGGGCAAATGCCTTGAGGTCAATCGATAAGGGTAAGACGTTGCGCAGGTCATATGAGAATCCGGACGTCGCTCACGTTTACAAAGAATACCTGCAGGAACCCTTAAGCCCAAGAGCCAAGGAACTGCTGCACACCCACTACGAACCCAGACTGCCACACGGAGTCTGGAACCCGGATGTGTTAAGGACAGACTAGTTTAGTGTCATTCTGAGTGCAACGAAGAATCTGCTTTACTTAAATAATCAAATCGCATAAGCAGATCCTTCGTTCCTCAGGATGACAGTTTACCGCTCAGGATGACAGTATTTATACATCTCATTTTCTCTACACTCAGGCAGGTCCACTATGTGTTTCCACTCTTATCTACACCGAATCATCTTGTCGGCAACGCTTGCGCTTCTGATCGTATCTGCTGCTCTTTCTGAGGATTTTTCGTTTATTCACGTGAGTGACAGCCACTCCGGAGCCGGCGGAGGTACTGCAGCATCTGTGGCAAATATGCTCTCATTAAACTCAGTGTTTCTTGAACCGTACAATGTCACTGCACTAAAGCCATCATTTGTGATTGATACAGGTGATATGACTGAGTTTGGGCCAGTCGATGGCGCCTACGATAACCTGCTCAGGATGTATTCCGCAGGAAATCTGAAGCGTTATCCTTCTCTGGGAAATCACGATGGGGCATGGCGGTCGCTTTCACCTGAGATCACCCGGGAGTTCGGGGCACCATATTATTCATTTGATGAGTACAACTGCCATTTCGTGGTCTTGAACTCTGCTGGAATACAAGATCCTAGTCCTATGTTTGGACCGGAGCAGTTCGAGTGGCTCAAGAGCGATCTTAAGAAAACCGGCAAAAAGACGCCTGTGTTTCTGGCATTCCACCATCCTTTGGGAGGCAGTGAATACTCTGGCTCTTACCAGATGGACCAGCTTGTAGATATCCTGCGACCTTATAATATTGTTCTGATTATGGTAGGTCATGGTCATAGTGCTGTCTACAGCAAATATGATGGATTTGATATGGTTCAAGGCGGATCATCCTACGGACCAGGCGCTCCGGGATTCAATGTTGTCTCTGTGTTGGATGGCAAGCTGAGGGTGGCGTATAAGGAAACTGCTGCATCCAATGCAACGGTTCCGCTCCTGGAGAAGCCGTTCGCTACCACCGCTGCAACCTATCCTGATATAAAGATACTGTCTCCAAAAGAACTGGGTACATACGAGACCAGTATCCCCCTAAAGGTCAGAATTGGGTCAACTCCGAATGAAATCACTGCCTGCCAGGTAGATTTAGATGGTAAGAAGGCTCTCGAGCTCAAAGGGACGTTGAATGGCGGTTATGAGGGGGGCTTGGACTGTACGAGTCTAATGCCGGGGGCTCATTTCATTAAATTCCAATTCACCGATTCCAAAGGAGCTGTCTATCACCGATCCAGGATATTCTACATAAAGAACGATTCTGTAAAGGTCTTATGGAGAAAATATACCAAATCGGCTTCGAGATCTATGCCGGTATATGATACTGGCAAGGTCTTCATCGGAACATTCGATGGCAGACTGATGGCTTACAATGCTTCCAGTGGCAGGTTATTATGGACTTTCAAAACCGGATATGCAATAACTGGAAACGCATTGGTAGTCGGCGATAAAGTATTGACCGGCAGCAGTGATGGTAACTTGTACTGCCTGGATAAATCCAAGGGCAGGCTTCTCTGGAAGTTTACTGCAGATGACCCCATATTTTCTTCTCCTGTAACTGATGGAACCAATGTCTATTTTGGCTCCTCGACTGGCGCGTTCTACAGTGTATCTCTTTCAACAGGTCGGCTCAACTGGAAGAATAACAGTGCAACATACAATATAGAGATCAAACCATTCATATCCGAGGGCAAGGTCTATTATGGGGCATGGGACAGATATTTATACTGCGTGAACACCTCGGATGGCAGTCTGGCTTGGAAATGTGTCGGTAAAGGATCCTCAGAAGGAGGAGCCCAGCGCTATTACAGTCCTGCTGACTGTGGGCCTGTTGTATGCAAAGGTAAAGTATTTGTCGCTGATCGAAAATACTGTCTATCGATTGTCGATACTACCAATGGAGACATTATTAAATCTATCACTGGCGTCTCCGCAGTGTCTCTGTCTGCTGATGGGGCTTCAGTCTACTTGCGCGGGACTAATGGTAAACTCTCAAAAGTAGACTCCGACGGTAATGTCATCTGGAGCACAGATCTTTCAATGGACTCAGCACCAGTATCGCCGGTGGAGTCCAATAGAGAAGTAAATGTCTGCTCAAAGAAAGGCCTGTTCAGCTCAGTTTCTGCAGACACCGGCCATATTATACGGCAATACAAAGTAACACCCGGTTCATTCGTACTGTCACCCGTTGGAGCATCAGATGAAGCAATATTTCTATATGGAACAGACGGAATGCTGATAATCCTGGGGAGATAGGCTTCAGGCTTCAGGCTTCAGGCTTCAGGTATAGGATAAATATTATGCTTCAAGGTTTCAAATGCTTATGAAAAGCAGATCCTTCATACTTCAGGATGACAAAATCTGTGTGCTCTGTCGGTTTGCACCATATACCGTATCGGGGTGTTCCTTCCTGACACCTGAAGTCTTCCCTTCGCCTTTTCTTGACATATTAATTCATAGATGATAATGTTTCTCATGTTATGTTCTGTAAACACAATTCTGAGTGCAAGTGTTTAGAGTCTGCTTTTGCCGAAAGACGGATTCCGCTGACTTCCCAGCGCAAGGCAATTTGGCGCTTCTTTATAGCTAATACTCATGCATATACAGTCCAGGACGTATATGAGGCAATTAAATCTCGTCGCGTTGGTCAGGCTACAGTATACCGCACGGTATGTATACTACTTGAGATGGGATTGCTCCGTAGAATAGTAGATTCAGCGGGAACGACTCTGTTTGCTGCTGTGCAACCCGGACATAATCACCCTTTGATCTGCCACAAATGCCACGAAATCCTGGATTTCGATGTTTGTGATCTCAGTGTTCTGGAAAAATTGCTTGTAGCACAAACCGGTTACAGTATCCAGGGGCATCGTCTGGAAATATTCGGAGTGTGTCCCGAATGCCAGGCATGATTGGTAATGATTATCAACTAAATTACAGGAGACCAATCATTGTTTGATAATCTATCTCATAGCATTGCAATATTCATCGGTTCTATAATGGATGTATTCTTCGGTTCAATAGACGCATACATTAGCGGGTTGAATATGCCTGAATTTATTGCCGATGCCATCATTGACACCATCCATATGATCCCGTTCCTGCTGGTCATATTCATCGTAGTCGAATTGCTGGAAAGACGATTTGGCAAGGAGATGCAACACGGCATTGAAAGAGCTGCAGCAGCAGGACCATTGCTGGGAGCTTTGTTTGGCTGCATTCCACAATGCGGCTTCTCGATAATTGCCACTGCATTATACACAAGGAAAATCATAACTCTAGGCACGCTGATAGCTGTTTATATTTCAACTTCTGATGAGGCTATCCCGGTCATTCTTTCTCAACCTAATAAAGCACACCTGGTAATCACACTTATACTAACAAAACTGGTTATTGCCACAATTGCTGGATACTCCATTGATCTTATCGGTGGACGCTTGCGAAGAAAGCCTCATGAACACGATCACGATCATGGCGAAGAATTGGATCCATCTGAAGACTCCGGTTGCTGCAGTCACACTATCACAGGCTCTCGAGCACGTTTAAAAAGTCTGCTACACCCACTCATTCACACTGCCAAGATAACCTTCTTTGTTTTAATTGTTACTCTTGGCATCAACTATCTGGTTGAGAGTGCAGGTGGTGAAAAGAACCTTGGGCGCTTGTTGTTATCCGGTTCTTTTCTACAACCGATTATAGCAGCGCTCTTCGGTCTCATACCAAACTGCGCCGCATCTGTCGCTATAACTCTTACATATTTAAATGGCGGGATATCTTTTGGTTCTGTAATATCAGGATTGAGCGCAAGTGCAGGACTAGGGCTTTTAGTATTGATCAAGGAAGACCACGATATTAAGGATGTCCTAAAAATCGCGGGGTTACTGGTAGGTATCAGCTCAGTTGTTGGTATTTTACTTCAGCTATTTAAAGTCTAAAACAGTCATTAATTTGCCTCTAAAACCTCTTGATAAGTTTGCCAGCTGAACTCGGGGGGTGTTACAATCTAGAGCATAAGTAATCTGTGTATTTAGTAGCACTATTCGTCCAGAAATGTGCTTGAGAGCGGCAAATGAGCGAAATCAACAGCATTCTTGCTACCGACTGCGGGAGCACCACCACAAAAGCAATCCTGATCGAAAAACTCGATGGTGAATACCGTTTGGTTGCCCGAGGTGAAGCACCGACTACAGTTGAAGCCCCTTTTGATGACGTTACTGTGGGTGTCGTAAGTGCGGTCAGGGAGCTTGAAGAGGTTACCGGACGCAAAATACTCGACTCTACCGGTCACATTGTGAAACCCACAGGCGCCGATGGAGTTGGTGTGGATATGTACCTGTCTACATCCAGTGCTGGCGGTGGATTGCAGATGACTGTGGTTGGTGTCGTCAAAAACATGAGCGCAGAGAGCGCACAGCGTGCGGCGTTGGGTGCAGGCGCTATTATTATAGATACTATAGCAGTTGATGATGGACGCAAGGACTTTGAGAAAGTCCGCCGGATACGCGAACTCAGACCTGATATGATCTTGATGTCAGGCGGCACAGACGGTGGGACTGTGAAGCACCTTGTCGAAGCAGCAGAACTGTTAGTATCGGCAGACCCCAAACCACGTATGGGCATTGGAATGAAGCTGCCTGTTATATACGCCGGTAATGTTGAAGCCCGCAAACCTGTCCAGGAAGTCCTCGGCGATACGGTAGATATTCGCATAGTCGACAACCTCCGTCCCAGCATGGACCGGGAAAACCTTGGTCCAGCCAGAGAAGCAATCCATGAATTATTTCTACAGCATGTTATGCAACAGGCTCCGGGTTATTCAAAGCTGAGCAGTTGGGTCAGTTCAGATATTATGTCTACCCCCAATGCCGTCGGGACAATAATTCAGACCATCGCCGAACGCATGAATATAAGCGTTCTAGCGGCAGATATCGGTGGAGCCACAACCGATGTTTTTTCGATTTTTGCAGGTAACTACACTCGAACAGTCAGCGCAAACCTTGGAATGAGTTATTCAATCTGCAATGTCCTTGCAGAAGCCGGTGTCAGCGGAATCCTTCGATGGGTCCCTTTTGATGTAGATGAAGCCGGTCTGCGGAACAGTCTGAGAAATAAAATGGTCCGGCCTACGACTATTCCACAGACTCTGCGAGGTCTTCGCATTGAGCAGGCAATAGCCAGGGAAGCTCTCAGGCTTGCATTTGAACATCATAAAACTCTAGCCAGATCACTCAAGGGGATCCAGACAGTTCGGACTATGGGTGAGAGCATGACCCAGTCCGAAACCGGGTCGACTCTTGTTGATATGATGAAGCTGGACATGATAATCGGGAGTGGCGGGGTGCTCAGCCATGCCCCCCGCAGGACGGAAGCTGCATATATGATGCTGGACGCCTACCAGCCTGAGGGTGTAACTATGCTGGCGGTTGACTCAATATTCATGATGCCGCAGCTTGGAGTATTATCGACTGTCCACCCGGAAGCCGCTTTGCATGTCTTTGAACGCGACTGCCTGGTAAAACTTGGAAGCGTGATAGCACCTGTAGGAGACTGCAAACCAGGAGAAGTCGCCTGTGTTGTAGAGTTTGGTCAATCGCGCTTTGAAGTCAAAAACGGTGATCTTTTGCTGGTGCCGATGGCTTCGGGTGAGACATATGAAGCCACTATTACTCCACATCGCAAGCTGAATATGGGGGAAGGCAACGGCAAATCAGTTACAAGGCTTATCGAAGGCGGGACTGTCGGCTTGATTATAGACTGCCGTGGAAGACCGTTAAAACCCGGCAGTGATGTCCCGACCAGACTCGCTAACTTGCAACGCTGGCACAATGCCCTTGGACTGGAGGTAAACTGATATGGGAACAGCCTATACACCAGGACTCACAGTCAGTCCTTCGGTAACAATTAGAAAACAACGCAGACTACCGGCTAAGGGATCAGTGCTTGTAGAAGTCGGGCAGAAGCTGGACGCGCAGACTATTGTCGCCAGAACGGAAGTTCCAGGATATATGCAAACTGTGAGAGTTGCAGAGTCATTGGGTCTGGAGCCTGATGATGCTATCAAGACCCTGTGGGTTGAACAGGGAGATACTGTTACTCAGGGGCAGATAGTCGCCCAGAGTAAATCATTCTGGGGATTGTTTAAGTCCGACTGCAAGACACCGATCGCCGGTACGGTTGAGTTGATTTCCCCAGCTACGGGACATATAGGAATTCGTGCACCAGCACGGCCAGTTGAAGTGAATGCCTATCTAGAAGGCACTGTTTGCGAAGTCATTCCAGATGAAGGTGTTGTTGTTGAGACAGTCGGCGCTCTGGTGCAGGGGATATTCGGAATTGGTGGAGAGCGCTTCGGGGAACTGGTCGTCCCTGTCGGACTTGCGCAGGCGGACATTACTGAGAACGCTATATCCGAATCCTTCGCTGGTAAGGTGTTGGTTGGAGGAGCCGGTATTACTGAATCTGCTCTCCACGCTGCAGCCAAAGCTGGAATATGCGGGATCGTGGTAGGCGCGATTATCGACACCGACTTGATTGGTTACCTGGGTCACGATATTGGTGTTGCAATAACCGGCCAGGAAGAGATAGTCACCTCGGTAATTCTGACTGAAGGTTTCGGGGACATTCGCATGGCTGCTAGGACTTGGAAACTGTTGAAGTCACTGGATGGATGCCGGGTTTCGATGAACGGAGCCACACAGATACGCGCCGGTGTTATTCGTCCGGAGATTATTTCTTGTGGACTCCATGCAGATTCCGGTGTCAGCGATGCTATAAAAGAGCACAACCTGGACATCGGTGCGAATATTCGGGTGATTAGGGAACCTTACTTCGGTAGAATTGGCACAGTACACAGTCTTCCACCAGCACCGGTCGAGATTGAAACCGGGGCCATCGTGCGTATACTTGAGGCAAAGCTTGAGGATGGCAGTATTGTCAAAGTCCCAAGGGCCAATGTTGAGATAATTGCGGAGTAGTCCAGTGTCATCCTAAATGCAGTGAAGGATCTGCTTTTGGATAGTGATTCGGAAATCATTACCAAGGCAAGGGCAGGCTGGAAGCCTGCATCACAAAGAAGTTTTTGGAGTGTTTGTTTTGGTCTGTAATGAGTTGAATGCCAGGGCAGCGAGGATTCAGTCCCCGGTGCCCTTCTGGTTTTTGAATGGAATAATAAGCGAGTGGCACATGGCTCGTGAGATCAGACTTATGGCTGAAAACGGCATAAGTCAGGTTATCGTTCACCCTCGTTACGGCCTGAACTGCGAGTATCTCTCCGATGAATGGTTCGAAGTCTTTGGATGGTGCGTTCAAGAAGCCCGCAAGCACGGGATGAAACTCTGGATTTACGACGAGTTCAACTTCCCGAGCGGCACAGCACATTTCGAAGTAATGAAAACCAACCCCAATTATCAGAGTAAGTATTTAGCCTGCAAAGTGACACCAATATCAGAAGTATCGGCTGATCTATTTGAACAAGCTGAACATGTTGTCGCGGCAGATATCGTTGAAGGCAAGATAACGAAGACCCGGATAATTGATTCCCACACAGAACTTAACAATCTCAGCGAGGACTGGCATATTTTTACATTCACTAAATGCTTTGATCCTGCTTATGTAGATACGCTCTCCAAAGAAGCAATAAGTTGCTTTTGCGATTTAACTCATGAAGAGTATTACAAGCGTTTCGGGGTTGATTTTGGAGAAACAATAGAGGCTGTATTTACTGATGAACCATCTATCTACTGGGTAACTGTTGGATATGATGATTGGAATCTGCCCTACACTGACGATATTTTTGAGACCTATAAGGCAAAGTACGGTGAATCAGCCATATCCAAACTTCCATATCTATTCTTTGATGGAAAGATAGCCAAGGAATTCCGTGCTCGTTTTTGGAAGCACGTCGGGAATCTTTTCAATGAACGCTATCACTCTACTCTTGGAGACTGGTGCCGCGAACACAATGTCATATACACGGGTCATAATAACCACGAAGAGCCGCTGCGCTATCAGATAAGGTTCCAGGGTGATATGTTCGGGACAATGGAGACAATGGATGTCCCCGGCGTTGACCATCTTCTGAAACAGACTCTGGGCAACTATTGGATAAGCATACTGGGCCACAAGATATGTTCATCACAAGCTCACACGTCGGGCAAAACACGATGCATGAGTGAGAGTTTTGGAAATGTGGACTGGGACTCTTCTTTTACCCAGCTAAAACAGATTGTAGACTGGCAATATGGGCTGGGAATCAACCTGCTTGTGCCTCACGCCATTTTTCATACGATAAGCGGGCAGGCTAAAAGAGAATCTCCCCCCAGCTTTTTCTATCAATCTCCACACTGGCAGGATTTCGACTATTTCGGAAGTTATTTACGAAATCTGGAGAAGATGCTGGTCGGCGGCAAACATATTTGTAAAGTGGCGGTGTTGTATCCCCTCTCCGGTCTTTTTGCGGAATATCAATCTGACCGCAAGACCAATGAGTTTGAGCACATAGAAAGCTTTCTAAATTCGCTGTGCAAGGAGCTGTTAAAGAATCATGTAGACTTTGACCTGGTGGACAGGTCAGCGCTTGAGCGTGCGGAGCTTTCGGAAAACAAAATAAAGCTGGCAGATGAAGAGTATGAGTATCTGCTTATACCAGTTGCTGAGTATATGGCGGACGAAGATGTTGCTCTGATAATGAAAGTTTTTGAGTCCGGGGTCCAGACTGTGATGTTCTTCAGATCTATGGAACCGCATGCTCACAACAGTCCGGGTGAAGGACGCCGTCAAATTACTCCTGTCCGATCGGTGGAGTTGCAGCACTATGTCGGGCTTCTTGGCAAGAGTCTAAATACCGATATGGAACTCTCCGGAGGAGGATCTGAGGATATACTGCTCTACAGGCGAGATAAGGACGGGCAGCGTATCTTCTTCCTGGTCAATCGATCGGCCAAACACAGAAAAGTATCAGCGATCCTTGCCGGACGGTCTTCATACGCGAAATATGATCCGGAAAACGATTCTTATGCTGCGCTGGATGCCAGAGTCACGGGAACCAAGACATCTCTCCAGCTGCGGTTTGAACCTTACCAGTCGTATTTTATTGTTGAAGGTATCAGCGGAGATACTGCGCAACCGAATACGACGTCCAATAAAATTGAGCTGATAGACTTCGAAGCCAATATTGATCAAAATGCGGCCCTGCTGTTCGATTTTGAATATACGAATGCGGCTGGAATAAAGCAGCTTGTGGATGTAAGGAACAATCCGCGGATATATCCTGCAAATTGGGCTGTAGACAATACTGACTACACACAGTTTTCCGGGATATATGAGGCTACCATTGAGATAGAATGCGATCCTGCTGGTATTCACCTGGTCCTGGACTCGGATTATATCGATTGCAGATTGGAAGTTAATGATAATCTGGTAGAATTAAATCCGTGTGTGACTGTGGATGGTATCCAGACGCACCCACATCTTACAGACTGGTTTGATGTTTGGGCTGATATTTCAAGAGTTCTCAAACGTGGAATGAATAAGATTCGAGTTAATTCTCCAACCAAGCTTTGTGAACCGGTAAGATTGGTTGGAGATTTTGGCGTTAAGATTGCTGACACTATCAAGCTTGTTGAGTCTACTCCAGCTGATGTATTTTCGCTTGAGGAAGCATATCCATTCCATTCGGGCGCAGTACACTATACTGCATCATTTGAGGCAACTGAAGGGCAATATGTAATCGATCTGCACGAATGCCTGGATACAGCAGAGATATGGGTGAACGGTAAATGCGCGGGTAAACGGTTGTGGAGTCCTTATAAATTAGATATCAGCGGTCTTATAATGACAGGACAGAATAAACTTGAGATAATAGTCAGGAACAATCTGGCAAATCTGCTTATGGGAGCGAAGAAACCATTCGGATTGCGCAGAACGCCGACTTTGATGGGTATGAATAATAGTTAGTGGTAAATTGTGGCGGAGGGATAGTTGGACCAGTCAGTATCAGATAAATTTTTCGAGGCTCTTGCCGAGTGTTCGGGTAAGGTTGAGAAATACATATTGCAGGACAGATTCGTAAACGCATTCAATCCTGAAGACTTACGGGATGCGATATTGGCATATCCGAAACGCTCCGGCAAGAGGTTGCGTCCTGCGGTTATGATGTGGTGCTGCGGCGCTGCCGGCGGAGACCCGGATACGGCAATCCCTGCTGCTGCAGCTGTTGAATTATTCCACACCTGGACTCTGGCACACGACGACCTTATAGATAACGACAGCACCAGGCGAGGTGGACCAACTGTCCACAAGCTTGGGGAAGCATATTCTCGGAAACATCTTGGTTATTCAGATGAGGAAAGCGTTGAATACGGCAGAGATATCGCTGTATTAGCTGGGGATTTGCAACATTCGTGGTCAATGGTATGTCTGGCTGATTTGGCAACCTCAGGCAAAGTATCTGCTGAAGTTGCCCTTGCTCTGATAGGCAATTTGGAATCTAAAGTAGTAAACACTCTTATTGAGGGTGAGACTCTTGATATCCAGTTTGCCAAACGGACTATTGAGAGCCTCAAACCGGAGGATATCCTGGGGATGCTTTGGGCAAAAACTGGAGCGCTGTATGAGTTCGCAGCGCGTGCAGGGGGTATGATCGGAGTCAACTCTCCGGACTGCAAACATCCGATTGCTCTGGCTCTTGCTGGATTCGCCGGTGAGTGCGGGACGGCGTTTCAGCTCCAGGACGATATCCTCGGAATAACCGGAGACGAGAAAAAGCTGGGCAAACCCATCGGGTCCGATCTCCGTGAAGGTAAGAAGACTCTTGTAGTATACTATGCTCTGCAAGCACTTGAAGGTGAAGACAGGGAGTGTTTGTTAAATACGCTGGGAAACAGGGATGCCACTGAATCTGATGTCGATAAAGCTACCGAACTTATCATTCAGTCAGGCGCTCTGAAAACCACTACAAAGAAAGCTGAGTTCCATATAAATGCTGCACTGGAAAACCTTCAGAGTATACCTGACTCGTTGTATAAAACACTGTTGAAATCCTGGGCTGGTTTTATGATAAACAGAGCGTTATAACCGATGAAAATTAATCCCGGCAGTGTGAAGATCACTGGTTTTGGAATTGCCTGCATGGACTACTTAGCCGTAGCCAGGGATGTAGATGTAGTGGGTTATTCCAGGATCGAATCTTACACAGTGTGCGGTGGAGGAATTACCGGGACGTCCTGTGTGGCTGCTTCCAGATTAGGGGCAGACGTCAGATTTTTGAGCAGGCTCGGAGATGATGAAGTTGGTGATCAGATTCTGCAATCTCTCATTTACGAAGGGGTGGATGTCTCCGGAGTTATCAGAGTGCCCGGCGGCAAGAGCTTATTTTCGTGGATAAGAGTAGACCCGGATTCCGGGGAACGGTTCATCTTTTCAAGACACGATGCTGATGTGGACTGCCCGGTGGATTTGATACCTCTAGAGGATATCCGCAACGCTGACGCAGTTTTGTTGGACGATCATTGGCCTGAAGGTGCGAGATATGTTGCATCAGAAGCCAAATCACGCGGTGTACCGATAGTATGTGACTTGCGGTTGAGGCCTGCGAATTATGACCTTATGCCTTTAATTGATTATGCGATCATTTCATTGGGATATGCACTAACTGTATCGAAGGATGGCACTGTACAAGGTGCATTGCGCGGGATACGGGAATTGGGTGCTGCTAGTGCCGTTGTAACCTGTGGCGGGGATGGAGCGTGGATTTCTGATGGCAATGAGGAAACATTCGTGCCTGCATTTCCAGTTAATGTAGTAGATACAACCGGTGCTGGTGATGTTTTCCACGGAGCATTCGCATTTGCTGTGGGCAAAAGACTACCTATTGATGATTGCACGGTGTTTGCATCAGCTGTGGCGGGACTTAAATGCACCGGACTGGGCGGGAGATCAGCAATTCCGACATTGGATGAAGTAATGGAGTTTCTCGGGCGGCAATAATGCAGCTCAGACCTGACAACATAGAATAACATTTGGAGGATAGTGTGACCGTAGTAACTGAACAGCAGTCTTTTGGAGACAAGCTGCATATCTGGTTTACCAAAGCGCGAGTGCCATTAATGGCGCTGCCTATTATTTTGATCATTGCTTATCTGCATAGCATGAAATTCTTTCTGATCGGACTCCCGGTATGTATATTGGGAGAAGCAATACAGATGTGGGCGACGTCCCATCTGCACAAGGACAAGAAATTGACTATTTCCGGGCCATATTCGCACATAAGGAACCCGATGTATTTTGGCAGGTTCTTTGTAGGTCTCGGACTTTTCATTATGACAGCAAACCCCTATCTTGTAGGTCTCTATACTGGCGTATATTGTGTATGTCTATTCCAGAGTTGGACGAGAAGAGAAGCGGTTGCAGGGCATATTCGGGGAACCTTACATTCATTATTGCAGTGAAATCAACAGGTTCTTTCCAAAACTTAAACCTTACTCCAGAAGTGAAGACCGTAAGGCAAGCTGGAAGCAGATGTGTGTAAACCATGAGCAGTTAGTAGCTATCGGAGTAGCAGCTGGTTTGGTTGCAATATATCTGAGGTTACTTGCGATTCCTTGTCATTGGCCAAGTTAAGATCTGTCATTCTGAACATAGTGAAGGATCTCAGGATGAGATTCTTCACTGCGTTCAGAATGACAAATATGGGAAGAAACGACTATGGATCAGTTAAACATATAGTCGCTGGGATTCAGACCTGAGCGTTCTACCAGTGATTTAACCGATGCAATGTGGAACCTTGGGGTTACATTGGCATAATCTTTATCATAATAGCCGGTAAGATTGATGGTCAGTTCCGGAACGTGACCTACATGGATAAATCCATAATTGTTGCCTGCTTCAGGCTCCGGCGGCACCATTGAGAATGGTGTATCAATTTCCGATAACGGTAAATAGAGTTCACCCACTTCAGGACATGCCCCAAAGCGGTGTTGAAGGAGATTAACTACTCCGGCAACTTCATTTTCTGTAAAATATTGGTACGCAAATTCCGCAAGTTGGCCACTGACATTGATCCAGCCTAACTCTTTTTCACAGAACTCCGTCACCCCCTCTATCCGGTTCCGGCAGAACCAGTTAACGGTAACATCGAAATGCGTCACCCCAAGTTTAGGAACTCTGATGACTTCGTCGGTAGTCTTAATACTGTAAAGCTTGTTCATTCACAAAAACCCTCAACACTCTTATTCCATTAGCTCGCGAGATTCACAAGACAATAATGTTAGAACGTTAAGGAATCTTTGTAAGAGGGGAGTTTTCAAGAGAATGTAGCCGCGGATATTGACTTACTGCAAGAGTGGACCTGGAAGTCCACTCTTGCAAATGACCTAGAATCAAGACCTTACAACAAGTTTTGCAGGATAATTTGAACCGGCAAGTGGTATGAACACAATCCTCAATTCGCGTTCTTCACCAGGTTCCAGCGTGTACGATGCCATATGAGCTTCATGTGGGGGTTTAACATATTTCTCCCCGACAATACGGCCATTTATCAAAAAGACCACAGAGGCAAACCCGGCTGTAGCATCGAACATAATGCTTACTTTACCCTTTTCAGCCAGTGGATTCTTCACTTTCAAATTAATGTTGTAGCTGACTCCATAATTTCCATCCAGTTTTCGCTGTGCATCTGAACTCTGAATCGCCAGTTTTCCTACAGAGATAAATTTCCAACGATTACCTATCACATAATTCTCTTCAAGCGACTTAGCTGGAGTCGGATAAACATGGCTGGACATTTTCCACATAGCCCTATCCGGTGCAGGTGTTATTGCCCCAACAACCGGATCAGTTGCAACCGGATCACTGGCTCGCACGATCACATAGGCCTCATCACCCTGGGTCTGCGAAAGCTCTAGAATACCACTGACAGTTTCTCCGTTCTTGATAACCTCAGAGACAATGGTCAGACGTGATTGGCCAGGGATAGCATCCAGAATGCTGACATTATTCGAGTAGTTGGAAAGGAAACTTCGTCCAGCAGAATACCCTACTATAACAGTATCAGTGTTCACGCTTGCATTGCCGGGAAATACTCTGAAGGAAACTGGAGTCAGATTGAAATTGATGACCTCAACGCTGATTCTCAACTTCCTACCGGAATCATTCTGATGATGGAAAAGCAGTCTGGTCTCTTTTTCGGATGTTGTTTTGCCTGCGAACAGAACCTGGGAGTCTGTAAGTTTCTCCGGATTGTTGCTATAGAACAACAAATCGGGTTTGGTATAACCCATCATTTCATTGCGTATTATTACGGATACGGTAGAACTGTAGGTAATATAGTCAGGGCCTGTGATCTTCACTCTGGCTGTGGCAGCACGACCTCCGCCTGCCAATAACTCGGTAGAAATCCCGTCTCGACCAACAATGCGCATCTGAGCACCAGGTTCACAGTAAACTGCCCGCATAACCGCACGATCGAAAGCAGCTTCCAGGATATCCCTGGGACAAGGTTCGCCAGTAACGATTGCCTCAGTCTTAGGTTGAATAATTGCTCCTGCGTATTTCTTGACGCTGACATGGAGAGTCACTATCTCTCCATTTACTTCAATGTCGGCCAATGTGTATCCGGGTTGAATACCGTGAATTGCCACAATTCTGGCGTCATTGGAGACTGAAGAAGATGCGACTTTATTGTCCGCCACAGTGGGGTTAATCGGACCAGTGGCTGCACCACCGACTGTAATATAACGACTTTCACCTACAGGGACTACTATATTGTTCTGACTGAGCACCACTGGAGGCATTAACAATAGATTGCGGATGTTGGTTGCCCACACTTTGGCCAATAACTGCGACTCTGTCTTGTTCATTTTTGCATCTTTTACCGTAACAAGACAAATAATACTATCACCTGTAGCTACTTTTCCGGTGCGTTTATCGCCTTTAGCATAGATGGAATTGGGTTCCATGCCAGAGTTGATAAAATTGATCAGGCGTTCTGCAGTTAGCCTGGCACGTTCAGCCGGACTGAGACTGCCATTTGAGGAGAGAAAACTCAGGGCCACCCGCCCGTTAATAAGGACCTGCCCACGGGACGAATTGACATTTGTCTCAATTCTAGGCAGAAACTGAGCGTATGCTGTACATGTTGTGAGGGCCGCCATAAAAATGGCGGCCCATAATACTACCCGTTTGCAAAACCGCATAACGGTAAACTCCTATACATCCAACTGTTGCAAGATCTCATCTGATACATCGAAGTTAGAATATGTAGTTTGTACATCATCATTATCTTCCAACAAATCGATAAGTCGAAGAACCTTGCGAGCGTCGTTGGCATCCTCAATTTTTATAGTAGTATGGGGAATCATGGTAAGATCGGCATCTTTGTAAGTCAGACCAGCAGCAGATACTGCATCACGTACCTTTGCCAGATCTTCCGGAGGACAGATTATTTCTATTCCATCTTCTTCAATATGAATATCTTCTGCACCGGCATCCATGGTTGCCAGCATAAGGGTTTCTTCATCTGCAGCTCCAGCTGCCAGGGTAACCAGTCCCTTTGCATCGAACATCCAACCTACACAACCACTTTCACCCAGGTTTCCCCCGGTCTTTGTGAATATATTTCGGAGTTCAGCTACTGTTCGGTTGCGGTTATCTGTCAGGCATCTGACCATAACTGCAACGCCTGCAGGACCATATCCCTCATAGCTGGCTTCTTCGTAGTTTGCTCCGTCAAGCTCTCCGGTTCCGCGCTGGATAGCTCTTTTAATATTATCGGCAGGCATACTGCAATCACGAGCTTTTTGGATATTTAATCTTAATCTAAGATTTGTATCCGGGCTTCCGCCACCTTCTCTGGCTGCAACTATGATTTCTCGCGCAAGCTTGGTAAAGAGTTTTCCTCTAATGGAATCCTGCTTTCCTTTGCGCAGCTTTATGTTATGCCATTTGGAGTGTCCTGACATGTGGTTATCTCCTGAGTTTGGTCTACGTTATTGATTCGCAAGGAGCAGTTTTAGTAACTACTGCCTGCAGTTCAGGCAGTCAAAAAAACGCAGACTTATTTTTTTACAATACATGTTAGCATAGAATGAGGCCTGGCTCAAGCACAACCAGTTACGATTTCATACCAATCTACTTCACAAAAGGAAGCATCTGCTTAAATTCCGGACGACTGGCGTCTTTCAAGAGCTCGAATATCGCCATTTCTGTGCTGGTAATTATGCATCCGGACTGTCGCATTTTATCCAAGCCTGCATCACGGTTCTCAGCTGTTCGAGATGATACTGCATCAGAGACTATATGGACAGAGTATCCATCGACCAACAGGTCATGGGCAGTCTGATTTACACAGACATGAGTCTCTATACCACAGACTATTACCTGCCGCCTGAGAGAGCGTCCCAGTATCTCCTCGAATCCTTCACCATCAACACAACTGAACGTTGTCTTGTCTATCTCAACCACACCTGCAGGTAAAGCGTCAGCAACAGCTTTAGTCGTTGGACCAAGCTTATCCCTGTACTGCACTGTCAGCAGTATTGGGATCGACAATATCTTCGCTGCTTCAACAAGTTTTATAGTATTAGCTATTACTTTGTCTGATTCATGAATAACCCGAAGTAAAGAATCCTGCAGGTCAACAACTAGCAGGACGCAGTCTAGAGCCTCAAGGACATTCGGATGGCTCATTTTATTGCCAATACTTCCAACTGCATCAGTCCGCCAGGGGAGCTGACTCGGACAATTTCTCCGACCTTACGCCCTATAAGTGCTCCACCGACGCATGACTCCATAGAAATTCGTCCCTCGGCAGGATTCGATTCTGCAGGGCCAACTATGGTGTATTCGTCTTCAACATCATCATCAAGGTCGCGAACAACAACCTTACAGCCAACACTAACAGAACCGTTGTGCTCACCGTCTTCGACGACTTTGGCGTTAGCAAGAATTGCCTTCACCTCACGAAGTCTGGACTCAAGCATCGCCTGGCTGCGTTTTGCATCTTCGTAATCAAAATTTTCACTGAGATCCCCGAGTTGACGAGCTTCTCTTATTCTATCAACAACTGCAGGACGTTTAACGGTCAGTATATGTTGAAGTTCTTGAGTAAGTTCATCGAAACCACTGCGGGTGAGAACTATTCCGCCGTCTGATCCATCCACTAGCAATATTCCCCCAAAAAAAATAGCAGCCTGTTCTTTCTGAACAAGCTCCACATAGAAATTATACCATATAAGATGCACATTATGAAAGGCAAGCAAACAAGGTTATAGCTGACAATAGTGATATAAAACCAGAAATGAGGATATAATGATCGAAAACGACTCTAGACTGGATTTACAAATTTGTTAAGCATTAACCCGCATTATTCATGGTTGATTCAGCTTTTGTCTTTACTGCCAGCCAAAAGCGAAGCTTGGTGAATAAGGCGGGCTAGTAAAAAAAGCTGAAAAGAAATATTTGGAACTACTGTAATCGGTCTTGCGTATAACTAATTGAGAACAACAACAGTTCTTCTTTCTCCTTTCACCTCCTTTCTTATGAAGCTCCGGTCTGCCCAGTCCGGAGCTTTTTTTCTTGCTCAATAAATATTTTCAGTTATTTTATCAAAAGGTGAAACAATTGAGAGATAACCGGTGTCTAAATTAACAGTGTAAAACCTGTTTCCTTTCTTCTGGTCTCCTTTGGATCGGCTCCGGCATTGATTTGCCGGAGTCTATTTTTTTGTGTATGACTAAATTACGGGAACTAATATGATCATTCGCCTCGTATTGACTAACCCGCATTATTCATAATTGACTCATCTTTTGTCCCTACTGCCGGACAAAAGCGAAGCTTGGTGAATAAAGCGGGCTAAGTGTGTGAAACCTTTTCTTTTTCTCCTTAATATATATTGAGAGGCTCTGGATTGCCCAGAGCCTTTTTTCTTTAATCTCACTATTTCGCCAATTTATGCGCAATACAAAAACAGTATTTTATTTATATTAATTGCCGGGAACTATTTGCTGCATACTGTTCGTATGACTACATGTGAAACCTTTTCCGTTTTCTCCTTAATATATTGCTAAAGGCTCCGGTCTAACCGGGGTCTTTTTTCTTTTCTTTCATTATTTCACTAACATTTGTGCAGCATCCGGGTGTATCTGATACCACCAATGCATCCAGCAGCTTTTGTTTTCCAGCTTGCAGTTTTGTTGGGTCCTTAGAATACAGTTGTGCTAATATTTGCCCCGATTCAACCGCATCTCCAACCTTCACCTGCAACACCAGACCAGCGGAGTGGTCGATAGCATCCTCTTTATGTTCCCTGCCTGCACCGAGTAGAGATGATGCAATACCGATTGATTTACAGTCAATTTTGTGGATATACCCGGATCTAGTAGATACCAGAGTCTCAATATACGGAGCTTTGGGTAGAATGTCCGGGTTATTGCAGACAGCAGGATCGCCACCTTGAGCAGATATTATCTCTTCAAGTTTTTTCAAGGCATCTCCATTATCGATAACTTGCAGCGCACGGGCTATTCCGTCATCCACAGAATTAACCATCCCAGATTGTTCCAGTATGACCCCGGCAAGCAGAACACTCAAATCCCGTAGATCCTTTGGACCAGCTCCGTGGAGAGTTTCGATAGCTTCTTTCACTTCAAGAGAATTGCCTACTGCCTGACCCAGAGGTTGGTCCATATCACTGAGCACTGCTGCTGTGTGCCTGCCAAACCGCTTACCTATATCGATCATTGCATTGGCAAGCTCTCTGGCATGCTCAATATCGGTCATGAAGGCTCCGTTGCCAAACTTTACATCAAGAAGAATCACATCGGCCCCACATGCTATCTTCTTACTCATTATGCTGGCAGCGATAAGTGGGGTCGATTCAACAGTGGCTGTGACATCGCGCAGAGCATACATTTTGCGGTCTGCAGTGGCTATCTTATCGCTCTGTCCTGCGATTACTGCACCTACGCTCTGGAGTTGGGCCAGAATTTCATCGGGGGTTAATTTTGTCCGATAACCTGGGATCGATTCCAGTTTGTCCAGGGTACCGCCTGTAAATCCCAGGCCTCTTCCGCTCATTTTGGGAACTATAAGACCAAGTGCAGCAAGTACTGGTACGACTATCAATGTAGTCTTGTCCCCGACCCCTCCAGTGCTGTGTTTGTCTACTTTGATACCTGGTACAGCTGACAAGTCCATCACTTCTCCGCTGTGAACCATGGCCTCTGTCAATGCATAAGTCTCTGCCGGACTCATACCATTCAGATAGACTGCCATCAGAAAAGCCGACATCTGATCATCGTGAATCTTACCAGAGCTGTAGCCCAAAACCATCCGCTGGATGTCATCAGGCTCCAATTCATTCCCATCTCTTTTAGCAGCAATAATATCGACTATTCTCTGCATCCCGGCTCCTATTGGTTATGGAATACATCCACCATAGCAACTATGTTTTCCGGAGGGACGTCACCGGGAACTGCGTGAGTCGGAGAGGCAATATATCCACCACTCTTGCTCATCACTCCCATTATCTCTCTGGAAACTCTCTTGACTTCATCCGGAGAGGCAAAAGGAAGAAGTCTCTGGGTGCTTATACCGCCATAGAAACTCAGGTGGTCGCCAAATTCTTTTTTCACTGCTCGTATATCGTATATCTCCGGCTGGAATGTGTTGTAGACATCCAAGCCGATGTCGATCAGGTCTGGGAATATCTCCTGGATGTCCCCACAGGAGTGTTGAACAACAAACTTGCCGGAATCTTTGGTCATTGCATACATTTTCGCAACTGTAGGCTTAATGAACTCACGCCAGTGCCCGGGTCCCATGATCGTTCCTGCCTGCTGTCCCCAGTCATCCCCGAAGTATATCCCATCAAAAGGATACTCGCAGAAGATTTTAATGACTTTCAGGTTGAACTCACAGATAGCATCAAAAAGTTGATGAGAAAAATCAGGATCGGTAACAAAATCTATCAGCACATTTTCCATGCCCCGCAGAGTCCATGCTCGCTCGAACACTGAAAACCCGAGAGAGGCAGTGACAAATGTATCGCCTGCATTTTTTATGGCTGATTCACACCTGGCGCGAAGGTCAGCTTCATCAATAACCGGAAATTTGTAATTTGAGAGATCGGCTTCAGGTAGGACAAGACCTTCCAGTACTCCGATATCTTTGTCTACAGTCCGGTTCCAGACCACCCCGAAATCGTCTTGAAAATATCCAGGCTTCACTTCTACAAACCCACCATACCCGCATCCTGTCAGGTGATCCCCAATATTTGCGATATAATCCGGATCTTTTACATAATCCAGCAAACGTTGATAGGCAACCTGAGTAAGGTGCATGCTGTAGGGAACGATATCGGTATCGTGATGAGTTATCGCCTGGCGCACTCTTTCTTTTCTAGTCATTATCTTTCATCCTCCCAGAAACCACTATCCTACAAATAATACCATTAGCAGCAGAAAGTGCAAATATTCTGCTCCAGTTTGTTATAACCACATTCCTTGCAACGACTGTTGCGCTCAGAAGTAAAATCGTTCTCCCGGATACCGTTAAATGCTGCCAACAGTAATTCTTCAGCCTGTTTTAAGGTGCTCTCGTTTACTTCAAACCTGCAGTCATCACCGTCTCCAAGATTTACCAGCACAATTTCTCTGGGCATTACAGACAGGCACTGCTTTACAGCATAGGCGTATATACTGACTTGAAGTCCATATCGGTCTTTTTCGGATATGGAACCGGTCTTATAGTCGATCACTACCCAGCCTGATTCCTCTTCAATCAGAAGGTCAATACGTCCAAGCAGACTACAGTCATCCTGAATAATCCTGAACGGCACTTCCTGCATCCGGGAGTGTGAAGCTTTAATACGCTCATACCATTCCGTACCCAGCAGTTTTTTGCAGTACAATTCAACTTGTTTGCGAATGCCCGTATCCTGCACAGCAGAAAACCGAAGAATCTGTTCCTCGATATCTCCTGCAAAATCCAATGCTCCAAGGACCTGATGAACAGCCGAACCGACAGTTGCGCCGGAATATGAACCCTCAGTATTGGTTGGTTCAGGTTCTTCAGTATAATCCAGAGATGCTTCGGGCAAGCCAAGAACCCATTTTAAATAATACTTACCGGGACACCAGAAATAATCCAGTGCCTGACTTACGGTCAGTTGGACTGCGGATGAGCCTGTTTGCTGAACCGGAGCCAGGCAGCGGTTCACTACTTCAGACATGGAAATATCGTCATCAACAGGGAGCATGCCGCCTGATTCTAAAATGCCAGGATACAACTGTGCCAGTGAAGGAGATAGTGATGCTGCTTCACAAGGCGACTTATTTCCAACTGTAAGGTGGACAGGAATGCCTCCTGCGTCCAGTAAACACTCACCATATGCAGGCTCCGTGGACATATTCAGCGCTTTCTCCACCCATCCTGACCAGGATTTTACTTTCGAATAACTCTCACTCCCGGCTGGGCTGCCCTTATATTCACTGCATCCGCTGATTATCAAAAGCTCTTCAGCTCTTGTGGCAGCTACGTAGAAGAGTCTCTTCTCCTCACCAATATCTCTATCCCTGGTAGTCTCTGCTATATTTTCATAAGCACTGGTCGGGATCCATTCATCGGACAATTCATTCTTTAGCTTGCACGCTACGCTTGCTTCCTTATTGGCGATAAATGTGGATGTATCGCCTGCTCTAATCTGATGGGAGCTGTCTGCTACAATGACTACAGGCGCCTGGAGGCCCTTGGATTTGTGGACGGTCATCAACCTGACTACAGGGCTGTCCTCGGTCTCTGTGGGCGCTTCTCCCTCTCGCTCTGAAATAACCGACAGGTCATCGATATGGCGGATGAAGTCGGATATGGAGAACATTCCCCTGCCTTGCATGCTCTCTGCCATTTCCAGCAGCTTACGGACGTTGGCATACTTGCGTTTACCGTTTGGAGATGCAAGCAGTTTGAGATCAAAATTAGTCTTGCTGACAGCTGTATTGATAAGCCGGGATATTCTGCTGTCTGATCTGACTGAATGTAACTCAGCCAGTAAATCTTTGAATTCTTTCAGTTTATTGCGGTCATCCGGAGATATTTCTGTAAGTTTGTCCAAAGCGCATACGCCTGCGTATAATTTACCGATGTTTCGGTTCCGTGCGGGAATATCGGTCTCATCATTGTCTTCTTCTTCGTTATCCGCAGATACTGACCGGCTTTCACGAGTCAGCCACCATAGAGTGTCGTCCGACACAGCAACCATTGGAGACCGGAGCACTGAAGCCATCGCAACATCATCCAGAGGGTTCTCGACAAGCCTGAGCAGAGAGAGCATGTCCCGGACTTCCTGCTTCGAATAGAACCCCCTACCACTGACAACATAGTATTCAATACCAGCTTCATGCAGGGCTCTTTCATATATAGAAATGTTGGATGTAGACCGGAAGAGGAGCATTATATCCTTTGGACTCAGATCGCGCGTGTCGTCTTTTTCCCTTACTTGAAAAGGTTTCTGCCCGTCTCTACCCAGCAGTTCCCGCACCTTATTGGCAATTGCTACGGCTTCAGAGTATCTGGCTTGTTCCGCTCCAGCAGTCTTTGGAGTCAGGATAAGCTCGATATCCGGTGATGTGTGCTCGCAAAAACTGCCCCTGGCTTGAAGCTCCTCAAACTCAAACCCTCCGTCTTCGCTCCAAAGCTCTCTGAAAAGCCAGTTGACGAAACCGACAACACTCTCGCGGCTTCGGAAGTTTTCTACAAATGCTAATGTCTTCCCACTCTCACTCTTTTCGACAGACTGATGGTGGCCTATGAACACGGATACATCGCTGTGTATGAAACTAAATATGGACTGCTTTACGTCACCGACTGTAAACAACCTATCCGGTCTGCAGACAGACTCCACCAGCCGCTTCTGCAGTGAGTTTGTATCTTGAAATTCGTCTAATACCACATATTTAAATTTCTCACGGTAAAGCAGAGCTGTGGGGGTCGGGGTTCCATCAGATGATATTAATAAGTCCTGGGTTTTGGATAGTAGATCATCAAAATCCAGAGCTCCTACTGAACGCTTAGCTGCCGTGTAGGCTTGTCCGAACTGTTGGGTCATTTTCAATAGACACTGGATATGGTATTCGGCAACAGGAGCAATAATAGCTTGCCTGAAGGCCTTTGCAATAGCTTTCGCGGGCTTTATGAAGTCTTCTTTCTGAGCCGGGGTTCCCGCATTGCCTGCAACAAATTTCTCGGTAAAGGCTAAATCCTCATATGTCTGCCAGTCAAAAGATAGAGCATAATCCTCCGGACTCTTCTCCTTTATTATGTCAGCTTGCAATTTCATCATTGCCTTGAGGTCCGGGTACTGAACAAGGAATACATCCAGTTGTTTATCGAGTGCAGGTGAAACTTCCTGTGAGCTCAGATCCTCTATGTAACGGAAATAATCCAGTGCTAACTGTTCAGCATCGCCATTTTGTGACAATGCCGGTTTACCTTCACTGATAGATTTTCCTAGGCTTGCAAAGTGGCTGTGAAGTTTTTTGATCGCATATTTGAGGGGTTCTTCACCCAATGCATTCACAAGGTACAGACATTTATCGTCTTGAGAAGTGTACCCATCGGAGATCAGTTCTTCCACTACACTGTCTTTGAGCATAATGGATTCCGGATCGGTGAGCATGCCGAAATTCGGGTCGATGCCAGCTTCGAAAGCATTTTCTCTGAGAATTCTGGATGCGAAGGAGTGGATGGTGCCGATGTTTGCAGACTCCACATCACGCATCGCAGTTTCAAATCTACCGGTATCGTCGTTCTCAGACAATCCGCTGAATTGACTGGTTATCCTCTGTTTCATCTCCTTCGCAGCTTTTTCTGTGAAGGTAACGGTCAGAATTTCATCGACATCAGCAAGTCCCAATTCGACTATCTTGCAGAACCGCTGGACCAAAACCTCGGTCTTGCCTGATCCTGCCCCTGCGGAGACTGAAACGTTGCAGTCCAGGGTGTCTATTGCTTCCTGCTGCGCCAGTGTGGGATTGAAGTTGCTCAAAGCTCTGCCTCCTCTGACTGAGGCCCGTTTTCTTTGAGCTTCATAAGTTTATAATCATCTATCCTGCATATCCCTTTAAATGAACAATAACTCTTGCAGTCATTTGGTTCAGCGGCGATACGTCCCAGTCTTATGTTTTGAGCAATACCCAACACTATTTTCTTGCAGAGATCGAGTTTTGCTGCAAAAGCCTGATCTTCAAATGTCCTGTTGCGTTTACTAACACCGCTGGAGGTTGCGTAGTAACCCTCAGGGGCCCATTTTTTTAAGGGTCGGTATTCGGCGCCAACCGGTAAAGACCTGAACAGGTCATTCATTGCGATCGCATATATCATTGCCTGCAGCGTTAGCTCTTTTTCGAAGCCCAGCATGGATATCGAACTGCCCAGCTTGTAGTCAATAACCATTGCACCTTTTGAAGAGATATCCACCCTGTCTATTTTGCCGCAGAGGGCTGCAGTATCGCCATCTTCTGAACGTATCACCAGGGGCTTGTCTGACGATTCCGGGTCACGAGGCCTGTCAGTTTTGGCCTTGTTGCCAAACTCCAGTTCAAAATATGTTGGGCAGTAGTTTTCACGTTTGCTGTTGATATCTCCGATAATGCATCGTTTCAAGTATCCGCTCAGGTTTTTGAGCAGCATTGCAGCCTGGTGTTCGGGCAGGTGCTGCATTCGAGGACTCTCTTTAAACTCTTCCGAAAGAAACTCGAGAGCTGAGTTTACAGTCGATTCTGCATCCAGTTTATCAACTCTAAGCTGTTCACCCATTTTCTTCCGAAGATCGGTGAACAGCCGATAAAGCACTTTGTGCAGAATACTTCCGGTGTCCAATCCTCCGACTTGCTCCCGAATTGGTTCCAGCCCGAGTGTGCTCTGACAGAAGTGCATGAATGGACAGGCAGCGTATGTTTCCAATTCGGTGCAGCGGAATGTCCGATATTTCTCCGATAACAGGCTGACTATTCGTTCATCCTGCAAACAGGCATCTCTGTCTTTACAGTCCCTGAAGATCCCGGATAGTCCTTCGGTTTGCAGGAGAGTGTTATAGATTGAAGCAGCACCCGAGCTTTCTGTTCCCGAAACATGGGAGAGCTGATAGATAATAGACCGCAAGAGAGTACCCCGTGTCTGAGATTCTGATATACCCGGTAGGGTATCTGAGACGTCCCTCTTTATCCTTAATAGAGGCTGGGAATATAGTTTTCGGACCTCATCCATAAAGAACGATGGCAAACTGTCTTTGGCTGATTCATCTGAAAGTGGATAGCACAGATACAGGCGTTTTTTTGCGGCTCCGATAACACTGTAGAACAGAGTCCGTTCCCGGTTCTTCTGGCTCAGTCTCATTGTCAGCTTGCCGTTAAGATGCTGATTAAGAACGGAACGTTCATTGTCCCGCAGGAATGAATCCTCTCTTGCCAGCCTGGGAAATACCCGTTCCAGTAACCCCAGAACAAAAACTACCTCATACCGTTGCCCGGACGTTGAACTTACATCGACTACACGCACGCAATCCTGGTTTTTCCTTGGAAATGTGCATTTACTCCTGCTTAAAGCGTTTTGCAGCAGTGGCAGGAATACTTCGAGCTTAAGTTCATTGCCGACAAATGCCAGGGCATCCAGTAAATCAGTTAAAACTTGATCAACCAGCTTCAACGCTGCTGCATCCTCAAGCATTGTCTCAGGGTTGCTTGATTCACGTTTGAATACCAATACCAGTGTCCGAACGGAATCTACATATCCCTGCAGTGTAAGGACGTTTTTAAGTGAATCTTCAAAGGCAGTTACGCAGGCCAGGATATTACTTCTGAACTCATATGTTGTATCATCATCCCCCCATGACTTCAACCAATTCTCTCGTCCCTGAGTAATCCCCAGCTGACGGGCATCTACCTGTGCACGGCAGGAGGACTGTAAATCCGAAGTCAGCAGTTCGGAATGCATGACCTTGTATACATCCTCGCGTTTCCAGCCATTTAATACAACATCACAACAAGCCTTGAGCAGGGAAATACAGGCAAGTCCGGATGCAGGACGGTCACCCGGTTCGAGCGGTATATCATATTCGCTAAAAATCCGCTCCAGGCATGTCCGATATGAATTTATATCCCGGCCTGTGAGTGCAATGTCTGAATAGCTCAGGGATTCCTCTTGAATTAATTGCTTTATCTGTTCAGCTACCAGTTCGACCTCAATAGAACGGTTCCCGGCTACTATTTCGATTACACTATCGTCTGGTTCAACACTGCCAGACGATTTGCTGAATATTCCTGTCTCTAAAGATCGCAGTGCGGATGACTCACCGGTTGGTCGTTCCAAACCGATTTCTGATGCATCAGGCAAGTTCAGGACAAAGCTCCGGTCAGCTTCTACCGGTTCAAAGACTTCAGGCCTGTCCGGTTCATATGGAAGAGTCACCAGCACATTAGGGACCTGCGCAGCAATTACTGAAAGAAACTCCCGCTGCACTCCGTTGAACTCGCTGAAACCATCAAACACTACACACTTTAATTTTGATAGAGTATCCGTAGCGGCTGCGATCTCCAGGGCTCTCCACATTACGCCCTCACGGTCATGCAGATTGCATTTTATTAGTATGTTCTCCTGGTATTGTTCGTATATCCAGGTTAGTTCGTCTATTTTGGTGAAAGATTCAGTGGGCAATTGGTCACGAGAAGCAACAAGAGCGTCTCTCAGATTCTGAGGGTCTACGAGAGAAGTTTTGAGCTCACCAATTATTGTGTCCAGTGAGGATGCAAACCCGGGATATTCTGCAGAACGGCGAAAATACCCGAGTCTCAAATGTCTGACTAAATCATCCAGCATCAGGTCTTTTTGGATATCCGTTATAAGGCGAGAAGCGAGTCCCTGATTGTTGATGAACTCCTGGGCAAAACTGAAGAACGTGCATACGACATTTCCGAGTATCCCGGAAACCCCGGCACGCTCCATGAGGCGAGTTTCCACCTGCCGGGCTATTTGAGTCGTGGGGACAATATACCGGAAGCCTGAATGCCATGTAACAGGACTGACAGTGCAAAGCTGTGCAATGCATGCCTGCGTCTTGCCACTGCCGGCTGGCCCGGTTATTAGTTTTACTCCCAAGTTATGCCTGCCTGTATCTTATGGGTCCTATATTAGAACTACCGTATTTCAGTGCCAATTACCTTCTCCGAAGTGAGTAAAGCAGGAATTGGCCGATCAATAGCGTAATCAATAGCATGAATTAAGTTGAGTAGCTTATATAGATACCACTGATTTCATGATACTATCCTGCAAGAACATTTACCATTAAAACCTGTTCTGGTGGAGAATAATACTATGCTTCGATTTCTAACTGCTTGCACGCTTGTTGTGCTTATGACTTCGTCTCTATGTATGGCTGCAAATCTGAACGTAGTCGAGTTGGGTGCTGTACCTGATGGTGTAACAGACAATACCGCTGTCTTCCAGAAAGCTCTGGATGAAGCAGGTAAAGATGGTTCAATTGTAAATGTACCTGCCGGGAAATATAAGATACTCGGTAATCTCAGCATACCCCGGGGGGTAACTCTGCAGGGGACTTATCGCTCTGCTCCATATCCTCTGGATAATGACCCCACAAAACTTACCGGGTCGGTACTGCTTGCTTATGCAGGACGAGGATCTGAAAAAGGAGCTCCATTTATTGAACTCGACCACACTTCAACGATTGCCGGTTTCATTGTTACCTATCCGGAATGGAAGAAGACCGATGTTCCACCAGTCCCATATCCTACATGTATAGCGGGTAAACTGAGCAGTGAAAATGTTGCAATTCTGGACTGCTGCCTATTAAATGCATATGAGGGAATCAAGCTATACAGATCACATCGATTCCTAGTGCGCAATATTCATGGGTATCCGATCAAGCGTGGAATATTTGTGGATGAATGCTACGATATTGGACGGATTGAGAACATACACTTCTGGCCGTTTGGAATCGTGTATACACCTGATGATCCTTATTGCAAGTGGATAAACCTGAACGGAGTAGCATTCGAGTTTGCCAGGACAGACTGGCAGTATGTGACTAATACATTCTGCTTCGGATACGGGGTGGGGTATAAGTTCTCCGAATACAAAGAGGGTGGATGCAACGGTAACTTCCTGGGTATCGGTGCAGACTCCTGCCAGAATGCGGTTATCGTAGACCAGGCTCAACCACCGGGACTGCTGATTACCAATGGAGAATTCGTGGGCAGATGGTCCAGTATGAACGCAGTCACGTTTGTTGTAAATCCTAAAGTCCAAGGCAAGGTTAGTCTCAACAATTGTTCATTCTGGGGACCGATTGACCAGTGCGTGACAGTTGACTCTCCCAATGGACAATTCACCGCTACTGGATGCAATTTTCTGCACTATGACATAAACGGTACTGGTTCACCAGCCGTCCGCATTAACGCCGGAAGTGCAATCCTACAGGGGAACACTTTCGGTGAAGGGCAGTTGCAGGTAGCCATTGGTAAGAAAGTAAAATCAGCCGTTGTTATGGGCAACCAGGCACCTGATGGGATAGTAATAGAGAACGGCATAGGTCGTAAAACTCAGATCCTCGGGAACTCCATTGGCGCTCCTATGATGTCGGCTGCAGCGTTTGCTGCTTACACTCTGGATATTGGTTCTCTCGGGGACAGCGGGTTTATAAAGCACTGGTCAGGTCGCGAACCTGGAACAGAATGGGCTGGTAAAGGCACCAAGAGATGGTCTACAACAGATGGCCAACTTATACTTCCTGTGCTGCCAAGCACAGAGTATTCAATTATTATGGATATCAACGTACCAAAATATGCACTGACTCGGAATGCAGGCATATATTCAGGAAAGACATTCATATTGAAATTCACTAAAGAAGGTCCGCAGACTTTGTCTGGTACATTCAAATCTGGTAAAGCAACAACAATCAAACTAGACATCAAGTGCCGGATATGGATTCCCAAAGAAGAAATAGCAGGCAGCAACGATGCACGGAAACTTGGCGTTGGTATGCGGTCAGTAACAATTCGTGCAAAGGGTTCCAAGAATAAGCTTTACCTGGCGAATACGGGTGAACCGGTAAAATAGTGAGCTGTCATCCTGAGGAACGAAGGATCTGCTTTTCGAGTGAATAAGTAACGGTAAAGCAGATCCTTCACTTCTCTCAGGATGACATTCTACGTTACTCAGGATGACATAATTTTTGTTTGCCATTAACGAATGTATGTGCTATTATTTCGGCATTAAATTGCGCTGTGATGCGTAATAATCTGGAGGAATGGCTTTGAGTGATATTGATAATCCTATTGAGCAGTACCTTCACATTGCCGAAATGAAAGCTGAATTGAATGAGCTTTCGGATGGAATGATGGAAATGCATACATCTGAGAACATTGATCAGGACCTTGAAGAGTCTTTCTTGAGAAATGTCCTGGCATATGAAAATGCAGAACAGATACCATTACGTATTGTACTGGAACGTGATGGTATGGTTCTTCCCATCCCCAGTGACTTGAACGATGCGCAAGTTTCGCTAAAACTTGATGAACTCATACAGGCAATGGCAAAACGTAGACACTACCTTGGCTGCACAGACCACTTGAGTGATCGTGAGCTCTATGAACGCCTGGCAAATATTAGCATGGAAGAGACTGTACCGGATTTGCCGTCTAGTGATCATGGTTACTATTTTCTCGACATTACGGGTAGTGGAAGCGATGAAGATGTCGAAATATATTTACGATACTATGCTGATGAAGACTGGAGGAGTGATTGGGCAGAGGAATTTCCCGACATGGTAATCCCTCCGCATGAAGACCCACCCTATGACCGGGACCGTAGTCTTCCCAAACCACCACCTCCACCCGATCCATATGATGATCCCGAAGTGGCAGCAAAATGGTGTGCTAAATATCACAACCAACTACTGTTACAATTGGCGGATGCAGGAATAATCCACGGAAACATCAACAGTGAGCCAGTGGCTTATGCTCCGCCGATGGCGAGTATATGGGCAGTCGAAGGCAAAGACTGCAATGGAACTGTGGAGTGGTGGGCGTTAAACGGTGAGTGTCCATTTATATTCATCTCTGCAAAAGAGGTTCCCAATCCACGAGATTTTCTGCATCTAGCCAGCCAACAATTGAATGCAGAGGTCGAGGCACTTGAAGCAGCCCGTAAGCTAGCAGAAGAAGCTGTGGGATCTTGCTTCAAACGACAGCCATTCTATATGCAGCTTAGATATGCCGATACCCTGGAGCGTTGGGCAGCAGATGATAGGGCATGGGATGACGAGTAAAAGCAAATCTATCACTTCGTTCAATGACATCTCTCTCTAATATTATTTAGAGACCTAATCCCCTGCGGTATATTTATGCGTGGAAGGATTTTATATCGAACTCTGTTTCTGGGTGGCGATTCGATAATCACCACCCAGAAACTCGGCAGGATTTTCCCTGTCTCAGTGATGGCCAAGTCAGGTACTGCCCCCTGCAATCGACCAACTCTCTGATCAAGTTTATAATGTGGCAAGAATAATTATTATACTATTCATTAATATCTATCGCTGGAGGCACTTGATGAAGTCGTTCCAACTATGGTTGACGGTTGCCCTTATTCCGGTCATATGCAGCACGCTTTTTACTGGACATACAGCTCTCGCAAAGAAGAACCCGACCAAAACGAAGTCAAAACCCGTTGCCTGTAAACCTCACCCAAAACCAGCCGAGGAATATATAATCATCTCGCCCTACGACACACCTCCAATACCTCAGATTGTCTCTGCTGTGGATGCGGGAGACATAAAGACTGTGAAGAGGCTCTTAACTACCAAGCCGAAGCTAATCAAATATCGTGCTGAGGACAATGACACCTTACTTCACATTGCCGCCTATTCGGAAGTTCAGTCGACTAAAATGGTCCAACTGCTCCTTGACCACGGCCTGGACATCAATGCCAGGGGTGACTGGAACTGCACGCCTTTGTTTTCCGCAGTCAACCAGCCGAAATGCACTACCGCAATGGTCGAGTTTCTCATCTCTAAAGGTGCAAATGTTAACGCGGTAAATAACGACCGGGACGTACCGTTGCATCACGTGGCAAGGCTCGGAAAACGCGTCGATATCTTGAATATCCTGATTTCTCATGGTGCTAAGGTCAATCCGGCTCCAAACCGTGTTAGCCCGTTGCATGATGCTTGTGGGCGAGACTCGGAACCCAGGGATCCAATCATGGTAGCAGCTTTGATCTCCGTAGGAGCCAATGTCAAGGCTCGAGATGATTGTGGACTTACACCACTTCACTACGCCGCGCGTGCTGATAACCCGGATCCGCGTATTATAGATATACTTGTGCGCGCTGGCGCGGACGTAAACGCCAGGGAAGATACCGAAGGCGTGACTCCGCTAGCATGCGCGGTGATGATGCGCGTGAAACATGGTTCTTTCGGACAGGACCACTTAGCGCCTGCAGAGGCTGTGACTGCACTGTTGAAACTCGGTGCGGACGTGAACGCGAAAGATAAATATGGTGTTAGTATTTTGATGATGGCCCTGGGAGAGGACTCTGACAATGCCGCCGACATTGCGAAGATACTGATCGCCAATGGCGCGGATCTGTCAGCCAAGAGCTTGGACGGTCAGACAGTCCTCATGTACTCTACTGTCCAACCCGAGATTGCGGTGACACTCATCGAGAAAGGCAACGACGTGAATGCAGCTTCCAAGAACGGAGTGACTGCACTGATGTTCGCCTGCTCACGCTGGAACAAGCTGGAAGAGCGAGATAAGATTTCGCTGATGGATGAGAAGACTGCCCAGTTTACCGAGTTGCTAATATCCCATGGAGCTAATGTCAATGCGAGAGACAAGGAAAACCACACCGCTATGCACTATGTGGAGCTGTTCGGAGATCCCAACAGCAAGATTAGCAAGGTCCTCAAGTCCCATGGGGCTACAAAGTAATGTTTGTCTAAGCTCTAGCCAGCGGGATCCAAACCTGGTGATCTCCGGGGATTATGGGTTATGCGTTGCGATATTATGTTCGTCCCTAAGCGGTCTGTGATTGTCTTTTGCTAATCACCATGCATCCTATAACAGAGTACGATATGCAATAGCATTCTGGAGCCAACTGTTTAGAATCCCAATCCCCCATTTTCTGCCCGGACTCTTCTGCTGCGGTCCAGGTAGGTGTGGAGGAGTTCTATATCGAACTCATTAATAAGGTCTGCTACTTCCAGGCCCTGCTTGAGACTTGTTATCACAACTACGGCTTCATCTCTGCGGTCTTCTACCAGGACATCTCTACCATATTTGGTAATCATCTTGTCTATTTTATCCAGGTTGAAATCCATGTGTACTACGCGGCGGTTCAGGTTCATTACTGCAGTCGTGTAGGGCAGGATATCACTGGTGTGGCCGACGGTGCTGCCGGTGCAGTCGATAATTCGGTTGTTGTCATACCAGGTGCTCCCGGCTATTGCAAAACCGTATCTCAAGGACCAGGAATCAAGTAAACGCCCTGCGGGAAAGGCTGATGAGAACAGAACCAGTTCTACATCTTTACGCATGTATATCTCAGCAATCTCATTGTAATTGATGTCGAAGCAGATTGCCCCTCCTATTCGTCCGAAGTCGCAGTCAAATACAGCTGGAGCACCGGGAATTATTCCGGAGTCTTCAGTTTCAGTTACTACAGGTGTAGTTTTATCATATGTCCAGACATGTTTCCCCGAGCGGTCAAGCAGCACCAGGCTGTTGAATACCCGATCGCCATCCTTCCTGAGCAGACCAAAAGCCATATAAGCTTTCAGCTCAACAGCTAGTTCAGACAATTGGCTGCAAACGGTTCCATCAAGGGTCTGAGCTGCTTCCAAATATGCCTGCTTAGTGTTTCCTGCAGGATAGTTGGCAAATATCTCACTCAGCAATACCAGATCAGGACAGCTCCTGCCAGCAAGACGAATATTCCTGCTAGTCCGCTCAAGCACTGATTCCATCGATTCCTGTGCATTAGATGCTTTGCGGGAGTTAACTGTGGAAATTCTGACTTCTCTCATAATTTCACCATCCTGAATCTAGCATATATCAATTGAAATTTCCATTGTCATGGCTGTAGTGTCTTCTCAGTAACTGAACTTTGTCTGATTTCCAGAAGGTCCTTGAGGAGATCCAGAAGAATCTTCCAATTGCCCAATGTTGCTATATATAAACCGATCATGCCTGACATAACAACGAACATCAAAAGTTTTTTCATTAGATTGTCGTCAGCTGATATTACTAAAAATAAACTAAACATAAAGAATATCGGAACTATAATTGATGCACATACAGTTTCCGCATTAGGTCTAAAATGACACCCTATGATTGAACCTCCAGTTTCACTCTCGGATATTTTACCACTCAAGCACGCCTGTGGTTTGTTGGGTAACCCGTGCCTATTTCGATATGTGCAAAATAACTCAAAATCATATCCGTTAATCCTGGTGCCAAGTCTGACCCATTTTTCAGACTCATCGAAGTAAGACAAATATTTATTGTTTACAATCTCTTTTATCTCGGGAGTGGGATTACCGGTTGGGTTAGCAAGCCGTTTTCGACATTCAGACGGAGACAGATGAGTAGTATATTTCATATGCTTCTATCCTGATTCGTCACTTAGGAACTATCACCGACAGAGCTCCGGGACTTACTCGGATATCTACTGGTGTGGTTCCGAAAGGGTCTCCGTCTATCTGCACCATTATCTCCGGGTCTGATTCTATTTTTACCCATGGTGTTCTGAATGATTTTACGGCGTCGTGTTCCAAATGTCTATCTATAAACAAATCGGCTACCTGGTGCATGAATCCGAAGCGGTCTGTGAAGGGTCTTTCGAATACGCATATATCGAGCATACCATCTTCCGGGGAGGCATCCGGCGCTACCCTCAGGTGGAATGAATACCTGGATACATTGGCAACTATCACGAGAAATGCCCTGGAACTGTATGTCTGGTCCGGCATTGTTAGGGTTATATCGGTTGCCTGATACCATGTCAGCGTTTCAAGGCCCTTGAAGATGTATGCTGAAGCTCCTATCCAGTCTTTTACAGGCTGCAATACTCCGGATATAACTTCGGCATCGAAACCCAACCCGGCCATAAGGGTAAAATAACGCCCGTCAGCACAACCAAGATCGATAGGTTTGACACGTCCCTTGGACAGGTTTTTTACGGCGGTTGATGGATCTAGTGATATTCCCAGGTCACGAGCAAGTACATTTACAGTGCCGAATGGGAGTATTCCTAAAGGGACACCTGAAGCAACCATCCCGTTGGCGACATCATTGACTGTACCATCGCCTCCACAAGCAATCACCATATCATACCCGCGTTCCACTGCTCTGGCAGCCAGCCTGGCGCCATCTCCCGGGGCACGAGTGAATGCTATATCACAATCGATACCTTGTGAGTGCAGTTCCCTATCCAGATCAGACAACACAAGTCCCGGAAACCGTGACTGTCCCGCCTTGGGATTTAGAATCATAAAAGCATCAGTCATACTTATACCTTGAAATAAATAATTGAATACGAATTAAGATATATTATACACCACAATTGATTCATGCTTTGACACTCCCTTTGCCTGCGTGGTACATTAGATATGAAAATAACGGAGGTACACACCGCATGGCATATACAATCACACTGATCCCCGGTGATGGGACAGGACCTGAGATCACCGAAGCAACCCGGCGCGTAATAGATGCAACCGGGGTTGACATAAAATGGGAAGTAAAAGACGCCGGAATTGATGTAATGGAACAGTACGGCACCCCACTACCTACTGAAGTCCTCGACAGTATCCGGAAAAACAAAATTGCTCTCAAAGGACCAATTACGACTCCAATCGGAAAAGGGTTCCGTAGTGTAAACGTGGCCTTGCGCAAGGAGTTGGATCTTTTTGCTTGTTTAAGGCCCTGTAAATACTATCCTGGTATCAGATCGAAATATCAGGATGTGGACCTTATTGTCGTTCGTGAGAACACAGAAGACCTCTATGCCGGAGTCGAGTATGATCTGGGTTCACCTGAAGCTAAGCAAATAATTGAAATGTCCGGTGGCAAAATTCGATCTGATTCTGCGATATCTATTAAACCAATTTCCATAACCGGAACCCGCCGCATCGTAAAGCTCGCATTCGACCAGGCCATAGCCAACGGCCGCAAGAGTGTAACAGCTGTTGCCAAAGCTAATATCATGAAATACACCGATGGGCTTTTCTACCAGGTAGCACGTGAAGTAGCAAAAGCTTACGGTGCAAAGTTCGAGTGGAGCGAGTTGGAACCTGAAAAAGGTGACCCGACTCTGGCTGCCGAAGCCGGGAAAGCTGCCGGAATTGTCTACCAGGAAAGACTCGTAGACAATATGTGCATGCAGCTTGTCCAGAAACCTGAGCTTTATGATGTAATCGTCCTCCCCAACCTGTATGGAGATATACTTTCAGACCTGTGCGCAGGACTGATCGGCGGACTCGGAGTTGCGCCAGGAGCAAACCTTGGAGATGGAATCGCACTGTTCGAGCCAACCCATGGTAGTGCTCCTAAATATAAGAACCAGAACAAGGTCAACCCGATTGCTATGATCCTCTCCGGAATGATGATGCTGAGATACCTCGGAGAGACTGATGCGGCTACCAGGCTTGAAAATGCAGTAGCAAAGGTAATGGCAGAGGGTAAGGATGTAACATACGATATGAAAGCTGACCGCAACGACCCGACCGCTGTAGGAACAAGCGGTGTTGCAGATGCGATCATCCGTGAGTTGCAGGCTTAATAGTGTGGTTCAAGGAATATAGTTCTGCATAATGCAATGCCAACACAGCCCTCTCCAATGACTTACATTCTTGGAAGAGGGCTGTGTGGTATAATGGTCAAAATGCACCCAGTTCATAATGGTAGATAATATATGTCAGTCTCCAGGGTTGAAAACAGAATTATAGCAGCAAAAAGCACACAGAGCAGAAATCTCAACGATTACATCTCTATCAGACCTGTAATCGCTGCGGTGTCTGTAATAGTAATTGCCCTAATCCTCAATTTCAACCACGCCGACATTCCTGTCAGTGTCTTTCTTGCGTTCCACTTGGTTGCAGAATTATCAAGTATTGTTGTATGTTTCATAGTATTTGCTACTGCCTATTATGGGTTTCAACAGACCAAAAACCAAAGCGATCTTATGTTGGGTCTTGCCCTGGCTCTGACGGGTTTTCTGGACCTTATTCACACCCTTAGTTATAAAGGAATGCCTGATTTTATTGCAGTCAACAGCACCGGATTGGCAGCAGCATATTGGTTGGCTGCAAGAATGATATTCGGTCTTGGTATCTGTGCTGCCTGCCTGATTAAACCCGGCAGCAAATATCGATTACTTCAACCAATTTGGGCCATTCCACTGTGTGCATCCATCGGATTGGCCATTGTTGCAGCATTTGTTAGCAATGGTCCAACGCTGGCTGCTGCATTATTCAACGAGAAGACCAGCACTCTTACGACATTAAAGGTTATTATCGAACTCCTGTGTATCGCAGTATATGCTTTCTGTATATATCTAGTGGGTCATAGGAGAGGGTGGGACAGAAGCACCATTATTTTGCTACAGACTGCCCTCTTAATAGCTATATCTGCTGAGCTCTTCTTTTGTTGGTACCATTCTCCCTATGCCTGGTATAATGCAGCCGGACATATCCTAAAAAGTATCGCCTATCTCTGTATATTGAGTGCGTTATTTGTCTCTGCTCTTCACAAACCATATTCAGAGCTATCCAAAGCGCGCTACAGACTCAGAGATTTATACAGAGAAACTCGAAACAGCCGTAATGAGCTGGAAACTTCGTTCTCCAGAATTGGCGTTGCACTATCATCCAGTGTGCGTGTATCCGAAGCTGCAGGAATCGTTGCTCAATTGGCAAGGGAAATATCGCGCTCTGATTGTGCTGTAATAAGAATAGGTTCTACCACTGAAGTTGATTCTCAACAGGCGTGTTCTGGTAATCTGGGTCCATGCCCACGGCTCATCCAGCTTGCAGAACACTATGGTACCCAGGCCGCAACAGCTCAGGACACAATATACAAGTCCTTCGCTGATAACGAAATGGACACAATCTGCATGACAGGGGATGTTCATCCCATACGCCACGTACTATCAGTATGTTTGAGTCACGAAAGCAGAATTCTGGGGACACTGAGTCTATTTCGCAGGACTAACGAAGAATATAAACCAAGAGATATTAAACTTGTTGATGCCTTTGTGCATCATGCAGGAATTGCTATCAGCAATGCACACAGTTACGAACGAGAACAGCATATTGCAAGTATCCTTCAGGAGTCTATTACACGGACTGCATCTGTAGCGGGAGATCGCTATGATATCGGTCATTTCTACAAACCACTTCTCGAGGAAGCCTCAGTTGGTGGAGATTTTCTGGACGTTATCAAGCTACCCGAAGGTAAAATTGGATTAGCTGTCGGAGATGTGGCAGGAAAAGGGCTCCGTGCTGCAGTGCACACAGCTATGCTGAAGTATGCACTGAGAGCATTTCTTTCTGAAGGGCATTCTCCTTCTCAAGCAACTCAAAGGCTGGAGAAACTGGTGCCGGATTTCGTAGAGGATGATAAATTCATTACATTGTTTGTAGCCGTCCTGGACACAACGACCGGAACTCTCACTTACACAAATGCCGGACATGAGCCTCCAATACTGTGTAAAAGAAATATCTGTGGACACCTTACTTCCACTGGACCTGCGCTCGGATTGGCTTTCGGCCAGGATTTTGTCGAAAAAACAGTGCATCTTGAACCCAAGGATACGCTGGTTATATTTACTGACGGCTTGACTGAGAGAGGTGGGGGACACCCAGATTTCAGCGTGGACAGAGTCGCTCATATTCTGATCGATAACCATGATGCAAGTTGTAATATGCTTGTAGATTCAATATACCAGGCTTCACGGTCCAGTGAATCGGGTGAACTGCGTGATGATGTCGCTCTCCTGGCAATTAAGGCATTATAGAAATATCCTGATTATAACTTACTACCTACAGGGGTTACGAGGATTCTGCTCCTCAAGGCCGCAACAGCTTCCGATTGCCGTTCCAAAGCATTTACCAATAGAGCCTCTCTGACGTGAGGATTCCTGCGGTACGATGCCATCGCCATAAGTAAAGTAGGCACACTCACTTTTCTAAGGCTGACACTAGCCATTACTTCCTCATAATTCTTATATGCTTTGAGTTTCTCAGCCGTAAGTTTGTTGCATAGTTTTATAACTCTGGTATTGCCATCCAGTGTAGCCAGTTCCTTAATCTTATGTGATGCAGATTCCCTTATTGAAAGTCCAGCTGCAAATGTATCAACATCAGCTGGTTCACACCTGGCTAAAGCATCACCCATTCTTACCAATTCCCAGAGTTCCTGCTCAGTTGCAATACTTCTGGACATTGTCGTTGCCATGTGTCGGAGCACTGGTATTTCTGGATGAGTCCAGGACTCAGGTGGGATATACTGGGTAGAGTATAAACGTACTTTGCCTAGATCGTTACCGGTCTTTATATACCTCCACATATGTGTGTAGTCATCATGCTTAAAGCATAGACCGGCCATAAGGTAGGAAAATAGTGAGTTTCCAGGATCCATTGAAGACGCCTGATTAATATGCTCGGTAGCCGCTTGATATTCCTCACGGCTGATTTCGGCCACAGCCATATTAATCAGGTCGTAGATTTTACTGTGGTTTTCACCAGTCAGATAGTGATCGAGTTTTCCATCCCTGATCTTTTGTGGGGTATCCAACATAGCATAGTATGGACGCGTAGCCTTGTTAACCATCATTGCCCCAAGTATTACACAGGATACTATCAACAATAATGCAAACAGGTATATAAATGAAACCCATGCCGATTTGCCCAGCATTGCAAATCCCTCGTGACCTTTTGTCACAGACCGCATCCGACTATTTTTCTAATGTCACAGCAAACAATTTCACCCCGGCAGCTTTTGGAAGCACAATACCTGTAAGCTTCCTGGCTGCATCAACAGAAAGATTTAAACTATAAATATAGCATGGAGTATTCACAACATCACCATCAAGGGTATGCATGTGCCTCGCACCAAATGCTATATCATTTCCTCCTGTTTTCCAACCGGGAACACTGACTTTCACAGGAGTTGAACCATTTTCATATTCCAAAGAGATTTCTGCCTGCGTATCCACATCGGCGGAAATCAGTAAACTGATTGTAGAATAGGATGCGCCAGGTATACTTACCTTTTGGCTATCACAAGTTAATGCGTTTTTTGACCCGGATTTCTTGTTCCCCAGAACATAACTCACGCGTTTGGCGATATCCGTATTTTTAGTCCATCCATACCCTACCGGGTATACCCCGGGTATTCCATCGAATGGAGGCAGAAGTTCCGCCGGATAAGATTCACTGGCAGTATCAAAGCTTCCTGCTTTTCTGTCTGTATCATAAGTGAATACAGAACTGTTCATCAGACTTCCCAAGTCAATATTTACTTGACTGCCACCGGTAACCTGAACATACTGCAGTCCTATATCATTCTTACCCCTGATCTGGGATTTAGAAGCAGTCTTGCCATTTATAACCATATCCCACATCAAGATATATGTCCCGTCTCTATCAGGAGCCTGGACTTCACCTGTAAGCATATCGTATTTATCAGGTCCAATCTCTTTCTTGAGTGGTATTTTATGTTCCTGACCGGAAACTAACAATCCATCAGCTGTATACCATTTTGCAATGGCAGCACATACATCCGGCTTCCATATTGCAGAACCATTGTTGCGGACAGCGAGTTTTACCTTTGCTTTCTGCCCAACTGTAAGTTTATCAGGGACCTGTGAATCTGCAATCCAGACGCCTAAGTCATCAGCAAAAATGGATACAGGCACTGAAAAAGACCGTCCTGTCGCAGCAGACGCGCTATTTCCATCGGCTACTACATCAAATAGCAGTCGATAACTCCAGGGACTGCTCTGATCCCATGCAGGTAGAGGACTACCATCCTTGCCTGTAAGCTTGATATCCAAATCAAAGTCCACCAGCATACCGGATGTACAGTCATATGGCATTTTAGCATTGATTTCCAATGCGTCTACCAATTCTGAGACAGGACTTGAATTGTCATGGGTGTAGTTTGAAACCCGATAAAGTCTACCTATCAATTTACTTGACGCAGCAGGCCAATCCTTGGTTCCTTCGTTGCGTACAGTGAGCTGTGCCTTGTAGTTTGTGCCTGTGGCAACCATTACCGGAAAACCGTCCCGCACAATGGACATATTCAGATCAGGAGCATTGCCAATAACAACGGGAAGCATCAAAGCATCATCACCCAGATCAGTAAACCATTTATTATCCGAAGCTCGTACGAGCTCCAGTCTTAGCACCGCATCACCGGCAGGGATGGCAGACTTGGCTTCATCTACCGGAGCAACTCCGAAGTTTGTCGTAATCGATTCACCAGGCTGGACAGTCTTCCGCAAAGGTATTTTTATGCCGTTGTCTGCAAAGTATTTGCCATCTCTGTACCAGCGATAAGCAATCGAGACCTTATCTGATTCCAACCAGGCTTTCGTGCCAGCATTCCTGACAGTCAATCTTGCAACATTGAATTGTTTTAACTGTACTACTTCCGATAAGTTCACCCAATCATATGCAGCATCGTATTCTTTCGTGCCCTTGAACCTGCTTACGGCATCTTTGGTAATACTCAGGGCTCCAGCCCCATATTGAATACTCTGAGCGGTTTCTGTGGCTTTATTGAAGTTGTTCCAACCATCACAGACGACCCAGTCCGGTTGGAACTTGAAAACTGTGTCCCAATCGTTTTTGTAGGTCTGTGTATCCATACGAGAGCGGATTCTTGATTGGCCCGGCAGCGCAATCGTTGAATTGTCGTATCCGGGACCTATTGAAGCAATTCTCACGTTCGGCCCGTCAGTAGTCTCTGAGCCAAGTCCAGCTCCAAATGAAGCAACTCCATCATATCCGCTAATACCGTCAGTGCAGTCAGCATCAACTACCCAGACCAGATTTGCACCAAAATCCTGAAGGAAACGCTTATTGCAATAATCTACGACTGAAGAGTCCAAATCGACGAACTGCCTGGCGCTTCCCAGGAAAATGACATATCCCGAGCCACCAGTGCCGACTTTTCGTGTCTGCACAACAGCACGGTATTGCACTGGAATTCTGTCAAAGAAATCTTTTATCATTCCATAAAGCGTAGAACGGACTTCCTCATCTTTGAGATTTGGCCTGCGTCCATAAGCAGCCCGTATGCCATAGGTATCCAGGAATAGTCCAACTGAAGGAATGTGCTTATCCTCTTTCGTAAGTTGAATTAACGCAGATACCAGGCAGTCAAGACCCTTTCGAGCATATCCTGCTTTATCAGCCTTGTCGCCTCGGTATACCGGTAGAATCACATCAATACCTGCATCAGTTATCTGTTGTAGTTGATCCAGATGCCATTGAACACGGTCATAAGTGAACCAAGGTCCCAGTCCAAAAGGTGGAAAATCCTGCATAAGATATTTGCCATCGGCTGAAAAGACATTCTCAACAGGAATGCCCCTGTCCGGGTCAGCCTGGAACCAATAGAAATAGTGCGCAAAGACCAATTTCGGTATTGAAGCACTGTTTGAAACAGTTGCCTCCGGTTGTGGCTCTACTGATGGAGAAGTAACGACCGGTTGAGTCGGGATTTCTACGACAGGTTTAACTGGTTCAGGTGTTGTGTCCACAGTGGGCTTTGTTGGCTCTATACTGGGCTCTACAGTTGGAACTACCGGTTCTACAATAGGAGGAACTGCGGCTATAGGAGTAGAAAAGGCAGTTGCATATCTCTCTACCCATTCGGCTGCCTTTAAGTTACCATCAACAAGGGGAGCCTTGGTAGCATATTTGGAACATACAAGCCGGCTTCTGTCCGGAGTGTAGTTAGGTGCATTGTTTCCTGACAATTCAAGAACAGACCACTTGGCGGGGCTCAAGACATCGTCTTCTGCCTTAACCAAAGAAGACAGACTTACCATCTCCTTACCATCTGTATCTCTTGCTATAATATTGAATCCCAGTTTAGTTCCGGATACAGCTTTACTGACTCCGAGAAGTTTCCATGGTAAAGCGACTTCCACAGTGTAGCCGGAATCTGTATCGGTGGCGGAGTTAATAGTTCCTTCGACCTGAACAGCATACTTAAAGTTGAATGATTGTTTAGGTGCAAGTTTACCATCCGTCGAACCAACCAGGAATTGGCAGCCTGCTGCAGCAGAAACTGACAGCGCAAAGCTGTTCTGGTTGATTTTATCCGCGGTGTTGCCATCTGTGTTGATATAGACAGTCACAGTATCATCGCCGGATACAGAGGCATTAGGAACTGAGTGAGTGCCCCTCACATTGCTGCTGTCCACTTTTACAGCTACAAAGACATATGTATCATCCCATGTAGTGTAACAAGTGCTTGAACCGACGGCCTGCGCCATCGGTCCAATCAAAGCCAGAAGAAACAGAATTGTAAAAATTGTCAGGAAAACATTTTTCATTTTAACGTGTTCACAAACTTAGCCATCCTCTGAACTGCTATCTCGATATTCTCGAGTGAAGTTGCATAGGAGCAACGAATGTGTCCCTCCCCACCTGCGCCGAATGCTCCTCCGGGAACAACGGCAACCTTCTCTTCAAACAGTAGTCTTTCACAGAACTCATCACTGGTAAGCCCGGTTCCCTTTATTGAAGGAAAAGCATAAAATGCTCCGCCAGGTGTCTGGCAGTGCAGACCAGCGTCATTGAGTCCTTTTACAATAACATGACGACGCATGCGATATTGCTCTATCATCTCCTGGCTATCATCATATGCATTTTTTATTGCTTCCAGTGCTGCTATCTGACCAATAATTGGTGCACACAGCATTGTATACTGGTGTATTTTCATCATGGCTTCGATAACATCCGGAGCGCCTGCCGCATATGCGATACGCCATCCGGTCATCGCATAAGCTTTAGAGAACCCATTAAGCAGAATCGTCCTCTCATAGGCCCCAGGAATTGTCGGAATGCATGTGTGCTCTCCATCATATGTGAGCCTGTCATATATTTCATCAGATATGATATACAGATCATGAGCACGTGCTATCTCGACCAGTTTTGCTAACAGCTCTCTATCTGCAGTTGCCCCAGTCGGGTTGGATGGATAGCTTATGAGAATCGCCTTAGTTTTGTCGGTAATCGCAGCCTCAACCTGTTCAGGAGTAACTCTGAATCCAGCTTCTGCATTGGTTTCAAGTGCAACTGCAATTCCACCAGCCAATTCCACACAGGGTTTATATGACACATAGCAAGGTTCCGGGACAATTACTTCATCTCCAGGATTGACTATGGCCCTCATAGCAAGGTCCATGCCCTCGCTGACCCCTACGGTTATTAGAATCTGGTTTTCCGGGTTGTATTGGACCTGCCAATGCTTGTTCAGGTAATCCGAAATTGCCTTCCTGAGTTCCAACAATCCATAGTTGGACGTATAACTGGTCCGTCCGCGTTCCAAGGAATATATCGCTGACTCGCGAATTCTCCACGGGGTAGTAAAATCGGGTTCCCCTACGCCGAGGGAAACCACATCATCCATTTGTGATACGATATCAAAAAACCTGCGAATTCCGGACGCAGGCATCTGTGTTACAACTCTTGATATTTCTTTCATCGTTATAGCATACCCTGATTTTCTGTATTTGAATAAATGATCACGGCGTAACAGCCAACCGATCATCTGCATTGAAATCTTCGAAGATGTCACCATCGTCTTTGTACTTCTTCAACAGGAAACTGGTCCTGGTTGAGAGTACACCCTCCAGCGGGGCAAGTTTTTCTGCAACAAAGAACGCAACTTCCTGCAGCGATTTACCCCAGACCACCACTCGAAGGTCGAAGTCCCCTGATACTAAAAATAGCGAGTGTACTTCAGGATACTGATATATACGTTTTGCTACATCGTCGAACCCAACCCCTCTGGTCGGTGTGACACGCACATCAATAAACGCAAATATCCTCTCGCGACCGGACTTCTCCCAATCGATGACAGTCTTGTACTTGCGAATAATTCCCTCCGCCTCCATGCGCGCTATTGCTGCCGAAATATCTTCTTCTTTCTCATTGAGCAGCAATGCAATTCGGGCGGGGGAAGTGCGTGCATCTCGCTCGAGTATCTCCAATATCCGTCTATCCATTTTGATAACCTCTTCTTTTGCCTGCGGCAAGTCACCTACATGTTAGTGGATTTAAGCTCATCAAGCAATCCAGGATAAATTTCGGGTGCAAGTTGCACCACATTTGGGTAAGGGTTACAATATTGTATATGTAAAAAGCACTATTTGCCCGTCTGCTTTTAGTCTATACTCAGGAGTTATCCCAATATGCCACAAACAGAGCTGGAAAAAGAGTTTAATCTGAAAAATCCATATAAACCGGAACTTGCCGTGATTGAAAGTATCGTCCAGGAAACATCCGATACTAAGACTTTCAAGGTTGTATTCCAGAATGAAAACATAAGGGACAACTTTGTTTATGAGCCGGGCCAGTTCCAGGAAGTATCGGTTTTTGGTATCGGAGAAGCTACATTCTGCCTGACATCATCTCCATCCAAAAAGGGATACATCGAATTTTCAGTTAAAAAAGTTGGCTCTGTCACTTCAGCACTTCACGATATGACCGAAGGCGATGTAGTAGGAATTCGCGCACCTCTGGGCAACCATTTTCCATATGCAGAATGGAAAGGCAAGAACCTCGTATTCATCGGAGGCGGAATTGGGATGGCGCCGATGCGCTCTCTGCTCAATTTCTGCCTGGATAACAGAGACGACTATGCAGACATAACCACAATCTATGGTGCCAGAAGCCCTGAGGATCTTTCGTACACATATGAATTTGATGACTGGGGAACAAGAGGGAAACTGTTTCTAACGGTCGATAAAGGTAATGATGACTGGAAATCTAATGTTGGATTTGTTCCTGCCTACCTGAAAGATTTGGCTCCAAGCCCGAAAGATGCCATCGCAATTACCTGCGGACCCCCAATCATGATCAAGTTCGTCCTGATAGAGCTGGAGAACCTTGGTTTCACCCCGGAGCAGATTTATACTACGCTGGAAATGAAAATGAAGTGCGGGATCGGCAAGTGTGGTCGCTGCAATATAGGCAGCAAATTCGTCTGTCTGGATGGACCGGTATTTTCGCAAGCCCAGCTAAAAGAACTGCCACCGGAATTTTAAGCCACATATTTACGTCATTCTGAGAAAAGCAGACTCTTCGCTTCACTCAGAATGACACTATTGTTGGATAATAAGCATATGTTATCTACACACTATAAATGGCTGCATCTTCGCGAACTTTTTAGGACCTATACCTTTGACATCCATCAACTGCTGAGCCGATGTGAATCGTCCAATGCCGGTACGATATTCAATTATTGCTGATGCAGTGGAGGGTCCTACCCCAGGTAGCCTGGTTAGTTCCGTTGCTCCTGCTGAGTTGATATCTACGCTTCCCTCACCCGGTGATTTAAGCTTATTGGATGTTGCACGGCCGGAACCAGTAGTTGATCTGGAATTGAATTCCTGGCTGGAGCTCAAGGGCATAGCACCTGTCTGTCCGGTGTAGGAATCATTTGTATCCGAAGCTGAATACTCCTCACCCTGTGCAGGAATATAGAGTTTGGCTCCGTCTTCCACCGGTGCTGCAAGATTGAAAGATTTCAGGTCTGCTGCATCAGTCGTTCCACCTGCAGCTTTTATAGCTTGGAATATTCGAGTGCCGGTTTTAAACGGATAGACTCCAGGTTTACGGACTGCTCCTGCCACATGGACATAAATGGTTCCAACAGTCATGGGGGCTGAAGCATCAGGAATAGCCTGTTCATTGGAATCTGAACTATCCCGAAAAACTATCTCCTCTCCTCGGGTAGCCAGGATCTTTTTGGAGAATTGAAAGAGGACAGCGACTAAGATAATGGCACTCAGGACAATCAGCGCCAACCTTTGAGAGGAATTGAGCTGCATAGAATCACTCCATAGTGAACCCTACAATCCAGTCAGAGGATTCCAGCATCTCGATAAGCTTTTCCTCCTCACTGGGAGACTCCAAATACAGCCAGAGCCTGAGTTCGGTCACTTCGGCATCGGAATGGTCCACACCGGAAATCCTTACCTTATCCGTAAACACACTCAGCATTTTTCGCGCTTGGGCAACCTCGTTCGATATCCTGCGAACCTTAAGATTGACTGATCTTTCGCGCTTCTCCGATATAACTACCCGCTCAAGAATTGGGAGGTAGTGAAGCACCATAAAAGCAATAATAGCAGTAGCTATTCCAAGTATAGCTGCATTACCACCTATACCTATAGCAACTCCAACTGCAGCTATACTCCATATGCTGGCAGCGCTGGTTAAGCCAATCACTATGCTTCCCTGCCGCATAATTGTTCCTGCTCCCAGAAATCCTACACCTGCAACAATCTGAGCAGCAATACGACCGGGGTCTGAGGATGCACCAGCAATTTCAAATGAGCATAGAGTAAAGAGGGTTGAACCAAGACATACAAGGGTGTGAGTGCGGAGTCCGGCTGCGCGTCCGTGTGTCTGCCGTTCGAGGCCAACAAGCCCCCCGACCAAAGCCGACAACGCCAGCTTAAGAAGCATAGAGTAGAGACTGCCGTCCAATGTTCGCCTCAAACAATGTCACGATGAGCATTATTATAAACTTGTGCAAAACATACCGTAGGATATGTAGAGGTATATTAGAATGATGCTCCTCTACATATCCTACGGTCTATCGTTAGTTAGTCTTTAATAATGGTAGCAGTAATGAACATTACAACTTCGGTTTTTTGTTTAACCTTATTAGAATGTCTGAACAGATTACCAAAGAAAGGAATATCGCCAAGCAAAGGAATCTTAGTCAGGTCGTTAACCTCGTCGGTGCGAATTAATCCACCAACTACATAGGTCTCTCCATCCTTTACCCGCACTATCTGGTCGGTAAACCTGCGTGAGATAGTTGGCAATGTAACCCCGGTCACAGAGGTTTCATTCAACTTCAGTGTGCTGACTTCAGGATGCAAGTTAAGAGTTATATTTCCATCAGAACTGACTCTTCCATTGAGCTTTAATTGAATACCTACAAGAGCCTTCTCTGTCGTTACGTTTTGCCCTGTTGCGGTCTGTTGTATGAGAGTGATATATGTGACCTCATCTCCTACAAAGAACACGCCTGGCTTGCCTTCTAATACTGTCATAGATGGAGTAGCCAGTATTTGAATATCCCCGGAGGTATATAGAGCATCCAGTTTGGCACCAAAGTCAATAGGATCCCTGATCCAGGTACCTGTTGCTCCCTGCTCATTATAATTTAGACTGCCCCAGTCCCAAGTCAAACCAAGGTTCTTTTCACCATTCTCAGTTATACTGGTAACCTTGGCGACAATCTTGATCTGAGGTGACTTTATGTCCAAAGTAGGTGCAAGTTCCAACGCTCGTTTGACATCAGCCTCAGGTCCAAGTAGCAGCAGAGTTTTCACATTTGGTGAAACCTTCTCTTTGCCAGCCTCTGCTACTTCAACTAAAGCTGCCTTCGATGCCTGTGTGATCGTAGCACCAGCACTTGCCAGGGATATTTCACCTGGCCCTGAGAGATCGAATCCCTCAGAAGGAGCAAACGTTACTGTAACCGCTGGTATTAATGTTCGAAGTGCCGATGCTAATTCCATTGGACTTACATAACGGACTTCGTATTTTTCCATTTTGACTGGTTGTTTTGGAGCGGCATCTCCACTGAAAAGAGCTCCTCCTTGCAACGCACTATCCATACCAGTGACCAGAGCTTTAGCTTCCAATATAATATCCTGAGGACCGCTAAGTAACAGGATACTACCGGAATTATTATTCGTCATTTCATTATTGGCTCTGTTTACAACATTACCAATATTACCAGCAGATGCTTTCTGGTTTGTGCTGGGTGCAATCAAATTGACTTTCAAACCAGGATATGACTGTGTTATCGCCCTGGAAACATCTTCTCCGCTAATGTTCTTAAGGGCTATCATTTCTACAACTGTATCTTTTCTAGTGTCAAGAGTATCAGCTGTATCCAATCGGGTAACAATAGTCAGGGCAGACTGTACGTCCTTCTGTCGGCCAGAAATGATTATTGCCTTGTCTTCCGCGAGGACTGGATCATTTTCTGCTAGCCCCTTTTTACTATCCGACACACCGGCTTGTGGGGCTCTGCGGACAGTTATACCGGGAATCAACTGCCTGAGTGAATCAGCCAATCCATCCGCTTTTACAAATTTCAGCTTGTAGATCTCAAATGTATTTTCTAAAGAGGATGTATATACAGCCTTCTCCATTTCAGCAACCAGGAGTTTGGCTTGTTCAACCATTACATCCGCTCCGCTGATAATCACCATGCTGCTGTCTTCCCTGGTCTGCTCACCGCGTCCACTGGATTCGTCAGTATATGTTGATGTTTCATATTCTGCCCCAGCCTGGGCTTGCCTGGACTCGGTATTTCCTTGTTGATTGTCTTTCTGATCAGATCCTTTTTGATCGTTATTCTTGTCTGTCTGTTTAGAATCAGATCCGGAACTGCCACCCTGATTGGTATTCTGGCTTTCCCCTTTCTGTCCCTGGGCTTGTCCTACAGCTTTTCCGCTCTCGTTCTTAACACTCACAATTGACCTATCACCAATTGACGCTGGAAGCGACAGCATTCTCCATCTTGTATCGGACTTACGAATCTTTAGTTCAGGGAACCTGCTCTGGAGTACTGAGATAACATCATTTGGGCTCGCATAACTTAACATTATGGCTTCGATTTTGATTTTTAAATCTTCATTAGTTGCCAATCCAAGTAAGGATGACTTGGTAGCTACCAGGTAGGTTTCTCCCTGCTTTACAAATGAGAATCCAGTCATCTTGGTAACGTAGTTAAGTGCTTGCTCAGGAGTCACCCCGGAGAGGTTGAGAGTAATTTTGCCACCGACTGCTTTACTCACCACAATGTTACGCCTGCTTTGAAGAGCCAGTGCCTTCAGAACATCGACTACCTCTGCATCTGCAAAACTCAGCGAAATCCTTGGATCGGATTTTGTATATGACTTGAAAACTACCGGTTTTGGATATTTAACAGCCTTAGGTTTGACTACTACCTTACCAGGAGTAGTTTTAGTAACTGCTTTTTTTATAGATATGGTTGCCTTTGGTTCAGCTTTTGCCACAACCACAGGTGGAGTTCTGACTTCCTCAATATTAGCTAATACTTTCTCACCTATAGCAGGGAGTTTATCGGATTCCTTTATGGAAGTAGCTGCTAAAGCAACCTTGGTTGCAGGAACATCTCCGCGTGCAACAAGCGTGGTATCTTCCGGTGTCACAGTTTTAGCTGGAGCATCTGGCCCTCTTTTTGGAGAGGCTTGCTTCCAAATTGTTATGATGGCCTGCTTCTTATCAGGCGCCATAACGAGTGTATACTCCGGGGTTGACGAAGTGTTAACAACCATCCTGGAAACAGGCGGAGAGTTTTGAAAGCTTGCATATTTAATATTGTGTATCCGTCCGCTGCGTATGGAAACCAGCTTACCGGAGTTTAGCAAAACTCCCCGGAATTCGAACCCCAGAAATCGGCCGGATGAAGACTTAAACACGCCGACACTAAACGGAGAGTTTGAACTCGATGATATTACCACCTTTTCCGCGGTGTTCTCCAGACCCACCTGAAGAATAGGTTTTGCTGCTGCAACGCAGTTGCATGCTGCAACAACGGAGATGGCTAACACCCATATAAGGGCTATAATCGACTTAGTAGTCGGCATTATTTTGATCCTCCCAAGCCAATGTGTATCTGCGTGCTCTTGTTCTGAAGCACGACACTGTTTTTAGTTACTCTTAAAAGCCGGTATCGACCAGCAAAGAAACTTCCTTCGTCCACAACATATGTCTTGCCACCATAATTTAAGATGGCAACATTGTTGGGTCCCATAATAACACCACTGAGCGTGGGTTGCTCCGGTGGAATGATTGTCAACTTCCCTATCTTAGGCAAAGGTGCACTCATATTCTTAAGCGAACTAAACGGATTAAACGGTTTCAATGGATTCCTGGTAATGGCAGGCATCTTCGGTACTTTGGAAGATCCGGCAACAGGACTCTTAGTCATAGACAGTTCGGAATCCTGGATAGAGAACGGGTCTCTACGCGGAGATGGAATATCAAGTCCCGGGAACACAATATTCGGAACCACACCATTTGACAGGGTTTTACTATCAGTTGTTGGTGCTTCAGCTGTATCTGTCGAAGTTCGTATGGACTTTGCCACACGTGCTACAGTCCGCCCTGAGGATATAATCGTATATACAATATAGCCCACAAGCAAAACTGCAAGAACCAAGACTATGATCTTTTTCTGAGCTTCTTTATCTTGTTTCATTTCCAGCTCCTTTACTCGTCGGAGCTACATCCGCGGTAGTACCAGGCATTTCAATCGATTTGTCCGGTGATTCATTAAGAATAAACGCTGTTATGCTCAGTTGAACCTTTAGTAGTGGTGAACCAAGCTGCTCAGTAGTCACTGATGGAGACATCTGTACCGAATTGACCGCAATGATCTTTGGAAAACTAGTTATCCTATATATCAGATCTAGAGCGTTAAGATAGTACCCACCAACCTCTACATCGATCTTTTGTTCCTTGTAGAAAGGTTGCGATGGTTTTTCCTTTTTAGTATCTGTTCCTGTAGAGGCTGAAGCATCTGCGTTCTTATCAGATTTAGCATTCTTTGCAGGTGGCTCTACTATTTTAACGGGACGGACACTCAGGACTCTCATATCAACACTCTGGCTCAGACTCTCCAATTGCTTAAGCAAAGTCGGAATGTAAGCTTCGGTGGATATGGATTGCTCTAAATTCTGGAGCTGCGATTTTACATCCGTGTATTCCAGTTTGGATTCCTGGAGTGACAGAGCCATTTTCTGAGCTTCCTCAACCTGCTTCTTTTTTGCTTCCATTTTTAGCGTAGCAGCAGATACCTTATCCCAGAATGCCACTGCACCACCAGTGATCCCCAGAAGGAACACGATGGCCATAACTAATAATACTATGACACCTTTCGAGGTGGCTTTTATTCCATTTTCGCCCATAATTATTTCCTTGAGTTAAACTCGGCCCCAATCTCAAACTCAACATTGCTTGTAACATCACCAACTGGAGTCTGAGAATAATGCAGTTCCACGTTCTTGAGTTCCGGCACTTTCTGAAACCGGAGTATAGCCTCCCCCACTTTAGCTTGTGTTTGAGCTACTCCAAGGATCGTAAGTTGCTGGGTCTGACCGCCTGAACTACCAGCCGTATTTGGGGTGCTTACAATGGAAATCCGTATGAGATGACAATTGGCTGGAAGAGTCTCCATCATTTTGTCTAACATACCATACCAGCTCATAGTCCGGACCCTGGCTTCGTTGAGCAAGTCCAGTTTTGGAGTCAATTTTTTTGTTGAATCCCTGAACAATTCAATCTCCGCCACAACCGGCTTGAGTTTGGTCAATTGTGTATCGTAGTTGTTAATCTGGTTAATTGTTCCCCACAGTTTATAAGAGAAACCCATTCCGATTATGACTGCCAGCACAAGTTCAGCAAGCAGCACGGCAACGAGATACCTGACTCGTTTCTCAAGACGAAGTTTCTCCATCCGCCTCGGGGCTATCATGTTGATTGTGGGCATTATCTTTTCTCCTCAGACATACATTCCCGCAATCCCAAACCCACGGCAACTCCCAGGACTGGTGAATATTCATCCACAAAAGCCTGTGTCAGACGACCAGGTAGTACTGCAGTCTGTCCAAATATTCCGGCTTTAGTGGTCTGTATCCCTAAAAGGGCGCCTACATATCTCTCCAATCCGGGAATGCGGGAAGACCCACCAGTTAGCACAATCTTGTCAATGATTGACTCTGTGTGGCCTTCGGGAAACTGGGACTGGTAGTAGTTGACGGACCTGCGAATTTCTCGGACAAGTTCATCCAATACTGGCTGAACGGCTCTCCAACCTCGATTCGTTGGGTCTGACATCTCCGGGGAATCTATGGGGTATTTGGTACCTAAATTGAGCTTAATCTCTTCAGCTTCTTCAAAAGATCCAGCTACACCGGCTTTGATTGCATTTGTGAACGCATCTCCGGCAATTGGTATACTGCGAGTCAAGGCAAAATCACCCTTGCTAACTATATTTACGTCAGTGTGGGCGGCCCCCATATCTACTATCGCTGTGGTACGGGTAAGATATTGGTCAGTGGAATTAAAATCCACGAGTGAACGGATTAGTGAAAACGACTCGATATCGACCACCAGGGGTTCTAATCCCGAAGCTTCAGAGACGCGAACCCGGCTGTCTATCATATCTTGCGGAGCAGCAACGACCATTATATTCATCTGACCTGCTTCGGCAGCATCACCGAGTATTTGAAATTCGACAACGCTGTTTTCGACAGATGCAGAAACATATCTGGCCGCTTCAAATTTAATCGACTTTCGCAGTTTTTCCTCAGGCATCTTAGGGGCTTTTACACTCCTAACAATAACCTGAGAACCTGAGATCGCCATCACTGAAGAAGTTGCCTTAGAGCCGGATTCCTTCAACATAGCGCGTATCTGTTCAGATACCTCTACAATGTTGATAATTACGCCGTCTTTAACGGCATCCTTGGGGGTGGGTCCAACCGAAGCGGAGGCAACAGTCCAACCTTTAGGGCCGGACTCAATTTCGATCAATTTTATCAGTCGGGAACCTATGTCGATTCCAACGGATTTTTCTTTTGCAAACAGTGAACTAGGCACTCTGATACATCGACCTCCTGTCAGTATTCCTCGCAGTCATGCGACTACGGCTCCGGCACTTCCTCAGCCTACTATATATTTTCGGTATCCTAGCTTCGTAACCTTAGCTGTTTTTAGTCAATGAATAGTAAATAAGACAGCACATATAGGGAATATGGCATCTTGAACAGGTGTGTCACGGTAAATCTAGCAGGTTTTTTCACCAATATTTACACAACGTCCTTCACAGAGTGCTTGTGTAAATTCCATCCAACTACTAAACTGCCACTCCGGACACTCAAATGCCAAGTCCTCTGCACTGCCAGCCCCCCACTCTACAGCAGCAACAGCAACACCTGCTGCCTGGCCACATCTAATATCATGAATACTGTCGCCAACGAACAGAGCTTCCTGAGCAGCCAAGCCCATCTCTTCCAAAGCTTTCAGCACCGGTTCCGGATTAGGTTTAGGTCTGGATACATCATCTGCTGTTATGACACATTCAAAGAATTTCGCAATTGACTGCTCTTCAAGAGTACGCATCGCAGACTTCCGAAGTTTACTTGTAACGACCGCTAACCTGTATCCATGCGCTGCCAAACACTCAAGAGTCTTAACTGCTTCGGGAAACAGTCCGGATTCCGGAAGTGACCGATATACATTCCGGTATGTATCAATGAATTCTAAAGCTCGTGAACCAGCAATCATCCTGGACTGTTCTTTTAACGGGATACCAATGAGTTTACGCATCTCTCGCTCATCAAAATGCAACCCCATCAGACCATATACAATCCGGCAACCTTCTACGATATCTGCAATACTATCGAGAAGAGTTCCGTCAAGATCGAACATAATAGCTCTAAAACCAGGTAAAATTACCGGGTATTGACTCAACAGATTATACCACCTTTCATAGTTTATATGTCTATACTGTTGGCGCAAAGAATATAAATTGAGTGTCTATATCCTCGCCATATACTCTTTCCAGTGCTTTCTACGCTTTGTGGACTCAGATGACATGTATCTCACCATCCCAAATATCGGACGATCTGCGAAGGGCCTGTCATGCTTGCCAAATATGCTCCAGGCTATTCCAGTATATCCATTGGGATCACGGCCATCCAGGGCATATTTGTCATTAAGGTATATGGCCCTTACCAATGCCTCCTCAGGGGAAGGAGACCACTCAGCAATCTTCTTGGCCCACAGCATCCTCATGTATGAGTGTATCCTACCGTGGTGAACCAGTTCCTTTTGAGAGGCATTCCAGAGATCATCGTGTGTGGTGAAATTCTCCAGCTCATCGATATCATACAATACAGGTCGAGAATCGTATCTATGGTTCTCCAATGTCCGCAAAGCCCAGTTTGGAGCCGCAGTAAGTGACTCATAGCTCTGATTATAGAAACAAAAGTTTATAGCCAGTTCTCGACGCACAATGAGCTGTTCAAGAAAACCATCAACGGACTCACCAGGCGCATCTGATTCAGACACATGCAGCGCTATTTCTACAGGCGATATTTGACCAAAATGAAGGTAAGGGCTCAGTCCGCTTGTAAGATCTTCACCGATGTCCCCTGAACCATCCTTATAGCGAGGTAACGAGGAAGATATAAAGCTGTCTAATCTTGAACGTGCCTGATATATCCCACCGGCTACACCACTCACTGGAGGAACATTCTGTGAATAATCCAAAATGGGAAGCATCCCCATTATCGAATCCATATCTATGCAGTCACACACGTGCCCGTACCATTTGTGCTTTGGCTGCGTAGCTGGGGTATCGCAAAGATAAGTCGGTAACGCTTTCCGAATCTTCGGACGTATGGTGTAGGCCCCCCACTCCTCTTTCAGTTGATTCCTGACCGGGACTACGGTGTCGGAATCTACCTGTATCATCCTGACTCTGAGTTGTGCGGATGCATGTGCCCGCCACTCATAACCCGTCCGCAGATAGTCTTCGTCCGTTATTACTACACATGCCTGCACTTCAGCAGCAAAAGCAACAACACCTTCAGCAGGATTCTCTATTCTCAGGCAGAATCCGATTCCTATGCTCTCAAGCTCCGCTGCCGTTTCGATTAGTCCATCAACCATAAATCGAAAGAAACGTTCACTACCCATTGGATATGATTGTGCTAGACCAAAATACACGCAGACAGGCTTACCGATATCATTCGCTATATCGATGGCAAATGTCAGTGCGTGATTGCTGGATACTCTCTGTGATTTTTGCATCCAATAGACGACACACTGGCCTTGAGGGTCAATTGGAGAATCATTCAGTTCTGTTATGCGGTTATCAAACGAGGAAGCGAGACCTTGAGGTATCATTTCTTCTTTGACCCAATTATTTCAGCGTAAGCTCTCGGAAATCTACCGGGGGTTGGACGCACCTTGCGCACCAGAATTATCTTGCGCCTGATATCGGTCCCGGGAATTACTGAGTCGGCAACTTTGACTATCTGTCCTCCAAGATCGGAAATCATCTGCTCTGCTGATCTCAGCTCTTCGGATATGTCCCCGGCTTTTTGGGCAACCAGGGTTCCTCCGGTCCTTAAGAGAGGTAAACAAAGTTCAGCTACTACCGGAAGAGCTGCCAGAGCCCGTGCATATACTGTCCCGAAGCATCCACGAAAATCCTTTGCTCTACCAAGGTCTTCAGCCCTTGCGCATTTAGTTGAAGCTTCCGGAATCCCCAACTCCTTGATTGTATCCTCAACAAACCGTATTTTCTTGCCTGTAGCATCTACCAGAGTCATTGCGAGCTCAGGCATTGCAAGCTTTATAGCCAAACCAGGAAAACCAGCACCAGTTCCGACATCTATTGTGCGATGATTTTTTTTTGGCCGATGTGCAGCGAGACACGTCAAAGAGTCCAGAAAATGCAGTTGTACTATGTCCAGAGGGGCAACAATGCGGGTCAGATTTATCTGACTGTTAGTTTCGACAAGTAAGCGAGCAAGCTTATCGAACATAGCCAACTGATCTTGAGTCAGCGAAATTCCAAGCTCCTGCGCACCGTTTTCCAGTATATCCAGGGGAATAAATGATTCTATCATAACTACATGGTACGACAGAACGGGCCGGACGTCCAATGGACATCCGACCCGCCTGCGCATAATAAGATAATAATATCTCGCCGTGTATTTACTTGTTCATTATTCTGTTGTTTCAATATTACGACTGTGACTATTTGCGATATGTTCCCTTTTACCCCGCTTATATTTCAAATATACCATAAGCACGCCGACATCGGATGGAGTAATTCCAGGAACCCTTGAGGCCTGTCCCAGAGTCCTCGGGAGAATTCTGGACAGCTTTTCACCGGCTTCGCGAGACAGACTAACTACATTGGAATATACCAAATCATCAGGAATTGGAGTCTCCTCCAGTCCCTTTGACTGATCCACCATCATTTGCTGGCGATCAATATATCCGCTGTATTTAACCTTCAACTCCACTTGCTCTGCAATTTCTTGTTCTACAGTTTCCCCGGTCAGTGAAGCTACATCGGAATATGATATCTCCGGTCTTCGCATAAGCTCCAACAAGCTGACGGATTTATTCAGGACGCTGACCCCAAGTTTTTCCAATTGTTCTGAGTCCGAAGGAGTCAGACGGATCTGATCCAACCTCGCTGTTTCAGCTTCTACTTTTCCAAGCTTCTCAACAAAAACATTCCAACGATGGTCGCTGACCAATCCCGCTTCACGACCAATAGGTGTAAGCCGGGTATCCGCATTGTCCTGCCTGAGTAATAACCTGTATTCAGCCCGGGATGTCAGCAGTCTATATGGATCAGATATACCCTTGGTAATCAGGTCATCAACCATCACTCCAATATATCCCTGGTCACGCCCGATAACTACCGGCTCTCTACCCTGGACATTCATCGCAGCATTAATACCAGCCATTAATCCCTGCGCTGCTGCTTCCTCATATCCCGAAGTGCCATTCAACTGTCCCGCAAAGAATAAGCCTTCTACCAACTTGGTTTCCAGCGATGCTTTCAACTGTGTCGGCTGAGCAAAATCATATTCTATGGCATACCCAGGCCTGAACATCTTTACACTCTCAAGCCCGGAAATAGTTCGAAGAAATTCTAATTGTATCTCTTCAGGCAAGCTTGTAGACATCCCCTGAACGTATAATTCATCGGTATTCCAGCCCTCTTGCTCCAGGAAGACCTGATGCCGGATCCTGTCAGGAAACTTAACTATTTTATCTTCAATGGATGGGCAATACCTGGGTCCTACACCGGAAATACGGCCTCCGTACATCGCTGACCGTAACAGATTATGGGTTATCACGTCCCGGGTCTGTTCGTTTGTGTAGGTAAGCCAGCAGGGAAGCAAGTTTGGTCGGTCTATATTTCCTGAGATGAATGAGAATGGCCCAACCTCCGGCTCCGACTCCTGGAGTTCGCATTTAGATAGATCAACACTCTTCTTGTCTATTCGGGGGGTGGTACCAGTCTTCAACCTGCCAAGCTCAAAGCCAAGTCCACGCAGACTCTCTGAAAGTGACTCTGATGAAAATTCACCGGCTCTGCCTGCAGGGAACTGGGTCTCTCCGATATGGATCAGTCCCTTGAGGAATGTGCCTGTTGTAACAATAACTGCTGAGGCAAGAAACTCAAGGCCTGTCTGGGTCTTGATACCTGCCACATGTCCATCATCAGCCAGTATCTCTACGACCATCGCCTGCTTCACATCAAGATGCGCTTGAGCCATTAGAGTCTTGCGCATAAAAGCTTCATACTGGCTTTTATCAGCCTGAGCACGCAGTGCATGGACTGCAGGCCCTTTTCCAGTATTCAACATGCGGATGTGAGTATATGATGCGTCTATAGCCAATCCCTGCTGGCCTCCGAGCGCATCTATCTCACGAACAAGGTGACCTTTCGCAGGCCCACCAATACTGCAGTTGCAGGGCATCTGAGCAATGGTGCTGATGTTAATGGTCAACAGCAGCGTATCAAGCCCTATCCTGGCTGATGCTAATGCCGCCTCACAACCCGCATGCCCGGCTCCAACAACTATTACATCATAAGTATTCATACATAAACATTATAACATCAGCTACCAATAGCGTGCAGAGAAACCATGGATAGCAGGTCTATAATACTCAGCTTTAGTTAAGTAGAGAAATGCCGATAATTCCATTAGCATACATTATACAAATTTACATATCAGGTATAGACGACAGGCGGTGGAGTTGATGAAAGCAGTTATTCTTGCAGGTGGAACTGGAAGTAGACTTAAATCTTGCTGGGCAGGCATTCCCAAAAGTATGCTGCCTCTATTCGACAGGCCTGCTGTAGAATACCTTATCAAAAGACTCGCCAGATGCGGTATCACTGAGATATTGATGAGTGTATCACGTGAAACGCCTGAGATCGTAAAGTTCTTTGAAAATGGTTCGCGTTATGGTGTCAAGATAGCGTATTCAATTGAAAGTGAACCGATGGGAACAGCCGGAGCTGTGAGGGCATTCTCTCACATACTGGACGCCCCATTTATTGTGGTCTCCGGTGATTGTGCCACAGACATTGACTTCGCTCAAATTGTGGAAATGCACCTGGATCACAGAAGCATTGCAAGCATTGTGGCTGCTTCGGTTAATGACAATTCTGAATTTGGCGCAATGGAACTTGACTCCGAAAACCGTCTGTGCAGATTTATCGAAAAACCATCAGATACTGAAAACCTCAAATCTGATTTGGTCAGTACCGGGATTTACATTTTTGAGCCTGAGATTCTCGGGTCGATACCCCCTTACTCTAAATGTGATTTTGCTATGGATGTATTCCCAAGACTCCTGTCAAACAGTGAAACAGTCAGGGGTATTAAACTACAGGGATACTGGCAGGATATTGGATTGATGCTTGGTTACAGAGATGCTCATATGGATGCCCTGACTGGTGCATTCAGAATTGATATTCCTGCAGAACCGGCAGGTCCGGGAATTTATGTTGGAGCAGACGCCCAGATCGGCGATATGGCCAGGATTAGCGCTCCAGTATATATTGGAGCAAGAACCAGTATTGGTGATGGAGCCAGAATACAGAGCAGAAGCATAATCGGTGCTGAAAGCCTGGTAGGAACCAATTCCCAGATTGCGAATACTATACTGGGAATGGGCAGTGTGGTAGGTGCAGATTCAAGGATATCAGGGAGTATATTGGCGGGATCTGAGTCAGTTGACGGTAATTCCCAAATATTCGGATGCTGCCGAATATCTGAAGTAAATTATTTACCGGAGAAAGCAGTCGTTCGACAGTCCGCACCACATATTGTCAGCCGGGTCATTATTCCAGTTTAGCCTGGATTCAAGCGGGTTAGTAATCTATACCGGCTCTTGCCGGTATATTTGATTCATATGGGTGCTTGACCATCTCAAGCCGGGTAACATAGTCAGCGGTATTCATAATTGATTCCGGGGCATTTCGCCCGGTCAACACTAATTCCACATTCTCTGGCCTTGCAGCTATCAATTTAAGCACACGCTCTATATCTATTAGATCAAAGTGCATCGCATTGTTTATCTCGTCCAGAATAACAACATCAAAATCTTCACTGTTAATGACCTGTTCAGCATAAGCCATTGCCTCACTAGATGCCTTTTTTCTTTCAGTGACTTTTTTCTCGTCAATACTCCGGGACGCATCAATAGCAAACTGCTTCAAAATAAAACGACCATCGCTGGCTTCAGCGAATTCGGCTTCACCAATATTCGAATAACCCTTGATAAACTGCACCATGCACACACGCCCACCCCAGCCAATGGCCCGTAAAGCCAGGCCCAATGCAACTGTGGTCTTGCCTTTACCGTCCCCAGTGTAGACGTGAACAAGTCCTTTATTTGTTTTGAATGGGTTATTCATTCCTGAAGATCCTATGCTTGTATATCTAAGTTGCCGCTTCAGGATGTTTCCAAACCTGAAGCGACAACATAATGGTTACGGTGTAGTTGGCGGAGCCGGAGTCTCAGCTGGTTTAGGAGCCGGGGTCTCCTCCGGTTTGGGCGCAGGCGTCGGCTCGGGTGCCGGTGCTGGAGCAGGAGTAACAGTCGGTGCAGGTGTTGGCTCAGGCGTCGGTGCAGGAACAGGTGCAGGCGCAGGTGTGGTAGACGGAGCTGGCGCAGGAGCCGGAGCAGGAGCCGGAGCAACTGGTTTCTTTTCTGGTTTTACCTGAGTCGAAGTAGTCAAAAGACTGATTATGTCCTTGTAACCTTTGTCCTTAGCCAATCCCAGAGGTGTTGTTCCGTCTTTGTCTGCTGCCGTCAAGTCTGCTCCACTCTCAGCCAGATATTTTACCATCGTATAATCGCGATTATCAACAGCTAAATGCAGCGCGGTTACCAGATCATTATTCTTTGCATTTATGTTCGCGCCAGCGTCTATCAGCATTGTTACAATACTCTGTTTGTTGTTGGCTACTGCGTCAAGCAATGGTGTAATGCCCTGTTTGTCCTTTGCATTAACTTCAGCTTTCTTCTCTATCAACAGCTTAACCATTTTTGGAAGACCAACATAGGATGCAGCGTGTAGTGCAGTAACTCCATCTGAGTTGATAGCATTAACATCAGCACCAAATGAGAGCAATAGTGTTGCGATGTCGTATCTATTATTGTAGACTGCGAAGTGAAGAGGCGTACTCCCGCCGGAGTTACGGGCATTAGAATCTCCACCACTGTTAATCAATGTCTTTGCAATATTGGTAAACCCGTTACGTGCTGCTAAATGCAGAGCTGTCCAGTCACCCGGGTTCGTTCCATTGACATCGGCCCCACTGTCTATAAGCAGCTTTATGGCATCCGGACTGTTTGCCAGAACTGCCTGCTGCAAAATAGTCCAACCATCTTTGCCCTGGGCATTAACATCAGCGCCATTTGCAATCAGAAGACCGACCATATCTTTTTTATTATTAAATGCTGCATTCTGGACAGGAGTGACGCCAGTCTTATTGACTGCATTCACATTTGCTCCGTTTTCAATAAGCAGTTTGCCTATCTTTGTATTGCCCTTTGTCGAGGCAATATGCAGAGGAGTCCAGCCATCTTTATCCCGGGCATTTATCTCAGCGCCGCTTTCGACCAGCTGTTTGGCAACATCATAACTACCAAAAAATACTGCAAAGTGGAGGGCCGAGTTACCAAAACTGTTACGTATATTTGCATCAGCGCCATTTTGAATAAGAAGAGTAACCATCTTGGTATCACCCTTCTGAGCTGCGATTTGCAATGGAGTGCTACCAAACTGAGGATCCCTCAGGTTGACGTCCTCACCTTTTTTAATAAGTGCCAAAGCAGTCACAAGATCGCCTTTTGAAGCTGCTTGATGAAGTCCCAGTACAACCTTTTGTACTTTAGGCGCGGGTGCCTTCTTAACCGTTTTGCGACGAACAGCCTCGCAATTTACTCCCAAAGATCCTACAACTGCAGTAAGTAATAAGCATAAAATCCATTTGCGATGCATATACACCCTCCAGGCTCAAAACTACAAAGCCGACAACACCGATCCCGCTCTATTCACAAAATTTCTTTTTTGTACGGCACTGGGACAAGTGCCGAATTAACTATAAATAATACGGGCTATACAATCATTCAACCAATAAAGCGCATTTACCTTCTCGGATGTAAACACATTTCAAAGGTAGTTTATCTTACAGGATTTTGCGCAAGCCTGCAAAGTTACAATATAGGTATTCCATACAGAGATTCTTTGTTACTCCGAACTGAGTGAAGAATCTGCCATTCTTCACTCAGTTCGGAATGGCATAGGATGCACTACTTCAACAGGCTTAAGTCCTCATATTCCTCGTTAAAATCCGTGTAAACAGCATCCAGAATCACCGGGACCTGTATATCCTTGATCCAGTCTAAATCGCATCCAGCCTCAGATATCGGACTGTGAGTATCGTAGATCTGACCAAACGTATCAACTGAGTTTGAACTCAAAAGAATCAATCCCAGCCTATCACCCATCATCTCTACCAGCTTTGCCGGTTCATCTACATTAAGGTTTAAGTGGCCAAAGTTTATAGCCAGCTTAAAATTTCTTCGGTCCACCAAATCCACCATCTTAAGCATACTCTCAATAGCATCTGTCCCACTCTGCCACGGTGTAAAGTTGGGATTGCGATGCGGATGATGCTGAAGGTATACTGTTGCACTTCCTGCAATATCGCAGATCTTCTTCAATTCAATAACAAACTGCCCGGCAGCTCTGGTATCATTTGAACGATTTTCCTGGAGCCTGTGAAGAGACAATATCAATCCTTCAGAACCCAGGATCCCCATCTTACGGACAACATCGTCGATAATTTTGCGGCTACGGTCATAGTGAGGTGGGTAATCATTTATTAGTGTCAGGTCGGGATAGAAATTCATACCTGAGCTCAAATCTACTATTGTCCGGAGCTTCTGCATTTGGACCCATTTGCTCTCGCGTTCTATTTGATGACTACTGCGAGTTGCCATATACTGATAATCCAGCTTGATGCCATCGTAATTCTGGAAGAATGTCGGTCTAGCTAACAATTGGTCTTCGAGATTTTCAGTCCCACGAATCGACAACATACAATCATGTACCGGTTCCGGAGTACTGACTTCAGGAATGGCTACTGTCTTATCGTTACTGACTTTGATCCGGAAAACTCGGATATCTCCTCCGGATATCTGCTGTGGATTTGTGGCTTCTTCCCCACTAAATCCCTTTGGCCAACAACCTGCTACACCAGACTCAGAGCTGTCTATTGTCAGTTCCTCAGTTTGAGTGATCGAGCCCGTCAAGCAGTTAATATTCATATCACGAGCAACGAGATCATTATTATATACACCTACAGTATATTCGCTATCAGATTTGGAGCATGTTACAAATCCCAAACCTTCTCCGATTTCGAATATCTGCTGGGAACGCATTGTGTCCTCAAAAGCACCCCGGACATGATTTAAAAGCTTAAATGGCTCAAAGAGTGGTGTATCAATTTGATCAGGCATCACTTCCGGAATCTCTTGAGGGTCCCCAAACCCATATTCTGAAGCCAATACAACGAAACTACCGGCTCCATATGGAACCTCGATCACGGCGGGCAATGACTGGCACTGAGCGAGAATTATGGCATTCTCAAAATCCAGTTCGTACAGATCGAATTCCTGGTCTTCAGTATCCTTAGTGCCATCCATCCACTTTACTACAGCACCAGATATGAAATGCTCCGCGAATTCTGCAACAGTTACCCCAGGCACCAGACCGTTGCGAGCATTCGCTGCCGTCAGCACAAGCTGTCCACCAGTTCGCACATAGTCTTGCAATTTTTCCTGAAGCTCCAGATCGGAACCGTCCAACTCTCCAGCAGCAATTACTACCGGATATTGTTTCAAAATCCACTCAGGAATGTCCGAAAGCACACAGTCTACGGCATCGCCATAGGGAGTTGCAGTCAGGAAGCCTTTTTCATCATGATAGTAACTGGAATCCTCATAACCAGGATATGCAACCGACAGCAATGCATGGGTAAGATAATCTCCCTCTTGGTACGGCATCGCTCCCCAAACCTGGTAGAGCTTGTCGGTATATAGATGCCGCGGCACTGCCCAACCGGCAAAGAAATCGAGTAAAAATGCCACAGGGGTGTGCATTACTCCTGGCTGTCCGTTTGCTTCCACCCACTCCTGAGCTGAAGCTTGCATCTTGCCTATCGGAGTCAATGCCCACTGGTCTTCATATGGTCCGGATTTTGTAGTTTGCTGAAGCCACGATGATTCAAATCCTACTGCCGTGCAGTTATATAGTATATGTGTATAAATCAGTCGCTTGAGCAGTCTCAGGCTGGTCCCATCCTCAGGTCCATGTGCATATCCGGCACTGGCTTCATCTGAATACGGTTCTACATCATATGTTTTCCATCCCCAACGATTAAACACCGATGCGTTCCCAAACCATGGAACTCCATACTGCTTGCCTGCTCCACGTATGAATGAATAGTAGACCTGTCCATTAGGCAACCCTTGAGCAGTCTCAGCACCGATCAAAGCATGGTTACCCTCTTTCAGAAAATAATGTCCAAAGCAAAGAGACACCAAAGTGCTCAAATGGTTATCGAGATCATCACCAAGTCTAGCGAAATGCCTGTGGAAATTCTGATACTGGCTGAATCTGTTGTTATATGATGGACACTGCTGATGAGCATAATTGCCGACATAACGTCCGTCCTGCTCGCCGTTATCCATTCCCAGGAATCTGTCTCCCAGTTTCTCACGCAGCATATTAACTACCCCGGGAGGAGGGGTAATATTGGACCAGACACCGGCCATCGATGACCCAGGCACATAGCTCCAGAGATCAAAGAGATACAAATCTCTGCTTTGAATCTCTTCCACAATCTGCTCAAGGTCCGTACTGTAAAGGCAGTGCAGCATTGGCCAGACAATTTTACCCAGCTTAAACTTGTCCACATACATGTCCAAATCCGCTTTCCAGGTTGACTGATGCAGACTCCGCAGAGCACAGAACTGCGTCTTGTTAGAAAAAGTCCCCCAGGTAGGCACCTTAAACGGTCTCCTAATGTAATCCGGATACTCAGCAGGATTCAACAGATATGGATAGTTTTTCAACATTTGAATACCTCAGTTCGACGATATAATCAAAACGCAATGGACATCGACATCACAGGGGAGCTCGAATGATCTGGTTCGGCAAACTGTTTACCGATGACCTGTCCAATAACAGCTCCAGCGATCACATCTCTCCAAAAGTGTTTTCTGTCTTCTACTCGTTCCCATGAGACAAATCCAGCAGCTAAATACCCAATCCAGCCTCTACCGGGTTGTGAGGAGTCCAGTACTGCTGCAGATGTAAATGCCAGCGCTGCATGACCACTGGGGAAGCTGTCGGTTCCGGAACCATCAGGCCTGTTTTCTTTACAAACATGCTTTAACGCATTTACTGCTACAAATGTGGTCGCCAGCGCCTCAGTATATCTCCACGATTTCTGCGCCCCCCTGTTGTCATCGCTTATCAATGAGATCCCAGTTGACACTAAAAACGGGGTGAGGATATCAGTATGTTTGGTCAGTGATAAATTCTCTTCGCCCCAGGCAATACCAGAAAAAAGAGTAATTGCCAGAAAAGCGATTAGGATGACCGCATGCTTGTGCATATTCAATAAGGAACCGAACATATACAGACTCCAGATGGCATAATACGTTGCTATAGTGTACTACTGAATGTGTGAAAAGAAAACACAGCAATTGCTGTATATACAAATTCGGGATATCATGGGTCAACACGACCTGCAGAAAGGCGTAAGAGATGAAACCCAAGAAACCTGTAATAGCCATTATTGTTCTGGCGATAGCTGCTGGAATTTATTTCTATACACACAATAAAAGAAATGCCTCCGAAAATCTGAATACCATTCCTGGCAATGGGGTAATTGAAGCTACCGAGATCGATATAGGCAGCAAAGTAGCTGGTCGAATATTAAACCTCAATTTTGAAGTGGGCGATATTGTGCGGGTTGGTAATATTATTGCTGTATTGGAAAGTGAGGAACTCTCCGGGCAGGTGGACCAGGCACAGGGTAATCTACTTGCAGCTAAGGCGCAGTTGGCTGAACTGGAAGCTGGGACCCGTTCACAGGAAATCGAACGTGCAAGAGCTCTCTATGAATCAGCAAAACGAACGCTGGCGCAGACCAATGCCAGACTCAGCCTGGTATTAGCTGGTCCTCGTAAAGAACAGAAGGAAGCACTCTCTTCCGCGCTCAAACAGGCACAAGCCCAGCTCTCCCTTGTGAAAGAAGGTCCCCGGAAAGAACAAATCCAGCAGTTTGAAGCTGCCGTATCTCAAGCAAAGGCAAACCTTAATGATGCTGAAACCGAATTAGGTAGAGTCACAAAACTTGAATCAAAGGGAGCAGTATCAAGACAGAGTGTAGATCAAGCGACTACACGACGCGATGTTGCATCGGCACAGTTGAAATCCGCCATGGAACGACTTGATGAAGCTCAAACCGGTTCACGACCTCAGGAGATTGCACAAGCTCAGGCACAGGTTGAAGTCGCAAAAAGCAAACTGACTGAAGCTCTCAACGGAGCACGTCCCCAGGAAATTAGAGAAGCCAGAGCATCTGTTGATATGGCGAAAGAACAGGTAAAGGCAGCAAAGGCAACGCTTGATCTTGCTCTTGCTGGTGCAAGACCCGAGACTATCGCCGCTGCCAGAGCTAAAGTAGTTCAAGCTGGTGGTGCAGTTAAGACTGCAACAGCTACACGTGAGCAGACTATCATTCGAGCGCCATCTTCCGGACGGGTAATCCTCAAGAATACCGAAGCTGGTGAAATGATCAACCCGGGAACTCCAATTATCAGGATAGCCCATCTGGACAGTGTGTGGCTTCGTGTCTATGTCCCGGAGCCTCTTGTTGAAAAAGTTAAGATTGGTCAGAAAGCCACAGTCACAACTGATGCCGGGACGAACCTGCAAGGTCGAGTCACCGAAATCGCTCAGGAGCCGGAGTTTACCCCTAAGAATGTGCAGACAAAAGATGAGCGGACAAAGCTGGTTTTTGGAGTGAAGATAGAGATTGCCAACCCTAAACAAGTCTTGAAACCCGGCATGCCTGCTGATGCTACCATTGAGGTAGACTGACTTGGACCCAAAGATCGCGGTCTCTGTCAAAGGTCTGAAGAAGAGTTTCGGCAGCACCGTAGCCGTGGATGACATGAGCTTCGAAGTCCGGGAGGGCGAGATATTCGGCTTACTGGGACCTGATGGCGCAGGCAAGACGACTACAATGCGAATACTGACTGGAATCATGGATTCTGATGGAGGTTCTGCTGAAGTCGTCGGTTATGATGTAGCCAAACAGGCTGAGCTTATTAAGCTCCATATCGGTTATATGCCCCAGCGTTTCAGCCTCTATGGAGACCTTACAGTTGAAGAAAACCTGATGTTCTTTGCCAAGTTATACCAGGTACCTGAGCGAGAACGTCTTGAAAAGGAAGCCTCATTGCTTGAGTTCAGCCGGCTAACACCTTATAGAAAGCGCCTGGCTCAGAACTTATCGGGTGGTATGAAACAGAAACTGGCTCTGGCTTGCACGCTCATACACACCCCAAAAGTCTTATTCCTCGATGAACCCACAACTGGTGTTGATCCGGTTTCACGCAGAGAGTTCTGGAGAATACTCTACGATCTGCTGAGACAGGGCGTTACGCTTATAGTCAGCACACCCTATATGGATGAAGCTGAAAGATGCAGCCGGGTTGCTCTGATAGACAAGGGTAAGCTGGTTGTATGCGATACTCCGGAGAACCTTAAGCAGCGACTGAAGGGGGAGATTGTAGAAATAGTCGCGAGTCCGATCCGTGATGCGTATGCAGTTGCACAGCCATTTCCCAATATAACTGATGTCCGCATGTTCGGTGATAGACTCCATGTCAGAATGCAAAATGCAGAAACAACCCTCCCCAGGTTACTCGAACAACTGAGCAATGCGAAAATCGAGGTTCAGAGTTCTCGAACGATATCTCCTGGGCTTGAGGATGTTTTCATGGATATGGTATCCGGGAGACCTGAATGAACGAACAGGCAGTGGTTGTAGAGAACCTGGTCAAGGATTTTGGTAAATTCAGAGCTGTAGACCATGTTTCGTTTGAGGTGGAAAAAGGCGAAATATTCGGGTTCCTGGGAGCCAATGGAGCAGGCAAGAGCACTACCATTCGAATGTTGTGCGGTATCATCACCCCCACATCCGGCAGTGGACAAGTGGCAGGACTGGATATCAACCGGGAATCCGAAAAAATCAAAGAGCATATCGGATACATGAGCCAGAAGTTCTCCCTTTATGAAGACCTTACAGTTGAGGAAAATATAGATTTTTACGGCAGCATTTACGATGTCCCGTCGGACAGACTCAGAGAGCGTAAAGAGTGGGTCCTGCATATGGCTGGATTGACTACACGGTCAAAAAGCCTGACTGGAGAGCTGGCCGTAGGATGGAAGCAGCGTCTGGCCCTTGGATGTGCGATGGTCCACGAGCCTGAGATACTTTTTTTGGACGAACCTACCGGGGGAGTTGACCCGGCATCCAGACGCAACTTCTGGGAGCTTATACACGAAGTTTCATCTGAAGGTGTAACAGTCTTTGTGACAACGCACTATATGGATGAAGCTGAACACTGCGGTCGGATAGCCATGATGTATGCAGGCAGGTTGATTGGCCTGGGCAGTCCCAGCCAGCTCAAAACAGAGTTCGTGGCCGGGACTCTTCTGGAAGTAAGAACACATAGAGTTATGGAGACCCTGCAGGTCCTGGACAATCTTCCCCAGGTTAAGGAATCCGCCGTATTCGGATCAGTCCTGCACACACTGACAGACTCCCCTGACAACATACCCGCAATAATCAAGGGTTTGCAGACAGCAGGTATCGCTGACCCCGAAGTAGAACAGATACTTCCCAGCCTTGAGGACGTATTTGTAGCAATGATAGAGAAGGCTGAAAAAGAAGCTGGCTAATCCAATATTCCCCATTTATCCTTGGATTCCGTGGTATATATCTCCTTCCATTCATGTACTGCCAACCGATAGGATTACACAGTAGAGTCCAAGGTTCAATGACCAAACAGACAAAATAATGATGTATACTATGGTGAATATGCTTGCATCTTGATGCGATTTCCCTGGAATGGAGAGTATCATGCGCATACTGGCAGTTGTGTTTCTATTAATACTACAGAGTGGACTATGGGCAGAAACATCTGTCCCGCAGGTGCATCCTGATGCAAGTGAAGTTGAAATCCAGGGAACCGTCGTCTTCACTGATGGCACTCGCCAGCGTAATGTCAATGGAAGATGTGTAGACCGCAAGAGATATAATACCTACTATGCACCAAATGTCGTTCCGTCCTTTGATTCTGCGATAAAATTCGGCAATGAATGGCACGCTGGATATGATGGCACATTTAAACTCACCCTCCAGCCTGGCGATTATGTCCTCTGGGCTCACGGTGCAAAACCAATGGCTGTAAACCTTACTGTGCCGGCAGACACACGTACTGTTTCAGTTCAAGTCATTGGCAGGACTGACAATATCGTTGCTCCGTTTCTGTTCCTGACACCGGAAGGTATGCCGATGCGCAGCATGAATGTCCAGGGAGGTATTCACTCGGATGCCAATGGGATTGGTGCTTATAAATTCGACAACTACGATCCAAGTCCGCCGGAAAGCCGATTTTTCTGGGTCAAGGAGGTCGGTTATGCTGCAGCAACAATCAAAGAAGAAGACTTGCTTCGTAGAGACCCAGCCCCGGTCATCTTCAGTAAAGGAATCTTTGTCAGCGGTTCTGTGGTTTCTAAAACAACAAATGCTCCATTGGGTGGAGTTGTAATCTTTCCTCTAAGAGACAACAAGAATAAAAGTGAGGATGAGTTCAGCCAATGGAATGGGATGTTTGGATTTGACCCATATAGCGTCTTGTCAATTGATGACCCAGCCGCAGTCACATCTCGAGACGGAGATGGATTCTTTGAACTGGGTCCCCTGCCACCTGGAAACTATATGGTAAAGTTCACTCTGCCGGATACACAAGAAATGGGTGGGCAATTTCGGTATTTATTGGACGTGCCGTTAAAAGTAATTCAGGGAAACACACTCAAACCACTAAATATAAAAATACATCTCAGTAAATCTTTATGTAGCCTTAAAGGACGCATTATTGACGACAGAACAAAAATGCCAATCGCTAATGACATGATCACAATCAATGTCTGGTCTACCATTCCTGGGAACGGCCCGGAACACTATCAGATCAGGGAGCCAGTATACCGGCGTGTTAAAACGGACAGGAATGGTAAGTTCACCCTATACCCACTAGATCCACGTAAACTTTACTTCGCAGTCTCCTGGAAGGGCCTTCTGACAGCACGGAGCGTTACATTACCAGTAGGGAAAACGGTTGATTTCATTGTTAAACCAGATCCTGCAAAATCAAAACCGCGCTACACTAACACTGGTGGCTCCTGATTCACATCTCACCTCTTAGTTCCAACAGTCCAAACCCGCACAGGCCCATATAACCCTCCAAAAGCTGTATCTTTTTCGAACTCCATTGCAATAGAGTGATATGGTCCGGTTTGGGCTGGTGACCAGTCGTCAAATATGCTGGAGGTGACATACTGGTTGGCCAATGTGTTTGCGACAACTATGCGGAGTTCATTGCGACCAGTTTTCAGTTTGCCCGTTGCTATAAAACTATATGGGTGCCACAGTCTGGTTCCCAGGCTTTCTCCGTTCAAGAAAACCTCGCAGGCGTATCGGACTTCCCCAAGATCAATCACGCATTCTCCTGTTTCTTCAACACAATCAAAATATGTAAAATATTCGCATTCACCAGAGAATGACTGGCCGTATTCATTCGCCCAATCACCTAATTCAACAGCCTGAGCTTCCTCTTCTACATTGTTGACCGTAATATCGTGCTCATCAATAATATGGGATACCAGCCTGCGGATTTTCCATTCGGTCGGTACACAGAGCTTTAATTCTGATGACTCCGGGACTTCAGGTTGAGCATCGGCAAAGTCAGCACCAACACCAATCACGCAAGATCCTGCAAAAGGCAGGTTGATGGAGAGATCCCAGCCGGAACTGGATTTAACCAGTTTTGCTGGTGCAGACAGAATGCCAGTTATGGGATCGATAAATGCGATGCGCTTGTCGTCACCAAGATGGACTGTGAACTGCACATCATCCACTGATTCGTTGGTTATGTATATCAATGAACCATTTTCGAGCTCTCTCTTACAGACTCTGACTCCATTGCATTCCGGTGATATGCGAAGGGTAGGTTGTATGTGATTGGATATGTCATCTAGTTTGATACACTCACCGAATTCTTGCTCATTGTTATTCAACCACAGTACTTTTCCACCAGCACCACAGAACTCAGCCAGTTTTGCCTTAGTAGAATCCGGCATCCATTTTGTCTGACTGACACAGATTGTGTGGTAAGACATTGCACCTACTTGAAGCCGTCCATCAGATACTTCAGCATTTCCCAGGACATCATCATCTACTATGTCGAAGTCACACTGACAGTCTGATAAAGCTGCAGCTGCAACATCATTTGACTGGATAACGGTTTCGAAGTCAGGTCCACCGGCCCAGATATCACGCACAGGGAAGTATAGCGCAGTGCCTATGTCAGGTTTTCCGAGGCTCAATAGATAACCCAGCCTGGCTACATATCCGTGATAATCTCCAAGATGCTTCCACATAGGGTTACTCGTCCCATAGTTAGGTCGCTCTCCTGCCATGAAGTGTTCTCTGGTAGACTGTGCATAGGCACTGGCTACTATAAGGTTGATTCCTCTGACAAAATGATAATCCGTAACCCACTTCATCTGCTCCGGTGTTATTCCTGATCCGTAGACTGCAAAGAGCTCGGTAAATGACCATGGGGTTCCATTCTGGTGTGCAGCTGATGATGCGTACTTCGGAAAATGATGGTTCTTCTTTCCTGGAAACACCTGCCTCCAGATGGCATCTACACCGGGAACATCCATGGAACGCAGTACACGGGTCGCATGTCCAAAACCGTGATTGCGTGAACCGTCAGTTGTGTCCTCACCCCCAACATGACCAGCGAGCAGCAGGTTGTTTTCCTTACACCAGGCTTTACAGACATTAAAATAGGCATCCACAAACCTCTGGCTCCACCAATCGTAGAAATCCACTCGAGCCTGTGCATCTTCTATGCCGTTTGTATCGAATATTGCTGCCAGGTGCTCTTTAATGTCATATCCAAACTTCTGTTGGAAATCAGCATCCAGTCCATCAGTCCACGGGGGATTCTTGACCGAAGGTTCATCTGTAAATACAAAGTGAATTGTATTACCGAAGTATTCCCCAATACTAGATTTGTACGCCTCGTGTGTAATACGCAAGAACTCAGCTGTTGCCAGAGGGTTCAGCAAATCCGGATAAGCAGGGGTATGGGGATTTCTTTCGGTGAATTTATAAACCGAGTAGACTACAATTCTACATTCCGAATCTTCAATGCATTCGCTGGTACCCGGGGTAAGTTTTCTGACCGGTTTTTCGTCTTTATATAAGTATGCTGACAAGCAATCATCAGGAATATCGATAGTGCTTCCGGCTTCAACTGCAATTGTTTCGCACTGCAGTCTCTGGGAAGCCAGCTCAGGATGCTCTTCTACAACCTTACCGCAGGCCCCTCCGGATGGCCAGCCTCCTTCATCGTAAAGCCACATCCGCATACCCAGCTTCGAAGCTTCTTCAACCATTCTCTTGTACATTGCCATATATCCAGGACTCAGATAATCAGGTTCCAGCCAAGTCTGCATAGTATCAGGTCTGAATTCCTTGGGCTCGGGGAGCGGGCAGACACTCTTGGCTCCCATTGCTGCCATATCCCGTATCTGCTGTGCTATAGAATCTTCAGATAATACATCGTTCCAGCAGTAGAAATATGCAGGCCAGTACATTGCATCCGGATTATGAAGTTTTTGTCTATCGATTTTTGTGTCTGTCAGCATGCTTTGATCTCCAATGAATAATTGCTGTGGTATAACCTACGGTAGTATATGCTGCAGTAATGTTGATGTCAACAAGCACGAAGTTGAGATTACTCGCAATATTTTATCAATGACCTTATATACCTTTGGGCACAATTTTACTAATGCATCAGTCTCATGAACTACTGGAGGATTGTATGCAAAAGTACCGCAGCCAATGATCAGGACATCTCATTTATGCATTGTCATTAGTATGATATAATGCGTGTATATTGCATTTCATACATCGAGAGCACATATAATTAAGCGTGAAAATATGCCGATAGCTATTATTTGCCCCAATTGTGGTAATTCTTATGATGTTCCTGAAGACAGAGTAGGACTGTTATACAGATGCGACTGTGGAACTGACATTTTGGTCGTATCTCCCGCCAAAAAGCAGGCCGAAAGCAGCAATACTCATCAGAATTCATCATCAGATCCAACACCGGTTGCACCCTGGGAGTCGTCTGCCGGGACTAATAAGTCTATCCCGCGTTATGAGCCCCGGAAGCCTCATGGCTCTTCTGGTCAGAGTTCCTACAATCCACGGACGGGTGAATTGTATACTCCACAGAATAAAAACCATGATAGAGCAAGGCGCGGTACGTCTGATGCAATTGATGTTCCACGTCCCTGGCCTTTGACGATAATGATCGTCATAATTGACATATTCTGCGCTCTGGGCCTGTATTATCTAGCTTCATCAATTGTAAAAATGGCACCTGTGATAGACCAGGTACCTGATGAAGTTCGATATCGATATCTGATAGAGGTTACCGTGACTATGGTAATATACGCAGTGATTCTTTCCACCTGTGCCTCCCTGTGGAATGGATTCCACTGGGCAAGAATAGCAATGATAGTAATAATGTCAATAATCATTATAGGCTGCATAAGAGCCCTTGCAGGACCCATGCAGCAGTATACCGGAGCATTAATGCTGGCTATTTTGGTAGCTATGTTATTCATTGCCATATTGTGTATGAAATCCAGCAGTTATTACTGCGATTTATAAATTCGCGATTATTTGCGTAGCGCCCTCCGGGTATCCACACCTGGAGGGCAATTGCTATCTTTGACTTATTTCATCACTGCATCCAGCGGTATCCCCAGCGCATCAGCTACGCCTTTGCCATATGCAGGGTCGGCTTTCAGGCAGTTTCCTATGTGGCGGATTTTAACCTCGTCCGGTGCATCTCCCATTGCCCTGCCTGTATTGGCGAACAATACGGCCTGCTGCTCGGGTTTCATTAGTCTGAACAACTTACCGGGCTGAGTGTAGTAGTCCTCATCTTCACGATGGTTCCAATGGTCTGCAGCGCCCTCTATACTAAGCGGCGGTTCAGCGAAATCAGGCTGCTCCTGCCATTCACCATAACTGTTTGGCTCATACCCCAGCGTGCTGCCATGGTTACCATCAACCCTCATTGCTCCATCCCTGTGATAACTGTGGAATGGACAGCGCGCAGCATTGACCGGTATCTGCTGGTGGTTTACTCCCAGCCTGTAACGCTGAGCGTCACCATACGAGAACAGCCTGCCTTGAAGCATTTTGTCAGGTGAAAACCCAATTCCAGGAACGACGTTGGCAGGATTGAATGCTGACTGCTCTACTTCGGCAAAGTAATTCTCCGGGTTGCGGTTCAGTTCCAATTCGCCAACTTCAATCAGTGGGTAGTCACCGTGGAACCAGACTTTTGTCAGATCAAACGGGTGATATGGCAGAAGTGCAGCCTCTTTCTCCGGCATCACCTGAATGAACAGAGTCCATCGAGGAAAGTCTCCCTTGTCGATGCTCTCCAGTAGATCACGCTGATGGCTTTCCCGGTCCTTACCTACGATGGCTTCAGCTTCTTCATCAGTCAGGTTGCGAATTCCCTGCTGGGTCCTGAAGTGAAACTTGACCCAGAAACGTTCATTGGCAGCGTTGATCAAACTAAATGTGTGACTTCCGAAACCATGCATGTGGCGATATGAGTATGGTATTCCCCGATCGCTCATTACAATCGTAACCTGGTGCAGAGCTTCAGGCAGCGAAGTCCAGAAGTCCCAGTTGTTCTTGGCACTACGCATGTTGGTCCTGGGATCACGCTTGATTGCGTGATTGAGGTCAGGGAACTTTAATGGGTCGCGCAGGAAGAAGACAGGCGTATTGTTGCCTACGAGATCCCAGTTCCCCTGTTCGGTATAAAACTTCATCGCAAATCCACGAATATCTCGCTCAGCATCTGCAGCCCCACGCTCCCCGGCTACCGTCGAGAACCGTGTGAACATTTCGGTTTTCTTGCCTACTTCAGAGAATATCTTTGCCTTGGTGAAACGGGTAATATCGTGGGTGACTGTAAATGTTCCGTATGCTCCCGAACCTTTGGCATGCATGCGTCTTTCGGGGATTACTTCCCGGTCGAAACTCGCGAGCTTTTCCTGGAACCAGATATCCTGCATTAACATCGGACCACGAGGCCCGGCTGTGATAATATTCTGATTATCAGGAACTGGTGCACCTGCATTGGTTGTAAGCTTCTTTTTCATGATTCCTCCTGGATATATTTACTTCTCAGTTGTCTTCGCGCATTGTTTACAGACACCTTTAACTTCAACTTGCGTCTTCTGAACAATGCCATACGTCTGTACTTCTTCAGGAACCTGTAATTGATCAAAGTCCCTGCTATAAAAGTCGTAAGCTGCACCGCACTTGGTGCAGACAAAATGATGATGAGGAGCGATATTGCCGTCGAAGCGTATTCTATCCCTTGGAGTTCCAAGAGAGTTTATCAGCCCCAGTTCAAGTAATAACCACAAGGTCCGATATACAGTATCCAGAGATATACCCGGTATTCTCTCTCGCACACCCTTGAAGACTTGTTCAGCATCGGGATGATTTTCTGCCCTGGCAATCTCAAGACATATCTCCAGCCGTTGATTTGTCAGCTTAACTCCTGAACGTCTGAGCCCTTCCTTAAGCTGATTTAGTCTATCCTGCAGTACATCCATACTGAAAACAAACTCCTATACTGCTCTCCGCTAATTCAGAATGATTACTAATTAGATATGTATCACATGCGGAGTGCTTCTAAACGTGCGTGTAGTAATACCCAGCAAAAACTGTTTATAATCAATAAGGTTATAATAGTAAAACTCCAACCTCTACCGAAGGACCAGATATGATCAAGCAGATTCTCACTATTTTCGCTTGCATTAGTTTAGGGATGGTAAGCATGACAGCATTCGCAGATGAACTTAAAATCTTGTACCCACAACCGTACACACTGTTTCAACGCGATACAGCAAAAAAGGGAATTGTAAAAATCCGTGGTACATATAATTCGGATAAACAGCCAGTGCGAATTGAAGCCAGGTTGAATGGATCTAAATGGCAGGCTGTTGATGCAGATCCAGCTAATAGTGCCTTTACCGGAACGATGGCTGCATCAGTTGGGCAGGGACTGTTGGAAGTTCGGGCTGTCGGATGCAGCGATCTGAAAGCCAGCATTGAATGCGTGGGAGTTGGAGACTTGTTCCTGATTACGGGTCAATCCAATGCCGACGGCCGAGGAAAAGAGTGGGTTAAGCTTGATTCGTCTAATCCTTATATCGGTGTTAAATACCTGCACAACACGTGGTCAAAGGGTGAGGATCCTTCCTCTAGTGATACATCCGATCCCAGCGAATCAGCTTCCCCGTGGCCTATTGCTCTGAATCGCTTGATTCCGGATCAGAAGGTGCCGATCGGATTTATTGCGGCGGCGATGGGAAGCACTGTAGTGAAACAATGGAGGAAGACTGATGGAGCTTCGGCAGACAATTGCTGGGGGCCTGGCGGGATGTTTGCACGGACTGTAGATATGGTCAAGGCAGCTACAGACGGCAGTATGAAAGTCAAAGCCATCATATACCACCAGGGCGAAAACGATCTGACACACTGGAACAACCTTTCGGTATTGGGAGATTATCAGGAATACAAGACCAATCTTATGGCAGCTGTCAGTGATTTGTGGGACGAATACCATGCCCCAATTCTGGTTGGGCAGATCACAAACCTTGGAGATGATCGGAATAGAAATGACAACATCCGCCGCGCTCAGCAGGAAGTCTGGAAAGAACACCCACATGCCTTGCCTGGAGCAGTAACCTATGATATCTTACCCACCGATGGAGTGCACTACCGGGAGCCTGTAAATATGAAAGTCTATTCAGACCGCTGGACTGCAGCCATTCTGTGTGGGGTCTATGGGCATAAAAAAATGGCGGGTCCAAAACTCATCAGTATTCATCGAGGAAAGGACAACCAGCTCATACTTACCTTCAATCAAACGATTGCCCTGAAATCCTGGGACGGCAGGACAGGTTCAAAACCCGATGGGTTCCGTTTCCTTGAGGGTGATCAGGTTCTAGCAGATGTGCAAATCCTAACTACCAAAATCGAAGGCAAGAATGTAACAATCGAGCTCAACCGTGACCTTCCTATAGATGCAAAAATTGAGCTCGGAAGCGGATCTGACGGGCAGGGCGGAGTTGTTCTGAGAAGCTCTGCAACGGGACTACCTGCTGCAATGATGTTTGGCAAAATATTAGAGTAGCCAACGTGGAGTGTTCATAAATGATAAAGATTCGGGCCTGCTGGTGTGTGCATTCCAATATATGCCCTCTCTATAAAGTCACAGGCTTCCTGCGCTGGAGTCTGTGACGCAACATATGCATCGACCAGGGTACCCCAGCCCATAAAACATTCAGGTCTACGGGTACTATCTGTGAATAAAATAAACCCCATCAATTTCCTGTCTTTTGATGAAGCATATCTCATCATAAACAGCTTATATTCATTCAGATCATTATCTTTTGAAACTGTATGAAATTCCGCTGCCAGAATCGCTCCGGAATATTCGTCATTATCTAGACCAGTCTTTACCAGCTCCGGATCACGCTCAATGGTAATCTGATATCCATTCTCAACAAGAATAGAGAGCATATCCACTTCGTGTTCCATACTTGATTCTTTAGCTATTAGTATCAAGCGCTTCATTCGAATACCAACCTTACCACATCCCAATATTCAAGCGGTCAATCTTAACATTCTGTCCTGAAGAGTTGGTTATTTTTAGAGTGTTGTTCCCGGGTACTAATGTGTTCGGATCTATTCGGAATATTCTGAATAGAGAGTCTGAATTGTCATAGTTAGGGATCTGCCGGCATTCTATTATTTCATCAGGAAACAGTGAACGTCTTTGCCTGAATTTGTTGTTTATGTCCTTAACCGGTTGATTGTTGATGGACAATGCCACATCTGTTCCGCTGTCCAATAAAGCCAGAGCGTGGACATATGGGAATGCTCCATTGGGGAGGTTTATTGTAAGTTCTGCAGTGTTATCTGGTTCGATATTTACAGGTAGTTGGTATGGCAGTTCGATATCAGGAACCCGGAACATTTCGTGCTCCAGCGAAAAGAGCAGTGGTTTGGTGAGTGTCTTCTCGTATGTATCAAGATCCTTCAGCCAGTAGTATGGAGGAAGGGCAACATGCTGCAAGTCCCAGTCCGGGAAGTTGAAAATCAGCATTCCGTCTGCACCGTCTTCAAACAGGCACATGGCACAAGCTCTCAAGGATTCCGGAGTCTGTATTTGAGATGCATGATGGGCTTCAACGCTTCCATAGATCGGTATGTGGTTTGGCGCCATCTCCCTGCGGAAGTCATCGATCGGTATGTGGAAATCGGTATTTAGGAATGATGCCGGGATCAGGAAATCTACCAGGCCACCATTAACCCATTCAGCTATATCCATCCCAAGATTCTTACAGCTCTGGACTGAGGATGGGACACGAGCGGATAATAGTATATCCTTACCTGAGGACTGACAAAGTCTTCTAGCTTCACACATGAACTCCGTTATACAATCCCGTTTCTCCCAGACTTCTACAATACTGCCCGACATAGTTCGCGGCCAACGCATCCAGTCCAGCATTATCCCATCGAAATCATACATCTCGATCAGCTCAGCCAGAATCGACAAGTAGTAATCCCTGACTTCTTTTCTGGAATAATCCAGTGCGAATGACCACCAGTCGGGATTTTCGGCTTTGTTTGCTTCAGGATCTACCGTCATCTCCGGATGATCAACTCTGAACTTGGGAGTATTCCACTGGGACTCATCCTTGGGGTTATGGACATCATTCATCCGGAAAGATATAAAAGATTCCATACCAGCCCGTTTGATCGCTTTAAGGAACATACCAAAAGGGTCGAGTCCTTTTGCCAGTGCTGCATGCAGATATGCTCCACCAGGGAACTCCTCAGTAGCAGGCATCAGTTCGGCAACTTTAGTAGGATAATAATATGTCCCACAGCCGGGAGAGATGAGATAAGTGGTGACTTCGGTAGGAATAGTTATCAACTGCTCCCGGATAGCTGCTCTAATCCCCTCTTCGGTATCATCACACATACAGACTATGAAGAAATTGTGCCCATCACTATCCAGAAGTAGTCGTCTCATGGCTGGTCCTTTCGAAAGTGTCTCCGTATTTATAGGCTAATTCAAAAGCTTGGCTGATTGTTCTATTGCATCAGCAAGTTTAGATCTATATGCTGACAGTGTTTCAGGATTCTGAGTGAAGTCAATAGGATTTACAATCACAGACTGATCGATTTCCAGGAGCTTCCGGATTCTACTCTTTAACTGTTCTAACTTGGCCGAGGATATCCCTTTCCTATCCAGAGCGGAGAGTCGATTTTTTAACAGAGTTAAATACTCGTAGTCTTCCATACCATCCCTGAAGTTCTCCATCCTTACAGAACTCCACGGCTGACCGTTTGGTCCGGGATACATCATATACCCATCACCTGGAGGATACAGGTAGTCCTTGAATGTCCAGTCGCCTGCAGGCCATTTTGGATTTTGTGTTGAAGCAGTCGAAGCGTCAGGCCAGACGTCTATACCCCACGACAAGTAACCATCGACCTTATACTTCCAACTCAGCAATGGTATCATACGCGGATCTATCCCTGATTGATAGATAGCCAGATGCGGATAGGGGTGGAAAGGTAGTAAACAGGTATACCACCAGACTTCTTTTCCTTGTTTTCTCAATTCCGCTGCTACGCTTGGTGGATAAGTATCCATCATTGGGACCCAGGTGTCCACATACTTAGTCAGTTCCGGATATGCAGGATGAACAAAAGGTGGTGATGTTGTGGCAAGAGTCTTTATCCTGGGAGCAGCTTCCTTGAATATTTTTGCGATATTGAGAAATTCTTTACCCAGCGTCAACCATCCTGGCTCATCAGGCAAATAAGTATAGGACATGTTTGCCCAATTCTTAGAAATTAGATTCTTTTCCAGCTGAGGCATGAAGCTCTTAACCAGGTCGGTATATTGCTTATTTGATGCTGGATCCATCATATGACCTCTGGGAGGAACTCCAACCACAGTAATCGCATTTGTCTGATGTTTAACTGCATACTCGATCATTGAGTTCCATTTGCTAAAGTCATATTTAGATGAATCCCCCTTTGTAATAGGCCAAAAAGGTTCAATATACATGCTCCACCCAAAGACACTTGTCAGACTGATCCTGTATTTCTCTGCATAATCCAGCCACTTATGGATAGTTGCTGTGGGTATATCCTTGAAATCCCAGTGGTCCGTTGTTCCCAGAATATTATATTGATCCGGACATGGTTGATAACTGTAGAACTTCAACAGTGGATAGGCATGAAGACAAAACAGGGTCTTCAAACTGCTTTTTCTGGGAAGAGTAAAGTCTCGAACTCTTAAATTCAATATTGCTTTATAGGGATGCGAATTCGCACACTTAATGGTCAAACTTCCCCTGTACAATCCGGCAGGTGTGTTGCTGGGCACATACGCCGTCAGCCAGATAGATTTCAGAACTCCGCGATCGACCTGAATAGAATCTGTCAATGGTTGCAAAGGATCGGGATACCTGCCTGTAAGGACTTTGGTCTGTGGATCATTGGTGCCTGAAATATCAACTTCACCAGCGAGTCGGACCTCAATATTCTTACTTGAAAGAACGCTTCTCATTGGTCCAACCATATCACTCACTTGAAGATTCACTCCGGTCAAGTCCCTGGCAAAGGGCACAATTACCATTTGCAGGTTCTCATACTCGTTCTTTGCGGCAGATAATGATACAGTGTCAGACGAGATTTGCCCGGTCAAGTCCGCTGCACTATCAATAGAACGCACCTTGTGCATTGGAGATTCAAAAGAAATAGTATATTCAGGATTGGCAATCCCATGTTTTCTAAGCGCGGCTTTGGACCAATCGAAGAGTAGTGTGTTGTAATCAGAAACAATACTGGCACACTCTTCTTTGTTTGGATTGGAGTTGTTAAGCAACAAATCTACATCTTTTTGTAATGCGAGAAGTCGCTTTGTAATGGACTTGTCGTGGAGTAAATTTATTGTCGTTTTTCTGGACAACAACGATGCTTTGAGAGTCCTCAACTGCCCTATAACGGCATTGTCCCCTGTAAGGTGCAGATTATCCAAATAGAAGGTAGTCTGTTTATCCACATTGCAAGAGAATACTTTGAAATTTGTGGACTTGGAGACTCTCATCTGGTCCATGTCTTTTATGGGGATTCGAATGTGCCTGGTCTCAGCAGCTTTTAACATATCTACTTGAAAATTGAAATTGCACAGACCGGTAAATGCCAACAGGACAGCAAGGTGATTAGTAGGTTCATCTACACTCAAGTCAAATTCTAGATATGTGTAATCGCGCCACTCTGACAGATCGTATTCTTTCCCTAAACCATTCCACTGCGAAGGAGCAACGGTGACTTTCAATGATGATCTGCCATCGGTTACGTGCTTATCCGACTGCTGGAGAGTCACCCCCCCGTCCGGAGTCCATGCTTTTATCTCTTCAGGGGTTTCAAAGGAGTAGAGGATTTTATTTGCCGCAGATACATTTGAAGATATCGCGCAGCAAACGATCAATCCTGCAGATAGAAGTATCCTTGAAATCAAGTAATACCCTCCAACATTCAAGTCCCCCTGGCGAGGATGCCAGGGGGATTGTTCTCTCTATAGGGTTAGTTGTCCCTTTCAGCAAATGCCCGGCACTGTGCCAGGAATGCTTCTAATCTCAGAGACATATCCCCGACTTCCTGACCGTCAAAAGCAAGGTTCAACACCGGCATTCCGTCTTCCTCCTGTTGGAATTTGCGGAAGAGGCCATTGGTGATTGTACCCAGCATGCAGGTAAAGGGCATTACGTTTATGATACCGCTGACACCGTTGGCTTTGGCGTGTGTCGCTTTACCAAGACTCAGAATTGGTTCTCCGAAGAAACCACGGTCTATGTAGCCTTCACCCTTTTCCATCAGAGCTTCAGGGCTGGGTTCTTTGGCTGTTGGGAGCAGGTCTTCCCATACGGATGAGAGCCTGTGTTCGTCTGCCCGCATGAATTTATCTACCATGCTAACTTTGAAATACTCCATCCAACGGCCGTCGTATCTGGCGTTGTCTCTCTGCCCCTTGTTTACATAGGTCAACCATTCGCTTAGCGGGGAGAGCCACACCCGGCCCCCATGCTCTTCTATCTTGCGGACGAGGTCGAGGTTGCTGAAATCGTGTGAACGGACAAAGACTTCACCGACTATCGCCACACACGGGTGACCGTCTGCATTTATAGGAATAGTCTGAAATGCCTCTTTTGCTTCTTTCATAACTGGAAGCAGATCGGCACCGGCTTCTATCACTTTGCAGATCTTGTCCAGATATTTCTCGAAAATCTCATCTGTCTGCCCCTGCCTTACTTCAAGCGGCCTGAAGTGGTGCAGAGCTTTCTCAAGGAGCTCTATACCGACCATACCGTTCCAGGCCCTGCGGACAAACACATCCCCGGCTTTCTTACCGAGGGTATCATAGAAGCCTTTGCTCTGGTTGGGGACAATGACCGGGATATCAAGGTGTCCCAAGTCATCCAGGACCACTCTGTGGAGCAGATTGTAACAACCAAACCTGCAGCTTCCTGACCCCGACATGCTGGGCATGAAATATGCAACCTTGCTGGTATCGATATCAGGATCGCTGACCAGTTTTACGAGATCGCCGGTAGTTACTATGCACGGGAAGCATTCTTTACCGGTGCAATACTTGCGGCCAAGTGCGACCGATTCTGAATCACTCTCAGGAAGTGTTTCAGATGGTATTCCCACTGACCTGAATGCTGAGACCACTGATAACGCCACATTACTCATTTTAGGAACATAGACGATCCGGTCGTTATCTTTGCTCGCAAAGTTTGGTCTGAACTTGCGAACGTCTTTGGTGACCTGCGGAGATTTGCTGATACTGTCCAGGAAAGCTTCACAGCGGGTCAGCGCTCCGACATCACTGGAGTGCTCATCGATCTCCAACTGCAGGGAGCTCTTCTTGCCCATCTTTGACCTGAAGAACTTTATCAGGAACGAGTCCGGTCCGCATCCAAAGTTTGTAATATAGACTGCATGCAGGCGGGGATCCTCAGCTACCATCTGGGCACCTGTGAGTATCTTGTGCCCGGACCTCCACGCCATACCTGATATCTCTTCCGAAATATCCTTATCAGCCAGAGGCAGCATATCCAAGGGTATTGGCAGCACACCCAGCTCACGGAACCTTGCAGGTAGATCCAGATTCAGACTGCTGTCGCAACTGTTATAACCTCGACCGAAGAACACAACGCCATGTTTACCATTGGTCAGAGAATCGAGAGCCTGCTTACCTCTTTCAACCATCTTCTTACCGAAATCAGCCTGAGCTGCAAGACCGACCCGGAAAGCTTCACCGACCTGGGTCTTACTGACCCCAAGGTCCGCAAGGTCCGTTGTCATCATATTAATTGCTTTGCGGGACGGACTGGACAGATCCACTCTCGGGTGAAGAGTCTTTATACCCTTTTCTTCGGGATTCAGGGCCGCTCCAACGGTGAACGCCAGTGTAGAAATGTAAGGACACTGCACACTCTCCTCATAGCCATCCTGAAGCCTTGGGAGCTGGAGAATGTTAGGCATCAGCAGATGGGTTGCGCCGCGTTCGATAAGTTCCATCGCATGACCGTGAGCTACTTTGACAGGGAAACAATACTCTGCAAGCACAGCGTCCAGGCCATCGCGCATTATCTGCTTGTTGGTCTGGCTGGAGAGCATAACTGGAATATCCAGCTTCTTGAAGAATGCCAACCAGAACGGCGCATATTCCATGAAATGCAGAGCACGAGGAATACCTACCAGAGGTTTACCGGGCTGTTTTGCGGGTTCTTCATAACCTGCAAACATAAATTCATGGCGTTCAGCGAAAAGATCCGGAATGCTTGCATCTATCGCCCGCTTTTTCTCGTACTTCTCGCAGCGGCCTCCATAGACCAGTGTGGGCAGCCCTTCGATCTTAACTCTGTTGATCTCGCATGCATTCGCGCAGGCTTTGCACTCGAAACTGTCCTGTTCGTATTCCAGTTGAGATACTTCCCAGCCCCTGAATGTACTTTCTACTCCAGGCTGAGCGTGTTCCATTGCGATCAGACAACAGCCGATAGCTCCGGTAACTTCGTGATGCTCCGGGACGGTTACGTTCTTACCTGTGACTTCTCTAAATGCAGATACTACGGCGCGGTTGAATGCGGTTCCGCCCTGGAAGAATATGTGGTCACCAATCCTGCGTTCGCCCACTACACGGTTGAGATAGTTATATACTGTGGCATAAGCCAGCCCTGCTGCCAGGTCAGGAGTCGATGCGCCTGCTGCCTGGTGTCCAACCAAGTCTGATTCCATGAACACTGTGCAGCGTTCACCGAGTCTCACTGGTTTATCGGCTGAAAGAGCAAGGTCGGCGAATTCTCCCTTGATGCTGACTCCAAGTCTCTCCGCCTGCTCCTCCAGGAAGCTTCCTGTTCCGGCAGCGCAGACTTTGTTCATTTCGAAGTCGACGATGGCGCCGTTTTCGAGGCTGATATATTTGGAGTCCTGCCCGCCGATCTCGAATATGGTATCGACTTCGGGGTCTATCTCTGCAGCAGCGCGTGCCTGGGCGGTTATCTCATTCTTTACAACATCAGCTCCCAGGAAATCCCCTATAAGGTATCTTCCGGAACCGGTAGTGCAGACGCCTTTGACGGTAACTTTGCCCTGGAGCTTCTCCGCAGCCTGCTTAATCCCTGTCCGCACAGCTTCAATAGGTCTGCCTGCGGTCATTAGATAAGTCTTGAATATAACCCGCTTGTCAGAATCGATCAATACAACATTGGTGCTTATCGATCCTATGTCCACGCCCATATAAGCATCCACGACAGAGCCTTCAGGGACGTCGAAAACTGTGCTGGGCGGCGGAGGGCCGGGATATGGCAGGGGAGTATTGGCTGCCCATTCGCGTAGTTCATTTAACAAAGCTTTGAGAGTCTCGGAGCTCAGTGTTTCAGTGCTTACGCCTTTTTCCAGCGCCAGCATCGCAGCTCCGATAGCGCCTGACACATGAGCATTCTCAGAAGCTATAAACTCGCCTTCGCTAAATCCCAAAACCTCACGGAAAGCTTTCACCATTCCAGCATTTAGGGCAACTCCACCCTGGAAAGCAACCGGAGCTTTGAACTCCTTGCCTCTAGCCAGGACAGCTACGAAGTTACGAGCGAATGCAAAACAGAGTCCTGCGACAATGTCGCGTACTGGTGTTGCTTTCTGCTGAAGGTGGATCATGTCGGTCTTGGCAAACACGCTGCAACGGCCTGCCACGCGGGATGGTCTGGTTGACTCCACTGCCAGGTTGCCGAAGTCGGTCTCTATGTCTACTCCGAGCCTGCCTGCCTGTTGGTCGAGGAATCCTCCGCAACCAGCTGCGCAGATGCCGTTCATTGCAAAATCGCGGATTTGCGTGCCAGCTTTGCCGGAGTTGTCCAGCAGGATAAAATAGGAATCCTCTCCACCAATGCAGACAACAGCGTTTGCTTCGGGGGTAATGTGCCTGGCTGCTCTTGCCTGGGACATGATCTCATTTTCAAATGAACGCCCCAGAGAATCTGCCAGTTTACGTCCACCGGAACCGGTAAAGGCTACGTTGGAGAACTCAAAACCGGATTCAAGTTCAGCGCAGATAAGCTCAACAGCAGCCTCAAACGGTCTGCCGAAGTGCCTGCGATATGTAGATCTGATTAGTTTGCCATTCTCATCAACCCAGGCAGCTTTTACGCTGACTGAACCGACGTCTATACCAAGAAAGCTCATAAAAAAGGAGGTCCCCCGAATCTGCATGTTGGATCTAACAAGAGGCGTGCCATTTAGCACCTCTCTCATTTTACCCCATCAGACCCTACAAAGGAAACCTTGGTCTTGAGAATGAGTTTTTACTACTGCACGGGTATTATTGTATCTATGCCTGGTTTAACTGTGATAGTCTTCTTGATCTTCCAAATATTAGCTTTAGAAGTGACAGCATAGTCTTCTTTATTTCGCAGGACAGCTTCTATTGTGTATCTACCCGGTTTGATCAGGACCACTCCCTCACGATTATTATCAAATGCCTTGATACAACCTCCCCATAGAAGACCGAATGAGCTTGTAATAACTGGTTTGCCGGTAACTGAGTCCTTAATGATGTAACCGATCCATGGTTGGTCCTTAATCCTGATTTCATTTATGGGCATAGATGATTTAGAAAGACTCTTCAAGACCTTAGGATTTTTATCAGGCCATTTAAGGTTTTCAAAACGTCCACCTTTTGCAATCTTGAATAATATCTTTTGAGCGGCTGGTTTAATTCTGAATGTGACTTTTGTGGTTCTTCCGGGTTTCATCTCAACAACTGCATACCCAGGCATATATTTGCCGTCCATCGGGTCAACCCAGAGCTTGTATTTCCCTACAGGTAAATCATTAGGTTTTACAGATCCAGAAACAGGCAACCTGACTCCGTTTCTATTGACCAACTGTGAATAATCGGTAAATACTGTTTTGTTCGTTATTGAGTCAACTACTTTTAGATCAAGTCTTCCGGATTCAGGAATCTTCAGTTCAGCACCAGTAACCGGTGTATTTTGCCTGACCGCAAACGGATCTCCAAAGCCGCATATTTGATAATTTCCAGTCGTTACATATAAAGCGGCTGTGCAATCAGGAATACCTGTGAGTGTAAATGTGCCGTCATTTTCGGTTCTGGTACTACTGATTGTCTCCATGCTCCAGACATCGCCATATATCATACACCCCATATTGTAGTAGTCTGGTGCCTGGCTTATCTTCTTTTTAATCGCACAAACTAAGTATCTGGCAACCGATTCTCCAGTTATCTCATTAATTACACGACCAGATATAGTGCCGAAAGGCAATTTGAAATCAAGTATGTTTTCGCCTTTCTTCAATAATAAAGTTATAAAAGTATTTTTGGTAAAGGTCTGTCCATTACTATGAATCCTAGTCGTTATAGCTACAACACGGGATTTGTCCACCAGCAATTCATATTTACCTTGTGAATCTGTTGTTGTGCTTGCAGAAAATTGGTAATCTGGTGTATTTACTGCAACCGTAATACCTGGAGCGGGATTACTATTACTAGTTACTGTGCCTTTCAAGAGAACGGATGGCTTATCGTTCAGGTCTAGTACTTTTCTCTGTCCCGATTTCAAAGTTATATTGTGTGTTTCGGTTTGCTTTCTACTATCAATCTGTATTGTATAGTCACCTGCGGCAAGATTAGTTATGGTTAATTCCCCATCTACTGGAATAGTTCCGGTAAATTGACGAGATGTGTTCCCGTTCTTTGAGCTGAACATATAGATTTTGGCTTGTTCAGTTCCAAATCTTTTTGCTTTGACTACCAAAGAAGCCGCAGACGCTATCTTGATTTCTAGTGGCTTTGTGATTATAGCGTCCGATAACTCTAGCCTTGAATACCCGGACTTTTCGGCTATTATAATTGCTGATTCTTCAAACACCGGGTCAATTGAAAAACTTCCATTCTTGTCCGTTTCAATCACTCTAGAATACGAATTGGGTGAAACCCTGGGAGGTGATTCGTAGTAATCATATCCATGGGTTTCAATGATAGTCAGTTTTACACCAGGTATGCCTTTTCCTGAAGAATCTCTAACAGTCCCTTTATTTACATAAGTCTTCTGCAATTTATACACAGTCGAATAATCTTCTTTGGGAGAGTTAGTTGTCTTGATTTGCTTGACCTGCCCAATGTACCCATCTGCCAATATCTTCACTTGATACAAGTTATAATCAGTGAAGCGACTGTCATCTACCCGGATTTTAAACTGCCCATCGGTATTGCTGATGACAATGTTATCCAGACCTCCACTGGAATAACTCCTGTCCATCCACCACTTCACAGTAAAACGGGTAATAGGCTTACCAGTCTTTTCATCAACTACTTTGCCTGCGAACTGCGTAATACCACTCATCTTGATTACATTATCATTCGAACCAATTTTGATTGGTATATTGTTTGGAGCAATGTATCCGTCCTTGTAGATATCCAGCACTATGCCGTCAAATGGAAGATTATTCAGTTTGGCATACCCATTATTATCCGTCGATGTACTATATAGTGTTCTGTATACATCACCATTCAGAACAGCTTCATCGCTCAACGCTGCTAAAATGGGACTTCTTACGTTTACAGTAATAGATGCATTACTCATTGGTTTTCCATTTGAGTCTGTTACGCGAAGGCTTGAGTTGCAGGCAGGTTTTAATACTGCGTCAATCTTTGGTTCACCAGCATCTGACACAGCAATGAATAATGGAGCATAACCATCCTTTTTACAGAGAAGCACATCCTTTTCCATTGAGTCGACAAAGATACTGTATGAACCGTTTACATCTGAAAGACATGACTTCATATTGTACTGATATGAACTCCGTCCAAATACCACATCAACACCACCGATAGGCTCCCCATTCTGATTTGTCACTTTACCGGAAATCGTCCTGTTGCTTATACTACCTGGAAGTAAAACGAAATCTTGAACCATCTCACGACTTCCTGTAGGAAACTCAAGCATTTTGTGGTCTGACAACAGTCCAACATGTGAAACGGTAACATCACAGGGACGATCAGCGTCTATTTCGCCAATTACATAATCCCCATTGGCATCAGTTTTCGCAGAATGCATATATACTCCCTCAAGAAACGCAAAGATAGCATTCTCTACTGGTTTGCCACTCTCGTCAGTTACTTTTCCTTTTATCACTCCACCAGGCTTAAGTTTGATCCTCCAGGCAAATGTGTCCAGATTCTCTGCAGAGAAGTTTTGCCTGTAGATGACATATCCTTCTTTTTGCACTTCTATCTGTAGGCCTGATAATGGAAGAGCTTTGACGCTGAAGACCCCATCTTTGCCTGTCTTTACTGAATCTCCGGGGGAGCCGGATATTTGTATAGTTGCGTCTTCAATTGGTTTGTCAGTTGCGGAGTCCTTTACTTCCCCAAGTATAAGAGCTCCATAGCCTAATTTCAGATCTTTTTGGACAGGCATTATGGAATCAATCGGAAAGCTGACATAAGAAGAGAGCAGGTAGTCACCGGATTGAGCACCCAGTCCTACTGCATCTGTTCCTGCCTCCAGAGATATCTTGTAGTTGCCCTTGTCATCCGTTACTACAGTTGAGCATTTGGTACTGCCGCAGTATCGGATTCTGACGCCAGGTGCGGGTCTGCCATCGGGAAATGTCAGGGTACCGAATATTTCCCTCTTTGCCTCATCAGCGAAAGCCTGCATGCCAATAACTGCAATAATTGCTATTATCACCAGTATTATCAACGATTGTTTGTTACTGTTGTATCTATCTATATTCATCATGCACCTCATGCGGATTAATCTTGATAGGCTGAATTACTGCCTAAGCTCTGTGGTTCCCCAGGTAATTCTGAGCGGCTGGTATTCATATCCGGGACTACTCGAAAACAAAAACGTTTCACACGCCTGCCGTTAATAATAATCTCCTCGACATCACCTACAACCCTCTGTCCTGGACCAGCTGTAGGGATTTTGGGAGCTATTTCGAGTGACTTAGCACATTCCTGGTCTGCGGGATCCACAGGATTCAAATATTCGACAGTAATCTCAGCTTGATCCGGATCACTGGTTTCATGCTGCGCAACCAACTTCTTAGCTTCCGATAATTGTTTAGATGGAGCACTTTTTATCTTTCGGGAATTAACTTTATGTTTTACTTCAGGCATAATATCAGGTCTCACTCCTACAATTCTCTTCTCTGGAATTGGATCAACTTGCTTTGCCGCAGGAATCGGCGTTTTCACAGTCGTTTCCTGCTTTACCACTACGGCAATTTGCTTTGTATTACGGATGTTATGCGTTGCTATAAACACAGAACCAATGACCAGGATAATTACTGCTGCTGCAGCCCAGGCCCATACAGGGACAAACCGATTTTTTGGATATATCTGAGAACAGATTGAGCCTGCAAAATCAGGAGTTTCGATGTGCATAGAAAGAGCAGCGGAAATATTTGACTGGATATTGCAGGTCTCCTCATAAAGCCGTCTGCATTTATCACACTCAGCAATATGATTCACCAGGTCCGTAACCAATTCCGCATCGAGTTCCCTATCTGCATAGGCAGAAATCAAGACTTCATAATCTCCGCACTTCATAACACACATACCTTCATTCTTTCCCGCAACATTTTCTTGGCCCTGAACAGTCTTACTTGGATGTTTTGTATGCTTTCATCGAGTGCTTCCGCAATCTCTGCATAACTCATCTCTTCAAGATATTTGAGCACAATAACCGATCTATATGCAGGCGGTAAACTAAATATCATCCTGCGCAGATCGTTACTCTCCTGAGCACCGACTACAGACTCGTATACAGTGTCATTACCATCAATAGGCAATTCATCCACATCTTCAAGGGATGTAAGCACCACCGGACAAACTCTTCGAATACACATATTAATAGTAATTCGACGAAGCCATCCCCAAAATCTGCCTTGGTCTGTGTATGTTGAAAGGTTGTTGTAAGCCTTGATGAAGGTCTCCTGGGCGGCGTCCTCAGCATCCGGGTTATTTGACAGGATGCTGTAAGCAAGCTTATATACAGGTTTCTGATATCGAGAAACCAATTCGCTAAATCTATCAGTCTTCCCTTTCAATACAAGCTCAATAATCTGTTGGTCGCTCAGCAAAAAATCTCTCCATGCATGTAACTTGGCGCCTACACTTATATAAATACAAATGAACACTCAAATCTTACACTATCTATGGATATTTTTATATGATATGTCATAAATGGTAAACCAGATGGCATCGGAGCACGTATTCCATTTGAGTATTATTGACCCCAATGGCAAAGAGAACCGGATATACAATAAGAATATTACGGCTGGCAATGGTCTTGCAGCGCCTCAATACCGTTCAGTTTGAATGACAGCAGAGGCAAGTGGACTATAAGAATTATTTATATTATAAGCAGGGCGAGAACTGAGGTGGCAGTGATGGTATTAACAAACACAAATATCGACGACTTCGGTATCACGAAAGAGGATGTATCTTACCTTTCACGCAGCTGGGCTCTGTGGGCTCAGATGATAGTTGAAGTCGTTATCTGGGTGGTCGCGTGGTGGCAGGCGGTTGAATACAGGCCTGGAGTGATTGAGGCACTTATCGGTGCAGTGTTTGCAGTACCGGTTGGACTTCTATATGCTCGTTCTGCAATTGCCCAAGCCAGGGCAGCAGCAGCTCAGAGTAGACAGGAAGCTGGCCCATCTCTATTTCCATTCTGCCCTGACGCCGGGATTTCTGAGTATATAATGGCAGTAATTGGAGCGTTCCTAGCGTGCTTATTGCTAGTCGGGTTCATATATGTGGTCTATCTAGCTCTAGTTGGAATCGGAATGCCGTGGGCTCATTTCGACAAGACCGGAACATTCAACGGAATGAAGGCGCCTGATGATTTTCCTTATCAGTCGGTGATCGCGGCATCCACTGCCTATTTTCTGACCAATATCATTATTATTCAGTGCAGGATGTTGTCATGGTACAGAAAACTTCCGTGATCACATCAAATCAATTGTCGTATAAGTCCGACTTTACCCAGTCAACAATAGTCTGTGCACATCGCAGGTAGAATCTTGCAGATTTACGATCAAAGTTCTGAGCAGGAACTCCATCAACAGCTTCCGGATTCCGGGTGCTCAGAAAAGTGGGATTGAGTTCAGACGCGGCATTGTTGACCTGCGCAGGTGCACTGAGAGCACTGGCCATTGATATCAGGTTGTGCCCCCGCGGCACTTTTTGTTGTTTTTGAATCACAGCAGCCCGCAATACCATCTCTGCAGCCTGTTGTGCAAAAAATGCACTGGCGAAATAAACCCCTGCATCCAGTAAGGTCACAGCTGCTGCGTAATCTGCCCTTCCTTGAGCCCAGCAGGCTTCCGATGTTTTTTTTAGACTAGTCCAGTTCTCTCGTTCCAATTGTTTGTTCTCCGGGGTGTAGATAGGGCAACAAATCTATAATACCCACTCAGCAGGCAGTATTCACAGTTGAGTCTGCACCAAAGAATCCTAATAAAACCATTCCATCATTACTATAGTCGGTTATTTCCAATGTTTTGTTCACACATATTTGTGTGAGGGCATATTATACACCAAACGTTGACTGACTGCAATAAAAATCAGAATCTATGTATTGATTTTCAGTTGGAGCTCTATACAGAAGCCAGGTATACGTAATATTGCTTAACATGATCAACAAGATGTCAGATATCAATACCTAATTAACATATATCGTAAAATGACTGATATAATATGATAATAATCTGGTAGACTAAATGTGTCATTAAAAAATGGAGAACTGCGACTTGTTTGTTGAAAATAGACGGAACCTGCTGACGGGATACCGAAAACTCAGAGAAACAACCAATACAAATCCCGCAGGTGAATCGACTGGACGGACCTACATTCCGATACCGGATGAGCTCAGATCCGTCGGAACTCAGGCTCACGGACACAGAGGTTTTGTACAAACATTTGATGCTATGCTGAAGTATTCACCGGCAGAAATACGTCCCGGCGAATTGCTTATTGGCGATTACTATTTCCTGCTACCTTATGAAATTATCCCATTTGAAATCGATATTGACCTTTCTGAAGAGTATTCCCTTGGCGCAATGCCCGTGGTTCCATGCGGTCACACAGCTACCAGAATACGTAAGGGACTTGAACTAGGTTGGGATGGGATCAAACAATACATCTCCAAATGCAGAGAAAACTTCGTTGATGGCTCTCCCAAGGCTGAATATCTTGATTGTTCTCTGGCTGTTGTATGCCTTATACAGGAACACATACTCAAATATGCTGATTCGGCTGATCGCCTTTCCCAAAACACACCGGATCCGGAATTAGTTCCGGAGTATCGTGATATTGCGCAAAGATGCCGTCGGCTGGCATCTGAACCCCCAAAAACATTCCATGATGCGTTGCAATGGTTTTGGTTCTATATGATGTTTGAAAGAGCCACGTCTACAGGAATGGGATATGACCGATTTGACCAGGTATTCTACTCATACTATATAAATGACAAGAACGCCGGCATGGTAGATGATGAGACCGCTCAATTACTAATTGAAGCCCTGCTTTGCAAGGAACCTCTGTTCACAAGCATAGGAGGAGTAGATAACAGGGGAAATGATGCTGTCAATGAACTCACGTTCTTAACTCTGAATGCCTATGACGCAATCGGAGGATCAAGCAACCTGGCGTTTCGCTGGCATAGCAGCATTAATCCACTAGCCATCAAACTGGCTACGGGGATACTGGCTAAACATGGAACAGGAACACCACACCTGGCTAATGATAACGTAATCATACCAAGTCTGGTGCAATTTGGTTTTCCTATCGAACAAGCAAGACAATATTCATTTTGTGGTTGTTTTTGGTGGGTAGTACCAGGTAAAGAGTATCCATATCATGACTTGTGTGCAGTCAGTGGCATCAGGGCCTTGATGCGGGCGATGGAAATGACACTCAATGCAACCATCTCATCATACGAAGTTCTTTGGGAGAATTACTGCAGTTGTATGTTAGATAGCGTGGCAGCTTATATGCGATGCAACAGTATTATAGATGACTATGTAGAACGAACATATCCCGAGATGATTGCCTCGCTCCTGATGGACGGATGCCTGGAATCAGGAACCGATGTCAATGCTGGGGGAGCTGAGAGCGCAATGACTACCGTATTATATGTTGGTCTTGCAAACATAGCAGATAGCCTGGCTGCCATTCGAAAATTGGTTTATACAGAGAAGAAGTATACGCTGGCAGAAATAATGACTGCAGTCAATCAGGATTTCGATGGATATCAACAACTCCGATGGGATTTACTGGCTGCACCAAAATATGGAAATGACGATGATGCCGTTGACTCCATTGCAAGAGAGATTTGTATTCATTTCAAGAAGACGTTATCACTGTTCAAGAACAATAAAGGTTTTAACCTGCGTCCCGCTTTCTATTCCTGGCACAGACATACTTTCGAAGGCAATGCGCTGGGTGCTACTCCGGATGGTAGAATGGCACACACTCCACTTGCCCATGGCGGGAATCCCATGCATGGGTCTGCTCGAAATGGTGTTACAGCAGCAATGTCCTCCATGAGCAAACTGGACTTATCAGATACATCTGGGTGTCCATTCCACATCCACATTCAGGAAGGTGATATCGAACTTAGAAATGCTATAGTAAATTCTCTGGCATCAGTCGCATTCTACGATGGAGTACCTCACCTTATTATAAATGTAGTAAATAGAAAGACTCTACTCGATGCTGTGGAGAATCCGGAGCACCACTCAGATCTGGTAATCCGTGTCACCGGCTACAGCGCAAAATATGTGATGCTGGACCGCAAACTACAACAGGAAATTGCTGATAGGAACGAATTCTAGGAAGTATGCCATATATCGGCAGTTATATATATCGTGCATTGTAACTATCAACAGTATATGATTTCAGACTGTTGACGGTTATATCTTTAATCACCTAACGCGCATTATTCATGATTGGATCGCTTTCGACCGGCAGTAGGGCCGAAAGCGAGCCAATCATGAATAATGCGCGCTCAGCATCTTTATCTGAAATACACTTCTATGTTGTCTGCCCCAGGCGAACTCAAAATAGCTACGCTCATTTACAGGCGCACCATTTTATGTTATTCTGAATCTCAGGCTAATGGAGATATTTCCAGTAGCCTAATGCATATGTAATTGATGGAAAACACATAATTCAATTACAAATGCACTAGCTATCGGAAGGTGGTAACGCACAATGGTTGTCGTTCAAAAATATGGTGGGAGTTCCGTTGCCACGACTGAGAAGATACTGGAAGTCGCTAAGCGTGTAGCTAAGAGAGCTAAAGACACACAGATGGTTGTAGTGGTCTCGGCTATGGGTGACACGACCGATGAGTTGATAAGCATGGCAAAAGCTCTCAACTCAATGCCTGACGAGAGAGAGATGGACAAGTTACTCTCAACAGGAGAACAAGCATCCAGCGCTTTAATGGCAATGGCCTTGAAAGCATTGGGAACAGATGCTGTATCTCTTACAGGTGGGCAATCCGGTATCATAACGGAACGAAAACACGGCAAAGCACGAATTCAGAAAATAGATCCCAAGAGACTCAAAGACGAGTTGGACAAGGGAAAAGTTTGCATTATCGCAGGGTTCCAGGGGATAACCGACAATGCCAGCTGGGCTGACATTACAACCCTTGGTAGAGGTGGTTCAGATACCACTGCAGTAGCTCTGGCAGCATCCCTCAGAGCTGATACATGCGAGATATACACCGACGTAGACGGTGTTTATACTGCCGATCCGAGGATTGTCCCGGACGCTCGTAAACTGGATACCGTCTCTTATGAAGAAATGTTGGAACTGGCTGGACAAGGTGCGAGAGTCATGCATTCCCGGGCAGTTGAATTGGGCCAGGTATACGATGTAGAGATTTTAGTGGCCCATGCCAAAAAAGATATTCCTGGTACACTTATCAAGAAGGAGGACCCTGATATGGAGATACGTAACCCAGTTCGGGGCATTGCTCACGACACCGATGTTACAAGGCTGACCCTGGTTGGCGTTCCTGACCAACCCGGTGTAGCCGCCAAAATATTCCATGCCCTGGCAGAAGCCAATATCAATGTGGATGTCATAGTCCAGAATGTTGGTGCCGAGGGTCATGCTGATGTGTCATTCACAATCAGTGATGCGGATTACGACAAAGCAAAGTCCGTTGTAGACATTCTAGTTACTGAGATGGGAGTCAAGGAGCTTGTGGTTGACCAGGAGGTCGCCAAGGTCTCAATAGTAGGAAGCGGGATGCGTTCCAGCCCTGGCTATGCAGACACTATGTTCAGCGCTCTGGCTGCAGCTAACATCAATATTCTTTCCATCTGCACCAGTGAAATCAGAATTACCTGTCTGATTTCCAGAGAAAATGTAAAAACAGCCGTTAAGGCGCTCCACAAAGCATTCGAGCTGGAGAAACTCTAACGAAAGAAATTGCGGAGGCCGATCCCGGCCTCCGCGTTTGTGTACAGATATGGCTATATCCCCCAAGACCCGTTTCCTCTTCTACTCACGTCCGCTCTTCCGTACTTGTGAAATAGTATGTAACCATGCTGCCAGATTGCTGGATAGTGGACTGCGTAAAGGCTCAGTTGACACTGAGATCGCCGATCTTAACGCTCGCAGGGCACGTTATCAGAGGATTCTGAATCGCATCGGCAAGAGTCATGGTCATGTGTGTGCTGAGTGTAAGGGAGAGTGTTGTGGTGGTCAGAGAGACCGTGATGCTTACCTGGACCGCGTTCTACAAGACCCGGCGACCCCAATTCGTACAGCCCGAAATAAGCGTCCCAGTAGTGATTATGTGGCAGCAGGATGCACTCCGGATGCTCATGGACACTGTGCAGAACTCACGATGACAGGATGTAAGATTCCATATGACCAGCGTCCGATTCAATGCACAGCCTATTTTTGTTCCCCCTGCATAGATGCGCTAAGTGCAAGTCAGTGTGAAATCGGAACGAAAGCGCTGGGTGCATTGATGGGTATACAGATGAAGTCAGTTAGATTAGCTTTGCGTAAATGTTTGGGCCGGAAGTAAACAGAGCATAAGATTTTTTGCGACGACACGAAACCTGTCATTCTGAACGCAGTGAAGAATCTCGGTTTCGACAAATAAAGCAGATTCTTCACTGCGTTCAGAATGACAAGGTTGCGTTCAGAATGACAAACTTTTTTTGGCTACTGGATTGAGGATGTAATGGAAGACAGAGAAAAGATTGTTGCTGAAGAGTTCGTAAAGCTCTACGAAGCAATAAAAATGCTTCGGAGCCCTGGAGGATGCCCCTGGGACCGTGAGCAGACCCACGAATCCCTCAAACAGTATGCCATAGAAGAGACCTACGAACTCATTGAAGCCATCGAAAGCTCCAACATGGATAAAGTAGAGGATGAACTCGGGGATGTGATGCTGCAGGTACTGCTCCACTCCGAGATCGCTTCTGAATCTGAGCTTTTTGATGTAGCCGATGTCTGCCGCAGGCACCGTGAAAAACTTCAGCGCAGACACCCTCATGTATTCTCAGACGTAGAAGTCGATGGGATCGACGAGATCTGGAAAAACTGGGAAACCATCAAACGCGCTGAAAAGGGCAATGAGCACCGCAAGTCTGCACTGGATGGTATTCCTGATCACCTGCCGGCGTTGATGAAAGCCAATAAAATAGGTAAAAAAGCTGCCAGACACGGTTTTGACTGGCCGGATATATTGCCTGTTTTAGATAAACTCCAGGAAGAAGCAATCGAACTGCGTGAAGCAATGGAATCCGAAGACTCTGATAAGATAAAAGAAGAAATCGGTGACCTGTTGTTTTCAGTTGTAAACATCGCAAGGCATGTAGATGTGGATCCCGAAGAAGCACTTAGGCAGACTACCGATAAATTTAGGCGACGTTTTGTTCAGATGGAAGAGTATGCCCTCTCTCAAGGTAAGGAATTACGGGATATGACTTTACAGGAGATGGATGCAATCTGGGAAGAAGTCAAACTGAAAGAGAAGACATAGTGCTATGAAACTCTCTGTAACCAGGTCCAGTTTAAATGGATCAGTTGTGATCCCCGGCTCTAAGTCCCACACTGTAAGAGCAGTAGCAATTGCGTCGCTTGCCTGCGGTGAATCTATAATCCACAATCCTCTCGAAGCCTCTGACACAAGATCTGCAGTCTCTGCATTTACTTCACTTGGTGCAAACATAGATGCCTCAAAGGACTGGACAATCAACGGAGTAGATTCTCACCCTATCCCTCCGGTTCATCCCATTGATGTAGGCAACTCCGGCACTACGCTTTATATTGCGATGGCCTGTGCAGCTCTGACTGAAGGAATCACCAACTTCACCGGAGACGAGCAAATATGCCGCAGGCCTGCTGGACCGTTAATTGAAGCCCTCAACTCTCTTGGGGCCATTGTTGAATCCAGTAATGGAAATGGTTGCGCACCTTTGTCGATTAGAGGACCAATGACAGGTGGAGAGATAGTAATGGACTGCTCCAAGACTTCTCAATACCTTACTGCCTTGCTGCTTGCCTGTCCATTATCCCAAGGTCATACGACTATTTTTGCGGAGCGTCTGGTTGAACAACCATATATTGAAATGACACTGGACTGGTTGAAATCTCAGAACATATGCATTAAGCACCGGGATTTGACCCGGTTTGATATTCCCGGAGGCCAGCATTACAAAGCCTTTGAACGCAGTGTCCCCGGTGACTTCAGCTCAGCAGCGTTTTTTATCTGTGGAGCAGTGCTGTGTGGGAGCGAAGTAGTCCTTCAGGGTCTTGATCCCAATGATACACAAGGTGATAAGGCTATTGTTGAGATGCTTATTGAGATGGGTGCAGATATCCGCTGGCAGGGGACTGACCTGGTAATACGTGGCTCCAGTCTTCACAGAACGGTTCTTGATCTTGGCGATACGCCTGATGCCTTGCCTGCACTCGCTGTAACTGCTTGCTTTGCAACTGGCAAGACTCGTATAGTTAATGTGGCTCAGGCAAGGTTAAAAGAAACAGATCGAATAGCCGTCATGGCCAGCGAATTACGCAAAATGGGTGCTGATGTAGAAGAAATGCCCGATGGAATGATCATCAACGGCGGAGGTCTGCATCCGGCTGTTGTAAAAGGGCACGGAGACCATCGCATTATCATGGCACTGGCAATGGCTGGAATGGCTTTGGACGGAGAGACAATTGTTGAAGATGCGGACGCAGTGGATGTGACGTTTCCAACATTCGCCTCTCTCATGAAATCTTTAGGAGCAAATATCCAATAACTCACGACCTGAGTTATATATAGCTTTGCTAATCTAACGATCTAAACATATCACATGGAGGAAATATGAAGTTATTCGGTGTTATTGCGTTATTGTTAACCCTGCCAGCATTTGCTGCTTGTTCAGCGGATACGGCTGGCGGATGGATTAACGCGCTCAAACCTGCAGGCAAAACAGTCACTTTTGTCGCAACCAGAAATGGCGAGGCAAACTGTGTCATTCTGATCCCGCAAGCTCCTTTACCAACAGAGGTTAAAGCAGCTGAGGAACTCTCAAACTGGCTTGGTAAAATTGCCAATATCGAAATCCCTGTTGTTAAGGAATCAACTTCCAAGCTGTCTGGCCCGGTAATCAGCGTCGGAAATACCAAACTTGCTAAAAACTCAGAACTTGGAGTTATGTCAAAGGGTATCAAGGACGAAGGTTATTCGATCATATCCAAAGACGGCAATATGTTCCTGCTTGGCGGGAAAAGAAGAGGTCCTCTCTACGCTGCCTATGCACTGTTGGAAGAAGACCTTGGTTGCAGATGGTATACACAGCGATGTGACGATGTAATCCCTTCGATGGATGAACTGGTCATACAGTTTGTTCCCAGAAAATATAATCCAGTATTTGAAACAAGAATGCCGGGTGTCTATGAAGCATTCGATATAAGTTGGATGCTAAAGAACAAAGTTAATCCATTCATGTTCGGCGCCATTCCGGCAGAACTTGGTGGAAGCACTGAAGCATTAGGCGGAGCTCACACTTTCTTCAGACTACTCTCGCCTGAAGAGTATTTAGCTACTCATCCTGAGTATTTCTCTGAGATAAACGGCAAACGTACAGCCAGCCAGCTTTGTCTGACCAATCCTGATGTAGCAAAGATTGTCACTGCTAAAGTCAAAGAGATGTTCCGGAGCAGCAGTGCAAAGTATGTGGCTATATCTCCAATGGACGGTATGCCTCTCTGCCAATGCGCCAACTGTAAGACAATCGATGATGCACAGGGTACCAAGATGGGTTCTCTACTGACATTCCTGAACAAAGTCGGAGTCGGCATCCGGGATGAATTCCCTGACAGAAGGATCCTGACCCTCGCTTATCTGGATTATTATTATCCTCCAAAGACTATCAAAGCTGAGCGTAATGTCACAATTCAGCTCTGCACAGACTCTCATGCATGGCCTTATCCTTTCTGCACAGTCGATGAGACCGATAAATACCAGAAAGCTCTTTCTCTTTGGCACAAAACCGGAGCTGATATTGTTATCTGGGACTATGTAAACAACTACGACCACAACCTTATGCCTTTCCCAAACATGCAGGTTGTTGGACTTGATATGAAATTCCAGGCATCTCACGGCGCTGGCGGAATGTTCCTGCAGGGTGACTGCTGGAGCAAAGGAACCGATTCCGGTTATATGAGAGCCTGGGTCTGGGCTAAACAATTGTGGAATCCTAAGCTGGACACATTCAAACTGATGAAAGACTTCATCTACGGATATTACGGCGCTGCAGCTGACAACATTTGGCAGTATGAGATGTTTAAGGACAAGCTGTGGTCAGATAATCACAAGAAACCACATAACATCAGAAAAGATCCCAAGACCACAGTTGATCAGAATCCTCTGATGGTTCCCGGAATCAGATGGGCTCCCACTGAGAAGCTATACACACCTGAATTTATGACTAAAGCAACAGACCTTATGGAGTCTGCTTTGAAATCCTGCAAGACAGGTGGAGAGCTTCGTAAAGTGAGAGCGGTGAAGCTGCAGGTGGATTATCTGCGACTCGCAAGAGGTCTTGGATACTTCAACTCATACAAGCAGTATTTTAAGAGCGATGAAGTAACCAACGATGACCGTACAAACTTCCCAAAGTATCTCGCTTTACTTGATGATTTCGCAGCAACTGTCAGTTATGAAAATGTAAACAACTTCTACGAAACTTATGGCAACTGGGATGCTCCAGTAAGAATCGCTAAGTGGAGAGATTTGCTGACCAAAAAGACAGTAAAGCTGCCTCTGTTCCCATTCAGCAATGAATGGAAGTTTACCACTGATCCTGATAAACAGGGAGAAGCTAAACAGTATTTTAAATCAGACTTCAATGATTCCAGCTGGATTGCACTTATGGACAATATAGGGTTTGGATGGACTTCTCAGGCATTCCCTGACTATACAGGCATAGGTTGGTACAGACAGACCATCAATCCTCCTGCTGACATTGCTTCCAAAAAGCATCTGTATATGTTCTTTGGAGCTGTAGATGAAGAGGCGTTTGTCTACATTAACGGCGAGTACGCATTTGAGAGAAGCTTCAAGTCAACAGGACAGCCTGGCGAAGTTATATGGAACCAGCCTTTCCTTTATGACGTGAAGGGTATAATCAAACCGGGTCAACCAAACACTATTGCAGTAAAGGTAAACAATATGGCTAATGCCGGAGGGATCTGGCAACCTGTATACTTATTCTCAACGGATGAAGAATGGACCGCGCAAGCGATATTCGATAATATTTAATGCCAACAAGATAGGAAACAGGACACTACAATGCATTATGGGCAGGTCGTAATGACCTGCCCATAATGCATTTTAATATGATTTAACAGAACTACTATCTCTCTGCATGCACTTTGAAATTGTAGAATCTGTTGATGCCTTCACAACCAGTAATTCCCACATAGAAATCGTCGGACAGGTCAACATCCGTACAGCCAAGTTCGTTGCCATCAACTTTAATGGTGATGACTTTGTCCTTGACCGTTACTTTCAGATCGTATTTATGCTTAGGCTTGAACTTTAGAGTTGCCCAGGCCAGCTTAATATAGGACTGCTTGCCGTCTTTGTAGAAATGCTGCCATACGTTTAGTCCCTGGTTGTATAGAACTATCTCAGTATGTTTACGGTACTCCGGTTTACCATCTTTGCTCTCACCAAGATCGTCTGCTAAAACGATCAGAGGTGCCATCTGATAGTCGAAACTCATTGTGCTGGATATCTCGACTGCACCACCGACCTTATGAGTCAGTATCATACTCGAGTAGCTATTGGTGGCTTCAGCCTCTTTAGGTGACAGACCAGGTTTGGTGTAATTCCGTATGTGGTCTGTATCCTGAATCCAAGAGCCAAAATAGTCCCAGCTAGGCCCCTTGACCTGCTTCCAATCCTTGTCAGTCCAACCACCTTTTGTAAACTTGCACTGGTAATCAAACGGTGCTGATATTAACTGACTAACGGCACAAAGTGTGAGAATAACGGATAGCACTGCACTACTTAAATAGATTGTGAATCTTCGCGTATGCATTATATGCCTCCTGAATGTGAGTAAGTGTTTAAAAATACGGTGCAACACTTGTCATTCTGAACGCAGTGAAGAATCTGCTTTTTTGAGATTCTTCACTGCGTTCAGAATGACAAGTGTTGGCAAATTATATTTTCAGATTCTGTCCAGCGGTACTATTCCAAGAGCATCCAGACAGTTGGCCATGGTTTGGCGGAAAGCGTTGACAAGGCTCAATCTGAAAAGCTTCAGCTCCGGATCGGTTATTCTGATGAATGGTGTCTGGCTTTCTGCCTCCGGATCCGGAGTCTCATAGTAGTCCGTGAATGTAGTCGCCAGTTCAAATGTGTAATGAGCTAAAGGAGCAGGAGATAAATCCTCTCCAGCGCTTATCAGCGCATTTCCGAACTCATCGATCTTGCGAACCAGGTCCTGTTCAGGAATTGTAACTCTATCAGGGACAACGACATTCGCAAAGTCCAATTCCCCGGATTTGGCCAAAATGCTGCAAGCCCGGGCATGGGCATATTCACAATAGACGCCGGTGTCTCCGGTAGTCCTCAGAGCTTCATCGAAATCGAACACGATCATTTTGCCTGTGGAGACTTTGGACATGAAATAGCGTATAGCCGCAGTTGCCAGGACTTCAGCATTTCCGAAGTTTCCGACTTTCTCAGACAACCGCTTGATCATAACATCCAGCAGATCATCACCTTTTACGCCAAGCCCTTTGCGTCCGCTCATTGCCTGGGTTGAGGAGTCTGAAGAATCGCTCTCTATTCCAAGCTCCTGGGCAGCAGCAGATGATAGTACAACCACTTCATAATCCAGATGGATCGAATTCTTAGCCTGCTCGGTAAACCCGAGTTTCTCAAGACAATCGTACACAATGTTCTGGGTATAGCTCTGGCGAACATCTATGACATTTATGACCTTGTCTGCTTTACCGAATCCTTCTTTTTCAATGCCGTCAGGTGCGGTTGTCCAGACGATCTCACCGTTACCCTGCACTCCCCACTCTTTATACAGGAAGTCCTGTCCAAGAATTCCGAACTTCCATAACTGGTAAGCGATATCTTTACCGGTGTAGGTAACGGTGCCGTTGGAGCGGACAAGGATTTTGTCTTCGCTCTTTACACCTTCTTCGGTTTCGAAGACACCCTGACCAAACTTGACTATCCAGCATCCGGCATTGGGTCCTTCGGTTTCATATACAACTGCGCCTGAGTTCTTGAGGGATTCAAAAGCAGTCTTCCAGAATCCCCGCAAAAATATGTCTGATTCCCAGTTGAGCAGATTGTAGTAAACATTCAATCTGCCAACTGTTGCAAGGTGTGCTTTTACTATTCTGGCTGCAAGTTCCTTGGCAAAGCTGGCGACAACACTGTCCTGAGTTTCGACCGCATGCAATATTTCGGCACGCTTTGCTTTGAGCTCAGGATCGCTTTCATATGCCTGAGCAATTCTGGCATATACATCCCAGCACCAGAAATCGAAAGGTTGGCTGCCGTCATACTTACCCCAAATTGCGCTCAGATCATCGCTCACACCGTCATATCGAGGTTCGTCCATATAGAGCATAGCCACAACTACATCAGCCACCTGAACGCCGGTGTCATCGATATAGTTACAGGCTTCAACTCTGTTCCCAAGTTTGCGCAGGACTCTTACCACGCTGTCTCCAATAATGGAGTTCCGCAGGTGCCCTATATGCATGGCCTTATTGGGATTTACGTTGGTGTGTTCAATCAGTATTCGCTGGCCATTGCCAATGGTTGACTCACCAAATGAACTGCCTTTTGTCCGGACCTCATCGATTATGGACTTTACGTAGTCCTGATGATTGATCTTGAAATTGAGATAGCCGGGAGGGGTTACCAGGATTTCATTAATATAAGGTAGTCCAACCTTGTCCAGTTCCGCCTTGACTTCTTCGGCGATTTTAACCGGCGCCATCTTGCGCAGTTTGGCCTGAGCCATACATACTGCTGTTGAAAAATCTCCAAACTCTCTCTTGGGAGGAGTGTTGAAAGCTACTTCGTCTATATTTAGGATGCTTTTTATCGCTGCGGCAACGCTGTCCTGGATCAACTTGGAGGTTCCTTTCATGCATGAAATATCGCTCTATTATACCAGATTAACTGTAAATGGCATTCCTGTTATGATGGGTAGTTGGCGTGCTATTTGTGGCACTGGTATAATGAAGATCAATGAAATCCCTGGAGCTGTTAAAATGCTGAATGTAGGAATTGTTGGTGCGTCCGGTTATGCTGGAGCTGAACTTGTTAGGTATTTGCTGGGTCATCCGGAGGTCGAGATCACATATTTGGCCTCTGACACGTACAGCGATAGACCTCTTAGCGATGCCTTTGGGAGTATGCTTGGTATAAACCTGCCACTCTGTGAGAAGTTCGATCTGGATGTTGCTTCTGAAAAAGCGGATTTCTTTTTTACTGCTCAGGGTAATGGAGCTGGTATGGTAATCGTACCTGAGCTCCTGATAGCCGGTAAGCGAGTTGTGGATGTACCTGCGGATTTTAGGTTGAAAGACCCGGAAGTGTATCGGTTCTTCTATGGCATGGAGCACACTGCCACACATACACTAGCTGAAGCGGTCTATGGAATCAGTGAACTTCACGCTAAAGAGATATCCAAGGCACGAATTGTAGCCAACCCGGGTTGCTACGCAACCAGCGCGGTACTTGCGCTTGCTCCCCTGATGAGTATGGGGCTTATTGATATAAGGTCAGTTATTATTGACTCAAAATCTGGTGTGTCCGGGGCTGGTAGATCAAAAGCTTCAACATCAGGACTGTTTTGCGAGATAAATGAGGGATTCAAAGCATACGCAGTAGCTACACATCGGCATACCCCGGAGATTGAGCAGGAGCTTTCGGTATTGGCTAAGAGTGATGTGATGATAAACTTCACTCCGCACCTGGTGCCAATGAACAGGGGTATACTTACTACGGCTTATGCGACAGCTCTGCCGGCAAAATCTTTACCGGGTACTTCAGAGATGTGTAAGCAATTTGCTGAGTTCTACGAGGGCAAACCATTTGTCCAAGTGCTTCCTGATGGCCAACAGCCTTGCAGCAAGAATGTTGCGGGATCCAATTTCTGCCATATAGGGGTTGTAGTCGATCAAAGGACCAGACGAATCATTGTGACGAGTACTATTGACAATATGGGTAAAGGCGCGGCAGGGCAGGCTGTGCAGAATATGAATCTGATGTGTGGATACGAGGAAACAACCGGGTTGATGATGCCCGCAGTTTTCCCATAAAAATTGGAGATATGTTATGACTAAGTGTTCTAATGAGCACCAACTACCTGTCGGCTTTCTGGCTTCAGGAGTTCGGTGTGGGATAAAAGAGAAAGGGCTGGATATGGCCCTTATATATTCAGAGGATGAGTGTACGGTTGCCGGCGTTTTCACAAAAAATGCTTTCAAAGCAGCTTCGGTCATTATAAACAAAGAGAAAGTCGCGTCGGGTAAAACCAGGGCAGTTGTGGTCAACAGCGGCAATGCAAATGCCTGCACCGGTGCCCAGGGTATTGTTGATGCAAACAGAGCCTGTGCATTAGTTGGAGAGCTTGCGAATATTTCCGGGGATTTGGTAATGAATGCCTCAACCGGGATAATCGGGCAGCCACTGCCCATGGATAAGATCGAAGCCGGAATTCATGAATCCTGGAAGAACCTTTCCCACGACAGTCTGGTGGCAGCATCAAATGCTATTATCACAACCGATACTGTGACTAAGGTCTCTTCTTATGAAGTTGAGTTTGCAGGTAACAGGATCAAGCTGGCCGGAATGTGCAAGGGCTCCGGAATGATCTGCCCCAATATGGCGACCATGCTATGCTTTGTTATGACGGATGCTTCTATTGATCACAGCGATCTTCAAAGGATGTTGTCAGACAGTGTTGAGACCAGTTTCAACTCATTGACGGTTGATGGAGATATGAGTACGAATGATCAAGTTCTGCTTCTGGCAAACGGACGCGCTAAATGTGAGAAGGTTGCTGCTGGCACTGAACTTGGTGAGTTGTTCGAACTGGGACTTAGCTTCATACTTACTGATTTGGCAAAGCAAGTTGCTGCAGATGGTGAAGGTGCTACTAAATATGTGGAAGTCCGGGTTATTAATGCAGAGTCCTATGCTGATGCAAAGTCTGCAGCTATGACCGTTGCTAACTCTCCCTTAGTAAAGACTGCCATTTTTGGACAGGACCCCAACTGGGGTAGAGTTCTGTGTGCAGCAGGACGAAGTGAAGCCAGGATTATTCCCGAGTCAACGTCTCTGTACTTTGGGGATGTGAAGATAGTCGAAAATGGAGAGCCTTTGCAAGTCAGTGCGGATGAGGCTAGAAAGCCTATGCTTGAAAAGGAACTGACTATTACTATTGATCTAGGACTGGGTAAAGCGCAAGCCACTGCTTTTACCTGTGATTTTTCATATGACTATGTGAAAATCAATGCTGAATATCACACCTGAGATGTAAATCTGGGAGCTCATGTGAGTGCTCCCTATGTTTTACTGCACTGTAGGGTTTCCGTGTTTGGCGGTGTTACAATGAAATGGAAACAGTCAGCCACTGTAGTTGTGTTGTTGTTTGCTGTCGTTACAATATCTGCCCTCGTATTTCGAAATGTAATGCATACTTCCCCTGTTACATCGATTCATTACCAATCTAAAAAAACATTTCGATGGATATCCCCAACCAGGGATTTTGCCGTCCCAGTCCTTATGTATCACCGGGTTCAGAGGCTGACAACCAAGGAAGCTTCCAGTCCGCTAATGCGGGATCTGACAGTTGATCCTGATGACTTCGATCAACAGATGCGTTTTCTGCACGACAATGGATTTGCTGTCCTCAGCATAATGCAGGTCCTGGATGCAGTCCGAAATCATACTATGCTGCCGGAGAAAGCTGTAGCATTGACTCTGGATGATGGTTACAAGGACAATTTTGAGGTAGCTTTTCCAATACTCCGCAAGTATGGTTTTCCTGCTACCGTTTTTCTCGTTACATCAGTAATTGGAGATACTAACCACGTAACTTGGGATGACTGTAAAGTAATGATGAGTGGTGCTGCCAGCCTGGAATCTCATACCGTGCATCACTATGATCTTACCACATTGTCTCAATCGGCACTGGATTATGAATTGCAGGCATCAAAGCAGATTATAGAGACTACATTGAACTCTCATGTCACCTCTTTGGCCTATCCATCAGGTGAGTTCAATGACACAGTAGTTGCCGCTCTACCGAATTGCGGCTACGAAGCAGGTTGGAAGAAAGGTGGCGGTCCTGTAATGCCAAATGATAATCCTTATTTACTTCCCAGAATCAGAGTACACGGCAGAACTACGTTAGTTGATTTTAAGCGAAAAGTGAACAGTGGTGTAGTCTGTAGGCATATGGGAATCGTTAAATCCACGCTCTGATTCCGCAATAACGCTGTACTCGGTAGCTCAGCTATTTCATGCCAAATATAATCCTTGTAAACTATTTTCATAATCCCTTCCAATTATCTGCTAAAAGTTCTAATTCGCTAAATTCACCACGCTTCGCTTTTGTCCAGCAGTATGGACAAAAGCTGTGTTAGTTATGATAATGCGGGTTAAACACTTCGTTGAATATCTATTTGTCATAGTATCGCAAATAATACACTGCAGTATGGAGGAATATTGGATCTGCTGGCGTATTATATAACAATTGTTTGTTGGTTACCTGTATAGGTGAATACGCATGATGAATAATACAGTATTACAGGCTATGAGTTTATTGCAGCAGGACAAATTTCAGGAAGCTCGTTCGTTTCTGGCCGAGTCTGTTGCTTCAGATCCTCTGAATATGGAGGGGCGGAAACTATTGGCGATGATAAGTTATCACATGGGAGACTATACGACAGCCATTTCCCATTTCCGCACACTCACCGAAATGCAGCCTGGTAATAGCACTCACAACTTGTAAGTCTTTTTGAAGGGATATAATCCGATGAAGTATCTGCAGTACCTAATTAGCATTATTCTTCTTATGCTCATGTGCAGTAACGCATGCTATTCGCAGAAAGTCATCCTTGAACAGATCCCCTGGACCTATATTGCGGACAAGGATCCCGATTCGCGTCTGGCTCAAAAAATTGATTACGAAGCTTGGCATACACCTCTCAAGACAATAATAGCGGACCTGACCAAGCAGACCGGGGTTGAACTCCACGCTGGATACAGCAACCAGGACTGGCAGGTAAGAGACCGTCGCATGAATGTCTATGTGAAGGGTATTGCCCTTGGGGAGTTGATGGATTCGATCTCCCGTGTAATGAAGTTCAAGTGGACTCAAAAAGGAGAAAAGACTTCCAGCACCTATACACTAAATCTAGACAGAAAACTTCTGGCAAAAATGCAGGCTGAAGCAGACAAACGTGCAAACGAACTGGCGGAAGCAGTTCGAAAGCGCAGAACTGATCTGATCAATAAATTTGAATCAATATCCAAAATGTCTGACAAGGATATAGCAAAGCTAAAAAAGGATGAACCATATCTGTATATGTGTGCAGAGACCGGGTTTGCTGAATTGGTGATTCAATTATTCAGGGAGGTTCCTGGGTTAAAGGATATGGCAGTGAACGGTGATCACGATGTGCAGATATCCTACAGTACGCTATCAAAGTCTACTCAGGCGATGTACTGTGATGTGATGCGGGAGTATGCTAAATATGACACCATCCAGAACAATAGAGATCCTTTCCCTGACGACATAGAGAAATGGATGCCAGGATGTGCTATTCAATGCGATTTCCAAACCCGACCATGGGAATTTGCCCAGCGTAACCAGATGAATAGATTTGGAGGGATCGGGAGCCCGGTGCACATCAATGGCCGTGCTTTCCATCATAAAGCCGGATATCTCCAATATCCTGAATCAGATGAAGCAAAAGCAAAATCCTCTGCAGTTATTGCAGCAAGCGCAATGGATAAAGGTGGAAAAGAATACTTTCAGGATACAATATCGAAGTTTTACGAGAAATATGAAAGTGACGATAGGGATGTTGACTACTATTTTATGCTAGATCCAATCGATGATTATCCCAAAGGCAAGGAACTGGATAAGATAATAGATGCGCAGTTGTCAGCCGAATTGTCGAAGTCGATTGAGGATGCTGCAAAGGTCATGGGGGATGGAGCATACTCAAGACTCTCTTATCAGGCGCTGCAAAAAATCATTTCAAGTGGGACTAATCTGAATGTTGTGTCTGATAGTTTTGCAGTAGTAATGGGTGATAACAAGCCAGGTACCAAAGAACAGGCCTCCAGGGTTCTTGCAAAAATGTGCAAGAGTTATTTGTGCAACTGCGAAAAGCATGGCTCTGTTCTTGAAATACGAAGACGAGACTGGTTCAGAAGAAGAACCTCACAGATACCAGATGAACTTGTAGAAGAGTGGCGAAATATCGCAAAAACCAGCGAGATACTGCCGCTTGATACTTATGCACAAATCATTACCTTAAGTTCGGAACAGACAGAAGAGAATATCAGCAGTGATAAACTGCTCAGTGAGTCAGTAGGCATCTGGTGGGAGCCCTGGAACAGTGAAGGCCTGATGCGTTTTTATCTACAGCTAAACCCAATGCAGAAAAGGTTACTGTTCTCTGAGGATGGACTCGATACCTCAATGCTAAACAGGGATCAGCGCCAGTATTATAAAGACATGTTCGGATATGGCTTGAGAATGCCCTGGTATGGGGCTACAGAGCTTGGAAACCTTGAAAACCAGGCAATGATCAAGGCGACATACATAATGGCCAAGAAAGGCGACCTGCAGTGTATTGAGGACACTGGAGGTATACAGTACACCTTCAAAGTAACAGCTGATGCCGATGGAGAGACCAAAGCAGATGACTGGACTATACACCTGCCTTATTTGAAAACAGTACAGGATGCTATCGCAGCTGTAAAGTAGTATAAAAAGTAGGGCGGATATCCGCCCTACTTTTTAACTCGATCCTATTCTATTATTTCCTAATCTCAATAACTAAAAACTGCAGCACCTAAAGGCCGCAGTTTTCCGGTTAGTTTGTTTCCACTTACTGTAAGGTCTGCGGAATCCCTTGAAAGGACTGCTTTCCAGGTCTTGGATGCTCCGGCGGGTAATGAGATTTTTACTTCCAGAGTATAGGTTGAACTAGTATTTGCCACTATAAGCATATGGTCTTTCTGAGATTTCCATACACCTGCCAGAATGTCATCTGAGGTTGTCTTTATTGCAACAGGCAAGCCTGACATCAGGAAAGGTTTCATTTTGTTGATCTCAGGGACCAGGTCTTTCATCCCCTGCCAAAGCTCGGGGAACTTGCGGACTTCGAATCCACTGTCCAGATATGTGTAGTAAATTATGCCTTTGGCGCCTGCTAATAATGCCTGGTAGGTCATATTTCGGCATTCATCAACGGTTGGAACGCGCCATGTATTCGCCGCTGCATATCCGAAGCATTGCACAACGGCCCATATTGGTCTGTCATTTTTAGAAGCTTCAGTTCGAGCGGATAGCAGGAATGTGTATACATCCCTGATCTTGCCGTGCGGGATTGGATAAACATCCGGTGCGATGATATCGGCGCTTCCTGCATATTTGGCATATGTAGGAGGAACGCACAATACCATATAGGCCGGATGATTGGGGTCTATATCTCTAAAGCTGTTAGCACGTCGAAGCATTTCATCCGGAGATATTCCCTGTCCATCAGGTTCATCACCCGGGTTCCAAGCCATAACAGCAGGATGTTCCTTATAAGTATTGATCAACGCCGGATAATCACCGCCATATTCGGTAATGACTTTCACGCCAACCTTTTCAGACTGATCCAGGACTGCTTTCCAGTCTTCGGGTTTTGTGCAGCTGAGATGTGCGACATTGAAACCGGCTTCACCGATGCTCTTTATAAAATCAAGTCTGTCCTGCAGGCTGGTTGCCCAGGATACGTGATACCACCCAAACGGGAACTCAGGCTTGCCATCAATAAGAAGTGTTCCATCAGCACGGGAATGGATCTTGGCTTCCTTGTTCAAAACAAACTCGGTGTCCCTATTTGCAATGACAGTTCCATTGTGTGTTAATCGACCTTCAGCTTTATGCAATCCATACGCGAGGCCTGCAGTTTTTACATTATAGGTGGCTGATTGCTTAGGAGATTTAATAGACTGCATCTTCTTTCCATTTATAGTGATCTCCAGAATGCAATTTTTCAGAGATATCTCAGAATCCGGTGCAAGTATGCTAGTAAACGCTACTGACTCCGGATTGAATAGGTGGCGGTTTTTGGTCTTAAAAACCATCATCTCAGGCACGTCAAACTTACGAACGAGGTTGATCGGGCTCTGTCCATCAGTCAAAATATCCACAGTCAAGGTGATACTGCCCCGTGACTTTACATCTATACCAAATGGAATTTTTGCATTTTTTCCTGGGGCCACTTGAACAGGTGTCGATTGAACACCGGCAATTGCTCCATTGGGTTCAGAGCTCAAACGGACGCTGATATCTTTGGTAATTCCGGATGTGTTGTGCACAATAATACTTCCCTTATGCACACCCGGAACAGCTTCCGGAAAACTGGAGGATACGATTTCGATACCTGAAGCAGAACTCTGAGTGAACATCAGCAGGTTGTTCAAGAGTTTCTCAGACAGTACCTTGCTTTCAATTCCCTGGAATGAAGCATAACTGGTAACAGCTACCAGGCCTTTACCAACTCGTTTGTAAAGGAAAAGACTCTTGCTGTCGGCGCATGTAATTATACTTGTCCAGCCGGCAGGCCAACTCTCAAGATGCGACCATATCCCGCCTTCACGTACGAAATCACTTCGTAAGTCATTCGGCACAGTTAGAATCGGGGACTTAGTATCAAATTTTACTTCGCTGTTCCCTTCGTTTTTTCCGGTAAATGGAGCACATCCGGAGGTAGTAAGAACGTAATCATCGCCGAACTTGTTAACCCATGAGTTCAGGACTGATTCATAGTTTGCGTCTACAACCAGCAGTATCCCACCTTTGTTCAAGAAGCTTAGCCACTGATCCTTATATAACCCCATATCCTGTATGTGCTCATAATTGCCGGTGCTGGTGGATATGATAACACTAAACTCACCTAATTTTCCGGCTAATTCCGGGATTTTGATATTCTCATACTTCTCAAGTCCCCATCCGAGGTTTTTCACAGCGTCATCGAACTCATTTTGGAATGAGCTACCACCCCATGAGCTGTAAATAACAGCTGCTTTCGGAGCTGCAACAGCGATCGTTGAGCATAAAAGTATAGCAACTAAAAGAAATAGACCAGGCACTCTCAATTTTTACCCCCACATGGTGCAGTAATGCACGTCATCATCAATAAAATAGATTAGTAGAATGTATGAGCTAGAAATTAGAAAACAGCTTTTCCAATCAATGCTCTCGTCGCAATATAGTAGCACAATTTGGATACTATTTTCCAGGTAATTCCATTATTTCAGAGGTTAATGGGCATTGTGCGAGTGGTGTTCGTGTTCGTGCCAGGCTTCATGGAGATGAGGGTGTTCGTGGACTGTACCGTCGTGTTTGTGTGCATGTGCATGGATCAAGTTCGCTGATAACAACATATCCAGGTCTGCCAGAGCCTGTTTAGTTGGGCCATCGTAAATGAGTGTATGCTCTTCAGACAGGACCAGGGTCCTTTCAGATGTCTCGGCAACAAAACTGAGATCATGGCAGGATGTAACAAGAGTGATTCCGGAGTCTCTTAACAAGTTAATAAACTCAACGAGCCACTGCTGGGTGCGTGGGTCAAGACCAGTGCTGGGTTCATCCAAAAGTATCACTTTTGGTCCACAAGCAAGAACTGCGGCCAGCGCAACTTTCTTTTTCTCGCCGCCACTGAGCGCTCCCGGGGACCTGTCTCTGAGATGCTCGATCTGCAGCATTTGTAATACATCAGCTACTCTCCGTTCTACTTCACCTGGAGTAAGTCTAAGCTGTAAAGGTCCGAAGGCAAGTTCTTCCTCCACTGTGGTGCAGAATAGCTGTGCATCTGAGTTTTGAAACAAAAAGCCAACATTCTGCCGGAAATGTCTGGAGAAAGGAGGTGTTTCAACCCCAACTTCAGTAAGCACAGTTCCGAATGCACTAACTTGCCCTTTATCTGGGAAGTATAGGCCGTCCAATATGTGAAGCAGCGTGGATTTTCCGCTGGCATTTGCTCCAAGAATTGCTATACTCTCACCCTCAGTAACATTGAATGAAATATTCTTCAGTACTGTCATACCACCGGGGTAAGAATATCCTAGATTTTCAACTACATAAATGTGATTATCCAATTAATGCTCCTAAATATCCACGATCCAGCAAAATGAGTGACACAACAAGAACCATGACTAGCACCAGCCAGATTGCATCAGACATCTGCCATTTCGATTGCGAACCCAGTTGCAGATCTCCGTCAAATCCTCTTGAGAGCATCGCATTATGTACTTCCCCAGCCAGTCTGTGAGTTTTACGGAATAGCAGTCCCATTCCTACGGCTACCCATCGCTGTTCGTTGCGGATTGGTCCTGAGGATATTGTCCTGCTGAGTTTTGCCAGATGTATCTCCTCAGCAGCTCTTAGAATCACCTCTACATAGCGCTGAGCCATCGTCATCACCATTCCGAATATCTTGGGCATACCCAGTCTTCTAAGGCCACTGAGCAGAATCTGGGAGTCTGTTGTTGATACAAGTAGATACGAGAGAGTAATACAGTCAATTGTTCGCAACAAGAATCGACTCGCGACTATTAAGCCTTCAGAAGTAACATATACATTTCCAGGGATTGTGAAAGGGCCAATGCTCAAAGCATGTCCGAGATTCCATATCGTCAGAATTGATGTTCCAGGTGTTACCCAGCTTGTAACAGCAGGCAGTATTAATGCCAGGCTGAACAATGGCACTCCCATCCAGATATGTATCAATCTTCGAGGAGGCATCGATATTGTCACGCAAACAATCAATGTTATAGCAAAGAGTGTGCCCAAGGAAATCAGATTGTGTAAGAATGTGCTGGCAAATATAAGTGAGAAGACGCCAAGTACCTTTGCCCTGGGTTCAAGTCTACCCAGCCACGAATTTGAGCAGGGAGATGAACACAGCTCAAGTGCAAGCGCTTCGCCCATACTCGCAAGCGCTTTACGGACGGAAAGACCTACCTTACGCTTTTCCTGCGCTATGCCTGGTTGAATAGGGGATACTTTTGGAGCTATGTACCACTCAGGAAGCGCCTGGTTTTTCACGTTTAGCAATTACCTTACCTAATAGAATTGTGATCACAAGTATGACACCTACCCCCAATGCTGCTGATATGATGTATGACAGGCTGAGTAAACGTACAGGGGCAGCCTCTTGACCCTTGAGCGCGTAGTCCGGTAGAGGAGCTTTCCATTTTTCGCTTTGCTTGTGCATCCCGGCAGGTACATATCCAATCCTTTTGCCCAGTTCTGATGGACTCCATTCTCCCCATGCAGACCCGGCATTGAAATGCGCAGGTAGAATAATGCCAAGAGGAGAGAGCAGAATAAGAATACCCAATCCGATCCACAATTTTTGGTGCTTTTTCATATTCCATATCCCCGGATGCTTGTGTTTGCCTATTGTGCTAGTAACACCACTAGATAAATCGTAGCACTAGCACAGAGGAGATGTCAATAGAAGAAAACTGATCTGATTGGTAGGTTATGCATTCGGAGTGGAAATATCTCACGCTAAGAATAAGAGAACAAGTTTCTCGATACTCTTAGCGTGAGATTGTGTTTGAGGATTATAGTGTTTTCAGGAAGTCTATTGCCATCTTGATGTCGGCGATTGGGTCTTCTCCAAGTTCGCGCTCAATTGTGTAGGCTCCATCATATCCAAGGTCTCTCAGCTTAGCTATATACTGAGGCCAGTTGACATCTCCCTGACCCAGTGGGGCTTCTCTCCACTTGCCGGGATCTACAAATCCATCTTTGGCGTGTGTGTGGACGATGTATGGATGCAGAGCATCCAGGGCTTCCATCAGGTCGAATCCAGCCATTGTCAGGTTGGCAGGATCCAGGTTGACCTTTACAGCCGTTGTATCCAGAGACTGAAGCAGGTTTCGAAGGACGGGACCGCTCTCAGGACCTGTCTCAGTGGCGAAAGTGATACCCTTATCTTCAGCATACTTGCCTATTTCATTCAAGGCTACCCGCAGTGTTTCCCAGGTTGCATCCGGGGTAGCTGGGACGACTCCGATGTGGGTGGTGATGATGCTGGTGCCCAGATCAACTGCCATATCTACCTGAGCGATAGTCTTTGGCACAAGCTCCTTGTTCATCTCGGCATCCACGAAACCGTGTCCGAAGTCAGCACAAGTAGCTGATAGCCACAGTCCCTGATCTTTGTAGAATTTCTGGAAATCAGCTCTCTGAGCTTTGCTCATATTATCAGGCAGCATCTCACCGGATGTTGTCCCCATTTGGAATGAAGGCACTCCGAGTTCTGCGGTCTTGAGAATCCCGTCTCTGACAGGTAATCTCAGGTTGTCTGCAAACAGTCCAATTCTTAGAGGTTTGGCAGTCATAATCTAATGCATTCCTCCTGCATAAAAGTAGTAGCGCGCATTATTCACCGGACTTTGCTTTCGACCGGCAGTAAGGGCGAAAGTGAGTCAATCACGAATAATGCGCGTTAGAGTAATTCACCGACAGTTTAACACAACTGCGTTGATTTTAGTTATCTGAAGCACACATGGCAAGTGGACAATATTGATAATTCTGCCATTCATTACTTCAGACCATCAACAGCCAGTAGTTTTACACCCTTCCAGATGCCTCCCATACCTAAACTGTCTGTCACTCGAACTGCAATTGTGTGTTTGCCGGGAGTGAAAATGCCGGTTACATCGAACCAAAACGGCGTCTGCCAGCCTTCTCCATCACCTTCGTCTCCCTCATGTCTTCCAAGGGATTTACCATCCAACCAGAGTTCTGCATCCCCATCAACTGAACCGAAGTAGAGGATTTGTTTAGCGCTTGTTGGCAGACTGGGGATCACTATTGTCAGGCGATACCAACCGACTCCATCATAGCCTGGATTTCCTTGGGACTCCCAGAAAGTGTTGACACTGATCGGTTTCCACGACTTATCGTTGAATCCAGCAGCGGGAACCTTGTCGATTGATAGGGCCCTACGGGGATCAGCTGTGAATTTCCATCCGTTATCAAGTGGCATAAGCAATCTGGGGGTTATAAATGGCGAGTCAGTCTTGCGTGACTTAACTTCCTTTACATCATTTACAAGCCATGTATATGACTCTCCAGGATATTCTTTTCTCTCAGGATAAATATCAAATACCGATCCCTCATTATAACTTTCTACAAACTTAATCAGTGCATCTCCTTCAGATGCTGCTGCTTCGTAGAGACCACTGGCCGAGAGATCCTGCATCAACCTATAACGCCTGGCGAACTCATAGCCTGCCCAGACCCCTTCCATACGCTTTTCGAATGGCTGTTTACCTTTTACTGCGGTCTGCGCCTTTTGTATGTATGCACCAAGTTTTGCCATCACATCAGGAGTTAAATTGGTCCAGAAATAGTAACCTCCCGAGCACCACCAACCGGTAGTAGCCACTTGCTCAAGGGTTTCATGATATGCTTTCATTGGCTTTTCTGCCGGACCGTAGAAATTGTGGTAATAGAGATTGAGTTCTTTTGCATAGTCAATATTAGGATCCCACATGAGTTTGCAATACATGAAATAGTTGATTCCCTGTGAACCCCAGTGGTTTTCCTGAACCTGATTATATACGCCTTTGATACCCATCTTCTGGTATTCACGGAGCCTATCAACCATTATGTTGACTACCGGCATAGGCCCCAGCCAACAATAGCCCTGCCAGTATTCATAAGTAGTCAGGTCGCTGCAGAGTTTGGCATATCCATCGATAACTTTCAAAAATGCAACATTCTGTGCACTCTGTGGGTCACGTAGTTTACGGGAATAGTCGCTATATGCTGCAGCATAGGCAGCTGACTGTAGGGCGATATTGGGCTCTAATGACTTAACAAGCGTGGGAACCTCGGTGTGCATATTGTAGGTCAACCACCCGACCTTAGCGTTTGGGAATTCCTTTGCTACTTCCTTTGCAACTATATTACCGAATGCACAAACCCGGTTGCTCATGGAGATCCCTCCTCCTGCATTAGTCAAGAGGTTCGGGTCATCCATTGCTCTACAATTGTCGCACTGACACCACACACTACCGTCATTAGGTTCTATTGAAAAGACCTGTTGACCAGGTGTTGCTCTGATTAGCGCTTTAACCTTCTCAACAAACAATTCCTGTAACTCATGATTACTTAAACAGAGTTGGGCGTAAGCATCCTCAGATCTCTTCCCATTTACCAGTGCAAAATACTCGGGATGGTCCTTGAAATACTGCTCATGAGGGACAAGTTGAAAATATGAATGAGCATAATCCCGATAATAGTAACCACCATATTGAGGACTAGTCCACATATTTACATTCATCCGCATTCTGGTTGCCCAGAGTTTACCTAAGCGGTCTTGTTCGGGAGTATATACTCGCCAGCTTCTATAGCTCTGGATGCCGGAACGATATGCGAAGCCTGGTTTAATTGTTTTGGTTCCTTCCTTGATTGAAATGTTCTTTAGCTTTGGAACGCATTCACCCCATTCATCGGGTCTATACCAACGTACTCCCAAGGACTCCAGGAAGTCATATACGCCATATAGTGTACCCCGGTCTTGCGCAAGACCGCCAATAGGATCCTTGTATCCACCAACTATCATCAGGCAGTCTGTATTTATATTTACAATATAGTCTTCGACTCCCAGCAGACTGACTGGGATATTTTTAGTAAACTTGCTGCGTCCTATCGCTATGAACGGTTTAGTTGGTTCAACATTATCAGTTATCACCGCGGGTTTACGGCCAGTCATTTTATCAAGATAATTGGCTAATTCATTTGCAGCGAATTGTTCGCTGGCTGATGCCTTTTCACCAACTACAATCTGAGGAGTGTTCTTTCCGGAAAATAGATTGAGTGTACATGCGGGCGTAGAAGCTAGTGCTGCCATTATGGTCAGAAAGACGATCAGGATTGTGGTTCTGGAATGCAACATCGCATATTCCTTTCTATTGCACAATAACATACAACGATATATGAAGGACAAACAGTAAATCTCAAACCTTTGTCCTGGAGCTATTATGCATTATTGGGGATAAATCTGCAACAGTGGACTTACGGGTTACTGAATGCAGTTTAGCCCATTTTCTTGCTGAATCTCATAGCACTCAGGGCAATAATTCCGATTCCAAATATCGCAAGTATTAACATCTGAGGCCAGAGGTATTCAATTCCGATTCCCTTGAGGAATATTCCTCTAACTGCTTCTATGGCGTATCGAAGAGGAATAAACAAAGTCAGGTATTGCACAACCTTTGGCATGTTTTCTATTGGATACATCATTCCGGAGAGCAGTATGGATGGCATGAAGAAAAAGAAGCTGGTCATTGTAGCTTCGTGTTGATTTTTCGAAACGGTGGATACAAATATTCCCAGACCAAGTGTTGTCAGCAAGAATAGAATACTTACTGCAAACAACAACAGATAGCTTCCTGCTACGGCTACCCCAAACCAACCGATTGCCACAGCTACTACCAAAACAGTATCCAGAAGTCCGATCAGCAGGAATGGGATTGTCTTTCCCAGCATCAGTTCTGCAGAGGAAATGGGAGTCACAATTACTTGCTCCAGAGTGCCTATTTCTTTCTCTTTAACAATCGCCAGCGCAGTCATCATCATAGTTATCAGCATTAATATCTGGCAAAGCACACCGGGAACCATAAAGTTTACGCTTTTGAGTTCGGGGTTGTACCAGACTCTCGGGACGACTTCTACAGAAGGAACCTGAGGTTTTGCGAAACCGGCGTTTAGGACCATCAGTGAAGTGACTGTTGACCAGTATTTTGCCAGAGCGCCGTTGACATATCCGTTTACAATCTTAGCGTTTGTAGAGTCGCTGCCATCAAGGACTGTCTGTATGTGGACAGACCTACCCCTGGCTGTATCTTTCTCGAATCCTAGCGGTATGGTTATCGCGAATTGCGCACTGCCGGAGTCTATTGTCTCGTTAATCTGCGCGGGATTGTCCAATGTCTGGCGATATTCAAAGTATCCGGAGCTGACAAATGTCTCGATCAGTTTTCGGCTTGTGTGTGTCTTGTCCTGATCCAGCACAGCCATCGTAATGTTGTTGACATCGGTACTTACTGCGTAACCGAATAGAAAAAGCTGGATTATTGGGGCGATTATGAGCATTCCCATCATCCGGCGATCTCTTCGTGTCTGTATGAGTTCTTTCTTAAGTAATGTGAATACTCGTCTGAAATTCATTTATTCAGGCTCACAATTTCTTTTTAAACCGACTTGAGCTGGCGATCAACGCCAGGAAAGCGATAGCCACTAATAACAGAGCAGGCCGCCAAATATCCGCGAGTGTAACTTCCCTTCATAAAAACCTCACGCAAAATCTTTATGAAGTGCGTAGCAGGGACAATGTTGGTAATGATCTGCATGGGTTTTGGCGTACTGGAAATTGGAAATATAAAGCCAGAGAGTAGGACAGTAGGGAGCTGAGTAGCCATTACTGCCAGCACCATAGCAATCTGTTGAGTTTTTGCGACTGTCGAGATCAACAGACCTAGTCCGAGTGCAGCGACTAGAAATATTGTTGATAGTCCAAGGACTAGAAGCGGACTACCTACAAGTCTGATGTGAAAAATAAAAACAGAGACCAAAAGTACTAAAAGCACGTCAGCAAAGGCTATTATGACGTAGGGTGTCAGTTTACCGATCATCAATTCGATAGGTTTTACCGGGGACACCACAAGCATTTCTATGGTTCCTCGTTCACGCTCTCTAACAACAGTCACACTGGTGAGTAGTGCGGAGAGCATCATCAGCACCACAGCTATCAGACCGGGGACAATAAAGTTGGTGCTGGATAGCTCAGGATTGTACCAGTATCGGGTCTGATTGTTGATTTCGGGAATATGTATACTGGAACCTGCTCTGTTCAATGCTTCCAACATAATATTATTGGTGTGCTGCCGGACAATCAAAGAAGCGTAACCAAGCGCAGTTGATGCTACAGTTGAATCAGATCCATCCACCAGGATCTGGATCTTTGCTGATTGTCCCATAGCAAGTCGTCGGCTGTAGTCGGTAGGAATAACCAGAATAAATCGTGCTCTGGTGCCATCAAGTGTCCGGGTAGCTTCGGAGTAGCCAGTCACTGAGCCGACAAGGTCGAAATATTCACCAGTGTAGAAAGCGCGTATCAGATTTCTGGATTGTTGAGTTTTACACTGGTCCCATATGGCGATTGGCACATGTTTTACATCCAGATTAATGGCATACCCGAACAATAGGAGCAGCATTACCGGCAAGATTCCGACTACTCCCAGCATTCTGGGATCTCTGGATATCTGCCTGAACTCTTTCCACATTATGATCCATGTCCGCTGCAGCATAATATGTTTCCTTAACATATGAATGTGCTTGTTACCATTGTAGTCGTATCAGGTGGATGTATACAAAGTGGAATTTGTGAGGTTGATATCAATTGGTGGATATATGGGTTTCGAAACTGGAGTTAGTTCTTTGGATGTTTGATCATACGGAGAGTTGTGCCGGAATCAAAGTTATAGTCTACATCGTCCATTAATGCTTCAATACAACGGATGCCTCGACCGTGCTCACAGAAATTGTCGGGACTACACTGGGGAACAGAGCTTAATTCAAAACCGCTGCCGTTGTCGGTGACAGTTACACACAACTTATGCGGGGTAGCCAGACAGCTGATATATACCTTGCTGCTGGAATCTGTGCATCCATATTCTGCAGCATTTGCGAAGGCTTCACCTACAGCAATCTGGACTTCGCTTCTGAATTCCTGGCTGAAACCCATTTGCTCTGCTAATTTGTCAACACGCTTGCGTGCATGTCGTCCATTGGAGAAATCAGGGGCAAGAGCAAAGAAATCCATACGCCATCGTGTACACGTCATGTTACAGGATGGAGAACACCGGGAGCTGCAACGATTCTCACCGGTACAGAATGCGTCTGAAAGCAAAAGTCTGTCCAGCATTCGACAGACACTATCTCCAGGTTCTTTCAGGTGAAGTTTTTGACTGCGTTCACCGAGTACATTGGCAACATCGGTCAAACTCTCCAGTGCAACATGCTGGAGATCAGATACCCGGGTAAAGTCCAGGGAAATACAGCTATCGTGTTCATCTGTGAGTTCAATCAGCATATCGGTCATATAAGTCAGATCACTACCTTCACTGCAGGTAATCATGACTGTTGGAAGTCCATCTGCGAAATCAACCGCATTGCACATACCGACTTCCGCGTTTGCTGAGATAATCATCAGCTTCGATAAGCTCCTTGAAAAAGATGAATATAAACAGTAATCCTAATGTAAGTCTAGCAGTCAGGCATAACAGGTGTCAATCCGTAATAACACCTGTTTACATACTAGGTATAATGCTGTAATCAATGCATTAAACAGGTTTTACGAATCCTTCATCCCCATCAACTAGAATCCTTTTATTATTTAACAGCGTATGGACGGCGTTTTTACACCCGTAAACAGATGGAATATGATACTCAGTGCAGTGCAAAGATTCAGGTGGAACATCCGGCATATATTCACAGACAATACCTGAACAACAGCACATTGCAGTGGACCAGGCTAGAGCAGGATATCTGAAAAGCGCTATATCATCCGGGTGTAGCTCTGTAACCTGTTCATATGTATCAACAAGCTTCAAATTACCACGAACCTGTGATCCAAAGGATTCTTTGCCCGGGATAGGTTCTCTCATGTTTTTCTTATTATGTAGATCATCTATTGGTTCAAGTGCAAGGGCAGCGGGTGGTAGTATCCTGGTTTCCAGCCATCTCTTATGTTTTGTCCTGGCGAGTATTGCTCTCAGGTTAGTTTCATCGACAGGTTTTAACAATGCGTTAGAAATTGTTGTGATGTCGAGTTCAAATATATCCAGCCATGGTCTTGAGATATCTCGATTTGTAATACGCAACCAGGCTTCTTTTAATAACGCTCTCTGCATGCATGCAATTCTAGCGGTCTTATGTTCCAGTTCATACCTGATTCTAATCCAGTTTCTGGTCAATTCTAATAAGCTATTGACTCTCTTCGACTCATTATTATCCATTGCAAAGCAAATTGCTCCAATGGCGTGTGTACGTGCTTCTTCTGCTGCAGAATGTAAGACTGGGATACTAGGCCGGTTTTGTCTTGGAGACGCAGCTTGTATGAGACGAAAAACCTGCTCGATATCCTCGCTCCAACTCTTCCAGAGTGAGATGTCGTAATATTCCACCGGTGAGGTGAATGAATAGTAATACTCTTCTGCAAACTCTTCCACTTCAGCCCGGAATGGATTCCACCACTCGACAGACTCAGTGTTTCCCTGCTGCTGTGCCTCCTTCAGTCTTGCACCAAAGTCCTGGATTTTGGCATCTCGAAGAGAGAATGGATTATCGATCGCCGAGAGTAAATCACAAAGCAATTCTTTGCTGCACTTCGGGCCGGCGATATGCTTAATCCTGTCACGAAGTATATATGCAGTTACTGTTGCAGCAGTCATCCACTGCTGAAGCTCTCTTAATCGTGTTTGGCCTCCAGCGATATTTTTGGCCAATTCCACATTGGTGAACGAATCGTAAGCTGGTTCAGTAACTGGCTCTTTGATTACCTCTAAGGCTCCTGGCAAGACAGACGCTGCGATTGGTTCGAATTTTTCCGATACAGGAGCTCCTCCAACAGGACGATATAGATGTCCCTCGATAACAACCACATCCCTGGAAATCCCAGCTGCTGACAACAGTCTCATCGGAGTATCTCCGATCTTACTTGTGGTTGGCCTACACAGTTCCGGAACTGGAGTGCGAGATATCAGCTGGTATGGGCAGGTAAGAGTGGATTCCAGATTTGGTAAGCTGACTGGGACCGGTCCCAGCGGATCTGTCTGGAACAACCATATCCATTTTCCATCCCAACCCCACTCAAGATATGTACTGCCATCAAGGATGCCTTCTAGCATGATACCCTTGTCCACTGCAGCATTGAGGATACTCATTGTCTCGTGATCTAATGATGAATCTTCGAAATCTAACGAATCCAGGTTAAACACTGCAGTGTGCCGGTCTGTTGGATTGTCAGGACTTGAAAATATCAGCCTGGCAACACTGGGCCTGCCCGAGATAACATCCGCAGTCCTGACTGCACCGCTAAGACTGCATTTTATATAATCCTGCACTAAAACAGCCATTGCAGGATCTGTATCTTCTTCAGTTTCGTGGCGACGTGTGCAAGCCTGGGTGGACCATATGGATGCCCACACGGATTTAACTGCTTCCAGCAACTCAGGTAGACCAGAAATAGGTCCGACATGCGTGTATACTTTACGTTCCGGACGTACTACCGGTTCGGGTTCGATAACAGATGGCCTGGCAATCACTGCAGGCGTTTGGTATCCCACGTGCATACCCAGAGTGCGATAAGCTTCACCTATGGCTTCGGTTATCTCATCGGGGATTGAAGAGTTGAGAATTGCTTGCCTGATGTTTCCCTGGATTACTGGATCATTTGTTGCAATATCGGCAGGCTTTATACCACTCTTCCATAGATGAAGTCGATATGCATCAGCTGATATGACAAATCCTTTTGGGACCATGTATGAGCCAGCAGGCAGACGTGCAAGTCTAGCGGCCTTGCCGCCAGTCAGCCTGGCATTGCGTGCTTCATTTAGAGGAGTTACAAGTGAAATACCGGAGTTGGACATACTTAGCAGATTATAGAAACTCTGGGCTCACAAGTCAAATGCCCGGAAAGACAACAGAAGGGAAGACTTTAGGCTTTAGGCGGGAATGATGGGAAATATCCGCCCCTCAACTCCTGTGAAGGGCGGTTACAGATATTTATTTGCTGGCAGGTATTAGTTTGGCTTTGGAAGGGTCAGTTACGAATATTACATTAAAATCGTCGAAGAATTTGTCATTGGTGTTGTTGGTTACTGCAAAATCTCCATCTGTGTCGGATATGATGGTATCACACATTGCGGCTCCACCAGCTCTGCCGACTGCAATGAGCAGAAGGGGATTCTTGCCAGCTCTTTCATTGTTGCGTGCGTCTTCAAGGGATTTAACATAGCTCGCAACTCCGCGGTCCACAACTACATCCGGATCGACTGGAAGATTGCCCCAGATGACCTCTCCATTCTGTTTGCGGATCTTCGGGGACATTGCTCTTTTAACATCATATCCACGAGTGTCGATGATAAGTCCGGTAAATGGACCTTTCTGTGGAGCTGGTTCATAATTCTCATTAGTGTCAGCTGGTCTGGCAGAAGCCGGGGCCCCTTTTGCCTTAAGGATTTCGTTTTCTTTTACCCGAGCGACATACTTGGAGAAGTGAGACCATCCTGCATCAGAACTCAGGTACTTGGCTCTTTCTGAAGGCAGCTTCTCGACCGGTATCTCAATCAGTCTGGGATTCTTTGTTTTTAATGACGGATCAGCGGCTTGGTCAGCAGCAATTTTCTCCAGGAATGCTGTTCCAGGACCCTGGTCTCCATACATTGCCTTCTTGACTGTGACTATTACAAATGCAGCATCTTTTTCTTTCACATCTTTTATGCTGACAATTTCTACGTTCTTTAGATATCCTTTGATGGTCTGTTTTAGAGTTACATCGGCCATGTAGTCTTTACCCAGACCATCATATGAAATAGTGGTTCCTTCAATGGCCATAAGCATACTGGCTATTGCATCTGCCTTTGCATAGTCTTTGGCTTTCAATTTGGCAACAGCACGATTTGCAATCTGGGAAGCTGGAGCAACCGCGCCGATCCCTTTTGCGTAAATATAACCATTCTCCCAGTCGATGTCTCCTCCTTTAACAGATTCAACAATATCAGAATCAATGGTGGCTTCCGTTGATGGTTTGGTTTGTACCTGTGCAATAACCATCATACCAGCAGTCAGAAAACATACCACTGCAACTAAGCATACCAGCTCTCTAAAGCATTTTCCCATGGCTGATTACCTTCCTTCATACCATTTTAGGTTGTCAACGCGCACGTAACTGTGCGTGTTATTTTACTTTGTATTTTAATAACACATAGGAGCTCTCATTGTCCGGATATTTAGCAACCAATTGAACAACATCTCCCTTTATATCTACTTCACCCTCAAACAAACCGTCATTCTTCTTGAGCGGTATCCATTGTCCTCCAACGACAACATTCACTGATTCCGCTCCAGGTGCAGCGATCTGGAATTTCTCAGTTGTGCCAGATTTGAGTGATCCCGACATTGGTTCGTGTAGAACTGCATTTTTTTCGTAGAAAGTTGAAAACGCTGTAGGCATAGATTTTTCCTTGGCGCCTTCACTTGTGACATTAACTGAGTAGTCAGCGGCCCATTCGAATCTATTGTCTGAGTCACCACGTTTAGCATACAACCTAAGCGTATAACGACCAGTTTTAGGAATGATTGTGCTGACATTCAGATTGTTTCCATCTTTCTGCACGAATGTTTGGCAGCTGGAATCGCGGTCTCGTCCTCGACTAACTTCCGCATTTAATTGAGCATCACTCGGGCCGCCGAAAGTCAATTTCACAGAACCATCGGACATAATATCGCGCTTGTCATTGCTTACAACTCTGAGTTTGTTATGAAAAAATCCAGGTCGTAAATAGACCATATTCTCGAATTGCTTACGGTTTATAGGAGTATCCAGGAGTTGCCATTTGGAAACTTCCGGGAGATGGTCATAAATAAACTGATCCGGAGGAGTCATAAAATAGTGGTCAAAGGCTTTTCTCACAAATTTGCTACTGGCGTCTACATATCCTGCAGCCCATGTGCAGTCCAGTAGATACCATTCACCGTCTGCCTTGACTGCATTCCAGGCATGATCAGCATCCGGAGCTACACTATCAGATCCAAAACCGGGTCCTTTAGAAAAACCTATTACAGTAACAGCTTCCAATCCAGCCTGTGTTGCCAAGGCGCCAAATACTGACGAGTATTCGGAGCATACACCCTTTTTGGATTTCAATACTTCGGGTACACTCTGCTTACCGTAATCACCTGATTCCAGAGCCTCTACATCGTATGAGATGTTTTCAGTTATCCATTTGTGAATCGCTCGCACTTTTTCGGTATCATTCTTCGCGGGTTCAACGAGATACTTAGTAAGAGCTTCAACGGAATTACTGACTTCCGATGGCGCCGATATAGCGTGCTGGTCAATGGCAGAGTAGTCTTCTTGTGCATAGACTATGCCAGCTGTACCAAGCAGCACTAGCAAGCCCAATATCAACTTGATTTGCATTTCTGTGTACCTCATTCGAAAATAGAATATTTTCGTCCCTACGCGGCGAGTCCTTTTGGAAAGGCACAATTCTCAAAGTCGGGCCTGGATACTCGCAATAAAACCCACAAAGAGGCCTGACTGATGTAACATGTAGACGATGTTTTCAGGTGGATATGCCTGATAAAGCGGGTTAGTGTCAAGCATTTTTATCTTGCATGTGCCTGCTGGATTCCCCCTGATGTTCAAGCTGGGATTCGTCTATAGTACTTCGTCCTCTTGCCGCGGTCGCGTCAGCTTTTACTCTGATCAATTCATCCTTTAATTCCCTGATTTCGTTCAATATACCTTCGAATTCTCTTGTTGATATGCTATGGCTGTGTGATTCGATTATTTGCTGATTGGTCTGGTCTTGCTTGTTTTTGGCATCCAGACGCATCTGTTCTTCTTTGATCTTGAGTTCTTTCGATTTAATCCACCAATTTTTCAGGATAAGAGTTGTAAAAATTATCGTCAACCCTAAAGCAGGAAGACCAATAGCCACAAGCATTATACTAACTATTTCATTCATATCGTATTATTACATCCTTACAGATGATAAGTTGGGTGTTTACCAAGTGATTCTTACTTTTTCACCAGTTTTGGAACTCTCAATAGCAGCAAAGACCATTGCAAGTGATTTTATATTATCTGTACATTCTGTTTGCGGGCGTTTACCCGTTTTAATGTATTCCAGCATCTCTTTAAGTGCTCCGTGCATGGTCGGTGCAGGAGGAATGACCTCCGGAACATCGACGTCATCCATTTCGCTGTTGAAGCCACTGCGCGATTTAATTTTCTGTGCTTTTAGAATAGAGTCTTTTTCATATAAAAACGTTCCATTATCGCCAATAATGCGCCAGTCTCCCCCCCATCCGGTATGGAAGCCTTCTGAACACCAACTACCCCTGTAGCAGAAGTATACCCCACCTTCCATCTCAAATATGCAGTTGGCTGAGACATCACCTTTATACCATGAACCCTTTGGGTTAAACTCCCTGGCATATACGCTGACTGGATCTAGACCCGTTATATAACGTGCTAAATCGAAATGATGTATAGACATATCGAGGATCAGTGGACTCTCCATCTCATCGCGAAATCCACCGAAATGAGCGCCAAGAAAGAAGTCGCAATTAATCGTTGTGACTTGTCCGATAGTTCCGCTGCCTATAAACTCTTTAGCAGAAAGGTTTGGAGTTTCCCACCTGCGCGATTGATCTATCATATACATTTTGCCGGTTTTGAGACTAGTCTCTACCATCTTACGGGCTTCGTTCATACTTGATGCTATCGGTTTTTCACCCAGTACATGGCAACCCATTTCCAGTGACGTACAGGTAACTTCGCAATGAGCAGAGGGTATTGTCAGATCAAGAACAAAATCCGGTTTGTCCTGCGATATGGATGCATGAAGATCAGTGGTTGCTCTGGATGGAAGTGAAAACTCCGCTATTCTAGCTTGAGCAGCATCAAACCTGGTATCTACAACCGAAGAAATTTCTACTCCTTCGGCTATCAGCGCAGGAAACCATGCACCAGATATCCCGCCAGCTCCCACAACAATCGTTCTTACAGCCATCGTTTCCTCCCAAAGCAATCAGTGCTCTCAGCGGAATGATACCAAACCAGTCTCGAATGGTCAAATGATTCGAGCAAAAAAAAAGGCAGCCGCAAAGGACCGCCTAATAGGTTGAGCTGGTATTGATTTTTAGCTTTTCCGTCTTCGCAACAGTCCGATTATGCCTACTACACCCGTTGCTAAAGCAACAGCACTGGACGGTTCAGGGACAGCCGTTGCTTCGATGGTCCCAAAACCTCCAGCCATTGAAGTTGCCGTCGATGCCAGGTCAGCATCGTAAGACACCTTCACATAGTGAGCATAGTATGCTTTCGGTGTGCTGTTCTGAGGCCGAATTATGACATCATTGGGAGCAGCTGAACTGCTGCTAACCAAGGTTGCCACATTGAACCAATCGGTACCATTGACAGAATACTCGAATTTCCAAACTTTCCCACCATAATTGCCAGTCAGAATGGCATCTCCTGTATACCCATATAGCTGTGTTTCAGCTGTACAGGCCAGTGTCCAGTACTGAGTGGTCATAAGGTCCAAAGTCTTGGAATCTGTTCGTTTTCCAACATCAGGATTCACAATCATCAGAATATTTAGTGTTTCAGTGGCAGCTAAACAAACTCCTGACGTCAATCCAACCAGCACAACCAACATAATTGATAGGGTAATAAGTCTCTTCATACTTTTCTCCTCTCTATTCCTGTACCTGGCATACAAAGCAGGAGCAGGAATACAATAAAACTATTTGAGACGATAGACCCTTACATGGACATTTACTGCAAAATTATTGCCAATCAGTCAAATCAGCAAAATAATCTGCATAATAACAAAAAATAACTATATGCTAACCAGCCCGCATTATGGAGAGAGTGTCTATTAATGCCTCTCTTTTTCACCCGAGCCATTCTTTCTCTTTTTTTTGAAGTATAAGCTTGGCGAAATGTATTTTTTGCTATTCAAATGCATAAACTCGGAACCTCTTAAGCCTATATGATCTCGTGTAGCGTTCATATAGGCATGTTGTTAATACTAAAGTTATGTTGTCTGAGGTAACTGTCCATATTTTAAGTATTTCTCCAGATTCATAACCATAAGCGAGATTGCTGTTTGAATTTTGGTCATAGGTTGGCTGCGATAAATGCATTTTCCCAGATTGTGATAGGTCTTTGCATGGCCAAAAATTGGTTCGATAGTAGCCATTCGAGCCTTCATCGCACTCACATATTCAGGTGTCTTGCGCACCAACCATTGTCTTTCCTGGTATACACGAGTTTCAGGTTTAAAACTGAATGAACGTATTCCTGTTTTGTTCTGAGTGCAACGTTCACGTAAACTGCACTCAGAGCATCCAATCCCTTTGTATTGTAAATAACCATCTTTGAATGATGATCTTAGTTGCATTAGGCGCTTTGCAGGACACTCTACACAATAGCATTCATCATTCTTCGTTACTTTGAACCTTTCGGAACCAAGCACATTTGTCTTGGTACCTGGCTTCATCATAGATATATAACCGATAACTCCATCGGCATCTAGTCGCTTTCTAATGTTCAGATTATCAAATCCGCTGTCTGCTGCCAATTCGATAGGTTTTCCAGCTATCAGCATTGCTTTATTGTATGGATCAATAAATGTCCTGGACTGATCGACATTGCCAGCATAAGTCTCATAACCAAGAGCTATACCGTATTTCTCATCCACAACCAATGTAGAGATATAACCACAAAAACTATCCACAGAAGTGTGGCCTATTCGCGCATCCTTATCACCCGCACAGGGAGAAAGGGTTTTATATATCTCATTTGCCATATCTTTCAAACCTGATAAGCGTTCATCCGGCTCCGTTTCAACTTGATCGCATTCGGATTCTTTCTCACATTCAGGAATATATTCTTTTTCTTCTGCCTTTGCCAACATACGATCTATGTTGGGGACTTTCAAACCAGATACTTCACAAGCTGCTTGCGTAACCAGCTTCTTCATATCATCATCCATCTCAACAGGCGGAGCGCCGTTGTCCACTTCGGAACCGCCAGCGCTCTCCTGGATACGAGCTATCATTGCACGAGTTAAAATGGCTGCCACATCACACTTATTGTATATAGTTGCAGCCACATCCTGTTTTGTAGCGTCTACATGCCAGCGCTTATTATCAACCAAACCTGAATCAATACAGCGATTCAGGATCTCAGTGAAGATTGAGTCGAACACATCAGGCCCCAAACGCTTTCGGAATAACCACATTGTTTTATGAGATGCTACGGGTTCATCGGGAGCATATCCACAATACCAACGCCACGATATCGTATCGTTTGTCATACGTTCCATCGCACGTTCGAACTTCACTTGGTAGAGAAACATCAGTAAAAGCAATTTGAACAGTCTAACGGGAGGTTCAGGGGGGCGACCGGGGCCACCATCCACCACATGATATTTCTCTCGACATAGATCCTCAACAAAGCTGAAGTCTATAGCCTTATCCAACTTGCGCAGAAAGTGATTTTTAGGAACCAGTATTTCATAACAATCGGACATCACCAAATGGCACTGTTCTCCACGCTTGCGCATTAAAAAAGCCCTCCATTGCAAGATAGCACTATATTTAAATTCTACAAATGGAGGGCAATCTCCTTTAAAATGATATATGTATATTATTATCGATTGGTGCTATATTTAATAGACACTCTCTACATGACTGACTCAGCTTTTGTCCCAACTGCCGAACAAAAGCGAAGCTTGGTTAATAAAGCGGGTTAGGTCTATTCATCAAACGACCCTTGATCTGCCAAATTGGGCAAAGCGAAGTAGTTTGAGAATGATTTAGATCAGCTTTAATCAACCAGGAAACCACAAACCAATTTCATATTCAGCACTTTCCAAACTATCTGAACCGTGTATCAAGTTCTCTCTTGTACTTATCGTAAAATCACCTCTTATTGTCCCGGGAAGGGCATCCACTGGATTCAAAGTACCCATCATTTTCCGGACAAGGGCAATTGCGTTATCACCTTCGATTACCATTGCGATTACTGGTCCCGAAATCACAAAATTTACCAGCGGTTCGTAGAAATCTTTGCCCACATGGGGTAAATAATGTTTCTCCGCCAGTTCCCGACTGGGTGTTCTCATTACCATTTCTCTGATGGTAAGGTTTCGATTCTCAATACGTGAGATGATTTCCCCAATCAGTTTTCTCTTAACACCATCGGGTTTAATCATGACAAATGTTCGTTCCATACACCCTCTTTTCAGTTTGCTAGCAAGCTAATTCTAGTGATATTTAGTTGCCATCTATGCAAATTCCTTCAATCAGCAATATTAGTGCCATACTAGTGTCAATCATGTACGTAGCAGAGTTTTCAGATTCGTTCATGAAAGTGATGTGGACGAAATACACGTAAAGTACTACTCTTGAGGGAGGATATGTGAGCTTGGGGTACAAGCTATTCTATTGGGGATCTAACTTTCCCAAATCTATGCCAAGCTCTCCGGAAGTTTGGAGGATGCTATTATGTCGACATTAAAAAGACTTTTCATATACGGATTAAAATACTGGTCACTAACTTTTCCCAGCTTGATTTCAATGTTGGTTACGGCTGGCTTGCAACTCACCTGGCCACAGTTCCAAAAACTCATTATAGACCATTGCTTGATTCGCGGGGAATTCTGGTTGCTTCCATATTATGCCATAGGAATACTTGGCATGTTTATTGTAATAGGACTAGCCAATATAACTCGAGGATACCTTTCGGAGCTTACCGCACAGACTATAATCTATGATATTGGTAACCGACTTTTCAACCACATGCAGCGGCTGTCGTTCTCATACCATGACGAAGCTGAGACCGGTCAGCTCATTTCCAGGTCAACAACAGATACAGGGACACTTGTGGGTTTTCTTGGCGGTGGAATTCTCAACGTCTTTGTAAACCTGGTCATTGCGCTGGGTGTGGTAGTGATTCTTTTTGCTATGAACTGGCAGCTTGCGCTGGCATCACTATGGCTAATGCCGTTTTTGGCTTTTGTCGTAGTGAAATACAGCAACAAAGTCGGTCCGATGTATACATCTTTTTATGATCAACATGGCAAGTTGACTTCTACCTTGCAACAAAACCTGATGGGTATTCGTGTAGTAAAGGCATTTGCAAGAGAAGAGCACGAGGTTGAGAAGTTTGAAAACCAAGCCAAGGAACTCTTCGTTCAGATTATGGACCTGACCAGGGTCGGAGCCTTTTATGGTCCATTTATGAGTTTCATTGCCGCAGCCGGAACGACATTTGTGCTCTGGTATGGAGGTGTCAAAGTAATTAACGGAACTTTGACACTCGGCCAGATGATAGCTTTCAATACTTATCTATCATTATTAGTCGGACCTATTACACTTGTATCATATGCGATTTCTATCATACGCAGTGCCATTGCTTCCGGTGATCGAATATTTGAGATACTCGATACCAAACCGGAGAGACACCTTCGGGATGGACATGTCGAAATGAGAGAATGTACAGGGCATGTGGAGTTTAAGGATGTATCATTCACATACGCAGACGGTACAAATGCACTTCATGATATTTCATTTGATATTAAACCAGGGCAGACAGTCGGGATAATGGGGCCGACCGGATCGGGCAAGACTTCAGTTATCAGTTTGATCCCCCGTTTCTATGACTGTAAGAATGGCAAGGTCTTGATAGACGGTAGGGATGTCAAAGAGTATACCATAGGCAGCATCCGCAGGCATGTAGGAATAGTAGCACAGGAGAATTTCCTCTTTGGCGCTACCATTGCTGAGAATATTGCATATGGCAAGCCTACTGCTGATATTGAACAGATCATCGAGGCAGCAAAAAGTGCAGATATTCATGAGTTCATAAACTCGCTGCCTGAAGGCTACGATACAGAAGTGGGAGAACGCGGTGTTAACCTGTCAGGAGGACAGAAACAGCGTCTGTCGATAGCAAGAGCAATTATAAAGGACCCACGCATATTGATAATGGATGACTCAACCTCCGCAGTAGATACGGAAACTGAAGCTAGAATCCAGAATGCGCTGAAGTCTATCGCTAAATCGAGGACTACAATAATAATAGCCCAAAGAGTCTCTTCAGTTATGGGGGCGGACAATATTATTGTTCTCAATGAAGGCAGAATCATGGAATCCGGCACACACGACGAACTATTAGCTTTGGGTGGAAGATATTCCACAATATATGAAATGCAGTTTGGTGCAGATGCTCAAGCGGGACATTTGGAAGAATAGGTTCGGTTATGGCAAAACAAATCATTGACGATGAAGTGGCCTCGCGGCCATTTGACTGGCAGCTTACAAGAAAAGCGTTTGCATTCGTTATTCCACACATGAATGTGTTCATAGTCTCGCTTGTGACTCTGGGACTTTTGTCCGGAACAAACGTCATTGCACCTTATATAACAAAAACAATTATTGATGGCGGCATAAAGGGTAGAAACGTCTCTATGCTTACATGGATGGCGATTGCCTACCTGGCTTCATATCTGCTCAAATGGCTGTTTCAATACTATCAATCATTAGCAGTTACAAGCTTGGGGCAGAATGTAGCTAACGACATGCGCAACCGTATGTTCAGCCATGTCCAGTATCTTGGTCTGGATTTTTTCGATAAAAGAGAAGTCGGTCGGGTTATTTCCAGAGTAATGGGTGATGTTGGGGCTCTAAACGGTCTGATAACATCCGGTGCTTTGAACCTCATCACTGACTTTATTACTGCAATTGTAGTCTTTTATATAATGGCAACAATGAATCTCAAGTTGACACTGCTGACTGCCACACTACTACCGTTTATTCTGATTTTCGGAATAAGTTACAGGCAGAAGGTAAGGGACGCCTACAGGGATGTCCGCAAAAAAGCTGCAACTGTAACTGCAGCTATTGTTCAAAATATTACCGGGGTCAGAATCATTAAGAGCTACTCCCGTGAGAGACGAAATCTCCTTGCATACAAAAAAGTGAGTCGTATTACCATGCGTTCGGTAATGCACTCGGTGATTGTGTCCAACATATTCGGTCAGGTGATAACTGTTATCACTGTAGTCGGAGTCAGTATGGTCTTCTGGTATGGAGGTCTACAGGTAAAATATGGTTACCTGACTCTCGGTGGATTTGTGGCTTTCATATACTATGTAGGTTTGTTCTATGCCCCTGTTCAGAACATTAGTAACTTCTTCACCGTCCTGCAAGCGGCAATGGCTGGTGCTGAAAGGATTTTTGATATCCTTGAAACTGAGGCCAGTGTCAAGGATAAGCCCGATGCGATTCTACTTCCAAAAATATCAGGTAGAGTCGAATTCAAAGATGTCTGTTTCTCCTATAACCCGGAGACCAAGATCCTGAAGGGCGTAAGTTTTGTTGCTGAACCCGGAGAGACCATCGCCATTGTAGGACCTACAGGTGCAGGCAAAAGTACAATTATCAACCTGCTTCCAAGGCAATACGATATCGAGTCCGGTGCAATTGAAGTTGATGGAATCAATATTCAGGATGTTACCTTGCGTTCTCTACGTGGACAGATGGGCATAGTTTTACAAGAGAGCTTTTTGTTCTCGGGTAGTGTGAAAGACAATATCCGTTATGGCCGGCTGGATGCGACTGACGAAGAGGTCAAGGAAGCTGCCATTATGGTCGGAGCTCATGACTTTATAATGGAAATGCCACTCAAATATGATACCGATGTCCGCGAGGGTGGTTCAAGACTTTCAACAGGGCAGAAGCAACTGGTATCTTTTGCAAGAGCGTTGTTGGCCAATCCAAGAATTCTGGTCCTGGATGAAGCTACATCAAGTGTAGACGCTATTACCGAACAACTCATACAGAACGCGCTGCGAACTCTTTTCCAGGGCAGAACATCTTTCTGTATTGCGCACAGACTCTCCACAATACTTGAAGCCGACAGAATAATCGTATTGGAGAATGGAAAGATCGGGGAGATGGGAACCCATAAAGAGTTGGTTAACACTGGTGGACACTACAGTAAACTCTACTACGCACAGTTCGCGCAGAAAACAGTGGAAGAGGAATAATATCTGTCATTCTTAATGTGTCATTGTCATCCTTAGGAACGAAGGATCTGCTTTTTATTCATAAAGCAGATCCTTCGTTCCTCAGGATGACAGAGGTTTATCGTTCGATAGCTTTCAGGAAAACGGTTTCGCAGTAGGTGCTCCGCATCAATTCTTCAGCAATGGATTTTGCTGTTGAAGCATCCAGATCAGTCCTGGAACCAAGCCCCAGGACAACCATATCAGCTTTCATAGGTTCAAGTAGTCTCATGAATGCAATTATTGGCTGGCGGACTCTTTCTACTTTGACGTCAACTTTGACTCCATAGCGTTTTCCAATACGGGCAGCTTCTTTTATGCTGTCAGATGCAGACAAATCTGCTTCAGGTTTCGGGGTGTCAATGGCTTCACTCCTGGGGACCGTGATGAGATATATCAGTGTGAGGGAAGCAGACTCACCAACGATCAATTTGCATGCATGTTCCAGCGCATGTTTCCATTCACCGACAGCTGGTACCAGCACGTTTTTAGGAACTTCATTATGGTCAGATGGGCCACCTTTTACGATTGACAGCTCATATTCGGCGGTCTGTAGCATGTCAAGACCCTTATAATCCTCTATGTAAGGATCATCACCTTTTGTTTGATCAATACTCAAAACAACAAATCCCGCATCAAGTTCCTGGACAAAAGCAGAAGTACCGTCTCTATACGAGCGGACGCGTTCAATATGTCCAAAAGCGCTAACACGGTCTTTCTTAACAATCCCAACTGCAGTATCCAGTTTCTTCTGGCAATGTGTTTCGGAATCAGGCATAGGGGTTCCAATCGGAAGATTGCGAGGGACCTTAATCATTTCTAAAAGGTGGATTTCGCAGTTCTCACCGATGGCCAGTTTCTCTGCATGGAAAATTGCGCGCTTCCATCTACCAACCAGTGGGACCAATGCCGCAATTCGAGCTCTACCACGCTGAGGAGTGATTTCTTCCAGGGCTAATGATGCACGAGCTTCCTCTATACTCAATGCCAGAGGGAGCTGAGAACGGACTCCTGGAATTTGCTTAATGATCTCCAGGACCTCTTCATCCATACCCGTCACGACTATACGGGCATTGTGGCTGACAATGTAATTGGAGGCATCTACAAAGGTTACTCCTCCATCAATCGTGACTTTATCCAGTCCTGATGCATCTATAATGATCCCTGTGGGGTGGTCTTCAAGCAGCAGTGCGGCGGCGGCTTGAATGGCAGGCCATATATTGGACTGCATATTGCCCCGAAGGGTAATAGTATCTTCTCTTGCTTCGATTATCATATATAAAGACTCACTTTTCCAAATAGTATCTTACGTTTGTAAGAATTATATCTTTGCGGAGCATCAGGGCAACTTTGAGCATAAGTCCGGACTGTCCGTGGAGTAATTGGTGCCACCATTTTCTTGGGACAAATTCAGGTAAGACAACAGTGATAACGTGATGCTCGCGTTCCTTCTTTGCTTCTTCTAGATACTTCATAACGGGATCTATCATTGATCTGTATTTTGATTCAAGCACTACCAGCGGCATATCTAACCCCAGCTTTTCCCAACGCTCAGTGACCAGAGCTGTTTCCTTCGCATCAATCTCTATATACAGCGCCCGACAGTCATGAGATAGAGTTTTTGCATATTCTAGTGCTCCAAGGACCCCCTTGTGTACACCGCCGATTAATACAATCGCAGTGGAACGAACCAAAGGAACCGCTGTTTCGAAATCATCGATTCTAAGCTGGCGACCCAGTTCCAAATAGTGATTATTGATTTTACTAAGTGTATACACCATAAGGAGAATGACTATCAAGACAATATATGCGCCAGTTGGAATGGAAAAGTCCCCTATAGGTATTTTGGGGCCTTCAGTGAATTTCATTGCTGCAGTAACAACAGAAACAACAAACGTTACAAATGATCCAAAAAAGCTTATACCGCACAGAACTTTCCAATGGCGCTTTTTTGCTCGCAAAGTCCTCAATCCCATACTAAACTGAGACAGGGTGAAGGAAATAAATACCCCAATGGCATATAACGGAATCATTGCATGTGGTTTGCACTTAAACAGAATGATCAAGCCTGCAGCCAGGATGCTTAGTACCAATATTCCGTTGTTAAAAACCAGACGGTCTCCAACTCGTGCAAACTGTCTTGGTGCAAACCTGTCTCGTGCCAGAATCGAACTCAGTCTGGGATAGTCCTGATACGCTGTGTTGGCTGCAAGAACCAGGATCGCTGCGGTGGCAGCTTGAATAAATCCATAAAACCATCCTTTACCGAATACACCACGAGCAATCTGGGAAAGGACAGTCTCAGCGTGTCCACCGTGTATAACTGGGACAGCCTTATAATGATATGCTAAAGTTGATATACCTAGGAATAGAAATGCCAGGATTGCAGCCATTATCCACAGGGTTTCAGAAGCATTCTTTGCTTCAGGTGCCTTAAATGCAGGAATACCGTCAGCTACAGCTTCGGTTCCGGTCATAGCAGAACACCCACCGGCAAAAGCACGCATGCACAAAAATACCATGGCCATACCAGTGACTTGATGTTCCATTGGGAATGTTTCATTAACTGGAACAATAGGTTGGCCGGAATAGACCTTAAACAGGCCTACTATTATCGTTACAGATACACATAAAACGAAACCATATGTGGGAACGGCAAACAGCATTCCTGATTCGCGCAATCCTCTGAGATTCATGAATGCCACTAATGCAACAAATCCCACACCCATCATTATGCTGTATTCAGCCAATTCTGGCCTGGCAGATGTAATAGCCGCCACGCCGGCAGAAATACTAACTGCAACTGTCAATACATAGTCAGTAAGTAATGCTGCTGCAGCGATTAGTCCCCACTTGGTTCCCAAGTTCTCTCTGGTTACAATATAGCTTCCACCACCGTGTGGGTAGGCATGGATCGTCAGGGTATATGAAACAACTACAATTGCCAACAGGGCAACAATAGCTCCGGTTATTGGGATACCCAGGCTCCAGGCAATAGATCCCGCACCTGCAATAGCAAATGCCGCCAGGATTTCCTCTGTCGCATATGCATTGGATGATATTGCATCTGATGCAAAGACAGGTAATGCAAAGAACTTGCTGAGACGTTCATGCTTTTGCCGAGAAGTGGGTATAGGTTTTCCAATCAATAAACCACGAATGCGTGCTAACAAATGTATCTTTCTCCTTGATTTTATTGAAGCAGTTTAACACTTGGATGCATTGCTTGTCACTCAGATCGAAGCATATGTCAATAACCTGTGCTATATAGTCAAATTTGTAAGTCGATGTAATTATTAATCGCAGCGTAATTGTACACACAAAAAGACGGCAAGCTTGCATCATTGCAGACCGCCGAGTCATTTCTAAATAAGATTTGCTTTTTATCGGACAATCCCCCAATTAATGGGGATTGCTTAGGACAGCTATTCTTCGCTGGAGACTTTAACTTTGGATGGGCGTATAACTCTTCCGTCAAAAGTATAGCCCTTTTCGAACTCCTGTATGATGATGTTTTCAGGATGCTCTCCGGAAGTGTCGCGCATCATAGCTTCGTGAAGTTCCGGGTTAAATTCCTGCCCCTCAGCTTCAATCGGTTCGACACCTTCTTTTTTAAGCAGTTCAACCATTTGGCGGAGTGTTAACCCCACACCTTCAAGTAGGGAATCGAAGTCACGTGAATCGTTGGCTGCAGTTAGAGCTCTAGCCAGGTTGTCCGATATCCCTATCATCTGAGATAGTAAGTTCTCACGAGCCCAGGATATCTGACGCGCAACTTCTTCTCTCTGGCGTTTTCGGAAGTTGTCAAAATCAGCCAGAGAACGCAGATACTTGTTGTTGGCTTCTTCAACATCCTGCATAAGTTGTTTTGCCTGTGCCTGCAGGAACTCTACATCCGACATTGTCTCTGAAGATTCGGTGGAACAATCACAATTGATTACTTCGTCATTTTGATCCAATTGCTGTTCCTGCTGTATTTCAAACTCGGTAGATTCCGAGGGTTTTGTCTGATCTACTTTTTCTTTCCTTTTCATTTCTATCCTTAACCTATTCGTATCTTATTAACGGTGCGTGCAAAACTTGCTGGCACACAATATTGATTTTAGTCTCAACAAAATATTATGTCATAACCAGCTGTCATAGTAAAGCTTTTGCGTAAGAGTGTAAGAGTTCAGTTTCCCGTAACTGATTTTCTAACCTGCCTTAGTTACAGCTTTATTAGCAGTCATAATCATTTGCTTGCAACCCTCTAAAGCATTGCAGCCTTGCAAGCTCCATGTCTCAAACAAACTCCGTAGAATACTATTTGTTTCGGTTCCACGAGGTGAACGTGTTCCTCCATTTACTTTTCTGGCTATAGCAGTAGGACGAACAGCACGCTCAGCAGCATTGTTCTCGGATGGCACCTCGGGACATTGTACGAATGTGAATAACTCTCCGAGAAATCCATCTATCCGCTGGGTAAGTACTCGTTGGGGGCTTTCTTCTGTGTTAGGTAGGGTTGTGCCAGAGTTAAAAGCTCACACTCGAAATCCTGTCGTAGCCATCAACGTTCGGTATCGGTATAACCTGCATTCACTGTCTCTTTTGCTCGACGATACACGTCATATATGGCATCCACCCAAGCTACCACAGAGGTATCGCCAGTATGTTTATCAACAAGAGCATCCAGATCACGCAGAAAATGAACCCATCACCGTTGCTTAACGCCATCATAGATATTGTAAGCACCGTAGAAATCACTCACCAGTGTTCCAATAAACTCGTCACCGAGTACCTCTTTTACAACGCTCGATGCACGGCTGTGACGGTAGACGAAATAGCGCTCTTGCGGAGTTGAGAAACTCCACACATAGCCATTGGCTCCATCCTCTCTCCAACCAGTCTCGTCACCATGAACTACTGGAGAACCGCGAACCTTATTCAATATATTCGCGTATTCATCCTTGCCCATTCGAGCAACTTCGTGTAAGAGTTCGCAAATCTCTCCTTTTGACACTTCGAAACCGTAAAGATAACTCAGCAATTGCCTTATTAAGTTCACAGGGGTGCAGATCAAGCACGTGCAGATTGCGAATTGCCGGGATGCAGAAGGGATAGCTATTGAATGATGGCACGATCTCTCGTTTCAGGGCGATATTTCGCAGGTACTGGTTGGGGTTGGGTTTGATCATTACAAATTATCCTGTGAATCTATACTTCAACAGGTTCCAGATGCAGGTTATACCGTCTCGCCAGGTTATTTTTTTGCCCTGCGCGTGGGTTCTGGGGGTGTAGGAGATGGGGACTTCGGCGTAGCGATACCCTCTTTTCAAGAGCCTGGCAGTGACTTCCGGGCAGAATTCGAATCTTTCACAGTGCAAGTCTATACTCTTGAGGACTACTGTTTTGAAGGCTTTATAGCAGGTTGCCTCGTCTGTAACTTTGGTTTTGTAAAGGACTGTTGCAATGAAAGCGAAGACCTTGTTTCCAAGATAGTTGGCTAGCTTCATCTTGGGTTTATTCGGGACAAAGCGGGTGCCGTAGACAATGTCGGCTTTGTTGTCTATTATAGGCTGAACCAGTTTTGGAAAGTCCTGGGGGTCGTATTCCATGTCAGCGTCCTGTATGACTACTATATCCCCGGTTACCTTGGATAGAGCGCTGCGGATGGCCATTCCTTTGCCCCTGTTGGTTGCGGACTCGATGAGAGTTATATCGGTCATGCTGCGGAGGATCGGCAGGCTGCCGTCTGTAGAACAGTCATCGGCAATGACTATCTCAATAGGCAGGTCGACGGCGCGGACCTGCCTTATAACTTCTTCTATAGTTTCGACCTCATTATAGACCGGGATGATTACGCTTAGTTTCATTTTGGTATACTGTAGACCCCGACTTTCGCACCTGATCCATATGATGGGTATTCCTGCACCAGCAAGCCTTGTGTGATTGCATCAACAACCAGAGGACCGTGGTGATCTTTGGGCAGGAAACGGAGATTGACCAGGGTATGCGTGAACCCCTGAGAACGGAGATATCCTACCAGGTCAGCTGCACTGGTGTAGTTTCTGCTGAACCTGGTATTGTGTCCCCAGTCAGCCCAGGCAAAATCGCGATTTAAGTATAATCCACGTGTATCCCCGAACAGAGCTACTTTCGCATCTTTTGGCAGATTCTCATTGATATAATTATCAGCTCTATATACATCCACCGACCGTGAGAGGTAGTCATTCGATGTTTCAGAACCGAACGCTACTGCGGCTCTGTCTGTTGCTAATGGAATTATAGTATACAGTCCGCACAGTGCAGTCACTGTGAATATTATCCAAAGTCCCATTTTGAGGCTCTTCAAAGATTCCATTTTATAAGCCAGCCCGGCAGAAAGTGCTGCGAGTAATCCGTATACCGGAAAAAGGTACCTGCTCTGTTGGGTCAGTGCAAACCACAATAGAACCTGGGCAATTACAAATCCTGCAAGCCCCAGAGTCTTGTTGGTCCTGTGCTTTATTAATACCAACAGCATAGGAAGCCCAACAAGAAGGATCGGACCAACATGCAAACCTGGGGTATCGTAGAACCTTTCCGAAAAGACAGTAATGTTGTATGGCAGCTTTATAAGATCAAGTAATCCGTGTCCCATACCGAAATGTGCCTGGCTGGCAGTATATGTCTGTGCGAGCTCAGTATTCCAGTCTCTACCGCCAAAGATAGAGTAGAAGAATGGGAAGACGGGGCTACCGGTGTTTATAAATGTCCGCAGATACCAGGGCAAACAGATAATAGCTCCCAGGCAGAACCAGAGTAGAACAGGGCCCAGTGACTTTCTACGAAAAGTTAGGTGTTGAATTATGAGCCAGGCTCCAATTAACAAAATAGTGGCAGTCCCCAATAATTTTGTAGATGCAGTGAATCCGGCAAAGAGTCCTGCAATCAGTGCAAGTTTTGGTTTATTTTCATCCTGCATATTGAGTAAAGCTTCAACGGCTAATATTGTGTACAGTGCAGTGGCAAGGTCGATATATCCGGTCGTTCCTTCCCACATTACAATAGGTATGCCTGCTGTGGCTATTCCGGCAAGGTATCCGGCTCCTGGTTGTATGTGTTTTTCTGTCAGTCTAATAACAGCAAGGACAAACAAGATGCCTATGATGAAATGCACTAACTTTGCAGCTACCGGATTTTCCAGCATCAAACCCGGGATATAAAGCATCTCAAGAAGCATTGGAAAGTTGGAATGGGATGAGAAGTCGATATAATACAGTCCGCCGTGTTCGATATAGAGCCGGGGAACAGTCAGGTGATAAGCCAGGGTGTCCCAGTCATCCATTGCAGGGGGTGCTGAACCAGCAAGCAGTACGGCACAGGCTATTGCAACCAGTAATAATATAGGTAGTACATTGTTAAGCGTGAGTTTCTGTTTGCTAGATGATCTAGCTTTGAGCTTGTTACGGAGTTCTGATATGGCCCTTAAGGATCCGAACAGAGCGAGGACTCCACACAGTGCCAGCAAAATATACTTGCTGACTCCTGAATAGAGCTGTAGTGCTCCAAATGCCAGGATGACCAGTGAGAGTCCACCGATACCGAGGGCCGTGTCTGTCAATATGGATTTTGGGCCAGCACTCTTGAAAAGACGGCGGCCGAGGGTTATGAGTCCAAGACCGGCAAGCACAATGGCTGATGCGATGATTATTGAAGCGAACAGCATCTGCTAAGGCCTCAGTTCCAGGAGTTGGTTATGCACGTCAACAATTCCATCCTCGAATTTGATGGTCACCTTGCCTACATTTTTAGCATGGAATCCATGATGTAAAATTACTGTATTTCCGACTTTGAGCGGCTCTTCAGTTATGGTATGAGTGTGTCCGCCCAGGATCAAATCCAGCACGCCTGCCTTCTCAGCAAGCTCAGTGTCTTTTTTCAAGCCGACATGTGTTAGTGCAATGAGCAGGTCGCAACCTTCTCTCAGCTCATTAGCTTTTTGTACGCCGCAGTTTACAGGTTCTTCGAAATACTGATCAGCCAGGTGGTGGACAAACATCTGCTTTGTTACGCAGGGAACAGACAATCCCATAATCCTTACTTTTAAACCATCGCAATTGAAGTCGGCGTATGGTTCTATTGTCGGATTGTCCCCTTTAGTTATCATATTGGCACTCAGTAGTGGGAATCCGGCTCTGAATGTTTTCGCTTTCATCGGGCCTGCCATAAAGTGGTATTCCCTGTTGCCGACACACATAGCATCATAACCTGCCCGGTTCATTAGAGAGAGCATCGCTTCTCCCCAGGGGTTGAACGTGATATTACCTGACTTGATAGCATCCCCTGAATCCAGCAGCAGGCTGCCCGGAACGGACTTTTTCAATGCAGCGAGTTTATCTGAACTATTTTCATCCAGCCTGCTGTGAAAATCCGAGGTATGAAAAATAGTGATTTCAGCCATCAGGCAACATTCCCCGAATCTGATGCAGCTTTATCGGACTCCAGCATCTCTATATAACTCTTCACTACTTCTTCCCATGTGCCTTTTGCTTTAAAAATGGTCTCGATAGCTTCTCTGACTGCTCCGTGTCCGCCGGATTTCTCGGTAATGATATCCGCGGCATGTTTTATTTCATCTACAGCATTATTTACGGCAAACCCGAATCCTGCAGTTCCAAATGCCGGATAATCATTTAGATCGTCCCCAATATAAGCAATCTCATCCAGAGAGAAACCATGTCTATTCGCTAGTTCTTTGATTGCTTCGGATTTATTCTGGACACCCTGGCAGACTTCTGTAACTCCCAGGCTGCGGGCACGGTCATTTACGGTTTCTGAGATATTTCCTGTCACCCATGCAATATGCAAGTTGTTGGTCAGGGCGAGTCTTATGCCCAGACCGTCATATACATTGAATTCTTTAAGCTGCAGTCCGTTGTGGAATGTCAGACCGCCATCTGTAAGAGTGCCATCGATATCCATGGCTAAAAGCCTTATTTTAGAAAGTTTCTCAATTATTGTCATACGTTTCTCCTGATAGGAATTATAGCAGAATAGAGCCTACACACGCGAGAATGACAGATTGCTGACATGGAAAATCAGTGAAACCCGCTAAAACCAAGCGGGTTAATTGTACAACGGTTGCGAAGAGCCTCTGAATGATATGTCATGCAACTGATTTTATGATGTAGTATTACAGTTTTCTGAAAACCACAGCCAAAGAGTATAATATTCTCTAATTATACTGTTATATAATTAACTAATAAAGAACTATTTCACCTTTGGCTCAAACGATGTACATGCGTTGCTTGTTGCGACGGGCACAAATATGACCGGAATACCACAAAATCGGGCTAATAACAGGAAGAAAGCCTGCCTAAATAGTTATTATATTCACAAATGGCCTCATTGCAGACACTTAAGCCCAGCTAGACAGGATAATGTCACAGAATGGGCGAATATACCGTTGACATACCAAGGAGACGCAATCTATAATGAGAACAGGGCAAGCAAGGTGTTACAGCCGAACGCAATAGGTTCGGCACCACTGCCAGGAAAGATTGTGAAAAATATCACGAGCCACAGTGAGATATACAAATTATGGATGATTCCTCGAGAAATGGACTAACAATACAACAAGTTTGCTGCCTGCTGGACGGCAAAATGGTGTGTGGAGAAGACAACGCAAATAAGTATGTCTCTACCGCATGTGGTTGTGACCTTATGAGTGATGCTCTGGCTTTCACTAAACCTGGGTCTGTCCTGCTTACAGGACTTACCAATTCGCAGGTAGTGCGGACAGCGGAAATGCTTGACCTCAAAGCAATAGTTTTTGTCCGAAGCAAATGTCCGGATGAACAGACTATTGATCTGGCTAAGTCTATGGGACTCACTATCATACTCTCCTCCCTTCCACTCTATGAGAGTTGTGGACGGCTCTATAAAGCTGGATTATCGGGCTGCGTAAATAATATGTGTCCCGAGGAATCACATTCAACCGAGTTGATCGGCGGCCATGAATAGATGGAAGAGCAACGCAAGGCATTGCATTTTGAGTTTAAGGTACAGGGCGGTGACTTCTCAGGAGCCGGGGAAGCATCCAGCCGTGTAAAGAAAATCCTTCAGCAGATTGGAGTTCAATCGGATATCGTTCGCAGAGTGGCTATCTCTTGTTATGAGGCAGAGATGAATGTCGTCATTCACGCGAAGTCAGGAACTGTTCTATTAGACGCTGATCTGGATAAGGTAATTGTTACAGTCGATGATCAGGGACCGGGTATTGAAGATATTGCACGGGCTATGACTCCCGGGTTCTCTACTGCTCCTGACTCTGTAAGGGAATTGGGATTTGGAGCTGGTATGGGACTGCCCAATATGAAAAACAACGCTACCGTGATGGAAGTGACAAGCGAACACGGTAAAGGTACAACCGTAAGAATGGTTTTTGAAAATGCCTAGACAGAACCGGGATAAAGGCTTCTTTCACTCAGTCCATCTGAAAGAGGACAAATGTAAGGGCTGTGTCAACTGTATTCGACGTTGCCCAACCGAAGCTATACGTGTCCGGGATGGCAAGGCTAACATAATTGAAACACGATGTATAGACTGTGGGGAGTGCGTGCGGACATGTGCCAACAAAGCCAAGGTTGTAGTAGCTGATGCCCTGACTGCACTCGACAATTACAAGTTTAAAATTGCAATTCCGGCACCTGCACTGTATGGTCAATTCCCGGAGGGAACACCACCGAGGCGGGTACTGGCTGCTCTGCTGACAATCGGATTCGATTATGCCGTTGATGTAGCTTTGGGTGCGGATATGGCAGCGCAGAAAATACATGAGTTTTTAGAAAAACAACCGGCGGAAAGGCCAATGATATCCAGTGCCTGCCCTGCAGTTGTAAGGTTGATTCAGGTTAGTTTCCCTGACCTTATCGGGCACATTATGCCGGTCATCAGTCCGATGCGGGCCGCTGCATTGATTGCCAGAGGGTATGCACGTCGAACCACTCAGTTTAAAGATGATGAAGTTGGAGTGTTCTTTATTACTCCCTGTCCTGGAAAGGTCAGCGCGATCAATGATCCGGAAGGATACGAAGAGAGAGTAGTAAATGGAGCCATTGCAATTTCTGAAGTGTATCCACTAATCAGAGACCGGCTTACCCGGGATCTCGAGGAACTGGACAAGCTGGGAGAAAAGCTGCATACCGGGAGCGGTAGTGGGGTTGGCTGGGCACGGTCCGGTGGTGAAGTGCTGGCAATCTGTGAGGAAAAACAGATTGCAGTCGATGGCATACATCAGGTGATACAGATCCTTGAGGAAGTCGAGAGAGGCAAACTCAAGGAGATTGACTACATCGAAGCACAAGCCTGTGTTGGAGGCTGTGTTGGTGGAGTCCTGACTGTTGAGAATCCATTTATAACTCGAAGACGAGTCAGGATAATGTCTTCCGCAAAACCAGAGAAAACCCAATCACCTTTGCCTGAAGAGACCCTTGAGAATGAACACTGGTTTAAGCACGACAGGCCGATTGAACCCAGGCCAACTTTGAAACTGGATGACGACATGGCAGAGGCTATCCGGAAGATGTTCCAGATGGAACAGATACTGGAGAGTCTGCCGGGTTTGGACTGTGGAAGTTGCGGAGCACCAAACTGCCAGGCGTTGGCAGAGGATGTGGTCAGAGGTCTGGCCAGCGAAATGGACTGTGTTTTCAAATTGCGTGAACGCGTAGCTGTTCTTGCCGGTGAGATGATGGAGTTGGCAAAGAAGGCTCCACCGGCAATGGGACACGGAGAGAAGAGAAGTAATGAACCTGACACTGAAGCAACTGGTAAACCAACTGAACCTGAAACCGATAAGTGATGATTGGGAAGATACCCCAGTTATATCCGGATATGCATCTGATTTATTGAGCGATGTGCTTGCCAAAGGTGGAGATGGTTGTCTCTGGATCACCAATCAGAAGCACCAGAATATTGTGGGAGTTGCGGTAATGGTCAATCTTGTCGCAGTAGTCATTGCTGGGGGAATATCTCCTGATGATAACACGCGAGAGAAGGCAAAGGAGGAGCATATACCGCTCTTTACCACAGATGCTTCACTTTTCGATGTTGTAGGGAAGTTATACGAGTTGGGAATTAAGAGTTGCTGACAGATTTTAAGGCAGATTTGCACATCCATACTCTTTTATCGGGATGTGCAGAGATAGAGATGCTGCCCAGTCTGATAATAGCAGCAGCCCAGTTAAATGAACTTGATTTGATAGCGATCTGTGATCATAATTCCTGCGAGAATGCAGCAGCTGTTATACGCGTAAGCGAGTCCAGTTCTGTAAAGGTGCTGCCGGGTATGGAAGTGCAGACCCTGGAAGGCGTGCACGTGCTTTGCATCTTCGACAACATGGAGTTGGCTGTTTGTATGCAGAAGATAGTATATGATGCTCTGCCAAAAATCAGGTTATCTGATGAACGGGCTGGGGAGCAGATTATAGTTGATGAAGCAGACGAGTTTGTAGGTTTGTGCGATAGACCGATAAGTATGCCGACCAGCCTTGAGCTGGATCGTGTGTATGCTGAGGCTTCGGAACTCGGCGGAGTGATCATTCCTTCACATGTGGATAAACACGGCACAGGGTTGCTTGATGTGCTGGGGTACCTGCCGGAAGAGTCCGTGTTCGATGCTTATGAGCTTTCGGCAAATATAGAACCGGGTGCAGCAATTGGATTGTATTCGGATCTTAGAGGTAAGACACTGATACGCAGTTCGGATGCACATTGGTTAAGTGCTGTCGGGGAGAGGCGGACTATATTGCGGATGCAACATCGCACCCTGGATGAAGTCAGACTTGCTCTGCGTGGTCAGGGAGACAGAGAGGCTTATATTGCGTGAACTGTCTTTAAATATCCTGGATCTGGCGCAGAATTCAATAGCAGCCGGGGCAAGTTTGGTTGAGATATCTGTAGAGTCTCACAGCATTGAAAATATTCTGAAGGTTTGCATTGGGGATAACGGAAAGGGTATGAATCCGGAATCTCTTGAAAAGGTAAAAGATCCGTTCTTCACAACCCGGACGACTCGTAGAGTCGGAATGGGTATCCCGCTGTTTGCTCAGGCAACAATAGAATGTGAAGGATGGCTGCGGATGAAATCGGAACCTGGAGAGGGAACTGTCCTTGAAGCTCAATTCAAACTGGATCACATAGACAGGCTGCCCCTCGGGGATATAACTGCTACCCTGGTAACATTGATCGCAGCCAATCCAGAGATGGATTTTGTATATAAGCATGTAAAGGACGGCAAGCAATTTATCCTTGATACTCGAGAACTCAAGGACAATCTGCAGGATGTAGGACTCGCTGAACCTGAAGTCCTGAAATGGGTCAGGGATTATATAGAAGAGAATATCGAAGGTGACCTCAGAATAGACTGAGGAGCAGTGTATCAATATCAAACACGAGGTGCGTGATTATGGTCAAGTCATTAGAAGATCTCAAAAAGGTGAGGGAAAAAGCCCTCGAACAGATGAAAATCCGTGAAGGCAGCCAGTCAGCGAAGATTGTGGTTGCTATGGGCACATGCGGCATTGCTGCAGGCGCCAGGGAAGTTATGACGGCGATCCTCGACGAACTGGAAAAAAGAGGTATCACCGATGTTACAGTCACTCAGACTGGTTGCAAAGGACTGTGTGAGCAGGAACCCACTGTTGATGTCATCAAGACTGGAGAGAAGACAGTGACGTACGGGTATGTGAACGCAGAAAAAGCCCGACAGATTGTTGCTCAGCATTTGATCAACGGTCAAACAGTCGGCGACTGGGTAATCAATACCGGAAACTGAGTACGTGCAATTTATTTTGGTTAAGGTTGATGGTTTGGATTACATATCTTTAACTTCCAACTTCTAACCTCTATTTCTAGTGCATATGTAACTGAGTCTCGTGTTTTAATACGGCACTAAGATTTAGCAATATGCAATCTCAATAACGATTTATGGCATAGAATGGTGCAAAACTCAGTTCCAAATGCACCAGTAATCGGAGGCGATAGTTTTGGAAACGCATTCTTGCGAGTGTGAAAATCTGGCAAACACAGCCAGAGAAGAGGAAGAAAAGCTTTTTGAGCAGCTCAATCTTATTATAGAAGAGCATAAAACAGTGAAGGGCCCGCTTATACAGGTCCTGCACGCGACTCAGGAACTTTTTGGATACATACCAGAGAAGGCCCAGCAGCGTATAGCTAAAGGCCTGGATATACCATTAAGCGAAGTTCATGGTGTATTGAGTTTTTATTCATTCTTCACTACGGTTCCCAGGGGTGATAATACTATAAGGGTGTGCCTGGGTACTGCCTGCTATGTCCGTGGAGGCAAGCAGGTACTGGAAAAATTCGAACAGGAACTAGGTATTTCAGTAGAAGACACAACGGATGATAGAGAGTTTACATTGGAAATCAATCGCTGTGTTGGAGCTTGCGGACTGGCCCCTGTAGTAACTGTTGGGCCAGACATTTATAGAAGAGTTAAGGTCGACAAGGTGCCGGGGATTATCGGCAAATACCGGAACGGTAAGTGAGGGACGATATGGAGAAGCTTTATAGATCCCACGTTCTTGTCTGTGCCGGCGCCGGCTGCGTATCCTGCGGTTGCCAGGATGTAGCGCAGGCCCTGCTTTCAGAATTGGAAGCTTGCGGTCTACAGGACGAGATAAAAGTGGTTATGACCGGTTGTATGGGTTCTTGTAACCTTGGACCGGTGGCAGTGGTTGTCCCGGAAGGGATATTTTATGAGCGTTTGACACCGGAAGGCGCCAAACAGATTGTTCAAGAGCATCTGCTTAAAGGACGTGTTGTAAATGAGTTTATGCACGTGGCTGGCAAGGATGAAGTCTTCCGAAAAATGGAAGAGTTACCATTCTTCAATCTGCAGAAAAAGATAGTCCTGCGAAACTGCGGAACTATTGACCCGGGAAACATAGAAGAATACATCGCTAAAGATGGTTATGTAGCTCTGGGCAAAGCTCTTGCAGAGATGACTACGCAGGAAGTTATAGATCAGATCAAAATATCAGGCTTAAGAGGACGCGGCGGCGGCGGTTTCCCTACAGGAACTAAATGGCAGTTTACACACGATGCCAAGGGAGATCAGAAATATGTCCTCTGCAATGCTGACGAGGGTGACCCCGGAGCGTTCATGGACCGCAGCGTGCTTGAAGGCGATCCGCATTCAGTGATTGAGGCAATGACTATCGCTGGTTATGCTATAGGAGCTAATCAGGGATATGTATATGTAAGAGCAGAATACCCACTGGCGATTGAAAGGCTCACAACAGCCATCAACCAGGCCAGAGAGTGGGGATTCCTGGGTAAAGGTGTGTTGGGATCAGACTTTGATTTTGATCTGGACATACGTATCGGAGCTGGAGCATTTGTCTGCGGCGAAGAGACAGCGCTTATTGCAAGTATCGAAGGCAAGCGCGGTGAACCCAGGCCCAGGCCTCCATTCCCGGCAATTTCTGGGCTTTGGGGTTGTCCTACACTGCTCAATAACGTAGAGACCTATGCGGACATCACCTGGATCTTACTCAATGGTGGTGCTGAGTTCGCAAAAATCGGAACAGAGAAGAGTAAGGGAACCAAGGTCTTTGCATTGGCCGGAGCTGTAAACAATACAGGTTTGGTTGAGGTTCCTATGGGGACATCACTCGGTGATCTCATATTCTCGATCGGTGGAGGCATCAAGGACGGCAAGAAGTTCAAAGCTGCCCAGTGCGGTGGACCTTCAGGTGGATGTATTCCTGCTGATCAGCTCAATGTTCCAATGGAATATGATTCCTTGATCCAGCTTGGAGCCATGATGGGTTCCGGTGGATTGATCGTAATGGATGAGAACACCTGTATGGTTGACCTTGCAAGGTTCTTCCTGGATTTCATCAAGGACGAATCCTGCGGAAAGTGCACACCATGTAGAATCGGAACCAAGCGTATGCTTGAGATTCTCAATAGAATATCCCACGGACTTGGCCAGGAAGGCGACATCGAACTTCTGATCTCACTTGGAGAACAGATCAAAGATGCTTCCCTTTGTGGACTCGGACAGACTGCTCCGAACCCGGTCCTTTCCACTATAAGATACTTCAGAGACGAATATGAAGCTCATATAAGAGAGGGCAGATGCCCGGCTTGTGTGTGTAATTCACTCTTTGAAGCTCCTTGTTCACACACATGTCCTGCAGGGACCAGCGTTCCTAAGTATATATCTCTTGTTGGAGCAAGGCGGTTTACTGATGCCCTGCGCTTGATAAGAGATAGAAACCCGTTCACTTCAGTTTGTGGAAGAGTTTGTAATGCTCCTTGTGAAGATAAGTGCCGAAGAAGTCAGGTTGACGAGGCATTGTCGATCCGTGCTCTCAAGCGATTTGCAGCAGAGCAGGCTGAAAAAGGCGATCTGCCGGCACCAGCAAGAAGAATATCCAAGTCAGCTAACCGACCGATTGGTATTGTAGGAGCCGGGCCTGCTGGTCTGTCTTGTGCTTATCAGCTGGCCAGAATGGGCTATTCACCGACAGTGTTCGAAGCTGATCCAGTTGCTGGCGGTATGCTGGCAAGCTGCATACCTCCTTACAGACTGCCACGCAAGGTATTGCAGGGTGAGATCGATATGATCAAAGCCACTGGCGTCGATATTAAACTCAACACCAGAATCGGCAGAGATATTAGCTTCGAGCAGCTGCGTGAAAGCTTCGATGCTGTTTTCCTTGCGACCGGTGCTGACAAGGGATGGACTCTGGGTATACCTGGTGAGGACTTGTCTGGTGTATATGACTCTATCACATTCCTGAAGGACGTTAATCTTGGAGTTAACTCCATCAAAATTGGTGAGAATGTGGTTGTAGTTGGTGGAGGAAATGCTGCCATTGATGCTGCGAGAACTTCTCTCCGTGTGGGGGCAAAGAAAGTCACCATTCTTTATCGACGTGAGAAGGATGATATGCCGGCTGCACACGAGGAGATCCACGAGGCTGAGCTGGAAGGCATTGAAATCAGATGCCTGGCATTGCCTTTGGAAGCTATCGGTGAAGATGGAGCTATTAAGTCACTGAAGTGCCAGTTGCTTGAGCTTGCGGAGTTTGACCGAAGTGGTCGCCGAAAGCCCAAGTCCATCGAAGGCAGCACGTTCGTTATTCCTGCTGACACTGTCATTACTGCAATCAGTCAGGAACCGGATGTTGCTTATGCAGAGCCGGCTGGTTTGGAATTGGCCAAGAGCCTCATAAAAGTGCAGGGCTCTACTATGAAGACAAACATTGATGGAGTCTTCGCTGGTGGAGATGCTGTGCAGGGGCCATGGACAGTTGTTGCTGCAATCGGCGATGGCATAAAGGCTGCTATATCGATAGATCGTTATCTGGGAGGAACCGGTGAACTGGCTTCTGACACAGAGAACATTGAGATTCCGGAACCGGCTGAGGATGTTGACGATATAATCGAGACCCCAAGAGTCCCAACCCGGACTCTGCCTTGTGGTCAACGCTCAGGTATGGCGGAAGTAGAACTTGTATATTCTCGCGAAGAAGCCCTGCGTGAGGCTGCCAGATGCCTTCGCTGCGACGCGGGAAAGTAGAGGAGTAATGATGGAACAGATCACCGTTAAGGTAGATGGTATTGAAGTTCAGATTCCCAAAGGCAGCACGGCTCTCGATGCCGCTAAAGCTGCCGGGATATATATACCAACCCTCTGCCACATGGAAGGCCATACTGCGATTGGTGCATGTAGGGTCTGCCTGGTAGAGGTTCAGGGCGGAAGAGGGCTTCAGGCAAGCTGCGCTCTTCCGGCCACTGAAGGAATGGTTATAAAGACAAATACAAAACGAGTGCACAATGCCCGTAAAACAGTAATCGAGCTGATGTTATCTGCTCACCGGCAGGAATGCACTACCTGTAACCGCAGTCTCAACTGTGAGTTGCAGGCAATTGCTAAAACAATGGGGATCACGGAGAATCATTATCCGGGTGAAAGTCCTGCATCCTATTTGGACACATCCTCCCCATCGATAGTCAGAGACACAAGCAAATGTATTCTGTGTCGCAGATGTGTAACAATCTGCAGGGATGTTCAGAACGTTGGTCAGATATTCCCCGTGGAGCGTGGATTTGATACATTCATTGCTCCCAGCGGCAAGAAAGACCTTTCGGAAGTCGCGTGTGTTGCCTGCGGTCAGTGTGTTTCTATATGCCCGGTTGGCGCTCTTCGTGAGACAAGTCATATTGACAGGGTCTGGGATGCATTGAATGATCCTACAAAGACCGTTATCTGTCAGACTGCTCCTGCCGTTCGCGCTGCAATTGGTGAAGAGTTCGGTATGCCTGCGGGAAGCCTGGTGACCAAGAAAATGGTTACTGCACTGCGTAGATTAGGCTTCGCAAAGGTGTTTGATACTGACTTCACAGCAGACCTGACTATTCTGGAGGAAGGCAACGAGCTTCTGCAGAGGTTAACGACCGGTGGAACACTGCCGATGATGACCAGCTGCAGCCCTGGATGGATTAACTATATCGAACATTTCTATCCGTCTCTTCTACCGCATCTTTCATCGTGTAAGAGTCCGCAGCAGATGTTCGGAGCTTTGGCAAAGACTTATTATGCCGACAAGCTCGGAATTAATGCAAAAGACATGTATGTAGTATCTGTAATGCCCTGCACCGCCAAGAAGATGGAAGCAGGTCGTGATGAAATGTGCTCTGTAGAGGACAATCCCGATGTAGACGCGGTTCTTACGACCCGTGAAGCTGCACAGATGATGCGTCAGATGGGTCTGGATTTCCCGAATCTTCCGGAGGAGATGTTTGACGAACCACTGGGAATCAGCACTGGAGCTGCAGTTATATTTGGTGCAACCGGTGGAGTTATGGAAGCTGCCCTGCGAACGGTCTATGAAGTAGTTACTGGTGAGACTTTGGCAGACATCAACCTGACTATGGTAAGAGGGCTCGAAGGAGTCAAGGAGGCTACAGTCAAGGTCGGTGATCTGGATGTTAAGGTTGCAGTGGCCAGCGGTCTTTCCAATGCCAAGAAACTGATGGACAAGATAGTTGCCGGAGAAGCGGATTATCACTTTATAGAGATAATGTGCTGCCCTGGTGGATGTCTTGGCGGCGGTGGACAGCCTATTCCTACAACTGACGAGATCAGGCAGAAGAGAATGGAAGCAATATATCGTGAGGATGCAGGACTCCCAATGCGCAAGTCACACGAGAATCCTGCTGTAGTGGCGCTTTATGAAGAGTTCCTCGGGAAGCCGTTGTCACATAAGTCACACGAGCTTCTACATACAAAATATACAGCTAAGTCTGACATGCCTGAAGAAGAGCAAGCTGATGAAGCAGCTGTAAAACCATGAAAATCTGTGTCTTTGTGGACATGGAAGGAATAAGCGGGATTAGTGGAAGCGATTTCGTGATGTCTGATGGCGGCCGTTTCTCGGAAGGGAGACGGCTGTATACTCAGGATACCAACGCCTGCATCCAGGGATGTTTTGATGCAGGTGCCGAAGGCGTATTGATTCGCGATGGTCATGGAGCAGGTAACTATATGGTTACTGAAGAGCTTGACGACCGTGCTGAACTCTTGCAGGGGCCAACTGATCGCAGATTTCCATTTCTTGAAGAGCTTGATGCGGTTATACTGCTTGGATATCACGCCATGGCAGGTACTTTGGGGGCGTTATTGGAACACACCTACTCATCTGTCAGCATACAGAACCTGTGGCTCAACGATAGAAAAGTCGGAGAGATAGGAATTGATGCAGCAACGACAGGGGAACAAGGCAAACCGGTGATTATGGTATCCGGTGATGACAAAGCCTGTGCAGAAGCTGCTGACTGGATTCCGGGCGTGGTTACTTGTCAGGTGAAACAGGGAATATCGTGTCAATCAGCCAGGATGTTATCTCTGGAAGATGCTCACGAATTGATTCGTATTAAAACAATAGAAGCAATTTCCCAAATGGAAACTATTCCTTTGGTTGTTGTGGAACAGCCGGTTACTTTGCGAGTGGAGATGGTTGAGCGTCATGCAATACCTAATCAATTTGCACGGCCGGAAATGAAAGTATTAGATTCAAGAACCTATGAAGTCTCGGCAGATTCTGTCGAGAAGGCGTTCTATAAAGTTTTCTGACGCCGTGAATGCTCCGGATATTCGTTAACTGGAGCTTTTACAATACATTGAATTATCGCGGAGGTATTCTATGTGTGATTGTGGATGCAGTTCTACTGTGACTGATCAAGTCACGGCAGTATGCGACAAATATGGCTGCGAGGTGCGATATCTGATCCCGATTCTACACGACCTGCAGTCGTCGTTTGGTTGGATTTCAAATGAAGTGATGGAGAATGTGGCGGATTCCCTGGGCACAACAGTTTCCCATGTCCATGGCGTCACGACCTTCTATTCTCTATTTTATACCAAAGAGCTGGGAGAGAATGTTGTCCGGATATGCAACAGCACTCCTTGCCACATTGGCGGGAGCCATCAACTGCAGGAAGCTATTAAGTCTGAGTTGGGAATTGGTCCTGGCGAGACTTCCAAAGACGGCAAGTTCTCCTTTGAAAAGGTGAGTTGCATGGGACTGTGTGGAGTGGCACCGGCATTAATGGTCAATGATGATGTATATGGTAACCTGACTGCTGAGCAGGTTCCATCTATTCTGTCCAAATACAGAGAGGAGGCGTAAGATGGCATACTTCCGAGCGCACGTCCTCGTGGACACAGGCACTCCGGCAGTCCTCAAAGGTGCGATTGCTGTAAAGAAAGCTCTTGTAAATGAGATTGTTAAGCTGGGATTGGATAAAGAGATCAAAGTCCTGGAAACAGGTGATCTTGGGACACACGGTCATAGCCCTGCTTTGATAGTATATCCTGAGGGAATCGTGTATGGCGATGTTCAGGCTTCTGACATTCCTGAACTGGTAGAAGAGCACCTCCTAAAGGGAAGACCCTTGAAAAGACTGCTCTATACCGAGCAGACAGCATCCGTGGTGGATTCTGCTCCTGCTCCCAGAGGCAAGGAAACAAGAGTCGTCCTGAAGAATATCGGCCTGATTGATCCTAACAGTATAGATGAATACATTGCCGAAGGCGGTTATGACGCGGTAGCTAAAGCTCTTACTCAGATGAAACCGTCTGAAGTAATCGATGAAGTGAAGGCCTCAATGCTTCGTGGACGCGGTGGAGCCGGTTTTCCTACTGGTTTGAAGTGGGAGCTGACAGCTGGTGCCTCCAGTGATCTCAAGTATATTGTATGCAATGCTGATGAAGGTGAGCCCGGGAACTTCAAGGACAGACTTATTCTTGAGGGTGACCCGCACAGTGTTCTTGAAGGTATGATCATAGCCGGATATGCAGTAGGCGCCTCTGAAGGCATCATATACATACGCGGTGAGTATCATCAGTCAGTTGCTCACACAGAGAATGCTATTCAGATGGCCAGGGAGCTTGGACTGCTTGGTGAGAACATTCTTGGTTCGGGATTTGATTTTGATATCAATATATTCAAAGGTGCAGGAGCATATATCTGCGGCGAGGAGACAGCTCTGCTGGAATCTCTGGAAGGTAGACGTGGAGAATCAAGAGTTAAGCCTCCGTTCCCTCCAACCTGTGGATTGTTTGGCAAACCGACCGTAGTTAATAATGTTGAAACGATAGCTGACGTTACACATATCATTAAGCACGGTGCAGACTGGTACTGCGATATGGGTACTGATCTCAGCAAGGGAACGAAAATATTCTCACCTTGCGGTGATATCAACTATCCAGGCGTCTACGAAGTTAAATATGGCAGCACCCTCAGAGAGATCCTTTACGATATGGCTGGGGGTATCAAGGGTGGCAAGAAAGTTAAGGGAGTCTTTATGGGAGGTCCTTCCGGTTTAATTTCCGGTATCAAGGACCTTGACAGAAGACTCTGTGCCGAGGATCTTCCTCCTGGAGCTGGTGCGTTAATAGTTTTCAATGAGGAAAAATGCATTGTAGACGTTATGCTCAACGTGGCTGAATTCTTCTATGAAGAATCATGTGGACAATGTACTCCCTGCAGAGAAGGGACCAAACGCATTGTTGAGATACTTACTTCATGGACAAAGGGTGAAGGAACTCCCGCAGATATGAACACTCTGATGGCTCTTGGGGAGACTATGTCTCTGACATCGAAGTGTGGGCTGGGGCAGTTTGCTTCTGTTGCATTCAAGAGCAGCATTGGACTTTATATGGATGAGTATATGGCTCACCTGAAAGATAAGGTCTGCCCGACGGGTGTATGTTCCATGTGTAAAGAACTGGCAGCGGTTGAGAGGTAACATCATGTCAAAAATCACTCTTAAAATTAACGGACAGCCGGTAAAAGCAGAGCCAGGGATGAGTATCCTCGAAGCTGCATTCAGTGCCGGTATACATATTCCGACTCTCTGTTACCACTCTGACTTGTTGCCTGACGGCGTATGCAGGGTTTGTGTAGTAGAGGTCGACGGACAGAAAAACTTGATTCCTGCTTGTTCTTACAAAGTGGAAGAAGGGATGACTGTACGGACACATACAAAAAAAGTAAGAGATGCTCGAAAGATTATAGTGGAGCTTCTGCTGGCTAATCACCCGCAGGTCTGCCCTACTTGTTTCCGAAATGGCAAATGTGAACTGCAGAAACTGGCTAAGGAAGTTGGAGTTGATTCCATTCCTTATGCAGGCGAAAGACGTGAAGTCCTCAGTGATGTAAGCAGTCTGTCTGTGGTCAGAGATCCGGAAAAGTGTATCCTGTGCGGACGATGTGTACGGACATGCGATATTTTGCAGAGTGTAGGTGCTCTTCACAGTTCCGGTAGAGGCTGGGATTCTGAGATCGTTGCCGGTTTTGGCGGGGATATGTCGGATGCTGTCTGTGTAAACTGCGGACAGTGCATAAACCGTTGTCCCACAGGCGCTCTGCGTGGTAAGAGTCATATAGATGATGTCTGGGCCGCTATATATGATCCTGCCAAACACGTAGTTGTTCAGACAGCGCCTGCTGTGCGTGCGGCGATAGGTGAAGAGTTTGGTCTGCCAGCGGGAAGCAGAGTAACCGCCAAGATGGTGACCGCTCTGAAGATGCTGGGGTTTGATCGGGTTATGGACACCGATTTTACCGCTGACCTGACTATTATGGAAGAAGGCTCAGAGCTTATCCAGAGAGTGACAGAGGGTGGTGTCCTGCCACAGATAACTTCATGCTCTCCTGGTTGGGTGAAGTTCATCGAGCATTACTATCCTGAGCTTCTGCCCCATGTCTCTTCGTGCAAGAGTCCACAGCAGATGTTTGGGGCCCTGGCAAAGACATACTATGCAGAAAAGATGGGTATTGATCCTAAGGACATCGTAAGTGTATCGATAATGCCTTGCACAGCCAAGAAATATGAGTGCGAAAGACCGGAAATGGCCGACAGCGGTTATCAGGATGTTGATTATGTTCTGACGACCCGTGAAGCGGCACAGATGATAAAAGAGGCTGGTATCGACCTGCCTACACTTCCTGAAGGCGTATATGACGATCCTCTTGGAATGAGCACTGGCGCTGCAGTCATATTCGGCAACACTGGTGGAGTTATGGAAGCGGCCCTGAGGACGGCTTACAAGCTGCTGACGGGTGAAGAGCTGGGTAACGTCAATATAGAGGCTGTACGGGGCATTGAGGGCGTCCGTGAGGCCACTATAGATGTTGGCGGACTGCAGGTTAAGGCAGCAGTGGCACATGGCCTTGCTAATGCAAGAGAAGTATTGGAAGGCATAAAGAGCGGTCGCTTCAAAGACTACCATTTCATAGAGATTATGTGCTGTCCTGGCGGATGTATTGGTGGAGGTGGACAACCACAGCCTACCAATGAAGAGATACGCAAGGCTAGAACAGCAGCTATATACGAAGAAGATGAGTCAATGCCGATCCGTAGGTCACATGAGAATCCGGCTGTTCAGAGACTTTATGAAGAGTTCCTGGAGAAACCTCTTTCTCATAAGTCACATAAACTTCTGCATACCCACTATACCTCAAGAGCTGCCAAGGTAGCTGACGGGGGAACACCGATAAAGATAAACATAGAATAGGAAAATTGTCATCCTGAATGCAATGAAGGATCTGCTTTTCACGGTCACTGGCTGGAAAAGCAGATCCTTCATTGCATTCAGGATGACAATTTTTTCAGGATGACGGAATCCTCAGAAATCTTACTGCTCTTCCAAATCCCTGAAAAAACTAGCCATTCTCTCAGCGTAGTCAGATTCTATTCCTGCAAATGCCAGGTCCAGTGCCACGGCGTACAACCTCATTAAGGCTACATCGCTTGGGAGTTCAAGTATTCTGGCAAAGAAATCTTTGATGGCTTCTTCATAGGATCTTAGTGGTGGAGCGGTGATGTCTATTCGTTCTCCAGGTTTAAATTCGGAGAACTCTGTATCCAGGCGGATAGCGAAATCTCTAACATTGGCCGGAGTCGCGTGGCGCAGGTCATCGCCAAACTCGGCTTTTACAAGCTCCCTGAATTCTTGAAGATTCACGGCGGAACTCCTCACATTGCAGGCTACTTAGACTTAGTCACTTTGACTTCACCCAAGAGTCTATCTACATCAGCTCTGGCGCCTATTTCAGTTGCATTGCTCATTGCAGTGGCTGCTCCTGCTGCAGCTCCTAAGCGGAGGGCATCCTGTATGTCTTCACCGCGGTCCAATGCAGCTACTACTCCAGCTACAAATGAATCCCCTGAGCCTATAGTGCTGACAGCACGCACTTTTGGTGAACTGACGTCATATACGTATCCTTCGTATGCCGCTACAGCACCTTGTTTACCCATAGAAATGATCACAAGAGGTATACCCATTTCGGCGATGCTCAAGGCTCCAAAATAGACATCATTTTTTGTGGTGAAAGATTTTCCAATCAACCGTTCAGCTTCTGCTCGATTTGGTTTAATCATGAAAGGCTTGGCTTTAATGCCTTCAGCAAGTGCAGCGCCATCTGTATCCAGAACGGTTTTGCAACCTTTAGCTAGACAGATCTGTATGAGGACATTATAAACATCATGGTTAAGGCCTAGAGGCACACTACCACCCAGGACTACATAACTGCTGTCGGTTGCTATATTCTTGACCATCTCCAGAAGATTAACGAGTTCATCGTGATCGACAGGGCCACCCTTTTCATTGAGTGTAGTTGGAGGAACACCACCTTGCTCTTCGATGGCTATACATGTGCGTGTTGGTCTGGCAGTTTCGACATAGGAAAGCGGTATTGCTTCACGATTAAGAACCGTCTTAATGAATTCTCCGCTATCTCCTCCCAACAGTGTCACTATTTGGGTGTCACAACCCAGACGCTTCAGCATCCTGGAGCAGTTAACTCCTTTACCGCCAGCGTCCATCTCTACTTTAATGATTCTATTAGTATCATTCTGCTGTAGTTTTGTGACATATACTGTTTTATCTATTGATGGGTTTAGTGTGATAGTGGAGATCATATAAGCCTCGCAGGGGGCGTCCCCCGTGGTCCTGTTAAGTGGAGAATTGGGGGGAGGGTTTCCCCTCCCCATTCATATTCCAAAAGCGCAGAATAGCGCCTGTGTAGATACTTATTTACCGCTGACGGCTGCGCGGACTTCGTCAAGGTGGCCAGCTGAACCGAGAAGTTCATTACGGCTTGCGATGAACTTTGCATATTCATCCATGAAGATCTTTCCAATCGGTCTGAAGTCAAAGACTTCAGGCTTGTCACGGAAGATCTCACGGTGGACTCTGGTCCAGACCAGACGACCATCTGTGTCGATGTTGATCTTGCAGACGCCGAGTTTAGCTGCAGGTAAATACTGAGCAGCGTCAACGCCCTTGGCACCCTTGAGTGCTCCACCGGCTGCGTTTATGCGCTCTACTTCATCCTGAGGAACAGAGGATGAACCGTGCATTACCATAGGATATCCAGGAAGTCTTTTCTGAATCTCAGTGATGACTTCGAAATGGAGTCCCTGGCCGCCGGAGAATTTGAATGCACCATGACTTGTTCCGATAGCGCAAGCCAGAGAGTCGCATCCGGATCTCTCTACGAACTCTTTAGCCTGATCGGGATCTGTCAGGTGGGCTTGATCTTCAGAGACCTGAATGTCCTCTTCGACTCCACCAAGTTGTCCAAGCTCTGCTTCAACGCTGATTCCCTTAGCATGTGCTCTATCAACAACTCTCTTTGTAGTTGCGATATTGTCATCAAATGACTCATGGCTGGCATCGATCATAACTGAGGAATAGAAACCGGAATCGATACAGTCATAGCAAGCGGCCTCATCACCGTGATCAAGATGCACGGCAAATATAGCATCCGGGAAAATCTCGTCAGCAGAGCGTATCATAGCCTCAAGCATCAGCTTGTTGGTGTAGGATCTGGCGCCCTTGGATATCTGGATAATAAATGGGGCTTTAGAATCAATGTTGCCCCTGAACAGACCCATTGTCTGCTCTGCATTGTTGATGTTGTAGGCACCAAGAGCATATTTGCCGTATGCCTGCTCAAAAAGCTGTTTTGTTGTAACTATCATTCGGTTGGACTCCTTAGGTGGTTGGGTATTTTTTACTATTTAAACCGGGACTAGTAGCCCGTAATCACCATCTTCTCGTTTATATACAACATTCAATGTATCAGAATGAGAGTTTCGGAAGACGTAGAAGCCGTGGTGCAGTAATTCCATCTGCAGAGCTGCTTCCTCGGGTGGCATTGACTGAACTTCAAACTTTTTGAGTCTGACCAGCATTGGGAGCTTTTCTGCATCCAGTTCCTCTTCTGCTAATTGAGATGTTTCCTCTGGTGCAATCCCGCCGAAAGCTTCAGCCATTACATTCTGCTTTATTATCTCTTTAGCTTTGGGGCCTTCCTCGATGGCTCTGCCCACTCTCTTGCCTTTGAACTTCCGTGCTCGTACTTCGAGCTTTTCGACCACCTGGTCGATGGAACCATACATATCGGTCCCGCGACGCTCCTCGCTGCGGAGCAGTATGCCGTCGCCCTCAAGTTGCACCTCAACGATATGCATGCCTCTGTGGATCGATAACGTTACGTTGGCTTCCTTAAGATCGTGGAAGTGTTTCTCAAGTTTCGTAAGCTTCTTATCCAGATAGCTTCGAAGGGCATCCGTTACCTCTAAATTGCGGCCCTTGACGTTTATCTGCATGGCAAGGAACTCCTTTCATACTACAGTCATAGACTGGTTATAATACCACTCAAAAGTGGCAAAAGTCAAGCTTGGGCGGTGTTGCAGATCAGCTAGTATTATTCACGATTAACTCAGCTTCTTGCTTATATTGCGGTTAAGAGCGAAGTAAAGTGAATAATGCAGATTAGGACTGCCTGCGTATTTCACCCAATAGTTCAGCTACTTTTTCGTCCATCAACTCCTTTGTTTTAGCCTCGAGATTCAATCGGATGAGAGGCTCGGTGTTGGATGCTCTGACATTAAACCACCATTCATCATATTCTGCAGAATAGCCATCAAGATGGAAGCTCCTTTTGGCTATCGGACCATACTTGGCTTCCAGGTTCTTCAAGACCCATGGTATATCGCCTACTTCTGAGTTGATCTCTCCACTGTGGTAATATCTCTTCATAGGCTTAACAATCTCAGACAAAGGTTTATTTTCCGCCAGAAGGAGTTTTAGGATATACAACATGGCCAGGTCGCCATTGTCAGTTGTAAAGAAATCTGAGAAATAATAGTGGCTGGACAGCTCCCCTCCAAAGAACCCGCCTTCTTCTCTCATCTGTCTTTTGATGAGCCCATGCCCTACCCGGCATTGTTCGGCAACTCCTCCAGCTTTCTCGATTTCCTCCTTAACTGACCAGCTAGACCGCAGATCATAGAGTATTTTGGCACCGGGTTTCTTCTTTAGCATCTCCCGCGAAATCAGAGCGGTAATGAAATCTCCTGGTATGATGTTACCCTTTTCATCCACAAAAGCCACACGATCTCCATCACCATCGAATGCTAGACCAATATCTGCGCACTCATCGACTACGCGGTCTCTCAGTGCCAGCATTGTTTCGGTTTTCAATGGATTTGCTTCATGGTTTGGGAAACTACCATCTGGTCGCCAATATAGTCTTATAGGAGTATTCCCTACTACGGAAAAAATCTTAGGCAGGATTAGACCCCCCATTCCATTTGCACAGTCAACAACCATCTTCAGGTTGCCGAAATCACGGACACCCGTGCTGGATAGTACCGCCTCTACGTATTCATCCAAGACATATTCTTCGTCGAGTAGCTGACCTTTTTTAGCAGGATCCTTAAAGCTGCCGGCGCAAGCGATATTCCAGAGATCGTCGTTGGAGACCAGTGCGATACTCGGAATTGCTCCGGGACCTGTCATCTTGTAACCATTGTATTCTGCGGGATTGTGAGAAGCCGTGCACATTATTCCAGCATCAGCATTTAGCTTATTGACCGCAAAGTAATACATCGGGGTGCTGGTAAGTCCTATTGGAACAACATCAGCTCCTTGATCCAGTACGCCCCTTATGGTAGCATTCTCAAAAGGCTCTGCAGACTCACGCATATCGTGACCGACTACAACTCTCTTGCAATTCAAAGCGGATACAAATGCGCGAGCTATACGATATGCATCGTCATCTTGTATTTCTTTCGGGTACAACCCCCGGATATCATATGCCTTGAAAATCCCTTTCTTAACTTCCTTGTGTCCCATTTCCATAAGTGTGTTTCCTCCATAATGTAGCCGCTATATATGAGCAGCAGTGTTAAATCATATTGATTTTAGTTCGGGAATCCTGATTGTAAACGCAGTGCCAGTTCCTTTATGACTGGATACTACCAGGCAACCGTTCATCAACTCTATCATGTTAGCCACAATTGACAATCCCAAACCAAATCCCAGATTTTTGTGCTCCCGTGGATACTCGAGTTGAACAAATTCATCAAAAATACTGGGAAGACTGGTTTCTCCGATCCCTATACCGGTATCTGCCACTATTACCTCTACACCTTCACCATATTTAGTAATACTCACTTCGATAGAGCCGGTCTCAGTGAATTTAACAGCATTTCCGAGTATGTTCAACAGAATCATAGTGACTTTTTGCTGGTCGTATAATCCATTACTACAATCGACTCGGTTGAATATGAGATTTAGTCCTTTTTCGTGGGATTGTGGAGAGATAGAGGATACTGTTCTGCTTAGAATTACATCAGGTCTGCATATTTGGGGGTTCAGAGTCAGTTTGCTATTACGTGACTTACTGACCATAAGCATGTCATTGACCATTTCAAGCAGCTGATCGGAACTGACAAGCACCTTTTGAAGGAGCTGAGACTGGAAGTCATTGATCTCACCAGCAATTCCTTCGAGCAGCATTTTTACATAACCTTTAATAGCCGTCAAAGGAGTCCGAACATCGTGGGTGACATTATTCAAGAAAATAGCTTGCAATTTATATGCATTTTCGAGTTCCTGCATCGCTTTGACCAATTCTGCCTCAGATTGTTTGGCAGCGGTAATATTACGTGCTAACTGGATAACGCCGATAACCTCTCCTGTTGAATTGTAATGAGGGCTGAAACTCATCTCTACATATTCTTTATTTCCAATACCCGGTCTTTCGTATATAAGTTCCGCGTTGCGTGTTTCTTTCCCCTGTAATGCATCATAAAAAAAGGAAATATTTGGATCATTGGCAGTGAATGGAAGCACATCAAAAATGGATCTACCTATAGCTTCAGCAGAGCTGATACCAGTTGCCTCCTCTATCCTGTGGTTCCAAACCCGGATGTTCATATCCGGATTGTAGACAATAATGCTTTGGCCGGCTGCTTGAATTACTGTTCTGCTGAATTGCTCTGCTTCTTTTAATGAATTAAGTGCATTGCGATAGTCTGTAATGTCTTCCAGCGCTGCAATGACATAGACAAGTTTTTTATCATCATCTCTAACAGCAGATATAGACATCCTTGCCCAGAAATCATCTCCACTCTTCTTAGTACAGCGTCTCTCAACCTGGATAGTTTCCTCTTTACTGGTAACCGAATCTCTTGGAAGATCGGCAATGACGCAGCTTCCATCGTTGAGGTTGAGAACTCTGTTTGAAAACTGATTCATTTCTTCTGAGGTATAACCTGATAAATCCTGTGCGTAGCGGTTACATTTTATACACTCACCATCGGGTGTTAACAGTAACATGCCGACACCGGCATTTTCGAAAGCAGCTCGGAAAAGCCTTTCACTGTTAGAGAGTGCTTCTGCTGTATTATGAGCTTCAGTTATATCCTGGCCAATTGCCAGGTATTCCACCAGTCTTCCTTCACTGTCGAATATACCACGGTCAGTCCAGTGTATCCATCCCTGATCACTACCTGGAATGTTCACTTCATGAATGAAATTGACCACTGGGTTTTCAGGACTAATTGTAGACAGAGTTTCCAGCAAGTGTTGGAGGTCTTCATCAGGAAGTAGTTCATAGAGACTGGAACCGACCAGGTCTTCCTTACTGCGTTTGATGTATCGACAGAGTGCCTGATTGGCATAGGTTATAGTACCATCAGGTAGAAAACGGTCTATTAGATCTGTCTGATCCTCGATCATTCCTTTGTAGTATTCGGGTATTAGTTCAAAGGAGTCTGTATTACTTACAGTTATAGGAGTAAGTGATCCTGGACATTTACGTATTAGCACCAGCCAGACACCAATAGACTCCGGCCAGGGAATGGAGGTAGCTTCCAGTTCGAGTATAGATCCAGCGGTTGTCATAACCGGAATCTGATGAAATCCTGGGATAAGAATATCATTGGTGCCAGTGATGCTTGACAGTGAAGCGCCTATCAAATCCTGAGGGTTCGGGTAGCCTAATAAGTCGGCGAAAGATTTATTTGTTCCTACAATAGTACGATTATTTATTGCCAGTCCTGCTTGATCACCACAGGACTGTATCAGTTTCTCTATTGATGTTTCTTTGACCATTGGTCTTCCATGGAATACTGGCAGTATGTCAATCCAGTACATCCAACTATTATATTCGACACCTGTTGACTATTACCTTCGCTTTTGTACGTAGTTTGGTTGCCAGCCTAATAAATATACGTAAGAAATTGCTTGACAGATCAGATTTCTGGTGACAAACTCATCATATATTTACATTATTCAGAATCACAGTACGCGAGGACTTAGCAAAAAATGCCAAAATTGGATAACTCGATAATATTATATGGTTCTGATCCAGCTGAGTCTATTGTCGCCGTAACGGTTCCTGGAAACGAAGCAATTGTCTACACTAGGGAAAATAGCCGTATACAGGAGTCAAGAGGAGCATTTCGCCCATGGCTGGTTACTGAGAAGAATGCATTAATAAAGGGATTGGCAACTGGCGAAAGCGATGTAACTGAACTCGAAGGTGAAGGACTGAACAGATTATTGCACTTTTTCGACTGGAGTTCCTTTAGCCGTGCCAGGAATATTCTGCGTGAGGCCGGTTGTGAGGTTCTAGCTTTTTCATCACCTGAGAAACAATTTCTTATGGATTCCGGGAAAACCCTATTTAAAGGGATGAGCTTTGACAGCCTCCTACGGATGCAATTAGATATTGAGACTACACCCTGTGGTCCTGATAATGATAATGCTCGGATTATAATGATTGGCCTTTCCGACAGTACCGGGTGGGAACAGGTACTTGAAGGACGTGAAGATGATATGTTTCACGACCTGGTCCAGATTTTTCGGGAACGCGATCCTGATGTAATTGAAGGACACAATATCTTTGGTTTTGATTTACCTTATATAGCCAGCAGGGCCGAAAAAGTCGGCGTACAGATTGGTCTGGGTAGAGATGGTTCAAACCTGACATTTGGACAGAAGAGGAATTGTCCTATTGGTGGGTATAGTAAACCATTTACTCCGGCCCAGATAGCAGGCAGGCAGATAATTGATACTCTATTGGCCGTCCAAAGATATGATGTTACCAGAGGCAGGCTTGAAAGATACGGACTAAAAGAGGTTACACGTGTTCTTGGTCTAGCTGAACCAGAAAGAGTTGTCATTCCTGGTAATGAAATATCACGTCTGTACAAGACGGATCCTGAGCTAGTAAAAATATACAACTTGCAGGACGTGCGGGAGACTCGAAGTCTTGCAGCTTTGGTATGTCAGGCGGAATTCTACTTAACAAGTATGATTCCGGAAAACTATGAGACTGTCAGCGTCACTGGAAATGGTGAGAAGATCAACTCTATCTTTATTAGAGAATATCTTCGACAAGGGATTGCTCTACCTCAGGCGATGCAAGCTACGGACGTTCCGGGTGGATATACGGACATATTGGCCACGGGACTGCTTAAGCGGATAGTAAAATGTGATGTAGAGAGCCTCTATCCGTCCTTAATGCTTTCGATGGACATAAAGCCACGGTCTGATTCTCTTGGGATTTTCCTTCCTGCCTTGAAGGATCTAACGAAACGTAGAATTGAAGCAAAGCAGATGGCTCAACGATCTACTGAAGAGGCTTCCAGGGAGCATTGGGATGGTATTCAGGCGTCGTATAAGATACTCATTAACTCCTTTTATGGTTACCTTGGAGGACCATTCAATTTCAACGATTACGAGGCAGCAAGTAGAATTACAGTTTCCGGGCAAGAAACCGTGAAGAGTATTGCGAATACTATTTCAGATAAAGGTGGACGGGTGATTGAGATAGATACTGATGGTGTCTATTTTCAAGCTCCGGATGGAGTAGACAGTCTACAGAACGAACAAGAGTTCATTGAAGATATAGGAAAGCAGTTGCCTGAAGGAATACGGTTGGCTCACGATGGTCGATATAAGGCAATGGTCTCATTAAAAGTTAAAAACTATGCTTTGGTCACATATGATGGGGAGAAGATATTCAAAGGTGCAGCGCTGCGGTCGAGATCCGACGAAGCCTTCGGAAAGGATTTTATCTCTCGTGCAATAGATTTGATGCTGAATAACGATTATGCCGGTATCAGGGGTTTATATTTAGGTATTGTACAGGATATACTTGATGGTAAATTGCCAGTAGAGAGTTTTGCACGCAGAGAGCGCATTACTGGCAAGACATTTACCAGTTCAATGAAAAAACGAGCTGCTCATGCGGCTGAAGGAATGCAGGTCGGAGAGTTTATTGAAGTATATGAACGCCAGGATGGCACTCTGGGGCTTGTTGAGGATTATGCTGACGATGAAAACAAACAGAAGCTGCTTGAGAAACTTTTCAAGTTTGCGGGTCGGTTAAAGCCGGCGCTGACAGATGGTTTTGATCAGATATTTGATAAACCTGCAGTCATTCTAAAAAACAATAAAGCCGAAAAATCAGGTCAAAAGATAATGGATCTATTCTAGCCTGCGTTTTTTATGATTTGCGGTATAAATACTCTGTATTTACCCTCTAAATTGTTGTCTCTACTGCCGGAAAAAACTGGGCTTGGTTAATAAACCGGGCTAGAGCTATCTCAACTATTACAAGCTCTACTGGAAAACTGAGATGCAATATATGTATCTTTTTGTTGTAACATAATTCTTTTGTGTGGAACAACCACTATGAGCCGGTTTGCGTCCGAGTTATGTCGGTGTGAATATGCTTGTCCCGCCAGGGACAGAAAATAATCTTCTGCCAATCCCAATGGAGGCTCCCTGCTCAATGGTAAGTGTGCTATTATCGATCCTCACCGACTTTGCCGGAACCGCCAAAGAATATTTATCAAACTTTGGTATAGAGGCTTTGGGGGTATTATTACTAGTAGTCATTTTAAAAATAGTTGCTGAATACTGCAAGAATCGTTCTGATGTGGATTGGACTACACTACACCTGGTATCTCAGGTCAAGAGTCTTTCGCAGATATTGGTTATGGACTGGGAGCCCTATGCATTTCTTGCACGGCGCCTTTTGACTGAGCAAGGTTACCGCATTATAGGGTCGTCTGTGAATGATTTAAGCGGAATTGATATTGTTGCCGAGAAGGGTGGAAAACGAATCCTGTTCAGATTCGGACGCAGCACTGCAGAAACAATTTATGAGCAAGAGATACACAACCTGATGTTGAAATCCAGACAATATAATGCTTCTTCCGGATGTATAGTCACTCCTGGTGATGTTTCCAGCTCAGCTGAACACTGCATGAAAGATAACCAGGTGACACTTGTAGATAAGTCTGAATTAATAGAATGGTTCAACCAGTATGCTGGTGCCAAACTTCATAACGTTTCTAAAGAAAACATAGGCATTGACGATGTAGGATTGAGCTCTCATTCCTATTCGGGCAATGATCTTGCTGCATGATTTCCTCTCTATGTTTCTGAGTAATAGACCTGTTGCAGGATTACTTCAACCCCAAGAGTAAGTATTACTTATCAGGTACTTTAATGATACGGTCAGTCTGCTTTTTTGCGGCAATTTTGGCATGTCAGTTGTTATTAAGTAGATGCATTGCTATAACATGCAGTGCGGATTTGTAATGGATACCTATGATGGAGCTCATTATTCATGCAATACATTGATACCCACGCACACCTCAATGACGAACAGTTTAACCAGGATGTTGGAGAGGTAATTGCGCGTGCGGCTGAAAAATCAGTTGAGCGTATTATCGTATGCGGCTATGACATCCATTCCAGTAGAAGAGCTGTTCAACTCGCCAGGCAATATGATGGTGTTTTTGCCACAGTTGGTATACACCCACATGACGCTGCTACTGTGGATGAATCTTCACTGAGTCTACTTACAGAACTTGCCAAACAGCCTAAGGTGTTGGCGATTGGTGAAATTGGAATGGATTATCACTATACTTTCTGTCCCCGTCATATCCAGGCTGAGGCATTCGAAGCCCAGGTGAATCTTGCTGCGCAATTGAATCTTCCCATAGTCATTCACAGTCGTGATTCCATTGCTGACTCTATTCACCTTTTATCTTCAAAAGCTAAGAAGATAGTGGGAGGGGTTTTTCATTGCTATGGGGGTGATGAGGAAATACTGCAGAAAGTATTGGCGTTGGGTATGTATATTGGCATCGACGGCCCGATAACATTCAAGGATCCCGGTAAACTGGTTATGGCATTACGCTGTTGCCCGTTGGACAGAATACTGATAGAGACAGATTGCCCATATTTAACGCCTGAACCATTTAGGGGAAGACGCAATGAGCCAGCGTATCTCCCGTACGTTGCCGAGAAGGTGGCGCAGGTACTGGGAGTTTCGACGCAGTATGTTGCCACTCTGACATCTCGAAATGCTCGTACACTATTTGGCAAGGGTTTGTAATATACCAGCAGTTCTTGAAGAATAATATTCTTGAGTTAGTTCCAGTCTCCTGTTAATGGTGATATAGAATGCTCCAAAGCACTCGAACCAGATTGAGACCCCTTAAGGCTTCAGAGATTCTTGACGAGGCCGTTGAATTGTATAAAAAGAACGCATGGCTATACATAGGCATTGCAGCGATATTATACATCCCCACTATGATACTTGATCCTACCGTGTCCGGTGAGCATGCTTTTATGTATGCACAGGATTTACGCGGTATGACAAACCTCTTTATATCAATTGCGTGGTATTTACTAATTGCTGGCCCTATCGTTACAGGAGCTCTCACATATGCTGTGTCTGAATGTTATCTAGGGAGAAGTGTGAATATCCGGCGGTGTTTTGCTGAGGTAATGAAATGGCGAATACTTTCCAATATGATATTGAGCAATCTGGTTATTTTGGTAATAATTGCTCTGGCATGCAGTATCCCGGGGTTGCTTCTTGTGCTGGGACTTACTCTTCTGATGTCAGGTAGCACAGGACTTGTATCGGGAGTATTTGTACTCATCGTGGCAATGATCAGCGTAATAATTCCTGCGTATATATCAGCCAGGCTGGCATTGGCAGTACCGAGCATTGTGTTAGAGCGCAATAACGTTATCACTGCATTAAGAAGGACGCAAAAACTTACACTCCACAGAGCAGGTAGGATATTTGGTGTTATATTTCTGGTTGTAATTGTGACATCTATCATACAGGGTCTTATTGCAGCACCCAGTAGTTATGCGATGGCTAAGAGTGTGATGGAGGGAAGTGGAACTCCATTACTGGTCAAGATCATTAATTCAGCTCTACAAGTCATTACAAGCGCAGTATTGATGCCTGCAGGTTCCATTGTCACTCTTCTCCTGTATTTTGATTGCCGAATACGGGACGAAGGATATGACCTGCAAGTGCTTGCCGAAGAGATTGCATCGCTTAACAATGAGAATATGAATTTGTAATGGATTTGCAGGATTACGATGTGTGAATGGTGAATTGAGAATTATACAGTGATTGTTTAAACTGGAGATGAACTATGAGTGCTACTGATGGGCTTAGAGCTGTTCAAATCAAAGCAAATTTCATGGCGGACAGGAGTCTGGGGCTGTTGGATATAACTGCATCCGTACGTGATGGGGTTGCGTATCTGACGGGAGAAGTCGAAACTCGGGAGCAGAAGTCATTTGCAGAGGAGCTAGCATATAGTGCGGATGGTGTATATGAAGTTGTAAATGACATATGCGTGGTTCCGGATACTCTTAAGACTGTGCTGAAATGCACATTAGAGTCAGGTGGATTGGTCTGCAGGGAAGTGCCTGATGATGGCGAAGCTGACAATATTGAGTTGGAGCTGAAAGCAAGACTGGGTTCAGCATTCCATGGAGTACACGTTAGTGTTTCTTGCCATAATATCGCTCTCGTGGATGGTAGTGTGTCCAGTCGGGAAGAACTTATGAAACTCCAACAGATCGTGTTGCGGACTAGCGGAGTTGTCGGAATTGATAGCCATATTGAAGTGGCTAGTATCTAGACACTAATATTTTAGAATAGTATGCTGAGGGTGGGCCATTGTGTCCACCTTTATTTTTTAGTATAGAATGGAGAAGAATCTGAGACCGATTGTTTTCCTCGACAGAGACGGCGTGATCAATGAAGACCGAGATGATTACGTCAAGAACGTTGATGAGTTGCTAGTGTTCCCCTATTCACCTGATTCAATCGCCAGGTTAAACAATGCAGGATATGTGGTTGTTGTAGTAAGCAATCAACAATGCGTGGCCAAGGGTATGATGACATGTGAGCAGTTGGAAGATATACAGAGAGAGATTACCAGGCAGGTAAACGCTTCTGGGGGTGACATAGAATCTTTTCAATATTGCACCCATCTTAAATCTGAGAATTGTTCATGTCGAAAACCAAAACCAGGCATGTTGCTCAAAGCAATTCGAGACCACCAGTTGGATCCTGAAAAGGGGTTTATGGTAGGAGATAATGAAAAGGATATAGTAGCGGGTAGATCAGTAGGTTGCCGATCGGTACTGGTAATGTCAGGAATGGCAACCCGTGAAACGGTGTCTGCGATGAAGTATCCACCGGACTATGTAGCTGAAAACCTGCAATCGGCTGTCGATTGGATTTTGTCTCAAACTTAATAGGGATATTTGCGATATTTCTCAACTGTGATTATTCAGATTAGCCAAGTATCCTTTTGACAGTATCAGCAATATAATTGACCAACTCTTCCAATTCCTGAGCATCCGGACCTTCTGCCATCACTCGTATCAATTTTTCTGTACCGGACGGGCGGACAACGACTCGTCCACGTCCTATTAGTTTGCTCTCAACTTCGGCGATTGCTCTGCAGATCTCCGGCTCTTGATCCCAACCATCTCTGCGTGAAACCCTAACATTAACCAGTAGCTGCGGAAACTCATGCATTTGTGATGCAAGCTCAGACAATCGTTTACCAGTGCGGATCATTATGGATAAAACCTGCAGTGCAGTAACCATACCATCGCCGGTAGTGGTGTGGCGAGATAGTATAATATGTCCTGATTTTTCGCCTCCAATGACAGCACCTGATGATCTCATTTCTTCAGCAACATAACGATCGCCTACTGATGCCCGGATCAATTTAACATTATTATCATTGAGCGCAATCTCTAGGCCAATATTACTCATGATGGTACCAACAACAACATTGCCTGGCAGATCATTAGCTTTGGCTTGATACAGTCCATAGATAGCCATTATATGGTCTCCATCTATGACATTGCCCAACTCGTCTGACATGATGACGCGATCGGCGTCTCCGTCAAACGCTAGTCCTGCGTCAGCACCGAGTTTCCGGACGGATTCTCCCATCCTGTCCGGGTGCAGTGATCCGCAGTCTGCATTAATGTTAATACCGTTAGGGCTGCTGTTAATACAGGTTACCCGCGCACCGAGTTCCTCGAATAGCTTGGGCGCAATTTCGCTCGCAGCTCCGTTTGCGCAGTCGATAATTAGCTTCATTCCAGCCAAAGGTATCCTGGCACTCTGCTTAACCTGCCCGGCATACTGCCATGCAAGGTCGTGCCGGAGCATTACCTTGCCAACATCTGCTCCCTGGGGACGTGGAAAGGAATCAAAATCGTCTATCTGTTGTTCGATAGAGAGTTCTATACTGTCATCGAGTTTATATCCATCAGGACCGAAGAATTTTATACCATTATCTCTAACCGGATTATGTGAAGCAGAAATAACTACGCCAGCGGCAGCATTTGTAGCCGAGGTGAGATAAGCAACCCCTGGAGTAGGTATAACGCCCGCTATGACCGCGTCAACCCCCATAGAACAGATTCCTGCAACGAGGGCGCACTCTAGAATATCGCCACTGATACGGGGATCTCGTCCGACAAGAACCCTGGTGTTCTGTTTTCTCTCAATAAGTACATGAGCAGCAGTAGCGCCTAGCTTGAGAGCAAGGTATGGAGATAGCTCAACATTGGCTGTTCCACGTACTCCGTCGGTTCCAAACAGATTTTTCAAGATGTCCTCCATCAGGTGGTTATTGAGTGTGAACTGCGCATACTGCGATCTCTGTTTCTACGAGAAACTCATTCTATCTCTATGGTTACACTTACGATATCAGTACCCTTAACTTTGGTACCATTGGGTATAATCAGATTAACCTGCCTGGTGAAAGTCTTATCCATTCCTTCAACATTAATAGGAGCTGTTTCAATCATGCTGATATCGGAGAGTATATTAGGCCTGCCTTCCAATATAACAGATGATGGATCTACTGTGACATTTTTATACTGAGCTGGTGATTTTAGTTTTCCTTGTAATTTGCAACTAATAACGACTTCCTTGGCTGCTGGCACTTCTCTTAAGGCAAGTCGCAACCTAACGTATGGTGGGTTTAGGGAGACTCCTCTTACTTCGTTACCATTTGAATCCATTGGTACCAATGGGAAGTCTGAATCCACCGAATTTGATGAGGCGTTTGGTGGGAGAGTCAGCACTACTTTTTTTACTTGTGACACATAATCATTCTTACCGGATACACTTATGCTGGCAGGATTAACGTCCGGATCACCATATGTATAACCCAAAGGGGGGGCGGAAAGGAACTTTACCTCAACGGGTAGCTTTTTACCGATCATTTTGACCGTAACTTGCACTTTTTTTGGAAGCACGGTAGCGCTGATATCCTCTTGTGGGATACCGGATACGCGGACATTAAGTGTTTTGGTCTTTGTAACTGCCCCGTTGGAAGGTGTAATTGTATCTAAATCCACCCAAGCTGATATGTCGTTCTGTCGTATTTGGTCGACTACAGACTTATACCCTTCAATCTGTACAGTGGCATCCTGAACTGAGAGATCGGCCGCATAACCTTTGGCCAGGTTCATTATCTGAATAGGAACTGTAAACGGTTTTGTAGCCTTTGGATTCCGTTGTGTATTTACATAAGACCATAAAAAAATAGAAAGACAGAGGGCTACCAGTTTCCACTGCCAATTATGCCTGATCATCGGGGTTTTGTCCTGCGTTTCTTTAGAGTTCCATTTACTTTGCGCGCAATCTGAGCTGTCTTTGTATCTTGTCCAATTCCCAGAATTGTTTTCAGCCATTCTGTGAGAGTATTCTGGTTAAGACCACGGTTTAATCGGCTTTCGTGTGCCAGTGATATGGTGCCGGTTTCCTCAGATACCACTACTATCGCAGAGTCACTGACTTCGGAAAGGCCCAATGCAGCTTTATGTCTTGTGTGTATAGCTGCGCCTACTCCAACGCTTTCACTGAGCGGGAGTGTGCATCCGGCAGCTATGATCCTGTCACCACGTATAACGGCCGCGCCATCATGAAGTGGATTACCTGGATAGAATATAGCTCCCAACAGGTTTTCTGTTAGCTTTGCATCCATCCGGGTACCTGTTGATATGATATCTTCAAGGGCATTCTGGCGTTCAATTACTATAAGTGCTCCAATCTTTTTAGAAGACATTGAACAAGTGGAATTTACAACGGCTTCGATGATTGGAAAATTATCCTCTTTCGTTAATCCAGCCAGACCTCGTCCCTGGCCTGCCACTCTACCCAGATTTTCAAGTGCGCTACGAAGTTCAGGATAGAACAGTAAGACGATAGCAACAGGTCCCAATGGCATAAATGAGCGGAGTAGATAGTTTATTGTATGTAGTTGAGAATAGTCAGTCAGGAGTTCCAGTAGCACAAATGCCGCTAGCCCCAGAACTATGTGCCAGGCACGTGTGCGCTTAGACAGCAATATCAACCAGTAAATAGCTATGGCTACCAGAACAATGTCGATAATGGTGGATAGGACTGTGCTAAAGCCGGCTTGTGTAATCTGCCTCTGTAAATTGTTGAGAATTGCGTGCATATGATCCATTCAATACTTGAAGTTGAAGTGGCTATTATAATAACGTTAGCCACATAGAGAAAGATACGTATCCATCATTCTTAAGGTTCACATGATATCATTATTGCTAATCTTTCAATGCAGTAATGAGAACCTCATTTCCTGAAACGACATTAACATCGTACCCATTTGTTGTGGAAGGCACCAAACATGTAGACGCATGCTTAAGGGTAATATTCCACAGAGGATCGGGACCAGTGATAGTGAGATCTCCCATAGTTGCGGTCAGGAGATGCATATGAGAGGAATTGTTTACTTTGAATTTACTACCGGTAACCTTGACTACACTAAATGTTGGGAATTGTGTAATTAATTCCCGGGTATCGTAACCACATAAATCGAGACCTGGATCAAGCATTTCACCAACGACTCTGGTTCCTGAGAGAGCATTGCAGCCATCCTCAATGTGTAATGCGCGACCTCGATTGTAGTCATATAGTCTGTATGTCACCTGCATGGATTCACTTACTTCGAAGGCAACAATTCCTGGACCTACAGCATGGACAGTTCCAGATGGAACGTTGAAATACATGCCAGGCTTCAGATCAGTTGCAGTTTTCAGGCATTCCAGGACAGATTCCTGGGATGCATCACTCGATTTGACCAATTCACACAGGCTGTTGCCCGTAATAGCATCTTTTAATCCATAAAAGAGATACGCATCCGGTTCTGCGTAGAGGATATACCACATTTCGTCCTTGTGCGAGTTGTTAGATACGGGATGTACCTGAACGGAAAGTTTTTCAGCACTATCAAGTAGTTTGACCACGACCGGGACACTCACGATTTTGTCCAGTGGTGCACCGGAAAGTGGACCATTCAGAATAGTTGTCACAGTTGGAAGCTCGGGATTGCCTGGATCGCGAGGCCATGTGCTTACGTCCCAGGATTCGCCGATGGGTTCAGAAGATTCGACTGTATCTCTGCCATACAGCTTTGTGAGTCTGCCTCCTCCCCACGGACGAGGCACAGCTACGGGACTGAGCAGCAAAGGATAATTGAATGTGGACAAAACGGGCCTCCAACGGACAAGAGAATAATGCAAAATTACATTTATATAGGCTATATGTTGCTAATGAATTGTTCCTTCATTTTGAATGTATAATACCCATCATACATCCACAAAAATCATATTCTATGGGGAATGTCATATAACAGGCAGTTCCATATCGTACAAGTGTATTCGGCAAATGTAAAATAGGTTCCTTCGTAGAGTTAAACAGGAGTGTTTAATATACAGAAATGTCTCTGATCTCTACTAGTGGAGAGCAGAGACATTCTGAAGAGAGTTAGAATTTTATCGCATTTGAAAGAATACTGGGACTCTTCTCTGAGAATGCTAGATCTATGCCCAGAATATTAGCTCCATAGGTGATTTTGTCTCCAGAATGACCAAGGCGCAATGTAATCCATCTGCCTGCACGATATTCTGCACCAGCGCGCAACCTTGCATCCTCACCATTAGAACCAGTGACATTGACAAGGTCTGCTGCAAACACAAATCCCGGAACAGGTTTTGTGGCAACTCCAACACTGAGCATTGGCTGGCCTTGAGAGTTAGCAACCCCTCGCAGGTTTGGTTTTATGAAGTTGTTAACCACTACACCGTACTGCCAGGCTGAATCGAGTGGTTTGTAGATCATACCAATGTCTGCTTTGAGGCTGGTTTTACGTTTGGTTGGAACTTCAACAGTAGCAAAATCGACGCTTGAGAGGGATATTGAATTCCCTGTATAGTTGAATCCGGGATTTTGGGCAACAATAGTCCATCGGCGGGACTCACTATTGAGAATACTAATGTTGGTTCCTATCCAAAGATCACCCGACACAGAAGGCATTTTACTGGAAAATTGGACAGTTGGACCCCATATGAAGCTTGTAGTAATGTCTGTCTTTGATAGGTCGGTAAGATATGATCCAAATGCTGTTTCAGCAGCGGTTCTATCAGTAGATGAACCAGATATAGCATATTGCGCCCAATTACTTACTGCTGTCGTAAAGTTAGCATTATCCAATGCTGCTACATAAGAGTTAGGATTGAAAGTTGTATCGTTGTTAAATTTGAGTCCTGACGAGGCCCATCTCTTAACATCGTCACTGGGTATCAAGGTACCCGTAACCTCCGCAGTAACCAATAAACCTGAAGTCCCGGCAAAACCACCTATTGAACTGAATGTTAAGGTGGTGTTTTTTGATGCAAAATCATTAGCCAGGCTGATAGCATCTGTGCTATCACCCGAGCTGAGTTTATCGAGATTGTCCCAAACTTTTCCAGCGCTGGCACCAGAGGATTTAAAATCTAGTCCAGGGAAAATGAACTGGAATTTCTTTCCATGTAGAGCTGGAGCAGCTGGGTTGCTTATGGATGTGCTCTGAAATTCGTCACCTAAAGCGAGTCCAGCGCCACCCAAAGAGATTGAGCGTGCGGTGCTTCCAAAGTCAAAATCGGATGACACTGCTGGTAACGCCAGGTAAAGCACCAGCAGTAATACTAGCGTGAATTGAAGAATTTTCATTGTTTCCTCCCGTAGATGCTGCAGCCCGCAATATTCATTAATGACGGTACAAATGCATAGCATTTATACTCTCAGCTTTTATTCCTATTGGGGACAAAAGCAAGGTTTTGTGAATAAAGCGGGATAGTCAATAAGCATACAGAGCTGGGTTTATTTGCAGCCCGGCGCATGAGCTTGATTAGACTATTTATTGTTGAATTCCTTCTATCTTTTGGTATTGTGAAGCTAAACAGACTGTATATTCCTATTAGTGGATATTGGTATGTATGTTAGCTGACAATATACGGTTGGAGTATCGGCAGAATCTGGTGATAAGTTTATAGCACACAATTATCATGAGAACATATGTGCTAGCGCCCAGGATGCAGTTGAAGATACAATAGGGCTTGGGTCGTTACGTAACTGTGCAAGCAGTGGCCCAGCATCAAGATAATTCTGATTGGCTGCTACTACAATGGCGTTTCGTTTCCATACATTTCGGCCTATCCATCCTACTGACGTGTCGCGAACTGTCTGAATCCAGGTAGCAGAAGACATTTGCAGGATGTCAGATAGATATGGATGAGGTCCAGGATAACATGAAATAGCCATCACAGGATCGATCGTGACGTCTGATTGGTTATGTGGACATACGGACTGGCATACATCGCATCCGTATAATTGATTTCCTATCATTGGAAGTAGTTCAGAAGCGATAATTCCACGAGATTGGGTGAGATGGGATATGCACAACTCACGGCAGAAGCTGCCATCCTGTCTCAAAGCTTTTGAGGGACATGCATCGATACAGAGAGTGCAGTTTCCGCAAGGCGAATTCTGGATTATTGGTGATTTTGAAAACTCAATGTCAGTCAATATTTCACCCAGGACCACAAATGAGCCATATGAGGGGATGAATATGCACTGGTTCCGTCCGATCCACCCGATCCCGGAACGCAGTGCAATAGCCCGTTCATATATTCGTGAGTCATCAACATGAATGCTGTAACGACCTGGATACTCTATTGTGATGAGATCGGAAAGTATATGCAGTCTATTTTTAAGAACATGATGATAATCAGGGCCGGCGGCAAAAGATGCCACCGAACCAGTGCCGACGGGCTTAGGTTGATTTAATTGATTATTAGGATATGGAAATGCACAATTTATTGCTGATTTAGCCCAGGAAAGGCTTTGGGAGACCAAACACGTGGGATCAGCAACACCTACGGCTACGAATCCGCATTCATAAGCATGACGTTGTAGCGTTTCCAGCATTTTCACAATAGTCAATTCATCCGATTGATCTTCCAGCGACGACCTTGTTTGACCAATTCGACCTCTATTTGCCGAATTGCTTGTCCATTTTTATCAACAAGTGCGGCAGGAACGATTGCCTTGTCCTCCGTAGCTGTTTCGCGGTAATCTGGTTCACCCACAACAACGGCAGCACCAGAACTTGAGGAGTCCATATACAGATTGTCAGAAACTTCTCTCATGTCGCTGAATTGTTCAGATAATGATGATCGGAATTCCTCAGTTACAAATGAAGTGCAATAATTGATTTTACGGTTGCACATGGCATTCAACCAGTTACTTGTGACTTGCTGAGGAGGAGTTATTCTCAAAATTAAGTAGAAAATAAATACGAACAGCAATCCACTTGCGATGTATATGGAAATACGCATTGATTTCGTAAGCTTAAACTTACGCCGATCATCATAATAGTAACCGCTCGCAGGTGTCAAAGCCCCGCAGACTACACATACTTTCTGCTCTGAAGTCAGTTCCGAATTACATTTTGGACACAGCATACTCTACTCCGACTGCCAATTATCTACCAAAGACGCACCATCAGAGGCATCACATACATACACCGCAGGGACAATACCCGTAAGATTCTTATATTCGACAGGAACGAGTTCAAGAAACGCCGGTACAGCCTCGGGAAGGACAAGGCTGACTGTGCAACCACCAAATCCTGCACCAGCAAGGCGTGAACCCAGAACACCTTTAACTGACGCAGAAGCTGTTACCATTGCATCGAGTTCTGTACAACTGACTTGATATAGATCACGGGCAGAGGTATGAGATTCATCCATTAGTGTACCGAATCCGGCATAATCACCACTCTCAAGCAGTTTGCAGCCATCTATTACTCGCTGGTTCTCTCGGACAACATGCTCTGCTCGTCTTGCAACAATATCAGGAAGACAATCTACGTTTGAAAGTAGGGAATTGATATCGACATCTCTTAATGCTTTTATACCGGGTAGTCGTTCGGACAATAGAGACACGGCAGTGTTGCATTGTTCTCTGCGTTTGTCGTATTCACTGCCAACAAGTCCGCGACGCTTTTTTGTGTCACAGATGAGTATTCTGACTTTTGTCGAATCAAGTGGTACATATCCATATTCCAATGTGCGACAGTCAATGTAGAGCGAATGATCCTGTTTACCAAGGCGTGAGATGAACTGGTCCATTATCCCAGTATTGACTCCTACGAATTTATTCTCAGCCTTTTGACCGATTAGAGCAAGATCAACTGCCGGTACATCAATAGAACAGAGAGTTTGAATTAGGAACCCAGTGGACATTTCAAGCGCTGCGGAACTGCTTAATCCAGAACCAATTGGAACTGTGCTGGAAATAGCTATATCCGCACCATGTATAGTGTAACCGGATTCCTGGAGATATTTAGCAACTCCACGGACGTAATTGGTCCAGGGAGAAAGTGTGTCTTTAGAAATATTATCAAGAGAGAATGACGATTGACCAGGGACATCAGTAGATATGAGTCGAATAACGCGATCATTTCTCAACCGGCCTGCAGCCATTATATCAACATCCAGAGCAACTGGAAGAACGAAGCCATCATTGTAGTCGGTATGATTACCCATCAAGTCTACTCGACCAGGTGCTTTAACAAGACAGTCAGGAGTACTGTCATATGCATTCTTATACTCGCGCAACAATTTTTGTATTCTATTATTCATGGACTGGAAACCTCTGAGTAAGATATGGTGATTGTTTGGTATGTAGCTTTTACTGGAAACATTCCACAATGAATATTGATATATAGCAAGTGAGCTATGTAATACTGGTTTTTGAATAGAGAGAACCAACAAACAGTCGGTTGATAGTTCAATATTATATATAAAACTATCAACCGTCAGTGGAATATCACCTCGGTAGTATGGGAGTCATTGCATATTTGTTCTCAGATTCCTTTTTTGAGAATCTTCTAATATCAGGTTCTCCCGCTTCAACGCTAGCTGAGATATAATCACCAGAAGCTGTTAAGAAACATTGAGCACCTGCTACAAGAGTTTGCCAGGTGGCACTGGTACTATCTAAATCCTTATATGTAAAGACCTTTGTTATTGATAGTGTAGTTAAATCGAGTTGTAAAAGACTATCATTGACGAACAGATTAAGCGGATTATTAGTACCAGGCCATAGAGTATTTGGTGACCACTTTACTGGGACACTGTTGAGCACAGCAAGTTTGGAATCGGAAGGAGTGTATAGAACGCAAGTTATTTTACCGCGCAGCACACAAACTATAAGCGCACCTTGACGCGATACGAGCACATCCTGGATTCTGCCTGGCAATTTACTGGAGATCAATTTAGCTGTGCCATTTTGGAAATCGCAGAAGTAAACATTAGGAAAACCTGATGAGTCCAAATTAGGTAAAACAGAAACTACTGCACAATCTCCGCTCTGAGAGAGTATATTAAACTGATTCCACTTTACGAGAGAACAGTTTGGGAGAATAACCGGTTGACCGTATGGTGTTCCTTTATCATCGAACACAGACAATGTGGAGTTCTGTTCAGATGACTTCTCAGATAAAAAGTATTTGGAACCGGCAGGCCAACTTATAATACTACCGACATCACTGCTTGTTTCTGAATGCGCTCTAATGCCTTTGTTAGACGCGCGTACTTCAATAATTTGCCATTTTCCTTTTGGAATACTACCGGCAACTAAAACTCTATCATTATTCCAAGATAGATTATTAGCTTTAAAATTATCAGGCAATTGTATGGCTGTCTGTGTATTATCATTTGTATTGATAATACGTATTCCGGAACGCAAGACCTTTGGTTGTTTTGAGTCAACCCAAATACCAGCTATATGGGTTCCATCAGGACTAATCTGCATTGCTGCAAATGCACCCACCGCTGATGTTGAATGCCAGTGTGATGGGGAACCAATAGGGCCGGGAATTGGTGATTGAGGTGGATTTGATATACGCCAGATAATGGCAAATAGTGCAAGAGCAAACAGCCCATATATGAGTGGTCGATTTTTCAATTGTAGCCTCCGAGTTAATAAAGAGCTTTTAACGATATCAGTGAGAAGATAAATTTAAATGTGGGAACAAGACAGGAAACCATATCCGCATAGAAGGCGGTAGTGATTCAGATACTAAAAAGCACAGAGCATATTGAGAATACGCTCAAGATCATCATCTGAATAAAACTCTATCTCAATACGACCCCGGTCTTTCCACTTAACTATGGATGTCTTGGTACCCAAAACTTCCCTCAGTCGTGCTTCAGCTTCAAGTAGATTAGGATCCTTTTCGCTACGAATTGTTTCACGTGAAACAGGCGTGTTGTGTGTGGGCTCAGTCATACTTTTCGTAAGCCGTTCGGCCTCACGAACAGACAGCCCTGCATCAACTATGCGATGTGCAGCTTCAACCTGGTCGTTTGGTGACTCTAGGGCAAGGACGGCACGTGCATGACCCTCAGTCAGCTTTCCGGCCATCAGCATTCTCTTGACATCATCGGGGAGTGACAGGAGTCTCATAGTATTTGCTATAGAGGACCTACTCTTGCCAACACCAGTTGCTATATCTTCCTGTGACATACCAAACTCGTCCGCCAGTCTTTTATATGCAACTGCTGCATCAATAGCACTAATATCCTCGCGTTGGATATTCTCTATTAGAGCCATTTGAAGGCTTTGTTCGTCTGTTAGCATTCGTATGACAGCGGGTATACGTGCTAAACCGACCTTTCGTGCTGCTCTAAGTCTTCGTTCACCAGCTACTAATTCGTATGAGCCATTTTCGCGGGTTCGTACTACGATGGGCTGAATTATTCCATGAACGTGTACACTAGCAACCAGATCCTGGAATTTGGCATCATCAATTGATTCCCTCGGTTGGTAGGGGTTGAACTGAATTTCGTTAACTCCTACTTCAGTAACTCCACCGGAGGGTGTACCGCTCTCTGAAGGAAAGAGGGCACCAAGCCCCTTACCTAGACCTTTCTTCTCCAAAAGCTATCACCTCGGCGCAAAATTCCCGATACGCTTCAGCGCCCTTAGATCGCGTGTCGTATTTTATTATTGGTAAACCATGACTGGGAGCTTCGCTCAGTCTTACATTCCTTGGGACTACTATTCCCGCAACTTTATCCTTAAAAAACCGTCTCACTTCCTCAACAACCTGTTCAGAAAGGCGCGTACGATAGTCGAACATAGTCAAAAGAACCTTGGCCACTTCCAGGGTAGGGTTAAGATGCTGCCTAACAAGTTCTACCGTTCTCAATAATTGGCTGATTCCCTCTAGAGCATAATATTCACATTGAATAGGAAGGACTGCATATTCAGCTGCAGTTAGTACATTAACGGTCAGAAGGCCGAGTGATGGTGGGCAATCGATAACTATGTAATCATATTTACTCTTGACTGTAGCTATAGCGCCTCTCAGTTTGGTTTCACGAGACATGACAGACATCAGTTCAATGTCTGCACCCGCGAGATCAATCTTAGCTCCAACCAAATCCAGTCCGTCCATGCAGGTTGGAACAATCACATCAGAGATAGGTATACTGTTAATTAGTACATCATATATACAGCTGTCTAATTCCGATTTAATAACTCCGACACCACTGGATGCGTTACCCTGGGGATCCATGTCTATTAAAAGAGCTTTTTTGCCGGCTTCAGCAAGACATGCACTCAGGTTTACGGCAGTAGTTGTCTTACCTACGCCGCCCTTCTGATTTACTACAGCCAGCACCATTCCCATTTTGTAATTAAAACTCCTTGATGATTAGAGACAATACATATCCTGCAACATACAATATACCAGAACTAAGCGCCGTACGCAAAATAAAGGCGACCGTATATGGCCGCCTTTGACAAAAATAACAGGTAAATATCCTAACGGACTTTATCAGCACCCAGGCGCCTGAGCATCATTTCTGCAATATCTTCTCCAGATACACTATATTCACCGGATGAAATTCTTCTTTTCAAACTATCAACTATATCGCTCCTTATATCCGGAACAGTTTCTAATGCTGCTTTTGCAGTAGTCATTCCTTGCTCGAGTGGTGATGTGGAGCGTTTTGCAGCTGCGGTGGATCGAACAAGCCCTTTCACATTACCTTCAGGTAGAATGCGCGCTTCATTCGTGGCTGTATGGGATTTTGTATATTCAGAACTGGAAATCTTCATCGGAAGCCTCCTATTTAGCTACCAGCACCTCATATATTTGCCCAGGTACACAAAAAAAGGCAAACATATGAAAGATTTTGAAACGGTAACCCAGCCGGCGTATTCCAAATAAGGAAGTTAGCCCCGAGGCTTTGCGTCCCCCTCTTTCAAGGAGTTTGCCTTTATCATTCTATTATTCACTTACTTACATTTATATTATTGACCGTATTGCTTATGTTCTGTAGGGTAGTATGAAAATATTACAGAAATATTTTTTCCGGTGCTATAATAAAGCATTGGAATACATTGACAGATACTGAAATACTACTTTAACACGAGCAATATTGCTAGTATCTATTTTGTTATATGTATATACCGCAACAACATTCATCGAAGACCAGTAATATAATATCTTACTTGATATGGAGATGCAATCCTTGTATAAACGTATTATTTCTGTCACATTACTCCTATTAATCATTTCTGCTGAATGTATGGCTCTACAATCAAAGGATGCACGCAATCGTATCATTACTCTAAATAAAGCACCCCAGAGGATTGTGTCTCTATCTCCAAACAATACTGAGATACTGTATGCATTGGGACTGGGTTCCAGGATTGCAGGAGTAACCCGATACTGTACGTATCCACCACAGGCAAAGTTCAAGCCTAAAGTTGGAGACATGAGTATGTCCACTGAGACCATTATCGCACTCAGGCCGGACCTTATACTTGCACACGCAACGCTGCACGATAGTTTGATCCCAAAGTTGGAAAAACTTGGATTCAAAGTATTCGCTGTTGACCCCAAATCATTAACACAGACTATCGCAGCGATTCGCGCAATAGGTAGGATCACAGATACTCTAAAAAAGGCTGACAACATTGCTCAGAAAATGGAAACACAACTGCAGGTTACTATAAAGAAGCATAAATTCAATAAGTCACATAGAGTTCTTATCGTTGTACAAGCACATGCATTGTGGGCTGCTGGACCAAAAACAATACCGGATGAAATGTTATCAATATTAAATGCAAAGAATGTAGCTTTTGATGCAAGGGCTGGATTTGTAACATTTTCTGAGGAGCTTGCCGTAGCTCGAAATCCTGAAGTAATAATTGCAGGAACAGAACTAGACGCAGCATATTTCAGGAAATCATCTGTCTGGAGATCTACATCTGCATTAAAGAACAATAAAGTGATCGTGATTGATCCTGATCTGCTCGTACGTCCTGCTCCACGTCTTATATCAGGATTGCAGATCCTGGCTTCGAAACTAGATTTCTAATATGTTATATGCTTGACTAATATAATATCTGCTAATCAACGTTGGTTACATTGATGTGATTCAAATCACCATCCATCAGGGAGAGCATCAATGTCGAATTGCTCTTCAGTATTTCCTGTCCCCTTTTCCATTAAAATCCAAGTACCATCTGTATCTGTAGCCAGATAAACTCTATCGACGTTGGTCAAGATAAGAGAATAGCCTAATCCCATTGACATTGTGGTGGAAAACATTTTTTGAAGAGTTGCTCTCGGTAGTACAAGCGCATCCATTCCCTGTCCGGAATCTTTTACCAGAATCTGAACAATACCATTATTTATGGAGACCATGGCAGAACCACCTTTTGCATGTTTAACGGCATTGGCCGCGGCTTCGCCAGTGGCAACAACAACAGAATATGCTTGATCTTCACTTAAACCAATTTCGATACAGTTTTTGCTGACACATTTACGCAACTCAGTCAGTTCACTACTTCTGTCCAGGTCAAAAGAGGTTCCACCAGGGACAACGATATCCTCTATTTCATCATAGCTGACAAGATTTAGCCTGCCATCTGTAACTGAGGATATTGTCTTCCTATAGAACTCCCTCTTAGCTACCTCTGCTTCAGCATGTATTCTTCTTTCTTGTTCTCGTCTTCCCCTGAGCTCTTCTTCAGCCTTTCTTCTTTCTGTAACATCTTCAAACAGGCCAAGGACACCTACTACCCGGCCTTCACCATTATGCATAGGGACCGTGCTGACGTCTGCCCAGATCATTTCCCCTGCCCTCTCTCCGAGGTCCAGAGTAACATGCAACTCCGGCTGATCATTGGCAATTACTTTTTGCTCAATGGATGCAAGACCTCTTGTATCCACTCTCTTCCACAGCAGGTCTTCTGAACCGCGGCTTATAATCTCTTCAACATCCTTGACAGAGGCTTGCTTCAAGAAGTTGCGGTTACCCCCCAAATACTTGTAGTCAAGTCCTTTCCAGAAAATGCATTGTGGGATATTATCCATTACAAGCTGGAGTAACTCATTTCTTTTTAATAGTTCCTCCTCAGCTCCCTTGCGACCACTTACATCAACAAAACTTGTAAGGACTTCCTTGAGCTCACCGGTTTGAGGATCACAGATAGATTCGGAGTCTACTTGAGCCCAGTATTTGAGCCGATTATTCTGGTCGAGAATTCCCATAATCACTCCGTGAACTGAGAGGCCAGAGCGCAGAGTAATGCTGGTAGGGTATTCATCATCATTAAATGGTGTAAGATCCTCTCGTGTGGCATGCCAGATCTTACTGATTGCAGGGGCTCCAATCATTTTGTCAGCAGATATGCCCAGGAAACCACAGGCAGCCTTATTAACGTGGGTTATAAAACCGCTGGCATTACTTACAATCACGCCAGCAGCTATCGCCTCGTAACGTTTCCGGAATCTTTCCTCACTGATACTCAAGGCCTGCTCAATCTGCCTCTTCTCATTTCTTTGCCGAGCTTCCTGTAATTCTCTTTTTACTGCCGGGACAAGGCGTTTGTAATTGCCTTTGATGATATAATCCTGAGCTCCAGCACGCATGGCGTCAACAGCTATATCTTCACCGATATTGCCTGACACAATAATGAATGGTAAATCACTGTTATATTCTCTGAGTAATCGCAAAGCACTTAGCCCACTGAACTTTGGCATTACATAGTCAGATATAACAATTTCCCACTCCTGTCTCTTAAGCGCTTCTTCCATAGCATCAGCGGAGTCAACTCTCTCAAATATTGGGGAATATTCACCTTTACGGAGTTCGCGCAGAAGAAGGAGCGCGTCATCTTCCGAGTCTTCTACAACCAGAACCCGAAGTTCGGTTTCCATTTACGTTCTACTCCGATCCATCAATGAAAAATAAACCAGCAGACATTTTGCCCGAGATGGGGGGCAGGTCCGTAAAAGCAGTGTAGGGTCGCTAAAGCACGATCCTACACTGCATTATGGTTCTTGCGGTTTTTTGTTATAGACCCTTAACCGTTCTGTACATACGTGCCTGCATGCCGTGGGCTTTTACCATGCCTACAGCTTCACTCTGATCGAAAGTCTTGCTGTCAAAGCTGGCAAGATCCTCATTATACAGGGCAAACTTACTCGCTCTTCCAATAACAGTGCAGCTACCCTTGAATAGTCTGACTTTTACGCTGCCCGTTACACGGCTTTGAATACTGTCAATGAAAGCCTCAAGATCCTCCTTGAACGGGTCATACCACAAACCAGCATATGCTAGCTTACCCCATTGAATGTCGACAAGTTGCTTAAACTCGCGCTCAGCTGCTGTGCAGACTAATGCTTCCAGTGCTTTATGTGCAGGAATAATCACTGAAGCTGCAGGGCACTCATAGTTTTCTCGTACTTTAAGGCCGATAATTCGGTCTTCCATAATATCAACTCTACCTACACCATTAGAGCCTGCCAATTCATGGACTTTTTGAACAATATCCATAGGACTCATCTTCAGACCATCCAGTCCAACCGGAACCCCATCTTCAAAATCAATAGATACTTCTGTTGCTGTATCCGGAGCATCAACTGGTGCTACTGTCCAATGGAATATCTCCTCCGGTGGTGCATAATCCGGTTCTTCCAGTCTTCCACCTTCTATACTCCGACCCCATAAATTTTCGTCTATGCTCCATATTTTATTTTTATTCTGACCAATGGGTATGCCCTTTCTTTCAGCATACTCTATTTCCCAGGTTCGAGTCATAGAATGCTCTCTCATCGGGGCGATTATAGGCATATCCGGCATAAGAGCTCGCATAACGAATTCAATACGGAACTGATCATTACCTTTTCCGGTGCAACCATGACAGAATGCGTCTCCACCAACCTTTTTTGCAATTTCAACAGCCTTCAAAGAGATAAGTGGGCGAGCAATAGATGTGCTGATTGGGTATCCCTGATAGTCCCCATTAGCTTTTATCGCAGGGAATATATAATCGGTTACGAATTCTTCCCTGGCATCTATGGTGTAGTGTTCCGTCCCTAGAACCTTTGCCTTCTCTTCTGCCTGCTTTAGCTCCTCTGCGGGTAGACCAACATCCACCGTGACCGTCACGATATGATCAAACCCATAATCCTCACGCATCATTGGGATACAAACAGATGTATCAAGACCTCCGGAATAGACCAGGACGACAGTTTTCTTTGACATTTGGTTAAACCTCCAGTTTATATAGGCACCACATGGTATTAATCTCCCGAAACTAGGAAATAATATCTTTGGTGTTCAGTCCTCATTTTTAACAGTAAGTGTTTGCGCAATATAAAAGGTTGTATTGGTGATTGACTTAAAAATCAAGCAGTCCCGAGTACAGCCATTATCGCCTTTTGAATATGCAGTCTATTCTCAGCTTCATCGAACACTACACTCTGGCCGGAATCGACTACTTCGTCAGTAACTTCAGAGCCTCTATGTGCGGGCAGGCAATGCTCGAAAATAGCGTCACTGTTGGCTCTCTGCATCAATTCAGCATTTACCTGGAATGGTGCGAAAATGACCTCGCGTTCTTTTGTTTCAGCTTCCTGGCCCATACTTGCCCATACATCAGTGTAGACAACATCAGCACCTGTGACAGCCGCGTATGGATCATTCAATACTTCAATAGAACAATTTGAGTCTTCAGCAATGCATTGAGCCTGCTTAACAACATCAGGATCAGGTTCGTATCCATTTGGGCATCCTATGGCGAAATCCATACCTACAATGGCGCAAAGAAGCATCAGAGAGTGTGCGACGTTGTTCCCATCCCCTATAAATGCGAGTTTAAGACCTTTCAAATGGCCTTTCTTTTCCAGCACCGTGTATAGGTCGGCTAGAGCCTGGCATGGATGCTCCAGATCTGAGAGCCCGTTAATAACCGGAGCAGAGGCGTATTCAGCAAGTCCGACGACTTTCTGATGTTCAAATACCCTGGCCATGATCATTCCACACATTCGGTCTATAGTCCTGGCGACATCAGCAACACTTTCCCGCTTGCCAAGTGATATATCAGATGGTGCCAGGTATATACCATAGCCTCCAAGCTCATATATACCGGTCTCAAAAGAGAGACGCGTCCTTAACGAGGGTTTTTCAAAAATCATTGCCATGACTTTACCTGGAAGTATCTGTTTTTGATCGACAAGTCCAACTGTTCTATTTTTTAGAACACCTGTAACTTCGAACAAACTTTCTACTTCCTCAAGGTTAAGGTCGGATATTCGCAGCAAGTCCCGGCCTTTCAGACCTGTTGCTGCTGATTGGCGATTGATTGGTAATTTCATCTGTTTTCCCCTGTTATTCATCCGATCTCGACCGCATTGATCGCATCTTTCAGGATGCATATTGCATCGTCAACCTGCTTATTGGTCAGTATGAGTGGTGGGACCATCCTCAGGATATTGTCACCGATGGGATTTATAATAAGGCCTCGGTGCATTGCCTCAGTAGCAACAGATTTTGCATTTGAATTATCAAACTCTGTTGCGATCATTAATCCCTCTCCTCTGACTTCCTTTACATTCGGCAAATTCTGAAGCCGGCCTCTGAAGTAAGAACCAACCTTGCCGGCATTTTCTATCCATCCACCATTGACTATTTCATTGACTGTTTCTTCAGCAGCAGCGCAGGCAAGTGGATTACCCCCAAATGTCGATGCGTGGTCACCAGGCTGAAATACATCCGCATATTTACCTCTGGCCAGGCAAGCACCCATAGGGAAACCACCAGCCAGAGTCTTTGCCAGAGTTATTATGTCCGGAACTATGCTGAAGTGCTGATAACCAAACGCTTTTCCGGTGCGTCCAAGTCCCGTCTGCACTTCGTCGAGTACCAGAGCTGCATCATATTTGGTGCAAAGTTCCCTTGCAGTTGCCATGAACTCTTCAGTTGCAGAATGTACTCCGCTTTCACCCTGAATAGGTTCGAGCAATACAGCACAGGTATTCTCCCCCACGGCCTGTCTCAAAGCTTCACAGTCGTTATACGGGACATATTTAAATCCAGGGACAAGCGGGGCAAACGACTTCTGGTATTTTGGCTGTCCAGTAGCCGTGATTGCACCCATTGTCCTGCCGTGAAAAGATTTCTCTGCCGTTATAATCTCAATCTTTTCAGGTTTTCCAGAGGATATGCAGGCTTTCCTTACCAGCTTTATAGCGGCTTCATTAGCTTCTGCTCCTGAATTGCAGAAAAAGGCCTTGTTCATACCGGAAAGCTCAACCAGAAGCTTAGCAAGTCTTGGTTGCCCAAGGGTATGGTAAAGATTACTGGTGTGCATCAGCGTACCGGCTTGTTTGCGTATCGCTTCTACTACCACTGGTGGACAGTGTCCCAGTCCGTTTACAGCAATACCAGCAACCAGATCAAGATATTGTTTTCCATTCTCATCATATACATAACAGCCTTCACCTTTAACAAATACAACAGGCAACCGACCATATGTGTGCATTACATACTGTTCATCTAATGCAATAGTTTCCGAATCCATTTTTTCAGACATTTAATATTCCTCGGTTTCAAAAAAGCACAAGACTCTTGAATTAATAGAGTTACGGAACGATCATTGTGCCTATGCCAGTATCGGTAAATATTTCCATAAGCAGTGCATGGTTCATGGTGCCGTCAATGACGTGTGTACGGCTGACCCCACCCGCCAGAGCAGTCATGCAAGCTTCAACTTTAGGTATCATACCCTTATCTATTTCCTTCGATTTGATCATTCTCTTTGCTTCACTCTCAGTTAGTTCAGAGATTAGAGTCGAAGGATCACTTTTATCGCGGAATATGCCTGGTACATCGGTCAACATAACCAGTTTTGCGGCTCCGACCCCGGCTGCAATCTCACCAGCTATGTGGTCAGCATTCACATTGTAGCTCTCGCCATTTGCTCCGATGGCTATCGATGAAACCACTGGTATATAGTCGTGCTCCAGCAAGTCCAACAGAATCCCCGGGTTTATCTGTGCTACTTTACCCACAAATCCCAGGTCTACCTCAGAATCTGCTTTTTCTGCGACAATTAATCTGGCATCTTTTCCACTCAGTCCGACACCTTTACCACCGAGACTATTGAGTATGGAAACTATCCCGGTATTTGTCTTACCGGCAAGCACCATTTCAACTATTTCCATAGTCTCAGCATCGGTAACCCGCAATCCATTAATGAAAGCAGGTTCTTTGCCAACCTTTTTCATAACCTGACTTATTTCGGGACCGCCGCCGTGGATCAGAATAGGTTTCATACCAACATAATGCAGGAGCACCACATCTTGAACGACACGACGCTTTAGTTCATCATCCACCATAGCGTTTCCGCCATATTTGATGACGATGATCTTGCCGGCATAATGCTGGATGTATGGTAGCGCGTGTACCAGCACATCGGCCTGTTCACTCGTGCAGTTCATGACCTAGAACCTCCATTGTATTCTGTAAGTGTATATTAGTGGCAGCATGAAGCCGTAAATGATTGTCGACAGACACACTTCTCCACAAACCTATTATCATACCTAGTGCAAGCTTGAGTCAAGCTGAGAGATTAATGGTAATTGATAATGTCCAGGTATTAGTTATTGAAAAGTACGCACGGGATATGTGAAAACTATTGAGGGAGTAATTGGATTGCGTTAAAACTGGCAGAAATATGTTAACCGCTGTATTCACCAAGTTTCGCTTTTGACAGGCAGTAAGGGCAAAAGCGAAGCTTGGTGAATACAGCGGGTTGGTTGTAATGCAGCAAAACACTGGATGGACTCAACCCTTCCAGTGTTTTACTGTCTATTAACGTATACTATTCATGTATGATACAGAAGTAGAAGCTACATCCGAGAATTCAAGTTTTCAATTGCATCCGCTACTCTGTCTCTGGCATTCAGATAATTAATTGGGTTTTTACTATAGTCCAACATTCCAGGTATCAGTGCCAGTGCAGAACTTCTGGCAGCTTTTGCAGCCTGAATGAGAGCATTGTCCTGTCCTGATCTCTCTGCGCGTGCGATCAATTTGTCCAGAAGAATAAAGTATTCATAATCCTCTTCTCCATCTCTCATATTCTCAAGTCTTATACTGGAGAGAGGTTCCGATGGAGTTGCGCCAGGATACATCGAGAACCCGTCACCAGATGGAAATGGAGGCATTAATCTGAATGCGGCATCTCCTGTTCCAGGTCTTCGTGACTGAGGGCCTTGTGTTCCCTGAGGCCAGCGATGTTCATACATTGCCCAGTAGTTTAAACCCCAGTAGAGTATTCCATCAACTCCATGTTGCCATGTCTGCCAGAACAACACCCGGTGCTGCACAGCTTTCTGCGGAATAAACAGATTGGCCCAATTAGCGTCCGGTCCACAACAAACATACCACCAATATTCTCCACCCTTACTTTTCACTTCATCCCGCCAGGCGGCATCAAAACTTGGTGTAAGTGGGCAGGGAATCCTCAAGAATGGTCTGGATTCAGGGGATTGAGCGGTAAGCAGCAGTTTTACGTCAGGCATTTGAGCCTGAACATCCCTGTAAACATTGAGTGAGTCAGGTGCGCTGGTCTCATCTCTGAGCTGCATATAGTGTAAGTCGAAGATCCCCCGCTTCTTGTAATGATCGCGGAGTATCTTTAGATCCTCAACTACTCTTGCTACCTGTACCGGTGAAGAAATGGGATTTTCTTTGTCCGCAAAGAAAGTCCCCTGATGGTGTGATTGACCAAGATGTATAGTGCTGGCCCCACCGGCAACCATGTGGTCAATGTATTTGTCCCACTTGGTGAAATCCGGCTTGGGATTCGGCAGCGTGCTTGAACCTTTGGTGATCCCAGGCTCAGTGTTTTCTATTGCAACATCAAGGAGCTGTTCACAGCTGCCCTCATATACGTCGATTGGACACAACCTGTGTTCCAGGGCAAAGTCAACCCATTTCATATAATCATCCAGCTTAACTTCCTTGAGATTATAGAACCTGTTAATCTGATCTCTGAAAAGCCAGAAACTGGAACGCAGGCTGATCTTCTTCGGGATTTCGAAGTTGCGGACCTTTATTGAAACTGGGACGCCAATACTCTTACGTCCTTTGGATGATAGAATAATTCTCCCTTTATATAATCCGGGAACGGTTCCTCTTGGAGCGTGAACGGTGATCCATACCGGTTGGTTTTCACCGGAAGTAAGCTCCGGGATTTTACCAGAGAGTAAGGGATCCGGGCAGAGTTCACCGGCGTCCGCCAGCACATACCCCACAGGATTAATAGTGATTTCAGAAGAAGGTATACTACCGGTAGAGCTTTTCAAGTCGGAAGCTTTGACACTAATCTGCCTGGCATAATCCTCAACTGGCGACAGGACTATTTGAAAACCTTCATATTCCCCCTGGGCAGCTGATAAAGCGATGGTTGCTGGTTTATCGGCTAGTACTGTTCCAATGCTGGAGTCAGTCAGACTTACTTTCTCAAGGTTTGATACCCATCGGACAATACAGCCCAAAGACGAGCCAAAACGTCCTCCAGCCTCCCACTTTGATTTCAAGGATTCAGATATACAAATCCCTGGAATCGAATATGTTAGGATAATCGATAGTAGAGCAATTGCAGATAGCAATCTTTTCATTGTGTAATCCCTTCTAATACTGCATTTTGTTCAGTGTAGCTTATATGGCCAGTCGTGTCCAATGTTTCACGTGAAGCAAATACCATAATGGAATTATGCGGGTTAGTTTGGCAAGAGTTCAGTTTTCCGTGTATTTTAAGGCTAGCAGAATTTATGACGAATATAACTTGTAAATATCATGGTTTTGATGCATGTATTCGTGAGGTGAATGTCTAAGTAGTATGTGTGAGTGGACTAGATGAACTAACAAGAGAAGAACTGGTAGAGCTTGTTCTGAAGCTGCATGAGACTGTGCAGGTTCAGGCTGAACGCATATCTGAGCTTGAGGAACAGATCTCGAAGCTTAATGGTCCTAAATCCAAACCGGATTGGGTAAAGGCTAATATCCCCAAAAAGGAAAAAGGATCTCGTAAGAAACGCAGCCAGTCGTTTGCTCGAAAAAGACTACCGCCTACCGAAGTGGTCTATTATGCTTTTGATACTTGTCCAGACTGCGGTAGAAATCTGAGTGGTGGAACAGTTAAGTCACGTCATCAAGTCCTTGATATCTCTAAAACACCCGTAACAGTGACAGACCACTGTTTTGTTGAAAGATATTGTGGAGTGTGCTATAAACGATTTACTCCTGATGCATCTGGTGTAATCAGTGACATTGTAATAGGCAAGAAATCAACAGGTATATCTCTTATGAGCCTCATTGCTGATCTCAAGATTGTTTGTTGAGTTCCTGTGAACTTAATAAGGCAATTGCTGAGTTATCTTTACGGTTTCGAAGTGTCAAAGGAGAGATTTGCGAACTCTTACACGAAGTTGCTCGAATGGGCAAGGATGAATACGCGAATATATTGAATAAGGTTCGCGGTTCTCCAGTAGTTCATGGTGACGAGACTGGTTGGAGAGAGGATGGAGCCAATGGCTATGTGTGGAGTTTCTCAACTCCGCAAGAGCGCTATTTCGTCTACCGTCACAGCCGTGCATCGAGCGTTGTAAAAGAGGTACTCGGTGACGAGTTTATTGGAACACTGGTGAGTGATTTCTACAGTGCTTACAATACCTATGATGGCGTTAAGCAACGGTGTTGGGTTCATTTTCTGCGTGATCTGGATGCTCTTGTTGATAAACATACTGGCGATACCTCTGTGGTAGCTTGGGTGGATGCCATATATGATGTGTATCGTCGAGCAAAAGTGACAAGATCCAAAAATGGCAGGAATAAAAGCAATTTTAATAAGCATAAACTTGTTTGTTATTGCTTTATATGCGATGATTGGCTATTTTTCTGGCAAAAAACAGAATTGGCCGTTCATTACGGGGATAGTTATCTATGGACTGGATGCTCTGCTAATGATTGTCGTCATTATACTATTCAGGGAAGCCGCTGGTACATTTGCCATACCCATAGCAATCCATGCCTGGGCACTTTGGAGAATAATTAACGGTCTGAAGGCTAATCTGGCTCTTCCAAAAGCTACATATGAAGCCACATATCAACAACCACAGGCTCCAGCAGAATTCTGATTCTAATATTTACTTAAATATATAAAGCCGGGCTGGTTGTTACGCATATAACGTGCAACAACCAGCCCGACTTTATTACTAAGCGATTACCCTATTTCTTGTTGAGTTCCACAATCATGTCCGCAACAGATTTTCTTGCCTGCAGCAGTTTTGAGGGATCGAATGCTACATCGGCCCATAGATTGGCCCACGGCACATCGTTGACTATCTGTGCAAGCTTAGTCCTGGCATCTTTTGCAGCCTGTTTGGATATACTCCTGCTGCGCTCTTTTTCGGATATCAGAGATGACAGCGTGTAAATATACTTGTAGTCATTGCAGCCTTCTCTGTGAGATTCCCATGCAATCGTAGGAATTGCTCCCTGGTAAGTGCTCCAATCATCCGGTTTGAGGAAATGAGGATAAGCTATTACCTGTTCCTTAGGTTCCCATTGATTAGCAATAGAACCATCGAAATCATTGAATACATCCTCGTGTGGTCTGCAGAATGTCCAGGCCACAGCATTTATAGCCCCGGTTTTCCAGAAATAGAACCCGGCTCCATAGCGGTTGTGGTACATATACTGTTCCTGAGGGAATGCGTTCACATAGCAGCCTGTCCCATACCACGTATATTCAGCTCCGGCTTTTTCGCAAAGCTCACGGGAATGGTCTGAAGTTGCCTGGTTGGTAATCATTGGAGCCACAAAACACGGAGAGCTGATATAGTTAGCAGACTTGCTCAGGAACTCACCGGAAATAACTGTTGCATATGTATCAGCGCCTGCAGCACACCAGCACTGGTAGTCCTGGATTGCATAAGTGTTGTCACCGGATGGTTCATCTACTCCATAATAGTACCAGGGAGCATCATGCTTGGTTGCTTTACGAGCCGCCCGGGCAACTGCCTCAACACCCTTTTTCACTTCAGCAGGCCAGTCACCATTCTTGAGATCAACTTTGAGACCAAGAGCATCTGCAACACGCTCAGGAGTACCACCAAGGTTGATAACATGAGGACCAGGCAGGCCTGCTTTGCGGCAGAGGGCTGTTATATGTCTATAGTATTTAGCGTCGAATTTTAGCTCCCCACCAGACTTTAAAGGGGTAAGATCGACTGTTCCCAGTGTTAACTCCACCAGACCTACAAAACCATGACTTCGAAAATCTCCGAGCTCTTTCAAGACCTGAGCATCGGACATTGATTTCCATCTGGCTTCGTCAGCATACAGTAGCCATCTGTTGTGCTTAGGCTGCTTCAGCTTAAATGGGAGGATTTCTATACCCAGAGGCAGTTTCAAAGCTGTTCTACCGCTTCCCTGAACAGTAACGGAAGCGTTATATGTACCCGGTTTAGCATTCTTAGCTGCACTCAGAGTCAACCAGAATCCCGCTGTGTTGCCGGACTTCAGATCGAACTGCTGTTCCTGCAGGATACCGCGCTGGGTAGGTATCATGCGTTTTCCATCTTTACAGGCCAAAAGCAGTTCCGGAGTCATATACCACTGGCGAGAACCCCAGCCAGTGCGCTGCGGCCAAAAGTGTATTGTCTTCACATCAACCTTAACAGGAATGTTTTTGCCCTTTACGCTCACACTGAGACTGCTAATATCCGTCAGAGCCGATACTCCGAACCATACAGCTCGTTCCTCACCAGGTGTCAGGAATGTAGACAACTGCTGGGCATGCTCGTTGACTCTCGGGCGGCTGTCAGGCTTATAGTAACCGGGATCGGATGTCACATAAGCAAGCAATCCGGCTTCAGACTCAACCTGAGTAGGTTGCGGAGCCTGCCAGTCCGGTGCAGGACGGACCCGCTCAGTAAATGCAGGACCGGGATCCACATAATCATAGACCACTCCCCCGATATTAACCTGCCCAAAAGCCGAAGGTGCCATCACCAGAAAGCAGACACAAAGTGCAAAAAACGTAAAGAACCACCTCATCCGTAATTTCCTCCAAAAGTCATTGGACTCATTATATGCGCTCACAGGGGTGGTGTAAACTTCTGCAGAAAGAATGAATTGGATTAACCGCGAATGAACGCGAATAATCCTTAATAGAAAAATATGCTTAATATTGCTTCACAAACACAAATCTCATGGTATAATACCTCTTATACCTATGCAAAGAATCAAGAGGCTTATCATGTCTGCTCCTACTGAATTATTAAAAGGAAATGCCACTGTATTGATCTTGTCCTGTCTGGCCAAAGGACCTTCACATGGTTATGGGATAGTCAAAGAACTGGACTCTATGAGTGAGAGCTATTTCCAGATGCGGGAAGGCACTCTCTACCCTCATCTGCACCGCCTGGAGGAAGACGGTCTGATAGCGGGCTACTGGGAAACAACTGCCGGTGCCAGAGAACGCAAAATGTACCAGATCACTACAAAAGGTAATGGAGAGCTCAAGCGATTGCAGACAGAGTGGCATAAGTTTCAAATAAACATGAACCACATCATCGACCAGGCAGCAGGAGCATAATATGTTCGGTGTAACTTATCTGGAGAAAGTAGCAAAACTTCTGGATCTAGCCCCAAAACAGAAATCAGAAGTAATAAAGGAGCTCGAGTCGCATATTGCTTTAACAACAGATGAGCTCATCGAACAAGGCATACCCGCAGATGAAGCCAGATCTCAAGCCGAAATCAGAATGGGTACTCCGGAAGATGTGGCCCTGAGAATCAACGCCGAATACAACACCGCAAGCTGGAAAACCGCTATATTTGCGGCATTGCCGTTCCTGGCGTCATTTCTGCTCATGCTACTACCAAAGGCTGGGCACATCCGACTCATCGGTATAATCATTATTGGTATAGTAGCTTCAATTTTGAGTGTTCGCGAACTGGTAAAGGATAGGCGCCCTGTATGGCTTGCTCCGTGTTTGCTGCTAGCAATTGTTTGTCTTGGTGCCATCGGCACCAGTATTTTTGGGATAACTAAATCATCCAATAAATATGCCCATATCACATATCCAACGTTCATGGTTGTTAGCTTTTTAGTGATTTCATTTATAGCATCTTATCGATATCGCAAGTGGTTCAAGATAACAGCACTACTATCAATTATGTGCTGTATATGCACATATTTCATTGTAGTAGATACAAGTTTCTTTATAAAGACATGCTGTATATTCCCGGCTTTAATAATCTTTGTCATACTGGGAATAATGTTTTCACGATGCATTTTTGAGTTCCATAAATATGGAAATGCCATACAAGCATCAGTGTTTCTGCTATCTTTCTCTGCATTTGCTAGCCCCTCAGATAGACTCTACCAAGCAGGTATTGATACACTAATTGCAGTAATAATGATCGTATTAGTCACTCGAGCATCATCACGTAAGGGAAAACTTAATATGATGAAGCACGTTATCCTAGCTCTAGCAATAACCCAGACTCTTGCAAATCCAGGGATAGAGTTCACAAATAGCACACAGTATTTTTTAGTTCCACTATTTTCCATTATTCAAGGATACATCTACGCTTTTCCAATGCGCTGGCTAATTCTATATCCAGTCAGGTGTGAAAACGGACAGTATGACGTCGAACCACCATTTGCAGTGCATTAACTCTACTCATCTGGCATAAAGAACTCGTCCTTCATGCAGTGCTGTATACAAAACAGAATTAACCAGTCTTCCACGGGTTTCTATTTCCGAGGAAGTTGTCACAACTATATCCTTACTGACCAGTAAATCGGACAGAGATTTCATTATGGAGATCGTAATAACCTTACGGTTTTCGCAGGATGGCATAACAACAAGGAGATCAATGTCGCTATCCACACCAGCATCTCCTCGTGCTTGCGAACCAAATAAGATTATCTGATCCGGATTGAACAAGCTAGTAATCCGTTCGACCATTATTCCTATTGCTTCATCTGTAGTGATCTTGTCTGCCATATCTACGCACTCAACTCTGTCATCCTTAAGAATGAAGGATCTGCTTTTCCAAACCTACACCAAACGTTCAACAGCAGATCCTTCGCTGCGCTCAGGATGACACGTGGCTACAACCGCGGGTCCATAGGTTCGCTTTCTAATGCCAATACTCCGAATACGCATTCGTGGACTCGGCGCAGGGGTTCTTTTCTGGTGAAGCGTTCCAAGCCTTCTATTCCCAGGGCGAACTCCCGGGCTGCCAGGGAGCGTTTACCGGCAAGGGCTCTTGAGCGGAGCCTTTCAAGGTTCTCCGGAGCTGTATATTCTGGTCCGTAGATTATCCTCAGGTATTCCCTGCCTCTGCATTTGACCGCCGGCTGGCTTAACCCTTTCCGGCCTTTGCAGATGAAGTCATATGGCTTGACGACCATTCCCTCACCACCTGAGCCGGTCAGTTCCTCCCACCATCGGACCCCTTCTTCCTGACTGGCAGGATCAGTGACATCAACTACTTTATATGGGGTCGCCAGCAACAGAGAATTTCCATTGTCCAGCGCTCTGCAGATATTCGCCAGAGTGTCCATATGCCAGACATGGTTTTTATTCGAATGGACCTCATTCTCAGATGCCAGGATGTGAAACGGCGCCAGCTTGTAGTCTGATATATCCGTCACAGGCCAGCAGTACTGTCTATAAGCCTCTACATAATGCCCGACCATCTCTTTCCGTGCACTGAACCTTGCCAGCAGTTCACCGACCTCTGCTCCATTGGCAGAAGCTTGTTCCAGGATGGCAACAGACTCTCCCATCGCAGCACACGATGATGCTCCAACTGCTGAGTACTGCTGTTTCAAAAGCATCTGAGCTTTAGCTGACCAGGGCATCAGTTCACAGTCCAGGCAGACCCAGTCCGTGTTGAACTCCTCCCAGAAACCCGAAGCATCCAGAGCCGTCCGCACCATATCCAGCATCCGGGTCTCAAGCTCCGGCTCATTGAAGAACCGTCTACCTGTGCGCGTGTAACAGATCCCGATCCCTTCATCGGCTATTCCAAATCTCTTCCTGGCAGTTTCCTCATCTTTGCAAACAATAACAACAGCCCTGGAGCCCATATGCTTCTGCTCACACACAACATGAGAGATCCCTTCCTGCAAATAGTATGAAAACGCTTCGTCAGGATGCTCCAAAAGATCAGGTCTCCGGCTTGTCGCACACGGTGACATAGTGGGAGGCAGATAGATCAACCACTTCGGGTTTGCTGCCCATCTGCTCATTATCTCCAGTGCAGCTGTCGCATTCTCTTCCCGGATCGTAACTGTTCGATTGAGTCTGGTCGTAATAATGCGTTTGCCTATAACATCATCAATATCCAATACATCATCGTGCTCCTGCTGAGCAGTCAGTGCGGCTTCTTCATTAGGCGCGAAGGGCTTGGCAGGTTCAGCATAGACGAAAGCCGCAGGCACACTCACAATGTCCTTCTCCGGATACCTTAGAGCAGTCAGGTTGCCACCGAACACGCAGCCTGTATCGATATTTATTGTCCTGTTCAACCAGTCAGCTTCAGGCACAGGAGTATGACCATAGACGACCTCAGCCTTGCCCCTGTACTCCGCAGCCCAGTTATACCGCACAGGCAGCCCAAATTCATCTGTCTCACCGGTCGTCTCACCATACAGTGCAAAATCCCGGACTCTACCCGATCCACGCCCCTGCAGTTTTTCCTTCATCCCTGCATGCGCAACCACCAGTTTACCGTCATCCAGCACATAGTGACTGACCAGGCTGTCCAGGAACTTATGGACTCCCTCCCGGAACTCATCAGTCTGACTCTCGAGCTGCGTCAACGAGTCCTGCAACCCGTGAGTAATCTGCACGTCCCTGCCTGCAAGCTTACGCATAAGCTTAATATCGTGGTTGCCCGGAACACACATCGCCGTTCCCGCTTCCACCGATCCCATCACCAGCTTCAAGGTTTCAACTATCTTCGGCCCACGGTCTACTGCATCACCCAGGAACACCAGTTTGCGGCCGCCAGGGTGTTTTGCCACATCCCCCGACACCTGATACCCAAGCTCCTCCAGCAATGCCAGAAGCTCATCATAACACCCGTGGACATCCCCGATAATATCGAACGGCCCGTGCTCATCCTTCCTGTTGTTCCAAAGGGGCTGGCGTTCGATCTCAACCTCAGCTATCTGTTCAGGGGATTTCAGCTCAAAAACGTGCCTGAATCCCTCCTTTTTCAGATATTTAACGGATTTCTTCAGCTGCGTGCTCTGCTGGCGTATAACGTGAGGTCCAAAATCACGATCAGTACGCTGCTTATTGCGCTCGTGACAGATCTTCTCATCGATATTGAGGACAATCGCCACCGGCAGGCAGTGATACTCCCGGGCAAGCGCAACCAAAGGCCTCCGGGCCTCCGATTGAACATTGGTAGCATCCACCACAGTCAGCTTCCCCGCCGCAAGTCTCTTTGCCGCTATAAAATGCAGTATCTCAAACGCATCATTAGTCGCCGACTGGCAGTTCTCATCATCAGAAACCAACCCCCGGCAAAAATCCGAAGACAGGACTTCAGTCTCCTTAAAATGCGCCCGTGCAAAACTAGATTTCCCACACCCCGAAGGCCCAATCAAGACCACCAGAGAAAGTTCAGGAATGGTAAGTTTCAATTATTCGCTCCACTATTTCCTGCAACAACTCAAAAATTCAATGCTCTGCGAGCGGTATGATCGCGGTATTCTACAGCATGGTTATCAAATACTTCCAGACAGGAGTAGTAACTGCCTGCATACTCAAAAAAGCTCGTGGGCACTTCAAAGCATGCCTGATGATGGATCCCTGTCTTTGCAGCTCTCAGGCAGTCGTTACGTTTATGCACTTTACATGTCAACTTACCCAAAGTATAATTGAGTTTCTTTGTGAAATCAGGGTTGGTTGCATACATTCGTCCACTTACAGCATTCATTCCCAGAGAGTCTTTGAGGTAAAAGTGGATGGAATCTAAATATGTATCATCAGATTCAGTCTTGGTTCCCTTGCTTGAATAGCCAAGGAACGCCCAATCAAGCATAGGAACTCCATTTTTATCTCTGACTGGTTCAATTTTCAGATATTTGCTCCTGTAAGTGCACGTATCTTTCACAGCAAGGTCCTGTCCAGCATATTGGAATGTATCTGTCTGAGCGACTGTCACTTCAAAAGTGTAAGGAGCCGTTTCGGTCATTTCCCCTCTACTGTCTTTAAGATCCCATGTAAGGGAAATTTTGTCACCCTTAACCCCTGATGCATTCAGAACACGGATTGGTCTGTTGTGTTTTTCGAGCTTGTATATCTTAACTTCAACATCCTTGGGGTCATCAAGATCATTATCAGCCATAACAACTGTAATAGAAGCAGGTGTCTCTTCATCTGTTTTAATGATCACATTATCCGGGTAACAGCAAAGTATTGAAAGGTTCGATATTTTTACCTGAGTCTTTGCTACCAGAATGGAGCTCTTGAGTTTGATCTCTGCCTTTAGTGTATAAGTGTTATCGTGACAGGTGGTAGTATCCCAATTGAAAATGAATTCATTATGGCTTTGAACATCCATATGTGCAATTGTTTTCCACCGGGTCTTGTGAAAACCAGAAGCTTCTAAAGCATACAAAGTAACACTCAACACCTCAGAAACAGGACAATCTGGTATCACCTGAACAACCACAATACCACCGTTTCCTGACGCCTTGATTGTTGGCTTATAAGCTTCGCAGGCAACAGAAAAACAAGCTAACACCATTATAAAAACTACTGCATTTATCATTTGCCTTCTGAGATTCATAATATAAAGTGCCTCTTTCATTGCCGTATAATACTGCAAAGCTTTCAGTATGCTACTGTAATTAGGGCATACTGGCTGTTTCTAATCTAGTCCATATGATCACTCATATTCAGAACTCAACCGCCTTCGTCTTCTCAAGCAATGGAATCATAACCTTCTCCAGATCATTATCCGATTTAAGAGCCTTAACATTTGTAAACAGATACCAACGCTCAACATGGGTTGCACTCTTTCCGACATCCAGTTTCTGCAGATATCCAAGGGATTCTATCTCCATGAAATTCCCTGCAGTATAGAACTCACAGTTAGAGCTTCGGTCGGTATATGTTTTGTCTGGTCTGTATCCGAACCTGTTTATGAACAGTATTCCATCATTCAAATATCCAACCCAGCCCTGTTTGTTCTCTATTCCGATCTTCTGAGCGGTTGGTCTTTTGGCATCACATTTCAATCTGATATATTTGGTACCGAATGTCCATCTGGAATCTCCGAGATCTGTATATCCCCAGATTGCCATATTCCTGGTAGGCAGTAAGTTATCACCCTGGGACACAAAAGGCTCATTCGGAATCCAGGCTTCACCACCTGGCTTCACCACTGTCAAAGCCCACGGAGCAAGCTCTATCTCCCATCTTCCCATATTAGTAAGCGTATGCGTAACCTCAACCCCGGTACCGGACTCATCCAGCCTGACTAACAACTCCCTCTGAATGCCATTCTGCTTCTCTAAATCCGGAGTAAACTTCACTGCATCTATGCCGACAATCTCGACCTTAACAGGAGTGTTGTCAGGAGTATAAGTCCGCGGCAGCATCTCCGGAGCATGGCTGAACCGATGCCCCCCATAGATGTGCCAGTCCTTATCATTCCGGGTCGAAACACTGGGGTCCATCTCAGAAAACACATTCTGCCCGCCAAGCATCTGATAACAAATAACCCTCGGCCCAACATCCGCAGTAACAACAACCCGCACTGTATCGTTACTCAGAGAATAACACTGCCCGTATTCACCATAAGTGATCTTTTCAACTTTTACAGCTGACCACGACTGGCAAGCTACAGTAAGCAGAACAATGGTCCAGAATATATTTTTCAAGTTGGTTTACCTCAATAGTGCGTCTTCTCACTACCTCGAAGCTGAACATACAGCAGTTTCAGTAGCATTGAATCTTCCAGTTTATGTCACCATGATCATCAATATAAATGTACAAATTACCATTCCAACCCCAATTCAACAAGTTATAACTTCCCATTTCTTCCATTGTCTCAATAGGTCCCGGGACATTCATCCAGGGATACTTCCTGTAGAATATCAGACCCTGGGTAATCATCATACAAAGAAACCGCCCTGGAATCTGCATAGGACAATTATCTACCCATCTCGGTATTCCACCGATCTTAATTCCTTCAATATCAAACAACCTACTGCTAATCTCAGAGCTAAATGATTCTCGATTATAGTCCACAGTTCTGTAAATTGATCCATAACATGGAGTGAATGATCCTCCATTATTGGGAATATCAGCCTGCATTACCAGGTCCATCATCCCCATGTTCATCCATTGGAAAGATAAATCATCAATGCACATACCTTCGTATTCTGTATTAGCGAATACCAACAGAATATCACCAGGAAGCTCACCAACGAGATCTTTTGAATCCGTAAAGTTTATCTGACAGCAGAATGTCATCGGCTTACCATCAGTTGAATTTGGCCATTGTGCTTCACGAGGCCAATACGGTAGACCACCCACCTTGGTAATATCTCTGCGTTCTGGTTCTCCTAGAGAGAATATAAAGACATCAACCGGCGTAGTACCGATATGCTCAATATTCATACCCTCCAGAACTTCATCACGAAGAAGCTCGAGTATAGCAATACCATCAGGCCCAGTAATCATATCAGCACCCGGACTGGCAAGCTGTATGTGCTTCTCGACTGCCTTTTGGCTGGAATAAAGCGACGGCTTATCGATCTGATTCTGCATAACAAAATCCCGTGCTCTTTTTCTCATTTCAGCGAGTGAAAACATGGATTTCCAATATTCAATATCGACCTTTTCATGAATCATGTCACGATGTCCTCACCCGCACCAGGTAGTCAGTAGTTCGTATCTTTGTCCAGTCAACTCAACAATCGGAAATCATATATGTTAGGTATATTGGCTATTGGGGTATTATCATAATAGAATTATTGCACTGGACCCTGTTTATTCGAAGGCTGACGTCATACGTCAGGTATTTATGTAGGTTAAATGGGGTCCTTTATTATCACCTTCTTAACCTCTGCAAGCCTTGGACATTTAGACAGGATCAAATTGAATTCTAGACATGCTATTCATAAATAATCATACTACCTATTCTCCAGCCTCTCTATACTCTTTTTGGCTCTTTCTATTGACTTAATATCACTCTGTGGAGAAGTTTTGATAAACTTTTGGTAGTCTGCAATAGCCTTATCATTCTCGTGGCGTCCTTCGTAGATTGTTGCACGATCAAAATAAGCAGTTGCCATTTTCGGATTCAGCTTGAGAACTATGTCAAAATCACTAAGCGCTTTATCCAACGCTTCTCTGGAACCGGTTGGATGTATGTCCCAGGGCATTGTGGCTTGTGAACTGTTCTCATAGACCCCTTTCATATATGCATAACCGCGATCAAAATAATAATCTGAATTGTAAGGATTGAGTTCTATTGCCGTAGTATAGTCCTTTATGGCTCTCCTATAGTCACTCCCATTGCTGTAAGATATTCCACGAGCATCATATTGTCGGGCGTCATAGGGATTCAATTCTATGGCTTTACTGCAATCCCTGATAGCCTCATAATAGTCATTCATGTGATTATGCATTTCAGCGCGATATATGTAAGCATCAACATTCATAGGATCAATCTTGATTACTGAATCCAAATCTGCGATAGCTTTATCATATTCCTTCTTAAGGCTATATACGATAGCCCGATCATAGAATGCACTCCAAAGGTCGGGTTCTATTTCTATAGCTCTATTTAGGTCCCTGGTTGCAGGATCAAAATCACGTTTTGTAAGGTAAGCCGCGCCTCGATTGCGAAATGCCAAAGAAAAGGCTGAATCAAACCGAATTGCTTTATTGTATTCCGCTATTGATTCATCACAGTCACCTTTTAATTGGAAACCTACACCTTTGCAGAATAACATATAGGCATCAAAGGAGTTTGAAGGAGCTCTAGATATTTCAATGTCTTCTCTTGAAGAGATATTTCCCCCGATAGATTTCACAATTTTCCTGGTCAAGTCAGTTTGTATATCAAGCATTTCATTTAAGCCGCCAGATGCTGTAAAAGGTATACTGGCTGCCGGTTTCCTCACATTAATCAGGTCTGCTTCGATTTGTATTTTGTCTCCGGCTTGATTATAACTGCCTAAAACAATATACTTTGCACCTGCGGCCCGGCCCAATTTTTTCGCCATCGCAGGATTTGCAAACACATCATCCTGCAGATTCATTTCTTTCATAGTATATCGAATATGAGACATGCTTATGTACTGGATATTTGCCACTTTACATAATTTCACACCGATCGTTGATACACATCCCGCACTTATCCAATCGATCTTTGGGTCATTATCTGCATTCACAAACGGTAAAATAGCTACTGCAGTAATCCTGGTTGGCCGCTTATGGTTATTAAACAACAGAAATAAAACTACAACTGCAAGTAGTACTACAATAATTCGCGCCTTCATCTAAGGACGTACCTCCTGGTATTATGCGATCACTCGAATATTTCAACAGGTTAACTGACGAATTATACTGCAGAACCTCAACTGCATTATTTAATGGATTGTCTTTTCTCTGCCTCTACTTTTAGCTCATCAATCTTCCGTTTCTCAAATTTCGGTATACCCCGGGAACTCCAGTCAGACTTCTCAATGGATTCAAGGTCTGCGTTCATACCAGCGTAGTCACCCAGTTCCAGATATGCCTTTGCACGGTGAAAGATGACATGTATTTTACCCCAAAACTCCAGTTCAAAATGGGAGAGCACAAGCGAAGATGCATTCAGCAATCCCAGCCAGTCCTGCGTTTCCTGGCAGAGATCCATATGCACCCACAGCGCATCCTTGTGATCAGGGTTCTGCTTCAAAACCCGATCAACCAGTACTCTGGCTTCAGCATTCATCTCCTGGTGAACATATATATCTGCCTTAAGCGTTAGTGCATTCAAATCATCAGAATTATCAGTCAGAACTCGCTCTATTATCTGCAGTGCCGGTTCGTAGTGTTCACCATAATGCAGATCGTGGGCAAATCCTATGCGTGCTTTGTTGAGTCCTTTATCTTGATAAACATCTTTCGCCAGGTATCCGATGTTACTGGAAACGTTAAATAACAAGCTGACTCCACTGACTGTATCATCGTTCCACGGTGCACGCGGGTCACCAGATATCATCGAAAGAGGCAACTTATATCCTCCGTAATACTCAACCCAGTCCATAAGCCTATGCACCTGGTCCGGGTAAGTACGTTCGACATATGGCAGAACACAATCCCGCATCCAGTCTCTCTGCATGTCCTCCGCATATGCTTCGACTTTTCTGCGGTTGTCCATCCGCCACCGGCCACGGGCTATCCGTTCGGTCGAATCATAGTGATGTGAAGCTTCATGGACGAATGATGATAGCATATGGAGTCTCAGATAACACTCCCACATCTCCAGATCAGGCAAGTCAGGTGCGTATACATATGCAAACACTTTGATTGTGCATTCCCCACTGGTATAAATAGCCTGGCAGCGCGCAGCATATACACCCGGGATTATCTCCAAGCCAATACGGCCCGTGTAAGGATCCTCGGCATCATCTGCAGATGCCGAATCCTCATCCTGATATTCCACCCCAAGCGATAGCTCAATTTCATTTACTCCATCGAATACTCCACGAGGCAGCAGACGCATCACATTCCGGATATCATCAACAGACGCCGGGAAATGTACATACTCCCCAGTATCCTTTATTTCAATCGGGATCAGGTCCGTATTCGTAGAATATACTGGTTCCCCGACAGCATCGCGCTCTCTATCGACTCGCTTCTTAATACGGCGTTTGATTGTCGTTTCATCCTCAAATGCCTGAAGTAATTCCTCCTGCCGATCTGTATCCGAAAAGTCCCAACGTCTAGCTTCAGCAATATGCTGCAGAGTAGTGTGTATGCTTCTCGACATTATTGCGGACTCCTCTCAAACACAGCCATCTGAGTAGGTGGGCCTACTTCCGCATCATCCGGGCCGACCGATAGGAATCTCACACTGTAACCGAACCGTCCGCTAATTCCGTTGGACCAGGTTTGGAATTCTTCTCTAGTCCATTCAAACCTGTGGTCCCTGTGTCGCATTTTGCCTGCAGGAAGAGACTCCCATTTTACGTTATACTCTACATTGGGAGTCGTCAAAACAACTGTTCCCGGTTTGGCGAATTCAAACAATACACGCTCGAACGCAGATAGTCTCGCGGAATCCAGATGCTCGATTACTTCTATCACTGCCGCTGCATCGTACCCTTCAAGCCGTTTATCCCGGTAGATCAGTGACCCATGCAAAAGCTGTATTCTTTGTCGCTGCATCGGGGCCATGTTTTCGAAACGCATCTTGTCTGCAGCTTTTTCGAGGGTCCTGAAAGACACATCCACCCCGACAATCTCGCTGAACTCCTTGTCCTTGATAAGTGATGAGATCAACTTGCCTTCACCGCAACCAAGATCAAGCACCCGCTTTGCTCCGCTCCCCTTCAATACCGCAACTACAGTGCCCATTCTCTGTTCATTCAGGCTGATCCGTTCTTCGACAACCGCTTCATCTTTTGCTGCAATCTCTTCGGTCTCATCAGGATCAGGTGAATCTTCATCCAACAATTGAGCCATTGCCTGGTTGATAAGATTCTTTCGGCGGCGCAGGTATCTCTTGACTATCATATCCTTCTCAGGATGTGCCCCCAGCCAGTCCTCCCCATGATCAAGGAGCTTTTTGACCTCATCGTCTCCAACCCAGTAGTGCTTTTCATCATCCAGCACCGGGATAAGGACATAAAGATGAGTCAACAACTCACTCAACCGGCAGGTCTTCGACAAAGTAACCGTATAGAACGCGCTCTCACCCCAGTCAGGATATTTCTCGTCCAGCGGATAACCCTCAGCAGTAACTTCATATCCCAGAGGCTCGAACAGTCGCCTTAAGACATCCTCTCCACCTCGACATGGTAGGACTGATAACTTAGCAACCAGTGGAATATCCATTGCAGGCAGTTCAGGTTTCTTGGCACATCGCCCACCCATAGCTGTTCCAAACACATTCGATATGGCTGTGCTCATAAATGAAGAGACTGCATAAGGCCGCTCATTTACATACTGCCCAAGCGCAAAACTCTCCGGGGCACTCTTCTGATTCCGCACCAGCGCCACCGGATCAACATCCAAAAGTAAAGCCGCCGTGCAACGTTCCTCAGTTGCTACCGGATAGAATACATGAGCCTGCCCGTAAGAAAGCTCAAACGACTGCACCCGCGATGGATTTTTATGAAGCATATATCCAAGATCAGTAGCCGGATTATGAGTTGTAGTTATTGTCAAAAACATGAAATTTATCCTGATGAAAAAATAGAAAACAGCGAAAGAGATATATTGAGACGATAGATTTGCACTATCTTACCAAAGGAAGAGAGGATTTGGCTAACGAAATGGAGTTGCAGAGGTGTGAAACGGTGTCGGCTATTGTTATCACGAATGCACAGGTGTCATCCTGAATGCAATGAAGGATCTGTTTTGTGCATTTGTATGCATTTAAAGCAGATCCTTCATACTTCAGGATGACAACATTTCAGGATGCTTGGTAACTACTACGCTTCCGGTTTCATCTGCGGGAACAGGATTACATCCCTCAGGTTATCCTGGTTACACAGGATCATTACCATACGGTCAATTCCAATCCCCAATCCACCTGTCGGAGGCATTCCATACTCAAGTGCACGCAGGAAGTCCTCATCCATCGGATGGGCTTCCTCATCTCCGGCAGCTCTCATCTTGCCCTGAGCATCGAATCTCTCCCTCTGATCGAGAGGATCATTGATCTCACTGAATGCGTTCCCGGTTTCCTGTTTGGCAATATATACCTCAAACCTGCGGACCAGGTTAGGGTTGTCCTGCCTTTTCTTGGCTAGCGGAGAAGTCTCCAGCGGGAAGTCTGTTATAAACGTAGGCTGCATCAAATTGGGTTGAACAAAACGCTCGTGGATCTTTTCAATAATCCCGCCAACCATATGCTCCTGCTCTATGGACAACCCAAGGCTCTCCATAGCTGCCAACGCAGTCTCAAGAGTATCAAAAGCCTCCGGAGCGATTCCGGCATACTCCCGAATGCCTTCCAGTATCGGAAGCCTTTTCCAGGGACCGGCTACATCAATTGTATTGCCCTGATATTCAAATGTCGTTCCGCCATACAATGACTTCACAGCCGACTGGAACAGACCCTCGACTATCTCCATAATATCGTCCAGGTCGGCATATGCTTCGTAGCTCTCCATAAGAGTGAACTCAGGATTATGCCTGGTGGACATACCCTCATTGCGGAATACGCGGCCTATCTCATATACCTTTTCAAGACCACCGACAATCAGCCTCTTCAGATACAGCTCTAACGATATACGCAGATGGAACTCGTGCTCCAATGCATTGTGATATGTTACAAATGGACGTGCAGCTGCACCTCCAGCTATTGACTGTAAAACTGGTGTATCTACTTCCATATATCCACGGCTGTCGTAGAAGTCCCTGACGCATTTGATAATCTTACTGCGTTTTTCAAAGACTGCGCGGCTCTCATGGTTGGTGATCAAGTCCAGATAACGCTGCCTGTATCTCTGCTCAACATCCTGTAATCCATACCAATGCTGATCGCCTTTTTCTTTGCCAAACGGAATCGGTCTGATTGATTTGCACAGGACGTCGACTTTTTTGGCATGGATAGAGACTTCACCTGTTCGTGTGCGGAAAATATATCCTTCCACCCCCAGGAAATCTCCAAGGTCAACATGCTTTATCATTTCGAAGTCTTCCGGAAGATCATCTCTCTTCAGATAGACTTGAATCCTGCCGGATCTGTCCTCTATATGAGCAAACGCTGCCTTGCCCATAAGCCTGTAAGATACAACACGCCCGGCCAGTGCAACATTAAGTTCAGGTCTTGGCAACTCAGGGTCAGACGGTTCATTCCCTTCATATGCAGCGATAACACTCTTGGCCAGAGGCTCAATAACACTGCCCAAACCTTGAGCATCTTTCAGTTCGGCAGACCTGACATACTTCTCGGCAGCAAAAGGATCCTTTCCATCGGATCTCATCTTCTCGAGTTTCTCGATCCTGGTCCTTATAAGTTCATCTTCAAGGCCAAACTGCTCTTCCAAATTGTTACCTCCAGGCTATTTTCAACCTCTTCTTATGAAAAGGCATTGTTTATCGTGCATTGTAGTCAAACGTGCAGTAAACCCCATAGGACACATGCGCCCTACAGGGTTTACTTATTCGCCAGTACCATTTTTTCCTCGTTGGTTCTGTTATTTACCGATGGCCATTATCTCGTATTTAACTCTTCCGGCCGGTATCTGCACTGGGATAATATTGCCGACTTTTTTACCCATCAGAGATTTTCCTACGGGAGACTCATATGATATCCGGTCTTCACCCGGGTCAGCTTCAAATGTACCAACAATGGTCCACTCCCATTCATCCCCGGTTTCCAATTCCTTAACTTTTACAATCGAACCTACGCCGACTTCATCGGTAGCGACTTCTTCCTGTTCAATTACTTTGGCGGCAGCAAGTATTTCGCGCAGTTCATCTATACGTCCTTCGACATATGCGAGTTGGTTGCGCGCATCTTCCAGGCCACTGTTGTCTTCAACTTCCACGCCATCGTCCCATGCTTCACGCATATTCTCGGCAACGCGTCTGCGATGAACAGTTCTAAGAGTTTCCAGTTCCTCCTCGATTCTCTGGAGTCCACTGGGCGTTATTAAGACTTCACGCTCAGTCTGCATAATTATCACCTCTCCGGATCCGCAAGCTATTGAGCCCCGGGTCTACAACGGACTCTGAGCGATAGCAGTCCGTTTCAATACGTTGTTATTCCCTTTTTGAGCAATATCAACCATTATCAAAGATAATTTTTATCACAAATAATGGATATTACTCGACTATCGCTGCAAATAATTTATTTATGTATTCGTTAGACGCAGTAATAAGGGCATTGGTTCCTGATTATGATATAACTGTTTAACCCTACGTAACTAACACAAGCTAATACCTATTATTGGCACAGTTTTACGGTTCTTTACGTAATATTTAGCGGGTATTTTTCACAGAGGAAGTACAGTGCAAATGCAAGGATTGGTGAATAATGCGCATTGAAATAACACAGTGGAATGGCCGCTCAGTGAGCGGCCATTCGTACATTCCTACCCTTTTGGTAGTTGAGGCTACCCGCAGGGCTCCAATTCATGACCTAATAAACCTCTTATGACTCAACGATACAATTGGAGGTTTATCCAGCACGGACAAGCTGACCATGCAGCTCGTAGCCGGCTAAGGTGGTCTCATAGACCACAGGCTAAAACTCTAGCCCGAACGGTCACCTCGCTGACAAAATACCATAGTTTGTCACCACCTCCTTTTGTGTCAGGAAGAGTATACCGCAGCAAGCAAAGTTAGTCAATAGTAATTTTAAGGTTTCTTGGGATTCTGTATACAGACTTCACTGTGGAAATATATGCAAGTGGCTTTATATCAGGTAAAAAAAACTGGAGGACAAACATCTATGTTGTTCATTTATAACCAAGGCAGAAACGTTTTTGCGTAGGCTCTTTGTGCATATCTGTCGGTCATGCATGAAATAAAATCGCAGACCATCCTTGCCCGTTCCGGCATATTCTCAGGGATGCTGGTCTCATGCTCAGGTCTTCCCTCAAACATATCCACAGGATTGCTCATATAATGCTGGAAAAGCATCCGCATTATTTCTTCAACATGCTTTAGCTCTGACTGTTTTCCGGAAGCATTGCCATAAACAGTCGCATATAGAAAATCCTTTAGCATGTTGGTTGCTTTACGGACATCTTCACCCATTCCGATAGTATTCTTCTCAATGCTTGTTCTAACAATGTCCATAACCATGGTACTAATTCTGTCAGAGTGTGTTTCTCCAAGCAGTTTGACAGATGCTTGAGGTATATCCGCCTGCACAATCATTCCAGCTCTGATTGCATCATCAATATCGTGGTTGATGTACGCCACCCGGTCACTGATTTTTACGACTCTGCCTTCCAGGGTGGATGGTCCTCGTGTATCAAGCGATAGATCAGCATCCCCTTTGGAGTGATGCAATATACCGTCTCTAACTTCTGCAGTCAGATTAAGACCGCGCCCATCACGCTCGAGGAAATCGACTACTCTAAGACTCTGCTCAGAATGCTTGAACCTGCCTCCAGGAACACTCTCAGCCATCATCTGATTCAACACTCGTTCCCCAATATGCCCAAAGGGAGTATGTCCCAGGTCATGCCCAAGAGATATAGCCTCTGTAAGGTCCTCATTCAGTCTCAAAGCCCTGGCTATGGTCCGGGCTATCTGTGAGACTTCCAGAGTATGAGTGAGTCGAGTGCGGAAATGGTCCTCTTCAGGATCAATAAACACCTGCGTTTTATGCTTAAGCCTGCGGAAAGCCTTGCAGTGGACAATTCTATCGCGGTCTCTCTGAAAATCAGTCCGTACAGGGCACTTTTCCTCCGGATGCAGACGACCCTTCGAGTTAGCTGACAATACACCATTTGGCGATATTATCATTCTCTCCAGTTCTTCAGACTGTTCTCGAATGGTCAATTCTTCATTCATAGCTGCACATAGTCCATAAGTTCAAGTTAAAAACAGGGCAGCAAAAAATCGCTGCCCGTGTGCTTCATTCTTCTAAACGTACCCATGTCATCCTGAGCCCCCAAGTTGGGGGTGCCAACTTATTTCAATTAGAAACCTGTATTAGTCTTGGGAGGCCAAATTGTGGTGCGGGCTTCTAGCCTGCGAACCCCGGGTTTCTTAGGAGGAACGAAGGATCTGCTTTTCCTGAGTAATACAACAAAACAGATCCTTCACTGCGTTCAGAATGACAAATCGAATTATTCTTCTTCCAACTTATCTTTCAGATATCTTTTAACGCCTTCGATTGGCATTCTTATCTGTTCCATGGTGTCTCGGTCTCTTATTGTTACCTGCTGATCTTCTTCAACAGTCTGAACGTCAACCGTTATGCACCACAGGGTTCCAATTTCGTCCTGTCGGCGGTAGAGTCTGCCAATTGATGCTGTATCGTCATATACCGTTGGAAAGGCCCTCTGGAGGTCGTGAGTGAGCTTGTGGGCTGTCTCTACTATATCCGGTCGGTTACGTAACAGTGGCAGAACTGCTGCTTTGATAGGTGCCAGTGATTTATGGAAATGCAGAACAGTCCGTTTATCTTTCTTTCCGTTCTTTTCCAAAATCTCATCTTCATACGCATCAATCAAAAATGCAAGGGTCCCTCGGTCTGCACCAGCTGAAGGCTCAATGACATACGGCGTGACATGAGTTCCACTCGGTTCATCGAAATATGTAAGGTCTTTGCCCGAACCTTCTGAGTGTTTGGCAAGATCATAATCAGTACGATTTGCTATACCTTCAAGCTCTCCCCAACCAAATGGGAATTTATATTCTATGTCTGTGGTTCCCTTGGAGTAGAATGCCAGCTCAGATTTCTCATGCTCACGGAATCGAAGATTCTCAGGCTGCATGCCGTATGTCAGATACCATTTCTTTCTCTGCTCTACCCAGTATTCAAACCACTCATCATCACTTCCAGGCATCACAAAAAACTCAAGTTCCATCTGTTCGAACTCACGGGTCCTGAAAGTAAAGTTACCAGGGGTGATTTCGTTGCGGAAACTCTTTCCTATCTGAGCAATACCAAATGGGAGTTTCTTTCGAGTTGCCTGCTGGACGTTTACGAAGTTCACAAATATTCCCTGAGCCGTCTCCGGCCTAAGGTATGTAATAGCAGCTTCACTTTCAAGTGGACCCATGAAAGTCTTGAACATACAGTTGAACTGTCTGGCTTCAGTAAACTCTCCACCGCAGTCAGGGCATTTTTCTGTAGTCAGATCGTCTGCACGGAATCTCTGTTTGCACTGTTTGCAGTCGACCATAGGATCTGTGAAGTTTGCGACATGTCCGGATGTTTCCCAAACCTTAGGGTGCATCAGGATAGCGCTATCCAAACCAACAATGTCATCCCGTGTATCAATCATATCCCTGAGCCAGGCTGCCTTAACATTGCGCTTCAGCGCAGCTCCAAGAGGACCATAATCCCAAGTGCTTCCAATACCGCCGTATATCTCACTTGATTGGAAGATAAACCCGCGCTTTTTGCACAAGTTTACCAGCGTTTCCATATCAACCAAAGTTCAACTCTCCTTACTATCGCGTATTATTATTTATTAAAACATGCACACGCACTTAAATTCTACGCACGCATTGTCCGGCTGGTCAAGTTTCACTCTCTTCATGCTTCGCTTGTTCTCTTCGAATGCTCACCAGGACAGCCTTTTTTATTGCTTCAGCCAGTTTATCATCTTTTGCCTTATCCGCAACCGTAGCTGCTATTACTTCCTGATCAGGTGTTAGAGAAACATCATCAACTTCAACTATTTTATGAGGTTCAGGATTATCGCCAGCCTGGCCTTTACGGTAACCACGACTGCTGAATCGGATATCTTTGACCACTCGCCTCTGCACTGTTTTATTTAGTTCTGTCTTAATATGCTCTTTATGCAAAGTCAATTCATTTGCCCATACAGAGCTCTTACATGCAACCCACAGTATTCCATCCACTATTCTATCCGGTCTACTGACTCCTGCTATTCTCTCACCGACTACTTCAGCCCATTTGACGATAACAAGCTGCTCCCTGAGCTTGTTTCCAAGCCCAAGTCTATCCAAAGCAGTCGCTACTGCCGAACCCAGGTTGCTCATTGATCCTTTTCTTCGCATAACTATGTTCCTTGAGAAATAGTCCCAGCAGAAACTACAAAAACAGAAGACTGTTCCAGTATCTCGGCTGGAATCTCCGCAGTATTGGTAGTAGTAATCAGGGTTTGGCATTTTCCAAACAACATTGATGTCAGTGCATAGCGTCTGTCAATATCCAGCTCTGCCAAAACATCATCCAAAAGAATAACAGGTGGTTCTCCTGCCAGTTCTTCAAACACTCTCATTTGGGCCAATCTGATGGCTATAGCTGCACTTCTCTGTTGACCCTGGGATGCAAAGTCTCTTGCAGCCATATTGGCAATCTCAATCGTAAAATCATCACGTTGAGGTCCGCACGTGGTCGTCCCTCTTATAATATCCAATTCTGTTCTACTCTGAATCTTTTGCAAAAAGAGATCAGCAATCTGTTGTTCCTGATATTCAGGTGGTACATCAGGATTTGATTGATATTTTATAACCAGATTCTCAGAATCCCCAGTCAATTCAGAGTATACCCGGGATGCCTGAATCCCCAACTCCTCCAGGAAACTTCTTCTTCGAACGATAACTGCTGCCCCAAAAGCAGCAAGCTGAGAATTCCAGATAGGGAGTTCACTTGCAGATGAATTTCCGTTCTTTATCTCTTTCAAAAGATTATTGCGCTGCATCAGGACTTTTTTATATCCGGACAGCGCGTAAGCATATCTCGGATTACTCTGGGATATATCCAGATTCATAAATCTGCGTCTGGAAGAAGGTTCTCCACGAACCATTTCTATATCTGCACTGCTGAATACTACAACATTGAGCTTGCCCAAAAGATCGGTAACTCTTGGTTGTTTGCTTTCATCTACTTTAGCAATTTTGTGCCCAATGCGGTCCATTGCAATTTCTAGAAAAAAATTATTTTGTTGGACTCTAGAAACTGAAGCTTCCACCCGAAGATAATCATGGTTTATGTGTATCAAGTCCTGATCGCGGCTGGTCCGGTTGGATTTTGATGTTGCCAAAAAATAGATGGCTTCAAGGACAGCGCTTTTACCTTGAGCATTTTTTCCAACTAAAATGTTCAAACCGTTTTGAGGTTCAAACATAAGGGTAAAGTAATTTCTGAAGTTAGAGAGATTCAGCATAGTAATATGCATGGTAATTAATTAATTAAAGACCTTCGTATTAGTAGTATTATATACTGTGGATACTGTGGATAACGTTGTTCGCTGTGCGTGATTTGTGCTCGAATGCAGCCTGTGGACAACCTGTTGGCAGTGTGCATTGCTAATCGAAGTCTTTCCACAATACTTCGCGTCTATACACAAAACAGTTATCCACACAATATTCCACAGCAATATCAACAGGTTTACCAACAGGATATCCACAGGGTTATCCACGCTTTCTTCCGTCGTCAATACTGCGGCTTATGTCCTCTATAAGTGCTGCAAATTCTGAATCTGCCTTCAATTTATTCTCAATTGTAGTGCAGGAATGTATAACTGTAGAGTGATCTCTACCGCCAAATGCTCTACCCACAACTGGCAGGGAACTATCTGTTAGTTCGCGGCATAGATACATCGCAATCTGCCTTGGGAGCACTATATTGTGACTTCTGGATTTCCCCGAAAGCGCTTCTATTTCTACATCAAAACGTTTAGCTATTATCTTCTGTATATAATCAATATCTATTGTCGGCTGCTCTCTGTCGTCATAATAAGTTCCCAATACTTCTTCCGCAAGGCTAACTGTGAGAGGAACTTTTAGTAGAGCTGCATGCGCATGTAGTTTTATGAGAGCGCCTTCAAGTTGTCTTATATTGCAGGTTATCAATCTTGAAATATACAGAACTATTTCATCAGGCAGTTCAATATTATCCCACTGGGCTTTGCGCTGGACTATTGCCATGCGTGTCTCCAGATCAGGGGGCTTTATATCCACCAGCATACCTGCTTCAAAGCGAGATAATAGTCTTGGGTCAAGTTCCAATTCTTTAGGGGATCTATCACTTGTCAGGACTACTTGCTTGCCCATATCGTAGAGGGCATTATATGTGTGGAAAAACTCTTCCTCGGTCCGTTCTTTGCCTGTGACAAACTGAATATCGTCAACCAGCCAAAGATCAACAGCCCTGAGATTCCTTCGAAAATCTGCTGTCCGGTGTTCTCTTACCGCGGCTATGTAGGAATTTGTAAACATCTCTCCCGAAACATATATAGCTCTCATATTCGGATGGCGTTCAGCTACATGCTGACCGATTGCATGCATAAGATGCGTTTTTCCAAGACCGACACCACCGTATATGAAAAGAGGATTGTAAGTGCGGCCTGGATTATCAGCCACAGCCTCTGAGCAAGCGCTGGCCATCCGATTGGTCCTACCAACTACAAACGAATCAAATGTGTAGTGACTGTTGAGCGGCAGAGTCATCGGTTCAAAATCAGCACGGCGCGGTTGTGCTTTTGCTGCAGGATGCTTTGTTGTCTGTAGTAATGCTGCAGTTTCCTCTTCGAATATCTGGATGTTGACTCTGACGTCTATCCCAAGTTGATTACGAAGAGTGTCCTTGATCTTTTCGAGGTGGTTTTGTTCGATTATATCTTTTGCAAACTTACTTTTGGCGCCAAGAATGACCAGGTCATCTTCAATGCCCATTGGCTTTATCGATGCAATCCAGCTGTCAAAAGAAGGCTTGTTGACTACGGCAGCCAGAAGCTCAAGGCTCTTGGCCCAGGCATCCTTCAGTGCCAGGAATTGATCGTCTTGACCTAGCTCAAGTTGTTTATTAGGCACAGTGGAGACCCCTTACAAGCGGTTACGGAAAGTGGTAACGATGATTATAACACTGCAGGTTACCCCATTTCAACAGGAAACCTGAAAGAAAATGGTTCGTTTTATGGAAAAGTCGCTCAATACAAGCCTAGTATTACTTTGAATTCTAACACTTTTACCTGACAAACAAGCTTAATAAAATTTATTGCATATGGGTTATGGAAGTTAAAAAAGATAATTATTTAATTGTTTCTGGTGGATGATCCAGTGTCCAGTAACCACCAACGCACAATGACCAGTGGTTCATAAAACTCTTTTGGTAGAGACTTTCCTGTGATAGTTCTGACTGTTCGGACTCTGCCTAGTTTTTGGTCGGACATTATCCATTCTCCCTCGCCGATATAGACAAGTAGATGTTCAGCGTCATTTGTGATCGCCATATCCCCGCTATCCAGCAGGAATGAATTATATCCGACAAGTGTCTTTGGTCTGTCTATTATACGGGTATATCCAAGCTTACCATTCATAAGATCCCGATTGTTCATATCAGTTAACCAGAAATCCAGGGACTGTTTACCCAAAAGCCGCGGATTGAACTCCCGAAGACCTTCAACCAACATGGCTTGCCAGAAAGATGATTTGGCCAGACCACATCCGTCTACTCCCTTGTCTGTTTCGCCACCAGCCAAATATTTTACGCCTTCATGAGCTTCAAGTCTGACTATATATATCTTTCGGAGTCCGGCAATATCGGGGTCTTTATGAGCTACAACCATCCAGATCAAAACAAAAGTAACGACAAACAACAGTGGATAAAGCAGCTTTGGCTTATTGTGACAAATTCCTAGTACAGCCACTGATACAGCAAATGCGCCGAATACGACAGTATTGAAAATTAGAAGTTTCACAAAATGAGTTGTAGGATAAATCCGCACGCATATGGCTGCAATTACAGCCACAATGCAAAACACAACCAGCATAATGTAGTATGCAAAGTTGAGTTTTTTCCAAATTTCTACGGATACTTCTGGTTTGTTCAATTCATAAGAGCTTTCAGCACATCATGCCCGCATTATTCAATGTAAATGCGGGTTAGTATAAGTGGGATTATACCACAGGAGTTGCTTCATGATTTCACAGGAAACATAAAGTAACAGTTCACTCTTGCTGAGTACTATTTATTGAGCAGTGATTTCTATCTGTCCTTGTGACTCGATAATCATGTTATGACAGGTATCTAACAAATCCTTTCCCTGTAATGTCCATGTTCCAAAGACACTCATCAGAGCGGTTCTGGTATTCGAGCCATTCTTAGAGCGAGTTCCCCCGCTGACTTTTCTTGCGATTACTGCAGGTCTTATTGCTCGCTCCGCAGCATTATTACCTGACGGACAGCTTGGATAAGCTACAAATGTGAATAACTCGCCAAGATGCTTTTCTATTCTTTGTGCAAGAATGCGTTGCGGCGCTGATTTATTCTCGAGATAAGGTTGAGCAATTGCCATTAATTTCATTTCCAATTGCTGGCGGATCTTCACCCGTATAGGCTCAATGAAACCTCGTCGGGCTATTTTCTTTGCAGCCTTGTAAATGTCCTTGATCGACTCTACCCATTTGCAGATATTCTCATTGTCAGGGTTGTTTTCAACAAGTTTCTTTAAGTCACGCAGATAATGAACCCAACAGCGCTGGATTGGACCATCATAGAAGTTATAGCCTTTGTAGAAGTCGCAAACTAGCACACCTGTAAAGCACATCCCTAACAGCAACTTAGCAACAGCACCCGCGCGTGAGCACACAAAATGAAAGTATCTAAGGTCCTGAGTTGATAAACTCCAAAGATAACCGTTCATTCCGTCTTCACGCCATCCTGTCTCATCACAGTGAGCATGAGGACTTCCTCGAATCTGGCGCAGAATCCATTGAACTATATGCTGTGCAAATCCTGCAACCTTGTGAAGTATCTCAGTTATCTCGCCAAGTGAAATGTGAACCCCATACAAACTCTCCAACAGTTTCTGGATTGACCGTAGCGGCATTCTCTTGGCTATTGCAAGCGTAGCAATCAAACTCATTAGTCTTGGGCCTACGCGACACTTGCCAACCACACCCTCCGCTATACCCAGTTTTGGTATATGGTCCTTGCCGCAAACACCACACCTGCGAGCAATAAGCACGTGCTCGATTATCTTTATAGGAGTATCAGGAATCTCGATTGTCTGACGACGGGATTGTTCCCAGCCACCTTTTAGCTTCCTGCCGCAATCCGGGCAATATTCCACTGTATGGTATATCTCTTCGGTCGGCACATCGCGCTTACGCACATATGATTGAGACCGCCCCTTGCGTTGTTGCCTCTCAGCCTCGCGACGCTGTGCACGATTTGGCTTGATAAATGGAGCAGCACTGCTGCCATTTCCACCACCAGAAAGCTTATCACGCAACATCTGAATCTCAGCTGCCTGATCAGCTAACTGCCGCTTGAGCTCTGCGTTTTCTGCACACAACGCTTCGATCTGTGTTAATAGATCCTTTACGGGAAGCTTGTCCATATATATGGATTAGACAACCATCGCAAAATCCTTCTATCTTTTTTGATTTTTTCGATTTTTTTACTCCATAAAAAACTATCAAGAGTGAACTCTTACAACATAAAGACTCTTTCGGCAGATGAAAATATGGATTGGTAATATGGGTCATCAATCCGTGAAACGCACACACCTCTAGGTCCACAGGAATGTATGAAGTATTCAGAATCCACAGCCATTCCTACATGTGTGATCTCCCCTGGTTCTGGTCCAAAGTAAACCAGATCACCGGTCACTATGTCTGCAGGCTTGACTGGTATACAGCGCCTGTCAGCTTGCTGCTGTTGGGCATTGCGTTTGAGTTTTACTCCATACTGTCTATACAAAAGTTGCATAAATCCGGAGCAATCAATACCAAAGGGCGTAGTGCCTCCCCATAGATATGGAGTTCCGATGAATCTCATGGCAGTTGATATTAACTGATTTCCAGTTGGCCATGGTGCATCAAGATTCTCAGTGTCAAATAACTCGACAACAGATCCGTTTACCCAACCATGGGTATTATCTGGCAACAAAATCTTCGCCCAATGATCTTTACGTCCGATTACCGGAAGCTCAACTCCTACTGTAAGTTTTGTCACTATCCGGCTGGATTCATCGGGGTTGGTCATTATATCAGCAATAAGGGTAGATATACGCACTACGTCACTATAGTATTCAGGATATTTATTTGGCTGAGTTTCCGCAGGTACAAGGCAGACTGTCCGCACCCATCCGGACGTTTCATCCCACGGATTCATAACATGGGTCCAGGAACCTGAGATCTCGTCAGCTACCACATAATCACCAAGTGTATACTGGGTGTCCTGCTCAGATTCAGAATCAGGTTTGACTCTGACTGGGGTAACATTTACAGCTATAATATGGGTTCCATATGACATGCTATTTCTTGGGTACTCCTGTTGTAGAATGTGGAGCAGACTTTGTCGGGGTTGATTCGGTGCGTTGTAGCTGTGAAACCATACTTCGCACAATTGGGACCGAAACCGCCAGCACTACCGCAACGATCGCTACAGAAATCTTCTCTTGTTTTGTAAGCTTGAACTCTCTGTAGTTCGCCAGCACGATTCCCACAGCAAGCACTGTCAAGGCAGGCAGGAATGGCAGAAGATCGAACATCACTGACATCATCCCAATGCTCATCGCGGCAAACACATACCAATAGTTTCGCATTCCATCGAGTTCCAACCTGGACACTGCGGCAAACAGCAGAGCCATGAACAGAAAGTCTCCGGGTCCTATCATAGTATTTGGCATAAAGACACCAGTCCCAGCGTGTGGAATAGGTACGCTGACGGCTGAGACAATCTCGGGAGTTTTCGTCATTGCAACTCCGACAAACCCATAATTAACAGTCCAGAAATCAATTACCGCTGCGAACATTGAAACCGGCAGCAGCAGGTTCTTATCCTTGACTCTAAATGACACAAGCCCACCCAGACCGGATGCTGCTGTTATAAACGCCAGGCTGATTGGCAATTTATATGGACCATAATAACGTCCGAGTATTATCATATGCTCCTGGAGTGTAGGATATCTACCCAACTGACCAGGGATGTTGTAGGTATGAATGACCAGAGTAAGTAGAATTCCTACCAGGGCAATAGATCCAATCATACAGAGCAGATAACCCCACCACTTAAGCCCCAGTCTGGTAAAATAATAGATACCGGCAATCTGTGCAGCCATAAAAGCAACCATTGGTAATCCGACTGACAGGCCATGGACTATTCCAGGTAGTATCAAACCCACTCCTGTAGCCGTTGTATTATATGAACTCTTAGCCAGCCAGCCTAGAAATGTTGCTCTTGGGACCAGTAACCACAATGCAAGATATGCAACTCCGGAGAGTATAAGTCCTTTGAAAGCATTGCTTTTTATCATTTATTCTACCTTCCCGGTAATCAGTGACAAATATAAAAATGAGCTCAAATGCTCCTCTTAATTCTATTCACCTGAATGGCGGTTTGGCAAACTTTGTTTCTCGTTGTACACTTGTAGTATGAAAAAGGTGGAAGAGGAAAAGCAAAGAAGCGTAAATATAGTAAATCGACGGGCCTGGCATGAGTATGCTATAGAGGAAACCTTCGAGGCAGGCATCGTGTTGTCTGGTACTGAAGTTAAGAGCATGCGGCTGGGAAAAGCCAGTGTCCAGGAGTCCTATTGTAAAGTAGAAAACTCCGAGGTACTGTTGATCGGGATGCATATTGCGCCATATGAACAGGGCAATCGTTCCAATGTAGATCCGCTTAGAGTTCGTAAGCTGCTGCTTCATAAGCTCGAGATACACAAGATCGATAGAGCCCTAAAAGAAAAGGGTATGACCCTGGTTCCACTCAAGATATACTTCACCAGAGGATATGCAAAGTTAACCATAGGTCTGGGACGTGGTAAAAAGCTTTGGGATAAGCGCGAAGCTATCGCAGGCAGGGATGTAGAACGAGATAAACAGCGCGAATTATCTGAGCGTGGTTAACTAATAGTTTATATTAATCTATAAGTTGAAGAAAGAGGAGTCAAAATAATGGCAGACAATTGGATGGCGGAGTACGAACTCCTGGCTGAAAAGCTGACAAATCGTGGGTTGGACGTAGAGAGCATTAAAACAAGGCTCAAAGAGCAGAAGATTGAGACACCGAGTTGGGGTTATTCTGATGCAGGAACCAGATTCGGTTCATACAAACAGGCTGGTTCTGCTGTAACTATCGAAGAAAAAGTTGCCGATGCCGCTCAGGTGCATAAATTTACAGGTGTAGCGCCAACAGTTGCAGTGCACGTGCTGTGGGATTTCCCGAATGGTCTTGCAGACTGCGAAAATCTGGATGGGTATGCGAAATCTCTGGGAGTAGAGATCGGTGCAATCAACCCTAACGTATTCCAGGGCAGAGACTACGGTTATGGAAGCATAACCAATGAAGATCCTGCAGTCCGTCAGATGGCTATCGATCACATGATTGATTCCATTGAAATCGGTAAAAAACTAGGTTCCGATGCTCTGTCGCTGTGGTTCGCTGACGGAACTGACTATCCGGGTGAAGGTGATTTCCGTAGAAGAAAGCACAATGCTCAGGAGAGTCTTAAGGTTGTTTACGATGCAATGCCTGCCGATATGCGCATGCTTATAGAATACAAGCCATTCGAACCCGGGTTCTATCATACCGATATCGCCGACTGGGGAATGAGCTACACGTTCGCCCGCAATTGTGGACCTAATGCCCATGTATTGGTCGACCTTGGTCATCACCTGCAGGGAACCAATGTTGAGCACATCGTCAGCTTCCTTCTTGACGAAGGCAGACTCGGTGGATTCCACTTCAACAACCACAAATATGCCGATGATGATTTGACCGTAGGTTCAGTCAATCCTTATGAACTGTTCCTTATCTACAATGAACTGGTCAAGGCAGAAGACGATCCCAATAACAATCCTCCGGTTGCATACATGATCGACCAGGCTCACGTCCGCAAGTCAAAGATTGATGCTATGATTCAGAGCGTCATTCACATTGAGACTGCATACGCAAAAGCGCTTGGAGTGAATAAAACCAAGCTGGCTGAAGCACAGGCATCCAGAGACGTAGTAATTGCAGAGACCTGTATGCAGGAAGCATTTAATACGGATGTTGAACCATTGCTAAAGAAAGTCCGACAGGAAATGGGAATCGATCCCGATCCTCTTCAGGCTTTCAAAGCATCCGGTTACTGGGCAAAGATGGAAAAAGAGCGTGGATTCAGAAGCGGAACCGGCGGAGTCGGCGCATAATCCTTGAACTCTACTTTCTATAACCCATTATAAAAAATAATTGGATAAAACAATCCGTTCGTGCTGAGTTAATCGAAGCATGAGCGGATTGTTTTTGTATCAGCTGTTTTTGCTATATTTATAAATACTTATGTATTATCTCTCTGATATTGTATTTGCTTGTGGAATAAAATAATTAGCATTGGAATTACAATCTATAGCAGAGAGAGCGTTTTCGGTATGAAAAATAGAAGAAGCGGTTTCACACTTGTTGAAATCATGATCGTAGTTCTAATAATTGGACTGATTCTTGCGGTAGCCGTCCCCAATCTTCTGATGGCGCGTGAGAATGCTGGTACAAAAGGCTGCATAGGTAACTTGCGGCAGGTGTTGCATGCTAAACAGATGTTCTCAATGGAACACAACTCAGCAGCAGCCTACAATGTGACTTGGGAGGACGTGATACCTTACCTTCGTGGAGGCCAACCACATTGCCCTATCGGTGGAACATATGAACTTCTGACAGTCGCTGATCTGGTCACTTGCAGTCGTCCGAATCATAAATTGCCATAATAGCCGGACTAAAAAAAGTTCATCCGCTGACTACTATATTTTTGACCCAGGTTTTATCTGCTGATGCAATGGAGCCTGGGTCAGTTGCGTATACCTGCAATCTCAGGCTCCATTATGTTGGACGCTGCAAGTAATCTATGATAATATCTCCTCACAGCACCTCCATCACCTGTAATGATTCTACATATGAGATTGATGTTGCGTGCCGAAGTCATTGCTTAGAGGTGGTTCCCCATGTTCAATCCAGCGCGCTTGTCGATGTTTGTTGTCACCATATTGCTGGTTAGCAGCATATATGGATATAGCAGTTCAAAATCTGACAACTTTGTAACTGTCAAAGATGGACATCTTTCGCGCAGTGGCAAAAGGCTTCGGCTCTGGGGAGTCAATTTCTGCGTCAGCGTAAAACGTCAGGGCAATGACCTCGAACTCTCCTTTGATCGAATGCAGGATGCAGGATTTAACGCCGTCCGCGTGAATCTCTTTTATGATACCTTTCTGAGTGGTCAGGATCGGACAAACAGCTACGAAGTGCCAAAATCCGTTATAAGCAGTGGCAGCGAGATGGACAAACTCGATCAGGCTATCAATATCGCTGGACAGCGCGGGATGATATTCTGGCTTTCATTTGATCATAACAGCATGCGGCCTGGTGATTATGATATTCAACCGGACAATGGGACACGAACAGAATGGGTGGAAGCCACCAAGAGTGTTCCAAGTGGACTGTTTGTCTATATAGATAGCCGGGCAGAAGCAGTCCATAAAGCATTTGCGCGCAATATCCTGGAGCATATTAATCCATACACAGGTGTCAGATATGCCGACGAACCAGCCATCGGCCTGTATGAGATTATGAACGAAAATGCTTTCGTTGAGAATCTGGTCTACGGAGGTTACTGGAAGGCTCTTCCACAATTCTGCCGTGCAAATGTGACAAAGAGGTGGAATCAATGGCTTACTGCAAGATACAAGACCAATAGGAGTCTCCAAAAATCGTGGGGTAAACTGCAGCCTGGTGAATCTTTGCAGGGAAATAATATAGCATTTGCGCCTGTCCAGGAGGATGTAGAGACCCGTGATCTACAGGGATATGTCAAAGAGTATATTTCCAAAGACAATAACGCAGCATCTTACTCCCGCAAAAGAGCAGAGGATGTAGTCCGCTTTGCATGCGATCTTTATACTGGTTACAACGAGCGTTTCACTAAATATATACGGTCGCTTGGTAAACCTGGAATCGGTATAAGTGTTGTCCCCGTTACTCCAACAGGTAGATATGGCGGCAATCTGCCAATGTATTATGCGGCATCCAAAGGTGACTTCGTTTCGAATGGCGTATATGGATTCGCGTGTCGTCCTAACGAAGTTGCCTCCAATGACCCATACTATCCCTGGCGCAGTTATCTCAAATCCCGTCCAGTCGAGTTCGGGCAACCAGTCGATCTGATGAGGGTGGCTGATAAACCCTATCTGATCTATGAAGTCAATGATTACCGTCCAAGCCCTTTCCGTGTAGAGTATCCGATGCATATAGCTACCAATGCTATCTGGCAGGATGCAGATGGAGCATTCTGGTTCAACTGGGATGACTCAGGATATTTCCCAAGGCTTTCAGTTGATGAAGATTACCAGGCTTGGCTTCCGCAGCCCGACCCAACTTACCCGAATGCTGGTCTGATAATGGTAGACGATGAAGTAATGCTGACTGCCATAAAATCTGCCAGCAATATGTTCCTGAATGGTAATGTTACCCCAGCCAAAAAGCCGCTGCGAGTGCGTATAGGTAACGACCTGCTTTTTGATATGTCAAACAAGTATATCGGGGGAATCCACTCTATCCTGCGTGACTATGCCTGGCATTCAGGGATACATCTTGTATATGATCCGAACAGCTCTACAAAACTTCCAGCAGCAATCGATGCGAAAGCCACCAATCTCAATGTTGGAAAAGATATCTATTTCGATTGGGGCAATGGCAAGGGCTTTGTGCGTATAAATTCCCAAAATGTGAGGGCCTACACAGGATTTACCGGCAGCAGTTTGGTTATAGGTGACACTAGACTCACCGGACTCAACAGGAAATTTGTGAATGTGAGTTTCGCATCTGAAGATGGTAAGTCCTTGTCCAAATCACAATCTGTTCTGATGACACTTGTTTCCAACAGTCAGAATACCGGTTATCAGTTTGATGTCACCCGAATGAAACAGGCATTTGCTCCCGGGCTGGCTGAAGCAGTCATATATGGCGGATCTTCACCAGTATTAGTAGACAGGCTCAGTGCTTTAGTAACTGCCCCCTGGATGAAAGGGATGAGCTATGAGAAGTTTGATTTTGCCCGTCATTGCTACGAGCGAGGAACAGTGAACGAGTCAATAAAAGTTACCGCGGAGGAACCCCTTTTCTACTGTAGACTGCGGCATCCAGGTGAGCAAAGGATCATAAAGAAGATACTGATCATGGGCAACAGCCTAACCTGTCATGGACCAAGCACCGAGGCATTGGGTTGGGGTGGAAACTGGGGCATGGCAGCGACCAGCCAGCAGAATGATTATGCACACGTGCTCCATAAATTGATATCTGACAATCAGCCGCAGTATAAACCGGAACTGCGTATTATGTCCTTGTATGAAGGTGCAATAGATGCATTTAAGCTACCTGCTGATTTCACACCTGATCTGGTAATAGTTCAGGGTGGTGATAATGTTCCTCAGGAAAAAGTTACGATAGAACTGGCAGGCAAGCCATATGGAAAAGTGCTTGAAGCACTGAGGAAAGATAATGATCCTTTGATCGTATGTGTCGGCGATTGGGGAGGCAGGCAGAATCTGAACTCGATTATGAGACAGTTCGCCCTCAGAAATGGTGCCTCATTCGTGGCTATTTCCCATCTCTCTACAATAGAAAACAGGGCAGGATCAGAAGGACATTTCACGAATGAAGGAGTTAACTGGCATCCCGGAGATCGGGGAATGAAAAAAATAGCGGAAACGATTTGGGAAGCACTAAAACCACTGTTATATAAATAGATCCCATAATCAATTGCCAATTGTGAATATTGAGGGATCACACGTACAAATTCATCTGAACGTGTTACAAGACATGATGATATATCTGTATGATTGAACAATTAATCCGCTTAAAAAGCATGGACGTTGGGACGAAAGGCATGATATAATATATTTAGTGCAGGAGGTAGGTTGCCTTATGAAACCTCTGGTAAAGTGCAATTGTGGTCAGCGAGTCCTGGCAAAGGACGTTATGCAGACCGGTTATTATCTCCGCTTGGTTGGTCCCAGTTTCGTCTACGTGAAGTTTCGTTGCTCAAGGTGTAAGAAACTTGGGGAGCAGTTTGTAAAACAGGAAGATTGGGAAGATAGTATCCTGTATGAACCACAGGGTGAACTGACTTCTGAGGAAAGACAACGTTTTGACTGTCTCGGAAAAGTCGGCGTTCACGAATGTATAGATGCACATTTTCAATTAGAGAGAATGGGCTCTATGGGTGAATTGTTGGAGGCACTGGAAGAGACGGGTCAATAAACCCGCTTCAGTGGGTAAAGTGGTCTTTGTGTTAAACGATGCGCGCTGAAACTGGGCTGTGGCGTCGAGACACGTGGCGAATTGCATAGTGTACCAAAAGGGGTCGGCTGTATGTCCGACCCTTTTTGAGTATGTATTGAAAGGAATCATTTTATGCGGTTCAAGATTTCTGCCGCTTTCATAATATTAACGGTATTCATGCTCTCAGCTTCAACTAATGCCAAGCCTACTCTTGGCGAGAGTTATTTAGGTGCCTATCTAGGCGCACAGAAAATCGGATATCTGACATATCGAATAGATGAGATCAATACCGATGGGGAAGTTGGGTATAGAGTATCCAGCATCATGAATAGTCAGCTCAAAGTCCTGGGCACTGATCTATCCCAGTACATCACTACTGTTGTATTAGCAGATAAGAATATGAATCCCCGCACTCAGGACTTTTCAATGTCTAGCGGGGGGAAAACAACTACGGTTCGGGCCCGTTATCTACCTAAAAAAGTTGAGTGCAACGTCTCCGCAGGTAGCGGAGCAACTGTCCAGACTGTTCCCATTCCTCCCAACGTCAAACTTATAGTCGATAATGTATTCGGTTTTTCTCAACCTCAATTAACTATAGGAAGCCAGACCAGGGATTACTACTTCAATCCACTTACTATGACGATCGACACTATCGACACCAAAGTTGAAAGAGCTGAGAAATTAGTGATCGATGGTAAGGAATATGATACCGTCGTATTAACAAGTAGCACAAACCTTGGCAAAATGACCCTTTGGCAGACACCTGATGGGAATATCGTTCAAATAGAAGCTGTAATGGGTATACGCATGGTGGTTGAGAGCCGTGAGAAAGCAATGTCCGGTCTGGGTGGTGGAACACCGCAGGATTTTGCTGTCCTCACAAGTGTGAAACCCGACAAACCCATTCCTGCACCACGAAAGCTCAGGAGCCTTAGCCTTGTATTGTCAGGCATTGATGAACAAGCCTTTGCTATATCCGATTTCCGGCAGAGTGTGAAGATTGACCCGGCAGAGAAGCATGCTCAGGTTAAAATTGTTGTTCCATCGCAGGTTTCCAGGAGCATTGCAAAGCTCCCTGTAAAAGTGGTTTCTCTACAGGCAGATATCATCAGTACGCCATATATTGACTGCGATAATCCTGCGATAAGGAAGCAGGCGAAGGAAATTGTGGCAATGGAGAAGAATATCACTATTGTATGCTCTCGCCTGCGTAACTGGATATATAAGAATATGCAGACTCAGACGGACATTGGTATTACTCGTTCTGCATCGGACGTTCTCTCTACCCGCACAGGAGTTTGCCGTGATTATGCAATATTGTTTGCCGGTCTGGCGAGAAGCCTCGGAGTACCGACACGCGTAGTCTCCGGACTGGTGTATGCAGATGATGCATTCTACTATCATGCCTGGGTTGAGTGTTGGACAGGAAGATGGACAGCATACGATGCTACGCTATCAACCGACTATGTCGATGCTACTCATATAAAGTTAGCCGAAGGTGATGCCACCAGCATGTTCACTTTATCAAGAGTTATTGGTGGGTTGAAAGCCAGAGTTGTATCTTACGACCCAAAATAGAGTATTGTTGTGAAGTATATTAATCCTGAGTAGAGACCAGGATAGCGTTATCGGAGGGTTAAGTAATTGCCTGCAAAAGAGTTCTTGCCGGTCGGAGTTTTTATAGTAATAGGAATTCTCTTCGTTATAGTTAGTCTATTGATGTCTTGGTTAGTAAGACCCCATAGACCATCTGCTGTCAAACAGAGCACATATGAATGTGGAGAGATACCCATCGGAGATGCTTGGATTCAGTTCCGGGTAGGCTACTACATTTATGCTTTGATATTCCTCGTCTTCGACGTAGAATCCATGTTTATATTCCCCTGGGCTGCATCTATGTTAGGATATTCCAGGAACACTGGTCTGGCTGTTCTGGCATTTGTAGACATGCTGATATTTGTAGCGCTATTAGCCGTTGGCCTGGCGTATGCATGGAAGAAAGGGGTCTTGCAGTGGAAGTAGACAACCCGATTGATCATATGGAGACTATTCCCGGTGGGGCTATTATTACCACCGGGGTAGATCGGTTCTTGAAAGCAGTCCGGGGAATTGAGTTTCTGGATAAGGGACTTGAATGGAGTCGCGAAAACTCCATGTGGTATTTCGCATTTGGTCTGGCCTGCTGTGCAATTGAAGTGCTTATGGCTGCCGGTGCTGCGAGATTCGACCTGGACAGGTTTGGCATGATGTTCCGTGCAACCCCCAGACAATCTGACCTTATGATCGTTGCCGGCACTGTGACCAAAAAGATGGCTCCTATAGTTGAACGCTTATACGAGCAGATGGCGGAGCCCAGGTATGTAATAGCAACAGGCAGCTGTGCTATAGCTGGTGGTCCTTTCGCAGATTCATATGCTGTGCTAAAAGGTGTGGATAAGATCATACCAGTGGATGTATATGTCCCTGGTTGCCCTCCCCGGCCTGAAGCTCTCATATTCTCAGTTATGGAACTAAAGAAAAAGATGCGTGAGGAAGTAGCCGCAAGGCACCCTTCCAAAAAGAAGAAAGAAAATCCCACTTCGTCAGCAGTGAGCTGATTGTGAGGAAGAGGAAACGGATTGTCTGAAATATTGGAAAAGGCGATAAGAGACCGGTTTCCGGATGATGTAATCGAGACTACAGATTTGTTTGGAGTCCTGAATGTTAAGATCAATAAGGATTCATTGCTATCCATTTGCCAGATGTTGCACGATGAGCCTGCTCTGGGTTTTGATTATCTGGCAGACATCACATCTATTGACTGGAATGACCGGATTGAAGTTGTATATCGACTTTCGAACCTGGCGACAAACAGCGTTATAGCCCTGAGAGCTGATCTTGACAGGCAGAAACCTGAGATCGATTCATTGTGTGATATATGGATGGGTGCAAACTACCAGGAGCGGGAAGTTTACGACCTGATGGGCATAGTATTTAAAGGTCACCCGGAACTTGAACGCATTTTACTTCCCCGAGATTGGGAAGGATACCCTTTGAGGAAAGATTATGTCATCCCGGATTAAATCGGACGTTATAGAACTGAATATGGGTCCTCAGCACCCAAGTACACATGGAGTCCTGAGAATAGATACTAAACTGGATGGGGAAGTGGTTGTGCAAGCCAAGCCCGATGTAGGTTACCTGCATCGCGGAGTAGAAAAACTTGCCGAATTACGTTCCTACATTCAGTTTATTCCTGTCACTGACAGGTTGGATTATTTATCCTCCATGATGCAGAATGCGGCGTTTTGTTATGCCATCGAAAAATTAGGGCAGATAGAGGTTCCGGAGCGTGCTGAGTACATACGCGTTGTGATGATGGAACTGCAGCGTATCGCCAGCCACCTGATATATTATGGGACGATGGCTCTGGACCTGGGAGCTACCAGTCCATTCCTGTATTCATTCCGTGAACGTGAAGATATTGTAGATCTTTTCGAGATGACCTGTGGTGCTCGATTGACCTACAACTATTTCAGGCCGGGTGGGGTTGCAGCCGATTTACCTGATGGATTTTATGCTAAAGCTAAGGCATATATTAAGAAACAGCGAGAGAGATTGCCCGAATACGACGATATTCTTACAAATAATCAAATTTTTATCGCCAGAACTCGCGGAATTGGCATCATGGACGCAAAAGATGTGGTAAACTACTCATTAAGCGGTCCGTCAATTAGGGGATCGGGTGTAGCTTATGATGTACGCAGGGCTGATCCCTATTCGGTATACCATAAACTGGACTGGGACGTAGTGACATATCCGCAGGGTGATGTCTGGGCCAGATATATGGTGCGGGTTGACGAGATCAGACAGAGTCTGCGAATCGTTGAGCAGGCTTTGGATATGATGCCTGCAGAACCTGTGAGTTATAAGCTCCCGGCAAGACTAAAGCTGCCAGTGGGAGAAATATACCATAGGATTGAGTCATCAAGAGGTGAAGTTGGGGTCTATATAGTTAGCGATGGGTCAGATGAACCTTACAGAATGCACTGGAGAGCACCGTCATTTATTAATTTAGGTGCTCTGGATAAAATGTGCAAAGATTACAAACTGGCTGACATCGTAGCAATACTGGGCAGCCTGGATGTGGTGCTTGGTGAAGTAGACCGCTAATAGTTGAGATCTGTTATTCTGAGCGAAGTGAAGAATCCAGTGTATATGTAACAGTACATACACATTCTTAATTATGCTGGATTACTGAAATCGTTTTGAATAACAGTGAAAACGCTTGTGAAGTGCATTGTATATATTTTAATGGGCACAAAGCAGGCAAAAGGAGGTTACTTAAAGATTCGTTTATCCGCGCACAAAGCAATGCGAAGAAGATTGCTTGTGACGCAATTTAAAAGGGGGATTAATCGGATGGCGCTAGATAGTAAAAAAGTGCGACCTATACTTACCGTTCTATTCGCTGCGGCCGGAGCGATGGGCGGAGCTAAACTCGCACCATACTACATTAATGTTTTAAATACCCCCCCGCAGAGTTTGTCCAGAGTACAAGAACTTGTACTAAATGTCGTTTTCATATTTGTAGGAGCATTGCTCGGCTTTATACTGGAACGTTGGGCTTTCCACTATATTGGTCGACTGACTCGTCAGTTCGAGAATATGGATCCACAGGACAGAATTGCTTTTTATGGGGGTATATTCCTGGGGCTGGTACTTACAGTCCTGGTTATCAGCATACTACCGAAACTCTTCACTAAGAATGTTTGGTGGTCTAGTGGATTACTTGGAATAGTACTTTGCTATGTTTGTGTTGCCGCGCTCAACAGTCTGAAGGAACAGCTTAGATTCGTCTTTCCATCTGCTTCGACTGCGGCTACCGGTAATAAGGCACTTGGGGTCAAACCAAAATTGCTGGACACAAATGTCATAATTGACGGACGTATCTCAGATATCTGCAAAGCAGGTTTTCTAGAAGGCGTACTGTATGTTCCGAAGTTCGTACTTGAAGAGTTGCAGCTTATTGCTGATTCGGCTGATTCTCTAAAGAGAGCCAGAGGCAGAAGAGGTCTTGAAATCCTCAACCAGATGCAGAAGGAAAGGGACCTTAAAGTCCCCGAACTGAATGGGGCGGATGATTCCCGCGCAGATGTGGATTCCAAATTGGTCCTGGCAGCCCAGGCTATGGGTGCAGCTATCGTCACAAACGACTATAATCTAAATAAAGTAGCAGGACTTCAAGGGATTGAAGTCTTGAATATCAATGAACTTGCTAATGCTCTCAAACCCGTGGTGTTGCCGGGTGAAGAGATGCTGGTCACGGTCATTAAAGAAGGTAAAGAAAAAGAACAGGGAATCGGGTATCTTGACGATGGCACGATGATTGTTGTCGAAGGCGCCCGAAGGCTCATCGGAGAGACTCTCGATGTAGCTGTAACCAGTGTTCTACAGACCGTGCAGGGCAAAATGATATTCGGAAAGATGAAGGAAGGGCCTTCTGAACACACAGACGACGGTACAGACAGGAACGGTATCCGCGCTTTTGCCGGCAGCAGGGCGAGGGCAAAGATTCGGTAAACCGGGAAACAAAGTATTTGAGATACTTGGTTCCAAACCAATACTCGCCTTTTCACTGCAGGTGTTCCAAGACCTGCAGGTAATAGATGAGATAGTCTTAGTAACTGGTAAAGATGACGCTGAAGCGGCGGACGATATCGTCCGCCGCTTCGGTTTTTCTAAGGTTAAGGCTATTGTTATTGGAGGGGCCGAAAGACAGGACTCAGTCCGCATTGGGCTTGAGCATGTTGCCGGAGATATAGTAGCTATACACGACGCTGCAAGGCCTCTGATCGATCCTGCTTCCATAGAAAGATCAATCCAGGCTGCAAAGGAACACGGGGCAGCTATAGTTGCCGTTCCAGTCATAGATACCATAAAATCCGCAAGTGATGGTTTCGTAACCGGTACCGAAGACCGCAGCCGCCTATTCAGTATTCAAACTCCACAGACTTTCCGTACAAGCCTTATCCGTGAAGCCCACAGTCGTGCTCTGGCAGGGGGATTTATTTCTACAGATGATTCTGCGCTTGTGGAATGGGTTGGGGAGAAAGTAGCAATTGTTCAAGGAAGCTACGATAATATTAAAATCACCACACCATCAGATATGAGTGCTGCAGCAGCGAGGTTAGGTTTGGGAGAGATCAGAACAGGGATTGGATACGATGTACACAGACTGGTTGAAGGCCGCAAGCTGGTTCTCGGCGGTGTTCATATTGAACACGAAAAAGGTCTCTTAGGTCACTCTGATGCTGATGTTTTACTGCATGCATTGAGTGATGCCTTGCTTGGTGCTGCAGGATTGGGAGATATAGGCAAGCACTTTCCGGATTCCGATATTAGCTACAAGGGCATTAGTAGTCTCCTGCTTTTGGAAAAGGTCAGAGATTTATTAATCTCAGAAAACTGGAAAATAGTAAACGTGGATATCGTTCTTGTATGTCCAAAACCAAAAATAGCCCCACTATCACAGGAAATGGCCAATAACATAGCCTCAGCTCTTCAGACTGATGCCTCAAGGATAAATATAAAAGGTACCACGACAGAGGGATTAGGTTTCACAGGTAGAGAAGAAGGCATAGCATGCTATGCAACAGTTTCTATTACGAGAGGATAAATCGCAATCCTGCTGGTAATATTGCGTCTTTCTTTCGTATACTGTATGCAATGCATGCAAGGACTGGTAGATGAAAAATAGATTTTCTGTATTGCTATATGGAGTTGCAGCCGCTGCCAGGACTTTCGTGGGTATTAAAGAGAAAACACCAGAACCTGTAATTGAAAAACCCGAACAAACAAATCAGTTATCTAAAACAGTTAAATCAAATAAGTCTGCAAAACCTTCCAAACCTGTAAAAGCTGAAAAACCAGTGAAACCGCCAGCGGACAAGATTCCCAAAACATCTGCTTTTGGCCGTAAAACAGCCCTGCATGTTGCGGTGTCAAAGGGTAATTGTGAAGTCCTGAAGACAGGTTTATCTGCAGGTATGAACGTAAATATCCGCGATGGCAGGCAGCAGACACCTCTGCATGTGGCAGCTGCTAAGAGTGGGCGGGAGATTATAAAGGTTCTTATCGATTCAGGCGCTGATATTAATGCAAAAGACCGGGTCGGTAATACCCCACTGCACTTTGCATCTGCAAAAGGTCGTAAAAGAGTAGTAGAAATGTTGCTGGTTGCAGGAGCGGATCCCAATATTAAAAACAACCATGACGAAACCCCGCTTCACCTGGCAGTCCTTAAAAATCAAAATGGTGTAGCCCAGGCCCTGATTGCATCAGGCGGGCAATATTGAGTTATATGTAATAATAGTCCCGATATCATTGGAGGATCACTATGAAAAAAATCAGAACAATTATTTCAATCGCACTATGTTTACTTGCTGTAATGGCCGTTGCTCAAGACAAACCCCCAATTACTATTCCAACATATCCTGGTGCTCAGGTGATGATGGAAATCAATATGAACAATGAGGATTTGGCTACTCTTTTGCCAATGTTCATCTCCGGAGCCGGAGACATGGTCGCGGGAATCAATGAAGATGACATAACCGATGTACTCAAGAATGTTACCCGTGTTGAATATCTACAGTTGGAATCCAGCAAACCTGGTGTCGATATTGCTAAACTGGTATCTTTCTACAACCAAAAGATACCAGCAGGCAAATGGAACAAAGTCTTCTATATGAAATCCAAGAATGGACAAGTCATATCAGTATTCGCTCAATCGGATATGGCTGAGCTGTATGGTTACCGGATGCAGACAGTAAAGATTGATGGTAAGTCAGTCAACAAAATGGATGTTGCCAGAATAGAAGGTAAGATCGACTACCAGAAGCTGATGAAAATTGCAGCTCCTATCATAGCTAAATCACAGGGAGCACCTGCCAAGTAACTTACAAATAGACCCTTATATCCCTCCGGATATCCCATATCCGGAGGGAACTCAACTTACCCGATTCGTCAAGTATTGCATACATTTACACCCCCGCCAAGTTTCATATTTACCTTACAATTCGACTTCAGCCCCGTAAATCTGCTAAAATTAGGAGGTTGGAGGGTGATCAACAATGGATGAAAAAACGGTTCTACAAGAACTTATTAATATGTCCCAGACACTGGGAAAACCAGAAAACGACTATGTTATTCTCGGTGAAGGCAATACCTCTGGTAAAGTTGACGATGATTTCTTCTATGTAAAAGCCAGTGGCAAGTATCTGTCTCAGAGCGATGAAAAGACTTTCGTTAAAGTTAAAATGCAGGATGCACTCGGTGTTTTAGACAAAGGCGAACTGACCGATGATCAGATAAAGCTTGAGCTTAATGCAGCAAAGGCAGATCAAAGCAATCCGCTTATGCCTTCCATTGAAACCACATTCCACGGTTTTCTGCTCTCACTTCCAGGGATCAATTTCGTCGGTCATACACACGCCACCGCTGTTAATGCTCTCCTGTGCAGCAAAAATGCTAAAGAGATCATAAATGGTGGAAGACTCTTCCCTGATGAGATCGTATACTGCGGAATTGAACCGGTCTTTATGGAATATCAAGATCCGGGACTCGGACTTGCTCGTGGAATTCGTGATGAGACCAATGCATTCATCAAGCGCAATGGCTGTGTGCCAAAAGTAATACTGATCCGTAACCATGGCATCATCGCTGTTGGAAAGAATGCCCATGAAGTCGAAGCAATTACAGCAATGTATTGCAAGGCTGCCAGAGTATTATTAGGTGCGACCGGCTTCGGTGGTGTGAACTATCTTAGTGAAGAAAATGTGCGACGCATTTATACCAGACCAGACGAGGAACTTCGCATCAAGCAATCCGGAAAATAGACTGTGTTCGTTATGAATGATTTGATATAGGATTTAATTCCTACCTGTGTGGTGGGACATAAATATCAGCCTGCCCGTCCCGTTGCATCAATATGGCATCAGGGGGGAGCGGGCAAGAAAGGCGTACTCAAAGTGAGCGACGTATTAAACAAATATAGAAAAATGGAATTTGAGCTGCCGGAGACCAATCTGGCCTGGCGGATGTACGAAGCCGGAGTAGACAACTTTGGCAAGACCGGAAAGCCGGACGTGCTGCCATTAGTTAAACCCAAGGCAGATGAAGTGCTGGTCCGTGTAGATGCCATCGGAATATGTTTTTCAGATGTAAAGCTTATCACCCAGGGTTCAACCCATCCGCGAGTTACCGGCAGAGATCTAATTGCAGACCCTGTAATTCCTGGACACGAAGTATCTTTATCTGTTGTAGAAGCCGGTGAGAACTACAAAGACAAATATGCACCTGGCGACAGATTTATTGTGCAGGCAGATGTATATTTTAAGGGTGTAAACATCGCCTATGGATATGCCCTGGCTGGTGGTATGCAGCAATATGGTATCGTCGGCGAACCCGTCCTCAACGGTGATGAAGGTTCCTACCTGATTCCTATCAAGGACTCCAACACCGGATATGCCGAAGCCGCACTGGTTGAGCCCTGGACCTGCGTAGTTGCTTCTTATCGAATCTACCCACGCAAGAACCTGCAGCCTGGTGGAGCCCTCTTGGTAGCTCAGTTTGAAAGTGGCGAATATGCACTGGATAACAGGCTCACTGCTGCCGGCTGTCCTGCGAAGATAATTCTTGCTGGCGTATGCGATTGCTTCAAACCCAAACTCCTCAGCCTGTGCCCTGGAGTCGAAGTTATAGAGATCGAAAAACTCACAGCTGATCAGGTAAAAGCTCTTTCACAGGAGAGAACCGGTGATAAGGGGTTCGATGATATCATCATCCTGGGCACTCCTGATGCAGACACCGCCGAAGCTATAACTCAAGTCACTGCACACAACGGTGTAATGGCTATGATTTCTACAACTCCCATAAGCCGACCTTTGCAGATTGATGTTGGACGAGTCCACTATGACTACATCGACTATGTAGGCACTCTGACTGGAAATATATCTGAAGCTTATGCTAACAGCCGCGATAGCGAGTTTGCAGCAGGCGGGACAGCATGGTTCATCGGAGCAGCTGGTCCTATGGGTCAGATGCACGTCCAGCGCGCAGCTAAGATGGCTAACGGTCCTAAGAAAATGCTCTGCACAGATGTAGACAACAGCAGACTTCAATATTTGAAGGACTCAGTTGCTGAATCTGCAAAAGAAAATGGCGTTGAGATAGTCTTCCTTAATCCCATGGAAGCCGGACCTGAAGCTCAGGCTAAAGCGATCGCAGATATGACTGGTGGCAACGGGTTCAATGACATCGTAGTCCTGGCGCCGGTTGCATTCCTGATCTCTTCTGCCATTCCGCATCTGGCAAAAGGTGGCCTCATGAATATCTTCGCTGGTGTTCCTCGCGGCACGATCGCAACGATCGACCTTAGCGTAACATTCATGAACGGCAACAGATTTGTTGGTTCCAGTGGATCCAGACCAAAAGACATGGTAGATACTCTGGACTACACTGAATCCGGTGAACTGCCTACAAAGAACTCCCTTGCAGCTATTGGTGGAATCGATGCTATGGCAGATGGCGTTCATGCAGTCAAAGAAGCCAGATTCCCAGGCAAGACCGTCATCTTCCCACACATCACTCTGCCATTGACTGCACTATCAGAGCTGAAAAATGTCCTGCCGAATGTGCATGCCAAACTGTCTGGTGGTAAGTTCTGGACAAAAGAAGCTGAAGACGAACTCCTCAGCACCAAACTAGCAAACGATTAGTCAAATATACCCGTTAATATGTCATCCTGAATTGAATTGTCATCCTGAACGGGCGATGTCATCCTGAACGCAGTGAAGGATCTGCTTTTAGATCCTTCACTGCGTTCAGGATGACAACTTTGGTTTAGGATATTTGCATTATGACAGGATGACATTTAATTATGCGGGGATTAGTATAAGAGGTTCTATTATGCGTTTCAAAGACAAAGTAGTAGTGATTACCGGTGGTGCTCAGGGATTGGGCGAAGCTATGGCCAAAAGATTTGCCGCCGAAGGTGCCAATTTAGTGTTGGGTGATATCAATGCTGATGGCGCACAAAAGACTGCCGACGCTATTGCATCCGAATACGGCGTAAAAGCACTTGGACTTCGGATGAACGTCACCGACGAAGAAGAAGTCAAAGGCGTATTCGCAAAGGTAGTAGAAGAGTTTAGCAAAGTTGATATACTCGTATCCAATGCGGGAGTTCTGAAAGCTTATGAGCTTATGGAGTTCCCAATGAATGAGTGGAAGTTCGTTATGGACGTCAATCTGTTCGGATATGCAGTCTGCGCAAAGCATGCCTGCCTGGCAATGAAAGAACAGAAGAGCGGCAGCATCGTCCAGATCAACTCTAAGTCCGGCAAAAAAGGCAGTTTCCGCAATTCAGCATATGCTGCCAGTAAGTTCGGTGGAATTGGTCTGACTCAGTCTCTGGCCCTGGAAATGGCTCCATACGGCGTGAGGGTCAACTCAGTATGCCCCGGTAACCTACTTGAGGGAACACTGTGGCAGAACAGCTTATTCGAGCAGTATGCCAGAACCCAGGGAATCAGTGTAGATGAAGTAAAGCGCAAATACATGGACCAGGTTCCCCTTGGCAGAGGCTGCGAATACGATGATGTCACAAACGTTGTCATGTTCCTCGCCTCTGAAGATGCCAATTATATGACCGGCCAGGCAATCAACGTCACCGGCGGCCAGGAAATGCGCTGATCCATCAGCAACAATAGTTAATTCTACATATGCTCCGAAGCGATCAACCGTTCCGGAGCATATTTTGTTTTCAGCCACCCAAAATACTGTCATCCTGAAAAATGAAGGATCTGCTTTCAATTCCGAAAGCTAGGCAATTCCGAGATTATGCGTTTCACTCCTCTAAGCAGAATATTTATATCCCTTTTTGCTAATCTTGCAGATCTTGTTAATCCTGTCGGAATATGAGTTTTCGTTCTACTCCACCCAATACCTAACGACCTAAAGTGGTGTAATGGGTTGAAGCGAGTTAAACGCATCTCTCAGCAATATGATATAGTAAATCTCGGCGAATCCATTTAAGAGGTTATAAATGAAATACATAAATAGAATATTACTGTCCTGTATATTGATTGTTCTCGCAGCGGGTCACGTTATGGCCCAAAAGGTCAATCTTTCGGGGCCGTTTATAAACACCTGGCTGGTCATTGGCACATTTGATAATGACGCTTCCAATTCAGGTTTTAACACTGATTATATCGGAGAAACACAGGTCAAACCGGATTTTCAGATGGTTACAGCGGGTAAAACCTGGCGCTATTTTGATGACCGTCTTTTTAGCAGGAACTACGACGACTACCAGGACCTTTTCAGCTATTTTAAGATAAAGCGGGATGAATCCATAGCTGCCAAAGTGGCTTATGCTCATGTCTATATATACAGTCCTATCGCTCAGGCTGGAGAATTGCGCATAGGGGCTAACAATGTAGTTAAGGCCTGGGTCAATGGTGATTTGATAATCACTTCAGAAAAGACCACTCCTTATCGGGATATGCTGAAAGCTGCTGCCAATTTGACACCAGGCTGGAACAGTCTGTTGGTGAAAATAGCAAATCAAGAAAACGGCAGATTTGGTTTCTACGCCAGAATATGCGATCCAACTGGGGATGCTCTGCCCAACGTAACATACAGCACAGGCGGCCCAACAGGTCCCCTCTCCATCTGTTCCAAATCCATGGCAGACATAAAAACTGCAATATTGCCTGCAGCATTCAGGGAATGGCCATATATTGAAGCCGATCCTATGAAAGCTGTAAGCAGGAACGACATGCAGTTCCTCCTACGCAACACCGACCTGATGCTCCATGCCTCCTCATTCAACCTTACTGCACAGGGAGGCATGCCACCATACAAATGGACCCTGATCTCGGGAAGCCTGCCCTCTGGTTTAAATCTTTCCAAAAATGGCACAATCTCAGGCAAAGTCTCAGTCGATGCTACGCTTAAAAACTATCCATTTAAGGTTGAGGTAGCAGATGCCAAAGGCAAGCGTGTATCCTCAAGTTTTTCCATCAAACTAAACGAACGTCCCAACAGATGGTATGAAACAGACAAGCTGGTTGCTCTGATCCATGGTCCTGAAAGTCTGGCTGATGACCAGATCCCGCGCATGGCTGCTCTTATGAAAAAAGAAGGATATGGCCTGGGTATGCCAATTTCCTACAACAACGGCGACATGAAGTATCGTTGGCCGTCACCATATGCTGCCCCTGGCACAGTCGATACTATAGGCAAATACAAATCTGCTCTTGAGGGGGCGGGTCTTAAATTCGGTATGTATATGGGCTACCTTGGTAATGCAAATGATGGTGGTGACAACGGTTCGATCCTTATGGTAGAAGAAGCCCTGCGCAAATATCATCCAAAGGCATTCTGGTTTGACTGGTGCAGTCCTGATGTTTATGGCTACCAGTCCCCGGATGCACTCTTTTCAATGATTAAAACCATCGATCCTGAGATCGTGATCGCAAAGAATACAGTCCACCTGCCCTATCACGGTGATTGGGATGTTATTTCTCTGGAAGGGTATTATGCCTGGGGTAAGTATTACTGGAGTCTGTGGCCGAGTGAGATGGCCTGGCCGAAGAAGAGTGTAGTTGAAAGCTGGCGGCTTATAATTGATCCCACATTTGCCGATGCAAAAGGCATATCACCAGACTGGAAAGTCTACATGAGGGTTATCATCTCGATGATCGGTGAAGGTCAGGTCGCTAACCTGGACCACACTGCGACACTTGGTTCTGGTACAGATAAGAATGGTATCCTCCATAAACTGGAAGATTCACCTGTCTCAATGGCCCATTTCAGTATGGCTGCCTGGGCAAATCCTACTGGCAAGCCTTCACTTACTGAATCATATACCAAAGTAGACATGGGTCCGCTGGACGGTGGAGTTTACGGATACAACACCATTAACCTACCCCGAACAGCTATATACATTCATATGCTGAAGAACCCATTTGGCAGGACCGGAATGCCGACTAATGCTCCGTTGCTACTCAAGGGTGTAAAACAGAAAGTGAAGAGCATCGTCTGGATGAATGGAAATTTGCCGGTGAAATTCAAGCAAACGGGTGAAAAATTGACTGTAAACCTTACAGGTATTACACCGGATGAAGTAGACACTATCCTGAAGATCACTCTGCAGGGAGCTCATCCTCATGTGGCAAAGAAACTATTTGTCGCGCCTCCCACGCCTCCGGGACCGCCGATTCCCGCTGGAAATCTTGCCTATTATAAGCCATCAAAACTGATGAGCAATGACGGCGTCGTTGAACTCGAACCAAGTGGTGGGCTTTCTGAAGCGAAATGCGGTGTCGATGGAGATGTGGATACCACAGCACAGGGAGCCTGGGAATGGGCCTGGACATACCAGGTTGATTTAATGAAACCCTACAATATCCGCGAAGTCCGCGTTCTTTTTGCTAAGACCTGCTGGGCCACAGATTACAAGGTTCTATTGTCAGCCGATGGCAAGAACTGGAGTGAGATTGCTCACATAACAGACGGTAAAGGTGGGACTGTAGAGCACATCGCAAGTGGACAGCCCGTTCGCTTCATTAGAGTGACTGCTTTAAAACCCGATGGTCCGGGGCAGGAAGGCGCTCAGATGGGAATCAGTGAGCTCCAGGCATTCGAGTAAGTAGCTTTTCATCCCGCCGTGAGTGTTCATGGCGGGATACCTCCTCTTTTCTATCCTCACATTTAAACTACAAAAGCTTCTTACCCGCTATAAACTCCCCTGAATATTTAGCATTCACATCAAATACTGGTAATAACCATAGAATTCAGACATCCCGATACATGGCATATCTTAGTATAAGGTAGTTCAGCCTTGCATTTACTAAAGTTATTCTACAGGCTGGATCTGTGAGGGGTAAGACTATGAAATTATGGCTACTGAGTATAGGGTTACTGGTATCATCGAGTATATTTGCACAACCACTAATTGCTGCAGATACCCGTTGTGAAGTAGACTGGAACAACTGTGTTTACATAGCTGAAGGCCAGGCAGTCATTCAGAATCCCAGGCAGACAGAAAGCCGAGAAAAGGGTATGGTGGATGCTCGTAAGTCAGCAGCAGTGAAAATGATGGCTTTGATACAGAAAACCAGCATTCAAGGTCAGGATCCCAGTCCAATACTGGAAAAGTATTCAGCAGTGAGAAACAGGATCGCTGGCATAATCAACGCAGTAAAATACTCTGATTCCCGTCAGGTAACCCTTCAAGCTAGAGCTGTAGCTATTGTTACGCTGAAGATTCCGGTATACGGACAGGACGGCCCAGGAACAGCCATAATTGATGCAGCAAATACTTTTGATGAAACAACACCACCTGCAGTAAACCTTAATTCCTCCGGATACACATGCCTGATAGTTGATACTACCGGCTTGAATATCAAGAGAAGCATGTGTCCCAGAATACTAAAATCGAGTGGTGAGGTCGTTTATGATGGTGGGAATGCTACTATCGACCAAATTGAAGCGTCCGGGATAGTATCCTATTCAAGAAGTCTGGATGGTGCAAACAAACTTTCACGATGCGGGTCCAAACCGTTGATAGTCAAAGCTTCCGGATCCGCTGGAATAGGTAATTGGGATGTTATAGTATCTGATGCAGATGCCGGGACGATACAGACCTTGAACAGTAAACACCATTTTCTGGAAAAACTCAATGTGATTATTGTAGTCGATTAACCCGCTTTATTCACTAAGCTTCGCTTTTGCCCGGCAGTAGGGGCAAAAGCTGAGTTAATCATGAATAATGCGGGCTAATCTGTGCTCCTTTTGATTTTATAGTAAACATCAATCTTGGAGCAAAGCATCTGTTCTAAATATGCCTTTATCCGGTTTACATACAAGTAGAGCGGATAAAGGCTCTATGATGCGTGTATAAACCTCACAAATAATCCTCATTTACCTCCAATATAAAGAATTAATGTTTGATTCTTAACGTCTATATATGTGGTATACTCCAATATATTATTCATTTATTTTGTCTCTCTTCAGGACTATGTCCGGAAATATGAGGGGTGCGAGATATGAAAACCAGATTGATTAGCGTTAGTCTAATGTTATTAACAGCTTTCGGTTGCTTAACCGTTTCGAATGCAGATATTCGTTGTGCGGTGGATTGGAAAAAAGGCATATATATTGCCGAAGGACAGGTAGTTGTTCAAAATCCTAAGCAGAAAGCAAGCCGTGATAAAGCTCTGCTTGAAGCCCGAAAGTCAGCCGCAAACCGTATGATGGCGCTTATTGAAAAGACAAGTGTCAAAGAAAGAAATCCCGCTAAGGTATTCGAACAGGACTCTACAGTTAAGAGCAAAATTGTTGGTGTCGTGAATACGACTAAACCTGTGTCGACTCGTTTTGAAACTATTCAAGCAAAGACAGTAGCGGTCGTCGCTTTGAAGATCCCGGTGTTCGGTCCGAATAAACCAGGCACCATCATTGTAGAAAGTACTCCTGAGGCATTCGCACCACCAGTTGCGGACAAAAACAGTTCAGGATATACCTGTCTGATCGTTGATGCTTCCGGTCTTAGTGTTAAAAAAAGCATGTGTCCAAGAGTCCTCAAATCAAGCGGAGAAGTGGTGTATGATGGGCAGAATGCTCCCATAGGTCGGATTGAAGAATTTGGTGTCGTTGCTTATGCTAAAGCACTGGATGTTACCGATCGAATCCCACGCTGTGGAGATAAACCGTTGATTGTAAAGGCTACTGGTTCATCCGGAATCAGCAATTGGGATGTTATTGTTGCCGATTCGGATGCTGAACTGATATTGAAGGAAAATAGTGAGTTCCATTTTCTGGATAAACTAAATGTGATTATCGTCGTCGATTAACACAAATACATCGTGCTGGTCTGAATACAGCGATATCTATCCCGCATTGTTCGTGATTGATTCACTTTCGCCCATAATGTCGGTCGAAAGTAGAGTCTGGTGAATAATGCGGGCTATCTGTTTTGGCAGAATTACTGTATTACGTCAGGATATACACACCTGTATTATTGTAACCCTGAATAACAAAATCTTGCTTATATCATTAATATTTTAAATACCCGGCAAAAACGACTAACCTCCAACGTCTCTGTATATGGTATACTCCAATTGTACGCACGACCAGCTTATATTATCCTTGGTCGTTTCATTGGTTTTGGAAGGGGCAAGAGAAATGAAAGGGTGGTTACTAAAAGTTGGAATACTGACAGTAAGCTGTCTGATCGGATCATCAATCGCATCAGCTGGCACGCGTTGTGAAGTCAACTGGAAAGCGGCTGTATATATTGCTGAAGGCGAAGCTGTAGTCCAAAATCCAAAGCTCAGGGAAAGTCGCGAGAAAGCTTTATCGGACGCCAGAAAACTGGCTGTTGGCAACATGATGGCGCTTATTCAGAAAACAAGTGTGAGTGGCAAAAATCCGGCACAGATCCTGGCGAAGAATCCGGTAGCCAAGCGTAAGATAATTAATGTTGTCAATACATCCAAACCGGTTACCAGTTGTGTAGTGACTAATCGTAGAAAAACGACTGCGTTGGTCGGTTTGAAAATACCTGTATTCGGCCCGAATGGACCAGGATCAGTGATTGTGGGAGCCGCCGGCAAAACATCAACTGCTCCCGGATCTTCCGCCAGCGCTTTGGACGATAGTCATAGCTCGATTATGCGTTCCTCAGTCGCGTCAAAACCACCTTCAGCCGACAATACAGCTTCCGGATACACCTCTCTCATTCTGGATGCCAGTAGTTTTAATGTTCAGCGAAGCAAGTGCCCCAGAGTTTTGAAACCCAGCAATGAAGTGGTTTGGGAAGGTGAAAACGCAGCTATTGACCAGGTTGAAGAATTTGGCATAGCAGCGTATTCAAAAAGCATTGAAGCTGCCAATCGGAACCCCAGATGTGGACTCAGACCTTTGATTGTCAGGGTACAGGGTGTAGCCGGTATCCGAAATTGGGACCTTATAGTATCTGAATCAGATGCCAGGTTGATATTGGATGAAAACAGGAAAAATGGTTATCTGGAGAAGTTAAATGTTATTGTAGTGATTGATTGACGTTTTCTCTCAATTCGGTGAGGAGGACAATAGATGGATTATGAACTCGGTGAGAAGTTTCAACAGGAAAGTAAGCATTGCCGTGAAAACATGGGTGAATGGACTGCAGATATTGATGCAAGGCCGGATTTGTATAAGGAATATGCAGGTAGTCCCCTGATTCAACTACCTACGGATGTAGACTTTGCCTCTCTGTCTCTTGATGTTGCTCTAAAAGTGCGAAAGAGCATCAGGCGCTACGCGAATAAACCTGTTACTCTTGAGCAGCTTTCTTACCTGGTCTGGGCTGCCTCTGGAGTGCAGAGAGTGGAACAGGGATTTGCATTCCGGACAGCGCCATCGGCTGGTGGTCTCTTTCCAATTGAAACATATCTGGTCGTAAACAATGTTGCCGATATCCCCAAAGGCCTATACCACTATCGCGTCGCTCAGCATGCCCTTGAAATCCTGCGGCCAGGAGAGCATGGTGCTGATCTCGCAGAAGCTGCAATGAGTCAGTCAACCTGTGCTCATTCGGCATTTGTTTTCATCTGGACATCAATCTTTCAACGGACCCGATGGAAGTATGGAGACAGAGCCTACAGATACATTTACCTGGACGCTGGACACATCGCCGAAAATGTTGCCTTGACTGCTGCTGCAATGGGAATAGGCACTTGCCAGATTGCAGCAATATTCGATGATGAAGTAAACGAAATCATCGGAGTGGACGGCACTGAAGAAAGCGCAATCTATCTGACAACGGTAGGAGTCCCTCTTACCTGACACTTACGGTGATTCTCACATAGGGAGCACTCCAAGTGCTCCCGACCCAAACCACGCGATAATACCTTTTGTTGTAACAGTTCACTATTGATGTGTAATTTAGTAATTTTCCGTTCGTCCTGAGTAGCGCAAAGCGCGTATCGAAGGATGGACGGAAAATTTACTCACAAATACTCACTGTTTCTCCTTGTCCTTTTTGCCCGTGTCCCTCAAGGTCATATATAATAGTTCAAGCAACGATCTACATATGCTTGAGGAGCAGGAAATTGCAGCAGATTGATTCATCTCTTTTCCACATAGTAAATCTTGGTCTAGGCAGACCATCGCTGGACGCATTATTTACTTTCATTACCACTTTCGGAATTGGCGCTGCATCGGCTGGCATTGGATTGGTCTGTGTCCTGGTCGGTTTCATCAGAATGAACGTAAACCTGCGGATGGCTGGATACACGGGAATTATTTCAGTCATTTTAGCCGGACTGTTAAGTCAGGTTGGAAAGCATATGTGGGATCGGCCTAGACCAATTATGGTGTTACATGATGTGCGCTGGGTTGGGCAGCCCTTATTTGTACACAGCTTCCCATCAGGTCACACTACTACAGCATTCGCATTCGCAACAGCAATAGGCATACTCTATCCCAGAGCTCGATGGATACTTTACCCTCTTGCAACACTTGTAGGTATTTCGAGAATCTACCTTGGGGCACATTTTCCTCTGGATGTATTGGGTGGGGCAGTCCTGGGAATATTCAGTGGATTATTAGCTGGAAGGATTCTGAAAAAGAAGCGAATGGCAATCGTCGATAATCAATTGAATATGGGAACTGCATGTTGAAAAGCAAGTTACCATATATACTGCTCATTCTGGTATGCCTGGGACTATTCGTAGTTGGATTAGGTAGAGTCCCTCTATTTGGACTCGATGAGTCGTTGTATTCCGAAGTCTCCAGGTCGATGTCTGCGACAGGTGATTTTATTGTCCCACACTATAATGGACAGCCATTTTATGATAAACCCCCAATAGTATATTGGATGCAGACATTATGTATTCGAGCACTTGGAGTAAACTCACTGGCAGTTCGGTTGCCTTCAGCCTTAATGGCGCTGCTGCTCATTGCATTTACTGTCTCTCTGACCACGAAGTTATTTTCACACAGAGCTGGAATCTTTACTGGTTTCACCCTTGCCTGCTGCCTTCTTACCACTGGCCTGGCTCGGATGGCAATTCTTGATATGGCCTTTACATTGATGCTGACTATATCCCTCGGGTTGTTTATCCTTGCTTATGTCGATAAGATACCTCGCTGGGGATATTTACTGTCCTGGGTGGGGCTTGCGCTTTCGGTTATGACAAAAGGCCCTGCAGGCGCTGTTATTATAGGACTAACTATAATTGTGTTTCTGGCAATACGCAGGGATCTACGCACTCTACTCCATGCATATCCGGTCCAGGGGATTCTGATTACCCTTGTTATCGCCCTTCCCTGGTATCTGGCTGCAAATGCAGCAACTCATGGGGATTTCCTCCAAGAGTTTGTGTTCCACCAGAACCTGGCCAGGGCAATGGGAAAAGACTTCCAGCACAATGGTAACTTGCTATACTATGTCCCGGTATTTCTGGCTGGATTCCTGCCTTGGAGCATTTTTCTGCCTGCTTCTATAAAATCCTGGGTCAAATACGATTCCTCAGAGATAAGGACTGCATCCCAGTTTATGACAGTCTGGATTGCAGTGATCTTCATCCTGTTCTCAGTCATTGTCTCCAAATTGCCGGGTTACATATTCCCAATCTATCCTGCAGCAGCTGTTCTGGTTGGAGTCTGGTGGTCACGGCAGGAGTCTGATGGTTTAAAATGGTCGGCAATGGTATGCTCAGTTTTTCTGATACTGTTTGCTGCAGCCATATTGGTAGGGGGATCCGGATGGGAATATGCAGATGCTGAGATGCGTATGATACTCGCATTCATGGCTGTTTCTGTGTTGATAAGTGCCGCCGTTTCAATTTCGTATTCTTACTCTAATAATAAAACAGCAACTTTTACTGCACTAGCTGCAGGTTACACAATATTTCTGGGCATTGTTGTTTTAGCAGGCCTGCCAGCATTCAGCAGGCAAACTGATGGCCCGGCTGTAGAAATATCACAGTATATAACTGCAAGCCTGGATGTTAACCACGAGATCATAGCCTTCGACTACAACCAGAAACAGCCCAACATGCCATCCCTGCCATTCTACACCGGCCAGCCAGTGCAATTCATATGGGATCCAGCAGTGTTAAAGTCTGCACTAGATAAACCAGCAACCGCAGTAGTAATCACCGAAGCAACTACTCCTATGAACTATTTGAGGGAACTTAATGTGGCGAAGCAGTTTGGCAAATATATAGTGTGTGTAGAGAAAGACTAAACTGAACAATAACCGTGTCATTCTGAACGCAGTGAAGAATCTGCTTTTCGACAGACTCCTCACCCCATTCAGAATGACAGCAATTCCCTTCCCAAAGCCTAAAGTCTAAAGTCTATTCTGCCTATGGGCTTCCTCAATAACCTCAATCTGCCTTCTGACTTCGTCCAGTTTCACCGTTAATGGGGTACCTTTTGTCAGGGTATCGTATAGATTATTGTAGAGAACCTTACCCATAACACCAAACCAGTTGGCTTGCGATTTGGGCAGGTTCCACTTACTCGTGTGCCATATCATTTTCTCCGAACAGTATTGCCTGTCCGGCATTGGTCCGCGAACCAGCTCACGTGGAGGCATTTCTTCAGGATTATAGACTTTCCATTCCAGGTGGTCGGTTGTTCCTGCCAGTGCTCCGCGTGTACCGTAAACTTCATATACATTGGTTGTATAGGCGCTGCAGGATGATATCTCCAGATCAATTGTCGGTCTGTCTTTACCGGTTAGTAACAGTTTTACGTGGTCTTCAGCGTCACCAAACGTGTTTGTCCGATCCATTATGCACTTTACTTCCGGCATAATATCTGTTCCAAACAATTGTAACGCCTGGTCAAGTGGATGCGGTCCAGTATTGAGTAGATTGCCCCCGGAAAACTCCTGCAGGGTCTGCCAGTCCCAGCGGCGTCCGTAACCGTTGAAAGCAATCTTGACCATTACAATTCGACCCAGTATTCCCGAGTCAATCACTTTACGGACTTGCTGGAAGTATGGTGCAAAGCGTGACTGCTGGAATATTGCCAGTGTATTGCCGGATTTCTTGGCTGCATCAACCATTTTGTCGAAGTCAACTACATATCTCGCAGCTGGTTTCTCGCAGAGGACGTTGAATCCTGCCTCTAATGCTTCAATGGTTACCGGAGGATGCAAATGGCTGGGGGTTGCATTGATTATAAGGTCCAGGTCGCTTCTCTTGAACATGTCCTTATAGTCTGCATATGCTTCGCAGCCCAGTGTTTTGATTGCAAAATCCCGTCTATCCTCAAGTGGATCAGCCACGGCAGCAATCTTGTATTTACCGGGGAGTAAGCCCATTATATAGGCATGAATATCGTAACCGCTTCTTCCTTGACCAATTATACCTGCATGAAGTTTTTTCATTTGAATCACCTTCTGGAAACGGAGTACACCGCTCATTTTCAGCGCTGTTCAGGTGGAATCGCATGTGTCAGGGACTCTATGGTCTCGCCAACTGCCGTGCGAAATTCTTCCATCTCTTCAGGGTCAGAGCAATAGCTGGATGCAGATACCACCATCTCCGATGGAACTGCAAGGAGCTTCAATGCCTTCGATAAATCTCCAGCGCTTTTATAGGTGTTATTCTTAGCCACCTTGTCCGACAAGTCCTTCAACATTATCAGATATTGCCAGTCATCCATCGCATCCCTCAGGTGTTGAAGCCTGATAGAAGGCTCTGGCTTACCGGATTCCGCAGGATAAAAGAGGCTAAGCCCGTTTTCTCCACTTCCGGAGAAGATAACTCCACCCAGATTATACTTCCAGGCTAACCAACCAAGCATCCGGGTTTGAAGACCTGTGCTGTTTGGTTGGAGTGATGGATATGGCGCAACACTAGTGGAATCCAGCGTCCACCATATACTGCCCAGGCCGGGTTGGTAAGGAGCAGTTGAATCATATTTAACAGGAGATGGTGCCCAGGTGTTGACAAAGCTCAATAGTCCCTGCGTTGGAGGAGTCTGTCGGATGCGCACTACTTCAGAAATCATCTGTCGCAGATAACCCAGCAGCGATCGTTCCTCGGCAGCGTTGCTGACCCGGGAAATGGTTATTGGAGTGAAGTCCAGCTTCTTCGTGCTGGGAAATTCCATATATCTACGAGCCCGACGTACATAGCTGTCCATATATACCTGCTCTGTTTCATCTGCAGGAATGCCCAGACTTCCTGTCGAGACGAATTTGAGCCCCTGTTCAGAATAACCGCGGAGTTCCTCCATATCCGGTCTTGGATAAGGCGAACCCCAGTCTAATGGTGATATTCCCATTTCCAGCATCATCGAGTAAAACGCCGCACGGTTGCGTTGGGTATTACCTCCGTACCAGCTGGACAAGGATTTTTCATCATAAGCCATGATTGCACTGAATGAACGTCGTTTGGGCATATCGAAATCCCAGACTCTCAATTCAATGGGTCTGTTGGAAGATCGGGCATTTGGTGGATTTATCTGCAGTACTCCGGTGTAAAGGCCAGGTTTGGCGTCCTTTGGGATCTTTACGGTAATCCAGACCGATCTTAATGCGCCTTTGGGGAGTGTTACGGTCGAAGAATGATTGAAACGGTCCGGAGGCAGTTGACCAGGAGCTGAATCATCACCGAAGTCCGGAAATCTATATGTGATCTGGTTCCAGTAGATCTTCGATTCTCCCGGACCTTGCAGATCGGATATTGCGATTCCTACTTTTTCAATAGTTTTCCCATATGCTGATAGTACAAGCTGAGCGGATTCACTCTCCCCCCTGCATCCGGACATTGTAATCGGACCACGAAGCGAACCGGGAAATACGTCCCAACGTGTAATATTGCTGAGAGTGTTTGCTGTTGCTGCCCAGTATCCAATTCGGGATTTATCTGAACCGCTGAAGAGTAGAGAATTTACGTCGCTTGAAAGTATATCAAGCCGATGAGCGATCTGAGACCATTTGTCTGCATCCATCGGTGTGCGGGCAAGCAGTTCAATCTTTTCCAGCTCATCCTTCATACTCGACCGAAATTCAACAGCTGGGCCGAACCTTGGTCTGACACGCTCGAGAATTTTGCGAAATCTACGCATTCTGGTGACGTTAGGCTGAAAATTCAAAAGAACCGGACCAAGCCGTTCCGTTGGCTGTTTGTTACGGCCTTCATATACGCTGATATACAGGACTCTACCCATGTCATAAACATAGTCAATATCGAACTTCCAACGAGTAAGTCCAGGTTGTACGGATTTAGATGCTTTTGCTATGAGAAGTGCACCTGCTGGACGCGACTGGCCCTTTCCAAGCACTTTTCGAAAGACCTGTGCAGAGTCTCTGGCTTCTGGTTCATTATTGCAGGTTATCTCTGTATACAGGTTGATGCCTTTTTTCGTATTGTTCCTGACGTTGATGGAGATCGTGTGGGTGCCTGGATATGTAATGACAGGTGAAGCAATCTCTATGATCAATGGAGTAGGGACGACTGTTTCATCGGAGCTTGCCCTGTGTCCGATCATACAGAATATGAAAACGAACGCAGCCATTGGTAAACAGCTTCGCCGTAAATATGTATAAATACTTCCTTTTATTGCTGGGTGCATAACAATATATATATCGGCTGAATGGCTCCAAACTTGACACTTCGAGCGAGCGAACGTAACATGGCCTTTGAGCATGTATCAGTACACAACACATGCCATATAGCAGATTGAGGTGGTCAGTAGTTGGACAAGATTAAGACAGCTGTTATAGGGACCGGTGGAATTGCGAACCTGGCGCACTTGCCGGCATTACAGAACATACCGGGAGTTGAATTGATTGCAGCTTGCGATATTTTAGAGGAAGCTCTTCAGACTTCTGCTGACAAATACAACATAAAACACAGATTTCTGGATTACAAGAAGCTGCTTGAGATGGATGAGATTCAGGCTGTGCATATTTTGACACCAAATGATTGCCATTCTCCAATTGCAATCGACTGTATGAAAGCCGGCAAGCATGTCCTGGTTGAAAAGCCGATAGCTCGTAATGTAGCTGAAGCTCAGGCAATGGTTGATGTCGCGAAAACATGTAAAACCAAAATCATGGTAGCCCAGTGCCTCAGATTTACTTCAGAATCTCAGTGCCTGAAGCGCTTCATTGATGCTGGAGACCTGGGAGATGTATACTTCTCAAGAGTCTGGGCATTGCGAAGACGTGGAATCCCAGGCTGGGGAGTTTTTACCAACAAGGAAAAGCAGGGTGGCGGACCTCTGATCGATATCGGAGTGCATTCAATTGACCAGGCTCTGTTCCTTATGGGTCATCCTACTCCAGTCTCAATCTCGGGAAGTTCTTACCAGAAAATCGGGAATGTACCTGGGCATGTGGGATTTGCCGGTGAATGGGACGATAAAAACTTTACAGTCGAAGATTTTGCTACGGGATTGGTAAAGTTCTCCAATGGAGCTTCAATGGTTATCGAGTCCAGCTTTGCCGCCAATATCGATACAGACCATGCTAAGAATACATTCCTTGGAGACAAAGGTGGAGCTGAACTACCTCCTCTGAAGATATATTCAGAGAAGAATCGCACTGTTGTAGATATTACGCCAGTCGGTCTGCCTGATCAGAACATATATGAAACTGAATGCATAGAGTTCTACAAAGCAATCAGAGAAGATACCGAAGTTCCGGTTACAGTAGGACAGGCGCTTAACACGATGCGTATTATTGAAGGTATTTACAAGTCCAGTGAAAGCGGCAAAGAATACATCGTCAGCTAATCCATAGAGCTTTGCTTGTAACGGTTCAGTGTTAATGTGTAATATAGTAGATTTCCGTTCGTCCTGAGTAGCGCGAAGCGCGTATCGAAGGATGGACGGAAATCTACTCACAAATACTGAACACTTACCTTTGCTTCGTGAATGATGTGGGCTGACATTGTTACGAGTATAATGAACACAAAACTATAAGGATAAAGCGGCAGGCAATTATCTCCTGCCGCTTTTCGGTGAATTAGTCATTTGATACGGAGTTTTTTTAGGAGTTTTAAATTCCTGAAGGGCAATAGGGCTCTCCAAAGCCTGGTTCTTGCAGCACTGCTGGCTGAGTTGGCATATGCCATACTCAACCTGTCAGCAATGCCTATGTATGTCAAATTGTCCTTGAACCAGGGAGCAATGCTGGGTGTCATCATTAGCACATTTTTGTTGACTGAAGCCGTCTCTCGTCCGATCTTTGGAGCTCTCGGGGACAAGATTGGCAGAAAACCGCTGCTCATAGCTGGCCCAGTGCTGACTGCAATTACCGCTTATCTTACAGCCCAAACTCACAGTGTAGCCTGGCTGATTGGTTTGAGAGTCATTGACGGTTTCGGGAGTGGTGCTCTGTGGCCTACTGCCTATGCAACCATCGGGGACATAGTAGAAGAAGAAAACACTAGTGCGGCAATGAGTCTGTTGAATGTTACCTATATGGGTGGTCTTGCCCTGGCATTTGTCCTGGGAGGAACCGTAAACCAGCTTTTTGCCAGCTATACAGCGTCATTCTATCTGGTTTCAATATTGCTTATATTGGCGGTTATCGTACTTGCTGTCTCCTTCCCCGGCAAAATCGTGAAGCATACCTCCACGAAGAAACCGGCTACTCATGATGAGCATGCACCTGTGAAACTTGGGACACTACTCAGGAGTTTCAGAGAAGTTCCTGATATGGTAGTCCTGGCATGTGTGTCTTTCCTGGGAATGGGAATGCTCACCCCGATAGTAAAACTCTATGGCGTTGAACACCTGAGGCTGACAGAGTTTCAGTTTGGAGTGGCAGTTGCTCCGATTGCACTGGCAATGGGTATACTTGCCGTGCCTCTTGGCAGGTTCTCAGACAGATACGGCAAGAATATGACCCTGTGCTGGAGCCTGCTCATATGCTCAGTAGCCATGTTTAGCATAGCATTGTTCCGAAGTTGGGCTGTAGCCGGTATTGCCGGCATTGCCATCGGTGTAGGCTTTACTGCTGCATTTCCCGCCTGGAACGCTCTGGTTGTTTCATCAACCAGTCCTGAACGCCGGGGAGAAGTATTAGGTGCAGTTGGAATGGCCCAGGGCCTTGCAGCGATTGCCGGTGCAGTAGTCGGCAGTTATCTATATGATAATGATTTCCTGAGCCTTCCAAGGCTGGGGATATCAAACTATAATCTTCCATTCTGGTTGAGTGGTATATTTCTGTATGCCGGAGCAATTGTAGCTTTCACCTGGGTTTTCGCCAGGCACGGACACAAAGATCCGATGCGTAGCGTCGAAGAATGGCACCGGAAAAGTGTCGTTACAGTCGGGGTTATAGGATTGATTATTCTCGGTATATGGGTCGTCTACAGATACACACAACCTATCCCGCCTGATAGAGTAGCATGGGAATATGTGCAGGAATTGGCCCGCAATCGACCCGCTAAAGCAGAGAAATATATAGATGTGACTATAAATGGAGACTGGGACCCAGTTGCTTCTACTCAGGAATCAGCAAAATTATTCCATAGGTGGATAGAGCAAGGCAAAGCCCACTACACAGTGCTTGCTGCCGATATACTCGAATCTGGTGAAGCGGTTGTGGAAGTCCGTTTCACTTTTCCTGGAAATAAGACTAAAGGTGAACAGGTTACACTGTCGAAGTCTATAGATAGAGAATGGCGAGTTTGCGGGATGAAACCCATCCCGTAACTATACAAAACGTAGTGGAGGCCCTCTGCGGCCTCCAGTGGTATTGTAGGTTTATGAATTAGGCTTGAAGGGAACAATATGCCGGGCTATTTGAAACTTTCATCGGCTCATGCTATTTGTTTTCATTAATAGCAAAATTTTGGAAGGAAGTCAGCTGCAAAATGTTGTAGCATGGCAGAGCGAAGGCAATAAAAGTATTCATCAAATGATTCGCTCACAGTAAGGTGATGTATTATGCGTAAGAGAACAGGATTGATTTTAGCTTCTTCTCTGGTGATGTTGTGCATGGTTTTGACGGGGGCTATGGCAGAGCAGCCAGGCAGCAATCTTCCCGCCCCGCCGATACCGGCAGTGACTGAGGTCGCATCTGCAATCCCGAGCCCTTCCCCTGTGACAGATAAGCAGGAAGTCAAGCCGTTTGGCTATGACTTTTTCGCTTCATCTCCGGTGTCATTTACAATTGCTCCGGATGCACCTGTCACAGACAGCTATATATATGATAACAACGACCGTGTGCGCATACGCTACTGGGCGCCATCTGTACCTGAGGTATCATACGAACTGAGGGTCAACGACAACGGTATGGTTACTCTACCCGGTATTGGCGACATACGTGCAGCAGGATATACCAAGACTCAGTTCCGAGAGAAAGTGGGAGCACGGATTGCTGAGCAGTTGAAGAATCCGAGTTTCACAGCTGAGCTGATCGAGACCCGCACCATAGTGGTGTTCGTAACCGGAGCAGCCCGCAGACCCGGCAGATATACATTAAAAGCCGAATCCAATCTGTTCAACGTTATCTATGCGGCTGGTGGAGCATCGGAAGACGGCACCTTGCGAAAGATTACCGTTATACGCAAGGGCGGAACCGTTGCCACTACCGACATATATAAGTTTCTGATTAACGGCATAACAGACCGCGACATAATGCTCAAGGACCAGGATACGATATTTTTCCCGATAGCCGGTCCAAGAGTAACTATCAAAGGTCAGGTTGTCCGTCCTGCTATATATGAAGTGACCGATAAGAATAATATTTCTGATTTACTTACCATGGCAGGTGGACTGAAACCGTCAGCATACAGCCGTATTGTTCGCTTACAGAGAGTAGAAGACGGCAGGCGTGTTGAGCGAACAATTGATGCCAACGCAATCGCCACAGGTTCACCAAAGAAAGAAGACATCGCACTGCGTGATGGCGATGTCCTGACTGTTGAAAATGTGAGTGGGCGGATTAGAGACAGGGTCAGCATTACAGGTTATGTTGCCTATCCGGGTGACTACTCAATATTGCGGACCCCCACAGCGAAAGCTCTACTTACCGAAGCTAAGCTAAGAATCGGTGCCTATCAGCAGAGAGCCGATCTGATGCGTGTGCTGGATGACGGCACTCCCGTAATTGTCCCGATTCCTCTGCAGAGTCTTTTCGATGGTACCACCAAAGACATCGACCTGATGGACCAGGACGAAGTTGTTGTTTATGGGAATGATGAAAAGACCATCGTCCCGCTTGTTACCATCGAAGGTCCCGTAAGAAATCCTGCTTCCTACAGATTGGCTGACGGAATGAGAGCAAGCGATCTGATTTTCGCTGCGGGTGGACTTTTACAGGATGCCTCTCGCGAGGTTGCACACCTGTATAGAAGAACAGGTCCGAATGCATTCAAGATGCTTCGTATCACGCCATCTGATGCCGTCGGTGATGAATCCACCAATCCAGTAATGAAAGACCAGGATAAACTGGTTGTTTATAAACAGAAAGAAGTTGAATTCAAGCGCAATAAAGTTAACGTTCTCGGTGAAGTCCAGAAGCCGGGAGAGTTTATGTTCTACGACGGAATGACTCTTTACGACTTGATTATTCAAGCTGGCGGACCTACGGATATGGCTGCAGGAACAATCGAAGTAACCAAAGCATCAGCTGAGTCTGAAGAATCAACGCTGGCCACAGTAAAGAGCGTTTCGATAGCTAATGTAATGTCCGGGGCAGATAAAAACGATCCTGTTGAAGCCGGAATGTTGATTTCACTCCCGCGTAAACAGGAAAAAATCATCGAGCCCAGGCGAGTAGAGCTAAAGGGACAATTTAAACGTCCAGGTGTTTATGCGTTGCTTACAGAGGGAGAGACACTCGATTCACTTATCCAGCGCGCAGGTGGACTGGCAGAAAATAGTGATCCATTTGGTATATCGTTCACCAGACGATCTGATCAAATGCTTTCAGCAGCGACTACAGAACAGGTTAAAACCGTACTGCAGACAATGGATCAGCTTCTACCAGCGGATGTAAATTCTCAAGCGAACCAGAGCAATACAACGGCTGATGTTGTTAGTACTACATCACCGCTGACCAAGTTGTCTGGAATGTCTGGTAGCCGGCTGAATGAAAATCTGCTCCTGGTGTCGCCCAGACGACTGACCGGTATGCCTACAGGAAAACGCATTAGCTTTACCCTGGAAGACCGTGGTTCATATGTTAGTCGCATTGGCAAAATGAAACTCGCCGATGGAGATATAATTGAGGTTCCAAAACTCAGTAATGTCGTACAGGTATTAGGTGCAGTCCAGTCTCCTGGACCGGTATTCTATGCCAACGGACTTACTGCGAAGAATTACATCGATAGAGCTGGCGGTGGTGCTCCTGATGCCGATATAAATCGAGCCGTGGTCATCAAGGTATCAGGCGCAGTGCAGCCTATCAATAGAACAAAACTTATTGATCCCGGAGATGTAATTGTAGTGGCTTCCAAATATCAAGCCATTCAACCACCTGGACAAAGGACAACGGCTGACACAATTGCCGATCTTTTGGGCGTCGCCTTGGTAATCCGCGGACTAAGGTAGTCGGTGCGAGTGGGGTATAGATAGTTATGTTCAATCCTAAACAGATTAATTTCATGAAAATACTGGTCATTGTTGCAATCGGTGGAGCGGTATTAGCCACATTGCTGTGGCTGATAATACCGCGGGAATACACCTCGTCTGCATCAATGCTTTTCCCGGGCAGCTCCCGGTCGTCTGCACCCAGTGGATTTGGAGATCAGGGTGGCGCTGGAGGAGCGAGTGGAACCGGCGGAGGTTCTGTAGACCAGCCATCTCTCCCACTTATGCAGGGAGTCTTGACCATGCCCCAGCCGGGATCATCTCCCAGCACCGCTGGTATGATTCTAAAGAGCAGAAAGACAGCTGCTCTACTAGTAGACAAGTTTAATCTTGCTAAAGAATGGGGCCTGCGCAAAGAGAAAGCCATCTACTACTTCCAGCAGGGATTTATCTGCAGCGAGGGACTAAGCGGCGATCTTCGAATCAGTATAACCGATTATGACCCGCAGCGGGCAAAAGATATACTGGCTGCAGCTATTGACGTGCTGACAAATTCTGTTGAAGCACTCAGCCTTGATCCTGCGGGTAGAAACCTGGAACTACTTAAGAAGAGTCTCGCCAATGCAGAGAGTGATTGTGCAAAAGCACAGGCAGCGCTTGTGGACTTCCAAAAGACACTGGGTGGTGCGCCACCGGATGTTCAGCTTCAGTCACTTGGGCAGATATATTCGGATACACTTAAAAATCTCTATGCAGCGCGTGTAGAGGACATGACTGCAGAATCGAACACCAAGTCATTGTCCGGCCAGGCAGAGAAAATGATAGCAACAGCCCAGGACCCGATCGGTAGTGAGAAATCTATGATTTCTATACTATACAATCGAATGGTAGACCGTGAGACTGAGCTCTCTACTCTAAGGCAAAAATACACGGACAGAAGACCTGAAGTTGTAGCTGCAAAGTCCAGTGTAGATGTCGCAAAGCGCGATTTGGATCTGGAGATATCACGACAGCTAAAAGGTCTCAAAGCTGGGGCATCTCCCTATGTGAAAGATTCTATACTGGCTGCGGTAACTGCTAAAGCCAAGGTAGAAGGCCTGCGAAATGCAGAGGAGTCCATCAGAAAGAAGCTTCAAGCTCTTCCAGGAGCTCAAGCCAAGTATGCTCAACTGCAGCTGGACCTGCGCGATCAGCGCAGCAGATTGACTCTGGTCCGTGGTGAGTATGTCAAAGCAGAGCTTATTGCACAGAGCCGTGGCCCACAGTTTGTCGTAGTGGACCCTCCGGTCGTTCCGCAGAAACCGAATGGACTGGAAATATACTGGTGGTCTATAATTGGTCTGATACCTGGAACAGTTACTCTGCTGATTACTGCGGTCTCGATAGTATTAAAAAATAGAATGAAATCACTCGGACTTTAAGAAAGTCCAGTGTAAGGAAAACATATAAATGGTCTGGTTTGAATTTTTCGGATTACTGTTAGTTATTGTTTTTGCTGCTTATCTTCTAAGCAGAGGAGGAGAGGTTCTTGCTGCTAAATGGGGATTTAACATCGTTGGCAGCATTGTCCTTGCGCTGCTGACAACACTGCCTGAGTATTCATTTGTGTATTGGGCATGTGTGAAGACAGAGTATCAAATGGCAATTGGATCGGCAATCGGAGCCTGCACAATCCTGGTTACTCTTGGATACGGTTTGGTTATCCTCCTGGCTACATGTAAACTAAGCCGCAATCCCGTTAAGGCTATCCAGTTGAGCAAGGCTACACGGATAGATGCGTTCTACCTGCTTGGAACAGCTATTGTAGCCTTCATATTGATATATATAGACGACAGACTGAGTGTGATCGATGGAATCATACTAACCCTGATCTTCTTTGCGTATATATATAACGTAGTCCGTGCTGAGAAATCCCTTCTTGAAGGGGAACCGGTTACAAAAAAGGAACTGGTTAGAGCGTTTGTTGAGCTGGTCATTGGTGGGGCTATTGTATTCCTGGCATCCGAACGCTTTGTGGACAGTATGATCAGCGTATCCAATATTCTTCATGTTCCACCGGTTTTGATCGCAGTAGTGCTGGGGCCGATAGCTTCAGAGATGCCGGAGAAACTGACCGCTTATATTGTTGTATTGAAGAATGGGGCTAATGCAGAGCTTTCGATATGTAACTTTATCGGTTCCAAAGTAAACCATAACAGCTTGCTTCTTGCCGTTATACCATTTGTAGCCGCTATACACGGGCATGGCGATGTAACTGGCTTGAAATCCCCTATGTTTATGGTGATGACAATACTTACTGTGTTTGTGGGTGTATTCCTGATGCGTGGTCGGTTGGAGAGATGGCAAGGTGCAGTACTGAGCTTGTGTTATGTAGCTGCAATGGTGCTGGCAGTTCTCACCAATAAAGCGCCGTTAACAGGCCATTAAAATAATATGGGGCAGCCTATCCTGTTCTTGGATGCTGCCCCATTGCTTGTTTGAGTCACTCAAGACTCTTGATCGCGTTTAACGCGAATCGTTTGGCCCGGAGTTAATCGCGGACCACAAAAGTCGATATTATGTTTCTACCTTTACTTTAACCGCCTGAGTCACCTCCGCTTTTGGCATGGCAATCTCAAGTATCCCGTCTTTGTAGGTTGCTGCAACCTCACCGGGTTTGATTTCCGCTGGTAGCGCGTAACTGAATCTGAATGTCCCAAAATGCTGCCGTCGGATATGTATTTTCTCTCCCGGCTTTTCCTCTGTTGGTTTTCTTACACCACTAACAGAGATTGAATCTTTGGTCACGTCGATATCGATATCTACTATACTTATTCCCGGTAATGAGGCTGATAAAACTATTTCTTTTTCAGTCTCACATAAATCTACTTCCGGGACCATTGCAGCTATCTCAGTCTCCCACCTGCCTGGAGTCATCCAGGTGGACATTGGTGAGACAAAGAAGTCGCGGAACATTCTTTCCATATCACGGAAAGAGTTCCAGGGTTCGACAACACCGAGTTCACGATCGACTGGTTTAGCTATACTCTTTTCGCGAATCATCTTTTTTATACCTCACACAACAGTATTCTTTGGGATCTCTTCCCTAAATACTTTTACCCCCTAATAGCAGCTCATAAACAGAAAAACATTAATTACTATCATATAAGTTGATAGTAATACACTCAACTAATTTTTGTCAGTTTATGCTACTTTGCAGGTATCGTCTTTCGGTATTGGTCTACATATAACCCTATCTCCGTGAACGGTATTGGTCTGAAACCGCATCCTGTAAGCAATGGAGAATCCGACTTCAGTGTGTAGTTTCCAGTCTTGGTACTTACAAATCCCGGATCACCCACTATTATCTGGTTTGCCATGGTTACTTCTTTTTCATTATCCCTGATCATAAATGCACCGCAGTCCACAACCGAATTAGCCCATATCCGGTTGATATTGATCCTGTCAGTCAGCTCCGCCAGTTCGGGATAGCGTGTACTGTACGGTGGCTGTGATATCTCGATATCCTTATGCAGTCTGTCATAAGCATCTCGATTTATGTATTCCTTGAATCTGTTCTCGTCCCACTGGGAAAAACTGATTGCAAAGTTGCAGTCCAGGAACAGGTTGTTCTCCACCACGTTGTCCTTGCCGCCGTGTATCTGGACAGCTCCAAACTGTCCCTCTGAGCAGCGTCGGAAGACATTCCCATATATCAGAGTTCCGGAGATCGCATCATCCAACCTCACTCCTGCCTGTCCACAAGGCCTTTCGCTCTTAATATCGTGCCAATAGTTGAAGCGAATCAGATTTCCCCTGAAAGAAGGATTTCCGAACATATCTACCCCTCCCTGGTCGTCAGTCTCCTTGACCAGATCATAGCAGTCGTTGTATTCCACACTGTGATCATTTCCTTCGACTCTCATTGCAGAGGATGAGTTCTTGTGGAATTTATTGTAAGAAATCCGATTGCCTACTCCGTCGAGTAGCACCTGCGGTGTATATGTCCTGTCTATTCTCGATAAATCCCAGATGTGGCAGTTCTCAACATAACTGTCTCCGCGGACCAGAGTGTTGCGGTCTCCACCGCTTAGTTCAACACCTCCGCGTCCCATTGTCCATATATCGCTGGACAATACCCCGCATCTGGTGACATTATTAGCGACAACTGCAGTGCCACCCATCTTACTCATACTGCATCCGGCAATCAGACAATCGGTGCAAGAGACCATCGATATTCCATTCCCACTGCACAACTCCACATCCAAACCAATCAGGTTAATGTTCGTGACACTGACAAGTTTTATTGCCTCTTCTGGTAGCAGTGATATCTCCACATGTGCCTTATCAATTGGCTTTGGTGGATACAGATAAGCAATCCCATTCTCTGAGTCTATGTAGTATTCCCCAGGCTGGTCTATCTCTTCAAGTAAATTGAGGAAGAAGAACGGCATGTTCGATTCAGTTGCTCCATATGCAGGAGCTTCAGCGAGGGTTATCCGGCTGACCGACGCATCCACTGAAGAGACTGGGAGAGTATTATCCGCCCACAGATACTTCAAATATCCGAGTACACGAATGTCTTTAGCCTTGCCCCATCGTGAATATCGATCGGATACACACTCAAAGACTCCCGCATTAGCAGCAGACGGCTGTTCGATAATCTTTGCAGTCTGCAGCCAGCCAGTATTTGGATACCTGGCAATAGTCATTGATTGCCCGTTGAAGAACAATTCGCTCATTGGGGAAGCGTTTTTACCAACTCCCCTGGCTTTAAAAGGTGTGATCTTGTCGACTCCATTAGCCTTGAGATCAATCTGGACAACCTTGCCCCTGGATTCATTTGGTAGACGCTCCAGAATATCCGGGTCTGTGACTGTGTTCAATCCGGCAAGTCTCACTCCACCGGTAAACACCGTCTTACCTGATGCCCGGTAGGTTATTGGAGAAGATGGTGTCCCTGAGTCTTGTTTCTCAAATAGCGCAGTTTTGGTCATACGATATAGACCTGCCCTGATCAGAACTTCGATACCACCTTTAGGTAGTCCTTTAGAGGACTTGATCACTCTGATGCGGTCTCGCGCGCCCGTAAGTGTAGCAAGGGGCTTAGTGGATGAGCCGACGTTGGAATCATCACCTTTAGGAGAGATGTATATTCGCAAACCTGGCTTGGGAATATTGGCAGGTTTAACGCGGAATGCAGCCGGGTCACGAGCAGGAAGCTTCGTTTTAAGTCTGGCTACCTCAGCTGCACATTCGGTTGCTTCCAGTCTATGACTCTCTGGAGCTGAAGGATCCTTCGCTACAACATTATAGACTTTTGCAGCATCATTCAGCTTGCCGGCTTTTACTAATACCCGGGCGTAGCACAGCGAAGCATAACTCTTCAGGTATGCAGGAGCATTCGGCAGCGCTGCTGCAGATTTATAGAACTCAAGAGCTGATTTATTGTCATCTGCTGATGCGCTGATTCTTGCCAGTTTCAGCAAATTCTCAGCATCGGATTTATCAATATTCACAGTAATCACCTTCATCACCTTTCTTGCCAAAGCTTGGTGGCCTGCCTTTGAGTAGGCTCGCACAAGAGCTATTCTGAGTTCCGTAACATCTGACTTACTCAGGCCAGGCATTTTGACTGCCTTTTCCAGTATCTTTAGCGACGCTCCATCGGCCTTTAGTAGTCCAATCAATGCAGTCCCGGCAGATGGCTTGATCCAATCAGAGGTGGACTTGCTGGTTGCCAGTGAATACAACAATTCTGCTGCATGCATCGGTCTTCCAGTTTTCATCAGGCAGGTTGCAATAGAATAATTGGCCATAGCTCTGAGATTTGTTGGCAACCCGGATATTCTGGTCAGTTTTTTGTATGAAGTCAAAGCATCAGCATATCGACCTGTGGCAAACAGGTTTTGTGCTTTACTCAATTGGTTGTAAGTGGAATCTGGGATTGATATGCTGTCCAGGGAATGTGACAAAACTTCTCTGGAGGATAGTGCACGGTCATAGATGGCAACTACATCAACATCCATATCCAGCGATCCGATGCCATACCCGGCATAGCCTATACGGAATTTCCGCTCAGCAGGGGGAGAGTAGTAATCGCCTTCGTAAGCAGCTTCACCAACCAACAGGCCATTGAGATATAGTCGCATGGTCTTCCGGTCCCAGGTGGCTACCAGGTGATTCCATGCTTTTGCGTAAAGTCCGATTCCTGCTGCCATGCCCATCGCATTTACAGGAGAAGGTCTGCCGATTTCCATAGACAGCATCATCTTACTACCAATGGCTGTTACTCTCCATCCGTCCCAGTAACCAATACCGGTCGAGATAATAGTCCCTCCATCAGCTCCGCCATTCCCTTTCAACGTGCCGACTCCATTAGGACGAAGCCATATCTCAGCAGAGAAACCGTTTTCGCCAATATTAAATGGTTCCCCAGCCAGGCATCCGGAATCAATTCTTATAGCCTGGCTTCCAGCCCATCTACCCGCAACAGTCCGAGCTTCTCCCGACCCTTCATATCGGACTGGTAAATCCTTACCAGTAAACTCCGGGACAGGAGAATCAACAGAAGACAAGTCATGAAATGAATACAAACGGGAAAGTGATGGAATAGCTTTAAAAGAAGACAGAACCGATTTCGTGTTAGTATCGGCAAAAGCCACAGTTGAAATTCCAACCAGGCAGGCGAGTATTAACAATTTGATAGACATACATCAAACCTCCATAGAAAGAGAGCTTGGTGTATTCTTGTACGTATACGAGGATATTACCTGCGGAGGTAGTAGCAATTAAGTAGTCAGATTCGATTAACTTATAGTAAGTCAGTCAACCAAACTAAAAATCAGGGATACTAGCCCAGGTGTCGGGAAGATTACCGTAAGATGGAGAGCTTTCGATAAGACTCTTTATCAGTACCACGGTAGTTCCTCCTCTGTCTGTCTTCAACAGCATCCGGTCTACCGAGTCCAGCATAATCGAATACCCTAATCCCATAGATGGTTTTGTGGAGAATCCTCTTTTTAGCACGGCACGGGGCAGGACAAGTGACTCTATACCTGAACCACCATCAGAAACAGCAATCCAAATATCTTGTTCGTTTTTTCCGACACGCACAATACCATATTCAGCATGCTTAATCGAGTTGGTAACAGCCTCACCGACTCCTATCATTAGCCCAGCAAGTTTACCGTCTGGTATTCCTGATTCCCTGCAGATTATTTCAACTACATGTCGCGATGAAGAAACATCACAGGCATCACATACATAGGCGATTATACTAGCTTTTGTCAGGTAAGGTTCTATAGTGTCTGCATCACATATTTCCAGCTTGCCGTCAGTAACACTCATTATTGTGTCTCGATAAAAAGTGCGTTTGTGTGCTTCAAGCGCATTACGTTCATTCTCTGCAGCAACTCTTTGCGATATATCTTCAATAAAACCTTCCAGATACTGAATGCTTTCTCCATCGCGAACTGCTCTGATGTAGAGTTCGGTTTCTATTATCGAACCATCCTTGCGCTTGAAGCTGGTCTGTGTCTGCACAAAATCCGCCGTTGCGCTGACCAACTCAAGCATTTCCTGTCGTTTCTCAGCACTGGTATAAAGCGTTGTGGAAAAATCAGTGTAATGCTGTTTGGCATCTTCTTCTGAATCACATCCAAATATTTTAGATAATGCAGGATTCAAGGATAAGAAATAACCTTCCACAGCGGTCTGGAATATCCCAATGGGCGAATCTTTTACAATCCGCCGATATTTTTCCTCTGATATGGTTAACGCTGTAAGAGCCTGCTTTTGTTTGACAATTTTCCAGACAGAGTCCATCATCAGAGTTAGCTGTCTGACATCAGCTTCAGTATAATCTGTTTTCTTGTTCGCTACTCCAACAACAGCTACGATTTCATCACCGACAAAGACCGGCAGTGTCATATACCTGGCCATAGTTATGTGACCGGATGGAAAACCTTTCATGAGTGAATTAGGGGTTTCATAATCATTTATGACAATTGGTTTTCGCTGCCTTACAGCCTCTCCCCACAGTCCAGTATTTGCGAGTAAATATTCATGAGGTGGATTCTCGACTGCACAATGCTCTGTTGCCAACGATGACCATGCATGGACTGAGAAAGATTGAGTCTTTTCACTGTAGTGGAAGATGTAACCATATTCACTGGAAGATACTGAAACAATTTCATCAAGGGCAAAATCCAGGAGTTCCTGCATTGACGAGTACGTGAATTGGGAGATCAGCAGCAGGCTCTGCATGCGCAGTTCATCCAGTTTGACTGCTTCCTCCATTTGTTGTCTGTCTGTAACATCCACTACTGTAGAGATAACGTAAGGCTCATTGTCAAAATCGACAACAACAGACGAGTATAATATAGCTACTTCTTTTCCATTTCGATTTATACACCAGGTAAGCTCATTATCAATCCTGCCTTCCCGTTCAAGAGTATGAATGATAGCCAGTGTATTTTGACTTGCCAGATAAAATCCGAGTTCTTCAGGAGATTTCCCAATATATTCAACTTCACTAAAACCGGATAATACTGTAAATGCCGGATTGGCAGCCACTATAATACCATCCGATATACGGTTTATAACTATACTGTAAGGGCTGTTTTCAAATACAGCTGCAAGAACAGTTATATTCCCTTTTGGATCAATCAATTTCGCCACCAGCTGTTGGAAGTCAATAAACAATTGAAATACAGTTTGTAGTTATTTTATCTTTATACCCAACAAAATCACAAATCGAACAGGCTCTAACTTAAATATCGCCGATCACAAATGTGTATGTAATTTCAGAAAATACTGGTGCATATGCAATGTAGAATCAACAAGATTTAATTACAAATGCACCAGTTAACTATATTCTGTCTGCGTTAATGAAAATCATCACCTGGAATCATCTTACAATAGGAAATGAAATAACTGCCGTTTGTGTGCTAGAATTACGGTTATTAGCTTTTGGAAAATCAGTCATTATTTTTTATAAGAGGAAACAAGATGAGCGAAACTGATATTAGCCAGTCTCAAGAAGATTTCAAGTCGCTTGAAGTAACTGAACACGATATTGCTCTAGAACGTGCACAGATGCTTATAGAAGGGGAGAGATGGGAACAGGCGTTAGCAGAATTGCAGAAAGCATTGGTTGCAGAACCAGAATCCCCCTTAGCACGTCACTTGTCCGGGATCTGCTATCTTTATATGGGTGAATATGAAAAAGCTAAACATGAAGAAAAACTTGCTCTGGAACTGTATCCTGACTTTGATGATGCATATTGGATACTAGCAAATATTGCTCTTCAACAAGAGAAATATTCAGAGGGTTTAAAAGCAATCAAGGTTGCTTTAGAGATGGATCCTTCGGATGCTGAATATTATGTAACCAAAGCATCGCTGTTATTGGATAGCAATAAATTTCAGGCAGCATTGGATGCTACCGACGAAGCTTTGAAGCTGGAACCGGAGAATGAGAGTGCAGGCGGCATCAGAACTCTGGCTCTTTCAAGTTTGGGCAGGCATGATGAAGCCGAAATCCAAGCCCAGAATGTTATGAAATCTGCTCCGGACGATCCATTATCATGGTATCAGAAAGGGGCACAGTTATTTGCACAGAAAAGACTTGATGAGTCACGCCATGCTTTGCTGGAGTCGCTTAGACTGGATCCTGAGAATGCAGAAGCCGAAATGATGCTCATGAAAGTTATGAGTGCCCAAAAGGGTTTCTTCGCACTTTTCTGGCGTTGGACCTTATTCCTGCTGCAATATCCGCCTACCACCCAACGGGTCATAATTATCGGACTATTCCTGTTTACCAGGATTATACGAGGTATTGGCCAGAGTAATCCAAAGCTGGCTCCGATAACTATTCCGATCACTGTTATCTGGGTATTGTTTTGTATATACACATGGTCTGCGGAATCGTTGTTTAAATTGTCCGTTCGTAAAGGTTGGATAAAATGAACGAAGAATTACTTGAATCATTAATTGGGGCACTTTCATTCAGCCCGGAGAATTCTATTTTGCGCAAGCAGGTGGTACAGGGTTTACTTGAATTGCGGCGGTGGAAAGAGATACAACAATATGCTGAACCGTTGCTCCTGACTGATTGTCGTCCGTTTGCGCTTCTGGCTATGGCAAAAGCAGCTTTTGCTGATGGTAACACTACAAAAGCAGCTGAGTTGTATTCTGAGGCCATACATTTGGATGCTGATCTCGTCGATGAACAGTTTGAAGCCGCTCTTGAAGTAGATGAGCGTATGCGGTTACCTCTACCTCTTGATGATTATGAGGAAGATGACCTGGATGTTCAGCCTGCTTTTTTACCCTACAATGGTCCCAGGCTGACTTTTGAAGACGTCGGCGGAATGGATGCTCTTAAAGAACAGATCCGCATGAATATTATCTACCCATTCCAGCATCCTGAATTGTATGCAGCGTATGGCAAAAAAGCTGGTGGTGGGATTATGCTTTATGGCCCTCCAGGATGCGGCAAGACATATATGGCTAGAGCTACAGCAGGAGAACTCGGGGCCAATTTCTACTTCCTCGAACTCAATGAGATCCTGGATATGTGGGTAGGGCAGTCAGAAAAACACTTAAGTGGTCTTTTCAAGACAGCCAGAGATAATAAACCATCGGTGATATTCATTGATGAGATAGATGCCATAGGTGCCAAGCGGAGTGAAGTGAGATCATCCGGGATCAGGCTGACAGTGACACAACTGTTGACTGAAATGGACGGTTTGGCGTCGCAAAATGACCAACTGCTTGTAATGGGTGCCACTAATACCCCTTGGGATGTGGATGCAGCATTTCGCAGACCTGGACGGTTTGACCGGGTCCTGTTTGTCCCACCACCAGATCAACAGGCACGAATTGAAGTCTTGAAGTTGCATATACGCGGACGAAAAATAGCTCCTGATATATCTTGGGCATCCGTTGCAGACAAATGTGAGCACTACTCAGGAGCAGACTTGGCATCCCTGGTAGACCGCGCTTGTGAGCTGGTGTTGGCAGATGCCATCAAGCACGGAAATTTCAGGGATGTAAAACAAGCAGATTTCCAACGTGCGCTTGGGGACATGCGTCCATCCACCATGGAATGGCTTCGCAGAGCTAAAAATTACGTAAAATACGCAAACCAAGATGGTTTTTATACCGACTTGGCACAGTATCTGGATAATGTGAAGCTGTAGGTGTTTTAGTCATTCCAGAGTAGAATCTCTAGAGCCAAAAAGATAAAGATCAATCTTCCTGGCTTCTGGTTGATTGACAACATATTTGCATGCAATTAGAATAATCAAACGTTGTACTAGGAGGCAGAGAGTGAATAGTCGTGATCGAATTGGACTTACCATAAATCATAAGGAAGCTGACAGAGTGCCTGTTGACCTTGGAGGTTCCAGAGTCAGCAGTATGCATGTCAGCACAGTATATAAGCTCAGGCAAGCACTGGGACTGGATAGTCCAGGAACCCCTGTTAAGGTGGTGGAGCCTGTACAGATGCTTGGAGAGATTGGCTCAGATTTGCTGGATGTCATCGGCGGTGATGTGTTGGGATTATTCGCTCCGAAAACCTCATTCGGATATCCTCTGGAAAACTGGAAGCCTTGGACGCTGTTCGACGGCACTCCAGTGCTTGTCCCGGAATGTTTCAATACAGACCCCGAACCTTGTGGCGATATTCTGATGTATCCCCAGGGAGATAAGACTGCTCCAGCAAGCGGTAGAATGCCCAAAGACGGGTTTTACTTCGATATGATAATACGGCAGCAATCAATTGACGAAGATGCTTTGGATCCAGCTGACAATGTTGAGGAATACAAACCAGTCGGCGAAGATGCCCTGTCGTATTATGCTCGAGAGATCGAAAGACTATATGACAACTCCGAAAGAGCAGTCCTTGCCAACTTTGGGGGCACAGGCTTTGGAGACATCTCAACGATCCCTGGTGTGGCCTTGAAACACCCAAAGGGCATCAGGGATGTAGAAGAGTGGTATATCAGTCTCTTTGCCCGCCAGGACTACGTAAAAGCTATGTTCGAGAAACAGTGTGAGGTCGGCCTGGCTAATCTTGAGAAAATTTATAAAGTCGTCGGAGACAAACCAACGATTGCCTATACAAGTGGAACCGATTTCGGCACTCAAAACGGGCCTTTTCTGTCTCCTCAGACCTACAGAGACCTGTTCAAACCATTGCATAAAATCATAAACGAATGGGTGCACAAAAACACCAACTGGAAGACCTTCGTCCACTCCTGCGGTTCTATTTGGGATTTGATGGATGATATGGTAGATGCTGGTTTCGAAATATTTAATCCAGTCCAGTGTTCAGCATCCTGCATGGACCCCAAAACTCTTAAACAGCGCTACGGGCAGCAGATTACTTTCTGGGGAGGAGGAGTCGATACCCAGAAAACACTCCCCTTCGGCACCCCTGAAGAAGTCCGTGAGGAAGTAAAACAGCGTCTGGAAATATTCATGCCCGGAGGAGGATTCGTTTTCAACTCCGTCCACAATATCCAAGCCAACACCCCAATAGAAAACCTGCTGGCAATGTGGGAAACAGTCAAAGAATACGGGAAATATTGAGATTATCTCAGAGAACAAATTTCACGCGGAGGCGCGGAGGACACAGAGAAAGAAAATCGGGATTTATATAAAAATTCCGGGCTAATCGTTCACACTTCGATAAGCACGAACGGATAGCTTAAGCAATGCTGTTTTGTTTTTTCTCCGTGTCCTCCGCGCCTCCGCGTGAAATTTACATATTTTCAGGGTGGTTCTTCAAAGCCTGCCGTTCCGCAGACATTACCTGGTCGTAAATAGCGTTTGATTGTGAGGCCGAACCTTTGTCTGCAGTGTCAACAACCAGCACGAACTCAACATTCATCGGCTTATCAGACATCCTCTGGGTGCTCACACGATATCTCTTATAGGGACTGACAACTATCTCCAACCGACCACGCTCAGCAGCACAGGCTAAGAGTTCCTTCAAAGGCATTACACCATCTGTGCTGTAACTGGTCAATATAAATCGCGCATCCAAATTGTCCAGCAGTGTCCCATATTCCTCCAGGGCTGCTTTTGCTCTGTGATAAGCCGACCGTCTCAGCGTTCGCCAGTCTTTGCGTATGGCTGATTTCTCCTGATCAGTTATAACTGGATTGATTTCCGGTTTGTCCCATAGTGTTACAGTGTTTAGCACATGGTAGTTGCTGCCATAAGGATGCTGATTATATGGTGGGTCGATATAGGCAATGTCCACTCGCTTTTTTTCCTCTGACATTTGAAGAGCCAGCGCAGATGCATCCATGCAATAAACTTCATTCTGCTGCCCATTGTCCAGGAAAATAGGAGCTTTCAGTTCCAGGTCACTCAGAATTCGGTAATGAGCTGTTTTAGTCGCTCCTCCCCATCCTCTGTGAAATCCTTTAAAGACTCCACTGGTATTGCTGGTATAGCTGACTGCATAGATCAGAGGAGCAAGTAAAACGGCCTTTTCGTCTATGCTGATTAATCCGCTAGTCTCCCACTCCAAAACCTTCTCACGGATTGAGTCAATTCTCATACCATTGGAATGTGTAAAGAACATCCGCTCAGTCTCAACATCAGGATTGTCATCGTCCCTGGGGCACAGATGGGTCGCCACATATCCTTCAAGGGGTTCTAATGAGTTGAGGGTCTCAAGCGCCTGCTGCATTCCACCAAGTGCTGAGAATTCGGGAGCCTGATTGCACTCAATCCAGCACCTTGCGATTGCTTCGGAATATGGTTCCCAGTCATTGGATATAACCGCAAACCCAAGCATCTTTGCTAATCTTGCCACCACACTGCTGCCTGCAAACAAATCAGCAAACACGCCATTCCTAACCCCGGTTAGTTCAATTGCTTGATTTATAAGCCCTAACAGATTGCGTTTGTTGCCGATGTAGGGGATTAACTGGCTGAAGAGATATTCATCTGTACTAAATGCCGGATGTCGGCGGGAGCCGTTTGCAAGCATCTGGGAAATATCAATATCAGTCTCAAGAGGCATCTGGAGTTGTTTTCGCATTATGTTCAATTACAGTTGGAGATAAACTTAAAGTCTAACCAAATCAATACGATTTACAAGATAGTGCGTCATACTATATAGGGCATCGCAATTAATTCCGTTCGTGCTGAGCTAGTCGAAGCACGAACGGAATTAATTGCACAGCTAGTCCTTTGATCTATTCTATCCTATTTTCACTGTAGTCTGCCCATAAGCAGGAACTTTAACAGTCAGAACACCACACTCGTATGTGGCTGTATTTGTATCAAGCGGTCTTTCCAATACATCGGTTTCAACGGCCGTTGATCCGCATGCAGAAATTCCGCATAATCTTATCTTTGCCTCAGTATCCTTACCCTCGGTCTCAAACATTCGGATAACCGCAGCGCCCGAATGCTCAGCCTTCTTTATTGTTGAGATAAAGATATTGGGCGTCAGAGCCTCAGCAAAACTCTGCTCACTGGGCATATCACCCTTCTGCAGTGTTGCACTGATTACAGCCAGAGGATTATTGAAGTTCTCCCCGAATCTGGTCGCAGCAACTATGTCACAAGCACCAGCATGTGGTATGACCGCCATGTTGATCTCGTGATCTCCAACTTCAGGAATTGGATCCGGATCATAACTCGATCTGAGAATAGTCAGCCTGAGAACGTCCTCATTGCAGGAATAACCATTCTTACAGTCATTGGTCATGGTCAGACCCTGGGTATCACCGGATATATCCGCCCACTTCAGTGCAGGGATTTCCTGTGCTCCCTGTGGATGCTGCTGACTGCCGAATGGGATCTCATATGTAGCCTTGCCGCCGTTTACATTAGCCGGGAATGCCACCCGCAGCATTGGGACACCGGTCTCAGGGGTACCGATCTCAGTCCATCTGGTCCTGAGTTTGAAGTCTATCTGTTTTGATCCTGCATTCAGTCCGATCTCCATACTGAGAGCGCTGGAATTATACACATGGTCTGTGCGGATTGATACTCTTCCAGGACCATCAGCTACCGGGAATACCCGTCCTCCGGAAGTTAGCTTCGTGACTACCGGGGCATGAGCGATAACCCAGGAAGTCATCCCGTGTGGAGACTCCTGCCATACTTCCATCAGTCCGAGCAATTCGCCAGGCTTCACATATTCAGCACCGGTCTCTTTATCCATAATGCTGAACACTGCTCCCGAGGAGAAGTCGATACCGACTTTGATCAACTCGTTCTCCATGTATCCCCTGCCTGCAGGATTTCCGGACATCATTCCATATATATTCCCGAACAGTCCAGCTGCAGAGCAGCCTTTGCCTTCAACAGGTGAAACTTCGGAGTCAATGGCATATGCTCTGTAGCCCAGTGCCGGTATGTCAGTTGCCTTGAAAGCAACTGCTGCATAATCGTGTCCCCAGTAGGATCCCTTGTCAACGATCTGCCCTTTGACTTTATCTCCGGAAGCATCCTTGACTACAACCTTGTCGTCTTCCAAAGGTTTGTTCCAGACTTTGGCAATGACTGTTTCAGTCCGGGCCCATGGACGGGAGTTGTAGACCAGAACCGGTTCTGCACCAGGAGCACCAGCTCCTCTTGTAGTCGTTCCCGCTTTGGTTGCTGAAAGAGTGTTAGTGAAGATACTCGCTCCCACTGCAAATGAAGTAGCAGCTACTCCGGTATCTCCAACTCCTGCGCCGAGACCGTTGTCCAGAGCAAGATCCAATCCGCTCTCCCCAACTGCCGAAGCCGTGTCGACTCTTGAAGCCAGTCTGCGCAGCGCACGATTCTTTACGCTGGAAGTAAGAGCAAGAATCTCCTGGAACAGGCCATTGGCATAAGCATATGTTGCTCTTACCCCTGAACCTGGCAGGATATCGTGGAAGTGGCAGAACAGAGCATTTTGCCAGGCTGTAGTGAACTGATCGATAGGATATTCCATACCGGTCGCTGTTGATGCAATCAACGCCAGGGTCTCTGCTTCAGGCAGCACCAGCTCATTGACTCTGTTCGCATACTTAACTGTGCTCTGAGAAGTGTAGCAGCCCTCAAATATGAAGTTCAGATCTTTGTCTATGACCGGAAGCTTAACATCGGATGCTTCGACTGCGGTGAAGAACTTATCGGTAGTGGAGAATGCCACAACTGGATATATTGGCCAGCTCTGCATCTCTACACCTTTGCGCAGATCTTTACGGGTTGGTCCTCCACCGTGATCGCCGACACCGTATACATACAGGAAATCCTTAAGGCCGGCATAGTCTTTTAGACAATTGACTAGAGATACACCTACACCCGCATGGATCGGTCCGCCATATCCGCATACGTCTTGATCATTAAATACCGTAATCTCTGATCCATCTGGAGAACGCCACGTATAGAGTATCGGGCCTGGTCCAGTCCTCATATGGTAATAACGGGTTACTCCGCCACGTGTGAGAATTGATGGGAGTGTGTGCGCGTGGCCAAAGGTATCCGGGGACCAGTCGATCTTGACCTGCTCCGGTTCCAGTCCGAGTTTCTCTTTGAAATACTCTCTGGTATAGAGCAGATGTCGGCAGAGTGATTCACCCGATACATAGTTCTTCTCACCCTCTACCCACATGCTTGCAGTAACTTCCCAGCTGCCATCGGCAACTTTCTGCTTAAGCATCTCAAACATTTCCGGGCAATATTTTTCCATGGCCTGGTATGTAGAAGCCTGGCTCTGGCTGAATTTGAAGTCCGGGAACTCCTCCATCAGCTTCTCAACTGTCATGAATGTGTCGTGGGTGACGTTAACTGTTTCAGGCCAGCCCCACATCCAGTTCATGTCGATATGTGCATGTCCGCAGCAGTGAATCGTGTATTCCTTCGCTACTTTTCCAATTGGCGCTAGAATACTTTCGGCTTGTGCAACAGCAGTAACCAGATCAAGTTTACCATCTATAGATGCTGCTCCTGAGACTACTTCGGCTGCTTTAGAAATTAGAGATTCCCATTCAGATTTCTTTTCAGGGAACAGAGTTACGAACGATCTTGCAAAGTCTATTTCGGATTGTATGCGCTCCACCAACTCTTCAGCTGCTTGTTTTGAGCGTGAGACATCGTCTTTTAGTCTTTTGAATTCTTTGTCTAGGGACATAATATTAGCTCCTTGAGCGACTAACACGCAATGCAATATAAGACCTGTCATGTAGAATGCGTGCTAAGTAGTTTAACTGCTAATTATACAACCCATATGTCTGTTTGGCAAAAATCACATTGGGTGGAAGAGCTGTTACCAATATTTATTTCAAAATATTGTTGGACTGTACAAGCTTAATCTGGTAAAATATTAGGGTTGGCCGGATTGCGCAACTGTTTCTTTACTATATAATCTTTGAAACAAATGTGTGCGCATGTTGCTACCGTATTCTTTCGTATCATCCAGACGTTATTCGGGTGGTCCGGCAATCAACGAAGACTAGCCAGACAGATTTACGCGCAATATTTGTGACTGACTCATAAGTATGTAAATAATGCGCATTAGGTAGAGAGAACCCGAACAATGCCACATATATGGACAAAAGATGCTGTTACAGCAGTTATACAGGCTGAAGCAGCGGCTGGACACGAGTTAAGTTATAGTCGTGTCGAAAAACGCGTTCCTTCGCTGTTGAGGGCCGCCCAAAGAGCATTTGGGAGCTGGGCCGATGCTGTCGAAGCCGCCGGTTTCGACTACTCAGCCATCCGCAGGTATCGCCAATGGAACAAGGAAAAGGTAATCAAGAGGATACTGGAGCTTCGTGAGTCCAGTGAAGACTTGAGCTGGCGTAACGTCAGCACTAAACTTGATCCTCCCCTGGCTGCCGCCGCACTGCACGCAGGCAGATTCACATGCTGGAATGAAGCCCTTATTGCTGCCGGACTCAACCCCGAAGATATAATGAGATACCATAAGTGGTCTCTGGAGCAAGTTAGAATACGTCTCAGAGAGCTGGCTCTGGCAGGAGAACCATTAGACAGGGATTCCCTTGCCGAGAGTGTTCCGTCAACTTTAGCTGCCATATACAGAGTTGGTGATGGACTGGTTGCAGAACGCACCGTGGTCCTCGGAGAACTCCGCAGGGAAGGTCACAAACTACCTTACCCGAAGGAATTCGGAGACGAGTCCCAGGATAACCAGGAAATCATCAACGAATCCGAGCCTGTTAAGGTCTGACTTCATCAGTTGTCAAAGTCCTATAACGTTTTGGAATAAGTTGTAGTTATATGGGTGACACGTTCGGGAGAACCTATGCGAGTCCTGTGCGCTGCTGATTTACACATTGGAAGAACATCCACCAGACTTCCATCAGCTTCCAATCCCTCCGATTTTACTTGCTCCAATGCCTGGAACCGTATTGTTCAATGTGCCCTGTCTCAGAACATTGATTGCCTGGTTTTGGCAGGAGATATTGTCGATCGGGATAACAGCCGGTTTGAAGCTTTAGATTCCCTGGAAAAAGGGCTCCACATCCTGTCTGATGCAAACATCAGGATATATGCGGTTTCAGGCAACCATGACCCTCAAACACTCGAGCAGATAGCATCCGGCCTGGATATACCCAATTTTCGAATGCTGGGTCTTGACGGTAACTGGGAATCTGTTGATGACCCATCCGGGCTCAGAGTCCTGGGACGGTCATATTCCAAGGTAGACGAATTATCCAATCCGATAGACAGTTTCCCTGATGTTTTAAATGACTCTCAACCTACAATTGCCATTTTACACTCAAATCTATCTTCGACTGCCGGTACGTATGCCCCCACTTCTATTTCAGAACTTGCCTCCTATTCATCAGTCACCTGGGTCGTAGGACATATTCATCAGGGCTCCGGATCAATCTGGATGCCTTCACGTAACGTAATCGTCCCAGGTTCTCCTCAAGCTCTTAATCCAAGAGAATCAGGAGCGCATGGAGTCTGCATTGCCAGTTATGAGGGTTCAAGTACCCCTGAGCTGGAGTTTATACCGATCTCGAGTATGCGATATGAACGCTTGAACGTCCCACTGGATGGAGTCCAGTCCGAAATGGAGATTCCTGAACGCATACGCAGCTCCGTTCAACCACTTCGTTTAGAAGCATTTACTACTAATTCGAACCTGAGCCTGCTATCTCTGCGTGTTACTTTCACCGGCTGCACTCCTTTATATAACTGCATCCGCTCCATCGTTGCCGATCTTGCCAAAGAGGGCTCCATTGATCTGGGGCCTGAGATTCAACTGGAGAAGTTCAAGCTTGAAACAGGCCCATGTATCGACCTTGACTCACTGGCCAAAGCTGAAGATATAAGTGCAAGACTTGCATCGCTAATCAAATCGATCGACTCCGGTGAAGTAACCGAGGAATACCAGGCACTGCTGCAAACCTGTCTGGATTATGCTGCCAAAACACATACCAAACCTGCATTCTCCCCGATTTCGTTTCAAAAGACCGGTGAACAGGAAGACCAGGTCCCGGATATTGATCAAATTACTGCAGTTGTAAGGACGCAGGCAATGGTTCTGCTTTCAGAGTTGATCTCTCAGAGGGAACGGGGTTGAAGACCGTACAGTTCCGCCAGATCACAGTGGAGCGAATGCCTGGGATCAGAGGTTTGGTCTTGAATGACTTGATATCGGGTATCAATGTGATATTGGGACCCAATGCAGCAGGTAAATCCACACTGGCACGCGCAGCTGGATATCTGTTGTGGCCGAAAACATCCCTCAATGGTACCAGTATAAGTGCCCAAATAGTCAGAGACCTGGATGAACTTACCGTATGTGTTGAACAAGGTAAGTCCACTTGCAACCGCTTTGGCCTCGAAGTTCCCTATCCTGCAGTGGATATCCCCAGCGCCTGGGCTTACTTCCTGGGCCTTCCTGATCTCTTGCTATGCGAGGACAAACAGATAGCTCAAGAAGTAATTAGGCAGATAATGGGAGGTTTTGATATCTCCGCTGCCTGCACAAACTTGGGATTCTATGAAGATCCAGCTAAACCACAAGGATTAAAAAAAGAAGTTCAGGACGCCGATACAGCTGTTGAAACTGCACGTAAAGAACAGCGAAAATTGGAGGAAGATGAAAAACGTCTGGTAGAGCTGTGTATCAGACTCTCCGAGGCCCGTGCATCATCCAGCCTGCTTCCGATAATTGAATGCGCACTGGAACTCCAAAAGGCACAGATAGAAGCCGACACAGCAAGCATATTACTATCCCAGTGTGATCATAGAGCTGGACTTATAAGAGGCGATGAACTCGAACGGCTGAAGACTCTTCAGTCTAGCGAAGATTCAGCCGCATCCAATCTGGAAGATGCTCAATACAGAATCGCAGAATCAAAACAGAACCTTTCGCATCTTTCATCCGTGAATGATCTGCCTTTAGATGAAATCGAAGATCACCTTGAAAAGCTCAGGTCGGCAGAAGCCTCCGCACAGCAGGCTGTGTCCAGATTAGCCTCAGCAAAATCTCGTATAGATGCAGTCAATAAATCTCTGCCTGACAATTCTCCGACTTTAACTTCCATCGACCCGCAAAATCTCAATGATATCTTGGAAATTGCCCGCAAGTGCAGCAAACTCAGGCAGCAGGTACAGTCTGCCGGCATGGTAAATGAATGGGTTGGGCAACTGCAGACCGTGAGTGATCTGAATACAGTCCGCAATGGAGTAGTCTGCCTGCAAAGATGGCTGAGGACTCCCCCGGTCACCAATATTCCAGTGAACCCATACTTATCTGCTGCCTGCGGTGTGATTGTCGGTCTGGGTTTAGGATTAATTGCAGTAAATCCACTCTTCGCTCTTCTGTGCCTTGTCGGACTGGTGGGCTTTATTGTAATTAACAAACGGTCTTCACAACACGATACCCAGTCAGTATTCCGAACAGAATATGAAAAGCTGTCATTGGAAATGCCACAGAACTGGAATGCAGAAGCAGTTGAAAAACTCTCAGAAACATTGATCCAGCGACAGGCCGTGCTAGAGCAGGAACGGGCAAAACAGGAGAGATGGGCAGATAGTAACCAGAAGTTGGAGTCACTGGAAAGGGATTTTGCAGAAGCTGAAAACCAGCTTGAAGCAGCACTCAAAGCAGCTGGTTTTGCTCTCACTGGAGATGAGACTGATATAGTCCTGCTGGCAGACGCCCTAATCCGCCATCGAACTCTTTCTCTGGAGATTATTGGCCTTGAAACCGATCTACATCGAGCCCTGGATGATGCAACAATTGAACACGAGTACCTTGAAAATATATTAGGTGAAAAATGTTCAGATTATGCTTCGGCTAGACGTACGGTTGATTCTCGTAAAGTTGCGGTAGCCGAACACAAGACCGAGACAGAGCGTTACAATACTGCCATTCGGGACGAAGGTCAAGCCCGGAAAACACTTGACAGAGCACGCATTGATATCGGGAAGCTTTATACATCCATCGAGTTGGAACCCGGGGATTTCCGTATGCTGGAAACTCTATTGTCCATGAAAGACAGATGGAACCAGGCTTCGAAAGCCTGCATGGAAGCCGATTTAGTAATGTCAACCCACAGAAGCAGGCTCCGAAGTCTGATTGGAAGCGTCGATGATTCTATGATTATGCCTGGCACATCCGGAATTTCAGGAAGCCATGCAAATATCGAAGACTATCTGGTAAAAGCGTCTCCTGTTGAACTGGAAAGTCTTGAAACTGACTTGAGAGAGTCCATCGCTGACATTGAACCCTTAATCAAAGAGATAAAGGGTATAGAAAAAAGTATCGAGATCGTCAAAAGGAAGCACGATCTGGAAATACTTACAATACAGCGCAATGCCAAACGTGACACGCTGAGAGGAAAACGTTCCGAAGCAATAGAATCGACAATAGGTTGGGTATTGGCTGATTATATTCGTAACACCAGCACTGATCATACCCATACTCTGCTTTCAGAGGCAAGAAAACGTTTTACTGAATTTACTGCAGGAGAGTTCAGCCTGGAGCTTGATACCGAAAACCAACGTCTGGCTGCAAGAAGATCATCAGACGGCGAAAACCTGTCCCTTGATCAGCTTTCATCAGGGACCAGGGCGCAGCTTGTAATTGCAGCCAGAATGGCGTACATTGAGTCCCAGGAAACTGAATATGCACTGCCGCTGATGTTGGATGAATCATTAGCAACAAGCGATGACGACCGGGCAGGACGCATTGCCCAGTCAATCAGCAAAATAGCCAAACAAGGCAGGCAAATCCTATACTTCACCGCCCAATCCGACGAAGTCCAAAAATGGCAAAAAGCCGCTAAAGATGTCGATGTCGACTTTATCTGTTTGAAATTGCACTGATCATATAAAATTGTTCCCTTCCCTTTTCGCGTACTTTAGCGTCTTTAGCGGTTAACAAAAAGTCACTCTCTGGAGGATTCATATGAAAGTTACCGGTATCTCTCAAATCAAGATAGGCAATGAATCGTTGCAGCGGATCGATTATATCGGCTGTGACAATCTATCTGATTGGGCGCTGCTTCGAATACCTGAAGCAGGCAATGACTGGTTGGTCTGCATCCACGGGCACGGATCAAATGGAGATCAGCTCTACGTAAGAGAGGATGTCCGAGATTTGTGGCTCCCTGAGTTCATTAAACTTGGTTTTGGGATACTGACTCCAAACCTTCGGGGTAATGCCTGGATGAGCAAAGCTGCTGCACAGGATATGAGTGATCTACTCGCCTTCCTGAGGGAAGAGTGGAATGCAGGCAAGTTTGTATTTGCCAGCGGTTCTATGGGAGGAACCAGCAACCTCATATATGCTTCACTCCATCCGGAAAACGTAGCAGCAGTTGTAGCCCTGGGCGCAGCTTCAGACCTTGCAACCTACCATGCCAGGTGCAGAGAGAGAAACCAGGGAGTAATAGCCGAAATAGCCGATGCCATTGAGCAGGCTTACGGTGGAACTCCCGCAGACCAACCTGAGAACTACAAAGCCCATTCGGTCCTGATAAATTCTGATAAATTGACGATGCCCGTATTCATCGCCCACGGCTCATCCGACGAACTCATACCAGTCTCTGAGATGCGTCTCTTGTGCGGTAAACTGGCACATTCATCCAGCTTCGTATACGCAGAAGTCCCAGATGGAAACCATGACTCCCCTCTGCACAGAATAGACGCATTCACCTGGGCAGCAGAAAAAGCCAGGCAATAACCCGGGAACGCCAATCTCCGTATTGGCGTATTTATTTCCCTTCTTAGCGCCTTTGCGATTTGCGTGAAATATCCCTCTAAAAATGGGTCGCAATATTGTGCCTGCCTGTAGGTGTGGACTTCATCCTGCTTGGGTATGTTATAATTGACTAAGCAGCGTTAGATGGTCGGGTATAATTGGCAGTTTACACGACGCTGCAAACCGGATACCATGTGTAGGAGTTACCGCATTTACGCATGTATTACGGCTGTCTTGGAGGAACATATATGAATAACATAACCTATCTTGACCATGCAGCTACTACCCCGCTAGACCCGGCAGTGCTGGATGCAATGCTCCCATATTTGAGAGACAACTTCGGAAGCGCTTCAACACTATATTCAATTGGTCGTGAGACTAAAGAAGCCGTAGAAGAAGCCAGGGCTAATATTGCGGAACTTATCGGCGCAAAATCTGAAGAGATCTATTTTACCAGTGGCGGTACTGAATCCGACAACTGGGCGATATTTGGGGTAACTGAAGCCCGTGTAAAGCAGGGCAATCATATAATTACGTCCAAGATAGAGCATCATGCAATACTGGAACCGTTTCATTATCTGGAAAAGAAGGGTTATCAGACAACAATCCTGCCTGTAAATGAGAACGGGTTTGTCAATGTGGAGGAACTAAGCAATTCCATAACCGATAAAACTGTGCTGATTACTGTTATGCATGCGAATAACGAAGTTGGTACTATTGAGCCTGTGGAGGAGATCGGCAAGATCGCTAAAGCTAAAGGCATTCATTTCCATACCGATACTGTCCAGACCATCGGGCATATCCCTGTAAAAGTGGATGACATAGGTTGCGATTCACTGGCAATTTCAGCCCATAAACTATATGGTCCAAAAGGCATTGGGGCTATGTATTTGCGCAAGGGTTCCCGCATCGCCAGGTTCATGCAGGGTGGAGGTCAGGAGAACAATCGCCGTGCAGGCACTCATAATGTTGCAGGTATCGCCGGTTTTGGTAAAGCCGCTGAGCTAGCGATTGCACGTATGGCGGATGAAGCCGAGAAGACCACCAGACTGCGGGATGCACTAATTGCAGGTATCGAAGCCAAGATTCCGGATGTTAAACTAAATGGAGACCGTTTCAAGCGCCTGCCAAACAATGTGAACTTCTCCTTCACCGGAATAGAAGGAGAGTCTATGATACTGCTGATGGATATGCAGGGGATCTGTGTCTCCTCAGGTTCAGCGTGCACATCAGGCTCTTTGGATCCATCACATGTTCTATTGGCCCTGGGAATGAAACACGAACAGGCCCATGGTTCCTTGCGTATGACTTTGGGTAAAGATAACACTATGGCGGACATCGAAAAAGTCCTTGCAGTCCTACCGGGAATAGTCAACAGACTACGTGAAATGTCGCCGATATACAATGCATAATTGATCTAGGAATATAAATGGGATATCTGGATAGAAAAGAACTTAAAATGAGACCGCTGAGTGAGCGTGACAGCAAACTCGACATTACCGAAATAGCTGTCTTGCCAAAGGATGAGATTACCGAAATCTCATTGCACTCAGCAACCCAGGTAGCCAAACTGGCATCGAAGATACGGGCTGCTCATTCACTTGGGCGGCCCGTGATGCTGACATATGGCGCCCATCTGATCAAAAATGGTCTGGGGCCAGTCGTCAGTGAGCTTATCTCACAGGGATGGATCACACACGTAGCTACCAATGGAGCCGGTTCAATCCATGACTGGGAGTTTGCTTTCCAGGGCTTGAGCACAGAGGATGTCCGGGCTAATGTTGCTGAAGGTAACTTCGGGATCTGGGATGAGACCGGGAGATACATAAATCTGGCGGTACTATTAGGTGGATTGGACTCCCTGGGTTACGGTTGGTCGGTAGGACGAATGATTGCCGACGAACAGCTGGTCATTCCAGGCTTGAAAGACCTTCGCAATGGATTGGTTGAAGCCGCCGAAACGGCAGATGGTGGCAGTGAGTTAGGGCCGATTGCTGATGCTGTCGATTTTATCGAAACTCACAGCCTTGCTGAAGGTGTTATCAATATACCCCATCCATTCAAGCATTTCAGTGTTCAACATGCAGCCTATACTCAAGGAGTTCCATTCACGGTACACCCCGGTATAGGTTACGATATAATATACACCCACCCTATGACATGTGGAGGTGCTATCGGACGCGGCGCCGATAGAGACTTCACAAGCTTTGCCGACAGCGTGAGCAAGCTTGAGGATGGAGTTCATATTTCTGTAGGTTCTGCAATAATGGCGCCGATGGTATTTGAAAAGTCCATGTCTATGGCCAATAATATGTATATTCAGCGCTTCGGTAGACCGATTGACGGGCACTATCTTGCAGTGGTGGACATACAGGATGGTGGTGACTGGGATTGGTCCAAAGGTGAACCGCCAAAAGACAATCCAGCTTACTACCTCAGATTTTGTAAATCATTCTATCGGATGGGTGGGACTCTGGACTATATCCGTATGGACAATAAAGCATTTATGCTCAGCCTGTGCAAAGCGTTGAGCGCACCTGAAGTACCTGTTGAATAAGAGAGGCATTAGTGGACCAGACTAGACTAAACCAGATACTATCAACATTCCCTAGCAGACGCATCGCCGTCATTGGGGATTTCTTCCTGGACAAGTATCTGGATTTTGACCCCACAATCGCTGAGATATCCCTGGAAACAAACAAAACTGCCAACCAGGTTGTAGGTATCAGGCGTAGTCCGGGTGCAGCAGGGAATGTAGTCAGCAATCTGGTCGCTCTTAATGCCGGTAGTGTTATTGCAATAGGTTTCACCGGAGACGACGGCGAAGGATACGACCTGCGCCAGGCGCTGGAATCCCTCGGCTGTGATATCTCCAATATGCTGACCAGCAAAGATAGATTTACCCCCACATATCTCAAACCCCAGGATATCAGCAAACCGGGTCTGGAAGGGGAATTAGGAAGATTCGACACCAAAAACCGGACCCCTCTTTCCAAAGAATTGGAAGATGCACTACTTGAACGCTTGAATGCTGTTATATCCAATGTCGATGCAATCATAATCGTAGACCAGGCCGATGAACCTAACTGCGGGGTCATCACAGACAGAGTCAGAATCAGGTTATGCGAGCTTGGAGAAATCCACAAAGACATAGTATTCTGGACCGACAGCCGTCATCGTGCAGGACTCTTCTCAAATGTAACCCTCAAATGCAACGCCAAAGAAGCCCTCGTAGCCGTTGGCCGACCTGATGAAGTCCAAAGTGTAGAGAATCTTATTTCAACCGGCACCGATCTATATAACAGAACCAACCGTCCAGTCTTCCTGACCAGAGGAGAGGACGGAATGACCGTCTTCGACAGCAATGCACACGAGCATGTGAGAGGTGTCAATGTTGATGGTCCGGTAGACCCCACAGGAGCCGGAGACAGTGCCACAGCTGGAGCAGTCCTGTCACTGGCATCCAAAGCCACATCCATCGAATCCGCCTTGATCGCCAACCTGGTCGCATCCATAACCGTCCAAAAACTAGGCCAAACCGGCACCGCTTCTCCATCCGAAGTATCAAATAGGCTAGTCCTATGGATTGGCCAGGAAATATAGTATACATAGTGAATGCCCGTATTATTAACTGTTTTGCGGTTATCTTTCCTAAAAAATCTGTGTAAATCTGCGAAATCTGCGGATAATTATTTCCCTGATTCAAGATCCGAACTCAATACACTCCCGCCCAGCCAATGATATAATATACCCAGGCACATTAATCCGTATGGGGAGGCAGTATGTCCAAGATTCCTGAAGTATTGACGACCGGTCTGCCGGGTTTAGATAAAGTTCTAAAGGGACTTCTCGCTGGAGATAACGTAGTCTGGCGTATGGATTCCGTGGCCGACTACCACGCGTTTGTCATGCCATACTGCGAGGCTGCCCGTGACAACTCCCGCAAGCTGATCTATTTTAGATTTGCCGGACACGAACCGCTATTGCCCCCTGATTTCGGAGCTGAAGTCCACCAGCTTTACCCCGAGAAAGGCTTTGAAGCTTTCATAGCTGAAGTGCATCGGGTGATAGAGGAAGCTGGCCGTGGAGCCTTCTACCTCTTTGATTGCCTGTCAGACCTGATTGTCGACTGGTATTCAGACCAGATGCTCGCGAACTTCTTTATGCTTACCTGCCCGTATCTGTATGACCTGGAAACTGTCACTTACTTCGGTCTGCTCAGGAATCATCACTCTGCACATGCAACAATCCCCATACTCCAGACTGCCCAGCTGTTTTTGGATATATACAGACACGAAGGTGATCTTTATGTAAGACCTTTAAGAGTGCAATACAGGTATTCCTCTACCATGGGCTTCCTCCACAAATGGGATGGAAACGAGTTTACTCCGATCACTGCAAGTTGCGTTATCTCCGAGATTCAGACACAGGCCTGGCCCGGACTGGACTCAAGCATTTCCCTTGGATCATGGGACAGGGCATTCATCCAGGGCCGGGAACTGCAGCGTGCCATCAATAACGGCGGAAATTTCATAGAGTCAGAGACCGAGACCTTCGACAGATTAGTGAGAATGATTATCTCTCGCGATCCTGGTATGCTGCGTCTGTTGTCGCGATATCTTACGCTGCAAGACATTCTAGAAGTGCAGGAGCGGATGATAGGCACCGGACTTATCGGAGGCAAGACCGTTGGTATGCTTCTTGCCCGAGCGATCCTGACGCATAATAGCGAACGAATGGCTAGTATAATGGAGCGCCACGATTCGTTCTATATCGGATCCGATGTATTCTATACCTACCTCGTCCGTAACGGCATCTGGTGGATGCGTCAGAAGCAGCGCAATCCCGATACTTTCCTTACCGATGCCGGTTTGTCCCGCCAGAGGATACTTGCCGGCCAGTTCCCCGACGATATTATGAAGCAGTTCGAGGAGATGCTCGATTACTACGGACAATCTCCGATCATCGTTCGTTCCAGTTCTCTCTTGGAAGATAACTTCGGAAACTCTTTCGCAGGTAAATACGCGAGCGTTTTCTGTGCCAACCAGGGACCAAAGGAACGTCGGTTGGAAGATTTGCTGGCTGCAGTGAGAACGATTTATGCGAGCGCAATGAGCGAGGAAGCGCTGCGTTACCGCGAGCGACGCGGTTTACTTGAGAGTGATGAACAGATGGCGTTGCTTGTGATGCGTGTTTCAGGCGTGCAATACGGCAGTAACTTCTATCCTCAGGTGGCTGGTGTAGGATTCTCGTTCAACCCATATGTGTGGAGTGAGTATATAGATCCCAAAGCCGGAGTTGTGCGGCTGGTTTTTGGACTCGGGACCAGGGCGGTCGACCGTTCAGATGATGACTATACCCGGGTCGTTGCTTTGAACGCGCCCCAGCGCAGACCGGAATCCAATTTCGATGAAGTGTGTCAATACTCTCAGCAGCGGATGGACTACATCGATCTCACAGCTAACCAGGTAACATCAGGATATTTCAACGATATAATCAAGGATAGCTCAAATCTGCCAATAGAGATGTTTGCCGACACACAGCCAGGAGGCAGTGGCAGTCCCGTCCTGACATTTGGGCATCTGCTATCCAATACTGATTTCGTCAAAGATATGCGCGAGATACTCACTACTCTGGAAAAATCCTATGAGTTCCCGGTGGATATCGAATTTACCGCCAATTTCTTTGTTGAGGGAAAGTACAAAGTAAACCTGGTGCAGTGCCGTCCACTTCCAGCATCCGGGGTTGAGATTACGAATTTGCCCAAAACACATGTTGATCCGGAGAGTCGCATCCTGGAAGCACACGGTGCTGTGATTGGTCATTCACGGCTGGCAAAGGTGCAGCGGATGATCTATGTGGTCCCGTCAGAATACGGACAGCTTTCACAGAGTGACAGGTATCAGGTAGCGAGACTGATCGGAAAAATCAACAGAGCTCCAATGCATAATGAAGATGGTATCATAGTACTCCTTGGACCAGGGAGATGGGGGACGACTACTCCGTCACTCGGTGTGCCTGTGTCTTTCAACGATATCAACCGGATCTCAGCACTCTGCGAAATCGTCGTAATGCACGAGCACCTGACCCCCGACGCATCTTTAGGAACGCACTTCCTTAATGAACTCGTGGAGATGGACATACTCTATCTGGCACTCTACCCGGACCAGAAGCAGAACTACTTCGATCAGAACTTCTTCGAGAACGCACCGAACAGACTTTGCGAACTTGTCCCAAATTCCGAAAAGTGGCAGGATGTAGTGCGAGTAATCGACACCGATGATGTGATCGAAAATGATAAATCAATCATGCTAACCGCGAATGCCCTGGAGCAGGAAGTGATATGTTATAAGTCATCATAGTATTGCTGTTAGTTTACTGTTGGTCCGGGTGATCCAGACCCGGACCATATTCCTCCCCATCACCTCCCTGCTTAGCGCCTTTGCGTGACATTTCACTTCTGGAATCCCTTCATTTGCAGGATAGCACCCCTCAGAGAGAGAATTACCCAATGAACGCATTTTTGCTTTCAGGAGGAATATAGTGGTTGTAGGTGTGATATTGGGTTTTATCGTCTGGTTCTTTGTAAGGTACGGATTATCCGGACTCTATACAGTGGACCAGAACGAACGAGCCGTTAAAACTATTTTTGGAAGGGCGGACAGAGTTCCCGGAGCTAATACTCTCTCGCTGCCGATCGCTGAGCATCTGCAGGAAGAGGAAAAAGATCGATATAAATACCCTCAGGTGAGGGTTATCCGTCCAGGCGGACCTTATTTCAAATGGCCATGGGAACGTATACACAAAGTCTCCATCGCTACTCAGACTAGAAATATGGCTTTTGACCCTGAATATCCGGATGCCAATCAGCAGGGAACCGTCCTCGAAGCTGTTACTAAGGACCAGTTGAATATAGGACTGTCCGGGCAGATTAGATATCAGGTATCAGATGCCAACCTGTACGCATTCCTCTTTGGAGTGCAGAATCCATTAGTTCATATAATGGGATACTTTGTTTCCATATTGCGCGAACGGATTGCCAATTATGAAGCGCCTGCCGAACCTGGTGATGGAGAATCCAAGGAAACAAGTCTGGTGGCAGGAGTATCCATCAATGATCTGCGAAAGAACCTCAGGGATCTCAATGAACTGATGGACAGGGAATGCCTTTCTTCTGCAGCCAGATATGGGATTACTCTGGATGCATCCCTGATAACAGGTATAGATCCTCCAGCTGAAGTTGAATCTGCACTGGCTGCTATCAACACTGCGCACAACCAGGTATCTTCTGATATCAGTCTGGCACAAGCAGCAGCGGACCAGAAGATAGTACAGTCCAAGAGGGCTGTGGAGATTGAGACTCTGAGGGCAGAAGCCGATGTTCAGCCTCTGGTTGAGATGGCAGGACAGTTGACCACTCTGAAGAAGAATAGCCCTAAAGCTCTTCCAGCATATCTTCGTAATGTGCGGCTGGGCTTGTTCCAGGTAACAAAACAGGCAATACTGGAGGAGAGAGACTAATGGATGTCCTAACGACAGGTGTTATCACGTTTATTGCTCTCCTGATCGGAATGCCGATTCTTGGAGGGATTCTAAAACAGGCTGGTTTATACACCATAGTAAATGAACGCCAGTGCAAAGTATATGTGCTCTTCGGAAAAGTAATAGGTATTCTTGATGAACCCGGGTTCTACTTCCTTCCGGCCAATCTTGGTATCAATGCTTTTATTGTCAACTGGTTAGGCAAATGCCATTCACTCGATATGCGACTGGATCAGACCTATCTGCGCAGCCAACCGGTGAACTCCGAAGAGGGTGCACCTATGGGAATCGGTATCTGGTATGAGATGTTTATCAGTGATCCGGTCTCCTATCTGTTCAAGAATGATTTCCCAAAGGAATCACTCAGAGCAAACGTGAGTAATGCAACAGTGAGATCACTCAGCAATATGCCTTTAGCTCAAATGCTTGAGAACCGGCACAGTATGAGCCAGACCGTGAGAACAGAAGTGACTGAAAAGTCCCAGGAATGGGGATATAAACTTGGATCTGTCTACATCAGGAAAGTACACTTCCGGGATGTGGGTATGATAAAACAGATAGAAGCCAAAGTAGTTAACCGGCTCCGACAGGTTACCTCGGCTATCAAGCAGGATGGAGCCAACCAGGTGAATATCATCACCAGCAGCGCAGAGAAAGAGGCGTCCATAGAGTTTGCCAAAGCCGCAGCACTGCATCCGATGATAGTCGGAAAGGCGCTTGAGAAGATAACTGAGGATTCAGAGATTGCCGATGCGATGTTCCAGATTCTGGAGACCCAGAAACTGCTTCAGAGCGAGGCTAGTATAACCATGATTCCAAAGAATTCACCTTTCCTGCCTGAGCTGCTTGCTTCAGGCCAATGCAGACAGGGTGTTCATCAACAACAACCCAAAGCATAATATAAAGATACCGGTGGGTGGAAAATCCCACCCACCGGTGTTTTCATCAGGAGGACTACAATGAGGCTACTCACACTTCTTGCAATACTTCCAGTGATCTTGTCGCCTTTAATATCCTCCGCACAGACCCCGAAAACCGCAGAAGAACTGATGTCTACTGCCGATCAACGCATCGAGACCATTCGTAAGTCCCGGATGACAATCACCGTTCGCGATGCCAAAGGAAAATCCGTCAAAGGTGCACTTATTCACATCCAGCAGTATAACCACGCATTCCTTTTCGGTTGCAATATATTCCCCTTGTTCAGTTATAAGGGAGACCAGCACGACACATATGCCAAAGAATTTTCTGCACTACTTAACTATGCTACCTTAGCCTTCTATTGGGGTGGATACGAACCTTCTAAGAATGCATATGCTATGGCGGAGTCGAATAATAAGAGTATAGCCAGGTGGTGTGCTCAGCATGGTATTGCTACCAAAGGTCACCCTCTAGTCTGGCATGAAGTATTCCCGACCTGGGTTCCCGGCGACCCGGATGAGACCAGGGTACTCCTTCAGAAACGGGTTACAGATATAATATCGGGATTCAAAGGTCTCATCGACTGTTGGGATGTAGTTAATGAAGCCACGGTTTCTACCAGTTATGACAACGGAGTAGGGCATCTGATCAAAAGAGATGGTGCGTTAAAGGTCGTCGGGGATGCTCTGGACTGGGCACATAAAGCAAATCCTAAGGCTATTCTACTCTACAATGATTACAATATCGGCGCCGATATGGATAAACTTGTAACCGACCTGATAGCCGCAGGTAAACCGCTGGGAGCTATCGGAATTCAATCCCATATGCATGCAGGAGAGTGGACACTGGACCGTGTCTGGAATGTATGTGAGCAGTTTGGTCGATTTGGTATTCCCGTCCACTTTACTGAGTTGACAGTCTTATCAGGTGAACACGGCTGGGAGAAGAAGCCCTGGCCTTCTACACCTCAAGGCGAAGCTGCCCAGGCTGAGTATGTGGGGAAGCTATACACCTTGTTGTTTTCCCATCCCGCAGTCCAGGCAATTACCTGGTGGGACTTCATGGACGGTGGCTGGCAAGGCGCTCCAGCAGGCCTCGTTCGCGCCGACTTAACCCCTAAACCTGCATATGACAAGCTTATGCATCTGATAAAAGGCAAGTGGTGGACAAAAGCAGACCTTCGCACTGATCCCAAAGGTGTCTGTTCATTAAGAGCATTCTATGGAGATTACCAGGTAGTCGTGGAATACAATGGTAAGAAGACCGAAGCAAATTTCAAACTGACCAAATCCAGCAATAAGCTGGTAGTTAGAATGAAATAATAATTTTTGCGAATCCTGGCATATTCCCTATCTCAAAAGTGACAATGAAGCCGGGAACAGTCATAATGACATATGAGCATTATGTCTCTAGCGCCAGACGATTTTTATTATTATTGCCACAGGAGGGTTTGAAGCGCCGAATAATTCGGCGTCGATTTTTGTTATGAATAGTACCTCTACCCAACCAGTAACCCCGGAATGCGCAAATATTCTGGGTGATATTTTTGATATACAGAGATTTTCCATACACGATGGTCCGGGAATAAGGACCACTGTCTTTTTCAAGGGTTGTCCGCTCAGTTGCAAGTGGTGCCACAATCCGGAGTCCAGAGGTTCCGCACGCCAGTTGGCTTTCTATGCAACCAAATGCATAAGCTGTGGACGCTGCATTGCTGCATGTCCAAATGAGGCAATCATACAGGATAACACAAGAGTAGACAGGGCCAAATGCCAGATCTGCGGCTCATGTGCTGAAGCCTGCCCGGCAGAAGCCCTTCAGATGATAGGTAAAAAGCAGTCTGTTGAAGATGTAGTAAAAATCGTCATGAGAGACCTGCCGTTCTACAAGACATCCAAGGGAGGCGCCACTGTTTCCGGTGGAGAACCTACTTTCCAGTTCGAATATCTCATGTGCCTTCTGAAGGCTTTCAAAGCTAACGAATTGCATACAACCATTGAGACGTGCGGACTTACAACCAGAGACAAAATGGCACAGGTCATGGAATACTGCGATATGTTCCTGATGGACGTCAAGGTGATAGACTCAATCAAACATAAAGTCCTCTGCGGAGTAGACAACGCCCCAATACTGGATATGGCCACGTTTATTGCAGAGTCATCCAAGGAAGTCATTTACCGAACCCCGATAGTTCCCGGATGCAACGATTCCGAAGAAGACATAAGGCAGCTTGGGGAATTCATCAAATCCTTGCCAGGCAACCGTCCCCTTGAGCTGATGGCCTATCACAAAATCGGCAGTGGGAAATATGAAGCTTTAGGAATGGAATACCCCCTCCCGAACGTAGAAGCCCCCGACAACATCCCGGCTCTACGTGAAAACCTGCGAAACATGGGAGTAAATGTTATAGGGGAATAGACTTCAAAAAAGCAGTTTCTAATCGCCTGGATGATCAATGGTCCAGGCGAGATTCTCTCTGGACATCCATTTCCAAACTGGACTCTATTAATGAAAAACTGCTGAGTTTTTTCGGAGGACAACCATGCTGCTTTACATTGCCACTGCTGCATTGACTCTGGTCATTGCTTTGTCTGCGATTGCTGCCGATAACCCCACACCCGTCAAACACATAGCAGACCCTTGCAGAGCCAGGAATGTTCTTTCCGCCAGGTTCGTTTCAGATCCAAAGACAGGACATGAATGCGTTGCCATGGTCGATATGAATGAGATCATCGGAGCAGAACTGTTATTGATCGATCTCAAGACAGGCAAAGGCAAGTCCTACAAGTGTCCTGCAGGGCAGGGAGGCTGGGCATTGATGGAAGTCCCAGGGAACAGGCTGGTTGTAGGTACCTTCTATGATGGCCAGTATATGGTCTTTGATCTGAATAAAAAGCAATTCATCAAGAGTGTTGCCTTCCCGGGTGAGAGTTATATCTGGGAGTTCGCTCTTGGTTCGGATGGCAGACTATACGGTGGAACATATGCCGGTGGCAAACTACTCAGTCTGGACCTCAATGACTATACCGTTCGAGACTGTGGTGCTCCGGCCCCTCCGAATATGTACCTCCGAAATCTTTCCTCACTTCCTGATGGCCGTATTCTCTGCAATTTCGGAATGGAGAAACCAACAACCCTCATATACGATCCCAAAACCAGCAAATTCGAACCAGTCCCAAAACAACTGGAGGGTCTAACCAAAGGTATCTCCTGGAACGGATACTTCCTTGCAGGCAGTAGAGCATTCAAAGGAGCAGGCCTGGAAGAGCAGAAGCAGTTACCTGTACCGATGGCCGACGGTGATACCGGTTACTGGGTAGATCCAGGATCCTCTTCAGCAGACACTCTAGTCCTTGCGAAGGGCAGTGAAATCTACACATATCAGAAGGGTGATAAGTCTCTGACTCAGGTGAACAAGACAGAATTAAAAGGTGGACGGCTTCTTGATTCATCCGCTGGGAAAGTCGTTGGTATCCGTGGTCAGGACTATTTTATATTAGCTAAAGCCAAGAAGACTACTTTCAAGCGAATGCCTATGGTCCCTGGCTCCAGGGAGACACTATTCCTGCGAGCAGATGGAAAAGGCAACCTATGGGGTGGTCCATCATTCGGTCAGACCCTCTTTCAACTCGATCCCAAGTCCGGTAAGTTCACAAACACTGCAACGGTCTGCGATGGCGGTGGTGAGGTTTATGATGCCTGCTTCATTGGCAATGAAGTCTTTGCTGTTGCATATTCGGGCGGAGACATCATCCGCTACAATCCCATTCAGCCATGGGATCAATTCAATAATATAAATCCAAAGACAATTTACTCGCTGGGTGCAAAGGGATATATCAGACCCGTCGGCGGAGTGTCAGTTGGTCCGGATGGAAAGCTATACTCCGGCTGGATGGCAGGATATGGGAAATACGGTGGAGCTATTGCAATCACTGACCCATCAACCGGTGATACGAAGTTAATCGAAAATCCTCTGGGGGAGATGGCTGTATATGGCCTGGCTGTTGATAAATCCAATCTTTACATAGGCACATCCACCAGCGCTAATGGACTTCCAAACAAACCTTCAGGTGTGGTTGAGTTTGGTGTAATGGGGATTGCAGATAGCAAAATACTCTTCAGAAAAGAATTCCCAGGCACCAGTGGAGTACACATCGCTGGCATTGACTTAGCACTGGGAAAAGTTATCGCAGAAGTAGATAACAAACTGATGCTCTTCGATACAGGTAAGATGTCATTTGAAGATCAACTCCCTGCAGATATCCCACTAGTCACATCCTACTGCTCAACAGTCTACAAAGGCTGGTTTTACTACAGCAGCCAGAAATCGATTATAAAGCTGGACCTGTCTACTCTAAAATGGCAGACAATCGCCGAAATGCCCGAGACAGCCAGAAATGTAGCAGTAGCCTCAGGCAAAATCTATGTCTCCTGCGGTGCATCAGTGTATGAAGTGAAGGATAAATAGGAAGAACGCCCGGGTCATTATAACCCGGGCGTATACTGTGATCTTACAGCGTTATCTCATCAATTGCCTTCAACTCTTCAGCTGAGAATCCCAGGCTTGCTAAAGCCGCCACATTGTCCTCAACCTGTTTGACAGAGCTTGCTCCTATTAACGCAGAAGTTACTCCTTTGTCTCGCAGCACCCAGGCCAGTGCCATCTGAGCCAGTGTCTGTCCCCGCTTTTGAGCTATTTCATTGAGTTTATGGACCTTCGCAATAGCTTCATCTGTAATGTTGGCTGGTTTCAGGAATCCGTGAGGTTTGGATGCCCTGGAGCCATCCGGGATTCCAGTCAGGTATCTGTCAGTAAGTAAGCCCTGTGCCAGTGGACAGAAAGCAATGCATCCTATGCCTTCGGTTTCAAGTGTCTGCAATAACCCGTCTTCAATGCCTCTTGAGAACATATTGTAGTAGGGCTGATGGATCAAGCATGGAGTCCCCAGCGATTTGAGAATACGCGAAGCTTCGGCTGTCATCTCTGGTGAATAGCTGGATATTCCAGCATACAGAGCCTTTCCTGACCGCACTGCATAGTCCAGTGCCCCCATTGTCTCCTCAAGGGGAGTGTCAGGATCAGGCCGGTGAGAATAGAATATGTCTACATACTCAACCCCAATCCGTTTAAGAGACTGGTCCAGACTGGCCAGCAGATTCTTCCTTGAACCCCATTCTCCATACGGTCCAGGCCACATATAATATGCTGCTTTAGTAGAGATAACCAGTTCATCCCTGTAGGCTTTCAAGTCTTTTGCCAGCACCTTCCCGAAGTTCTCCTCAGCAGAACCAGGGGGTGGGCCATAGTTGTTGGCAATATCAATGTGTGTAATGCCCAGATCGAACGCCCTCAAAATCATTGCCCGGCTGTTCTCAAAGACATCCACACCGCCAAAATTGTGCCAGAGTCCCAGAGAAATCGCAGGCAGTTTCAACCCGGATTTCCCACACCTGTTATAAGTCATAGTTTCATATCGATTATCGGCTGCCAAATAAGCCATCAGTTATCCTCCGAAATTTCTTAAACAATCTTGAATACTCATACCCTACTTCAGGATAAGCTACTCCAATTCCTCCCAACCCCTGCTTCACCTCAAGCCTGCACTCCCTATTACTTGCCCAAGAAACCAATAATTGCCAGTTTTCTTTACTAGGCCGTAAAGTATATGAAAGAACAATGCCTGCATAACACAGACTGGTCGAATTATGGTAAATTCAATCATTTGTTGTATAATAATAAAAGGATATTTACTCATACTTTTGTGTTGGTAAAAAGCTCGCTATATGCTTCAAAAGAATGTGAAGTGATGGAACATTACTTCACATTTCACAGTCATAAATCTATAAATGCAATTATGTAAACATACTTGATTGCGCAAATTATGAAATGGAGTACTACATGCAGACAACTAAAAAAGGATTTACTCTAATTGAACTACTGGTCGTTATAGCGATCATAGCTATTCTAGCCGCCATTCTTTTCCCCGTATTTGCGAAAGCCAGAGAAAAAGCAAGACAGTCCAGCTGCCAGTCCAACATGAAACAGATCGGTACATCGATAATGATGTATGTCCAGGACTACGATGAAATGATGCCGTCGTTCGGTGATGGACAGCCAATCGATAGTCCGATTTCTACTACTTCTATGTTGAACAGCTATACAAAGAATAATAAAATATTCGAATGTCCGTCCTCTCAAAAATACCAGTCCGGCCCTAATCTTTGCAGCTACTTTATGAATGGGGCAGTTGCTCAGCTTGGATATGCAGTGTCTTCCGCTGCTATAGGCCGACCAGCACAAATCGTGATAGCTTCTGAGGATGTTACGAGATACACTACTTATACCAGACCAATGCACAACGATGCTACATATCTGGAAGGATACTCCTCACCTGTTTGGGGCATGCTCAATCACAGTGATGGGGCAAACTACCTGTATATAGATGGCCATGTGAAGTGGACCAAATACTCTGCAATTCATTCCGGTATGTGGGGTCTCTACTATCCGAATGGCACAGAAGCTGGAGCAGAATACGGCAGTGGATTAGTAGTCAATCTGAACTAAAACCACTAAATTTCTCCAATATAATAAGTATACAAAAACGCTTCGGAGCAAATGACAGTTCCGGAGCGTTTTTTCTTTTCTGAACCACTCCATTTATTACACCTTTTGATCATATTGAGGGGTTATTCTGTGCGTTGTCTGGACATATTTCCTCAGGGATGATAAAGTTATTATTGTTGATTTCTGTATTGAAGGAATAGCCCGCTTTCAGGGCGAATACACCACATTGAGCGCATTGAGTTTCTGTGGGCTCTTTGGAAGAAAACCGCTTTTGTTAAAATGCTTGAGAGATATGGAGAATAAAAAATATGCTTAAAGTAGGTCTGGTAGGATACGGTTTTATGGGTGGGATGCACTCGCAGTGCTATGAAGCCACCGGAGAAGCTAAAATCGTCGCTATCGCTGATGTAGAGGCCGATAGAAGAGAAGCTGCCAAAGCCAAGTTCGGATGCAATGTCTATGCAACAATGGACGAAATGCTGGCTTCTGAGAAACTCGATATCGTCGACATCTGCACCCCAACATATCTGCATGAAGAGTGTGTGCTAAAGGCAGCAGCGACCGGCGTGGATATTATGTGCGAAAAGCCGATGGCTCTGAATGTAGAATCTTGCGACAGAATGATCAGCGCAGTGGAAAAGTCCGGAGCCAAGTTCATGATCGGGCAGGTTATCCGATTCTGGCCGGAATATCAAGTGACCAAAGAGATCGTCGATTCCGGCAAGTACGGTAAAGTCCGCTGGGTCAGCGCCAAGAGACTCAGCCCTCCGGCAACATGGGCCTGGCAGGGATGGCTTTATGACGAATCCAAGAGCGGTGGCGCTATTCTCGACCTTCACGTCCACGACCTTGACTATGTGGCCTATCTCATCGGTATGCCGAAGAATGTCAAAGCAGCTGGAGTCAGAGGTTCTGGCGGAGGAATCGATACTGCTTTCACCACCGGCACTGGCCATGCGAATGGTGCAGTAAGTTATGCCGAAGGTTCCCTGGACATGGCAGGATATCCTTTCTCGATGAGCCTGACAGTTGTCCTTGAGAAAGCTACAATCAAACTCGACACAGCAGCAGCTACAGCATTGATAATCTACACTGCAGAAGGTGAAGAGATCATCCCAGAAGTTCCTGAGGTTTCCGTAGGTGCTTCTTCAGAGACCGGTGGAAACATTTCATCGCTTGGTGGATACTTCCTGGAACTGCAGTACTTCGTGAACTGCGTAAAGAATGGCAAAGTTCCGGATGTAGTCACACCCGCAGACGCCAGAGACGCCGTCCGCTTCTGCCTGGCCTCCAAAGAGTCCATAGTATCAGGAGAAACTTCCAAACTGTAAATAGAATAACTCAATCTCTCCTTTGAAGAGCATCCTGCCTTCAATAATGGCACCACCTATTCCCTCTTGGAGTATGGTACCACCCATTCCCCCTTGGAGAAGGGGGGTAGGGGGGATTGAAATACACATTGCAAAGTACAAATCAATCCCCCTACCCCTTCTCCAAGGGGGAATAGGTGGTACTCTTCCCGTAAGGGAGTTACAAAAACTAATTCCCATTCTGGATTCTGTATTCTGGCTTCTGGATTCCAAAAAATCTGTAAGCAACCTAAATAACATAGGAGATATTCAAATGTTTACAAAAGGTATTAGCTATTGGTCGTTTGAGGGTGGGCTTGATGGTTCCAAACCGGCCATCGAAGCTCTTGATAATGCAAAAGAAACCGGATTCGAATCCCTGGAACTCTGCCTTTCAGAGACAGGAGATGTAAGTCTTGAGACAACCGAAAAAGGCGCCAAAGAGATAGTCCAAGCCGCACAGGACCTTGAAATAGAGATTTCCTCAGTAGCTTGCGGTCTTTTCTGGGGAAAATCCCTTACTGCTACCGACACAAAAGTCCGTGCAGAAGCAGTCGAAATCGGTAAGAAGCTCCTGGATGTAGCAGCATGGCTGGAAGTTGATGCCGTACTGGTCGTCCCGGGTTCGGTTGATGTATTCTTTGATTCTGGTTCTGAAGTTATAGATTTTGGTGAAGCCTATAAGAGAGCATCTGATTCTATAGCTATTCTGGAACCTTATGCAAAAGCCAACAAAGTAGCCATAGGAGTGGAAAATGTCTGGAACAAATTCCTGACAGGCCCTGCAGAGATGGCTATGTTTATTGACCAGTTCAAGTCCGAATGGGTCGGTTCTTACTTTGATGTAGGAAACTGTCTGCTTTACGGTTATCCTGAGCACTGGATCAAGTATCTGGGCAGCCGCATCAAGAGAGTCCATTTCAAAGATTTCCGCAGAGCAGTCGGAACTGGAGCTGGATTCGTCGATTTATTAAGTGGCGATGTTAACTGGCCCGCAGTAGTTGCAGCTCTTGAAGAAGTGGACTACAATGGCTATGTAACTGCTGAGATGATACCGCTCTATAATCATTATCCTGAAGTGCTGGTATACAACACTTCACTGGCTATGGATGCGATTCTGTCATCCTGCAAAGACGCTGGTTGTTGTTGCTGTGGCTGCGAAGACGAGTAGTCAAAGCATCAAATAGTGAAGGAATGCCGTATCAATCCGGTTAATACTTTGGGGAAGGCTAGCGCCTTCCCCTTTGTGCTGTCAGATGTAAACGCGTACCTAGGTAATGCGTGCGATAACTTGTCGAAAGAAGGTTAGGATCAACATGATTAGAATAGGTGTCATCGGATACGGGGGACGTATCCAGGGCGTCATCAACCTTATGGAACAACTGAATGCCGGGACAAAAATCGTTGCCATAAATGATCCCCGTGCAGATGAAATTAAAAAGATGCTGCAGGACAATGGCAAAGATCCGTCAGAGATCGAGTTCTACGATACCGCAGATGAGATGCTGGACAAAGCCAATCTGGATGCAGCTATGGTTGGTACCAGATGCTCCCTGCACGCTCAGAATGCCATTAAAGTAATACAGCGCAACCTGCCAATGTTCCTTGAGAAACCCATTGCGACCTCAATGGACGACCTTGTTGCTCTGCGGGATGCTGCAAAGAATTATAAAAGCCAGGCTGTTGTTTCATTCCCCCTCAGAATGACTCCGCTTGTTGTCTTTGCTAAAGAAATTATTGACTCCGGACAGCTGGGAACTATAGAGCATGTCCAGGCCTGGAACAATGTCCCTTACGGTTGGGTATATTTCCAGGGATGGTACAGGGATGAGAACGAGACCAACGGTCTGTTCCTGCAGAAAGCTACACACGATTTTGACTACATCAACTACCTGATCCCCACCAATAAGCCCAAGACCATCTGCGCTATGATGTCTAAGCAGATCTATAAAGGTGACAGACCTGCAGGCTTGAAATGTAAGGACTGCAAAGAGTGGCAGGAATGTCTGGAAAGTCCATATCATGCATTCATCACCAAGGGAGAGGCTACCAAAGTTGAAGACAACGACCTGTGGTGTGGGTTTGCAGAGGATGTTGGGAACGAAGATTCCAGCAGCGCTCTGGTCATGTATGAATCCGGAATGCACCTGGCATACTCCCAGAACTTCTTCGCTCGTAAAAAAGCCGGAGCACGTGGAGCTAGATTGTTGGGCTACAAAGGCACCATAGAGTTTGATTGGTACACCGATGAAGTAAAAGTCTTCATGCACCATTCACCCAGAGTTGAGACCTACAAGATGGAAACTGGCGCTCTGTCCCACGGCGGTGGAGATACAGTGCTGGTAGACAGTTTCGTGAAAATAATCCAGGGCAAAGGCAATTCAGTAGCGCCTATCAGTGCCGGCCTTCAAAGCGTCCTGATGTGCCTGAAAGCAAAAGAATCCGCACTGACCAATACGTTCCAGGATATCAAGTACCCGGATGAGTGATTCACGCAGGTGAAAAATCCAGCGTATACAAGTGGGGGCACAAGCCCCCACACTCTTGTACAGGACCAAGGCAATTGTGATGCAGCAAATGTCATCCTGAGGAACGAAGGATCTGCTGTTTCAATGATTCTGATGCTTTTATATACGAATATTCCTAATAAAGAACAGTGAACACAATCGGCGCGGTTGGCATGAATAAGATAAAGGCCTGAAAATCTTGTAAATCTTGTTAATCCTGTCAAAAAATACAATTTGCAGCTAACAATGACTATCATCTAATCAACGGAGTGGTATTGTGACTGAACTTAGAGTTGAACCATATCTTATACCTGCTGCGGAGATGGGACCGGACAATCCTCTCCCGGTATTTCGTTCTACCGATCATGACAGCAAAGTGGATTTCGAAGCCAATAGAATTCCTGTCGAAGACCGGCCCGGAATGGGTTGGGCGACAGGATTTAGAGTCCTGCCATACAAAATGCAGGATGATTACAACAGGATCAGAAATCCCAAAGAGCTGTTTTCGATTGTTCTGGAAAATGAGCACCTCAAAGTCACCGTGCTGCCTGGAGTTGGCGGTTTGGTGACGGAGATACAGCACAAAGCAACAGGCAAGCAGCTTATTGCTAAAAACAGTGTCTTCCAGCCAGGCAATATCTCATTGAGAAACGCCTGGGTGTATGGTGGGATCGAGTGGAACACTGCCCAACTGGGACACCACTATATGACTATGTCCCCCATGCATACAGCAAGGATCACCGGCAGTCAGGGAGAACCCGCACTGCGTATGTATGCCTGGGATCGGGTCAAGTGCTTCCCATATCAGATAGACCTTCACCTTCCTCCGAATTCCGAGTTTCTGTTCGCCAGGATCAGGCTGATCAACCCGCACGATGAAGTAATGCCGATGTACTGGTGGACAAATATGGGAGTAGATGAGCGCCCGGGCCGGAGAGTCATTGCACCAGCCGATACAGCATTTAAATTCACCCAGCTTGTGGATGTCCCAATTCTTGATGGTATCGATCACAGCTATCCGACCAATATCGACTACGCCTATGACCTCTTCTTCAGAATCCCGCCACAGGACAGAAAATGGCTCTCCGTTGTAGATGAAGACGGCACCGGATTACTTCATACTTCAACAGCACGTTTGACCGGTAGAAAAGTATTTGCCTGGGGGATGGGCCCCGGAAGTGACCGTTGGCAGCAGCAGCTATGCGGACCAGGACAGAGGTTCTTTGAGGTTCAGGCAGGTCTGGCCAGGACTCAGTTCCATTCAGTGCCAATGCCTGCCGGAGAGCAGTGGACCTGGACTGAGGCATTTGGTTATGTTGCTGCAGATCCCATAAAAGCTCATGCTGACTGGAAAACTGCAGGAGATGAAATAGGAAGCATTCTTGAAGCCAGATTGCCGGCTGCAGAACTCGACAGGCTAGATGCCGAGTTTGCCAAAATCACACTTACCCCACCTGAAGAGATCCTGATGAAAGGACTCGGCTGGGGAGCTCTGGAGCAGCAGAGGGCATTTCTGCAGGCAGAATCCAGCTCTATTCCATCAGAGTTGCCATACTCAGAAATCGACTTAGGATCGGATCAGCAGCAGTGGCTGGATCTTCTGGAAAAAGGAGCGCTCCCCGAGATAGCTCCCGATCAAGACCCTGGGGAATATATGATCCAGCCAGAATGGCGCAAACTTTTAGAAGCCAGCATAATGATAGGTACGGGTGACCATTGGCTATCATGGCTGCATCTAGGGGTTATGCGTATGGAAGCTGGAGATGAAGAGGGTGCCAGAGCAGCGTGGGACCGTTCAATCAGAAAGACACCCAATGGCTGGGCTTATCGCAACCTTGCAGTCCTTGCACTGCGCGAAAAGAAACCCGAGATAGCGCTGGCCAACTATAACAAAGCCTGGGAGATTGGTCCAAAGATCACTCCGCTGGCTCTTGAAATACTACCAGTCATCAAAGACCTGGGCAAGTATGACAAACTTCGCAGTTTCCTTGAGAGTCTCCCTGACCAGACCAGGACACATGAGAGAATACAACTGGAGTTTGCCCATCAGGCTCTGAGAGACGGAGAGCTGGACAAACTGGAGAAGCTTCTCGACAACGATTACTACAGCATCAGAGAAGGTGAGACTACACTTACAGACCTCTGGTTCGGTATGCACGAGCAGAGAGTAGCCAAAGCCGAAGGAGTCGAGATCACCGACGCATTCAAAGCCAGAATCCGCCACGACTTCCCGCCACCTTCAAAAATCGACTTCCGGATGTGGACAAAAGAAGACAACAAATACACCGCCCCCCAAGCCGTTCCGGAAGACTAAATAACAAAACTTAGCTCGGGTGCAATTTGCAATTGCACCCGAAAGAGAATGATTCATAGGTCTTATAAGTCCTGCAATTTTATGACAGTCATGAAATAATCCTATCGATTCCAGACCCTCGTATACCCCATAACTTAGTACCAGACTATTTAACCTATCTTTATCCAGCTATGCAGTGAGATGCACACCTAATATTATTGTTACTGTCTTAACTAAGTGCTAGGATAATGTTATTTACGGATGATTCACTTGATTACTCACTAGAAATTTGCATTTGATCCGCATGATAACTATCATTATCTGGACACATTTGGCTGTAAGAACATAACGTCTCTCAAATGTATTAAAGCGCAGTAAACAGGCATTCTGGCATGAAAGGATCTATTGTTGATGAAACGTGAAATTATTGCCAAATTACATAGCCAGTTTGAGGACTATGCCCACGAGATCGACGGAATAGAGTGCTGGCTTGCTCGAGAATTACAAGGTTTGCTTGGTTATACCCAATGGCGCAACTTTGGACAAGTAATCGTGAAAGCCAAAACAGCCTGCATCAATGCTGGTCAGAATGTAGCAGACCATTTTGCTGACGTCAGCAAAATGGTCGATATCGGTTCAGGTACGCAACGTGATATAGATGATATTGCGCTGACAAGATATGCCTGTTACTTGGTTGCTCAAAACGGTGATCCACGTAAAGATGAAATAGCTTTTGCTCAGACCTATTTTGCTGTTCAAACACGCAAGCAGGAGATAATCGAACAACGACTAGTTGATGTCGAGAGAATTACAGCCCGGAAGAAACTTACAATCTCAGAAAGAGAACTATCCGGTATCATTTATGAGAGAGTTGGTGATGAAAAGAGTTTTGCACGTATACGTAGCAAGGGTGATCAAGCTCTATTTGGTGGACATAGCACTCAGGACATGAAAACCCGACTTGGAGTGCCTGATAAAAGGCCGTTAGCTGATTTTCTACCAACTATTACTATTAAGGCAAAAGACTTCGTTAATGAAATAACTAATTTTAATATTAAGAAAGATGAACTCCAGAATGAGCCTGATATTTCCAATGAGCATGTTAAGAACAATCAAGACGTTAGGCGTGTTTTGACAGATAGAGGCATTCGACTTGAAAGCCTCCCTCCTGCCGAGGACGTTAAGAAACTAGAACGTCGTCTACAGTCCGACGAAAAAAAACTGACCAAAAATACGCCACATCTTCCTGATAAAGAGAATTAAAACAACTAACCCGCCTTATTCACGAAGCTTTGCTTATACCCGGCAGTAGGGGCAAAAGCTGAGTCAGTCATGAATAGTGCGGCCTATGCTACAAATCTTGTACTATCATTTCCTGTTCAAAGTTGTTAAATCAAGCAATACAATGAGTAAGGATGAAAGGGTTTGAAATATGAACCAGGGTGCGATACGACCAATCAACCTTGGGTCGTGCAACCTCCTATAAAAGTAACTGAGATATCAGTAAAGTGGCTCAAACCTGCTATTATTGGCACTGAAGTTGCTCTATATGTAAGGTGTGAGAGATGGTACATTGAAAGGATGTAAGCAATATGTATAATAACAAAACCTGCCGAATCCTGGTTCTATTTCTTGTTATAGTTGTCATGTTATCCATTCAGACAGCATACAGCGCAGGCAAAAAAACTCCAACCTCTGCGATATCCATATCTTCCCAAAATTCCTACTACTTCCAAAACGCACAAGGAAAGCAGACGATTTTTGTTGGAGATTACACCTGGGGCACATTCTCGGACCTGGATTTTGATTATACCAGCATGTTTGATTCCCTTAAGAAACGAGGGCTCAATATTGCCCGTGTCTGGTTGTGGTGGGGATGCGAAGAATTCCCGCAACCTGCTGACTTTCTAAATCCCAGCCACACATTGCATATAGAACCATTCATCCGCGAGGGTTCTGCACTTGCTAATGACGGTAAACCAAAATACAATCTGGACAAATTCAATTCTGCTTTTTTTTCACGACTCGACAAGTTGTGTAAGACTGCACAGAAACGCGGGATCACTCTTCAGCTGATAATGATGGATGCCTGGATGATAAAACACAGCTACTTATACCGGCTTCATGCATTTAACCGCGATAACAATATTAATGGTGTCGATGCAGATCCGAATAGAACAACAGCCGGCACAGATGGTAATCAGGGTTTCTGCTCAATGGGCAATACACAAGTCATGAAGTATCAAAAGGCGTACATCCGCAAAGTGATTGATACAGTCAACAGGTTCGATAATATCTATTATGAAATCGCTAATGAGAACTACTACAATGAAGAGTGGGAACTCACACTCTGTAAATTCATCAAAGAGTGCGAAAAGACAATGCCAAGGCAGCATATGACCATACGCCTGGATTTTCCAAGTCACAGTTATGTAGTACAAGATTGGGATTCTGATATCGTACATAGAGAAATAATGAATAAACGCACGCTAAAGGTTCCACTCCTCTTCGATACAGACTGGATGATTCATGATAATGATGATGATATTCGTAAAACAGCATGGACAGCAATTGCCAGCGGTGGACATTTCAGCTATATGGATGACAGCATGGAGTTTCGCACGAAACGAGTAGAAGATAAGCGTGCAAACTTGCACAGACAGATCGATTATCTCGCACGTTTCGTGAAAAGTCTGAAACCCTGGGAGATGGCACCTGATGATTCGCTGGTCAAATCCGGTAAGGTATATGTGCTGGCAAATAAAAGTGTGATGTTTGCATACTTGCCAGCCGGTGGTTCAGCCGAAATTGACATGTCAGGAATGAATGTTAGGTCTCGGGCTAAATGGTATAACCCCCGCACAGGCGAATCAATGCCGGAATTTACAATATCTGGTGGAGCAAATGTTCAGATCACCGCACCAGACACCAAAGATTGGGCGCTACTCATTAAGTTTTGAGATACAATGAGGAATTATAATCAGGATGTCTTCTCAGTCACAAAATCTCCTCACTCACATCTCCAACCTTAGCATATCTCACTCTGCTATTCGTAAATATTATTCTGTTTCATATGCACAAGGCTTACTCAGCATTGTATAATAAGTATAGATACGAGATATTTCACTCGGAAGGTGCCATTGTGATACACCTTAATGAAGCAATAAAAATCAATCCCGTTGATAAGCAGCTTCTTGCAAACCTGAAAAGCCTTGTGTTGAACAGCATCCCTGATGCAAAACTAATGCTTTATGGCAGCGTAGCCCGTGGTGAACAGGCTTTAGAATCCGATTATGATATCCTCATATTGCTGCATGAACCAATCTCCAGGCAAAAAAAGGAAAGTATAAGGGGAATGATCTATGAGCTTGAACTGCAGCACAATGTAGTAATGTCCATCATGTTTTACACAGAGAATGAATGGAACTCACCTCTGGTTTCCATCAGTCAATACCGCAGAAATGTTGAGATGGATGCTGTTTTGATATGAAGCAAGAGAACAAGGACTACATAAAACACCTTACTGCTTTTGTAGACAATATCTTTGTGTCATTATTGAATGGTAGTTGATAAGCAATATTACTGGGGTGCAATCGGCAATTGCACCCCAGCAAGAGAATAATTCTAGGTCCTATAAGTCCTATTGGTCCTATATGTCCTATCCGTAAAAAAAGCTATCGATTCAATGCTCCCGCATGCTTCCGCACTTCCTCAGCGCTCAGCGCCTTGTTATACAACCTTACTTCATCCAGTTTACCGGTGAAATGCGCTTCATGGCTTTCTGCAAAGGATCCCATGCATAGATTGAAATCATTGGGATTTACTGGTCCAATTCTTTCCAGAGAAGCACATTCCTCTCCATCCATATAGATCCGCATCATGTTACCATCATACGTAGCAGCAAGATGCACCCATTTTCCAATTGGAAGGTTTTTGTTGCCGTTCAGATGGTGGCTCCAGTCGGTTTGAGGGATTGCAAAGCATGGCTTACCCGCAGAAAATCCCAGGCGATATCCGGAGTTAGTTTTTCCTCCGAATATTCGGTTGACTATCCATTTGTCATTCTGGCTTGCTACATCAGTATAGACCCAGCAGTCAATAGTTAACCCATCAGATGGAGACAACAGGGGGGTTCCGGGAATCAACACGCATCCACCATTGCAGTCCAAAGCATTACCATCAATCCCTTTTGTCCTCGTAGCCTGATAGAATCCACCGCCCAGTCTATGACCGGAGTAGTCATATGCAATCTGGTCATTCTTCGATTCATCGAATGCCCACCAGCCGATTAGTCCCGGTTCATCGCTGCCAACTTTTCGAACACTCTTCCCTGAAAGCATTCGTATTTTATCTTGTTGTTTTGTGAATGCTTTATATGCTTTATCGTATGGTCCCATACCAATATCCATGGGAATCAGGTCAGTGTGTTTTTCCGGAGCATCGGAGAAAACATTTCGAACCGCATCCAGATAACCGAAACCATATTCCCTATAAGGTGCAATATAATGCCCTTCACCCCATTCATTCCAGTTATCAAGCAGCAGCATCCTGCTGCCCAGTTCCTCTTTTGGAAGTGTTCCAATGAAATCCTTAGCCTGCCTTAAGAGTCCTTCAAACTGCTGGGGCGGGATCTTCCAGATGCTTCCTTCATCAGCCCACCCGCTCCAGGCCTGTGAAACAGTAACAACCTGAGGCAATACATTTAGCTTTTGTGTCTCTTTGATATAGTCCATCTGAGTCTTTACTGCAACTTCCGGTGTAGGGCTGTTTGGAACATGCCAGCAGTAAGCAAACGAATAATCAAGCCCCAGATCTCTCAGAAGCATCAATACATTGGGATCCGTTCCACGATATTCACCCAGTATATACAGTCCGTCAAACCCGGCATCCTTACAGGCTTTGCGCATAAGGTAGAAAGCTTTACGGACATTATCCTTGCTTCCCAAGTCATCAATCAGATATTCTGGACGATATACAAACAATACCGGTTTGTTGTTCACCTTCAGATAGCTGGGATCCTTAAAGTAGTTGTCTATCCAGAAAGGAAGTAGATTGTTCATAAGGTCTTTTTCGTCAGATACACCCGCAGTTCCCTTGCTCTGGTTCTCCCACATAATGGTAAATTTCATCTTGCTGGCAAATTTTGATTTGAAGAAACTCTTGTGGATAGCGCTGCCAAAGTGCATCTTCACAGGTTCACCCTGACTTGCACGGTACCAGCAGTAGATGAAGAAATTCACACCATGCTCAACTGCCCATTTAGTCTCCCAGTCAGCAACCTGAGGGTTTTCCTGAGCATAGAACCCAAGTGCAGGTGTGCGTTCCGGGTGTTTCAATAACTGGGCCCACATCATCGGTCTGTCAGCCTCCCATAAAGGGCAATTGTGTGCGCCAACAAGTATAGATGTTTTCACAGGATTTGGTGTCGGTATATATGCAAGCTTCTTGATCTTTACAGGAACAAAAAACCGAAGGTCAAATGAGGTAGATGCGATATTCTTCCCGGCGGAATTGATTTTCAGCCTAAAATTGTAGTTACCTGGATTCTGAGCTTCAATTACCCATGATACACGTGCCAATGCTTCCGACAACCGGACACTTTGGCTGGCTGATCCTTTAAGCAATCGTACACCCTTAGGCACAACTATCTGAGCCTGAAGAGAGATTGCACTTTGAGATGCATTCTCCAGTGTTGCAGTTATAGTCGTGCTGCGTTTTGCTCTGCATATCCCCTGATCAGGCCCAAAGCTGCGTATGTGTATCAATCCAGTATCACCAGCAGCAATCCCACTGACTACCAAAGCAGTGACAAATGTTAACAACAGAGTGTATATCAGTCTTCTACTATTCATGTTCATGATTTCTCCATCTCAAGCAATCGGCAAGAAGCTTTAGCTCTGACAAGGGGTAGAGTTAGATAGTTATTGCCTTTCTAAACATTGTCCTAATTATGCATCAGCACCTGCCTTTTGTAAACTTTCGATAATGCAGGCCAGCTGCCGGTAAATTATACGAAATACCAGGGAAACATATTGACAACAAATAAGCCTGGTGGTATCATTCAATCAGGTTGTAACTGTGTATATACACATACTGAGCACTACCGGTTATCTGGTATACTTAGTGGATCCTATCTTCTTTTCAGTATTGTCTATGAATTACGTGTAAAATTGAGGAGACTAGTTTGAAGCAAAGAGGATTTACGTTAATTGAACTATTAGTAGTTATCGCTATTATAGCGATACTGGCAGCAATTCTGTTCCCGGTCTTTGCAAAAGCCAGGGAAAAAGCTAGGCAGTCAAGTTGTCAGTCTAATATGAAACAGATGGCCCTGGGTGTCAGTATGTATTCACAGGATTATGATGAAATGATGCCTTCAGTCCAGGAAGGAATGCAGACTGCCAACGCAGCTCAATATCCTTACAGCATTCCCGGACTGCTTGATGCATATGTAAAGAACACCAAGATTTATGAGTGTCCCTCTGCGACTCCACTGGATTCAAACCCTATCAGGACCAGTTACTTCATAAATGGAGCTGTTACTCAGTGGGGTTACGCTGTGTCATCAGCTGCCATAGGCAAACCTTCTGCTATTGTGCTGTTCTCTGAAGGTGGACAAAACCGCAGCGATACATATCCCCGTCCCCACTATGTCGCACCTGGAAATGCCGGTCAATACATCGCTCCTGCATACTGGCCAGGAACTCACATTCACAGTGACGGCGGCAATTTCGCATATGTCGATGGTCATGTAAAGTGGATGAAAGAGTCTGCAATCCATTCCGGAATGTGGGGCCTTTATTACGAACTTACCAATCACTCAGAAGGCGGAGCAGCTCAGATAGACAGCGGATTCGTTGTAGACTTGAACTATTAGTTTGTTTTGTATATATACTTCGTTTCCGCCTGGCTAACGGAAGGAAACGAAGTTTATATAAGTTATCATATTTCTAAGACTATTGACCCGGTTGTTGTTTCGCTTCTATTTATTAATCACATGAAAAAATGAGGAGACTAGTTTGAAACAAAGAGGATTTACGCTAATTGAACTTCTCGTTGTCATCGCTATTATAGCGATACTGGCAGCAATTCTGTTCCCGGTTTTTGCAAAAGCCAGGGAAAAAGCCAGGCAGACTCAGTGCTTAAGCAATTTAAAACAGATAGGCAATGGGATAATGATGTACACTCAGGATTATGACGAGACGATGCCCCGGTCATATGGCTGGGAGCATGGTGATGACCCCAGAAGTCTCAGCACTGCATCGCACGGTCTGTATACCAACGGTTTGGGCCTGCTTATCCTGATGAAGTTTGTCAGCATAGGTACTGATCCAGCCAATGGACAACCAATTCCACCAGCCTTTTTCTACTGTCCTAATGATGCGAAGCCAACGTCGTCAACATGGTGGGCTGGCTATTTCTTTGCTAACAGAGTAAGTGTAGAAGGCGATTCCCTGGCACAGGTACAGAGTAACTGGGCTATAATGGACGAATGGGAGCAAGTCAACTGGGGCGGCAAGGGCCATAATGAAATGACTAACATTCTATACTCCGATGGGCACGCAAAGGCTAAGAAAGCTAAGACATGGGACCAAATGTATCCCTGGTTGGCTGGACAAGGCCCCTACTGGCAGTGCAATCCCGGCAACTTCGACGAATAATCAGTTTTAATCTGTTCAGCATTCTCTCCGCAAAATAACACGGAGGGAATGCAGATAAAAGTAGACTATACAAAATCCACTTATACATTTCCCTTCCGACTAATCGTGAAAATCCTGTAAAATGATCCAACTATAGCAATTATTTAAGTATGCTTCTTTAAGGAGTCACATATATGAAATCCGGATTGTTCCTGTTCTTGTTTACAGCGTTGCTGGCTCTCTGTGCAGTTGCCAGCACGGCTCAGGTTGCCGATATCAGCTATCCAGTGGAATCATTCGAAAATTATTCACCTGGTATATGGAATGGAACACCGGAATCCAACGGATCCCTGGAACTGCAGAGTACCCAGGTCCATGAGGGCAAAAAAGCTCTAAAACTCAACTGGGATTTCAAAGCTGTTCCCAAGGGTAAGAGCGGGTTTGTAATGTTTTTCATGCACCGCATTCTGCTGGGCAGTCCCAAATCAGTCAATGTATGGATAAACGCAGACTCATCAGTAAGAAACACTCAACTGACAATGTGGTTTGAAGATGTATCAGGGGAAATATACCTGGACCGCCAAACAGTCGATTTTACCGGTTGGAAACAGGTAGTCTTCAGTGTTCCTGATGCTGCTGCCTGGGATAGCGGTGATAAGAACCGAATAAAAGACCCCCCTATGCGTATATTTGGACTTGCAGTTGAAGATGGTCCAGTAAAAACCGGAAGCATCCTTGTAGACGATATGCAGGCTGCCACTCTTGCCACTCCATCTGAATCCCAAATGGTATCAGTGGGACTTACTGATCCTTCAAACATTGCCTGGGGTGAACAACCTCAGGTTCAGATTACTGCAAAGAACTATGCAAAGACAACCGTCAGCGGACTAAAAGCCAAAGTAAAATGCTGGGATACATATTATAACCGTCTGGTCTGGGAGAAAGAGATCGACCTTCCCTCGGCCAAACCACTGGCAACTGCAAAAGCAATATTAAAAGCATCTACTCCATTTGGTGTTTACAGGCTGGACTGGGTAGTTTCAGCAGATAATAAGCCTATAAGGTCCGAATCAATGACCATCGCCAGAATGCTGCCCAGGTGTGGACTCAACGTATCTCCGGCAGAAAATGCCTATATGATGGACTCCTGTCCCTGGGGAGGAGTTTTCTGGCAATGCACCGCCGACACAGGTAGAGACACCGGAGCCAGGTGGATCAGGAGCTTTGCAGATGACTGGAAGGGAATGGAACCCAAACCGGATGTTTTCGATATGAGTAGAGCTAAATCAGCGGTCAGTGAATGGAACAAAAAAGGCATCTCCCTGCTTTGGCTGACCTGCCTCTACAATCAACCCACATTCCGCCGGGGAGATAGACCGGACTTTGCTCCAGCATATGGCAAAATACACGCAAAACTCGCCGCTGCAACCAAAGGTTCACTTTACTGGTTTGAGCTGGGAAATGAAGACAACGGCCCAACCAAGTTCCTGTATACCGAAGTCGCCAGAAACGGTGCGGCAGGCATACACTCACAAAACCCTATCGCTCAGGTAGCTAACAGTGGGACCGCATTTGTAGACCGTGTTTGGTTACGGATGCAGGCAGGACGCGGTCTCTTCAACTGGTTGGATGCTATAAGCGTCCATCCATACACAACTAGTTCCAGTCCGGAAGAGTGGGATGTATATGGACAGGCGAAGCAGGTTGTCGAACTCTGCGATGAACTCGGAGGAATGAAGCAGCTCTGGACAACTGAATTCGGTTGGCCGGAAGTAGGCACCGATCCGGCAGGTATACCGCTTGTAGCGCGTGCACAGTTCGTTCCCCGACACTTCCTTATAGGAGTTGCAGGAGGCTACGAAAAGCACGGACTCTACGCATGGGACGGTCACTTCGGAATATACGACAATGGCAGACCGTTCGCCGCAGCAGCATCAACCCAGGCAATGGCCCGCCTGCTCGAAGGTTACCGGTTTGCAGGTACACTCAAGCATGGCGATATCTGGGTTGTGGTTTGGGAAAAATTCGGTAAGCCAGTCCTTATCGCCTGGGCACCCAATGGCACCGGTCGCTATGATATCAATGTAGGAAAGGCTCCAGTCGATCTCCGTGATCTATTCGGCAACAGCCTGAAGCCAGGTATATCAGGTGGCACTCTGACATTAAATCTCAATGCTGCCCCTCAGTATGTGTTAGGTCTGCCAAACTCTATCACACATGCAGCTTGTATTGCTGAAGAATCGGACACACGGGATAGAATGGCTCTCCATCTTTCCAAGACCGGGATTAAAAACGACAAGACTCTCAATGCTATAGCCAAAGGTTCAGTTTCAGATACAAAATCTTTACTCGCTGCAATTAGTTACGTGTCATCAACCTACAAAACAGCACCGAGAAGTGAAGTCACTGGTATTCAAGCAAATCTTTTGAGATTGCTGGTCCTTAACGCAAGGCACGGTAAAACTTCCAAAGTCAGTTCCGCCGGACTCAAGCAGATATCGGAGTTTGAATCTTCTTCTAAACGCATCTTACAGAGCATTTCGGACAAGGATCTAAATCCTGCATCGCTCCGCTGGGCAATAAGCTGGTTCCATTCTCTCGACTTGGAGCGTAAATACGCCATTGCATCCAAAAACACACCATATGCAAACATATTGGCAAGTGCCCAGTTAATCATTGTTAAATATGCGCAAAAATACCTCATAGCCGATTCTGCTGCTGACTTTGTCTCAGTCTGGCCTTACTTATATATGTATGGAAACGATGGACAGACTCTGCAGGAGAAACTCCGGTTCCTCCCGGGATCTGTCAGTAAAGTATTGGTAAGAGTCAATAACTACGCCAAGTCTTCCTATAAGGCCGAAGTCTCATTAATACTTCCATCGGGTTGGAAATGCAGTCCGGAAGTTCGCAAACTCGATCTTTCACCCGGGAAAAATGCAGAGACCAGTTTTGATATAACCTGCACCGGTGCCGGAAATGCCTCAGTAATCACTGCCAGGCTGCAGATTCCCGGAAAGCCAATCGTAGAAGTTCCATTCAACGACATAGAAATAGCAGCACCGGTCAAGACAGTTCAGGAACCTCTGATGGGCATGCTTCCGGAGACTCTATTGACATTCCACCTGACCAATCTAGATGCCACTTCTCAGAGCGGAAGAATCCGGCTGATGATGGCCGGGGACACAAACGCTCTTGCACGCGCAGACTTTGCTGACCTGGGACCAAATGCTAAGACTGATGTCTCCCTAAAAATTAATGCTCCAGTTCCCTCGAAAAATGAATGGCCGCTGGTTGCCGAAGTTACCCTTGCAGATGGCAGAGTAAGCAACCAGTCATTCAAAGTAGATTTCGCTGCAGCAACGAAAGCTGCGAACGCTCCTGCAATAGACGGCAAGATAGATGATTGGTCGGATGCTCTGCCATTGCATATAGATAAAGAAGAGTATGGCCGTGGTTCATTCAGCGGTTCTTGGAGCCCCGAAGATTGCAGCGGTACCGCATATCTGAAATGGGACAATACCAAACTTTACTTCCTGTGTGTAGTGAAAGACCAGACGTTCAATCAGACACTGGCAGGTGACTCTGCTTGGATGCAGGACAGCATACAGATCGGGTTTGCATCTACCAATAACGGACCCTATACAGAGTTTACGCTAGCCCACACTCCATCCGGGGACCAGGTCTTCCGAAACTCTCCAAGCGCTGGTATAATGACCGACGCCAGACTTAATGTTACACTCAGCCAGGGACAGGCAATTTATGAAGCAGCCATTCCATGGAATACCATACAGGGATTTGTCCCACAGGCAGATGCAACCATAAAATTCGATGTAGCAATCAACGATGATGATGCCGTGGTTCCACGCAGATTCCTGGAACGCTTCAGCAACAGCATAGTCTACAGCAAGAGCATCACAGATATGGGAACAATCCGCTTACTTCCGCAAAGCGGCCAAGTATCCAGCCCTGCATCTAAATCCAATAACTCTGTATTATTCAAAGAGGATTTTGAAGAGTATACTGCAGACACCTTGCCCGATACCTGGAAAACCGCCAGCCACCTCCCACCAGTTCCGGAAGGAGCTGTAAGGCTGGGCGCCGGAAGAGATGGCTCCAAAGCATTGGTGTATAAAAACACAGTCGGATCAATACCTGATACCTACCTTCTTATCAATCGAACTATAGAAGGACTGATTCCCGAGGCAAAATATGAACTGCGCGCGTGGGTCCGTGGCGGAGGTATTCCTGACACTGGTGGCATCATTGGAATGTGCTCAGACATGTGGGGAAATGAGAGTTATACCTATATTCCAGCGTGGACAGCGAAAAATGAATGGCAGGAAGTTTCTCTAAACTTTACGTCACCTGCCAGTGGTAAGTATAATGTGGTCATTAAGAATGCCACTCTGATCCAGGAACTGGCGATTGATGACATAATCGTCCGCAAAATAGATAATTAAAACGAGTTCAACCTATTCAGAAACGGACCAATATATGAATTCGATGTATGATAACCTAAAAGTCCCAAAATATGTTCAGCTCAAAGAGTTGATTAAAAAGCAGATAGAAGAAGGCAATCTGCCGCCTGATTCAAAGCTGAGGTCCTATACAGATTTAGTCAAAGAATATGGGACCAGCGAGATCACAGTCCGCAAAGCCATCAGCGATTTGATCGTAGAAGGCTATGTATATGCTGTGCAGGGTAAAGGGACATTTGTTGCAGCCAGAAAAGCTAAGCACCTGACAATAGCCCTGATCATGCCCCATCTTTATTCAAGCAATGATGCAGGCTATGTGCACGATGCTAGTCATATTACGCCTCTGATACGCTACGCTGAGGATGAGACCAGAAATAATGACGGCAATATAATCCTGTATCTGGATGAAGACAATCCCGAAAAGGAAAGAGAAAACCTGCAAAATGCATTAAACAGGCTTGTTGATGGAATTATCCTGATGCCGCTTGGTGGTCAACGCAATATCGACTGCATTCAAAGAATTCAAGATGCCGGTATACCAATTGTCATGATAGACAGGTATTTGGAGGGCATATATACACACTATGTTACTACAGACAACATAGCAGGCGCTTATCAGGCCACAAAGCACCTTATCAACACGGGGCTCGAAAAGATATACTTCATATCCGGAGGCAGAACTTTCACTTCAAGCATAGACAGGCTTAAAGGATACAAAATGGCTATGGATGAGCGTGGATTGTATTCTGATGCATTCGTTCTGCATACAAACGCAATCAGCCGCGGCAGCGATATAGAGAATGAGTCCTATGAACTAGCGGGAAATATTGCCAGGAGCGCATACCGACCATTTGGACTATTCGCTGATAACAATGCCGTAATGCTCGGAGCATGGCGAAGGCTACAGGATGAGAATGTTGACCCGGGAAAATATGCCCTCGCCTGTTTCGATCGCCCATCCCCAAGCTTGTTTACAGGCAAATTGGCAGTAGGGGTAGAACAAAAACAAGAGGAAATCGCCCGGACAAGCGTAATGATAATTATGGAATCCCTCTCCGGTGGCTACGAAATCCGCCGTATAACAGTCATGCCAAAACTGATCATAGCTTCTCAATCGGTAAGATTGTGATATAGACATCTTAAAATTACAATTCCACGCGCACAACCACCTTACTAACGATCAGCACATTCATTGACAACTTTATTACTTATATGCAAAACTATAAGCCTGCACGTTAATGAGATCCGCAGTAAGGAAGTTGTATGCAACCCTCAGATATCTACCCAAACCTACTTATCATTCCCCTTATGGTTGCTCATTGAACTAGCCTCTATGTGGACTTACATGCGAACTACGCACTTAAAGCAATTTAATTTGAAGGAGAGATACTTGGTTAATATACGCCGAATCCTGTTTATAATCTGCACTTTAATATCCATCTCTGCAGCTTCTACCACTATGGTTACTGCATACAGTCAAGAGCAGAGCAGTGCAATGTTCACTGCTGTCGCTGATGGTGATACATTTTCAACTAATGCACTCCTGTATACGGATAAGAAGCTACTTAGCGCCAGAAATGCCATCAATAGAACGCCGCTTCATGTGGCCGTTTATTTGGAAAAAGTTGATATGGTTGACCTGTTGATAGCAGCAGGAGCAGAAATCGATGCGGTTGATTATTGCAGCGAAACGCCATTACACCTTGCTGCAGGTTCAGACAACGTTACCATAATTGACCGGCTGACAATGAATGGTGCGAAGATTGGTGCCACAAATGATGATGGAGCAACCCCATTACACCTGGCAGCAGGCTCTGGTAAAGCCCATATAGTTGAGCTGCTGCTTATCAAAGGTGCAGATGTCAATGTAAAAAAGACAAAAAGTGGAGAGACTCCCTTACATACAGCTGTCGGCTGGGGTGACAGAGAAACCGCCAAAATGCTGGTTAGTTACAATGCGAAAATCAATGCAAAAGATAATGATGAGGATACTCCGTTACATTGGGCAGCCCGTAAAGGTAATCTGAGCATCGTTGAATATCTGGTTGAACAAGGCGCTGATACAACGGCAGTTAATAATAAAGGAAAGACTGCACTTCAGTTGGCTGTATATGAAGGCAAATCCGGTGTTGTTGATTACTTTAAACAAAAAACACCGGCAAATGCTTCTTCTAGATCTGATAAAAAGGCAACTGACGCTGAGCTATCCGAACTTTTGGACCTTATAAACAAAGCCGTTACAAAGACATATACCAGCATTTTTGACGCTGTTGTAGCAGGGGACAAACCCGCTGTCGAAGAAATGTTGAAGTCTGATCCCTCACTTCTTAAAGCTAAGAGAAAGGACCTTTTGGGTAGTTCTCCATTGCATCTAGCATCTTTGGCTGGAAAAGATGAGATGATACAACTGCTGATTAAGAAAGGTGCTGACATCAATGCAAAAGACGAGAAAGGAAAGACCCCGCTGCATTGGGTTGCGACTCGGGCAAATACTGCTTCAAAAAAGACCCTGTACTTAAAAAGCGCAAAGGCGCTGTTAATGAGTACAAAAATCAACATTAATGCGAAAGATACCAAGGGTATCACTCCGCTATACTATGCTGTTGACAGAGAGCGGGGGGATATGGTCAAACTACTTGTAACTGACAAGCGAACCAATATCAATGCTCCGGATCCATGGGGTTGTACACCATTGATCCTCGCAGCTAATGAGAACCGTATAGAGATTTCCCTTATACTTCTATCTCACGGTGCAAATCCAAACTCCAAAGACAGTAAAATGCGAACACCGCTCCATGAGGCTGCATACTTCGGAAATAAAGTCATTGTCAAGTATCTTCTGTCTGGTAAATCAAATGCAAATGCAAAAGATATTGATGGCAGGACGCCTCTTCATTATGCAGCCAGAGAAGGCAAGATTGATATTGTAAAAATGTTGATTGCAGCAAAAGCAAGCATCAATATCAAGGATGTTAACGGTTGGACTACCCTGCACCATTCAGTTGCCTATGAGCACCCGGATGTATCAAAATACTTGCTTTCCAAAGGTGCCGACAGGTATGCAAAAACTAAAAAAGGCAATACCCCCGCAGAGTTACCAAAAGCAATTATCAAGCTTCCCGGATTTCCCAAGCTGAAATAAATGCATAATCCTAATCCGTTCACCCTGAGTCAATCGAAAGGTGAACGGATTGCTACAACCAATTCCCCACCAACATGTGAGGCAGATATTTGAAGTATATATACCGTCTGTTGATTTGCTGCATTCTGATTTATATAAGTATCAATGCTAATGCAGCAGATCATGATACAAAACGTTTGTTTGCTGCTATCGAAACAGGCAATACTGCAAGAGCGATGAGGATGCTGAATAATAATCCAAGCATGGCAAGAGCTAAGGATGATTATAAAGAAACACCTCTACATATCGTAGCTAAACACGGACGTCTCTCTATAGCCAAAAAGTTGATCGGCAAGGGGGCGGATGTTAACTCTGTCCAGGCTGGAGGTTTTACACCCCTCCACTATGCAGTTGGTAATAGTTACTTGAGATTAACCCGACTGTTGATCGGTGCAGGTGCAAAAGTCAATGCCCGAACAGGAATGGGTGCAACCCCACTTCATATAGCTTCAGGTATGGGATACAGTAGCATAGTAGTAATGCTCATTAAGCATGGTTCGAATGTGAACGCCGCAGATGAGTCAGGACGCAGCCCCCTGCACATGGCAGCTATAAGCGGTACTATGAGTGTAGCCAGGATACTGTTAGATTATGGCGCAAGCATTGGCATAAAAGACAAAAGCAACCAGACTGCAATCAACCTTGCAGAAACGAACAAACATATTTCTCTTGCATCGTTTCTTCGTCAGCATTAATCCGGGAGTTCCCTATTGAAAATTTTATTTGTATACATAATCATATGCATGTCATTGATGGTTGCTATACCAGCTGTTGCTCAGCAACCAGGTAGTTTGCAGGTCAAAGCTAATGACATCACTGAGAACTGGCTGTTTGACCAGGAATCTTTGGAAGTGTTCAAAACTGCCCTTGAGCAGCGCAACGATACTGATATAAATGCGATTCACCTTATAAATCAAGATATTATGGCAAACATGATTATTCGGGTATGGCATTTTAAGTGGAAAAAGCAACAATTGAAATTATCGGAAATAAATGCCTACACTGCTGTTGGGAGAGAGGATGTGCAGGTAAAGATAGCTCTGATGTCCTACACTATCAGTACAGATGACGGCAGGAAGGTCTATGAATTAAGCCACAAATCAACAAATGAGAAAACCACAACATCTCTTGTAAAACCTTCAGTCAAAGGCATTACAGTTGAAATATATGATTCTACTAGATCGGGTATAAGTAAAAAGACATTTGCAGCACTCAAAGCTCCATACAGGGAGGCATTCAACGCAGCTAAGTCATCATCACTTTTAGTGGGGCAGAAATCCACAGTAACTTGTTACAGTAATGAATCCAGCAATGTTTATGAAAGTCAGTCTGTCGTGTTATCGGTGAATCGTGAATTAGTGGGGAATCGCGCATGGATTGTTAAGTCGGAGACCAGAACTGAGGATGGCAGCAAAATCATAGCATTTCAAAACGACAAGGATCAGATTGTTAAAATGATTGTAGGAGAAATGGAATTTGTGCAGTGTGATCCGGCTGTAGCTCTCAAAGAACGCACCGACCCGGTTAAAACCATCTCTGTGCTTGCCCCAATAGACTGCTGGATGTTTAACAGTGAGCAACTGAAAAGTCTGACTATGCGTTTGGAAACGAAGAATCCTGGGGGCATGTATTTAAATCAACTTTCCAGACAACATACCAGGCCGGTACTCGGTAAGCCGAATCAAATCCAGGTAAGTGTGCAATCCGAGAAAACACCCACTCCTCAAGAGCTTACTAATAAAAAAATCCCCACATCAATTGAATTCAAAGACGCTCTTAAGCCTGTTGTCGGTATTGAGTCCGATTCCCCGGAAATCATAAAATGTGCGCGAAGTATTGTCGGTATGGAAAAACGTCCGTGGCAGCAAGCTCTGCTTTTGGTAAAATGGGTGTCGAAGGAAATCAAAGCAACCTATGACATCGTGAATGGAACTGCTCTCGAAACACTGCGCTCGAAACGTGGTGACTGCAGCGAAGATTCCGTCCTGTTTGTCGCTCTGGCGCGTTCTTTGCACATACCTGCACGACAAGTAACAGGATGGAAGGTGATGACTGACAACTTATGTGGGCACGCCTGGGCAGAGATATATGCAGGGGGCAGATGGATAGAACTGGACCCCACAACATCGAAAATAGCGAATGCTACCTATGTAAGAAAGACGGTTGAGTCTTCGGTATCACTTGTCCGTGCTTATATAGACGAAATGCAGAATGCGGATGAACATATCATTGTTGATAAAAATCGTCCATACTGGACATGTAAATCAAATGTGTATATCAACAGGGTGCTTGGGTTGACAATGACCATACCGGAAAACCTCTCGTTCACTGTGATGATAGAGGGATGTCCAATCCCGTTACCGATGACCGAAGGGGAAAGCCCTGTCACCAGCATCCCATCACTTCTTTGTATATTGAGCATAACCAAGGACACTACAGGAGATGCCCAATCACAAGATCCGGAATCCTTTACAATGTGCATTGTTGAAAACACTGAGGTCAAGGAAGTAGACCGGATCGCTTCTGGGGGAGTCTTCTTTGGTAGTAAAATTATTAAACACAAGGTAATCAAACACGACAACACAGAGATACTTGTAACAGTTGTCAGTATGAAAGAGGGGACGAATGCCACAATGTATGAGGTACCGCTCAATACTGACTTATGTGTTGTGTTTACTAGTTTGAACTCTGATCCTGCAAAAGAAATCTCCAATAAACTACCTACTGCAATGGCAGATTTAGTAAAAACCATTAAACTGACCAAACCTGACATCGGCCCTGTTAAAACTGCATCCGGCATTTGAATCCAGCCAATGCATCGGAGGCTTTGTTGCTGCCGATGCATGTCCTATATGTCCTATTGGTCCTATCCGTCCTATTCCCGATGCCCTCATGTCGGTTGACAACCCTCCCCCCAATGATGTAAATTCACCACAAGACACCCAAACTTGAAGGAGATTACTCATGCCAGCACGAATGGACTTTGCCAGCGATAACACTGCCCCGGTGCATCCGGAAATCATGTCCGCTCTTGTCGCTGCTAACGAAGGCCATCAGTTGGGTTATGGCGATGACACCTGCACCTGCAGAGCAATAGAAAAATTCAAAGAACTATTTGGAGCAGATACAGAGGTTTTCTTTGTATTCAATGGCACCGGAGCGAACACCTTGAGCGTTGCTGCTGTCTGCCGGTCATTTAACAGCGTAATCTGTTCAGGAGGCGCTCATATATCTGTAGATGAATGCAGTTCCATAGAAAAGTTTGTAGGCTGCAAACTAACGCTGCTGCCATCAGCAGATGGTAAAGTCCGACCCGAGCAACTGCCGCCTTTACTTAACCGAATCGGCATAGAACACACTGCTCAACCGAACATAATATCCATCACCCAACCAACAGAGATGGGTGCTCTATACACAACAAGCGAAATTCAAGAACTGGCAGATTTTGCTCACTCCCACTCAATGCACCTGCACATGGACGGTGCTCGCATCGCCAATGCATGTGCCAGTTTAGGTATTGGACTCAAAGAAGGCACCAAAGACCTGGGTGTAGATATCCTCTCCTTCGGTGGTACAAAAAACGGCCTAATGTATGGAGAAGCTGTAGTCATTTTTAGACCCGAACTGGCAAATGGGTTCAAGTATTTTAGAAAACAGTCCACCCAACTTGCATCCAAAATGCGATACATATCAGCACAGTTCGATCGTTACCTGACAGACGATTTCTGGCTGAAAAACGCATCGCACGCCAATAACATGGCCAAGCTGCTGGCAGAAAAACTCACCACTGTGCCCGGAGTACAGCTGCTAAACAACGTTGAATGCAACAGCCTGTTCATAAAAATCCCAGCGGAATCCATACCCGAGCTCCAGAAACTCTTCTACTTCTGGGTATGGAACCATGAAGAATCCGTCATCAGGTTCCTGACCTCCTTCTGCACAACCGAATCAGCAATAGATGAACTGGTTTCAGCAGTCAGGCAGTGTGTTACAGCCGCAAACAGCAACAAATGAGGTGAATGCAATGGATGCATACCAGCTAATAGTCATGACAGCTATAATAACTTGCGCTATTTCCAGCAGTGTCGATGCAGGAAAACAGGCACAACCTTCACGCTGTATTGTCGATATCGACGTTAATGATGAAGTTTTCATGCGTCCTCAGCCTATGACTGAGCAGGATGTAAAAGTCTTACTCACAGACCTCAAGAACAACGGATGTGATACAGTTCTGGTCCGTATGGGATTTCTAGGGCTCCTGCCGTATCGCACCAAACTGAGCTATCCTGTAGCATTCGACGAAGCACAGGGCAGGGAAAAAGGTAAGGATCAGCCAGAAATAGGCGATATGGAAGCATTCATTGCCCAGGAGAAGCCCTGGTGTGAAAAATATGCTCAGGTGATAAAAGACTTCAATCCACCGGCTGCATTCGTAAAATATGGTCATGAGGTAGGTCTAAAAGTCATTTTCTGGATTGATCTTTTTGATGATGGCTTCCCCGGTTTTCGCTCCAAATTCATTGAGGAGCATCCCTGGGTCCAGTGGACTGGTAAGGATGGAAAGACATATTTTGAAGGCCTTATCAGCTACGCCTGGCCTGAAGCCCGTGAGTTCAGGGTTGCACAAGCCAAAGAGCTGCTGGATCTTGGAGCTGATGGCATTCACTGCTCCACTAGTGCCCACTGTCGCCATATGCGCAATGTCCACGAGATTGATTATTACGGTTACGAGCAGCCCGTTGTCGATGAATATAAAAAGCGTTACAAAGTAGATATCCGGACCGCCCCAGATTTCGACCGTGAAGCCTGGCACGACATCAAAGGCGATATGATGGATCTTCTCTATGCCGACCTTGCGCGTGTCTGCCATCGCCGCGGCAAAGAACTGTGGATAGGCCTTCAAATCGGTAAACACACCATTATGCCATCAGACGGTTACTTTGGAACCAATGTAGTGGTGCGATATACAAACCACTGGAAAAAACTGGTAGACAAAGGAATTGCCGACGCATTTGTTCTTGGCGACTATGAACAAATGTCTCTGGGCAAGTCCGATGTATACTGGAGCTCAAAACCTGACATCGTTGTCCGTGGCAATGAAGACCTATTCTCCTGGGCTGCCAGGGAATACAGTCCATACTGTGCAAATAAGACCAAGCTATACCTGTTCGGTGAATGGCTCTTCGGTGATCGCCTAAAACTCGACAATACATTCGCAGCCTGGGCAAACCGTGTTAACAAGAATGGATTCGACGGAATAGACATCCACGAAGCCATGAATATAGAAAGCCCATCCGGCCTGGAACTCTTCAAAAGATTCTCCACCCGGCTAAAAGGAATCGACCCGGGACCACTGTAATACAACGAATCTAATGGCTAATTAACTGTCTGGAAACTATGTCCTATAAGTCCTATAAGTCCTATAAGTCCTATTCGCCCTCTTTTCCCCATTCCCTTTCCGCGTTATCCCAAAATTTCCGCGAAATCCGCGATTCAAAATCCCCCCATTAACCTCCAGTAAGTATGGGTATAATCAAAACAAAGATACCGTTGGTAATCAAAAGAGGCATTGACATGAGAAATACAATAGCAAAGCTAATAGTCATAATCCTGACCATACTAATACTGGCACCCGGACAATCCGCACCGAAGAAGTCGAAAAAGATAATACCACCCGTGCTGAACTTCACCATGAAAGATATCAATGGCAAAAAAGTCCACCTGAGCAAATATGCAGGTAATGTGATAATGATCGTAAACACAGCATCACTCTGTGGCAACACCCCACAGTACGCCGCCTTGCAAAAGCTGTATGACAAATACAAAGATCAGGGCTTAGTAATCCTCGGCTTCCCCTCCAACGACTTCGGTCAACAAGAACCAGGCACCAACAAACAGATCAAGGAATTCTGTTCGTTAACCTATTCCGTAAACTTCCCGATGTTCTCAAAGATAGTAGTAAAAGGCAAAGGCCAGGCCCCCCTATACCAATACCTGACCAGCAAAAAAACAAACCCGCAATTTGCCGGTGAAATAGAATGGAACTTCGCCAAATTCCTGATCAGCCGAAAAGGAGAAATAATAGCCCGATACCCAGCAAGCGAAGATCCAACCAAACCAGAAGTAGTTCAAGCAATCGAGCAGGAACTGGGTAAGGAGAGACCTGGGAAATAGTTAATACGGAATATCAGCAGACAGACTGGTACCTGCATTACTGCGTCCTATTTGTCCTATAAGTCTTATTCGTCCCATTACCAAAATCCATGCACAATCCAGCAATTCTCTTTTTCGCGCTATTCGCAAAAATTCCGTGTCATTCGCGATTCAAGAACCCTCAATCATCCTCCCCATCTCCACCCGTGCTTTCTCATAAGCCGCTGGGTCCTTCTCCCAATCATACCAAGATGGCGTCAGTGCCTGCACTACCTTCTGCGCAGCTGTTGTTTTTCCAGCACGCGCAAGTATCGCCATATACTCGTAGTCCTCTATAGAATCTCGCAGCGATTTTAGCCTCATGCTTGGGACTATCCCTGAGTAGCCTACATCTTCCGCAGGATAGAGGAGGGAGCCTTCTCCGTTGTATACTGATTCGCCGCTTCCGTAAGTAGCAGGCAATGTCCAGGGGTCTTCTACTTTATCCCAGTAGGCCATGCCTCCCCAGTATAGCAGTCCCTTGATCCTGTATCTCCAGGATGTCCATGCTGGGACCTGGTAGTTCAGCAGGGGATAATCGGTATGCCACCAGGGAGTGGGATTGCCCTGACAGAGTGCTGTGTAGGTCCAGATGGTCTCCCCGAGGGCCTGCCGCTGGGCTTCTGCCGGGCCATCGAAAAGTGAGAAGAGAGGGCACCAGATATCTACTGCTCCATACAGGTCTCCCCACGCAGGATCAAGGGTCTTCGCCTGCTCCACCACCAGCATCTTCACACTCGAATGAGCCCCGTGTATAATCCGCCCCCATGTCTGAACATATTTATACTGTTCAGGAGTATTCGGCTCATCCAGCAGGTATACGGCGAATGTCACTTCAGGACGTTTCAGTTCTGCAATCGCTACATCCCAGGCCTTCAGCAGCGCATACAGCTTGTCCTTTTCCTGCTCAGGGTCTTTGATCCAGTTCTCCGGATGTGCAACCATAAAGACATTCGGATGATACTTGTCTATGAACTCCCGCAGCGCAGTTATTTTATCTGCGGGGATCGCAAAACTACCATCGGGTTGAGCAATCGGGAGCACAGGGAATGAAGGAGTAGCGCTGAACTTGTTCTCAACCAGCAGATCAGAGCATTGGGCCTTCACAGTCTCCCAATCCGGAGCAGTAGAACGCTTACCGGCTTTTATAAGTCTATTATAATAACCCGGGAGCTGATCACCAGGTGAACCGAAGCATGTTTGATAACTCGGAGTATCCGGCAGCGTGAAATTAAACTTAGTCAGTGTTACAGGTATCGAAATTGGAGACTGACCTGCAACTCGTACAACGCACATGCTTGTATAATCACCCTTCCTGGCATCTTTGGGAACATATACATCGATCCAAAAAGCATGGGTCTCATTTTCAGGCAGGTCAAATGGAACCGCAGTGAATCTGGCTCCAGAAAGCGGTTTACCAGTCACAGGATTCCTGAACGGTATAAGTGCATCCGGATACCATCCTGGTCGGAAGTCAGTATTTCTATAGGTAGGCACAGTAATGTGAAGCTGATGCTCTCTATACAACCGGATATTGGAAGACGCAATCACAGCCCCTTTAGGTCCTTTCAGATTCCCAACCTCAACCGACACCACCCGCACCGGTGTATCACTCCTAAGGAACACCTGGAAGTTCCTCCACTCATTTCCAGCCGCATATAGGTGCACTTTCTGACCAGCCGGGGGAGAATCCTCCCGAAGCAGCCTCTGAGTCGAAGTCATCGTCCCAACCTGTACCTTTGCCTGAACAAAAGAAGTAGAAAGGACTAGAACAAGCACCGCGAGTAAATAGACCATTGGATTACCCCCAGAAATTTGCTGCCGTGATACGTAATCTGCTGGAATAATATCCCTCCGTAATCACTCTGTCAAACAATATTTCTACATTTTCAATACTACAGTATATTCCTCGGTTGCATTTCTTCTAAAAGCCCGTTATGCTGGCTTCAGTATTCAACTTTCCGAGGTGTGCAATGCGTTTTCTGTTTTTATGCTTCCTGGCTCTGGCATTCTCCTGTAGTGTCTATGGCTTCGATATCACGACCAACGGTAAGCCAGCAGCTGTCATTGTCCTGGACAAGTCTGCAACCATTACCGAGAAGTCCGCAGCTGCTGAACTGGTCAAGTATGTAAAGGAGATCTCAGGTGCCGTCCTAAAGGTCCGCAGCACTCCTGTAAATAACACAAATACCATCTACATAGGCCAATCACCCACTTCCATGAAATTGTTGCATATTAAGGACTGGAGTATCATCAAATCCGACGGCATTGCTATCAAGTCTACCCAAAACAGTCTTGTGCTGGCTGGTGACAGACCCAGAGGCTCCATCTATGCCGTCTATACGCTTTTAGAGGACTACCTGGGCTGTAAATGGTATGCAGTTGACACCCGCCATATTCCAAAGATAAAATCGATATCCATCCCCGATAATATAAAGAAGTTCCACAACCCTCCATTTATGTCCAGAGAGAGCTATTTCAAGGACACTGTGCTGAACCCGGATCTGGCACTCAAACTCAAGTTAAACGGCAACGCCAACGGCGTCCCTGAAAATCTTGGGGGTCATTACAGTATATATGGCTGGTGTCACACCTTTGGTCAGTTACTACCTGTCTCCGAATACTTCGACAAACACCCGGAGTGGTTCTCTATGATAGGTGGGCAGAGAGTAAATACACCAGCCCAGCTCTGTCTATCAAATCCCGAGATGGTCAAGGAACTCACCCGCAGAGTCCTTGCAGCACTAAAGGAAAATCCGGGTTATCGGGTGATCTCGGTCTCCCAGAACGACAACAACAGGTCCTGCCAGTGTGAAAACTGCCAGAAACTGGTCGAAAAATACGGCAGCGAGTCCGGTCCGATTCTGAACGTTGTAAACCAGGTAGCTGCTGAAGTTTATAAAGCTTATCCCGATGTCCTGGTAGAGACTCTAGCCTACCGCTACACCAGGAAAGCCCCGGTAGGTATTAAAGCTGCCGATAATGTCATAGTCAGGCTGTGTTCAATAGAGTGTGATTACTCCACCAGCCTGAAATCACCGGTAAACAAGCCCTTCTACACAGACCTGCAGGAGTGGCGCAGTGTTGCTAAGAATCTATACATCTGGGAGTATGTGGTCAACTTCTACAACTACCACATAATGCACCCCAACTTTGCCGTGTTCAAGGACAACATGAACATCTACGCCCAGAATCACGTAATAGCCCTCTTCTCTCAGGGAGACACCAACAATTATGATGTTTCATTCAATTACCTGAAGCAGTGGCTGCTGGCAAAGCTTATGTGGGATCCAAACCAGGATGACCGTGCACTTATCAAGGAGTTCCTAAAAGGCTACTACGGAAAGGCTGATAAAAAGCTTTATGAATACATCTCTTTCCTGGAATCTGTAGTAAAAAAGAAGAAAGTCTACATGTCCCCATACATGGAAAACAACGCCTGGCTCTCTGCGGATGAAATGATAACCGGCTTCAACCTACTGAACCAGGCACTTGATCAGGTTAAATCAGACAAAGTTCTGACAAAGCGTGTGCTGACAATCAAATACGGCTTACAATACGCCTGGCTGGTCTCCTCCAAGCAGTATCGCCAGAGGGTAGTCGACAGCGGAGTCCTGGATCTCAAGACAAAAATCGCATTCATAGACACTTACCGGGAGTTCTGCAACAAGCATAAGAACTATTTCATTTCTGAGGGTGGAAAAATAGAAGATGCATTCAAGCTGAAATCCACACCCGATGGCCAACCGGCTATCGTACCAGAGGAATGCAAAAGTTTGAAAGCAGATCAATGGGTAGACTTCCAGGACGATGATTTCAGTCTGTATATGGATGAAAACTACCGTCGTGTGGAACCCGATACCGAAGCTTCTGATGGTTCAACAATATGGCTGCTCTGCAACAACATCCAGTGGAGTGTTCAAAAGCCACTTCTGGAATTATATGCAGATGGAGTGGAACTAATTGACCTTTATATCCGTGTAAAACCTAAACACAAAGCTGATTCCGGAAACGTCCTGACAGTAGGAATCCACGATGCCCAGCATATCACCATTCCATATGAATTCAGAGTAAAAGCAGAGGACTTAACAGAAGGCAAATACACTACAGTAAAGCTGGGAACAGTGGAAATCAAAGGTAACTCCGCACTGACACTATTTGTAGCGCCATGCGTTATACCTTCCGGAGCAGAGTCTGTGCAGATAGACAGGATATTTGGCATCATAAAAAGCCGTCAGAAATAATACAGGGAGCTGGTATGAAAATAGATAAACGCCGTTTTTGGATAATATTCAAGTGGACTGCAGTAATAGGAATAGTGTTTATAGTCATATCCTGCATTGGAGCACGCTGGTATATCCACTCCAATGCTAAAGGTCGTGTATATTCTGATATTTCCCAAATCCCATCGTCCCGGGTAGCTATGGTGCTTGGAGCAAAAGTCACACCTAACGGAAAACTCTCCACACTGCTGAGAGATCGGGTCGATGCTGCTGTTGCTCTATACAAAGCAGGTAAAACCAGCAAGTTGCTTATGTCGGGGGACAACCGGTTTGCCCACTACAATGAACCGGAAAGGATGAAAGAATACGCTGTCGCTCATGGAGTACCCGCCGAGAATGTAATATGTGATTATGCCGGAAGACGTACTTATGATTCAGTATATAGGGCTAAACACATATTCGGGATCGATAAGATGATAATCATAAGCCAGGAGTTCCACCTGGACAGGGCAATATTCCTGAGTGATCACATCGGTGTAGACGCCACAGGTCTGGCCGCTGATTTACAGGGACACTATAACCTGAGAGCTACTACCCGTGAAATGCCTGCATGCCTTGCATGTCTGATTGATATATACGTAATAACTCCTCATCCTGTTATGGGCAAAAGAGAGCAAATATAAATACAAAATAAGCGCCTCAGTCATCCTTTACTGAGGCGCTCATTTATCGGTTTGGGATATTTGCTTGATTATAGAGTGGTGGATGCAGAAACGCAGAAGATCAAGTTATCTGGTCTGCTCCATGCCCCGCGAAGCGCACCGTCCAGCAGACTTGTAAATGCCACACTCGGTGTTACGGTTATCTTTCCGTATATAAGTGGCAGATTGGCGCCAGCATAGAAATCAGTAAACGCTGCTTTTGAGTTTCCGGTGAAGTAAAATTCATTATACTTACCTGTTGACATACCAAGCTTAGCTGACAGGTTAATGCTTTTAGCCGTTTCATCTGTCCCCAGCTTGCATGACTTCCCGATTCCCATATTCGCATATAGACCATGAACTGCGTCAACATCGTAGTTCAAAGCCAGGACTGGTGATAGAGGAGCATCGAAACTTGCTTTGAAATAGACCTCATGAGTCTTTGCATATGAGGTGTTTGGATATTCATAATGTGTAATGCCAGCACTGTATGCCGTGCTTGCGGGCTTCCACGAATAACCCAGAGTATAGTCAAACTCAGTGAATCGGTCCTTGTTGCCATTGACATACGTTAAGTCATAACTTCCGAAAGCATTGAAACTTAGCCCACTTGAGTGACTCACAGTAAGGGATGGTTGGATTACCGGTTCACCATCGAAAAGCATTCCTCTCCAGATATACTTTGAACAATATGACAGATCGAGAGAAGTGGTCATATCCTGTGCAATGACGGCTGCACTGCTCAATACAACCGCACAAATTATTAATACACCGGATATCTTGCGTAGAAACTTCATCAGTCAATCTCCTTAAATCATGTAATAAGTGCCCCAATCATCCTGGACTGGGGCATTTTGTCGGCTTCAGTTGCTTATTTATAGAGGTGTAGATGCAGTAACGCAGAAAATCAAGTTGTCCGGTCTACTGTATGCATCACGGAGCCCACCGTCCAGTATGCTGGAATAAGCTAGACTTGGTGTAATAGTCATCTTTCCAGTGGTCAGTGGCATGCTGGCTCCCAGATACAGGTCCGTGAATGCCGCCTCTGAATGTCCACCGAAGTAGAACTTGTTATAGTTACCAGTTGCCGCACCAAGTCTGGCTGAGAAGTTCAGTTCTGAAGCTTCCTCGCCTGGTCCCAGCTTGCATGTATTTCCGATGCCGAAATTAGCATATAGACCGTCAGCCTGGTCAAAATCATAACTCAGTGCAAGTATTGGTGAGAACGGAGCTTCAAAGCTCGCACTGAAATATGCTTCATGGGTCTTTGCGAAAGCTGTGTTAGGGAATTCATAACGCAAGATTCCGGCGCTGTAATCAGTGCTGGCAGGTTTCCAGGCATAACTCAGAGTGTAGTCGATCTCGGTGATTCGTCCCTTGTTTCCATTGCTGTTAGTAATGTCATAGCTGCCCCATAGGTTAAAACTAAGACCGCTGGGGTGACTAACTGTTAGCGATGGTTGAAGCACTGACTCGCTGTTCACTGGCATGCCTCTCCAGACGTACTTTGAAGCGTATGTCAGATCAAGGGATGTGGAAATATCTTGTGCAATGGCAGCTGCGCTGCTCAAAACTACCATACAAACTAGTAGTATAACGGGTGCCTTTCGTAGAAACTTCATCAGTCAAATCTCCTTTAAGTGTTGGTACTTAACTAAATAGTTCCAGATGTTGCGTAAAAGTTAATCAAAACTTACACCGATATGTAAAAATATTTGCGATAACTACTAGATTGTCGTAAGTAATGCAGAACTGGTCTGATTCTGGTATCTCAATGATTCAGTAAGCAATAAAAAATGCCCCAGTCCACTGTATAGCAGACTGGGGCATTATTGTAGAGCAAACAGGTTTACAAACCTATCTAACTGCTCCTTCTCCTGATTCCCGTGTTCGGATTCTCATTGCATTTTCTACTTTGTAGACGAAAATCTTTCCGTCCCCGATTTCTCCGGTTGCCGCCGCATCAGCTATGGCATTAACTGTCTGTTCCACCATTTCGTCCGGAACAACCGTCTCTATTTTCGTTTTGTCGAGTAAGTTGACTACATACTCCTGACCGCGGTAGTGAGTTGTACGGCCTCGCTGCTTACCACTTCCAAGAACGTGGCTGACTGTGACACCGTGTAATCCGAGACCGTCAAGTACTTCTTTCACAGCATCCAATTTACCAGGTCGAATAATCGCTTCAATTTTTGTCATGTTCCGCCTCCTATCAGGCAAATACTACTTGATTTCGAACTCAGGGTAGGCTAGAATACCGGTTTCCGGCAGGTCCAGTCCCTGGATTTCGTCCTCACGGGAAACCCGCATCGGCACTATTTTGTTCATCAATTTGAAGTAAAGGAAGCTTAAACCGAATGCCCATACAACAACTGCTATCATTGCAACCAACTGAGCGCCAAGTTGGCCAAACCCACCACCGTGGAACAAACCGGTAACTGCTCCGCCGATTCCGTTGAGGCCAGCGCCATAAGTTCCGTCAGCAAACAGGCCTACAGCCAGCATCCCAAATAAGCCATTCATACCGTGGACAGCAACTGCTCCAACGGGGTCATCGACTTTGAGTTTATCAATTGCTACTACACCAAAGCAGACCAGCACACCAGCGATCAGACCGATTATACAGGCATCAACTGGATTGACGAATGCACAAGGTGCAGTTATCGCAACCATACCAGCAAGCATACCGTTAGCAATCATCGTGGGGTCCGGCTTCTTCATTTTGATGATACAGTAAATTGTAGCGCCAAGAACACCAGTAGCAGAAGCAAGCATCGTGTTTACTGCAACCATAGCTGCCCGTAGGTTACCAGCTCCTGACATACCCAGCGTGCTTCCTGCATTGAAACCAAACCAGCCAAAAGCCAGGATGAATGTTCCTAATAAGGCCATAGGAATGTGATGGCCTTGAATAGGATTTACGCTGCCATTCTTATTGAACTTACCAATTCTGGCGCCAAGGACGATGGCACCAGCCAGTCCGCATAGTCCACCAACTGCATGGACAACTCCGGAACCGGCGAAGTCAACATAACCGTTGCCCAACCCGAAGTTCTTGCCAAGCTGAGAAAGCCATCCGCCGCCCCAGGCCCAGTTACCAAATACAGGATAGAGAAGCATAGACATGAACAGACCGTATACCATAAAGGAAGCCAGTCTCCATCTCTCAGCTAAAGCGCCGGTAGGAATAGTAACCGCGGTATCCATAAATACCATCTGGAACAGGAACAATGCAGCAACCATTACGTCATAATAGTGTCCCGAAAGGAAGAATCCACTGGTTCCGAAAAGACCGAAGTCCTTTCCGAATAGATTCACAACAAACTCATGTCCTGATGCAAGGGCTGGAGTTCCACCAAGGTTGCCAATTGCACCTGCAGCACCATACATTATGGCGAATCCACAAATGAAGAACCCAATGATACCTATCGCATAAACAGCGAAGTTCATAAGCATCGTGTGCGCAGCGTTTTTGGCCTGTGTAAAACCTGTCTCTACAAGTGCGAATCCAGCTTGCATAAACATAACCAGAAACGCTGCAACCAGAGTCCAGGTAAGGTTGATGCTAACCTTATTTTGACCCACTGAGTGGGCAAGTTTAGCCGCAAACGGTTCATCTTTAATTGCAACCTTAAGATCATCGGCTGTCGGAGAACCCGGCATCATTCCGAGGGCATCTGTGGCTGTTCCCGTCTTGCTGCCATCATAGTCTGCAACCGAATCAGTCGCATTCTGAGCATATACCGGCGTGGAATGAATAACGCCGAATGATAAAGCAACTAACAGCACAAACACTGCTGCTGCAAGCGGTAGGATCCTCATGTTTCTTACTCCTGTTCTTATTCTCTCTACTTGGCTTCCCGTTGACAGCGATTGCCATCATCAGGTGGTAACACGAATCGGAAGTGACTCTTTATGGTCATGATCTCCCGATCCGTGATACTCATTTTTTATAAAGGACTGGATGCAGTCAAGCATACAATCAAGTTGTCGGGTCTGGAATATGCATCTCTCAGACCACCGTCAAGAATGCTTGTGAACGCAACAGACGGGGTGAATGTCATCTTACCGGACTTCATTGGCATGCTTGCCCCAAGATATATATCACTAAAGGCTGCCTTGTCGTGCCCAGCGAAATAGAACTTATTGTAACTGTCAGTTGCTGCACCGAGTTTAGCGGAGAGATTTACACTGGGGGCCGTCTCCGAGGAACTTAGTTTGCACGAGCTACCAATACCTATGTTTGCATAAAGACCATCAGCCTGGTCAAAATCATAGTTCAATGCCACAGTTGGCGATAGAGGGGCTGCAAAGCTCGCACTCACATATGCTTCATGAGTTTTTACATAAGCAGTATTAGGGAATTCGTAGCGGATTACACCGGCACTGTATGCCGTGCTTGCTGGTTTCCAGGAATATCCCAGGGTGTAGTCTACTTCAGTGATTTTATCTTTGTGGCCGTTGCTGCTGGTTAGATCATAGCTGCCCCAAAGGTTAAAGCTGAGCCCGCTGGAGTGACTCACAGTCAGGGATGGTTGAATTGCCGATTCGAGGTTTGCGGCCATACCGCGCCAAACGTACTTTGAACAATATGCAACATCCAGAGATGTGGAAATATCCTGCGCAACAGCGGCTGTACCGCCGATAACGGCACTACATACCAAAAGTGCACAGGATATCTTTGTTAGGAACTTCATCAGAACTGCCTCCTTCAAGTGGTGTCATTTAAAGTATAGGCTTCTGATGTTGCTCTCAAGTTAATCGAAAGTTAATCCCATTTATCCTTTATGTTGCTATGTTGTTACGCAACTTCAGGATTGTGAGGGATTTTGCGGCTGAGGCTCCATTTTAACAATGGTGGTGTAACCATTGTTGTCACAACAACCATGATGACAATTGCGGCAAACAGGTCCGGCCCTACTACGGGAACTCCCTTTATTTGTAACCGTGAGCCAATAGCTGCAAATATCAATCCAACTTCACCTCTGGGTATCATTCCAAGTCCCACTGAAAGCCTGTCAAGACCTTTTTGCATTACTCCAAGTCCACAGATCTGCTTGCCCAGAACCGCAGCAATTGTGAGACACAGAGCAAGCAGCAAACTGCTTGGTTTAGCAATGCTGGTCAGATTGACTTCGGACCCCATCCGGATAAAGAAAATCGGGACCAAAAATGCTGCGATAGGTGCTATAAGCTCATCTACCGAATGTTCACCTCTTTCGGCAAACTTCTTCCAGTGAACTTCGTCCAGCACCAGACCAGCTGAAAATGCTCCAACTATTGGAGCCAGGCCAATTATTGAAGCCAGGTATGCAAATCCAAAGCAGGTTATCAAAGCTGTAAACAGAAGAAGGTCGCTCCCCTGTGCTTTGGATGCAATGTTGAATATCCTTTTTGCGATTGGTCTCCCTAACAGCAGTGTTCCTATAATGAATGCAAGAGCCTTTAATATAACTATTACAATACTCATTGATGAAACACTGGCTCCGGTTGATGCGGCAGTTATAAGACCCTGAACTAAAGCCAGTATTACCAGTCCCATAACATCATCAATCACTGCAGCTCCAAGAACTATCCTGGCGATGGGAGTGTCGATCTTGCCCAAATCCATAAATACACGGGCAGTGATTCCTACACTGGTCGCGCATAATGTAGCACCAGTAAATATGTGGGAATACACGGACTCATCTGGCAGGAAAATTGATGATACAAAATAGCCCAGTGCAAGCGGAGTAATAACTCCCAGGGTCGCGACCAGCAGTGCTGATTTCCCTGTCTGCATCATTTTTTCGACATCGGATTCCAGTCCCACTTGAAACAGCAGCAGGACAATACCGACTTCAGAGATGATCTTTATGGAAGGATCGGTACGGATCATATCCAGTCCATGGAAACCTGTTAAATAGATATTACCGATAATAATACCAATAAGGAGCTCTCCAAGCACTGCAGGCTGCTTGAACCGTACAAATAGTTCACCACCAAGCTTAGCAGCAACAAGAATCACCACCAACGCCAAAATAAACCTTGTAATGTCCACTCCACCATGCGTAGATGAACCTGCAGCGAATGCATATTGAACAGCAGTTGCCGTCAATACAAAAACCATCATTAACTTAAACCATGTCGGCCTTGTCACGCTTCTATGAGCACATACACGACCAATAAACTTGCTGATCATTTCTATTACCTCTACTATCCTTACTTTCCAGAACTGGGCTTAGTATACCCCGTATTCCCGTGCCGCCTCAAACATTGCCAGGACGTTCTCCGTAGGTGTATTGTCCTGCACCGAATGTGTTGGCGCCAGCGCGTACCCTCCACCCGGCATCATTATCTCAAGAGTTTTTCTGACTTCATCTCTTACATCATCTGCAGTTCCATAAGCTAAAGGCCCTGCAGTCGAGATGCAACCATGAAATGCCAGCCTGCCTCCAAAATGCTTTTTCAAATACTCAGGAGACATATTAGCTGCTTCAGGCTGCAGTGTATCGACTGCATCTATTCCCATTTCTATGAAATCTTCATATGCCCAACTGCTGGACCCGCATGTGTGGCAGATTATCGGAAGATCGAAGGATTTTGCCAGGTCGACATATCGCTGATGTCTGGGCCGTATGTGTCTTCGGTAAAGGTCCATACCTATAAAAGGAGAGTTCTGGGTTCCCAGGTCCTCTCCAATCCACATAAAGTCTATCCCACCATCAGCAGCTTCAATAGCCCGTCTCGTAACTTCCAGTTCAATATCCTGCCTTCTGTCACACAGAAGCAAGCCTGCAGGGTCATCGGTTATCAAGTCTACCAGAGTCTGCTCCATAGTCCTGAAAAAGCCGTTGGTGTTGATAATGCAGGCAAGCCCCGCTCCTCCAACACATACAGCAAACTCTTTGTTTCTTTCGCAAATATCCTTGATATTGCTGTAATCATAATCATCCGGATTCGGCATCGGCCAGGCTGCAATCTCTTCGACAGTAGCATCGGCTAAAGGCCAGTCGCAGTAGTCCCAGTAGCCTCCACTGTCATTCTCAACCCAACGACGACGAATTCCCCAGTCATCTACGCTGATCCCGGGAATATCTTCGAACAGCTTGGGACCTGCATATCCCGGATAGACCCCGCGTATATCCGTCCCCAGACACCTCAACAACCCTTCATAGTCATCAGCTGCCAGCCCGAAGTGCTTAAGCAACCTTGTATTTATATCCAGATTACCATCATAGTTCACTGGCACTCTGTCAGGTTGCTGCTTTGCCAAAACAGTAAGCATACGTTCTTTGCTTGTCATAAAACCACATTCCTTTCTCAATTCTGGAAGCTGGACGATTTCGGGAGTCCATCTTTTCAATAATAACCTAAACGATACAGTTATCCAAACTCAGCTCCTCATGGTATCCAATTGTAGACACAATCACATTTGTATAAGGTTTACAAACCACCCTCATATAGGCATAATGATTCTATTGGCCTGATATTACAAATTGGCCAGTTAATCGTTGAATCATCCACGATATTCCCCCTTTATTATTCTTCGGAGGTATGCAGGTTATGAACCGCCATGATAATCCTGGTATCGGAAACTTGATTATTTCGCTCTCAAGAAAAATGGACAACATGCAGCAAGAAATTTCCGGTCTCAGGCAAGAAGTAAAGACCCTGACATTCCTGGTACGCGAATTGTCCAGTCCTGAGGAAAATGCTGATCGGACTGATCCCAACTCATCAGATCAATAATCCTTTAGATTTTGTAGATTGATCATGCCTACAATTAGTTTTCACAATGTTTTTGATGAGATAGTAGCTCTGCTTGTGGTAGCAGTTATCGCAGGTGTTGCCTCGGTTCGCCTGCGTCAGCCGCTAATAATAGGGTTCCTTGCAGTAGGATTACTGGCAGGACCGTCCGGATTGAACCTGATCAAGTCAGTAGATCAGATCCATGCTCTTTCGGAGATGGGATTGGCGCTGCTGCTCTTCATTGTTGGCTTAAAACTTGATGTCCAGCTTATCCGAAGCATGGGCAAAGTGGCTCTTAGTATAGGTATCGGGCAAGTCGTCCTGACCACTGCGATATGTTTTCCGATGTGTATTTGGCTTGGAATGAACGTTGTGACATCGGTATATGTCGCAATGGCACTCACATTCTCAAGCACTATCATCATCGTCAAACTACTATCAGACAAAAAAGAAGCTGATTCACTCCATGGTCGCCTGGCTCTGGGACTGTTGATAGTGCAGGACCTGGTTGTCATATTGGCTATGATTATTTTGTCTGCTGTGACGGGAAGTGAAAACCGCCAACCAATCGGGCAGGCGATAACCATTCTAGCCAAAGGATTCGGACTACTCGGATCCATCTGGGTGCTTACCAAGTATGTGCTTCCAAGGCTACTCCCCTTTATTGCAAAATCTTCAGAGCTTTTAGTTTTATTCGGAATAGTGTGGGCTTTGGCACTCGCAAAGTCTGGTGAACTAATGGGATTCAGCAGAGAAATCGGAGCGTTTTTGGCCGGTATTTCCATCGCTTCGACTCAATACCGTGAAGCCATTGGCAGCAGACTTATCAGCTTGCGTGATTTCCTATTGCTTTTCTTCTTCATAGAATTTGGCAGTCGTCTTGACTTAGGTCTGATGGGTTCTCAGGCTATTAAGGCAATCCCATTATGTATATATGTCCTGATCGGCAAATCCGTGATCATGATGATCATTACAGGTGCTCTGGGTTATCGCAAACGGACCAGTTTTCTCACTGCTCTAACTGTAGGCCAGGTCAGTGAGTTCTCCTTGATTCTTGTTGCTATGGGTGCTAACTTCGGACATCTATCAGAGGATGCGGTTGGACTTGTTACATTAGTATGCCTGGTTAGTATAGCGATATCAACATTCATTATTATGTATTCCCAGAAATTATTTGATGTGTTCTCACCATATCTAAATATATTTGAACGTAAGAAACTTGACAGAGAAGACTCACAGGCAGCATTAAGTAGCGCCTGTAGCTTAGCAAATACACTTATTGTGGGAATGGGAGCATATGGAACAGGCGTTGCAATGGAGCTTACGTCCAGGGGAAGACGTGTTTTGGGAGTAGACTTCGACCCGCAGGCGATCAGTCTATGGAATGCACATGGATGGAATGCTATATATGGAGATGCACAGGATTCCGCCTTGATGAGTGCCCTGCATCTACACAGTATACGTTGGGCGGTCTGTGCAATTCCCGATAGTGTAACAACGATGCGTGTGCTTGATGGATTAAAACAAGTCGGATATCACGGCTATACTGCTGTAATTGCAGGTGGAACTCCCGGAGAGAATGTTATTTATCCTGCGAATTTGATGTTGAATCCATATGCAGATGCTGCCGTGCAGGCAGCTGATCTTATAATGCTGACTGAAGTAGAGATTGCGAGGAAAGCCATGGATATGACTATAGATTCTATGACAGACCATTACCTTGTGTGTGGATATGGGCGTATGGGGCAGCAGATAGCCAAGGAGTTGACCAGATATAACGTACCGTGTGTTGTTGTGGAGTCCAACCCGGAACAACTGCCAAAACTGCGGGACAGTGAAATTCTCCACATTGAAGGAAAAGCAACAGAAGACAAAACTCTATTAAAAGCTGGAATCAAGAATGCCAAAGGTTTAATAGCAGTTGCAGCATCAGATGAGGAGAATGTATTTATCGTACTGACCGCAAAAGTATTAAATCCAGGCCTGTTTGTGGTTGCTCGTTCCATCCTGGAGGAAAATGAAGACAAGTTGAAACATGCTGGAGCCAATAGGGTAATGTCTCCATATATGCTGGGAGGACGCCGGATGGCTGCAGCAGTGATCAAACCTGAAGTAATGGACTTCCTTGACCTTGTTGTGCACAGTGAGAGCATTGAGACAGAAATGGCCAGCATCACAGTAAATCCCGGTTCTGCTTGCATAGGCAAAACGCTCAAAGAGGTTAACCCCTGGGAGACCTGTGGAGTAACCCTATTGGGTGTCAGGCATCAGGGAGAAAAACTGCATGCTAATCCCAGTCCGGAAATGATACTGATGGAAGGCGACGAAGTCATAGTCATGGGGATTCCATCCCAATTAGAAGCAGCAAAACTGATGCTGGTCGGAGATATGTAGCTATGCACATATAGCGCATCTCTTTCCCTGAAAATCTGTGAAATCTGCGGATGATTACTTTAGACATCTCGCTTCTTCTTTGACAGGGTACCTTGTCGGACTGTAAAATACCATTGGTAACACTGTAGTTATCTACCCCAAATTACCCACCAGTCTATTGAGGAGTATATGCATGAGTCAGATTAAAGCCGTTATCGCCGATGATGAGGCTATTATCCGTATGGATTTAAAGGCTCTGCTGGAAGATCTAGGGCATATAGTTATTGGAGAAGCAGCAGATGGCCAGAGAGCACTGGATCTGACTCGAAGTCTCCGCCCTGATGTCGTTATCATGGACATCAAAATGCCTATTATGGACGGATTGGACGCTGCGAAGATAATCAACGAGGAAAAACTCTCGCCAGTCGTCCTGCTAACAGCTTACAGCCAGAAGGACCTTATCGAAAGGGCCAAAGAGGCTGGAGTGTTCGCCTATATGATTAAGCCGTTCCAGGAATCCGACCTGATGCCGGCTATTGAAATCGCTGTTTCACGTTACCTCGATATGCAGGAACTCGAAGGCACAATAGGAGATCTGTCCGAGAAGCTTGAGACCAGGAAGATCGTAGATAGAGCCAAAGGCATATTGATGGATAAGTACAAGCTGCAGGAAGCCGACGCTTTCCGCAGAATCCAGCAACAAAGTATGAACCAGAGAAGGTCTATGCGAGAGATTGCCGATGCGATCATCATCGCAAATGAAATATGAGTCCCTGGACAGTTTGGAAATCGCAGGAAAGACAGGCAACTGATGCCGCCATACGCGAGCTTCCTCCAGAGCAGGAACTGCTGGCACTGCGCTCTCGTGTACAAGACCTTGAACACAGAGTAGCAGAAAAATCCCTCGAAGCAGACGCCCTCAGAGAAACCGGTCAGGCAATCGGTTCGATGCCCAAACTCGACGATATGCTCAAGGGCGTTGCTGATATAATCGTCCGCGTTACGGGTACCGATCTTTGCCTGATCTACCTTCTGGACGACAGCGGTACTGAGCTAGTATTGCGTGGAGCTTCCGGAACGACCAAACAAGTCGTTGGCAAGATACGGCTTAAACTTGGTGAGGGTATTACCGGATGGGTCGCGCAAAAAGGCACTCATGTAGTCATCAACCGGGAAGCCTGGCGCGACGAACGCTTTAAACCCATTCCTACCCTACTGCAGGACAAATACCATTCCATGCTCAGTGTCCCTCTCAGAGGCAGAAATGAGCTCGTTGGAGTAGTAAATGTCCGCACGAACTCTCCCAACGACTACAACGATATTCAAGTAAACCTTCTGGATAGTATTGCCCGGCAAGTTGGTGGGGCAGTAGAGAACAACAACCTCTACCGCCGAATGGAGACCCGTGCTACACAGCTTTCCACCATCAGCGAAATCAGCCGAACGATAACATCCGACCTGTATCTCGAAGAAGTCCTGCAGCTGATAGTGGCAATGACTGCTGAAAGCATGAACTTCAAAATCTGTTCAGTCATGATGCTTGATGAAAGCAAAGAAGAACTGGTAATAAAGGCAACTCAGAGCAAGAGTAAAGCCTATCTGCGTAAACCCAACGTCAAACTAACAGAAAGTGTAGCTGGTCGGGCCATATTCGAGCGAAGACCGATCACTATCCTTGATGTCCGAAAGACTCCCGGCTACCAGTACCCTGACATTGCTAAAAGAGAAGGTTTGTGTTCGCTGGTTGCCCTGCCGATGTTTGTAAAGAACGAAATCGTCGGAGTTTTAAACTGTTATACAGATTCACCCAGGGAGTTTACCGAGGACGAGATCGCAGTCCTGACAACCCTCGCTGGCCAGGCTGCCATATCAATCCACAATGCAAAACTGATGGTTCAGGCTGCTGTCCTGCAGGAGATGCACCACAGGGTCAAAAACAGCCTTCAGACGATCGCCAGCCTGCTTCGACTGCAATTGCGGATGGGTAAGTTCGATTCCCCAAAAGCAGCTCTGACACAAAGCATCAACCGTATCCAAAGTATAGCAGCCGTTCATGAACTACTTAGCAGCGACAACCTGGACAATGTCAGTGTCAAAAAACTTGCGGATTCCATACTCTCAGCTACCGCACACGGGCTTATTCCGGAAGGCTGTGAAGTGAAAATGGGAGTTGAAGGCAAGGACTTCATGCTTCCCAGTGGCCATGCGACCTATGTATCTCTAGTTCTCAACGAACTCATTCAGAACGCGGTCGAACACGGTCTGCAGCAATGTGTAGGTGGGGAGATTACTGTTAGCTTCCACCAGGACGATGAACAGATCCATATGGATGTCTACAACGACGGCACCCCGGTCCCCGAAGACTTCGACATCAAACTCCACCGGAACCTGGGACTGCGCATCGTAGAGAGTCTCGTGCGAGACAACCTGTTCGGAGACTTCACACTAGTCTCCGAAAATGGCAAAACAAAAGCCTCAGTCTCCTTCCCGAAGTAGAACGTAATTGGCATCACTCAATGTGTCAGTTAACCAGGCGAATGCAACTCCCGCAGCCTTTTAACTGCCAGTGTATGGTGTGCATACTGAGCGGATTCAAACGCTATTACTTTGTCGCAGGGAAAATCACCGCACTCAGAACAATTGCTCAGCTTCCGATCAAACTTACAGCACACCCTAATTCCACAGTCAGAACACCACAAATGATCACTCTCAGCATGACAACCATCACAGCTCTCCGGCTCAAGATTACATCCATCACAATCCAACCCACAAGGTGCAAGCAGCATTCTAGTTCCTCCCTATATTGTTAAAATAACATGGACACCGATTTTCTGCTTATCTACAGAGCTTACAGGTGACAAATAACTCTCCCTTCTTAGCGCCTTTGCGGCTTTGCGTGAAAATTCAAAAAGTTACCGGTTCACTTCCCCCTGACCATTTCTAACGAAGTCACCGACATTGGAGGGAAAGTATACGTGAATGACTTTCCAGCACCCTTAAGAGGAGTTTGCTTTGTCACCACTGTTCCCGGTTTCCCAGTTTTGAAAGCCGGATTTACTGGTGCCTGCGCTTGTTCGGCCCAGACCATTCCTGGCCATTGAATGAGGTCATTGCCGTTGTTTGCATCTAAAGATGGGCCAGTCAATACCCATGCCGTTCCTGCAGGTTTAGGAATAAATCCTTTCACGCTGATTTTAGTCTTCATTGATGCAGTGAAGTGTTTATTGATTACTATGACAAACAGCTTAGACTTATCCGCACTCAGGCTCGATACAACCTCCAGATATGGTGCGCCATTCACTCCGTCCGCCATTCCGACTGCTGAGGTATTGAATGTTGGGCTGGTAGATGCAGAGCTGACCAGAGTGTTTCCAAAGTGTCTGGAATACATTTGCAGCGCATAATACGATGGTTTGGGAACCCCTGTTTCCATTATCCATCCCATGAAGCTGTTTTCAGTCATTTTGAACGAATCTGCTATTTCCAGTCTGGGACAGCTTACAAGCACCCTCATCATATCAGCAACATACAATCCTGAACCCAGGGTCTTGCAGTGCCCTATGTAAGGTTGCAGGGGTAATACATCAAACAGAGGTGCCCATTCTGTAACTGCGATCTTAATTCGCTTGGAGCTGTCCGGAGCATAGGTCTTTATCTGCCTGTCTAACTCTTTCAGGTTCTTGTCGACAAGTAGAGGAAATGCCAGCATTGTAGAATAGACTTCATAGAATGAAGCCCCGCTGGTCCCTGCATTTACCGGAGCATATCCGTTGTGGACCGCTATGAAATCTATTGCCGAACCCACTTTAGCTAACAGTTTAGCATTCCAGTCACTTTCATTAAGCAGAGTATATTTGCCGAAGTTTATACCGCTGATGGCTCCTATCTTTATCGATGGATCAGCTTTTCGCATAGCTTCCGACCATTCCATATATTTCTTGGCATATTCATCTACCGACATATAAGAGTGCTTGGCTAATTCATCGTCCCCTTTTATATACGACTCATTTCCAATCTCCCAGGTCTTTACTCTACCCGGCTTCTCGGAGTTACAGTAGGTAACCCATTCGGCAGCTTCCAGTGGAGTCCCGGTCACTATATTGACCGTAATCAGAGGTTCAGCACCGACCATTTTGCAAAATGAAAGAAACTCATCAGTGCCAAATGAGGGTTGAGACGTGCTCTTGTCTGCCGGAGAATGCAATACCGTCGGTCTATTTGCAATCAGTCCAACACCATCTCTCCAGTGATAGTAGTCAGAAAACAATCCACCTGGATATCGAATAGAACCTAATCCAAGATTCTTGGCCGATTTCAATATCTGAGGCTTGGGCGAATTTGAAGTCCTGTCCCACAATCCGTTTCCATCCCATATCCACTCAATATTTGTTCCTACCAGCGTCTTGGGGATCTGTCGGATCACGGAGGCTGCATTCACCGAAATAGTAGCGTTCATTATTTTGCTCTTAGTGTCAGGTTCAAAGATTTCTACCGGGGCAAAGGTATATTCATCAAACCACGCACTCCCCGAAGTTCCTGAAACAGAAGCTACCACAATAATGGCTTTTGCATTTGCAGGGACCTGGAATAAAGCTTCCTGAGGTTGAAAATCCGGAGTCGGTACAGTTTGAATAACCATTGCTGGACTACCGATCATCTTGTTATCAGCACCAATCGCCACAGTGCCTGCAACAGCTGCAGCCCCATCTGATGTTCGCATCTTCACACTCAACCGAAGCCGCTTGCCAACAAGCCTTTCCGCAGAAATAATCTGAGCTAGCCCAAACAGGTTATCTTTGTTCGTATTCTTGTCATTAGGTGAAAGCTTTACACTGCGTGCGCCGGAGAAATAGCTTGATGAATCCAGCTCCACCTTCCCCTTTTCCATATTAGCCTGGTCAAGGACCCACCCAACAGGTAACCCATTCTCCGCTGTCTCAAATCCCGGACCAGTAATAAGGTTTCCTGACACCGCAGGCTGCTGTGCCAGCACAATCGCAGGAGACATCCCAAAGATCAGCAGAACTAAAACAATATATACAAAACGTCGCATCATTGTCATGCTACTACCTCCACACAATCCTACAAATACCCCGATACCAGCAAAAACATACCAATACTTTACACAGTATATAGTATTGGCGAATAATCATGTAGGCATGCTGAACGTATCTAGTAATATCTACAGATCAATTTTCCATGCAAGCTTCCAGGGTATGTTTCTAAAAATTTCGCGTGTTTTGCGTGTTTCGCGGTTCTCTTTTCTGAAAATCTGCGTTAATCTGCGAAATCTGTGGATAATTTAATATCGTGTATGTATTTCGTGGAGTTTGCAATCAGACGGATTCGACTGAGTTGCATTCAAGCCCTACAGTCATTCAATCGAACCCATCATAATTACCTATATAGCAGCCTTATCTATAGCCTCAGTCACCAGGTCCGTGACCGTGTTCCTGATAAGGACAGTGTTACCTTCGGGGGATTTTGGGGAGTTGGTTGTCAGGAATACCAGCGCAAAATCACGCTCCGGTTCCGCAACAGTCAGGACAGTGTCAATTCCAGCATGGCCAAATGTTCTGGGACTGGTCTTTTCACCGAATCCGAACCAGTGGTCTTTGAGATTTCGCCTAATAAGCCAGCCCAATCCCCAGGGCTCGTGTGTAGTTGCAACCCCTTTGGATTCTGCTTCAGCGATCTGTTTTTCATACTGGACCCGGTGCATCTCCTGCATTTCTTTTTTGCTGATAAGCCGTTTGCCGTTATATACCCCTTCATTGATGTTTAAACGCAGGACTTTGAGAACATCCTCTACCTTACCGAAACATCCACCAGCCGGATGTCCCAGTAAGCCATAATTATCCGGATTCACAGCACAAGGCAGCGTACCGGGTTGAGGTGTAAGAGCGATCGGTGCATCCGCCGGGATCATGAATGTCAGACTCTTTGCACCGATCGGGTCAAACAGAAACTTCCTGCATACAGCTTCCCAGGTAGGTAGTCCGGAAGCACGCCGAACTGCTTCAGCGGCCAGAAACACACCGGTTAACCCGTGGTATGCTGTCCGTGAACCGGGTTCCCATTCCACCTCATAATTGCACAGTGTCGCCACAGCTTCTTTCCATTGTTCAGGAGTATAGACCGACTTCAGAGGGCAGTTTGGAACACCCGCCGAGTGAGTGAGAAGATGCCTTATTGTGCAGGTATCTTTCCATTTCCCCTTATATTCAGGAATGTATTTAGACAAAGGAGCATCATATTCTATAAGCCCCTTCTCGTGAGCCATAACAATTACCGTAGCGGATATACCCTTTGAAACAGAATACAGCATATTGCTGACACCATCTTCAACAGGTGTATCTCTGCGAGTAGAACTGCAATATGTCCCCCAGTTCTGCCGGAGGATCGTTTTACCGTGATGCTCAACAATCAATGAAGCTCCGGGGATGATCCCTTTAGTAATCTGTGATTCAATAAAAGCAGCAGTTTTCGTGAAATCATACTTCTTCACAAGTTTCTCCTGTTTGGCAGGCTTTGCATTTGCTGCCGTTGCAAGAATGCCAGCCACAAGGACTAGATGGATGAGAAGAGTAATTTTATTCATGGGGTAAACCTTTGTCCAGTATGTGTATTGTTAATATACTATCAGGTTTCAGGATAAGGGTGTTACTGGAAAGTGGATAATAACAGTGCAGTCTATCGCCTGGTCCGTTCGTGCTGAGCGGGTTGAAGCATGAACGGACCTAACAGGGATTCGGTACACAGTAAACACTAACTCTTTTCGCTCTGCAACTTCTCATTAAGTTCTGCCAGCTTTAATTCGATCTCCAGCAGTTTTTCTTGCACATTCAATTCGGATTGGTCTATCTGTACACCTATGAGTTTACCTGTAATAAGAATCAAAGGGAATAAACTGACTAGAATAATGTATATTCTATCAGTCCCTGAATCGTTAGTTGAGATCATTAGCAGGACTGCGATAAACAGGATTATTCCAATATACCCGATGTAAGCAATTAGTTTAGGTTGGATACGCATATTGACCCGTCCAGTAACCAGGATATATGCGCGAATTCCTGTTATCGCCAATGCTACTATGCACATGAATCCTATTGCAACTTTGAGAGGAAAGCTGGTTTCAGAACCACTACTGAAACTTATAGCTACAAATACAATGGCCAATATGCCAATTGCTACAGAAATACCCATCGTAATTCTTTGCACAAGGGTTAGCTTTCTATTGATCATTTCCTGTAACCTCTCGTTATATTTCTCCCTGTATTCGGGGGTAAATTGTTGTGAAGCGATCAACTTGTCGCGGAAGTCATTTTGCCGGTTCATTATCTTCCTCCTCAATGATCGCTTTCAAAGCGCGTTTTGCATAATGAAGCCTCGATTTCACCGTGCCGGGAGCAACAGTAAGAATCTGCGCTATTTCATCTGTGGACAGGTCCTCAAGAAAACAAAGAGTCAATACTTCTCGATGTTGCAATGAGAGTTTTTCCAGCGCCAGGTGCACCTGACTGGCATCCTCAAAGCTGAACTCCTGAGCGTCCTCTTCAGCTTTGACTATCATCTCATTTTCCTCAAAGAACTCCCGGTCTATATAGCGCGATCTGAGCTTGTTCATTGCACTGTTCCGGGCAATTCTGTAAACCCACACGACAAAATACCGGGGTTTCTCGAGCATGGATATGCTTCGGACTAACCCCACCCATGTATCCTGCAAAGCATCCCAGGCATCTTCTTCGTTATCCACCAACCGGCTGATGTAGTAGAAGAGCTTCTTCTCCCAATAATGAATCAGCTCTTCCAATGCATCTCTGTCACCCCGCCGGTAACGAACAACCAGAAGCTCAGAATATATCCTGTCCCTATCCGAGTGCAATAGCCCGCAGCTCCTTTCCTCTATAAAAGACAAGTCGGAGAAGTCATAAAAAAGGTTCAAAATGGATAGTAACATTTTTCCGAAAATTAATGAAGCGATCTACAAAGGGTATATGGCAGCGAAAGAGGAAGATGAGTGGGGTATATAAAAAACGATGCCCCTTAGTCCTGGTAAAGGGCATCGTTCCTGAAAAATCCATAGGGGTAGACTTTCCCATTCATCATTCATAACTCGACATTTAAAATTTCCCTTCTCCCTTCCTAAAGCCTGAAGTCTCCCTATTTCATCATTCATAATTCATCGTTCATAATTCCCGAAGCGTTCTCGCAGATCCTTCGGATAATATCAGCAGTGTCCTGGACAGCATCGTCCCCACTGCACAGAACATTGCGACCTATACTCATCCCAACATGGTTAAAAGACTTTTCAGCGCCAGGATAAGATCTGGAGTAGTTTTCAGCCAGCCTGTCATGGTCAGGATGCCCCACAGCCCAGGTCCTCCAGCGTCCGTTCCTGAAGAAATCCGTACCCACGATAGGTTCAAATGCTCCGTGCCATACCATCGGAACTCCGTCTGCTCCCAGTGCTTTTTCAAAGAGATTTCGGGACATTCCCAGTTCCTCCTCATCAATTTTGAAAATGAACTGCGTATGGGCGCTGGCGTTGATGCGTTCATCTCTGTCCATTATCTTAATTCCAGGAATATCCGAGATCAGGTTTTCCAGTTTTATGGCATTTTCCTGAAGTCCAGCCAGATATGATGGATATCCCCGCAGCTGAGCGATTAAGACCGCCGCCAGAAGCTGAGAAATCCTTCCGTTCCAGGCAAGCTCTTTGTAATCCCGGATACCATACTCAAACTGCATCTCTCCCCAGCTTCTTAGAACTCTAAGGTCCTTTGCCAGTTTATCGTCATCAGTTGCAATAGCTCCCCCTTCGCCAGCCTGGAAAGGCTTTAGGCATCCGAATGAGTATATCCCAACATCTCCGCTAGTTCCAGCCTTCTTACCTCTCCATTCAGCCCCGCAGGCAAGACATGCATCATCAATTACAAGCAGATTGTGGGCTTTGGCAATCTTCTGGACCATGTCAGTGTTTTCAGGTCTGCCCCATATATGGACAGGAATAATTGCTTTAGTTCGGTGACCTATGGTCTTCTCGACAGATTCGAAGTCCAGCATGAATGTCTCAGGATCACTGTCTGCAAACACAGGAACAGCTCCGGCATTAAATATTGCAAAGGCATCGGCTATGCACGTATCTACCTGGACCAACACCTCATCCCCAGGTTCAATCCCAAGCCCGCGCATTGCAATCTGCAAAGCAACACCACCGGAACTGACAGCCACAGTGTTGCGAACTCCCAGATACTCTGCAAGGTCTTTTTCGAAGTGTTTCTGGGTCTCTCCTCCGGCATAATTCTGGTTCCAGTCACCACTTCCCAGGACTGATTGCAGCTCAGCGATTTCATCCCCAAAAGCTCGAGGGTAGGTCCCATACGGTTTATTCCTGATCGGTTCCCCACCGAGAATGACTGGTAAGTCAGTGTTGCTCATTGCTTAAACTCCTTGTATGTAATAGCGTTTGTAATGCTATACTGATGTGACTTAATTGTAAGGCAGCTTTCATTGCACAATTCTGCTACATAAGGCTTCCTCGAAACCTGGTCTGACGAAGTTGTAAACATGTTACATACTGATGACGATCTATACAAGAGATCTTTTAATTATATGAGGAGAACAGATGTTTTTACATACAAAGCTATCTTCAACTGAATGCATGCAGCGCTTATCACAGCCCTATCTTTCCGATCCATATGCACCGAACACAGCAGGCACTATCAAACCAAAAAATAAACAGATGGGTAAGCTAGGCTATAGAAAATGGGTAATTTTAGTCAATAGTTGCGTAAACGGCTATGAGGTACAGGAACGAAGCTGGCTTGAATCAGAGCAGGACGAGTTTCAGATGGAAAAGTCCAATGTACAGGCATCTTTTCGTCTATCACTAAAGGACAACCCATCAGGCGGAACTGATATTGAATACAAGGAAGTAAGGTCAATAAAGAAGATACTGATGGCGGGTTTTTTACCCATTCTTTTAGGATTCTTGTTTATGGCAATGCGAGACAATCCTCAATATCGACATCTAGTAGAATTTCCAGGTTCATTTTCCATAATGGGGATGATAATGTTTATACCAATGATAGTAGCACAATTATTTGCCCAAAAAGTGGTCGCTTTGCAGAATATCCTGTCTTTCACCAGTAAGCTGCTTGAAGCAAAAGAGATTATGTTCTATAAAGACACACAGATTTCACATTTCATGGATCAAAATAAACCGACCTTGCAACAACAGATATCATCTCTCATTGCTGAGCAACTCAGGAATACCTTGCATACCGGCAAATCCGTAGACGAGTGTGTCAGAATCCTCTCCCAGCCATTTCTGAGCGATCCGGATTCCGCTGATACAGAAAATATAATCAAACGTCCAACTATCCCTCAGGTTTACTATGACGAAAGAAGCAAAAGAGCAACAGTAGTCAATGTTAATGGGAATGACTTCGAAGTACAGTCAAGATACTGGTCCATATATGGCAAAAAGGAATTTCCCATAGCAGATTCCAAAGTAGCTTTCTCTCAAAAATGCTCCCTTAGTGTTAATCCCAACGGTGGCACTGACATTAAATATGATCAAACGAAAATAATCAGGCAAATACTCACCAGTGCTGCTGTTCTAATACTCTTTTTAATGTTCAGATCAACTATTGTGCCAATTCAAAATTCCCAACATAATGTCATTTTTCTATATATTCACTTGATGGGACCGATGCTGCTGTTTATTCTTCTGGCATTTTTAGTTGCTAAATTCTACTATATCAAAAAACTAATCAAATTCGTCGCAGATCTTCTAGATGCAGGATAACTGACCGGTATCTTTTACAACACGCTAAATGATCTTACTCTATTTGGGTAGGATCATTTAGCTACAACAGCTCTCTTCTAGCATCAACTAATACTTGCTCAATAGCCCGTCGCTTATCATCCGAAAGGTCGATTGGTTGGTATGTGGCAATGGCATTCCTCCAGCGTTCATCAGACTTCTCTAAAATACCAGCGCTGTGTTCATACCAACCAATTCCAGCTTCAGCCTTTGCTCTCAAAGGCAGTTTGGGATACCAGAAGTTGTCTCGGCAGTGCTCTACTGTGTGATCCATATCCAGGAAGTTAGGTGAATCACTCAAGCAGGCTTCAAGGATGACATCCCTGCCTATGGTCTCATCACTGACTTCAATTCCCCGGTACATCCGCAGTAGACTCCGGTTTGTATCCAGGTCCAGGCAGCACTGGACTCCGGAGAATGCCAGGCCGGCATCCAGGATACCATTATTCAGAAGTATATGGGCCCCGAATGAGGCAGCAGCATTAAATCTGTAAGTCTTCTCGAATGTCGCTTGTATGCCAGGTGTCGGAGCATCAATATAGTGTTCGGCTACTATTATCTGTCTGCCATATATTCTGCGCATGATCTGATAAAGGGACATATCCTGCAGTGTGCACTCAGGTGAAGAAAAACAAGCGCTCCCTGTAGACATATCCAAAATCCCGGTACAGGCAATGCTGCCCCAGTCCAACTCGGGATTGATGGCTTTACCTATTACCAGACCTCCCAGCAGTTCAGCGAGTGCTTGTGTAATGGTGCCGGCGACTGTTCCAGGAGAGTTTAGTCCACTTGTTGCCATAGTTCCGATAAATGACGGGAGTCCAAAACGGGCCTTTTCTAATATACATTCAGACGACCGTGCACCGAACACCAAAGGAGACTGGAAATAGTCCCCACCGGAAACCAGTGCTGTGCTGTTAGGTTGACCTGTATATATCTCAGAGAGTCTCACAGCATACTTTATCTGCTCGGGAAGCTGGATCTCTGCTGGAGCGATTTTCTTGTCTGTCATCTGCATAGTCAGCGCCAGTGACTCGATTGGTTCGATCACAGCTGGCAGTTCGCAGATAGACACCGGAGGTCCAATAGCTGATATTTCCTCCAGAGTATGAACAGCCTTCAGTATCTCCGTCAGATCAGCTCTGTTAGCTTCTCTTTTCTGACAGCCTGGCCAGTCCATCACAAATGGATGCGATCCCCAAACATTGAGGTTATCAGCAAGCGGAGGATTTAACTCCCACTCACTCATTGAGCTTGGGTTTTCAGGGACAAGTCTGGAGATCAACGAAGATGTGAGGAATGCACGCTGAGTAGTTCGATCGATCCTGGCGCCTTCCTTTTCCAGGAGACCCAGTATCTCATCATTTTTGATCTTCATACCCGCGTTGATCAGCAAATCCACTGCACCGTCACGCAGCATTTCCATCTGATCATCCGTAAGTATCCTGACAACATCCATCATAATGGCTGCACCTCCATATTCGTACGCATAGTATGGCAGAAATAGTGGAAAGTGAAAAGTGGAAAGTTGAGAGTGGAGAAAAAATGCAATTCGCATATCTGGACCTGGCGTACAACTATTAAGAAAACGCCAGGCTGATTATCTGATATTTAACTTGGATCTACAGCTATTCTTTGATATCCAGGGTTTCGATTACCTCATCCAGATTCTTATATACTTTTTCCGGGAGTTGGTTGGCTGCTACTGTCACCGCTTCCGGCGCATCGCTGTCCTCAACATGCTCCAGGATCTTCTTCTTATCAGCAGGAAATGCCAGGTTCAAAAGACACTCTTTTGCACCTTCTTCTGATGAAATGAAATCGCAATCTCCCATTTTTACTCCTCCTGATGATCCCAAATCCATATCCAATGACATTATTTCTAAATGTATATTCCCAGATTCAGATCAGTGTGAACCTTCGGTTTACAGCCACTCTCTAAGTTCAATTGTAAATCTATCAGGATCTCGTATTTCGGCTCTTATGCAGTTTCCTAAATTAACCGGCCCCCAGGCTATCCCTACATCTTTACCAGCCAGATAAGCAATAGTTTCATCCATATTATCGACTTCCAGAGCAATTCCACAATAACCCATATGGTATGGAGTCGTCGAATCTGGTTCAGGATCCTGGACCGATATAATTTCTATCATTGTATCCCCAAGCTTAAGATAGGCAATCTCCTTGAGAGGGGGCATATTCACAGGCATCCGATTACCCATCTTGAAACCAAGAATATCAATATAAAATTGAATAGTCTTTTCAAAATCGCTGGGTATGATCTCTACATGGTCGATTCTCTTGAACATTTTCTACCTCTTGATACTTGTTGGAAGTTGGTTGCAGATATTGATATGTATACCCATTTAACTGCTACCAGGGATCGGATCAGGAAAGAGTACAGTCTACTGTGAACTGACCTAAAGTCCGTTCGTGGTGAGTAGCGCAAAGCGCGTATCGAAGTATGAATGGACTTTAAATTCTCACAAAACTGAATTGTTACCGGATCAGTCTTTTTCTGGTTTGGGGCTATTAGGTGTTTCGTTAGGGAGGACCAGAATAATCTCACCGGGTTTGACCCAGCCAAGTTTACGTGCAGCCTGAGCCGCACCTTCAGGGGTCTGACTGTAACGGATCTGTCTTTCGATTTCACGGCTTTGGCGTCGTGATTCAACAAGGTCTGCTTCGGCCTGTTTATTTAGCGCACTTTGGATATTGTATTCACGTATCGGGGAGACGAACCTTTGCCAGAACATTCCGACTAAAGTAAATATTATAGCCATGAACACAATAAACTTTAGCAAAGGCATAATGTTAGCCTGCCAGAAAGATTTCCTCTTGCGCTTTCGCACGGGAGGTGTTCCATTTTTGGCTGTGTAGGTTGAGTAGTATTCTTCCATATTCCCTATCCTCCAGCCAAGCCAGACAGATATTCCACGCTTTTGTATGATAACCCATAGAGACTAAGGTGTCAAGAGATTTCGTAAGATTCAGTTTTCAGCGACAGTCAAACTCCACTGATTGCCCCAGGATAAGTGCGATCCGTTCGAGTGTGAACAAATTATACTCCGGCCTAACGAAATCTATACCTGTTCTCTGAATCCTCCATTCTAAATGCTTGGATGTATAAATGCATCCGGATGCGGGTATCATAGGGCTGAGGTGATGATTTATGTTTATAGATAATCTTACTCTTATGCTTATATGTGTTTCTGCTTCGTTTTTGACCATTGCAGGATATCTGCTGCATGGTCTACATAAGGATGAAGGGCAGGGAAGTTGGGCTGCAGCATTTGGAGTTTTGGGAATGGTTCTGCTGGCCTCAGGCTTCCATGTTACGTGGGCATGGCCCTTGCCTGGAGCATTCAATATAGCTTATGGAGAACCCTGTGTGCTTTTGGGGGCGCTGATGATTGGGGCTTCTATTTCCATTTTCAAAGGATGGAGCTTACTCCCGCTGACGATCCCAGCGTTTCTGTTCGGTGGAGTCAGTCTAGTTATAGCTTTTAGCATCATCAAATTGCACATGTCTTCGCAACCACTCATAACTGCAATCGGGTTCGCGATTTCCGGGGTTGGTGGAGTGTTTGCATTTACGCCATTGGTATTTCCAAAACTGAAGATATTTAAAATTGTCGGAGCTTTGGACATGATCGGAGCCGGATTGTTCTGGGCATTTACTGCCTATATGTCCTATTATGCACACCTGCAGGGCTTTGGAAAGTGGCTTCCAGCTGGAATGAAGGTGCCATTGCAGTAGATCGATATTGTCATTCTGAACGCAGTGAAGAATCTCATACCTCTTCACTGCGTTCGGATCATTGTTAATTAATCCTGCTTTTTAGCAGATACCGATTTCTTCTTCTCAGTTACTTCAGTTGCCACAGATTCAATTACTTCTACTTCAGGTGCATCAATCACTTCAGAAGCTTCCTGGTCTATGCTTGCCTTTGACCACGCTGAAGCACCTTTGAACAGCGCCATCAAGATTTCCAGCACTACCCTGAGTAGTAGAACGTATAAAAATAGAACTACCACAGCAAAGATCATTCGGACAACACCACTGACTTCACTTGTTCTGAAACCTAATACCACATAGTAGAAGGTCATACCGATTGCAAGTATACACCCCAATACATACATAAATCGTATGACTGTGGGAGTTACAGCCTTCTTGAATTCCCAGTCAGCAAGCCCCTGGATTATTTCATCAAATCTAAGCCATTTCATGTAAAATACCTCCAATTATCCTCACTAAAACCGGGTTGGGTCGGTGATATGATCCAGTTTCCAGCCATCGCCTCTATGCGCCATGACTACATATGCTGCTACCATCCGTTTGTCTCCAAGACTGGCATACAAGGGGACCAATGCGGTCTGACCGGATACTTTTATGGCATCGTAGCCAATGGTCTGGTAGGCTTGCACTTGATAGAGACCTTTCCAGAGAACCTCATGAACCCCGGTGGTTACTCCAAGGGTGTACGTCAAACCATTAGGGCTAACATATCTTTCAGCACCAACTAGATCATTGCTTTTGAGTTTTGCTACACAAGCTTTAAGCACTTCAGAAGGTGACTGTAGTTTCAGCTGGTCAAGAGCTGCTCCGGCATCAGAAAGTGTCCCGGACGGTTGTTGATCAGTATCTTGTGAAGAATTCGTTGTCGATGGTTGACTGGGTGCAGATTGTGGAGTAGTTAATCCTAATCCCGGTAGCCCTAAAAACGGCGGATTCATATCTATTTGGGGTTGTTCCGGTTGTCCGGGTTGCCCTGGTTGATCCTGGCTTGGAGTCGTAGGTTCGGTTGTATCAGGTCTGTCCGGCAGAGATGTTACATTCTGATCAGTAGTGTCCTCTGGGGGCGTTCCGCTCAAGATTGTAGCCACCTTATCAATGGTTCCAGAAACGGTTCCACCAAAGCCATGATTGACTGCAACCCAAGTGCCAACCAATATGCCTATGACCACAACAAAGAATATTATCCATCTGGCGGCAGTTTTAGACATTCATTCAGCCTCCTTCTTATTACCACAGTAAGCACGGCGCGATACTATACGCCGGTTCAATTACAGTATTGGATATACACCGATTGTAATCCTTCTAAACAAGCCATCAACCAACACTATTACATGCATTTCGGGCATTTATGTCCCGTTTTGTGGACATACTCAGTGAATAATGCGTAATAGATGCAGGTTAAATGATTGGTCACGGCTAACGAATCTATAGGGTAAAATATTGGCGGTGTTAGATGTCAGATAATAATTCAGGCAAAATAACCATAATTCTTGCTGATGACCACGGTATATTGCGCGAAGGCTTAAAGAGCCTGTTGCTCGAATATGACGACTTGGAAGTTATCGATGAAGCCACTACCGGCACAGAGGCAGTCAATAAAACTCGTGAAAAAAGGCCGGATGTTCTTCTACTCGATCTTATCATGCCGGAGATGGGTGGGGTTGAAGTCCTGGAAGCATTGGCAGCAGGAAATATACCTACCAAGTGTATTGTCCTGACCGGCGCTGATGACGATGAGCTACTCACTCGCTGCGTCCGCGGAGGCGCTATGGGATATATGCTCAAAGATACAGCTTCCGGGCAGCTGGTAGATGCTATACACACCGTTGCTGCAGGAGGTTGCTGGCTGCCGGCGGATCTTACAGAGAAATTGTTCAAAGGCATCTCCAAGAAACCTCAGTCGGATGACAATGCAAAGATATCCCTGCTGACCGCCCGTGAGATGGAAGTCTTTCGGCTCATGAGTGAAGGTAAATCCAACCCCGAAGTTGCTGTACTCCTGTTCATAAGTGAACACACAGTAAAAGTTCATGTCAGCCGGATTCTGGAGAAGCTGGGTCTTTCCTCACGTTCAGAGGCTATGCGGCTGGCTATAAGAGTCGGTTTGGTAAAGGCCTGATCATATGAAATCATATCCAATGTACAGCCTGGTGCTGGAAAGACGTTCGGCCGAGCTCCAACAGGCAGTAATCCGCATACTTCTATCAGTAATCACATGCTTGGTCCTGGTCAAGCACCACCTTGACTTGGGGAGCATGTTCCAGGGATCAATCACTTCAATCCATGTGCTTGTGGTGTCTGTAGTATTTCTCTTGTACTCAGTGGCTATCTGGGTATTTGAGATGTGGCTTCCTAATTACCTGAGAGTCACTATGGTCACCGCCAGTATCACCGATATCATAATCATCACTCTCCTGATGCACATGACGCTCTACACTGAAATACCATTTTATATCTGGTATATCTTCTATGTAGTGAACATCTCCAGCAAGTATGGTTGGCAGTATTCGATAATGGCGCTGTCCGCAAGTATTGTCAGTTTTAGCTGGGTATTGGGTCTATATTCCTCTGCAGCCTTTTCTCCATTCGCTCTAGGTTCTATAGGATATCTTCTTGTCCTTGCATTTATGTTCGGCCAGATATCCGAAAGACAGCTTACTTACCAGGCGTTTTTAGCTGTAGTAAATGAATTCAGAGCAGAACTGTCCAGTATTGCTACTTCCAGGGACATCATGTCCCATGTTTTAGAACGGACCAGAGGGTTGTTGAAAGTTGAGCACGCGTTTTTCCTCCCTGCAAACCGCGGAGCAGATGCCTCACAGGCGCCAGGATTGCGTTCGCAGGGTAGTGATCCTGCAATTCTTGCAACATTTCGAGAAGGTGGAGGTCCATGGAATGTTGAAGAAGTGCTCCGCGAGCAGCGTCCCATTATGTCCAATAAAATCCCAAAAGAAATTCGGCTGGCAGATCCCAGCCAGGCATGGTCAAGAGTACAGAATGTAGCGGCAGCTCCAATGATGGTACGCACAGTTCCTGTAGGCGTTCTATATGTCGCTAATCGACGAGATAAGAGTCTGTCCAAAACCGATTTACTCCTCCTTGAAGTAATAGCAACTCAGATTGCTCCAGTAATTGAAAATGCTCTGCTCTGGGAGAGACTCAGGGAGGCCGCAGCTGCAGAGGAACGCCTGCGGATTGCCCGTGACTTACACGACAGCGTACTGCAGACCCTGGCAGCTATAAATATCCATGTGGAGAGATGCCGGATATTGATTGATAAGGATACCAGCCGCGCACAGCAGGGACTTGAGAAAATTCACGAAATATCAACCCATGGACTTGCTGAGGTGCGGACATATTTGAGCGAATTGCGAATGGTTGGTCCGGAACCTTCTAGATTTGATTCCACGGTCAGGAAAATGTGTGAAGAAGCAGCCTCGCGCAATAATATAGATGTGGCTGTAAATATTGAAATTACCAACGAAGCTCTGAGCCCTTTGGTATCTTCTGTGGCTTTCCAGGTTTTACGGGAATTGGTCAATAATGCGGTAATGCACAGTGGCGGTTCCAAAATTGATGTCAATATTGACATACTAGAGGAGATCTTGCAGATCCAGGTGCATGATAATGGTGCAGGATTTGCAGTGGAATCCACAAGAGCCAGGAAAGCAACTACCGGACATTTGGGATTGGTTGGAGTTGAGGAGCGGGTTCGTGCTATAAATGGGAGATTCGAGTTGTGCAGTGAACCGGATGACGGCACAACAGCAACCGTAAAACTGCCTCTATAAAATGAAGACATCTCCCTGCGCATCCTAAACAAAATCAAAGATTGCGTTAACCCTGAGCGGAGTCGAAGGGTGCATGTTTAAATATGCCTGTAATGCAAAAAAGGGGCACCGAAGTGCCCCTTTTTGCATTACAGAAACTTGCTAGTTCTCTACAGCCGGATAAACGCTGACTTTCTTGCGTCCACCCATGTGCTCGAACTTCACAATGCCGTCTATCAGAGAGAAAAGAGTGTCATCTTTTCCTCTTCCGACATTAACGCCCGCATGAAGCGGAGTGCCTCTTTGTCGGACAAGAATGCTTCCGGCTGTAACCGACTCGCCCGCGTACTCCTTCACGCCAAGACGTTTAGGGTTGGAGTCGCGGCCGTTACGGGTACTGCCTACACCTTTTTTATGTGCCATTTAAAATACCCCTTTTAGGCCGGATTGATTTTTTCTATCCTTACACTTGTAAGGAATTGCCTGTGACCGTATCTTCGACTTGAGTCTTTTTTCGGTTTATATGTATAACCGCGGATTTTTTTGCCCTTGTAATGCCGGACCACTGTGGCTTCCACTTTGGCACCGTCAACGTAAGGGGCTCCGATACTGACTCCCGAGTCTACGGAAACAAGCAGCACTTCGTCCAAGACAAGACTGTCGCCCTCAGCGCCTTCGAGTCTATTGACCTCGATGACATCGCGCTCGCTAACTTTATACTGCTTGCCGCCTGCTCTAATTATGGCGTACACTGCGAACCCCCTGAATGCTATACACGTAATAATAGGCATTGATAAACTCAATGCCTCGCTAGAGATACATATTATCACTGCTGTCCACAAAAGTCAATGCCAGTATTTAAGATGATTGCTTGCAGTAGCTATGTTCGAGTATCATGTGTCCGTGAATCGAGTGCAAATAAATAATTGTATGCTCCCTTTTAAATAATCAGTATATGGGTGCTGCTCTATTCACCAGGCTTGGCTTTTGGTTGCTGGTAGAGACAAAAGTTGAGAGTATAAAGGCAGGGAATTTGCGCAGTCAATAATGGATAATATGGGCTGTTGAAGAAATGTTGTTATAAGTGATAATATCTTGGGTGTAAATAACTCTATGTTTGGGAATACTTGGCTATACAGACAAGAAAAACTTGAACAGGTACCTGAGTTATATAGTCGTTGCTTGTACAAGTATCAGAGCTGGAATGCTCTATCCCGCATTATTCACCAAGCTTTGCTTTTGTCCGACAGTAGGGACAAAAGCTGAGTTAATCTTGAATAATACGGGCCATTTTGTAGATCGAGATATGGAGGATGTTTATAATGAGTGCAGCCAAAGCGGTTACAACAGCGGATTTTGAGGAAGAAGTCCTGAAATCAGAGGTTCCAGTACTGGTAGATTTTTGGGCAGAGTGGTGTGGTCCATGCAGAGCATTGGGACCAGTAATCGACGAAATCGCTAAAAATTATGATGGACGTGTTAAGGTTCTAAAACTGGATGTGCAGAGTGAGTCTGCTAAAGCCAGCGAATATGGAGTAGTCAGCATTCCAAGCTTGTTGGTTTTCAAGAATGGGACAGTTGTTGACCGTATGGTGGGACTGCAACCTAAACAGAATATTGCATCAAAACTAGACAATCTACTCTAAATATACCTGTTTCTATACATTCTATTGAAAGAGTAGTTTTGCTTAACTCAATACGATTACGCAAAGCCCGCGACTAAATGTCTGCGGGCTTTTTCTATATATTATTAATTTGAACCATTCACCAAATCCTGTTTTTGCCTTTATTGCATGTAAAATTTATTCATTAATTAATAATACTGCCTGTCAGCCCCTATAAAATTTGTGGATAGTTACCGAGAATTTTGATAATAGTTCATTGCATATTAACGCGCATTAATGGACTTCTTTTTGATTTGTTTAGTCTCATTTGTATCGAGTCTGAATTCTAATTCAAGCAAGTCTGTAAATTATCTAAGATTGTATGGAACATACTAATGTATAAAGTATTATTGTCGAAGGAGGTGCTCATCCTGTGTCTTCAGGTAGCGCCACGCCTAAAGAAGTAATGAATGAACGTCTGGCAGAGTTGCGAAATACAACACTGCTTGCTGACGAACATATAGTTGCCCAGCAAATGGGAGACCATGGTCAGGGAGTTGTAATAACTGACTCTCGGGTCATGATCCTTAAAGCGGGTCTGACCGCTACTGGGTCGATCAACGGACAGAATGTGACCGCATTCAAGTTCGATGAAATTGGCGTCGTTAATTTGAGGCGTGGTCCTATGGGGGCCATCGTCCAAATAGTAGGTAAACAGATAACGGCCAATCCAAATGTTCGCCCACCAGAAAACATGGCCATCTTTAGTGGTGAACAAAAAGTAAAGAAACTGGAACTCCTCATTGAAAAACTTGTCTCCAGTTCAGGAATTGCAGTTAACAGGGTGGACTGGATACCGGAGACTGTGCCTGAGTCAGTATCCACTAATTCTGATATTGATCCTGAAACAGAAACAGTAGCGCATGTTGATGATACTGCAGCTACTCAGTCATGTGATCAGGCCGAGACAGCTAGTGTTCTGGTTCCGAAAAAACCTCGTGCTCCTCGTAAAAAGGCAGTTCCTGCTCCTGTCATCAATACTTTGCAGGATGACAGTATAGAGAGCAGTGCGGCAGATACAACAGAAAAAGCGGAAGAAGTATTCGAATCCCATGCTGATACAATTCAAGCAGTGCAGTCGGATAAACCAGCTGAGCAGGAAACTCCCATTAATGTGATTCCCGTGGAACCTGAGAAGCCTGCCCCAACAAGAGGTATTCAGAAGAGGTCTCTTGCAGAGGAAATATTTGCAGAGCTCTCAGCCGGGGAATCCGATGAATCTGAATCAGCACCAGCAGTACAGGTAAGTAAACCTTCTGTTGTTCCGGTAGAAAAAGTCGAAGTAAAGAAACCGAATATTCCACTGGTTCAAAAAGTTGAAATTGCTAAAACGACTGTTCCGCCTGCTCAGCATCAACCCGCACCCGAAGTGGCTAAGCAATCTATCAGTGAAGCAGCAATCCCGGCTATTCCAGTGCCAGGTGAAGAATACGGTCCGAATCCTCGACTCTCTATGCTTATGCGTAAAAATAAGCCATCTGCTGCAAGAGTTATAGCTGTATTCGCAATTCTTGGCCTGATAATGCTGGCTGGCTTGGCTATTTTGGGGCGTAACAGTATCAGCAACATTGCTGTTACTCAGAAACCTTCCAGTCCAGGAAAAGACATATCGCAGCTGAGAACGAAGCTGTCTGAGGTGAGTAGCTATAAGCAACAGTTGTTTAAATTAGTTGCTGGATCTAATTCAGATGCACGCAGGATGGCGAACGCTTTATCAGCGCGTGATGCACGGACTATAGGCAATACTATCTCTGTTACCAGTCATGAAAGAGTCTTAACTGGCTTGCAGAAGTTAAATCCGCCAATGGGGTTGCGTACTGTACAAGACTCACTGGAAAGTGCAGTTAACGAACGAAAAACCGTTGCTACAGCGATATCAAACGCGTTGACGGGAGCTGGATTTATAGATCCGGGCAAGAATGGCCAACGCTTGAATAGAGCGAATAGCAGAATACAGCAGGCGTTTGGAGAAGTAAATATGCTTGAGGCGTCTTTACGCAGACAGGCTAATATGTAGTATTTCAATACAAGCTCATGAACAAAAAGGGGAGGCTGCAGCCTCCCTTTTTTGTGTTACATAGGCGCTTCATACCCGCCTGCGTCTTGCCCGTTGGCTGGACCTGGTGCACTCGGAGGGGGCGGAGCAATTGGTGGTGCAGAAGGTGCCATGTTGGTCACCGGTGCTGCGATTGTTGTCTTAGGAATACGTTGAGGACCACTCTGTTTGTTAGTCACAGCTTTCGTTCCTGACCCACCCATTACAACATATGCCACGATGATAAGGACTACAGCAGAAATAGCAGCAATGGTTAGATACATGCTCATTTTCTTCTTTTTGGCAATATTCTGGGCAGTGGTTTTGGGATCAACCGCATTCCGTATTTTTTCCTGTTTTGCTACATCCTTCAGATCGCGTAACAGCTGATCATCCAGCTTGCCGCTTGCGCCGCCAAGCTCGGCGCCAATATCGATTCTCTCTTCTTCGTCCGGCATATTGTTCTCCTTCGAAAATAGTAATTTCTCGTCCCGTCGTGGCTAATCCGGCAGTAGGGACAAAAGCTGAGAGTGTAAATGCAGAGTATTTACATCATTAGTCATGAATAATGCAGGTTAAACTCTTACATGTTGCGAAAGAGTTCAGTCTACTGTGAAATGACCTAAAGTCCGTTCGTGCTGAGTAGCGCAAAGCGCGTATCGAAGTATGAATGGACTTTAAATTCCCACAAAACTGAACTATTACCATGTTGCTGTTATTGATACACTACATGGGCATTTCTGCTACAATAATACTCTAGAATGGGTGTAAAGCTCAAGGGATTTTACTTGCATATTATATAGCCCGATAATAGTCCGATATCGGGATAGTAAATGAGTGTGATGACTGTGGGACAGGTTATAGGTGTAACTGGTGGTATCGCCAGTGGCAAGAGTCTTTTTGTTTCGTATCTGGCCGAATTGGGTGCCCAGACCATCAGTGCTGACATCATTTCTCGAGATTTGCTGGATACCGGGACAATTTCATATCATATGGTTATTGAGGCGTTTGGAAACAGCATACTCAAGCCCGATAGAACTATTGACCGTTCTGCACTCGGAGAGATCATTTTTGGCTCGAAAAAGAATAGAGAGACTCTGAATAACATAATTCATCCGCAAGTTATAGAACTGGTGCAGAAGCATATAGAGAATTTCAGGGTTGAACATGCGAGTGATACAGCATGTCTAGTTGTCGAAGTACCATTATTGTTCGAATGTAATATGCAGTGGCTATTCGATACGACTGTAGTAGTTGCAGCGGAACAAGACACTCAGTTGTGTCGTCTCACAATGAGTAGAGGAATGACCAGGACTCAGGCCATAGAACGTGTAGATTCGCAACTTTCAGAGAGTGTAAAACGTGAGTTAGCGAATGTTGTAATATTCAATAATGGCTCTGCCGATGAATTACGTGCAAGAGCTTATGATTTTTTTCAATCAATATGCTTCCCTTTGGCTTGACCGTGTGGTATAGTAAGTGAGAATATCCGAGGAAGCATGGGTCCTGGGGTGGAATAGTAGGTTTTTAAGGCTCTACTATTGCTTGATGTCCATTTTTTAAAGTGCTGAGAAGGACTTTTCTCAATTGACCCCGAATACATGCAATTGCGGATAGAGCTGTCCGTGCCATGGTGGACGTGACACTGCGGCTGAAGTCTGTCTTCAGAGTTATAACAGCAGGGAGGAGACCTACCTTTGAACCGACTGATACATGCTAGGGTAACGAAGAGTCTGAGCTATCTGCTCGTTGTTGCGCTGGTGAGCACGATCTTTGGTGCGACATTCACCACGGCAGCATTTGCCCAATCAACTTCGGCTACACAGACATATGCTGTGGCAGTAGTTGATTTCGTAAATGAATCCCGTATTCAGGGTGATTTGCTTGCCCGTATCGCTACGGATGCCGTTGTCCTTGAGATGAGCAAGAACGTCCGCAACGACGTCGGAGTCACCCGCAGCCAGATAAAGGCGGAGATGGAGAAACTTAATCTTCGTCCCCCACTTGATCGGGTTGGACTTGTGCGTCTAGCAGACGCATTGACAGTGGATGCCATTATGCAAGGCTCCATAGTCAAAATAGAGTACTCTGGGTCCGGTGCTAATCGCGCCGCCTCGGTTACTCTTGCTTTGCAATTAATAGACAGGGCATCAGGTGAAATTATTAACGGTGCCTTGCAGTCAGGGCAGTCAGCTGCCAGAATTGGCTACACAGCCGATGATGATACGCTGGTCACTGAGGCTATCAACAATGCTGCCTATCTGGCAGTCAAACAGGTCAGTGATTATGTCATACCCGAGGGTACTGTTCATGTTAACCAGGGCGTTGACCAGGTTGTACTGAACCGTGGCGCGAGACAGGGTATCAAACTTGGAATGCGGATGATTATTCTTCGTCAGAAGGAGATCATTGGTTTTGTCCAGGTTACAAAACTGTCAGCTAATGATGCAACCGCTAAAGTGTTGAAATCCCTTAGAGGAATTCAACCTGAAGACAGGTTTAGAGCCATATATGAAATGCCTGCGGTGGCACCTTCTCTCAAGGGTGAACCCCTACCGTCAGGAGCACCTACTACTTCTAAGCCCGGACGAAGTGCTATTCAGCGTATAGGTAAATTCCTCGTTGGCGCTGCTGTAGTTTTCTTTGTAGCTAAGATGTTCGTAGATGGACGTGGAGTCGAGAGTGGACCTGGATTGGGTACCGGCGATACAAACACAGTTGTTACCTGGGATCCGACCAAACTCGGACATGGTAAGAATGTCTGGGAATACCAGATATTGCGTGATGATTTTGTACAGACTGGCAGACCTGTTGTAGCGCTAAGCTCCTCAACTGCCATAGACGCCGGCAAATTGGATGTCCGCTATCTCTATGGAACCAGTGCAGCCACTCCAGTGACGTTCTATAACATCACAACAAACCCGTCAACGACAGTTCCAACACAAGTTACCGGTAGTGTTCCAAGTGAAGGCTTTGGCGTACAGCACCAGTATTCTGTGAGAGTTCTTTATGAAACCTCATCAGGTGCAGGGGTAAAGCTTTATGAGTTCTCTACAACCGGTGGAACTATCAAGGCAACTGCAATAGAGCCTGTCCAGGCTTCCGATCTACTGCAGCCTCCATATGATCCCAGTCTGGCTGCTCCGGCAATTCTGCTTACAGAGTTGAAAGATGGGACAATTAACTTTAGATGGAACAAAAAACAGGGCGCTAATGCCTATTATATTGTGGTTGAGCCAATTAATCCTGGTACAGTGGGAACTTTTGACAGTCGCCAGGTAGGTGGACTCATTTATGAAAGTGGTCCAACAATTGAATTGACAGCCGCTCAACGACTGAATCTGGCAAACTTCCTGATTAGCAGCAATTTGTCAACCGATGTCGTTCTAAAATGGAGAGTTTTCTGTCGGAATACGACGGATACCAGTCCTTTGTTCACCGTTGGTGAAGAAGGACGATTTACGGTAAACGAAGTTCCGCCGAGTACTCCGTAGGTTAAATTGATTGGTTGGGTTTCCAGGAGGACAGAATGCGTTATATAAATTATAAACGGCTCGTTCACCTGTCGCTTGTAGTCGCGATGGTGGTACTCTACGCAGCTGGAGCTGCGTTGAGTGCCACGTCCGGCACAAGTAAACAGAAGTATGTAGCCGACGAATACATTGTTAAGGTGCGTTCAGGTGCAAGTCTGCCACAGGTACAAGCGAGCGTGGCAAGGATCGGTGGCCAACTCCTGAGAGCCCTGCCAATCAAAGATATGTATCTAATAAAAATGACGGCTAAATCGAAAAGCCGGTCCGTTACGGCGCTGTCACGCAAAGCAGCGGCCAGTCAATGGATGATTGAAAACATACAGCCTAACTATTTCTACTATGCTGATGCAATACCTGATGATGATCTATGGGATCAGCAGTGGGATAAAGTTAACATGGGTATGCCAAAAGTCTGGGATACCGAAAAAGGAAGCAGTGCTGTAACCGTAGCAGTTATTGATACTGGTGTGGCATATGACCATCCTGATCTCACGGACAGAGTCCTTGATCTACAGGGATATGATTTTGTAGACAATGACAATGACGCGATGGATGAGCATGGACATGGAACACATGTTTCAGGGATCATCGCAGCTCAGGGCAATAATGGAATAGGTGTCTCCGGAGTATGCTGGGATGGAGTTAACATCTTACCGATTAGAGTTCTGGGTTCTGACGGCTATGGTACAACAGAGTGGACCATAGATGGTCTTGAGCATGCACGTTTACGCGGCGTTCAAGTCGTAAACATGAGTCTTGGTGGCATGTTCGCTGATGAAGCCGAACATACCAAGATAACGGAACTCACGGATCAGGGAATAATAGTTGTGGCTGCGGCAGGCAATACTGGTGATAGCTCATATCCCCCATACAGAAATGTAGGATATCCTGCAGCTTTTCCTGAGTGTGTGGCTGTAGCGTCCACGGGTCCCAATGACAAAATCGCTTATTATTCCTCTTATGGGCCTGACGATGAAGTAGATATTACAGCTCCTGGTGGAGATCAGAGTGTTGGATATCGAAGTGGCATACTGAGTACTGTTGTCAATATCACGCGTGACGACAATGGAGTTGTTACTGGTCGAACTCTTGGATATGATTATTTCCAGGGAACGTCCATGGCTTGTCCGCAGGTTGCGGGCGCTGCTGCCCTGCTATTGAGTGCAGGAATTAGTTCTAGTGACGTCAGACTCCAGATGATTGAAACAGCTCGCAAGCCCAGCAAAGGTTACGATGCTAAGAAATTCGGAGCCGGAATCATAGACCTTAAAGCTGCTCTGGGCAGTTCCGTAGTTCGCATTATTACTCCTACAACAGACTCGACGACTGTTAGTAATCCAAAAGTAGAAATTAGATTATTAGCCATTAATCTGGATACTGTTAGCGTTCAGATAGATGGCCTCGATGCTATTCCGGTTGGTACGGCAAGTGACTATGTTGACAGCATAGTTGGTGGCTTATCATTCAATATTCCTCTCCCGGGTGGAATTGCTCTCGCTCCTGGAACGCATACAATTACAGCTTCTGGTGAGAGCAAGATTAGTGGAGAACTTATTACCGATGAGGTGTCTTTCAATGTTGCTCAGAATCCGGTTGATAGCGGCATATATCTGTTTGCTTTCCCGTTCCTGATCGCTCCGGCAACTCAAAAACCTTCCGATCTGTTAGCAAACACTACGTTTGCTCTCTCTTCACCGAGTAAATCTAAACTTATTAGATGGATTGCCGCTCCTCAGGGAGGAACTCCTGGCCAACCGCAATACGGATATGTGACATACAATCCGGCAAATACAAATGATATTGCATGGAATACTACTACGCTGAGTCTTGGTGGCTTCAGTTGGTTTGTTAATGGTGGTTACTATAATTCATCAGGTCCGGGAACCAGCCAAATATCTCACCCGATTGTGGGTTCGGGATACTGGCTTGTTCTTGCAGCGGATACTCATATTAATGAAAATCTTCCCAGTCTAGAAGGAAGATCCGATTTTGATCCGTCAAAGGGTTATATAATTCGGTTATATGACGGTTGGAATATAATTGGGAATCCATACCCAAGAAAAGTGTCCTGGCAGACTTGTCTGTTCAAGTATCGGGGTGAGACGAAGGGCCTTTTGAGCGCGGTTGACGCGGGTTGGCTGAGCGCAATAGCCTATGGCTATGACAGCACAATCAGTCGTGATTACAGACGCGTTACGAGCAGAGATTCTCTCGATGAGTATCGAGGGTATTGGGTGAGAAGCTATGTTGGCGACGTTGATAATCCATTGGAACTGATCGTAGTACCCTGATGCTAGAAGCAAAAGGGCAGGCTAGGAGAACTTAATTATGAATCGCAAGATAAGCACAATGTGTGCAGTTCTAGTAGTGTTGGCTATCGGCTTGGTTGGCGCAGTACAGATCGCATCCGCCTCTTCTACTGCACCGCCGGTATTCTACACACTCCAAAATGACTATATCCGGTTGGATTGGGGTGTTGCCAGTACCGTTAATTTCACAATTGGTACCGTAGCTTACACGTGGGACGTACCCGGCCGGTTCTCAGTACAAACAGTAGGTGGGGATCCCGAGACTATAGACGACGATAATGTTGATCTGATACCTCGAGGACACGACTGGGGCACTGATTACGACAATGGCTGGTCCCCTTGTCACAAATTCGGATACATAAAGGTAAAGACTGGAGACAACGCACCTTCTATTATTGGTGTGAGTGGCGGTAGTTGGACACAAGGACCGGCAGTTTTCTACCCACCAGATGGTTTAGGCCTGGGTAAAAATGGTAGATTCATCGAGGGTGAATGGACTACCTCTGAGAATGTTGCTGTTCTGATGAATATATACCTCATTCGAGATCAAGTTCGATTTGAGTTTAATATAAAGAATAAAGCAACTGTGACTCAGTCGGTAGGTGTCCAGATACAGGGCGCTGCTTACAACCCTTTACAGGAATCGGGATGGCAGACTGGCCCGATGTTTGTCTCTGGATTTGGGAATCTGGAATACGGTAAAGTATTTTCCGGAACAATCATTCCTAACTTCATCGAGAAGATGAACTCAATAGCCACACCTACCATTATTGCTAGAAACATAATGGCAGGTCAGGATGCATTTAGACCTGGTCGTGTTGCCGTAGGAAATCAGGATCATTTACTTGGAGTTCAAAGTACGACATCAAGTGATATAGAGGGAAATGAACTGGAGCTGTGGCTTGAGCCGCATAATGGCTTCCCTTCCGGTAGCTATATTCCGGATCCAAGAGTTAGGCAGACTAATATGGGTTGGGCTATATGTTTTGATAGAAAAGCTTTGGCGCCTGGCTCATCACGTAAGATTGTCAACTACTATGGAGTCGGTGTTGCTGATGGTGCATGGACCATACGGTCCGGAAGCACCTATGACTTTGATAGCGCCGCACTGGCGGCTCAGTCGATTCGCGCGCTGGATTACGATACAACGGATCCATTGAGAGAATCCGACTTTAGTCCTACAACCTTTGAAATCAAAGCTTACATTGACAATCTTGCCACTGACAAAGGTGTTTATGATCTGGGTGATGTTAATGTATCGCTGTTACTGCCGGACGGTCTCCAGTTAGCTTCAGGCAAAGCTGTTCAGTCGTTGGGGTACATTAGCAGAGATATGGAAGCCGGACCTGCACAGTGGGAAGTAGTCGCTGATGGGACAGTTAGTGGTGCACTTGAATATTTCGTTAGAGCGCAGGACAGTGTTTCAGGTTGGAACCAGATCGTTTCCAGGAAAATCCTTGTTCCTGCTACAGGGACTGGAAAGTTAAGAGCTGGTTGGCAGCTGATAAGCGTCCCATTTAAATTTTCCGATGGAACACCAAATAGAGTGTTTAATAAACTATCTGGACAGATATTCCCGCAGTATTGGAATCTGACTGGCGGTGGTTCGGGTTCATATAAGCCACTATTAGCAGTTACCCCTGGACAGGGATTCTGGGCTTACGCTACAGGTGGTGGTATTGGGGTATTTGATCTGGCATCAGATAGAAAAATATATGGCGAAATTGATGGTACCCAACAAGCTTCAATTAATATTGATTTGAAGCCTGGTTGGAACCTTGTGGGAAGTCCGTTTGTATTCCCGGTATACTGGGGACAGGTCCAATTCTACAACAAGAGTCTGAACCTTGCATTACCATTGGACAAAGCTGTATCCAGCGGCTGGCTTAGCAATACATTCTTTACATGGAATGCTGCTAAATCAAAATACGATTATTACAGTGACCCTCAGAGCTTACTTGAACCATGGAAGGGTTACTGGATTAGAGCCAAAAAGACTGTTACAATGATATTCACGCCACTGCTGTGGCCAGCATCAAAGGTGTCAGCCCCGTCTGGTGGATAGTCTGACATACAATATTATATTAAGCCTTCGCCAGAATTTAATATTTTGGCGGGGGCTGTATCGGCAATAGGTACTCATTTATTGAGTCGCTTCTTAGACGAAGGGAAGAATTAACATGACGAGAGTAGCAAAATTGCTTGCGGCCGTTCTGGTCTTGGTGGCAATGAGTGTGGTGACTTACGGGGCATCGCTTAGTATCACTGTTACACCAAACCCGGGAACTGCCAACTCAGTTTATATTTTTGAAGCTGTGTGGACTGATACTACAGCCACAGGGCCCTTTGTCCCCACTCCCACTGGAGCTCCTGAAGGAATGGGTATGATCACCTTGACCGGACTTGGATCAAAAGTCTTTGGTGGCATACCTATGTATTATGTAAGAGGAAATATTCCTACTGGTGCTACATACAGGGCTTGCGTTAGTGGTGGTCTTAATTTATCTAATCCCCTTATGCAGGCTGAGCGGCGAGTTAATAATGTATACACATACATGCCGGCACTTGGAGATTTCCCGCTTTCGACTGACGGTTCAGTTTATCGGGTTACAACTGGGTCTTTTGATGATTTGACTAAACCCAGTAATCTTGTTCCCTTTGCTAACTGGAATGGGCAACCCGTGTGGTACTCCCAGGCTCTGCATGATGGTTGGGGTGCTGTTGGTAATAACACATGTACCTTTGACCTGGGAGTTACTGCTTGGGCATGGGATCCAGCAAAAGGAGAAATATCTGGTACTACGCCTGTTGAAACCAGATTTAGTCTTGTAGTTCACAGTTCGAGCCACTTTGTGGACAGAACCCTTTCTAGCTTTATAGATTACGGATGGGGTGGGGATACTACCTGGCCATATGAGATGTGGGTACCCGGAGATGAAGATATCTTAAAGTGCTATCCTGATGATAAGGGTAATGAAACCACGGACCCTTTGAGCATCATTCCCCTACAATATGCAAATGACATGACCCCGGATGAGGGATCCGGTAATGCACAATACGATTTCAGGATTAGATATAGGAATCTTGGCGGTCTTCCTCCTCGTTCGTGGCTAAAGTGGCAGGGTGGCGCAGAATCCGGCGTTGTTCTTTACTTTGGCCGACTTGATGCTGAGGATTATGATGTTTATCCTATGGCCCTTGAAACACCCGGTCCTGCTGGTGATAGTATCGGTGGTGTTTATAAATTTAGCTTTACCCCTGCGGCAACCAATACATTTGGAACAGGCCAGAGAACAACAAAGTGTTATTCTACTCTTGAGCCTGGGATATATCATTACTTCTTTGCTGCTTCCGATGATAGTCTTTATGTACTGCCAACTTCGGATGCTGGAAGACCTTGGTATCCTGCATTCACTTTACAGCCCGATAGAATTGTTAATGGTGAGTATATATCGGGTGTAGAGGAATGGGGTGGTATGGATTGGGGCAACTCCGTATCTGGTGCCGGTATCTATAATCCTCTAGATCCCAAAGGTGCACGTAAGCTTGTAGGCTTTTCTGACATAGATCGTCTACCATATCGCAGATACAGTTCAGGAAGAATTGATCCATTCAGCGGAACTCAGCCGATACGATATGACGACACCATTCTAGTGGATAGAATTATTCGAGCACCTGGTCTATTTGAAGACGATCTAACATGGGGATTCCTGCCTACACAAAAATATTTACGTACATATCCATTCCCATGTAACGAGTACCCTAAAGTTACATGTTTGATAGATATGCGTAACCCTAAGACCTTGAATTTCCAGGACTCCGATGGTTTGGAATTTAATAACAAGAAATATGGTTATGATAGATATTGGGGCACCATACAACCATTTAAACGTGGTGTCTTCCCCAGTTTGCAAGATTTCCCGGGCACTACATCTAACCAGAATGACTCTGCCGGTGCTACTACACAGACTGAGAATGTATTCAGAATTGTTTACAGACAAATAGATGGTAAAGCGCCTATAAAGAGCCAGGTATGGATTAGTAATGCTTTAGGACGTGCTGGAGCGAAGGCATATAGCATGGTTCCAGATGATGTATTAAATGAAAAGAATGCAGCTTTACTGACAACAGCTGACTATAAGAGAGGCGTTTGGTACTCTGCAAAGTTAAAACTACCTGCTGGCCCTCACTCCTATTATTTCATGTTCAGTGATGGATTGCAGACGTCGAACTGGCCAACCAGACCTGATGGCGACCCGTGGGTACGTGCATCAGGCTTAGCAAATGATATGGTCCCTGGCCCGTACATAAATACACCGCCGGCTTTGACCGAAGGTGCAGTAACTCCCGGATCAGGAAGACAGGGAGTCAATTTTAGATACACTCTAAGATATCGAGACGCTGATGGGCAACGTCCGTATAAGGGATATGTATATATTGAGACTTCTCCAGGTAAGGTAAGACAATGCGAAATGTTGCCTGTTGATATTTCGCAACTTACTGAAACTAACATAAAAGGTCCTGGCGTTGTGTATTATTTTGATACGAGTACTGTTCAGGATCTTGTAATGGAGTCCGGACAAAGAAGATTCTACTTTGAGTTTTCTGATGACTGGGGAGATCCTATAAACTTCAATGATCGTATTGAAGGTGAGAAAACAAGATTCCCAAGTGCTACAGATTCCTGGATGCAGGGACCTGAAGTAGTCTCTAATGTTGCTCCAAGATTGACTAACGGTTCTGTAAAATCAGTTGATGGATCAGCTACTCCTGGTACTGTATGGAACTTTGAAATAACATACAGTGATATAAATAACGATTCTCCGAGCTCATTCAAGCTCTATATCGGACAATTGCAGCGTGACACAAAAACGGTCATCTGGGATGAAGGCCACGCATTAATTGAGAGAGACACTGCTGACACGATATTTAACGATGGTAAGGATTATTACTTCCAGACCCGGTTAGGTGGTGTCGACCAGAGTACCGATTCAGACAAACAATACTACTATGCTTACTATGCTTCGGATGGCGAATTAATTGCTACATATAAATCGTCAACCGATGCAGCTGAGCGATCTGATGCGGCTACTTCGTTCTATAGACAGCAGTTGGTAGAACAGAGTTCTCCAACAGCTGATCAGTATTTCACATTCGAGCCTAAGATTGCTCAGAGAGCTACTGTAACTGGTCCATATACTGCGCAACTGTCTGATGCGACCGATATATTGACCATAGCGGGTGTTTATAATACCCAGGATCTTTCACAAAATGGTGGGACAAACCTCTACCTGGATTCAGGTGGAAATGGTGGATACTCATCAGATATAGTTACTACAAAATTGCCACTGCCAGAGATCGGCAGTACAGTTTGGGTTGAGTATCAACCACAATCACCGATCGTAGGGCCGGTAAATATTGATCAACCAGCTACTGCTGGCGTTCTTGCCGATGCCGAACTGTTTGTTGGTCCGACTAACGAAGAAGCACTTAGAATAAGGCTTGATGGGCAGAAGAGTGGTTGGACTGGGGAAACAGATGGTATAGATAATTCCAGGTTTGCCACAATGCGTGGTATAGCATCTGATATTGCTGGTTCACCATCTTCAATTACAGTGGTACCTGAATTTGCAGACATGATAGCTTCAGTGGAAGGAGTATATCTTGCTCCCAGTGACAACACTACTGATCCATTTACAGGGACCAACTATTATGTACCAACAGTCAGTTCCCATTTCCACGCGGGTGACAAACTGATACCGCTTACCGGTCTTGCCACCGCCGACGCAGGTAAGAGTGTTTTAGTAAAATACTCGGATATACGTTTCACGTATATTCAGCGTGGTGTTGGACAAAATGATACACCGGATCCAATTAATGGAACATATAACAGTTACTATATTCCGGATTCGGGAATCAATGCACACATAAAGGGTAACGATGCTGTTGGGGCTGATGTTACTTCAGGTCTCGTTGGCGTTTGGCTCAATCCGCAGAGAGAGCTGTCAAACTACTTTGACCCTTGGCTCAGGACTTACGGAGCCATGAAGCCAGGAGGCCTTGACAGAGTCCTTCTGACTAGTATGCTGGCTGCAGGAACTGGTAATGTTTTCGGCAGATACTATCAGGATGGTGAGTATCATATAGACAGAGCTAATAGAAGCGTCTATACATTGAGTGCACTTCCAGGACAGAATATATATGCTACATATATGTTCGGTAAGAGAATGCCTGTATTAGTTGGCAAAAATACTGTTCCCACTCTTACAGGTGGTAATGTCTCCACATACAGAGGAAGTCGAACTACTCAGTTCATATACTCTGTTTACTATACTGACATTGATGGACCTAATGGACAGCAGCCAAGCTTCGTGCGTGTTTATGTCGATGGCGTTGCCCATGACATGCTGCGGGAGTCGGTCGGAACGCCTGACTATAGACAGGGCGCCCGGTATCTGTACTATACAACTATACCGACTGCAGGATCACACACGTTCCATTTTGAGGCATCAGACGGTACTGCGTTAGCATTATACGACTGGTATGATGTCAACTCAGTTCCAAGGCCTACTACTGGGCAGCGTGTACGTGAGATTGATGGTCCGTGGATCAATGATTCTCCGACACTTTCAAACGTCAAAATGAACCCGACACCAACCGCAAGGCTGGGCCAGGTTGTCGATATCTCTGTTGACTACACCGATGTAGACAATGATGAACCATACTTCTTTGATGCAAAGAAGGATGTTAAGGACGATGGGACCACACTTGGTCTTGCGGTAAGCAGATCACCAAGATTGTGGATTGGATCTGGTGCTGATCCGACTACTACATATGTAGAAGGAACAATCACCAGTATAAGTTCAACCGACAAGAGGGTTTTCAATATTACTCTCGACTCCGGTTATACAGTGACTGCAGATTCACTCAAAGATAACTATCTGCAGATCATTCCAAAAGATCAGCAGGATTATGCTGGTAGATTGTATCTGGTTACTGCTAACTCAACTACATCACTGCAGGTTAGAACAAAAGATGCTGTGGTTGATGGAGTTGTAGCCGGTGATAGATTCAGAGTAAATGGCATTCTGTTGAGAAAGACGGATGCTACTGACACGAACTATACTGATGGCGTTAACTACACCATTACATTGCCCACTCTTCCTGAGGGCAAATATAAGATGCAGATAAGCGCCAGGAGCCGTGAAGAGAAACCGGCCTGGCTCAAAGAAGCAATGGCAAAGAATGGTGAGCAGTGGCTGCCATATTCTGATCCTGCTGCAGAGACTGCTATCGCTGACCTTACAGAACTCGTACTACAGAGACCCGATGGAAACAGTGCGCCAATCCTGTCAGGAACTGTAGGTAATACAGTTACTCAAGGTATGGCAATCAAGGGCAGTAAGATAGCTCTGCAACATAAGACTAATGTTATATCCGCCACAAAGGTTGATATATGGGATCCGGAAGGCGAGCCATATAACAGGCTGGCAGTGACTAATGTCTTCAGATATGCTGAAAGCATGTATCGAGACGCAGCTGACAGAAGGGATTCCGATGGATACTTTACTCCTGCGAACCCACCGCGTAACTATGATCAGGTGCTGTCTTCTGTTCCGGGTTCTACAGTCTCTACTGAGATTACACTCAGTAAGGCATTTGATGCAGTTGCAACAACAACTGAAATGACTCAGCTGGTTACAATTGATGAGTTCGCTAGACTGGCGACACCGGATAGCGTCACATCAGTTGGAACAGTGATAGGGGTATATTCTGATCCTGAGCTAACAAACAGGATCGATACAGACGAGGGAATGGATGCAAATGGCCGAATTAAGCTGGCATCTATTCCAAGTAATGTTAAGAAGAATGCCAACGGTAAAAAAGTAGCATTCTTGAAATATAATCCTGCTGTAGCTGTACTCAGAAATGTTGCGATAACATCTCTTGGAACTCAGATAACTCCGACCGATGTCAACGTAATGCCGAGTATTGCTGGGATAGTTGGAGTATTTGCTGGTAGCGATACCGCAATGACCGGCACCGACTACTACGATACTAATAGTCCGTTTACTCCTGGTAATGTCAGCATTCGCTTAACGAGTGCTATGGCTGAGACCAGAGTCAATATTAGTTACATACCATATGCACCTGTTTATGTTGAATACAGGGGCGGTTATGTTGAGGGAACTGCCGACGCTGATAGAATGTTAGCATCGGGTGTTCCGGTTATGCTGAGTTGTGACTATCGAGATGCTGACAACGATCCGCCTGCGTTCCATGATAATGTCGAGGGCTTTATGTCTGTAGACTTATTAAATGCGACACATGCTGAGAAACTGTTCCCATTCTCGATGCCGCAGCCTGAACCACAGAACTTTACATCGAATGTCCGCTTCGAGCAGATATTCGCTACTGGACCGACAGCAACTATGCTTGTTCCGGGGCAGTCAACTTACTCGTTCGTAGGATCTGACGGCTACGCAGCCAGTGCCGACTATGTCTGGTTACCGGCTAAGGCTCCTAATGGGTTCAAGATGTTCATTAATAATCTTCCTACCCTGACTGGAGGAGCTGTATTAAGCCTGGGCAGAGACGTCTCGGGTGGCCTGAATAGAATGGCCTTTGCTCTGTCTGTTGTTTACACGGATGCTGACGGCCAACCCGCAACATTCGTTAAAGCCAGAGTCAGAAACACATTAGGTGAAGTCACCGATGTTACGCTGGTGAGAGAATCTGGCACACCGAACTACAAAACAGGTGTTGTTTACAACGGCAGTATAACCCTGGACGTTGGAGCATATTCTGTTGTATTTGAAGCCAGTGATGGTATTCAGGTTGTAGATACCCTGGCCTTTGTTAAGGAAGTAATCGTAAGCGACCAGAATATGGCGCCTGAGATTCATTCTTATACTCTGGACAAGACATTTGGCAAGCTGACTACTACATTCCTGTTTACTGCTAACTACTCAGATGCTGACGGGGATAGTCCGTTGGTGAGTGTAGGTGGAGTTGCTCAGGAAGGCATGAAGCTGATTGTTACTGAGACAAACAGCAACAAGTCGAAAGAATTTGTCATGTCTAGAGTGGGCAACAATCCAAATTATAGAGAAGGCGTCAATTATACAGCCAGTCTTCTCGGTAGTGACCTGAAAGCTGCTCTCGGATGGAGTGGAAAGACAAGCTATGTATTTACAGTGACTGCCAATGATGGAGTCGTAGATGCAGTCAAGACTGGTCTACCGGCTACAAAAGCTGGTCCTGTTTTGGATATACCTTACGTTAAGACAATGGCAGTGGTGGATAAAGATACCAACCAGGCTATGACAAGAACTGCTGCTGGAAGAGAAGTATTGCTGCAGGGAACGATTGCATTCCCATGGCATGGCACATCCTCCGCACCAAGCGTGTCTGACATAAGATTGATCGTGGCTGTTCCAGGTGGAGCAAGTATCGGAATACCGGTTAATATTTCCTCCTACACTCTGGTGACAGGCACATATAAGAAGGAATGGATAGGTACTATCGCTCCTGATTATGCAAATGCAGAACCGAATCAGGATCCCGCAGTTGCAAGTGGCAATTCAATCAAACTCACTACAGGTGGAGATTGGAACTTCCGGGTTAACTGGAATGGAGATACCATTTGGGACACTCTGATTGTTGACGCTAACCTGGATGGGATAAATGATGTCCCGGACTATGTGGTTCTATCAGTCGGTGGTCCAATGAGGACTGTTGCAGTTGTCGATCCTGGTTTACCTGCTACGAGTAAACCTCTCGTAGATATGTTCACACCACCAATGTATATTGGTAATCCGTTAACTGCGGATGCAGGATTTGTATTTGGCTACGAACATGCAATTGACATGCAGATCGTTAGATGGGATCCTGCTTCCAAGACTTACAAGAGATATGGAATATCATCTCCGTTGGAGTTGTCTCCTGGTGATGCTGTCTGGGCTAAGCCACTAGATAAATATCCAGCTGTCCAGGTTTCTGCAAGCGATATTGCAAGTGGCTTGTTGATGTCAGGTAACATAGGAATAACACTTGATCCTGCCACTCAATATAGAGTTGTTAGTGTCACTGCTAAGGACTATCCTGTACAGACAGATTCTACAGGTAAGCCGGTAGTAGATAGAATTACTGGAAAAGTTAAGCTCCTGCCTTGCAACATTGCGTTGAAAGCTGGATGGAACCAATTTGGTAATATCTTCTATAACTGGAAGACTGATAATACTGGAGCCATTGCAACACCTCGTGTTGATCAGGGTATTGCAATGAGCACCCTTACGGTGTCTTATCTTGGTGTGACTAAGAGTCTTGCAGATGCTAGAGCTGCTGGATGGATAAGAGACTATGCGTGGAGATACGATGCTGAACTTGCCAAGTATGTATTGGTAAGTGCAACAGCTCCTGATGCGGAAAGAGTGCTTCATGTTTGGTCTGGATATTGGATTAGAGCCCTGGTTGATTGTAACCTGGTAATCGATCCAAATATGACTGAAATTAGTGCAACTTCTAATTCTAAAAAGACTCAGAAGGCCGGTGTTCTTTCAATAGGAACCAATGGTAGTGGTAATTCCAGTAATCTGGATGTTCCACCACCGCCTGCATTCGGGGAGTAGTCAATTGGGGCGGCCCATTCAGGGCCGCCCGGTTTCTTAGGAGATGACTCGGGAGAGAGGTACAGAGTATATGAGAAGCGTTTGGGTGAAAGTTGTTGCTGCACTTCTGTGTCTTTTTGTTCTTTCTGCAGCCTGCAGTGCTGCAAGATGGTTCAAACGTGCCAGGATAGTTAGGAACGACGTAGTTAAACAGTCAGTTATGGTATTTCCATTCGATGCAGCGCCTGAGGTTCAGATTGCTGCACCAGTTGCTAAGGCACTTGCCGAAGCTGCTCGGGATGGGTTACAGAAGTCCGGGAAATATAACGTTGTTGTGTTTAGCGATAGACTAGCGCCGATACAACGGGCAGTAGAGGTAGATCAGGCTATTACTGCGAAGCAATTATTACCCCCGTTTGCCGATGACACAGATAAAGTATTGCAACTTGGACGAATAGCATCTGTTGATTATGTACTTACAGGCATGATCGAAAGCTACAATATTGATACTGTTGCTAAGTCAGTCTCCGTTGTATTATCAGCTCAATTGCTTGAAGTAAAAAGTGGCAGAACAATTAGTGGATTCACTGCTACCGGTAAAAGTTCAGATGCTGTCAAGGGAATCGATCCCAATGACCTTCGCGCTACAGCCTTAGCAGATGCTATTGCAAAACTTGGGTTGGATAAAAAGGACGAGGCTACAGCTAACTGAGGTCAGTCCCTTATGAAATACTTAGATAGAATGACGCGTCGGCTTTGTCCGGCGCGTTTTCATTTAACAGCCGGATTTATCGTTATAATATTTGGAGCATGTTTACTGCTTTCATTAAGTCGAAGTGGCGAAAGTGTGGGTCTTGCGGAATATACCGTATACCTTACTGCGCGTCCTGATGTCATTACTGCAGACGCTGGTTCATCCACAACAATCAATGCCGAAGTCAGAGACTCCGATGGTAAACTGGCCCCAAATGGCACTATAGTAGATTTTTCAGCTAGTCTTGGTCGAATCGATCAACGAGCGACTACATCCAGTGGTGTTGCAAGAGTCAGAATGCAGAGCACACTGGCAACTGGCGTATCGATGATTACTGCAGCGGTTCAGGGGTCCAGAGGTGTTGCAGAAGTCAAAGTAGAAATTCTAGCTGCTGGCACCAAAACAGAATCCCTCACTGGCGTTACAATTTCTACAAAAAATGGTCAGCTATTATTTGATCCGGCAAGACGGATTGCCGATTGCGTGGGCGGAGTTACCATCAAAATGGGAACTCTGGAGATTTCATCCTTCTATGCAGTGATGGACATTAGTAGACGCACAATGCGTCTGCGTTCAGGATCTGAAGGCAATTCTGTCATTATTAAGAGAGGGAACGTAGTTATCAGAGCTAGTGAGGCTCTATTGGACATTGGTAAGATGACAGGCCTTCTTTTTAATACAGGGGATGAGGGTGCAAGGAGGCAATTAATCTCACTGCGTGACCTTAAGCAGCGTGAAGAATCGGATGTCAGATCAGTTCAAGCTCCTGTGCCGCCTGTATCAGGTGTGTTTTTAATTGGTGCCAAGAAAATCATCGTCAAACCTGGAAAAGAAATCAAATTGATCAATGCTACGTTCTTCCTGGAAGGCGATAGCACTGTTACCATTCCATTTTATCGGATACCATTTTCTGGGAGTGGTGGTGGCAAAACATTTACATATGGTAGTGAAGGGCTTCGAGCAGATATTCCAATATACCTTGGACTCGATGAGAATTCCAGCACTGCTATAAGGATCAGGCGTCAAGAACAGTCTGGCTGGGGATACTACGGTGGATCTAAACGTTGGGAAACTGATTTTGTCAGAGATTACGATTTGGACACCGGAAGCAGCGGTCAGGTTGCTATTCGACGATTTGGTTCATCTGACTGGGGACTGAGATGGACTGGCAGGACAGATTATGGACAGGGATTGGAATCGTATATCTATCTTGATTCTCCATCACACTCAGATGTTTACGGCAATTTCGATCTGAGCCAATCAAAGGAAAAATATACAACCACATTTTCTTTCCGTGGAACAAAACAGTCAGAAGGCCGAAGTACACATTATACGGGTATTAGTTATCAGATGCGTCCGGTGCCGATTTCGGGTCCTACATTCACCATGTCTATGTCGGGCAGAGGCTTTTACGACAGTAGTGCATCTGCTGTAGCCAGGCATATGGGGGGAGCAGCAAATGTGCAACTGTACGCCGGACCCTATAAAACATTCACAGGTTTTGATCTAAGTGCTCAGACAAGCGTTGGTAATGTGTGGGGCGGGTCGAACCCCGGTCGTAGTGCTTTTGGTAATCTGGGTTTATACAGGGATCTTGGAAGATCGGCCACCTTTGGTATGAATTATAACTATAGCTGGGACGATGCAGCAGGCGGCGGCACATATGACACCGTAAGTGCGGACATCTATCTGGTGCCTGTATATGGTCTAAGTACACATTTTAGCGTTATAAAGGGTCTGCGGGGCGGAACTACCAGTTCATTCGGCAATTTGTCCTATCGCATTTCAAAAAACTGGGAGTTTAGGGCGTTGTCTACCTGGCAGAATTACTCCGGTTATAGCTACAACGATGCTCAGCTTGGTCTAGTCAGGACATTGGGAAGCCAGGAAGCGCGTCTATTCTACTCAAAATCCAGGTCGCGTCTGCTGTTTGAATTTTCAGCGGCAGGTCTTTGAGTGCTCCTGCGATGGGTAGTATATATTTATGAACGAGTTTATTATCAAATCAGATTTTCAGCCAACAGGGGATCAGCCCGAAGCTATAAATCAACTGGTACATAATCTGCGGTCAGGTGATCGATATCAGACCCTTGTCGGTGTGACGGGTTCGGGAAAAACTTTCACAATGGCTAATGTCATTGAGAAACTGCAGAAACCTACTTTGGTAATTGCACATAACAAAACTCTCGCTGCTCAACTCTGTTCTGAATTCCGTGAGTTCTTCCCGGATAATGCAGTTGAATATTTTGTCAGTTATTATGACTACTATCTTCCTGAAGCCTACATACCACAAACAGACACATATATCGAGAAAGACTCCTCAGTTAATGATGAGATAGACCGTCTCAGGCATTCAGCCACGCAGGCAATTCTGGAAAGACGCGATGTCATAATTGTTGCTAGTGTAAGCTGTATATACGGTATCGGGAGCAAAGAAGACTACGCAGGTATCTTGCTACAATTGTCAGTCGGACAGAACTACAATCGGGAACAGTTGTTGCGCCGTCTGATTGATATGCAGTTTACCAGGAATGATATTGCTCTCGGACGAGGTACCTTTAGAGTCCGTGGGGATGTGCTGGAGATCCAACCAGTCGATGAGGAACTCATCACCCGGGTCACGTTTTTCGACGATGAAGTCGAGAAGATCACTGTCATCAATCCAGTAACTGGTGAGGTCTTGCACTCTCAACCCACCCTTACAGTCTATCCTGCAAGTCACTTTGTAACGACTGCTGAAAAGATGGAACGGGCACTCGCGGAAATCGAACAGGAATTGGAGGACCGCGTTAGTTTCTTTCAACGGCAGGGAAAACTCATCGAAGCCCAGCGCATCGAACAGCGTACCCACTTCGATATGGAGATGATGCGTGAGCTGGGGTACTGCAACGGTATTGAGAACTACTCACGTATTATAGACGGAAGACCTGCTGGCAGCTGTCCTCATACGCTTGTGGAGTATTTCCCTGAAGACTCTTTGATGTTCATAGATGAGTCGCATCAGACGATTCCACAGCTAAGAGCAATGTATGCCGGTGACAGATCCCGCAAAGGCACGCTTGTAGATTATGGTTTCCGCTTGCCTTCTGCACTTGATAACAGGCCTCTCAAATTCCAGGAATTCGAAAAGCTAGTTCATCAATGCGTGCTGGTCTCTGCGACTCCAGGTCCATATGAAGTCCAGCACTCACAGCACGTTGTAGAACAGATAATTCGACCGACGGGTTTACTCGATCCCGAGATTGAAGTATTACCTAGCCAGGGTCAGGTTGACTATCTAATAGGCGAAATACGCGCGCGTGCCGCAAAAAGCGAACGGGTCCTGGTAACGACGCTGACCAAGAAGATGTCGGAGGACCTGAGTCAATATCTATCGGAGATGGGTATCAAGGTAAACTACCTCCATTCTGAGATCAAAACTCTCGAGCGCAGTGAGATATTGCGGGATCTCCGTATGGGCGTGCATGATGTTTTGGTTGGGATTAACCTGCTCAGAGAAGGTCTTGACCTCCCTGAAGTGTCCCTGGTCGCTATCCTGGACGCCGATAAAGAGGGTTTTCTGCGCAGTGAGACCTCTCTGATACAGACAATAGGACGTGCTGCTAGAAACTCATGTGGAAAAGTATTGATGTTTGCCGACCACATTACGGATTCTATGCGCAGGGCTATCGATGAGACCAACCGCCGTCGTCATATCCAGATGACATATAACACAGATCACAATATCACACCAATCACCATTACAAAGGCCATTCGAGAACGGTTGATCTCCTCAGCATTCGATCAGGACCGTAATCCTAAACAGTTTGCCAAGGAATTGCGCGATACAATGAGTCTGGACGACCTGCTTGAAGAAGTAGCCGAAATGGACAGAGAGATGAAGCGTTCCGCCAAAGCTCTGGACTTCGAAAGAGCAGCTGAACTAAGAGACCAGATAGCAGAACTAAAAAAAGCAATGCCCGACACCAAATGGCTAACCCCAGGCGCAGGCAAAAAACACAACTAATCTACAGTGTCACTCAAAACGGATTCTCTCCAAATTGTGATGCAGGCTTCCAGCCTGCTGTCATTCTGAGGAACGAAGAATCTGCTTTTCTGACTCACTACACACAAATAACTGATTTCCAGCGGCGACTAACGTGAAAGTCTCTTTTCTAATTTCGCGTGTTTGGCGCATTTCGCGGTTTCCCCAAATAATCTGCGCAAATCTGCGAAATCTGCGGATAGTCATTTTGCGCGTTCATCCGTCGCGTTTGACTGAGAGTGTCTGAAATGGTATAATCAGTTACTGTATGGGCTGGCAGGAGATGGTTCTTTGCCGGCTCTTTTGTTAACTGTGTGTATGACTAAAAATAATCTTGATAATCCGCATATTGATATTGATTCCGCACTGGATGTAATCCTCCCTCAGGTCAGCAAGCCCGCGCGTTATATCGGTGGAGAGCCGAACTCTGCACGCAAGCACCTTGAAGATACGGATGTTTCGTTTGCGTTGGCGTTTCCGGACGTCTACGAGATCGGTATGTCCAACCTTGGCCTGCGTATTCTCTATCATGTATTAAATCAGGACCATGAAGTCTCAGCTGAGCGTGTATTTGCTCCGGCAGAGGACATGGAAATCCTGATGCGTGAGCACAACATTCCACTGTTTGTCCTTGAATCACGGAGATATGTCCGCGACTTCGATATTCTGGGATTTTCATTATCTTATGAACTCTCCTATACCGCGGTCCTGAACATGCTGGATCTTGCCAGCATTGCTGTATATTCCAAAGACAGGACGGATGCTGATCCAATAGTAATCGCAGGCGGACACTGTGCAGCCAATCCAAAACCAATGGCCGAGTTCATCGATGCCTTCGTAATTGGTGATGGCGAAGAGGTCGTTCTGGAATTAGTTAAGGCATTTAGAGAAGCCAAAGGCGACAGAATCTCAACGATCGAAAAAATGTCCCATATAGCAGGCGTCTATGTCCCTGCAATTCATGGCATAAAAGATGTCCAGGTTCATATCAACCACAGAGCCGTTGCCAGCCTTGAATTAGCTCCCTATCCTGAGACCTTGATTGTTCCCCACACTGAAGCAGTCCATGACAGAGTCATTCTTGAGATAATGCGCGGTTGTAGCAGAGGGTGCAGGTTCTGTCAGGCAGGGATGCTGACTAGACCTGTCCGCGAACGCAGCGTAGAGACACTATGCAGGCAAGCAGAACAGCTTTTAAGGCAGACAGGTTATGATGAGATCGCTCTGTCCTCACTATCCAGCGCTGACCATAGCCGCATAGGTGAACTTGTCAGTACCATCATCGACAAATACGAATCCGAACGTGTGGGAGTATCATTGCCCAGTTTACGTGCGGATGCAGGATGCGTGAAGCTGGCAGCAGAGATCCAGAGAGTCCGCAAAAGCGGTCTTACGTTCGCTCCTGAAGCTGGAACACAGAGACTCCGTGATGTTATCAACAAGAATGTTACCGAAACAGACCTGCTCGATGCCGTTGCCGCCGCAGTAGATAACGGCTGGCAGCGTTTAAAACTATATTTTATGATTGGGCTGCCTACTGAGACCGATGAAGATATCACAGGTATAGCTGATCTAGTCCGGGCAGTATTGAACACTTCACGCAGTCATGGTGTAAAACTGGCGCTGTCGGTGACGGTTTCGCCGTTCGTTCCCAAACCTCACACTCCATTCCAATGGCACGGTATGCCTCAGTCCGAAGAACTTGATCGTAGGGTGGCATTGCTCAGGTCAATGTTAAGTATTAAAGGAGTAATGCTCAACTGGCACGAACCCGCACAGAGTTGTGTGGAAGCCTCATTTGCTAGAGGCGGAGATGAAGTCTCTGCAGCTATTTTTGGAGCATGGAAACTGGGTGCAAACCTGGGGCAGAGCCGGTTTAATCCTGATCTTTGGAACAAAGCCTTCACTGAAGCTGGTCTTAATATAGCTGACTACGCCAACCGGACAATCTTGGAGGATGAAACTTTACCCTGGGATTTCATCAATGCAGGAGTTTCAAAAGAGTTCCTGATCCGCGAGAACCATAAAGCTGTTGAGGGAATAGTGACTCCGGACTGTAGGACTGGTGAATGCGCAGGATGTGGTGTAAGATCATCAGATACCAACCAACCGTGTCCGCCAAAAGCACCTGAGCCAGGCATTGCCGAGATTCCTTCATTGCCTCCAAAGTCCGATGGACCTGAGACGTTGACGATTTTCCGTTTCAGCAAGACAGGACGGGCAAAATGGCTGGGGCATCTTGATCTGGTCAGGGCATTTGACCGGGCAGTTCGCATATCCGGCATCGACGTGGTATACTCCGAAGGGTTCAATCCGCGTCCGAGAGTAGCTTTGTTATCTGCATTATCTCTGGGAGCTACAGCAGGCGCAGAGGTAGTTGCTATTCGACTGAGACTGGGAGATGATTTCATTGGGGTAATAAACCGCCTCAATGTCAGTCTTCCTGAAGGTCTAAAAGTTTATGATGTAAATACCATCAGAGACACGTTCAAGCCTCCGGCAGTAACAGCAGGAGAATTCTCACTGCATGTCGAAGTGCCTGATAGTTGCACTGCATCGGATATACGCAAGGCAATTGATGGTATTATGGCCAAAGAGTCTATACTTGTACGCAGAGAAAAGAAGAATAATGTCAAAACAGTTGACCTGCGTAAAGGTATAATGACGTTAGAGCTTAACGAGGAAATAGCGAATGGGTGTTGTGAGATTAAGACTGTTGTCGCTCATGGCGAATATACCCCTCGTCCCTCTGAAATAGCTGATCTTGTTGGGCAGGAAATCCCGGGATTGCAGCTTACTGCTGTCCACCGGAACCGTGTCATTTTACGGTAACCAAACGGATGACTGCTTACAGTATGAGCCCGATTTATTGTTAGACATATGAGTCAATCACGAATAATACGGGCTGGACACAATCTCTAAGAAAGGAGGTAACAAAGTGTCAAAAGAAATTTTAATAAGCGTGGATTCACGCGAAACAAGAGTTGCGGTTGTTGAGGCTGGAAAACTGGCTGAATTGCATGTCGAACGAGAGCAGAGAGTGACCGGAAGCATATATAAGGCGAAAGTGGCCAATGTGCTGGCTGGTATGGATGCTGCATTTGTTGACATCGGACTGGACAGGAATGCGTTTCTGTATGGAGGCGATATTCTACCAGAGTCCGAGGAAGAAGGCGGTTCCGGACGAAGAGACAATTCGCGGCGAATCAATATTAAGGATCTACTGAAAGAGCGCAGTGAATTGCTGGTTCAAGCGGTAAAAGGTCCCAGAGGCTCGAAAGGAGCCAGGGTTTCTACCAGAATCTCACTGCCGGGACGCTACCTTGTCGTTATGCCGGACTCTGATAGTACGGGCGTTTCGAGGAAGGTTGAGAGTGATTCCGAAAGGGATCGGCTCAAGAAAATTGCGACCCGGATAAAAGTTCCTGGTCTTGGTCTGATAGTGCGAACCGAAGCTGAAGGGCGGACGGAAGAAGATCTGGCTGGGGATCTAAATATGCTGGTGAAGATGTGGGAACAGATTCGAGAGAAATCGGCCAGGGTTCATGCCCCGGGACTGGTTCACCAGGATCTGAGTTTGATCTACAAGATAATGAGGGATGCATTCTCATCAGACGTGGCAAGGTTGGTTATTGACAGCCCTGTTGATTATGAGAAAGCACTGGAACTGATAGATCTCATGTCCCCTAAGATGCGCTCAAAGGTGCATCTGTATGAAGAGGATACTCCCATCTTCGAGAAATTCGGCATAGAAAGCGAGATCAATGCGCTTCTGCGCAGAAAAGTCTGGCTGAAGTCCGGAGGGCATCTGGCAATTGACTCAACAGAGGCCTTGACCACTATCGATGTAAACACCGGTAAGTTCGTAGGTTCCAAGAGTCTGTCTGATACTATTCTAAAAACCAACCTTGATGCCGTTGTCGAAATTGCGAGACAGTTAAGATTGCGGGATATCGGTGGTATGATCGTGTTGGACTTTATCGACATGAATGATCCAAAAGACCGGCAAAAAGTCATCTCTGCTCTCGAAAAAGAATTACAGAAAGACAGAGAGAAAGCCAAGATCTGCCACATAAGCCCGCTTGGGCTTGTGGAAATGACCAGAAAGCGGACTGGAGAAACAGTCACAGAAGCAACCACGTGTGTGTGCCCCCACTGCCAGGGAAGGGGTAGAGTGGAGAGCGCTGAGACTGTCAGTATTCGCATAGAAAGAGATCTTCGCAGGCTGGCATCGGAACGGGACGATGAAGCATTTTTGGTGATAGCCAACCCTGAGGTAGTATTCTATCTTGTTGGGGACAATGGAGAGACGGTATCCGATATCGAGCGAATAATCGATCGTGTCGTATATGTCCGTGCGGACGAAGAACTCTTCATAGAGAAATATCAGATACTGCCGGCTGATGCAGCTCAGATGCAGGAGCAGGTGAGTGGGATTCAACCTGGAGCTACTATTAACCTTGAAGTAGTCCCGGCGCCATTCTCCAGCGCACCCAAAGCTTATGGTTGGGCCGATGGATATCTGGTGGAACTCAGCAATGGCGCTTCTTCAGAAGGAGAACACGTCAACGTCAGAGTAGACCAGGTAACAAGGTCACTAGCATGTGCTGAAGTAATAGAATAACTCCAGAACTCAATCGAGTCTGGAAATATAATATGCCCTCCACCATTTATTTAGTGGGGGGCATATATTTTGTACCACTGGATAATATTCCCGTTGGTTAAGGTGATTCATGTCCCTTTCTGTTGGTCAAGGTGATCCATGACCTTGACCACCTTCCCCGGACATCCATGTCCGATTCTCCCACTACAGCTAAAAAATGCATCGGTATCAGAGCGGAGGGGTACCATTTTCCAATATCCTCAGCCTGCCGTCCCGTAGCGCCGATGCCGATGCACTAGCTATGCCGAAGTGCCAATCCTGTATAAATAACGTGAATCTTACCCACTACTTAACTAGAATCTCCAGATCAAACACACTCACCGAACACGGTGGAAGAGTGGCTGATATTGAGCAGTCATCCACATTGACCTTCAGCTCACATGGCTCAGGGATAGCATCCGGCATGTCAGGTAGATTGTAGTCTCGCACATCGGCAGAATGGAATGTCATTGCTCCCCTGACAGTAGTTAATTGGACATCACCAATATGAAGAGAAACCGGGCAGGGCCTTGATAAGTCCACATTCACTATAGAGACAGTCAGCGAGCGGTCTTTTATGGTAGCTGACGCAGATATCAGAGGCACGTTTTTACCGGACTCCAGTGTCAGGCTCTCTCCTCTGGTCCTTGTCTTTACAAGTGTCCCACCCTTGTGCGGTTTAAACATGTCATATATCCAGTAGTTGGGCGTCAGACAAAACGCTTCTTCTCTTGTCTGAACAATTGATTGCAGGACATTAGCAGTTTGTGCCATATTGGTCATCGCAAGCACATCCCCACGTCGATGGAACATATGGAAAGAAAGTGCCGAGAATATGGCATCCATCATTGTTGAGTTCTGTCTCAGGCCAACATCGGTAATTGCTTCGGCATACCATGTTCCCCATTCATCCAGTATTACTTTAATTTCATGATCGTCAGTTGAATATTCCTTACAGACAGCAGCTGCACTTTCTATATGCCTGTCCATGCAATCAACGCTGGTCATCAGTTGATAGTACATATCATCCGAATACTCTGAATCAGAAATACCCATTCCGGAGTAGTTGTGTATGGAAATTGCGTCAATTATATCTTCAGCCTCTTTGAGTGATTTCAATACCCGTTTGTCCCACCCCAGTTTATGATACATAGACCCGCAGGCGATGAAGTAAGTTGCAACATCGGTGTTGCGCATAAAAGTTGCGAACTGGCGATACAGATTTGCATAGTGTTCCGGGTTCATTCTCCCCCCGCATCCCCAGTTCTCATTGCCTATTCCCCAATACTTCACGCCAAATGGTTCAGGTGAACCATTTGCAGCTCTTTCACGTGTTAGTGTAGTATCCTGTTCTGCATTGCAGTATTCCACCCATTGCCTGGCTTCTTCGGGGGTGCCGCTGCCTACATTTACACAGATGTAGGGTTGAGCTCCAATTAATTCGCAGAAGCGTATGAACTCATGGGTTCCAAATGCATTGCTCTCTCCCTGTTTCCACCAGATATTCTGCCGCATTGGCCTGGATGCAGGATCTCCTATCCCATCCCTCCAATGGTAGTTATCTGCAAAACAACCGCCGGGCCATCGTAATACCGGTAGCTCGAGTTTTTTCAAGGCCTCCAGTGTATCGAGTCGGTATCCTTCGATATTTGGTATAGAGCTTTCCGGACCGACCCAAATCCCACCATATATACATCCGCCGATATGCTCCGCGAACTGTCCATATATGTTTGGATCAACCCCATGAAGTGTTCTTTTAGGGTATATATTAATGTCTGCCTGACCAATCATTGCTGTACTCCTGCTTTTAGTAAGACTTCAGTCATTCGGGAGTTTTGTCATTCTGAACGCAGTGAAGAATCTCAAAGCAGATTCTTCACTGCGTTCAGAATGACAAAACCTCACTACCCAGTATTGTTATGTTTTGTATTTGTAGCCTGTAATAGTATTATTGGAAGTAATTGATATTCCTTCGGCTTTTACATTTGACACAGGACAAAAGCCGACTAATCATTAATAATATGGGTTAATGGACTGTGTAACTAATCGTAGTGTTGGGTATACACACAGTGAGAAAGGTGGGATATGCCATGAGGATAGAGTTTTTGGGACACTCAAGTTTCCTTTTGACGACAACCTCCGGTGTGAGGATACTGACTGACCCTCTGGATGGGAGTGCATATCCTGAACCCACTATACTGGCTTACGAGCCTTTTGAGGGAGATGCGGATATCATTACTGTGAGCCATTCACACCCGGATCATAGTGCAGTGGAACGTATAAAAAACAAACATGTGGTGGTTCGTGATTGCCCTGGATACACATACCAGGATGTATTGGTATCCGGGATAGAAACTGCACATGATGATTCACATGGAAGCCGAAGAGGTCGCAACATAGTCTTCGTAATAGAAGCTGATGGTCTTCGAATAGCGCATCTTGGAGATTTGGGGCATATACTAACACCATTTCAACAGAACCAGATTGGGCATGTGGATATAGCGCTAGCCCCGGTGGGAGGGTATTATACGATAAACGCCCTTCAGGCGCATATGGTGGCGAAGCAGATTAAGGCACACATAGTCATTCCCATGCACTACAAGACAGCAAAGTGCAATTTCCCGATTGACTCAGTAGATGAGTTTACATATGGGCACAAAAATGTCATTGTGAAAGGATCATCCATCCTGGAAATAAGTCAGGAAACCCTACCACCTAACCAGCAGATAATTCTGCTGGACTACTCTACATGATCGTGTTTGGACCAGTTATGCGTATGCAAAACATAAGACCCACAATTACTATGGGAGCACGATGCCTGAGGTGCTCCCTTACAATCTTGTATTTTCCATTTCTTACCTGCATATTGGCGCGTCGTCTACACGTCGGGACGTTATGAGCGAAATGGGTGAATTACCGTTAGCCCTCATTGTTCATGATTGACTCAGCTTTTTGTCTTTACTGCCAGCAAAAAGCGGAGCTTGGTTAATAATGCGGGTTAGGCGGCTGCGATCTTGCGAGCCTTCTTCCTTGGTACTAGAACTGAGGTTCTAGTCTTGTTAGCCAGCATTTCCACGCATGTCTGCAAAACGGTAACCATAGTCTTTTTCAAGAGTTCTTCCAACCCATTCATTTTCTCTGCAAGCTTATCTTCGTGGGCTACTTCCATGGCGGCCAGATAGGTGCCCATGATCTCGGTGGAAGCCAACTGAAGCTCACAAACTTTGGTGCAGAAGCTGAAAAGGCCTGTATCAAAATAGACAGGGGTCTTTCCGGTGTTACCAACACTCAGGCGTATGAAATCTGCGACCAACTCGGCACGCAGGAAGTCGCGCTCCGTTGCTGTAAGCATACGAAAACGACTTGCTGTGAAGTCGATGTTTTGTTCTTTAGCAGTATCTTCATACTCCAGGATCTGGCTGATTAAGGAATGGACGTCCGCGACCGGCTTCCTGTAATCTTCCGTAGATTTTGTTGTCCTCTTTGCTTTTGCCTGCGGCATGCATCTCACCCGCTTTCAATTGAGTTGTGATGTAATATACATCACGGATATGAACTGCATCGGCTGCTTCATTGGAAACACTGTGCCAAATATGCTGCTCACTCAATGTATTTATCGGCATTGCTGAATATTTCTTTAGTGGTAAAGCGAAAACACGTACGACATATTTAGTGCAAACCTCTATATTACCCTTAATACTACATACATATACGATGTAGTATGTATCTAGTGTCGTGCACTACCTAAGTAATACTGTGAGGCAAAATTACACTTGCTTAGGCAATATGAGCAGTACATTTCACACAGGATATGTACTACAAGCAATAGAACTAGAGATAGCACTTGTTTGCAAGTAATCGACCTGGATTCGTAGAAGCCTGGATGTTTCCAGGATGAACAAATTTCACTCACAAAACTGACCTCTTGCAACAAAAGCCGTATAATATATTTACTAGTTTATATCAGGGAGTGTGATAAATGGTTTCTGCTCGTTTGGGGAGTATTGAGATAGGCACAGGACAGCCTCTGACTTTGATAGCTGGTCCTTGTTCGATAGAATCCGAAGACTTATGCTTGGAGATCGGAGAAACAGTCAAGGCAATGTGTGTCCGGCTGGGTATGGGATATGCGTTCAAAGCATCATTCGATAAGGCAAACCGCACCAGTGTAGATTCCTTTAGAGGTCCCGGAATAGATGAAGGCCTTGAAATACTTGGAAGGATTCGGACAAAATTGGGCGTTCCTGTGGTGACGGATATTCATGAACCTGCTCAAGCTGCAGCAGCAGGCAAGGTTGTTGATGTATTGCAGATTCCGGCATTTTTGTGCAGACAGACTGACCTCATTGTTGCAGCTGCTCGCACTGGTAAATGCGTAAATATCAAAAAAGGTCAGTTTGTTGCCCCCTGGGATATGAAGAATAGTATAGGTAAAGCGCGGAGCACCGGAAATGAGAATATATGCCTGACTGAACGCGGAAGCAGTTTCGGCTATAACACGCTGGTCGTAGATATGACCGGACTTCAAGTCATGCGTGAGTTGGGCTGTCCAGTGGTATTTGACGCTACGCACTCAGTGCAGCGTCCAGGTGGGCTTGGAAACACAAGTGGAGGTGCTAGAGAGTTCATCCCTGCGTTAGTCAGGGCAGCTGTTGCTGTTGGTGTTGACGCATTGTTCATGGAAGTCCATCCGGATCCTGAAAAAGGCCTTTGTGATGCTGCCTGTATGTTCAAATTGTCTGAGCTGGAGAGGCTGATGGAGACAGTATTAGCTGTCAGGCAGGCTGTGGAGGGATCATAATATGCCGGTTAAAGTAGCATTTGCAGGTGCTGGAGGTATCGCCGACGCTCATATGAGTCTGCTTAGGACTATGGACGATGTGCGAATTGTCGCAGTATCCGATATTGTCCAGCAGAAAGCTGAGAGTCTGGCGTCAAGATATATGGCCAGGGCATACTCCGATTACAGGCAGATGCTGGCAAATGAAGAGATGGATGCGCTTTATGTATGTGTACCACCATACGCTCATGAGGAGCAGGAGATACTGGCTGCACAAAAGGGTGTGCACCTGTTCGTTGAAAAGCCTGTCGCACTTACCATGGCTAAGGCTGTTGAGGTGTGTGACGCTATCAAGGAGAATTCTATCATCTCCTCAGTTGGATATCATTGGCGCTACCAGGACAATACAGATAGAGCGAGGAATATACTCCAGGGCAAACAGATTGGCTTGGTTAATGGTTATTGGTTGGGTGGAATGCCGGAAGTTTCCTGGTGGAGAAAACTAGATAAATCCGGAGGGCAGATTGTTGAACAGGCAGGGCACATCATTGACCTTGCGCGTTTCATCTGTGGGGAGATTGTAGAAGTATATGCAGCATACACCCGACGTACACTTGAGGTAACTGAAGATACAGATATATATGACTTTGGCTCAGTGACTATGAAGTTTGCTGATGGCGCTGTAGGAACGCTTGTGAATACCTGTGTGTTGACATTGCCGTATACCGTGGGACTTCATGTAGTTTGCAGTGATACAGTAGTTGAACTCCACGGTGATCTCACCGTAATTGAACGAGGCCACAAAGAGATTTTAAGTGGTGGCCGAAATCCAATTCTAATGGAGAATGAGGCCTTCATCAATGCAGTCCGTACAGGTGATTCCACCGGTATCAGATCCAATTATGAAGACGCCGTAAAAACACTCGCAGTCTCTCTTGCTTGCAATGAATCTGCTGCTACGAACTGTCCGGTAGCGATTAGTCAGTGACTTTTCTCAAGCGTGGGGTTTAGCATGTCCGGAATGAAGAGAGTGAGAGTTGTATTACAGGGAAGAGTTCAGGGAGTAGGCTTCAGATATTTCGCCAATGACAGGGCCAGGGAGCTTCAACTGACGGGTATAGTCAGAAATCTGCACAATGGCGGCGTAGAGGTCATTGCAGAGGGCGAAGAAGGTGCACTGGAAGCATTAGTAGTAGGCCTAAAGAACGGCCCGGTATCAGGACGAGTTGAAGAAGCCCATGTAATCTGGCTCCCCTACGAAAACGAATTCATAGGATTCAGGATAGTCCATACATAAAACAGCCCCCGTTCGTCCTGAGCTTGTCGAAGGGCGAACGGGGGAGATATTTCTAGATCCTCTTACTTTACGCGCTCCCAGATTGGGGTCACATAGTTCTTAGCATCATCCCCACCAATGATCGGGGTTATGCCGGCGATCTCGCAGAGATATTTCAACGCGCGGACTCTGTCTCCAACCATACCCTGAGCATGGTTTGCAGGGAACAGGGCCAGGAATTCATCGAAGCTGCATCCCAGTTTAGCATGGACGTGAGGCCATGTCGGGTCTGTCTGAGCATTCAGCTCTTTGCGCTGTGCTGCAGGCAATTCCAGAGACTCACCCTTCACGATATACATGAACGGTTTCTCATCCCAAAGTCCCATTCTGGCAAATGTCATTTCGCCAGGTGCTGCATCGAACTCAACAGAAGCTCCACCGGCTTTGAAATAGAAGCTCAGAGCTGGATGGAAACTGATTTTCTTGAAGTTTTCAACCGGGTCCATTGACTGAGCTGCATACCAACTGGCGTGGTTGCCGGAGTTGCACCAGTCCCAGATGTCCAGTTCAGGGTGATACAGTCTTACGTCCATAAACAGGGCCGGAAGACCACCGGAGATGTATTTGAGGAGCTGCATAGTGATTGCTGCATATGCGTCTGCTTCAGTTGCGCAGACCATAGGCTCCTTGGCTCCTCTCCAGTCATAAGGGTCGTTCATCAGCATTTCAGGAACATCACCAAGGGTATAGTGCTCTGTCAGCTCTCTCTGCCCTTTGAGTCCGCAGAAATCAAACCCCTCTTCATTGTTGATCTTTTCCATAGCCAGATAAATGCGAACCTGTCGTTCCAGGGTCTCCTCGGTCAACATATTGTTATCATAGTGCAATCTGTCACCCAGGAGCTGTTCAAACCACTTCCTACCGGCTACTACATCAGCTTTGGGAAGATCTTCAGCATATTTTACAAGCAGGTACTGGTCGATCTGGTATGTTGTGCAGCCCAGGGACTTGATTGTAGGGGTCAGGTGGAAGAATCCGGTCTCCATACCCATCGAGTGTCCGCCGTACAGACCGTAGACTTCGTTCTTGATAGTTGTAACTGCATTGGATGCTCGGACCCAGTCTACAACGTTCTGGATGGTCCCAGCGTCGTTGATGTCTCCAACGATCCTGTGGGTCTTCTTGCCTGCCTGCCTGAGAGCGCCATCAGTCGCCAACAGACCAACGTTTCCAGGGAACTTGCCATTGTTGTTTGAAAGAGAAAGTATAGGGATCTCTTTGCTGAAACAGTTTACAAATGGCCACACCAGGAAAGGGAAGTTCCAGACGTTGTAGCACATAATGATCTGCTTGCAGCCCTTACGGACCAGCTCTTCACCCATCTCCTGAGCGACTCTCACTCCGGTGATGATTTTGGATGCCGGAATAACTTCCGGACTGCTGCCGTCCACGTTAACCAGCTTCTCGCTGATTACCTTTACCCACTGGTTGACCACTGCCATGTTGGTCGCATTATTCTGGCTCCACACGTGCTCTCTTTCGTCATTGAGCATCGCGATTCCGATAGGCGTTGTCCTCATAGTTCACCCCTTATAGTGTAAATGCTATCCGCATTTACACTTTATAATTACGGCTCAAAAAGTCCGTATGGTTCCCATTATCCGAACCTCTCAACTATTATATCGCACTATGCACTCAACATAAAGTCGCATTGAAACTACAACCCGTCAACACCCAGTACCTGTCATCCAACGATGCCCTCGCCCACCTCCAATCACCCACCAATACCCCGAGTGTAGGTTTGTCTGTTAGAATGGGTATAGTGAGTATGTAATATGATGAATATTACCAAACCGGAGGCTGATATATGCGTACTCGATCTCATGTAGTATTGTTATCCGTACTTCTTCTTCTAATCACTGCCCTACCGCTATTAGCAATATCTATACAAGAGGAAATTGATATTGGGAAGCAAGCGAATCAGGCTATACTCAAGAAAGATAAACTTTACCCGAATGCATCTGCACAAAAAGAGATGCGGGAAATTGGTATTGCGCTATCAAAATATGTAAAACGCACCACTATCCCCTATACATTCCAGATACTGGACTTGGATAAAGAGCTAAATGCTTTTGCTGTGCCAGGAGGATATGTCTACTATACAAGTGGATTGTGGAAAGCTCTTACTCATGATGAACGTGCTGGAGTTCTCGCACATGAAATAGTTCATATCGACCAACGGCATTCCCTGGATGCAATGATAAAGCACCAGCGCAGGAGGACCTGGACTGACCTTGCTCTGATACTCGCAGGTGCCAATACAACAATCCAGCAGGTAGCAGGCATGGTAAATACTCTGCATGAGCTCAAGTATTCCCGAGGTGATGAAAGACAAGCAGATGAAATGGGCTTCGATCTGCTTGTAAATTCACATATGAATCCTGCAGGATTATTAATGGCTATGCGCAAGATTATGCGCTTTGAAGAAAAGTCAGGTAGCTCTCCTCCGAAGATTTTCTCTTCACACCCTCCAACAGAGGAAAGACTAGCCTACCTGGAACAAATGCTCAAAGATAAAAATGTGCCGGTTCCGGAATCCAAAGTGCAGGAAACGCGTGATCCTTATGAGGTAGGAGTGGTTTTCTCAGCAAAAAAGAATATTGTGAAATTTACATCTTCCCGCACTCTGCAAAATGGAGATATAGTGTGGCTGACTAAACCAGGTTGGGATTCTAAATTCGAAAACCAGGCCAGAGTGCCGTTTGCTCGAGGCATGGTGATCGGAATAGGAACGCCATACACTGCTCAGATCAGCTTGATTTCACAGGATGGGAATATAAACGATCTGCCTGCTGCCCGGGTCTCTGCTCCCAAACTACCAGAACCCGATGGGACTGTGGGAACGATTTCCGGAACAAAGATCACATCTCGTATTAAATTTAAGCAAGGTGAAAGGCTTCTTGCCTGGCAAACGGCATGGGACCATAGTGCCAATCAATACCGAAACTCTATTGTGGGGTATGTTGTGATAAGAGATAGTAATGAAAACTCAACACCCCTGATAATTCAAAGTCCGGAATATGCTTATACTCCCGTAAGCCAGAACTCATTCCTGACCGTTGCCTCAGATCCAAATGGAGCCAGGTGGGTAGCAGCTGTGGGATCCGTGGGATATGTGGACGAGAGAGTCGAGGCTGTGCCAGGAACAAATATCAGGGCAGGGGTTGAGTATATAATTATGAATCCTCTCTGGGATACAGACCAAAATATTGTCGCCAAAGCTAGAGCCGCTGTAATTGGTAGAAAGACAACCCTTGACGTCTTCGGATTCGAAAAAGCATGGACAATGCGAATGATCCAACCAGGATTCGATATATACAAAAAACAGCAATAAACAAAATTGTAATGCAGGCTTCCAGCCTGCCGATCTTTCGTCATTCACGGATCAGGAAGCATTTGCACATTTTGCAGTTCTCTTTTCCGGAAAATCTGCGTCAATCTGCGTAATCTGCGGATAATTATTCGTGATGCGTTCGCTATTGGGGGTTTGACGGAAATGTGCGTTCGTTCGTATGATGTTATAATGATCTGTTGAAGTTCATCTACCTTATGTTCCAGGTAAAACCAGGTCCCCGGCAAATGCGACAACGTTTTCTCTGTCGCTCCCACAATAGGATTACCCAAATCCACCCAGGATGGACCTGCTAGAAAGCTCGGAGGTTGTGTTGTATGGCAGTCAGAGTAGGTTTTGACGTCGGCTCAGACACCGTAAAGACGGTTATCATAAAAAACGATGGAGAATTCGTTATTCTCCCCATAACAAGTGTTCAAGGACAGCCCTTACGCAGAGTTGAAGAAGCCCTGCGTAAAGTAAAGGAAATCGTGGGTGACAACACCGTTATTTGTGGAGTTACCGGAGGAGGAGCTGCCAGCCTCAAGGAATTGATTGGCGCTGACTCCATTCACGAACCAAACGCACTTGCTGCAGCTTTCCAAAAACTCTACCCTGAAGTCCGCACAGTTATCGAGATGGGCCGTGAGACCCAGAAATATATCCTCTTCGAAAAAGACCCGGTCAGCGGTAAGTTATTAGTAGAAGATTTGAATCTGGGTAACAAATGTGCTTCCGGAAGCGGTTCGTTTCTTGACCACATGTCCAAAAGGCTCAATTACGCTGATATTGGAGATTTTGCCAGAGTAGCATTCGATATTGAGAACCCGGCCTCCCTCTCCGGCAGGTGTGCAGTTTTTACCGAATCTGATATTGTCCATCTCTATCAAAAAGGCACCCCCAGGGAGAGAATCGCAGCAGGTATCCACCAGGCAATCAGCCGCAACTACCGCAGCGCTATCGCCCGTGGAAAAGAATTTGTTGACGTAGTAGCATTCATTGGAGGAGTCTCCGAAAACCCGACTGCTTTAAAATATCTCACCGAAGAGCTGGGTATTAACGGGCGTGTACTTATCCCTGAGCACAACCGGACCCTTGGCGCCATCGGTTCAGCGATGCAGGCGAACAAGACAATCGACCTTGATCAGGCAATTTTAGCGCTTGATGAACACCTCTCCAAACCTCTTGACTATCCCGGTTGCGATCCCATCAAGATGGTTGATTCCGAGATTATGCCCAGAGTTGAAGAAAAAGATATCCCATCCGAGATCGAAAGAGCTGGTTTGGGTGTAGATATAGGCTCCGTAAGCACCAAAGCTGCCCTTGTCGCCGAGATTAACGGCCGTTTTGTCGTGCTTGCAGACTACTACCGCAAGACCGATGGAGACCCGCTCGCAGCCGTCAGCGATACTCTTATCCAGATCAACAAACAGGTTGAACAAAAAGGCTTAAAGATAGGCAAAATAGCCGCAGCCACAACCGGCAGCGGACGTTACCTGACTGGAGACTACATCGGAGCCGACTTGATCCGCAACGAGATTACAGCCCAGGCATCTGGCGCAAGAGCCTATGCTGATGATGTAGATACGATCTTCGAAATCGGCGGTCAGGACAGCAAGTATGTCCGCATGGACGGGGATGTCATCATCGATTTCGAGATGAACAAAGCCTGCGCAGCCGGCACCGGAGCATTCCTCGAAAAGCAGGCAGGTAGGCTCGGAATCCCGCTCGAAGAATTCGGTGACACTGCCTTATTGAATACTCGCCCGCCTGATCTGGACTGGACATGCACCGTATTCTCCGAATCTGCAATGGTCTTCTATCAACAGAACAACGTGCCGAAACCCGATCTTGCTGCAGGCATATGTCTTGCCAGTGTAAAAAATTATCTGCACAAGAACGTAGCAAGCCGGAGCATAGGCAAGAAAGTCGCGTTCCAGGGTGCTGTCGCATTCAACAAGGGAATGGTTGCAGCTTATGAAACAGTCTTAGGACGCAAGATCGTTGTCCCGCCATATCCCCACATCACCGGCGCAGTCGGTGCTGCCAGGCTGGCTTATATTGCCAATCCTGAAGAGAGCAAGTTCAGAGGATTCGATGCTGTTGCCAAGACCAAGTATAAGATCACGTCATTCGAGTGCAAAGCCTGTGCGAACCGGTGTGACGTCAACACATTCGAGATGGAAGATGGGCCCAAGTACTTCTACAACGACCGCTGTGAGAAATACAGCGCCGTTCAAAAGAAAGCCTTAGGCAGTGATCTTCCGGACCTGTTCGCCGAACGTCACGAACTAATGATGAACATCTATCAGAGCAAGGTCCCGGATGGTGCTCCAACTATGGGGATCCCCAGAGGCCTGATGTTCACCGATTTCTACCCTCTGTATAACGCATACTTCAGCGAACTCGGATTCAAGGTTGTCCCATCAGACGATACCAACAAGCGCATCGTGGCAATGGGCCTGGAGACATCCATTGGGGAGCCCTGTTTCCCATTCAAAGTTGCACATGGTCATCATATGGACCTGGTAGAGAAGGGTGTGGACGCCATTTTCTCACCCGGGATCATCAACACCGACCAGCCGAACTCCAACCTCCGGCAGGCTCAGACTTGCCCATACCTGCAGGGTGCACCGGATGTTATTAACTCAGCAATAGGTATTACCGAAAGAGGTATAAGGCTCTTCTCCCCCAGAATTCAATTCAAGCGTGGCAGAAAACACGTTGAACGCATTATGGTCGAAGTAGCCAGCCAGCTTGGTAAAAATCCTGCAGAAGCTAAGAAGGCATTCGCAGTCGCCTGGGACACTCACCTCAGTTTCCGCAAGAAGATTGAAGAGCGAGGTACTGAAGTAGTCCAGGGCATCAGCAAAGATCAAATGGCGTTTGTTGTTATTGGCAGACCCTATACTCTTTATGATCCCGTAATCAACATGCACATTGGCAAGAAGATTCAGGATATGGGTATCCTTGCTATTCCACAGGACTACCTGCCGCTTGAAGCTGTAGATATCTCTGATACATGGCCCAATGCATACTCGAGACAGATACAGCGCAAGCTTATGGCTGCCAGGCTTATCCGTCAGGATGTCAGGCTGCGTGCCGTTGTGTTGACCTTCTTCGCCTGCGGTCCGGACAGTTTCGGAAACCCGTTCTTCCGGGATGAGATCAACGAGCCCTGCTATGTGATGCAGATTGATGAGCACACAGCAGACGCCGGAGTCATTACCAGAATAGAAGCCTTCGCTGACACTGCAGGACGGAGCGTCTCCCGTGAATCGGAGATCATACGTTCGCAGGATGCATCGGTTATGGATATGACTGACAGGTTGGTATGGATTCCATACCTCAGTGAGGGTGCCAGGTCTCTTGCAGCTTCTATGAGAGCATATGGAATCGACGCTCATGTGCTTCCGCAGTCCCCTGATCCAGGGTTCAACCTTGCCCGGAGCGCCATCAGTGAGGATGTCTGCCTTCCTGCACTGGCCACAACCGAAGATATCATGTACCGAACTCAGCAGCCTGAGTTTGACCCGACCAAAGAGGCATTCTTCCAGGGTAATGCCGAAGGGCCATGCCGGTACGGTATGTACAGCATGCTCCAGCGCAGAATTCTAGATAATATGGGATTCTATGATACCCCCGTCGTTACCCTCGGAGCTAAGAGCGAGCACGGCGGCTTAGGGATCTTGTTCGCGCTGGTCACATATAATTCTATGCTGGTCTATGATCTGCTGCTTAAAATGGTAACCCATATCCGGCCATACGAAATAACTCCCGGTGCCAGCGATGCGCTGCTTGAGAAATATATGACCAGGCTCGAAGAGATGCTTCCACAGCACAAGATAGACATGGAAGTCAGCATAGTCAAAACTGTCCTCGGCTCCAAACACTTGGAACCGCTGGTCGATCTTTTGCACGATGCTCAGAAGGAGTTTGCAGCTATACCAACCAGAAATGAAGACAGGCCGATAGTAGGTATGGTTGGAGAGTTTTATGTCAGACTGCATGACCGGGCAAACCAGGATGTAATCCGCAAACTTGAGTCCGAAGGAGCAGAAGTTTGGCTTGCTCCAATGACAGAGTTCTTTACATATGTAAACCACCTGGCAGGCGTGCTTTCAAAAGAACGTATGAAAGACGGAGTCTCCGTTGATGAGATAAAGACCTATACAGCGAGTTGGTTCAATGAGAAACTGGCATCCAAGAGTGAGCACAAACTCTTCGAGGCGACTCTACCCCTGTTGGACGGATACGATGACATTGCGCCATCAGAAATAATCCGCAATGGCACCATGTATCTGGACTACAACTTCGGTGGAGAAGCCATCTGCAGCATGGGCAAGAGCGAAGACTTCGCCAAACGTGGTATAGCAGGTATCCTCAGCGTTCTCCCGTTCAACTGTATGCCGGGAAACACAGTAACAGCCCTAAGCCAGTCACTGCGCAGAAGGCACGACAACATACCATTCCTGAACCTGGACTACGACGGATTCACCGACTCCGGCCGCGAAGCCAAGATAATCAACTTCATGTGGCAAGTAAAAGAAAGATTCCTGGGCAGAAAAGGCACAACAGAAAAAGAAGAGGTAACCGAAGCACAACCTCCCGTGCCCAGCAGAATATAAACATCCAACCCATTCCCCTTGGAGAAGGTGGAATGGGGGGTGGATTTTGCCGACCGTTAAACAATCCCATGCAGTCGCTATTTCTATTATTTAAACTTAACGGTAATTGGTTCCGCTAGTCCTGAGTAGCGTAGCGTATCGAAGGGCGTTTATGCATGATCTATCAGGACAGACTCTCCGTAGCCGCCCTTCGATATGCCTCCGGCTACTCAGGACTAGCGGAGTTGGGAAGGGGGATTGATTCCGGGAGATTGACACAATTCCCAATGGGATATACAATTCCAGATACCAAAATCCACAAACCCAAATATTCTGACTTCTGACTTCTGGATTCTGACTTCTTAAAAAACTGACTTCTTACGAAAAAGAAAGGCCCTTCCATGCCCCACACTCTCTTGGACAGCTCATTCGTATACTGGTGCGACCTGTTCGGGATCGTTGTATTCGCCATCGCCGGAGCACTGCAAGCCGGGCAGAAGCGGATGGATATATTCGGGGTTGTGGTAGTCGCCCTGGCTACTGCAATCGGTGGAGGCACTCTGAGGGACTGTGTGCTGGGCCGGACTCCGGTCTTCTGGGTGCAGAAACCAGAATATCCCATCACCGCCGTCATCGCTGCAATCGCAATATTTGCGCTGGTCAGATATGTCAGAGTCCCCAGGAGGGTTCTGTTAGTCTGTGATGCCTTCGGTCTCTCTGTGGTAACTCTGATCGGCTGCAGCAAAGCAATGCAGGTCAGCCCGTCCATCTTCATCGCCGTCATGATGGGAGTCATAACAGGCGTCGTTGGTGGAGTAATAAGGGATGTTCTCTGCAAAGAAATCCCCCTGGTATTTAGCTCAGAATTCTATGCCACCGCCTCAATAATAGGAGGCCTGGCCTTCGTCCTAATGGTCCGCTGGTCAGTAAATCCCGATATAGCCATCCTCTGCGGAATGCTCCTTACCTTTGCCGTAAGAATAATAGGAATATTCTGCAAGGTTGGCCTGCCACTATACAAGACCCGGGAAGAGATGAAATCAATTGATCTCGATGATGGATGATATCTACATGATCAATCAGATATTTGTTTAAGGTTAAGTATTTGCCTTATTCTCTATCTGGAAACCAAAACAAGTTTTTCAAGAAACCATCCAGCTTTCTCAACGTCAGGATCACTAATATTCCATCCCAAATTGTGTGCCAACTTGCTGATTTCCTCATTTTCTAAAGGATTTTCTTCGTTTTGAAGGATATGATAAACTTTAGCTGCAACAGATAGTTGCATATAACTAAGATCACCAGCTTGCTTTATATGTTGCCATGCTTCTTCAATCTTGCTTGCTTCATCCGGTAACTTTTCCTGCAATAGACAAGCAATCTTTTGTCCTTCTTCTGTTAGTGTATAGTCTCGGCGTGATACTTCGAATCCATTACCATCTGTAGCACCAAATTTGATGCTGGTTTCATTAATGAAACCAGTAGATCGCAATTCACCCACCCTATTCGATAGCTCCTCAGAATATGGACCATAGAAATGGGGCACATAGTCCAATTCGGATAGATATCCGGAAAGGAGACCAATGAAATACAGTCTTTTTTGGAGCATAGTTTTACCACGCACTTCGCCCATAGCTTTCAATCCAAGTAGGATAAAATCATAGGTATTCAACTCAATGTCTCCTCCTTACCCAGTGTAGATTCAATCACTCCCTCTATTTCATCCATTATAACACTAAGCAAACGACGGCGTTCTGCATCTGTGTCACAGTCTAGTGGGGCGTATACTTCAACATGCTGTTCATTTAGACTCTCATCTATTGAACGAAATAATACAGACCTTTCTTCAAATGGCATTGGGCATGTTCTATCTTTTATTAGTATAGATTCCTCGTCATTACGCGATTGTTCTCTAACAGATTTAATTGCATAAATATTTAATATGACAAAATTCGGATTAATCGGATGATGCCACTTCTGAGATAATAACTCTGCTATTCCTATTTCTATCCTCGTTTTTTGTTGTGTATCCAAATTCATTAACGAATACCTTGAATTTGGATTGGTAAATTTCATATCAATAAGCGCAATATTGTAGATACGTTTTAGAAGGTCACGTTCAGTCAATCTTTTAACCATGTTATAGCATTCTTTTCCCTTAAACTGTTTGGAGCCAAACGTCAGCAGGAATCTAGAATCATTCCACTTTACATAGTTTTCTAAAAAATCTGCTTGGCCATTATAGGAATACAGAGTTCTTAACTCATCAATATTGTCTGATTCGATACCCAATGCGATAGCTCTAGTGAGCATGGTATCAGTAATCAATCTCACTTTGTGACGATATATTTGGGTAGTCAGATAGTATTTTGCAAGGATGAATTGTTCCAACACATGGACACCTGAATCTAGAACCATTAAGCAAGTGTCGCCAGAGCAATTTTCTGAAACCAGACTCTTGTGGAACTGAGAAAGATCGAAAACCCCATATCGAACGCCACAAAACAGACTGTCTCTTAATAGATAGTCTTGCTTGTCTGCATCGAGTGGTCCGGAGATAATGCTTTTAAGAATTGGTTCCCCATGACCCTCCTGAAGTAATTTGACGATATGAGATCTTTCGTCGTTGCTAAGTAGATGCCCAAGTTCCGGGTCGGTATAAATGATTTCTGACGTTAATATCTCATGAACCTTCTCTTTGGTTTTTGCGCGTCCAGATAATACTACAGGATCCGAGAATCTGTCCAATGAATTTTCAGATACATGCGAAAATGGTCCGTGCCCAATGTCGTGCAATAAGGCGGCAAGTCTTACAAGTCGTTTATCTTCAGTATTTAATCCCAGTTGATCAGCTAGCAGGCCGGCTATATGACATACACCTAAGCTGTGATCAAATCTGGTATGAAGCGCACCTGGATAAACAAGATATGCCATTGCCAATTGATGGATGCCGCGCAAACGTTGAAATATATTTGTATCGATGATTCTACATTCCAGTTCATTCAATTCAATGAATCCGTGAATTGGATCACGTACGCTACATGAACCCGACATATGTCTGCCTCCTACTCAGCATAGATTCTATAGGAGAGTATAGTCTTTTAATAATATTCAATCAACTATGATGTATTTGATTTTCTACAGAATGTTATTTTACGCCAGTTGTGTGAAAATGGAACTTAAGGGATCTAATAATAAGCTCCGTCCCAATGAAAATACTGTCTCCTTGACGGTATATTGCTTCCTTCCTCGCAATCAGCAGGATAATCCACCACAAGAAACGAATTGAGTATCAAGCACAAAGAGAGTGCCTCTTTATACTCCCACTGTAAATCATTAGGAGTAATATTAAGAAATGCCTATTACAACAACCTATGCCACCCTTTGCATCTGTCTTACACTCACACTGCTTTCAATCCTCCCTGCTTCCAGTTCAGAGAAACCGTTTTCCAAGGACTTCTTCATCCACTACTGGTGGGGACCGCCAACCAGTAATGACCTTAACGCTAAATATGCCGGTGTAGCAAATGCCAACTTCAACTTCGCTGGGCTGCCGGGGGAAGGGGATGCTGCACGTCCTGAAATATCTCAAGCCATTCTGGATGCCTGCCAGGCAAACGGTATCAAATACATTGTGACCGATAGACGCATTAATCCGCGTATTTTGCCGGTTGTCCTTCCAGCTGGTGTTCAAATAGACAAGAGCATCGAGCCAGTAAAACACCCCGATGATCCTGATTTCTATTCTTCCCTTGATACTGTAATCGCAGAGTATGCAAAACATCCGGCATTCGGAGGGTTTTATGTTGTCGATGAACCCAGCGCATCGATATTCCCGTGGCTTGCAAAGATCAACCAGTACCTGCGCAAAAAACTCCCCAACAAAATAATCTACATGAACCTCCTCCCCAACTGGGCGCCGGAGTGGTTACTGGCGCGTTCCAGCCCGGAGGAATCAGATAAAGAGATAAACTACGATCAATACCTGGAACAGTTCATAAGCATAGTAAAACCACAGGTCCTGAGCTTCGATAACTATGCACTGATCGAAGGCAACCCCGACCGCTTCAAAATGTACTTCGCCAACTTCGAGACATTCCGCGAAAAGGGCCTGAAATACAAGATTCCGACCTGTTTCGTTCTCTGTTCTCAGGGAGACCCGAGACCCACCGGTGAAGACATGCTCTGGCAGGTCAACATGGCGCTGGTATACGGTTTCAAAGGCATCAGCTACTATACCTACTGGGTCTGGGGAGAGAAACCTCTAGCCATCACCTACCTGGACGCCGTCCCGACCGATAAATACTACCAGGTCCAACGCATAAACCACCAGGTCAAAATGCTCGGACCAACTCTGATGCAATTAACTTCAACAGGTGTCTATCATTCATCCGAAGTCCCCGATGGCTGCAAACCACTAAACCAAAAGCTCCCAGTCAGCATTAAAAGCACCAAACCAATAGTCCTTGGAATCTTCAAACATAAAGACGGATCTACATACGCAATGGTAGTAAACCGCGACTATGCTGGACCTGCAAATGTGACACTCTTATTCAACACCAGTGCAAAGTCGGTCATGGAAGTAAGTAAGCATACTGGAATGCTCATGCCAATGGATCCAAAACAAGGTTCGATATCATCCATCCTGCAGCCAGGAGAATGCAGGCTGATGAAGCTGATTAACTAGGAATATGAGGGAGATCTATCCGGCTTGAATCCCCCTTCACTGTATCTTTTAACGTATTCCAATTACTATATCCGCCAAATATAGCTAGTGAGAAGATCATAACACCCAAACAAACCGGTTTGGCAGCAGGTAGCAGGAACAGAACAAGCGCAGAAACGATAGGTGCAGTCATTACAAAGGTTAGCAAGCCCTTCACAGGTGCCGGCGTAGAATCCGGTTGTGTTGTCGGTCTCGATAACCTCAAATTGCGCAGCAATAGTGCAGCATAAAATGCATAGCAGACCCATATAGCCAGCTGAGGGCCAAATCCCGGCAGTGCCTCAGGTCTCATTCCAAAACCGAAGAGCATAAAAATCAACAGCAGATATCCTCCCAGCACAACAACTTCCTGACCGCGAGGCAGCAATTCCTCAAAGCTGATGCTTACATCCCGTGACATTTTTTTCCAATACAAGATCAAACCAACCAATATCAGCCCGGATAAAAGTGTTCCAAGTGGAGCCGCATGGGAGGGCACAATCGCTGCCTGTCCTAATCCTGATAGAACTGCAAATATTATCACCGGCCAACCAATAAATCGCAGCCTGGATGATGCTTTACTGCCGCAGCAGACAGCTCTCGTCCACAAGAGTGGCACAATAAACGCCATCAATGGATGCCAGAAAACTACCAAAACCACAAAAGCAGTCCCAGAAATCCCAAACACATGGTTCTGAGCGCCTCCCCATGTATGCTGCCAGAGCATCTTAGTGACGTACGCTTCATAAAGCCCAACAATCGCGCCCGCAGAATACAGCACAGAATACCTGGGCTCCCCACGCATAAAACACAGCGAACTAAGCAGAACGATATGCAGCCCGTAGAGTGGGACTAATATGAATATTCCCCAGGGGAACACAAGTGCAAAAGGAAAAGACCCCCCGCTGGATTCAGCAAAAAACACCGACGCGCAAGAGAGCACCAACCAGAATAACCACCGGATGTGTTTGATATGCTTGGCAGAAATATTCTCATTATTGATCTCTTGCATGATTTTTGCCCTTACTTAGCCCTCATCAGCGCAATGGCATCAAACCAAAGTGCATAGTTACTATCATACATGCTCCTTGGTGCAATCAGCCGTAAGTGGAACGTATGCTGGCCTGCCGTAAGTTTTACTCTACCCAGAGTGCTCAGCCCTTCCGGAGCTCCGCTGCATGTTATAACTGGAAGTGCATGGTCTGCCTTGTATTCAACTCCATCGTCAAACTTCCAGGCAAATGGTGAGAGAGATGCAGGAGGAGCCAGCCTGCCGAGTGAGTTTCCTGAGAAGAACACATCATACTCCCCGGTTTCCGGCACATTCATCTTCAAGTCTACATAATATCCTTTGGTATCCGGTGCACTGCCGGCCCAGATATTTAGATACTTGCTCCCGGACCATCCATCTGCATCAGCAACCGACCAGCCGCTGCTGTATTCTCCATCCTCAGCCTCTGCAACAACAGCAAAAGTCTTCTTAGTAACAGATATCCCCTTGATGGATGTGATCTGGCTGCAGTTGGTAACAAACACAACCGGGTCTTTGATCGCTGCCTGCCGGTATTCACCGGTATGTTCAGACTGGAATGGGATAATACCCTTTCCGCCGGTCAGTTTCTTACCTTTGCCGAATATATCCGCATACTCAACAGCTGCTTTGGAGGAAGGCTTCACTGCAATTGAGATATTTTCAAATGCATCCGAAAGATCAGAGAGCTTTTTCGGTTTAGCTGTTGCAGTCTGCTGTCTTATTGCAGCCACAGGATTTTTGTCTCCGAAGTAGTATATTACAAATCCGTTCTTCTCTTCAGACCTCACGAATTTCTTGGAACCTATCAAATGTGCCCCGGTCGAATAGGCAACAGCTGATGGAGATGGAGACCAGTCCAGGTTCAGCAGCGGAGCAAGTGAAGGATATCCGATATCTATGTGTATGAACTTGAAAGTCCGTATCCCATGCTTGAGATTTTCTAGTGGGATAGCAGATATCTCTTCACTGTTCAATAATGGTAGTGAGAGGTTGTGCTTTTTGAGGAATTTGTCCCATTTTTCAAATACACCAATCTCACCATCACTATAGTGCATGCTCAAAATGTCGAAATACTTACCTATGCCCAGTTCAAACATCCGCTCTGTGCGTGCCTTGAATTCGGGATTAGTCAGTGCAGCAGAGGTAAATCCAGCGCCTGCGACTTTGGCTTTCGGGTTTCCTCGTCTTATAGCTGCACTCGTATGCTGCACCAGCTCAACAAATTCATCAGCCGTTCCTGACCAGTATGCCATCGGGATATCCGGTTCATTCCAAATTTCCCAAACACTGATATCGTCCTTGAACTCCCGTGTGATTTGTTCAACCAGTTGATCCCAGAGAGCATAATCCTTTGGCTTAATCCGGCTGAATAACGGCCCCGCGTCACCTGACCCAGTCTCATCAGTCGATGAAGCAAGAACTCTGGGTACCATAACAATTTCCCCAAATATATGCAGTCCAGCCTTTTGAAAAGCTGCAGCCTGCTTCTTCATCTTCTTCAGATCCAGGACTACTTTTCCATCCCTTACCTCAGAGCCATAAACACTCTCCCAGAAGTTAAACCTGACCCACGAAGCGCCCATCAGCCTCATATTCTCAGCCAATTGAGTCGCTGAAGCTTCCTCGTTCGATCCCGGAGGCACATTTGGAATCCAGAAAATACCCCAGGGTGAATCGATATCAGATGCCGCAGGCGCATAAATAACCGCAACCGAAGTCTTCTGCTCAGCCGTCTGGATCCCGCATCGCGCGTTCAGAACAAACGAATAATGCCCCCGCCCCGGAACAGCCAGAAACAGAGGTTTCTCCACCGGATCACTTCCAGCACGTTGAATTTTTAAGACACCCTTCTTCTGCCAACTACCAAAGGTATCGCTAACTACATAGCTAACCCCCACATCCCCGCTCCCACCCCTGACCTGAATGTTCACCTTAACCTTCTTAGCATCAGTGAATATCAGAGAAGGCTGAGTCCCCACCGCACGCACAGAGAGCACATCCTCTGCAATAACCGCACTACAGACGAAGAGAGCTACAAGAGCAATCGAGGTAATCAACACTTTGGAGGTAATATTCATGTCTGTTCAACTTCACCTTAAATAAGATTAGGATCTTTGAGATATTCTAGCCCAGCAAAGCATTATATGCAAAAGTAGCAACAGCAGAGTCTTGGGAGTGCAAAGTGTGGTGCAACCTTCCAGCCTGCCGTTCGCGAACCATCCCAAATTGTGGTGCAGGCTTCCAGCCTGCCTGCGGGAGCCATGCCGAATTGTGATGCAGGCTTCCAGCCTCCCGTTCCCGGATTTCCTAGGAGAAACGAATGATCTGCTTTCACCCATATCTAAAATGTAATGACGACAAACCATCCCATTCCGCGAAATCCACACAATTCCGCGGAATCCGTGATTCAAAATCCGACACCGAAGCATCACTCCGTTCCCCGGTAAGTAGTACTGGGCGCCAGTCCCTTCGGATACCGTGACCCACGAGCAACACCTTTAGGCGCTATCTCATCAATCCGTGCAAGATCAACTTCACTCAATTGCACATCCAGCGCTCCGATATCTTCCTTCAAATGCGCAATGCTTGTCGTTCCTGGAATAGGGACTATATTCTCATGTGCCACTATCCAGGCAAGCGCCAGTTGACTTGGAGTGCAGCCTTTCTCTTCAGCCATCTTCTCAATCTCACTCACAAGGTCCAGGTTCTTCTGGAAGTTCTCGCCCTGGAACCGTGGAGAAATCCGTCGGAAATCGCTCTCGTCAAGATCATCTATACTCTTGATCTTACCTGATAAGAATCCTCTGCCCAGTGGAGAATAAGCCACAAACCCAATCCCCAACTCCTGGCAAAGCTCCAGAATATCATCCTCAGGATCCCTGCTCCAGAGGGAATACTCAGTCTGCAGTGCTGTAATAGGGTGCACCGCCTGGGCACGCCGAATAATATCCGGTGCTGCTTCCGATAGACCTATATACTTGACCTTCCCCTCAGTTATTAACTCCGCCATAGCCCCGACAGTATCTTCAATAGGTGTATCAGAGTCAACCCTGTGCTGATAATACAGGTCAATAGTCTCTATTCCCAACCTTTGCAGGCTTTTCTCACATGCCTGCTTCACATACTCCGGTTTGCCATTGACTCCCCTGACCGGTGTGTTTTCGCTCCTTACTATCCCAAATTTGGTCGCAATAACCAGTTCATCACGCTGTTCTGCAATAGCCTTTCCAACTAACTGCTCATTCCTCCCAAACCCGTACATGTCAGCCGTATCCAGGAAGCTAATCCCATTATCAATTGCATATTGAATTGTCTTTATAGATTCCGAATCATCCGATGGTCCATAAAACTCAGACATCCCCATACATCCCAGCCCAACAACCGATACCACCGGCCCATTTTTACCAAGTGTCACCTTATTCAATCTAGCAATCCTCCTTGTGTAAATTCCTTTAGTTCATAATACCGAATCCTGGTCTCCCTCAAACAGCTGATTGATTCTTGCAAAGATATCAACACTTCAGAGTTAGCGCCGCTCGGGTGCAATTTGCAATTACACCCGAAACAGAAAATCATTCTCAATGCATAATTTAAGAACATCAAGATCCCCAAGATGAAACTCCCTTCTTGTTAATCTAGCAAATCTTGTTAATCCTGTGAGAATACTAAGCATCCGCCTTCCCCCACTCAACGCCTCTGTACCTAGTAAGGAACCAAAGGTTTGACTTGCCAAAACCTTGGTGCTAATATTCCTTCAACAGGAGATAATTCAATATGCTTGATATCAATGTCATTACCAAAGACGGCATCACTAATCCTCCGCAGCTTGAGGGTGCGCTGGAGCTTGCGCAGTCCCAAAAAGGCATATTGTGGGTGAATATGAAGTCATTCACAGACGATGAGATCGACCTGGTAACAAAGACCTTCAACCTGCACCAGATAGAATCTGAGTCTCTCAAAGAGGAATACACCCGCCCGCATCTATATGAATACACGAACCATTTCCACGCCAATTTCACATATATAGATATCGAAAGAGGACAATCGAATGCTGAGAGTTCGGCGTGCAAGCGTAAATAACATAGATGAGATCGTTAAGCTTAGGATTGCGTTTCTCCGCGAAGTGCAGCCGGATGTCAGTGTGCCTGATGATGAAATCTATGAACAGACACGCCAATATGTCTTAGACAAACTGCCAACCGATGAATACCTGGTCTGGCTTGCTGAAGAAGACAACCATATAGTAGGCATCAGCAGCCTGGTCTTCTACCACCGACCACCAACACTACTGAATAGTTCATCACTATATGCCCACGTCCTGAACGTATACTCACTCCCCGAACACCGCAGACAGGGAATAGCCACGACACTTCTGAAAGAGATCATCGAATACGTAAAAAGCACACCAGCCAAAAGACTCTCCCTAAACGCATCCGAAGAAGGCCGCCCCGTCTACGAACGCCTGGGATTCCAAGCCTCCGATGATGAAATGATACTAAAGCTCTAGGAATAACGTTAACGTTCCTTCGGTAGTCGAACGCAGTGGAACTGCCGAAGATAGTAAGCAGCCGATAATGCGCATAAGCTAACTCAATGCCAGCTTTTCACTGGAAACAATAATTCCTTATTCCCAACCCACAATGCAAAATACGGATTTTTGGCGTCAGCATTCTTAATAAGGATAAGAAACGGTTTATCGAAAACAAGCTTTATGAGTTTTCCTCCTCCTCCTCTGCATCCTGGCATCATAGCTTCAGATTTTAAAACTGCACCTAGCTCATCGAGCCGGAATTGTATTGACTGGAATGCACCAAGTTGTTGCCCGTTGACTCTTTTATTGGGAGAGTCAACTATTTCCCCTGTCAGTTCCCTATACTGTTTTAATATATCGAAATCAATGACTGGAACACTGAGGCTCTCCATCTCAACTACTTCACGTTGCTCAGTTGACTGTATGCGTTTTTGCACCATATTAATAGTGTCTTTGAGGGTCGCTAATGGTGGTATTTTAGCCAGAAACAATTCGTCGCCTGCGCTTGTGGATTCCAAACGTACTATAAAATCATTTTCATTCTTTACATCTTCTATGCGAACCTGAACAGCCATCTTTATGTAACGTGCATCAGAAGAATAATTTTCCGGAATACCGAAACTCTGTACTGGGCTGCCCTGGAAATCCAGATTGGCATTATTATATCTTTCAAATGGCCATGTGAATGGAAGTGATTTGCACAGGTTGGCATATGCAAACAAGTCTGACTGACTAGCGTATGCTCGGAGCAGATCGTTCTTCTCCTGGCCTTGGAATTTCTCTTGTAGTTCTTTTTGGATATCCTGAACTAATCCATCACTCACAAATCCAGCCCTTGCCACATAGGCTGAATTATTGAGATCAGATTTGGATATTGGGCTGGAGTTCAGTATTTCTGCTGCAGGGGAAGGTGGAGAAAACTTGACCGGACCTTTAGCCAAACTGCACAGCTCATTCCAGGCCAGTTGAAATGTCGAACACCACAATATATTTTTACCAGAGACCATTTTCTGCTCCAGATGCGGAGTCACAATGGTCCCATTTAACTTAGCTGCATCTGCTTTCAGTGGAGTTTGACCGCGACCATCCTCGTTACGAGGCATAAAATGCCAGGCGATCATGAAAATAGCGATAATGACCGTGAGTGGAACTATGAGTCGAAGTTTCAATGTCGTCCTCCTTGTTGGTTTAAAGGACTACGAAAGTCATACAAGATCGGTTGAATATAAATCCATGAGAGTAACGTTCCGTCGGCAGTCAAACGAAGTGGAACTGCCGACGGTGATTTACCCAAACCTCCACCCTAAATCGCCTTCTGCACAGTCATCCCCGCCAACCCTATTACTCCCTCGCTGCATGTTGCGCGGATCTCTACGGATTCCAGAACCTTTCCCGGATCACATACAATCGGCAGCGCATCGGCATGAGCCAATAAATTGCCTGTGTATATGAAAGACCATCCTCCACCAAGGGAAACGCCACCAAATGGCACAACGAACCCTTTCCGGCTGAAATGCTGGAAGTAGCAGTCCAGGTTATATGGAGGCACCAGCGGCTCAACCAACTGGCTTCCGTCCGCGTAGTGCAGCAGCACCTCGCCGTTCACAACATAGTTCTTAAGCACATGCACATAATTCTGCAGCAGGAGCCAAAGCTGGCTGCAGCGTATACCTACAGGTATCTGAATACCAGCAGGAACCGGATATGGTTTCCAGCTGGACAGAGCAATCAGTGAGTTAGGTGCCGCACCGAGACCAGGGATCGGACGTCCAGAAGTCAAGAACCGTACCCCGTTCTCAGCCTCCAGAACACGTGGAGCAGCAGGCATCGAAACCGCCGGATTTCCCCACCACCCGACAATCTGCGAAGTATAATCCTGGTAGTCAAAGACATAATTATCCTTAAGCATCGTTTCCAGGTTCCTGTTATATGAACCCGTAAAATCGAAAAGCATCTGCTGCCTAATCTCATCCTCAGAGAGTTTTACAATTGGAGTCTTGTTCGCTTTGTCTGTCTGTTCTGCAAGCACCTGTGGTTTGGGTGATACAACTGGTGGTGTCACACCTGACCCCAGCTTCACCCGTACTACAGAATCTTTCTCAGCAGGAGTCACTACCTCAGGTCCTGTAAGGTTGGCTCTTATATGTTTAATCAAGGGACGTCCGGAGTGAATCTTGAATGTCGCCATATTCCCCTTACGCTCATAGCTGTAGCTGATATCCGGGGTCTTGATGCTTGCCTTTTTCCAGTCCGAAGGAAATGCCGGACAGATATCAATCCGGCCCTCATGTATAGCAGGCTCAATTCCAAAAATCCCTCTCACAGCAGCGTGCATATAGGGATCAACCGAATCTACGTCTTCGCGGTCTCCGCCGCCGGCTCCGAAGTTCGATATACCCATATTGATCCCGGGAGAGTCGCTCTTGAATGCAGACAACACCGCTGTCTTCACATAGGGCCACCATAGGTCGATATCCCCACATTTCATCCCCGCCAGCGCAGCCAGGCATGTGTCACCGGTCGGAACCCACTGATTGCTCCACCTGAGAGGCCACCAGTCACTGCATGCAAGCAGTTTTATACCTGGATTCGGTTCGAACCCGTAATGAGATTCCAGCCACCGCATAGCACTCCGACCCTCTTCAGGCTCGAGTAATCCCGCGTTTATAGCCAGATACTCCTCCCAGGTCTGGGGATGTCCGCGCCATATCTCATCAGCCCCTATCGATCCCAGTCTGCCCTCCGCACCGTTCCAAAGTTCGCGTTTTATAGCCAGTTCACTTTTTTTCGCCAGCAAATTGTATTCCTGTTTAGCAGTCTTTTCACCCAAAACTGAAGCAATGTTTGCTGCACAGGTCAGCATCCTCCAGGACATCGCACTGGGAGTCGCTGCCTTAGGACCCTTCCCATTTGAATCACAGTTCCAGTATTCGTAGTAATCCCTAAACAGCCCATCGCCGTCAGGATCGTTGTTCTTTATCATCCACTTCACAGCGCCGCGAACCATAGGCCACATATCCCGCAGGAATTTCTTATTGCCTGTCCAAGTATACTGTCGCCAGACCTGGTCGACCCAATAAGGAGTGTTATCCTCCGCATTGAATGCAGTCATAGATGGAGATATCCAGCGAATGAACCCATCATCAGCCTGCATCGCTCCATACAACCTCAGACATTCTTCCAGTGCCTGATGGTCCCCAGCCCACTGCTTGCCATTCCAGCCCGTAGATATATGAGAATACATCATCCAGTACTGTGCACCAAGTACCAGCCCCGGCCCCTGCCTGTGATACTCGCTGACATTTCGTTCCCAGTTGATAAGAGCATCGAAGTAGGTGTCAGGAGTATTTATCTTGAACTCTTCACCCCGTCGATCCCACCACTTGCACGAGATATCCAACTCCTTCTGAGGGGATTTCATCAGCTTCCGGAAGTTAGCCTCAGGATTTCTCGCCCGGTCTACATAGCAATCCTGCCAGATACTCTTAAGATGATCCCGCTCCTTTGCCCATTTAGCAGTTGCAGGTGTATCCAATCTAGCCAGTGTCGTCTTCAAACGATTCTCATCAACCGATGTAACCCCCCAGGCAGCACATATGTAGTAGACCTTCTGAGGAGAAGACGCAGCAAACTCTGCCGCTTGACCATACTGATCATTGATCGCCTTCCCGCTGCCGGTACCGTTCCAACCCGCTATCACCAGCCCATTTGGCAGATTAGCCTCAGTAATCTTGACCGATGCCCCCGTTATCTCCACTTTGTTAGCATTGGCTTCACTGACCGACCAATAGATACCTCCATAGCGCCAGATGATCGAAACCGGTTTATTAAACTCCACCCGGCAGACCATCCCGTGGAAGTCCAGTGCTGGCGCAATCAATATCTTAGCTTTCCAACCACACGAACTATCTGCAAGAGTATAGCTGGTATATCCCGGCAAATATTCAGCCGTTACATTCTTCAGGTCATCCAGCCAGAGATTATTCCCATCCGCACCTGCAACTCCTAATCGAAGCACACCCATCGAAGGATACACTCCGCCAGCCGCAGCATCAGGTCTCGACCACAGCGGAAACACACGATCCTCCGAGTAGCACCCGTTGCCTGCTATTGTGTCCATTCGAAACATTGGGACATCCCCGGTCCACACCCGGTTCTGCCCATTAACAATCGGACGCATCAGTTTCCTCGAGCTTCCAGTTATCGTAAACCCTCCCCGCTCAATCGGCTTATATGCTGGAGATATATCCCCAAGTCCATCCCCCGGAGCCATAAATGGAGATCGGCCAAGCAGGATACTCAGGTCAGTATCAGGTTTTGTCGATGCTTTAATAGGCCCATTCTGAAAAACCAGCTTGGGACTGATAACCTGGACCCCGTCCATCAGTTTTCGGTCCTGCGACTCTATCATGTCCTGTTCGCTTCTCAGATCTGATAAAAACCTTGAGGCCGGTTTTTCTCCATCCAAAAGAGTAAGTCCAAGCGCAGTTACCTTGATAGGATCCGTCCCGAGCTTAATCTCTTGTATATAAAAATCACCGGTGAATATATCCTGCTCACTGGTTTTCTCGCTTCGTAGAACAGCTGCATAGTTCTTCCCAACTGTAGGAGATGTAAGCTCTACCGGAGCCTCAGCCTTAATAAAAGGCACCCCCAGTACCCGGGTGTAAGCAGCTTTCCCACCTGGAGCTACCAGTACTGCACGGTTTGAGTTCCTTTCAGCAAGGTACTCAATCATATTGCTGAAAAGTCTCTCAAGGTTCGGACGATATGGATCCTTTAATGTAGTAAAGTCCGGAACTCTCCATCCCACGAATATAACCCGACCGGCACCAAACGTATACTCAACCAGAGGACGCTCCCCAAGTCCCGCATTTCCATCCGCAAGCAGCTCCCCCGAAGGACCCGCAGACCCATAAAAATCCGCAAGTGCTGTAGTTCCCGCAGTAGTAGTTAATATAGGCTTATCAGTCTGAAGTCCTTCAAATATTGGATGTGATCTGTGTTTTTCGGGGACGATCAAACCTGACAAAAACAGTTCCTGAGCATTCCCCAGCGCCCGTATCCCCGAACGCTCGATCCCTATCACATTCAATATCTGCCCAGCCGCACCCGACAGCAGCACACAACCCCCGGACTTTATATATAGAAGCAGGTCATCATTAGCAGATTCATCAAACTGTGGAGCGGAGTTATCCCCCTGGTGATACCATACGACATCATACTGTTCAAGCGCATGCAGTTGCCCATCAGCAGAAGTCCATCCCCCCGAAGCCCCAGGCTGCAGCGCACCAACACTACCCTGAGTCCTCCCAAACTCCAAAGCCGCCAAATTGTGCTTAACAAGTTCACCGCTCCCCGTCTGCCTCAGAAAACCAATCCGAATTTCTGCAGAGCAGGGATTCGCAGACATGACCAACAAGGCTATAACCAGTGGTATCCAAATCCTTCGTAGGATATTCATGTTAAATTCTCCATATCAGCATTCCTGATGGATAATACAACCCGCAATCCCTCATTTCCTGCAGCATCATGTTTTGCCATGTGCCTAGCCAATGCGGTATATTAACTGGGCAACAAATAAACTCTATTATTGCGAACATACAGAGGTGCAAATGTGAGATTACTTTTTTTAATTGGAATTCTTTCTATGTGTTGTCTAGCCAATGCCGGTACAACACAAGGCTTTTATTCAGCTCCCGCTCAGCCAATGGTCAAGGACCAGCGTATAGTGGTCAAGTTTTCCTGGGAACCACTTCAGGGAGCCAGTTCATACGCAGTCCTGTTAGCCAAAGACGCTTCATTCACTAGAATCGTTGCAAAGAAGACAGTCAAAGACACTTTGTTTGTCGTAAACGGACTGGAGAGCAAAGCTACCTACTATTGGAAAGTCTCAGCCGTCACAAGTAATGGTAAGACAGTCTGGAACTCAAACGGAGCTCAGAGCTTCCTTACTTCAATGATAATACTGCCCGCAAAAGCTGAAATTCCACGCGGTAATGCAGAAATAGATGGAACCGTATCGCCGGGAGAATGGGATAAAGCCGCTAAGATGTCCCTGCAATATTTCGGCACTGGTGGTGTAACAGGTGATTACCCCAACCCCGAAGCAAGGATGATGTGGGACGATACCGCGCTCTATATGCTCTTCAAAGCCTCGACACCCACCGGCAATCCTCCAAGAATCTCAGTCACCGACCACGATGGTCCAGTATATACCGATGATGGCTTCGAGATTTTCCTGACCCATCCGGACTCAATGATCTTCTACCAGTTTATCTTCAACTGGGCAGGCATTCAATATGATGGTAAAGGGGCCGATGCCGGTTTCAATCCCAGCTGGGCAGTCAAAACTAAAATCACCGGAACAAGTGTAATAGCCGAAGTCGCAATCCCCTGGGATCAAATCGAAAGAGCTCCAAAAGCCGGAGAAGCCTGGAAATGCAACCTTGCAGCCGACTTCAACCGCCAGACCCTGGTCCGCTCCTGGTCAAAATACGACTTCATGCTAGGCGACCCCAAAACCTTCGGAACTATCATATTAGGAGATTAGAACAAGCATTTATCAACCACGGAATACACGGAATACACGGAAAAAACAGTTCAATCTGATTTATATATGCGTACAATCATATATTTCTCAGAACCACATTTTAATAAAAACTCAATCCCGTTTTCCCTTTCCGTGTATTCAGTGTATTCCGTGGTTAAAAAATGATGGAAACACAAGGAGTCATTACATGAAAATAGTTAAATTGCTATTCATTATAATATCCGTGGTTACTACACTGGCATCGGCTTCGCTCAATCAGCAGGTATGTGCAGAGTCCGTAGCCACATATTCAATAGCTTCCTGGCCTGAAAAAGGCCATGGCAATCACAGAGCTTTAGTTCATGTCGCATCCCCTGCAGATGCAGTAAAAGTCCACATTCCCTGGAGAAGACAGGACAGAGACCCTCAGAATAAAGCCATTCTGGTATTCGACTCCCAAACTGGTAGTCGTATTCTCAACATCCTGCCAGCCAATCTCACCCGTGAGTCCTGCGACCTGGTCTTCCAGCCAGCAACAGCTCCTGGTGACTATGAAGTATACTATCTGCCCTACAACCCCGGCACCGGCAACTTCGATGACGCAGGTACCTATTTCAAACCGGAGCAGACCGCTGACCAGGCATGGCTGACCAGGAATACGCAACTGGATTCCCTTCCGACTGCCAATCTTCTCGCGATCCAGGCAAGGGATGAGTTCGACAGCTTTTACCCTATGGAAGTCTGCGCTACTGCTTCAGAAATAAAGACATTAGCTGCCAAATATCCCAACAGCACTTATGTAGTCTTTCCGGAAGACCGAAAATTCCCCCTGAGAATGTTCGGAGACATCCCAGATCGCTGGGTCCAAAATGGTCCATCCAACACATTCACAGGCCAGGCACAACCGAATGAATACTATGCGTTCCAGTTAGGTGTATTTGGTATCCGCAAACCAGCAACCAATGTCAAAATCCAGTATTCCGGATTGAAATCCGCCGATGGCAAAATCATTCCGGCATCAGCATTCAACTGCATCAACACAGGTGGAAGGGACTGGCTTGGTCGCAAGATGAACCGCACATTCACTGTTCCGCAGGGCAAAGTCAATGCAATGTGGATCGGAGTAGATGTCCCCAAAACTGCATCCGGCACATACACCGGAACTGTAACAATCAAACCCGCCAATGCACCCGCCAGCACTGTAAAACTCATCCTGACTGTCTCCGGTCCGGTTTTAGCAGACAAAGGAGATTCGCAGCTCTGGAAAATGTCCCGGATCCGTTGGCTGGACTCAGTCAAAGGCACCGATGAAAACGTGATCCCACCGTTCAAACCGTTAAAGGTTTCAAATGACACCGTATCTCTATTAAATAGAACAGTAGCTTTCGGTCCATTAGGCCTACCAAGCGCAATTGTCAGCAACAAGCTAAACGTGCTGGCTTCTCCAATGCAGCTTTTGATAGATACAGGCAATGGCATAACCGCGCTCAAGTCGTCAGGCAAGACTCAGACCCTCAAACATACTGATGCCAACTATGAGAGAGTCAACACATTCTCCGGCACTGGTTTTTCCGGTAGAATGTATTCCAAGACCGAGTTCGACGGATGCATCAATTACGAGATGTCCCTGAAAGCCACCAAAAACATCCAGCTCCGCGATATTAGCATGAACATGCCTATAACCAAGTCCATTGCCGAATACATGACCGGTATGAGCTATCGTGGAGGTTTCAGGCCTCCGGTCTGGACCTGGACCTGGTCACTTGAACGTGCTGAAAATATGGTCTGGCTGGGCAATGTAGATGCCGGAGTGCAGCTCAAACTCACCCCCGACAAAGACATCTGGTCAACCGACCTCAAGGAAAGCGGACTCCCGGATGGCTGGAGTAATGGCGGAAGAGGTGGATGCACCATAGCCGAACGCGATGGTTCAATCCTCACCCGTGTATACACCGGTTCCAGATCACTGAAAGCCGGGCAAACTCTCAAATTCCGTTTCAGATTATTAGTAACTCCATTCAAGCCAGTTGATGGAAAACACTGGGACTGGCGTGTTGGAACCAATATAACTCACGTTCATCACGGAACAATGGAGCACCCATACATAAACTACCCATTCCTGACCAATGACAGGTTGAAATATACCATAGAGCAGCAGAAATACCCACGTATTGGAAAGCTATCATATCCGGCAAATGGGAATATCGACCCCAAACGCGGGGCAATTCATATATGGGCACAGGTTGATTTCGATCCTTCACTCTCCTGGAACCAGGGATTGGTAAGTTTCAACACCAAAAACTCTGACGAAAATTTCGGAGTCTACTGGAATGTGGACAACCACGGTATGAGGGCCAACATTGCCAGGCAGGAAGCAATCAGCAAAGCCTGGAGCTGGCCGATCATCACACAGAGCACGCAGAGCTGGCAACGCGGTGAAAAGCACGTCATTACGCTGTCCTGGGGAGATGCTCTGGAAACATTTATAGATGGAGTCAAGGTAACTGGCGCTAGCTTCCCGGGCACTATTATAGGTTCCGGGGAAGATGGCATGATCGATCTCTCGGGAGGATTCAATATTCAGGCAGTAAAAATATCCAAGACTCCTTATACCCAGGGTGCACCATTATCACCCACCAAAGATAATGACACCCTGCTACTTGATACATTCAAGCAGGTCAATGGCCAGAGCAGCACTCCGGAAGTAGGTCAGGGAGTAGGGCATCTCTCCGGTTCCACCAATGTAATTGCCGGTGACTTCGGCAAGAAGATCGAGTTCAAGGCCGAAAAACCAGGTGGCGGTGGCGTCAACATATACTACACACTTGGCAATATGTCCAACCACATGGCTGAAATATGGCCTTTGAGAACTCTCAGAAGTGAACTCTTCAGCACCGGACAGACAATCCTCTATACAGACAAAGAGCAGGTCATCAACTCCGGTGGGGGAGGTTATCCCTGGCTGGTTGAGCATCTGGTAGATGACTACGTTCCGGGTTGGAGACAGCCGTTATACTGGACCGGTGAGAACGATGCCGCCCTCGCTACCAAAGGTATTTCCAGCCTGCACAACTGGTATATCGAAGGAATGGACTGGATAATGAAAAATCTGGGTATAGATGGATTATATCTGGATGGAATTGGCTACGACCGCGAGACAATGAAGCGGATGGCCAAGACCATGCGCCGCAACAGTCCCAACTATCGGATAAACTACCATAATGGCAACAACTTCGACTGGCTCGGGGACTTTAGAGTTAGTTCCATTAACGCTACAATGGAGCACCTGCCGTTCGTCACCAGTCTCTGGTTTGGAGAGGGGTTTGATTATGACAGGTCTCCGGACTACTGGCTGATAGAAGTTTCTGGTTTGCCATTCGGGGTCAGTGGAGAAATGCTGAACTACCAGGACGGAGGCAATCCCTGGAGAGGCATGCTGTACGGAATGAGCGGTAGGCAAAATGTCACAGCTCCAGCAATGTATGAGTTCTGGGATGCCTACGGAATACAGAGCACAAAAATGATTGGCTACTGGAACCACAACTGCCCTGTAAAAACCGACAATAAAGATATCCTGGCAACAGTATATGTCAAAAATGGAAAGACGTTGATATCCATAGGCAGTTGGGCCAAAACAAAAACCGATATATCCCTGAAGATCAACTGGAAAGCATTAGGACTCGATCCTTCAAAAGCAACAATGAAAGCCCCAGCAATAAGGGCATTCCAAGAGGAGACCACATTCAACATAAACAACAAAATCCCAATAGAACCCGGAAAAGGCTGGCTGATAGTCCTGGAATAGTACATTGTCATTCTGAACGCAGTGAAGAATCTGCTTTTCGAGAAATTCAAATGATTCTGGTCCCCAATTTGGGCCGCCAGCTTATTTCGATCAGAAACCTGCAGGTTAAATTGTGATGCAGGCTTCCAGCCTGCTATGCAGGTGAATGCGTTCAAACATTAACTAAAAGCGCACACTGAAATTGTACATAAATAGAAACGTCTAATAATACTATACGTCGCAAATTATACTTGGAGGAGAAAAATGAAAGAACACACATCAAGTTTTAGGTCCATTATTTGGATCGTTAGCATTTTTGCAGTTATGGCCCTGGTGGGATGTGGAGGTAGTGATAACAACAGCTACGATCCCCTGGGATTGATTTATGGAGTAAAAGTACTCCCATCAGACGGCACCACCGGTATTGGCGTTGGTGAGGATGTATTTATCAGCTGGCCGGAGGCCAGTTATCCCGAACCCGCCAGTTTCACATTTAAAATGGAAGAAGAAAACAGCTCCGGCGGTTGGACCGGTGTATACACCGACAACATCGGCAGCACATTCGTATCAGGTATAGAAACATGGAGATTCAGACCAGTCGATTACCTGACATACTACACATGGTTCAGAGTAACAATTACAGATGATACCGGCCGCAAGCAGGTAGTAATGTTCCGTTCAGCCGCTGCTCCCGCAGTCACTGCTCAGTCAACCAAGTCTGACAAGTCTGCATCAAAGGGTGCTGTTGAGCATAGAATACAAGTCAAGTAACAACAAACCTGGTAGCATATAATCCCGGGTAACATGTCATCCTGAACGCAGTGAAGGATCTGCTTTAAAGAGATCCTTCACTACGTCCAAATCCCTAACCCCGTAAATCCTGTTAATCTTGTAAATCCTGTCAAAAAATACCTTCTCCAATTCCGTTAATCTTGTCAAAAACTGCCAATACTGCTTGACATTTTCCGCGAATGGGTATAGTCTACAATAGTAAACTAAGACTACACCAAACGCAGTAAATGGAAGGTGAAAACGCATGGTAAAGAAAGCTGATCTGTCACCGGCAGAATTCCGGGTTATGAATATCCTGTGGAGAAGAGGTTGTGCGACAGTCAAAGAGATTCAGGCCGAAATCGGTGATCAAAAACCACTAGCTCGCACAACCATCAACACTCTGATGACCCGGATGAAGGACAAAGGGTTTGTGGAAGCAATTGAGAAGAACTTTGCGTATGAGTTTCATCCCTTGGTGGAACGCCAGTCAGTGACAAAAAACAAACTCAGTGAACTCGTGGACAAGGTTCTTGAAGGCAATATAGGTCTGTTGGCAGCATATATCGTAGAGAACCGCGATCTGACCCCGGATCAGGTCACAGCGCTGGAGGAAATAGTAAAATCGGAGTCACGCAGAGAGGACAGCTAGGATGGACGGTGCAGCGCATCTAATCTGGGTTACATGCTGGCAGACTGCTATCCTTGCAGCAGTAGTTCTGGTTGTTACCAGGCTCGCGCGGAAAGCGCCTGCAGCGTGGAGGCATGCGCTTTGGATGATTGTTCTTCTGAAGCTTTTAGTCCCGCCATTGGCGCAAATCCCGGCCCAGTGGGCGTTCTGGCAATCAAAGACTCCCCCTCCATCGATTACAGCTGCTGAACCTTTAACGACAAAGTCCATCGCCGGCAATCTGCCATCAAACCCAACGCCAGCAATAAAGAACGCTCAAGCGCCTGTTCAATCACACACTGAAACCCCCTTCGATTGGAGGATTCCTCTGGTAGCTGTCTGGCTTGCAGGCGTCGCTGTAATGAGCCTTCTGTTGATATACGGTTATGGACAGCTAAACAGACTCGCACGCTGTTCTCATCCTGCCAGTGGAATATGGGCGGATATGCTCGAGCGTGCCGCAGATCCACTCGGTGTTGGCAAGCTTCCCGACATACGGTTTACCGACAGCGTCCCCACTCCCGTGCTGGTAGGGTTTTTCCGTCCTGTTATACTGATCCCATCCGGAATAGAACAGACCTGCAGCGATTCGGATCTGTTCGCAATACTCTCGCATGAGCTCGCACACATGAGACGCCGCGATGTTGCAATTGCCTGGTTGCAACAGATAATTCAGACCCTGTTCTTCTTCCACCCGGGTGTATGGCTTGCAGGTTATGAGATCAGGAAGGAGAGGGAATTTGCCTGTGATGAAATGGTCATCTCCAACTCTCCGATCAGCCGGGAGGCATATGCATCAGGTTATGTTTCAGCATTGAAACTGGCAAGCCGCGCAGCTTGGGAAGCTTCCGCAATTGCCATGGCAGAACCCATGGACCTTGAGAAAAAGAGGCTAAGTATGATACTCCACAACACCGTTCCAAAAATGTCCGCACGCTGGGCCGCAGCGCTTCTTGCTCTAGTAATTCTGGGCCTGCCGACTATCTCCGGTGTAGCAAAGACCAAATCGGTCCCGGAAGCAGAGAGTCCACCAGTTCAGGTAGTCCAGGACACAAAAAGCGATATAAAAGTCGCCCCAACCTCACCAGTCAAGCACGTCCGAAACACTCGACCGACCAAACCTTCAGCAGCCACACTGCCAAACCGGGCTGTGATAGGAAACGACTGGGTCCTGAGGGACGATTTTAGCAGTCCAAATATAGATCAACGCCTCTGGACACCCTCAGCAAGCAAAGACTGCTCTGTGACTCAGAGCAATGGACAGATGGTCCTGACAATCGGTCCAAATGCGTCCGGAGATAAGTTCTCAGCAGAATGCCAGTCTACCTGGGGGATAAAGGGAGATTTCGATATGCGTGTTGACTATGAACTCCTGGACTGGCCCGAGGGGAATGGGGTCAGGATAGGGATGTCGAGTGTAGGCAAAAGCATTCAGCGGACCAGTATCGGATCAAGCGAACCAACTCCGGATGCACCTTATGATATAGTGGCAGCGGACTTCGGCGAAAACGGCCGTGACTTATACCGCAACTCTACAAAACGCGGATCTATGAGGCTCGTTCGTTCAGGCAAATACATGCTCGGATACCACCGTGATACCGGTAACTGGAAACTGGTCTACGGAGCCGCCGTAGGTGACTTCGACCTGCCCTGGGTAATCATCGGTGCTTGGACCCACGACTTCGCCTTCTCCCACCAACAAGTCCGCATAGCCTTCACCAACTTCACCGTCCGCCGGGGTACCATAACAGGCCCAGTCCCAGTCCACAATCCCCAAAACGGACACTACTACACGTATGTAAACGCATCCGCCAATGGCATATCATGGGACGATGCAAAACAAACCGCAGCCTCCACAACCTTCAAAGGCTCAAAAGGCCACCTGGCAACAATAACCTCCAATGAAGAGAACGACTTCATAACCAGTATCCTGGACAAAACCATAACCTACTGGATAGGAGCCTACCAACGCCCAAATAGCAAAGAACCGGACACCGGCTGGCGATGGATCACCCGAGAAAAATGGAACTACACAAACTGGTACGCCGAAGAACCCAACAACACCCTAAACAACGAAGACCGCCTGGAACTACGCCCAACCGGAGAATGGAACGATTCCAACAAAAATACACTCATGCTGGGATACGTGGTGGAGTTCGAATGAACGAATTAATAAACATGGCCTCGGTAGTTCGGTTTTACTCGACTATCGAAAGAACAAAAATATAAACTTTGATTCCAACAATGTTGGGCAATTCAATATTTCGCAAATGCTGTTGGACGCGAGTAAGAATACTGTCGATCTATAGCTTAACTGGAATCAAGTCAGGATAAGTGGAATATGAAAAGAAATGTTTGGTTCTGGACATTTGGTTTGTTATTGATGTTGAGCGGTTTAGTTTTAGACTGCCTGTGGGTATTGTCCCCTCCATCCAGTGGCAGTTATGGTATTCTGCTGTGGTTAAATATGCTCCCAGGAATCATTTATCTGATCATCACAGGCTATTATGCGGTTATCCGCTCAAAACCTGTTAACTTGAGTCTGTCTATATTGATTTTGCTGCCTGTCTTGATATTTGCAGCCATTGCCAATTTAGGTGCGTGTTTACCTTTTCCACCTTAATAGTGAATCAGAACTACCAAACCAAGGTAAGAAACAATAATGGATAAAGATAAAAACAAGAATACAATTGACCCAAAGCCCAGGTTCAATCCATTGATGACCATTTCATTGATAATTGCTGCTTTTGGATGCGGCGTTTTTTTAGAGTCGTCAATAGAACATAATCAAAACGCCATCCTGCTAAATCTGGGGCTGCTTCTATTTATGCTGAGCATATTGCTTGGTGTTGCAGCTCTTATACAAAATGCAAGAAGCAGAGGCTTGCTGGTGGGATTAAGTCCAATCGAGTTCATAGTGATTTGGGTGATAATGATATTAATGGTTGCTTTTCTATTCCCGATATTGGCCAAAGGTCCCGAATCAATACGTCCCATTACATGCATGGACAATCTTAAACAACTGGGATCGGCGACTATGCATTATACTCAGGATTATGACGATTCACTACCTCCAACAACAAACTGGAATAAAGCCCTGGATCCCTATATCAAAAACAAGAACGTTCTTATCTGTCCTAGTGCCAGAAATCCTGATCTCCCATCATACGCAATAAACTCTGGACTTGCAGGATACAAACATAACCAGATACAGAATCCCGGTGAAGTGGTGCTAATGTTCGACTCTATTCCCGGAAAGAACCTTAAAGGCAGCCTGGAAATACTCCCCCACAACCCAGGCACAACAAAGGTGACAATATCTCTTTTACCGACAGCCACGTAAAATGGTGGCGCAGGGAAGAGGTCATGAAACTGAGATGGATTCCGGTCAGGTAGTCGAGTATAAAGCAACTGCCGAAGCAAGAGAAAAGGAGCGCCGCTGTGATTGCTATAAGAAACAGGCTCATTATGCTTATACCGAAACGTAGTTCATACCATCAGTTGGCGGTTGTTTTCACGCTCATATTATTGCTGACATCACTGGGAACTATCAGTTCGTGTGGTAAGAAATCAACGCCTCCAACTACTCCATCCAGCAGTAATCAGGAATGCAACAGTGAGGTATGCGGAGCAACCGAATCAACCCCCATTGCCAATCAGCCATTAGCTCTTGCACGGTACAGCATTATTATGAAAATACGGAGCCAATATGAAGGAATACCTCTACCTGGCAAGACAACATTCACCCGTGACGATGTGTTATTTCCTCGGGGTAAAAGTGATAAAGTATACATCCTTATCCAGGGTCATGAATCCTTGAAGTCATTGGATGAAAACAATGATGTTGTACTCTTGTGCTACAAATCAAAGGGAAAAGGTGTAAGACTCCTATATTATATGAAGTTGAAAGCTGTCCACAAACCGCCGAAAGACAGACTTCGTGTAAGGAATATGCTTGATTACTTGAGTCTGCTGGGAATTAGTGAGGATCCAGAATTTGGACCTACCAGCTACGTTGTCCCCGGAAACATCAGCAAGTGGGCGAAACGCGACTTGTCGCTGAGTCAGGATTTGGTTGCTTATTCTTATGTTCCTTATATAGGTGTACTATATGTGCAGTGTTTCAATTCAAAGGTAACCGAGTCAATCGACGAATTGAAATATATGCAATCTTTTGTCATTGCAGGGATGGATCCATGGTATGAGAAATACGGTTTCCCACTTGCCAATTGCGAGCTAACTGTAATAGATAAAGAGAAAAAAGGAAAGTAGGCTAATTATGCTTATACCGCAATACCATTCATATCGCCGATTGGCTTATGTTTTCTTGCTCATAATGTCGCTGGCATTATTGGGAACAATCAGTTCGTCTGAGAAGAAAGTAACGTCGAGTAGCAAAGCAGAATTTAATAGTGATGTTTATGAGCCTATCGCCAATCAGCCATTAGCTCTTGCGCGGTATAGGATTCTCATGCAAATATGGCGTCAGACCGGAGAACCCCCTTTTCCTTGGAATCCATTTCACATGCGTGATGATGTAATGTTTCCCAAGGGTCAAAGTGACAAAGTGTACATACTTTCCATGAACACTGATCCTGGCGTTAAAGGTCCTCACCCTGTTGATCTCGCGTGCTACATATCGACGGATAAGGGTGTAAAACTCCTGTATTCTGTGGAACTGAAAATCGTCTACAAATCGGCGAAAGACAAGATTCGTGTCAGGAATATGCTTGATGTCTTGAGTCTGCTGGGAGGCATAAAGGGAAACCCCAAATGGAGCCCTGAGAGTAACCCTGTACCCGGAAACATCAGCCTCGATGCTCAGCGCGACTTGTCACTGTGTCAAGATTTGGTTGACTATTCATATGTTTCTGATAATGACACTGATATCTATAGATTGTATGTACAGTGTTTCAATTCAAAGACAATCGGAACACTCGACGGAAATGAACCTAAGCTGGCTTTCGACATTCCGAAGCAACCTGCACATTGGTATAAAGCTTTTGGATTTCCCGTTGCTGATTGCGAGTTGACTGCAAAAGGTGGGAAACAAAAGTATCAGAAGAAAGCAGCATCCACAACCTCCCCATCAAGTAGTGAGGGGGACTGTGGTGGGGATAATTCAATCCAATCATCTCCCATCGCAAATCAGCCATTAGCTCTTGCACGTTACCGTATGCTTGAGAAAATAGAGCGCCAAACTGGACAATCTCCTTTCCCCATGAGCCTAACGTTCTGGGCTCGCGATGTATTTTTTACACAAGGTCGAAGTGACAAAGTATACATCCTTACCCAGGAAGCTGATGTTAAGCTCGTATGCTACAAATCGGTAGGTAAAGACCTGAGACTCGTATATGTTGTAAACCTAACAAAAGCCTATGAACCGCCGAAAGACAAAATTCGCGTAACGAATATGCTAGATTACCTGAGTATGCTGGGAAATGGTGAGGGAGATCCCCAATGGAGGCCTTCCAGCTATGCTTTACCAGAAAACATCAACAGTATTGCCAAAAGCGACTTATCACTGAGGCAGAGGTTGGTCAAATATTCGTATGTTCCCTATAACGGCTTGTTGTATGTAAAATGTTTCAATTCAAAAGCAACAGAGTCCGCCAGTAAATATGAACACAGCCAGTTCTTCGACATCCCATTTGACGACTCGAGAACTAAGGTTGATGAAGAGTATAAATGGTATAAGAAATACGGCCTCCCCGTTGCCGATTGTGAGCTGACTGTATTGAACAAAAAAGAAAAAGGAAAGTAGGCTGATTATGCTTATACTGCAATACCGTTCAATCCGCCAGTTGGCATTTATTCTCGCGCTAATAGTGCTGCTGACCTCACTGGGAACTATCAGCTCATGTGGGAAGAAATCCGCGCCCTCAACTTCTCCATCCAGCAGTAAAGAGGAACACAACAGCGAGGTTTGTGGACCAATCGAATCATCTCCCATCGCACATCAGCCATTAGCTCTTGCACGATACCGTATGCTTATGAAAATAGAACATCAAACTGGAGTATCTCCTTTACCTGACAAGACACTGGGAACGCGTGACGATGTATTATTTCCTCTGGGTCGAAGTGATAAAGTTTACATCCTTTCCCAGGGGCATAACTCTACAGAAAACGGTTATCCTCTCGTTAAGCTCGCATGCTACACATTGAGTGGCAAAGGTGTGAAACTCCTATATTGTGTGGAATTGAAAATCGTTCGCACACCGGCGAAAGAAAAGATCTGTGTGAGGAATATGCTTGATTACTTGAGTTTACTGGGGTATGGTGCTGATATCTACCCCTCTTATAGCTACGTTGTACCTGGAAACATTAGCAAGGACGCCAAACAAGACCTGTCACTAAAGCAGGATTTAGTTGATTATTCGTATCAACCTGTTATCAGTGTATTGTTCGTACATTGTTTCAGTTCAAAGACAGCCGAATCAATCGACGAACCAGAACATATGCAATCTTTCGACGTTCAAGGTGACAACCTGGCTGAGCAGTCACAATGGTATAAGAAATATGGTTTCCCCGTTGCCGATTGCGAGCTGACTGTATTGAATAAAAAGAAAAAGGGAAAGTAGGCTGATTATGCTTATACTGCAATACCGTTCAATCCGCCAGTTGGTATTTCCTTTCTTGCTCATAATGTCGCTGGCACTACTGGGAACTATCACCTCGTGTGGTAAGAAATCATCGCCTCCAACTTCTCCATCCAGCAGTAATGAGGAATGCAACAGTGATGTTTGTGGACCAATTGAATCAACCCCCATCGCCGATCAGCCATTAGCTATTGCCCGGTACAGTATTCTTATGAAGATACAGCGTCAAACTGGAAAATCTCCGTTACCTGATAAGACACTGTTTTCGCGAGATGATGTTCTGTTTCCTCGGGGTCAAAGTGGAAAAGTATATATTCTTACCCGGGGTCATGAATCTACGAAAGACGGTTATCCCATCGCTAGACTCGCATGCTACAAATCGAATGGTAAAAGCGTAATGCTTCTATATTCTATGAAGCTAAAACTCGTTCGCAAACCACCGCAAGATGATATTTGTGTAAGAAATATGCTTGATTACTTGAGCCTGATTGGGGATAGTGTGGTGGCCTACCCATATGGTCCTTACAGCTACACTATACCTGGAAACATCAGTCGGAATGCCAAACGCGACTTGTCACTCAAGCAGGAGTTGGTTGATTATTCGTATGAACCTGTGATTAGTGTAATGCATGTACACCATTTCCATCCTGATGTAAACGAGTCACTCTGGTTCAAATATGAACATATGCAATCTTTCGATGTTCAAGGTGACAATCCAGCTGAGGAGTCACAATGGTATAAGAAATACGGTTTCCCCGTTGCTGATTGCGAGCTGTCCGCTAAAGGTGATAAGAAAAAAGTGATCCCTGGTATGAATAAATGAATCTGATAATCGCAACCATGCAAAACAGAAAGCTTCGCTGGCTATTTCTTACAATTACACTGGTTATCGTTGTAGGGCTGGCAATATTCTCATGGTTCGATTTTGGCATTATAGATATTGCGGGGTCACATCCGGTCTATCTGAGCGGATGGCGCAGTGTTCCGTTTGATAAAACAATATGGGATGATGCAAACGAATATAGTGGACAAAGCATAGGTCCGGCTCGCGATAACCGGCGTGCATTGATGATAAATGATTTGCTTACTAATCATCTTCATAAAGGCATGACAAAATCCCAAGTTGAAAGCATTCTGGGACATTCACAAGCTGAGGGGGAAGGGGATGCATACTATAACCTCCTTGCATTCCCCAGTGCTGACCAGGAGTTTGTAATGTGGCTGAAATGTCGATCATCTCAACCATCATTACGGCTCAGTTATCAGAACAAGAATGGAATTGAAAGGCTGAAAAGCGCAAAGATAGTTGGTAAGTGATATGAACACAAAAATCAATCTACCAAATGATAACCCAGGAACAGCTGTAGTCAGGATTACGTGTGGGTTGCTCTCCTATGGACTCTCCGTTATAGCCATGGCGCTAGCCGTATTCGGAGTCCATTTTTCAGATTTCTACTTTATCAAAATGTACTTGTGGTATGTTCAATATCACTTTTGGACATTTCTGGTGGCTGGAGTGATTAGTCTATTATTTGCACTGGGTTCGTTAACGAGGGTTCCCGGTAAGTATTCTCGAACGATCCTCGTTGCCAGTGCAAAGATAGCAGCTATGATCTGTGCTGTACTACTTGTCCTGGCAGGTTTTCAAGTGCTGGATAATAGGCTGGCGTTCTTCGCCAATCTTTTCTACATAGTGGTGTTCGTCGTCGGATTAGGTCTAGTTACACGCCAAATCTACCAGTTGACCGCCTCATGTAGATTCAAAGGGAACTGGATTGCTATTCCGTGTGTCTTTACATCGTGTGTAATGATTGCCATTTGTCCCGCGGCATTTATAGTCAAATGGAATAATTGTCCAAATCTGACCGTAGCAGATATCCAATCCGGCAGAGAAGCATTCTCACGCAAATATACAGCTGAATCTGTTGCGATATCAAATGACGGACACTGGATGGCGGCCACAGTAAGGATACCACGTTTTGATACAAATTCATTCAATACTGAAACCATGGTGTGGGAACTGCCGACCGGAATGATCATAAAAGAGATGTCTCGAAGCAGTGCATACTACTACAGTAAGTTGGTATTCTCCCCCAATGGCAAGGACCTTGCATATAATACTGATGGAAACTCGGTAAGCATAATGCATCTGGGTACCAGAATTTCAAGACAGATAATCCGTGTGGATTCTGATTCCAATATCGGTGCACTTATCTATTCACCAAATGGCAGATACCTTGCTGCGTTGGGTAGCGAAACTATCATTTACGATGTAATGAACAAACAAATCTACAAGAGAAAACCAATAACAGGAGTTCCAATTCAATTCATGAATGACGGAAACATATATGCATCTGTGGCGGGGTCTACATACCAGGACAAATCCTGTGTCTATATGCTGGATAGCATTAGTGGGAAGAAGCAAATGATACTGTCCCTGTATGACTTACGCAAGATTGGAATATCTGATGATGGCAAAATCCATGTTCTTATCAACAAAGGCAACAAATGGTATGTTAAGCGCTTCAATCAGACCGGTAAAATAATGGAACGCATGGTGAGAATAAAGGATTTTTATGGTCTTGACTCCTCAATATTCTCTCGTGACTGTAAACTGTTGATCTCCTCAATACAATCGCGAAGCTTGACTGCCGTCAAAGTGTTCAGCACAAGAGATGGAAAGTTGCAGCAGCAATTCACTGGAGGAGAGCCAACAGGTATATCAGGCAACAACAAATATATAGTTTATAGTAGGCGTGCACATGATTATGGACTATGACATAATACCGGAGAAGATACTGACCGCCGAACCATAAAAAAGTCCGTTCCTGCCGTGGCTATTCAGCCAGCAACCCAAATCTACGCAAAATCACTTGACATTCTGTGCATAATGTAGTAGTTTACATGAGTAGACAAGGTCGAAATCAATAAACGTTTATTGCATAATTAGACAAGAACGAATTGATTGCGAAAGGCGGTGAAAAACGTAATTTGATGTCCTTGATTAGAGTAATGAACATCCATGGATTCCATTCAACAATCTTACCTAAAAGGAGAGAAAAAATGAAAAAGTTAAATGCGGTATTGATTATCTTATTGGCAGCAATACTCTCTGCCTCCATCGCAAATGCTGTCACTGTTACAGTGCCGGGGGCCTGGACATATTCTGACTTCTGGACCGATACCGGACTCACCGTGTCCGCTGGAGACATTATTCATGTCACAGCAACAGGGGCTTGGACTGCCTGGACGCCGGAGGGTTACTATGGAGCCGAGGGCAGCAGCACTACACTTTGGTTTGACCAGTGGCTCAATCCGAACAACCTTGGCGATGGCACCCCGGATCCTGCAGCAGGCGGTGCACCATCTATAACGAGCAATATAGGTGCGTTGATCGCATATATCGGTCCGGATGCCCTTACTCCTTCGTTATATGGTAATGAGGATTATGCTGCCAGGTTGTCTCAGATCAGTAATATGGTATTACTCGGATCGGATGTTACCGTTAGCATGCCATCGTCAGGGAAGCTTTGGCTCGGTATGAACGCAGACTCTTATGGAGGCAATCTCTCCGACAATGCCGGGTCCCTCAGAGTGACCGTCCAAGCAGTCCCCGAACCCTCCAGCCTGATGGCCCTTGTCTGTGGGATCAGCTGTATGGGCGGAGCAATGTGGCGAAGAAGAAAGTAGGCCAGAAGTTATCCTGACGAGGTGTGTAATTGTCATCCTGAACCCCAAGTTGGCTCCCCCAACTTGGGGGGCTCAGGATGACAATTACTGTTAACTTGCTCTATTCGAGGCTTCGTGAATAAACCGGGCTGCAAGGAGAATGATATATGTTGCGAGTAAGAAATTTTGTTCTGGTACTAGTGTGTATTGTCTGCTTAGCCTCCGGAGTTCAGGCTTCGCATGTGTGTCCAAAATGCAAAAGGCAATTCGGTGATACAGCCAACTACTGTCTAAAAGATGGAACCCGGCTTATAACATCAACAGTGAACAGTAAAAAGAATACTAAAATAACAACCAAACGCAGATATACTATAAAGCCGGGAAAGAGAATTGGTGACTGGCGCATCAATAAAATGGACAGGGCCAAGATGATGTGGGTTCCGGCAGGAGAGTTCTGGATGGGCAGCAGTGATGATCAGATAGCAGAATCGCTGGCCGAAGATCCGAAATTCAAGATAGAGTGGTATATCAACGAAAAACCAATGCACAAGGTCTATCTGAAAGGCTACTGGATATACAAGAATGAAGTAACCGTAGCCCAGTATAGAAAGTTTTGCACAAAAACCGGGAGACTAATGCCGCCGACGCCTAGATGGGGCTGGGATGATGATTATCCAATTGTTAATGTTACCTGGCAAGATGCCGCAGCTTATGCGAAGTGGGCAAGGGCAACGCTGCCTACCGAAGCTCAGTGGGAGAAAGCGGCACGCGGCATTGATGGACGGATGTTTCCATGGGGTAATGAGTTCGACACATCAAAATGTAATGAAGCCTCCAAAGACCCACATAGGCCGCAGCCCATCGGAAGCTATCCGGATGGCGTAAGTCCGTATGGGTGTATGGATATGGCTGGCAATGTATGGGAATGGTGTTCTGACTGGTATGGAGGGCACTACTACGATAACACCCCAACAAAAAACCCAACAGGCCCAAAGCATGGCATTGAACACTCTTTAAAGGGAGGCTCGTGGAACGACAATATCGCAAACAACGAACGATGCGCCCGCCGCGCCTACGGCCCCCCAACATACAGCTTCCACAGCTACGGTTTCCGCTGTGCAAGAAACCCATAACCTGGGAACGCCGATCCCCAGATCGGCATGGGGAGAGTCTGGATATGCAAACAGGGTACAATGACATCCGACAGTAAAAAAACAGAAAATCCTGTCCATCCCATAATCCTAAAAATCTTGTTCAGAAGAAAGTAAAAAAGGAGAACCGTTGTGATTATAATAATAAACATACTCATTAAGTTGCTAAATCATAATCGTTCGCGCTGTCGTTTGGCGTTGGTTTTCTCTCTCATATTTTTACTCTCAGCCTTGTCCGCAGCCCACGCAGACAAGGTGTTATACGTCACGTTGCCGGCAGATTCTATAACCGCACGGAGCGATGTTTGGCAAAAGGACTTAGTTTCTGGTAAAACATCTCTTCTAGTCTCACATAGCTCAATGCCTAAGGATTTTAAGGCGCGGATTGAAACTGTTGTTCCATCACCCGATGGCGCATACCTTCTCATTGGTGCTAGCTGCATTTTTGTAGTCACATACCCAAACGGCAAGACGGAATACCAGTGTGGCAGCGGAGACTTAAATGGTAGTGTGAAGGATACATTTATCGATTCCTCATACTGGGTGTGGAGCTTTAAGGATCACTCAATGCGGCGCATTAAGGGTGTTAGTCTAAGCGATAGTGTTGCCTGGGATACTGGTAAACCACGGCTGCTTATAGCTAAAGACGCAGACTATTCTGAACCTCCTGAACGCTTGATGAAGCGTGGCTATCTACAGTCATACGAACCAGCTACAGACACTGTCCGCACATTGGTCACATTTGCCAAACCGGGATATTCCTCCTGGTCGATTGACGGTGGGCTTCAACTTGCCCAGTCTGATAAAGGGAATAGAATAGAGCTAAGCCGGATTCTGCAACTAGACATGAAAGGAAAGGTGCGAACGCTTACAACCCACCCTAAAACAACCAGGAATGTATGCCCCTGCAAAACAAGTGACATCGTTCCCTCCTATATGAACGGTTTCATCTATCTCACCTCCAACCGTGGGACTACCCGCTTCCGCGTGGACAAGGACCTCGGGGACTCGTGGACATCAGCTAGCTTCCATTACGATAAAAACAAGAAACGCCTTGCTGCCTTATACACTTGCTGGCATGGTCCCGGTCACTTATGCCTCACAGAAAACCTTTGGATTATAGACACCCAGACCTGCAAGCCACGCCTTCTAGCACACTGGGACACGGGGGGCATGTGGGACATTAAACGAAGCATCCTGGCATGGACGCCCAAAGGTGACGGCTTAATAGTACAGGAGTATGATGACGTTGTGGGTTATGCACTTAGTAAATACACAATCAATAAACGAGGAGTAAGTGCCCAAACTCTCCTCCCGGCGACCAAACTGTGCATCTGGACAGCCTACCAGCCTGACTGAGAACGCATCTGAGCAAAAAAGGACAAATCACTGCCAACTGGCAGCCTGGTCATTGATACACATCATAGAGATATATCACTGGTTTTCATAATGATTGATAGGAGGTGTATATGGATACAGAATTCCGTGCTGTTCTGAGAAAAACTGCCAGATTATTGTCCATCATACTCTTTTGTGTTGTTGTATTCTGTAGCATCGCATTCATATTGTTGAGTTATGCCTTGGAAAACATATTTACATACACAGATAACACCACACTCAGTGAATTTACCCAGGCTACTAATATAAGCTTTCCAAGGCGGACGCGATTGGAGCACTGTGTCAATTCAAGCTTTCAAGATTCATTTTACGATGCAAAAGTTATCATACATAAAGCGGACTTAGCTGGATTTTTGAAATCAATTTCTACAACAAAATCCGGGAAGCCTTCCATCAAAATCAAGACATCGAAAACAGATAGACTGGGTATTACAAACAGCGCATGCACCTACCAATGGTGGGACCCGGATTCTATCCAAAACTTCAAAGCAATCCGTATAGAAAGAAGCGGTATAACAGTAGATGAGTGGGAACGAATGGAATTAATCATTGATCTGGGATCCCCAGCCTACGCGGCTATCTACATACATTATGTTGGCGACTAGTACCTACTTGCATAAGTTCACGTCCTATAAATTTCGCGCATTGCAACCCGTAGGGGCGATCCCTCAGCGGTCGCCCGAAGTCCGAACCGGAGGCTGCAGAATTATGGTTTCCTTCAGTTCCTTCTGTAGTATGTGCGTGCGATACCAGTAAGAGAATGCGATTATGGAAAATCACACAAGAATAGGTGCAACTATGAAATATCCGATTCCCATATTACTACTGTTTATTCTCTCAATTACTATAGTGGCATCGCTTATTCCAACCAGTGCCCAGTGCGCTGCAACAGGCTGGTCGCAACTAAAAGGCCAGGTTGTATCATCTGTAGCCTGGTCACCGGATGGTCGGAATATTGCATTTATAGCTACACCCAAGGAGTCTGCAAATAACGATGAAATATTCGTGGTCACAAAAGCTTCCATCTGGCTTGTGAGTGTGTCAGATAGTATCGGTGTTCCAAGGCTACTGCGCACTGTGAAAGTCAATAAGGGAAAAGGGTATGGTACTCCAGTTGGGTTGTTCTGGCTCACTGGGAATAAATTAGGCTGGGCAACATCAGACTGCAAACTCTTCTTTACAGATTTACAAAATGGCAAGACAAAGACCTTGAGCGATTCAAATGTCGTGTTGGGACAGTCACGATCTTTTTGGGACAGTTATGGGTTTGATGATATATACTACGATCCACGGTCACAAGAACTGCTTTTATCAGGATTAGCAAGGCCTGGCAGCAAGATTTACATATATAATATCAGGAACAGTAAGCTAAGAAGTGTAGTGTTCCCAAAATACGATGCATTTATGACCATGGGCAGTTGGACAAACCCACAAAAGGTAAATGGCCAATATCGGCAGGACTTCTACATAGCTGGACATTACACAGAATCCCCCCAGGATTATTATGAAAGGAACAGACATAAGCCAAATTTATATACTCCAGGATACGAATATCCGACTGCAGACGGTATGTATCTCTGGCATGCATCCGGAAACCCAAAGAACTATACTAAACGATTGGCAAAAGGTAAAAACCCGGACATTGAACAAAAAATATTCTTCCCACGCCCTTCCCCTGATGGGGACAAATTGCTGTGGATAGAATCAAGATTGAGAAAACCCGATACAATATCTTATATCTGGAATATAGTGCTCTATCAAACCAGATCAAAGACCCGCAGGGTGATTGCGCATATACCAGACGCACGTTATTGGTATGACATCATTCCAGGTTTGGGTTGCCCATTTTCCTGGTCGCCTAGGGGTGATAGGATCGCCTATGCCTATGGTTCGACTATCCGAATACTTCCGGTTGGAAAACCTGCGAAACTGAAAAAGAATCCGGACAAACTTGGTTTCCTCGATGTGTACAGCGATCTATCAGGCAAGCATGGCCGGATGTATGTTTGGAGTTCAAATGGCCAACAGCATGAAATATCCCTGCCCTATCAACCTTACCAGTTCTGTTTTAATCCGGATGGAAGCAAAATAGTCTTTGTTGGTGCGAGTAAGCCACGCAACTGGGGATCATCTGAATTGATGATTCTGAATATGAAGACACAAAAAGTGAGACAGGTTACCAAAGGATTCCTGGGAGCTGTCGATGCTTCAATCGCCTGGCGTCCTGGTGGTATGTCGGTTGCAGTATCTCGTATGGCATATAAGGATACCGTGGAGGAGGAGAGAGGCGATGGCGGTTTGTGGCTGGTCGACTTAAGGAATGGGAAAACAAGACAATTGATACACGGTAGTGATGCTGATGTTTCACTGAATCTGAGGCCCCAGTTCAGCTCCGATGGATCAATGCTGGCTTGTTTGCGTAGAGGGGAATATCCTGCTGTTTTTGAGGTTGCATATCCAGGCATGTGGTATTCATTTGGCTCCAGTGGCTTGAATCCGGCATGTTTGATGTGCTTGACGTGGATGAATGGCAACAAGAAGTTGGTCTTTGCAGTTACTTCAGCAAAACGCACAGTGTTTTCTCGTGGTAAATATAGTGAAGTAAAAGGTCCCGGTGGAATATGGGAGTGGAATCTGGTGAAGAGTGGCAAGTTAATTCCCGCCGTTAAGGACCAGGAAGAGCAGGAAGTTAAGGCTTCATCAGGAGGGATAGACAAGGCAAAACTGCTGGCTGCCGGTGGCGAAAGTATATATGCAGTGTCTGCCAGTCCTGATAGTTCAAAGCTTGTTTTCTGCAGCGATTCCGGGATTTCTCTGTGGGATATGAAAAAACATAAGAGAATCAGGTTGATAAATGCAAAACAAATGCCTGAACTCAAACTTATCCCAGACACTGAATATAATGAGCCTATGCCGTGGGCAGATATTGCCTGGTCGCACAGTGGTAAGTACATATGCATCCGCACATCTAGCAGTCCCGACAAACTCAGGATCATCGATGTTACCACCAAACGAATTGTATATACCTATCTGAGCAAAAACGGACAGATCACTGCTCACTGGCAGCCGTAACTGTGTTACCTGATCATAAGGAGAGAACTCATGCGTATCTGGCTAGAAAGAACCGGTTTCATAGCACTCTCGCACAGGTGGCATGTGATTCACGATCGTTCTAACTACAGGCATGGCCAGCCTGATTTCGATGCGATAACCAAACTCGGACCAAATGCAGTTCCTGATATATGCATGGCTATTGGGGATACTTGGCAGGCTTCAGATACAGTTCCTAAAAGTAGTCTGATTTCATGGAGTATTTCACTCGGAAGCATAAGAGATAGGCGTGCAGTTCCCACTTTGATAGCGCTAACAGACCATCAGGATTCTTACATGCGATTACGAGCCGTTCTGGGTCTATTGATACTTCAAGATCCATGAAGTATCCCGGCATTAAAAAGAATGGAGAAAGATCCAGACGAACGAGTAGCATATCAAGCATGCAATGCAGTGGAGACGATTGAAGCACATACCAAGTGAAGCTTCAGTCTCCCACGATCTTCTAAGTATATTGTGAGGTTAATAGTGAAAGTCTTGGTTCGCTTATTGGTACTGATTGTTTTCTTGCAATAATGGAGGTAGTTGATGTTGAAATATTGGTCGCGTTTTTTTTCATATGTTGTGTTGGCGTTGTTTGTAATGTCCAATGTTTACTGTTCCACTTGTCCAAGAATTTCTGAAAAAGGACATCAGATACTTAAGAATAATTTAGAGGTTAATCCTATTGATCAATGGACAATTCAATGGAACGGTCTATATCCTCAGGGGATCGCGGTTGATTCTAACAATTACATATATATTAGCACAATTGGAAAACTCGTTAAGCTTTCACCTGAGGGTAAAGTTGTTAAAACATGGGCCAGTATTGGCGGGAAGATATTAAACCGTTTGGGAGGGATTGTGATCAATGCAAAAGATGACATATATTTAGTTGATTATGCATATAAAGGTAATTCGAGAATTATCAAGATGGATAGTGAGGGAACGTGTTTAATGCAATTCCCAATTAAATGCAGCGATAATCCGCACCTACATAGCCCATCTATTGCAGTAGATACTCACGGATGCATCTATATAGCTAGTAATCCTAGTGCAATTATATGTAAATACAGTCCATCGGGTAAATTATTACTGAAATGGAATATAGCTACCGGCATGAAAAGGGCTAACCTCGTTGGAATCGTTCTTGATACTAAAGGACATATATATGTCGCTGATCTCTGGGCATCCTATTTACGTCAGTATAATGTTGACGGATCCTTTGTTAAAAACATTCCTCTTCCAGTGAAGGATTCATCTGGTGCCTCTTTGCCTGCAGGTATTTGTATTGATCATCACGACAACATATATGTTACTGATATGGGTTTATTTGCAGTTACCAAGTTTAAGACCGATGGAATATTACAGAAGACGTGGAGTATAGACGAAATTCCAAGATTAGGTTCTATTGCTATAGATACTAGCGCTAGTCTGTATGTTACAGATTCTCGCCAGGATATGTGGGAATTCAGTGTTATAGAGCTGAATGCAAAAGGAACTGAAATGCAACGATGGAGGATAAATCTAGAAAACAAGCATGAATGATTTGACCTCTTTCACCCTATATCAATTTTAATAATGTTTCCATGTAAGTGATGGACGTCAAAGTATATTGTGAGGTTAATAGTGAAAGTCCTGGTTCGCTTGTTGGCACTGATTATTCTCATTGCCGTAGTCGTAAAGGTTAGTTTCTCGATAGCTGATGAGAAGACTAAATCCCTTGCCTGGGGAACTCTCAAAGACCATATACTCTCATCTGTAGTCTGGTCACCGGATGGTCGGACTATTGCATTCGTTGCAACACCTGATATGCATGGCAAATCCATGCAAGGTGAAGGGGACACCCCCGATAAAGCGTCTATATGGCTGGTGTCAGTCGACACACAGTTAGGTGCTCCCAGGCTATTATATACTGCAAAAGTAGGTGATCGTGGAGATGGCATTCCCGTGGGTTTGTTTTGGCTGTCAAAGCAGAAACTGGGATGGGCGACAAATGGTTGCAGACTCTACACAACCGATATCCAAAGCAGAAAGACCAGCAAATTAATGAAAACGCAGATCAATTTGTTCCAGTCAAGATCTCATCCCGAGTGGAATGGACCAGATGATGTCAACTATAATCCGGATACACAGTGTCTATATTTCACCGGACTCTGTCAGTCGGTTGGATCGGATAAGGCATCGTCGAACGTGGTATTTATATATCAAATGAAAACAGATGATTTGGAGGTCAAGCCATTACCGATTCATATTGCAGCAAGGGCAACTATCAGCACTCCTCAATGGCCTGGTGATTATTATGTGGCGGGAGACAAAGAAGGCGGTATGAGTTTATGGCATGAAAAATCTGACGCTCCAGCAACCCAGCTAGCTACTATAGACACAGGAAGCATATTTTTCCCACGCACAACTCCATACGGAATGCGACTTTTATGGATCCAGAATTCCTGGACAAAAGAAAATGCCAAATGGGAACTGATGCTTTTTGATCCTTACACTAAAAAGAGAAAGATAATAGCCCATCTCCCCCCACAGGTCAATCCAGACGCCATGCCCGCTCTCGGATGCCCTTTCGCCTGGTCACCAAAAGGAGATGAGGTTGCTTATTCCAATGGAGCGAGGATAAATATCGTGGCTACTCCTCTAGCTGAGAGAGAAGGACAATGATGCAAGACCCGAATAACAATGTTGCCAAAGGTCAAACAACAAGCAAACTCATACTGTTGGGTTTAATATATGTATCAGCTTTTCTAGCTTCTGGCTTAGCCACACTTGCTGGAAATGTTACACCGAAGATTGGGTTGCCGCTGGAGCAAGCACTGTATTTCCCAACAAAGCCATTTGCGGCCATATTCAATCTGTCGGATTCAACAATATATCATCGCTATTTTTTGTTACCTGTTACCTGGATGTTGATTGTGCTTCTGATCGGTTCCTGGATTCGACGGTATTATCTAAAAAGGGAACAAAGCGATTCTTTGAGAAAACACGGCAGCATAACACTGCTTACTGTTGCAGTCTGGATAATTGCTTCGTGTGCACTCTGGGTGTCTGAGGGGATGGGATTTATTACTACACATCCAGGCCCAGCCAATGTAGCAGCTATAAGTGATCTAGAGTTACCGAATGAATGTGTGCTTCAAAACTCGCGTTATGTGGGAGGACTTCAGGATCGGTACCTTTTTGCGGTATATACGTGCGAAAACATACAAGCAGTACATGAAGTGATGCAGCTTTCCGGTTATCAACAGATTAAATACAATAAGCGCAGTTCAATACCGTGTAGTCTCACAGACGGCCTATATTGGTGGAATATGGACCAAGCTAAAGAGTATTTTATACTTACAAACATTGGCAAGTGCAGTTTTGTTGGTATTATACCATTTCGTTATCACTTTGTAGATGAGATATTTGTTTATGTGAAAATGTAATTGGCTTATAGATATGCCCTTGAGTTAACCAATACCAGTTCAATGAGCAGTCATCATAAGGAGCAAGATATGTGTGGTCGCAGACAATCTATGATTATGTGGTTTGTTTTTGGTTTATTTATCGTCTTTGGAGGGGTTCTTTCTGCACCCGAGAGAGCGGTCTGCGATACACCGTTCCCTGCTCGAGAAAGTCGCGCCGCCTTCTATCATGCAATGGATAAGGTCCAGATTGGTTGGTCTGAAGCACAGGTGAGAGATATACTCGGGCCGCCGGATGATGTCTTGCCTTCATATAACTCGATTGACAGGGAATATGGGTATGGGACCTGGTACTATGGCACAAACGGGCATAACACGCTGGCAACCCTCGGATCCGTCGAGTTCCAAGCAGGAAAGGTAGAATACGTGGTCGGTAGCCATGGTGATCCACCTTCATCAGAATTGATTAGTGATGCTGAACTGGTCGAGGCGATGCGTCGAATGTATCGTCCGCCTGGTTATGAGAAGGGTTTCTGGTCCAGATCGGACTCATTGCACCTAGTCCAGGCATCCAACCTTTTGATCCCAAAGGGGCAGGAAAAGGCGCTTGCCATAATCGGGGAATATACCCGAATAGAGGCTGATGGCTTTGACGAAGACATCTGGCTATATTGGCTTGTGCGGACGATGTTCAGATCCAAACTACCGGATGGAGTTTTCCCAGTTCCGGGAATTGGTCTTATTACTCCTGCACCTCCCAAAGATAGAAGGAAGTGGCCGACATTTCCAGTGATGACAATAGACGATGTGCCTTTCAACCTTTGTCGTGGGGCATTGCTAATGGGATTGGGAGAACCGTTCAAAGAATATTTGCAAAAACACAAAAGTGAATGGATCATAAGACACAAGCAACTTCGGCCACCTGACGACCCATTCCCCGTCAGCAAAAAACTCATTGCTTGTTCTCGCGTCGATCCGGACAAAACTCTTTTTCCGGTACCCTATTTATATGACGATAGAGATGCATTACAAGAAATTCTTACCCTCGTGCGGACAGCATATCGTCCCAAAGCCACCAAGCCGTGCTGCTGTTGTATCGACTGGGCGGACTATGATAAATATCATAAAGAATTCCTGGCGCTGGGATGCAGGTGGGATGAGGAAAAGCAGATGTATGTGCGAAAGAATGGAATTGTGCTGCCCGACCCGAACAACAGTTTCCCACAATTCGAGTGTCACTTTCACGACATCCCAGGATTGGACATAACGATAACACTATCGCGTGAAAATAATTCGATAGTCAATTACAGTGTAAGCACGAAGGAGCAGGGAACGAAGACTATCCAAAGTGCAATCGCGGTGTTCGAGGATACCGGCAAAAACGCAGAGCTGAACTGGGTCTCCATCAACGACCCAGCATCCATCGGCACCCTGGCTATGACCAGACAGCAAGTCCTCACAAGTCCTCCCCATGAAGTACAGCCAGATGGGCACAACATCTCATCCTGCATCAACCTGGCAAAGGGGAGGCATATGCGGTGTGTGATCTTATATGACGGTAAGAGATACATATCTCCAGTGTATATACTCTAACCCAATACAATTTCAGTTCCTTCGGCAGTCAAGTGAAACGAAACTGCCGATGCAAAAGAGGAGGCAATCTTTCAGCATAATGTCTTTATTTACTCACAATAAAATCTCTGACGAAAGTGGATGGTATATATAATGTTTCAAGTTACCTTATTAGTCACTATGTGCATTATGTTTAGTTGTATTCAACCAAATCACGTATATGGAGCAAATACGGTTCGTTCTGTAAATAAGCACCAGGTACCTACCAAAAAAGAGATACCTAAACTGATGAGCAATATCTCATTTCTTACAGGAATCGCGGTAGACTCCAAAGGTTATATATATATAGGTTACCCAAAAGGAATCTCAAAGCTTTCACCAGATGGTAGAGTAATGAAGACCTGGAAAAGGATTGGTGAGAAGGACCTGGAGTGTCCAATTGGTGTCACAACTGATGCAGACGACAATGTATACTTGGTCGATATAAGTTTTGTTGCACCAGATAATTTATATGCACGGCTTGTAAAAATGAGTGCAAAGGGAGAGTTTCTTTTACAATTTACGCTGGATTGTGGTCATGAGAATTACACATCACCTCAAGGTGTAGTAGTTGATTCTCAAGGTTGCATATATGTATCTGGAGGCCCTAAATCCAGCATGCAGAAATACAGCCCATCAGGGGAATTGTTATCTAGATGGTATACTGCAGGAGATCCGAACCACGCATTTCCTATGTACTTGGCTGTTGATTCTCAGGGATGTACATATGTGACAGATTGGTTTCAACGGTGTGTCCACAAATACGGAACAGACGGTTCATTTATCCGAGATTTCGCAAAATCAATGAATAAAATGAACACGCGGACAGATCCCGTTGGTATATGTATTGATGGTCATGACAATATATACGTAACTGGGGCCTTTTATAACACTGTCTATAAATACAATACTGCAGGTACTTTGCTGGCAAAATGGCCAATTGCCAGTTCATATATACTAGGTGCTGTTGCAATAGATAAACAAAACAATCTTTACGTCACAGACTGCAATTACTATATTGCGAAGATTTTCAAATTGAACACAAAAGGTAAAGTGTTAAAATGCTGGAAATTAGAATACCTATAATGGACCCAGCTACCAAAATGAACCAACATAATCTCTATCCTGCAGTTGTCTTTCCGTCAAATTCGTCCTGCTAGCCAATCTACGACCATACGCTTGACATTCTGTGCATAATGTAGTAGTTTACATATGTAGTCTTAGTCGGATAGCATAAACAATTAATTGGTAATAGGACATTTAACGAGAAGACTGATATTGCACCATTTAGTTCCTTCGGCAGTCAAGTGAAATGCAACCGTCGAAGTAAGATAGGCAAGGGAAGGATGTAGGACGAACAGAAAAGTATGTTTCTCTGCTGCCTTAGTTCCTTCGGTAGTCGAGTGCAACGGAACTGCCGAAGCAAGGTAACAAAGGAGCACCACTGTGACTGCTATAATAAGCAAACATATACCGCAACCTGGTATGCACCAGCCGCTTAGTCAGGAGGTTGATACATGCATGAAAATAGCAGAAATATCCTGAATATTGGTTTTAAGACACTGTTCATAATCTGTATTCTTGCATATGGTGTTTGGTTACATCGTCTATATACAGCATTTCCATCAATTGAGAGTATCTCAAAAAAGGCTGGTATTACGATTCCTGGCAGCGCTAAGATTGTTGGCTTCTACTATCATTCATTCATGAACACGGATATGCTTGTCAGCATGCAATTGGACAAAAAATCAGTCCGGAGCTTAACAGAAGCATTTCCATCGAAAAGTGAGAGATCATCGACAAGCAGATTTGAAATAGACGATAGTATTCATCCACCACAAAATTGGTGGAAACCCAGTTCTATCAAACACTATGTTGCATTCAGGTGGTTCATTAAATCAAACCGAACGGAGATAGAACGCAGGCCTTCAGTCAGATTGCTTATGGAGACTCCACCAAGTTCAAACACTACCGTATATCTGCGGTATGAGTATCCGGACTGATGGGGATGAAAATAATGCAAAACGGAGATGGATTATTATGATGAAATATATACGACTCGCATTTGTGGTCATCTACTCTCTTGTCGTAGTCAGCATCTGTATTTCTATTTTCTATGAATCTTTGCGTACACTAACTACGCATAGCGTCAGAGGATACAATGGGATTTATGTGCGAACAGCATGTATGACCATTTCGATCTTTGCAATTGTCGGCGCGATCAGAGTTCTGTTGTTTTTATATAAGAAACAGCAGTTATGGGTGACCATCATACTGAATGCCAGCTCATCAATAGGCATCGCATTATGTATGTTCTTACCTGTCATTTTCATACTCGGTACGCTGTCTAATCCAGTACTTAACACGGGCAGAAGTCTTGGTATAGCCGGATACTATGTTGTTAATGCGGTATTTGCAATGATTGGCGCATACTTCGCTCCATTACTATTATTACATCAATGGAAAACCGGTAAAAATCAGTTGAATGTTTGAACTATGAACGGTGAAGGATTGACATCGAATGTCTCATATAATCACTACACTGGTTGATCTATTCAATAAATCTGCCTTAATATTCATACCATTTGCCGTTATAGCAATAATAGTAGACAGCATTTACAACCGAAGACCAACTACTGCATTATCAAATCGCTCCAGATGGTTCTATATAATTACTTACTGGATATTGCTATTGCAGGCATGCTCATTGTTAGGAACAGCACTCGTAGAATCGGTGAAATATGCCCAGACAGGAGACCATAGCTTCTTTGTATCCATGTTTATATTTAATGTGCATTATCTAGTCGGTGCTGCACTAGCCCTGCTTGTTGCCAGAAAAATATCATCAATTCTATAAACAGACAGCATGATAGCAGAAACACAGTTCGTCGAGTAATAATAACTATTGAGAGGCCAGGCAAATGGATATAGATATGAAAAATCACAATTGGAACATAGTTGGATTATATGCAGCGGTGGGAGTCTGCCTTGCTGAAGCATTTCCGTGTGTTGCGATATTTATGTGGATGACTTCGGCTGGGTTTAAAAGTGGCGCAGAACGGGATCCAATTCATATGTTTGGTATGTCTGTATTCATGCTTGCACTATTGTTGATCGGTTCGATCACTGCAGGTATCGTTGGTATGATTGTTACCAAACAATGGCGATCAGGAAAGGCTTGGATGGCTATCTTACTCACTGGCCCAGCTTTTGCATCGGGGTTTGTCGCGGCCTTGATTCTGAAGATAATTATAGTAAACTTCACTATGGATACAGAGTGGTTTTGGTGTATGTTACCGATCTATGTAATCGCATGTCTTACGACCTTTATAGTGCCAAAGGTTCTTAGTGAATAACAGATAAAAGGAGTGCCGCTGTGATTGCCACAATAAACAGGCTCATAATGCTTATACCGCAACGCCGTTCATACCGCCAGTTGGTGTTTGTTTTCACGCTCATATTGCTGCTGGCATCACTGGGAACTATCAGCTTGTGTAATGGGAATGAAGCACCCTCAGATTCCCCTTGGAGTAATACCAATGGAATTGGTTCATCACCGACTGCCTACCTGCCATTAGCTCTTTCGCGTTACCGAATTCTTATGCAAATATGGCACCAATCTGGAGTATCTCCTTTACCCAAAGAGTCACTATTCACGCGTGATGACGTTTTGTTTCCTCTGGGCCAAAGTGATAAAGTTTACATCCTCAAACAAGGTTATGCGTTTACGAATCGTCATAGTGGTTACCCCCTAACTAAGCTCGCATGTTATAAATCGATAGGTAAAGGCGTAAAACTCTTGTACTCTGTGAAGCTAAAAATCGTTTACAAACCACCGAAAGACAAGATTCGCGTAAGGAATATGCTGGATTACTTGAGCTTACTGGGGGATAATACGCCAGATCCCCAATGGAAAGCTTTCAGCTACACTATACCGAAAAACATCAGCAATTCTGCCAAACACGATTTGTCAGTGAGACAGGGGTTGGTTGATTATTCGTATATATATGGTAACAGTGTATTGTATGTAAAGTGTTTCACTACAAAAGATACCGAGTCACTCGACGAACATAGGCAAGGTTTTGATGTTCAAGGTAGAAGCCTCGCTGAGCAGTCGCAATGGTACAAAACATACGGTTTTCCAGTTGCCGATTGTGAGTGGGCTGTATTGAATAAAGAGAAAAAGGGAAAGTAGGCAAATCATGCTTATTCCGCAACGCTGTTCATACCGCCGGTTGATGTTTATTTTCACGTTCATAATGCTGCTGATATCACTGGGAACTATCAGCTCATCTGATAAGAAACCAGCGCCTTCAACTTCTCCATCCAGCAATAATGAGGAATGCAGCAGTGAAGATTGTGGAGCAACCGAATCTACCCCCATTGCCAATCAGCCATTAGCTCTTGCTCGGTACAGAATTATTATGAAAATACGGAGTCAGTATGAAGGAATACTTCTACCTGACAAGACAACATTCACCCGTGACGACGTTTTATTTCCTCGGGGTAAAAGTGATAAAGTATACATCCTTATCCAGGGTCATGAATCATTGAAGTCATATAAGGCAAACAATGATGTTGTACTCCTGTGCTACAAATCAAGCGGAAAAGGTGCAAGACTCTTATATTCTATGAAGTTGAAAGCTGTCCACAAACCGCCGAAAGACAGACTTCGCGTCAGGAATATGCTTGATTACTTGAGTATGCTGGGAATAAGTGAGGATCCAGAATTTGGACCTAAGAGCTACATTGAACCCGGAAACATCAGCAAGTATACAAAACGCGACTTGTCGCTGAGTCAGGAGTTAGTTGCTTATTCTTATATTCCTTATATAGGTGTACTATATGTACAGTGCTTCAATTCAAAGGTAGTTCAGTCAATCGACGAATTGAAATGTATGCAAGTTTTCGTCATTACAGGGAATGATTTTGATCCATGGTATAAGAAATACGGTTTCCCCGTTGCCGATTGTGAGCTGACCACAAAAAGCGTAAAGAAGAAATAATCCGATGAATATCCCCAATAACACAAAGCCATATCGTAGAAAGCGAAACCCATATGCTGTCGCTTCACTGGTCTTGGGCGTTCTATCGGTATTCATTCCACTGGCATTAATAGCGATAATCATCGGCATTGTGGCTGTAAATCAAATCAAAAAGAGCAATGGACTGGAAGTTGGAAGAAGCATAGCTGTTGCAGGAATAATATTCGGTGTCGTCGGATTCTTTGCTTTTCCACAGTTCTTAGTGTGTATCTACAACGAACAGGAAACCAACAGGATAATGCAGTCATCATGCGCATCAAATCTAAAAAATATTGCCCTTGCTAAATCACTATACTCAGAAGACTACAACGGCAGGTTGCCGCAAAAGACCAACTGGTCAGACTGCACAGCATCTCGCCTTAAATCCACGCAAATATTAAAATGCCCGGCAGACGCTGGCAAGTCCAGGTGCTCGTATTCAATCAATGACCAATTAAATGGGGAATCCATATCTTCGATCAAAAAAACAGATACCACACCGCTTTACTTCGACTCAAAACGCGGATGGAACTCATCCTCCTCAATATCAAGCGCAGAACCAAGACATGCTGGCGGCTCCAATTTCGCATTTGTTGATGGACATGTAAAATGGGTAAAGGAAAAACAAACCAGCTCGCAGAGATAGTCCTGTTCAAATCTGCTTACTGATACCCAGTCCGCTTCCATTTAATCTCGCCATCCCATCAGTTCTCACACAATGCAACACTACTACAACCCAACCAACCAAAAACAATGTCCCATAAGTCCTATTGGTCCTATATGTCCTTCCAACTCCAACCATGCAACCCAAGCTCATGCCAGCCTTGAGCCCCCAACCAACTACCTAATCAAAAACCCCACCTCCTGGGTCATCCCGGACACTACTTCTGTTACTCTGACTTTATAAGATCCTTTAGCTGCATTCAAAGCCACAGGCATCGAATACTTGAACGACCGGTCAAAAGCAATATTCTTCGTCCAGCACTCTACTATCTTGCCATTCTTAAAAACTTCAACCCGTGCAGCCGATTTACCGTTTTTTGCTGACTTTGTGATAACCTGACCACTCAGAACTGCAACTTCATTAGGTGAATAAGTCTGCTTGCTAACCGACACCCGGAAACCTTCTATACGCTCAGGCAGCAGCGCCAGCAGGTTTGTGTATGGAGGACTCACCACCATTCGCAATGTATCCTCATAACCCAGGTACTGATGCCGCCTTATATCGTATACATGGTATTTGCCCGGCAGATTCACCAAAACATTGTCCCCGGGTGGGTCAGCGAGTGCAGAGTCCGGCAGTATCCCCAGAATCTGTCCCTGGCCGTTTTCGAATGTATACCCTCTCACATCCAATCGCAGCAGACCGGCAGAATCAGTGATTTTTGTGTTCTCCGGAATCGTGCCATACTTGTGAATCACATCCCGCAGCGCACTCCAACCCTGTTTGTCGCTTGGGAACCCGTTCAGATACATCCCATAACCTTTTTCAGTCTGCTTCACGGACTTACTCGAAAAATCAAACAAATCCGCCAGTGCGCTTGTATATGTCACAGCTCCCGACTTGCTGACTTTCCCCGTCCCGCCGCAGGTCGGACAACTGCTGACTGTGGTCCCGCTGTCTACTTTGCCTTTACCTTTGCAGGTCGGACATACTTCCTCGGTAACCGCTCCTCCACTTCCGGATGCTCCATAGGGTCTCATATATTCATCAAACAGCCCGGGCACGAAGTCACAGATCACCAACCCTCCCTGTTTGATAAAATTACGTATCCTATCCACTTCAACTTTGCTCAAAGCCTGCGTACACGGCAATACCAGCACCCTGTTCTGTTCGTCATATTTGAATTTGGTCTCCAGATACTCACTGTCCACAACTCTGGGATTGAACCCGGTGCGGCGCAGCAGATTTGTGAACCCGGTCCTTGACTGCTCCCAGCCCATATCCTGCGGGTTGAATATCCCTGCATAATATGACTTAGCCGACCACAGCAATATCACCGGATCGATCCTGAGTATGCTGGACATCACCACCTTACCCGCACCGTTCCTGATATTCGCAACCTCTTCTGCAGCCTGCTTTGAGCATAGCAAAGGTTCGGAAGCATCAGGAGTTATAGCAGATGAGCCTCCGAGTCCATTGTCCGAATCAGATGGCCACCAGTCTATCTGACGTCCTCCCTCCAGCAGCACCCTCCAGGGAGCAGAGCGCATGATATATTCATCCATCATCTTATCGTAAGCGCCGGTGAACTCACCCGCTATAACATCCTGGCCCTTTTGCAGTTCCTGTCCAGGATAACTGTTGCCGGCGCTCAGGATCTTCATCATCCGTGTCCAGTCGAAGTCCATTCCGCCGGTGCAATCGAATGATATACGGGAGCCCGGATCAATCTTCCAGATGGTTTTTGCTACTTCCTCATGCAGTCCGGAGAAACGGTCTGTCTTGTAAAGTTCCTGGTCATACCAGTGCGTAATCTGCCCAATCTTTCTCGCTTCCATCAAGCTGACCGGAACAATCTCCTCGAACGACTTAAAAGATGACTTCCAGATCGTGTTCAAGGTATCTATCGTTTTGTATTTCCCCAGCAGAAACGCTCGAAAATCCTTGCTTGCTTCTGCGCTGGTCCAGTTCTTGTCGTTTCGTGAGATATAGTTCTCCTCGCATATGCCGTATGAGATCACCCCATAAGGCCTGTAAGCCTCAATCCGATGTGGATAGATATTCTTCGTATATTCATCAATAGTCTTCTGGTACGGATTTTCATCGTTGACAGCAAAATCCCACGCACCATAACAGTAAGGTATCGCCAGCATATTGTTACGTGCGAGCACATCTGCCGACCTTCGATATACCGATTCTGGGGACCATGTAGTAGTTGTATCGTAATATCCCGTAACTCCCATACTCTTCAGCTGCCGAAGTTTCAATCTACTGTATAGAGAGTCCGTAATCCCTGCCCAGGATGTAAACTGGAAGTCATCCACCGCATTGTTTGGCATACCCACCCAGCATTCCTGTTTATCCACCACCGAATCTCCATCCAGCACCTCAGCCAGGATTTTATATGTCCGTGAAAGTGGCATTACAATGGGTTTGAACGAGAACTTACCAATACCTGTTACCAGAGTCTTTTGCTCAATAAGCCGGTCATATGTATCCCAGAGCTGTATCCGTGCTTTCCTTGTCGCAGGCAGCTTTGTTTTCCATCTGATCTCACCCGAAATCGCATCTGATTTGCCATAATAGGGTTTGGATGATGTGATTGATTCCAGATACTGCGTATCGCTGACCGTAATCGCGGCGGACCCCCAGTTGACAGTCATCCGTCCCTGCTTAATCCAGAGATCAACCATATATCTTCCGCTTGAGAGCCTGGGAATTGATTGCTTAAATGACACAGGTCTATTGGACAAATCAATCAACTGCTGTGTTCTCAATACCACATGATTGTCCTGATTCTTGAGTTCACAGTAAGCCGTGTATGTTGCAGGCTGGGAGTTTTTAGATGAAACCGCAAAAACATCCAGTTTAGCCGGCAGCGATGATCTCTGAACTCTGAATACACCCGTCTTAGCTTGAATAATAACTGGTATGTCTTTCTTCGCAGCAAACAGCATTGCCTTTGCCAGAATTGAATAGTAGTAGTTGTAATTAAGAGGATCATATTCCAGGCTTGGTGTCAGAGAACTGTTGTAACCTGTCAGATAACTCCATGGAACCGAAAAGTTCTCTTTGTAATCGACAAACACAACTCTACCAGTACCCAGCTTCCCTGCTTTGATCTCAAAAGGACCGACATGCCGTGCCGGAAACCCGTTATACTTGCCCTGCTTAGATACATCCATATCAAATTCCATCGGCAATGCTTTCAAAGGCACAGAATTAGCTATATCAGTTGCCAATGTTTGATCAGGTTCTGCAGTAAATGCATCCAGCAGCTGTTTGTCAGGAGCATTCGGATTGACATATATGAGCCCCGACCCTTGATTGACCTGAGCAACAATCAGCTCCTTCACGTCATCCGGCACAGTTTTCCAGGATATCGATCCCAGGATAATCACATCATACCGGTAGCTCGCATGTAAACGCTTTACCGCTGTCTGCTTAAGTTTAGTATTGGAAACAGTGCAATAACCCAGGACACTCTCATCCCAAAGCTCACGGCTGTTGGTCATAATCGATGTGGTGCTCATAGAAATCCGCTGAGATAGTTCCACCGTATCCCGCGCAGTCCACGTAGGGGAGATAACCAGTACCTTGAGTTTTCCATAAACAGAGGGGTTTGCCCAGGCAGTATGCGGAGTTATGGTGGTTCCGGGGAGCTGGTCCCAGGGCTGGTTGTCATACCGGTAGTCAGGTGAAGGTTCATACCTGTATTGCTCCACCGTTTGCGCCATAGCCACCGGTGCCAACACAACCAAACATAGAAGCAGGAGAGTATATCCGATGTATCTCATCACTTATTATTTCCTTTGCCAAACAGAGCGCGCATCTCGATTTCTTTCATCAGAGAATCATATCCGCCATTTACATATTGCACCCGATTGTAAGATTTAGTTATCCCCAGCCAATTGTCACCATCGCTCTTCGAATTAGATATCTGTGTAGCATAGTTTTTGAGAGCTTCCAATCGCGAACTAACATCAAGACCAACTCCCTGCGCTTGTTTAGATATCTCATTCTCTCTCACTGGCCAGGCATCTCTGCTGCTTTGAGCCCAGGATTCATAGTCAGACATTATCAGCCTTCCGAACGCGAATGGGTTGTGGTAATCGTATCCGACATTAGACCACGTGGCATAGTTCGAATCCCTGTTCCAGCACAAATTGAAAGCCCAGTCGTCATAGGGTTTTATAGAAACCTGATTCAAATCACCAATCGGCAGTTTTACTTCCAGTATCCATCCATCTTCCCCAGTAGACACCGCTGCCTCCCAGTTCCCGTTCCAGTCTTTCTCATGCCCTTTCCCATCGTACCGCTGACCGTCCAACGAATACATCAACATATAGTAAGCGCTGCTGCCGGGTGGCTGCAGGAACAATTCCACTGAATGGGAGTTTACAAATGTATCAGCCAAATGCTCCGGACGCTCCCTTTTCAGTGAATCAAGTATGCCAACTGCACCCGGTTCAGGCAGCTCAATTCCAAAATATACGTTCGTACTGTCGTGAAGCACTCGAAAACCTGCCTGCTTTGGAGAAAGTAAATTCTGGTCCACAACCCATCGCATCCCACTAAACTTGACCGCCTTTTGCCACACTTGTTCGTCCAGTCGACCATCTATTCTGATCGGTTCGGAGATACTGGGTGACATAGCAATGCGGACAGGATCACCGGAGCTCACAGGCACAGGCTGGAACTGATCATCCGGGACCACGCGTGAAATAGAAATATCATCCACCAGCACTTCAGTAGGGGAATACAGCCTGGGGTATATTGTAGTAGAGTTCTTCCCGATAACTGTCAGACGTTCTTCAATCTGGGTCCATTTGTCCGCCTGGGGCTTGCCTGTTTTCGTAATCTGGACAACCGGTCCACCCTCTCCATAGACATGACAATGGATCGTCGTGTCACTGCCACCCTTGACCCAGAACTTCACTATATATTCAACCCCGTCAGCAGTATTATAAGCTTCCGTGTTTATCATATTCAGGTAGAGGCTTCCCTTAAAACGCAGTGCATACTTGCCACCGTGCACATCCGCATCTTCGCGCTTCAGAATGCCATCATCCCCCAACTGCTGAGACCAGACAGATGGAATAACCAACCCTCCGGATTCAATCCGCGTATACTGCCAGCTTTTAGCACCAACATTATAATAATCCCAGTCAGAGTCACCAGGGTTCACATTCCTCCAAGTCTCTATCCCCCCATCAAGGACAATATCAGGCCCAACCTCTTCCGCCCGACAAATCGCAGCTCCCACAGCAATCAGAAATATGCTTAAAAGTATAAATACCGATCGATACAATAGCATCCCCCATTAGTATGGATTAATACAGAATCCCATCACCCAGCCCGGGACCGCCAGACTCCTGTGTGGCCCTCATTCCCTTCTCTCCGCGCCCCCCGCGTCTCCGCGTGAGACTCCCTTCCATCACTCAGCTAAACTATACCTCAAAACAAATAGTAAAACCTAAAACCCGGAACCGCCACACTCCTGAGTGGCCTCTATTCTCTGCGCTCTCCGCGCCTCCGCGTGAAACTCCCTTCTTGAAAACTAACCATTCCGTATAATCTTAACCCCCTGCCAGATACCAGCTGCAAAGGTCTCTTTCTTCACTCGGACTACCAGTTGATGAATCTTTGTCGGATCCAGCTTTGAGGGCATCGCTATCTCGAATGGCTTATCCCACATCACACCCACATCAATCTTCTGTTCCCCCACTTTGGAACCATCTAGAAAGACATCAGCATATCCGTCCACAGCTCCGAAATGAAGCAGCAATTTGGCATCCTGCTTGATATCATCAGGCAGCTTGAAGCTGATATGGTACCAGCCGACACCGTGATAACCCCTACCGGCATCCTGAGCTGTCCAGTCCTGAGTTGTGCTGATAGCACTCCATGTTGAGAAATCCTCATTCCGGTACCATTTTTCATCCAACCCAAGATCACCTGGATCTTTCTTAAATTGCCAAAGGTCAGGAAGCTGCATTACATCCGTATTTCCCTCAGACACCGGAGGATAGTAGAAAACCTTGAGCTGCTGGACAGTCGGAAGCTTGGTCATAATCCCATATTCCAGCCTCAAAGCGTTTGCATGGTCAAATACCTTACGCGCAATTTCCGCAGTTTTGGATGTCTTAACTTTCTGGTTCAAAGTTGATACATAAGTCAGATATGCCAGGCCAAACCGTGCGTACGCAAGACGTTTGGACAGCATCTTGTCATCCTTGATCTTATCCGCCGCTTCATCCAGCAATAGACGGCCTTTCTCCATCACATCCAGGGGGATATCAACATGATTATTGGGACGCCAATCCGGATCTTTCCATGCATTGCTCTTAACCGTGGCATTATCCATCATCATGTTATACTTATACATCAAGTCACCAGCGGCTCCATAGAACTTGCCGCACAGGTCTTTGATCACAGCTTTATAGTCCGTATCCACATCCCAGACAGTCCTGGCAATGATGTTATACAGCATTGGTGAAGTCAGAATATTGTTCTCTGTCTCGCCCATCAGTATCCGGCAGTTGTAGTTGCGGTTCAAGTGCTTGAGGACATCTGCTGAGTTCGAAAACCAGAACAACGTAACATCCGGATGCTCCCATTCCAGATAATTATAGAACCCGAGTCTTGCACCGGCTTTTTTCCAGCCTTCCAGCTTTTTGCGCCAGTCGTTCCAGATAGGATTCTTAGAATCCATAATACTCGGACCAAGCGGACCGGTCCCGCGGCCGCCCGAAAGGTTTGCATACTTTATGAACACGTTCTTGTGGACTTTCTCTCTGACCGGTGGGCTGAGTGTATATCCATATCCATACATCTCAATCAGCTTGTCCGGATACACCTTTGCAACTCTGTCCGCTACTTCGTTGGCATAATTCACTGCACGGTCAGTCATACCGGTGACCTGCCCCTCTGAGGCATTTTTCGACCAGTCAATGCCAGGAGGGTCAAGTTTCTTGCATTCATTGCATTCGCACCAGCAGCTCGGACCATCCATCGGACTCATCGGAAAAGCCCTTGCAGCAGGATTGTTCTTGAAATAGTCCAACACCAGCGCAACCGTATAATCCCGAAGGCTTTTACTGGACACACACAGCTGGTTTGGAAATTTAGGTCCCACATCACACATAGGGGTGCGTTTGCCGTTGAGCAGTGGATACCAGTCCGGATGGTCCTTGAAGTAGGCGCCTGCAGGTGCTATCAGTCCGCCATAACTGTGCCCCGTAAGTTGCACCCAACTGTGCCCGCGGAACGCACCATATGAGGCCAGATCATACGACTCCTGGCCTGCAAACCATATCGCATTGAGCCGGTTTCGGAGGAACCAGTCGAAGTAGTCTTCAACATTGATTGATATCCAGCCAAACTCCTCCCCTCCACCAGGGAAAAAGTCCTGAGCCAGGACCATAGTCCCGCGGCACTCATAATCAGGAGTCTCCACTTTACTCTTGATCTTTACCAGCGATTTACGTTCAGGAATAATCTCACCAATCTCACCTGGAACAACCCACCGGCACCCCTGCTGACTAAGAAAATCATAAACCGCATACAGCGTGCTGTGGTCATCCTTACCAGCAAGTAATATCCGATCACCTGATGACACAATCATATAGGAATCACTCTGCAGACCCTTGAGCCTCTTTATCTGATCAGAAACTGCGCGTCCTATATATAACAGCCTGCCCTCGAATACCTTGTCACGTCCCTTTAGCCCAGGCGTTAGTCCAGTCATCTTCGAGATACACCGCTGAAGCTCATAAGCAGCATACTGCTCCGAAGCATTGGGATTCTCAGGCAGCACGATCCCGCCAATCACCCGTCCACCATCAACAGGAACCGGAGCTGAATCCAGGCTGACAGCATCTATCCTGACATCTCTGAATTCCACGCCTTGACCCGCAGAGGCAACAGACATAATGGATATCGTGGTATCTCCTCCCTTTGAAATAAACTCAACCTGCAGCAATTTATGTTCGACACTGACTTTTGTCAGTTCAGATCCATATCTATCGCTTCCTGCGCTGATAGTCAACTGGGCCTGTGCTCCGTCACTTCCACAAATGTCCACACTCGCCCGGTATTTCCCTTTCATCAGGTGGACACTCTGATAGTAATAAGCGCTGCCTGATTCGACAGTCTCAATCACTGCACATGAGATGGCTGTTCCGAATATCTCTCCAGCTGGTCTCATCTTAAAGCCATGTTTCCCGCTGTTTGTTGCTGAGTTCCAGTCAGTAGGCGTTCCCCATCCCTGTGAAAGCATGAAATCCCCGTTCTTTACAGGCCATTTAGGAAAATCCCCAGCTTCGGATAAACTCTTACCAAATACCAAAATCAACCCAACTGCTGCAAGGAGATAAATATTCATCGCACACTCCCTCCGTCTTGATTTGAATACTTCTACTTGTCCAGCAATATACCTCCATGCAATAAGTTCATATTTACTGGTACCGGAAGTCGGATGTACTTATTAATTGGAGAAGGATGCCTTGCTGGTTTGGTTGAATATGTAATGTACTCTTTCTAATCTCAAACTTCCAACCTCCAACTTTCAATATAGGGGATGATAATATGCTAAACGTAGGATTATGCGGATTTGGTGGACTTGGGCACGTGCATGCCAGTGACCTCGCTGCTATGGAAGATGTCAATTTCTGTGCGGTCTGTGATATCAATCCTGATCAGCTCAAAAAAAGTGAAGTCAAAATCAATATAGACATAGCACAGGGCGGATTCGATATCACAAAAGCCAACACATACCTGGACTTCCGTGAGATGCTGGCTAATGAGAATCTTGATGTCGTAGTCACTGCTCTTCCCACAGATATCCATGCAGAATATGCAATTCTGGCGATGGAGCATGGCTGCCACGTTTTCTCAGAAAAACCTATGGCCCTGAATGTCGAACAGTGTGACCGAATGATCGATGCTTCACGCAGGACAGGTAAACTCCTGATGATCGCCCAGTGCATCAGGTTCTGGCCTGAGTATGAATACCTTGAAGAGTGCGTAAGGGATGGTCGCTACGGCAAGTTGAAATCGCTGGCAATGGAACGGATCGGTTCAATTCATGAAGATGGCAGTTGGTTCAATGACCACAAGCGTTCCGGCGGACCAACAATAGACATGCACGTGCACGATGCTGACTGGGCCCGAAACGTAATTGGTAAGCCATCCAAAGTCTGTGCAGGCGGAGTCACTGGAGTATTTGGAGGAATTGAGGATATTTCTGTCTTCTGGATGTATGATAATGGACCAATCGTCAGCTTCCATTCAGGCTGGACAAGTCCCGGAGCATTCATCATGTCATTCAAAGCAGCTTTTGAGAACGCAACCCTCCACATGCCAGGAGTTAAAGGTCCGGGCTTGTGGCTCTCTTCCTATGCGGACCCTATAGAAAAGCAGATAGAAGTCCGAGAAGGCTTCGCTTATGTCGATGAACTCCGCTACTTCATAGACTGTGTCCAGGGCAAACACCCAAACACCCGCTGCACCCCGGAAAGCACCCGGGACTCAATAGAAATGGCAGCAATGGAGCTGGAAATAATGGAAAACGGCGGCGGTGAAAGAATACTGGAATAGTATACATGCATCGGTATCAGAGCGAAGGGGGAACCCCCGTAGCGCCGATGCCGATGCACCAGCCATATCGAAGAACAAACCCCAATTCCACCCAGGAGAAACAGCACAACCTAATTCCCCCTTGGAGAAGGGGGGCAGGGGGGATTGATCCGGAATTGACCATATCTCTATTTATATATCGCATACCTTGCACCATCAGGAGAACCACATGTCATCCAAAATCATAGGTTCATTCAACACAGTAGAATTCGGTGGGGAGACAGTCAGGGTTGCAGACCTGAATGGTGATGGGGCATATGAACTCCTAATCGTCCAGAGCGACCAGTGCACCCGTGAAGTAACATGTCTGACAGCAGTCGATATATTCGGTAACCAGATATGGCAGACCGGAAATCCCTCATGCATAAACTCAGGAATATATTCCGATATTTCAGTCCAGGTATACGACTGGGATGGTGACGGAGCCAATGAAGTCCTCTGGATTGAACAGGCTATATATGCAGAGTCCATCGTCTGGGACTATTCCACAAACACCCACATCACAGTTCCTACGTCCAGGAGAGGTGAGCTCAGAGGTCACAAGAGATATGCCCAGGAAGGAGCCAAACGCTATGAAGAGGACGCTATAATGCACGTCCTCGATGGTGCCACCGGTCAGGAGAAATATAGCTTCTTCCTTCCGGCTCCTGCAGACGACTGCTTTCTGTTTGCCAACCTGACAGGAGGGCCACGCTGTCAAGACCTGATAGTCAAAGATCGCTACTGGAACATGTGGGGTATTGCTCACAATGGCGGTATACTTTGGAAATATGAAGGCACTACTGGTCACTTTCCGGAAATCGCCGACATCGATAACGATGGAATGGACGAAATATACCTCGGCTACACTCTCCTGGACCACGATGGTACTCTGCTATGGGAGATGGATGGTCCGAAGTCACATCAAGACTCCTCATATGTAGTCCAGTCCAACGGTGAGACCAGGCTGGTATTCAGTCACGGTGAGGGTGAGAACTACAACGGTGGAGTCCACGCTCTGACTCCATCCGGCAAAGAAATCTGGAGCAAAGAGTTCGGTCACGCCCAATTTGTATTCCCCGGAAGGTTCAGGCCCGATGCAGGGGACATGCAGTTCGCAGTAGTAGACATAGGCTGGCCGACAGCAGCCAAGCGCCAGAAATGTAATATCACCATCCTGGACTGGGACGGCAATGAACTCTACCGTAAAGACTACCCCGATGGCAGCGGATTATCCGCAAGAGCAGTAGACTGGTCCGGCCCAGGCCAACCTACAGCTCTGGCAGTCTGGGTAGTAAGCGACTACGAACAAGGAATCTTGACAGCCGACAATGGTCCCGCTGTGTTGCTGGATGGCTATGGGAACGAGTTGGAATCCCTCCCCCTAATCCGCCCGGACGGCACCCAAAGTGTCCACATGAACCTGATCCCCGCAGACATCTACGGAGATTCCAGAGAAGAAATAATAATAGTAGGCCGAGACACCATCTGCACCTACACCAACCCCCAACTCAACCAGCAGACAAAGCTCTACAACATGAGTGCATACAGGGGATTGTAGATGAGAGCAGAAGTATACTATTGTGGGAAAGAGTTCAGTCTACTGTGAACTGCTGATGAAACGAGAAAATGAGAGTGTGCTGAAGTGAGAGTCATTAATATTGCAGCGTTAATGGTATTATATGTGCTTCTTACCTGTTGTCCGTCATTCTGTGCAAGTGGTGATTCCAAAAATATTAATTTGAACGTACGCTTATTTAAAGCGGTTATGTCAGATGATTTGCGAACTGTAAAGGAGCTTGTGCGTTCCGGAGCAAATGTCAACACACAAAATGCTAAGGGAAGTACTCCAATCTTTGATGCGGTGAGATACCGCAGTGTAGAGCTTGTTCGCATGTTGATCTCACTGGGAGCAACAATACAAATAAGTGATCAATATGGCAACACACCATTACTCTCAGCGGCAGGAAGCCATAATCGCTGTGAAGTCATCGATATCCTGCTTGCACATGGAGCAGATATTAATGCTAAGAATCATCTTGGCGATACACCACTTCATCAAACAATACATGGCAATCAAATTGTAAATGCTCAGCATCTTATTGGAAAAGGTGCGGATGTTAACCAGAGGAACAAGAAGGGACAGACCCCACTGATGCTTGCTGCGACCATTGGGGATAAGAAATTCATTCAGCTTTTTCAGAAAAGCGGAGCACGTTCAAATTACAATCCTGGATACTCAATCAAGCATAGTAATGGCGATGAAAGCAAGATAATATACAAAACTCCGAATATTCCACAATACATCACCTTCCCAACAGGATATCGGAAAAGCATTCAAACAAAGAGAACAGCTAAGAGCGAGTGTGAAATACTGGATTGGGCAGTTAATCGGCATATTCTTGAGGCATATCACTGTTTCTGGACGGAGAAACCGCAACGTAAATGGGTTGTATTAGTAACAGACACAGGATCAGGTGCTTACGTCCTACAGGCTTTTATCTACCTATCTGCACCGAATAAAGCTGCTCCATACGAATTGCTATGTGTGGCAGATATTGGCACTTTTTCAAATGCAAGTACACTAGGTGGAGCTTATATTAATCCGAAAAAGAAAACCCTTATCATGCATAATTCGGATGGTAAAACAATCAAGACCGTTAAATTGCCGGATTTTGACAAATGGGTTCACTTATAACCGTTATTCAACTATATGGTTGCATCGGCAGTCGAACGTAGTGATACTGTCGATGCACTACCCTTCTACCTCCAACACAACCATCTCATGAACCCCAACTTTCAGAACAACAATCTCAACCCACTCTCCTTCACATCGAACCGGCAGCTCAATATTCCCATCTGAAGTGATTTGCATAGCCTTCGACACCTGCCCTATCCGTTCTTGATTGATACAGACCCGAATATCTGCAAGTTTCAAAACTCCCGGGCGGGTGTCATAATACCAGCCGCAAGAATAGTGATTGAGCACATGCACGATATAACGTTTACCTAGAGAGTTAACAGCAATCTCTACCCCCGGGGGTATGCAACCCTTAATTAATGGATCACTTATCATATAACGGGCTAGATTCACCGCCAACTGTATAGGATATTCACGAGTATCTTCCCATTTCTTTCTGTGGTTGCGGATTTCGTTGGTAGTTATCGGACAGCCAACATACATTGCTCTCCCTTTGCCATATTGGTTCACCGTAACCGCAGGATCGTTGGATCTGGTTTTACTGGGTGGCAGATTGATCAGTATGTTTTTATCAGGCGATCTATCTGCAAACTCGTATCTGTAATACGCCAGTGTTTCAGCAGTTGTAACTTTGATCTTGTGGGCTTCCCCTTCAATTATCAGGTCATCTAAACCCATTTCACCAGCCAGCCGTTCATCCGATATGCTTATGTACTGTGCCGGACAACCTGTACTCCCCATATCCCTTATTCCGAGAACGTCAGAGAGTATGTCTCCTACCGGTGTCCCGAATTGTGCTGCATCACATTCAACAATCAAACTGCCTCCCGTTTCTATATATTCTGTAATACGTCGTGCCAGCTGTTCATCAAGTGATATAGAACCATCCAGAATAAGCAACCGGTAACCGGATAAGTCCGAATCAGCATACAGAATACCGAACGGAATCTGTCTTTCAAGCAATACATTCTGCCACCCATCGGGACGCGTCCATCCGTAAGCTGTCTCAGGCTCAAAAATTGCAACATCGTATATCGGTTTTGCATCTATTAAGTATTGCTCTCTGTCTCTTATATACTTCCCAACCTCCGAAATACATCGGATAGTCCCATCTGTAATGACCCCCTGGTGTATCGGACTGACCTCAATAGAGCACGCTCCTCCATGTGCAATAGTAGTCATCGAATCCAATAGCACCCGGTCCGGTCCTCTCAAAGACCAACTGCCTACAGCGCTGAACAGTCTGTAAGTAGACTCAAAAGGCTTGTTCTCCGATGCAAAAGACCTGCACATCAGCGAGATATCAACAGAGTTTACCGCCTCATGAGTCAAAAAATCACAATAACTGTCCACCGCTAGTATTCTTGGACCGGTGTTATGACAAAGAACGCAGTCAGGATTGTTCGTCTTTACGGTCTCCCGTATCTCTCGCATCAGGTCCGAATAACAGGATCCATACCATTTAAACCTGGCGTTGCTGGTCAGTAGATCGCAGCCGGTTTCATTGTGATACTTCTCCTGGCAGTGTTTGCAGAAGCAGGTATCTCCAGTATGAGGTCCGAATACATCCATCCAGAACCCAGCAGGCTGATAATTGTCCCGCAGTTCCGCAAGCTGTCCAAATAGTAGATTTCTGTAATCAGGATTGTTGATACACATATAGCTGCCAGGCCAAAGATTATCATACCAACCCTTCGCCGGGTTTCCATCTCTGTCCATGGTTTGCCACTCCGGATGCTCTGCGCCTGATAACTGGTCAAGATTGGATGAATAATATGCCAGAATACGCATACCGCGCTTGCGGGTTTCTTCAACACATTCGCCAAAGAAGTCACGCTCAGGCTGTATGTTACTGAATTTGGAGGGATAAGTGCAGAAACCATCGTGGTGCTTGATATAGAAAATGAGGGTCTGATAATGCGCAGACTGCAATTGATCAATCCATCGCACCGCATCAAATGCCCGACGCCCTTCCTCGGTGCTGCCTACCCAGTTCGGTGTAAGCCACGAAACATGGGCCCTCCAGAGATCCTTAGTCAGCCAATCTATAGACATTGTTCACAACCCTCCTGCACTACCTAAGATATAGACCATGTGGCAATCTGAATCCTTCAACATCGTCCAATATAGTACCGGTATTATAATCCGATTTTGCCCAAGGAGATAATATGAAATTATTAGCCAAACTGATATTGGTTAGTCTGGTAGTTCTGGCCTGTTATAACAATGCCCTGGCGTCTCACATAAATGATTCTGAGACCTGGTACAGCATCTATCTGGACAACCACAAAGCAGGTTATGAGTGGGACAAGATCAAAAACACGAAATGTCACGATGAAGACGCCTACCTGTATGATTCCGGCGGTTTGATGTCAATGGGCACATATCCTCTTGTTAACTATATTAGAGGTGAAGACCACCTGTATCTGGATACCAAGTTCAATCCTCTCGAGCAATCAGGCAAAATGTCGTTCGAGGCGAAAAATGGGAGTGCTGCCACAAACACAGTCATTACGTACACCGTCGTCTTCAAAGACAATCGTGCCATCTGTGAAGTAGATACTAATGGCAAGACTATCAAGAAGAATATTCGCATCCCGAAAGATGCTGATATGAAGTCATTCTGGAAAATAGAAATGGGGCTGGAAGGCTACAAGCTGAATGAGGTAGTCAAAACAGACCATTTCGATCCAACAGACATGGAACTGACCAGGCATAATCTCAAAATAACAAAAATAGCAGAACCTGAGGCAGGCAGACGCCGGATTTATAGCACTGATGAGACCGATGAAAAGGGTAAAGCAAAGGATCTGTCCGAGGTATATAAGGACAAGGATACCGCTGACTTCGCCAAAGTATATAAATCAGTTCCCACAACCCGCGAAGACGCACTGAGTGGAATGGGAGTCGGAGGCATATACCTGACCGGTGGAATCCCCGTCGACAAGAGACTTCCTGAAGATGCACAGATATCCGAGCTGACTGTCCAGCTGACATCCTCAACAGACGATAAATTGACATGGCCTTCAGATACCAGGCAGTCTGTAAACCAGAGTGATGATGCCAAAACAACCGAAATAAAAATCTCCGCCAAATCCTATACCGAAAAGAACGCCCTGCTGATTCCCATAACAGACAAGGATTTTAAAGAATATCTCGCCGACACTCGAGGAGTTGAATCAAAGCACCGGGAGATAGTCTCCCTTGCAAAACAAATAGTAGGTTCAGAAACCAATTCCTACAAAGCCGCATGTCTGCTTAGAAACTGGATTTCAGGCAATATAGAAGGTTACAGGAATGAGGGCAAGAAATCAGCTCTTAAAACTCTTCGAGAGATGAGGGGAGTTTGCACCGATGTCGCAGTGCTCTATGCTGCCCTGGCACGCTCCATAGGTATACCAACGAAATTCGTAACCGGGCTAATATACGGGGGGGATAGCTTCTACAACCACGCCTGGGTCGAGGTATATGTCGGCGAATGGGTCCCCATCGACCCGACCCGAAGAACAGACTTTGTCGATGCCACCCATATCAAAAAGACAGAGAGCGCAGGCAAAGACCTCATGGACAAGCCTTCAGAAGTAGACGCAGGTCACATAACCGCGAAGATCATCGAAGTAAAGAACCAGATGCCAGACCAGCTTGCTCCAATTCAGTAGTTCCGCATTATAGACCTGGATATATACCGGGCTCAATAGAGCCCGGTATATAATCACTGGCCTAGAGTATTTTAGTCAGTTTGTTTACGGTCAGTCCTTCAGAATGGCCATCAATACCCGCAACAAATGCCTTAAAATGGGCAGTATTCATATGTGCCGCCAGGTAGTCCTCGTTTTCCCATCTTTCATACAGCACGAAAACCGCAGGGTTCTCATTGTCCTGGTGAGGTGTATACTGCAGACATCCATCCTCTTTCACAGTAGGTCCAACAATCTTGAGCAATTCGCTCTTAACAACATCAATAGAGTCATTCTTTGCTACAATCTTTGCTAATACTATTAATTCCGACATGGTGGTTTACACTCCAAAATAATTTGTTTTGCCATAGTCATCCGAATAATGATACCAGCCGATAAGCATTTAGCCAATTCCAAGCTTCACAATGTGCCGTTTTGACTGATTATCTATATACCCTATTTCATCATTCGTTTGCCACCAGTATTTTTTATAATCAGTAACATATGTTGAGAATCTGCAGCGCTTTTCTATATCGACAAACACAAGAATGGGAGATACATTTGCAGAGTCAAAAGATTCCTCTATGATTACAGAATGTGAGTCCGGAGATGGCATCAAAGATGCTACTCTGAATGTCTCGAGTGTTACGGTCTCTTTGTTAATATGCCCCGATTTATCGATGTCTGCGATAATCAAATCACAGCCTTGCAGATAGCAGATCTTTCCGCTGTCTGTCCAACAAGATTGTCCGATACTACTATCCCTCGAAACAGGATCATCACTTATTACGACCGACTTACCATCAGAAAGCCTGGTCAGCTCTGATTTAATATAATAGTGGAGCATAGGTGACCCATGAGTTATCTGTAAAGCATACTGCCCATCAGGGCTTATTGATACCTTTCTACCTGTAAATATGTCGAAAGTGCTCGTTGTGCGCAGTGAATATATGAGTAAGGTGTTTATCACACCAATTACTACCAGTATTGAACAGAACCTTACTACTCTATATCTTGTACTGGATGCTATCCCAAAACGTATTATGCAGAAACTGGCAATACCGGCGCCGATTATCCATACAAGCTGTACTAATCTCTCAGTATATCCATAAATACCACCGAACCAGCTCCTTTGAGCCAGAAAAAGCGTGATAATTGCTGTCGCGACAACTGCGCTTCCTGTAATACCGGGCAAGACCGTGGAACACATCGCTCCAACCAGGTAAGGCCCTGCAGTAACCAGAAGAGCCCAGCCATATGAATCAAAAAAACTTGGTACAGATCCTGGAGCATGGTATTCAACCGGAAGCAGCAGCCGAAAAATTATATACCCCACCATATCAGCTGTAGCAATTATACCGATATTCACAATCAGCTTTGCTGCAAGAACCTGCTTCCAGGAAACATGCCTTGTAAGTAGAAACTTCAGCGTCTTTTGAGAAAGATCACCGGAATATGCAGTGAGACCATAAATCAGACAAATAAGGACCGAATATTGCATTGATGTTGTGGATATTGAATATGCGAAAACAAAACCATCCCCTGTCATTACAGGTATATAGATTCCCAACACCATCAGAAACCAGTACCATTTTTCGTGAAATTCTTTCCAGAGAAGACTTCTCATTCATAACTCCATATACTGCATCAGCCATTAAGTTGAATAAATCATAAATAATTCAGACTACCTGATCAAACTACGCATTGGTTTTGTGGTAAAAGTCTTGAAATCTACTACAACGTCGTTATCATATCCGGATGCATATGCCTGCGATTTTCCCCAGGTAAAATCAAAAACCTCATTTCCAAGATAATTGGTCATCACTACGCAGGAGATGTGTGTCTCTAAATTAACCGCCCATAGATCATTGCCCTGACCCAGAGGAGATGCAAGAGTAATCAATATCCGATTCTCATCCGGACTAACTGCTCCAATCTTTGTCCGCACGGTTCCTTTCAGTTCGGGAAATAATATACCGAGTAGAGCCCCGCGTTGAGCCCGAAATTTAGCAACTTCGCGAACCTTTCCTCCTGTGCTGCTCCCCATCAATATGCGGACAATAGGACTCTCCGGCAACTGCTGTGCCAGAAATACATTGCCTTTTGAGCTGGTATCAATTAATCCGATATCCTTGTTCAAAATCCAGAATGACTGTGTCTCTGTCTTATAATCTCTGCATGATACTCCAAGGTATTTAGAGTATTTTTCAGCCCTCCAACCTCCATACAATTGGTCAGTTTTGGCAGTGACCGACCCATCAGCAGAAGTCGAATCCTGTTGATACACCTGGTAACCAGTCTCCGGTTCATCCGCACCAAAGGTGATTAACGCAACTATATCGCTGTAAGTTGCGGATACAAAAAGAATCAAAAGTACGGTAGCCAGTCTCCATCGTGGCTTTGATAAAAAGATCTGTTGCCTTGCAAACAATAGGGCAACCAGTCCACCTCCCAGCATTCTGAGAAGCATATCTGTTTTCCAGGTCTGTATCAGTCCGCCACTATCCCATCTGTATTCACCCAGGCTATAACCGTATAGTGTCCACAACACCGCAATCAGAATAACTGAATATCTGGGCATAAAAGCCGAAAGGACATGGCAGCAAATAAAGAGCACAGAGAAGTACATAGCGCCGTCCAGGCATAGTTCTCTTGAAATAGCTCCGTCTTTCCAATACGAAAAACATCCTGTAAACCATATTCCAATCAGTGTTGTAACAATTAACGAGACCGCAAAACGGAAGATCCAGACCAGCCTGGGGGATATTGGAAATCTCGATTCATATACACTCTTCTCCGAACGGACTCCAGTTTTACCTGTTGCCCAAAGAATTACTAATAATGAGATCAGTAGTACAGGTATGTTGCAGACCACACCATATACATTGCTGTTCTCTTTGAATTGCTGCAATATGTAAAACAGTACTACCGGCGTTATTGCTGATGTAATTATAACTTTGCGTATATTCCGCAAATCCAGCCAGGCAAGCCTGACCATACCTTCATACAACGACAAATTACTCCTCCGTAGACTTACCTACCAGTGCAACAAATATGTCTTCAAGGTTCAAGTCTTCAACTACCATGTCAGTTGGTTTAAACGTCTTAGCAAGAGCTATCGTGATCTCATTGAAATCCCTTACAATAATCGCATGCTGCCTGCCAACTGTTTCCGTACTAAGCACACCAGGTATACGTGCAAATGTTGCCGGTGGTGTATCGAGTGTTAATACAACGCGTCTCACGCTCTCTTTGAGTTCCTCAATAGGTGAGCAACTGATCAGTGTTCCTCTGTCAATTATACCAATCCAGTCAGCAACTCTCTCAACCTCGTGAACTATATGAGATGAAAAGAAGACTGTTCGTCCTTCTTCTTGAATCATCTCGATAACACCTTCCAGGAAATCCCGCCTAACAACCACATCAAGACCTGCAGTCGGTTCATCAAGAATTAACAGTTCAGGATGATAAGCCATTGCCAGCATAAGAGCTACCTTTGCCTGGGTACCCTTACTTAGTTCCCCCAGCTTTTTGTCACCCGGAAGCTCCAGCTTCTTTTTCAGTTCACCTGCATATTTATCATCCCAATTCGAATAAAAACCTCTGCAGAACCAGATGATCTCGTCCACTTTCATCCAGTCATACATTGTCTGCCCGTCAGCCACATAGCCGACTCTATTTTTAATCTCTATTGCATCCTTTATAGTGTCCAGCCCCAGGATATTTGCATCACCTGAAGTCCTGTCCAGTATGTCCAGCAGCATCTGTATAGTTGTAGTTTTACCAGCACCATTTCTGCCTAAAAAGCCAAAAACAGAGCCCTGAGGAACTGTCATATTCAAATGATCAACAACTATCTGCCGGCCATACCTTTTCGTTAAGCCAACAGTTTCAATTGCATATGGGACTTCATTCGATCTCCTTTCCGTCCCTATTGTCTTCGATTTCTCCTGCAAATTTTCCACCTAATGCCTCCATTCGTTCACTAACAAGTTTTTTCAAACTATCGAAATCTACACCTAAGTGCATGGCATCAACCAGTAAGTCATCTATGGATTTGGTCAATGCATCGTTCTTGTACAAGTCATTGGCATCGGGACTATCATTTACGAAGCTTCCGAGTCCCTGCCTGGTAGTCACAACTCCAGCGTGTTCAAGTTCTTTGTATGCTTTGGCAACAGTAATGGGGTTTACCCTGAGCCGCAGGGCAGTCTCGCGCAGAGACGGTAGGCTGTCTCCGGGTTTTAGAATCCCGCATGCAACAGCCCTTTTTATCTGCTCCACAATCTGAGCATATACCGGTATGGAGTTAGAGGAGTCAATGTTAAATAGCATAGTAATGTTTTACTGTTGTAGTAATATACCACAGTACACTTTAAAAAGGATTATTTGCAGAAAAATAAATTCTTTTCACATAGATTTATTATCTGTCTGCTGCTCTGATTTGAGAGCTCATGATGAACTGATAAACAACGTAAGAGTTCACTCTTGATGAGTATTACGTCATCCTGAACTTGTTTCAGGACCCATTCGAGTTCTTCTGGGTGTTGAATAAATTTTCCGTTCGTCCTACTCTAATATTGTCAAGTCCTTTTTTTATATATTTTGTAGAAAAAGGATACTGATATGGTATCAGATCGGGTCAGGCTGCAGCCAGGCGTAATACAGTGTTCCTTGCCAGACTGTGTCTGACCGGTTTGAAGTTGCCATTATTACGCCACGATATCCTGCTGCACTCTTCCCTGCGATAACCCTACTTACTCGATGGTCTCCCAAGGGAGCCATAACCTTCCTTAATTGATCGTCACGGAAGAGGACTGGAGCGATAAAAGCTGAGTTAGAAGATCAGGCAGCCGTTAATGGCTGACTGTCTTTAAGGACGAATAGATCGTCTCCAGTCCCTCTTCGCGCAACGAATCGCTGTCGATCAAAGCATTCACCACTGCACACCAAAGCGTGCAGAAGCTTTAATAGCTTACGCGCGACAGCAATTCTGATAATTCCGGGCTTCTTGTCTTTTGATCTCATAACCTCAACTACATCAAAATAGATTCCGTTCTTTCGCATCATTTGTGTTGCAGCCATACACAAAGCATAGCGCACACTGGAGCGCCCACACTTACTAATCTTCTTTTTTCCTTTGTGCCTGCCACTTGAGAAGTGACACAGATTCAGACCGACCAGCTTCTCCAGTTGACCCATGCTATAGTCGCTAATGTTACCGCACTCACCCAAAAGTAAAGCAGTGGTTATTATCCCGATACCATTGACACTTAATAGACTCTTTGATTCTGGAAGCTCAAGAAGTAACTTCTCCAACTCCAATATAAGATCTGCTTTTTGGGTCTCAATGAGCTCAAGTCTTGCCAAATGGTTCATCATTGTCCTGTGTCTTGATTTTTGCCCACTCTTTAGAGCCGTGCTGTTGGAAGCTGCATCTACCAATTCGCGAGCCCTTGAAGCAGTGCGACCACTGCTGGCTTTATGCAGAACAGCTCGAACTTTTGTAAAACCAGCCTTAGCCAATGATTCACATGTCGCATACTTCTTCATTATTGCCAATGTGCTCAGGCAAAGCCCACTTTTGAAAACCATCTTTAACTCCGGAAACCATAACTCCATCAAGGAATGTAGTTGATTTTTTATCACTGTGCTCTCGCGTTTCAGCATCTCCCATTCTGCTGAAGCTGCACGTAGTTCTGCATATGTCCCAGTCAGATGCAACGGAGTACGGTAACAACCCTGCCATATAAGATCCGATATTGCACGAGGATCGCGAGGATCATCTTTGCCAGGACTGTTGTCCCTTATATCATTGAACTTGCTTGTGTGCTTGGGATTTACCTGAACAACTTTCCAATTCTTTTCCACAAGATACTCAAGCACGCAGCAGCTATAAGGACCGGTGGGTTCATATCCTACCCACACATCACAACCATCACTTTTGTAACCCTCTAGAACACCTGTAAGCTTGCTAAATCCTCCCATATCCTGGGTGATGGTCACAGGTTTGCTGGCTGCATCCGGTCTGCAGGCTCGAAATGTTATGCTATCTTTGCTTATATCGAGTCCGACTACTAATCCCCACTTGCGATCCGGTACCTCTTGACATTCACTTTTGATAAGTCTCATACTTTCCATGTAGGTCCTCCTGGTGTGTTTTTGTGAATCTCACAATTCAAGATTAACATTTCAGGTAAGGACCTACAAATATTATAGGAAGCTGAGTAGCGCGGAGCGCGTATCGAAGGATGGACGGAAAATTTATTCACGATTACTGAACTGGTACTTAACAACAAAAACTGTCACGAATTGAATTAATAAGCGTTATTATAATAAGAAGGCTTAGCAAGCGAGGTTGATATTGAAAGCATTCAAAGTGTTGGGCATAATCATGTGGTCGATTGTAGGAGCTGAGCTGACCTTAATCCTATCCGCTGCGCTGACAATAGTGCTGAGTCTGGGTATGTCTTTTGGTATTCATCCTGAAGCTATCTTTGGAGCCGAATGGATCGCCCCGATATTTGGACTGATCATGGCTGGAGCAATAGTGCGCAGGTTTGGATTGTGGGTATCTGTTGGCACAGGACTGATTATCGGCTTGATATGGGCTCTATTCTGGTTATATCTGATGGGACGCTTAGATTTCCATCTTTGGGTTACCGAAGCTCTCCCATATCTTAGCTGGCAGCACCTGCTTGCATGGATATCTGCTCCCGCATTTGCCTTTGCCGGTTATCTACTGGCCGGTCGGTTCAAAAAGAGATCCATAGGCTGGCTGATTCTATCCCTGTCAGGTCCGATTATTATCCTACTGACATCGCTTATCACCTCAGGTTTTATCGATGCTCCAGGAAAATATAACCTGGCAAAGGGAGCCGACTTAACCATAAGCGCTCCGGACCGCGAAGGAACTATCCTCCGACTATTAACTTTTGACTTTGCAGCTAATCCGGACCTTACTATTGGAACCTACGATTGTGACAGCGATGATTCACACCCCAACGATGACATTAACTCCACTTACCTTGGTACCCCTGCTATATCAGTATTCAAAAAACTCAAACCGTCACCTCTATGCATAATCAATGCAGCATTCTTCACATGGACAGAGCCGGACAGAATTGGCAGCCACGTTGCACCAATTGTAAGTAACCATATCCCACACTACAATGTATTCAATGGTCCGGACGTCTGGATGTTCGGATGTAAAACCGACAGGACAGATCCTCACTTTACTCTCGAACATGGAGTTCCATATGGTGATCTAGCCAGGAAGTATCACACAGCCATTGGTCACGTCAGACCACTCATCGTCGACGGCAATCCCCTGGTGTTAAGACCGGGACCTGGAGTAACCCGCCTCAGATGTTCCAGAATATCACTCGGTTGGTCATCTGATTCCAAACTCCATATCCTGGTAGTCAGAGAACCGGATGGAGAGATGGCCAGTATCAAACAATGGAAGTTGAAAGGCAAACAGGTGGGTGGAATGGACCTGCCCCAATTGCAGCAATACTGGATGAAAATGGGCGTTAAGCAGGCATTGATACTGGACGCCGGAGACTCCACAGACCTTGTATACCAAACAGAATCCGCAACTAGAGCAATCACCTCAGCCCGCATCTCCAAAACCCTCTGTTACCTGCAAGATAGACCCATAAGAGTATGGATCCCCATCCTCCCAACCACCACCAACACCATAGGAGTCATCAACTATCTTTACATAAACGGCTGATGCGTTAGCACCCCAAATTGTGATGCAGGCTTCCAGCCTGCCCTCTGTCATTCTGAGGAACGAAGAATCCGCTTTTCCTGCTGACTGTATTCAATGCAAACGCATTTTCCCATTCCGCGCAATCCCAGATATTCCGCGTAATCCGCGATTCAAAAACACGCCAACCTCCCATTGCACTCTCCCTCCTCATTCTGCGATACTAATACAGTAAACATGGTTTAGTATTTAAGGAAAGGTAAGTTGATATGCGAAGTTTCTTGCGGATTATATACCTGGCATGTATCTGCCTGCTTGTCGCGGCACCGAACTGGGGTGTTGAACTGACAAGTGGCAAGTATGCCAATGTTTTTGTTGAGAAAGAAAAAGTCATCTTAAAAGTCTCATCAGACACCACAGTGAGTATCCAAGATGAGAATGCTAAAAAAATCCTTTCAAAAAAAGGGACTGGCAAGCTGGATTTCGGAAAAATGGTTCCCGGGTATTATGAAGCAGTCTCAGGAGATGCCAAACTGCCATTCGTAGTGTTGATCGATCCGGCCAAACGTGTAAAAGGTGACAGCTGCATAGCAGTTGACAACGCAATGAGCTGGCTGGTTCCCTATGATGGCTTCAAAGATGTTGCAAGGCTCCTCAAATTAAGTGGGATGGCCTGGGTCCGAGAGAGAATAACCTGGGGAGAGATTGAAAAATCTCGTGGAAATGTTTACTGGGGTAAATATGTAGACAGTATTAATGCTCTCAACAAGCAGGGCATCAAAGTATATCAGATATCCCACGACAATCCCGCCTGGTCGCGAAAAGACGCAATCACGAATGCCACTCCGGACGACCTGAGGGATGTTTTCAACTACGCTAAAGCTGCCGCAAAGCAATTCAAAGGTAAAGTCTTTGCCTGGGAGTTCTGGAATGAACCAGACATATCGTTCTTCAAGTACCCATCAGGAGAATGTGCAGCGCTTCAAAAAGCAGCATACCTTGGAATGAAGTCGGGAAACAAGGATATGAAAGTCCTGGGACCATCGATTGCGATGACCGGAGGGTTCGAGTGGGCCCTGGTAGACAACGATCTAGGTTCCTATATGGACATCTGGAACTACCATGTTTATGCCAATCCCGAAGAATACATGGCCCGTGCAGACCATTTCCGCGAAGTCCTCGTAAAACACAGTATAAATCTGCCAATGTGGGTTACCGAAGCCGGAGATCCATTTGCAGAAGGTCCGGATGGAGTCTTATCCGGTAGCGCACTATACCACCAGGCCCGTTTTGTCTCACGTGCGATTTCCTATGGATTAGCGGCTGGTGTTGAGAAGCACTTCTATTTTGTCTTCCCATTTTATCGTGAAAGCACAAGAGGGTGGGGATTCTTCGGTCCGGACAATAAATACCCGTATCCCGGACTGGCAGCTATCTCGAACGTGACCTATGCACTCGGTCAGGCCAAATATCTTGGCACGGTCAGTAGTTCCAGTAAAGAAGACAGAATCATGGCGTTCGACCGGGGTAATGGCACAATCTGCATTACAGGATGGCAGGTGACTGACAAGCATGCGCAGATGACTCTACCAATCACATGGTCCCAGGTAAAAGATGCAAGAGACTACCTCGGCAGACCGATCAAACCCGGTACAGGTCCGGTTAAAATCGAACTTGGAGAGAACGCAGCATTCTTCATCGTAAAATCAGAAGGTCTCAAACTCTCGTATGTAAAACCGGCAGTCAAGACTTGGGAAGTAGAAACCACTGACAAACCAGGCATTCTGAGCATTGTTCCCAGGCTGGTCTTCTCAATGCCGATAGCTAATCCCGGCGCATTGAAGGGTGATGATGGATATGTAGTGGACCCGACTAATAAAGCCGAACTGTCCGCAGAGGCTTATAACTTCAGTGATAAACAATTCGAGGGTGAACTGCAACTCACTTCTCCTGACTCATCCGCTCCGATTTCACCTGCCAAAGTCAAGTGCTCTATAGCTCCTGGACAGGTTTTCCGTACTCCGGTTTCAGTTGGACCTAAAACCGGTACAGACAGCTATAACATACAAGCACTGGTCGTATCTGGCAATAACCGCAGCAGCAAAGCCATAGTTAAGCTGTGCCCGGATCCTGCACTGATGCCTCAGATATCCGGATTCAATATAAAGTCCGACCAGCCGACAGATTGGAAATCCAATATCAGTGCCCCCGGTACCATGATAATCAGCTCAGATCCTGATTCGGGTGTAAAATTCAAATTCAACTTTGCTCCAAATACCGATAAATGGGCATATCCAAACACGGTCGGAGAAAAGAGTATGGACCTGTCCGCATACAATGCCCTGCAATTCGATTACAAGACCGGCCCTGACGATCGTGGAGTTGTAAGGGCAATGCTGGTAGAGGAATCGAACGAGACCTACATCTCATCCGAACTTCCCTGTTCAACACAATGGAAGTCAGCAACTGTAGTGTTTAAGAATATGTGGGTAATGAATTCGAATGATTACAAGCTGGATATTAACAAGATAGCCAAAATCAATTTAGGCACCAATAGCCTGACCGACACCTTCACACTGAGCGTCCGAAATATAAGGGCTGTTAAATTGTAGTGGAAAATACGTGATTAGCCGGACCGCAACTGGCCCGGCTAATCACTTAACACTTCATTCGATTTTAGGTAACAAGTGCCAATCAATCCCCCGTTCGCCCTTAGCTAGTCGAAGGGCAACAAATGCATCGGTATCAGAGCGGAGGGACATCAAGCATTCGCCAACCACATCCCACCGTCCCGCAGCGTCGATGCCGATGCACCACCTGGGCCGAAGAGGTAACCCAATTCCGCCTAATGCTCCTTCTTAGCTGGTGCTTTCTTCTCCGAAAGAGGCTCTTTAGACTGGTCTTTAGACTGGTCTTTAGACTGCTCCTTGGCATGCTCTTTAGGTAGTTCCTTTGGCGCTTCCTTCGGTTGTTCGTTAGAAATTTCCAGCCAACTGACCCTGCCATCGCTAACATCGTAAACCGCCCCGATGACCTTAACTTCACTCTTGTGGATACCTTCAGCGATTTCCAGACTCTCCGCTATAATCTCTGAGACTACATTCGCAACATTTATCTTTGAGACTTCAGTATTAAACAGGTCCCCGCGCATTCCTGGATTTCGTGTTTTAGCAGTCTTTACAGCTGGGCTGATCTTGCCAAGTATATGGTCAATCGAACCACCTGCAGTCCCACCTGCAACTGCAGCACCCACCGCACCGCACTTGGTATGCCCCATCACAACTACCAGAGGTGCGTGTAAATGCCCTACAGCATACTCGATGCTTCCGGTAATAGCTGGATCAGCAATATTTCCAGCATCTCTGACAACAAATATGTCTCCTATCCCTGTATCAAAGATAACTTCAGGAGCCAGTCTGGAATCAGAACAGGTCAATACAATGGCAAAAGGTTTCTGACCTCCCGCTGTTTCCTGGACTCGCTGTGGAGATGAATTAGGATGCAGCATCTTCCCAGCCACAAAATTGTCATTCCCATCTTTAAGCATCTGCAACGCATCATCAGCAGGCTCCGCAAAAACCGGACATGCCAATGCAAGTAGAATAAAAGATATTAGAAATGTCGGAAAAGCTACTATTTTACTCTTCATCAAACCCTCACCGATCAACGTATTATAAGTATTTCCTGAAATCCGTACGGATTTTCAGCTAGCTGGCAATCTACTAACAATCTATTCTTCCTCATCAGCGCTCAGGTTATCAAAAGAGATTCAATACTGTTTGGTGGACAATCCCATATTAATCAACAACACAGAATCCCCATGCTATAATGTGGTGATTTATGCATAATACATTGATCGAAAGGATTGCCTACAATGAATATGACTGTCATTCTAGTCCTCCTCCTCATTTTACTTTCCGTAGTTGCGATGGCTAAGGACGTTTCCGACCCGGTTGTCGATATCTCGTTCCTGACCAAAGGCAAGAAAGTAATTCCCTTAGTCTATCAATACAGCTATTTGACGATCACCGATGTGAAGCTTCCGGATATAGTGATCACAAATCAGGGGCAGGATTCAATAAAGCCGGTCGAGATAGAGATTATCGGGATGAACGGTAATTGGAGTCCGGTAATGTACAATATTACCCGCCAGCAGATTGAAAAAGTCATATCCATGGTAGATCCACAGCTCAAGTCGGAACTTGCAAAGAAAGATGGAGCTGAGAATTTGGCCCTCGGATTTGGTGAGGTTAACCTGGATGCTGCAAAACTTTCTGATGACTCTCTTATCAAACCAGGTCAATGTGCAGCTGTGCTATTATCGAAATTGCTGCAAGTTCATTATGTTGGAGAGAATGGGATTGATAGCCTTGATATAGTAGTCGTTGTTGAATCAAAAGGCAAAAATACACAGGTTGTGTTCCACGTTCCGCTAACTTTCCCGGAGACCAAGAGCAACTACATATTCCCGATCAGAGGTAGAGTGCAGATACTTAACATGCCTCTCAATTACCTGCATCACCGTCAGGCTCAGTCTCAGGAGTTCGGATTCGACATCCTCAATGTTCGTATGGACAAGGATAGCAAGCTGCAGTCCGCTAAAAAACCAGGTTCAGCGAAGCTCTCAGACTACTATATCTACCGGCAGAAGATTGTTGCATCGGCTGATGGTGAAGTTGTAGAACTTGCTGATGCCTATCCTGAGAAGGAAACAATAAGTCCTGCCAACTGGTCGGATGAGAAATCAGGCAAAGTTTTTGACCGACTGACAAAGACAATAGGTCGTCGCAATGCAATCGTTGGCAACTATCTGGTAATCCAGTATGGCCCGAAAGAGTTTGCCATGTATGGGCACCTGAGCCAGCACAGCATGAAAGTAAAAGTTGGAGACAAAGTAAAAGCAGGGCAGGTAATAGCCCTGGTAGGCAGTACCGGAAATTCGACAGAGCCCCATCTGCACTTTCAATTGATGGACTCAAAAGACTTTATGGCTGCAAACGGACTGCCAATAATGTTCACAGACCTGCCAGCCACCGACATGAACCAGTTTTTCACCAAATCAAACGGACTCACAGCGTCGGACTATCTAAATGTATATATGCCACCGATAGATGAGAGCAAGTAATACTGAGCCGTCCTTTAAATGTAACAGCTCAGTATTGATGTGTAATATAGTAAAATTCCGTCCGTCCAGAGTAGCGCAATGCGCGTATCGAAGGATGGACGGAATTTTACTCGTAAATATTGAACTGTTACCTATAAATTATTTCAATCAGAACTCCCTATAAGTCTTTGGGTGCTGGATTGTGGTGCAGGCTTCCAGCCTGCCCTCCCGGATTTCTTAGGAACCCCAACCTGTGGGTTCAGGTTACATTCATCCCGGTAGTAGAGCTTACCAGTTGCCCATGCTTTACTCCACGGGTGCTGATCAGGGTGTTAGAAATATATCTGACCTTCGAACTGCTCCCACGCACGATAATAACTTCCAGACAGTTGTGCGGGTCAAGATGGATGTGAGTGCAACAGAGAATATACTCGTGGTACTGGTGCTGCAGCTCCGCCAGTATGTTCGACAATTCGTGCTCGTGGTGCTCATAGACAATAGTAATTGTCCCCACTACTTCAGCATCCGGATCAGACCATTCATCCTTAACAATCTCCTGACGCACAAGGTCACGTATAGCCTCGGACCTGGATTTATACCCCCGCACTTCAACCATCTTGTCGAACCGCACAAGCAGTTCCTCATCCATAGAAACTCCAAAACGCTCAACTCCAGCCATACATAACTCCTTAGTGCTACTAGTAGAGAGCATAGTAACACCCAACAACTCCAACCGTCAAACCTGTATAAGTCTTCGCAGCCCAAATTGTGATACAGACTTCCAACCTGCGACCCCAGATTTACGAATTGTGGTGCGGGCTTCCAGCCTGCCCCCAGGTTTACGAATTGTGGTGCGGGCTTCCAGCCTGCGATCCCTCAGGTTTCCAATGAAAAACGAATGACCAGCTTTCACTCTAATCATAAAAGATAATGCCGACAGAAAACCCCATTCCGCGAAATCCAAATAATTCCGCTAAATCCGCGATTAGATTTGACACAGACACAGCCTGGTATTATGATTTTCAAAATAGTAATACCTGGAAGGGAGTAATCCATGCACATTCCTGATGGCTATCTGGGACCACAAACCTACGCTGCAGCCTATGCCGTGACAGTCCCGTTTTGGATTGCAGCTTCTCGAATATTAAACAAGACACTTCGCAGCAGACAAGTCCCGCTGCTTGCTCTGGGAGCAGCATTCAGTTTTGTCATTATGATGTTCAATGTCCCAATCCCAGGAGGCACCACAGGGCATGCAGTAGGTGCAGTGCTTGTAGCTGTATTGCTTGGTCCCTGGGCAGCGTGTATAGCTGTCTCAATTGCTCTTATCGTGCAGGCTGTAATATTTGGGGATGGTGGGATTACCAGTATAGGGGCAAACTGCTTGAATATGGCTGTGATTATGCCATTCGCAGGTTATGGAGTATATAAACTCATTGCGGGGCGATCTGATATAAAATCTAAAAGACGCTGGATTGGTGCCGCTATCGGTGGATACATTGGACTTAATGCTGCAGCTATTGCAACTGGTTTCGAATTTGGTATACAACCTATGCTGGCAAGTGATGCAGCTGGGCATGCTTTGTATGCTCCCTACCCACTAAGTGTCGCAGTCCCGGTAATGGCTGCTGAACACCTGCTGCTCTTTGGACTGGTTGAAGCTGTAGTTACAGGCCTGGTTATTGCCTACATCCAGAAGGCAGATCCCGGATTACTTTATGGTGTAAAGATGGAATCTGTGCCCGAAGAGTTGAAACAATAAAGACCTCTTAGCACATCCACATCCTACTCAATATTGGGTGGGTATGCTTCATTTTGCAATCCCCAGCAATATATTTGATAAAGACAGCACGATTATAATAGAAGTATCACCATGTTACTATACTTAAGTCTGCCTGAATTCCTACAATGGTAATGGTATAGGACAGAATATTATACTAAAAACTTAATATAGATAGAGGCAGATATGCACCGAAGTTATTACCTTGAACTGGCTAAAGACGGGCTCAGCATGCCCATTGGCGCAGACTTATTATTACAGGAACATTCAGACGCAGAAGAAATACTATTCGATGGTAACCGATTGGGGAGAATCCTTAAAGATACTGCCCGTCGTTTCAATACTCCGCTGGCTGTTCCCCACATGGACCTGGAACTGGAAAAGACAGCCCTGCTGGAAATGATCGGCATACCAGCAGATAATATGCAGAAGTACCATTTCACTGCAACTCCCACTTCGGAGACTTTCGAAACCGTAGAGAATAAACTCAAGGAAAAATCTAATCCTGCAATGCAGGCACAGATTGGCGCTCTCAGTTATATCGCCAATGAAACCGATCTGCTTCCAATAGGTATGTCTATAGGACCATTTTCATTGATGACAAAGCTTGTCGCCGACCCCATTACCCCGGTCTGCATGGCTGGAATGGGAATGACCAGCCAGGATGATGAGGAAATCGAGCTCATAGAGCAAGTCCTCGAGCTTGGTATGCGAGTCATCATTCACAATATTACAGATCAGATTGAAGCAGGTGCGAAAGCGATCTTCATAGCAGAGCCTGCAGCCAACAAAGTCTACTTCTCTCCAAATCAGATTGAGGAAGGTTCAGATATATTTGAGCGTTATGTAGTCAAATATAACCAGCGCATCAAGACATTGTTGGATGCCAATGGAGTTGATCTTATATTCCATTGCTGCGGTGAATTGACGGACTATATGATTAAACAGTTCGCAGAACTGGATCCATCAGTATTGAGTCTTGGCAGTTCCAGAAAACTCTGGGAAGATGCTTCCCTGATCTCAAAGACAATTGTACTGTATGGAAATCTTCCTTCCAAACAGTTCTATTCCGACGAGTTAATATCTGTTGAACAAGTCATAGAACGCGGATGTGAACTCATCGAGAAGATGCGCCTGGCTGGCCACCCATTCATCCTGGGCAGCGAGTGCGATGTACTAAGTGTGCCAGGTTGCCACGAGACCATCGCAAAGAAAGCAGAAGCAATTTCAGCATGTAGAAATGCAGCAATATGTTGCAACATGACTGATCTGCTCTGCGCATCAATCTAAAACAATAAGAATCTCCGTTCGTTTGAATCGTGTAATATTCCGTTCGTCCTACTGTGTGGCGCAAAGCGCGTATTGAAGGATGAACGGAGATTTACTTGCCATTACCTATAAGTAATCCGCATTCCCCAGTTCTTTATTTGAAAATCTGTGTAAATCTGCGAAATCTGCGGATAATTCAATATTGCTGCACCATCCCCTTCTTGACACCAAATACCCCTCGTAGGATAATACCCTCAGGAATGTCCTATATTCTGGGTGGTCTACTTATGAATTCACTTACGCTCCTGATTATTGCTCTCTGCGTTTTCGCGCTTGCGTATCGCTATTATTCCGCTTTCCTGGCAGCAAAAGTCGCTGTATTGGACTCTCAACGGAAGACTCCTGCACATATGCTCAGGGATGGTAAAGACTATCATCCTACAAACAAATGGGTCCTGTTTGGACACCACTTTGCTGCCATTGCAGGAGCTGGGCCTCTTATTGGACCGGTATTAGCTGCTCAATATGGATATCTTCCTGGTGCCTTGTGGATCCTGATAGGCTCAGTTTTTGCAGGAGCTGTCCACGATTTCATAATCCTGTTTGCCTCCGTCCGCAATAACGGACTCTCCATATCAGCCATTGCACACAAATACCTCGGTAAGACCGCAGGCTGGGCTACGGCGTTTGCAACTCTGTTTATCATCATCGTCGCATTAGCCGGGCTCGCTATGGTAGTAGTCAACGCTCTGTACTCCAGCCCGTGGGGTCTATTTACCATTCTCTGCAGCGTTCCGATTGCTTTTTTCATGGGTCAATGGATGTATAGAATCAGGAAAGGCAAAGTCACAGAAGCTACGATTATTGGAGTAATTCTTCTAATTGCTGCAGTCATCTACGGAGGACCGATATCCACCGGTCCTTATGCCCACCTGTTTATGTGGAGCAAGGAGTCCCTTGAGATCGCTCTGCCTGTCTACGGATTCGTCGCAGCCGTCCTCCCGGTCTGGATGCTTCTCTGCCCCAGGGACTATTTATCAACCTATATGAAGCTCGGGACTATAGGTCTGCTGGCAATTGGGATATTCGTCGTCCATCCACAACTAACTTTCCCGGCTACCACTCAATACCTCGGAGGGGGCGGTCCCCTCATCCCTGGTCCTGTATGGCCATATGTCTGCTTGACCATCGCATGTGGAGCCATTTCTGGTTTCCATGCTCTAATAGGTTCCGGCACAACTCCAAAGATGATCAATAACGAACTCGACATCAGACCAATAGGATACGGCGCCATGCTGGTAGAAGGATTCGTCAGCCTGCTTGCTCTCATAGCTGCCTGCACCCTTACCCAGGGTCACTACTTCGGTATCAACGTCCCAAACTGGCCTGTCAGTGTAGCCGATCAAGCTGCTCTGACACAGATGGCAAAGGATGTTGGAGAAACCACGCTGATGGGTAGAACCGGGGGTGGGGTCACTCTTGCGGTCGGAATGGCATCCATATTCAGCTCGATACCGGGCATGAAAGCCATGATGTCTTACTGGTATCACTTTGTAATCATGTTTGAGGCCCTGTTCGTCTTGACAACCATAGACACCGGCACCAGAGTCGCACGATTCATGCTCCAGGAGATGATCAGCCCGATATACAAACCACTTTCCAGCGGCAAGTGGCTCCCCGGAGTCATCGCAACCAGCTTTATAGTCAGTGCCTCTTGGTACTATCTTGTGCGTGGAGGAACAGTAGCTACAATTTGGCCGATGTTCTCCATAGCTAACCAGTTGCTGGGTATGATTGCACTTGCTATCGGCACAACATATATCCTCAACCATGGTGTAAAACGAATATACGCATTGACCACTTTCCTGCCATTCGTCTTCATGCTGGCAACCATATTCACCGGTGGTATCCAATATTGCATGGGATTATTGAAGACCCCTCCGACAGACTGGGTCAAGCTCATACTTACTGTAATAATGATGGTACTCGCAGTAATCATCATCACAGCCTGTGCAAAAACCTGGATCGCCAAACTGCGATGTCCTCCATGCATGCCGGATGAACAGGAACCCGACCGCGACCTGATGAAACTAGCCGATGGTGTCGAGATACAGGATTAGTGGAAAGTGGAGAGCTAATGAGACCAGTTGAGAGAGTAATGTGCGCGTTAAGTCACAATGAACCGGATAGGGTTCCCTGGGATTTCTGGGCTACTCCGGAGATGGAAAACGCTCTCATCAACCATCTTGGATTGTCGAATCCCGAGGAACTGCTGAGACATCTGGATGTAGATTTCAGGTACTACAGAGGTCCGAGCTATATAGGCATAAGCCTGAAAACAGATCAGGAAGATGTCTCCCGGGACCTTTGGGGTGTTCACCGCAAACTGATGACTGTCGAAGGTGGGTCCTATAACTGGACCTATGGGCATGTGGTCTATTCTCCGCTTGAAAAGGCAGAAACAGCCGCAGATGTAGATAACTATCAGTATTGGCCTTCACCGGACTCTTGGGATTACACCAATGTCAGCGCCGACTGCAGCCAGTTCGATGGCTATGTCGTCATATATGCCGGAGACAGGTTGGACAGGACTTCTCAGCTCAAACCTGCTATGTATCTGAGGGGAATGGAACAGATATATATGGACCTCTATGAGAACCCGGAGGTAGCGGAGGCGATTATCTCTCATGTCCGAGATTACTTCCTGGACTATAATGAAAAAGTCTTCCTGGCAGCCAAAGGCAAGATAGATATCTTCATGACCGGAGATGACTTCGGGACACAGAATGGTCTGATGATGAGCAGGGAGCTCTGGTGCAAATACTTTAAAAAGGGCTTCAAAGCCTACATCGACCTGGCCCACAAATACAATATGAAAGTAATGCACCATACCTGCGGGGCAGTGAGTGAACTTATCCCCGAATTCATAGATTGCGGTCTGGACATACTGCAGTCCGTCCAACCAAGAGCAAATGGTATGGACTTAAAGACGCTCAAACAGGAATATGGCAAGCACATCTCATTCCACGGTTCCATGGACATACAACATACACTACCACATGGCACTCCGGAAGACATCAGGGCAGAAGTCAAAGACCGAATGGAAGCAGGGAAACCAGGAGGTGGTTTCATAATCAGCACAGCCCACAACATCCAACCCGACACCCCAATGGAGAACGTGCTGGCCCTCTTTGATGCATATCGAGAGTTTGGGAAGTATACATAATGAGACGCAGAATCGTTTGTTTCTAGCAGCATTGAATCCCAAACATGGTATGATTATACCGTTCCCTTCTTAGCGTCTTTGCGTCTTTGCGTGAGATTAAATGTCTTTTGGATCTTGCACTCGCAATGATATACAGAATATTATATAGATCCGGTTAAACCAGGTTAGGAGAGTCATAGATTGAGATTATTTCAAATTGTAGTATTACTTCTGATTGCCTGCAGTGCGGTCACGACCCTGGCAGCAACCAAACCCAAAGGTTTGCTGTTGGCGTCGCAGGGCAGGCCCAATGCACTCATAATGATCCCCGCAGACGCCACCGCAGTCGAACAGACCGCTGCAAATGAACTGGCAGACCATTTGGAAAAGGTTGTCGGGTCAAAGTTCCAGATCATAAGACCGATGGAGGCAGTATCTGCTCCGGTATTTATATATATCGGTCGGTCTGCTGATGTTAAGGGCGTAGATAAACTCGGTCAGGACGGTATCATCATCCGCACTGAAGGCAACAGCCTCTACCTTACCGGTAAAGGTTCCAGAGGCACTTTATACGCTGTGTATACATTCCTGGAAGATGTAATAGGCTGCCAGTGGTGGACATCCAAAGCCAGCTTCATCCCAAAAAAACCTACTCTCAGAGTACCGAGTCTCAATATCTCATACAGTCCCAAACTCGTTTACAGAGATCCATTCTACCAGGACATCGCAACTAATCCGACCTTCGGAGCCAGGATGAGACGCAATGGCTACGTCCCTGGTCTGGAACCCGGTATGCCTGCGGAGTATGGTGGACATATGACCATAGTCGGTTTCTGCCACACAGTCTACAACCTGATCCCTCCAGGCATGTATTTCAAAGACCATCCGGAATGGTTTACTGAAGTCAATGGTAAAAGGACTGCCGAAGAAGCACAGCTCTGCTTTACCAATGATGTACTCTGCAAAGCGCTCACACAGTCAGCAATCCAGCGTGTAAAGGACAATCCCGAAGCTGGAATCATATCAATCAGCCAGAATGATAATCAAAACCGCTGCCAATGCGCCAACTGCCTGAAAGTTGAACAAGAAGAAGGCTCCCCATCCGGCCCGGTTATCCGTTTCGTTAACAAAGTAGCTGCAGAGATTGCTAAAGTCGATCCCAACTATATGGTCGAAACCCTTGCATATCAATACACCAGAAAGCCTCCAAAACACGTCAAACCCGGTCCAAACGTTCTGGTTAGATTGTGTTCAGTAGACTGTGACTTCTCCCAGCCTTTGGATGGTCCCAAAAATAAGGACTTCATGGCAGACCTGAAAATATGGAGCTCGATATCCCAAAAAATGTTCATCTGGGACTACACAGTAGACTTCCTGGACAATATGCGCCTTCATCCTAACCGCCAGGTCCTGGGACGCAACCTGAAACTCTTCGCAGATGGTGGAGCAGTAGGTGTTTTTGAACAGGGTTTCGATGCTGCCTGGCAGTATACAGATTTCATCACCCTCAAGTCCTGGGTCATTGCTCATCTTATCTGGAACCCGGATGCTGACTCCGAAGCACTGACCAAAAAGTTCCTCAAAGGTTACTACGGAGCTGCAAGCCCCTATCTCTATGAATATATAAGGCTGACCGAAAAAGCCATCTCCCGCAGCGGAAAGCTCCCCGGCTTCGGAGAACCCGACCTTTCCGGTATAGACCCTCAGGTACTCCGGAAATCCACAGCACTGTTCGATAAAGCCGAAAAAGCAGTCAAAGACAACCCTGAACTCACCAAAAGAGTCCGCATGGAGAGACTTGCTCTGACCTATGGAAAGATCCTGAGATACACAGGCTTAATGGCATACGGTCAGGCCAATGAAATCTTCAAGACTCCTCAGGACGCCGTGTCAGCCTGCGATAGCATAATGACAGAAGCAGTCAGCCTGGGAATTGATCCAAAGACCCGTGTAACCTACACCCACACACTGGACACAATGATGGAATACCGCAAGTCTCAGTGCATGGCTGCAAATGCAACAGTTCCAAAAGAATGCAAAAACCTGCCCCGGAGTTCGTGGCTGGATTTCCAGGAAAACGGATTCTTCCTGGCAGAGATTGGGAAGATGGTATTCATCGTCGATGACAAAGCAGCTTCCAACGGCAAAGCAGTGAAGATGACGCAGGGCTTGGGCCAATGGGCCATCCAGCTCCATGCCAATGCAAACATGGTAGGCAAAAAATGGCACTGCTATCTGGTAGCCAGATGCGATGCTGCTGATACAACCGGTGAAGCCTTCCAGTATGGACTATACGACGAAGCAACTAAAATAACCAACACCCTGAAAAAAGTCCCACTTAGCACCTGCACCGGACCCGAATACAAGACCTTCGACCTGGGTTCCCACAAAATGCAGTCCGGCACCTGGATCTGGCTAGCCGCCACCGGCACCCCAGACCCCACAGCCGGAGTATTTGTTGACAGGATATTCCTGGTTGAGGAGAAGTAATCACTACCCAAGAGAAAATAGAATCGCGAATCACGCAAAATACGCAAAAATATAATGCCCTCCAGACATCATGGAGGGCATTTCGAATCAGAGGTAATAGTCATGTGTATGATGCTCTACTTAGCTTCAAATAATCCACTGCCTGAGATACCGTGGGACGAAGAGAATCCAGCTTTCTATGTTACATCGAAGCTGTGGGAGAAAGCCGAATGCATCCGCAGCATCTTCACAAAGCCATATGTCTATTATCTGGGATCAGACCAGAAGTGTGGTTGTGGTTTTGGCTATGACAATTACGAGGAAGAAAAACGCGCATACGTTAATCATCCTGAGCTCATGGCAAAAACTATTGCTGCACATGAACGTGGACATGAAAACATACGCCGCTTAAGAGAGTATCTGGAAGCCGCTATTGAACTCGGTGACGTCGAACTTTATGGCCCACTAGGTGGCAATGAAGATACAGAACCGAAATACAGGATGCATATTGGGCCAAGCTATTTCACTGGTGAGGAAGTAATAATACAAGCCGGACAGTTCTTTATTGTGAGTAAGGATTTTACTAATCTAGGGATATGACTAAAATACAGATTGCCTCCAGGCTACTGATCCGGAGGCAATCTGCCCATTTCACCTGAATAACTGTATATTAGTTTCCTGCAGCTTCTTGCTCCTCGGAGTTTTGGTTACATTCGGGATCATCTTTGACTTCTGTTTAAAACCATCTGTCTGTTCTTCCAAAGCTACATTAACAGTGAAAGTAAGGCTCTTTGCAATCTGGCTCCCCATCTTATCCACAGCCATAACACTGACTCTCTGTTCCCCTTCGGACGTAAACACTACTCTCCCTTTACCCGCATCACCACCCTGCCACTGACCATCTCCAACCTTCCAAAACAGTCTGGAGTCATTAGGCACACCGCTTAGTTCAGCGAGCTTAATATTAAGAGTGTGCCCGCAGGTTGCAGGTATCTCTCCAACAGTAAGTATCTGCGGGATTACCTTACGCATGAACAGATGCCGGTATCCGCCATAGTATCCCGCATCTATCCATGTATTTCCAGCACTGTCATCCATTATCAATTTACATCGTGACTCCATTCCTTGAAGCGGTGTGCTGGTAAAATCGCATTTGAATACAGAACTTCCGAGTATTCTGTACGGGCCATTGGAGCTATCAGGATCGGTCCACATACCGCCAAGTGAACTTTTGACGGATAAAACCGGGCCATAATATGAGGTAGCTATTGGGTCTCCCAACTCTGTCTGCGCAGATGCCTGACCTGAACACTTCACAATCCTATATTTTCCATATGAATCGAGTTCGACAGGCATATAACGGTCAGGCTTGCATTTGAGCAGCAGCTCATCATACGGCTGCAGGCCAGCAGGTCCCAGCATAGACTTAACAGGATTTTCAGATTGAAAGACCAGATGCTCGAATTGCCCATTGTCATAGTAGTCGTATATCTGTTTTTCACGACTTAATAAAAAACCATAGCTAGAACTTTCGAGGATTCGTGTACGATAAGAAATATTATCATACCTTGACCAGACCTTTCCATCGTATAAATGGAGACCATCCAGATAGCGGTCCGCATATGCAATTCGGCCATCGGACATTACCACACAGCCTATATAATAAAGTCCAGCATCAAATGACTTTACCCCACTCTTAACAGCCGCAACCATGGCCGATTTAATATCGGAATGCTCTATAACTCCCTCGAGTGACACATCCCAGCAGGCTTTTTTTGGCAGAGCTATTTCCATCAGAACATGCCCACGATCATCAGCAATTCCCGAATAATCAGTGTATGTACCCTTTCTGTCGAAATCTACTGGTACAGGCACATGGGTCCATGACAAACCGTCCCAGCGCGAGACTTTTCCCGGTTGATCCTTCAGGAAACACCAGATACCGCCATTGCTATCTGCAATCGGTGCGTGCCCTGCCGTGACTATCTCCTGCCATCTCGACCATTCAGGTGACTCAACTTCAGTATCTGATTTTGGGTCTATCGAATAGACTTCTTGAATTGTCGCTGCCCAGATCTTGCCATCACGCCCTTCCAGCACCCAACGGATATCAGGCACTGGCATGTGTTCCTTCCAGCCCAGGGTGGTCAGTTTATCACCCTTCCAACGGGCAAGGCCGCCCCTGGTTTGAGCAAACCAGATAGATCCATCTGACGCACTGAGCACTGTTTTCGGATATTGAGCTATGCGGCCATTGTCCCATGCAAGGTTTTCGGTCTCCCCAATGCCGGAAATCTCGCCATTCCTCTTTAACTGATAAAAGCGATAATTGTAAACCGTATGATCATATATTAAAATCCAGACACTGCCATCAATAGCCGGGAATATATCATAGAACTCTTTGTTTTCAAATTTCTGCTTCACATGGACAGGCACAGAGATTACCTTACCGGATTTAAGGTCAAATGTGCATAGACTGGAGGAGCTGTAATTGAGTATTATTGCACTTGCCTTCCCCCACATTGCTCCGCGGTCTCCGAGGTACCGATTTGGATCAACTTTGAAAGGAATATCAACATCACGCTGAGTCAGGTTGTCATTCTTATCCGCCGAACACAATATACCATTCATATAGAAATAGACTACATCACCGGTATCAAATATGAGTGCACCACCCAGTGTCGTTTCCATTCTTTTCCATTGTCCATCTGAGTAGACCGCCAGAAACTTATATCCCCAGTTATACAACTTGCCCGATTTCGACACATAGAACCCCGGATAAACCTGATCATTCTCCCGGTAATAATCAGTGATATAGGTAGTTGCACCATCGCTCAATCTGTACACTTTCCCACTGCGCATATCATTCCCACGCTGCAGAGCATACAAATCGCGGTCACCTCCGCCCAACAGCTTGTCCCCATAAGTACCACTGACCAGTTTATCTCCGGATGGATGTCTGAACTCCTTGCCATCCCAGTAAGACACCCCATTACTGTCCATTATCCACGGGGTTCCACCTTTTTCAATAGCCATATCAGTAATATACCCGGCGTTGTTAGCTGTAGGATTTGTAGGATCGGGAATGACTCTCCATACTAATTTGCTTGTGGGAGAAGGTTGAGTTATTAAAGATGAATCAGCATTAGCATACTGACCCAAAACAAATAATCCGACCAGTATAGCAATAATGCAGTGTAACACTACAGTAAAATGCCTGTTCATGGAGTCCTCCATTGGTTGGTGAAAATCAATTAGCCCGAATTATTCACCAATCTCCGCTTCTAACCAGCAGCAGGGACAAAAGCTGAGTCAGTCAAGAATAATCTAGGTTAGCCTTTTGATTCAATTTCGACAACAATCTGTAGCTATTATAACGTGTAACTATAAAGCACGTCTGCATATATCTATATGCCCATAATATGACGAACAACAGAGCAAAATGTTTCACACTCTCGGATTGAACGTGCAGAAATCTCTTTCATCGAATCAATTACAAGCTGTTTTGGGATATATATGCGTATTGAATTATGCATGGCACCTGATAACACAAATACTATAGTGCAAGTAGACGAATCATAATGTGGAGTAGATAAGCCTGGTTAGTATTAAGAACACAGATCATTTGCATACTTCCACAGATCAGTTCGAAATATTGGTGCGATAGAACGAGATGAGCGAACTGTGCCTTTCAAGGGTATATATAGAGAGGACATGCTTCTATAATATGTTATATAAAGTAAACTTTATCATTTAGATTGTTAAAATATTTTACCTGCTATATTGACAATATCACTATAGCTTGTTAGGATTACGCGGAGGGAGCAGATGAAAGGAACAACAACACAATCACAAAACGCTGCCTTAGCGTATCTCTTTTCATCAGGTGCCATACGTGAATTAGCTCATAAAGGGCACTCTCCTCTTGTGGGTCGCTTGCTTGCTGAGTCTGGCCTAATTCAGTGCTTGGATAGCAATTGCACCTTATCTAAGGTTTATGATCAGGCTTTCAGTATACTTAAGGCCAAAGACTACCGTCACGAATACATATACAAGAATGCCATCGCCCAGAAGATACTGCTCGGAAAGCATTCCCTCAACACTTCATCTATGCTTACCGAATTTAGAGCAGGCAGTTGCAAGGCTGATGTTGTTATTCTAAATGGAACATCAGTAGTATATGAGATCAAATCTGAGAAAGACAATCTAGACCGGCTTGAAAAACAACTCCTTGAGTATCTTGGGATATTTGACCAGATATATGTAATCACAGGAGAATGTCACGTTGCCTCATTATTAAAAGTTATTCCAGAGGAAATTGGAATCCAGATACTAACAAACCGCTTCCAGATTAGTGAATACCGACCAGCTGTATCGAATGTATCAAATGTTTCTCCTGAACAGATTTTTGAATCTCTTCAACGCTCTGAATATTTAGCTATCCTTCAAAAAAATGGTATCGGCGTTCCGAATCTTCCTAACACGCGTATTCATACTGCTGCAAAAGAGCTATTTGTCACATTGACACCAGAACAAGCTCATAGTGGAATGGTTGAGATTCTGAAACAAACTCGGAACCCCATCTCTTTACGGCAATTTGTGCAGTCTGTGCCTGATTCATTAAGAGCAGCCGCTATTTCGGTGCCTTTATCCAACTCCGAACGATCTTGCTTTCTATCAGCACTAAACACCGATCTTGAAACAGTGCTCGAATGGATGGAAAGGAATTAATCATGGGTTGTTATTATCCATATTTCCGTGGTAAGCAAAACGAATTGATCACAATTCGGGATAATGCGGAGTTGCTAAAAAATGCAGATTTTATACCAATTATTGAACCCGTTAAACAGTCCACCAATGGACTAGAGCGGGCAATTCAAGAGATGCATAATAAGGGTGGTACCTGTATTATCGTTGCTAATCCTAATTGTGGTGATTATTGCGAAAACCATACATCTATTGAGCAGTTGATTAACAGATTAACTGTAAACTCTGATGCACTAGCTGTAGGAGTCCTGCTTGATAGTGATATTAAAATAAATAACATCGAAGAATTATGTAGCAAGTATATTTCTAAGAATGTAACACTGATCCATCATGGATTCCAGAATGGTAAAGGATTGGCAAACTTAATTGCTGAGTATTCCAATATAAACAGACATATATTTGTAGATGAACATTGTGGCAAGCTTTATAGAAAACATTTTAATGACAGCAAAATTCGCATATTAATAAGAGATGGATTTCAAAAACGCATAAACAAAAATCATCCGGATTGTGAACCATTTTCTGATTTACATGCAACTTACGAAGAAGAGAATATGGATGGTTTTGGAGATTTTCTTGTCGTAGGAGATGACTATTCCGAAACAGGTGGTCCAGCATATGCTATAGCCATTCATTTAACTTACATAGATCCAGACCGGGATGATGCAATGTTCATTCATCACTTTAAATCCGATAAAATCGATACTCCCACAGATCCAGCTGGAAAGTTTCTTGAAGCCTTAAATAAACTAGTTGCAGAAGTAACCAGACAGAAGTCCCCGATATTGATGAGTAATGCAGTTAATGAATTTCTTGATTTACATGCTCAAAGTCATTTCCCGGGACTTGGCTACATAAAGAAACTCTCAATGCAACACCATATAGAAACACTAGCAGATTATTTCAATTCTAAATGATGGGTATAACTATGGGATGCTGCAGTCATTGTTTTAAGGATACTTTCTTAACCCAGCAAATTAGGAGTCTTAGTACACTTTTTGGAAGCTGCAAATACTGTAATGCAAACGAAGTTGCATTAGTTGAGCCAATCATACTACGAGACTATTTCGAATTATTGTTGGGCATATATTGTGAGGATCCTAAGGGTCAAACTCTTGTTGAATGGTGTAAATCCGACTGGGAGCTTTTTGTAGATTTGGATAATGCACATTGCAAAGAGTTACTAGCAGACATTCTTGATGATGGTGAAATAGTTCGAAAAAAATATCGCCCTGTAGTTCCGGAGGATGGCAATTCACTAGAGCGTTGGCAGCGTTTCAGAGAAGAACTCAAGCATCAGAATCGCTTTTTCCCAAAAAATGCTCCTGATACCAATCTCCTTGAATATTTCCTACGGATGCATCTTTGTGCTGATGAGAGTGCAATTCCTGACATACTTTATCGAGCCAGGATTATGGACAGCAATTTACCTTATCCTCCAGATGAAATGGGGAAACCTCCAAAGAACATATCTACCAATGGTAGGGCAAATCCGGCAGGCATACCATATCTCTATTTGGCGTCGGATATAGATACTGCCATAACTGAAATAAGACCACACACCAGTGAAAGAGTTTGTGTTGCTGAGTTCAAGGTTTTGTTGAAACCGCTAGTTGCAGATTTACGCAATCCACGAAAAACGATTTCCCCCTTCTCCTCACTGAGTGATGAGGAAAGCATTACTAGTCTGCGTAATGAAATCGGATTCCTATGCCAGCTTGGCGAAGAGTTGACACGTCCAGTGTTGCCGAAAGCAGCACATCTCGAGTATCTACCCAGCCAGTATTTGTGTGAATTTATCAAGCATCTTGGATTTGGCGGTGTAATGTACCGGAGCGCAGTTGGGACAGGCACAAATTTTGCAATGTTTGACGAAGAATCTTTACAGGTTGGTGTTGTTGAGACATATACCATTGAACATGTTAAGGTTGAGTGGGCCTGATTACCATAATAGTTCTCCTTAATACAACCAAAAACCACCCTACCTCTCCCCAACCCTAACCAGCATCCCTTCCCAACCAGCCAGTCGTTTACCAGATTTCACTAGAGTCGCCTTTATCGCATAGTTGCCTGCAGGTAAGTCGCTGATATCAAGTGTCACAGGCATTATATTAGCCAGAGGAGGCAGTATCTGCTCGTTAATCAATTTTCCATTTCCGGATATTGAAAGGCTTATTTTGCTATCCAATAAATCGGAGTCAGACAGGATGAGTTTACAAGTCAATCCAATTGTTTTTTCAAAGATATTGGACACAGGAGGAGTCAGGTCAAGACTGATTTCAGGCTTCACATTGTCCACCTTAGCCACATTTCCTGTATCGCCTGATAGAATACCTATACCGAAGCGTTCCGGTATCCGGAAAGTCCTTCCAGTAACCGCCCAACTGGAGAGTTCGTAGATATTGAGAGGTCTGCGTTCCCTGCAGAAGTTTAAGCCGATCCTGTTCCCCAGGTCAACATCTCTCAGCGAAATGCACATTTCCACTATCCATCGTCGATTATCTTTTTCAACCTTTCCCACAGCCTTGATATCGGTTTTCCAGTCAAACCCGTCCGGAGCCTTCCTGTAGACCGCTCCCCGGCTGTTTGCTACAACCTGGTAGAATGTCTTCTCCGTATGTTTGGGATCGATGAACACCTCCACACAATCATCCTGCCATACATTGTCACTATCAACCATTTCTTTGGCAACGATGTCATCGATTCTATCCTCGTGGCATATGAAGGAGATATACATATTCGATCCAATCAGTCCAAACATCGCCTCAGTAGCCTGTTGAGGTTTACCCAATCCACTGCTTAGGGTCAAACTCACTCTCTTCGCGTTTTTCCAACCAGGGTCAGTTTCTACAGCCCCATCCAGCGTCGGTGCTGAGTTCAGAGTAGGAACTTTAACTATCGGTCGTGTGGAGGTTTCCTGACTACCGGAATTATTAGTCTTACCTACAGATATGCGCTTTTTTACCTTCCCACTTTTAGGTTTATCGACCGGAGGCAGTGGACCGGTCTTGCCCATAGCATTAAGCAGATTAACGCACTGTTCTGCGATTGACCACCGAATAGTGTCATAGCTCTGCAGAGGAATGCCGCTGGAGTATTTCAGGTCACCCGTATAATACCAGTTTACTTCCGGGTCGATCTTACTAATAAGTTTTTCTTTCAGAGCTGCTTCCGGGTCCAGTTTCCTTGCCCATTCAACCCGGTTGGCGGTGCTGTCCGGGTGTGAAGATAACAGGTTCTTTATATTCATCAGCACTGTATGAGCTATTTTAGCCGCTTTTGCAGGTTTGCCGGGCTTATGTGAAGCTGTATTAATGAGGGACTCAAGCAGCCTTATATATTTCAAGTCATCAATACCCTCCCTGGAAGCCTCCCAGCCCATTGTAGGGCCGCCAGGATGTCCCGGACGCGACGGATAATAGTGCACCCAGTCTCCGATAATAGCGTCCTGGTCATCGAATATCGATCCATTTCCCCCACGGTACATCCAGTTGTAACTGCCCTTAAGATTATGTTTCCAGTTAAACAGTCCACGTGCCCACCGCTGCACTTCAGGAGTAAACCCACCGCAGTCAAAATTGTAAACTGTAACAATCTTCCCCTCTGCCTGGGCTTGCTTGACTGTATCATCCGGTCCAAGTGTCCCGCAGTAGTTCCAGATATCCGAAAGAGGGCCTGCTATAGTATTGAAATAACCATCCGATGGTCCATCTACTTCGGTCTTAAGCCCGGCCTTCTTCAACAAGCCCAGCAGGTAAGTATTGCGGTCTCTGTCTGCTTGAGTCCTCCAACCAACCTCATCCTCCGGCTGTATATATATCGGATTCCAGCCTTTAGCATTCCCCGCTTGATATATACCTTTCCAGAAGTTAATATACATTTCAGCATAGGCCGGTGAAGCATACTCCTGAGTATCTGCCCACTGCCCGTTGTCGCAAATAGTAATCAAAGGAGCTGGAAAACCAAGGTCACGGGTAGTATCCATTATGTATTCAAACGCCGTATTGCCCTTAAAATCAAATGCAACCTGAGTTCCACTAACTTTATAGCTCGTAGAATCTATTCCAGTACACAGTCCAATCGAGGTCATCCCATGGTCTCGCATATCATTAAGGTCGAATTTAACCTGCTCTTTGGCAGGAAGCCATCCACCTCCGGCATTGTAATAAATCCCCTGCAAGTTGTCTTTCAGCTCAGGCAATTTAAACGGCAATACCCGCACCGTAATAGGAACTTTCTGCTTTCCATTATCGCTGGTAATCGTTACGCTGCCTTTATAAATACCCGGTTTGGCACTCTGTGGGACTTTCAAAGTCAACCAGAAAGTAGCAGTAGTGTTTGCTTCAAGCTTCTCTGAGGCTGCAGGTATTTCAATATATGTAGGTGTGTCTGCTACATAACTGTCTACCTGATAGTTCTCTCTCTTATCCATATAACGGACTACCCGGACATCCCAGTCTTTCTGTGATATAGCAACACCACCCGGTCCCGAGAGCTTTGATATAGCAACAGACAGGCCATCCAGTTTTCTGAGCGAATGTATACTGACAGTAACCGGTTCGAACTCTCCTATTGCCGCAAACAGCCTAATCTGAGATAAACGGTTTGTAGGTTTTGTGTTAGGAAATATAAAGCTGGAGTATGGACGTGAAAACAGCTGGAATCCCGAGCTTTTCTCTACCGCATTTGGCGATATGCACACAGTATCATCAAGATGGACGACTTTCCTGCAGTCCACCCCGCCCAGACGGACATTGTCAAAATACAGATAGTAGTCTTTACGGGGACATGAGTATCCAAGCCACATCCCCGTTACTTGTTTGATATTAGTCGTATCACCCGCACCAGAAATGGGGATAGTCCAGTTTCTGTTCCAACCGGGTTGAAGATCTGCAGGAGATAACCAGGCGATCCCACCTGTTGTATCCAAACGCGCAGTGAGTTTAATTGTCTCATTTCCCTCAAGGTATACATCCATCTTCATTGCATTATAATCAGACCAATCAGCTTTTTCTTTGAGGCTTAGAAACAGCCCAGGCCAGGAGTCCTTATCTGAACCCTTTATAGGGACCATCATCGAATAATCGCCGTCCGATGCATACTCTTTTACGCGCTGTATGTTGGTAGCTGCCGGCCCAAACATCGAACCATCACTATCAAACGAGTCAAACTTCACATCAGCCTTCGATGCATAACAGCAGGAGTATATGAAAGCAGTAATCAAAACAAGAATCCATCTGGTCATTTTATAAGTCTCTCCAGTAGTGTAATGAATGTCTATATCAGATAAGCATTAAGTTAGGCAGCAGGTGTGAGATCACCTTCAGAATTAATAAATCCCAAAAACCAGACACTTACCCCTTCTGGTTGCGTCTATAAGAATGTAGGAACGAAATAGGAAAGGAGTTGAAGACCATGAAAAAGAAACTGGAGCTGACATATGAGGAAGTTGGTATTCTACTGGACTTGGCGTTGTTATCGACCGCTAAAACCTCTGATGAACCCACCACTCATTTGCTTGAAAACCTCGGTGAGCTTTACAAAGAATTCTCCGGTGGCAAAAACCTGGCTTGGCTTGCTGAGAAAGCAGGCTGCGGAGCTCAGGCAGTATAAGTGCTGGTGCACTGACCAGCACTTATACTCTCAAGACTGATTAGTCTACCTTATTTACTGGTTATTCGCAGTTTCATTCCCTCACTATGTATTGAAGCTATAATCTCAGATTCGATCCTGATTTTGCGGTCATAAGTCAGATAACCGTTGATTTCACCCTCTACATCGTATAACTGCACATATGAAAAACCTGCACAGTCAGGTTCAGCCATCAGTGTCAGGAAGAAATCTTTATATAAAGCGATGTATTCATCCGGATTTGCGAGTGGGCCATAACCGTAAGGAGCCCATTCACCCAGATATGGAATCCCTTCGACTCTCCAGTTGCCGGTCTCACTTATAATTACCGGCTGGCCTTTGTGCTCATAACCTGCGCAGTACGTCGGTACATTAGGCCATGCTGGAAAATTGCCTGTTTCAGCAATATTTTCATGCCACTCTTTCCACCACCTCTTCCAGTCTTCACCATTCTCAGGATTTACATGCAGGTCCGTGATATCGGTTACAGTATGACAGTAGCCGCTGTTATCGATTATCGGGCGGGTGTCATCAACAATCTTAGTCGATTCATACAGCTTTACTTTCGCTTCCGAGAACTCAGCGCTCTCCGGTTGCTTCTGTTCATTGGAGCACACCCAGCCGATGATGCACGGATGGTTAATATCTCTCTTCATACATGCAGTCCACTGCCGGAGATACTCCTCAGAGCCGTTTAGAATATCAGCACCCCAGTCCGGCATCTCTTCCCAGATAGAAAGCCCCAGAACATCGCACCAAAAATGGAACCTGGGTTCTGCTATCACCTGGTGCTTGCGGACATGGTTGAGTCCGTATTTCTTAGCCCATTCAACGTCCTGACGAAGGATATCATCTGTAGGTGGAGTATACAGGCCATCCGGATAGTAACCCTGATCGAGTGCAGAGATCATAAAGAACGGTTTACCATTCAAATCAACCTTTCCGTCTTTTATCTCTATACTGCGGAAACCGAAATAAGTATCAACTGAATCTATAACAATCTGATCTCTCGATAGCAGACTGAAACGCAGATCATACAGGTTCGGTTCCTCAGGAGACCATGGGAGACATCTCGGCACTGTAAAGCTGGAGTTTGCCCCGCCGTCAACAACCTGCATCTTCCAACGTACAACCTCTTCACCCTGGAAGCTTGCAATAGCTTCGACATCCAATCCGTTGCCGCTGCCGTCGGTCGATAAATCAACAACCAGCTTCCCACTTGCATCTGCCCTTATTATCCAGTCACGGACAAATGTATCCCCGACAGCCTCCAGCCACACTGTCTGCCAGATTCCCGTTACCCTCATATAGAGGCAGTCTTTAGTGTATCTCTCTACTGACTGCTTCCCCCGTGGCTTGATTTCAGACATATCATCGTGAACCCGCACAACTAGTCTATTGCCAATTGCTTTCAGGCTTCTACTCACATCGAAATAGAACGAATCATACCCTCCCACATGCTGGCCAATGTGTTTGCCGTTCAACCAGACATCCGCTCTATAATCCACAGCGCCAAAATGCAACAGCATACGTTGCCCAATGCTCTCCTCCGGTAGATCAAACGAACGCGCATACCAGCAGACCGGGTGAAGTTCCTCGTCATACACCCCGCTCAGAACACTCTCTGGGCAAAACGGAACAATTATCTGACTCTCCAGCGTCCGTTCATACCACTTTTCATCCAGTCCAACATCCCCCGGATCGAATGCAAACTCCCAAACCCCATTCAAGTTAAGCCAGTCATCCCGAAACCGATCAGGTCGAGGGTGCTCCGGACGCGGCACCTCACCGAGTTCATCGATTATAGATTGTATTGTTCTAGGTTCATATAATTGCCAATCAGACATGTCATGTATCCTCTATTTATTCGCTAACAATAGATATTCTTGCCCAGTAACCCGCTTCACAGAACCACTGAGTAGGTTGATTCAGAAGTGAAAGCTTAACCGTCTTACCCGCAAACTCGCTCAAGTCAACATCCACATCGATCCACTGGTCGTTGGTAGTCTCTTTACTTATGGTCTTCTTCAGCAGCTCGCGGTCATCTGCTTTCACTATCAGCTCCCAGTCTCCTCCCGGGTGATTAGTTACTGTCAGCTTGAGATATGTCTTCTTTCCTGCAGGAATATCTACCGTCCTGCTCAATATGCAGGGGATTTCAGGCTGTTGCGGATGAGTCACCATCACATTGCTGCGGCCCCGTTCCTGTTCTCGAAGTCCTGGGCTCATATCCGGTCCGCATTGAGTTATCTTCCAACCCGGAGAAAACACTTCCATCCCCTTCTTTGCAGCTTCAGGAGTATTGAACACCGTTATCTGTGCTAGTTCATCCTCGCTATATTTGCTGTCAGCCACCGGTTCAGGTGCCCAGCTGAGTTCCAATTCATCAGGTTTAGCCGCTTTCACAGGAATAACCAGTATCTCTTCGCCACTCTTATCGATCTCAATTCTGCCACCAGCCTTAATGATTGCCTGCTTTGCCAGTTTTTCACATGTATTGATAAGGTCATGGAAGTTATATGCTGTATAGCTGAACACCGCCTTATTATCCAGCTCCCTCTTGTACTCATCCGGCAGTTTAGAGAAACCGATCGTTGTAAACAAAACACCAGCCGCACTCGATGGATTGCAGTCCGAATCCAACCCGCACCTGCAGGCAATCTCGATTGTCTTTGCCGGGTCACCTTTTCCATACAACAGCCCCATCAAAACATATGCTCCATTTATCTTGCAGTCAATACCACCATTAGAAGCCTTCTGATACTCAGGATTCCTTCGATACTTCTCCTGGCACAGCTCCCAGGTCTTTTCCCAACTGCCGTTTACGCGCGACCATTTAAGCATATCCCGGACCATCTCAGCATACTGGCTCTTTTCAGGAATACATTTGAGACCAGCCTGTATAATCTTCCTTATATCGGTTTCAAAGAATGCCGCAGAGTACATTCCTCCAATAAACTGCCCGGCATAGACCCCATCCCCGTAATTCATCAGATGCCCGAACTTCATGCCCAGTTGAACAGGCATATTGGGCATTCCAGGAGCAATTAGGCCTGAGTAGTCCGCTTCAATCTGATAATCAATATCGTTCGGACATTTATTAAACTTGGGATGTCCGGAGTCAGGAGGAGCTATGCCTTTCCTCAGGTTCGTTCGTCCAGCAAGATTAGCACATGCAAGCCCATACTGGCTGTTTGCAAAATCCAAACCCGCCTGCCTTATCGATACATCCAGCCCATACTGCTCCAGTGAATGCAAAAATGTCATTTCAACGTAAAGATCATCCTGCCAGAACGCATCGTTTGTGAACTTAGAAGTCCACTTCGGCATTTCAGCATCCGGTATAATCCTGTCCGAATAACGAAACTCCGTAGGAGCCCCCTGAGCCACCCCATCCATCTGCCCAATCCACCCACCCATCATCCGATCCCGATAAACCCCAACAGGCAACCTCAAATACCGCGTCCTGGCAATTATTGGAAGGGATAAGCTGACTATTGTTGCAAGGCATAATAGACCAACTCGGAGTAGTTCCACGTACCTGAATGAAATAAATGATCGACACTTATGATTCCTTTTCATTTCGTATTATCCTCGCTTTTCTTAGCTATCTCCACCCTCTGCTGCCAGCGTTCACGTTCATAGTTCAATGAACGTAGGTTGCGCTTATCCGCTAGTTCCGGGTCTGCACGCTGTTCTGTATCATCAAACCATCCGCATCTTTTACAGAACTTCCAACTCTTACTTTTCTTAAAAGCCCTACTAAGTCCACACACAGGACATCGAGTAACAGCATCTGTGATTTTATCGCCAGTTTCCTCTAAAGATGGTATCCTGCACAGAGCAATTGCCCGGTCTAGATCACTATCAATTACTCCACTATCAAGCGCTGCAACTAATGCTGTATACAATCGTGGATCTGGCATATTTATGGCAGCTTCAAATGCATAATCACAATATTCGTCTGCTTCACTAATATAATAGAGTTCCTTGATCAATGGTTCTATGACCCGTTCATCGCCTCTTGTTGCCAGTCCATGGAGGGCTTCTCCACGCACAGCATCAAAACTATCATCAAGGCACTTGATCAGTGCTTCCCTGATGTATTTTGTATCCAGATCAATCTGCCGTGCAAGTCCAAATGTTGCCCAGTTGCGGATTTCATCATCTTCATCGCGTGTTAGTTCAATTAATGCTTTTGCAGCCCTACTGTCCTCATATGTTAACAGGGCCAAAGTTACTCCATATCTGACTTCACGATCTGGATGATTTCTCAGTGCTACTAACGAGTCAATTGCTCGGGAATCTTTGTTATGACTAAGAGCTATACACACGGTGGCCAGCAGTTTATCGTCTGCATCAGAATGCAAGATATCCAACAAGACACTTACCAGCCGTTCGGGATACAGCCGTTCGCATGAAGGATGTCCCTCTTTAACATAATCATTAGGGACAAAAAGCTGAGCGAGAATATCAACAGCATCCATTCTGGTTCGTGAATCGTCACTTTTCAACAATTCTAGGCACCGTTTAAACGCTGTGTCTCCACCGCGATAATGAAGTATCGATATAACATCCCACCGGGTATCCTCATCCTCCAAACTGCAAGCAGCCTCAAAGAGCTCATCAATAGATCGTGTATCTTCCAGCTGTGATTGTAAAGAAGCCAATTGTTTATCCTCTGTATTATTCCAATATCTCTATGATTCAATTGCGTTTTAATCCCTCAAGCACCATACGCCCCGATTGCGTAATCCGATACCGCTGTTTAGGACTGCGCGGCTTATCAGGAATAGTCATTTCCAGCAGACCCAATGCAAGCAGGTGTTTCAACGCGAGTCTGTAACTATTGGGACGCGTATCATAACTCAAAGCTTGCAACAGATCTGGTGTACTTTGTGGTGTATCAATACATCCTGCTAACATTCGATATTCAACTTTACTTAATGGCTCATAATCTTTTATATGGATCAAATCATGGACCATGACATGGGCTTCATCATGGGCCTGCTCTTGGTCCATGTCATGGACCATAACATGGACCTTATCATGGGCTTCAATATGGTCCATGCCTTGTTGCTCGAGATGTTTCCTGTCACGATTCGCATGCGTTATAAGTCCCATTTTTGTAATCCGATAGCTTTGTTTTGGGCTTCTTGGTTTGTTCGGAATGGTCATTTCCAACAAGTTAAGGGAGAGTAAGCGTTTCAATGCGAGTCTGTAACTATTGGGACGCGTATCATAACTCAAAGCTTGTAGCAGATCTGGTGTACTTTGCGGTCTATCAACACATCTTGCTAACATTCGATATTCAACTGCACTCAATGGCTCACAATCTTTTTCAAAGGTCACATCATGGACCACGACATGGGCTTCATCATGGGCCTGTTCTTGGTCCATGTCTTGGTCCATGTCACCAGCTATTGGCCAAAACACAGCATTGAAAAAGCTGTCTGTCCTAAACAGGGGCTCTGGATAACCTTGTTCTTTGGCCATTTCGCGCATTCGTCTAATTCCTGTGCCGGCTTTTTCTATATAGGCTATGCGGTGTAGTAAGTCGGCGATCAGGGGGTTCCGGCGAATGCTTTTAGTGCCCAGGTCTTCAATTAGCATCCCGTTAGGAAGACCTCCAGGGCTGGATATCTCAATACGGTCCTCATAAATCTCAACGAAGACATTGGCGCCTTCGATGAACCAGTTCCTGTGCATCACAGCATTAGTAATCGCTTCGCGCAGTGCGGCTACAGGATATTCTGATATTTCCTCACGTTGTAGTTTCTCGATCCGGTAAGCTGTGCGGGTGTTGCGTTCAATGAATCGTAGGCTATCTTCAATGTCAGCAACAACACCCCCGGCAAAATCTTTGCGGTCCAGGACATGCACTTTGCTGGTTCCTTTAAAAAGAAGACACGTCACATAAGCTTGATTGAAGAACCGCCGTGGTTCACGGGCAAAGAAAAGTGCCCCTGCATTGCGAAATATGAGCCTGCCTCCCGAGTGCTCCGCTGCCTCAATGTTAACCAGGACATCTGCAGTAGAACCACCCCTGGAGATCGTGCTTTTTCGCAGCCAGTCATTGAACTTGTCCATGTCAAAATCATCAGGATAACGAAAACCAGGGCAGATGGACAGATCAAAGCGGATAGCTCCAGTCTGTTGGAACAGAGAGCGGATTTCCTCGCGTGAGAGCTTCTGGGTTACAGCTCCTTGTCGCCAGAAAAAACCATCGCTGCATTGCACCGGTTTCGCATCACTCTCCCGAACCGTCACTACCGTAACCTCACCAAGACGCTGCAACAGGATCTTTACCGGAGGGTCACAGTTGTGGGCAATGTCCTGAATACGGGCCCGCAGTTCATTGGTATCAGCAATTCCCTTCACTGTGCCATCGTCTCGAACTCCCAGCAAAATACGTCCACCAGCGGTGTTCGCAAAGGAGACTAGTTCACGGGCAAATGAGGCTGAAAGGTTCTCTTTATACTCCAGCATAACACCTTCACCCTCCTGGAGCAGAATGTCGAGATCGGCGGCTTTCATATTGTGATCTCCTTTAGAATGCTGAAAATGCAGGTTATGATTATTCTTGCGACTATAAGCTATAAGTCAGAGTTCCATCAGTTTCCGTTACTTTTCCTTCAGTGAATAACCTATCTATCAATTGTTCAATTTCCGCCACCGGCAACTTCTTCTGGAAAATCGAGGAAATGTGATTGGCTAATTTAACACGGGTGCCAGGTTTGGACTTACTTCCTAATTTTAGCAATGAATCCACTAATCGCTTGTAGTTCGACTCTGGGGTCTCTCCATTTGATGTTTCCAAGTCGCTCATATTTTCGATCCTGCGGCAGGTGAATCCTTTTTTATCCAAATGTTGTATTAAGGGATCAAAACCAGTGTCTTTGGACAGAATCGTGCACTCTACTCTAGGAGATTGTGCAAGCTGACGACCAAGATAATACGTGATGTGGAAATCAAGTGCATTCTTTCCGCTGCCTTCAATCATGAGCCAGTTGATCTTCTCTCCCAAAGGCTGCGTGCTTCGTACTAGCTCAAAAGGCAGATTCTTTTGATTATTGCCGACGAAGATAGTTACCAGAAAATTATCAGCAATCTTAGATAAGTCGATTTGCTGTATATTCTCGAAATCAATAAATAACCGGCGTTCCCTGGCCAATTTCTTCGCCACACCACAACCTCCAAAAAACAGTAAAAAGCTTTAGATGGTATGTTATCTGTTACCTGTTTGCCTGTCAAACTAAGCGGGAACGTTGATAAACCAACGTTCCCGCACACCCATCACTTAAACACCTTCCACTTAAGCTTCCCGTTGACTTGTCTTTCGAAGTTTATCAGAGTGTTGGTGGAGTCATCACCGTCAGCACAGATCAAATATATCGGATGTTGTTTTTCTGAATAAGTCTTGCCCGGACTCATTTCAACATCCAACGTTTTAAATACATCCCCGTGCTGACCACCATTTTCATCATTCCAGAAACGTATTTCCATGCCGGAGGACGCAGGCGCTACGGTTCCATAATAGCCACCAATCTTCTTGTCCATCCAACCGAGGACTCCAGTCGTTCCTGTTATCGGTTCATCATTATCAGCGCTTCCTCCAATGTCTGATGTCGGATAGTGGAAATACCGCCCCAGTTTCCAGGTCCTTGAATCCGTATTAGATACCGAAAGAAATGCAGATTCAAACCAATCAGTACCGGTCTGGAAACGTAATCTATATTCTGCTTTAAACGCAAATGGTCCCACAGCAGGATCAGTGGAAGCTGCTCCGGAAACTGTCGACTGCAGGACTTTAATATCCCCGCCATCCCAGAGGAGCATCTTTTCCAACTTATCAGCTCTCTGCCAGTAAGATGTATCCGACACCTCCTGCATCATAATATCGAATTTCCCTATCTGAGTATCTTCAAGCTTAATCAAATCCAGGATAGCGCCGTTCTGAGTGTTCTTGGCAACATGCAATCTACCCAGATCCAGGTCCACACTCGCCACTTCATTTGCCTTTATAAGCCTGGCTGTTCCGTTTCCTTTGAGGTTCACTTTTACATAATAGGTCAAGCATTCCCCATACGCAGGATTTGCCTTGAATGCCAGTTCATCTGTTGAAGAAATACTTCCTGACCTGTCAAAGTCAAACACCACTGCAGGCACCGGGTTGCCGCTAGCGTTCTGTAAAGTAAGTCCGGATATCTTTCCAGTCTTGCCAGCAATTTCCGAGACAGGAATTGAAAAACTGCAGACATTCCCATGTCCAGGTCCGATGCACACAGCCACAGCCCCGCCTGTTGCAGGTTTCCCCTTAACAAACACTAATCCTGAGTATTTATTGTTCCCACGGTGCACTTCATCCAATAAACCATTCGGGTCTGCAATTGCCTCAATATAATGTCCACCAGTTTTCAATGTGGCACCGAATGGCACTAACACGGTTTTCATAGCCGGTAAATAAGCGGTTTTAGTGTATTTCTGACCATCAATCAGTACATCAATCTCAGTTCGGCAATCCACAGTACCAACGTTCTTGACTGACAAAACCAACCCCTTACTGGATGTCTTCGCATTAAGAATCTGCACATCGGTAGATTTTCCGCTGTGTATATTGTAAACCTTACTGTTGACCCTTTTCACAGCCTGTGTAAAGAGAGGCCAGGGGTCATCATTCAAGTCAACCAGCCCATAATTGGAATTCTCAGGGAATGTCTTTGCAATTCCCAGGGCAGGTTCATCCACCCACATAAAGTAATCGCTGCCGACAAAGAATGGCATGTCGAAGAATGCAGTCTGATAAACTTCAAACGCCTTTGCTTTATCTGCTTGGGTCTTAGTGCGCATTCCTGCTCCATTGGTGCTTGGCAATCCCGCATCCAATGCAGGGAAACTCCACTCGGTCACCATCAGAGGACGTCCCGATCTCTTATAATAATCGGTCATGTCTTCAACCAGTTTTGCAGGAGTCAGTTTATCAAGGTCAACAGTCCCGTAGTAGTTGATCGTAAAGATATCGCAGTATTTGCCTGCAATATCAACCACCCCCGGCGCCGCTCCCGCAAACCTGCACCCAAGAATCATATGGTTAGGGTCCGCCTTACGAATTGCGCCGGTAGTTATCGAAAAATACTTGTCAGCGCACAATCTCACATAAGCAGCCTTATCCTCCATAACCTTTGGATTGCCGGACTCTCCCCACTTAATTGAAGCAAGAGCAGCATCCCAACTCGCAAATGATGTCCCCCAGGATTTATTAAACGCTGAAATATCGGCATATTTCTGCTTCAACAAGTCGACAAGTGCCTTCTTCGCGTATGTCTGTGCCGGTCGCATGATTGCTTCGTTAGCAAGCCCTACAGGTGAATACGCCTTGCCGAACCATTCCAGCTCATTGTCCAGGAACCAACCGAATAACCAGGGTGAATCCTTGAGTTTAGAGCAGGCATTCTGGGCTGTTTCATTGCAGAACGTAACAAAACCAGGGCTGAAGACATCAGGGAATCCTGTCCAGGTGGTCTTTTCAACTATATATTCCTTGCTGGAATATGCAGACCCCATCCCAATGAATTCCATATATGCCAGACCGCGGTCTCGTGTAGAGGGGGAATTGTTAGCCCCAAGGATATTAAAACCCCAGTCTTTGAGCCTGTCTGTAGAGGATTTTGCCCAGGCTGATTCGTCGTTGTTGTAACGCTTGCGGATATTCACTGCATATGGAGCATATCCCAGAGCCTCGCACCAATGCACGTTATAATTCACATGGTCAGTCCCAACTGCATAGAAAGCAGAACCCGATGGATCAATACACCACCACCGTTCCCCTATCTTCTCAACATGAAAGAACCCGGTCTGCTTACCCTTTGTACTATCCAGGCCGCCATACTGACTCTTGGCAATAACAGGCACGCATAGACTAAAAATTAGAAGAACAAATAACACAAAACGCATTTTCATATACCACCTCACATCACAATATATTACTCGTCTATTGTGAATGTGTCGATGTGGTTATCAATAACAGGTCCAGAGACAGAGTCTCTGGTACTACTAGCCTATCTTATATTCCTTGCAGGAGTCTCTGAGGATTAAGTGGGGTTTCAATATCACGCTTGGCGCGTTCACCTGTGGGTTTTCTGAAGACAGCATATTAAGCAGCATATTCGCCGCAATCACACCCATATTCTGGTCGCTGGAGTCATTAACAGTAGTTGCTATTGTGGAGAGTCCGATGCGCTTGAGCGATGATACCTCGGAGTCGTCTATCCCAATTACCGATACGTCCTGGGGCACATTCAGACCGCGTCTTTCAAGTCCTTCAATTACGCCGAGTGCAACCATATCACTGATAGCAAACACAGCCGAGAAATCGATCCCGGCATCCAGTGCACTGCAGACAGCCGAACAGCCATCCTTAATGTATGCTCCGCCATATCGCAGCAGTTCCTCACGGACCTTTATCCCGTTACTTGCAAACACCGATCTGTAAGTGTTTTCAAACTTAGAGAAAGAGCTGAAATCCCTGTAAATCTCGTGGCCATTAACTAGCAGAATGTCCCTGTGCCCTAGACTTAGCAGATACTCCAACCCAAGTCTGGCTATCGCATCCATATCATTGATTACATATGCACCGTTGGATTTAGGAGGAATCGAGTCAACATAAACAATCGGATAGTTTATGTCGTTCAGGTTTTGCAGCACGCTGTTGTGTTCTTCGCAGGCAGCAACAATCAGACCTTCAGCCATCATCTCATAGGCTGCGCGCACCACATTCTTCTCAATTTTAATATCTCTGAATGTGCTGAAGACCAGGACGTTGTAACCTTCAGCAGCAACAATTCGTTCAACGCCGGCTATGATATCGGATACGAATGCAGTATCAAACTCAGTCACCACGAGTCCAATCAACCGGCTCTTACCCGACCGCAAACGTCTTGCGAACTGGTTAGGTACATAGCCGATCTCTTTGGCTGCTTCAAGAACATTCTTACGAGTCTTCTCTGAGATACGGGACCCCTCCTGAAAACACAGGGATACCGTAGTCATAGATACGTTTGCTCTCTTCGCAACATCAGAAATAGTGGTACTTATGTCAATTTCTCCTGCACTAATTTAAACTGCCATAAGCAAGTATAAATGAACAGCCATTAAACTTCAATGTAACACCAAAGGTGAATGCATCCTATGCGATCTGCAGATCAATTTTCCACGTAGTACGGATGTGACATGTTCTGAATATTGCGTGTTAATCGCAGTCTGCAACTCTCTTTTCTGAAAATCTGTGTAAATCTGCGAAATCTGCGGATATTTATTTTTGATACGTCGTCCTGATGTAAAAGCAAAATGCTTCCAGATTGTTTTGCAGAGGAATTAAGGGTTAAAGTAGATAACAATAGACAAATGTAACGTCTGTATTCGGGAGACCAAAATGAAGAAATATATAATTCCACCGATCTTAATAGGCATGGGACTTGCACTGCTGACAATCAATTCAACATGCCAGAGTACACCCTTAAAACTCGCAGATAATAGCGCCGCCACAGCCAAAATAGTAATATCCAGCCAGGCATCTGGAGCTGAGCAGCTAGCTGCAAAGGAACTTGCATACTTTCTGGAAGAAGCAACCGGCGGTAAATTCGCAACTGTAACAGACTCTCAGCCCGCATCAGGCTCAGAAATCGTCCTTGGCAGCACCAACCGGCTCAGTTTTGAAGACATCCCTTCTAAACTTCACCCACAGAAATGGGAAGGCTTCACGATCTACCGCAAAGGTGATTCCCTGTTCATAATGGGTAAGATCCCAAGGGCCACATTGTACGGTGTCTATGATATGCTGGAGATTGAACTGGGAGTCCGCTTCCTGGCTCCCGGCGTAAACTATGTACCCAAACACCCGACTCTCTCAGTCAATTTAAAAAGCAGAAAATACGACCCTCCGATGGAATATCGAAGCATCTGGACCAATCCGGATGAAACATGGCTTGTTCGCAACCGGTTCAACTCCAGAGGAGAGAACTGGATACCGATGGAGGAGACACTTGGAGGTGTCCGCTGGATCAACCAGTGGTTCGTCCACACTTTCTCCTGGCTGGTCCCACCCGGAGAGTTCGAAGCAACACATCCCGAGTATTTCGCTATGATAGACGGTAAGCGCCAGGGAATGATGGACGGAGTCGTTACTCAGCTCTGTCTCACCAACCCGGATGTATACGAAATAGTCCTCAAACGCGTTAAAACAATGGTCTCAGAGGCTCAAAATACATATTCACAGGCGAAATACAGCAAGTTGCTGGTTTCAGTATCCGAAAACGACAATGGCAATTTCTGTCAGTGTGATGAGTGTAAGAGAGTAAACAAAGAAGAGGGCAGCCCCACCGGAGGAACACTTATCCGTTTCGTCAATAAAATAGCTAAAGAGATAGGCAAAGACTACAAGAATGTCGAGATTGAGACACTCGCATATGGAATGATGCCTGCCCCTCCCAAAACCAAGCCTGAAAAGAATGTTGTAATACGCTGGGCCAGATGGATCCACAATGGCTACCCCCTGGACAGCAAGCGGAACGCTTCCAACTGGGGACTTTATAACGAAATCAAAGGCTGGCACAAGGTTACCGACCGTATATACCACTGGGGGTATTATACCAACTTCTGGGACTACCTGGCGCCATTTCCACATCAGAACAATCTGGACCACAATATCCGGGTTATGGTTAAAAATGGTGTAGTGGGTATGTTTGCTCAGAACTCATCCGATGTTGGTTCCGAGTTCCAACAGCTCAGGTCATACATGCTGGCAAAGGCCGAATGGCGTCCGGAGACCAATGGAGCTAAGTCCCAGGACGAGTTCTGCAAACTCTACTATGGAAAAGGTGGAACCAAAGTACTTGACTACATTCACCTTCTGAATAATAAATACCGCGATAAAGGACAAGCTGCAGAATATCCCGATTCATTCGTCCAAAAGTCCAACAAAATCTTGGCAGATGCCCAGAATCTGGCCGACACTCCGGAGACCAAACACAGAATCGCCATAGCCAGGCTGCCGATCTGGAAAATCATGATTGACAGGGCCTTCACAACCACCGGTAAACTGGTTGACCTCCCGGTCAATTGGAAATTCAAATTCGATACAGATGACTCTGGAACAAGGGAAGCATGGTTCAAGCAGACCGATTTCTCTTCATGGAAACCAATCAAGATTGACAGTGCCTGGACAAACCAGGGAGAAAAGAGGCGCGGTATTGGCTGGTATGGGGTGGAATTTGAGATCCCAAACACCACGGTTCGTCCCTTATCCCTGTTCTTCGGGGCAGTCGATGGTCTATGTGATGTCTACATTGATGGTACCAAAGTCGGCGAACAAAAACTTGCTCCAGTGCTCATGTGGAACAAACCGTTCTCGATCACACTGCCTGAAAGCATCGGTCCAGGCAAACATACCGTCGTAATAAGGGTCGAAAAGTACGAATATTCCTGCGGTATCTGGAAACTGATATCCATCAGCGACCCAACCACACCTCTATCTCCGGAGGTCAAAGAAGCCTGCGAACAATTCATAGCAGTAGGCTCCTCAATCCCCCTGAGACAACTGAGCGAAGGCAGCAGTGGAGTAGATGTAAGCTACTACCCGCTGATACAGTCATTCCTGAAATCCAGATAAAAACATAATCCATCACGACCGCCGGAAACTCCGGCGGTTGTATCAATCCTGGATATCCCATAGTCAATTAACCTCAATACTCTATCCCTCAGCAAATACGAAAAATGGTAACTATATACATCCATTATATGACAAATTATAGTTACGTGAGCTTGGTGTATCTGAATAATATAAGTAAAGTGTTGTTGTAATCTTCAAAAAAGAAGGAAAACGTATCAGTAAAAGAGTAATATGATATAAAGTATGTGGGAATATTACCAGGGGATAATACAATGAAACAGGACTTGGAACAAATTAAGCTGCTGTCTATCTTCCATCTCATCCTTGGAATAATGACAAGTATCGTCTCGCTTTTTCCCCTTATATATGTAGGTATGGGAATTGCTGCTCTCCATGGTCAACTTGATGAGAAAGGATCTCCAGCCCCACCTTTTATTGGTTGGATGCTTATTGCTATCGGACTTGCAGGTTTCACAATACTAGTGGCTATTAGTATAGTTATGATTATCGCCTCCAGGAGGCTGAAGTTACACAAATCTCGCATGTTTTGCCTTGTGGTAGCCGGAATTGAATGCATAATGACGCCTTTAGGCACGGTTCTTGGTGTGTTTACTATCATAACTCTGATAAAAGATTCAGTAATCAAGTTGTTTGAGGGCGACACATCGCCGGATTCTCAACTTAAACCAGAGCAACCCGGCCCCTGTATTACAAGCTAGATATCATCTGCAACACGGAGGATATTATTATGAATAAGGATCTCGAACAACTAAATCTGCTGTCTATATTCCATCTCATTCTTGGAATACTAACAAGCCTCGCCTCATGTGTATTCCTTATCCACGTGACTATAGGAATCGCTGCACTCAATGGAAAACTTGATGCAAAGGGATCAGCACCACCTCCGGAATTCGGTTGGATGTTCCTTATCATGGGTTCTCTGGCATTTCTCGGGTGTCTATCTATTGGTATTCTTTCAATAATAGCTTCAAAAAAACTCAAGGCACATAAGTCACGCATTTTCTGTCTGGTTGTAGCTGGAATTGAATGCCTGAATACGCCTTTGGGAACAGTCCTTGGAATATTCACCATAATATTGCTGATGAAAGAACCAGTTATACAACTGTTTGAATGTCAGCCGCTGCCGCAAACTCATTATCAGTCTGGACAACCGGGTTCCAGCAACACAATTTAGCGATATAAAAAGTATGGTAAGGATAGTACAATGAAACAGGACTTGGATCAGATAAACATGCTTTCTACTTTCCATCTAATTCTTGGAATATTGACATGCTTTGCCTCATCACTTACCTTTGGGCATATTAGTGGAGGTATAATGATGCTCAACATCCCACCAGATGCCAAGGGATCCCCTCCACCACCCATAATTGGCTGGCTATTTATCATCGCGGGACTCGTCGGTTTCGCTATAATCATGTCTGTAGGCATTGTTATGATCATTGCTTCCAGGAGATTGAAAGCACATCAGTCACGCATGTTTTGCCTTGTAGTAGCTGGAATCGAATGCGCAATGGCGCCTTTAGGCACAGTTCTGGGTGTTTTTACAATCATAACTCTGATAAAAGATTCAGTAATCCAGTTGTTTGAGGGTGAAACATTGCCGAACCCCCAACTTAAGCCAGAGCAACCTGGTCCAGGTATCTAAAGCTAGTGCATATGTGACTGCAACATGGAGGATCATAATATGACAAAGGATCAGGAACAGCTCAAACAGCTTTCTGTTTCCCATCTTGTGCTTGGAATTCTAACAAGTCTCGGTTCCTGCGTTTTCCTAATTGATGTGACCATAGGAATCGCTGCACTCAATGGTAAATTTGATGATAATGGATTGCCAACGCCTCCGGAATTCGGTTGGTTGTTCCTTATCATGGGATCACTGGCATTTCTAGCGTGTCTTTCCATAAGTATTCTATCGATCATAGCTTCTAAAAAACTCAAAGCACATAAGTCACGGATATTCTGTCTGGTTGTTGCCGGGATCGAATGCCTCAATATGCCTTTAGGAACAGTCCTTGGAATATTCACCATAATACTGCTGACGAAGGAACCAGTAATTCAATTGTTTGCAGGTCAGCCACTGCCGGAATCTCAACAACAATCTGGACAACCAGGTCCCAGCATCCCCGGCTAATTAATTGCTTCCGGATACTCGTGGCAAAGATAATGTGACCTTGGTTCGTCTTCCTCAATAACAGGAAAACGCTGGACAGGTTCCAGGAAGCAGTTGTCATTCCAGTCGTCACATATCGTGCTGACTTCCCCACTCACCGTATATCCTGTTCCATCAATCACAATCCCGGTTCCTTCTTCTCCCCAGAACTGGTGGATCAAACGTGGTGGAAGACATATACTCTGCCCTGGTTCAAGCCGAACAACCGTCCCAGCAGGTATTTTCCGAACCTCACCATCCACCACAACATCAAAATCCTCCTCAGAGCACTGACCGTCCGGTGTTGATGCATACAATCTGATAAGAATATTACCTCCGCCCCTGTTGATAATATCCTCCATCTTGCTGGCATGATAGTGCAGTGGAGGTTTCTGGTTTGGGGGATCAAGGATAAACTTCTCAGCATATCCATGGACCTTGCCGGTCTCAGTATCCGTATAACGGCCATTTCTCAGCGTAAACAGAATACGTCCGAGCTCCAGAAACCGTCCTCCCCCGAAGTCCGTAACGTCCCATCCCAGCATATTCCCCCGAATACTGTCGACCTCAACCCCTTTAGATTTCCACTCCTCAGCAGTCCAATACGCAAAAGGAGGCAAGTGCAGCCCCACTTCCGTGAACACCCTCTCAGCAAGTCTAATGGATCTATTGATCTCAGATCGTCTCATAAAATTCCCTTCCTGTTAATCCTGCAAATCTTGTAAATCATGTGAGAATACTAAGGTTTCTACATACTCAACCTTATAACTCGATTCACACGGAACTCATTTCAAACCTGCAGCGTAGCCTCATCCCGCCAAGGCACAATATGTTCCTCCAGCTCCCTTGTCTCCAGTGAAAGCCCGGAACAGTTGGAAGCCAGCACCTCAAAGATCTTGTTTGCCACAACTCTATGCCCTAAATCATTGGAGTGTACCCCATCATGGTGCACCAGCCAGTCAGCCTCTCCATACGCCCCCAGCAAGTCAACAAACAGACAGTCCATACGCTCCGCAGTCTGCCTGATTGCTTCGTTATACGCGTGGAACACATCCATATTAGCATGGCTCCACTCCGGTCCTCCAAGCTGAAAAACCTTTATATAATAGGGACCAGGCAGCACAATAAGAGGCTGTATCCGCTCCCTCACCTGCCTGATAATACTCTCCATTTCCTTGCAGAACAGATCAATAGGAGTTCCACTTCGTGCATCATTTACCCCATAGGGTATTATCAACAGATCCGGAAGCAAATGGTAACCGTTTGCAGTATGATTTAGCACCTGTTGTTCAATTCGTTCACTAGCTGCCGGCTTCCCGCTATATGGATAACCTGCACTCTTCGTGGAAATAACATTCGCCCCGATTCCCAGATTCACCAACTGCACCGGGACACGCTGCACCTCGTTGATCTGGCGTGCAAGCAGATGAGCCCATCCCCGCTCCCTGCAACTGGACCACCCACCCGCAGCAATACTATCCCCCAGTGTAAACAACACCCGAAATTCCCGATCCCACCAGTCACGTTTCATACAAGTTCCCTCATCAGCAACTAAGCCGCTTCTATCCACATCCACCCATTCCCCAAAAATCCCCCAGCCAATCCCCCTTTGGAATAGGGATTGATCAATGAGTGCCAGGATAAGTCAGACGAAGTTAAATACTCATCTCCGCGCCCTCCGCGTCTCCGCGTGAAATTCTTCCTCAAAAATCTGCGAAAATCTGTGAAATCTGCGGATAATACTCCCTTCAACCATCCACACGTCAAAATCTCAAATCGTCGGATCACCTTCTCCAGCTAAAATGAAATACTCATCTCCGTGCCCTCCGCGTCTCCGCGTGAAATTCTTCCTCAAAAATCTGCGAAAATCTGCGAAATCTGCGGATAATACTCCCTTCAACCATCCACACGTCAAAATCTCAAATCGTCGGATCACCTTCTCCAGCTAAAATGAAACACTCATCTCCGTGCCCTCCGCGTCTCCGCGTGAAATCCCTTCCCCAAAAAATCTGCGAAAATCTGCGGATAATACTCCCTTCAACCATCCACACGTCAAAATCTCAAATCGTCGGATCACCTTCTCCAGCTAAAATGAAATATTCATCTCCGCGCCCTCCGCGTCTCCGCGTGAAATTCTTCCTCAAAAATCTGCGAAAATCTGTGAAATCTGCGGATAATACTCCCTTCAACCATCCACACGTCAAAATCTCAAATCGTCGGATCACCTTCTCCAGCTAAAATGAAATACTCATCTCCGCGCCCTCCGCGTCTCCGCGTGAAATTCTTCCTCAAAAATCTGCGAAAATCTGCGAAATCTGCGGATAATACTCCCTTCAACCATCCACACGTCAAAATCTCAAATCGTCGGATCACCTTCTCCAGCTAAAATGAAATACTCATCTCCGCGCCCTCCGCGTCTCCGCGTGAAATTTCCTTCCCGCAAATCTGCAGATAAATAATCCCTTCTCACTCCATCACATGCACTTCAACAAGCCTAATAGCATAATCAGCTGGATAACGCTCGATGCTTGTCCCCGGGTCTTCCGTTCCCTTACACCCGCAGCGTATGGTTATGTGGTTGGGATAAGAGTCCGCTGTCCCGATTCTGAAATACGCAGTATTCTCCCAGAGACCCAACTCAAGGTCCCCGTAATAACCGCACGTCAGTCTGTTAAGAATATCATTCAGATCCTTGACCTCTCCATCAGTAATCTGAGGATAGGTCAGGTCCTTTGCCCAGGGAGCTTTGCGCAGGATCTCAATCCAGACACTTGGATGCACGCCGTGAAGGTTGTCGATTCTCTGCCGTTTAACGAGTTGGTCCTTCATCTCCTGGACGTTCTCACCCTCACCCCACCATTCCACAATATTATAACCACCGCGTGTGCACCCGCTACCAACTATCGATACAGCGACAATCGGCTTCTCCTCAGTAATACTTATAAATCCCGTATCCGCCTTGAACTCAATCCCCTTGGTAGGATCAATCTCATAAAAATCACCGATCTCAACATTCTCATAGTTGAAGAATGGTGTTTCATAAACCCGCCTAACGGTCCGGAACTCCTTAGCCTGGGTCTTGGTAGTAATCGTTCCAACATCCTTGATCATCGTTTCAGTCGGTTCTTTATATAGAATCAAGTCCATGGTATAGCTCTCCTGACATTGTTGATCGCGTTGCATTTTGATTCAATTATTTCCCTATAATCACCTTCCTGAATAATGCAATACTTGCTGGTTATTGCTTGTTAATATATAGGTTTCGAAATCTTGATGGTCGCAGATAAATGAAGAAGCAATTACTTGTCGCTTGCGATTGCCCAAATGTTCGTGAATAAATGCACAATCCCTCTCTGCAAAATTGACAGAAACTAGCAAAAAGCGTTAAAATGTATAGGTTTTGCTGAATAGGACATACTTGTTTGTCCTTGAAAATTGATACGGAGGATACCTGAAAAATGGCTGTTAAAGTCGGTATAAATGGTTTTGGTAGAATCGGGCGTCTTAGCCTGAGAGCTATGCTCGAGAAGTATGCGGGTCAGATCGAAGTCGTTGCTATCAACGATCTGTTTGATGCCAAAGTGAATGCTCACCTGTTCAAGTATGACACTAACTACGGTCCCTGGAAGGGCACCGTTACAGCAGAAGACAACGCTATCGTCATCGATGGCAAGAAGATCGCTGTTTATGCTGAGAAGGATCCAGCTGCCATACCCTGGCAGAACCATGGCGTTGATATCGTGCTCGAAGCTACAGGTATCTTCACCGATGCTACAAAGGCTGCTGCTCACAAGCACGACAGTGTAAAGAAAGTCATCATCTCCGCTCCTGCGAAGAATGAAGATGCTACAATCGTTCTGGGCGTCAATGACAATATCTACGATCCCGCAAACCATCACATCATCTCCAATGCAAGCTGCACGACTAACTGTCTTGCTCCTTTCGCAAAGGTTTTGGTTGATAACTTCGGTATCGAGAGCGGATTCATGACCACCGTTCACGCATATACAAATGACCAGCGCACAGCTGACCAGGCCCACAAAGACCTGCGCAGATCCCGTGCAGCTGCTGCTAACATCATCCCAACCACCACTGGTGCTGCCAAGGCCATCGGCCTGGTCGTTCCTGAGCTCAAGGGTAAGATGCACGGCTATGCACTCCGCGTTCCTACAACCACAGTCTCGGTCGTTGACCTCACAGCCAACCTGACCAAGCCTGCTACAGTTGAAGAGATCAACGCTGCAATGAAAGCTGCTGCTGAAGGTCCTATGAAGGGTATCCTCGGATACACCGATGAGCCGGTTGTCTCCTCTGACTTCAGAGGCTGCACCTACAGCTCCATCTTCGATAGTCTTTGCACTCTGACCCTGGGCGACAAGTTCATCAAAGTCGTTTCCTGGTATGACAATGAGTGGGCATACTCCGAGAGAGTTGCTGACCTCATCATCTTCATGGAGAAGAAGGGCCTCTAAGACAATGAATAAAAAGACGATCAAGGATGTTGACGTAAAGGGTAAAAGAGTCCTGTGCCGTGTGGACTTCAATGTTCCACTCGACAAGCAGCGCAACATAACCGATGATCGCAGGATAGCGGCAGCGCTGCCAACCATCAATTACCTCCTTGAAAAGGGAGCTAAAGTCATATTGATGAGCCACCTCGGAAGACCGGAAGTCGACGAGAATGGCAAAGTGCTGCCAGAGAGCGTGGAAAAGTTCAATCTGGCTCCTGTTGCCGAGAAGCTGTCTCAGCTTCTCGGTAAGCCGGTCACCAAGACCGACGATTGCATAGGGGAAGCAGTTAAAAACACCGTTATGTCCATGAAAGATGGCGACGTTGTTCTGCTGGAGAACGTGCGGTTCTACAAGAAAGAGACCAAGAACGATCCTAAGTTTGCTGAAGAATTGGCAAGCCTGGGAGAAGTCTATGTCAACGATGCTTTTGGAACTGCTCACCGCGCTCATGCGTCCACCGAGGGAGTCACCAAGTTCCTGCCGGGTGTTGCCGGTTTCCTTATGGAGAAAGAGCTTGACTACCTGGGCAAGGCGCTCGAAAGTCCTGAGAGACCATTTGTTGCCATTCTTGGCGGCGTAAAGGTTTCAGACAAGATCACGGTAATTAACAGCCTGTTGGAAAAAGTAGACTGCCTGATTATCGGCGGCGCTATGACCTACACGTTCCTGAAATGCCAGGGGCTCAGCGTCGGCAACTCGATGGTCGACGAACCGGGTCTTGAATTGGCTAAAGCAGCTCTTCAGAAAGCCAAAGAAAGAGGCATTGAACTGCTTCTACCTGTGGATACACTGGAAGTTGAGCTGGATGGCGCTTTCGACATTCGCCAGGGTGTTCCGATGGACCTTGAGGTCAAGGATGCTCCTACAAACGCAATGCTCGATGGCTGCCGTGGACTGGACATTGGTCCTGATTCCATAAAGCTGTTCTCGGAGAAAGTCCGATCTGCGATGACAGTCGTATGGAACGGACCTATGGGAGTCTTTGAGGATGCAAGGTTTGCCAAGGGCACTCTTGCGATCGCTCAGGCCATGGCTGACTGCAAAGGCACGACTATCGTCGGTGGCGGCGACTCTGCTGCTGCTGTCGAACAGATGGGCTTCGCCGACAAGGTAAGCCACGTCTCCACAGGAGGAGGCGCCAGCCTGGAATTCCTTGAAGGCAAGGAACTCCCCGGCGTCGTAGCCCTGCAGGACAAATAACATAAACTGGGTGCTGAAATTTATTTTCAGTACCCATATAATAGGAAAATCGTGTTACAAGAAATCCGTTCGTGCTGAGCTTGTCGAAGTATGAACGGATTTCTAGTAGCTATTAGTTCATACATATTATGAACGCAGGAGCGCAGCAGTGTTTGGACCTGAATGGAATATGATGTCTGCGGAAGCGAAAGCTGATTACCTCCGCATGCTCAAAAAAATACCACCAGCCAAACGTCTGCAAAAAGCATGCGAACTGAGTGAGATGGTCACGAAACTGGCTATCGCCGGTATCAGGTTCAAACATCCTGAGTTTACTGAGAAACAAGTGCTTGGCCGCCTGGCATATAGAAAACTCCCACGAGAACTTGCGGATAAGATCGTGGAAGCGATGGGCTTGCGTTAACGCGGGATTATCCTGCTGCTACAGTTACAGTTTCTAAATTACGTCATGCTGAACTTGTTTCAGCATCCATATAAATCTATACGGATATTAAAATAAATTCAGGATGATGTGCGGGGTGAACGCATCTAATTTTATACTCTAGGGAATAGGCCGGATATACTGCGAGAATGCCGGTTTTACTGGATGTTGGGAATCTCGTCTATGCTCAATTCCCGCAGTATATCCCTTGGTTACTGTTTAGATGCGTTCGCCTTGGGATGATGTGAATCTAGAACTCTGCATTGACCTCAACCAAATATCTGAATTACTCAACAAACAGAAAGAGGACATCTAATGGCAAGAACACCTTTTATCGCCGGTAACTGGAAGATGAACAAGAATATTGCTGAGGGAATCGCTCTTGCGGAAGAACTCAAAGCAGCTCTTGCAGGAATAGATGGCGTAGACGTCGCAGTCTGCCCCACATTCGTATCACTCGCTAGAGTCGGAGATGCAATCAAAGACAGCTCCATCATGCTCGGTGGACAGTGCTGCTTCTGGAAAGAATCCGGAGCCTGGACCAGCCAGATAGCTCCCACAATGCTCCTGGATGCAGGCTGCGAATGGGTCATAATCGGCCATTCCGAGACCAGAGGCAGATTTGGCACAGTTGATGATCAGCTTGCTGGCGTTCTCTCCTACTTTGGAGAAGCTGACCAGACCGTCAACATGAAAGCCAAAGCAGCATTTGCTGCCGGACTCAAGCCGATCATCGCATGTGGCGAACTCCTCAGTGAGAGAGAAGCTGGCACAACCGACGCTGTGATAGCTGCCCAGATGAAGACCGACCTTGCTGGTTTCACCAAAGAGCAGGCCCTGCAGATGGTCATTGCATACGAACCCGTTTGGGCAATCGGCACCGGCAAAGTCTGCGATTCCGATGAAGCCGACAGAGTATGCGGAGTCATCAGAGGAATCGTATGTGAGATGTATGGCCAGGACGTAGCTGATGCCGTTCGCATTCAGTACGGTGGAAGCGTCAAACCGGACAACGCAAACGAACTCCTGCACAAACCCAACATCGATGGTGCCCTGGTAGGCGGAGCCGCCCTAAAAGCCTCCGACTTCGTAGGAATAATCAAAGGCGCCCTGTAAACTAATAGTTAAAAGTTGAAAGTGGATAGTTAAAAGTTAATAGTGGTGAGTTGAAAGTGATATTCCCTCTCCACTCCCAACTTTCAACTATCCACTATCCACTATCAACTTTCAACTCTCAACTACTATCGAACGCTCACTTTCACCAGCACAAAACTCTTAGCTTTAATAACTGGTGATAAAACTCCCCCAGAAGTCAAAGCTATCTTCTGCCCAGTCAGTGCATTCACAGCCACGAGTTTCTTACCCTGCAAACCAAATTTTGACAGATTCATCTGAATACCAGGCTGCACCACATTTGGGTTGTAATTGCCAACAACCAACAGAGCGTCTTTACCAGCGTGATAATAGATGCTGACCTTAACTTTGTCATTATCCGTTTTGCAGAGTCCATTTACATCCTCAAAATAAGGAACCCACTTTGCTGTCTTTACTGGTAAACTCTCGTATGCGCGGCGAATATTATCATATTTGCGCTCGTTGTCTAGTCTGGCGCTTTCAAATCCCATCCCCCAAACTGTAGTCCCGCTCAACAGGCCGACCATCGTATGCAGTGAAGAATAGCGAGCGCACGGTGCTGAAGTCAACCCCAACAGAACGTGGTATATACCCCAGGGGGTAGAGTTAAACCTCAGTTGCCCTGTCAGAGAGTCCTCATAGTTTTCATGTTCTCCGACATATGCCACATCCGAGAATGACAGAGTCGGAAGAAGGGTGTTGAACGAACAATGGTTGACAAGCATATCATCCGGATCTTTTGCCTTTATAACCCGATACATTCTTTTCATCGCATCACGAGTCCCAAAGAAAGCCCAGGTAGGATGCAGATTGCCATCCTTGTCTTTATAACCACAGCCGTGATTAGTATTCTGGCAGGCATATACATGGGTCATACCATCGGTATATGCTCCATCATAACCGAGATCATCCAAAACCCATTTGGTACCTGCTGCGTAGTAGTCCCTGTTACTTTTTGCATTCAAACAAGACCACAGGAAGTAATGGCCTTCAGGAGGAGCATATGGCATTGTACAGATTGGATTAACCGCCCACTCGCTGGCAAACTGTTCTCCCACCGTTGATGGCATACCCAGCGCTGGAAATCCAACATATGGGAATACTTTTATACCCGCCGATTGGAAAGGTTTGTTCTGTTCTTTCAATGGATGGGCAATCTCCCGCATTAACATTGGAGGCCAGGCGGTTTCAACAACATCAGTGGAATCCATAAACCACCGGAGCAATACTTTTGTCTGCATCTTCTTGAGAAGATCTACGGGAGAAGCCGGTGGAGCTACCTGCACAATTATTCCATTGCCAAACTTGCCTGGTTTGAATGAACAACCAATACTGGGGACACCTCCGCCTTCAGTCTCAGCATCCTGACCGTCCGGTTTAAACGCCGAATCCATATGGTCAAGAATGAGCGTCGAAGTATCTTTATTGTATGCAGACTGAGATGGAGTGAAGTCTGCTTTATAAATCGCGGTATTCGACAACCTTACCTCGTCATATTCAAGTCCACTGTAACTGTAGTCATCCGCTGAACCAAGTCTTATTTTGCTCTGTGGACCCAACACCAGGTCTGCAAATGGATTAACATCTGCTGATGCGCTTCGCTTCCCGTCCACATATACACGAATACCATCCTTGTCCCAGGTGTATGCTATGTGGCTGAATTTATCAACAGCTATACCTGCATCTGCTGTCAGAACTCTTTGATTTTGAGTTGATAGCGCCAGTCCACTCGACTCACTCGGAGGTAATATGAACGCTGCGATTGTCTTATTTTCACCTACTATGTCAAAAACTCTGGTATTGCTTTGTGGTTGTGCAGGTGTCTTTTTACACCAGAACTCCAACGTTCCCTCAGTTTTGGAGAAACCATCCGGAACAGAATAAGTAACGTGCTCAGGGAAAGTCATCGAATCTGATGGCTTCCCGTGCAGAGTATATTTGAATGGATCATTGACTGGCAGCGGTCTCACAGGACTGGTCATGAATCCAAGTGTAAACTTAGCGATCCTGTCCAGTTTGTAGGGCTTATTGACGAAGTTGATCCTTAAAAGTGTTTCCCGCTGTCCGGGCACTACTTCGATAGCAGCCTTTTCCTTCGGTGCCCAAAATTCATCGCTTTCAGTAAAGAAAGCCAGCCCACCGTGATAATTTCCAACCCATATGTAGGGAGAAAAACCGCCTGTATAACCTTTCCCAATTTGTGTAAGACTGCAGGTAGCTCCGTTAGATGCGAGCAAGAACTTCGCAATCTCCGGTTTCAAAGGAATGGTCAATACCATTTCCTCAAGATTCACCGGCCTGGATGGAGAGAGAGTAAGATCCATACGCATACAACCATCAAACTCCAAAGCCGTCTTACAGGATGCAGTTATTCTACCGATTTTTTGCTTGCCCGACACAGTTACAATATCAGGAAATGCTTTTGAATCATTTTTACGCATAGCTGAAAGGTTGCCTATCTTCCCGTCAGTTTTTATGGTAAATATCGGCGCACGGGTAAACATAGGCTTCCTCTGATTGATTATCTGCTGGGGGAAGACCGTAGTCCCGAATACATGGTCTCTTCCCCAAACGGACAATTTGCCATTTTTTGATACCACCGACTGGAAAGGAGTTGGAACAGAGTGATCTATCCCAAGGTTGCTCTTCCACCAGGATGGTTTTGGAAGTATCTTTACTACCTGCTTAGCTGATGCCAGAGATTTACCATCAGGGGCAAGAGCATTGGCCTCAATCGTGTATTCACCAGGCACCAGAGAATCAGACTGCAGCTTCCCTTCCCCTGCACCAGTCCTAAACTCATCAATCTTTACACTGCTGATCTCTCTGCTATTTTGCCCTGTCAGCGTGCAGACAACACGATCAGCCCCGCCCTTAAGGCCTCTGATGTCAGCCTTTAACAGAATATATCCTGCATATGGATAATTCTCAGCCGATAGACTCAGTGCTTTAGCAGTCCTAAATCCAAAATCCTGATAAAAGAGCATCCGACCGTCTGGATCAACTGCACTTAAATTCAAATTGTAATATCCGGTAGTAAAATAACCAGGCTTGATCTCATATGAAGGAACATCCCGTATTGGGCTCGAGATGTTCTTTACTCTGGTTCCGGTAGAATCGAACAGATCAGCCTTGACCGTAACAAGCGGAGCAAAATCACCTATAAGCTTTAATGTTTGCTGCGGGTCCCCTTCCAGAAAACCATCAAAATTCTCCTGCCTTATAGTTCTTGCGTTACCGGTGAACAGCAGCTCTCCGAAATACAGTGGAATGCAGAAATTACTGTTGGTGAACGACCACGTTGACGCGTTGCCAAAACCCGAAGAACTGTCTATACAGAAATTGCCTCTCCACAGGTCGCCAGGCTGCGGCATCTTTGCCACTTTTATAGATGAATACGGTATAAATATCTCCGCCGTCCATCCTCCCGCACGGCCTGTAGTCTTGACTGTCCATTCAGTATTGAATGTCATATCAGCAAGTCCGTTCTCAGTAGGGGATTTCCGCAGCGCAAATGCGTCCAGCTGGGTACCGATCGCACTCAATATAAACTGATAAAAACTTGGATTAGCTGCATCAGGCTGCAGGAATATCTCCATGGCATCCTCTGTGTAAATCGCAGAGTCATGCTGAGTTAACGATGCCCGGGGAGATGCTCCCTGTGGAAGAATCGCATCCAATCCCAGGTAGATCCCTTTTTCATTATAAGCAGCATACACCGCTGCTTGGTTAGGCACTAATTCGTTCTTATCGAATCCCACAAACCCAGTCACTCTGGTTGATTTCTTCCAAAACTCATCGCTGAGTTTACCGTCAATTACAGGTTCCTCCTTGATCAGAGGAAGTGATATTCGCGCTCTGGAAGCGATACTTTTCTCATCCGGGCTTTTGATAGTAAGTTCATCGATTGTAAATTCACTGTCAATCCCCCCTCCTGGTCTTGATCCAACAACTATCTGCGATTCCGCCCAGTTCACCGGTATGGAGGCAAACAAGCCGTTCCAGGGACTGCTGCATAGCTTTTTATCATCACAGTAAAGGGTAATCTCCTTACCCCAGGTAAACCGGACAAAATGCCACTCCCCTTCTTTAAGCGGAAAAGAAGCATTTACACAAGAAGCCAGATTGCCCTGCTCATCGGTAATGCAATATGAAACATCCTTGAGGCAAGTATAAAGAGCAAATCTAGTCCTGCCAGGACCGATAACAGTAACAAACATCTGATTCCGCAGCTTATCCTTGTTCGCTTCAGTATTCGCGTTGGGGTCAAAATTCAATTTGAACCAGAAAGATATCTCTCCGCCAAGCGGACTTATGTTACCAACTGAAGGATAATCGATCCTGGATTCTCCACTCATGCGTGCAGCTTTCCCAACCTTACCGTCTACAAGCTGAACATCACCGACAATCCGACCACCGGAAGACTTATCAGCAGATGTGAAAGGTTCTGCCTGAGTAAAACTAATCCCGCCACTAGTCACCGTTTTCTCAAATCCATCGTGTAACATATACTGATCAGTAGACGCAACTACGAGTGTAGAAAAGAAACACAAGACTACCATAGTAAGGAATGTGCAGATTTTCATAACAGATATTGCCCCTTTCACCCTGTTCCACAAGTATTTTACGACACCAGCCAACACCCTGCAACCAGTGACAGTTCAGAGTTGAGCAAACATTGTTATTCTGAGCCCTAAAGCTGAGGATACCTACCTATTTTGATGAGAAACCTGAATTAGTCTTTGCAGACTGAATTGTGGTGCGGGCTTCTAGCCTGCCGTCCCATCTGGGTTCTTCAGGATGGTAGATTACCCACATGACTGAGCTGTTACTGCAACCATCACAGGGTGAACGCATATAGTATACAGTTCTCCTTTCCTAAAAATCTGCGTAAATCTGCGAAATCTGCGGATAAATGTCGGGATATACTGCGGGAATGCCGGTTTTACTGGATGTTCCGAATCTCGTCTATGCTCAATTCCCGCAAGTATATCCTTTGGTTACTGTTTAGATGCGATCGCCCTGATCCGCATTCTCGCTCGGGTGCAATTTGCATTTACACCCGAAACAGAATCCCTTCCCCCTCTCAGTTTGTTGCTGGAGTTCATACTTCCCATTTAGAAACGTCATTATACATGTAAGCGCATCAGCCAGAGCGAGTGCATCTTGCAGTTTTCTTTTCAAAAAATCTGCGTAATCAAGAGTATTCGAAACCTAAAACGAATTCTTTTTTCGAATACTCCTGCGGATAAAATTTTCTGGTGCGTTCGTCCTGGCGTGTCGGCGTTGACTTACACCATCCCGTATTCTATAATCGAGTCGGTTAGCCCGTGTTTTCCACAGTGCTGGGTGCGGGTATTTTTTCCGGAGGCAGATATGAAAATTAGAGTGTTTGGACAATTTGTGGCGTTAGTAGTCGTAGCTGTGGTTGGGCTATTAGGTATGTGTGCGTGGGGACAGGATACATCTGCTCCCAAACTTGCCCCAATCATCCCTGACCCGGAAATACTGAAACGCACCCCTGTCGTGGACGGAATAGTCAGCCAGGGAGAGTGGGACAGTTTTCAGGCGTTTACTGCAGACGACTGGCAGGTAACATCGTATATTAACTGGGACTCTAAGAATCTGTATCTTGCTGTATCATCATCAAAACCTTGCGATACTATGTTGCTGGTTGACGCAAATGATGATGGTTGGTTCCATGGAGAAGACAACTATGAGTTCCGCGCGATCCGTCAGGCAGACGGCTCACTGGTTAAACAGGTCCTGCGTTATGAGTCTCGTAACACTACCACGATCGCTCCCACTCAGGTGAGTGAAAATGAAGCCAACCAGGTAGAAATGAAAACTACCACTGCAAATGGTATCACCTGCATCGAATGGAGAATACCCGAATATTTAATCAGGGACTTCAAACTTGTTGATGGAAAAAAGATCGGTCTTCAAATTGCTGCAAGGACAGGAACCGATGAAAACTCCTGGATTCCGGACAGCGTCAGAGCAGACACCAAACAGTGTGTAAAGAGCACTCTGGTCACGCGTAAGTGGTCAGCGTTGGCTCCACTGGTTATAAACTTCGGTATCAGAGATCCCAAAGTCGCAAGAGGAGAAGACATAACTGCACTGCTTCAGCTTACTAATCCTGGTACTGCGAATATTGATGTAAAGGCCATTACAATGGCTGGTGACGGAGCTTCTGCGGAATATTTGGACAGTCTGCAAAAGAGAGCAGATGGGCTGGCACCGAAAAAAGTCATTAAAGAAGACATGCAGGGTTCTATACCAAGGTCTATGCGTCTTGGCACCTGGGTAGTAGGCACGGTAGTTAGATCGGGAGACCAGAAACTCGGAGCAGCACTGGCGAGTTTTGATGTTCTTGACCAGTTTGAATCTGAATTAAGACTCCCCAAAGGGGAAGTTACTACAAACACCGGTGAAGTTACTGTGTCCGTCATGATTAAAAATAACATGCGTAAACCTCTCTGGGGCAAAGTAAAAGTCACGTTGCCGTTGGGTTGGGAGTTCCGAAGAGGAATCGATATGCGTGAGTATACTATACGCACACGCAATGGTGAAACAGCAGTCCTCTTTAAAGTTAAACCTCCAATCGGAGCACTGGGAATAATCCCTGTTAAAGCCGAAGTCACCGGAGCAGATTCAAAGCAGATACTTGAGGGTGCATTCAAAGTAGTAACTCCCAGGTAGGTAACAGTTCAGTGAGCCACTCGGGGCTCCATGTTATCTAAATGAAGTAACAACTATCTTGTTACTTAGGAGTGTTAATGTGTAATATGAAAAATTTCCGTTCGTCCTGAGTAGCGCGAAGCGCGTATCGAAGGATGGACGGAAATTTACTCACAAATATTGTAGGTGTTATTTGTCAGAACCCAGGATCAAAAAGACCATTTGGGGAGTATCACACAGCGTATTTATGCTGGGGATTGTCAGTTTACTTACTGACATCTCCAGCGAAATGCTTGTACCGGTAATCCCACAGTTCTTGAAAGGTGTCTTAGGAGCTAGCGGAACTAGCATCGGGGCTATCGAAGGCATAGCCGAAAGCACAGCTTCACTCCTCCGTGTATGGGCCGGGTACCTGGCAGACAGATTTGGCAGACCCAAGCTGCTGACTGTGTGTGGGTATGCACTCTCTGCTCTCTCAAAACCTTTCCTGATTTTTGCCACTGCATGGCCGCATGTCTTTGGTGTGCGTTTTGCCGACAGATTTGGTAAGGGAATCAGAAGCGCTCCCAGGGATGTACTGATAGCTGCTGCAAGCGACGAGAATACTCGTGGAAGAGCTTTTGGTCTCCACAGAGCAATGGATACCACTGGAGCCATGCTTGGGCCTGTAGTAGTCATAGCCATACTCTGGTTAATGTCACGCGGGCATGGAATCAAATCGTTGGAAAGCGCCGACAAAAGCGTTTTTCTTACCATATTTATCGTAGCAGCCATTCCCGCCATACTGGCTGTAATAGTGCTGGCGTTATTTGTACCGGAACAAAAACGGGAATCCAAACTCGTCAATCCACCATCTATCAGCTTAAAATCTCTAACTCCTCAGTTCAAAATATTCCTGGCTATTCTAGTAGTCTTCTCAATCGGTAACTCCTCAGATGCATTCCTTGTTTTGAAAGCTACCAGTAAAGAGACTGTAGGGATGAGTCTGTTCTCCTTTATGCTTGTCTGGATAGCTTACAATGCATTGCAGGCTATAGTCGCTTTCCGCAGTGGAATACTCTCCGACCGCATAGGCCGCAAACCCCTGATTATCGCTGGCTGGTTTGTATTCTCTGCTTGTTACTTCGCCATTGCCCATGTTTCGACTGCTAAAGGAATCTGGCTGTGGTACCTAATATATGGCATATATTACGGACTGACTGAAGGCGTTCTCAAGGCATTCGCTGTAGATCTGGCGCCTGCCCATCTACGGGGAACGGCTCTGGGAGTATTCCACACTGCCATTGGTCTAGCCCTGCTTCCAGCCAGCTTAATAGCTGGCAAGCTCTGGGACATCAATCCATCGTTTCCGTTCTATTTTGGTGCAATTACCTCGCTAATAGCAGCCTTCGGGCTTATTCTGTTCGTCAAAATACCCGCTAAAAATGCTCCTGTGTAGGTAAATATCAAAAAAAACGCAAATAAATGCTTTAAATGGTTTGCAAAGTATGTTTTTTGGTGCTATAATCCATCAACCTATCATGAATCACGTGAGTGTTTTTCGGTAGGTAGTCTGTCTGCAGGATGTTAAGAAGCATGCCGGTTTTTTGCTGTGTGCTTCTCTATGATTGGCTGGTCAGAGAATGCATAACCGCATGATTCACAAGACCTGGCTTACCTAATCATGCATATCTGCGGAACGTCATCGGAAGGCGTTAAGGGTCGCTAAAAGCCTGAAATGCCATATACATCGGAGGTTAGAAGTTGGAGATTGGTGCCGTAAAATGGTTCAGTGATTCTAAGGGATATGGATTCATATCCAGGGAAAGTGAACAGGACATTTTTGTTCATTATTCATCCATTGACATGAGTGGAAGGAAGACCCTTCACGAAGGCCAGAAAGTAGAGTTCGAAGTTGCTGATGGACCTAAAGGTGTTCAGGCAACACAGGTCAGAACTCTAGATGCCTAACCCACACTATTCGTGAATAATGCGGGCTGAAATCAATATGTATGACTGACTTAGCTTCTACCCTGTCGTCAGGGTAGAAGCATAATGTATACTGAGTCCATACTGCCAGAGTCGCTGACTAAAAGGATAATTAACAATTTCCCTTCTTAGCGCCTTTGCGGCTTTGCGTGAGATTAAATGCCTTTGAAATCTTATGTCTGCATGGATTCGTAAGCAGTTTTTTCGGATCCAGCTGTGCCGGATTAAGATCATATGCCTCGTGCCAATGTGTACCCTCGGACATGAGATGCGCCGGCTTCTTTCAACGCTCTGGCTGCTTCCTCTAATGTACTACCCGTAGTCATCACATCGTCCACAACCAACACATTCCTGCCATCTACTGTTCCCGGCATATTTACACTATATGCCCCAAGCAGATTTGCTGCCCTGGCTTCAGCAGAGAGTCCAACCTGCCGAGATGTCTTTCTGATCTTCTTGAGCACATCTGGCAGATACTCACAGGAAACTGCACCTGCCAGTCGTGCAGCTAACTCCTCAGCCTGATTAAACCCTCGTTCAACCAACCGAGCATCCTCTTCCGGAATCGCCACAATCAGGTCGAACTTACCCGGAAGCTCTGTTTTTTGAAATCTTTCCACCATAATCTCCGCCAAAGGATCAGCCAGAACTTTATGCCCACCATACTTGAACTGATGCACAACCTCGACAATAGGTTCAGAAAACAGTGTTGCAGAATTGGCAGACGTAAGCAGACGCTTGGCATCTCGACAGTCTGAACACATACCAGTTGTGCATGGAATCCCGCAGCGAATACAATAAGGAGGCTCCAGGTATTCGATCTTCAACCTGCAGGCCGGGCAAAACCACTCAGGATCAGACAACCCGCACACAACACAAAAAGGCGGATAAACAATATCCAACACCCCTTCCAGCAATCCCCTCAAAATCCGCAAAGCGTACCCCCCCCGAAATTGTGATGCAGGCTTCCAGCCTCAGGGCAAACGTATCTTATTCCATCTACAGTTCTCTTTTCTGAAAATCTGCGTAAATCTGTGAAATCTGCGGATAATTATTTTTATGCGTTCGCCTTGCTACTATGACCTACAATTATATATCCACAAGCCTGATTCCTGTATCCATTCGCTATCAGGTATAATTAGCCTGTCAGTCTTGCTTAAAATTGAAGGTGAATATGTTGCATAAGGTTACTATCGCGATAGCTGCCCTATTATTGATTATATCTGTCTGTGGGTCTTCCATAGCCTCCGCAGACACTCCATCCAACATATGGATCGAAGCCGAAGATATCCAGGATACCAACTGGTCGCCAGGTATAGCCCAGATGATCCTCCCCGATGGTACCGGAACGTCTGCCGGTATGTATCTCCGTTTATACACTGAGAAAAGCCCAGATACGGAAAAAGCCCTGCCATTCTATGCAACATATAAGTTCAATGTAACCACAGAAGACACATACACATTCTGGTTGGGTACCTCTCCGCAAAGTGTGTCCTGGTGTGCGTCGATAAACTACAGTATAGATAGCTCCCCTTTTGCTGACCCCACCGGAATCGCCCCATCAGGAGCTTCATATGGCGCACCTCATCCTGAGAATCTCTTTTGCTGGACAAATGCTGCCAAACTGAAACTCACTGCCGGAGAACACACACTGCGCATTGAAGTCCGTAAACCAAGAAGTGCTGACAATCTATACGCCTGCTTCCTGGATGCATTCCTGTTTACCACCGATACCAGATTCATCCCCGAAGGCAACCACCCAAAATATTCCCCGCAGCCTGACTGGCAGGAAGTAATGAAAGGCACCAACTTCACCCAGTATCGCGCATCCCTGGAAAGCGATCTCTACTATCGCAAAATCAAGACCACCAACGAAGAAATAAGTGATGCATCCGCGCAGGAAGTTACACGCAAGATAATGGCCCGTGCTCTGCCGACGTCTAGTTCGGAAAAAGGCATTCACCGGTTTGGAGTCCATGGTATGGAAGCTCCATTCGTTGTCACAGGCCAAAACGATGCCCAGGCTGAGAAAGCATTCGAAATGCTGGCCAGGACCGGTGTAGATACACTCCGCACTGCCGAATCCTGCTGGCATAGGTTGGGAGACAAATACGACAACTTCAAGCAGATGGACTATCAGGCTGCTCAGGCAAGCAAATACGGAATGAACTTCATGCTGACTGTAGGCTATCCATCGGGTCCTGCAGCGCTGACAGGTGGTTTAACTACATTCAAACCCGAATACGAACCCCAGTTTCGCAACTATATACAGACCGTTCTCAACCGATACAAGAATGTAGCCCAGTACATAGAATATGGCAACGAAGTAGACGCACCGGTTCCCTGGTGGATTAATGCAACAGCCGATATGTATTTCAGGGATATCAAAATCATCAAAGAAGAGATGAATAAGCTGACCCCCAAAACTCCGCTGGTAGCATTTGCAGCCACCTATTCCCGCAATGATGAACTCGGAGGAGAGACAGGCGGACGCCGTTTCGTAGACCGGTGCTTTGAACTCGGTATCAACAAATACGCAGACGCATACTCTATTCACTACACCTGGGGACTTGATCAGATGGACTTTCCGGCGTTTATGCGTAGAGAGATGTCAGCACACGGCAAAACCAAACCCGTAATCAACAGCGAAGAAGCCGGGTACGCTGAGCCGTACGATGTAATCAAACTCTTCGCCCGTGACCTCTTTTTATACAAAATGGAATCAGTCTACTACTACCTTGCCAGAGACTGGTTTGAAGCAGGCAATATGATTCCTTCAGGCCTCTTCGATATCAACTGGAAACCCAAGCTCAGATTGCTTGCATACGCCGCATCAGTAGATTCAATGAAACACCGCAGGCTTATAGGAATGGCAAAGCCCTCTGATGGGATCGAAGCCTACGTTCTGGGATACGAAAAGGGTTTCAAAGGCACAGGTCCGAAGTATTCGATAGTTATGTGGAGAACCGGTGAAGCAGCCGAGCTTGGTCCGGTTTCGAAAAAAGATTCTACCGTACAACCCATCGCAGTCACAGGACTCACAGGCATTAAGTCTGCAATCAACTGGAAGCTGGACAGCATCCCCATAGACGCAGCCAATCCCTCACTCCTCGTAGGTGACGCTCCAATAATGGTAGGTGTATCAAAGCTGCCGAAATGGAAGCTGATCTCTACCTCTGCATGGCTCTCTGCTGTCGACAAACAGAAAAGCGGGACAAAAGCGCTGGTGCCTCAAGCCAAATCCGGCTCTCACTTCACACTCTGGCAACTGCCTTCACAGATTAATGGAATAGGTATGTCCTATGTTATCCGCACCGATGGTGGAAAAATCATAGTCGTCGACGGAGGATGGGCCAGGGAAGCAGCATACATGAGAAGCTTTCTAGCTCCTCTGGGTAATAAAGTAGATGCCTGGTTCATATCCCACCCGCACGATGACCACGCCGGTGTCCTATTCGACATCCTGAAAAACCCAGCAGGTATAAAGATAGAAAAGCTATACCAGTCATCCCTGCCTCCGGAGTGGTACAACAAATGGGAAGTAGACTGTATACCCTTCTCAGACAGCTACTATGCAGCGGTCCGAGACTCCAAAGTCAAAGATATAGAAGTACAAACAGGCATGAAGTTCATTATAGATGGAGTGAAGTTCGAAATCCTAGGAATTCGCAACCTTGAGATCACCAACAATCCATACAACAACCAGAGCATAGTCTTCAAAGTTTCAGATTCCACCAAGTCCGTCCTGTTCTTAGGTGATTTAGGCGTTGACGGAGGCAAAAAGCTGCTGGCTGGTCCTTATGGTTCACAGCTGCAGGCAGACTACGTCCAAATGGCCCACCACGGACAAAGAGGAGTTGACGAAGCCTTTTACAAAGCAGTCTCCCCAAAATACTGCCTCTGGCCAACCCCCAAGTGGCTCTGGAACAACGACTCCGGCAAAGGCCCAAACTCCGGCACCTGGGACACAATGCAGAACAGAGACTGGATAGAAAAACTGGGCGTAAAAGAAAACTACCTATCCTTCACCGGAGTAATAAAAATAGACTAATCCAACCCCCAACTCTATAATGGGTACGTGCACACGAACCATTAAGAATACGCACAACCTATTCCCCTTGGCGAAAAGTCATAGCTATCTAATAAAGATAGTAGGGGCGATCCCTCTGCGGTCGCCCGGGGGATTGACCGAGAACACTCTTATAATCAACAACAGGAGCCAATAAATGCCATTTCGACCAATCTTAATAGCCATAATCCTATCCTTAACTGCAATAAACACCTGCTCAGCCGTCCCCACAGAGCAAACCCCATACGCAAAAGCAGGCCTCCGCCTTGAAGCCCGCCCGCATCCAACTGCCGTCAATGATGATACATCCCGCCCCGCCCGTGAAAAAGCACTGGCTGATGCAGGTGTCCAGGCCCGTTGGATAAAAGTGACCGATGACTATGGTGCACCTCTTATCAACAATCCATTTATCCCCTGCACCGATGCCCACGCCGCAGATAATGAAATAATCCTGAAAAAATGGGTAGCTGAGATCAAAAAGAGCGGAATGGCGGCAGTGACATGGTATCCTATGCAGCACTGCCACTCCGGTTGGGAACAAATTCCCGCCTGGAGACAAGTATTCCAGATCCCCTACAATGCATCCGGTTTCGCAGTCTGTTTCGAGAGCGGATATGGTGATGCCCTTATCAATTACTGCAATTTTGTAATAGAAAAATTTGGATTGGACGGAATCTGGTTCGACGGCACCTGCTGGACTCCCATTTGGAGCAGACCTTTGCCAATGAGCTGCGCCTGCGATGCGTGTATAGCTAAATTCAAAGCTGACACTGCTTATGATATCCCCACAAAGATCGACTGGGATGACGCCGTCTTCCGGAAATGGGTCAATTGGCGATACAAAGAATTCGGTTCATATATAGGCAAGGTTGCCGCCTCTATCCGCAAAGAGCACCCAAATGTTACGGTGGCCATCAACAACTACCATCGGCCCCGGACTCCCTGGCTCAGTGCCCTTCCAATTGACCTTTTTAAGGCAGATGTAATCAGCGGTTCTGAAGCATCAGATCCCGAAAGTATCGATATCAACATGCGCCTCAACCGGGCATACGGCCGGGGCCAATCCGAAATATGGCGGTTCTTTGATGTTGGTAATGCACCTGAGGTCAATGCTGAGACAATCATCCAGCATGCTATGATGTGCTATGTAGCAGGCGGACATCCCAGCTACGGAGAGGATCTTCTCAACCCTCGAATCGCGCCCACAGCTGCCCTGGCATCGCCTGCCATCAACGCCATCAATGCCTATTCCGATGGCAAATCAGTACCTTATGCAGCAGTTCATGTCTCGCAGCAGACAGAAACATTCTACTGCGAGCGCGGTGGACTAGATTTCTTTGGCTCGCTCAGCATCTGGACACAGGCTCTTGGCAACAGGCAAGTCCCGCCCGATTACGTCTTCGATGCCGATTTCACATCAACAAAACTGGCAAAATATAAGTTACTATTCATGCCGCTCTCTCTTGCACTCTCCGATACCCAGAGCAAAATTGCTATAGATTACATCAAAAACGGCGGAACTGCTGTGTTGGGGATAGCAGCAGGTCAACTCGATGAAGAAGCCATGCCTCGCAAGAGCAATCTGCTTGCTAGTGTATTGGGATTTTCCTTCAGCAGAGCGCCAAAGACCGATGGATCAGATGCCGGGACATTCGTCATAACCGCTAAAGGCACCAACAAAACCTGTCAGGCAAGTGGAGTCCGGGTTCCATTAAAACTCGTATCCAATGGCTGGACGACTCTGGCTACAGCAGCCAATCAACCCACTGCAGCAGTCCGAAAATTCGGCAAGGGGAGAGTGATTGTCCTGGCAATTGATCCAGCCGTTACTGTAGGGAGCTTCTCCATAGCATCCGGTAACACTTCCATTGCAGCTTCTAATGAGACCGCAGCCACTGGTAAATCATCCCTTAAGTTCACAGATGATCCCGTAGCTCCGATGTCCTGGAACCCGGATCTGGAAAACTCCCCTTCACCATTCGGCGCTCCGGATTATATTGGAGGCATTCTGGATTTCGATATGAGAGTAGGCGCCGATGCCGAAGTGCTTGTGGCGCTTCGCTCTAAATCCGCCCGCGAGCGTTTAGGAGAACAAGCTTGCCCCGGCCCCGCGATTAATTTTGGTGGTGGTAAAATTAATATTGCTGGCAACGCATTCTGCGATCTTCCACTTGATCAGTGGATACATGTAAATCTAGCTTACGATTTCGCAACCGGCACCCAGATCTCAAAGTCCACTCTCACCGTTACTCTGCCGGATGGAACTAAAAAAACCATCAATACTGCAACCGAGAATGCAGCCTATGACCAAACCGACTGGCTGGTCGTTTCCGGAGGAGGCACAAAACATGCTGCCTTCTACCTCGACAATTTCAAGCTCTCGGCAGTCAAAGCAGATGGCACGACTAAGAGTGCAATCAATATGGATTTCGAGAATGGTTCAGGTCTGCTTGATCCACCGACACAATTCATTGGATCAATAATCGACCAGCTCAAGCAGATTGCACCCTCAAAGCTAAAAGTGATAGCCCCGGACTATGTCCGCACTGGCATCTTTGAGGGTAAAAACAAGGAAATTCTGGTACACTTGCATAACACAAAAGGTCAGAGAGCCGATTGGCAGCAGCCTACTGGCCCGACAGTAACTCTAGATTGCGGATTCGCCGTCAAATCAGCCAAACTGGCAATATCAGGCAAGTCCCTGGTAGTTGTCAAACTGCACAACAGATGGCAAATAAAACTCCCGCAAATAGGATCCTACCAGGTAGTAGAAATCCAAAAGAACACGAAATAACTGTATTCAAATTTCGTAACAGTTCAGAGTTGTCGGAATTTGTCATCCTGAGGAACGAAGGATCTGCTTTCCATCCAGAAAAAGCAGATCCTTCGTTCCTCAGGATGACAAATTTCTCACTATACTGAACTCTTGCATCCCTTCCTGTTAATCTTGCAAATCTTGTTAATCCTGTATAATCATGAGAATTGGATATTCAACCACCGAAAGTCGGTTCGTAAAAAGAGGTATTCCATGCGCATCTCTGGATTGATAAATATTCTCGCCATACTTACAGCACTCTCACTGCAGGCTTCAGCCAGCCCCGCAAAGTTCGTCCTGGGGACAGCCATGCCAGTCGGAAATAATCCTGAGATTATCCAAATGAAGTTCAACTGGGAGCCATCAGCCGGTGCCTCCAGATATACTTTCGAAGTATCCCTTGCACAGGATTTTAGTAAAGTGCTGGCAAAAAAAGATACAGCCAGCAATATGGTTGTAATCACAAACCTGCCGTCAGCCAAAACCATCTACTGGCGCGTATCCGCTGTTTCTGCCAGTGGAAAAACGCTCAATGCCGGTGGCCCATCATCACTCATTACCCCTAAGATCGAAATACCATACAAACCAATAACCATCCCGCAGTCCACACCTAAACTGGATGGCAAGGCCGGTCCGGGTGAATGGAACAAAGCGCCAATAATCGAGCTGGAAAACTTCGCAATGGGTATAGTAGTTCCAGAATATGCCACGCCGACCTGCCGCATGATGTGGGATAAGACCAACATATACGCACTGCTGGAAGCAACTACACCCAAAGCCAGACCAGTCGCATCGGTAGCGCGTGAACGCGATGGCGCAGTATACCAGGATGATGCATTTGAACTGTTTTTCCAGGAGAAAGACGACCTACCTTACCACCAGTTCATAGTCAATGCATCCGGGAGCCTGTATGACAATGAAGCCAAGGATGCATCGTGGAACTGCGAATGGCAGTCAGGCCAGTCAATAAATGGCGCAAAGATGACCATCGAAGTTGCTATTCCCTGGGCTGCAATCGCAAAGAAACAACCTAAACCGGGAGATGTCTGGAAAGCCAATCTTGCCGCAGATTTCAGCAACCAGGCAGTCGTAAGATCCTGGTCAAAGGTCTATTTCTTCATACACGACCCAAAACTCTATCACGCATTCATCCTGGGCAAATAGTAACGCCCAAATTGTGATGCAGGCATCCGGCCTGCCGACGGCAAATGCCCAAATTGTGATGCAGGCATCTTGCCTGCCGTGTTCATATTATTGAACTCTTTCGTTATAAGGTGCATACCTTGAGTATCTCAAAATACTTTCCATGCATATGTTTGCTAGTGTTGGTATTAATACCGACATTTACCTATGCTGCTATATCGCCGTTTTCCCTGGGTACAACCATGCCTCCCGCTGTTGCATCTGATACTATTCAATTGAAGTTCAACTGGGAACCAGCGCGTTTCGCTGTGAGATACCGTATAGAGTTATCCGAAAACCCCAATTTTAAAAAGTTGCTGATAACAAAAACAACCGCCAGCAATATGATTGTGATCTCAAATCTGCCTGCAGGCAGGAAACTCTACTGGAGAGTCTGGGCAGGAGCAAAAGATGGCAGTCGCGTGGCTAATTCCGGAGGTGCGGCTTCGTTCACTACTCCCCGCACTCCGCCAATCTATAAACCCGTGCTTATCCCGCACGGTTCGCCGAAGATCGATGGCATAGTGTCTGCAGGAGAGTGGGACAAAGCTCCACTAATCGAGCTTGAGACATTCGCTCTGGGCACAGCTCAACCAACGGATCCGATACCTGTTTGCAGGATGATGTGGGACCAGGCATCTCTTTATGTTATGTGTGAAACAGGCACCCCGAGCTTACGTGCAGTTTCACCCGGTGACGGACTAGAAGTGTTCCTCCAGGAAGACGGCAATGATTCCTATATCTCATTCGCAGCCAACGTCCGGGGGGACAAGCTGCAGGGCAACCCAAAGGACCCATCCTGGACATGCAACTGGCAGGCAGCCAATCATCTAGACGGTACCAATATTGGAATCGAAGTAGCCATTCCATGGACTGCACTGAGCACTAAACCACCCAAATCCGGAGATAAATGGAGAGGAAACCTGACCATGGACTTCGGTGGATGGAGAGGCGCCGTCGTCAGGTCCTGGTCAAAAGTCTATTTCAACATAGAAGACCCCAAAGCGTATCACGCTTTTATTTTAGGAAAATAAAGAGCTAGAGGTTAAGTTATGACAAGGTATTCTTTCATCAAAATAGCATATATTCTGTGCCTACTGGGCCTGATTGCAACCCCGGCTATATCCGCAGATACAAACGTAAAATATGGTATCGGCACATGGGTTGAAAAAGGACACGGCAACCACCGTGCGCTCGTGCACGTCAACCAAAAGGCAGATGCAGTCCTGGCGCACATTGAGTGGAGACGCAGAGACAAAGACCCTCAGAAGAAAGATATCCTTCTCTTCGACTCAACCACCGGTCAGCAGATCACCAACCGCAAAGTTGCCAACATAACCCGCGAGTCCGGCGATATCGTTTTCCAACCCGCAACTACTCCCGGCAACTACGAAATCTACTACCTGCCATACAATCCCGGCACAGGCAATTTCGACGATGCCGGCACATATTTCCCGCCGACAGACACCGCAGACAAATCCTGGCTTTCATCAAACGGACTGAATACATCCAAATTGCCAGGCACTTTGCCGAAAGCTGATCTCATCGAAATCCAGGCCAGAAATGAGTTCAATCGTTTCGATCCAATGGAAGTCATAGCCACCGACAAAGAGACTAAATCTCTCCTTGCCAAAAATGCTGCAAAACCATATATTCTCTTTCCTGAAGACCGTCTGCATCCCATAAAAATGCCGGATGATCTTCCTCTTCGCTGGATCAAGAACGGCCCATCAGACAAATTGTCCGGAGAAGCCCAGCCAGGAGAATACTATCCCTACCAGATAGGCGTCTTTGCATCCAAAAAAGCAGTAAAGAACGTATCCGTGACTTTCACCGCTCTAAAAACAGCCGATGGTAAGATCATCCCCACATCATCAATGACCTGCTTCAACCTTGGCGGCATCGACTGGCTCGGTCGTCCAATGAAGAAGAAATTCGATGTAGGAGCAGGCCTGGTTCGGGCCTTATGGATAGGCCTGCAGGTCCCCGATAATGCATCCGGAGTCTATAAAGGTCAGGTAACAGTAAAGCCCGAGGGAGAGAAGCCCTGCACAGTTAAAGTTCAACTAACAGTAGCAGGAGACAAAATTGCCAACTCCGGAGATGACGATCTCTGGCGCCTTTCGCGTCTGCGCTGGCTCAACTCGACCGCTGGCTTGGATGAAGATGTCATCGCTCCATACACTGCCATCCAACTGAAAGGCAACATTGCAAGTGTCATAGGCCGCCAGATCGTATTTGCATCAAACGGTCTGCCAGGCAGCATCACAAGTAATGGCCGGGAGATCCTCGCCAAGCCAATCCAAATGGATATTGAGACCACCAGTGGAATGGTCATCTGGAGGACCGGTAAACCAGCCAAAGTCCTCAAGCTGAAACCCGATGTCATGGAACGCACATCAACGCTCTCCTCAGATGGATTCGCATATTCAGTCCGTTCAAAGACCGAATCAGACGGAGTCATAGATTTCCGTGTCACTCTCACTGCCAAATCAGCTCAGAATATCAGAGACATAGGCCTCAGAGTTCCAATCAAATCCGATGTCGCTCCTTATATGATGGGTATGAGCAAAAGGGGAGGGTATCGTCCGAGCAGTTGGAGTTGGTCATGGGACAAGAACCGTGCCGAGAACATGGTTTGGATCGGTGATGTTGATGCAGGCATACAGATCAAACTCTCCCACGATCAGGATGTCTGGTCAAACGACTACAAAGACGCTGGACTTCCAAAATCCTGGGATAACGCTGGCAAAGGCGGATGCGTGATTGGTGAAGATGGCGACACAGTAATGGTCCGGGCTTTCACCGGTGACCGCCAGATGAAAAAAGGTGAAAGTCTTCAGTTCAGGTTCCGGTTAATGGTAACTCCATTCAAACCAATCGATGTTCGGCACTGGAGCTGGCGATATGGCCACTGGGCTTCCGGCGGTAATATCATTCATGTCCACCACGCGACCGATCAAAACCCATACATAAACTATCCATTCATTACCGCAGACTCAATGCGAGATTATGTGAAAGTCTGCAAAGCCGGAAATGCAGGGGTGAATGTATACTATGGAGTCGGCAACCTTACCAATTTTGTTGCCGAAATGTGGCCGCTGAGAAGCCTTGGAAACGAAATATTCACAACAGGCGAAGGCATGATCTACTGGGACAGCAAGGCTGTTATGAACAAGTCCGGCGGTGGATACCCGTGGCTCATGGAACACCTTATGGCCGGATATGTACCGGGTTGGAGGCAACCGATGCCGGATGGTGAAACCGATGCAGCTCTATTTGTTCAAGGCCTAAGTCGCTGGCATAATTATTATGTAGAAGGCATGCGATATTATATGAACTACACTGGGGTAGATGGTCTGTATCTGGACGGAATTGGATACGACCGTGAGATCATGAGGCGCATAGCCAAAGTAATGTACCGGGTCAATCCCAGCAGCCGCTTGAACTACCACGGTGGTAACAATTACGACTGGCTGGATTCCCGGATCTCGACGATGAACCAGACAATGGAGCATCTAGCATATCTCTCAAACCTCTGGTTTGGGGAGTTCTTCGACTACGGCCGCGATCCGGATTACTGGCTCATCGAAATGTCCGGTATTCCTTTCGGTATCACCAACGAAATGCTAAACTATGTAGATGGCGGCAATCAATGGCGTGGTATGGTCTACGGGATGACCGGCCGCATGAACTCATCAGTAAGTGCCATGTGGAAATTCTGGGATGAGTTCGGAATACAGGACGCCGACTGGCTGGGTTATTGGAACAAAAAGTGTCCCGTAAAAACCGACACCAAAAACATAATGGCAACAGCCTACGTGAAGAAAGACAAGACCCTTATATCCATTGGGAGCTGGTTAAAAACAGATGCAAAAATAAAACTGACCATCGATTGGAAAGCAATAGGAATAGACCCAACCAAAGCCAAACTGGTCGCTCCAGCAATCGAAAACTTCCAAAGTGCAGCGGTATTCACCCCAACCGACGAAATCCCGGTAGTCGCCTCAAAAGGCTGGCTGCTCATTGCTTCGGAATAGAAAATTACTGCCATCTTGGGAAGATGAGGACTGTTGCGATTCAGAGCTAGTCCACATCTTCCCAGGGGAAATATTCGGGCACTTCGAAGAGTGATGCCAGTTCACGGAAAAAAGCAAGATGTCCCAGGTAGCCGGGATGAATAGCGTCACCCATCCTTGGCCATAAACCAACTGGATCTGCAACCGGGTGCTTGAAATGGAACTGTTTATTTATCTAGAGAGAGTAGTGGTCCACCACATCGCATTCCAGCTCCCTGGCCACCTCCACCAGTGCCTGAGAATATGCAGCGAGAGGACGAATATTTGATTCCCAGGCTTTACCAGGTAAAGGCTGTTCCGGAGGGCAAGGCACTCCGGGAACTGTGACGACCGGATTTGGTGTGCGAATAAGGATATCGCTCCCGCAGTGCTCTCTAATTGTGTTCACCATTTCATGGACCTGTAAACGGAAACTGTCAAGACTCTGCAGACCTTTACCGGCATCATTCATGCCAAGTGCTATAATGACCAGATCTGGCTGATAGCGCAGGACATCCCGATCAAGGCGAGTTAGCGACTCTTCAAATGTTGATGCACATTTTCCGGAATTGATAATCGTGCAAACGCCATTTCCATATGTTTCAAACAGGGCCTCCGACAAAAAACCCACCCAGTTCATATGACCACGAGTATGAAATGTGATCTCAGTTATCGAATCACCAAGCGCTACTATTGTTGTATGATCACTTGATTTTAATTTGGATAAAGTTTTACTCAGCATAGTCTTCTTCACCTTCCGTGTTTCCTCATATGAGTATGTCATAAGCTTTCCCGGTGGTCAATAACTATGTGAATTGTTTCGGCAAAAGCTTACTGATTGACAACTTGCAGGACGACTGGTACGATGTGCTCGTGCATTGAGACATCGAGCCCGACCACGGTATGTTATATAGCAAGGAGATTGATATGCAAGCACAACCTCATTTCACCTTATGGCAATTGCCATCACAGATCGGTTCCATAGGCTTGTCCTATATTATCCGCACCGATGGGGGCAAAATCATAGTATTCGATGGAGGCTGGGTGCAGGAATCCGGATACATGAGAGGCTTTCTTGCGGCCCTGGGTAATAATGTGGACGCCTGGTTTATGAGCCACCCCCACGATGACCACGCCGGAGTGCTCATGGATATTTTGCAGGATCCGCGCGACATAAAAATCCAAACAATATACCAAAGCTCCCTGGACCAGGATTGGTATTACATATATGAACCCGATTACAAGGACTTTTCTGACAGTTACTACAAAGCCGTGCGCGAATCCAATGTCCAGTCCGTAGAAGTAGAACCAGGAATGAACATCACCATAGATGGAGTCCTGTTCGAAATCCTTGGAATTAAGAATCCGGAGCTTATAGATAACCCGTACAATGACCAAAGCGTAGTAGTCAAAGTCTCCGATGCATCCAAATCCGTATTGTTCCTGGGAGATCTGGGATGGGACGGTGGCAAAAAGCTCCTGGCCGGCGAATATGCTTACAAATTAAAATCAGACTATGTCCAAATGGCCCACCACGGACAAAATGGAGTAGAAGAAGATTTCTACCAGGCTGTAGACCCAAAATACTGCCTCTGGCCAACCCCCATCTGGGTCTGGGACAACATAACAGAAGCCGGCCCCCACACCGGAGACCTGACAACAATGCAGACCAGAGAATGGATGAGCAAACTCAACATCAAAGAACACTACCTCTCCTTCAATGGTCTTGTAAAAATAGACTAACCCAAACTAGCCAGATCAATCCCAACGACAACACAATCAATCCCAAGAATCCACCACCTCAATTTCCACTTGGGGGGTAGGGGCAATACTGTTTACTTGTCAAAACGAAGTGTGGAGTTTGTCATCCTGAGGAACGAAGGATCTGCTTTTTTCGGATGAAAAGCAGATCCTTCGTTCCTCAGGATGACAAACTCCTGCAACTCTGAATTGCAAGCAACCTTAGTAATATACGCAAATATTTCACGAATTATGATATACTGGTTCAATCAGGAAATACTGCGCCATTCTGCAATCTGTAATGGCCGTGATTTTTACAGTTGAAAGGAATTAACAGAACATGCTCCATGAACCAGCATCCCAATCAGGTAAAGACGCAGCCGCACCCTATAAGTCTCGTCTAGGCGTCTGGTTGTTCTTTCTCTATGCATTGTTCTATGTTGGCTTTGTAGCCATCAATCTCTACGACCCCCTCCTGATGGAGTGGATAGTAGTTTTCGGACTGAACCTGGCCACAGTCTACGGCTTTTTGCTCATTATTGGAGCTCTGATCCTGGCCCTTGTTTACAACAGTATGTGTGGTAAAAAGGAAAAACTAATGGATGAAGAATCCAACAAGGATGGTGGTAAATAACAATGGTTATAGCTATCTTTTTGGGTTTTGTAATTTTCGTAGTCGGTCTCTCTTTCTATCTTGGACAAAGAACAAAGACCTCCTCCGGATACTATGCAGCAGGTGGAAATATCCACTGGGCTGTAAATGGTATTGCCTTTGCAGGTGACTATCTCTCCGCCGCTTCGTTCCTCGGTATCTGTGGAATGATCGCAACCGTTGGTTATGACGGTTTCCTTTATTCAATCGGATACCTTGCAGGATGGATAGTTGCGCTCTTTGTTGTTGCAGAACCGATGAAACGGTTGGGTAAATACACATTTACCGATGCACTGGATGCAAGATTCAACTCTCGTAGTATCAAATTAGCGGCAGCAATCAGCACTCTGGTTGTCTCAGTCTGCTATCTGATTCCCCAGATGGTTGGAGCCGGTGTACTCGTCGAACCACTGCTTGGTCTGGCACAGCACTGGGGTGTCATCATCGTCGGAGCTGTCGTTATAACAATTGTAGCTACCGCCGGCATGGCATCAACCACATATGTTCAATTCCTCAAGGGAGGACTGCTGATAATCTTCTCATTGGCGCTTGTAATAGCTGTCTGTGTTCGTGGATTCAGCACAAAACCAGACCAGGGAGGCAAGGTGCCGTTCTATGAGTATAAAACATTAGCTGCCCAGGGTACTGATGAAAACTTGCAGGTATCCGAACCTGGATGGCAAGTTGTAGAAGTGCAGGAAGTAAAGGACGTGCACGCTACACTGGCAAGGCTGTCAAAAGACGGTCTGGAGACATGGTGGCTGATCAATCGCGAAAGTGGTCAGGTAGTCCTGCAGGAATCGCAGTCTTTGGAGATAACCAGCGATGGTAAAAAGATCATAAATGGTGCTCCGGCGTCTGCAACCAATATCCTCCGCCAGGCTGGCAATATTGATATGCTTCGTGGTCAGCAGGTAGTCCAGAAAGAGAGCGTTTCTCCTTTTGGATTTCTGGCAGCAATGACCGACAAAGACACAGTCGTAAGGCGCTGGAAGGAAGCCAAGATTGTTGATAAAGACGGCGCCAAAGTGTCTGTCTACTTCCCAACATTGACTCATGGCAATCAATTAATGCGGCCAGGACTCAAATTCAAAGTCCAGGGAACACTGCTGGAGAGACTCGATTTTGTTTCTCTGATGCTGGCATTGTTCCTGGGCACAGCTGCACTGCCCCACATTCTCATCCGCTACTACACCGTGCCAAGTCCGGCTAGTGCGCGCAAATCCACAATAGTAGCTATTGCTGCAATCGGGTTCTTCTACATACTGACACTGTTCATGGGACTCGGAGCAGCAATCAATGGCGTTCTGAACCCGGCAGACAGTAACATGGCTGCTCCTCTATTGGCACGTTCCTTTGGGAATGTCTTCTTTGCGATAATCTCCGCAATCGCATTTGCAACTGTTCTGGGAACTGTGAGTGGACTAATTGTCGCAGCATCAGGAGCAGTAGCTCACGACTTTATAGACCGGTTCATGAACCGTCGTATGGATGACCGTCAAAAAATACGTGCAGGAAAAATATCGGCCTTTGTAGTCGGATTCATTGCCATCGTACTTGGAATCCTCTTCAAAGGTATGAACGTGACATTCCTGGTTGGACTGGCATTTGCTGTTGCTGCATCAGCTAACCTGCCGTCCATTGTTATGCTTCTCTTCTGGAAGCGGACAACTTCCAAAGGTATCACCGCTTCAGTTATAATGGGCATAGTCTCGTCACTGTTGCTGATCGCTCTGTCACCGGATTTGTATAAACTCTACGGATTGGATCCGACAACAGCGCCTATCCCGTTCACAAACCCGGGTATCATATCGATCCCACTCAGCTTCCTTACTCTAATAGTGGTATCTCTATTGACACCACCGGATGCAATCACCGAGACTGCAACCGCTTAAAAATCTGATAAGTTGTATTAAATATGCGCCGAAGGGAATTAACTCCTGTTCGGCGCATATGATAATCGAGGCCAGACTAAGCAATGAAGTCCACCACTCGAGTTGACCTCCACTGCCACTCCGTGTATAGCGATGGCACTCTTTCACCACGCGAAATGGCTGAAGCTATGGCAGCGGATGGAGTAGTAGTCGCTGCACTCGCTGATCATGACAGTGTGGATGGACTTGCTGAGTTTGGACAGACCCTGGCAAAAAGAGAAGTCGGATATATAACTGGTGTTGAAATAACAACCCAGTGCCAGGGAGAAGATGCTCATCTGCTGGCATATGGTATCGATACCGAGAATACTGAGTTGCTTGCTGTGCTGCACTCACTCCGCAATTCCCGCACTCCGGATGTCCACAGTATTGCCGGATCGATACGAATGCGGGGTTCAGCATCATCAGACGAAACCACTTCCAATGGCAGTAATAATTTACCGCCAATGATGCCTTCTGTTACCAATGGCCGGATTGAAATCTCCGAAGCAATTGCTCTGGTCCACCGCGCCGGAGGAAAAGCGTTCCTGGCTCATCCACTTCTTCTCATACCGGATCTTACACAGCTTGAAATCTTACTAACTACGCTAAAGAAAAAAGGTCTTGATGGGATTGAAGCAGTCTATGAATCTTTCACCGAAGAACAACGCGATCAGCTCTGTGATTTGGCAAAGCGGTTGGGGCTTCTTGTTAGCGCAGGGACCGATGCACACGATCGCAGGCCACCAAACAGCACATCACTCGGAATAGATATGCCGACTGATCTGTGGAAAGACTTCCGCGATGCTGTGTATACCGGCAATCTACCATCACAGCAAATTGCTGCTCATACTGCCCCGGTTCGTCGCCGCAAACGGATATGGTGGCGAGATTTTATTTTTCATTTTGTGTTTCCAACTCTACTTGCCATTGGCCTGTTCATAACAGCTATTTACGCTGTTTTCCTTCCGACCTTCGAAAAGTCATTGATGGATCGCAAGCGGGAAATGATTAGGGAACTTACAAACTCCGCTTGGAGTATTCTCCAGGGATATGAGAAAGACGAACGGTCAGGTTCATTGACGCGTGCGCAGGCTCAGTCAATGGCTAAGTCCCGGATAGAGCTATTGCGTTATGGCCGTGATCGCAAAGACTACTTCTGGCTGCAGGATATGCAGCCACGCATGATTATGCACCCTTACAGGCGTGATCTAAACGGTAAAGACGTCTCCAACTTCCGCGATCCGCGTGGAGTGCGCATATTCGCAGAGTTTGCTGATCTGGTAAAACGAGGCAAGGACGGCTATGTAGAGTATGTCTGGCAGTGGAAGGACGATCCCAACCGCCTTGTCCCAAAAGAATCATACATCAAAGGTTTTCAACCCTGGGGTTGGATCATTGGCACAGGTATATATGTAGAAGACGTCAAGCAGGAGATCAAGACTATCGAGCGAAACCTGGTCCGCACCTCACTGGGAATCTCGTTGCTTGTTGTATTGCTGCTTTTGTATGTCATAAGGCAGAGTCTGGGTCTTGAACGTGAACGCAGTGAAGCAGAGGAAAGCCTGTATGAATCGACCCAGCGATATCGTTCCCTTGTAGAAGCCACTACCGAAGGCACTCTGCTGGTTATAGAAGGCAGATGCCGTTATGCCAACCCTATATTCCTGGAACTAACTGGCTGTACACCCAAAGAACTTGAGTTCCTGGACTTGTCGGACCTGTTTCCGGTGATCAAAGGAAACGAAGCAGCATGGGAGAGTCTGGAAAAACTCTTGCATGAAGACACGACAGTGGACGGTTTCGATGCAATCATACGGCGGCGTGATGGTGTTCTGATCGAATGTGCAATGGCCACCAGCCGAATATCCTTCGCCCAGCGCAGCGGATTTATACTGCTTGCTAGAAATGTGTCCCCTTCTCAGAGTGTCGGAACTAAAGATATAAGTGAACAGCATTGGCGAAATCTGCAGCAGGTAGTCGATGGAGTTTCAGTCGGACTTTTTCGCGCTAAAGCCACTTCGCGTGGTACTCTAGTTGAATACAATCAGGCAGCAGCCAGTATGTTGTCTTCTTCAGGCAGCATTGAAAATTCTCCACTGGCTCTTGCTGATATCTTTCACGATGCTGTAGTGTATGAAGAGTTCCTCGCTCAACTCCGCCAGAACAATAAAGCGCTGCATAAGCTTCACATAACAACCAAAGATCCAAGCAGCCGTTCTATAGCCATCGTCGCCATACTAGTCCGTGATGAACACGGCAGTCCTGTATTCATAGATGCTGTTGTTGAGGACATTACTGCCGATGAAAAACATATCAATGAACTCGAAGATACAATCGAGAAACTTCAAACGTCCCTCCTGTTCCTGCATGAACCGGTAAGCCGGATTGGACGCAGTGCTGTCTTCTGCAGTCTGGATACTCCAATTCAAACCGTAGCAGCTATGATGACCGACCATCAATCCAGCTCCGCATTAGTGCAATCTGAAAAAGGCAACGTAATTGGAATAGTAACCGATGGAGATATTCGGGACCGTGTCGTAGCTGCAAATATTAACCCTGATAATCAAGTGAGTCACATAATGAGTTCGCCTTTGATCACTGTCCCCGAAAAAGCAGAGATTTATGAGGCGCTGCTGCTAATGGAACTCAAAAGTGTTCAGCATCTTGCAGTTACAGACGAAGCCGGGCGTATTGTTGGTGTCATCAGAAACCAGGAGCTTTTGCAGTTCCGCAGTTATGGGCCGATTGTGCTTGCACGCGAAGTTCAGCAAGCTGCTACCCCGGAGGACGTAGCTAAATGCTGCAGGCGTGTCCCTGAGCTAGCCAAAGCCTTACTCGGTTGTGGGGCACATCCGCACTATATAACCAGAATGATCTCATCTGTCTGCGATACTGCTACTGTCCGTTTAATAAACCTGGCAGAGGAAAAGTTGGGTCCAGCTCCGGTACCATACGTCTTTATGGCTCTGGGCAGCCAGGGCAGGCAGGAGATGACTATTGCCAGTGACCAGGACAATGCCATCGTTTACGCATTGCCGCTTGATCCAGCAGCACAACCGCAAGTTGAAACTTATATGAATGAACTCAGCAGCTTTGTCTGTGAATGGCTTGAACGTGCCGGATATCCATTATGTCCCGGGGGTGTGATGGCAAGAAATCCCAAATGGTGTAAGTCAATATCCGTTTGGAAGCAGTATTTCAGCAAGTGGATTAATCTTCCGGAGCCTCAACAGCTTCTGGAGTTCACTATCTTCTTCGATTTTCGTCCTGTCTATGGTTCAATGGAACTAGCTCAAGACCTGCGCCGGCATGTATTCGAAGAGCTGCGGACAACTCCAGCTTTCTATCCGCACTTCGCACAGAACTCACTCCTTTTCAAGCCTCCATCAAGGCTGTTAGGACGAATCCTGCCCGGGACCACTGGTGGAGATCATCCAGGCCTGCTGGACCTTAAAGAGGCTCTAATACCAATAGTAAGTTTTGCCAGGCTTTATGCATTGCAGCATGAGCTTGACAGCACACATACTATAGACCGTCTGGATGCTCTAATTCAAGAAAGCATTATACTTGAATCCAGCGGAGAAGATATTAAGTCAGCCTACGATTTCCTGGTTCGCCTGCGTCTGCAACACCAGGTTACCGATCTTGCATCAGGTAGCATTCCATCCAACACCATCAACTACCGCAGACTCTCACAAATTGACCAGACCATTCTGAACCAGTCATTCGCGCAAATCAACGCCGTCCAAAAGAAAATCAGCTACGACTACCTCGGCGGCACAGTCTAACCGGTAACAGAATCCTGCGACCTCGTCCATTTAAGGGATATAGATGCTGTATGCTCCATGATTTACGCGTGTTCAGCGTATTTCGTGGTTCTTTTCAAAATTTCTGTCGCAGAACTAGGCTCGGGTGCAATTTGCAATTACCCCCGAAACAGAATGTCCTCAACGCTCTCGGAGGGAATTTTCAAGACACAGAATTCCCTTCTTGCAGATCCTGTTAGAATACTAGCGTTTCGTGCAACTCTACTCTGGATTTTCGCGTGTTTTGCGTGTTTCGCGGTTCTTAAATAATCCGATAGCTCTGTCGCAGTTTGACAGATACCCAACACAAAGGTACAATTCAAACGAGTTCCAAATATGGATAAAACACCGTCCAAACTAACAAGCAGGAGTTAAATAATGTCCACAAATAAAACAGTCCTTGCACTATGTGCTCATCCTGATGATGCCGAAATCCGGTGCAGCGGCACTCTATTTTTACTGAAAGCTGCCGGATGGGACGTGCATATCTGCACCGTTTCAGTGGGAGACTGCGGAAGTGCAGAGCTCACACCCAACGAAATAGCCATCATTCGCCGGAATGAAGCCAAAGCCGCAGCAGCATATCTTGGAGCCCAGTACCACTGCCTTGGCGGACAAGATCTGCGTATTTTTGATGATGACTACTTCCGTTCCAAAACAGTAGAGCTTATCCGCATAGTCCGACCCGATGTCGTATTAACCCACTTCCCTGTAGATTATATGCCGGATCACACCATAACCAGCGAACTGGCTCGCATGGCTACATTCACAGCTTCAATCCGTAACTATGTAACTGGCCCTGCAGCAGCCGTTCCTCCTGTAAGTTCCATCCCGGCTCTTTACTACTTTGGCCCGTTGGGAGGAGTTGACTGGCTGGGGAATCCGATCGAACCGCAGTTCCTTGTGGATGTTACCACAGAAATCGATAAAAAAGCCGAAATGCTTGCCTGCCATGCCTCCCAGAGAGACTGGCTGCGCATTCAGCACGGTATGGACCAGTACATCGAAGAGATGAAGCGTGCAGATGCCGAAGCTGGTGCTCCCGTAGGTATGACCTATGCAGAAGGTTTCTGCATGCACAAAGGACACGGATACCCCCAGGCACCCATAATCGAAAATGCACTAGCCGGACTGGTCAAACAGTCACCAAAAAAATAGAGAAATTCAAAGGCGGGCCGCAAAGCCCGCCTTTTTTTGGCGGTCAATTATGAAAAACCTGTTCAAATCACTGCTCGCTCTATTTGGCATCGTTTTTTCATCTCCACTATTTGCCAGTCCTAGAATATTCATTCAGTCCTGGTCCGGAAAAATCAATCCTGCTCTTCCCGCAATTACCGTCCGTATCACCAGAGGCGGATACTCCACCGGTGGTGACATCGAAATTCTTTCCAACAAAGGAAAACTCCTTTGGAACCAAAAAAAGATGAATCCCTGGAAGCTCTGCATCGTTGATATAGATGGAGACGGTTCCAAAGAGATACTGGTAGGGGTATACAAAAAGAGCCTGCACGACCCGATAATGGCAAAGAGGCTTTTCATTTATAAGTGGAACGGTAAACGCCTCCTGCCATTCTGGCTCAGTTCCAGACTCACCCGCAGGTTTTCCGATTTCACCGCCGCAGACATAGACAAGGATGGCAAAGCAGAAGTATTTGCCCTCGAAGTAGGAAGCAATAATACCCACAGGGTCAGTATGTACAGGATAGCGCCATTCGGGATGGAATGGGTTGCTGCTACCGAAGAAATAGATGGACCGGAAAAGCTGACTGCAGCATCTAAACCAGGCGTGACCGTAACAGCAACCGGTTCAGGTAGAAAATGGAGTTTAAAAACCATCATCCAGGGAGATACCATTACTGGACTTACATTGGAGGAGATCAAATGAGGCTTCGGTTATTTACACTTGCATCAATACTGCTTGTCGCCTGCATTCCAGGGATTCCGGCATTTTCACAAGGGTTGGGATCAAAGGATCTCTATGGTCCTCTGGAAAAGGAAATGCGCAGTGTCCAGCCGGGTGTAGCTGCATACACAGTCAAACCCGGGCTAACCAATGTAGTTAACCGCAAGCTCTACACAAATCTGCTGGATAAAAATCTGCTAGCTCTTATCCAGAAGAACGGTTTCGCAGCTGCTCCAACAAACTACATCCAGATGTTCCAGGTATATGAGAACAACGAGTATATCCGCCCGGAAAAACTCCCGGCATTTATAACATCAGACTCAATGCTCCACACCTACCATGTGTTCTACAACTACACCCTGCGTAAGCTCGAGAACGACAAATTATTCAAAATAGCCATCCAGCTTACTGATGCTATGGTAGCAGCTTCTCTAAAGGATCTTGGTATGGCTACGACTCCTGCTGCCAAAAAAGCAGCCATCGGTAATCTGGGATATTTCTGGGTAGCGAAGAATATTCTGACTGGCGGAATTCCTCCTGAGCCAGTGTTTTTTGCCGTACAAAAGGATCTGACAAAAATCGCTGAACACAAGGCAAGGGAAGAGTCCAGCATACTAGGTGTCAAGATCGATTTCACCCAGTTCGTCCCAAGAGGCCACTATACCCGCACTGAAAACCTAAAAAAATATTTTAAAGCGATGATGTGGTATGGTCTGGTTCCACTCCCTCTTCCAAGCGAGAACATTCCATCAAACCTGACTATCCAGGCCCTTATGATATCCCGTAACCTCAAAACACTCCAGATCGGCAATCAGTCTGCATCGTCAGTCTGGGAACAGATATATGAGCCCACAGTCTTCTACGTCGGTAAAGCTGACGACTACACATTCCATGACTACACTCCAATAATGCAGAAAATTTATGGAGCTTCGCCATCGGTCGATGATCTCGCTGACCAAACCAAACTGCAGCAGTTCATTAAAGCCGCACAATCACTCCCTAAACCCGGTATAGAGAATTTCGTTAAAGATCCCAACTCAAGGGGTCCGGATCCTAAATTTCCAACAGGCCCACAGTTCCGGTTTATGGGGCAGAGGTTCATTCCGGATTCCAGAATTCTGCAGGAACTGACTCATCCGAAGGTCGATGGACGCAACTTCCCATCTGGTCTGGATGTATTCTGTGCATTAGGTTCAGACAGGGCTCAGAGTATCCTGGATAAATACTACGGCGCATCAAAATTCGATGGTTATACTGCGCAGATGAAAAAAATGCGGAATGAAATGAACAAAACAACCCTCGCAACGTGGCAGTCAAATCTTTACTGGGGCTGGTTGTGGGCATTGGATTCAGTCGTCGAACCAGCAAAGGCAGGTTACCCGTCATTCATGCGCAGCCAGGCCTGGCAGGACAAGAGTCTGTTTACAGCAATGGGATCCTGGACAGAACTCCGGCACGATACCATCCTATACGCTAAACAGTCTGTAGCTGAGTGTGGAGGAGCCGAGGAGGATATCCCTCAGCCTAAGGGATACGTAGAACCCAACCTGGAGTTTTGGACCCGTCTAAAATGGCTGAATACGTACAGCTTACAGGGGTTAAAAAATCGCGGATTGCTCGATGAGGAACAGATTCAAAAGTTCACTCAGCTTGGAGACATGATAGAGTTCTGCAGGCGTATAACTATAAAAGAGCTGACCAACAGGAAAGTAACCCGGGAAGAGTATGAAACGATTTCCATATATGGTTCCCAGCTTGAAAGTCTAATACTCTCATTTGCCGGAGGGGATATTGTCAGCGAGACCGACAAAGATATGGCACTGGTCGCTGATGTCCACACATCATTGGGAAAAGTGCTGGAAGAAGGTACCGGACGCGCAGGCGCAATATATGTAGTTGTACCAATCGAAGGCAAGCTCTACCTGACCAGAGGCGCCATCTACACACAGTATGAATTCCAGCACCCATCATCCGACAGACTCACAGATGAAAAATGGCAGAAAATGCTCAAGAGCAAAAAAGAACCCGGATTCGCCGAATGGATCAAGAGCTTCTTCGTCAACAAAAAAGCCAAGTCAGCCCCACAGTTCGAAAACTACGAAGGCGGATGTTGAGAACACCGTTCATTCTGATACTTTGTATATTGTTGCGCTATGCTGCGGGAACGACTGCTTAATAAATGAATCCGATTTTGCACTTTCAAGAGTTCCCGCAGCCAAAAATCAGCAAAAGGTATGTAACCAGTTATAAATTGAAAACACTTTTCGTTTTTCTAATCTGCATAACGCTCTCCTTGTCTGTTCCAGTACTTGGTTCAGGCAAGGAGATAACCCTGGCAGCAGTCGGTGACATATTCTTCGCTCGTGGTGTCGCTGCAGAGCTGAAAACCAAGCCACCCAGCTATCTGTTCGCTGATGTTCAGAGCATTCTCAGCAAGGCTGACATCGCCGTATGCAATCTGGAATGCACTCTCTCCACAAAAGGCCTGCCACAGCGCCGCAGGATGGTATTCCGGGTCTCACCGTCATATGCTTACGCTCTCAAAGCTGCTGGAATAGATGTCATAGACCTTGCAAACAACCACACACTAGATTATGGCCGTGATGCCCTCGTGGATACTTATAACGCTATCGAATCTGCAGGCCTGGTCTCAGTAGGAGCAGGTAAGGACCGTAACTCTGCCATACGCGTTAGGATCGTAAAAAGAGGCAATCTAAAAGTAGGTTTCATTGCCTATACAGACCTTGCAACCAGCGGAGTAATCAGGCTTGATGATCAACCCACAGTAGCTGGAGTAAACGATGACCAGATACCAGCAGAAGTAAAAACAGCCAAATCCCAGTGCGATGCCTTAGTAGTCATGTTCCACTGGGGAGTAGAATATATGAAAACCCCCACGCAGCGCCAGAAGATGCTCGCAAGGCTGTGTATAGACAGTGGCGCCGATGCAGTCCTGGGCCACCATCCGCACGTCCTCCAACCGACCGAAGTCTACAAAAACAGACCAATAATATACTCCTCCGGAGCCTTCGTCTGGGACTCCAAACTTTTCGGAGCCAACAAAAGCGCCATCTACCTCCTGAAAATATCCAAAAACAAAGCCACCCTACTAAAAACCATCCCCCTAAAAATCACCCACGCCCGCCCAACACCTGTAAAAACAACAGAAAACCGCTGATCCTATATTTCGCCATCCTGTTAATCTTGTTAATCCTGTCAAAAATTCCGGATATTCCTGCAACACAAACCGCCATAGCAGTATAACCAAAAAAGTTGAATCCAAAGGGCCTCTATATCGTTGATATAAATAGGACTTATTTTGGAGGAAACCAATGAGACTTAAAGCACTCGCACTTGCAGTAATAGCCTGCCTGGCTAATTATCCGGCATTCTCCCAGGGTCTGATTGCAAAGGATATTTATACTCCCCTGGAAAAAGAAATGCGCAGCGTTCAGCCTCAAGTCGCTGCATACATCGTAAAACCTGGATTAGCGAACATAGTCAATCGCAAACTTTATACAAAACTGCTGGATAAGAATATGATAGCGCTCATCCAGAAGAACGGTTTTGCAGCTACTCCAACCAGTTATGTTCAGATGTACCATGTGTATGAAAATAACGAATACCAGCGCCCTGCGAAGATTCCGGCGTTTATTACAACAGATTCAATGCTCCATACCTACCATGTGTTTTACAACTACACCCTTCGCAAGCTCGAAAATGACAAACTCTACAAAGTAGCAATCCAGCTTACCAATGCTATGGTCGCAGCTTCCAAAAAGGATCTCAGTATGTCAAAGACCCCGGAAGCCAAAAAAGCCGCAATCGCCAACCTGGCGTATTTTTCGGTAGCTAACAACCTGCTGACCGGCGCAGCTCCTCCGAAAGTTGTGTCATACTCAGTAAAACAAGACCTGGCCAGAATCGCAGCCCACACGGGTAGAGAGAAGTCCAGTATATTTAAATTCAAAATTGAATTCACCCAGTTCGTCCCAAGAGGTCATTACACCCGCACCGAAAATCTCAAGAAATACTTCAAGGCAATGATGTGGTATGGATTAATTCCAATGCCCCTGCCAAACAAATATGTTCCTCCAACCGTAACCGTGCAGGCTCTGATGATAACCCGCAACCTCAAGACTCTCCGTATCGGCAAACAGCCCGCATCAGCAGTCTGGGAGCAGATATATGAGCCGACAGTGTTCTATGTTGGCAAGGCGGATGACTACACTTTCCGCAGTTACGCACCCATCATCAAGACAATTTATGGCAATTCGCCATCAGTCAATGATTTCGCAGATCCAACGAAACTACAGCAGTTCGTAAAAGCCGCCGGTGCACTTCCCAAACCCCAGATAGCGCAGTATGTCGCAGACCCGGAATACCCCACAGGTCCTCAGTTCCGTTTTATGGGCCAAAGGTTCATTCCGGACTCCAGGATATTGCAAGAATTGACCCACCCCAAGGTCGGCCTTCGTGGTTTTCCATTGGGTCTGGATGTGTTTGCCGCATTAGGTTCCGACAGAGCCTACAACATCGCCGACAAATATTATGGTGCATTGAAATTCCCAGGATATGACACTCAGATGCAAAAGATGCGGGAGGAGATAAAGAACACAACTCTTGCAAAGTGGCAGTCCAATTTATATTGGGGCTGGTTGTGGACACTTGATTCCATAATTGAACCAGCAAAACCAGGATACCCTTCCTTTATGCGCAATCAGGCATGGCAGGACAAAAGTCTGTTCACAGCTTTGGGTTCCTGGACAGAACTCAGGCACGACACTATTCTATACGCTAAGCAGTCTGTCTCAGAGTGTGGAGGAGCGGAAGAAGATGTCTCGCAGCCCAAGGGATATGTAGAGCCCAACCTGGAGTTTTGGACCCGGATGAAGTGGTTAAACACCTACAGCATGCAGGGGCTTATGAAAAGAGGGCTGCTTGATGAAGAGCAGATCGACAAGTTCAAGAAACTGGGAGATATGATAGAGTTCTGCAGGCGTATAACCATCAAAGAACTGACCAATAAAAAAGTCACCTGGGAGGAACATGAGCAGATTTCAATATATGGTTCCGAACTGGAAGGTCTTACTCTTTCATTTGCCGGAGGGGATATGGTAACTGATACAGACAAAGACATGGCATTAGTAGCGGACGTGCATACATCATCTGGAGAAGTGCTGGAGGAAGGTAATGGCCGTGCAGGGGCGATCTACGTTGTAGTTCCCATCCAGGGTAAGCTCTACCTGACCAGAGGTGCCATATACACCCAGTATGAGTTCATACACCCGTCATCAGACAGGATGACAGACGAAAAGTGGCAGAAACTGCTAAAAGGAAACCAGTTCCCGAAGATCGGAGAATGGACAAAAAGCTTCTTCATAAACAAAAAAGTAAAGTCTTCCCAGGAGTTCAGAGAATATTCCGGCGGATGCTGAGTTACCAAAACGAGGCAAAATTGTGATGCAGGCTTCCAGCCTGCCTCCCTCGGGACTGCGAAGGTGCGGAGCGTATCATCCCGATCGGAACACTGTCATCCTGATCAGAGCGTGTCATCCTGAATGCAATGAAGGATCTAGTGTAAATGAGTTATCGTTTACACCTACTCGATTGAGATCCTTCATTGCATTCAGGATGACAGTACCGCGATCTTGAGTGTTACACAGTAAAACGCTGATCCACTCATTTCCCTATCCTGTTAATCCTGAAAATCTTGTTAATCCTGTCAAAAAATCCCTTCATTTATACCTCTTCAACATTGCACCAATTGCATCCAGTCGCTCAGTATTCGGCTTCCCGTCAGGTTTAAGAGTAGGACACAGCCAGCCGCCTTCATCGTGCTCATTCCACGCATATACAATCGCCGCCCTCGCAGGACACTTACTCTTGTTCGCATCTATAAACTGTAGAGCATCTTTAACAAGTGATGCAAGTTCCTTCGGAGTAGGAGCCTGGTAGTAGTACTCAATACCTTCTCCCGGTTTCTGATAAGTCTCCCAGGGTACAGGGTGCTCAATTCGAGGTCGCCGGTCCCATCCTGCCATTACAATCGGGACAACCTGAGAATTAGTAGCTGCACAGTCACCCCAGAATTTTTTAGCTGCATCAGCCAGTGTCGTATATGGCATAGCACCAACCAGGTTCCCTGCTGTAGCATAAGTGCTTATAGCCTCAGCACCAATCGCCTGAGCTATTTTCGATCCTCGTGAAGGTGTAAAGTCCATAACTACCATATAAGGATTCCCGAGTCCCCGTGCAATCACAGCAGCTCGAAACTCATCAAAGAGCCGTTTAGCATTCGCTTCTCCGCCCCAGGCAGCCATCCACCCATCACTCACATCAAAAACATAAAGCAGAGGTCGATTACCCAGCACCTTCTGATATGTAGGTTGGGCCATCAAATCTATCACACGCTTGGATTTATCTTTGAACTGCTCAGCATTTCCCAATGTATTCCCGGATGCAATTGCACAGAAATGCATATCTTTTTTCTTTGAGCTTGAAAGATACAGCGAGAGCCCCTGGCTCATCTCATACTCTGGTTCGTAGAGCAGAAACGCCCAGTAATCGATTCCTCCAGCTTTAGCGAATGCTATCTCTTTGTCCATTATCTTCTGGTTATAGCCATCAATCCGGACTTCATTCTCAGAAACAACCGTCCCAAAGAAGGGCAGCCTCCAATGGTAAGCATTAGGTCCCATCGACCGCTCCATAGCCTCTACTGGGCTCCCCACACGCTTAGGCCCATCAACAATCCGATGCCATGCATCCCACCGAATAGCCCCCACCACCGGCCGTTTCTCTTTCCCTGCAACCACCCCAGCAGACAAACAAACACCCAAAACCAGAACCCCAATCAACCAGGCAACCCTGCAAATCAAAGCAACCCTAAAATCCATAACTATCCACCCCTCAAACAATCCCAACCAGGACATCCTTACCGCGAAGTATACAACAAATTCCCAACATCATCAATTCGAACAGTTCAACTACAAAGCGAACAATCTGCGCCCCCCCGATAGTAGGGGCGATCCCTCTGCGGTCGCCCGAAACCCATTATATTGCTCTATTCGAGCCATACAACATTATTCTCCCTTGCGAACCGCACAACCCAATTCCTTTTTCGCGTATTTAGCGCCTTTCGCGGTTCTCCCCCTAAAAATCTACGGACTGTAATTAAATCATCTTCTCTTTTTCCGTGTATTCCGTGTATTCCGTGGTTAAAATCCCTTCCCGGGAGCCTGCGGAATCATGCAACTAGCATTATTCCGCTCCATCGTGTATAATTCCGCAAAGCACTCTTATTCACCACTAGGAGGATTATTATGGGAAAGCATTTACAGGCAGAGCACGGTACAATATGTCGTACTCCTAATACCAGATTTGGCTACTTCGGTTGGCCTACGGTTGCACTAATGGATGATGGCACGCTGGTCGCTGTCAGTTCCGGTATGCGGGTGGGCCATGTTGACCCCTGGGGTAGGACAACCATCCAGTTCAGCTATGATGATGGCAAGACCTGGTCCGAAGTGAGAGTTATAAACGACTCCCCAATAGATGACCGGGATGGTGGAGTAGTAAATCTTGGAGGCAAAAAACTTCTCGTCACCTGGTTTACCTCAAATACCAAAGCTTTGATACCTGATCCTCCCCTTGATATGAAGAAGACTATAGATACCTGGACCGACGAGATGCTAGACAAGTTTCTCGGCACATATATAATGCTGAGTGAAGACAGTGGATGGAGTTGGGGATTGCCCATCCGTGTTCCCGTCTCCACTCCGCATGGTCCGATTCTTCTGAAAAATGGAAACATACTTTACTTCGGCAAAGAAATGTTCGGGGCTTTTTGCGATTATGATATAGGTGAAATCTCCGCCTACCAAAGCTCCGATGGCGGACATACTTGGGCCAAGTTGGGGCATGTCCCTTCCACTCCGGAAGTCCCTTCCAAATACTTCTGCGAGCCCCATGTAGTCGAACTCCCATCAGGCAAACTTATCGGAGCAATTAGATTAGAGATGCCGGAGGATGTTGGAGAAGCGCGTAATTTTACTATCATGATGACCGAATCCGAAGATGGAGGAGTAACCTGGGCACCGGGTAAGCCGCTTGGTTTCCACGGCTGCCCCCCACACCTGCTGCGGCACTCGTCTGGCAAACTGATAATGACCTATGGATACCGCCAGGAACCATTCGGTGAACGAGTAGCCATCAGCTGTGATGACGGCGCGACTTGGGAGCATGACTGGATCCTCCGTGATGACGGCCCCGAAGGCGACCTCGGATACCCATCAACCGTCGAATTGTCCGATGGCAGCCTGTACTCCGTCTACTACCAAAAAGCAGCAGCCGGAGAACAGTGTTCCCTCCTATACTCCCACTGGACACTACCAGAATAAGCTAATAGCTTTTCCTTCTGAAGTTGCATGACCGAGTCGGGTCATTTTAGACAGGATTAACAAGATCAAAATTTCTCTTCATGTTAATCTTGAAAATCTTGTTAATCCTGTCTTAATGAGTTTTGAAAGGTTTCATTCCCAGAAAATCTGCGTGTATCTGCGAAATCTGCGGATAATCCTCCCCTTCTCTGCGCCTTCCGCGTCTCCGCGTGAAACTCATCCGTGTTCCCCTTCCTTCAAGCAGCGGACTCTCGCAACTGGCATTATTCCGCTCCATCGGGTATAATTCCGCAAAGCACTCTTATTTACCAATTGGAGGATTAATATGGGAAAGCATTTACAGGCAGAGCACGGAATAGTATGCCGTATTCCTGATACAAAGTTTGGATATTTCGGATGGCCTACAGTTGCTCGCATGGATGATGGCACTCTGGTAACCGTCAGTTCCGGTATGCGGGTGGGCCACGTTGACCCCTGGGGAAGGACAACCATTCAATTCAGCTATGATGATGGCAAGACCTGGTCCGAAGTAAGGATTATAAATGACTCCCCAATAGATGACCGGGATGGCGGAGTTACTAGTCTTGGAGGAAAAAGGCTCTTAGTCAGCTGGTTTACTTCAAACACTAAAGCCTTGGAACCTGATCCTCCCCTTGATATGAAGCAGACTATAGATACCTGGACCGACGATATGCTGGACAAATTCCTCGGTGCATATGTGATGCTGAGCGAAGATAGTGGATGGAGTTGGGGTTTACCCATTCGCGTTCCGATCTCAACACCACACGGCCCGATTCTACTGAAAAATGGAAACTTACTATACTTCGGTAAAGAGATGTATGGAGCCTTTTGCCAATATGATATTGGTGAAGTCTCCGCATATCAAAGTTCTGATGGTGGACACACCTGGGTCAAACTCGGTGATGTTCCAGCTTTACCAGGTGTCCCTACCAAATATTTCTGCGAGCCCCATGCGGTCGAACTCCCTTCAGGCAAACTGATCGGAGCAATTCGATTAGAGATGCCGGAGGATATTGGAGAAGTACGCAATTTCACTATCATGATGACTGAATCTGAAGATGGTGGAGTAACCTGGGCACCGGGAAAACCGCTTGGATTCCACGGCTCTCCTCCGCACCTGTTGCGGCATTCGTCAGGAAAATTGGTAATGTCCTACGGATACCGCCAGGAACCATTCGGTGAGCGCGTTGCTATCAGCTGTGATGACGGCGCGACTTGGGAGCACGACTGGATCCTGAGAGATGACGGCCCCGAAGGGGATCTCGGATATCCATCAACCGTCGAACTATCCGATGGCAGTCTGTATTCCGTCTACTACCAAAAAGTAGCAGCCGGAGAACAGTGTTCCCTTCTATACTCCCACTGGACACTGCCGGAATAGGCAAATAACTTTTCCTTTCTGAAGTTGCATAGCTAAGTCAGGTCATTTAAACAGGATTAACAAGATTCTCAAGATTAACAAGAACAGATTTCCCTACCTGTTAATCTTAAAAATCTTGTTAATCCCGTACCCACATAATCTCTTAACCCCCCGATATAGTCCAGCACATTTATCTCCGTGCCCTCCGCGTCTCCGCGTGAAACTCCCTTCCCCAAAAAATCTGCGTAAATCTGCGAAATCTGCGGATAATTCTCCCTTCTAACAACCCCCAACCTCCTGCCTTAATGCGATTTATGTGATAATATATGTTGTGTAAAAACCTTCCTATCATTCAGAGGTAATAAAGATGAGCAGTTGTTTTTTAAAATCGGGTGGTCTTGAACTTGGTGTGAATTATTGGGCTTCACACGCCGGCACTAATATGTGGAATGACTGGCAGCAGGATGCTGTAGAGGCCGATCTCGCTGCACTAGCTGAGCACGGTGTTACCGTTATGAGGGTCTTCCCCCTCTGGCCGGATTTTCAGCCAATTACACCGATTAAAGGTTACGGCAATTATGTTCAGGAATACCGGTTTGGAGATCAACCGCTTCCGGATGATGAGTGTGGTCGCGCTGGAGTCTCAAACGAAGCATGCGAACACTTTGAAATCCTCTGCCAGATAGCAGAGAAACACGGAATCAAACTAATCGTAGGTCTGATCACAGGCTGGATGAGCGGTAGAACATACACCCCTGAAGCCCTGCATGGGATGAATCTATATACTGACCCGGTTGCTCTCATGTGGGAGTCCAGGTTTGTCAATTACTTCGTGAAACGTTTAAAATCCCAGAGTGCGATAGCTGCGTGGGACCTGGGTAACGAATGCAACTGCATTTCCGAAGCAAAAACCAGAGAAACCGCATGGACCTGGACATCTTTAATCACCAATGCAATTAACGCGCAGGATGGCACCAGGCCCGTAGTTTCCGGTATGCACAGTCTTCTGCCTACAGGCACCTGGACAATCCAGGACCAGGCTGAGATAACAGATATACTCACAACTCACCCTTATCCACTCTTTACCCCCTATTGCAATTTGGATCCGATTAATACCCACCGGAGTATACTTCACTCCACAGCAGAGAGCCGAATGTATGGGGACATCGGGGGAGTTCCATGTATTGTCGAAGAGACCGGGACACTCGGCCCGATGAATGGCAATGGCGCTACAGTAGAGGGTTTTATCCGGCCTGCGATGTTCTCCATATGGGCCCACGACTGCCGGGCGATGTTATGGTGGTGCAACTCTGATTTCACCAGTCTTTATCATCCACCCTATGACTTCCACATGATGGAACGTGAACTCGGTATTTTTGATCAGAATAGAAATCCCAAGCAGGCAGCCCTTACGATAAAAGCAATGAGGGAGTTCCTGGACACTCTGCCATTTGATGCACTCCCTCCCAGGATCATCGATGCCGTATGTATCCTGTCCCGAGATCAGGATTGCTGGGCTAATGCATTTGGCAGTTTCGTGCTGAGCAAACAGTCCGGTGTAGATTTTGAGTTCCAGTATGCAGACCAACCTATAAAAGAATCAAAAGTCTACATGATGCCCGGGGTCACCGGATCTGTAATGCGGAGCAGTAAATGGATTGAACTTATCTCAAAGGTTAAAGAAGGTGCAACGCTTTACATGTCCATAGATGGGGCAACGCTGGGTGATTTTGAGGAAGTTACCGGTCTGCAGGTGATCTCACGCTGCACCAGATCAGAAGAGACAACTCTGAGGGTGCTGTCAACCATCAATCATCCAACCGGCTCAATAAACCGCACCAGCCGTCTGGAATGTGCTGCAGTGAATGCCGAGGTTCTGGGCACAGATTCCGAATCCCTGCCCGCTTATACACGAGCTCAATATGGCAAGGGCACAGTCTATGTCCTGATAGCCCCGGTAGAAAAGCACCTGGCAACCACATCAGGAGCCTTCCAGAACTCAGATGTAGAACTCTGGTCATCGATATACCGTATGGTTGTCGGCAACACCAATAAGGTCCTGAAAAATATGAACAACAACATAGGAGTCACTGAACACGAACTCAGCCCAAATGAGCGGATTATAGTAGCCATCAACTATACCCCGGGAAGTATAGATTGGAAATACGACCTGGTTGAAGGCTGGAAGCTAAAAACAACCTATCGAGGCTTACCGGTAGTAGCCGCGAATGATGCTGCAGTGTTTGTAGTAGAGAAAATATAGGATTCCGAGGTAGTTATATGAAAGATATCCCGACTTTGAATTTTACAGGCATCAAGGGCAACTGGATTCTGAAAGACGATATATCAGTCTCAGATATATCAAAAAGAGACATATACCACAGCCCGCTTGAACCAAGTTTCGTCTGTTGGGCAATCCTGTGGAAAGAACACAGTGGTGCTTTGAAAGTATCTTTCGTTGAAGCCACCGGAGATCTTTCCGAATGGCCGCCGACATACAATTTCAACAGCCGGGATATCGAATACTACCTGAAAACTCTCGTCTCAACTGATGGTGGACAGACTTGGAATGATACCGGTTGGCGTGAGGATATGGATGATCTCTGGGAGCTCAATCCTGATCATCACATCAGGCATGTATTCCAGGCACAGGACGGCTCACTTCTCCGTAACTACTGCCATACTCTGGAAGGCGCTCTCATAGAGACCAACTGGGTGGAGTATGATGCTACAAAGGAAATGCAGGACTTCCCGTTCACCTACAGTAAAAAGGGTAAATATCACCAGAAGTTCTACTCTTTTTGGAAAAGCACCAATGGGGGAGAGAGCTGGAACGAGATCTGCCCTCCGGATCCCAAAACCGCTCTGTTTATCACGGCTACACGTCAACTCAGCAACAGTTCCATCGTCGCCACCGGAGCACTTCAGGGTGAGTGGTCCAATTTTAATTCATGGCAGCCGGCGATTATCGAATCATGGGATGGTGGACTGACCTGGAGCAAACCGCAGGTTTTTGCAGAAAATGATGACAAACTCGCTGCACAGATGATGGGTGAAGAAAACGATTTCGTGGAACTGGAGGACGGCAGGCTGCTCCTTATTCAGCGCACAGATGGTCCCGGAATGCACACCATGCAGTTCTACCTCACACGTGATGCAGATGGAACCTGGACCGCAACTCCTCCCTCTACCAATCCGGATTTCGTGCACAGCGGATATCCATTTATGATGCGGACAAGTGATGGAGTCATCTTCTACTACTGTCACAGTGCAATTCGCTACACCTGCGATGACGGACTCACTTGGGGGAGTCTTTCTACCGGCTACAGCTACTATGGACAGATCGTTGAAGCCGCACCAGGCCAGATAGTCGCTATAACTCAGAAGAACATAGCAGACTGCGGCTACCCCTGGAAGTATGATACATCCATGCACCAGACGTCTTTTAACTATACTCGAATTAAACGTTTCGAACAGACCGATCATACACTGCCGGGATGTGTAGCAGCATTGGAAGAAAAAACCGGAGTCGATTTCCACATGTATGCTGAAGTCCGTGCAGATGGAGAATCCGGGGTCGCATTCAACATCACCGATGCCTCATATGGATTCACTGCCATTGTAATCCCTAAAAACGAGTTCCGATCACCAGGCAATGCAGCAGGGACCGACCAGGATGCCTGTCTGATTATAGGCAAGTGTGAAGATGGAATAATAAGGCCCTTGCGCACCATTTTCATAGGCAAAGTCTCCCTGGGAGCCTGGATTGAGATCCAGCTGGATATGCAGGATGGGGTGCTCAAAACTGCCGTAAAACCAAGTGAAGCAGACTGGACAACCGGAGGCTCTCCGGCTACCTACATGATCGTTAAAGACGATTTTGGAACCCCAGGCTCAATAGGTTTCTTCACCAACAAGAGCACCGGTTCATTTAAAAACGTAAAACTGGGACCAGGTGGCACCGAGATCCGATCCAACTGGAAAACCTCCACCTCCACAGCCAAACGCCTGGCACTGGACGCTGGAAGACAGGATTAATGCATATCCCCCAGGCAATATATACTGGGGGATATGGACATAGGACGAACGGATTGCAGTCGGTTTCCAGTGAGTCTAATTAACCAAACCCAGTCCAGCCAATTTCAGATAAGCAGCGCTTTCCTTTACCGCAGTAGCCATATCAGTAGCGCAATCATCAAGTTCGACTATCAGCCAATCGTTGACATCAGGATCCGCCGCACCGATAATTCCCGGCATATTCAGCTTTCCCGAACCAACCGCTGTATGCATTCTGTCTGGGTCCAGGTTTCCGTCTTTGATGTGCAGTAGAGGTATTTTAGATTTGTGCTTGTTTATAACCCCGGTAGGATCAGTTCCGCCGAATGCTGCCCAGTAGACATCCAGTTCACTGAAGAAGCCTTCAGACATTCCCAGAAGCACATCATAAGGCAGCTGACCGTCTGGCAGAGCTTCAAACTCCCACCAGTGGTTGTGGAACCCGAACTCAAGTCCGTAAGGTTTCAAGAGAGCAGCCGCTTCGTTGAACACATCGCCGGACTTCTTAACGTCATCGAGTGTCTTGTAAGCATCCGGTCCCATACCGGAGATCAATCTCTTTGCACCGAGAGCCAGCTGAGTCTCTGCAAGCTCAGCGACGTTCTCTTTGTTAGGGATTCCGGAATGGGTTGAACAGACAACCATTCCCAGATCAGAAACGATTTTTGCAAACTCCTGTGGAGTGCAGCCATAAAGTCCAGCGGTTTCAACGCCTTTGTATCCGGCATTAGCAACCAACTGCAGGACACCAGCATAGTCCTGAGCAGCAAGATCCCGAAGTGTATAAAGTTGAATAGCAACAGGTTTCAATTTGAGCTCCTTGTTTCTGGAGGTTGGATAATAGACACTAGTGGTTGAGTGCAGTCCAGCTACCACCAATTTCATTTTCATCTATAATAGTGAAATAGACTCTTTCTGTCCAATCTTGCAGCTTCGAAAATTACGGAGTTGATTACGTTCACTATCGGAATTCTCACGCAAAGCCGCTAAGCCGCAAAGAAGGAACAAGCTATTCTGTTTTATACACCTTGTGCTCTATAATAACAAAGTGTTTGGTTAGATCATTACGCAAAGGGTAGCAATGTTTTTTCCTTCTTAGCGCCTTTGCGGCTTTGCGTGAGAATTAAAAAAGCATTAAATCTGCACAAGAAAAGAGAATCCAGGATATAAACATGCCTGACAACAAGACAATCTCCAAAGAGACCCATCTCTATGAACCAGTCCGCAACTTCCTGATGAAGCAGGGATTCAGAGCTTTGGGAGAAGTGTGTGGATGTGATGTAGCTGGTTGGGATGGAACTCAGTTGGTCGTTGTGGAACTAAAACTGATTCTGAACCTGGTGCTGGTAGGGCAAGCCGCAGATCGGCAGAAGTTCGCAGACTCCGTTTGGGCAGCTATCCCCAGGCCTAAAAACAAGTGGAAATGGAAACATTCAAATGCAGATTCCATCAATGTGCTAAAGCGCCTGGGAATAGGATTACTTCTCGTCCCACCAAAACACAGCAAGACTGCAGTAGATGAAATCCTGCCCCCTGGCAAGAGATCCGGCCAAATGAACAACCGCCGCAGGAGAGCTGTACTAAAAGAAATGGAAGGCAGAACCGGAGACAGAAACACCGGAGGATGCACCCGCACAACCATAGTTACTGCCTACCGGGAGTCCACAATGCAGATTGCAGACCTGCTGGCCCAAAATGGCCCAATGTCCCCCAAACAACTCAGAGACCTTGGCTGCCACCCAAAAGCCCAGAAAATCCTCTACGCCAACCACTACGGCTGGTTCGAGTCCACGACCCGGGGAATATACCAACTAACCGAAAAAGGCCTGACAGAAAACCTAAAAAGCGAATAGTAATCAGCCATTTGCTCCCCCTGGGCACGCCGATCCCCAGATCGGCCCGTCTTACGCACATCCTCCATACGAAGATGACAACTGATAATGTGCATTTCCCTTTTTCGCGTATTTAGCGCATTTCGCGGTTCATCCCCAAAAAATCTGCGTAAATCTGCGCAATCTGCGGATAATAAATCCCTTCAAGCCCTTCTCCTAATCAACAAACTACAAGCAGCCTTATCGACCCGTGACATATCATAGGTATAATCATACCCCAGCGGTTCCAGCACCCTTCGATATAGTAAATCACAGTGGCTGCAATAGTCATAGTATGGTTCCACTATATCGGATGACAGCAGCCTGCCTTTGGATGGACAGTTGCGCATCTCAATACGAAACTCGCCTGCTTCCTCATCCAGTTCCATCACGAAATCTGCCGCTTCCTCGTTGAGGGTGTGGCTCCAGTACATCCAACACCCTCGAATTCCGTTCTCAACAACCAAATCCCGCAGGTTCCCCAGAAACTCATCCGATATATATTCCCAGAACCCGACAACAGCCTCATGTCCGCCCCGTTTTTCCAGATATTTAAAGAGCTCGCTATATGCAGGTATAAACTCAGTACAGGAAATCATAATGATTCACCTTCGATTCCTATGGCCACAGAATATCTTTGTAGTCGATCATTGCCTGCTTGACGTTAGCAGCGCACTCAGGAGTGACTTCATATTCCAAATGCAGGTTTGTAGTTGAGAACAGACCCATCTCAACCAGCAGCTTCTTCAGCCCTGCCAGCCAGAACTTGATCCCCTCACCATAAACAGCATACATAAGGTCATTCATGCGGTTCTGCTGTTTCCAGGCTTCCTCAATGTCACCGTTCTGGACAGCTGCAATGATTTTGGCTGCGATAATACCGTTGAATACACCGCCGCCAAGCAGAAGACCATCATATCCGGCTTGCAGATATTTCACGGTATCGAACTCGTAACCCGTCAGCAATTTTAACTCCGGACGGTCCTCGCGAGCTTTGACTGCCAGCACTATGTGGGCATCGTCATCGCTGCTGTCCTTGACCAATGCAACGTTAGGATGTCGATATGCCTCTGCCAGGATCTCTTCAGAGACTACAAAAGGTCCATATTTCCCGCGGTCATATATACCCACAGGGGTAGGGCACCGCTCAATCGAATCCATATATATCTGTCTCATTTTACTCTCAGAAACAGCACCGTTACTCAAGGGAGTTGCTATAACACAGAAATCAGCTCCAGCTTTAGCAGCACACTCCATATTTTCTACAATTCTCTCAGAAGATGCATCGGAGACCTGCGCAGCAATCAACAACCGTCCCGCTGATGCTTTAGATATAGTCTCGACAACGCTGTAAAGGTCTTTCCTGTTCATCCAGGTGCCTTCACCGCAAGTTCCGCCGACAAATACCCCACGGACTCCCAACTGAATGTGATGCTCTACCGTTCGCTCAAGTGAAGCATGGTCAGGATGCATGTCATTATTAAAAGGAGTAGGAGTTGCACTCCATACCCCGTAAGAACCTACTGGCTGCATAAGTTGTCCTCCAAAATATTGCGTGCCCCAACAATGGGCAGACTCAGGCTTGATTATAGTCATTTTGCTCGTGTTTGACAATGCGGATATACGGGGGATATAGTGTGACTGTTAAGTGAGGTATAAAGCAGGTAAAATGAACTTCAGGGCAATAATCAGACTAATAAGGCCAAAACACTGGGTCAAGAACATATTCGTGCTTGCTCCTCTGATTTTTGCTGGTAAATTCTCGGATCCTGGATCAGTTATCTCAGCTGTAATCGCATTCCTGTCCTTCTGCGCAGCAGCAAGTGCAGTCTACACATTCAATGATATCAAAGATCTCGAAGTCGACAAACTCCATCCCGGTAAACGCATCCGCCCTCTGGCATCCGGAGAACTATCTACAGCTTCTGCCTGGAAAGTATGTGCAATTCTTTTAGCTATATCAATTGCCGGAACTGTGTATCTCACTATTGTCGGAGGCTATGCATTCGCAGTAGGAATCAGCCTATATCTGGCAGTCAACATATACTACACCTTGATTGGCAAGACTCAGGTAATAGTAGATGCATTCTGCATAGCTGTGGGGTTTGTGTTGAGAGTAATCGCAGGTGCCTACGCTATAGGAGTAGAACCAACAGGTTGGATTGTCGTAACGACCTTTTTCCTGTCGCTCTTCCTGGGATTCGGCAAGCGCAGAGGTGAAATCGTCCGGATGCAGGAAGACAGCCCATCCCACAGAGAGGTTCTCTCAAGCTACCCAATCAACCTCCTTGACCAGATAATAGTATCCACCGGCACAATAGCCATCATCTCATACGCCCTTTACACTCTGGATGCCGGAGTAATAGACAAATTCGGTTCTCCCAGGCTCTACTACACAATAATCCCGGTAGCCTACGGAGTCTTCCGCTACATGTACCTCCTCCTGAAAGGAGACGAAGGTGACCCCACAGAAGTCCTCATGAAAGACACCGGCTTACTTTTTACCGTCCTGATATGGCTTATATCCGCCGCCGGAATAGTATACATAGACGGCGGCCACTTCAGATAATCAACAATGCACACTAAGAACCGCACAACCCAATTATATATGCATCGATATCAGAGCGAAGGGTGTACAATCTTCCTCTAACCATACCCAATCGCCCCGTAGCGCCGATGCCGATGCACCCACCCCTTTCCATTCCCAAAAATCTGCGAAAATCTGCGCAATCTGCGGATATTCCTCCCTTCAACATCTCCGGGCTAACCACCCCGTCAAACTACATATCTCTGGATAACCCAACTATAATCAAACCTCCCTATCTCCGTGCCCTCCGCGTCTCCGCGTGAAATCCCTTTCCCAAAAAAATCTGCGTATAACTCCTCCCTTCCCCTTCTCAAAGTTTACAAAATACCAGCTCTAAACGATAATGTGATTATGGTATAGTGAGATACCAGTAGGTTCGGCCCACTGGCTCCCCCATTCCTTACATAGAGGTGTAGTTTTGTCAGATTTTCCCCGAACAACAGTTGGCGGTATATCCGTCTCACGAATGATAATTGGCAGCAACTGGTTCCTTGGCTGGAGCCACACAACTGCTGCTAAAGATAGATACATCACAGAAAATGTCAGAGACTCCAAAAAAATTGCAGACATAATGGAAGTTTTCGTCAAAGCCGGGGTCGATACGACTATGGGTCTGGCCCAAATCCCCGAGTACCACGATGCCATTCAGGACGTCCAGCAGCGTACAGGTCGCAAAATGATCGTAGTCTCAACTCCCCATTTGCCAACCACCAGAGAGACATCCACCAGTGGTTTCGATCTTGGAGAAGTTGAACGCGTTCTCGATGAGCAGGTCAAGTGTGGGGCTACATTTGTGATGCCGCATGCCTGCATAACCGATATGATGCTGGACAAGTGTTCAAGAGAGATCAGGCAGATCGATCCCGTTATAAAAATGATCCGTGACCGGGGGATGCTGACAGGTTTCAGCACTCACAACCCCGAGACCATCATATATGCAGATGAAAATGAGATGGATATCGATACCTACATCTCCATCTTCAACTCAATGGGCTTCCTTATGCCGATCGAAGTAGACTGGGTCCAGCAGGTCATTCAAAACGCCAAAAAGCCCGTAATGACCATCAAGCCAATGGCCGCAGGCCAGATCAGACCGCTGCAGGCATTCACATTTGTTTGGAACGCAATCAGAGACCAGGACATGGTCACAGTCGGCACAATGTCACCGTACGAAGCCGCAGAATGCATTGAGCTGTCATTAGGAATCCTTGAAAGACGCAAACCACAGATCAAACTCCAGGAAACCAGGTCGAAGAGTACAGTCAAGTAGTGAGGTAATAATATGTCCACATTTCCAAGAACAACCGTAGGGGGACTTTCGGTCTCCAGAATGATCATAGGTACCAACTGGTTCCTAGGCTACAGCCATACTACAGGTGCCAAGGACCGTTACATCACAGAAAACGTAAAGAACCCGGAAAAGATAGCTGAGATCATAGAAGCCTTCCTCAAAAATGGAGTAGACACAATGATGGGTCTCATCCAGGTCCCCGAGTTGAACCAGGCAATCGATATTGTCCAGCAGAGGACTGGTAAAGAGATTATCATGATCTCCACCCCGGGACTCCCGACATCCATCGAAACTGCTTCCAAAGGCTTTGACCTGGGAGAGGTTGAGAAAATATTGGATATGGAAGCCAAACTCGGCGCCAAATTCGTTATGCCTCACACAAGCACAACCGATGTAATGTTGGATAAATGCGCCCGTGAAGTCCGGCATATGGAACCCGTACTAAAAATGATCCGTGACCGCGGAATGATCCCCGGTTTCAGCACGCATGTCCCCGAGACCATCATTTATGCCGATGAGCACGATATGGATGTCCAGAGCTACGTTTCGATCTTCAATGCAATGGGCTTCCTGATGCAGCTTGAGGTCGATTGGACCCAGCAGATCATCCACAATGCCAAAAAGCCAGTTATGACCATCAAGCCAATGGCCGCCGGCCACATCAGGCCCCTGCAGGCATTCACATTCGTCTGGAACGCAATCCGCGATCAGGACATGGTAACAGTAGGCACAATGTCCCCCTACGAAGCTGCAGAATGTGTTGAACTATCCATGGGAATTCTGGAAAGAAGAAAACCCGAAATAAAACTCCAGGAAACCAGGTCCAAAAGCACAGTCAAATAAAAATGTAGCATCAAGTTACCAGAAAGCCATGTCGACTGATATGATTCCGTCATTACAATACTGTAATGATCAATCAACAACAACTTTGTGGGGATGATTGTTATGAGTCAACTGATGATACTCTCACTGGCGATTCTGATTCTGCCGGTTATGGCACTTTCTAGAGAAAGTAATATAACCATAGCACAGGATTCGAAGAGTATAGCAGTGATTGTATTGGCGGATAATTCTCCTGAAAGTGATAGATATGCTGCTGAGGAGCTAAAATATTACCTTGATAAAGTGACAGGAGCGGATTTCAGGATCACCAATAAATACTCAACTGAGACTCCCTGCCTGATGGTGGGATTTGGAGCAGCCCGGTTACTGGATAAGGGGTTTTCTACAAAAGGACTGGGTATTGAAGGAATCGTAATCCGATCTGTTGGAAAAGATCTTATTCTAGCTGGAGGAGCATCCAGGGGAACTCTATATGCTGTGTATACGTTTCTGGAAGATCAGATTGGATGCCATTGGTGGGCTCCTGATGAAAGCAGTATTCCGGGCAAACCCACACTCCAAATTCCCGCACTCAATATCCGTTATGTGCCGAGGATGGAATATAGGGAACCATATTGGGGTAACCAACTCGAAAATGGAGAATGGTGTGCTCGTAACAAGATCAATGGTGCCAGAGTAAATACAGATTCCCGAAAAGGGGGACATATTACAGAAATCGGATCAGTCCATTCATTCTATCCTGACATACATCCGAACACATACTTCAAAGATCATCCCGATTGGTATAGTGAGATAAAAGGCAAGCGAGTTGGTGATAATGCACAGCTCTGTATGACCAGTGAGGGATTGATACAGGAATACTCCAGAATCATCAAGGAAAAAATAAGGACCCATCCGGGAGTTGATCGCGTTTGGATCTCACAAAATGATTGGGGTGGTTACTGTGAATGTAAAGCATGTAATGAAATCAATCAGCGTGAAGGCACTCCAGCAGGAGCTTTAATACACTTCGTCAATGCAATAGCAAAGGAAGTTGGACACGATTTCCCGGATGTCGCTATAAACACTTTAGCTTACGAATGGAGCCAAAAACCACCAAAAGCAATCAAACCTGAAAAGAACGTGGTCATTTGGCTCTGTACTACCGGATGTAAATATAATGTGCCCTACACTCATACAATAAACCGCGAATTTCGTAAGAATCTGGATGGGTGGGCAAAAATATGTGATCGTATCTATATCTGGGATTACACAACAAACTACAGTGCCTACTTGTGTCCCCATCCAAATCTTCGCACTCTAGGACCCAATATGAAGTATTTTGCCAGCCACGGAGTGAGAGGTGTATTTTCTCTGGGGTCATACAGCGCACCCAAGTCAGAAATGCAGGAACTCCGATCATGGGTGACGGCTAAACTGCTATGGAATCCCTCACTCAAGGCAGATAGGCTGATTGATGAATTTCTGGATGGTTATTATGGACCTTCTGGTAAATATATAAAGTCTTACTTGAACGTATTCCATGATGCCATCGAATCGACTGGTGAGATGCTCTACATGTGCGAGCAGCCTGTTGGGTGGAAATGGCTTAATGCCCGATATCTATCTAAAGCAATGAAATATATGCAGTTAGCCAAAGCTGCAGCAAAGGATAATCCTGAGCTACAACGCAGAGTTAAGATAGCTGAGTTACCTTTGTTATATGTATATCTGGTTGGCTGGGATGCTTTATTAGAAGAAAGCCAGAATGAAAAAATTGAATGGCCATTTAAGGATGAGACTATTAAGCAAGTCTATGACCGCTTTCAAGGCACACGAGAAAAGAATGGCATTACATTGCTATCGGAATCAAATGCAAGGGATGTTTTTGAATCGGTTCAGGAGCGTGTGACAACTGAAAAACCATCAACACCTCCAGGATGTGAAAACATACCTCAAGCACTTTGGACTGTTATCCAGCCAAATGGATTCACGCGCAATACTTACATAACCAGCATAGTAGAGGACAGTGCAGCTTCGAATGGAACTGCTTTATATATGCCGGGAAACTCCGATGAAAGACTCGTTAATAAAGCGACAAGACGGATACCTATTGTCTATAGCATTCTCGATAAAGAGATTCGTGTAAAGATCCGTGTTCGTGTTGAACTATCTGGTCACGAAGGTATTGCATTCAAATATGGAATGGACACAGAAAACAGGAGTGTTGAAATCAAAGCGTCAGATATACAGAGTAATGAATATTACGTATATGATTTTGGCACCTTTAAGGACCTTAGAGGCTGGGGATCTTTGTGGATAAGTCCAGCAAATAATCCAAATAATGTAAAAGGAGTCTGGCTGGATCGTATGTGGCTGGTTAGAGAACAATGACAGAATATCAACTTCCCAAAGACAAAGTAATATACAATTACAGGTATTTTCTCCCATATGCTCCCGAATGGGGCAGTGAGGAACTATGCAATCAGAGACTGGATGAGCTTGTAGAATACTGCAAAGCCGCCAAGCTTGATGCCGTACAGTTCTTTGTAAACACTCTACCTGCAACCTGCTATATGCCCGCACACAATGCCGCAGAGCAAGCGCACAGGGCTAAGTGGATGCGTGAGGTAGTAGCGCCTACCCTCCGTGGTATCGGAGTCTCATACCAGTTGAACCTGCAGATGCTGATGGGGGCCACCACATGCGGGCTGGATATGCGGGATGAATATGAGTGGGAGTATCTGGTCAGTGAGTATGGAGACCAGAACCTGGGCTGTGCCTGTCCCATCGGTCCCAAGTTCCGCAAGATAATGGGAGAGATGCTCCGTCTGTGGGCCTGGACCGACCCCGATGTCATCTGGGTGGACGATGATTTCCGCATGCATAACCATGGCTCAATGCTGGGCAGCCCGGACTACTATTGTTACTGCGACCTACATCTGGATGCCTTCGCACAGAGAGCAGGCAAACGCTATTCACGTGAAGAATTGCTGGCTGAGACACTGAAAATTGGAGAACCAACCCAGCTCCGCCTGCAGTGGCTGGATTTCCTGGGCGACAGCATGATCGAGTGTGCTGACTGGATCAAGCGTGAAGTCCAGGGAGAAAACCCCCGCACCAGGCTTGCTCTTATGACCTCCTGCCCCGAAGTCCACGCAGCCGAGGGCCGCAAGTGGAAGGAATTCCTGACTGCCTTGTGCGAGCCATATGCCCCAATGACCAGGCCGATGGGCGGCATCTACACAGCTAACAATGCACCCGTAAAAGCTCTTGCCTGCACATATGACTATATGCACCAGAGCCTTGAGGTCTTGGAAAATACCATTGGTAAAGGCATTACAGACAACGGAATCGAGATAGAGAACACCCGCTTTACCACCTGGTCCAAATCCGTCTCCTGCACACAGTTCCAGATGACTGTCTCGCAGCTCTGTGGATGCACTCAGGCTACACTCTCACTCAATGATCTGGAAGGCTCCCCGATTATGGAGGAACCGACTTGTGTATCAATGCTGACCGATATCCGGCCCCGGCTTCAATCTCTCGTCGACTTGAATCTCAATGATTGGAAAGCTTTGGGCGTATCCTTACTCTTGGATCAAAATGCAGCCCGTAAAGTCCAAATAGATGAACCCGAGGGTTATGGAGCTCTGGCATCTGGCAGAACCTGGCCTCAGATACTGCTTGAAATGGGGATTCCTTGCAAATATGTAACTCCCTCACAAGCCGCCGGTTCTGCTGACGTAATCGCCCTGGATAGATACTCTGCCTGGCTTCCGTCCGACTCCGAGCTTGAAAAAATGCTCTCAGGAAATGTATTCCTGGATGGCGCAGCAGCGGATGTTGTAAGCAGACGAGGTTTCAAGCATCTGCTGGGTGTAGAAGTAGGAGAGCTCCACAAGACCGGAGAGATAGCAGAGAAGTTTATGTCAGATATACTCCCAGGGGTATATGAAGTCAGAGTCCCGCACAGAGGGTTCCTCTGGAGAGAGATGGTTTCCACGGGAGCAGTAGTTGCAAGCGAGTTCATAGATCCCAAAGACCACCGGGTCCCGGGCTCTACATACTTCGAAAACTCAGCAGGAGGTCGAATCGCTGTATACGCAGCTATCGGGGACTTCTCCTGGGGAACATTCGGCAGTCACGCAAGGTCCCGCTGGCTAAGAGGAGTCCTCCGCAAACTCTCCCAAGACACCTTCCCTGCACTCCCAATAGTCCCACACCACTCCCTGACCATAACCCGCAGTCAGGAAGAGACCTTGCTAATAGCCCTGGCAAACCTGGGCACAGACACAATCCAGGACATAAACTTCATAACCGGCACTGCACAATACAAGAACCTGGAAATCCTAACAAAAGATGGCAAATGGATACCCCAGGGGGTAGACACCAGTAAGATAGACGGAGCCTGGTCACTAAACACCAAATCCACCCTAAACGTCTACGACTTCCTAATCCTAAAAGTAAGTTAAAGCTATAAACATTGTCATCCTGAAGAACGAAGGATCTGCTTTTGTTTGTCATTCTGAACGCAGTGAAGAATCTACCACACTCGGGTGAGACTTGTAATCTCACCCGAAACAGAATACCAAATTGTGGTGCAGGCTTCTAGCCTGCCATCCCCTAGGTTTCTGAGGAGGAACGAATGATCCGCTTTCACTAAAGCCTCAAAGGTAATAACGACAGACCAACCCATTCCGCGAAATCCGCGTAACTCCGCGTAATCCGCGATTCAAAGCCTATTCCTTCACCAGCACCCTTCCAGCCCCTGGACCTAACGGAACAATCAACACTGACCCCGATGAAGAGAAGCTCTGCCCAGTAATTGCGTCTTTCCACTCCCCTGCAGCCTGGCTTACTCGCACTATCTGAGATCCATCAACTCTCCCACTTGCAACAATCAGAACTTGCTTCTTCTTAGGAGTAATAAACCTCCCGATCACATAATCCTTATAGTCCGATTCTGCTTTACTGGTCTGCTTCAGGCTTACCAGCAGCGGTTTTAGCTTGACCAGTTCCTTAGTCAGCACAGTAGTCTTATCAAACATCGGCTGAGTCGTCCCGTCTGCGCTGACCATACCATTAAGTATACCCGGCATGTCGTTGTATAAGAAGAAAACCAGGCCTTTAGCGCCATATGCAAGTGCAACATAGGTCATAGCCCGCAGTTCATCCGCCGAAGGCTCTCTCCAGTCATCCATTCTGTAAAATGCCTGGAGCACAGCCCAATGGTTATTGTTGCCGCAATTACTCATCCAGTATGGATAAGCAGTCATAAAGTCGCCGATGTTCTTCGCTGGAGTCTTGCCATATATGGGATAGTGGTCAAAAACTGTCTCCGCAACCACAGTTGATTCTACATATCTCTGCAGCGCTGTTGGTTGTTGGAAACAAGAGAAAGCCGGCCTGCTCGGATCAACCATCGCCAGTATACGCTGGACTGTTAACAAATTGGGGATCTCTGTTGGGAATGGCTCATCCTTTACCTGGTAACGTGTCAGTGCAGGATACTTGCCCAGTCTGGCAAATTCTTTTTTACACGCAGCTAATACATCAGCTTCGGTAACTCTTTCCTTACTCCCCACCAGATCGTATAACGATGCCACGAACATTGCAATTTCGATATTGTGCTTTTCTGCCATTCTGAGCAGTGGGTCCTGTAAGTTTTCAGGGAGGTTCGGCACAGCAACGAAGTTAATTCCGTTTGCTTCCATTATCCCGAAATGCTTGTCATAAAACGCTTCCGCTCCAGCAGGATCCCAGGGAGACTTCGCCATTCCGGGGTGGCCTTCAAACCAGGTTCCTATCGGGAAAGACGACTTAACCTTATACTTTACTTTTGAAACCTTGACTGAAGAATCAAGCTTCACTGCTGCCGTTCCCGTAACGCTGTCGCTGGTTCCCCCAAGTAATCTGATAGTGTAGTCCCCATCAGGTAGTCTCTTATTACCGACCTTGCCGTTCCATTCAATCACACTCTTGTCGGAATTAGCTATCTTATTATGGACGATATATCCCATGGATATCCCGGATTTATCGGTTAAATCGACAGAAAATGTCTCTCCTGGGATCGTGAAAAAGCTCGCAGAGAGCTTGTCATTCAAGCCATCTCCATTTGGACTGATAAAGGTCGAATCCAGCTCCACGCCATTGGGAACACTCCCCAACATTTCATAATTAAACAATGAACCAATTGCAGATACAGCATATTTATGGTCAGCAGGCATCTCGAATACCTTTTGAATATTTCCAGTCACCGATTCTGAGTCTCCATTGAATGTAACCTGCGCAGGTTCAGTAAACTCACCGGTAAAAGATAATCCAGCTCCAGCTTTAGCTAGTGCAATCCTGGATATCCGGGCTGTCTTGCCTCCCCATGTTAATTTACCAAAGTCAGTCTGAAATGCATCCGCTGCCGGGACATGCCATACTGCCATCGGATTATGATACCGAAGGTTGAATGCTATCTGCAGTCCCCATTGATCGGAGTCCTTAGGTAACACAATTTGAAGATTAGAAAGACTCAAAGCTCCTTCTATTATAAATCCCCCGGACACCAGTTTGCCGGGCTGAACAGTCTGCGCACGGATCGTCCACTCTGCATTCCATTTTGTATCCATAAGATTAGAACTTAATGGTCCTATCTGCCCCGCTGCGTCATATATATCCCCATAGGCATTTATAATAGTATGTATTTTAGTCTTCCCGGAAGTCAGAAAGACCTCAACACCGTCATCATCCCACATTGCCCCATCTCTATCCCGCTTCTGGGCCAGAGGCAGACGACCGATCCGACTGGCGTCAAACATAAAATAGAGAGTATCCCCGACTCTCCCGATGCGAAACTCAGATGTAACCGCAGCCGCCTGACCGCTCTTAAAATCAAGTGCCACCGGAGCCCCGGAAGCCTGATCCCACTCACTTCCGGAAATCACACCGTCTATAACAGGAGCCTTAGCAAGATAAGGTGCATTAATAGCCTGAGTCGATGCACCCGCCGCAGTCACACACATAAGTAATAAAGCTAGTATGATAAATATATATTTCATCCGTCACCTCTGGAATATAGATTGAAGCCGAATTGTAGATATCAGTCCACATCAAGGCCAATGTCTGACATCCGCCTGATATTACCAGATTTCCAAACCAAGAGCAATCTTCGTTTCCCTACTTAGCGCCTTTGCGGCTTTGCGTGAAAAATTCAAATGACTACGGGTTAATAAATATTTATTATCCCGTTGACAAACCCCGATTCTCATGTTATCATACTAAATAAGTTTTACGTCAAACCTAATAAACAATCATACAAAATAAATGGAGGGTTGAAATGAAAAAAGGGTTTACCTTAATCGAACTGCTGGTTGTTATAGCTATTATAGCAATACTGGCAGCCATTCTTTTCCCCGTGTTCGCTAAGGCCAGAGAAAAAGCACGGCAGAGTTCATGTGCAAGCAATCTTAAGCAGATTGGTCTGGGGATACAACAGTACACCCAGGATTATGACGAAATGTTTCCGCCGGCGTATGCCGGAAACGGAATGGTCCCGCAGACAGATCCCAACATGCCGGGAGCACACTTCATCTCCGACCCGGGACAAGTCGCAAATGGTCAGGGAAACTACATAACCTGGGCAGACTTCACTAATCCCTATGTGAAGAGTTGGAAGTTATATGAATGTCCGTCTGCTATAGCAAAGGACGTAATGAGCTATGGATACAGCAGCGAGATCTCCGGTGGTGCAGTTTATGATCCTGTAGAAAACGCTATATCCCTTAGTACTCTCACAAAACCTTCCGAAGTAGTCATGTTGCTGGACTACAACATAGTGTATGGAGTATTCGCCAATGCCTACCAACCAACCTATTGGGGTTGGATGATGGCAGCAACAACCCTGCACAGCGGAGGAGCTAACGTTGCATTCGCTGATGGTCACGTCAAATGGATGCTCTGCACAGGCACACTGTTCTACCCAACACCCAGTCCGCTGTGGAACCCACGTGCCCTGTAATTAAAAATATTTTGATGAGCTATGATCAAATGGTCTTCCGGTTAACTCCTGGGAGACCAGTTTTTTAAGACTGATAAAATTCTGTCATCCGGAATGAAATGAAGGATCTCAGTGGTGTCATCCTGAACGCAGTGAAGGATCTGCTTCACAGAGCGAACGCATCTATCTGCACGTAAATAGCCGTCCACTCTGAAAAGCATTCCCTTTTCGCGTGATTAGCGTGTTTAGCGGTTCTCCTAAAAACGGTGAATAATTGAACGTAGTGAATGGAATTAAAGAGCGAACGCATCTATCTGAACATAAAGTGCCGTCCACTATGAAACCATTCCCTTTTCGCGTGTTTCGCGTGTTTAGCGGTTCTCTAAAAACCGGTGAACAGCTTTACCGCAGCTCCATATTGCGCTCATAATAATAGCATTGGTTGATACATATTTAAGGAGTTCGTTTGCATGAGAATTCTATTGTTAACAATAATACTGGCCTCATTCTGCACAGCCTGCTCTGCGCAGATGCCAAAGGACTGGCAGAACAGCCTGAAACCCAAAGGCACACCTGCCAAACAAATGGTCTTTGCAGACAAAGGCAAGACTAAATACCGGATTGTCATACCCCAGAATGCCAATGATGCACAAAAGAAGGCAGCAGCAATCATCAGTTCTCGTTTCGAACAGATCAGCGGGGCCGCTTTTCCTATAGTCTCAGAAGGACCAGGATTCAAACCGTCCGGATATGAGATCAGCATCAGCGATACCAACTTACTCAAAACCTCAGGTATTAAGCGTAAAAACCTCGGCAAAGAGGGATACGCCATCGATGTCAGAGGCAACAGGCTCTTCATATATGGCGGAGGCCTCCGTGGTGCAATAAGCGGTGCTTATTCTTTGCTGGAAGAAGACCTTGGTTGCAGATGGTATGCACTGGGATCCAATGATATTCCTAAAATGAAGACCCTCGCATTCAAACCAGTCTGCAGAACTGTTGTTCCCAAACTCGATATCCGCGATCCGTTCTACCTTGAAGCCTGGGAGACCAACTGGTCCCTGCGCAACAAGACCAATGCTCCTTATGCTACCATTCCAAAAAACTGGGGTGGGAACTCTAAATACTCCTGGTTTGTGCACTCATACGCACGTATATTTGACCCTTCAGTTGATTTTGCCACTCATCCTGAGTATTTCGCTGAGATCAAAGGTAAACGCCAACCAAGCCAGCTCTGTGTAACCAATCCCGACGTTATCAAGGAGGGTATTGAGAAGGCGCGCGATTGCCTGAAGTTCTATCCCGACTGCAACATCATCAGCATATCTCCAAATGATGGCAGAGGCTATTGCGAATGTGCCAACTGCAGCGCTATCGATAAAGCCGAAGGCTCCAAATCAGGGAGTATGATCTTCTTCATCAACAAAATAGCAGATGCACTCAAAGATGAGTTCCCGGATGCCACATTTATGTCCCTGGCTTATCTCGATACATTCTACCCTCCAAAGAACCTGCGTCCAAGTGCTAATGTTGCTGTTCAACTGTGCACCGATTCTCACGCCTGGAAATACCAGTTCTGCCACATAACTGAATCCACCGAGTTCCAGTCAGCAATGAAAGCCTGGGCTGCGATAAACGCAAAGATTTACATCTGGGACTACCCGTGTGACTACGTTCATTGGCTTGTTCCAATGGCTAATATGCCGGTCTGGCAAAAGAACATACAGTTCTACATGGCCAACAACGCCCGGGGCATTATGCTGCAGGGTGATTCTATGTCGTATGGCTGTGATATGGCTGAAATGAGGTCATGGGTCTGGTCCAAACAGCTCTGGGATCCAAACCTCGACACAAAGAAGCTCATGAAGGACTTCATACTGGGCTACTACAAAGAGGCAGCCGTTCCGGTCTGGAACTACAATATGCTGATGTGGAACTTCTGGGAGAAATACCACGCACTTCCCCATAAGTGCGGAGTCAAGTCAGACAATCCACTTATGAACAACCTCCAGTGCTCATACGCTCCGGATGGCCCTATGTTCACCCCTGAGTTTATGGACAAGTCCTGGCAGTATATCACGCAAGCTGAGAAACTCGCCAAAAGCGAAGACATGCTACAGAGAATTCAAAAGATCAAAGTCTCTCTCCTATATCTGAAGCTTTCACAGGGGATCGGTTACTTCTCGGAGTTCCGGGATTTTATAAAAGGTAAAGACATCAAAGGTGGCGCTCTGCAGAATAAAGAGGCTTACAAGAAGCTCTATGATGAGTTCGTATCCATCTGCAGAAAATGTAACATAACCTCTCTTTCAGAGATGAACGTAATGAGCAAATCGCTGGACAAATGGGAAGCAGCCCTGACTGCCACCGGCGTTGCACCGCCCTCAAAGGAACTCTCCAACGATTGGGGATTCATCACAGACCCCGACAACAAAGGGATCAAAGAAGAGTGGTTCAACAATACAAAATTCTACAAACCAGCTAAAGCTGAAAATGCATTCGGTGGTGGAACCGCAACACAGGGGATTGATGCAGATGGTATGTCCAGAGTCCGCAGCAACGCCGGATTCGGTTGGGAAAAGCAGGGATTCCCGGACTATGTCGGATTCGCATGGTATTTCCAGACATTCACAGTCCCAAAGGAATTCCTCACAGCCAAGCATCTATACATACTGTTTGGCGCAGTAGATGAAGAGGCCTGGGTCTACTTAAACGGCAAAATGGTCTGCGAAAGAAGCGTCGCCTCCACCGGACAACCCGTCTCAGTGTTATGGAGCGAACCTTTCCTGATAGATGCAGCACAGTATCTGAACAAAGACGGTGAAAACCGCCTGGCTGTCCGAGTCTTCAACGGCCTCGGAATGGGCGGAATATGGAAACCCGTGACGCTATACGCAGTAGATCGACCCTACACCGCTGGCGAACTGACCTTTTGAACCAAATAATATAAATTCTCACGCAAAACCGCAAAGGCGCTAAGAAAGGAGAGCCGTTACGACTATTATTGGCTTTGTAGTAGTACTACGCTCGGGTGCAATTTGCAATTACACCCGAAACAGAATGCCTTACGCAGCGGTCAACTTGTGAATAGCATGATTGATTGCAATTCCCTTCTTTGCGTCTTAGCGGCTTTGCGTGAGATTAAATGACTGTTTAAATTGTGTCCATGTAACGGTTCACAAGCATACCGGATCGTTTGAGTTAGGAGTTTTATTATGAAAATCAAAATCATCTTAGCTGCATTGATTCTGCTCTGCACCATTCCTGCAACTGCAGAAAAGTATTATATGGTTCTGGGCAATTCCTTTCAGGGAGATACACCAAGGCCAGTGCTGAGTAGATATATATACGACACAGAGAATCCAACCAAAGTCGTCCCTGCACCTGCCAAAGGTCTGGAGGGAGCCGCGCTTGTTTCCAGCACCGAAAACAGTTTCAGTGGCCTGGCATTCTACAACGGCAAAATATTCGCATCCTGCACCAAAACAGGGAGCGTAATCAAGTTCGATGCTTACACCGGAGCCAAAGAAGGCACAATCATAACAGGTCTCATAAGTCCCGCCGGTCTGACCATAGGACCTGACAAGAATATTTACGTAGCCTGTAAAGACTACATAGCCCGCTACACTCTCACCGGAAAACCCAAACCGGGTGTAGACAACTATGGAGATGTATTCTCAAGCGCAGGCAGCTTCAAATACGGAGATGGGATCACCTTTGACAAGAAAGGTAACCTCTTCGTATGCAGCCAGGGCTCCGGAGAGATACTGCAGATCAGCATAGATAGTGGAGAATACAAACGCTCATTTGCAAGAGGCCAGGGAGTCTTTTCAGACATCAAAGTCGGCACCGATGGTCACCTGTACGTATCTGTCACAGGTATCGCAGGTATAGACAACAAGGGATTTGTAGCCATCCTGGACCGGGAATCCAACAAACTCGAGCCAAAAATACTAGATGGCAACAAAGACCCATACGGCCTGACCTTCACCCCCGACAACAAATTGGTAGTAACCAGCTACTCAGACGGAGGAGCCCGCCTCTACGACAACTACAACCTGCAAGGCCTCCTGGGCACACAAGTAGGAGGAGAAAGAGACTACAGAATCCTCTTCTACAAAATATCTCAATAGAACCCGTTCGAATATGCACCACCCTTGCCGAAGAGTTAACGATAGTAGGGGCGATCCCTATGCGGTCGCCCGAAGTTCGTAATGTAACTCTACGGGAATGAAAATGCATCGGTATCAGAGCGCAGGGGTAAAGGAGTTCGCCTCCCACAACCCACCGTCCCGCAGCGCCGATGCCGATGCACTACCTCTGCCGAAGAAACAACCCAATCCCCCCTGTCGTATCAAATGCAGTAGCCATGCCGAAGATTCTACCCCTGGATTACAAATGCATCGGTATCAGAGCGGAGGGGATACAGGAGTTCGACTACTACAACCCCCCGCCCCGCAGCGCCGATGCCGATGCACCAGCTATGCCGAAGAAACAACCCAATCCCCCTTGTCGTATCAAATGCAGTAGCTATGCCGAAGATTCTACCCCTGGATTACAAATGCATCGGTATCAGAGCGGAGGGGATACTAGAGTTCGCCTCTCACAACCCTCCGCCTCGCAGCGCCGATGCCGATGCACCACCTCTGCCGAAGACACTACCCATTTCCCCCTATCGCATCAAATGCAGCAGCCATACCGAAGATTCTACCTGTGGATTACAATGCATCGGTATCAAAGCGTAGGGGGTACAATCTTTCGCCTACCACAACCCTCCGCCCCGCAGCGTCGATGCCGATGCACCAGCTATGCCGAAGAAACTACCCATTTCCCCGCACCGTCCTCATTCAAACACCATAAACACAACAATGCCATAGCAATGCGAGTAGACAATGTGCTATACTTCATTAATCTCCAAATATATATGAACATATGTCAGCTTTAGTTGGCGGAGGCACGCATGATCACAGAACAGGAACTGAGAAGCAGAAGCTTATTCATCGTCAGCCTTATATGCGTGCCGTTGGCTATTATCAATAGGAATTGGTACTGGCAGGTAAATGACTTGTCGCCGACATTTGCTATGGAAGTAACTCTACTTGCATTTTCGATTGTATGTACTATTCTTTATTGGACAGCCGGTTGGTGCTGGGCCAAAAAGTTGCATGCCCTTGAAATCCTTTCCCAGATGATGAAAAAACAAAAAGATTGGCGTGTGATCACATCAGTTATTATCCTTGCCATAATAGGCCTGCATCTGATATTGAGCACGCATTCAAGACGAGAATATTTTCTTTGGAAAGCTGTACGTTTGAATAATGCCGAAATAGTAAGTAGTCTGTTGGACAAAGGCGTAGATCCTAATATCAAAAACGAGGATGGAATAACCCCACTCGGAGTAGCAGTAAGTGAGAGGGCTATTGAGACAATAGACATTCTTATCAAGCATAAGTCAAAGATAAATGTTTGGCCGGAGGATGGCTGCGACATTCTGCAGGATCCATTGGAAACCGGAATGGACAGGATCACCACTACACTTGTAAAAGCCGGAGCCAAAACGGACTTCGGAGAAAACAGACACCTGACCGTTCTATATGCTCAATACCTAAAACGTCAACTCAGATACAAAGACCTGAAATAGGGTATTGCCGACATCATTATTGGAGCATTTCTATGGACAAACTGGGTGATATGAAATGGCGTGTAGGGCTCACAGCTATACCGCTAACAATATTGGCTGTCATTGGTGGTATATATATGCTTTTTGCCGTTGTGCCCGGATTGTCCGCGAATTCCCACACTGGGTTGAGTTATATTTTTTGCTATTCTGAAGGCTATTTTTCTGCCATGTTTATAAAATATGCTACCACCAGATTCTGGTCGTGGAAGCTTAATGACTATGATTACTACAATTCCGTATATGGCAGTATTACAAGGTGGACTTGCTATTCAATCGTTGTTATAATCATCGGATTTATGTTTCTAATAGTACTTGAGTTACCAAATCTCCGCAATGATGCACTCTATAAGTCAGTCTGGCCACCAAACACAGCAACAGCCCGCAGAATGCTGGACAAAGGTGCAGATCCAAACTACTGCAAGTACAGAACCCCCATGATCTTTGAGTCTCTTTCTCAGAGAAACAAAGAGATATTTATGATACTTCTGGATCACGGAGTCAACCTGAAAGCTAGAAACTCAAGTGGTATAACCATCCTGACCCACACCCTGGCCACCGGCCCATCCTATGACCACTTGACCCAGCAACTCCTAAAACACGGAGCCAAACCCGACTTCCTCGACCGCGCCGACGTAGAGGGAAACTACAACAAATATCTACAAAGACAGGCAAAACGCACGAAGTAGCAATAAAACAATATCCTGCTCCGACAGATCGCATCCGGAGCAGGATCTTGTTGCTTTATCAATTGCTGGTAATCATTGCTGTCGCTGTTTTCAACCCCACAGAGCTGGCAGTTATCGTAATACTCCCAGCTTTCTCAGTAGGCCTGACAATCACCATACAGTGCCCATTAAAAGCATGCCTCTGACTCGCCTTATCAGGGTCCAAATCCGACGGATTCCCATTGCCCACTCCGTCAACCGTTCCCTGGCCTGTTACCTCAAATGTCACCAGATTGTCCGCAGTCGGCACAACCCTATCGCTGGAATCCAGAATATCAACAGGAATTATAGCCACATCCTCCCCGTCTGCAAGTATCTTTGTCCGGTCCGGGCGCAGTCGAATCTTTGCAGGAATCCCGGTAGTCTCAACTATATCCCTAGTGACTTCTTTACCGCCAATAGTTCCAATCGCCTCAAGCTTCCCGGCAGCATAAGGCACGTTCCAGTCCAGGTGTGTCAACCTTTCCACGTCCTGCATACCTATGCTCTTCCCGTTCAACAGCAGCTCAATTCGTTCACAGTTGGAGAATGTAACCACATGGATATTCTGCCCCTCTTTGCCCGGCCAGTTCCAATGAGGCATTATATGGACAACCGGATTATCTTTCCAGACTGCCAGATAGTAATAGTAATTGTCCTTAGGGAATCCGCATGTATCCATTATCCCGAAATGTGAATTTATACAAGGCCAGCCATAAGGAGTCGGTTCTCCTCTATAGTCGAATCCAGTCCAAACAAATCCCCCAGCCATCCACGGACGCTCCGCAATCGGTTTCCACGCCCATTCTGTAAGGTTATAGCTGGTTACAAAGCATTTTTCCTTGTTATCAACATACTCCCCCCGGGTAGTCAGAGTACTCGCAGTTTCCGATCCATAACAGGGCTGGTTTGGAAACATGGAATGGAATTTGTCATATTCCCCGGTATTGTAATTGAACCCTTGTATCTCTTGAGCGCCTGAAATACCGTTCCCGAATCCGCTGTTCATCGCGCAGGATACAGGCCGCGTAGTATCCAGGCTGAGTGTAGCTGCTTTCATCGCAGCAAACATCCTTGCACCCTCAGGAGTTCCCTGCAGCCCTTCCTCGTTACACATAGACCAGATAATAACGCTCGGATGGTTCCTGTCCCTTCGGACCATACTCTCTACCTGAGAAATTATTTCCGGAGAATCCCCGAGCTTGCGGTTCTCATCCATCACCAGAAATCCCATCTGGTCCGCATAATCCATCAACTCCGCCGCAAAAGGATGATGAGAACATCTATAACCGTTTGATCCCATCTCCTTCAGCTTCTTCAGCTTATAATAGTGCACATAATCAGGCAGCGCAGTCCCGATACCCGCAAAGTCCTGATGATTACAGGTCCCCTTTATCTCCACCCGTTTACCATTCAAGAAGAACCCCTCGGCCGCATCGAACCGAATCGTCCGGATACCAAACGGGGTATCGTAGCTGTCCACTGTCTTTTTGTTGACAATCAGACTGGTTCTAAGCCGGTAAACATTCGGTTTATCGCAGCTCCAAAGCATCGGTTTACTCAACTGCACAACCTGTGTATACTCCGGATTCGATCCTTTAGTTATTGGAATGCTATTCTTAATCGTAGCAACAACATTCCCTTTAGGATTCATAATCTTGGAAACAAGCACGCAATCAGCATCAGCAGGCGTGTCATTATCCACACTCGTCCGTATAGTAACTTCAGCAGAATCAGAACGTCCTTTATCGCCATTCGGGACAACACTCGTAATAAATGTTCCCCAGTGAGAGACATGCACCGGCTGCAATTTTGTCAGCCATGCATGCCGGTAAATCCCACCCCCCTCATACCACCAACCCTCGTTGTGGGTAGAATCCGCACGAACCACAAGAACATTTTTTGCGCCATATAATGCAACTTTGGAAATATCATAATGAAAACTGGTATATCCACTCTGATGTGTACCCAAAAACTCCCCGTTCAACCAGACCTTGCTTCCCTGGTAGATACCGTCAAATTCAAGCCATAGAGTCTTGCCCTTATCCGACTTAGGGAGAGTAAAAACCTTTCGGTACCACCCGATCCCCTTAGCCCGAAAACCATGAGAACCATCTCCATTGGGACCAGGAGGGTTTTCGACAACAAAATCGTGAGGTAAATGAACGTTCTGCCACTTCGAGTCATCGAAACTGTATGCAAGATATGGTATCCGATACTTTTCACCATAATCCGCAACAGTTGCACTGCCGATCACCCCGCCAATTCCATTAGTGTTCTCAACAAGTATCGCCAAGACATTAGGCCCATTGGCTTTTACTGCAGATGAGATATCGACATCAAAAGCTTCATTCCATCCTGCATGATAAAGCAACCGCTTACCGTTCAAAAACACGGTTGCATTGTCATCTACACCTTCAAAATGAATGGTCACCGGATCCTTCGTTGCAGGTATAGTTGTGCGATACCACGAGAAACCAATTCTACCGTTAAACGTATCCCAGCCAGTCTTCGTAGTTTTCCACTGAGAATCATCGAACTCGGGAGCAGCAGGAGACAGATCGCTGGTCATATCATCCCTAGCAGCCTGCCACCGCCATTCAGTAATCGCTGTCCCAATCCCGAATAACTGGCTGGATGCCAAATCTTCCTGAGTAAACTTCCACCCCGAATCAAACCGTGCCCGTTCCCTGCCGGCAGCCGGAATCACAGATATCAACAAGAACGCTACTATAAGCAGTCCCACCTGAAACAAAAACATAGGGTCTACCTGTGCAGTCATCTTCATAATATTCTCCAAATACCTTTTCAATACCGTAATAACAAAAATCCCCGCATACAGAGTAGTCAATATGCGAGGATATCAATTGAAACATATTCACATGCCGGGTTCACCGTAATGGTCAGTGTATAGTGTCAGGCAACAATAGTACGCTCTTTCTTACCGTATTTCTCCAGTATATAATCCCTGTCTTTCCGCGCAGTATCGGACAGATTGATCACTTGTTCGGTAGTGCGTTTGTCCTGAAAATCATAGAGCTCACCTGCTAACATTCTATCATACCCGATCCCGCTAGCTACGAGCGTTTCCGTAGTAATTTCAGGGAAGTTCAAATATATCCATTTCAACAGCTCCTGTTGATCCCAGGTCAGGTTAAACACATTAACCTCAATATCGATATTAAAATCCATCAATATATCATAAGTCAGTTTCCGAGCCCAGTCCTGAAATTCATCCACAGTGTTAGCAGACCAGTCGCTAGGGAGACGCACCGTAAGTTGCAGATCATAATGATTGGCTGTAGTCTCAGCCGACTCTTCAATTTCCGCATCTGGACAAGCCTCAAGGATCTGAGACTTCAGATGCTCAACTAATTTCCGTAAGATGTCCATCTGATTCCATCTTCATGAGAATAGTATCAAGAAGTACCCTGGCTCTAACCACGGCTTTTGAGCTCTTCTTATCGCTTACTCCGTTTCTATAATCTGCATCATGCCGGAGTTCACGCAACTCATGAAGTACCCCTTTCTGTTGTACGAACACTTTCGTTTTGTTTGTGAAACGATTATCGAATTCACTCGGAACCCGACTGTGCACATTGTTACTCAGTAGCTCTTTTGCATTCAAATCGCTGTAATAACAATGTAGCGCTGCCACTGCTGCGTGCAGTGCACCATAATACGCCCGGGTTACTGCAGCATTATATAACTTATATTCAAGACACAGTTCAGCAGCCTGCACAAATTCCCTTGCGCGATCCAGACACGTCAGGTATCCGTAGTCCATATGCCAACCCTATCAAGACTATAGTCTCTTGTTATTTACAGTATATCCTATTTTCAGTCAGGATATTAATAGGACTAATTCCCTTCTTGTTAATCATGTAAATCTTGTTAATCCTGTCTAAATAATCCCACAACCTATTTATGCGAATCCAGAAACGCCTGTATCACTGGATAATAGCTGCCCTCTGCAGTCTCACTGCTCTCACGCAGCATAATGAGATTTATACTCTTTCCCACACTTATAAACCGTTCCCCGGCTTCTCTGATATTTGCCGGTATTGGCTGGCTGTTATCAACAACAGTTACCGGTCGCCATATACCCGCCAGGAAGTTCGGTTTAAATACCCTCACAACTACTGTATGCTTGCCTGTACCAATTGTCGCTGGCAGCTTTACAGACAGGGGTTTATTCCAGGTATACGCAGGATCGATTTTCTGCTCCCCGATTTTCTCCTCGTCAACATATATATCGCTATACCCGTCAATAGCCCCAAAGAACAGGGCTAGCTCATCTGCCTTGCCATTCGGTATCTCAAAGGTCGCAGCATACCAGCCTATTCCGCGCCTGGTTTCACCCTGATTAGTCCACCAGTCGGTAGTCTTCATCGTCTGCCAACCCGTAAAACTAGTCAGTTTGAACCATTCAGCCTTAAGTCCTGAATCATCAGCGTCAAATTTGAAATTCCAATCGATTGGTAGGTCAACAACCTTTCCGATAGCAGTGTAAGACCTCTCCAGCATCATTTTCCATATAGGCATTCTGGCAACAGCCACCCGGTGCCTGATCTCAGCGTTCTCTCCCAGACCCTCTGCCTCCGACAATAGCTGATTAGCTGTCACTACAAAAGAATCCGGGAAATCCTCGGTCTTTACCTTATCCTTGAAATTGTTATTCAGATAGTTCACATACTCAAGGATTTTATTACCGGCTTTACCATAATACAGATGACAGAACTCCTCAATTGTCTTTCTGCCGTTGGTCTCTGGTCTCCACATACATTGTGTGAGAAGATAGGCGCGCAGTTGCAGGAGCTCCGCTCCCGGTTCATTGGCACACTGACCGAACATACCGGTCACTCCATTCTTCACAAGAATCCGGATATTGTTGTCCAGATTATTCAAGTGAGGATACGGGGCCAGGTAGTCTCCGAAATATGTATAATACCCCCAGTGGTATACTCTAGTGTTGGATTTATGCCAGTTCCGTATCTCGTTATACAGCCCCCAGTTGTTCTTGTTGCTTTTAGAATCCAATGGGTAAGCATTCGTCAGCCATCTGGCCCAACGGATTACCACATTCTTTTCCGGTTTCGTCTTTGGAGGAGCAGGCATCTGACCATACGCCAGGGTCTCGATGTCCACATTGGGATGGTCCTTAGCAATCTCTCTGGCAATTCCATTTACAAACCGCATCAAGGTCCCGCCATAAGGACTCCCTTCTTCTGCATTTATCTTCTTACAGTTATCGCACTGGCAGAATGAATCGTTATCATTCTCAGAGACAGTTATCAATATTCGGCCGCTGTTCCCGGTAGGGTCCTGTCGCTGTGCATCCATAGCAATCTGCTTAACTCGAGCCAGAACAATCCGGAAAACGTCAGGATTGCTGAGACATGGCTGTGAGTCCGCAGTATCCCCACGGACTCTACCGACCCGCTTTCCATCAACCAATGCAAAATACTCTGGATGCTCCGCAAAATATTCACTCGCTGGAATCAAAACACCAAAAGAATGGCAGAACGTAGGACGAATCCAGGGGATGTTGCCTGTTTTCGATTCAATCGGGATGATATTGCCAGGACCGTTGACATTCATGCGCCGTCGCGTGAGCCATTCGTTACTCAGAGGAGTCCATATCTGCCGGTATTCCATCGGAGGATCATACTTCCGGCTCTTGAAATCAATCGAAAGATGGGAATGCTTCGGGATATAGTTCACATCCGGAGCCAGAAATCTGCACCCAAGCTCCATCTCCAACAAATCATACACCCCGTACAGAGTTCCCCGGGGTATGCCCCCCAATATATAAAGAGAATCTCCCTTCCGGTAAATCACATACCCTTCCTGCTTCTTAGGACGCAGTTTGGCAGGAATATCGCTCAAACTAAGTCTACTTGTCTTCCCAAGAACAATCTCCGGCCCCGAAGTCTGCACTGCATCTGTAATAACCTGCAGTTTAACCCCCGAAATCTCCCCCAAAAAGTAAGTAAGCTCCTTAGCCGCATACTCCTCAGTCTCCGAAGCCTGACGCGAAATCACCACCCTATAGGAGCTCCCCCCATCACGAGCCAACACAATAGGACCCCCAAAACAAGCACTTCCCCAACCGAAAACCACAAAAATCAATGCAAATAATCGAGTAATATAATTCATCTCATCCCCCAGCGTATACTCAAGCCCTACAAAAATCCATTCCTGTTAATCTTGTGAATCTTGTTAATCCTGTCAAAAATTCCCAAAAACTACTTAACAGAAGCCTTCCCCAGTTTGGTATAGCAGAAAGCCATATCTTCGTAACACTCCTTCAGCAGATCAAGCTTTTTCTGCTCTTCCTCCTTCGAAAGCGCCCCGGAAGCCCTTGCAATATCCAGGAACTGACCGCCCTTCTGCCATCTCTCCAGTCTGTCAACAGCCTGCTTAAAGCTCTTCAGAGCCTCCGCATACTTACCCTGAGCCAGCAATTTCCGCCCGAAATAAGCGTGTGCAAACGAATAGTTAGTATCCACCAGCTCCGGAATACCCTTTATAGTCTCATAAGGTGAATCTTCCTGTGCCAGCATCTTATTGAGAACCGCCTCAGTTGCCGTCTGATTCCCCACCTGCTGGTATATATCAGAAAGCATTTTCATCACCTGAGTAGAGTGGGGGTTCAGTTCCAGAGATTTTTCCAGCTCCGGTATCGCCTTTTCTGGCTCCCTCCGTGTCAGGTATATAAGACCCCTGCAGAAATAATTCGCCCCATCTTTAGGTGCCAACGATACAGCCCTGCTCGCAGCATCGAGTGCATCCTCGGAACTGGAAGCTCCATTCAATGCATAGGCTCTGTGATATACAGGATTCCAAGGCGAAACTTCAACAGCCGCTTCGAACCGATCAGAAGCAGTGTCCACGTTAGCCCGGTAATCCCCAACAGCAAATTGTATAGAGAACACCAGGCACAATGCCGATAAAACATACACACTCCCCGAATAAATGTTGCTAAGCTTTATAGATTTCCCACCAGCGCCTGTCACAGCCACCAGTGTCCCAGCCATCACCCAGAAAGGTATACTCGTTCCCAACAAAAACCAGTCCGAATCCACCAGGTTCCGGGCAGCAGAACCAACCAACCCGCCAACTATTGCCCATCCAATAACAGGCCATGCGTCTAGCCGAAGAATCTCACCCACAAGCTCCTTGTTTTGTTCACGCTTCGTTTTCAAAAGAGCCTTCACACACCCAAACGCCACCCCGATCAGTCCCGCAATAAAAGCAAGCAGCGTGAATACTCCGCCCTCAGCTCCGATCTGCAAAAAGCTCTCATGTGCGTGTTTTGTCAGAGCCGCAATGGCGTATCGGGGAAACGCAATGTCATAGTTTCCCTGCCCAACCCCGGACAAAGGTTTACTGGCAATTATTTTAACAGTAGCTTTCCAGGTGTATATTCTGAATGCTGTAGAGTGGATCTGGGTCCCTCCAGCAGAGGATTCCGTTACACGAGTCCTAAGGGATGCAGTAGATGGCACCAGCACTGCGAGTATTACACCAGTCAATAATGCCAGCTTAATCCATTCCCGTTTAGTAAGGAGTTTCTTGATAGCCACAGGAACAATAAAAACAACCAAAGCTGCAATTAATGCGAGTGTAGAGAACTTCGAACTGGTAAGTGCCAGAGTGAACATTTGAATGATTGCAGAAACGCCGAAAATCAGATTCCCGATAATCCCTTCACTGGAAAGGAAAAGGGCAATAGTAGCCGGAATAGCTATAATCAGAAATCCGCCGAAGAAGTTAGGGTTGATAAAGGTTCCAAAGACTCTGATCTCCGCACCCGAGCTCACAGCCTTCCAAAAATCCGATCCGCCTCCGCTCATTATCGCCTGGTCCCGGATCGTCATAAGGCATATCGCCGTAGCTACCAGAGACAACACCACTACAGGCAGCATTGCCTTCTTCTTATCAGCAAAACACTGAGCACAGACCAGAAATGCCGTAATACAAGTAAACCAGAACATCCATTGCTTGATGCTGTTATAAGCACACTCTGTAAACAAACTGGTAATTCCTGCCAACACAAGAAAACCCAAAAGAGTCAAACTACCAGCAGGCAAAGTTATACTCTTAACCTTGCGTCGATTGATCTCAAAGACCAACCAAGCCGCAGCCAACATCACCGGGACCTGCACAAACCCATTAGCAAGCTCCCCCATCCCCCCAGCCAAAACCGGAGCCAACCCCAGCGCTACAACCATCAAAACAACAGAACCCAAATCCCACACCTCACCAAAAACCCACGTCTCAGAATACGACCCGAGTGCAGAGGATGTCAAGGAAACAGTGTGGAAATGTAAGGTGATAATACCAAGCGGGGCTAATGTCATTCTGAACGCAGTGAAGAATCTCGGCACCAACAAACCAGACCGATCCGTCAAATCCGACAGATCGGTCAGATGAAATATCAGATTCTCCCCAAAGAGAAATCAGACATCAGTGCCGGAGTAGCAGAATCAAATCCCACCACATCCAGCATGCCAGCATCGTTCGGGTCCGCAATTGAAAAACCATTGCTTACCATCCCGACAACAATCAGCCTGGCATCGGGATTGAACTTCTTCCTGTATTCTCTCAATGCCTGAACAGGATGTATATCTCCTGCCCAGGTCTCACTGTCCGTATAGATCACGAATACATCCACCATGATCTTATTTTTCATCGCATATATCATTGGGAGAGCACAGTCAGTACCTCCAAATGGCATATCATCCAGATATTTTACTATATCATCCAAACGCCTTCTTTTTGACAGACTTATCGGATGCACGGCACTGTTGTAGTCGTTAGCATTCCCTACCGGGCCATTTGTGAAGGCAATCGTCTGAACGTTTTTTTCAGTTGCCAGAGTTACCATTGCCATTGCAGCGGATGCAACTCTCGGAGTAAGACCAGGAACTCCTGCTATCTCACACCAAGTCATTGAACCAGAAACATCCAGCGCCAGCAAATAGCGCTTTCCAGTAGGTTTTATATTATCGAAAGCTTTGTAGAACGCTTCATCAAGTGCATCCACAACCCTTTGATTAGGAGCATAATCAACCCCTCTGCTCATGATCCCGGTTCCACCAGAATAGGTCTTCAATGCAGACAGGATCTGGATCGGATGAACTCGCGCTTTCTTCAAGTTCTCTTTATCACGTATCCTCTTGATAATGAAGCCCATCTCTTCGGACTTTTCCTGACTGATCAAGCCATACCTTGTCATATTGGCAAGGTTTCGGATAATCGCAGTCAGCCCCATAGTTGGGAGCATAGCTGCCCATATTTCCTTGTCCTTCAAATACTGGGTAGGCACAGCCTCTCTGGGCAGTCCATTGTTCTTTATAAGCTCAATCACCCTGTCTTTGTCCGCTGACTTAGCGCTAACAGCTGCCCAAATCAACTGGGCTTCAGTCTCTGCAAACTTTCCAGCATCCACTTTATCCCTGCAGATCCACTCGTATATACCTGAAACAACATCGTTTTCAGGATGCACGTGGGCCAGGCGAAGCAAGTCCTTATGGCTCCAGCCATCCCGCTGCTGATATTTCACAACCTGGAAAGCCAGGTCTTTCACGGATTTAGATGCATACCAGCTTGCAATAGCCATACGCAGCATCTTACCCCAACCCCGCATATCGTTGACAGCCTCCGCAAAGTGGAACAGATGAGTTCCAATCCTACAGACCCGAGGCAATGCTTCGCAAACCAGTTGCTTGGTCTTGTCATCCCCATATGCCAGGCACACAGCCAGTGCAAAGACAGCCGGATCATTCTTCGGAGCTCTACCTGCCTCACTGATCCGAACAATCTCCTCAACAGTCCGGGCACCATCTTCCTGTGCACAAGCTATGACATTTTTCGCGTTCTCAAGCGTCAAAGACTGCTCGCAAGCATAGTAAGATCCACCCTCAGTCCCAAGGACAAGGAAACGCCGAAGTGCCTGCCATTTATCCACAGCATACACAAATCCACCAGCACTATTCCGGACCTGATTCTCACCAGGTATCGGCAATAACTGACCGGTCTTCTTCTTCGATAAAACACGGGCATACTTCATTGTAATCCCCTCCTCAAAAGTCCCAAATTGTGGTGCAGGCTTCCAGCCTGCCGACTCCGCAGGTTTCTTAGAAAAAACGAATGATCCACTTTCTCTTGGTCTCAACCGTAATGACGACAACGTACCCTATTCCGCGAAATCCAAACAATTCCGCGCCATCCGCGATTCAAATCCCAAAATTGTGGTGCAGGCTTCCAGCCTGCCTTCCCGCAGGTTTCTTAGAAAAAACGAATGATCCACTTTCTCTTGGTCCCAAACGTAATGACGACAACATACCCTATTCCGCGAAATCCGAACAATTCCGCGCCATCCGCGATTCAAAAGCCAGAATTGTGGTGCAAGCTTCCAGCCTGCCAACTCCGCGCCTTCCGCGTCTCCGCGCGAAATTCCCTTCCAAACATATTAAGGCTCCGACCGGACTCGAACCGGCTACCCCACAGTGAGTAAACTGGTAACCCTGACCAGTCGGCCCTTGCGGGCAAATAGTCGGACAGGGAAAGTGCTGACCACAAAGTGATCAGTACCTGTGCTCTACCCATGAGCTACGGAGCCATGTATACAATTGTTATTATTTACTGGAAAATGGGGTGCATTCCCAGGTAATGGTCCATATTAGTGATTATAGTCATGTCATTCCCAGCTTGACTGGAAACCAGAAAAGCGTTCAGTAATATTCATGGCTTTAGTCATCAGAAAAATAGTGGCCCCGGCTGGACTCGAACCAGCAACCACCCGAAGCTACCGGTAACCCTGACCTGTCGGCCTTTACAAGCAAATAGTTGGACAGGGAATGTCCTGAGGCTAGTCAGGACGGCGCTCTACCAATTGAGCTACGGAGCCATGTATATATTTGTTATCAATTCTATATGTCTACTGTTGTGAGATCAGATTCCGTTCACCCTGAACTAGTCGAAGGGTGCGCACAAACCATTAAAACTTCATCAAGTCAGAATTTAACATACCCCCCGCGCCCCCCGCGTCTCCGCGTGAAACTCCCTTCCCAACAGGGGATAGTGGCTCCGGCTGGACTCGAAACCAGCATCAATCCGACTCAAAACAAGCCGGCTCTATCTTCGATAACCCTGACCAGTCGGCCTTCACAGGCAAATAGGCGGAGAGGGTATTACCTGAAAAAATCAGGTCGACGCTCTACCAATTGAGCTACGGAGCCATATATGAAATTGTCATCAGTGAGTTTAATTCTATTATTGTATTAAGAGAATCCGTTCACCCTGAGCCAGTCGAAGGGTGCGCACAATCCACCAAACTTCATCAAGTCTGAATTTAGCATTCCCCTCAGCGCCCTCCGCGTCTCCGCGTGAAACTCCCTTCCTGAAATAGTGGCCCCGGCTGGACTCGAACCAGCAACTTCCTCGTTGGAATCGATAACCCTGACCAGTCGGCCTTTGCAGGCAAATAGCGGAAAGGGAGTGTCTGAAGCATTGCTGCCCCGGACAGGCACTCTACCAATTGAGTTACGGGACCATATATAAGCGCCGTCCGGTTCCAGGATATGAACCTGGTTGGCATAACCAAATAATCCACAAGGAACTACCAGGCAAATGCCCACGATAAACCTGACCGATGCAAATATCCGGAAGGGTCAACCGGACGGCACATTAAATTCAACGAAGTCTTTAAGAATACTGCAACCCCACCATGCATGTCAATAGGTTTTTGTTAAATAGTTAAATATTTTTGTGAGGACCGCAAGTATTGGCAGGGGACGGATATGTTCGTCTACTTCCCTCAATTCTCTTATTTCTAAATACTTGAATTACGCACTATCGTGCAGTGCGAACGCATCTTACAATATCCACCTGTTTGTTTTTTTGCAGAGTATTGGATGCATCCGGAATTTCGCGTGTTTGGTGTGTTTCGCGGTTCACTTTCCCAAAAAATCTGTGTAAATCTGCGAAATCTGTGGATAATGAATTTTAATGCGTTCGCCCTGCACCATCGCATTGCCATATCGACACAGGCAGGAATATACTAATTCTTGCTTGAGATTTTATGCCTGGCTTTGGAGTGTAAAGATGGCAGCATATTGTTTAAAACAGCGAGAGATTCCTTTTGATGATTCGTGGGATGTAATTGTAATAGGTGGAGGTCCGGCTGGATGTACTGCAGCAACTGCTTCCGCACGTGAAGGAGCTCGGACTTTGCTGGTAGAGGCAACCGGATGTCTTGGTGGTATGGGCACTTCAGGACTGGTTCCCGCTTGGTGTCCTTTTTCAGACCACGAGAAGATTATTTACAGAGGGTTAGCACAGAGAGTCTTTGGGGAGGCTAAAAAGGGTGTACCCCATTTTAAGCCGGAACACTTGGACTGGGTAGCTATTAACCCTGAACAGCTCAAACGTATTTATGATGACATGGTTACCGAAGCTGGGGTGACAGTTTTGTTTTGCACTATGCTCAGTTCGGTAGAAATGGAAGAAGATGGACAGATATCCGCTATCCTGCTAACCAACAAAGCCGGACTTACAGCTTATAAGGCTAAAGTATATGTCGATTGCACAGGTGATGCAGATTTGGTTGCATGGGCCGGTGGGGATTTCAAGAAGGGTGATGATGCTGACGGCAGCGTACAGGACTCAACCCACTGTTTCATTCTCTCCAATGTCGATGACTATGCATATCAGTATGGTCCTTCTATCTACTCTGCAAACGATCTCACTGCTCCAGGCCAGCAGATATATCACGATGACAAGTATCCGGATGTCGTAGACCTGCATATGTGTCAGATCCTGATCGGTCCTTCTACGGTTGGATTCAACGCGGGACACTTGCTTGATGTAGACAATACCGACCCGATGAACCTGTCCCGAGCTATGATGAAAGGCAGAAAAATCGCTCTGCAAATCCGTAATGGATTGGCGGAGTATTTCCCGAAAGCATTTGCCAATTCATTCCTTGTCACAACAGGATCACTGATGGGAATTCGGGAAACAAGAAGAATAGTTGGAGATTATTGCCTGACGATAAAGGACTATGTCGCCAGGCAGAGCTTCCCGGATGAGATATGCAGGAACAGTTATTATATAGACTGCCATGTGAGAATCGGGGACGAAAGCAAACTGGGAGGAGATTTGGCTGGTGCTGTAAATGTTGAGAGTTATGGTCCCGGAGAATCTCACGGCATACCGTATCGCTGCCTGGTTCCCAAAAATCTACAAAATGTCCTGGTAGCTGGCAGGTCTATATCATGCGATAGACCTGTGCAAGGCAGCGTTAGGGTAATGCCAGTCTGCCTGGCTACCGGAGAAGCTGCAGGACTTGCAGCAGCTCTTGCCGCTAAATCAGATGCCAACCCCCACAATGTAGACACAGACATACTCCGGATGAGATTAAAAGAAGAGGGAGTATATTTACCATAATCTAGCACAGCGCAACCGGATTCCAGGCGTGCTCTTCTGTTGTTCGGGGGCATCCATGAATTGTTGGTCGAGGGGATCCATGCCCTCGACCCTATTCCCTGGACATCCATGTCCATCTCCACTTTGCAATTGTTGTTTAAGGAGATACTGTCCCGAAACCGTCGTCACGGCTGCATGCTGGCTGTCAATGAGCAGTTGCAAACCGCGCATTTCACACCAGTGAGATGAGACAAGCTTTGCTTGACGCACCGAAAGACCGAAAAGTCTTTATGCAAAATATACTAAATAAATGTATGCTTTGGTTTTGTAGCTAAGATCCACAATTATATAGTAATGTCTTGTTGATTCATTATGCTTAACTACGAAGTCAAAATACAAAGGTTTTTTGATCTTTTCTGGATGCCACCATTCAGTTTTTCCACTGCTTAAGGAATCAATTTTCATCTTTGTGTATTCATCTGATTTTTGTGGATGTTGTTTTAAAGAGTTGATAAATACGTCTAGATACTGTTTGTCAATTTCAATGTTAGCAAATATTCTATGCCCAAAAAGGAAAGATCCGTTGCTACCGATAACTTTGGAATCCTTGGGAAACTTTAATTCTGTTATCATCTCTATCTGCCACAAAGGAGGATGCGGAAGGGGTGAAACTGAAAAAAAGAAAGCTACAACTACAAGAACACCCAGTATCAAGCATACTGTAAAAATACGCTTGTCACTATACATTCTGCTAGATCTAATACTCAATATATTATCTTCACCTTTCGTGATCGTCGAGAACATTCAGACCCGGGCCCGTTGCGGTATGCCGCGGGAACGCCGATTTACACCATGCTTTGCATCTTAATCAACGCAAGGCCCCGCAGCTAATAGCACTATCTATTTGGAAAACGCATCCTGCGCCGATAGTGGACGGGATTCAACTCATCATATTCCGCCAACCAGATGTCCCGACTCGCCGATGCCGATTCACCAGTAAATAAATCCGACCGATTCGTCAGATCCGACAGATCGGTCAGATACCAGCGCACAAGCAGTATGCACCTTGCTTTGACAGTTCCGCCTCACTCGACTACCAGGATATGTTAAAACCCTAATGCCAAAGCTGGTGGAGGAGTTTTGCTGAGCATTCTACGATCTTATATCCTGCGTAAGGTTCAAGTCTACACCAGTATTTGGCAAAAGCGGAATATCCACCACCCATAATCGCTGGAATTGTCGGAACGTAGCCGGAGTATCCGTCCGCCAGTTGCGTTATCGCTGTAACCTTTGCAGGACTCCTGTCCTTGATATCAAGTCCAAACCTGCAGAATAGCTCGCATGGATTGGTGATGATAGCATAGTCTCCGATCCTCAGCGCATGGATGGGAATCACTTCTACAGGATTGTCCTGATATGTTTCCTGCAGCTTGATTATCCCGTCCCGGGCGTTCACATAGTTATATCGCCCTGCCTGTTCCTCCCCAAGTTCCACAGTTTTCCGGGCATCTTCCAGCACATCGGGTTCCGGGAACCTGATCTGAACAACCATGTCCTCATAGGTGTAATTGAATTCTACAGTGTCAGTTGGATCGGCAGCGCTGATTAGTCTCATAGTCTCTGAAGCAAGTGCAGTTGCCATTTCCCTGCATCTGCGTTCGGAATCCTGATGCGTTTGATGCAGGATGTTCCAATGGGCTATATCGCCGCTGGCTCCTTGAAGATATAAAACAGGCAAATCCTCGGACAATGCCATCCGCAGCAGTTTTCTGGCTTCTCCGGGATAATCGGCTGAGCAGCGGAGTTCCGCCTGCAGGCAGGTAGCATGGCAGCAGTTTCCATGCATAATGGCGATCAACTTGTCCTGTTCGTCAATTGCAAAAAATATAGTGTGCGAAGGATCGTCTGGGCCCTCAATTCCTGTGAAATCCGGTCTTGAAAGGTCTCCATACATGCTGTGGGAGCCGTCTGCCCAGCACACTCTGCGATTATAACCTATGTGGGCCTGGCCTTCTCCCCATCCAACACGCGCAGAACGAGCGGAGTTGACCGCTCTCTCAGCTGCCTCCTTTATCCAGTTCTGAAGCTCATTCAGATATCGGATATTTACCGGAGCATCATTCAGAAGGCCCATAGTGTCCGGGCCCGCATGGGTATGGGTGCTGTGAATGATGATATTGCGGGCAGGGATGCCGGTTGTGGCCTCTATCAGGTCACAGGTCTGCCTGAAGTAAGACTGCTCCAATAGACCCGAGTGGTCTAGGTTGATAAGTAACACCTGCTGTGTTCCATCAGTAATGTAAAATGCATTAGCCTCCAGATTGTCTCTGATACCCTCCATGAATCTGCGTTCATATCCACCACTAAGATCGTCCCCTATATGCGGATTAATAATAACTGTAGAACTACCGGCTCTAAACATCATACCGCCTCCCATAGATTTCACGTATGATAACACTTTAACTAAACAAGCTCAACAGAAACCGCCCGATCGCAACAGTACAGTATTCTGTTAAATATAGCAAATATCCGTTCATCCTGAGTAGCGCGAAGCGCGTATCGAAGGATGGACCCCGATGGCCGAGGGCATCCATGGCACTGTTAGTCGAGGGGATCCATGACACTGTTGGTCGAGGGGATCCATGCCCTCGACCCTATTCCCTGGACATCCATGTCCATCTACCCCTGATCAATCCCGAAAGCCTGCACGTTTACACATCAACCTTAAAGCTTTTCAACGTCTCTTTAGCAACCGACCTAACGTACTCATCTTTGTCATTCAACAGCTTCCTGATAGGTTCTATTGCTTTCCGGTCACCGATATCTGCCAGACCCCGGCTGCTGATACCTGGACATAATTATATTCATCTTCGAGTGCTTCTATCAATGCATCTGTAGAACGTTCATCATAGGAAAGGAATTCTTCACTAATGCAAAAATGAGACCGATACGTCAGATCCGACAGATCCGTCAGATATAATAATTAGATACAATTATACTATGAACAATCAACCAATTTGCATTACTCACACACCTGCAAACCCGCAACCAGGCATTGCTCTCAAAAACTATTCCCAAGATATTTGTAAATCATGATCTTATTATGCCTTAAGAAACCGTCACCAAAATACCATGAAAATATACTGCCAAAACTGATACAAAACCGCCTCCTTGGCGTCTTATAATCATGGGAAATAAATATCCAGCGCTACAGCATACATGCCCAGTCTTCAAACCCAGAAAACCGTCCTATGTGTCCTATAAGTCCTATTTGTCATATATGTCTTACCACCGTCCAAAAAACGACCGCTGCAAGCAATAAAGTTCAGAGAATAATTGGCACATTTCTGAACATTACAGATATGTTTCAATAAAAAAGCACCCATGTTTGAGCAAAAAACTGGATGTTTTGAGTCGTTTCAGCAAGTCTTTTGAGCTCAAATATTTTGCCGTAAGCTCGATATACCAAACGAATAAAAATGTTTCCCGAACGAACTCCCTCGCAGAAAGTGAAAAATGATGAATACTGTGAATAAACAATGCACCCGGTCAAACCGCAGAGCCCATATGTTCGCTGAGCCACAGACCACTCCGGGGGAACCTGAAAAAAAACAACATCGTTAACATTGCAAAAACGAACTGTCTCACGCTCAAAATAAGCATTCCTGAGCTCGATTCGTTTCACCAAAAACCCGTTATTACCGTAACCGAAAATCCAAAACGAATTGCACTATCAACCAAGCAAGCACAAAAAAAGGAGCGCCCGCAAGCGCCCCCCAATTCATCATTCATCATTCATACTTCATAATTATTCCAAGACCAGCAGCCATCCCTTAGTCTGCTCCACTGGGATGTCATCCTTCGGGGAGAATGTAGCATGGTCCTGGAAGCCCTTGATCGCCGGAGCTACAAGCTTGGCTTTTGCAGGGTCTATGCCCAGGGCTTTCCAGTCTATTGTCAGCTTTGTCTCTACAGGTCTCAGCTTCTCAGCTATCTGGCCAGGCAATGGCATTTCCTGCTGGGTTGCCTCTTTTGTAGAGGAGAACTCCAGCCTGCCGAATGCTCCCGTGTCATGATAACCGGCTGATACCTTAGACCAGCTTGAACCATATCCACTCGGTGTCTGATGGTCTCTGCAGATATTCAGGCCGATCTTAGTGCCGTCCAGAGGAGTGTTTATCCCAATGGACTTCAGAGGGATAGATACCTCTCCATCCCAGGAATTGGCTGATACACTGGTCTTATATGTCCAGTCACCGTTCCAGGCTCTGTCCATTCCTTTGCCATCGAAGAACGTTCCGATGCTGTTGCCGATGAACTGGTAGTACACTGATCTTTCCGGATCAGGCTGGATGAACAACTCAACTGAATCATCCTCCCAAAGTCCACTGTCCCGGTTTGTGACATTTGCTTTCACCGGATCTCCCGTTGTATGGCATCTGTAAGCTATATACAGGTTCTCGGTATCACTTGTGATCCAGACTTCAGTCTGTTCCCTGGCAGGCATTTCCTGACCGACAACCTTGAATCCCGAGAGCTTCGCTGCTCCGACCCATTCCTCAGGATTTATCTTGCCGTCAATAACCGGAGCCTTGGGAATTATTTTTGCTACCCCGGACTCTTTGCGCTTTTCATTGGCAGATGGCCAATGCGCCAGAGATATCAGTGATTTGCCCTGCTTCTTGTAAACCGTAACAAGCACACCAGGCTGGTCCGTCTTAACAGGACACTTAGGGTTCCAGTAGCCTATCATTTTTGCTTTCTGGATCCCGAACTCATCCCAGAACTTCCACATAGATGGAGCTGAAGCGTGCTGCCTGCCGGTCATGCCATACAGCATACCGCGGTAGGCATTGCCGCCGTTCTCGTAGTTCAGCATCTCACTGGTAAGGCCGAATGGGATACCTGAGATCTCAACCATCCAATAGTCAGGATCTCTGTTGTAGTCATACATCTCACCAAACCAGAGGTTGGACATATAAGGCAGGTGTTCCATATAGGAGTTGAGTGCACTGGTCCGCATGTCCATAAAGTCGTAGTTGTTTCCTGAGTGGAAATTCACACGGCTGTTTGGGTTGGCTCTATACATTGTCTTGGCGATGCGCTTCATGATCTCGCGGTCGTAGCCGATACCGTCAAGGTAGAGTCCGTCTATACCCGTATTTTTCATCAACCAGTCCATACCCTGGACATAGTAGTTGTGCCATCTGGAGAGTCCGATTGTCCCGATAGCTGCATCGGTTTCACCATCCGGAAGTGGTTGTCTCCAGGCTGGAACATAGCCGAATCCCAGGTGCTCCTGCAGCCATGGATATCCTCCACCGGCCTGACCGAACATGGTTTTCTCGACTGAGTAGATAAATGTTTCACGGCCCTGGAAGATTTCATCGCCAAGGCTCCGCAGAGCCCACATCTCAGCTACGTAGTTGGAGAGTTCACGGACAGTATAGTAAAGGTTCAGCCCGATGTGACCGGATTTAACTTCGCGATACGCAAACTCCATCGCCTTGCCGGTTCCATTCGGGATAGCTTTAGCTACTCCTGTGATTATCCCAGCACCGCTGGAGATCTTTTCAGGAGTAGTGACTTTACCTTTCCAGTTAGAGAATGTATCCAGCAGCATAGTGTGTTCATCTGCTGTAGGAGTTACCTGGGTCCCTTCCTGATAAGGAGTGTCAGTGATCTTGATGGCTTCCAGGATGAATCCGTCAGAGAACTTTATGACACCGTCTTCTATGGGACGCTTGACAGAACCCTTCCATGGTATTGAGCTTTTAAGCTTGCCATCTACAAAGACCTGCACATGGTCTCCCCAGCTCAGGGTGATCAGTGCTTTGCTTCCCATTTTCCACTCAGGAGAACTACTCGACATCACAAACGGGTTAGCGTTATTCTCCCGGGTATAAGCTCTCATTCCATGATCGTCTATGTTCCAGTACAGGCTGAAGCTGCTGTTGTCTTTGTACAGCAGGTCGAAGAAGGCTCTGTTATATTTTGACTGTAGAGGCGCCACTATTGTGGAGTCGAAGTTGACTCTCACCCATGCATGCATAGATCCGCGGTCCTGGTTTATGTTGCCTTTTGCCGGGTAAGTCAGAACACCATAGTCCGTCCTGACCTTCCCATTGCCCTGAATGTCTTTTGCAAGCTGTTTGATCAGGTCCGATGTCCTGAATGGATAGTTGATATAGGGGTTCTCGGTACTGCCGTGATGAAGATGGAAAATATTACCACCATCAGCAGTAGACCCGTATCTCCAGTTCCAATGGTTCGCATCGATAGGTTTAAGCGGAGTCACCAGGAACCTGTATCTCAATGAGAACTTCTTCCCGGCTTCCAGAGTCTTAGGACCTGTATAGGCATCTACAAGGACAGTAGACCCGGACTCGGTGACATTGCAGCCGCCTTTACCGGCATTGCTCCAGGTCTCAGGTACTCCGGTCGCTCTGAAGTTGAAGTCCCAGAAGTCCTCATGAGGACACATTTTAAATTGCACACCGGCGTCTGCATCACCTATCCAGACCATGTTGTCCTGCCGGTCAATGTCCCATTTCCACTTGATGTCGGCTTTGCGGAATCCGCCGCGGACTCCAAAACCCATCAGGTATTTGGCGACGGCTTTCTTAATGGGAATCTGCAGCCTGATATCATCCAGACTGACATCCTTCTTAGAAGTAAAAGTGGCTTCGCAGGTGATAGTGCCGTCAGCTTCGGTCTTGGTTGTAATCGCCAGCCCAAGCTTGGAACCCTGTGTATTGAAGGTTTCTTCTATTGTCCCGGGCTTCTGCTTTAATACTTTCTGGCTGACAGGTTTGAGAGTTATTGTCTTTCCAGCCTCTCCAATGACCAGCTTGATCGGAGAAGACAAAATTTCTCTTGAACCTGCTTTTATGCTGCTGAGAAGTCCGGTCGTGCCGAATGCTACCTTCCGTCCAACCATCGATATAGCATTACCGTTTTTAACAAGAGGAGTAAAAGGTGGTATCACATCATCGTCAACGCCGATTGTTGAGTTCAGCCAGCGGAGCCTCGAATATCTCCAAAGGTCGGAGTCTCCGGCATCCTTAAGAACAGGTCCGCTGACATCCACTGAGAACTGGACTTTCCGGGGCTCTATACCGTCTGCTGCAAGGGTAAATGTCCCTTTGTAGGTTCCCTTAGCTGTCTGTGGAAGTTGGAAGCCGATCCACATCGGTTGAACCAGACCTTTAGGCACATCCAGAGTCTTCTTGAATGGACGCCCCAGCCAGTCGATGCCTTCCAGATTGAAGTAGGTAATTTTTGAAGCAGCTATTGATGCTCCAGCATCACTCTTCAATCCGCCATTGGTCAGCTTGATACTCTTTAGCGGCTTATCCGCAGCATATACTCCCAACTGGAAGACATAATACTCTCCAGGTTGAGCCGTTCCTGCAAATGCATCCCGCGGACCATCGTCAATCCACTTGAGAGGCAGGTGATTCACCATGCGGATAGGGAATTTGCGGTCTTCAGTGAACAGCACAAAATCTTTGCCTGTGTTCTTCGCCAGTAGATCACTCACCTCATCAGGTGTAGCCACGATCTCCATCGGGTCGAATCTGTTAAAATCACCTCTGGCCTGAATCTCAGCAACCTGAGCTTCAGGAAGTGTATTCCACTTACCGGAAGCTATCGCGTCTGCTGACAGGCCATTGCGTTTCAACCATTCCGGGTCAGCGGTATCTTTAGGTGCAAAGTAAGTCCCGGCATCGTCAAAGTTGCCACGTCCGGGACTATATGGAAGATAATACACTTCATAAGTGCCCTGGCTCGCAACAGGTCCAAAGGCAATGTCCCCATACTCCTGCTTTATCTCTATGCGGGTGACATTGGTCAATTGCTTGCCGGTTGCTGTTTCGTAGACAATAATGTCCTTGGACTCCGGGTTCGTGTCCTCCCGTCGCCACGGAATCCGCACCCGGACAGCATCCGATGCCGTATCAACCTTAATTACAGCCCGGTGGTTACCACGCCCGGCCTCAGGCCATTGCCCCAAGCCATATTTCATTCTCTTCATAGGCACCTGAGCTGCCGAAACGCAACAAGCGCTACACAGAAACATCAGGATAAGCAGAGAAAGTATGCATTTATCCATTCATAATCCTCCAAGTCAATAATAACTACGTGCACGCGCACATCAGCAACCAGTTTACCCCAACTCCCCCGATTTGTCACGGAGTAATAACCCGTTCGTGCTGAGCCTATCGAAGCATGCGGGGGATTAAAACTGCTCCCATCCAGTTGCTCCATGCAGCTAGTATATAATTCAGCCGATCCCAGTGCAACATTGCAAATCACTTGTTTGCACTACCCTTGGCATTTGCACTAACATTAATCCTGGCAATAATATTGATGTCCAACGTTCGGATAACAGGAGATAATTATCAAATGGGCAAGGTAACTAGAAAAAGTTTCGAAGGCAGTGTTTGGTTGATGCTGACTCAGATGGAACTGGAGATCGAACGCAAGCAGTGTCTGGAGGAAGGCAAAGACTTCTCGTTAGTTCAGGCTGAGTATGATGAACTTATGAAGTGTGATCTGACAATAGAAGAAAACCAGTTAAGAGCAGAAGCCTTCTTTGACAAGACTATCGACCTGCCTTTAGTCAACGGGTATGCTTACAATGAGCCTTCCAGTCTTGATGAAATCGTAGCTGCCAGACCTGAACAGATTGATCTTCCATCTATAAAATTGGACAAAGATGTTCTATTGGATAAGGCGCTTGGAGGATGGCTGGGTAGATCATCGGGATGTCTGCTGGGAAAACCTGCTGAAGGTAGAAGATCCTGGGATATTGAGAAATATCTTAAAGCCCAGGACCGATGGCCTCTGGACAGATACTTTTCTCTTACAACTCCCGGTAATCTGGCAAAAGAGGTTGGCTTTAATGTCGACTTTCCGGGGATGTTCGAAGAAGGTATAGATGGGATGCCTGAAGATGATGATACAAACTACACTGCTACTGGCCTTGCGATAATCAAGCAGTATGGCCACAACTTCACACCGGAAAACGTTATGTGTTTCTGGCTCACCAATATTCCACTGCTGCACGTCTGCACAGCAGAGCGGATTGCCTATAAGAATTTTTCACACTGTATAGTTCCACCGGACTCTGCAGTATATCGCAACCCAAATCGTGAATGGATTGGCGCACAGATACGGGCTGATTTCTTTGGATATGTTTGTCCAGCTGATCCTAAGCGTGCTGCTGAGTATGCTTGGCGGGATGCAAGTATAAGCCATGTGAAGAATGGCATATACGGCGAAATGTGGGTAGCAGCAATGCTGGCTGCAGCTTATGTGTGCGATGACGTACAGACTGTAATCCGTGCAGGCTTAGCCCAGATACCATCTAACTGTCGATTGTCTGCTGCAATTGAACATATAATTGAACTGTGGAGAGCTGGAAGCAGTTATGAAGATGCAATAGCAGATATCCGGACACGTTGGAATGAGACCTTGGGACACAACTGGTGTCACACCATCAGCAACGCCGAAATAGTTGCAATCGCCCTGTTATGGGGAGAGAAAGACTTTGAGAAGACCATCTGCTACAGTGTGATGCCAGGATTTGATACCGACTGCAATGGAGCAACATCCGGCAGCGTATTAGGTGTAATGCTTGGTGGAGCCCAACTACCTGAAAAGTGGATTGCACCGCTCAATGACACTCTTTACACTGGAGTTGCAGGCTACAATAAAATCTCACTGACTCAAATGGCTCAGGAAACAGTTGAGCTTATGATTAAATAAGTGGATTAACTTATATGGATATGGGGTAAATACTCTCCTGTATGCTGTTGGCTGTCAGAATGGTTTGACATCGCCAACCATTTAGAGTTACGATTGTTGTAGACACAAAGCAGGATTTATTCTGCTTTTGGTTTGTATAACACCTGACCGCGAGGCTGTGAACCCAAGCGGGAAGGCGCGATAAGCGTTGAATATTATGACGTCTAATTACGCCCTTCCGCATCTATCTTGCGGGAGGGTTTTTTGTTTCGGAGGACCTATGCAGAACCGACTGGGAGTAGTGGGAATTGTAGTTGAGGATAGTTCAGCTGCAGAGGAAATAAACGCTATTTTACACGAATATGCAGGGATAATCGTTGGCAGAATGGGCATTCCGTATCGCGAGAGGGGAGTGTCGATCATCTCAATTATAGTGGATGGCACCAATGATGAGATCAGTGCTCTTACTGGTAGACTAGGTCGGGTGCACGGGATCTCAGTCAAGAGTGCCCTGACAAAAGAATTAAATAATAGTGTATAGTCGCAAATATAAGTCTGGGCGGATATCGGTCTGAAGCTGATTGTGAAATTATGCACAAGCAATTGTTCTACGGAGGCAATATAAAATGTACGACCCAAAATCAATGGACAGCAATGTTTTCATATCGGATGAAGAGATCAATCTTACTCTGCAGCAGGCAAAGATAGATGCTAATGATCCTGCACGTATCAAAGAGATCCTGGATAAAGCTGCCGGTTTCAATGGACTGACTCATCGCGAAGCAGCGATCCTCCTGGAAGTTGAATCTCCGGAAGTGCTGGCGGATATCTTTGCTTTAGCCAAAAAAATCAAAGAGCATATATATGGACGCCGTATTGTTATGTTCGCTCCACTGTATCTATCAGACTACTGTGTAAATGAGTGTAAATACTGTGGATATCATGCCAGTAACTGCATGGCACGCAGAAAACTCACTCAGGATGAACTGGTTACTGAGGTTCTTGAACTCGAGAAAATGGGTCATAAGCGCTTGGTGCTGGAAACTGGCGAAGATCCCAAGAACTGTCCGTTGGAATATGTGCTGGAATGTATCAAGACTATCTATTCGATCAAGTCAGACAATGGAGCAATCCGCAGAGTCAACATTAATATAGCTGCCACGACCGTAGAAAATTATAAGCAACTGAAAGAAGCTGGCATCGGGACCTATTCCCTCTTCCAGGAGACCTATCATAAACCTACTTATCTTGCACTCCACAAAGGTCCAAAACACAACTACGAATGGCACACCGAAGCTCACGATAGAGCGATGCAGGGTGGAATTGACGATGTTGGAGTCGGTGTTCTCTATGGGCTATATGAGTGGAAATACGATACCATCGGGATGTTGATGGAAGCTGAACACCTCGAAGCAGCATTCGGAGTCGGCCCACACACCTTGTCTGTTCCAAGAATCCGTGCAGCCGAAGGAGTTGAAGCCCAGGATTTTGTCTATGAAGTTAGTGATGACAACTTCAAAAAGATCGTTGCAGTTCTCAGATTGACTGTTCCTTATACCGGAATGATACTCTCCACCAGAGAGCCTCAGGGTTACAGAGATGAAGTTATAGCTCTGGGTATATCGCAAGTGAGTGCCGGGTCATGCACTGGGGTTGGGGGATACGCATTTGCAAATAAAGTAGGGGAACCAGTTCATACTCCACAATTCAATACAGCCGACCATAGATCACCAAGGGAAATGCTCAAAGATTTGATGGTAGATGGTTATATTCCAAGCTATTGCACTGCCTGCTACCGTGAGGGACGTACTGGAGACCGGTTCATGCGCCTGGCTAAGACCGGACAGATAGGCAATATCTGTCAGTCCAATGCTATTCTTACATTGCAGGAATATCTTGAGGACTACGGGGATGAAGAAATCCGTGAACTCGGAGAAAAAGTAATAGCCAGAGAAGTAGAGTCCATCCCCAGCGAAAAGACCAAAGAAAAAGCCAAAGAATACCTTGGCAAGATAAAAGCAGGGGAGAGAGATTTCAGATTCTGATATTGTAAATTGGGGAAGAGACCATCTTCCCCAATTTTGCCAATTCACACAGAATACTACTTAACTTTAGCACCAAATACAGCATTCTGATGTAGGATTCCGATTTCTCCATCTCCAGTAATAAGTGGCTGGGCTGTGTATGTGCATAGAATGTCGTTCAAACACACAGTGCCTATTTTACCGGTTACATATTTCAGCAGTTGATTTTTGCCATCAATGGTCATACTGCTGAAATGAATGCAGCCGATATCAGCGTGTTCGGTGGTCTCAATGAGGCATCCGCATATCGATGAATCTGGACTTCTTCTGATGTGCGAGTTCCTGATTATAATACTATCTACAGGACAGAAGACTTTCATGTAACTTATATCTTCCTGATGATCGCAGGTTTCATATATCTGCAGTCCATCAAGTATAAGAGCGCCGATATGTGAGTATTCGGCGATGTGTTCGTCATTGGGAGTATGGAAAGGGATACCTATGTCGAACAAGCTGAGCGGATGAGCAGCGACATGGTGGTTGATATTTTTCAAAGACAATTTCTCTATGTTACCACCGATGCGGAAAAGAAATGGAGTCGCATAATCGTACTTGTGGGTTGTTTGACGCATATCGATGTTTTCGAATGCGATATTGCCGAAATTTCCACCTGATCCAGGAAACCATGGGTTTATATAGAATCCAAAACTCTTAAATGTGCCGGTGACGTTTCTAATCGTGACACGATCGAGCCTACCAGTGCCCTTTGAAAGCATTCGAATACCCTGATCTGCATTATCCAGATAGACGCCGTCTATGACAACATCAGTAATATCGGACACACCATCATTCTCATCGGGAGCCAAGGCTATGAAATCATCACCCGCGCCTCCCATTATATTTCTCATGTCCAGATACTGACCTGGACCCCAGAAATGTATTCCGTCCTGATTCTCTCCGAACATATTGTTCGGTAACTCCATGGTGATATTCTCCATCGTCACCCGGAACCAGTTTGCTATCATCATCCCAAAAGTGCGCTGATTACGCACGGTAAGGTCCCTCATCAGCAGGTGCTCAACACCGTAGAACTCCATAGCGAAAACACATTGCAGGTTTCCGAATGCACCACCGGGGTCATGGTCGAGTTCAATATGATGAAGCTGCCCTGCACAATTGTGATTATATGTGCCGCCGATCAGGCTTATATTCTTATCGTGTATGACTTTGAAATCCCAATGGGCATTCTTGATAATAGAACGATTGCATTCCGATGCCAGAAAGAACCCGCAGTCTTTATTTTCACATTCAATGGTAGTGTTAGAATAGACCTCTATTCCTTTAACCAGTGCAGCTCCATCCATTATAAGATGCAGTCCACCCCACTCCGGAGCCTTGTTTAGAATGGATTGTATGATTTCGGTATCATCTGTTCCGCCGCCATCTACCACGCTGCTATCAAGTTTGGCATACGTGCTGGCATATACAACAAACCTGCCACCATGCTCATCCGGGACTATCTGATCAGCTGAAATATCCAAAGTGTCTTCTCCTGTTAAATATTACTGTATTGAATATCATGAAATGATGTTACAACTATTAGATTCTTGACGAGAACTCAGAATCCTCTGTTGACTATTTTCTAATATAGATTCACTCGACATCAAGGAATCGCGCTTCTATAATGATCGTATGGGAATAATAATAAAATTAATATCTATGCGCGGAACTAAGCCGCTTCTGACTATCTTGAGTGCTTTTTATCTCACACATTTTGTTTATTGGTATATTACTCAACCAACTTACCCGGATCCAATGCTTAAACCTGCTTATGAGTTTTCTATCATTGCTATGAAAGGTGACAAGCCGGTGGAACTATACCATCAAAACTCAAGCTCGGTAACAAGAGAACTCAAAAACCTAGACAGGGCATTTAAAACTGGTGATACGGTAAAGAATCTTGATATCAAAAATGAGGTTCAAGCGGAAGTTGATAAGCCAATTGTTTGGGCTGATACAGGTCAAGCCTTAGATCATTACCGTTACTATCTGACAGAAGCCGACTTGCCGAAGATTAACACTCAATTGGATCACACTTTTGGTGAAGGAAAAGTCGATTACACCGTTAGAATCCTTAAAGATGATCCAGTCAGGAAAAAGCAGACAATATATGTGGATATTCATGTGTTTGGCAATTTTCGTGGTTTTTATAATGTGGAAAACAACAGGATTATTCCACCATCTAATTGGATTCATGTAACCGAGCAGTATAGTGGTATAGTTGGATTGCCTATATTTGGAATCGCACTGATTGTAACATCAGTATTCTGGCATTATCTAATTAAACATATCTTGAAAACAAGAACATATAAGCACAGCGGAACTCTATGATCTCCCTTCTTGGCGTCTTTGCGGCTTTGCGTGAGATTAATTAGCTTTGGAATATATTCACCGAGTAATGTCATCCAGCCTTCGGGCTTGTTCGAATATTATTCGACGCAGCCTTTCAAGCTCTTCTTCAGCTTCTTCACGCTGCCTTTGCATTTTATCCAGAAGATCCAATATGACGTCTACACCAGCCAGGTTTACGCCCATATCGTGGGTGAGTCGCTGGATTTGCCGCAATCGCTCGATATCTGTTTCGGAGTATGCGCGATTCTTGGTCCCTATCCGCGCAGGCTTAATCAAGCCCAGCTTCTCATACATCCTCAGAGTCTGAGGGTGCATCTCACAAATGCTGGCCGCTATGCTTATAGTGTAGACCGGATTGTCTTTACCACTTGGGGACATTGCTGTTGCCTCGCTTCATCAACGACAACTATTCTTTACTTGCTCCAGAAGAGCCAATTCCTCGGGACTGATCTTGTCAGGCATCGCAATTCGCACCTTGGCATACAGGTCACCGAAATCGTTACTCTTTATCAAAGGCATTCCCATGCCAGGCAGCCTAAAAGTTCTTCCTGCGTTCGTGCCGACGGGTATCTTCATGGTGATCTTCTTACCGAGAGTTGGAATCTGGATCTCACCGCCCAATGCTGCTGTCAGATAGTCGACCGGAAGATCCATATATAGATCATTTCCACGGCGTTCATATACAGAGTGTTTTGCAGAATGGAGCTTGATCAGCAGATCGCCTTTACCTCCGGCACCATCTCCGCCCTGGTTGGCCAGTCTTATCTTCTGGCCATCGCCAACACCTTTGGGTATGGTGACTTCAATACGCCGGCCATCTATTGAGACGGCCTTAGTAGCTCCATGGTAGATATCTTCCAGGTCAACTTCTAACTCTGTCTCAACATTATGACCACGCTCTGCTCTGGCACTCCTACGGCCTCTCTGCTGTGTCTGCTGTCCAAATCCTTGACCGCCAAAGAGCATTTCGAAGAAATCGCTGAATCCGGATCCACCGCCTACATCATAGGTCCGTTCGCCATGACCGCCGACTCCTCCAAAGTTACCAAAGTCAAAGTTCGCTCCGCCATAGGGATTGCCTGATTGAGGCCCTCCGGCATTACCTGCCTGCTCCCAATACTGTCCGTACTGGTCATACTTTGCGCGTTTTTCCTTATCAGACAAGACTGCATAAGCTTCGCTGACTTCCTTGAATGATTCCTCTGCTGTCTTACTGTCAGGGTTAACATCCGGATGGTGTTTACGCGCGAGCTTACGGTAAGCCGCTTTTATTTCTTTCTCATCGGCAGTCCGTGGCACACCCAGTACGCTATAGTAATCTTTGTAGCCTGCGCTCATGCTAATGCTCTTCCATTGACTGCAGGTTTGAAGCTTCAAGCCGTCTGCGTTGTCGTCTATAATACATCAGACGACAACGCCAAAACTGGCTTCTACTCGAGTACCTACAGTTACAACTGCTATTCTACGTTGATTGTAATCTTCTTAGGCTTCACTTCTTCGGTCTTGGGGATTATTATCTCCAATATACCGTCTTTGTAAGTAGCCTGCACCTTATCGGGTTGAACTGGAACACCGATGCTGAATGTCCTCTGGAATGGTCCATATGGCCGTTCCATCCGAACATATTTATCAGTGTCGGATTCCGCGATTCTCCGCTCTCCTCTTATAGAGAGCTGTTCGCTGGTAACTTCGATGTCAATGGCGTCTTTCTGAAGTCCGGGTAGCTCAGCTCTGACGATAACGTCAGCCTCTGTCTCCAACACGTCAACTACAGGTGCCCACGATCTTGTGTTAACGGCCTCAGGGCCATCCTGGCTGATCTGTTCGTTGAAGGCTCTATTCACCTTTTCCTGAAGAACAGCCAAGTCTCTAAACGGATCCCATCTTCTCATTGCTTGTCCTCCCATATTGGATTGTAGATGTTGGAATATATACTTCGGGACCAAAATGGTCCCGAAGCTATGCTAACAGGGTCGGTTATTCCGCCCTGAATCCTTATTCAGCTTTGAACTCTGCGTCGATGACACCGTCATCCTCAGGAGCCTTTGCTCCAGGATCTGCAGCACCTTCAGGAGGAGTCTGCTGTGCAGATGCCTGCTGATAGAGGAGCTCGGAGAGTTTATAACTTCCCTGCTGCAGTGCTTCAGATGCCGTCTTTATCTGTTCGGTATCATTGGATTCCAGAGCCTTGCGGACATCGGATATCTGGTTCTCAAGAGAGAGCTTCTGATCTGATGGGACTTTCTCTCCCAGATCTTTGATCATCTTCTCTGTCTGATATATAAGCTGCTCAGCGGTATTTTTAGCTTCAGCAGCCTCTTTGAGTTTGATATCTTCAGCTGCATGGGCCTCTGCCTGCTGCATCATCTTATCAATCTCGTCCTTCTTCAGTCTGGTAGAACCAGTAATGGTTATACTCTGCTGCTTACCCGAAGCGGTGTCTTTTGCTGAGACATTTACTATTCCGTTGGCGTCGATATCGAAAGTTACCTCGATTTGAGGAACTCCCCTTGGCGCCGGTGGAATACCGGTCAGGTGGAATCTTCCGAGGCTGGCATTATACTGTGCCATCTCGCGCTCACCCTGCAGGATATTTATCTCAACTTCGGTCTGTCCGTCCTGAGCCGTTGTGTAGGTCTTGCTCTTGCGGGTAGGAATTGTTGTATTGCGTTCAATTAATTTATCTGTAATTCCACCCAGAGTTTCTACACCCAGTGTCAACGGAGTTACGTCCAGCAGAACAACGTCTCTGACTTCTCCACCAAGGACTCCAGCCTGAATGGCAGCGCCAATGGCGACTACTTCATCCGGGTTAACGCCCTTGTTCGGTTCTTTTCCGCCGGCAAGCTTCTTGACCAGTTCCTGGACCATCGGCATTCTGGTGGAGCCTCCGACCAGAATGATTTCCTGTATATCGGACTCGGAAATCTTTGCGTCGGCAACTGCCTTCTTGTATGGTTCAATACAGCGGTCCAGTAGATCACGTGTGAGTTCTTCGAACTTGGCTCTGGTAAATGTCTGGTCCAGATGCTTAGGTCCGGAGGCATCAGCTGTTATATAAGGAAGGCTGATATTGGTTGTAACCATTGAAGAGAGTTCGATTTTGGCTTTTTCTGCAGCTTCTTTTACTCTCTGAAGAGCCTGCTTGTCGTTGCGCAGGTCTACTCCCTGGGTGGACTTGAACTCATCGCATATCCATTTGACGACTCTTTCATCCCAGTCGTCTCCACCAAGTACGGTGTCTCCGGATGTTGACTTGACTTCAAATACGCCTTCTCCAACTTCCAGGATGGATACATCAAATGTTCCTCCACCAAGGTCCCAGACAAGAATGGTCTCATTGCCTTTCTTATCCATACCATAAGCAAGCGCTGCTGCAGTTGGCTCGTTAATAATTCTGACTACTTCAAGTCCGGCTATTTCCCCAGCCTGCTTTGTGGCTGTCCGCTGTGCATCATTAAAGTATGCAGGGACAGTGATGACAGCTTTCTCAACTTTCTCACCCAGGTATGCTTCGGCATCAGCTTTTAGCTTCTGCAGTACCATTGCCGATAGCTCTTCAGGGTTGTAAGTCTTATCATCTATCTTGACTTTGAAGTCCAGACCCATGTGTCTTTTTATCGAGGACACTGTCCGGTCCGGGTTTAATATCGCCTGGCGTTTGGCGGTAACGCCCACCAATCTTTCGCCAGTCTTTGAGAATCCGACCACAGAAGGTGTCGTCCGGTTGCCTTCGGAGCTAGGGATAACTACAGACTCCCCGCCCTCCATAACCGCCACAACGCTATTAGTGGTCCCAAGATCAATTCCTACTGTTTTTCCCACTTTAGTGTTCCTCCGAACTTTGCAGCTTGGCAAACGTATCAAGAGCTACGGCATACTGGTGCGCATTATTGATGGCTGAACCAGCAATCAATAATGCGCACTGGCCGTTCTCGGTGATTCGATGCAACAATTGTATTATATTACTTGAGTCTATTGATGTCAAGTAAGTTATGCCCCGTAATAGATGTTTTGAAACAATTATTTTTGCAGAGAGACAAAAATAGGACTGATCAGTCAAATCCGACTGATCAGCCCTATTTCTATTCATACGTTTATTTTGATATATGTATGAGTTACTTACTCCCACTATCTGTAACTGGACTCTCTATATCTGCAGGGAATACGCATTCTCTTGTCATCTTTGTAGCCATGTCTTTGCAGGCAAGGACAAATGCTTGAATTATACTTGGGTTCTGCACGCTGGCGGTATTGACTGATCCTGAAAACGGTGTTTCGAAGACCGGAGATTGGCTTGAGTTGCCATATATCCGAATATCTCCGGAGATGCTGACAATTCCTAGAGTGGGTTCCAGCGAAGACCATTGTTTTGCAGTATCCATAATGCGTTTTTGGTGAGCACGTTTACTCGATTCCCACATACTCATCTGTTTTAGGTAGTTAGTTTGTTGGGTGCGGTACTTTTTAAGCTTAACCGAATATCCCGGGTCAGATTTTGCTGGCGCAACTGGCTTCTTCGGTTTTTGTTTAGTGAAGCTGGGAACAGTTGCTACAGGAACGCCTTTGTAATCTGAAATCTGCAGCACTACGTTGCCGTCCACTGAATTGGTAACCTTAGTGTTGCCTGTTCCCTCCCAATGAGACAGTGTGGTTAAATCCTGCATCGGGATAAACGTAATACCGGTTCCAAGGCTGCTAAGATTCGACATTAGTCGGTCATTCAGAATTTCGAGCGCTCCTCCGAGGACGATGTCCGATGTATTCTTGCGGCAAACAACGACTCCCATTCGTTTGAATCTTGATAGATCATTGAGTTTAGTTACATCCAGTTTTTCAGGTATGGATTTAAAATCATTAAACTTCGGGATAAAGCTAGCCAGGAGTCGCGGGCCTGGCGCTGCGAAGGCGTACACACGGTTTTTCTTTACGCCGGACGTAACCAGACCGAATATTGCAGCCTGTTCACTGGTTTGGGTACCGCTTGCCAGCCAGTCTGCAAAGGGTTGCGGGAGTGACGGTTTTACTGCCTCATCTATTGCTGCTGTGCTATTAAGTAAAAACACACGGCTGGAAGCTATTATGGATGTTGGCTTGAAATCACTTAACGGCCTGTATATCCAGTCATATATGTCTCCTCCAGGTTTGGAAATACTGGTTATCCAGTCTGCAGCAATCTGCTTGTCAACATTTGAGACGATTTGCAAAGGAACTATATTATACTGGCGGACGATGTTGAATCCGATGTCTTCAAAAGCCTCAGCATACGCCGTTGAGATTGATAGAGAATCCATTTCATCATACAACCTCTTTTCATCTGGGGCAGTGATCATTATATGAACACCTTCACCAGCGCCTGGTTTCCGGTAGACTGTAACCATTACTGCATTGGATTCTATCTGCCCTGAAGGTATACCTACAAGTCTGTCCAGCGAAGAAAGATCCGCTGTAGCTTTCTGACGATCCACTATTACCAGCACATCTGTTTTACTGAGCTCTGCTGCTCTGCTCGATTGTGAGCTGACAGTATAAAACTTCCCCGCGTTTACGCTTAACGTCTGAAGTATGCCTGTAAGTTTTTCTGCGGATTCAGTCGTCACAATTGTAAACTTAGACCGTGCAAGCAACTCGCCAAGACTTGTCGAATAAGCGAAAGAGTCTTTAGGGCCAGTAAATAGAATAATTAAGCAGATTATAAAGAAACAAATTATTCGCTGTGACTTCAGACTATACATAATGCGACTCCTATATATATCGGCGTGTCAGAACACATAGTATAAAGTATACTTGTTGTATGATAGCATGAACTGATTTTCATTGCAGAGTGAGGGATGATATGGGACTTATCTACAAACAGAACTGGGAAGATACCAAGATCCGTTTAGATAATTTCTGGGACCAGGGGCCAACAGACAGGCCCTGCATAGCTGTGACTGCACCAATGCACACGGAGGTACCACATCCCGGAACACCGGATTCACCTGAATCCTACTGGTTGGATCCGGATTATGTGTGTGAACTAATGCTGCATTATGTGTCCTCGGTATACTGGGGCGGTGAGTCTATTCCTGCACTGTCGGTACATCCACTAATGTCCGGATGGTTCCTGGGTTGTTCTGAACACGCTGTATATGAGCTGGGTACTATATGGCTGAATGAGTTTATGGAGTCAGTCAATGACCACTCAGCGTACAATCCTGGTCCGGCGGATCCATTGCATGCAAGGATTGAGGAACTGACTAATCGGATGCTGGATGCTGCAGAGGGAAAATGCCTGGTCGGTTATCCATTTCCAATGAACATAAATGATTTACTCCCGATGGCAATTGGTGCAGAGAAGCTCCTGATGGAGCTTGTAGATAATCCCAATGGCTGCAGACGTGCAGTAATCGAAATGTGGCGGAAGTGGGATGCTGAGTCAACATACTTCCAAAAGTTAGTCGATGCCAGGCAGGAAGGTCATTTCTGGGGTTGGCCTGGACTTTGGAGTAGTAAGACTGCAACACTCACACAGTCAGATATGTCATGCAACCTTGGTCCAGCTGACTATGAACGATTCGTCTGTGCGGAGCTTGATCTACTGGGGGAGAAGTATGAGCGAGTCTGGTATCATCTGGATGGTCCGGGGGCTATACGACATTTGCCTGCACTCCTGTCGAAATCTTACGTGAAAGTTATACAGTGGGTTCCCGGAGCAGGGCAACCCCCGAATGGTCCTTTTTGGATTGATCTCTACAAGCAAGTACAAGCAGCTGGAAGAGGACTTGATCTTGACGTACCTTTCGAGCATATGGAATATCTGCTGCGGAATCTGAAACCTGAGGGTGTAGTGCTTCGTACCTCAGTAGAGACACCGGATCAGGCTGAGGGGCTATTACACTCCAGTGTAAAGATTTCCGGTAGTGATATATAACGTGTATAATTCTGGGATAGGAAATGGAGGCCAAAGATGAAGTTAATCAGCAAAGAGACTTTTATGCGCCACGAGAATGGCAGTACTCCAATGGCAGGATTGTTTCTCTATATCGATGCCAGTGACCCTATGATATTACTGCGTATATATAATAGTATAGGTAATGACACATGGGATGAGCACATTGATTATATAAGCCGTGACAATGGAGCAACCTGGGCACAGCACCGATTGGCACAGAGAAGAGAACCTGCCGAGGATGGCGGGCATTTTAGTTATGGAGAAGCTGCGGCTGTATACAATTCAAAGCTGAACAAGCTTGCTGTCGTAACTAACTATGGATATGAACCTGACGCTGAAGCTGCATCTCTGGATTATCCTCATCGGTCACATATCAAAGTATCCACTCCGGGTTCTATTTATGATGCTGAAGCAAAACTTACGGATTTCGGATTTATCGGTGGATCTTATATGAGCTTCTGCCATGCATTCATAGATTCCAAAGGACGTGCGATTTTACCATGGATGACTCCAATGCTGGACAACTCTGAGATTAACCTCAAAGACCGTGGGTTTATGATCAGAGCAGGGACAGATAATGTGCTGGCGGACTATTATGAAGCTGCAGTATTGATAGGTGACTTCGACCAGGGAGGGAATGTGTTATGGCATGTTGGGAAGATGGCGCCTTTTGATATTGAGGATGTCTCCAGAGGTATGTGCGAACCCACGGTTGCTGAGCTACGTGACGGACGTTTTGTAATGATATGCAGAGGCAGTAATGCTGTCTACGAAGACCTCAAATGGGAACAAAAGCCTGGTTATAAGTGGATTTCTTATTCTGAGGATGGATGTGAGACTTGGTCAAAACTCCAGCCATTGGGTTGCACAGAAGGACAGCCAATTGAGTCCAGCGCGACCGGCTCCTGTGTCTTCAGATCAATCAAGAATGGTAAGCTCTACTGGGTAGGGAATTTGTGTATGGATGGTATGCATGCGGTCGGAAACTGGCCAAGAACACATTTGTGCCTGGCTGAGCTGCAGGAAGATGATACTGTGGCAATTAAACGGGAGACCATATCTGTCATAGATAAAGCAACAGAGTCCGAAACAGACCAAATCCAGCTCTCTAATTTCAGGATGCTGCAAGACAGACAGACAGGAGAAATAGTAATATTACTCAACAGATTTTTCGAGCGGGGTGGGGCAGAAAACCTCGCCTGGCACGACACTGATCTTTATATGTATAGAGTCCAGATAGATTGATGGAGGATTGTATTGTTTAAGTTTATTTGTGTGATTGCTTTATTGGTGGCCCTTGGTATGCCATCGTGGGGAATTGATGCACCGATTCTAGCAGTGCCTCAAGTTGATGTTGCACCGACGCTCGATGGCCGTATATCTCCTGGTGAATGGGCGAAAGCCGCAGTAACAAGCGGATTCAGGGAGTTTGGCAGCGGTTATCCAGCTATCGGTAAAACGATAGTATCCGTTTGTTATGACAATTCCGCTCTTTACGTGTTGTTCCGCTGCTATGGAGAAGATGTAAACAAAATCGTCGGTGCATTGGTCCCGAGAGATTCACCTATCTGGAACGACTCCGAGGTCGAGACATTTATAGTGCCGGTTAACTGGACCGGAGGGAAGTATGCCCATTTTATTGCAAACTGCGCTGGATCGATTACTGATGAAATGGACTCCGGTAGTTGTGATTCAAGCTGGAATCCGGAATGGAAGTGTTCTACTGGAAAAGAGTCCGGTATGTGGTTTGCTGAGATAGCCATCCCGTGGTCATCAATAAACACAACTCCAAAAACCGGAACCGTTATGAAAGCCAATTTTGGCAGGAATGCAATCACTGTCTCTGAGATAACTTCATGGTCTCATGTGGCTGGGGCTTTTCATCAACCTCATTTCTTTGGAAGTCTGGTACTTGCAGGCAAAAAATCAGTAGTTGCAGTTTCGGAGATGCCGGGAAGAGATTCCGGTGAGTTCATTCTCAACCCCGAAGTTGTTGGCGACAGCTCGGATGCAATCACTATGTTGTATAAAGCCAGTGCGATGCCGGGAAGCCGTCCAACTAGTGGTCAAGTAGTCAAACTCGTTAAGGATACCCGGATACCTGTAGTAGTCGGTTATGGAACAAAAGAAATTACATTCCGAGCTGTGGGTAATAAACAAGTAATCTGGCAGCAGTCAGTGAAAGTGGATATCCCGGATCTTCCTGCCAGAATTGCATCGCTTGAGAAAAGTCTTTCAGGTGTAAAGAAGCGATCAGTCATATCAGATGTTGATGCACTAAGTATCGCATCAAAGCTGGATGCTATGAAAGTACTGACTCAGCAAAAGCTGGATACAAATGGTATTTTAGCTATGACACGCGGGATGGACACTATTGATTGCCAACTGTCAGACCTGGGTAGGCTGGTTTCAGCACAACGGGCTTTAGGTAAGAGCACTGAACCCCTCTCTTATTTCGTAACAAATCCGGAATCGACTTTTAAAGTACAGCCAAACAGTCCTAATCCAGGACCGCTGGCGCGTGAACTCCAGATTGCAATGGCAAAGGCTGAGTATGAACCAGTCCAGTTTGCTGTATGCCCTGTAAAATCAGACCTTAAGAGCGTGAAAGTCAGCACTACAAGTCTCAATGGGCCTAATGGAGCTGTAATACCTATCGACCGGGTGATTGTAACACCTATAGCTAGCGTTATATGTAAAGCTTCAACATCCGGTGCCAGGCTTAAGGATGAAATACCGGACGTTCTGCTTCCCAACAGGCCGATGGATGTTGCTGCAGGGAGAAGACAACCTTTCTTTGTAACAGTACAATCGACTTCAGCTGACGTTGCAGGCACATATCACGGCACAGTTACAATAGCAGTGGAGAACTCCACTACTATTACCTTGCCGCTGACAGTCCGGATATATAATGTAACACTGCCTGTAAAATCAGGGATGCGGACAGCATTTGTTCTCTGGGGCAGTTTTAAGAGTTTCATGGAGAGCTCCAGTCCTGACGCATATCTGGATACCTATATCAGATATTCCAAAATGATGCTTTCCTATCGTATCAGTCCTATTACAATGTGGACTCCGAAAAAGGATAGCAGCGGTAGCTGGGACTTTTCCGACTACAATAAATACCTGTCTTCGGTTGTGCCGTATGGCCTAACGACTTTAAATATCGGTGGTAACGGTGAGGTAGCAGGAGCTAAGAACGCTGAGTTTGTGGTTGCGGCCAAACAGAACCTAAAGAGCAAGGGCTGGTGGGACTTAGCATACATATATGGTTATGATGAAGCCCCCGGCAGCTTACAAGACCAGTTAGTGACGAATTACAAAGCTTTGGTAGATGCAGTCCCCGATGCCAAAGTAATGCAGACCGGCTGGTCTCCTGCAGACAAGCTCAAAGGACTTGTAAAGATATGGTGTCCACTTACATCCCAGGCTGACTTGAAATCCTGTTATGCAGCCCAAAAGGATGGAGAGGAAGCATGGTGGTATGTATGCTGCGTGCCAACAGCTCCATATGCCAACCTGTTTGTTGACTATCCTGGAATCGACCATAGGATGCTGGGCTGGATGACATACAAATATAAAATCACCGGTCTTCTGTATTGGGGAGTCGACGTTTGGCCTAATAACAAGGCATCAGTAGATTATTATGACAAGACGAACTATACGGACTGGGATCCAAACTCCTTCGGTACAGTTATGGGAGATGGTTACCTGCTCTATCCTGGGCGTAATGACTCACCGGTGGCTTCAATGAGACTGGCTTTGCTTCGGGATGGTATCGAAGACTATGACCTGTTCAAGGCAGCGGAAGCGCTTGCTGTTAAGAAGGGTAAGTCAGGAGACAAAATCAAAGGCCTGTTGAACATAAATCCGAAGATCATCAAGAACATGATGGATTTCAACCAGAACGGTAACGATATGCTTAAGTATCGGGAAACGATATTGAAAGAAACCGAGGCGTTGAACAAGTAAGATAAGGATGCATCCTGCTGGTATGATCGTTCTTAACAAGAGATCATACCAGCAGTGATCAGCCACAGGTCAATCAATCTGTTTCTTCATCAGAGCATACCTGCGAGACTCACGGAATCCAGCCTGAGCATAGAGTTTAGCTGACTTATCATCAGTTGAAAGAAAAAACGCGTTGTGCGGTCCGGAGTTGCGCATGATCTCCAGCGTTCTGCAAAGCAATACTGCTCCTACACCACGTCCGCGCTGCAAGACCGAAGTTCCAAAGGGACCGAATCGCTCCCCACTGTGATGAGTGAATCCAACTACTTCCCTACCATCAACAGCTACTTGTACTTGGTTATAAGTAGCTCCACATTCAAGAACTTTACTTAGTGTTTCACGAACATACCGTTGCCAGTCTCCGGGAAATTCTCGCTTCAGGAAGTCAAAAAGTGCTGGAATAAGCTCAGGTTGTGAATCTTTAAAGATGACACCCTCTGCAGTCAGCATGTTTTCTTTGTCTTCTACCCATTCAGGTCTGCGGTATTTTACTAGATCCAGATCCATAGATAATAGGCGAACTGCCTGCACATAACCTCGCTTCTCCAGCCAGTTAATGGTGTTAGGATAAGCATTGACATCCACACCCGGTGTCCACCAGTTTGGGGCATAAGTGCCAACTATAGTTGTTTTCCTTCCATTATCACCAAACCAGGATTCTACTTGGTTGAATAATTCGGTTCCGATACCACGGTCCTGATAATCTGGATGCACACCGAACAATGTTATCCAACACTTGTCGCAGTCATCAGGCATATCTTCCATTGGGTGACTTCTTATATATGCTACTATGAAACCAACTATCTTTCCATCCGTTTCTGCTACCCGGACTCCGGATGGATCGAAGTTTATATCCAGGAATACTTTTTGAGCAAACAATTCGGGAGTAACTACATCCGCAGGCAGAGCGGCATTAGCTATTCTGCAGACCGATATGAGATCATCCCCAACAATTCCTCTGATGTGTACCTCTCTCATAATATCTCCCTTGTTGGTTGTATATGCTAGAGTATATGGGATTTGAATGAATTGGACAAGGCTGAAAGATAAGGTTTACAAAAATCCTGTCCTAATGCATAATGTGCTCAATGATTCGTATGAGTACGTGCTTATATGAGATACTGGATACATATTTGCCTCTCTATAACTTCAGTAACAGGAGTGTTTACATGAAAAGACTAATCTTTGTGATTTTGCTTGGAGCATTATGCATAGCAAGCAGTATATTGTCTGCAGAACCCCGTATCCGTGACATCTATCCGGATACCTGGGTTGCTACCGATGCACTGGACCGCACGATGCCATTGTATGGGGTAGTAGGCCCGGTTAAGAAAGACCAGCGCCGGGTTGTGGGCATTTTCTATATTACATGGCATAGTGACTCCAACAACCAGTTGAAAAGCCCTTATACTGCGGATGTATCCAAGATATTGGCTAAAGACCCCAGTGCAAGGCTGGATGCCAAGCATCCTCTGTGGACTGAAGGTAGTTACCATTGGGGTGAACCAGAAACCGGTTATTTTCTGAGTAAGGATGAGTATGTTATCCGTAAAGACATGTCCATGCTTGCGGATGCCGGTGTGGATGTGCTGGTGATGGATGTAACCAATGCAGTTCGTTACTGGGATGAGTGGAGCGTGGTATTCCCGGTAATGCAGAAGATGAAAGCAGAAGGCAATAAGGTTCCACAGTTCTGCTTCTGGGCATTCAATGGACCGGTGATCACAGTGGTCCAGGACTTGTATGACAAGATCTACAAAGAGCAGAAATACAAAGACCTGTGGTTCATGTGGGATGGTAAACCGCTCCTGCTATATAATGGCAATCCAAGTGCTGATGCAAATGGAGGAGGGGTTCAGAATCCAAACCCACATTATGATCTAAAAGCCAAGACCGACACGAATAATCCTCATTACGGTGATCAGGATTATACTGAAGAGTTCTATAAAGACTATACCAAAGAGGTTAAGAAATTCTTTACGCTGCGCACAATGTGGTGGGGATATCACGAATGGGCTGGGCAGCGTTTTGTAGGCACTGAGGATAACTGGAGCTTTGGTTATGATCTTGGTGATGAGAGAAACAAAGTCAAGAATCCTATCGATCTTGTTTCAACTCACAAAGGCAAAAAAGAAGAAGCTGCAGTAACTCCCGGACAGCATCCCAGCAGTTTGACAGGTAAGAGCTGGACCCGTGAAAAGGGAGAACCCGAGCTTAATGATCAGGACCTTCCTGTTCCTACTTTCGTGCCATGGCTTGGGAAGACCGTAGAACATCCTGAGGGATATGGTATCTACTTCCAGCAGAGATGGGATGAAGCGCTAAGGGCTAATCCTCAATTTATGTATATTAACGATTGGAATGAATGGACAGCAGGCAAATATCAACCCGATAATAATGGCACCACTGATTTCATGCGGCGCAACAATCCCTATTTCTTTGTAGACCAATATAATCCGGAATTCAACCGCTGTATCCAACCTATGAAGGGTGGGTATACTGATAACTATTATATGCAGATGGCGCAGAATATCAGACGATATAAAGGTGTGCGTCCAATACCGGTCAACCAGGGCATACAAGCGGTAAAAATCGATGGACGCTTTTCTGACTGGTCGAAAGTTAAAACAGAATACCGCGATACTATCGGTGATGTGTTCCATCGAGACTACATAGGATATGCTGGTTCACGTTATACTAACGACTCCGGCCGTAACGACATCGTTACATGCAAGGTAGCGGTGGATGAAAAGACCGTATATTTTTATGTGCAGACAAATAGAGCGTTGACATCCCACACAGATAAGAACTGGATGCTTCTGTTGATAGATGCAGATAAGAACTCCAAAACCGGTTGGTATGGTTACGACTTTATCATCAACAAAAGCATAACGGATGATAAGCATTCAACCATAATGAAATACAATAGAAAGAATCCCACAGACCCGTGGGAAACAGTCGGGCAGGTGAGCTATCGGTACGCCGGCAACAAGCTGGAACTGGCTGTTCCGAGACAACTATTAGGTCTAACCAGCACTACCTTAACCTTCGATTTCCACTGGTCCGACAATCCAGCGGATCTGAACGACCAGATATCTTTATGCATAAACGGAGATAGTGCCCCTAACCGCCGTTTTAATTATCGGTGTATTTGGAAGCAGTAGAAAATTCCTAGAATTATGGTGTGAGTGATTTGTGACTCACACCTGATTCCCGGACTATTAACTGGTGTATAATGAAATGTGAAAAGATTTGTTGCTGCCTGGAAGTTGCAGTGAGGTGTGTATGCTTAGTTATTTAGAAGTGGTAAACTACAGAGGTTTCGAAAAATTCCGAATGGATAACCTGAAGCGGGTAAACCTGCTGACGGGTCGAAATAATTCGGGTAAAACTGCACTTTTAGAAGCTGTGCAATTATTAATCAGTGGTGGTGATCCAAGAGTAATTGTAGATATAGCGAAACGGCGGGGTGAGATCAGCGCACTTCCGGATACCGAGTCATGGTCACAATATGGGCGTTTTGGATGCGAAATACTACGTCTATTTAATGGGCATAAGCCGATACAGCCAAATGGCCCTATACTATCAGCAGGAAATTCTCCTGGTTTTGTTCTTGTAATGGCACTAGGAGATGACCGATGGCTTTATGAACAAGCATACGGTGATGTAGCAGAAGACATGGACTACCATCAAGTCTTGATCGTGTCAGCTACCAAGATATTAAATAACCGCCAGCATTGCGATTACATTTTGACTGATAATTACCTGTTTCCAGAGAGATTTAATAAAGCTAGACTTGATCGTCCGACAAAAAAGGATACATATCTATCACCACCTTGGTATTGGATTGGTCTGTCTGGCACATCTTCCAGGGAATTGGATAGTATGTGGGGTAATGTTGTTAAAACTGGGCGTGAGGAGCTAGTTTTAGGAGCGATTCAAATACTTTATCCTGGTATAAAAAGCATTGTATTTGCACCTCGAGGTGATACTGATTACTCAGGTTACTCAGGTGGGTTTTATCTAGGAGTAGAGGAAGGTTCAGAGCGACTTCCTATCGGTAGTTTTGGCGAGGGAATGACTCGTATGTTAACACTCGCCTTGGCATTAGCTTCATGTGCTAATGGATTCTTATTGATAGATGAAATCGATACAGGTTTACACTATTCTGTGATGGATGATATGTGGAAACTGGTCATCAAAACCGCTCAGGAACTGGATGTTCAGGTTTTTGCGACTACTCATAGCCAGGATTGTGTACGTGGGTTGGCGGATTTGTGCGAAGATTCTACCGATTTGGCTAATGAAGTCTCGATCCAAAAAATTGATCCAAGATTGAAACATTCGATTGATTCTGAAGCTACTAATCTCGCTTTGATGCTGGAGCATCATGTGGAGGTTAGATGATGTCGGAAGAACGAGCAAGATTGTACGTTGAAGGTACTGATGATAAGCATGTGATTATCCATCTTCTTGCCCGTAACGGGATTATACTTGAGGAAAAATCTAAAGATCCACGAAGCCCCAAACTGGAAGATGGTAAGGGTGTGGAAAAACTCCTAAAAGATATTACTGATATAGTTCGCAATGCTCCCTTTTCGAAGATAGGGTTTGTTTTTGATGCGGATACTGATGTTGAGGCTCGTTGGCAGCAAATAGAATTACAGTTAAGAAAGGCTGGGGTAGAACCTTTTAGCTATCCCTGCAAAGACGGATTTATAGGGACTTCAACTCTAAGCGAAACAAAAGTTGGTGTATGGGTGATGCCCTGTAACATCCAACCAGGGAAACTCGAAGATTTTCTGTTCTCTCTCATTCCAGACAAAGATGTATTATTGCCTCTTGCACAGAGTTCTACTCAAAATGCCAAGTTAAACGGTGCCGAATTTTCAGAACCAGATATGGATAAAGCAGTTATTCACACATGGCTGGCTTGGCAGAAAGAACCAGGACTGCCTTATGGAACTGCTATTAATGCACAATGCTTCAAAAACGACATCTGCGCTTCTGAAGCATTTGTTGATTGGTTCAAGAAACTATATGAGTTGTGAGTGCTGCATTTCATATATATGATTATCATATCCTATATCCAGCACTTACAGCTCAACGCTTCACTTCTTTACAACTTTAGCCCTATACACCTTAGCTTTCCATGGTAAAAACGTATCAGTTATTTTTCCGGATTCTACGACAACTCCTGAACCGTCGAAAGCATCTTTTGCACCGACGATCTTTCCAATCACCCCAACGCTGCCAGATATATCCGTCTTTCCGGTATTTACAGCTATGATGATAGCGTCTCCGTTGGGCTTTATATAGTAGCTGATTTTCACATTGTCTGGAGCAGTGAAGTTGGCAGGCACCCAGTATGGCATGAACCTGGCTTTTTCCGGTCTGAAGTCTTTCCAGAGCTTCCACATTTTGACTGTGTAGTTCTGGTCCCAGCCTAGTTCCGTATCGTGCAGCAGACTGATCGCGAAACCTTCTGAGTCTATCATTCCGGCTCCCCAGTTGTAGACCAGGAACAACGCAGGTATACCGAAGTTATGACCCATAAACTCTGCCCGGAAAAAGTCCAGAGGAAGCTGGAAGGGTCTTGGAAGTGCTGTCAAATGCTCACCATCAAGGTAGGCATCTACAAATCCAAGGGTAGGGAGAGTTATTGAACCCGAGCTATGAGCTACCCAATAAGTCTTTTTACCTTGCTTCTCCATAATGCGATAGACACGTTTCATAGTGTTGCGAATCGACAAGATATTTTGCGTGGGCTGTCTCTCACCATTCTCGCCAATAAAACCGCAGCCGTGCAACTCGTTGGTGCAGTCTCCGGGATATGTGAGGCCGTCCGTATATATACCGTCCGGATGATACTTTTTGAACATATCGGATATACCGTCTATGACTCTGTCGTGCCAGATGCTGTTTGCACAAAGAACATAGTCAGTCTGTTTGGGCTCCCGGGTATAGACAAACATATTCTTGGCAAGATCAATACACTCTTCACCGTAGAGCGTATATTCAGGATTGATGTCGGCAATCATCCAGCTTGTGTATAGAACCAGATTCATTTTGTTCTTGTGAATTGCATCAGTCAGAGACTTCAGTTCCTTCACATGAGTTGTGCTGGTATCACCCTCATAATCAGTCCAATACTCGTGATAACCGATAACTTTGGTGCCGATATCTCTCTGATGATCGAGTTGGGTATATGTGTTGATACCATCAATATCCTTCAATCGCAGTCCAGCCGGTTCCATTTTTGCATATTTTGCAATCAGACCGGGCTTGCTGTCTGCAGATATTATTGGTGTAGAAATCTTGTTTTTGCCCTGCATTTTGATGCTATCGAACCTGTCCAAGAGGAGTGTTGTGTTGTCAGCGTCGAGTATTTCACTGCCCTTGCCAAGTTGTTCTGCAGATTTTGGGGCGGATGATATCCTTATCTGGCGGACATTGAAGTTTGTGAATGGTCCTCCCAGAGTGATTACTCCACCTTCTATCGGCAGGTTGGGTAACAGAGCCCCGGGCATACCAGCTGATTCCAGTTTGCCATCCACATAGACACCATCAGCATTTCCTCCCCAGACCAGTGCTACTGTATGCACTTCACCTGGTTTCCAGGGGAACTGTGCTCCATTTGTACGGGTGTAGACACCCTTATCTCGCGTGACTTCCCGCATGCCTTTGTCGTCCTGGTTCCAATAAAGACAGATCAGGTTATCCGGTTCCAGACGCTTGTCTGCCGGCCATTGGACATAGAATAGATCAGCATTTCTGGATGCAGGATCCATCGAATCGAAGTGTGGAGTTACCGTTATCTCTACCGTTCCCTTGGCAAAGTCCAAATTGCCTTTCAGAGGATAAGTGACAGCGGCTGAGTTTTGAGGGCCATACGGCTGCTTCTCCATACCGTATCCACCAACATGAGAATATCCCATATAGTATCTTTCAGATGACATCGGTTTGATAGGACTTGCCTGGAACATAAATGTATATTTAAGTCCGTTGCCGATCCTGGTGTTCTTGCCTATTACATTCAACCGAAGGGTCGTTTTGCTTGGTTCAGGTATGATCTCAATAGCTTTGTTCGGATCAGCGGGTCTCCATCCCTTTGCAGATTCACACAGCCACTGCAGACCCTTATCTTCATTTCCCAGCCATACATGGGGAAGGAAGAAACTGCTCCAATATTTGTTTGGAGCAAGCCCTGCGTTAAAATCATTCATATCAACCCCGGCCCAAACTGTATGCCTGGGGAAGCTGTGAAATAGTGTTGCGAACTGTCGCCTAATTGGTATATCGAACACAAGATTATCCAATGATGCATCCGGTTTTGTGGACGTTACACTGAAGTCGAGTTGTATAAATCCATCAAACTCAGCCTTCGCATTGCACCTGACTTTGATTCCTTTGGCTTCTGACGTGCTTACAAAACTGACAGCACCCCGACCCTTGCTGGTGATATTGCATTCTTTTTGGTTCCATACAAGCTTGGTACCGTCAGTATTAGCTACCATGCTCATGGGTGCAGCAAGCAGTTCATTGCCGGTTGATATGACTGAGTCTAGCAGTCCGGCTTTGCCAAAACCATATTCTCTACCCCATACACCTACGTTTAAATTCTTTCCAGTTTTGACTCTAACAGGAGTCCAGGGTTTAGGCAACCAGTTGTCATCGATCTTTCCAGCAGCCGTTCCCAGCCATTTTGGATTACCGGGGAAATTCCATGTCTTTTCAGAGAGCTTTACACCGGTTTTATTATCCTTAAAAACAACTGAGTATATGCCAGACTTTAGATTAATAGATTTACTCTTCGCATTACCGCGACCAGTTTGAGGATCAACGTGGATGACTAATGATGTAATTACATTCCCTTGAGCATTGCAAACATCTGCTTTAATAGAATCAATATCTCTGTGTGATTCTGAATTCGCTACCTTAATGAGCAACTGCTTATTGGTAAATAAATAGGATATCTGGGATTCAAATCCTTCGGTAACCTGGAAATTACCCTTCAGGAGTCCTGCTTCTGATCCTGTTGGACCGGCGGAAACAGCTAGTTCATATTTGCCCGGATTTAGTTGTTTTGTGGTGATATCTATAGGATTTCCGGGTTGCAGGGAATAATTATCAATCATTTTCCCCTGGCTATCAGTAATGTTTATAGATGTAGGAGATTGTACAATGCCTGAAGGGATCTTTATGGCCTTCCAATGTTGTTCAGGCTGAAAAGCCAATTTAAATGGTTTATCGTTGCCAAAGATAAGTGTCCCAAATGATTGAGGCTCATGTAGTGTTGAAGCCGTCAGCGACCACGCAATTAGTTGCTCTTCACTGGCCAACCCGTTCGAAGGCCGTTGATTAATTGTGCGGTCAACTGCTAGGTTTAATCCCCACTTAGAATTGATATCTGGTTTGATTGCTCCTAGTTCACTAAATGGAATCGAGCATATGGCTGCCCACACGCTGTCGCCTTCTGCACTTTTAATTGTCCAGTTCCCGTTCCAGCCTGACTCACGGCCTTTCGCGTCATAAATAGCTCCATTTGCTGCTACTATCAACTGATAGTATGTGCTTCGGGTCTGATTCGGGTCTAGAAACACCTCAACAGCGTCGTCGTTCCAAACTCCACCATCCCTGTTGGTTGTAGCTGCCAGGAACGGGAATGCTCCATTTCGGGGAACTCTAAAGGCTACGTACAGTCTGGTATCATCATATCCGACCCAGAATGTAGGCTGGTTGCTTGACATTAGTGCAGTGCCAAAGCAGGTCAGTCCTGAAAATGAGGATGCATCCGACCAATCTCCACCTTTAGCCAGGCTGGTAACATCAGGTACATTGACGATCCTGGATGCAGTCCATACTGGTCGGGTGTTATCTGCCAGACTTGCTGAACATACTAACACTGTCATAATAATAATCATTGCCAACGAAAGATTTCTGAGCATTGCGATCTCCAATTTTTATAGGGATTTGCGCTATTATACTGCAATTGGGGATCTTTCGACACTTTACTGCATCATTATTCGAGCTCAGATTTTTGTCTACAATACTTTTACTTCCATTCTATTGTGTCCGGTGGTACAATTACCGCGTAATCTACGCCATTATCAAATGGTGTGGCCAATGTTTCAAAGCAGAGGTGTGAGTCAGATGAAATCAGTTTTGATGGTCTGGGGCGGCTGGGACGGACACGAACCCAAGCAGTGCGTGGATGTTTTTGCTCCTATACTCGAAAAGAGTGGATATACAGTAGAAATCACCGACAGCATGGATGTCTATACAGACGAAGCTAAAATGCGGTCTTTTGACCTTATTGTCCCTTCGTGGACTTGTGGTGAGATTACCGGCGAACAGGAAGCGGGTCTGCTTAAGGCAATTGCTGAAGGCACCGGTATCGCAGGTTGGCATGGTGGAATGGGAGATGCATTCAGGAACAACTGCACTTATCAGTTTATGGTTGGTGGCCAATGGGTTGCACACCCGGGTAATATAACAGAATATACAGTGAATATTACCGATCACGAGGATCCCATTACAGCTGGTTTGTCGGACTTCAAAATGGTCAGTGAGCAGTATTATATGCATGTTGACCCCTCCAATAAAGTCCTGGCAACCAGTACTTTTGCTGACAATGATGAATCCCCGTGGATTGCCGGATGTGTCATGCCTGCTGTGTGGACCAGAGCTTGGGGTAAAGGAAAAGTTTTCTATAGCTCCCTTGGTCATGTAGCCAGTGACTTTGACGTTCCAGAAGCTAAAGAGATTGTAGTCAGAGGTATGGTCTGGGCTACTCGCTAGAATCGAAATGGAAGGATAGTATAAATGGAAAAGACAAAAATCGGAATTATAGGCTGTGGCAATATCGTTGGAGCATATTTCCAGGGTTGTGGTATGTTCCCAGCTCTAGAGATCAAGGCTGTTGCTGACATAATACCGGAGCGAGCAACTGCTGTTGCTACCGCTAATGGATGCCTGGCGATGAGTATCGATGAGCTTCTTGCAGATCCTGAAATCAAGATAGTCATCAATCTTACCATACCTAAGGTCCATGCTGAAGTGGCTATGAAAGTCATCGAAGCCGGAAAGTCTGTTCACAATGAAAAACCTCTTGCAGTCACCCGCGAGGATGGCAAGGCTCTATTAGCTGCTGCTGCCGCTAAGGGTGTCAGAATAGGTTGTGCACCGGATACTTTCCTGGGTGGTGGAATACAGACCTGCATAAAAATCATCAATGACGGATGGATTGGCGATCCTTTAGCTGCGATGGCGTTTATGGTAGGATATGGCCCGGAAGGCTGGCATCCGGATCCTGAGTTCTTCTATAAGGAGGGTGGTGGACCTATGTTTGATATGGGACCATACTACCTGACGGCTCTTATTGCCTTGCTGGGACCTGCGACAAGAGTATGTGGATCTACAAGGATTACATTCCCTGAAAGACTTATCACAAGTCAGCCAAAGTTCGGAACCAAAGTTAAGGTAGAAACACCAACTCACCTTGCTGGGACTGTCGACTTTGCATGTGGAGCTGTTGCTACCGTAGCCATGAGTTTTGATGTAAGGGCGACAAATCTACCTTGCATAGAGATATACGGCACAGAGGGTAGTCTGAGTGTTCCCGATCCCAACTGTTTTGGTGGTACTATTAAGGTACGTAGAGCAGGAGCAGCAGATTGGAGTGAGATGCCATTCTCACATGGTTACACCGATCAGGGACGTGGAATCGGTGTAGCAGATATGGCTTATGGACTACGCACTGGAAGAGCGCATAGAGCATGCGGTGAACAGGCATATCACGTTCTGGATATAATGCATTCGTTCAGTGATTCTTCCAACTCAAACAAGCATATAATGCTGGAAAGCACATGCAATAAACCTGCCCCATTACCAACTGGTTTGGTTCATGGCTGGTTGGACGAATAGCTGACAGGATTCTATGTAGTGCAGTCAGGCGGATCTTGTTTACGCCTGACTGTTCTACGTCGATGCTCATATTTCATCGCTTACTTATTGGTGGAATTAACGTCGCGGAAATATGTGTGTAACCTTTTTATTATTATCTTTTGCAAAAGCATTGACTTCTGATACATATCCGTGTATAATTTTGTTTGGGTGCAGTGATGTCCCCACACACAACTGGACAATCGCATATACAACCGAATAACTAGTCTCCTTTGGGAAAATTAGACGCCGAATCCCAATGCATTCATGGAATGTATTAATTATGGAGCGGAGAACCCGGTTCCGGGGCGAATCTCTTATGAGAGGGGCTTTCTTCCTACCCCAGCCCGACAGCTAACTCCGTAGGCGCGGCAGGAAGATCCGCAGTTTTCGGTTGAAATGAGTTTGTTTCAGCCGATTTGTTTTGTGAGAACGAAAATAGTTCTTGACAAACAAATCGGGGCTTGATATAATATACTCCTGTGCCGTTGAAACCTGAACCGATAGTTCAGTGATGGACTTAGGGACAGCATAGCGGTAAGGACACCAGAGTTTGTGCCCATCGCCTGGAGGAAGTTTCTTCAGGCGTTTTATTGTCCCAGTTTATAGGGACGGGTAGCTTCCGATAGCAGAAGTGATCGGAAGCGGTATCCAGTTCTTTGAGAATTGAATAGTGTAAGTGTGATAGAGACAGGGTTAAGTTGGCTGTGATTGGTCGTAAGATTGATCATCGCTAATCATACATGGAATGACTTTCCATTAGTAAGTTATGCCCAGCGATGGGTATTGACTATAGATTTCTTATGGAGAGTTTGATCCTGGCTCAGGACGAACGCTAGCGGCGTGCCTAAGAAATGCAAGTTGAGCGAGGGGATGGACTTCGGTCTGTCTTCCTAGCAGCGAACGGTCGCGTAACACGTAAGCAACCTGCCTCGAAGTTTGGGATAGCCCTCCGAAAGGAGGAGTAATACCGGATGTGGATACATTTAGACATCTTTATGTATCTAAAGCAGCAATGCGCTTCGAGATGGGCTTGCGGCCTATCAGCTAGTTGGTGAGGTAACGGCCCACCAAGGCGACGACGGGTAGCTGGTCTGAGAGGATGATCAGCCGGATTGGGACTGAGATACGGCCCAGACTCCTACGGGGGGCAGCAATTAGGAATCTTGCGCAATGGGCGAAAGCCTGACGCAGCGACGCCGCGTGACTGATGAAGTCTTTCGGGATGTAAAGGTCTTTTCTGAAGGAAGAACACAATGACGGTACTTCAGGAATAAGCCCCGGCTAACTACGTGCCAGCAGCCGCGGTAATACGTAGGGGGCGAGCGTTGTCCGAATTCACTGGGCGTAAAGCGCGCGTAGGCGGACTATTAAGTTGATGGTGAAATCCCGGGGCTCAACCTCGGAACTGCCTTCAAAACTGATAGTCTTGAGGTTTGGAGAGGGAATTGGAATTCCAGGTGTAGCGGTGAAATGCGTAGATATCTGGAGGAACACCCATGGCGAAGGCAGATTCCTGGCCATATCCTGACGCTGAGGTGCGAAAGCTAGGGTAGCGAACGGGATTAGATACCCCGGTAGTCCTAGCCGTAAACGATGGATACTAGGTGTTAGAGGTATCGACCCCTCTAGTGCCGAAGCTAACGCATTAAGTATCCCGCCTGGGGAGTACGACCGCAAGGTTGAAACTCAAAGGAATTGACGGGGGCCCGCACAAGCGGTGGAGCATGTGGTTTAATACGTCACTAACCGTAGAACCTCACCCAGGCTTGACATCCACTGTAAGTCCATGAAAGTGGTACCCCTGTATGGAAACATGCAGCAGTGAGACAGGTGTTGCATGGCTGTCGTCAGCTCGTGTCGTGAGATGTTGGGTTAAGTCCCGCAACGAGCGCAACCCTCATCCGATGTTGCCAGCGTAAAGTCGGGGACTCTTCGGAAACTGCCCGTGCAAGCGGGAGGAAGGTGGGGATGACGTCAAGTCAGCATGGCCCTTACGTCTGGGGCTACACACATGCTACAATGGGCGTTAACAAAGGGCAGCAAGACCGCGAGGTCAAGCTAATCTCATAAATACGTCCTCAGTTCGGATTGCAGTCTGCAACTCGACTGCATGAAGTCGGAATCGCTAGTAACCGCAGGTCAGCTATACTGCGGTGAATACGTTCCCGGGCCTTGTACACACCGCCCGTCACGCCACCTGAATTGTCTGCACCCGAAGCCGGTGGCCTAACCCGTAAGGGAAGGAGCCGTCGAAGGTGTGGGGAGTGAGGGGGACGAAGTCGTAACAAGGTAGCCGTATCGGAAGGTGCGGCTGGATCACCTCCTTTCTAAGGATAAGAGTGCTGCCTGAACGGTTGTAGATTTATCTACAGTACATGATTTATGGTGGCCGGAGTATCCTAGGTCGTTTCCTGTTTCTATCACGCTTACACTATCCAGTTTTTACTGAACTGGCGTACCGATTTCCCAAAGTGGAGTCGGTATTTTGTTTGGTAAGTGGATTGGTTTTAATTCACTGAGTCCTAGCGGACTGGGTTGGTTATAACTAATACATTAGGTTCATTACTTCGTAATGAATTAGGAGTAAATCCTTCGGATTGACTCTAATTGACAATTCAATAGTGATGAGAGACGCATACTATAAATGTACTTGTAACGCAAGTACAGGAAAAATGATTATTAAGAACAGGCTTTGTGGTGTAAAATTAAGCTACAAAGGGCGTATGGTGGATGCCTTGGGGCAAAGAGCCGATGAAGGGCGTTGCAAAATGCGATAAGCGTCGGATAGGAATGCATCCTTTGATCCGGCGATTCCCGAATGGGGCAACCCGGCACAGGTAATACTGTGTCACTGGTCGCTGAATATATAGGCGATTCAGAGGTAAGCGAGTGAACTGAAACATCTTAGTAACTCGAGGAAAAGAAAGCGAAGCGATTCCGTAAGTAGCGGCGAGCGAAAGCGGATCAGCCTAAACCGTGTGTGTGTTAAAGGAATCGGCCGTTGCACATACGGTGTTGTGGGATGAACCTGGCAGAACCGATAGTTATGCCAAGGAGTTACAAAAACAATTGCTAGACGAGATGGGCTGGAAAGCCCTGCCGTAGAGAGTGATAGCCTCGTAGTCGAAAGTGATTGTTCTCCTGGTTTTCTCCCAAGTAGCGCGGGGCACGAGAAATCTTGCGTGAATCTGGGCGGACCACCGTCTAAGGCTAAATACTCTTTGCCACCGATAGCGGATAGTACCGTGAGGGAAAGGTGAAAAGAACCCCGGGAGGGGAGTGAAATAGAACCTGAAACCGTATGCCTACAAACAGTCAGAGCACTATGGATTTATCCAGTGTGATGGCGTGCCTTTTGCATAATGATCCGGCGAGTTAATGTATGTTGCGAGGTTAAGCGACTAAAGTTGTGTAGCCGAAGCGAAAGCGAGTCCGAAATGGGCGATTTAGTAGCATGTATTAGACCCGAAACCGAGTGATCTACCCATGGTCAGGTTGAAGCCCCGGTAACACGGGGTGAAGGACCGAACCAGTGTCAGTTGAAAATGGCTTGGATGAACTGTGGGTAGTAGGTGAAATACTAATCGAACTCGGATATAGCTGGTTCTCTCCGAAATGCATTTAGGTGCAGCGTTACGTGTTTCTTCTCGGAGGTAGAGCACTGGATGGCCTAGGGGCCCTACCAGGTTACCAAAGTCAACCAAACTCCGAATGCCGTGAAGTATAGCGTAGCAGTGAGACTGCGGGAGATAAGTTTCGTAGTCGAAAGGGAAACAGCCCAGATCGTCAGCTAAGGTCCCAGAGTGGCGGCTAAGTGTAAAAGGATGTGGGATTGCATAGACAGCCAGGATGTTGGCTTAGAAGCAGCCATCGTCTAAGAAGTGCGTAATAGCTTACTGGTCGAATGTGATCCTGCGCCGATAATGTATGGGGGCTAAAGCCGCCCACCGAAGCTACGAAATCGCGTTTTTACGTGATTGGTAGGAGAGCGTTCCCATCGGGTTGAAGCCGTATCGTAAGAAGCGGTGGACTGTTGGGAAGTGAGGATGCCGGAATGAGTAGCGAAAAGGGGAGTGAGAATCTTCCCCGCCGAAAGCCTAAGGGTTCTTAAGGAAGGATCGTCCTCTTGAGTTTAGTCGGGCCTAAGGCGAGGCCGAATGGCGTAGTCGATGGACATCAGGTGATTATTCCTGAACCAGCTTAGACGTTTGAGTGATGGGGTGACGCAGCGTAGTATGACCTAGTCGCAGTTGGTCGCGACGTCTGTTGTAGGACCTGTCGGGGAGGCAAATCCCTCCGGCATTAAGGGTTCGGCAATGGAGGAGTGGATGGGAAACCTGAAGCGAACTGGTTGTTCATGTTGCCAAGAAAAACCTCTAGCGAGTCAAAAGCTGCCCGTACCGCAAACCGACACAGGTAGGCAAGTAGAGGATACTAAGGCGTGCGAGATAACCCTCGTTAAGGAACTAGGCAAGTTAACCCCGTAACTTCGGGAGAAGGGGTGCCCTGGTGGGGCGGTGTTTTAACACATTGTCTTCATTGGGGTCGCAGTGACAAGGCTCGAGCGACTGTTTAACAAAAACACAGGTCTCTGCTAAATCGAAAGATGATGTATAGGGGCTGACACCTGCCCAATGCCAGAAGGTTAACAGGAGAGGTTAGGAGTAATCCGAAGCTTTGAATCGAAGCCCTGGTGAATGGCGGCCGTAACTATAACGGTCCTAAGGTAGCGAAATTCCTTGTCGGGTAAGTTCCGACCTGCACGAAAGGTGTAACGACTTGAGCGCTGTCTCAACGAGGGACTCGGCGAAGTTGTAGTATGCGTGAAGATGCGCATTACCCGCATCAGGACGGAAAGACCCCGTGGAGCTTTACTACACCCTGATATTGGGTTTTGGGATAGCATGTAGAGAATAGGTGGGAGAAGCAATTCAGCAGTGGAATACCACCCTTGCTATTCTGGGATTCTAACAATTGCTCGCTTATCGCGGCATTGGACAGTATCAGGCGGGTAGTTTGACTGGGGCGGTCGCCTCCTAAAATGTAACGGAGGCGTCCAAAGGTTCGCTCAGGCTGATTGGAAACCAGCCATTAGAGTATAAAGGCACAAGCGAACTTGACTGCGAGAACGACGGTTCGAGCAGGTGCGAAAGCAGGGCTTAATGACCCTCTGGCCCATTGTGGAATGGCCAGGGTTCATCGGATAAAAGTTACCCCGGGGATAACAGGCTTATCTTCCCCAAGCGCTCACAGCGACGGGAAGGTTTGGCACCTCGATGTCGGCTCGTCGCATCCTGGGGCTGGATTCGGTCCCAAGGGTTGGGCTGTTCGCCCATTAAAGCGGTACGCGAGCTGGGTTCAGAACGTCGTGAGACAGTTCGGTCCCTATCCGATGCGGGCGCAAGAGATTTGAGTGGAGCTGTCTCTAGTACGAGAGGACCGAGATGGACAGACCTCTGGTGTATCGGTTGTGTTGCCAAACGCAGGTGCCGAGTAGCTATGTCTGGCACGGATAACCGCTGAAAGCATCTAAGTGGGAAGCCGGCCACGAGATTAGATCTCTCACAGGGTAACCTGGTAAGGTCCCCGGTAGACGACCGGGTTGATAGGCCGCAAGTGTAAGTGCAGTGATGTATTTAGCTAAGCGGTACTAATAGACCGAGGGCTTAATTATATTAATAAACTAAGCCAGTTCTTAAGGTTATGTAGGTGTATTATTTATAATACACTGCGTCTCTCATCGCTATTGAGTTGTTAATTAGTGCAATGCAAAGCTTTGCACCTAATTCATATAACAAGTTATGAATGCGTTCATTTCAAAGAAATGAACTTACCAAACACTCCATTAGTATGGTAATGGAACTGACAATTGAATATAGTACACAATACTAACGTATTGTGAGAATGACAATTGAATATAGATTCATTACTAGCGTAATGAATTAGGTTTCCTGGTGGTATTGCCGGCGGGGGTACACCCGTTCCCATCCCGAACACGGTAGTTAAGCCTGCCAGGGCCGACGATACTTGGGCGTTAGGCCCCGGGAAAATAGGTCGCCGCCAGGATTATATAATAAGAGTCTCCCCCTCAAAAGGGAGGCTCTTTTGTTTTAACTGGGTGATTATAAAGGATTTGAGACTATGGTTGTGGAACCAGTGCTGGGATAGTTTGTATAGGTGCAAAGCTTCTCGTTGCAATATGTTTTTTTTGTGAGGTATTCAGAAATGTCCAATCTTTCATTTAATGATAGGGTTAAGGGTTGTATTTACGGTGCAGCTGCGGGTGCAGAATTTGCATACGCTGCAGTTTCTAAACCTGATCGATTCGTCCCTTCTACTCCTTCTGATATGTTTAATATTGAGCTACATAAATACGATGATGCCGACAAAAACATTGGTAACCTAAATGTAGCGAAAGTCACACCTTTCCTTAATCTGGGATTCAATGCTTATATAGACAAAGGTGGTCGTGTGACGCCGGAGGATTTTGCTCCATTACTGATGGAGGATGAGGGTGTTGCTACTCCAGCATTTCAGTGGGATCCTGTGCATACTACACAGGAAGTCCTCAGAGAGGGAATGCACCCCAGGATCTCCGGTATGGGAAATGTGCCTTGCGGGTTTATTTGTGCAAGCATGCCGGCAGTTGGAATATTCCATGCGGCTTCACCTGACTATGCGTATCTGGACGGAGTTGAGCTAGCTTCTGTAACCCAACCCAGAACAGGTGCGGACTGGGCAGGTCTGTGTGCTGCTGCTGTAGCAAAGGCATTTGATGGTTCGGCATCTGGTGCGGACATTACCAAGATGGTATTGGGCATTGCTTTTGAGCATAACAGGGAGCTGTTTTATCAATTGAATGCACAGTTCAAGTGGTGGGGAGCATCCAATGTGGATGAAACTGCTTTTCTGGACTGGTGGTTCTATGGTGGATTTAAGCTGGATCCTCCACAGGGAGCTACATATTGGGGATTTAATCCGCTCTATTGCATCCTGCCTCTATTGAATCGATACGCAGATGATCCTGTCAAGATAATGAAACTTCTTGCTGCTACGCCACATCACGATCCCGTATTGAGTTGTACGATTGCTGGCGCTATCCTTGGAACTATGCATGGGGCGGAAGCTCTACCTGTCGATTGGGTGAATATAGCTAAACCAGTTGCTGATCCATGGCTGCCGATTGCTGATGTTACCCGTAAACGCCTGGCTCGTGAAACCGAGATTATTGAAGTTGTAGAGGATCTGTGTGAGAAGCAGCGCAATGGTGATTCTTTACTGAGAGATAAAGTATATGGCTGTATACTAGCAGGAGCTATAGGTAACGCTATGGGTTCTCCGATGGAGGGCCGGATGTGGCAGCAGGTGGATGCGGAGTATCCAAATGGTGTACTGACTGTATTGGATCCCAGGCGGCTTGAGAGTGAAGACGACAATCAGATGGCCATGATGATGGTCGAGACTTATATCGCACGTGAGGGTAAGCCTATTGCGGCCAGACACTTTGGCAAGACCTGGATGGAACGGATGAACCGGGACATGTTCTTTATCAACTGTATGGGGCATGTCTATGACCTGATCAAAACAGGATGGGATGCACGAATAACTGGTCACTGGACTCAGGTTACTGGTTCCACTGTTATGTGTATGGAACCAGTCGGGATGTTCTATACTGCAGACCCTGAGTATGCAGCAATTGATGCCCGTAATATATCGTATATGTATCAACGTGGGCTGGATAATGTTATGGCGTGTGTTCTCGCAGCTTGTGTTGCCGATGCTTTCAGACCGGAAGCGACAGTGGACAGCATATTGCAGGCTGCTCTGAATGCTGCTCCCAGAACAAAACTGGCAGTTTTTGATAAGCGCAAGTTCGACAATTGCTATGAATATTTTAGCACCTGTCTTGATATTGCAGACAAATATGATGATGTCTTTGCTGTTCGGGCTGAACTCTATGAAAAGTGCCTGCAGTACCATTGCATCGATCCTATGGAGCTGTTTGGGTTTGCACTGGCGATGTTCAAGGTTGCAAAGGGCGATGTAAGGTTGTCAGCTATCGGGGGGACGAATATTGGCCGTGATGCAGATACTATTGCCGGTAGAGCAGCGATGCTCGCTGGTGCGCTGAATGGCGGTGGTGGAGTACCTCAGGACTGGATAGATATGTTTAAACCGGAGATACTTGCCAAAATACAAGCCAATTCTCGACGTTTTGCCGATTTTATCTCCGGTCCCAAACTTGCACAGATGAAACGCAGGCAGACCGGACTGGGTTTATAGACAGGAGTCACTATTATGAATGGTAGGGAAAGACTCAGAAGAATAATGCGCTTCGAGAGTGTTGACAGGCTTCCACACTGGGAGCTGTGTCCATGGGGACAGACCTATGAAAGATGGCTCAGAGAAGGTCTTAAGAAAGACGCTCTTAAGAATCCATTTAACTGGTTTGAAGGTGAACCGGCTTGGAATCTGGACAGGCGTGCTTTTGCAGCGATTGATGCAGGGGTGTGTCCTCCATTTGATTATGAAGTGATCGAAGAAGATGAAAGGTACATAGTCTCTCGAGGTGGGGAAGGCATTACCACACGTGCACTGAAAGAAGGCACGGTTCTGGGAACTCGGATGACTATGGATCAATACATAGATTTCGCTATAAAGGACAAAGCAAGTTGGGATGATTTCAAGTGGCGTTTGAATCCGGATTCACCCAGCAGATATCCATTCTGGTGGGATGAACTTGCCCGTTTGTGGAAGGACCGCGAGTATCCGGCATGTCTTTTGCAAAACGGAACATTTGGACTGTATGGTCGGTTGAGAGCCTGGATTGGCACAGAAGGGCTTTCATATATGTTTTACGATCAGCCGGAACTCGTGGAAGAGATATTAGACTACTATACGGATTTCCTGATAAAGCTTGTAACTCCAGCTGTAAAGGATGTGCAGTTCGACTATTTTAACTTCTTTGAAGATATGGCGGGCAAGGGTGGTCCATTGATTTCACCTCAGCTTTTCAGGAAATATTTGATGCCCAGGTATAAGCGGATTATTGAGTTTCTAAAAGGCAATGGAGTTGAGTATGTCTGGATGGACAGTGATGGAGATATGCGGGCTCTGATTCCGTTGTTGATCGAATGCGGGGTGGACGTATTGTGGCCGCTAGAGGCAGCTTCGGATATGGATCCGGTTGTTCTGCACAAACAGTATGGCAAGGATCTCAGGTTTTGCGGCGGTCTGGATAAGCGTGAGCTGGCAAAGAGCCGTAAGCATATAGATGATGAGCTGGCCAAGAAAATACTTCCTCTGCGGGATTGCGGAGGATATATACCGCACGTAGATCATGCAATTGATCCAGATATATCCTATGACAACTGGCTCTACTATCTTGAAACGAAGCAGAAGATGCTGCGCATGGATTGATTATAAATAGGTGGAGCTGGAAGTGACCAAACAAGATGACATACAAATAATACGCTGTGGAACTCCAATTGAAGGCAGGTTGATTGATGAACTGCTTGGTTTCTGGGAGACTACTTTTGAGTGCTCATTTTCATCGCTTCGGGGAGTTTTGGCGGGGGAAGAAGCCGAGAATAATCGCGATATATTGTTTGTTGCTTTTGCTGGTGAGGGAATAGCAGGAACTTGCCGGTTGACCATCAGCAAGGCTGATCCAAGACTTGGGCTTGTTGGAGATGTAGCTACGGATCCGGATTTCAGAGGAATGGGAATTGCACGGGACATATGCAGCAGGGCGGTGCGTGAGTTTGAAGAGAATGGTGGAGATGCATTGTTTCTTGCAACGAGTAATCCATCTGCTGAGTATCTATATTCCAGTCTAGGATGGCATAAGCTGGCAGGCAGTAATGTGATGATGAACCCGGTTCGTGGCGCTATCTGCGAGGAATATCTGGTGGATTACTTTAAATCAGGTTGTGACCTGCCTGTCCGGATACTTCAAGGTAATCTGAGGCAGTGCGTGACTATGGTGCCTTTGCTTATAACACCGCATGATTCGGATCTTTTAGACATAAATGCTAATATGCGGTCAGTTAGGTATGCAAAGCAGCTGTCTTGTGAAGGGCTTTACGGACGATATGCGGGTGTTGATGGTGCATGGTTTGCTGTGGAGAGAGCTGATGGAGTTGCTGTCGGACTTTCCAGTGCGAGTATCATTGACGGTGAAGGGTGTATAGATGCATTCACCCATTCACGTTATGACTCGTGCTTGAATGATCTTTACAGGACCAGCATTGATTGGGTCAAGAGAAGTGGGGCATCCTCAATATATGCAGTATGCCCCAAGTCTGATGTATATAAAAAGAGATTACTATCAAACATCGAATGTCTGGCAGATATGGAGATAAGGACAGAGACTCCTGACTGGTTTTCCATATAACCGCAGACAGTATTGGTAGTATTTAAGGAGATATAAAAATGGCTTTGTGTGAGATTCATCTTTCATCGAATAATACGTTACAGAAAATGACTTCGTTTATGGCGATTGTACCTGAGAAAATGAAAGGCCCGTTTCCGGTCTTATATTTGCTTCACGGATTGTCGGACGACCATACGGCCTGGACTCGTCGAACGAGTCTGGAGAGATATCTGGATGGATTGCCGTTAATTGTTATCATGCCTGATGGTGAGCGGGGTTGGTATACCGATGCTGAGAGCATTCCACATTCGAAGTTCGAAAGCGTGATTACTTCGGACTTGATTGAGTTTGTTGACAATACCTTTCCGACAATAGCGTCACGTGAAGGCAGGATGACTGCCGGGCTTTCAATGGGTGGTTATGGTGCGGTCAAATTAGCTGTGAAGCATCCGGATCTATTTTGTGGAGCTGTGGGGTTTTCGGGCGCTTACAGAGATGCTAACGACATTGATTCCAGCGCAGATTGGGTCGCTGAGAACCGTCTGATATTCGGCGATAATTTTTCAGGTAGTGATAATGATGTATCTGCTCTGCTAAAAAATGCCGATCATAGCACTATTCCTGCATTGAGACTGGACTGCGGAACAGAGGACTTTCTAATCGACCACAACCGTCAGCTGCATCAGCTGCTTGAATCTCTGCAGATTGCGCATGAATATGTAGAGTTTCCAGGTGAGCACAATTGGTCTTATTGGGACAGGGGAATTGTAGACGCATTGCCGTTTATTAAGAAGACATTGGCGATTGAGTAAAATCCAACAGTAGGGGAGAGCTTCAATATTGAAGTGCTCCCCTACCATTAGTTGGTTACATTATTATTTTGATTCCATCGGGAGCAGAGATGTTTGTTTTGACCTCACCATTACTCTGAGCTTCGTGAACTACTTCTATGACTCCGCTTGGTGTGGGTATAGTGCCTCGTGCCCATCTTAAGTCAACCAGATTTGGTGCAACTTTTACTACCTTGAAACCAGGTTCCAGAGGTGAAAGACCCAACACGTGTTCAGTCAACCAGGCTGTAGGGCCAGCCGACCAGCCGTGGCAGAGGCTGTGGCGAAGGCCCTTATAGCAGTATTCTCCGAAGTCAGCGTGGATGTCTTTCATCCCTTCTGGCACTAATTCGGTTATTCCAGCAGCCCCTTCTTTCCAGTCAAGGTCGAAGCTCTCCCAGAATGATGTTGCACCAAGATCGAGCATACCACCCCAGCAATTACGAATGACTTCCAGGCAGCCCAGGTAGTCCCCGGCTTTGGCTCTTGCCTGCAGCACATAGTAACCATAGAATACCGATACATCTCTGAGTTGGTCAACGGACAGCAGAGCCTTATTGGTCTCTTTTGCACTTACAGTCTCTGCCAGCACCATTAAGGCATTTGGAGATTTACGAGTGCTGGCAGGTTTCTTGTATGAAGCTGCGAGTTTTGCACAATCGGATACCTTCTTTGCGATGGAATCCTCACCAAGTGCAGTGCATAGTTCCGATCCTGCTTTTAAAGCAAGAATAAGTAGCGCCTGCAAGCCAGCAGATACAGCATCTTTGTCTTCCGATGCAGGCCAGTCGAGGAATCGGACTTCTCCAAGCGTCTCTTGTCCGTCGCTATCGACATTCTGCATCAATACTTCCAGTAGTCCCAGCAGGTATTCCTTTTGCTGAGTCAGATAAGCCATGTCCCCATGATAACGATACCAGTCTGCATGAGTTATCACCCACCAAAGGGAGTATGAGGAAATACCATTCATCCATGTCGGCAGAGCATATTTATCTCTTGCATAATCGAGGCTTTTCTCTACAACATCCAACTTCCCAAAGACGGCAGATACGACACGTGTCTCCGGGTGTATGTCACCAATCCACACCAGTCTGTCTCGTTTTATTCCGTCCCAAAGGTGATCCTGCAAACAAAGATGGACTGTTCGTGCACCGACTTTCCAAATTTCGTTGAGACGTTCGTCGTTGCATTCAAATGAACCAAGGTATGGAACATCGTGGTAGATTGCCACAGCTTTAATCGCATTTAATTCGACATCGATGCCTTCTTCCAGCAAGTCCAGGCGGACGAATCTGAAACCAGTACATCCAAGTTCAGTGTATCCCATCGCAGGAACCTGGGCTTCAAAGTCGTGGACGGCGTGGTCGTTATTCGGTTCACCCATGGCCTCTGATACTGATTCGCCAAACCTTACTCTGAATTTAGCTGGTCTGAACTCGCTGTTGTTTGGGCATTCAATACGCAATCCACCGTGTAATTCACATCCGAAGTCGAGTAGGATCCCTGGAGCTTCCGCACCAGGATTGCGTAACATTTTACACTCTGCTATTTTCTGTGAAACCAGTCCATCTTCTCCATTGATACCGGTTGTAGATTTCCAAACTATACGAGTTGGGCTAATGAAAGTCCGCACTCGCTGGTCCCTTTCCATTCTGTTTCCCATTATCTTATTGTCAAACATCAATTCCTCCGGCTAGCCGATATAATCTTGTATGTAATACTAACTAGTTATTTATTGCATTCCAAGTCTATATTATACTGCTTCCGGGTTAACAGGTATAAGTTCAAGCACATTTGGGGGGAGTCTATTGGAAGGAATTGGCAAATGGATGTCGTATTGGCAATTAAGGACACTTGTATCTATTGGTTTGGGAGGATCGTTTATTGATCAAGTTTTATAAGCATTATTGTTTCGTGGTTATAGTTGTTTGTTTCGGACTGTTGACGTGTGCGGTAAATGCCGGTAATACCAGGCTTAATAAAGCAAGGATAGCCGGGAGACAATGTCTGGTGATGTCAAACGGACAGACTGAGTTTTCGGTAGACGCACAGCGCTTTATGCTTACTGGTATTAGAGATGTGAAACAGAGAATCAACTATGTCCTGGAGCCGGGAGGAAGTCTGTTCAATATCCTCTTAAATCAACCTCCGTATGAAAGTTGGCAGAGCCGCAAAACATATTCTATTGATGGAAGCTCTGCTGAGAAATGTACTTATGAGTTTATAAATCGGGATTCGGGTGGTGTGCTTGTTTTGCATTTCCTCAGCTGCCGGATAGGAGAGTTTGGGCAGGGAGCTGATGTGACGGTTTCTATCACACTTGGCAACGATGACCCGATTCTGCATTTTGGTCTTCAAGTCAATAACACATCTGGTGTACCTCTGTTCTCAGTTCGATTTCCGACACTCCAGGGATTGGGAAGCAGTCTCAAAGGGAGCGAAAATACAGATTACTACCTTGGATCTTATTGTTCTAGTTACAAGATCATGAAGCCCAGAGAATCGCTGGGATTTGGAGAGGGATTCGGGAATTATCCTGGGAATGGTATCACGGTCCAATTGCATTGCTACAGCGATGGGATGAACAAAGGCAGTCTATACCTGGCTGTTGAAGATATAACCCGCAGCCGTAAAGCATTTTCTGCTGAGCCAATGAAGTCTAAAAAGGCTTTTGGCTGGAATATTATGTACTACCACGATGGAGAGACCGACAAGTCAGGCAATTGGAAGCTTCCATTCAATGTGGCTGTTGGGCCGATCCAGGGTGACTGGTATGACGCTGCAAAGATATATCGTAAGTGGGCGTTGGCATCTAAAATCATCACTCCCTTGCGAGAGCGGACAGATATTCCAGCTTGGTTCTACGATACATCGACTGTTCTGGAAGCTGTCTTCCGCGGGGAAAAGCCTGAGAATATGGATACAGTTGCTGACAATATGCTCAAGACCCGTCAGGCACTTGGTGAAGATTATATAGTGCATGCATATAAATGGTACAAAAATGCAGACGAAGACGATAGGTGTCCACCGGATTACCATGCCAAGGATGGTTTCAAAGAAGCTGTAGCCAGACTCAAGGCAGGTGGAGTTCATGTTATGCCTTATATGAATCTTTCACTCTTTGATATGAAGACTGAGAAATGGAAGAATGATAAGCCGGAACAGTGGGTAAACCGTAATGAGGACGGGACAATGACCGACAGAGGTGGTACCGAACCTTATTTTCATGATGTCCATATGTGTTCTACGACTGACTACTGGCAGAATACGATGGTGGATCTGGCTAAATATATTATTAACGATGTTGGAGCTGACAGTCTTTACCTGGATGAAGTCCATGTCCATCCATGGCTATGTTATGCGACAAACCACAAGCACAAGGCACCTGGCGGTAACTACCTGACAACCAGTTATAGAAACATCATAGACCGTATGAGAGTCGAGACCGGAAAACCTGATCTGGTGTTGATGGGCGAATGTGAGACTGAGGCGTATGCGGATAAAATCAGCAGCAGTCTTGTCGGTCACTACGACTTTGATCCTTTTTCAGCTCCAATGCTTCAGGCAGTTATGCACGACAGTATGATTGAAGTCGGAATGGGAGTCCTGCGTCCGGAAGCTGAGTCGATGGACATGTGGGCAGCTAAACAGGGCTTATGTTTTCTCAGAGGTAAACAATTTGGATGGTTGGTAGCCGGGGATATTTTCAGCCCGTGGACTCCGGAACTGGCGCCACAGATGAAATACCTCCATGCACTGGGTGATTGTCGCCGGGCATGTAAGGAGTTTGTCATATTCGGTGATTTCCTCCGAGAGCCTGATATGTCTGCAAATCCAGTGCACGAAGTAGGGTGGTCACAGGTCTGGCCTACTCATCCCAAACCTATAAAGCTCCCCAATGTATTGGCAGATGCTTATAAAGCAGTTGATGGTTCTATTGGGTTAGTGCTCGTAAATATTACAGCTGATCCGCAGGTGGTTGAGATTCCTATAAATGCCAAAGATTGGTCACTCAAGCCTGGAGTGGAGTATGATATGTCTACATGGCAAAATGGTGCCTGGTCAGCGATTGAAAAAACTAAATTGTCCAGGACACTGAAAGTTACAGTTCCTGCTTATTCTCCAAGTGTCATCAAGTTGCAGGAAGCAAGGTAATTTATTACAAAGGAGTGGTGAATGTATGGGTGCTAATCGAAAAGTTGCAATAACCGGAGTTGCGGGATATACAGGTGCGTATACAGCAACCAGATTCCTGAATGCCGGCTGGGATGTTCTCAACCTTACAGGACACCCTGAAAGGATTCCGTCCGACAGTCGGGTTACTACTGCGTTGATCACAGACGAACCAGGCAAGCTGGCAGATAGTCTGCGTGGCTGTGACGTGCTGGTGAACTCATACTGGATACGATTTGAGCGTGGTGAAAAGACATTTCAAGGTGCTGTAAAGACGGTTGAGAGACTGATTAAGGCTGCTGTCGATGCCGGGGTCAGCAAGATAGTTCATGTCAGCATTGCTAATCCTGAGGCAGGAGCATGCAGTATGACTTCAGCGAAGGATTTTGTTATGCCTTCAACAGGATGCGTCGGGTTACCATACTATACTGGTAAATATCAGATGGAAGAAATGGTTCGTAACAGTGCAATCTCATATTCGATATTGAGGCCTACTGTGCTCTTTGGACGGGAGGGCATTCTTATTAACAATATTGCCTGGTTCTTGAGGCATCTACCTGTGTTCGGTATCCCTGGAAATGGTATCTATCACCTGCAACCGGTGTTTGTGGAAGATTTTGCAGACTTGATATTTACTCAGTCTACTGCACCGGATAATGTTGTGATGGATGCAGTTGGGCCTGAAAACTACAAGTTCACGGAAATGCTGGACTTGCTCAAGAAGGCAGTCGGAAGTAAAGCACTGATCATGAAGGTCCCTGAGCAGGCTGCTATGATTGCAGTGAAGGCTATGGGGGTTATGGTCAATGATGTTGTTATGACCGATGATGAACTCAGGGGGTTGAGCCTGGATTTACTGGAGTCTCACTCCCCACCAACCTGCCCGACAAAACTCAGCGACTGGGTGAATGCAAATTCGGACTGGCTGGGGAAGAAATACTTTTCTGAAGTTAAAAAACATTATACATAGATTTACAAAGGGATAGATGTCCTCTTGAACCTCCAACTTGAAGGCTCAAGAGGACATCTTAGAAACACCTATTCTATATTCCCGGACTGTATATCCCAGACTGCTCTTATTACTTCTATGGGATCACGGAAGGGGTTGCGGGCGGCTTCTGTTATTAACTCGGCTGCGTATCCTCTTCTGTATTCCCACAATCCAAGCTCAACAAGCAGGAGCACTGTTGTAGATTTCGCCGGGGATTCTGCTATTACTCTGAATGCTTTCATTGCCTGGTCCAGTTTGCGTTCACAGTATTTGGCTGATGCATCCCATTTGGACTTGTGAATAGACGCCAGGCCTTTGAGCTCTATATCTTCTAACAGCATAGGATCATTTCCACCCCAATATGCCGGGAAACCTTTTATTATAAACGCAACATCCTCCTGATCACCCCGCAGTTCGCACATCTGCTTGATCATATCCAGGGTGGTATCCTGTATGTTGGCTTCCTCCGGATCCCAGTCATATGCAAATGGGACTTCCAGCTTGTAACCAGGGCCGGGGAGGTCTTCCCACATCAAGTTGATTGCTGGGTCAAGTGTTTTTAGAGTTTTATAGCTCTTATGTATTCCACCCAGGTGCAGGTTTGCGTGCATCTTGAGCCAGGGCCATTCCTCCTGGACAGCGTTCATAATCGGACCACCGAACTTGAGGAACAATTCACCTACGCCGGTCTCTGCACCTTCTTTGCAGGCATCACAATCTAGACGGCAGGAAGCGCCAAACTCTGTGCCACCAACCTGGAAAACGATACCATCCGGCCTCAGGGGTGCATAGTAGTCTCTCACAAGGGTAGTAACTATTTCTTTCCAATGGGCGGAGTCTTCATCGCTGTTGAGACATATAGGGCTATTCCAGCTCCAGTTGAATCCCCAGACAACTTTGATCCCTAATGCTCTTGCATATTCTTGGATCTCAGCAGCAGCCAGAGGTGGCTTGTCGGTATGCCAAAGCACCACAGTGTCCATTCCGGAGCGGAACATATTATTCAGATAACGTTTCCAGTTATAGACCCTTCCACCCCAGGTCCACATTCCAAGATGATCGATCTTACCTTTCAATTTCTATCTCCAATCGATGCGGCGTAGTATTTCATCAATTCCAATCCTTACTACTGTATCTGCAAATCGCTCACCTGCATGCATTTCGGAAATGAATATCTCACATGCAATTTCCAGTGAAGCAAGCAGGATCTCTTCATCGGTATATTCATGAAGTACCATTGCCAGTTGAGGATGACGTCCCAGTTTTCCTCCGATTAACACGCTATAGCCATATGATTTTGTGACAATCGCTTGTGTTGGGCAGACAGCTCCGCAGTCTCCGCAGTCGATGCAGTTGCTTTGGTCGAAGATTGGAATGTTGTCTGTTACTGCTATTGCATTTTCTCTACAGACACTGACGCATGCTTCACATCCATCACATACTTCTTTCCCGACTGCAGGTCTTGCACGACTCTGCACACCGAAATCTACGATCTGAGGTTGGGAGCAGCTGTTCGGACATCCTGAGATCGAGACAGAATACCTGTGGTGCTTCAGAACAGGACCTTTTGTCCGTTTTTCAACTGCTCCCGGGACACCTGTTTCTTCAATGACATTGATCATCTTTTCGGCAAGCATACGGACATCAGACAGCGACCTCGGACAACCGAATGCACCACCACAGACCTTTACTTCATAGAATCTGGAACTGGATACTATCTGGACTTTGGCGTTTTCAATGACCTTTTCGATCTGCTTTGCAGTCATGCCATCGCCGGATAGTTCATCATTCGATTCATTTTCAGGTTGAATCTCCACACTTCCAGCCATAGTTTTCTTTCGAAGTTCCTCAATATCCTTCAGTGTCACCGTGGAACGTCCCTGTTTTGAGACGCAATCCTCGGCCTTGCGCCGTATCATTCCCCTGACAAATACAGGCGCTTTGAAATCGCAGCAATGGCATCATCGTCCCAGTTCATATCTTATCTCCAGCTCAACGCACCGTCTTTGCTTTATACTCAAGTTCATGCAGAAAAGATCTGTTTGTAGAGTTGGTATATATATTCACATCCCAAGGGCCAAAGCTATCTGAAATGACAGCGGTTTTAGTCACAATGTTTTTATTTTCAAAAAGAACATTCCAGGCTTTGCTGGAAACCGGGAGCTTGATTTTGGCTTGTATGTCCTTGTCAGTAGTATTCACAGCTATTATATAGAGCTCATTGTTAAATGTCTTTGTTATCAGTTTTACTCTCTTATCGAGTGATATTGCTCCTTTTGCTGCTGTGGCTGCTGCGAGGATATCGTGCATTGCGGAGAGTTCCAGAGAAACAGGCTTAACTCTCGGGTCTATAACTGAGCCTGAAGCATCATTGTATTTCATGTCCTGATAGAGCATTATTCCGCTTGCACCGCTGGTAATAGCATCATAGACCATGAACCGCTGCTCCGTGACTGGAGGATAAGCATATCCTTTAGCTTTTGTTTCAGGATCAGCATTTCCATCAGACCAGCCGAATGCCTGGATAGTCATCAGGACTGGTTTGCCCGGGCCAATGGCAGTAAGGTTCTTTGTGCATTCGTCTCCAACTACTGCGATAGTTTTATTTGGAAGATCAGAATGCCGGTCGGCTTCCCCATTCCAATACGGATAGATATCACTTCCGCCGATGTCCACGAATCTGTACCATCGTTTGAACAGGCTTATGCTCTGTCTAGGAGCCTGGTTTGAGAAGACCGGGTGGTTGGGGTCATTTTCCCTGAAGAAGTGCGATCCTGATGCTAATGCAGATTTGCTATTTCCTGCCCAGGCTACCTCATCACCAATATCATATGCAAAAAATGCGGGATGGTTCTTTGTAACATCGACAATAGGCTTAAAAGCCGGTTTATATGTCTCTGCTTCAGCCAGGGCTTTTTCTGTCTCTCCACTTATTGCAAAACGCATAACACCTATTATCATCAAACCGTGTGCCTGGGCCATGTCCAGAAATGCCTTTGTGCCCTCAGCTTTTCTACCTATCAGATGGCCAGTGCCGGTAATGTTGAACCCGTACTTATGCATATCTTCCATAGCTTTTTCGTTAGGGAAATCCAATCCCCACATGCCAATAGGGAAGAATGGTTTGTTCTTAACCAGAAAACGCCGAGTTGGGGTGATCTGTACGAAATCCTTTGAGCCTTTGTACTTTGGCAGGTCTTTTAGCTGAAGGTCCTCAGCTCCGATGGTTCCTTTGGGCAACTTCTCTATTCTCAAGTCATCTATCCAGACACTTCCCTTGGCCCTGACCTGGATAATTAGTTTTACTCCGGTCGCAATTGGGTTTACATCTCTGAAGTCGATACTGACATCCTGCCAGTTAGTTCCGACCTGACGCCATTCATTTCCTATTGCAACTGGAAGCTGCTGCCCTTGCATCAGACCAAGAAAAACTATATATTCCTGTGGGAAATGATCAGACCGGGCTTTAAACTGCATCCGGTATTCACCATCTGGTTTGAAAGCCTTGATATCAATCATCCTTGAAATGGCTGTAGAATCCGTTCCTTCAGCAGCACCCGGAGCAGAGGTCAGTTTAAGGCATGTTTTGCCTTCAACTGCTTCCGTTGACAACACTGCAAGGGCAGGATCAGATGCAGTCCAGCCTTCCAGAGATTCGAGTGTTCCATTCCCAACCAAATTGACTGCCGACACACGGCTAGTCATTAGTACAAGAGCCAAAAGAACTATTACAAGACTGCTTATTGGAATATTCACTGTTGTCCATCCTGACAATACAAAATCACACTGTAGTCTGGTTTCGTAATATGCCATTTGCTGGAAATGAATATTAACACGAAACAACTACATTGCCAGTAATACTGTAGCACATGTTTATGTCTTAAAACACGTTGGGATTCTACGAGAAACATTCTATTACATCTCTTGTGTTGCTATTTGGGGTATTGAATGGTGTTTACATATTCCTGATGCAATGGAATCAGCAAAAAATGTTGCAAAAGGAGCAAATAAAGAGGACTTTCTCGATAGTTCATAGAATCCTATAAAAAGTGCAAATCCTTGTGACTGATAATCCACGGGATATTGCCTACATCCATTCGCAGAAGACACTTGGAGGTTACACGTGGCAAGAAGATATTGGAGCAGGAATGTACGTTTGGGAATAGTGATTGGGCTCCTTATATTAATGGTAGGGATTATGTACCCTGCATATGCAAAACCCGCCCCATATAAAATCGGGGCTGTGTTTGCTATTACGGGACCAGCATCTCCACTTGGTACACCTGAGCGTGATACGGCGCTCTTAATGGAGAAGCAGATTAATGCTTCTGGCGGGATTAAGGGTCATCCGGTTAAAATAATCATCTACGATACCAAGAGCACTGAGACAGATACTATATTAGCGGTTAAAAATCTGATCAGCCAGGGAGTCGTTGCAATAGTTGGCCCCAGTCAGACAGGTGAAAGCCTTGCGTTATTGGATACTGCCACACGTGTCGGTATTCCTGTTGTCTCATGTGCAGCAGGCGTGAAGATTGTCCAGCCGGTCAATAAATGGGTTTTTAAAACCGCTCAGAGCGATGTTCACGCAGTTGCACGGCTCATAGACTATATGAAGAAAAAGGGAATCAACAGAATTGCTATCCTTAGCGTCTCGAATGCATTTGGTGACAGTGGTAAACAACAGCTCAAACTGCAGTGTGCTCAGCCTGATGCAAGAATTAAAATAATTGCCGAAGACACATTTGGGGACAAAGATACCGATGTTACCGCACAGCTCACACGAATCAGAGGCAAGAGACCTCAGGCTATCGTCTGCTGGGGTACAAATCCGGGGCCGGCAATTGTGGCCAGAAACATGCAGCAGCTTGGTATAAAAACAGCTTTGTTAATGAGTCATGGTATAGCGAATCAGAAGTTCCTGGAACTTGCAGGTCCTGCAGCAAACGGAGTAGTATTCCCAGCTGGCCGTCTCATTGTTGCGAATGATATTCCCGCATCTGAACCTCAGAAGAAGCTTCTGCTTTGGTATGCCGCTGCATTTAAGCAACAGTTCAACCGTGATGCAGATACTTTTGGCGGACACGCTTATGATGCTATTAAACTGGTTACCACAGCACTTGCAAAAGTGGGACCGAACAAAGCTAAACTGCGTGATGAGATCGAGAAAACCAAAGGTATGGTGGGTATTGGGGGTATCTTCAACTTCACGCCTGAGGATCACAATGGTCTGAACAAGAAGGCTTTCGTCCTTGTAACAGTCAAAAATGGCAAATGGAAACAAGTCAAGTAATAAGCTGAAAGGCTTTAAGATATCCATATTAGTCAGGCCATGGAGAGATAGACTACTCCATGGCCTTCACATTTCAAGCAGTAGGTGAATACAACAGTTGGATCTAACCAGCCAAATCCTGCAATACGTGCTATCCGGCATCACTGTAGGTGCAATATATGCAATAATAGCTCTCGGATTCTCGCTCATATATAATGCTGTGGAAATTGTTAACCTGGCGCAGGGCGAGTTTGTAATGCTGGGTGCGATGCTCGCAGTGTATGTGCTCACCGCGACAGGAATGCCTCTCCTGCTCGCTGTTTTACTGGCGATTGTAGTTGTTACTTTCGTTGGTGCACTACTCGGCATATCAGCTGTCCATCGGCTCAAGAACTCATCTCCAATCTCTCTGATCATCATAACCATCGGTGCATCCATATTCCTGAAAGGGTGTGCTATGCACCTGTGGGGTAAGGATGCTGTTCCATTACCCGCTTTCTCTACAGGAAACGCCATCAATATTGGTGGTGCGATGATTATGCCCCAGAGCCTGTGGATAATCGGTATAACCGCAGTCATGGTTTTGGCTGTATACCTGTTTTATGAGCACACCGGTTTTGGTAAAGCGATGAGAGCCGTGGCAGTAAATAAACACGGTGCACGCCTGGTAGGTATTAATGTCAATCGTATGGTTGTCTGGGCGTTCGGTATCAGTGCAGCACTTGGAGCTGTTGGGGGAGTTATAATCGCTCCTGTAACTCTGGCGTCATATGATATGGGCACAATGCTTGGTCTGAAAGGTTTTTGTGCAGCAATATTAGGCGGATTGGGCAGCGGAGGCGGTGCTATCGTTGGCGGACTTATCCTCGGTGTTCTGGAGTCACTTGGTGCAGGACTGATCTCATCGGCGTACAAGGATGCAATAGCATTTGTTGTTATGCTCCTTATTTTGTTTATAAAACCATCAGGACTATTCGGCGGAGGTGTGAAACGTGAACGCTAAATCACCAATGCCAAAATATCACATAATGGCATTTCCCATAGTAGCTGCATTATTTGCAGCGCTGCCCTTTGCTCTGAAAAATGACTACTATATCGGGATCCTTGTATTTATAGGTATACATACAATTTTGGCCCTTGGATTAAATCTACTTATGGGGTATGCCGGTCAGGTCTCCCTTGGGCATGCGGCTTTTTACGGCATTGGCGCATACACTACTGCAATCCTGACTACTTTGCTGAAATGGCCTCCGTGGGTAGGACTGATTTGCGCAGGTGTCATATCGGGAATTGTTGCATATTTGATTGGACTCCCGACACTGAGGCTCAAGGGGCACTATCTAGCGATGGCGACGCTGGGTTTTGGTATGATTGTGAAAATCGTTTTTGTTGAGTTCTCATCACTGACTGGTGGAACATCCGGTATAACAGGTATTCCTCCGCTTTCCGTTGCAGGGATACAACTCACAGAGGACAGACAATACTACTACGTTGTCTGGCTATTTGTAATGGTGTTGCTGTGGCTTAGTTATAACATTGTAGAGTCTAGAGTTGGCCGCGCTTTGAGAGCTGTGCATACCAGCGAAATCGCTGCGGCCTCTGTGGGTGTGGATACAGCCAAGTATAAAATACAAGTTTTTGTATTGAGCGGCATATATTGCGGGATAGCTGGTGCGTTGTATGCGCATTATATCAGGTTCGTTAACCCGGACCCGTTTGGGTTCATGTTCTCAATACAGTTGGTTGTTATGGTTGTAATTGGCGGAATGGCGAGTATCTGGGGTGCAATTGCAGGTGCAGGAGCTATTACACTACTTAGTCAAGGCCTCCAGCGTTTTGAAGACTTTGAAGTCATAGTATATGGCGCCATTTTGGTTGTTGTAATGGTTTATATGCCATCGGGTCTCACCAAGGCAGCTGTGGACTTGGTCGCTCGTAGACGTCTTTCAAAATCTCGTGTATCAGGGGATAAAAAATAATGAGTGCAAGTTTTTTCCTCGAAGCCAGCGGGATTACTAAACGGTTTGGTGGACTCACGGCAGTCGATGATGCGAGCTTCCCTGTAGAACTAGGGAAAATTACTGCACTGATAGGACCTAATGGTGCTGGAAAGAGCACGATGCTCAACATGCTTTCAGGAGTATATGCTCCGACATCCGGGCGGATTCTTGTGAACGGTCACAATGTTGTTGGTATGCCATCATACAAGTATGCGAAACTTGGGATTGCAAGGACATTCCAAACAGTGCAATTGTTTGGCAATATGACTGTGATAGAGAATGTTGTTATGGGACTGCACATCAAGGGACGGACAGGTATTCTACATGGAGCACTGAGATTACCGTCGGTTATTCGCGAGGAACGAGCATTTTTCACAACAGCAATGGAGCATTTGGCTGAAGTTGGTCTGGAATCAAGGGCATTTGAACTGGCGACAAATTTGCCATACGGACAACAGAGAGTACTCGAAGTTGCCCGGGCGATGATTGCAAAACCGGAACTGCTACTTCTAGATGAACCAGCTGCGGGACTTTCTATGAAAGAGACTGAAGAATTTGCCGTATTAGTCCAGAAAATCCGTGACTCAGGTGCAGGTGTATTGGTTGTGGACCATGACATGCGGCTGATTATGGATATATCCGACAGGGTGGTTGTCCTTGATCACGGTAAAAAAATTGCTGAAGGAACTCCCAGAGAGATCCAAAACAACCAGGCTGTTATCTCAGCCTATCTGGGAGAAGAAAACGAAGACGAGTCGGCACCTGTTTCCTCATAACCTAACTGATCTGACAAAGGGTGTAACGGGTATAACTATTAACTGCGGAAATACGGGGTTTATATGCTGCGTGTAAGAAGTCTTACAACTCATTATGGCGGGATTCAAGCGCTAAAGGGCGTTTCCATACACGTTGACAGGGGAGAGATTGTCGCGTTAGTCGGTGCTAATGGTGCCGGCAAGACAACGATACTCAACACTATATGTGGAATTGTTCCGGCATCTTCTGGCGATGTGACTTTCGATGGTAAACCGGTTACTAATATGGCGCCGGAGCGGCTCGTACGTTTGGGGTTAAGCCAGGTGCCTGAAGGCCGGCAGGTGTTCGCGCCTATGACAGTTCTTGATAATCTAACACTCGGCGCATACCAACGCAGCAGGGCTGATAAAAAACGGGAATTGAAGTCTGATCTGGAGTCTATATATGGTTTCTTCCCGATTCTTAGAGAGCGTTCCAAGCAGCATGCAGGTACTCTGAGCGGTGGAGAGCAACAGATGCTGGCTATAGGACGTGCATTAATGAGTCGGCCCAAGATGCTCCTGTTGGATGAACCATCTGTGGGATTAGCCCCACTAGTTGTCAAAGAGATCTTTAGAATTATTAATCAGTTCCGTGATCTGGGTACTACGGTATTGCTGGTTGAACAGAACGCAAGAGCATCCCTGGGTATAGCAGATCGGGGATATGTAATAGAAACGGGTAAGATTATACTGGAAGATGTGGCTTCGGACCTTATGAACAATAAAGATGTTCAACGTGCCTACCTTGGCAAAGGCTACCGGAATGTATGGGAATGATTTTGTGGAAGAGTTCGCTATTCGGAGTGTAATCAATGGCAATTTGGAATCATAAATATGAGACGATGCCGAGAGAGGAACTTCAGCAGGTACAGCTGGAGCGCCTGCAGGCGATGGTCAATAGAGCATATGAGAATGTAGCATTCTATAAGCGTGCATTCGATCTTGCGAGCATTTCACCAGAGGATATTCGATCACTCGATGATCTAGCACGTTTACCTTTTACAACCCGAGAAGACCTGCGAAATGGTTATCCATACGATGCTTTTGCGGTTCCACTCCGAGATATAGTAAGGATTCATTCGTCACCTGGAACTACTGGTGCACCAACAGTCTGCGGTTATACAGTGAATGATCTACACAACTGGGGAGAATTGGCAGCACGTGTGTTGTCTGCAGGAGGCGTCAGTAAGGATGATGTTGTACAGGTCTTCTTTGGATATGGAATGTTTTCAGCTGGTTTTGGATTCCAACATGGCGCTGAGCGTATAGGAGCATCAGTGATTCCATCGGCCAATGAATATCCTGAGAGTCGAATAGCAGTAATGCGGGATTTCAAGATAACAGCTCTAATCGGATCTCCATCATATGCTCTTTCAGTTGCAGATCAGATTGAACAATCTGGAATGAACCGCAATGCAATGTCACTTCGGGTTGGACTGTTTGGTGGGGTGCCGTGGTCTGATAAACTTCGTGAACAGATAGAAACCCGGCTTTCAATAACTACTATAGACTATTATGGACTTAATGAGATGTCGTCACCGGGTGTATCCTGGGAATGTGATCACAAATGTGGCCTGCACATTGCGGAAGATCATTTTATCGCTGAGATTATTGACCCAAAAACTTGCCTGCCGGTGGAACCAGGTTGTGAAGGGGAGTTGGTCCTTACAGCATTAATGAAGGAAGCACTACCCCTTATTCGTTATCGTACCGGTGATGTGACGTCATTAAATCTTGCCCCATGTGATTGTGGAAGGACTTTAGCTCGGATGTCCAGGGTTCATACTAGAACCGATGATATGTTATTTGTGCAGGGGATAAATATTCTACCTTCACAGATAGAGGCAATTCTGGCAGAGATAGAAGGTACTAAGCCGCAATATCACCTCGTTGTTGATCGACAAGGTGCTGTTGACGAGTTAGAGATACAAATTGAGGTGTCAGATACAATATTCGAAGATACTATGGTAAAGCTAACACAGCTGGAAGAGAGAATCATTAGTCGTGTCCGTTCATCACTAGGGATATCTCCACGAGTAAAACTAGTAGAATCACGGAAATTAGATAAAAAGGGACATACAGTTATAGATAAGCGCGAGTAGCTTCAGATTGTTGTCCTGCTGAACGCAGTGAAGAACCTGACCTAGCCCGCATTATTCATGATTAACTCAGCTTTTGTCTTTACTGCCAGCCAAAAGCGAAGCTTGGTGAATAATGTGGGCTAATCAATTTTAGATTCTTCACTGCGTTCAGAATGACAGAATTGAGAGATTTTGAGATCAGAGCCAACCCTTTTTCTTCCAGTGTACAACTTGGAATGGGGCTCTTTCTCCCATCATAAGCACCAGATCCTTCATATGCTCTGAGAAAGCTGCATGGGTCGCCATCTGATCCGGATATACGCGCTTTTCCTGTATTGCGGCAACAAGATCAATGCCAAGTTCAGCTGCTCGAGCAAGAGAGGCTTCCTGGTCTACAATGGCGCCAATCCCTGCTCCTGCTGCTCCAACGGCTCCGACTGTCTGAGCTCCACAAATCTGAAGATATCCGTTTGAGAGATCAGCCACTGATGTATCGTCACTGGATCCGGCTGTAGTGACTGAAGCGCCATATTTACCTTCAAGGAAGAAACAGTGTACAGCTACACTATAACGGTCGAAGATTGTTTTCAACTGAGCAGTGGTTGATCGGAAATAGTTTGGACTGGCGAGGACTATACCATCGGCTTCCATCATCTTTGTTTGAATGTTGACTACATCATCACTGTATATGCACGTGCCGGTGCGATAACATTCACCACAAGCAATGCAAAACTTGAGATCAAGACCAGCGACACCGATTTTCTCGGTTTCAGCTCCAGCCTGAGCAGCTGCATGTAAGAGAGCATCCAATAGAAGGACGGTGTTACCATGATTATGTGGGGATCCCAGAATTCCGAGTATCTTCATGCGTTGCCTCCAAATATACGTATATAATGATTCTATCTTTGTTATATGTCTGCCTGTAGATATATGTCAAGAAAAGATTGCTAATAATATAGTGATGGTCTGTCTAGGTTTATGAACCGGTAGTGGGAGGTTGCAGTAAACCTCCCACTACCAGTTCTTATCACGAAAAGAATCTTATGGTCGCTGCCAATATTTTTGCTTCGCGTTCTGCATCATCAAGATCGAAGTAGTTGGTCTTTAACTGGACTATTTTTGGCTGCAGGCGGTCCACAACCGGGCAATCTGTTTCGCGGTAATCGGGGAGGATTCCAGCATAATGTGGATAACGGGCCGGATCTGCTTCTACTAATGCACTCAGGTTCTGGAATGCCGGTTCTCTGTAGACGGGCAGCCAGCAGCCATAGAATCCATCTCCACCAAGCTCTACAAATTTGGTCCTGAATGCTGCCCAATCGGGAGCCCCATCGGTTAAATAAGCGGCATATGTCCAGTAACTGTTGATGTATCCGTCCGGCACAGCTTGAGGTTTTATCCAGCTGCAACTTTTCACTACATCGTCCAGTATCTGAGCACAGGCTTTTCGCATTTCAACCAGTTCTTCCAGACGTTCCAACTCACCGAGTGCAACTGCTGATGCAATCTCCGGCATTCGGAAGTTGTAACCAAGTTCAGCATGCCTGGCAAATGTTGGGTGGCAGCGGAGCTCTTCAGGAATTGTGGACTGGCCCGGCTTGGGGGAAATCGCTGAGTATCCGAGTACAGCTGCCCTGCGGGCTTTGAATGCCAGTTCTTCATCGTCTGTAATCAGGACTCCACCGTCGCCGCACGTCATATGCTTGGATGCCTGGAAACTGAAACTCGCCATATGCCCCATCGTTCCTACTAGCCTGTCTTTATAATACCCGAGGAAGCACTCGGCATTATCTTCGATTACTGTCAGGTTGTACTCGCGTGCGATATTGTTAATTGCATCCATATCAGGCGAAAGTCCATAGATAGATACTGGAATGATGGCCTTGGTTCGGGAGGTTACCTTGCGGCGGATATCGGTGGGATCGATTGTAAATGTATCCGGGTCGATATCCGCAAAGATCGGGATAGCGTTCACATGTAATGCGACAAAAGCTGTGCTAGCCATCGTCAGACCGGGCACAATTACCTCATCGCCAACCCCGACTCCTGCAGCCATGAGCGCAGAATGCATAGTAGCTGTGCCATTACAGTGCAGGATAGCGTATCCTACATCGAATTTCTCTGCAAAAGCTTTCTCAAGACGCGCACTTATCCCCGGAGAGGAACAGTTGTGGAACCCGAAGTCCAGGACTTCCTCAACATATTTCCTTGATGCTTCCGAAACCCGTGGTATTTGCCTTTTCATGTGTGCTATTCCTGATTTCTTTATTATTTACTAATGTAGATTACTATATGTGGAGTGCAGTTACCTTCTTGTGGCCACCTGAGTAAAGTGCTACTATACTACTAAATACTTTTTACCTCTTGGAGATCATATTGAACGGTGCAGTTATATACAAATCTAAATACGGATCAACAGCGCAATATGCTGAATGGTTGAGAGATGAAATCGGGTTTGATATGTTTGATATCAAGCAATGTCCAACGGATTTGAGTAAATATGACACTGTGGTGATCGGTTCGTACATCCGGGCTGGAAGGCTGGTGCTTGCTGGTTGGATACGCAGCCATTGGCAGATTCTTCAACAGAAAACAGTTCTTCTAATGCTTGTTAATGTAACAGTGGACCCGGAAGCACAAGCAAAGATAATCCCCCAGAGTTTACCTGCTGAGATAGTTGAGCACATACAAGTTTTTCCGGTGAATGGTAGATACCTGCCTTCAGAGATGTCGTCAGTAGATCGGACCTTAATCAAAGTGGTTGCCTCTATGACCAAGGATCCAAAAGTTAAGCAGGAATTGCTGGGAGATCGAGATTTGGTAGACAAGGTAAACCTTAAGGACTTATTGGCTTATATTCAGAAAATGCATTGAACGGAGTATTACTGAGCTTAACTAGTCGCAGAATAATGAATAAAATTTTGTATGTGCTTGTTTTACTGCAGGTGTTTCTTTTCCTACTTTTATAATCTGAGTATCGGTGATGCAGTCTTGATAGTCACCGGTATCAAATCTGGCTTCAACACGATAGTTGCCGGGAGAAGTATTCACCGGTATTAACATACCATTACTGTGACTTCTGCTTATATCAGTTTCATTAAGGACATTGCCCTGTAGATCAATCATACTTATATATACTCTGCCATCAGGGAAATCAATTGGGATTTCTTGAGCATCCTGCTTAATGTAGAAATGCACATTCGTTTGGAATCCATCTTCCGGTATGAATCGGATAAGTTTGGTATATTTTTTGTTTACGAGGGCTCCGATACTGAGTTTCATCTTCACAGGACCTCCAATGTTTATTGAGGTGGTCTTGTTCTTCTGTATATAGATGGGTATATCTGTGTCCCCGGACAATTCAACTTCATGATTACGAGGGGATTGAGGATCGAATGTGGGAGTTTTATAATTGGTCAGGCGGGGAGCTGCTCGAATACGCATAGATGAACACCTGTAATCACCGACTGGCAGGTTTACATTACGTCCGGATAAGACTCTTACATATCCATATGGCCATTTCAACGATACCCATCCAGTTGCCGGTACCCCTTTTCCATCGGTGGCATTCATACACAGTGTGCCTGTTGCTTTTGTATAAGGTCTGATTGTGAGGGTATCACCTGCTTTACTTGATCTAATTACATATAGTTTACCTAAATAGGAGATCACATCCGTAAATCTTTGATAATTGTCATGGTCGCTCTCATCACCTTTTCGTTCTCCTAACTCAATCTGATCTGAATAAGATTCCATTCGTCCATCGGCTGAGAATGTAGGGTTTTCTCCATATATATTGTTTGCGTTAGCATCTTGTATCCTGACGTTCAAGTTTCCTATGTTGGTTGCGATTTTACCATACCACTCTCCGTACAAAAATATGATCGCGCTTCCGTGATGGATTCTCAAAGAGCCTCTACTGCTCGGGGGATAAAATTGAACGTTAACCCTCAGACTTTTCACTATTTGTTTTCCGCTTTCACCTAGCTTAACAATCACTGTTTTAGGCTGTTTTATGTCAGAACAGAGCGCCTCTTCTTTTAGAGTGAGGGAGAATTTCAGGGCATCAGATAAATCTACACTGTGTGGATATGTCGGGTAACAGATAACATACCCAGTGTCATATCCTGTTCCGGTTCCCTTTGATTCATCGAGTAGAGCAATGAATTTAGAATCTGTAAAGATCAGACTCTTCTTTGAACGCAAACCTTTGAAACGAGATAGTTCTATGCTGTTGGCCGATCTTAATATTCCCTGCAGCATGTGTCCTCCCACATTCATGCCTTGATTCCTCCACTGGAGTTTATATGTGCCTGGTGTGAGTGTAACTGAGGGTAGAAGGGTTTTCCATTTAACGGGTGCAACCGGTACAACTGCTTGAACAGGGGCTTTAGAGCGAATTATGGAAAACAAGCCGGCGATAGAGATTGATAATAGCACGATCAGCAGAATAATATTGCGTAATTTCATGTTCCCATCCTATGGTAAGAATACGGGAAATAATTTTACTACTCATTCTCTTTAGATACTTGAAATGCCGATAAGCTTCAAAATAATCCAACAACAGAATATGATACTATATTGTAGCGAATACAGGTATCGTGGAGGACGTTCCAATGATGAATCACAAAACAATATTTCGGGCAATGATTTATACATTGTCGATTTTGGCATTGCTTGCCATATATTCTCTTGCTGGAGCTGCGGTGAAGGTTGATGGCATTGTCCTTTCATCAAAAGGTAAGCCATTGTGCCAGATTGTTGTCAGTGTGAATGCAACTGAGAATGAAAAGACTGCTGCAGCAGATTTAAGCAAGTATCTGGGCAAGGTTATAGGTGTTGCTCCGAAAATTGCTACCGAACCAGGCAACAGCAGCCTTGTCAGACTGTATGTTGGTCAGACCAATAAAGCTAAAGAGATAGCATCTGCAGATATTGCCAGATTGGGTGCTGACGGCATAGTTATCAAATCACACGGCAATGACATCGTTCTTACAGGCAATGGACCTAGAGGCATTATCTATGCTGTTGACACATTTCTGGAGGATACAATAGGCTGCAAGTGGTATGCTTCTGATGCTGATGAGGTTGTTCCTTCAAAACCCAATCTTACAGTACCCATCCAGAATGTAGTCTATACCCCTCCATTCGAATATCGTCTGCTTTATACAGAAGCTGTCCGTGACCCAATGATGAGGGTTAGGCTGCGTTTGAATGGTACTGATAATTTTGATCCTGCTCCTGATAACTATGGAGGAGGGTTCTCCTTTGGCGGAGGACACAGCTTGATCGGTCAATTCATGAAACCTGCTGATTATTTCGAGAAACATCCTGAATGGTATGCTTTCCGTAAAGCTGAAAACAAGCGAATACCTTCGCAGTTGTGCCTGACAAATCCCGAGGCCAGACAAGCTGCTGCGGCTGAAGTCATAGAATATCTCAAAAAGACCCATTCAAGATTTGTATCCGTAGGGCCTGCAGATACTGATGCTGTCTGCCAGTGTGAAAACTGCACTGCAATTTTCGAACATGAGGGTGCTTATTCCGGAGTCCTGCTGGATTTTGTAAACTATGTTGCTGATCAGGTTGTAAAGCAATTCCCGGATGTGACAATATCAACTTTGTCGTACTGGTCTACCGAACGCCCTCCTAAATATATAAAACCACGCAAGAACGTAATGGTTATTTTTGGTGTTTTGGATAGAAACCATAAGCATGATATATCGAGAGTAGCAAACTACAGTAGATATCTGGATGAGTGGCAGAAGATGTCCTCCAGTGTTTATATGTGGGACTACGACCCGCATTTTGGCAATTTTATCCAACCCCATCCAAACCATACTGTACTTGCCAAAAGTATCAAATTCTATAAAAAGATGAACGTAAAGGGTGTGTTTTCTCAGGGAGCTTGGGGATCAACCGGGGAGTTCATGCATATGCGTGCGTGGGTCAATGCCCATATGATGTGGAATCCCGATCTTGCCCCGCATACTCTGATGGCTGAGTTCACTTCTGCATATTATGGAAAAGCCGGACCGATACTGCTGAAATACATTGATCTTATAGACAAAGCAGTCAACCGGCAGCCTGATACGTGGCTTGGTGTCTATGGCAGCGATACATCAAACTGGTTTACACTTGACGATATAACTGCATCGACAAAGCTCTTTAATCAGGCAGAGAAAGCAGTTGCAAACAACAAGACTTTGCTTTACAGGGTCCGAAGAGCAAGGCTGAGTATCGAGGTTGTCTACCTTCAAAGATACAGAGAGTTCAGATATGAAGCAGAGAAAAGAAAAGTCGCATTCCTTGGGCCGCAGGATGTCTATGTAGCTCTCGAAAACTTCAGTAAGAATGAATTCGGAGCCAGTTGCTACAAAGAATGGGATGACCTTACGGGATATAGAAGAGTTCTGGACGGTATGTTGTTCCCTCCGTCCGGGAAGATACCTGAACAATGTGCGAAGCTGAAATCTTATCAATGGGTAGACATCCGTAATGACCTGATCAAAGTTACCGATGCAGCAGAAAGCATACAATCAGATGACCCTGCAGCATCTGATGGCAAAGCGCTGATGCTCAAGGGCTCTAATGTAGCCATGCAGGCTACATATGAATTGCCTCGAAACCTGACAGGTAAGTGGAGAGTATATGTGACACTCAGATCGAAACCAGCTGATGATAACAAGGTCGGAGTTGCTGTGGGGATCTATGCGCCATCTGAACTGTTCCGGACAACTGCAGAATTCGATTCGGAGTCCGGTAAATCATACACGACAGTGGATATGGGAGAGTTCAAGCTTGGAGAATCTGCTAAGATATGGGTGCAACCAAACGGCTCAGGATCATTCGGACAAAAAGAAGCCACCTGGGTAGACCGTGTATTCTTGGTACATGTGAAATAGATTTGGAACTTGTTCCCTGGAGAAGTATGTAAATGAAAACCGCTAACATCCTCTTACTTTTAATTGTATGCTTGTTTGCAACAACAGCATATGCTATCACTCCCAAGCAGGCTGCTATGCAGTCTGCTTTTTCAGGATGGGGGGATGTTGGCGAAGTTGGCATTGTAGACTCACCGACGAACGGTGGGAGTGGCAGTCTGAAAGTCCACTGGACCAGTCATCCTGCTTATCTGTTGACTGCTCCGTTTTGGGTATTATCGTGGCCGGCTCAAGCTAAAGGTTACGATACTATCAGCTTTGACTTAATGATAGAACAGAACATAAAGGCAAACCTGGCTATCTATCTGAGTGAGGCAGATGGAGACCGATGGGTTGCAAATCCGGATCTGACAAGAGCTGGAATCGGGAAATGGACTCGTTTTGAGTTCAATAGTTCCCAAATGGGCCTATGGGCACTTGGGAATAACAAACGTGACTGGGACAGCATCGGCAGCATTACACTGGAGCCGGGTGGAGCTGGTGGGGAGATCGTTTTCTACCTGGACAACGTTGTACTCAGCGGGCCTGCCGGGACCAGGAATCTGTTGGATTCTGCCAACCTGCCGAGACCATATTCTGTTCCTCCAACAAAGAAAGCTCCACTGAATACAACCGATCCACACGGTCATGCGTTTATTGCAGGCGGTGGCACATTTTGGACAACGGAAACAACTGCCTACAGTCTTGATAAAATGTGTGGGCTTTCGCAATCTATTGGTATATCGTCGGGCGGTTATCTGGGGGAAGATAAATCGGCTGCACTGAGCGACAGAATGAAAAAACTGGGTAGACCGTTGATGGAAGAACACGGGGATGCCATCGATTTCTCTGTTGAACTGACAGAAGCGCAAGCATGGTGTGTTCGCTGGGATGGAGAGAGCAACAACAAGACCCCTGGTAAGTTCGATATAATGCACTCAGCTTGTTTCTGCAATCCGAAATATATAGATATGAACAAGCGCCGCATAGATGCCATTATTGCAGGTGGAATCAATACACTAACTTTCGTCGATTTTATCTGGCCATATTTTGGAGGACGCTGGGGATACTCGGATGCTGATGTAGCTGCGTATAGAAAGGCACTTCTGGGTACAGATGGTGGCTTGCTACTGATCGAGAAGTCCGGCAAACGGAATATCAGCTTCTGGGACTACTACAAAGACTATTCCGGATTTATACTCTCCCCAAAGGATCTGGGATATACGACATGGAACGAATATGCACCTGTATCCGAACAGGATGCCTGGGCGGACATTGGTCCCAAGCGTAAGAACATGGGGTTGTTTGTGGTCCTTATGCACTGGGAGTATATGAAGTTCTTGCAGGAACTTGGTCTTTATGCTGAGTCTAAAGGGGGACATATTTGGATAATACCAAACCCCGAAGACCTTGGCGGAGCTGAAGATTATGTTTATCTAGGTCATCTTGCAGGGCTTCAGGGCAATTTTGCGGAGTTCTTCGGCAACCCATTGTGGACGGATGCTATCTACCGCAGCGGTGGATATCTTTCAAAGAATGTCCACGAAGCCGGTCATTTAATTGGACCCCAGCTAGAAATCAATGCAGGCGGCCACGGAAAGCCTTATTATGATGCCCCCGTAAGCTATGCAGTCGCATATGACCTATGTGCGTCTCTGCAGGCTGATGTAATGAAAAATGATTTCCTGGATGAGTCTCCTTTTGATGTTACCAGCGATCCCAAAAACCAACAGCAATTTGATCGATTCAGGGACACTATGTCCAAAGTTTATGCGTTCGATCAGTATAAAGCAGACAAGCCATTGCGGGCGAAATCAAAAATAGCTGTAGTAACACCCCGCAATATCAACCGTTATCGGGGAGATTTGTTTTACGGTTTCTATGCTAATGAAAAGTCAAATGATGGATGTATGGCGGAAGCTTTGGCTAAAGAGGGGTATATCTTTAACCTGATGGATGCAACCAGATATGCTCCGCTTGAGAGCCACAGCATGATATTCTGGGGTATGCCGGATATGCCGGCAACTTTAGTCGCGAGAATCAGCAAGTGGCTGTCCAGTAGTCCGAAGAATGTGTTCGTGTGCCACAGTAATCAGCCCACCTCACGAAATACCGGCGTGAACTATCCATCCTGGATTACACCTCAGACTATTATTGAGTATCCAAATGGTGGTAAGGCCTGGGGACTGCCGGCTATATCCAAATACGATGGAGTAACAACCGGACTGATAAGTTTTGTTGGCAAGCCATTTGTTGGAGTTTTCAAGAAGGAAGACAGCATTACCATTCCAACTGATGTATATGTAGCTAAAGGAGGCAAGGTGCTCCTGTCTTTCAACGGTATACCGATTGTAAGTGAGTTCACTATGCCAAATGGCAGCAAGACAATATATCTGCACTATAGAGCAGGAGAACCGGAGTCGGTTACTCTGGACCGGAAGATCGGTTCAGCACTGGCTAAGTATTATGCGGGGGCAAAGAAGCTGGCCAATTCGGTTGATGAAGCAATCGTACATAGCTATGCTATCCGTGGCGGAGCGTCCTATGTAGTATGGGCTAGAAAACCGGTTGAAAGTTGGGAATTCATCTATGACGGAAACCGCAGTCAGCGCTTGACTTATACAAATCCTGGATTTGAAGCAAGTGTCAGCGTCCCTGTTCAAAAGTCAGGCAGATATATTGTATACGATACGCTGAGCAATATTGAGAATGAAGTCCAGGTGACAGCAACTGTTCCCCTTACTCTCAAGAATGTTAACTGTGCAGTGTATTATATTCTACCTGCCAATGCGTCCAACCATGCTTTGATCGCAAAACTGAAGTCGAATCCTATACATGAGCTGTTGAGCAAATGAGCTTATTATCAAAGGTGTATACAATGAAATCATCCGAATTAGGTCTCAGATTGAAAAGAGGTGTCTTAATGGGATTATTAGCAGTTGTTAGCTTGAGCACTAATGTAACGGCAGGCGATACTCCGGTAAATAAGGATAAAAGAATTGTTGAACCGTTCAATTACCACGGGGTGACACTGGGTGGTAATCTTCAGAGACAGTTTGATGAAGTGTGCGAATATTATCTGCGGATTCCTAATGATGATCTGCTGAAACCATACAGAGAACGCGCAGGGAAACCAGCCCCGGGTGCTGACCTTGGAGGCTGTTATGTAAGCCATAATCCATTCGGCCAGTTCCTTGCTGGATATGCACGGATGTATGCTGCAACCGGTGATAAAGTCTATAAGGACAAGGCTATAGCCCTGATGAACGGCTGGGCTGATTGTATTGAGTCCGACGGCTTCTTCTTTGTAGAAAAGAACCCGCAGTTGATGCCATACTACTATGAAAAGATGATTGGCGGACTACTCGACATTTACACATACTGTGGAGACAAGACCGCTCTAGACTATCTCAAACAAATCACTAACTGGGCTATTTTAAACCTTAGCCGTGTCCGGCAATATGCTAATCCTATTGGTAACGATGGCGGTGAGTGGTATACCCTAAGCGAGAACCTCTACCGTGCCTACTTACTTACTGGAGATACTAAATACAAAGATTTTGTCGGAGTATGGGAGTATAAAGATTATTGGGACTTTTTCACGAAGGGCAAGGGCGATGATATTTTTACGAAGCCTGGCTGGTATCACGCCTACAGCCACGTTAATACTTTCAATGGCTTGGCTTCTGCCTATTTGGCCAAAGGTGATCCTGCATATCTGAAAACACTGAAAAACGCGTATGATTATTTGCAGGAAAAGCAGTGCTGGGCAACGGGGGGGTATGGCCCGAACGAATCTCTACTGCCCAGAGATGGACTTGTGAAGGCTCTTTCTGAGGCTACTAATCACTTTGAAACACAGTGCGGCTCGTGGGCCGGGTTCAAAATGACCAAATCGTTGATCAGCTTTACAGGTGATGCCCGTTATGGAGACTGGACTGAAAAGCTGCTGCTGAATGGTATAGGGGCCAGCATACCAATGGATGGTGAAGGCAGAGTATTCTACTATTCTGAATACAATACGAGTGGGTCAGCAAAAAGAAATATAACCGCTCAATGGCCATGTTGCTCCGGAACCAGGCCTCAGGCCGTTTCAGACTACCACGACCTGATATACTTCAAAGATGCGGACAACCTTTACGTGAACCTGTTCACAGAATCCAGCGTCGAATGGGATCGGAAGAGCGGGAGAGTTATCGTTTCACAAAACACTCATTTCCCCGAAAGTAACAGTGTTGAGTTAGGAATTCAAGTCTCGACTCCTGCACAGTTTGGAATCAAGTTGAGAGTTCCAAACTGGTTGGTTGCTCCAATGAAAGCCCGAATCAATGGCAAAGTAGTGGCAGTCAAGATCAATGCGCACCATTGGGCTACATTCAACCGTAAGTGGAAAGATGGGGATAAGCTGTCCATTGAACTGCCAATGAAGCTCTGGATAAGCAGAATTGATCCCGCCAAAGAGTATCCAGCTGCCATAATGTATGGCCCGGTAGCACTCGCTGTAAGGTCACTTGGCAAGAATCCGGCCAGGGAGATAGACCCTGTTAAAATCGAGACATCACTGGTTCCCAACCCGAGTGAACCTCTCACATGGCATCTGGCTTCTGATCCGGATGTATTGGTCAGACCTTTTTATGTATTTAAGGAGAGCGAGAGATACTTCCTCTACCTGGACCCATCCAAAGATGTTTCCTGGGTGTCATATAAAGCTGCCAAATACAATGGAAGTTGGACGGATTATAATGGCTGGATGACAACAAGTACTCCTGATTCCTCTGCAGAGCATTCGTTTGATGGCACAGGAGTAAGGGTCCACTATTTTAGATATGACGATTCAGGCAGGTTCGAAGTAACAATAGACGATAAGGTTGTTGGACAACTCGATGAATACGGAGTAAAACGAGGAGAACCAGCCTCAGCAGACTATGCCGGACTGACATATGGACGGCATACCATCGGATTCAAACTCTTGTCCGAGAAGTCCCCGGAGTCCAAAGGTATATTTGGCAACCTGGCAGCTTTCGAAGCGCTTCTCTAGCTGATAAATTAAAGGCTGAGGGATATTGGTCTATAGAAACCAAAATCCCTCAGTAATACTTCTAATTCACAATCAATTTCGCCTCAATATTACAGCTCGCTGTGATACGTTGCAGTACCAGCTATATCCCATTCGACAAGCCTTCAAGTTCATTTTAAATGTTTTGCTGTCATGCGTCATATATGACAAAATGGCACAAAATTTGCTGTAAATAACCTGTAGGAAGACCGTTTATCCCTTAATTTAGTGTCTATATGTTACGTTTTGATTATCGTAAGCTGCGAGGCATATTGTGGAAAGAAGCAATCACTTGTTTTATATGCTTAGCACGGCAATTGTAGCTTTGTTATATGTGTTTTTCTCTACGGCGACTATAGCGAGTCCGGATTCCAGCAGTGCACTAAAGCATTCACCAATCAGTGAGGTGATATTTAGTGGGAATGCTCGGGCAGAACACGAAGAATCCGGGGTGGAGTCTGACTCGTGGGACCCAAATGCAATACAGCCTGCCATTAAATATCTTCAACAGCAATCTGTGTACAAAGGCAAGCTTATAGACAAGATTGTGGTTCCTGGGCGACCTCCCAAATATTTCAGGATGTCTGCAGCAGCTGTTCCTCACAATTATGCAACTCAGGGAGTTGTTGTGTTGCCCAATGTTCCTGCCTTTGACTGGTCATATGGTTGTTCTGCAACATCTGCGGCTATGATCATGGGATATTACGATAATATGGGCTATTCTAATATGTATACAGGCCCTGCAAATGGGGGAATATGTCCACAAAACAATTCCACTTGGGGAAACGGTGAATGTCCACTAAGCGCTACTCATTTAGGATATGATGGATTAGGTTTCAGAGGGCATGTGGATGATTATTGGCGTAGTACTGGTAACAATGACCCTGATCCTTATGTCGGCTTTTGGTCAGAGCATGAATGGTCTGGTTGCACTGCTGATTATATGGGCACTAACCAGTCCAAATATGGTAGCAGTGATGGTTCTACCACATTCTGGTTTTTTACAGATGGTAGTCCTATATATGACTATGTTGGGGGAGAGCCATCGGGCAAGGACGGATGTCACGGAATCGGTGAATTCGCCAGATCCAGAGGCTACCAGGTTGCAGCGAACTTTTCCCAATACATATATGGGTATGGTGGTAATACCACAGGATTTACTTTTGATCAATATAAAAACGAGATAGACAATGGGTGTCCGGTTATGATCCAGGTTTCAGGACATTCTATGGTCGGGTATGGGTACGATTCTTCGAACCAGACAGTCTACATACATGATACCTGGGATCACAACAACCATACCATGACTTGGGGTATGGAGTATGCCGGCATGCAGCATTATGGTGTAACAGTACTCCGCCTGGTATCTACAAAACCCTCGTTAACTATCAATCAGCCATATGAATATACATGGTATGTCGGGCAGAACGTTTCCAGTGCGTTGAGTGCAAGTGGTGGGACTAAGCCTTATCATTGGTCAGCCGTCGACTGTGGTGGCGGATATACATATGACTTACTGGGAAGCAGCAGCTTTAGCACCCTTGGAATAGGGCAAGGTTGGAATGATGATGAAGGTTCCTGGCCATATACCTTGCCGTTTACATTTAAGTTTTATGGTAAGAATTACACTAGTGTGAATGTGTGCAGTAATGGATATCTGGACTTTACAAACTCATCAACTGATTGGGGCAACTCAACCGATGCACTAAAATCACGTGTCTGTATCGCACCAATGTGGGACGACCTTGTCACCAGCCCAGGTGATGTATACATAGATGAAAGCACAACCGGACAGGTTACAGTTCGCTGGCAAGGTGTGACGTGGAATGGATCTTATCCAGTTAACTTTGCTGCAGTTCTCTTTAGCGATGGTAGAATCCGGTTTGATTATGGAAGTGGAAATACCGGCATTTCACCAACTATTGGTGTATCTCCGGGCAATGGTACGGGATGTACGCTAGTTAATGGATATGATGGTACGAGCAGTTTAACCAATGCAAAGTCCGTCCTGTTTACACCATACAACGGTCCTCTTCCACCGGGACTAAACCTGGATGCTATAACGGGTATACTCTCAGGAAAACCAACTGCTGCAGGCGATTATACCGCTTTGATTCAAGCTAAAGATAGTGAATTCCTGACTCAGACCACACAGCAAGGGTTTGCACTACACATCTTGAAAGGATATACAATCAGTGCAACTGTGCATCTGGGTGATTATTCAGGACAAGTGCTGAGTGTACCGGTGACGGTTGAATTGCGCAAAGATGATCGCATCAGTATTATACGCACTGAGAAGACAGGCCTGGATGCTCAGGGGAAAATCTACATAGATAATGTGCCACCTGGTACATATTATGTGGGAATTAAGCCCTCACACTGGCTAAGGAAAATATTCGGTCCGATAACAGTTAGTGATGTGGATGTGGAGTTGTAAGGTGCTTTTTTGTTTCCTAGAAAAAAGAAATGCGGACGTTTCCAAGTTGAAACGTCCGCATTTTTACATTATTTAATCACTTTGGTTGGATATGCATGATTTATTGATTTCTGACTTGAGCCCATCTGATCCCGGTGTGGTTGGTTTCTGGGCCTGCGTAGTAGGTTACCAGAACATCCCCATTTGGTAGCACTACCGTAGCCGGAAGGCCAATGGAGAATGCTCCCATTTCTGCCCATGCGTCTTGCATCGTGCCTTTGTTCCAGGTTTGAGATGTCACTTTCGTATCGCTGATCGTGATCTCGGATTCATCGGGCCATGTCCTGCCGTCATCAGCGCTTGCTCTCATTTTTATGACAGGCTCAGCAGATCTGTCGACATATACCATCCCAATCTGTCCATCGGGAAGAGACACGGCTGGAGCAGGCTGTCCCGGAACCCCGGTGTCCCACAACTGGGTCCATGTCCTTCCGCTGTCGTTGGATGAACGGGCATGTATATTCAAGTAGACTGCTTCTTTACGGTCGAATGTCCAAAACAGATCAAGCAGAGTTCCATCTGCCAGCACCGATGGGCGTTGGTCCCAGTAAAAGAATCTATTTTCCGGATCGCTGCTGGCAACCGTGTGTTCAGGCCAGGTCTTGCCATTGTCCTTTGAGAACATCAGTATTGACTCATGGTGCCACTCAGACAAGTCATAATAGTGCTTGTTGAGTTCGAACTGACAAGCCAGATCTCCATTTGGCAGCTTGAGTATGGGGCCTGTTATAGGTGTTGGTATATTAAACGGTGTTGTATCCATAAGTTCAGGAGTTGACCAGGTCTCACCGTCATCTTCTGACGTGGAAATAAAAATCCTGGAATCCAGCAGTCCTTCAGTCTCTTCATTGAAGAAATCCAGTTCCGGGTTCGAATGATCTACCCAATATATAGTAGCCAGAACACTCTTACCTCCAAGAGATGTCAATGCTGTTGAACGGAACAGGCCAGGATGTCCATCGATCAGTGGAGGTTCAAACGGCACAATCGGAGTATTCCAGGTCTGGCAATTGTCATCTGACCATGTGATTGCGGCTCTCTGGCCGACCATTCCACCCTTGGTAGGAGCAATCCGGAACCCGCATATACACCGTCCACTGGGAAGTATGCAAATTCCGGCAAATGCTGCGCTCTGCGAATCAGTTCCTTTATCACCCTCAAATACTGTCCCACTATCTATTACTTTCAACATATTAATCTCCAACTCCATCTCAATATTTACCATTTGTTTCTACGAGATCGCGCATGATTTGAATTCTATCTTCGTCTGCTCCGGGTGGAACCTGGTCTCCTGCATTGGCAATGTGTCTCGGGCTCTGTTTCTTCAGTTCAATCCAGTCAATTGCAGCTTCTCTGAATGTTTCGATGTCGGCAGATGGAAGCCACAGGTCGGGTGATACTCCTCCGGATAAAATGAAATCCGGTCCTGCTTCTCTACGGCACTCTTCCGGTGAAAGGTCCCCAAGCGGTGGAGGTGTCACAGCATCTGCACAGTCAGCCCCTGTCTCCCGCACCATCTCAATTGCACCCCGCAGCTTGCCATCTATATGCACAGCCGCGTATTTGCCTGCATTATGCAATCTTTTGATGGCCTCTGTATAGAAAGGCGCCGACCATTCCTTGAAAAACCAGGGAGGCTGCACATCACTCGAGATATTATCTCCCATTATAACTATCTCGGCAGGTGATTTCGCAATCAGGTCAACACAGTCAAGTGTGCTTTCGTTTATCTGGTCAACAATGTCATGCATAGTCTGAGGCCAATCGGCAGCAGCATACATAACGCCCTCTATACCCATCCAGTAGTTCAGGAGGTGACCAATTCCGCTGTAGCCCAGAGGCATATAGACTACACCCTGGTCACCCACATAGTCGACCCACTCATTGTACCTATCCCAGCGAGGTGCAAACTTTCGATTGCTCATTGCATAACCGAGTATCTTCAAGTCCTGCTCAGTTTTTATCGACCAGTCCCGTATACCCCAGGAATAGCTGCCTTCCTCCCAGACTCTTCTTCGTTCAATACGTCCTAATGGTGTCTGATATCGCCACAGGATTGAAGTCTCTGCCGCACCTGTCTCTTTGATAACCTCAACACTGACATTGTCTCTGTATTTGGCTGTATAGAATGAAGCAAGGTTGGGCATATAGAAGCCGGCACCAACCTGTTTATGGTAATCGATCAGGGCATACTCAGGTTTATCATAACTCACACTGAGATCCCAGGGCAGCTGGTGTTTATGATAGAACCAGTGAGACAGGTCCAGCATATATGGGACTACATCGGGTGTATCACCTTTGTAGACAGCAAGTATCCGTTCACGAAGTGTCACTTTGCATCACCCTTTCCGCATTCAATGTCGAAGAAGGTGTGGAGTTCGTCCTGGACATCAGTTGGAACTGGGGAGGTGAAACCAGCTATCATCTCTTCCAACTTGTCGTGGGCACGGTCTACCATCGAATAACGGGTATTGTGTTCTCCAGCGAAATCCAGCAGGTCGTGGGACATGAACTCTCCACCGTGCAGGAACTCGATTGTCATATCGTCCACAAGGAAGTTACCGCCCGGCCCGGTCTGTTTGATGTTATCCAACCCGAGCCGCATATCATCGAACGTAATCCCTCTGTTGAAATATTTGGCAGCTTCCATCCAGGCTGTCTGTATAAGCATCATCTCGCCGGACATTCCATTTGCATTGTAACATGAGCCTATTCCGGAGAGCATACCGGCGCCGGATGCATACGCAGAGAGCATAAACATCATGCTTTCCGCTCCGCATTGGATGTCATATTCCGCATTAGTTGCACCGCCACACTCGACTGATGATGGCATGCCGTAGTGTGCTGCCATTTGTGCGCCTGCCAGTTTCCAGAGCACTTTATCAAATGTGTAGTAAAGGTCGGAACCGCTGCGCATGTCAGTCCGCGAAGGTCCGAATGCATAGAGGTAGGGATTGCCTTTGTTCACAATCTGGGTCATTGCTGCCAGGAAAACACTCTCTGCATTTCCCTGCAGTAGCGTTGAAGCCAGACTGTAGGGGGATGTAGTTCCAGCCATCGGACAAGTTGTTGGGACTATAGCAAAACCATATTCGCATGCTTTGAATAGTAATTCGACATTCAAGTCCGTCAGTGTAAGAGGTGAGACAATGGCAACTCCGATAGTCATCAGACCGCTGCCTTTAAGGCTTTTTCCGCGAAGCAGAATATTTCCAATCTTCAGATATCGCTTGAGACTCTCAGGGGATACCGGCAAAGCGAAAATGTGTTTATTAAAGTTGAGATGGTGTTCCTCAAGAGCCCGCAGATTAGAGTAAGGACCGGGCACATCCGTTACCGGGTAGTCCATAACACTTACGCAAGCAACCTCATCAAGGGTCTGGGCAATAATTGTGTGTCTGCGAAGATCCTCCAGGGATGGGTGCCGGGGTTTCTGTGTTTTGTAATCGATGATCCAGGGATCGGTAACTATCGCGGTGCAGAGTCTCTCATCTCCACCGACCAAATACTTCTGACCACCCGCCCCGGATATCGTATATGAACCCGGAACTTGGGATAACAACTCACGCATCAGATTAGCAGGCAGGCGTATGATGTTAGCCTGCTCATCGACCATAGCCCCTGCAGTTTTAGCCATCTGCTGCAGCTTCTTGTGAGTTACCCGAAATCCAACATTCTCCAGGATATCTTCTGTAGCCAGTGCGATTTGTTCTATCTGGCTTTGAGATAACTGCTTTACAAGGTCCATAAACTCACCTCTTATTTTACAAGTGTGCTTGTAGTATAAGAGGTGGATTGTAAAACGTCAAAAAAGGCATTATAACCAGTTGTTGTAGGTTAAATTGACCCGAGTTTTTCCTTCAGTGCTTCCTGTAGAACCTTACTAAAGTTGATGTCAGCTTCTATAGCCTTTTTATTCAACCATTCTGGGATAGTTAGGTTCTTTCTGATATACTTAGGGCTGATTTCACGTCGGGCTCGTATCATATCTGCAACTATTAGGACTGCACGTTCATTGTGATTTGTTGCTACATTCAGTAGCTGCGAAGGATCAGGAATGGGTTCACCATCCAGTTCACTGGCTGCAAGCCATAATTCCAGCGCTTCAATCGCATTATTCATAGCTTCATCATCTGAATGGGCTTCAGAGATACATCCCGGGATGTCTGGAAATGTAATAGTGATTCCATCTTCAGCATAACTCAATATTGCTGGGAATGTGTACTGCAATTTATCCATGATCTACTCCAGTTAGGACTACTTTAATCTGGCTTGCTTTAATATTCTCTCAAGAGTACCAATAGCCACATCTCTATTGTGACAAGGGACAATTACGCTTTGTCCACCTTTCGAAAGCTTAACATGACTACCGCGTTGATGTGTTTCATTCCATCCGTGCTGTTTGAGCAGTATAATAAGCTCTTTTGAAGTCATTTGGCTGTACCTTCCAGATATCCTGTATCAATATTATACCCTAAAATAATACGTGTCAATACGCATTGAATAAACTCTGCATTAAAAATTATCTCCGAAATTGGTGGATTATTCCTTTGCGTCCATCAGCATCAACCCGTATACTATAAGTTGAACTGTATCAGTTTTATAGAGGTATTCATGAACCACGATCATATCAAAAAAATCGCACTTGAACTCAAACTTAATATAGGCCAGGTTGAAGCTACTGCGGAGCTGCTAGAGCAGGATGCTACTGTGCCTTTTATAGCCCGTTATCGCAAAGAAGTAACCGGTTCTCTGGATGAGGTGGATATAACTTCCATAAGGGACAGGGTAGAACAGCTTGCTGAGTTGGATAAGCGCCGGGAAGCTATTTTAGCGTCACTGACAGAGCGTGATCTTTTGACTGATGAGCTTAATGCGAAGATCATTGCTGCAGAGACAATGGCTGAGCTTGAGGATATTTACCTGCCTTATCGACCGAAGAGACGGACTCGTGCAACTATAGCGCGTGAGAAAGGGCTGGAACCGTTAGCTCAGCTTATTCTTTCTCAGCGTAGGAATCCTCCAATTGATGTGAAAGCCGAAGCATCTGCTTATATAAGTGAAGAAAAAGGCGTTGCGGATGTGGAGGAAGCTCTAGCCGGAGCACGCGACATAATCGCTGAGCAGGTCAGTGAAGAGCAGCAGACCCGTGCTCATATGCGTGAGTTATATACATATAAGGGTATCATCTCTTCTACGGTTGTGAAAGATAAGCAGGAAGAGGGAGCTAAGTTCAAGGACTACTTTGAATGGAATGAAGCTGTCACGAAGTCTCCTTCCCACCGAGTGCTGGCGATGATGCGGGGTGAAAAAGAGGGGTTCCTAAAGCTGCACATCGGTCCTCCTGAGGAAGAAGCATTAAGTATGCTGCAGAGGTTCTTTGTGACTGGCGATGGTCCGGCATCTCAACAGGTTGATATGGCTGTTCAGGACAGTTACAAGCGGTTGCTGGGTCCATCAATGGAGACTGAGATCCGTGGCGAATTGAAAAAGCATGCGGACCAGGAAGCTATTCGAGTATTTGCTGAGAACCTGCGTGAACTGCTACTGTCTCCCCCACTTGGGCCAAAGAATATGCTGGCCCTTGATCCCGGTTTTCGTACCGGTTGCAAGGTTGTCTGCCTGGACAAACAGGGGAAGCTTATCCATAACGATACTATTTATCCACACACCGGAGGCAGCAAGGTAGCTGAAGCAGGTCGGACAGTAAAATTGCTATGTGAGAAGTTCCATATTGAGATTATAGCTATCGGTAATGGAACAGCCAGCCGCGAGACTGAAGCATTTATAAATGAGCTTAAACTGCCGGGGCAGATCCCTGTTGTTGTCGTGAACGAGTCCGGTGCGTCGATATATTCAGCTTCGGAGGTTGCACGCGAGGAGTTCCCGGATTACGACATCACCGTGCGTGGGTCAGTCTCTATCGGCAGGCGTCTGATGGATCCATTGGCGGAGTTAGTTAAAATTGACCCGAAATCCATTGGGGTAGGGCAGTACCAGCACGATGTTGATCAGTCTGAATTAAAAAAGAGCCTGGATGATGTGGTTGAAAGCTGTGTAAACGGTGTCGGAGTTGATGTTAATACCGCAAGCAAACAGCTTCTTACCTATGTTTCCGGCCTTGGACCACAACTCGCCAAGAATATCGTAGATTTCCGCAACGAAAACGGTCCATTCTCTTCCCGTAAGCAACTTATGAAGGTAAAGAAACTCGGACCCAAGGCATATGAGCAGGCAGCAGGATTCCTCAGGATCCGTGGAGCTGAGAACCCACTCGATGCAAGCGCAGTCCACCCGGAAAGCTACAGCATAGTAGACAAGATGAGCAGTGATCTGGGTTGCAAAGTTGTAGACCTAATGAGCAATGAAGCCCTTCGAAAACAGATCACCCTGGACCGATATGTGTCGGACAAAGTTGGAATACCTACGCTGCGGGATATTATGAGTGAACTTGCTAAGCCGGGTCGGGATCCACGTGAAAAGTTTGAAGTCTTCCAGTTTGCCGCAGGTGTCGATAAAATGGACGACCTTGAAATAGGTATGAAGCTGCCTGGAATAGTAACCAATGTAACCGCATTTGGGGCATTTGTTGATATAGGAGTCCACCAGGACGGTCTAGTCCACATCAGCCACCTTGCTGATAAGTTCGTAAGAGATCCGGCAGAGGTCGTAAAAGTCCATCAGAAAGTCAACGTAACGGTGCTGAGTGTAGATATCTCCCGCAAACGGATATCACTGTCTATGAAGACGAATCCGATTATATAATAAGTAACTGTTCAGTATTTGTGAGTAAATTTCCGTCCATCCTTCGACACGCGCTTCACGCTACTCAGGACGAACGGAAATTTATTATATTACACAACAAAACTGAACTGTAACTGTTTTACTCGTGAACATGTTCTGCACTGTGGTAAGATATTGAATTGGTAGTACATACGGGATAGGTCCGCTGGGAGGAAATATGATTAATCCTTTATTAATTGGCAAAGGGCAATGGGAGCAGAACCTGTTGCCTCAGATGGCTAACCGCCACGGTCTTGTTGCAGGAGCGACAGGCACCGGGAAGACAATTACTCTGCAGGTCCTTGCTGAGAAACTGAGCCGCAGCGGTGTTCCTGTCTTTGCTGCAGACGTAAAAGGTGACCTATCGGGTATCAGTCAACCTGGAATTGCGAGTGACAGAGTCGCTCAGCGCATTGAAAAGCTTGGACTTCCAACCTTTAATCCTGTAGCCTGTCCTGTGGTCTTCTGGGACCTGTTCGGTCAGAAAGGTCACCCAATCCGGACGACTATATCTGAGATGGGACCTCTGCTTATTTCGCGATTATTGAGCTTGAATGAGACCCAGAGCGGTGTGCTGTCGCTGGTCTTTAAGATTGCAGATGATGATGGATTACTTCTGCTGGACTTGAAAGACCTTCAAGCGATGCTCCGGAACGTGGGAGATAATGCTTCCCAGTATACTACCCAATATGGAAATATCTCTGCCGCCAGTATTGGCGCAATCCAGCGGGGCTTGCTCCAGCTGGAAGAACAGGGCGGGGACAGGATGTTTGGTGAGCCTGGCCTGAACCTGGAAGACTTTATTCAAACAGACAGCAACGGCAATGGGGTAGTTAATATCCTTGCTGCCGATACTCTGATGCAGTATCCCAAATTGTATGCTACTTTCCTACTCTGGCTGCTCTCGGAACTGTTTGAGACACTTCCGGAAGTAGGTGACCCTGAAAAACCTCGACTGGTCTTCTTCTTTGATGAAGCCCATCTGTTGTTCAACGATGCATCACCGAGTCTGCTGGAGAAAATCGAACAGGTAGTCAGACTTATTCGCTCCAAGGGCGTTGGTGTGTATTTTGTAACGCAGAACCCGCTGGATATCCCGGTTACGGTACTCGGCCAGCTCAGCAACAGGGTGCAGCATGCCTTGCGTGCATTCACACCAAAAGACCAGAAAGCAGTAAGATCGGCTGCTGAGACTTTTCGGACCAATCCGGACTTGAATGTTGAAATAGCAATCACAGAACTCGGTGTCGGAGAGGCGCTGATGTCTTTTCTGGATGAGAACGGGACTCCCGGCATTGTTGATCGTGTGCTGGTATGCCCACCAGAGAGCCAGATTGGCGGAATTACAGATGCACAGAGGCAGGAGATTATCCAGTCCTCAGTCATTTATGGGTTCTATGAAAAAATAGTCGATAGAGAATCGGCTTATGAACTGCTGAAAGAGCGTGCAGACCGATCATCTGAACTGGACAATATAAAAGTCCGGCAGACTGCAGCCTATGAAGAATCCCGTCGGGAAAGAATTGAGAGATCAGAGAGAATAGACAGACAGCAGCGACCGGCAAGACCAACCAGGCAGCGTGAAACAGCGACTGAGGCTATGGCTAAAAGTGCAGCTCGAGCAATCGGAAGCACAGTAGGCAGGCAGATCATACGCGGAATATTAGGTTCAATATTCGGCACCAGACGATAAGACTAGAGTATACATCACCCGGTTCATCTACGAGCCGGGTATAATCTTCTAATTCCCCCACTAATACCCAAAGGAGCACATTCCTTGAAGATAATTGTCACTGATGGAGCCGCATTGAACCCGGGCGATCTGAGTTGGGATGCTTTAGGAGAACTCGGAGATTATGAAGTCTATCCACAAAGCTCACATTCAGAAGCGCTAGAGAGATGTGGCGATGCTGAGATAGCTATCACTAACAAAGTTGTCTTTGACCGTTCTACCATTGATGCTCTGCCAAAACTGAGATATATTGGAGTCACAGCAACAGGATACAACAATATCGACCTTGAAGCTGCAAGACAAAAGGGTATAGTAGTTACCAATGTTCCGACTTATGGGACTGACTCTGTTGCACAAATGGTCTTTGCATTGCTTTTAGAACTTACTCAGAGGGTGGGGCACCATTCGCAAACAGTTCATGAGGGACGCTGGTCAAGCAGCAGCAATTTTTGCTACTGGGATTATCCATTAGTAGAACTTGCAGGTCTTACGATGGGGATAATAGGATGCGGTCGTATCGGACAAGCAACAGCCCGCCTGGCAAGTGCATTCGGAATGAAAGTGCTGGGTTATGATGCAATACCTCTTGAGAGTAAATTTATAGAGTTTGCTCTGCTGGAAGATATATTTAAGCATAGCGATGTTATCTCCCTGCACTGTCCTCTGACTCCCGAGACTCAAGGGATAATCAACACCACAAATATTTCATTGATGAAAAGAACAGCATTTCTGATCAATACCAGCCGTGGACCGCTGGTAAATGAACAGGACCTTGCAGATGCACTGAATGAGGACCGAATAGCAGGTGCAGGTGTTGATGTGCTTTCCGCAGAACCCCCAAAGCCTGATAATCCCCTATTGACTGCCCAGAACTGCATAATCACCCCGCATATAGCCTGGGCAACAAAATCCGCACGTCAGAGGCTGATGAATTCAGTTGTGGATAATATTAAAGCCTATATTGCAGGCAATCCGCAAAATGTGGTCAATTAAGGAGGTCACATAATATATTTAGCAACCTCCTTAGTGGTTCTAATATATCCTTTTGATATCTACTTTCCTTTTCTGATTGTGCTGAATGCGCCGCTGACTCTTTTATCAATTATTCCACTGGCAGTCGCTACCCAGGTTCCTTTAAATGTGTTTCCCTTTACGAGTCCTTTAAAAGTTCCCTTGACCGGAGCTGTAGAAGTTGAATTCTCGAATGCTTTATATGTTGCCTTCCCTTTCATAGTCCCCTTAACTATTCCATTTCTTGGATTGTAAGTACCTTCCAAATCCACTGTGACAGTTCCGCCGCCCTCGGTCAGGTGTCCACCACGAAACGTTCCCACGATCTCCCCAGCTGGTAGACTAAAGGAAGCTTTACCAGATGCTCCTCCGGAGAACTTACCGACATAAACTTTACTAAAGCTCCAATTAGGAGTAGCAATTTTGCCCATTCCACCACAATGCTGGGTTTTGTCTCCTAGACGTGCGACAGGCCTGCCATCAACTTTTACATCTGGATCACCTGAGATAATTTTGAAAGTGTTAGGTCCACAGCAAGCAGTGTGTCTTCCTGTGTCACCAACACAAGCGACAGCTTTGCCATGAATTTTCACTTTGGAATTACCAGTCAAAATTGGACCAAAACACACCGGATGGGGACAAGCAGGACAACCATGTGTATCACCTATAACAGCTGCATTGTCACCTACGACAGCATGATTTGGTTTTACCGAAGAAACCGCAAACTTTTCTGAATATTTCTTCTTGTTAACAACAACTGTCAATTCAATTGTGTTGTTTCCTACCTGGGAAAATGCCGGATGACTTACTGCACCCGTAGTTGGGCTGAAGATTCCTGACCCTGACCACTTTACCTGTTTGGATAAATCTTTTGCGCCTTTTGTCCCAGGATTCAACGTAGCCTTTGCGCCAAATGTCCAGCCCACAGTAAATACTTTCGGACTTTTCCCATTAGGATAAGTCAGTTCGATTTTGACACTATCCTGATCTTGCGCAATGGCATACGGGCACAAACAGACGATCAGAAGCAGAACAATTAAAAGCACCGATGTACGAATAGTCATCACAGGATTTTCCTCCAAAGGTCTACATATTTGGGGATACGAGAGTTTAATCCTCATTTGAGAATAGGATAATGAAATATACCAGAGTATAATCAAGCAGTCAAACACGGAGGATAATCGATCAATTAACGCGTAGGATTGTAATAGTAGATAGGTTACCACCGCACTTAACCAACAAGGCAGGGGTTATAATATGTCGATCACCATATCAGATAAAATGGAATCCAGTGTAAACGGCTTTTCACTCAAGCCTCAACTGCGTCCGCAGATTGCTGCACTCAGGGATGTAGTTTTGCATCAGAAGGAATGGGCATACATACCTAACTTCCAAATCATAGATGCAAAGTCCTGGATGGAGCATACACCTGATGAGGACTGGCAGCTGTGGCGTGCCCGGAAGCTTGCCAATCGGCTTGCGCAGATGCCTCTTGAGTTGCTGGATGGCGAACGTCTTGTCGGTCGACCTCAACTCCGCAATCCAAATGTTGAGGAATCCAGTGAGATCGAGAGACTTAAGGACGTAATTGAGACCATGCCCCCGCATCCCGGTGGGGATACAGGGCATTTTCATCCGGATTATGAGAAGCTGTTTGCGCTGGGACTGGGCGGAATATTGGATGAAATCCGGACCAGAAAAGCCAGTTCTAAAGATGATGAGCAGAAGACATTTTATACTGCTTGTGAAATATCCATGGAAGCTACATCAGCCTACGTGCTCAGAGTCGCTGACGAATGTGAGTCTCGTGCTACTGGAACTGAATGGTCTGAACTTGCGCGGATATGCAGAAAGGTCGCGTCTGAGCCTCCATCTACTTTTCACGAAGCTATGCAGCTCTTGTTCCTGGTGACTGTTGCTTTATGGTTTGGGGAAGACCACGGTTTGACTTGTGCTGGTCGAATGGACCAGACCCTCCGGCGATTCTATGAGGCTGATCTTGCAGCTGGACTTATCACTCGTGAGGATGCGCTAGAACTGATTTCTTGTTTGTATATCCAATACAACAATTTTATGGGTCCAGGCTCTGCAGTTGCGGTGATAGTTGGTGGGCGTGATGGCGAAGGCAACGATGTGACCAACGACCTGACTTATCTGGCGTTACAGGCACGTCTGGCGACCAAACTTGTTTATCCAACTCTGGGGATAGCATGGCACGAAAACACACCAGCTGAACTGAGCGATTTTGCATGCAGGATGCTTTCAACCGGAATTGGGGACCCGGCGTTCTTCAATGATGAGCTGATTGCTTCCGGACTGCGCGAGCATGGCGTCTCTATTGAAGATTCCTACAACTATATGAACTCTACCTGTGTTGAGATAAAAGTGGTAGGCGCATCAAACATGTGGGTTACTTGCCCCTATGTGAATCTGCCAAAATGCTTGCTGGATGCGATGGATGAGATTGCGGAGGGTGCTGCACCAGAACCAGCAGACTTTGTTTCGTTCTTTAGTCAAGTCAAAAAACACCTTGCTGCTCAGCTAGCCATAGATGCTGAAGTAATGAATAATGCCTGGAAGAATCGGGAGAAAGTCGGACTCCAGCCTCTTGCCAGCTGCTTCATAAATGATTGTCTTGAAAAAGGTCTTGATTTTGACCGCGGCGGCGCTAGATATAACTGGGTTGAAAATGCACATGTTGGTCTGGCGAACCTTGTAGACGGTCTGATTGCTATCAAGAACCTGGTGTATGGTTCCAAAGAAATTTCACTTACCGAGTTTAACAATATCCTGAAGTCTGATTTTGAAGGGCAGGAAGAACTCCGCGAGCGTATTATAAACAACATACCGAGTTATGGCACGGATAACGACGAAGCGGATTCACTTGCGGTTGAGTGCGCACATTTCCTGCAGGAAACAACAGAATCCCACATAGTTGGTTTGCACCGCGGTGTGCCCGGATTCTTCTGCTGGATAATACATTCATACTTCGGAGAAGTTACAGGCGCTACTCCCGACGGACGCAAGGCATTTACTGCATTTGCAGATGGCGCTGGTGCTGCACAGGGACGGGAGACCTGCGGGCCGACCGCTTCTATTTTGTCTACAACAAAATGGAGTCACAAGAAAGTGCTCGGAGGTTTGGTTCAGAATATCAAGTTCTCTGAAAGTGCCATATCTACGGAATCCGGCCGCAGAGTTCTCCTGAGCTTAATCGAAACTTACTTAAGACGCGGTGGGTTTGAGATCCAGGTAAATGTAGTAGGAGCAGCAACCCTGCGAGACGCTCAACTGCATCCGGAGAACTATCCTGATCTGATAGTGCGAGTAGCTGGTTACTCGGACTATTTCACCCACCTGAACCCTGTGATGCAGGCTGAAGTTATTGCCCGTACTGAGCACATGCAGTAGGTTCATAATTTGCATTTGCTCTCCCTGGTTATTTTTAATCAGGGAGAGCAAGCTATCTCTTCTCCGTAATCCTCAATGGTTATAAATTATATCTCAAGTATGGCCTAAAACAAGAAATACATGATAAAATGGCAATTGAACGGTGCTGTTAGGCAGTATAAGAGTGTATGAGGTGTCAATATGGTATCATTTAATGGCCTGTTTGGTAACGGTAATGCAAACCAGCGTTTCTGGCAATGGTTTGAGACAAATTCTAATCGTCTTGCCGAAGTTAAAACTTGCCAGGAACCAATAGCAGATGAACTCTCTAAGCAGTTGAGAAAAGTGTGTAAAGGTCTTGTATTCCTCTTTGGTCCGGAGGATAACGGCAGGAGAGAGTTTATTATCAGCGCCGCCGGGATTCGTAAGCTATTTCCCAATGTGCAGGAATTAGTGAATGATGCCCCCGATATGCCTGGTTGGAGAATCATGGCCTTTCGTCCTCCTGTAAAAGATATCAGTGATTTGAGATTGATACTCGGTGATGCAGAATTCAGTGCTAATGATATATGGTTCTCATATAACAAATCGGATGACAAAATCGACCTTAATATATTCACAAGAATACCTGATGGAGTCAGCCGTGATGTCGTCGGCGAGGCAGCTTTTTTACTGCTTGATCATACAGTTGGTGAATACAATGTGGAAACAAAGATAGGCGGAATCACCCTGGGTGTGCTGCCTATTGATCCTGTCGCTGAAGGACTTCATCCATTAAGTATGCTGCCGAAAATAATTACTTGATCCATTTTTTCATAATTCTACACAGTAAAAATTGTTTCGTGTTAGCAGATTTCTTCGTTGGGTAGAAAGCCATCCAGGCATCGGTCATAAACGGAGTGGGTGTTTGTGACCATCAAATCACACACTAGACCTATAATATCTGCATCCATTGTGTGTAAACAATGAAACCCATCCCAAACTTTACCGTCTGATTATACATACTAGTGGGTCACGGGGGATGGGATGCCATTACTTAATATGCACAAACCATTTTCGATATTACCTTGCATTTCCATTGGATCAATTAATGCAAATAATCTGAACAAGGCAATACAAGACACAATTTCTTTTGCAGAAGACTATGGAATTCATATCATCGCACAGGACGTGTTCTCCTCAGATTGTGCTCCGAACACAGTAGATGGACTAAACTGGCCAGTTATGTGGATGCAGGATGCCCGGTGTGCGAGTTCCTGCCTATATACTCAGTTTTACGTTACAACCTGTGAGTCTCCCACTCCCATTATCATAAATGGTCGTATAGTAGGATATGTCTTTGAGGACGACCATGCTAAATACTGTCTTCTCCGGAATGTCGGTGCACGAGACTCAAGGCAATCACGAATCGATCAGGCGGTTGAGACTTGGGATACTCTTGAAAAAGGCCTCCAACTGGCTGATATGCGGCTTAATGACCTGGTTCGTACATGGCTATATGCTGACGAAATATTAGACTGGTATGGTGACTTCAACAGTGTCCGTAACGGTCTGTTTAACAGGCATAAAATATATGATGGTGTCGTCCCGGCCAGTACGGGTATTGGTATAGGAAATGCTGGTGGGTTGGCACTTGTTGCCGGAGCGTATGCAGTCAAGCCAAAAGATGCTTCAATTACTATAAGACCTATACCATCTCCTCTTCAATGTCCAGCGCTTGAATATGGCAGTTCATTCAGCCGCGCTGTGGAGATTGGTTCGCCAGCTGGAAGATTGCTAATGATCTCCGGTACAGCAAGTATAAAGCCGTGCGGAGAAACTGCTCATGTTGGTGATATAAACGGGCAGATATCACTTACAATGGATGTTGTGGGAGCTATTTTAAACTCCAGGTCGATGAACTGGAACAGTGTTACCAGAGCTACGGCATATTTCAAGCATTTTTCTGATATGCCAAGGTTTACAGAATATCTTCAATCTGCAATTATAGCCGGACTACCCGTGGCTTGCACAACCGCCGATATATGCCGCGATAATCTGCTGTTTGAGATAGAGCTGGATGCGTGTTCACAAAACACATCACCCGGATAATCTTAACCCGGGTGATGTATTATTTTCCTAAAGCCTAAAGCCTAAAGCCTAAAGCCTAAAGCCTAAAGCCTAAAGCCTAAAGCCTAAAGCCTAAAGCCTAAAGCCTAAAGCCTAAAGCCTAAAGCCTAAAGCCTGAAGCCTGAAGCCTGAAGTCTAAAACATGTAGTCGTTCTCCGAGATTGCTATTGGTTTGCCGGATGCTATGGACTCGTTGACCATGTAGCTTATGACGGCTGCTCTGGAGGCTTTTACTAAGCCATTTGGGCTGGGAGTGTCATTGATGATCGCGTCTGCCAGCTGATCTATTTCGATGGCGTGCCCTTTGTCGGTGGCATCGAATTCGATCCGGATCTTATCGTGACCTTCGAATCCGTGGTATTGCATCTCTTTGAAGTCTGAGATGAATATAGCTTTACCTGCGCAATAGATCTCGGTAGCTTCTTTGGGGAAATGGGGACAACCTGCGCTGGCTATTAGTGTTGTACCTACTGATCCGTCTGCAAAAGTGATTGTAATAATTCCGCTATCAGGGATTTTTACAATGTTTGGATCAAGGAATGTCCCACCCGATGCATAGACCGAGACCGGTGGAGCTTCGACCAGTTCACATATAAGGTCAAAGATGTGGCAGCCTTCTCCTACAAACCTGCCCCCACCGACAGCCGGGTCGTGGGTCCAGTGGGACTCAGGAAACGGCGCCTGTATCCTGTGGTAGATGAGTTTCTTACCGTCTATGGTATCAAGGAGTTCCCGGGCGCTGGTTATGAATGGCGCCATGCCTCTGTTGTAGCCTACAGTGTATTTGACTCCAGCCTTCTTGACTGCAGCAGCGACGGCTTTGCATTCATCTCTACTCATACCCATTGGCTTCTCGCAGAGAATGTGTTTTCCTGCTTCTGCAGCTTTTATAGATATGGCTGCATGGGAGTCGTGCCGGGTGTCAACAAAGACCAGGTCTATCTTCGGATCAGCGAGAAGCTGGTCCAAACCCGTAGTCCAATACTCCGCACATGCCTCTTCCGCCGCTGCTTTGGCTGTTTCTTCAACGATATCCATTGTTGCCTGGATACTAAATTTGGAGTTCTTCTGAATGTTTGGGATATGCATAAAACGTGTGAATCCGCCACATCCAATCATACCTACTTTCAGAGTGTCCATTTTGTCCTCCCCTGCCCCCAAGTTGGGGTGCCAACTTATTTCGACTAGAAACCTGTACTAGCTATAGCGGCTAAAAATGTCGTCTAAACTAAGTGGTTTCCCAGGAATCGTAGCATGAGTCCTCTCGATTTTCGCCTGCAGTGAAAACCTGCCGGACTCGCTACGAAGGGACGAAAATATTCTATTTTCGAAAGTGTTAATATGCTTCTATAGTTTGATACTGCTGTAAATAATTGTCAATTATCAATTGTAAATTGTCCATTGATCAGGTTATCTTCACTGATTGATATCTCAAAAGGCTGTGTGGGCGGGACTGTTTCTTTGATATGACGATGGAAACTCTCCATATTCTCCCACATAAACCTGTCGTGGACACACACGCTTGGGCCTATGGATAGAGTTATTTTCCCATCTGCCAGTTTACACAGAGTCGTAAGGTCGTTTTCTTTAATCTGTCCGTTCATAACCCGCAGATTGGGATCAGCGATTGCGCTGGGGATGGTGCGTTCCCAGTTGCCGCAGGAGTGGATCCCGTATGGTCCGAGTGCTTCTCCAATCTTTCGGAGATATGGGGCTTCGAATTCTTCATATGTCTCAAGTGATATCAGAGACCGGACTTCCGAGCAGAAATCGAACCCACCACGTGTGCAGACGAAGTGATGCGAGTGCACTGTTCCCCCTGCAGCTTCTTTGATAGCCGATATCATTTCAATGATAACCGCGGTGATCTTTTCCAGGAGCCAGTGAAGTGTTTCAGGCTGAGTGTATACCCATTCAAGGAGCGTAGTTGTTCCCAGCAGGTAGTTTGCAGTGTCTATCGGGCCAGTCATTACCGGGAACCTGCATTCAATGCCGCCAGTTGCTTCGCGGGCATATCTGATCCATTCGATGGCTCCATAGTACCTGCTTGATTTTATCGGTTTGGGAAGAATGGCATCGATCAATATGGGATCAGGAGGCAGAGGATGCACATAAGTGTGGCCGATGTCCTGTAGTTCAACACGGGCACCGAAGATATCTGCTATCCCCTGAGATTCGCTGTGGGTATCCCTTGGGACTGCGAGTGCCGGGAAAAAATCGGATTCAATTTCATTGACAGCCAGGAATGAATGCAGCTGATAAATAATGGCTTCGTCCCATTCGGGAGTCCAGCTGTCGGGCTTGTTGGTGACTTCATTTAGTTTGATATCAACCTGTTCCCTAATCCGGTCAACTCTCTGTGCATTTGGATGGACTGCTATAGCTATCCGACCGATCGATCTGTTGTTCCAAAGCGAATCCCAGACAAGACACTTCTTTGAGTTCCCATATAGAGTATTATACAGGTCAGTCAGTAAAATCTTGTCAGGCATCTCAGGAACCAACTTTCAACGATATTGCAGCCTTTCGACCTGAGGCAATGTCGGTCACTTTCAGTTGGATCATCCCCTTTTTGCTGTTCAGTGGAATTTTAAAACTGACTTTACCTTTTCCTTTTTGCAACCTTGCAATATTCGGAATGACGGGGACGATCGTATCCTTGTAATCTATAGTATCGATCTTAACCAACCTGTTACCGAAGTTTTTGCCACAGTCGAAGTTCAGAGTTACAAAATCGCCTGGTTTATATGAACTATGATCAGCACTAGCCTTTAGCTGTTCAGGAACTGATTGTGCTAGAGCATATACACGCGCTTCACCGTATGAGAGTTCATCGGATATTTTTGAGGCATGGCCAAGAGATTTTCCCTCAGTTATCTCATATACATTTGCAGCTATTGGCAGGTCGATAGTGAACTGTGACTTTGATTCGGAATCTCCTGTTACGAAGAGATAGGTGATATCACCAAGCTTCCTGGCTACCAAAGAGACTGCAGGAGATGTTGTCCAGGGATTGCTGCTAATATAATATGTGGGTTTTACGCCGCTGAGTTCCATTATATTACTGAGCACTTTTAGTCCCTGAACATCCGGTGAGATCGGAAAATCGACATAAAATGCTTTGCCGTTTCGATAGACCGGATTGGTGGAATCAGTGTTCAGTCTCTCTGCGCCGCAGGATGTAATACTATCCGTCCCTACTACAGATGAGAGATTGGCTGATTTGCGTTCTACTCCGAATATCTCTTTGAAGAGTTCAGGAGTGGTTGTGTATGCGCGCCCATCTATGTTTCTTCGGGCTGTCCCGGATTCAGCTATAATGACACCGCCGTTTTTCACGAAGTCTCTCAGCAGTTTCATGTGCTCTTCACCCAGACAAACAACGTGTGAGAGCAGGACGATCCGGGTCTTGCTCAGCCGCTCTGCAGTCAGATCAAACTCGTCACCGAACTCATACTGGAACCCCAGGGCCCTGAGAAGAGGAACGAAAGAATTCGGCAGTTGTTCCATCCAGGGGCCCAGGCCGGTCAGTTTGGTCATATCTGCCGATGGATCTGTAGTCAGCTGCTTTTTCATATGAGCCAGCGTGTTGGTATAGAATGTACTCCTGGGATAGTAGACGAACACACCTTCTCTGACTGGTTGGGATGCTGCAGCGATGTGTCCCGGCCCGGAAAGCAGCTTTTGGTTTACCTCATTGATGGCTCTGCCTTTTTCGTTGATTGTGAAGTCCGCATTGAAATAGCTCCAGCGTGAATTGGGTGGAGATTCATCGAAATAGGGCATAAACCAGGTTATAGTGCCCGCTCCGCGTCTGACAGCATCCCAGGCCTCCCGTATGATTCGCTTTGGGCCAGGTTCGCATGTCCACGTGTAACCCAGGCACGACTGGATTCTATCTGACCATCCACCTGCAAACTCCAGATAACCCATCGGAGGGACTGCGCAGAAGAATGTATACAGACTGACTGCTGGAAGCTTTCGCGCCATCTGCCTGGCATCGCAGCCCCCAAGGGTATCCAGTGAACGGTAGTTAATATTGCAGTCTGCTGAAGGCTCGATAGTCCGGATTGAATTAAGGCTTGAAACGAACTTGTCCGGGAGCACAGTGTCGAGATCTCTTCGGGAATCAAACCAGGCGCTCCAGTTGTCGGTGTTGATAGTTTCATACCAGAGCGTGCGACTAATGTCACCCCAGTCCTTATATTCACGATTCCACGCTGCATTCAGCGATTGGATTGTGCTATATTTGGTTTTTAAGCTTTTGGTGAATCGGTCCATATCTGCTGCTGAGTCAAAACGGGCTTCGGATGTAGGTGTGAACTGCAGTTCGGGTTCATCCTGAAGTTCATACATGACCGGACTGAAATTCCTCAGCCAGGAGGTCAGGTCTTTTAACTTGGTCTGGTCGTATCCGCAGTACAGGCCTATATTATTCGCGACGCTTCGCATACCGGTTTCGGCATTCAAGCGCATTTTCATTGATGTCGGCCAACCTGCGAGGAGAGTATCGTGACCAGTTTCTTTCATGCAACGACTGAGCACATCAAACTGAGGGTCTGCGTTGATATCAGATCCTATGTAGCCCATAATGTGGAGCTTGTCGAACTCCGGGTCTTGAGATATAAACAGCTGGTCCCGGAGTTCGGTGGTCTCGGTACCATTGGTTACAAGAACCTGCAGATTAACCAGACGGGTAGTAATGCCAGTGGAAGCCAGGTTTATTTTCTCTACAATCCTGCTGTTACCGGTTTTTACTGGATATGAATCTGATTTTTTGTATAGCAGACGACCATCTGTGTCCAGCAACCGGGTGCTAACTTTTAGCATTCCAGCAGTATTAATGTTCTTGATACTCAGAGTTACCGGGATTATGTCTGATGGTTTATGGAGATTCGTATCAGGCGTGAGAGTTATGTCCAGTTTACTTGCAGTGGAACTAGATACAGTTCCCCAGTCCAGGACTCTATTGTTGTCATCAAGCAGTTGGACATTGATCTTTTGTTTGCCTATGTAACCTGTCTTGGGTAGTTTGCATTTTATAACTTTGCTTGCTTTGCTGGTAGTGCTGAACTGTTTTTCTATGGAACTATATGATGATAATACACTTCCACGGAGTTTTACGGTCCTATTTGATATTCCATCTGATTCCAGATTGATGACCAGGTTATTCCCAATTATTGCCATTTTGGAGATGCGAATAGTAGCTTCTTTGTTAGCACTCCAGAGTATGGCATGTCCAAGCCAGCTGTAGAACTGGTCTGCATAATCCATACCGGTCATCCAGCGGGAGAACTTGCCGTTCGCTTTTTCCGTATCTTCGCCGGGAGTCTCCGGGAACCCATATGGAACAGGGATGAATGGATATCCATAGGAGTTTTCACTAAAGCTGCGGTTGTAGCTGACGACACGCCCTTTTCCCCGCTGTGCAATACCAGCCATTACTCGATTGGGGTCTTCAGATTGAAGTATGGCTGCGGCGCCATTGGTAAGGGATGAGTCTGTGTCACTCGCCCACAACATGGCATTGTAATCGCATCGCATCGAGAGTGGGTGATCTCCAGTGGGCAATACTCTATATGTTCTGGTACCGTATGCTGATCCGGGTGTAGTTAATGCCTGCAGAGGGGTTAGCCATTTTGATGGTTTTCCGGCAAGAGCTGGAACTCTCGGGAATATACCGGGCAGAGCGTATACCATACCGACGCCATCCTGAGTGACCAGGGACGCGATCTTTTCAGCACAGTCTTCCGGGATTGCACTTAGCCAGCACCCTGCCATCGCTATTGAATCATATTGATGAGATTTAAGGTAGTATCTGAGCAGATTCGAAGTATCAGGATCGAGATCGTTCTCACGGTTGGCATATGCCTGCCAGATCGGCACGATATCTATATCCAGATCGAATGATTTTGCAATGGATAGGGCTTCGTATTGGTGACCGGAATCGCAGATAAACAATACCCGTACACGGTCTCCCGCCCTCTTCTCTGCCCACATACGGATGGTTGGTGCGGGCATCTCAGGATTTCCCTGCTTTGCGCATATCTGTGGCAGCCAGCCAGATTTTATTCTTGCCTCAAACTCCGGTGGAATCAGGTTCTGGCACGTTCCACGTAATTCACAAAATACAACCAGGATGAGTATAAAAAGCACGAGTTTTATCATTCAGAGACCTGTCCCATCTAGCGCAATACTGACTGTAATTGCTTGTAGTATAGGGGAAGTGAAGGCTGGAGTCAAAAAGTGGAATTACGGCTGGTTCCATAGAATAGACGTGGTTTATCCGGAACCAGCCGTTATCTCTTCATTTAGTTTGCGCTTCGAATCTCACTTACCATTGTGCTGGATAATAGTTCTTTACTTTGTCCTTCATTATCAAGCGTCTGGGTAGGTAGTATATTGGGCTGTCTATGGGTTTGCCGTTGAACCAGTCGGCTGCAAGTTTCATTGGCAGGGCGCCGTCAGATTCTGCAGACTGGTATGTTATAGCGAATAACTCACCGCTTTTCACAAAATCCAGTCCAACTTTACTATGTCCAGCCGCAACTCGCACAATGTCTTCGCGGTGTGCTTTTTTACACGCTTCATTGATCCCAATCTGAGCACCTGAATCGTCCGCGCTTACGATGCCCTTGAGCTCCGGGCCGAACCTGGTGATCCAGTCTGAGACAACCTGCATGGTTTTTTCCGCCTTAAGTCCGGTTGCCTGCATATCGAGCATCTTCATGTTGGGAGCGATCTTTTCGAGTTCAGTGACTGCTCCGAAAGTCCTGGAAGTAAAGCAGGAACTGCCGGGCATATGCCTGACGATACAGTAGCCCCCAGAGTAGTTCATCTTTTTTGCAAAAGTTCTGGCCAGCATTCGGAACTGGCCCCAGTCAGCAGGACCTGTCCAGGTGAGGATGTATTTGAATCCCTGCTCTGCAGGCAGAAGATTGCTGGCGATTACGGGGATATTTTCGTGGTTTAGTCTTCGAAGCAGCGGGACAACAGCGGTGGCATCTACCGGCGTTATAATCACCAGATCAGGCCGCTCATTAATAACCTGGTCTACCTGCTGTGCCTGAATATTTATGTCGTTATTTGCGACCAGGGTTTTCAGTTTGATTTCATAAGCGTCGGCGACCTGCTGCATGCCTTTCGTATACGCAGTGAGATACGGGTGGTCCATGAACCGCAGGCAGATGACCCGCTTGCCTATGGCACCGTTGCCAGGTGACTTCGGCAGATTTTCTTTCTGTGTATGCCAGCCAGCGTATTCGGTATTGTACCAATGCAGTGCATCAGTTTCCGGCAGCGCTTTAGGGTCTTTGGGCCTTTCAGGGAGAACGGTTCCTTCCTTGTCCATTATGACGAGAGGCTGGCCATCCGAGGATTTGAGGTTGTCCACATTGACAGCCAAAGACCTTTTGAGCGTAGATTCATGTGTTTCTATGCTTCCAAACTGAATACCACTGTGACGGATGCCAGTTGCAAGTCCGGCCACTATTACAAGCACTGCGATTGGCACAATCCATCCATATGTTGATTTAACAGTCACCTGGTTTGTAATAACACTTGCGCCGCCGGCTAGTTCTTTCAGCAGATCGGGTCTTCGTCCTCTACGGCTTTCATGTTTTTGAAGCGTGTATGCGTCCCATAATACGATTACTGCCAGGACAAATCCGCTGGCAACCAGTTGGATCTCATAACCTGCACCCATGCAGCTCAAGCCGTTTACCAGTGCGACAAGTGTTAGAAGCGCTATGAAACTGTTGAATATGCTGCCTTTTCCGCCAGACATGGATGTGCCACCAATAATGACCGCAGCGATGATCAACATCAAAGATTGCGCACCCATAGTTGGATTAGCAGAGCTCAGACTTGCCGCGAACACCGATCCTCCCAGTGCAGACATAAATCCCGCCAACGCGAAAGCCCCGATAATATAACCGTTGGCATTCAATCCTGCAAACCATGCCGTTTGCTTATTAGCCCCCACCATATACAATCCTTTGCCTGCTAAAGTCCGTCGCAGCAGGTTATCGAACAGGACTACCAGCATGATTGATAGCAGGACCCGAGGGGAAAGCACCAGCAGGAATGACTTGTCCAGCCAGTCTCCGAAAGCGAAGTTATCCACGAACAACGTTCCGCCCTTGCTGAATATATTGATCAATCCCTGAACGATGACCATCGTACCGAGTGTGGCGATGAACGAGTTAACTTTCACTTTTGCGACCAATACGCCGTTGACCAGGCCGCATAATATTCCTGCCAGGGCAGCTGCAAGAAGGCTTCCTGTCCATCCGAGTTTTGGTTGAAGGCCGATGGCAAGCATAGCGCCTAGCGTCAATACCGATCCAAACGACAGGTCCAAATGTCCGCAGATCATAACGATTGTGAAACCGATGGCTACAATGGCATATGTGCTGGTGGATTTCATAATGCTGAAGATATTAGTCTGGGTCAGGAAGTTTGGTGTGATTATACTCATTACAGCAAAAACTGCTGCAAACAGCCAGTAGATTCTGTATTTGCCAACATTGCTGAACAAATCAACGAGCTTTCTATTAGCTGTCATCTCTTCCTGACTTTCTGAGCGAATATGCGCTTGCTCCAACTACGATGATAAACACAATGCCCTGCACGATATCCTGAGTGAAAGTACCCACTGTAAGCAAAGTCAGGATGTTTCTCATCAGGCCTATCACAAGGACGCCGCCAAGAACTCCGAATATGTTTCCACGCCCTCCTGCAAGAGATACTCCTCCTACCACGACTGCTGTAACAGCCATGAAGTCATATTCCTTGCCAAGATATGGTGCGCCTACCTTGTTCAATGAGGCCAGCAAAATCCCCCCGATTGCAGCTGTCAGTGCAGATATAGCAAAAGTCGCAGCAACCGATCTTCGCACATTGATGCCGCTGACTTGTGCTACCGGATAACTCGCTCCTACGATCTTTAGCTGCGCGCCAAATCCGGTTTTTTTGAGTAACAATGAACCTACAACCACCAGTCCCAGCAGTATGACAACTATCAAAGGCACTGTTCCGAATAAATCACTGTCATACAATTTGAGGAATATCTTACCCGCGGCATTGTGCGCATCCGGATATATCTGCTTTCCGCTAAATGCCCAACGTAAAACACCATCAACCATCGAACCCATAGCTAGAGTCCAGATTATAGGGTTTACTTTAAGGAGCCCTATGACCAAACCGTTCACCAAGCCAACGAACAAGCCAGCAGCAATCGCACAAAGAAAACTCAATCCGATGCCGAGATGCATAGTGGAAACTGCTACGATTCCTGAAAGGGCCATAATTGACGGCACAGACAAGTCCGCATAATGACCGCTGTAGGTTACGAAAGCCACTCCAACCGCAACGATCCCCAGCAGAGCGACCGACCTGATAGTGTTCAGGCTGTTGTTGTAGGTAAGAAACTCCTTTGAGACGAAACTTCCTATCACAATAAGAACTATCACGACAGCATATACACCGATCGAGTTGCCCAGAGTATGAATACGGCTAGACTTCAATGCACTGATATTATTCATTCCAGTCTCCATCACAGAGTCGCTCCGCCTACTTGCCCATTGGCAGCGAGAAGCAGCGTATGCTCCGAACAATCCGTTTTTGCTATCTCACCCGTCAAATGCCCTTTTTGCATAATGGCTACGCGGTCTGAAAGCGCTATCAGTTCGGGTAAGTCCGAAGAGATCAGGAGGACGGACGTTCCTTCATCTGCAAGTTTCGCAATCGCCTGATGGATGACAGCCTTCGCCCCGATATCCACTCCTCGTGTTGGTTCATCCAAAATGAGTATTTCGGGATTTGTAATCATCCACTTTGCCAATAGGACTTTTTGCTGGTTACCACCGGAAAGGTTGCCTACTATCGCACCAGGATCAGATGGATTTACTTGCAGACTACTTATCAAGTCTCGCAGTGCTCCCAGCCCCTTTCCGGAGGAATAGAACGGGCCCTGGCAGTTGCGCGGAATAACGGCAGCAAGCGCATTGTCCGAGACATCCAGCCGTAGGGCAAGACCCTGAAGCTTGCGATCTTCAGTAAGGTACGCCAGACCTGCATTAATGGCCGATTTATAGTCTTTATATTTTGCTGTGTCGCCATTTATGAATATGCTGCCGCTGTCAACGGGATCGATTCCACAGATGGATCTTCCAAGCTCGCTCCGTCCCGATCCAGACAAGCCGCAAATGCCCAGGATTTCCCCCTTTGCAATGCTGAAGGAGATATCGTGGAAAAACCCATATCTGCTTAACTTCTCAACACGCAATTTCTCAGCGCCTTTGTCCGATATTCTACAAGCATAAAAATCTGATACCGGTCTGCCGACCATCATCTCAACAAGTTTTGCCGGCGTAACATCGGATATATTCTCCGTTGCAACTTTCCTGCCGTCCCGCATTACTGTAACCTTGTCAGATACTTCGAAGATTTCAGACAGATGGTGGGAGATGTATATGACAGCCAAACCCTGGTCCCTCATTTGGTGAATGATTTCGAAAAGACGTTCGATCTCTTCTCGTCCAAGGGAAGAAGTAGGTTCATCCATTACCAGGATTTTAGGATCATTGCCCAGAGCTTTGGCAATTTCGACCAGCTGGGCTTCATGCTGGCTGATCTCTTCGACCGGAGTCATAGGGTCTATATCCAGTCCGACTTTTTGTAGGAGTTTTGTGGACTCAGAAATCATCGCTGTGTAATCAACGCCAAATCTGCCTTTTTTTGGAAGTCTACCGACGAGTAGGTTCTCAGCTATACTTAGGGGAAGGGCCAGGCTGAGCTCCTGCTGGATCATCTGTATGCCACTACGCTTGCTTTTCAATGGGCTGCGCAGGTCGGTTTCGCGGCTGCCTATAAAGACTTTGCCGGTATAATCAACAAACGCTCCAGCGATGATCTTGGTGAGTGTGGATTTACCCGCGCCGTTCTCGCCTACTATGGCGTGGACTTCTCCCGCGCTTATTTCAAGGTCTATTTCATCGACTGCGAGCATTCCAGGGAAGCGTTTGCTCACCTTTTCCATTCGCAGCGCTATCTCATTTCGCTCCATGTTTCCTCCTGGATCCCCAAGTCGGTAAGCACATTATGCGTCGGCGATAGTGTTTTGTCAAACGCTGAAAATTGTGGCATGCAGCATGGAATTGGTCATTCAGACGCAGCATCTTGTGGCGACAATTTAATCTGTGGTGTGTGGGGGAATTTGCTTCTGTTTTAGGATTTTATAGGTGCTGACGACATACATGATGAAGCCTAGAGGAGTGGTTATTAAGTAGAGCACCCAGTTGGTGTGCCATTTCAGGTTGGCATAATACGCGAATGAGTAGAAAGCGATTGCAACTGCCGGAATTGCGAATAGCGCGAGGTAGTTCCAGATAGCAACGGATTTCGGTTTTTCTAAGAGGATTGAACCCCTGGTTTCAATTCTTTTATTGCGTTTGAGAGGTATATATGTCAGCAGGAGCAGCACAGGGAGGATATATAGAGCTACAGGTGATGCCTTTATGGTAACGAATACGAAGTAGAGTAGTGTAATGAGCCCGACTATTATCCGTCCCGGCAGGCCAGGAGTATAATCTTCCACTGCAGCCCAATCGTACAATCGATAAGCAAGAATAGACAGGGTAGTAGCAACCAACGAATATGCCGCAAATCCCGTAATGGTTGCCTTGCCACCATCGTCCGGTTCAATCCACCAGTAGATTGCCCATAATCCGTATGCAAAGCCGATTAATGCTGCGATACGCAGAGTGTGCAAGGCAGATTTTTTCTGAAGAGCCATCCTTACAGCATACCAACCAACCATAACACTGATTGAAGCATGCCACGCAAGTCCTGTCCATGAGATCTGTAGTGGAAATGAATCATATGTAGTCCAGACAACAACACCCTCTGTGGTCCAACCAAAGACTGCTCCTGCCAAAAATAGCGCCCAGAAACTACGGACGCGGAAGTAAGAGATAATCCAGAGAAATATGTATGCAGCCAGCGAATAAGCGGTCCATGTAGCAAGCCAGTCACTGACTGAGTTACCCGGACGCAACCTTGCCCAGAAAAGGTTTTCTGAGAAGAACATCAGTATATAGCCTGTTGCTATAACCTGCAGAAACCGACGGATGGCAAGCATGTTAACCTCTGATAATCATATCGAAAGTCTATTTCTTAATGTATGCATTCAAACCTACAAAAACCGGTTTGCCGTTGATCTCGATATTTGTCTGCACGTTTCCTCCGGTACTGGCGACTATAAGTGTCTTTCCGGATGTGGATGTGTGAGGTTTCTCCAGGGGGATGCGTATAACCAATTCGTTGTTTTCAATCTTAGCTTCCAATATGCTTGCTCCTTGATAATACGGTAGTTTGGAACAAGCACAGATTACCACAACTGGAACACTTTCTCAAATATAATGTGATAATAATGAGCTATCACAAATCAGGCGACATTTATTTGCTGTTGTTTCGTTTTCCAATAATGAAGCAATTGGCTGAAGTTTTCTGCGGATATGGCCGGGCTGATCAGGTATCCCTGGGCATAGTCGCAATCCAGTGACCGAATAGTTGCCATTTGTTCCTCATCTTCGATCCACTCCGCTGTCACTTTAATACCAAGGTTGTGTGCCATCACTATTATGGATTCGGTCATAGCTCTATCTTTCCGGTTGTGGGCAATATTTCTTATGAAGTATCCATCGATCTTCATATGCCCGATTGGAAGACTGTTGAGCCGACTTAACGATGAGTACCCGATACCGAAATCGTCGAGGCAGATAACCAGTCCCAGGGATCGTAGTATGCTTAGAATATCCACTTCATCATTATCGTTCTTAGCCAGAACGGTTTCGGTTACTTCAAGTTTGAGGCAGTTGGGATGCAAACCAACCTCTGACAGGGCTTCATTGACCACACCGATGAAATCGATTTCACTGAGTTGGACAGGGGAGACATTGACTGACATCTCAAAGTCAGTATAGCCTTCGTTCTGCCAGTTTTTACATTGTTTGCAGGCAGTTTCCAGGACCATTTTGCCTATGTTAACTACCAATCCGGTTTCTTCAGCGACAGGTATGAACAGGCCAGGGGACATCATCCCTTTCTCAGGATGTTCCCAGCGGATCAGTGCTTCAGCTCCCACGATTCGCATTGCCTTTACATCGACAATTGGCTGATAGTAAACTCTTAGCTCATCCCGTTCCAGCGCCAGTCTGAGATCACTTTCCATTTCTACTCTGGCCTGATTGGCTTCACTGATTTCGTCAGAGAAGAACTGGCAGTTGTTACGCCCCAGTTCTTTGGCCTTATACATTGCTGCATCAGCAGCTTTGAGGAGTCCAACCGCATCAGTTGCATTTTCGGGATATATGCTACCCCCAATACTCACTCCTAAGACTAGTTTGGTACCGCCTAGTTCATAAGGTATAGACACTTTCTCAAGCATTCGCTGAGCTACTACTGTGGCATCGTTTACTGACTTGATATCCTTCAACAAGACAGTAAACTCGTCTCCTCCCATTCTAGCGAGTATATCATTCTCTCTCAGGCATGAACTGAGTCTGACTGCCGTCTCTACAAGCAATACATCGCCGGCTTTATGGCCCATAGTGTCATTTACCATCTTGAACTTATCCAAATCAAGGAATAGTACAGCGCACTGTCTGGCATTCTTATCGAGATTCAGGATTAATCGGTCCAGTTCATCGGAGAAGAGCCATCTGTTTGGTAGACCCGTAAGAGCATCATGGCGGGCCTGGTAGTCCATTACAGCAGCATCTTCTTCAATCTGGCCTTTGGCGATCTCCACCTCCCTTACGTGTTTATGAGCAGCCAACAATGCCATTTCGAGTTGATCATTCAATACTTCAACGTCTGCCTTAGCTTGGGCAAGCACTTTCTCAGTTAACTTACGGTCGGTAGCCTCTTGGCGGAGTCTTGTATTGATACGATATATATAAATGGTTAGCAATGAAATGACAACAATTACTATAGTTGCCAGCCCCATTAATGTGTAGAGCCATTTCAAGTCCGGAGGTTGCGGATGAGGATCATAGAGAAATCCAGACAAGTTGAAATCCGTTTTCATCATATTGAGTTCAGCGTAAGTTTCGGCAATACTCTGCCAACGCCCTGGATTCATATGGCCTATCTCGACCAATACCGGCTGCAGTAGTGGAATCATCTGACGGGCTTCGAATCGCAAGTGTTGAATGCTGTGGCGTTGAGTATAACGGGAATGAATCAACTGCACCAGCTCTTCCGGATGGTTCATCGCATATGCCCACCCTTTCAAACTTGCTTCCCGGAACGATTTTACCAGTTTCGGCTTCATCTTGAGCAGACTCTCGGTAGTAAAGAGATTATCACCATAGAAGTCTATGCCCACCGATCGGGGTGAGTAGAGCTGGTAGTTCTGTCCTGCTTTGCTCAGTGCATAGGGCTCATCAGTGACATAGGTTGACATTGCATACACATTTCCTGAGAGCAGATCTTTTACGTGAAAACCGTGAGGTAGCAGGGTGAACTTGTCTGAAGAAATCCCTTCTTTATTCAGGTATGCATATAATTCGGAGGAACCGGGTTCGATCATGATTTTATGACCAGCTATGTCGTGAATGCTTTGCAGGCCGTTGTGTTTTAGTGTCATCAGTGCCAGTGGAGAGTGTTGGAATATTACAGCAAGTACAACAACCGGTGCGCCTCGCTCTCGCAACAGCAACAGATCAGTAGAACCGATCCCGAATTCTGCCTTACCACGCAAAACTTGCTGTTCCGGGTCTTCACCAGGTTGGCTGGGTATGATCTCTACATCAATACCGGCAGCCTTGTAATAACCCTGTGCTTTGGCTGCGTAATATCCGGCAAATTGGAACTGGTGTTGCCATTTTAGTTGTAGACGCACTTTTTCTGTTGCTGTCGATGAAAGCGGGGATCCCATAATCAGCAAAAGTAGCCCAGTGACCATTATATATACGCCGGGTGCCAAAGTATGTTTCGGTAAATTGTTCAATCTGGAACTCTGCTTTCATACCAAGGCAGACGGGTGAGATGATAGAATAATTTTACAGCTATGTTATACTGTCGCGAGACGATAGCAATGCATTGCTTGTGTAATTCCATATGCATTGAGACGACCTATACACTATATATTATGGGGATGATGCTGTTGTATCTTTAGGGGGAAATACCTAAATAAGACCGGGTATTGATAAGCAATATGACGTATATTGTCAGGGATTATGGTATCGGTAGGCGGCAATGAAGTAAAAAAGAATGATATCAGGATTTAGTAGACATTATTATGCTTAACATAGCTAGCAATATTGCGGTTCTGAGAATACTTAACCTCATTCCCGAGGAATATAAGCGTGAGACATTTGACTATTTATCTCGCATTATTCATGGTAAACGGTGTAAATGTTCTGCATTTACACTCTCAGCTTCTGTCCCCACTGTCAGGTAACAGCGAAGCTTTGTGAAATAGGGCGGGTTAGGCTACATCTACTAACTGATGTGTGACTGTCCACGATCGGAGAAAGACATCGAAATCTTCTGCAGATAGTGCCGGGCTGATCAGATATCCCTGAGCATAATCGCAGTTTAGGGATCGGATGGTTGCCATCTGTTCTTCATCTTCTATCCATTCAGCTGTTACTTGAATACCCAGATTGTGGGCCATGACTATTATCGACTCAGTCATTGCTCTGTCTTTGTGGTTGCGTGCAATGTTCTTTATGAAATACCCGTCTATCTTCATGTGACCAATTGGAAGGTTGTTGAGTCGGCTTAACGAGGAGTATCCGATCCCGAAATCGTCAAGGCAGATTACCACGCCCAATGATTTGAGTATGCTAAGTATGTCAAGTTCGTCATTTTCATTTTTTGCCAATATGCTTTCTGTCACTTCAAGCTTCAGGCTTCCTAGATTCAAACCAACAGCGGACAAGAATCCATCTACTGTAGAAATGAACTCTATCTCACTAAGTTGAATTGGTGAGACATTTACTGACATCTCGAAGTCTGTATAACCCATATCCTGCCATATCTTACACTGTTTACAAGCTGTTTGAAGGACCATCTGACCCATCTGGATCACCATCCCGGTTTCTTCAGCGATTGGCATGAATAAGCCTGGAGACATCATGCCCTTTTCCGGATGATCCCAGCGTAACAGCGCTTCTGCACCTGTAATAAGCATTGTTTTGGTATCAATGATAGGTTGATAATATACTTTAAGTTCGTCACGCTCAATAGCAAGTCTGAGATCATGTTCCATTTCGACTCTTGCATGACTTTCCCGGCTGAGTTCTTCACAGAAGAATTGGAAATTGTTTCTTCCCAGTTCCTTTGCTTTATACATTGCTGCGTCGGCAGTTCTAAGGAGTTCGACTGCATCCATCGCGTTATCGGGATAAATACTACCTCCGATACTTACTCCGATAACCAGTTTTGTTCCATTAATCTCATATGGTGTAGACACTATCTCCAGCATACGCTGAGCAACGACTGTAGCATCGTCTATTGTTCTGATGTCCTTAAGTAGAACTGTAAACTCGTCCCCACCCATTCTGGCAAGCAGATCGCTTTCTCTCAAGCACGTGCTTAACCTGGATGCCGTTTCCACTAGCAGGATATCTCCTGCTTTGTGCCCCATCGTGTCATTGACCATCTTGAATTTATCCAGATCAAGGAATAAAACTGCGCAGTGCCTGTCCTTGCCAATGTGATTTATGAGCATTTTGTCGAGTTCTTCAGAAAAGAGCAGTCTGTTAGGTAGACCAGTGAGAGCGTCATGACGAGCCTGATAGTCCATTACAGCGGCATCTACTTCAATCTGTTCTTTAGCTACTTCTACCTCTGCTGCATGTTGATGTGCGGCACTAAGGGCTATCTCCAATTGTTTATTGACACCCTCAAGATCAGCTTTTGCTTGAATCAACTGGTTGTGTCTGAATTCAAGGATAGCTGACATAGTGTTAAATGTCTCACCCAATTCAAGAATCGGATTAGCCCTGGCTGATATATATATGCTGCAATTTTTGCACTGTTCGTGCTTACCAGCGAATGTCCCAGAATTTTCGTGTGTGCAAAATGTATCAGTTATTTCCCAGCAGCGCAAATCCTGACTTCCGTAAGCAGGGCAATCGGAATGATTGCAGTTCTTGGCTTCCCAGCATTTAATAAGTTTAGGATTTGAGAACCGTCCGGTGAAGCAACTGTCGGTGACGACCTGGTCCATCAAGCCTTTAACCTGTACTACGGCATCTTCCAGTTGCAGACTTAGTTGTTTACGTTCGGAAATGTCATCCATAGCTACAATTACGTGTTTACGTCTGTTGATTACTACTGGTTCTGCACTGATTCGTAACCAGGGACGGCGCTCTTGTCCGTTGATCATTAGAATAGTCTGGATTTCGGCTCCATGTATAGATACATCGGTTGACAAGAGTTGAGTGAGTCCATTTCTTAAGTCGCATTTTGAGCAGACAGGAGAGAAACCACAACCTCTTTTGTGCTCAAAACTATGAACACAACCAAGTCCATCGCCACCGCGCTGACCAATAACCTCTCCAAGACTTCTGGATACCATACTCGCCACAATAGTATTGGCGTCAACAATCATTGTGTCTTCATCGAGCAGCATCATACCGATGGGTGATGATGCAAAGACAGCTGCCAGATTTTCCTTCTCATACTGCAGCGCATTTTCTGCCAATTTACGCTCAATAAAGTCTCCCAGATGACCGGCAATGGCTTCTATAAGATCCCTTTCGTGAGTGAGAAATGGTCCCTCGTCTGCATCGGGGCGTTCTTCTCGATAACATACATCCAGAATGCCGATCTGGTTACCATCGGCTATAACAGGACAACTTTGCTTCCATGGGGTTTCACGAAATGATGCTACACATTCCGTATCATTTAATACTAGTCTGACACCGGTAACCTCCGGATACTGGTATCCGGCTATAATCGCCTTGAGAATATGATTAGTTTTGTCTGCCAGGTCAGCAGTTGGATCCTGGAGTATACGTGATACCTCATATAGACATCGCATCTCCTTAATACGTTCTGCAAGATCATGGGATCTTCTTACCAAGGCTTCTTCTGCCTGCTTCTGAGTTGTTACATCGCGTACTGTGGCTTGGAGATACCGGATACCGGCCAGTTCTATCCTGCTTAAGAGCACAGTACAGGGAAATACCTCCCCGTTGGTTCGTTTATGCATCCATTCGAATAAATGAGAGCCTTCACTAAGTGCTGTCTCTATCATCGTCATGGCTTTATCGTTGGAAGCACTACCGTCTGGTTGTAATTCAGGAGATAATGTCCATGGTTCCCAGGAGGTAAATTCAGTGGCATCCTTTGCTCCAAACATTTCTAAAGTCGTCTGGTTGCACGATGTGAATTTCCAAGTGGGAGGCTCAATGGTCATAACGGCGTCACGGGAGCCTTCAAACAAGCTGCGGAATTGTTCTTCACTCTCTCGAAGTGCTTTGTATATGTTGTATTGTTCAGTTATATCGGAGAAGACCAGAACAGCACCGGCTATCTCTCCTTGAGCATTTCGGATAGGCGCTGCACTGTCGGCTATCTGGCGTTTTGTACCATCTCGTGAAATGAGTGTCGTATGTTCTGCCATGTGAAATACTTCGCCGGTAGCCAATGCGGAATCCACAGGTAAAAATGATGGTTCATCCGTCAAAGCGTTTACAATAACTAGTATCTCAGATATGTGATGTCCAGCAGCTTCAGATACGACCCATCCAGTCAACTCCTCAGCTACTGGATTCATATTGACCACATTTCCATGGGTGTCTGTCGAGATTACACCGTCTCCGATTGAACGTAAAGTAGTAGAAAGCTTTTCCTGTTGATCTGCCAAGGATGTCTGTGAATCTATTAGTTGTTCGAGATTTCGCGCATTGGATACGGCCATTGCTATGGCAGGCAGAATATTGAGAATGAGGTTAAGGTAGTGTTCTTTATTTTGTGGAATTGCTATGCCTTCTACAAGCCAAATGCCAAGAGTCTCCTGATTTCTCTGTGAACGAAAGAGAAAGCCAGTACCCGAATCAGACCAGGCATATTTTTCGCACATTCCAGCCATTCGATTGATGACGTTGGAAGATAATGATGCAGTTTTTGGGGATGTTAATAGAGTGCCAGGTTGACCATTGCGGAACGGAAGATAGGCAGATACGCTTGGTATGCAGATCATATCAAGCAATTCGAATATAGCACGAGCAACCTTTTCCTCGGTTTCTAACCCCACCAATCTGGTCATTGTATCGAAAACGAGTCCATAATCTGCAAGTTTTGTGTTTTGTACCGGCATAGCCTGTTTCGCATTTCCGTTTTTGTCGTGTATGACATTAGCAAGCACGAGTTGTAGCATATCCAACCCTACCGGTAGCACTTCAAAAGGTTTGTTTATGAATGCAGAGAAATCTGCTAACAAGGCCGGGCTGTTGGCATCCAATTCTGTATCCAGCAAGACTAATCGGGTGCAGGATTCCTCGAAAAAAGCCTGTGCAGTTGGTTGATCGAAACCCCAGTCCTTTATGTGGCGTGGCCACCCGGTCAGCCATCCGGGAGTCAAAAGATAGGCCCCCTCAGCCTGATATTTACTAACAAGAGCTTCAGGAAGCAGCAGGTTAAAGCAGCCATCGATATGTGTGATTGTACAATGATCCGACGAGGAGGTCAGCCGAATCTTACTAGTGCAATTCCCACCAATCAGCACCAGATGGTCGTATTTATTCTGGCAGTTTTCAACTGTTTCATTGAGGTGATTTGACTGGTTTGCCGGGCGACAGCAATCAAGCGGCAATGTTATTACTTTAACATTGGCAAGACCTTCGCTCTCCACCACTGCAGCAACTTCATGCCGCAGAGTCTCACATACCAGGATTCCCCAGCTATTTTGCACTATCTTCAATCCAGTTCAGCGGATAATCTCCCCACTTATGCACAGCCTCAGATATGTTCAGCAAGACTTCCTCAGGAACTTGCCAGGGAATTTCTCCGTGATTATCCGAAAGAATGAACCCACCGCCAGGACCAGCTTTCTTGATTGCTTCTTTTACAGCAATTTCTGTCTCATTCGTTGTCCATCCGCGCATTGAAATACCATTCAGATTACCCAATAGCGACAGTTTGCCTCTGCAGGCCTCTTTGAGCTGACCCAAATCTTCCTCAACACTCACGCCAATAATGGCAGTACTAGTCTGTCCAATATCATTTGTAATGGATTTACAGTGACCTGATGCAAAATGCGTTGCTGTAGGTCCGTTAATACGGGCTAGTGTGCGAGTTGCAATTATATGGCCGGTCTTAAGGTATAACTCTTTCGGGATAATTGTTGTGGAAGAAACCGGGTCGAAATAGCAGATTGCTGTTGCTCCGGCATTCAATTGTGCGTTTGCCCACGCAACACAATGCTCTTCATTTACATTCATCAGCTGTTTGAACAATGCCGGATGTTCGTAGATCAAGTCAAGATATCGGTCGAATCCCATCTGCATTACTGGCAATGAGAATGGAGACATAACTACACCAATAATCGGGGCATCATCTCCAACTTGTGCTTTTAACTGCTCAATGCTGCTGAGTACTCTTTTTAAGCCCTCAGAGTCGTCAATACATGGAGGAGTCAAACGTAGAATGTCTTCTAGCTTGTGCAAGAATGGTTCTCCTGAGTTTGGGGGGCCATCTTCCGCAAAGATGACTTCTCCTCCCCATGCTTCTATTTCTATGGGTGCATAGTAAAACGCATATATACAGTCGTGACGATATTTGGCACGCATTCTAAGCTGACCTTCAACCACTGTTTCAGGCCTGGCAAAATATTCTTTTATAGATAGACCCAACTCTCGGGCACCATGCATCGTGACTAACAGGAAGAACGGTACACGGTCTGGTTCCTGATGTCCCAGAGTGGTGAGAACTCGCTGCATGCTGGTCATAGACGGTGTATTCATAGCAGACCTCCTGATATGCCGTTGACGGCCTCAATGGCGTCTGAGGCGCTCTTTCCCATTGCATCAGCACCGACTTCCTTCCATAACTTTTCATCAATGCGAAATGGTGCGCCTCCGACAATAATCCTGGTATTACAACCAAGGTTGTCTAGTCCTTCACGCACTTTCGTAACCCTCAGAGCTGAGTTAAGCATCAGGACAGAGATAAGCAAGACTTCAATACCGTCCTCACTGGTTTTGCGTACCAGGGATGGTACGTCCATCTGTCCGTAATCCTGTAGTTCATAACCACTGGCTCGGAGTGTTGCGTAAACGATCCGTTTACCCAGCAGATGGTGATCATCCAAAACGCTGATGGCCATTTTTGGCTGGTGTTTTCTGTTCGGATCGCTTGGAGGCATAAGTTCATCAACCAGTTCTTCACAAATGCGACCACTCATATAGACCTGCGAAAGGGCATAGCGACCTTGTTCCCAGCCAAGTCCAATTCTTTCAAGTGTCGGTATGATCAGGCTCTCAATATGTTGAAGAGGAGCAGCATCTTTCGATGTAGAAAGAAGTTTTATGGCTGACAACCGGTCCATAGTAAGTAACGCCTCCTCGAATTCGGACGCTATGAGTCTTTTATTCTCCAGGGAATTGCCTACTTTGCAATTAATCCGCATCGTTTACTCCTCGTTGGATATAATCGTCAGCTGGTTACCGTAGTAAACATGAATAATGATGTATACGTAATCATCGGAGTTGTATTCACTACGTAGCTAGGTATATCGGTATATATGGCTTGTGATTACTATTGAATATCATTGATAGATTTGCGCCTTATGCCTAAAAACCATTAACAGTGACACTATTCATTATGGCATTCTTAGGGTGATATTCTTAGGTGTATATAGTCTGTATTATAAATATCTAGGTGCATTAGTGTTTTGATTTGCATTATATATTTGGCAGAAGATATAGAATTAACAGCGTCGATCATAGAGTAAACCCGTCTCCGAGCCCCGTTGGATTTACCGCGAAGGACAGAATCTCGATGTTTTGCTATGAAGCGCTCAAGCCGCATTTGTCGATTGTTGTTTATTTGTCCAAGCCTTCAGGAAGTTGCTGAAGTTATCTGCAGAGAGTGCCGGACTTATAAGGTATCCTTGTGCGTAATCACAATTCAATGACTTAATAATCTCCATCTGATCTTCGTCTTCAATCCACTCAGCAGTAACCTTTATACCAAGATTGTGGGCCATTACGATTATGGACTCGGTCATAGCCCTGTCTTTTTGGCTGCAAGTAATATTTCTTACAAAATATCCGTCTATTTTCATATGAGCGATCGGGAGTTTGTTGAGCCTGCTTAGTGATGAATAACCAATACCAAAATCGTCCAAACATATACTCACTCCCAGGGATTTCAAAATGCTTAGGAGGTCCACTTCGTCATTGTCATTTCTAGCGAGCACGGTCTCGGTAACCTCTAGTTTTAGGCAATTCGGTGGGAAGCCACTATCAGACAGAGCTGCGTGAACTTCAGATATGAATCCTATATCACTTAACTGAGCAGGTGAGACATTCACTGAGATTTCGAAGTCAGAATAACCCGCCTCATGCCAGGCTTTTCCCTGCTTACAAGCTGTTTCAAGCACCATTCTGCCCATAGGAAGTATCAAACCGGTCTCCTCAGCCAATGGAACAAAAAGCCCCGGAGAAATCATACCTTGTTCCGGATGTTCCCATCGAAGTAATGCTTCAGCTCCTGTGATCCGCATTGTCCTTATGTCTGTTATGGGTTGATAAAATACTTTCAGTTCATCCAGTTCGATTGCATACCTGAGATCCCGTTCCATTTCTACTCGAGCTTGATTAGCTTGACTGATTTCATCTGAGAAGAACTGGCAGTTGTTACGACCTAACTCTTTAGCTTTGTACATTGCAGCATCGGCTGACTTTAACAGTCCATCTACATCAACGGCATTGTCCGGGTAAATACTGACTCCAATACTTACTCCTATAACCAACTTACAACCAGCGACCTCAAATGGTTGTGCTATTGTCTGTAGTATACGCTGGGCTACTATTGCAGCGTCATCCTTAGCCCAAATATCGTGCAGCAATATCGTAAATTCGTCTCCTCCAATCCTGGCAAGTATATCTCCTGCTCTCAGGCATTGACTTAATCTTACAGCGGTCTCTTTTAATAACTCATCTCCAGCTTTATGACCCATTGTGTCGTTTACCATCTTGAAATTGTCCAGGTCAAGGAAAAACACTCCCATAGAGCGTGATCGTCTGCCAGCATTGTCATTTAATATATCACCGAGATGACGCTCAAAAAACAGACGATTTGGAAGGCTGGTCAGAGCATCATGTGTAGACTGATAACTAAGCATAGCCTCGTGTGCTTTACGCTCGGAGATATCTGAAAATGCCGTGGCGAACTGTCCAGGAGACGGGGAAAATACAGATATTTCGAAATGCCTGTTTGTTGGCCCAAAATGGGTTTCAAAATATTCTGCGATTCCAGTTGTGGCTACTCTGGCATACACTTCCAGATATGGAGGTTCTTTAGTTCTGTATGCTTCAGTTGCCAGTTTACCCACCACCTGGTCTGCAGTCAGACCAGTAATGCTTTCAAATACAGGATTAACATCCAGTATTCGATAATTTACCGCGACGCCGTCCGTGTTGGTTATCAACTCATGCAAACCGAATCCTTCACTGGCAGATTCCCATAGTAACCTGTAGCGGCGTTCACCATCCAGGAGCGCATCCTCAGCCAGTTTGCGGTCGGTGATATCGTGATAATTTAATAATACACCGCTAATTATTGGATCATTAACAAGATTAGTAGCAGTGAGTCTTACTGGTTTATAACTACCATCTTTGCATTTGTATTGGTATTCAATCTCTACTACGGAATGGTCACTTTCCAAGAGTGCATAGAAATGTCTCCTAACGCGCTCAAGATCATCCGGATGAACGGTTAGCCAACAATCTGCACCGATAAGATCCTGCGGATGCCAGCCGAAGTATTTTTCTATATTGGGACTTTTATATTCAATAATACCATCCAAACGTATTATGCCAATAACATCAGAGATATTAGATATCATAGCATTTTGCTTTTCTTCAATCTTTGCCAGAGCCTCCTCTGCACGCTTGCGCTCTGTTATGTCTTCAATCTGGGAGATAAAATATAGTGGATTTTCCATACTGTCTCGCACCATGGAGACAGCCAGCAGAACACATACTATATGCCCAAGTTTGTGGTAATATCGCTTCTCCATTTTGTATGTGGAGATAGTGCCTGATAACATTTTTTGTACATAAAGAATGTCGGTTCCCAAGTCGTCAGGATGAGTAATATCCTGGAATGTTTTTAGTAACAGTTCGTTTTTTGAATATCCAATAATGTCGCATAATGCCTGATTGACTTTTAACCAACTGCCTTCCAGTGAGATCAGCGCCATTCCAATAGCTGCATACTCAAAAGCATTGTAGAATCTTTCATCGCTTTCACGTAATGCACTTTCAACTTGTTTACGTTCGTTGATATCTGTATCGGAACCCCGGTAACCTATCAATACGCCGTTATTATCAATTATTGGTACGCCGTTTGTTGATACCCATACAATATGCCCATCCTTTGTTTGTATAGTATTCTCAAGATTCTTGAAAGGTTCCTTACGAGCGAATACCTCAAGAGCCGCGGTTTTGAATGCCTCTCTGCCCTCTTCAGGATGAATATCGTAGAAGTGCTTTTTACCAATAATTTCGTCCGATCTATAGCCCAATACTATTTCTGAAACGTCGCTAAAGTAAGTATATAATCCTTCAGCATTTGTATCCCAGATGACAGTTCGACTCTGCTGTGTAAGTTGATTGAAGCGTTCTTCCTCCTCTTGCAGCATTCGAATGGCATTAGAACGATATACAAGAAACATGAAGACGACTAAAACCAGAGCGAGGCTCAAAGCCAGTCTGATCCATGCAGAGAAGAGCGAAGGTACGGTGTAGGAGATTCCAGGAACTGCGTGGAAGTACCAACGGCGGTTGCCAAATGAATAGTATCGATCATATGAGATATTTGTGGTGTCGGCTCCCTTTTTTCCAATGGAACCGATTGTCTGTATGTGTCTAGAATCAGTAACATCGATTACTTCCAGGTAAATCGAGCCAGTGTTCCGATGACCTTGTGCAGCCTGCATTACCTTGTCCATTATAAAGACACCGGCCGCAAAGCCTCTCAGGCATTTAAGGCGCTCCTGAGGATTTCCATTTTGGACAGGACGTGTATAAACGGGTTGATAGACTAGATACCCTTTTTGACTTGCTTTGCTCTGCAGCAGAGCAATCGGGGGAGAATATGTCTCTGAACCAGTAAGGGCAGAATCGAGCAGTGCTTTATGCCTGACAGGTTCTGATCCATTATCAAGACCTGTAACAAATCTATTGGGCAGCAAAGGTTCATTGTAATAGACTACGAAATAATCCTTTCGGATGCTGGCGGTTTTAAGAACGTGTGTTTTGTCCCATTCCTTAAAGCAGAAATCGGACAAACCGTCGCGACGGGCTGATGCTTCGTAACTCTTTCGATCCTTATCTATTACCCGCGGCACCCATTGTAAGGCCTGGATACTTCTATTTCTAGTGAGGAACGGACGAACGAACACTGAGAATCCGTGCCGATCTACCTTGCCTGAAGCGTTAAAAAGTGATGCTATCGCACCGACTGTGGTGCTGTTTTCTATTATACTGTTTTCGATTGAGGATGTTGTTTCCTCAGCTAATAGCTTGAAACTCAGGCGTGCTTGGTCTTTCTCTTTGGAAACAGTGGCAAAAAATAAAGCCAGGCATATGCTGACTCCAGCCAGCATTACCAGTAGTGATATGATATTGTCACCATTTATGTGATTGAGGATTCTATTTACACGCAATGTATAGATACCTTAGAGAGGGCATGGGACCAATGTTTCAAATGGCTACGAAAGAGCAAAAAAGCAATAATACGACATTGAACACATCATATATTATGGCGTTATACGTACAAAAACTTTAGGGGGAAGTAACGGTGGCTAATGCAATAATCTTAATGTCTAAAGTGTAGTGGAAGAATTTATTATAGCAATATCAGGTATATAAAAAGAACGGGAGGGCTGCAGCACCCTCCCGTGTGGCTATCTATTTTCCTATCAGTTCTCCTATTCCTGTTACGGTAATCATGGCTCTTGCAGAGCCGGTTGCGGGTGGTTCACATGCGAAAGCTATGGAATTGTCACCAGCTGCAAGAACAGGGGTGTCAGCTTCAGGTTTAACCTCACTAACCAGGTTGCCCTGTGCGTCGTATAGCTTACAATCTGTAGGAGAATCGTATTCAAGGTAGCTATTTGCGTCCATTGCCACAGGGAATCGGACTGTCTTACCATTGATGGTTACTGAGGGATTTACCAGCTTGTTTGTTACCAGAGGTAGTGCCTTAATGGGGCTGATATAGCAGGTGATTGAGCCATCACTTGGTAGATTGTTGCACCATATGCTGATCGACTGCAGGCTGTTGTAACTTACCATCTCACGATAGACCCCATATGCATTGCCTGCATAAGGCCAAGAGTAGTCAGTCACTCGGTCTCCTTCTGGTTCAAGGAATTCAAAGTATCTCCATCCCGTAAAATCGACTTTTACATAGTGGTCAGCGGTTGCACTGCTCATCCAATCTGGATTTGTGATCTGGATATTAAGCAATTCACCTTTGCCATCGCCATATATCCAGGCTCCCATTGCCCCGCAACTACCTAGATTCCAGGGAGCTGCAAAAACCTGTCCGATCTTTGCCCATGTTGGCTTGCCCTTTGATCCCTGTGGTCCAGTTGCCGTGAAACATCCACTGACGTCTCCGACTTTGACCTGTGCAGTCGATGGAGTCAAATCAGCCGTAACTCCAGGATATGCCTGTCTGGCACTGTAGACCGATGTATCTTTGAAGTCTGCTAGTGTGACAGCTGCCGGGTCATCATAGGATGCAACTGATGTTAGCGCCACTATGCGTAGTTTGGCTGGTTGTGATGCATAACTGTTGGAGACAGTCCATTTACTGCTGTCGGTATTCAGACCCTCTACTTTGTGCTTATTATTCTCCATACGTCTGATTCTGGAGCGACCCTTTTCCTCGACGATGGTAAATCCTGCTCCAGGTACTCTAAGCTTTGTCTTGTCGGCTTCTGTGAAATAACCTGAGAGCCTCATGTCTTCCCATTTCTTGATAAGCCCGCCCAATCTTTTGAGATTGTACGATGTTGCGTATGTTTCCGGAGTAAACACCATGGGTGATAAACCGCAGTCCCATCCAGCGCATTTAGCCAGTACATACTCTGTATCGTCTGTATATGTCGCCTCAACATATGGTGAGTTTGAGGTTATAATGCCCCACCAACCGAGGTGTGCAGGCAAGTACATGTTGAGGCAGCTCTTATTGGATTCTACATGCATGTCGACAAAATCTTTATAACCACGATTTGCATGGTCCCAGGCACCCATTCTCGCTCGCACAAACCACAAATGGTGATGGAATGTGCTCATTTCCATGATTGCCGGCTTTTTCAAGCGTTTAGCGAGTTCGAAAACAAACTTAGAGCCGTAGTGCCAGCTATTTTCCCATCCGCCAAGAACATCCTCTCCATCAAGAGCATCCAGATATATCATATCGAATCCACATTCGTTATAAAAATCTGCATTCGTTTGTATCACATCCATAAACAATTTAGAATCAGGATCAGGAGCGAAGAGACCGAAGCACTCTTTCATGTGGTAGACTTTGGCTCCGGCAGCGTGTGCGACAATTTTAGTGCCGTTAGCTCCCCTTGTGCATCCAGTGAATGAGTAGGGGGCTTCTTTAGAGACGCCTGTATACGTAATGAATTCGTTATCGATTTGCACAGTCACGCTGTTGCGGTAGGCGAAACCCATGATAGTAGACATATCCTTGGTTGTTTCGTTCACTACTACGGTTGCATCAGAATCAGATAGAGGCTTTGCCAGGGTGAATGTTGCATCCTTGGCGAGTCCAGGATTTGGGATTGGGGTGACCCATGGGGACTGTTTGCTGATAAAAAACGCATAGGTGTGTAATCCTGCAAGGATCCCTGCTTTGTGCAGTTTATCTATGACAGCCTTGAAACTTTTGCGGCCATTTGGGTAGGTCACCGGATTGGGGACACAGTCACCAAACCGGAATGAACCACCTCCGTGGAAGTCGATCTGAGTTATTCCTATTCCCTTGACCATCTTGATCCACGAATCGACAGTCTGTTCAGACATTTCACCGAAGTTGAACAGATATGAACCACGGTTATTCTTACTGTCGTATGCCCATGGACCGCCGATGGGGGAATGTGGTAAATCAGGGGCAGCTGTTATTGCTACCTTCATAATACTGCGGAGTTGTTTGGTGGGACAAGCAATAACTGCTACTTTGGCCCCTACCATGCCGAATTTTGGGACACATGCAGCGCGAAGGTGATTGGTTGCTCCCGGGATACCATCAACATTGGTCCGCAGATTGCAAGCCATGGCACTGGCGGTAAATGGTTCCTGTAGTGTACCCTGAAGTTTTAAATCTGCAGTAAGGAATGCAAGTTCTTCAATACCTTCACCAGTAACGGAGAGCACTTCAAGAGTAAGATACTGCCCGCAGTTCTTGACTCCAATAACAGCAGTTATTCCGGAATCACCAAAGGAAGCAGTGATTTTCCCATTAGCAAACGAAGCCTTAGAGACATTATATATGGCACCAGCTTTTTTAATCTGGGCAAAAGACTGTTTCCCTGACGCATAATCGGTTTTGTAACGTTTGTCCACAAAATGCTGTGTGGCACCATCTGTTCCAATTGTCCAGCGCAGGTAACAAGTTTCCAAATTAAAGCTCATGGACTTTCCTCCGACACGCTCCAACCCCCAACCAGCCGAAGCCAGCAGACAGATCAGGCACAAAATCAACCAGTATCGCATATATACCCTCACTACATAAAAATCTCTTTGCAAGAAGTGTAGTGGAATAAGCGATGAGAGTCAAGCTGCATTTGGCATAAGGGATGGGATAGATATGAATACTATCGTGCGAAGCCGTAAAGGTGATAGAAATAGATTGTTGGGTTCATATGAGGTTAAATGGGTTTGGAATCGTGCTCAAGCATGATAAATATAATTCAGAATGAGGATGGAAAGCGGTGATAATTCTTTTAAGAGGGAGCAGGAAACTGCTCCCCTCGTAGTTAGAGGCCTTGACCGCGTTTTCGGACTATTGATAGTCTGGCCATTGCTTTTTGCAGAGCAACCTGGGCCCTGGCATGGTCAACATCAGCTGCATTCGAAGCGATTCTGTCTCTAGCACGCTGCAGTGCTTGCTCAGCTCGGTCGATATCGATATCTTTTCCGAGTTCTGCAGTATGTGCCAGGACTGTTACTGTATTTTGAAATACTTCAACGAATCCACCGCAGATGAACATTTCATCTACTATGCCATCTTCGTGTTTGATATCCAACTCTCCAATGCTCATCTCAGCCATCATAGGAGCATGTCCAGCCAGTACACCAAAGTAACCCTCGCTCCCGGGAATCACAACGGATACTACAGCATTGTCTGAGTAGACTATTTTGTCCGGAGTTACGACTTCTAATTTGAACGTTTTAGCTGCCATCAGCTCACGATTCCATTCCAGCGGATAGATAATCCGCGATATTCACGTTATGTATAATCATCATGTCCCCTTCGATTTCGCTCAGGGGACGGTGATAATGTATATGGTTAGCTTTCAGATTCCATTGTTTTGGCTTTTTCTACGGCGTCTTCGATAGTTCCTACCATATAGAAAGCCTGCTCAGGAAGATGATCCCACTTGCCGGACAGAATCTCCTGGAAGCTGCGGATGTTATCTTCTTTGCTTACATACTGTCCCTTGAGACCGGTGAAGACTTCGGCAACAAACATCGGCTGACTGAGGAAGTTTTCAATCTTTCTAGCTCGGGTTACGACCAGTTTGTCATCATCAGAGAGTTCATCTACACCCAGGATCGCAATGATGTCCTGCAGTTCGCGGTATCTCTGGAGTATCTGCTGAACCTGTCTGGCTGTGTCGTAGTGTTCCTTACCAACAATGTTGGGATCCAGAATACGACTTGAAGAAGCCAGTGGGTCAACAGCCGGGAAGATACCACGGACGAATATTCTTCTTTCAAGATATGTGGTAGCATCCAGGAAGCTGAATGTAGTTGCAGGCGCCGGGTCGGTCGGGTCATCAGCAGGGACGTAAATCGCCTGAATGGACGTAACTGAACCTCTTGTTGTTGATGTAATTCTCTCCTGCAGAGCTCCCATTTCAGTTGACAGAGTAGGCTGGTATCCGACAGCGCTTGGCATTCTACCAAGCAGTGCGGAGACTTCAGAACCTCCCTGGACAAATCGGAATATGTTGTCGATAAAGAGCAGAACGTCCTGGCCTTCAGAGTCTCTGAAATACTCGGACATTGTCAGAGCGCTCAAAGCAACTCGGAGTCTGGCTCCTGGGGGCTCGTTCATCTGACCGAAGACCATGGTGGTCTTGTCGATAACTCCGCTCTCCTGCATTTCCAGCCAGAGGTCGTTACCCTCACGGGTTCTTTCCCCAACTCCTGCAAATACTGAGAAACCACCGTGTGCGGTTGCAACGTTGCGGATAAGCTCGGTGATTAGAACGGTCTTACCTACACCGGCTCCTCCGAACAGTCCGATCTTACCACCCTTGGCGTAAGGACAGATCAGGTCGACGACTTTTAAGCCCGTCTCGAACATCTCTACAGCCGGGGTCTGCTCTTCAAACGAAGGGGCACTCCTGTGAATAGGCAGTCTCTGTTTGACCTCTATAGGCCCACGGTTATCGATAGTATCGCCCAGGAGGTTGAATACCCGTCCAAGCGTCTCGCGTCCGACGGGAACGGTGATCGGGCTGCCGGTATCGACTGCCTCCATACCCCTAACCAATCCGTCAGTGCTCTGCATCGATACGCATCGCACCATGTCGTTGCCCAGCATCTGGGCAACCTCGACCGTCAGAGTTGCTCCCTGTACGTTCGGAATTTCCACAGCATTCAACATCTGTGGAAGTTCGTTACCCGGAAATCTGAGGTCGACTACCGGACCGATGACCTGAACGACTTTACCTGTTGCCAAATCGGGCCTCCAATCAACTCCGAGGGTTTCCCGTCCCCCGGAGGCATAGAACTAAGTTCACATTCTTACAAATATATTTGTCATTCTGAATGAAATGAAGAATCTGTTTTTCTTCATCAACGCTTTAGAAAAGCAGATCCTTCGTTCCTCAGGATGACAAGACTGTCGGATGACAGGTTTGCTACTAAGATAACGCTTCAGCTCCGCTGACGATTTCAGTGATCTCTTTTGTGATAGCGGACTGTCGTGCTTTGTTGTATTGTAGTGTTAGACTCTCTATCATCTCACCGGCATTCTTAGTAGCGGCGGACATAGCGGTCATTCTGGCTCCCTGCTCACTAGCCTGGGATTCCAGAATAGCCTGATATGCAATAGTGTCCAAATACCTGGGAATCAGGTCTTTGAGCAGTGTTGCAGGATCAGGCTCATAAATAAAATCGGCTCTTTCAGATCCATCAGTTTCCGGTGCTGACATAGGCAGCAGACGGATTACTGAAGGTGTCTGAGTCATAGCCGTTAAGAACTTTGCATATACCATATAGACTGCATCGGTCTGACCTGCTCTGAACATCTCGGACAGCTCTTCAGTGAGGACATGGATTGCTGAGAATCCAAGACCATCTCCACCAGCTTCCATCATATGCAGGACTTCATAAGGTTGGCGCTTGAAGAAATTAGCCGCTTTCTTGCCGATAATTACCAGCTTTACATCTTCAGGAGCAAACTTCTTGATCTCGGCCATTGCTTTATTCATAAGGGTTGTATTGAAGCTGCCAGCTAGACCCCTGTCTGCGCCAACAACTACAAATACGGCTTTTTTCACTTCACGATCTTGCATCAGAGGATGTTCGACACTCCCTGCGCCCATGGCAAGATCCTGCACAATGTGCTGGAGCTTTTGGGCGTAGGGACGGGCAGCCAGCGCCCTGTCCTGGGCTTTGCGCAGCCTTGCGGCTGCAACCATCTTCATGGCGCTGGTTATTTTCTCTATGCTTTTAACGACGCGTATGCGCCGGCGGATGTCTTTTACATTAGCCATCGCTTACTTGCTCGCTTGTTGTCCGAAAACTGCCTTGAACTCAATCACGGCTTTCTTGAGAATCTCCATGGACTTATCATCGATAACTCCGGTAGTCTCAATGTTGTGCCCGAGATCGGGATATTTATCCGCCATAAACAGGTGCAGACCCTCTTCGAAGGCAGCACAGGTAGACAACGGAAGATCATCCAGATAACCGTTAGTCGCAGCATAGATAATAAATATCTCACTGGACAACGTCATCGGCGAATACTGAGGCTGCTTTAGAATCTCTACGATCCTTTCACCTCTTGCCAACTGTGCCAGCGTGGACTTGTCCAGGTCACTGGAGAACTGTGCAAATGCCTGAAGTTCCCAGAAACGTGCCAAATCCAATTTGAGACGGCTGGTGATCTGTTTCATAGCTTTTTTCTGAGCGCTGGAACCTACACGGGAAACGGACACACCAACGTTAATGGCAGGTCTGATGCCTGTATAGAATAGTTCGGGCTCCAGGAATATCTGACCGTCAGTGATTGAAATCACGTTAGTCGGGATATACGCAGATATGTCACCCGCCTGTGTTTCGATGATCGGCAGAGCCGTCAGCGATCCACCACCAAGCTCATTGCTCAGTTTAGCTGCTCTTTCGAGAAGTCGCGCGTGCAGATAGAAAATGTCTCCAGGATAAGCTTCACGCCCAGGTGGTCTGCGAAGCAGGAGCGATACCTGTCTGTAAGCAACAGCGTGTTTGCTGAGGTCATCATAAATAACCAGTGCATGCCGCTTGGTATCGCGGAAGTATTCAGCCATGGCGCAACCTGCATAAGGAGCGATATACTGCAATGGAGCAGGATCGCTGGCACCGGCGCATATGACTGTTGTATATTCCATTGCTCCGTGTTTCTGCAGTGTGTTAACAATTGCAGCAACGGAGGAAAGTTTCTGGCCAATAGCTACATAGAAGCAGTAGACATCCTGTCCTTTTTGGTTGAGGATCGTGTCTACAGCGATAGCGGTCTTACCAGTCTGGCGGTCGCCAATGATAAGTTCGCGCTGGCCTCTACCGATGGGGATCATCGAGTCAACGGATTTGATTCCGGTAGCCAGAGATTCCTTAACCGGCTGTCTCTCGACAACACCAGGGGCTCTGGTTTCAACGTGCCTGCGTTCGCTGGTCACGACTGGACCTTTACCATCTAACGGTTCACCCAGGGGGTTAATAACGCGGCCAATGACAGCTTCGCCCACCGGCACATCGATAATTCTTCCCGTGCGTTTGACCTGATCGCCCTCTTTGATATCCGTATCAGGGCCAAGGATAACGCATCCTACGTTGTCCTCTTCCAGGTTTAAGATCATGCCTTCGACGCCGCTGGGGAACTGTACCAATTCACTGGACATTGCATCCTGCAGGCCATAGATACGGGCAATTCCGTCTCCAACCTGCAAAACAGTTCCTACACCGACTTCTGTGAGCTCTTTTTTGTATTCTGTAAGATGTTGAGAGAGGATCCCTGCAACTTCTTCCGGTCTAATGTTAGCCGCCATCTACCACTGTCTCCCTTCAACGCCTGAAGGCGTAAGAGAATCGTACCCTGATTAAGGGTGTTATTCCTGTGCAAATCGCTTCCGGAGTTCAGCAAGCTGTCCCCGAATGCTTCCGTCTATTACTTCGTCCCCAATCCTGACTTCAACTCCGCCAATCAGTTTAGGGTCGATTGTCTTAATAAGGTGTATCTTTTTGCCGGTCAGTGATTCCAGTTTAGCTGTAATAGCATTGACCTGATCATCACTCATCCTTACAGCAGTCCGGATGTCCGCATTAATAATGCCTCTAGCTTCATTTGCCAGCAAAACATATTCGAACTCTGTCTTAAGTAAGGCTTCTTCTCTGCGCTTATCAACCAGCAGTTCCATGTATTTAATTGTAATCTTGTCCACTTTATCCGTGAACACGTCGTGCAGTATAACTTTTTTTATGTCCCCGACTATCAAAGGTGAGGTAATGGTCTTGAGCAGATCCGGGGAACCTTCCATTACATATGCAATCAGTCCCAGATCGCTTTCGATCCTGTCAATTACTTCAGCTTCGGATGCCGCCTGGAACAGTGCAGCGGCGTATCTTTTGACAACGCGCCGCTGAATCATTTTGCCACCTCGTCAAGATCGGTTATGAACTTGTCGATCAGTGCAGTATGTTTGCTTGCGTCGAGTTCAGCCCCGACCAGCTTGCCGGCGGTCTCAACGACCATATCAGCCAGCATGGAACGCATTTCCACAACTGCTTTTTCGCGCTCTCGTGCCAGCTCTGTCTCTGCTTTAGCAAGAATCTTCTCAGACTGTGAGCGGGCGTCGGAAAGTATTTCTTCCTTCATCCGCTGTGCGTCCTTGACTTCGTCTGACTTGAGCTGACGAATTTCTTCTTCAACTTCGGCCAGACGCTTCTCATATTCAGCTTTATCAGATTGAGCAGCTGCACGGGTATCATCGGCTTTTTGATAGTCGTCTTCAATTTCTTTACGTCTGCTGTCCAATAGTGCCAGTATAGGCACGAACAGAAACATCCTGAAGACTATGACTACAATTACGAAGCCAAGTATCTGGATTAGAATTACTCTTGGATCCGGTAACGCCACTTTTGAACTCCCATATCGGGCTATTGCACAGGCATAAACTTCCTATACAAAAGCCTCTAAATCTTCGCAAAGCCTAACACGAATTAATCAATCAACTTTACGAAACGAATACGCATATAATTCGTGCTAACCCACAATTCCCGTTTTGCATTGATTATTGTGGGTTACAGTAAATTACTTTACGAACAGCTCTTTGATCTTCTCAGCACTCGGTACGCCAAGGAAGAGCAGGATCAGAGAGATGAGCAGAGCATAAATTACCAGTGATTCGATCAGAGCCAGACCAATAATCATGGCTGTCTGAATCTTACCAGCTGCTTCGGGCTGTCGGGCTATTCCCTCAAGAGCGGAACCCGCTGCTTTGCCCTGTCCCAGTGCGCCACCTATGGCAGCAATTGGAACGCCAAAACCTATCGCTAATATCAGAGCTACTAAAACCGCTTCCATTTTTCGCAAATCCTCCTGGACTTAGTGTTGTTCTTCGCTGTGATCACCAATTGCCACAGCAACATAGATACTTACAAGCATCGAAAATACAAGTGCCTGAACGAAACCTGTGAATATACCAAATAACATCATTCCGGACTGCATCGGAACGAGTATATTACCCATTGTGCTGAGCACAATGAAAGCCAAAATTGCTATGACCATGTCCTCTCCGAATATGTTGCCAAAAAGACGTATGGCAAGTGAGAGAGGCTTAGCCAATTCCCCGATAACATGTATCGGTAACATAAGGAATCCTAGCCACCATGGATCCCCCCAGAAATGCTTAATGTATCCCCAGGCTCCGAGTCTGGTGATAGCATAATATTGCACGACCACAAATGCGATCAGAGCAAGAGCTATAGTAGTGTTGATGTTGGCCGTTGGGCTGAGAAATCCTGGTATGAGACCGAACAGGTTCATACAGAGGATAAATATAAAGAACGATCCAATGATCGGTGTAAGCGTTTTGGATTCTTTACCCACGATATTGTGGACAAAACCATCAAGCGAGGAAACTATAAACTCCATGAAAGCTTGAAACCTGCCGACATTGCGCAGCTGAAGCTTTTTGGATGCCAGTATAACCGTAGCGCACAGAATTAATGACACAAAGATACTGACAGTAGTATGCTCCGGTACCCATTTGGGTATCAGACCAATACTGTAGAGCCAGTGAATCCATGTCGTTTGGAGTTTGTGTTCATAGGCTTCCCAGGTCACTGAATGTCCCTCTTCTATCTATTTGTCTGTATTTAGCTTCTTATGAAGCGTAGCACCGGCAACTTTAAGTATTATTACTAGCTGGGCTAGTGCAACACCCGCACAGAATGCCCAGATGAATCCGGGTATATCCTTACCCACATATATGATTGTTCCAAGAATTACCAATAAACCAGGCATTTTTAACAGGGCAAATACAAAAAAAATTTTCTTTGCCTTTTCGTTACCTGGAACAAACGTTTTTAGAACGAACCATTGGATAACTGCAAGCACGCTAAAAGAGAATGCTGCTCCAGTAGTCCAACCGAAAGCCGGGCCCAGGCCGAACTTGGCAAGAAACGCCATAAATCCGATTGCCCATACGACTATGCCGGTTTTATAGACCCGATCAAGGAATCCAGGATCAGTCATTGGAACGTGTCACCTTAATCAGTATCTTGACTGCTTCATATATTCCAGCTGCAAGGCCCACCAGGGTCATCACAAGTGCAAGATATGGAGCTGTCCCCAGCTTCTTGTCCAACCAAACCCCGGCAGCAAGTCCAAGACCAGCTGCAACCAGGACTATCATTCCGATGCTTCCGACTTCACCAGCCGTCCGCATCCATCTGAAATCTGACTTGTTATTCATTATCGGCACAAAACCTTGTGAATTGTAGCACAATCGTTAGTGTACAGTCAATTTGTTTTTCGATATATATCTAGGGATGGGGCCAATACTACGTAAAGCCCCTTCTGCTGCATCTAGAAATTATATACGTGAACTTCCAAAGGTTTGAAACTTTCGTTTAGTATACCCTTTTTGGTGACGACTTTTTTATTTTCGAACATGACTTCGGCTTGTTTGCCAAAACCCTGGATTGTGCAGTTTACTGGTGTGTAGAGAGTATTGACAGCCATCAGGTAAGATTTGCCTTTATACTTCCATAAACAAGTCTGGATATCCGGAGAGCTGCATTTTACCGGTCCCAGGTTTTCCCCTGTCAGGACGATTGGCGCCAGCTTGCTTACTTCAGCATTGAGACTTTTAAATGCATCCCAGAGTTTGGTATCTGAAAGCACCCAGTAACCTCTGCCAATGGGGCTATCTCCCCAGTTTTCGGGTGTCCAGAATGCATACCATATCAGACCTGTTGCCCCGTTTACCAGACCGATATATGCCTGGCATTTGATTTCTTCCGGTGTCGGTTCTTCCCAACCGCTATCGCAAGTAAATGCCTGAGGTACCAGCCAGACAGGTTTTAGACCATTGCCGGCATCCAACCCTTTCTTTATACAATCCGAAATACCAGCCAGTGGAGCATTTCTTATCAGGTACGGATCCATCATTACAAAATCGAATCCACCCAGTGCTGCTTTGTAGAGATCAGGACTATTTACTGCTGCCGATACAGGCCTGTTGGGATCGAGCTGTGCAGTATTGATTCTTGCACGCTTGATGACGTTTAATGTTTCTCCTGCAGGTTCGTCTGAGCCATACCACATCAGGATATTCTTGTATTGATTAGCCAGCGCAACCTGTTCCTTGGTTGGAGCAGCTACTTCAGGCACAACCCACATACCAAGTGACTGAGTACAGTCTAGATATTTTTTATCAGGCATTCCCCATGTGTGATGGATTGTATTGAATCCCATTTCACTGAGTTGTTTGATCACTGCAAACAAATCGAGTTCAGGTAGACCTTTAGCACGGGATTTTGTATTAATCGCATTGATAGCTGCGGGTGACACATGATATAAACCGATAGGGAAGAATGGTTTTCCATTGACATAGCACACCCGCTTGTCATCAAAACTGACTTCAGTAGCAGCCGGTGCAGCTATTGTTATCGGAATAACCTGGGAAGCTATCACTTTAGTATTCTCAAGCAGCTTTAGAGTGAATTTGTACTTTCCGACAGTGAGTTTACTCAGATCAACTGCAAAACGGAGATTCTGTCGGCTGTAAACTCTGCAGCTTGCATTGGACCTGACTTTGCCGTTTGCATCTACACCCTGGCTTACCAGCACCAGTTTATCTGTGCTGTTGTATCCTATAATCCCGTCAACAACCAGTTTCTTAACAGGATCCTTGGATTGTATAGTTCCCATCACTACAGGAACCGCCACACTCAGACTGAGTGCAGGAGCTGCCTGAGGCCTGATCACTGCACTGCTGGCCAGTATACGATGCCTCTCGGGAGTATCACTCAGGACAAACTGCATCTCACGCATATCGGAGTTTTTCAAGTTTATATCGCATTTCATTTGGAGAAGAGGCTTATCTGTTGCCGGAAGGTTCTTGCTCCAGAGAACAGAGCCCGTGGACGAATCTATAAGTTGAAGAATGGCATTTGAGGTGGAATCGGCCTCTCTGGATATTGTTACGTCTACGTTGTTTATACCCATATACCAGCGCTGAGGTTGCTCCACTCTTATTGGTTGGGTATAAGGACTGTTTTCCGATACAGACATTCCGGACAATAATGCAAATGCGAATGTTGGAGAGTAGCCGGACAACTCCACTCCGGAATCTGAGCCGGTAAATCGACTGAAACGAGCTGCCCAGGTGTCTTTTGAGTTGGTAGCATCCTTTCCGAGGAAAGCCAGGGGGATACGCATTTCAGCAGTCCAGCCATTATCACCTGTTGAGGTTTTAGCTTCCCAGTAGGTGTCCCAACTGCTATCCCAGTCCTTTGCATCATACTGGGCTCCTGAACAACTTACGGCAAACTGATAGTATGAATTGCCTGTACCTGTGGGATCAATGAAAACTTCAACGGAGTCATTCTCCCAGGTGCGGCCATCACGATTAGTAATGTTTTTTGTGAGTTTATCGATAGAATTATCTGAACACTCAATGAGAATTATGATTTCATCTTTGGTTCTCGTGATTTTACACAGTGTTGGCCTGGTTTTGTCTTGTCGTCCATATATGTCATAGAAAGCAGGAATTACTGCAGCACTATCCCACTTACTAGCCCCGATATTGCCGTCTATAACAGGTAAGCTGGAGAGCATTGGTATATTCAGGTTTGGGATAGAAGTCGTTCGATCCTGGATTGATGCGTTGCGTTCCCTCACTTTTGCCAGTCTTTCGGGATCCTTTGACCATTTTACCAGGCTTTGGAGGAATCCGGCGGTCGGCCATCCTAATTGGTGGTACAGCGAAGAGACTACTACTGCTCCTTCCCCAATTTCTAAAACGCTGACAGCCGGAGCGCCATTGGCGTATTTATAAATAGCGGTCATGTATGGCGAAGTTTTGTCAGGATAGGACCAGGCGCCGTTGGGTTTACCCTCATTTGCAAGCAGTGGATGACTGAGATTGCCCCATGGCAGTGCTTGACCTTCAGCCTTGGATAGCCTCGAACTGGTATTCCAGATAAGATTTGGATCGATAGAGTTTAGCCATTGAGTCTGCGGAGGGTAATTTGCATCCGTAATCACAACGCATCCGCCCTTCTTGATATACTCGCGGAAATCCTTGCCATATGCAGTCAGGTCCTGGGAGTTTTCGTAGTTAAACAAACCATTCATGATAACCATGTCATAATCCGGGAGTTTGCTGATAAGTTCCTTGATTTGGATGTTCTCGTAGAGATCTTCAGCCCAACCGATTGAGGCCAACACCTGCGTACTATCGGCTTTGAAGCTATAGTTCATGAACTTGCTGTAAACGCATGCAGCTCTGGGTTGAGCAGTGCAGATACCTGCTGATACCAACAATATACTCAATACAGCTATTACTCGTTTCAAAATATCCCTACCCCCAATATTTCATCTCATACCCGACTGTGACTCATTGTAATTCAAGTATTCAATGCAAAACACCTGCAATATCTGTCCAGATTGATCCAAAGTTATTGTATATGAAGTAATTTAGAGTTTGTATTCAATAGTGATAGGCTATACCATGGTTATGTATTCACTTTGCATTGATAGAAGGAATCAAAGGATGGCACGTATATTCACAGATAAGCAGGCAGCAGAGAAAGGTGAAAGGATATCCTTACTCGGTATTTGCGAAGACATAGAAGGCTTGAGCACTGAGCAATTTGTTAAAGGCAAAGAGACTGAAATTGATCTTGAAGAAGCGAAACTTCGAAGAGATGCAGCGAAAACAGAAGGTATAGTCTAAGCTGGGACGGTGTGCTCATCCCAGCAATATATGCATTATCTCTATGCTTCAGAACCTATATACATGAACTTCCAGAGGTTTGAAAGTCTCCTCCAGAACCCCATTTTTGCCAGTCACTTTTTTATTCTCAAATAACACCTCGGCTTCGCTTCCAAAGGCATACAGCTTGCACTTCACTGGAGTATAGAGAGTATTCACTGTCAGCAGGTACGACTTGCCTTTGTATTTCCACAGGCATGTCTGAATATCCGGAGATGAACATTTTGCTGGTCCCATATTTTTGCCGGTCAGGATAATCGGGGCCAGTTTGGTGACTTCGGCGTTTAGTTTGGGGAAAGCGTCCCAGAGTTTGGTGTCTGAAAGTACCCAGCAGCCTCTGTTTACAGGGCTGTCAGACCATGGCTCCGGTGACCAGAATGCATACCACACGAATCCTGTTGCCCCGTTTACCAGGCTGATATATGCCTGTGCTTTGAGTTCCTCCGGAGTTGGTTCTTTCCAAAGTGGACTATCTATTGTAAACGCCTGCGGAACCATCCATACGGGTTTTTGACCATTGCTGGCATCAAACCCTCTCTTTATCCAGGTGGCAATTCCGGATAGAGCAGAATAGCGTATCAGATAAGGGTCCATCATAACAAAATCGAATCCGGCAAGAGCCTGTTTGAATAAATTATTGTTGCAGACGGCTGCCGATACTGGCCTGTTGGGATCGACCAATGCAGTCCTGGCTCTTTCCAGCTTTATACGTTCAAGAGCCTCTCCTGCTGGTTCGTCCTGTCCATACCACATGAGCACATTATTATATTGATTGGCCAGTGCAACATTCTCCGCAGATGGCACACCTGCTTCAGGGATGACCCACATTCCAAGATATTGTGTGTAATCCAGATACTTCTTATCGGGCATTCCCCATGCATATGTGATTGCATTGAAACCGCGCTCTTTCAGTTCTTTTATCGATGTATTCAAGTCCACTTCCGGAACTCCATTGGCGCGGGATTTTTCATTGATAAGGTCTATTACTGTTGGAGAAACATGGTATAGACCGATGGGGAAGAACGGTTTTCCGTTTACATAACACACATGTTTGTCGTCAAAAGTAACTTCAGTAGCTGCCGGAGGTGCCACAGTAAGTGGTATTTTTTGTGAATATACTTCCTTGCCTTTATCAAGCAATCTTAAAGCAAATTGATACTTGCCAACAGGCAACTTGCTACCATCTACACTGATTCTCAGGCTCTGACGGCTTCTTACACTGCGTTTTATTGTTATTACAGTTTTCCCGTTTGCATCAATTCCATTACACTCCAATTGAAGCTTGTCAGGGCTGTAATAACCGACCAGGCAGTGAATAACTAGTTTCTTGATCGGATCTTTTGATTGAATTGTACCCCTGACAATGGGCAGTATGACATCAGCAGTCAGTATCGGCGCAACTTCCGGTTTGATTATTTTGCTGCTGGCTAGTATTCGGTCTGTATTATTCTTGTTACGCAGGACAAACTGCATTGACTGTAATCCGACAGTATCCAGATTGATGTTGAATTTCATTCGTTTTGTTGATTTTGTATTGGCAGGAATCTCAACGCTTTCCAACACGGTGTTTTTTGAAAGGTCCAGGAGTTGCAACACGGCATCCGGTATAGCTTTTGACTCTTTGATCAATGTGACATCAATACTGTTCTTGCCCAGATACCAGCAGGATGGTGTTTTTAGTTGTATCAGTGAGACTGGTGGAATGTCTTCTGTCTTGACTGACATGCCGGTCAGAGTTCCGAATTTGTTTGGTTGATGGAATATACCGGCAGTCGGCGACCAACCAGTCAGTTCTTTAGCATATGTCGGACGGGCACAGCGGTTGAAGTTTGCTGTCCAGGTTCCTATTGGATTAAGTGCCTCTTTGCCGAATGATATAAGGGGAATTCGCATCTCAACGGTCCAGCTTTTATCGCCTATTGATGTTTTTGCTTCCCAGTAAGCATCCCAATTGCCATCCCATCCGGTGCCATCATACATGGCTCCTGAACAGCCTACAGCAAACTGGTAGTATGTCTCCCGCTTGCCTGCAGGATCGAGGAATATCTCAACTGAATCATTATCCCAGGTCTGACCATCACGAGCGGTGATGCCTTTAGCCAGCTTATTCATGTCAGCATCAAAACATTCAAACTTCAGCAGAAGATCATCTTTGGTCCTGGCGACTTTACATACGGTCTGTTGAATAATCTCATTTCTACCTTGCATATCGTAGAACTCAGGAATAACTGCAGCACTGTCCCATTCTCCAATGTCTACTTTACCGTCTATAACAGGTTCTTTGGCTAGCACTGGAACATCAAGATTGGGAAGGCTGGCGAGACGCTGTTGGGCTTTATGTTCTTTTTCGACGGCTTTATTGGCTCGATTGGTATCTTTAGTCCAGCTAATCAAATTCTGCAGAAATCCGGCTACAGGCCAACCTACATGCCGGTATGGAGAAGATATCACAACGACTCCCTTACCAATCTCCATAACACTTATTGCCGGACTGCCATTTGCGTTCCTGTAAATGACAGTCATATAGGCAGATGTCATGTTAGGGTATGTCCAGGCTGAACAAGGCTTGCTTATATTCGCGGTAAGGGGATGATCAGTGTTGACCCAGGGGACCTCCTGCCTTTCAGTATCCATTAATATGTAGGCAGGATTCCAGATCAATCCAGGATCAATAGATGTCAGCCACCCGGCCTGCTGAGTATAGTTGGCATCCGTTACCAGCAGACATCCGCCTTTTACTACATAATCCCGAAATTCTGGTCCAAAGCTGGATAGATCCTGTGTGTTCTCATAGTTATAAAGACCATTCAATATAACCATATCGTAACCCGAGAGCTTCTGCACCAGGACTTTTATATGGATGTTCTCGTAGGTATCTTCCGTCCAACCCAGGGAAGCCAGCACCTGAGATTGGTCTGTCTTACCTGTATAATTGCCGTATTTACTGTATAAGCAGGCAACTTTGGGTTGAGCTGTGCATATGCCGGTGGAAGTTAATAATACAATAATTGCGATCAGTATACGTTTCATCATATATCTCCAGATAATGGGAATGGTTGATTGGTGTCAGTGCATTCAATGGGAAAATAGAAAAATGGTAGAGGCTATTATGTTATTCGCCTCTACCATTGTATCAACTAGAATTTATAGACGTGGACTTCCAGTGGTTTGAATGTTGCTTTTAATATACCGTCCTCGGTGACTACTTTCTTGTTTTCGAACATAACTTCGGCATCTTCACCCAGTCCTCTGATTGTGCATTTTACTGGTTTGTAGAGAGTGTTGACTGCCAGGAGGTAGGATTTACCTCTGTATTTCCAGATGCAGGTGTGGACATCCGGGGAGGTGCATTTTGCTGGGCCACGACTTTGTCCGGTCAGGACTATCGGGGCCAGAGTGTTGACCTCGGCATTGAGTTTGGGGAAAGCATCCCAGAGCTTGCTGTCTGGTAGAACCCAATAACCTCTGTCTAATGGATTGCCTGACCAGTATTCTGTTGTGAAGAAAGCATACCATAGAAGACCGGTTGCTCCATGAACTAAGCCGATATATGCCTGGCACTTGAGTTCTTCAGGTGTGGGCTCATTCCATACAGGACTGTCGCAGGTGAATGCCTGGGGTACTAACCAGACTGGTTTTGTGCCGTTACCGGCATCCATTCCCATTTTTATCCAATCAGCTATACCGGCAAGTGGAGCATGGCGTATCAGATATGGGTCCATCATCAGGAAGTCGAATCCGGCGAGTGCTTCTTTAAATAGACTCGGATTACAGACGGCTGCAGATACAGGTCTGTTTGGATCAAGCAGAGCAGTCTGATCTCTTGCAGCCTTGATCATTTTAAGTCTTTCACCGGATGGTTCATCTGCACCATACCACATCAGAAGGTTGTTATAACGATTACCCATTTCAACATTCTCTTTGGTTGGTGCACCGACCTCGGGCATGACCCATAAACCCAATGACTGGGCATACTTCATATAATCTTCGTCCGGCATTCCCCAGGCATTGATAACAGTATTGAAACCTCTATCCTTGAGTTCCTTCATCACTTTGTAGATGTCAAAATCGGGAAGACCTTTAGGGCGCGACCGCTCATTAATCATATTGACCGCGGCACGGGTTACGTGATAGAGGCCGATTGGGAAGAAAGGTTTGCCATTGACATAGCATACATGCCTGTCATCAAAACTGACCTCAGTAGCTGCTGGTGGAGCTACTAACAGTGGTACAACCTGAGAGCTGATTTCTTTATCGTTCTCAAGAAGCCTGTATGTGAATTGGTATTTCCCAACTGGGAGTCTTTCGAGATTGGTTGAAAGGTTGAAGTCTTTCCGGCCGTAAACTCGTCGGCGTGTATTCGATACAACCTTGCCATTTGCATCGACTCCCTGGCTTTCTATATAAAGCTTGTTGGCGCTGTTGTAGCCGATAGTTCCATCTACAGCAAGTTTCTTTACTCGGTCTTTCGATTGAATAGTCCCTCTGACGACAGGCAGGACTACATTCATAGTGAAATCTGGTTCAGCCATGGGCCTGAAGACCGGACTGCTTGCCAGTACCCGGCGGCGGTCGGCTGTATCACTCAGCACAAACTGCATCTCCCGCAACACAGTTGATTCCAGGTTTATGTCACACTTTATCTGAAGATCAGATTTGTCCGATGCCGTAATGTCTTTGCTAAATACAACAGAACCCGTGGTCAGGTCAATGAGCTGCAGGACTGCACCAGAGGATGTCTTTGTCTCCTTTGTGATTGTAGCCGTTACGTTGTTCGAATCTCGATACCATCGATTTGGAGTTACAATCTTAATGTCCGGGGAGAATGGGTAGTTAGCCGGGGTTGTAGTTGCTCCAGTCAGTGTCCCGAATCTTTCAGCTTTGTGGAATGTGTCAGCATTGATTGGTGACCAACCGGATAGTTCCTTTGCACCAGTAGGCCTGGAGAAACGGTTGAAATTGCCGGCCCATACACCTTTGGAATTGACGCCATCTTTGCCAAGACAGGAGATTGGTATCCGCATTTCTGCGGTCCATCCCTTGTCGCCCATAGAAGTCTTTGCTTCCCAATAGGAATCGCGGGTAGAACTCCATCCGATTCCGTCATATTGGGCTCCAGAGCAACCAACTGCGAAATGATAGTATGAATTCCTGGTCCCGGTCGGGTCAAGGAAGACTTCAACAGAGTCGTTGTCCCATGTCTGTCCATCGCGGGCAGTTACTCCTTTAGCGAGTTTGTCGATAGAAGTCTCTGAGCATTCGAAGAGTATAACAATCTCATCCTGTGTTCGGGCTATCCTGCACTTTGTGGACTGGACTACATCATCCCGCCCATATCGGTCGTAGAAAGAGGGTATAACAGCAGCGCTGTCCCATTCATTTGTTCCAATCTTACCATCTATGGTGGGCAATGATGAGATCATTGGTATATCGAGGGTTGGAAGCTTGGTGGTCCGTTCCAGAGCACTTGCATATTGCTCTTGCGCCTTTGCCTGTCGTTGGGGATCTTTGACCCATTTTATCAGGTTCTGGAAGAATCCAGCTGTCGGCCAGCCAACCTGGTGGTACATAGTAGTGATGACTATAGCGCCTTTTCCTATCTCCATAACACCAACGGCGGTCGCGCCATTGGCATATTTGTAGAGAGGTGTTATGTATGGAGAGACCGCACCGGGATAAGTCCAGGATGCAGTTGGATTCGGCAGACCTGTTGTCAGTGGGTGATCGGTGTTTGCCCAGGGAAGCGGTTGCCCTTCTACATTGCTAAGTTGATTGCTTGGATTCCAGACCAGGTTGGGGTCTATAGATGTAAGCCACTGAGTATGCGGGGGATAGTTACCATCTGTGATGACCATGCATCCACCTTTTTGGATATACTCACGTATTTCTTTTCCATAGACGGTCAGGTCCTGAGAATTTGAATAATTGTAGGATGCGTTCATTATGACCATATCATAACTGCTGAGCTTATTGATAAGCTCTTTGATATGTGTGTTTTCGTAGAGATCCTCGCTCCAACCGATTGAAGCAAGAAGTTGTGTCTGATCTGGTTTATATGCATAATCCAAAAACTGACTGTATACGCATGCGGCTTTCGGCTCCGCGTTGCAGATTCCTATGGACGTCAGCAGCAGTAACATTACAGCTAATACTTGTTTCATATCATACCTTTCTCATTATGGGATGCTTAGTAGAATGATTGCAGCTATACCACAAGCAATACCCAGATAACCATATGGTCCAATATGTTCTTTGAATACAATTCTACCCATCAAAGCTACAAGCAGCAGACTGAGCCCGCTAAAAACCGGAAAAACAACGAAACCTGGCAGTGTCGCTGCTGCTGCTATCATTGTCACGGTAGTCAATATAACGCAGCATCCGGCTATTATTCCAATAATAGCTCCACGTTTTTCAAAGCGGCTTTTCTGGTGACGAACAATGAACAAGGCACCTAAAGTTGCAGCAATATACATAAAAACCATATACAATGCAACTTCCTTAGGTCGGGTAGCCATTATCTTGTTAGCAATCGAATATTGAGCATTCAAAATGAATGTGATAGTGATCAAGTAACCATATTTCATCTTTCAACGCTCCGGATATCTTTTCCGATGAGCAATATAGCGCCTATTACCAACAAGAAACCGAGTAGGTGGTTAATTTTTGGTATCTCATGCCAGAAAACAATTGATGCTACTACAGGAATAACCAGAGACAAATTGGCAATTGTCCAGGATGTAGAAATCTTGCCCTTGCTTACAGCAATACGGAAAACTGAGACGTTGATAAACCCACATAGTCCGAGTGTTATTGCAAGCCCGGCAGAGAACGTGCTTGTGCCAGGATCATGTGCAAAAGGCAACATTATTGCCGCAATAACTCCGGCAGTCAAGAACAGGAAAAAGTTGACTGATGGCTTATCACATTTGTATCTGTCGGTTAATTTATATGTAACTCCCAGAATTGCGCTGCCTAACACAGCTAGTAATAAATATATATATCCCATTAATATCCTTGAGCTATAAAGAAAAGCTCCTAACAGCATTCAGTAAACGCATTATTATAACACCCAAAGGAATGGTTGCACGAATTGGACATGTTGTCATTTTGAACGCAGTGAAGAATCTGCTTTTATATACTTGAGATTCCTCACTGCGTTCAGAATGACAATATGCCGCATTGGAGTGACATTACAGGTATAGTTGACTATCATGAAGATAATGCGGTCAGTGACGACTCTGGGGGTAGATTATGAACGGTTCTATTATGCTTGTTCTTGCATTGTGTGCTGTGACAGTTGGTCAATCAAATGCTGCCGGCCTTACACTTGCGTCCGGAGGCAAAACGCAATATGCCATTGTCGTTGGAGACAAAGCATCAGCAGTTGAAATGACAGCGGCTTCTCAGTTGCAGAAATACCTTACAGCATCTACCGGGGCTGATTTTAAGATCATCAAAGAAGGCTGGTATGATGCCAGTAAGCCTGCAATACTTGTTGGCTCCACAAAACGCACGCTGGCTCTTATGCCCGGGTTCAACTGGTCACGTCTTGGCAGAGAAGGGATTGTTATCAAGACGATCGGTAATAATTTGATTCTTGCCGGTGGTCAACCGCGGGGAACGATCTACTCAGTGGTGACTTTTCTGGAGGAACAAGTCGGGGTTCGTTGGTGGACAGCTTTGGAGGAGGATGTTCCGCTGCACCGGACCCTCAATATCAAGAGTCTGAACACCACTTTTATTCCGAAACTTCCTATTCGACACAACTGGACTCTGGAATTGCAAGGAATGCAGCCATATGTGGGGCCTAGTGTTACCAATGAAAAGAGCAACCTGTTCTGTATTCATATGCGCAACAATGGAAAAGAAACGATACCGGATGATATGGGCGGCACTAATACTATATATGGAGTTCACACCGTTCCACTGCAGTACCTACCGGCAGACAAGTATTTTGCTGCTCATCCTGAATGGTACGGGTTGGTAAATGGTAGTCGGCTGGCACATCAGGTCTGTTGGACGAACAAAGAGATGCGCAAGCAGCTTGCCAGTAATGTGCTGACATTCTTGAGAGAGCATCCCAAGGTGACCGTTGTATCAGTCAGCCAGAATGATGGCGGGAATCCGTGTGAGTGTCCGGAGTGTATGGCGATTGTGAATCGAGAAGGGACCCAGATGGGCCCGATACTTGATGGTGTCAATGAGGTTGCAGATGCAGTGGCTAAAGAATTCCCGAATGTGATGGTGGAATCTCTGTCCTATTACTACAGCCGCAAATGTCCGAAGCTTATGAAAGCCCGGGACAATGTTCTGATCAGAATCTGCACCTACGAACAGACAATCAATAAACCTCTGATTGAGAGCGATTACAATAAAGACAACCGGAGTAATGTCCTGGAGTGGGGAAACCATGCGAAAAACTTGTTTGTCTGGAACTATGTTACTGATTTTGCTCACTACATGTATCCTCAACCAAACGTATTCAACCTGGCTCCGAACCTGAGGTTCTTTATAGAGCACAATGTAAAGGGCACGTTTATGCAGGGGGACATCCACTGCCAGACGGGTGATCTTCAGAATCTGAGAGCATGGCTGGTAAGTCATTTGCTGTGGAATCCTTATCAGGACGATAAAAAACTAGTCCGTGAGTTCTGCAACGGCTACTATGGACCTGCTGGAAAATATGTTTACGAATACGTGGCCACAATGTGCAAAGCCGGATACGACTCCCCTAAGTTTATCGGTATATACAACGGAGATTTGTCATTCCTGACTCTTGATGTTACAAACAAGAGCATTGGGTTGTGGGATAAAGCTGAAGCTGCAGTGAAAAACGATGCGGTAAAATCTCAGAGGGTCAAAAAAGCCCGGCTGTCGTTTGACCTGGCTTGTATAGTCAGCAGGCAGAGATTACTAGATGAAGCTAAGGCTGCGGGGAAAATCTATCTTGGTCCATCTAATGAAACAAAAGCGGTTATTGACTTGCTGGATTCGGTTAAGGCATTCGGGTCTACTCATATGTCCGAGGTGGGTGGTGAGATATGGCTGTTTGATTCTACACTCAGAAACCGGTTTGTTCCACCAACTGAATCAGAGCTTGAGAAAGCTGATCGAATCGAGATTCAGAGCTCAAATTTTGGTGTGGAAGAAAATCCAAAAGTGAAATATGTGGATGATCCGGCTGCGAGCGATGGTAAAGCGATAGTGACTACAGGGGATCATACTGAATGGTATATCAACTGCCCTATACAATCAAAGCTATTCGGCAAGTGGCACTGCAAGTCTTATGTCCGTGTGGACGCAACAAATACTGCCGGCACTGCCATGCAAATGGGCATATATGATCCTGTAATGTCCTGTGAAATAATGCTGACTACCTCACTACCCGCAGCTAAGTGTGCAGGTAAAGACTATGTTGAAATAGACATGGGCACATATGAATTAAGACCGAAAATGGGGATATGGTTTGCACCGGTAAATACCCCAAAGGATGTTCAAGCTATCTATGTAGACAGGATTGTGCTAGAGCGGGTGAAATAGGATTGCATCTGTGTTTGCAAATACCGACCGACTATCCGGCAGCTTTTCGCGCAGTTTCTATGATTGCTACCAGTTTGTCCGGATGGTCGGAACCGATCAGGTATTTCTTGCCTGCAGTTGTAACTATCAGTACACCATGATTTCCACTGAAATAATACGCAGTCATTTGTCTGTTCATACGTATCCCGTATCCTCCGAAATCCCGCAGTGGGGAGAACTCATGAACGGACACTTCTGCTATTTCTTTGAGTGGCAGCGACTTGAGCAGTAACCCGATAAAACCCAGACGAACAACAACAGCGTCTGCATTGACATTAACCCTGATCCCGCCATATAGAAGCCACATGGCTGGCGAAAAGATGCCTACTAATATTGCAGTAAAATGTGACTGGGACCAGGAAGTGACAGCTCCCACCAGCATCCATATACTGACCACGACTACCAACAGACTGGTCCACCAGGGATTTTGAGACTCCCAGTAACCCCACTTAGTTCCTGGAGTGAGTTTCTCGGTGAACTCCGCAGCCTGTGCTGATGTGTCGCCTATGGCGGATTTCTCCTGGAACGGATGGAATGGTCGATTCAACTCCAACACGATTGCAGCTGCCAAAGGTAGTAACACCCATGGCAAAACAGCTTGCTTTGACAGGACAAAAGGACCCGGATGAACCACAGCGGCTTGAAGCCAGGATGCGAATATTCCAACAAGGAATCCGATCACAACTTCATCGATGAGTGACATCCAGTTGAATGTTTTCTGCTTCTCCTGCCGGGCCCAGAGTTCATCACCGAATATGGATATAGCGATCCAGAACAGGATCATCGCAGGGATAAATATCAGCATTTGCCAGGGAGATCCCCAGCTGTTGGGATTTCCTGCAAGGTCAAAATGCATCGGTACTCGATCGGGCATCGGCATTGCAGAGATTGCTATGTATATGAACACTGCGAGCAAGGCAAACGCAGGAGTATGTACCCATAATGGATGGTATAGTCTTCGTTTCATAGCCGGGATTCCCCCTTGTTCTCAAGTAAATCGTCCACCAGCCTCCGGAAATCATCAGGTTTCAGGCCAAGGTGGAAAGCTTCAGTGATCAATTCATTCAGTCTTCCGACTAGTGCATCCTCTACAGCCTCAGCGTTTGCCGGGGTTTCTCGCAATGATGCAACAGATGCCCGTTTTCCGAGCCTTAGACGGATAATCCCCTGGTCTCGGAGTTTCTGATAGGCACGATGGACGGTATGCAGGTTTACATCCAGGCTGTCAGCCAACTCCCGAACAGATGGGAGCTCATTGCCTGGTTTCAGTTCCCCTGACCTTATCTGATCTTTGACCTGCGATGCGATCTGTATATATATAGGTCTCGGATCATCGTCCCGGACAGAAATCAGCACATCGCACCTCCTGGATACTGTTATAATAAAACTATAACAGTACAAACAGTGAATGTCAACAGGATCTTTATAGATGCTGATATAGAAGTGCAGACAATACTTGCAGGTTGTGCAGGACTGTGCTAGACTTTCGACACATTTCAATGCCTGTAATCAAGAGGAATTATATGTCAACTTCAATTAAGAGTTACTTCTACCTGACCAGCTTATTGCTGCTGTTAATGATCCCGCGAGTTGTTTACTGTCTTTCAGTCAAAGACCTGACTCTCTACCTGCCTTTTGATGGCAAAGTCGATGCTGTGTATTCAAAAGGCGATGGTAAACAGCAGAGTAAAGGCGCTGTGTATGAGTTCGACAAAGGGGTTGCTGGAGAAGCAGTTGTGGCTGGAGACAATACAAAACCTCTGATGTCTTACTCTGTTAAGGACAATATCAACGAAAAGAACGGCAGTATTTCATTCTGGTTCAAACCTGTTGACTGGAAGTCAGGAGACAGCAGATATCATGTGTTCTTCGATATACCTGACCGGATGGAGTTTTACCATAGGTCAGAAAACGGAGCATTTTTTGACTGGCTGGGGGCTCCGCAGACAAATATGATCGGGTGGGGAGTCGGTGGGATTGATCTGTTGGGTGTTCCCAGTGAAACAGGCATCTGGCATCACTGCGTGCTTACGTGGAATAGCCTGGGTATGGGAAGCATGTATATCGACGGTAAGAAGAGCACCGATACGGACAATGTTCCCAAAGGAAACGCTCCAAAATGGGTGGAGGGGAAAATCCTCCGGCTTGCAGACTATACAAGAACAAAGGATGGTAAACACAAGACTCTGTTTGATGAGTTTATGGTATTTAACCGGGCTCTCAGGGAACCGGAAGCCAGAAGTCTCTACCGGCAGATAGTTATGTCGAATGTGCAGATCAGACTGCGTATCGGACTAATAAGTAAAGCTCCTAGCCTTACTGGACGGATTGAAGACTGGAAGAATACAGCCGGAGTATCTGACTTTGTGGACGTTCCATTCGGCTGCTTGTCCCCAGCGGATGTCAAAGCCAATATTGCATATGACAAGTCCAATTTGTACGTTCGTGTTGTTGATAACTCAGGGAAAACTGGCGGTGAGGTTGGTATATTGCTTGCTAATGCCGGTGACTCGACGATTTATAAGATATCTGTCGATATAAAAGGCAACATCAATCTATATAGAGGTAGCGAAAAAATACAAAATACCGCAATACAAGCAAATGTCAGCAAAAAGAAGAATCAGATTATATTCGAATGCAGAATACCTCTTGATTTGATGGGAGTCGCAGGTAGAGACGGTTTCCTGATGAATATCGTCCGCAAGTGGTCAGGGGCTTATGGCGATTCCATAATGTGGTGTTCGAGCCGGAATGGGAATTATCTGAAAGACACTACCAGCTATGCCTCCATTTTATTGGGAGACAAGAAGCCGGTGGTTTCTATAAACACTCTGGGGCAACCTTATTACTGCAGGTTTGCACTCAGGGCCAGTTTATCTGATGTATTATCTTCAAATTTACTAATAAATATGAAAACCAGTCTCCAGCCCAGTAATCTGACTGAGTTCTATGATCCCAACACTTTATATGGCACCAGAAGCATGACCGGTGAGCAGGTGCATCTGGACAAAGAGATTGTCACTAATAAGAAGAACACTCTAGTAAACCTGGAGCACTCGTTTACCAATACAGATATGGATACCGTCAAGATCGATATAACAGACAAAGATGGCGGAGTTTTGTATCAGACAGTGAGATCATATATCCCCGATCCTCCGATTCTGATCACACCTGTCGTATATCCATCGAAGAATGCAATGAATGTGGGAGTGGATATCAGCGGGTTTTATGGCGACAAGACCAGGACGACGGCTGAAGTCGAGTTTATCGGGAAAGATGGGCGTGTGATTATAAGGAAAGTTGTAAGCAAGTTCATCAACGATAAAACTTCATTCACGCTGCCATTAAGCAAACTTCCAGACGGCAAGATTGGTATTAGAAGCAAGATCAAACAAAGCAATGTAGTGGTTGCTACTATCGACAGTGATTTCAGCAAACTCGGTAATGGCCCGTGGGTGAACTCAAAGCTTGGTTATGATAAAAACGTGCTTCCCGGTTTTACCCCGATGACTGTTACCGGCCAAACTATCGGAATGTATAACAGGCAGTATATTTGGAAGGACTCTCTTTACCCGGTTCAGATTATCAGCAATGGTAAGGAATTGCTTTACGGTCCGATTGTACTTTCCACGGGTCTGAAGACTCTGAAACCAAATTCAGCAGTTGTAAAGATACTGGAGAAAGACGAACAGCATGTAATAATAGAGTGTGTTGGTCAGCTGGATGGTGTGCCGGTAAAGATTAAGCATACTCTAGAATACGATGGTATGTGCTGGAGCGAGATGTCGTTTCTTCCTAAGAACAAGTCGACATTTAAGTCTCTGGCGCTTTATATTCCGTTCAATAAAGATGAGTGTACACTGTTCCAATCTCACTATGCAGGAGTAGGCAGGGTACGCGGAACTAATGATGTCGAAGGTCAGTTCCTGAACTCCAGCAGTGATCTACCCATCAGGCCCAATTACTGGTTTGGTAACGAGACCGAAGGACTATCCTGGTTCTGCGAAAAGTGGACCAACTGGATAGTCGCCACTAACCAGAATCCCCACAAAGTGAGGTCGGATGAACAGTCTACTACTTTTGCGACAGAGTTTACCAATGTGCCGATTACGTTTGATAAACCATTTAACATCGATTTCGGTATCATTGCTACTCCGGTCAAACCTATGCCCAAAAACTGGAGGACATGGCAGTGCTTCCGGGACTTTTCGTTTGGCTGGGTAGGATCGATCACTCCGGGAAATAATGAAATCGCTACTCCTAATATGGAGTTCAAACAGTATGCAGCAGACCGGCGTTCATGGGGTCAGATGTTCTGCGTCCCTTATCAGAGGCCTGATTGGACAAATATTAATGTCCCTGAATACAAATATTTCGTAAAAGAGTGGGCTACACTGCCTTCTAAGTATTTCGGGGGTGACTCCGATCCCAATTTCAGATATTCTCCAGTCTGCCTGAACAGCAGTTGGGCTGACTATATGCTCTACTATGCAGTAAAAGCGTTTGATGATGTGCAGCTTGATGGATATTACTTCGATGGTGCGATCCCTGAATGGGGAGGCTGCCAGAATACTGCACACGGTTGCGGGTGGATCAATGAAAATGGGGAGTTGAGACAGTCTTTCCCAATTCGCGCTTACAGAGAGTTTTATAAGAAACTGAAAGTAGAGTTCAACAAACGCGGGAGGCCATCCTGGATATATGCCCACGCCAGCAGTTCCGTGCAGCTGCCTACTCTGTCCTTTGCTGATTTGATCCTTGGAGGGGAGGAGTTCTCAACCAAAGCTCCACGGCAGAGATTTTACTCGAAGTTTCTTACAAATGAATATATAAGAGCTATTTATAACGGGGACCAGTACGGGATTCCCATGCAGTTGATCAACGAACTCGGTGCGGACGGTTCTACACCCACGATTGAGGAAACTGATGACTACCTGGCGCTTCTATTACCCCACGGGATAGGGGACTTGATTTACTGGAACGACAGCACAAACTATCAGATGTCATCAAAATATTCCAAATACCAGCTGATGAGTCCTATATGGTTTGGTGTAAGAGAACCTGACTGTGAATTTCTGCCGTATTGGACGAACAAGGACTATCTATCCATAAGCCCGGTTAATGACCGGATCGTATGTTCATTGTATAAACGCCTGGGCAAGGTATTTCTTGTTGTTGGAAACACTACTCCTGAAAGACAGCAAGTGACGATAGTAATGAACAAAGCGAAGATGGGTCTCCCGGACAAGTTGAAAATTGCTGTAGTCAATCAGGAGAAGATCAGCGAGCAAAATGGTGTGTTGACGTTCGAGATAAATGGCGCCAAGATGGGCAAGAACTGGCAGATGATCACAGTCAGCGGAGAGTAGCATTTCCGTAGAACGTATTCTGAAGGTAAATAAGATATATAAGCCGAAGTGTATTGAATAGCGTACACTTCGGCTTATGCTGTATTTAATATGTTTCCCGATTCTGACACGGAGAAGGTTTATCATCAAATGAAATATTGTAAGGTTATTCAGATATTAGTTTTGGTTTTATTGTCGGCATCAATGGCATTATGTGCAGATACTGACTCCGGGAAAAGAATTGATACTTTCAGCGATACATGGCCTGCTTGTGATGCGCTTGGGCGTAAGTTGCCTGCATATGACAGCGTCGGATTGCCTCGGAAGGACAAACTTGTCGGGATGTTCTATTTCCTGTGGCATGGTCCGCATACGGATGGCGGGCCATACGATATTACCAAGATTCTGGCAAAAGATCCGGATGCAATGCAGAAGAAAGGCAGCCCTCTCTGGGGACCAATGTATGCTCCTCATCACTGGGGAGAGTCCATATTCGGTTACTATGTATCGGATGATGATTATGTGCTCAGAAAACATGCCCAGATGCTGTCGGATGCCGGAGTTGATTTTATCGTCTTCGATGTTACCAATCAACAGACCTACAAAGAAAAATACATGGCGTTGCTTCGAGTGTTCTCGGATATAAGAAAGCATGGTGGAAATACTCCTCAGGTAGCGTTCTTATGTCCTTTTTGGTCTCCAACTAAAGTTGTAAATGAGCTCTATGTAGATTTATATGGTCCTGGTCTGTATAAGGATCTTTGGTTCCGTATTGATGGGAAACCTATGATTCTGGCTGATTTGAACCTGGTTTCCGAGAACAGTGGAAATGACAAACAGAACGGAGCATTTAAACTCAAACCGGAACACAGTATCGGGCAGTCTTTTACAGCTACAAAACCATTTATGTCGGTGGGAGGGATGTTTGTTACCTGGTGGTCAAAGAAGTCTGCGATGACATTGACTTTGTATAAAGACGGACCGAATGGCCGGAAGATTATGCAGAAAAGAAGCAATCCTGTTATGGACAATGCTGCAGTCACTCTACGGTTCGATTCTCCTCTTCCTTCCGGGTCATATTATCTGGAAATGTCTGATGCCAAAGGCAAAGTCGGTTGGCGGAGTCATTCGGATGATGTTTTTCCACGCGGTGCTGCTTATGTTGATGGTAAAGAAACCAAAGGTGACCTGTGGATTATGATAGGCAATGCCGACAGTAAATCAATGGAAATCAGCCAAATGTTTACTTTCCGCAAACCGCAGCCGGACTATTTCGTGGGTCCGACCGGGGTTGATATGTGGAGCTGGTTGGAAATATACCCTCAGCACGTCTTCAAGAACTCCAAAGGCGAGAAAGAGATGATGTCAGTTGGAGTTGCTCAGAATGCAGTTAGCGGAAGGCTTGGGTGCTTGAGCGAAAAGAACTCCCACGGCCGCAGCTATCATAAAGGTGATGTGGGTATCACAACGGATTCTATGTTGTATGGATTAAATTTTACTGAGCAGTGGGAGCAAGCCCTGAAGCAGGACCCGAAGATAGTGTTCGTAACCGGCTGGAATGAATGGTGGGCAATGAGGTTTGATGAGTTTGCCGGTGTAAAAGAACCGGTGATGTTTGTTGACCAGTTCGACCAGGAACACAGCCGGGATATTGAGCCAATGAAGGGTGGACACGGGGACAATTATTACTATCAGTTAATCTCATATATTCGGAAGTTCAAAGGAGTGAGGAAAGCTCCAGTTGCAGCATCAAGGAAGACGATCAAAATAGACGATGGCTTCAAGCAGTGGAGTAGTGTTGAGCCTGAATACCGGGACGATACAGGAGACACTGCACATCGCAATCATCCGGGATTCAACAACTTTACTCAGTATACCAACGACACCGGACGCAATGATATTGTCAGCTCCAGAGTAACAGCTGACCAGGACAATGTCTATTTTTATGTGCGCACCAATGATACTCTGACTGATCCGGTTACTTCGAAAAACTGGATGCTGCTGTTTATTGATACCGATATGGACCATTCGACCGGATGGAACGGCTATGACTATGTAGTCAACCGCATTGTCAGAAATCAGAATGGTTATACGGGAACTCTGGAAAGAAACCAGAACGGTAAATGGGGCTGGGCACCGGCCGGTCAGGTAAAACTGGTCATCGATAAAAACGAGATACAGCTTGCAATCCCCAGAAGTGATCTGAACCTGAATCCAGGTAAATCCAATCTCAGCTTTGATTTCAAATGGGCAGACAATATCTCCGACTCCGGAGATATCATTGATATGCTCAACAATGGCGACACCGCACCGAACGCTAGGTTTAACTATAGGTTTATTGCGGAGTATAAGTAATACTTCACAATAGTAATAATAGCAATAGCAGGAAAAACATATCACAACAGCCAATCTTAATATATGGTGTGGAAAATTAGATTTTTGGGGCTTAGTGCCTGGTGTTCTCTGTTGTTTTGCCTTGTGGTCCTGGCAACTGTTTTTGCGTGTTCGCATGTTGCCTTTGCCAGGGAAAAGGTTGTGTTGCGGCTTTGGAATATTCCGTATAAGAACACAACGACGCCGTCTGAAATAGCCAAACGGCGGGTGTTTGATGCGTTCTGTATAAAATATCCGGATATAAAAGTTACAGCTCTGGTGCCTTTACGTATTCAGGGGCCAGCCAGTGAAGGCAACGAGTTTATGGCGGTTGCCGGCGGTGTTGCCCCGGATGTCTTCTACCTCTACGGTCGAAAAGTTGGTAACTACCGCGCACAAGGTTTTCTCTACCCCCTGGACGATTTTCTCAATGATTATACCAGGCAAAATGGCAAACCGTACAGCGGAATTGTGGCGCCTGATAATGTCTGGGAACTTTGTTACGATGCCAAGAAGATCACCTGCGTTCCATTCATGTATTATGTGCTGGCGCTGAAGTGTAACGATGCCATTTTCGCAAAAGCAGGTCTGGCTGAGCGTGTGCCGAAGGACTGGGACGAACTATACAGATTTGCCCGGCATATGACCATTGACCCCAGCAAAGAGCCAAACTCAGAACCGGGTGATCCTATCCAGTATGGTCTCAACATACTTACCGGAGTTGATGCTGGTTGGCATTTTCTGCAGTATGTGTGGTCGGGAGGGGGAGAAGTTGTTACCCCTTACTACTCAAAGAATGGGAAATTCTATCCTGTCCCTATCCCTCAGATAGATTATCGAAACTATGGCATCAAACTGAGCAACGAATCTCAATATCTTGCCAGGACTGCGATACTGCGCGAACAGCTTCGAAAGCAGGGACTACCGGTAGAATACTCCTCTAAAGACCTTGAGTGGAGACTTGAGACTGATTCCCCCAAAGCTTTACGTGCCCTTGAATTCTACAGAAAACTGTCACATCAACCCTGGCTTCGAAATGGTAACCACGAGTTCGATATCACTCCCGAAATGCTCCAGTCCGGAAAAGCAGTCGATCCACAGACCGGTGATACATTCGACCTGAATGACGAAAAGGTCAAAGCCCGTGTTTATCACGGTGTAAGTAACGCTGTTGAATCTCAGTCGGGAGCTGTTCAGATCAAACGGGTTACCTACGGGATGTCGATTACTACGCTTGAAGCAGTAAACAACGAAGACCCGCATATGTTCAGCCTGGCACCGTTTCCATCGGCAAATGGTGAAAAGCCGACTGCGTTTATTGCCGGTCACTACCTTGGTATAAACGCCGCGATCAATCCGGAGGACACTCCAGGACGCCAGAACGTGAAAGCCATTCGTGATGCTGCCTGGAAATACATAGAGTATGTAACAGGATCTGAAGCTCAGAAGATAATGGTCAAGACCTTTGCCGAATACGGTCTGGCTGATTATATCCGGCCAGCATTGCTGAAAGAGGCTGGATTCGGAGACCTTCTAATGCGGATTCCCCCGGCACGGCGCAAACTCTGGGACAACCTGGAAAACTATTCCAAAGTAGAACCTTACTGCAGTGGGTTTGCGTATGTAATGACCCGCGAGCTGAGTATGCCGATCCAGGTTATCATCAACGATGTTCCAGATCCCAAGACAGGTAAGTATTCAAAAGATGCATACACCGTGATGCACAAGACTGTGAAGAACGTAAACAGCCTGATTATGGGTAAGATGCCGGTTGCTGAGGTCAAACGACGGAGCCGCATCGGCTGGGTGATATTTGCGATAATGGCAGTTGCCCTGGCTTTAGGAGCAAACTATGTAGTGCGTGCAGCGATGAAGACCCAGAACAAAGCTGCGGACAATGAAGGCTTCGGCGTTGGCGGACATCCTGCGCGGCGAAGACTTTATGCGTGGTTGTTCCTGGTGCCGGCAGTTGCGACGATTGCCATCTGGGCCTACTATCCACTGGTCCGCGGGCTGTTTATGGCATTCCAGGACTACAAGATTTTGGGTGGCTCCAGTTATACAGGCTTGCGGAACTTTGTGGAGGCTGTTGGAGAACCCAGCTTCTGGAAATACCTGCTGCAGACATTCCAGTATATGGTAATGCTGATCGGTATAGGGTTCCTTATCCCGATCGGCCTGGCAGTGTTATTAACTGAGATACCTAAAGGTAAGATACTATACAGGACTATCTACTACCTGCCAGCTGTTACCACCGGACTGGTGACCCTGTTCCTTTGGAAAGGTCTGATGTATGACCAGTCCAACAATGGTGTGATCAACAATATGATCCACTGGGTCAACTCCTGGCCGCTTTGGTTGGCAGTTGCATGTAAGGTGGGTGTTGCAGCTGGTGGAGTGCTGCTGGTTATTGCACTTATCCTGCAAGCATTTCAGGATACCAATACCAAGAGTGAACGCTGGATATCCGGAGCTATCGGAGGACTGGCTGCTTGCGGATTAATATGGTTACTCGGTTCAGCGATTATGCATGAAGGATTCCGTAGTGTGTTCTCTGCCGCATACAGCACTTTCAATATTCCAGCTCAGACTTTCCTACAGGACCCGAAGTCAGCGATGCTCTGGGTTGTACTCCCGGTGATCTGGGCGGGTGCAGGTCCCGGGTGTCTGATCTATCTTGCAGCGATGAAAGGTATCCCAGAGGAACAGTATGAAGCTGCGGATATCGACGGCGCGAGCATGTGGCACAAGATGCTGCAGGTGACATATCCTAACCTCAAGGCATTGATCATCATCAACCTGGTAGGTGCAGTTATCGGAGCGTTCAAAGAATCAGGAAACATATTCGTTATGACAGGCGGTGGCCCTGAGGATGCAACGATGACTACCGGTCTCTATATCTGGTATAACGCTTTTATGTTCCTGAACTTCGGGCTGGCGACAGCGATGGCCTGGATTATGGGGGCATTGCTTATCGGGTTTACACTGAAGCAGTTGCAGATACTCAATAAACTGCAGTTTAGAAACACTGCAGTCGAAGAAGACGCAAAAGGCGGGGGGGCATAAGATGTCGCTTGTAAGCAATGTTGGGCGACGATCTCTCAAGGTCCGCCTGTTATTCCTGGGAATGTATCTGATCCTGAGTGTTGGCGCCATCAGCATGGTCTATCCATTCATGCTGATGCTGGGCACTGCTACGACCGGTGGGGCTGACTCTTCGGACTTAAAAATAGTCCCGAGTTATTGGATCAGCGATGCAGCGCTCTACAAAAAGTACCTCCTGGACAGTACCGGTATGAATTCCCTGTCGGTCTGGTATAGTAAGGACAACTGGTTTATTGCGCGTGATATGACACTGAAAGAAACTAGCCAGGTGATGGACGTTCCAGCTCAGCAGCGCACTGTAATGGCCCGCGATACGCGCAACTTCATTGCTAAAGTCTGTCCTCCCGAACTCAAATTTCCAGCTTTTAATCAGGACAGAGACAGCCATTTATCATTCGAGACCAGATACCACGACTGGTTGAAATCCCGCTATAAGACACTTGATAAAATTAATCGGGCCTATATGGACAATGCTGGTCAGTGGGTGGATCTGACAGTTCCAGCTGAGCAGACCCAGAGACGACCGGATGACACCCAGCGGATGCGTGACTACAGGGAGTTTGTCGAGTCCGGCACACCGAACAGAACGTCTATCTACAGTCCGGACGAGGACGTTTACTATTATATCCAGACAGTCCAGATACCTGAAAGCTACAAGAAGAGTATCAAAGGCAAACTCAACCTGTCCCTTATCACTTATGATGACATTGCAGCAGGCAAGTTGGGTAGTAAGATCAGAAAAGAGTTCGTGACAACCCGTGCAGCTGCGCGGTTTATACATATCGATGCTGCTCAGGCAACTCCGGCTTGGCGCAAGTTTATGGCAGAGAATGGCGGCGATCCGGGTTCTCCTCTCCCAGAACGTATGCCGTTGCAACAGAAGGCAGCTGGGATGTGGGGATTGTTTATACAAAGGGCTTGCCCGCTTGATTCCATACACCTGATACGTCCTGAAGATTACTGGCGGCCATACATTAAATCCGTCTACGGCAATATCGACAATCTAAACAAGGCATATGGTACGTCATATTCCAGTTTTGATAAGGTGCGGATACCGATGTCGATGATGCGCCTGGACAGCTTCCTGCAACACAGGAGTGAACTCCGGAGGAACTATCTTACCCATAACTTCAGCACTGTAATGGAGTTTGTCACAGTTCATGGGAATGCACTGGTGGTGACGATAGTTTATATCATTCTGACTATTCTGACGACCTTAACTGTTAACCCTCTGGCAGCCTATGCGATGTCACGGTTCCGGTTGAAGGAAAGCTACCATGTTCTGGTCTTCCTGCTGGCGACTATGGCATTTCCCGGAGAAGTGCTGATGATACCTAGTTTCCTGATGATCAAGAGCTTCCCCTTACTCCAGATTCTGACAGTGGGAGTGTGTCTGCTCGCTTTTATATTGATACAGTCCAAACTGAAGAAGCGGATGAATTTCCTGCTCAGTGCCACTGTAGCTCTGGTAATCACATTGGGGTTGGTTGCTTATGTAGTGCCTCATGTTGCAGGTATGTTCAATATAAAGCTATCGGTCAGCCTGATGAACAGCTTCTGGGCTCTCATTTTACCTGGGCTGGCCAACGGTTATGGTATCTTCCTGTTGAAGGGATTCTTTGACAGTCTGCCCCCTGAGCTTTATGAAGCAGGGCTTATTGATGGAGCAGGGGAGATGACTATGTTCTGGAAGATTACCCTCCCTCTGTGTAAACCAATCTTGGCTGTTTTGGCATTGGGTGCATTCTCAGCTGCCTATGGAGCATTTATGCATGCGTTCCTGGTGTGCCAAGACCCCAAGATGTGGACACTGATGGTGTTCCTATACGAATTCCAGCAGTTGCATGGAGTTTCGATGGCTATGGCTTCACTGGTAATTGCAGCGCTGCCTACGCTGATCGTATTTATCTTCTGTCAGAACATTATTCTTAGAGGGATAGTGATTCCTACCTATAAGTAGAAGTGGATAATTGGTAATGCCGAACTGGGGTTCGGCGTTACCAGACGTAAAAAATCGCCCGGTTCAAAAAGAGCCGGGCGATTAAGGCTCAGGTTTGAGCCGGATGATCTTAGTTTATGTTTAGTACAGTTTGTTCCAACTTAGTCCAAGACCTACGTCACTTCCACTCATTACTGCTCCGTGCAATCTGAACTGGTCGGTTATTGCAAAACGTGCACCGAAGTTAACATCGTTGGTATCGTATTCACCCATCAATGTCAGTCTCTGGCCAAGCACTGCCGAGACTCCTGCGAATAATCCGTCCATTGCTCCTCCGCCAACACCAACGTTGACACGCAATGCATCTATCTCTCCAAATGCAGGTTCTTCCAAGGTTGAAATTGATTTGCTAACAACCAGGTAAGGTGTTGAGTCTGACTCATTTGTGATATCAATAACACCAGCAGCTACCGTTATATCTTTTATCGTTGCAGGGCTAAACCGGTACTTGGCATTGAAATAGTCTAGTCCGTCTGAGTGGTCGGCTTTCAACCGTGCATATCCTACTTCAAAACCCTCGGCCAAGCCAACAGTTCCTGCATATACTGTGGCATCCGGACCCTCATCCATATTGAGAGAGTACACACCGAGTGAATATTGTCCTTGTGATAATGCATCAGTTGTGGGCGTGCGTATCAACCCGGTGTATCCAAAAAACGACTGTGCAGCCGTTGCAGGTGTTAAAGCACATGCCATAAGGCCGAGTAGGCTCAAACAAGTTAACAATCCTCGTAAATTCTTCATAGTAGTATCTCCTTTAATCAACAAACAGTTCCAAAATGAGCGTTTCATGTAGCCAACTAGTGCAATAAATATGCATAAAGCTAGTATTCGTGTAAAACTCATTAATAGTTATTACTCTTATTCTACCCACAATGCAAATATATAAACACTATCAGGCATTATCTGTCGATATGATATGGATAATTGTTCAATGTATGGTTGAGGTGATTGCCTGTGTAAGGTTTGCATAATAGAATAGACAGATTGTAAGCTGTGCTATAGAATCAGAATGAATTTCTCTTGTAATCAAGTACTCACCACAAAGTGGACCAAAATATTCTGCTTAGATGGAGATATCATTATGCTGAAGTATAAACCTGATTGGGAAGAAACAAGAAGGCGCTATCTGACCTGGTGGGCTGGAGAAGCACTGGATCGCTGTGCTATCTCGGTTACTGCTCCGCTGGATAAGATGCCAGAGGGAGCAGTTCCTGTTCGCCCTGACACTCCCTATGAACGCTGGACAGACCTGGATTATCTATCTGCCTGCAACGAGTATGGGATGAGCCGAACGTTTTATGGTGGAGAAGCTTTTCCTATCTGGACTCTGGGCTATCCCGGGCATACGTCAATTCCGACATTTCTGGGATGCGCGCTTGATTTGGATTTCGATACCGGCTGGTGGCATCCTGTGGTTACTGGTGAAAGTCTGGAACAGGTATTTAATCTGAAAATTGATCCTGAGAATGAATGGTGGAAGTTTACATTTAAGGCTCTGGGACGCGCTGTGAAAGAGTCAGATGGTTGCTGCATACCCAGCATTGGAGCTTTTGGAGGGTGCGGGGATACTCTGGCTGCTCTGCGTGGAACTGATAAGCTCCTACTGGATGTGATCGACAGGCCGGATGAGGTTTTTGCTGCGGAACAATATCTGATGGATATGTGGTTTGAGGTCTATGACACGTTCTACAACATAATCTATGAAGTTTCAGGTGGTTCCACTTGTTGGTTTGACTTGTGGTCTCCTGGGAAGTTTTATGCTGCACAGAACGATTTTGCCTATATGATATCTCCTAAGATGTTTTCCAGTATTTTTCTGCCTGCTATCGAGCGTCAGACCAGGTTTCTGGACAACTGTGTTTATCACGTTGATGGCATCGGCAATTTCCTGCATGTGCCTGCACTGTGTGAGTTACCCAGCCTGCAGGCTCTCCAGATACTGCCTGGTGCAGGCAAACCGAGTCCCTTGCATTATATGGATACGTTAAAATATGTCCAGAATGCGGGGAAAAACCTGCACATTTCGATCCCTGCAACTGAAGTAGAGACCGTACTGAGAGAGCTTTCCAGTAAGGGGTTGTTTATTCAGACATGGTGTGGTAGTGAAACTGAGGCAAGAGAATTGCTGAAGAATGCATATAAGTGGTCTCGGGTGTGATCTAACCCGCTTTATTCACAAAACTTGGTTTTTGTCTGGTAGTAGGAACAAAAGCTGAGTCAATCGTGAATAATGCGGGCCAGAAAAATTACATGGATAGACAGGATGTACAGAATATTTTTGTGAGGGAATTGATGCAGTTATATATTAGGTTGTTATTCTTTTTTGTAGTGTTTTGGATGGTTGGTTGTGTAGCAGCTTGTGCAGCTCAGCGTGACTTGCTGGATGGATTTGGTGGATTTGAAAACGGCAAAGCGACGGTCAGCAATGCTGCATTGCCAGAGAGTTGGACGACTGTCTCCGGGAGTTCTCCCAGTCAGCAGTTGTCATATACAAAAGGCAACCACAGCAAGCGGGCACTGTTATTTACCAAGACTGGAGATGAATATGGGCTGTGCCACAGAATAGCTGTGAAGTTGGTAAATACCCTCATACCTAAAGGTACAATAGTGACGCTCAGTTTTGATTACTACTGTGATCCAAAAGATAACAACCTGGCCGCTGGTATGGCGGTCGGGTTATCCAAAGACGGCGGTAGCGGATCATCTTATGATGGGACCAATAACTATATTGAGGGAGTTTATCAGATACTGACCAAAGACATCATCAAGACTGGTGAATGGATCACAGTTACCAAGACCATTGCTATCGAGGAATCCCTTAGAAATCCCTGTGTAATGATGTATGAGAACTATTGGGATAAACTACCCTACAAAATCGCAATAGACAATGTGAAACTGCTAGTGGATGGTGGGCTGGATATGAGAGCTATAAAGACTGAGAGTTTGTGCATTTCCGACGAAAAGATTGTTCCTTCTTCCGACTGGACCCGTGGGGAAGCATACGGCGCCAAAATGGAGATGGATATCAAAAAAATGGGCTCCAGCGGTGTCTCAGTGACATATGATAAAGATGCTGGTGGAGGATATTCCACCATTGCGAAGACACTGGACAAGCCATTTGACCTAATGGAATTTAAGACCGTAGTTCTGGATGCAGATTTTACGAAGAACACCGAACCAATACTCAGAAATATTAATAACGAAGGGCACTCAGGCATTGCACTGTGGATCCAGGACGACAAGGGGAAGAAAGCCTACTTTGATGTGTATTCCATTGTTCCTATAACTAAGAATAAATTTAGATACTACTATCTACTTGAATATCCCCTGGGACCATTTAACGGGTCTCCTGACAGAACCAGCATAAAGAGCTTCGGGTTGCAGGTCAGCAAGATCGATAGGGCAGGCAAGGGTGGGTTTGATATCGATGACATAAGCGTCTTGATCAAGCCTGATCTGGGTGACAAAGAAACCGGTAAGTTGTATCTGGATGGTGTTGCAAGGCTTTCAAAATCTCAGAAGCCGAATATGGGCAATTACTACGTGCTTACAGGCAGTGCTAACATTAAATATCGAGTTACATATCTTCCTACGGGAAAGATCCCCCAGATTCAACCTCCGATAACTCTATCATCTGCAAGGCAGGCAACAGCACATTCACAGATTGTGTTTGTACCTACTTTGAATGCGAAAAATATGAAAGTGACTCTGAGAGCGAATGAGTTGGTAGGTTCTAAACATTCCAAAGTGATTCCTGCCGTAGATATGAAGGTTATGGCGGTTGGACATGTACCTCTAAGACCTAACAAGATACCAACCAAGTATGCAGGTTGGTATCCGGATATTGTGTTCAATTCAAATGTGTTAACCATCATGAAAGACAAGACACAGTCTGCCTGGGTTCAAATCAATGTGCCTGCAGGAATCCCATCGGATGTTTATAGTGGAAAGATCGATATCTTGGGCAATAACAATAAACGGCTGTATTCCATACCTATAAAACTTAAAGTCTGGGATTTCGATCTACCAAAAGACAATAAAATACGGACATCATTTTGGGCGTTCAGAGGGATGGTGGCAAAGTTCGAAGGCAAATCTGATATTAAAGTGGAGGAAATGTATCCGTACTACAAGCTGGCACTGGATCATAGAATCTCGCCAATAGACCAGAATGATGGGATTAAACCTTTATATACTATCTATCGCGAGAAAGACAACTCCATCACAATTGATGCTGCTGAGTTTGAGAAATACCTGACTTTTTGTAAAAAGAACTCAAATGGAGCATTCAATGCGTTCAATATTGCAGAGCATGCCTGGTTTGGTATTACATTGCAGAATGGGTTTAATGTTATAGATAGGGAGACAGGTAAGTCGTGGGCTTATGACAAATCTCCTTTTTCAGCAGAGAACAAGAGAATATTCAAGACTGCAATAGACAAGCTGAGCGATATTGCAGAGAAGCACGATGTGCTCAAGTATGCATATATACAGCCATTTGATGAACCGTCTCCGAATGAACCCCTTTTCCCAAAAATAATCGCTGCAATGAAAGATATGAAACTGAGAGTCCCGATTCAAGTTGTCTTTGCTGTCAATCAGTCTATTGACTACTATCCGGAGATGGTCAAGGACATCGATATCTGGACTCCGTCGTTATATACGCTGCGGGAGTCTGATATTGCTTATCAACACAGTAGAAACAAAGAAATATGGTCCTATGTGTGTACCGGTGGCAATCCTCTTGTGCCCAATAAACCGAATCACGACAGGTGGTTCTTCCTGCAGAACTTCAAGCAAGGAGCAACCGGTTTTTTGAACTGGGGATTGAATTATTGGGGCAATCTGAGCAAAGAGGCATGGGTTAGGGGTATCTATGACGGATACGGAAACTATGACAATGCTGCGATAGGACAGGGTGATGGTGTGTTGATGTATCCTGGTGCAAATCCATCCATACGGCTAAAGGGGCTTATGAGAGGTGTTGAAGATTATCAATATGCATGGCTGCTTAGGGAGACATATATTAAATATAGTGATACAATTGTTGCTGGGTCGGTGTCTAATAAAGTTGAAGCTTTGTTGGCAATGGACAAACTGATGCCTCTGATACAATCAAGCAGTGTAAATTGCATCGATAAGTGGCAAGAACAAGTTGCTAATATGATTGTGGCGATGCGATGTGCTTCCATTCACAAAACGACTAAAGCGCGAAAATAATGTGTGGTATATCGGACAAGTGATGACGATTGTCTGGCGTTCGGGGTGTTCTGTGCTTATTTGTATTCGACCTATCACACATATTGAAAGGAGGGTAGGAGTAGATATTGTCTTTTGCATTTTTGGTATCAATAAGTGAAGCAAACAAACGTTTATTTGATTATATGAATTGTGGACGAAAATATAGATTCTTAATAGGTGAACCAGTCAAGAAACCAGCGCAGTGGCTTGAGGTTAACAGAACCGATGGTGAGAATTTATTCGTAGATGATGATTCCTATAACTATCGCCATATACAATCATTTGTGGTAGCTTATCCCAATGGTGAGATACTCGATTATGAAAGCGTATTCGCTCCATTTATAAATGGGATCCATTCACCTGTGATCGCAAGAAAACCTACAATGCATACGATCAGGCTGTCTAATCTGGAAGATGGCAACAAGCTGATTAATGTGGAACATAGTCCCAGTACTTTTGCTTCACGGGATAAACCTTATTATCTGACAGTGGTTGAAAATATATCGGATAGAAAAATCAAAGTAGAGCACTTCGGTGCATATACTCTTTTCGGCGAAGAATATATGTTGAATACGATTTCTAATACATTCTTCACTGCCGATGAATTTATAAACTGGTATGACCAGCAAGGGGAATGGATACCACCTGGGCAAACAGTTAGTGATCCGCAGAATTATGGTTCTCAATGCCTTTGGGTCTATTACTGCATAACAGAAGACGGAGATACATTCGCCTGTGGTTCAATCTGTCCTTATTGAACCTCGAATTATAGGGAATCAGAAAACCACGGAATATACTGAATACACGGAAAATGGAAAATCCGTGTATACAGTATATTCGGTGGTTTTTCTGTTTATTGTTTTGGCATTAGTTCCAGTGATTCTACTGTAATTGGGGAAGCATCTGATCTAGTGCCTTCCAGGACCAAACCGTCGAATGGGTAAGGTATGGGGTTCGCGCCTGCTGGTGGGGTGAAAGATGACCAGGGGAGATTGAATGTCTCTTTGCCTGGCCTGTAGTTGATTTCTACTGTGTAAGCTTGTTCCCGGTTTGATCTGGTATAACGGCAGAGCCTCAGGTGCAGCACACCTGCTACTTTTTCAACATTCAAGGTTATACGAATACCTGCATACTCTTTTGCGCGGGCACTTGCCAGGATTACGCTGTTAGTGACTGTGGTGAAATGGGTTTTGCCTTCACCCGGGCCTATATTGAACCCTCCGGATGGTTGTGATGATACATTGAGCGATTCGTGAATGTATGTCCGCCAGGCATCTGCTCCCCTTGCCTTATCCCACAGATTATCTCCTTGCCACAACGCAACCGGTTGAGTGAATGGGTCTACACCTTTACTGGAGATAGTTACACTGGAGGACGGCATACCATCGTCATCAAAGACAGTAGCATATGCTTCTCCCGCCATCGAAGCGAATTCTTTTGGTAGTTCAGCTTCCCATTTGCTACCCTGTTTATGTGCTGGAACTTCTATCCAGTATCTGGATGACCAATCGAGTTTGCCAGGGCTGAAGTAGAGAATTGCGTTCTTGATTGGTTTGGGGCCTTGTGCCATCCAAGAGTAAGTGTTTCCCTTCCGGCGGAAAGATCCTTGAACAACCTGTGGAAACTCATCCTTACCTTCGAAGTACTGCTTGACCCACGGCCATGCTGAATCCATCCATCGCGGACCTCCAGTGCCATGGTCTCCGTTTGGTGTGATGACTAAGTGCTTCTTACCCGGCAATTTCTGGTAGTGTTCTACGAGTCCACCCAGCCAGAAGTAGTGGTCATTGGCGGATGTACTCATTAAAACAGCGGCTTTTGTTTGTTTTGCATAGGACATTGCATCAAATAACTCAAACCATTGGGCCTTCTGGTCTTCGGGTAGTTGTTCAATACCTTTGCTGAGTCCACTGTGCGATTTCTCCCATCCCCCGGCTCCATATGCAGACATAACACAGCCAATCCGGGAGTCAGTTCCAGCCAGCATCAGAGAGAGATATCCTCCCCATGAACCACCAAAAGATGCAACTTTGGACATATCTACTTCAGGCTGTTGACTCATGAAATCCAATGCTCTGTGGAGTGCCAGAACGATGTGAAAAATGAGGTTGCTGCGCGGAGTTGGAGTCATTGTAGATGGAGTGGTGGGTCCACTGCGCCATTTTGTTGAGTGTAACGGACCAGGAATAGATTCACCGCTCCAATCCACATGAATTACTGCACACTTAAAAGCCTGAGCAGCCCAGAGTGCTCCAGGAGTATCTGAATGTCCTCCACCTCCGTGAATCATTACTAACGCTGGAACTGGTTTGGATGGTTTTATAGGTCGCGCAAAGGCACAGAAGATACGGTTGGGACCATTTGGAGTCTGTTCGCTTGTAAAGTAGATTTCACTGACCCGGTAGCCTTTGTCATCCCGTGTGGAGACAGTCTCAACATCAAAAGGCACATTTCGGTAGTCGTCCCAGTTCCATAATGTCTTTCGGTCGAAGTCTCCCTTTGCTGCGAAAGCAATAGTAGTGGAGGCCAGGAAAAGTGCTGTCAGTAAAGCAAAAGGCAGCCTTTCTATACTGAATACGGCCATTCGATTTTGCTCCTGTTGGGTTTTTTTCTCACGCAAAGCCGCAAAGACGCTAAGAAAACAAACGATTCTGTAGTGCGGCTGCGGGAACTTCATTGTGATTTGCCTGATGTATTGTGCAAACCATCGTTCCCGCAGCATATTTATTGTCATTCTTTGCGTCTTAGCGGCTTTGCGTGTGAATATTTTTAACTGAACGAATCATATAGTGAGAAGACTCTCACTTTGCTGATATCTGCGCCTTCTGCACAGGCTATTGGACGGATTTTTGTCGTCCTGCCTGCAGGGAGGTCGAAGTAGTTGTCGGAGAAGATTACGTCTGCTTCCGGCACCTCTACAAATACGAACCTTGCAGTTGATTTTGCAGATATTTCAATGTATTCGCCGGTATCGTCTTTGCCTGTCTTGACTTGTAATTCGGGATTAGTCAGTTCCAGGTGTTTGGTTGGAACGAATCCGGTGACTGTTGTAGCTCTAGTTGTTGCACCAACGACCAATTCGCACACCAGCACACACTGTCTCTTACCGTCTCCAGCTAGTTCCTCGGTGAAGTCCAGTTCTGCAACCAGGTTATCTCTCTGCGATCCTGCTGCAAATGGCATATTGCCGGACTTAACGACTTCTCCGTTAAGTTTCTCCAGGCTCCACTTGAGGATTGCTTCGAGAGGCTGAAGACCGTCATTTGTCACATGAACTGTTGCGGTAGTTGCTTCTTCACATACGGAGAGCAGCAGGGGTTCATAGAACCGTTTTGCGAAATACTGCAGGGCTTTCCATCTACCGAAGTAGTCCACACTTGCCCAACTGGCAACCGGCCAGCAGTCGTTGAACTGCCAGTACAGGGTTCCCATACATCTACCACGGTTTCTACGCCAGTGTTCAACACCATATCGCATAGCTTCAGCCTGGAGCAGCTGGCTAGTGTAGCACATTGTTTCGAAGTCCTTGGGGAACCTGAATGTCTGGGCCATGTAGTGGAGTATAAGGCCGTTACCTGCGGAGTTCTTCTGGTGGCACTCCATTATGTAGCTGACCGGGTTCAGGTCTTTCTCTTCGGCAAAGCTTCGTACAGTCTTGATGGACGGGAATGATTCGAATCCGAACTCGCTCATGAACCGGTGGAACTGGGTGCGGTATTCGGTGAATGGTTTCTTTCCGTGCCAGACATCCCAGTAGTGTCCATCTCCATAGTCCTGACTTTCCGGATTAACGAATGGTGTTTCCATTCCACTGGAAGGGGAACTTGGCCAATAGGGAGTAATAGTATCTACTTTAGCAAGAATGGATGGGATGAGCTCGTGGAATATGATGGCATATTCCTTCTGCCTGGTCTCTTTTTTCTCATCCTGCCACCACATGGTGACGCCCCATTCCATTTCGTTGTTTCCACACCAAAGGGCAAGGCATGCACGGTTGCGGAGACGTTTGACGTTGTATTCAACGTCTTTGGCGATGTTGTCCAGGTACCACTGGGTTGTTGCGTAGTGTCCGCATGCGAACATAAAGTCCTGCCAGATCAGGATTCCATACTCATCGCACAGATCGTAGAAACGTTCATCTTCATAAATACCACCGCCCCAGACACGCAGCATGTTCATGTTGGCAAGTGCAGCGCTGGAGATCAGGTGCCTGTAGTGTTCATCGGTTATGCGTGCAGGGAAGCTGTCTGCGGGGATCCAGTCTCCACCCTTTGCGAAGATTTTAACGCCGTTTACAACGACAGTCAGGCTCTGGCCCCATTCATCGTTCGTTCTGTCGAGTTCCATTGTCCGGAGACCGACTTTTCGCTTGAATGCGTGAAGCTTAACTCCATCTCTGAGGACTTTGCATTTTACCTGATACAGAGGCTGTTTGCCATAGTTAGCAGGCCACCAGAGTTCCGGGTTAGCGACAGTGAATTCACCTTTAGCTGTGTTACCATCTATTGTGAGCGCAACTTCGCTGACTGTGCCATCAGGGGCTGTTATCTTTGCGATGGCTTCAATGCACTCGGAATCGAGTCTTTCGAGCTCTGCGATGATCTCCAGGCTTACACTGTTTTCTGAATGGTGCTGGATTATGCGGAGATCATCGATCCTGGCCCCGTTGTATCCGGCGATTCTTATGGATTTCCATATACCGCAGGTAGGCAGAGCAGGACCCCAGTCCCAGCCCCACTGGCAGGGGGCTTTTCTTGTATATATAGATCCCGGAACTCCCATTCCAGGGGAAACAAGAGGATCTTCTGCAAGCCATGGTTTGACCTTGTTGGGAGCAGATTCGAATTCGATTGTAATATTATTGCTTCCGGATTTGAGCTTACCGGTTACATCAAACCGATACTGAATGTACATGTTTTCGGTGTCGCCCAGGATCTCTCCATTCAGTTTAACTACAGCAAATGTATCCAGGCCATCGCATTCCAGGCAGAGCTTGCTACATCCCAAAAGCTCGGGTTCGGCAAAGAAATCTCTGGAATACACCCAATCTGTCTCGTGGACCCAGGCAACCCGGTATTCGTTATCTGCAACGAACGGGTCTTCTATTACTCCAGCCTTCATAAGATCAAGATGAATGTTACCGGGGACGATTGCGTCCATTTTTTTATCTTGCCCGGACTGCAGCAGTGTCCATTTTCCATTAAGACACAACTTTTCCATAGTATTAAAACCTCCATCGGCTGGAATCTTCACCCAGACCGCAAATCTCAAATTGTTGACTCGATTATAACAGGGTGAAGGGATAGAAGGAAAGATTGGGAGACTGAGAGATTGGGAGAGGGGGAGACTCTATCTCAAGCCTGTAATCATGGAATGAAGTTCCCTTCTCCCCCTCTCCCATTCCCCTTGTCTCCCAGTCTCTCACCGAAGCCGGAGTTGACATTGCGTCCCCTTGACAGCGATAATATGATTTGAGGGCATGTGCCCCGTATAATAATGTTGTGAGATTAAGTAGTCTGTTTAGGAGCGTACACCTTTGGCTATTCCAGTGGCAAATCCCAAAGCTCAAGTCCAGAGCATCAAGCAGGAACTCGTTGATGCAGTCACCCAGGTTTTTGATAACTGTCAGTTTATACTGGGTGCAAATGTCAAAGCACTGGAGCAGGAAATTCCGGCTATGTGCGAAGCGAAATATGGCATAGGGGTAAACTCTGGAACAGATGCCATAGTGATTTCACTTGCAGCTGCTGGAGTAGGTCCCGGGGACGAAGTCATTACCACGCCCTACACATTCGTTGCAACAACCGAAGCTATTATCATAGTTGGCGCTACACCTGTGTTTGTTGACATAGATCCAAAGACATTCAACCTTGATCCTGCAAAAATTGCCGCAGCAATAACTGACAAAACCAAGGCTATCTTGCCGGTACACCTTTATGGTCAGTGCTGTGCAGTGGATGAGATAATGCAGTTGGCGAATGAAAAGGGATTGAAAGTTGTCTTTGACGGCGCTCAAGCCATTGGTTCCAAATATAAAGGCACCGCAATCGGTAAATATGGTGACGCTGCAACGTTGAGCTTTTTCCCTACGAAGAATCTGGGAGGATGCGGTGATGGAGGCATGGTGCTTACTAACGATCCGGAAATCGCCGAAAGAGCCAGGGAATTGCGCGTACACGGCATGGATGAGACATATTCATACAGACGAATTGGATATTGCTCAAGGCTCGATGAACTTCAGGCTGCAGCACTTATGGTAAAACTGCGCTATATTGAGAAGTGGAATGAAGCCAGGCGGGCTAATGCGGCTTATTATATAGAGATGTTCAAAGACTTACCACTGACTGCCCCTGTGCCTCTTGAAGAGAACTACCACACTTACCATCAATTCACTCTTCGATATGAGAAGAGAGATCAACTCAAAGCTGGGTTAGCTGAACGGGGTGTAGGGAGTGCCGTCTACTATCCCAGTCCCCTGCACTTGCAGAGAGCATATGAGTATCTGGGATACAAAGAGGGTGACTTCCCTGAGTCAGAGTTGGCTGCGTTGCAGGTTTTGAGTTTGCCGGTATATCCTGAGTTGTCTGAAGAAGATAGAAATACTGTGGCCGGTGCAGTAGTTGATACGGTAAAATCAATCGCATAGGAAACGAAAAGCTGCTGAGCTTACAGATTTATTACACCCAATTATCCTTGAAGGAAAATTAGGTGGACTGTTGTCAAACACAGTGAGAATATCTGGAGGGAGCATTTTATGAAGGCGATGATACTTGCGGCAGGGGTTGGTTCCAGGCTGGATCCCCTTACCCGAAACATTCCTAAACCGATGGTTCCGATAGTCAACAAACCAGTTATGGAACACATCGTCGAACGGCTTGTTCAGTCCGGTTTCCAGGACATTATGATCAATGTCCACTACCTGGGTGAGCAGATTATGGAGTATTTCGGTGATGGTCGCAAGTGGGGTGCCAATATCCATTTCTCACCCGAGGAAGAGCTCTGGGGAGATGCGGGAAGTGTCAAACGCTGCGAGAGTTTCTTTGATGAAGATACATTCCTGGTAGTAGGTGGGGACGATCTGACCGATGTAAATTTCGATCGGCTTATAAGATTTCACAAGGAAAAAAAGGCTTCTGCTACTATTGCTCTATCTTTGGTTGATGATCCTTCTGAATATGGAATTGCTCTGTTGAATGAGCGGGGGCGTATAACCAGGTTCCTTGAAAAGCCTAAAGGCGAAGTGATGTTCAGCAATTCGGCAAACACAGGTGTTTATGTGTTTGACCGGCAGGTTCTGGAGCTTATTCCTAAAGGTGTAAAATACGGATTTGGACACAACTTGCTGCCTTTGTTGCTAGAGCAGAAATCCAGGTTCTATGGCTACCTTACATCCAGTTATTGGAAGGACGTAGGAAGTCTGAAACAGTATCATGATGCTCATAGAGATGCTATGAGTGGGCGTGTGGATATAAAGCTGCCTGTTCCGGAGCAGAGAAAATATGTCTGGATGGGTGATAATGTCGAGATAGATCCAACAGCTGAGATCGGTTATCCGGTGGTTATTGGCAACAACTGTCGCATAGAAGCTGATGCCAAAGTACTGGAATACTCAGTTTTGGCTGATGACTGCGTTGTAGAGTCGGGAGCAACTGTTAAGGAAAGCATACTGTGGCAAGGTGCTACCGTTATGCAGAATACTATGCTGGAACGTTGTGTTGTTGGCGAACACTGTAAAGTAAAATCTAATGCAGCTGTGTTTGATGGAGTTATTGTAGATCCAGTCCGCAGAAATGCATTGTAAATAAGGAATTGCAATTTTGAGTGATAATATGAAACCCATAGAGTGTACAGAGATTCTTGGATGTAGAGTACACGATGTGGATATGGACACTGTAATGAATGCAGTGCAAGGGTTTGTTAACAATCAGGCTACTCATCAAATTGTCACAGCTGATGCCAGTGCCATTGTAATAGCACAGTCTGATCCCGAGTTTAAGGAGATTGTAAACTCAGCCGACATTGTCAGTCCTGATGGAGTCAGCATTGTCTTAGGCTCACGCTTTTCCTGCAAGCGCATTCAGGTCAGAGTTAGTGGCGTGGATATTAGCATGAAGATACTTGAGATGGCTGCCAAGGATAGCTTCTCGGTGTTTTTCTTTGGTGCTGCACCCGGCGTTGCTGAGAAAGCTGCAGAAAAAATGATTGAGCAATATCCCGGTTTACTGGTAGCAGGAACACGGAATGGATATTTTGACGATGATAAAGACACGGATGCCATTGTAGAACAGATTAAGACATCCGGCGCCAAAGTATTACTGGTTGCTCTTGGAATTCCCAAGCAGGAAAAATGGATAAGGCGCAACATCAGCAGGCTGGGAGTAGGGGTGGCTATTGGTGTTGGTGGGACATTCGATGTGATGTCAGGTTTGGTGAAACGCGCACCTGTGTGGTATCAGAAACACGGGCTTGAGTGGCTTTATCGACTCTCGAAAGATCGACGCAAGATAGCTAAAGTATTGCTGTTGCCGAAGTTCGTGTATATGGTTATTGCTCAGCGTTATGTTAATGGGTGCAAACGCTGAGGTATCGTGGGCTAAAACCGATCCATTTAGTCCCAATACCGAGTGGATGTATCGGCGGGCTCATTCTTGTGTGGTAATTTGTCGATAACTGTATATATATATTATTGTAGATGATGGGTGAGGTTGTTTGTAAGTTATGGGTTGTTCTTGTTGTGATAATAGTCTATTAATCGTTGGTAGTGTTGCATTTGATTCGGTAAGTACACCTTCGGGAGAGGTCGAAAGAGCCTTGGGTGGAGCTGCAGTGTATTCCTCAGTGGCTGCGGGTTTTTTCAGTCCAGTAAGGCTTGTTGGTGTTGTTGGTGAGGATTTTCCCAGTGAGCATGTAGACTTTCTAAACAAGCACAACGTAAATACAGATGGACTTCAGGTTGCTAGTGGTAAGACATTTCATTGGAAAGGTTCATACCAGGGTGACATGAATCAAGCCAATACAATAGCCACTGAACTGAATGTCTTCCAGGATTTTCACCCGGACTTGCCTGAATCCTACAAGTCCAGTAAATATGTATTCCTTGCGAATATCGATCCCGATCTGCAGCTGAAGGTTCTAGACCAGGTTACCGATGCCAAACTGGTTGCTTGTGATACAATGAACTTCTGGATATCCGGAAAGAAGGACAGACTTATAGAGGTCCTGAAACGGGTAGATATTGCATTCCTTAATGATGCAGAAGCCCGGCAGTTGACCGGAGAAACTAATATTACTCTTGCTGCCGAGAAAATACGGAACATGGGACCCAAATACGTAGTCATCAAGAAGGGTGAACACGGGGCCTTAATGTACTGCCATGATGACACATGTTTTTCTGCAGCCCCATTTCCACTGATTGATGTAGTTGACCCCACAGGTGCCGGGGATAGTTTTGCTGGTGGTTGTATGGGTTACCTTGCCAGTACGGGTGGAACAACTGAAGAGGATTTGAGACGTGCAGTGGTGTATGGAAGTGTTCTAGCTTCGTACAATATTCAGGATTTCAGTCTCAACCGATTCAGAACTCTTACGCAGGCAGATATACGTACCCGTTTTGAGCACGTGCATAAGTTGGTAAATTTTACTCTTGAGTGATTATTCTACTGCATTATTTTTGATTTACCGTTGACTATAGAGCTGGTTGTGCCTATAATCATATCGGTGGTAACGTGTTTGCTTACTGTTTTTAATGAGCATGACATGTCTCAGCTGGCTGTTTTGACTGGTATAAAGGTAGATTTTCATGCAAGACGATACAATAAATCCACAAGATCAGGGAGATACTCGTAAGGGAACAACCCATATACGTAGGTTGTCGGCTGTTGACGGAGCCAGTGATGCTTTGACATGCGACAAGGTGTCAGTATCCGATTTAGCAACCCATCTAACCAGCCGAAAGACTTCTCCTCCCGCATATAGATCAATCAAAGCGTCTGCAAATATAGCACCGAGGATTCCAATTCTTGACAGGATATCAGAGGCAGTTTGTATTACTGATGCTGATCTACAGTTAGTCGAATATAATCAAGTGTTGCGCGATTGGTTTGGTGGAAATGCTGTTCTTGCAGGTCAAACCTGCCGTACTTTATTTGGTCACATATTTGAGCAGATAGATCGCGACTTGTTGCAACCTCTTTTGGCAGGATCACAGCCTCTTCCCATCGAAGCATATATTCGGATTCGGAAAAACAAAGGTATATGGGCAGAAATATCTGCATTCCCGTGGACACTGGAAGATAATGAAACACAAGGTGTTATCATTATCATAAAAGATATCACTCGTATCAAGACCGCCGAGAATGAAGCTATCCACAAGGCGAATGATCTGGGATTAGTCAATACAGTCGCACGTTCACTTGGGCGATCATTGGCTATGACTGAGACCCTGGTCAGTATAAAGACTGCGATGAGCACATCCGATTTGTTAGTGGGTGGACGTCTCCTTATATATGATTCTGCAATTGAATTGCTTTGGCAGGGAGTAGCATGGGGAGTTGCTGAGGGTGTCGCCTTCCAACCGGTTCCTGTATCGGAGTTTTATGCGGATTATATAGTCTCCAGACCAGCCGTAGTTCATGGTCAGGAGCATCAGAAGGTTGCTGCTATTGGACAGGTCTTGAAGGATTATGCTTCCTGGTGTGTTCCTATAGTATCAGATAACGATCTCCAGGGTATGATGGAGCTTTTCTCCAGTTCTCAGTCGGAATTTGATCCGGGCAGACGTGGGTTTTACCGTTTGTTGGGGCAACAGATTGGGACCGCCATGCAAAACGCGAGGTTATACGAAGAGGTCAGAGCAGGTAGAGAGAGACTCAAAGCGCTCTCTGCGAATTTGGTGCAGGCGGTAGAATCGGAACGCAGAAATCTAGCTCAGGATTTACACGATGAAGTGGGACAGGCGCTGATGGCTCTTCAGCTTGCGATCGGATTGAGTTCAAGGGATATGGGGACAGAGCATAAGGCGCAAATTCGAGACCAGCAAGCTATGGTTTTTGAGTTGACTACACGTATCCGAGAATTGATTACGGATATGCGTCCTGGAGTATTAGAAGACGAAGGACTCGTCGGTGGTATACAGTGGCATATAAACAGGTTGCCAAAACTCTCTGATCTCAGTGTGTCATTTGAGAATAACGGGATGGATGACCTTCGGTTCATACCGGAGGTTGAGACAGTGTTTTTTAGAATAGCGCAAGAAGCACTTACAAATGTTGTAAGGCATTCAGATGCGAGTTCAGCTGATATTAATCTGGATTATGACGGTGATACTCTTCGGTTGACAATTCTTGACGATGGCCGAGGATTTGACGTATACTCCAAGTTGGCTCATTCAGGTCATTACGGATTAGTTGGGATGTTTGAACGGGCAGAAGCCATTAATGGGACGTTAAATATAGACTCATCGCCTGCAGGTGGAACCAAATTAACACTTTCGGTGGGTGCGCAGGCAATACACCAGGGGTAAAGGACAAAACGATGATAACTGTTCTTCTTGTAGATGACCACAGTATTATACGTCAGGGTCTCAAGGCTCTTCTTGAGAGAGAAGGGGATTTTACTGTAGTATATGATACTCAGGATGGTGCGGCAGCAATTGAAGCGGCTGAGAGACTGTGTCCTGGTATTGCTGTGGTAGACATGATGATGCCTGATACCGATGGGGTAGAAGTTACGACCCGATTGAGGGAAGTCAGTCCGGACACAAAAATATTGATATTGTCTATGTGTGGTGACGAAAAAGAAGTAAAGAGAGCTCTTAATGCAGGAGCATCCGGATATATTCTAAAGGAAACCACAATGGATCTTCTTGTGCATGCAGTCCGTCAGCTTGTTGCCGGCAGCATGTATCTCGGACCCGGGATCCTTGAAAATGCAGTTGCTGCTTATCTGGGAACTTCCACACGTAGTCACGGTGAACCAGTCGCTCAGTTGTCAGTTGATTCACTCACAAGGCGTGAGGTTGAGGTTCTTCAACTGATTGCACAGGGCTGTACAAACGGCACTGTAGCGACACAGCTGAAGATCAGCCCCAGGACTGTTGAGGTTCACAGAGCAAATATTCATCGCAAACTTGGCGTGCACAGCCAGGCTGAGATAATTCGCTACGCTATAAAACAGAACCTCGTTACTATATAAAATTAAGTATCACTAGTGTTCAATACGGGAGGCTACCAGGCCTCCCGTAGTCATTTATGCTGTTCATTGTGATCTACGGAACATTACATCAGCAATATAAGTAAAAAAACCTCCATAAACACCAGTGTTTAGACTCCACCCCGCATAGTGTCGTAATTCCATATTACGTAGTGAGAATGAATTGTGACATTAAGTATATCTCCTAATAATATATTCCAGTCTAGAAGCCGATAAAGTGACTAGGATGAGTCTGTGATTGCAGGCAGCTATTACTAGTTGCTAACCTCCAACATGCAGTCATCCTTTGGAGTAGATGTTTTGCTCAGGTCTGATAAATCGGTATCATATATTAATAACGGTGAGAAATCGGCTGAGGATGAAACCAGACTACGTAAAATACTGGACAATGTTCAGTGTGGTGTACTGGTCGTTGACCCCCTGTCTTGCCGAATTGTGGATGCGAATAAAACTGCACTTGATATGATGGGAGTCGGTCGAAAAGAAGCTGTTGGCTGTTCGTGCCAGCGTTTTTTGTGTCGATCTTTTCAAGGTGAGTGCCCTGTTGTTTATCTTGGGCATTGTTATGAACATTCTGAGGATGCGCTACTGTCCGTGGAAGGTGAACTCAGGACCATCGTAAGAACTGCAGTTCCTATTGTCCTCGATGATACTAACTATCTGCTGGAAACATTTACCGATGTTACACAACTGCGGCAAGCAGAAGCTGCTCTTTCCTTATTTGATGCGGCTATACATTCAACGACCGAAGGTATACTGGTTACAGATCTTGATGGGCGAGTAGAAAGTTTCAATGCAACATTTGCTGAGATGTGGAACATACCGTCATCTATTCTGCAGACCGGAGATTACAATGCGTCAATGGCATATATCCTTGACCAGCTGGAGTTTCCACAGACGTTCCTGGAGAAGTTCGAAAAAGTAAAGAATAATCCGGACACACCGGAATATCAGCTCGCACGGCTTATTGATGGTAGAATCTTTGAGTGGACAGCTCGTCCGCAACGCGTAGATGAACGCACGATAGGTAGTGTGTTCTCTATGAAAGATGTCACAGAGCGTGAAAGTGCCAAGCTGGAACTAAGTGATGCTAAAGAAGCTGCCGAGATTGCAAACAAAGCTAAAGGTGAGTTCCTGGCAAATATGACCAGTGAAATCAGGACTCCTCTGCTGGGTATAATAGGTACAACCGAGTTAGTTTTGGACACCAGACTCTCCTCAGAACAGCGCAGTTATATGGAAGCAATAAAATCTTCATCTGATTCTTTGCTTTGGGTTATCAACGATTTGCTGGACTTTTCGAAAATTGAAGCGCGTAAGATGGAGCTCGATGCTATTGTATATGACTTGCGCGAGAAGATTCAAGAGATATCCACAACAATAGGCATGCAAGCCAAAAAGAAGAAACTGCGCTTTTCATGTAATATTTCTGATGATGTCCCTCAGCTGTTAGTTGGCGACCCAATGAGAATGGGACAGATAATAGCAAACCTGCTGGCTAATGCAGTCAAGTTTACAGATAAAGGCAGTGTGAAGCTGTCTGTGGGTACAGAATCCAGGTCTGAGTATGAAGTAGGCTTGATCTTCAGTGTCACTGATACCGGGATCGGTATACCTGAAGATAAACGCTTGAGAATATTTGAATCGTTTGAACAGGTAGATGTTGCTAACTCTAGACGTTATGGGGGCACAGGCCTGGGACTAGCCATTTCCTCCCGTCTCGTTGAACTGATGGGCGGCAGGATGTGGGTAGAGAGTGAAGCCGGAACAGGCAGCACTTTCTGTTTTAACATCAGTTCCAGAATTCCTGCGGATTGCGCTAGAGATACTATTGTGAATGGCGTGTTTAACGGAGATCCCGATGAGTCCAATGGATCTATGGTAGATATGATATTTGCGGATTCTCCCGGACTACGGGTGTTAGTAGCTGAATCAGGTGTGGTGAACCGTAAACTAGCCGAGAAGGTTTTGCAAAAGAGTGGGAACAAGGTCACTGTTGTGGACAACGGACAATCAGCGCTCGATGCTTTGAATAATAACTATTATGACGTTGTACTGCTGGATGTTGAGATGTCGGGTATTGATGGTTTCGAGATAACCGCTCAGATAAGAAAGAATGAAGCTGGCATTGGTAGGCATATACCGGTAATCGCAATGACTACACGTGCGATGAAAGACGATAAAGAAAAATGCCTGCAAGCCGGTATGGATGGATATATTACGAAGCCAATCCGCTCAGAGGAACTAATTGCCCTGGTTAAGAAGGCAGTTAAGGCAGAATGCGGTAGTCCGCAGGAAGAGATCTCTGTCGTATGCCTTGGTGAACTGATGAATTATGTAGGTGGGGACAACAGTTTACTGAATGAGATAATTGACATATTCCTGAGTGAATATGAGATCAATATCCGCAATATGCAAAATGCGCTTGAAGCATCCGATCTGGGAACGCTTACTCGTTATGCTCACAGAATGAAAGGGAGTGTAGGTAGTTTTGCTGCCCACCAGGCTTACGAGGCATATTCGGTGTTGGAGAGAATTTGTATCTCCGGGGATATTCATGGTGCATCATCAGCGCTGAGAGCAGCTGAAACAGAGACTTGGAGACTGGTCAATTATCTGTATTCTCTGAGATCGGAGGATGCTGCATGAGAGTCCTTATAGCAAATGATGAACCAATCCTGACCAGGCTGATGGAATCCATGTTGAAGAGATGGGGATATGAACCGGTAGTTGCAGGAGATGGACAATCAGCATTATCGATGCTACAGGCTAGTGATCCCCCAAGACTTGTCATTATCGACAATCGATTTCCTGCCATTGAAAGGCCATCTGCCTTTAGAGAGATGCGTGCAAAGAACAATTTTGGACAGGCTTATGTGATAGTACTCGTCGACAGGGATGGACAGGATGAGGTTCGGAGTTGGTTGGATGCTGGAGCAGATGATTATGTTGTCAAACCAGTTGATCCCAGTGAACTCAAAGCCCGCTTGCAATCCGGAAGACGTATTGCTGAATTACAGGGTGCCTTGCTGTATGCTCAGGAAGTTGTAAAGGAACAAGCTACCCATGATCCACTCACTGGCCTGCCAAACCGCAGTCTATGCAAAGAAAAACTTGATAGTGCACTAACAGAAGCCATCAATAAAATGGGTATGCTGGCTGTTGCTTATCTGGATCTGGATAATTTCAAATTCATCAACGATACCCTGGGTCACACGTATGGCGATATGCTGCTGAAGTCTGTTGCTGAGAGACTGAAGAATTGCTTGAGATCGGGTGATATTCTTTCAAGAATGGGTGGGGATGAGTTTACTATTGTAATACCTAATATCTCATGTCCTGAAGACGCTATAGTCGTTGCACGAAAAGCTCTCAGTGCTTTAAGTGCCAGTTTTCAGCTCGGGGGCAATGAGTTCTTTATTTCTTCGAGTATTGGGATAACAATATTCCCGTTGGATGGTCAGGATGCTGATACGTTGATACGTAATGCAGATTCAGCCATGTACCATGCAAAAGAAGATGGCAAAAACAACTTCCATTTGTACACTGAGTCACTTAATTTTGAGACCACTCGACGTCTGCAGACCGAGAGCAGTCTGCGCAAGGCTCTAGAGCGTGGAGAATTGAGGGTATTCTACCAACCAAGGATGGATATCCAGAGTGGTATGATTGTGGGCTGCGAAGCTCTCTTGAGATGGGAGCATCCTACTAGAGGTTTAATCCCTCCAAGCGAGTTTATTCCAGTGGCTGAAGAGACGGGCGTTATTGTTCAGATGACGCGGTGGGTCCTGCGACAGGCCTGCAGGCAGAACAAACAGTGGCAGGATAAGGGATATCCGAAGATCGATGTTGCAGTAAATGTGTCAGCCAGGGATTTTCGGGACTCTAATATGCTGGAGACGGTGACTGAAGCAATTCGTCTGACTGGACTTGATCCATCATATCTCGACATTGAGATTACAGAGAGTGTCCTGATGAAGAATGTTGACACTGCTGTAAGGGTGCTGCTCAGTATAAGGGATATGGGAGTTCGAGTATCTATCGATGATTTTGGCACCGGGTATTCTTCATTGAGTTATCTTAAACGATTCCCAATTGATGCAGTTAAAATCGACCGCAGTTTTGTGAAAGACATTACTACAAATCCGGATGACTCAGCGATCGCTGGCGCAGTGCTGGGTATGTCGCATGCAATGAACCTGCGGGTAGTTGCTGAGGGAGTTGAGACCAGGGAACAGCTTGATCATCTAGCTTCCTTGGGCTGTGACGAAATGCAGGGTTTTCTGGTAAGTAAGCCTGTGCCTGCAGAAGAATTCGAAGCTTTCCTTAGGCAGCCAAAACTTCTGGAAGTAGACTATTCCGACAAAGCTGCCTAAACAGCATGGAATGTGAATGATTGACTACGGGGAAGAAGTGCATACTTATACCCCCTGAGTTTAGAGATATTTAAGTAAATATTAAAAGCAGTCAGCCCGGTGTTAGCCGGGCTGTTTTGCATGAGATATTCACTTGTTCAATCTTTAGTTGGGCTGGATACTATCGCTGGCCCAAAAATAAAATATGATACATCATCCTTAGCTGCACAATAGATATCCAAACTTATTATATGCAAATATAAGTGCAATGTCCATAGTTTGTAAGTGGTATTTAATAATAGTTCTATAGTACTACGCATTAAACGCTACGTTTATAGCAGGGATATTTGAGCTGATAACCGGTTCGTTTTGCAGATTTACTTTACAGAGGATGTTGTTTAGCTATTGATCAGCATATATTTGGAAAAATATCTTCACCATTCTATACACAGACACATAATGCGTGATATAATCACTAAAGTATACGGTGCATGCACTGTAGGCAACACTAGGCATAGATAGTATGATTCTACGTGGAGGATATTTGTTTGATAAAGAAGAATGGATTTACTCTTATTGAATTACTGGTAGTCATAGCGATTATAGCTATACTCGCGGCCATCCTATTCCCGGTTTTTGCAAAAGCCAGGGAGAAAGCAAGGCAATCTACTTGTTTGAACAATGAAAAACAAATCGGCAATGGACTCATGATGTATGTGCAGGATTATGACGAGACATATCCATGTTATACACCTGGTTTTGTCAATCCAATAGGACCTGCGATGTTAGATCCCTATATTAAGAGTAACAATGTATGGCAGTGCCCTTCGGGAGGAAGAGGTTATACTCAGAATCTGGGGTGCAATATTGAATGTTTCCGGACAGATGAGGATCCACAGTGGTGGTATAATACACAGGCGACAATGTCCAGCATAGCTTCTCCGGCAGAGTGTATTGTGTTCATGGATAACATGAATGGTGTTGTAGGATTTTATCCTCCAGCAACTTCGACTCCTGCTACCCAGGCAGGTCTTCAGGGGGTTTATGTGAATCCATGTCATAGTGATGGTGCAAACGCTACTTTTGCAGATGGCCATTCTAAATGGATGGGAATGGGAGCTATCGTTGCCCATGGAGGAGCTCCAGTAGGTCCCTGGGGTGGTTGGATCGGTGTTAAAGGTGGTGCTAACAACTGGTTCGATAGAGAATAGTTGTTAGTATGGTTTAGGATATAAAGTGGAGCGGTCGTTTACGGCCGATCCACTTTATAGCTAATTGGGAAGTAATCGATGTTGATGAAATATATTGCATAATCTTGCCAGCTAACCTTAATAAATATTTTTACAATTATAGTTCCCTTAGTCTCTTTTGCATGATATAATCACTAAAGTGGACAGTGTATTCACTGTAGGTAACACCGGAGGTATTAATATGCAAAGAAATAAAGGTTTCACACTGATTGAGTTGTTAGTGGTAATAGCAATTATCGCTATACTTGCAGCCATTCTTTTTCCTGTGTTTGCTAAAGCCAGAGAAAAGGCAAGACAAACCAGTTGCCTCAACAATATGAAGCAGATTGGCAATGGGTTGATGATGTATGTGCAGGATTATGATGAGACATATCCTATGGTTCCTGGACCAGACAACCTTAACCCTTATATCAAGAATCTAAATATATGGGCGTGTCCATCTGGCCCCAAGAATGCTACTAATTATACGATTGATGGAGTTGTGAAGAGCGTTGTAGTCAGTATAGGTGTCAACTTCAATATGGTGATGGCTTGGTCTCCATCTGAATCTCAAGCTGTGTCATATTATACGAGTGTAGCGAGTTTGGGACAGATCGTTGCACCTGCTGAGTGGATATTGTTTGCTGACTCAGGTCCAACATCCAGTAAAACATGGTTGACGGGAAGTATATTCTATGTTCCCAACACATCACACGGTATAAATTGCGCTGGTATAACGCGTGTCCACAATAATGGTGCCAATCTCGGATTTGCAGATGGACATGCCAAATGGATGCAGGGAGACGCTATTACTGCTCATGGCGGTCCGCCGGAAAACATGGGTTGTGGGAGTATAGGTATGAAGGGTGGTAATCCTAACAACTGGTTCGACAGAGAATAATTGTCAGTATAGTTTTGGATACAAAAAGTGGAGTGGTCATTTATGGCCACTCCACTTTTTAGATAACTGGGTGTAATTGATATTGATGAATAATGGTGCATAATTTTGCAATCTAGCTTAATAAATAATTTTACAATTATTGACCACTAGTCTTTTTTGCATGATATAATCACTAAAGTAGACAGTTTAACCACTGTAGGCAACACGCACCTTACAACATTGTCTTGACGGAGGTTATATGATGGTGAGAAAGAAAGGTTTTACTCTTATTGAGTTGCTGGTAGTAATAGCGATCATAGCTATACTTGCAGCTATTCTTTTCCCGGTCTTTGCAAAAGCCAGGGAGAAGGCAAGACAATCTGCCTGCCTCAGCAATATGAAGCAGATCGGTAACGCTCTAAACATGTATGCACAGGATTACGACGAGGGCATTCCTTGTTATGATCCTGCGGCGGGAACCAGTTATGCAGGCCCGTGGAATCTGGACCCATACATCAAGAACCTTCAAGTATGGTTATGCCCTTCAGGTGAGAAGGATGTCACTCCGGCTAATGGAAACTGGCAGAATATAGGCTTTAATATTCAGATGTTCCGCACAGATGAAAGCTCTGACTACTTCTATAGTTCACATGCATTTCTGGCGGATATAAAAAGCCCATCTGAGTGTGTTTTGATGATGGATAGCACCAATGTTGCTTACTGGGCTACTAACAATTGGCCGGATCCACCGTCATTCTTCTACCCACCTTGTATTAACAATGCACCTACCGAAGCTGATATGGCAAACAAATGCATTGCTATCATCCATAGCAATGGCTGTAATACTGTCCATGCTGATGGTCATGCCAAGTGGATGTCTGTAGGGCAGATAGTTGCTCACGGCGGACAGCCAACTGGTCCCTGGGGTGGTTGGATCGGAACTAAAGGCGGTGCGAACAACTGGTTCGATAGAGAATAAACGACGTTAATAATCACAAAATTAAAAGGAGCGATCATTACGGACCGCTCCTTTTTTCGCTATCTACTATTACCTCTGAATTTCCACTATCTGATATAAACCTATAGGTGGTAGTTTGATCTGCCATTTTTTGCCGGTTTTACTGACTGGTAACGACTTGTTTTGAAGTGCCAGTCTGGCTGATTTTATTGGGAATGAGCAGTCAAGAGTTACCGGTGGTCCGGATTTTCGTAACCAGTCAGTTGTAAGTCCTTTACTATTGTAGAGATGCACCAACACCTGATTTTTCTGTTTGGTGTATATTCCTGTACGCACATAGCCAGGGGTGATAACATTCACTGGTGCTGATACGCCCTGTTTAGCTGCTGAAATAAGACTGGCGATGAATGTGGTTGGCGGCTCTGTTAGGTTGTCGGTGTTCTCAAAGTCCATATCCATGACGGTTTTTGTTGTTCCGTCGGCTTTGGTCCCCAGCAGCTTAACATTGTCCACGTAGAACTGTGCTACTTTGGTGCCACTACCATAAATAACCATCCAGTTTGTTGATTTATATCCTGAATTTGTACATTGCCCTCTACCTGTGTATTTCTGGCCATCCGGAAGTGTTATTATAACGTCTGCAAAGGCCTCCTGGCCCGCCGTAGCAAACGTATACTTTACTTTTAGATGGATCCAGTTGTCTACCGGTATATCACCCAGTACAGCGCCTATTGTAGTGGCTTTTCCGCCACCTTGAAGAACTATATGCGGGCCTTCAACAGGTGCTACCTGAGAACGCAGATCGATTGTAACTTCAGCATCTTTACCGAGTCTCAGGTCACAGTCAAATTCCCCACCAGTATAGTCTGGTGCTGCGAAAATTGAGAAGTAGTTTTCCAGATCCGGATAGAATGTCATCGGCGCCACGGGATCGTCTATATATTCCAGAGAATGCTTGCCGCTCTGAGCCTGCTTGTCAGATATGCCAAGTTTTGTGTTACCAGCCGCTGCAGGCATGCTACCTATCAAGTTGCCGGGGTCTATGGAAAGCACTACTACTCGTCCCTTGCCATATGAGCGTATTGCAGCAACAGGCTTATTACTACTGCGTGCAAGTACCTTCCAGCCCTTGCCGGCAAGGGTCATTGGAACACGCATTCCGGTGGCTGAGAGAGTCCGTCCGTCTGCAAGATTGATTTTCAACGTGCATGCATCCAGACCGTCATCCAGTGGGGCTCTTTGGAAGTTATAGCCAAATGCAGCGCCCAGGAGGTTTTTACTCTTCAGCTGAGCTTCCTGATCGAGTTGACCTGCTGCTATCCCACAGAGGACAGTTCCGCCATTCTTTACATAGTTGATTACTGTCTTTGACTGGGTATCGGACATGGCGATGGATAACGGCAGGAACAGAGCTTTATATGTAGCAATCTTCGCAGGAATGAAGTCTTTATCATATATATAGTCCGGAGGCATATGTGCCTCTCCCAGAGCCTTTGTCCAGATCCCCAGAGATGTGAAGTATCCGATCCCACCACGCTCGCAGTAGAATGTCTCGGTCTGTTGCGAGACATGGACTGCTGTGTAAGGGACAGACTGTCCATCTGCATACGGGTTGATTGAATCGATTATAGGTGAGATCAGAGCTGCAGTAGACGCTACAAGCGGATTAGCTATATCTCCTCCGTAAACCGGATGTCCACCGGCAGCATAGCATATAAGAGCATGTCTCAGCAGTGGATCAGCGCTGGCTTCAGCGGTGGAAGCCAGGTCAAAAGGTCTCCATACTTCAGACTGCATCCTGCCATATGCCCGGCAAAGCCTCATAGTCAAGTCCAAAGTTTCAGGTTCCGATGCTTCTGAACCACTGATTATATCAGCACTGTAGGGATTTAACGGGATCGCACTGACCCATGGAATACCGGGGCGATGATAATGATTGATTACGACAGTGGCAGTTGGCTTGTGTTCTCTAATAGACGCAGCCAATTTGCCTATAAATCCTCCGAACTCCTCATAACGCCAGTTTGCCCACTGGCGGATCACCGGGTCGCTCCAGTCGAGTTTATCAGGGATATTCTTTCCTGTGGCTGCATTGAATTTTGCCTTGCAGGCATCACAGTTACAGCTGAGGGGTACAGGTTTGCTCCAAATCGGAGTCCACGCAGAGCCATCGAACCATATACCGTCAAGATCGAACTTTTCAATCACGTAATTACAGTAGTTGATCAATGCATCCCCATAACCAGTGTTGAAGCAGCAGGCAAATCCTGGTTCGGTATAGGGAACTATGAACTGCTGTCTCCACTCAGGATGCTGTTCCCAGCCTGAATGGCAGAAACTGAGTGGATACCAGGAAAGGACTGCTGTTCCTGATTTGTGAAGATCAGCCACCCATTTCCTGATTATTACTTCGTTTTCGTCTGCGTTCGGGTCGGTGCAGGGCAAAAACGGATTTTTAATCAGAGGTGCGCCATAGTTGTCGACAACCTGGATCCACCTGGACTGCACCCCTGCTTTTGCCAATGGGAGTTCGTAAGACTGGCGGAGTGCATCATCCTTATAAGTCGCAGGAGTTGCTGTCCGTCCTTCAAAACGCAAACCGGACTTCCCATACTGTGTCTGTTCAATCGGAACAGACCAGGCATTCATATAGCAAATCAATGTCAGGACTAATACGCATACAGTATTGATGACTTTCACTGATATTATCTCCTTAGGTTTCTCAGAATTATATCGTAATCCATCATTATGACTCATTCATTTTATAGTGGGTGGTGGATATAACAGGTTTATTCTATTGGCACGTCGATCTTCAGTGGTGCCTGGGAGTTTTTCGATCAATGCTTCGTACTTTGGTTCGTTATATGCAATTGCTGCGCGTCTGAGGAATGGGAAAAGGTTTTCCGGATGGAAACCGGTAATCTGTGGGTATGGCCATTTGCGGGAGGAATCGGCATATGGTGTGAGGTAGTCTAGAGCTGTTTGTATACTCTGTCCTTGATCTCCTTTAAACTGCCATATGTTTACCTTGATTCTCTCTGCCATCGATGCGATGTTGAACAGAGCTTCCAGGCTGTATAGGCTATAGTCGAAAGCCTTGGTCCTCATAAGTTCTGCCAGTTGGCTGCCGTCCGGCATTATTTGAGATTCAATCCGCTTTGTAGATTGTTTTTTGCATATACTTGCAGCCAGTTTTTCCTGTCCGGTTAGCAGGGCATATGACATTATTTGTGCGTCGTACCAGGCTCCATGGTTGTTGGGCTGAATTGCTTCCTCTTTGCCTGGCTTGCTTGTCAACAACCAGTTAAGATAAGAGGAGAACCATTTTTCTATGCCCTTCTGGTCACTCTTTGTCCAGTTCTTACTGCCGGATATCAAACCGATGGAGTCCACTACATTTGTAGATAAAATGACAGTATCAATCAACCCGGAGCAATTGCCCTCCGATACAACTCCGGGGATATGCTGGGCAAAGCGCAGATGCGGGTTCATTCGAGTTTCAGGATTCAGAAACCATGTCCGCAGTAACAGTGCACAGTGCTGGGAATAGCGTTCGTCTTGAGTATAGTAGTAAGCAAGAGCCAGAGTGTATACGGTTGAAGCCATGGCTGCTATGCGTCCACCATCAAAATTCTGGATCTCCGGATTCACCTGACCATCACGCCTTACATAGGGCTCATGGTTTGCTGTATCAGGATTAGGCCACCAGTAAATAGCCAGGCTGTAGTAATCGTGTTTGTCTCCGGTGGGTGAGGAGGTCTGTTTCTCCATTACTGAGTATGGTCCAGCACTCATAGCAGCATCAGCCTGTGCCTTGAGCGCTTCCAGCGCAGGTTGAAACTGTTTATCACCTGATAAGATTCTTTGCTTTGCCTGTGAAATAAGCCTGGGGTTGAGTATGAATACACGGGGCAATTTGTCAGCGATGCAAGAGCTGGCTATTGCCAGTATAAGTAAAAGAAGGGTCGCAGCTAAGATGACCTTTTTCATATATACCTCATTGAAGATGACAGTTTTGTGGAAATAGTAAATTACCCTCCGGATGGATTCCTGGAGGGTATTAATTGACTTCTTATGTTCCTATTTCTTTTTCGGGGATATTGGGATGCTGAGGAGGGATCTGCGTAGTATTCTAACTTCAATACCGTCGATGTTCTCTATTCTGTCCCTGCCAAGTGCAAGCATCGTAATAATCACTGTGCTGGAGCCATTAAATACTCCTGCAGGAATGCTGCACGCAGTCTGTTTATCAGACATCAGAACACCTTGCTTGATCATTGCATCCATCTCAGCAGGATTTAATGCCTGCACATCAAGGCCATCAGGATAGTCTGAGGTAGTACTGGAAGACCAGGTGATGCTCTCGTTGGCATTTCCTCCCTGTGCGATGATAAAGTATGCTACAGCTCCCGGTACAGGCTGCCAGGTCAATTTTATAGGCTGCCCAAGGTTTGGATTTGCAGGTATGTCGGTCAAATCTACAGGCGGAAGAAAATCCTGTGTTGGTGGTATTGTAAAGAACGCGTTTCCGCAGTAGTTTGTATAGAGCTTGTATTTACCGGCTGCAGATTTTGGTTCAGGTGGGTTGCGTCTGGAAAGATCAGGCCAGTAAGCGCGTGAACCCTTAGGCAATGCCTTCAGTTCAAGCGTGGTGCCTTTTGTCATTCCAAGCAATGGCTGACCTTCCGGAATAGTTATTCCAGAACCCCAGTAGTTGATGATTTTGGCTGCTTCCGGAATAGCATCATTTGTTGGAGCTTCCGGTTCGAGGTTTTCTTGAAGCATTCTAACTACTTCGCCACTATTCACGCCTTCTGGTAGGTATACGTTGGCTTTACCCTTATTCGACGATGAAGAGGCCAATGACATCGAAAGGTCGAATTTCGCCGGCAGGGGAGACTTATATACTTTACCATCATCTCCGGTGTATTCTGATGGTATTCCCGGGACGACAATACGAGCGGTAGTTAGTATAAGCAGGAAAACAGTTTCCAGGTTCATCTATGTATACCTTCTTGCCATAATATTAAGCAATTAGAGGATAATGTATACTATAATTATAACATAATGAATACAGGACTATTGGAACCGGTGGTAACAGCTATGGGAACATTGTCATCCTGAGGAACGAAGGATCTGCTTTTTCAAGTTAAAAAAACAGATCCTTCGTTCCTCAGGATGACAAATTCCCGCTACTCTGAACTGCTGCAAATGATGAGCATGGACATGGGACTTGGGGAAATGGATGGCTTTTGACAGCATTAGATTACTTATTGTAGAAGACTGCGATGACGACGCCATGCTGATTCTTCGTGAAATGAAGAGGAGTGGATGTTCAGTAGGCAAATGGTTACGGGTCGATACTCGCATGGCACTGGACCGTGCATTATCTGAACAGGAATGGGATGTGGTGACCTCGGATCACAAGATGCCTTTTTTCAGCGCTCCTGAAGCTCTCGAACTTGTCAAGAAAGTAAAGCCCGATATCCCTGTCATCATTGTATCTGGTGAAATTGACATCAGTCTTGCTGTATCTTTACTCAGGCAAGGGGCCAGGGATTTCGTTCCTAAGTCTGAATTAGGTCGGCTACCGCACGCAATATTGAGAGAAATTAATGACAGTCAGGAACATCGTAAGTTTACTGATGCACTGCATGAGAGCGAGGTCAGATTTAAAACACTGGTAGAGAACATTCCTGGGATCGTGTATCGATGTGAGACTAGTGCTCCGTGGCGTATGCTGCATATGAACCAACTGGTTGAATCAATCACAGGATATCCTTTAGACCGGTTTGTTGGTGAAAATCAAATAGGCTGGGGAGAGGTTGTATATAAAGATGATCTTGCATCCCTGGTGGAACTAGTCGATGAGGCTGTAAAGACACATTCACAATTTGATGTGGAATACAGGATAATTAACACTTCAGGAGATCTGCGTTGGGTGCATGAAATAGGTAAGTGCGTTCTGGATTCACATGGAACTCCTGCATGGGTTGATGGGGTTATAATGGATATCACGGACAGGAAACTAGCTGAAGAGTCTATTCGTGAGTCTGAAACGCGATATCGCACTCTCTTTGAGTGCGCAAGCGATGCTATTATGATACATGACCTTGACATGAAGTTTCTGGATGCAAACACACTGGCCTGTGATAGACTTGGTTATACCAGAGATGAAATATTGCAGATGAGTGTAGATGACATAGTCAGTCCTGCATTTGTTGGTCGTACTAAACAACATGCGGAGTTGACCGTGACTCTTGGGAATTCAGTGTTCGAGACTGAGCATATGCGCAAGAATGGTCAGTATATACCGGTTGAAATAAGTTGCAGGCAAATTGAGTTTAATAGCCAATCCGCAATTCTGGGGATAATCAGGGATATAACTGAACGTAAGGCAATAGAAAATGCCTTGCGTGAGAGTGAAACCAGATATCGAGCGGTATATGACCACATGAATGAAGGACTGTGCTCACATGAGATTGTCTACGATGAAGATGGGAAAGCAGTCGATTATCGTATAACTGATGTCAATCCTATGTATGAGTCTATTGTCCACATTCTTAGAGAGGATGCAATAGGAAAGTTGGCCTCAGAACTCTATAAAACTGGTGAACCGCCCTTTTTACAGGTTTATACTGAAGTTGCAGAAACAGGACATCCAACTGCATTTGAGACACACTTTATGCCAATGGATAGGCATTTCAGAATATCTGTGTTTTCCCCCGGTAAAGGTAGGTTTGTTACCATATTCGCAGATATAACGGATCTGTTGAAATGGAGAACCGGAGATTAGCCCGCATTATTCATGCCTGATAGTATAAATACCGGGTGTTTATACTATCCCTCCAGATATCAGACCTGGAGGGACAATAGTCATCTTTTTTAATCGTTATGCTACGTTGCTAGCCTCAGGGGTTTCTGACTCGACAGGTGCTTCCTGTAGAGCTGCTTCTGCCAGAGACAGATTGTTAGTGGCTCCTGTGTGACCAGGTTCCAGTTTCAACGTTTCCCGATAAGCTACTGCTGCTGCTTCGTAAGCTCCCAACTGGAAGTAGCAGTTGCCGACAGCAAAGAATGCCGGGACATGGTCCGGTATTATTTCCAGGCCATTTGAGTATATATCCAAAGATTGTTCATACAAGCCTGCCTGATAAAGAACATCTCCGGCATTAAAGTAGGCATTTGCATAGTTCGGGTCTATGTCTATAGCTTTAACGAAGCTGTCAAGAGCCTCCTCCAGCCTTCCCTGCGAGGCTAGTAGTAGCCCCAGGTTGCTATGAGCGTCCTTACATTCCGGCAAGATCTCTATAGCACGCAGATAGCACTTTTCAGCGCTTTCGTTATCGCCCAGAGCCTCATGGAAACTGCCAAGTTTGAATTCCAGCACAGCTGTATCTTCTATATTGGCAATGATGTTCATGTAAATATCTCTGGCTTTATCTATTTCCTGACGGCCTTCACACAACTCGGCAAGTCGTATAGACGGTCCAGGATCTTTGGGCACCAGTGTCTGCAGGACAGCCAGTTGTTTCTCGTATTTGTCCATTTGATTTGTTGCACTATAAGCTTTTGTCAGTGCTTCATTGGCAGCTATATGATTGGGTTTTGTGTCTATTACTTTCAAAAGGTAAGGTATAGCCTCATCATTGCGGTTCATTTTCTGATACGAATTACCAATACCGTAATCAGCTTTATAACCCGCTGTCTGAGTGTCACCATTCCACGTCTTGCCTCTGCCTTCTTCGATTGCTTTCTTGTAGCTGTCAACGGCTTCCTGGTATCTTTCAAGCCTTGTATAAGCGTTGGCCTTGCAGAAATGAAGCTGAGGATGCTGGTATACCCCGCGTGTTTCTGACCGCTCTGCTGCATCCAGGGCTTCATCGGGTCTACCCAGTTCTACCAATATGTTTACAAGGGTCGCCCATAGAATTGGAGTGAACGGGTTATTCAGTTCAGCAATCTCTGTTGCTACGAACAGATTTTCCAGAGCTTTTTCAAACTGACCGTAAGCACAGTAAGCAGCGATCAAGTGGTGCATATAGAATATGTTTCCAGGATGTTCAGCGACTTCCTGTTCGAGTATTTTGGTATAACGTTCGCCTTTGTTTCTCTCGACAATCAATCTCTGTACATATCCCATGTGGTGGATAACTGCCTGCAGTTGTCCGATTGTGCCATGGTTTTGTCCAACCGCGGTCTCTATGTTCTCGTGTATGCGACTGTTGAACCGGTATTCAGGCTTGTTGCGGAAGAGACGGCAGATACGGTGTTCTGTGTAGTCCGAGTCTTTCTCTTCCCCAATGGGGTTCCTGAAGAACATCTCATATGCGTCTGCTGTTGGGTTTTTGATGGCATCCAGAATTATTGCGGGAGCACCATCATCCAGCAGTTCATCAGCGTCAAGTATAAGGATCCAGTCGCCTGTGGCATGGTTGAGACTTTCATTACGGGCATCAGCAAAGCTGTCATTCCACGGGAAGTAGTGGACATTTGCACCACATTCAGTAGCGATTTCCACTGTGCGGTCCTGACTTCCGGTGTCTACAACAATTATCTCGTCCACTATTGGTCTGGCGCTGTTCAAGCAACCTTTGAGGAACTCTTCTTCATCTTTGACTATCATACACAGGCTGAGCTTGGGATTATCACCGCTATGGACTTGCGTTCTGCTTGATTCATAGACTTCTTTGTTTTGGCCGCCGTTTGCAGCTAGAGCGTCTTTGGCTTGTGCCAGAATACTCTTAGATTCCGGATTTTCCTGTCTGCTTAACAGAGCTTTTTCAGCATGTTCAATCGCCATAGTATAATGTCCAATGGCCAGATAACTTGCCGCTGCCCCATAATGGGCTTTGTATCCGAAAGTTGTCGTATCACCATCCCATAGACCCCGTTTACCGAGTTCAATTGCAGCTTCATAAGAATCGACTGCTAACGGATAGTTTCCTGCCAACCTGAATGTGTTGCCTTTACTATGAAGAAGCTGAGGATGATATGCACGCAGCAGCGAGGCATTATCAATCGCCTTAATAGCGTCCTGCAGCTGCCCCAAAGCCATGTAACAATCTGCCAGGTTGCTGAACAACAACGGTTTGAACTGATGTGTGGGCAGAACCAATGGAACGCACTGCTCAAAATACTCTACTGCTTTGGCATGATTGCCTTCAGTGTAGTATTGATTTGCGAGATGGTAGATTACATAAACATCCTGCGGCGAGTCTGCAAGATCCTTCTCCAGCAGATTAAGATTTCTCTGATGCTTGCCGCGTTCTTTAACTATCTCCGGTCTGTAGCCGTGATGGTGAATAACTGCTTCAAGCAGTCTTATGATCCCCCCGGTGTTCTGAATAGCTGGAGCAATTCGCTCGTGGATTCGTCCTGTATAACGATAGGCAGAACGGTTCCTAAACAGTCGAACACACCTGGATATATGCACATCCGGTGTATTGGCACCTGTCATATAGTTTACAAATGCCAATTCGTAGGCATCTGTCTCTGAGTTGCTGATAGCCTGGGCTATCTGGTTACGAGCGTTGTCATCCAGACGCTCATCAGCGTCCAACACTAGAACCCAATCACTGGTGGCCTGTTCGATGGCTACGTTTCTGGCATCAGCGAAACAATCGTTCCACTCGAAGTTGGTGATTTTAGCACCATAGGTTGTTGCTATCTGAACAGTTCTATCTGTCGAACCGGTATCGACTACAATGATTTCATCTACTAGATCTCTGGCGGAAGCCAGACAGTCACCGATCATGTCCTCTTCATTCCGTGCGATCATACACAGAGTAATTGTCTGCTTAGGACCGGTATTTGATTGCGGTTGCGTAGCGACACACTCAATCATTTCGCCGAGTTTACGCAATCTGGTATCGATATCCGCAACAGCAACTGAGGTGTTTTTTGCCTTTTTGCCCTGCTTCTTGCCGGTACTCTGTTTGACTGTACGCAGAGCCTTGCGGCAATCTTCAAGGGTTTTCATTGCGCCATAATGCGGGACGCCAAATCCTGCAGCCTTTATTGCATAATCGGCAGCTTCGATTGCTCTGTTGTCATTTAACAACAGTTGAGCCATTCCGTAGTATGCATCTGCATATGTTGGATCAGCATCTATAGAACGTCGGACTGCATTTCTGGCTGATTTGTCATCACCTTTGCCATGGTAAGCCATTCCCAGCTTGTTTAGTGATCTTGCATCATCTGGATTCGATTTCAGGTGTTCATTAATCGCTTCAATCGCATCATCCCAACGCTTGGTCATTAGAAGGTCTTCAACCAGAGACGAAGATGCAATTCGACTGCTTTCCTGAACAGTTCTACTCTGAGAGTCTGTTCTATTGAAGAGCAGTTTTTCAATCTCCTCACGGGTTGGAAGAGCAATACCGTGCTTATTCGGATCGAACCGTCTCATCAGAATCTGTTCGACAGAATAAGCCATAGGTTGACCAGGAGTCCAGCTAAAGCCCCATTTCTGTCGGAATATTTCCCACTTTTCTACAAGCAATTCGTTGTAATTGAGGTCAGCAGTTTTGGATGTCTGGCTGCCAGTGTGGTGAATATAAATCTCGTTGGCCATGGCCAGTTTATATCCAGCAAGCTGAGCACGCAAAGAGAGATCATCATCGTCCCAGCCCCAGAGTCCGAATGCCGGTTCTGTGCCTCCGACTTTCTTTATAACAGCTCTACGCATGAACTGGCAGAATCCAACAAGCCTACCCACCAGGGTAGCCTGCATACTGTTCTTGGATGCCCAATCAGCAGCAAATGCCTGCATATCTTCGAACGAGGAATATTTAGCTTCCGGGACAATCTGTGGACCGGAGACATAGTTGCTTCTTGGTCCCATCATACCAATGGATTGATCGGCTTTTGCATAATTGATAAAGCGATCCAGCCAGGCATCTGTGACAATGGTATCGTTATCAAGGAAGACTATGTATTCTCCCTCTGCAACAGCCAGGCCCTGATTTCGACCGAGACCTACGCCGACATTTTCCTTGTTCTCTATCAGCTTAACAAACGGTAGAGCGCGCAGATAGTCCAGACTGTCATCCGTGGAACCGTTATCCACCACAATGATCTCATGAGCCGGTTTGGTATACCGCCGAAGGCTATCGATACAATCGTGAATGTGCTTTGCACCATTCAAGTTTAGAATGATAATCGATGTGAAGTTTGGTTTACCCGAACCAGGCAGGAAGTCAGTGTCAGCAGTCAGTGCTGGCGCCACATATGGACGCGGTTGAGCAACCAGAGCTTTTTCGAAAACTACATCATATCGATGATGCCAGGTGTGCTCTGCCAGAGTGCGAGCATAAGCGTTTTGTGCAATTGCTTCGCGTTCTTCGTCGTGTGCGGCGTAATATCTAGCTTTTTCTACGAGTTCATCGAGAGTATCATATGTAACTACTTCACGACCGTCTTCGTAGTAACTTTCCAATTCCTCTGCCTTAGCAGTCAGCAGAAATGCTCTGCAACCCGGAACTTCGAAGTTACGCCCTTTAATCTGCTGGACCGATGATACAGCAGAGTTGGATAGGTTCAGGTTTACTTTACTGCGTGAGAACATCCTTACCATCTGGTTAAATGGAAGTCTTGGTCTATCCTGCCAGCCATATCCGTATATCTGAACATCGAGTCCACGAGACATAAGCGAATTAACTACATTGACCCTGTCTCCATGCGGCATTCCAACAAAACTGCAGTCTATGTCACGGGGGATATCACAGGGAACGTAGATCTCGTGGTTGCACGCCCACTGAGTTTTTATGACCCGATCTGATAGTCCAAGCTGTTCATATTTAGGCAGTGCTGAAGTTGCAGTCGTGCAGACTAAATCGAAGTTAGGAGCTACAAATGAGCTGTAACCGTCAAATCTCCAGTGATCATCACAGAACCAATGTACTGTTACTGTCCCAAGTCCTGATATTCGTTCGAACACCTCATAATTTGGGTCCACTCTTGGATCACACAAGACAGCAAAAAGGACCGTAGGCTCTTCGCGCTTTGCGGTCTCGAAGAGTTCCTCGGTCATTGCCGCCTGTCCGATCTCCTGAGTCCGGCTGAGGAAATCGTAATGAATGAAATCCCAGTCCTGCTTTGCAGCATAGGTTTTCAAGGAATCATGAAAATTGCGGTGTTCAAAGGATATTCCACGGCTCTTATCACCGTAATCGAATTTCATGGCTACATATAGTACTTTGGTTTTCATCTATTATTCTCCTCGGAATTGGAGGCTGGAAGCTGGATGTTAATATCCAACGACTGAACCAGTATGGTTGTTTTGTCCCCTGGATTTCACTCAGGGGACGATTATATATTATGCTGCATTCCTGAGCATCTGATCTATCTGTTGGAGTTCCGGATTAGTGGAATCCAACTCACAGGCGTCTTCATAAAAACGCAGCGCTTCATCAGGTCGACCGGCATCGAGTAATAATCTGCAAGCCTCAATATAACAAGTGGAGTCTCCGGTATTGGAGTCTATCATTCTCTGCACAACAGCAAGTCGATCTTCAGAAACTTCGGCAACTGACTCATTGATGTCCTGTGTCAGGCTTGCACCCGGGAGTATCTCCCAGTTTTCCCACACAGTGTTGTATTGATATGTGATGCGATGGGTCTTCTTAAGTGCAGCCTGTACCTTTGCAAGGCGGTGCTTTGCATCCGGACTCCAGTCGTGAAACTGGACCTGGAAGTTACGGACTTTGGTAAGGAAGCCTATCTCGATCAGGTGATCAAACAGATCATATTCGCCGCCCTCGATATTTATCTTCATAAGGTCAATCCATTCAATACCGTGCTCTTCAATGAACTCTGATGCCTTGACCAATTGGGCTTCTACTACGTTTTCACCAGGTTTGAACTGCGATGATCCATCAGCATTTGTAGTCAGACTAATGGTCTTGTTTTCATCAGAGAGACCAAACGGGAAAACATCGACCTTATTGTTCTTGCGGAATCGGTGCTTTATATTTGCTGCAAATTCGACCACAGGCTCAAAGACATATGAACGGCAGCCATACATACAGTGTATATCAGCTGTCCACTGTCCCTCAAAGCCTCCCAGGTCGAATACAACTGAGTTTTCATCTAAATCATAATCGAGTCTGAGTGTTTTGTCACCATTGTCTCCGAACCATCTACTGACTTCTTCTTCCGGAGTTCTGGCACGGGTAACAGGGACTGCCGTCACATATGCAAGGCTGGACGGTTTCTGCACACTCTTAACAGAGAGTGCTTCATTTATCTGGACAGCTCTATGGCTGTAAAGGTGTCTTTCCTGGATTGCATTGTAAGCTTTGTCGGCATAGCTCTGGGTGTCAATCTTTCCAGCTAAATATTCAGCAACAAGCTCATGGAAGTGTTCTATGCTCTCAGCCTGCAGCATCTCTTCTTCTGTAAAGACGTCTCTGAGAGTCGGGTTTACATCTGATATGCAGAAGCATCTGCAGCCGGGGGTCTTGAAGTATCTTTCGGTGATCTCAGCTATCGCGTGTCCACCAGGACTTGTGACCAACGGGATCATACCAGCTGTGGAATAAAGCTGTCTTTCAGCCTGCTCGTTCAATGGGCCATGGAAATTTTTGTATGGCCATACCATCGGGCCATATGTATGCAAAACATCTTCCCATTTCCGTAAATAGGCATCGAAGCTAACTTCTTTCTCCTGCCAGTATCTACCTATGTAAGCTATCTGAACTCCTCCAAAGATCTCTGGGCTGGGCTCTGGATAGTATCTCTCACTGTCGCAAGCCTGGTATAGCTTTTCCCATCTGAATCCATCTTCGACCCAGGGATTGAAGAAATCTGTAGCAGCATCTCCGCAGGAGTTCCAGACAAACTTTGGTTCCGATTCTATAACTCTTTTACGGGCTTCCCAGAGACCAGCGGTCTCTGATTCGGAATACATAGGCACAGTAAGACGTCGGTTTAGCTCTGGAATACTACGGGGATGTGCATCTACCCACGCAAAGAAATCGACATCACGGAGTTTACGGCAGTCATTCAAAGAAAGACCCAGCAGCTCATATTCGCTAAGGAATACAGCCGGATTATTATGGTATTCCAGCTCCTTGGCAAGATCCTCTGTGAGTAGCATATACAACCGGACCACACTTCTCTGCCCAGCCTCTGGCATAACCCAGCCTGATTGTCTCCCCGGCTTTGAATCCATAGGGATCGGCACCGGGTAATACGCCAACGATCAGGCTCTTGCCTTCACCTTGCCCTTTGAAAGCGATGTCATGGTGTCTTGTAGGTCTGTTTGGAAGCAGTCTATTGTGAGTCATGCCGTGTTCTCCAGAGCCGAACTGAAAAAATTAAAATATTCTATGTTAATATTATCGGCATGTACGGAATTGTCTTTAGGCTATATAGGGGAAATAGTGGAGGTATTTAGAAAATTACAGTTTAGCCTGCATTATTCATGATCAACTCAGCCTTTGTCCCTACTGCCGGACAAAAGCGAAGCTTGGTGAATAATGCATGTTAGTATACTTCTGAGTCCGCCATTGTCAGGTACCAACTGGTGTTTTCTTCCAACTTTGTCCATTTCGTATCCAGGGCTTTACAGCAAAAATATCTTTCGTGGGCTGTAGGTACGAACCCGGCGCCAGCTCCGATTCTATCCAGATCGGTATTGGTTTGAAGCCATGCAGCTGCACTGTCTATACCTTGCTCCTGAAAATGTCCCAGTGCATAGCGCAACAGTTCTCTTGCAGGATCATCATCTCGTTCGTCCCACGCTATGTCTACGATGTCTCCGAATATCCTGCCCGTAACCGGATCGGTGAATCGTTTAGTAACTACATATCCACGTACTAAATCATTCTGCATGTATGCGAACTGTTCATAGCTATACCAGGGACAGCGTGTGAATCTCCAATTAAGGTAATCGGCATTTCTGGTAATAGAGGTAAGTGGTTTCTTGCGTTTGGTCCGGGAATTTAATACTTCCTGTGCCAGCATCCAATCATCAAAGGGAATTATTCTTGCATTTGTGGGATGACCTGGATATGCAATGGCAGGAGCTGTGTATGTCTTGAATGTAGTAGTCAGTTTCCATCCCAGGCCGTACGTGTGTGCAGGTTCAGCCTTATTGTTCGCGATTACTATCAGAGCTACTGGTGAGAACTCTCTTGCACAGTTTTCGGCAAAAGCAGCAAGTTTACGGAACAGCCCTTTTCCCTGGTATTCCGGAGCGATCATTATGTCCAAGGCTCTTGCGACGGAAACGCCGGAGTCTGTAGGGATAGCCTGGAACCCGTAACAGCCTGCGAACCCGCCTTCTATGTCAAAGGCAAATGACAGCACGGACGGGAAGGGGGTCTCGAAAAACTGCCATCGGTAGTAGTTCGAGTCCACCTTCCTGCCATAGAGTGAGTTGAACAATGCACAGAAGCGTGCACAGTCCTCTTCACTTGAATCGGCTTTGCGAAAAACAAAGACCTCTTCGTCCGTCATCGTTTCTACCTGTGTCGTTTATACGTTAGAGTAAGGAGTCTTGAACGATACAACTTTCAAAGCACGGACCAATTCCCGAATTCCGGTGTCGATGTCTATGCTTGTTTTGTATCCCAGGTCATTTAGCTTTTTATAGCTGACGACATAGTTGCGTTTATCAGCGTCTTCTCCGACATCTGCATAATGAACATAGCATTTAACATACTGCTTAATACACTCGCAGATTCGTTCCTTGCTCAAGTTCATATCCTCAGAACCAACATTATAAACCTGTCCGGTCATTTTATCCGGATTTTCCAGCCCAAAACAGAAAGCTCTAGCCATGTCATGGACATGGATGAATGTCCGCATGAAGTGCCTTTCATATACTACCAGGTACTCCTGGGAGAGAGCTTTGAACGTAAAATCGTTTATAAGCAGGTCCAACCTGAGCCTTGGAGATACTCCGAATGCAGTTGCAAACCTGTAGACTATGGCGGAACAGTTGTCTAAAAGAATTTTTTCAGCTTTAGTCTTGGTCTGTCCATATAGACTAAGTGGATGGAGTGGGGTATCCTCGGTACAGATATCCTCCACAGCGCCATAGTTGCTGCCGGTTGAGGCGAACATAATGGTCTGCTCTTTAGATAGAGCCAATGCCAGGTTGTTTGTCCCATCCAGGTTTACAGCTTCTGCCAGTTCTGGATCCTGCCTGCATGCGGGATATCCGACTATAGCAGCCAGATGTATAACCGCATCGCAACCTTGAACCGCTTGCTTTACGTCCCAGGGATTGCGGACATCACCTTTGATGAACTCAAATTTGGGTTCGCGGAAAAACGGAAGAAGCTGATCTCCACCAAACATCAGGTTATCCAGCACTTTTACTTCATAGCCTTTTTCCAAAAGCATAGGTACGAGTGCGCATCCGACATATCCGGCTCCGCCGGTAACTAATACTTTCATAATATTTCTCCCTCGAGAACTGTCTCGTAATAACGGACAGTGTTATATATACCTTCTGTGTGGTCAGTGAATTTAAAATCAGGGAACAACACTCTGAATCTTTTGTCATCCAGGACTTTTCTGGGTGCCCCATCTTGATAGTTGGCGTTGAATATCAACTTACCGTTGTATCCGATTGCCTCAGCTATCTTTTCTGCAGATTCCTTAATGGAATAGCCATGGTTTTGGGCCATATTAACCGGATAGATTAGATCCTGTTCTACAGTCAGGCCAAGTTTGAGGATTTCAGCGACATCGTCAATGTATCCCCATTCTCTTACAGGCGCCCCGGTCCCCCATATCTCGAATTCCGGCTGACCTTGCTTGTGAGCTTGCAGCATTCGGATTATCATTCCATTGAGTGCATGAGTGCGGTTGGGATCGGTATAATCACCCGGGCCAAATGTATTGGGCACCAGTATGTTGACGGTTTTTTGTCCATATTGCAGGGCATAGCACTGTGAGGTGACGTAAATGAACCTCTTGGCATTTCCATATGAGCATACTGACTTGTGTACTTCGCCGTTCCACCATTCGTCTTCTGTCTGCACATCGGCATCACCGGGATAAGAGCAGTTTGACAGTGGATTAATTATGCGGGTATCGGGACAGACATCATGCACAGCCTTGTATAGATTCAGAGCCATGCTTAACGTTATCGCCGAACACATCAGCTGCAAATTTACTGACATAATGCAAGCTGCCGACATGAGCTGCGCAGTTGATAATGGCATCCGGTTTGATTTGAGCCAGTTGTTCTTTAGCACAGTCCAGATCTGTAAGGTCGAGTCCATCTCTTCTGGAGCGGATAACCAGTTCAATACCGGGCTCATTCAATTTCGCAGCAGTCCTGCGACCGACAAAACCGTGTCCACCGACAATCAACACTTTCATACAGTTACCAACCACCTTTCACTGATTCGATAACAAGGGAGACATCCTCATCTGTAAGCCCTGCGTGCATAGGTATGGCTACTTGGCGGTCATTAAAGTATTCCATGCCCGGCAGGTTGGGAGTAAGCCCCCCGAACACACTGTTACTGTCAATCCTCAAATGCACGACTGATGTTGGTATGCCGAAAGATTTCAGTCTTTCGATGAACTCAACTCTGCGATCAACCAGGACGGTGAACAACCAGCAAGCGCTCTCACGGTCAGGATTGGATTCCAACAACTGCAGACCGGGGACACTGGCAAGTTCTGTCCTGTAACGTTGTGCAATAGAGCGTAACTTGGCAAGGTTTGCAGGGAAATACTTCAAATTACCGATACCAACTGCAGCAGCAAGGTCATTCATGTGGTATTTGAAACCAAGTTCAGTCGCATCATATTCGCGTTCGCCTAGTATGGAAGGTACGCTGTTTGCCCGGTCGATACCGAACCACCTGAGGGTTTTTGCGTGTTGTGCATCTTCGGGATATAGACAACATACAGCTCCACCATCTCCTGTAGTTAGATGCTTGATTGCCTGGAATGAAAGGGCTGTGAAACGGGAGATGGCTCCGATACACTGGCCTTTATAGGTTGCGCCAAGAGCATGGGCTGCATCCTCAATCACTGCAAGTTTGTTTGTGAGTGCAATATGACCTATTGCGTCCATATCACACGGGTATCCACCCCAGTGAACGGGCATTATTGCCTTTGTCTTGTTGGTGAGCTTTTCCTGAATAGACTTGGGACAAATATTACCGGTTTCGGGTTGGATGTCTGCAAAGATCGGGACAGCTCCCTGCATTAGTATGGCCATACCGGTAGCGATGAATGTCTGTGGAGGCAGTATGACTTCATCTCCGGGGCCAATTCCAGCAAGTGCCAGACCCAGATGCAGGGCTGAGGTACCACTATTTACCGCAACGGGATTACAGAGGCCCAGAGTGTCAGAGAGTCTGTCTTCAAACTCTTTAACCCTTTTGCCTTCACTAAGAAATGTAGATTGGAGGCATTCTATTGCATTTGTAATTGCGTCATCAGAGACGCTCGTATGGTAAAAATCCATGTTCTTCGACTTCCTTGTTCGTATTCCGGTCGCATCGAGATGCAACGGCGCTTCCTTGCTTCGGTATCAGAACGTCGGTTCACTCTATACTTTTGGTATCTGGTTCAAGATCTTCGCTATATCGTCTACTGAAGCCTCTGTTGCGGCTTTCACATTTTCGGCCCTGATCTGCTCAAGTAATTCCTTGCGGTGGACAGGTACGTTTTTGGGAGCATTAATGCCAAGACGTACCTGATCACCCCGCACTTCAATTACAAGCAGTTCGATATCATCGTTAATTACTATTGACTGTCCGGTCTTACGCGCCAGAACAAGCATGATGAGTGCATCCTTTCACTCGTCCGATGTATTTGTATGCAGGTTTTACTACTGCTGTATTCAAATACACTGAGTTGTATTGTAGCCTTACGCTACTTTTAATAATTCCTGTTCACTGTTTTCGGCTGGCTGGGTTGCCTGCTGAGGAGTTGATTGAACCAGCGGTTGTCTTACCTGATATCTGCTGTCCTGCAGAATCAACTGCAAAGCCAGCATCTCATTCATATTTACAACCATTGGAGCAGCCAGATTGGCCGTTATTTCCTTGCCACCCGTTCCAACTGTGAGTATTACCATTACAAGTGCATCGCTCTCGGTTTGGAGCTTGAGTTTTTCGACTTCGGAATCCGGTATGTCGAACTCGTAATCAGTAAACATTTGAGCTGGATCAGCCACCACAAATGCAAGGGCAGGTTCATCTACACACTGCATCCACCAGAAACTGGTGTCGGGTCTGTGATGTACCATACAGAACCGAGTATACTGTTCGAAACCGAACATTCCTCGCACCATTGTTATTATGGTGTCATCGGGGACCTGCATAGTCCCAAATCTAGTTGTCTGGACTTCCATTAGTGCCTCCAATTCAGTTATCGGCTGCAAAGCTCTTGCAGCATATGGCGAAACTGAAATTATTGAACGTTTTTTTGTATATTATCCTGAACTCTGAGAAGCAAGTGACATCTGAAGTATTCTTTGTGTGACTGAGACAGCGGTCTGATATACATTCTCTTGAGTTTTAAGTTCCACAACTGCTGTTGTCAGATCGATATCTTCTGTGTCTGAGAGCATTTCCTGTAAGCGCACTTTCGTGTCTTCCAGTGTTGTAGTAGCGCCTTCCATTCGTGCACTCCATGAACCCAATCTGGCGCTCCACGTTAGTATGTTATCATAATTTTTATCTATATTGGAGAGTTCACCACTTATAGCATCGGCATCCCCACTTTCGATGGAGTTCTTAAGCTTGGTGATCATGCTGAACACATCCGAACCATCGTTTGTGTTTGCAGCGCCAAAGCCGAACATATCATTACCGGCTACATTGACTGGTAGTGATACCCATGCCAAAACCTTTACATTTCTTTGAGTAGTGCTTCCCTGATAAATATAGGGAGGCAATCCGGTATCAGGATCTTTATTTGGATTATCGGCAATGGGAACTGTTGCTGAGGCGGTTCCACTGAAAATAAACTGATCATTATGTTTGGTTTTAGCTATGTCCACCATCTGGTTCATCAGGTTGTCCAGCTGGTTCAGATAGGACTGCCGGGTAGTTCCAGTATAGTCCTCGTTTGCAGCGGCAACTGCGATGTCTCTCACGCTTCGGGTAAGTTTTGTCATCTCATTAGCTGCATTCATTGTGCTGGAGAGCAGTGGGCTGCTTACAGTAACATTATTAGCATACTGGTCCAGACTCTTAATTGATGAACGCAGTGACATTGCGCTGTTGGTGCCGGGAACATCATCGGAGCTCCTATTAATCCTTTTGCCGGTGACAGCCCTCAGCTGAGCTTCAGCCAGGCGATTGCCGGAAGAATTAATATACATTAAGGCGCTTTGTGTTTGTTGACTAAGTGATGTTCTCATTTTCTAAGATCCTCATGTTATCTATCGGCCTGTTTATCGTCCGGCATTAATAAGTGTTGATAACATTTCGTCCATAACTCCAAGAACTCTGGAAGAAGCATTGTAGGCTTGCTGAAATTTGACCATGTTGGTCATTTCCTCATCCAGTGATACACCGGATATAGCCTGTGCCTGCTGAGCGAACTGGTCATAGCTGAGTTTCTGCGCTGTTTCCTGCCTGGAAGCGATAGCTGCAGATGAACCAATGTCACCAACCAGCTTTCTATACATCTGGTCCAGGGACAGCGGAGAAGCAAATACCTGGTATGTGTCTGTACTTGGTTTTGGTGGGAACTGGTCGATGGTTGTATCTTTTAGAGCAGCAATCTGTTTTGCGATCTCACCATTGCCTACAACCGGAGTCAATGGAGGACCGGCTAATGGAGCCTCTGCAGACGCGGCAACTAATTGTGAGTTTGCTACCAGGGCTGTACTGACACTTATGTTTGCTGCACTGATACTTCCGGGAGGATCATTGGGAGTAAAGAACGCCTGCCCCTTGTTACCCAACAAGTCATAGCCCTGCTCATGGATATTGTTTACATACTCTACAAGCCCTACAGCAACATTATCCAATTGACTTAAATAATCGGGGATTGTCTGGTCACGTATCTCGATAACTCCAGCAAGTTCTCCGTTGGTAATATCTACTTCTGCACCTGTATCAGACCAGGTGACAATCTTCTGCCCAGTAGCTGGATCTATCGCTGTGGCTAGTGGGGTAAATTTAGTTCCCTGAACGAGCATCGTCCCACTGACGGAGACCATATAGCTTTCCTTGCCGTCCCCATTCTGGTTGATATTTATCAGCTTGGCCATTTCCTGCACCAGGGCATCTCTGCGGTTCTGCAAGTCATTGATCGGCATAGCGCCTGACTCAAGAGATCCTATCTGGTTGTTGAGATTGGCGATCTCTTCTCCAATGACATTAATGCGGTCCACTTTATCCTGGACCTGAAGGTTTAGGTCATCCTTCATTGACTTAAACTGTCCGACTACGTCTTGCATTCTCTGGCAGAGAGCCTGGGCATCCTCCACCAATCCACTGCGAATGGGAAGTGAATCAGGCGTGGTGGCTACTTTTTGCCAGGAATCCCAGAGATTGTCCAGGTCATTTTGCAGTCCAGTGTCACTGGGCTCTCCAAGTATTGATTCTATCTGTGCTGTCAGGTTAGATTTGAGCGACCAGTTGCTGGCAGATTGGGTTGCAATAGTCATCCGATGTTCGATTAGAGTGTCGCGAACACGTTCTACATCACCTGAACCTACTCCAGTTCCAAATGGAGTTGAACCCAGCGGAGAGGCCTCAGTAGATGTGGCCAAAACCTGACCTTCAGACTGAACTACCCTTTGACGTTTATAGGTAGGGTCATTAGCGTTTGCTATGTTATAACCCAGAACGTCCATAGCTCGTTTCTGTGCTGCTAATCCTGTTCTAGCTACATTGATTCCGAAGAATGTACTGGACATAGTTTTACCCGTTATGCCTGTCTGTTCAAGCTGAGGATGTAAGGCCGGCTTTCATTGAGTCCGGCATTTCTGGAATATACTCCAGGTCCCATATCTGTTGCCAGCGTTCTCAGGCAGCAGGCTATAATATCAAGCCCATTGCGAAGAAGCTGTGTATTGATCTCGTTGGCCTCGCGGACTTTCTCCGCGGATTGAGCAATCAGTTTGGTCTCATTCCTGATCAAATTTGTGTAGGGGAAGCCTGCAGCTTCAGCTACTGCATCAGCATTTGCACCTGAGAGATCCATACCGGTCTCTTCAGCCAGTTGCGCCGTCACAGCAGATGCTCTCTGATCAACTTCGCAGATACGTCTGAGTATCTCTTCCTGGGCTCTGCAACTCAGAGTAAGTTGCTCGGCGTCATTCTTTACCAAGGCATCCTGCTCTTTTAGGGAAACCTTGTATGCACCGTCCAGAAGTGATGAGACCTCTTTCAAACAATCCAGCAAGTTGAGTCCAGTGTCACCGGTGGTCATTCCTTGCACTCCCTGATTTCAGATGAATTATTGATCATTGCAGAGGCTATATCCCCTGCTTGCGCACTCTTACCAGCTGCTAAGTCAGCCTTGATTTGCCTGACTCTGTCCATTCGGATACTTGGCAATTCCAGCGCCTGTGCTCTGGTTTTTTCTACCAGAGATGAGAATTGAGAAATGTTGATCTGGTCATTTTCCACGCTTTTTATAGATACATTAGCGATGGACTTGTATACCTTTCGCAGATCTATTCCCAGTGCTTTGTCTACACGACCGGAAGGTTCTATCATTTTACATCACCTTTCTTATCGGCAGAACCGATCTTAAGGTTTACAGACAATTGGCGATATAACATCGCTCCAATGCCTGAAGGATTCGTCTCGGCAGCTTGTTCAGAGATTTTAGTATCCAGCATATCACTGAACATCTCTTCTTCCTTATTGCTGCCATAAAGGTCATTTTTTGAAACTGTTTTGCGCATGGCTTTGAAAACCATATCGTTGAATACTACTTCAAAATCTCTGCAGGCTTTACGCAGCTCTTTATCTTCTTTGGGTTTTGCAGTGCTAGTCTGCAGGCTTACTCCAACCGGACTAATATCCATCAGATAACCTCCAGCTGGGCTTGCAGTGCACCGGCTTCTTTTACAGCCTGCAGCACGGCGATTAAGTCTCTGGGAGTTACCTTAAGCGCATTCAGCGCCCGGACTAATTCGTCTATTGTTGAGCCGTTCTTTATCTGTAACAGAGCAGCAGGCTGCTCCTGGACTGTAACTGCAGTGGTTGTGGTAACCTCAGTTTTGCCGTAGCTAAGCGGATTTGGCTGACTGACATCAGGTTCTTTGGTTACTTCGACCGTCAACGAACCGTGTGAGATGGCAACTGGAGACATTCGAACGTTCCCCCCTATGACCACTGTCCCCGTCCGTTCATTTACAATTACCTTTGCAGAGGTGTCTGTTGCGACTTCCACCTGCTCTATTTCGCTGATAAATGCTACGATATCTGTTGCTTTTCCAGCAGGGACTCTGACTGTGACTACATTGCCATCTGAAGCAGATGCAAGTCCTGGGCCGACCTTCGCGTTGATAGCTTTGGCCATTCTGGTTGCACATGTAAAATCATTCTGATTCAGGGCTATACTCACGATATCGTCTTTTGCAAGTTGGGTTGAGGTTTCCTTTTCTACCAATGCACCATTTGGGATTCTACCCACAGTGGTGTGGTTTTTTGCGGATGATCCTCCGCCTCCACCGGCAGAGAACCCACCTATCGATAAGGATCCCTGCGCAACTGCATAAACATCTCCATTTGCTGCTTTCAGTGGAGATTGCAGCAGAGTGCCTCCCTGCAAGCTGGCACAGTCACCGAGTGACGATACCATGACATCAATAGTTGTACCTGGCCTGGCAAAAGGAGGCAATGCCGCTGTTATCATGACTGCAGCGACGTTTTTAACTTTCAATGTTGCAGCTGGAACATTGATTCCAAAGGTTGCCAGCATATTTGCAACAGACTGAGGAGTGAATTTGGACTGTTGAGAGTCTCCTGTTCCTTGTAGACCTACTACAAGTCCATAACCAACAAGCTGGTTGCTTCGGACTCCATCAACGGACGCAATATCTTTTACTCTTGCAGTCTGTCCAAAAACAACTGTGCTTGCGCAGATTGCTATACAGACTACTGCAAAGATCAAGTATTTATTCACTGTCTGTCCCCTTACTAGCCCGCATTATTCATGATTGACGGTGTATATGCTCTGCATTTACACTTTCAGCTTTTGCCCCTACTGCCGGTCAAAAGCGAAGCTTGGTGAATAAAGCGGGTTAGGCCCTGAATGGACGACGCACACGCAGTTCGCCGTCTATTTACTTATCGACACACATCTTGAGTGACATTAGCTGAGGGAGTTGTTCATATTATGGATAGAATATTTCTATTGATAAGTTCAGGTGAGAAGCTCACAGATTATGGGAACAATAAAGCAATCTATCTGTAAAAGAGTGAAATTGAGATTGGAAATACTATTCCCGAGTTTTGACTTCCAGTCTCCAACATGTAGTTCCAAGGAGATTTTGTAATGACTAAATATGACTACTTGATTGTCGGCGGAGGAATGACTGGTTATGCAGCCGCTAAGGCGATACGTTCGGTAGATGCAAATGGGTCAATATGCATGTTTACCGAAGAGCAATATCCTCCCTATAAACGCCCACCGCTTTCCAAAAAGCTTTGGCAAGGCAAGCCAATGGATATTATCGAACTGAAGACCGAGGAGCGGGGAGTTAAGCTGCTGAAAGATCGAAGTGTGACCGGGTTGAATACTGTAATGAACAGTATTGTCGATGATATGGGAGAAGTGTATGAGTATGGCAAGCTCCTGTTGGCTACGGGAGGGACTCCGAGGAGGCTTCCGTTTGGTCGAGATGAGATCATCTATTTCCGGACTTTGGATGATTATAATCGATTGAGGAAACTAACGGAAACCGGGGATAGTTTTGCTGTGATTGGAGGAGGGTTTATAGGCTCGGAGATAGCTGCTGCACTATGTGGTATCGGAAAAGAAGTGACACTTATCATGCCGGAGAATGCAATATGCTCCAGGATCTTCCCATCAGATGTCGCTGAGTTTGTTAATAAATATTATGCAGACAAGGGAGTGCGTTTGTTGTTCGAAGATTCAATTGTGAGTATGGCCGCTGACGGTAACAAACGTATATTGCATACTGTTTCTGAAAAGACTATCACAGTTGACGGGGTAGTTGCCGGAATTGGTATCAAACCTAATGTCTCGCTGGCACAGGACGCCGGGCTTGGAATTGGAGATGGGATCATTACAGCAGCTGACCTGACTGCAAGTATGCATAACATTTATGCTGCAGGTGACTGTGCAAGTTTTGTAAGTCCGGCTACCGGTATGCTCACCCGGGTGGAGCATGAAGATAATGCCTTGAAGATGGGAAAAGCAGCAGGTCTGGCAATGGCTGGCCAGGATGTGCGTTATGACTACCTGCCGATGTTCTATTCCGACATGTTTGAGCTTGGGTATGAAGCTGTTGGACAGGTAAACTCTAAGTTCGAAGTGTTCGCAGATTGGCAGGAGGAGTATGTGACCGGGGTGTTGTATTATCTCCAGGAAGGCAGAGTCCGTGGGGTTTTGCTCTGGAATGTGTGGGACAAGACCGACGAAGCCAGACTGCTGATAATGGACCCCGGGCCATTCAACTCGACGAACCTTGCAGGCAGAATTACAGCAGATTAGCGCGCATTATTCATGACTGACTCACTTTTGCCCCAACTGCCGGTCAAAAGTAGAGTTTGGTGAATAATGCGCACCAGTGTCACTTTGTCAAGATAAATGCCGTCCTCGAATAGATTCAATGGACGGCATATTTTTGTCTGCTTTTATGAGGACCTTATATGGAGAATGGGCACATATTAGTATATATATACACGGGGGTGGCGCTTCTGACCATCGCTAGATACGTTCAAATCTTATATTCTACGTGGCAAGGATCTGTAACAGAGATTGGACAGTATATTGGTATTCCTGCAGGATCTCGCGGTCCAAGTTTTATCTGGACTCATTCATTCACGATAAGTTATATTACTGATGACGGAATAACAGGAAAATATGGTTGTTCAAAAGGCAAATATTACGCAATATATGCCAAGATGAGAGTTGGAGACCGGTTGTCAAAAATCAGATGGGAATGGTACCCGGTAATGGTGCAATCTACTGCAGGATCATTGCGACGCGATAAGAAACACCAAAAAAGCTGATCCTATGTTTATAAAAAGCATTAGCCATTTATATTTGCTATCTGCGAATCCAGGAGCTTAACATTATGCAGCAATTTGATATTTGGATCAATCCCTTACGACCTCCAATCAGAATTAATCTGAGCGAGGGTAGCTATTTCGACTTACCGGATATAACAATATCTGTAACGAATTCTGTAGAAGGCAGACCTGAACAAATTATATACCATTCACAGGCTGTTGGATTGGCTGTAAAAGTCAGTATCAGATGGTTTTCCGAATCCTGCTGCGACTGGCTTACCGAGATTGAAAATATTTCTTTAAAACCAACGCCGATCATTGATGATATTTCTACAATAAATGCTTCGTTCGGAATGAGAACTGGCAGCGATCTCAGTATTCACACTATGCAGGGCAGTAACTGTGCCTCTACTGATTTTCTGCCGTATTCCGTTCCATTGCCTGAGTTATCCCGGATGAAGTTTGCACCTGAGGGAGGAAGATCATCGAATACATCAATGCCTTTCTTTAATGTTGTGGGTGAAGACAAATCTATTGTTGTTGCAGTTGGATGGACAGGCCAATGGAGTGCATTTTTCGAAAGGGACAGCAGTGGTTCGTTAAGGGTTGCCTGTGGCCTGGAACGGTTTCGTGCGTATTTGAATCCTGGGGAGAAAATCAGGCAGCCCAGGATATTATTAGCTCAAGTTGTTAGTTCCGATCCTGCCGATGGCTGGAATGCCATTCGCAGAGTTGTCTTTAAACATTATGCACCGGACAGTGCAGCCACACCAATAAGCTACACTACAGCGTTTACAATTTGGGATGAAATCCTCAGTCAAAAACAATACGATGGTGATGCACCAATATTTGAAGCTGAAGACACGAAGAAGGCTGCAGTTTATGCGAATGAAACCAACCAGTTCAAGTGTATAGACGCTGCAGCAGAAGTCGGATGCGATGCGTACTGGTTGGATGCTTACTGGTATAAAGAGGGTTTTCCAAACGGAGTAGGCAATTGGAAACCGCGTCAGGATGGCTTTCCAAATGGACTAAAACCACTGGCTGATAGATGTCATGAGAAGAGCATCAAGTTTATACTCTGGTTTGAGCCGGAAAGGGCCATTGATGGAACTGAATTAGCGACTCTTCATCCCGAATATCTATTAGATAATCCAAACACACCAGGCCAGTATCTGTTCAATCTTGCTGATGCAGAGGCTGTCAGCTTTCTTTCTGACTATATCTCCGAAAAAATCACCAATTGGAATCTGGATGTATACAGACAGGATTTCAATGTAGATCCATTGATTGGGTGGCGTTCAGCAGATGATGCTGATAGAGAAGGAATTACCGAGTCGAAGTATATTGCTGGTCTTTATACTTTTTGGAGCAACCTTCTGGAGCGTCACCCGGGACTTATGATAGATAACTGTGCATCAGGTGGGCGTAGAATCGATATCGAGACACTATCGTTGTCTGTTCCTTTGTGGAGAAGTGACACCCCAGATATGCCCATATGGTTGAAATCGGCGATGTCTTTGATGCCGCTCGCGGACCAGGTCCAATGCAGCGGTCTTTCATTAATATCCCCTTATCACAGCGGCGGAGTTTGGTCAGTTGACCCATACACATGGAGAAGTGCCATGGGCTCCGGACCTCAAATTTATTTCAATCTGACCAAAGCCCGAAATGAATATGCTAATATCCGCAAGGCGATTGCTGAAACCAGATCACTGCAGAAATACATTGGAGCAGATTTTTACAACCTGGTCGAAGTAACTACCATCCTATACGACTGGTGTGCCTGGCAGTTCCATTTGGAAGATGCCGACGAAGGTTATGCGCTGTTCTTCAGAAGATCACTCAGTAAACAGCAGGAATTACCTGCAAACCTTAGAGGTATCAAGGAAGGCTGTGGGTATGAATACTCGATAGCCTACGATTTTGACCAACCGGAGATAGAACGGATACCAGGTGCTGAGTTAAGACAGATGCTTATTAATATACCGGATAGACCAGGGAGTGCACTATTGAGATATGCAAGGAGAATTAATTGATAGAACAGAATGATATTGATAATGCCGCCAGTTTTGCCGAACAGTTCCGAACAATCATATTGGAGCACTATCCTGATTGGGATCAATACTTTATTCCTCCTAACCTCAAATGGCAAGCAGAAGGCGATATAGCTATAGAGATACCCTCAAGGTTTACACCGTTGTGTCCTCTACGTATTGAGACAATGTGGGGAGGCATTATTATTAGTTGGGTTGGATGGCACGTGCATTGTGATGAATTGGATGATGATGAATTGGATATTCAAGATAGTGGGGAAGAAATTGTCATTAGAGCTGTGGACATTATCCATAATATACTGTCTGAGAGAACTGTGATTATTAAATCTGGGTCATCCGGTGCTGGTGGCAACTGTTTAGTCGAAGATTTGGAAAGTGAATTGGAAGGAACCTGGTCCAGCTTTGGCAGGGGTAAAGATATAGTTGTTTTGTCATGGAAAGGCACTTATGATCGCGGGACGTTTGATCCAGCCTGGTGTTGAGATTTCACTAGCAGGTAAAGAGGATTATGACTAAAATAATGAGAATCATTGTTGTGATTATACCATTAGTCGTTTTGAGCATATTATGCTGTAGTCCACTGCTTTGGGGTGATAATATGAAACTTATTCCGTCGGATCCACTTACTAAAGTACTTCGTAATTCAATTCCAAATAGCCAGAATGTTTCAGAACTCATCATCGATGGTGCTGTTGGGGAGACTGTCAGTTCTCAGGCTGTTGTTATTCCCGGGGATATGCAGGATACGGTTTCGGTTGCAGTATCTGATTTTAGGTCTATGGACGGGAAATCGGTTGTTTCAGCTGACTCTGTGCTTCTACACTGGGTCCGGTATATAGACATTACCAAGAACTCCCCCAGCATTCCGGCTGATGAATTGATTGCAGCTGCTCCTGTAAGCATTCCGGATCCGTTCTGGGAAGATGCGAAACTCGCTGTCGAACCTAAAACACCTCAGCCGATTTGGATCGATGTGGATGTCCCTGCAGATGCAAAACCCGGCGAGTATCGGGGTGAGTTAAAAGTCACAGGCAGCACCGGTACCTGCAGTATTCCTGTTTTATTGCATATAAGAAACTTCAAGCTTTCGGATACCCGTCACCAGAGGGTTATTCAATGGTGGGATTTCCCCGGACGCGGATTTGAGAATATTAAGTTTGGAACAGAAGAATATTGGAAGCATCTGGAGGAGTCTTGCAAGTTTCTGCATAAATATCGCCAGACCGATGTCCGCGCTGCTTGGGCACTTATTGAGCATAAAACTCTGCCAAGTGGCAAGATTGTCTGCAATCCTGCTAACTTTGAGAAATATATGGATATAGTCCTCAAGTCTGGTCTGCACGCAGTTCAATTTGATGCCTTGGGGCAACACAACAAGTCTCAACTTGAACAGGACAGCCGGATTATTGGGCACGATTACAACCTGGAGAGACTTGCTGCCTTGCAAAAGCTCGTTAAAAAACGCGGATGGAAAGGGAGAGTATATATCAGTCTGGCTGATGAGCCCTTCATATACGGTGAAAAATCGTATAACGAACTTCTCAAACAAGTCCACAAAATGGCGCCGGATATCGGAGTCATCGAAGCTGTCGAAAATGATGGTTTTCCTGATCTGGATATATCTGTGCCTAAACTCTCTCATCTCAATCTCTGGTGGCCCCATTATCAGGAATTGAAGCGCCAGGGTAAAAAGATATGGTTCTACACCTGTTGCCATCCGCTGGGAAGATATCCGAACCGATTTCTTGACCAGCCTCTATTAACTGGACGAGAACTGCACTGGATTCAATATCTGTATGGACTGGACGGCTTCCTGCATTGGGGGTTGAATTTCTTTGCAGCTGATAAGGACCCTTACTCAGAGAATACAGCAATGAGCTGGGGATTGCCTCAAGGGGATAATGCTGTTGCATATCCCGGAAAAGCAGGATATCTTGCTTCCATGCGGCTGAGTGCAATGAGAGATGGGCTGCAGGACTATGAATACCTTTGGACTCTCGAAAACCGGCTGAGTGAACTCAAGAAGCATATTGGAGATGACGCAAAATGGCTGGATCCCCGCCAGCGTCCATTAGAATTGTGCCATAGAGTAGTCCAATCATTCTACGACCATACCCGAGACCCGAAAGTGTTGATAAATACCAGAGCAACTATCGCTGATGAGATCGAAGCTCTGGATGCAACGCCACTCCTCTATGTTCAGACATCTCCTCCGGAGACCACAGTGACACCAGAGGGACCGATATTGATCAATGTCCGCGGTATAGTAACTCCCGGTGCAAAAGTAACCATAAATTCAACCCCTGTCATCCCGGAGAATATTACAAAGACAGGCTGCTTCATCGGCTGCGTTTTCCTCTCTGAGAAGGAGAATGAAGTTGTAGTGACGGCTGAGCTGAACGGCGTAACGCGGACGTGCAAACGGGTGTTTGTGGTTAAAAATTAACCTTTGAGTATCTAAAGGTATTTGCATGTAGAGGCAGATTGTATGAAGTTTGTACAGGTCTTCACTTTTCTCGCACTTGCGATGCTTTTTATATCGCAACCAGGTATGGCATCAGCGCAAAAACCGACCTTGAATAAAAACTTGACCTATAGTCGGGTTTCATTCCCCAGAGATGCTTCCGTTCTGGACGTAAAGCGTGACTTTGGTGCAAAGGGAGATGGGGTTACTGATGACACTGCTGCTTTGCAGCGTGGTATTGACACCAGTTGTGGTGTTGAAAAACCGGCAACGGCTGTGTTGTACATTCCAAAGGGCATATATCGAGTCACCAATACACTTGTGGTGAATGCTCCTACTGGTCCGTGGATCTATGGCGAATCTCGAGATGGAGTGATTATACGGCTGGCAGATGGTGTCAAAGATTGTAACTCAGTGATCCGTACACACCCTCGCGAAACGGGTCCTACCTCTGCGGATTGGTTCTTTCGCACATTGCACAACTTTACTGTGGATGTTGGTAAAAATCCAGACAAGGACGGTATTCGCTGGTGTTCAACCAACACTGGAATCATTCAGAATGTTCGAGTTATGGGATATGGCAAGATTGGGATTAACAACGGTTTTATTGATCAGAGCAGTCCAAATCTTGTCCAGGATGTTCTTATTGAAGGTTTCGAGACAGGTATACTTGAGCAATGGAATTGGGGAGCAACTCTTTCACGGGTGACCATTCGTAACTGTCGTAAACAGGGAGTCTATGTTAATGCAGCGACGGTTGCAATCGAAGACCTGGTAGTTGAAAATACACCTTTAGGGCTGTTCTGCGATTATCCCAACGACTGGACGTGGTGGGGTGGGGTGGTAGCTCTGACAGGAGGAAGATTCAGTGGCGGTGATCCGAATGGTCCTGCTATACATAACCGCAGTGTTTTGCATGCCCGGGATGTTAAGATTCAAGGGATGAAGACTGCAATCCAGAGCGAGACACCAGGTGGTAATGCAATAGGATCCAGTGTCTCCGAATACATTTCCCATGATACAAAAAAGCTCTTTGATGGAGCCCAGGATTCCAGCAAACTACCCATAAAGCGAGAACCCCTAGTGACTTGGGAAGTTAACCCTAATAACTGGGTCTGTGCGAATGATTTTGGCGCTACTTCGAATGATAACAAGGATGATACTGAAGCAATACAAAAAGCAATAGATGCTGCAGTTAAATCCGGCAAGACGACTGTCTATCTGCGGGGTGTGGGTATTCTTGAACCTAATTGGTACAACCTGGATGGAGAAGTATCTGTTCACGGAAGTGTCCGACATGTCATCGCGTTGGGCTTCGGACGTATTCTCGGAAGTGAAAAAGGGCGCTTTATCATAACAGACAAATCGGCTCCGGTTGTGCGTTTTCAGAACCTCTATGCGTTTGGTGGAAGCAGAGCAGGAGTTGAAAACCGTTCTACGAAGCGAACTTTGATGGTCGAAAGTTGTGATCTTAAAGTCATTGGCACAGGTAGTGGCGATATCTTTGTTACAGATTGTTCCTCTCTTATTGAAATGACGAAACCGGGTCAGAAACTCTGGGCAAGGCAGCTAAATCCGGAAGGGACAAGTGATATTGGATTGGTGCAGAACATGGGTGCTGATGCCTGGATCCTTGGCATGAAATGCGAGGGAAAAGGCATCCGTGCACTGACATGTGATAATGGACGAACTGAGATCTTTGGTATGTTTAACTTCGAAGCGGGAGGGTACGACATTAAGGATCTACGACCTCTGTTCGACGTGAAAAATGCCCGATTCCGTTTGATGGGTATGCGCGATATGGTTTTTGGCGGTAGCCTTGCTCCCATTAAAGTGCGTGAACAGCGTGGTAATGAAATCCGCACTTTGGGTATAGACAAGGAACCCGGATGGGTCGGTTGGTCACTTTATAATGGATGGTCTCAATAATCTGGTGTAGCAATCTGCAGAAGCCGGAAGGCCGATATTTACAATACAAGAGAATATGAAAGCAGCAACTGTTACGGTAGTTGCATTTACTGGTTTACAAGCGTTATGTTTACGAGTTGCTTTGAGGTAGATGTGCGGCTTATATGAATTAACATGGATGGACAGGATGTATTAAAAAATCCTGTTCATCCTGTCTATCCATGTTACATTTACATTACCCTATTCCTGAACCTGCGCTGCAAAGGCCAGGAACTGGATGAACTCTGTGCCTGTGTTTTTGATTGAGTGGAGCTGGTTCAAGGCGATGAATATTATGTCGCCATCTCTTATAGGCTGGGTCTCTCCGTCGATCTCCATTTCACCAGTTCCACTTATGATGAAATAGACTTCCTCATGGTCATCGTGAGAGTGGGCGTGGTAGGCCTGTCCGGGTTGGAGCATGGCGAACGCGGTATACATCATGGTTTCCATACACGCTGTCGGGACATTAGGGTCCTTCAACGACTGCCCCCGCAGAAGCTGCCAATCGAGTCCGACTTCATGTGCGATTCCAGGTTTTACATCTCTCCAGTTAAGCTTTATCATCTGTTTCCTCCAAATACTCAAAAAATCTATCTTCTGCCTCTACCCCAGCCGTAGCCAGCGTCGGGGCTCATGTCTTCGGGCATGCCGGGGAGGATTAGTCCACCGTCTATTTTTAAAGTGACACCTGTTATATATGTTGCTTTATCAGATATTAAAAAAGATATGGCGTTACCTATGTCAGCGGGTGAACCTAGTCTGCCCATAGGCACTTTCGGGCCGATTCCCACCTCTAAGTCCTCATGTTCGAACGAACCCCTGATCCTTGTTGCACCGGGAGCTATGCAGTTGACCCTGATTCCAAAACGAGACAAGTCCAGTGCCATTGACTCAGTGGAACGGATCAGTGCGGCTTTCAGCCCTCCGTATACTGCATCTTCAGGATAAGAACGAAAACCGCGGGTGGACGCGATGTTTATTATGCTTCCCTCGATGTTGTTCTCAACCATCTGTTTTGCTGCAATCTTGCTGCAGAGCATTGGAGCCCGGTAGTTGAGTCCATACAGGAAGTCAATCAATTCAAGTTCAAGGGTGGTTGTCCTGTTGTGTATGGTGCGGCCTGCATTGTTGACCAGTACATCCAACCTGCCCAGATCACTAATGGCCTGCGCAGTTACCTTTTCCGGCACATCGGCGTTCTGCAAATCAGCTTGATAGTAAAAACAGCGCCTGCCTGTTGCTCTGATTTTATCAGCAAGCGCTTCAGATTCATCCAACGCGGTTGTATATGTAAAGGCGATATCATAACCCTCGGCAGCCAATATCTCACAGATACCTGAACCTATCCCTCTGCTCCCACCAGTAATAAAGGCACACTTAGTTCCATCATTCATTTGCGATACTCCTATTTAATACAGTTTTTTTGACAGGATTTACAAGATTAACAAGATTCACATGAAGGTAAGTATAAAGCATCATGTACCTCTCAACATAGAGATTTATCACAATTGAATACTTATCCCTAGCTAATCTTGTTTAATCTTGTTAATCCTGTCAAAAATTCCCTTCACGGACGTGCCTGGGTGCCGTCTGGTAGGCGGGTCTGGGTCCAGGTGGTTACATCGTCACTGCAGGGATACTTTGCAGCTAGTTTTTCATCTATATCGATTCCAAGTCCTGGTTTGTCGTTCGCATATACATAACCACCTTTGATAATTGGACTGCCGGGGAAGACTTCGTGCAGTGTCTCATTTATGCCGGACCATTCTTGAATGCCGAAATTGGGTGTGCATATATCCAGGTGGACATTCGCAGCGTGACCGACCGGGGAGACATCACCGGGACCGTGCCAGGCAGTGCGGATTCCGAACTGTTCGCAGAAAATAGCAAGCTTGCGTGCAGGGGTAATGCCACCGATCTGGCTGATATGGACCCTTATGAAATCTATAAGCCGTTCAGTGATAAGGAAGCGCCATTCCAATGGGTGGTTGAAGAGTTCGCCCTGAGCAATCGGTGTGCAGGACTGAGCTCGTATTGTTCTGAACCATTCTCCCTGCTCAGGCGGGAGTGCATCCTCAAGGAAGAACAGCCTGTATGGTTCAAGGTATTTAGCCAAACGCACAGCTTCACAGGGAGCCAGGCGCTCGTGGACATCGTGCAGCAGTTCGATATCGTAACCCACATGCTCCCTCATATACTCAAAGAGTTTGACTGTGTCCCGGGAGTATTTATCAGGATCGAAATATGAGCCATCCGGAGAACCAGCAGGAGCTATATCGCGCACTGCGCTTCCCCCATACCCGCCGAACTGGACACGTATATGCCGGACTCCCTGCTCCATATATGCGCGGACCTGGTCTTCAACCTGTTCGAATGTAGCGCCATCTGTATGGCGATAGACTGCAGCAGCTTCGCGGCATTTGCCACCGAAGAGCTGATATAAAGGCATTCCTGCCAGTTTACCTTTGATATCCCACAGCGCCATATCGACGCCCGATATGGCATTGTTGCTGACCGGTCCATTGCGCCAGTAGGCGTTCACCATCATCAGATTCTGAAAATCTTCTATGTTATTGACATCTCTACCCACGAGCAGCGGACTAAGATATTTGTCAACGATATCGGCAACAGCAAGGTGTCTGTATGCAAAAGTCGCACAGCCTAAGCCGTATAATCCAGGCTCGGATGTCTCTACCTTGACGACGATCAGGTTGATCCCTGCAGGCGCTGTGCAGATAGCCTTAATATTGCGAATAGTGATCGGCATAATAACTACTCCTGGAGTTTTTCGGTGGTTCCCACGTGAGAATAACATGCATTCTCAACAATATCAAGCCACTGATCCGACCGATTGGTCAGATCCGACAGATAAGTCAGATTCTCCCTTCCCAAAATCCGCGAAAATCTGCGAAATCTGCGGATAATTATCCCTTCTGCACCCCTCAAAACGACCTCGCTTGACGCAATGTTGCATACCGTGATAGAGTTCAGAAATTAAGCTTTGTATCAGATATGGGGGATATTATGTTAAACGTTGGAATCGTTGGTTTTGGTGGACTTGGGCATTTGCATGCGAACTCTATGTGGTCGATGGAAAATGTGACTGTTAAGGCTGTCTGCGATATCAATCCGGAACAGTTGGCGAAGCAGGAAGTTAAATTCAATATCGAGCAGGCGCCTAACCAGTTCGACATATCTACCTGCAATACTTATCTGGATTGTAGGGATATGCTGGAGAAAGAGACACTCGATGCTGTAGTCGTCGCTCTCCCTACTTATATCCATGCTGAATACTGCATTATGGCTATGGAACATGGTTGCCATGTATTCAGCGAGAAACCAATGGCGATGACAGCCGAAGAGTGCGACAGAATGATCGAGACTCGCGACAAATACGGCCGCCAGTTGATGATAGGTCAATGCATACGTTTCTGGCCGGAATATGAGTATTTGTATGAATTGATCAAGACCGAACCTTATGGGAAATTCCATTCTATGCTGATGCAGAGGCTTGGCAGCTATCCGTGGGCTGACAGGTCCAGTTGGTTCTCAGACCACACAAAATCCGGCGGCGCTATACTGGATTTCCATGTCCATGATCTCGATTTTATGCAGATGGCTCTCGGAACTCCTGATAAAATTTATGCAGTCGGAGTCAAAGGCTGGACTGGCGGTATTGACGACCATACTGGAATATTCCATTTTGCCAATGATTCGATAGTAACTATCCGAAGTAGTTGGATGCAAATGGCTGGATTCAATATGTCTTTCATAGCATCTTTTGAGAATGCAACGGTGATATATGATCCTTCCCAGCAGCCTACTCTCAAACTTACCCGCCGAGGATCAACAGAAGCTGAAGCAATAGAAGTGGGAACCGAATCTGCGTACGAGAAGGAATTGAAATACTTCATGGAGTGTGCAGCAGGCGAACATGAAAACCTCAGATGCCCTGCTGAAAGCACGAGAAACACCATATTCCTGGCGAATGAAGAAGAACGGATGATTCTCGGGAAATAGTATTGCAGAGCAGTAAGGATAATTAATCGGATGATCAGAATTTTGTCGTTCTTAATGTTGGTGGCAGTATGCATGGCATGCATACTGCCCTCTGCTCATGCAGCAGAATACCGCAATGTCATGTCATTTAAGGACCTGATGGACCCGACCTTATTCAGAGATGCACAGTTTGGAATGAAAATCGAATCTGCGAAGTCGGACCGCGACGTTATTACTGTAAAGACGACCGGTGCAGTATTTAGTATATATCCCAAACTTGGTCTCATACAGGCTTACCAGCGGATTGGCTTGGGTAGGCAGTCCGCCCAAATACGGCTTGGTGCTGCATTTTCTGACGCAAGAATCACTGACCGCACGTCCGGTTTTGTTATGATCTCGAGTGGAAATCCCGGACTCCGCATTCGTATCAATGGCGATTCGCTGCTGATGGTCCAACCCACCAAAGATATGTCCCTGAGAGCGGAGACACTGTTCCAGCATGCCTGGAGTCAGACCTGGAGGACTGGTCACCTGCTTGTTGATGAAATGGGTGGGGTATTTTCGTATCATTCAAGTGATCAGGTTCCTGATAATTCTGATGTCAGCAACCATGTCCTTGCTTCTTGCACTGTGCAGGGCGGTGAGGTGTTTTGCCTGGGAGTCTGTGCACCGAAACCTTATGACTGGAAGAAATCAGTCAAGGATCAGGTAGTATGGCACTGGTCGGCCAAAGACGGTTATCCTACTGACACCCGGATACACGATTGGAAATCCGGTGGGAATATTTTATTGGCACAGTCCGAAGTCCTGTTATGGAAAGACTGGAACCTGGCTTTTGTGCCTCGAAAGGGTGAAGCTGAGTTCGCGCGTATGGTAAATACGGCACACAAGAACAACCAGCGTGTAATTGTATATACAAGTCCATTTTTCTTCCTTAAGGGGACGGAACTGGAGCGCTTTGCAGTTAATGACAAACCAGGCTATTGCCCTCCCAACGTATCGACCGGCGTCAATATGCCGTTATTCCTCAAGGAAATCGAACGTGTGATGCGGGATTATGCTCCTGACGGGCTTTACTTTGATGGACAGTACAATGTAAATCCCGCAGCTCTTTATGCGCTTGCCAGGTATTCCAGGCAGGTGGTTGGAGAGAAGGGGCTTTTGGAATGGCATTCCAGCATAGCATTGGGGGATTTGTTCGGCCAGGAGTTCATGTATTTTCCGCAGGCTGATGCATACATCGATATAATACTCAGGGGTGAAGGCGCAGGGCATCTATACTCGGATTTCAACTTCCTGCGCTTCTTTGTCTCCGGGTACAATATACACAACAGCATCGGAGTACTTTGTAACAACCAGCATTTTAATGACGCGCCTCCTGAGATGGTCGAGAACGTACTGCGTGCAAATGCCCGGATACACACGATGGTAAATGAGGACTCTCCAAACGTGCGCTTTTCAAAAGGATATGAAAGAAGACTGCAACCTGATTTTAAGGACTGGGTGGATTCAGGTGTAAGAGAACGTTACATCAATGCAGGTGTAGGTAGATAAAGTGGTACTCGAGGTCTATGCATTAGAATAGAGTAACATACTAAACTCTTTCAGAATAGGAGCGATAGATGGTTAGATTGCTATTGGTTCTGGTCCTGTTGCTTATGAGTGTTGGTTGTGTTGCTGCCGACCTTGTGCCTTTTGTGCTCCCCTGGGATGACGCCTCTCCCGGACCTACAAATATCAGCATTCTGATTAATAAACCTGCCGGAAAATATGGGTTTGTTAAGGTTAAGGATTCCCATCTGTATGAAGGCAGCAAACGGTTAAGATTGTTCGGCGTTAACATTACTACTAGTGCCTGTTTCCCCCAACACTCAGATGCAGAGAAAGTCGCCGCCAGGCTGGCCAAGTTCGGGATAAACTGTGTCAGGTTCCATCACATGGATGCAGTCTGGGCGGATGATGTTATTCTTACCAAGGACAAACGTCAAATCGATCCCACACAGCTTGAGAAACTTGACTACTTCATCTACCAGCTCAAAAAGAATGGAATATATGCTGACATCAACTTGCATGTCAGTCGGGAGTATCCGGATATGCCTGCATGGCAGGGACATCCGGATTTCTATAAGGGTGTAGATCTATTCTATCCTCCGATGGTTCAGAAGCAGCAGGAATATGCCCGAGAATTGCTTACGCACCGGAACCCTTATACCAAGACCAAATATGTTGATGAACCAAGCGTCGTATGTGTGGAGATCAACAACGAAGATGGACTGCTGTATATGTGGTCTTCTAATGGTTTTGAGAGTATGCCCGATCCGTATGCATCCAGCTTCTCTGAGCTGTGGAGAAAGTGGCTGACCAAAAAATACACATCCGATCAAAAGCTGCAGAAGGCCTGGGCAGGAGATTCGCAACCAGTCGGGCCGGAGCTGCTGACCAATGGCAGCTTTGAACAGGATATACAGGGATGGAACCTTGAAACACACAATGACACCAAAGCTTCCCTGACAGTCGATAGTGATGAGCGGGTAGGGAACTTCGCTAGAGTCAATGTCACCAAAACTGACGGGACCGGTTGGCATGTACAGTTGATTCATACAGGTGTAGTGTTGAAAAAGGATAAATACTATACCATAACATTCCAGGCAAAGGCAGACCGCAAGCTGGGTGTATCGGTAGGAGTCCAGATGGCTGGAGACCCGTGGGAATCGGTTTTTTACGCTGCGCGCGAAGTTGGGACAGAGTGGACTGAGTATCGGTTGATTTTCAAGTCAGATAGAAATGATAAGGACATGAGGCTGAATATGTCAGACCTCGGGTTGCAGCCTGCGGTTTGGGATTTTGCACGTTTCTCCATGAAAGAGGGTGCGGTCTATGACCTGCCGGTTACTAATATTGCCGATATCAACTATATGAAGCGGGGGAATATAGATTCGTATGGTCCTGCCGTCAAACGCGACTGGCTGCAGTTTCTTTGGGATACAGAGGCAGACTACTGGACAGGTATGGACAATTACCTCAAGAAAGAACTGGGATGCAAGCCTTCAGTTGTGGGAACTGCTGTGGGGTTCAGTCCAGCTACAATGCAGGCGAAGCTGGATATCGTGGACAGCCACTCATACTGGCATCATCCTGAGTTTCCAGTCCGTCCTTGGGATTCCGAGGAATGGCTGATACGCAACGTTTCGATGGCTGGTGACCCAGGCAGCGGAACATTGGGATCATTGGCTGCGGCGAGGGTATTCGGGAAGCCATTTACTGTAACGGAATATAATCATCCTGCACCTAATACTTACAGTTCAGAAGCGTTTTTGTTGCTGGCTGCTTATGCAGGGTTGCAGGACTGGGATGGGATTTTCGTATTCTCGTATCAGGGCAGCAGGGACGGGTGGAACACAAGAAAGATCGGCAATTTCTTTGACACAGACCAGCATCCGACCAAAATGGCAGCAATGCCTGCAGCATCTGCTATGTTCCTGAGGGGCGATGTGCAGCCGGCAAAGAACGCGCTGATAGTCCCTCTGCCGAATGCAGTGCTAATGGATATAATTGCCAGAACCGGCCCCTGGATTGGACCCGGTCATATTGGTTTAACCGGACTCGAAGCTATGAAGAGCAGGATTGGTCAAAGCACCAGCAATGCACAAATAAAACCGATCGTCAAAGAGACTGCAACCGTTGTACGCTCAGATACCCGGCAGCTCGTTTGGGATACGTTGAGAAGAGTCGTAACAGTCGACACTCTACGCAGCAAGTCTTTTATTGGTATGACGAATGGCAAGTCTGAGAAGCTGGGTGATGTGGAAGTGCAGGTCCTGAGCAGCATACAGAACTGGGCTGCAATTACACTGACTGCAATGAAAGGTTCATCCATAACAGATTCCGGTAGTGTGTTGTTAACAGCCACAGGATACACCGAAAACAGCGGAATGAAATGGAAAGACGAACAGCACACTTCAGTCGGTAGAAACTGGGGGAACGCACCATCATTAGTAGAATGCATAGGTGCTGAAATCCGAATCCCGTCGAAAAAACCAGTCAAAGTATGGGCACTGGATGAACGCGGTCAAAAAGGCAAACAGGTGCCTGTGAAGATGCAAAGCGGTAAAGCAGCTTTCCGTATTGGACAGGATTATAAGACACTGTGGTATGAGGTTGAGAGAGTGAAGTGACAAGCGCTTTGGCATAGCTTAAAAATAAGACTGATCGGTCGGATCCGACCGATCAGTCTTATTTTTAACTCTATGTTTGTTACATAGGCTAAGGTTAGTCGTCTGCTAATGTCCACCTGGGATCAGTAAATCCCCAGCCATGAGGCTCAGGGTCATTTATTGTACCAGGTAAAAGCTGTTCTGATTTTACATGACCATCATAGAATGCTACATTCATTCTATCGGAGTGTCGGCGGGTTGTGGCGCCTTTGCTATCATGAGCATAGACACAGGCATTGCCGCCGCCGTCTGCAATCATAAATGTGCCGGCCGGTACCGGGACTGCTGAATCCTTTGCACCACTCATATATGCAGATGCGTGATAACTTCGTGCTACCATAATAACGCATACGCCAGCCTCACCACTTGGGCAGTGGAAAACCTGGTCATTTTTGGTATATGGGGCTAATGTATCCATCCACCAGTATGAGTTTGGGTAAGGTGTACCGCAGGCGGCTGGAACTGGACGAGTACCATCCGGCCCCGTTGTAGGCCAACTGAGACAATATGTCTCGTCATAGTCCTGTTTGTACGCGACTGCAGCAAGTCCAATCTGTTTCAAGTTGCTGGTGCAGCTTGCTTGTCTTGCTTTCTCCCTTGCCTTTGCAAAAACCGGGAAAAGAATTGCTGCCAGAATAGCTATAATAGCTATAACTACGAGTAACTCAATTAACGTAAAACCTTTCCTTCTCATGCATAACCTCCATTTATTGTTTTGAACGAAAACTGTCCATTGATGTATTTATAGCATGGTATTGTCCGTGTGTCAACAATAGTTGACTGGTGTAATTTGAAATATATTACAAAGACTGTTAATATTAAGAATAATAGGCATATATAAGATGAATAATGTATATATGTGAGAAAAATATGGCGATAGTGCTGCAATTGGTCCTTACTGTGGTGGTAAGATTAGAAATACTATCAGGGCCTGTGTGAGGATTATTGTTGGTAGCAGTAGTGTAGATTGTTCCAGGCTGCAGAATATTACTCAGTTCATATTTTATATATATCAGGTTTAATAGCGTCAACGGGGTAGGTAGTCGTTTTATAAAAAAAGCTCCCGGTTTGTGTGCCGGGAGCTTGATAATCATGATTTGTGTTGGTTATGGCTGTCCGTCGTCAGCTATTGTCCATCTGGGGTCAATAACGTCCCATCCGCCCTGTGCTGTTGAAGCCTTGGTTGCAGGCCACATTGCAGCTGCTTTCACATGGCCGTCCATGTAGGCGCCGTTGAATTTTTCAGAGTGACGATACGCAACTGCACCTTTGGTGTCCTGTGGGTAGATTGTCGCATTGGCAACGCAGTCTGAAAGCATGAATGTTTGAGACGGTACGGGGACATCCGCATCTTTTACGCCGGCACTCATCTGTGCATTCGGCGCATAACTATTCAAGACATGAACGCAGCAATCGTTACGATCTCCGCTTGGGCATCTGTAGACCTGCACGCTCTTGACGTAGGGATTGAGTACATCCATCCACCAGAATGTATTACCGACTACTGTGGTCTGGGTGCCGCCGGGCCCGGTCGCTGGGTAACTCAACGGATAAGCTTCGTCATAGTCCTGTTTGTACTGCATAATAGACAGACCGAGCTGTTTGAGGTTGCTTGCGCAACTGGACTGTCTTGCTTTTTCACGTGCTTTTGCAAAAACTGGGAAGAGGATGGCTGCAAGTATAGCAATGATAGCTATGACGACCAGCAATTCGATTAGTGTGAATCCTTTTCTTCGCATATTATTAGCCTCCTGAGCTATTGTCTGGGATTAAATGCAATTAAGCAAAAATAATCTCCTAGTAACTATTTATAGCATGAAATATAAAAAATGTCAACGAAACGGGATAAACGGAGACGAATGTAAATAACAACATCATATAACAACCACAATATAACATATAGGCATTGAGTATTGTAGCATATTGAAATAAAGCTGATGTTCTAGTGAGTATAGGTGCGCAATAAATCTGTATTATAACAAATATGCTGGAAATGTTGTGAACCTAAGAACTAACGTGGTTGTAAATAATAGAGGCTAGTGGCAGTTTCGAGCTATCTGCAGTATGTTATGTGGTTGTAAGTTTGAATAAAGAATGGCCCCCGATCTAAATCGCCGGGAGCCATATGTGCAAATTGGTTTAGTCGTCAGCGATTGTCCATCTGGGGTCAACAACATCCCATCCGCCCTGAGCGGTGGAAGCTACAGTTGCCGGCCACAGTGCCTGTGCTTTTACGTGACCATCGAAGTACGTCACATTAAACTTCCCTGAGTGTCTGCAGGCAATAGCGCCCTTTGTATCATGGGGATATATAGAGGCGTTCAGTTGGCAGTCAGCAATCATGAATGTATCAGAGGGTTTCGGGACGGCTGCGTCCTTAACACCCATGCTCATTTCCTGTGATGGTGCGTAGCCTACGCTTACAGGTATGATACATGCTGAAAGACGGTCCCCGCTTGGACAATGGAAAATCTGTTCATTTTTGATGTAGGGGGTCAGCGCATCCTGCCACCAATAGGACGGGTTCCCTCCACATGAAGTAGCTCGAGTGCCCTCTGGTCCAGTTACAGGCCAGCTGAGTGGTGATGTCTCATCGTAGTCCTGTCTGTACTGAACATAACCAAGTCCGATCTGTTTGAGATTACTTGCGCAGCTTGATTGTCTTGCCTTTTCTCGGGCTTTTGCAAAAACCGGGAAAAGGATGGCTGCCAGTATAGCGATAATAGCTATGACAACCAGCAATTCAATTAGTGTAAATCCGTTTCTTCGCATTTATAGCCTCCTGTTAGGTGTGTCCGTGATTAAGTGCGTATAGCATATGCATACACGGATTATTATATATATACCATGGAAGTCAGCGCTAGTCAACGATATCCAGTATAAGTAATGAATAATATGCAAAAGCAATATGTATTAACATATATCAAATACTTGCAAACACACATATGTGCTATATCCGTTGCGCAAAGATAATACAATCATTTATTGCATATGATGCTGCTTGAGAATGATTATAATTTGGCTATAACGTGATACATTCCACTATTCCAGAGTCAAGGTAAGCAGTATGTATGCATTTTGAATTGATAAAACTGCTGAAAAAATATGGTTTATTTTTTAATATACACGTCAGTGGGTGTTGGTAAAGCCGTATCGCACGCATGGAATCCTAATATAACCGAGGTAGAATGCAGTAAGTGGCGGCTGGAATTGGGTTGAGGCATTAATTATGCTTTGTATTAAATAAGCAATGGTAATGGTCTATGCAGTGTTTATAGCACTGCATAGACCATCACCCTGGTTAACCCGCATTATTCATGATCAATGGTATAGGGTTAAGAGGTTATGGATTGAGCATAGCGGGAGTGATAGTGCCCTTTCTCATCCATTTGACATGGCCGTCTGCCCAAAGTACGTTTGCGCCTTCGCTGTGTCTGTTTGCTACATATGGTTCATTGTAGTCCCAACTACCAGGAGCATAATCGCCGAACAGGAAGTGATAGTTTGCATCCAGCATATGTACCAAACCTGATGGACTATTTACACTTGCCATTTTGCAGCCATTCCAGCCAACGAAAGTAATATTGATATTATAGCTTCGTAAGTGGGTGTTATTAGCAGGGATCTCAACATTAGGAACTCTGCATCCGGTATTTGCCAATGTGCCACTCGGGCACTGGTAGATACCAGCGCTCTTGATGTATGGTTCCAGATAAAGTGTCCAGAATGTCACCGGGTAGCCGCAAGCGTCAGGCAGGATGTGCGGTGAAGCAGCATCAACCTGGAACCAGGTTCCACCATAGGTTTCGTCATAATCCTGAGCATATGCCATATGCGCGGTACCGAGCTGTTTGAGGTTGCTAGCACAACTGGACTGCCGAGCTTTTTCTCTTGCTTTAGCAAAAACCGGAAACAGGATGGCAGCTAGAATTGCGATAATAGCTATAACTACTAGCAATTCAATGAGAGTGAATCCTTTTCTTTGCATCAATAAGTCTCCTTGGGATTTTAATATAGGTAATTAACTTATCAGTAATATTACCCATAATATATAAAAACATACCATATATTGCGAAAAATGTCAAAACTAGGTTCTGTTATGTGTGTGTGTAGTAGAATGTATCGAAATAGTCAAAAAAACAGGAAGCTTTGGGTCCGTGGAATCTTGGCGCTGGTTATTCGTCAGCTGATAGATAAAGAAGCATAAAAAATGCACAGGAACTACCCAGCAGCGCTGGATTAGTCCTGTGCATTTAATACAGTCTAAAAATCAGACCATAAAAGTCTGTTTGATCAGATCACGCTTTAATTACTGTGCCGCATAGGCATTGGCTGCCTGCAGAGCATATCTCTTGACCCATTTGACGTGTCCGTCTACCCAGAGAACGTTCGCGCCATCGCTGTGTCGATTTTTGACCCATGGGAAGCCAGGATGATCGGTGTCATTCAGAACGCCAAAGCTTGGTCCGAATACACGGTGCACACCGCAGTCTGCCATAATGAATGTTTCAGATGGCTTTGTTACTGATGCTATCTTGACAACACCCTGATTTCCACAGCAGAGGGTAAGCGTTCCGTTTAAGTTGTAACTTCGCTGTACAAATATGGTACAACCGCCGTTTGGCGCTTCTGCGTTGGCAACTATTTCGCCACTTGGACAAACGAAGATCTGGCTGCTCTTGACATATGGTTCTATCATATGAGTCCAGAACCGTCGAGGGTTACCACATTTGTCAATTACAAAAGTACCGGCAGGATCAGTTGTGGCAGCTACATTCAGTACCGGCACAAGAACCTCGTCATAATCCTGGGAGTACTGAGCCATTCCCAGTCCAATTTGTTTGAGATTGCTTGAGCATGTTGACTGTCTAGCCTTTTCCCTGGCTTTAGCAAAAACCGGGAAGAGGATGGCTGCTAATATAGCAATAATAGCTATGACAACCAAAAGTTCAATTAGTGTGAATCCTTTTCTTCGCATTATTAGTCTCCTTAATATATTGTTTAAAGCTTAAGTGCCTGGCGGCACAACAACTTAAACATACTATTATATACCATGGAAATCTGGGTATGTCAAAAAGATGTGAATATGCAGTTCGTATATAGGAAAAAATATAAAAAATAACAACAAGAATTACCAAATGACAATGATGTTGTCTATATATTTGTGGCTGATGCTAATAGTTAGTATTCGGATGCCATGTAAGACAGAAGCAGCAACAGGAAGTGACGAATTAGTAAGAATGACATGGTATGTATGAGGATATTGACTGTAATATCAAACTATAAATAAATAAAAAAACTGAGCAATAAGGATTTATATATTTTAGATAGAGTGGGTAGTCGTAGTTTATCGGGTTATTGTGCAATCCTGTGGGGCAACTAACAGTAGGGGATAATGCACAGAATCCCGAGAGATCCTGTGCACGCATACATGTTCTAGCTTGCATTATTCATGATTGACGGTGTAAATGCTATGCGTTTACACTTCCCTACTGCCGGACAAAAGCGAAGCTTTGTGAATAATGCGGGTTAGGTATCACTGTGCAGCATAAGCATTTGCTGCCTGCAGAGCGTATCTCTTTACCCATTTGACGTGTCCGTCAACCCAGAGAACGTTTGCACCTTCGCTGTGCCTGTTATCAACCCACTTAAAACCGGGGTGATCAATGTCGTTCAAAACGCCAAAACTGGGTCCGAAAACATCATGTGACCCACTGTCCGCCATAATAAAGGTTTCAGATGGTTTGGTAATTGCTGCCATCTTGACTGTTCCCTGGGCGCTGCAGCATAGGGTCAAAGTGCCATTCATATTGTAACTACGCTGAATGGGAACTCGACATTTGTTGGCCACTTCACCGCTGGGGCATACATAGATAGCGCTACTCTTGATGTATGGCTCTAATAATTGTGTCCAGTAGGATCTGGGGGCTCCACATACCATCAGGTATTTGTCGGCAGCAGGAAGAGGAGGATCGAGAGCGACTCTGGTTGGGCATAATACTTCGTCGTAGTCCTGGGCATACTGAGTTATTCCCAGCCCAATTTGTTTAAGGTTGCTCGCGCAGGTAGATTGTCGTGCCTTTTCCCGGGCTTTTGCAAAAACCGGGAATAGGATGGCTGCCAGTATAGCAATAATAGCTATGACTACCAGCAACTCGATTAGTGTAAAACCTTTTCTTTGCATTATTAGTCTCCTTGAGCTAAAGCTTTCTACTTTATATCAGAAATACTTTGCTGATACATTTATAGCATGAGAAATTAAGCTAGTCAATATAATAATCAAAAAATACTGTTAATAATGCACAAGAGAGTGTTAAAAGCACAATTAAATTCGCGGACTTGGCTTTAATTACATAATATATAGCGATCAAACTAGTAAAACATTAAGCCAATATACGTAAGAATATAGTTTGGCTTGGGTTTTGCTTCAAGTTGTTGGTAATTGAACGGCTCTGATACGATACTTGTTTTCCCTTGTTCATGGACTACTTTAGCTTGACACCAGCTCTATAGTGGGTTAGCATTTATATAATGTAAAAGGCTGACTCCTGTAATGGACGATGCCGTCCTGCTCAGGAAGCTAACCCGTATTATTCAACAAGCATCGCTTTTGTCTGGCAGTAAAGACAAAAGTTGATAGTGTAAATGCATAGCATCTACACTATCAGTCATGAATAATGCGGGCTATTATGGTTTCGGTCTACACGTGTGACCGGAGCCCTGTTTGGCATGTACGGCCTTTGAAAGTCTGGGAAAATATCGTATGAGTCTTGAAAATGCACTGAAATTACATCAGGAATGCCCTGTCAGTCTGGAATTATTCGATCAACTGCGAAAAGGCATCGATCTGATACAGCTTGAGGGTTCAGCCGTTGCAGCTAAGCCCTGGATCCTCGCTGCACTGATGAAAGACTTCGCTCCCAGAAGCCTGCTGGTTGTTACATACAATCAAGAACAGGCAGACAGACTTGCAGAGGATCTTCCGCATTATGGGATTTCCTCGGAACATATAGGTTTTTATCCAGGCAACGAGTCTGCAGTATTTGAAGATGCCAAGCCTGAGTTCAGAATCAGCGGTGAACGCCTTAATACATTATATAGTCTGCTAAATAACAAGCCGCAGATCACCATTGCTCCCATTAATGCACTACTTTCCCGCACTCTGCCTCCTGGATTGCTCCGACAGTCGGTCATTACGCTTTCAGTTGGTCAGATGCAGGATATAGATGCTGTAACGGCACGGCTTACAGATCTGGGATATGAGGCTGCTGATGTAGTTGACGGCCGAGGAGAGTTTGCCAGGCGCGGTGGACTTTTAGATATATATCCGACCAACCACGACAATCCTGTCCGGGTGGAATGGTTTGGAGATGAGATTGAGAGCATCAGGCACTTCGACACAGCAACCCAGCGCTCAATTGACAGAGTATCTGAGACAGTAATCCTGCCTTCGCGCGAAATCATTCTTGATGAAGAGACTACCAAAGCAGCGTGTGTCCGGATCCGTAAGGAATACCAGGCGCAGTTCAATAGCTTAAAAGATTCCGGAGAACTCCAGTCAGCAGAACGACTGCAGGAAAAAGTGGAAGCCGATCTCGTCCGCCTTGACAACCGTGCGTACTTTAATGATGTAGAGTTCTATTCACCATACTTCTATCCAGCAGAATTCTCACTCGTTGATTATCTGCCAGCAGAGACAATAATCATACTCGACGAACCTGCTCAGATCAGAAGCCACTGGGAACAGCTGGAAGACCAGATCCTGGAGCGCACAATTAACAGAGCAGGCAGAGGACAGTCTCTAGCATCCCAGAAACACCGTTACGCAGGCATCGAACACTCAATGAAGAAGGCCCTGGATAACAGGCAGGGCATCCTATTTACCCTGCTGCCAAGGTCTGTCGCCTGGGCATCTCCGAGTGTCCGTCTTGAGATCAAGTCCTCTCCCATGGACAATTACAGCGGACGTATCGCTGCTCTCATGGATCAGGTTAAGACCTGGAAAGACAACGGGCAGACAATTATATTTGCCGGTGTTCAGGACTCCAGGATGATAGAAATCCTCTCGGAGTATGACATCCAGGCAGCCAGACTCGAGGAGACAGTCTTCCTGCAGTCCGGTGTGTATGTTGCCCATGCTCCAATTCGCTCCGGATGCAGGCTGGTCAGTGCGGACTCTATCATTATTGCTGATGCAGATGTCTTCGGTGAACAGCGCTTGCACAGACCCCGCAAGACCATGCACGAAGGCGTCCCCATCACCAGTGTAATGGACCTTAAAGATGGGGATTTTGTTGTCCATGTCAGCCATGGAATAGGTGTATATAAAGGCATCAAGACCATGAAGAATCAGGGGGTTGAGCGTGAGTACCTGTTACTTGAATACGCTGGCTCAGACCTGCTTTATGTTCCCACAGACCAGATTGACAGGGTTCAGAAATACATCGGAGGAGAGGGTAATGCTCCATCGGTGCACCGCCTGGGAGGAACCGAGTGGGCCCGCACTACCAAGAAAGTCTCTAAAGCCGTTGAACAGGTCGCTAAAGAACTCGTTGAACTATATGCCTGGCGGGAGGCTGTTCCGGGGCATGCATACAGTGAGGATACCCCCTGGCAGCAGGAAATGGAATCAGCGTTTCCTTATGAAGAGACTCCCGATCAGCTTTCAGCTATTAAAGATGTAAAAGTGGACCTGCAAAAGCCCAAAGTCATGGACAGATTGATCTGCGGGGATGTTGGATATGGCAAGACAGAAGTCGCTATCCGCGCCGCATTCAAGGTAGCTGCAGACGGAAAACAAGTAGCGGTATTATGCCCGACGACTGTTTTAGCCCAACAGCATTACAGCACATTCTCAGAGCGTTTGGCTGCTTTCCCGGTTCAAATCGGTCTGCTTTCCAGGTTTAGATCCAAAAAGGAACAGGCTGAAACAGCCCAGGGAGCTCGGGATGGAACTGTTGACATAATTATCGGAACCCACAGGCTTCTTGGTAAGGATGTTGCATTTAAGGAAATCGGCCTATTGATCATCGATGAAGAGCAGCGGTTCGGGGTCAGACACAAGGAGAAGCTCAAACAGCTCCGCAAGAATATCGATGTCCTGACAATGACTGCAACTCCGATTCCCCGAACCCTGCATATGTCGCTTGCAGGCATACGGGACATGAGTGTGATCAACAATCCACCTGAAGGCCGTATTCCTATAAAGACCTTTGTTGAGGAAGCCAGGACTGATGTCATACGCGATGCCATTGTCCGTGAACTCGACCGCGGGGGGCAGGTTTTCTTTGTCCACAACCGGGTAGAGAATATTGGACAGGTAGCCTCACAGCTGCAGAAACTTGTACCTTACGCTCGCTTAGATATAGGACACGGCCAGATGCCGGATACCGAGCTTGAACGGGTTATGATGGACTTCTATGAGCAGAAGTTTGATGTCCTTGTCTGTAGCACGATTGTTGAGAGTGGTCTGGATATACCTAATGTAAATACCATCATAATAAACGATTCTGACAGGATGGGACTGGCGCAGCTCTATCAACTCCGCGGCAGGGTGGGGCGTTCTGACAGACAGGCATACGCCTACCTGTTATATAAGCCGGATAAGGTGCTCTCTGAGGTATCCGAGAAACGTCTGGCTGCGATACGTGAGTTTACCGACCTGGGCAGCGGGTTCCGGATCGCTATGAGAGACCTGGAGATCAGAGGAGCCGGCAATCTATTGGGAACCCAACAGAGCGGCAATGTGGCAGCTGTTGGCTTCGACTTGTATTGCCAACTGCTTGCAAGAGCTGTCAGTGAACTTAAGGGTGAAGCTGTTGAGGAGATCGTCCTGCCGCAGGTTGATCTGCCTGTGGATGCGTTTATTCCACAAGACTACATATCCAACGAAGCTCACAGGATCCTGTTCTACAAGAAGCTTGCTGGAGCCAAGACCACAGAAGACTTGCAGGCTGTTCAAGATGAGATGGAAGATCGATTTGGAGATCCGCCAAGATCAGTCTGGAACATGCTGGCAGTCATCCGCCTGCGTATCAGATGTCACCAGATGGGCATTAGGAGCATCGGCAGAGCCACTGGTCAGATAGTGATTGTATTTGGATCTGAACGCTTGCCAAACTCAGTCTGTCGTGAACTAATGCGCACATACCGCCGCCACTTCTTCCAACCAGAAAGGGTTACCATGACCGTCTCCGGCCACAGAGTAATATCTGAAGTAGAAGACATGGTGGAAGTCCTGATAATAGCATTTAAGAGGCCGAAAGACTGAAGGGAGAGGCTTTTTGAAATTATGAAGTATGAATGTTGAATGATGAAGGGAAAAGGCTTTAGACTTTAGGCTTCAGGAAGGGCATGGCTGTTCTGTAAGTCATATTTTGAAGGAAACCGGGCACTTGGTGCTTAATCAATACCACAACAGGTGATATTATGAGTTTTGAATCTATAATTGACGAACATTTCCCTAAGCTTGAGCAGGCAAAGAAGGCTGTGCAGAAGAGCTCCTCCGATACCAATACTTCTCTGAAGATGCTGGGTGATGGCAATATCAAGGGCTTGCCGCGTAAACTTTCGGATGCAGTAGAGAATCTTGAACGCGCTCTTGAATTGCTGAAAGCCTTCGGTCAGGACTGGCCTCAAGATAGTATGGAAGAGCTGTTTGCTTCCGAGGAGTATTTGCAAGAGCTGACGGATAGGCTTAACGAGCAGGAAGTAGATGCCCACAGGTTGGATGATGTATTGTATGTCTACCCGGCACTGGTCCGCAGGGAAAGCGCAGCTCTCGGAATACGTATAGATAAGAAGCTTGAAGCTGGTGTCCGTCCCAGCGTGCTGGCATCATCACTAAAGCGCTTGCAGAATACCCCCAGCCGTTTCCCGGTTGCACGGTTTTTGACTTCGCTATTCCGTATATATAAAGCCCTGAACTCACAGAACCTGAGCAAGGGTGAAGTCTGGACCGGAAAGATTGTTTATCTCCGGGATATATATGAAATGATCTCTGCAGCACCCGGGTCGGATTACACCGAGCAGGAGTTCGTCCGGGATATCTATCTGCTGGACTCTGCAGGGGAGGATTTGATTGTCCGTGGGCATCAGGCCTCTCTAGTGGCAAGCAGCAGCACACGTGATGAGAAGAAACTGCTATCAATCATTACCCGTAATGGCGAACGCAAGTTATACTGCGGCATTCGATTCGATCCTGTTGACTGATAATCCGCTAAAGTGGGAGAGTGTTCTTAATGAGTATTGCTCAAGAGAGATGGATGAGTGTCCTGCAGCAGTACTACCTGTCAGGTTATATTTCTGACGGTGGTTCTGCATTCAAGATGGCACTGACCGGAGATGAAGAGACCCCGGCTGAAGTCCTGAATATGCTGCGGAACATTGCGGGTTTTGAGCAGTGTTTCTATGTGCAGGTATCAGCCGAAAAAACACGGATAGACCGAATAGAGCAGATATTCCACGAAATAGCCCGTCAGGTCGACTGGGCTGCATTATCTGTCCGAGAAGCTGAGCGGCTGTTAAGTGAAGCCGGTTACAGGACTATCCCAAACGCGCAGGATATCGACGTGAGCGCCATTGCTTCATTCAATGAAAGCAGTGTGGAAGAAATGTCGGGGGATATAAGACGGACTATTAAGAATAAAGTCCTGTCCGACCATTCTGTCTGCAAAGATTTCCGGACAGCCATTGCTAAACTCTGTGGAGCCAGATTCTTTCCAAAGACACTTACACCGAGTGATACTGACACAATTATAGGTTGGCTGTGCGGACAGAATGTCAGCTTGAAAGCACTGCGTGAACTTGGTATATATTCCCGGATAAGCAGGCAGAACGCCCGGGATATGTTAAAGGCGCTATCACTGTGGCTTGGTTCTGAATTTTGTCGGCCTCTTGTTATTGGGTTAGACCTTTCTCAACTGGTGGTAGAGAAGCGAAAAGGTCTTCCTACAGACGAGGATGTTATTTACAGCCGTAATAACTGTCTGGATGCATTTGAAGTATTAAGGCAATTTATCGATGACACCGATGATACATCATATTGTTTGATCTGTGGGGTTGGGACATCCGAACTCGAGACCAGTGCGAAACGGTCTATATTTGGTTATTATGCGCTGCAGAGTAGACTGACAAATGAAGTACACGATCAGAAACGTCCGAACTTACTGGCGCCAATGGTTAGGCTTGGTGTAAAGAATGGGGAGGCATTTGGATATGAGTGATACAGGGACAAACGCAGCTAGACGGGCCATTGAAGCATTGAGAGCCGGTGTTCCGAACCGTGATGCCGCATCCGCGCTCCCCCTTTTCCAGGATGACTTAGTAAACAAGTTTCAGGAAATGATAAGAGAAGTCGGGGAATCGGACAATCTGGAAGATACCCCTTCAAAATCTCTGGTAGTCTCCGGAGGTTTTGGTTCGGGAAAGAGTCATTTGCTGGAATATCTCAGGCACGTTGCTCTGGAACAGGGGTGTGTCTGCAGTCATCTGGTTATAAGTAAAGAGACTCCGCTATATGATTCACTGAAGTTGGCACGTTCCGCTGCAGAGTCAGCTGTTTTGCCTGATATGGCCGGTAAGGCTGTTTCAGAACTGGTGTTTAAGCGCAGTTTTAATGATTCACGTTTTCAAGAGTTAATGGAATGGTCGGTCCGTCAAAGCGTAGATGGGTATCGCTTTGCTCCGTTGTTGAAACTGCTGGAAGAGCCACATGCCGGATCCGAAGAAGTCATGGAAGAGATAGCTTTGGAGTGGTCAGGTTATCCGGTAAAGGTGAATATCATCCGGGCAGCTCTGCGTGACTTTAACATTTTAAACCCCGGAACCGTTGGATCGATAACGCTAAATACGCTTGGTAATGGTCTCTGGCAGTTTCTCCCCAGGTTATTCAGGACTGCAGGATGCACGGGCTGGGTTGTGCTGGTAGATGAAGTTGAACTGGCTTTGAGATATAGTAAACTCCAAAGGGCAAAAGCTTACGCTCAGGTTGCCAGGTTGTCCAGTGCTCTGAAATCATACAAATGTCCCGGACTGATAACTATATATACTTCCACAGATGACTTTGCGACAGTTGCTGAGGACCAAAAAGGTGATCTTGGTATTCCCGATTGGTTGCGAGAACGAGACAAACCAGGTGATCAGCAACTGGCACGAGAGGCTGAAGCAGGATTAAAACTGCTGAGAAGAGGCAAACCCCTGCGAACAATTCGCAGAGAAGAGCTGGATGAGCTTGAAGATAGAATCCGCGACCTGCATTCCGAAGCATTCAACTGGAACGCTCCAGTATTGGACCAAAAAAATCATCTGGCTTCCAGTTCAATTAGAGAACGGGTAAAATCGTGGATAACCTCCTGGGATATGATCCTCCAATATCCGGACTACTCCCCAAACCTGGTAGTCGACAAAATTGCTATTCAATATACCGAAGACCACGACTTGGATAGTCATGGAGCAGACGAAGACTAGTCAATCAACCGTCCCCTGAGCGTAGTCGAAGGGGACATTCACACTTAAGTCCTATGTGTCATATTAGTCCTCTTCAAAAACATTGGAACAACCTGCCTGATTTTGCAATCATATAACCATTACTATTTGCCAGGTATCGTGGGGGAGAATTGTGAAGAGATTGGTTACTGTTTGGCTAGCTATGGTTGTGCTTCTTTTGTCCTCTAACGGTGCACATTCCAATCCATTCCCGTCCTTTGAAACGCAGATGTACCCGGTGATCTGGTTGATCCGGACTCTCCCGTTCAATTATGCTTTGGATTTAGCTTCTCTTTGCCTGGCATTGCTCATATTCCGACAAGCTCAGAGTATCCCCTGGAAGATGCTGCCTATCTACAACCTGATCGTAGTAGTTGCGGGGTATGCGTCTGACCTGGGAGCCAGGGCTATTACTCAGTATCCTGCATATTCACCATCGGTAAGAGACCCGATATTGGGCGTGATGGTTGCCGGGCAAGGTAGTGAGGAATACACTTTAAGATATTTCACATTTCTTGCAGGAACTGAATTCATTGCAACAGCTGCTATATTGATATTTCTATTCAATCTGGCAATTATATACTATATAATCCGTACATTTGAGATTGAACACAGAGGTGTGCTGCCACTGGCTGCTGCTGTTGTTGCGGTGATCACTTCACCATATGTAGGATTGCGTGGAGAAGCTAAAGCTGCCTGGTTTGTGCCAATCCTGTTGCTGGCTTTGGGACTGGGAGTCTCTTACCTGATCAGGCAACTGAAGGATAGGCAAAAACCAGATAAAGGATTTCAAAAGAGTCTCTGAGTGGCAGTCCACTTAAGACAATCGACACAACAATGGTTGTTATTCACAATCGATAATGTGTTTGTTGCAATTATTAGGCAGAAATATCCATTTTAGTGTTATAATAGGTTCGCTGGGAATTGACCGGATATGTATAATGAGTAATCAAGGTGCATTTATGACAACAAAATCATTTCGATTCAGCATTATTAGAACCTGCATTCTTGTTTTGTTTCTTTTAGCTTATAATTTTTACACGTTATATGAACATAAAGCAGATTGGTTGACCTCAACCCGTGCTGCTTATAATAACGCGAGATCCTACATTGAGAAGCCGTCGCCACATAAACGCGAGATCCCACACGACAATATGATGATCATGGCAGGCTCGAGTTCGTTTAATATAGGGTGTCATTTTGCTGATCGTGAAACTGGAAAAAGAGTTGCTGTTAGTGTCCAGCAGATACTCCGTGAATCAGGATTTCGAAATACAACAATCTGTCAAAAGCAAGGTAAGAACGGTCTGATATTTGGGACAAGAGACGGGAATAGTCACATTGGATTGATGAAGTCCGGGATCAATATACCTATTGGAGCGCTTGTTGATCTGGTTAAACACAATTCGAAAGACTCAAAAGTTATCCTCTACATACCCAAGTATGCATTTGCATCCCTGCCTGTTAAACCTATTATGAACAATGAGTATATGATGCTATTCGAACTTGACAACATAGCACCAAACACAGTGTTGTCAACCAAACATGCCAATCTCTCCACACAGATAGTATTGACAGTCTGTGCACTTATAGCTGCCATCGTTTTAGGAGCAAAAGGGATATCTAGAATGCTCATGATTACTGAATCAGAAGACTTTACACAGCCGGGCAGCAGTGAAATGTTTCGGAACGGTATTAAGTCTGCTGGCCTTGGTGGTGTTGTGATGATTCTATTAGGTATTATATGGAGATCTACTTCATTCCCGTTTACAATGTTTGATATGTGGTTTGGAAGGCAAATGACAATAATGACATCCACTTCCGTTATATCAAGTATGATGTTATTGCTTGGGGTAATGTTTCTAGCCTCGGGTTATATTGCACTAAAGTATCTGGATTTGAAAACCTCACCAATTGTGTCTGCCCCAACGCAGGAGCAGAGTTGATTCAGCACTGACTATGATCATCAGTATTGACTGATGATCATAGATTGAGATTGAACAGACCTGTTTGTGGCAGTAGATATCTCTTAGTTAATGTGTTTACTGTCAGTGTTTTCTTCTGTCTAATCGCAATTTCTGCATAATTCCCATAGCGCCTACTCCAACCAGTATAACGATGTTTGATGGTATCTCGGGGACGGGTGAATCACTGCCGCCACCACCTCCACTTTTTAACGCAGTTCCAGCCAGGAGCAGACTAACACCAGGTAAACTATCCAGAACAGTGAATCCCTGACTGAACGGTGGAATATAAACATCGTTGGACAGCATTGCATCCACAATACTTGCAGCGGGTGGAGGTGTAATTACGGGCGGAGGTAACACTGCCGGTGGCGCTTCCACTGTTTCCACCGGAGAAGCCTTGACCAGTTCCTCCGTGCTTGGTGGAGTCTTTAGCGGCTGTTCAGCAGGAGCCAGGGTTGTTTCTTTCTCGGGCAGTATTCGGGCTACCTGCTTTTGAGCTTTCGGTTTTGTAAGACTATTTGTCAGAGGATTTCCACAGGACCAGGCTATCAGCGGTCTGCCGGACAGGTCAGCGAAGACTGGTGTTCCCCTGGGCAGCAATTTTGTCTTTGTATGTATTTTGCCGTCCAATCCAACATACCACACTGTTGTTCTCAAAGGCTTCCTGAGAGAGACCAGTTTTATATTCTTGTTGAAATAATCAACTATTTTCTGTGGAGACATAGAAAAATGACGGGCAAAACGTTGTTTGATAATAGGCTTATTATTCAAATGATTGACAAGCTGTTTTACTGACAGCACCCGTGATTGGGTGAATGATCCCGGTGGGACTTTCGAACTGGCGGCATATACATCAGCTGATGCCAAGACAACTGCAACTAATACTATTGTGATTTTCCAAGAATACTTCATACCATCCCTCGCTTTCTGGATGACACTTAAAATGCCGGGTCAAATAAACACGACGACTTGTATGCTTAGAATTATTCATACCAGACCGGTACAAACCGTCTGTTGTATGTTTTGCTAATTTGTAGTTTATACCCCTGTGAAAAGGACTACAATACACATTATACTATTATCTTTTGGAAAAATAACGGAAAATTACAAAGTTGTTGTTTTGAATCATAAGTGATATATTTGTGTGCTTATACCCTAACAATATACAGTAAAGAATTCTTTACAGCGTTAGACCAGTAAATTATTTGATTCATTCGCATTTCATGTATAGAATGTAATGACTAACTGGAGGATAAGTACAACTATGTCAATAACTAAATGGATTTTGATAGTCAGTTTTATTCTATCACTGATAGGTTGCGGTGGCGGCGGCGGTGGTGGTGGTTCTACATCCACTATGATCGTAGTAAAAGTAGTTGATGCCAAAACAGATGCCGTAATATCCGGAGCCAACATCACACTAACCCCAACTACCGGAACTGTGGTGACCGGCACAACAGATGCCCTGGGGCAATATAACAATAATGACTACCCAGCTGGTACGTCTACAGTTAGTGTAGTTGATCCTAAGAATGCGTATAAGTCGTTTTCGATGCAGATCAATATGCCTGAAGGGCTAAGTAGCTACACAGTTACTTTGAGACTTATACCGACCGGTTCGACAGTCCCTGACACAATAACTCTGAGTCCGGAAAATCCAAAATTACATATTGGAGATAAACAGCAGTTTACAGCTACTATATCTCCGAACAATGGTCTAAAACCGAGTTGGACGTTCTTTGGTGAAGTAGGAACAATCTCCGCAAATGGATTGTTTACTGCTACAGCACTAGGAACCGGGACGGTTATTGTTCAGATAGGTGATATTTATGCCACCACACTGGTTACTGTTGAGGAATCCGGTGTGACGCCAACAACCGGCAACGTAACAGGCATAGTTTCTGATGGCAGCTCAGCTTTGTCCGGAGTTACTATTACACTTGGCAGCAAATCGGTAACATCGAATTCTATTGGATACTACAGCTTTACTGGAGTTACCCCGGGATCTCATGCAATATCTGCCAGCAAGACCGGGTATGCAACCGCTACCGGTAATGTTACAGTTACAGCAGGTAGCACGTCTACACTCAACATTACATTAAATCCAAGTGCTGACACAGTAAGGTTGGGTAAAAATCGTACAATTACAAACTTCAATTACCACGATTGGGGATTTGAAAATCTTGTTGCACCAGTACGAGCTCCGGCTGGAGGCAGTGCCCAGTCCAGCGATGATACTGCAAGCGTATCGGAATCAAGAGGGCCTGGATCAGCTCAGAAAGCCAACGCTAGAGTAGGTGCTGACATTACCTGGGATTTAAATGGTAAAACCTGGGCCCAGGCAAGCAGCACTACTTGTAGTGTTACATTCGTGTTTGACTATACCATGCAGGCAGGTTATACCGATAATACCGGTTATGCTAATGCACGTCTGAAGTTCGAGAATTTCGATGGCACAGGCAGTTGGTATGACCGAATAGGGGCAGATGCCGGTGAAAAAGGTACACGTACAAGGTCATCCGTATCTAAAACCTATCAGACCACCCTTGCGGCAATAGGGAACAGGATTTCGGTGTTGGCACAATGTGACGTACAGGTCCTGTCCACAGCCCCATCTGCCACGGTAAATACAAGTCAATCTCAAGTTACATTAAAGAGTATATCGATTACTTTCTGATATACATCAACCTACATTCGATACTGTAAATCCGACGATCGCTTAGTATGAGTGATTGTCGGATTTACAGCTTTTAAGACATTTGCCTCCAATATTTAAATAAATGCCTGGTAAATAATACCAGCTATCATGAATCACTCATGTTATACCGATAATTCTGTTTGTATATAGATACTGTTCTGTACGTATATCGTGCAACATGCAGTTTGTGTAACTAATGAATACTTATGAGTAGGAAGTGGAATATGGCCGAATTATACAAATGGAATGACAGCTATTCAGTTGGAATTGATGCAATTGACGATCAGCACAAAAAGTGGTTGTCACTGATAAATGATCTGCATTCTGCACTAAAAGACGGAACCGGTAAAGTTGCAGTCAATGGAATTCTGGCTGGTATAGTGGACTACACTATCACACATTTCACATATGAGCAGAAAGAACTTGTGCGATGCGGTTATCCTGATTACCAGCGGCATTTACAGATACACGAAGCCTTCACAGCGAATATCCGAAAGATCCAACAGGATGCGGGAACGAACTCAGTTGGAATATCCTTGAAAGTGATGGAGACAGTGCGAGAGTGGTTAATCAACCACATCAACAAAGAAGACAAGCTCTATGCACCGTACCTCAAACAAAAAGCAGCCTAGTCTCGATAACCCGGTTCATTCTAGAGTCGAAACCCCATGTGATATTTTTGGGGTTTCTTTATGTACGACCTTTTGGTCAGGCCAGACACAAGACAAAAATACATACCCTGCAATAATAACGGTCTCCAACTGGTCAAAATTAATCAGTTGTATATGACCTCTGATTTTCGTATATACTTCTAAATTACTACAAGATCAGGTATTTGTGCTATTATTCATTTACTATTCCGCATGTTGTCTGTCGTTTGCGGTATTAATAGGATATATATCCGACAAAATTTCCTCAAAGGAGCTTCAAATATGATACCTGTCCACGTATCAACTATAACCGCCATTAAATGGAAAATGTTAATAGTGGTTGCTTTTATGGCACTCTGCCTGTCGTCTACAATATTTGCATATGACGTCAGAGATGCTGGTGCACCGATGCTAAGGTTATCACCGATGTCAAAAGCCCCCACAATTGATGGAACTCTGCAACCCGGGGAATGGGATGGAGCATCTGCTACCAATGTATTTCATGAATTGTTGAAGCAAAATGTCATAAACCCACTTTCAAAGGTCATGATCGGGTATGACGATAATAATATCTACATTGCTGCCCAGATGCCTGTTGTTAGTGGTGGTGCGCCAACTGCTATTCAGAGGAATCGTGATCAAGATATCTACAGAGATGATGCTCTGGAGATTTTCATAGACCCACAGCACGATAATTCCACCAGTTACCAGTTTGTCACGAACGCCCTGGGTAGCTTTTCCGATATGAAAAATGGAGACATGGCTTGGAATGGAGATTGGAAAGTTGCAACATCCAACAGCAATGGTGTTTGGTATGCAGAGGCATGTATCCCGTTCAATACGGTCGGTATAAAGCTCTCTGGTAATGAGACTGTTGTGGGATTCAATTTCGGAATTGACCGCAAGAATCCTGATGGTTCATATACCTGGGCACCTCTGCTTTCTACAGGAGGTTTCCACCAACCCGGTAAATTTGCGCACCTAGTTCTGGCGAAAAATAATGGAAGTCTGTCCTGCTTATTAGTGCCATCTGAAAACCAGATTGCATTTGATGTCTCGATTGGCAATAATCCTGATCCAATTGATTGTAATCTCAAACTTACTCTAGATGGGCAGAGTGTCGGGGAAACAAAAGCCAGTATATCCGGTTCAAAACACATTTTTATTGATTTACCAAATAAGGACGGTGTTGTGGCGGATGGTGACTACCAGTGGGAGATTACTGCAACAAATCCTACTGATGGTTCAATAGTTTACAGGCATACCGGATCCAAACTAATAAAACGATCTGCTTCGATTAACTTGAGAAAATACTTCCTGCAAGGTAAGTTGGGTGTCGACACAGATATGCCAATTACCGTAGGTGATGCTAAGAGTTTTGATGTTACAGCATCAATATGCGATAAAACCGGCAAGGAAGTGATGTCACAGACTAAACAGGATGTAGTTAAAAGTGCGCAGTTCGATTTCGATATCTCAAAACTACCTTGCGTAGAACGTAAGGCAGTGGTTACGGTCAAAACTTCAGATGGCAAGGTTATATCGACTGTTGAACAGCCATACACAAGACCTGAAATACCTGAATGGCTCGGATCCAAGGCAGGGATTTCAGATAAGGTGTTGGCTCCCTGGACTCCATTAAAGACCAAGCAGTCCAAAGGTAAAATCAATGTATCGATGTGGGGACGAAGTTATTCATTTGCTGGTTCTCCTTTCCCTGCATCGGTTGTCACACAGAATTCATCCATATTGAGCGGTCCCATAGCAATGAGTATGGTGGTTGATGGTAAACCGATAACCCTCAAGGGTGATATGAAAATAACCAGGAGCAGCGAAAGTCAGATTGTTCTGGACGGCGTAGCTCAAGTGGGCAATATGACCGTCAACTCTCAGGTTATACTGGATTTCGATGGCAATGCATACGTGAACTTGAAATTCGGTGGGAATAAGGCTGTTCAAATAGACAAGTTTTCTATCGAAATACCAGTCAAGAAGCAATATGCAAAGTACCGCTCAAGCTTTCCGACACCTGGTCTATCCACAGCTAATTCACGAGCCATTCCTGCTGAAGGCTGGGACTCGGGGTTTGTGAGTTATCTTTGGATCGGTGACGAAGACAAAGGAATAGCCTTGTACACAACCAGCGACCAGTACTGGACACTCGATTCCAAGGTGATGCCAGCGTCAGTCAGACCATTTGGTCGCGATTCTATGAAGATGGCCTTCAATATAATCAGCAAACCGGTGACTTTTACAGCCGATGAGTTGAGAGACGGAATCAAGTTCCAGTTCGGGTTCGAAGCGACACCTGTTAAGAAACCAGAGAAAGATACCTGGGATTACAGGATTGTGCACTGCGGTGATTATGGCCTTGAGGATTCAACAATTAGCAATTCAGCCTCTCTGGCATATGATATCTCCAAGATGGTGACAGGCAATAAAGGAACACTGGACATGATGGTGAAGGTCAACTTCGACCCAAATGTCGTTGTTGCTGATGGTGTAGACAGAAGTAAATACAACCAAAACTTCCTTACCCTGTCCAATGGTGCTTTTGATACTGTGGCACTCTATTGGAACATTGATGTTCGAGGCATGAGGTATTACTTCTTTACCAAAGGAGATATACCACTGATGGGGGATGCCAGGTGTGATTGGAAACAGGGTGAAGTCCATCATTTATCACTCACCTGGAATGACAAACTCCGGTTGTATGTGGATGGCAAATTGGTTGTTGAAAAACCATGGCTTGGTCTTATGGGCAGTTATTCACCGGCAACTGCAATGACATTTGTTCTTAATAATCCCGGTTTTGGTTTGGATGAGATTCGATTATCCAATATTGATCGTGTCCCGGAGTTACCGATTATTGCATATACTCCGGACTCAAATACAATCCTGTTGGAACATTTTGACAAGGTACAGTCTGCGAGTCTAGAAAGGGCCAACACCATTCCTGAGGTTGGTACTGCTGGGTATCTGACTGGTTCATTTATACTTAATGACTGGAAGTTTGGCAAAGGCATTGATATTGTAGAGAAATCCGTACCTGCATTGGATCATTTGAAATCTCTTGGTTACAAGACAATAGTTATTCACGAACAATGGACTGAAATCCAAAACTACCCGGAAGCAGTAGGGCATGAAGCACAACTGAAAAAGCTGGTCAAGGCCTGCCACGAGAAAGGGTTCCAGATCCTGGTCTATTTCGGTTTCGAGCTTGCGGACAATTGCCCGACCTGGTTTGATTATAAGGATGAATGCCTTATTAATCCGATATGGCAGAGCTACACCCGCAGCAACCCTAAGCAGAAAGACTATGTAGTCTGTTATAACAGTGCATGGCAAGACTTTATAGCTGATGGAGTAGACAAGCTCATAGACAAATACGATCTCGATGGTGTCTACCTGGACAGCACGGCTATTCCCTGGTGGTGTAATAACACATACCACGGGTGTGGATATACCAAGGCCGATGGCTCTTTGGGACAAACTTTTGCCTATCGCGGTTCCAGAGATATGCTGCGCAGACTATATACTGTGGTCAAATCCAAAACGCCGGAAGGACAGGTAAATCTGCACAATTCGGGACATGTGCCTGTCCAGACAATAGGCTGGGCAACTAGTACCTGGGATGGCGAGCATCTAACAGTTATACCAGGCAAGCAGGATATAGATGAAATTATCCCGCTGGATGCATATAGGGCTGAGTTTATGGGTAGGCCATTCGGTGTGCCGGCAGAATTCCTCTGTTACGACAGTCCTTTCACTTTCCACGAATCATTTACTATGACTTTGCTGCACGATACATTAGTAAGAGCCCGTGGTTATGCAATGTCTGAACAATCTAAGATTTTCAAGGCAATGGATGCATTCGGCAAGAAGGGATCTGAGTATCATCCTTACTGGAGCAATTCGGATATAGCATCGGTAACAGGGGAGAAAGCATATACCTCCTTATATATCAACAAAGGCAAAGGAGCAATGTGTGTGGTATCCAGTTTCAGTAAGAAGACCCAGGATGTTTCAGTAAAACTTGATTTGAGGAAGATGAAACTTGGAAAGAATGTTACCGCTGTTAATACTATCACAGGAGAAACTCTACCAATGGAGAACGGAACATTCAAAGTAAACCTGAGTGGAGTTGATTATGCTTTGGTTTGGGTGAAATAATGCAAGCTAGAACCAGGTGCTGGTCAACAAACCACCACCTGATTCCTTGGAATGATTCTCTACAGTTTTTGCAGGATAGAGAGTATTCTATTTGGAAATAGAGTAAAATGGCCTCAGGAAGAATGCTCCTGAGGCCGTTTACAATTACAATGCCATTTTGACCCGTAATTTAATTACGGTGGTATAATGTACATGTCTGCATGTCTGATAATCGGGCGGTAATATATGAGAGTTCATCAAAAGGTAGAGACCAGTAAAGTTGGCAAAAGAGGTGCTGTTGTAATCCCGGCAGGCCTCAGGAAGCGATTTGGTATAGAAGAGGGATCCCTGGTAATTGCAGAAGCTCACGACGATGGTATACTTGTGCGTCCGGCAGTCGCACTTCCGGTTGAAAACTATTCACAGGAACGTGTAGCTGAGTTTTTGTTGTCAAACACTGTCGACATGGAAGACTACGCAGATGCCGTAACCCGTGTAAGAGCTATGGGGCTTGATCCCGATTCGGTACCACACTCAAAGCCGGAGTAATAGGGATTGGATAGAGTCTTTCTTGACGCAAATGTTGTTTTCTCGGCTGCGTATTCTCCAGGATCTCGCCTGCTTGAGTTATGGCAGCTTGATGGAGTGGAGTTAGTTACCTCGCTCTTTGCCCTTGAAGAAGCGCGACGAAATTTAAGCCATGATTGTCTGGACACACTGGATGAAATAGCCTCAAAAACAGTGATTGTATCCGGAACCAGAACGGGAGAGTTGCCTGATGGTGTGCAACTGGTTGATAAAGATATCCCCATCTTGCTAGCTGCCATAGATGCCAGGTGCAAATATCTTCTGACGGGTGATAAGCGTCACTTTGATGCCTTATACGGAAAGACAATCAGTGGTGTAATAATCTTAACTCCAGCACAGTATTTACATATTAAGAAAGCACAGGCCTCAGGTTAATATAAGATTCTCCTGAAGCCTGAAGCCTTTACTTGATTGGAACCGGAACCCCACCAGGAACAGTGTCTACTGATCGGATTTCTGTGATTTCATGTCCTTGCCAGCCAAATGATGCATATGCAGCAGGTTTTTCAGCAGTCGAAGTGACTGTTTTAGATTCTCCCCTCGCTGTAATAGTCACTGGTGTGTCAAAAGGTATGGTAAAGCTTACGCTACCTTTCTTATTAGTCTTTGCTTTCTGGGTTATCGGTTTCCTATTCTGCGTATAGCTGCAGACTACTTCACTGTCAACTACAGGGAAGCCCGCCAGTGTTTCAAACGGATTTGCCGCTCTCATTTTTTCTTCAGGTATCTCATCTTTGCGTAAGCACACATTAACGGATACTTTACCGCCGTCACCGGATCGAATTAGTAATCCACCTATTTCTATCTCTATAGCGAAGGTTTTTGCATTAGCAATGGTCTTTATTTCACTGAGGTCAATCTCGAATTTGCCATCTCTGATTTCAAGTTCCTCTGTGGTAAGGGGTTTGTTATCTATATAAAGCCTTGCATACTGTTCCTGTGCACTATTGTAGAACATTTCCTTTTCATATGGACCATAAGGTGTGTGCTTTATGGAACCCCGCATTATTTTCTCTTCAAGGTCAACCTGGTCGATTTTTACCTGCAAGCGTGGGATAAACAGATCTGCCAGTTTTGCATTAGCATATATTGCAATAGGAATCAGGATACGTGCATGGTCGAGTACGCATTTCTGAGGTATCGAGTATCCTGAATCAGCTTTGTCCGCAGCCCAGCCAACACTGGATGTCCAGTTCTCGTGCAGCATACATACTTCCCGGCTGTTCAAGTTTGTGTAAAAGAATCCAGTAGCCTGATCATAACGCATATCCGCCAGGTTTGGCAGGACGTAAGCAGCGCATCCATTTGCTGGAGTTACTGTTATGGTTTTCTCATAGTCTGTGCCCTTGTTCTTAGTATAAGAGCCGGATACAGTATCTGCTGAGAAGAAGTTATTACTAGTGTACATAGCGACATATTCGAACAATTCGTCCGGAGTCTTTGCTCCATATATACTTAATCCTACTCTAGGCTCAATCACAAATGACCCATACCGGCGTACCACATCCTCAGTGCACATTATCTCATATGGATCATTTTTCAATAGCCCTTTATCCGGGTCGCGGTCCCAGTTGACCCCTTTGCCCGGATGTGAGTCGTTGCGTACGTGTGGAACGCAGGACATATCAGCAAGCAGGTGCATAGTCTCACCAAGAGATCGCCAGGCTTTTACGAAAAGTCGGCGTTTATCCTCACCTTTAACCGTGAATGCCTGCTGCATATAGGATACGCCTTTTTTCCAGCAGTATTCATTTTCCCAGAAGCTGGCTCCTTTGCCTCCAGTAAGTGCCCAGTCCTTTGCATTGATTTGGGGATTAAAATCTTTTCCTGTCACTGCACCAGCTGCGGCACCAGCTGGGGTTGTGTAAATCCATGCCCGGTAAACTGCATCCAGTTGGTTTAAGTGATCGGTGAGGTATGATGCTCCGTTGCGTGCTACAGGATCGTAAAAATGGCGGAAAGAGTTGTAAAGCTCAGGCTCATCGGCAGTGTACGCGCCTTCTGCAATCCACCACCTGAATGGTTCGGTGCGGTCACCTTCTGTAATAAATTCCATTCCAGGTGCGATTACAGCTGATCCGAGCAGTGTTTTACCCTTATCAAAGTCATAGTAACGTATGATTGGGTCGTTTTGTTTTGCCATGCGTGCAATGAAACTGTTCAGTGCCAGTTCGTTGATAGTCCGATGTGGCCCACCTTTCATAAGTCCATTGCCGTCAGCATCGCGCCCATCATTATCATAAGCTTGAATTGGAGTAACAACCGTTCCAATCAACAGAATTACCAACAAAATCATTCGAATATGCATAGTCTTCCCCATATCTAGAATTACCTTGTTTCCTATAATGAAGCCAGGCGCCATTGTCCCTTGATCTTGTAAAAAATTGCCGTAAAGGTCTTACCGCCTTCAGTAACTTCGAATTCCGCGTACGAACCGGATACCATTGTAAGTTTACGCGTGGCAAGTATGGCGGCTATTCGAGGTAGTTCATCCTTGTGAGCACTGAACATCTTTCCCAGAGTTCCCCGGGCATCTGCAACGGTGAGTGCGGTTGCTTTATCAACATCCTTTGCAGCCAATGCACTTTCAATTGCCTCAACTCCTGCGTTCACTGCTTCCGGTGAATCACTTGGGACTATTTTGGCAGTAGGTTTGACCTTGTCATCTTTTGGAGCGGAAGTCGTGATTTCCTCAGTCTTGGTCGGTGTTTCAGTTGGCTTATTTACAACAACAACCGGAGCCGGTGCGGTAATAGGGCTAAACGAGTTTACAATTACTGTGCCAATCATTGCACGATGAATTCTGTATTTGATTCCCCACGAGTTATCTCCAGGAAAGTCGCCTACATGAACTGGTTGACCCGACAGGGGAGTATCCAAAGCTAATATGTCTGCAGGCATTTTACCCACTTTCAGGTAGACAATGCCTTTGGCTACTACTACAACTATATGATGTGCTCTCTGTTTGAAAACCCCATAACTGCTGCTAAGTACATGCCATCCATTTGATGTTTTCTTGTCGCTTTTACGCGTCGGATCGTATATCTGGACAGAGATTACACCTTCATTCGATATCGATATCGTCCACGAGCCAATAGGGGCAGCATTGATCCCCACGGTATCGAATATGACACCGGGCTTTTTGAAATTTACTGTAAAATCCAACCGAATATCGCTACGTGGATACTTTTTTGAAAGCACATAAGAGGAGTTGGGTTTATTTAGAGAGTATTTATTTGGCCCCCCAAAACATGCGCTACATAAAGCCCCAGTTAAAATAGACAGGCACACTAACCACAACATGAATAAACGAACCATGCAATCCCTCCAAACAAACATACTGTAATCTACCACATTTTAAGATATTTACCTACTCTAAAAACTGCAAAAACGTAATGAAACCTACTAACCCGCATTATTCACCAAGCTTCGCTTTTGGCCGGCAGTAGGGACAAAAGCTGAGTCAATCATGAATAATGCGGGCTAATACAATGGTCATTTCATGTGATTTGGCGTATTACGCAGTTCACATTTATACAGATGCCGTTAAAAACAAATGCTTCCCCATTCCCTTCCTGAAGCCTGAAGTCTGACGCCTGAAGTCTTTCCCTTCCCCCGCGTTTGCCCAGAACCGCAAAGGCTTGTATCATTATGCAATGTAAACGCCATTTTTAGTTGTGAGAGGTAGACTGATGCGTCAGGTAATGAAGTTTGATTATGACTGGAAGTTTAATCTTGGGGATATAGAGAACGGTTGGTCAGAGAGTATCTATGATTCCGATTGGCGGTTGCTTAACCTACCGCACGATTGGGCTATTGAGCTGCAGGCAACAGAGCAGTGTGTTGGTTCCACAGCCAATGGTTTTTTCCCCGGAGGGATTGGTTGGTACCGGAAGAGTTTTGATGTACCTGCAGAATCTAGCAGCAAGAGTGTATCGATTTGCTTTGATGGTGTATACCACAACAGCGATGTATATATAAACGGTCACCACCTGGGAAACCGTCCATACGGATATGTCAGCTTCAGCTATGATCTGACTCCCTATCTTAACTACGGTGGAGTCAATAATATTGCTGTTCGAGTAGACCATTCTGATGTCCCCACAAGCAGGTGGTATTCCGGTAGCGGTATATACAGGCACGTCTGGCTGACTACTACCGAGAAATTGCATGTTGCTCTGTGGGGGACTTATGCGACTACTCCGGGGATTTCAGCAGAGTCGGCTTCCGTTCGAGTGCAGACATCTGTTGTAAACGAACACGATATGAGCAAGCATTGTATCCTAAGCACCAGCATATTAGATGCATCGGGTGAAGCAATATCATCCTCTGAAAAAGTACTGGATATCCCATCAGGGGAGACATTCAAGTTTGATCAGACTTTGGAAGTAGCAAACCCAAAGCTATGGTCGGTAGAATTACCCACTATGTACTCTGTTAAAACTGAAGTTCGAGATAACGGCAAGGTGGTAGATATATACACTACACCATTCGGAATCAGGGAAGTATGCTTCGATTCACATAAAGGCTTCCTGCTTAACGGTGTCAGTATGAAGATGAAGGGTATCTGCATGCACCATGACGGTGGCTGTCTGGGTGCGGCAGTCCCTGAACGTACCTGGGAACGCCGGTTTGAAGTTCTGAAGGAAATGGGATGTAACGCCATCCGTACCAGTCACAATCCTGTAGCTCCGGAACTGCTTGATCTGTGTGACAGAATGGGGTTCCTGGTCATTGATGAGGCGTTTGATAAGTGGAAATCCGGATATTACGAAAAGTATTTCGACCAGTGGTGGAAAACCGACCTGGACTCGATGCTCCGCAGAGACAGGAACCACCCTAGCGTAGTCTTGTGGAGTGTCGGTAATGAGGTAGTGGAACAAGGGAGTCCGGAAGGCACTGCTATCCTGAAAATGTTGATCGATTATGTTCATGAGACCGAACCATCAAGGCTGGCTACTTATGCATCCCATCCCGGCAGAGATGAATCTAATTGTGTCAACAGCAACGGCTTCAGCGAGCTTGAGGATGTAGTCAGTTACAATTATCAGGAGCAGTGGTATGAAAAGGACAGGGAACAGTATCCGGACAGGATAATGGTCGGCACTGAGACATACCCATACTATCGTGGAAGGACCGACTACAAAGCCAGCACTAAACTATTCAATCCTTACTGCGACTATGCAGCCACGAATCCATGGTATGACGTTGTGGAGCATGACTATGTAGTAGGACAGTTTATATGGACGGGAATTGATTATCTGGGTGAGAGTGCTGGTTGGCCAAGCAAAGGTTGGCCGGATGCACCAATAGATACCTGTGGTTTCCTTAAGGCTCGTGCAGGTTTTCTGCGGTGCGTTTGGAATGAAAAACCGGCAGTGCATATAGGCGTGCTCAGTGACACCCTGGATATTGATCGTGGGCAGATCGGATGGGGATGGCCGAAAATGGCCCATCATTGGAACTTCCCCGAATGTTTTGGACGCTTGATTCGAGTCGAGACAATGACCAACTGCGAAAGCGTCGAACTGTTATTAAATGGAGATTCCCTGGGCACACGTGATACTGCAGGCAATCCCAACAATACTATTCCCTGGACCGTTCCATATGTCTCTGGTTCGCTCAAAGCAATTGGCAAGAACAACGGCCAGGTAGTCAGTGTAGATGAGATCATTACCGCAACAGAACCCGCGTCGATATCGGTCACTCCGGATCGCACCATCATCAAAGCAGATGCCCAGGACATATCCAATCTCGTGATAGACCTGTTGGATGCCAATGGTGTTTTGGTGCCGGACTCAGACCGTCTGGTGACCATAGAGATAGTAGGTCCAGGGACAGTTGCCGGAATGGATAACGGCGACCTGCGCTGCCTTGAGCCATACAAGACCAACCAGCATTCCACTCAATGGGGCAAATGTCTGGTTGTCGTCCAATCTACCAGAGAATCGGGTAAGATACAAGTTACGGTAAAGGTAGAGGAATTGCCTGATGTTTTGGTGGAGATAGAATCTGTATAGTATCTCAGCCTCAAGGAGGTGAATTTTATGAACAGTCGAATTGCAGAAGAATTATTACTAAAAAACTCACCAGTGGTTATGTCTACATCCAATGAAATCCCTGCAGGTGCCATCCAGTTTAAACAAGGTGCCAGAGGTTGTGTGGTTTCGCTTTTTACCGCTGCTTCACACGGAAAAACTGCTGTAGTAGATGCTGAGACCACAGGCTGTATGGGTGGAAGCATCGGAATGGGTTTTTGCGACCAATTTCCTGATATTCCGGGTGGGATGGAATATTTTCTCTCTACTGGATACGGGGAGGGGTATCGCGAAGGAGAAGGTTACAAGAAGACCCCAGAACTCGCAAAGGCCTTTATGGATGAACTACCCGCTACAGTGAACTCAGAGAAATATGTCGTCTTTAGTCCATTGGAAGCCATTGACGCGGACAGCAATCCACCCCTACTTGTGAGTTTTATTGTAAACGTTGACCAGCTGTCGGCGTTGATAGTGCTTGCGAACTATGGCAGAGTGACCAACGACAACGCAGCAGTCCAATTTGCAGCAGGATGTCACAGTATATTTTTGCTCCCGCTGGCTGAGTCCAAAAAACCATTGCCAAAAGCAATAATAGGCTTAACCGATGTCACAGCAAGACCGTTCGTTGAGGCAGATAAACTCTCGTTCACTGTTCCATGGTCGATGTTCCAGGAAATGGAAAATAATGTCGAAGGCAGCTTTCTGGAAAAGCACGACTGGAAGAAAGTCAAAGAGAGAATAGCAAAGGGTTAGATTGAATGCCGGGTAAATAGTTTTGGTACCATTGCAAGGAGAACCTAACAGTGCAAACTAATTCAAAATTCGTCTCGGAGCGAAGACCGTGCAAGTGCTCCACTATGACCACGGTTGTGCTGTGGGCTCTCATGATCCTTGGAGGTGTTTTCGTGGACTCAGATTCTTATGCATTGACAGCCAGAGTTTCAAAGACATGGTCTGGTCCCGTTTTGTTGGTGAACGAAAAACCGAAAGCGCCTTTGATCCTGTTTACTAATCTGGATATTCCGAGTGGATACGATATTTCCATGAAGGAGATAGCGACTGCCGGCAGGTATGGTGTAGATCTGGTATCCATCAATTTTCCTGTTGAATTGTCGCCCCCGGATAAGGAGCCGGATTATTCCAGGTCGGACGGGCTTATAAAGCGTGCCCTGGCTGCAAATCCAAAAGCTCTGTTACTTTTGAGGATACAGATTCACTACACCCCGGAGTGGTGGGCTTCCATTCATCCGGACGAAATGATGCTGTATAAAGATGGCAAAGGTACAAATGCCAGTGTAACCTCGCAGATATGGCGCCGCGATGTATCTGAGCAGATAAAGAAACTGGTTGGGCACTTTGAACGCGAGTTTGGTGATCATATTTTCGGATATCATCCTTGTGGGCAGGAGACCGGGGAGTGGTTTTACGCTAGAATGTGGGATTCCCTTGCCGGCTTTGAAGGTGCTGCCATAAACTCGTTCAGGGAGTTTGTAAAGGGTAAATACAAGAGCACCAAACGGCTGCGCAAGGCTTGGGGAGATGCATCTGTAGCGTTCGAAACTGTTGATGTGCCGACATTAGAGGACAGAACAGCTGTAAGAACTGGATTCTTTTTAAATCCAGCTAAAGATCAGCGCACTATAGATTTCTTCGAGTTCCAAAACTATGAAATGGCAGATACAGTGTCGGATATGTGTAAGGCTGTAAAGTCTGCGGCACCCAAAAAGATCACCGTTGCTTTCTACGGTTACCATTTTACGGTTATTGGCCAATATGGACTGCAGTCCAGTGGTCACCTGGGACTCGAACGTCTTCTAAAGTCTACATATGTAGATTCAATATGCTCACCGATAGACTACTTTGATCGTAAATCAGGTGGCGCCGGATATATGATGGCTCCTGTTGATTCTGTAATTCTGCACGGCAAATTGTGGATTACCGAGGATGATGTCAGGACATATTTGGCAAGCCAGATACACAAGGATTTCCGCCTGGCTGACGAACGCGAAACTAATGGAGTCTTGACCCGCGATTTTTCTCAGATATTGACGCGCGGTGCAGGATTGTGGTGGATGGACCTGGGGGCTGAGGGATGGTTCTCAGGTGACGGAATATGGAAGTATCTTAAAACCCATGCTGATACTTACAGCGAACGAATGCCTAAATTCAAACCCTATTCACCTCAGATTGCCGTCATCGTTGACGAGAAAAGCATATTCTATACGAGTCCATCATCTGCATGGCAGGCCCCATTAATTTATAGTTTCCGATATCAATACTATAGAATAGGCGCTCCTGTGGGATTCTATTTGCTCAGTGATCTTGTGAACGGTAAAGTTCCGGATGCCCGTATGTATATTTTTGTGGATACTTTTTGTTTAGACAAGAAGCAGATTGCTGCGGTCAGCAAATATGTCTGCTGTAAGGGCAAAACTGCCCTCTGGATGTATGCCCCGGGGATTATCAAGGATGGGACGATTGACCAGAAGAATATCGAGGAGATCACGGGCATTCGGCTGAAAAAAGTTGCTGCAACCGTCGGGGATACGGTTGTTGACGCCAACGGTAAGACATTTGAAGCGGGGCACATGGGTATTGACCCTCAGTTTGCAGTCGATGATAAGTCAGCAGATAAACTATTTAGTTATTCGAAAACAGGCGATACTGCTGTAGGAGTGAGGAAATTCGACAATTGGAGCAGTGTCTATTCAGGTGTTGTAAAACTGCCCAGCAGTCTTCTGCGTGACATTGCCAGGCAGGCTGGAGTGCACATATACGCGGACTCTGATGATGTTGTTTCTGCTGGAAACGGTTATGTCTGTATCTCTGCGACAGATGATGGCGTAAAGACGGTCTACCTGCCAAATGGATGCGGAGTTACCGATGTCCTGACCGGCAAGCAATATCCTAAATCCAGTAGACTTTCATTTGATATGAAAAAAGGCGATTCAAAGCTACTAAAACTATCAGACTGATACGAGGTAAATAAAATGATGCGAGCTCTTCTAGAGAAAACAAAGTCGTTCGGACTAAAACAGTTTCCTATAAGTTTTTGGAACAACGGAAACATCAGGGAGCATGGAGATCATATGACGGAAGCTGAGGTTGAGTCCTGGGCTGATGCAGGATTTACTGTTCCGCAGACTCCATCTTTTGACCCGAATAGTGAGGAGCAGAAAGCACATATTGTAAGACTTCTGGACTGGGCTGAAAAATACGGGATGAAGTTGATAGTCATGGACCCCCGTGGGCATGCTAAAAAAGGCAATATGGAAGAGTATGCCAATGCTGTTCGAGCAGCTGAAGCAGACTTCGGAAAACATCCGGCTACATTCGGTTTCCACGTAGGGGATGAACCCGATGCAGATATGAAGAACACTTTTTTTGAGTGCTACAGAGTCCAGAAAGAAGCTGCTCCCGATCTGCATCCATATGCTAACCTGTTACCTTACTTCAACTGGATACTGGAACGTGCCGGAACTGATTCATGGCCAAATTATCTCGATGAATATGTCCAAAAGGCCAAGCCGGATATGATTAGCTATGATTGCTATATGCAGATGACCTCAGGAGAAGAGGGAGTTCACGACTATTACCGCAACCTGAGATTCTACCGCGAAGCAGCCCTGCGCAATGGAATACCATTCTGGAATACAATTCTGTCTGTTGGACATCTTTATTACAGATGCCCCAATCAGGATGATATCCGCTGGCAGTTCAATACATCCATCGCTTCAGGCGCTAACGGGATCTCGTGGTGGTTCTACCATATGCTTGCTCCCAACGCCAATTATCGCATGTCGCCGGTCGATGAACTCTGGGACAAGACTCCGACATATTATGACATCCGCCGCGTTCAAGTGGGATTCCACAGGCACTACACCGATCTCTTCAACCGGGTAGTATCTACAAGGGTTACATTCCATGCAAAGATCTATGGTGAGGGTTTAGAGTTTACTCCCAACGATATTATCCTGAAAGTGGAGAGCGACAAGAAGACTCCAATGATAATCGGTGAGTTCGCTGACCTTGAAGGCAACAGATATGCGATGTTCGTCAACAACAGCCAGACCGATGATGGGTTGTTCTATGTAACTTTCCCCAAGGGCTCCAGGACATTCTCATATGACTGGTATGGCAAGGAATTCGAAGGTGGAGCTTATGCTCACACCGGAATCCTGCCTGATAGCGAAGGCAATCCAGTCCATTCGATAATACTGGCACCGGGTCAGGAAGCTGTATACAGGATTGAATTGGCTAAGTAAGGTATCTCGAAAGGTAACGATATGACATTGACTGATTATAAAAGCAAAGTACTGGGTGGTTTGTTTGGTAAGAACATTGGCGGTACATTGGGTGCGCCTTATGAGGGGAATACTTCGTATTTGCACCTGCATTATTATGACCCCGTGCCGACTGAATCGCTCCCTAATGATGATTTTGAGATTCAGCTGGTCTGGCTGGATATGCTCAAGAAGAAGGGGATATATATAAAACCCTCCGATTTTGCAGAGCATTGGCAGCAGCATACGGATTACTATATTTCCGAATACTTTATGGGCCAGAGAAATATGGGCTTAGGACTGCTACCTCCGGTCAGCGGTTCATTCAACAATCCATGGACAATTGGGATGGGCGCGACGATTCGGGCAGAGATCTGGGCAATGATTGCCCCTGGACTTCCGGACATTGCAGCAGCATATGCATACATGGATGCCTCCTGCGACCATACCGGGGAGGGTATGTATGGTGAGATGTTCATAGCTGCTGCTGAGAGCGCAGCCTTCTTTGAAAACGATGCCAACAAGCTCATAGATATTGGTCTCTCTTACATTCCAGCTGACTGTGGAATCCGACAGGTGGTTGAATTTGTCAGAAGTGAATACCTCAAGGCAACTCCAGTATACAAACTCCGAAACCTGATATGTGCTTACTATTCACACGTCTGCGATTTTACCTATGTGCTTGCTAATGTTGGATTTGCTGTGCTTGGTCTGCTGTACGGTGAAAGCTTCGGAGAGTCACTGTGCAATGCAGTCAACTGTGGATACGACACCGATTGCAGCGGAGCTACATTAGGGGCATTACTCGGTATAAGGACAGGCAGAGAAAATATACCAGAAGAGTGGACCGCTCCCATCGGATCTAAGGTTGTTGTTTCAGAGTTAGTGCCAGGGATAGATTTTGCTCCGACAGTTGAGGGTGTCACCGACGAGATGTGCGCACTTGGAGAGCAGATACTTGCCGATCCCGAAGCAATACGAAAGCATTTGTATGAATGGACCGGTCTGAACTTCCTTTTAAATAAAAATGAAGCAGTGGTTATGCCGTCTGCAAACGAAATCGTCTTGGCTTCCAATGATGAACTTCGGGTAGCGGTGGAATATGTAGGCAGACCTTACATTGGATACGACGAAATAAAGTATATATTGGTAGAGATAACCAATAATTCCCCAGATCCACAAGAATTCTGCCTATCCGTAGGAGTTCCGGAGAATTGGCAGGCTGATCTGTCCGCCAGCTCTTTTGTGATTCCAGGCAGCTGGATAGAGACTACAGCACTTACATTGACAGCTTCAGGTAATGGAAGTATCCAACTGCGCAATGACATACAACTTACCATATGTGGACAACAGTATTCATTTTCCCTGGCTGGTATGAAATGTTGGAAAGTTACCGATTGCATTAACGAGGCAGATACGCAAGCCATATGTGCAATAGACAAAACAGGTGTTTTGTCACAGGATATTGTTGGTTTCGAAAAGGAGCAGTATGCGCTGGATGATCTGACTGAATTTGCTCCGCCAGCCGGTTATGTGCGTTTTTTACAGACAGACTTATACTCCCCGGAAGACTGCAATATCGAGATACTGGCAAACAGTGTTGCTCCGATAAAGGCTTACCTGAATGGTCAGACAATAATAGACAAGAAACACCGTTCATCAGGAATACTGCCGACGTGGCACCTTCAGAATATAAGTATCCACCTATTGCCCAGAGACATGGGGTTTGCCAAACTATCCATTAAGAAGGGTTGGAATACTGTCCTATTAAGACTTGATGGAGCTGATTACCCCCAGGACATCAACTTCCACCTGATCCGGATACTGACGGCAAGAATAGAAGACGCCGGTTTCAGCGACTACAGACCGGAATTGAAGATCACTAACACATACTGGAAAGAATAGATATTGGTTCAGAAAGGATTATATTGATGGCAGATTCCTGGTTTGAAACGCTCAAAGGACGTGGTCCAAAACGCATTGCTCATTGGGAGCATTGGTCCTGTCCGGATGCTGAGACATATATAACGGGCATTGATTATTATGAGCATCCAAAGCAATGCCGCGAGAAAATGCTGGAGATATACCCCTTTCTGGACAAGGTGTTTTTTGTTCCGGCTGATGACACACCTAAAGAGAAACTGGATTTCGAAGTAGTAAGTGTTGACGAGAATGGTCATCGACATGTGCGCTGGGGGGATACCATATCCACTGGTTGGGACTTTGGCAGCGAGTTCACAAGCACCGAACAGGTTTTTGAATATTCTCCACTCGCTGCTAATCCTGATTTACTGGATGAAGACAAAATATACAAGCAACTTATGCAGCAGGTTCCAGCTGAATATGGTGACAAAGCCCCCGATGAAGGGTCAGCAATGCCTTATTGGTATAACACTATGTTTATGTGGCCGCTTTTGACGTTTGGCTGGGAGCTGTTTCTGGAAACGTGCCTTGATGACAGGTTCGAACTAATAATGGACGAGTTCACGGAAATTAACAGGCATGTATTCAGAGCTGCTGCAAGGCTGCCAGTGAACTTCTTCCTCTGTCACGATGATATTGCTAATACGCGCGGACCGGTCTGTTCACCAGCATGGATGCACAAGTATATTTTCCCGAGATATGAGGAGTTCTGGGATATCCTCAAGTCCGGAGGCAAACAGGTCGTTTTTATGTCGGATGGCAACGTGAATGCATTTGTTGATGACATAATGGCTTGCGGCGCCAGTGGAATTATCGCAGAACCCAGTACCGACTACAAGACAATCGCCAGAAAATACGAGAACTGTTTTATAGCAGGTGAAGGGGACAATCGAGTTCTGTCTCGCAATAATCAGGATGAGATCAAGTCAATGGTTCTGGACATGGTGGAAACAGCAAATATGTCCGGCGGTTACATGATGTGCATAGGAAACCAGATCCCATGGAATGTGCCCCCGGAGGCATTGAAATACTATTTTGATCTCTCCAGAGAACTTGGGTATCGTACGTCTAGAGGATGATTACAATTGGAGGACTTATAAATGTCTCTTTTACCATGTGAAAGAATAGCGTTGACCCTGGACCATAAAGAAGCTGACCGTGTAGCAATGCATGAAAGTCCCTGGGCAACTACTGTAACGCGCTGGCATACTGAAGGTCTTCCTGAAGATATGACACCAAAGGAATATTTTAAGCTCGAACTGGAATTCTTTGGAGCAGACCTTACAATCAAATACCCACCTGCAATATTTGAGGATACTGACGAATATGAGACCGGAGTAAATAGCAGTGGCGCTCATTATAAACAATGGAAGCATATGACCTCGACTCCACACTACACAGATTTTATTGTCAAAGACAGGAATTCATGGGAAGAACACAAGCCAAGACTTAGAGATATGTCTGGCCGTATTGATGTAGAAAATGGTCTGGAGTTTTGCCGGAAGAAAAAAGCAGAGGGCCAGTTTCTTGTGTATGAAGGTGGAATGGGATATGATCAGATCCAGAGCATGGTGGGATCAGAACCGCTGCTTATGGCGATGGCTGAGGATCCGGACTGGGTTCGGGATATGTTCGAAGCATCAGGTGAGATTGTAATAAATGTGTTCGAAGAGATGCTTTTATCCGGATTTGAATTCGATGCGGCATACTTATCTGACGACATGGGCTACAGAAACGCATCTCTTTTCTCCCCGGCTATGTATAAGGAACTCCTCTTTCCCACCCACAAGCGCGTTTTCGACTTCTTTCACAGCAAAGGTCTGAAAGTAATCCTCCACAGTTGTGGTTGCATTACTGAATTGGTGCCAATGTTGATAGAAGGAGGTCTCGATTGTTTGGAGCCTCTGGAAGTAAAGGCAGGCATGGACTTGCTGGAAATGAAGAAACAGTATGGTGAAAAACTGTCATTCATAGGCGGTCTGGATGCACGTAAAATATCAGGCGATCCACATATACTGGAAGAAGAAGTCAGAACCAAAGTTACATTCGCTAAACAAGGCGGTGGCTACATCTTTCATTCAGACCATTCCATCCCGGATAATGTTAGCTTCGAGCAGTACAAGACGTTTTATGAGCTGGGGTTGAAATATGGACGATATTGATTCACGATCGTTAACCACTCAGATGTCCGAAAATAAGCAGTCTCGGAAGGAAGTCGTGGTATTTATTGATGATCCAATGACCCCGCTTGATCGTTGGGAAACAGTGGGGTGGAATAAGTCCGGTCATGAGAAGATTCCAGGCATCTGGAGAATGGCGATCATGCCCCGCATGAAGAGTGTAACACCCGGAAATGATACCCGTTCTGACTGCGTTGTCTGGCGTGAAGATGGATACATCATGCGAAGTCTGCTTGCTAGTCTATATAACAATGCTCTGGTAGCCTACCTCTACTCACACGATGCGAGTGATGAACTGTTGCAGGCACTTGATGCAAGCAGCACTAAGGATATTTGGACAGTAGTATCCGAAAAGAAAGATGTCTTTTGCCGTGTTCCGATATCCCGGTTATCCGAAATATCCTGGTGGCCGGGGAGATGGTGGCGCGGTGCATGTATTGTTGTTCCGAGTACATCGGATATATCACACCAGATAGTTGAGTTAATGATTGAGGAAGATATTCAGAAACTTCTGACATATTTCCGACAGCCCAGGAATGATATCGACAAACTGAGGGATGTATTGAAATGTGGTGGTTCTTTTATAAACATCGATAATCTATCACCTCCGGAATCACCCGATCCCTGGATATTCTTTAATGGCACTCTGAAACACTCTTATATTCCAAACAATGTTACAACCACATTATCTGAAGCAGGTTACGATGTCTATGTGAGCCACAACATTCTTGAATACTATGCTTGGCAAGAGAATCAAATACTGCCTTCCGATGCTGTGCTTATACGCAGTAACTAAATATGCATCGGCGCCATAGACGCCGATGCACCGCTGGTTTTACACTAATCCCATAAACAACCTTGTATCCAAATCCGTCAGCGGATCTCGTTCACCTGCTGCAGCGGCTTTGGCTATTATTTTTCCAGGTTGTGAGGATTTAATTCCTCGTGTTATCGTGACCTCAGGAACAAACATCATGTTTTCTACCTGTGCAGCTCTCATAGCCCGCGCCATCACTCCGAATCCATTGGTTGTCTTGCTTCTCCTTACACCATATGCTTCTCTGACCATATCATCTGACATTCTGGCCAATCCTCTTCTGGACTGTGCAATGAAAGCGTAAATTTCCTCTGGGGAGAGTCCATCCAGCAGGCTGTGGCGAATAACTACTTCTTGTCCACTGGCATTCCTAATTGGAGCAACAGGACTTACAGCACGCATCAATTGCCTGACTCCTCCTCTAGCCCTGGATTTTATTGCCAGAATCTGAGGACCGATATCTGAGTTTGTATAGTCAGTTATACCCTCCAGGGTATCTATTACTTCATATTCATACTCCTGCCAACTAGTCTCAGAGTTATCTGCTGGAAGCTCCGGAAGTCTCAGATTCGATCCGCAGAACGGACTGATGGAAGCCCCGGATTCACTGGCTATTTCGATCCCTTTCTTGTATAAAGCAGTGATCACCTCCAATGCCGGATCGATACCGCGTTCCTTTATCACTCTCTTAATCGCACTTGAAACCATCTCCATATCAACTAGACCAGCTGCAGGAAAGGACATTCCGGTTATGTGTTCTATCTCTTCCATACCCCCTGGGGTAGTGCTAAGTTTTGCCAGTCCCCACAATGCTTCATGCCTTATAAACGTGCATCCATACAGATTAGGATCTCTTCTGAGATGTCCGGCTACAGATAGTTTCTCACCTGCTTCACGTTGCCCTTCCTCACTAATGGGTAGAAACATTGCCATCTGATCGCCATCAAAATCTCCATTTGTCAGGTAGCAGATTAGCGGATTGATGGTTAGTACATTATGAGGAATTCTTGCAGGATGAAATGCTAATATCGCTGTTGGAATACATGTAGGCGCTCGATTCACTACCACCCATGAGTCTGCCATTATACGATCCAGTGCCTCTGCAGCTTCTTCTGTCCGTTCTGTTACGGATTTGTCATCACCCATCTCCCTGACAACTAATGGGCCAAACACAGTCCAGGCAATCTCATTTGCCAATCCAATTTGATCGAGTCGCAGATTGCCATCAGGTGCTGCAACAGTTCTTCCACTAAACAGAACCCGGTTATTGAACCTCAGAGTTTCAGGAATTATCAGGGAGCTGAAATATCTATCTACACAGTTTCTGAGATCGTTCTTTGCCTTTTCCAGCAGAGATTCAGGCGCATTGCTAAGCATTGCTTTTTTCAACTTGTTATTGGACTCTTCCAAAGCCTGTAGTTTGCTTGTTTGATCCAGGCATTCCCTTGAATTGACAGTATGCCTCTTCAACCAGGGGTGTGGAATTGGTGGATCCAGAGAGATTGAATTGATAGTATGCCCCTTTAACCAGGGATGGAGAACTGGTGAAGCTAGAGAGATAGTATCACCTTCCGGCTCTTTAAGGGCAAATGCAAGACCATTTGTATCATCCATTTTGCAATCAATCCCCGCTAATCTCAAATGCTTTTGTAGCCTTATAAATGCAGGAGATGGGTAACCGGACTGTTTGATAGTTCCTGTAGAAACTGCTTTAACGAATTCGTCTATGTCAGATCGATCTGCGGAGCATGTGTTATACATACTCCTTATGGTATTAAAGCATTCGATATCTCTCAGGATATAGTATTCAAATTCTCCTTGAAGATTAAGGTAATTCCCAGTTACCCCCGAGTGTATCTTGTAATCCGATATATGATATGTTCTGCCCCAGTAGACCCAGCCCACTGTGCTGCGGTATTCCATCTCCTTACCGTTTCGCCCAATCGTCAGCTTGTCCATTCCATCCACCGGTAGACCTGCAGTGATGAGTCTTGCCTTGATTTCATCCTCACCTGGCGCCGCGAACGGTTTGATCAGCAATGTTTCACCCTCAGATTTAGCAATCCTTCCCATCACAGCTTCGCGAAGTTGACCAAGGTTCAAGCGTGTGTGGAAACCGATAAAGCTGAAAACTAACTCGACTGGTGTGCCATCGGACATGTGTGGCATCTGGTCATCAGGTAGAATCTTTCCTATTACACCCTTGCTTCCATGCCTGTTGCTCAGTTTATCCCCAATCTTAGCTGGACCACCTGTTCCTAGTTTCCTGGCGCAGGTCTCGCTGACTACAATCGAGTCTTCATAGGTCTCAGCACCATAGCATATATATGCTGTCAGCAGGTTCCGTCCACACTGTACACCCGGGGCATCCGGTTCATTGCCGGTCTGAATTAGAGCTGGTTCGGTCTCATCCGGAATCATCCATTGACGTATCATATTGACCCCAAATGTCTGCCTCGTAGGATCATTATGCTCCAGAAATGGGACCATGGAAGCCATTAACCCCAGGGATGCAACAGGTGTGTTATCAGTGATAACGATCTTTCTATTCTGTATGGTTGCACCCAGGGCAATACTGAACACATGCCCGAGGTTTGGGCCTTCCGGAAATTCAAATGGACAGACTCTGCTGAATTGACTGGGATGGATTACATCCGAGATATCCGGAATGACGATTCTCCTCAGATGGGTTCTGAATGCAACACCGTTTGATGTATCTACAGGTTGTCCGGATGCCCAGCGGCCCACCGGGTCTGCAGTTACTGATGTAACAACTTCATATACCCAGTTATCCAGAGGCACCCATGCTCTGATCAACTGCTCATCCCAGGGGAGCCCACCTGCAGCTTCTCCCAGTTTCGATTCCACATAATCGAATAGCTGTTCCCCAACGCAGCGGACATCAGCATTCTCCAGGTCCTCACTCGTTGCCATTGGAACCACCACATAAGGCTTACCATCAACCTCGAATATCCCTGCTTTGTCGGGTTGAAGCACATTGTATTCAACTTCGATATCAGCTATTGTTACCACTATTCTGCAGTGGTATTCACTTTCGGAGTCTACCGAATAGCCTGTCAATGGGAGCCTTTGTGCAAGGATTCCGGGCAGCGATTCTGAAATAAACTTATCGAATGAAGCCTTATGCCAGGGAGCACAGGATTCACAATTGCCATACATAGAATTACTCATCTTCCTGATTCCTCCATTCACGAGAAAGGTATCTAGTGGAGTAGAACAAACGGGATTTAGCAGTTCCTTCCGGAATACCCATTATCTCAGCTGCCTCTTTGATCTCCATCTCAGACTCATATACCAACCGGATCAGTTCACGCTTTTCTTCCGGGAGTTCATTGACCAGTCTGCGGATATCTGAACGTGTTTGCGATCGCTCAAAAACTCGCTCTGGATCCTGAGCAGGATCAGCCATTAAACTTGCTTCGTACCGACCATTGTAATCCTCTTCCACCCGGTCAATGTCCAAAGGTGTTTCTTTCCGGTTTTTAGGAGAGCGTAAGGAGTTCAGCGCCAGATTAGTACCTATTCTGAAAAGCCATGCTTTTACGCTGCCCCGACCATCCCATTGTTCAGATCTTGTCCAAACCCGCAAAAAAGTCTCCTGCAGAAGATCCTCTGCGGTTTCAGAGTTATGCACAACAGAATTTAAATGGTGGTGGAGCGAAGACATATACCGAAGCCTGAGTGTATCGAACCCATCCACGTCGCGCGTCCGTATCAGGTCCATAAGCAGGTTGTCGGTAAGTTTAGTATTGTCCACTTTTTACCCCCACCTACAAAGACACGCCAAAAGGCACTCAAGTTCATATTTGGAAGGATAACTATAACATATTTATTTACAGACTACTTTGCGAGATTGTTTCTGGCAGTATGAGTAAGTGAGGTAGAACTTGTAATATATATTGACCCCAGTGATATGCTATGCCATAATTTGGTATTCATTTCTGCTGATAACCAGACATGAGTGCGTGGTATGATGTTGAAACATCATCATATGGTGACATAGAGGAGGCTGCGTTTTAGATGAAACAACGATAAACAGTAATGGTAAACGACGAGTACTACATATCTACATTCCGTTATTGATGATATTGGTTTACTGGATTTCTCCGTTCATAATTGAATATACCTGGTGGAATTCCAGAACGCACTGTTCTACTCATTTTGGGGCATACACAGCTTTGGATCCTAAAAGTTTACGCGATATAGCAATTGTAACACCGAAGAAAGATGCTGGAAAACGGCAATTTCAAGAAGAGATTGCCCAAAAATTGACTCATACCTTACCGAATACTTGCCGTTCAATGAGATCATCCACACGCAAATATCCATGTAAAACCACTATTTATGGATCAATCAATGAGGCTATTGCAGCTAATCCCAGTATGATACTGGTCGTACGAGCCCCCAGGTGGTTTTGTTGGCCAATTGCTCCCTATGCAAAATGGAAAGCTGAGGTTCAAGTGGATTGTGCTATTGCAGCAGATAGAGCGCGCGATTTAGAATTTGCAGATCCGGAGACTGGTTACCACGGACATGATTCTTGGGTGGATGAACAAAAACGCAAGATCCAGGAATATCTGATATACCGTAAAGTAATACCTCCGACAATAAGGCGCAAAAGACATGTTACTAATGTGCTCATTCACTGTATAAATACCGATGGTAAACCAGATACATATTTATCAGAAGATTCCTTGTTTGTGAACTACAGTATAGGCAAAAATCTTTATGGAGTGTTTAACTATGCATTCATCAAGGACAAGACTTCTGACGTGACCAATCAAATGGCAGATGAAGTTACAAAACAGTTGTGCGCCGGTATAAAATCAAGAAAGTTATTGGATTAGCTGCGAAAACAATACAACACATGTCTGCTAACCAATCAGAAACAGTTACTGGGGAAGATGGCCACCTGCCTGATTATTAGCAGATGGCCAATATAGGTCGTTCGAGACTAATAAAAGCTATACCCTACGGGGTATCATTCACCTTTGATGGCAGCAACCATCTGGGACGTTTTATAAAGTCTCCGTTTTTGTATGTTCGTTCGATTCTGCCGGATTTTTCAAGTTCATTAAAGCATGATCGCATGCAACCTCTGGAACCTTCTATACCGTAACTTGATCCTTCGGTGTCGTCACCCATTCCCCATTTGCTTAGGAAAGAGTGTCCCTCTATGACATTGCCTGCCGGAAACTCGTGGGTCTTGCGCCAACCTGCAGTAGATAGCGTCCAGGCGAGTTTATATGCTACTTCCTCTGAGACTTCCTGCTTAGTGACATCGAAGTCCCAACCTGGCAGCGATTTGTGGATGAATGGGGAGACTCGGGGATCACCTCCGTGGTACATCAATGTGCATTTGCCCATGTCTACATCAGCCCATTCGTATGTTGTATCCTCAATCTTGATCTTGATGGACTTCCCGTCTTTAATATGAGGAATTGCTCCCGGACAGCCGCTGACACATTTCATGCACTTATTGCAGATAGTCCCGGGCTCAATTAATGGATCAGGCTCGATGGGCATATCTGTAATAATTGCATGCAGGCGCTGCCTTGGACCGAATTGTTTTGTGAGGAATACTTTCGACCAACCCATCTCACCGACTCCGGTTGCAACTCCTGCAATTCTTATTGCCAGATGGACATTTGGAGACACAGCTCCTTCCCGTAAAGGCTCCGTATCGAGTTGAGTTTCCGGAACACCGGGATAGTATGGGAAAGCCTCCCAGCCGTTATCCTCTATCAGACAGGCGAGGTCGTAAAGAGGATTGGCGATGAAAAAGCTGTTCATAAGGCCATGGTAGTCAAAATATGTGTAGCTGGGCCAGTAGGTACCCTCTTCTATACCTCTCCAACCTCCGCGCAGGATTGCTTTCCCGACAACAATCACGGACTTAGCCGATGGCATAATAGAAGCCGGATGCATTCTAGCTGGTGCACCTTCGAACCGTTCGATATTCGCTACTCCGAAAAGATCCAATCCGTTTTTAAGGGCAAATTCTCTCAGTTGTGCTTTCGTAACAGACATCTAATTGCCCTCCCCATCCCCGAGGCGGGTCTCTTTGGTTACAAATCCCCATGCTGGTCGCTGCCTGAAAGGGTTGTGGAAGGTATTGCTGACTCTGCCGGACTCTTCCAGGAACTGGATACAGCTTCTGGTGCAGATTGCTGCGTTTCTGTCTGCTGGACCATCCTGGTAAAACATACTCGGGCATGCGCCGTTTTTACAGGATTTGCAGATAGAATGGTCGATAGAAGCAACGGGCATGTCTTTACCACAGATACTTATAGTCTTAACAGAATCAGCATTTATCGCTCCCATTGGGCAATAGGTTGCGTGTTCTTTACATCCGTTGCATATTGGTTCTTCAAGAATTGGGTCAGCATCCAGGGGAGCATCGGTAATTATTGCCTGCAGCCGTTGCCTGGGCCCGAATTCAGGGGTCAGCAGCATACCGCAGAACCCTATCTCTCCCATACCTGCCCGCACTGCCGCATCATCCATATCTACCAAAACATTAGGCGCCGGTTGACCTTCGCGGACGGGGATGCCCATAGTAGGCATTTGGGAAGGAATGTTAGGTAGTGGAATTGCTTCCCAGCCATTTTCTTCCAGGAATTCTGCAACTTTCAGTGTAGACATAGCAAGGTTGCGGTTGTTTAGCCAGGTCCGGCCATAGAGATGGTAAGAATCGAACTGGGTGCCTTCCTCTACCCCTCTGAGAACTCCCCTGACTATTCTTTTTGCAATAACTACAACAGATTTTGCTTCAGGAAAGATCGATGCCGGGTGGTTTTGCTTTGAGATGCCTTCAAAGCGATCAATTGAAGCGATCTTCACTAAGTCAGCTCCGACAGATGCTGCGAGTTCCTTGAATTGCGATGTAAAGTCTTCTGACATGCTAAACTCCTTTGTATGTAACAGTTCAAAGTTGCTGGAATTTGTCATCCTGAGGAACGAAGGATCTGCTTTTCCGGATAAAAAGCAGATCCTTCGTTCCTCAGGATGACAATGATCACGCGAAATAGTAATCAGTTATATGCTTGATAGCATTTATACAACAAGGATATTGTTTTGAATGGAAATGCGGCTACACGGGGAGTTACTTGTTTACGACAATTTTTGACTGGCGGTATTGGGAGGGGGTGTAGTTGGTAATAGACTTGAATGTGCGCTCGAAATGAGTCAGGCTTCCGAAACCCAGATCATAGGCTATATCGGTGATGCTTTTAGTGTGGTCCGACAGCAGTCTCTTGGCCAGTTCTATCCTTTTTGCATTGATGAAAGTGGTGATACCTGTGCCTTTTTGCTGTTTGAATACCCGGCTGAGGTAGGAGGGATTAGAATTTGTTAACCTGGCAATCATCTGCAGGCTGAGGTCAAGATCAGCCAGGTGTTCACTTAATAGAGTCTCTGCCCTGGATACCAGCCTGGTTGCATGTTGACTGCAAAGATCGGCTGACCTGTTTACAAACCATATGACCGATTCCTCGAATATATCCTTGATTACCGAATAATCGTAAGTAGAGGTCATCCGGGCAAGTATCTGTTCAGTCTGCTCTGCTATATCGTCGGAATTACCTCCGATGCTCCTGAGTTCGTGTGACATCAGTATAATCTGAGTCTGGAGCACTGGTCTGAGGTGATTGAGTGCCAGATATTGGTCGGTAAATAAAAGCTTGCTTGCTTCAGATAGAAATGCATCCACACCGGAAGTATCTCCACTGCGGACAAGGCTGTGGAGTTGTTCTTCGAGCCCGCGGTATATCCCAAATGAGAACTCCGACGGGATGTAAGAATCATCAAATACGTGTACCCGTCCTGAACCCTCTCGCAGCTTTCTCCTCTGAGCCACAACAGCTCTCTGTGCAGCCCAGGTCCAGCCGCGCATATTTTTATCTTTGAGGAATGCTATTCCAGCGGTGCACGTGATGTCCAGAGCCACGCTGATATTTTGCCTGATTTTCTCAACTGTTGAAAGCACATGATCAGGATCATCCGAACTCTGGCCGCAGAAATATAAGGAGTTACCGTGCGTAAATCCTGCCAGTAGATGATACTCCTGCGGCAGTTGTTGTTGCAGGACATCCAGGACTGAATGATAGGCAGCCTCGAAGCCATCAAGCGCAAGGCAGACCACAAAGTCCGGAATGGCATCCGATGCCCAATCGGTCAGCACTGAATCGTCATCTGTTCCGATAGGGGAGTGTTCGGGGTAGATGAGATGGTTCCACATCACCCCGTTCCAGATCATATCATTCACTTACGGATCTCATTTCCCATATATTCGCAGCATCTGGGCACCGTGGGATGGGATTTTGATTTCCAGGCTGGTGTCGTAACTGCCCATATCTCTTCTCTCCCACAGATTGCGTGCTTTGAATCCGCGTGGGATATTCAGGTCTTCTGCAAGTATGCTTATAGTATCGCTCTCCTCCGACAGGTTGAAGATGCCGATTGCTATACTGCCGTCTGCAAGCGGACGGGCTTGGATACGTGAGTTATGAAGTTGATTGCTTCCCAGTTTCCTGGCCCTTGTTTCCCGGATTCGGGTTGCGGCTATTCCTAATCGATCCTGGTTGACAGCGATTACTTCTTCATTGCCAAAGAGCCGGAGTTCAAAATCGTTGATAGCACTCAAGTCGCAGCTGAGAATGAGGGGAGACGGATAAAGCGCCCACAAAGTCATGTGAGTTATCTGTTCATCCTGTGTCAGGCGATTGGGTTGGGTGGTTGTCATTGTATCAAACTGAGGGCCCAGAGCAGTCATATCCAGGTCATTCCACTTTCCGGGACGGATTTTAGTCCGCCAGTCCTCACATCCTGCATAGTCATCCATGTAGAACCCGTTCAGTATTACGCTTTTCCACTGATCTTCAGTGTCCTCACTCCCCCGCCACATTTCGGTATGTTTGAGATAGGCATCGGCCCAGGTAATATTGGCATTCGTGCATACGCTCATTATGATATCGCGCGGTGCTGCCTTCAGAGGTACGCTCATCCGCTCCAGGGATTTCGGGTCGGTCGGCGCCCAGTCGTACTTGAGAAAGTCTATTCCCCATTCAATCCACTGAGCGATATCATTAGTTTCATATTTATCAATCCCAACATATTTTCTGTCCTGAATAAGAAACGGTAAATGCTCCGGATCAGGCTCTCCACCCGAACAACCGATAAGAGCGCCGCCGCCCCAGTCAGCACTGGCTTCTTCTTCGGTGCATCCCCAGGGCTCAACCCAGGGTGTTGAATATATGCCGAACTTCAAGCCCTTACTGTGGACATATTCAACCAGCGCCTGCATATCCGGGAACTTGCAGTTTGGCTGGATTGCATTGAACTTGCCGCCGCGTTCTCCCTGCCAGCAGGAGTCTACATTAACATATGTATAACCCCTGGCTGCAAGACCGCTGGTCACTAACGCATCACTCGCTGCCCGCACTTTCTTATCATCCACCCATCGCCGCCATGCGTTCCAGCTGTTCCAACCCATAGGAGGAGTCAGCGCAAGGCCTTTCCCGATCGCAATATCAAGCTCTTTTTCTGACTTTCCATGAGCGTTTTCAGCAGTGAGCAGGACCTTATATTCCCCATCGCGCTCAATGCTGCCGGAGATATGACCGGTATTGGGATCTATCTGCAGACCCTCCGGCAGACCTTCAGCTTTGAATGAAAGAGGTCTTTCACCGGTTACGGGAACGCTGTATGAGAACGGTTTATTCGCCGACGCACCGGTAATATCAGGTCCGTGAATAGCCGGTGCACCGGAATCCCAAGGTTCAACTCTAGCGAGGTTAATAATATCACTCAAAATATAGCTCCATATGATTTGAAATTGGAAAATAGCGGACACAACCTACTTCGATACCAGTCAGGTATCTACCTTCATGCTTATGAAAAGGGAGGGGGATTAATCGATGCGGGCAATCATGTTTTGAGACAACGGACAGATTATTAAAGGTAGTGCATCGGCATCAATGATACCGATGCATATATCGGTTGGGATATTCTACTTCCCAAACAATGTAAGCAGAATAGCCATATCCTCTGTGGCGCTAAGGGCGTGGATTAGTCCTGCTTCCATATAGAACCAGTCTCCTGCTTTCACTTTATGCCACTCATCTCCCAGCATAAACTCACCTTCACCCTGCACAACCATCACTGTGGCGTCGCGTGAGGATGTATGCCCGGATATTTTACCACCCTTGGGAAGCATAAACAAATCAGCTTCACCCGATGGAACTTCGTGTATTGTCTTGCTTAGAATACCTTCTTTGGGGAATTCAACCAGGTCATTGAGATGCTTTATTCGTTCCATATCACTCTCCATTGAATGTCTGTATGATAATAGTCTACCCAAATTATCTGGTCATAAGACCAGCCAATTCTGACAATCTTATGGTTTCAAAAATTCCCTTCCCTAATCTGCGAAAATCTGCGAAATCTGCGGATAATCATTCCCTTCACCCAGCAGCCAGTTCGCAATACTCCCTCAGCAGTTTCATATACAGCCAATAGTCATCCATAGATACTGCTGGTGGGGTCTGGTGGTCGCAGGAGGGGATGAAGCCGCCTTGTTTCATTACAGGCAGGAGTCTTTCGAACTCCATTCGCATTCTTTCTTCTCCCAGGTGCATGACTGTTTTGTCGAAGGCTCCCAGGAGGATTACATCCGGGTGTTCTTTACGGATTGCTGAGACATCTACGCCGGCCATGCGTTCCAAAGGCAAAAATCCCTGCACTCCTGCTTCCATATACCAGGATATCGGGTGGGTGACATCTCCATCGGTGTCTACTATAACTACCGTGCCTTTATCACGCATTACAGGGACTACTCTGCGGTAGAAAGGTGTAATAAACTCTTCAAACAAGTTCTTTCCGATCATTGGCCCGTGGTTGTAGGACATATCCTCTGCAAATGTCATAAAGTCCGGCACGCATATGCTGCAGAACTCTTCATAGCATTTGATAGACCATTCCTGCAGGTCCTCATTCATTTCTTTCATCAGATCGGCCTGATCGTAGAACGCGGTCATATGAGGTTCAATTCCAAACATTGTCCGCGGATACCAGAAAGGGCCTTCCAGAGTTAACCATACTACGCTGTGGCCCGATGCCTGCTCTTTGGCACACATTTCCAGGTATTCTTTGTTCACTGCTTGGATGGGATATAGATAAGGTTTGAGATTCAGGTAATCCTGCCTGTCCTTTATAAGAGGATTCTCACTGCTCCTGGGTGGGCAATCAGGTCCGGTTGCTCCTATCCACATTTGCCTGTGGGAGTCCTGTCCGAAGAAGTCCCGGATATCGTTCGCATCCACCAGTTCTTCAGATAATCCCTGCTTGTGCCAGTTGTCTATAGTCAGGTTCCACCAACCAGCCCACTCAATAACAGGCAGTCTGTCTACGGGCTGAAATGCAAATGTTTTCTGAAATCTCTCTCTGTTTGTCATGTCAATAATAACCTCATAATGGAGTGCATCTGAGGAACATCGTAGCCTCCAATGCTTCCTAATGTCAAATATTTTATTCTCACGCAAAGCCGCCAAAACGCAAAGAAAATGCAGAGGAATGTGATTCCGTATGTCTCCGTATTAATTAATACAAATAGAGTTGGGACATTCGAACTATCTCATATAAATGTTTATACACCATTACACTGGTGCAAATTTATCCTTATAGCGTCTTTGCGGCTTTGCGTGAGGTAATACTATGCGACAGTTTGGTGCAGCCTGTATATTTTTGTAATAGATAAATGGTGAAAGTGGTATATAATAGGCTATGAGTAAACAGATAATAATGTTTCCCCGCCACTTGGAGGTATTCTAGATGTCAGTTAAGCGTTTTGTGGAGAATCCGCTGATTACTCCTGCCGATGTTAAGCCATCGATGGAAGGATATGAGGTTCTCTGTGCATTCAACCCCGGGGTAATTGAGTTTGGTAAAGAGACAATCCTTCTGATGAGAGTCGCCGAAAGACCTGTTAACCCGAATCCGGAACGCAGTGTGCTTGTACCGATGCTTGGCGAGGAATCTCTGAGGCCTGAGATCGTGGAGTTTGCACTAGACTCCCCGAACATCGATGTCTCCGATCCCAGAGTAGTTGTGTTCCCGGATGCGCTTTACCTGACCAGTATATCTCACCTGCGTATTGCCCGCAGTCTGGATGGTATCCACTTCGTAATAGATGAACACCCCGCACTCTTCCCCCAGACTGAATATGAAAGATATGGAATAGAAGATCCCCGCATAACTAAAATCAGAGATACCTACTATGTGGTCTACAAGGGAGTTTCCCCGACTGGAATTACGCAATGCCTGGCATCCACCAGGGACTTTATTATATGGAACAGACATGGAATTATCCTGCCGCCTGAAAACATGGATGCAATGCTCTTCCCTGCCAAAATCAACGGCAGATTTGCCGCATTACACCGTCCTCAACCAAAAATGATTGGAAGTCCGAACATGTGGCTAGCCTGGTCAGATGACTTGATCCACTGGGGAGGACACAAATTCCTGTTGGGTTGTTCAACAGGAACCTGGGAGGGTGGTAGAATTGGTGGTGGTGCAGTGCCGTTCCGCGTCAACGAAGGCTGGCTGGAGATTTACCACGCTGCTACACTGGAAGATCATTATTGCCTGGGTGCAGTATTGTTGGATTATGCTGATCCATCAAAGGTTCTGAGTAAATCAGTCAGGCCGATTTTAGCCCCTGAAGCCCGTTATGAGACTACCGGGTTCAAGAGCAACGTGGTCTTCACATGCGGTGCCATTGTTAGGGGAGAGGTTGTTACAGTGTATTATGGTGCTGCAGATGAAACAATATGTGCAGCCCAAATGACCATATCGGACATAATGGACAGCATGTCCTGAATTTAGACACGCCACACTTTTTGTCATTCTGAAAGCAGTGAAGAATCTGCTTTTACAAGATAGAGATTCTTCACTGCGTTCAGAATGACAATACCCTTGAGATTCTTCACTGCGTTCAGAATGACAATCGTCCCCAGATTCCTTGCTTCGTTCGAATGACATTGTTGATTAACAAGCCCCCACATAATGATATTATCTGATTATATGTTTAGATACTGAGATATAATGTAATATATTAGGCACAGAACCATTAACTTGCTTCACCATACACAGGAGGCAATAAAATGTCGCGTAGACCAGCAGTTGCAGGAACCTTTTATAACGGGGATCCGGATTTACTTACCAAGGATATTGAGCGCTGCTTTCTGAATGTTCATGGACCAGGACGTATTCCCATAATCCATCGGCAGCAGGAGCGCACTGGTGATGTGATAGGATTGGTTGCACCGCATGCAGGCTATATCTATTCCGGTCCTGCAGCCGCTCATGCTTATAGCAGGCTGGCTGCTGATGGACTTCCGGAAACCGTGGTGATTCTGGGGCCGAACCATCATGGGTTAGGAGAGGCAGCAGCGGTTGCATCATCTACCAACTGGCTTACTCCTCTTGGAACGGTGCACATAGATACTGAAGTTGCAGAAGCGATTCTATCTACTTCCAAGTTCGCCCGGGAGGATGACGAAGCCCATCTCAAAGAGCACTCCATTGAAGTGCAGATACCGTTTCTACAGTTCATTGGTGGGCACAAAGTCAAGGTCGTTCCCATAAGCATAGCTCATCTTTCACTGGGAGATGCCATCGAGCTTGTCAATGATCTGGGAACTGCCATAGCCAATGCACTGGTTGGGAAGAATGCACTGGTCATATCCAGCACAGACTTATCTCACTATGAACCTCAGGATATCGCCAAATCCAAAGATGCGATTGCGATCGAGAAGATCCTTGCCCTGGATGCTGAAGGCCTGTTGAAGGCAGTAGAGGCGAATTCGATATCCATGTGTGGAGCAACCGGAACGGCAGCGGCGATAGTAGCTTGTAAGGCTCTTGGAGCAACAAAGACTCAGAAACTGGCTTACTATACATCCGGAGACATCATTGGCGACCATAAGCAGGTTGTGGGATATTGTGCAGCTAGTATGGAGAAATAACTCAATAAACAAATCCATCTCTAAAAGATTTGCTTAACCCGCATTATTCATGACTGACTCAGCTTTTGTCCCTACTGCCGGACAAAAGCGAAGCTTGGTGAATAAAGCGGGTTAGCTGGAATATAATGTATGAGTGCCTGGCACTACAACTGTGTATTTAAAGGAGCTACATATGACCAGAACCTGGATGCTCGTTATCGCGCTGCTTGTGAGCCTTCAAGTTACAAGTAATTGCGCTGAAAGAGTTACTGACTCAGATAAAAGGTTGTCTATCGAGATGGCTGAAGGGTGGTCAGTTGAAGCAAATCCTCAACAGGGGATAGTATTGATGCTGCGTGGGCCTGAAAACTCAGGGGCAAACCTCAATATCATACCCGAGCACAACGTGTCTATATCCCTGGAAGACTACGAGAAACTCAGTGAAACCAACACCAGTCGTGATCCTGAAATGTTCGACTTTACTATACTGACCCGGGAAAGCATGGAGATAGGTGGAGTCAAAGCAGGTTCGTGGGTATATACTGCAAAAGTAGGACAGGATAAAACTCCTATAAAGTGTAAAGTTGTATTCATTATAAATGGCAATACAGCCTATGTAATCACTTGTGGGGTTCTTGAAAATCTGTATGATCAGAGTGCTGCAGCATTCGATAGTATGTTGGGAAGTGTTGTCTGGGAGAAAACGAGCCCGCCAGCTAAGAAAGCGCCTTTGGGCAAACCTACTAGAATATCAGACAAGAGTAAAGTGATCTCGCTGCTGCTGCCTACCGACTGGAAGAACGATCCGAATCCTCCAAAAGGTGCTGTAATGCTGTTGACTGGTGCTCCGGCTACTTCCAGCCTGAGTATTCTCAAGGAGAGCGTGGGGAGCGCTACTCTGGCGGAATATGAGAAAGCCAGTGAGCAAAATGCTACCAGTGGCACTGATGGATTCAAGATAATATCCAAATCAAAAATAAAGATAGGTGGGACTCCTGCCAGTAAGTGGGTTTACACTGCGTTTTATGGGGAACAAAAGATACCCCTGAAGTGTATAGTAATCTTGGTTATACGCAAGAAGATTGCGTATACAATGACGCTTGGAGCTGTGGAATCCCAGTTCGATGAAGCCAAACCAAGGTTTGAGACTTTTATAAAGAGTATAACCTGGTTGAAATAATACTTGTCATTCTGAACGCAGTGAAGGATTTCAATCCTAAAAGCAGATTCTTCACTGCGTTCAGAATGACAAGTCTACGTTCAGAATGACATGAAATACGAAAAATGCCTCCGGATTGCTCCGGAGGCGTTTTTTTTAGGATTGACCCACCTGTGCCGTCTGCCTACCGAGTTTTTGAACCCTAGAAAACAGGGCGGAACCTTCCGCAACTCGTCGCGATTTCTCCTTGCAGAGACTGCCACTAGAGTTTACGAGTCAGGTTCCATGAAGTATGAGTGTCGGCTCAAAACTTCCTCGGCAATACTCGAACACTGCAGGATCCTTAATGTATATTACCACATCCCCATGGGGTTTACAATGATTTTATTGTGGTTTTTATTTAGCCCGCTTTATTCACCAAGCTTTGCTTTTGACCGGCAGTAGGGGCAAAAGCTGAGTCAGTCATGAATAATGCGGGTTTGTTACTAGTCTTGCGTAAGCCATTTGTCCATCTTAGGACTGAATGGTACGGGACCATCTTCGGTGATACGGTATCCGGTCTCGATTCTGGCACCATACAGGGTTGGATGTCCGAAGAAGCTTACGTCTACGCAGATTGCCATACCCGGTTTTATTACGTCTTTGCTGTTTGGACCGAAGAATGGGGCCTCAGCTTCGTGGAGTCCGATTGTATGAGCGAAAGGACATACGATATATTTGAGCATATCATGTTTTGCATATAGTGCTCTTGCCGGAACATCAACTTCAGCTCCAGTCTTGCCTGGGATCAACATGGCTTTTGTCAGCCTTAGCGCCTCTTTGAGGAACTTGTAACAGTCAGCCTGCTCAGCAGTCATCTTACCTGATACTGCAATGCTGTCACCCATAACTCCGTTGTAGCCAGCGACTTTAGGAGCCAGTCCAACCATTACGATTTCGCCATCTACAAGCTGCTTAGAGCTGGCAGTCGGAACAACCGCATCTGCTCTGGCACCGCTTCCGACTATGGCAGTAAAGCCAAATCCAGTTGCGCCTTTGCTGCGGACTGCATATTCGCCTGCTGCTGCTACCTGGATTTCACTTGCTCCTGGCTTAATAGCACTGAGCATTGCTTCGTGTGCAAGATCAGCGAGAGCAAAACCTGCAGCAATCTGTTCCAGTTCCCAGTCAGACTTAATGTATCTAAGTGTGAGGAATTCTTCCGAGATGTCTACCATCTCGCATCCGGTGAAACCATCGATAATCTGGCTGTAGCATTCCTGAGGCATTCTGCCGGCGCCGACCATACCAACTCTTTTTACCTGGCCAAGGAGTCCATTGAGCTCAGCAAAGAGTTTGGGGAAACTAATGATGGTTGCGTTCGGATATTCCTCGTCAGGCACCATAAAGACCGGGAAGTTTCTGGTCTCAGTGATGGCACTGTCCATTTTTGCGAAAGGTTCGCTTTCCGGACCTCCCAGGACCATCGGTTCGCCGTTGCGTGGAATAAGAACTGCTCCGCTCTCGAACTGCGGGCACCATCCGGTTAAATACCATCCATTGCCGATGTTGAATTCATCATAGTAAACCAGTGCAATGTCCAGGTTCTTTGCTTCCATAATCTGCTTTACAGCAGCAATTCTCTTATCACGTTCCGAAATTGGTAGATATCCCATAATACTTTTCTCCTTTACAAGCCTAGATTGGCTTTTAGAAAATCATTGATTGGTTTGTCATCGTTGAATATCGCAAAACTGGTGCGGGAGACCAGTTTTGAACCCAGCAATATATCACCCATTATACTCGCTGACCCTATAGTTTCCAGCTCAAAAGCTCCCATATCAGGATCGGAGTTGAATATGCTGTAACAATCAGCAGCACTGTATGGACCCTCAGGCTGATCGTTGTCGGCAATATTAAAGTATACACCAGGACCGACATTTAAGTTCTCGCGAATGCACAGCATATGATTTGCAGTATCCCAGAATCCTATTTTACAAGGTTTGGAGGATACTTTCACACCTATTTGTCCAGCTTTGCCTCCATCAGTCTTGTAAGTGAATCCCTTCGGATGGCATTGGATGCGTTCACCCGGGAGATCATAAAAGTCAAAGTTGATTGCGTTTTCCGGATCATCGACGATGCAGAACGCGGTCGTCGTTTCGGATGCAGCAAACTGTTCCAGTGTCCAGGATGCAACTAATGCCTGGTCGGTTGTTATCTTGTCCAGGAGCTCAAACTCGTCTACTGTTTCATATGCTGCAACAGCTTTAGGCTTGAGTGAGATGATATCGAAATCAGGTTCACACAGCCTAAATGCACGTTGGACTTTGGATGTAAAAATGGTTCCAGCCCTGTTGACGAACTCGGATTTCTTTGCCATCAAAGCGGTCTCACCGGTTTGGCTGATCAAGTCAAAACTCTGGATGTTGACTGCTTCCTGTACCCGCCAGGTGTCTCCCACATAATTGAACCCGAACATGCCCCCTTCAGGAGCAGGCCAGAAGTTACCTCCACCGTAGTTGTTGAACTCGCTTGATGGAGCCGATATAGATGCGAAGTCCATTCTGTGTGGACACTGTCCTGCAACATCTACAAACACCCGTCCACCTAAATCCGGACATACAGCGAATCTGGAAGCACCAGATGTGTATATAACAATTGAATCTCCTTTTATTTCAAGGAGCTTATCAAAATTGTTGCTCAATCCTTACTCACCTCTGGCCAATCGGCCTGTAGATTCAAATGTTGCGCCGCGGTCTTTAAACATTGTTATCAGCTTATCCAGCTCTCTTAATGCAACATCCCCGCAGTTCTTGACGATGAACGGGTCAGGCAGCACGGCGCCTTCTCCATAGTGGATGATTCCCTCCGGCATTGCCTGGAACTCCCAGGGATGCATATAGAAGCAGAAGACCGCTGGAACATCTCTATCAGCCAGATATTTTACCATGTTGTCTACGTGGACCATCACAGCTTCGGCACCTTCTGTGCGGAACAGTGGCCACTGGTCTCTATCTCGACCATACTGGTCATGGCTTTCAATAGTCATATCGGCGAAGTTGGGGATTTCCAGTATTTTCATATCGCCTTCCTTTGTCCAGTCCTCCCGGCTTGGGTGGTATGGTGCAAGGCGATCGGTGTAAAAATAGACCGGGTATGTGGCATCAGCGATGAATCCCTGGTCCTCAAGTGCGTTTACAAGTGCAGTGCTGCCCCAAAGTCTGGGAGCGCGGAAAGAGACGACTTTCTTCTCCACAGCCTGCTGAACTAGATCGGTGGATACTTCCAGTCTGTGATAACATTCTTCCGGGAGTATCGGCTTAATGCCGGGTATCTCAAAGAGCTCATCCCCCATAGTCTCATGGTAGAGCGAATGGCATCCGACTTCCTGGCCTGCCTTATCTACCATTCTAACTATATCCGGATGCTGCTTTGCAGCATCGCCGACGAAGAAAAATGTCGACTCTACCTGCTGCTTATTTAGGACATCGAGCAACTTGGGTGTTCCTTTGACCAACCCTTCATAGAAAGGTGTCCAACTCCCTATATCTGTTTCCATATCAAATCCGAAGATGACTTTCACGATTAAAACCTCCTGTACCATTCATGGCTTGTACTATTACCCACCATTTACCTTCCGAAACCTGCAAAAAAGGCATTGAGGAGTACTATTTCAGCAGGCGTATATAGAATGTTTTTCAGAATAGTGTGTTAAATCACACAAATCATATTGACTATTTACAAACGAATATATAATATATAGTTGTCATTTTGACAATCGGCAATTATCGTACATTAGTTGCCGATTTACACTCTCAAATGATGTGCGTCTAGTAGTAAGGAGATATGCATATAATGAAGACCGACCTATCCAGGGAGTTTAGCTTCTATGGTACGGCGACTGTGGGTGAGAGAGGGCAGATTGTTATACCTGCAGAAGCGCGTAAGAGTGCCAATATACTGCCTGGTGACAAGGTTCTTGTAGTGGGACATCCACCGAATGGACTGATGATACTTAAAATGGATGCAATGAAGCTATTTCTCTCATCATTGAAGGATGATTTTGCTGAAATGGAATCCAGGATAAATGAACAGCTGGATAAAGCGTCTGAATAAAACGGGATAAGACAATTTACGATCTCATAAGGAGTAGATATTCATGAAGATAATTGGCAGACTTATAATCTGTGGATTGCTGATGGTCATGAGCGTATATGGATATTCCCAGGATAACGCACTTACCATAGAACAGGCAATAACAACTGCTTTTAAGAATAGTCCCGAAATCAGGGGCAAGCTTTCACAAATCCGTAAATCTCAAGGAGCTTTTGCAGAAAGCAAGACGGCTACAAAGCCTACAGTAACTGCAGAGATAAGCCATACACAACAGGGGCCTGCAGTCTCTATATCTATTCCGGATGTTGGCACAGCAGAGATATCTCCTTCTCACAATACATCCGGCGTTGCAACTCTTGCGATGCCTGTTGATATATCCGGCAAGTTCGGGCTTATCTCTGATTTGTCCAGATATCAGATCGAACTGGACAAACTGGCACTGGAATCAACAGTCCAGAATCTCATTTATAACGTAAAAACATCCAGCCTGAACTACTTGAGAGCCAAAGAAGCTCAAAAAGTTGCACAGGCTTCTGTAGACAGTTCGGCTGCCAGGCTTAAGAATACTAAAGCAAAATATGAGGCAGGATCTGTGCCGAAGTTTGATGTAACAAGAGCCGAAGTAGAGCTGGCAAATTTCCAGCAGAGACTGATCTCATCACGTAATGCCATTCTAACTGCCAGAGCAGCTCTCAACTCAGCTCTTGGTATCGGTGTCTCAGAACCAACCGACGTACAGAGCATTGATGTCCAGGTCAATCCGCCGGCGATGGATATTGATGTACTGACAGCTGATGCATATGCCAAGCGTCCTGATGTTCGTTCTGTTGACACTGCTATAAAGCTTGGTAAACGCAATCTTAAGCTTCAACAGACTGGAAACAAGCCAACAGGATCCATAGTTGGCACATTCAACCACAACTTCAAAGCAGCTGGTTTCTCCGGTCAGAAGGACAGTTGGATGGCAATATTTGCCGTCCAGTTGCCAGTATGGGACGGAGGAGTTACGCGCACTAAGGTTGATCAGGCTAAGGCCCAGATAGACATATCTCAGGACAGTCTGGAACAGGCAAAGCTTGGAGTTGCACTGGATGTCAAAGTAGCGACAGTGAACATTCAAGACGCCACAGAGAGAGTCTCTGCTGCAAAGTCGAGTGTTGCTCTGGCTGAGGAAGCCCTCAGGCTGGCCAATGTCCGATATGATGCAGGAATATCCACCCTTGTGGAAGTCACTGATGCAGAGAGTGCACTCAGTGAAGCCAGGTTTAACCATGTTAATGCACTTTATGATTATGCAACTGCCATTGCTGACCTTGAAAGATCGACATACAACCAGCCGGAAATGCAGCTGTTCCAGCAAACTTCCGCTGTAAATTAGAAATGCCTTTTTTAGGAATCGTAGCATGAGTCCTCTCGATTTTCGCTTACAGCGAAAACCTGCCGGACTCGCTAAGAAGGGACGAAAATATTCTATTTTCGTAGGAGAATGATAAATGACACGAAATCTAATTATCTTCATAATTGTTGTTGCTGTTATAGTCGGTGGACTATTTGGGGTGATGAAACTGAGAGCCCCAAAACCTGCACCGCCAACCAAGAGTGCTTTGTGGGCTAAGGATGGGATTCCTGTAGAGTTCTCTACGGTTTCGATCGGGGATATGAAGACTACTGTTCCTGTAACAGGCAGCATAAACGCTCTGGATCAGGGAGTGCTATCCCCAAAGATATCAGGGCGCGTAAGCGAAGTCTATTTCCGCGCTGGTGACAATATTTCTGTGGGCCAGGTGTATGCGATTCTGGACCAGTCAGATGCACTCAACCAGTTGAAACAGGCTGATATGGTGTTACAGCAGGCTATAAGTGGTCGCGATACTGCTATCGCGAACCTTTCAAAAGCTGTCACAGCTGCTAAAGTTACTACTATCCAGACTGATGCTACCATTTCACAAGCTGAATCGAATCTATCGTCAGCAAAGGCACAACTGGAGCTTGCCAAACAGCCAACTAGAACTCAGGATAAATCCATCGCTGAAAACGCAGTAGCAACTGCCAAAGCCCAATTGGACAATGCTGAGACTGAGTTTAAAAGAGCGGAGCGTTTGTATAAAGAGGGAGCAGTCTCCCAGTCGGTATATGACTCCGCAAAGACTGTTTACACTTCAGCAAAGAACACCTATGATTCCGCTCTCCAGCAGCTTTCAATGGTCAAAGAGGGTGGGCGAACAGAGTCGATCCAAAGCGCTCAGAATGCTGTTCGAAGTGCTGAACAGTCATTGCGCCAGGCTAAAGCTGCGGCATCAGATAACATGCTCAGGCAGGAAGATATAAAATCTGCCAAAGCAGGTGTCAAAAATGCTAGTGCCATGATTAGTAGTGCAAAAACTGCAATTGCAATTGCCAAAGAATACTTAGCAAATACATATATCAAATCACAGGTATCCGGACAGATATCAGCCAGGGCTGTTGAACCAGGGCAGGTAGTCATGCCCGGGCAGGCTATTGGCACAGTAGTGAACATGGGCAGTCTATACTTCCAGGCAGATCTCTCAGAGACCGATGTCAGGGATGTACGAAAGGGCCAGCCAGTTATGGTGGGAGTAGATGCGCTGCCTGGTCAAATCATCAGAGGCACCGTCGATATCATCACCCCTGAAGCTGCTCTAGACAGCCGCAAGTTCCCGGTGAGGATAAAGGTCCTTGGAAGTGAAATTTCTCTCAAGCCTGGAATGTATGTTCGCGGGAGTATTACTACAGGAGTTGCTTCGAATGTTGTTAAGGTTTCCAAGGATGCTATTGACGAACGGCGCGGAACCAAGATGGTCTTTATAATCGAACCTAAGAATAAAGTGAAGCGCATTGACGTCGAAGTAGTAAGAGACGATGGGGTTATGGCTCAAATAAAGGAACCAACAACCCTCAAAACCGGTGACAAAGTAGTTACTACCGGAAGACAGAGCTTGCAGGATGGTTCGCTGGTTAGACCAGAAAAATCTATCAAGTAGGATGAAATTCTATTATTTGTATATTGAGACCAGGTTCTTTTAAATGACGTACTTTAGAGTGTGCATCAATTCCGAAGTGTGTAATACGTCCCACTCTGAGATTGTTCATTGTTGTTGTGGGGATAATCCCCGGTTCTGGAGATCATCTTATGTTGCTTACTAAGACAGCTATTAGCAGACCGATCTTCATCATAATGTTCGTTCTGGCGCTCCTGATCGTGGGCATTCAGTCCAAGTCCAGGATGCCGGAAGAACTGTTTCCGAAGATCGATTTTCCTTTTGTTTCTGTAGTTACGACCTATCCAGGCGCTGGACCTAATGAGATGGAGACTCAGGTCTCCCAGCAGGTAGAAAAGGTGTGCAGCTCCATTGGAGGTTTGAAGAACGTTACATCCACATCTCAGGACGGTGTTTCGGTTGTTGGGTTGGAGTTTGAATTGGGCACCAATGTAGACACTGTCGCCGCTGATGTGCGGGCTAAGGTGGCTTCGATACGTCGGCTTCTGCCAGATGGCATTGATGAGCCCAGTATCGATAAAGCAGACTTTTCCGGCACACCTATTGTCAGAATTGGACTAGAGGGCCCTCTGTCTGGAAAAGACATGAGGATACTTGCCGAAGATACTATAAAAGACAGACTATCGAAGATTAAGGGAGTTGCTTCTGTCGATGTCAGAGGTGGCGATGTTAGAGAGATAGCAGTGTCAGTCGACAAGAATAGAATGGATGCCTATGCCGTCGGCATATCAGACATAGTGCAATCCATAAAAGCAGCAAATCTTAATGTCCCTGCAGGTTCCATCAAGGAAGGTGCGAGAGACTACTCTGTGAGAACCGTTGGTGAATTCATTTCTGCGGACGAAATTGCAGATGTGCAGGTTCATCTAAGTGGCAAGAATGGCAACAGAGATGTCAATGTCCATCTTGGAGATATTGCGACAATTAAGGACACTGTAGAGGAACCATCTGTTCTGGCCAGAATGAATGGTAAACCTACTGTTACTTTGGAAATCAAGAAACAATCGGACGCCAATACTGTGGAAACTGCAGAAGGTGTCCTGGAAGAATTAAAAGCGCTCGAACCGATACTGCCGACTGGTGTAAAACCGGTGATTGCGGAAAACCAGGCAGAGTTTGTAAAGGACTCAGTAGACGACGTAAATAAAAGCCTTCAAGAAGGCATTATTATCGTCGTTATCATCGTCTTCCTGTTTCTGCACTCGCTCAGAGCAACGTTTATCGTAGCTATTGCGATTCCGACATCCCTGTATGCTACATATACTCCTATACATGCACTCGGTTTCACCCAGAACTTCATGACCCTGCTCGCTCTGTCGCTGGTTGTAGGAATCCTGGTGGACGACTCGATTGTTATTCTGGAGAATATAGAACGTCACGTCCGGATGCGTGAGAAGCCTGTGGACGCAGCGTTGACGGGTAGAACAGAGATCGGCTTTGCAGCCGTGGCTATTTCCTTGGTAGATATTGTCGTTTTCGTGCCTATAGCATTTATGGGAGGTATAGTAGGCCAGTTCTTCCGACAGTTCGGTATTACTGTTGCAATAGCGACTATGTTCTCTTTGCTTATGTCATTTACTCTTACTCCAATGCTTGCATCCAGATGGTTGAAGTCACAGGAAGATAAGGAAAAAGATGATGCAGCATTAAAATTCCGCATGGCTAACAATTCTGGAACATTAATAGACCGATTAAACCATGCTTTCGGATCAGTCTTTGCGTTCTGGGAGAGGATGTTCACTGCAATTGAAGTAGCCTACCGAAAAATTTTGGAATGGGCTATCAATAACAGATTCCTGACTACAACAATTGGGTTTGTGACCCTTTTGGTTGTTGTTGCGATGGCCATTCCTCTGCCTGAAGCTGGTATGGGGAAGAAAGAAGCTATGATGGCCCTGGCCCCCAGGTTGGGGATATCAGCCATAGCCATAATACTGTGTCTAATCTCTCTATGGAAATCAAAAAGTAAACCACTGGCTATAGGATTTACAATGGTTGCTGTTATTATCACGATGATGATCCAGTTGCCTTTGGGAATAGTGTTTCAGGATTCTATTGATCAGGGAGAGTTTGGGGTCAACATAAGAACCGCTCCCGGCACATCCCTGATACAGACAGATTCCGTAGTTCGTAAAGTCGAAGCCATTCTAGACTCCATTCCTGAACTTAAGGATGGGTTTTATATTACCCAGATTGGTGAAGCGCCAACAGAGTTTGGAGCTTCGGATCAGGGACCGCAGTATGCTCAGATAAGTGGCAAATGTATAGACAAGACTCTGCGAAAACGGACCATCGATGAGATCACAGCTGAAATAAGCAAGAGGGTTGCTGAAATACCGGGAGCTGAGAGAATAGCAGTATCATCTGCCGCTTCGGGTCCTGGTGGTGGAGTACAACTCGAAGTTCAAGGGCAGAATGCAGCCGATCTTCTAAAAACTGCAAATACGGTTGCCAGAGTAATGAGCAACACACCTGGTGCAGTGGATGTAGATATATCATTCAAAGAAGCCAAGCCTGAACGCAGAGTTATCGTAGATCAATTAAAAGCGGCTGAGTTTGGACTATCAACTGTCCAGATTGCTTCTGCTGCCAGAACAGCCATTGATGGCGATGATAGTGCAAAGCTTAGAGATGGTGGATCGGAATATGCCATTCGTGTCAGGTATGATCGTCTGGAAAGATCCAAGGCTTCAGATGTTGAGGGTCTGATAGTTGCAAGCAAGAATGGTTCACCGATTTACCTAAAGGATGTAGCAAAGATTGTCTATGATGTAGCGCCATCCAAGATCGACCGCAAAAACAGGCAGAGAGTTATATATGTAACATGTAATCCAGCCCAGGGAGCTAAGTTGGGTAACGTGCAGTCTGCTATTCTGGCAAATCTAGAAAAGGAAACCAAAATCCCTGGCACTACCATAGTCATTGGTGGAGCTGGTCAGATAATGAATGAGAGCTTTGAGTATATGGGCAGTTCGCTTATGATGGCGATCCTGTTTGTATATATGTTGATGGGAGCCTTGTTCGAATCATTCCTGACACCATTCATCATTATGTTCAGTTTGCCTCAAGCAATGGCTGGAGCACTGCTGGCATTGCTTCTATTTGGCAAGACAATGAGTATCGTGTCTATGATCGGTATCATTATGTTGATGGGTTTGGTCGCAAAAAACGCTATCCTGATGGTCGACTTTACCAACACATTGCGTAACCGTGGCAAGAGCAGGACTGAGGCTATATTAACAGCCGGTCCTATTAGGCTCAAACCAATCATGATGACAACAATGGCGATGATAGGTGGTATGCTCCCAACAGCTATGGCAGTCACCCGTGGCGCTGAAATCAGGCAGCCACTGGCGATATGCGTCATTGGTGGACTAACTTTATCATTGTTGCTGACACTTATTGTTATCCCTGTTGTATACACAATAGTGGATGATTTATGGCACTGGTTACTGAGTAAGTTTGCTCCCAATGCCGAAAGACGTTCTCAAGAGAAACAACGCGAAATGGTAGAAGCCTATCAGGAGAGCATAAAACACAAGGGAGAAAACTGGTCGGAGGACTGAAGGGAGAGGCTTTAGACTTTAGACTTTAGATACAAAATTGAATAGGACGAATAGGACTAATAAGACATATAGGACCCCTGCGGAGATGTCGGATATAATGTCCTATTAGTCCTATTTGTCCTATACGTCTTATTTTCTGCTCTAGACTTTTATGCCCAAAGAAACTCTATTGCCAGCCCATTCCCTTCCTAAAGTCTTCCCTACTATAGCCTAAAGCCTGTCCCTTCACATCCACCCTTTGCGTCGGAATGCGTATAGCATTCCAACAACCATAACAAACATAACTATAGACAAGTTCCTGAATGCGTTGGGAGCTTCCAGCCAGGGCAGGTGCGTGAAGTTCATACCGTAGAATCCGGTGATGAATCCCAAAACCATCATAATCGTGGATACAATGGTCAGTATCTTCATTACCTCGTTGAGGCGGTTTGAGACAGAGGACAGATATACATCCAGGCTGGCGCTCAGAACTTCCCGAACAGTATCCAGCATATCGAATATTCTTACGATCCGGTTGTAGGAGTCCTGGAAATAGATCCGGTTCTCACCATCTACAAATGAAAATTCTCTGCGTGCAAGCTCACTGAAGACATCTCGCTGGGGACCAAGCAGTCTTCTGAGTTCCTGGCCCTTGCGTTTTAAAGTAAACAAATGTGCCAGTGTTTTCTTGTCCGCATTTTCCAACATAAGGTCTTCAAGTTTGTCAGCAGCGGAGTCGAGTTTTTCTACATATGGGAAATAGGTCTCAACAAGATCCTCTACGAGTATATATACGGCATATAGAGGACCGCGATTGCACATGGCAGGAGCAGATCTGAACTGTTCAAGAGCCCGTTCTACAGCTTCGGGCACTTTATCACGACTGGCCGTAATCAAGTATTGGGGGCCTGCGAATATATGGAGTTCTGAGCCTTTCATAGAATGTGTAGACGAAGAAGACTTCTTGATCGTAGTGAAGTTTATGTAGAAGTATTTTTCGAACTCCCACAAATGTGGCCTGCGGTAGGCATCTATGCAGGACTGCACTGTTACGGGATGGAAATCGAAAGTAGCTGCAAGGTCATGTATATCCTGGTCTGTATAATCACGTATATCCATCCAGAACAGGGACTTTTTATCTACGTCTTTCAGCGATTCCGGTGATGCTTCCAGTCCGGTCACAACCCCGGTTTCAGTGAATAGATATGTGCTGATCAAAGTATTCTCCTGCCGGTAAGATTATCCGACACTGCTAAAGAACGTACCTTCCATAAGTTGCTTGCATACCAGCAGCATCCTCGGGTGGTGGAAAAAGCCTTTCCACTTGCCACCCTTGAGGAAATTGGCAACTCTTCCATATCGGTCCAGGTAACCATACCATTCACCATATTCGGTATCCGCAAAATGCGACCAGGACCACTCGTGCAGCAGTTCAAACCAGTCTGCGAACTCTGATCTGCCGGTAAGTTTATAAGCCATAAGCGTGGCAACGATGGCTTCATTATGGACCCACCACAGTTTCATATTTGCCTGCAACTCTACGTGAGGTTTTCCCAGGACATCCATGAAGTAGTAAATCCCGCCAAACTCTCTGTCCCAACCGAATTCAAGCTCAGAGAGCAGGACATTGGCAGCTCTGTCAATGACATCCTGTCTGCCTGCTTTGTGACCAGCATTCATAATGAACCACATAGCTTCTATAGCATGCCCCGGGTTAAGATGCCTACCTGTCATAGAATCGAAAGCGAAAGTCCCATCAGGTTTGACGTTCTCACAAATCACGCTATGTTCAGTGTTCCAAAAATCATTGAGTACAGTCTCAACTGTTTGCATCAGGTCAGCCCGGAATGAAGTGTCGCCCAGACATTCCTCCAGAACAACGCTAAGGTTGGCCCGCATCATGTAGAACCCCAGGGATTTCATTGAAGGTTTTCCGGACATTTCCTTAGTCCATTCACCCTTAGGTCTGGATTCTCTGCTGACATAAATATCGAATGCCCGCAGTGCTTCAGCCTTAGCCGCTTCATCTCCTGAGGCCTTGAAATATGCAGCACAACCCATAACAGCAAAACACTCTGAGAAAACAGAGTAGGGGGCCATCGTCGGCTTGCCTTCACGATTAATTGCAAAATAATACCGGCCCAGATCATCCTTGCCATTTGCCAGCAGGAAGTCATAACCGTTTTTTGCTAGTTTCAACCATTCTGGATTTGGCTCCAGAGTATTATAGAGCTCACACAACATCCACACTACTCGCCATTGCAACCACATAAACTTCTCAGTATCGTAAACACTTCCATCCCTATCCAGGCAGGTGAAGTATCCGCCATATTCTGTATCCGGACAGTTCTTTACCCAAAATGGGATACAGTCATCTGTCAGAGCATTTGAATATATTGGAAGATAGTGGTCGAGTCTTGTGGTGTCGTTCATTTATGAGCCCTCACTTGAGTATGGGTGTTATTGTGATCCCAGTATAATAATTGTTCTGCATCTCAACGGGTTTTTCCTGCCAGGACAGATTATGGCCCTACAGGATTTGCTAGTGCATTTTTAGTTTGGATTTCATTTCAATTGTTACAAATGGCATAATCAGTATAAGAATCTTGTATAATTTACTATCGATTGTTGGAGGCTTATCTGGTATGAAGGCAAACCATATATTCTTGCTGACAGCTCTGCTGCTGAGTCTATTCACATCGGCTGATGCGGGTCAGATGGCATCGCATGAGTTCTCTGCTATCAGATCCACAAAATTTCTGACTGGCCGTGCCAGAAATATTGTCGAAATCTGTCGGACTGCTTATCTTACCGGTGCCCAGGGGCCTGATACTATAGGTGTTGTTATGACTGAATTGGATACATTATCTGCCTTCAGTTCAGTTGGCAAAGAGACACATTATTCGACTTCGAAAGCCGCACTGGCGCTAAATGTATTGGACAGAGCGAAGACCGATGATGAAATAGCATTTGCTATCGGATGGATTTCACACTACATCAACGATATCCACGTCCATGCTGTAGTAAACGAGTATGGTGGATTCTATGAAAAGGCTGGGAAACTCCATAAGCAACTGGAACAGCTTGAAACCAAGCATGTCTATTCCAAACACGATGACATAGTAATAGAATCAATAACACTTGCCACTCCTAGACCTTTCAAAGGAGATTTTGGCGGATTTGTCTTTGATGCCTACCATGACACCTTTCCGAATAACGAGGTGTATCAATCCGGAGATGAGTGGCTGATTTCCAATAGGCCATATTTTATCAGACGGATGCTGGAGGCAACAGGCTGGTCAATGGATGCTTCAAACATGTTCTATAAGTCACATACCAAAGGGGATGGGATACACAGTGAGAGTTGGGCATCGACTTTTAAATTATTTCCTGCAATGCCCAGCACTGAGTTCTACAAATCACTTGAGAAGAATGTTGTCATAACTGACGTTAAGACCAGTGCGAACCAGATCACAGTTACAGCCAAAGTAAATGACAATAAACTCTACAGTCGTTTTCTGGTAGATTGGGAAAAAGAAGTAGATGCTTCGGTTGCAGAGACCGAAAAAGTATATGGATTGATTTCTGAATACCTGGAAGTTAAGGATCCAATAGCCAAAACAGCTATTAGAACCCGTCTGCTAGATGCAATCCCAAACGCCAATCTGGACCAACCGAAATCTGACTTCGATTTTGATAAAACTATTCCAGGTAACGTCAGTATCACAGAGCTTTCCTATGTTCTTGGTATATCACCAACGAATGATAAGGATACTTTCTACGAGGTCGAAGGAAAATCGGCGTCAATGAAATTAGGAGTAAAAGAGCTTTGGGCTGGTTCAAAATCCGGTGAAGTCACATTCAACATAGATCTTCCAAAACCGATGGAAGGCTACAAATTCAAACTCAACCTTGCTCTGAGCGGGAAAGATGCGTTCAAAGAACCAACCTACAGGGATGTTGATTGGGTGCAGGCCGATGGTAAATATCCCGGAACGTGGCTTTCGAGCCCGGGTATGGTTTCTGTTGCTGATTTCTTTACTGTCCGCATGCCGCTGCCAAAGGAATTGATAGGCAAGGAAGGCGACCGTAGATATGTCATAATGGATGGCTATAAAGAGCTTGAGGAATCAGACTTACCCCTTATTCGAGCAAGACTTACCAACGATAAGTTTAGGTACGATGTTGTACCGATAGAAGAGAATATCAATGGTAATGAACTGGAAGCCAAACTCCAGATTACTAACAGTTATGTAGCCAACAATACCCTAAAAGGTAGACAGAAGCTGGTTATGATATGGTTTGATAAAGGTAAAGGGGAGTCTGACACTGGTAAGGTGTTATCGGAATTATCAGATGAACTTAAGGCTGCAACCGAATTGATGGACAAAGCCCAGAAAGAAACTGACGAACAGATGACTCCCGAACAGCAGGCAGAGGCTCAGGCGGAGATTGATGCATATTCAGCAGAACTTGATGCCAAAGGCTTAACCGAAGAGCAGAAAGCACCAAAGATTGCTACCAGAGCTGGGGAAATAATGAAAAGAATGGGAGTAAAGATTGAGCAGTCTGACGAACTCAAAAATGACTTCGCTAAGCTCAGTGACTCCAACAAAATGCCTTTCTTTGTAGTCAGCGAACTGGATTTAGCTTGCATAAACATGGCTTGCGCGGTCTCTGGTGGTTGGGCAGAAGCAGAATTTAGTAAAACGGACAAACCATCCAACAATCGCTTATACCAGATAAACAAGGAGCAGAAAGACGAAAAGGGACGGGTGATGTGGTCAATTGAAGGTAGCTTCAGTGCTTTTCTGACAGATGATGCTGAGATGATTAAAAGCAGTCAGGAAAGAGCCAAAGGAGGAGAAGAGCTGTCAGTTTCCGGATACACTGGTCCATTTGCTATGACACAAGAGTCAAAGGCAACCGAGAGTCCAGCTTCATATAGTGTGGCCGGTAGTGGTGTCCTGACGAAGGGCAAAGTTTTCCTTGATGTTCATTACGGAATAACTGTCAAAGCCTACAAGATATATGAATACAACGAAGAAACCAAGAAGAGCGAACTTGTCTACGATGGGACTGAAGACGCTCAGGCAGCTATAGAAGAGGCAATGAGCAACTGCCAGAGCTACATCAACAGCGTCCGTCTGGTTCCCGTCCGGTGAAGGGACAGGCTTCAGACTTCGGGCTTCAGGCTTCAGGAAGGGACATGCGACTAGTTGGTCGGAATATATGCCAAGCATATTAATGTTTCCATTGCCCGTCCTGTTTTAATCTACCTATCGTATTCATCTCCCTTCCTGAAGTCTGAAGTCTGAAGTCTGAAGCCTCGTATTGCCACTACCGGCTTGGCATAGTATCATGACTTCGGTTAGCACAAGAGAGGTATGATACTGCATATGCTCAACACTCCATTAAGTCCCACAGCGGCATCTGTTATAAACTCGGTTGTCAGGCTCCTGAATAAAGGAGAATCAGAAAAGGCCATAAGAACACTTGTCCGAATGCCTGATAAGGTGATGCACAAGGAACCCGAACTCGCACCGGAAGCTCTGGCTGATGCTCTTCACAAGTTACATTCAGATGATGTCCTGGAGCATTGTGTCCTGTTGTTCAGCGAGGGTCTATTTAGATACCGCACAGGTCGAATTCACCGGGCTGTTGAGGTGTACCACAAAGTAATTGAGCTTTCCGATACACTTCCCTCAACAATCGATGCGTGGGCGTTAAAGAGCGGAGCAATGTGTTCTACTGCCCTGGCGCTTTACCGGACAAGCAATCTGGACCAGGCAATCCACTATGCTCGTTCGGCAGCTAACCTCGCCAAACAGCACAGTGCATTTTGGATGGAAGGATCTGCCAGGCTGGCGATGGGAAATGCACTTCGCTATCTCCCTGGGGAGAGAGCTAGAGCACGCGCATCACTTGAGGAAGCCTACCGACTCTACAGCACTGCCGTCCCACCTGATGATCTTGCTCTAGCGTTTATACGCCGGCAGGAGGCTCGCTTGGCGATGGATGCAGGCAAGCCCTCACAAGCCCTCAGTTTGATAAGAGAAGCCAGTGCAGGTTTCAAACGGGCACACGAAAACCGTGCTCTTGCACATGCCAAAGTGGACCAGGGATGGGCGCATCTACAGTTGAGATCGCTTGGGGTTGCAAGGGAGTGTGCACTGGAAGCCCAGCAGCAGCTTGAACAGATAGGTGACCGCAGTGGTCCCAATCGGGTCTGGAGATTGCTTGGCTGGGTCTATATTGAGCAGGGCAAATACGACGAGGCAGTCATCGAATTCCAGAGGGTAATAAAATACGCTGCTGATATGATGGATGATGAAGAAAAGTCTGATGGTCAGATAGGCCTGGCCTGGGCGCATTTCCGGTCAGGGCATATCAAAGAAGCCCAGAAAGCCTTGGATATCTCGGAACCTTTATTGCGAAAAAAATGGTCTTCACTGGAAGGCCTCTACTGGCAGGCATTGGATGCTGCAATCAAGATTAGGCGTAAAAAGATTGATGATCTTTCCAACCGTATCCGTAAACTCCGTGCAGCATTAGCCAGATATGATGCTCCACGAATTACTGCGGAGTGTATGGCTCTGGTAGGTTTTGAACTTGCTCAGCAGAACCGGCTTCGTGATGCAGCTCCAATAATAAAAGAGACCTTGAGTGCAGCTTCACAGATAGATGCAGCCGTCTGGACTGAGCGTTTTATGAGCACAGCTGGATCTGTGGATGTAAGGCAGTGGATTGCATCATTAATCACGGAAATGAGCGAACGCGAGAGTCTGGCTGAACAGTATGAGACTATGAGGATCTGCTCAATCGCCGGATTACACGATGTCAAAAACCTGGCCACAAGTGCATATTCCGAACTTGAAATACTGACATTCGAAGTGGAAGATCTGCCTGCTCCGGTGTTATCAGCCAAAGACACTGCTTTCAAAGCCGGCAGACTGGCCGCTGATGTTGAATCTCAAATTATAAGCGGCAACACCCAGATCCTTGTAGAAGCTCAGCCATTAGATATATCCGTATTTCTGCAAGGACAGCAGGAGACTATCAATAGATCTTCCAACCTTGGCACATGCCAGATTGATGTTCAGGAGAACCTGCCTGCTGTATTGGCAGACGAACGATATCTGACCAGAGTCTTCGGCAATTTTAAGAGCAACGCCGAAAAATATGCACATGGGTGCGATATTACCCTGAGTGCACGGATGAACCCAGGCAAGAAGCGTGAGATAGTGATTGGGTTTGCAGATAATGGTCAGGGTATGGACCCGGAAGATGCAGAAATAGCCTTTAATGCATTCAAGAATCCGGAAGACTACCGGCAAAGACGAACCAACCACGGCAGTGGTTTCGGCTTGCACTACTGCAAGTTGGTAATAGAAGCCCACGGAGGCAGAGTCTGGGTAGACCCGAGACCCGGACAAGGTGCCATTTTCTACTTCACACTTCCCGCTCAGTGATTGATAATCAGCCCGTAGGGGAGACCCTCCGCGGTCGCCCGTTACGCATAAGTCTTACGGGAGCACGTGGAGAGGCTGTCCCAAAAGTCCGGCATATACAGAGAATATATGCCTCAATAAAATAGTTAAAGGATATTTGAGCTTGTTTGGCGAATTCTATATTAGTGTAGCATGTTTAGGAGTTCGCCAAAAATGAAGAAGATCAGGGATTCTGTAGCAAGAGACCAGTTAATGCTTCTGCCACCCAGTGTAGAGGATTTTGTATCTAAAGATGACTCTGTGAGAGTGATCAATAAGATTCTTGACGATATGAATCTTGATTACCTATTGAGTGCCTGCAAGGGTGGTGGCGCACCTAGTTATGACCCAAGGATTTTGATGAAAGTTCTTATCTATGGCTATAGCCAAGGTTTAGTAAGTAGTAGAAAACTGGATTATATACTGCACAATGACGTGAGGTATATGTATATTGCTCAGATGAACCGCCCTGACTTTCGGACTATCAGCAGGTTTAGACGTGGTCATGGGCCGGAAATCAAAAAGATTTTCACAGACATAGTGCGTATGTGTATGGAGTGTGGGCTTGTTTTACTTGAGCACGTATCTCTGGATGGTACAAAGATAGAAGCTAATGTCTCCGGCAAGAATACATTTAAGAAAGGGCGGCTCGATAATGAGTTGGAATGTATTGATAAGCAGATAACATCGATTCTAGAGCAAGCCGAAAAAGAAGACCTTGAGGAAGATAAGCTTTACGGAGATGCTCGTGGAAACGAGTTACCCAACGCCCTCAAGAATGCTGAGAATCGCAAAAAATTGCTCGAAGAAGCGCGGAAGAAGCTAGAAGATTCTGACCGCGAAACGATATGTGTAACAGATCCTGAAAGTCGTGTGATGAAGACCCGTGCGGGCAACAGACCTGCATACAACGCCCAGGCAGTCGTGGACAAAGAGCATCAGATAATAGCAGCTGCAGATATAGCCCAGGAGGAATCCGACAACTATCAACTTCCTGTAATGCTAGAGGAGCTGAAAAGTGTTACCGGCAAGAAACCTGAATGCGTGACGGTGGATGGAGGCTATAATAGTAAAAAAGCTCTGGAATATATCGAAGAGAATGGTTTAGATGTCTACATGCCCATATACACAAATAGCGCCAAGGGCTTCAAATATGATGAAAGCAGCGATGAATATATTTGCCCAGGCAATATGCGATTGACTTTTCGTTCAACAAGAATCAAGTATGATAACACTTACAGGATATATCGCCATAGCTGTTCTGGGTGTCCAGTGAGGCAGCTTTGCTGCGGAGAGAAGAACCGGGTAAAAGAAGTCTGGAGAAGAGTACACGACGAACCACAGAAAAAGATGCTTGCCAAAATGCAGACAGAAGCTGCCAAACAGATATACAGGTGGCGAAAGCAAATTGTGGAACCAGTTCATGCTGACATCAAATTCAACAAAGGTCTTTGGCGATTTCTGCTCAAGGGTAAAGACGGGGCCAGAATAGAATATCTACTCGGATGCATAGGTCACAACTTACGTAAAATTGTCCAATATGCTCCAAAAGAGGTATTAGGAACCATATAGATAGAGGATACGGACTGAAAACCCTATAAATAGCCGATATATACTGCTATTAATTGAGTATTAATATACTGTTTTCCTGATCCGTACCCCTAGAATAACTTAACAACGATTCGGGAGGGCTTTTGGGACAGCTTCCGGAGGGTCTCCCCTACGGTGCTTTACTTCACCGAACTGGATAAGTTTACTTCATACATCCTGGCTAGCCATATCGGGAATATGTCTACAATCATCCCGTTTTCAACGGTGGCAGGTTTGCCGGTGAGTGCATCTGTTGCGCTGATTATTGGTTGGTCCAAACCGAGTTTTCCTTCCACAGCTAACTCACCCAGGTTGGCTGCAACAATCAGCATCTTCTTACCATCAGGCTTGGAATATGCACTTACTTTGACTCCTTCAGGAGCTTTCCATCCCCAGTCCTTCCAATAAGGCAGGAACTGAGTGTTTGTCATCCCGAATTTATTCCAAGCTTTCCAGATTGGAGCCATGAAGTCATAATTCCAGGGAACTTCTGCATCGTGAAGCAGGCTGATAGCAATCATCTCATCTGCAGTGGTGCCTGTGCCCAGCCAACCATAGGACAGGTCCATAGCAGGTATTCCGAAATTGTGTCCCATAAACTCTGCCCTGAACACATCCAAGGGGATTCTCATAGGCCTTGGCAGTGGTGTCAGGTGTTCAGCATCCAGATATGCGCTGCAAAATCCAAGTGCAGGCAGCATGATATTCGCTGAAGTGTGCCCCATAAACATCATCTTCTTACCGGTCTTCTGTTCACGCTGTTCCAGGACACGATAGATACGCTTTACAACATTCCGTGTTGCATATATCTCTATCGTTGGATGTACCTGGCCGTCTTCTCCGATATATCCGCATCCATGCATCTGATTGGTGCAGGGGCCAATACACGTTATGCTGTCTGCATATAACCCATCCAGGTCATACTTGTTAATCGAATCAGCGATACCCTCAACTAAATAATCAGCCCATATACTGTTCTGGCAGACTGCGTAGACTGTGTCTCCAATATATCCAGGACACGAGTATGCATGCTCATCGTTTATGCGGCATTCTTTGTTGAACTCCGGGAACTCCACAGAAGCGTCTGACAATAAGAATGCCTGGAAAGGCAGAAGTTTCATTCCTTTTTGGTGTGCTATTTTTACTCCCAATTGCAGCGCTTTTATATCTTCCTGCACAGTTGGTCTGGGATTACCCCATAGTCTAGTCCAGTTGAATATACTGATGGTTCTCGCAGTCATGCTCTGCAGATCACCATTGGGGTTCTTGGTAAGTTCACTGCTTCTGCCGACACCTGCATAATGCCACTCATGCTTGTCTGCCGGTATAGGTTTAACGGGACTAGCTTCAAAGCCGAATGTGTATTTCTTAGGTTTGTTGAGCAGAACAGGCTTACCGATTAGATTCAGGCGAAGGGTAGTATGATTTGCTGCTGGAATTAGTTCCAGAGACTTGGCAGGATCAGCAGGATTCCAGTTTTCATCACTCTCACACAGCCACTGCAGCCCTCTGTCCTCATCACCAATCCAGACATGAGGTATAAACACCGACTTCCAACCACCAGCCGGAACCGAACCACAGTTGATTCCTTTCATACTGACACCACCATACCACACAGGTACCTTCGGATAATAGTGCATGAGGGTGGCATGTTTGGATACAAAAGGTATTTCAACAGACAGATTATCAATTGTGACTGGTGCTTTTATGCTTTCAATCTGGAAGTCGAGTTTTACGAAACCATCGAATTCAATTCGTCCACTGCACTTGAGCCTCAGTCCTTCTGCAGTCTGAGTAGAAGCAAACTCGATAGCTCCTCCAGCCTTCTTAATCACCTTTACAGATTCCGGTTTCCAGCTTAAATTCTGCCCTGAGATTGTTGCTAACCAAATCATCGGGGAAGCTAAAAGTTCAGCGCCGTTGGCTTGAATTGAATCAATTCCGGACGGGCTGAATGTGTATTTCCTGCCCCAGCATTTCACTTGCAGTTGCTTATTGGATATCAATTCCAGTGGAGTCCAGGGTTTAGGTACCCAATTATCGTCGAATGATCCAACTTTAGTGCCGACCCATTTTGGGGCAGCGGATATGGTCAGGTAAGTAATTTTCAATATCTCTCCGCTGGTTGAATCCAGCAGCAGGACCATATATTTTCCAGGTAACAGACCCTTAATCGACCAACTGATTGGGATAGATTGTTTACTGGCAGTGAAAGTCAATTGGCTTTTACGTAGAGTTACTGTGCCGGAGGAGTTCCGCAGCTGGGCTGATACACCGGGGGGTATGGTTTCTCCGAGGTACTTCGCATCCAGCTGGATACATGATTTCTCATACAAGCGGGTAACACTAAGATCAAACCCGGGTGCGCAATAACATTCTGATACTAGAAATACGAATGCTACAATGGTTAATAAAACAGTTCGTAACACTAAATCACCTCTGCACTTGCCGCACCCAGGGTTAATAAGTGAATGTAGAATGGGCTTTTACTGCACTTACAAATCTTCTATATTAGTAACTGTTCTTGGCAGGTATGCTGATTTCTTCAGTGCTTCTGCATATCTGACACCAATTGTGCTGCCCAAGTAGCGCGCCCGGGTCTCTACCTGCTCTGTGAAGCTGTATCCTGACTCGAAACAATTCAGAGCCTTGATCTTGAGATCAAATACATCTGATACATCGACTATATCCGTTGGTTCCGGTATTGGATGGACAACTTCGAAGTGGTATAGAGCTCTGGCTGTCCAGGGTTTCCCTATATCTGCACTGCAAGCCCATCCAGCCTGCCACCATGAATCGCAGGCCAACCGTGCCATTGCCCTGTGCTGGAAATACTCAGCCCAGTAGTGGGAAATTATAATGTCCGGTTGATGTTTCCTTATGCTCTCAATACACAGCCGGTAAGTCTCTCTGTTTTCCTGGACTGCGTAATCCGGATAATGGAAACAAGTAAAGCTATTGACTCCGAGTATCTCATGGGCCTGCTCAGCCTGAGATACCAGCCTGTCAACAACAGTGTCTTTATCCGACACATCAGCAAAGTCCTCGTCGCTGTGCCCAAAGCAAACCACATCAACCTGCCCGCCGGACTTCACCACCTTAGCAATAGTAGCCCCAACAGCCAGCACGCTGTCATCCAAATGCCCGCCCATAATCAATACTTTCATATATACGCTCCATGAAATAGCACTTATTGTGATTTCAAGTTCTCCAATCGAAAATGGTACAGCCCATTCCCCCTTTGAAGGGGGCAGGGGGATGTGTGCCAGGTATGAAGCAAAGCTTCTGTGATCTAGATTTAGTTCAATTATCCAAGATCACATCCCCCCTACCCCCCCTTCAAAGGGGGAATAAGGTTGTGCATTCCTTCAACTCTTAACTCTCAACTATCAACTTTCCACTATCAACTATCCCTACACCACAAAATACTCAATCCCCATAATCCGGGAGAGCATTTTTAGTTCTTCGCAGATATCCCCGTGCACTATTATCACGTGGTGCGGGACGCCTTTACGTTGGATTTCTACAAGGTAGTCCTTGACCGGCATATCAACCTTGACCAGGGCATGGATTTCATCGCAGGGCAGGCATGGATATTCCAGAGATTCTCCTTTTGAGATCAGCATCTGCCAGCCGTTGACCGTGTTTAGCAGGTGGGCCATGGTTACAACACCGGGTTTCAAGATGAACTCGATGTTAGCACCGTTGCCTTCGAATCCCCATTCTTCAGGAGATCCAGTCAGGGTTACAGCTGCGTCAGATGATGCAAGGGCAGGGGATGCTACTCCATGTCCAACCATGAATATCGCATTGTGTGAAGCGTCATACTGGCCCCACTCAGCCTGCAGAGGAGAATTGCCGGTCAACCAGTTCATAGCCTGCATAATTACAAGCCCAGCCAGGTCGCCTTCGCTCGCAATAATGTGTTCACCCTTGTCGAGAATCAGAGAAGCCCCGATCCTTGCTGGCGCTCCGACTTCCTTTTCGATGTAGTGTTGCCCCAGGAAGCAGAGTGCATCAAGGTTCAGGTGATCAATCAACCTCTCCATCGCAATTCCCACTTTGCAGGAACGGACCAGGTCTTCTTTGGTAGTGCCACGCATAGTAAAACGCGCGACCATACTCTCAGCGACAGCCATCGCCTCAGAATCAGTCACTGTCTCCCACTGATTTACCAGATGGGACATTTCAACATATATGACATCCGGTCCCAGGGCACCTTTGATCTTGGTTTTGTCATTCTCAAGGTCATACATCCCACGGAAAACATGTCCAACCACACCAATGCTCAGGTCTTTCAGTCGTCGTGCAACATGGAAAGTTTTGACCAGTTTGGATATCTCTACGTAAGGACGATCTTCCTCGATTGATCCTACCACAACATCATATTTCCGGCCCATTTTCTGGAATGTGCCGGAAAGCTGCGCAGTGCCGATCAGTGAGCTGTTACGCATCAGAGCTTCATAATTATCGTTTGGAGATATGTCTTCTTCAACCTGAGTAGTGAACAATACAACAGGTGCTTCCGGGACATAACTTAATGCATGCAGGGTTATGAAGTCCGGCAGATAAGTTCCTTCAACAACAACTACGACATCGACTTTCTTCTCTGCGAAGTCTCTTCCAGCCCTGTCTGCTGCATCAAGAGTATCTACTATTCCTGAGTAGACAACATCGAAGTCTTTTCCTAACCTGTCAGCTATTCTCTGAACATCCGAAAGCACATCCTGCTTGAACTGGTCTGAGAACATTCTCCAGTATTCAAAATAACCACATCCCAGAAAACCAACCCTGGTTTTCTTTGTTCTATCTAATCGTGTACTGAGGATATCACCCCAAGGTCCTGTATCGGATGACTCGAACGACAATATCCCGGTGTCTTTAAATTCCATATTACTCCTCACAAAACAAGCAGATGTTATGCTTTGAATGTTTCGATAACTTCAATAAGCCCAACAATATTGCTATTGAACTCAGAGACTTCTTCCGCTGGAATCCAGTATTCCTGGTGCACATCCATTGAACCCACTATCTGTACGTCATACCGGTCTAAATATTCATTTCGGACTTTAAAACAGGTAACGTAACCCACAAATCCAGATGCTTTATCTTTGGTATTCCAGTCGCGGGCAATCTGATCTGCGTATTCTTTATTCAATACAGGATAGAAAATAGGCTGATATGGAAGTCGTGGTGGAAACTCTTTGTATCCACTCTCTGCAATGAGATCAAGCTCCAACTGCCCGACAGGACGATACAGAACCACTGTCTCAATATTTGATGAAACATCTTCACTCATAAATGACTCCCATATCAGCATTATCTATATTAGTCTGAGCAGTATCCAACGCCGATATAATAGGCCATGTTGTTCTGGGTCGTATCAAGTCTACCGAACTGCACTACGATATCTACATCGGAACGCACCCGAATTGAATACTGTGTCAAAGGAGGTAGTACAAGTCCACCGATGTCATCGGGGTTGTCCAGTCTAAGGGTTTTTATACGCTCTGCACCTACAGTGACTGGGATATCTTTGACCGGGTCTTTGTCCTCAAAATAGAAGTCCAGCTTTATTTCAGCCGGAGTATCACCGCAGTTGAGCAGCATCAAAGCCTCATGGGCCTCCATCTGTCCGATATTGTTCTTCTCCGGAAGATAACCATCCGGAAAATACCAAGTAGTAGCTCCACCTTTTCCCATTTGTTTTTGTCCTTTCTGGCAGGCTGGAAGCCCGCACCACAATAGGCAGGCTAGAAGCCCGCACCACAATTCATATTATTTCCAAAGATTCTTAACTGCATCTGAAATAGTTGAATATTTCAGCTCTATGCCTTTTTCGGTAGTGAGTTCTTTAGCGTATTCATGGAGTTCGGTAAAAAGTCTAAACCCTAGTCCGCTGTCACCTTCAAAGATCGGAGAGACATGGCAGACAGGGACGAACGGAATCCCTGCTTCAATTGACGCTGTGAAATCGTGCTTAGCCATGCTCAAACTGGCATCATACCGGTCCTTAGTAAGGTACCAGGTGTAGTCGGTGTATATTGGAAGCTCTTTAAGTGAACTCTTGAACTGGAGTGCATCAAGTCGTTCCCAGGTGATCGGGTGAGGTACTGCATCCAATTTTCCCTGAATCAGATCCCAGCCTGCTTCCTGGACTATGCATGAGCTGTCCCACAGATATCCATCTTCAGCTAGAGCGACGAATAAATTCGGGCAATTCGAACCTGCGCCTGCACGAAATCCCTGTATTTTAATACCCAATGCATCTTCAAGTATCTCTTTACCCTGAGCAAGGCGTGTGCGTATATTCTCAACAGAATTATTCTTGTCTATCAAGTCCGCATTTTTGGCTAATTCTTCCCTGGCTGGTCCTTCGTGGGGTAGGGACATAATGAATGGCGGTGGGACTCCAGTTTCAAACCGGTCATGCCTAAGACCGTGCTGACCAACTTCATGCCCGTTTGCCACTGCATTCTTCAATATCCGGATATACTCTTTTCTTCCCCGGAAATCGATATCCCCAAAGAATGGAACTGTAAACCAGGTAGGCTTCATTCCAAATCCATCGCAAAAATCGATAAGTTTGCTCAGGTTCTCTTCTGTAGAATAACCATCATAAGCAACATCATCAACCGAAAAGCAAAAAACTGCTTCTTTCATAAATATCTCCTCGTCTTAGTCCGCCAATTTCACATTCAATATAACTGCACCCTTATTCGGGACTGCAATACCTTTTAGGATTGTATCTTCAACAGTGATCGGAGCGAACGGGTATCTTGTCGCCGACTTGGCTGACACAACCTGTTTGCCCATATTCACGCTGGCTTTGCTGTAATAGAGACTGTCGCTTTTGAGTAGCAGTCGGTAACTTCCGTCCTGCTGTTTCATTGCCAGGAGTTTTATAAACTCCTGCCCTTCGGTGATCTTAACTGGACCTGATACACCCAGGATCACTTCAACACATGCATTCAGGAACTTATCAGATACCGTCCTGGTAGCGAGTTCATTGATAAAGAAATGAGCTTCAACAGTACCCATTACATCATCTGTCTGCAATTTGTCTTCTTCAGTGCCGGTGAGTGTGATCTCAGGTATATCCTCTACACCATATACGGAGCAGCATAGGGCATATGGCTCAACGATATCCTCGAAGTAAAAGTCAGGCTCAGGCAGCGAATCAGATCCTCCTCCGATAACAACAACCGGTCTGTTCTTGGTTTTAAATACCTTTTTGAGTTCTTCTTTTGTGAATGTATCAGGATTAATGAGCAGCAGAAGTCCACTGACTTTGTCGACATCATTTACATTCACAGTTGTCTGAACAGGAGCACCGCGTTCTGTCAGATTGTGGAGTATCTTTTGTGTGTGCCATTTGCGGGTAGCGTTGAAGTCTACAAGCTGCTTTCTGATTGCATTGTCTGACCAGACCAGCGTGGGACCATTGGTGCTCATTGTATTACCCGAGAAACCAAGCTCCCAGAGATCATTCAGCCACTGCCACTCATGTTTTTCGATACTGTCACCAAGGCACACCAGCATACCGTTTGCACTATGCTGCAACTTGCCTTTTGTATCGTAAAAATGCAGGTTGCTCAATGCCAGGACCTCTTTTTCGATAGCAGTCGGCATGTGGCGGAGCCCATCGAAGTTCTCACAGTGGTCTTGTATAACGTTCAGGAATATAAGTTTGGTGTCGGGCACATATGCTCTAATCAGCATAAATGTGGACGTGTAATCGTAGTGCCGGTTTCTGTCACCACTCACTAAATCCTGTGCTGCTGCTCCTGTTTCAACTACGAAACCATCGACCCCTGCATCAACCAGTCTCTTGTAATCGATACCGAACCGGTAGATTGCTTCAAAAGGATCTCGTGTTAGGGAAGAGTTCACCATAATCTTCTTCTGCTCACTGTGCAGGGCTGTGGCGATCTTTTTGAAGTATGAATACCACCGCTCAACCCAGAACTCGATCCACTCCATTCGCAGATTTCGCCAGATCCAGTCAGCTCTTGCTTTATTCTTATCCCGGTCATCGTGCTCCGGACCGGCATACTGACCTGAATATTCCTCCGGAAGAGTGATTTTACAAGCTTTAGTGAACTGATCAACCATATCGTCCGAGAAGTCTGCATCATATATGTTGTTCATGGCACAGCCCCAGCCGTCAGCTGCGTGCCATCCATCAAAACCGTAATAATGAATTACATCCAGCAACTGCTTCAGGAAGAAATCCTCAAAATAGCTGCCATCTTTGAATCTTTTTAATGGGTTAATGTTATTAGCTACATCAGGCCCGACATTCTCCCAGGCCAGAACTTCTTTATGGTCCTCTACCCATTCGTCGTGAAATCGATTGTGGGTGTACCAGGTCATCACAGATACATAAGCTCCAACACCATGCTTATGCAGCTCAGTAATAAGGTCTCTTACCTGCAGTTGGGTCCAGCTCTGACATTTTCTGTCTTCATTGAAAGAGTGGGCTGCATAGGTGCAGCAGTCTATCGGTAGAACCCCATCTTTTCCAACACTGGGATGCTTCAGTATAAAATCCGCAGCAGAGACAAATAGACATATAGCTTCAAGCTGGAACCCAAGGTTATCCAGGTAGCTCTCTACACCCAAATCAGCCGACGTATTGTCAAAACCAACCAGTTCAGTCCATATCCATTTATCACAACTGTTTTGTGCAGTAGCCATATTGTCTCTCCTCAATATTGGATGGTGAAAGTGTTTATTTCCATATAGTATAGCTGGAAATGAAAAATTGCGAACCGCGAAAATATGTCATTCTGAACGTACTACATTGTCATTCTGAACGCAGTGAAGAATCTCGATTGTAGCGTGCGCACTGAAATTGAAAAACAGATTCTTCACTGCGTTCAGAATGACATATGCACAGAAACATTTTGACGTACCTAATGGGTGATAGGTATAATAGGTTTGACGTCACACTAACAAGATTACTATCCACCGCCAAACATGTCAAGTGATGAGTGCAAGAAGTCTGATAATTCAACCTTGACCAACCTGGCATTTGGGGATAATATGCTTGCAGTGCCGATCTGCTATTTAGCCCGCATTATTCAATATTGGCGGTTTAAATGCTCTGCATTTACACACCCAATATTGAATAATGCGGGTCAGTGAGAAAGAGGATTTCTACATGCTGAGATTTTCGATATTGCCTTGTGCTATTCCGTGTCTGTTTATGATTTTTCTCATTTCCTCTGTATGCCTTGCTTCCCCAGATTTCGAGCTTAAGCTCAGTTATCTGTTCCGAAAACCGGAAATCAGGTTGAATGCAACATGCCTTGCTGAGAAAGCTCCGGCTTTTGTCTGGGCGCAGCTCAGGGATGAAAGTGGCAGGCAAACATTCAGGGAGACAAAAATCGAACTGGCAGACGGTGTGAAGTCGGCATCAATAGCATGGTCGCCGAAAGGTCTTGCTCCGGCACGGTATATGGCGCTGATCTGGGATTCCGGAAAAAGGGAAATCCTGAAAGCTACATATATTACAGTTCCGGTTACCCCCAATTGGGTAGATAACAAGATCGGTGCATATACAGACAGCTGGGTCCCTAAACCATGGACACCTTTGAAGCTGACAAACAATCCATTGCAGGTCAGCTGCTGGGGCAGGAAATATTCATTCGGACCTTCAGGATTTACTTCGGTAGAATCCCAGGGCGTAGAAATATTAGCTTCTCCAATGGTCTGGAAAGCATCAATTGCCGGGCGAACGATTGACTGGAAACCAGAATCCACTACCGTCATCAGCAAAGCAGACGGTGTTATAACTTTCACATCCTCACAGGCAGCAGATGGATTAAAACTCACCTGCAATGGACGCGTTGAGTTTGATGGTCTTGTAAAGCTTGATTTCCAGCTTAAGAGCACCGGAGCGCCAGTAAGCATCGACAGCCTGACTCTTGATATTCCTTACCGGAAAGAAAGTGCAACTCTCTGGCATTATTTCCCCAAGGTGCCTGTATGGTATGGTGGAACCACTATCGATGGAATCAACGCAGGATCTGTGCCGAAAAAGGACTGGTCCTCTGTGTTCATCCCTCATGTATGGATAGGAGATGAGGACAGGGGAATGCAATGGCTGTGTGAATCAGATCAGTATTGGAAACCGGCAGACGATGCTAAAGCAATTGAGCTTCTTCCACAATCTGGTGCAACCACGCTGCGTTTGAATCTAATCGGCAAAACGACACTGGTAGATAAACCCAGGGACTACACTTTCGGTTTTGAAGCAAGTCCTATAAAACCTCTTCCAGCAGATCGACATGCCTGGCACTATACACATGTTGGCGGTTGTCCGGATATAGTCAGGGATGCAAACCGGATGGAGGAACTTGGGGTTAAGGCGGTTGATACACTGACATGGACCGAAATGTGGGCTCATCCAAGACCAGCTACTCAGGAGAATGTTGACCTGTTGCATAAAACTACAACACTTGCTCATGAGAAAAAAATGAGGATGATGATCTATTATGCATTCCTGCTGTCGGACGCTTCTCCCGAATTTGCAGCATTCAATGAGGAGTGCCGGATAATTGATAAAAACGCCTATGTCTGCCCCGGATTCATGAATGACAAGAGCTATGCAGTCTGTCAGAACAGCGTCTGGACAGATGCTATGCTTGCAGGCATGGAGCAGACTATAAATGAGTTCAATCTGGATGGCGTTTATTCCGACAGCATGACCTGTATAGGTGAATGCAGCAATCAGCTGCATGGCTGCGGGTACATTGGCGAAGACGGCAGCGTCCATTCTACTGTAGAGATATTCGCAGTCAGAGAATTCATGAAGCGGGTCTATCGGCTATTTGAATTGCGCGAAAAGAAAACAGGTAGGCCTATGACTTTCACAGGGCACACATCTGCGAACATTCTGCTGCCAACCCTTGGTTTCTGTACAGCATATCTTGATACAGAACACCTGACAGTGCAGAACAGACCTTTCAGGATCCCGCTCAACGTCTTCAGAGCTGAGTTTATGGGAAGTAATTTTGGAGTCCCGGCTCAGTCTCTATCCTATTACAATTTCAATGGTGGTAAGGGATTGAATCAGCAGGAAATGATGGCAATCAGCCTGCTTCATGATACTGAAACCCCATGGAACCTTGAAGCCATGGCGCCTATATGGAAGATATGGGATGCATTCGGAATGGAAGACACCAAGTTCCTCCCTTACTGGAAAGAATGGGGCTGGAATGCACCGGACGGCGTAAAAGTGAGTGCTTACTCCAAGCCTAATAGCAATGAAATACTGGTTGTTGCAGCGAACTTAACTGAACAGGAGATAACCGGCAACCTGGGTCTCAATAAACCAATACAGAGTGCAGTAGACGCATTCACGGGTAAATCGGTCACTGTGAAAGATGGCAAGCTGGTGGAAGTATTCCCGGTTTGGCAGGTGAGGATCTTCAGGGTAAAGCTAGGGCAGTAAGACAAATATGACCAATATGACAAATAGGACTTATGGAACCAGTGTCCCATAAGTCCTATTTGTCATATTGGTCATATTAACTTGAAGCTATCGCACCATAACCACTTTGTTAACAGTGCATTCCTTGTCATCGCGGGCCATCTTGAAGACTTCGGCGATGTCCTCTAGTTTGAACCGGTGGGATATAAGCTCTTTACCCAATTCCGGAACAGTTTCCAGCAGTCTTGCAGCCTTCAAGGCCTGCGTGCCGGGTGATGCAAACGAGGCGCGAAGCTGAAGCTTGCGGAAGTGGAAATCGTCAGCGTCGAACTCTATTACAGCGCCGGGGCCGTATGCAATCCCGATGTAAGCTATTGTTGCACCATTAGCAGCGATTGCAATTGCCTGGGGAAGTAGCGGCGGAGGAGCTGTGACCAGGATTTTATCCGGTCTTCTAGCGCCGAAATCATAGTCTTTCAATGGAGTTTTGTCTACTTCAATCAATTCCTCAGCACCCAGAGCTACTCCGGCTTTCATACGGGCTACCGATGTGGAGAATCCGGCCAGCATTATCTTTCCAGCTCCTGCCAGTTTAGCAAGGCACACTGCACCCAGCCCTAATGGCCCAGGTCCAATAACCAGCACGTGATCACCCTTGTTAATCTGAGCAGTCTCAACCAGGTCGATGGACACGCCCATGGGTTCGATCATGCTTGCAACATCCAGAGGGACAGAGTCAGGCACCTTTACTGCAGATTCCTGCGGTGTTAACAACCAGTCTCCGAATCCCATAGTTTCACTTGCCCAGTACGTCAGGCAGCTTACACAGAGGTCAGGCCGTCCACGACCAAAAGGAGCAGGCTTACAGAACTCACACTTTCCACAGGGAACAGAGCTGTCCATAGCTACTCTGTCACCCGGAACAAAAGCTGTGACCCCTTCACCTACCGCGTGAACTGTTCCTGAGACTTCATGCCCAAAGTTCTGCCAATCATCTGCAGTCCTGTCAGCAGTGTGAAAATCCGTTCCACAGACTGCACAAGCTGCAATCTCCACCAGTAACTGCCCGGGGCCGGGACCCGATATCTCATGCTCCCTGATTTCAAACTGCCAGGGTGATTTTACAAAAGCTGATCTGTTTTTATATGTCGCCATCGTCGCCATCCTTCCGTTATACAAAATCTATGTGTTTTTGCCGAACTCACGCCCGGCTTCAATCATTGCCGCTATGTTTTCGTCAGGTGTCTCAAGGCCAACCTGGTCACCTGTACCAAGGATCAATCGCCTTCTGTCAGGACCCCATTGTTCGAAAATTTCAGCTATCTCATTTCGAACATCCTGAGCGCTGCCCCTGATAAGGGTCTCAACCGTGTGGATGTTGCCATTCATCGTAACTTTGCCGCGCAGGGCTTTTTCAACTACGCTCAAATCAGTGACATCGCCACCCGGTGGTCTCTCAAAAGGACAGATACAGTCTATACCAGTTTCGTGCAGTTCGTCCAATACGTCCATGACTTTACCGTGTAAATGGACGTGGAGCAGTCCTCCGGCTGCATGTGCTTCCTCAGCCGCAGCCATCAGCACAGGTTTTTCCCACTTCCTCCACAGATTAGGGCCAGTCAAGGATGGACAGGACCAGCAGGACCCTATGAAAATACTCTCTGCTTTACTGCCTGCAAATACCGATCTTACCAGGCGCCGTGTATAGTCAATGAACTGCTTGTGGAACTCCTCAAAGTACTCCTCGCGCTCATACAGGTCATATATAGCCTGTTCAATTCCACCCTGTCTGGAGCCTGCTATATAATCTATAAAAAACCAACCCGAATACACTTCCAGCAGATAGTTCTCTCCGACCTTGTCCAGAGCAGCATTGACTCCGCTCCAATCTGCCTCCTCAGGATTTCCCAGAGTCGAATGAACATATGCCGGCCAGTCCCTGTCAAAGTCCTTTATCGCATGCTCAACCGACCAGCATGGTTCCACAGGATCATAGACGCTGCTGGATCTCAGGTCACCGAGAGGAGTACGCGTTGTAACACGGGATTCAAACCTGCCTCCTCCAATGTCTATCCATTCTTCACTTGAGCTTGTGCCTTCAGTAGGTATTGATGGGCCAGCAATTCCCCAGCCTTCAGTCTTGTAATGATCAAAAGTCTTGAGCAGTGCCTCCCAATGGGGCACTTCCCGCTCAAATGTGATCATATCCACTCCCAGCACTTTGGCTGGAACATAATACCAAAACTCAGGCGCCACCGGAGTATAATCCGGCAACTCCCCTCTATAAGCCGCAAGCATTCTCTGTTTAGGAGTCAATGTATTACCTCTTTGATAACCAATATAATGAAACAGTTGGACCGAGTGATCCATGACTCGGTCCCAATTCTCTGGACATCCATGTCCAATATCTATTTGCTACTTCTTAGAATTCTTCTCCAGCCATGTCAGCAATTCCTCATCCGTACCTTCTCTTATCAATTGCTGCAGCTTAGGATCGGTTACTTCATCAAATGTCTTCACACCTAACCGTTCCCGGATCATCATTGCCAGGTTTGCAGTCTGGGAAACTTCACGGATCTGTTCCCACACAATTGTTGCAACCGGTCCATTGCGTGATTGCACTGCCCCCATTGTAGACGCATCAGCAAAGTGTTCGTAAGCAGTGTCCCACTGGTCACGCCATGGATAATTCATTGCAAAGAACGCTACCCCGATGCAGTTTCCAGGCTGCGATGGCACTGTTCTTATACCAGGATCGCGTGCAGTTTTATCCCAAAGATCAGGAGTAGTGTACCACATCCAGGGCTTCGGTTGATAGATAGCCTTTTTCTCGGGATTTCCCCAGTAGGGTGAGAAAATATGTTTCACATATGGGCACCAGAGATCGCAGTAGGGTGCAAGTAACTGGAATGTCGCAAGTTCAGCTGACTCACTCGGATTAAAGCATATCCGTACCCTGGGGTCTGTTGCTCGAATAGCCTTTGCTACATCCAGATAAGGTTTCAGAGACTCCTCGGTTGTCCCGCCAGGTTCATCCAAAATCCCCACAAAGTAATCATCATAGTCAAGTCCAAGATTTTTCAGGCGTGCAATAAACTCTGGTATATTCTGGGCAGACCAGGCACTAAGCCGAATCAGCCGGATACCCCACTTCTTCATATCAGCCTTGCTCATTTCACCAGGCCATACATTCATTCCATGGTCTATGAAATCCTGCATATGTGCAAGACCTTCGTGAGGTTGAGTCCAACCGTCAATCAGCACCGGCTTCTTTGGTTCCGGTTTAACTGGAGAAACCCGGACTTTCAACACAACCGTGTATGCCGGTATACCCTTGCCACTTATCTTGATTACTGACTGATAATTGCCGGCTGGAACATCTTTGGTATTGACTGTAAGCCATATTCCTGCCACATTCAACGGTGGAACAGTGATAGATGGACGGCGCAATAGAAACACCGGGGTCCATTCCTGGCGTCCATTACCATAGGGGACAAAAGACTCCACACGGCATGTAACTGCGTTGGCAAATGATCCTGAAGTGCCTTTTAATGGACCAGGTTTTACATCCAGAGCTATCGGCGTATCTACTAACCCCCGCAACGCAACACGCACAGCCCTGCAGGAATCTCGGGGCATATAGATTTCCTTGGTTCGAGTCGTTCCTTTTTGAGGAGTATACGGCCAGGAATCCCCACTGCTGATTTTTTCCGACCAGACTTCCTGAGAGATCGGCCTATATGGATTGTCTGAAATCCAGAGCAGAAGTTTATCAGCCTTGCTAGCTCCTGCTTGTGCAGCCCTGCGGTTGTATATGTTTATATCCCACGGTGGGCGGATGGTTCCCTGTGGTGTGTAATTGGGATCGTCAATGAGAAATAGAGTGTAAATACGTCGATAAGTAGTGCCAAACTCTGCTCCATCGAGTGTAAATTCTACCTTAATGTCACCAGGTTTATTGATTTCCACCTCACCCATCTTCATCCAGATGCTGGGGATGTTGCCTTTGTGATAATAGGCAAACTGCTCCCGTCCATCTGCACTTACTTTTCCATACCAGGGAGCTGTGTAGCTGAGATTGGTGCTGCTCGATAGTACCCAGACTGAATACTTTCCTGGTGCTGCAACCGGCACATTAGTAGCTACTGTCCCGGTTCCAGTGCCATAACCTGCACCTAGTTCACCAGGACCGCCATACCAGCCTCCATACTTTGCATATGGTCCACTGGGATCATATCCGCCCTCTGCCTTAAGTCCTTCGATGTTACTTCCAACATCGTGCCAAAGATAGTTGTATCCTAAGGGCTTCCTGCTGATATCTGAGTTCAGGATATTAATCTGCCTTTGCATCCGAACTGGATTTGCAACCATATTCCAGGTGTCATTAAAAACTACCTGCCGCTCGGGTTCGCGATAATCCGGTTTTTTGGCTTCGTCATACTCTTTACGCGCCAGCTCATCAACGATCCCGTTTTGGAACTTACGGCTCAAAGCAAATAACTTCGGGTTCGATGCTGCATCCTCCCAGGTCAATGGCCTAACCTGCCACCATTTCCATTGAGATAAACCTGCAGCATTCAAAGGTGACTTTACTGTCCACTGAATATCTGAGGGCTTGTTCGTATCTCGTATAGCTTTGATAGACTGAGGATCAGGAGGAGCTTCCCAGACTTCATCGGTCAGATAAATGCAATCGACCGACCGCATAGCATATCCACCATCGCCGTGCCACCACCGGGTAACATGTCCCAGCTTTATTACAAACCGTCCCTGTGGCAGGTCAACCAGCATATCTTTCCACTGGGGGCCTGATTCCTTCGGCTGTTGATCGTAAAACTCATCAGGCTGGCAGATAGGTCCCAGGTCTTCTTTACCCTCTCGATATATCTTGATGGACGTCACACCGCGCGAACCTGCATCTGCCAGATATTTTACCCACAGCCTGTAAAACCCCGCACGGGGAACAACCAGAGCAATCGAAACCGTCGGTCCGGCATCTCCTGCACCGCTGATGATATAGTCACCATTCACATCCCAGCCACCCAGCTTATCCTTGCCAAGCAACTCAGGCTCAATCAGAATCCCCAGCATATTCGCAGGAGGCTTCATAGCCTTAAAAGCCAAAGCCTTCTCGGGAGTCAGACCAGCACTCTTAACAAAGTCGTGGAATCGCCCGATCATCTCCGCATTATGCCCCAAATGCCACAGCGTCATCCCCAGCGAATACCGCGCCCCCAAAGGCTCATCAACAACTCCAGCCCGGCAGGTTGGTGCACTGCAAACTGCAAGCAAACAAAATAACGTGACTAAAGCAATTTTCCTGTAAATAGCTGATATCATGGTCACTATTACCTTTACTGCGAACGAAGTGATATAACTTAGTAATACATACTGTAGAGTATATGAGATTTACAGAAAAGAAACAAAACAATTCTGATTGACTATAATACGGAGCAGCGATACACTATGCGCAGTATATTATATGAATCATAAACATGTTTCATTTTAGAGTGATTATGAATGAGCACTAATACAATGTCTCCATATCGTTGGAGAGTAGGAAGTCTCCTATTAGTCTTTATGGTTGTGATGCCGTTTTTTGATACATCGGTTAAAAGTACGTTGATCGATCACATTGCGGGTGTTTGTTTTCTACTGTCAGCGATATTGATAGAACTCAAGACACAGGTAATGACAAAAGAGAACCCTATTAACGCCATATCGATACTGCTGATCCCGATTTTGTTGCTTGCAATTCTTTCGATCACCGGAGTTGTGCATTTCCTCCCTGTGTTTGTCATATATGGTATGGGAACAGTCGTTGCAGGTGGCTATCCAGGCAGACAGGCTATACTGCCCCATACGTCCAGGGAGTGGGTCGAGTTAACAGCAACCTTGTCGCTTATTGTTCTATTTATTACTATGGTGGTAAATGAAAATATGCTAAAAGGTGTCTCCGATTTTATATCGTTTATATCAAAACAATTATGATTGGAAATTCGAAATCATTCATTATCAAGGAGGTGACCGATGACACCTGAAGCATGGCATAATTTTGGGTTGACAATGGCAACTGGTATTGGACTCACAATATTACGACGTATTATTTCAGCCCTGGGTCGTAAACTCGGTATTCAATGGCACATATCCGAACAGCTGAAGGCTAGAGTAGTATTTGTAGTTGTGGCTTTACTGCTCATTTTTCCTTACTCAATAAAGACAATATGTGCATTCACGGCTGGATTGGTTATCAGCTTGTTTTGGAGCTGGATATCAGGAAATGTTGCGATAATGTGGACCGACTGGTGGGATCAATCTGAAAATAAGTGGTATTACAGAGTTGCTCCCGTTTACCTTGTGATAGTGGGAGTGATTGTAATACTGCTTTTCTATCCGTCCCAAGCGTCAGCAGAGACCAGATTGTTCATAGCATTGCTGGTTAGTGTTGTAATTGCTGTCCCATTAGCTAGCCTGGCATTTATAAAAGCTGACCAACCTCTTATGGTGAATCCCGTTTTTACAACCATAGCTGCATACAGTGTCTGTTTGCTGCCAATCGTCGTTTTGTTGGCATTGGTATTAAAAGTGCAGGACGGCCAGATAGTCAGCCTATGGGCAGGTTGGATGCTGGGCGGTTGTGCACCTGCGATCTTTGGCTTTTCTCAACTACAGGATCTGGTCTTTCCGAGACTCGTTAATGAACCACAGTAACAGTAGATTCTGACGTCACGAGGTGTAAAAATGAAATGCTGTGGGACAACAATCGGTATTCTGTGTGCGCTAGCATTGCTGCTCTTTGTTGGATATAAAGCAGCGCAGAATTATGGCGTTGAAAGAGCTACGTTTGCAGAAGAGACCATTGTGCTACGCGATCTGAATAAGGCAACTCCAAAACACGTAGTTGAGATATGGTTCTGGGCTGTCAACCATCATAGTAAACGTGTTCTCAAAGAATGCAGCCACAGTAAAGCAGGGTGGGATGGCATAAAGAAACTGGAATTGATATCTATAAAGGAGTTAGTATTCCAAGCATACCACGACAGCAGGGCATTTACTGTGCGCTTTAAACCATTCACCAGATTTGGAATGGAAACTGGATTCGAAGATGGTGGTAATTATGAATGGACGTTTACCGTTGAGCAACTGAAAACTGGAGAACACTGGCGAGTAGTCAGCTGTGGGATGGACTAGTGCAAATGAAGTGCCTGATCTACTATACCTGTTATTTTGAGCCATTGGGGAGTCGGTCACAGATAATATGCAAATATATGAGGAATTGAAGCTTCCATGAAATCCATAATTATCGGTTTTTTCTCCCTCGTTGTCGCATTAAACAGCTGGATTCCATGCCATGCCGTTGATGCCAAAGTTAAGCGCTTTAAATCCGTTCCCACACTATTTATCAACGGTAAACCGACTGCACCGGTGCTTTTTCAGATAGGTTTTATGGGCGAAACAAAGGTTGGGCAATCGGAGATTAGTTTTGCTGCTGAAAATGGAGTAAATATTATCTCTCCTACGCTGTGGGGTATGCCGTGGTTCAAAGATGATGAGATACCCAGTTTTGATAAGACCGATATCGTTTATTGGATCGATTCCGTGCTCAAGGCAAATCCCCATGCTCTGCTGCTGCCTCGTTTTCCTGTTGATCAACCGCCGGGGTGGTGGATTGAGCAGCATCCGGATGAGATGACTCTTTTCCACGACGGCACCAAAGGCATTGCCAGCATACATTCACAAGTCTGGAGGCAGGACGCAGCGAAGCAGATTGGTAAACTTGTGCGATTGCTTGAAGCCAGATATGGCGACCATATGATCGGCTATCATGTATGCGGCCAGTACAGTGCTGAATGGTTTTTTGACGGATTCTGGGAAGGCAAATACGCTGGTTTTGAGAAACCTGCTATTGAAGGATTCAGGCTGTATCTGCGAACCAAATATAAGTCCGACAAAGCACTCAGAAAGGCCTGGAACGACCCGGGTGTATCTCTTGATACTGCACATGTTCCGACCGTGAACGAACGTAACACAGCTTCAGCAGGGAGTTTCCGCAATCCATCGACTGACTGTAAAGCAATTGATTTCGATGAATTCCAGAACAATGATATGGCCGATTCTGTTGCGCTTATGTGCAAGGCGGTCAAGGATGCAACACCGAACCGCCTGGCTCTGGCATTCTACGGTTATATCTTCGAGCTGAGCGGATCGACCAGGAGCGGTCACCTGGGTCTGTCCAGACTTTTGAAGTCCCCATATATCGATGGTATCTGCGGTCCATATTCCTATGGAGCCAGGAAGCCCGGTGATTCGGGACGTTTTATGGGACCTGTAGACTCAGTCCTGGCTAATGGAAAGCTGTGGTTTACCGAAGATGACACCCGCACGTTCCTTACATCTCCTGATGCAGGTCCCGGACGATGCATAGATTTAAATGAAACCAACAATGTCTTGACCAGAAACTTTGCCCACGTACTGACCAAAGGCGCAGGATTGTGGTGGATGGAACCTGTCGGATCAGGCTGGTATGCAGACAAAGCGCTGTGGCAGCACAATGGAACACTGAAACAGGTATATGAGTCGACTTTGCCAGTTGCCAAATATACTCCGGAAGTTGCTGTGATAATCGATGAGCGCAGCTGCCTGTATACGAGTCCTTTTATGGAGGGTGTGACTGGTGAGGGTGCGTCCATAAGCCTCTTGACACGCTTCAGAGAGCAATACTATCGCCTGGGTGCACCAATCGGAATGTACCTGCTGGGTGATCTGCTTGCAGGCAAAGTGGCCCCAGCGAAGATGTATATAATGGTGAACCTGTTCAAACTCGATAACTGTCAGCTCAGAGCAATCCGTTCGAAGGTATGTAACAACGGCAGGACAGTCGTTTGGATGTATGCTCCTGGAATAATCAAAGGTAATGCGTTCTCACCAGAGAATGTCAGCAAAGTTGTAGGGATGAAACTGAAGCAGATCAACTCCGGTGACGGCAATATAATCATAGAGGGAACCGGGGCAAAGTTCTCCGCAGAGCATTCGCATCTATCTCCAACCTTTGCTGTAGCAGATTCCAAATCAACTACAATCGCGAGATACACATCAGGGGATGTATCTGCTGCTGTAAAGGTTATGGATGGCTACACCAGCGTCTACGGTGGTACACTGCAACTGCCCTCCAGCGTTTTGAGATCACTTGCCATTAAAGCCGGAGTTTATATATATAACAATCAGGATCAGATCATTATGGCCGGTAATGGATTTCTCGCCATACACGCCACTTCAAACGGTCAAAAGAGAATAGTCCTGCCCCGTGAAGATACACTGTATGATGCACTTACCAACACTAACATGGGTAAGAAATCGGTCTTTACATTCGATATGCAGACAGGGCAGACAAAACTATTATGCATAAATCAATCCAGTAAATGAGCAGCACTGGATATACTTGTTTCCGACCTACGGCAGCGCTATGATCTCCGATGTTACAGCGTGATCGTAATGCTCAGAATCCTGCCGGACCTGTTTGCAGAACTTTTCTTTGCCTGGGGCGTTCTCAGGAATAGCGGCTATGAAGTCTCTGTTGGGGATACCGACAAGAATTCTTTCGCATCCCAATGCTCTACTGGCACGTTCGTGGAAGTCCGGGAGGAGTATGCGCGATGCATCATAGCCATCGTGGGTCATAAATGCAAACAAGCCGTTCTCCTGTGCCATTCGAGTCGCTTCTGCCCAGTGTTGGGCTGTCAATTTACTGAGATTCTCTATTGCCGTGTTCAGTAAATCTTCTTTCGACACTCCCCAGCTCTCTAACTGCTGTTTATTTACAAATGACATAGACATCTCAGAATCGATTGCAATAGTTATCTTCAGGTCTTTGACATAATCGAATGAGACCAGTTTCTCAATCATTTCCGCTCCCCCTGGCAATTTGAGGTTGTCAATGAAGTACTGGTCGGATTTCAGACTGGGTAAGAGACGGGGTTTAGCCTCCTCCCAGGATATGTCTACAGGGTCTTCCATTTCGGAAATTGAGTCAAGCATATAGTCTACCAGGGGATCGAAGTCATCGGGCTCCTGGCGATAACGTGCATATGTATTGTCAAGAAACCACTGTCTTTCCTCGTTTTCTATTTCCAGTACCCAGTTGAAACCATCGGTTGATTTTATAGTAATATTTGGATGGTTGCTGGCTATCCTTTGTTTGACTGCTTCAGCAAACTGCTCCGGAGACATTACCCGTTTTCGGGTAGCTAAGATGTAGACTACTGCTAAGATTGCCAATACTGCAATGATGATAATGGTTTGCATTTTTTTATCTCCCATCATTTGTATTAATGGTCTATACGACTAATCTGCCATAACTTCGACAGTATCCTGCAAATATCCTCTCGATTTATTACAGCTCAATTGCTGAGTAATGAATTAATCTTCTTGCGGTCTAGTTTGGCAGCATCTTTCATTCCCATTCGATCATAATATTGTGCTCTGCAATTATATGCATGATCGTTTCTCGGTTGAGTGTTAATCAGCTTAGTTATGACAGCGATGGCTTCCTTGTGGTCTCCTGACTCGAAGTATATGCTTGCCAGATTATAGTATGCTTCGCTGTCATTAGGACTCAAACTCACAGATTTGATTGCGTCATTTATCGCAGAGCCGTAGTCTTTCTTCTGTCTGTATGCTAGTGAACGATAGTAGTAGACCTTGTCATAGGACGGTTTGAGCTTGATTGCTGTTTTAAAGTCAGCCATAGCCTTTTGGTAGTCTGCTTCTGACTTATAGTTGTTGTATTTACAGTGAAATGCTTCTCCCCGGTTAGCATATGCCTCTGCATATTCCGGTTTCAGTTTTATGGCTTTATTGTAATCAGTAATAGCTTTATCGAGATAGCCTCTCTTGCTGTATATTAATCCGCGATTATAATACGCTTCATAATTGCGAGGATCAAGCTTTATCACTTTGCTGAAATCGGCACTTGCATCCTCAGGATTAATTTCCAGCATACATACAGCTCGGGCATAATAGGAGTCTGCGCGTTTTGGATTCAGCTTAATCGCCATATTGTAATCACTGCGCGCATTTGCATAATAATCTTCGGACGCAATGAATGCCTGTTCGTCCTGATCCTCATTTCGAGCAGTTAGTTTGCTATTTAGGTAGAATTTAGCTATTTTTGTATTGGCATTTGCGCTGGCGAGGTAGATTTTAGGGTCTCTTGGCTTTAGTGGTATGGCTTTTTCAAACCAGTATATTGCCGTAACATAATCTCCCTGTTTTGCAGCACTGATGCCCTTAAAATAAAATTTGTCCCCTAACTTACCAGCAACTAATACAGCAATGAATAACATAAATATAATGATGAGATATGGGTAATTTCTATCTAGAAACTTGCTTTCCAAAGTATTTATCCTTGAGCAATATCAGCAATGTATATCGGGCAGTAGACGATTTATGTTAACGCAAATCCTTCTGCAAATGGATCATCCGGGTCTATAACGAACTGATGGAAACCGGTTAGAAATGGTCTGCAACTGATTTTCGGTATAACTGCAGGTAAACCACCAATAGTTGTTTCCTGCACTATGACTCCATCAAATACTGAACAAATAGAACTTTCATGGCAGAATGGTTGGCCGATTGCCAGCTGGCCCTTCCGGTGCAGTAGGGCCATTCTTGCACATGTGCCGGTGCCGCAGGGGGACCGGTCTGCCTGTGCTTCTCCGAGGATGACGATATTTCGTGCGTCAGCGTGTGGACCTGAGGGTGGGGCAGTTATCATGCAGATATCGATAGTCTTGATATGCTTCTGCACCGGATGCTGCACCTTAATGCTCTCATTCGCTGCCGTACGGACCTTTATGCCAAGCCGTATCAGGTCAGATGTGTGTTCCGGATCGATGCTTTGGATTCCAAGTTCTTCAGCATCAACAATCACAAAAAAGTTCCCGCCGAAACTGATATCAACTTTGATCTTTCCGATACCTGGCACCTCGATCTCCTGATCTATTGCCCATGCAAACGAAGGCACATCCACTACACTAACCCCGGTTACCCGACCACAAGGGTCAGTTGCTACTTTTCCTTCCACAATCCCAGCAGGTGTTTCCAGTCGCACTGTTGTCAGGGGTGGGGTGCATTCGATGCGTCCGGTCTCTACCAGCATCGCACAGATCCCCAGTGAAGCGTGACCACACATGTTGTAGTATAAGCCGCCGTCCATGAAAATCACCGATGCATTTGCTGTTGGATCCAGCGGCGGCAGCAGTATCCCACCGAACATATCTCTGTGCCCGCGCGGCTCTCTCATCAGGGATTTCCGCAGCCAGTCTTTACTCGTGCGCAGGTAATCCATTCGCTCAGCCATAGTGTTGCCGGGAACTTCTCCGAATCCATCGACGATAATCCGGGTAGGCTCCCCGGCTGTATGGGAGTCCACAACACTGATCATATGCTTCAAATGCATCAGAAATAATCCTCTCTTAAAGCGGCAGCCGAACCCCAACCCCATCTGCCATCGCACGATCGTACAATACTTTTGCAGTTACAATGTCATCGATAGCAATTCCCATATTCAGAGAGAAGATTTTCTCTTCACCGTTCTCTCTGCCCGGTGTAAGTTTGGCAGCCAGATCTCCCAGGTCACCATTGATCTCGGTAGGAATCCCCCCGAAATACACCCCATGGTCTTTTGTGCTCAGAAGTTGTCCAAGGTCATCGCAGAAGAACTTATCGCACTCGTTCATAGCTGCACTGGTCCATGCTGCATCATAGTCCAGGGATATCGCTAACCCGCCAGCTTTCAGTAGGCCTGCATCCAGAGGAGGTGCCGGTTCCTCGACAATCGGAATCGCCGTCACAACCACATCAGCACCAATCATCATGTCAGCAGGATCAGTATGAGTACTGAACTCCAGCGCAGGGAACATGCTCTTCATCTCACTAATGAATCGCTGAGTTGCTGCAGGGAAAAGATCACAGCACCGCACCTGAGCAAGATCAGGCAGTGTCTCAACAAGTGCCATCAAACTAGTCCGGGCTTGTACGCCACATCCCAGTATTCCTGCCACGCTGCTGTCTTTCCGGGCCAGGTATTTTGCAGATATGCCCGCACTCGCACCTGTCCGCATGGCAGTAATCCAGGAACAATCCATCACAGCGATAGGCACACCTGTATCCGGATTGTTCAGCGCTAGAAGTCCTGTGATATATGGAAGTCCCTTTTCCACGTTAGGAGGATATCCGCTGACCCACTTTAGACCTGCTGCCTCTACTTCCTGCACGTATGCAGGCATAGCGTGGATAAAACAATCGTGTCGGGGGTGAATACCGGGTTTTGGAGGCATTTCGGTCTTCTTCAACCCCTTGAGCCTGAAACCGTTTTCAACTGCCACCAGCACCTCGTGCATGGTCATTCCAAGAGATTCGACATCGTGTCTACTCAAATAACAAATATCACTCATATCAGTCTCCTTCTCTCTAAGCTATTTCTTCAGCAGAACGAAGTCTGCTTCTTTCAGGTCTATATCAAATACCACTTTTCCGGAAGTGTACTTCCACGGAATGGATTTCTGCAAACTTACTGACCAAACTCTCGAAGGAGCTTGCAGCATTTTGACACTTACACTGAGTTTCTTGATTGGTGCCTTCTTCCAGTTTACAAGTGTAACAACAGACCCATAACTGCTGTCTCGGACTATTGATTCTACTCCATCTTGAGTCATAACTTCAGGTTCAATTTTGACTGCATTCACGCCGCACAGAGCCAGGTCTGTAGCCGTTAAATCGAATGCATCCGGATACTGTGCCATTCGGTTACCGCCCCGGGCGAATGGTTGAGCTTTCAGTCCAGTGCGAATCCACGAATGCCCTGCCAGAGTTCCTACTGCAAATACCTTACCTTTACCGTAAGAGCGTTCAGTGACAGCTGCAGAGCCATCCTGCCAGGTTCCAATGGTCTTGGCATCATCTGCTACAAGAGTCTGCTGCATACCTATTGCAGGAATTGTTTGCCCTCCGATAGATATCTCCCCTATCTCTTTCACCAGAGGAATTTCCAGTGTTGTCCGCAACGCAACAGCATTTTTCTCAATACTAGCTGATTTTAAACCCAGCAGCTTCAGCATTGCTTCGCTAGGCTCATTGAATTGATTGAACTTACCAAGCCCGGCAGTTGCATAAAGAACACCGCCTGTTTGTACCCACTTATCCAGCTTTGTAACAACCCGACTGTCAATCCATTCCCCTGCAAAATATACTACCTTATACGCACTGAGTATATTGTCATCCACGATATCGTCTTCCGTGATCAAATCCACATCATAATGTGCTCTTTTCAATGCAAGATACAGATACTGCTGGTCTTTGCGGCAGAGTGTCTGGGGGATTGTTGCCGGAGCGTTCTGGCAGGTGCTGGCAAAGGAATCCTGCTCTTTTGGGACCATCAAGCGTGACTCATTGAACTCAGTTGCCCTGGAGAACACTATTGCTATCTTTGCAGGCCGTGATTTGCCGTGCACCAGGTACTTCTCAGCTTCAGCCGACTGGTATATGGCATCGTGAATAACGCGGAACTGGCCCGGATAGCTCCAGGATATGGAATTCTCAGTAAACTCTTCAGCCGGTGCAACCCAGAAATTGTCGATGTCCCGTGCTCCGGCCCCTGCGGCAAAGATCATGTTTCTCCGAAGAATATCAGCTGTTTGGCCGGGAGCATGCGGCATCACATACATATGGATCGGTTGGCTGTTGTATTTAGTTGCGCACTTCATCTCAGCAAACATCCAGGATATCGTCTGAGGCAGCTCCGGCATGCTGAAAATATAGTCCTCAGTCCAGAACATGCTCATTCCGTTGTATTTGAAAAGGTCTATCCATTGTGCATTAGACCCATAATAGTAAGGTAGAGCGTGGGGTGAGTAATTGGCTCCCGTCAGCACATTTGGTCCTACTGCCTCCTTGGCTACTTCAGTCAGGTGTCTGAAATGTGCAAATAGCTCCTGATGCTCAAAGAGTGAAGAATACCAGACCTGCCGGGGTGTTCCATCTCGCGTCGGAATCGCGGTTGCAGGATTTTCACCCAGGTCATCTGAGGTCATCTTCTTCTCAGCCAGCCAGGCGTGGTATTTTGCCCGTATATTTGAATCCTTAAAATCCGTAGACCCAAGGCTGATTTCGTCCCCAAAGCTTACAATTCTGATCCGTGATTTATCTTTGCTTGTAGCCAGGTTTTTTATATTCTGTTCATCGGACCCGATGTAAGCAATGAGATCCGGTGAAACATGTTCATACTTGTCCGGTAGAAAAGTGTTATACCCCAGCGCATCCCTCATCTCATCGATTCTTAAGCTGCCGTAGAACACAAGTTCTTTTGGTTTCACGCCGTCATTGGCTTTTGACCAGGTCTTGCTCTTGTTGATAATCTCTTGTACAAGCTCATTCTGGGTCTTTACCCGAACACCTGGAAGCCAGGTTATTTCCTTCGGAATGACTATTGCTTCCCCATTCTTGATAGCCAGTTTTTGCGATTTATGCATGCCGTTCGGGTCAACAGATATTTGCAGGTCTATTTTATCTGCACCTTCAAGGTTAAGCCAGAGACCTTCGTCATGGACCAACCGGCAGAACGGACCCATATTGAACCATTCACTCCATGTCCCCGGGGTAACAGCAGCATCAGGGAATTCAGCGCTGGAACCACCGTAATTAGGTTGAAAGTGACCTATTTTCTTGCTGATAGTCAGTTTTCGCGAGGATGCTGATGTATTCTTGAACCTCATAAAGAGCTCAGTAGCCGCCAGGGCTTCATTTGCAAACGGTGACCCGACGGAGCTTGGATACCCTTCATATTTGTCTTCAGGACTGGTAGTCAAGAGCACGAAATCAACAAACCGATCCCCTGCCGGAGCAGCATTCGCTACTGTTATCAGCCGGATTTCAATATTCCCTCTCTCAAGCTCCACCATCTCCTTAGGTGCTTCAGCTGCGTCATGGTCAACTCCCCAGGGCCACCATAAATGCTTCCCAACTCCCCCAAAGCTCCACAACCGGTCAGCATCCAAAGTCCCATAGACATGCGAAAAGACCGTCTTCCCATCCTGGACTACCTCGATCTTATGCAGGTAGTTAAAATACGGCGGAGATTGATATTTACTCCAGACTCGGTATTTACCATCGGCTTTTATCCTGACAGTCTGAGTCGCAACCGATCCAACACTCTCCGCAGATGCACCCAAACAACCGCCGTTAGTCATCCACATCCCGCCATAAGTGTGGCTCCCATAACTGTCATCCTGCCGGGCAATCTTCCACCCCTTATTGTCCAGCGCCTTGAATCTCTCCCCCTCAGCTACGATAATATCAACAGCAACAGCCCGAGAGGCAAGTAACGCACAGCAAATAACCCACAGTGACATAAAGATAAGCAGCTTCATAGATTACCCCTTTGATCAGAAGTCGGATGTTGGTCCTTGCTTATAAACATAATCCAACCCATCCTGTCCATCCCATAATCCTAAAAATCGTGTTCAGAGTATTTTCAACCTCAATATCCTCTTCCCAGTTTCATCAGCAATAAACAGCCACCGCGGCACAGCGGCAATTGCCGTAGGTTCAAATCCTCCAGCAATTCCATCCCCCTTATACTCTGCCACTACTTCACCATTCCTAATGGATAAGACGTATACCGTCCGTGAATCTTTATCAAGCACAAAAGCAAAATTTCCAGCAACAGCCAGGCTGGTTATATTACTGAACGTTTTGCTGGATTTCCACAATATCTGGAAAGCACCGTCCTTTGTTCTTGCTAATGCAGATACGCTGGATTTGTCAGCAACAAGAATCTGCTTGTCAGATTCACTGGCTATAGATTCAATACCAAGGTCTACCGGCAACTTAACTTCTGCAGGTACAAGAGTTCCTGTGCGTCGAATTTCCAGGAGTCTCTTCCCGTCCAGAACCCAGATCAATGAATCCCCCATTGCCAGCCCGTGTGGAGATACGAATGTGTTTGCTTCCGTAAGCTTGGTCCATACCGGTCCATCGGTGCGTTCAGGGTCATACTGGCAGAGCTGCTTCAGCTGTTCATCCAGGACAATATATGCTGTTCCGTCTGCAACAATACCTGCCTGGGTACTGGACCAGTTTCCTGCAACTCTCCAGGGCTCATTCCCACCTGAAATCAGCGCAGTATTCGGATCATCCGATATAGACATCCGGAACAGCCGCTGCTTGTTTTCGATTGAACCAAGCAGTGTCCCATTGGCCAGCACTGCCATATTATTAACACCGGTAATGCCGCCAATGCGATTATGAGTTGGCTGCCCATCAGGATCGAATTGAATGATCCCCTGAGTAGTAGACATCCAGTAATTGCCTTTGGCATCGATAATCAGACCATTGTTATAATAAGAATTGGCTTGTGGGAGGACCTTGACATCATTCGGATTCTTCAGAATGTTTGGCAGGCTGACTGCTGCATTGCATAGCGCCCAGGCTGTATTACCGACATTCACAATCGCATCCACCGAGACTCCACGCCGCGGCCATCCATCCGTAACTACCTGTTGTCCGTCAGCTTTGAATCGATATACTGTAATATCAGGATAGTATGATCCAACAAGCAAGTCCCCGGTATTTGGTTCGACACCAATACTGCAATACCACCAACCAGCCTTTTCCGGAAGAGTCAGGTTGAGCACTGCGCCCAAAGGTGTACCATCTGCTGCATATCCACTAACAGTTGCCCCTTCAAGCATGTAGAACTTTCCTGCTTTAGCAAATCCTGCAGACAACCCGGCAGGTGCTACCGCATATGTACGTGTTTTCTCACCATAACTAAATACAGGAGTAACGGTCTTCGCACCGAGATCAACCTTGTGTATCTTCCCGTCATAACAGGCAGCATACAGAAACTTGCCGTCCCAGCGGATTCCGAGACTTACCGCAGACGGCAGCTGTATTTTGTCGGACATTGTCCAGCCGGCACCGCTCTGACTGAATCCATACAGCGTATCCCCATAAGCAGTCCACAACCTGCCGGACTGGTCAATTGCCAGACCCGATGAACCCACAAACGGACAAGGCTCACTCCCCGGAACCTGACTCTGCCCCAGAATTCCGGACAGCCTGAGCTCAACTCTCTGAGCTAATGCCGGTATTGAAAGCAGACTGAATATTATAGTTACATATAGAATAGAAATAGTGTTCTTCATTTTCCACCGTTTTCGCGTGTTTAGCGGTTCATATTGTAATGTTTACATCACTGCAGCAGCAATGTCCCATACTTATCGGAATTCTTAGTGCCAGCGATTCCGCCAAAGAGTCCCAGCGCCGAGGGATCAAGTTGCTTGGGGTCATTCATGTCATTAACAGTAATCGCTGTCCCGATGAACTCCCCATTTGCCGGAGCCGCAGTCAGTCCAAGTGTCCCCCAGGGTATTGCTGCTTCATAAACAGTGATATCTCCCTGCCGGACTACTGCCAGCGGCAGCTGCTCTTTAGAAAGCAAATCGACCGGGAATTTCTTTACATCGAATGTTGAGGTTCGGAATGCCTCAGATCCCTTCTTTGTCAGTGCAAAATCTATTTCGCATATCCGGCGTTTTGCAGTTCCCGTATCTGCAAGCACATTCCCTGTTGTCTCCTCAGCTTTACCCGGGTCCATATTGAAAGCAATCTGCAGGCAGTCACCTTTCCAGGTCATGAACCCATCATATTCCTGAACGAACGAACTATCCTGAACTTCGGCTGCGATATATAGAGCATTTTTATCCCATGAATAGCGTAGTTTTGCATTCAAACCCGGATCAAAATACTCCTTCGACCGCACACAGAACTCTTTCCCTTTCAAAGACACAACAGGTATGCCTGCCCAGTCGCTCAGGTCACCATCAATAACCGGAGCTTTTGGCATCTTAACCGCATTCAGAAAATCAACTGTAAATGCCTTCTCAGAACTGTTACCTGAGCTGCTTGTAACCTTCACCAGTGCCGTATAGGTCCGTTCAGGATAGACTACCAGGTCGTTATATGAGAACGTAACTTCCTTCTTTCCCTTTGCAGGAATATTAACATCGACTGACTGCCTGCTTTCAGGGACACCATTTATACTCAACTGTATACTGCCCTTATACGCCAGGTTCTGCTCGTTTTGAATAGTAACAAGTACGTTTGTCTTCTCAGCTGTCACCAGTACCGGATGCACATCGCTGATCGTTACCGGGGGAGATATCGTTAAAACAACTCCGGATGCAGCAATTGCGCCTGTTTTGTCTACAAGGCTGACCCCTAACGTATACGTTCCCGGTTTAGCGTTTGCAGGGATAGGCATATCGATCGAGAACAACTGCTTTCCTCCAGCTTTCATACGGACAGGAACACTGGTCTTCTTTGTACCGAGTGTTCTATCAGGATCGATAACTGCGGATCCACTAAATGCCTTTCCGAATACTGCCGCTGCAGTTCCGGATATTTTCACACTGCTTCCGGCAAATCCGGTTATACGCGCAGTTTTCATCACCAGAGGCTTCTGAGCCTTTGCACTCCACAAGCTTGGGGAAACTCCCTTGATATACAGCGGTTTCTGGGTCAATGAGACCTTAACAATTCCTCCCTGCGTTTTGACTACCTCAGCATTCCCCATCCAGTCATATACGGTAACCTGCTTGACCCCTGTGGAGATGCTGACAGGACGCGGAGTGTCCCCGAAATCCCATACCGCCAGAACAACATTTTCCCCGCGTTCAAATGCATATCCCCAGGCTGTATCACCCAACCATTCAATTGCCCCGGCAGACTTGTGTCCCTCAAGGATGTATGACATCGCTGCATATGCCGGAGCTACAGGCTTAGGAGCGGTCTTGTCAGTTCCCCAGTCCATTTTAGGGTTCAAATTGTAGTAGAATCCATATCCGGGTTCACCGGGATAGTCTACAATATAGAAAGCAAAATTCAACTGTGCACCTTCGCCAAAAATGATCAGATTCTCTCTTACTAGACCCAAAGCCTGCCCGATCTCCAGACTAATATCCTCATTGGTTGCCTTGCCTTGCTCAGTTCCATAAAACTTAACCGGATGCCCGACTGTTTGCAGAATACCCTCTTTAAGTGATCGAACGTGATTGATATACCCTTCACGCTCAGGAGGAACAGCATGATAGGGGTGGATAGCCAGCCCGTCGATATACTTCCCGATTCCTGCTTTCATCAGCCGCACATTCCACTCCACATCATTTTTACTGATACCAGCCCCGGTTGGTCCCAGAACCTTTACTTTCGGATTAGCTTCGTGTAATGCCTTGTAAGCAATCTCATGTATCCGCACAAGCTGCTTATCGGTCCCTTTATATCCCCACGGATACACGGGCTCCCATGTAATCTGTGCCAGGTGTTCTTTTAGACTCGGTGCATCTTCAGTTAGCGCCTTTCCGACTTCCAAACAGTAATTCCGCCACCCTTTCTCACCTTCAGGAGTCAGAGCAGCTGTTGAATATGCAGCAGTTTCAGGTATAGAAGCCCACTTTGGAACTCCCAAGTACAGGCAAGGAAGCATATATACAGTCCAGGGTTCTGACTTACCATTCCTGGTAAACGTGCACCATCTAAAGTCCGACGGACCAGGCATCGCCTCCCCCTTGGCGCGTGCTGCTTTTCTGCTCTCAGCATACTGTCCGGACCTGTCAGGTTCAGCAGCACCCCAGGTATAACCTCCAAGCACCCACCGTATTCCAAGATATGGAAGTACCTTCACCGTAGGACAGAACCCACCCTGCATCCCGAAAAACGTCTCAGTAGAAGGATACAGCACCCGTTTAGCCGGGTCCGGCACGATGCAGTAAGTAAGGTATCCTGCAAGCCGACTTCGCAGCTTCGGAAGGCTAACCCCATTAGAAAGTGTCGCATACACTCGGTAGAACCCAAGCTTGCTGTTAGGAGCATCGAATGTTCCCGTCCAATTACCATTCGAATCAGCAGTAACAGGAATCTCACTGGAAGCAATAGCTTTGTCAGATTCATCCACAATCCTCAAGCGCAGCTTTAAACCCACATCCTCAGCATTCAACCCCAAGACCGTAAAAGTCAACGTAACTTTCTCCACGGGAATAAATGTACTGAGCTCCGGACGCGATGTATCAGCGCTGAATTGCAGCCGATTACTCACATCCTCACTCCAAACACTCCCGCAGACAGCAATAAGGTAGCATAAAGCACATATGAGAATTCCAGTAATCTTCAAGGTTGAATCCTTCCAGCGTAGCCAAAGTCATTGAACACATTATGCGTTAGCTTAAGTAATTTGTAAACTCTGCACAATCATACATTGACAAACCCCGTAGTGACTGGTATATTTGGTGGATATGACTTATGACATAAGTGTATTTAGCTAAACCTGGCCGGAGGACTGATTTGATCAAGCACATCACAATCGCACTGGGAATAATGTTTCTGCTGAGCTGTATCCCAGCATCATCAGCAACATACAAGGTTGATCCTGCGAGTCTGAACTTAGGGACAGACTGGCAGATTGCTAAAGTTGACGGAGTCACTGCACTGAAGCACACCAGCAAATCAGATGGTATCCTCTTTCTGGATAAACCCACCTGCCCGGATGATTTCATCATAACCGGCAAGATCAGAATGAACGATATGCTCAGCCCCTACAGCGGTCTGGTGTTTGGATCAAATGGTCCAGGAGCAGATAACTATCATCAGTGGAGAGCCTACTTTGCGGATGGAGGAGTTGTCCAGAGCGCCTGGGGATCAATCACTGGCAGGATCACAAATCTCGACCGCAACAAATGGACCGATTTCAAGCTCGAAAAACGCGGACAGAACATCAAGCTATACTTCTCCGCTTCTCTGGTCCTTGAAGGCAAACTGCCGAACCTCAGCCCTGATGCCACTGGGGGTAAAATCGATCTGTTTGGAGTAGGTGATACAGCATTTGCAAACATTGTGATTTCTTATCCGGAATCTATCGACTCAAACAAACCTTCTATCAAGCTTTCCAATGACAATATGGATCTGATAGTTGATACACACACTGGATGGCCTGTGAATCTGTTAAGTAAATCACCAAGTTCAATGCAGCTTCTGGAAACAAAGACTCCATTTGTTTTCTACATATCTGATCAATCAGGTAGTACTATCGATCTTAACAGAGCCACATCAGGAATAGAGGATTCAGGCAAGCTATCATTCGAACTCACACCCTCAGATTCCACAATGCAGGATACGTGCCAGGCAAGCATTACATACACTGCAGAGTCCGGTTTCATTCGCTGCCATGCAGAACTGGTTGCACTCAAGGACCTTCCAGGGGAATACCAGATACGCATCGGGTTTGGTCTGAAACCATCTGATTATGACTATATCTGGTATCCCGGCATTCCGCACGATAACACATTCAAACCCACCAAGACCGGCTATAACAAGATCAACCAGAATCATGGCTCTGTGATGAACAAGCAAGGAACCAAGAAATTGTATTTCGGAACACTGCCCGCAGAGGATGTTCAGCAAAAATCCGACGTTCCCTGGGCAAGTCTTTCAGCGCCAATGACTGTGGCCGAACGTTCCGATAGACTCATTGCCTTCGCCTCTTTCGATACCGGTGCTCCGTTCATGTTTGCAATGGATTCAGCAGGCGGCAAGGGAACCTATCCGATGGTCCTGCGTTTTCCGAAAGACATTACAAAGGGTCAGCGCTTTGTCTTTGACATCAATATCAAGACCTTCGATAGACCCAAAAACTGTTACACTCAAATTATGAGCTGGTTCCTGGACAACGCCTATTCATCCAATCCAAACACAGCCGATTCAGTAGGCCGTAGCAAAATCAAAGTTCCAGCCAGAGCAATGCCATCAGGCCTGAATGGCTGGGGGCCTGTTGGTAGCAAGCCAGCACCTGGCACAGTTCTTCCATATGAAAAACAGATGGTACAGGCTGGAATGGCGATGCCATGGTGGATATGTGGGATGAGTGTAGCTGATGAAATGTACCCGCTGGATGATCGGCCTTATTTCGATGAAGTAGGCACTAGATGGACAAAAGAGCAGATAAAATCCGAACTACAGAGAATCATGGATGCCGGAATAAGTCCGCTTATACCGCAGGGCCTGGTTGATCTGGGAGACCTGCCATGATGACCGTCCGCCATACAAATCATGGACTCTGAATCCGCAGGTCGATCCCGATAAGAGAGCAGTAGAAATTCAGAAGCTGAATCCTGAACAAATCAAAGTCTACGGATTTGATACTATACATAAGGTCCCCGCTGATTTCAATAACAGCGACTTCAGAAACTGGTATGTAGATCAGGTCGTCAAAGAGCTTGGATACTACCACCCATCTGGTATCTGGTGGGACATGGGAGATTCTGGTCAAGCTGGAGTTATAGATGCAATGGCCCGCATCCGCAACAAAGCAGCAGAGCTTTACCCTTGGATGAGATTTGTAGGCAACGAGAAAGCTTACACTCTTGATGGTCTTCAGTGTGACGCAATGGCAATTGAGAGCTACGAAATTGCCGGAAAAACTGAGCGTGCTTTCCAGTGTGCAAAAGCATTCAAGCGTGCTGTCTACAGTCTCATCTATTCTGTCTACTATCAGATGCCGTTCTTTATACTACCGAAAGAAAACTACACTTCAGATGTAGTAGTGGCAAACGATGTAGCATATTTTGCAATGAAATACCGGACTACCTCAATTAACAATAAGTTGGATTCTCCAATTATCACTGCGAGACAATCTAGTTTCCGAGATGGAATACCCGTCACATTGGTATCTGCAAAAGATTTAATAACTGATGGCAAATGGCACACGCTGTTTATTCCAGTTGCAGGCAAACTCACTGGTTCACCTGCTGTTGCCGGTTTGGCAATTGGACATGAGGACAAGATGCAGGTAAAAGTTGAGAAGTCATATGTCCCGGCGATCTTCGTAAACCTACCTGCAAGTGCTGCACTGGATATGGAAACCTACGGATTCTACGCGAAGAAACCAACCAATGGCATCCTAACAGCACCCAAAAACGCCAACTCTATGGTATACGACAACTTCAAGACTCTGACAAACTGGCAGACTCCGGAACCTGTTATCACTAAAGCCGGTTATGCCACATTCAAAGCTTCGCCGAATCAGCCAGGCACATGGATGAAGACCGATTTCCGTCCGCTCTATCGCGGATTTGCACATAGTCTTTCATTAGGAGCCTTCCCAGGTCTGGGGCCCGCAGAACCGAACTTCCCGATAATGCAGCCCGTTTTCGACTTTGCAAACATAGCAATGAAATTAAACATAGTCCAGGAACCAATGGCTGCCTGGCCGAATTCCAATAATATGAGAGCCAGCATCTGGGCAGGCATCAACCGGGTAATGATAGCTTCTTACAACACCAGCAGAAAACCACTCGAAGCATCACTGGACATCGATCTGTCTCTGTTAGTTCGTGAATATGGCTACACAGGCAAACTGGATATGGATTCAATAACCATTTTCAACGCAAGCACCGGAACTCGCGCTGCTAAGGGATTCATAGTCCAAAAGCTGGAAAATGGTCATGTCAAAATATCTGGCAAACTGGGAGCCAATGAGCTATTACTAATCTGTGCCAGGTAGTTGTTATCTCGTATTTTGGTTGATAGGTTATCCGATTGCAGGATTATCTATCCAACTGATAGTATTACTCATCAGGATTTATTGCATGATTTATAGAGTAGTAGGAGAAATCAGTGAGTAACACATTCGAGATAACAACACAAGAGCGTGAATATCTGCGTGATTTAGCGCGTAAAGTAATTGAATATTCTAATCTCCCGGTAATGGAGGAACGCAAAAAGCAGTGGTATGCGCACAACCAGCTGCAGGGCAGTAAGCCTCCGATTATCATGGAGTGGTATACATTTGTCAGTGATATAATGCCTGTTATGAAGTGTGAAAGTGAGAGCACAAAAGCAATCGAATGGCAGCTCGTTTCGCATATAATGAACCACGAGCTGATTGATGATGACAAGGTAATGCCGTCATTCTTTCCGATCCATTGGCAGATCAGCAATGATCGCCTTGGTGTTGAATATTCAGTGCAGCATGCAAAGGACAGCGCTGGTAGAGAACTTGGTTACCACATAGATTCTCCTGTGAAAGACATAACAAAGGATCTTGGTCTTCTTAAGCATTCGCAGTTCAGTGTAGACCGCGAAGGCACATTTGCCTGGAAAGCTTTCGTAGATGAGACAATAGGAGACATCCTGCCAACCCGCATTAAGAACGGTTCAATGGACTGGTTTTTCTGCCTGACGGCAGTAACCGTTAATCTCATGTCCATGGAAAACATGTTCGTTGCAATGATCGATCACCCGGATGAGTTCCACCAGATGATGTCGTTTATTACTGATGATTCACTGGCATTTGCTAAATGGCAGGAGGATGAGAATCTTCTGGTCTTGAACAATGACAACGACTATGTCGGATCTGGCAGTTATGGATTTATAAACGAGCTTCCTGTATCCGATACCTACGCCAAGACCGGCAAAGTAACTGCCAAAGATCTGTGGTGCAATTTTAACAGCCAGGAAAGTGTCGGGCTGTCCCCATCAATGTATGCGGAATACATCTTTCCCTACTACCGCAAAGTTGCAGACCACTTCGGACTGATGTACTACGGCTGCTGCGAACCCGTGCACGAAATCTGGGACAATTGCCTGAGCGAATTGACCAACCTGCGCAAAGTCTCAGTCTCAGCCTGGTGTGATGAAGAGTTCATAGGAGACCGTCTGCGTGGAGGTAAAACTATCTATTCCCGCAAACCCAGCCCCAACTATATTGGTGTAGGAGAAACTCTGGACGAAAAGGCCTTCGCTGAGCACATTAGCAAAACCTTACAAGCTGCAAAAGGCTGCCCTCTGGAGTTCATATTCCGTGACATCTACATCCTGAACGGAGACCAATCAAAACCCGCGAGAGCAGTAAAAATAGTCAGAGAGCAGATAGAGAAGATGCGGGGATAAGTGTGAATACTACACATCCTCGGTGTTATTCGAGGATGTGTAGTATATCATCTACCAATCTCAATATTTTGTCGATTGTAAGGAAATCAACCATCTACTCAGCCAGTTTCTTAAGAGCATGACTATATCTGTAGTTAACTTTTTCCAGAGCTGTTTTGAGTTTCAGAGCTCTTTCCACATCCATTACAGGAGATATAGTAAGAACACTTCCATCAGTAGATATCTCAAGGGGTGTGTCGTTATCTATCTTAAGCAAGTCCAGAATGCTTCGGTCAATAACCAGAGCCATGCTGTTGCCGTGTTTGGTGAGTTTCTTTATCATACAAATGCTCCATGAAGTTGCTTCGTACATACACTGTATCACCAGTAGTAAGTTGAGTCAAACACCTCTGGAAACGACGAATATGGATTAAATTTGAGTTTTTACTTGCTTCGTTTTTTCTTTAACAATGATCTAGCTTGTGTACAAAGTGGATCCTTGGGATCATTTGCAACTCTGGTAATATGTATGCGAAAAGTCCTTAAGCTCTTATCTGTACCGTAAGGTTGGGTCATATCATCCGGCGGTAGATTCAATATATTATAAACTAGTTTATGTCCCTTGGCAGATAAATCAGCCACATGCAGCAAACCCCGCGGATGCTTCTCAATGGTCTCATCAACAAATCCCTCTATTAACTCAGCAATAGCGCCATCACTTTGAGTTGTGAGTATATCGTGCAGTATCTTAAAGTCGTGATTGCGTTCATAAAGAGCATATAAATAATCAATGCAGACATCATCAAAACTATAAGGGTGCTGTTTTTCATTGCCGATATGCCATTCCCACCAGAATGCCGAATGGATAAGATAGTCGCGTGCCTTAATGTAATTAACGTTATACCAGGCGCAAACATAACTGCATACAAACCTCTGGTAACTGCCCGACTTTGTTTCTTTAGCAAGTTTCAATAGAAGGTCGACTCGATCACTTGGAGGCACATTATTGAGCGAATCATGTAAGTACCAGAGATATAGCTCTGCATTCTCTGGGTCTTTATCATTACTCAATGAATCAGGTAATGAGGATGGACGCTTTCGCTCCTTGGCTGGTTCTTCTTGATCAGGGGGAAACATTACTTTATCGATAATCTTAAAACCACTGAGTTCAGATAATCGAACATTTTGTTGCACTTCAATTGCTCTGCAGGGAATACACATAAGAACAAATAATACCAGTAATATAATATGCTTCATTTCAGCTCCTTTTCATTGGCAGTATCTTGATATGATGTTTAGCTACTGCTTGGATAATACCTCCTGAACCAGACAAATTTACTGCTTAATCGTTCGCTTCTTCTTTAACAATGATTTGGCCTGTGTACAAAGTGGATCCTTGGGATCATTTGCGGGACTGGTAACGTAGGTGCTGAATCCTGGATTATAACTTGTTCAGAGCCACGGCGGCGTGTATGAGCGTCTTGAAGGCATCCTCATCTATTTCATCACCCTCATGCAGATCGATGGCGCGTCTGGTGTGGCCTTCGAGGCTGGAGTTGAATAGTCCTGAAGGGTCATCGAGCGATGCACCTCTGGCGAAAGTCAGCTTTACAGTGCTCTTGTAAGTCTCGCCGGTGCAGATGATTCCGTCGTGAGACCAAACCGGAACGTTCCACTTCCACTCCTCGACCACTTCAGGATCAGCCTGCTTGATGAGATTGCGGATGTAGGAGAGCATTTTACCCCTCCAGTCGTCCAGTTCCTCGATCCTCGCGTCGATCAGCTGAGAAGGGGATTTACCATTTGTTTGTGTGCTCTTATTCATACTATGGCACCACGTTTTGGAAAAATAATACCCTCCAGACAGAGATATCTGGAGGGGCAAACGAGTTATGATGTACTAACTACCACTCCATCTTTCGAGTAGACATTTCCTTGTCGCTCTTTGCTATCTCCGAGATAATCCTGTCCACAGCAACGCCATCCCTCACAGATGGAGTTCCCGGTTCTCCTGCCTGGTAGCGGCGGATGTTTTCGGCGATTTCAATATGGAACGGGTTTAGAGCTGGATACCTGTATTCTGTGGTAACTCCGGTAGCTGCATCCTGGTGCACCAATAATGCTCCATTATGCTCCGGTTGGCTCCACATAACAGTATAGAGGTCGAGTCTACCGGAAACGGTGTTTATCTCTATCCGCTCATCCCAGCCATTGCGCTCGTATCCGGCGAATGCCAGGGGATGCCAGCATGTCTCGAAGTGGACCAAAGCACCGCTCTCACATCTGAACATAGCGTTAGCCTGGATATCCAGATTGGTGCCTTCACGGGCATACATCTGTCCTGATACTGTTAAAGGCTTGCCTGCAAACCAGTGGATAAGGTCCAGTATGTGGCTTCCACCGCAGACCAATACTCCTCCACTGTATTTGTCAAAAACATCGTTGCCGAAATTTGCTGTATCATCGATAGGTACTGTCCACAAGTCACCAGCAGGCTGCCAGGAACGGGCGTAAACACTTATGATTCTACCCATACCTGCGAGCATTTCCTTGGCTTTCTGAGCTGCCGGGAAGAAACGTTTCATATAAGCAGTTACAAAGAATGTTCCAGCTTTCTCAACTGCAGCAGCAATCTCTTCAGCATCCTCAGGATTGGGTGCCAGTGTTTTTTCGCAGATAACAGCCTTACCTACAGCTATTGCAGCCAGACAGATCTCTTTGTGCATACGGCTGAATACCAGTACGCTGACCATTTCAATCTCCGGGTCAGCCAGCAGAGTCTTGTAATCTGTTGTATATTTGGCACCGTATTTCGCCGCTACGGATTTTGCTGCTTCTTCGTTGATGTCACAGACGTAAGCTATCTGAGCTCCTGCTTCCAGATAACCCCCGATGTGAAAAACCGACATTCCCCCACAGCCAATAATTCCAACCTTTATCATTGGTGAATACCTCCATGAAAAACAGTGTTGTGCAAACACCATACATTATACATTTGTATGCCAAGGATAGCTAAGTTAGGGTCTCTAGAGTTATAATCACATGGATATTATGCGGGAAGGCGGTTTACATGACTGGAATCAGCGGACAAAAAGCTCTCGTTACCGGAGCAGGAAAACGCCTGGGCCGTGCGTGTGCTCTTGTATTAGCTAGAACAGGTGCCGATATTGTTTTGCATTACAATACATCAGAAGCAGATGTGTCGGATGCAGCGCGTGAGATATCTGACATCGGACGCAAAGTATGGACTGTGCAGGCTGACCTTTCAGATCCTGTCCAGGCTTCAAATTTGGCACACACTGCATCTAAATTATGTGGTGGATTCGATATTCTGATAAATAACGCATCTGTCTTTCCCGAATCCACGCTGGATGATCTCAGTTTCGAAAACCTAATCAACAGTATTAGAATAAATTCTTGGGCACCGTTTGCAATAGCAAGAGAGATGAAGAGCCTTAAGTGCAATGGTCATATAGTTAACTTCCTGGATTGCAGGATCGATAGCTACGATTGGACCCACGTTGGTTATCATGCTTCTAAAATGCTGTTAGAACTATTTACCCGGGAGATGGCAATCAAGTTTGCTCCAGATATTGCAGTAAATGCGATAGCCCCAGGGTTAATATTACCTCCAGAGGGGAAAGATGATACATATCTGGAATCTCTCAGGCATACTGTTCCAATGGACAAGCATGGATCTATAGACGATGTTACTGATGCAGTTCTGTACCTGGTGAGTAGTTCATTTATTACAGGTCAGATAATATACCTGGATGGAGGTCGCCATCTATATGGCGGACGTAATGGATAAAATACACATAAAAGAGATACTACTCCGGGCAATAGTTGGTATCAATCCCGATGAACGCATCAATAAGCAGGATGTTGTCATTAGCATTACTATGCATGTTGATCTCTCGACTGCCTGTAAAAGTGATGATGTTGCAGACACGGTTGATTATAAGTCAGTGAAGAAAAGGGTTGCTACGCTGGTGGAGACTTCTCAGTTTTTCTTGATTGAGAAACTGGCGCAGGCTATAGCGGATGTTTGCCTCGAGGATGACCAAGTTACTCAGGTTGATGTTCTGGTTGAGAAACCAGGAGCCCTTCGTTTTGCGCGCACAGTGGGTGTAGAAATCACCAGAAGCAGAGGCTAAATTCCAATGGCCAGGGTATTTATTGCCGTCGGGTCCAATATCGATCCGTTTGCGAACGTACCCAATGCATTGCGACTGCTCAAAGAATCCGTAAAATTTGATGCTGTTTCCAGTTTCTATCAAACGGATCCATTTGGTATTACCGAGCAACCGGCATTTGTAAATGGTGTGTTCCTGGTGTCAACTTCAATGGCGCCAAGAGAGCTCAAGTTTAACATTCTTCGTGATATAGAACACCGTCTGGGGCGCATACGAACGCAAGATAAATGCGCTCCCAGGACTATTGACCTGGATATGGTCCTGTATGACGACTTGATTATGGATGAGCCGGATATGGTTATTCCTGATCCCGATATATATAAGAGAGCATATCTGGCTGTTCCAGTGTGGGAGCTTGATTCTCAGTTAATAATTCCGGGAGGGTCTATCACTGTTTCACAAATAGTGGACCGGATGACATATACAACTATGCGCAGGTTGGATGAACTAACTAATCTGCTAAGATCGGAGCTTAATAGTGGACCTTGAAAGAATTGAATACCTTGTTAGAGAATTGCTGGCTGAATTTGGTGAAGATCCAAATCGAGAGGGACTCCTGAAAACCCCTGCACGTGTTGCAAAGTCCTATGAGTTTCTGCTGAGAGGATATACGCAGAACGTTACGGATGTAGTAAACGATGCTATATTCACTCAGGAAACCAACAATATGGTAGTCGTTCGTGATATCGAAGTCTATAGCCTATGCGAACACCACATGCTGCCATTTTTCGGAAGATGTCACATTGGCTACATATCAAAGGGTAAAGTACTTGGAGTCAGTAAACTGGCGCGGATTGTTGACTGCTTCGCCCGAAGGCTGCAGATACAGGAGAGACTGACCCAGCAGATAGCCCGTGCAATTATGGATGCAGTCGACGCTGAGGGGGTTGGTGTGGTTATGGAAGCACGTCACCTGTGCATGATAATGCGAGGTGTGGAAAAACAGAACTCAGTCATGACAACGTCAAGCGTTTTGGGCAGTTTCCATGATTCATTGGCAACCCGAAATGAGTTTATGACCCTGATAAGCAAACAAATGGCCCCATCCTGATAATCAGCCCGATTTATTTATGCACATTTGGTGGTTTGTTTCATAAACCACCAAATGTGCAAGGATATCGCCAGATATCTTTATGTATGTAGAATCTAGCCATCCAAACCATATCCACAATTCAGACTTCCAGAATGACATCTTAGGAGTTCTGGATTGACTACATTCTCAAGTAGTACTTCATTCTCAGGCTTCAATGTTTCCATTATTAGGTTTCTTGTTTTGAAATCGAGTAAAAGTGGGAATCTATGTTTACTATAGCTAGTGCTGCAATAAGCTCCAAACGTACATTGAAATACTTGATAACTATACAGAGCGCCCCGTACTCATAGTATAAATATCTAGGATAGAGTAAAGAAATAGGGTGTAGAGGCCGATACTATGGTATATGATAAGATATGCGTAAGTAAGACTACTATATGCTTAGATGATGGATTTCCAGCCTGGACGAGAATATTGGTAGAGTATTTGTGAACGAAAATGGACCGGGAATGTAAACCACATTAGCTATGGAGCTGTAGATATGGGAAGAAAAATCGCGGAATCTGAACGGTCACTGGAACGGCTATCCAGAGAGTTGGCAGCCAGTGAGAGCCGATTCCGCAACATTACGCTTGCTAGTGCAGACGCCATAATAGTAGTTGCTGATGATGGTGGAATACTGTTTGCTAACCCGGCGGCCGAACGATTGTTTGGCAGAAATATTGATACACTTAGAAACCTGAGCTTTGGGTGTCCAGCACTTACCGAGGATCTTCAGGAGATGCATATAGTATGTGGAGATGGATCGTTAGCTGCAGTGGAGGTCAGGATTTCTGAAACACTCTGGGATGATCAGCCTGCCACAATTGCGACCTTGAGGAATATATCGGAGCGCAAGAAAGTCGAATCCGACCTGAGACTGAAAACCTCAGCTATGAGTGCAACATCTGACCAGATTCTCATATTGGATCTAGATTTCCGGATTGTATATGCCAATCCAGCATTTGAACATGAGAATGGTTACTTCCTTAGTGATCTGGAGAATAAACGCCCATGGTTTCTGGATGCAAACAATGAGCACGGCAATGCCTGCGATATAATATGGTCAACTGTCTCTGCAGGCCGTACCTGGAGAGGTGAAATTGCTAATGTCTGCAGCGATGGTACTCATACACACAAGGAAATGACAGTTACTCCGGTAGTTGGTGAGACCGGAGCACTGGAGCATTACATAGCTATACTGCGGGACATCGCAGAGAAAAAGCTGTATGAACGCAAACTTGATCATCTGGCCCATCACGACGCTTTGACCGGTCTACCTAACAGAGTGTTGTTCCGCGATAGACTATCCAACATGCTTGCTCATGCAAAACGCACTAAACAAGGACTTGCCGTCATTTTTCTGGATCTGGACGGGTTCAAACACATCAATGATAGCCTCGGTCACAAGATTGGGGATCGTATACTACATTCTGTTGCAAAAAGACTTACCAAAACTCTGCGGGAAGCTGATACTGTAGCCCGAATGAGTGGAGATGAATTTACCATCATTGTTGAGGATATTGAGACTGCAGATGGAGCAGTAGCTGCAGCTCAGAGAATACAGGACTCGTTCACACAACCGTTCCATGTATCCGGTCATGAGTTATACGTTACTGCCAGCATGGGTATTGCTTTATATCCTGAAGATGGTAAAGATGCTCAGAGCCTTTTGAAAGCTTCAGATACGGCAATGTATAGAGCTAAAGAAACCGGGTGCAACAACTACCAGGTATACACTTCTGAAATGCATCGTGCAGTCCTTGAAAGAGTCGAACTGGGTAATGGCTTGCGCAAAGCTATTACCAATCAGGAGTTCGTGGTTTATTATCAACCCAGGATTGATCTCAGAAGCAACATTACTACCGGGGCAGAAGCACTTGTCAGGTGGATACATCCTATAGACGGTCTAATTTCTCCTGATAGATTTATACCACTAGCTGAAGAGAGCGGGCTTATTGAAACCATAGGCGAATGGGTTCTAATGACTGCATGTGCACAGGCAGCTAAATGGGTGAAAAACGGAGTATTGAATGCGGATGTGGCTGTGAATGTCTCAGCCAGACAGTTTGTCCGTACTGATCTTGTAAAGGTGGTTGAGAGAGCCCTTTCAGATACCGGACTGGATCCCAGATGGCTCAGTTTGGAACTGACCGAGAGTGCTCTGGTAATGGAACCTGAAAATGCTGTCAGAACGTTACACAGACTCAAGAATATGGGCATCGGGATAGCCATAGACGATTTCGGCACAGGATATTCGTCGTTGAATTACCTGAAACAATATCCGATAGATGCACTCAAGATAGACAGGTCCTTTGTAAAGGAAATAACTACCAATCCGGATGATGCAGCTATTGCAGGGGCAATAATTTCAATGGCACATAACTTGTGCTTGAAAGTAGTCGCAGAGGGTGTAGAGACCAGCGAACAGCTGGAATTACTGCGAATGATGCAATGTGACGAAATGCAGGGTTTTCTGTTGAGTAAACCCCTGCCAGCCGCAGACTTTGAGAGATTAATAAAAAACATGCCTAAACAAACTGAACAAATCATCCGCTGTTATGGATAGATTATATCAGATATATTGACCGAGATCTCCTCCCTCAAATATTTTTGTGCTACAATTACCTCACTTGAACAATTGCTATTCCGGTCGCTAGTGAGGTATTCCCAATGTACAAGATTGCCACAGTCCTGCTTGTATTACTTGCCATTATTACCAGTTCAGCTGCAAACGCAGAGTATAAGCTTTTCGACTTTGAGACTGATGCCAATATATCCGCGTGGACTTTACGTTCGCCACAGCAGGATAAGCTTGTCAGGAATGAAGAATTTTCCTCGTCAGGCCAAAGCTCTATGCAATTTATTTCACCAGCATACAAGCCGGGAATGGATCAGTGGCCTGCATTTGAGATCAAACCTCCCCTTGCAGACTGGAGAGAGTATGACAGGCTTGTTGTTGATATAATCAACCCTTCCACGGAAGCCACTCAGCTACTGATGCATATAAGCGATAGTAAAGTGCCATTCCGACAAGCACTTATGTACCGTTTTGATACTCCCCGAATGGGTTACCGCAGGTTTGTTATCCCACTCAGTCTTTTACCGGCAAACGTCGACAGATCGGATATAAGTATTATCCATATATTCTCTGTCACTCCTGCAGATATGCGATTGTGCCTGGATAATTTCGTCCTGCTTAAGCCAAACGAACCCGAACCTGGTATTAATCCGGGGCTGGGCAAGCAGATAGCCGGACTCATGACAGGTGCTATTCAGCAGGCAGTAGCAGATTTCAATAAACAGAAGGGTTCTCTCAAAGGATTCGATAAGGATCCCGTGCTAAAGAAGATAGTAAATGACAGGATGGCTTTTTGGGATAATATGCTGAAAACTTTACCAGAGAGAATGGCTGCCTGCACCGATCCTCAACAGATGACCGCCCTGGAGTCAGAAATAAAGCTGGTAACCAAACAGTCCGGTAGACTGAGAAGTGAACTGATGCTTATCCGGGACTACAAAGCCTTGCGTATGCCGGACAATGGAATGCTGATAGGCTTTGCGGCGTCTATGAGCAAGGTTCTTCCAAGAGATATGCCTTTCAGTTTGAATGTGTCCAGAAATATAGGAGTAAGTCTCGCTCGGAACGAAAAAGAAGCATTCCAGGTAGCTGTGATGCCGCTTTCCAATGGTCTGCGAGGAGTCAGCGTCAGTGTCTCCAATCTCAAAGGTCCCAAAGGCCAGGTTCTACAGTCCAGGAACATCTCCTGTGAAGTAATGGGGTATGTTGAAACAGTAAACAACCCTCCATATGAAGTCTCGTATATCGGCTGGTGGCCTGATCCAATTCTGGATTTCCTGGGGCCAATTAATATTGCTGCAGGAGATCTGCAGACATTCTGGATCCGTGTTAAGGCGCCGAAAAATCAATTGCCTGGAGTTTACAAAGGCAAGTTGACAGTGTCTCAAAGCAACGGTAAGCCTTCAGTATTCAACCTGAGTGTAAAGGTTCGCTCATTTACAATGCCGGACTGCACACCGCTACCTACTGCCATAACAGCCATTCATCCCGGCCTCTTCCAACAAATCCGGGATAATGTAGTAGGTGGAGCTGAAAAATGGTCAAAGATGAAATATGTCTACGCCGATTTTCTCGCTGACTATTATATAAATTTCGACAATCTCTATAATGATGATCCGCCGGATTTCGAAATACTCAAGCACCTGCACGATCAAGGGCGACTGGCTACATTCAATTTCGGTTATTTTACAGCGGATACTGCTGCAGACCTGGCCAGGTACAGACCCATATATGCCAAAGCCAAAGAACTCGGTATCCTGGACCATGCATATATATATGGTTATGATGAGCAGGGAGCAGGTGCATTCCCATCACTTGAAACTGCCACCAAAGCTCTGAAAACAGAATTCCCAGAAATACCGGTGATGACTACCAGTTATGATCCGAGTTATGGACTGAATTCTGTAGTAACTAGTATGGATGCCTGGTGCCCTCTGACTCCAACTTATGGGGACACAATTGCACAGGCAGAGAAAGCCCGTGCAGCGGGAAAAATGATCTGGTGGTATATCTGCTGTGCCCCATCACATCCTTATGCGAACTGGTTTGTAGAATATGATGCAATAGAGATAAGGGAACTGATGGGTGCAATGACAGCAAAATACCGCCCCGATGGATTCCTATACTACTCGTTGGCATTCTGGAATAACTATATGCCAATTACCAGTGGACCTTTCACAACCTGGAACCCTGTAAGTTATGGGACATACCATGGTGATGGTACTATATTCTGCCCCGGCCCCAACGGCAGACCTCTCCCAACAATCAGGTTAGAAAACTACAGAGATGGAATGGAGGACTTCGCCTACACAAAGATCCTTGAGGATATAATAACCAAATATGAGTCCAAGTCCACTCTAACCAAAAAAGAACAGACTTGGCTGACCAATGCCAAACAAACAGTAAAAGTGCCGGATACCATTGTGAAATCTCTCGTAGAATACAACCGAGATCCCAAACGACTAAACGACTACCGTGAAAAGATAGCAACCCTGATAGATACTTCCGGAATGCCGGCTGTTGATCCCTGGGGCAAGAACTTCGGAGTCAGGGGATTCGGGAAATAATACTGGTGGGAAAGCACTTCGAAAAAGCAGTGAATAATGTATTCGAATCCGAGCTTTGTCCACTCGGTTTCAAATTGCGTCAGGAATTCAAACAGGGATTCATCGCTGAAAATGATTACTTGAGTATTGGCTTATATGACGCATATATGCACGGCTGCGTGTTTGCAGTATTATTCTCTTCTCCAAAACACCGAGTAGGTGATATGGGGATTTATTCGTATGATGCGCTGGATTATTTAGCCCCCGATGTTCCAGAGAAACTGCGATATCCCAACAAGTATCTTTCAACAGAAAAAGAGCTTTTGAGGCAGGTTCAACTTATTACTGGCAAGCTCAGTATGTTGATTCATGGAGACCAGGAGACCTGGCATAAACTCAGACGGTGGGTGGATACAGGCAGAGGCATGCGCCAAAGGTTTAATGAGTCAGATGATCAATACCTGGACCGCGTGCGTGAATCTCTAGAGTCAGCTCTGAAGAACAAGGAATACTGGAAAGCCGGAAGTTATTTCTCATTACTCTCTCATGCTCAGGGAGGCTTGTCATTCAAGGATCACGTTCGGAGATGGCTTGCCAGTCAACACACTTACAGATTGCCATAAAGCAAGCTGCATCACCTCTTCTTGGTCTCATAAGTCCTGTTGGTATCAGATGGAACTTATGAGACATCCACTACTAATTGCAGTATCTTATTCCTACATGAATTAGTGTTTGTATGCAGCTTTGGTAACATTCCATACATTATCTGCGTCTTATATGCTTGATACATTTTTGTACTATTTAATATTTAGTGAGGTAGTTATGCGCAGATTATATTACCTTATATTATTTTTGCCTGTGCTTCTGTTGTTCGGACAGGTAGGAACGACTAAAAGTATTGCTCCTTATCAACCTTATCCGCAGATGAGAAATGTGGTTCGGGAACTCATCGGTAGAGAAGATATTGTATACCCGGATATATTTGCGATCCTGGAATCAACGAATGATCCTGTGCAACCACTCATGGAAAAACTGTCTGCAGAAAACGACATTAATAGGCGGATATATTTGCTTGCACTACTTGGCCATCTTGGTGACCCACAGGCGTGGGATGTCATTGCAGACTGTATTGGCGATACCGAACCCCGTATACGCGCTCAGACGATTGTCTCACTTGTTGCGATAAGGCATCCCTATGTTGTAAATTATCTGAAATCAGCAATTCTAGATTCTTCTCCTATTGTGCGTAAATATGCAATGAATCTTGCAGGTGAATACAAATACCCGAAATTTCATAAAGAGTCTGTAAGCAATAACGGAGATAATGATCTAAAAGCCAGCCCATTATTAATTGGCCAACTAGAGAATCCAGACAAGACTGTCTGGATATCTTCAGCACAATCCATTCAAAAAATAAAAGACGCAAATGTAGTAATCCCCTTAATGCAAGCACTTGAGAAACATCCTGGTTCGGTTGATATTATTAAGGCGCTTGGTGAACAGCAGGACCAACGTGCAGTAAATTCATTACTCAAGAATCTGAGCACAAAAGACACTAGTGTTGGAATTGCTACTGTAGAGGCGCTTGCTAAGATTGGTGATATACGTGCAGCCAAAACTGTAGTGGACTACATAGTGAACAACTTGCCAATATCACATCTATCAATAGTTTCTAGCTTTGGCAGTGCTTGCATAAAGCCGATTGAAGAGTATGTATTCTTGAAGCGTGAAGCCCTGAATCATAATAGTGATTCTTATGCCATAAAACATGATTATTTCATTCTTCTTTATACTCTAGCTTCATTGCAAACTCCTGGTTCTGAGAAATTGCCACTGACTTTAATGCAGGAGGAGTTGATGAATCGCGATTCAAGAATGTGGAATAGCTTGGGATTACTAAACTGTTTTCAGAAACAATTACCTTCTACTTTTATTGATATAGTGATTGATATAATCAAGCAAAGCAACAACCATTATTTAGTTGATCTAGGTATGTCTGCCTTGTGGAAGAGCTATCCGGAGAATGCAGAACATTTATCAATTATATTATTAGGTGATCCACGTCGTGAAATGCGCGAAAGAGCTGCTGAGTGGCTGGCGAAATGTGGAGGTGAGGGTGCATTACAACCCCTCCGTGACTATGTCAAGAAGTATGGTTCAAAGAACACATTGGTTATTAACCGAGTGCCTAACCCAAAAAACCTAGATAAACTGTTAGCTGAAAAGGTTATGCCATATTATACTTATTATAACTGGTTGGTGGATCGATATGGATATGATTCGCGTGTTACCAAGTACCTGGTTGACTTACTACTATATAATGACGTCAAATATGACCCGATGATGGTTAGGATGCGTGCTCTGGAAGCACTCATTAAAATAGGTACACCCGAAGTAAAAGAAGATATCTATCAAGCAGCAATAAGAATTGGATCAGATAAAACAATCGAGTTAAAAGGAAAACAAATCCTATCAGGATGGGCCAATATTGGTCCTAATGAGGTGTGTGAACGTATGTTGTGGGAGAGTCTTGGAAGTATGGGTGATGAAAGAGCATTCGACCATCTTGTTCAGTGGGCATTTCCCAGGATTGTTGCATATCCGAGTAATGACAGACTCAGATATCTCATTGTCCGAGAAGATCCGTTAACATACAAACACCACTGGAAAAGGGAGGCAACATATATTTCGCTTCTAGTCAAACTCGACACTAACAGAATTCTACCGCTCTTAAAACAACAGATCAACCATCCACATGAATATATCCGTGGAGCAGTTAAATCTACTCTATTAACATATGGGGATTCAGATACTGCTAGAGCAGTTGCTGAGTCATTGGATGTCGAGACACCATACGTTCGAGAGGTGTGCACAGAGAGTAAACGATAATGTGCAGCTTGTTATTATTAGTGTCATTGATTCTTTTCCTGTCCCTCGTATTGACAGTCGGCCTCATGAATACTATAATCCGATAGTGGCATAGTCTGCTTTCTTGTGTTTGAGGACTGGCCCAAATCGTGTTTGAGGTGGTTATATGGACTCTGCTAAGGTGCATCGCGTATGGTTGGAAGCTGCTGAGCTTGTTAAGGATCGGGTTGTTTCACCGACTGTTTTTAAGGCTTTGGAACGTGGGGTAGGGGTTGCCCTGGATGGTGATGAGTTTGTTGTCGGGTATGAGACAGGCGATCTCCCTCTTGCTGCCAACTTGCGCAGTGCTCAACATCATACGATTATTGAACAGTGCTTGAAAGAAGTCCTGAAGAAACCGGTCAGATTCCGGTTGATTGAAGGCACATCCGTAGATGATTACCAGCGCTATAAGAAGTCAGTCGAAACTGTTGAACAGCAGAGAATGGAATCTGAAGAGCGTCGAAATCAGGACCGCAAGGTAGAGCAGACCTGGGAAGAGATTTCCGAACGTATCGCCCGGAGCTATTCAAATACTCCATTCCGCACATATGCTCAGCAACGAGCAGTGTTCATGAATGAAGCATTCGGAATTATCAATGAAGGCATCACACGGCTGAAATACAATAATGATTCCACAGAACTGGAAAAACGCTGCCTGGCTAGAGTTTTTGATAAACTTTCTACCCTTAGTGAAGTTCCACCGGCAATGCTTGCATATGAGTTCTTCCGGCTTCGAGAAGATGGAAAGTTGAAATAGATCCTGTAAATGCGTGAAGTAGCAGTTCATACCATAACCGAAAGCATAGCGCGCGGCTGCGTTGAGGTCTGCACTCAGCTCCCGAGAGACGTGTATGAGGCCTTGTGCAGTGCTTGTTTAACAGAGTCCAACCTGACAGCTGTAAGTGTCCTGGGTCAGTTAATGGAGAACGCCGACATAGCTCGTGATGAGAATGTCCCTATCTGCCAGGACACCGGGTTGATGGTTGTATTTGTCGATATCGGTCAGGATGTCCACCTCAATGGTGGATTCCTGGCTGATGCGGTTAACGAGGGTGTGCGGCAGGGGTACACCCAGGGGTACCTGCGCAAGTCGATTGTTTCGCATCCACTGGCTCGTGTAAACACCAATGACAACACTCCAGCAGTCATACATACCAATATCGTGCCCGGTGATAAACTAACTATCTGGCTTGTTCCAAAGGGTGGGGGCTGCGAAAATATGAGTGTAGCCAAAGTCCTGAAACCGTCTGATGGAGTCGAGGGAGTAGTCAGATTTGTCTTGGACACTGTCATACAGGGTGGTTCTAACCCATGCCCTCCTATAATTGTTGGGGTTGGACTTGGCGGAACACTGGAGCAGGCTGCTATATTATCAAAACGCGCGATTCTTCGGACTATAGGCTCCATAAATCCAAAGGAAATTGATGCCGACCTTGAGTCCCGTCTATTGACTGAGGTCAACAAAACAAATGTAGGTCCATCAGGTTATGGTGGAGATACCACAGCATTGGCAGTCCATGTCGAGTCCTATCCCTGCCATATCGCAAGCCTGCCCGTGGCTATCACAATCCAGTGCCACGCAGCACGCCATAAAGTCATTGAGCTGTAAACTATGATTGAAATATTTACCCCGTTAGATGATCTGACGATTGCATCGCTGTCTGCTGGTGATCAGGTGCTGCTCTCCGGAGTTTTATATACCGGAAGAGATGCAGCACATGCCCGGATGGCTGAAACCCTCCGTAGAAATGAAAAGCTGCCGGTGAAATTGGCTGGCCAGGTGATCTACTATGTTGGGCCAACTCCAGCTCCTCCCGGTCGTGTCATCGGTTCCGCAGGCCCTACAACATCCGGTAGGATGGACGCATTCACTGAAGTCATGCTCCAACAGGGATTAAAGGGCATGATAGGCAAAGGTATCAGGAGTGAAGAAACTGTAGGTTTGATAGCTCAATACGGAGCAGTATATTTTGCAGCTACTGGTGGAGCTGCTGCATTACTTGCAAAGCGGGTAGTCTCCTGTGAAGTCGTCGCCTATGCGGATCTTGGCTGTGAAGCTATACATAAACTGGTAGTAGACAAGCTTCCCCTGATAGTAATAAACGATACAAAAGGTGGAGACTTCTACCGTAAACGCATTAAATGAGCTATTGCGAAGCACTACCAACAATTCGGTTGAATGCATCGGTATCAGAACGAAGGGGAGCACGCTTGAAAAGGGCAGTTAACAACTCATCATCCCCGGAGTGTCGATGCCGATGCACCAGTCCGCATTATTCATGATTGACTCAGCTTTTGTTCCTACTGCCGACCAAAAGCGAAGCTTGGTGAATAAAGCGGACCAGCTAATTCCGAAGTCACAACCCAAACCTCAGCCCAGATCCAAAGAAATAAAAGGCCTATAAGTACACTTATACCCGGAAGCTTTCAACAAATTTAACATATCTAGGGCGGCATCTGCATTCAATGAGTGGACAACAAAGTGGGTCCGTTTGAGATGTTCTGGTTTATTCTCAGAAAGCCAGCGGACTACTTCCATCCCACAGTCCACTCTGTCTGAATCAACATATCTCTCCCCACCCAAGTCATGATCCAGCGAAACTATATCCCACGAATCTTTGAGCATATCGATACACTCATGGGCAGTCTTTACCCACGCAGCATTAGGATTTATCTGTAAGAAGCGTTCAGCACGTTCTTGCTCATCATCCAAAAACAATACCTTAGGTTCAGCTTTCCAAGACATTTAAGGCTCCTTAGAGACCAGGACTACCTATTCCCTATTTGAAGAGTTTGGGGGATGGGAACTAGTGAATAATAACTAAATCACCCAGCCTTATCAGCGTGATAAGAACTCCGCACCAGAGGCCCGCACTCAGCGTGAGTAAATCCCATCTGAATAGCTTCATCCCTAAGCTGGTCAAACTCCTCAGGTGTATAATATCTCTCGACCGGATGGTGTTTTGCCGACGGAGACAGGTACTGTCCGATCGTAAGTAAATCACATCCAGATTCTCTGAGATCCTTCATCGCAGCTAATAGTTCATTCGAAGTCTCGCCGACACCTACCATGATACCACTCTTTGTAAGAATATCAGGGGCAATTTGTTTACTCTTTTTCAATAAATCCAGACTGCGCCGGTATATTGCCTGCGGCCTAATTGATGGATAGCAGCGTTCAACTGTCTCTATGTTGTGGTTGAGTACATATGGTTGAGCGTCCAGGACAGTTTTCAGGGCTTCGGAACTGCCTTTGAAATCCGGTATGAGGACTTCTACTTTACAGTAAGGTTGAAGCTGATGAATCCGGGCAATGGTTTCAGCGAAGATATGGGCACCGCCGTCCGGTTGATCATCTCTGGTGACACTGGTGATAACCGCGTAGCGAAGTCCAAGATAAGCTACTGCCTCAGCTACTCTCGCGGGCTCATCTTCGTCCACACAACCCGGAACTCCTGTGTCTACTGCGCAAAACCGGCAGTTCCTGGTGCAGGTGCTGCCGAGGATCATAAACGTAGCCGTTTTCTCTCTCCAGCATTCACCTATGTTGGGACAATTGGCGCTCTGACACACGGTATGAAGCCTGGCGGATTCCACCAGGCTCTTAACTTCTTCGTATATTTCACCCGTTGGTGCTTTCGCTCTAATCCATTTGGGTTTTGGGAGGGTGCTCATGGCTTGTCGTCGCCGATCTTGAGGACGCTCATGAAAGCTTCTTGCGGTATTTCCACGTTTCCGATGGATTTCATCCGCTTCTTACCTTCTTTTTGCTTCTCAAGGAGTTTGCGCTTTCTGGATATGTCTCCACCGTAGCACTTTGCAATAACGTTCTTGCGGTAAGGTTTGACCGTTGCCGCTGCGATGATCTTCGCTCCAAGTGCAGCCTGCACTCTTACCTCATACTGCTGGCGGGGAATAACATCCCGGAGCCTTTCAACCAGCACTTTAGCTCGAGTATATGCCCGGTCTCTATGAGTGATAAAACTCAAGGCATCAACAGGTTCCCCATTGAGCAATACATTGAGTTTTGCAACCGATGATCTTTCATACCCTGTGAACTCATAATCAAAGCTTGCATAACCTCGCGTGCGGCTCTTCAATGAATCGAAGAAGTCCATCAGGATCTCCGCCAAAGGCAGCTTATAACGTACCATTACCCTTTCAGGTGTCGGGTATTCCATATCGACATAGATACCCCTGCGTTCCTTACACAACTCGATTGTAACTCCAACATAATCCCTGGGGACCATCACGCAGGCATCCACAAATGGTTCTTCGACGAAATCTATTTCCGTCGGCTCCGGAAGGTCATTCGGGTTGTCTATTTCTATGACATCGCCATTGGATTTGGTGATCCGATAGATAACGCTGGGAGCAGTTGCTATGAGGTTCAGATTGAACTCTCGCTCAAGCCTCTCCTGCACTATCTCCGAGTGCAACAACCCCAGGAACCCGCACCGGAATCCGAATCCAAGTGCAGCAGAGCTCTCAGGTTGATAAATTAACGCAGCATCATTTAACTGAAGTCTCAGTAGCGCTTCTTTGAGAGCCGGATACTGGCTGAGTTCTATCGGGAATAGACCCGAGAATACCATAGGCCGGGCTTCGCGATAGCCATGTAACGGTTCTGCAGCAGGTCTTGAAGAATCTGTCAGTGTGTCACCAACTCTTGTGTCGCCAACATTTTTCATACCGGCAGTGAAATATCCGACTTCACCCGGATTGAGAGATTCTATTGACTTCATCTGCGGCGCGAATACACCGACTCCAGTAACTTCAAAGTCGCTGCCGGTTGACATCATCCGGATCTTCATCCCCGGAGCAATACTACCGTCTACTACCCTTATATAAGCCACTACCCCAAGGTATTGGTCAAAATGGGAATCGAATATCAACGCACGCAGCGGACCATCAGGGTCTCCAGAGGGTGGAGGGATCCGGTTAACTATGGCTTCGAGAACCTCATCTGTTCCTACGCCTGTACGGGCGCTGGCCAGGATTGCATCCGAAGCATCCACCATCAATACATTTTCAATCTCTTCTCTGACTCTTTCAGGGTCAGCCATATCCAGATCGATCTTGTTGATTACCGGGATAATTTCCAGATTGTGGTTCATTGCCATATTGGTGTTGGCGAGTGTCTGGGCTTCAACACCCTGGCAGGCGTCGACTACCAATATTGCCCCTTCGCAGGCGGCGAGTGAGCGCGATACTTCATAACTAAAATCTACATGGCCTGGAGTGTCGATTAAATTGAGCTCATAAGTGCGGCCGTCTTTTGCCGTATAAGCCAATCTTACGGCTGTCATTTTTATAGTAATGCCGCGTTCGCGCTCCAAGTCCATACCGTCTAAAACCTGCTCACGCATCTCGCGATCCTCAATCGCACCCGTGCGTTGCAGAATTCTGTCGGCCAACGTAGACTTACCATGGTCAATATGCGCTATAATACAGAAGTTCCTGATACTTGATTGCTTGTTTTCCATCAAGTATATTTTACCAGAACCCCGCGTTAAGGGGAATACCGGAGGTTGTTTAATGAAACTCACTTTCTTAATGACAGTACTATGTTTGATGGTACTGAGCATTTCAGCCTATTCTGCAGCGCCGAATAAGGCCTGGAAAAACGCGCTAAAGCCCCAGGGATTGTCAATGCCCGAGATAACTCTGGCTAAGGGTGGAAAAGCCCTCTTCCAGATATTGCTACCTGCTAAACCTTCAACAATGGAGACCAAAGCCGCTAAAGACTTGGCACAGTGGTTGGAGGAGATGACCAGTGCACAGTTTGATATTGTCTCCGAGGGCACACCAAGAGCCCGAAAAGCAAAAGTCATCAGCATTGGCCGCACCAAACTTTCCGCCTCTCTCGGTATCAAGACAACCAATCCAAAATTAATGGATGAAGGTGTCTCAATCGCCAATAGAAGTGGCAACCTTATACTTACCGGAGGCAGCGAACGCGGACCGATCAATGCTGTGTATGCATTGCTTGAGGAAGACCTGGGATGCAGATGGTACTCCAGATCAGCCAGATTGATACCAAACAGACCAACCCTTAAATTCAAACCCACAAGTCGCACATTTGTCCCGGCACTGGAGATAAGAGACCCGTATTATCACGATGCATTCGATGGCACCTGGTCTCTGCGCAACCGGACGAACTCCCCCAATGCTCCGGTTCCTGCAGAATGGGGCGGACACATGTCTTATGCATTGTTTGTGCATACCTTTGCTGCATTGGTTCCACCCGATAAATATTTTGCATCGCATCCTGAATACTTTTCCGAGAATAATGGAGCGAGAAACCCTAATCAACTCTGTGTGTCAAATCCGGATTCATTAAAAATTGCCATAGAGAGCGTCAAGAACATATTAAAAAGCAAACCTGACGCGCGGATTATAAGTGTATCGCAAAATGATGGTTGGCCGTGCTGTGCCTGTGCACAATGCAGGGCTGAAGCCGACAAAGAAGGCACTCTTGCAGCGCCTCTTCTGAAATTTGTAAATGCGTTATCGGATGAAGTAGGGAAAGATTTTCCAAAAGTCCGAATATCGACCCTTGCCTACCTGGATACATTTGTAGCTCCAAAGACTGTAAAACCGCGTGAAAACGTAGCAATCCAATTATGCACAGACAGCAGTGCCTGGTCAGAGCCTTTCCTGAAGATAGAAGAGACCGAGAAGTTCCAAAAAGCTATGAAAGACTGGGCTGCAATGGGAGCTAATATCAATATATGGGATTATACCTGCAATTACAGCCACTATGCTGCCCCAATGCCCAACTGGCAGGTTGTAACCGACAGTATCAGGTTCTTCCATGCCCATAATGCCAGAGGTGTTATGCTGCAGGGTAACTACCAGAGCTTCGGCACATCTGATGGTCCAATGAGATGCTGGGTCTGGGCTAAGCAACTTTGGAATCCCAAGCTTGACACCAGAGCCCTTATGCAGGATTTTGTATATGGATATTATGGAAAGGCTGCTGATGCAGTCTGGGACTACCAGGAGCTTGTTTGGAACCTCTGGGAAAAAGAACATCATGGCAAACTCAAAAAGCCCGAAGGTGGCATCCGCTACACAATGAATTTATTCGACCAGGACTTCATGAATCAAGCTAAAGCCTGTTTTGCAAGAGCCGAAGCCGCAGCCGACGATGGAGAAGTTCTGCAAAGAGTAGAGGAATGCGAACTGCAGGTCCTATATGCCCAGCTCCTCCAGGAATACGATGTAGCCCAGAAAGCAGGCAAACCATCCGATCCTGCAGCATTCAAAGAAACACTGGACAAGTTCGAAAAAGTAGCTCGAAGAGAAAACCTGACCCACCTCGCCGAAGGTGCCCCAGACTTCGAACCATTCATGACTAGAATGCGCCAGGTTGTAGTAAAGTAAAGAATAAGACCAATCCGACCGATCTGACTGATCGGTCGGATCTACAGGAGCTTTTGGTGTTTGTGAGAAACTGGCCGTAAACTGATAGTTTTCGGATAATAAGTTGGTATAATATTAAGTAGTGAAAGGTGGGAACTTTCATGGCATCAACGGAAGAAACATATCGTATGGCCGCCAGAGAACATTTGGCGAAAGCACAGGATCTGTTTGAAAATGGGTCATATTATTTAGCTCATTATTTATCTGGATTAGCCATAGAGTGTCATTTACGAGCTTGGATACAGCGTAAAACTGGTGAGTTTGATTCTAGGCACGACTTGAGATTGCTAGCGAGGGAATCGGAGCTATATAACGTGATCTCTGCTCAGCAGGTATCATTATTTTCATCCTTGTTTACACTTGTCAATCAGAGATGGAGAAGCAACCATCGTTTTTACTCAGAACGCCAATTCTTTCAATATATGTCAAATATAAAAGCAGAGCACAATGTACGGGGATATAATTGGAAAGAAGCAGTGGCTCGAACGATGTTGGATTGTGCTTACAAGGTTATCAACGAAGGAGAAACTCAATGGAACAAGAAGTGAAGGAATTACTAGAAGCTACTTTCCCGGGTATTGTTCTAGAAACTGAGATATTGTCAGACGAGCGTATATCTGGCACAGCTATCTGGACGGGTTTTGAGGGATTCGATCACGTTGAACGACAGACAATGATTCGGAACGTACTGAGGGAAAAACTCGGGACTGATGCCAAAGTAGTCGGTGTATTGTTGACCTACACCCCAGACGAGATCGACGCAATGAACGCAGCTTAAATCAAGCAGTTCAAACCAATCTGTCCTATTACTCTTATAAGTCCCATTCGTCCCATTTTGCCAATCCACCTTGTTTCCTCGCCTTTTTTGTAACCACACCCCCTCAAAAGGTATAATGTACACTTGGTTCGGACATGCTCCGGAGACAATCCCTTGCGAGGTAAAATAATGAGCAAAGACATATCCAATCTGCAGAAGTTGCGACTATCATACCAGCCTAAGCTGCCCAAGGCTTTGAAGACCGGAAAGGTCAAGATAGAAATGGGCGCTCCCTCCCATCCGGAAACGGATCAGGAACAGATCAAAGGCCTTTTCCCTGAGACCTATGGACAGCCGCTAGCTACCATTGTCGAATCCGATAAAATGGAATACACAAATTCGGTCAAGATCGGTGTTGTATTGTCAGGTGGACAGGCGCCAGGCGGACACAATGTTATCGCCGGCCTTTTTGACGCATTAGTAGCTGCCAATGCTGATAACAAACTCTATGGATTCCTGAAAGGTCCTGGAGGAGTCATTAAAGGCAACTTCAAAGAGATCACCACTGAGATCATCGCCGAATACCGCAATACCGGTGGTTTCGATATGATCATGAGTGGCCGTGATAAAATCGAAAAACCCGAAGACCTTGCTGCCTGCAAGAAGAATATGGAAGATATGGGACTGAGTGGCTTGGTTATCATCGGTGGAGATGATTCCAACACCAACGCTGCAGTGCTGGCAGAGTATCTGAAAGCTCAGGGATCTCCGGTCTGCGTTATTGGCGTTCCGAAGACTATTGATGGCGATATGAAGAACGAGTTCATTGAAGCTTCTTTCGGTTTCGACACTGCCTGCAAGACTTATTCGGAACTGATCGGAAACATCTGCCGCGACTGCACTTCTGCTGTAAAATACTGGCACTTTGTCAGGCTTATGGGCCGGGCTGCCAGCCATGTAACATTAGAATGTGCGCTTCAGACCCAGCCAAATATCACCCTTATCTCCGAAGAAATCCAGGAGAAAGGCACAACACTTGGCGAGATCGTTGACTACATCACAGATGTTATCGTAAAGCGTGCTGCAGCAGGCAAAAACTACGGTGTTCTGGTTGTTCCGGAGGGATTGCCGGAGTTCATCAGCGATATCAAGGCTATGATCGATGAGCTCAGCAACATACTTGGAAGCCAGGAAGACTACATCAAGGGATTGCCCGATCACTCCGAGCGTGCGCAGTACCTCAGTGGACAGCTCTCCGACCACAGTGCCAGAGTATATGCTTCCCTGCCGGACGAAATCCAGGAAGTCCTGCTGACCAGAGACAGCCATGGTAACGTGCCTGTTTCCCAGGTTGAGACTGAGAGACTGCTAATTGATCTGGTCCATGACAAGATCAGATTCTTGAAGAGCCAGGGACAGACTGAAGCTAAGTTCTCTTCACTCTCCCACTTCTTTGGCTATGAAGGCCGCTGCGCAGCTCCATCCAACTTCGATGCAGACTACACCTACTCACTCGGTTATGCATCCGCAGAGCTGGTTATGGCTGGACTGACAGGCTATACTGTCTGCATCAAGAACACCACCAAGCCATCCGAAGAGTGGATAGCTGGTGGAGTTCCGGTCACAATGATGCTGAACATGGAAATCCGTAAAGGAAAACCGACACCAGTCATCAAAAAAGCCCTCACCGACACCAAGGGCAAACCTTTCGGCAAGCTCGCAGCAAACAGAGAGAAATGGGCACTAGAAGACTGCTTCGTCTTCCCCGGCCCCATCCAATACTTCGGCCCAGCGCAAGTCTGCGACACCGTAACTAAAACACTGGAACTGGAAAAGAGTTGAAAAACTGATCCCGGGAACGCCAATCTCCGCATTGGCGTATTTCCCGATTAATACTCACAAGACCGTAATTGTTGGACCGGGTGATCATGACCCGGTCCAACTTTCCCGGACATTCCATGTCCGATGTAGTATGTAGAACCAGAGCCTATCCCGGGAACGCCAATCTCCGTATTGGCGTTGTTTAAATCAACGAAGTGATCCATTTTTTGGGGTTCCATTTACCTATCCGGCTATGCATGATATATGATTCATAAGATTGCGATGAGTCCAAATAGGAAAGTGTCATGAAATGTCTCCACTGGTGTTCGCTATAATGTCCTGGTTGGATGATCTGGTCAGTAAAGCATTTGCTCGTGAGAAATATTATAAGGCCGCTCTGCAGGCAATCTGTGTAGGCGATCAAGCAAATCTAGAGCATCTTCTACAGCAGAACCCTCCGCTAATTCGAGCATCGTATTGCATGAGCGGTTCTCTTTTGCACAATGCAGCAATGGATGGTCAAGTAGATATCACTAAGATGCTAATCGACAATGGAGCAGACGTCAATAGTGCATCTACGCGCGACAATGAGACACCGCTTCATTTTGCTGCAGAAACCGGAAAATTGGAAACCATTAAGGTTCTGATTGAGCGTGGGGCAAATATCGATGCGCTCTGTTATCAATTGACCCATAGTCCTTTGGATAGAGCCGTTTGGTCAAGCCGCGGAGCACATAAGGATGTTATCAGGTATCTTGTGACGAATGGAGCAAAACACAGCAGCATTCACGTCACTGCTGTTTTAGGGGATATCGAAGGAGTCGAAGAAGCGCTTAAAGCTGGTTGCGATGTGAACTCTCGAATCCTCTCAGGTGACACTCCGATGTATTGGGCTGTCCAGGGTGGGGATACGGCCAATACAATGATTGATTTTCTGATTAGTCATGGAGCGGATGTGGAGGGTGGAGCATCGATAGAATCAGCAACACCTCTATATATTGCGGTTGCCAATGGTAACCTGACTGCGGTGGAAGTTCTACTTGAACATGGTGCTAATCCGAATGCAGAGGGTGCTATTGGATGGAAGCCATTGTTTGTAGCACAGACTCATAATTACAATGAGATCGCACGCCTGTTGCTTGAGAGTGGCGCTGACGAGTGCAGCCAACGCCTGCAACATGATGTTTCTTCACTTCGACGTGATCGCAAATGATGGATCATGTGATCCCAGCCTATTCCAGCTCCACACTCCCCACACGTGTAAGAGAATCCTCGAATATAATCTTTCCCATCGCGAACGCTTCCTCAGGATCCACTTCCTTGAATTTGTGAACCATTATGTGCATCGGTGTTACCGGTTGATATGGACCCACTGTCTGCAGGTATTGTATCCCGGTCAATATCTTAGCTCCCATACGCCTATAGAAGCCAATCCGCCGTTCTGCTATTTTCTCCTCTTCAGGTGTAACTGCTTCGCCAGGCATTTCTACTTCAAACAGCATTGCTTTCAGGTCGTCAGCCTGAGCACGCTTTATCAGATCATCATATATAGCAGCTCCAATTCCCTGATTTCGGATTTCAGGAATAACAGCAAGATACCACAAATATGCACACTTGCAGTCTTCGATATTGCCATAACGAGCTAACCCCACAAAGTTGTCATTTTCATCTAGCGCAGCAAGTAAATGTGAGTGACAAGCTTCTCCGCGTGCTCTCTTATTCAGGATCTGCAAGTGACTCGACACCGGTACTTTTTCATGTGGAGGAAAAGCAATCTCATACAAATCTAACCATGGCAGCAGCAGATCATCCGTAATACTTTCGATTTCAACGATTTTTATTTTCATTTATACTCCGATGTAATGCGTATAATAGGGTATAATATAATTCCAGTGGACAAAATTCGGCTCCACGCCGTGAGGTCCTGTTTACGCAGGAGACCCTATATTCACTGGGTGTGTAACAATAATAGCCGCTTTACGCGGCTTTTATGCAATATATGCTACAATTCATATTCTTGCACATTGTCACAATTCCCTTCACAATGCGATTGCTTTTACATGTCCTTTCGCGTATTTCGCGTGATTCGCGGTTCTTCTATTCCTTCTTAAAGCCTTAGCGGTATATTCTCAAAGCAGACTATATCAATAGCAATAAACCACAATCTTGGTTTATTTTTGGGCGTTTAGGGGGTATGCATTGTATAATAGTATTGGTTCAAACACTATATAGGAAGTAGATTTAGTGAACTCGACCGCACTACACAAGCCCCAACCTCTTGAAGTATGCAGCAACATAGAACGTAAACTTCTGGATTCCGGTATATGGAAACCTCAGTCCAGCCGTAATCACTTGATCTCGCCTGAACCTTTTCCTCTTACACCTGATCAAGTGGAAGAATTGCAGCAACTCGGATCTGCTATACTCTCGTTCTATCAGGCAGCAAACAAGCTCTACATGCACAAGGGCAATGACTGGGTAAATGAATACCTGGACATCGGTAAGAGTGAAGAAGTTATTCGCCACAGCAGAATGAACTACCAGAAGCAGCTGACTCCCAGAGTCCTGCGTCCGGATATTATGCTTACGCCGGATGGTTTTATAATAACCGAACTGGACAGCGTTCCTGGAGGCATCGGCCATCTGAATTGCTTATCGTCCGGATATGAGAGTTCCGGATTTAATCTTGTAGGATCAGGTATGAGGGATGGATTCGCTCAAGCAGTGATAGAATCTTCAGGCAAAGAGTCTCCAATGGTCGCCATAGTAGTGTCAGATGAATCCGAAGACTACAGAGCTGAAATGACATCCCTTGCAGTTGAGCTTCGATTAATCGGACTCAACGCCCATTGCATTCATCCCGGTAACCTGAGTCTGTCGGATGATGTCTTATATGTTCAGACAGAAGCAGGTAAGCAAAAGGTTGATCTTGTTTACAGGTTCTATGAACTCTTTGACCTGGAGAATATCCCGGTATCTAAAGTATTTTTGTATGCTGCACAGAAAAGGATCGTTCCATTCGAACCTTCACATAAGCACTTTCTTGAAGAGAAGCTATTGCTGGCTCTGTTACATCATAAGGGGCTTCAGCAGTTTTGGATTGAGTCAATGGGGGAAAAAGACTATAACACAATGCTGGAAAGCGTGGTGCCAACCTGGATTCTGGATAACCGCCCGGTGCCTCCGCACGCTGAGATAAGTGGTTTCGAATGGGATGGAAGATCAATTCGGGACTGGCGGATTATATCCGAAGCCACTCAGAAACAGCGTGCTTTGGTGATTAAGCCTTCCGGATACTCTCCTCTTGCGTGGGGAAGCAGGGGAGTCAAGATAGGTTCGGATATGTCCCAGGCAGAGTGGGGGAGTGTTGTGAAGCAGGCGCTGGACAATTTTGACACCAGTCCACACGTGCTACAATCATTCCGAGAAGGTAAGCTCGTTACAGTGCCATATCGCGACCAAAATGAAGAAATCCGAAATATGCACGCCAGAGTCAGGCTATGCCCGTATTATTTTGTATATGATGAGAAAGCTAACCTCTCTGGAGTCATGGCAACAGCCTGCCCAAAAGATAAAAAACTCATTCATGGAATGAAAGATGCAGTTATTGCACCGTGTGAAGTAAAGTAAAAGTGGTTTCAGATTATGATAGAGAGAGTCAGCAATCATATTGAGTCTTTGATGCTTAGTGAAGAGGCTGTCAGAAGGCAGTTTGAAGCCAGTGCTGAGGAAATGGATACTCAGGGCCTGGAGAACTACGACCCTCTGCTGGAAAGCAGTCACGAGGCAGTTGCAGGCCTTATTCACAAGTATTCCAACCGTGCTCTATGCCTGATGACCGCAGAGTGTGCAGCCTACTGCCGCTTCTGCACTCGCAGAAGACTGGTTTCAGATCTGGAACTCGGTAGAGTCACCCCGTGTCACATAGACCGCTGGGCTGCATACCTTAAAGCCCATCCGGAAGTTAACGAAGTTATTCTATCAGGTGGTGATCCATTTACGGTGTCAGATGAGTTGTTCGACTACGCACTGCAGACTTTATCAGCTATAGATACAATCAAACTGCTCAGAATAGGAACAAGGGTTCCGGTCAGCGACCCGTCATTGGTCAACTGCGGCAAACTCGAATCCATTTCCAGCATCGAAAAACCAATCTACGTAGGAATCAATTTTGAGCATCCTGCAGAGATTACATGTGCGACACGGCATTCAGTCAAAGACCTTCGGAGAGCCGGGGCAATCCTCTACAGCCAGAGCGTCTTCCTGAAGGGCGTAAACGATGACTACGAGACTCTCTACAGGCTGTTTAGTGGTCTCCTTGAGATTGGAGTCCGCCCATACTACATATACCACTGCGACCCGGTGCCGGGTATAGCTCATTTCATAGTTGATATAGAAAAAGAACGCGAAATAATGACCATGCTCAGAAACACCCTATCCGGTCTTGCCTGTCCCAGCTATGTGATAGATACGCCGGAAGGCAGCGGAAAAATACCCGTCCCTCTTAGTTATTGGGATGTGGACATAACCAGCTTCAAAGACTTCAACGGTGATGTCTACCAAATGCCAAAATCAGAGGAATAATAAATGCCTAAACTATACCAAACCGAATGGTGCCCTTATTGTATAAGAGTGCGGTCCAAATTGACACAGCTTGGAATCACGTGCGATATCATCAATGTCCCCAATTCCAAAGCTGACCGTAAGGAACTAATAGAAGTCAGCGGTCAACGCGGTGTCCCAACCCTGGTGACCGACGAAGGCCGGGTAATCCCCGACGATGACGACGCCATAATAGCCTACTTCGTAAACGAATACCGGAAGGGATAGGCTTCAGGCGTCAGACTTCAGGCTTCAGGAGGGAATGAAGGGTTTGCATAATACTGATCTATCTTATGGAATCGCGGTGACTCCATTTCCTATTTTTCTTATTAGTCCTATACGTCCTATTTATTGCCATCTTTTGTCTCGCACCCACCCCTCCCTTCCTGAAGCCTGAAGTCTAGAGCCTGAAGCCTGAAGCCTGTCCCTTCCCCAAGGAGGTTTTCCCACATCCACTGCCTAAGTATACCTCAGACGGCGCTGGGCCTCTGATTTTGGTTCGCGTCGACCCATAACCACTTATGCATCCAATGCTGGGTGCGATCATCAGAGGGAGTGCCATGCGCGATATGTCTGACCCTATCGGAAGTAAGTTTGAGAAGATGACGCGGGACGAAATATTCCGTTACCAGTCAGCTCAGTTACATCGATCACTTAAACAAGCTGAGAAGTCTGAATACTATGCCAAAAAGTTCAAGGACTGCGACATAGATCCGGACCGGTTTACATCTGCTGACCAGATTACTAAACTACCATTCACCACCAAAGAGGATCTTCGTCTCAGTTATCCAAAGGGTATGCTCACTGTGCCTGATGACCAGGTTATTCGCATGCATACCTCCAGCGGGACTACAGGCAAGCCTACTGCTATCTTCCACACACGTGAAGATATAGATAACTGGGCAGAATTGATGGCTAGATGCCTGCATACAGCAGGAGCAAGACCTGGTCATGTTTTCCAGAACATGTCTGGTTATGGACTGTTTACCGGTGGTCTCGGTTTACATTACGGAGCAGAGAGACTTGGCTTGTGGACAATTCCTGCAGGTCCGGGCAACACCGCCAGGCAGCTGATTCTGATTCGTGACTTTGGTGTTACAGTTGTTCATGCAACCCCAAGTTACGCCATGCATGTTGCTGAAAGGATGCTGGAGGAAGGTGATGATCCGAAGTCTCTGGGACTGAAGATAGGAGTATTTGGAGCAGAACCGTATTCAGAAGAAATGCGTTTGAAATTGCAGGATCTTTATGGATGCAAGGTCTTTAACAATTATGGACTGAGTGAGATGATGGGTCCTGGTGTTGGGATCGAGTGTGATTATCGCACCGGAATACACGTTTGGGAAGACGCCAATTTAGTTGAAATAATTGACCCCGTGACATTGCAGCCAGTAGCCCCCGGGGAAGTAGGGGAACTGGTGTTGACCACCCTCAGAAGAAACGCGATGCCGATTATTCGTTATCGGACTCGTGACCTTACCCGTGTAATCCCGGGCGAATGTCCTTGTGGACGCCAGCATGTGAAGATAGCCAGATTCGTAGGACGCAGTGATGACATGCTGATTATCCGTGGTGTTAACGTATTCCCAAGCCAGATAGAAGAAGTTTTAATGAGAAAGAAATGGCTTGGTGGTAATTATGTGATTAACCTGACAACCAAGGAATCCCTTGACCAGCTGACTATTAAGGTTGAGCTGGCACAGGGTAATTTTGATGGTTCCGTTGACACATTGCGCAAGCAGAAGACTGAGCTTGGCAAAGAGCTCAAGGAACAGATCGGGTTTACTGCTCAGATAGAGCTTGTAGAATCCGGAAGCCTGCCGGCAAGTGAAGGCAAGGCAAAGAGAGTCATAGACGAAAGGACTAAGTGATTGCCATGTATGATGAAGTAAGCGTATTTGCAGAGAACAAACCAGGCAAATTGTCTATGGTGGCTGAAGTCCTGAGCAAAGCCGGTATCGACATATTAGCCATGGACGTTGCAGATGAAGGCCAATATGGAGTCTTTAAGATGCTGACCGCTGACCCGATGAAAGCCAGGGAAGCCTTGGCTGCTGCTGGTATGACTACAGCCCTGACCCAGGTCACTTGCATCGAAATCCCTGACCAACCGGGTGGACTGGTCAAATTGGCGAATGCAGTCGAGAAGACAGGTATCAACCTTACACAGGCCTACGGCTGCATCCTCGAAAGAGGCAAGCGTGCTGTTTTCGTAGTTAAAGGTGACAACCTCCCGGCCATAGAAATCGCCGCCACCGCCGCTGGCCTGACTGTGCTCAACAAATTGTAAAATAAGGACCAATAAGACGTATAGGACATATAAGACTAATAAGACACCATGTCCTATACGTCTTATAAGTCCTATTCGTCCTGGTTTCTCATCTACCAGAGAGGAGAGCATAAAAATGATCACAAATCTCCCTTCAATAAACCTCCAAATCTGCTTTCTATTGCTCTTCGCATGTTTCATTATTCACTCATCTTCAAGCTCAGCAACCGAGAAAAAAGTAACCGTACATAAAATAGGTGATGCAGTCTGGCTGGAGGGCGTCAACGGCTGGTTCTGTGGTGACAAAGAGAGCTCTGTCCACGCTGCCCAGGAAGCAGTCATGCAGGCAGTCGGCGAGAACGTAACATATGCTTATCAGCTTGGTGTATCTTCGCTGGCATTTCGATTTCAGATCAGTAAAGATGGCCTCTGCCCGAGTTCTCCTCATTCATGTTGTGGGTATGAGTGCGTCGACAATTCAGTGGCTGCGCTGCCATGGAAGATCACTTCTTTCTCTGTCAAACCAGAAGATACCGCAAAAGTCGCAGAAGCCAGGAAAGCTGTTGTGGATAGCATAGACCGCGGTATTCCTGTGCAGTATGGATGTGAAGAAGACGGCCTCATTGTTGGTTACCAAAAAAACGGGGAAGAGTGGATATGTCTGCATTATTTCAGAGATGCAAATATGAAGAAAACATTCATAGAAACCCAGTGGCCCTGGGGAATAGCTGTCTATACTGGACCGAAGGATAAATTGCTTTCCAGACGTGAATTAGCAATATCGGCTCTCCAGCAGGCTCTTAAAATGGCTGATATTGAAGAATCCGCTGGCTATTATGTAGGCTTCAAAGCCTGGCAGAACTATATCGAAAAGCTCAAAGCCTTGGAATCCGCAGATGAGAAGACCAGAGCAGATAGCATGCATGGAAATGCCTGGAATTATGAATGTCTTGCCCAATACCGCAGCACTGGCGCCGTTTATCTTAGGGAAATAGCTGGCGAGTTCAATCCTGATGCTGCCAAGCACCTGCGCAAAGCAGCAGACATATACGATAAACAGGCAAACCAGGTCCTGAGAGACAAGGACCACTGTGTTATAACCATCGCTCCGTACCCCTGGTTCTTAAAAGACGGACAAAAATGGACTCCAAAAACGATCAAAGAACAGATAAAGAGATTGAATGCAGCGTTGATCCTGGAACGTGAAGCAATCAAACAAATCCGGGAAGCAGAGAAAGACTGGAATAAATAAGAACATCCGACGGATCGGTCAGATCCGACTGATCCGTCCGATTTCCCAAAACATTCAGCAGGTAACATGGAACATGGCTATAACCTTCCCCTTAGCCTTGTTCCATCGCTTGATCGCCGTGGGTGTGGGTTTAATATCTACTTCGCAATCCTTTTTCTCAAAGAACTCTGCAGCTTCATTAGAGAGCGAAACCATCCCGTCCTGCCCAGCCCCAATAATCACTTGCTTTGCTCCTGCTTCATATACATATTTGGCTTCATCAAGCGAAACCGTATGGGAAGTCCCATAAATAGCTTTTGAAAGACTCTTCTTCCGCTTAACAACCTCCCCCGAAAGCCTGATCATAATATCGTGCTCGATTCTGTCACCGTCAACCGTTATATATCCGAACTCAGTCTCATCGATATTGGGTTTCATTAGTTCACCTCGTAGATGAATTCCCTTCTATTTTACCCATAACGAATAAACCTCAAGTGCCAGCACTGGTACATATCCGGAATATGCAGGAACCAAGCGAATAAACAAAGAAGTGTATATCATATCTGCGACTTCTTTTCGTTATATGCAGTTATCCAGCTATGGAGGACAGGCAGAATGATCAACCTTATTGACCAATACATTCAGACCGGTGATAAACCCCGCCTCAGATGGCCTCCTGCTCGATGGCTGGAGAACATAAGCCTCTCCGGTCTGCTGTATGATAATGGTGATCCTGTTCCAGTCGATATTATGAAATATCTGATCTGCAAACAAGCAGGCAGCCAGGATATTCAACCACTGATTGAACTCCAGCCTTTGTATGATTTAATAGATAAATCCACCAGTGGAGACTTTGCACTGGCGTTGCTGAGTGAATACTTTGCGAACGGTGCCGATACCAAGAGTAAATGGGTGATGGTTGTTGCTGGAATGCTTGGAGATGACCGTATTGTTCGTGCTCTAACTACAAACATCATTAAATGGGCAGATGCCGGCAGAGGAAAACTCGCTGAATATGCAGTGCAGGCTTTGGCACTCCCCAAAACAGATCGTGCTCTTCTTGCTATAGACACCTTATCAATGCGCTACAGGACAAAGGTCAAAAACATCGGGGCAGCGGCTGTAGAGGCTTTCGCATCCGCAGCACACGCACTGGGAGTCAATCCGGACGAACTTGGAGACAGAGTAATCCCTTCTCTTGGATTTGAACCCGGTAAACCGCGAGAGATAGTTATAGCAGATAAAACCATTCGGGTAAGGGTTTCAACTACCTTCAAACTCGAGTACTTCGATCTGGACAAAGACAAACGCATAACATCCCTACCATCCGGTACTCCGGATGATCTCAAATCAGAGTTCAAGGAACTGGGAAGCTTGCTCAGAGAAGTATCCAAAGCCCAGACTCGCAGGTTGGAAGCCCTGATGGTCCAACAGAGGCGTTGGTCGTTCGATGCCTGGTCTGCTCTTTTCCTCTCAAACCCTATAATGATTCCATTTGGAGTCCGGCTTGTCTGGGGTGCCTATAATGAAAATGGGGTGTTAACCGCGACTTTTCGAACACTGGAAGATCAGACCTTTACCGACTACAAAGATGATACAGTCAATCTATCAACTGATGCTGAAATTGGAATAATCCATCCCCTGGAATTGGACAATGAACTCAGACAGCAGTGGAACACTCACCTTTCTGACTATGAAATAGAACCTCCCTTCGATCAAATGGAGAGACCGGTCATCGCAGTGCCATCGGGTCAGGAAAGCAATAGATTCATTGCTGATTGGGACAAATATACAATGAATGGAATGTCTTTCAAAGGCAGAGCAGACAGGCTAGGTTGGCGAAGGGGTGCAGCAGTTGATGGAATAATTCCCGTTTATATAAAATCATTTCCCAAAGCCGATATAGATGCATTCATCAACCTGGAAGACATGTCACCTGCTGTTGATTTGTATTCCGAAATCATTCTTGGAACTGCCTACTTTGTCTCAAGTGGGATCGTGAAATCCAGCTCCTACCTATTCGATGGTCCCACAAACGCAGATGATCCAAGGTTGATCCCATTTGACTTGGTGAACCCGATAGTCTTCTCGGAAGTATCAGGCGACTTGAAAAAGATAGCTCTTGGAAAACAAAACAGCGCTGTCGAGGAGTAATCTATTCAATAGGTAATATAAGATCAGACTGATCCGTCAAATCTGACTGATCAGTCCGATCTTAGTCTTTTACTGAGGAAGTTTTGTCGCCGTTGCTGAGATCGCATAACCGGCAGCCTTATTCTTCCTAAATGCTTGTGCAGTTATTGTCGTAGTCTTGTTGACTTTGATCGGTTTTGTATAACGCGGAGATTTTGCAGTTGGTGCAGTGCCATTTAGTGTGTATCGAATGACCAGTCCGGTGGCATTCTTCTTGGGCAGGAAGTTGATCGCCACTGTGCCCTGGTCAGTGAACTCTGTATCAGCTATCACCAGCGGGACCATTTTGCAACCACGGGCTGCCACTAGACTTCTTGCAGCCTCCTGAGCTACCAATAGGTTACCGGCTGCATTGAGGTGGACTGTATCCTGCGTGAGCACTCCCATTTCTTTTGCATCAGGATTGTGGATTTTCAAATAGTCGATGAATGCTTTCCGCAAGTCGCACAGTTCCAGATGCATATCCTTTGCGATAGCACGGCTGGTGTCGGAGAAGGCATCCAGAGATTTATCAACAGGGTTCGTCCCATCCGGTTTCTCGCCGATGACTGATGGAGTTGCAAGCACGACTGTAATTCCCTGCTGCTGCATCTTGTGGATTATATGCCTCAGTCCGGTCTCGAATTTCGTCCTGGGTTCACCCAAATCGCCGCCGTGGTGCCAGATATCGTTGATCCCTATGTAGATAAAAACTACAGTCGGGTTCTTCGACAATACATCGCGTTTGTATCTAGCCTGCAAGTCCGGCACTTCATTGCCTGAAATACCTGCGTTTATAACCGTAACTGCTGGATGGCTGATTTTTGCAAACGCATTTCGAAGTAGCGTTACATATCCATCAGGGCCATCACCGAACTGGGTAATAGAATCCCCCAGAGTTACCACTATATCTCCATCCACAAATGGCGACTTAGCGTTTGTTAAGATAGATAAATCCGTACCCTCTGCCTGTGCAGCCATTGAAGAGTGAAGCACAACAATAAGACCAAGACAAAATAAGATACTTGCGATTTTCATAAAAACTCCTTATATAAATAATTTACTTAACTGAGGTACATCCAGCTCTTTTCCTGTGTTCAGAGCATCAGTAGCTATTAATGTAGCAACCTCGCTTTGAGCACAGTCTCTGGCTGGGGCAATTACTGGTTGACCAGTCCGTATTGCATTGGCAAAATCTATTATCTCTCTTTCAAAACCGTGGCTGAACTTTTCCTCATATGTTTGATATTCGAGCGGTTTCCAGCCTTCTTCGTGGTCGAAACAGACCTGGTCACGCCAGACTGATGCTTTTGTGCCGTAGACTGCAATGTTGTTAAAAGCAGCATAAGGTGCCACCGGTCCATACAATGCTGTGACTTTGGCAACAGCTCCGGATTCGAACTTGTAAATTGATACTATGCAGTCCTCGTGTTTCATTGCAGGGAATGCTATGTGGTTTCCCATTGAACTTACAGATACTACCGGAGAATCCGCGACCCATGCCAGTACATCAAACGGATGACAGCCTCCCCCAACCATAGGTTTTTCGTCTTCCGTATACCAGTTTCGTCCGAGCGACTCATTGAATTTCTCAGGAGCTGCCTGGTAGAGAAGATTGTGGATATAGTCGCCTTCCATATAGAAAATGTCGCCGAACTCACCATCCACAGCCATCTGTTTGATCTTCTGATTTACTGGATAGTACCGCAGTATATGCCCGGATGCTGCAACCAGATCAGGATGCCTGTCAATAGTCTGCACCATTTCGACTATGTCTTCGATTTTATTAGCAACAGGTTTCTCAACAAAGACATGCTTCCCGGCTTCTATACACTGTATAAAAGGTTCCATATGGCAGGGGTCTGAAGTCAGCACAAACGCAGCGTCAAAGTCTACCGATTCAAGCATTTCCGGAACTGATTGATATATCGGCACGCCCGGGAATTTGTCTCTATACACATTCCTGGCTTTCTCGAAAACATCACAGGCAGCTACCAGTTCCACTCCGTCAATCGTCCCGATGGCGCTGCTGTATGTCCATCCGACATGTCCAAGTCCAATCACTGCGCACTTTATCGACATATCACACCTCGTTTGCTGCACGGATCAGAGCTTCCATATTCTCGACAGGAACATCTCTGGGAACCATCTCTCCGGTGTTGAATATATAGCCTCCGCCCTGTTTGCCTATATTCATTATTCTCTTTGCTTCAGCTTCAACCTGTTCAGGGGGGCCATTCAATAAAACTCCGATTGGGTCAAGGTTTCCGATCAGGCAGACTTTATCACCAACAGCTTTCTTTGCTTCAGCAATATCCAATCCAGGTCCGACACTCAAAACACTGATCCCGGAATCCGCCATCAGCTTCAGATGACCAACATTCTCCTCGCTGGCGTGGTAGATACTCCACAAATCAACCTTGTCGAATTCTTTCACGACGTCGGTTACGTAGGGTTTTGCATATTCAGCGAAGTATGGTTCACTTATCAGGTGTCCGGATGCAGTGCAGTCACCGACCCAGACAGCATCAGCTCCGGCTTCTCTCTGTGCAATCCCGAACTCAGCCTGCAGACCTACAAAATACTCGAGTGTGTCTTTGAACAACTCTGGATCATCGAGCGGCAGGAGCATAGTTGCCTCTATTCCGTATAGCAGTGTAACCGAACTGAAAGGGGCTTCAACTCTCCCGCAGACTAACACACTCTCTCCGAACTCATCCTTGATCCTCTTTAGAGATTCAATCAAGATAGGCAAACGTCCGTCTTTCCGGACATCGATACTGGGGAGCGAGTTTAACGTTTCTCTCGTTGGAGGTAAGTATCCGCAAGTAGCAGGCAGTATATCTCCCTCTCCTCGGACTTCAACGCCCAGCACTTCATAAACCATGCAGTCATCAACCTGCAGCCAGGCCCAGTCGTATCCAAACCGTTTCACTGCCGCAATCTGAGTAGCTGACATTATATTCGCATCGCGGATGTATTCACTGTATGTGACACCTCCGCCGCAAACATGCACATCAAACTCTTCACTGCAGGCAACAACTGGTACCTTCGCAGGCTCCTTTAATGCTATTGCTTTTGCGAACTCTCCGACTATATTTGGATACATGGTCTAGCTCCTGTTTTTAATGGACAATTGATAATTGACAATGCACAATTATTATTTATTCGTCACGGTGTACAAGATCCATTGAGAATGCCGGGATGCATACCGCTATATATTCAGCCCCATCAGGCTCCGGAGTAGAATATTGAACCCACTCTCCCTTGTGTGCAATAAACGTCTCACCGGCTCTGGCAATGAACGTCTCCGCTGTAGTGGTGACGTGCAGAGCACCGGACAAGACTATACTATATTCGTCGAACTCAGGAGTCTGACCTGGTTCCACCCAACCGGACGGACTACGCATCCTGGCGATGCTAACATCTGAAGTCGAAGAGTTAACTCTACCTATAAATTCCTCAATAACTTTCGGTTTATTGCCTGCAGCTTGGATTATTGTTGCTGAATTTATCAGAGTAGCCATACTCAGTCTCCTCATTCCAGTAATATACAGTAAATACTCTCAGATAACAGCTAACACTAGATTGTCTATTATCCATTGTCAATTATCAATTATTCTCTGTGTGCCAGTTCCATTGAGAATGCAGGTAGACACACGGCTATGTATTCAGCGCCGTCGGGTTCCGGGGTAGAGTATTGAACCCAGTCTCCCTTGTATGTTATCACGGTTTCACCAGCTCTTGCTTTGATAGTGCCGCTCTCCGTTGTAACATATAACGCACCGGACAAGACAATGCTGTATTCATCGAACTCAGGGGTCTGTCTGGGTTCTATCCATCCACCTGGGCTTTTCAAACGGGCGATGCTGACATTGTCTGTGGATGTGTTTACCCGGCCTATGAACTCCTCAATAACCATCGGCAGGTTTCCACCCGACTCGACGACTGATGGGGATTTGATATGTGTAGCCATTGCTGCTCCTTAGCACGCATTATTCATGAATCTTAGCTTTTACCCAGACTACCGGCCAAATGCTAAGATTCGTGAATAATGCGGGTTGATAGGATTCAGGGAGCACGTGGATGTGCTCCCATTGGATCTTTAGTTTTTTAGGGCATTGTTCAATTCGGTTTCAGTCAGTTCAGGTTCTATTTTGAAGTCTCCGCTGTCGAAGTCCACTGTGACCTTTGTACCGTCTGAGAATGTGCTACGCTGTTTGCGCATAGTGGTATCAAGGAACTCGTGGTTGGTCATTTCCAGAACACCTACCCTGTGATGCAGTGCACACAGTTTTCTGACGCGCATCAATTCTTCTGGATCGGGAGAGGTCGAAATGTATGGAATGCCTGCGTTAAGCACAGCGTGGTCATAGCCTATATCACCGTCCGGTATACCCCAACCCCCTCTGCCCGGGAATGAAGCTGACCAGGGCAGGACTATGGAATCGTGGTAAACCAGGCTGAAAAGTGGCACTGCGATTCCCATTGCCGGACCTGTCCCGGGATTAGGATCCAGTGCATATGGACCGTGATGGACGATATCCATATCCGCTACATCAGGATCGGTAGGCTCTTCAGAACTTACAACACCAAGTATATTTCGGACTGCCCCGTAGGCTTCAGAATGATATTTGAGGGTTTCTGTGCGGGTCAATGGATGCTCCGGGTTGTAGCACTCATCCGGTGTTACAATCGCAAAGACATCCAAATATGCTCCTCTGACTTTGACACCGTTGTTGATCAGAGCCTTGTGGTTACGCTTAACGGCAGCCGGTGCCAGGCTCGGGCACAGAAGTCCCTGATCTCCTCCAGGCCAGACTGCCATTTTAATCACATTGCCGTTTTCATCATACACTGCGTGTCGTTCATTATAACTTGCTCCACGTGTGTAGTAGTCTCTAAACTGATCATGGATAGCGAATACGAATCCCAGTTTGCTGCACGTGTCAGCTAATCGGCGCATTCCGTCCCATCCGCCTGCCTTAGGGGATGGTGGAACGATGTCCGGGTGGATATTGTCATATCCGCTGTATCCCCAACCGTCCAGATGCACATAAGCCCTCTCAACCCCCAGGGCTTGAAGCTTTGTCAGCATTTCTGCTGTCTGATCAAAAGTCGTGCAGGTGTCGTTCTTTGAGGGATCGTTCTTATCAAAGTATATGGACTCAGGTTCGCAGTGCCAGGTTGTGGGAGTATGGACAACTGGACTGCCTAAAAGGCGTGCGACAATAGGGCTGCGGGCAATTTTTTGCATAAGTGATACAAATTTGCCATTTTCCACCATATACTGTCTGTAGCATTTTGCCAGTCCGACGTATCCTCCCTTTTCAACAAAACACAGTCTGGCTATGCGTGTATAAGAGAACTTACCAAGCGAATGCACCCAGACAGGTCGGATAAACGTAGGTCCACCGGCAGGATGAGTCAGGTCCATTCCGGCATCGTCCGGGGTTTCCAGTATAAGACCCATCGCACTGCCGTTCTTCTCAAATCCCCACCATGGTAAATAGAGCCCCCGGCTGTGAGTCAGTCGGTCATAAGCAAATACTTTGCGGGGCCAGTCCTTTGGGATCAGAGCTCCCTGCATCATAGGTACAACACTTCGGTCAGCAAAACCAGCCTGTAGTCCGCCCGGCCATCGGAGTTCTTTAATGACACAGGTCCCTTCCTGGGCAACTGCTCTACAGATAACGTCTTCCCCAGATCCTTCTATCCCAATATACAATTGAATCCCGAAATCCAGCTTTGCTCCTTCGTGACTGAATCCGGACAGGTCAATTTTGACACCGGTCAGGGTTCCGGTATCATACTGTGTGATATTTATCTTCTCTGCATCCTTCAGAGCAAGGCCAAATCTCTGTTTATTGTTCTCTACAATCAGGTCTTCGCCATTGGATGCGTTCAAGGGCCATTTAACCCCTGCTGAGTCAATAACAACTCCCAGGTCGGCCCCACTTAATGTAATTGCTCGTTTAGTCCCGGTTATTGTCCAGGTGTTCCCTTCATTCTTTACGCTGATATGTGCGCTTGAAAGATAATCACGGGGTGTCATGTCCTTTTTCTCCTGTGCGTATAAACTCACGGTAAGCAGTAATAGTATCGCCAACATAACTATTCGTACAATTGATGGTGTCATGTATTTCGTCTCCGTTCTATTATTGCACCTGATAAGCCATATAATAGCGCGTTTGGGGTCTATATACAAGATGCAACGGCAGAGTGGCAGTCATATAGGCAGTTTCGAAGTCCAATTCCACTATCTTAACTATTTTTATTGCCATGAAAGAGGGGTCTGTGGTATTATATGGCTAATTGGAGAGGTGGCTGAGTGGTCGAAAGCGGTCGCCTGCTAAGCGATTGTGCGTTTACAAGACGCACCCCGGGTTCGAATCCCGGCCTCTCCGCCATTTCTGAGCTCGAAACCATGCTGTAAACACCCGTTTGCACACATGAGCAAAATTCACCCTATTTTTAAACCCGTTTTTTCCTCGTAATATTTCGCCCATTTTGCATCCAAAATCTCTACAGCAGGCGTTTGCATAGTAGGTAACACATGGGCATAAATGTCCTGGGTGATATTTATTGTGGAGTGTCCCAATCGTTCTGAAACTATTTTTGCAGGGACCCCTGCCATTAAAAGGGTCGTCGCCTGATCGTGTCTCCAGGAATGCAAAGAAGCTTTGACTCCAGCTCTCTTCCAGGCTAGATCGACACCGTTTGCAAATGAAGTTGGATTCATGCGATCTCCGGCGTTAGTGGTTACAATCCATTCCCAATCCCAGCACTTCACCTCTGCGCATTCCAGTTCCCACAACCAGTAGAAATGGAAGTCGATAAGGTGTGCCGTCTAGCGCATCCAGCATACGGTCCAGATCTCCGCTCTCACTCTAGAAACATTCCATTTTATACAGGATTAAAAAGCAAAAGAGAAAAGGGCAAGACTAGCGGGCTAGACGAAACCCGAAGTCGAAGTAACTGACGCCCGGGATGCCGTAGCTGCGGTAGGCGCACCGGTAGTAGCCGTGGTCGTAGGGGTACCAACCACCGCCCCGCAGGACACGAAGGCTGCCACTCACAGGCACGGTCGGATTCTGAGACGAGGCGCTCTTATAGTAATCTTGCCCATACCAATCTGCGCACCACTCCCAAACATTACCAGCCATATCCATACAGCCATATGGGCTTACTCCAGCAGCATAACTTCCTACAGGCTGAGTCATTCCTGGTCCTTTTGTTTGCTCATTACATTTCGAAGCATCCCATTCATTGCCCCAAGGGTATATCCGCCCATCAGTGCCGCGAGCAGCTTTTTCCCACTGGGCCTCAGTAGGTAGGGATGCTCCTGCCCACTTTGCATAATCAGCAGCAGCATCCCAAGTGACATTCACAATGGGATGGCTATCAATCCAACCCCATTTTGGCTCTTCGGGCATTGTCTTATTGGTCTCTAAGCAGAACTTGCGATACTGCGCCACTGTTATTTCATTCCTATATATCCAGTAGCCATCCAGATAAATCTTGTGTTGCGGCTTCTCACTTTCAAACCATTCCGCTTTCCAATCCGAATTCTCACTCACCAATTTGGCAATCTCAGCATCCGTGCTACCCATCAGAAACTCCCCTGCTGGAACCCAGACCATCTCTGCGCCATCCTTCGGATTGATGCAGACATCGCCAATCTTGGTACCGGGTGCAATTTTTTCTGAGGTAGCATTTGTTGTTCCAGTTTTCGCAGGGGTGACATTTGCAGATGTCGTGGTAGGTATATTCTTCTGCACGACAGCAGCATTGCCCGTAGGCATAAACAGGAACTCACCTTCAGTATCTTTATTGTATAGTTGAGGAGTCTGTTTACCAGAAGTAATGTTACTTACACTTCTCTGGACTTCAGCAAATAAATCCTGCGCGGTGAAGACCTTGCCGGGTTCGGCGGTACGGGCGGTCAGTTTTTCAAGCAATTTGTATGTAAAAGCGCCGTGACCCCATTGGCTCTTTTCAACCGATGTTTGCCCCTTGCCTCCAGCAGTCATAACCTGACGCGAAGGAGTCTTAGCTAGAACCTGAACTGATGCAGTGTTAATGTCTTCTAAAGCACGACTTTGTGCTAGAAGCCCGCTGTAACATACATCAGCAAGGATAAGTATATGCTTGGCAGGGCATGGTTGCAGATACTCCCAGACCCTGGACATAGGGAGACAGGTCTTCATAAATGGGCCTGCGTTGGTCATGTCCGACAGTTTGACTTCCGCATCGTATGGCAGCAGAAATCCCATCTCACCACCATCCGATGTCTTAACAGTCTGTCCGTGGCCTGAGAAGAAGATGAGTATTCTGTCATCTTTCTTAATATTATCACTGTCTGCAAGTTCAGCCAGAGCTTCTCCGACCTTTGCCAGTGTGGCCTTATTATTAGTTAGCACTTTGACATTTTCTTTGCGGAATCCATACGAGGTAATCAGCAGCTTCTGGAGCGACCAGACATCGTTCACGGAATATTGCAGCCATTTGCTCTTGGGTAACTTAGGGTATTCATTTACTCCAATCAATAACGCATAAGAATTACGATACAGACTAGCTGGTTCAACTGCATGTGCCGTCATTCCGGCTAACAACACAAACGACAATCCAAGCATCGCATATACCATGCGATTAACGAGTCCCAAATACCTTGTCACAAACCTGCCTCCAGAGATGGTCTCACTTTATGCAGTAACGAGACATTAACCTCCATATATTACCATTATATTTATGAAAAGAGGTATAAGAAATGTTTGCTTTTCCAACAAAACAGATTTCCCAACTGAGCTACTCTCAGATCAACATGTATTCGACATGCCCTTTGGCTTGGTGGCTGGGGTATATAGTAGAAATTCCAAGCATAAAGTCAGTCTATATGGCGATCGGCTCAGCCATCCACACTGCCTTGAGTAACTACTACACCGATAAACTGCTTGGAATTCGCCCAATGTCGACCAATGAGCTTATTCTCCATGCTGCTGAGACCATAACGACTGCACTTGATGGATCCGAATATGAGATGCCGAAGAAGGGACAAACTGTAGCTGATATAGTAGAATCAAGATTGCAAGGTCTGCGGGAACATATGGACAGTATCGGACAGCAAGCTGACTGTGAAGTATACTGAGAATGAGTTTATAAGCAATTAGAGTGAAAATGATTTCACAGCCGTTGTCTGGCATATTTCGCGAGAAGTCCACCTCTTTGTCAATACAGAATCTATGAATGTTTTATTATTTCCCAACCCTCCCCCGTTCTAGACAAACAACCGATAATAGTGATATAACGTAATGGTAAAGTTGTGCGCGCTTGTTGGATAGATAATGCGCAGATTGGCTGTTTTATTGATGTTTCGGATTGTATCTGGGTTCTTCTTTTTATTAGTTCTCACAGTGCAGGCGATGGCTATGAAGCCTTCGGTTGCTGTGAAGTTTATGTGTGAGAGCAAGCGTCTGAGTACGTCTCTATCTAGGGAACAGATTAAAGCAGAGCCTGGGCTATATATAGGAAAGATTTTTGAACTGCGGGGTAGGGTGTTGGGTTATGCCGAAACTGACCAGGGCATAACGATGATGCTGGAAGACAACAACAAAGAGTCTCATTGTATCAAGGTGGATGATCGACTAGAAGAAAATCCCGGTACCCTGGTTGCAATGCTGGTGAAAATTGGCCCGGAATCACAGTATTCACTTTCAGACTTACAGATGCAGTTCTGGACTTATGAAGCAGATGTTACCCGCATTGAAGCGACAACTCGTCAAGCTGCGGAGTCCCGCAAAGCACGTACATCCTCAAGAGCTCAGACTAATCCGCGTCCTGTTATTTCAACCCAGCCAACAACTGTCACCGAAATGATTCGCGTATACGCAAACGCCATACGGGGATATAACCGCAAGTTGACGAAACCTGCATCCGAAAAACTGGCACAGGCAGTATTGGGATTTAGCCAGCATTATAAACTTGATCCAAGGCTTGTTATGGCAGTAATTATTTCGGAATCCCATTTTCGAACAGATGCAGTATCCGGCTCCGGAGCAATGGGCCTCGGCCAGCTTATGCCCTCAACAGCTGCAGGTCTCGGGGTTAACAATGCATTCGATCCCGTAGACAACCTTTATGGATCTATTAGATACATCAGGAGTATGGTCGATCGCACATCCGGCAAGAGTTGGAACAATATGACATGGCAGGACTTGTCATTGGCCCTTGCTGCTTACAATGCCGGACCTAACGCAGTCAAAAGACATGGTGGAGTTCCGCCATATCGTGAGACTCAAAACTATGTCCGCAAAGTTACTGCTATCTACAAGCAACTCTGTGGATTGAAATGACCGGTGTAGTCCACGAGCTTCTTGGGGCAGCGGCAGGTACTCTAACAAGAAGCAGACCTATTGCATTCATTACAGGAGTTGCCACCCACATCATCGCAGACTCCATACCCCATCTAGATATAGATCCGCGTCTGGATGTCCCCCTGGCAGCAGCTCTACTTATTGGTATTTCCCGGAAATATGGCACAGACTCTACAGAGTTCTGGGGAGCAGTGGGGGGATGTATACCTGATGCAGAACACGCTACATCAATGTGTGGTGTGGGTAAAAAAGTTTTCCACACACACGTAGATGATGGGAAATATCACGGCAAGGAGACAAAGACCAGGTTTTCGCAGATCCTGGTTGCAGGAGTTGCATTGACAGTCCTTGCGTTAGCTTGGAGAAATCGGAAATAAACAATATCAAGAGATTGTGCCTACCCCGAATCATCTATTTTAACCAGATTATATTTAACGGGGTCTGGTTGGCGTCAGACCCCGTGTATTGGCTTGTTGGTGCTGGGACAGGAGAAGCTCATCAGTTTTTCAAGCCAGCTCGTTTAATTCCTGTCATATGCGGAATCATCTAAGGATATCGAACCGCAGTCTGTATCAGGAGCAGAGAAGTTATATTTTCTTGTAGCTGCTTTGACATGTCCATCTGCATAAGCTACGTTAGCCGTTCCGCTGTGTCGGAAATGAGCCTTGCCATAGTTGAATAATGAATCGCTTGGCGCTCTCAGATACTGACATCCGCTCAATGGAGAACCATAGCCGGCATCTGCGAATAGAACTGTTTCAGCGGGTGCAGCCAATCCTCCGATAGATACCGGAGCAATACCCGTCCAGCTGTCTCCACCGATATATGGCGAATTATATGCATATCCTGAGTTTGGTCTTCCCCATGTCTCACCGCTAAAACTTGGGCATTTGTTTATTTGTCCACTCTTTGTGTATGGTGTTAACAGGCCATCAGATGCCTGCCCTGTATTCCAGTCGATGTGGTAGTCCCACGAATATTCCTGAGAGTAATCCGATGAATAGTAGTAAGCCATACATGCGGTTTCATCATAGTCCTGGGCATACATCATCCATGCTGTGGCAATTTGCTTGAGGTTGGATGAGCACGATGCCTGGCGGGCCTTTTCACGAGCTTTCGCAAATACGGGGAAGAGTATCGCTGCCAGTATGGCTATTATGGCGATGACGACGAGAAGTTCAATCAGTGTGAATGCTTTTCTGTTAAGTGGTTTCATTCTGCTTTTGCCTCCGAAAGTAGATAATCTTACTGCATTATTCGTGAATAATGCAGACTAATGATCGATCTTCCGAAGTTTTGACAGCGTCGAGGTAAATCCGGCTGAGTGTCGCAGGCCGATAATTGACAAAGGCCCCACGTCCACTACAGCAGGAACATACACTAACGTGCACGCTAGGTGGTCGGGAGCCAATTTAAAGCCCATACATCGACCGCCATCTTTGCCTCCGAAGATGGATCGCTCATATGCCGCTGGGCAGGTCTTCTGACTCCCGGATCAGCCTGTGCCGGACTCCTTCCCATCTCTTTCGAGACAGTGGATATCGCCGGACAGTCCCCGGTTACAGCGGCGGGCCCGTGACGGTTTTGCACCGTCTTCCCTATTAAGACCCTACCTCCCTTGTAAACAAAGGCATCGGGTCACCCGCGGCATGGTTAATATTTAGTTGTTGTTAGAAGTATATCAGGTGGAGAATGGGGCTGTCAATGGAAATTATAAGAAGATTATGGTTAGCATTTCTGTTGAATCTGCTCGTAATCGACGTACTCAGCACGAACGGATTTGGTGAATGATTGAAAATATGGGTATTTGTAATACAACAAATGTGATACGGGGACATAGTCTGATTTTCTTCAATGCTAAGCAGCGAATATTGTCAGCTTCGAACTCACTTATTACTTATCTTGACGAATCAGTGTGCTGCTGCTAACATCGTACCAGTTATAATGTGCTTCATTGAGGTGGACTTAAATGGGATTTGATTGGTGGATTAATGAACAGGAATCCGAAATATTGCTGCAATCCGGACAGATATTTGCATCAGGATTTTTGTTGGGTGAAGGATTGTCTATCTCAGCAAGACATGCAAACGGCATTTATGCTGAACTGACAACAGCGGCTCTACCCATATATGATGGCGAATCAATATACCCGGCAGTTCCCGCAGCAGGTTCCAGCCAAGCTGCATGGCATTATTATGTAAGCCTTGCATTTAATCCTGAGCTTGCCAGGCAGTTGGTTAATGATGCCGTAAATCCCGTTCACAAACAAGCTTTTGAAAAACTGTTCCGTTTCTGCACAGAATTCCCAAGTGGTGGTGGCTATACCCACAGTATAGTAAATTTCGGACGAGTTCTGAATGAAGGTCTTTATGCTTACGATCAGAGAATACGCAGACTGCTTCAGAACGAATCAGACACGGATAAACGCGAGTTATTCGAATCGTTGCTTGTCGTTGTCGATGGAATAGACAAGCATAGAATGCGAGTTATCGAATACCTCAGTACTATGCATTTCGATGATCCGGATAAAGAACTCAACCGAAGTACAATACTTACAGCATTCAAGACCGGTCTGCCAATGAGACCAGCTGACGGTTTCCATGAAGCAATGATTGCTACTTCGTTCATTTATCATATCGATGGTTATGACGATCTGGGCAGGTTCGACCAGTTCATGTGGCCTTATTATTCAGAAGATATTAAGTCCGGACGCATTAAACGTGAGTCAGCGCTTCAGATGGTTACCCAGCTGTGGAAATTAGTTGATCGAGCTTCCGGCTGGAACGTTGCCCTGGCCGGATCAACACCCGACGGCGATCAGGCAGCAAACGATTTGACAGTAGTCTGCCTGGAGGCAGGGACCGGTAGACGGCGTCCTAACATGGCTCTGAGACTGCGCAAAGACACTCCTGATGAGATATGGGACGCTGCTTTGAGCTGCATAAGAGGCGGCAGCGGTATTCCGGCACTTTATTGCGAGGAAAACTATCTCAAAGCCATCGATTTAGCTCAACTTAATTTACCAGATGCAGATAAGCGCAATTACGCCTTCGGTGGCTGCACTGAGTTGATGATCCATGGCTGTTCAAACGTCGGGTCACTTGATGGTGATATCAGTGTTATAAAAATATTGAGTGATTTCCTGGCAGATAATTTGCCCGATGCAGGTGATTTTGATGATCTGTATTCTAAATTCAAGAAAAAAATGGTCCAAGAGATATACAACCTGACACAAATAATCTGTGACGGTCAGGAGATGCGGTCTACATATCATCCCCAGCTAATCCGGACACTGCTTATTGACGATTGTATAGACAGAGGACGCAACTATTATAACGGCGGAGCCAGGTACAACTGGAGTGTAGTCAATGTTGTAGGTCTCAGCAATGCCATTGATTCACTGATAGCAACTAAGCATGCGGTGTTTACAGATGCGCAACTTACTGCTCAGGAAATGGTAGACGCTCTGAAGTCAGATTTTGCAGGCAAAGATGATCTCAGAACATATCTGGCCTCTCAACCGAAATATGGCAATGACGACGAAGAAGTGAACGATCTGACCCGGGAACTCTCAGCTTTTATTTACAAGGAGTTCAAACGCTATGCTCCCTGGAGAGGCGGAAAGTTCATTTGTGGAACATTGATGTTTACAACCTACGCCTGGTATGGAGAACCGGTTGGAGCTACTCCGGATGGTCGAAGAGCAGGAACCCCGGTTGCTGACTCTGCTGGCCCTGTTCAGGGAAGAGATAGAAATGGACCGACAGCTATGATCCATGCTGTTACATCCTTGAGCCAGGTAGATGCCCCCGGAACACTGGTGGTCAATATAAGAATCGGAGCCGGTATGTTTGATTCTGTTGATGGCAGGGAAAAAGTGAAATCCCTGCTTAAGTCCTATTTTGAAATGGGTGGAATGCAGATACAGGTTAATGTTGTTGACCAAAAGGTCCTGGAGGACGCACTCGCACATCCGGAATTGCATCAGGATCTAGTAATAAGAATGGGAGGATACTCCGAATATTGGAGTAATCTGACCAAAGAACTGCGTGTATCTGTCCTTGAAAGAACTGAACACGCATTGTGTTAAGGTGTCGAGGCTAGATTCCAACATCTAACCTCAAACCTCTAACTTCTAAACCGTGGAGGCCCGAGTTGCTGCTGTATCATCTTGATCTCAAATATTCTATGTACAGACCTAAATACCTGAGGAGCCTGTTCAAGAGACTGCGTAAAAATGGATATGACGGTATAGTTGTTGAAATCGACAATAAGCTGCGGTTTCCCTCACATCCGGAATTTGCATCACGTGACGCACTAAGTCCCGAAGAGTGGTATGGGTTGGTCAGAGATGCGAAGAATATGGGGATGATTGTCTATCCTCTGATACAGACTCTGGGGCATATGGAACACATTGTGTTCCCTGGAGGCCCATTCAACCATCTCTGTGAGATCCCGGGCGAACGATATATGGTGTGTCCGTCGAAAGAAGCTACAACAGCATTCGTCAAGGATTTAATAAGGGATGTCTATGCAATTTTCGATAGACCCAGACGTATCCATTTAGGCGGAGATGAGTGCCTGCTTCTAGGATCCTGTCCGTTGTGCTACGGCAAGCAACCTCACGAATTAATGGGGCATTACTTGCACGAATTGGCAGATTACGCCATAAAGATGGACATGAAACCTGAGTTCTGGGCAGATATGTTCCTTTCTCATCCTGGCATGCTGGATACATTTCCAAAAGAAGTCCGGCTCGTAGATTGGAACTACACCCGCACCTCACGTTATACAGAAGTTACAGGCTGTCTATGGGGTCAGTTGGATGCTCAAGGCAAACCGATAGCCGATGTACGCGCAAATATGCATGACCACCTCAGAGTATTTGAATCCTCGATCTTTTGCATTGAAGGTAAATTCGACAATCTCTATTCCTTGGAAGTTTTGAAGAACCGTGGGTTTGAGGTAATGCTGGCAAGTGCTGTACGTTCCAGCGGTGATACATACTTCCTCCCCAGAACTTCTACCCATATCGACAATGTCGGCTTTACACAGGAAGTCTGTGCACCTATGGGATGCGATCATCTTGTGACCAGTTGGGCAGTCCGACTGAGCCATCCGGAGACAACATGGCCTGCCCTGCTTGCTACCAAATACGGGCAATCCGGGCACATTGAAGAAGTCACTCAGATGCTTGGCGGATTTACCCAGGAAATGCTGGAGGATGCAGAATCAGCTCAGACAGGTATATTTGGGATTGATATTTTGGATGAGAATATTACCCGGTTTGAGAAACCGTGTTATGGCAAATTGGTTGAGAGCATCAAGGTTATCCACGAGTCTGCAAATCGGGATCACTACTACGAGGCTCTTGAGTCCAGAGGACACAGCGCAGACCGCCTGATATCTATTTTGGACAAGCATCTAAAAGATGGAGTAGGGGAAGCGGATGTGATTCGCCACTGGCTGATAGGTCTTAGAATGAGCAGGCTCAAGGCGTGGCAGACTATCACTATACTTGATACATTCACAGGGCATAAAGCTATACAATCGCTGCGTCCATTTATCGAGGAAAATGCTTCATTGATGGATGATTTTGCCTTGCTTTGGAAAGAGTCGCTACCTTCTGCATCTCTGAACCGTGAGTTGGATGTAAAATTCCAACGTGACATCAGAATATTGCAGGAACTGACGACCGAATAGTATTCAGTGTTTCATTTTTTACGTTCTTATATTCCTCCAGGTATCTTACTGGGGGAATAAATTTGTCACATCTAAATAAATATTTATTGCACTATATTTTCTCTTTAGTATCAGGAAAATAAGGGTGAATAAGCCCGCTTGGTATACCTATTTACGGCAAAATTGGGCGTAACAGCCTCTTTTCGCATTTGACACTCTTCGGTTTGGTTTCTATAATTTACCTGTATGATTACTCTGGATTATCCCGTTTTAAAAGACCTTTCGATTGAGATCATCAAAGTAGCACTGGCAGCAATTGCAGTGCTGATATTTGTTCTCGTCTTTGTTCTGTACGTAATTCTTAAGCTTCGCTGGGTCATTGCGCGCATTCAATCCAGGCTTGGCCCGAACCGTGTAGGCCCCTGGGGAGTTCTGCAGACTGTAGCTGATGCATTGAAGCTGCTTCAGAAAGAAGACATAATTCCCACCAACGCCGACAAGTGGTTATTCACACTAGCTCCAGCGTTTGTATTCATCCCAGCGTATCTGGTCTATGCAGTTATTCCTTTTGGCAAGAATATGACCTGCGCCAACTTGAATATTGGCATCATTTATATGAGCGCTATATCTAGCCTTGGTGTTATCGGTATCATTGTAGCTGGCTGGGCATCTAATAATAAGTGGTCATTGCTTGGCGCATTCAGAGGCGCATCTCAGTTGATCGCTTATGAGCTTCCAGTCGCTCTGGCTGTATGTGTGCCGGTGCTTCTGGCCGGAAGTCTAAGCTTGAATGACATTGTTACTCAACAGGCAGGCAGTATACTTAACTGGAACCTTTTCAAAATCTCAGGTTGGCCGATGATACCAGTCGCTTTCCTGATGCTGCTGATTGCTGGGCTTGCGGAGATAAATATAGCTCCGTTCGACCTGATGGAAGCTGAATCTGAACTGGTTGCAGGTTTTAACACAGAATACTCGGGCATGAAGTTTGCCCTTTTCTTCTTGGCAGAGTTTGCTGAGTCGTTTACTCTCTCTGCTATTTTAGTTACTCTGTTTTTGGGCGGTTACCATGCTCCGATATATGCACTGGGAGGACAGCTTACAGGTTTCTGGGGTTCTCTGGTATCGGCTGGATGGTTCGTAGGAAAGTGCTGGGTAATAGTGTTGCTTATCCTCTGGATACGTTCCACTCTTCCTCGAGTCCGAATTGACCAGCTTATGAATCTCAGCTGGAAAGCACTCCTGCCCGCCGGACTTGTCAATTTGATTTTAAGTGGCGCTTATGTTGCGTTCTGGATGCCAAAGAAATGAAACCAGGAATACTGAAGGACGTTGTTAACTCTTTTATCAGTGTAGTAAAAGGTCTTAAAGTTACCCTCTATAACTGGAGTATACTAAGGGGTCCTGTAACCGAATTATACCCTGAAGATAAACCTAATCTGCCTGAGCGATACCGTGGGATGCCGGTACTACCGACTGATCCTGATACTGGAAGATGCAGGTGCATTGCCTGTGGTATGTGCGCGAGGACCTGTCCTGAGGGTATAATAACGGTTGTTCAGGACAAATCTGATCCCAAGGATCGGAAACCTGCTGAGTTCACGATTGATATCTCTCGGTGCATGTTCTGCGGACTATGCATGGAATCGTGTCCTGTAAAATGCCTGATACCTTCGCGAAACTTCGAGCTTGCTTGCCGGACGAGAGAAGAAATGGTCTTTAATCTCGAAGACCTTATGCGTATGGGCGGCCAGTTTCCTCCTAAAGAGATAAAAGCAGAAGAACCTGAAGAGAAAAAATTGGAAGAACCTGACAAATGACCATATTTGGAAATGTCATAACTGGATATCAGCTCGCTTTCGTAGCCATTGCCGGCATAACTCTACTTGCAGCGGCGATGGTAGTGTTATTGCCAAACATACTGAAAGCAGCACTTTGTCTGGCGCTGTCACTCTTTGGAATCGCAGGTCTTTATGTGCTTATGAATGCTCCATTCCTGGCTGCAATGCAGGTTATGGTGTATGTCGGTGGCATAGCGACGATGATTGTACTGGCTATTTTCTTAACCCACCGGTTTATGAAAGTGAAGCTCTTCGATGCGATATACAATCCTCTGCTTGGAGCAGGGGTTGCAGCGATCACTTTTCTGTTTTTGTTCCTGACGGTAGTAAACTCAGTCTGGATGAAACAAGCTGTGGCGAATGGTCCGGCTCAGCAAGGGGCTCAAATATCCAATATTGCTGACTCCCTTCTGCAGACATATGTTTTTCCGTTCGAGCTTATTACGCTCATACTTATTGCTGTCCTGATTGGTGCAGTTGTTTTGGCAAAGGAAGATACAGGCAACAACAATGGGTCATAGTGCTTACGGAATACCGGTATCCTGGTTTCTTACGGTTGGTGCGATGCTTTTCTGCATCGGTCTGTTTGGTATGATGTGCCGGCGTAATGCGATATCAATGCTGATGTCCATTGAACTTATGCTAAATGCTGCAAACATCAACCTTATAGCGTTTGGAAGTTATTTAATAAAACCCGTAATGGCAGGACAGGCATTTGCCTTGTTTGTGATTGCACTGGCGGCATCGGAAGCAGCGATAGGACTAGCAATTATAATCAGAGTCTATCAGCTTGAACGGCACATAGATGCTGACAAGATGACGGTTCTTAAACAATAATAACAATAGCAAGTGCTTTCAGCCGTCCATTACTAGTATGAGGGCGGAATACGCCTGGAAGAGATGTCTTTGTCTTCCGGGGGGGTAGGTTATATGGAAAGGTTTGTGAGCAGGCTTGCGCTGAGTTGCTGTGTGGCAGTGTTTGCTCTTGGTATGGCGATAAGTGCGCCAAAACCCAGAGCACAGTCAACGATTGCGGTTCCCAAGTTTCTTAATATTACCAAGGATGCTTCGGTCGAATGGCTGAGTAGTGGCTTTGCTGAAACGTTGAGCACGAAATTGGCCGGTGTTACCGGGCTTCAATTAGTGGAGCGTGCCAGGCTTAGTGATGCACTGAAAGAGTTGAAATTACAATCAACCGCACTGGTGAATCCTTTATCTGCGAAAAAGCTAGGTCTGTTCGTTGGTGCAGAGTATGTTATTGTCGGTAGTTTTCAAAAAGTCGGCGATAAGATCAAGGCTGATGTCAGGCAAATAGAAGTAGAGACTGGAAAAGTGACTGGAGCAGTCGATGTCACTGGGCCATTCGACACTGTGCTTGAGCTTCAGTCGGAACTGGCTATCAAGCTGATAGGTACCCTTGGCAGGAATGCAAGCCCTACGGAATCCGAGATGCTTGCCAAACCGGAAACGAGTTCGATTCCGGCATACGAGTGGAACGCTCGTGGAGTCCAGCAGACTGAGTTGGGACAATATGAAGATGCTGTTGTGTCGTTTACAAGAGCATTGCAGCTGGATGGTAGATACGCAGGGGCCTATTATAACCGGGGTCTAGCCTATTATGGCAATGCGGATTATGATAGTGCGATAGCGGACTACTCTATGGCGATTGAGCTTGATGCAGAATATTTCAATGCTTACAACAATCGTGGTGTGGTATACGACGATCAGGGTGAGTTTCAGAAAGCTGTTGAGGATTTTAACATCGCCCTCAAACTGAAAGCTAACTCTCCTGAAGTATTGAATAACAGAGCTAATTCATATAAACAGATGAAAGAATATCAATTGGCGCTGTCGGATTATAACGCAGCCATAAAGCTGAGGCCTAAAGACTCACTCTTCTATTACAATAGAGGTAATCTTTACCTGGAAATGGGTAAATGTGAACCGGCTGAAGACGATTACTCCAGTGCCATTGAACTGAACCCGACGTATGAACAGGCATATAACAACAGAGGGAGTTGCAGTAGCAGACAGGGACTTTGTTTAAAAGCTCTTGGAGATTATAAGAAAGCAATTGCACTTCGCCCGAATTATGCAACTCCATATTTTAATATGGGTCTGGAACTTGAAGGCTCAGGACGGACGAAAGAAGCTGTCGAAGCATATCGAAAGTATGTAAAGCTTGCTGGACCCGAACAACAAGATCGAATACAGAAAGCTTTAAAGAAAATACAGAAACTAACTAAAGGGAAATAATAGTTCCCTTTTGCTATCAATGAAAAATAAGGATTGATACCTTGGTCGAATTAGCTTGGCTTATACCGCTTATACCGGCGTTGGCCTTTGTGCTTATAATTTTCTTAGGACGCAAACTTCCTGGTGAAGGAGCCTACATTGCAATTGCAGGGATGGCTTGTTCACTGGTGATATCCCTGTACATCGCGATCACCTGGTTTTTGGGTGGCGCCAGTGCACAGTATGGAGAACGTTACAGCACAAGTGTATCATGGATGCCCGGCGGCCCTTACCCAATCAATGTAGGGTTTGCGGTCGATGCACTAACTATAGTCATGCTGCTGGTTGTGACCGTAGTTGCCTTGATGGTGCAGATATATTCTACCGGATATATGCACGGTGACCCCAGATACCCCAGGTATTTCGCTTATCTTTCGCTTTTCTCGTCAGCGATGCTTACTCTGGTCATAGCTAACAATATTTTACTGATGTTTATGGCCTGGGAGCTTGTAGGTCTGACATCATACTTGTTGATTGGATTCTGGTTTGAAAAGAAAACTGCGATGCGAGCATCCAAAAAGGCTTTCCTCGTGACCAGAGTCGGTGATGTAGGCTTCCTGTCCGGATTATCGCTGCTGTATATACATACTCATTCTCTGGACCTGTTCGGCCATCATGGGATATTTGAAAACCTGAAAATGATAGCGGGGACGGTTCATATCGGCCCTTGGACTATCCCGCTGGTTGCCGGGATAGCGCTTCTATTATTCTGTGGAGCAATAGGAAAGTCAGCCCAGTTCCCGTTGCATGTCTGGTTACCTGATGCTATGGAAGGCCCGACTCCTGTTTCTGCCTTGATACACGCTGCTACAATGGTTGCTGCTGGTGTATATTTGGTTGCCAGGATGTATCCGGTCTTTCTTGCAGATACCAGTGGAGTGGCGCTGAATGTGGTTGCTTATACAGGAGCATTTACTGCTCTCTTCGCAGCGACAATCGGTCTGGCTCAGAATGATATCAAGCGGGTGCTGGCATATTCTACTGTAAGTCAGTTAGGTTATATGATAATGGCTCTCGGAATATTCGGATACGCCGCCGGGATGTTCCATCTTATGACCCATGCTTACTTCAAAGCCCTGTTGTTCCTCGGATCTGGTAGTGTAATACATGGCACAGGAACTCAGGACTTGCGCGAGATGGGTGGACTTCGAAAGAAGATGCCGATAACCTTCTGGACATTTTTGATCGGAACCCTCTCCCTCTGCGGCCTGCCATTTATTACTGCAGGCGGCTGGAGCAAGGAAGAGATACTGGGTGTTGCGTTCCATACCAATAAGATTGTGTTTGTGGTCGGACTTCTAGGAGCATTCTTAACAAGCACATATATGTTCAGACTTGTATTCATGGCGTTTTTCGGCAAACCGCGTAATCCAAAAGTCCACGCGCACGAAAGCCCGAAAGTAATGACCATTCCGCTGATGATCCTTTCGGTGCTTGCCATTGTAGCTGGTTTTGTTGGAACTCCATTTGCGAATGTATTTGAACACCATATGATGCCTGTGCTTGGTGAATATGCAGAACATCTTGAATCTATTCTTCACGCAGCACATTTTACACCCGGCTTCAATCTCATAGTGTTCATTTGTGCAACAATTGTCGCATTCGGCGGCGGTATACTTGCCTGGGCAATATGGTATAAGCGCATCATTCCTATTGAAAAGCTGGAACCGAGTTTCGGTTGGCTGGCTAAAATAGTTGCAAACAAATACTATATAGACGAGTTCTACAATGCCACCGTTATTCGGGGGCTGATGATACTTGCCAAGGTGATGTTCTGGTTTGACCGCTGGGTTATCGACTACTGCATAGTGAACGGCGTTGGATACTTGTCACTTATGGTGTCGCGTGTCTGGGGTCTGTTTGATCGCTATGTAATAGATGGTTTAGTTAACCTGGTAGGATGGATAACCAAAACGGTCGGTAATCTGACAAGATACTTCCAGACCGGTATGACACAACAATATATCTTTATGACAGCGTGTGCGATGCTGCTGTTAAGTCTAGTGGCTCTGGCTTTACACTACTCGGAGGCAACATGGATTCCGTTCCAAATCAGTGGATTCTTCCGATAATAACCTTCACTCCTTTGCTGGGGGCGTTGTTTATTATGTTTATACCCAAGGAACAGCCTTGGACGATACGTCTGGTGGCGATAGCAACCAGCGTGGTGACGTTGTACGCGTCAATTTTACTGTGGATACTGTATAACAACAACGGTCCGCAGTTCCCACAGGGGACCCAGTTCGGCATAAATCTGCCGTGGATGGAATCCCTGGGTGTATCGTTCAAGATGGGCATAGATGGACTCAGCATGCCGCTGGTATTCCTGACTGCTTTAATGACCCTGCTGAGCCTTATATACTCGGTGTTTATCGACAACCGGGTAAAGGAATACTACTGGATGTTCCTGGTGCTTGCTACCGGGATGTTCGGGGTCTTTTGTTCACTCGATTTTGTGCTCTTCTTTGTATTCTGGGAGATTTCACTGGTGCCGATGTATTTTCTGATCGGTATCTGGGGAGGTCCACGCAGAGAATATGCAGCCATTAAGTTCTTCCTTTACACGATGATTGGAAGTATGGCGATGCTGCTGGCGATCCTGGCGATGTATTTCTCACCGGAAGTCACCAAACTAGCCGGCGGGCACACATTTGATATGATGCTCATTGCCCAGGCCCATCCACTGGCTTCCAATGCAGCTTTGGCTCCGCTGGTCTTCTGGGGTTTGTTCCTTGGATTTGCAGTCAAGGTGCCGATGTGGCCATTCCACACTTGGCTTCCTGATGCCCACGTTGAAGCTCCGACAGCAGGATCAGTAATCCTGGCTGCTGTTCTGCTGAAAATGGGAACCTACGGCTTCATGAGAGTGCTTATGCCGATGATGCCGGGTGAGTTTGCTAAATACTGGTGGGTGATTGCAGCCCTTTCGTTGGTAGCCATTGTCTACGGAGCATTCGTAGCTATGGCGCAGACTGACCTGAAGAAGCTGATCGCTTATTCGTCGGTCAACCACATGGGTTATGTTACACTGGGTTGTGCAGTTGCCGGATGTGCCACAGCCTCTGAAAGTGCCCGCATAGTGGCAATGAATGGCGCACAGATGCAGGTTTTCAGCCACGGGCTTATTACTGGAGCTCTGTTCTTCCTTGTAGGTGTAGTCTATGAGAGAGCACATACCAGGGATCTTTCAGCTTTTGGTGGACTGGGGGCCGTGGTTCCGATATATGCCGGGTTGCTTGCATTCTGCAGCTTTGCTTCACTCGGTCTGCCTGGTATGACTGGATTTGTTGCTGAGCTCAATGTTATGATCGGAGCTTTCTCTGCTGAGCCTGTGTTTGCAGGATTAGCACTGGTTGGTATCGTTGTAACCGCTGCCTATATGCTTTGGATGCTGCAGAGATTGTTATTGGGACCGATAAATGCCAAATGGGCTGAGATGAAAGATGCCGACAATCGAGAGATATGGGTGATTGTTCCACTGATGGTATTGATGACGGTGTTTGGTATTTATCCAAAACCGATTATGGATATCTTCCAGGTGGCTTCAACTTCGATAATCAAAGTTATTAGTAGTTATTTAGGCGCGTAGTCTGCTATAAATGCGAGAATGGTGTTTATGTATATTATAGAAGATGCAACTGTCGGTGATATTCCGAGAATAAAGGACCTGCTGACGTTTGCCTGGCGGGATGCATACAGTGATGTACTCTCCCCGGAGACTATAGACAAGATTACCAACGTCTGGCACAATCAGGAATTATTTAGAAATCAGATAGAGGATCCCAGTTCGTTCTTTGTCGTTGCGCGGGATGAATCTGGGGATATTATAGGTCTGGCAACAGCAGTTGAAATTGATGAGCAGACTTGCAGGCTGGCCAGGCACTACGTCCGTCCGGATTTTCAGAGGATAGGCATTGGTGAGGGATTACTTAAGGCAGCTTTGAAGCATTTTCCGAAAGCTACAAAGCTGCAAGTTGAAGTCCTTGAGAAAAACCATAAAGGCTTTGCATTCTGTCTGAAGACCGGGTTCAAAGAGATCAAAAGAGTATCGGAAAGCATCGGAAACGATATTGTCGCAACAATCATTATGGAAAAGGATATTAACGGCTGAGCGTAAATGCAGATATACATAGGCAACTGGACATACCTTTTCCCTTCGATTTGGATTGCAGTGACTGCACTGATAGTGCTGATGCTTGGGGTTACGGCTGCCAAGGATCCAAAGGGTTGGATTGAACACTTTTTACCAGCCCACTATATAGCAGCAGCCCTTGCGTTCCCATCCCTGATCCTGTACGGCTGGAATATAGTCCTGTCCCTCAACTTTATTAATGGTGGAGAGAGAGTTGCTATAGCCGGCAAGATGGTCGGTGTATCTGCTGTCGGGATGTTCTTTGATAAACTCGGTAATCCACAGCTCTTCTTTGATCCGTTCGCCTCAGTAATGGCTTTCCTCATTATGGGTGGGACACTGCTGGTTATGCTTCTATCTATCGAGCATTTCGGTGAGTTCCAACCACATAAGGCAGAATATTATGCCTTGCTGCTTTTCGCAGGCCTTGCTGCTTCGCTGGCGTGTGCTGCATCAGATCTGATCGCTATGTATCTAACCATAGAGTTCCTCAGTCTGATCAGTTATGTCCTGGCAGCATTCGCTAAAACTGACCGCCGTTCCGGTGAAGCAGGTATCAAGTATTTCCTGTATGGCGCTGCATGCTCTGCAATAATGCTTTATGGGATGTCTATTCTGTTTGGGATCAGTGGCGGCAGCACGTCCTATTCTGCTATCGCACAGAGCTTTATGAATCCTGCTGGTGCAGCAGCTGCTAGTGGTGGGATCGGTTGGGTGGCGATTGCCTTTATACTGGTCGGTATGGGGTTCAAGATTGCTCTTGTCCCATTCCATTTCTGGGCACCCGATGTATACGAAGGAGCTCCAACACCTGTTACCGCGTTCCTGTCGGTTGTCAGTAAAGCAGCAGGGCTTGTAGTCCTTGTCAGATTTATCATCATCTGTGCACTTCCGGCTGATGCAGGGCAGTTGACCTGGTATTGGTTGTTGGTGCTTCTGAGTCTGGCCAGTATGTTCTATGGCAACCTCACCGCAATAGCTCAGACAAATATCAAGCGTATGCTGGCTTATTCAAGTATTGCTCAGATTGGCTATATGACTATTGCTGTTGTTACAGCTATGCATAGCTTTGCACATACTGGTATGGTTAGCGCTTATCCCGGTGCGGGTGTGCGTACAGATGCAATAGGCTCCGCACAGCCCTGGGACATCCAGGGGCTTATAATCTATGTGCTGGCGTATCTGTTTACGAATATTGGTGCATTCGGGGTTGTCGTTGTTGTCGGACGATATTTCGGCAATGACAAGATTGAGTCGTACTCCGGGTTGTCTCGCAAATTCCCATTCTATGCCGGTGCAATGGTGATATTCATGCTTAGCCTTGCAGGCATACCGTTTACTGCAGGTTTCATGGGCAAACTTCTGGTCTTTGGATCAGCTGTTCAGGTGGGTGGTACTCACTGGGAGCTTTATATATTAGCCATTGCCGGTGTAATAAATAGTGTGATATCAGCATTCTACTATATGAATGTAGTCCGAATAATGTATATCAAAGATTCCTCCACTGCTGAGGATAAACCATTCCTGGTCTCAAATGCTGCCTCTTTCGTTGTTGCAGTGAGTCTAGTCGCAGTACTTCTGGTCTTCTTCTTCTGGAAACCAATTTCCGATCTTGCCTCTCAGGCAGTCTGTAATTCTGCTTCCTCATTCGGGCAGTTTCTCAGATGAAATTACTAACCCGCATTATTCACGATTGGCTCTGCTTTTTCCACCGATAGTACGGGGAAATGCAGAGTTAGTCATGAATAATGCGGTTTGACCTCAAGCGAACCCCGAAAAATGCCGATAATCCAATAAGATAGAAAACTTCAGTTGCAGCAATTCGGCAGGCGCCATATGCCTGTAGAGTATGTCTGCAGGTGCCGTTAACCGCTTTATGAGGCATTCTGAAGTCAACAGTTGGTATTCTTGCCTGCAGTAATCTCGGTATTGTAATACCCTCAAATTCGTCTTGTGTTATAAAGCATTTATTACGCTGATGAAAGCTTATAAACGAAGGAGTCGTTGTCCGGTGTATCCGGGCAGTTAAGCATGATGCAAAAACCCGAGCAGATCGGCGATATTTTTATAAAGAACGGACTGATTACCCAGAGTCACCTGGACCAGGCACTTGAGAAACAGAAAATTCTCAAACGCCAGGAACCAATAAGTGATGTTCTAGTCAGTATGGGACTTGTCAGTGAGAAGGATAAGGTCCGCTGTCTTGGAATTCAGTGGGGAGTTAACTATGTAGAACTGGCTGAGCTGGAAGTAGATGCGCAGGTCTACAAGCTAGTTCCACAAAATGTTGCCAGAAAGCTCAAAGCTTTGCCGGTTGCCCGTAAAAACGGTCGACTGACTCTGGCAATGAAAAATCCGCTGGATATCTTTGCTATTGATGAGATACGGATGCTGACAGGACTCGATGTTGAGCCTGCAATAGCTACTGAAGAGGACATAATTCGCGCGATCAGCCGAATATATGCATCTTCTCTCAATGTATCTGATCAGGTCAGCAGTGTAATAAAAGAATTCGAAACTGGAGACATTGACTTCACCACAGTGGAAGGTGAGGATGACGATGAAGATGTCTCAATCGAGCAGCTCCGGGAACTGAGTGAAGAAGCTCCGGTCATCAAGCTGGCTAATCTGATCATCAACCGTGGTATCAATGACGGCGCAAGTGACATACACATTGAACCGGGTAAGAGTGTTGTAAGGATCAGGCTAAGAGTTGATGGTTTGTTGCATGAGATTATGCAGCTACCCAAAAAGGTACAATCATCCCTCACTTCACGGTTCAAAATCATGGCTGAGATGGACATTGCTACCAAGCGGTCACCGCAGGATGGTCGTATCGGCGCGATGATTGAAGGTAAACAATTCGATTTCCGTGTTTCCACACTTCCGTCAGTGCACGGTGAAAAGATTGTTATGAGAATTCTGGACAAGAGTTCTGTGTCCATCGGGTTACAGAAGCTCGGACTCCTTACGGATACTCTAGAAAGATTTGAAAATCTTATACAACGATCTTACGGGATTATCCTGGTCACCGGACCGACGGGAAGTGGGAAATCCACAACTCTATATTCAGTACTTTCTAAACTGAACTCAGGTGAGAAGAACATTCTGACTATCGAAGATCCTGTTGAATATGAGATAGAGGGATTGACCCAGGTACAGATCAACAACCGCGCAGGACTGACTTTTGCAGCTGGCCTGCGTACTATGCTCCGTCAGGACCCGGATATTGCCATGGTTGGTGAGATCCGTGACCCTGAAACAGCAATGATCGCGACAGAAGCTGCTCTTACAGGACACCTGGTGCTCTCGACGCTTCACACGAATGATGCTCCCGGTGCCCTGACCAGACTCATAGATATGAATATAGAGCCGTTCCTGGTTGCCTCCAGTGTAATTGGGGTGCTTGCTCAGAGACTCGTAAGAGTCGTCTGCCCCAAGTGTAAAGAACCATATAATCCGCCGTCAGATGCAACCAAGCGACTTGGCATTGAGATGGAAGGTTCGACCCGTGTGGTTTTCTACCGTGGAAAAGGATGCGATCACTGCCGTGGAGTAGGCTACAAAGGCCGAATGGGCATATATGAGCTTATGGTAATGAATGACCGCATTCGTGACATGGTTTTACAGAAAACATCCGGTCACTTGATCCGGGAAGTTGCTGTAGAGACTGGAATGACAACGTTGCGAGATGACGCAATCGCCAAGATATTGCTTGGTATGACTACTCTAGAAGAATGTCTGCGGGTTATATACGCAGGATAATAATTTACGCATTTACGAAGTTATGCGATGTAGTTTGTTGTATACGGACGATGCGCATGGAGGTTCTGACAATTGCAAGTTGAACGAGCATTTGATGAGTTTGAGAATACACCGCTTCAACCTACTGTGATTTCTGTTGAAGAATTGCATTTAGACGATCTATTGCGGGAAGCGTGTGCTTTATCGGCTTCGGATATACACCTAGCTGTCAGTTTACCGCCAACTATCCGAGTAGATGGAGACCTGGTGAAATTGAGCTACAAACCGTTGTCTCCACAAGATACGCAGAGGCTTATATACGACATTCTGACAAATGAACAGATAGAAAAGTTTGAAAGAAAGAAGGAGCTGGACTTCTCTTATGGAGTTAAGGGCATAGGCCGTTTCAGGGTCAATGTCTATAAGCAGCGAGGAAGCGTTGGCGCAGCTCTAAGATCTATTCCCGACAAAGTGCCGACATTCGAGCAACTCGGTATTCCCGGAGTACTGAGAGAACTCAGCCGCAAACAGAGTGGACTTATACTGGTCACCGGACCGACTGGAAGCGGAAAATCCACCACCATTGCATGTATGATAGATACGATCAATAGCGAGCGTCCCGTGCATATAATGAGCATAGAGGACCCCATAGAGTATTTGCACCGACACAAGAAAGGGATGATCAATCAGCGAGAGCTTCATATGGACACCGACAGTTTTGAGAATGCCTTAAGAGCAGTCCTGCGTGAAGATCCTGATGTTATCCTGATAGGCGAAATGCGTGACTTGGAGACTATCAGCGCAGCTTTGACGCTCGCTGAAACCGGTCACCTGGTCTTTGGTACCCTCCACACTCGAAATGCTCCTCAGACCATTGACAGAGTAGTGGACGTTTTTCCACCGCATCAACAAGACCAAATTCGTGTTCTATTATCCAACACACTGGAGGCTGTGGTTGCCCAGCAACTTCTGCCTCGAATTGGCGGAGGTAGACTTGCTGTCCTGGAGATAATGGTTGCTACATCAGCTATACGCAACAACATCCGTGAAGGCAAAACTCATCAACTATATAGTGCTATTGAGACTGGTGCACAATTCGGTATGCAGACGATGGATAAGATGCTGTCTGAAGCGCACCAGGCAGGTGCTGTAAATTATGAAGAAGCTCTGAAACGAGCAATTGATCCTGATAACTTCAAGAGACTCCTGAGAGGAGGATAGATTTATGCCGAATTTCGCATACACAGCAATGGATGCTGCTGGAAAACAGGTAACGGGAAAAATAGATGCAGAGAGTGAACAGGTAGTACTTACCCGTCTGCACGAGCAGCGTTATCATGTCCTGAATATTAAGGCTAGTAAAACAAAGACCGTAAAGACCGGTGGGGGCAATGTAGGCAAGTCTGTTAAGCTGGGGGAATTAGTTATCTTCAGCAGGCAGTTTGCTACCATGATTGACGCAGGTATACCAATAATCCGTTGTCTGGACATACTGGAAAATCAGTCCAAAGATGTCGTATTAAAGGGAGTTATTGCTCAGTGCAAGAAGGACGTCAAAGGCGGTCTCAGCCTTACCGATGCATTTAGTAAACACACAAATGTGTTTTCCCGGCTCTACATAAACATGGTGAAAGCTGCCGAAGCCGGTGGTATCCTGGATAAAATCCTGGACAGACTGTCCGGATTCCTGGAGAGTGAACAGGAGATACGCGGCAAGATCAAATCAGCAATGGTTTACCCGACAATGGTATTGATATTCGCTGGTTTTATGGTTGTAGCTATGTTCCTGTTTGTGCTGCCAAAGTTCAAAGAGATCTTTGCTTCGATGAATGTTGAGATGCCTGTGGCTACTAAGATGTTGTTTGCTATAAGTGATGTCATGGTAGCTTACTGGTATATCCCCTTGTCATTGACCGTCGTAGGCTACTTCTTCTTTAAGTGGTATGTGAAGACAGAGGCTGGTGGATGGCAGGTTGATAGCCTAAAGTTGAAGTTGCCGGTTATCGGTGAGCTTGTACAAAAGATGGCAGTCTCGCGCTTTTCCAGAACTTTCGCAACATTGATTTCAAGTGGTGTAGCTATGATGCGAGCTTTGGAAATAGTTGCAGAGACATCGGGTAACAGAGTAATCGCGAAATCTATTGATAGTGCTCGAAATGCAATTAGAGAAGGTCAGAAACTGAGTACCCCGTTGTTGGCCAGCGGAGTATTTCCTTCAATGGTGACCCACATGATCGATATTGGAGAGGAAACAGGACGACTCTCCGAGATGTTGACTAGAATATCAGACTTCTATGATCAGGAAGTCGATAATGCAGTTAAGGCTCTGACATCGATGATTGAGCCAGCGCTGATAATCGTGATGGGCGGATTGGTTGGTTTTATAGCCATCTCAATCATGGCTCCAATATTCAAACTAATCAGTTCAGTCGGTAATAATTAAAATCGCACGGATGCGATGACCCGGAGCGTTTGGGAGAGCAAACCCGCATTATTCATGATTGACTCAGCTTTTGTCCCTACTGCCGGACAAAAGCGAAGCTTGGTGAATAATGCGGGCTAGATGAACAATATCCCAGATGACCTGCAGGCTGCGGGTGTAAATGGCAAAGGAAAAGGTGGACAATGCGCGAACGTAAAATGAGTGAGGAAGAGATACAGGCATTACTGGATAAGTATGCCAAAAACACATCGCCACTAATCAAGGATGAGATAGTGCTGCAGTATTCGAACCTGGTTGAGAGCGTTGCGCGTCGGTTCGCGTGCACCGCCGAACCAGTAGAAGATTTAGCTCAGGAAGGATTTATTGGTCTACTGAACTCAATAGACCGGTATGATCAATCAAAGGGAGTTAAATTCTCTACGTATGCTACCCATTTTATCATAGGTCAGATGAAACATTACCTTCGAGACAAAGGTAAGATCATCAAGGAACCCGCATGGCTTCAGGAACTGAGTCAGAGGGTCAGCAAGACCATGGAAACATTGTTCCAGGAGTATAATCGTCAGCCTACTGAAAAAGAGATCGCTGATAACCTTAGCTTGCCGGAGCATACCATCCGAGAATTGATCTCAATGCGAGAAGTATTTAAAGTCAGTTCTCTGGATGGTGAACGTGAGAGCGCAAACGGTCCCAGCGAAGCAGAAAAAGTTGCCGACGATAGCATAGTATCCTATCAGATTCCAACAGAGGATAGACTGGTTCTGGAATCAGCGCTTGATGGACTGAAGGATATTGAACAGCGTGTTATCTTCTACCATTATTACAAGGGATTGAACCAGACCGAGATAGCTCGTAGGCTTGATATCAGCTGTAATTATGTTTCGCATATCATCCGAAATGGAACTAAAAAACTGCGCAAGATATTGACCACCGAAGAAATCCGAGACGCTCACATCCAGCAGTCTCTGCCATCCAGCAGACTTAAGGCTGAAGATATGGCTAGATCAACAGTTGTAGACCAGTCTACCGGTCTATACAATTCTACATATTTCATGGATCGCTTGGATGAGGAAATAAGTAAAGCTTCCCGTCACTCAGGAATGCTTACGATGGTTCTTTTAGGCGTCTTCCTGCCTTTGGAAGTGGACCAGCTCGTTCGGGAGCTGCGTATGGACAATGTTTTCTATGTCGTAGGTCAGAAAGTACGCGATAATGTCCGAAAAATGGACATTGTGGCGCGGTACGATAAGACAACTCTTGGGCTGATCCTGCCACATACCGGCAAACAGTCAAATGTTGTCTGCGAACGACTAAGGAACATTGTAAGCCAGATACATATAGAGTCCGGACGCAGAAGCCAGGAAATAACTCCATATATCCTAACTGCCACTGCCTGCTATCCAAACGAGGGACATAACAGAGATACCCTCCACGCACTAGCTAAGAATCGCCTGCAAGACGCTATTCTGCGAGACCAGGGATTCGAAGAACCGCAGACCAGAATAGCCGCTTAAATATAATCTAAAAACGGCTTCAGGATGGATGTTCATAGACAATCCGCTCCTGAAGCCTTTTACATTTTAACCTACTGGTAATCTAAACAAGCTATCTAATTCACGCAAGCGTTTGGGACGTAGCCAGCGCTATCCCTCTGTGCTCATTATGACTGATCTCACCGGTGGAGCCGACTGTTGCAGGCGAGACCCCGCAGTAGTAGTGATAAAGTATTCCATCTTTTGTAATCACCGCAGGCTTGTGAGCGTGTTCGGAATCTACCTGGCCTGGTTTGCCTGGATTTGTCAGGGCTTCCCCCAGCTTCTCCCAGTGCAATAAATCATCCGAGAATGCAGCACTATCCCTGGCGTGTCCGTCTGCAGATAGAGTATAGTAGAACATAACCCACTTGCCTTGATGCCTGACAACACACGGATCGGATGCGAATATCTCGTCGATAGATCCTGCAGGCCCATTCCCGACAACCGGATGGTCAAACGCACGCTTCCAGGTCTTCAGGTCAGTTGAAATAACCAATCCTGTCTGCTCGTTCCAAGGCCAGCCGTCACTTCCTTTGGCATTGTAGAACATATAGTAAGTTCCTTCATGCTCTACTATGCAAGATTTATACAACCCGCCATTTTCCCATTTACCGGCATCCGGATCGTCACTTCTTAGGCACGGTTCTTCAAGTTCCCAGTCTCTTAGATTGTTACTCCGACACAGCCCTATACAAGCAGGCCCGGCCTCGTAGCCAGCCTTAGGATATGCATGATAAGTGCCAAGAAAACTGCCATCAATCTGTTTCAGATTGCTATTGCCGTATAATTCATTATCTCGAACAATCCAGGTAAGAGCCACATTATTCTGGGTGACTGACCCAACAGGACCTCTGTCAATGATAAGTCCTTCTCTGTTCCACAAGACTAGATCGTCGGAACTCGCAAGCCCGGTCCGGTACCCGATCCCATCCCAACCGATATAAGTCATATAAAACTTATCTTCCCAACGGAACGTAAACGCAGCATCCACTAAATGGCTGTCGAACTCTCCCAGCTTCAATGATGGCCCAAAAACCATTCTGCCCTGCTTAAAAGGTGTCTTTATCGTATTTACATCAAACATATCAGTTATATATCCTATCCCTTCACTGCCCCAAGTTGAATACCCTTAACCAGGAACTTCTGGCAGAAAACAAACAGGATTATAACAGGTATAACGCTCATAACGCTTCCAGCCATGATTAAATTAGTCTGGGTCCCGTAGTTTGTATCGAAGAACAACATACCAATCGGCAGAGTCCTCAAATGCTCACTCTTGATGATAAGCAGTGGCCAGAAGAATGAGCCGTAGTTGCCGAGAAACGTAAACACAGCCAGGGTTACCAGACCAGGCTGAGCAAGCGGCATTATAATCTCCCAGAGTATCTGCCAACTGTTGGCTCCATCAATCTCTGCTGCTTCATCGAGTGCAGACGGTATAGTCAGCATGAACTGTCTGAGCAGGAATGTCCCAAAGGCGCTGAAAGCTGCAGGAACTATCAGTCCGACATAGGAGTCCAGCAGGTGCAGATGGACCATAACAGTGTAGTTTGGGATCATTACAACCACACCGGGTATCATCAGGGTCATCAAATATAGCTTAAATACCGTATCGCGGCCCTTCCACTGTATACGGGCAAACGCATATGCTGCAAGGGAACTTGTTATAACTGTAAGGAGTGTGACCCATGCTGCAATAAACAAGCTGTTGAAATAATAACGGGCAAACTGCACCTTGTGGAAGACTTCAATATAGTTCTCAGGATGCCAGACACTAGGGATGGGGTTTATCTTTTCAATATCAGCCATAGGCTTAAAACTGGCCAGCACCATCCAAATGAACGGTAGCATGGTCGTGATCGATATCAGTCCCAATAACAGGTGACTGCTTGTAATCTTACCCCACCGGTTCCACCACGTTCGTTGTTGTCCTGCAAGCTCGTTTTGAGTAGACATCAGTAGTACATCTCCTTATTTCCGAACTTCCAGTTGACTAGCGTAACAACCAGAATAATAACAGCCAGCACCCAGGCTACAGCAGAAGCATATCCAAGTTGAAGCTCATCAAAAGCCTGAGTGTAAATATAGTAAGTCATAGTCATTGTAGTTCCGGCAGGTCCTCCACCGGTCATAACCCTTGCCTGCTCAAATCCGCCCTGCAGACCACCGATAAAGCTCATAATTGTAATAAAGAACGTAGTAGGCGCCAGATATGGCCATGTTACGTTCTTGAATATAGCCCAGCGGCTGGCACCGTCGATCTGAGCAGCTTCTACAAGTTCCTGAGGTTGATTGGTCAGGGCTGCCAGGTAGAGCAGCATATTCCCACCGCCGATACCGGTCCATATACCCATATAGATAATTGCATCTCTGGCACCCAGACCAAATTGCTTCCAGACCATCCCGATCTTGTCCACATCCAGCCCCAAAATACTCTTGGTAGATATCAACCAGGCTGGTGGGGTGACGGTGGTTCCGAAGACCGCATGTATAACATTATTAAGACCGACAGTATTAAGGAACCAGTCAATCATAGTATTAATTGGACCGGTCTCAGGATTGTAGAGAGCTTTCCAGAGGATCATCAATGCAACACCACTGGTGATGCTTGGAAGATAGAAGAGCGTTCGATAGACTGTAATGCCTTTGAGTTTCTGGCTGAGCATTATGGCCAATATTAACGAACCGGCAATTGAGAACGGTATACCGATCATAAAATAAGCTGTGTTTAGGAAATACAACCAAAAGTTGACGTCGGCAATTAATTCAATGAAGTTTTCCATGCCAATCCATGCAAATGGAACCGACTTCTGCATTCCCCAGTTGGTGAAGCTCATAACCAGGGAAAAAAGAACCGGCCCGGCCAGGAATACAACGAACCCTATAAAGTTCGGGGCTAAATATGCCAGCGCCGTCGCCGTCTTCCGCGCTTCTTTATTCATTTAATACAACTCCAATATGTCATTCTGAACGCAGTGAAGAATCTCCACTCAGACCAATGTGATCAAAAAATAGTTACTTAGCTGTTTTTCTGGATTCTCTAATCAGCTTATCATACAATTCTCGCAGCTTGGGATCTTTCTTAATGTTCCTCTGTATGACTTCATTGATCAGGTCCTGAGCAGTCTTCAAAGCCTCTTCCGGAGTTTTCTGATCTGCCCTGACTAAATCAAGCTGTTTGTATAGGATCATATCAGACTTAGAAGCTTCAATAAACGGACTGGTCTCATAAGGTTTTGATAGATACATAGTATCCCGCCATACAGCATTGGTATCCTCTTCAGGATAATCCTGATCGTGGAGATACTTTTCGGTGTAGGTGGTGCGTATCATTGTAGCGATACTGTCAGCCTGATGGTTAATCAACTCGTTGTATTCAGTGCTTGCCAGGTATTTAAGAAACTCAAAGGCTTCCTTTTTATGCTTACCATACTTATTTACTGTCGTTGCTCTTCCATAACCCCAGAAAACACGATGATTCTCATAAGGTAATTCTGCTGCTCCGACTTTCAGACCCTCAAAATTACGCAGGTTGCACAGCATCCACCGGCCTGCGAGCATTGTTGCTGCGCGTCCAGCTCCGAACAGGTTTATCATACCTGCTCCCCAGCCACCCTGACTCGCCATACTGGTCTGCTCGTTTGGAGTTGGGGTAACGTGATATTTATATATAAGGTCGTGCATAAACTGGACAGCTGCTGCATTTTCAGGTGAATTCAAAACACTTCGGGTACCGTCAGGACTGTATAAGTGACCACCCCACTGCATAGAAAACATCGGGAAATATGACCACTCAAACATGAAACCATATTGCTGGATCTTGCCGTTGGCATCTTTGACAGTCAGCTTTTGTGCAACGGGCAAAAAATCTTTCCACTTCCATGGCCCTTTTGGAAAAGGTACTCCCTGTTTTCGCAAAGAATCCTTATTGAACATAAGGCCTGCACAGGCAGCGTTGGTAGGAAACCCATAAACCCGGCCATTGTAAATATATGTAGTGTCGAGTGTTCTCCAGACATCCTTCTCAACGTTGATCCCGGCAGCTTTCAGCTTGTCGGTAACATCCAGGCAGGCATCGCTCTTTACATAGTTTGGGAGCTGACCGGAGTAGACATCAAAAAGGTCCGGGCCAACACCTGCTAATACCTGTACAACAACCTTCTGGTTGGTGCCGGGGTCTAGTGAGAGGTTGATATTTGGGTGGGTCTTGTTAAAAAGCGCTATCTGATCACGCCGGGCCGGGTTATCATCAGTAACCCAACGCAGTTCAACTTTACCCGGGTGATCAGTGTTTGGTTTGATCAAATAGGCAAAGACGGAAAGCCCCGTCATTACCAGGATAGCTATGATAAAAAACTTCTTCAACGTGCATTCACCTTAAGAGAAGATTACATTGTTTTCTGGCTAATCGTATTTTACCGGTAAACATGGTTAACGTCAAAGTCTGTATGCCAAAGCCAATGGGTAATTTGCAATTGATAATTGACAATGAACAATCATCCAATCGTTACCTGTCATTCTGAACGCAGTGAAGAATCTGCTTGTACAACCCGGGATTCTTCACTGCGTTGAAAATGACACACTATCCAACTTTCAACTTTCAACTATCAACTTTCAACTTAAAAATTACCTTCCGCCTTTGAATTCCACTCTGCTCAGGTTCTTCAGCTGGATCATAGTGAATCCTATCAGCATAAACCCGAGTACCCAGGCCATTGCGTTGGCGACACCGAATCTGAGGTAGATAAATGCCATATAGAAGAGCTGTAGTCCGACTGTCTCTGTGGCACCGTAAGGAGTGTAGGGGCCTCCTCCACTCATCGCAAAAATGGTCTCACTCGACATAAAGGCTCCGATGAACGCACCGACCGCATTGATCATAATAAGCATCTTGATCGATGGCAGGGTTATACTGAATATCTTCTTAATGACCCCGGCACCATCTACGTCTGCCGCTTCATAGAACTCCTCGGGTATAGTCTTCAAGGCTGCCAGGTATATCAGACATCCTGGACCCATGCCTCCCCACACAACAGGTAGAAGCACAGCAATCATCGCCAGAGAAGGGTCGCTCAGCCAGTCAACAGTCAGAGCATTCAAATGCAGGAACTCAGCAATGGGGTTGATGATAGTATTTAGTAAGCCTGCTTGCCTATAGAACGTCTTCCAAAGGAATATGACAACCAATCCGGACAACACAGCAGGCAGGTAGAATATCGTTCTAAATAAGACCTTACCTCTAGGGACCTCAGTAAGTAACAGAGCCAGAACTATTGGGGATATAAAGGCAAAGATCATATACAAACCCGTGTAGAGTAATGTTACATACACGGAATTCCAGAAATTCGCATCAAATAGAATTTCTGAGAAGTTAGCTACTCCGACAAATGGTGAGGTACGCATAACATTGTAGTCTTGGAACGCCATTATTGTGCCCCGAATGAGTGGGAAATACTGCCAGATAAGTACACTGAGCGCTGCCGGTAGAATAAGGAGGACAGCAAAAAAGGTCTTCTTCTGACCCGGTGTGGCGCTTGGAGCGCTGCGGCTAAAGTTCCTGACCAAAAACGCTGTAGCTGTCGCAAACGCCAGAGCAGCAAATATAAGGAAAACCACAGTCAGTTGCTGTCTGAGCTTCAGTATGTTCGGAGGCACTACATTGAACATGCGCTTCAAAGTCTCAGTCTGAGCTGCTTGGAGAATACCGTTGATGAGTTTCATAGCTTCAGGCTTGTTGCCATCGGTAATAAGACTTACCAGCTTCTTATCATTTAACGCCTGCTCTATGGGTCTTGAAAGCTCCCGGTAGATGACAGAACAGTTTTTGCCATAAGGTTCAGGTTTGCCATTTATCATTGCGTCTTTGTAGACTCTGATCCATTCCTTATCTACCTGCTTCAAATAGTCCTTGTAGCCGTATCTTTCCAGAAACACCGGGCTGACGAACTTTCCAAACCCGCTTTGTATGAAAATCTTTACACGTATCTTCTGGGCTTCGTCACTATCAAGGAATGAGATGTATTTGAATGCAGCTTTTGCAAGCTCAGGTGTCTTGGTGCCCGCGTATATCCCCATCATAGCGCAGTTGACTTCGGATGCACTGTTAGCCCCCTCCAGGTGTGGAATAGGAGCATAACCCAGTTTCTCCGGCTGGTAGACATTGAGTTTGTCGTCGAGGTACATAAAAGTCATAGCTACCGGGTCACCGGGAGCATTGACTCCATCATATCCAAAGTCTCTTGATGCTACCCCGTGATATTCCTTGCCGTCTTTACCGGCTACGGGAGAGGTGCACAGCTTAGTGTAGAAGTATAAGGCTTCAGCAGTAGCCTTTGTGTTGAACCTGGGTTCCCACTCACCCTTGGCGTTTCGGGCAACAACATCCCCTCCAGCTGACCAGACAAGGTTTACAAAGTCCCAGCTTGAGTCTATACCGCGGACAAAACCTATACCAAAATGGCCATCATCGGGTTTTGTTATTTTGCGGCTGACTGAAAATAATTCATCCCAGTTTCTAGGGGGATCATCAGGATTCAGTCCCGCTTTAGAAAACAGATCCCTTCGATATGCAAGGACCCTTACAAGTCTGCTTGTTGGAAGTGCCCACCAGTGCTTTTTGCCATCCGGGCCTTCCCGGTAGATAACCGGCAAAACTGCAGGAGGGACTCTACGCATCAGTTCCTCTTTTGGAATAGCATCCATATACTCATCAAGCGGTTTGAGATAACCGTTTTGAATGTAGGTATCCGAGTATCTGAAGTTGACGTATATTACTTCCGGAGATACATCACCAGCTATCTGCATCAGGGGGCCGGCTTCAGCACCGGGTCCGGCTATCTGTACTCCTGAACCACGTTTCAGTTTGATATCCGGATATTTCTCCATGAATCTGCGGACGACTGCAGCTTCCGCTTTATTGACAGGATCCTGTGAAGAAAAATCCGGCAGTCGGAAAAGCGTAAGTGTGAGGGGTTTGGCTTCTACTTGCTGTAGTCCCGCAAAGCATATCAATATACCGATAATCGCCATTGCCTGAACAGTTCGGCATATAAAGGTTCCAGTGGATTGATATCTCGTCAAAATAGTCGTCTCCGAAGGCAGACCCAATCAGTAAACAATGAGCCCGAAGTGATATCGGATTATACCACTTGACGGGGTAATCTGGAAAGTCGGTAAACGATTACCTAAGCTGGCAAGCAATATTTTGTCATTCTGAACGAAGTGAAGAATCTGCCTTTAATACCCTTGGCAGCCGAATAAAGTAGTTCCATCGGTAGTCGAACGGAGTGGAGTTGCCGATGCTAACTACCTTTGCTCATTCATTACCTTAACTTTCGTTCCATCGGTAGTCGAACGCAGTGGAACTGCCGATGCAAACTACCGGCACTAATTCATGACCTTCACTTTAGCACCTGCGCCTCCACGGTTTCCCGCTATATCCCATGCATAAACATTTACTGAGTATTCCCCATTAGGCCACACCGGATTGCCTTTAGAATCCTTTTCCGTAGTATCCCAGCATTTCGTTGCATCCTCAGGTCCGATTTTGCCATCACCATCAGTCTTTGTTACTCTAAGTAGTTGGTAACGGGGGAATGAATCAGGGTTCAGATACGCTTTTCTCTCTTCATATGTAAGATACAAAGGCTGAGTGATTGTCTCATTCCCGACATCGCCTCGATGATCCAGCACCAGGGTCTGCATAGTGTGTTTGCCATCACTTATTGAAAGCATGACTACAGGCACTCCCAGATTACCCGCATGTTCCGGGTATGCAGAGTCGGTTATTGCAGACAGGATATCGACCTTACCCTTTACAGTTATTGTGCCATCTGTGTCAGGTTCAAACTGGTTGGTTGTTCCTGCAGACAAGAAATACAATGGCTTGAATATGGGAGCCACAGTGTCTTTCCAGTCAAAGAAATACAACGGATCAAGCAAGCTATGAACATCAACTTTCCCGCCTTCATTTTTAGTAATGTTCACATAATGAAGGTGCAGATGAGCAACACCTGACTGCTTGCCGACGGAGAAGTCGACCAATGACCCAAGGGGCTGCCCTTTACTGATGTGATCACCTTCTTTGAATGTAAATGTCTTTGGATCCAGATGTGTATAACACCATCCAGTGTTGTCATTCTTCTTTGGAGTAATTACGAAGAAATAATGGGTGTCCCATTCAGGATAATTAGTTGCAATAACTGCAACATACCCTTCACTGACTGCATTCACAGGTGTACCCGCCGGATGTATAAAATCCAGACCGCAATGAATATATATATCAGTAGCCTGTTGATAATTATTGAATATACTTTGAGATTTATAATCACCGGCAAATGGCCAGGGCAGAGCCTCAGCAACTGGTTTTGCAGGTCCGGGTGGAGGCTGCGGCGCTCCGGTTGGAGCAAGTTCATTCGGAGGATTTGCTTTTATCGAATCAGAGGAGCTCTTTATGCTGCTTCCCTCGGTAACTAATCGTCGGGAAAGCACTTCCTGCACATAAGTGCTTGTATCATTTTTGGATGCCTGCAGCAAAGCTTCATGGGCTGCAGTGTTTTTCGGGAAATCTGCCAGAGCTTCAGCCGCCACAGCACGCATCATTTCATTTTCGTCTTGTTGAAGTATACTTATTAAATCAGGAACTCCAGGCTCATATCTTGAGCCACTGACTACATAGCAGCACTGAAAACGTTGTGTGAATGCGCGGGTATTATCATTCATTGCGCTTATTACGATACCAAGAATCTGAGGTTTGTTTGCATCATCACTACTTTTGATACTCTCAGTAAGTGAATTCATTGATGCAAACTGATCAGTGGGATCCAGCATCTGTTCAATTAACTTTTCTACAGTCTTGAGATCCAGTTTGGGAGAGGTTGCTTTTTTATCCAGGAGATCACCAAGCCCCGGTAACGTAGCGACTGCCTTGGTATCATAAAGGGAGGGATCTATAAGTGTGTCGAATGTCCAGAAGAAGTATGATATCCCAGCCTTAGCTGCTGATTCATCAACGTTTTTCAGCTTCTCTATCGATACTTTAGCCCCTTCTTCCCAGGTGATCTTCCCAAGACATGAGCCCATTTTAGTTGTAGTGATTGCCTGCAATTTCTTGACATTGGCAATATCCTGAGCTGCATCAACATCATCTTTTATGCGCAGATAAGGATGAGCAACGTCAACTACATTCAATACCGACTTCCAGAACCCCGCATCAGGCATATACACAACACCCAGCTTTACCTCTGGTTGTATTTTTTGCCAGGTAAATTTAGCGCCAGCCAGAAAACTTCGAACCGATGAGTGCGATCCTTTTTTTGCAGCTGAAATACAGGCTGGACACCTGCAGGTGTTGGTCGGATTATAGATGATGATCTCTTTAATGGTGGGGCATTTCTCGAGTATCTTTTCACCCCATGATATCCCCCACTTCCGGGCTGCAGCATCGGAATAGCATATCTCGGCATGGTCAACAGAGCGTTCACCTTCCTTGGTCATTTGTGTCGTGACAGTCGGGTTTGATAAAAATCGAGGCCGATACATTGCGGCAACAGGCACTTTTTGCTCATCCATCAGTTTTATGAAGTTTTTAACTGCAGCAAAATCTGTCTTGTCCCAGTGGAATGTGATCCAGGCCCAGTCAATCACTAAAGGAGAGAACTTCCCCTGCCGAACGATCTCCGCCAGCTTTTCAGGAGGAAAATCCTTACCAATACTCGATGCAAGTATTGCAATTCCTCTTTTAGAACCGCCAGATTGATCATTGATTTCTGCATTGCATGGAAATATAAAAGCGACAACAAAGCATACTGCAAGAATAGAAAGAATACATACTGCGCGCATATCATCTCTCCTTATGCATTTAGCACTCAATTATAATCGGTCTATGATCCATATCAATCGTAGTATGCCATGCTTTTGATCATATAGCAACAGGTGGAGCAACAAAATTCAATACTCAATAGCAACAAACGACACATTGGTAGTTTGTGGCAGTGCATAGTGGTAGGAAATATAGGTAATGTGACGGGTATGTGCCATTGTCGTACACACTGATTCAATTATCTGTATTTATAGGCTTGGAAAACCTGAGGTGAGTTTGTGGGATGGATACATTTTTGTTGGTATCTTATTGGTGTCTGTGGCCTTAATATTGATGCAGGACTGTGGGAACTCGGTTGCAGTAAGTAGAACACTAAGTGCAAACGAGTTCCCGCATTAAGTAAGCAGTATTCGGCAAGTTGAGTAAACATTAACAACATCAGCATAACAGTCCCGATATTACGCTATAAGTTGAGCTCTATAACGTTGTTTACTGGCAATACGAACAGGTTTTCCTCAGATATAGCTGTTTCTCCCTGGATAATTGTAACTTGTGAAGGAGGAAATAGAATCTCAATCTGCCTGTCTGTATGTATTCGGACTGAGCGGGTATTTTTACTCAACCAGAAGAATCGGTCAAAGAACGGTGCTGTCGGAGTGATCTCCAGGATTCCATCTATATCCGATATATCTGCATTTAACGCAACTACACCCAATTGGGGATCATAACCGACTGTTTCTGCATCCACAATACCTGCACTGCGCATCCAGGTCCGTTCAATCCTGGGCCAGAGATAGAATGCCAGAGAGACATCAGCTTTTTGTGGATAACTATGGAACAGCGAAAATCTAGGTGGACGGGCAGGGATGAAATCTGGAGTGAAGCAACTGAATGCTGTGCCATCCGCCTGGAATTTAGCGATGTTAGTTTGGTATCCATTATAAGACTGGATCAAAGCGAGGCTGTCTCCTGAAGCCAGTGCCAGGTAATATAGAGCTTCTGCTCTCCACAGAGTCCATGCATGCCCCGCGTTAATAGCACGGCCTTCACCATCATTTTCCCACTGTGTCTCCCAGTAGCGATAGGAAGAGTCCAGCATTCGGACATCCGGCACATCCATTCGCCAAGGTTCGTGGTAGTTGAGAATTTCCGCTGCTCTTTCCAGATATTCCGGTCGTTTCTCCACAAAATGGTATGCAAACAGCAGTGAAAGAGCTGTACAGGCAATCGAACCATCTTCAGTCCATCTGATCTGCACGGATACTCCTTCTGTTGGGAATTCGAATCCTCTACTCATTAGGTAGTCTGCTATACGCAGGCATACCTCTCTTATTCTGTCGGCTCTGCTGTCTTCTCGTTTTTCCATCGCACAAAGCAGTTCGACAAGGGACTGAAGCGGTGCAATTACAGTTGTATAGTCAATCGGTATACCACCTCTGAAGCAGTGGACCTTTCCATTCTCGTCAATGTTGTCAGATATCAAAGCATCAGCTATTCTTATCGCGTGCTCATAGAACTGCTCATTGGAGTAAGCGTCAGCAGCATATAGATAGGTTTGTATGAATACAAATGCATCCTGCACTCTTTCCCACATATACAGATGGAAAGGTGACATATGCAGGCCTTCATATATATGCTCCTCGGGACAGGGAAAGTACAAATACCACCCGTTTTGCTTCTGCAGCGAAGATGAATCTGAGAATCTTTGGGGTGTAAGATGCTCTGCCTGAACTTCGGGAGAGGGGGGATATGGAGGCCCCTGGAAATCTACGCCTTGCATACCGATGGTGCACAAAGCGTCATAGAGATAATCATCTTGACGCTTATTTGCACCAAACCATTTTCTCGCAAGACAGAATGCCTGAGCCCAATACCAATGCTCAGCACAGTAGGCACCGACAACTGGTTTCAAATTGCTCGTAGAGCGCTTCAGCAATTCCATTTGTTTAAGCGAACCTTTTAGAATAAGATCGCTCCCGCGTCCCTTGGAATTCCAGACCCGTAAAGTGTAGAATCCCTCTTTGTCAAGAACTACTTCTCCTGTACATCCCTGGTTGCCATCATTGCAAAGATCCACTGGTTTTGTTTCTGCATCCGGCATAATCAATTCAGCGCCGACCGCCGGTCCATCAACTTGAAATGCTAACCTCCTTCCAATCTCTCCCCCCAATACAGGGGCAGTAATGATTGGAATGCCCAGAGATTCAACAATAAAGCTCCTCGCAGATTTCAGGTTTTCATGGAATGATACACGGACTCCAAAGTGCACTGGTCCTGGTTTTGACTCAGGATCCAGACGGCTGTCAAAACGGGCCAGCATCTGCAGCCCCGTGATCGTATGCTCATAATGGTTGTAACACAAACGCCATCCTGCACATGGAGATAGTGCAGTGATAAGCATATTTGGAGCTTTCACACGCTCCAGATACATATAACAGAGCGATCGATCTTCGGACCTGTAAGGAGATTTTGCATTGAACTGATAGTCGCAGGGGTCATTCTGCCGAAGGTCCATAAAGGCGACGTTCAAGTCCAGGCCAATCTGATCTGCATCTGCAATGTCGGCATCCAACCATAGATCGAAGTAATCATCTTTCAGCTCATAAGTAAGTGTATGACCGGTAATGGGATTGTGGGTTACAACCTTGTCTTCACATGAACTGACAACGATACTTGCATCCCTGTATTCAGTCAAATGAACTGATTCCGTGCCCACAGGGCTTTCAGATGGGCCGATAGTTGGTGTATCGGAGCTTCTAGTATACGTAAGCATTCCAAATCCGGTTGTAACATTGGTGTGCACAATGTTGATGCCTTCCGGATCACCTTTCACCCAAAGTCGTTCCACATTCCCGGAACGCGGATTTACTTTAATCGAATAGCTGCTTTTACAATACAATTTCATCCTCCGATACTGACTTCAGCCTATGCATACATCTCTTTGCTTATCTGCAAAAACTCCAGGCACATCGCGTCAATGGATTCCTGTGTATGCCCCGCACCTCTGGGGTCACCATACCATTTGGGTATGAATCCACCCTCCGGTTTGCTCAGCAGCTTTGTCATCTCCCTGCAATAAGCCCGTATCTCATCCAGATTGCCTCTGGCCATGGTGTATTGAATATCCACAGGATTCCAGAACGTAATTCTACCAGCAAAGCGTTCGCTCAGGTTCTCCAGTCCCATATTCTCCTGCTGGTCCAGTTGGATTACATCCAGTCCGGCTTCAATAAGATCATCCAATATATCGCTGAGATATCCACAGCTGTGCAGCATCGTCAGCAGTCCTGCCTCATGTGCTGCCTGATAAACCTTTGCATATCTGGGTTTCCATATAGCTCTCCAGGAGTCCGGAGATATCATCAACCTGTTTTGCAGTCCCCAGTCATCACAAAATATGAACCCATCGATATCGGCATCCTTATATTTATCTATGGCTACCAGGTTCATATCTACTAGAATATCCAGTAGCTTGCACAGTTCATTTGGATTCTCGTGTATATCCACCCAGGTGTTTTCAAGCCCCCTTATAAAGTGGACCCGTTCATACATAGAAAATCCACCACCGATGATGAACTTATCCGGTGCCTGTGCACGCACATCTTTTACGCTCTGCCATCTGACCGGATCTGCAACATCCGGAATCTTGAATGAATCAAAATCTGCCCAATCTTTCAATGGGAACTCCTGCACTTCACCCAGGTTACAGACACCAATATTTCGCCAAAGCGCTCCCCATTCATCATAACCATTTGCCGGCCGGGCATCCGGAGACGGATTTGGCCCCACCCAGCCAAAATCACTACCATAGGGTTCCGGGAAATCTTTGGGAAGTCGGTCCATACCTTCAAAACGTATCGCTCTATTAACAATCTCTCTCGGTGTCATCATTTTTCTGCACTCCAGTGTTGATATTTGATATAAACAGTCTTGGGGGTATACTTCTACAGTTCGTATTATGGATGATCCCGAGTGAAAGTTCATTACTAATGATTATATAAGCAATCAGGGATTCACCATGATAAAAATCATATCACAGTGAATCCCATAACAGACAATCCTGTTTACACGTCTCTAGGCTAAAAAGTCTGACCGAACCAGTGTGTCATTATTTCGTTTCCAGGAGTCCAGGTTTTCGCTTCATCGATTAACTGCTTTGTTCTTACGTATTTTACGTGACCATCTCCGAAAATTACATTCTGACCTTCTGCATGCCTGGCTTTCATATAATCTGTCTGATAAGTGGGATCAATACCACCTTTCAGGGAAGGGTCCAGATGTTCACCGGCTCCAGGTAGATATGTGAATCCAGAAGGATTGTATGCAAACCATGATTCTATGTAGGAGTTTCCTCCCTCCAGAACAAGATAAAAACTTGCCGGGTTCTGGATCTCGGTTTCAGAAGGTTTTGCATACCAGACTCTCTGAACTCCATTCGGCAAACTGAATCCCGCTACTGCCTGATTGATTGAATATCCTCCATATCCTAGCATACTGGCATCGTTTGCAAGATTCGCAAAAGGACCTGAAGGGCAGAATGTCAATTTTGTACTCTTACAATAGGGTTGTATATCTTTTTGCCATATAGAGTTATTCTCGCAATGCCCGCCAGTGTTGCAATTGTATGCAAATGGGTAGTAGCCATCATAGTCCTGGCTATACTGCATTATTGCCAATCCCATCTGCTTTGCATTGGATCCACATGCAGTTTGTCGTGCCTTATCCCTGGCTTTTGCAAACACAGGGAACAGTATAGCTGCAAGTATAGCTATAATAGCTATTACAACCAGCAGCTCGATTAATGTGAAACCTTTTCTATTACTCTTTTCCATCATTTTCCTCTTGTGTTTTTAATGCTGAGTGATAATGTGATACATTCCGATTTGTTACTTTCAAAAGTCTTACGTTTCTTGCTGTATACCGCGTTGTCTAATAATCAACAGTTAATCCGGGTATTCAGTCAATACCCGGATATCAATTTAAGTCCGCTTATTTATGCTGTTTCTCTCAACATTAGCTCTAGTTCCGGCGTGATAGTTTGCGGCAATCTGTCGCTGTCCTTAATACGTTTTATCAATAGTTCACACGCCTGCTTAACAAACTTTTCTACAGGATATGCTACTGAACTGAGTGATGGGTCCAGAAATTCACAGAATCTTGTTCCATCGAACCCCATCAGGGCGACATCATCGGGCATTGTATATCCCAGGACACGCAGGCACTTGTGAACCGGAACTGCATAGTGATCACTCATACAGAATATTGCATCGGGACAACCGTTTTCGGAGATGTATTTCTTTACAGCTTCAAAAGCATTATGCTGGGATAGATCAGGAGCCTCAATAACCTCGACAGTTCTTCCGGTATCATTCATAACATCCGTGTACGCATCCAGCCTGGGCTCACCTTTGACGTTATTCGTTCGGATGGTAACCATTGCTATTCTTTTTCTGCCAAGGTCTGCCAGATGCAGAACAGCTTTCTTTGCTGCCGCATACAGATCCAGGACCACACAATCCACCCCGGGTATTGCTCTAGTACCAATGGATACCACGGGTGTAAAAAAATGTGCGTTCTGTGCCATCAAGTTTTCAAGACAGGGTTCTACTTCTAGCGCTATTAGTCCACTCATCGGGAGTGTTTGAATGCTGGCTTCAGATCCGGTAGTGACTGGAAGAATATCGTATCCCTGTTTTCCTAAAACAGTGCTAAGCTCATTAACTGTCTCGTTATAAAATGCAGAAAAATACTCGGGCATCCACACTCCAATGAACGATGTGTCGGAATTGGCGTTTTTCATCCGATTTGGTCGATATCCCATCTCCATTACAGTGGCCAATACTTTTTGTCTGGTTGTCTCAGAAATGAAATCCTGCCCCTTACCGTTAAGAACCCTGGAAACAGTAGTATGCGAACAACCTGCTTTTTTTGCTACATCATAAATAGTTACTGGCATATCATTTGATCCTTTCAGTCTATTGACCGTAGTATCTTCGTTCTGTGAATATAAGATGGATTTCAAACTAGATTACCAGTATCCCTGAGTGATAAATCCCTATTGCAACTAGGTGCAAGCACCTGGTAACATGAAGTCTATCATGGTAATCTTTGCATGTCAAGTGAATAGGAAAATATTTCTTTACAGTTAGCCCGCTTTATTCACCAAGCTTCGCTTTTGTCCCTACTGCCGGACAAAAGCGAAGCTTGGTGAATAAAGCGGGTTAGCTAAACGGATTATTGTAAACTCATAATACGGCTGCACTATCCCTCACCAAACCATGAGAAAGAGACCTTTTGTATCGAAACGTCTCAGAAATGCATCCAGGCGCTTTCTTTCAAATCCAACCTGCAGACCTTTGCCTGATCCGAGAATTTGTTCATACAAGCTGAACCAGCACTCCTCCCAACACTCAGGTTTACCTGCACCGGGAACCCACTGAATAGCGTTCAGGCTATCGATTTTGCATAGAGAGTCCACGTGTTGTAGTGCAGAAAAACCATCTAGATGATACAGAGAGTATTCAATCTTTTCGGTATGTTCCGTGAGATATGGAACAACGAATTCATCAAACATCGCTGGAGACAACATAGCTGAGATATCGCTCTGGAATTTCGCAGTCTTCCCTTTACCTAGTATCTGAAATGCTATAAAAGAGTTACCATCATTATCCGGACTGATGATATCGTATAATTCGTCAAAGGCTTTCTGATAACAGTCTGTTATTTCTCTGACTAATCGATGCACCTCTTCAGGTTGTTCCACCATTGCAAACAGAAGTTTCTCGTTTCCAAGCATCTCTGCCGCACAATCAAGGCCTTCAATCATATCAGGAATCGCAACCATGTATCTGCCTGCGCTTCGCTCCATTGCTCTGGTAAGAGCTTGTTTGGTCCACCGAAACCACTCATTGTCCGGATTCAATATAGCTTTTGCATCCGATATGTTGTCAAAGCAAGGTTCATACCAGACTGTATTCTGACTAAAAACTGGATTGCACCCTAAAAAGAGTGCAAGACTACCCGGACCTAGAGATGGTGAGTAGTATGGAAAGTATGGACCTTCATAGATCATATGAGCCATTTGGTCTTCAGCTCTGTCTATGGTGCCTTCAATGTCTGTCCACAGAACACGATGGTCTTCGGGTAATGGTAGACCTGTCCAGTTTTTACCAGCCTCATTAAGTCTAAAGTCATTAATCATAGGCTTATCATTCTGAAAGCTCCACCACTTGGCAAATAGTTCATAACACTCAGACCAATCAGTTTTATAATCATTCATTAGTTGCATAACCGTCTCCAATGCTAATTATTCACTTAACGATGTTTTGTAAGGTAATCACTCGTCGAAATTATTCTTCTAATGGTGTTTTACAGCTGAAAGCTTCTCGATCTCTACAGCCAGCTTATCTCTCTGACCTTGTAATACAGATGGTTTTCTGGTGAATGTTTCCAGTGTCTTTGTTACAGGCTCGCAGGCATTTCTGGCTTTCTCTTTGCTCCCGCAGAGCTGGGCGTATTTGTAGAGATACTCATAATCTTCAAGGCCATCTCGTATGTTTGCAAGTCTTATACTGCCTATCGGACCATTTACACCAGGATAGATCAGCGTCCCATCACCTTGTAGATTAGCCCATGACTTTCCTGGTTCTCCAGTCGTCACATTCCATTTCAATAAAGGACCGTCTTTTTCAGGGTCTATAGCACCACTGTTACCAGCGCGTGACCACAGGTTTAATGCGTAGTATAGCACTCCATCCATTTTCTGATGGTATGCCTGCCACCACAACACCCTCGACTCAATTGTTGGATTTCTACTGATATTAAAGTTGGCATATGGATAATCAGGGAAACAGCAGACATATGCCCAGACCTGGTATCCCGCTTTCCTGCACTTTTCTGCTTTTTCAAGATCATATTGATTGTCAGGTTGTGGATCAAGTCCTGTAAGTGGACATATCCATGAAACGTTGCGTCTTTTCATAGCCCCCGGGTCCTGAGGCAAGAACGCTGTTGTAAATGTCGTCAGTCCGAACTCTTTGTGGACTTCTCCATAGAGCTTCTGCATCACGTCCCACTCGGATGCTTTTGATGCTTCATCGTACCCGTATATATAAGCCATCTTCTTCAACTGCTTTGCATAACGGGATTTACCAAGCTCCGAAAGAAATAAACGCATTTTCGCCTTGAACTCTTCAGGCTTATCTGATGGCATACCGGCTTCCACAGTAGGATTGGCTGCGCAATAACTATTCATACCCAGCTCATAATAATGCTCCAGGTCAGAGACTTTTGGAGTATCCGGTGAATAGATGTCAGTCGGGTTGAGTCTGTGTTTTAGAGCGAACTCACCATACAGAATTCTGTGTTTGTCTATAATATCCTGGCTTAGGACTCTACGGGACTGGTCATAAATCATAGCGAAAGCTGTTTTGAAGTTACCAGCGCCTTTTGGTATCTCAAATGATCTGACAAGTGCATTAACCTGCACTGTTACTGGCTGAATATCATCCGACTTGATCGTGATATTACCCTTATACTTGCCAGGCGCTAATCCTGGTTTTGCATACACATTTATCCAGACCGATTGAGAGAAATCAGGAGAGACATCAAACCGACTGACCGGCAGGAGAGGGTCCGGCCACCAACCAGGTTCGTTGGGATGGTCCATACAGAGCGTAGCAGAAGTCCACCATGCTATATTGATTTTCACATAACCGACCTGCAGCCATTCCACATCACCAGCTGGGATTTTTGATCCCCCCGGCCCAATCATATCAGAAGCTACCAAACGGACATTGCGAAGTTCACTACCTTCAGATCGAATGACTATCTGAAAACTCTCATATTCACCGCGTGCCAACGATATTTTAGCTACGGGTGCAGCAAGCAACTCAGGTGGCTTAGCCGCAGGCATTACAAGAGACATACTGTCCTTTATCCAAACGGATACACTGCCTGCAACTGGAACACTCCCAACCGTGGCAACAAGAACAGTAATGAGAAACACAAATGCGATTTTCATAATCTAGCCTCTTTTGTGTGCGTTCAGACGTGTAGATATTGTAATTGCAACTAAGTGCAAGCACCTGATAACACCGAGTCTACCATGCTGATTTGTGGGTGTCAAATGGTGAGAGCAAAGTGGCGTGGGAATCAAGTTCTTGAGGACTGAGTGAAGAATCTCTCCTCTAAATGCGGAGATTCTTCACTCTGGTCAGCATTCGTGACTTCTATTTCAACTTCACATTGTCGAGGTAGAACACAGCATCCTGGTTGGCATCAGCTACGAAGTTCATGTAGTTCAGTCTCTTAAACTTGCCATCGATGCATTTCAGGCCTTTGAAGACCTTTTCCGACTGCCCCGAAACGGTGACTGCCAGGTCGAATGTACCCGTAGCCTTAGTTCCCAAACCACATGATAATTTGATGTGTGTCCAGGTTCCGAGAGGTACATCCATCAGAGGCTTCGAATCAACTACCAACTTGCCTTGTATAATCCTTACGCTTGGACCTTGAATATATGTGGAGGGTGTCCAGTCGCGCCATTCGTGCCAGAACACGCTGCCAGTTTCGACCCTTACATCAAACTCGCAGGAGACTATACTGTTATCTTCACGCTTGGGTCTCATATCCACGTGTGGATTATATGTATACAATAAGCCCGGTATATCCACAAACTTTAGTGAGTGTTTACCAGTAGCGGCAGTATCATCAGAAACTGTGATGCTTTCCCCTTTGCCTTCACCATAGACATATCCGAAGTCCATCGGGTATGCACCTAAAGCTACAGACTCAAAATCTACAGAAAAGGTTTTCGCTGGCGGAGGTATGATAACTCTCTCAGGTTTTGGGTAGGAGTAGTTTTTGGCCAGTGTCTTCCAGGCTGCATCCCCATATACACCTGCTTTAGTATAGTCAAAAGGTTTGAATCCAATCTTGGATATCGCTACATCGGATTTGAACCTGAAATCCAGCTTTTTCGGATTCCTAAAAAGTGGGTCAGCGATAATACTATTTACGTCGTGACCCTTGGCACGCCATGCTGCCAGTGGATTGCCGGCGAATTTGAACTCCTTGCCTGCACTGTTGAAATACAGGTTGTTGTCGATTACATACTTGTTGTTGCCCCATTCGCTGCCGAGAGGGTTGGTGTCGAAGATCACTATATTGCGGTCGAATGTAAACGAGGTGTGCTGTTCCTGGGTAGAGCGTATCACCTGGAAATCACCGCAGTAGGCAATGATATTGTTGGTAACATGGTTCTCCTTACCGAAGTTCTGATGGTACCCACCTGAGCCACAGTGATACACAAGGTTGTTCGCAAGAGTCATATGCTCTGTAGCAGCGTCATTATAAAGCCCCCAGCCGCCATACTGATGTCCGAATACGTCGTGGATTACATTGTTGTTTACTGTAGTTCCTTCAGACAGTCCAAGCGTATAAACTCCACCCATATCAGACAAAACGCCATACCCAATGTGATGCAGGTGGTTGAAGTTTATCTTGTTATTGCTGGCGTTGGTAGTTACATAATTCCAGTTCCAACCCACGGAGATTGCAGTGTAGAACAAGTCGGAGATGTCATTGTGAGTGACCAGATTATCTGGACTGTCACCAACCAGGACTCCGATCCCGGCTGTCTGGACTTTGCCACCAGCCCTGATTATGTTGTTGTCCACAACTATGTGCCTAGCCAGCATTTTATCTTCGTCATAATATCGGAACTCACCTATCTTGACTCCACCAGCACCCAGGTCTTCCATCAGACACCGAGTGACAGAACAATCTCTGCTTCCGGATCTGAACCAGAACGCATACTTGCCTGTGTGGAATATATTGCATTTATCGAACCAGATGTTCCGGGCGTTAGTTGCTGTTATATCAGCATCTGTATTGTATTCACCCTGGTCGGATTTGCGACCGGGGAAATGTAGCAGATACTGGGAGTGTTCAAAAGTCAGTCCTTTGAACTGTATATTCTCAACAGTCTTCCCTGAATCAACATCCCCTGCAAATACCAGGAAATCAGTCGCTACCGGAGCATAAACTATCGCGCTCTGAGGTTTCTCTCCACTCAAAGGTTTATAGAGCAGGATACCATCTCTTCCCAGGAACCACTCACCGGGAGCATCCAAAGCCTCTCGATAATTTTCAAGGTGATATCTCGGTGCCCCAACATTGCCCATACTGAAAGGCCAGATAGCATTCATGCTCAATTTGATAGTAGACTGAGCCGCATCCAGAGCTGCAATCCTGTGGGCTGCGGTCTCCCAGGATGAATAAGTAGTAACCTGTACATCAGCAAGTTCCTGTGGAGTCAGGGGAGAGAGTCTGGCGAAATCCTTATCAGATGCGGCAAATGCCCACTTCGATATGTCTTCTGTTTTCCCTGTAACCGGATTATAACCGACACCAACCATACTCTGCATTCGCAGGTAACCTGTGTTTGGAGTTCTTGCCCGTGTCGCTCTATGACCATTGACCCAAAGCTGCTCAAAATACCACTTGCCATCAGCAACTCCTGGAACTCGTGCTTCCCAAAGTCCGTCTTTGCGCTGCGTAAACCCGGTTATCTGTCGTCCACCGGAGAAAACAGGCTTAGCGCCAGGTGCAGCAGTATAGACTGTCGGAGCATTCTTAACACCGCTGTCCTCGGATTCAAAAACTACCGGCTGGGTTAGTTCATATCGTCCCCCGGCAATTATTACTTGAATAGTTCCTGCTCCACCAGCACGTATCTTACGGACAGCAAGCCTGGCAGCATCCAGTGACGCTAAAGGTCCATCCGTTCCATCAGCATTTGCAGCTGTTAAACTCCCGGACCAGGAATCATTACCTTTTGGGCTGACATATATAGCAGGATCAGCAGCAAAAACAGCAGTCCCGATCAGAATGATCAGGGCTGCAAGTGCACTAACTGCCAGACGGTATAGTTTGAACATTTATTTGCTCCTTTGATTTGGGAAACAGCAGTCCCAGAGTAATCAGGTACTGTGCAAGACCATATGTAAACATCACCCAAAAACCTGAATTAGGAACAGGGGATATAAACCGGTCCCAGGCTATACAGGAATCCGATATAACAAATATCAATGCACCTATCGGCAACATGATATTGTATTTATTACTAAAAATTGCAGTCAGAGCCATCGTAGAAATCACGGCTAAGTAAGCAAAGATCATTATCTTAAGCACAGGATCAATGAGTTTGGGTGAACCTGAAAGATGAAAGATCATTATACTGATCCCTATTATATATAGAACCGCCAGCGGAATCCGCGATATACGAAAACTAAAGCTCCGTGCAAACGTCACAGCATACAATATCTGCGCTACTCCAAAAAACGCTATACTTGGTAAAAATCCCGATGCTCCGCTGTCACCTGATATATCACCAGCAGCAGAAAACACCAGCGCAGCAACAGGCAGCAAAGCCCATCCCTTACTTTTCCACCCCAACCAGCATGCAAGCAGCAAAATCGGAAGTGCCTTTTCATAAGGTCGAAACGCCACATCAAGCCAACTCGGCCAGTACATATAAAGTGCAGCTAATAGCCAATATAAACAGGAAACACCCACAACAACCTTATAATTAGTCTTGTCCATCATAAAAATCCTATTAATCGTGTTCAAGAATTCTCCACTCATGCGATTTCAGCATAATCTTATCAGCCTTGCCAGGTATCTGCACTTCTATCGGTGTTGCATCCCAGTTGAACACAAGATTGGCAGTGCGTCCTGCCATAATCCTGTCCGAATCAAATTCCAGTTGGGGTTTTATCCTTGCCTTAGTGAGAATGGCTCTAAACTCAGTCCGGGTAAGAGGACCATCCTTAAGCGGAATACCTACCACACGTTTATCTACACTCAACTCTTTAAATCTGTCCTGTCCCACAATGCGCGGGATCGTTTCCCACATCGGGATAATAATGCGTTTATAACCCTTAAGCGCAGCAGGATCCATCAAGTCAGATTCTGTCACCAGCTTATAAGGCAGGCCAAAACTCTCCGCCAGACCCATCATTTTACTTATATACCAAGTGAATCCACCATCCGGTCCGAAGATTTGTGTTGAGTTCCTGGACCGAATCGCAGCAACTCCCCAGGTAGGATGAAACAGTGCAATTGTAGGCTTCACCGGTCGAATACTTTTATATATCTGCTGAGTTTTCAGGAACTCGACTATCTTTGGAAAGACACCCTTCTCCCACTGGGGTTCCGTGTCATAGACCTGCACAGTCATAGCGTGGAAGACCGCCCCCTTGGCTAGCTGCCGGGCTTCGTCTCTTTCCATACAGGCTGCAGTGAAGTCCCATTTACCGTCGTGCAACACCGAATCTTCCCATCCTATACCGGAGTCCAGCAGTGTACGTGTCATATCAAATGTTGCACATGAACCTGCTGATCTGTAGAAGTCCGCGTTAGGTGTATCAGTCCAGTTTCGAGCGTAGTTCTCCGGATAGGCTGATATATATGCATAATTGCCAACCGGCAGTTTTGTATTGGATTTTGCAGCAGCAATGTGTTCGCGCTGGAATACATTGCGCACAAAATCCGATCGGAACTGCATAAACAGAATATAGTCATCCGACTGCCGGACAGATGATGGCAGTGGCAGTTGAGTAACAGCCGGCAGCTTGCGCTTGGTACGCCATTTGTTGAACTCTTTCATGGCGTATTCAGAGTAACCGGCAGCCAGCGTTCCTCCCTGTTCCGGATGAGATACCCAGTCTCCGGTGAAGAATCCGTTCTCACCCTGGTATCCCCAGCCAGTCACAAAAGCTGCAACCCGTTTGTCGGAACCATATCTTTTGGCACAGCGGGCTACGTAATCATTATATTTTGCACGCTGAGCCGGATCGAAAACATCCATTATCGAATAGTTAGGAGAGCGGTCGAACAGACTGACAATAACTTCGCCATTGCTCATCCTGTCCGATGCATTGTCTGACTGAGAGAACCGGGGAGTGAGGAAAAGGACCATTTTCTGCCCGTGACTATCAATGATCTTAAGGGCTTCATCCAGTTTGCCGAACTCTATATTACCGCCGTTGTAAGGGCCTGCAAATACAATCCCGACCGTGTCCATCCCAAGCTCACAGACCTGCTTCACCTGCGCCATAGATCCTTCATAAGGCAGGCAATAAGGTAGCCAGGAATGATGATTTTTCCGCAGGAAATCCTGAGTTTTATTGGCATACAAACCACCGGCAGAAGTCAGCAACACCACACAACACAAGGCAAGCACCATCAACCGCATAAAATCACCCCAAACACCAGAGTCAAACCAGCAGAATTAGAATACCTGAATGCACGTATTGTGGCAACTGGTTCATTGTCAGTTATTGACATTAGTGCTCTTATATGAATAGAGTTATACCAGATGAATTTCCGGAGGATCATATGCCAAACGTTGAGCCATTTTTTGAAAAAGGAATTCTTAGCTTCAATAATATGGAGAACCTTATCATCCCAATACTGGATACCGCGCCTGATGGGACTATATATTGCGCTTTCTCCCACGATATGAAGGACATATGTGTAACATCCAGTCAGGACTCCGGCAGGACTTGGAGTGAACCTGTAAAGTCAATATCTGTAATTCCTCCAGCCTACACCTGCGATGCCAATATATTGACAACAGATTCATTTGTAAAGGTCTTCACAACATGGGTGCCGGAACCGGGCGGCACATTGGCACATTCCGAGTTCCCGGTCAGCACCAGCTACGACTGTGGCAAGACATGGTCTCCCTGCACTGTTCTTCCGATAAACCACAACTATATGTCCGGCAAGGTGCATGCTCCGGTTTGGATGGACGAAAAGACCGTTGTAATGGGCTATTCCTGGGATGTTCCCGCTGAGCAGAATAATGCAGTCGCAACAGAAGGAGAAATGTTCGGTGTAGCCGGTATTTTGAGGTCGGAAGATGGAGGGGAGTCCTGGGTAACTGCTGCTGATATCCCCATAGACGTTCGTCCGATGGGTTCCGATGAGCCGGCATTGGTGAAACTCAAAAATGGAGACTTATTTGTTATCCTTCGCTCCGGCGGTGAGAGACCCTATGAGGCAGTGAGTCACGACGGTGGGTTATCATTTGAAAAACCGGTCCCCAGCCGTTTCTATGCCAACAACTCTCCATCGGCCCTGTTACGCTTGAATGACGGAGATATTCTGAGAGTCTGGGATAACAGTCCATCCAACAGGTTCCCGCTGGTGGCTTCGATCAGCTCAGATGAATGCCAGACCTGGAGCACTCCAAGGACCATTGAACTCCAGCGTTTGGATGAGAATGGAGTCCCCATCTACAGCCGGGTGTGTTATCCGTCAATAGCACAGGGATTGGACGGTACGATACTGGTTGTCTGGTGGTATCAGGCTGAAAAAAGCACAATAGGATACGCCAGATTCAACGCTGAATGGGTTGTGGAAATAAACGAGTAACCTGTCAAATAGATTGCTGGATGAATGGATAAAATACCGGACAGGACTCCGGAGTCATGTCATTCCCGACCTGATCGGGAATCCAGAAAAAGACCTTTGGAATGCTGCATAGCTCTGGATTCCCACTTTCGTGGGAATGACATGGTGCAAAGTTCCGCATCAACCGCAATAATCTTTCCTTGGACATCCACTACAGCCTTCACAAGATTTCACATCATATTTTAGGATATCTCGCACAGTCGGTGGATGTTTATGCCGTCGGCAACAATTTCCATCATATTTGCCTTTTATGCACTGGGCATCAGTTTTCTTTTCAGAATACGACTAAATGACAACGGACCTGTTAGTGTTCATCTGAAGCCTGATGAAATGGTTGCTGTATTACCGGTCACAACGCCGCCATTACGCACATCCGGAGTGATGAAACCGGACTGCAAATGGAATGATATCTATTCAGCCCAGTGGCAAGTAGACGGAAAACTAGTAATCAAGCATCCCGGTGGAACAGTGATACTACCCCACAATGACCAGGAATCCCGAATCCTATTGCTGGGCATAATCCGGGCATTGCGCGAAAGAGAAAAACCAATAGTATTGACTATACCAGATGACTTGCTGGCTGTGATATTAGGTCAATAAATGATTCTCATGTCTGTTCCAGATGATCAACAGCCCATTCCATTGCACGTTCATATGCAGGAAGAAGAGATGGATTATCTTTCCAGTCCTGAAAGAAATCCCACCACCTCTTTTGCTCCAAAATGTGTTCCAATGCTCCTCCGACAATGGCTTGCCGAATATCTTTACCACTTTTTAGATATACTTCAGTAAGCCAATCCTTCAGGTGTGCAATAAAAGAACTTGTTGCAGGGTCAACATCCTGTGGAACAGCTCTAAACCAGGCATTTATCACCCATCCAACACCATATCGGGTTTCAGCCCAGTCGCTGTCTGGATCTTCAATAAGACAGCGCTCGTAATATTTAAATAGAAACGCTTCCAGGTCTTTCTGCTCTATTTCCTCATCAATTCTTTCAATATACGATGCCCAAGTCACGAAATCTGCGGTAATCCCCATAATATCAATGTCCTTGCATTGCATCCACTGATATATTTTGGTTCTTGGTATAGGTGCCGAAGAATGAATATAAGTTATCATTTCTTGAATTATCGTATCTTTATCGATCATTATGACCTCTCTTACGTCTACTTCAATAAAACATTAGCCCAAACCGCGTGGTCACACTCTATACCGTCCCCGCCGTCTGTGCTTGTCAGGCGGATTTTATCCGATCCGGATATATCCACGCTGATTTTCTGGGATTGGTCTCCGAATTTGATCACTTTGCTCTCGAATACCTTCTCCCACTTACCGTTTCGGTGCGCTTCTACAATGAACGCAGCTGATCCCATGTTATACATCGCCATCGCATCCTCAATACCCACTACCGCTGTAAAACTTTTGGCTTTTCGCAGTTCACCGGTCAGTTCGTAGGTCACATGCCCATAGTTGCCATCTTTTGCCTTGTCCGGATGCAGCAGCAGGCCTTTGGGATATTCAATGCCGTTCAACTTGAGAGGTGCTCCCAGGTGGTTGGTATCTTTCATCCAGCAGGATGTATAGCAGAACAAATCCTCCTCTGGCAGATCGCTGACATATGCCGATCCGGCTTTCAGGCTTATAAACCGGTAATTGGCAGTCACAGAATCTGATTTTACAATCCTGTTTCCATCGATTGCAAAAGTTGCAGCCCTGAGCTTTGCGCTCTTATTTATCTTTACAGGCCTGGTGTAGAGCAATGACTTCGAGGTCGGCTCACTGCCGTCCATAGTGTAACGGATAGCAATTTTTGGTCGTCCTGTCTGAGGAGTCAGCGTGATCTTGAACGATAGCTCCTTCAGAAATGTTCGAGAATCCGGTTCTACGGTCGGTGGTGCCGGGTCCATAGCGAGCTTCCTCCGGTATTGGTCTTTATACAGACCGATCTTATTGAAGGGTATAGGCTCAAATCCTATCTTATTGGCTGGAGTCTTGGTTAAGTCGTAGTCTTTACCTACAGACAGACCCCCCTTAACCAGGACATTCCCCCGCTTGCCGAACTCCGCAGCAGTCTCTGCATCGCCATTTCGGAAATCCTTTGAGACACCATTGCCATCAACAGAGCCGGAAAACACAATGTCGTCTGCTATTAAATTATTCACAACCTTGACCTGGTCCAGGGTTGTATTCGGATCAACCCGTGCAAACCAATTACCGGAGCTCACATTCCGCCGTATGATATTATCCTTGGGTTTCTCTACTTCCCGGAGATTATCGGGACCCAGTGCATAATCATCCGCCAGATTTTTCAGGGTAGGGTATCTGGTAACGTAGGGAGGTTTATCATAGTTGACTGCTTTAAGGTTTTCAACCATTTTCCAGGGACCACCCTCTTTGAACATATAATCCTGGGTCCACATCTGAAAACTCATACCACGGATACACTTCAGGAATAGATTGTTTTCTATAACCATCCCTCGTCCACTGTTGGTGTGAAATACCTGGTCGACATCATAGAAAATGTTGTGGTGAAGATTAACCCCACCGCATGGCAGGTCCGGATATATCGTGAAACATCCCAGGTTACCTGGTCCGTGCACGTTGTGAAAGTAGTTGTATCTTATCTCCTCGCCCATATTAGTCCAGTCAGCCATTGTGTATATGACCCCAACATCGCCGGTCTCCTGGGCTATGCGGGTGAAGTCACAGTATTCAATAATATGGTCATTGCCGCCATAAGCAATCGAGTGATGAGGAAGGTCGTGTATATAGCAATTAGCTATTCTATTCCCAACACCCTCAATCACAAATGCCCCGTGGTTTGTGCGGTATACGCGGCCGGTGTGGTGGATATCATTGTTGATGGCGTAATTCTTCCCAGGCGTCAGAGTCTTTTTATCTCCGCCTTCCATCCTTACACCAAGACCTGCAATCTCATAAATATCACTGCTGCGGATTCCGTTGCCAGTGCCGTTCAATCTGACAGTTTCATCACCACCGATATTTCTGAATGTGCAGCCTGCGATCTCATTAGCAGTACCGTTTACGATAGACACGGCCTGACCGTGTGTGCATTCAAAGGTGATCCCGCGGATATTATTGTATTTGGTCTCTGTCAGACTGAATACAGGTTTCTTCAACTCCGGAAACAGGATCTCAGCCTTTTTCACAGATGCAGGAGGCCAGAAATACATAATCCCGTTTGCCCGGTCGACATAGAACTCCCCTGGAGAATCGAGTTCTTCAATGATATTCAACCAGTAAAAACGCTGATTTCGTCGGTAACCGTAGATATTGAACGGCGGTTCGGGCCAAACCTCTTTTGTTGCCAGATCAAGTTTCATAACTTTCTGAAACTGCTCATTCCAGTCCCAGACCCAATATCCATGCACCCAGAGATCGCTGATATCCTTCCAGCGTGATGGTCTGTCACCGCTATACGTCCATCGGCCATAATGGTTATCGTACTCCGTTTTATACAGAGTCCCACCAGTCGGAATATCAGCAATATGCTCCCACTCACCCTCATTGGGATACCTGGCTAAAGTCATATACTTGTTGTTAAACACCAGTTGCGCCTGAGTCCCACTTGCCGGTGTCGGAGTTCCATAATCATTTACCCCTGCAGATTTCAAACTGGTCTGCAATACATTCTTCCGGGCTTTAGGAGCAAGGCGATCAAGCACAGCAGCATCAGTCACCGGTTTCCAGTCCGTAAGTCTTGCACCTCCTATAAATCGCACTTCCTCACCCGGTTGAGCTCTCCATATCACTGGATTTGCCTGATTACCTGAATCCTCAGCAGTCAGTTCAAGCCCTTCTTTAATGCGGTATATGCCTCGAGCAATATTTACCACCACCGGTCCCTCCGGCAGGCTGCCTGACTTGCGCTTCTCTCGTATCAGGTCACGCGCACGAATAAGTGAAGCCAACGGTCCATCGCTCTTAGCCTTATTAGCCGTTGCAATCTTCCCTGACCAGGAATCATTGCCTTTCGATGATATGTACAGTGTAAATCCCTTTGATAGAGCATCAACAGGAAGTGCTAAAACAAAAGCACCTAAAGCCGCAATTACCAACATACATCTGAACAAATTCATCCCAATCTCCTATCGTTACTTCAAAGATAGCTTATTTCAATTTAGCATATATCAGAGATAAATTCCTCCTTTTGATTTCATATAATTGTCTACAAGAAGGAGACCGCTTCTCCCTCGCCTAATACTGCAACGACAAGCAATTCCGTGAGGTGCAACCAATTATGCCTGGAATAATCCATCTGGTGCCGAGTTTCCACTATGATGTCGGCTATGTATGTCCCGAAGATTCATATCTTGAGATCTGTTATGACATACTCCGCGAAGCTCTGCGTCTGCTGCGAACTAATGAAGACTACACATTCAGGATTGAGCAGACATTCATGCTGGAGCGATTTATCCAGGAATATCCATCTCTGCTGCCGGAACTGAAAGAGTTTGCCAAATCCGGCAGGTTGGAATTATCCCCGGGGTCTTTTTGTACACCCGATCTGAATATACCATCCGGAGAATCGTTAATCAGGAACTGTGTGATTGGTAAGCGTTGGAGTGAAAAATACCTTGGGGCACAAGCTGAAGTACTCGACGTTGGTGACAGCTTCGGTGTCCCTGTTCAGTTTCCCCAGATTGCATGCATCTGCGGCTACAAGTTCTGTACGCTTTTCCGGGCTATAGATGATATGAACCGCAAGTGTGAGATTAGCTGGCAGGCTCTGGATGGCACAACCATGCCGACCTACTGGCTCAGCGGAATCGGGTATGCAGGCTGGTGTGAAGGTTACGGTCCGGAATTTCTGGAGGATCTGGTTAAACTCGTAAATAAACACGGCTCATCAAACATAAAGATACTCTCGCACGGAGGAGACTTCCAGTATCCGTATGAGCTGGGATCAGACATGATTTCAAGCTGGAACTCGTATCACAGGGCATCAAAGCTTCAATATTCCACATATATAAAGAGTCTGGAGCAAATCGACTTCTCCGAAGCGCCAATCGAAACCTGCGAATGGAACCCTATGTTTCAGGGAACTTATTCATCGAGAATTCGAATAAAACAGGACAACCGCGACTCCGAAGCTCTACTTTTCACCGCAGAAGCTATTTCAGCTTACGCCAGTATCACACAAGGCATTCCAATCGATCAGGAAGGACTGGACAGGGCCTGGAAACTTGCTTTGACTAACCAAAACCACGACATACTATGCGGAACAATCTCAGATATCGTTTACCAGCACGCCAGAGAACGCGCAGATCGTGTGCGAATGATCTGCGGCAATATTATCGATGATAATCTAAATACTTTATGCCCAGTCAACGAAGATAAGCGCACAATTACAGTCTTCAACCCACTCCCCTGGCCAAGGCGATGCAAAATTACCGCCAACGCATCAGCAGGTGAAAAAATCATCGGAGCTGCACCTGTTCTATCTCGCGACAGGAAGCTGACTACCTGGGTTGATCTTCCTGCATGCGGTATGAATGTATTATCTGTATCAGAGCCGGAAGAGACATGCAGTTATGCGCCAGGTGTGAGTATCAATTCAAAAGTATTCAAGATCAATCAGCTTGTCAGCGGCGGAATTGAGCTTGAAACACCGATATACTCAGTATATTTCAGCTCCTGGGGATCCATTGTTGGTTTGATGGATAAGAACAAAAAGCTGGAATATGCTGAACCAGGCAGTCTGGGTTTCAATGTATTATGCTGCCAGACTGACCATGGAGACCTTTGGCAATACTATGAAGGCCCATTCCGGGATGGTGGCAAGCATGCATGGGAGAGTGAATGCATCGATGATCCTTTCCCAGACACTAGCAAGACTTATTCCAGGAACGGAAGAAGACAGATTTCTGAGGCCTTTTTATCATCCGATGTAGACTATTCTGTAGATGAAATATCAGAGGAGCACATAGTAATACTGATAACTGGCTCTCTGTGCAGAAAAAATCCCAACTTCCAGTATTTTACAGAAGAACCGGTGAGGATTGATTGGGAGTCGCGTGTGACATTTCATGCATCTGATCCAAAGATTGAATTCGAACTCAAAACCCATCATATTGCAGGATCCTACTACAGGCTGAGAACTGCATTCGCCTTCGGCATACAGGATGGCACCATACTGCATGAAGTCCCGTTTGGTGTTCTGGAGAGAAGCGAAGGAGAGTATCCCGCACAGAACTGGATGGCATACGGAAACAATGAACGTGCGATTGCACTGCTGAACTACGGCCTGCCTGGCAACAATGTTACAGATGGAGTGATGATGCTCTCCCTGATGAGATCAGTAGATTTTGCAACCCGCGCGGAGTCCAAACAGGCACTTGAACAAGGCGAACACATGGTCTTCAACTACGCCCTGGTTCCCTTCGCAGGAATAGCTGAACTGGATAAGACTGAACTCTCGAAACTGGGCATGGAAATGGCCGTCAAACCCTATATTCTTGATTCATCAATAAAAACCGACCGCACAAGATCCAGAAAACCAGTAGAACCACCCAGTAATACACTGCCAGACTCATTGGTATCGCTGACAGGCGAAGGTATCTCATGCAGCGCAATATACATAGACAAAGAACGCCTGGTCCTGCGCCTGTGGAACTCCACCAACTCACCCAAATCAACCAGCCTGAATTTCGGGTTTAATATAGCCAGTGCATTTGAGACAGATGCTATTAATAGTTATGAGCAGGATCTCCAGCACGAAGCCAGCTCGTTAACAGTGGATTTAGAGGCGTTTGAGATTAAGACTATTAGTATAGCTTCGAGATGATCTACTTGAGTTTTATCTCACAGCTGTAACTGATTTCCTTGTTTGGCATGCAATTGCTAACTGGTAAAATCTATAGTGGAGGTCATTGTCATGAGCGATGAGGAGTTGCTTGAGAGAATATATACCAATCCCAAAGTAATGTTGGACAAACCTGTCATCAAAGGAACTCGCGTGACGGTAGAGTATGTCATTGATCGCATTACTTGTGGTGCTTCTATAGATGACTTAACCCAGGAATATGAAGGCATAACACAAGAAGATATTCTTGCTTGTCAGTTGTTTGCACAGATATCCCGATCCGATAGTAATATCTGACCGTAGAATGGGAGGCCATTAAAGACCTCCCAATGATCATCAGTTAATGCTTTGCCGGAGCGTTCAGTAAAACCATCGCCTCTTCAATAGCTTCATCCACTTTGGCTCTGGCGTTTTCTATGACGCTGGGATCAAGCGTATACTCAGTCCAGGACTTCGATACTTCTGCCGGCACACTCAGCAGTGTTTTAGCTTTCTTTACAAAGGCCTTGTTGCCGCCCTTTTTTGCCACTTTGTCTGTCATATCAGACAGCACTCCCAGGGCTTCATAGTCCTCTATACCGTCCCGGATATTCTCAAACCTTGTGCTGGCAAGCGGAGTTGCATCAGGACCGGGATATATCAAGATCCCATCACTGTTGGTTCCATAAGACAGCGGGTTCCACGGTTTCTCCGGCCACTTGGGACCATTCATATTCCAGTTTTCCTGAGGCTCATATAGATTGATTAGATAATAAAGGAAACCTGTCAGGTTGTGTTGATAATACTGCCAGCCCAGAATCCTCGGGTCTACACCGGGAAAATCTATAAAGAAGTTAGCATACGGTTTTCCAGGTCCGCAGCACACATACGCCCAAGATTCTTCTCCCCTGGCCCTGGATTTCTTGTACTCTGCCATCTTCTCTTTGGTATCCATCTGAGCCGTGATTGGATCCCAGATATCAAAGTAACCAATGTTCTTTTTAACAATCGGATTAGCTGTCTCCCTCTTGACCCATGGGAACTTGGATTTGATCATACCGTTTACACGGCGGATCGATGGGTCAACGTTCTTTGCAGGGTCTGGTCGCATCTCAGATTCATCAAAACCGTGGACATACCAGGTGAAGTCTTTCCAGTCTTTCTCTTTGATGAACCCCTCCCAGTCTTTCAAGTAAGTTTCCAGTTCCTGCATACGTTTGTCAGCTGCTGCAGGATCTTCGGGCAAAACATCGACATTGGTCAGGCATGTAGCATTCATTCCACGGTCATAGCAGTACTGCATATCCTCTCGTCCTGGCACTGTTCTGCTTTTCCCATTCTTGAGTCCGGAGTAAATGACTGTCGGACTGATCCTGTGCGCCAGTAGAAAATCATACATCTCCAACCATTTTTCATGCGGCAGGACGTTTTCACATTCATATGATGTATACAAAGCGCCGTGGTTGTCGGTATCTTTCATACCTAATATTCTCTTGACTTCGTCCGGCTTATACCACATCTCCCATATACCGGGGCTCAAACAAAAAGCCGTCCTGAGTTTCCCGCGCAATGGAAGATCATAAGCTCGCACTGTCAGTTCCAGCTTCTGTTTATAGACAACAGAGCCTTCAACTATAATATTGATCCAACCTCGATATCGCCCGGGTTTAGTCCCCGCAGGAACATCCACCGTCACCCAGGCAGGTTGCAAATAGCCAGTCTGCACATCGAAAGGCTGAGCAGGCATCAAAATATCTGGCCACCACCATCCAGCCTTAGTAATCGAAGAACCTGACTGCCTGGTCTGAACATACCCTACCGGGTGCCACGTAATCCGGCTGGCAGGGAATTTGGTCTTAAAGTCATCATGTATAAGGTCCATCGGCTGCAGAGATACATTTGTAAGGTCTTTACTAACAGGAAGCGTAACAATCTGAAAGCTCTCCCGCTCCCGACCGGCAGCTGCAATTTTTGCTGCTCCTCCAAAACGTCCCTTATAATCTGCAGCTTCACGGAAAACCTTGTCCATCGGACTTGCAACACCGACAAGCATCGAACTCCGAATGCCAGGTGCAATCCCTTCCTCATCCCATCCGCTGAACAGTATCTGAGTAGTATCTTCCGGAGTTACCTGACTGATACGTATCCAGTTCCAGTCGGTGGTGCTGTTTGTATCAGAAAAATCGTTCAGCGACATTGTAAGTTTCTCGCCACCGGGAAACCATGCCGGTACAGGGGCTTTTAGCTGTTCTTTACCATCGATTTTCCATGAAAACACCATATATCGATTAAAATCACAGGAGATAGTAACCGGCTTACCTTCAGTTACGCTGTCTACTGAAGCGTGACGGGCATTGAGCGTTGGATTCTTGCCTGTAAACTCCACAACCATCGGTCCGCCATCCAGACGAAAATCCTGCCCCCAGCCTCCAATTCGAACAGGATTCAATGACCACTCAATCCGGATCACACAACCATCCGATGCTTTGGGATATGCTATTTCTGTAGCTAATGTAGCAAAGGATGTAGTTCCCTTAGGGTTGCTCTGAGTATGCAGAGCATTGCTGAGCCATTTGGCATCTCCACCCAGTTTCCACTCAGAAACAGCCCCTTTATCGAACCTCTGCTCCCAGATAACCTTAACCTGTTCCGCTGAAGCTGTAGCGCACAAACACAGCAGCAGAATAAACGTAATAATGAATCTGTCCAAAACACTTCTCCTGTTTTATATTATTCTACTCTCAACAACATAGCCTTGAGAGGTTCGAGCACTAATTTACCCTTCGGCAGATAACGTGAAGATCTCATATCAAACACACGCTTCGCTGGTTTTCCGTTTATCTCCAGGATAACTGTCTGATTTTTTCCCCAGTAGTTAACTATACTCACAAGCGCAGATGATCCCTGGGAAGCCGATCTACATTCCACAGCCCAGGGAATATTCTTACTGGAGTCTTTTGTCGTAACTAACGGTTTCACACCGATCTTGCTCATAGAGACAACAAACTGGTCCCTCAGGCTCTGCGAAGATATTTCCGTGGAAAAACGAGATACAGCCTGTTTCGGCAGCGAACTATCTTTCCTCAACTGTCCGTGTTCATCTTTTGCCAGTTCACCATCACCTACTATCCAGACTTTCCCGCCGCCTGCTGCATATTTCTTTAGCGCTGTCACCACACTGTCCGGGAGATACCCGACTGCAGGTAATATGATAGCCTTATACTTTTCCAGTCCTCCATTCGAAGCCTGTAGCTCAGAAATGAACCGCACAGGCAGTCCCGTAAAACTAAATGCCTCATATGCCTTGAATAGAGCATCATAAGCCCGTTGAGACCATATCTGTGAAGTCGTGCTGTATAAGATCGCAACTGGCGCTTTTGCCTGTTGCAACTTAACAACCTCAGGGGCCAATCGCATAAGGTCCAGCCCTGAATGCCCGACTGCTATAACATTCTCCGGCCTGTGCAATATACTTCCCTCGAAGTCACTCATCCTGTCATTCGTTCTTTCCCAGACCCAGATTGTATGAGCGCCTTGACCGTGGATTGCTCCCATCCAAAGAGCACAATCTGTGTGTTCGGCAGGAATCAATCTCTGTTCCCTGTCAGTTATAATATGGTTCTCAGTATTGAAGATTGGCACAGGACGCATCGAATACTGCAGATCATAATATGCATTCTGAGCAATCCACAAAGCGGCATATTGATCTCCAAGCCCTCTCCATAAGTGGTAACAATCATTTCCATTCTGGTCACCCATCCACGCAAACTGCTCAACATCACAACCCCACGTCAGGTTGTTTCGATCTGCCAATACATTCATCACCTTTGCATGAGTTGGAGTTCCAGGTCTTATAATATGCACCAGATCGGACAAAAACGCATGAAACTCAGAAAACCGTTCAGAGTTGAACCTGATCTGGTCATATATCAGAGGAGTCATATTCTCCTCCTTAGGCAATCCCTTGGTGCCGGCAACCGGGACATCCCCAAACGAAGTATATGATGTTCCAGCAATACTATTCAAAACATCCATATTGCCATATATGCGCTTCACATAGTCTTTCCAAAGTGCCAGTCGGAATTTATCCGTCTCCCAACCGGAGGATACAGGCTCGTTGCTCAAACACACACTGTGCAGTGCTGGACTGTTTCTGATCGTATCAAGTGTTATTTCCAAATGCTTGCGATATATATCCCGCGCTTGAGGCGCATCAGTCGCTATTCCAAGGAATCCCTGATAATAGGTCCTTATATCTGGCCATTTATCTATTGCCCACTGGGGGAAGTAGTGTGGAGATGTTAGCCAGCAGACCATTACATTGTTCACTTCCCCTGATTTCAGAGCAGTAAGCAGTCCGTCTTTAATTGGTTGATTTGTTAGAACACTTTCTGCAGGTTGAGTTGAAACAGGACCAACTTCGGTCTGGATGATATTGCATCCCAGTCGCGTGAAGTTGGGTATGTCAGCTATTGCCCGATTGAAGTGTCCATATCCTGTGAAAAACACCGGACGGTATTCCTTCCGACCGGTTGAGGGAATTATAGTATCCGCCCAGAATGCTCCATCCTTGGTCGCAACAGGGCTTGTTACAAATCTCGGTGTTATCCTCGGTTTTGCCTTCCCTGAAAGATAGTTGTTCAGAGTATTAATTGTGTTTTTGAGATCGGTATTCAAAACTGCAATAATATGCTCAGCCCGTGCAATTCGGCTGTTATTGATATCGTCGAGTGCATATCCAATGAACTTCTCAGCAGTAGCTATCACCACGTCTTCATAGTCAGTCGCAATGTGTTTGGACTTTGCCTGAGTTGCCAGTTTCTGTGCCTTCCCCAGCAATGGTTGCAGCGCTTTAGCAGTGTTTCGGAGTGCATCCCGGTCTGGAGACACTGTAATATTCAAACTAGCCTTAGTATTTGCTGCAACAGCTGTGATTTCCGATTTACCAGGCAGCAGAGTTCCTGCTGGAATTGCCGTCGATAATTTAATGACTTCCCCGTCTTGTTTTGGCACATCCGCACTCAGTGTCCACTTTGGCTCTGACCTCTCCGCAGTCAGTTCTATCTTCCCCAGCGGCGCGGTTGATGGGTTATATAACACTGCCTGCAGAACAAAATCATCATCCTGATTTGGCTGGTTGGTATCAGATTTTAACAAAAGCGTTGGCTTGTCCGAAGGTGCCAGCAGCACATACTGATAAGGATCTTTGTTTCTACCAATGCCCGGAGTCAGTTCAATATAACCCTTGCGGCCCCCTTTGTCGTTATCGTTGACCAGGAATGTCAGTCCAAGTCCCTTCCAATCTGTTCCAGGTTTAATTCCCAGGGAAGCAAACGGAATAGCTATCTCATAATTAGTAGTGTTATCAACACGCTTTGCTGCAAACTTTACTGCAGAGAACCCGCCAAATGATTTCTGTGGAACGCTTGTAACCTCAAATCGAGACTTACCGGCATCTGTCAGAGCCAATGTAAACTCAACATCCATCGGTCCGTAGTTGCCATGAGTCCTCTGCAGCACCGGGTCGACTGCTATCTGTATGCTGTCCCCATCCCACGGCTGTATCTCCGGAAGAGCTGACTGAACATCGTCCACAACCGCAAATGCCAGATATAGATTAATATCGTCCCAGGATACACGCGCGGTTGCACTCAGATCATTCACTCCCTGCCATCCACCAACCAGGTTATTCCCGACTTCCTGAGGCAGGCTGAGCTTCGGACTGACATCATCCCAATCAGTCAGGTCGCCATCAATACCAGGGGCCTTTGCAGCATATGGCATGAGCCACAGGCCATAACTCACAGCTTTGCTCAGTGACACAGTGCTAAATTTGGGTACTACTGTTAGTGGATCGATTATCCTGAATGAAAAATCATCCAACCATAATGATTTGGTATACTCATCAACATTGACTCTGAAATGGTAGAAAGCTGCGTCATCCGGGACAACGATCTCCATTTCCACCAGAGTCCAGTCAAAATCACCTGTCGGTAGATTCTTTCGTGTAAACCAACCAGGACCGCCTCCGCACCAGGACGCTCCAACCCCGTTTCCCTTAGCATAAAAAGAGACTAGATACTTAGCTCCGGGAACAAGTCCACCAACATCCTGATATATCCCCCCATACACATTAGGAGCAAAAGCACTCTCGCTGTGCATTCGTATGCTGGCTTTTCCCGAGTGATTCACAGACGTATCGGAATCACAAGTTGCCTTAGCATCACCGCTGACCTGCCAATGCCAACCATCCATACCGGATTCAAATGATGGATTGACAAACTTATTCGGACCATACTCAGTGCAAAACGCACCGGAAGTAACTAACAAAAAACAGAGTAAGAGAAGGCATTTTATATATCGCATATCGATTCCCACCAGTCCCAGGCTATTAAAAACAGAGCCCGGATATGCGTTTTAGTTATCCTTATTACTCGTCTTATCCTTCAAAATGTGGCAGTTGCCATCCTGAACCAGACTGTCATCCTGAATGCAATGAAGGATCTGCTTTTCATTTCATTTCTGTAAATGCCATACCGTATCGTAACCCGCATTCCGCGAACATCAAATCTAGAGCATTCATCATATATTGCTGTATAATAAATGAAACGGAGGTGTGATAATGACTCTCAATACAATCATTTCTGCATTGATAATTCTCCTGCTTCTTACTGCAGGCGCAGAATCAGCAGAGCTTACCATAGCAAAGCATGGTAAAAGCACTTATCAAATTGTTATTCCAGCCAATCCATCTTCTGAACTAACTTATGCAGCACAGGAACTGCAGCAGTTGCTGCTGGATATTTCAAGTGTAAAGCTGCCAATTGTCCCCGAGACTCAGTCAGATTCCGATCGAGCTTTCATTCTTGGTCATTGCAAGAAAGTCAGCATTGGACTGGTAAATAAAGCGAAACGACTCGGTGAAGACAGCGTTCTTATAAAGACAGTCGGCAAGAATATTGTCCTGCTTGGTGGGGGAGACAGGGGGCAGCTTTATAGTGTCTATGTTCTCATGGAGCATTTCCTGGGATGCAGGTTCCTGGCCAACGATTGCACAATCACCCCCAAGAAGGATATTCTCACGCTGCCTGTTATTAACTATTCATACGCTCCGCCATTCATCTACCGGGAAACTCTCTACAACGATGCAGCCAAGTGGAGCTTTGCAGCACGCCAACGGTTGAATGGTTCCAATATGGCCCAGTGCTTGTATATTCCAGTGTCAGCAACCGGGGAGAAGATCAAAGGCATCCTGATCCAGCCATTTGTGCATTCTGCTGCAGCTTTGATTCCTGCAGACAAATATTTCGCCACTCATCCAGAGTATTTTGGGCTGATGAAAGGCCAAAGGCACGCCGCAGTGATCGGTGGACAGCTCTGTTTCACCAATCCGGATGTCCTCAAAATATCAATTGATCAGGTTATGAAGTGGCTGGAAGCAACTCCCAATGTGATGAGCGTAGACGTCTCCCAGAACGATGCGTACCCCGGGTCGAGTGGTGCCTGTGAATGTGAAAATTGCCAGGCCGTCGTCAAAGAAGAAGGCGCTCAACACGGACCGATTCTCCGGTTTGTCAACGCTATAGCCGATACTGTAGCGAAAAAATATCCCGACAAATATATAGATACTCTGGCTTACGACTACTCTGTTGCCACCCCCAGGATTACTAAACCGCGTGACAACGTAGTCATAAGACTCTGTCACTACGCGTGTTACTTTCATGGTATCGAAGGAGAGACCCTGGGGACGGAATACAGGCAGGCAATTGATGACTGGCGAAAGGTGGCTAAGAACCTTTTTGTGTGGCACTATGGCACCAACTTCTGGCACTATCTAGCTCCTAATCCCAATCTTGAAGCCCTTGCCAAAGACATTAAATTCTACAACTCTCACGGAGTCAACGGCTTGATGCTGCAGGGAAATATTCAGAGCCAGGGTGGTGAGCTTGCGGAGTTCAGGCAGTATCTGGCATCTCAGCTGATGTGGGATCCCAGTCTTGACCCAATGAAGATCAGGCAGGATTTCTGTGAAGGCTACTATGGCCCGGCTGCCAAGGATGCTCTGGAGTTTCTTGCAAATATGGACACATATGGAAGGTCTATCAAGCATCACATCCCAATGAACGGTTGGAACCCACCCGATGTGACGACTCCGGAGTTCGTGTCGTCTAGCATGGCGACCTTGAACCGGGCATTCGATAAAGCTAAAACTGATGTCTATCGCAACCGGATTGAAAAACTTATGCTCCCATTCTGGTATGTGCAGCTGTCCTGGCCGGATAAATATGGCGTATCAAAAGAGGACTGCCGGGCAATCACTGCCAGAGTCAAAAACGTAATGAAAGTCAATAACATCACCACCATTTCCGAAGCCCCGCCCAACGCGAGCGACTTCATCACCCGCATGGAAGCAGCCTACGGAGCATCAAACTAAAACAGACATTTAAATGGAGAACTATTTTGGAAATCACAAAACAAATCGCACAAGATCTGAGTGCTATCCGGGAGAACAAACCCCTTTTGCACAGCATAACTAACTTTGTTGTTATGAACGAGACCGCAAACGCCGCTCTATGTATCGGGGCGCTGCCGATTATGTCGCACGCCATAGAGGAAGTCGAAGAGATGGTAGGCATATCGAGCGCACTTGTTCTGAATATAGGAACACTTACCCCTGACTGGGTCGATTCCATGGAACTCGCTGGGAAACGGGCCAACGCTCTTAATATACCTGTAATACTTGACCCGGTAGGCGCCGGAGCAACCCGCCTGCGCACCGATGCCTGTAAACGTCTCCTGGAAAGCGTAAAAGTCACCGTAGTTCGGGGTAACCTTGCAGAAGTAGCCACTCTGATGGGAGTAGCTTCTGAAGTCAGAGGAGTAGAGTCAATAGGAGCGTCGGAGGATGCCCCAAGTGTCGCCAAACGCTTCGCATCTGCTTATAACTGTGTATCCGCTATAACAGGCGTAGTAGATACAGTATCGGACGGTACCCGCACAGCCCTCATAAGCAACGGACACCCGATGATGGGCAAAGTAGTCGGCACCGGATGTATATCCAATGTTATAATCGCAGCATTTACAGCGATCCAAAAAGACGCATTCATAGCCGCAACCGGTGGCCTGACGGCCTTCGGAATAGCTGGTGAACTAGCCGCAGAGATCTCCGGCAACAGACCCGGCACCTTCCACTGCGAACTATACAACGCCCTCTATGCCATCACCTCCAAAGACATAGAAACCAAAAGCAAAATCGCATAACCATATATTGTGATGCAGGCTTCCAGCCTGCGATCCGACCTGTTGGGCAGGGTGATCCATGACCCTGCCCCAGTTCCCTGGACATCCATGTCCAATACCCCTCCATTCACCCTTCGACTGTGCTCAGTGCGAACGAACCCAGCTGCCTGGAGTGTATATCTGCTATACACCGTCACAAGTAAAATTCCCCATAAAAAGTGACCCCAAAAGTGAGGATTTTGCTGCCAAATGCGTCTTACTTGTAAGCGTTTATGATGCTTGAGAATCATCAAGCATCAGCAACCAACCTTACGAAGGAGACCACAATGAAAAGACTATTGATTTTGGCGGTATTCTGCCTGATACTCCCTTCTTCAAGTGTATATGCCCAGCGTGATGCACAAACCAACCTTAGAGTCATAACAGTTACTGGGGAGTCCCAGGTGAATGTTGTACCGGATACCATAGTTATCAGCATAGGTGTTGAAGCTGGAGGAGACACTGCGACCGAAGCAAGAGACAAAGAGGCTGTTCTGGTAAAGTCAGTAATGAATGTAGTAAAAGAGCTCCATATCGATCCCAGACAGATCCAATCGGAAGCTCTCGAGATCAACCTGGTCAAACCGCAATACACTGGCGGTTGGCAGATCCTGTATGACAGCAATGAGCCCAAGAAATACGGAGCACGACAGATTTTCACCTGCACTCTAAATGATGTCTCCGACCTTACCCCATTGGTTACACAAGTCTTGGAGGTAGGAGCAATCAAAATTCTGGGGGTTGAATACCGCACCTCCAAACTCAGAAAATACCGAGATCAGGCACGTGCAATGGCCGTTAAGGCTGCCAAGGAAAAAGCAATTGCCATGGCTGCCGAACTCGATCAGAAGATAGGCAAGCCCCGCACGATAACCGAAACCCCATACTATGGCCGCGATTGGTACTACTACGGTTCCTGGTGGGGATACAGGTCATCAGGCAGCTACTCTAACAGCAGCCAGAATGTCGCCTCAGAATCAGGAGGAGGCAACTCCTCAGAAGACATAGCCCTTGGCCAACTAGCCATAACCGCCAAAGTCAGCGTGAGTTTTGATCTGCAATAGTAGTACTTCATGTTGGCACCCATCTTGGGGTGCCAACATATATCTCCTTATTTGCAACTTCCTCAAGCCATCGAACATAATATACACAGATCGTTATAAGGAGCCTGCCCCATATGAATACCAAGCTTGCAATGGAGTTTTCTGCCTGGATAGAGGAGAGCCACGACTGTTATCCTGGCTGCCTCAATAGTATTGAACAAAACACAGATAATCTGGACTATGTAATGCCCTGTTTGCTCAAATACAATATAGATGGAGAGCTGACAATCTGTGAGACAGCAAATACTTCGGAGCTTTTCGAGCTGTGTAAAGCAAAAAATATTCCAATGATGCCGCTTACAGCAGGGAATCCGGAACTGGTCGCCAGTATGATCGAATCCCCTGCAAAGAAGAAAGCCCATATCGCAGCACTTATTGACTATGTTCAGGATAGAGGATTCATCGGACTGGATGTGGATTACGAATTCCTGCCTGAGGAAATGAAAGACCCTTACACTGCATTCATCAAGGAGCTTTTTGATGTGTTTGACAGGCATGGCAAGCTGTTGTCGATAGACTTGCACCCCAAAGTCCGTCCGGATGATCCATGGTCGACAGGTGCCCGGGCTCAGGACTGGAAATCCCTTGTAAATTGTGCCCATATTCTTCGTGTAATGTGCTACGATCAGTACTGTCCTGCATACAAATATGCAGATCCCGGTCCTGTCTCCACATTAGCCTGGTCTGAAGCTGTAATTAACTATGCAGCAAGTGTGATCCCGTTGGACAAATTGATAATGGGAGTACCATTCTATGGTATGGATTTTGATACGGTTGATCACACAAAAAGCCGCTGGATATTCTACCGCGAAGCTTCCCAGCTCAGAGAAAAACACGGAGTGCAGGAAGAGTGGCACGAGTCATTCGGAGTGCCTCATTTCAACTATATCGATGAGTCCTCGCACCCCCACGAAGTATGGTACGAGAATGGTCGAAGTGTAGCCGGAAAAGTCAGCATAGCAGCGAAATACGGGATAAGAGGAATCTCGTGCTGGGCAATAGCAGACGAAAACCCGGATGTCTGGCCAGCAGTAGCACAGAGTCTGGGAAGTAAATAGAAAGTATATCCGATGTACAAATAGTTGGTGCAACTATTGTTTCTGTGGAGGCGCCAACTATTTGAGCGTCAGATCATGGAATTCATATCCCAGACACTTTCCTGTTGGGTTCAAACATTGTCATTACAGAAGGTCTGTTCATTACCGTGAAAGTGAATATCCCGAGGACTGTACCAATTGGAAAGCTTATACAGGTTATACCTGCTACAACCTGACAGAATGATCTGGATTTACAGGCTTTCAACTTGGTTCCAGTTACTATTTGGCAAATACCAAGGACAGTTACAAGCAACACAATCAATCCAAAGACAATCGCAAAGACTATTATTCCATTACCGAGATATGGTAACGGATCCAGGTCGCCTTGTGTAGAAGGTGCAATCGGAACTTGTCTCAAGACAGATCCCATGAATACTAGTGGAGCAACATTTACCAAAAGAACAACCGACGCTAGAATAGTCAGACTGCCCATAATGTAATAGAATATAGATAATAGATTCAGGTGTTCAGCATCCTGGTCCATGGCGAATCTCCAACGTTGTGACTGTAGTATGTCGTAAATCTGCAAAGTATTATTTACTATAGAATATTGCTCATCATATTGCATAATTCCTCCTCCTTGAACAAAAAGAAAAGTGATATAATCATTTATGAGTGAGTCATTTAGTGAATAAATATTATTATTGACCGGTGTTTACAATAATGCAGTCGTTTCAAAAGAGGCCCTCATCATGAAGAAAATAATAAGATATACTATCTTAACTGCTTTCCTGGTCATAATGGCACTCACTGCTTTGTCTATATTCGCTGGAATTTATAGGCACACCTGGGATTTTAATGAAAAAGATAAACTCACAAAGGGTGCTCAAATAGGCTGGTCGGAGCAGAAAGTAATCAGCAATCTTGGAAAACCAGTCCTCGATGTAGATTCTCTTGATAAAGTAATAGACAAGAGTTCCTGGCTCCCCATACCCACCCGTAAAGTAAGCCATAAATTGCTTGCCTTCAACCTGACATTCTGGCGTATTTATGTGTATATCGACAAAGATAACAAGGTGGAATTTACGCAGTTATCGCGGACTTGATTGTATCGAGGTAGATAGTAATGGGTCAAAACCAGAGCACTAATCCTAAATATAGGCAAGCAATAATAGGATTTATTATATGTGCTTCAGTTCTAGTCTCATTATTTACAGGAGCAATCATATACTTCAGGCTACACCACGCAAAGTTGCAAAGCACTCTCAAAGCTGGCGCACATGTTGGTTGGTCTGAGCAGAAAGTGATAGAACACCTTGGTGAACCTTTGGCAACTGTCACTTCCCTGGCTGATGCACCAGGAGTATATTCGGGTGGATATTTTCCGGTTCCTACCCGTAAAGTCAGTAATAAACTGTTAGTCTTTCAAAAAGAAGTCTGTCGTATTTATGTGTATATCGACAAAGACAACAAGGTAGAATTTACGCAGTTATCCAGGACCTGATTAGAAAAATGCAGTATAATCACACAGAACGATAGTACCTTGGAGGAATCCTGGTGAATGTAAAAAAGGCAGTCATATTCCTGGTCATCATATGTATATGCGCTTTATTGGCTGTGGTTGGCATTTGGTATTTTTTCGATTCATCCATCCCAAAACTCGTTATCAAACAGCCCATATATCCTGTTCCCAATGCATTTGATTACTATTACAATGCCCAGGCTCTCCTTGTAGATAAAGATAGAATGTCGAGTCTCATTAAGACTGTCGTAGACCAGTCCTCGCACGGCGGTGTTACTCAAGGATCCAAGGCTTATATAGAGATCAAGAATCTAATAGCTAGAAATAATAATGTATTGGTCGGATTCAGGAAAGGGTTTCCATACAAATACCAGGCTATACCCTGGGAGGAACCTGGACAGTTATTTCCGTATTATGCTGGATTCCGTCGGGCTACCGTGTTGTTATCTCTGGATTCCCAGGCCAAAGCTGCTGAAGGAGATTATAATGCAGCTATGAGTGACTGTCTTGATGCAATGAAGATCGGTAATGATAGCATCCCTGGAATTGGTGCAATATCATGTCTTGTCGGTATAGCTTGTGAAGGAAATGCTCGAGGTTTCATATGGGATTATATTGATAGACTAAATGCTCTGCAGAGTTTGGCTGCCTTGAGGAGACTGCAGAAAATCAGAACAAGTACTTATCTATTATATAAGACAATGGAAGATGAAAAGAACAACAACGTGATTCTTGGATATCAAATGTGTGGGTATTATCCAGGAAAACCAACATACCAGGAATTTCGATTTATGCCCGTCTGGGAAAAGCGAATCTTTATTTTAATGACGCATGAATGCATGAACGAAGCCGTTTCCAAATCTACTTTGCCATATCCGATTGCATCGAAAATACATACAAAATATACTTCAAAATCAATTTCATCAGCAGGATGGGGAGATGGGATGGCGATGATAATATATAAACCTATGACTAAGGTCTATGATAATATGGTTCTAAAATATGCTGTAAATGAGACACATAATAACCTGCTGGAGGCCTCAATAGCGCTGCATGTCTATAAACTAAATAAAGGCAGCTACCCGGACAATCTTTCTCAATTGTCTCCCGAATATTGTAAACAAGCGTTGAAAGACCCGTTTACTGAAGATAAATTATTGCGATATAAGAAGACATCCAAACGCTACTCTCTCTACAGCGTAGGTCCGGATGGTAAAGATGACCAGGGCCAGGTTATAACAGTCAGGAACAAAATTGGAAAAATAGACATAAATGTAGCTTCCAAAGGAGATATAATAACTGGTCCCATGAGATATTAGACCACAAATCTCAGACATATGAATGTCCATTAAAGGAGAATAAGCACATGCCAGACTTTCAACCAAAATTCCTGCACTGCCGAATAAGAGTGCGGGATATCGAAAAATCGCTTGCTTTTTACACTGAGGCCTTCGGATTCAAAAAGGTCAGGGAAGCAACTTCACCAGCCGGAAACAAACTTGCTTACATAGAATTGCCAGGTAACAACACTCAACTTGAACTATGTTATCAACCCAACACCGAGGACTTTAACTTCCCGGAAGATATCTTCCACTTCGCGTTCTCTGTGCCCGACCTGGCCGAATTCCGCAATCAATGGGAGCCCAAAGGCCTGGAGTTCTGGCCCGAAGCAGGCCCCGTAAATGACATGTTCTACTTCGTAAATGATCCAGATGGTTACGAAATAGAAGTCATGAAATCAAGTTAATCAAGCTTTTCCTGGGAACGCCGAACCCCAGTTCGGCTCCCAGGAAAAAATCCGGTGGATCAGTCAGCTCCGACAGATCCGTCAGATTCCCCAACTCATGCCTTAAACGCCATCCAACCTCCATAAAAGAAACTCGTATAAAATCTTTCCGGATGAACGAATCCAGTTTCTTCAAGCAGTGAAAATATCCTGCTCTCCGGCACGAATTTTATCCTCTGCATCAGAATACTCTGGGAACGCTCTTCCACAAAATCCTGCTCCATCCCCATTGCAACAGGAAACTGCTTCCAGGCTGCAAACTTATTGTTGAACTCCGTTGTCGATATGTCACCGAAACCATCAACCAGTACCAATAAGGCCCCTGGTTTCAACCGGCTGCTGATGTCCTTCAAAATACTCAGCTTAGCACCGTCATCTTCCAGGAAATGCATTACCAGTATGCACGTAGCGGCGTCATATAGCGGTTCGTCTGGTAAATCACTCGTATAGCCTTTGACAAGCTTAACCCGATCATTCAGATCACATTCAGCGACTCGATCCCGGGCTATTGCAAGCATATCCGCTGATGGGTCAACACCTGTCATCTTCCACGTACTATTTCTCTTGCCGAATTCGACTATCTCCGCCCCGGTTCCAGCCCCAACTATTAGCACATCGGCATCGTCACTCAATACAGACTTCAATGCCGAATATGCCATAGTGAATAATGGCTCATACGCTGCAAAAAACAGCCGCATGGATGAATCATACATACTTACTTCAACAGGAGGACTTGCATCAAAATCCGTCGCACTCTCCCGAACCACCTCATCACTCATCTCATTTTCTCCGTCTCTGATTTATTTTCAGCTTCAATAATGCGTTAGCCCGCTTTATTCATTAGACTTCGATTTTGCCCGGCAGCAGGGGCAAAAGCTGAGTAAATCAAGAATAATGCGGGCTTAAAAACAGGATGGGTAAAATTTCCACACAGAAATTTCTGAAAAACTGATACGAATTCGCTCTCTTGTCATCTGACAATATAAGTTATAATACGCTATATTAGCAAGAATCCTGGTTGCAGTTTGTAAATCTTGATATCACTGATTTTGTTTCGAAGCTATACTACTGTTGAGTGTGGTGATAGACTGATAGAGGCACTACGGTATATGAGTCCCATATACGACTAGCGGATACTATTATCCTGGGGATTCCGGCGGCGATGGATGTCACCGGGCGACTAAAAAATCAGACAGAAGTCACAATGGTTGTGCTCTTCCGGACAATTTTGATGTCTTTGAATGCAAGCCTGCCAGCTCAGGAAATCTCCTCCACTGTTTTGCCTGCTCGCAGCAAGAGTGTGCCTTTGTCGTCATAAGCATCAGTATTTAATACGTCACCTATTTGCAGTTTCGGCTATCGTCCTTGCAGACGACATCATGCAGCGGTTCTATAGCTTCGATTAACACAACTCTCCTGGATATGTTCCAGTAGTGCTGATGCTCTAAGGGGTGAGCTAATAGCATAACCTTGTGCGAAATCGAAACCAATCTTCTTGACTAACTCTACTTGAGATTGTGTTTCAATCCATTCTGCGGTAACTTTAATTCCCATGCTGTGCGCTATAGTGATGATATTCTCGAGATTTGATCTTTCATGCACATTTTCAAGAGCTTTCTCTAGAAGATTTGCTCGAATCTTTAACATGGACGAATCGGACACTTTTAACCATTTAGGAACTAATAGATCTGTCCCATATTGGTTCCAAGCAATTGAGAAACCTGCATAACTTAAAGCTTGAACAATTGGGGAGTCAATACATTTAGCAGTTTCGTTATCACCTAATTCCAAGCATAGATTAAATGTGTCCAAGCCAATATCTGAGAGGATCTTCTCAATTCGACTGGGATAACTGGTATCAACAAGCTGATGCTCTGAGACATTCATTGAAATTGCGAATGGTTTCAACAGCCTCCATTCCTTGGCTGCATTACAAACCTCCCTAAGAACATAGTCACTAATACCATTCATCAAGTCCATTTCCTCGGCTAAGGGAAGAAAAACACCAGGAGATATCAATCCTCTTGATGGATGATTCCACCGGAGCAGTGCTTCTGCGCCTGCGATACTCATAGTTTTTATATCGATGATAGGTTGATAATATACTTCAAACTCACCTCGTCCTTCAGCGTAACGCAAATCACGTTTCAACTCAAGTACTGTGACGCATTCATTCCTCTTGTCGTCCGAGTATGAAATGTATTGATTTCTTCCGGATTGCTTAGCCGCATACATCGCTGTATCGGCATTTGTTATCAGTGAATCACTGTCCCAGTCATCTCCAGAACCAATACTGATTCCTATACTGGCACTTACTGCCAGTTCATACTCAAGTATGTTAAAAGGAGAATTGAGGTTTGCTATTATACGGTTAGCAATGAATTCAGCTTGTTTAGTGATCCGTTTCCCTCTGAGTAGCACCACAAACTCGTCACCACCTATTCTTGCCGCCAAGTCATCATTACGTAAGCAGGATTTAATCCTCTCGGATGCTTGCACTAGTAGTGCATCTCCGACAGCATGGCCAAGTGTATCGTTTACCATCTTGAATTTATCGAAGTCCACATATAGAAGTGCCAGTTCGTCTTCAGATCGACTCCTGGATGAGACATAATTGGACAGCACCTCCATGAATCCCTTACGGTTCATCAAGCCGGTAAGGGAATCATGACATATTTGGCGTTCCAAATCCCATTGGCGCATTCTGCTTTCTGTTACATCATGGGCAATAATCACAGTAAAACTTGTTTCCATATCCGGATACGAAAACGAAGTTGAGTTAGCATCCAGAATACAAATAGAACCATCATTGCAATGCATTTGTATTTCACCCGCCCATGGTTGTGCTGATATTATGGCCTCACATAGTTGGTTATAAGTCTCTGCGGGTGCCCGATCAATGCTCAAAAACGATATGTTTCGACCTATTAGAGAGTTCTTAGAATAACCAGTAAAAGTTTCACAGGCCTTGTTAGCGACAATGACATTGCAAGCAGCATCGACTATTGCTATCAGTTCAGACGCTTCATCCAAAGCCGTGGTTTGTAGTGCAAACGTTTTCTGGACTCGTGACAAACTGATTTGTAATACTATCCGTTCCAGCACATCCTCTTGTAAATATGGCTTTACTATGTAATCCGTACCACCTGCTCGAAAGCCAGCGAATTTGCGCAAGGTATCATTCCCATCTACAGCAATTATTACAGGGATCGGCTGAATATATGGTTCTTGTCTGAACTCGCGACACACCTCTATACTGTTGTTATCGAGTAAGTCCGAATCTAAAATGATCACATCAGGTTTATACTTACGAGCAAGTAATTGCGCATCTTTTCCATCCTGTGCCGTATTTATAGTAAATTTGGCCGTTTCCAACATCGTCTGCAGAAGTATAGTCGAATTCGGGTCACTTCCTACTATCAATATTCTGGCTGGTAAGGTTTTTACATATTCCATTATGCTTGTATTAGCATTCAATATGTTTCTCCCCAATCCACACCAGTCTGGTCTTATATCTGTAGCCATGCGCGTCTACTCCATTAGTATGCCGGTATTCCTGGATGCCTGCGAGCTCAGTCTAATATGAACTCATATTAAACCAGCAATATCTATCTGATAATTATATTCAACAATTCTATAGTCGGTTAAGTTCATGTCCTTAGTTAACAAATACGGTCGATAATATCTGCTGTGGTTTCGGGTTTTGGTGGTTATGAGTGATTTTTCATGCAGCCATTGGCTCATCGTTTTGCATGTAGTCTGTCACACCATTGGTCATTCGGTCGTGTTCTGCATAGAACGGATCCAGTTCGCGTCGATAAAGAAGGCGCTTCAATGCTTCAACTACTGTTGGATCCAGGGTTCTACCTGCACATTTGTTGAACTCAGCCACTAACTCCGCTTCTGGCATAGCATCGCGGTATGGTCTGCGGGAACGCATTGCATCAAATGTATCAGAGACCACGAGGATCCTCTGCAGGAACGGTAACTCTTGTGCGGTCAGTCCAGCCGGATAACCTTTGCCATCCAGGCGCTCATGATGATGGGTGATAAGAAAAAGCACTTCCTCAGGTAAGCCCAATGGTTTACATATCTCACCGCTCGTGGTTGAATGGCGCCTCATCACTTCCCACTCCTCAGCGGTGAGTTTACCCGCCTTACCCAGGACTGCATCTGGTACCCCTATTTTTCCAATATCGTGGAGAAGCGCGGCGTTCCGTAGAAGGTCTATGCGCTCCGGTGGTGTATCGAGTTCCTCAGCAATAGCGCATGCGATCTGTGTGACGCGGTCTGAATGCCCACGTGTATATTCATCCCGTGCCTCCAATCCTTTTGCCAGGCTCTGTAGTGTATTGAGGAACGATTTTTGCATGTTGGTGTAAAGTCTCAAATTGAGTATCGCTGCGCCTGTGATGGTGGAAAATATACGCAGTACATCCATCGCATCAGAACTCAGTCGTTCACCGCGATGAGCCCAGACTATTAACACGCCCAAAACTCCCTCACTGGTATCTGTGCTGGACGAACGGCCTAGTAGTGGTGCGGCAAGGGCATGCCTGTCAACTCGTTTTCCTGTAGTTTCAGATTCAGTCTGATTGCAGGGATCTACCATTAACTCGCGTGCGCTACTCATTACCCATTTAGCATAAGCGTGGCGCTGATCTTCGGATGGCGGTTCTGCATGACCTGAACTCTCGACAGTATAAAATGCTTCACGGTCGAGTTTGTGTGTCTCATCGTTAACGAGTAGTACTTCGCCTCCTGATGCACCAGTTTCGCGAACTGTCAATTCTAAAACATAGAGTGCCATCTCGTGGATGTTATTGAAATTTGCTAATCGGCCGTCACAACCCAATATCGCCTGCAGATGTGAACCTCGTTCTACGGCTTGATCATCAAGAGATCTGGATTTAGCGACATACACAGACACTAGGAATCCAAATGATATAATAACACTTCGAATTCCGATCTGGTCTATTGGTACTTCCACACCGGCTGAATGTGCAGCATAAAACGTGGCAGTAGCATTGGAGATCAATGTTGCACCGGTAGCTAAGGCTAGAACATTTATCTTCGTGCAGGAATAGCCCAGACTCACTAATACCAGCCAATAGAGCAGAAACGCCGACGAATTATTGGAACCGGCCGAGGCAACAGCATAGGTGATGACAAATCCATCCATGATCCGACATACCAATGCCATCCAGCGGATACCGTTCGAGAACTTTGCTGGATTAGCCAGAAAGTAGCACAGAATGCCATTATAGACAGTCACTATAGATAAAATTGCCACAAGATGCACAATTGGCGCACAGTTGGTCACTGCGAGTCCGGGAATGATCCCGATCCATCGCAGATATGAAGCTAGCCATTCAGCACGTAGTCTTTTTTCCATAGCATATTTACTCTATCTTCAGCTAGATACAGGCTTCATTCGATATTCTGTGCAGATGAAGGGTCTGCCAAGTTTGAATATCCAGATCATCATTAGCCCGCATTATTCATGATTTTGCCCCTACTACCGGGCAAAAACGAAGCTTGGTGAATAAAGCGGGTTAGTAATCATATCCAGAGCGTTATCCTCTATGAGAGTGTCGTCTGTTATGATACATGCCTTGACAGCCACATTATCGTGTACATCCAGGTAACCAGTTTCACGCTGTAGGCGTATTATACATTCTGCTTATCCTACATTTGGTTTCATTGACATTAAAGCCAATGCAATAATTTGTCCTCATACCGGCCGCACAATGCTGCAAGTCCCACGCGGTCTGCATTATGGAAATAAATGCCAGGAGGCCCATCAACCCTATCCTCAATGAAGATGATAATTGGTCATGCTCAAGCCTGAGCCGTCCTGGCGATGCTAAATGGGTCATTTTTCTACCATGTGGTATATGCTGTGCCATCCAGACCATTGCCGGTTGCACTACTGACTGCTGTTCCCGACGTCTTTGTGTATGTAAAAGCAGTTCCTGAGACCGGATCATTTGGTATAGACTGCACATAGGGCCCATGCCAGTTGCTGGCAGTCAGGTTGACGTCAGCTGTGCCATTGCTGCCTTGTGCCGGTGCTGAACTTGCAGCCAAGTCGCTTAGCGCTAAGGGATATAGTCCTGTATCCGTCTTGAAAATAGTGATTGCATTCCTTATGAGCTTCAGGTCGCTCTTTAGCGCCGATTCTTTACTGCGGGTACCTGAATCCATGAATTTAGGTAACACTATTGCCGCCAGCACTGCCAGGACAACTATTACTACCAGAAGCTCCACCAACGTGAAACCTTTTTGTTTGCGATTTATTCTTTCTCTAATACTTTGCATTTTACGACATCCTCCATGATGTACATTTGTCGACTAATTAGCTCCGCCGACTAGAGTATTTCGGGAGAATTCCCGATTGTAATAAAGCCGATTATGACCATCGGCCTGATCACCATTGTCAGTGACTTGCACTTTGTTTGCGCCGCTATCATTCTATAATTTTCAGCTTAAGTAATATTATGAGTTCCGTTTTCTGCTTCTTAACACTTCTGCTTCTGAACAGACCGCCAATAACCGGTAAGTTCCCCATGAGCGGTATTCTAGAAGCATTTCGGGTATCCTCGTCACGAATAAGCCCACCTATTGCCAGCATTTCACCATTCTTGATGATGACTGTGGTTTGGACTTCACGGATACTCACTTGTGGGTATTGACTTCCTTCAATTGTAGAATAACCGGTAATAAGGCTTATTGCAGGATGCAGGTTCAGTATCACACTATCATCTGGTAGGATTCGGACTGCTATTGGCAAGGAAATACCCGCATCCACTGTTGCTGCTTTATAGATAGGCCTACCATCCCGGTCTCGAGAATCGAGTTGCAGATATCGTACGGTATCTCCCAGAAAGATCCGGCCTGACTCTCCATCAAGTAGTGATATATTCGGATTGGCTAATAAGTTTGCCGTACCATCTTTAACCATGGCGGAGAGGGTAGCTCCAAAGTTCCATGGTTGAAGAGCGAACTTTGGCTGACTTACATTTACATTAGTCGAGTTGTATGCGGATGTTGTGTCGGTGCTGGGCGTAGTGTAGCCCTGCTTCACAGAAAAAGGATCCCAGTTCCAATCCACACCGATGTGATTGTCCCCAGTAGACTGGATTTCCGTTATAGCGAGTTCGATATTTACCTGCCGTTTTTCGACATCCAATTGTTTGATAACTTGTTTGGCTCTCTCGACATCAGCCACCGGTCCCATCAGCACGATCCTGTCTCTGTGCTTTTTCGGGTCGTATTCACCAGAAGAAGAGGCTAGAGTGACCGGTGATGCAGTATTTGGCGCCGTACCCCCACCGGAGTAGTCGCTAATCGACTGACCAGCTGAACTTGTAGATGACATTGTCTCATCTGAGTATTTCGGCATCAATGCTTCAGGACCCAACACAGCATTAATGCTTGGAAAGAGTTTCGTGACTACAGTAATTAACTGACTCGGTTCAACATTGTGGCATATCCAGACAAATATGGTAGTAGCCGGAATCGGTGCATTTGTGCATACCTCGGGCTGAACCACCAGTTTGGATTTGGGAGTGATTAGATAGGTAACTCCATCACTCTTGCAGGCTACATCCATAATTGCAGCGATGCTGTCTAGAATCGATAACAGTGATTGCTGCTTCACATGCATGTTCAACAAACCAGTGATGTCCGGACTGATAACCATATTCACGCCTGACTGCCGTGCAAGAGCTTTCAATACTAGCTTAATATCAGTTCCACTGGCATCTACATTGTAAAGATCAGGCTTTTCAGACTGTGTTACCGGCGACGCATCGACCGCCCACATAGGTGATGCAAGTATAACGCTAACAACTGCAGCCAAACTAAATCTAAGTAGATGACTGATGATTGCCATATGAGGGATGAACTGTTTTTCTTTATGACTGCGGTCGTTTAGCAATGATCACGTTCCTCCCATCAGTCAGAATGGCATGCAACTCATCCACGGACTGCAGCTTGAAGCCTTCCTTGAGCGAATCACCAATTTGGACGATTTTGGTCTCGGAATCATCGGTTTTGATTATAGCGCACAGGCCATCCTTCCCTTTTACAGTAGCAAGAAGAATGAACGAAGGTATTGGCTTCGTCTCCATACTAACTGCGGGAAGGTCGACTTTAGGTTTTACGCTATTTTTTGGTCTGACTTCGATGTGCATTGGGGGCAAAGGTTTGTTAAGCATCTGTTTACTAAAAATGCTGTTCTGTTTGCCAATCATATCGGCATCAGACGCCAATCTGTCCCTGATTCCATGACTATCAGTCACCACAAATGGAGACCTTTCAAATGGATTGCGGTTGCTTATATACTTGATTGAAGCAGTCTGATCTACTCCCGCAACAATCGCATTGGATTGTGCGGTTTGAGCAGTTTGTGCAGGTGCAGCCGCATGTTTCATTCGAACAACTATTGCAATAATCGCTATAATAAGAATAGTCAACAACACCGCAACCGTTTTAGATTGCTTGGGATCATATTTCAGCATACTCATGAGCTCTTTGCAACCTGCTTCTCATATACTGTCACTACCAACTCGAAGCTGACTTCTCCGCAACCCGTATCAACGGAATCAATTGAGAATGACTCAAGTCGGACTGGTGCATTCACACTTCTAAAATCTTCCAGAAAGGCCATTACATTAGAATAAGGTGCAGTGCCCTTAACTTTAATCCTGCTTGCATTCCAGGTGCCAAGCTTTTCGCCGGACATTTCTATGTCGGTTGATACAGGATCGCCTTCCGGTGCTAGAGTTGTCAGGTTTATACTTCCCGCCTTAGCCCATCCGGACATAGTCACTGCAAATGAATCCAGAACACCTGTTTTAGACCATTGAGTGTAGTTATGTTCATTCTCTTTGAGCATCTGGACTTTGATCTCGCTCAATTCTGCTCTGCCATTTATGAGTGATTGTTTTGTCATACGTAATTCCCGTAGCGTCCTAATTGTGCCGGCAAGCAAGATACCGCTAACACACACACTTAACACTATGGTTGCTATAAGCAAGCGCTTCATCAATTCTATATTTTCCACACTATACGTATTATTACGTCTTGCAGAAAGAATTGAACTCATCACAAGGCTACCCCATTTGCTGGCTGGGCTTCGGTTGTGGAATTATTGGACTGTTTCAGATTCGCGCTAAGTGAAAAACTCACAAATGTCAATGTGTCGATCTTGCCTATTTGAGTGCTTAGAATGCGAACATCACCGAATTTACCCTGGGTGCGAAGCCTTTCTGAATAGTTCGAAATGGTTTCAAATGATGTTGCTTTACCTTCAATCGTGATTGACACATCATCTTGGTTGCCGGTTACTCGATTCAACCATACATCAGTTGGAGCGCTCTGCGTAATTGCATGCAGGTTATCTATACATCTGCTTGTCTGTCCCGTAAGTTGATTGTGCCATTCTTCCAAGTGCTGCGCAGTCTTTGTTGCTTCAACCACCAACTGTGAGTTAGCACGTTGTCGTTTGATTTCTTCAAGCTTTGATTGCATACTGAGGACCTTCTTTGTAAGCTTGCTTTTTTCCGCATAAGAACCAATGGCAACTAGAACCACGAAAATTACTACGAACAATATCAGCCGCAGATGTCGAATGATCTGTAGCTTACAAAAGCTCCGTTCAGCCAGTTTAGATTCAGCCAGGTTAAAAGATCTCATATAGATAACATATCAATATAGAATGTCTCGTATCGGGATGTGTATTAGTACATTGCACTGATGCACATCACACAGTTTCTAGGCCACCAATCCAAATTTTGTCTCATTATCATTACACCAATAGCCACCCATGGCAAGTCCCAATGCCGTTGTATAAGCAGCGGCATCTTCGCTCATTTGTTGTATTTGTTCAATATCAGCCGTGATTGAGAATCCAGTGAATGGGTTTATAACACCCGAAATTTCAATTCCGTGCATTCCCAGGCAAGTATCTATTCCACTGAGCAAAGCTCCACCACCGCTTATGGTAGTAGCACCTATCATTCCCAAATAGCTACCTTCGGCGAACTGGCTGGAAAAGAACCTTAGAGAACGCTGGATCTCTCGTGCCAGCCTCCCAACGACGTTTTCGCAGGGTACATTCACTTCATCTTGACTGCTGACCACGGTGATAGTGCCATTCGGGTTTAGCACGGTGCCAGGACTGGTCTTGATCTGTTCTGCCTCATGTAAACTTATGTTCAAGTATTCTGATATACACTGAGTGAAGTCATTGCCTCCCACAGGAACGGTGCGGGTAAGTTCCAAGGCATCACCTCTGACCACTGCAATCGTTGTATCGCGTGCACCTATTATGCAGTGTGCCAGTGGCTGATCGCTCCAAAGTGGCCCGGCAGCTCGTTTCTGCGCATCAAAACTGCGTAACGCGGCGGCTGCAGCTATGTCCACGGCAACAGGTTCCAGTCCTGCACTCTCAACCGTATCCAGGAGTGTATCCAATGCGGATGAGGACGCAGAGACTAACATCATTGAATACTGCATGTGCGAACCATTGGGTCGGGAGGAGATGATTCTATAGTCGGTTATAGCGTCAGTAGCAGGAAAAGGCGCACCACGAGTGGCGGCAACTGTCGCGGTTTGTTCCATTTCTTCTACGTCAGAAACTTCAATACGAAGCCACTTTGTATAGACATGCTGAGGCGGCAATGCAAGCACAACTTTCTTCGAGGTAAACCTGGCGCATGACCACAGCTTCCTTATCGCGCGAACGGTTGCAGTCGATTTCGGTGTTGATCTAACGGATTTTTCTTCAGTCACTGGAACCGACCCGGCGGACCGTATGACGATCTCAGAGTCGTGTTCAGTTACCTCGATGCCACTTATCGTATGGCTACCGATGTCCAGACCGACACGATTGACAAATTGTTTAGGTGTACGATAGGAATGCACTAGATACCCTCGATTTAATTCACGCATATACCCACACCTGGGATTATCGGTACTAATGCACTCTATCTTTAGTCATGAAGCAGTAAGTATATGATGAATCGCTTCAATTAGTTATTATGTGGAGTAATATTGGTTATACCAATTGCCGACTTTTGTTGAAATATGTCTAGCTGATACGATCAAATAAGAACCTAATGATGATTTCATATGTTTCGATACGGTCGCAACGCGACTTGTGTTCTATTGTGAAATGACGTTGTATAGTCGCGTAACTTGTTCTGTAGATTAGCCCGCATTATTTATGACTGACTCAGCTTTTGTCTATACTGCCGGCCAATAGCGAAGTTTGGTGAATAAAGCGGGTTAGTGGATAAATAAAACAATCTAACAGTCGGGTTAACTACAAATCGTATGTGATTGGAGGTTCCCATGGAGAGAAAGGTTCCAGCTGGACCGACTTTGGTGGCGGAACCTTCATATGGAGGGCAGGAAGCTCCCTGGTGTTCGGAACCTTATGGGCTCTCAACCAGCCCACTTTATTCAAAAAGCTTCGCTTTTGGCTGGCAGTAAAGACAAAAGCTGAATCAATCATGAATAATGCGGATTAGAGTTATAGGCATGTATAAAAGTAATGTTTTCTTTGTCAATATCCGATAATTCAGCTGATGTACATGCACATCCAAAGAACTCTTATATGGGGGAACTGGATTGTTCAGTATCTGAGAAAGGTCGGACGGATGCGATGGGAGCATTTGGTTTGAATAGACAAAGCGATCCAAGCTTGAGCAATAGAGGGTTCACGCTGGTAGAGGTCCTGACAGCCACCGTAATCTTGAGCATCGGCTTGTTGGCAATTCTGACAGCAATCGCGGTTGCACGAGAGACCCAGCAGAGAGCGGTGTGCATGGCTATAGCTCGTGACACAGCTATCTCTCAAATGGAGGAATATCGATCCCTGGACAAAGGGCAGCTTGCGACTGTTCCGCTGACCCGATCATCTTCGGATCTACCCCCTGGCAACTTGATTACCTGTTCATGGGCCCCATATCCAAGCGCACTAGAGATCAAGATGTATAGATGCACAGTCACTGTCACGTGGCCGGAGGGGAGCGGAAACCGCTCTATATTCTATGAGACACTGTTCTACAAGACATAGGCCAGCAACAGGTTTTACCCTGGTCGAACTGCTGGTGGCCATCTCCTCCCTGGCTGTGATATTGTCTGGTCTTTGCGGTGTTTTCCTGGTCAACCAGGCGGAGTTCGACCGGCAGTCCGGATGCTCCTCCGCACTCGTGGCAACACGAACTGCCTGTGATGAATTGGGAACTTACACTGAGAACGCAATGCTCGCAAAAGTCTTTACCAGGTATACTCCTGGAGACACGCTGGCACTATGCCTGCCCGCCGACACAGCCTATGGCGTATACGTCCCGATTTCTGCCAATGACTACAAATACAGAGCGGGACAAACGATAGTGTTTTACCTGTCTGATACGACTGGTAAATATGACAGAAGCGGTAACATTCTTTGGAAAGGGACTATGATTTCCTGGAGGAACCCGAATGCCATTGATGTGACTCCAGATACAGCATGGAGTTACTTGACTAGCGTTGCTCAGGGGCGAATTACCCCGATTAGCTATATCAATTTTACAATGCCAAGCAGTGGTGTGAAGTACACCACTGTATCCATTACAGTCTCAGCCCCTTACAAAGCTGGTTCGACTACGACATCACTTACCCGTAACAGAAAAGCTTGCCTGCGAAATCTGGATGGGTACTGAGGAGACGGAATTGGTGCAGAACAGATCCTCGATATGGAAAGAAAACCCGAGCAAGCGAGGTGCTGCTTATCTGCTCGCAATCACCGCATTGCTTGTAGGACTTGTGCTTGCACTGACTCTACTGGAAGCTGCAAATGCTTACTTCCTTGGCGAGGCTAACCGTAAGGGGATTCGTGAGGCCAGATATATGGCCGAGGCTGGCGTAGATTACTCGGTATGGCAACTCAATGAAAAGTATGCCACCATACCCTACAGCGCAAATATCGCTCTTTCCTCCGGCAGCTTTGCTGTGACGGCTGCAAGTGACAATGCCAGAGACCCAGGGACAGTTTTGATAACATCCATTGGTGCCGCGAATGGCTGTACTTACACTGCCAAACGAGTAATCATGGACAATAAGATGATGCCGTTTGACTTTGGACTTTATGTCGATACCGGTGGAACTGACCTGAAGATCTCACAACCTATAATCAGCACACTGGCATCACCCGGGATGTATGTACACGGTAAAATGAATTTCGACCACAGTGACGATTCCGTTACGACAGGCGCATATGCTCTTAGTAATATAGTTGTGAAAGGCGGCGCTACTGTTGCGCCTACCTACCCCAATTTCAGAGACGTGAATATGCCATCAGTAAACCTCGCCAAATATGAGTCTATCGCGAACCAGGTATACACTGTCAACAAGACGTTCAACAGTCTGAGCTACGCAACTCCCACTGTGATACTTGTATATGGTATGGTAGCCATAAACGCTTGCACCTATTCGGGGCAGATTACCATTGTCTCTAACGATGTAATTCAGTTGAATGACTCAGTACTTCCAGCGAGTGACTCAGATTTCCTTGTGCTGATCAGCACCAAAAAAATCCAATGCATGGCAAGTGTAGCTCAGGCACACGCAATAATGTATGTGCAGAATACGAGTAACACTGGAGAAATGAGTATCGATACCGGCGGTAGTTTCAATCAGGTCGGATCAATTAGTTGCAACAAATTAACCTTAAATACGGGTAAATATAACCTAAATCTAGATCCTCTATGGAACAGGGCGATTGCAACACAGATGCACATGCCAGGAACATTCTAAGGCTCAACCAATGATAGTCCAGCAAAGACTTCACCCATACTTACCCTCGCCAAAACGTCATCTTCTTTCCAAAATAGCCTTTTACTACTAACCCGCATTATTCACTGGATTTCTCTTTTGGCCGGCAGTAGGGACAAAAGCTGAGAGTAATGAACAATGCGGGCTAACTTGTTTTATTGATGAAGTCGCGCTGTGTCACAATATGTCGTATGCCACCGCTGATTACCTTCGTGTATCGAAAAACTTAGATATCGGATCAAGATCGGTATGACGAAGACAAATGATATATTGCGGGATCTTCAGGAGTTCTGAAGCGTCTATCTCAATTCTGATTGATAGAGCAGAGGATGTTCATGGATTACTGGTTGTTAGTTTTATTGAACAGAGGTCAGTATTTTGTTTGTGTACGGGTCACCTGACTCCTCCGACCAGTGAGTATATCGGAACAATTACCGATATTGCAATGAAGCCGACTATTACACCAAGAACAGCAATCATGATCGGTTCAATCACTGTAGTCAGTGATTTGATCTTGGCATCTGTCTCGCGCTCATACATCAGACAGATATGACCGAGCATGGCGGGTAACTCCCCGGTTTTCTCACCACTGGTAACCATCTGCAATACAAGAGGAGGGAAAACCCCTGAAGCCCTCAAAGACTGAGAGAGGGCATTGCCCTCAGCTACATCAGTTCCGGCTCTCAATAAGGCTTCCTTTACCACTGCGTTGTTAGCAGCGGCAGCCGATATCTCCAAGGTCTGTACCATTGGTACACCACTTGATAATAGTGTGGACATTGAAGCGATAACCCTGTTTAGAACTATCTTCTTCACTATATCGCCGATCAATGGTAGTTTCATCGCTGCTCTGTCAAAAACCTTACGACCGATAGGGCTTGAGAAATATTTTCTAAGAGCATATACCAAAAGCACACAGCCAACAAGGATCAAATACCAATAGCTGGTCATGATATGGCTCATGCTCATCAATGCCTTAGTAGTCCAGGGAAGTTCTGCGCCCATTTGACTGAATAACGTTACAAATCGCGGTAATATGAACGTGGACATCACTATGACCGTTACAAACGAGATCACCATGACTACCATTGGATAAGCCATGGCTGATTTTACCCGTTGAACGATCTCAGCTCCCGATTCTATATGGTCTGCGAGCCTTTCCATTGCCTGAGCCAGATCCCCACCTGCTTCTGCTACTTTGGCCATTTCTACGGCAAGTACCGGAAGCGCGTTTGGGTGTCGGGCAAATGCTGCACTCAAAGCCATACCGTGGCTAACATCAGTGCCTATTTCCTTGAGACATGCTCCAAGCACTTCGGATTTTGCAAGATCAGCAAGCCCACCGATGGCTTCAACCAATGGTACGCCTGCCTTGATCAGAATGCTGAGCTGCCTAATGGTGCTGGCTACCTCGCCCATCGGCGGTTTCCGTCCACCAGTAAGTCCGTTGATAGCTCCCTGCTGTATACCGGGGATCTCCTTGACCTGAAGAAGCTGTTGACCGCTGCGCTTCAAATTGAGCCGTAGCTTTGCCTCGGACTCTACCTCAATCCGACCGCTGACCATCTTACCTGTCGATGATATTGCTTTGTATGAATAGATTGGCATGGATCACCTCCAGTTGGCTTAGCTCGTTGTGACGCGCAGCATCTCTTCTACTGTTGTCTGTCCATTTTGTACTTTAGCGATTGCATCTTGTCTCAGAGAACGCATTCCGTTTTTTATTGCTACCTGTTTTATCACTGCAGCAGAACTTCTAAGGGTAATCGCAGTACGGATATCGTCGTCCACTTTGAGCAACTCGTACAAGCCTGTTCTACCTTTATAACCGGATCGACCGCAATGCTCGCAACCGACACCTTTCATCGCCCCGGAAAAATCTGTATCAACAGGAATATTGAGTGGGGCTAATATTTCGCTTCTGATCTCCAATGGGGCTGAACATTTAGTACAATTGGTGCGAATGAGTCTCTGAGATAATAGACCGATGATGGAGGAAGCTACCAGGAATGGCTCAACTCCCATGTCTATAAGCCTTGCAGCAGCACCAGCGGAATCATTAGCGTGAAGCGTGCTCAGGACCAGGTGGCCTGTAAGGGCTGCTTCGACAGCTATTGCAGCAGTCTCTGAGTCTCTTATTTCACCAACCAGTATTACATCAGGGTCCTGTCTGACAATAGTACGTAAACCAGTTGCAAAAGTCAGGCCTGCCTTGCGGTTCACATTCGCTTGTATAACTCCCTGAAGTTGATATTCAACAGGATCCTCAATAGTCAGAATATTACACTCGACTGTGTTGATCATGTTCAGCGCCGCATACAAAGAGGTTGTCTTGCCGGCGCCGGTTGGACCGCATGCAAGGATCATCCCATAAGGCGCCTTCGTCATCTGTCCGAATGTATCGGCTATATCCGACTGCAGACCCAGCTTATCAAGGGTGATCTGAGCCGCACTCTTCTCAAGGACTCTCATTACTACATTCTCTCCGTTAATTGCGGGGAATGTAGATATTCTAAAATCGTATTCCGCTGGACGGGCTACAAGCGTGATACGACCATCCTGTGGAGAGCGTCTTTCGGCGACATCCATACCGCCCATAACTTTGATTCTTGAAATAACTGACGACTGCAAATCTTTAGGGATAATCATGACTTCCTGCAGGATGCCGTCTACTCTGAGACGAACACGAACTCGACCAGCTTCAGGTTCGATGTGAATGTCACTAGCGCGTTCGGCTATTGCTCTTGAAATAAGTGCATTCACCAGTCTTACCACCGGTGCACCACCCGACATATCCTTGATATCGGTTATTTGGGATTCCGGCTCTGTCAGTTCTTCTTCACGGAAATTTACTTCGGTGCCAGCGTCTTTGATTGCCTCAATTATGATATCGCTGACATCACCAGCAGCACCAAAGCAATTAAATATTGCTTCGATAATATCTTCTTCGACTGCGATCAATGGGTACGGTTCAAGATTAGTTGCCAGCGCAATCTCGTCAATGGCCTGTACATCAAGCGGCGAAGTCATCGCCACTTTGAGCATGTCCAGCGACCGTTCCACAGGAATGACCTTATAGCGCAATGATAGACTATGCGGTATTAGTTTGGCGACCTCGGGGTCTATCTTTCGTCCTGCCAATTCGACGAACTGCACCCCTTGCTGGATTCCTACACACCTGACGCGGTCGCGCTCAGATATCATCCCCAATCGCACAAGGAACCGTCCTATGTCCTCTGCAACGTCGTTTCGTACCGAGAGAGCTGAATCGAGTTCTTTTGGGGTGAGTACGCCCTGTTCAACAAATATGGATGTCAAGCCACTATCTAGCAGCATTTGGTACTTCTTCCCCCATGATTTTTGGACACACGAAAATGACTAATTCAGTCTTCTGCTTTTTAGTACTGCTGCTTCTAAACAGGCCACCTATAACTGGCAGGTCACCCATTAACGGTATTTTAGAAGCATTGCGGGTATCCTCGTCGCGGATGAGTCCACCTATAGCCAGCATCTCTCCGCTCTTTATAATCACCGTAGTCTGGACTTCCCGAGTACTTACTTGTGGATATTGACTACCCTCGATTGTAGTATATCCAGTAACCAGGCTGACTGTTGGATGCAGAGTAAGTATCACCGAGTTATCTGGCAAAATTCTGGCCGCAATAGGTAATAAAATGCCTGCGTCTACTGTCTCTGCTTTGTAGATTGGTCTGCCATCCCTGTCGCGCGAATCTAGTTGTAGATATCGCACAGTGTCTCCCAGGAAGATTCTTCCGGATTCACCATCAAGTACCGATATATTTGGATTTGCCAGCAGGTTTGCCGAACCGTCTTTTACCATAGCGGATATAGTAGCCCCAAAATTCCATGGTTGAAGAGCAAACTTCGACTGACCGACATTCACATTGGTCGGATTATAAGCAGATGATGAATCGGTATTTGGGGTAGTATAGCCCTGCTTCACGGAAACAGCATCCCAATTCCAATCCACACCAATTTGCTTATCACCTGAAGTCTTAATCTCGGTGATTAGCAAATCGATATTTACCTGCCGTTTGCGGACATCCAGTTCTTGTATGACTTGTTTAGCCTTCTCGATATCTGCCGCTGGTCCCATCATTACTATCCTGTCTCCGTGCTTGCCTGAAGCAGAATTAGTTGTAGTAGAGGCGGCTGCAACGGGCGATGCATTACCGAATGGAGCACCATCGCCGGAGTAGTCACCAATCGGCGTGTTATCCGAACCCGAAGACGACATCGTGTCATCCGAATACTTGGGCATAAGTGCCCCCGGGCCTTCCACTGCACTGATGTTTGGAAAGAGTTTGGTGATAACAGTCACTAACTGCCCCGGCTCAATATTGTGACATTGGAAGACCAGAATAGTAGCTTCAGGGACTGGTTCTTTTATGGCTTTTTCTGGCTCAGGTGACTGCTTGGGCTTTTGTGTAATTAGATAAGTAGCTCCGTCATTCTTCCAGGCCACATCCATAGTTGCAGCAAGGCTGTCCAGAATCGAAGAAAGTGATTGCTGTTTTACATGGATATTTAACTGCCCGGTGATATCGGGGCTGATGACTATATTTGCACCCGACTGTCGTGCAAGAGCTTCCAATACAAGTTTAATATCAGTACCGCTGGCATCTACATCGTAAAGATCGGGCTTTCCTGCTTGCGGAATCGGCTCTGTATCAACGGCCCAAACAGTCACTGCAGATAGCATGAACACGGCAAGGAGCAGCATCAGACCGAGTCGAGTGTTTATTACCAGGCACAATTTTTGCCACCTGTCTTTATGATTTCGGTCTCTTAGCAATTATCACGTTCCTCTCATTTACAAAAATAGCATAATGTTCATACTACAACTATAGTTTGAAAACATACCCATAAACGTCGACTCTGAGTATTAGATACATGCCTTTATGTTTAATTCCTAGCTATATTCAAGTAGACTGCATTTTTCGTAATTTACAGCCAGCAAAATCACCACCATGTCGGCTCTCTGGTTAGGTAGCATTATTTAGTATAAAGGAATAAATGCCCTTGATACGTTCGGATATTGGCGGGTGGTATACCTTTTTGTGGCATCCATTCGATTTTCAAACAGAGAACTCTTTGTTATTGAATTATTGGCAATATAGTTAGTATCTTTAGGTTATTGCCATAACCTTAAGCAATCATTACATAGGAGCAAGAGAACAAGTTGGCACGAGGCCTGTATGGGGGGCATTAGTGAGAATACGCTCGGAGCATAGTGTGCAAACGAGAAGATATATATCATTTAAAAAAGAAGTGGAAATTGACAGAGCAGAATGAGATGGTGTAAATGGCGAGGTAGCTGACGACGGTGACTATCCCGATTATTCGAGCGAATGAGGCGTTGCGGTGCCGTCTGTACCATTCGACGACAATAACATAGGCGCATAGAGTAAAAACTTTGACCGCGATAAATGCCGTTATCCCAGCATCCAATACCGTTGCCATTAGGGGGTTGAATTCAACTATACAACCTTGATGTAGCCAGACCAAAGTAGTCACTAAATCAACAAGGCCGATGACAATCAGCCCAGCCGTCCACGGGAGAATCAGTAATCGAGTGCGCACTAGATAGGGCCTCCTTAATACCTATTTACAGTTTAACACAAGACTATTCAGACTAGCACTGGGAATAATACGGGATTTTTATAGACAATACCACTATGTAGAGATACGGGGATGATCCCACAATCAATGCTATCTAGGATTGCTTCCCAAAAAGCGTTTTTATCTTGTGTAAGTTGGTTAGGTTTTATATGCAACAGCAGCAGGTGACACTGTTGTTCATCTGCCATTTCATGTGCAAATCATTGATGTACTCCGGTAAATATCTATCAGTAACTAAGCTGCTTGATATAAAAGAAACAGTTAACAAGCCCACTGTATTCACGAAGTTTTGCTTTACTCGTTAAGAGTAAAAGCTGAGTCAGTCGTGAATGCTGTGAGCTAGACAGTCTCATTTGGATTACGATTGATTCTCCAGTTGTGATGTACAGAAGGGGCAACGTGTTGCTTTTAGAGGTACATTTGAAAGACAAAAAGGACATTGTCGGGAAGCTGAGAATAATGAAATGGAGAAAGTTAGATATTTAGAACGAACCAGTGATGAATTCCGCCACCGGTTAGCAAATGGCTCTATCCGGGATGTAGAGGTATTCAGTAACAGGATAAACATCGCTGGGCATATTGTTCTATATTCCATTATCCACGACATCATTGAACGCAAGCAGGCTGAAGAGCAACTCACACGAATTGCTAAACGGGATCATCATATAGCAGAAATGTATCAAAAAAACAGCTATTGCCCTCTCATATTCCAATACTCCCTTTAGGTTATGAGATTGCACGAAATATCAGCCTGCATTACAGGAGGCGGATGTATGCGGAGACTTCTGCGAAATTTTCAACTTGGATGATGGCAATATCGGAATTTCAATGGGCGACGTAGTTGGCAAAGGATTACTGGCTGCAATCCGTGTGACGGCAATAAAGAATATGATTAGGTGCTATTCATTCCTGTTGGATCAACCTTCTAAGGTTATGTCACTAGTAAATGATGCCCTTTGCAGAGAGATTGCAGTAGAGAATGATATGCTGATGGCATTCTATGCTGTCTTGGACACAAACAATAGCACTCTTACATATTCCAACGCTGGTCACGAACCTCCAATTGCATGGCATTGTGATGGGAATATCGAACAGATGAAACAGGGCGGGATAATGTTCTGTGGTATGGGTGGGCAAGTCTATCTTGAAGGCAGTATGAACCTACAAGCAGGAGACATAATTGTGGTGGTTACTGATGGTACAATGTATGCATGTGAAGAAAAACGCAAAGACCATTTAGGAACAAACCGCAAAAATCTGAGCTCAATTCGTTTGCAGATAATCCCAAATTCAAGACCTGAAACGAACCTATACGTACTAAAGACGAGTCCATCCGTTCGTCCTGAGGGTGCAAATGCTACAGCATTTACACTGCCTGTCGAAGGGCGCTGCGCAGTCACTACTTCTTCGCCAGTCCCTGGGCTTTCTCGATGAACTTAGCCAGACTTGTCCGGGTTGCATCCAGCTTGCCTGTATCCTGAGTATAATCAGCCAGGCTCTTAACCAGCTCATTACCGGGAGCAGATAGCTGTTTAACCAGCTTTATACCGTCAATTATTGCCCCATCTTTGGATGCTTTGACCTTGGACTTTTCCGAAAGGTCTTTTGCTATCCAGAGGTAGTCATAATCTTCCATCCCGTCCCTGATCATCTCCATCCGCTTGCTTGGAAGCCCTTTGCCATCAGGAGCTTTCTGGTAAAGGTGATCGTGGCCGGTATCTACAACAGGCCAGCCGGTATATGGGCCGATGGTGATTGGGGCATTATACTCCCAGCTTCCACCCCTGGTTGCATAGTATAAAAACCCGTCGGTTCCATATGCAAAAGCCATAAAGCCCATCAGCACACGGTTGTCCATTGCTGAGTTTATAATCTGAAGATTCGGGAATGGTTTCTGTGGAGAGTTACACGTATACCACCAGACTTGTCGTCCCTGCTTGCGGGCCTGTGCAGCGTGTTCGAAGTTGTAGTGGAAGAGCAGGGGTACCCAGATGTCTATCTTCTCAAGTCCACCTGCAGTCCCCGTCCATCGACCTTTTGCCGTTTCAGAAGCGCCGCCATCGGAATTGGTGTTCGTCCAGTCATGAGCAGTGGTCATTATTTTCAGGTCGGGAAACTTCGCCTTCACCGCTTCGCATATCTTGCGCATCGCCGGGTACCACTGGGCATCAGCTTCGTCAAAAACATAAAGATAAGCCTTGTCCTGCAGCCCAACCGCTTCCAATGCTTTAAGTTTCTGGTCTAGACCCTCGCACAACTTATCAAGCTGGGCCTGCGATGGCATCTTGTTGGCCTTGTCTTCCATGAAAGACCCGCCGAGGTAGTCCAGGTTTAGCGCTGTAACACCCGCTGCTGCCCACTTTGGGAATTCCTTGATCCAGTCCTGTGTGAATCCATAGATAGCCGTGGGGTTTATCTTGTAACTCATCTCAAAATCATCTGATGCATTGCAGCCGGCTACCACTCTCAAATGAGACATCTTCGGTACCTCGAAGTTCCTCACCAGCACCGACACTGGAACATCAAAGGCAGGAGCATTAGTCGGTGTAATCGTCAGCTTGCCGGTATAAGTTCCCGGTTTAGCATCCAGTGGTACAAAAACCCGATACCACACCGACTGCACATCGTCCTTTATAACGTCAAAGCTCTTCAGGAAGTTGAGTATAGGGTCAGGCCAGTAACCGTGCAGATCAAGATTGTATGGAAGAGGATACTGCACATAACCCAGAGGACAGGCCATTATGGATTCAACCGGTATAACCGCACCGCTCGAGGCTTTCAACTCACTCGCCTGCACACTCACACCTTTCAGATCCTGAGTGTCAGAGAAGAGCAACACCTGTTTGTTCTCATACTCACCCTTGGCACAGTCTATCTCAACGGGCGCATTCAGAGTAAGTCCTTTCAGGGAGTCAAAACTCTTAGGTCTGACCGTTAAACTTCCGGGTACCACCCGCACGCAATACGCAGTCTTTCCTAAAGTGTCCTTGACCGCTCCTTTGTTGAATTCCGCACGCACTGCATCGTTCTCAGGCGATTTTATGGATGTATAAGATGCCGTCATCGAGGGGTTGGTCTCTATCCGTATAGAACCGGCTTTGGAGAACTGTGTCCATATATACCGTTCTATGGTAAGAGTAATCTCAGATACAGCTTTATCAGCAGTGCCGACCGTACCCTGTTTGGTTTCATACATGCTGGACCTGTCGTATCCACCCAACCCGGACATCAGCCGCATCTCACCAACAGCAGATCCGTCCGTGAGTGCAAAAGTCGTATCATACCACCATTCATTGCCGGGAGTCCGGGCACCGCCGTGATGTCGAATATATACATCCTGAGTCCCAGCAGGAAGTCCGGTAACATGAAGAGTAATCTTGCTGCCACCGGCCCGCTGAGGAGTAATAATACACCCGTTCTCAACGCTCCAACCGGCAGCAGTAAGTTGATCGACTGTACTGATAGTTTTCCCGTCCGAAGCCAGACTGAGCTCAGCTTTGACACCAGCAAATCCCGACACCACCTGAGCAATCCCAGGTTCAGTAGACCAGTTAACCCAGCTCACAATCCCGGTCTCAGCCCAACTGATGCTGCAGATGATAAGTAGAAGCGCAATGAGTGCTAATCGATGGCGATACATAACTTGTTCTCCTGTTCCCTATGATCTACCTGATAACCAGATTCCTGCTGGTTGCACGGCCGGTTCCGATGACGTTGAGCCGATCCGGGTATACTTCGACAATCGCATAAGCTGTTATATCCGTGGTCTCGACCATTCCCTGTAGTGTCACAAAGTGAATGCCAGTCTTAATTCCATAATTTCCGGAGTGTTCGTGTCCGTTGAACCAGACTTTTACACCTTCGTAAGGTTCAATTGTCTGAAGCACGACATCATCATTCCAAAGATTGCAGACACCACCTGAAGGATAGATTGGATAATGACACAATATTACAACCGATTGCTGTGCTTTGGATGCCTGCTGGAGTCTGGTTTTCAGCCATGATAGTTGTACATCCCCAATACCTCCGTTCCAGGTCTGTGCATTGTTGCCTTTCCTGTTGCGTACATTTTGCAGCATTGCTTCAGCTTCTGCGGTCTTTGTGACATTACCAGTGTTGCCGAGGAACCCGACATCGTTCCCGTCAAGGACGATAAAGCGCCAGGATCCTTTAGAGAAATCATAATAACGTTTCCTGATACCCAGCTTCTTCATCATATTGACTTGCCCGCAGCTGACATCGTGGTTACCGACAACATGGTAACGCCGGGCTTTGAATCTATTGAAATGAGTAATTACTGCATCATAACTGGTTGGATCACGGTCTACAATGTCACCTAGTTGTGCGACGAAAGCCAGTTTTTTGTTATTGAGATCCTCGGTACAGTAATCCAACTTCTTGAGTGATCCTCGATAATCCCTGCTGCCGGCCATTGTTACATCGGCATATTGAATGTCAGCTAACAAGCCGAATGTAAACAGTGGTGACTGTTCTGGAGCTGCAGGTGCCATAGGTGCCATGCTGAGGCAGATTACATGCATTACCAATGCATATGCCAGTCTTTGTTTCATTCGCTAGTATATCCTCAATAAATAGCGAGTTGCTATTACATTCAGTCAGTTTATTACAGAGCATTTGGTGCTAAAATATACTCTAGTCTTACGATGATATGTAGTCAAGTTCAGGAATGAGTTTTATTGACGATATCCTGATGTACGTGCTAGACTCTCAGCAATATCAGAATATCTTTGGTTGTAGTGACACCACTTACACTCTTATGGAGGCCTGTAAATGAAAAAAGTGCTATTTACCATACTGTTATGCCTGTTCATCACAGGAAATGCTTTCTCTGCAGTTACCTACAGCTATGTTGACCTGATCAAAAAACTTGCCGATCTTGAAAGTCTGGCAACACTGCCTGTAAAAGGGGAAACGTGCCAGCAGTTCTCCAGTTATGAACGTACAAGCAAGTATGACACACAAACCGGTAAATATGTAGCCTGGGATGCAAATGGTGACCATAATGGCATCATTCGCACCGAAGGTGATCTTCAGATTATGGCTGAGATGAAAGGACCGGGCTGCATAACGCGTATATGGTCAGCTTATGCCACCAGCGGACACGTGAAAATATATCTGGATGGAGCATCAGAGCCTGCTGTCGATCTGCCGTTCTCTGGGTATTTTGACGGGACCAATGAGCCATTCATCTACCCATCACTTGTCCACGATGCTGCATCCGGCAAGAACTGCTATGTGCCTATTCCATATCAGAAGTCCTGCAAAATCGTAGCAGAGAAAGACTGGGGAGCATATTATCAGTTTACATACACAACATTCCCCAAGGGCACAATAGTTCCCACATTCAAGCGTAATCTCTCAGCCGAAGAATCCGCAGCACTTCGCGGGATGGATTTTTATCTCAGATATAGTCTTGGTCGTGACCCATCACCCAAACGTCAGGACCAGACGGAGCTAGCTCCGAGTGTATCAGTCAATCCCGGGCAGACAGTCACTGTTGCCAGAATCCAGGGCGCTCGTGCCATCACTGCCTTGCGAATGAATATCACCCAGTCTTCACACTCCGAAGATATGCTCAGGAATGTTATTTTGCGTATATACTGGGATGGTGAGAAGTCACCAAGCGTCTGGGCTCCGATTGGAGACTTCTTCGGATCAGGTATAGGCGCACATAAATACAAGTCCCTTCCTCTTGGAGTCACCGACGACAGTTTCTACAGCTATTGGTATATGCCATTTGCTAACAGTGCTGTTATTGAGCTCAAGAATGAAGGAGAGACTGCATTCTCTGCACCGTTCTCGATAACTACAGCAGGTCTCACTCAGCCAGTAGACAAACTCGGTAGGTTTCATGCAAAATGGCATAGGGATGCAATGCTTCCAGAAGAACCGGAACGTGCTATCGACTGGACAATGCTCAAGACTAAAGGTAGTGGTCGGTTTTGTGGAGTTTCACTTGAGGTTTGGAATCCCAGAGGTGGATGGTGGGGTGAAGGTGATGAGAAGTTCTTCGTAGACGGAGAGAAGTTCCCATCTACAATTGGTACCGGTTCTGAAGACTACTTTGGATATGCATGGTGCAATCCAATGCTGTTCTACAATGCATTCCACAACCAGCCAAGGAACGATAACACAAATAACTCCAGCCACATAGTAGTAAACCGCTGGCAAATAGCAGACAACGTGCCATTTCAAAAGTCGTTTGAAGGCGCTATAGAGAAGTACTTTCCAAACAACCGTCAATCTCTCGATGCCTGCATGGTCTACTGGTATCTGTCACCCAAAGGAGAGGACTTATATCAACCTGTCGCAGCAGCTGACAGGAAGTTCTACATAGAACCGGAAGTCTATAGAGTTCCCGGTGTTCTTGAAGCTGAGAGACTTGAAATAGCAAGCAAGACCGGAGGTGTAACTCAGGTGCAACCCTTGGATTCTTTCCAGGGACAGTGGAGTGCTGGTAATCAGGTATGGTGGACAGAAGCTAAACCCGGTGATAAACTCGATATTACTCTACCTGTCGAGAAAGCTGGCAAATACGACATTTCTGCTCAATTCACCAAAGCAGCTGACTACGGAATAGTCCAAATGTGGATTGATGGTAAAAAACTGGGAGAGTTGCTTGATCTATATAATGATGGAGTAATTCCAAGTGGTGAAATAGTGCTGGGAACTGTCGAACTCACAGCTGGTAATCATACAATAACAGCCGAAATAACAGGTGCCAATCCGAATGCAAAGGGATATATGTTTGGCCTTGACTATGTACTACTAAAACCGATCCAGTAACATGCGTGCCGACTAAAACCCCCTCCAGGTTCCCAGCCTGTAGGGGGATCCTAACAACAATCTTTTTTCCTCCTTCGCGAAATTGACAACTACTTGTTTGTTGCGTAGACTGCAATTGTAATATCTACTAACCCGCTTTATTCACCAGACTCTACTTTCGACCGGCAGTATGGGCGAAAGTGAGTCAATCACGAATAATGCGGGCTAATATGAGGCATGAATCATGAGTTTTTCAAATAGAATGTGGACAGTCAGTCTGCTGGTTCTAGGGGTTGTGATATCGGGGTGTTCGATGGCGGCGCCTAAGATTACCAATGTTGGACAAGCTGCAATTACTTCAGGCACATTCAAACCACATGAGTTGAGCGGAATAACCTACGTTGGTCTGATTTCCGATAATACATATCGCTACCTGGCAGTCTCAAACACCCAGAAGACTGTCTATAATATGGACATCAAGATCAATATGACCACTGGGGCAGTGGAGTCGGCTACTGTAGTATCTGAGATCAAGAATCTTGAAGGGACTGATCTCGAAGGCATTGCGATAGTGGATTCTACTTCCATGCTTATCAGTGATGAGAAAGGTCCTACGATTCGCAAGTATTCCATTAAAGATGGGAGCCTCCTTGGTACTATGCCTTTACCCTCAGTCTTGTCTAAGCCCAGAGATAATGCCTCACTGGAAGCTTTAGCAATCAATCCTAATGATAAGACTATATGGACGGCAAATGAGGAAGCACTGACAGTCGATGGCAATGGTTCCTCAATAGGCAAGGGAACCACGATTCGGATTTTTAAGTTTGCGTCCGATTATGCACCTGCAGGCCAGTGGGCATACAATGTCGATCCTATTGAGAGCGCTTTCCTGCAGCATGAAATGAGTGGTGTCCCGGATATGGTTGCGCTGCAAAATGGGCAATTGTTGATATTGGAGAGAGCGCTTGATGGTAAGGGATTTCGATCCCGGGTGTATCTGGCTGATCTAAAAGGGGCTACCGATATTAGCAGTTTAGCCGGACTTGATGGGCAATCTTGCACATCTGTTGCAAAGACTCTCCTTTGGGAGAAAAGGTTTGCCCTTGGAGAGTTTAATAATTACGAAGGAATGAGCCTGGGTCCTACATTAAAAGATGGCAGTGTGAGCTTACTCTTAATATCTGACGACAACACCAACGCATTCATGGGGCAGACTCTGTATGCTTTAAAGGCAAGTGGAGTCACCAAAGAAGTTCCCGAACCAGCCGTGCAGAAACCGTAGATACAGATCTGACGGGCATATCTATTTTATTGGAGCCAATTTATGTTACTACCTGATATTTGGGGTAAGGGTGGACAACTGTTTGCCTTTTCCGGGATGGACGGGGAGACGGATGTAAGAAATCAACTCATCGGCTCCAGCCTGGAAAAAGGACGAGGATTCCTTTTCCACCTCGATCCACCTCTGACTATTTCATTTACGGCTTCAGTAGATGGAGTAGAGATCGAAGAATTCGTCAACATTACTGACCGTGTTGTTGCCTCTGACGTAGTATCTTCGCTTATTGATCTCAATAATACCAATCGAGTGGAGTTATCGTGGGTATTTGCAGACAAGTCTACAATACTAATCAAGGTAGAAGCCATTGGTGTAGATGCGAGAATTACAGCGGGGATCAGGATTGATTGCGATGAGGTGAAAGAGATCACCGCCGACAACTCAATACTGGTATACAGCCCCCGGTGGGTTATTGCTGGAGTCTCAGAAGAGGGAATTGCGGATTTGACGATATCCGGATTGAAAGCAGACCTTCCTTTACCTGGAGATTGTGCAGTCTTTGTTCTGAGTTATGGTACCGATCATGTTTCTGCTGGTAATCATGCTCAGGAAACCTTAAATCGTGATTTTAATGATGTTTTCAACCAACACATAAGCTTCTTTGACTCACTGTCTGATGTAAGCCAAGCTTCTGCTCTGGAACAGCGGGTTTTCTCGAAGTGTGCCTCTGTGATGAAGGTTAACTGTTTAAGTCCACAGGGAGAGACCGAGATTCCCTGGACTACTCCTGACCGATGGCCGCATAGAGATATGTGGATATGGGATTCCGGTTTTCACAGCCTGGGATTACGGCACATTTCCGGTGACTGGGCTGAAAATGCCATAAAGGCAGTGCTTTCAAGGCAACATAAGAATGGTTTCATTGCACACAAGATGGGTGTAGATGATGAATCTACTATTATTCAGCCTCCGATCCTGGCCTGGTCAGCGTGGAAAGTCTATGAGACTACACGGAACGTCGAGTTTCTTGAGTATTGTTACCCTAAACTGGTGAAGATGATCGAGTATGATCTTCGCGAGCGTGATTCCGATGGCAATGGGCTTTCGGAATGGAACGATGGCGATTCCTCCGGCATGGACAACTCTCCAAGATTTGATGGTCCTGTAAAGGATGCTATAGATCTCAACTGTTTCATCGCCAATGAAATGCTCTACCTATCCCATATGGCAGCTCTTTTAGGTAATAACGTTGAGTCCACTGCCTGGATGGATAGCAGAGAGAAATTGGCGAAGCTTATCAACCAGCATCTCTGGGACGAAGAGACAGGATTCTATTATGATAATGACCGCAATGGGAATCTAGTGAAGATCAAAACTGAAGCCGGGTTTGTTCCTATGTTTGCTGGTGTTGCGTCAGATGAACAGGCTAAAAAGTTGGTTGAGCATTTGACCGATCCACTGGAGTTCTGGAGGGCATTCCCTGTTTCAAGCGTTTCTGCAGATGAACCTACTTTTTCAGACAACATGTGGCGCGGACCGGTATGGATCAACTTCAACTACTTCATAATAGAAGGCCTTAAGCATTATGGATATGGCAAGATAGCTGAGGACTTGCGCCGGAGAACAATCGATGAGATCATCCGCTGGTACGAAACAGATGGCGTGATCTATGAATTCTATGATTCCGAAGGAGAGATCTCACCGGTATATCTTCATCGGAAAGCACAGGGTGGGCCTGATGCCCGTAGAATGGCTTCACTGGGAACTACAGTATGCGATTACAACTGGACCGCAGCCTTGCTTATGGACATGATCCAAAAGCAATAGAACATAACAATCCTACAACCTCTCTTGCCGTAACAATTCAAAGTTGCGGGAATTTGTCATCCTGAGGAACGAAGGATCTGCTTTTTCCGGATGAAAAGCAGATCCTTCGTTCCTCAGGATGACAATGTTCCCATATTACTGAGCTGACTTCTCTTGCCTACCTGCTTAATGAACGCTAATATATATGTATGCACTGGTGGATAGCCAGTTGAAGAAGACATCTGGAGGAATATTGTATATGAAGAGGATTTTTATTTTTGCTGTATTGGCATTGTTCATAGCAACAGTTGCCTGGGCAGCGAAACCGGCATCGACAAAAACTACAACTAAGCCAAAAGTCGCAGTTAAGGCTGCTAAAAAAGTGAAAAAGGCTGAAGTTACAAAAGATCGTATAGCAGTTATTGAAACAAGCAAGGGAACTATCAAGTTCCGGCTCTATGAGAAAGGCGCTCCAAATACCGCTAAGAACTTCATCAACCTTGCCCAGGAGAAGTTCTATGACGGACTGACCTTCCATCGAGTTGAACCAGGATTTGTTATTCAGGGTGGGGATCCAAACGGCAATGGTACCGGAAGTTCAAAAAAAACTATCAAACTGGAAGTCTCCTCTGATCTCAAACACGATGCTGCAGGCGTAGTGGCAATGGCAAGGTCCAGTGACCCCGACAGTGCCTCCTGCCAGTTCTACATCACCTTGGGTCCCGCTCCATTCCTGGATATGAAGTACGCAGTATTCGGCAGAGTGACTAAGGGACAGGATGTCGTGAATAAAATAGAAGTAGGCGATAAGATTAAATCCATCAAGATCGTTAAGGGTTAACCTGTTTTATCTATAGACGAAAGAGTTCAGTTTACTGTGAACTGATCTAAAGTCCGTTCGTGCTGAGTAGCTCAAAGCGCGTATCGAAGCATGAATGGACTTTAGATTCCTGCAGAATAGATGCTGCAAAAGCACCTTTATTTAGTTGCCCCTCACCAAATTCCTCACACTATGAACAAGGAGATAATATGGAGATTATGAGACTGATTATAATAAGTTGTTGTATTCTGGTAATGTTGAGCTGTACTCTACAGGCTAAGGGCTGGAAGCAAAAGGAATTCATTGTAACTATGTGGGTTCCGGGTCCAGCAACGGTTGAGAACACCTCTTCTATGGCTAAGGACAACTATACTCATATCAACTGGGAACGCTGGCAGGATCCTAATGCACCTTTAGTCGATTTTGTTGACCCGTATGTTGCACTTGATGCTACTGCTAAAGGCGGTATGAAATCCATAGTCTATAGCGTGCTGCTCAGACCTGCTTCATTAGATGATCCTGTAAAGAAAGCTAAGCTGGACGCATTGATCGAAGCAGCCAAGAAGAATCCTGCAGTGGAAGGCTATTATATCGTTGATGAACCTCAGGCACCAACATTTCCTGCTTGGGCAAGACTCATAAAGTATGTAAAAGCCAAAGATCCCACACGCTTAATGTATATCAACTTGTTCCCAACTTATGCGAGTCAGGAGCAGCTTGGAGTTGATCTGAAAGAAGCTCCTAAGGGACCAGTTGGTATCCCTGACAACTTTGCTGGAGTAGGGACGAACAAAGAGACTATACGCCTCTACAATGAATATCTCAGGCAGTATATAGATATTACCAAGCCGGAGCTTCTCAGTTATGACCACTATCACTTTCTGGCCAATGGAGTAGATGGTCAACAGTATTTCCTTAATCTTGCATTGATCAGAGAAGCTGCAGTTTCTCATAATATACCGTTCCTGAATGTAGTCCAATCGTGCAAACTTCCTGGCTGGAGAACTCCAACACCTGGTGAATTCAGATGGCTGGCATTTACAACACTGGCATATGGTGGACGTGGGCTCTGCTGGTTCATCTATTGGGGTTCCAAGGGTGATGATGCAATTATACAGGATGGCGTCAGGTCTAGAAATGCAGACTACGTAGCTGCAGTCAACAAGGATCTCAGGACAGTCGGCAATGAGATGCTAAAAATGACTTCGACAGCAGTCTACCACACAGGAGCTCTAGCCATCGGTACAGAAGCAGTCCCGGTAAATAGCCCTGTTCAAGTATCCAAAGGTGAATACGTGATAGGACTATTCAAGCAAAACGGCATTCAGAATGCATTTATGCTGATGAACCGTGACTACAAGAACGCATCCACAGCCAAATTAACCTTGAATTATGGCAAAGGCCAACTGATGGAGTTCTCTGCTGATAAAGGCAAATGGGAGGACGTACAATTTATAAACTCAGGCAGCACCGTAAATGTCACCTTGAATCAGGGGGATGGGAAGCTGTTTAAGGTAGTTAGAGAATAGTCCACGCCAGTATGCCATCCCTCAAATACTATCTGAGGGATGGTAATGGTTTGTTGTTGATCACTTGTTCTGATATATTGAGCCTAAAATGTTGAGTCGCTTTGATATATCTTCGGCAGTCAAAATGACTAGTTCGGAATCACCACTGGGATCACTGATGTTTTCCTCATAATCTGCTTTATGACGCAGTTCCATAAGTGTTTTCAAGTCACTACCCAGCAATACTACTCTGCTATCTTGATGTGTTTCTAGTGATTTGACTAATTCTCCATGCCCTTGGTAGGGGTAGCCAAAAATGTTTCGTGCGTTAATAAACTGGCTATAGTATGCACGGCTGATAGCTGAACGAAATCTAGCTTCTGGAAATTGTCCGGAGAGCCTGCCTGTTGATAATTCCCTGGCTAGTTCAAGGTAATCATTTCAACCAAATGAGCTCATGTTGATTGTAGACTCTCTATCCCCAAGGTTAATTTGCGCATTATATTAGGATCTATATACATAGCCCATTCCAGCTTCATTTGTTTTAGACTGGCAAACAACTGAGATGGAGTCGATTGACTCCCTATACGAATAACTAGTTGCTCGTAGTCAGCTGAATCAGGATCGTTGAGAATATAAATAGTTAGCCTGCACGTTTCACTAAAATAATGCAATGCTACAACCGGGATCTGTAACAACACATTAAGCAGTTCAATGTCATCCTTGATGTATGACAGAACACCTGCAATGTCATTAATGACATATCCTGCATTTTTGAGCGCCATTTCTGGAGTTTGGCTATATATACTAACAGTCTCCATGATTTACTCACCATATATTGCAAAGAGCTAAACACTACAGGAACTAATTCATTGTAGCATAATTAATTGATTATATTATGGGTAATCTATAGACTTTCACTGATACAGTTCGGCAAGTATCGCAGATATCTGAATAGATGAGTTTCATTAGAAATGGGGAACTAAATAATGCGGATTAGTCATTAACAAGGCTCCGGAGTAAGACCCCGGAGCCTTGTATCCATATATTAGGTAGAATCTCTTACCAGCTCAGGTCAACAACAAACCCGTAGCCAGCATATACTCCCAGTTCAGTGTGATTAACCAATTCAGTGTAAAGGCCCCACATACCAGAGTGCATAGCAGATTCCTTTGTCCACTTTATGTGGCCATCAACATAAGCGAAGTTGCTGCCACCACTATGGAGGCTGGAGCCCGGCCACCCATAATACCCACCTATACCTGCAGCTGCGTAGTGGGGACGGGGATATGTTGCGCTGGCATTGTAGCCGAATTCCGACATCAACACTAGTGCGGCAGGCTTGGCAATAGCTGCAGAGGAGACTGCATAACCAGCCTGTTCAATAACTCCATTTACGAAATATGCACACTTGATGGGGTTATTACCATTTGCTTCTGCAGACGGGCACTCGAAAAGTTTGTAGTTCTTTACATAAGGGTTAAGTAGACCTGATATACTACCGGGATCTCCTGTCCAAACGCCATCTCCGAAACCAGGCATCATTTCGTCGTAGTCCTGGACATACATACCGATTCCCAGGGCAACCTGCTTCATGTTTGACTGGCAGCTTGATTGTCTGGCCTTTTCACGTGCTTTTGCAAAAACTGGAAATAGAATTGCTGCTAAGATGGCTATGATGGCAATGACAACTAGCAGTTCGATCAGAGTAAACCCTTTTTTGCTGAATCTGTTCAATTGTAGTTCCTCCGTTCGCCTTATAGGCGTATTTAAGTGTTGGACTACAACTTTAACCGATATGTTCCAAGTGTGCATGTAGTTATATGTTAAATAAATACGACTAATATTATAAAAAAGTCAAGTTGAATAATACAATGGGAGGATGTTTTATTGTGAGGATCACAGGTCAGGTAGAACTGATTGACAGGATTCTTATACTAACTCATACTAATCTAACCCACATAAATTTTATTTGAAAAGGAATACCAGATATTGATAGTGAGAAAGCTTTTTATTATTACAATTCTTGCTGTCTGTGTAGTATCGGTAGCAGCATTTGCAGCGCCTCAAAAGAATAAGCCGACAACTATTCAAGGTATTAGCTGTATTGCTCTTGAAAACAATCAGGCTGGCTATTACTTTAATGCAGCTACTCTTGACCTTGTAGATATCCGGGACAAACGCCAGGGGATCTCTTATATTCAGGAGCCAGGACAGGGTGTTTTCTCCGTTGGTGTGCCGTTTGCCTCTCAGGCAAGTTACCTGACAGATCAACCTCGGCTTATATCGAGTAAATCCGCCGGCAAGAAGCGCGCTGAATTGCTGGCTACCTCGAGTGGCAGCAAGCTGATTCTTCATTATGATGGCTGTGAGCTCAATGAGAACGGCAGCTCAATGAATGTAACCGTTACACTTACACTGGCAAAGAATGAATCAGTGGCAAGATGGAGCTTGAAGATAGATTCGACACAACCTGTGGCACTTGGCGAGACCCATTTTCCCATCATCTCCGGCATTGGCACCAGCGTTAAAAACAAGCATGAAAAGGAATACATCGCAGTTCCCTACTATGGTGGGACTAAGCGAGATAATCCCCGCGCAAACTTAGTCTGTAACCAGGGATGGACCAACTATCCTGGCGGCGGCATGACTCTACAGTTACTGACATACTGTGATGGCATCGGCAAGGGCAGCTTATATTTATCATCGTATGATGCTGAAGGGTATCGAAAGACATTTACCTGTGAACCCAGATTATCGGGAAAAGCTTTCAGCTGGTATATTATGCATTATCCTGAGCTGTCTGATGCTGTGAGTTCATGGAGTTTGCCATATTCGGTAGCATGTGGACCGATCCAGGGTGACTGGTATAATGCAGCAAAACTTTATAGAGAATGGGCACTGAGCAACCCTCAATGGAAACCGCTGACCAAAAGCACCGATCCGTATTCGAAATGGTTCAGAGACACAATGGTCTGGAATTCCGGCATATATGGGCTTCCCAACTGTAGTCCGGAATGGTTCCGCAAGTTTAATAATGTACTTGGACAAACATCTGCATACCATTGGTACAGCTGGTGGAAAGACGCACGTTTCGACCACGACTATCCCAATTATTTTCCTGCAGATCCCGCATTTAAAGAGACGATACAAAAAACTAAACTGGTTGGTCTCCGTTCTATACCTTACATGAACATGCATCTATTCGAAACCCAGCTTCCAATATGGAAAGAACTGAAAGCCGAAGACTGGGTATGTCGTGATGTCAAAGGGGAAATAGTCAAATATTTCTGGGATATACCGACTTCCAATCCAAAGTATCCAGGTGAAGTCAAGAGAATGGTCCAGATGTGTCGTGGGTCAAAGGGATGGCAGGACTATGCTGTCAGTATGTATAAAAAAGTTGTAGATGACTATGATGTTGATGGCGTTTATCTCGATGAGCTGGTGAACTACCCGAATTTATGTTATGCGAAAAATCATGACCATGCTTCGTACGGTGGCACATATCACGCGAAAGGCACCCGCTTAATAGCCCAGCGGATAAGGGCTGAGACTGGTAAAAAAGATCTGGCAATATTCGGCGAAAATCTCAGTGAATACTATATCGGAGCGGTAGATGGTTTTCTTTCAGGACATTCAGATGTCTATGATTATGAAAACGGTCTCCCGATTTTTCAGAGTGTGTATAAAGACTGCAGCATTGAAATGGGAGTCTTTATGATGCCGGATGAGTCCAAAAGAATGACTACATTCGCCGGCAAACTCGGATACAACCTGGTACGCGGCCGTCAGCTTGGTTGGTTTGGTCGCCACGATGTGGATATGTTGGATCCTGCATGTGAACAGCAACTGGGATTTCTGAAGAAGCTTGCAGAGTTCAGGCTTGCGAATCTGGACTTCCTGATGTATGGAGAATTCCTGCGTCCGATTGATAAATCCGCACTGCCAACCCACCAGGATGACTGGTTCTCATTCCTGTCAGGAAAATCGGAAAAGACCACTGTGCCGGATGTCTTCAGCCAACCTTACCGCGCTGTAAATGGTGACTTTGGAATGGTGATGGTAAATGTGACTGATAAAGAAGCCAGCATTTCGATCCCTGTTAATTCGAAAGACTGGGGATTAAAAGTCGGCGGGGCATACAATCGCAGCGAATACAAAAACGGTGCATGGAGCACGGCAAGTCCTGTGAAACTCGGTTCGACGTTGGATGTATCAATACCAGCTTACGAAGCAGCAGTCGTGCGTTTACACAAGTAATACTATCAAAACATTGTCGTTCTGAACACAATATTGTCATTCTGAACGCAGTGAAGAATCTCGGCGCTGGTAAAGAAAAGCAGATTCTTCATTGCATTCAGAATGACAGAGTTGGTTCAGAATGACAAGACTTCTCCTCAGATAATGGTATCTACAGCGTACATCCCAAATACTTGCAGATTAGTCGCTGTGAATACAATGTAATCACCATCGATAGAGTGCTCAACAACCTGCTCCTCAGGAAGCTTCGTTACTTTCATATTGCCCATAATCTCCGGTCTTATTCGGATAGTTATCTCAGCTACCGGTATTGCCGGTAGGATATCCGGGCAGTTGACCAGGTTTACTACGCAGCGCTTAGCTATACCGGGACCAACTTTGCTGCCATCGTGGTATGCGGCAGTGACCTGGACGACTTTTGGGGCATCAGTCTGCAGGTCGTATGCTGTTGGCAATACAGCTTCTATCATCCTGATAAACGCCAGCCTTTGTTGTTCGTATTTGGCATATTCAATCGCTCCAGCTACGAACATCGCTTTTCCCTTGCCATATGTATTTATAGTCATTGCGGGATTGTTTGTGGATTCTCCGGGTGGATTACTGATGGCGGATGCGAATCTCGAGTGATCTGCCGGATCGGTGTAGGTTAAGGTAGTTGTAGCCAACACGGTTGCGTCATCTGTAATACTGACCTTGAGCTGAGTGCTGTGCAGGGCCATAGGATAGGCAGCAGTGTGATCGCTTAGAATCTGCTTGCCATTTTCGGTCGGCGCTATGTAGCTGATGCTTTCAACTGTTTCACCTTCGATCGATACACCCAGAACCTCCGAGATGATCCTGGCGGCTTCAGGACACTGGCCAGATTTGAATATGCCTGAGCCTTTGGATACATACAATCCACCACCAGCTTTGACGAACGCAGCGATAGCTTCAGCTTCTTCCTTACTCAAAATCACAAAATCCGGGAGAATAATGACTTTGAACTGATTGAGCTGCTGCAGGTTTTTTTCTGTCACGACACCATAAGGGATATGAGAGTTGAGCAGCATACGGCCTATGTTGGACATCGTGGCAACCTGAGAGAACTCACCCATTTGGTCGGTGATTTCAATACCGCTTTTTGCCGGATCGTGCAGTGAGTTGAAATTGAAATATATCACGACATCCTGGCAGAGACTGCTATTCGGGTCCAGGTATTTTTCATATTTTTCCAGGTCACGATAGGTCTTGCCAAGGCTCTCATATACTCGACGGTCGAGTGTGCCTTCGGGGTCGATGGCATCTATGAGGAAGTTTGCACCGTTGTGGGCGAGGGTCAGGCAGAAGTGGGTGTAAATACGCTCATATTCCTGAGCTGTAGTGTGTTCGCTTAGGTCAGGGCAGCGGGATTCCATGTAGTCGTACGGTAGTTTCTGAGTCAGATTATAAAGCATCCGGCAGATGAATGTATGGTCTACAAACCCTCTGTAGAAGTCCCCTCCCAGATAATCTACTGCTTCGAAATAGGCCTGTGATGGTCCGCTTGTCCAGTCTGTAGCACACAGACCGGACTGATGGCAGACGCTGAGGCCTGGTTTTGCACGCTTGGCGGTATCGGTGAGTAACGTTGTAAACTCTGCCAGCCATTCTTCGCGCTTTTGTTGATATTTCAGCCAGGTTGGGTCGTTCCAGTCGATAGTCCTGGGGATCAATCCGCCGACTTCCTCAGCCCACCGGTTTGCACAGTGACGGCAATAGCAGACAGTATAAGGCCAGAAGTTCATATCAAACCACATACCAACGAACTCATACTTCTTGCACATGTCTTCTATCTGCGCTACAACATAGTCCCGATATGGTGAGTTCGGGCAGAGTACTCCGTAATGGCCTGGTGTCCAGAGATAGTCGGCTGTTCCTTTACCGCTCGGGGCTACAATTCTCCAGTCAGGATAGTTCTCATATGCCCACAGGGACCAGATATTGAAATAGAGCACAACCCGAATGTCACGCTTATTGCACTCCTCAATGGTCTCGCCGATGATATCTCTGCCTTTGAGTCCGGCATGCATGTGACCAACTTCAGTGGGCCAGTAGCAGTTGCCCAGACAGGAACCAGCATATATATACGTAGTATCAATATGTCCAAGCTCGATCAATTCAGCGTATGCCCTGGGGTCGAACTTCGACATAAACCGCTCATCCCAATCTGGGATGTGCATGTCTATAAGATTGCGTCTAAAACTCTTGTCATACCACATTGTTAATAACCTTCCGTCAAGTCTCATATTAACAGTTCAGTTTTGTGAGAATTTAAAGTCCATTCATACTTCGATACGCGCTTTGCGCTACTCAGCACGAACGGACTTTAGGTCTGTTCACAGTAGACTGAACTTTTTCATATTAATCAGTATCTATACGTGTGCTAAGATTCATTATATTCTCATGGTCAGATGAATGTGCCCGTTTTAACGCATATTCAGTTAATGGGAGATAATATCGGGTCTCGGCGTTCATTGAGATAAAACCCTCAGCATATGATACGCCTCCAGCCACACCGAATGCGCCATCACTGGCTTCGATACGCTTGCGAACATATGCTCCGGCATATCCCTGGCTGACCAGGCAGTCTAGTGCTTCCAGTTTCTTTTCAATAACATCAGTCGTGTCGATAAAGACATCATTGTAGTATCCGCCATTAGTATCCCACAACTGGCGACGTACACCCGCAGCACCTTCACCAAAGAAGAACACCTGTGCTACACGATGCGGTGGCCGATTGTCAGTCGGGTCAACGCTGGCTGCATAACTGATTGCATGCAACGTGATCTGGCCAGCTATTGCATGCGGATTGGTGAATGCATCATTCTCCTGAGGAAAATGGGTCAATATGATATCTGGCTTGATCTCTCGGATCATTGCAGCAAGGCGCTTTACAGCACTCTCAGTTACCAATAGAACGGCATCATCTGCGCCAAAGAAATATACATCTTCAAACCCAAGAATCCGGCAGGCTTTCCGGACTTCCTCGGCTTTTACATCCGAACGCTCCGCCATCATTGCTGTCAGTTCATCACCGACCGGTACCTGATCACGGTGGAACATGGAATCGCTGATAACCTTGTCGTGGACACGCGCTCCATGGGTTAAGACAATACACGCAACATAGTCGCCCCGCTGGGCATGGTGGGCCATCGTCCCCCCGGACTGGTCAAAGACATCAGCAGGATGAGCGCCTATAGATAGTATGCGAAGAGTTTTATTTGGTTCAGACATGGACATATTCCCTTCTGAAATGTAAGGAGTTGCAGACTTGTCTTTAAGAGAATACTAGCCTTGAGGTGGATTCTCCTGCTTTTGTTGGCTGTAATTGCCTATTAAGTTGGAGGTGATGTATAGTGTTCGAGGTAGTTATCATAACTTGGCAAGGTGAATGATATGAACAGAGAACAGGGGCAGGGCGAGAACCTGGTGGTTGTCCTACAGGCACCAAACGAATACACAGCGGATCTTGTGCATGGCTTATTGGTAAGTGAGGGTATTCCATCGATAATTGAGTCCAGGATGGTACCGTGGATGGATGGAATAATGGAAGCCGGTGAAGGCTACTGGGGTGATGTTATAGTGCCTGAAGAGTATGCCGACCGCAGCATGGAATTGATTCAAGCCTATTTGGCAGGAGTTCCGGAAGACCCGGAACAAGAAGAGACAAAATAACTTTGTAATATTATTGGAGTATATTTATATGGTCAGAGAAAATAAGTTGAGTGAAGACCTGGAGGTTGTTTTCCAGGCACCGGATCAGATCACTGCAGATCTGGTTCAAAGTTTTCTGGTTGCAGAAGGTATTCCGTCAGTGATGAAACCCCGGAAGCGCAGTAATGCAGGGGCTATAGGACGGTTCTTCGGGAAAAAATATGATTGGGGTGACATAGCAGCGCCGGCAGAGTATGCCAATCAATGCCGTGAAATAATCAGTGCTTATATGGCTGGAGTTCCTGAGGATGTAATGTCAGAGGAAGCAAAATAATACGTGGATGAGTTGATGATTCCATCTAGATATAAACATTCCTGCACGCCAGTAAGTATACTTATTGGCGTTTTGCTTGTCATTTGTATATCTCTCAACCTGCCTCAGCCTGCATTGACAGGTCCAACCGCTGCAACTCATCCCATCACAATATGTGTTGATCCTGGGCATCCATCTGAAGTCAGCGCCGGACGCACCGTGCAAAACGGTCAACAGGAAGTTGTCCTAAATTGGAAAGTGGCAAAATATCTTATACAAAACCTGGTGACGAAGGGCTATACAGTCAAATGCACAAAAACTACACTTATTGAGCGAGTGACCAACAAGCACCGCGCAGAGATTGCCAACGAATGCAAAGCATCCCTCCTTATACGTCTGCACTGCGATACCGGCAGAGGCAGCGGGTATACACTTTATTATCCAAACAGGCAGGGAAAGAAAAACGGGAAAGTCGGACCATCTCAGTCTGTCATCATATCCAGTTCTACTGCAGCAAAGGCCATTCATCAAGGAATGCAGCCAAAACTCAAAGGTGTCCTGCGAGACAATGGAGTCAAAGGGGACACTTCAACCAAAATAGGCAAAATGCAGGGCGCATTGACTGGTTCGATATACAGTAAAGTTCCGGCTGTAACAGTCGAAATGGTATTTCTAAGTAACAAGTCTGATGCCAGGTTTATCGGATCAGATGAAGGCCAGCAGAAGATGGCTGAGGCTTTGGCTGAGGGGATTGCTGAGTATCTACCGATAACAAAAGGCGACATCAGATAGGTTTGCCAGCATGATTTCGCTATCAGAGTTCAAGTCTTGCGATAGTGTTTGATGTAAAAGTAAAATATATCCACAAATTCCATTGACAACCGCACAATTGTGGGGTAACATGGCCGTGTTAGACTAGTTTACTAATGCACACTATCGCTATAGCGATATATATTGCAGCACAATAGGTAGCTTATGGAACCGAAATATAACAAACTTGCGGAAATACTGGAATCGGAAATAAATAGAGTGTATTCGCCGGGTGATCGGTTTCATTCTATCAGCGAGTTGATGAATGAGTATGGGTTCAGTTTACAGACCGTCGATCGGGCCTTGCGTATACTGGTCGATAAGGGGCTGTTAACCCGTGTACAGGGTAAAGGGACTTTTGTCGCAGATACATCTATAGAGAATGCTTCTCAGGTGACTAAGTCGGTATATGTGGTTACTGAGATAGGTGAGATCTCGCAAAGGAATCCTTACTCAATGGCCATATACGAAGGAATCAATGAAGCCATTCGTGGGACGCAGGTGCAGATTGCAGTCGGTTCATACCAGGATAGCTTCCAGGATGTCCTGACACCCAGCCGATATGACGGTGTGTTTCTCTTGGCCCCGGATGAACCCCAGCGACCATATGTTCAACAGATAAAGGATATGGGTCTCCCGGTAGTGATCGTTGGAGCTCAAATTAACGATCTTGATGTATGCGTTGTAGACAGCGACATAGTCAACGGGGTGTATCAGGCGGTTCAATATCTGGCTCAAAACGGGCACAGGCGTATCGGTTATCTTGGCCGTCCGGAACCCAGCGCGCATGATACTATCAGGTTTGATGCTTTCCGGTCGTGCACATCCGAATTGAACATGGAGACCAAACAGGAATGGGTTGCCAGTATTAGCCATAGAATGACACAAATAGAGGATAGAAACGAACTCCGGCGTGCGTTTGCCGGTGATGACAGGCCCACATGCATTCTGGTCAGCAGTTATTTTTATATAACACCGGGGTTGATTGATGAGTTGAGATCTATAGACAGCGACAACCACGAAGGCCTTTCCATTATCGGATTTGACGATTTGGACTGGCTTGAGTATGTCAGACCTCCACTGGCCTGCATACGCCAGATGTTTGTCGAGATAGGTCGTACAGCTATGCAGCGACTACTCTCACAGATGAACAATGAGCCTGCTGAGAAACTCACAGAACTCTTCCCGGTTGAACTTATCAGGCGCAGATCGGTTGTTCCTTTGCTTGCTTCAGTATAGATTATTTTTATGGGTTGAGTTACCGTCAATGAAGATGGTTTTTATTAGAGGAGGATATTTCAATGATTAGAACTACATTGCGCAAGAGGGTTGGATTTACACTTATTGAATTACTGGTAGTTATAGCAATTATAGCAATACTGGCTGCTATCCTGTTTCCTGTGTTTGCTAAAGCCAGGGAAAAAGCGCGTCAGGCATCGTGTGCCAGCAATCTCAAACAAATTGGTTTGGGGATCACCATGTATGCACAGGACTATGATGGAATGGGAGTTCTGCAGTGGGATGGTGATGCTTCATGGTCGGCTACACACCTTTGGATGGGACTGATCAGCCCGTATATTTCGAAATCAGGTGATGCATGGTTTATGCACAATGGAGGATTTCGATGCCCATCTGAACAGGCATATAATGTTGTGAACTGGTCCTATGCAATGGGATGGTCTGATGCTACATATCTGTGTCCCGACCAGGCAGTTTTGGGTGGGAAACAACTGGACCAATTGAAAAGCGGGCAAGTGATGGTCGTTGAATCTACGAACTGGTACTGGTATCCTATGACTCCGAGCGTCGACACGGACGGCGATGGGGTTAAGGACAGCACCGGTATGGTCTGGATGGACCTGCCAATGAGACATTCAAACGGCCAGAACCTGTGCTTCGTCGATGGACACGTGAAATGGATGGCTAAAGGTGCGATATACTCAAATTACGACCGGCTTCGCGGTCTAGTTGAATAGAGCATATAATGATTGTCGGAAGTAAAATCCTGGGAGTTACAATGATAAGCAAAGTTTATATGACCCATATCTTCATTATGTGTTTGCTGGTCTTATCTGCACCAGTGTTTTGTGCAGATAAGACTGGTCTTCCCACGTTTGAGAACTCACTGTTTAGAATAACGGTTGATCCATCCAGCGGGGGGCGTATCAGTTCGCTGGTGTTGAAATCTGATGGCACTGAGTGGATATTGCCTGGAAACAGAGGTTTGCTGATGGATCATGTGAACCAGCAGGCCTGGCCGGGGGAGCTTTTGGCGCGCAAGTATGAGTATGCACTAGAGACAACCCAGAGCGGTGATCCGGCAATTCGATTGTGGACTACTATCGATGGTGGAACTGACATATCAATCTCCGGTGTTAAGATCGAGAAGACCATTGTATTCCGCAAGGATAGACCGGCGATCGATGTGGTTTATAAGCTGAGCAATCCTACATCTGATTCTAAAAATCCCGGTCTTTGGATACAGAATATCATCAGTCCCGGTGGAGTTGATGAAGGCAAATATAGTTATCGGCCTACAACAATTGGTCCGCTTGCTTTGAAGTATCCTGACGAAGCATATAAACCAGAGAACGAGAGCAGGTTTGATCCAACTGCAGGATGGCTGGCGGCTCTTAACCCAAAAAAGCAACAGGGACTGGTCTTTCTGATGGACTACAACTACCTGAAATGCCTGTATTGTTCACAATATGCCTATACTCATGAATGGTGGTATGAGCCGGTGCTGCTGCCTCCCGGGAAGTCGTTTGAAACCAGAGTTACAATATGGCCTGTTCTCGGGCTTTCATCAGTTGAACATGCGTCCCAGGATGTTGTCTGCCAGCTGGATTTTAAACGCGATGGTAAAAAAGTGGATGCTGAACTTACATGCATTCCGGGACCCAGCGGCTCTATTGATTCATCTTCCAGCGCTCAGATGAAACTGCTGAGCTACCCGGACCGCGCGAAAATAGAGGGTGCGATTACCAAGCTCGAATCAAATCCTGTTGCTCCTTTACGAATGAAGTTAGCTGGTTCGGATGTTGCCGAGAAGACCAACTTAATTCTCGATACATCACTTGCGCTTTCGGGAAACAACCAGAGTTTTGAGATGTATCGACCAGGACTAGCGATATTGTTCTCCGAGACAACCTATCAACAACCTCGACCGAAACGTGTCAGAGAGCGCTTTAAACCCGAAAACCTGGCGGTGGCATCGAACTCTCAACGTCGGATTTTGCATCTTCGCGGGCTGTTCTCTGATAAATATCGCTTGAATGAGGTTGGCAACATTTTGAATGCTGAGATTGTTCAAGGGGCATACAGGAGAGGAACTTTTGGCTCATCCATTACCAATTTCCCAACAAACTATGCAACCTTGATGTCTTACAATGTGATTATTGCCGACCATATTCCAATGGATGGGCTTTCTGATGATGCATGGGAAATGCTTGATGACTATGTAAGCCACGGCGGAATACTTCTGTTTATTGGAGGCCCAATGTGTTCGATAGGTGCAGGAGAGATATCGGAGTTTGCTGAAAAACTGCTGCCGGTTAGCCTGGATTCCCTCTGGAAGACTACTCGCGCTTCAAAACCGCAGTCACTTGATTCTACCGATACCAAATCAGGTATGTGGCAATACTGCCTTGATGTTAGTCAGATAAATGCTGATGCCAGGATTGCAGTTGGTTCGCGAGCTAATCCTATTCTACTTACCAGAGAACGCGGTAAGGGAGTATGTGCTGTTTACACTCCACTAGCTTTAGTGGATGGAAAGATCAGTGGAGGGTTTTGGGAGTCAGCTGGTTATCCGAAATGGTTTGCGGGTGTGATCGGGAACTTGTTGAAATCGACAGAAAAAGGAGTTGGCACAAATTGAGCAATAGACTGCTTTATATATTATTGGCCACAATTGCAGGGGTGTTATTCTCGACAGTGGCATTTGGTCAGAGCTTGAGAATAGATGATATTGCTGCTCAGAAGGTGTGTTTTAAACCCGGTGAAACAGCGTCATTTGCTGTAAGCGTAACATATCTGGGGACAGAGTCAAAAGAACTGACATGCAAAATGCAGGTGATCAGTGAACTCGATAAAACTGAACCGGTGATGGAACAGAAGATCAGTTTTGGTCCCGGTGAAAAGAAGACGATCACAGGAACATGGAAAGTGCCTGGAGACCGGAAATGGGGACACTCTCTGAGGCTCGAGGTTGCTGCACCCGGGGAAGCTCCAGTGGTGGGCTGGGCATTCTTTGCTGTGGGTGAATATCCCTGGCAGGTTGGACATTGGGCCGGAGTCTGCAATTTTGGCGGTTTGAATGGGGCTAAAGAAGTCGATGAAAAACTCGTTGGTATCTACAAACGATGGCACAATACTGCAGTAGATGTGTTTTCCTGGCAGCCTTCCGGATGGGAGAGTATGGCCCCTGTGCAGGATGAGTGGCGCAGCGGTCAGACCGGATATAAAGAGACCAAGGCTAACATCAAAGCTCTTATCGATGGGTGTCATAAGTCCGGTATAAACGTGTTCTCATATATAATAAGTGCATCATGGGGGCCTGCTGGAGTCGAATTTCTCCGGACTCATCCACAGTGGTGGAACTATGACCGCTTTGGGCGACCTTTCCCAGGACTGTGCAATTTCGATGTTGAAATACTCGATAAAATGTCAGGAACTGAGACAGTGCCTGGTTCTACTGGTCAATGGTTCTCCTCCGGGGTCCTTTGGCGACCTGAGATGAAAGAGTATATGCTGAATCAACTCAAGAAGTCAGTTGAGATGTTTGGTTGGGATGGATTTCGCAGTGATGGACTTCCAGCGCCGGGAAATGTCTATGATTCGCAGGGTAAGTTCCATAAGGTTGTCAGCGATGATGCAGATGAAGAACAGGTGAAATGGAACAGCTACGTTCAGAACTGGATAAAGAAGAACATCGGCCCAGACTGTCTGATGCATTATAACGCCGGCAGCGTGTCCTATGGGCTTGAAAAACAGAGCAAAAAGGCATTCCAGGCAAAGGCCAGAGGTGTATATTGCCTGTGGGAGGGTGCGTATCTTGCATCCCTTGCCGGCACCGATCTCAACAATATGAAAACTTTCGCGAAATACTTGCATGATGAAGTTGCTGCCTCACGAGAAGTCGGCGGTTACAGGCACTGTGGGTATATGTTGAGCACTAGCGAGCTCCAGGAAGCAACAGGGACTGCCTGTGGAGCACAGCTTCAGATTATGAACGGGTGGGACAATCAACCCAGTCCGGCTACCTGGGGGCCATATCCATACAGGTCATTCACATTCAGATTCAGCAGGTTCTTCTGGGACCCGGACATCAGGCACATTGCAGATTCATCCAAACTATTTGATGTAAAAGCTCCTACGAGACTGTGGTGGGATGACTTGGTTCAGCAGCGGATCGAGAAGGACGGTACACGTTATCTGATGGTGCATATGATAAATCTGCCGGAAAATTATCCGATAAACCAGCAGCCTGCAGAACCAGCCAAAGATGTCACTGTGACATTCAAGAATATGGCAAACAAGCAGGTTGATGCGTTTGTCCTTACACCGGACGGGACCGATGTTTACTCCGAGTTTGCCAAACCGTTGGCGATTGAGAAAACAAAGGACGGAGTGACTGTGAAGGTACCAGATGTTAAGCTCTGGAGTGTAGTTGTGTTTAGAGAGCGAAAGAGCCAGGAATGAAAGCGACTGCGGTCCTGACCTTAATAGCGGCGATGATGTTTGTACAATCACCGGCAGAGTCCGCCAGGCCTATTGGGTCGGGTCTGAATGATCTTGTGCTGAGCAGTTCACTGGGATACGACCGCAGCCCGTGCTATCTGGAATGGTGGCAATTTGGCAGTGACTGGAAATTGCAGGACTACAGATGTTTGAAGCAGACTAATGAGACCTGGACCGGGATTGCCGCTGGAGACTGGGATAGTGATGGATACCCGGAGCTTATGACTCCGGTCGATAACAACCGTGGATACTCACATATCCGTGTATACAATATTGATCGGTATGGGACTTTCAGGAAACCGGAAGTGAATGAAGTTGCGCCTGTTGAGGCCTGGCGGCATTATACGGGTGCGACATTCTGCGATTTTGATCGTGATGGCGACAATGACATAGTTGCTTTGTGCACGGACCGTGACGGAAAACGTGGACTTACCTGGTTTGAGTGTGGAGCAAACGGGAAGATCATAAGCGAACACTTACTTATATCGTTTGATGAAACAGCCTGCGGTCTTGCAGCTGATATGTCGAACAACCACAATACTGTCCATTTATTTATAGCCTTTCCTGGAAAAATGAACAAAGGCGGAAAGATTGTTGAATACGAGCTTACGGGTAATAAGCCTCAAGTCGTCCGCACGATTTCTGTTTCTGCAAAATATGGACAGTTAGGTGGAGTTGCGTTCAAGCAGTCCGAAAAATCGCGTGTACTTGTCTTCTGCACCCATGATTGGGATTCTGAGAATGAGACCGATGCTGCAGATAGGCCTTCTACACAGGCAAATACAACATTTATACTCCCAGTAGCGGATGCAGGTTCGATAGTAAGCAGTCTATATATGCTTGAGCTGGGTGGAAAGAAATCAATAACACCGCGACTTATTGATTCTATGCTCGGCAGGCGATGGACCGGTGTTTCATTCGTAAATAATCTCAACAGAAAGCCGTCCAGTCAACCATTGCAATTTACAGGTGGGAAAGGCATTCTGCATATCCGGGGATTATTTGATAAATACTACGGCATTACGGCTTTTGCAGAGTCCCGGGGGATGCAATATACACAATGGCCGATAAAATGTGACAACCAGAGCTGGTCAATAAGCCACGGGGTCAACTGGCAGGAGATCGGGAAATACGACTGTGTTGTGATTTCAAATGCACCTCTGTGGGCATTGGGTGAGAGTGGTGTGGATGCTGTTCGAGGGTATGTAAAGAGCGGTGGACGGCTTATATTTATCAATGGGCCAAATTCCGGAAAGCCAGGCGGATATGTCGGATCGGGTTTGGAGGACATACTTCCTGTCCATTTCAAAGGACACGGCATCAGCAGCTATAGCTTGAAAGGTTTTGTCTTCAAAAAACCGCTTCATATCCCCGGGCTTACCGGTGGATCTCTATGGTTCGTCAATGGTGCAAGGTTATCCAATGGTAGTCAAAACCTGTTCAGTCTGGGTGAGGAAATTATCTGTGCACGCCGCACGGTAGGTAAGGGGAGCATAATATACTTTGGCGGGATGCCATTTGGAGGGTATAGCGCAGATATGATGAGCATTTGGCAAAGCTTGAAATGAATCAATGGTGTTACAAAACGTCGGTAGATACATGTATCTACCGACGTTTTGTACAAGGACAATTCTACTTGACCACTAGCAGCCAACCTTTTCCAAAGTCCACAGGGATTTCCTCTGTTAACTCGAACTTGCGCTCGGGTTGAAAATCCTTGATCTCTGGTGCGTATAGTTTTACTTTTTTAGGGTCCAGTCCCAGCGCTTTCCAGTCGACCTGCAGCTTTATCATATTAGGCCAGTGTTCCCAGGCCCCGGGAGCTGGTTTTGCCCAACTTCCCAGAGCTATGACAGCATATCCCTTGTTTTTATAGACTGTTGCCAGGACTGCCTTGTAACCTGTCTTCACGGGGCATTTAGTATCCCACCACCCGATCATCTTGCAGTCGGAGAGTTTGAGATCAATCCAGGTTTTCCAGAGATACTGTGGGTCTGCACCCGACCAGTAGCGACCAGCCATACCAAATGTCATACCTCTCCAGGGATTAATTGGCATCTGGAGCATATCACCCATCAGACCGAATGGTATCCCTGACAATTCAACCAGCCAGTAGTCAGGTTCCTCCTCGTAGTTGAATATCTCACCATACCAGAGGCTGTTGAGATAGGGGGTGAACTCTGCAGCAGTTAGAAAGGAACTCCTGCGTGCGTCTCCGCATTTAAAGTTGTCGCCATCGTGAAGGTCCAGAAGGTTCCCTGATTTGCCAGTGTCCAGTGCTCTTCGGAAGCGTTTCATTCCTTCACGGTCATAGTTGAGGCCATCGATGTAGATTCCGTCCAGTCCAAGCTCCCGCGCGAGCCAGGAAACGCCTTCGATATAGTAATTGCACCAGCGGGAAGTTCCAGTTGTCGCCATCGCAGCGTCGATCTCTCCGTTGGCATACGGTTGGTGCCATGCTGACTGGTAGTCATCTACAAGATGCTCAACCAGCCAGGACTCACCCATTTTGCCACCACCAGCCTGCAAGATTTCATGGTCAAGGCTTCTCAGTGCCCATATTTCAGCGCAGAAATTACTGAGCTCACGCACGGTGTTATATATCTTGGCTTTCATACCCAACGCATGAGCACGATCTATGTAGTCACGCATCTTGTCTACTGTACGGAAAGGGTAGTTGATGTAAGGATTCAACTCGTTGCCCTGATGGATGTTAATGACTGTTGCATTGAGGGCTTTTGCATCTTGTGGCTGAACGATGTTGTTGTAGAATTGGTAGTAGCGTTGGTTGAAGTGGTCCATATTGATCGGTTTCACAGGAGTAATCAGCATCCCGAATCTGAGTGGGAGTTGCTCTCCGGCTTTCAGATGGGCGGGACCGGTACTGCACTTGATAATGACGGCATCGCCATCTTCCTCCAGTAGACACTTCCCTGAATGCCAGCTGTTAGCTGCATCTGGTGACTTGGTGCCCTCGATATCCCACATATCCGGTCCATTTTTGAGGGTCAAGTAAAGACCAGCGTTGACTTCACCCAGCCAGCAGGACGAAATACCCCGTTGCGACCAGTCCCACTGCCACGATTTCGGCCTGTAGCCACCATTGCAACCAAATCCGGTAAAAAATGTAGCAATATCACGACGTACCGGTATCTCCAGAGTAACATTATCCAAATTAATTGCTTTTGAAGCTTTGAGCACAACTCGATAGTTCGTGTAACCATCAAACTCAGCTTTGGACCGGCATGTTACGGATAATGGACCCATATCACCAGTTGATTCAAAGAATACGGAGGCGTGAGTTGATTTCAGTTCCTTGAGTCCCTTGCTCTTCCACTGGACAGCTTTACCACTGATTGTGGTCTTGATTTCGATAGGCCTGGCCAATACTTCATTTCCAAAACTGTTAATACTCTTTGGTAGACCAGTCGCTGTATATTTGACGTCTCGTTTTAATATAGATACAGCCGATCCATTAACTTTGACCGGAGTGTAGGGGTAAGTTGGTTCTTCCTCTATACCCAGGCGTGAATCCAGCCACCTCAACCTGGACATCCGCCAGAGCTCACTGTCGCCACGGTCTTCCAGCACTTTGTCCTGAACAGCAATCGATAACTTGACCGTAGACTCCGACATTCCTTCAGGTTTCAATGTTATAGAACCTTCGTATAATCCAGGTTCGGCGTCTTTGGTAATATCCGCTCCTATCCATAACGGCTGCACTTTCCCCTGCTTCACAGCTATTGCTTTCAGAAATTTGTGCCCGGTAAAGTCGACACCATCTGAATTGAAGCAGTGCAATATTATCTTTGAACCGCCAGACTTCAGATCATCGAATTTAATCTTGATATCGCCAATATCCTTTGATATTGCATATACACCCAGCTGGAAAGTGTAGTATTCATTGCGACAAGCTTCTCCGCTAAACTGTAAAGAGGAGCCACTTTTGATCCAGCGCAACGGCAACTCATCCCGCATTCTGATAGGATATCGGCGGTCTTCGGGGAATACGATGTACGAATCACTCTTGTGTGTATCTATTAACTGCCTGGTCTCCTCTGCAGTAGCTGTAACTTCCATCGGGTCAAACCGGTGGAATTCACCATTAGCTTGTATTTCTACTAATTGAGCTTCCGGGAGAGATTTCCAGGAGTCATTTTTGATGCCTTCTGAATTCAGTTGATTTGCATCCAACCAGGCCGAGTCAGATTTGTCTGTTGGAGGGATATAGTTCGTCTTCCACGCAATCCCCTGTTCGCTGGTGTATGGCATGTAGTAGACATAGTAGGTTCCTGCACCACTGACAGGTTGGAAAGCGATGTCCCCATATTCGCGGTTTATATTGATCCGCACAACGTTATCTACCTGCTTTCCGGAAGCTGCATCAATGACTATAACAGCCTTCTTCTCAGGTTCAATATCGCGTCGTCTCCAGGGTATATTTACACACACTGCAGGAGCTGGACCCGCAACAGAGACAACCGCGCGATGATTTCCGCTGCCCTCGCCAGTCCATTTCCCAATCCCGTATTTAGCTTCTCCAACGCTGCAATCTGCCGTCCTCACAATTGCAAGTAACACGATCAAGATCAGAATAGTCTGAAGCATTATATTCATCCCATAACCTCCATTGCCCGATAGAACACATACCGCAATTCCCACGATTGTATGCAAACAAGATCAGTATGTCAAACGCCTGAGCGAATTCCTGTTTGACGCTAAGTAGTATCTACTGTATCATTAAGCAAGAACACTTCTAAAAAATTGAATATTGACAAGGGAGCTCATGTTTATGGGCTGAGAGTGGTGTTGTGAACACCTTACCTTTTGACCTGATCGGGATAATGCCCGCGTAGGAAAGTTATTGAGAAAGCATGCCTACATTCAGGTGTGCTTTTTTTGTTTTAAGTGCAGGAGGGATTCAAGTGCAGATATATGTCAATGGCAAAGAAACCGAGGTAGCTGATGGGTTGACTCTGGAGTCTTTGGTTGCAGAGAAAGGGTTTATACCAGGCACGGTGGTGGTTGAACACAACCTGGTCATACCGCCAAAAGAGAAGTGGGCTCAGATGATACTGATGCCCGAAGATAAAATCGAGATCATTAGAATTATAGGAGGAGGATAGGATTATGCAGGATGTATTGAAAATTGGTGGTAAAGAGCTTACCAGCCGTCTATTTCTGGGATCAGGCAAGTTTGCTTCAAACAGGATGATACCGGATGTAATAAATGCTTCCGGAGCACAGGTTATCACTGTGGCCCTGCGACGAGTCGATATGGCTTTTACTGAGGAAAATATACTGACTTATATTCCTAAAGAATGTGTCCTGATGCCCAATACCTCAGGTGCTCGGACTGCTGAGGAAGCAATACGTATTGCCAGGCTGGCTCGGGCTGCTGGTTGCGGTGACTGGATCAAAATCGAAGTGGTATCCGATAACCGTTATCTGATGCCCGATAACTTTGAGACTATCAAGGCAACCGAGGTTTTAGCTGCTGAAGGCTTCATTGTGCTTCCGTATATGAGTCCGGATTTAATGGCTGCGAAAAGGCTTGTTGATGCTGGCGCTGCTGCAGTAATGCCGCTGGGTTCACCAATAGGGACTAACCGGGGATTGAAAACCAAGGAGCTTGTTCGAATCTTGATTGAGGACATCCCCCTGCCAATCATAGTGGATGCCGGTATAGGTAGACCCTCAGAAGCTGCAGAAGCGATGGAGATGGGTGCTGCTGCAGTTCTGGTAAACACTGCAGTTGCAACGGCTGATGATCCTGTGGCAATGGGAAAAGCTTTCGGAATGGCAGTGGCTGCAGGACGTATGGCATATCTATCTGGTCCTGGTTCCGTGCAGCAGTACGCTGTCGCTTCATCACCTCTGACCGGATTTTTGTCAGAATCGAATGAATTATGAGCTTTATTGATACAATCGAACAATATCAGGATTTCGACACCGATTTATTTTTTGAACGGGTAACAGAATCCGATATCCGACGAGTTCTGGGGCAGGACCGTTTAGGAGGAATGGACTATCTGACACTTCTGTCACCAAAGGCAGAGGCATTTATTGAGGACATGGCACAGAAAGCTCACCGGTTGACTGTCCAGCACTTCGGACACACTATGCAGTTGTTTACGCCTGTCTATGTGGCCAATTACTGTGTAAACCACTGCCTCTACTGCGGGTTTAATACCAACAACAACTTTCACCGGATGCAACTGACACTTGAGGAAGTTGAAACTGAAGCCCGGATCATTGCCGAAACAGGCCTCAAACACATCCTGCTCCTGACCGGGGAGTCCCGGAAGCATTCATCTGTTTCGTACATCAGGGATTGTATTGAGGTGCTCAAGAGATATTTTACGTCTGTAAGTATCGAAGTATACCCGTTAAATGAAGCTGATTATATTGAACTGATTGAAGCTGGGGTGGATGGTTTGACTATTTACCAGGAGACATATGACCAAGATGTGTATGCCTATCTTCATCCAGCCGGACCCAAACGGGATTACCAATACCGTCTGGATGCCCCGGAACGCGGATGTCTGGCGGGAATGCACAGTGTAAATATCGGCGCTCTGCTTGGACTAACGGACTGGCGTCGCGAAGCATTCATAACCGGGCTGCATGCCGATTATCTGCAGAGTCGTTATCCCGCTGTAGAGATAAGTATTTCACCACCGCGTATACGACCTCAGCTTGGAGGATTCCAGCCGGAGGTCGACGTTACCGACAGAAATCTAGTCCAATATGTTACTGCATTCAGGCTGTTTATGCCGAGGAGCGGAATTACACTGTCTACCCGTGAATCTGCTGGTCTTAGAGACAATATGACCAGGCTGGGTATCACCAAAATGTCTGGGGGGACCTGCACGGCCGTGGGAGGTCGCTCACACGATGATGAAACCGGTCAATTTGAGATCGCGGATGACAGGTCGGTGGAAGAGATAGCAAGTATGTTGTACGCACACGGCCATCAACCTGTCTATAAAGACTGGTGAATCAAAGGAGCAAGTAATATGAAACACAGACCTAATATGGAAAACTTTCTGTCTGCTGATATATATGGGATAACTGCGGACGAGTATTCACTCGGGCGTGGAAATATTGAGACTGTAAGACAAATGATAGCAGCGGGTATTAAGGTTATCCAATACCGAGAAAAGGATAAATCCACCAGGCAAATGTATGATGAGTGTCTGGATATCCGGGAACTCACCAGTACTAGCAGTGTTACATTCATCGTAAATGACCATGTCGACCTGGCTTTGGCAGTAGGAGCGGATGGTGTGCATGTCGGGCAAGATGATCTACCTCCAACAGCTGTGCGCAGACTTATCGGCGATGAGATGATAATTGGCCTCTCTACGCACTCACCCGAGCAAACCCAAAGAGCTATGGAAATGGCAGAAATTATTGACTATATCGGAGTCGGCCCGATATTTGCTACAACGACCAAGAAAGACGTCTGTGAACCAGTCGGGCTAGAGTACCTGGAATATGTTGTCAACAATATCCCTCTGCCTTTTGTTGCCATCGGTGGCATTAAGGAACACAACATACAGTTGGTGAAGGATACTGGCGCTGGAATTATCTCGATGGTATCGGAGATTGTCGGAGCTTTTGATCTGGATGAGAAAGTGCGTGGAATAAGGGTAAACTGATGAATAGTAACCAGCATTCTAAAAATGTGAGTTGATATCTATATACAAATAATACTTGACCAAAATCCGGGAGATAGTTATAATAAAGTAACCCGACAGGAATAGTATAGTATTCCTGCTTTAGTAAGCATGGTTGTTTGACTGTAGGGCTGTTCTGAATTGACTACTAATGCTTGTTAATAATATTGGAGGAAATGAAATGAGTGAGAATATCGGATTTAATGCTGAAACTATTGCTTTGCATGCTGGTCAAGTGCCGGATCCTGCGACCAATTCCCGGGCGGTCCCGATTTACCAGACTACGTCTTATGTGTTCAATTCTGCAGAACACGCTGCCAATCTATTTGGTTTGAAAGAGTTTGGTAACATATACACTCGTATTATGAATCCGACAACCGATGTCTTGGAAAAGAGGCTGGCTGCCCTGGATGGCGGAACCGGAGCTCTTGCAGTTGCATCGGGGCAGTCGGCGATCACGCTGTCAATTCTAAATATCACAAAAGTCGGGCAGAATATTGTCTCTACCAGCTATCTATATGGTGGAACTTACAACCTATTCCACTACACCTTGCCAAGGCTTGGTATTGAAGTCCGTTTCGTAAATTCATCCGACCCAGCGAATGTGGATGCAGCAATTGACGAGAATACCAGACTAGTTTACTCGGAATCTATTGGAAATCCTAAGAACAATATAGATGATTTCTCTGCAATTGCAGATATAGCACACAAACACGGCATACCATATATTGTGGATAATACCGTAAGCCCGGTCATATTCAGACCTATCGACTTTGGTGCGGACATTGTAGTCTATTCGTTGACAAAGTATATCGGTGGACATGGAACAAGCATTGGTGGAGCAATTGTAGACTCCGGTAAGTTCAACTGGGACAACGGTAAGTTCCCCGAGATAGTTGAGCCGGATCCTTCATACCACGGTGTCAGTTACTGGGCAGCGTTCGGCAACCACGATAAGGCTGTTGTTCCGGGAATAGCATATATCCTCAAAGCAAGAGTCCAACTTCTCCGGGATCTTGGTCCGGCACTGTCTCCATTCAACTCATTCCTGTTCATTCAGGGGTTGGAGACACTACCACTGAGAATTCGCGAGCACTCACGGAACTCACTTGCAGTTGCACAGTGGCTTGAGAGCCATCCGGCTGTTTCCTGGGTCAATTATCCAGGTCTGGCAAGTCATCCGGACAATGCACATGCAAATAAATACCTGAAAGGTGGCTTTGGAGGCATCATAGGATTTGGTATCAAAGGTGGACGTGAAGCAGGAGTTAAGCTGATTGACTCCGTAAAGCTGTTCTCACACTTGGCAAATATCGGGGATGCAAAGAGTCTGATTATCCATCCTGCATCAACAACACACCAGCAGTTGACCCCTGAGGAGCAGTTAACAACAGGTGTATCCGATGATTTTGTCAGACTGTCAGTCGGTTTGGAGACTCTGGAAGATATCATCGCTGACTTGAATCAGGCCCTGGAGGCTAGCCAGGCTTGAGCGAAGTCTTGGAAAAACTTCAGAATCTGAAGAGTAGTATTAAGGCCCTTGATGGGTGTGTTGTTGCATACTCCGGAGGAGTTGACAGTACGTTACTGGTAGCGGTTGCCCGGGAAGTGTTGGGTGACCGCTGCCTTCCGGTTATCGCCGTATCATCAACCTATCCAAAACGGGAATATGAATCTGCAGTTGCGTGGTTAAATGACAGCGGAATACCGTTTGTAGTAGTAGAATCTGAAGAGCTGGATATTCCCGGTTTTGCCGAGAATCCAACCAATCGGTGTTATTATTGCAAACAGGAGCTGTATGCAAAGATCTGGCGAATAGCACAGGAGCACGGTTTACCTGCTGTGATCGATGGCGCAAATGCAGATGATGTTGGTGATTTCCGCCCGGGCATGCAAGCAGCCAGAGAGATGAATGTGCGAAGCCCGTTACTTAAGTGTGGATTGACCAAGTCAGACATACGTGAGATTTCCCGGGCAGTTTATAACTTACCGACCGCAGATAAGCAGCCTATGGCCTGCCTGTCTTCCAGGTTCCCATATGGTTCCCGCATCACCGGAGATAAGCTGAAAAAAGTCGAGGCTATTGAGGAGTTCCTCGCTGATAGTGGATTTACTGTATTCAGAGCAAGACATCACGGTGAAGTATTGAGGCTTGAACTGGGACAACGCGAGATTGCACTTCTGCTGCAGGTGAAAATCAAAGAGTCTGTAGTCAAGATCGCAAAAGAAAATGGTTTCACTTATGTTACAGTTGACCTGGAAGGGTTTCGATCCGGAAGCATGAATGAGACTTTGACGGAAAGCATTATTTCGCAGGGAAAGTGATTGATTTGTCATCCTGTCCATACTGCGCGACAGGATGACAATCGAGATTCGGACTATTTCATCCAGGCTTTTCCGGATTCGGTTATCTTCAATGGTTTATTGATTCCTGAACCACCTTCTCTATTGTCCATCTGCAGGACCAGCACATTATCTGTGCCGGGTTTATAGGCCTTGGATATCTCTATTACATAGAAACCATAGGCCCCATGGCGGTTTATATCATAGTTACCTATATATTCGCCATTCAACCAGACTTTGGCGAACTCATCTGCTGTTGGGATACACAAGAAAGCTCTCATATTATCAGCTAATAAAGGAGCGGTGAACTTATAGCGATACCATGCTTTGCCTGTGTATGAAGGAATTTCTCCGATCTTTACCTGTTGCCAGGCGGAGTCATCATAACCTGCCTTTATACACTCCTCGGATGCAGTACCAAGTGTTGAATCCAAAACGAACCGCCAGTTATCCACAGGTAAAGTCAGTTTGACCTCAGGCCATGTGATCTTGTCCGGATGGTCACCCGGAGCCGGACCTTTTCTGGCCAGATCAATGGCATCGATATAAGGCTTTGGAGCGTTGGCAGGCATCCTTGGATCAGAACTAAACCACCTAAGATGTTCGTTGTATACCCAGACATACTTGTCGCTGGCAGTCATGGCGTTATATAAAGCAGTCCTGAAGTAATCCGGAGTAAACAGGTTGTTTTCAGGATTATCAATGTCGTATGAGAGTATCTGGCTGGACCACATGTCAGGATATACCGGACAACCATACTGGACATGCTTGTCGAATGCCTCGGGTACTGAGGATATCTTATTGCGGGCTGTGTCTTTTATCATTTTTCTGCCGGCCATAAAGGCTTTCTGGCTTATATAGCCATATGCATACTCATATCCATCTACCAGAACAGTACCCGGAGTTGCTGCATCTATAATTCCATCGAGAAATGACATGAGTAACGGATAAGCAGGTAGTTCACCAGGCCCACCAGGATAGACGATAGGTAGTTCATAAGCCCACAACACAAGAATTACCGGATTTTTGAACTCTTTATTAATAGCTCTTATGAACTCCCTGCCTCTCTCTTTTACCTTGGCAGAAACCTCTTCGAATGGTCTCGATTTAAGCGCACCTTCGTAGTTCCACATTTTATAGTTCCCATACTGTTCAGCATCAAAGACAATACCTGCGCACTTACCTTGTTTAGCTGACCGGGCAATGAGAGCGGCGTTGTATGCGATATTCGACCACTCAGGTTCGAACCAATCGACGATGCTCTGATCATCGGGGAAATATGTAATCAGAGGGATCAGATTGTGCTTGAATTTCTTAAAGCGCGTGGCTTTGAGATTTTCGACAGTTTTGGCAATGTCCGCTTCAGACAGCTTGTTTCTGCTCCATGCTCTCCAACCCAGGCCGTCAGAGATAGTAATCCCATCAAAAGGTACTTTCTCCATATTGGTTATATTTGCACGCACAAAATTGGTTGTGGGAACATCAAATCCATACTGTAGGATAAGCTTACCTTTGGTAGGTGATGGAACTGCAGTTGCGGATACAGCCAGAAGCAGAAGGAGAATGGCAGTGACTAGTTTTATATCATACATCGTTGCATACCTCGTGGAACAAACTCAATCAGTAAACTCATTATGATTCTACTTACGGGGCTTGTCAATAGAAACTATCTGTTTTTGCCATTTTGTTCGAAAATCCCCTATACTCAGTTGTAGCCTTGAACTTATTATAATGCGACTTGGTAACTTGGAGGATTTGGATTGAACAACAAACCCAGAGCATTGATGGTTTTGATTTTAATATCTGCAGCAATTGTGTTAATCTGCATTGCGGCGCTTGCGAGGGTTGAAGCCGGCGTAGTGCAGACCAGAGAAATATTCCTGAATCCGGATATGCCGACTCTGAATACCGAGGGAATTGCTCCTGTATATCCTCCATCACCGGATGCAGACAAGTTGAAAGTGTCAGCTTCCATTGAACCGCAGCGCCAATACCGCTGGATTGTATCGCCAAATGTGCCATTCAAGACCACTGTCAGATGCGATGATAAGGGAGTGACTGACTGCATACTCACGATATTGGACTGGGACATGCGGGCGGTGTCAATAAACAGATACAAAGTGCCCTTCCAGGAAAAAGTCGTTTTCAAAGTAATGGGTAGGGGAACTTACCTTATATTGCTGGATGGAATGAAGGACGGAAAGTGTGCCTGGCGGTTGGTCAGGAGTTTTTCTGTCTGTCCTCCAAACAACAATAAACGTGCGTTTTGGGATACTGATGATTTCTGGGTCGGGCAGGTCAGTATTCCGGGTAGACAGTTTTTTCCTACTTCCGATGGACGATTTGCACACCCCGCTGGACTCAGTGAAGACGAGTCCGCTGACCTGGATGCCGAACTTGTAGCAAGAATGGGTGTCTCTGTTTCACGAATTGATATGCCTGTACTCAGAACAGATCAAACAGGGATGAAGCTTGATTTCAAGAAGGCTGACCGATGCATGAAAATGTTTACATCGCGCGGTCTCAAGATGGACCTGCAGTTGGCTGTCCCCTACGGCGAGGGAATGGGTCCGATACTGCCAAAGTATAACACGCCATATCCATGGGTTTACCCTATCACTGACAAAACTTATCGATATTACATTACAGAGACTGTAAAACGATATAAAAACCAGATCAGGTTCGTTCAGGTCAATAATGAGCCTGATAATGCCGGCATGTATGGGGGCACCCCTGATGAGTTTGTAACGATGGTCAAGCAGGTGGACGAAGAAGCAGCTCGAATAGATTCATCCATACAAATCACAAATGGCGGTTACTGTCAGGCTCAGCCGGAGAAGACGAAGATTATAGTTCCTCAAGTCAAAGGCATGACGGATTTTGTGTCATATCACTGCCACAGCGATCTTCCAGGCCTAAAAAGAGAGTTTGCAAACATAGTTAGGCTCCACAGGGATGCAGGATACACCAATCCACGGTTTGCGATCACTGAGATGGGTGCACTGGTTGACTCGATATGCACGGAATATATGGGTGCGTACATTGAGATGCAGAAGTTTTTCTATTGCTGGGCACACCGCAACTCCGGTATTATGCTGTATTCCAGCAGGGAATTAGACTCTCCCAGGCAGCACGCTAATGAATATGGATTCGTAGACTATTTCTTCTGTCCAAGATTTGCATATGGCACAATCTCAGCTGTCCTTGACCAGTATGCAGGCATGCGTCCATATAAGATCCTTCTGGAAACCGAGAACCTGCATGTGTATCTATTTAAGGACAACAACAGGATAATGGCTACTGTATTTGCTGCCACCAATCCAGGAACAGTGCGACTCTCCGGAAATGCAAAGAATATTACTATTATCGATCCAATGGGTAATGTGCGAGAGATCGGTAAAGGACCGGAAGTTGAGATTGAGGCAGGATACTATCCCAAAACCGTTGTGTTTTATGGGGTTGATGATGTCAGGTTGCTTGATTTGAAATAGGCTGTTAATACCCACCGAAGGGAGCTGTGGGGGTGCTCCCTTCGGTGAATAGGTTATGCAGCTACTGCTTCGGGAGTGTTTGTTTTAATCTTGGGTTTTATTATATTATCATACTCCTTACCGCTCATAACCAGGTCGATATCCAATAGAATAACCAGTCGGTCGCCCTGTTTTGCAATCCCTCGCAGATACTCAGATTCCACTGAAGCAATTACGCCTGCGGGTGGTTCTATCATGTCTGTCGGAATGCGCAATGTCTCTGCAACTGCATCCACAATCATTCCAACCATCGCTCCATTAGCTTCCACAACTACTATTCTGCTGGATTTGGTTGTTGGTTCCTGAACCAGGCGGAACCGTTTTCGCAGATCAATTACAGGTATAATACTGCCTCTGAGGTTAATAACACCTTCGACAAAGACCGGTGTCTGGGGCACGGCGGTTAAATCCTGCATCCGAATGATCGTATTAACAGCGCCTATATCGACACCATAATATTCATTGGCTAACTGGAAGACTACGAGCTGTTCAAATTGCTCGTATCCGGTTTCTACTGTTTCACTCATAACTCATTCCTCGCTAGAAAATACAACATTTTCGTCTAATTTGAATCCCACGTAGGGAGATCCAGATTATTTCGATTAGAAACCGAGACTAGATATGGCAGTGCAAATTGCCATCAAGCCCCAATGGTTTCTTAGTAAATCAATGATCAAACTAAGCGTTGGCAGTGGAGTGGGGGTTCCACTGCCAACACATCTTTAGATAGACCTATGCAGCCTTGCGTTGTTTACCGGCAGTTACTTTGCCGGTTACATCCTGCAGTGTATTGTCTGTATCAAGCTTGAATGCAGACATCAACTCCCGCAGGTCTTCAGTTACACTGGCGATTCCGCTTGTCATTTCCTCGGCGGCTGCGGTCTGCTCATGAGTAGTAGCACTGACCTCTTCAGCAGCAGCGGCGTTTTCTTCACTTACCGCAGCTACCTGTTCTATCTGTCGTGAGACTTCATTGCTGGAAGCAGCCATCTCTTCAGCAGCAGCTGTGGTTTCCTCGGTTACAGCAGAGACATTCTCAATTGCTTTGACTACTTCAGTGCTTGATGCAGACATCTGCTGGGCTGCAGCTGCCATATTGTCGATCTGAGAAACTATTCCCTGCACTGCAACTTGTATACTCTTCAGAGCATCTCCAGCTTCAACAGAGAGTATTGTCCCTTCACTTACCTCTTTACTGCCAATCGACATAGCATCAACAGCAGCATTGATCATGCTCTGCATAGTGCCTATCAAGTCGGCAATTTCACCGGTGGCTTTACTGGACCTTTCGGCTAGCTTGCGAACTTCGTCGGCTACTACTGCGAATCCCTTGCCGTGCTCTCCGGCTCTTGCTGCTTCAATTGCAGCGTTTAGGGCGAGGAGGTTGGTCTGTTCTGCTATATCGTCTATAGTTTCGACGATTGCACCTATCTGTTTACTGCTGTCACCCAGCTGTTTGACCATGTTACCGACTTTGTCTGTGGCGTCCTTGATACGAAGCATACCTTCTCCGGATTTAGCTACTTGAGCTCCACCTTTGATGGCGACTTCGTTGACTTCCCGGCTGGCCTGGGCTACATTGCTGCTGTTCTTTGCTACTTCGTCGATAGCAGCTGTTATCTGCTGGACTAGTCCGACAGTCTGATCGACTTGTTTAGCCTGACTCTGTGCGCCGGCAGCTACTTCACTGATTGCTCTCATCAGTTGCTCCATAGCTTCTGCGCTACTCTGCACGGTCTTGGACTGCTCCTGAGATCCTGCAGCGACCTGATCAACTGTCTGTGCAATTTGTTGAGAAGCTTTTCCCACATTGTCAGCTGTCTTGGAGAGTGCAGATGTTGAGTCAGCTACCTGGTCGGCGGCGTCAGCAATCTGCTGGATCGTCGCTCCTACATTTTCTATTGCCATATTAACGCTGTTCTTGATTTTACCAAGGTCTCCGGCATAATTGCCTTTCACCCTTGCCGTCAGATCGTTAGCAGCGAGTCTCTCAAGGACTGCAGCAGCTTCATTTACGGGATCAATAACTCTATCCAGTGTTTCATTGACACCAGTCACGATCTCTTTGAAATCACCCTGATGTTTAGAAGCATCTGCTCTGGTACCCAACCGACCCTCTGCAGCAGCAACACTCAGCATTTTGGCATCGCTGACTAATGCATTGACTGCATCTATGCAACGGTTCAGGTTGTTCTTGATTTCGTTAAAGTCACCATTATAGTTGTCGGTGATTTTGGAAGGTATGTCTCCATTGGAGATTCGTTCCACATACTCAGCAGCAACATTCAATGGTCCGATAACTGAATCCAGAGTTTCGTTGACTCCCTGGACAATCTTGCGGAAATCGCCACCATGCTTGCTAGCATCGGCTCTGGTATCTAACTTGCCTTCTACTGCTGCAACACTAAGCATTCCTGCATCAGTTACCAACGAATTAACCGCATCAATGCACTTATTCAGATTGTTCTTGATTTCGTTGAAGTCACCATTGTAGCTATCAGTGATCTTTGTGGGAATGTCCCCATTAGAGATTCGTTCAACATACTCGGCGGCTACATTGAGAGGTCCGATGACTGAATCGAGAGTTTCGTTGACTCCCTGGACTATCTTGCGGAAGTCTCCATTGTGTTTAGTTGCATCTGCCCTGGTGTCCAGTTTTCCCTGAACAGCAGCCACGCTCAACATTCCAGCATCGGCAACCAATGCATTTACTGAATTTATACACCTGTTCAGATTGTTCTTGATCTCATTGAAATCACCATTGTAGTTATCAGTTATAACCGACGGAATATCACCGTTAGAGATTCGTTCTACATATTCTGCTGCAACATTGAGAGGTCCGATGACAGAATCGAGTGTCTCGTTAACTCCCTGAACTACCTTTCTGAAGTCACCACCATGTTTAGTTGCATCTGCTCTGGTGTCCAGTTTGCCTTCTACTGCTGCCATACTGAGCATATTAGCGTCTGCAACCAATGCATTTACAGCATCTATGCACTTGTTCAGATTGTTTTTGATCTCATTGAAATCACCGTTATAATTGTCAGTGATTTTTGCAGGAATGTCCCCATTAGAAATCCTCTCTACATATTCAGCAGCAACGTTGAGAGGTCCTATTACTGAATCGAGTGTTTCATTGACTCCCTGGACTATTTTTCTGAAATCACCATAATGGCTGTTTGCATTGGCCCGGGTGTCTAACTTGCCCTGCACTGCAGCTGCGCTCAACATAACGGCATCAGCTACCAGGGCATTAACAGAGTCTATGCATCTGTTAAGGTTGTTCTTGATCTCGTTGAAGTCACCGTTGTAGTTGTCGGTTATCTTTGCAGGGATATCTCCATTAGATATACGCTCTACATACTCAGCAGCTACATTCAGTGGACCAATAACTGAATCCAGTGTGTCATTTACTCCCTGGACTATTTTGCGGAAATCACCACCGTGTTTAGCAGCATCAGCTCTGGTGTCCAATTTACCATCAACCGCAGCTTTACTGAGCATACTGGCGTCAGCTACTAGAGCGTTTACTGCATCTATACATCGGTTCAAATTGTTTTTGATTTCATTGAAGTCACCATTGTAGTTGTCGACTATTTTCGAAGGGATATCCCCGTTGGAGATGCGTTCGACATATTCAGCGGCAACATTGAGAGGTCCGATAACTGCGTCGAGTGTGTTGTTGACTCCGGTGACTATATCTCGGAAACCACCATCAAACTGAGCAGCATTACCTCTTGTATCCAGACGGCCATTGATAGCTGCCTCGCTCAGCATTCCAGCTTCAGCTACCAATCCACTTACGGACTCGACGACATTGTTCATGGCGATTGCCAGGACATCTTTGTCTGACCTGGGCTCAACATGAGTAGACATGTTGCCTTTTGATATCTGTTCAGCAGCACCTACTGTAAGCTTGGTACCTGTAACCATTTGTTTCATTGCACGGGTGAGATCTGCTATCTCATCCTTTCCACTGACTTTTAGTTCTACATCTACTTCGCCCAGTGCAAGTCGATCTGCTATATTCTTCAGTTCGGTTGTAGGCTTGGCAACGCTCAAAGCAATGATTAGTCCAAGAGATAAAGCCAATACTATTGCAACGCAAATAAGAAGTGTCATTGTTTGGGTGCTCTTGTTTGCTAGAGTAGTATTTGCATTTGAAGTTGCCTTTGCCGAAGCTACTTTCATTTCGGCAAGTTTGTCCATCGAGGCCTGCAATTTCTTAGCTAGCGGAGTATTAATTCTCATCTCCGCTTCAGCTTGCTTGCCATTTCCTGCGACAGCCAATTCAATGGTTTTTGTTATTACCGGATCAAACTGTTTGCTAAGCGACATATACTCGTCAAATGCAGCCTGAATATCTTTAGCGAGGATCGTTTTGCCGAACTCTTCACTTTTCTTATCCAGTTCTGCAGAGAGAGACGCAGTGTTTTCAGCGAACGTTTTAGCATCAGGAGTTCCCGATGAGAGTATCCCATCACGAAGATTTACTCTTACACGCTGAAGCAGGGTGCTCATATCTGCTAACTGGCTGATAGGAACCGTCATGTGTTCATACAGCATTGTATCAGCAGCGTCTATTTTCTTCATGTTGGTTATCCCAACGATTCCGACGACCGCAGTGATTACTGCTACGATCATGAAAGCACCGATGAGTCTCGGTTTCAGTTTAATTGAATTTAATTGCATCTTCATACCTCTGTTTTTTTGATTGTGCTTTTTATTTGTATGTAAACCGGTGTTTACACCGTCGTATTCTCCATGGTGTTGTTGTCCAGGAAGACCAGATCCTAGTCAACACCGCACCATGAATAATGTGATATGAGTTTCACAGGGCTATCCACTGTTTCTTGATTAATGACCCCAAGAAAATTGTGTTCTGTTCTATCTATGATTACTCCAGAAAACAGTGAATAACCCAGCTTCTACCATAAGACACTGAAAAACATATAAAAGAACACTAAAAACTATATACGTATATATAATCGGGCCTGACAGATTAAATACTTAGGGTAAAACCAAAATAAACTGCATTATAAATGATTAAACAAAGTCAATAGATATTAAGAATGGGTCACAGTGATGACAAAAATATAGTGTAACACGTAGGTAGAGCTCTTGCTATATTTGTGAAAAGAAGATGGGAACCTAGGTAGTGCAACTGTGTATCAGTATTGTATGCTACAAAATGCTTGCGGTAAGTGTAGTGTCACCTTGTCGGTATTACGAAGGACTTGTAGAGTATATGTGGGTGGTGGAACTGTTGATGTCTTGGAATCAGTGGGATTATAGTGTTACATCTGATGACGGCGTGTATTGGGGGGCGTTCGCTGGAATGCTCAGTTAGGTATCAATCCGGGATGCTGTTAGTTGTGGTATGCAGACCACCCCGCAGTATTCACTGACATTGCTTTTTCCAGCGATAATTGCAGAAGTGAGTGCATCATTAATATTACGGGCTGGTAGATGCAATTGCAGGGAGCATATATTATGCTCCCTGCAATTGCATACATATCTTATTGAGCAATATCGAGACTTGGACGTAGTACTATTATGCAGCTTTGGTTTCCACTGCATTTTTCCGAGGTTTGCCTTTGATGACTGTTTCGTATTCCTTACCATTCATAACCAGGTTGATATCCAACAAAATCACTAAACGGTCACCTTGTTTGGCAATACCCCTAAGATGCTCTGAGTCTACCGACGAGATCATACATGATGGTGGTTCTATCAGATCCGTGGATATACGAAGAGTCTCGGCAACTGCATCTACAATCATACCAATCAATATGTCATTGGCTTCCACAACCACTATCCGGCTGGATTTAGTCATTTCTTTCTCAACGAGATTGAAACGTTTGCGCAGATCAATCACTGGTATGATGCTGCCTCTGAGGTTGATCACTCCTTCGACATAGTGAGGAGTCTGTGGGACAGCTGTCAGTTCCTGCATTCTGATGATAGTACTTACAGCTCCGATATCAACTCCGTAGTATTCGTTAGCCAGCTGGAAGATTACCAGTTGCTCAAACTGCTCGTAGCCTGTTTCATTTGTTTCGTTCATGTAGTGCTCCCTGTATGTACTGCAGGATATTGTTCTATAATGCCTATATCCGGTCTGATAATTGTTTTACTACCTAACTAATTCTCGGTATATTCAGCCCGGTATACTAGGCCAAAATACCTGGAATTGAGATATATTTTTCGTTATATCCAGAAGATATGGTCTTTGCGATGCGATGTTTGTGTATGGTGGCTGACTGGTATATACTTTCTTTCAGAAGTCCTGCCTGCAAATCAAGTCAGGATCGAACATAAAATACCAAATATTTAGTGCACATATTCGGAAATACTGTGTCATTCTGAGCCCCAAGTTGGGGGTGCCAACTTATTTCGATTAGAGACCTAGACTAGTTATGACAGTTAGAAATGTCGTCCTAACACCGTGGTTTCTTAGGAGTGTAACAAAGAATCTGCTTTTAGAATCAACTACATCACAAACAAAGCAGGTCTTTCATTCGTCATGATGACAATACATCACATGATTTCCGAATATGTGCACTTAGCTTCCAAGAGGAGGATTGTTATGATTGATATTCATGTGCATGTATATAAACCCGTCATTAAAGATGAGCCAGAAGTGACTGAGTATGAGCTGTTGAAACAGATGGATAGCCTCGGGATTGACAAGGCTGTATTGCTCCCTACAGGTGTGAGTCCGGAGTGTTCATTTTATCCACTTACTAATGATGAGGCCCTGAGTATTGCCGGAAGACATCCTGAGCGGTTTATTCCGTTCTGTAATTTTGATCCAAGGTGCGGGAACAACTCCCCGGATACTGATTTCTCCTGGATACTTGAAGACTACAAGAGTAAAGGAGTCAAGGGGGTAGGCGAGTTGACTGGAAACCTGTATTTTGATGATCCTTTGTATAGGAACCTGTATGACCACTGCGGTAAGGTTGGGTTACCTGTATTATTCCATCTGGCAGAGGCCGTAAAGTATGGGCTGTATGGTCCTGGTGATGACCTGGGAATGCCAAGACTGGAGAAGATGCTGCAGGAATTGCCGGAAACGGTGTTTATAGGGCATGCAATGGCATTCTGGGCAGAAATATCAGGGGATGTGACCGTTGATACCCGTGGTGGATACCCTCCAGGTCCGGTTACTGAAGGTGGTAAGCTTCCTGATTTCCTGAAGCGTTATCCCAATATGTATGCCGATATATCTGCAGGCAGCGGGTTTAATGCAATCTCCAGAGATCCGGAATTCGGTTATAAGTTTATGGAAAACTACCAGGACAAACTACTCTTCGGCACAGATATCTGCCACGTAGACCAGGTTGTCCCCATTGTCCCTTTCATAAATGAAGCAGTGGAGAGCGGGAAGATATCGCGAGTCTGCTATGACAAGATAACCCAGTTGAACGCAGAGAAACTTCTGGGACTTTGACGATAGGAAAACTGAGTTGGGGGTGGGGGAAATCAGAAACACGTTTCTAGTCATATGTACTGCGGTATGCATGTTTACCATATTTGTTAGTGGTGTTAATGGATATTCTAAGCCGATGAGTGGTTTTCAGCGTCCGACTTTCTGGTTTGTGCATCCACAGCTCAGTGATAAGGATATTGATAAGCAGATTGAGACCTTTGTCCGCTCGGGAGTAGACAGCGTTATAATCGGAGGTGGTGGACATCACTACTTGCACAACGATATCCCGAATATGCAGCAACAGATAGCTGTTACTCAGAAGATAGTTAAGCTGTGCCATGCCCAGGGGATAAAGGTCTGTGAGCACCATTCTGCAGTCCTTACCGGTGATACTGAGTTTGCCAAAGAACATGAATCCTGGCTGATGAAGAGTTTCAGTGCTGATGGTTCTGCAAGTGTTTGGCCGGAGTATCAGACCCGTTCATTCTGTCCGAACAATCTTGAATTCAGAGATAGTTACTGGCGAATACTCTCGGATTTCGTTAAGTCAACAGGTGTAGATGCTGTTATGAGCGATGATGCCTGTTTTTATCAGGGGTGCTCATGCTCTGTATGTGCTAAGAGATGGCAGGAGCAGACAGGCGGGGATATTCGAAAAGCATATACAGAGAGCCGCATTGTAGGAAGTCCGCAGTGGAGGGAGTGGAATTCCATTCACCGCGGATGGATGGACGAATACTGGCGATGGCTTTCCGGGAAGTTGAAAAAGGACTTTCCCAATATATTCTGCCTTGGAGTTGCTGTTTCAATAACCAGTCCCTGGTCACCGCAGAACACGTTTACTTCTGCAGAGAGTATTGTTGATTCCACAAACGGTGTTTTCTGGGAGATATACAACCCGGCGGATTTCTACAGCTGGCGACGTATATCTACAGAAGCTGCTGCATATTCAGAAGCGGCAAGACTGCGGGGCACATGCATCGCAGCGCTCCCATATGCTGACACTGCAACTGCCCGGGATGTCTTTGATCCGGAAGAGGAAGTATTCATGTGGGGCTTGGCAAAGGCTTATGGGATGCCGTTTGTGCTGTCCAGAGTATTTTTAACCGGACTGGAGAAAAATGCTGATACACGCCTCTATTGGAATTTCGAGAAACAGTATCAGGAATATTTAACAGACTCCAGCACTTATGCACCCATCGGGATACTATTCTCAGGGGATTCCAGAAATGCTGATCCTGCCGGGGAAGCATATCATACAGTACCGTACACATCCTGGAGCAGCGCGTGCCTGGACAATTATCTCCCCTGGCGCGCAGTCATTGATGAGACACTCGATAAAGGGATTCCCAAAGATATTAAAGTCCTGGTAGCGCCGAATGTGTTTGCTATTTCAGACTCAAGGTTGGCGGCTGTTGAAGCATTCGTTGCCAGAGGAGGAACACTTGTGGCAACGTTTCTTACCGGCACTTGCGATCAAACCGGCAGGGATGTGCTGAACCAGAGGAGAAAACTGCTGGAGTCATTGTTTGGTGTCCGGATCAATACAGCTGATAAAATACGCCAGGGAATCGCTACAACCAAAATACGAGCCGATATGGTCATTACGGATGCCAAACGTGTTGAAAGTAGTTTGGAATCCTATATTCACAGTTATAAGAAAGGGCATGTCATCTACATACCTGAGTTGTTTGAATCAGCAGCGTTTCAAGACTATGTGAATGAAGGGAGTCCGTATAAGAGCATTCCAAATCCGGATATTTGTGCAGGCATGGGCGAACTCTTGCGGAGATATGTTCCGGATATGCCTGTCAGCATCGATGCATCGGACGTCGGCAGCCAGTTGATCACATTCCGCAAAGATAGAGATGGCAGGTTTCTGATCCACGTACTAAATGCCGCAGGTTCCAATTTAACGAACGGCAGTATAGTCCCGTCTCCATCAAAAGTTGTATGGTTAAAACCGGGATGGCTGACATTGAAATTTTCAAAGAAGATGAAGTCAGTTCGGATCATTTCTTTAGATAATGATGTTTTAACCCTGGAGAATCCACCACTGGAGTGCAGGATCCAGTCACCCAGACGATACGAGTTAATTATTGTCCAGGAATGAAATGGGCAGAGGAGTATACTGTCATCCTGAAGAATGAAGGATCTCAAGCAAGTAAAAGCAGATCCTTCATTCTTCAGGATGACAACCTTTACAAAGTGAACCCGTAGACCTGAGCGTTTCTCATGGCGAATTCCAGTTTGATGGACTTACCTTTCAATGTTGATAGACTCTTTTTCCACTGCACAAGGTGTCGTATGGAGTCACCCTTGATGACTTTGCAGTCTGTCCAGTCGAATTCGGGAATGGGTTTATCTGACTCATCCAGGATACGTATTTGTAGTCCACCATCGACTTTGGCATTGACTGTTATTTTCGAAGAGTCGAAAGTCATGAGAGGTGTGAGCAGAGTTCCGCGCTCTTCTCCGGCAGCACGGGAGACATAGCGGTCCAGCGGCATCCGAGCAAGACCGATCTGGCGCTGTGTAAACCGCTCCCATTTGTGGCCCCATGCGTAACCTCCGTAGTAGATGTAAATCTCATCTCCTACAAGAAGCTGGCAATCAGCCCAGGTCATGGCGTGATCCCAGGTGCCGGGTTCAAGATTCCTGGGCATATAGGCTTCGCGGTCGCGTTCCCAGTGTTCTCCATCACGGCTCCATGCAAGCGTTGTATAACCTACTCCAAACGCTCCAGCTGGTGCACCTTCTGCAACAACCTCATCTCGGAGCACTTTAAGTGTACCGATCAGCAGATCACCACGAGCTATAACTCCGGACATACAGTAGAACTGGGTCTCTCCTTCGTCTTTCTCATCCGGTTCGATAATCCTCCAGGGTGCTTTCCAGGTGACCAGGTCGTCACTTACACTCTGCATTGGAATGCGGCGGTTGCCTGTCCATTTATCACCGGTTGTGTATGATGAAACCAGAGCGATGTAGCGTTTTCGGATAGGGTCCCAGTGTATACTGTTGATATCGTGGTTGTGAGGTAAGACGACACCCGGAGCGAGAAGGGTCCAGTCCAGGCCGTTAGCAGATTTAGCGATCTTAAGTCCGCCTTCACCCCACCATCCATATTTGTATCGTTTTGAAATATCAGAGTAGTTGGGGCCTTCATCAATGACACTTGCGCCAAACGAGATTACTGCTGCGTCATTGAGCACTCGATGAGGACGAGTCCAGTTTGTGCCGTCATCGGACTCCATATATGCCAAGTGAGTCTGGCTCGCATTCTCGGGTACTCCATACCATATTTTGAATTTCTTTGTTTCAGGATCCAGAACGACAGTCACATATGGCTGGAAGCATTTATCCTCATCGCCCGTTACTACTGGTTGTGGAAGTCTCTGAGGTTGGTTGATTCGTCGTTTCAGGTTGTTCTGCTCTGAGATCAAATAGTCGTCAATGAACAGATGCGGACCTGCAGATATTTTCATCACTGTATTTGCCCTCTCTTTCGCAGCCGTAGAACGAATTCCTATGCACATAACACATACAAATATCAGGATTGTTATCTTAATGCTCATTCTACCTAGTCTACCTATTGCGATAGTCTTGCATTCCGCCCTGGTTTGGATGTTATACCACCGCCCAGCCTAAACTCCATACGCTCACAATACAGTTCTGCGGTAATCCGTTTGATCTGATCGCTGTTGGCTTCAGATTTATCGGAAGCAATGTTGAAAATCCCCAGATTATAGAAAGTGATTGTAGCAAGAACATCTTTCAGGTTTGGTGCTAGAAACGTCAGGGTCCCATTTTTCTCTTTGGATTCATCATTATTGCCTTGGATGACAAAATCGTTATGCCAGTCTATCCAACTCTTAGCAGATACTTCAGAAATAGTGATTCTCAAGTTTGGGAATTCGAGCTTCCCCGGTTCTTTCTGGTAATCGCGGGCATCTCCAATCGCGTCATTCACGGCCATTTGTTTTATTGTGAATGAATCAATCTTGCTTACTTTGTTACAGTCGAGGCCATCTATTGCAAGCTTGAAATTACTGGGAATCCAGATTTTCTGATCGTTTTTCGAGATACTTTTAGTATCAACAGCTTTTGGATCTGCTGTCCGTATGAGTTCAGGTGCAAACGTGATTGATATGTATGATGGTTCCTTGCTTGAACCATCACAAGCCGGTATTGTAGTTTCAGTCAATAATGCCTCTGTGAACTGACGTTCAGATTTAGCGTCGAGATTGTAGTCCATAGACACTATAGAACCACTGTGTCGAGTATGTTTCATCGACCAGGAATCCTGTATCCATTCATATACTGTCTTATTCATCGAAAACCCAATAAGCGTTGTGATATCTTCATATTTAGGCTGTCCGATATGCTTCTTTATATAATATGATGGTCCGGATGGTTCATTTATCACTTCAGCACCGATGTTTCCACCATCAAATGCTTTAACGAATCCGCATTGGGTGTTATCGAGCGTAAGGAAGTAATTACCGGAGACATATGAACGCTGTGAACGGGCATCAGCGGAAAATGCAACACTGGTAATGCATAATAGGCAGAATACAGTGATTATCAGGGAAACATAAAGAGATCGCGAGAATCTAAAATCCATTTTAGGTACCTCTATTCAATACAAAGGAATAGTGAACTTGATTAATAAAATATCACCATTATTCCTGAGAATCAAACATATAAATAGGGCTCAATCTATTTCAAAGCAATTGATGTGGTCTATAGACCAATACTAAAATCTGCAACCAGAGGCAAATGGTCTGAAGCCTGGCTTTCTATTACCGAAACCGAGTCAATTTTGATATCAGGGCTGCAGAGAATCATATCTATTCGGCAAGTAGGATTTACAGAATCGAAAGTGAGGTTACCGTTTGGATATGCATCTATCAGGGAGGTATATTCTATAAGCCTTGCTACTCCAGCATCACCAGCTTCCTCGTTAAAATCTCCACATACGATCTTGGGACCTTCAGTAGAGTTTACCAGCGCAGCTAGTTCTTCTGCCTGAATTTCACGCTCATCAGGTTCCAGACCGAAATGTGTACAGAAGACAGTGAGCTTTCCTTCGGGAGTGCTGATACCGACTTCAAGTGCACCTCTGGGTTCGTCTTTACTTGTTAAGTGGTGATTTAGTTCTTGCATGATGCTATAGGATGTTAGAACAGCGATACCGTACCATCCGGTATCCATTTTTAAGTTACCTTGAAAAGCAACATTCATTCCGAGAGCTTGCGCAAATTCCACCGGCTGATCAATTGAAGCACTCCGGTTCAGACACTGGTCTACTTCCTGCAGACAAACAATCTGAACCCCAGCACCGCGAATGAGATCAACAATCCTCTCAATAGAATGTTTGTTATCCATGCCCAAGGTACCGCAAATGTTGTAGGTCATCAGTTTAATCATTGTCAGGTAAACATCTCCACCGTGATTTGTGGTAAAGTTATGGCGACGAGATATAATAGCACGATTTGATCAAAATGTGGACATAAAAACTGGCCAGAAGGCATTGTTTGTGTTGTTAAAATATGGTGCATTCTGGCCATATTATTATGTTTTTCTTATGTGGATTATTTACATTTCGTTCGGAACAAGCCGGCTTGCCCCTCTGCCACTTCCATAACCAAACACAATTATCTTGTATAAGGCGGGAGCAAGGTGCTGTGGCCTGTATGTTATACCACGATTGGAAAGTTCTGCTACAAACGCCCGCAGATGGTTGGCTGAGTCCAAACGCAGGTTGTTATACACTTCTTTGATATCTCGCTTATTACTTTGAGTTATCCTGAGTACTAAGTCTCCTATACTAATCTCCTCAGTTTGAGCAGCTGCACTTAAAGCATATATCAGCGATACCTCACCCTGCGTTACAGTACTTCGGTAACGTCTGGCTAACATAGGATCCTGAAAATAACCAGGCTCCAAACCGGCTACTGGATCTCTCAGACCATATTTATTGAGCAAACCCAAGATACTATTCATGTGATTCTGCTCGTTATTGGCAATATTGTTAAATATGGGAATATCCCACATATCTGCTAAATCCAAATATATATCATGTTCAAGTTTTTCTGCTTGGCGCATATATATCAAGCCCACCTGTTCCGCAGGTGTGAGCGTCCTATTAGGCGAGGCTTGTGCGATTGCTGTCATTACCATCAGTAGCGCAATTGCACCTACAAGATATTTTGTTCCTTTCATTGGATTTCCTCCTGCACACAAACCATTACCCTCAATAGTGTCCAGGGTTACATCTCCATTTACATTACATATTTACCCACTTGGAGTTAAAACGAAAAAGACCAGGGCGATGCGGCTCCTGATCTTTCAAGAAAACATTGGAATCTGGCTCTATCTCTTCTGCATCGATGGTTCCGGCTTTAAAACATATACATCCAATAGAGCACTGACACAAGCCATGCACTCTCTAATCTGATCTCTGGGTTCGCCTGGCAAGTCAGAGGAGACACCATATGCATTTATCCCAACAGATCCGGCCAGAAACAATGTCCGAGGGACATGATAGGAATGAGTGACGACGATTATTGATTTTTGACCGTAGATATATCTAGTCCGATAAACCGAATCATATGTCCGCATTCCCAGTGGATCGCAGATTACAGCTTTCTCCGGTACACCTTTCGAAATAGCGTATTTACGCATAGTTACTGGTTCATTGTTACTGCTTGCACGTCCATCACCAGTCATCAGAAGTTGATCAACTTTGCCGGCCTTATAAAGTTCAATCGCTTTGTCACAACGACTGGCCAGCTTTGGCGAAGGGATTTCACCTGGTAGGGCCTGGTTTCCCAACACTATTGCCATATGGCATTTTGGAACTTGATTCAAATCTGAGTATATCCTGTCCTGTACTCTGCAAGTAATCCAAACCCTGGCACCGATTGGTACACCAATCAGCAATGCCAGGGTTATTATCAACAGCCATTTGACCAGTTTTGTCTTTAATAATTTCAAGAGCAAATTAGCTGTCCTTTATTTATATCCGATACTGTCCAGCAGTTCGTCAAAGTCATCCGGTAGAGCTGATGATCGCTCGGGTTTTAAGCAGGATGCATAGTTGATCATATTTAAAAGAAGCTTTTCTGCCGCCGGATGTTTACTAACGTGTTCCAGCACGGAGAACGTATTTAATATAAACCGGCCTGCCTTGAATGGATATGAGCAGAGCATAACTCCGCAGTCATATCCTCCTGGAGCTCCCGAGTGTCCTAACGCAAAGGCTGCTGCAGCGACATCTTCCGGCGTGTCCTGCCCGGCGTAGAACCTGTTGCTGCTGACTTGCTCATAATAGTCCCAGTCCATTATTCCCTTACACTGCATATCATTAAATATGGGATGCAGTTTGGCTACACTTTCTTTATGATACAGCCAGTCACCAAATGTGCGTAACTCACCTTTGTTTTCGAGCGGCAACCAACCGAGTAGATCGATCTGTTCTGTTGATTCATCGGTGAAACCTTTTGTTCTCATGAATGCATCCGGTGATGAGAATATTACTACCGAACCCTGAGCCATACACTTAGCGAGTTCAGTCCATCCGTTAAGGTTACCGCAGAGCTCTGCACTATCCCCAACTAATATGACTTCGCAGCTATCTGTACATGTCTCTGTGAATTGATTGCAGCTTATTCCTTGTAAAGCCAACCAGTCTTCAATATGTTTATCAACACCCCAGAGAGCGATCGGGCTCTCGACTTTTGGTAGTAATTTGCCATCAGATACGTGGAACTTCAAGCGGCCACCTGTTGGTGCTCCACCGTGTTCCATATAGGCTGTGAATTCGTATATACCAGCCGGGACATCCAGTTTAATATTCTCTTTGAGTGCTGACATTGCCAACGGGCACTCTCCACCGGCAGGTGGTTCCGGAATATTGAATATGGACTTGAATTCCCATACAGTGCCGGCCGGTCCTGTTATTTTGAAACATACTGGATAGTCTCCCGGTTTGAGCACATCCTCATTTGCTAAAACTGCTTCGACTTCGAACTCTTCTCCGGAGTATCCATGTGTCGGGTTAACAAATACACACCAACGAAGCGGAGCCCAACCGTCTGATACAGAATCTGCAATCCCCGGTTTGAACTCTCGCCAGAACGTCCACAGGCCCTCTCCGGTGATTGCATGATCGAGCATACCAGTCAGGTTGAACCCGCATACCTGGGGATTGGAACGGATCAGATTGAACCCGAGTGTTCTCCAGCGTGCCATCAGACGTTGGCTGTCAAGGAGCATGTCTTCAGGGACAGGATATGTGTTTTCGAATCCGAGACGGTTCCAGTCAGCGATGAAATTATTGGACATGTTGCGGAGGTACGCGGCGTCGTCAGCCTCCAGGTTCAGTCCGGCTTCCTCATATTTTCTGAGTTCCCTAATGGCGTTTATCTGGCTGCCTATACCATATTCGGACAGGAAGACAGGCTTGGCGTCTTTACCGAGGTTTCTGATGAAGCTGTTGATTTCTTGAGTCTGCGGAACACCCGGATAAACATGAGCATCTCCGGCATTACTGGTATAACCACCTATATTGGTCATTTCCTGCTTCGGAGCATCCGGGGATTCGATTCCCCAGACGTGTTCCCACTCATTGCTGCCGGGATTTGAGACTGAACCTACTGTTGGATCGCAGTCCCATCTACCACTGCTGAACAGGACCAGTCTTGTTTTATCTAACTCACGGACCAGAGGCAGGCTTTCTTTTGCCTTTACATAGGTCGGAGAGTCAACTGTCTCATTTAATAATCCCCATATAGTTACGCTGGGATGGTTGCGGTCGCGGATTATCATCTCCCTGGTTGAGAAATCAAATCTTCGAGACATGTCGGGAGAATCGCCTAGACACCAACCTGCGTAGGACTCTTCATAGACCATCAGCCCGATTTCATCGCAGAAGTCCAGTTGGTATGGATGCGGCACTCCTGAAATGAACCTTACGGTATTGAACCCCAGATTTTTCGCGATGATCAGATCATGAATGAGCACGTCTTTGCTCTTGGGTGAGATGACCTGTCCGCCGGGGGAATGGTTGCCGGTGTGTGTGCTGCGAAGGAATACTCTTTTGCCATTCAGTCTGAAAAAGCCTTTCTCGACCCGGAAATCTCTGAACCCACAGCGGACGGAGCGTTCATCTATGGACTGACTGTTGTTGGTGTTTGATTGTTTCACTCCGGCAGTAACACGGTAGAGATATGGATGCTCAAGATCCCAGAGTCGAGGGTTATCGATGATTATCCGTGTTTCGACTACAGAATGACCAACCGTTATTGTCTGTTGGATGAGCGTGGTAGCGATGGTCTCTCCGGTGATGGCGGGAGCTACGGTAAACTGTATTTCACAACCGATGTTTTCTGATCCGGCATTCAGGAAAGTTGTTGTGATCCTAATCTCACCGGTCTCTACATCCGGAATGACATATAAGTCTTCAATTCTTACTACCGGAGCGACGAGTAGTTCGACTGATTCTAAAATGCCGCCAACATTGTAGCTGCAACCGCTGCCGAAAGGAGTTACTTTGTTGCGGTGTGGAGTCTCAGCGAGTGTGATCCCATCTATCCGGTCGTTGTTAGGATTTAACACACGGACTGCGATATGGTTAGTTTCACTTGGTTTTATTGCAGCGGTGGCGTCCAGGACAAATGGAGTTTCGCTGCCTTCGTGCTCACCGACGTGGATGCCATTGACCCATACTTCAGCCAGATAGTCCACAGCATGGAAACGCAGAAGGTATCGGCCATTAATGTGTGGATTGGCAGGAGCACTGAACTCGTGCCAATACCAGAATACACCGTGGGTGCCGGGGAATGCATCCTGAGCAATCCATGGTACTAGCGTTTGCTTTGCATCAGGCCTGGGAGTTATCCACCATTCCTGCTGCTTTCCGATATTATCACTGTCGTGAGCCAGCAGCCACTGGCCATCAAGAGATAGTACTGATGTTGATACGATACTAGTTTGCATTTTTTGTCACCCACTATTCGCAGTTCCAGCAAGTAATGCCGATCTTGCCGTCGAAGTCTTTTGCCGGGTTTGTCCAGGCGATTGCGCGGCTTTCTCCAGGCAGCAAATCGAAATAGTTGTCGCTGAAGTCTACATCGGCATCCAGGGTGACAACTCTGGCATAGTTTTCGCTGGAGATCATTAATATCCCGCCATCTTCGCTGTCTGCTCGTGTTACCGTCAGATTAGCTTTAGGCAACTGCATTTTGTATGGCATGTAATCATAATAAAGCGCGCGGTCGGTGCCTTGGTAGCTGGTGAGGTCGCAGACCAGAACGCTCTGTTCGTTCAGGAGCCCTGCAAGTTCATCCGCTGGTATCTTGATTACGGTCTGCGAAATATCCTCCGGCACAGTGAACTGGATGTGTCTAACAAGCTTTACTTCACCAGACCAAGACTGCACGGTTATATCGAGTTCTCCGGAGACAGGATTCTGCAAGTCATTGCATACCCACACATTGTAGTAGCCGTCCCGGGAATCTACAGATACTATGAGAGGTTTGAAAACTCTCTTCATTGCATAGTATCCAGCTTTGGGATAACCGTAATAGTCAACAACGCTCCAACCGCTTGCGGGCCAGCAGTCGTTGTACATCCAGAACTGAATACCTCTGCAGTAGGGTTTCTTGCGGCGTGCGGCTTCGACTGCCATCTTGATCCACTCGTAATGAGCATAACCCATCTGGGCGATCCTGGTGTCATTGTCTTTTGGTGTTCCGAATAGACAACGCGCCGTCATCTCGAGCATTTTATAGTGGGTGATTTCTACACCGTTATATGGGTTGTCGTTGGTGTGATACTCCCAGATTTGACCACCGTCTCCATCGCGGATATCATCATCAGTCATGAATTTACGCAGGGATCTCATAGGAGGAGCACCCGGCACAGCGTGTTCACTCATAAAGCGACCGACTGTGTTGATGATCCTCTCCCTGTAATCGCTCATATCGGATTCGAACAGGCTCGGGTCATACCAGGCAGATGCATGGCAGTCACCTGAAGTCATACAATTATTGGGGGTGCCTCCGAACGGACTGGTTGCACGGAATGGACGGGATGGATCGAGTGTTGCACAAATTGGACCGCTGATCTCACGGGCGATCTTTTTACCAGGATATTCTACATCCGGGGTATGGTTTAAACCGAGTTCGTTGTCTCCATACCACATTATCAAGCTCGGGTGATTTCTCAGCATCACAATAGCTTTTGCGTATTCCTCTTTAAGCTGGGCCATGAACTCCGGATCATTCTCGGGATATTCTGCACAAGCCAGCAGGAAGTCCTGGCTGATCATAACTCCATACTTATTGCATGCATCCCAGAATGCCTTGGGCTCATACAATCCACCTCCCCAGCATCTCAGGAGGTTTACATTGGCCTCTTTTGCCAGGTAGATCAATCGATCATAGCGTTCGGGAGTAATGGTTGCCGGGAAAGCATCAGCTGGTACCCAGTTGCCTCCCTTGGCAAATATTCGCTTACCGTTTATGCATATTGTCAGACTTGTTCCAACTTCGTCGTCTATCTCTTCTATTGAAATTGTGCGGATTCCGAACTCCACGCTGTCGGTATCGAGGACTTCAGTTCCATTTTTAAGGGATACATTACATGTATACAGCGGATGATCCCCATAACCATTCGGCCACCACAGCTGAGGGTTGTCAAGATCAATGTTTGCTGATCCGACTCCATCAGCAATTCCCAGCTGACCATTCCAGACATTCGAGCCATCAGGTGCTATTATTGTGACATCGGCTGATAGATCAGCTGTTGATTTACTCTCAGCAGAAACTTCGATGGCAATTTGAGCTTTGTTTTCTGCAATACTGAGTGTATGGATGAATGTGCTCGTTAAGTGTGCATCTTTATATGAAATTATAGTAACCGGTTGCCAGATGCCTGCACTGACCAGGCGATGAACCCAGTCCCAGCCGAAGGTGCACTGCATTTTGCGGGCGTAGACTCTATCAGCAGTGAATGCAGCGGAGAAATCCTGCCAGGGTTTGCCTTCAAGGGATTTACTGAGGCCTGCAAAGCGGACTTCCAGATGGTTAGTGCCATGTTTGAGCTTGTTGCTTACATCCAGAATCTGGGGTACAAGCATATTCGCTGTTTTGGCAATTTCCTCGTCGTTAAGGATGATTGTTGCGAATGTATCCAGACCTTCAAAGTTTATTTCAACCCAGGTTGTGTCAAAATCTTCAGGGACTTCGAAGCTGCGGCTGTAATGCCAGTCCCAGTTTTCCACCCATTGGCACTGCTCAGCCTGATCTCGCCAGAACGGGTCTGGAATTATTCCAGCTTTTACCAGGTCTGTATGTACCTGCCCGGGAACTACCCCAGCCAGTTCAACGTTTTTCTTACCCTCAGGGTCAATACCCTTTATTTTCCACTCACCATTTAGTGATATAACTGACAATGTCCGGTTCCTCCTTGGAAGTTAGGGTCGAGCATCATTGCTGGGAGATTTCTCAGCCTCGTATTATTTTTATATTGCTGAGTTAAGGCTATTCGTCCAGGTCTTCTGGTTTTAATCGGTCTTGTGCACCATGACGTACAAAGATGACTCGGACGACTCCTTCGGTTGGAGTATCTTTGTATATACGAAATATGATTCGGTAAATACCTGTGCGCTTTCCATATGTAACTTGCCGAATCTCTGTATCGAAATCGATGCTCTCCCGCGCTATTGGAAATCGCTCAGGCATGTGTCCAAGGGAATATACCGTTTTCATCAAGCCTAATAACCAACGCTTCGCACGTGTCGGAGCCGCATCATTTATGTATTCGAATGCTTTATCGATATCCTTTGTAGCTCTGGGAGTTAATTCAACGCGATAGGCCATATTTCTTTTCCAATTCCGCGAACACCTGATGGGCAGGTCTTGATTCACCTCTTTCTGCCTGTTCGAGTCCTTCTCGTATTGCTTCAAGTGTCTCTGCATGGTAAAGTTTTTCCTGCATTGCCTGATACGATTCTGCGTCTTGCACCACTAGTTCTGCTTTTCCGTTTATGGTCAATACCATCGGTGACTTTTTCGATCTTATCTTGTCAGTACATTCCTTGGAATGTCGGACAAACTCGGTAAGCGAACGTATTTCAGTCAAGTCAATCATAATACACCTCATTGCAACATGTAATAAGCAGCTAATTACATGATATCACAACTTGCTATCTCATCCAATTCACTGTCCAATTTTCAACACCCAAGTATCGGCGCGTTTTAGGTTCAGAGTAAAGATTGGGCCTTTGGCTACGGGTTTGCCGGTCAGGACATCGGTTACCACGGATTTACGGCCGGTGTATATGCGCACGGGGCCGTCCTGGGAGGCATGCAGCGATATGAATGGACCATTTGCCCATATGTTGCAATCAATATCAGAATACAGATGAACTCCGGCTTTTTTTGCTGCGAACCTTAAGAAATCTGACGTCAGTCCAGGGGCACCGGAGAAGATAGATGTTCTGGACTTTCGGCTTCGTATGGCGATTGCTGTGGAACCATCCGGGTACGTAGCCAGAATCTCAGCGGGTTTTGCATCGGATGCGGCGAACAACGGATTAACCGGTTGGGCAATACCGATTGGATTGCCGATTTTTGAAGTCTTACTGGTTGCTGTGGCTAGAGCCTGGGCAGGAGATACGGGTGCCAGTGCAAATCCAGTGAGTTCCTGCATAGCTTCAGGAGATTTGCGGTAGTTGTCGAAGTACCCCGGAGCATAGCACCAGATGGAGACGCTGCCTTTGGTTGCTTTAATTAAAGCCGCGCGTGTTTTGGCATCGAGGCACCATGCGTTTACGAAAACATACAGCTTCGCATGCACTCTACCTGCAGCTACATCATCCAACAAATATTGACCATATGGAGCACCCATTCGACCGAGTGCCCGGCGGGCTTCATATATTCCAGGATTACCAACAAGGTTGCTGCCGTCCGCCATACGCAACATACTTTTCTCATCCAAAACCAAAGCTACCTGGGGACGGAATGGAGTCGGTTTTTTGAGCATTGGGAGATCCAGTTTGCTCAGGCGTTTCATTTCAGCCCACATGCCAGGATCATCGAACCAACCAGTAGCTCCAAGGTCCATCCACCACGTGGCAAAGTTGCGAAGTGACTCCTGTGCAGTGTTGCGGATGAGTTCACTGTTCGTCTGAGCAAGTGAAGTAAGTATGTGCTCGGAACCAGGGAAGAGACTCTCTTTAGTAAGGTGAGTCCGGGTGTCATCCTCATTGAGCCACATTTTCTTAGCAAGCGCAACGCTTTCAGCTGCAGTCATGCAAGGCGCGCTCTGTCCCAGACCCCGGTCAAAGTAAGAGATTGGTGAACAGAGAACATCTATGTCCGGACAGTTGAGCAGCTTTCGCAATGCATAGTGACCTGCAGAACCAGGTCCGGTGGAGACGGGTGAGAACTCGAAGACGTAACCGTAGAAGAACAGGACCAGCTTTTTGCCTTGTGTTGTATTGCGGACTACCTTGGCAAAACCACAGACACTGTCAGCCATTGAGTCTTGTTGGAATTGGACAAAGTCTATGATTGGACGTTCAGTGACAGGATTACGGAAGATGCCATCCGGAGCCGAATGCCGGGCTTTTACGGTAGGAACGCTGGCATTATCGAAGTCAACCGTATTGTCATTCCAGGCTATGCGGAGTTCATCGACGCTGGCATAGTGACTTTGCAGCCACTTTCGGAATGCAGCTACATCGCACGGAGAATACCCATTGAGTGCACGTTCCCAAGAGTCCATATAGAACCACTCACCTGTGTTCTGCCCGACCGGGTGATATCCTGCCATATGGTCACCATACTTGGTTTCCAGGTGCTGGATAAGTTTTGCCAACCGTTCAGATGCTTCCTTCTGGAATAATTCTGAGGCTGGTGATGCCCATCCAGCACCGTGTTTGCCATCTTCCCATTTCATAAGCTCATCCGGATGTGCATCCAACCACCATTGAGGGGCATACAATCCGATTCTCGGGATCATCAAGGCGTGTGGATTGGATTTGATCGTAGTCTCAACAATTGAGTCTACACCGCTCCAGTCCTCTGGCTCTCCGGGAGCAGGCCATGGCATAGGAGGTGAAGTACTGACGAAATCAACGCCGGCAGCAGCAGCCAGTTTAACTTGTGACTCATAATGACCTGGAGGCCCTCCGAGATATGTGTAGGTTGTTCCCGGTTTATAGAATGATGTAGTAAGATAGCGCTCTGGTGCGGCTTTTGCCCAGAATGAAACGCGATAACGGTGTTCCTTATCAAGTGTTAGATTGGGGTTGCGATAGAAGTGGAAGTCCGGCCAGACTCCATTTGGTGGAGCTACAATACGTATATGCAGGCCTGATGTGCCATCCTGCCCAACTCCAGGTTCTACTGTTATTGTTCCGACCGTATTCTGAGCAGGAGGAGGCCAGATTGCCCAATCTCTTGAAAAGTCTTCTTTTCCACCTTCAAATTGACAAGTAGGCATAATATCTTTGCCGGTGGTCAGGTCGGTTATTTGGACATTGTCCAGGTAAACATCCCCAAGGGTCTGCCCTAATCGGAAGTGCACTGTAGCGGCATCGGTTGCTGACATTACCGGAGTGAACTCATACGATACTAACTGCCCTGTAGTAGGAAGATGTACGGTTCCGGAGGCGGGTTGCCCATAAAACACACGTGCGCGGACAGGTTTACCATTGACTAACAACCTCGGCGCTCCCTTGGAAGCATCCACTCTTACAGTCAACGGTGCTGACTGGGTTAGTGCTGGGGCAAGGAAAAGCACGGCAATAACGGTGTAGAAGAAGCGGTTGTAGATGGGCATAATGTTACCTCTCCGGCGAACAGTGTTGCAAGCAAAATGGTTCTATCAGTGGTCATTCGACAGAGGCCAGGCAGAGTCCTTCAGCAGTGTTGATTCCCTGGGCACGCCGAACCCCAATTCGGCATATACTTCCGGACATGCCGAACTTTGGTTCGGCGTGCCCAGGGGGTAGCTTCTATAGTGCATTTTTAGAAGGACACAGTCAGTTATTCGTCTAACTACTCCTTATTACTGTAGAATCGGTAAATTGGAGGAGAATGATGAAGATTGCGGCTCGATTTGCTTTAGTTATTTTGGCTGTTTTAGTTATTGCTGGATGTGGTAAGAAAGAAGAACCGACCACACAGACAACTACTGCTCCCAAAGCCAGTGAGAAGAAACTGACTATTGCAGTGATTCCAAAAGGAACGATGCACGAGTTCTGGAAGTCAGTCCATGCGGGTGCGGTCAAGGCATCTCAGGAACTCAATGTCGATATCATCTGGAAAGGCCCAGTCAAAGAAGATGACAGAGACAATCAGATATCTGTTATGGAAGACTTCCTTACCAAAGGAGTGGACGGGATATGCCTGGCTCCGCTTGATGATGCAGCACTGCGAACTCCGGTAGCCGATGCAGTAAAAAACAATATACCGGTAGTTATTTTTGACTCCTCATTAAAAGGCAACGATTTCAGTTCATTTGTAGCTACGGATAACTTCAAAGGTGGGCAGATAGCTGGAGAATGCCTTGGTAAAATCCTCAATGGTAAAGGCAGCGTGATAATGCTTCGTTATGCTGAAGGTTCAGCCAGTACCAATGAGAGAGAAAAAGGCTTTATGGATGCCATAGCTAAGTTCGCAGGCATCAAGGTTATCAGTTCCAACCAGTATGGTGGAGTTACCCCTGAATCTGCATGTAAAGCCGGTGAGAACCTGCTGGCAAGGTTCAAAAAAGTCGACGGTTTCTTCTGCCCGAACGAATCAACGACTTTCGGTATGCTGAGAGCCCTGCAGGATGGTGGACTGGCAGGAAAAGTTAAGTTTGTCGGATTTGACGGTTCCAAGCAGCTTGTAGACGGTCTGACTAAAGGTGATATCAATGGCCTCGTACTACAGAATCCGGTCAACATGGGTTATATGGCAGTGAAAACCATCGTAGCTAAGATAAAAGGCGAAAAAGTCGAAGCAAGAATAGATACCGGCGCGACTCTGGTGACAAAAGAAAACATGAACCAGCCAGAGATAAAAGAACTCCTGCAGCCGGATTTGGATAAATGGCTTAAGTAGAGAAGGGAAGAAGTCAGGAGACAGGAGTCAGAAGTCAGAATACTGCAACTGTAGGGTAGTATGATATCCCTGCAGTTGCAGTATTTTTGTTGCAAGAGTAATAGTTCAACGTATAATGTGATCATTGATTCTTTCTCTTGGCTTCGATTTGCGGGTATGCTGATATGATGACTCCACTGGAACGCTGCGTTTGTGCACTTAACCATGTGCAGCCGGACCACACTCCTATTTGGGAAGCTCTTGAACACAAGGAAGCATATGACTTCTTTGCTCCTGGAGAAGAAAAATGGGAGATTCAAGCCAGTATAGCGTATAGAGAACTTGGAATCGACATGACCTATATGGCAATGTATCCACCCGAGAGTGGGGGAGTCACCGTAGATGACGGGCGGGTCATTGCTGGAGATACATATTGGTCAACCCAGACTCTATGGCGAAGTTTGAATGATCTGGAAGAGCAGGCAAATGCTCCAACAGATATTGCGCGAGAACAGGCCGGTTTTTTCGAGTCCTGTCAACAGGAAGTAGAATTCTTTGCTCCACACACTGTCTGGGTCAGCCAGGGACTGGGGTTTGGATTTATCCCAGCTTACGATGAAGATACACTTGTTGTTTTTCAAGAAGCCTGGAATACCAATCCGGACGCTTTACGCAGATTTTGGGACAGAGGTGTCGAACTGGCTATTGCCCGAGCCGAAGTCTATGCAAAACACAAGATAGGACCGTGTGTCCAGATGTGTGAAGACCTTGCATGCAAGCACGGATTACTTATCAATCCGGATATCATTCGCCAGGAATTCTATCCCAGGATAAAGCTAATCATGCAGCCTTTGCAGGATGCCGGTATCAAATGTATTTTACACTCAGACGGTGATATAACTTCAATTCTGGACGACATAGTAGAAGCCGGTATAGATGGAATCGACCCTGTAGAGCCCTGCGGAAATATGGATATCGGACGTATAAAGGAGCAATATGGGGACAAGCTGGTCCTGGTGGGCAATGTAGATAACAATATTCTAGCAATGGGCACCAGGGATGATGTTGTAGCTGCGGTGCAGAATTGTATTCGGGATGCATCATCGGGTGGTGGACATCTGATGCAATGTGGAGCCGGTCAGATCAGACCGGAGGTTCCGCTCGAAAACCTGATAACCTATTGTGAGACAATTCATATGTCGGGACAGTGAATTTGTGCTGTTGTAGAGGTATTTGAAATGCGATCCAAATTGCTTTTCAGTATTTTGTTAGCAGTAATGATTAGTGGATGCGGCGGATTAAAATCAGAACAGACAGGTCTTGTGGTATCTCCATCAAGTGTCTCACTCTGGAGAGGAGAATCTCAGGAGTTCCAGGTTTCATCCGCCAGTTCCCCCACCATAGCCATTGACGGCCTGGGACTTAAATGGACTTCCGATGGGGGATCGATTTACCAAACCAATGGACTCTCTGCGACATTTGTAGCTGGACAAAAGTCTGGCAACTACAGCGTATCTGTGTCATATGGCAAGCATTCCGGTTACGCTTCAGTCACTGTTTATTGACTTTATAATAACCGACTGCTACTAACGTTTCCCAGTAATCCTCCTGCCGATCATCCGAAGCGTTTGCTGCACCTTTGGAGGCAGGTTACGTGCGCCGAGATGTGACGGGGTGTCCAGACCTCCCGGCCATATGTACGCTACAAGTGCTATTACATCCGGCGTTTTAGATGCGATTCGGTAATAGCTTTCTGCGATTCTGCCCATGTCTTCCGGATTGATATTTGCATCGGTCTTATAGTACGGCAGCCACTGCGTGCTGGCGATTATGACTATCTTTTGATCGGAACGAGTGCGAGCGGCACTTACGGTTTTTAAGTCGGCAAGCCACTTCGGATCGTGTTCAGGATCGACCGAATCGTATCTATCGAATCCTACCCAGTCCAGTTCTTTAGGCACCATGATTTTAGAGACTACCGGCCAGGCTTCTATAGCTACTGTCGGGATTTTAGGCAGGTATTTCTTCACAATCAGCAATGCGCTGGTGAAATCTGCCAGTGAAAGACCATTCCAGACAGGTTCATCTACAATGAATAGAGCTGCCACATAGTTCGGAGTGAGAACGGTTTTATTACGTTTTACATAATATGCCAATAGTTTTTCGGCGTCCGGACGTAAAGAGAGTTTCGTTTTGCTTGGGGTGTTTGCTTGGGGTGTTTGCTTGGACCCGGTCGAACAAAAGGGGCTCGATATGGAACAGAGCTTTTACTTTCGCCCTCTTAAAAGCTGCCATACGCTTAGCAAGTAAATCGTCCAGGGAAAGGACACCCATCTGTCCGATGTTGGTAAACCCGGATGTTTCATCTAGATAGTTGATTTTACCGGTATTATCATTTGGATCGTGCCATCCGCAATCGATAGCAGCAAATCCAAAGTATTTCAACCCATTTATCGGAGTGGTTTTGATTCCAGTTGCCGAATGGGAAATTTGCGTACATCCCATAATAATGAGTATTACAATCCCTGAAATGACTTTCTTCAGCATCTTGTTTATTGCCTGCTCCCACTATTCATATTTCGGCAGATAGGTCCATTTCATAGTCGTATTCCACTGTACAAGCGGTTTGACATCTGCACCTTTATACATGCATTCTACCGTCGAATATTTCCCGTTCTTATCTACACAAACATAGAACTGGAGCAATTTTGAGAAATCAACATCAGCCCTCAATGCCTTCTTGTATACATAAGCACGCAATCTGTTGGACTAGAGTTTACATACAAATATTATCTCTGTCAAGAATAAACTACTGATTGTTTGTGTTCAATTACATCATACCTTCTACCAATCCCTCAGTTAGTAGTATAATCTGGGTAATGTTGAAGGTAGAAGGAGATTCGGATGGCAGAAGATCGTCCTGATTTGAATTATGGAAACAGGCTGACAGCTGTTGATGGTATTGGTGAGGTGATGCTTCCAGTGCAGATCAGCCATGTAGAGCATCATCAGGTCTACTGCAATGCTGCAGCTCCGTTCTGGGTATCCTGGGTCAGGACCTGGTTTACCAGGAACGGTTATCTTCGAGCTGGGTTTACCGAGATTACCGGCGGATCAACCGATATGGAGCCTTCATACAGCCACGAATACGCCTCTCCCCAAAAGTTGAAAGAAGCTGGACTCCAGCGAATATACCGTTGGTGTGAATCTAAAGACAATGGCCAAACATGGGAATCATATAAAACGCTGGATTGCTCCGACCATTATTTTCCGCAGCCTGATGATTATTTGCTCTTGCAAGACGGTACGCTGCTAGGTGTTGGCGGTGTTTGGGGCGGCTGGGATTATGATAAGAATGACTATGACAATGTCGGACGCACTATGGTCTGGCGTTCGGATGATGAAGGTGAAACCTGGTCCGAACTGGTTGTGTTGAATGACTCGAGTAAAATCCAGTCATTCTGGTGTCATCCAAAGCAGTTGCGAGATGGAACGATTGTGCTTCCTGCATACGGTTGTTTTGATATGGACAATCCGAATCCGCAGACTGATGCCTTTATGTTCTTCTCATACGATGGCGGAAAGAGCTGGTCTGAGCCTCTTCTTCTGATCAGTGGTATCAAGACTATGTCGCAGGATGAGCCTGAGGCGGTTGAGTTGGAAAACGGTGATATACTGGTTGTCCTCCGGCATGCGAATCTCACCCGTCCGGCAGATGATGGTTTATATATGAACTGCGGGCAGTTGGTTGTAAAGAAGACTTCATCAGGCTGGCAACCAGGTGAACATCAACTGACCAACATGGGATTCCGTGGATTTCCGGCCTTGCTGCGAACAAGCGATAATATTCTAATATGTACCGGTTCCGGTCAGCAATACAACTTCAGCGTTGATAATGGACAGACATGGAGCCAAACCGGATGTATTTCTGATCCGCAGCATTCCGGCCCAAACCATTATCCTATACTGAAAGAACTCCCGGACGGCAGGATAATATCGATATATCATTATGGCAACCACTGGCCGTACCCACCGCCAGTAGACGAATGGATCCACGCAACATCATTCGAGGTTACAAGACTTTAGTTTTTGTATCAGGCAGGAATGTGACATAATTGTCAGAAGACAGAAGACAGAAGACAGAAGACAGAAGACAGAAGACAGAAGACAGAAGACAGAAGACAGAAGACAGAAGACAGAAGACAGAAGACAGAAGACAGAAGACAGAAGACAGAAGACAGAAGACAGAAGACAGAAGACAGAAGACAGAATGCTGAGGCGGTATATCGTGTGTTTAGCTATCTGAGGGTATACATTTTCGAGAGTAAATGTTAAGTGATCGTATACATTTATTCTGACTTCTGACTACTGTCTTCTGACTTCCAAAAAAACGGTGCAACAAAACATGACTGAAAATCCACTACTCGAAATGCGGGCTGTTTCTAAGGCTTTTGGGGCTACTAAGGCTTTGGATGGGGTCAGTATATCCGTTCGCGCTGGGGAAGTCCGTGCGCTCGTGGGGGAGAATGGAGCTGGGAAGAGTACGTTAATGAAAGTGCTCTCAGGCGCTATCAATCCTGACTCCGGGGATATATCTTTGGCTGGACAGCCTTTTACACCTCGCAATACTCACCATGCCCGGCAATCCGGGGTAGCGATGATCTATCAGGAACTCTCCATGGCCCCCCACCTTACAGTTACCGAAAACATTGCTCTTGGAGTTGAACCAACCAGATTCGGATTAATCAATGGGAAGAGAGCTAAGCAGTCAGCATCAAATGCTCTGAAACAGATGGGACACCCGGAGATCAATCCGGATACTAAAGTCAGGAACCTCTCTGTTGCAGACCAGCAGGTTGTTGAAATTGCCCGGGCTCTGGCATTCGGTTGTAAAGTCCTGGTGTTGGATGAACCTACCAGCAGCCTTTCCCGTGAGGATGTCGACAGACTCTTTGAGTTGATCCGCACCTTGAGATCCCAGGACTATGCCATTGTCTATATATCTCATTTCCTCGAGGAAGTCCTTCAGATAGCAGATACTTATACTGTTCTGAGAGATGGGCAGGTGGTTGGGGAAGGTCTTATATCCGGGACAACTGCAGATGACCTGGTTACTCAGATGATCGGCAGGCAGGTTGACCAGTTGTATCCAAAGACTGAAAGATCACCTGGTGAGATTGTATTACATATAGAAAACCTGAGTGGTAAAGTGAAACCGGTATCTGCAAGTCTTGATCTCAGAAGCGGTGAGGTTTTTGGGATTGCGGGGTTAGTTGGCGCTGGACGGACGGAGCTCTTTCGCAGTGTATTCGGATTGGATGTAGTCAAGTCGGGCAAGATCAGAGTAGGGGCCTATGCAGGGCAAGGCAGTCCGGCATCCAGATGGGCGCATGGTGTAGGCATGCTGAGTGAAGACCGCAAGGATGAAGGCCTCGCCCTGACGATGAGTATTTCAGACAACATTACACTCTCCGATTTGAGCGGCTTAGGACCAGTGGGACTTATCAACCCAAAAATACAGGCAAAGAAGGCCGGTATCTGGGTCAAGGAACTGGACATACGCTGCAGGACTCCATATCAGAGAGTAATGGAGCTTTCGGGAGGAAACCAGCAGAAGGTTGCACTGGCAAGGTTGCTCTATCACAATGTCGATGTGCTGTTGCTGGATGAGCCTACCAGGGGTATAGATGTTGCAAGTAAAGCCCTTATATATGAAATCATTGATGGGTTAGTATCACCAACCAACGATAAACCCCGGGCGGTATTGGTTGTCAGCAGTTATATGTCAGAGCTTTTGGGGATATGTGACCGGGTGGCAGTCATGTGTAAAGGCCATTTGGGGCCTGCGAGACCTGTTTCGGAGTTGAGTGAACACGACCTTATGCTCGAAGCTTCCGGCGCTGGAGGATCATAAATATTGAATACAAAGAACGCTATCTTCATCAAGGCTTTATATTGGCTCAACAGGTTAGGGCCATTGCTTGGGCTTGTAGTTATTTATGCAGCCTTCGCTATCTGGGGACCTGAAGGGTTTGCAAGTGTTCGTAACATGGAGACTATTGCCCGGCAGACAACTGTAGTAGGTATTGCTGCTCTGGGGATGACGATGATAATCATACTGGGAGGTATCGACCTTTCGGTTGGATCAACAATAGCCCTGAGCACTGTTGTGATTGCTCTGATGCTCGCTAAGGGGATGAATCCTGTGCTGGCTGCGTTGATGGGAGTTGCAGCCGGAGCAGTGTGCGGAGCGTTCAATGGCCTGGTAATAACCAAGATAAAGGTAGTCCCTTTTGTAGTTACGTTGGGAACTCTTCTGGGTGTGCGGGGTATAGCCAAAGGCCTGGCAAATGAACAGAAAGTAGACGCTCCCATCACCTGGCTCAACAACCTGCTGGCGACGTTAAGTCCCGACCAGAAATGGATGATAGTGCCTGCTGGTGTCTGGTTACTGATAATTCTGGCGTTCGTGATAGCTATTGTCCTGCGTTACACCAAGCTTGGCAAGCACACTTTTGCAATAGGTTCAAACGAACAGACTGCCAGCCTGTGCGGAGTCCCAATAGACCGCGTCAAAATAATAGTCTACGCTCTAGCCGGTGCCTTTGCTGGCTTAGCTGGACTGATGCAGTTCTCCAGGCTGACCGTAGGAGACCCAACAGCAGCCCAGGGTTTGGAACTTGACGTGATCGCAGCAGTTGTAATCGGAGGAGGCAGCCTGTCCGGTGGTGAAGGCTCTATATTCGGCACCATAGTTGGAGCCCTGATAATGACAGTAATCAGATTCGCCTGTGCCCAAATGGGCCTCCCGAACTGGGTTCAGGAAATAGTAACCGGTGCAATCATTGTGGCAGCAGTAGCCCTGGATAAGTTCAGGCAGAGGAAAGGGTGAAGGGAGAGGCTTCAGACTTCAGGAAGGAACCTGGCAACTGGAGATAGAGAAAACGAATGATAAAGTATATCGTGAGAGTGCCCAGAAATATCATAGAGGAGAAAAATGGAAAACATAAATGAATCCACTACATCCAGTAACTGGATAAAGGCCGTTGCTTTTAGTATTATCTCAATTATATCTCTTCTTGCTATTGTTTGCGCGTTCTTACTGGAAGCCGATTTTAGCAGATTCAGTCCACATTTCATTGAACCCATATTATTAACTACGATGATGACTCTGAATGTATCTGGTTGGTTAATACTCTTCTCTCCCGAACCAAGATTGGCTAGATTCTTGATTCCATCTATTGCTGCTGCATCTGTTACTATTGCCATCGCAATAAGGTTGTGGACACTCTCATATATGATCGGGCTACCTATGGTTCTTTTTTCGACCATCGGAGTATTAATCATTCAGAATTGTATATGTACATACAAACCTAAAGGGATCGGCGTGCGAATACTCATAAGCGGCGCGTTTTTCGTTGTGAATATACTGATATGGATGATTGCAAGCCATTATTTCCTTATCCCTGTCTATGATTGAAATGGGATTCAGGTAGCTTTACCATTTACCACTATAGCCAATCCGTAGAAAGGACACCTCCTTGATTTCCAACAATGGTACAATCAGCAAATGAGCCTTTCTACGAAGGTATATCTGTGTTTGTGTCGAATTCACCCTGTGAATGCTTTGCACTTATTTTAATACTTCTCTAGAGGTTTATGATGACTATACTTCCACGATGCGATTATTCTCTTTCTGAGGGTTTGTTATCCCTTGATTTTGGTCTGTTTTCTGTAAAGAATGCTGCTATTGGGATTACTGTTCTCCTGGGGGAGGACGAGGTTCCTAATGATATCTATTTTGGGGAAGCGGACTCGAAGACTGAGTATATACAAAATACTCCCTCCGGAACTGCCTGCTGTACTCTGTATAGTTTTACCGATGAGGGTGGGTTTGGGTTTGTTTATGTAGTTGGCAAGCTCCTGGACTGTGCGGGAGTGTTTTTGACATCTACATTCCATAATTATTCTTCTAGTCCTGTTCGGCTTCGCAGTGTATATTTGCTAAAGACCGATAAGGATGGGGTGAAAATCGAAGGTGACTACTGCGATTGGACGCTTATGGCTCCACAGCAAGCGGCTGAAGCTGCTGACCTTACTTTTGTCCACAAGAGCAGAAATGAGCGTACTAAGGCGTTCCTGGAGGGTGTAGGCTGGCCTCTTCCTGAATCATTCCCTGAAGATGAAAAGTCCAATGACGGTCACTGGCGGAGTTGTTCGGACTATGTAACCTTGTATACCGACCAGGGACAACGCGGGATTGTAATGGGAGCAGTTGGGGTTACAGCTGATGTGGCATTCGACTGGTGGATAGCCGATAGCTGCGGTCTGGAAGTGATCTGCCAGATGAGTGATATCCTGGTTGACCCGGGTGAGAGCAGGGATTCTGAAACGGTCGCATTTATCTGTGGGCCTTACGATATGGCTTTACCGAAGATTATTCGCTGGACAGCTGCAAATGCAGGTTCACGGACACATCTGAAAGAGCCAAACGGCTGGTGCAGTTGGTATTGGATATACAATAAAGTTACAGCAGAGGAAGTCCTTGGGCTTGCTAAAGCAGGTTTGAAATATGAAGACCGGCTGCATTTCCAGAAGATTCAGATTGATGATGGGTACCAATGGCAGGCCGGCAACTGGGATTACAATGATACTTTTCCGGACGGTATTGCGCCTTTTATTCACGCCGTAAAAAAGGCTGATGCAACTCCTGGAATATGGCTTGCTCCGCAGGCAGTGCACAATCAGGTTGGGGGACCGCACTATACGTGTGAGTCCGGACCAATTCACGATGTGCATCCGGACTGGTTCCAGCGCAAAGCCGATGGTACCCTTGAAAATGAATCCATATTCTGGGGTGATAAATCGAGCTGGATAGACCCGACCCATCCTGGAGCTATGACTTTCATGCGTCGCATTATGAGGAGAAAGTACGAAGAGGGTTTCAGATATTTTAAGATTGACTTCAACTATTTGAGTGCCGAGACCCGCTGGAACAACCCCAAAAAGACCCGTCTGCAGGCTTTCCGTGATCTGTATCGGATGTTCCGCGAGGAGATCGGAGAAGACTCCTACCTGATGGCATCTACAATAGGAATTAGCAGGGGTCCACTTGGTTTTGCAGATTCCGTGAGGATCGGGCCGGATTCATGCCCGATGTGGGACGCACCGAACCCGTGCTGCATCCGTGAAGCCGTCCGGGTGACAGGTGCCACTGCACATTTCAACCAGATCTGGTATACCAACGATCCGGATGTCACGTATACGATGCCAATTGATAAGCTCACAATGGAGGAACTCCACACCTGGCACAGTATGGTGGGATTACTTGGTGGAGCGATATTCATATCTGACCCATTCCATCATCCTGAATACCAGAATGAAGATGCTTTCAGGATGTGGGAGATCCTCACCCCTCAGGCTCCGGAAAAAGCTGTATCACTACATCCGGGAATGGACCTGAACCACCGCCGTTTTGGTTTCATCGCACACAGAGCCTGGCAGGACTTCGCCAGTGTGCTGCTCTACAATCCGGATGAAGAACCTGCCGATGTCTCACTGGACTTCCCGGGAATATCTGCACTGGGCGAGAAATTCCACGCCTGGTCATTCTGGGATGGCAAGTATCTTGGCATTATCGACAAGTCATATGTTGCAAAGCAACTTCCATCTCACTCATGCATGCTCCTAAGGCTTACAACAGTTGAAAACGGTCCAACGCTGGTAGGTTCCGACCTGCACATATCAATGGGAGCTTCGGAGGTAAAATCCATCCGAAAGACAGATGAAAGTTTGATCATTGACCTCAATTGCGGCGGAGCAACCAATGGCAATCTGTATGTTGTCAGCGATAAAGCACTGGAAATTGAGAGTTATGTCGGCATGGATGAAGCCAGCATCAGCCTGGAAGAGAACTTGATATGGCGGATTAGTCTGAAAAGCCGCAAAAGGGACATAGAGCAGAATTTGGTTCTCAAGTTTTAGACTCTAATTTGTGGTATGTTGTTAAATAGGCGTTGAGGAAAAATAACTCACTGTCTTTTCAACCGCGTTATATTTAACTGTTTTGGAGATAAACCAAACCTCTGGAGGACTGTACAATGAGATTCGTGATTTTTCTAGCTTTGTTGCTTTGTGTCGGAACATTGGCCTGGTCTGCAGAAATAAAACCTATACCTGTCCCTGTACAGAGATCGAATGCGCAGATTAAAGCTCGCAGCAATATCAGGCTGATAAATGAACTCAGGCAGATTAAATTCAAGGTTCAGCCTGCGGTAGTAAAATCGCCTGGCAGTGAACCAGATAAGAAACCAAGGAGTGTGATTATTACACCTGATGCAGACACCCTATATAAAACTGGATCAGGTATCGTGCTCAAACCTGCATCCTTGAAGGATTTCTTGACTGGATCTGTGTGTAGTATCTATCTTCTAAACTTAACGCCTGTGCTGTTGGAGAAGATTCAAAACAAGGAACCCGATATTGAGGCGAATATGACCTTGATCGATCAAGCGCATTCCTCAGCCAGCAACTTCCTATGCAGCGGCACATTCTATTCAATCCCTCAGGGTATGCATACATATGTGTTCACTTGCCGTTTGTTTGTAAGCGGCGATGTATCCGACCGTCTATGGTTTTGTGTTGGAGATCAGCAGTTGGGTCCCGACAAACAGACAGTGAATACCACAACAAATGAGATCAGCCTGATATTTACCTATCAGCCAAAAGACCAAAACAGTAATTACTTGGAAATAGGAGCATATCTGAAACCCAATGAGACCCAGTCAACTTACTCACGCGGGATAAGTTTTTGGTATATGCAACTTGCTCAGTTGAACTAGAGGTTTTTCAATAGGATCCGGACCTGAGGGTTAAAGAATTAAGTAATGGTTCTTGTATATTGATGTTTGCATGTATTGTTCTGCAATACGATTAGTATTGCAGATATGTATGGTAAGATTTGCATACGGAGGTACAATATGGCAACTGTTGTAAAACGCACATATGTGATACCGGAAGATATCATAAGGATTTTCGAGAGCCAGGTTCCCGCTGGCAAGCGTAGTGCTGTCGTAGTTGAGCTAATTAGAGAATGGAATGAAAGACGCAATCTGGATGCTCTGCGTTTGAACGTGATTGCCGGATGTCTGGATATGGCTGATGTTCAGCAGGAACTAATGAGAGAGTTTTAGCCAGCAATCCCCACAAAGCTGTTATAGTTACTCTAGAAAGCACATTATAGAATTAGATACAAGATCACCAAAGAGGTATAAAACAATCAAAAACACAAAAGCACTCCTTATAGCATTGTCAATTATCCTGGCAGTAATCGTTCCCGCCAGCCTGGTCTTTGCTACTGATGCCTCCCTTGCGATCAGATCCTGGCAGGATGTGCGGAATGCTATTCCGCAGACTGAGAATGTTGTCTATATTGCGCCTGCTGCTGATTTTTATCTGGTTGGCAATTCAACCTTGAAGAAAGATAAGGATTCATTGACCGGTTGGACTGCGATTATGGATGGATTTGCTCCATGGTGTGTGCAGTATCAGTTCCCCATGTTTCGTGATATCACACAGTATCCGGAGAAGATGCTGGAAGAGGAGAAGATGCATACGGTCTACCTCCTTGTTCGGAAGACCAGACATTATACCGACCAGTTTGGCTTTAACTTTGGGCTCTATCCAGATCCGGATGCTGCGAAGTATGGTCCGGCTGCGACGGTATTTTCGGCTAAGCATCTGAAGCCAATGGACTGGACGCTGGTACGGATCGGGTCGTGTGCTCCCAGCCAGTCGAGTTGGTTCTATAATTCTTCACCGATAACGATTGCTGCAATTATTCTGACCAGCGATTATATGCCGGTTCCACGCATTGGCCATTATCTTACTCCCAATGGAGATGGACTCAATGATCTGAGCACTATCCGGGTGCCAATTAATCCCGGTAGAAAAGTTGGTGTCAGTATATTGGATGCCAGCGGAAAAGTCATTGCAGTTCCTCTTGCTGAAAATGAGCAGAAGACTATGCTCCTTGAAACAAGCTGGAATGGGAAAATCGGGAAGAATGTGGCTCCGGCTGGATATTATGGTGTCAGGATTTCTATTGAAGGCAACGCCCGCGACTATCCTGATTCCATAATGCTGGAAGAGACTGAGAAAATGAAACCGGTCAAGTACTCTGCAAAACCGGACTATTTTCCGATTGGTTTCTATATGGACGGTTCCAACTCGCGCGATATTCCGGATGATCCAGCTGAAGCGGCAAAGTGGTATGATAAACAATTTACACTCCTGCAGCAGGGCGGGTTCAATAACATGACCGTAGTCTGGCCAAAAAAGGGACATGATGAAGTCATTCTTGCTGCTGCCCAGAAACACAATATAAAGATCATGATGACTACATCAATGTTCGGTCTTTATGGTGGAGACCCCAAACATAAGTTCACACTTACCGAACCGTATGCGATGAAAATCGCAAAGGAACTGACCCAGCATTATACAAAGTATCCAGCGTTGATAGGTCATATCATTGGCGATGAACCTACCCACTATGAAGCAGAGCGGTGGCTTACTGACCAGAGGGTATTATTCAATGTCGATCCCACAAAATTTGCATATTCAGCAATAAATGATGCCGGCATGGCAATGAAACTCGCCCGCAGCACCCAATTGCACGATGTCAGCGTAGATATCTACCCATTGTATGCAAACAGTAATGTGCCGGTGGTATTGAAAACATATTTTCAGTGGGTCCAGCTTACAACATCGGTCTCTCCTCAGCGACCGTCCTGGATTGTAGCCCAGGCATTTGGTGGCGCTGGTTCCCGAATGCCCACAGTCGAAGAGGAACGCGCGTTGACATGGATAGCGCTGGCTGGCGGGGCTAAAGGATTTGTTTACTTCCTCTACCAAAGTTTGAGTAGTCTTGCAATGACCGGTATGGTCGATGAGACTGGTAACCCATCACCGCAGTTTTATGAGCTATCCAGATTAGCTAAGAAACTTACACCACAGATGAAACTACTCTTGGACCTGCGTCCTGAAAAAATCGGTGCAAAAGTCGGGGATGGCTTTGTGCACGGTGAGTTTGCGGACTCTGCAGGCAAGCATTATCTTATCGTTGCCAGTCTTGATACTGTTAAGCTTACTACTGCTCAGATACATATGCCGGAAGCTTTCAGGGACAGCATTGGTATTGACTCTATCCGCAATGCCAGGCTCAGCAGTAATGGCAACATAATCACCTGTGGATTGGCACCGGGTGATGGGATTATTATCAGGCTGGAAAGTAAATAGTTATCTGACTGATCGGTCGGATCCGACCGATCAGTCAGATATTACCAGTTCAGAAAATTGCATTCTCCTTGCGTTTCTCATGCTACATGAGGAACAACACTTATGTAGTTACGCTATTTTAATGCAAGGAGTCCTGCAATTAATACTATTACTCTAAAGAACATCCTCATTGTCATCCAACGTACCATCAATAGTGTCGATAACCGTTTACTAAACCATGGTGAGCAGGTTGGTTTTATTTGCCTGCGGATGGGCCGAGTTATGGGTTATACGGATGAGCAGCTGCTTCCTCTGTGTACCCTGGCTGCAATTCATGATATCGGTGCATATAAGGTCGAAGAACGGAAACGCATGATCGAGTTTGAAGTCGATCATCCACACGAACATGCAGTCTACGGTTCACTCTTTGTCCGACATTTCGGGCCATTCCCCGAGTCCGCAAACGCCATTTTATATCATCACTGGAAATACAGGGACCGTTACAAGATTATCGATGATAGACTAATACCTGCGGAAGCATTTCTAATACACCTTGCAGACCGTGTCTCCGTACTATATGCTCATTTTAGTGATGGCTTTGCTGATGCCATCCGAAGACAGATACCGTCTCTTGCAAACAAGACATTCAATCCGGAACATGTAACCAAGTTAATGGAGATGGTGGAACAGAGTGACATGATAGATCGAATTCTGGATGGGAGTTATCTGAAAGAGTTCTATGAATATCTTGATCAGGTGTCGGTTACTACAGATGAAGCTATTTCATATTTGTCTGCATTAGTATACATCATCGAATTCCGCTCCCACCAGACTGTTACGCACTCAGTGTCAGTAGCCTGTGCGGCTGCCCACATTGCAGAGTTGGTTGACATGTCGGAGACTGACAAAACTGCACTTGGACACGCTGCCCTTCTTCATGACGTAGGAAAAATTTCCACCCCTCTGGATATTCTTACTAAACCCGGCCGGTTGACAGACACGGAGATGGATACTATGCGCAGGCATGTAGTGTCAACAGGGGAAATTTTGGCAGATACAGGACTGGATAGAATCAGGGGCATTGCTTCCAGCCACCATGAAAAGTTAAATGGTAAAGGTTACCCACTCGGACTCGAAGAACAACAGTTGTGCCAGGAGAGCCGCATACTTGCGGTCTCTGACATTCTGGCTGCTCTGGTTGAACCCAGATACTACAAACCAGCAATGGCAAAAGAGGATGTCCTGGGAATCCTCAGGAGGGCTGCGGAATCAAATGAGATAGATGCATCCATATTCCGGCTCGTTGAGGACAACTATGACAGAATTACCACTGAGATAGAACGTCTGCAGAAGGATATGTTGTCCTTATATGACAGTATATCCGCTGACTACATCCGGGTATTGCAGGAGATAAATAATACTCTGGGTGGATCGGTCAGAACTGAGACAGAACTACCGAAAGCTGCTTGATGTAACGAATCTGTCATCCTGAAGAATAAAGGATCTGCTTATAAGTTACACACTAGCCGAAAGCAGATTCTTCATTACATTCAGAATGACAATCACCCGAATGTCAGTCCCCCCTTGCGTCCCACAAGCACTAGAGTGTATCATACTTCAGGTCTGTGTAAATCATGGTGTAAACATGAGGTGTTTTTGATATGGAATATCCAGTTAAAGTATTGTGGGGAGAATCCCCATTAAATGGTTCTGTTTTTGTGCGTGGCGGTGGGCCGGTCGGGCTCTCTGTCTGCTCCGACAACGGTAGTGTTAAGGGTGATAAGTTTACATTTAAGGCAACTGCTACTGACTGTAGACTTCAGGTAGCGGTCACTGATCCGGAGCTGTCTTTTAAGGCTGAACCGGCAGTTGTTACAGTCAAGTCCGAAAAAGGCGGGTTCAGTTTCCTACTCAGGGATGTGTATTCGGAAACCCCCATCTTGCTGCCTATGTTTGGCGCTGCTGTGGTGTCGGCAGATGACGAACGTTCATATGACCAGGTTAAACGAACAGTTGAAGGCCGGGGTCTAAGGCATGCTCTGCAGCGCATTGAGGAAGAACCTGAAGAGGACTTCGATACCGCAGCAGCCAACTGCCGCAAGTTGACCTGCCCTACCTGGCTTGGTATTACAAGAGACGTCAGGAACTTCGAAGTTGGTTGGGACAATGTAAGTCTGACCGCGCGTCCAAAATACCATTCTGAACCAATCCCCAGGTTTGACGGAGGATGCCCGGAGACTGTCTATAGTATCATTATGGGCAAAGGCATCGGTCCGGTTGAGAACTTCAAACGCACCCTGGATGAAGACGTTCGACCAATACTGCGGTCTGAGCTAATAGATGGTGCTGTCAGGTATGATGCTACCGTTTTTACCACACTTGAAAAGAGTAAGCTGAAGGCATCCAGCGTCCGCGGTACCAATTTCCTCGCAGCCGATGGCCTGGGTTATGGGCATATGTTCTCTCCTGAGCAGCAGGCAGAATACGATGCAATGATTGAAGGCGAGAAGCATCCCGATGAAGAGGTTGTCCTCTACATCCATGCTGAAGCTGTTAACTCCGGACGCACTCCCTCCTATGCCTGGTTCAAAGCTCCATTTTTCTACTGGACAAAGTTGGGGTTTGACGGAGAAAACGGTCTGGTAATGGCTGATAAGAAGCGCGTCTGCGCGACTTTCAGCGTAAATGGTGAACCAGCACCAAAGAGTGAGATAGCAGCCCTCCTGCAGCCCGGAGAGACCATCACATTCGATGTCCGCATTCTGCACCAGCCCGTAAGTGTTGCCCGTGCAAAGAGACTGTCTGGTAAGTCATTCGAAGTTAAGCTGAATGAAGCCAGAGCATACTGGGATGAGAAGACACTCTCTCATGGTTCTGTAATGCTTCCGGAGCCTCGTATATCTTCAATGATGGAAGCTGGCATGCATCACCTGGATATGGTGACATATGGTCTTGAGCCGGATAAAACCGTTGCGGCTTGTATTGGTGTGTATTGCCCGATAGGCTCGGAGAGTTCTCCCATTATCCAGCATTTTGACTCAATGGGTTGGCACGATCTGGCAGAGCGTTCAATACAGTATTTTATAGACAAACAGCACGAAAATGGGTTTATTCAGAACTTTGGCAACTATATGCTGGAGACCGGTCCTGCACTGTGGACTATGGGTGAGCATTATAGGTATACCCGCGATCTGGAGTGGGTCAAGAAGATCGAACCAAATATTCTTAAAGCGTGTGAGTACCTGCAGGGCTGGTGTGATCGCAACAAGGATGAGAGCCTGAAGGGTAGGGGATTTGGAATGATGGAGGGCAAGGTAGGCGACCCGGAAGATCCTTATCATATCTTCATGCTCAACAGCTATGCTTATCTTGGCTTATCGAGAGTTGCAGAGATGCTGACTGAGGTCAATCCGACGGAATCGGAACGCATTCAAGCCCAGGCTCAAGAACTCAAAGACAATATTCTGGATTCTTTGAGAGAAGCAATCCTGCGTTCCCCAGTTGTCCCGCTTAGCGATGGAACATGGGTTCCGACTGTCCCTCCTTTCGCAGAATCCAATGAGATGAAATGTCTGCTGCTGGACAATGAAGAGTGGTTTACTCACGGAACAATCACTGCCAGAGATAGCATTGTTGGTCCTATCTATTTAGCTTTGGCTGAAGTATTGGATCCTTGGGACCCGGTTGTGACTTGGATGCTGCAGTATTCGGCGGATATGTTCCATCAGAGGAATGTTGCGCAGAGCCAACCTTACTACTCTCCCCATCCTTATGTCCACCTTAAGCGTGGTGAGGTCAAGCCATTCCTCAAAGAGTTCTATAACTGTATGTCAGGACTGGCAGACAGGGACACCTACTCGTTCTGGGAGCATTTCTACCATGTGAGCCTACACAAGACACACGAAGAGGGCTGGTTCCTGATGCGTTGCAGGTGGATGCTGTGGATGGAAGATGGTAACACACTCAACCTCTTCCCGGGAATCCCAAGAGACTGGATGCAGTGCTGCAGTCACATCCTGCTCAACGAAGTAGCAAGTTACTTTGGACCGCTCAGTGTGCATGCACTCTATGAAGCATCTGATACTGTTGGAGGGGATGAATTGAGCATCGATATTCATTGCCACGACGAATGGAGAGCGCCTGAGAATATCCTGATCAGGGTTCCTCACAGACACGGACGCAGAGCGTCGTACGTCAGTTCCGGTACTTACGACCCACAGACCGAAACAGTGCTGCTTGAGCACTTCACCGGCAAAGCCGAGTTAGTGGTCAAATTCTAGTTACACTGTCATTCTGAGCGCAGCGAAGAATCTGCTTTGGTTGTTTCTAATGAAAAGCAGATTCTTCGCTGCGCTCAGAATGACAATACCTCGTATTATCAACCATACCTCCACAGACCGATTGACAAAGTATAAATGCGGTGCTAACATATCTGCAAAGGTTTTACGTCAAACCTAGCTCTTGTACATTTATGGCTGCAATAGGAATATAATAGACTATCGGCATATGGCCCGGATCGATATGAGCGAGAACTTGGGAGTTTTTTATGAAAGCTATTTGTATTGTTTCACTGTTAGTCTTATTATTCATATCGGTTTCATTACAGGGTGCTACTTCACTAGCTCCCAAGAATATCGGGACCAGTTTTGATGGTAAGAATATTGATCTGGTTGATGTAGTGACATCGGAGACTTGGCACACTATTTCTGTTAAATATAAATGTCCAGGCGATATAAATTCCTATCTGGTTATTTGCAAAGGCAGCAGTCAGTTGTTTGGATTCTACATCGGATACAACCTTGAGAGAAACGAACTTGCAATTGTGAAACACGGGTACTGGAATGCGACAGAAGGTATCGGGTTCCCGGGTGAAAAAGGCAAGATCATTGAAAACGACCAGGGATATCTGGACTGCGAAAACACCAGGATTGATAAGACACCTGCGGAAATTTCAATACACTACCGGGTTAAGTTCAAGAAGAACGTCCTTAAGGGAATATATAACGTCTTCATGTATTCTCAGGATAAAGATGACTATGATGGATTTGATAATATCGGCACTATTACTATAGATAAAGAGACCAGTGTAATTAGGTCCGATATGCCCGGACAATGGAAAAACGCAGTCAAACCAGTCGGGAAAACATCGCCAACCCTCATTCTGGCAAATAAAGCGAGAGCATTATACATGTTAGTTATCCCGAAAAATGCCAGGGATATTGAAAAGAAAGCCGCCAGCGATATTAGTTATTATTTCAAGCTTATAAGCGGAGCTAATTTTAAGATCGTCAGCGAAGACAAATTGCCTGCTAAAAAGCATTCATATATCAGCATCGGACGCACCCAGCTGCTTGCAAAATCCAAATCAAGTTGGAAAAGAACCAATCTGGCTGTTGAAGGTTACGCACTGGATGTTATTGATAAGAATGTTTACCTGTACGGCGGCAGCGGGCGGGGATTGATGAACGGCGTATATTCAATGCTGGAAGAGGATCTGGGGTGCAGATGGTATTCTACCAGCTCAATTGATACTCCGAAGATGAACAAGTTTGCTGTGGGTTTAGCCTCTCGCAAGTATCTACCAGTATTGGAGCTGAGAGATCCGTTTATACGCAAAATGCACGATAGCAATTGGTCACTAAGAAATAAGACCAACACTCCTCACGCCAAAATTCCAATGGCTTGGGGTGGAAGTATAAGATATGAAAATATGGGGCATACATTCGCTCTGTATTTCCCGACTGAGCGATATTTTGCTGAGCATCCGGAGTACTATTCGCTCGTAAATGGAGTCCGTCAACCCAGCCAATTGTGTAATACGAACGAGGATGTTATCAGGCTGAGTATCGAGAAGACTTGCCAGATATTCAGAGAAAATCCCGAAGTCACAATAACTGCAATTGGACCGAATGACGGCAGAGGGTTCTGCGACTGTCCAAATTGTAAAAAGCTGGACGATGAAAATGGCGGAAGGTCAGGGAGCTTTTTCTATCTGGTTAACCGCATTGCAGCAGGCGTTAAGAAAGAGTTTCCCAAGAACCATTTGATCTCACTGGCATATCTGGATTATGCTAATCCTCCCACACACCTCAAAGTAGACCCATACATAATAATTCAACTCTGCACAGACTCTCATGCTTGGAAATATCAGTTCTGCTATGTTTGGGAATCTCAGGATTTCCAGAAGATGCTTAAAGCATGGCATGCGGTTAATGCAAAGATATATCTTTGGGATTATACGACAGACTATATCCACTACCTGACCCCTATGGCCAACTGGCAAGTTGTAGCTGGAAATACCAGGTTTAACATCAAAAACGGTGTGAACGGAATAATGCTCGAATCTGAAGCGAATGACAGTGATGAGCAGCGAGGATGGATATGGGCAAAGCAGTTGTGGAACCCGAACCTGGATACTAAATCGTTGATGAAAGACTTTGTCTACGGTTACTACAAAGAAGCTGCTGATCCTATTTGGAAATACAACATGATGGTGTGGAACTTCTGGGAGAAATACCATGCTATGCCCCACAAGTGCGAACTGCCTTCAGAAAACCCTCTCCTGAACAACTATATGTGTTCTTATAACCCGGATGGACCGATGTTTACTCCAGAGTTTATGTCAAAGATGAGAGAGTATTTTGTTGAAGCAGAAAAGCTGGCCAAAAGTGAAGACATATTGGCCCGGGTTAAAAAAGCAAAGGCCTCTCTGCTTTATCTGGAAATGGCTCAGAATCTGGGATATTACACTGAGATGAGCAAATTTGTTCCGGGCAAGAGCATCGATAAACCTTTGGCTGAGAAAGCCATCTATAAGCAGTATCTTGATGAATTCAAAGATCTGGTTAGGAAGAATGAGCTGTCAGATTGTAGTATTCCTACCACTTTTGAAAAGATAACAACCAAATGGCAATCTTGCATTGATAGTGACAGTTCCTTATTGCCTAAAGTAGGCTTATCCAATGAATGGCTATTTGTAAAGGATCCCAACGATATAGGGCAGAAAGAAAACTGGCAGGCTGATCAGAAAAGATTTAATACAAATGAGAATAGGGTTCTTGGTGCCGGAGAAGCAAACAGTGCAGTTCAACCGGACGGCAGCGCATTAATACGCAGTGATAAAGATTGTGGATGGGAAAAACAGGGTTTTCCAGGCTACACTGGGGTTGGATGGTACTACCAGACATTTACTCTACCAAATAGATTTAACAGTGCAAAGCATTTGTATATGTTGTTTCCAGGAGTGGATGAAGAAGGTTGGATCTATATAAATGGGACACTTGCTTGCGAGCGAAGCATTGCTTCTACTAAACAGACACCTGTGCAGCTTTGGAACCAACCATTCTTGTTCGATGCAAAACCTTTTCTGAAGACAGACTCTCCGAACCAGATTGCTGTGAGGGTATATAACAGCGCTGATATGGGTGGTATCTACCAACCGGTAGTTTTATATGCAGTTGATAAGGAATACACCGCTGCTGAACTTCAACCATAAAACCGATGTATTTGAATAATGATGATCCAGCTAATATTAAAATGATCCAGGAGCGTAATATGAAGATAGCTTACATTGTTTCCCTACTAGTCCTATTACTTACAAGTATTTCAACGCAATGCCTGTTTGCAGAAACTCCTAAGAACCTGGGCGTTTCTTTTAATGGTAAGGGAACTGATATCTCCGAACCATTGGCGATAGACAAATGGCATACTATCACCGCAAGGTATCAGTATGGGGCTGATTTCAACCTGTTGACCAATACATATCTGGTCCTTTGCAGGGGCAGCAATCAATTGGCAGGGTTTTATATTGGATACAATCTTCCGAGAAATGAACTGGGGATTGTTAAGCACGGTGCCTGGAATGCGACTGAGGCTACCGGAACCCCCGGAGAAGCAGGGAAGATTATTGAAAACGACCAGGGTTACCTGGACTGCGAAAAGACCACCGTTGAAAAGAGCGGGGACAAGATTACAGTCACCTACAGAGTGAAGTTCAAAAAGAATGCCATGAAGGGAGTATACAACGTGTTCTTGTATATCGAAGACAAAGATGTAAACTACGATGGCTTTGATAATATCGGTTCTATAGTTATCGATAAAGATGCGGGAATATTCAGAACCGACATGCCTAAGCAATGGAAAAACTCGCTAAAACCGGCAGGCAAATCTTCAGCAAATCTCACTTTTGCAAACAACGGCAAAGCAAAGTATGTAATTGTGATTCCTAAGAATGCTAAAGAAATAGCGAAAAAAGCAGCAAATGATGTTGCTATGTATCTGAAGCTGATAAGCGGAGCTACTTTCCCTATAGTCAGTGAAGACAAGCTGTCGGCAAAGGGCAGCCCTTTTATCTCGATTGGACGAACCAAACTGCTGGCGAATTCCAAAGCAGTTTGGAGGAACACCAACCTGGCTGCAGAGGGATATGCCATTGAGGTAATCGGTAAGAATGTATATATGTATGGCGGTGTCGGACGTGGCTTGATGAATAGTGTTTATTCACTACTTGAAGAGGATCTTGGTTGCAGGTGGTATGCAATAAGCTCGATAGATACCCCTAAGATGGCGAAACTTTCAGTGAGTCTGGTGCCCCGGAAGTTTATCCCAGTTCTAGAACTGAGAGATCCATATATCTACAAAATGCACGACTCCAACTGGTCACTCAGAAACAAGACTAATTCTCCGCTTGCTAAAATACCAATGGCCTGGGGTGGAAGTATACGATACCAGCATATGGGGCACACCTACGCTCTGTACTTCCCAACACAACAGTATTTTGCAGAGCATCCTGAATACTATTCACTCGTTAACGGCAAGAGGCAACCCAGTCAGTTGTGTCATACTAACGAGGATGTTATCAGATTAAGTATTGAAAAGACCTGCCAGATATTCCGGGATGACCCGGATGTTACGATAACTGCAATCGGACCCAACGATGGCAGAGGATTCTGCGATTGTCCGGACTGTAAGAAGCTTGACGATGAAAACGGTGGAAGAGCCGGCAGCTTCTTCTATATGGTTAATAAGATTGCTGAGGGTGTTAAAAAAGAGTTCCCCAATAACAATCTGATCTCTCTTGCGTATTTAGATTATGCAAAGCCTCCGACCAAGCTAAAGGTTGACCCATATATTATAATTCAACTTTGCACAGACGCACATGCGTGGAAGTATCAGTTCTGTTTCTTTACGGAATCCGAAGATTACCAGAAGATGATAAAGGCATGGCATTCCGAGCAGCCAGATTCAAAGATTTATATGTGGGACTACACAACCGACTATGTCCACTACCTGGTGCCGATGGCTAACTGGCCGGTGGTTGCAGAGAACACCAAGTTCAACATCAAGTACGGCGCCAAAGGCATAATGTATGAATCCGAATCCAGCAGCAACGATGAACTACGTGCTTGGGTTTGGGCGAAACAGTTGTGGAACCAGAACCTTGATACAAAAACACTCCTGAAGGACTTTTACTTCGGATTCTACAAGGAATCTGCCCAGCCTCTGTGGGACTACGAGATGATGATGTGGGACTTCTGGGAGAAATGGCATAAAGTGCCGCACAAATGCGGAGAGCCGTCTGATAACCCCCTGTTAAACAACCTGCATTGTTCATATGCTCCGGACGGTCCGATGTTCACACCGGACTTTATGACCAGAATGAGGGACAATTTCAACCAGGCTGAAAAACTCGCAAAAACCCCGGAAATTCTTGATAGAGTCAAGAAAGCCAAGATCTCTCTGCTATACCTTGAACTGTGCCAGAATATCGGCTATTACACTGAGTTCGGTGATTTTGTGTATGGAAAGAGTATACGGAAATCACGTGCCGACAAGGAAATATATAAGCAGTATCTGGATGAGTTCAGCGAACTATGCAAGAAGAATGAGCTCTCCATGTTCGGAATTCCTATCACTTTTGACAAAATCACCACCAAGTGGCAGTCATGCATAGACACAGACAGCTCTGCTCTCCCCAAAATCGACCTGCCGGCTGAATGGATCTTCACAACCGATCCTGACGATAAAGGTGTTAATGAGAAGTGGTATACCAACCAGAAGTTCTATGATGCCGCAGTCAGAAAAGCAGAGTTCGGTGGAGGTGAAGCTTCGATCACACCTCTGGAGAAAGGAATGTCCAGACTGCACATAAACCGTGGAGTAGGTTGGGAACAGCAGGGATTCCCCGGATTCGATGGCTACGGCTGGTATTTCCAGAACATTGAGATTCCGGATGAGTTGTTCGCCAAAAACCACATGTATTTGGTATTGCTTGGTGTAAATGAACAAGCGTGGGTATATGTCAACGGTGAGTTCGCCTTTGAGAGAACATATGCCTCTACAGGAAAATCCGTGGGAGACTTATGGACAACTGCTTTCAGCTCCGACATCAAGAAGTATCTGAAGCAGGGAACGAGAAACAAAATCGCAGTCAGAGTCATCCACGCGTCGGGTTTAGGTGGAATGTGGCTGCCAGCCTCACTGCTCGGAACAGATGAAGAATGCACAACTGAGCAGTTGGATAAATACAGGTATTAGTCTAATATCTGTAATAAGAATAATCTAATACTGGGGGTATGGATATATCATCCATGCCCCCAGTATTTTAGAATGTGTCAGCTAACTTCCACTCCATTAATCACAACGCTTCCCTCTCTTGGGAGGTTGATTACGAAGTTTACGTTTTCAGGGGCCTTTACTTTTAGTAGGAATGGCTTGTCCGGATAGTTTTCCCACTGGACTGATATATCACCCTGTGGGGTTGGGACAGTGCCTCTGCACCAGGTCAGATTGCCTGGTCTGGGTTCTATCATTGCTGGTTTGTAGCCTGCTCCTCCTGGTCTGATGCCCAACACATAGCTGCTCAGGAAGAATGTAGGAGCTGCTGACCAGCCGTGGCAGTGGCTTCTTGTAAGTCTGCCTTCTCCCATCCTGGCTGTCCACATCTCCCAGAATGTTGTTGCACCCATGTCTACCATGAATCCCCAGTCTCTTTGGATGATATCCAGCATTTCCTGGGATTTACCTTCTCTGCACATTGCTTCCAATAGGAAGAACTCAAAGAATGGACTGCCTGCTTTTACAAACCCCTCAGGTGGATTGCTCATGATCTCACGACATCTGGCAAGTCTATCACCGGTTGCGACTCCGGAGATATATGCAGCTGTCTGAGTCTGCTGGGAGTAGACATCACTGTGATTGCCATCGTGCAGGCAATCGGTATATGCCTGTTTCTCTTCGTTCCACAGGTGTTCGTTGATTCGGTTGCTGAGCTCGGATGCTATCGCCAGCCACCGGGTTTTCAGATCATTCCTACCCAGCCATCCAGCTAACTCTGCAGCGTCTTTGAATCCATGGACTGCAAGGCAGTTCTGGTGGGTTATAACTCCTGATGTCGGGGTGTCCATATCAGCCCAGTCGAACATATTCCAGCCTACAATATCGAACAATCCCTGCTCATCCAAATGTTCCAGGAAGCCTTTAGTGTTGCGCTTCAAATATTCCAGCAGTTGATGACCTTTTTGGAGATCACCTGAATACTGAACATATTCCTTGCACGACCGCATCCACAGGAATGTCCACGCCGGCAGTATATTTTGCCAACCGCTGGGTACCTGGCTTTCAGTTATCGGAGAACGGTCAAGGCTGTCTCCAACCTGCTCTATGCAACGGAACCAAAGCCTCGGATCTCCATTGACTGCCCAGTCCACAAGAGCCTCATTACGGGCATCACCGACCCAGTGGGTCTGTTCATACGTAGGACAATCGGTATAAGTATCCTCAGCACAACAGCGCATAGAGAGTGCGCCTGCCTGCCATATCTTGTCCAGCCGTGTATCGCTGCAAGTGAAATTGCCCCTGTTGCTCTGTGGATATGTAGAAAACAAAGCTTTAACTCCACGTATTCTGACAGGATCAGTGAAATTGCGGATTATCAAATAACTGTATTCAAATCCCCGGCGGAGGTATGATCTGTAGCTCTGTCTACCCTCTCGGCAGATATATCTGAATGAGTTGTTCATACCTTCGGCCAGATTGAATAGTCCGTCCGGTTGAATGAACTCAAAATTATGGAAGTCTACAATCACCCCTTCGTCAGCTTCTATCTCGAAGGTATGATATGCAAGCACTTCATGACCGAAATCCAGTAGGATACGGGCATCACTGCCATCTGTTGGCGGGTTTATAACTACCCAGTCATTTGCTGAAACAAAACCTTCAGCGTGCTGGATATCAACATTTCCAGGGACGACATTATCTGTATAGGCTTGCAGGAAAACATCGGTCTCCGGTGTGTGTTCCAGGCGTACTTGATGGAAATAGGGTTCTCTGGCGGTCCTGGTTATGTCCGGATTATCCCAGAATTTCTGCGATGCCTGTTCGGTAGCACTTGCGTGTGTTGGTTTTGCTCTTCGTGACGCTTCGGTGTGTTCATGTCCGGTATAGATGCTGCCAGGAATATCTTCATCAAATGCGAACGGCCCTACAATTGCCCATGGAGCACCCAGTTCGTCAGCCGTGCAAGAGAATCTGAGGTTTTCAGGACCGTCTATACAGATAGAGAACTCAGAAAGGTGATAACAGCCCTGTATGGACATCACCAGACCGTTGTAGCCTGGTTTAAGTGTCACTGTAGATTCTTGTCCAGCATATCCGTAACCATATACGATTTTACCATTGAGCTTGACCGCTTTTGGAGTCTTGTGCGGGAATATCAGTTTTACATCACACTCCACATCGGTCCATATCTGCGTTACAAGGAAAGCATTCTGCAGTATAGGGTTTGAACTTGTGTCATTTGGGTCCAGATATGGTTTGCAATTTACTGTATGAATGTGTGATATGGAGCGTACTCGCTCTGCACTCACAAAACGTTTGGGTATGAGGGGCTGCGCAGTAAGGAACGGAATCCCACTTGGAGCAAATCCGGCATGAACGCCGTCTAGAGCAGGACGCATGACTACTGCACTCGACCAAAGCATGTCATTATAATCCAGTTGGTGCCACATACCATCATCTTGCGCATCATATTGCTCTTCGAAAGCTTCCTGTACACATATTCTGGGTGTAACAGAGATGAATGATTTGTCAGGTTGTGCTTTCCAGCTTTCGTCTGTAACTAAGAGCTGTTCATCCAGGGCTAACTCAGCCAGTAGTCCACTGGGACCTGGTATATATTGGAATGTTGATTCTCCGAAATGGTTGACTAGGACGGATATAACGTTCTGGCCTACATTCAGGACTGGTTCAAGGTCGTATTCATCATATCGATAGTGTGCAGGCCAGCATCTTACCGGCCCTTGTCCGATGTATTCACCATTTACATGTAGCACATACCTGCTGTCGGCTGTGATTTTGAGTTTGGCAGTCCCACCATCATATTCGAATGTTTTGCGGAATCTAGCAAAAGAGTTCCGAAGTGTAACTTCTTCTTCAACCCATATCCACGAACCTGTAAACTCATCCATTTCTACTCTCCATTAACTTCCGTGTTGATGATCCATAAGTGATTATTTTATAAGTTCGGAAACCATTTCAATTCGTTTGAAATCTGCATTTGGAGGTACGTTATCGGACATTCCCAGCAGGAAACCTTTACGACCTTTGAGGGGACATATCCTGTCAGTGATATATTGTGCGAACTCGTCTCTGGTGGCGCCTTCATCACACACTAATACCGATGGAATACCACCCTGAATAACTACCTTTCCTCGAAGTGTCTCCAGCACTTCTTCAAGTGTAATGTCAGCCATGGGTTTTGTCACTATTGCTTCAACGACATCAAGGCCACAACCTGCTACCTGGCTTAACAGAGTTTGTGTGCGGCCGCACCAGTGGCCTTCAAAAATTTTGCCTTTAGCGTTGAGTATTTTTCTTGCTTCTTTATAGAATGGTATGGCATATTCCTGAAAAATGGCTGGAGATATGGTAGTTCCATCCATATTGTCGCCGGTTGAAATAACGTCAGCCGGACCATCAGCCAGCACACGATACCCTTGCAGGAAACTTTCAGTATATGCACGTATTAATGCATCGACTTCCTCTTTGTAGTCATTCCAAAGGTAATATCCATTGATATACCCAGCATCAGTCTTTGCAAACTGAATAAATGGTACGCATAGGCTCATGTTTAGAACGATACCATCATCTCCGGTATCTTTTAAGGCCTGAAGACATGGTTCATAATCGGGTTCATAAGTGGTGCTTTCCACCACATATTTCATAACCCGCAGTGATTCCAGGTCTTTTACGAAGTGCTCTTTGAGGAATCTGCCACGCATTTCACCTTCAGCTACGCTGTGTACAGATCGAACGATGCCGACAGGTGTGTCATATTGGGTTATTGTATCAGTGCCTTCGTCCCATGTCTTAACTTTGACCGACCTGTCCATCACAGTTTTGAAACTTGATGCTCTATTCCAGATATATCCATCGACAGATCTGACAATATCGTTGCGTGACATACCACGGAATTTTTCTGGAATGGTGTTTTCAGCTGTGTTTACGTTCAGCCAGTAGTCGAAGTTGGGGGCCCAAACCAGCTCATCAACCTGTTCATTTCGCAGTGCTTTGAGATATCTTTCACGTTTGGTCAAAATGCTCTCCTGCTTCCATGTTGGTTTATAAGGACTTTACAAGAGATAGTTATACATTTGAGTGGATTTACCTTCTCTCTTGCGAGAGGCATTGCATAAAGTAGAGGAATATAAGTAGTGGGAAATTGTGTGTGAATAATGCGGATTAATTGTCCGTATTATTCACTTTTGACTCAGCTTTTATCCCTACTACCTGGACAAACGCGAACGTGCATGAATAAAGCTGTTTAGGCAGCTTTTATATGTCGTTGGATATTGCGGAAATCCCGGATTATTTGTGCTGGGACTCCAGCGACTATTACGTTTGCAGGGATACTGCGGGTTACTATTGATCCGGGGGATACCACTGTATCTTCTCCGATAGTCACACCTGGAAAAATCGTGACATGCGCTTCTATTCTGGCGCCATTTTCAATGATTACAGTGTTGAAGTCTTTAATGATCTGGTTATCTGTAGAATATGCATGCGTAAGTATGGATACGTTGTCACCAAGGTATACAGAATCACCCAGTATGATTCCTCCTCTTGTGTCCATAGAGACATTGCGTCCGATACTGACATTGTCTCCCACATCCAGATTCTGTCCAAAGTTGAAACTGATGTTGGATTGGGCTGTAAAATTGCATCCACAGTTCCTGAATAAATTCGCTGCCATTATACTGCGCAACTTTGTGGAGAAAGGTGTAATAAGACTTATCGGCAGCTTTTCGAAAGCATCCCAGAGGAAGTGTGTATATCTTTGGTTCTGTGTTAAGGGAAAATCGACTGACTCAGGAAGAAATTCACTGACAATATTGATTTCATCTAAAATATTTGGTTCTGTAAGTGACCAACCCAGTAGGGTAAGTATGCGTGAAGTCTTCTGGGCATCAAGCCCGGAACCCAGCATATCTTCTATCTGTCTCAATTTCCTCTGCATAGGTTGTGTCATATTGGCCCTTTCGACTGTGCATATGCAAAAAGTTAGTCTATACATACATAGATGCACGTATGTTATATATACTGTTATATCCTATATCGGCATTAATCACGTAGAAGGTTAGCCCGCATTATTCATGATTGACTCGCTTTCGCCCCTACTGCCGGTCGAAAGCAGAGTTTGGTGAATAAAGCGGGTTAGGCCTGTTTGTATTCAGAACGACATTGCATCAGATTATTACACCGCGGTATAGACCAGTAACATGGTATAATGTTTGGAGAATTATCCTCTCCCTGGGCCACGGTGATATCACAACTAATGACTGAAAAACTGGATTTCTGGAACCTCAATGAAGCTCGCGATGCGGCAGCCACAGGTGATGCACGTACTGTTTTGAGACGTGTATTTGGCTATGAGCAATTCAAGGGGGAACAGGAACAGATTATCAAGCATGTCACTGGTGGTGGTGACGCATTTGTCCTGATGCCGACTGGCGGAGGCAAATCCCTCTGCTTCCAGATCCCCGCTCTACTGAGAAAGGGGGTCGGAATTGTCATTTCCCCCCTGATTGCTCTAATGCAGGATCAGGTGGCGGCTCTGACTGAAGCTGGAGTGCGGGCAGTAATGCTGAACTCTTCAGTATCGCTGGAGAATCAGCAGAACGTCATTACAGGCTTGCGCAAAGGCGATCTTGATCTTTTATATGTGGCGCCTGAGCGTCTTCTGACGGAACCTATGCTGCGTTTGCTTGATGGGCTCAAGATTGCACTATTTGCAATAGATGAAGCTCACTGTGTATCGCACTGGGGGCACGATTTCAGAGAAGAATATCTGGCGTTGTCTGTATTGCACGAGAGATTTCCGACTGTTCCGCGTATTGCTTTAACTGCTACAGCTGATGAACCTACTCAGAAAGAAATCATCCAACAGCTCAAACTTCAAGAAGCCAGCCTTTTTGTTGCCAGCTTCGACCGTCCCAATATCAGGTACCAGATAGTCGTCAAAGATAATGCCAAACGGCAACTGTTGACGTTCCTCAATGATGAACACCCCAAAGATTCTGGTATCGTCTACTGCTTGTCGCGAAAGAAGACAGATGAGACTGCTAAATGGCTGACCCAGTTGGGCAAGACTGCACTGCCATATCACGCTGGCCTGACTGCTAATGTACGGCAGAAGAATCAGGAACGGTTCCTGCGGGAGGATGGGGTCATCATTGTGGCCACCATTGCATTTGGAATGGGGATAGACAAGCCTGATGTCAGGTTTGTGGCTCATCTGGATCTTCCCAAGAGTATAGAGGCTTATTATCAGGAAACCGGTCGTGCCGGTAGAGATGGGCTCCCCGCCGATGCCTGGATGGCATATGGAATGTCGGATGTGGCTGTGCATCGGAGTTTTATTGATTCATCAGAAGCTGATGATCTGCACAAGCGTTTGGAACACCGCAAACTTAGTTCCCTGCTCGGACTTTGCGAAACAGCCTCCTGTCGACGTCAGATTCTACTCTCATATTTTGGTGATGAACTCCCAGAACCGTGCGGGAACTGTGATACTTGTTTGGATCCGGTGGAGACATGGGATGGGACTCTGGCTGCCAAGAAAGCCATATTCCTGGTCAGCCAGACTGGTCAACGGTTTGGAGCTAACTATCTGATAGACATTATGCTAGGCAAGACCAATGAGCGTGTTCAAAGATTTGGTCATGACCAGTTGAGTGCGTTCGGTAAAGGTGCAGAGCTAACGGACAGGGAGTGGGTGTCGGTCTTCCGGCAGCTTGCTTCTATGGGCTATTTGAATGTCGATATGGAACGCTACGGCAGTCTGAAACTGACCCCTGAGAGTCCCGATGTGATGAAGGGTAATGTTACTATACTTTTACGAAAAGACAACCTGGCAGGTAAGAAGAAGAGCCCGGCTAAAGCTTCTCGCTCCACTGTACTTTCCGATTCCCGTTCAGCATCTATTTTCGAAGCCTTGAGAGTCCGTAGAATGGAACTCGCAAAAGAGCTCGGAGTTCCTCCATACGTAATATTCCACGACTCCACCCTGATGGCAATGGCGCAGTCTCCCCCAAAGAGCGTTGATGATATGAAAAACATAACCGGTGTAGGAGAGCACAAACTAGCCAAATATGGGGAGATATTTTTAAAAGTTCTGCAGGCACAGGAGTAGGGGAGCACTTCCGGAAGCTGTCCCAAAAGCCCTCCCGAATCGTTGTTAAGTTATTCTAGGGGTACGGATCAGGAAAACAGTATATTAATACTCAATTAATAGCAGTATATATCGGCTATTTATAGGGTTTTCAGTCCGTATCCTCTATCTATATGGTTCCTAATACCTCTTTTGGAGCATATTGGACAATTTTACGTAAGTTGTGACCTATGCATCCGAGTAGATATTCTATTCTGGCCCCGTCTTTACCCTTGAGCAGAAATCGCCAAAGACCTTTGTTGAATTTGATGTCAGCATGAACTGGTTCCACAATTTGCTTTCGCCACCTGTATATCTGTTTGGCAGCTTCTGTCTGCATTTTGGCAAGCATCTTTTTCTGTGGTTCGTCGTGTACTCTTCTCCAGACTTCTTTTACCCGGTTCTTCTCTCCGCAGCAAAGCTGCCTCTCTGACACCCAGAACAGCTATGGCGATATATCCTGTAAGTGTTATCATACTTGATTCTTGTTGAACGAAAAGTCAATCGCATATTGCCTGGGCAAATATATTCATCGCTGCTTTCATCATATTTGAAGCCCTTGGCGCTATTTGTGTATATGGGCATGTAGACATCTAAACCATTCTCTTCGATATATTCCAGAGCTTTTTTACTATTATAGCCTCCATCCACCGTCACGCATTCAGGTTTCTTGCCGGTAACACTTTTCAGCTCCTCTAGCATTACAGGAAGTTGATAGTTGTCGGATTCCTCCTGGGCTATATCTGCAGCTGCTATTATCTGATGCTCTTTGTCCACGACTGCCTGGGCGTTGTATGCAGGTCTGTTGCCCGCACGGGTCTTCATCACACGACTTTCAGGATCTGTTACACATATCGTTTCGCGGTCAGAATCTTCTAGCTTCTTCCGCGCTTCTTCGAGCAATTTTTTGCGATTCTCAGCATTCTTGAGGGCGTTGGGTAACTCGTTTCCACGAGCATCTCCGTAAAGCTTATCTTCCTCAAGGTCTTCTTTTTCGGCTTGCTCTAGAATCGATGTTATCTGCTTATCAATACATTCCAACTCATTATCGAGCCGCCCTTTCTTAAATGTATTCTTGCCGGAGACATTAGCTTATATATTTGTACCATCCAGATTTACGTGCTCAAGTAAAACAAGCCCACACTCCATACACATACGCACTATGTCTGTGAAAATCTTTTTGATTTCCGGCCCATGACCACGTCTAAACCTGCTGATAGTCCGAAAGTCAGGGCGGTTCATCTGAGCAATATACATATACCTCACGTCATTGTGCAGTATATAATCCAGTTTTCTACTACTTACTAAACCTTGGCTATAGCCATAGATAAGAACTTTCATCAAAATCCTTGGGTCATAACTAGGTGCGCCACCACCCTTGCAGGCACTCAATAGGTAATCAAGATTCATATCGTCAAGAATCTTATTGATCACTCTCACAGAGTCATCTTTAGATACAAAATCCTCTACACTGGGTGGCAGAAGCATTAACTGGTCTCTTGCTACAGAATCCCTGATCTTCTTCATTTTTGGCGAACTCCTAAACATGCTACACTAATATAGAATTCGCCAAACAAGCTCAAATATCCTTTAACTATTTTATTGAGGCATATATTCTCTGTATATGCCGGACTTTTGGGACAGCCTCTCCACGTGCTCCCGTAAGACTTATGCGTAACGGGCGACCGCAGAGGGATCGCCCCTACGACTGTGCTTTCTTACAATCTTGAGAGTTCCTCGATTGCCCTGGCTATTTCACTGCGTCTTTCCAATATAGGAGTCGGAGCTTGAGTGTAGGACTGCAGAGATCTTGTAATAGATTCTGGAACCTTTAATAAAGACTCATATCTCGCCAGGCTATTATTTTTGAGCTTTGTTTTCTTCTGTTGGATTAAGTTTCGAAGCATAGCAAGATACTCGTAATCCTCCAAACCATCTCTCAAAGCTTCCCAACGTATACTCGATACCGGGTCATCTAATATAGCTTCAGACTGCGTTCCGGTTGCAGATTCCGGTGGGTACATGAACCTGCCATCTCCTGCATTCCAGCGCTGCATTGATCCTACTGGAGTGCCATAACCGCTGACATAGCTCATTGAATCTGTGTAGGGGTTCTGCGGAGCATTCGGATAAGCTTCAGGACTGGTCCACCATGTACTCTCCCAGATCAGAACTCCATTGACTCCTTCTTTCCAGGTCTGCCACAACCATACTCGCAGATCGGTAGCTGGTCTATCTATGAAGTTTGCTATGTATGGATACTTCGGTGCGCAGCAGATATACCAGGTGTATAGGTCTCCGGCTTTCTGACGTTCTTTTGCGAATTGTTTATTATGGGTATTCAAGATAGGGCACCACATGTCCACATAACCGACGAAAGGATTTGGAACTACAAGGGTCATGGGTATGATTTTCCGCAGACCCGGGAAGTTGTCTCTGATCATTCGAAGCTGGTCAACAACAAAATCGTAGTCTTTCTCACTCGGTTCATCAAATGGATAGACAATGGCTTTATCAAGCAAACCAAGTGATGTAAGTTGTCCTCTTGCTCCATCACACCATTTCTTAAATAGTTCGGTATGTTCAGGAGTGCCCTGTTTGTAACCCAGAATTGAACCGATATCCCGGGAATAGAATGTGCCTCCACCGAGTCCAGGAACATAGAATACAAACGTGTTGAAGTGGTATTCATCCATTGCACTGCGCATAGCTTTACCCCACTTCTCGGTATCAAATACCAGTTTGGCCTTTACAGCTGTATTCTGGTCTGATTCGAAATCATTGTTTCTAATCAATTCTGCACCTGTAATTGAGTCCTTGATTGAGAAATCATCAACCCATATACTGCTGGTAGCGTCTCCTTTTTCAGTCCACATGCATCCCTGGATCACCGGTTTGAAATATACAGCAGTATCAGGAAAATTGCTGATTGTGGTTTCAAACAGAGTCCACTTCGCACTGGCTGGCAGGATGAATTGTAGATTGTTGTTCGGAATCCATTGTTTGCCTTCGGTGTAGTATGTTAAATAGATCAGTGCAGGCTGAGTTGGGCTTTCGGTCCTGTACCAGAAGCTGAGTTTTAGTGGATTATGTGATAGTGTCAGCATCCTGGTGTTTGATATATTCAGATTGGATGTCTGGCTGTCATCCGTGGTAAGCAGTGACTTGCTACCGGAGTGTGCATCTCCAGTCACTGTTTGTCCGCCGTCCCATTCCATATCGGTCTGCCATTCGTATCCGAAGGTGTCCAGTGGCGCTGGGTTATATGGACTGATTCGATGTTTACTGAAACAATCCAGATACTTATTCAAAACGGTCCGCTGGTCGGTGTCTGATTTCAGATTGTGATATCGGATTATATTTCCAGGGCTATAACCAAACATAGTCTTGCAAGTGGTTGTGTCTGGTAGAGAGAAGCCATAGACTTTGACCTCCAGCGGTACTTTTGTATTGAAACCATTTGATTTGATAATCACATTGCCTTTATAAACACCGGCCTTTGCCGATTTAGGTGCTGTTACTCTTACCCAAAGAGGTTGGTTCTGCTCCTTCATTACGCTTATCCCGGATTTAAACGGAGGTAAGGGGTCAGGCCAATCACCGACTCTTCCGTACTGGTCTGATGCATATTCCACCGAGACATAACGGACCCGCAATACCTCGACTGCAGACGGTGGAAGAACAGCTCCATCGGCAGATACTAACTTGTCGACTTTTGCTGTGAGGTTAGATAGGTCTTTTTTAGGTCTAATGATAATCTGTGCAGCTTCCGCTTCATTGCCTGCAACCGTGATTCTGACCGATTGTGCATGCGACGCTGGTAATGGGGTCTGTTTGCTGACCTTCCATCCAGACGATGCCCACCATACATCAGCGTTCTTGTTCCCACACTTTAATAGTTCGCCATAACCCGATGCGTCGAGTGCAGTTATGGTCCTATTACAGGTAAGTTGGCCAGGCGCACCTGTTCCTAGGGAGAAGGAGACTTCGTACGAACCAATAGATATGATGTTGTTTGGGATCTTAACTATCCGGATTTCTTTAGGTTTTAATGATACTCTATTGGACTTGAATGTCTTTGCCATTTCGCCTGAACGTTTGAGAGAAAGGACTGGAATTAGTGTCACTGTCTTGGAACTGATATTTGTTATTCTGGCGGTAAACTCCCCGGTACTCTGAGTCAGTAATGGGGCAATTGCTATACCACTAGTTTTTGTGTCCACACGATATATGTCAGTTTGCCCTGTTATGTGCTGAGGAGATCCATCGATCTTTGAACTGAAGGTGTATTGCGGTACCTGGAACATTGTCGGTTTGCTGCTGTCTTTACTGTCCAGACTGAGTTTGACATATATATCTCTGGCAGGCAGCATATCACTTGGAATGCTAAAAGAGTATGCTGAAGTTCCCTGAACATATTTAACGGTCCCTACATCTTGATAGGTTATGCCATCAATCGAGACAGCCACAGACATAGCATAGCTTGTTGCTTCGTGGAACCAGATATCGACTTTCACCAGTGCGTCTGTCTGCATTCCGGAACCTATGTTGTGGTGATAGATTACATAATTGCCGGGAGCTTGAAAACGCCAACGGTTGTCGTGGATGACTGCATTGTGAGCTTGAAGTGGTCGGCTGATTCCTTTACACGTATCTAAAGGAGCTGTGAATTTGTAGGAGTTGCCACTTATGCTTTCACCTTCACCCAAAGTAACCTTCCCGGCTGTCAGGTGGACTGGTTTTAGTTCGAATATTCGTACATTGTCAAAATCGATAGTACCATTTAACTGCCACGAACCCAGTGTAATTTCGCTCGTTGCACCATCGTTCGAAGCCGGGGCAAGGATTCGAACTGCATAATCTTTCCATTTTCCAGCTGGCACACCCGGATCTATCTGTGCCAGTTGCGTAGCAAAACTTGTCGATATCACAGCAAAAGCAGAACCGGCTGCACTCTGCGGGTTAACCCGGGCCGAGAACTTGATCTCATATGCATTCCCTGGAGAGAATGAAACCGGATCACTGTACCATCGGTCTCCCTCTGAACCAGAGACAGAAACATAGTGCTTCCCATCACTGGCGTTCCCAGTAACCCATTTCCCCGGTCCACTAAGGTGCCAGTGAGTTACCGATGCCGCGCTTCCCGATTCGAATGATGGGTTTTGAAGTATCGGGACGGCATAGCATGCTTGAGTTCCAAATATTACTACAACCAATGAAAGCACGATAAGATTGAATGTCCGCATTTCATTACCTCATTGTTCAGAAAATCGGGAAGGGAGGAGGGTCATATCATCCCGGTTAGTTGCTCAAATGTCGTCTTTTCCATAGAATACCACAGCAACCGATGGAGCTTCTGAAAGCATGACCTCAAGTTTGTCACCGTCGAGTTGCAGGCTTTCATTGACAGAAGATTCTAGATGGTATGTGCATCCGTCGGACAGACCGTGAATGCGGAAAATCGCAGTTGTGAACGGACTGTCAGGACGGCGGAAGACCAGCACCATTCCTGCCTCCAGGTCGGTGCGATGGAACTGCATAGCTGCCCAGTGCTGATTTGATGGTGTGTTTTCGAGCAGTGGATAATAGTCCCCTCGGAAGAAAGGTCTTGACTGGCGATGCGTTTCCAGTACGTGCTGAAGCCAATCCCAGGGATAATCTGCAGGAGGGCCTACCTGAATCGCCACATCGCTGAGAGCGGGAAAAATCGCGGTGGCAAAGGACGATGATAGTCCGCTGTATATGTTATAATCCTTTCCCGGCCTGTAAGGTACGCAGGTTCCGGATAACGGTGTCCAATGAGACAAACCATAAAGAGCCGTCTGGCTGGCGATAACATCGGTGTGCGGCAGGAACTCGTGGTCAGCACGTGACATGTCCATTCCCCGTGAAATTGACTCCAAATCACGCCGTTGCACGATGTCGAAAACTAGATGCGGGAATCTTATATGCAACTCATCCCAGAAAGTGAGAAGACCTTCCACGTATCTGATTTCTGAGATCCCGATTCGGTCGGGAGAATCCTGTTCATCCCAGGATTCGCTCAGACCTGCATTGCAGTCCTGCCTAAGTATATCGATGCCGTATTCTTCGATACGGTTGGCGATCCATTCGGTCATGGCCTTCCGTGCTTCAAGGTTTCCGAAGTTAAATATGTGCCAGTGACAGGTGCGTCCAACCAACTCCGTGGTATTGCGCTTGCTGAAATACCACTCCGGGTGTTCGATAAACCAGGGGCTAGTTTCGATCGCGCGTTCTACCTCAAACCACAACAGGAATTTCATACCCGCTGCATGAGCTGCATCACTGACCGGTTTCAGGCCATTAGGATGAACCGCAGGATTAGGTCGCCAGTCGCCCACGTGGAAAAACCAGTCCTCTACCTGCAGATTCTGATACTCATCGGTCTCGTGCTCCGACCCAAACCATCCTGCATCCATCCAATAGCAGTCGAATGAGGCTTGATTTTGGCGCAGGGTCTCAATCAAGCGAAGATGGTTTTGTGTTTTCATTCCTCCCCATGTGCAGCACGCTGCCAGGTCCGGAACCGGTTTGCCATTACACGTCGGCGTGTGATGATTCAAAATATGTTGGCGGAATCGGTTGTGCGCGTCCAGTCGGTTACCTTCCCAGAACATCAGCAGGACACTCGGTAAGGTAATCTCCTCACCCGGATGCAGAACCAGATTGGTATGTTCAATACCTCCTGTGAGGTGGAGAGAACCATCGGCAAGATATTCAATAAAAAAGGTCCAACGGCCAGGCCAGCCCAAGGCGCAAAAAATGCCTCTTCCACCTAAATCCAGGTTGACAAAAGGCAGATACCATCCTGTTTTACCACCACCGGGGTTATCGACACACCAGGTTGTTCCGCGAGTCAGTTCAATACGTTCTGTTGCAAAAGGTGCCGCACCGTTTGCACAGCCATGGACCGCATGGATAGCGGGAGATACGCTCGCTTCAGGTACAATGGTAAGGTCCAGACTATGCAGTTCACTGAGAAGAGGGGAGTTTCCCTCGCTGCCATTTTGCAGCCGTGATGTCCACTCGATGCAATCCGATTCAGGGAAGAGCGTTTTTTTGAACTCGGTTAGAATACCATTTGTATTGTCGGTTATTACCTGTCCGTTCGAAGGCAATCCATTGCTGCAAAAGGAAAATGGCAGACTGTTTCCTGCAATAATATTATGCTTGTGGTTATCCCAGTCTTTGTAATCTGACATTTGAATACTCCTGTTTTCATTTGATGTTATCAGAGAACCAAATCCTGTTCTCTTGCCCCAGGAACTGATATGTATTCCCCGGTGGAACTATATGCCAGAGCGACCATATACCGGTCTTGCGCGACGCTTCCAGCAGCTTGTCTATTTCCGCATTTTCTTCATCGATACTGCGACCGGGGAATCGTTCAATGGTGCTGGATATTCGAGATTCACGATATCTGTTTTCGATTATTTTGCGATCAAACGGGAAGTCATCCAAAGATCTGTTTGATTTCTTATATTCAACCAGCAGCCTGTCCAGATTGAACAATGTGGCGATATCAATAGACAATCGGGCGCGGTGGATTCTATTCAAAGTAACTCTATCAGTTGCGCAAGCCTTTTCTGCCTGATCAAACAGTGTTTGGCAGCGACGCACTGTATCGTAATTCAAGAAGTTCTGAAGAGGATAGTTGCTAACATGAAATTCACGTTTATATGGATCGGCTCTGTAAGCATCCTCAAGCACCTTTGTATACTTTTCTATATACATTGCACCCGGACCATAATAGTGGCTGCAGAAGTCGTGGATTAATTCATCAGCGCTTCGGTCCGGATTCCAGAATGCGTGTGTAAGCACCCAAAACACAAGATCGGTATCACAGTGCAATCCGCCATGCAGCCCAGGGGCGTCTGTTTCCATAAACACTCCCTTTACTCCTAGCTTCTTGTAGATGCGGATATTGTGGACCAGTGTGCGCAGGTTGGGCTGAGGGAATAGACTGTCATAACCGGCGTAGCCTTCAGCGGGAGTGGAAAGATGCATAGTGAACAGCACTTTATCGTTGATCTTCGGCTGGTTATTCCACGTCAGTTGCTGTGGATCCCAGTTTTGGCCTGGTTTAACAGCTCTAAATGCAACCCTGGCTTCTCCAGCATTTTCACGGACACCGATCCGGGCCAATACCAATTCAGCATCAATTATATGAGCAGTGCCTGGCACTGATCGTAGATCAAAACGCAGGTAGGACCAAATCCGATGTCCATCTGCCTGTTCTAAAGCCCCGGAGAGTTGCATTCCTCCTTCTGTTCTATCAGACCAGTCTGCATAACGCATTGTTTGTTCGGAATCTGCTATTGCAGCTGTTGAGTCTACAATGGCTGTTGTATTCGACTTTGAAGAGCTGTCACCATGCCATCTGATTATAAGGGTGGGGCGGATTGCCAATTCGCGTTCCCATTGGCCTGCAATCCTGCCTGCGAAGTGATGCCATTCCAACTGGCTTACGGGCTTAATTAGTGATAATTGAAAACCGGCAGAGGCGATTGATTTATCCTTAACAGCGTGTTCGACCCATTCTTTCAAACCCTTGTCATTTGCTTCTGTGACTGATAATCCGAATACCGGTCCTGCGGAAGTGCCATATTGTTGAGGATAGTCCCATATCCGCACATCAGACGCCAGTTTTAGCCAGCCTTGCAGGTTCTTGAGATCGCGGCGATTGAAAGATGAATCCAATCGGTCCCAGTGAAATTTGAGGATCGGACCAAAGCGTATGATTACATTATCATCCACTCGTCCAACTGGAGGAGGGGCTTCAAAGCCGGAATATGCAAGTGTTTCCAGTTTCACATTCGGAGGCCAGACTCCGCGTCCGTGCTCTGCCAGATAATTCACAAAATCTACCATCTGACCTGTTCTGGATCCGCCATAAAATTTGTCATCCAGAGTTTTGCATGCTGCACATTCGCAGGGTACTATAGGTCCATCAGGATCACTTATATGAAATATGATAGCATCATTACTTTTGGGGACCGTCTTGCTTATCGTCTCGGTGAGATTTCTGAAATAAACCTCGCGCATCTCCGGATTCGACCGGCAGAGGCTCGCGGGGGTGCGTTTACCATTTACCAGTGCATAGAATTCAGGATGCTTTTCGAAGTATTGGCCGGGCGGGAGTATATCCATAATGTTGTGGGCCACAGTATTGCGCCAGATGTATCCACCGAGATTTTCGGGGAGCACGCCCGACCATATGTGCATTGGGCCAGCACCGCCGTTAATACGATTGAATGCCAGTACCTTACCAATGGATTCGAACTGTTTGTACCAACCCCAAAACGTATAGCGCGGAAACATCAGGTCGCGGTCGACAAAGGCTGGTTTTATGTGACTGTTTATATTTGGGATACGAAGACTCCCTGTGTGCTTCGGTACATACTCCTCACCAAACATCGTCAACCAACGTACACCACAGTATTTTTCGAGATACTGGGTTACAGCATAGAATGTCCCGCGAGGCGAACCGCCGCTAAGAACAAGACTGCTGCCAACTCGCTTCATAATGAACTCATCAGCAGCGAATGTATGGTTCTGGATCCCGATTTTCTTTGAAAATCGGGTAGCGCCAATGTATATTGCGGGTGCGATGCTAGAAGCATTGGTCTCCGGTGTCACAATGAATGAATCCGGGTAGATCCGGGACATATAATCCTGGAGCACGCTTGCAGCTCCACTTTCCTGCTGGGAAGGTTCAGCTGGTAATATAATGGCCCACGGCCCAGATGCACCCAGGACAATGTGTGGGATGAGTAGAGATAGCGCACAGATGATAAGGGCAGAAAGCATCATACGCCTGGTTTTGGGATAGGTTAGTTGAAGCATGTGATGCATTGGTTCTACCACCTAGTTTGTTGTTCAGAAAAAAATCTTGGGAAGGGCTATTACACCCTTCCCAAAGATTCCAGAACAACCGTAAAGATCATCCTGATTTCTACTTTTTGAAAGTCAGATATCCCATTCTTTCCGGGGCGTTGAAGCTGGCTGATAGGTTTGGTGACCAGCAGCTTCTGGTGGCGCCGGAGATGTCTTTGTTGTTGCGGCTCCGGTATAGATTGGCCCTGATGGTCTTGCCCTGGGCGCTTGGTAATCCCAGCGAAGTTATGGGTATAGCTGCTTCCAGGATCCAGCCATCTTTAGTTTTCGTAGTCTTAGCGATTGCGCTTCCGTTCCACTTTTGAGGATTTACAACATCCTTGTAAAAATGGGCGTCCCAAATGCTTGCACCAGCATTTATGATGAACTGGTTGTATTCTCCTTCAGGAGCTTTGTCTTCTCTGAAGAACATTTCTATAACTTCATCATCCCAGATCCAATCGGCATCATCGCCTGTGCGGAGTATAGTCATTCCATCAGGATTCGGATCTTCATTGATGAAGGCAGCATATAGATTTTGCTCATCCCAGGTCAGCAGACACTTTGTGTTGTATTTGGGCTTGTTGCCTACGCTGTCTACGAAATCAATCTTGATTGCGTTCTTCCAGGCACTATCATCGGCTATTCCGTCTATAACGGGTGCCTGAGCGGCGTATGGGACATCCAGCTTTGGTCTGTTTTGAATTAACGGATTGTTGATCCTGTCGAATGTTGGCTTGATGTCTGCTACCAGTGCGTCAATCCTTTTTCTTTCAATTGAACCGCTAGCTGTCTTGGCAATAGCTCTATCTATGTTTGCCATCAGGCCATTGACTGCTGCCGGTGTGAAGATATCAAGGTGATTTACCTTGTCATTCGGACCTTTACTGAGCCAGAGCTTTTCTGCATCAGCCCAGAACTTACGCATGTCTTTCGCGCCTGGTCCATACATATCGCGACAGTATTCATCCATCAATTTGGTAGGATTCAAGCTGGTATCCCAGTAGAGCTTGCCTGTGATGTAGAAATTCGGAGTTATGAGAGCTTTGGTTCTCATTTTAGGTTCTTCAGTGGTATAGACGACCCAGCTCTCGCCCTCAACAAACTCACCCTTAATGGTGTTTTTGAGGTGTTTAAGATCCTTCGACATAAGTGATGGGAAGAAGATCGGCAATCCTCTGGAACCTACATCATATCCGCATGCATATAGATAATACTCCCAGATATAGATGTTGCTGGTTTTCTTTTGCCAGAGAGCAATCTGGGCATTGGTTTTCTTCTGATATTCCTTGTCCCAGTAAAGCATGCGCAGTTTGCATATCATCACAGCTACATTGGAATTCAGTTTTTCGATGTTTTTAGGAGGATCAAGATAGTTGGCATATGCACAGCAGCCGACCATTTTGCCGGGGTTTGTTTTAGCTAGTTCTATACCGACTTTGTTGACGAATGCCCAGACATACTCTGAAAAAATGCCGGTCGGACCATTAGATTTGCTTATCTTCTTCTGGCAGTCAGGACACTCGCACATCCTGTCCCATCCGTCATTAGGCATAACAGGGAACATTTTCAAGCTGGGATTTTCAGCAAAGAAATCCTGAGCTTCCTTAACGAATGCTTTCAGTGTGCCGGGATTTGAAAGGCACAGGCTTCCATGTCCTACAGAAGTCTTATTAAGGTCCCGTTCACCATCGATAATAGAGAAATACTCCGGATGCTCAGGGAAGTATTTATGCAGGAAATAGAATGAGTGCGTGATTACGACCGGCTCCGGAGCTCCATAACCAGCTCTTCTATACCACAGGTTTTCATCACCACCCAGATACATCTCATTCCAGTAGATATTCCGATAAGGGATATCCGGAGCTTTTGTATATTTTATCTTTCCAATGCTGATATTATCAGTCTTCGGAACTACTTCACCGAGTTCTCCCGGCATATAGAAATGAATTCCGCACTGCTTTTCCAGGAACCTGTAGACTGCATATAATGTCCCAGTCTCCCCAAATCGGCTTATACCTGTTACTGGGTCAAAGCTGGAGGAGTATCTAAACGGGTGTGCGGTTTGATATGACGGCTCTTTTTCTCGACCAAAAAGTGCCAGCCAACCATCACCAGTCACGATACTAAGCTGATCTGGTTTGAAGCCATCGGTCGATAAACCGAGTTCTTTAGTATACTTGCTTTCCCCGACATAAATCACATTGCCGGAGGAGGGTTTATCGTTGCTTATAGTAAGTTTGGCTCCGCTGCTTTTCTCCAGATAGGTCTGCAGTTCTTTGGCAGCAAATGACACCATACTCGAGGCATCTTTGTCTACCACGATTACAGCGTTAGGTTGCCTGTTCTTAACAATCTCCATCTTAGGAGCGCTAAGCGCAGGCAAACACAGCCCAACAACAGCGGCAAGTGCTGCAGCAGACTGTATACAATGCTTGAATCCGATCATTCAGTTTTCTCCAATCAGTTCATTTAGAAAAGGTTACGTAAATAATAACATGGAACTCGTTTATCACGAGGCCCACACCCTATTCTAGTCTTTTTTACATATTCGAATGCAAATGTCGTGCTCGAATGGAAGTAGTTCCAGAGTTACAGCTCCACCTGGTGATTTTACGATAGGCGAATATAGACCGGTAGCTGGTGAATACAGCGATACCGTATAATCTCCTGCCAGCAGATTAATTCCGACTGTGCCCTGGATGGGAGTTCCATAACCAGTTTCATTGATCTCTCGTTCGTCAGCAAGGTATATGCAGTAGTCCTCACCTGCAACGCCGAATACGCTCTCGCAGATATGTTCCGGGACGCTTGTTACAACATCGAGTAATACACGTGCACGAGATAAATCAATGCTATGTACAAACTCCGACAAGTGTTTCATCCAGGTGCGGATGTGTTTTCTAGAGTTCTCAGTGCCGGTTTCGCAGTAGTTGATTATCGAGAAGTCAATGACATCATAATGCCCACCGCTCATAAGAGTTGTCCAGGCACGTTTGCGGTGAATCGTCCAGCCATCGAAGTCTTTATACTGGCTGGATGAATTGTCTTCATCGTAGTTTAGAGGCTTTGGCTCATTGTATGTAGCCAGGCAGAAGTCGCGAACGGCACGAAGCTTAAGCTGCTTTTGCATAAACTCACCCATGTCGTAGCCAATGCTTTCGTAACTGGTGTTGGGCAGAGGGTGCATGTTCACGATATCTACTGGGAAGTCTCTGAAAGACTTTGTGGATGGCTGCTCCCACGGTTCCCAGGTGAATGCTTCCTGCCCTGCTATCATGTGTTTATTGGGAAGATTAGCCTCAGTTTCTCGAATCACCTTCGCAATCGCAATCTGCCAGTCGTCGACTTCATTTGGTCGTGGATTATCCTGATTTTCCGGATTGGCTCCGCCGGGTTCATTGCAGATTTCATAGAAAATGTTGTCGTATTTATTGGTCTCTTCGACTATCTTACGGACATGTGCAGCCTGACGCTCAAATAGCGCTGGATGGCGCAATGATATATACTCGGACCAATTGATTTCATACTGCTCGTTTATTGTGTTTTTACTGTTCAGTGGATTGAAGTCCCAAACTTTATCGCAGTATGTGTTGCTGAGTAGGGTGACTTCGACAATGATGCTATAGTCCGACGCAAGACTCAGAAAACTATGCAACCTCTCGAAGAACTCAGGGTTCCATTTATCCAGGTCATATTTTGGTTGGATGTCATTGGCAAGACCGGGACCAGTCCTTAGATATGGACAAATAAAATCAGGCGACTCGGGTTTACACGTTGAGTAGGGATTTATTGAATCCTGAAACTCTCGGAACAGCATAAACAACCTGCTGAGGGTAATTTTCTTCTCAGCTGCGTCAGCCAGGTATAAATCAAAGCGGAAAGGCCTATTGATTACAGATCCATAATGCTCGGTAGCAGTTATGAGAGCCAGAGGTTTTCCTCTGAACTCAAATAATTTCGGATTGTCGGGATGTATTCGAATTGGTTGAGACATAATAAGCAACCTCGTATTCTTCAAATATCATTTATTTCTTCAGTGTAAGATAGCCAAACCGGTCCGGGACATAGTTGTTACCGGAGACATTCGGAGACCAGCAGCTCCGCGTTGCTCCATCTGTGTCTTTGTTATTCCGGCTGCGATAGAAGTTTGCAGTAATGGTTTTACCTTCCCCAAGTCCGATTGAACTGAGAGGGATAGAAACTTCCAAAGTCCAGCCGTCTTTTGTGATAGTAGATTTTGCAACTGCACTGCTATCCCATTTAATAGGATCATTATTGTTTTTTGAAAAATGTGCATCCCAGACTGAGGCCCCGGCATTGATGATAAACTGATAATAGTCACCATCAGCTGCAGATTCATCCCGGAAGAATAGTTCATTGACTTCATCATCCCATATGCCATCTTCATCTTTGCCTGTATGGTTGATGGTAATACCCGCCGGGTTCGGATCATCGTTGGCTAATGCAAGATAAAGATTCTTTTCGTCCCAGGTCAATAGACCATAGGACTTATATGCAGGTTTGCTGCCGAGAGCATCATAGAAGTCGATTTTCACAGCATTCTTCCAGCAAGCATCATTGAGATTTCCATCAAGCATTGGAGCCTGGTCTGTAAACGGTACAGACAGCTTGGGTCTGGTATTGAGAAGCTGGTTGGTGATTCTGGTATAAGCAATTTCAAAATCATCCGTCAGCATCTCAATACGCTTTCTTTCCAGTGATCCTTCCGATGTCAATGCCAGTCCCTTTTTAAGGTGAGACATAAGACCGTTGATTGCTTCAGGTGTATAGATCAGGTTATGCTTCTTTTGAGTGGGTTCATTTATGCTCTCATCAACAACAGGCCCTTTACTCATCCACAGGCGTTCAGCGTCAGTCCAAAATGCTCTTAGTTCTTTTGCTGCAGGGCCGTAGAAGTTGCGACAGTATTCATCCATCAGTTTTTGAGGATTCAGACTAGTATCCCAATAGAGCTTACCTGTTATATAAAAGTTGGGACTTATCAGAGCCTTTTTGCGCATCACCCGAAGTTCCGCGGTGCCATCGATCCAACTTTCAGCTTCAAGGAACTCGCCGTTGATAGAGCCTTTCAAATGTTTGAGGTCATCAGCAATTAGTGTTGGAAAGAAGATCGGCAGACCCCTTGATTCCATATGATATCCCGTTGCATATATATAGTATTCCCAGATATAAATATTACGGCATTTCTTGCTCCAGGTAGCCAGATCATTATTGTTCTTTTTCTTGTATTCCTTGTCCCAGTAAAATTGTCGTTTCTTGCAGATCATTACAGCTACATTGGGGCTGAACTTTTCGATATTTTTGGGAGGATCCATATAGAATGCATATGCGCAACAGCCTAATAGTTTATCCGGATGAGTCTTGATGACTTCCCTGGCGACTTTATCCACAAAACTCCATACATATTCAGAGTATTTCCCGGTAGGACTGGTTGAGTTTCCGGCCATTTTTCGGCAATCTGCACATTCGCACATCCTGAACCAGTTGTCGTTCGGCATAACCGGGAATATCCCCTGTCCGGGATTTTTATCAAAGAAGGCATTTGCTTCTGCTGCATAAACTTTCACTGTTGCCGGATTAGACAGACACAAGCTGCCTTTTCCATCGCATGTTTTGTTGTAATCCCTTTCACCATCGATAATCGAAAAGTACTCAGGATGCTCTTTTGCATATTTATTGAGGACTTCAAATGAGTGGGTAATGCTTACCGGATATGGTGCCCCATAGCCTGCTCTTCTGAACCAGAATACATCGTCCCCACTCAGCGAGAACTCATTGCAGTATATGTTTCTATACGGAATATCCGGAGATTTGCTGTAGTTCATACTGCTAATACTGATGTTTCTGGTTTTTGGAACTATTTCCCCAAGTTCACCGGGCATATACCAGCGTATCCCGCACTGATTTTCCAGGAAATGGTAAACAGCGTAGAGTGACCCGGTCTGCCCGAAACGGCTGAGGCCTGTTTTCTCATCCATACTGGCACTGTATGTGGATGGGTGAAAATCCGTAAAAGTAGGATCAGTTTCCACCCCAATCAGTGCCAGCCAATCCTTTCCTGTAATGATCCTAAAACCATCCAGCTTAAGGTCCTTTGTGGACAGATTGAGTTCGCGGGTATACTCACTATCACCGACATATATTAAATTGCCTGAGTCAGGTTTTGTGTTTGTAACAGGGAGTTTGGCGCCGCTGACTTTCTGCAGGTAAGTCTGAAGCTCTTTTGCAGCATAAGCCGTCATCCAGTGGGCGTTTTTACCGATTACTATCACTGCATTTGGCACGCCATCCTTCACGATTTCCATTTTGGGAGCACCAATTACAGTTGTGCAAAGCCCCAGTAAAATGGTGAAGATCAGAAAAATCTGTATGCCGTATTTACGAGTGATCATTTGTTTATGCCCTACCTAATACTTTAAATTCCACGCAAAGCCGCTGTAATCCGAAAACCTATAACAGACAGCACAACTGTCCCTCTTAGCGCCTTTGCGGCTTTGCGTGAGAATAAACAGTTGTTGATAATGTATTGAATCAGAATTTTATCGCATACAGATCAGCATTATACATTTCGACGTGCAACCTTACTGTCTGACCGCGAAGCGTGTTGAGATTAGCGCCGGTCTGCCAGGTAAGCTCCGCATCGATGTGATCTCCGCTAATTGGTATGCAATCAGACAGAGAGTGACCCGTAACAGCCCTATTTGCTGTTGTCTCCGCACCTGTGTCACCACCGGAGCTAGCCAGCAACTCAGTACGAACAAAACCTGAGTTGCGTGTTTTGACATTAAGTCGAATATTGTCTGAATCCAGGACAAAGGGAATAGTCCAAAACTCACCAGGACCCTCACTCGACATGCTCATAAAGCCGTCTTCACGCATCCTGGCGCGGATGATACCCGCTGGTTGTGTCATGTGGTCTACAGATTCGTTGTGAGTGTGATGTGCGGCGCCGGCATAGGTTGACCATTCGCCTTTACCGGTCTGCAGAATGCCGGAGCAGGCATATACAGAGGTATATGGATCCGGATATGATGATCCACCGTCTATCCACGGCTGACGACCTTGTGGACGGTGCCAAATCACACCGTCACGGCTGGTTGCCAGGTGGACTTCAACAACATCAGGTGTATGCTTATACATTGATATGCGCATTACGTGCGCTGACGATGCTCCAGGCCATTTCGTGTAACCGTTGCAATAGTAATCCCAGTCGGGTGGATCGAGTGGATTGCATTCAAAGACCGGAACTGAATGCGTAAAGTGGCGGAAATCGTCTGCTACTGCACGATTGATTCCTCGCCTCTGCATCACTCCATGAGCCTGACGGGTATAAAGCACATACGAGCCCAGTTCTTCATCATACAGGCATATACTCTGTGTGTCGGCGTGGTTGTGTGGAAGTATTGGCTCCGGCAAATGTGTCCAGTGCAGGCCATCTGACGACACCGCTCCAATCGCTGCCCGATTATCTTCTTCCCACAGGCAGCCAACCATCTTATAACGCTCTGTGGATGGTGCATTGGGATCAATGAAGACACCTCCGCCGTGCATATAGAAGTCCAACAGGTTGTTGTCGGTTGAACCATCCAGTTCGAGCAGCCCGAGTTTAGGTTTACGCCAGGTTATGCCATCATTGGATTCTGCATAACTGATGCCATTGCCGTGCTCATACCAACAGCGGAACACTCCGCCATCTTCCAGAAACGTAGCATAACCCGTTGTGCCTTTCTCCCAGGGCTCCTCAAGTGGAATACACAGATCCGGCAAGACATCCGGAGCATGCGTTCGCAGTTCAACTCCGCATGGAACACAGTAACCACCGGTGCATTCCCCGCCGCCCCAACTGGTGCCATAGCCTGGTTCTATACCTAGCCAGTCAATGAATACCCATTTGCCTGTTCCAAAATTGATATCTTGCATGATGATACTCCATACTTACTTTGTAACAGTTCAGTAATATTGGAACAATGTCATCCTGAGGAACGAAGGATCTGTTTTTATCTGTAAAAAAAGCAGATCCTTCGTTCCTCAGGATGACAAATTCCAGCAACTCTGAACTGTTACCTTACTTCTTCAATGTCAGATACCCAAACCTGTCCGGGACGTAGTTGGCGTCGGAAGTATTTGGTGACCAGCAGCTTCTTGTTGCTCCGGAGATGTCTTTGTTGTTTCGGCTTCGGTATAGATTTGCCGTGATTGTTTTACCTTCTGCAAGCCCCAAATCACTCAAGGGGATAGCTACTTCCAGAATCCAGCCATCATTAGTGATCGATGAATTTGCGGTAGCACTACTTGTCCATTTTGCAGGAGTGAAATCACCCTTTGTGAAATGTGCATCCCAGATGGATGCTCCGGCATTTATGATGTACTGGTAATACTCACCCTCCGTTGCTTTTTCATCGCGGAAGAATAGTTCATTGACTTCATCATCCCAAATAAAGTCAGCATCTTTACCAACGTGGTTGATCTGAATGCCTGTCGGGTTAGGATCTTCATTTACGAATGCCAGGTAAAGATTTTTCTCGTCCCAAGTCAGGAATCCATGTGTGTTGTATAGCGGTTTATCGCCGAATGCATCACAGAAATCAACTCTGACTGCGTTTTTCCAGGCAGCATCGTCCAGGTTGCCATCGAGTGCCGGAGCCTGGCTTGTGTATGGCACAGTCAACTTAGGCCTGGTTCTGAGGAGCGGGTTATTGAGCCTGTCGAATTTGGGTTTCACATCACCGATCAATGCCTCAATCCGTTTTCTTTCAAGTGATCCTTCTGAAGTCTTCGCAAGTCCATTATTGAGGTGAACCATCAGAGCATTAACTGCCTCCGGAGTAAAGACCAGGCTGTGGTCTTTCTTTTCATCGGGACTTTTACTCATCCACAGTTTTTCTGAATCCCGCCAGAATGTTCTCAGGTCCTTGGCAGCCGGGCCATAGAAGTTTTTACAGTATTCATCCATCAGCTTCTGGGGATTCAAGTTCATGTCCCAATAGAGCTTTCCGGTTAGATATAGGATCGGAGCAATCAAAGCCTTATTGTGCATTACGGGTATTTCTGTTGTCTGGACGATCCAGCTTTCAGCCTCGACAAATTCTCCCTTTATAATAGGTTTGAGGTGTTTCAGATCCTTACCTATCAGGGTCGGGAAGAAGATGGGGAGACCACGTTTTGTCAGATCATATCCTGTAGCATATATGTAGTATTCCCAAATGAAGATATTGTTGCTTTTCTTGTTCCAGATGTCCATATCAGCGTTAATTTTCTTCTCGTATGCTTTATCCCAGTAGTTAAGTCGCATCTTACATATCATAACTGCAACATTAGGGCTGAGTTTTTCTATCTTCTTTGGGGGATCGAGATAATTGGCATATGCACAGCAGCCAATCAGTTTGTCAGGATGAGCTTTTAATACTTCTTTTGCTACTCTATCGACGAAGTTCCAGACATATTCTGAAAATGTACCGGTAGGCTTTGCCGATTTATCCAGCCACTTCTGACAGTCTTCGCATTGGCACATTCTGTCCCAACCATCATTCGGCATAACCGGAAACAGTCCCTGTCCTGGGTTTTTGTCAAAAAACTCGTTTGCTTCATTCACGAAAGCTTTTAGAGTTCCGGGATTGGATAGACACAGGCTGCCATCTCCAACTGACGTTATACTGTAATCTCTTTGACCATCGATTAGTGAAAAATATTCGGGATGTTCCTTGGCATATTTTTTTAGAAGCACAAAGGAATGCATAATGCTGATCGGATATTGCGCTCCGAATCCGGCTCTTCTATACCACAAGTTTTCATCTTTGCCATACCAGAACTCAGTGTAATACATATGCCTGTAAGGTAGGTCAGGAGATTTAGTGAACTTGATCTTCCCAATGCTAATGTCATTGGCTTTGGGGACCACCTCGCCGATTTCACCAGGCATATACCAGCGAACTCCGCATTTGTCTTCCAGAAATCTATATACCGCATACAATGAACCCGTTTCACCGTACTTACTGATACCAGTCGAAGGGTCATAACTGGAGGAATAAACAAACGGATGCATGTCTCCATAAGTTGGTTCGGTTTCCCGTCCGTAGAGTGCAAGCCAGCCATCACCGGTGATAATCTTGAAACCATCCGGTTTGAGACCATCAATCGACAGATTAAGAGCGCGTGTATACTGACTTTGACCAACGTATATTACATTGCCTGAAGCTGGTTTAGTGTTGGTAATATCGAGCTTTGCTCCACTGATTTTCTGCAGATAAGTCTGAAGCTCCGCTGCAGCAAATGCCACCATCCGAGGGGCATCTTTTTCCACCACGATCACAGCATTAGGCTGGCCATTTTTTACAATCTCCATCTTCTGAACTCCTGATACAGGTAAAGAAAAAACGAAAACAACTGCGTAAACAATAGCAGTTTGCAGGCAGAACTTCAGTGTAGTCATTTATTTTTCTCCATTATTCTACAGAAATAACTTCAGTTAAAAGCAGATCCTACGCTGCGCTCAGGATGACAATCTTTTATTCCGGACATTCGTGTTTGGTATCGGGTCGGACGATACCTTCTTTTAAAGGCAGGAACATTCCGCGTTCGATAACAATCTCACCGCTGGCGACTTCATTTCTCACATCTCCATAATACTGGAACCCCAGTTTCTGGTAGACATGGAATGCTCTTTCATTATCAAGCCTGGTTGTCAGCTCTATACCGACCTTATCCAGCTTTTTTGCATTATCGATCAATATAGCCATCAGCTTCTGGCCCATTTTGCAGTTTTGCCAGGCATCGGCTATACCTATCCCCAATAGTGGAACAGGATTATTGATACTCCAGAGGAAGAAATATGCTGCAACGGTGTCCCCTGCCAGAGCGACATATACAAGGTCGTCGAAGTTTTCAGACCGCTCCATACGCCTGGCTATTACTTCGTCCGTAAACGGATGCGCCTGGAAGCAGTTCCATGATTCCTGACTGAGTGATTCAAAAAAACGTTTTATACCTGGTCCGTGTTCTTGTGTTGCTTGTTTAACAACAACCTTGCGGCCATCCGATAGTTCAAGTTCTCCATTGAAAGGGGAATATGTCATTCTACTACTCCACTTAACTCTATAGTACCGTCAGCTAATCCGTCTGCTTTTACCGTTACAGAAATAGAACCCGGCTGCAGTGTGCTTTGAACCAGCGCAATGCACAATCCGTTGAATGCCTTTATGGTATTGGAATGCTCATTTTCGTGGCTGCCGGGATCACCTGCTGATACTCCTATTATAGTTCCTTCTCCACATAAGCCAAAAATTAACTGATTGCAGGCATCCGGGATCATATTGCCATCAATGTCTTGGATAGTAGCAGTCAACACAGCTACATCGTTGCCATCTGCATTGATTTTTGTTCTATCGGTGGATAGGACAATCTTTGCTGCCGGTCCTGCTGTATGGATTTCGTGCTCGCAGACTACTTTGCTATCTTTAATACCTTTAGCCAGCAGCGTTCCGGGTGTGTAGGGAACGTTCCATTGAAGGTGAGTCAGGGGTTTGGTGTTTTGACTGCCAAGCGATTTACCGTTGAGCACCAGTTCCACACTGTCACAGTTTGAGTAGCACCAGACATTTATATCGCAGCCTTCTTTACCCGGCCAGGTCCAGTGTGGGAATATATGGACCATTGGTTCGGATGTCCATTCCTGCAGGTAGTAGTAGAATGCATCTTTGCGTAGCCTGCAAGTGTCGAGAACTCCAAACTGGCTGGTGACTATCGGCCATCCGACTGTCTCTGCCCGGTATTCTATTCCCGACCACATCACACCACCCGCAAGCCATGGCCTTTCTGCGATGTGTGTCCATTCAGCTTCGTGCCACTGGCAGTTATGAAATTCTGTCAGGTATTGTCCACCTTTGGAGAGCGTTCGACCATCTCCGAATGTTTCAAGTTCGTTTGAAATGGGAGGCAGATCGACATAGATGCCTCTGGTGCCTCTTCCTGATGAAAACTCGCTGATGAACATTTTGCGTTCGGGGTAGAGTTGATGGTCACGGTCGTCCTTGCCCATTCCTCCACCGTTATACCCGACAATATCGGTAACCAATGCAAATCCATTGGCGTTGGCATCATCATTTGCTTCCAAACAAACCAGGCTGGGTCTGCTGGGATCCTCTTCGTGCACTGTATTATTTAGTATTTTCAAATATTGAGTCATAAGTCCATCGGGACTGCCTGCAGTATTAGCCAGCGACCATGCTATGTTACATGGATGATTTCGGTCACGGTGAATCAGATCTCTCAAGTCTTTTTCAGCACCATTCAGGATATAAAGATTTCGGGTCTCGCATAACATTAGCATCCCAAGACGGTCGCAAGCTTCCATCAATGACGGCGCTGCCGGATTGTGAGATGACCGCAGCACAGTGCAGCCCATCTCTTTCATAACTTCGACTGTCTTTTCGTTCAATCGGTCCGGCAGACCCGTACCGACTCCTCCCCAGTCGTGGTGCAGGCACATTCCTCTGAACTGCACATGCTCTCCATTCAGGAAGAACCCCTTATCGGAGGTGAACTCGAAGAATCGTATACCAAAGGTTGTCTGGTAGGAATCGACAATTTTATCCCCTATATAAACTTCAGACAGAGCTTTATACAGCGCAGGATTGTCCAATGACCACAAAACAGGATCAAGAACCTCGCACTCCTGCTTGATATTTGCTATCGAGTTTGCTGAGATATCAGTGGAGCTTTCCAGTCGTTTTATAACCTGTCCTTGCGGGTCCAGGATACTGGTAACCAATCGTGCTGTCTGAGTGTTGCTTTCATCATTCTGAAGATCAGTAGAAATAGAGACTACTGCGTGGGATTTGTCTACGCTGGGAGTTGTCACAAATGTCCCCCAGTTAGCTACATGGACTTTCTCTGTTACAACCAGCCAAACATGTCGATAAATTCCTGAACCTTCATACCACCAGCCTTCAGTGCCTCTGGGATCAACTCGGATTGCAATGATATTCGGCTGGTTGTCCGTATGAATAAGTGGAGTTATATCATGGACAACACCGGTATATCCTGAAACATGGTTTCCTGCGAAGTGTCCATTGACCCAAATCTGGTGGTCTCGATAAACACCCTCAAACTCCAGATAAACTTTCTGATCCGGATGAACTCCATCCAGCAGAAGTTCTTTTCTATACCAGCAGACAAGTTTTGGCAGGAATGAATCGTTGCGGCTCTCCAGATGGTTGCCTACAAGATACCCGGAGAAGTAATGCCCTCCGTCGAATTCCAGCCCGATACCGGAGTCGTGGGGCAGGTTGATATCGTCCCATTTGCTATCAATAAAATCCACCATGTTGGCAGACTGTATGTCTCCATAACTGAACTTCCAGTTTTTATCTATTTGAGTTCGTCTTTCCACTTGATCTCTCCATTTTATGGTAAGTTGTGTGAGGTACCGTATAAGTTTACTAATCGCAGCTATCAAGTGCAAGCTTATGATTGATGAAAAGACTTCAGTGAAGTATAGTATTGTAGTATTCCAGGTAAAGGTCTGACTGGTATTGCTGTTGATGATCAGCAGCAGGGAGTAAATAATGATATTGTGGGGACTATTACTGGCGACGCTTTTGAGTCTACCGGTTGCGGTACATTCAGCCTCAACAAATATCACTCTGGTACCGTCCAGTGCTAACTTGCTGCAAGGGTTAACTCTCCGCACTCCCCACGGCGTATGGACACTTACTGAATTAAAACTCGACATCGATGGCATACCAGCTTCTGCGCAGGCACTACCTGCTGTGTCTTGGACGAAACCTGGAAATGCTTTACGGGCCAGTCAACAATTCTCAACTCCGGATGGAAGAACCTACAAGATTGAAGCTTCCGCAGTATTACTTTCAGACCATCTGCAGATCAAAGTTACTGGTGATAAATCCCTACACTGGGAAGCTGCGTGGAAGCACGTTGGAGGTCCTATTACACGTGTGTTCTGGGGCAAAGGAATTGTGCTGGATAAACCGACCGAACCATATGAAGTGGCTTATCCAACGTGGGGTCACGATACATATATGCGCGGCAGTGGTGTTGAGACCAGTGATGGCGCGCTCTATTATTTGATTAAAGGTGTCCCTATCCGCTTCTACACCGATCCCCTGGCAGGTATAATCACCTTCAAATCAAGTCTTGGAACGACTACGCATGAGTTGTGGTTCGGCCCTCGACCTTTTCCGAAGATGCTGATTGGGCTGCGGAGCCGTGTTGCACTGCAGGGACCTTTACGCAAACCTGCCAGTAAAATATGGGGTAAGCAGATACTTCAGACCGGTGCTTCAGTTGAGCAGATTTGGAAAGACATGGCAGCGCCGATGTTCGAGCGCGGAATTAATGATGTTGTATTCATCCAGTTTGGATGGTCGGCGGGTGAAACACCTGCATATTGGCCTCCGAAACAAGGCAGCGAACCGGACAAAATGCGCGCGTTCAATAGCTTTTGCAAAAAGAATGGAGCTATGTATTCCCCCTACGATAGTCAGCTGGACTTTGAAGTGCACGCTGCTGGATACAGTAAAAACAATATGATGCTGGATCTCAATGGAAATCCAATAGTCGGCTGGGAGGACAAACCTACCGGCAAAGTGTGGCATATAGCTACTCCAGTTGAAGCTCGCAGGGAGACGGAACGTGTTCAGAAAATCTTGAAGCGTGAAGTGGGATTATCCTGTGTTTATGAGGATGTTGTAGCAAGCCGGTTTCTTGATGGGGTTAAAACTCCTGAAGGTCGGCGCTACAACGGACTGGAATTATTGCACGAATACGGTGATATCCTGGACGCTGCACGCGACACAGCCGGCAATGGTAATGGTCGGGTTGATGCCGAGGACCCACCGCTCATCTCGGAGACTGCATGGGAATGGCAAATCCCGCACTGTGATTCTTCACAGGCATATTACTTTCCGCACTTCTTCGGAAACCAGACTGTAAAGCACGGCTGGTTCCCTCACCTGTCACTCCTTTACCACCGCGATTATGCGGACTTTGGTATGGGCTGGTATCAGATGTATGCAGGTAAGGATCAACCCTCAGTGCCTAAGGACGAAAAATGGGCGAATGAAGCCTATGTGCTGGATGATTATGTGTCCGCTCAGATACTGATGGGCAATGCCGGGTATCTTTGGCCGGATGTTTATGCACCGACCAGCCAGCGTATGGCTTACATGGGGCGTTTATACTATCGCATGCACTCTTTCAACAAAATGGTTGCAGGGCAGGCAATGAGCTCTGTAGATTTTGATAGGAATGACATCAGCAGGTTCCGAATCCGGTATGCTAACGGAACTTCAGTGTTTGTAAACCGTGGCAGCACTCCTTGGAAAGTTGCTGGTCGCACACTCGGACAGTGGGGGTATGCCTTCTCTGGCAAAGGGGTCGTTGGTTACCATTCCATATCGGGTAAGAGGCTAGAACCAGTGGATTTCATTCGTGCGCAGAATGAAGTCTTTGCAGACGGACGCGGCAGCGCATATGAGTTCGGGGGAATTCTTACTGATGGACCGGTTGGCATATGGCGTAAGAGCCGCACCGAAATCCGTGTTATCCCTTTAGGACCGGTCAATCGACTGGAAGTCGATTTCTCAAAACTTGGATTTAGTTCAGAAACAAAACCTGCAAATAGCGCCAAGTGGCATAAAATTGGCAAGAGATGGGTCTGTAACGTCCCATTGGATGCATCTATGGAGCCTGAGTTGTTTGCTGTTGCCAGGCAGAGAAAAGGATAATGAATTGAATATGATTCTTTATACAGCTGTGGTGGTCGAATGAAACAAGTGAATAATAAACGTAGTGCAGGCCTCTGCATTGTAATTATGTTGTGCGTTCTGGCTGCAATATTGTCTGCCAATATATGCATGGCTGAAACTACAGAAATGACGGTCTATGCTCAGGGTTATACACCTGAAGTGGTGAATGGCGAAGGGTTTGAACCGCTGCACCAGTTCACTATTATTGCCCGTAAGTGGGAGAAGCTTCATCCGGGAGTCACTATAAGGTTTATCAAGAACCCTACCGGAGACTACCGGACCTGGCTGCTTGCTCAATTGAAAGGCAATATGGCTCCGGATATTGTTTGGGCGCATGCTGGTTGGGCTAATGACGATGCAAAATACGGTTGGTTCCAGTGTCTGGATAATTACCTGGTTAAGCCCAATAAATATATTCCAGGCAACAAGGTCTGGTATAACACGCTCTATACCAACCAGACTGACGCCTTGCGAGCTCCAAATGGGTCGCTTTATGTATTACCTGTCGACCTGGTTGAGACAGGTATCTACTACAATAAAGATATATTCAATAAACTGGGACTTAAACCACCGAAAACCTGGGTGCAGCTTCTTGATGTTTGCACGAAGATAAAAGCCGCTGGATATGTGCCAGTACTTTTCAATGGTGACCAAATGCGGTTTGACTGGATCAGAACCTGTCTTCAGGACCAGTTATTCGGTGACTTAATTCCCAAAATGGATGTCCGTAAACGTCTCTTTAATTCATTTCCTGTTGATACACAGGAGTTTGTCCGGGCATATAAAAAGGGAATCTGGACAATCAGAGATCCCAGATACGCTGAGCAGATGATGCTAATAAAGGAGTGGTCGCAATACTGGAACAGGGACTGGACTACTTCGGCTGGCAGACGGGCGTTTGTCATTGGCAGAGCAGCTATGTTCTGGGATGGAAGCTGGGCAACTCCAACACTGCTGAGAGATAAGCTGCGAAAGTTTGAGTTTGGGGTATTTCCAATCCCACGCTTGACAAAGGAGACCAGTAAATATGCTGGAAATATACCTGCACACTCGCTGGGAGGAGCTTTTGGTATACAGTATGGGATTACCTCGACAGCGATTAGAACAAAGAAAGTGGACCTTGCAGTTGATTTTCTTCAATTTGTAACTGCTCCGGAGAATTTAGGTCCCCTTGTCTCTGAAGCTAAAATATGTCTGCCCAATTCCCCGAGTGTACCGAGCAATCCTGTATTAGCTCCATTTAAAGAGAGTCTAAAGAGTGGAACCTTTAAGTTTGGTGGTGAAAACTGCACCAGGCAGTATGGGGAAGAATCCTATCGTGTATATCAGAGCTATCTTGGTGGCGAATATACACTTAATCAGGCAATAGACCACCTGGATAAGTTCCTGAAACCTGCTGTTGAACAACTCATTGGTGAGAACCCTCAGTGGAACTTTGACAAGAACTGGGAGATACTTCCGGATAAATCTGCAAGTGAGATCAAAAAGATAAACTCTTCACCTGCATTTGTGAAGTTCATTCCATATACATTGATAGGGATTGTTTTTGCTGTATGGCTTTGGTATGTTGTAGTCCACCGCAAAAGACTATGGCACCAGATTGTGGCTAAGAAGTTCATATATCCATTTGTGATCCCATCCATAATTCTATTGTTGGCATTTAACTACTATCCTGTATTCTCAGCATTCTACCATTCGCTCTTTAACTGGGAGGGTGGAGGAAATGCTATATGGGTTGGGTTTGCCAACTTCAAGGAACTGGCTGGAGATGCGATTTTCCGGGAGTCGGCAGTCAATGCTTTTAAGCTGCTGGTTTTTGGGATCATTGTTTCAATCACCGTGCCGTTAGCTGCTGCTGAACTGCTGTTCCATCTGAAGAGTGAACGAGCTCAATATATCTACAGAGTACTGTTTGTAATTCCAATGGTTGTCCCCGGAATTGTTGTGATGTTGATCTGGGGGTTTTTCTATGATTATGACCTTGGAGCGATCAACCAGGCACTCAGAGCGATGCATCTAGGGCAGTATGCCCAGGTATGGTTGGGAAATCCGAAAGTAGCATTGTATTCACTGATGTTCATGGGATTCCCATGGGTCGGTGGATTCTCACTTCTTATCTACTATGCCGGTCTTCAGAGTATTCCTAAGGACGTGCTGGACTCTTGTCTGATAGATGGAGCATCGGGATTGAGACGTATATGGGCGGTGGATATACCACTTGTAATGGCTCAGATGAAACTGCTGATAGTATTGGGTTTCATCGGGGGAATCCAGGGATTCCAGACACAGTTGTTGCTGACAAAGGGAGGCCCGGGATATTCGACGATGGTGCCGGGTTTGCATCTCTACAACAATGCAGTCTCTTATGACCGGATGGGATATGCGTGTGCAATGGGCGTGGTGCTGTTCCTTGTAATCCTGGCATTGACCTATATAAATATGAAGTATGTAAAATCCAGCACAGAACATGAGGCTAAATAGATGATAAAAAAAGATTGGCCTATACATATAATAGTAAGCATCGTAGTGGCATTGACGTTTTATCCGTTCATAGTGCTGCTGATAACTTCACTTAAGAGCAATGACCAGTTTTTTCATGATTTCTGGGGATTTGCAAGTCCTGCTCAATGGGGTAACTATTCAGCTGCCTGGGCAGCAATCAGTCCATACATTATGAACAGTGTGATAGTCAGCTCAATCTCTGTTGTTGGAGTGCTGGTGGTCTCTTCATTTAGTGCTTATGCATTTGCCAGGCACAAATTCCCCGGCAGCACTGTTTTGTTCTACGGGATTCTATCGCTGATGATGATACCGGGAGTCCTTACATTAATTTCATCATTTATGTGGGTTAAGGAGTTCCCATTTGCAGGTGGAAATAACTGGATGGGTCAGGGGGGGACTGGTTTTCTGAACAGCCATCTGGGGCTTATTTTGCCCTATATTGCAGGTGGACAGGTGTTTGCGATCTATATTTTAAAGAGCTTTATTTCAGGACTTCCTGAGGAGCTCTTTGAGGCTGCAAGAATCGATGGAGCAAGCGAGTTCAGAACATTTTGGAGCATAGCGTTGCCTCTCTCGAAGCCGATGCTCGGAACTGTTGCTATTATGAACCTTCTGTCTGTTTGGAATGATTATGTGTGGCCTTTATTAGTGATCTCCGATGATTCCAAGAAGACTCTTGCAATAGGCCTTTCATTCTTCCAGGGAACATATTCCACTACGTATGGCCCATTGATGGCAGGTTATGTGATTGCTTGCCTGCCCTTGTTGATACTCTTCCTGTTTACGATGAAGTATTTCGTTGAGGGGCTGACGTCGGGAGCTATTAAGGCTTAGCTATATACGAAAATCATGTCAGTGTGAACGTAGTGAAGCATTGTCATTCTGAGGAACGAAGAATCTGCTTTTCGATTACAGCCATAAATTCAAAAGCAGATCCTTCATTCTTCAGGATGACATTTTATTTGATCAAAACTGCCACGCACGGTATAGTATTATGCAGGTAAGAGCATAAATCTGCCGTTAATTATACTGTTGGAGTTTTTGATGTTGCTGAATATTGGATGCAGCAAGGTCATTTGATATAAGAGGAGAATTTGAATATGAGTTCCGATTATTTTGTGAAAGATATTAGCCTGGCGGATTTTGGGCGCAAAGAAATTGATATTGCCCAGAAAGAGATGCCTGGTTTAATGGCGACCAGAGAGAAATATGGTCCATCTAAGCCTTTAGCTGGTGCAAGGGTTATGGGATCATTGCATATGACTATCCAGACCGCCGTTTTAATAGAGACACTGGTTGAACTCGGTGCAGATGTCCGCTGGGCAACCTGTAATATATTCTCCACTCAGGACCACGCTGCAGCAGCTATTGCTAAAGCCGGTGTTTCGGTGTTTGCATTCAAGGGTGAGACCCTGGAAGAGTATTGGGACTTTACCAAGAAAGCAATGACCTGGCCGGATGGAAACGGACCTACTCTGATTGTTGACGACGGCGGCGACGCAACGCTGCTGGTGCACCGTGGATACTTTGCAGAAGATAACCCGGTAATCCTTGATGAGCCTACGGACAATAAAGAGTTTGCTATTGTGAACGCAACAGTCAAGGCATCCCTGGTAAAAGATAATACATTCTTCCATCGTATCGTCAAGAGCATCAAGGGTGTTTCTGAAGAGACAACAACTGGCGTTCACAGACTTTATCAGATGATGGAAAAGGGTGAATTGCTCTTCCCGGCTATCAACGTAAATGACTCCGTAACCAAAAGTAAGTTCGACAACATCTATGGCTGCAGAGAGTCTCTGGTTGATGGTATCAAGCGTGCAACTGACGTTATGATCTCCGGTAAGAACGCTCTGATATGCGGCTACGGCGATGTAGGCAAAGGCTCCGCGGATTCCCTTGCTGGACAGAAAGCTCGGATATCGGTAACTGAAATCGACCCCATCTGTGCACTTCAGGCTTGTATGGCTGGTTATCAGGTTACTACCATTGAAGATGCACTTCCTTATACCGACATATATGTCACCTGCACAGGCAACTGCAATATTATTACTGCAGAGCATATGTCCAAGATGAAGGACCAGGCAATTGTCTGCAACATCGGGCACTTCGACAACGAGATTCAGGTGGAGTCTCTTAAAAATTGGCCGGGTGTAAAGCATATGAACATCAAACCCCAGGTTGATGCTTTCACATTCCCCGACGGTCACACGATCTTCCTGCTGGCTGAAGGCAGATTGATCAACCTTGGATGTGCAACTGGACACCCCAGCTTTGTAATGTCCAACAGCTTCACCAACCAGACCCTGGCACAGATAGACCTGTGGACAAAAGAACACGAGATCGGTGTTTATATGCTGGACAAGAAACTGGATGAGGAAGTAGCCAGACTACACCTCGGCAAACTAGGCGCCAAACTGACCAAACTAAGCCAGGAGCAGGCAGACTATATAGGAGTCCCGGTGGAAGGACCTTATAAATCTGAGCATTACCGATACTAGAAACTGGATTAATAGCCGACTGGTTTAGTTGAATCTAGATGACTAATAGCATTTGATTAGTCTAATTTAGATCTAAATGACCAATAGGACAAATAGGACATATAGGACATGCTACTGATGCTTTGGTGTTTTGTCCGTAGCATCAAGCAATCCGATTCCATGTCCTATTAGTCCTATGTGTCCTATTGGTCTTTTTGGGCTTAGCTAGACTGATAGGTCAAACAGGACATGTTGCGGATGCTTTGGTGTTTTGTCCGTAGCATCTAGCAATCCGACTGCATGTCCTATTAGTCCTATAAGTCCTATTGGTCTTTCGGGTTTGATTATACTAACCGGCTTAATTCTATTATATTGGAGCACTTCATGAATTGGACCAACCTCTATTCTGATCGCGATGGACAGTGGCTCAAAGGTAATCTTCATACACATACCAGCCCGGCTAGTGGGTGTTCTATCATTTCGATCAAAGACTGTATAGACAGGTATGTTGAGCTTGGTTATGACTTTGTTTCGGTATCGGATCACATGACATATTCAGAAATAATAGACGATCGGATTGTTCTGATACCGGGTATTGAGTGGAATTCTGAACTTGGGGAGGATACGGGAATCTGCTGCACTGATACCAATGTGCTCCTAAAAGCGATTGAAACTGCAGAACAAGACTCACTACTTGAATACCTATCTCATACTGATGCACTGGTTTTTTTAAATCACCCTAACTATAATCATATACCACACTACCGCAGAGAAGAACTGGATCGCAAGCAGCACTATGCAGGCATTGAGGTATACAACGGAGTCATTGAGAGGCTGGATGGTGCTGCAATCTCTTCAGATAAGTGGGATTATCTGCTTGTTCAAGGCAAACAGGTCCTTGGATTTGCCAATGACGATTCACACTGTCACAGCGATATCGGTCTTGCCTGCAATGTAGTAAGGTCAAAATCTAACGAACCTGCAGATATTCTGGAAGCCTTGAAATTTGGCAACTTCTATGGTTCCAGCGGAGTGATAATAGATGACATCCGGCGGACAGGTGATGTCATAGAAATTGAAACATCCGGTGCACAGGAAATCCGTGTAATAGTGGACGGCGGACCAATGGTGCAGAGAGTTCAGGATACTTCCATTAGCTTTGATACGTCTGAACTACAAACTCAATATGTCCGGTTTGAGCTGTTTGGTCAAGGTTCCAATATGGCCTGGACCCAACCGTTTTTCCTGTGATAAATTCCAGTCCTGATCGGTTGGTCATCCTACGCTATAATGCCATCCTATGCGACATTGTCATCCTGAATGCAATGAAGGATCTGCTTTATTGAGATCCTTCATTGCATTCAGGATGACATTATTCACGCAACACTGAAGTGCTATCTTGATCACGGGTGCGTGTAGAATCTACGGAAAATAGTTGGCAATAAAAAAAGGGGAAAATTCTAGGGGATTTTTGCATGAATAGTCGGGGTCGATGTCGAAATCATTAGTTAGTGACAAAAATGATAGGAGGCATCACCCCGACCATGTCAACAGAGACTATTGTATCAAAACTACTGGAGTTATTCCAGATCCATATCACTGAATCCTCAGGCAAGAGTTTGTCTGAGAAAGAAGAACGAGCTCTTGCTATCGGTCGTTATGCTTCAGAGCTTGCAATGTCTGAAATGATTGCGAATGATCAAGAAGAAGCAAAAAGTATCATTTGTAAATGCGGCGGTATTGCCATCGGCAAGGAGAACCGTTCTCGAAATGTCGTAACTCTGGCTGGGACTCATGAAATATGGCGGAGAAAGTATCGTTGTGAGAAATGTCGTGAGTGGATAGTTCCTCGTGATGGTGAACTTGGTATTGGTTCTGGCAACTACAGTATTGGTGTTGTTGCACTTGCCTCCGAGGTATCTGCCTGTTTTCCTTTTCAAGCAAGCGCTGATTTCCTTGCCCGGCGCTTTGGTCTGGATATATGCTATAAGCAAGTGCAATCTCTTGCAAAGCGCACCGGTACGGTTTTATGTGAGCAGGAGTATGAGCTTGCTCTTGATGTAAGCTCAGGTAAAGCTGTATATGCATCAGCGGAATGCCCGAGTGTACTTACCATCAGTGCGGACGGATTGATGGTTCATTCTGGTGGTGGGTGGACCGAAATGAAGTGCGGCTCTTTTATAAGTGAGGAATATGGGAGAAGCATAATCGGAACAATGGAGCGTACCGAGAAGATTGGCGAACTACTATATCTTGAAGCTTGTCGGCGTGGTGCCATAAGGGCTGGTAGATTGGTGTTTGTGGCTGATGGTGCTGCATGGATATGGATACTTGCGGCACATCACTTCCCAGATGCAGTTGAGATCGTGGACTGGTATCACGCCATTCAACACTTATGGGAAATAGCTAACGGCTGGTATGGTGAAGGAACGAATAAGGCCAAAGATTGGGTTAAGCGAAACAAGACTCGACTGATGGAAGACGGAGTGGATCGTGTGGTCTCCTCAATAAAGCAATGGCAGCCTAAAGACGATAATGGGCAGAAAATAAAGCGGGAGAATCTGCACTATTTCACAACCAATGCCAATCGTATGCTCTATGCGACTTTTCAGTTAAATGGCTTTCACATTGGCAGTGGCAGTGTTGAAAGCGCCTGCAAGCAGTACGGTCAGGGAAGACTCAAACAGGCAGGTATGCGGTGGAAAAATGATGGAATAGAAGCAATAGCGCACTTGAGATCAGCTGTAATCAACAAAAGAACCAATAATATTCTGGAGGCTGCCAGCATTGCAGCATGATTCCGTAGATTTCACATGCGCCCCTTGATCACCTCCATATAGACACTCTGGTTCGACACTGCTATCATGATTTGATAATTATTGGTGGCAGAATATATGCAGTTCATTCAGGCTTTTGCTAAAAAATATAGCTATCTGTTCGTTGTTATTTGCGTAATGGTTGCAACGGCGATTTTTGTCCCCGGGCGGGATCATTTTGCCAAGGGGCAGTGGGCGTTGCTCTACCTGCTTATTGTCGGTCTGGTTGCTGGGCTGAGCGGTGTGAGACCTGCGCTGCTGGCTGCTGTGCTGGCGTTCTTCTCATGGAACTTCTTCTTTCTACCCCCATATGATACGTTCATTGTGCATGACCCTCAAGACTGGTTATCACTCTTTGTATTCCTGGCGGTGGCGGCTATAATGGGCATGCAGACAGGCAGGCTGCGGGAGCGTGAGGCGGAAGCCCTTGCCCGGGAACAGGAAATGGCAATGTTGAACCAGTTCAGTGCACGATTGGTATCCGACGCCACTATTAAAGATATGGCTGAGTTACTTATGAATGAAGTAACGAAGATTACCAATGCACGCTGCGGAGCTCTGTTTCTGTCTGATCCGAACAATAAACTATATGAATTGAACTCCATTGCAGATGGCTCTTGCCAACTGGACCCATCCGTCAAACAGATCGCTGAGTGGGCCTATTCACAGTCCAAGGCTGTTGGTCTGCCAAAAATCGACAGACGATCTGATCCTGCAATTGCCGGATGGCCGATATCGGTCGACCATGTTCAAGCAGGAGCAGAGACCGGACGCAATGATCTCTTTATACCCGTGCAGACAACAGACAGGCAGGAAGGCATACTATATGTTGGTCCCAGGCCTGGTAAAGAAGCTTACTCAGTAAGTGATGTCCGCCCTTTGATTGCTGCAGCCAATCAAACAGCGGCTTTTCTAGAAAGAAAGAGGCTTCAGACGGCAGCGGTTCAGGCGGATGCCCTTAGGGAAGCTGACCGGTTGAAATCTACTCTTATGTCCTCAGTTTCTCATGAATTAAAAACACCAATAGCCTCTATAGCTGCAACTGTAAGCAACCTTGCAGAAGAAGACGTTGAGTGGAATATGGAAAGCGTCAGGCCTGAACTAGCCAGCGTGCAGGATGATTTAACCCGACTATCCGGTAGCATCAATGCCCTTTTGGACCTCTCAAGACTCGAATCTGCAGCTTGGGAACCTAAGAAGGAATGGTTCGATCCTGCTGATGTCTTGTGGACCGCTGTCTCAAAGATACCTCAAAAACGGAAGTCGAGAGTCGAAGTTCAACTGCCGGATTCCTTGCCTATGGTCTGTGTGGATTTTGTGCAGATGGCAAGGGCGATAGAGAATTTGTTGGATAATGCACTCGCATACAGTTCTCAGGGTACGCCGGTCAGAATGGGAGCTGCTGTGGGTCAGGGAGTCTTCAATATATGGGTTGAAGATGAAGGTCCGGGGATCCGTCCTGATGAACGGGAGAAGATATTTGAGAAGTTTTACCGTGGGGAGTCCTCTTCAAGATCTTCGTCAGGAACTGGTCTGGGCCTGGCAGTTACCCGCGAGATCGTGCGTTTCCACGGTGGTAGGATCTGGGTTGAGGATATTGTTCCTCATGGAGCCCGGTTCGTTATCTCTCTACCGTTGGAAGAAAGTGGTGATTTACATTGAGTGCTCCTGAGAAGAATCCTGCAATACTGGTTGTAGACGATGAAGAACAGATCCGCAGAGCGTTGAAGTCGATACTCACTGCGCGCAAGTACGATGTTACCCTTGCAGCAAACGGTGACGAAGCGATTGACCTGGCTATCGACAATCCTCCGGACATAGTAATCCTCGATATGGCTATGCCTGGTCTTTCAGGAACTGATGTCTGCAGGGAACTGCGCAATTGGTATGAAGGCCCTATACTTATGCTTTCCGTAATCAGCAATGATGCCGACAAAGTAGCTGCACTCGATATAGGGGCTGATGATTATCTTACCAAACCATTCTCGACCAGTGAACTGCTTGCGCGAATCCGTGCTCTTTTGAGAAGGACAGCTGCAAGAGTAACCCCTCCACCCACAATAACCGCGGGTGATTTGGAGATTGATCTTGCCAAACGAGTCGTTAAAAGTTCAGGAGAAGAGATAGAACTAACCAGAATGGAGTTCGATATCCTGGCGTATCTTGCTCAGAATGCAGATTGCGTTGTTACATCCAAAATGATACTAGACAAAGTATGGGGACCTGAATATACGGAAGATGCCCAGACTCTCCGGGTTCACATAAGCCACCTCCGCAAGAAAATAGAACCCCGGCCTTCAGCCCCTCGCTATATCCTCACCGAAACCGGTGTCGGTTTCAGATTCTCCTCATAATAAAATCTCTCCACTATACAAAAACTTAACACTACCTCCTGTCTGGTTTATGAGCGGTTAATACCTCCAGCGGTAGACTGATTATGGACCTAGAAAATCTGTAGAGATTGGCCCAGGAGGTATGATCATGAACGTGTTGCATGGATTGGCTGTTCTGATAATAGTTATCGCTATAGCCAAGTGGTATAACTGGAACCAGATGCAGTGTTGGTATAACCCGGAAAACAGAGAAAACCCCCAGAATAAGAAGAATAGAAATGGAAGGTTGTGAATACCATGGCAGACCTTGTATATATTGCAGTGGTGCTTGTCTTTTTATGGGTGAGTTTGCTTTATGTGAGAGCTGCTGAGAAGCTTTAGGGGTGATTATGATGGAATATTCAGTGACAGGAATCATCTCTGCAGGACTACTGGTTTATCTTCTTTATTGTATTTTGTTGCCTGAACGGCTTTAGTGCGACATGAATGTGTGGTGATTTAGGATGGTTTGGATAGGGATTTTGCAGATAGTTGTGTTTTTAGTTGTTCTGCTTTTAATAACTCGACCGATAGGTGCATATATGGCCCGGGTCTTTCAGCGCGAAAAGACATTTTTGGATCTGGCCTTGCGGCCAATAGAAAATGCAGTCTACCGAGTCTGTGGAGTCGATCCTGATCGTGAGATGAAGTGGACAACTTATACATCTACTATGCTGATATTCAGCGTCGCTTGTATTCTGATACTATACGCGATCCTGCGGTTGCAGAGTATACACCCTTGGAATGCTGCCGGAGCTCCTTCTATGAGTCCAGCTCTTGCGTTCAATACTGCGGTTAGTTTTGTTACCAATACCAACTGGCAGGCATATGCGGGGGAGAGCAGTGCAACATATTTATCTCAGATGCTTGGGTTCACCTGGCAGAATTTTATCTCCGCAGGTGTGGGGATAGCGCTGGCAATAGCATTTATTCGGGGACTCTCACGGCACACGGTCGATGAGATCGGCAACTTTTGGGTGGATCTGACAAGAGCATGTCTTTGGGTTCTATTGCCAGTATCGATCATCCTGACACTGGTCTTTGTTTCACAGGGAGCAGTTCAGAACTTGTCTCATTATGTGACTGCACAGACCGTTGAGGGAGCGAAGCAGGTTATCGCGCAAGGACCGGTTGCTTCACAGGAAGCAATCAAAATGTTTGGCACCAACGGTGGTGGCTTTTTCAATGCTAACTCTGCACATCCATATGAGAACCCGAATCCGTTAACCAACTTTCTTCAGATATTAGCAATCTTTACAATACCTGCCGGGCTGACTTACACATTCGGAAGATTTGTGGGAAATCAGAAACAGGGTTGGGCATTGTTTACGGCGATGACAGTTCTCTTTGTTGCCGGAGTGAGTGGTATATATGTGGCTGAGCTTGATGGAAACCCGATTATCTCACATATGGGTGTGAACCAGGCTTCCAATATCGTTCAATCCGGTGGGAATATGGAGGGCAAGGAAGTGCGATTTGGCATTTCCGGTTCAGCTCTCTTTGCCACAGCGACAACAGATGCATCCTGCGGAGCAGTCAATTCTATGTTTGATAGCTACACTCCGCTGGCTGGCGGGATCGTTATGCTCAATATTGCCCTTGGAGAGTTGATCTTTGGTGGAGTTGGTTCCGGATTGCTGGGTATGCTGGTGTTTGCGATTCTGGCAGTTTTCATTGCAGGGCTTATGGTAGGTCGGACTCCGGAGTATCTTGGCAAGAAGATAGAAGGCAAAGAGATGAAAATGGCGATGCTGGCTGTTCTAGTCCTGGCTGCCAGTATCCTGGGGTTCAGTGCTGTTGCATCGGTGACCCATTCCGGACTCGATGGACGGTTGAATATGGGGCCGCATGGACTGACGGAGATGCTCTATGCAGCAACATCGGCCACAGGCAACAATGGCAGCGCATTTGCCGGACTGAGCGTTAACACTCCTTTCTACAACACTGTGCTTGGTATCGCTATGCTTATCGGCAGATTCATTTTTATAATTCCGATCATGGCGATTGCAGGTTCACTGGTGAAGAAGAAGAGAGTACCGGAGTCCAGCGGGACATTTCCAACTACAGGAGGTATGTTCGTTGGACTACTGGTCGGGGTTATTTTGATAGTTGGAGCACTCACTTTCTTCCCGGCTTATGCACTCGGGCCCATTGTTGAGCATCTGTTGATGAATACCGGAAAGGTCTTCTAAAGGTAAGTGAAATGGTAAAGAATAAAATCAGCGATATTCGAGATGATAACTCTGTTGTGATGCCTACACATGAAGTATCAGGAAGAAGGCACCGCCGTCGATCACCGGTAGTGCAACTTATACCCCAGGCATCACTGGATGCATTGAAGAAACTCGATCCCAGGAATATGGTGCATAATCCTGTGATGTTTGTAGTGGAAGTCGGCAGCGTTATATGTACATATTACGCAGTTGCCGAAGCAGTGGGTGCTGGATCTAATACAGCTTTCCTGAGTGCGATTGCTGCATGGCTCTGGTTTACGGTTATATTCGCTAATTTTGCTGAAGCGATGGCGGAGGGCCGGGGTAAGGCGCAGGCAGATACACTGCGCAAAATGAAAACTGAGACAATGGCCAATTTGTTGAAAGATAGAGAAGTGCTCCAGGTAGCCGCTACCCAACTTCGGCGCGGAGATATAGTGGTTGTTGCAGCAGGTGAGATTGTGCCTGGGGATGGTGAAGTCGTAGAAGGGATTGCTTCGGTAGATGAATCTGCCATTACAGGAGAGTCTGCACCTGTCATTAGAGAGAGCGGGGGGGACCGGAGCGCTGTTACTGGTGGAACTAAAGTCCTTTCTGATCAGATTAAAGTGAAGATAATGTCAGAGCCGGGCAAGAGCTTTCTGGACAGGATGATATCCCTGGTGGAAGGAGCTTCAAGGCAGAAAACACCGAATGAGATTGCTCTGGATATACTGCTTGCGGGCTTGACAATTATATTCTTGCTGGTTGTTATCTCGCTTGAGTGCTATGCGATATATTCCGGAGGGCCGGTTCAGATATCCATATTAATCGCACTGCTGGTATGCCTTATACCGACTACCATTGGTGGGCTACTGTCTGCTATTGGGATCGCCGGAATGGACAGACTGGTGCAGCACAATGTATTGGCGATGTCCGGGAGAGCTGTGGAAGCTGCGGGTGATGTCAATACTCTCTTGCTTGATAAGACAGGCACAATAACACTTGGAAATCGGCAGGCTTCGGAGTTTGTGCCTGTCAATGGATTCTCAGAAATGCAGATAGCTGATATTGCTCAACTGGCTTCTCTGAGTGACGAAACTCCGGAGGGTCGGTCGATAGTTGTGCTTGCAAAAGAGTTTGGTATTCGTGACAGGCATATAGACCCAAATGCAGAGTTTGTTGAGTTTTCAGCTCTGACCCGGATGAGTGGTGTCGATCTGGATGGGCACAAGATACGTAAAGGAGCAGCAGATGCTGTTATAGCCTGGGTGCAGCAGCAGGACGGTAAAATCCCTGATACACTAAAACCCAAAGTTGAAGCAATCTCTAATTCCGGAGGCACTCCGCTGGTCGTGGCGCAGGACCGCAATATAGTGGGTATTATACATCTCAAGGATATCGTCAAAGGGGGTATCAGCGAGCGCTTTGATCAGCTTCGTGCAATGGGTATCCGGACGGTAATGATAACCGGTGACAATCCACTGACAGCGGCTGCCATTGCAAAGGAAGCCGGTGTGGATGATTTCCTGGCACAGGCTACCCCTGAGAACAAAATGGAGCTTATCCGCAAGGAACAGGCTCAGGGTAAACTGGTTGCGATGACCGGAGATGGCACCAACGATGCTCCGGCACTTGCCCAGGCTGATGTAGGAGTTGCGATGAACACCGGCACAATGGCAGCCAAAGAAGCCGGGAATATGGTTGATCTGGACTCGAATCCGACCAAGCTTATTGAAGTTGTTGAGATAGGCAAACAGCTCCTGATGACTCGCGGAGCACTGACAACATTCAGTATTGCTAACGATGTCGCTAAGTATTTTGCCATTATCCCTGCAATATTTGCAACGACTTACCCGGTGCTGAATCAGCTCAATATTATGCAGCTGCATTCACCACACAGCGCGATTCTATCAGCGATAATTTTCAATGCACTGGTAATTGTTGCGTTGATACCGCTGGCGCTGCGTGGTGTTAAGTATCGCCCGTTAGGTGCGTCATCATTGCTTCAGCGAAACTTACTGGTCTATGGGCTGGGTGGAATTATTGTCCCGTTTGCTGGTCTGAAGCTGATAGATATGGCACTGGTTGCATTCGGTTTGACGGGATAGGAGTAAGATTATGGGAAGACATACTACCATTGCCATACGAATGGCTCTGGTTACGATGATAATATTCGGATTGATCTATCCGTTGGCAATGACTGGAGTCTCGCAGGTGCTGTTTCCTCATCAGGCAAATGGAAGCCTGATTCGAGAACACGGCAGGGTGATAGGATCTGGGTTGATTGGACAGCAGTTCACAGGACCAGGATACTTCCATCCACGTCCATCTGCCGCTGGTAAAGGTTATGATGCTGCTGCATCCGGTGGATCGAATCTTGGGCCTACCAGCAAGGTTCTGGCTGACGGTGTGAAGGACCGTATCAAAACGGCGATGCAAGAGAATCCCGGACTCGCAAAGGGTAGTATCCCTGCAGATATGGTAACAACATCAGCCAGCGGACTTGACCCTGACATCAGTGTAGCGAATGCCTACGCCCAAGTTTCAAGAGTGGCAAAGGCACGCGGTGTTTCAGATTCAAGCATAAAGGAACTGGTAGATTCGAGCATTACCGGACGGACTCTGGGATTCCTGGGTGAACCGAGAGTCAATGTGTTGAAGATCAACAGAGCATTGGATGAGAGAATCCGAAAATGACTAAGAAACGCGGGACGCTTAAGATATTCCTGGGAGCAGTAGCTGGAGTAGGGAAGACATATAAAATGCTTTCCGAAGCCCGGCGTCGTCTCAGCCGGACTGAGGATATAGTGATTGGTCTTATCGAGACCCATGGGCGTCCTGCAACTGCAGAATTAATGGCTGGTTTTGAACAGATCCCCCTCAAAAAACTCGACTACCGCGACACTGAATTCTATGAAATTGATACGAGCGCAGTAATCTCAAGAAATCCCGAGTGGGTGCTAATCGATGAACTGGCACATACGAACATCCCCGGAACTGTGCATGCCAAGCGCTGGCAGAGCATTGAAGAGATCAGAGATGCAGGGATCAATGTTATAACTACACTCAATGTCCAGCACATCGAGAGCCTGAATGATGTCGTATATGAGATTACCGGTGTCCGTGTTCGGGAGACTGTCCCTGACTGGGTGCTGGACACTGCAGATGAGATCGAGCTTGTAGACCTTACTCCGGATGCTTTGATAAACAGGCTCAGGCGCGGTGATATCTACAAGGCAGAGAAGATCCCCCAGGCCCTGGCTAACTTTTTCCGTAAAGGTAATATCGTCGCTCTCAGAGAGCTTGCCCTTCAGAGGACAGCCGAGGAAGTAGACGAAGAGCTCCACGTTTACATGGAAGAGCACCACATGGCTCAGGGTAAGTTGGCTCGTGAGCATATACTTATCTGTATTACCCCAAAGCCGATAGCACAGAAGCTGGTGCGCAGAGGTTACCGGATAGCGAAGCGGATGCAAGGCACATTCGATGTCGTCTATGTTCGCCCACCAGGAGCCAGCCTGACAAACCGTGAACAGGAACAACTAAACTGCGTCTATGAGCTTTCCAGGAACTTTGGCGGAAAAGTTATAGAACTTGAAGGTGATGCAGTCGCCAATGAAATAATAACCTATGCAGTCCAAGCCGGTGCCACCGTAATAGTAATGGGCCAATCCGCCCGCAGCCGCATGGAGGAAATCCTGAAAGGCTCCACCATTAACCGCATAATGAGAAAAACTAAAGACATAGACATAATAGTGGTCGCAGATTCCGATGATGGGGAGGGTGTTTGCCAGGTATCTTTTTGATCGTCCATAAGCTGGAGTGCTATACTGAATATAGTTTTTGTAATAGTTCGGGTTCTAGATTGGAAAGGTTAATTTGATGAGTTACAAGGAAAAATATGGCTCCCAGGTGGAATTATTTGTGAAAGTTTGCCACAGGCTTGCTTCTAACAAGTTTGTTACAGCATTCGGTGGAAACGCGGCGTGGAAGCTGGAGGATGATCTTATTTTGATCACTCCTACCCAGAGATATAAAGGTGATATCACTCCTGATGATCTGGTTTTCCTCAACAGAGCAGGGGAGACTGTGGAAGGCACTCGCAAGCCTACAGGCGAGAAGCCGATGTATTTGAAATTCTTTGAAGACCGTCCTGACATTGAATCTGTAATCCACTGCCATCCACCCTGTGTATGCGCTGCAGCGATTATGGATGATCCCAGTTTTATGATGAGGCCCTATTATCCTGAAACAACAACCGAAGTCGGTCCGGTGCCGGTGGTACCTTACGGTGAACCTCTAACCCAGCTGCTGGCTGACAACTTTGCTCCCTATCTGCCTAAATACAACAGCTTCATAATGGAGAACCACGGATTGGTGACAATGACCAGAGGAGATATCTACTGGACTCTCCTGACTGTAGAGCTGCTGGAAGGTTCCGTTGACTCTATGCTGAAAGGCATTGCAGCAGGAACACTGAAAGAGCTGACCAAGGAAGCAGTCAAGAACCTGGGAAACATCCTGACAACCCGAGACTTGCCCCTGTTCGGAGCACCCGGCGTTGTGAAGTCCCTGGAAAGCCTGTATTTCGAAGATTAGCTTTTGAATTTATTAACCACGGAATACACTGAATACATGGAAATTGGGATTAACCGCTAAATGACGCAAAAGCACGCGAAAAGTATTTTATTTATTTCGCGTGCTTTTGCGTGATTAGCGGTTCTTTTATTATCGTCTAAATTGAATACAGTGCTTCCCCGGCTGCATTCCAGTCGGTAATAGCTCCTGTCGCTACTCCAGCTGTAAGTGCTGCCCCAACTGCTGCCTCCTCTTCATTCGGGGGAAGCATGATCTGTTTGTTGAACCTGAATTCAAATTCATTGCGGAGCACTGGATTTCGCCTGAATCCGTTGCCAGATCCTACGATATAACCTGGCTGTGCTACACCTGCACTTTCGTAATAGGAGACCAGTTCATATGCCATTCCTCGAATGATTGATTTGGAGAGATGTGCTGGGGTGAAGTTTGTAGTGTTGATGCCCAATAGCTGTGCTGTTCGGGTTGGATCGGTGCGGGTTCCGTAGAAGTAGGGAGCGAAATCAGGGATATTGTCGTCTTCTGGGATGGATTCGGCCAGTGTGGTCATTTTATTGTACAGCGATTCCGGGGATACACTTTGGCCGAATAAATCAGTGCCGACCTGGCTGAAGAAGTCTGCCAGGATTTTGAATGCACTTCCACCGCACAGGCTGGCTCCGACTTTTAGCCATTTTCCTTTGATCAATGGACGAGTGTCCAGGCGGACATCGTGTTTGAATGTGTCTGATGTGACCGACATCTGTCCGCCGGTTCCGATATTGAATAGCAGGCTTTCTTCAATTGATGGCACGCTGCCGATGAATGATGCCTGGTTGTCTCCGATTGCTATAGCTACCGGAATACCCGCAGGCAGTCCGGTCTTTGAGGCCAATTCAAGTAGAAGTGTGCCGGCAATAGAACCAGTTGGAAGAACTTTTGGGAGTAATCCGGCTGGTATATCCAGGCAAGATTCAATTCCTGGGAGCCAGCCAGTCTCTCCTTCCACGTCATAAATACCCCAGCTTGCGGCGTCTGTTGCATCAGTGGCGGACACGCCGGTCAAGTGTCTGACAAGGTAGTCGTGGATGGTTAATGCTGTTGCGTCCTTCGAAATTCCAGAGGTTTTTGCCAATCGGAAAAGTGTTACTCCACCAAATCCTGTTGCAGGATTTGTACCTGTTTGTGTAACTAAGTCTTCACCTATTCGCGATTGCACTTCATCGGTGTATGTTCGTCCGGTTGGTTTGTATATGTGGTTGCCCCTTTGGTCCTGCCAGTTGATAAGAGGAGTGAGTGGGTGACCATCTAGCGATACCAGCAATACTCCGTGCATTTGGCCTGTAACACCGATTCCAGCGATTTTTGAACTATCACCTATCGAATCTGCGACTTCAGCCAACAGTTTGATCGTGATATTAATGATTTTGGATGCGTCTTGTTCAGATGCATCTGGTTCTCTGGAGATCGATGTATCGTTCGCAGCCGAACGGATTGCAATCACCTTGCCGGAGTCTATATCAAATGCGATTGCACATATTTTGGTAGTCCCTATATCTATTCCCAGCAGTATGTTCATTATAATAGCTCCCTGATGATGCATTTGGTGCATATTTGTATCCGGCAAGTATACAAAACTATCAATTTCTAGCGTCTTAATAAATGCAGCAGACATTCACATTATAATCGCATATATGGAAATTGCAATTGTGTATCAGTTCAGTAATATGCGAAATTTGTCATCCTGAGGAACGAAGGATCTGCTTTTCATCCAGAAAAAGCAGATCCTTCGTTCCTCAGGATGACAAATTTCGGTAACTTTGATCTGTTACACAATAGTGGAGCTAATAAAAAGTTTAGCAAAGGATATGAAAATGGGCACAGATAAATTCAATGGGACATCATCCTCGCAGCAGGACAGCTTTGGCAGTTTTAAGGCTATCGGGAGAGCGCCTGCGTGGCTGTTTAAGCGTATTTGGAAATCTATTCTGATGCTCTTGATTGGTTTTGTGATAATCAATGGTATTGCTACACTGGTTCTCGGGAGACGTTTCCATTCCGAAGTAGCTGCCCTGAAAGCCAAAGGTTATCCGGTGTCTATGGCAGCTTTCGGGGAAAATCCTGTCCCGGATGCCCGCAATGGGGCGGTGGTCTATACGAAGGCGTTTGATCTGCTTTATAGTAAACAGCCTAACACTGTTAATAACGCTTTAAACAACCTGTTGAAATCTGAGACCGGGGTTAAAGAGCCAAGACCTCCTATGCCAACATCAGTTCCATCTCCTCCTCCAGCAACTTCGGTTTCCTGGGCAGAAGCCAGGAGGGCTGCGGAATCAGTCAATGGTATAATTCCCCTCACTCAGGAAGCCCTCTCAAAACCTGAATGTAAGTTCCCGGTCAACTGGAAGGACGGTATCAACGCTAAGTTTCCACACCTTATCCGTTTGAGGCAGCTGACCCGCGCACTCTGCGCTCAGAGCCTGATTGATGCCCATGATGGCAAGATGGATGAAGCCTTGAGCACAATGGATCTTGCGCTAAGATCATCAAAGGCAGCAAAAGATGAACCAACTCTGATAGCGACGCTGGTTACATTATCATGCACTCGAACAGCAAGCGATACTCTGCGGGCGATTCTCAAATACGATACACCGACTGCATCACAGTCCAAGAAACTGTTCGATTTGTTATCTAAAACAGATTATAGAACGGAATTTGCATATGCTGTAAAAAGCGAGATAGCACTGGGTTTGTGGGTATTCGATTATACACTTAAAAATGGAGTTTCCGGAATTTTAGAAACCACCGGTAATGCCAGTAATCCTGGAGAACAACCAACAACTCTAGTTCGGATGGGCAGGGGGATCTCAGATTATGCCTGGCGTCCAATGTTGTATGTTGATGGCGGTATATACCTTAAGCATACGATTACCAATGCTCAAGCTGCAGCAGAACCGTATCGCGATGCAGTGAAGCAGATTGAGGTCAACCAATCAACACATCTTCCTCAATATGCAATTGTTTCCAGAATATTGACTCCAATATTTTCCAAGGGAAGTATACTGGTTGACAGCACCCGCGCACAAACTGCACTGACCCAGATCCTGTTGGCTTCTCAGTTCTACAAATCTAAAACCGGCTCCTATCCTGAGTCTATAGCTCAACTCCGATCGAAGATCACATGGACGCTTCCTGTCGACCCATACACCGGTAAGGATTTTATCTACAAACGCAACCCCAACGGCTTCCAAGCCTACAGTATAGGTTCAAACCTGAAAGACGATGGAGGCAGGCCTGCAAAAGAGCACTATAATCCTGATGACGGAGACATAGTACTTTACTGGGAAAGGTGAGAATAAGTTAACCACTGAATACACTGAATACACGGAATGGAATGATAATCTTATCGGAGATAGGTAGTGATGATTACCCATTTCCGTGTTTTCGGTGTATTCTGTGGTTAGGAATGATTCGTTGTGGGGTCTATATTGCTCTGGTTATTTATATTCATTGTTGCGTTAGTAGTCATATACTTCCTGTGGATCCGTCCCTGGCAGTTGAAATGGGGATCTACCGATGAGGAGTATACCAAACCTATGCCTGGGGACGACATCGTGCAGTATCCACACTTTGCTGCTACCCGGGCTGTGAATGTCGATGCACCAACGGAGGCTATTTGGCCATGGATCAGGCAGATGGGATTCGGGCGTGCTGGTTGGTACAGTTATGACTTCATCGATCACCTTGGAAAACCAAGTTCCTGGGTCATTCTACCGGAATTCCAGAACCTGGAAGTCGGTGATAATATTCCGTTCACACCATGGAACTGGCTTGGAATGCGGGTGATTGCAATAGAACGCAATCACATGATCTGGCAAGACAGGCAGGATGGCGGAACATGGCTTTGGTTGTTGGAAACCATCGATGAGAACCACACCCGCCTTATAACCCGACGGCGTGTCCGCTATAAATGGTTTTCGCTATGGATTGTATATCTCCTGGTGCAGGATGTGGCGGATATTATTATGATGAGGAAGTGTATGCTGGGGATTAAGGCACGGGTGGAAGAAATGGGGAATAAGGATGATAGATGACAGGCAAGTTCGTGACATGTTGAGTTGTGGCAATGCATAGGAATGATATACCTGACATACTTTTTAGAATGATGTGCAACGTTGAACCATATCCGGATGCTGTTGCTCCAGTAACAGAAATGGTTGATACAACCGCATTTTTCCCTGGTGGAAAGGGGTTATGGACAGAAACCGAAACGGATGTTTTTCCATCCATCCTCGTTTTGGGGCAAGATTTTTCTAATGTAAGAATTTATGAGGAGATGCAAAAGGGTAACACAGAGGACTTGAATTGTCCTACATGGAAAAACATTATCAAATTGTTTAGTCAAACCAGAATGAATATCAGCGATTGCTATTTTTCCAATGTCTTTATGGGACTAAGAAAAACAGAATCAATGACAGGTAGATTTCCTGGTTTCAAGAACAATGAATTTGTCCAGAGAAATATTGATTTTCTGGCTGTGCAAATTGATCTCCTAAAACCAAAAATGATTATTACTCTGGGTATACACGCAGCCATAATGCTGGGTAAACTATCTCAAAATGACTTGCAGGAATGGAAATTGGCAGAACGATTCCAAGATATTTCTACCAGCATTAAGCAAAATGTTGTCTTTGGAAGCCATAAATGCACTTGCGTTTCACTTGTTCATCCATGTATGAGGCATGTAAATGTGAGAAAGAGAAGCTATATGCAATTTGTAGGCAATGATGCAGAGATTCAGATGTTAAATGATGCTTGCAGAGATTGTGAGTAACTGTCTACCACAGTATCCCTGTATATAATATGGCTAGCAATCTCATTAAAATGTGCGTAAGTAAACTCTTTACGCTCTCCTACACAATCATTTCCTCCAACGATAGCCCAGTTGGACCAGAGTGGCTGTTATGCCGTCGTTTGGTTGTTCTATTCCGGCGTTGGAAGCATGGTAGAGTGTGAATGACAATGAAATTGCACTGCTGGAATTGGTTGCATATTGGAAACCGAGGTTAAAGTGTTCGTCAAAATTAGTTCTGGACGCCTGTCCACTCACATGGTTTTGCATATGAACAATTCCCATGCCGAACTTGTAGTTGATTGAAAAACGGTCGTGTATATAGAAATACCTTGTATAGTTGGCGGATGTTGAGATAGCATCATTATCTACTCTGTTTGTTCGTTCTATCAGAGAGAGATCAAATCCTATGCTTGTTCTTTGGGATATGAAGTGTTCAAACTCAAATGTGGTAACGCTGAATTCCATATGAGGCACCGATGTATGGCGTGGTATTTTATGGTTGTTACCAAAACCAACCGACACCCCCCATTGTTCATCGCCACGTCCGCGGTTGTAGAAATCAGACTGGTCACTAAATGCTGATGTTCCAACTGCAAAAGCCAATGCCACGATCAGCATTATCTTGTTAAAAAAAGTCAATTGATATTATCCTTGCTTTACTGTTAATGGTGATTGGTGTGCCAACGGAAGTGTCCCTGCTCAGTATTACCCGTAATTGTTGGTAAATAATCAGTTGTTTACATTTCCATATGGATTTAGGCTAAGAATTGAGGTGAAAATACTGGGTTCCAGAATAGGGAGGTCACTGGGATCCCCCTATGGATTAAAACAGCTTAATCTGTTGCTTTTTCTATTCCTATTATGTATTCACTTGGGCGTTCGGTATTGGACACCATGAAGAGTACATTTTGTTCTTTTAGAAGGACAAGACGTTTATCCACTCTGGCCTCTTTGCCGATCTCATTCAGGTTCAGGCGCCAGTCAATTACTCTGAGTCCTATTGAGTCAAGTCTATCCAGTTGGCCTGACAGGTTGGTGTTTACTCCGTCTACTCCTTTGAAGTAGAGAGATACATCCCACTTACCTGCAGGGAGTTTTATGGAATGGTAAGCCCATTCATTTTTATCCAGAGTTCCGCCTTTACCCTCATTAGTTCCGATTCCCAGGGGTTTCATTACACTGTTTTCATACGAAAATGGAATGAACTTAATGCTCTTGGCAGGAACAACGCGCATCCAGACCTCAATCGGGCTGTCGGTATTGTTGAATCTAAGCCTGGCTGCAAGCGGTTTCAACTGGGTGAATTTCTTGCCTACTCTACCAACTGTACCTATCTCAGCAAAACGGAGTAACCCATTCTGCACTTTTGAACCGTTAGTTTTCAGAAGGTCAATTGAACCGCTGTAGACATCCGGTTTTTCTTCGACCCGCTTTATATCACACAGGACATAATATGTATTAACGCCAAGCTGTATAGCGACATCCTTCGATTCATTCTTGTCGATGGTAAAATGAGCTACTTGACCAACTGCAACCTTAGCTGCCAACTCTGCTGCCATAACTCCAGTAGATAAAGCCAGAATCAGAACCATAAAGTAAAGCACACATATTCTTTTGAACATCCAAACCTCCGTGTTTTTGTATTGTTACCAACACATTGATTATACCTTGATTCTACTCAGTTGTGAGAAAGGCATTAATCTCGCGCGTTGAGTTTGGGCATCCGGCTTCGTGTCTAGTATTCCCCTTCCGAGCCACACTGTGTTACAATTGACCGGCTGTTGGATCAATTGTCCGATGGCATCTATGTGCTGTGAGGTCCCTTAATATGATCCCACTTGGCGATGATATCCCCACAAAAACTAAACCCTATGTTACGTATATTATTATAGCTATCAACATACTGGTCTACCTTGTGGACAATATTGGTGCAAGAAACCAATTGGGTAACCTGTGGAATTTGTCAATGGTTCCACAGGCAGTCTGGCATAACACTCCAGTCTATGTCCCCATCGGCCATGCAGCAAATGGGCAGACAGTTGTTGCAGCATTCCAGGGACTATCACCTCAGTGGTTGACCATATTCACATCAATGTTCATGCACGGAAGTCTTCTGCACATTGGTGGAAATTTGCTGTATCTTTGGATATTTGGGAACAATATCGAAGATACTCTGGGGCATTTTGCTTTTGTAGTATTCTATCTTGCTGCAGGTTTTCTGGCAGCACTCACTCATATATTGACCAATGTCAATTCACCTACGCCTTTGGTTGGAGCCAGTGGGGCTATTGCCGGAGTGTTGGGTGCATATTGGTATCTGTTTCCAAAAGCCAAGGTTAAAACTCTTGTGATGTTAGTCGTGTTCTGGACATTTGTAGAAGTTCCAGCATTACTTGTCTTAGGAGTCTGGTTCTTGACACAGCTATTCAATGTTATGGGTAGCTCTGGAACCACGGGTGGGGTGGCCTATTGGGCTCACGCCGGTGGATTTGTTGCTGGAATCGTATTAATACTCGTGATGGGCGGCAAAAAATTGCTACGCAGCAACAAACGCCCTGTTATTGAGGCGTTTAATGATTGGGAAAGTTGGAACAAACGGTGAATCGTAAAAAGACACTCATTATTATTGCAATTATCGGCTTATTGGCTTCAGCGTATACTGCGGTGCTTCGTCATGCAATAGAGCTTCGAAACATGGCAGTAGAAGTGGTTGTGGATTATGAAGAAGCAGCTCAACTTGCTGGATATGCCGGGAAGGACCCGTCGGAGGTGCTGGCTGCTTTCAAATCTGCAGGAGCTACAAGTTGTGCCGTTTCAGCTTTGAATATACGTGATGCTGTCGATGAAGGGCTGCTTGTTAGATCCGGACCTTCCAAATTCATTGCTACTGAGTCTTTTGCTGGGGAGACTAAGAAATGGCTGGATGCTGAACTACCTACTCTAAGAGATGGGCTGACAATTAAACCTGTTGGAGCAGGTAAGGTTGAACTGACTATAAAGCTTCCCTGGTCATATGCTCAGCAGCTCCCTATTGGTCTTGGACCAGCTGCCGAAGATGCCCGTGAAGCCGGTATGGAACTGATTGCCCGAATACCCAATTATCGAGGAGCAAGCCCACAATCGGTCGATGCTCTGTTAAGAATGGTAAAGGAAGCAGGTTCTTCAAAAGTTATCTTCGATGGTGAGCAGGTTCTGGGTTTCAAAGGATGCGAAAAGGAAGCTGGAGAAGCTTTTGTTAAGAATGGCATGTATTTCGGATATGTGGAGTTTTCCAAACAAAAAGGGGCTGAAAAACTTGCCAGCGCTGCCCAGTCCAATATTGTTGTAGTTCACAGTATAACTCAAGCTGAAATGCCAAATCTGAGCGCAGTTACTATACAGGATCGTTTCCAGAAAGCCGTTCGGGAACGCGGAGTCCGTGTCTGTTATGTCAGATTGTATGAGACTGCAGGAACCGATATGTTGCAGGCGAACGTTAATTATATCAGCGGGATAACTAAAGCTATAAACAAAGCTGGCTACGAAATGAAGTCAGCACACCCGATTGATGATCTGGTAGTTCCGATCTGGGCAAGAATTTTAAGTGGTGCTGCGGTTGCTGCTGGAATTATGTTGCTGGTACTATCAATAATTCAACTGCCATCGAATATTTTCTCAGTAGTTGAAATACTGGTGTTTGTTGTATGCCTTGTGGGATCTGCAGCCGGCGCTACCGGGAGAAGTTTTGTTGCGTTGTTTGGCGCTCTTTCTTATCCCACTCTTGCTGCCTTATGGTGCGTATCGGGTATTCGAGCGGTTTCGTCTCGTGCTCATTTAGCCAGGGTGATTGGTCTACTGGCAGGTGCGGTATTGATTTCTGCATGTGGAGGATTACTTGTAGTCGGCCTTTTAAGTGAAAGAATGTTCATGCTCAGGCTGGATACATTCATGGGTGTCAAAGCTGCACATTTCCTGCCTGTTGCGGTACTCGCTGTGCTGTATGGCGGAGGAATCGGGTGGGGGCCAGCTGTTTGGGAAGTCCAGAAGAATACCTTGCTGAAGCGGATACGGGAAGTATCTTCTAATCCAATACTGGTCTGGCAGGCAGCTGGATTTGTCGCAGTCCTTATATTGCTAGCCCTGATGGTAGCCAGATCGGGGAACGATTCCGGACTTGAAGTCAGTAGTTTTGAAATCCGCTTCCGGTCTATTCTCGATAAAATACTCTACGTAAGACCAAGGACTAAGGAGTTCCTGATCGGTTATCCTGCTCTGTTTTGTGGAATAGCATTTGCTCTGAGAGGTTATAAGAACTGGGCTATTCCTTGTATTGTACTGGGATGTTTTGGCTTGGTGTCGGCTTTGAATACTTTCTGCCATATCCATACTCCCATAGCGTTATCATTGCTTAGGGTTTTCAACGGACTGTGGGTGGGAGCTTTAGTCGGACTGCTTGCATACAGGGTGGTCAGATATTTACCTGGAAAGGACTGACAGCGTTTTGATTATGCGTTCGCCTAATGTGGTTTTGTCCGGGTATTACGGATATGGCAATGTGGGAGATGAAGCAGTCCTCGGCGGTATCATTGCTTCGCTGAAGCATTTAATACCGGACATACAGATAACTGTCTTGACGTCAGACCCGGAGCTTACTACCCGCCTGCATCCGGGAGTATCTACAGCGAGACGCTATAACCCGGTTGATATTGTGAAGGCTATCCGTGCTGCCGATGTTCTGATAAGTGGAGGCGGGAGTTTGTTGCAGGATGCTACAAGTGCCCGATCTTCATACTATTATCTGGCTGTATTGCATTTATCCAGATACCTTGGATGCAAACGAGTGATTTATGCACAGGGAATTGGACCACTTTACCGTGAAAGTGTGCAGAGAGCTGTCGGTGCTGAGCTTTCCAAGGCTGATGTGATTACGGTGCGAGATACCCAGTCACGCGAATTGTTATCGTCTGTTGGCATCGATGAAAAGCGTATTGAAGTAACGGCTGATCCTGCGTTTCTGGTAGATGCGGATTATGAGTCAGCTGACGCTGTTTTAAGGGAACATGACCTGGATGGAAAACCGTTACTGGGTGTATGCCTGCGTCCCTGGCCTGGTCTGGAAAAAGTTCTTCCCGAAATACGAAAAGGTATTATGGAGTTTTGTAGAGCGAATGACGCCACGGCTGTCGTTGTACCGATGCAGGACTCTGAGGATACCGAAGTAGCCAAGCAGTTGGATGTTGGAACGGTATTGAGATGTAGTGGCGATTTTAGAACAGTGAAAGGGATCATTGCCCGTTGTCAGAGTGTTGTCGCGATGAGATTGCACGCACTTATATTCTCAGCATCTGAAGCAGTACCTTTCTTATCGCTGGTTTATGATCCAAAAGTGTCGTCATTTGCCCGTTTGATTACTGACACAGAAGGAATTTCTATCCATTCTGTTGAATCAGAAAGATTAGTAACTTCTCTAGCCGATATCTGGAATAGTGCTTCACAGCAACGTTTGGCTCTTGAAAACATAAGAGACCAAATGATAGAGAACGCTCTTATTCCAGCACATAGAGTTATGGAGTTACTAGATACTGAATGTGATAAGGAACATTCATAGCTCTGTGGCAGTCATTTAAGATTAGGTAGTATTCGTATCTGATATAATTATATCTTCTGATTGTTCCGAACATGTTTATTGGGGTGCTTCAGCAATTGTTTGCGATAAAAATAGACTTGTTTGCAGTTTTTGCTTGCCCCATACAGATACGTGAGCTATAATAATGCTGTATATGTGTGGTAGTCTGCATTTTGTGTGAGTGGTACACATAATAATGATGGTTCGAGATAGTTCGTTCCATTGTCAGTTTCAATGCTAATAGTATGACAGGTAACCTGCCCATAAGTGTGGTGGGCACTCAAGGAGATATCAATATGTCCAAACGCAATTTTGTGTTTATGGTCGCGCTACTCGCAGTGAGTGTCGCCCTGGTTGGCTGCGGCGGTGGCGGAGGGGGTGTTGCGGATAATACTACTCCTCCGATCACAGATACAAGCAGGATCCTTACTGGTTCAGTGATTTCTTCAACTGATGGAAAAGGCGTGAAAGACGTTGTTGTACGTCTTGTTTCACTCAATCTATCCGGCAAAACCGCTGCTGATGGGACGTTTTCGATAAAGGTTCCGGCTAACACTGGATTGCCTGTTCACCTTTATGTTGATACATCACTTGTTGCTGGGGCTTATCCTGCAGGCAACGTGGTTCAATACAACGGTATGCAGTATGATCCTACAATGGTTGATATTCCTATCGGAGTTTTGAATGAAGCTTCAAATACTATAGGAACCATTACTGTATTTGACTATTCAGGTGATACAGCTCCTCCTCCCCCTTATTCAGAAAAGGCAACCATTATATATGGTAGAGTTGTCAGTGGTAAAACCGGTTTAGGGGTTCCTGGCGTTAATATCAAGCTGTCCGGTGCTACTGGCGAACCAACATATCCTGTAATAACTGGCAAAGCTGGATACTATGCGATTGACCTTGGGCTGGATAAAAAAGTGACCGAATTGTATCCAAGCACTCAGGTTAAGTTCACACCGACACTGGGCACTGCGGCTTCGTTGTTCCCGGCTACGGCTATGATACAATACAAGTCAGCTATCTATCTTCCAGGTGTTCTAATTGCGGTTACAGCAGAAGTAATTGCAGGCGAAACAAACGATATGGGAACTATCAAGGTCTTGGACGAAGGTACCGCGACCGGTGGTGGTGGTGATGATGGAGAAAATCCCCCTCCTCCTCCCATTTAGTTTTATGTAAAAATATCTTATTCGCCCCCTGTCTCTGTGATTCAGGGGGCGTGTTTGTTTAACATTTGCGAGGAAGGCAGGAGAGATTATGGAGCAACACCGGTTTGTTCTAGTCTTCCGGGTCGCAGAGAACTTGTGAAAACCCAAACTCCCACCCGACGTAATCCAATTATCTTAATAGTAGTGTTTGCAACACTGGCAATTGTGTGGTTTGGACTACGTGCGCTCCTGCAATATATTCCCCCAGGTATACTGCCACAAACCGCTCCGACTTCTCTGTTTGAAATGGATCAGGTTGTTTTAAATGGGATTGGCGAAAAAGGCAGAGAGTGGACACTTCACGCAGACAATGTAGATATCTCACAAGACAGGTCCACTGCCAATGTTCACGGAATTCGTGACTGTACAATGTTTGTCAAAGGTAAACCTGTCGCCACGCTGCAAGCAGAAAATGCTGTATGCAATCTTTGGAACAGGAAAATGAGTATCTCCGGTAAAGTAAAGGTTTTCAGTAAAGCTGGCCAGAGAATGGAGACATCTGCATTGACGTGGGAACCATATGGTTCTATTCTTGAGAGTACAGGTAAAGTTACATACCATAGCCCGAACGGAGATGCCCAGGCAGACAAACTTATTCTAAATCTGGAGACCAGGGAACTGACCTTGACCAAACCACGTATTTCCTTGTGGATTGGGGAAATCGAGAACTTGCGATGAAAATGCAGTATAGTCGATTATTATTAATATCATTGGTTGCAATTTTGGCGATTGCACTGGGTCTTGGGGTCGCCGCACAGTCACCTGTTCAACCGGCAAAAGAAAAGAAGCCTCCCCGCAATTTTGACGTAAAAGCTGACCTGATGAAAGTCGTCTGGGGAGAGGAACGCAAGGTACTGTTGACTGGAAATGTGGTCTTTACACAGGAGGACACAAAAATACAGTCTGCATATGTTGAGTGGGACCGCAAGGCAGAGACTGCTTTATTCCCCGGCAAGGTTACCATAACGACACCGGAAGCAGTTGCAACTTCGGACAAGGGACAAGCGTTCTTTAAAAAGCGGATAGGTATTCTGGAAGGTTCCGTGAATATGATCTACACGCCAAAAGAAGAAAAACCTGTCGATCCGAAAGACAAGGAAGACCCACAAACATCTCTACGCAAAGAAACTACAATGACCTGCACCAAGCTGGAATATGATTATAAGAATAAAATAGCAGTTGCTACTGGTGGTGTCACAATAATACAGAAAGAGCGCACCGTAACTGCCGATAAAGTGATATTTGATCAGAAGCAGGAACTCCTGACGCTTAACGGTAACGTCAAAGTAGTAGATGACCAGGGACAGGAGTTCAATGCTCCAGGAGAAGCAAAGATATCAATTAAAAAGGGACAGGAGTGGATAGAAGCTCCAAATCCGACGGCTAAATTTAAAGTGGAAATGGACGAATAGCATAATTGCCATGGGATTATTCAACAGACGGATTCTAATTGTAGGGCTGGCTGTTATTATTATGATTGCCTTAACTCTTGGGGTAGTAGCTCAATCACCTGTTCAGCCTGCAAAGGTTAAGAAACCTCCACGAGAAGTATTTCTTCAACATGCTGACCTTACGAAGTATTTAGGCGATGAACGCAAATTGTTCTTGTCGGGAAATGTAATCTTCACACAGGAAGATACCAGAATATCATCAGAAAAAGTTGAGTGGGACCGTAAAGCGGAAACAGCAATATGTCCCGGTAAGCTTACCATCACAACAAAGGAAGCCGAAGTAACAGCGGACAAGGGACAGGTTTTATTCAAGAAGCGGATAGGGATTCTTGATGGCTCAGTAACAATACTTTACCATCCGAAAGATGAGAAGCCTGTTGATGAGAAAGACAAAGAGAACCCCCAGGCATTTCTTAGTAAAGAGACCACTATTACTTGTGCAAAACTGGAATATGACTATAAGAACAAGATTGCAGTTGCTACTGGAGGCGTAAACATATTGCTGAAAGAGCGCACGGTGACAGCCGATAAGGTGATCTTTGATCAAAAGCGGGAACTGCTTACGCTTATTGGAAACGTCAAAGTAATTGATGACCAGGGGCAGGAATTCAATGCACCGGAAGCAAAGATATCGATCAAAAAAGGCCAGGAGTGGACAGAAGCTCCGAACTCTACGGCCAAGTTTAAAGTCGAAATGGACGAATAGATGAATTCTAACTTCCAACCTCCAACATCCAACATCCATAATAACAGGACCGGTCTTATAAGTTGCACACAACTTACCAAACGCTTCAGAAACCTTACTGCTGTGGAGTCTCTCGATCTTACAGTTGAAGAGGGAGAAGTGTTTGGGTTCCTCGGCCCAAATGGTGCGGGAAAGAGCACAACTCTGCGCATGATGGTCGGTCTGATTCGGCCTACATCTGGTGATGTTAGAGTGTTTGGTAGAGATGTTTGGCACGACCATGTAAGAGCTATGTCTTCAGTGGGTGCTCTGATTGAAGCCCCCGCATTCTATAAATATCTCAGCGGTAGAGACAACCTGCGAATACTAGCCAATTCCGGAGGCAGATACTCCGAAAAAGATATCGATGAAGCTCTGGATACCGTTGGATTGCTGAATAGAGCTAAAGACAAAGTCAAAGGTTATTCCCAGGGAATGAGACAACGGTTGGGTATCGGGTTAGCCCTTGTGGGCAAGCCCAAGCTTGTACTTCTGGATGAACCGACCAATGGTCTTGATCCTGAGGGTATGAAAGAGATTCGCGAATTAATAGCAAGGCTGCGTGAAAACAAGAGTATGGCGATATTCCTATCCAGCCATCTGCTCCACGAGATCGAACAGGTCTGCACCAGGGTTGGAGTAGTCAATAAAGGCAGGCTAATAGTCAGTGGAACTGTAGATGAACTGCGCTCTGAAAAGTCTACATATAATCTGATAGCCCAGCCATGTGAAACTGCAGCTCGGATAGCACAGGAGTCGGGTTGGCAGGTCTCGAAAAATGGCGATGACGGGGCACTGGCTGTTTCATCTACTGATGGTTCATCAGCAGACTTAAACCGCAAACTTGTAGAAGCCGGTGTTGCAGTATCTGAGATAGTCCCGGAAAAGACCTCCCTCGAGGATATGTATCTGAAGATAATGGCGGAAGACAATGCTTAGGTTAATTGGTATTGAATTATTCAAGATGTCCAGAAAACCCAGGACATATCTGGGATTTGCGGCTTTTCTGTTGATCGATATATTGCTGCTGCTGGGTCTGAAATACGGTGGAATCGAAGGCATAATGGATAAGGGGGCTGCCAGACAAGGTGTTCAAATGGTAGGTTCCCCTATCAATGCCGTATTCTTTGCCTGGATTGTAGTTGGTTTTCCACTATTGGCTTTACCCGTAATTTCTGTTTGGATTCCATTCTTTACGAGTGTTGTATCGGGTGAGATCATGGCAGGGGAACATGCAGATGGCACGATGCGCGCCTTGCTTACTCGTCCCATTAACCGGCTATCTTTATTAGCAGCAAAACTGATTGCGTGTATACTGCATACCGTTTCTCTTGTGTTTTTCCTTGGAATTATTGCATATTTGTTTGGCTGGATTTGGTTTGGGCGGGGTGGACTTACGACTACGGGATCAATAATGCAACCTATGCTCACATGGTTCCCGGAGTCTGAAGGTATACGACGTGTCGCTATGTCTTACTTACTGACGACTGCATTCTCAACTACAATAGCCTGTATAGCACTGTTCATTTCTGTCTGGCTTAATAATGCGGTGGGAGCTATTGGCGGAACGATGATGTTGACCTTTATGCTGGCGATACTTGGTGAGATACCTTATTTTCACCTAATAAAGCCTTATCTCTATACAACTTATGTATTTATTGGGCAGAAAGCATTTTTAGATCCAATTCCAATTGCAGATATTCACAAGGCATTGATAACGCTTGGCATGTACATTGCGGCCTTTGTGACTCTGTCTGCTGTCATTTTTAAGCGAAAAGATATATTGGCATAATTGGTTTGTTAAGGGGTAGATTTTATGTTTCGAAGATTATCAGTAATAATTGGCTTTTTGGTTCTTCTTTCAACCACTCTTGTTTATGCAGCACCAGCGAAAGTGGATCCCAATACCGCGTTTAGCCGGATTGAAGCCAATCAGAAGCTGGTTAAGGATTACCGGGCTGAAGTCTTGATGAGTATCAAAGGACCTCAGATCAGCATCAACCGTATGCCGATGACGATCTACTACAAACAGCCGGACAAGTTCAAACTGGATGCCAAAGAAGGTATGGCGTTTGCTCCACAGGGAGTATTTACCGGCAGTCCGGCAGCCAGATTTACCAGCGGACCCAAACCGATATACTTAAGAACCGAGAAACTGCGTGGAATGGACTGCTGGGTGTATAAAGCCGCTGACTCTACGCATCCAGGCGCTAATGCAATGATATGGGTAGATTCCAAGCGTATTGTAGTTGTGGCAGTTGAGATCAAAGGCCCTATGATTCTCAAGAGTGAATGGGAATATACAAAGATTGGCAGCATCTATATGCCCTCCAAAATCAAAGCAGAGATAGAAACTACCGTCATGCCGGAAGGACCTCCCAGGCACCATAGAGGCCCTGGCCTGCCGGGCAAGTCTACAGCCGTTGTAGAAATGTCAAAATACAGGATAAACAAAGGATTACCCGACTCCCTTTTTGTAGAAAAAGCAAAAAAAGCAGGCAATCCAACGACCAAGCCGGTTAAATGATCGTAACAGCTCAGTAATACGGGCACATTGTCATCCTGAGGAACGAAGGATCTGCTTTTTCGGATAAAAACAGATCCTTTGTTCCTCAGGATGACAAAATCCCGGCAACTTGAACTGTTTCAAATGATCCACAGATTCTGAAAATCCATATATCATACATAAAACATGGAGGCTTACATTGCGTACAGAGTTAAAAGCACTTATAGTGGCGCTTATTATATTCAATTTTTCCTGTGTAGCAGCTATTGCGGCTGAAAGTAAGAGTAGTTGGAAAATCGGCACCCCTATCACGACCTACTACCAGGGTGGTGGCCCGATGGAACAGATGGCAGCAGGCGGCTTCAATCTCATTATGGGTGGAGAGAAAGAGTTTGACCCTGCTCATAAATTTGGCTTGCGTGTAATGTTAGGCACGAGTGAATTGTGGAGAGTTGATAATATCATAGGTGACACTGCGAAAACCGCTGCAGTAGATGCATTAATCGAGCGCGTCAAGAACCATCCGGCTATGTATTCCTATTTCATCGTAGACGAACCCAGTTCCACTCGATTTGATGAGTTAGGTAAACTGGTCGCTCATCTCCGTGCAAAAGACCCCGCCCACCTGGCCTGGATTAACCTGTTTCCAACAAACGCAACCAATGACCAGCTTGGAACCAAAGGTGATGTAGTCCAGGCATACAGGGAATATCTGCGGTTGTACATCGAAAAGGTAAAGCCGGGTTTGCTGAGCTATGACCACTACCATTTCAATGCAGATGGCACAGATGGCAACCAGTATTTCCTCAACTTAGCATTGGTCCGTGAAGCTGCACTTGGTGCCAATATTCCGTTTATGAACTGTGTGCAAGCTTGTACGTGGAGCCCGGGTATGCGTGCTCCCAGCCGCGATGAGATGCGCTGGCTCAACTATACCTCGTTAGCTTACGGTGCTCAGGCACTGATGTATTTCGTCTACAACTATGAACCTTTCTACACGGAAGCCGACGAAAGAGGTGTTGACCCGGGTGGGATGATGCGACCAGACGGCACCACTACCCTCCAATATAGAGCAGCCCAGGAACTAAATCCGCAGTTTGTAGCAATCGCCACGCAAGTGCAGCCCCTTCGTTCTCTGGGTGCTTATCATGTTGGCAGAGTGCCGCTGGGTGCGATTGCATTGCCCCAAAAAGCTTCATTTACACTTGACTTCAGCGGGAAGAATTTGTCTCGTATGCCTGAGGAGGGAATGTTGCTGGGATATTTCGGCAAGTCCGGGAAATCCGCCAAACCCACACATGTGCTGGTAGTGAACCTGAACCATAAAGCAGCAGTAACAACGACTATTGTAGGACCGAGTAAGCTGTCCTCGTTCGATGCTGTGACCGGTATATGGACACCCACAGAAAACTCTCGCTTGATAATCGCACTCCCTCCCGGTGGCGGTAGATTGTTAAGAGTTAAGTAATTTACGTTGTAACGACAACAGGATTATATAGGAGGTGGTAATGTCTACTGTACTACGCATCGAAAAGAAAATCTATATCGGCATCATTTTTATGTTCTTAGTTATCATCCAGACAACCCTCGTTGAGGCATCTTCCCGGCCATTGGTTGTCTGTCCAAAAACTAATACACCTCCCCAAATTGATGGACAGATCTCGGATATCTGCTGGCAGAAAGCCACCCACATAGCAAATTTCCTGAGTATCAAGGGAGATACATTTGCTGCTGAGCAGAGTGAAGTCTATACCTGTTACGATCAGGAAAATCTTTATGTAGCTTTCAAATGCTATGATTCGCAGATGAACAAGATATCAGTTGTGAAAACCGTCAGAGACTCCGATGTCTGGACTGACGACTGTGTGGACGTTTTCCTGGATCCGGATTTAAGTAGGCGTTATTTCTACCAGTTGATAGTCAACGCTCTAGGGACACAGCAGGATATCAACGTGACAGAAACCAGCGACATCAAGTGGAACATAAAATGGCAGTCAAAGACATTCAAAGCATCTGATTACTGGAGCGTAGAGATAGCGATACCATTCCGTCAGTTGGGGTTGAAAACGCCGGTAGCAGGCGACAGGTGGGGAGCGAATTTCAACCGGGAATCACCTCACATCCCTGAATACAGCGGATGGGTGCCTACTGTGCAGGGATTCCAAACCCCGACCAAATTCGGAGATATAGTCTTTACCGATTCGACTGGGATCACTTTCAAAATTGAAAGTCTCAGTAAAGATAGCGCAAAAGTCCGGCTTAATGTGAATAGCCCGGAATCTGCTGCTCTGCTGGTGGAGGTGAACACCTCTTCTGCAGTAGGTCCAAAAGTAGCCAGTCAGCAATCAATCAAGCTGGACGAATTCGGGAAGACAATTGAGATACCATGCAGCTTTGTGCCTTGTTTTGTATATAATGTCATAATCAAGGATTCTGAGGGTAAAAGGATTCTCTATCAATCTCCCAGCTTTCCAATAACAGGAAAATTTAGCGTCCAGGTTATTCAAACTCCATGAATGCTGGAATGAATTATGTTGTGAGAGGTGTTAGTTGAAGTATCTCCTTATAGTAATCTTGTTTTCGGTCCTGAGTATCGGTGCTAATGCAGCGAAGTCAGAGTTTTTCTTTGTCCAGATTGCCGATACCCAGCTTGGGTTTACCACTCAGAACAAGGATCTTGGTCCGGATATTGCCAATTTTGAGAAAGCTGTTGAGAGCATCAATCGATTGAAACCAGCATTTGTGGTTATATCAGGGGATATGACCAATGCAGCCAACGATCCTGCTCAAACTAGTGCATTTCTTAATGTTGTTAAGAAAATCAGAAAAGGCATCGGGGTATTTCTGGTAGCAGGCAACCACGATATGTATACAGCTACAAAAGAAGACATAGCAAACTACCAGAAGTCATACGGGAAAGACTACTATTCATTCAATTGCCGGGGTTCAAAGTTTATTGTGCTGGATTCTCTCCTGTTATGGCACAAAACCGCTGATCCGACAGCACGAACTACCCAGCGGACCTGGTTTGAAGAGCAGTTGAAATCGGCTAAGCGATCTAACCACATATTTGTCTTTACGCATCACCCATGGTTCCTGGACAAGTCTGATGAAGCTGATGCCTATTGGACAGTCCCGCTGACTTATCGCAATGACTACCTTGATTTGATGGAAAAATACGGCGTTGACTTCGCAGTTGCAGGCCATTATCACCGGGAAGCACTCGGGCACGCCGGTAAACTGACAATGACCACTACTGCTCCAATGGCTGTACCCATGGGTCCGGAACCTGTTGGATTCAAGGTGTTTAAAGTCTATAAAGACCGCGTGGAGTTCCAATATTACGGGCTTACGCAGATACCAGAGAAGATTGAACTTTAGTTAGCCTAAATCTGACCGATCTGTCGGATCTGACGGATCGGTCAGATTAACATTGAAATCACCTAACCCGGACCACCGCAGCTTCCAGAGTTCCAAGTGTCACAACCACAGTATTACCATCAATCGCAACTGGCTTCCCTGTAAGTTTCTCCTTGACTGAGCTAAATACTTTGGTGATTCCAAGCCATTCAGTGTTTATTTCTACCCTGGCTTCGAGCTCAGTCTGAGACAGATTCGCTACTATCAGCAGCAGCTCGGAAGTCTGGCGGTTTATATAAGCTGAACATTTGATCTGTTCCGGGGTGCAGATTGCTGCTTGTTTATCACCCCAGTAGGGATACCACTCGGCATTGGCATAACCGAATTTATCAAGAGTCTTCCACATTTTGAATACAAACTCGTTGTCCTCACCGAACCCGGCTGGGCGGGGAAGGACGTCGTGGAGCATTGTTATGGCTAATGCTTTCGAGTATGTCCAGTGGGGAAGAGTGGGATAGATCAAGAAATCTCCGGGTATTCCGAAGTTACGGCCCACAAACTCTGCTCTGAAGGCTTCCAGTGGGAGAGTAGCCAATGGGTCATCTACGATGGTGCTCTGCAGGTTTTCTCCGTCCCAATAGGAATGCACGAACCCGAGAGTAGGAGTAGTGCAGCATCCGCTCTGGTGGGCGTTTACTATCCCTCCCTTGCTCTGCACATACTCATACATCCGGCGCATAAGGTTCCTGACAGCAAATACCGGGTAGGTTGGATGGAGTGCGCCTGATTTGTCCCGATACCCACACCCGTGGGCTTCATTGCAGCAACCCCAGGGCATTGTGGTACCGTCCAGATAGACTCCATCAGTAGAATGCTCCTCCATTGCCTTCCGGATCTGTTCCAGCAGCTGGTCCTGCCACTCGGAGGCATAACAGACCATATATGCACGCTGCGGTGGTTTGCGTTCCCAACCTCCAAGATAGGCTTCATCAGTTCCTTTGATCACACAGCTGTCGCCATACTTTGCCCAGTCGGGGGATAGGGTAGAGAGTTCATATCCAAAGTAAGAAATAACTCTGGTATCTCGCTGCTTTGCTCCACGTATGAGAGTATCCAATCCGTCAGCATCTGCAGGCATGCAGTAGCTCTGGATGTTGCTCCAGTCTTCGTGTATGTGGATAGTCTTGATGCCGTTTGCTGTCACATATTCGAATCCTGTCATGCCGGTGATCTTTTCATCTGGTTGGGTATAAGCATCGGCGGAACTTGGTCCTACCCAGAGCTTCAATCTGTGGCGGTCCTTTGGGAATCCCTGACTGGTGTTGCCTGGATACCGAATGTAATGTTGAGAGGTTTTAGCGCACTGCCCCAGGAGTCTTTTCGTCTTCCCCAGAACTCAGGGTGTGAATCTGCCAAATGAAGCCTAAGAATAGTCTCATCTTCATTTTTGATGATCTCAATTGCCTTATCCTTATCTGCAGGAGTCCAGAACTCATCTGAATCCGCATACCAGGATATTCCGCCTTCGTCCCACCCAAGCCAGACACACGGTTTGAACGGCAACTGTAATCCATCACCTGGCAAGGCTCCGGAGTTTGCAGAGCTTCCCTGCTGGACGACCCCTGTATCATCCTTCGGCCAATAGTGGTAGAGGAAAGCCTTCGAGCTCTTTATAGGGATTTCCACCCAGAGTTTATTGAGAGTCGATGTGCCATCTCGATGCGGAAATATGCTCATATCGACCCTGATAGCGCCATCATAATCCACTGTACAGACTGCATTCGCGATAACATCATTGCTATTCTGCGATCCACACACAACAGCACTGGATTTGCTCTTTGAAGCTATAAAGTGTTGAGCCTTATCCCAGACTATTGGACCGGAATCATTATCAGCAATCAACCTTATTGGCCCGGACAATAAATCCTCGCCGACTGTAAATACACTCTCCGGCAGGAGGCCATTAGAGTAAGTATATTCCCGTCCCCAGACACTGACCTTAACGGAGTCTCCATCCTTGTCTACATTGACCGGAGTCCAGGGAGCAGGGACATAGTCCGAATCATCACTATAACGGCTCATATCAACAATCGCCATAACCAACAACCCAAGCAACATACCAGCAACTAAGAGAAGCATATTATTCCTCCAAACACCATATTACAATTGCATTAGTATACACTGGTTTTGGTAGGAATGTGCAATTACAATTTGCATAGAGGGGTAATCACAACTCTAATGATTTGTCTGTTTCCAATCCGAGCATAACAGTGCGTAACGATCAACATCAACCAATTGTCCTGCAACGAGTTCTGCTCTACGGGATGTAGCTTCAAGCTTGAACCCCAGACGTTTGGCGGTTTCCTTACTACGAATGTTGACAGCAGCTATTCTTAGTTCGATTCGATTGAGTTTTAGCACTTCAAAAAGGTGGTTTATCACAACTGGACCAGCTAATGTAATCAAACCTTTTCCCTGGAAATCGATTCCGAGCCAATATATAAGTTCGGTTTTATTACTCAGCCAGTTGTTATTGATTGTGGAGATAATCCCGGCTAATCTGCCTTGATACCAGATGCTCCATGTAAATGCGGTACTATCTGCAAGATGCTTGATAGTATTTCTGATAAAATTGCGACTGATATCAACTGAAAATGGTCCATTGGCCCAGGCAAGCCATGGTCCTAAGTGTTCCTGGTTGGTACGGCTCAATGTATAGAGTGCATCTGCATCACAAGGCTGAAGCAACCTTAGTTCAAGTTCAGAATTTATACGAAATGAAAACTCTAGTGGCTCGCAATTTGTCTGCCAATCTTCCCCCAACAACCCATAAAGCTCCCTGTCCTTATACCCATCATTTGCCTTCACAATCTGATATAGTGTGCCTTCGTGCTTGAAGCCCAGGCGCTGAGCAACTCTTAGGCTGCGAAGATTCTCCGGAATAGCCGTCAGTTCAATTCTGTTTAGGTTAAGGCAAGAGAACGCATGGTTGATTATTACCTGCGCAGCATTGGTTACAAGTCCTTTCCCTTGAAACTCTTCAGCAATCCAATAGCCGATGGATGTGGAACGAGATGATTTATCGACACTCAACAAATCGACTGTGCCAGCCAGTTCCCCCTGGAACATAATGCCACAGAGCGGATTCCCATCTTCTGCAAAACGGTAAAGGCATTCTCTAGTGTAACTGCATACATCTTCTGTTGAATGGTAATGCTCAGGCCACGATACCCACTGTGAGAGATACTCACGATTTTTTTCAATCAAGGAATATAATTCATCAGAGTGTTGTGGTTGAAGTAGGATAAGGTTGGTATCTCTGGTGCATAGATTCATTTTAGTGTGTTCCTGGCTAACTCTAGAGTTTGGATTATGAATTCGGCTTTATTGTTGGAGTATTGTTTACGATCGTCCGGGTATTCCTTTGCAAGTCTAGTTTTCAAGTCAGCATATGCCTGAGCACGGTCGGAATTACACCGTAGATAATCACGAAACAGTAGGGTTCTGTTCCAGAAATCACTGTTGTGGATGGTTACATGAATATAATGTGTGCGTTTTGTATGTGGTCCTTTTACATACAGTTCCTGAGCTTTTAAGTCCTCGAATGTGTTACCTGATATAAACGGTCGATACTCATATCCCAATTCTGCGAACCGGTCTTTCATACCACGGGCAATCTCTAAAGACTCAACACCGATGCTAATATCAATAATTGGCTTTGCGGGAATGCCCGGGATAGCTGTGCTACCGATATGTTCAATCGCCAATATAGTGTCACTAGATGCGTGTGACAGAATTCGTTTTTCGTCTTCATACAATACTTCCCAGTGGGGATCATGGGGAACAAGCTTGACTGTTCCTCGTTGCAAGCCTATCATAACAATCCTCTATCAAGATGCTTAGGCAATGCTGTTATCCAGTATCTGCATCCGTCTTCAATGATATCCTCAAGAATACCACCATTATGCTCAATAACTTTACGGGAGCGGATATTGTCTTCTCTACACGTTATGAGCACCTCAGTAATTTCCTTTTCCCTGGCTTTCTTTAGTAGCTCCTCCAGAATCAGGTTGCCATACCCTTTCCCACGTTCTGTTGGTCTTATACAGTATCCAATATGCCCGCCGATTATTCTGAGGGAATCATTCAAGTAGTGCCTGAATTTCCCTACACCTACTGGCCTGCCATTTACAAACAACCAGTATATTGTTTGAGGGACATATATTGTGAGGTCAATACCTACCCCATTAGACATATCAATCCGGCTTTGCAGATACTTTGGGAAATCAGTATATTCAATGTCATATCCGGAGCTTCCATAACCACTCTCTCCCGGCCCGATTTCTTTTAGCATTTCGAAGACGTCCATGCCGTCATCCAAGCCCAATTCCCTCAACTCAAGTTCCATATACACCGGTTACCCCTAAGAATATTTCATACACAGCTTAGTTTGGAATTATAACGAATACAGAATGGATTGTAAACTGAAGTGAGTATCACCCTATAATGCAGTCAACCTCAGTATACTGTGTTTTGCACTTTATACTGAGGTTGATTAGAATCTTTTTTCAATTATTAGCAAAGACTAATCGTCTGTTTGAAGAACTAATGGTCAACATAATACTCCGGAGCTGCAGGTGGGAGTGAGGTCCAGTTTACATCCTGGTCCAGCAATATTCCAAATGCTGTTCCTGCTGGGACTTGTGCGTCTTGACCAACAGCAGGTGTAACTTGCTGCTGGCTGTAAAGAGAACTGCTGCTGCCTCCAAGAACTGCACCAAGGAATGGACTATTTCCGTAAGACTGGCCAATTGCCAACCCAGCTCCAGCTCCCGATGCAATAAATGTGCCGTTGGATCCCTGGGCACTTGCACTAGCCATCAATCTGCCGGAACTCTGATCCATCATTACGCTGTTATCGTCCAGGGAGATGAGACGGCCTTCGAAGGGTAGAATCTTTCCATCAGGTAGTTTGGCGTTCACGAACATTATGCCAATCTGACCAGCCATATTATCTGATGCCTTTATGACTGACACTATTTTGCCCGTGAATTTGGTCTTTTCAGGAAAACCTCCGGCAATTGCACCTTGTTGGTATGCATAAAATCTGTCTCCAACCTTGCTGGTCGCCGAACTAAGAGGTTTATTCAGAGTGGCACGAATGACTGTGTCTTTTGGGATTAACACACTATTTGCCTGCATTTCACTTGGTTTGTGGAAACTGACAATGCTGGGTAATGTCTCATTCAAGCGTCTCACCCATGTATCAGCCAGCTTTTCTGGTGAAATCCCGTTGGCCTGAGCATCTGCATAGGTAACTGTCAGGAAGAGTTTGTTGTCTGCGTAAATATTATAATCCATACCAGACTTCAAAGCAGTGAACACTGGCAGGTTCTTTGTGTATGTCGATGGAGCCATTGTACTAGTCTGACTACAACTGGCTCCTTGGGCAACTGAGTAATCACAGGAGCCATTTTTGCCTGCGTATACAGTTGAACTAAATAACATGGCTGTGATAGCCATGATAGTAACTAAAGCTATTGAAGCGATATTTCTGCTCATTTCAATTCCTCCATTTCTGTTCTATTCAGTTTAAAATGAGCCATCTAACTTATCGTTATTATACCCAGGTGAGTTCTACACCTATCATTCAGTGCAAAACATCGACTAGGAAAGTCATCTATATAGGTATTTTACAAAGTATAGTAAACATATGTGTTCAGCGGTTGGGCTTTTCAATCCAATTATGTAGTAAATTATCTGATATAAGAAAAAAAGTGTTTGACAACAAATAATCCAACTGATATAATCTTAGTCATAAGATTTTGTGTTAATGCTGCAGAAAGGAAAAGGCGCGGAATGAATATGACAAATCATGCAACAACTAGTTATGTCTCTCGAAACAATACCCCCTTTCGTGGCATGCATGCGCGTCCTCCGGAGCAGCCGAGTCGCTAAGTAACATGCATTGAATCAAGAAACAAAGGCTGCTCCAACCGGGGTGGCCTTTTTTTTGTCTACCCTGCATTATTCACGAAGCTAATGCGGGTTACTGTAAAGGAGCAGGCACATGCAAACGACAGACAAACGTAATATCTATGATGATGCAGTCGCTTACGACTTACTTAACGGTACAAATACGGCTGATCTCCCGTTTTATATCGGGCAATTTCCTGCTCATAGTAAAAATGTCCTTGAACTTGGCTGTGGAACCGGACGGCTGACGGTTCCTCTTGCTCTACGAGGATTTGATGTGACTGGTATTGATCTTGAGGAGAGTATGCTGAACCGCGCTCGCGAAAAGGCTGCATTAAGTGGTGTAAGCATAAACTGGGTTCATGGAGATGTGAGGGATTTTGATCTGGGCAGGAAGTTCGATGCCGTAATATTTCCGGCCAATTCAATTGCTCATATGTTGGATAATCGGAGCGTTGAGGCGTGTCTTGGTTGCGTCAGGAAGCATCTGGACGATGATGGGAAGTTCATTTTCCAGGCATTCAATCCCATTCTTCAGGTTTTTACCAGAGACACTAAACAGCGTTATCCGGTGACAGAATATGATGATCATATGGGAAAGGGCCGTGTGATAGTAACCGAGACCAATATATATGACCGTGCAAAGCAGATAAACAATATTACATGGTACTATTTGTTCTCGAATACCGGGGAAGAGATAATTAAAACACTGCCATTACGGATGTTCTTCCCACAGGAGTTGGATTCTCTGTTGCAACATAACGGATTCGAGATTGAAGCTAAGTATGGAGGGCACGACTGCAGCCCATTCACTTACGAATGCAACACACAGATTATGGTTTGCATAAAACACACATAAGAGGGGAACTCGAATGTTTACTCATAAACTTACCGATGATGCTGAGTTGAGACTTCTGGAACCGAGACATGCGCAGGAGCTGTATGCCGTACTGAATAGAAACCGGGAGCGATTACGCATGATGCCGTTTATTGATCACGTAACTTCAGTAGAAGCAGAACGCGAATTTGCTAAGAGGAGCCTACATCAATTTGCCGATGGTCTCGGATTTGAATGCGGGATATGGTTCAGAGGAAATCTCTCCGGAGGTATAGGAATGTTTCCAATAAATGAGCGGGATCATTCAACAATGCTTGGCTATTGGTTGGATGAAGAAGCAGAGGGTAAGGGAATTGTAACAATCTCTTGCAGGGAGATTATCGATCATCTATTTTACACCCTTGATGTGAACCGAATAGTGATCAGGACAATTCCTGCCAATCTACGGAGTAAAGCGGTTGCAAATAGGCTTGGTTTCACATATGAAGGAACTTCCAGGCAGTCGGAAATGCTTCGAGGAGAATATGTGGATGTTGAGATCTATTCTCTGCTCAGAAAGGACTTGGGAGATAAAGAAAGTAATGTATCACCATTCTTTTCGTGGAACATCGGTGAGCATGCTGAGTTAAGACTTCTGGAACCGAGACATGCGCAGGAGCTGTATCTTCTTGTCGACAGCAACAGGGAGTACTTGCGGAGATGGTTGCCCTGGGTGGATAGCACTAAGTCCACAGATGATATAGTGGCATTTATCAAGCAGCAATTACAGAAGTTTGCAACAAATGGCACAACGGTTGCCAGTATCTGGTATGAAAAGCATCTTGCCGGGATAATCGCGCTTAACTCATCGAGTGTCAGATGCATGGAGATTGGCTACTGGCTTGGCGAGGAGTATCAGGGCAAGGGATTGATGACGGCAGCATGCAAAGCCATGATAGGATATTCATTCGTTGAACTGGATATCAACCGTATTGAGATCAGAGTCGAACCTGACAATGACCGCAGTAAAGCTGTTCCAGGGCGTCTTGGGTTTACATACGAAGGCACTCAGCGACAGAAAGGGATGAATGCAGATGGCAAAGCAGTTGACCTGATGATGTTTTCACTCCTAAAAGAAGAATGGGAGGCACCAAGCCATGTGTGTTGAGATCGTTCCTATGGTAATCGCAGACTATGAGGAAGTCGTGCAGTTGTGGCGGAGTGTCGAGGGTGTTGGGTTACACGATTATGAGGACTCCAGAGAAGGGATCTCATTCTATCTCGCACGCAATCCAGGCTTGAGTCTGGTTGCCAGGCAAGATGGAGCATTGGTTGGTGCAGTACTCTGCGGTCATGATGGACGCAGGGGTAGTATCAACCATCTAGCAGTGGTGCTTGGGTTCAGAATGCAGGCTGTTGGTAGAATGCTGGTAGACCAATGTCTTTCCCAGTTGCAGAAGATTGGCATCCGCAAGTGTAATATAGTGGTCTTCCGGGAGAATGAGTCCGGTCGTGCTTTCTGGAAAAGACTTGGCTGGGATGAACGTGAATACTTGGTCCCAATGCAGAAGTCGATCAACAATGACGTTGAACGGGTTAGCCCGCATTATTCATGATTGACTCAGCTTTTGCCTCTACTGCCAGTCAAAAGCGAAGTTTGGTGAATAATGCGGGTTAGTGTGGAGTATGACGATGGTTAACAGTAGTGTAAAGCAATCAAGGTTTGAACTTGTAGATAGATTTGTCGGCTTGCGTTTAGGAGTGGATCTTAATGATGTGCGTCCGGGTTCTGTCACTGTGGTGGAGACCACGAAACGCCTGGAACCTGAGAAGAGTTATGGGTATATCAGGATGTTTTGGTTGATGAAACTGGCTGACAGGCAGTGTATAGCGAGTGTCCCCCCAGGGACAGGACCAACTGTTGAAAGTATTCTGCGGGATGCAGGATTGGACAAAGGGTGCTGCGATTCAACTATGGTCGAACGCATAAGGCATTACCTTAATCAGAACCTGGATGATATTGGATCACCGAATATTGATCGTGTTATATCTGAAAGAGCGTTCGCATGCAGCAGCGATACTTTGATTACCCACAAAAATGGTGATTGTCGGCAACTCATCGATTCAAGCATACCGGCAACAGAAGGAATTCATCTGCCGCAGCATTGTTTCCCGGATGGCATAGTATATGGAGTCATTGTAGATAACCATGTAGTGTCTGTTGCATATGCTCATCGCACTGGATTAATGGAAGACTGCATCGCAGATATAGGTGTTGAAACTGCTTTGCCATATCGTGGTCGCGGTTATGCCAAAACAGCAGTATCGGCTGTATTCAATCATATCACGCAGTCCGGAGGTGAAGGCTGGTACCACTGCGTGCCAAAGAATGTAGCTTCAATAGCGACAGCTCTCAGTGTTGGTTGTCTACCTTACAGTTCGAGCTTGATACTTACTGCATCAACAGGTTGAATCGGATTCCGTATAGCAATATTGGTAAACAATGCGCAATATCTGTATATTGTCGGATAGGTCCATAAGGGATATAATACCTTGGGAATCAAGATGACATATGACATAAGCGTAAGGAGCCATCATCTATGCGGAATCGTTATTCTTTTATATTGAAAGCACGTGGCAGTTTAATTGCGTATATTGTAATTATGCTGCTAATATCTTCAGCAGTTCTAGGTTATGACGCTGGTTCACGAGTTGCACCTTTGGTTCAGGCAGGACTGATGTCGAAAGCTCCTGGCATTGACGGCGTTATTGGAGCCGATGAATGGTCTGGAGCGGCATCGGTCGGTATGTTTCATGTCCATAACTCTGAGACTCTGCTGATGCCGGCAGCTACAGCTCAAATTGGGTTTGATAAGGACAACCTGTATATTGCAGTAACAATTCCCATAGCTAACAGCACGAAACTCAAAGCTGAGAAGAGGGACCGTGATGGAGCAGTTTGGGAAGATGATGCTGTCGAGATATTTATAGACCCGCTGCACAATCACAACTCCGACTACCAGTTTTCAGTAAATGCTGTCGGTTCAATGGCGGATTCTCTCAATACGAATGGCAAGTGGAACGGGGAATGGACCGCTGCTGCATCTCAAACTGCGAAATATTGGCAGGTTGAAGCAAAGATTCCGCTGGCTACTTTAGGACTGAGTCAGTTGCAGGTCAGGCGTATGATAGGTTTGAATATCGCCCTGGACAGGACAGAGCCTCAGACCAGTTACTTTTCATGGGCACAGCTACCTAGTGGCAGCTTCCATCAACCTGCACTGTTTGGGCATGTGATATTAGATCCAGCGGGATCTGCAGCGAGTGGAAATATAGCCATTGAAGGTTCAGGCTTGGTATTCAATGCGGCAACTATTCCTGCAACTTCCGACGTAACAGCTGCTTTGAATGTTTCCCGTGATGGGGTATCTGTCGGCAATATAAAAATGGCAGTTACCGGGCAGAATAAGCTATCTGTGGCTCTTCCCAGCAAAGAAGGCAGAGCAGAGGACGGAGATTATAAATATGAAGCAGAAATCGTGCAGTCTGGGAATCAGTTGTTATACAGTTCCGGAGTCGTCAAAGCAGCTGCAGTCAGACCTCTAAGTATCACTCTCCGCAAGTTCTTTGTGCAGGGCAAACTGACAGTGGATGCCGATGCCAGTGCTCTGGTGCTTGATGAACAGCCTTTGAATTACAGCGTAGAGATCATCGATGAATCCGGCAAGCAGGTAACTTCATCCAATACAGACGGAATCTCCAGCCGAAAAGCTACGTTCAACTTTGACATATCCAGCCTGCCATTCAAACCGCACACTGTGCGTGTTCTACTCACTGATGCTTCCGGAAACGAACTGGCGTCAGCCCAGGAGTCATTCACAAGACCGCAAGTACCAGCTTGGGTGGGTTCGAAGGCTGGCAAGAGCGATAAGGTACTACCTCCCTGGACTCCATTAAATATTAGCTCAGTCAAGGGTAATATTAAGGTATCGCCCTGGGGCAGGACGTATGCATTTAATGGCATGCCTTTTCCATCCTCAGTTATCACCAGGAATGCAGACATACTCAGTGGGCCAATTGTATTTAGATTGTCTATGAATGGGAAGCCAGTTACTTTTGAAGGCAGCTTGAAAGTTACAAAGAAGACTGATAGCCAGGTTGTGCTCGCAGGTGACGCTTCAGCTGGTGATTTAAAGGCACATTCAGTGGTAACTATCGACTACGATGGAAATACTGTTGTGAACATGAAACTTAGCTGTAGTCGCGATGTCACTATCGATAAGCTGACACTTGAGGCTCCAATACAAAGAAAGCACGCAAAGTATAGATACTACTTCCCGGGTGAATGGAGTTCATCTAAGAATGCCAGAGCGCTGCCTGCAGACGGGTGGAAGTCGGACTTTGTACCTTATGTCTGGTTGGGTGATGATGACAGAGGCTTTGCGCTATATACTACATCCGATCAAAACTGGACTTCGGATAAAACGACCAAAGCAATAGAGGTTGTCCCGGTTGGAACATCTACAATGGCTTTACGGTTCAATGTGATCACCCAGCCGCTTGCTGTTACAGCAGGGAAATCGATGGATTACACATTTGGTTTTGAAGCCACACCTAATAAAAAGCCAGATAAAGACGTCTGGGATTACCGCATCTGCCAATATGGTTCCTACTCGCTGCCTGATACATTCTCCGGCAAACTGACTTCGCTGACATATCCTGCAGGGAGTGTTCTTGACCCTGTTAAAGGCTCGATGGAGATGTGGGTAAGGGTCAACTTCGACCCGACATTTTTCAACACCGATACCAGCTCCAGAGGACTTCTTAACCACGACCTGGTCAACATCAAGACACCTACTCAGAACATGGCTTTCTATTGGAATATCGATGTTGGTGGATTGAGGCTTGTATTGATTGATGGCAGCAATTATCCGGTTATGCTGGATACTGCTTTATCCTGGAAGCAAAATGAACTCCATCACCTGGCACTAATCTGGGGAGATGAGATCAAAGTCTACATAGATGGCAAACTTACATCTCATCAAAAATGGACAGGAATAGTAAATGGTGCAATTTCCGATGTTATGGTCCAGTTCGCAGGTCAGAATCCGGGATTCGAAATAGATGAACTCCGGATTTCAGATGTTGAGCGAGAGATAACTGTTCCAACAGCACCATATATTGAAGATGAGCACACTATTTTACTCGATCACCTGGATAAACTCGCGAAAGTTGGACTTGGGAAGTTTAAGTCTATACCGGAAAAGGGAACCCCGGGGGATATTCTCGGCGAGGGCAAATTGACTGAAGGTAAGTTTGGCAAAGAACTGCAGACTATGGGTGAGAGAATCCCAATGCTGGATTACCTGAAAAATCTGGGAGTCAGGACGATCTTCTTCGGAGAAACCTGGACCGAATACCAGAACTACACAGAGACAGTCAACAACCAGGAGAAGCTAAAAAGGCTGGTGAAAGCCTGCCATGATAAGGGTATGCAAGTTATACTCTACTTCGGTTATGAGATAGCCAGCATTGCACCTGAATGGGATGCATATCACAATGAGATGCTGGTTATGCCTATAACAGGTTCATATACTCGCGAACCTGCCCAGATAGACCGTGTTGTGTGCTACAACAGCCTCTGGCAGGACTTTATGGCGGACGGCATCGACAAGATGATTCAGAAATATGATATCGATGGAGTTTATCTGGATGGCACAGCTTATCCCTGGCCATGCAGCAATACCTCTCACGGCTGCGGATATACAAGGCCGGACGGAACCATCGCTCCAACCTATGCATTTACTGGCGCCAGAGATATGATGCGTCGTTTATACACTGTGGTAAAGAACAGAAAGCCTGACGGGCAGGTGAACCTGCATAACTCATTGACTATGACCATACCATCCATAGGTTGGGCTACCAGCACCTGGGACGGAGAACAGTTCGGGTTTATGAACGTTAAGGCAGATATAAATGAGCTGTTCCCACTGGATTCGTTCAGAACTGAGTTTATGGGCAGACAATGGGGAGTGCCTTCGGAAATGTTGTGTTACGAAAAGCCATATACAACCCACCAGGCATTCTCATTCACCCTGTTGCATGATGTCCTTGTCCGTGGATTTGGTCAGGGACTGGAAGAGGAAGCTGGTTTATGGAAAATAATGGACCAGTTCGGCCGCAAACAATCTCAGTTCCACCCATATTTCAATAACTCCAGTCTGGTAAAAGTTCCTACCAAAGGAGCCTACGCAAGCGTATATGTCCAACTTGGAAAACAAGTGATGTGTGTTGTATCTAACCTTGGAGCAAAAACCGCTGATGTCAGAGTAAATCTGAGCTTGAAAAAGATGAAACTGAAAAACGGCATTACAGCCAAAAACGCCATAACAGGAGAGAGATTGCCGATCAAGGACGGGAGTTTCTCTGTGAACTTGAGCTCATTCGATTATGCATTGATTTTAATCAAATAACCAGCGCGACAGCATCAGTAGTGGAGTACAGGGTAGCGCTCCGCTACTGTTTGCCATCCCTCAAAATGAAGGTATACTCTCTCCAATGTAGAAGCATGAACACCAAGTAATAGAATCGCTTGTTGGAGCTAAAGTATATGTCTAGAATAACTTCCATCGCTTATCTTGTTGCACTATTTATTTCTATTATTTGTGGCGGTGTCTGGAGCTATGGGATAAATGACCCAGCAGCACCGGTTATACAAGCTGCCCAAATGAGCAAGCCTCCCACAATTGATGGGAAAGTCGATCAGGATGAGTGGAAAGGCACTGCAGGAAGCAGCGCTATTCATGAAATGGGTTCGTTATTGATAGTGCCATCTGCTCCGACATTCCATGTAGGATACGATCATTCATTTCTATATGTGTCGGCTGAGATTCCCATAGCATCAGGAACAAAATTGAAGGCTCAACGTCTAGCTCATGATGGGCCAGTTTGGACTGATGATGCGGTAGAAATTTTCATAGATCCCAAACTTACTCAAAAGGACACCTATCAGTTTCTGGTAAATTCAATAGGTTCTATAGCTGAACTTAAGAACCAGGATATGGATTGGAATGGGGAATGGCAGGCAGTCGCATCGCAGTCTAAAAATTCATGGAGTGTAGAGATCAGGATACCATTCAAGACCCTGGAATTGGATTCCATAACTGATGGATCTACTATAGGTTTCAATATAGGGTTTGATAGAACTTCACCAGCTAACCTCACATTGACATGGGCTCCGCTGAGCATCGGCGGTTTCCATCAGCCGGACAGGTTCGGTCACCTTATGCTCTCATCTAAAGGACCGGCTATTACGACAAACATACATGTCCGTAATAATCGTCTATTACTTTGTGATATCCTCCCAATCTATGTTCTTACACCTATAACCTCACGTTTTCAGATCATTCATGCTGGTAGTAATATAAACCAGGATACTACTTTCGCAACAGGTAGATTTACATATGTTCTCCCAGAAAAAGATGGCAAGGTTTTAGAGGGTGACTACGAATGGAAGCTTGAAGTTGCTAATAAGGATGATGGGAAGGTTGTCTGTCGACAATCCGGAATAACTCAGATCACTACATTACCGCCAATAGCCATGTCTCTGCGCAAGTATTTTCTACAAGGCAAGCTGGCTGTTGATATTGATGCATCCGGCCTGAGAGTGACTGATCAGCCAATAAGTCTCATTGGTTCCATAAATGATCAGGCTGGTAATACGGTGATATCCAAAAGGATCAAACTTGATTCAAGCCGTAAAGCAACTGTCAACTATGATGTATCCGGACTGTCCAATATCAAACATATAGTAAAAATAGAAGCCAAGGGTGCAAGCGGATCTGTTCTGGAGATAAATCAGGCTGATTTCATCGTTCCTCCCAAACCGGTGTGGCTTGGCTCAAAGGCTGGCATGTCAGACAAGGTCCTGGCTCCCTGGAAGCCCCTCAAAACTAAGTCCATTAATGGCCAAATCGTTGTTGCATCTGACGGCCGGACCTATCAGTTCTCTGGTTCTCCTATGCCGGATTCCGTGATAACGGCGAATGCCTCCATATTAGCTGGACCTGTTACCATGAAATTATCGGTGGATGGTAAAGAGATTCTGGTTAAGGGACGGATCCGGATTACGAAGAAGACTGATGCACAAGTAGTACTCCGGGGTTTAGCTTCAGCAGGCAGCCTCAAAGTAGATTCTATTGTAACTATCGACTTCGATGGTAACACTTGGGTTGATCTAAAACTGTATGGAAATCGCAAAGTGACTATAGACAGTTTTATTATCGATACTCCGGTTAAGAGTAAACATGCTAAATACCGTTACTATTATCCGGATATATGGGGGAAATCTGAAAACGCTAGAGCTCTCGAACCTGCAGGTTGGGGTGCGCCATATGTCCCATTCGTTTGGGTAGGGGACGATGATCGTGGATTTGCACTGTATTCGACTTCGGACCAGAACTGGAGAAACAGATCGGAAGTTAACGCTGTAAAGATAATGCCTATGCGGTCCAACACAAAGTCTATCCGCTTTAGTGTTATCACTGAGCCTATAAAACTAAGTGCTGTTCAGGCGGTTAAAGGTTTAAAGTATAAGTTTGGGTTTGAAGCAACACCGAACAAGACTCCTGATAAGGATGTTTGGGATTATCGGATTGTCCATTCTGGTAATTATGGTATGGAGAAAGAATATACTTCCCAAAATGTAACTGTCCGATATACCGGTGAACAATCAATAAATCTGGCACATGGTAGTGTCGATATGTGGGTCAGGGTGGGGTTCGATCCGACTTTACAGTTTACCAGCACTGATTCCAGAGGATCGCTTAACAGGGACCTATTGATGATATCCAGCGGTTCACAGCAATTTGGACTTTACTGGAATATAGACGACAGGGGAATGCATTTCTTTGCTAAAAATGGCACTGCTGTAACCTTATCAGCAGGAGTAAAAAATGAGTGGCAAGAAGGTGAGCTGCATCATCTTTCATTGACTTGGAATAACCAGTTGTGTCTCTATGTGGATGGTCAGCTTATGATACAGAATGATCATGTGGGATTGATTCCGGAAACCCCAGGCACTACGGCAGTCAGTTTGACAGTTTCCAATCCGGGTTTTGAGGTGGATGAACTACGCGTATCAGATGTAGAGCGTAAACCCGAAATGCCAAAATCTTCATATATTGCAGATGTAAATACTCTACTACTTGATCATTACGATGAGATTAGAGGTACGAATACAACACCTGCGAAAGGAACCCCTGGCAAACTGCGTGGTGCTCCTGAGATGGTGGATGGTAAATTTGGTAAAGCTCTTGGTTCTGCTGGAAAACCAATGCTGATACTGGACTATCTGAAAGAACTGGGTGTGAAAACAATTTGTTTCCATGAGCACTGGACAGAATATCAAAATTATACTGATACAATTCACAACCAGGAGAACCTCAAGAACCTGGTCAAAGCCTGCCACGAGCGAGGCATACAACTGTTGTTATATTTCGGGTATCTGATGGCAGATATATGTCCCGAATGGGATCCATACCATCTTGAAGTATTAGTTGCACCTCAGCAGGGGGAATATACTCGTGAGCCAAGGCAAAAAGACTATTCGGTCTGCTATAACAGTGCCTGGCAGGATTTTCTAGCCGATGGTATAGACAAGGTAATGACAAAATATGACATTGATGGAGTATATCTGGATGGAACATCATGGCCCTGGCTGTGTAATAACACGGAGCATGGCTGCGGATATATAAAACCGGACGGAAGTATAGGGGGGACCTATTCGATATCCGGCGCTCGGGATGTTATAAGAAGAATATATACTATCGTCAAGTCGCACAAGCCCAATGGACAGGTTAATATACACAACTCAGCATCAATGGTGATACCTGCACTCGGTTGGGCTACCAGCACCTGGGACGGTGAACAGTTTGGAAGCATTGCTAGAGGAGTAGATATGCATAAACTGTTCCCATTGGATACATTCCGTACGGAGTTTATGGGAAGGCAGTGGGGACCCCTTCAGAGTTGCTCTGTTATGACATTCCATACACAACACATGAAGCATTCTCGTTTTCACTACTACATGATGTACTGGTTAGAGGAATGGGTTCCTGGATTGAGGAGGAATCTGGTATCTGGAAAGCAATGGAAATCTTCGGACGAAAGCAAGCACGATTCATACCCTACTGGAATGCTCATGAGTATATTAAGATTACCGGAAATAGATGCTATGCTTCCTTGTATTTACACCCCAGTAAAGGAGTCATGTACGTGATATCCAATCTTGGTGCCGAATCCACTGATGTTCTAGTGACTCCCAGAATGGATAAGGTAAACCTTACGAACAATGCAGAAGCCATAAACGCAATAACAGGAGAGAAATTGCCGATCAAAAATGGTAGTTTCAATGTAAACCTGGCTTCATTCGACTATGCGTTGGTTTGGGTGAAATAACTCATATAGTATAAATCTCAAGGGAGCATTTACAGGACTGTGTATACATCCAGTCCAAAATGCTCCCTGCACACCTTGTATTACCTCCACTACACGTCAATACCTCACCAACTTTTTCTTACACATGCATTCATTAATGTAAGAGTAACTTCGGTGTAAGATGCATGTAATGCTGCAAGTCTACACTATGATTGTAATCGGCTTAGAATGTCGAACGAAAACAATCCTCCAGCAGAGCCGAAAGAGGCTGCCGGAGTAAACTGAAAACCAATTGGGAGGTTTAGTAGTGAAGAAACTGCTGGCTACGCTTTTACTTCTTGCATGTTCCGTTATGGTCCATGCACAGGCTACCACAGATGTGCCATCTGGTCATTGGGCTTACGATGCAGTCCAGGCCTTATCGGCAAAAGGTTATATGTCGGGTTTTCCTGACGGTACATTTAAAGGTGAGAGAAGCCTCACACGTTATGAGTTCGCAAAGGTTGTCAATGCGATCCTCGAAGATATGACAACAAAGATAGAATCATCTACAAAGACTATCACAACCACACCGCCGGCCACGAGTCAAGTAACTGCACCTGAAGTTACTAAAGCTGACTTGGACAGGATTGAACGACTGGTTGCAGAGTTCAAGACTGAGATAGCTGGGCAACTCGGGACCACCGATCAGGGTGTCGGCGATAAAGTCAATGAACTGAGCACGAAGTTCGATGCTCTACAAGATGAGATTGCAGAGTTGAAATCGAGTGTAAAAACCTTCGATGCAATTCTGATGGATCCAGAAGGCCCGTTTGAGACTGCAAAACTGGACATTAAAGGATTGAAAAAAATATCAATCAGTGGTTATGTTCAGGCCCGATGGGAAGGTGTTCAAGGAAAATTGCACGGCGGAACAGCAACAAAGCCAACCGATCCAAAAGGTTCCAACACATTTCTGGTTCGCAGATCCAGGATCAAAGTTGCTGGAAGTCCCACATCGACAACTCAAGTGGTTCTGCAAATGGATATGGGTGGAACCTCAGTTACAATGAAAGATGCTTATTTAGCATACAAGCTCAACGATCTGACGACTTTAACTATGGGCCAGACGAAGGTTCCATTTGGTCATCAGGTTACCGAGTCCAGCTCAGTTCGTGAAATGCCTGAGCGCACTATGATGTCTAATATATTCTTCCCGGGAGAACGAGACCGGGGTGCTGTCCTCAATGGGACATTCAAAGGTTACAATTGGTTCTTTGGTTCGTTCAATGGAGCAGGCGCCAATGCTAACGATTCCAACAGACAGACGGATGTTGTTGGACGAGTAACTACTAGCCTTGGTGACCTTGAGCTTGGAGCATCCGGATACCTTGGTAATGGATATAATGTTGGTAAAAATGCCGGACGTAAGAACCGATATGGTGGAGATCTGCGTTACTACCTTCACGGTGTGACTCTGAAAGCAGAGTACATATGGGCAGAGAATACTGAACTGGCTCAAGTACGTGGTTTCGATAAAATCATAAATGGCGGTTATGCTCAGCTTGCTTACAATGTGCTTCCTAATGTAACTCTTGTTGGCAACTACGAGCGTATGTCTCAGGATGTTACAAGCATAATTGATTATGGTCTTCGGGAGTCTTATAATGTCGGCCTGATAAAGTGGATGGATGATAAGACCAGAATCAAGTTTTTCTATCAATTCAACAAAGAAGAGATCAATACAGTTCGCAACAACAGCTACATAGTGGAAATGATTTCCACGTTCTAGTTCTCTGAGGTTGGATATCCGTTATCCAACCTCAAACATCCAGTTAAGGAGCAAGTATATGAAGAAACTAGTTTGCATGGGTCTGACTCTGGCCCTTGCCTGTGGAGCGGCCGTTGCGGCTCCCAAAGGTAGCGTAAAGATTGCAGGGTCAAATACAGTACTGCCTCTCTCACAGTTGTGGGCTGAGGGCTTTATGAACCAATACTCCGGAACAAGTGTGTCGGTTGCCGGCGGTGGTTCTGGTCAAGGAATCTCCAGTCTACTTAATGGTACCTGTGATATTGCTAATGCTTCCAGAGAAGCCAAACCAAAAGAGATCCAGGCTGCACGCGACCGAAACACAAAGCTTGTTGCTCATAAAGTAGCAAGGGATGGACTATCGATAATCGTGAATCCATCCAACAATGTCAAGAACCTGACCATTAAGCAATTGGGTGACATATATAGTGGCAAGGTTCAGACATGGGATCAAGTCGGCAGTAATTCCAAAAAGAACATAGTTGTTGTAGGTAGAGACTCAAGTTCAGGCACATATGGATTCATCCAGGATGCCCTTCTGGGTGGAAGAGCCTATGTTAAAGACATGATGAACATACCAACAACCCAGCAGATATGCACCATAGTTTCCCAGTCTGCAGATGCTATCGGTTATGCCGGTATGGCATATGCAGAAGAGTTTGATCAAAGGAATAAGGTGCGTGTGGTATCGATCTCCCGCAAGCCTGGCGTGCCAGGTATGAAACCAACTGAAGCAAATGTGATGGATGGAACATATCCACTTTTCCGCTTCCTGTATATGTACACATTGGGTTCACCCAGCGGAGTCAAAGGCGAGTTCATCAAATACGCCCTTGGCGCTGAAGGTCAGAAATGGGTAACAAAATCTGGTTATCTACCCCTAAAATAATCCCCACAAATTCCATCAACCTATTCCCCCTTTGAAGGGGGGCAGGGGGGATGTGATACTGGTGTTGGATTTAAACCAGCACCAGGATCACATCCCCCTTATTCGTAAACCTACCAGCCTGTACATCGGATTATCCACTTAAACTCAAACATAACTCCCCTGTAATCTATTTGTAAGACTCCGACCGTAAAATTGATATTGGAGATCCGGGTTGAAAGCATTATGTTCGGCCATGGATATCCTGAAAATTGCCCGCACTGATCTTGAGCATTCTGTGAGATTTGTGCGGGCTAGAGTGGAGCATTGAGAGTATGTCTAACTTACAGGCCATAGGGAGTACATCCAGGCCGGATCTGATCCGAAAGGTCAGATTGGATAGAAGGTTGCTGGACAGCCTGATATCAAAGTTCATATATGTAAATGGCGCGATTGCCATTCTCGCCATTGTGTTGATTTTTGTTTTTCTGGTAAAGGATGCGCTTCCGATGCTCAAACATCAGAGCATCTGGCACTTCATTTCAGGTAAGGACTGGCAACCGGAGTTTGATCACTTCGGTCTTTTGCCGCTCTTTGCAGGTTCTGCAGTTGTTACTATCGGTGCAGTCATTATGGCTGTGCCGATAGGAATTGCTTGTGCAGTCTATCTTGCTGAGGTCGCACCAAAATGGATTCGCGAGATCATGAAACCGACCATTGAGGTTCTTGCCGGAATACCTTCTGTAGTCGTTGGTTTCATCGGAATAATGGTCGTGGCTCCATTTGTTCAGAGTATACTCAACTTGCCAACCGGTATGTGCGCTCTGACTGCATCATTGATGCTTGGATTTATGTCGATGCCTACCATTATTTCGATTGCCGAAGATGCTTTAGTTTCTGTTCCCAAACACTACCGCGACAGCTCATATGCACTGGGAGCGACTAAGTGGGAGACAATAGTAAAAGTTGTTATGCCGGCAGCGAAGAGTGGAATGATCGCAGGATGTATGCTTGGGATTGGTAGGGCTGTTGGGGAGACTATGACAGTTTTGATGGTTGCCGGGAATGCAACCAACCTGCCAGAGGGTCTTACCAAGCTTATGCAGTTTTACACAATGCCTGTGAAGACTATGACTGCCACGATTGCTGCAGATATGGGAGAAACGGTGCAATACTCCTTCCACTACCACACTTTATTTGCTGTAGGCGTGGTGCTGTTCGTGATCACGTTTTTGATAAACCTGGTCGCTGAGACTGCACTGAGAAAGGGGAAAATCCAGTGATGATCACTAGAAAAATCCGGACTCAAAAGATAGCGTTTGCAGCCCTGAGTTTATCCACACTCTTTGTGGTCCTACCCGTAATTGCAGTCCTTTACTTTCTGATTTCCAAAGGGTATTCAGCAATAAGCTGGGATTTCCTAACCCAGATGCCACGCGAGGGCATGACTAAAGGCGGGATCATGCCGGCGATTGTTGGCACATTATACCTGTTAATTGGAACAGTGCTCATAGCTGTACCAGTTGGGGTAATGGCCGCAGTATATCTTGCTGAATATGCGAAACAGAATATGTTCACCAGAATAGTGAGATTGGCTACAGTTAACCTTGCCGGGGTGCCATCGGTGGTATTTGGGCTGTTTGGTTATGGACTGTTTGTTCTGTATTTACATTTTGGAAAATCAATACTGGCAGGCTCGTTGACGCTGGCGCTGTTGGTGTTACCAGTAATCATTACTGCTGCAGAGGAGGCACTGCGGACGGTTCCAAAAGGCTTCAGAGATGGATCGCTGGCTCTTGGAGCTACGAAATGGCAGACCATTTGGCGGGTTGTGCTTCCAAACTCTGCAGCGGGGATTATCACAGGAATTATATTGGGAGTCAGTCGGGCTGCTGGTGAAACGGCGCCGATTATGATGGTAGCAGCGGCTTATTATCTGCCTAAGCTCCCTGACTCACCGATGAAAGATTGTATGGCTCTACCTTATCACCTATATGTTGTAGCTACAGAGATGTTTGGGGCGCGTCCGGAATTGCAGTGGGGGACAGCCTTGGTGCTGCTTATGCTGGTTCTTGGACTCAATATAATTGCCTCCACTATCCGTAATAGCTACAGGAGGAAACGAACATGGTAAATGGTGTTGCAATGGCTGAAGAGAACACTCTAATAAACAAAGGAATACGAGCTCTGGCTTCAGAGATCGAAATAGGAGGGAGCATGGCCGCAGATGGCCTTGACCTCCATTACGGAAAATTCCAGGCGCTGAAGAATATAAGCATTCAGATGAAGAATCAGGCTATTACAGCTCTTATAGGTCCGTCCGGCTGTGGTAAGTCGACGTTCCTGCGCTGCCTGAACCGGATGAATGATGAAGTATTGGGTGCGCGAGTAACCGGCACCGTTACTTTGGACGGTAAGAATATCTACGATAGCGATGTTGACGTGGTCAACTTACGCAAGCGTGTAGGTATGGTATTCCAGCAACCCAATCCATTCCCCATGTCTATCTATGAGAATGTTGCCTATGGTCCTAGAATACACGGAATGCGGAACCGGTCTGAATTAGACGATATTGTAGAGCAGAGCTTAATAGGAGCTGCCTTGTGGGATGAAGTAAAGGACGACCTTCGAAAGTCAGCAATGGCAATATCCGGCGGACAGGCTCAGAGACTGTGCATAGCTAGAGTATTAGCAGTGCAACCCGAAGTTGTCCTGATGGACGAACCATGCTCAGCTTTAGATCCAATTTCTACAATGCGTATCGAAGAACTGATGGGCGAGATGAAGAAACAATACACCATAGTCATTGTTACGCATAACATGCAGCAGGCATCAAGGGTATCCGACCAGACCGGGTTCTTCCTGTTGGGTGAAATGATCGAGTTCGGAAACTCTGAAGACATCTTCACCAGACCTAAAGATAAACGCACTGAAGATTATGTTACTGGACGATTTGGTTGATATAGATAGTTGTTTCCCATTGCATACCATCCATCCCCCTCTATCCCCCTGGCCGCGCTACCAGGGGGATTTTTCATTACACTAGTATATTGATTAACAGCTCAGAGTTACCGGAATCTTGTGACATTGACGGGGTGAGTTTGGCTGTGCTACAGTTACACTTCTACACGATGATTAATATAGTAAATCGATATATTTGAGGTTATTTGTTGATGAGGAAAATCACAGTGAGAGCAGGTGTATTTCTGATTATGATATCAGTAATAGTCTGCGGCGGAATAGCATATTGCAAGGATAAACCTGAATGGACACTAAAACGAGATGCCGTGCAGACATTCTACAAAGCTGGTACACCGCATACGGATCGTTCTGGGAAATATCTTGATGCTTACAATAAGAGCAGCTCGTTTTTTCCAATAGTGATGTATCACGCTTCATATACTGATCGAGGAAACGGTATCACAGGTCTGGCTGACCTTGTATCAGCAGGTTTTAATACGGCATATCTGTGCTGGGGTGATGATCCTGTTTTCGGTGAACCCATTGCCAGAAAAACTGGCATGCAACTTGTTGTCCAATATCCTCTAAATGACCAAATCAGAGCGTTGAAAGACAGTCCGACTCTTCTAGCCTGGTATCTCAATGAAGAACCTGCAATGAATTTAGGAACTCCAAAAATTGCCGAGGAATTCGAATATTTTCAACGACGCTACAAAGAAATCAAAGCTATAGATCCTAATCATCCAGTATTAGCAGTGGATGGAGCATGGACGATAGGCAGTCCGGAGGGACGGGAATGGTGGATAAAATGGAATACTGCAGGGGATGTATCGTGTCACGATAATTATCCTATTAGACCGGATGATGCTAAAACACTGAGCTCAAGTGTTGGTATTCCGGAGAGTGTATCGTTGGCTGTGTCCGCAAACCAGCAGAAAAAACCGGTGTGGCTTTGCGTTCAGGCACATTGTTATCTCGATCCAACCTGGCCTTGCTCACAGCCTACAGTAGCTCAAGAGCGTTGTATGGTATATGCCGCCATAATACATGGTGCGACAGGTATTATGTATTTCGGGATGGATGCGGACACCCTCAGAAATGGCGGTTGCATAGGCATTGCTCCTGATCCCAAACCTGTTTATGCAATGCAGAAAAAAGAAGCTGTCAGTGCAACACCATTGCAGTTGCTGAGATCTAAAGAATTATGGAATCAGGTAGTAGCAATGAATAAGCAGATCGCAATACTCAGACCTTCCATTCTCTCGCCAACGGCAAATATGCAATATGATGTCTATACGAATGCCAAGCTGCCTTCGGTCAGCACAAATCCGATCCGTACGCTACTTAAAACTGATCCATTCGGAGGTTACAACCTACTGCTAGCTAATATCGATGCATCCGATCAGCAAGTGAAAATTCAATTTCCAGGCAATAAGATTACTGTTAAAGAACTGTTCAGTTCGTCCCGGCAAGTTAAGAAGACGAAGTCTGATTTTGAGTTTCTATGCACTGGTTATGATGTGCGAATATTCCACATAGCAATTAACAAATGAAATAGATTAACGCGCATTATTCACCAAACTCTACTTTTAACCGGCAGTGGGGCAAAAGTGAGTCAGTCATGAATAATGCGCGCTATTCGATGGCCTGGATTGTTTACAACCAGGTCATCGTTTTTCCCGATCCCCAGGAGTTCCCCAGCATTTCGAGTTTCCCTCTAATGTGCTATAATCCGAACAGTTAACCACCTGGCCAGCTTTATACACCAAACTTCGCTTTTGTCCGGCAGTAGGGACAAAAGCCGAGTTAGTCATGAATAATGCGGGTTAGATACTGAGGATTATATGCGTACGCGTTTACTGGCAATATCATTAATCATAACACTGTGCAGCTTTACTGGAATTGCCTGGGGCAAACCTGCATCGGAACCTGGCCTTACCATACTTCACACCAATGACGTCCACGGAATGCTGGTGCCGTTCGATTACACCGCCATGGGAAAGAATGAAAAGGATGTGGGTGGTGCAGCGAGGCGGGTAGCATTGATCAGAAAGCTGAAGAAAGAATCCGTAAAACCAGCTATTATAATGGACGCTGGCGATGTATTCGTTCGAGGACCTATGGAGAAGCTCGAAGGTGTTCCTGACTTTGATGTTATGAATAGTGTACCTTACGAAGTTATGACCCTCGGTAACAATGAGTTCAAGGGCGATCAATATACAGGTAAACCAAGCATAGAAGGATTGAAGATACTAGAGAAGAGGATGAAACAAGCGCACTTCCCGGTCTTGTGCGCAAATATATTTCGCAAAGAGACCGGTGAAGCCCTTACACTGCCTTATGTGATTTTTCACCGGGGGGATATGACAATAGGCATATTTGGAGTATCAGCGCCTAGAATTGCCGAGTGTGCACAGGCAGCGACTCTTGAAGTGAAAGACCCAATAGCCGTAGCTAAGGAAGTAGTTGCCAAACTGGAGCAGAAATGTAATTTCATCATAGCCCTTACTCATATAGGATACGACCTGGATTTACAACTGGCAAAGGAAATACCGTCTATTGATGCCATAATCGGTGGCGACTCACATACATGGTTGCCTAACCCGGTTCCAATTAAAGCTGCAAATCCAGTTGGACCTGAATGGTGGATTGGTGGCCCTATTGTTTGCCAGGATGGTGAATGGGGAAAATGTCTAGGTAGACTTGATCTTGCTGTTCGCAAGGATAACACAGGCCAGTACCTGGTGACGCGCTATCAGGCCAAACTCATAAATATCGATGCATCCATAAAGCCTGCAGGTGATGTTGAGAATATAATCAAGAATGTGATACTTAAAAATTAGCACAGTTTGATTCACGACTGTATGCAGTTCTATATACGGAGGCGAATCATGATCTTGCTCAGGATACGAATGCTATACATATTACCAATGCTTTTATTGTTGGTATCTGGTTTGATTGTTTGTCCCGTATGGGGACAGAAGGCTGCTTTACCCAGGGCGAAAGCGCCTTTGTTGCTACTGGATTTCGAAGGAGTGGATAATATTAAGCAATGGTCTGGCCTCAATTGTGAATCCACTACAAAGCATTTTTCAAATGGAACCTCCGCTATGTCATTCACTATGCCTAAGTGGAAGCAAGGGGACAACCAGTGGCCATCGACAATTCTCGATTGGAACAATGGCAAGGGATACTCAACGAAGGATTGGTCTCACTATGCTGTAGTTACCTGCGATGTCTGGGTGGAGGGCAATGAATCTGCCGACATAGCCCTTGAATTGCGTGATAAACCGGATCAAAACGGATGGGCTGCCCATTATATAATTCTTCCAAACAAGAAGAATACCATCGAAGTCTTCCTTCAGGACATCAAGGAAGTGAACCTTACCAACATCCGCAGAATAATGTTCTTTTCAACAAGTCCACCTCGCTCCTTCACCATAACTGTGGACAATTTTCGTCTTCTTCCGGGGCAGCGAGACCAACTGGCTGACTTCGATCTGATCTACCCCAATTACCGGGAGCTGATTTTTCCCAGGGTTAAGGATATCAAGGTTTCAGTCGGAGTAAATCCTGCGGAATATGATGTCAATCCAAATATGCTGGCTCTACGAGTGACGGCTGTTGCTGGCAACATACAAGTATCCGGAAAGAAGTCTATCAATGGTAATGAAGCATTAGTGCTGGTTCCTGCTGAGAAGCTACCAGCCGGAGTTGTGCAGCTCTCTGCGGCGGTTATAAACACAGCAAATGGTAAAAAAGTTGCCAATCGCAAATGGGTCCTGCGCAAGATAACACAATCGCAGGTGGCATCTTTCAAGACATATATCGATGAAAACAACAACACTATTGCAGATGGAAAACCATTTTTCCCACTTGGTTGGTATGATGACGCCAGCATTGGCCATTTGAATGAAATCATCGATAGTCCATTCAACTGCATACTAAACTATGGCACTAACTTAAAACCCAAAGACTACATGCTCAAATACATGGACAAAATGCAGCAGCATGGATTGAAGCTGATATACTGCATGAATGATGTCTATCCAACGGCTACATACCTGAAAGACAAAGCCTGGGAGGGCATTAAGGGTAACGAAAATATAGTCCCTGCTGTCATCAAGGCATACCGCACCCATCCGGCGATTCTAGCCTGGTATTTGAATGATGAGATCCCAAGGGCTTTAGCACCCAAAATGAAGAATTATTATATGGATGTTCGCAATGCAGATCCAAATCATCCATGTTACATAGTCCTTTGCAACATGTCAGAATTGAAATACTTCCCTGACACCACGGATATCATGGGCGTTGACCCATATCCCATTCCAAGCAATCCAATAACCACTGTGAGTCAGTGGATGGATGATGCCAACGTATCTGTTCACGGTCACAAACCAACCTGGCTGGTGCCTCAAGCGTTTGCATGGTATCAGTATGGTGCAATTAATCCAAATCGAGGGCATGTTCCGTCAGCTGAGGAGTTGAAAACAGGTCGCGCACCGACCTACGATGAGAGCCGTTGCATGACATACCTTGCTTTGACCCACGGCGCCAAGGGTCTTATCTATTACTGCTACTACGATCTAAGAGTGTTGCCTCATTACAAAGAGATATGGACTGGTATGAAGAAACTAGGGCAAGAAGTAAAAACGCTTTCCCCTGTGCTATTATCACCCTCAGATCTGGGTACTGTTGCATACACTCCAAGCAAATCACCCATACACACCAAGTTGAAACAGTGTGATGGCAAGCTATACCTGATCGCTGTCAACGCAGGGAATACACCGTGTACAGTTACATTCGATATCAAAAAGAAGCTGGGTACGCTGGCAAGCGTAATGTTCGAAAATCGTGATATTAGGGATATCCAGGGAACAAAACTCACAGATAATTTCAAACCCCTGGAAGTCCATGTCTATGACCTGGGTAAATAAGTTGTCATCCCGAAGAATGAAGGATCTGCTTTTCAATATCAGTATTACGCACGAATACAGCAGATTCTTCACTGCGTTCAGAATGACACCTATCCAAGTGGTAAATGCCGACGAATGATAGCTTTGAAAAGGTTTCCACGTCAATAATATCAATATTCTGTGGGTGCGCATCTCATTACTTGATGCGCACCGTCTAATATTTTACTATCTCCCCAGCTTAGCTCTCAACTCGTTCAGTGCTTTGCCTAACTCTCCCTGTTGCTTGCCGTATTCAGACCAGTTACCGGTTCGTAGGGCTGCCTGGGATTTCTGATAGGCCGTCATTGCTTTCTTTGCTAGCTCTGTTAGTCCGGAGGATCCTCCTGTAGAGGCAGTTGATTGGGCGGTTGTGCCTGGGGTTTGGGCTGTTGGAGTATTAAGCTTTACGCTTTGTCCAACTACAGATGCCAGCGCCTGCTGGAGGGTCGGTTCCATTACTAACCTGTCTCCCAGAGCTACTATGACCATTTTGAGTTCAGGGATTTTAGTGCTGGAAGATTCCAGATACAAAGGCATCACATAAAGCAGCGAAGTATCTATGGGCATAACCAGCAGATTTCCTGAGCTTACACTGGAAGTTCCCTGGCCCCATAATGAAAGCTGCTGGGATATGTAAGTGTCCTGGTTAGTCCGTGCAATGATCTGGTCTGGTCCGGGAACATTCTTATTGTCAGGGAATTCGTATAGAACCAGTTTTCCATAGTCGGCAGCATCGCATTTTGCACACATCCATGCAACCATGTTAGTTTTAGCAGTTCGTTTAAACACTGTCATGAGGATGAATTCCTCGCTATCAGCGTTAGGTAAGCGCATGATTGTGTAGTAAGGTTCCATTGTCTCCTGACCTGCGGAACCTTCGAGATGTGCTGTTGCTGGTATAGTCCACTGGTCACTGCGTTGGTAGAAAACTGCAGGATCAGACATATGATACGTCTCATATATAAAGTTCTGTGTCCTGAACATCCATTCGGGATATCGTATATGTTCCTGAAGGGACTTTGGCATTTCGCTGATGTCTTTAAACACCCCCGGGAACATCTTTTGATATGATCGGATGATTGGATCCGCCAGTGGTTTTTCTATTTTATAGGCAGTAACTTCACCAGTGTACGCATCCACAGTTATCTTGACCGAACTGCGTATATAGTTAAGACCTTGCTCACCAATCGATACTCCATGGGAATACGGATATCGATCTGTTGTGGTGTATGCATCTACCATCCAATGTAGTCGACCATCAGCTAACACCAAATATGGGTCAAAATCCAATGTTAAGAATGGGAATAGAGTATTTAGACGTTCTGTAACATTACGCCGGTACAGCAATCGGCTATCTGATGTCAGGTTTGCATTGAGCAGAATATTGACATCCTGGAACCTGATTGCGAACATCAACTTCTTGAAGAAATTGCCCACAGATACACCTGACACTGCATCTTGACGTGTAGTCTGTGTTGAATCGCCGGTCGGATAGTCGAATTCGTCCTGGCTGGTGCCTACAAAGACATATTCCCCAGTCATTTCCCCGAAATATACACCCATCTTTTCCATTTTCAAGTCTGTAGAAGTTTTTGGTGGAATGTCAGAGACAAAATAGTTAGGCAGCCCTTCTGAACTGACTTCATTTATGGGGCTCATCACTACCCCATATCCGTGGGTATAGCGCAGTCGTTTGTTGACCCAGGTCTGGGATTCAGATGGTAGACTGTCCTGGGATAATTCCCTTGCAGCCAGCCACACCTGACGGTAGCGCTTTTCTCCTCCCTCAGGTCCCAACCAATAACGGTCAACATCCACATTATTGAAGTGGTAGTACTGTTGAATGGTCTGCATCTGAGAATAAACACCGGATATGTGCTCAGAGTCCCATAACCTGGTGTTCTCAATAGTAGAAGTGTTGGCAGCTATCTGGTCTGTGTCGAGTGTCGTATCGGCAGGATATTTCCTGATTGCAATATTATCGAGGCCATATGCCATCTGAGTGGCTTTGATATGCTTTGTAATATATGGTGTTTCTTTCTGCTGCTGGTTGGGCTTAACAACCAGTCTCTGCAGGAGTGAAGGATACACTGCGCCCAGCAATAGGGACGCCACAACCTGCACTCCAACCGCGCCGATCAACAGCTTGCTCTTGCTGTTCAACACACCTATGAAACATACACATCCACCGATAATTGCCAGGACTAGTAGTGCCCACATTGCAGGCAGGTTGGCGTTAATAATGGTGTAGCCGGGACCGTCGAATTGTTGCCCTTGTGCATTCAGAAGTCCAAACATTGCCAAACGGTAACCGTAGGCTTTTACAAAGAACAGTAAAGCACACAATACAGCCATATGAACTTTGGCTTTCTTGGCTATGAAGAAAGTGGAGCCACGGAAATGAACCGCATCATCAGCAAAATAGAGGAGTCCGGTGGCAACAGTACAGACGATCAACATAAAGAATAACCGTGTATAAAGGAATTCAGCAAAGGCTAGTTTGAATACATAAAACGATATGTCTACATTCAATACAGGATCAGTTTGACCGAATGGCACCGAATTTACCCAGTAGAGCCATTCTTTAAAGTATCCGGATGCTTCCAACCCGACCATTACCGCCAATCCTACACTGACCAGCAGAGTCAGCATTCCAATCCCACGCTTAGCTAATAGTCCAAGTTTATCCAAAAACACTTTTTGAGTGTAGGAATTAGTCGGTGGAGGTACCAGTTTACGTGAAAGCCATAAATTGGCATATACAACTAGAAAGAAGATCAGTCCTGCAGCGACACCAAGGGCAATTTTTGACCAGAGGATAGTCGAAAAAACCGTGGCATACCCCAAAGAATCAAACCAGAGCCAGTCGGTGTAGAGTTGAATTATCGTGCTGCCGGAGATAACCAGAAGCGCAATGACCGCTAGAATTATGTATCGTATATTTTTGGACATTGAAAACCTGCCTTTGGTGAAAAAATCACCCAATCCCCCCTTTGAAGGGGGTAGGGGGATGTGAACTGTTTGCTGACCAATGCAAAGCCACCGTAGATCTAAACCAATGAACTATTCTGCGGGAACGTCTTGTTACGATATGTTTGCAATTTGGCACTATCAAGAGTTCCCGCAGCTAAAAAATCAGTTGCTTGGTTTTATATCTACTGTAGCTTGATTTTATCTCTTCCGATGATAGCTTCTATCTCGGATATGAATCTATTGCTAGGGTCTACTCTATATGAAGTGCGGATTTTCTGCAAGTTGTTGTTGTGAACGAGGCAGAAGTATACTGCGCTGTCACCGGGGTAGGCATCAAACAAATTCTTAACAAGATCAAGTCTGACTTCAGGACTGCCATTGATCTTGATATATAGTGACCTGTTGCTTACGGTCCTGTCCAGGCCATTCGAACCATTATTCAATGGAGTCACAGACTCTACCAGGATCTCAACTTCCACTGCAGCGTCTTCATCTTCACTCCCACTCATCTTCTCACGGTGGCTTGCCTTGCCTTTGACCAGGACAACCTTCTCCGGTGCAATCTGGTCGGCACATGATTTAAAGGCGTGAGGGAAGACAGTGACCGGTATTGTCCCGTATAAGTCCTCTATTCTAAAGGAAGCCATCTTATCCCCGCGTTTGGTCGTCCGCAGCTTCAGGTCGGTTATCATCCCTCCAATGCAGCACTCCTGGTCTTTTTCCAGATCGCGGAAATTCTCGGCGTTTGCCGAACATCTGCTTTGCAGGATTTCCCGCATATTTTCCAATGGGTGCCCCGATAAGTATATCCCTGCGAGGTCTTTTTCAAACGCCAGGACCTGGTCCTGATTGTATTCACATACGTGGGAATAGTTGCCGATCTCAATGCTGCACATTGAATCGTCTTCGTCGTCATCAAAGAGCCCACCCTGACCAGCGCTTTGATTCTTTTTCTCACATGCAGCTACATTTAATGCATCCGGCAGCATATCCAGCAGCTGGGCTCTGTTTTCATGCAAACTTGTGAATGCTCCCACCTTGATAAATGCTTCTACAGTGCTTTTATTAACAGTTACCTGGTCCATTGTCCTACGGCAGAAGTCTACCAGGTCGGTGAACTGTCCTCCGGCTTCTCTCGCTGCAACGATTCCCTCAGTAACGGCTCTTCCACAGCCTTTTATTGCACCTAGACCAAAACGAATGTTGTTATCTTCAACCTCAAAGCGCAGGAAGCTGTAATTTACATCCGGAGGGAGTACTTTTACTCCGAGTCGGCGGCAGTCGTCCATATACAGAGCCAGCTTCTCTTTGTCATCCATATTAGCAGAGAGAAGGGCACAATAGTATTCAACCGGGTAGTTAGCTTTCATGTAAGCGGTTCTATAAGCTACGAAAGCATAACAAACTGCGTGTGCTTTGTTGAAAGCGTATCCTGCGAACGGTTCTACCTGTTCGTAAATTTTTACAGCAACTGCCTGGGCAACTCCCTTTTTAACAGCACCGGCAACAAACTCGTCCTTTTTCTGCTCCATGACGTCGCGGTTTTTACTGGACATAGCCTTACGAAGAATATCCGCTTGTCCAAGGCTGAATCCAGCAATAGCACAGGCTATACGCAAAACCTGGTCTTGGTAGCAGATAACCCCATAGGTTTCCCTGAGAATAGGTTCAAGATCGGGATGCAGGTATTTTATAGGTTCCTGGCCGAATTTGGATTTAACGAACTTTGGTATGTACGCCATCGGTCCCGGTCGGTACAAGGCAACTATAGCTGCCATTTCTCTGACTGAGTTCGGCTGCAATTCGATAACATTCCGGCGCATCCCGGGGCTTTCCAACTGGAAGACTCCACTGGTGTCTCCTCTTCCCAGCATTTCAAATGTTTTCTGGTTTTCCAGGTCGAGGTCCAGCATATCAATGTCTATGCCCTGAGTGCGTTTGACCAGAGCAACAGCTTCATTGAGTATCGTAAGGTTTGCCAGTCCCAGGAAGTCCATCTTCAACAGACCGATTTTAGCAATGTCTTTCTTCGCTAACTGGGCTACAAATTCCCCTTTGCTCCCCTGTTGGACAGGCACATGGTCTGTTAGCGGGTCTTCAGAGATCAAGACTCCCGCAGCGTGAATGCCCACACTCCGGTTCAGACCCTCAAGAGTCTTCGCCATGTTTATGAGCTTCTTAGCTTCGGAGTCATTCTTATAGAGGTTCGAGAAGTCCGGATTATCATTCAAAGCCATATCGATAGTAATACCGACTGGCATTGTGGGGATCATCTTACTGACTTTATCTACAAAGCTCAGGTCCATTCCCAATACACGACCACAGTCACGTACCGCTCCACGAGCTTTCATGCTTCCGAACGTAGCTATCTGACCAACCCTGTCCCGTCCGTATTTCTGGACTACATACTGGATAAGGTCTTCCCGGCGGTCGTCCTGTATATCAAGGTCGACGTCAGGCATTTCTACACGTTCAGGATTCAGGAACCTTTCAAAAGTGAGACCATAGTCAATAGGGTCAACATCTGTAATACCGAGTCCATAGCATACAATACTTCCTGCAGCAGATCCTCTGACCCCCACGCAGATACCTTCACGCCTGGCGAAATCGGTAAAGTCTTTGACGATCAGCATATACATCGGGAATCCGCAGCCGTTGATGATCCCGCATTCGTATTCAAGCTGTTTTTCGTATTCAGGAGGAATGCTGCCGCCCATTTTACGGGCTAAGCCTTCGCGTGCCTGAAGCTCCATAAACTCACTTGCCGGATACTCCTCCGGTATGCCCGGGTTAGGAAGCTTGGAAGTATCAAAATCAAACTTGTATCTGCACCGTTCGGCCACTGCGAGCGTGTTCTGCAGGGCGTCCGGAACGTCGCCAAACACCTCATACATCTCATCCGGGCTCTTGATATAGAACTGGTCGGAACCAAAACGCATTCGCTTGGGATCATCGAGCGTAGTGCCGGTCTGGATGCATAGCAGCGCGTCGTGCGCTTCGGCATCGGCTCTGGTGTTGTAGTGGCTGTCATTAGCGGCCACGAGATTAATCCCATTTTTCCGTGCAAGGACAATCAGTGCTTCATTGACTGGTTTCTGCTCGGGTATACCGTGGTCCTGCAGCTCGATATAGAAGTTTTCCTTGCCGAATATGTCCAAATACTCTGCCAGCGATCTATCCAGATTGGCAGGATCTCTCATTACACGGGCTGGTAGTTCTCCACCAAGGCATGCAGAGGTCGCGATGAGGCCTTCGGAATACTGGGCAAGCAGCTCTTTATCTACACGGGGTTTGTAGTACATACCTTCGGAGAAAGCTGTGCTGACCAGTTTGATCAGGTTTTTATAACCGTGCTCATTCTCGGCAAGCAGCACCAGGTGGTACTGTTCACGGTCGAGTTTGGGGTCGCGGTCATGTCTAGTCCGGGCAGCAACATATACTTCACAACCAAGAATAGGAAACAGTCCCGCTGCCTTAGCCGCCGAATAGAATGTGATATTGCCATACATCACCCCGTGATCGGTGATAGCCGCAGCCGGCATACCGAATTCGGTGGTCTTTTTGACGATATCGTTTATCCGGCTGGCGCCGTCAAGGATACTGAATTCCGAGTGAGTGTGAAGATGAACAAATTCGCGTTTGGACATTTAATACTTGTCCGGTAAAGAAAAGCCCAGAGTAAAGAAACGGGCGTCCGGACACCCCATGGAATTCTATCACTCCAGCCGTTTCATGTGAAGGGTTTTGGCTGTTGATATATTACCCAGTAGTGGAAATACTATAGATTCTATAGGTAGTACAGCGGTTCAAATTCTTCAATTTGTGCGCCATGTTAAAAATGCTATAGAATGCATTAGAGCAATCTATATATAGCTTAGTAATATGTCTGGAGGACAGACAAATGCTGTTTCCAAAAACACTACTTGTAATTGTTGTTTTGTGTAGTTGCGTGACATTTGCATCTGCAGCTGCAGATTTCACGCCTTTATTAACTAGTGGTGTCAAGGAGATAGCTGCACCTGGCATTCCAGGGCCTTTATGTGTGTATGGAAACAAAGCCTGGTCTGTTGTAGTAGGCAAGACCGGTAAGGATATTTACGAACCGGTAGTTGCTGCAGCTGATTTTGGCAAGGGCAGAATAGTTGCGTTTGGACACGATGGTTACGTTGGTGCCGAAACTCTAAATACCGCCGATACTGGTCAATTGATGATCAACTCGATCAAATGGAGTTCAGGTGGGTCATTGAAGCCAGTAGGCGTTCGAGGATGCCCGGAAGTTCTGGTATATCTCAAGTCGAAAGGTCTAGACGCGCAGGATGTGGATTTCCCGGATTGGACTTCAAAACTCAAAGACTATTCCGCGCTGGTGTGTGTGCCGTGGAATATGTCTAGCAAGGAGATAGCAACTGTTCGGGGATATATCAAAAATGGCGGAGGGTTGGTTGTGTCGGCGCTTGGTTGGGGTTGGTTACAACTGAATCCTGGCAAACGGATTCAAGAGCATCCTGGAAACAGGCTTCTGGATGGTTCCGGGATACAGTGGGCAGATGGCTATTTTGAACGGACAACGAAAGATGGTTTTGCAGTTGGTAAACAGCCGATGGACTTGCTCAATGCAACGATGGCGCTAAATCTGGTTGAATCTGCTCAAAAAGCACCAGATACAATTGATTCGGGTAAACTGCAACAGGCTTCACAGACACTCAGCCGCGCACTTCGCACTCTACCAGCAAATGATAAAATGCTGCTTCCAAAGCTAAACAGGCTCATATCGAAGCAGACTGCAACCTCTATTCCTACAGACAAAACCCCTGTAACCAATAAAGAGCCATTGGCTAGACTACTGGTTGCTCTCCAGTATGAGCGGACGAAAGACCTGGCTGCGAACAAAGTAAAAGCGCATCCTGCGGCATTTGATTTCCCTGGACAGCCTACTGCAGATACCCCAAAGCCTACGAAAACCATAGAGATTGACACCAGTGTTGCTGAATGGCACAGCACAGGTCTGTACGCTCCGGCTGGTGGAGTAGTTGAGGTTACAGTGCCCCGGGAGGCAGTAGGGAAACTGTCTGTGCGGATCGGTTGCCATTCGGATGAACTCTGGGACCTTGATTCCTGGCACAGATTCCCTTCGATAACCATGCAGCGATCGCTCTCATCGATGACTACAAAGGTTGCAAGTCCGTTTGGCGGATTAGTCTATATAGTCGTTCCGGAGAATTGTGGACTTGGAAATCAGAACGTGAGTATCAAAGGTCCAGTCGAAGCTCCCAGATATGTGCTTGGCCAGACCAGTCTTGAAGACTGGAGATCCCGGATACGCAACCTGCCCGGTCCATGGGCGGAACTCGAAACGAATAAGGTTATCTTCAGCCTCCCTTCCTCAGTTGTAAGAAAACTGGACGATCCTGAAAGCCTGATGAAGTTCTGGGACCGTGTTATGGATGCCTGTGCAGATCTTGCAGCACGTCCGCGTGACCGTGAAAGACCCGAGAGGTACTGTAATGATAGGCAAATCAGTGCAGGATATATGCACTCCGGTTACCCGATTATGACCTGGATGGATGTAACCCAGTTTGAAGTAGACCTGCCGAAACTTATGTCTAATGACCGTAACGGTGACTGGGGATTCTTTCACGAGATGGGGCATAACCACCAGTCCGACATGTGGACATTCAACGGTTTTGGAGAAGTGACGGAAAACCTGTTTTCTGTATATATACTGGAAACTGTCTGCAGTCAGACCGTAAACACTCACAGCACAATTAGTCCCGAAGAACGAACTAAACGCATGACAGCATATTTCTCCAAACCCGTAAGCTATGAAAGATTAACAGCAGACCCATTCCTCGCGCTTCTTCCATATCTACAGGTAGTAAAGGACTTCGGTTGGGAACCGATCAAGAAGACCTTCGCCGAATACAGAACCCTCCCAGGCGAATCAAGACCGAAAAACGAAGATGAAAAACGAGACCAATGGCTAGTGCGCTTCTCCAAAGCCGTCGGTAGAAACCTGGGCCCGTTCTACGACACCTGGGGATTCCCAACCTCCGATCAAGCCAAGACTGAAGTGAAGGACTTGCCGATCTGGATGCCTGAGAATTTCCCGCCTAAATAATGATAGAAAATATGGCTATGGCATCCCAGATACCTATTAATTAGATTGACAGAAACCGAAAACAGCATTACAATGTAATAACAATGTTATTACCAGTGATGTTGTTTGGGGGTATGTAAAATGATAAAGACACTGACAAAATGTGGGAACAGCAGGGCTCTTGTGATAGATAAAGGTGTTTTAGATCTGTTGAATATTACAGATGAGACTCTTCTTGAGATATCCACAGACGGTAAAAAACTCATTATTGAACCGGTGACTGATACCAAGCGCAGTGAGAAATTTAAGCGTATTCTCAAGCATTCAGACGAAAAATTTAGTAAGGCATATAAGAACCTGGCAGATACTACTCCCTCCCCGCCTTCACTGTAACCGGTCCAGATATTTTCTGCTCATACCCCTTATGTATCAGCCTCTCCGGATTGTTTCCTGCTTTGTTAACCGTCACCTTGAGTCCTACAGTTGCCCCGTCTACTTCAAGTAACACCAGGTTCCCATCAGCTTTTGCGCTAATAACTCTTCCGCGCGATAATGAATAGTTAGCTGAGTCATTGGCGATGGCGGGGTCAAGATACATATCGAATACCAGGGTCAATTGCTTGGTTGACTTTGAAAGCCTGGCAGTTGCCAGGCGCGGTGCTTTGGTATAGAAATCGGATGCCAGGTGGTATTGGTAGTCGAAGGTTTGAGTGAAGCCGATCTGTTTTGCGATCTTGTCGAATTCTGCCAGCCATTCGAACGACCTGAGCATCGCCGGCAGTGAACCACTGTCAGTCTGGATTATGACTGGTATTTTCTTGTTTACACTTCTTATGCTTTTCAGATATGGCTCATAGTTCTTTACATGATTTGCAGGGAGGATGGGTAGGCTCCAGTCCGGCCAATCGGTTTGGATGCAATGAGCGTAGGGTTTTACTTTGCTGACAACTGCTGCAGCATCCATCCCCTGGTTTTCTCTCTCGACCTTGACTACATCCTTGCCTCTGGACTGGCACCCGAGAGTCCAGGTAATGACCTTGATTTTTGGACATAGCCCTCTGATTCCCCCAGGACCGTTTACCAGGAAGTTAAGAAAATCGGTGACAGTGTTGACCCGGAAGTCTATCCATTTTTTATAGAGCGATACATCAGTCTTCCAATACTTAGGAGAGGATGGATCGGTGAAGTTCGGGAGGTCGGTTTCCTCCGGGTGCATTGAAAGGAATTTCTGCCTGCAATCGTCACAGAAACAAGCGTAACCGGGGTCATCCGGTCCTCCGATTGATGGTATCTGCGGTTCCGGCAGGTCTATGGCAGCGAATGCCGGGTTTTGCAGTAGAGTGTCAACCAGTCGTTTCTGCATGAAAATCCTGAAATCCGGATCATTCAAACAGAAGTATTCGAATATTTTGTATCCCGGATCCCTGCAAACTATCCGCCACTTCTCCCAACCGGATGGCAGAGATGAGGAATCGTAAGTCCCGTTCATAGGCACAATCAGAAGTCGGGATTGTATGCCATACTTTTTAAGCATATCAGCTAGAGGGAACTTACCGCCGCCGGTACTGGTAATACTTACTGATGTGTATCCATTCACCTTGAGTTCTTCTGCAATACTGTCCAGGCTTCTATCCTTAAAATAAGCAAAAGCTGAGTCAACCTGCGTACACTTGCCCACAAACATCGGGTCGATTGATTTCCGCGCTTTTGCGTTGTCTGCGGAAAAAACCGATGTGCATATTCCAAACATCAACACTGTTGATATATATACGGCTATGGATCTATACATTTTTACTCCTGATATGCCTAAATGAATGTGTGGCTTTAGTATACTGTATATTCTGTAGCAATTCTAGATTTAGACTTTGTATAAACCAGAATGCCTACGAATATGATACTCATATTCTTGCTATCGATTGGTTGTGTTTTGTATTAATAATGGTGTAATATTTGACGTAATAGATGCTATCTGCACCAGCAGTCGGAAAGCTCAAGGGTGAATAGTAAATGGCTGATGCCGAATCCAATCAAAACCTTGTTCCAATTGAGTCAATTGCACATGAAATCCTTGTGTTGCGAGGGTTGACTGTTATTATCGACAGCGACCTTGCCCGACTATATGGAGTAAGTACCAAACAACTTAATCAAGCCGTGAAACGCAATCAAACTAGATTTCCTAGTGATTTTGTGCTTCAGCTTACTGAGAGTGAAAAGACTGAGGTGGTCACATTTTGTGACCACCTACAGAAACTGAAGTATTCCTCTACTTTACCCTATGCATTTACAGAACATGGTGCATTAATGGTAGCGAGTGTTTTGAATACTCCACGGGCTGTCCAACTGAGTGTCTATGTGGTGCGAGCTTTTGTTCAGCTCCGGGAAATGCTGAATAATAATATTGAAATGTCACGAAGACTAGCTGAATTGGAAGCACGCACTGATAAACATGATGCAAAGATTGGGCAGATAATTGAAGCAATACGACAACTTATGCTTCCACCGGAAACTCCGCAACGTCGTATAGGATTCCGTAGTGGCGAACAGGAGCCGTAAACTACACCATTTTGCTATCGCTACTCGGTATCCTACTTCAACCCCAAATACTCCAATATCCCCTGCGCCACTGCCTTTGCCATTGTGTCCTGGCATTTGAAATCTTTGAGTAGCTCTCGCTCTTTTGGGTTTGAGTGAAACAGAAACTCTGTCAGAGCTGCCGGACAACCGGCTTCGTGGATTACCCATAACCGGATCCAGTGAGTGCGTACACCTCGGTTCAAAACCTCCGGATAGTATGAACGGATTGACTCTATGAGATGAGAGTTTACACTGTCTCCGAGCTTCTTTCCCTCATCATCCCAGTAGAATGTCCACGTCCCTCCCCCTGGTTCAGATGTTCCGGTAGCATCGGAATGCAGCGCCAGCAGCAGGTCGCAGTTCAAGCTTCTTGTGAGTTTAGTCTCCTCCTGCAAAGTGGTCTTCTGGGTCTGAGAACTGCGGGTCATGAACACATCCACTCGACCGTCCTGCTGTAGATACTTCTGCACCTGCTCAGCAATTAGGAACATATTCATGCCTTCATTGTATACCTGGGTTCCATTTTCATCAGTTATTATGTTCGCAAACTGGTTGGATGGATTCAGCATTACCCTTGGACGGAATACCAGTTTGTCTTCCCAGTTATTTACAGGTAAATCAAGCTTCAGATCGATTCGGATAAGACGCCTTTCACCAGGTTTGAACTTAGTCTTCCATACAGTTGCCCCATATTCAGCTTTCGTCCTGACTGCACGTTCTTTACCGGTAGATGGATCAACTTGGTACAGATATACTTCCTGGGTGAAGTGGATTTCGGCCTTTGCATTATTATCCGAACTCCGGTTTACGAGCATTGCATACTGCGAACTGTCCTCCGAATTGAACTGACCTATGGCAAACTCTCCACCATTGATTTTAGTTATCAATCCATCAATGGGGAGTGCTTTCGATCCTTCAGGGACAGGTGCAGTGTGGTAAACAGCGACTGAATGGAGGTTCATCAACACTGGCCCAAGTTGCTTGAGCTCAGCATTTATCTTCGTTACTTGTTTGTCCTGCAGATTGTTTATAAGAACCTTGGAGTACATTATCCCACGGGCACCGTATGCCAGCGCGGTATTTATTTGCCAGCGCAGGTCATTCAGGGATGTGAGTGTACAACTGAAAGGAGTCTTGTGTTTTATTCCCTGTCGGCGAATGATTTCAAGGTTCTGGAAATGCTGTCCGCTATCTCCGTCCTTGATCAGCGAGGGATTTTCATAGCTAAGGAGTTTAGGGCGGATCATGCGCAGATATTCATCAACATAATGCTCGTAATTGGGCTTCCCGAGCTGTTCAGCAGTTGCCGAAGATGGAAATAAACCAACGAAGCCGGTATGAGTTGGATCTTTCCCCAGTAGGTATCGATTCACATCTCCCAGTTTTATAAACATAGAGGAATCAGGTTCATCCTTTAGAAAATATCCCCAGAACGCAGGATGACCGGAGTAGTCCTTAATGATCTGATCGTAAACACCTTCGAACTCATCTTCATTGCTCTTCATCAGCTGAATACGGGAGTCAGCCACCATACCCTTTAGGCCGTTTTCCTTGCAAAGATCCAGTGCCTTGATATTCGTCTCCGGGCTCTTTGCATCTATAATAACCATGTTGAAGCTATCTTTGGCTATCTGAGCAAAGTTCTTCTGTGTGAACTCTTCTGGTCCATTTAAATTACCTATTAAGAAACCATCTTCAGCCATAGCATAACTAGCTATAACAACAAGCAATAAGACCAATAAACAGAGCATTTTTACCATCATGTCCTCTTGAAATCCATCTGTTAACGCAATCCAACTGCAATCACTACCCTAGTTTACCTCAAATAAACTCTCTCGCCAAACCAATAACAACCAAACGTATTCCCTGATGCCTGAAGTCTCCTTCAAACCAGCTATATAATTGTTTTGAGTTTGTAGTGACTGGGTAAAGAAAGACTGCACATACTTCTAAAGGAGACTATATTCAATGCCCAACATCGGAGATATCGCACCTGATTTTACTCTACCTGCAACTGGTGGGAAGACCGTGAGCCTGTCTGACTATAAGGGGAAGAGCGCGGTTGTTTTATACTGGTATCCAAAGGACATGACTCCCGGTTGCACTACTGAAGCCTGTTCTTTTAGAGACCTTGAGCAGGAGTTCAAAGACGCTGGAGCAGTCATACTTGGCGTAAGTATGGACAGTATCAAGAGCCACGAAAACTTCGCAACCAAACACTCCCTGCCGTTTACACTGCTTTCCGACGAAGACAAGACAGTATCTACAGCCTATGATGTCTTCAAAGAGAAGAGCATGTATGGCAAGACATTCCTGGGAATAGTAAGGACTACGTTTGTTATAGACAAAGCAGGCATAATCCGCAAAGTCTGGCCGAAAGTAAAGGTTGATGGGCATGTAGATGAGGTATTGGAGTTCATTAAGCAACTATAACAAATAAGTTTTGCGCAATCCGTTCGCACTTCGACTTCGCTCAGCACGAACGGATTGTATATAACCTTCCGCCTCAACCGTTCACCCTGAGCGCAGTCGAAGGGTTCAAATACTTACGTAACAGCCCAGTAATATGCAAACATTGTCATCCTGAGGAACGAAGGATCTGCTTCTCGTCTGGAAAAAGCAGATCCTTCGTTCCTCAGGATGACAATGTCCGGCAACTCTGAATTGTTACCTACTTACCCATCATTTGAGTATCTATCACTTTATGTGATACATTTTACATTGCGTTGGATAATGCAACGAAGTGTAGACCAATTGCAATATTCCATCCTGATCCTTACGCTGAATTATTATATTGAGGTGATTTATTATGGCATGGCGACAGGTCCTGATGCTTAACGATAAGCGAGAATTGATTGAAGGCGGTGTGGAGGCTCTTGCTGCTGCCGCTAAATGTGGTGCAGAGATCAAGTCCTATACTACTTTTGATTACGCAGAACATATGGCTGCTCCTGATGTCCACGATGGACTTGTTCAGGAGATGATGAGTTTTGCTGTTGTGTATTGGCTGGAGGGTGGACATGTGGCGGTTATTCAGACTACGCGCTATCCTGCTGCTGCTTCACTCGGTTTTGGAGATGCCAAATCCCTTTCGTTTTTCTTGAATAATGACAATGGCCGCAATGGCATCGCTAGACCATTCCTGGATGGAACCAAAGGGCAGGTGAAGGATACTTCTCAGACCCCTTCAGAAAATGATCCTGATCCTCACCATGGGAAATACAAGACCTTCGACTCATACGATAGTGAGACTTCATCTCCTTGTGAGAACTTTACATATGACTTCGGAGAATACCGGTGGTGGGTAGATGAGTCCTGGCAGGAGATGTTGTCTGTAGACGCAGATGGAAATGTGATTTCTGGTTCTCTTGACGACCTCCAAAATGCTTTCCGGGCTGGACGCAGCCTTAAAGTTGGAGTCAAGAACCTTTGTGCAGATCTGGTTCCTGAAGGCAAGCAGGCAATAGAGCATGAGGTGTTCGTCGAACTGCACTCTATATACAACCACCACGATGCCGGTTATCTTGGAGGAGAGTCTCAGCCCATAGTGAGAGTAGCCCCTGATGTCCCATTGAGATATGAGCACGGTAACTGGAACTTCGGCTGGATATTGCCCAGAACCGATGGAGCAGTCCACCAGTTGATCATAGATCCGCATACCAGAAGTTTCACAAAGAAAGAATGCCGGTTCGCCTCGCGCTGGTTTGCACAATAGGCCTATGAAGAGTGAACAGCAGCAGGCAGAGCATAAAGCCGGGGTAGCATCTTCTCAGCTTTTGAGGAAGATTGAGAAAGCTCAGAAAGAATTTGGGATATTCGAGCAGGGGGATTCCATACTGGTTGGTATATCAGGTGGAAAAGACAGTCTCTCCCTGCTGCGCCTGCTGGTATTGCGAAATCTATATGCTCCTGAGAAGACCAGGCTCTATCCAGTCCATATATCCGGTAACTACACCGGAATCCCTGAAACTGTGCCGGAAGAGCTTATTGAATGGGTCAGGCAGCAGGGGCTTGAGTTGATCGTCCGTCCAATGATAATTGCCCCTGATGAATCCCTGCCGATGAACTGTGACCGGTGCTCCCGCAACCGCAAGCACACACTGTTTGTGGTTGCAAAGGAACTCGGGTGCAACAAGATAGTTCTCGGGCATACAATGGATGATTTCGCAGAGACAGCTTTGATGAACATACTGACTCAGGGGAAACTCGAAGCAATGAAGGTTATAGCCTCATACTTTGATGACCAATTCAAGCTGATCCGTCCAATGGTGTATCTGCCAGGCAAGCGTATCCGCAGTTTTGTGAAACTTTCAGGATTTCCTGTAATTGAATCCAGCTGTCCACTCGCCAAAAACTCCCACCGTGCAAAGACAAGAGAATTACTGAAACAATTGAAAAATGATTTTCCCGATGCGATGGTAAATCTGTTTAATGCGGCTCGAAGTAGTTTCTAGGGAATATTGTCATCCTGAAGTATGAAGGATCTGCTTTATCGAGATCCTTCATACTTCAGGATGACAATATTCCAACATCCCCGAGGTTTGAACTCTTACCGATCTCTTTAATTCAGTGTGTCCCGTGGTTAAAAATTAATTGGGTTTGATGGAGTTGTAGTCGGTTTCGAAGAAAGTAACTCTGCCATCCAGTTTGCGTTCCAGCTCCAGGCGGGTGTTCTCTTCTTCCTCGGCAAGCGCAGTTACTTGTTTATCGAACTTATCAGCTTCAGTGGCGTCAATGATTGCCCGGGATTGCGCACATATATCGCAATCGGGTTCCTCACAAAGCAAAGCAGACTGATCATCCGTCAGGGCACTTTTCGCAGCATCAAATATGTCCCTGGCTGATGCAACAGATATGATTTTGTCCGGAGACTCTTTCAAAAGATCATTTTCTTCAAGGTTAGTAAAACCTGTTCCACATCCCGGCATTTGAATATGCTTTCGCACCGTCTTGCCTGATGACAGTTTAATGCCAAGAACTATGGAACGGTCAGAGTAGGGGACTTGCACTAGATTTTCAGCGAGGTAGACAAAGGGGCTCTGGTGAAGTCCGCAGCTAAGCATCACCAGTTTTGCTCCAACCTGCAGCATTCGATATGGAATAGAGTCGCGCCCGAAAGGTGCACGTCCCTGGGTATCATCCAGCAGTATCTCAGAAAGTTTACCTACGGCACAAAAAGGATGTGTCGGATGTTCGCTGACTATAGCATTTGGTAAATCAGCCAGTGCTTCTCCGAGAGGACTTGCGTGGAAAGTAGAGGATTTAAGTGCCCAGGAGGCATCAGTATAAGCCGGAGTGACGAGAGTCCCCGTTGGACCAACTATTTCGGAGATACCGGACACAACTTCAGCAGCTGTGACATCAAGTTCCTCAAGACAGGCGACACTGCACGTAAGCATAACATTGTCACCCGAACGTATGCCTAGATTGATGATTTGTTCCAGGAAGCCAGTTAGTTTACTCATCGTACAAAGCAGCGACTGCTCCGGAGTATCTCTGGAGCAGTCTATAACTTCACCCTTATTTGCGAAACCTGCGCTTGTGATAAACGCGAATTTGCAGGTGGAAGAGCTTAACTGGCCGACTTGGCCAAGTTCATTTTTTTCATCAGCCGTGACTTCTTGCGAGCCGCAGCGTTTTTGTGAATGATTCCGTGCTTTGCAGCCTTGTCAACTATGCTGACGGTTTCGCTCAGCAGTGTTGTGGCAACAGCCAGATCGGAGCCCATAGCAGCTCTGGTCTTTTTCACAAAGGTTTTGATCCTTGACTTTGCAGCCAGGTTTCGCAGTCTTCGCTCGCGTGACTTCTTAACATCTTTGATTACTGATTTGATATTCGGCAACTGGTTCTCACCTCTTTTTCAGCCAATTATATGCCCATAGACAACCCTATGATTATAACACACCCAAGCTTTATTGCGCAATAGTAAAAATTGAATGGAATTGAACCGCTGAACGCATCAAACATAAAACGTAAATGTCAGTTGAATATTTTCCCTATCGATTTGACCGGGTAGACCTTCGCCGTCTACAATTACACGAATGCAACTATTGCACAGGAGACCGGACATGAAATGTTACGTTGGAGCAACCAGACAGAATGACGGTAAAACCATCACATGTCTGGGATTGATATCCGCCATACGAAAACGTTGCCCACAAGTTGGATATATTAAACCCATTGGACAACGGTATGTAGAGATTAATGGTCACAAGGTAGATGAGGACGCTTTGCTGGTTAAGGAAGTTTATGGCCTTGAATGTGATCTGGCTGATATGTCACCTGTAGCCGTCCCAAGAGGTTTTACCGAGAGTTACATAGATCAACCCAATCGGGAAATTCTTGAAAAACAAGTCAGAGCAGCCTTTGACAGAATTAGTGCAACAAGCAAGTTTGTAATAGTTGAGGGAACCGGGCATGCAGGAGTGGGTTCTGTTTTTGATATGTCAAACGGAACTGTGGCCAATGCACTTGGTTGTAAAGCGATAATCGTATCATCTGGTGGTATTGGAAAACCTATCGATGAGATTATGCTTAATAAGGCTATGTTTGATGCTGCCGGAGTCGAGATACTTGGAGCTATAATCAATAAAGTTGAAGATGCAAAATATGACAAAGTGAAGTCATATGTTATCCGGGGACTTGAAAGATTGGGAGTTGAAGTATTGGGTGTTATGCCGTATCGACCAATGCTTTCCAACCCTACCGTCGGTCAGTTGTATGAAGACATAGATGGTAAGATATTAACTGGCGAACAGAGCTTGAAGAATAACGTGACCAAGATGATTATCGGTGCTATGATGCCCCATCAAGCTCTTGAATACCTCAACACGGGCACTCTTCTGATAACACCAGGTACGAGAGATGACTTGATCCTGGCTGCGATGAGTTCGTACATTCTTGGCCCATCACAAGCGACGGGTATTGCGGGCATTATACTGACAGGCGGAACTCCTCCTCAACCTTCTATACTTGAGTTGTTGAAGCAGACAGTAATACCAGTGATACTGGTTGAAGATGACACATTCACTGTAGCCAGCAAAATTGCAAAGCTCATTGTAAAGATAAGGTCATCTGATATTGAGAAAATACGGTTCGCGGAAGAGATGGTCGAAAGTTATGTGGATGTTGACCGCATAATCGCAAAGACGGAGATTCCTTAGGTGAATTACGAAGAAGCGCTGGCATATCTCAATTCCCTGACCAAGTTCGGGATTAAATTTGGGATGGAGAGGATTGCTGTCCTCTCAGAGCGCTTCGGCAATCCTCATAAACGCCTCAAAGCAATTCATGTCGGAGGGACCAATGGTAAGGGTTCGACTTGCACATTTATATCTTCGATTCTATCTCACTCGGGACTCAGCGTTGGAACATATCTTTCACCATATGTGAATGATCCCAGGGAACGCATACAAATAAATGGGCAGATGATATCAAAAGATGATTTTGCCCATCTAATGACTCAGATAGCTCCAGTAGCCGAGGAAATAGGCAAATCCGATCTTGGGGAAGTTACAGAATTTGAAGCCAAGACAATGGCTGCATTTCTCTATTTTTCGCAGCAGAAAGTAGACATAGCTGTGCTGGAAGTAGGGATGGGCGGAAGATATGATGCTACAAACCTTATTCACCCAATGGCTGCAGTTATCACGAATGTTACCCTTGACCATATGGAAAGGTTGGGAGATACGGTCGCTGCCATCGCTCGGGAAAAGGCAGGAATCATTAAACCCAGTTGTACTGTAATCACCTGTGCTCAGGATCTGGATGCTCTTCAGGTAATATCCGACAAATGTGCACACACCGGAGCTGAACTCTGGAGGGTATCACCGGCAGGAACCAATCCTGTGATTCCACGTGGGGACTTCTCTGTTCAATATGTCCATAACGAAGGAGCATTGGCAGTCAGGAGCAGCGATTGGGCGATTGGTGGTTTGTGTCCAAGTCTAAAAGGAGAGTTCCAATTTGCCAATGCATCTGCTGCAGTGGCTGCAGTCATGTCATTAGAGCGTTTTGATATCCGTATGTCTCCATACTCAATATTTGCCGGCATATCTGAAGCATACATTCCGGGCAGGCTGGAAGTTATACAGGACAAACCGCTGCTTGTTCTGGACGGAGCACATAATCCGGACGCAGCACAGAACCTGGCACATACTCTCCCTAATACACTTAGATACAAGCGTATGATTCTGGTTGTCGGTATGCTTGATAACCATGCTCCGGATGGTGTTTTGTCGCATCTTGCTGTTAAAGCTGCAAAGGTAATCGCCACACAATCTACCTGGTTTAAAGCGCGAAAAGCTGAAGACATAGCTGAATCTGCCCGTAACTACTGCCTCGATGTGGAAACAGTTGCATCTGTGCCAGGAGCAGTAAAGAGAGCTCTGCAGATAGCACAACCTGACGATTTGATACTGGTTACTGGATCGTTTTACACAATAGGTGAAGTTCCCAGACCAACGGAATAGATCAAATGCACCTCTACCCCGTATTTTAAACAGGCATATGCACCGCGACCTCCGTGGAACAAAGAATATAGCTAGATATTTAGAGGTGTATGTATATGTCCCGAATTGAAGACGAAAAGATCCTCTTTCTGGATGACGATGTTCGGAGGATGAGAGCATTTCGTCGGGTTCACCCACGCGCAGTATGGGTCCAGACTGCTCGTGAGTGCATCAAGAGAATTCTTCTACCCTGGGATGTTATTTCGTTGGATCATGATCTCGGAGGGGAAACATTTGTAGATCCACAGAGAAAAGATTGTGGAATGGAAGTGGTTCGGTATATTTTGAGGAATCGCCCAGCATGTCTTGCCCAGACCCGTTTCATTATCCATTCTCGCAATCAATTTGCTGCAGTAATGATGGCAGAAGCTCTTAGCTCCGCAGGCTACCAGTGTGATCACGAACCATTCATAAACCAAATGGCCGCATAATTCTTAGAAAAACCCGTAAATATGTCAACCTGAATGCATTGAAGGATCTGCTTAAAGCAGATCCTTCAATGCATTCAGGTTGACAATACTCCGATGGATGTACCATTTACGTTCGATGATTTTTCTATTTAGGAACCGATACCCACTGATCAGGAGTTGCCAGTGCAGCTGTTCCAGCCTCTATCAATGCTGCTATTTCAAGTGTCTGCTCTCTGGGGGCTGATGATACACCAGTCTCAAAGAATGTCAGCATGGCATCGATAAACCTCGGGAAGAAATCGTCCATTGTGTCAATGTTCAATGATTGATTTTCTCCGTAATGTATTCCCATACCAAAAGGATTAGCATACATTAAGTTGATGCTACCCCGTCTGCCATCAGGATAGTCTATGAGCAAGAGCTGGGATTCTTTGTTTCCACACTGCATTACTCTGCATGCCCCGGTACCGAGTGCCATTACCAGCATTTCAAGCTGGTGAATTGCATAAATATGGAAAACGCCACCTCCACGCACGGATACGAAATTGACCTTCTGATCACCGATTGTGTCTTTAAGGACATTCTCAAGAGCCGATCCATAACGCAATGCCGAGGATGACATCAGTGGAGTGTTGTGCTCAGCTGCTTTAGCGAACATCCGCTGTCCGGCTGCAAGGGTAGGGGCGAAGGGTTTGTCCACATAAACAGGCTTCCCACTGCGAAGAGGCAGGTCAGCCAGTTCCTCATGCATCTCCACATTATCCGGGGAAAGAACCACTATACAGTCGCACTCTTCCACAACCTGTTCCAGACTTTTAGCTTGAGGAACATTAAGCTCTTTGCACCAGACATCCAACGGTCTTTTTCCGTCAGGGGTTATCTTGTCCCAGGCCAGCGCAATCTCGAATTTGTCTTTGAAAGCGCCCTCTCGAATCATACCGGGATAGTTATTAGCATGCCATTCATCTATGAAATAATCTATGAACCCAATCTTCTTCTTGCTCATCGTTATCTCCAATCCAGTCGCAATATGTCCTATTCGTCCTATAAGTCCTATTGGTCCTTCTAGACTTAGCTATAGGATATAATACACTAATCTACAGCTTTTGCAATCTCTATCAAGGCATTCGCCAGTTCCGTGTGTATGTCGGCATAAGGCAACTGTCCCAGGATTAATGGCACCATGTCCGCTGCATAACCTCCACGAGCTGCTGCAGTGTGATCCGGAGCGTAACCTGCCATACCATTTGTTATACCCATCACTAATGCTGTGTTGGAACCTATACCTGCTTTTGCGTCGTTCTTTATCGCCTGAAAGATCTCAAGAGGAGCTCCCAGGAATTTGATAGGGCCAATTCGCAGAGCTTGGAGTTCATCTATATTGCTGAGGGATTCTCCCCGCTCTATAGTCGCTATGCATCTGCGCAGCGTGATGGCAAAGACTGTCGCCATCCGAACTGCATCATCGACTTCAGAAGCTCCGGGTGCCTGGAGAATGGCATCCTGCTGAGCAAGTTGATCTTTGAGATAATCCAGTCCCAATGGTCTCCTGGTAAACTTGCAGTCTTTGGATACCCAGGATATGGAATCTGCCTGGATTGGCTTTGCGACTTCGAGGCCGTGTCTGACGGATTTAGCAAACCTGGATGCAATGATATCCAATGCCAGCATAGCCTCCGCTTCAGGCTTATGAACAACGCACGAGTTCACGTCTCCCTGTGCTCCCTGCAGGAACAATCCAACTGATCCCGGATTCTCTCTCTCCAGCATATTTGTTGCTATTCCAGCGTAGTCACCATGTATGTAACGGGTCAATTGACAGCAGACAACCGGATGGCATCCAAAATAGCTCATGAATCCGATCATTTTGCCGGAGGTGTTCTTGAAAGTCATTACCTGGCAGGTAGTGTCTGTAAGCTCGGGTTTAGCCGGTCGCCAGTCATCACGAAGAACTTCCTCAAGCGGAGGAGCATCGATGTCATACTCTCTGTTGAGTCCGATGCCTTCGCATGGGACTTCCGAATGTGACATGACTACTTCCTGCATCTGCTCAAGAGCAGACAAACAGGCGCTGGCTATGCGCTGGGGCAAGACTTCGATATAAGGATAGTCCGGTTCTCCCCAACCCAGGTTACTGGTGGGATTAGGTCCGCTGTGGGGGTGGTAACAGTGGAGCATGACCGCATCCGGAGCAACACCTGTTGCCTTGTTTACTAATTCTCTGACTTGGCGCACCGTGTCCCTTGTTAGCCCGATCAGATCGCAGCTGATCAGGACCATTTTCTTGCCGTCCTGTTCAAACGCTGCAGCCCGTGCCCATATTTTGTCCCTGACAGCTATAGAGTTCCTGTTAAGAAATGGTCCAAATCCATAAAGCTGTACTCCTACACGCGGAGTAATATCCGTTTTCGCAAATCCTGCTTTCATATTGCCCTCCAGCAAATAGAAATTAGAAGTTAGAGGTTGGAGGTTGGAAATCCAACCTTAAGACCATAATCGGTGTCATCCTGACGCAGGAAGGATCTGCTTTTCTGAAAACAAATATTCAGAAAAAGCAGATCCTTCACTGCGTTCAGGACGACAAATTGGAAAAATGCTCTTTAACTGCTGCCAGATTGCTGTTAACTTTCTTTACAGCTTCGATCATCTGGTTGTTGAACTCTTTTGTTCCCAACAGGTTATAGTGAATCATTACTATGCCTGTTTCGTTTACGGTTTTTTCCACTACAGGCAACTTCAGGTTTTTATAATCCTGAACAGTTGCAGGATCTCTGAAAGGCACAGGGCTTGTCTGATGATACAGGTTGAGTAGACCGCTCCTGTATACTGGAGGATAAACATCCATAACTCCGAAACCTTCAGCCTGCAGCGCTGCCATGTATTGCCCTTTATTCACTCCTTCAGCTTTCTCCGGGTCGAAGTGGAAAGTCATTGCATAATAAGCCTGCCTGGTTACTCGCTCATCACGCTTGGCTGCTCTGAAAGGACCACCGATCTCACTGAGCTTCTCCGACAGATATGCAGCGTTTTCCTCCCTGAGTTTTGTATGCTCAGCAAGTCTGCTCAGGCCTCCCCGCAACAGGACACACTGCATCTCTGTTATACGATAATTGTGCCCATAGACATTTCCAGCTGTCATATCTGGAGCCCAGCCTACCTGTTTGAGAGCAAAAGCAACACGGTATACTTCATCATCGTTACAGGTGATTGCTCCACCTTCTCCGCTTGGCAGCACTTTACTCATCTGGAAACTGTAGCTACCGGCATCACCTATGGCCCCAGCGCTCTTGCCTCTCCACTGTCCACCGTGCTGATGGGCAACATCTTCGACTACTTTCAGATTGTGACGTTTGGCGATATCCATTATGGCGTCCATATCACACATACATCCATACAGGTGTACAGGGACGATTGCTTTTGTCTTGGGTGTGATGGCAGCCTCAATTGCTTTAGGATCAATGCACAGAGTCTCCGGGTCGATGTCTACCAGAACTACATTTGCTCCGATATCCATAGCTGCCTGAGCAGTAGCAACCCAGGTAAGACCGGGGACAATCACTTCATCTCCTGGAACAATTCCAACCGCCTGAAGCGCACACTGTATTGTTACAGTTCCGTTTGCAAGACAGAGGCAGTGTTTGGTGCCGATGAACGAGGCATAGTCCTCACAGAAAGCTCTCTCGTGCTCACCCATCCAGCTCCATTTTCCGCTGCGGACAACTTCCTCCATCCACTTTGCTTCCTGGTCGTCTGCTATTGGCCATGAAGGGGTAGGTATTGTCACTGCAGCCGTTCCACCTGTCAGTGCCAGAGTAATGTCCATTGATTTATTCTCAGCCATTTTGTATCTCCTTCAGCCATTGCAGTCAAGTTGCATGCGGCCGTCATTAACATAATCACATTATAAACCTGAAACTCACGTTTTCCAATGGACCAACATTGCCATGTGTTAACCAAAATTGCTATAGTGGTTTTATCATGAATAATTGCCTTTTTGCTCAGAATGAATTGCAGATACTCAATGATATTCGTCGGTGGAAGCTTGTTTGCCCTCCGGATATGTCCGATGTCACCCCGATTTCGGACTATGATCACGAACAGTGGATGCTGCAGAATACTCATAACCACCCATACAAAGAGATACTCTTCGTGCTTAATGGCAGCGGAGTGTTTGGCTGTGATGGCAAGGTTTATCCAGTCTGCCCCGGGACAGTTTTCGTGATGAACTCATATGTGGAGCATGACCTTTACTATCCCGAGAATATCCCTGCATTTCAACATATGTGGATGTTTGTATTTCAAGACAGGTGCATATACCAGCGTGTGAGTGGTCCGGATATGAGCGGGCGCAATGTGGATAGAGTCCAGGTGCTGGCTCACGAAGACAATTCCAAGGGAGCTGTATTACTTTACGAGGAATCATTGTCTTCTAATAAATCCGATGACATCCTCAGGCTGCAGACAGCATTAACCAGCATGATATACACCGTTGTCCGGGGAGGATATGAGAACCCCGAACCAGCCGCGCAGGGTTCATTCCAGGACCAGGTCATCGAAGCGATATGTCGACATATCCAGGACACCGCCGGACGTGGTTCCAGCCTTGAAACCCTTGCCAGGATAAGTGGATACAGTAAATTCCACTTCCTCAGATTATTCAAACAACACACCGGAATGAGTGTCCATGAATACGTAGACACCTGCCGCCGCCGCAAAGTAGTCCAGTTGGAAGCACAAGGGCTTTATAAAAAAGAGATAGCCGCCGAACTGGGTTTCTCCTGCCTGGCTGCATACTCAAGATGGGCGAAGACATCATCTGTTTAACAGGCAGATCCAAATGAGGCGAATCTATGTTAAAACCCCCGCATTTTTATATGATGTTTCACGTGAGCAGTAGTATCGGAGCGTATGAATTATATAACAAAGCATTCGGCGCTGAAAAAATCTCCGAGGATGTTTTGTTGAACGGCGACGTCTATATTTTGATGGAAGTCAACGGTTTTCAAATCTTATTAAGGCCAGGAGAGATACCCACACAAGGGTGCTGTGTGAAATTTGCCGCAGAAGAAGACTTACTCAGAGCGTATGACATCCTAACGCAGGAAGGCCAAGGTTCATTTCAAGATGCTCATTGGACATTTCTGCTTGCGCACGTGACGGATAAATATGGCGTTGGGTGGATGTTTTGTGTTTGAGAACGAGCAAGTCGCTTTCCTCGTTCATTTTAGCGAAGGGAACAGTTTTATATTCAGAATATGCCGGTAGAACGTGATTATGTAAATTCACGTTCTACCGGTATAATTGCGAAATTCCCATACGGATAGACTCCATATTCATCTCTTCTATGTTAGCCAACACAAACAACTGCTCTATGCCAGCGTATTAAACGGTATTCCATTTACCAGACACCATTTCGGGTTCTTCCTTGTAACCCAAACTGACTTTTCTGTTTATAATCGAATCTCTACTATTGATCCTTCATCCTGTTCTTTGATCCCTGTAATCTGAAGGATCTTCTTTTCTTCATCATATTCCCAAGATGAACCGCCGGATACACTCACGGGTGTGGAGTCCAGGTGGATCAGTAACTCATGAACTCTATTGCCTGGTATTCCGTCGTAGGAACCTTTTCTCGGGGATATTGAGATTTTAACTGCTTCGGATGCTTCCTCGCATGTAATGCTTGTCTCAGCTACTTCACCTTCAAGATGTTTAACTGTTTCGCCGTCGTCCTCATACAGAACATAGGAAGACTCTCCGCAAGGGAAGATTTCCCAGATGATTTTATCAGGGGTTCCCTCAATATAATCGCAAACTTCCTGTTGCGGGATGATTGCCCCTGCTTTTATGAACAGTCCACCTCCGCGCTGTGCAGGATATTCGATCTTGATATCTGCAGGTCCCTGGATCTTTTCTCCTGTCCAATAATCAATCCAGTCTCCCTCCGGCAGATATACATTATCACCAAAAGCAGTCACCAGCATCCAGTCTCCCAGCATATACTGGTGAAGGCACTGGTCGGTGCGTGTGTCATTCTGCCACATAAGGGACATTGCCCTCATCATTGGAGTACCGGTCAAGGTTGCTTCGTGGGCTGTCGAGTATATGTATGGAATCAGTTTATAACGGAGTCTGACATAGAACCGGTATATATCAAGCAGCTCTCTCCCTTTGAACCATGGCTGGTTATACATATGCCAGGAGAATCCGGTTAGCAGCGGTTGTAAGCAGCCATAATGTATCTCTTCCCTTGTTTCACCAATCATATCGGTACACACATTTGAGTGCCCTGAAAGCCCAAGGTTTAGCAGGCAGGCCACAGTCTTCTCTCCGCCTCCTGTATCACCAGCCCAACTGGCTGCATATTTCTGAGTTCCCGCCCATCCAGTTGCCGTATACAGCATTGCTCGTTTTCCGCTCTGGTAATCTCTATATCCGTCAGCCATCTGCTTCACATAGATAACCGGATAGAGATTGTGCATCTCAGCGTCTTCCATGCCGTTTATCCATTTCCGGTCAGGATGGAAACAAACGCTGTTGGCGCCATCCAGCTTAAATGCCGATGCTCCATCATCGATAAACTGTTTAAGATGCTCAAACCATGGTTCCCCACGTTTTGTTATCTGGTCCATATAAACAGGCAGGAAATGCGGGTCTTTGATCAGGTTGTCTTCCAAACTTGCAGACTCATCAGTAGTAGGACCGCTGGACAAAGCTTCTTTCCCTTTCACAAGCATCTCTTCATATTCGCTTAGGTCATAGTCGCAGCAGAGCCATAAACTGAGCTTGAACCCCATTGTCCGCAATGCATCTGCAAACCTGCCGTTTTTCTCATTCTTGAGCCAGAAAGGTATGTGGAAGCGTTCCTCGCTCCACTTCTTATCCGTCGAGAAATCGTAGCTTTTCTCCATCCAACCAGGTTCAAGCCCGATAACATCGCACGGGATATCGTGTCGCCGGAACTCATAAGCTTCATACAGCATGTCTCTAGCTCTGAGTTCACGCTCATCACAGACCCAGGTCATCCCATAACCCCATTTAGGAAGTAGTGCCGGACGACCGACAATGCTTGTGTAGACAGACAATAAATCCCGCAGGCTGGCACCAACAAACACATAATAATCGAGTGTTCCTTTGTCCGAATGGAAGACAGCAGTGTTTTTGTTAGTCTCCCCAAGGTCAGCGTAGTGATACCAGGTTGTGTTCAGGAAAAGACCCCAGCCGCGGGTGCTCATTACAAAGGGTATTGGCTCATAACTCGATACATTGGTAACAACCATCCTGGCTTTGTGTCCGCGCTTGGATATGCAATCCCGGGTTTCATCCCCCAACCCGTAAAGCCGCTCAGAATCATCCAGCTTAAATGCTACCCGGAATCCTTTTTCATATTCAGAGACAGGTGATTCATTCTGAGCAAGCACGACTTCATTCTCATTCTTGAGCGTGATCCTTCCATCTCTGAGGGAAACCATGAGGGAGGCTTTCTTGGTGATTATTTCCTTGCCACCGGGCTTCTCATAGATACTGCACTTGCACTGCGGCCAGTCAGTCTTGAGTATCCCATATCTTTCCAACCCGCTCTCGCGGAATACGCTATCAGAGCTTATCCTGATCCTGAATATAGACTCAGTGACGATATCGATCTTGAGGAAATTACCGTTATCAAGTTTTATAGGACCCTGGCTGGTAGTCATTTGTTACCTTCCTGTTTTAATTTTGAGTTCTGAGGTAAATCGGATAGTTCCAGGAATGTCCCTCGGATCCACGGAACTCCGAAATTATGCGGGTTGGGCATGGAAGCAGCTGAGGTGTCGTCGGTGTAATGAGCTATAAAAATGCGACCATCGTCGAGTTGAGTCCATCCTGAATAACCCTGGTCGTGCCCATTAGCGCTGGCTTCCACTTCCAGTATTTGGTCGAGTTGATATTGGTCCGGGAAACCATCTTTATCTGCAGACCAGAACATTTCCCGTCTGCCTGTTAGTGGATCATTGTATACTGCATCGAACCTGCGCCATATGCTGTAACCAGTTACCTCAGATGTTATGTTGGCTGGGTATACATCCGGGATAGTCCGCGGAATCTCTTCTCCACTCGCTCCGCTTCCTTTAGCTTCATTTCCAAACTCCAGTCCATATACGCTTGTCTTGGTCCATTGGAAGCTCAGCAGGCTGTTGTCCGCTTTATCGGTATCAATAGCCTCTACGCCGTCCACAGATAGCTGAAAACGCCCGTTCCGGCTACTGACGTGGTACGTATGGGACCGTCCTGGAGCCACTTCGGCGCGAATCGTCTTGTCATGAAACATTTCGATGTGGTCAGGGAATATGCGAAGCTTTCCTGCAAATGGAATAGAGACTGTGGCCGCTCTTCTCTGGTTCGATAATACCTCTACCTCAAAAGTGAGATCAACGACAGTTTTTTCAGTGTCTGCTGGATGGAGAGAATATTTAGTGAATTGCCCACATACGCCATCGTTATCGATATGCAGGGCTCCCTTTTTCAGTCCCACAGATTTGCTATCGTTAAAGTGTGCACCTGCTAGTTGAGGTGGTGTATTATCGTTTGGATCACCTACCCATGCCCGGAGCGCCGCATGTCCGACACCTGACCTGTATGTCATCATCACCCGTCCATCTTTAAGCAGCCCGGCACATGTGCGCCCGGTGATCGGATGAGAGAGCTCTTGATACTTCCAGGTCTTTCCTCCATCATTGGAATAGCCCTTAGCACCAGGCATGCCGTCAGTGCGAGATTCACGGGCATACACGACTAATTTGCCGTCCGGCAGTTGGACTGGGCTGGGTTCAGAAAGACTTGATGGTGGATAATTAGTCGGTTGAGATACAAACTCCCATGTATTTCCGTGGTCTTTAGAGCGATAATAATCCAGCACCTCAACAAAGGCACCACCATTCGGGGGAGGAGCAAAGTATGATGCTGCCAGGAGCCATGAACCATCGGACATTTCGCATATCCGGCTGGGAACGATGCAGCCTCCTCCGCCTACTTTGGCGGTTTTGAGCCAGCGCTCGTTAGTCCAGGTCTTTCCTTCATCCAGGCTGTCCCACAGCACCAGGTCCCAGGTGGCTGTATACTGATCACCGCTTGATGGAACATCAAATATAAGCAACAGCTTGCCGTCTTTCAGGCGCTGGATCCTCGGGCAGTTGCCAGGTAGACTGGTAAAAATAAAGGACTTTTCCCAAGTCTTGCCTTTATCATAACTGTGGACCATCGACATACCGCCGATGCCGTCCGTATGCCCGCCGTTGTGCCAAACACTGATAAGATGATCATTACCAGCTTGAACAACATCTGCATGGGCAGCATGGAAATCCGGTTCACGGAAGATAGTTACATGCTTGCCTGGTTTACGCCATGTCGAACGCATGGGCTGGAATATAAACCCTCTTCCGGATTTTACTGCACGGGCGGATTTAGCGAGAGGGTGTGGACGCTTCTGTTCTCCTTCTCTCCATGTCTTATTCTGGACGACGAGGTTTTCTACATCAGGTCCACCGGGATAAATCTCAACTACTGCATTGTTTACAGAATTGGTTTCAGTCTTTAGCGGCACATCTTCAGCAAGCAGGAACCATTCATCATCTCCGCGTCCAATAGTCCATGCAGTCATACGCTTGTGTGTCAGGTCTATCCGAATCTTAAAGTCGTATGGAGTACCCGGACGAACATAAAGACCGCAGTAGTCAATATGACCATCTGATACCCACGCGGTAACTAATGCTTTGTTTTCTGCTCTCCTGTCATCCGCAAGCCCAAACCGTACCACAGGAGTGAATCCCGTTTCCGATTTATCACCGATTACAATGGTTTGCAGGAATTGAGGGTGATCATCCGGAAGAGGTCTTTTCTCCTGGATCACAAACCCACCCGGCACAGAACTCTCCTGTACTGCGCCGGTTTCAACGGACTTAACTGGGCTGTTTTCAGGTTTCCAATCGGGAGCGCCGTTTACGAACCTGAGAGGATTGGCTTTAATTGGTCCGATTGTCGCATAAATGTAAATCACACCTTTGACTGGATTCATTGGACCATCAAAGACGCGCAATTCACCCGAAGAATTGGCTGTATCACCGGACCAGTAATGAAACGACAGACCGTTCGTACTTCCGACAGCATCCTGGTTCAGAAGCATTGCAATCACCCCCGATAATATTAGGTAACCAATCTTATGCATCCTAATTCACATCATACCGGACTATTTTCGGATGAAAACTACGATATTCTATTTTTCATACAAAGCTTTATGCTTCGTAAGGGTGTCTGGTTTGTCCAGTATCAGTATGATGGCTCCGTCTCCGGGTCCGATCATCATCTCTTTAAGTTCTTTATCCGGCCATTCGCTTGTCAGCATCTTTCTACCGCGGACGTCATAGGTTTTGGTAGATCGGCCAACTGCCTCTGCAAATCTGTTCAATTCAACAGCCGCTGGATGCGATTTTTTAGGATCGGAGTTGAACAGCATCAGATAACGGGCACCTGTTTCACGGTTGATAAATGTGCGCCCAATGATATAGTCGCTTTCGATCCAATAAACAACGCCATCCTCCGGCTCAGCCCAGTCCATCTTCAGAATGAGTGGTTTGATCGGGTCGATTTCTTTACTAACAAGCGCGGCTTCACGGTAAATCGGGCTCTCTTTGCCTTTAGAATCCGCCATACCGCGCTCCCAGTAAATCTCTGTCCCTGGGGCGGCTTTTTTTGCAAACTTTGGTCGTTTGAAATCTCCCGTGCTGTAGACATAAAAGAAAATACCTTTTGCGCCGCAGTAAAGGGAACACCACACCTGCCAGCGCATCTCATTGGGGCCAGGCATACGATACAGAGGTCTGGTCGGCTTGTCTTTCACCAGGATATCTGTTCCCTCACCCTGCAGCATTATCCAGAATGGGCCTCCGGATTTTCTCGCGGCCCTATAAGCGCGTTCCTCGTTGGTGATCAGAAAGTTAAGGCTTGCAGCGCGGGAATTTGGACCATTATTGGGATCACCAAAGAACGGGTACCAGTCATTGGCTATAGCTTTGGGTTTAATAAAGCTCGAACCTAGTTCGGCAGAGGTAATTTGGTTATACAATACGATAGCTGGGTGCACCGGGTCTATGGATTCTACAAGCTTCGTCACTTTGTCCAGGACCTGGTATCTGGACATCGGATATGGAGGACATTCCTCATCAATTGAGTATGCCAACAGCGCAGGACTGTTCCTATACTTTGTTGCAAGGGAAGCCCAGTGTGCTAATACAGTGTTATTTATATAATCTGTATTTTCGAACGTGTTCGGTCCGGTGTATGGAGGTTCGAGGCGCAGCAGATCCGGTGGCCCACCACCCTGCAGGATCACTCTTACCCCATTTTTACTCCCGGCTGAAAGCCATGCTTCACCATGAGCGTCTATCAACAGATTGTTTGTCCACACACAGTTGAAATTGTGTGCTGCAAGGTCAGCGCATGTAATATCAGCTTTTTTTGCCAGATCGCCATCTATACCAGCCAGCGGATTTGGTCCCATTCCCGTATACATTCCAAACGGAAAGAAATCATAGAGCGGATTGGCTTCAACTCGATTATTATTCTGAGCAAAACACTGCTGGGTGCAGAGTAATCCCAGGCTAATCAGAATCAGCATTAACCCCAAATGAACCTGTATTCTATTCATTACTTTCTAACCTCATTGTATTTGTAATACATCTGTTGATACTCTATTCAAATGTGGCGATCAACATACGCTAGACTGGAAAACGCATTTCACTTACATTTTCTGATATCTCACCGTCCACAAGCGCCAGAGCGAAGAGGGTTGCCTTATGCATTTGAACTCTCACTGCAGCATCGGTTCCCTTGAATTTACCAAGGTCGCTCAACTCACCCCATTTCACCAACTGACGGGTTTCGTCTCCGGTCATTGGTGCCATATCCTCAAACCGATATCCGGCAGCACCAGCAACAGGAGTTGGAGGCCAGGTAACACGGTCTATCATTTCGAACTTTATCCATCCGTCCTCTTCCGTGCGATAGTTTGCCAGGATCGCAGATCCGCACTTTGGAAGCAGAATGGTCATCTCACCATCATTCTTTGCATAGATACCAGCCAGTCGATCTTCCTGCCACTGTGCCCATGCATAATATGATTCATATTGCCGGGATCGCAGCGCTTCATTATACCATTCGTTGTGAAATTGATTGCCACCGTGGTATATCAACCGGAACTGTCCATCATCGCACCGGAGCAACTGCGGATCTGCATAGATGAATGCTTCATCATTACTGCCCGGTTTACCACGCTCTATAATCGGTTGTCCAATATGTCTGACCCACGTAGTTCCATCCAGGCTGACTGCCAGTTCGGTATCTACAGCGTCTTCAGATTGACGATACATAGCAGGGAACATAAGATGAATGTTTTTATTGCCCGGATATTTGCAGTAACAGTTGGAATATATGCTTGTGTCTGGAGGATCGTTATGCTGCGGTCCGTGAATCAGTCGGGATGCAGGCCAGTGTGCAAAATCGGTTGTTTCACTGTAGCTTATAGCCCGTCTGCCAGCACAGAAACCACGAAAATACCCAACGTACTTCCCTCTGGATTCATCATAAATCACGATGTTATGTGTATCGTGCCATTCTTCCAGGATAGGTTCGGGCAGTTTGGTCCAATGCAAACCATCGGGAGAGACCATTCCCATCAGCATTCCTTTGAGGTTGAGAGGTGGTGTTACATCACCCTCTTTTGCTTCATTTATTACCTGTAGACGGTGATGTCCTTCGTCACCACTTAGTATTTCACCGGGTTCACCTTCCCACCAGGCTGAAAAAAAGGCGCACTTCCAGCATTCAGAAAAATCTGCGCTCGAATCATAGAACACTGAACTGTGACTTGCCCCATTGCCAACATAACAAATATTGTTAGCTTTGCTTCCCTCAAATTCTACTATTCCAAGGTCTGGCTTTTCCCATTTGAAACCATCTGAACTTTGGGCATAGCAAAGGTATTCGATTTCACCAGTGATGCCATACCACATCCGGTATAATCCATCGCACCTTGAAACATTTGTCCAGGCTAAGCCACCTGATTCCTAGGGTTGATCAGCTTCGAAGAATGGCTGGCTCTTTATTGCCGGTTCTACTTTTAGTTCAACTCCACGAGGTGATTCACAAGGCACTGGTTCTCGATCATCCGTCCATGCCAATGCACCCACAGCCACCGGATCCCAACTCAACATCGGTATAACCACTACGTTATTGTCCAACTCACACCTCCCCGATTTTATCCCTTCTCCCCGTCCCTTCCTGAAGTCTGACGCCTGAAGTCTAAAGTCTATTCCTTCTCATACCCCCAGATTTCCACTTCATCCAGATATCCACCATTTGCCATATTTACATTTATGCGGACATAACGGGCTTTGCAGCGTTTCAGGTCGGTAAGTTCAATCCATTTTGCGCCAGCAGGAGGCCCGTCCACTTTGGCTGTGCCGACTGAAGTGAATGTTTTACCATCGGTGCTTACCTGGACTTCCATTTCGTCAGGATATGCTGGTGGTCCCATTTGCAGCCTTACCATCTCCAGCGGATAGACATCCTTAAGATCAAACTCAATAGGCAGGATAGGGAACTTGCCATAGTTGTATATTGCCAGCCTTTCCCATCCTCCTGAGCCATTCTGCAGAGCATTGCCGTTTCTACCTTGAGCCGTGCAAAGGTCACCGAAGAATCCTGCCATTGCTGTCTCATCAAACAGGTATTTATATGTTGCTCCGGTCTTTATCTTTCTGGGGGAGTTGTCAGGATAACCGGTATTGTTACTCAGAAGTTTTGGAAGTTTGCTCTCATCAACATCGACCCCGACTAACGCACTGCATACCGATTGGTCTGTCTTTCCATTTGACCAGCGGAAGTTAACCGGGTACATTCTCTCTCGATAATGCAGAATTCCAGTATCCGGAGCAGTGATTTTGACTTGCACATCACAGCTTGCTCCGGGGGCAAGTTTCGCAGTCTTTACCTCAGAGTTGCTGAGTTTCCAGCCAGGCAGAGCTCTGATTTTCAATATCCCCGAAGGTGTAGCTTGGGTCCCTGGATTAATCAGAGTGACCTTGATGACCTGTTCTTTCAAGGGAGTCAACACAGGCAAATAACCATCTACTCCAACTTTCTTAGTCCTTGAAACGGAGATAGATATCAAAGGCCTGCTCTCATTAATGAACAGAATCATCCCGGCAGTTTTAAACTCAGGCAGTTCAATTCGGCATATGTTTTTTGTAAATCGGAACTTGAGTGGTTTGAGCTCCAAACTTTCAGCCGGTGCCCAATAAGCACGACTCCATTTACCGATAGGCACAGTGACATCCAGGGATGTTTTTGGATGTGCATTCTCAATTCGATTTGCTACTATCAACCCCATACTGCCCTTGTCATCTACCCACGGACCCTCAAGCCTTAGACTGCCTGGCATCAGACCTTTTGAACCTCTATATGATGGCTTTATATTGACCATTTTTAATAGATAATCTACCCAGGATGCCACCAGATCATCTCCGGGAGTGTCATTGCGCAATATACCCATTGGGGTTGTGATATACATTGCGGTTCCTTTACCGAAATGATTTACCATGACAAGGGGCTGTTCACGGGTAGTCTTATCAACAATTTTACCTGTTGTGGGCTTGCAGATAGCGAGAAAATCTCCTCGCAATATGCCTTTTTTTGTGTTCACCCATACATCCGCTACATTGTCATAGGCCGATACATCGACGCCGAATACATCCTCCAACCCCTTGGTTATACGATGGTGTTCATCGTAGTGTCCGGACATCGAGTCGCCAATCAGCACCCCGCCATTCTTCACATATTCGGCAACCTGAGAACACTCAGATTTGGTTAAGTGTTTAGCATCAACCAGCACAAGGACAGAATACTGTTTGAGGAATCCAGCATTCAGTTTTGTGTAAGGGATGATATCCGTCCAGATCCCACAATCTCTGAGCTGAGCATATACTTTATATCGATTGTTGTTGCCAGGGTCCCACGGGCTGCCGTCTGGGTTGTCAGCCAGCAGAACATCTCTACGAGGAAGCAGGATTGCAGCCCTTGGGACATTCTGAGCAGGAATGCTTCTAGCCCAGAAAGACTCTGTTCGCCTGACTGAATTAGCAAACCTTGCAGCATAAACCATCTTGCTCTTAAGATTGCCATCAGGAGAAGTCATACCGTAGATTTCCCAGTCACCGGTCGCTCCGACGCTTCCAAAGCAGAAGAACTCAAATGCCTTGACACCGTTACCCAGCACTCTCCACATGGTATTAGCCCACTGCCAACCTGGACCACTGTGGTTATTGACTTCAGGAAGTAGCACTTTACCACCCTTTGTGATATCGAGTGGACGTATGCACTGGTAAGCGAAGTTAGCTTCATAAGCCAGCCTGTCATCGGCTCCATACATATCTACTCCATACCAACCGCCGTATTGACGTGTAAGGTCAGCATGAAATCCCGGATCGAGTGTTCGCTGTTTGACTTGCGTTGGCATATCAAAGGAACACTGAGTAGCCTTCATTGCGACTGGTCTGTGGAACGGGTCGTTGTCATAGATTGCTTTATATCGTGCTGCAGTAAAAAGAGTCCAGTCATTGTCGAGGAATGCATGCCAGTCCAGCCATGCGGCTGGTCTGGAGATTCTGGGTTCAGCGTCCGGAGGTGTTGCTTCACTGAAGTCTTTGTAGGTAGTATTCCATGCTTTATTCAGTTCATCAGTGGATGGATAGGTCTTCTTCAGCCATTCAATAAACGCTGATTTAGCTTCAGGACTGTAGTCCAGGTAGCCTTCCAATTCATTGTCCAACCCCCACATCATTACGGGTCTACTTGTCTGCCCCCAACTCTTCGCCAGAGCAGCATCTGCATCCAGTATGAACTTTTGTGCTATGGGGTTGTAGATGGAAATTGAATGAGCAGGTTGAGGTGTACCATCATACTTTAGAGCATTCGGTGTCTTGCCATAACCTTTAACATCCTTGATATGGTATAGCGTATGCTGGCTCCATGCCGTTGTGTAGAGACCAAGTAGCGTGTTGTCTACTGGAAGGGGAGGCGCACCAATGCCATTGTTCATAAAGTAAAAACCTTCCATCGCCGTCTCTGTATAATCGAAACCATAGTGAATCAATTCGTTGCGATCCCTTGGCCCAAGTATCCCCAATGGAAAGTGATTTGGATAATCCCATCCCTGTTCATTTACATAAAGGCTGTATGCGTCAGGACGGTCCAATGGTCCGGGTATCTTCTCAGCCGATGCTGATAGGTCAAAAACAATTGTAAGCAACAAAAATATACTTAAGTGTAATAGGTGTTTTGATGGCATAGTAAACCTCAACTATACATGCTTGACTTAAGCAATCATATTGCTGGAACGTCTTAGTGTCAAGCGCATTAGCAGTGATCAAAACCATTGGAATGTGCCTGCAGGTAACATATCTGACAAACCGATACAATTACCTGTTCAGAAATTGTCTAAAACAGCCGAATATGATAATGGGGCTAAAAACAACAGGATGGTATGACACAAACGTGTTATGTCTTTAATTGTTTACCCAGTAACGCTCTGGTAAACAGGTAAACCGAGATTGCATAGTGCTGGATGCTCGCACTACCTAGGTAAATAGGTGCCCTACATAAACAATAAATATATTTAGGATTGCAGGAATTGTGATGCAGAGAAAATCTCAACAATTTGAAAGAGCAGGACAAAGAGGAACCACCCTTGTCGATGTTATGTTCGCTACTTTCCTTCTGGCTATGGCCGGAATGATCTTTGCCGCCACTTTTCCAACCGGAATTACTTGCACCAGACGTGCCAAAGATATCAAGAATGCTTCTGCGCTGGCTCAGAAAAAAATAGAGCAACTCAGAGCGGTGAAATATGAGTCACTGACCGCACCTCTATTGCTGTCTGCAGGTTTAATAGACAGTACAACGGACTCAAATGGCTACTCGTTTACCACGGTAGACTCTGTAAATTCTCAACTTACTAACGGTACTGGTGTGCTGGCGATTACTGACAAGAGTGCGGATGTAAAACAGGTAGTAGTTACTGTCTCGTGGAATGAATCCGCCTCTACAACAGCTAGAAATGTAACATTGCGGACTTATATAGCAGATAAACGAACGAGGCCGGCATTATGAAGATGAATTCCAAAGGTTTTACCATGATAGAGACCGTAACAGCTACGGGATTGTCCACGATGATCCTGATTTGCCTTATGACTTTGCTCATATCTTCGATATATGCTTGGAGCAAAGGTGTAGGTCGTAATACTGCTATAGAGACAGCCACTATGGCGTCGCAGCGCTTGGGTAATGATATGCGTGATGGTATGTCGGCCAGTGTTTACAATGGTATGCTCACTGTGGTGTTTCCCGGCAAGGTAACTGACTCCTCAAACGGAGAGACAATGTATGATTTGACTTCCAGCGCGACTACATACCGCTACTATCTGGTAACGAATAAAACTCTGGTAAGGAGAGAAAATGGAACAGATACGGTTATTGCGCGGAATATCATCAGTGCCTCGTTTAGCATTCAGGGTGAGTCGGTTGTCACAAGCCTGCGAAGTCTGGACAGTTCTGGCAGCTACTCTTCATCCGCACTTGTAGATAGCAAAGTCTTGCTTCGAAATTACCGGTGATATATGCATACAGGATTCAAATCAAAACTTAATGGACGGCAAGGCAATGCAATGCTCGCAGGCGTTTTTACTGTTTGCATTGGGACGCTGCTGGGTGTTTCATATCTGGGTTTGTCCATGACAAATCTAGCTTTATCGGAACGAAACATCCTAAGGGCAGAGGCGCTGGCCGCTGCTGAGGCAGGTATCGAACGAGGCATTTCGTTTATAATGACTGGTGGTCCAAATGGTGAAACAGCCGGGACCTGGAGGACAACTCATCCATCTCTGAATCCTAACATCCACAATAATGATGGGTTCTACACTGAATCACTGGGTGGTGATGAAAGCTTTAAACTGTGTGCTATTAGTGGATCTGGTGTTACAAACGGCAAGATCGTAGTTGCATCAATTGGTCAAGCGACAAGGGGAGCGACCACAGCGACTCGCACCGTCAAGATAGTGTTGAGCTATTCGCGGGAAAACGTGAATGTTTGGAACAATGTTATCTTTGGTGGTGTCGGCCAGGCAGGAAAAAGTGTCAACGGTAACGTTGTGATAAGGGGTTCTGTGCATCTACTTGGTGACGGTGAGAATTATACGGATGTGGACGGGGATGGCAGATGGGACGACAATGAGTCGTACACGGACTCCAACCATAATGGACAATATAATGTCGGCGAACCTTTCACAGACACGGACGGGGACGGTCACCGCGATTCTAGAGAACCGTTTATTGATAATAACGGAAATGGAACACGAGATCCTGCTCTGACAGTTACAGATATGGCCAGTGAAGTATCCGGTAATGCAAACATAGGAAACAACTATTCGGGTATGTCAGCTTTATTGCAATCTAAAGTAAATAGTATCACCCCAGGAACTTTTCATGGTGAATCAGTGCAGACTTTGCAATCGAAACTGCGGGTCAAGCACGGAAGAGTCAGCATTTCGGGCTCAGCAACAGTAGGAGATCCCGACCAGGCAAGTAATGGGACAAAAGAGACTCTGGATGGTGCCTATGTTTCAGATGGATTTGGTGGTAATGCCGGTACAAGCAGTGTTCATTCGGATAACGGATACTCAAATGGTTATGATCTCGGTGATGGTGTTGTGGAAATGCCAAGTGTATTATATACGACCTATACTGATCCGGTGACTGGTATCAATTATACGAATTACATGGCATATCTTCAGGCAAATGCAACAGTGATATCAGGGAACCTTTCCATCACAAAAGGAGTGGCATACAGTGTCACCGGTCCACATGGTTCTTTAAGTATTGATGCAGCAGGAAATATGACTATCAGCGGTATTGTATATGTGAATGGAAATATAAGTATTGGACCAAAGGGAACTACGATTACCTATACGGGAAAAGGAACGCTTGTATCAACAGGAACCATATACATGCATAACAACATACTGCCTGCTGGAAAGTTTGCTACTCAAGATGCACTAGGATTGATCGCTGCCGACAAAGCAGAACTTGCTACAGGTTCCGGAGACGCACAACTTACAATGGCATTGGCAGTTTATGCCGAACACAAAATCATTTCATCCAAACAGAACCAGATTGCTGGAACGTTCGTTTCGAACTACTACGAAATGACCAATGTTCCGAGCATCTTCCAGGCTCCCGATCTGGTAAACAACTTGCCTCCTGGAATGCCTGGATCGAAACCAATCTATCTTTCCAGTATTCGAACTGACAGCTGGATGGAAAAATAATCGCACAACCTCCCCGTGTTTTATATACAGGGAGGTCATTTTACCAGTTATTCTCTATTTGTTGTTATTGTTCTCCGATTTTTTGATCAACTCTCTAATCAGATCAGTCTGTATTTCCTGAATTTCAAGCAGACGTTCCCATTGCCTGTGAAGCAGATGGTCCATCTTGTCTGTGAGTGTTCGAATTTCCATCTCGGCTTTCAGGTTGACCTGATAATCGTGTTCTGCCCTCAAACGGTCCTTGGTTTCCTGCCTGTTTTGGCTCATCATTATGACCGGCGCCTGAATGGCTGCTACACATGAGAGGACCAGATTGAGCAATATGAAAGGGAACGGATCGAAAGGTTTTGTCAATAAAGCGATGGAGTTGATTATTATCCACAGAAATAACACTGACATAAAGATAATAATGAATTTCCAACTGCCTCCGAACTCCGCAACTTTATCAGCCAGGCGTTGCCCGAAAGAAAGGTTAGAATCAAACTCCTTGTTCACGTCCTTTGACAGAAGCTCTTGAGCTGCAATAGCTTTTATAACCTGGTGCTCCAGGTCGGTCAGTTCCCCTTTTTCTTCTTCTATGGCATGTTGAACATACATTTCCCGGTAGTGATCCAGGTCGACTCGACAAATGAACCCGTCTTGCCCCCATTCAGGATGATCAGCGCGAATTTCTTTTGCTAAATCATCTCGAACACTCCGTGCCGGAATGAGATCATCCGGAGAATAATTCTGTCCACATATTACACATATAGGACCAGGGTTGTTTTTTTCCACAACACGCTCCTCCGATTATTCAAGTCTGTAATCACTAGTACATTCTCCACTGATACGAAACATCTTAGCACAATGTTCCACATAGATATTATTCAGGAAAACATCAAGAGTTGTACTCGTAATAGTCGATCTATACAAACCCCGTCATTATTACCTGTTTAGTTATTGACTATATATACCGAATATATAACTAGGTTCTATTTATAGATCATTTGCGCGTCACCTTGGTGTATGTGCATTTTTTAAGACTAATGTGGAAATTATTCACAATTACTACTAATGCAGGAATATGAATCATGGTAAACAGTGTGTTGACACATAAAAATAGAAGGCACGACAACAGGATTAAAAACTCGACAAAGCGCGGCTTTACATTAGTTGAAGTAATGATTTCGCTTATAGTATTTGGTTTCCTGACTGTAATATTTGCGTCATCAGTAATCGTGGCAAAGGCTTCAAGCAAAATGAATGGTCAGTATGCGCAAGCTATCAGTTTGTGCCAGCATAAAATAGACCGGCTGAGAGCCGTTGGCTTTGGCAGGATTAACATTGGTTATGATGAGCTCAGTGAAGCTGAAATAATCGATACCACCCGGACAACGTCGCCATATGTGTTCACGCAAGTTGATGAAGTAAGTAATTACCTGGCAAATCCTACTACCAGTCTTGAAGCACATATTGAACCAGGGACGAATGACAAAGTTATGCATGTTATTGTCACCATTACATGGAGAGCAGCACCGCTCAGAACCAGTAATAGTTCGCAAAGTCTTGAAGCATTCATAGTAGATGGGGAGTGATGCAATGACAATTGTACCAAATCGAAAGAAATTACTGTGCTTCTATAGGAAATACTCTGGACCAAAATATTCCAAAGGATTCACGATGATAGAGGTAATGGTGGCCTCTATGATAATGGTGTTAATCTTTGGCGGAACAGCGGCTATGATGGTCTCAACTATGCATTGTTATCAATCCGAAGTTGCTCAGACTGATACAGATACTGATGCAGTCATGGCGATGCAGATCATAGTAAAGGACGTACGAGAAGCCAGGAGTGTAACCATAACAACAAACGGTACCCATCTCATCGTGACTCCACCATTAAGAATGACTGATGGCTATTATGACCGGACCCAGTCGGATTCAAATAGCCAGGTCGATTACTACCTTTCTAATTTAACGGGTTCGACAACACAAACAGGTATGTGTTTGTGGAGAAAAACAGTTAATAATAATCCGGTGCTATTAAAGAAAAATGTCAGCTCTTTGACTTTTGAATATGGAGATGACGACGAAATAGCTACACACCATTCTTCAATCAAAATCACTATCAATACTTTAGCCACAATTAATAGGGGTAGTCGCAGTACCCAACTTACTCAACGTGTCGTATATCTGAGAAATTATTCATATTGATGAGTGCAGCAATTATGAACAACAATCAAATTCCATTGAATAAACATATAGATCGAAAGAGAGTCTCCGGTAAACGGGGAGCGATGCTAATGGTCATATTGACATCACTTTTTATGATTGTCACATTGACTGTTGCAGTGCTAACTATAACCTCTAACTCGCTATATACCAATAGGCAGCAAGTGGCCAGGGCTTCTGCCCTGAATGTTGCAGAGTCGGGGGCTGAAAGAGGAGCACTATGGATTCGTCAGCAGGCAATCCCTCCTTCTGGGACAGCTGATATCAATATCACGTCTTCTGTTGGTAATCCACCAATAGGTAATTGGAGTGTCATTGTTCGACCGGATACTCATAACCCGACCCAGTTTCTCAAAATATATAGAATTATTTCAGCGGGTACTGTCAGGAATCAAACAAAGAGGGTTGAGGTTGTTGTTAAGCAATCCTCTTTTGGTAAATATGCTTACTTCACCGACTCAGAGACATCCTCGGGTGGTGGAGCTATATGGTGGAACTCAAAAGACAAAATTGATGGGCCGGTTCACAGTAATAATAAAGGTGGTACTAACTTCAATATAGACTACTCGGCATGGTCAAGTAATACTCCTACTAGACCCATCTTCCTTGATATGGTTACTGGTTCAGGAACCAGGATAAATTATACACCGAGTAGACCGACGACTGAAACGGCATTTAAAAAAGTATTCCTAAATGGTAGTTCGGGTTACAGGCTTGGTGCTGAAATTATCAATCTACCACCAACAACCACCGCACAAAAAGAAGCAGCATGGGGGGCAGCCTCTGGGTTCCCGACTACAACAGGTGTATACCTGCGGGCAGACAGTGATGGTGGTCTTTTTATTCAAGGTGATTCCACTATTGTCATGTCGGTCTCAGGCACCGGCAACCAGGTCATGACTATAAAACAAGGCACAAATACCACTGTAGTCACCTACAATAAATCTACAGGCACTATTACCACTTCCGGACCTATGGGTTCTGGAAGTGCGACTACAGCGAGTTCGATGTCTAATGGTGTTATCTACTGCACAGGAAATGTTACATCCCTCAGCGGTACCGTTGCCGATAATGTTGTATCTAGTGGGCAGATAACTCAACGCTCAGCTTATACAATTGCGACAGATACTTCGGGTGGTAAAGATATTACGGTTACAGGAGATATTGTTTATAAAACAAGACCGAATAAAACCCTGGCCCCTGATGCTGCTGTAAACCTTGCAGCAGGCACACTGGGACTGGTTGCTCGAAATATCAAGATTGCCGACGATGGCACTTCTGCTCATGTTCATGCCAACCGTGAGATAGATGCTGTAATGATGGCGGGCGGTTCGAATACAACCGGCAGCATTTCGGTAAACAACTATAATCTGGGAACTAAGGGTACTCTTAAGGTTGTGGGTGGCCTTATACAGAGTGTAAGAGGTATTGTTGCATCACTCAGTGGTGGTTCGGTGTCAACCGGATATGCAAAAGACTACTCCTACGACCCACGGATGTCAGCAGCCCCTCCGCCGTTCTATCCAACTACCGGCCAATACGACCGAATGTCCTGGCAAGTTCTGTAATACATGTCAATCTGAGCGCAGCGAAAAGTCTCCTTAACATCGATTCCTCACTGCGCTCAACTCATTATATTCTAAAAGCTGCATTACACTTGACGCCCCATTCCTGTTTCGCTATACTGACTGCGACTTCGAAGTGTTGAACTCAGACCCACTACTGGCTATTAACACAGGGGACCAGCATGAAAATTCGCACAGCTATACTAGGTTACGGAAGAAGCGGCAGCACTATGCATGCCGGTGCTATCGAACATAACGATTCGTTTGAAATGACAGCTGTCTGTGACATCGATCCTGAAAGACTTGACCAGGCCTCTGAGCGTTTTTCCTGCAAGACTTACTCCGACTACCACGAGATGCTTGAAAACGAACGACTGGATCTAGTCTGCATCATCACCCGAAGCGATCAGCACTGTCAGATGACTTGTGATTGTCTGGCTGCCGGGGTGAATGTCCTGGTAACCAAACCCTGGGCAATCAACACAGCTGAAGCAGAGAGCATGATCGCTGCTGCTGAAAAATCCGGTAAAAAATTGCTCCCCTGGCTTCCTGCAAGGTGGGGATGTGATCTGCGTCGTCTTAAAGAGCTGATTGCGGATGGAGTTATTGGTAATGTTTTCATGATCCGACGTGTTGTAAGCAGTTTCGGCACGCGGGATGATTGGCAGACCCAGCGAAAATATGGCGGAGGGTATTTGCTCAACTGGGGAGCGCACATTATTGATCCACCTGTAATTCTTGCAGGGAGTCATGTAAAAACCGCATATGGCGTAATGAAACAGACAATCAATCCTGGAGATGTCGAAGACCTTTTCATGGCTGTGATAACAATGGAGAACGGAACGATTGTCCAGGCTGAATATACTGTATCTGTAGAAGAACATCCCAGTTGGGTGATCCAGGGAGATCGGGGCACTATTCTAGTCCGCGGCAATTCATTCAGGATCAATCGAAGCTCACTGGCACACGCAGCCGATCCAACACAATATGCTTGCATGAACCCCGATGATATCACATTGACTGAAGAGACTATTCCAGGCGCAACTTATGGAGATGAGAACGAGATCTACACCCAAATAGCAGCAGCAATTCGCAATGAGCAGGATTTCCCGGTTACCCCAAACGATGCGCTTGAGCTTACTCGCGTATTTGATGCTATACGTCTATCCAGCAAAACAAATTCAGTAGTTACATTGTAACTGATGAGAATGGAGCATTCTAATGAAATATTCATTTATGAGTTTCTCTACTCCTGAGCTTGATCTTGCGAGCACACTAAAATTCGCCCGTGAGTGTGGTTATGATGGAATTGAGCCGCGCTTGGAGTGTAACCATGCACATGGAATTGAGACTGATATTACTCTGCAGCAGAGGGAATCAATCAAAGCTCAGATCGCAGCCAGTGGAATCAAACTTGCATGCATAGCAACATCGCTTACATATGCCGATCCCGAAAAAACCTCCGAAATGATTAAACAGACCCATGAATGTATTGATCTTGCAGGCGATCTTGGTGCTCCTGCCATTCGTGTATTTGGAGGTAGCATTCCCGAAGGATTTACCAGAGAGAAAGCGATCGACTTGTTGGTATCCTCTTTTATTCAAGTCGCTGATCATGCAGCAGAGCGCGGAGTAACGGTTTGCATGGAGACACACGATGACTGGTGCGACCCGGCCAATGTTGCAGCTGTGATCAGTCGCGTAAACCATTCTGCAGTTGCTGTCAATTGGGACATAATGCATCCGGTATTAACTGGTGGCGTCACAATGGATTATGCATTCCAAGCTCTCAAACCATGGATCCGCCACCTCCACATACACGATGGCAGCAAGGCGTACTACAATCTATTGCCAATCGGAACAGGTGACATAGACCACCACAGGGCTCTGGAACTACTGAAAACCATTGGATATGACGGCTATATCAGTGGAGAATGGATAGGCTGGGAGCCATTTGATATCCACCTGCCGCGTGAGCTTGCTACGATGAAGTATTACGAAAAAGAACTGGAATGAATTGTCATCCTGAGGAACGAAGGATCTGCTTTTATGAGCTATCAATAAGCCCAAAAAGCAGATCCTTCGCTGCGCTCAGGATGACATTTTTCGGTACGACTGGACTACAACGTTTGCCTTCAACCGTGAAAAACATATACAATATAAAGTGAGTATTGGGTGGGCAGTATACCCGCCCTTTTCATTTGCGTGGTAAATATTACCCCTGATAGCCGTCTACAGTTAGAATATACAATACTTCATGTCTGCGAATAATCTAGCTTGTCGGCAAAGATAAGATATACAAAGAGGAGCCTTATATTGAAGATCTGCTGTTGCATTAAGCAGGTCCCCGGAACCACTGAAGTCAAGATCAATCCGGAGACCAACACGCTGGTTAGAGAAGGCGTAGAGACCCAGATCAACCCATTTGATGTTTATGCCCTTGAGGAAGCTGTCCGCGTTAAAGAGCGTCGGATAGCCGAGGGAGACCCTTCCACAGTTACAGTCATAAGCATGGGACCCCCACAGGCAGAGAGTGCCCTTAGAGAAGCAATCTCTCTCGGAGCTGATGATGCTGTATTGCTGTGCGACCGTGCTTTTGCCGGGTCGGACACATGGTGTACATCTTTCGCTCTAGCCCAGGCTGTCAGAAAGCTGGAGCCTGATATGGTCTTCTGCGGTATGCAGGCTATTGATGGAGACACAGGACAGGTCGGACCTGGCATCGCTGTTCATGTGAACTATGGACAGGTAGCCTATGTAGCCGAAATCCAGTCTCTGGACAGCAAGAAAATGCGGGTAAAGAGACTTATAGAAGAAGGTTACGAAGTCTGCGAAGTCAAACTCCCTGCAGTGCTGACCGTTGTCAAAGAAATCAATGAACCCAGAACACCGTCCCTTCGCGGTAAGATGGCTGCCAAAAAAGCAGTTATACCAACCTGGAGTGCTGCTGATATAGATGCGCCTGCAGATAAAATTGGATTGTTGGGTTCACCTACTCAGGTTGTGAAGATAATGACTCCTCCGTGCAGAACGGGTGGGGATAAATATGAGGGTGAAGCTGCCGATCTGGCTGACAAACTCGTCGATCTTTTGAAATGTATGGAGGTTGCTTAATTGGCTATCTCAGTTAATGCAAAATGTAATGGATGTGGACTTTGCGTCAAGGCCTGCCCGACCGGCGCCATTGAAGTAAAGGACAAACTGGCTACAATAGTTGAGGATAGCTGCACATACTGCGGAGCCTGCGTAAGCACCTGCCGTTTTTCAGCAATATCCATAGATATAGATAAACAGCCGACCGAAGATCTCAGCAAATACTCCGGAGTCTGGGTGTTTGGAGAGCAACGCGATGGGCATGTAGCTCCGGTTGTTCTGGAACTGATCAATATTGGCCGGACACTTGCCAATGACCGTGGACAGGAACTGGCAGTTGTCATTCTTGGTCACAACATTGGCGATGCTGTTGAGATGCTTTCGAAGTATCCTGTTGACAAGGTCTATATGTATGAAGCTCCGGAGCTTGCAGTCTACGATGCAGAAAGATACTGCAGAGTTCTGACTGATGTTGTCCGCGAATACAAACCCGAGATATTCCTGGCTGGCGCCACAACAACTGGCCGCAGCTTTATGTCCGGAGTTGCTATCAATATCTATACCGGTCTGACTGCAGACTGCACCGGATTGGAAATCGGAGAGGATGGCCTGCTGCGTCAAATAAGACCTGCTTATGGTGGCAATATTATGGCTACCATCCTATGCCCTTACTCCAGGCCACAGATGTCTACTGTCAGGCATAAAGTCTTCCCAACAAGCTGCATCAGAGCAGAGGGCAAGGCTGAAGTTGTCCGTCTGGAACCGAAACCCCAGCTCTACAAGTCCCGCAGCACGGTTGTAGACTTCATTGAGCAGGTAGGGGAGAAGGTCAACCTCGTGGACGCCGATATAATAATATCCGGTGGACGTGGACTTGGTGGACCTGAAAACTTCAGCATACTGAGAGAACTGGCTGATGAGATCGGCGCTGCTGTAGGGTCAAGTCGCGCTGCAGTCGATGCAGGCTGGATACCATATGCACACCAGGTAGGACAGACAGGTAAGACAGTCTGCCCCAAGATCTACATCGCCTGTGGAATCAGTGGAGCAGTCCAGCACCTGGCTGGTATGGGAAGTTCCGATATGATCATTGCGATCAATAAAGACCCCAACGCTCCGATCTTCGGTGTGGCTACCTACGGATTTGTAGGAGACGCCCTGGAAATCCTGCCAATGGTAACCAGAAAGATCAAAACCATGCGAGGCGAACCCACCGTCTGCCCCGTATAATCATAAAAATAGGGAGTTAGACAACCAAATCTAACTCCCTTCACTTTCAACTCTCAACTATCTGGTTCTTCTTAAAATCGCATCCCAGTAAGAAAATTGTTACCACCCAATTCCCTTCACTTTCAACTTTCCACTATCAACTTTCAACTAAATTGTTCTTCTTAAAATCTCATCCCAGTAAGAAATTTATTCCTACCCAAATCCCTTCACTTTCAACTTTCCACTATCAACTTTCAACTAAATCGTTCTTCCCACCGCCGAAGCTATCTTTGCCAGATCCTCCATTAGAGCTTTGAACTTTTTAGGTTTCAAGGACTGAGGACCATCGCTGAGTGCATGTTGAGGGTCGTTGTGGACTTCAAGAAGCAATCCGTCCGCTCCGGCAGCTACAGCCGCTTTAGCTATTGCGCCGACATAGTGCCAGTTACCGGTTGCGTGGCTTGGGTCAAGGGTCACCGGTAGGTGTGTCCATTGTTTGAGGACCGGGATAGCGTTTATATCAGTAGTGTTGCGTGTAGAATCTTCAAAGGTAGTGATTCCACGCTCACACAGGATTACATTCTGGTTGCCTTCGGATATTATATATTCTGCAGACATCAGCAGGTCTTTGACTTTAGAACCCAATCCGCGCTTTAGAAGCACCGGGAATCCTGAAGCTCCAACCTTACGCAGCAGCGAATAGTTCTGCATGTTCCTTGTGCCCACCTGTAGAATATCCGCATATTTACAGACCAGGTCAACTTCATGTGTATCCATTACCTCAGTAATAATAGGTAAACCGGTTTCATTGCGGGCTTTAGCCAGTATTTTGAGGCCTTCTTCACCCATACCCTGGAATGCATATGGTGATGAGCGTGGTTTGAATGCACCGCCCCGGAGAAACTTAGCGCCTGCTTCTTTAACCTGCCATGCTAGTTCAATTGTCTGACCTTCGCTTTCAACACTGCAGGGGCCTGCTGCTATTATTACCTCATCCCCGCCAATAGTCACCCCTCCAACCTTAACAAGGGTATTTTCCGGGTGGTAGGCTCGGGAGGCAAGTTTCCAGAGTTCGGATATAAGCTCAACTCGCGAGACACCGTCCATTACTTCGAAGTGCTCAACGAGGTCGGCTTTGCGGACATCCATCTCCCCGAGAACAGCTATGACTTTCCGTTCAGCACCGGGGTTTACGAAAGGTCGAAATCCAACCTTTTCGATCTCTTCAATCACACTGCTGATTTCATCCTCGGTTGCCCGGGTGTCCATAATAATAATCAATACAGTTACTCCTTTAAGAAACAATGCAGAGCTACACACTCCGCTTATAGTTCAGTCGATTTTATAAATACCAGTTTATCCTGCTTCAGGATCAATCTGGCTCAATTAGTATTTCATTAATTATATCAGTTACTCTACACAAGCATGACAATTATATTGACTCTGTGCCTGCCTGATATCCATACTTGATATGCTTGATATACCCTTTACAGCACTGGTTCCCACATGGCATTTGCATTTTATTGAAAATTATCCGAGGTTGGCATCCAAAGGAGGGGAATCCTTGGGCAAATATTTCTACGCTATCCGCAAATGAATCCGGAATGTATAATGGTTTAAAATCTAATACACCGTACCTATAGTCCCGAGTATTGTCATAGTCAGGAGCACTAAATGGAAAACAAATGTCGCGTCCAAACTCTGCGTGCAGGCGTTGCCAAAAGTAACATAACCACAGACGCACCTGGAACTGTGGTTAATGACCCTCTGTACGCTAAAGCGTTGGTTCTGGATGATGGCAATACAAGGGTCGTTATTATTGCTATGGATGCTGTTGCGATTGGCTGTATCGGAGATATCAAGGACGACTTCTTGCCCAAATTACGCGCCAGAATCCAGAATGAGTTGGGAATAGACGGGCAAAATGTTTTAGTAAACGCTTCCCATACTCACCCTCCTGGACGGTTGCTGTGTGATGACGAAGAGCAGGTAAACAGGACATTCGATGCAGTCAGCCGTGCCTTGCAGAATATGCAAGAAGTAAAGATCGGAGTAGGGGTTGGCCATGAAGACCGGATAATGATAAACCGGACTCTTAAAATGAAAAATGGCCTGGGTTGGACAATCCGCCATGCAAATCCCTGTCCACCGGATGATGAGGTAGAGGGAGTTGGCAGAGTTGACCCTGAGATCGGAATAATCAGAATCGACAAACTTGACGGCCACCCGTTGGCTGTTGTTTACAATTTCGCCTGCCATCCTCTTCTTGGTGTTCCAAAAGGGACAATTACAGCTAACTATCCGGGGTTCGCGTCAAAGGTTATTGAAGAGAATCTTGGTGACGGCGCCATGGCTCTGTTTCTACAAGGCGCTGGCGGTGACATAACCGAAGTGTTATACAAAGACAATGATCGTCCCAGAGACTCTGAACCAGCTGGCACAATGCTCGGATTGAGCACTTTAAAAGCTCTGCGAGATATAAAAACCGAAAATGTTGAGTTAAAAGTTGTTTCTGAAACAGTTGATTTTCCCCGGAGGACTGATGTTCCTGAGCAGGTTAAACTCTTGTTGCAGGAACAAGCCGAATTACTGGCATCACTAAGATTCACCAGCCTGAATTTCAGAACGTTTCTACCTCTCTATCTCAAATATGCTCTCAATCCCGAGTATCCTATGGACTATTCATATCATTACATGCAGTCCGAACAGATAGGCAATACCGATCTTGAAGCAATGGATAAAGTAAACAAAGCCAACATAGAAAAGTACGTCAGCAATATTCATGCAATGGAAAGACTGGCCAGAATTCAGGATAAGATTGCCACACTAAAACTGCACAAAGCCTTTAATGACGAGTCAGGGGAAGATACAATCAAAGCTGAGATAATGGGGATTAAGATAGGTGATTGTGTATTGATTTCCTGCCCGACAGAAGCACTGATCGAGGTAGGCCTAAACGTCAAAACCGCTTCCCCATATAAATATACATTTATGGCTGCATATTCAAACGGCTACATGCACTACGGCCCTCCCGCAGAGGACTACACTAAAGGTGGATACGAAGTAACAGAATGTTTCCTTGCCCCCGAATGGCAAAAAATCTACGAACAGACCGCCGCCGAAATAATACGAAAACTTTAGAACAGGATTTTAAGGATTTATAAGATGGACACGATGGGAACTTTCAATTCAGTTGGGAAGCAATTCAAAATTACTTCCCAACTGTAATTGAATTTCAAATCATGTTAATCCTGAAATCATATTAATCTTGTTCAGCATTTTCTACTTCCACCCAAATATCCGACATTCGCCGAATCTTACTGTCTGCCCTTCAGTTTGCATGTCCAGCTTAATAAATCTGGCTTTCTTTCCACCAAGGTCAAGCAATGCCGCGCCATCGAAACTCTTTGGACCAGTCTCTATATTAGAGATTTCGGAGACCTTTTCCCATGAACCATCTTTCCCGGTGTCGCTGATCGATGCAATGATGCCTTTCGAATCCACATACACCAGCAGATGGCTGAGAGTATAGCTCTTTTGCAGATCAAATGTTGTCGTCCAGGTCTGAGGTGCCCATGAGCAGATTACATAGTTGGATGGGTATGATAGCAACCCATCGGTTATCAGTCCATCATAATGGTTCTGAGCTTGTATGCCAGTCTTGGCATTCTTACCCTGGAAGTATATGACTCCCTCTTTAGCTCCACAGCGTTCGCCGTACATCTCATCCGGGAACTTCGAGAATGTATAGATTCCGCCGGTATCGACATTCTCCACATTGTCCCCACCATTGCCGGTCAAGCATACCAATGGTTTTGCAGTTGCCAATGAGGAACTCGGGATGCTGCCCGATGAAACCAGGGACTTGATAACTTCCTCTCGCATTTTCTCGTAATATGCATCTGCTGTAGCAGGCTTATTGTCTTTTAGCACAGAACTGACAGCTTCAGTCGGCAGCGCCTTATTCCTTCCTGCAAGTGAAGTCAGCCACTTAAGCATTCTATAGTCTTGAATGCCCTGTCTCCAGGCTTCCCAACGGACACTGCTGATGGGCTTATCATTGCCTTCGTATATGATCGAATAGTCCGACTTGTCGCCGTCGTTGTCGTCCCAGACGCTGGCGCCTTTGCTACCACCGCAGTCGTTATAGTCCCAGAACCCAATGCCCTCATAGCCTCTGTCAAGAGCTCTCCATGCATCCAGTCTGTAGTGCCAATAAGGTCCGGAATCTCTTCCCAGAACTGAATAGGAGAATAACCTGACTTTCTGTTTCTTGATCAGATTAGTCTGCTCTTCAGCCAGCCACATCGAAGGCACCCATAGATTTACATAAGGAGCCATTATCTCAAGGGCTTTCATCTCCACACGGTTAAACACGGTAGTGAATATCTGTTGTTCCGGGTCTGCAGCCTTTAACAGCTTACCGAAGTTGGCAACAAATGTTCCATCTTCTACAGAGCAGGGTTCATCCTTTGGATACCACGCAAAGTTGCGCACACCCACGCCTTTTTCTTCAAAATGCTTCCGCACCAGTTTTACAAGCCATGTGAAGTTGGCCTGTTCTTTGTCTGTCCACGAACCACCGCCACCGAGTTCTCTCGGGAGCCACTCGTATACGGATGTAATTACATAAACCTGGTCTGTACCGAATATTGATACATACTTGTCGATGTTCGAAAAGTCAGGATCATTTGCCGGTTTGCCATCCGGACCGAATTTCACACTCCCAACAGTCAGCCAATCGAGGATATGCACGTTAGTCAGGTGCTGCTTTTGGTCCTCGTAACAAGCTTCAGGATATTTCTCGCATGTAGGCTGACCGTAGTTAGCCCAGTTACAGGAATAAGGCTCAGGACCTTTTGGTAACTGTGCAGGAAGGACGTTTATGGTAACTCGGATCTTCTTCTGCAGCTCAACACGGACAGTGGGTTTGACTACTATTGTGCTAAGCCACTGGCCCGGTTCCAGTCCATTTGTATCCAGTGTCACCCACATAACAGAGTTTCGACCCGGAGATAGATTCACCACACTCTCAATTCTTAGTTCAGGAAGTGGATCTCTCTGTTTACCTCCGCCTCTGAGCGCTACCTCCTGCGCTTCATATAGTTTCAGATGCTTCAACCCAGGGGCTTGCTTATTCCATCTCTGTGTAACCAGGTCAGTTGCAATGCACCTGAATGATGCCGTGTCATCGGTAGCGTTTGTTATTGCAACAGCCCGGGTGATGTATTCCCCCTGGAATGCATTTATAGTGATCGAATCGACAGTTTTGGTCTCAGGTGAAGGCAGAGTATCGGCCCAGGGAAGCGCCCAGGGATTAACCGTCCATATCATTAAGTCCCTGCCAACCAGTGCTGCCAGGCTCATTTTACTATCGAGTTTTGCGCAGTCAGATTTGAACCTGTTCCAGTCACCAAGGTTTACTATCCGGCTCGTTCTTGCCTGTAATCCTGCATATTCAAGAGAAATCTGCACCAGCCGATCTTTGATAGCAGGGGATATTGCTGCCTGCTTTTTCAGACTCTTGAAGTGATTTGAAACCAGACTGAGTTGGTTGACTGCTGCTGCTTTGAACCCACCTATAATCAGGGTTCCGAAAGCATCCCTGTTGTTGAATCCCCCAAACGATGGTGACCAGCACTGCAGGGGCACAAAACCTTTTGTAGATCTGCAAATGTTGAAACCCAGCATATCCCCGGTCTTCACTCCCTGTGCCCGACCCAGTTCAGTCAGCGGAAGCGCCATTTCAGTTACCCAGCCTTTGGCATTTATAGTCTCTTTGTGTTTCCAGCTGCAACCAAAATCAATCGGGTTACCAAGTCCTTTACAGTCTGCATCAGAGCCTGCAGGGTCCACCCCAAAGTGATAATACTCAGGCTGGTCAGCAGCAGGAGCCAGAAATACTTCAACATCCTCAGCCCACTCCAACTTGTCCTTGCCCAGGTTCTTCTTTGGAAGTTTTGATGACTCAGGGTCCATAAGCTCAATAGCAATATAGAGGAACTTGCCATCAGTGACCGATCTAAAATACGCTCCGGGTTTTGCCGGGATCTTCCCGGTATTGTCCGTAAAGTTCGGGCTCCTGGGAGCAGTTTTCCAGATTGGATCGTTCAGTTTGCCATCAATAACAGGCGCTGATTCTGCTTTAATAACAGGGCATTGTGCAGATAGCGATTCTGCAAAAACTATGCTAGAGAATAATACCAGTCCGATTAATACTGCTGGAAATGTATATTTGATCACTATAATTGATTCTCCTGATTTGAACTATTAGTCGGGTTATTATACGGAAACAACGAGATGATATGCAAGAATACCTGAGGTCAGCAAAGTCTCATTCTGACTCTATTGGGAATGCATAGAGCTTGTGTGATTGTTTCGAGCAAGCTACTGATGGATATACTTATGGAGTATTAACTATAAAAATTGGCTTATATGTAAAAGCATAAGGATAAAAAGATGAAAAATGTCTCACAAGCGATGATATGTACAATTCTAGCCTTGGCATTTGTGTCCTGCGTTGTTCCAGTTATGTCTGCAGTGAAAAAGACAACCGTAAAAAAGCTGCCGAATACGGTCGTTATGGGCACAAAACTGCTAAATGGTAGTCATGCTAAATTGGGTGTGACCTATGTGCTGGGCAATAGAGACCCAATCAATGTTACCCTCAACAAGCTTCAATATTCAGTTGAACCTATCAGATTTGGAAACAGCATAATCACTCCTAAATCCAATGAGAAGCTTCTAATCATTCACTACACACTGCAGAACTGTGTACCAAGTGTTCGTTATGTAAACTGGTCATCGATGAACATTTTTGCTGTTGATTCCAGCAACGTCAACTGGAGATATTTACAGGATGTAGCGGTCGAGTCGACACATGCAATAGGCAGAGCATATCTGAAGCCCGCACAGAAGATCATGCTCTATACAGCCATACTTGTCCCGGCACAAGGTGAGATTCCAAATCTGATATTTCAATCGTTGGATAAACAGGCACTGAGATATGACATACAACATAAAGCCACACCACTTCCTGATTACATAGCAGATCCACGTGACTTCACAAAATCATCCGCCTTAGAAATAGTTCCAGCTCAAATGGGAAAATACTATCCTTTCGGTGAACTGCACGCCAAAATCGATAGCGCTGTCTTTTCTACTGCACCATTTAGAAATCAGGCTCCAAAAGAGGGATATCGTTATCTGATCGTCAAAGGCACGGCAAAAAATGTGATATTCAAGAAACACTCTTTCGATTGGTCGACATTCAAACCGGTGCTGGTAGCTGTTAATGAACTTGGGATTCCCTGGGGAGAGGAAGTCTTCTATGTAAACAAAGACCAGGACCTGAAAGCAGAGATAAATCCAAACAAGGAACTACAGTTTAGATGGGTCTTTAGTGTCCCGGATACCCAGCAAGTGCGCTCGATTTCAGTAAGCGAAGGAAGCGGAAGAACATTCATATACAACCTGAACCCGCTCCAATAGAGTAGCATAATAGTCCTTCCAGGTAGCTAACCTGGAGGGATATTTACACCCCTAAACATAACACATTACCAGCGCTTCTACACCCATTTACTCACACGTTAGAAGGTTTATTACCAGCCGTGTCGAATTCCTTTTTATGAACACATTTCACATTAGAATATTGATGCTGTTTGTCGCAATATGCTTCTCTACTCCCTGTGTTGGAGCAGATGACATGCCCCCTATCGGTCCCACGAAGATTCCGTTCTATACAGGAAACCTGAGCGTAACCCGGTTTATGATGGAAGCTGGTACCAGCAATGGGCCTGTTGCTGCCAATGATTGGGCAAGCCCGGAGCATATAGAGCAGCTCAAGAGGATATCCTGCTTTGCTGACTGCGACTACCAGGCATGGATAATAGCAGAAGCTCAGAGGGGCAAGTGGGACTTCAGCCTTTACGAAAAGAATGCTGACCTTCTGCATGCTGCGGGGTTTGGCTATATCTTCTTTGCATGGGTGCATTTTCCTCCCAAATGGTTCATTGAATCCCCGGAGTTTGTGCCTTACCAGTGTGCTGAACACGGTGAAAAACTCATGCAGCTGTCACCCTGGGCTCCGAATATTTGGGATATCTACCGGAACTTCTATTCAGCCCAGTACAAGGCAATGGGAACCAAAGTAGACTGGATCCGTATTGCTACACCCTCTGATTATGGTGAGATCGGCTATCCTGCTGCAATGACCAGTTGGCTGGTACCGCAAAAGCATGCTCATCCTGGTTACTGGTGTGGAGATCCATACGCTCGTGCAGATTTCCGGGCTCAGATGCGGCAGCGTTTCAAGAGTCTGAAGTCACTAAACAAGCGCTGGGGGACGTCATTTGATAATTGGAATGATGTTACTTATCCCGACCTTACCGATGATAAGTCTGCAACTATCGCCAGGGAGTCCGGTAAAGCAACCGACCGCCGCGGGTGGTTGGATTTTATTGAATGGTATTACAGCGAATGGTTACGGTTTGTCCCCAAGCTGACCTCGTTAATGCGGGAGTTCTACCCGAAAACTCCGATGATTGTCAGTGTTGGTTATGCATCCGAAGATACCAGATTTGGCAACGACTACTCAGCTACACCAAAAATGGCAAAACAGATCGGGTTGGCGTTACAGACACCAGGAAATGTTTCATACTATGGCCTGAAGCGCGTCTCCACTGCTTCTCATTTCTACGGTTGTCCCTACTACACCGAACCGCCGGGAGATGTCTCACCGGATGCCGAAGTTGCCAGAGTCTGGAGCGATGTCTCAAACGGAGTTCAGGTCTATTTTGAATACCCGCAAAACCTGGATGCTGCCCGGGACAAACTGAGTGTATACAAGGATCACATGACCGGTGCAATGCCTGTTGTTGATTTCGCAATATTCAACCCCACAATAGACCACCGCCTGCACTCCGGTGCCAACAATTACCCTATCGATTCCTATATGCTGGGAGAAAAAGGCCGTGACCGCTTTGACTATGATGTAGTAGATGAGTTCCTGGCCAGAGACGGCGCATTGAAAAATTACCGGGTGCTGGCATATGTAATGGGAAATGTCACCGAAGCCTTTTCTCTGTGCAAGATCACAAACTGGGTAAAGAACGGCGGTGTATTGTTGACATGCGATCTGGGTAATGTGGAGACCGTAGAGGGTGATAAATCCCTTTGGAAGTCTTTGGTTCCCAGGCAACTTCCAAACCTGTCAGATGTGCAGACAAACGGAAAATTCGACTGGCAGAAAGTAGCCGCATCGTGCGTCCGTAAAGTGAGTAAAGGTCTGGTGATCCAGATCCCGGTCAAAGGCAACCAGACAGACCTGCTGGTAGACGCCGCCACGCATCTAACCTACCACCTCTCCGACTTCGGCAAGAACTACAAAAATGCTCCTTTGATCGATAACACTCCCGATGGCATTAGATCAACTCTCCTGCCAGACCGCATCTTATTCCTCAATCCGAAGGATAACGAGATAATAAAACACATAAGCTTGAGACATGAAGACTGGGCCAACCGTTCAAAGAAACCTGAAAAAATGGAAGTAGAACTCAAAATCCCGCCGCATTCGATTGAGGCGATAATGTTGAAATAGAAAGTCTACGGCTACTGAGTTGAATAGTGCACATTATTCGTGAAAGCCTCGCTTTTGTCCTCTGTCGGTCGAAAGCATAGTCTGATTACTAATGTGCGTTGGCTGTTATTCGCACTATCCAACAAAACACACAATTCAAATAATAGATTATTCAACAGAAACCGAGGTAATGATGTGATGCTAAGATCCAATACACGAGAAATAATACAAGACTATCTTGCGTCTTTGCCCATTGATGTCCGCCAAAATCTCAACTCTGCTTATTATCTTCTTCAACTGCCCTTAATTATGGCAGTGTTTTTCGGATTGTTTTCAATGGCCTTAGACCCGATGTGGAAACTTTCTGCACTGGTTCATTCGACTCCCAATACAATATTTCATTATTCTCCTCATCCATTTCTAAATCTCATATTGCCAATGCCCCTGGTGTTCTTTGTTACTCAGTCTATAGTAAAACCATTCATCAGCAAGCTAACAGCGAATTCACAGGAAGAGTGGAATGAACTGAAAAGCTTGAACCCATTATTTAATATTCGATATGGACGAGTTACGCTGCATGTTATATCTGTTCTAAGCCTTATAATGATCATCTTCAATGTAAACAGTTACTATATGATTGATAGGCAAGATATCTGTTTCAACAGGCTTTTTGCAACACAAAGAATGATGTATGGATTTGATCAGTTAAGTTCAATCACACAGGAACCAGTCACAAAAAACAATTCTTCAAAAATACAGTATTATATTTACAATATTGGTTTTCGTAATGGGGACAGCATCATTCTTTCTGGTAGATCGATGTTTGAAGATGATCGACAAAGGTTAGACGAGGCTTTGCAATACGTCAGCCAACAGTCCAATGTGCCAATAACTCCCTAATCTTTAAGTTAGGACATTATCCAATGACAGATAACACACAGCATATAGGTCCCTCCACGTTACCTGATTTACCAGGATTGGAAACAGCCTTTTACCGAATAGGTGAAATGGTCCCGTACGCTATCGTCTACTGCCTGCTGTCTGTTATACATGCCGTTATTATCGCGGCTGTATATAAGAACATTGCATTACTGGATCTTGAAATGTATTGCGGGTTAATGGTTTTGATAGGTGGCTGGTTACTCTATAAACGGAAGACCAACTATCTGGAATATAGAACCATACCCGAAGGACTAGTTATTAAGTCCCGATTTGGGAGGAAACACTACTCCTGGAATGATATTACCAGCGCCACTCGCACAAAAAGCAAGGATGGCAAAGATGAGATTAAGCTAGGTACAGCTCAGGAGTCAATTGTAATTCGATACAGCAGGTCTAATGAGAGAATGCAGTATTGCAGGCTGGTCGCATCCATATGGCAGCACCTGAGAAAATACCACAAATCAAATGGGATCACGCTTTTGCAACAGGAACTCAGTTTCTGGACTCCGGTTGAATTACCAACCAAAACTCAGTATCCATATCCTATGGGGTATGCACTCGTCCTTGTGATGATGCTTGGTAGCGTCGTGATTGTCTGGGCAGGTGTAACTTTCTTCAGCACTTGTAATGTGACACCAACACTTTTGGTATTACCTCTCCTGACATTTATGATCGGCAGTGGATTATTTGCACCGTTTATTATGCCTGTATTCGTGGTGCATGTTAATAATCGTGGCATGTGGGGTTATAAGGGATTGTTCAAGGTCAGTATGACCTGGAATGAAGCTACTGACATAAAAACCAATGGTGAAGGTACACAAATTACAGCTGCATATCCATCGCGATGTTTTGTTATAGTAAGTTTATCTTTTGCTATGCTTTTCACTAGTCGTAGTCACCGGAATCCGATAAATACCGAGGCATTTAGATCGAAACTCAAGCAAGATGACCAGCTGACCAGGTTTATACTTGGCTGCATCAGATTAAACAATCCCAAACTGGCAGTCTTTCATCCTGATATGATTGCACCTGATAATATCAATGAGAAGATGATAGATGAAGGCGCTGTGCAGGATATTGCATATGCTGAAGTACGTTATCTACGTTCAGCAACCGATGAAGACAAGTCGCATTCACGCTTGATTCATAATCTTGTAGTTATGCCCTTTGTTGTTAGTTTCATAACTATGATGTTTGTGATGTTAATAGGTTACCAAAACATAGTGTGCAAAGTTACAGGATCTGTTTGCTACTATATAAATCATCCGGTAATAGCAGTGCTGACTACTACCCTTTCAATCACCCTGTTACTCTCACTCTTTCTTTTAAATCGTGTTACAAGCAACAATCAGAAGATCGCACAAATAGGTAGCATTACCGGATGGACACCCACTCTGCGCAAAGTTTTTATCTATCTTGCCGTGTTTAGTATTATTGTATCCCTGTTGTGTCTCAATAACAGTTTTATGATCACGCAAAACAGCATACAGGCAGGCTTACCCTTCCCGCCATTTGTCAGAACATACGGGTTCAATGATATCTCGGACATCACATATACTGAAAGCTATAATCGAAGATATGAGAGTTATTACAGTATCATAATGCGTGATGGATACACCATAACCGCAAATGAGGGAGATAGCTCCGGTGAAGTAAACATCAAATCCCCAAAAACTACAATTTTCGCAATCAGCCAGAATATCAACATTCCCATAAAAGACATAATAGACCGCCGCTAACAATTCGGAGAAGCAAATGAATGATTCACAATCAATCCAGCCAGATCCCTCCAGCCTACCTGATCTGCCGGGATTGGAGGAGCTTAAACCTCAGTTGGCTGAAAGAACCGCACTTGTTGCTGGTTACCTGGGTTTTATATTGGTACCAGTAGTTTTGATTACCTGGTCATATTTGAGATATCGCACTTATCTGGATGGTGATCAAATGGTCAGAATCACTTCATTGATGGCTGTAATGTCATTTTGTGTGATCTGGATCGTTGGCAGGATACTATTTTCGTATTCAACCTATGGTATATCCAGGGAAGGCTTTTTGGCATATGCTTTACTTCGAAAACGAGTTATTCCCTGGGAAGAAATATTGGATGTCTCCAGAAAGGACGATGCGAACTGGGGGGACAGGATCACACTGACCACAACTACAGGTTTCTTCAGATTTAAAATAAGCGATACAGCAAGCAAGTTGCATGGGTGTCTGCTGACTGCTTCAATATGGCAGCATATGAGAAAACGCGGACGTGTTTTCAATGAAATTCTGAACGATGAGGAATTTGGTTTATGGGAAGCAATCCCGGAAACTGTGCCGCATACTGTTGAAAGCAAATACAGTGGAGCTATCGCCTCGGTTATAGTCGCTCTGATGATTTTTGTTGGGATATTATATTTTCAAATTTCCAGTATTACTGAAGGTCACGCAATCGGAGGTCTTGTTTTATCATTTTGCATGCTATCTTTAATGCTGCCGGTATACTTCCTGTTCATTGCACATAAACCACGCCATATATCAGTTACCGATTCCGAGATAGTTGCCGAAAAGGTTTTCGAAAAAGTTACTATCTATTGGTATGAAGTGACAGCTTACGGTGCGAACAAAGAGCAATTTTGGATTAAAGCTGATAATCCAAAACGTGTAATCTGGCTACCATTGAATACAAACACACCTGAAGCCAACGATCTGAGACTGGCTGTAGTCCGCAACCTGAGAACTACACGAGCTGTTCCACATCCAAGTACGTTCGTTGCAGCAAATGCAGACTGGAAAAAACTGCAGAAGAAAAAGGTACAATCTGCATCAGTTGCCCGTGCATACATCGCATCACAACCTGTGGAAATTCAGAGTAACCTAAAGAGAATTAGCAATCTGGCAGTAGCCCCCATTTTCAGTGGTATATTTGGCGCGATGTTATGTATGTTGAACCCTTTTGGATATTTATATGCTGCCATTCGATTTAGCTCAAGCACTCTGTATTATTATTCAGAAGCCCAACTTGCATGCGCTTTGACTATGATGATCCCCATTGGTGTGTTGGTGCATGCATTACTGAGTCCTGTTATAAAGAGGATAGCTTATTCGTGTCCGGTTCAATCCAGCGAGCTTTTACACATTCACGGTTATCCGGTGTCCAAGCGGGATCGTTGGATTTTTGGGATATTAACAGCAATAAGTCTGGCTGCAACTGTGTTGGTGACGGATACATATGTGCGGATAGAAAGCAATCAGATTTATGATAATCCGTTCCTATCCATCAGTGAAAAAAGGCACAGTTATTCTGATATAACTTCAATCCAGCAGAAACCATCTAGAGACAGCGGAAATCATCAAAAGGTTTCTTACTCGACGTACATATTATCATTTCGAGATGGAGAGAAAATCAGTCTCTCAGAACAGATACTACGCGGTCAACGAAGAAAGAAACTCACCACCACAATCCAATACATCAGCCAAAAGACTAAAGTACCGATCACATATTCGGAATAGCTTAAAGGAGGTAGTATGACCAAACAAAAAAAGCAGGAACCAAGACTTAAACGTTGGGAGATAGAAGAATATATTAGTTGGCAATCCAGAGACAATAGGTGGCGTTTACGTTGGGTCGATATAGCCGTCCCAATTCCTCTTGTAGGTTCAATTTGGTTGTTTGCATTAATGCTTTTCATAGATCCAATCGGGTCTTTATTTGCATGGTTGAATCCGGGCAAATCAACAGTATATGTTCTGTCCGATTTACATTGGCTAAGGGTATTATCCCTGCCTGTTTTGTCTGAGTTTCTAGTCAGATGCGTGGTCATTTGGATGATTGATACTGTTGTTGAACCATGTCGAAAGCAAGCTGAGTTTCTTCTCAATGGGTTGCCTCAGATTTGCAGAAAACCAGGCAGACTATCATATATCTTTGCATTCATCAGTGCAGTATGTGTGCTTTTGTCCTATAGTAGTTGTTATTACTTTACAGACAAAGCAATAATACATACCAGCATAATACCATCAAGTAACTGGAGAGTTCCGTATGAATATATCGGTTCCGCGGATGTGCATATTTGGTATGGACATAAAGGACATAAATTTATAGATTGTAACTTCCACATTTATAACGGTCGACGTATTCATTTATCAGAGTATAATTTAGTGCTAAACAGATGGACAGATACGAGTGAACCCACAGAATATGTACATAAAATCATCTCCAGGGCTGATTACAAGCAGAAACACTATCAAATACACCAAAAATTCAAAGCCTATTTTCCAATACCATACAGGTGAATATCAATGAGAAGAAGCGAAAAAGAGATTAAAGATAGAGCTGAAATAGATTCAATCATCCGCCGCAGCCAGGTTGTGCGGATTGGGTTTTCGGATGATGGGCAGCCTTATATTGTGCCTCTCTGTTTTGGATATGATGGCGAAGCTTTATATGTACACTGTGCAAAAGAAGGCCGGAAGTTGGATATTATTCGTAAGAACAACAAGGTCTGCTTCGAGTTCGATATAGCATTAGGTATCATAGAAGCTGAACAGGGTTGCGGCTGGGGGATGAAATACCAGAGTGTTATGGGCACCGGTACAGCGCAGGTTCTTGATGATTACGAAAGCATGCGAAAAGCATTGGACCTTCTAATGGCTCAGTATTCTGACAGGGAATTCACGTTTCCTGATGAAATGTTGAACCGAACCGCGGTTATCAAGATCGAAATCGAGAGTCTGTCCGGCAAGCAGGCTATATAGCAGGATAGTAATTAGGAGTACAAGCTGTTGAAACGTTTATGTATTGTAGTTATTTCCCTAGTGCTGGTTGCTCTTATATCGACTGGAGCAGTGGCTATGACAATTACCAGTGATGCTCCGGGTAATATATTCCCTGCAGGAAACGCAGCGTTGCTCTCGGTTTCAGATGTTCAAGGGGATTTACAGTATACTCTTGTCGATTACTATGGTCACACAGCTGCAGAAGGGAAATCACCTTCACAAAATGGAATTGCTGTTATATCTTTACCGGGTCTGAAACTCGGATGGTATGAGTTAAATTGCCGTGATGATGCCGGTAATGCAAGCACAACCCTTGGAGTAATAATTGACCGGGGTAACACTCCATTGCCATATAACGGTAGAGTTGGGGCTGTTTCTTCAAGTGATCTGCTTTTGCACAATGAATCATACAGAAAACCCTATGCCAAAATGCTTCGATTGGCGGGTATTTCATGGGTAAGTGAACAGCTGTGGTGGAATCCTATTGAACCCGAGCGTGGAAAACTGGACTGGGGGAAATATCAGACAGTTGCAGATACTCTGGCTGCTGAGGGAATACATATCTATCGCGTATGGCACGATGCACCCGGATGGACTCAACTGCAGAGATATAAGCAATACTACACACTATGCCCGGATGATCTGCGTGATGTATATCAATTCATGAAAACCGCATCCAGCCACTTTGCCCCGCAGGTCTCTGCCTGGGAGGTTTGGAACGAACCGGCCTCCAGTTTCTTTGGGGACCTGAGCGACAGGTTTGGAGGACTCCAGAAAGCTGCATACTTTGGAATAAAAGATGGCAATCCAAAAGCTATGGTGCTGCAGACTTCATTCGTAGCTGACACAAATCTGGCTTTCCAGGATTCCATATATGAATTCGGAGCAGCCGAATACTCTGACATTTTCAACTGGCACAGGTATTGCCAACCCGAATATCATTCGATGAGCAACCTCTATTCCTTGAGCATAAAGCCTTTTAATGACATTCTCAAAAAGTATCACGCTCAAAATCGACCAGCCTGGATGACGGAAGCCGGAATTCTGCTCCGTGGCCGGGAACCCGATAGATTTTTGTTGCCTGAAGAACTCCACAAACAGTGCAGATTTATGCCCCAGTCAGTCGCCACAACCCTTGCAGTAGGTAATGACAAATACTTCTTCTTCGTGCTGCCGAACTATGCAGAGGACCAGCTTCAGTTCGGAATACTATATCCTGATATGACTCCACGTCCAGCATTTATTGCCCTTTCAGCTGCAGCCAACATCCTGGGGGAATCGGAGTATCTGGGTGAATATAAATCAAACCCTAAAGTTACCTCGCATATCTTCTCTACTCCAAAAGGTAAGGTGATGGTGGCCTGGGCAGACAAGGATTCTGATCTGACCATTCCGACCGAAAAGTCATTCATACGTGTGGCGAACATGTTCGGTGATACAACGCAGCTTAAAGCTAACAATGGCACAGTGCTTGTTAAAATTGGTCAGGATCCGGTCTATCTACTGGACATCGGAGACACGCTCTCAAAAAGACTCAAATTGAAGCCAGCCATTCGCAATAAACTACCGGTCAACAAGCCATCACGGATTGTAATAGCAGGACACTGCGACCTGCCGGTTGATAAGAATGGAGATTATTATCAACTTGGCGCTACAAGCAGCGACCTCTCATTTAACTACACTGTTGAAGCATACAATTTTAGCGAGAATGAAAGTGCGTCAGGAGTTATAAAAGTTAACCCTCCTCCGAAGTGGAAAATAGATAAGACAGAACAAACTGTGCAACTTGGACCTATGGACCGTAAAGTGCTGACATTTAAAATTACAGCTAATCCATCAGGCCTGGGCGTTCAAAGACTCAATGTGCGTGCTAAATTCGGTAAGGAAAAAGTCTGGCCGTCTGCAAGTTCCTTCCGTCCCAATGCTCTGGTGCTGACTCCTACCCGCCGCAAAGCTCTGGACTGGACCAACGCTCCTGCCTGGATACCATCATGTGCTTCTCACGGCACGGTTACAGTATCGAATCCTGCTCAAGGTATCGTGCGTTTCGAGACACTATTTAAGGGCGTTGGTGACCGATGGGTCTATCCTGTTTTCCATTTTGATAAGCCTTTGGATTTCACAGGCTTTGATGGAATAGCATTCGATCTGACTTCAGACCAGGATGGCACGATATTCATGATGTTTTTGGAACCCAATGGAGCTACTTATATGACAGGAATGACAGTACACCCAGGAAAACAGCACATGCTGCTGCTATTCCGCGACATGGGTTGGCTGCCTATTACACCCAAAGATGCCAACAATCATTTTAATCTGGAAAAGATAAGCGAGATAAAACTGGGAACTCATACACCGCAAATGCAGATAACGTACGCAGCAGAGAACTTTGAGCTTGTAAAGTTCAACTGAGAATCAAATCTTATTCTGGTTAGGAGATTGCATTGACACAGGTTTCTTTACAATTCTTATCCAGAGGAATAGAAATATAATGCAAACATACGGCAGCCAATTCCCTGCACGGGCATAAATAGTTGGTTTACCAGGACTTATAGTGGCGGTGGCTGCCGCATTTATACCCGGGGAGACTTGAGAGAGCACCCGGCCGTGGCGGTCGATGACAGCCGATAGCCCGTGCATCTCTGCCCAGACAACCGGAACCCCGAACTCTGCTGCCCTGATCTGAACTATTGCCCTGTGCAGGTGCTGGGAGATAAACCTGGGGGAATCAGGATCACAATTAGGGACCAGCAATAGCCCTGCATCCTGGTTCACCAATCTGCGGACAGTATCCGGGTAGAGCATATCATAACAGATCGGAATTGCTACTTTGAATCCACCAGGCACGGATACAGGTGGGTGCGCTTTACCCCTGCGGTGCTTGAGGGTCTCCTGCATAAATGGATGTTCTTTCCTTGTCCTGAGGATATGAACTCCACTTGGACTCACCAGTCCTGCAGCATTATACCGTTTGCCTGCCGGTACTTTTTCCGAGTAGTCATAAGCAACATAGCTGTGCTTATTTACTGCTGCTCGAACCGGACTGTTGTTGGAGGAATCCATCAAATGCTCAGGCCATGCAACAAACCAGCCAGTTCCGCGTAGCCGCATAGTTACATTGTAAGAATCCCTTGTATATCTCCCTTGAATTGCTGCCACACGTATATTTGTTCCGGGATCTTTTGCAGTGTTGGCAAACGGCAGTATTAGCACCGCTGTGCAGAGAGCAGCCAGAATAGTTAACGCTTTGCTCCGGGTAGTAAATGCAAAGACAATCCCCGATGCCGCTAGCCAGATCAGAAGAGTAATCCCGCTGCTTCCAGCATATCCTGCTACCGACAGAGCAATCGGATTATTGTGTTGGGTGACAGATAGGCTGACCGGTAGAATAACGCTGCATAGTCTCTCAGCCAATACCCCGCTGAATGCTACCGTAAGCCACGCGAAAAGTGGCTGGTACCTGTGTTTTACAGCCCAGCAGGCAGAAGCTCCTGTTATTCCGACAGCCAGTCCAAGACACGCCAGAAACAGCAATACATGAACTGCCCCCGGTGTATCAATGGGAAGCCCGGTAATCCCAAGAGCTGTTCCTACTAGGACGACAAGCCCCATCACACCTGCCAGAAACATATTGCCGAACAGAATCGAACCGCTCAAATATAGAGCTAAAGCAACGGGAGCAAGAATGCTGATGTCTTTGGGTGGAAATGCCATAACCAGGCATGGAATAGAAAGCAGCATAAGCCCGAATCCAGCCGCTTTATGGAGACCGTTCTGTTTACCTTGTTGAATAGATGATTTCATATGCATCATTCTATTGCTATCTGAAAATAAAATCCAATCGTTGAGCTGTCATCCTGAGGAACGAAGGATCTGCTTTTTGTCACCAGGCAGTAAAAGCAGATCCTTCGTTCCTCAGGATGACAATATTCCCGCAACACTGAACAGTTACCTATTGCAATACGCAGTACTATGATGTACAATCTGTGCACTACTGGCAACATACGGATTGGTGTCTTGTTAAGGAGAGTATTTGAGATGAACCATTTTAAACATCATGTAATTTTGGCTCTATTGTTAATACTTACTGCCGGAGCAGTTCACTCCATACCTCAGAAGGTCTTCTTCGTCTCTAGCACTGGGAATGATCGCTGGAGCGGCTCTTTCCCTGCAGCTAATGCAACTTCATCGGATGGTCCATTTGTATCCCTTGAGAAAGCCAGAGATGCTGCACGTGCTTTGAGAACGCTGGATCGTAAAAAAGGAATTGCAAACCGCGATATCAAAGTAATCGTCCGTGGGGGCACATACAATCTCACTAAACCTCTGTTATTTACTCCAGCTGATTCAGGTGCTAACAACCATCCGACTATCTATACTGCGTTTCCGAATGAACGCCCCATTATCAGTGGTGGACGCACTATTTCCGGTTGGAAGAAAGGCCCTGGAGCACTCTGGACTGCGAAAATCCAAAAGGGTTGGTTCTTCACCCGAATGTTTGTGGACGGACGCATGAAGACCCGCTCTCGTGAACCCGATACAGACAACTGGAGCCAGTGGTTCAGAGTCACAAAGGGTGGACCTGCAGAGAAAGATGCTCCTGAAGGAATAGGCAGCAAAATATTCGATTTCCCCCCCAACACCATAGAGAATTACACAAATCCGCGCGATATAGAGATAAACAGCCTTCCAAGCTACAAATACGCGAACTTCATTTCGACGATAAATAAGGTAAAAGGCTCTACCGTTACCCTTACTTCAATGGCGTATTATAACTTCGCTCCGGGTGATGAATTTAGGGTAGAAAACGCATTGAAAGGTGTCGATACACCTGGAGAATGGTGTGTAAATTCATACACCGGAACGGTCTACTACTTCCCGGAAAAAGGCGAGGATGTGCGCAAAGTTAAAGTAACTGCGCCTGTCTTAAAGCAACTTATCTGTATAAAAGGAGATGAGAAAAAGCGTGTATGGGTTCACGACTTAACATTCAGCGGTTTTATATTCACCAACTGTGACCGCAATCGCTGGGATGAAACCCCCAAAGCCGATGAAGCCAATCTGCACATCCTGGATGCAGCAGTGTATCTGGAAGGGACTCAGCGCTGCTCGATAGAAGACTGTGTATTCGACTCTGTAGGAGGGTTTGGAGCCCGGTTTGCCTGGTCAGCTTACAATAACAAGTTCATCCGCAACGAAGTCAAGCAAGCAGGCTGCGGAGGAATCCAGATCGGTGGGTACGGACCAGGTATCAAAGATACAAACAAAGGTCATATCGTTTCTCACAACCACATCCACCACAGCAGTCTTGACTTCTGGCATGCAGGTGCAATAGATATCAGGCAGAGTGGAAATAACTACATCGGTTACAACTTGACTGACCACATGCCATACACCGGTATCACTATCAGCGGAGCTCATACTGCTTACTTTATACAGTATAGAAATAAAGGAGAGGGAATAGGCCGGGCAAAGTACAACTTCCGCTGGAATGAAATACCAGCAAATATTGCTGTAGACAACCCAAAGAATGTAAAACCCTATCTGCACGGTCGCAACAATATTGTAGAAAACAACGTGCTTTACGATCTACTCGCCAAGTTGCCTTCAGATGGAGGAGCGCTCTATGGCTTTGGCCAGGGACTGGGAAACATCTTCCGCAATAACCTTACATACAGAGTATATTGTCTTGGAATATACCTCGATGCAGAGTTTGATGGGGTCAAGGTTGCAAATAATGTTGCTTATGATTGCAATGCACCATTCGGAGGTAGCGGAGCATATCCAATAATGTCCGGCAACAAGCTCTATGGGTGGGGTGATACACCAGAGGATGTCAGGATACTGGGTAATCAACTGACAAGAATGGCTGAACAGGTCACCGGCCCTGCCTGGTCCCACGACACTTCGGTCTCTTCCAAACGCCAGATTTCTATGCAAAATGGAGTCTTCCGTTCATCATTCAAAAATGACAAACCCGGAATGCTTGCTGACGGTGGTGAATGGAACCCGTTTGGCCCCAGTGGCGGACTTTATGTTGGCCCGGCAGTTGTGAAAAAAGGCTATAATCCCGGAATGGTAACCGAAGCTGCATCCGGAGATTCCTGGTCTTCAATAGACTATGGAGGCTCTTTGGACGGCTCGAAGGAAATAGTCATGCAACTGGATGCCTGCATACCGGCAGATAATGCACCTGGAAATTCATATGAAGTATACTTGAACCGTGGTGGAGTTCACAAGGATGTGGAGTTCGGTATGGCGATAGTTGGTGGATTCCAGGACGGAGTTAGTGGCGATAGAATTGGCGTGCGAATGGAAAAAGCCGGCACACGCTACCTGAGCACTCAACGAATTATACTGGGCCACTGGTACCGGATACGAATGGTAGTTCCTGCAGGTAAGCTATACAGCAAACTTGAAATCCAGGACCTGACCGCCGGTGAGAAAGAGTTCCGCACACTTAGCTTTGAAGATGGCAAACAGGAAGCCACTTTATGTGCAAAAGATACTTGGGAGATTCCTCTTGTGCAGCTTGATAAACTAATCCTGCGAATGAGCGGTTCAGCACAGGTAGCGGAGGTAGTTTTACAGAATAAATAGCGAAAGATCTAGCCCGCTTTATTCACCACACTCTGCTTTCGACCGGCAGTAGGGGCGAAAGCGAGACAATCATGAATAATGCGGGCCAATTATATCGACCACAGAAGGATTAATATGAGTAAAATCAAGATATTTCGAATTGCGAACTGCCTCCTTACGCTAAGTTTAATACTGTGCATGTTCCTGTTTACAGCAAATATGTGTCTTTGTGCTGTTCCGGTAAAGAACTTGCCAGCAGCACAAGTAAACGTCAGAGACTTCTCGAAGCTGGTGAAGAATGGCGACTGGTCTTCAGCTATACAGGCAGCAATTGACCATGTGACTGCTAAGAACGGATATGAATATGGAACAACCATACTCTTCCCCCCAGGCACATACAAAATCAATAAGACTATCAAGCTTGGTAAGGATGCCGCACACTACGGAATGCGGTTGAGCGGATATGGCGCAGTGCTTATGGGAACCAAAATCCTGGATAAGCAGCCACTAGACTATGAAAAGCGCAAACAATTACTTACTCAGCAGAAAGACGAGTTCAGTCTGACAGCTTTGCCAGGTGAACTCGATTTCGAAGGCAAGAACGTAGGTATCGCTATCCTTGAACTGTGGGATCCACCGAAGACAGAGGGCGCGAGCTTTGTGATAGAAGGCCTGACCTTCGACCGGGAAGATACATTTAAGGGCGTAGGGATCAAGATACCAGCAGAAACAGTTCCGAAAAACGTCACGTTCAGGGATATCAAAGTCTATAAACAAAATGTTGGAGTGCACATCAACCACTGCTACCAGATAAGATTTGAGAGTTGTATCATCCGGGGCAATCAGATTGGCATCTGGGGACGCAACCACTTTAACAGCATTAGCATCATCAACAGTTCCATCAGGCGACAACACCTGCATGGAGTAGTCATTGGTCCCAATGCAAGCGAATGGGGGAGCAGTGGGATCTATATTGCAGGATGCATCTTCGAAGAGATTAAGGGATATGGGATTCTTAATGCAGGTGGTAACGAAGTCACGATCATCGGCAATTACTTTGAGATGGTCGGGAACAGCATTGGAGTCCTGTCTAAATACGGCAACACAACGATAGACACTAATGTATTTCTGTCGTTCTACGGGTATGGATGGAATATGAACAAACATAGCGGTCAGGTTGTGTCCGACCAGGCGCACATCGTCGTAGACTCTCCGGGTGTTCAGTTGCGTAATAATAGATACTATGGAACGCCCATAATGGCCTTTGGATTGTCGGGAAAGAGCAGTTTTGACGAAATGCCGATTATTGCCACAGGAGCTAATATTGCAGATGGCGCAAAAGCTGCCGATTCCGGAGGGCTGGGAACATATGTCTATTATGAGGACACTGATGCCTTTGAGTATAAGGATTATTCCGTTCCTGCAGATCGGCCTGTAAAAGATACAGCGCTGCTTGAGCGAGTTCGCGAAGCACGAAGGAAATTGAAAGCCATCAAAGGGGGCACGGCGGATGACCTGGTCGGTGCCCAGCTTGCGATTGGGGCAATTTGGCTGTCTTCCGGAGACTATACAAGAGCACGCCAGGAGTATGCCAAGGCCCAGCAGTTTCCTGCAGGAGACCAGTTGAATCTCAGGGCATTCATTCAAATGAATGTAGCTGACAGTTATATGGATGAGAAGAAATATTCCGAAGCTGCGGATGCCTATGCAGAAGCTCTCAAGATCGGTGCCGGAGGATGGCATAAAGACCATTGTGAGGAATATTTAAAGAAAGCAAAGGAACTGGCTGGTAGCAAATAGTCCTATATGGAAAGAGTTCAGTCTACTGCGAACTGACCTAAAGTCCGTTCGTGCTGAGTAGCGCAAAGCGCGTATCGAAGTATGAATGGACTTTAAATTCTCACAAAACGGAACTGTAATCCTTTATGTTTGTTTATTAATGATATGGATTCCCCGCTCATAGTTGCGGGGAATCTATATCTCATTTTCGATAAGAGACTATCCTATCTTGTCGCATCTCATATAAGGTTTCAGAACCTCAGGAACTAATATAGTGCCATCTGCTTGCTGATAGTTCTCCATGATCGACACTACCAACCTCGGCAGCGCAACTCCGGAACCGTTCAGGGTGTGAATGAACTCGGGTTTGGCTCCGGCTTCCGGTCTGTATCGGATGTTAGCTCTTCTAGCCTGGAACTCTTCGAAGTTGGAGCAGCTTGACACTTCCAGCCACTGGTCTACCCCTGGAGCAAATAGTTCGATGTCGTAAGTCTTCGCAGAAGAGAAGCTCATATCACCTGTGCACAACAGCAGTATTCGATATGGCAGATTAAGCATCTGCAGCACTTCTTCAGCGTTATCCAGTAAAGTCTCAAGTTCATCATAGGAAGTTTCAGGCTTGACGAACTTTACCATCTCGACCTTGTTGAATTGATGGACTCTCAGCAGGCCTCTGGTGTCTTTACCGGCTGAACCAGCTTCTCTGCGGAAACATGCAGAATATGCTGTGAGATAAAGCGGCAACTTCTCAGCTTCCAGTATCTCGTCCATATAAATATTCGTGACTGGAACCTCAGCAGTTGGGTCCAGATAAAGGTCATCTCCCTTGTCGCAGCGGTACATGTCCTCTTCAAACTTGGGCAACTGACCGGTGCCGGTCATTGCTTTCGCATTGATCAGGTAAGGAGGAAATACCTCGCTGTAGCCGTGCTTGTGGATATGCACATCCAGCATAAAGTTAATCAAAGCACGCTCAAGCCTGGCACCGAGTCCCTTATATAAAATGAACCCGCTGCCTGCGATCTTACTGCCTCTCTCAAAGTCCAGTATATCGAGTTCAGTGCCTAACTCCCAGTGAGGTTTAGGAGTGAAATCGAACTCACGCTTATCTCCCCAGGTTCTTAGCACGACATTGTCCGCAGGCTCTTTGCCTATTGGAACAGTGTCACTTGGCAGGTTTGGCATTGAAAACGCGATCTCACTGAGCCGTGCTTCTACTTCCGCAACATCAAGGTCCATTGCCTTTATATTCTGAGAGACTTCTCTCATGCGCTCGATTTCAGAGGAAGCGTCCTCCTTGGCTTTCTTCATCTGGGCGATGTGTTCAGACACTGTGTTGCGCTCAGCCTTGAGCAATTCAACTTCGCGCAGCAGTTTTCTACGGTTTTCGTCCAGACTGAGGAATTCATCCAGCAGTGAAAGGTCAGCAAGCTTGTTGGACAAACCTACTCTGACTTTTTCAGTTTCGCTTCTGATGAGTTTAGGATCGAGCATAACGGGCCTCCGGTAAGCAGGTAAAGAAGATAATATGGGATACCTGTGGTAAGCACTATTATATACCCGCAAGCTCAGGCTGGCAATCTTGTACAGCTCAGTAATATAGGAGCATTGTCATCCTGAGGAACGAAGGATCTGCTTTTAATCCGTAAAAAGCAGATCCTTCGTTCCTCAGGATGACAAATTCCCGCAACTCTGAACTGTTATGCAATCTTGGGCAGAGAATAGTTGTGGTATAATCCTTGATATGATCAGGCTGCACTGGCGTAGATCCTGTGCAATTTAGTGAATGGATGGTGTGTTACGTGAGGTTTGCAAGAGTTATTGCTTTAATGTTGTTCCTCGGTTTGTTTGTTGGCAAAGTGTGGTGTGTGCAACCTGGAATAACGCTTATTAAGAGTGTTAAGGTAGTTTCAGCCACAGCACCAGGTGGTGCTGTGCAGAACCCTGAAGCTCTATTTGATGGTAATCCGGCTACAGCTATGACATACCCGTGGGCAAATGGTGGTGTCAGTGTGGTTGTGGATATGGGAACTCCTTATGCAGTCTCTTCAATCACTATTACAAATGGAGCCAAAGACAAAGTATTCTGGCTCAGTGAGCTTTCGGTAGGTTCGACACCTGATGCTCTTGAGAAATCCACCGATGTATTTGTCGGTTCCAATCTAATGACAACCTGGCGACCGCTTCTGGGCAGGCAGATTAATCTTACGATGTGGGCGCCAAACAGTGAGACCAGTGCTGCACTGCCGGAAGCTGTAGGCAGATATCTCAAGATCGAGTTTAGAGCCGGAGGACCAACCGGTGAAATAGCCGAGGTCAAAATATTCGGTCGTCCCAACATCCCCGAGCGCCACTTAATGTGCTGGTCAGGAGATATTAAAAACGACTATCTGGATAAAATGGACTACTTTTCCGAGAAGCTTGGGGCTACCGATCTCTGGTTGGACTATATCGAAGGCGCTTTTCCACAATCAAATAATAATGCAGGTTTCAAACTTTTTGAAGAAAAGGGTGTTCTCAAACAATTAGCTGCGAGAGGCATACGCTATTGGCTTAGTGAACACGAAGCATTTACAATGATGGTAAATAACCCATCCGACCTGCGGGATGACTTGAAGTGGCAGACGACATTCGAACAGGCCAGGAGCATCTACTCAAAAGCAAAAAAACTGGGTTTCAGGGGCCTTGTTTATGATGCTGAAGACTATGAAGGAGTAAGTGGTGAAGCTGCCGAGAAATACAAGAGCATAGGGGAGCCAGTCGATGCGTGGTGTTTCTCCGAGGAGTTTGGGATTTCGGGAATGTACTACCAGCGTGGCCTGCAGATGGGCAAGATCATCAAGGAGTCCTTTGGTGGTCCTCTGTTGCAGGTCTATGAAGCCAGGCTCTATGCAGCATCAAACGATAGAAGAGCAGGCAACTACTGGTGGCTCAAGGGTATCCACGATGGCGGTACCGAAGTCTGGCTGGCAACCGAGCGGACTTACGGAGCCGGAAACAACGAGATAACTGAGAATGTATCCCACCTTGGGAAATGGTTCGTGGATATGAGGACTTATGTGAATGCTGTTCAGCAGTCGTACCCGTTTGTCTACAGAGTGCTCCCTGGGTTCCATCCATGGAACACAAGGACCAAACAGCCTTGCTATTTGCCGAAGTATCTGGATGAGCAACTGATAATTGCTTCGGAGGTTGCTCCTGCATACTGGATATACAACGAAGGCAACAGCTCAGCCGGAGACCCCAGAGTAGTTCTGGATAAAGCTTTCCTAACCAAATATAACCTGACTGCTGAAGACTATCTGAATGTGTTCAAGAAAAACAAGAAAGTGGAGATACCAAAACCTGAACCAATAATACCGATAGATCGGTGATTCTGTATTATAAGAGGAATCGGACATGAAACAGGGGTGCCTTGGGCACCCCTTTCGTTTAACTGCTATTTAGGCATTTCTATTCTGTATACTGCTTCACCGCCAGGCATCAGCATCAGAGGGTGGATTGGGTTGCCTGCTCCATCGAGTTGGACTCCAAGATGGCAGTATGCTCCGCCCTCATATTCCTTGTTGTTAAAGCTGTAGGAATAGGTCTTGCAGCCCTTTGGGAATATGACATTGAATATATCATCATCTGTCATGCTGTTGTTGACGAACATAACATATCTTCTGCCTTCCAGGTCAGTGAACTCCCCTATCAACAGTGGTGTTTTCTTGGTGCTATCGACTTTCAAGATCATATCATTAGGAGTAAACTCAGCTCCGTCACCATAAACCTTGCCATAAAATGTCACTCTGGTTGAGACAATCCGGGTAAACAAGTCTCCGTAGTGCTTGTGGAAATCCTGCTGGACGCGTCGGATGTCATAATAAGTCGGGGTTTTATCCCACAGTTCATCTACCGGAGAGTTACGGTAGTTGGCATTTGGAGCCAGCATATAATAGAACCACCAGGAAATACCGTTTGCCCCTGCTGCGACCGATGTATTGAACTGCCAGCGGATTTCGTTCTGATTGGGACATCTGTAGAAAAGGTGACCTACCGATAGAATCGTATTCCAGAACGGAACCCCGTTCCTGACAGCTGCTTCACGATCGAATTTCAGGTTTCTGTAGTAGATATTAACTCCATCTTCACCAGGATTCATCTGGGTGTAGCAATCGTAGCTCAGCATATCCGGCTTTGCTTTTCTAATATACTCATCCAGATAATTGGGCCAGGTATCTGTTCCAGCACGTTCCTCTATCCCTGGAAAGTGAGGCAGCAGGTTGGCATATGGATGCAGGTTGGGAGCAATCTCTTTCTGGATTTTATAGCACTCAAAAAAAGTGTCTTTCATAGCTGCATCAGGTTCGTCCCCTACGTGGAATCCGAATGTAGCCTTGTACTTCCCCCAGTCCTTTGCTGCTGCCCGAATTCCATCTGCATATTCCTGCATATTGCCTTTTCTGGCATAACCTCTAGGATCGACAACAATCAATTTCATCCCATATTTATCAGCCCACTTGAGGAGTTTAGCCATATGGGCTTTCTGCTTTTCATTCTTTGGATCAAATGTTGGTGAATGCGGGACGGTGAACCCGGCATCAGCCCAGGATTTTACCTCAGCTTCATTCATATGTTCTGCATGCTCCGAAAGGTTGCTAAGGTTCCAGAAGCTAATAGGGTATTTGTTCAGTCCTAATGATTTATTCTTTTCTATCAGCGCTTTCATTGCTGGAGTTACTTCAATAGAGTAAGCTCCCGAACAAAGGCCGATGCAGACCAAGATTGTCAGTATTAATGTTCTTGATAGCAGTTCGGTAATAGCAAGCATATTTTATCCTCTACTAATGGCATTAAGTCACAAGAATCATAACCTTACAAATTGAAGCCGTCAAGCATTGCGATTCCTATCTGGTAATAATCCTTCGTATACCCTCGAGAGGCAGGGCTGCGCTGTCTATGTATTCGGGGACGTTTGCATAGTTGTCATTCACGCATTCGTTTACATCCCCTGTTTTGATGAAATCGTTTACCATATCTATGATCGTCTTACTTGCCAACTCAGGGGATTTCTTGTGCAGGGTGTATACAAACCAACCAACCGGGGTTGCCCAGTAAGCCCCATTCTGGTAGACATCGTGCCCACCTGCCTGCTCCCAGTAAACACCGCCAGGCAGGTGCCTGAGCTGACCTCTTTTTACTATCTCTGAATAGTGCTGTGCGAAATATTCAGCGATTGCCGCAGTCTGCTTTTTGTCTGCAACTCCGATGTACACAGCAAACGCAGATCCCCAGATATCGAACTCCCTGCATTTTACCGTTGCTGCCCTGAATAATCCAGTGCCGGAATCCCACAATACCTTCTTTACTGACAACGATGCTTTCTTAGCACAAGCTGACCAGTCCCTGGATTCCTGCTTCCTGCCTAAATTCCTATACATTTCAGAGAGTCTCTGAGATGCTTGAATATAAAGCAGAGACTCAAACAGAGTATCCCCCTGCTTGCGGACTGTATCAGTGAATCCATAAGGACACCGATCATATTCTTTTTTTGGATCGATAAACACCAGGCCTGTTTCAGGATTTACAGGCACTGCCATCATACCTTTTGCGAGACGGTCAATTGTAGAGGACAACAGCTCCTTATCCTTGAGCTTCTGGTATGTCTTATATCCCACATTCACCATAAACTGAGAACCATCAGCAACAGGATTCTCACCCATCGACCCATATCCTGGCATATAAATGGGAGTTCCATCGAACTTGATACAGTCTACCATTGCCCCATCTGCTCTCTGCCCACTCAGCAGAAACAGGTATGCTTCACGAAGCTCTTTATCAGTGAATGCATCAATACAGCCTTCCAGCATATAGGAATAATCCCTGAGCCAGAATGCTTCATAACCACTATTTACTTGAGGAGGAAAAGCGCTGACTCCTCCCTTAGCAGGTCTTATACAAGCCCTGATCATATTTCTTGCTTTGCTATCCAACCACTTATACGCCTGGTTGATATCTTTTACTTCGTTAACATTACTGTCTCTATTTTCTGCGCAAACAACACTACCCAGCAGTATCATGAATAAACCAACTATCCCCAACAATCTAGTTCTCAATATCTTCTCCGATGTCTATTTTAATGTTTTCAGCATCTTTAGTCTGGCTGCATTCAGGATTTTGGTATCCCTTGTATAACGGGATACACCCTGCGTAACCGGAGCCAGGATTTTAGTTGTTGCATCATTGCCAAACTGAGTCCGGTATTGTCTCAATAGTTCAAAGTCTTCAAGGCCATCCCGAACTACTTCAAGCCTGGTAGAACCGATCGGCCCGTTTTCTCCAGGGAACAGCATCACCCCGTCACCATTCAGATACGCGTAATCTCCACCAGTAGTCACTGACCAATCAATTCTGGGACCTGCAGTGTTTGGTATAGGTTTGTCGTTATTCTCGCGCATCCAGATGTTCAGACCCCAATACAGAAATCCCTCGACATTGTTCTGATAAGCCTGCCACCAGATCACTCTAGACTCGATCATCGGGTTTTCCAGCAGCCAGTTAGCATAAGGATAATTAGGTCCCATGCAGATGTACCACCAGACTTCACCCCCACGTTTTCGGACATCAGCAGCTATCTCGGGGTCATACTTTGATGTCAGAGGCACATACCAGTCTATGTTATAATCCATAGGATTGGCCTTTTCAGGGAGCCAGGCAGTGGAGAGAGTATGGACTTTCGGGTATTTCTCTTTAACAGCCTTAAACAGGTCACGGATTATGGGCAAGAATTCCGGCCCGCGTTCGTCAAAACCATATACATAGGCTTTATCCGCCAATCCCCGTTGTTCCAATTCGGTCATTGCCGGTTCCATTCTTTTCAAGAACTGCTGGGTGAACTCAGGAGTATACGCTTCGAGTGGAGAGAAACAGCACCAGCCCAGAGGATCTTTGCACTCCTCAACAGCATTCAGGATGTTAAATGTATTCAGACCGTGCTTGTTTGCATACTCCATTTCATCTACATTCGGAGTATCACTCCTGGATATATCATCAGGATTCAGATGATGGGCCAGCAGATAGTCTGTATAGCTTCTTCTGAGCTCCGGGGTGATGGTTCCGTAAATCTTTCTCATGTAGCAGTCCATGAGTGCGAATGCAGTCTTCATTCCACCTTCATCAGGGATTGTCGCCTGATGCACAGTCAAAGTCACGGGGACTATTATAGTATCAATCCCATCAGCCTTAACTGTGATCGCTCCCTTGTAACTCCCCGGGATCGCATTTTTCGGCACATTAATAGTAAACCACAAAGGCTGGGTTGTCGCTGCTTCCATCTCAAATGAAGGCAATGCAGGCAGTAATGGATCGGGCCACCACGCCGCGCCTTTACGAGGAGAGAGTGGATGCTCGAATGGTGTTGCAACCCATACATATCCAACTCTGAACCAGTCTACATTTTTGGATGAGATTGTTCCATGTGCGCATTTCAAGTCAGTTATAGAGACTCGAACACTCTTAAGAGGTTTATTTAGCGGTTTAAGGCAGATCTGGAACGATTCCCTGTCATTGCGCGCTGCATCCAGCGAGACTGATTTATTTTGCTTCGTGGGAGGGAGATCATCCTGAAAAACGCGGGTTATCGAATCTGTAGTCCACCAGGCCAGTGGCCCAGAATTTCTGTGTGATACTGGTTTGGTTGCAATACTGACGCTTTTATCTTTATATTGAACAGTCCAGACAACGGAACTCACTTTTACTCCGGAAGCAACTGTGAACCGTTCTGCCAAATAATTGCTGGTGCCGGTCTTTGTGAAGACATCAGTAGTACCCTGTTTGGCAGTCAGAGTCCAGTAGGCGCTGGAACTCATAGATCCTTGAACATCGTAAGTGGTGTCATCTGCTCTGATGACCTTCAGTTCCTTCATATCAAGAGGAGTGTCGTCTATTCGCACATCGGAAAAAAGGACCGTGCCTTTAACGTTACGCAGCAGCAGGAAAATCTGGACTTCCTTTATTGGTTTCTCTGAGGACACTATAGCTGAAACCTTTTGCCACTTACGGTTATCACGCTCAGGAACTCCCAGTTTACCCCAGATGGCTCCACCATCTTTTAACAGAGTATCCAGCCAGAGTGAACAATCTCCGCCATCTTCTACTTTTACACACTTCATCCAGGCAGTCACTCTAACAGACCCAACAAGTTCAGAAGTCGGCCTGACTATTTGAATAAGATTGCTGGATTTTCCGGAACCGGTGCAGGTAAGTTCAACCGCAGGTTTGCCATCCACTCCGCCTTTAGCTATTACACGATACTGACCGGTACATTCCCAACCAACAGGTTTACCGTCAGTTACCTGCTTGAAATCTCCATTCTGCAGAGGTATAATCGCACTCATAGCTCCGATCAGACCAATTACAGTAAGAAGTGGATGTGTCATAATGATGGGTCCCTCAGTATCTACCTGTATATATGATTCCCAGGAAAGTAGGAATGACATGCTGAGTAAAACATATGTCATTCCCTTCCCCAATTATCAATTATCCATTGTCAACTATCAATTGCTAATTGCTTTCCAGATCGCATCCGCAATCCCCTGCATTCCTCTGTCTCCGGGATGACCTGCTATGCCTTCGTGCTTATATTCACGTTCAGACCTGGCGTAGTTGGTTTCATCTTTACTCAGATAACCTATGTCAACCCAAGTGCCGCCTGCATCTTCACAAGCTTTTTGCATAATATTGTCCTTGGTCTCATCTGGCCAGAAGCTGCTCCGGACAACTATTTCCGAGCATCCGCTTGCCTTTATCATTGTAAGTAAAGCATCCATTCCATTTTTATATGCCAGCTTGGACTCCTCAGTTTCAAGAGCAGGCACGTTTTCTCCAATCGCCAGAATAAGCATGTCTGCCTTGAACTCGATATGCTGTTTGAAGAATGCGTCCATGTCCATATCCATATGCTGTCGTTCAAAATCAGCGATATTCTGTATGATGGACGCAGGCGTCTTTCCTCCGGCAGCCTCTGTGAATTTATTGAGCAGCAAATGCACATAGTCAAACTCCTCAGAGCTGGCTGCCATACCACACGCGTTCAGAAATCCATTCTCAACGTCTGCCGGATGGAAAGTAATGCTGTTACCAAGAAATAGAATCTTTTCAGGTTTCATATAGTGCTCCTTTTTATTTACAAACTGTTTATTATCTACATGGATGAATAGGATATACAGGATAAGAAAGAAATATATCCTATTCATCCTGTCTATCCATGTTAGTATTCATTCTGTTGCTACCAGACTTACTGGTCTATAAATACCGCCTGCGTAGCCTGAGTTGCCTACACGGATAGCTAAGACGTTTTCTCCTCCATAGATTGCATTGGTGATTGGAAAAGTAAATGGTAGCTCCCATATCTGGTCTGCAGTTTTACCGGTGGACTTCAAGGATCTCTCACCTACCAATTCACCATTCAAATATACCCAAGCTTCCTCATCCACTCCTTCAAATATCAGCTTCAATGACTTACTCTTAATATCTGTCGGGAGAGTGAATCGCGTCCGATACCAGGAGTATCCAACATAGCTGCCAATAGTATTGTCCCAAACATCCGGAACTGGCATTGTCTGCCATTTGGAATCGTCAAAACCAACGCTCTGCCAGTCTGCTGCAACTGCCTGGTTTTCAGCTTCTTTGGAAAACTGCCATTTTGATGGAAATGTAACTGTGTTTGCTGGAAGCTTGCTTTCATCGATAACCAGTTTACCATTACCAATACTGCTGTATTGGATCGGATTCCCCAGCGAATCCGTCATACGGAAGAAAATGCCCCACGGGAAACTATCGGTAGATATGCAGGTTTGTGAAGACTTGAACACAATCCGGTTTTCCCCTGCCCGCAGATTAACCTGAGTCATTTGCCGGTCAGGGCAGTCTGCGTTAAGTCCTGGTCTATGGAAAACTTCTTTACCATTTACGAAAATACGAAACGCAAAGAAGCTGTCCATACGGAACTGGACCTGCACTGCACGTGGAGCAACCACGGTCACAGCAGCATAAGCAGAAGACAAACGCCATGTTTTCTTTGCACTTTTGAATGCATTCTCGAAGTTAAGCATGCCTTCCGGACTGGTATATTCAACCCATTTCGACTTATCTGCAGTTGATAGGTCAATATTATCAGTCTGAAAATCAGCATCCATCCTGTCATTGTCGAAAGGCCCAGACAGAGTCCATGTTTTTACAAATCCCATTTTATCAGCAAAATGCTCAGCCAGAGTCTTCATTCGAGCACAGTGCATCCGCCAGTGGGCATCCGGAGCATCGATAGCATTCATAGCTGCAAGCTTGTCTAGTATAATATCTGCCCGATCAAAAGCTGCGTTGCATTTCTGCTGATCTTTGCCCTGTGCACTCCAAACACCATCCAGATAAGCTTCCAGATACTGCTGACCAAGCTCAATAAACTGTATACGCTCTTTATACCGTTGATTCCGAGCACTTGCAACCAGCGCCTTATTCATATAACTGCGGGCATTGGTAATCATCTGTTTAGTGAAAAACTCATCGTATCTATATAGACCCATTCCAACCATCGTCCTACCAGGATGCAGGCATTTTGTTGCCGCTGAGAGTTCCCGGTAGTACATATTCATCCACTTACCAGCAGGTCCGAAGAAAGCTGCGCACATGTTAGCCAGTTCTACATCCGGATTTCGGTTAGGGTCGGTCTTCATCCGTCGTTCCATGTAATAGTTGATGTAGGTAGTGGGAGATCTTTCCATCGTATATGGCACTCTATCTACCACTCCACCTTTCACACCATATTTTTGGAACAACAATCTGAGAGCCTTACCATGGTCCAGATAAGTGGGGCAGGGTAGGGAACCTATCCAGGAGATTGGATCATATTCATATACATTGATATTCTTCGTCACTTTGGACCAACCCTGGACGATATCATAGAATGTTTTTGCAGTCGGACAGCCAGCAATCGGTAACAAATGCAGGTTGCAGCTGTTGCTTCTACAGATTGTTATAATGATGTTTTTAGCTGGCTTCACATTTACTGGAGGCATCAAGTGATTGCTATATGCCAGAACTCCTATGTATCTGTCCGGAAATTCACCTTTGATTCCGTCAGCTACTGCATTACAAAATGTAATAACTCTGTCCGTAACAAGAGGAAGCCCATCCGATCCACGGCCTGGCGGGTCCTGTGTTCTGCAGTTGTCACACTGGCAGAAATCCATCGTATCTTCAGGGTCCATCGGGAAACTCACAGCATTGGGTTGGCTTTTTAAGTAACCCTTGGCAACTTCAATCATCTTTGCAATAACTTCCGGGTTAGAGGTGCAGAGTTGGGAAGGAACTCTCTTACCTCCAATTAGTGCATACCATTCCGGATGATCTTTGAAATATTTAGCAGGTGAAATCGCATAATGCCAGTAATGATTAGAGCTCTGTGAATGGTTGCGACCGCCTATATTGCGGTTATACCAGGTCAGTATATCCTTGTCTCCGGACCAGGAACCCGAGCCGTCGGGTCCATTGTCATATCCTTTTGCGCTTGTAATTGTTCCAATAGCCAGCGACAGGAGTTTGTGCTTTGGGATCACCTCACCTATCTTACCGGGCATCATCCATTTACAGCCCCAGCGGTCGAGTAATGTGTATATAGCATTCTGAAGTCCCAGGTTAGTATAGGCCTGCAGGACAATCTGCTTTTTACTGACAACAATCTCGAACCCTTGTTGAATATTGGTGTCCAGTAACGTGATACCTTTCGGCATAGTCTTAAATCTAGTCATGATAGGGATGAGTGTCATGGCATTGATAGAGTGGTCTGCTCTTATGCCAACCGTATAATATCCCTTTTGTTGCGGTTCAAGAAGTGCTCCAAGATCATCAAATGATACAGTCCCCTGGCTGGGAGTTATCGATAGCTCTTTCTGCTGTTTAGGTTCAGTGAAGTTGTTGCTGAGTAATGTCTTGCCTGCTTGAGAGATTATGAGATTATTTATCCAGATTTTTGTAACTCGACCTGTAGGAGCATATCCGGTGACGAATGCTGCAGTCTTGTTCTTCCATCTCGACTGCCAGTCAGATGTCCACGCCTGCACGCCATTCTTATCTGATTCACCTGGTGCACTGTTATCAGTTCCAGCTTTTGTAGGATCGAACCAGTCAGTGTATATCCAGTTGGTACCGTCAATAGAATACCCGCCGCGGATATCCTCTCCATTTGAACTCCGCATTTCCAGCGCCAACTGCAGGTTTGTATTGCTGCTCAGGTCCAAACCCTCAACCAGCAATCGTTTGAACGTATAAGGACCGTAACCCGGACCGTAGTATGCATCCTTCGCAATAACCAGCCTAAGTTCAAGCTGCTTCCTGTTCTTGTGCCAGGTACAGTCCCACGAAATCTTCTCACCTGCAACACTGAATGGTCCACCGGTAAATGATGTCACAGGGCTGAGTAACAATGACACTGTAGCATTGTCGCTTGCAATATCCGAATCATCCATGATTTTGGCAATCCTGCACTGAACTCTCAGAGTATCACTGCTTGTCGGGTTGAAAAACCGGGGTTGCGGATTAGTCGGCAATGCAACTCCGGTCATTTCCATAAAGCATCGCTGCAAATCGTCAACAGCCTGATCTACACCCGATGTATTGGATATATCCAGATACACCTTGGGAGCATTACCAGAAAACACAATCACAGTATTCTGTGCTTTGGCGCATGTTCCCGGCACAATGGTTGTCAGACCTAACGCAAGTATTGTTATCAATGTATATAGGTTGGCATTATTATTCATAGTAACTGCAAACTCAATTCCCTTCATCATTCATAATTCATAATTTCCCGTTCAGGTCTGTTACTGCTTCAAACGAGTTCTCCAGTTTCCAGGTCTGGTTGGGTTCCAGGACTACGTCATGTCCCCAGATTTCCATGTTGATCCCACCATAACTCGATCCATAATAAGTATACAGAGTCTTAATGGCTGAAGCATCAAAACTATTAATCAACCCAACATTCTTAGTCTTGTTTGCCAGTATCCAGGCTGGTTTAGCCATTCCAGGTGTTTCGTAGTATGCCCATCCATCCGGGCCAGGTTTTGACCACAGATCGTGTGCAGTCCATTTGCCATCTTTGTCGTTAGTGTAGAATTGGAAGTCCTTAAACAGCTTAAAAAGCAGCTCCGGACGTGTCCTTATATTGAGTTTTATCTGCTTGTCTGATACATTCTTATATATAGTGCTGATAGTAAGCAGGGGCTTATTCTTGTCCAGAGTCAGCGTCCTGGTGGCTTCTATACCCTCTTCCATTACGGCTTTCATTACCAGAGTATGATTAGTGGACGATTCCATTTTAAAGTCTGCATTCATTACCGGAACGCTGCCCAGTTCTTCATAGCCCGCTGAATAGGGATTGGAGCCACCACTCAATTTCAGAATATTACCGCCCAGAGCAGGGATGTTCCACCTTACTATTCGACCACCGAGAGACGGTACTGCCCAGACTTCAGTTTTTGCATTTGAAAGCTTGAATACCTTGAAGTCCTTCGCTATAATATCCAACTGGCTCTTGCCGGGCACGTAAGGTTCGTATTCCTGCATCATATCATAACCTGCTTCAGCCATTATTTCAGCGTAAAGCTTAACGCGTTTCTGCATTTCAGGTGCTTTGGCAGGAGGGAAGAGCGAATATTGATTCCCGGTCATTTGAGGCTCCTTGTTCAAATTAACCATAACACTGCCCCAAAGGACTTCCAGATAAGCTCTGCGCACATGTTTATAATAGGTAGGATTGTTTCGTGTGGCATTCAGAGCTTTTTGGAAGAGAGCGTCGGACTTTACCATAATGTCTCTGGTTATCCACTTTTTCCAGGCATCCGCATCTCCCCACATATAGTTCAGATCGAGCTTATTCTTCTTTGCATAATCAGCGTAAGACAATACATATTCAGAGACAAACTTACCACCTGGACCATAGAAACCATTGCAGAAGTCATTGATTTCAGATTTGATATTTCTAGATGGATCCCAGCCCAGCCTCGCTGTCAGGTACGCTCGCAAGTCAACCATTCCTGAGCCCTTGCTGAAAGCTGTCCCCTGGGCATAGAAGGCCGTTACCCCATTTTGTAGTGCCCAGTTATACTGCATCCCCATATCCAGTATGTTCGGATATGGCCACCAGTAACCGCAGTTTGAACCTGCATAGGTGTAGACTTGGATATTCTTTGCTATCTTCGACCATTTTTTAACGATTTTGGCGTGTGGGTCATTACTACTGGTGAAGTTGCCGCAGATTTCGATGGTTACGTTGTCTGCTACTTTCATGTTGTCAGGTGCTTTTGTTGTATATGAGTAAGCCAGGGTCTTGACTTTGACTGCTGGGAACTGCGCTCGGACGGCATTTGCCACATAATTTACAAAAGGAATGATGTTAGCTGACCATCTGTCCTTACCACCGTGAGCTTTACGTTCAGCTGTGCACCTTTCACAGAAACAACCATCCACTGACCCATCCATCTGGCCGACCCAGATGTCTTCCGCCCAGCCATTTGAGCCTTTTATCATTTCCAGGACTTCATCCCGCACATAGCTGCGCAGTTCAAGATTTGTCAGGCAGAATTCAGTTTTGCTGCGAGTGCCATTTTCTTTGAGCGCAAACCAGTCCGGATGTTTTTCAAAGAGATCCTTTGCCGGTGCCAGTTGTTCCAGAGAATGGCAACCCAGTAGTGTGCGCGATGACCCACCCATCTCATCAGGTATTCCAGCGATCTCCCCATTTAGCCGCATTCGAGCATACCATATACGTGTAGGGGAGTTGTTCCAGTACTGGTCTCTGTAATTGAGCAACGGCTTATATTCAGTTGGTATTGACGGCATTTTGATGTTTGCTGTCTTCGGTATCACGGTCCACTCTGGAGAATACCACCTCACTCCCACAGATTCAAGGAACTCGTACACAGCATAAAGCGAACCACGTTTGCGTCCGCCTACTATATATGTATTACTGTCATCGGTAAATGTGCTATATCCTTCATCTCCCAATGCAGAGAATTGTTTGTCTGATACATATTTCCTGCTCAATGTTGTTCTGCCAATACTGACATAAGCCCCAAGATTTTTATTGTAAAGCTTCTCAGGAATCTGAGTCAGGTCTGCTCCGGTGATGCTCTTAATATGATCCTGCAGCTCTTTAGCTGCAAAACGTTCGCTTGCAGAAGCATCCACTGGCAGTACAATCACACATGCTGCCTTGCCGGACTTTACAATGTATGATTTCGCTTTGGTGTCCATATTGCTCTTGTCGACAAATGACAGGAGCAGCTTCGGATACGGATCTGCTGCCAGTTTGGGGTTTTCGGAAGCAGAGAAATACGAAAGATCCCCTTTGGTTTCATCCACAGCCTTCAATAAAAGCCCCGCGTTGTTCTCAGGATTAATTGCCCAGCTTTTAATCAATGATATCGGAACATCAATGTAAACCATGTGATGAGGATTTGGCCTGCGGGGATTGTTATTTGCATAAATAATTGCCATCGGTTTGGAATCATAATCAACTCCGGATTTTCCACAGCCAGGTTCCCCAGTCCATGTTTTGCTGCCAGAAATGCTATCTCCCCAAGTAACTGATCCAGCCTGAGGTATGTCCCAGTTATAAGGTCCGCCGGTTCCAGCAACCCAATCTTTGTTTGCTTGAAGTATCTGGTACACATTGATCTGCTGGTTTGGAACTTTTCCGTTGTACCATTCTTTCATCAATATCCGCACGGAAACTGGAACGTATTTACCTGATGTGAATAAAGACGCCAGCTTGTCCAATCGCCATCGCAGCAGCAACCTTCGTGCTCCACTGCCATCAGGTCCAATCATGAAATCCCAATTCCCACCGGTATTGGAATCTGGACTGCTGCTGAGTACTTCTACGTCTTCAACACCATTATAACCGTCAGGATAAAACTGGTTTTTAGCTCCGGAATACAGCGAAATTTCCAAAGCTTGAGATGATAAAGATAATGCTAGTAATACTGCTATTGTTAGTAATGAACCGATAAATGCCTTTCGCAAAGCTTGTAACCTCCAGATTTATATTCGTCTGTAGTGTACCATGGGGTGGGTAGGGCGTCAATTTTGAAGTATCTACTATTACATCGGTGAGTAACAGCAGATCGGAAGGAAATCGCGGATGTTTGGTGAATATTGAATTGTTGGAGACAAACGATTGAGGAGATGTTTTTATGCGAGTTTCCAGTTGTCGAATAGTCATCACAGTCACATTATTGTTCATAGTAGTCCTATGTAATACTTCCCATGCTGCTTTCAAACCCTCAGCCAGAGGAAAGAAGTTCATTGCCAGCGGATGGAATATGCCAGATCCGGCTTATATACGTGAGAATATCCGGGACATGGAGAAACTGCCATTCAATGGCCTGATATATGGACGCTTCTACCCGTTCTATCCGGGCATGAGAGGTCAACAGGCAGTCCTGGCCAGTTATATAGAAAACGTCAAAGCAACCAAATTTGAAAAGTTCACAGACAACTTTATGGGAACTCAGTGTGGTAATGATGGAAACTTCGATTGGTTTGATGATGCTAAATGCCGCGAAATGATAGATAACTGGCGTATTCTCGTCAGGACGGCAAAACAGATTGGGTTCAAAGGCCTGCAATTTGATCCGGAATGTTATGAGGGCATCTCGCCATTCAATTATGAAGACTTGAAGTTGCGCGATTCCAAATCACCTGAGGAGTATGAGCAGCAGGTGCAGAAAGTTGCTTCGCAACTGATGGAAGTCATCAATCAGGAATATCCCGATATTACCCTCCTGTTTTACTTCGGACCATCGGTAGCAGATTATCCCAGGAAGCTCAAAGGCTGGTGTGGGATGATGCCTGCATTTGTGGATGGCTTGATCAAGTCTTCCAAACCAGGTTTCAAGATTATTGACGGTTTCGAGCAGGCGTATGGATACAGGACCGAGCAACAATATGCCGAAGCCAGAGCCAAAATGGTTGAAACCGCCAAACACAGCGCATATCCCGCTGCTTACCGCAAGCATGTTCAGGTTGGATTCTCATTTTGGCCTGATCAAATGGCTGGTGATCCTAAAATTGGTCGACGGTCGTTCAATATCAATGACATAACTACAAACTACTATGTGCCGGATGAAGTTGCATATGCTGCAAATAATGCGCTTCGATATGCTGACGAATATGTATGGATGTGGGCGGAATCATTGAATGTCTGGAAAAACTCGATTATGGTATATGATGCACCGGGTAAAATGCAGTTCAAGCCACTGCCTGCCGGATATATCGAAGCCCTGATCAGAGCCAGAACTGGCACTATTCCAGTTCCTCCAAAAAGAAAAATGAGCCGCCGGAGCGTTACTGCTGATGCCAAATACCTCGGTGAAACCGATGATACCATAATTTTCAAAGACCTGTGGACAAGTTATGATGAGATCGCAGACCTGCCGTTAAACTGGAAATTCCTTCCGGACCAGGCAGATAATGGTACTAAGGCTGGCTACTATATGACTAGCTTTGATGATTCAGCCTGGCCCACAATCCAGATTCGCGAAATCTGGGACCAACAGGGATTCCCGGGTATTACTCCTTTTGCATGGTATAGGATAAGATTTAATACTCCAAACGTACCTGCAGATAAAAAGCTTTATCTGGCATTTGGAGCAGTAGACGAAGGTGCTTATGTATATGTCAATGGAAAACTGGCAGGTATCCACGACAAGGAACCCAATATCAGCTACATAGAGACATTTATAATCGATGTCACAAGACAGCTTAAACCTGGTCAGACAAACCTGATTGTTGTAAAAGCAAAGAACACTATGGGTGTCGGTGGGATCTGGCGTGGAGTAAAACTAATCAGCGCCAAATGATGACAATTACACGGTATACTTGATTCAATATGACTGTGAAATGGAGAAATGAGAAATGCGATTCCTGAATTTTAAAATGTACATTGTCCTGATAGTTGTTATCCTTATGACTATTTCTGCTGTTTCCAGCCAGGCAGCTTTCAAACCTTCTGCAAAAGGCAAGAAGTTCATTGCCAGTGGTTGGCATATGCCTGATGCAGCATATATCCGCGAACATATACAGGATATGGAAAAAATTCCGTATGATGGGTTGATATTCGGTTATTTCTATCCGTTTTTCCCAAATATGCGCAATCAACAAGGCGATCTGGCTAAATATGTTGAGAATGTCAAAGCAACGAAGTTCGGGCGGTTCACCGACAACTTCATTGGGGTTGAATCCGGCAACGATGGGACTTTCGATTGGTTTGACGATGCCTCATGCAGGGATATGATTGCCAACTGGCGGGCTCTGGCAAGAGCTGCTAAGCAGGCAGGTATGAAAGGAATGAAGTTTGATCCGGAGTGTTATGAAGGCCCTTCACCTTTCAATTTCGAAACATTGAAGCAGCATGAGAATAAAACGCCTGAAGAGTATGAAAAGCAAGTGCAGAAAGTTGCCGGACAAATAGTCGAGGCAATGAATGAAGAATACCCCAATATTACACTACTGTTCTACTTCGGACCTTCAGTAGCCGGTTATCCCAGAAATCTAAAAGGTTGGTGTGGGATGATGCCGGCTTTTGTAGATGGCATGATTAAGAATGCTAAACCCGGTTTCAAGATCGTCGATGGGTTCGAACAGGCATATGGCTACCGGACCGAGAAACAATATGCCGAAGGCAGAGCCAAGATGGTTGCAACTGCACCACATAGCGCATTTCCATCAGCTTATCGTAAACACGTGCAGGTAGGTTTCTCATTCTGGCCGGATCAGATGGCTGGAAATCCTACTATTGGTCGTAAATCATTCAACGTGGACGACATCACCCTCAACTATTATGTTCCGGATGAAGTCGCCTATGCAGCTAATAATTCATTGCGATATACGGATGAATATGTGTGGATGTGGGCTGAGTCGTTTGATGTCTGGAATCGACAGGTAATGGTCTATGATTCTACCGGTAAATGGGAATACAAGCCAATTCCTACCGGTTATATCGAAGCTCTTGCCAGAACCAAAGTTGGCGTCATTCCTGTTCCTGCAAAGCGGACAATGGGACGTTCAGGTGTTAATTTTACTGCTAAAGATTTGGGCGAAACTGAAGACTCCAAGGTATTTGGGGATATGTGGGCAAGCTATGATGATATAGCAGACCTGCCTCTAAACTGGAAATTTCTTCCCGATCCATCCGACAAGGGCACCAAAGCCGGATATTCCATGACTAACTATGACGATTCAGCATGGCCTACAATTGAGATTCGAGAAATATGGGACCAGCAGGGATTTGCAAATCTCAGTACCTATGGGTGGTATAGAGTTAAATTCAATACTCCGAATGTTTCTCGGGGAAAGAAACTTTATCTGGCATTTGGGGCTGTGGATGAAGGGGCTTATGTATATGTCAATGGCAAACTAGCCGGAGTCCATGATAAGGAACCCGATATCAGCTACATTGAGAGATTCACAATTGATGTAACTAAGCAACTAAAACCAGGCCAGGTCAATGTTATCGCTGTCAAAGTCAAAAATACAATAGGTGTTGGAGGTATTTGGCGCGGTGTAAAGCTTATAAGTGCCAGGTAGTAGTATTTATCACTTCTTTTTGCCCTGCAGGTGGTTTTTTCTCCACCTGTAGGGCATTCTAAATCATAAAGTACATAGGCTCTGATATACGTTACTATGCTTGTGCAAGACTTCGTAGTGTCTACGCATTCCGTACATTCCTCTATTTTATCCCCGTATTCTAATTATTTTCTCTAGATGCTAATGTCCTGCAAAGATGGTGTCGATACGTTTTATGACGGGAAGAATGAGTGTTCTTCCCCAGTGGATTTTGTTGGTAGTAACCAGTTGGTTATTGATACTTTTCAAAATACCGCGCTAGCTTAGATATAGACGAATCGACACCTTCCGTTCGCTGAAGTATACGGATATTACGCGGACAGGTGGTATTTCTCCAAGGAGGAGTATTACAGTGGGACTTAGAATCAACCTTAATCCATCAGCGCTTTCGGCTCATCGTTCTCTTTCGGAGTCAGACGGTGCACTTGGGAAGACCATTGAGCGCCTGTCTACAGGTTTCAAAATCAATAGTGCAGGTGATGACCCTGCAGGATTGGTTATATCCGAAAAATTGCGGGCACAGGTCAGCGGTTTAGAGCAGGCAATTAAAAACGGCGGAGACGCTGTTAACATGGTGAAGACCGCAGAGGGTGCACTAAACGAAGTTCACAGACTTCTGCGTTCTATGAGAGACCTGGCAGTCCACGCAGCTAACACCGGCGCTACGGACGAGGCAGGTGCTCAGGCTGACCAGGCTCAGATTAACAACGCAATCCAGACCTTGAACATGGTCGCCAAGGAAACCCAGTTTGGTAATCGTAAACTACTTGATGGTTCTGCCGGTATTCGAGCCAGGATCAATGGGCAAGCGGTTATGTCTGGTGATTTCTCGTATTCAAGTGGTATGGTCAATGGATCTGCAATTTCGATAAAAATACAGCAGCCCGCAGAAAAAGCCATTATGGTGAGCGGAGCAATGGCGAGTACTGATGCTGTAGGATATTCCACAGGGACTTTCCTTAACTCATTGGCTACAGTTGATGCCGGTAGTGTAACGCTGGTGAAAACCGACCTGTCTACTGTTGCAGTGACCTGGCAAACAGGCAGCACCGTGCAGGATATCATTACCAGCATAAATGCCTTAGGTTCTACTACTACTGGAATTACTGCGAGTTTTGATTCCGTTACTGGTCAGGTCTTGATGACGAAGACTGATGAAACTAAAGGACCAGCTGATGTGCTATCGTGGACTGCTACCGGTGGCAACGCTACTGGTGCGTCGATGGCAACTTTTGCCAGCACGACATCAGTTATGGGATCTGCAGGACAGATGACACTACAGTCAGCATCTGGTTCACAGACAGTTAGTTGGAGTGCTACAGATACTGTTCAGAATCTTATGACGGCAATAAACAATCTTGGTACAAGTACCACAGGTGTAACAGCATCATTCAACACCGTAACACAAGAAATCAATTTGATAAAAAGTGATACTTCGTTAGCTGATGGCAATGTCGTGAGATGGACTGCAGCAGGCAGTCAGGCTTCGGCAGCTTCAACGGCTACATATGGCGGTTTGGCATCGACAGTAACAGCTGGTTCGTTGACATTGCCTACAGGCACCAGTGGTAGTACTACTCTTTCGTGGGGCACTGGCTGTACTGTAACGGATGTATTGGCTAACATCAACCTTGGTAGTTCTGTTACCGGTGTTACTGCCACATATATAAACAACAAGATCACTCTTATAAAGAATGGTCCCAATGATACAGCATCCGGAGCTGCCGATGTATTAACATGGAATGCAGCAGGCAATGATGCAGTCAGCACAAGTACTGCTACATATGGCAGTCTTACCTCCACTATGGGCGCTGGCACTTTGACTCTTACTCTGACTAATGGGAGTCCTGCAACGATTGCTTACAGTGTAACAAGCACAGTTAACCAGGTCATGGATGCTATTAATGCCATATCCGGAGGACCATCTGTATCCGGTATCACGGCAACATATGTCGGTAACCAGTTGCAGATCATAAAGACAGATGGAGCAAAGGGAGCAGCTGATACCCTTCACTGGGTGGCAACTGGCACAGACTTCGCAGCCTCCAGGACAGTCACCGGCACGGATATGTTTGCTCTGAGCACAACAGTGTCAGGAACGGATGTCTTTGCCAGTAGTTCGACTGTATACGGACGACAAGTATTTAGTCCGACAGGTAGTGCAGTTGGCACAGCTGCAATGACACCAAACTCCAGCGTATTTGCTGCTACTGATGGATACCTGTTCATTAATGGTGTCAAGGTTGACTATGCTTCTGGTGACAGTGCTCAGTTATTTATTGATAAAGTAAATGCGAAAACATCACTCACTGGAGCATCGGCTACATTCAATAGTGTAACCAATAGAATTGAAATCAAGAGTTCAGACTACGGTTCCAATGCAAAGATCAATATTACGAATGGTTCGATTTTCTTTGGAGACGGCACAACGGCTTCTAACGATACTGGTGTGGATGTATCCGGAACGGTTACATATGCATCTGGCGCTACATCGGGCAATGTTTCTGACCCTTCCTGGAGTAAAGGCCTTGGGTTAGTGCTCAAAGACAGTTTGGGTAACTCCATTGTTATGAGGGAAGATTATGGCGCCGTAATGGGTGACTACACCGACCAGTTTGACCTGGGTGTTAATACCCTGCGCTTCCAGGTTGGTGCATATGACCATCAGATCAGAGACGTAAACATCGGAAGTGTATTTGCTGAGGATCTGGGACGTGGAGCAGTTGAAGATCAGAATGTATCCACTCTTGATGTCACTACATATGAAGGTGCACAGAATGCTATCAAGATATTGGATGATGCAATCAGTAACATTTCACAACTAAGAGCATCTCTTGGAGCTACTCAAAAGAACGTTCTTGAATCAAGTGTAACATCACTTACAATTGCAAAAGAGAATATTGCTTCCTCCGAGTCCACAATCAGAGATACTGATATGGCCCAGGAAGTAGTCAATATGACAAAGAACCAAATACTCCAGCAATCAGGTGTATCGATGCTGGCACAGGCAAACTCGACACCGCAGACATTGCTCAAGCTTCTGCAGTAAAATAGCTACTGAAGTCTTCCCAACCAAGCTGTTGGGAAGACTTCAGTAAAATCCCCAATACCGAAATATTTTGAGTATTTTAAAAACCTGGTAATTGTACCAGGGTTTTTGTGCTGTACCTCCGTGGAAGAATCCCTTTGGAAGTCGATGATATTGGCATAATTCGTGCCACTGCATTCCCCCAATCGACGCATTAAGGGATTTGCATTTATTGTGCGTCTACCACTCCGGCTTAGGCCGGTCGCCATGGAATGGCGAACATACCATATCACGGAGGATTTTGGTAATGAGTCTCAGCATTAACTACAACTCTGCAGCAAACAACACTCACGGTAAATTGAGTGCTAACGATGCGTCACTCACAAAAAGCATCGAACGATTATCATCCGGCTATAAGATCAATCGTGCAGCCGATGGCCCAGCAGCATTGGTCAATTCCGAAAAACTGCGTGCCCAGGTAAGTGGTCTTGGACAGGCAATAACAAACGCAGGTGACGCGGTCAATATGGTGAAGACCGCTGAAGGAGCTTTAGGCGAAGTTCATAGAATGCTTCGTTCCATGAGAGACCTTGCGGTCCATGCTGCCAACACAGGCTCCACGGACGCAGCTGCTGCCCAGGCTGACCAGGCACAGATCGACAACGCTATTAACAGTCTAAACAAGGTAGCCAGTGAAACACAGTTCGGAAACCGCAACCTTCTGGATGGTTCTGCTGGTATCAAGTCATTCGTCAATGGTTCCAAAGTTATGGCCGGAGACTTCTCATTCGCTAAAGGACTTGAGAGCGGTGCTGATATCAAGATTTCCATATCAGAAGCTGCTTCCCAGGCCCACGTTACAGGTAAGCGTGCTGATGGAATGGATGCTACCGGATACTCATCCGCAACCTATGCTTCCGCAGCTGCGACACTTGGCGTTGCGGGTAATATAGCATTCACAGACAAAGATGGAGCAACCAGAACAGTCAATTACGGCTCTTCCAGCACAGTTTCCGATCTTGTGAGTGCCGTCAATGCATTCGGAACCAGTACTACAGGTATTACAGCCGAGTTCCAGGCTAGCACCGGCAAGATTGCTATGATCAAGACCGATGACACAAAAGGAACCGATGATGTCTTTAGATGGACCGCATCCGGTTCACATGCTACAGCAGTCTCCAGTGCCACATTTGCTTCCACAACTACTGCTATTGGCGGTGAAGGCAGCATAACTGTTCGCAAGGAAGATGGAACCTCTGCTACTGTTACTTGGAAAGCAACGGATCAAGTCAGTAATGTTATTGCAGCTGTGAACAATCTTGGTACTGTTCAGACTGGTATAACAGCATCGTATAATACGACAACTGGTGCCATCGATATGAACAAGACTGGCACGAACACTGGTCAGACAGACATATTGAGTTGGTCTTCAGTAGGTAGCAATGCTGCTTCCTCTTCAACAGCTACATTCGGTGGTTTGTCATCAACCATGAGTGCAGGTTCAATGGAACTGACCAAAACCGATGGAACAAGTGCGTCTATTTCATGGGCTACAGGTAGCACAGTCACACAGGTTGTGAGCGCTATTAATGCTCTTGGAACGGCTGATAGTGGAATAACTGCCAGCTATAACTCAACCACTCAGAAAATCGATCTGATCAAGACCGATGCTACGACCGGCACTAGCGATGTGTTGGCATACACTACAAGAGGAAGCGACGCTGCCGTATCTACTGTTGCAACATGGGCAACTGGCGCTACTGCTTTCGGAACAACTGTTACAGGCAACTTAACGTTGAACTTAACCAGTGGAACCACAGCGGTTATTGCACTGTCATCTGTTATGACGTCAGACGAGCTTGTTGCTGCTGTGAATGCTCTCGGAACTGCTAATACCGGTATTACAGCAAGTTACAATGCAACTACAGGCGCTATTGACTTCACAAAGACTGATGACCGTAAGGGCACTGAGGATGTATTGCAGTTGTCTGTATCTTCAGGTTCATTCCTGTCCAATGCCACTGTTCTATCAGCTACCGGAGTGGGTGTAGATTCCTTCTCACTCAGCACCTCTGTAGCAGGTAAAGATATATTTACACATAGTTTCAGCACGACAGGCACAGAAGTCTTTGCAGCCAGCAGCACCATTACTGGAGCTAGTGTTGACACTAATAACTTCGCAACCGAAGATGGCTCCCTGTATGTGAACGGAGTTAAGATTGACTATGCAGCAGGTGACTCCACCAGTGCATTCCTGGCTAAAATAAATGCCAAGAGTGACCTGACTGGCGCTACTGCATCTCTGAATGAGACTAGCGGTCGTATTGAAGTGAACAGCACTTCATACGGTTCTAAAGCAACATTGAATATCACCGGTGGCGAATTGCTGCTGGGTGATGGTATTAGTTCTTCGACAACCGAGGGAACAGATGCAAAGGCTTCTGTTACAAAGACCGTTAACGGTACTACGAGCAATGTATCTGACCAGTATTGGACAAAGGGTGAAGGTCTGACCATTAAGGACAGCCAAGGTAACTCAATTGTTCTCAACACCGCTGGTGGCGCTGCAACAAGTGATGCTTCCAGTGAATTCACAGTGGAAGTCAACACCCTGACATTCCAGGTTGGAGCATATGCTGAACAGACCAGAGACGTTAACATCAATGCTGTCTTTTCCCATAACCTGGGCAATGGCGCTGTTGCTGACAAAAACGTTTCTAACCTGGACCTGACAACTGGTCAAGGTGCTCAGGATGCTATCAAAGTTCTTGATAAGGCCATATCGGACATATCCGGAATTAGAGCAAACCTGGGAGCTACTCAGACCAACGTTCTTGAGAGTAGCATTAACTCCTTAAGCATAGCTAGAGAGAACTTGACTGCTTCTGAGTCGTCCATACGAGATACTGATATGGCTGCAGAAATGATCATGTTCACAAAGCTCCAGATCATTCAGAATGCTGGTTTCTCGATGGAGGCCCAGGCCAACAGCGGAGCCCAAGCGATCTCGAACCTGGTGCGCTAAGTAATAACCGGGATTTGAACCGGACATAAGTCCGGTTCAAACCTTGATAATTGCTCCTCCGGCGGTTTATTCATCCTGTTTGCCGCTTGACCGCCGGAGAAATCTTAACCTTAACGCCAGTTGGATTAATATCCTGTAACACTCAAAATATAGATAGAAGACAACCTATAGAGTTAACTATCGGACGGAGACATAGATGACTTAACAGAAAATCTGAAAAAAATAAAAAATATATAGTTGAGTCTGGACTCATGAATGGAAGAATCTGCTTGGAGGCGATTTTTCGGAGTATTACACTAAGATACCCGATGATCTCCCCACCGGCAGATATTGCCGATTGCCAAGGATAGGCAAAACCAGTTCATGGAGGATTTTAACAATGAGTCTCAGAATTAACTACAACGCTAGTGCTGCCAACACTCACGCTGCATTGAGCGCAAACGACACCTCTCTCTCTAAATCTATAGAGCGTTTATCGTCAGGCTATAAGATCAATCGTGCAGCCGATGGCCCGGCAGGATTGGTCAATTCCGAAAAACTGCGTGCCCAGGTAAGTGGTCTTGGACAGGCAATAACAAACGCAGGCGACGCGGTCAATATGGTGAAGACCGCTGAAGGCGCCCTGAACGAAGTCCATCGAATGCTTCGTTCTATGAGAGACCTCGCTATCCATGCTGCCAACACCGGTGCTACGGATGCAGCTGCTGCCCAGGCCGACCAGGCACAGATCGACAACGCTATCAACAGCCTCAACAAAATAGCCAGTGAGACTCAATTTGGAAACCGCAAACTTCTCGATGGCTCCGCAGGCATAAAAACATTCATCAATGGTTCTAAAGTAATGTCAGGCGACTTCTCTTTTGCACAAGGATTAGAGACCGGCGCCGATGTGAAAATCAAGGTCACCCAGGCAGCTTCAAAAGCCCACGTTACAGGTAAACGTGCTGATGGGATGGATGCTACAGGCTATTCATCTGCAACTTATGCATCTTCATCTGCTACACTTGGCGTTGCTGGTAACATAGCATTCACTGATAAAGATGGAACAACCAGGACAGTCAATTATGGATCTTCCAGTACAGTTTCCGATCTTGTGAGCGCTGTAAATGCTTTCGGAACCACCACCACAGGTATAACAGCCGAGTTCCAGTCGGATAATGGAAAGATAGCCCTGATCAAGACTGATGATACCAAAGGGGCTGACGATGTTTTCAGATGGACTTCCGCTGGTTCACACGCTACAGCAGTTTCAAGCGCCACATTTGCTTCCACAACCACTGCTATTGGCGGTGATGGCAGCATAACAGTGCGCAAGGAAGATGGAACCTCTGCTACAGTGACTTGGAAGGCAACTGATCAAGTCAGCAATGTTATTGCAGCTGTGAACAACCTTGGAACAGTCCAAACAGGCATAACTGCAGCGTTCAATACGACTACTGGCGCTATTGATATGAACAAGACTGGCACCAATACTGGTCAGACAGACATCCTGAGCTGGTCTGCAGTCGGTAGCAATGCCGTATCCTCGTCAACAGCAACGTTCGGTGGTTTGGCTTCAACAATGAGTGCCGGTTCTCTTGATCTTACAAAGGCTGATGGAACAATCAGCACCGTTTCATGGAGCACTGGGAGCACAGTTGCACAGGTTATTACAGCTGTTAATGCGCTCGGAACTACCGATAGTGGCATTACAGCAAGTTATAATGCAACCACGCAGAAGATTGTTATGATCAAGACTGATGCTACAACTGGTACCAGCGATGTCTTGTCATACACTTCCAGAGGAAGCGATGCTGCCGTATCTACTGTTGCAACATGGGCAACCGGCGCTACTGCTTTCGGAACAACTGTTACAGGCAACTTAACGTTGAACTTAACCAGTGGAACCACAGCGGTTATTGCATTGTCATCTGTTATGACTTCAGACCAGCTTGTTGCTGCTGTGAATGCTCTCGGAACTGCTAATACCGGTATTACAGCAAGTTACAATGCAACTACAGGCGCTATTGACTTCACAAAGACTGATGACCGTAAGGGCACTGAGGATGTATTGCAGTTGTCTGTATCTTCAGGTTCATTCCTGTCCAATGCCACAGTTCTCTCAGCTACCGGAGTGGGTGTAGATTCCTTCTCACTCAGTACGTCCGTGGCAGGTATCGATGTATTTGCACATAGCTTCAGTGCAATAGGCAGTGAGGTGTTCGCAGCCAGCAGCACCATTGCTGGAGCCAGTATCGACACAAACAACTTCGCAACTGAAGATGGTTCACTATATATCAATGGTGTGAAGATTGATTATACAGCAGGTGATTCTACGAGTGCATTTATAGCTAAGATAAATGCCAAGACAGAACTAACCGGGGCTGTTGCGTCATTGAATACCACAACCGGCAGGATTGAAGTAGATAGTACTAACTATGGATCCAAGACTGTACTCAACATTACCAGTGGCGAATTGCTGCTTGGCGAAGGCAGTAGTGCATTGAACACTTATGGATTAGATGCACAAGCTGAGATAACTAAGACCATTAATGGGGCTGTGAGTAATGTCTCTGACCAGGAATGGAACAGAGGTGATGGTCTGACACTCAAAGATAGCCTGGGTAATGCTATTGTTCTAAATGCCGCAGGTGGAACTGTAACTGGGGATGCAACAAGCGAGTTTACTGTGGAAGTCAATAGCCTGACATTCCAGGTTGGAGCTTATGCTGATCAGACCCGAGAAGTCAACATCAGTGCTGTCTTTGCTTATGGTTTGGGAAATGGTGCTGTTGCTGACAAGAATGTTTCTAACCTTGATCTGACTACAGGACAAGGTGCGCAGGACGCTATTAAGGTTCTGGACAAAGCCATATCGGACATATCAGGAATCAGAGCATCTTTGGGTGCTACGCAGACTAACGTTCTTGAGAGCAGCATTAACTCCTTAAGCATAGCTAAAGAGAACTTGACTGCTTCTGAGTCGTCCATACGTGATACAGATATGGCTGCAGAAATGATTCTGTTCACAAAGTTCCAGATTCTGCAGAACGCTGGTTTCTCGATGGAAGCCCAGGCCAACAGTGGAGCCAAGCAGTTGGGGACACTCTTGCAGTAAGCTGAAGATCAGTAGGGGCTGCCTTTTTAGCAGCCCTGTATTCACTAGACTGATCCTGCAGCTTGCGTACAGAATTTGTTATCTGCTCGCCGCTCACGGCTGCTGGAAAAAATATATACCGTTCCGGGACAACTATGTGGATATCCACATAGATATGTTCCGGAACGGTTTTTTGATTCTAACCCGGATTATTCGCCAAGTATAAATGCAGGCATTTACGCAGTCAGTCTTGAATAATGTGGGCTAAATATCAACTATCCAGGACTGCGTAATCAATAAAGAATCAATACCATTTCAGCTGCATATATGGAAACATCCACATGGGTGGACTGTACCTGAGATAGTTGTTTGCCTGGGTAGATATCCTGAAAAGTACACAATCAGTGCTAATGCGCTTGGTTGTGCATGTCGATTAATAATATGGAAATCATATTGATTTGTGCAATCCCGCGAGATTAATCTCGTGTGGTGGGAGGACTGCTATGGCAGGAACTGCAAGCGTCTCTGGTCTAATATCAGGCATAAAGTCCGATGAAATCATAACAAAAATGATGGAACTGGCGAAAAAGCCTCAGCAATTGGCCCAGGTCCAGAAAGCAAAAGATCAGCTAGCGCTGGCACAATGGCAGGATCTAAACACAAGAGTTCTGGCTCTGCAGACAAAGTGCGACAATATAGCAAACACTTCTTCGTTTCTTGCAAGAACTGCCACAAGCAGCGATGATAAAGTGGCTACAGCAACAGCCGGATCAAACGCACTTCCCGGCATATACGATATCAAGATAAGCAGTAGAGCTCAGAGTCATCAGGTAGCGTCTCAGACATATACGAGCATGCAGGATGATATAGGAACCGGTTCACTGAGTGTGGCTTTTGGTAACAATGAAAGTTTTACGGTTAAGGTTGATTCCAATAACAATACTCTTATTGGGCTCAGGGATTCCATTAATCGTGCCGCTAAAGGTGTTACTGCGACCATTGTTAACCAGGGAACTGAAGCTACTCCGGCATATCGCTTAATGATGACCAGCGATAAAACGGGTACTGATTATAAGATGACCATGACTACTGATGGTATCAATGTAGTTATGGATCAAGAAGTACAAGCTGCCAAGAATGCTGAAGTGACCCTTGGAAGCGGCGCAAATGCGATTACAGTATCCAAAGCCTCGAACACGATTATTGATCTTATACCAGGCGTTACTCTCAATGTTGTTAAAGCGGATACAGAAAATTCAATCACTATACAAGTTGCCAAGGATACAACTACTATCAAGACTGCTATCAATGACTTTGTCACTCAGTTTAATGATGTTGCCAGTGCAATAAATGAGCAATCGGTATATGATCCTGAGGCTACAGACGATCCACCACTCTTTGGCAACTATCAACTTCAGAATATGCAAAACGAGCTAATCTCGATGGTTACAGGTTCTGTACCAGGACTCACGGGAGAATTCAGTTCGCTATCGTCAATAGGGATTACTCTTGGTAACGACGGTCTGCTTGCTGTTAACAGCACTGAACTTCAATCGGCTTTAGATGACCACCAGACTGAAGTCTCAAAGTTATTCGGTGCTGATCTTGATTCTGATAATGCTCTCGTTAGATATGCAGCATCTACTAGTGACACTAAATCATCCGGCACAAAAGGTTGGGAAATAGATATCACACAGGCTGCACGCAGAGCACAAGTTACGGCTGGCAAAGAAATGTCGTCACCGTTAGCTGATGACGAATTTCTGGTGATAAGCGGCACGAAACTGAGCCTGACTAAGGGTATGACCATTGACCAGGTTATTGCGACCATTAATGGCAAGACAACAGATACAGGTCTTTCAGCATATAAATCAGGGGCCGATGGAAATGGGACCGGCAATTATATTTCATTAAGGTCCACATATTATGGTAGCAGATATTCATTTAATATTAGTAGCAATATGCCTTTAAGTTCCACCAACACAACTGGCTTCGGCATTGTATTGATGTCTCCTGATAGTCCTTCTGGTGAAAGCGGTGAAGGCAAGGGGGTAACTGGTCTTGATGTTGCAGGGACCATAAATGGTGAGCCTGCTATTGGTACAGGACAAGTCCTTGCATCCGATACTGCAAGCACTACTAGCGCCATCAAGGGATTCTCAGTCCTTACCACGACAACCAGTCCGTTGACTACACATGTCCGGTTTACAAAAGGCATCGGTGCAGCAATGCAAGACCTTATGACCAGGCTGACATCGTCTACAGGCACTTTTGCCACGGCACAATCGTCATTGAATGATCAGATTGATGCAACCACAACATCAATTGCCGAAATGGAGACAAAACTAATTGCACAGCAAGATAGACTTGCAGACCAGTATGCAAAGATGGAAAGTGCATTAGCCAAACTACAAAACCAAAGCTCAGCCCTTTCATCACTCAACACAAATAATAGCAAGTAACGAGGAGAAGTAAAATGACAGGTAACGGATATGCCAAGTATCAGCAGAATCAACTCCAGACTGCTTCACCAGCACGCCTGCTGATAGCAACATATGATGGGGCAATCAGATTTTGCGGCAATGCAGCCGAAGAAATGAAGAAGGGCAATTTTGACAGGCAAAACTATCATATAAACAGGTCATTAGCCATTGTTTATGAACTTGTATCGGCATTACGTGAGGATGTTGATCCTGAACTTGTAGGCAGATTAAAGTCATTATATGCATACGTAATCGAAAGGTTAGGGTATGCCAACCTGCAGCAGGATGAGAAAGCCTTGGAAGAAGCAGTTCACATCCTGAGTGAATTGCGTGAAACTTGGGTTGAAGCTGAGAAGAACATCATTATGGCATCAGCGCGCAAGGAAGCAGCGTGAGTACCTATCAGACAACCAGGGATGCGTTATTGAATGCACTCAAACAGTACAATTCAGTATTGGAGGAGCGTAAGGCAGCATTGCACGCGATATCTCATTCGACTGGCTTAATGAAACAGGCTCTCGGAGTTGAGGAAATTGTAGATATCAACCCTGTGTTGGACCAACGTGGACACGAGATAAAAAATTATGAACGCGTCAGTTCCAAAATAGGAGATGAGCTGGATAAGCTCATCGATGCTGCACAAAGATGTGCTTCAGACTCAAGCGATGACTTATACCGTACGGCGTCTTCTCTTAGAGCTATGCAAGCTGAGCATCAAAGCCTGGCTGAGCATGTTCTGACGTGTCAGCAGGAATGTGAAACAATGCTCAGAGCCAGGCTGGAAATTACCGCAAAAGCGATATGTGAATCTAGACATCGTCGAAAGCTGGATTCAGCATATGGACCGGCTGTTGTTCATCGTCGTCAACCGGTATTTTTGGATAAACAGAGATGAGATATGGCTTTTATTCAATCTCCATTGTTGCACTTATAATATTATTTAGCACATCAGCAATAGCATCTGATTCGTCTGCGTATACTGCACTGACTACTCGAATATCAGCGCTGTCTTCCTCCAAATATACAAGAACAATAGCTGGAGGAAAGACTGTAACCGGACGTACTATACATGCATATGCTATGAGTGATTTCAGCGTGTCTTCTGCCTCCAAAACTCGAGTATTGATTATTTCCGGTCAACACGGAGATGAAGTCAATCCAATCAAGGCCGTTGTTTCATTCTCAGAAAATCTTGCTCAAGGCGTCTATCCTGGCATATTGAGTCGTAACCTGGTGATAATTGTTCCGGTTGTCAATCCAGATGGGTTAGCAAATGGAACCAGGCTCAATAGTCTGGGCATGGATTTGAATCGTGGATGGCAGAATCTGGATACTTCCGAGAACCAGTATGTGCACAACATCATCAAACTGTTCAAACCGCAGTTACTGATAGATACTCACGAGTGGTTCTCAGTACCTGACCTGCCAGGTAATGGGATTGAACTTGCCTGGTCTGCTTCGTCAATTCAAAGGAAAACAATGGCCAGGATTGCCGGAAGAGTTGATGGAGTCTCTGGGCTGACACAGATTGAGTGTAGACGGGACAGCAATCCTGCATTGTTCCATCGCCGATACAGCAGGCTTGGTTATGCAGCCTTTTTACTGGAGACCGAACCAAATCTGCCTTACATAAAGAAAGAAACTGCTTATAAAAGAGCTTTCCTGACTGCTATTACAGAACTGGATTCAAGACCGGAGATGAGCGAGAGGATTTCTCCTGCGTCTACAGGATGGAGTATGGCTAGAACAGAGCTTGTACTCGGCAATCTTAAAGGTGCGTTACCAAAGAGTAATAGGAGTGCTATGCTTGCATGGTCGCTGGGGCCAGCAATCGGTTGTTATATACTGCTTCTCTTCATTAGACCCAAAAAGAAAAAGATTCTGCTGAAGCGCAGTTGGAAGCCTACTAGAGAGACACGCGAACTTCGTGAGCGCGGAAATAGCCAGCCACTGTTTAGCAAAAACAGATACATCTACAGAGCGTAGTCGTGTTTTTTGCATATCCTCTTTGTAAATAGAATATTTCACCCCTTCGTGGTGAGTCCGGCAGATTTACGCATCAAGCGAAAATTGAGAGGACTCAAGCCATGATTCCTATGGTATACTTACATCACCTATTAATATTATTGTTTTGGTGGTAGTCTACTTGGGTCGTAAAGTTTGTAAACTCGATATTAATACCCCTGAACTCATCTGGCCGGGTAAATACGGATCAGATGGTGTCAAAAGCGTTCCAGATACTCCGGATAATATCCCCATCCGCAGAATGTTGGAGCAATACCCCGGCCCTGACGGTTTTGGTGATCCAAGCGGTCTTTTGATTCACGGAGATAACCTTCTGGTAATGCACTCATTACTCAACGAATACGAAGGCAAAGTGAGGCTCATTTATATCGACCCACCATTTGATGTAGGTTCAGCATTTTCTTCGGAAGTCCTTATTGGAGATTCGGGAGACAGGGTTAATGTAGCCGTCGATTATGTAGACAAATGGGATGACACACAACCTTACGCTCAGTTCATGTATGAACGCCTTCTGCTGGCCAAAAAGTTTCTAACTCCGGATGGAACTATTTATGTCCATTGCGATTACAGGTCTAATGCCCTTCTGCGCTATATTTGTGATGAAGTATTCGGACGGGAAAACCTGCGAAATGAAATCATCTGGCACTACAACAGTGGTCCTCGATCCACTGGAGATTTCGGACGCAGGCACGATACTATCCTCAGATATTCCGTGTCAGGAGACTGCTATTTTAATCCCGATTCTGTTAGAGAACCATATAGCCCTGACATCAATATTCCTGCAAGCAAAGCACACTACTATCATCCCGATGGAAAAGTCCCGGGTGACGTATGGGACCTGAAGATTATCTCGCAAAATGATAAACGAGAGAGAGCCGGATATGCAACACAAAAGCCTGAGGCATTGCTGGAGCGTATTATATCAGCCTCTTCAGAACCTGGGGACATAGTCGCGGACTTCTTCTGTGGATCCGGCACGACTGCTCTTGTAGCCAGAAGACTGGGTAGAAAATGGTTGACATGTGATATCGGCCTGCAATCATTATGTGTCACCAGACGCCGGTTATCTCTGGAAGCAGGAGAGGCTTTCGATATTTGTGACTTGGGAGTAGAAGACGAATTGGGTTACGTAGATGGTGGTCAACTGAGTGTTGAACTAGTCGGTGATGGATTGTTTGTTGACGACCTAAAAGTTAGGCTTAAGAGTTATACCCCATCAGATGCTGTTATTAAAGCTGCAGGAATAAGACCTAACGCTTTCGACTATGTGGACTCCTGGGCTGTGGACCTTAACTATGACGCAGAAGGTCCTTTTAAGTGTAACTGGGTATGTGCAAGAACCCGTAATTCTCCCATTCTTCCGCTTATAAGCAACATAGTCGTTCCCGAATTTGCAAGTAAACACAGTGTGTGTGTCCGCGTAATTGATGTTCTTGGACATGAAACAAGAACGGTAATATGAGCTTAATATTACAATTCCTACAAATCCATCTCTGTCTCGTGACAAAGCAGTAATTATGTCTCTGTTGTTTTAGTTGTGACTGTAACGGAGTGTTTTTTAGTGTTTCCGCAACATCATGTTTGGTTGAACAGAATCTGGGGTATAGTGCCGAGAGATGAGAACGCTGGTTACTATTTCTGTTCATTCCACAGAATAGCAGTGGGTCCAGTGTCAAAGGAGACACAAATGAGAAAAACAACTGCAATCACTCTAGCATTAACCGGTCTTATGTGTATAACCGGTGCGCTTACTATCTATGCCAATGGTCAGTTTCTTGCCAATGGCAATCTTCCCCCTGTGATATTCCCGAATGACAACCCTCAGACAGATGCCAAGGTCAGATTGGGGAGACAGTTGTATTTTGATAAACGTTTGTCCTCCGATGGCACAATTAGCTGTGCAAGCTGTCATCGTCCTGATGCAGGATGGGCAGATACTACTCCTGTGTCTGAAGGTGTTAGTCACAAGAAAGGTGGGCGCAATTCCCCATCTATCATCAACTCAGCTTACACTATCCCTCAGTTTTGGGATGGACGGGCTATTAGACTGGAGAAGCAGGCTGTAGGACCAGTGGCAAATCCTGTCGAAATGGATCTCACCTTGCAGGACATGGAAACTCGCCTTGCTGCTATTCCGGGCTATGTAGAACAGTTCGATGAGGTGTTCGGTTCGAAACCAACTGAAGCCAATGTCGCCAAAGCCATCGCCTCTTTTGAGCGGACAATTATTTGTGATGATACTCCATATGACCGCTATGTGGCTGGTGACAAATCGGCAATGAGCGCTCCTGCAGTCCGTGGATTGAATCTGTTTAACGGAAAAGGACACTGCACAAGCTGTCACAGCGGTCCGAACTTTACTGATTCGCGTTACCACAACCTGGGAGTAGGATATGCAGATGGTAAGTATGCAGATCCTGGTAGGCATAATGTAACAAAAGATCCGAAGGATATGGGTTCCTTTTTGACCCAACGGTTAAGATGCATTGCCCAGACGCCTCCATATCTGCATGATGGTTCTGAAAAGACCCTTATGGATGTCATTGAACTATATAATCGCGGTGGTGTTCCCAACCCCAATTTGGACAGGCTTATGGTCCCTCTGAACCTTACACAGCGTGAAAAGAACGATCTGGTAGCTTTTCTTGAAGCATTAAGCGGTCCTTTTCCGACGGACCCTGAACCTCCACTGCCTAATCCTGAACTTACTGTAGATAAGCTGCCGAAGCTTGCTGGAGGTGGGAAATGAAAAGACTGAACGTATGGATGATTACAATTGCCACTGTTGTAACTATAGTAGGCAGTGCTCTACAGGTACAAGCTATCCCGGTCTTTGCTCGAAAATATGGATTTAACTGCACAATGTGCCACTCCAACTTCCCCAGGCTCAACGACATTGGAGTCCGGTACAGACAGAATGGATACCAACTTCCTGGCCGTGAAAATGAAGAGAAGACAATATTGGAGAGTCCTCCTCCATTTGCAATGAGAACAAGTGCAGGATACAACTACGACAACTTCAAGCATACAACAGATTCGACTGATGTCAATGAGTTCCAGCTGAATGGATTGGACATCCTTTCCGCCGGACTGATGGGATCAAATATCGGATATTTTATGGTGTATCCGCCACAAATCGAAGGTTCGCGTGGAGTTGCTGCACAAACAGGAGTTCTGGAAATGGCTTCGGTTGTATTCAGCAATATCGGGTCCACTATGCTTAATGTGCGAGCAGGTAGATTTGAACCGGCGTATGTAGCTTTCAGCGCGAAGCGGATACTGTCATTCTCACCATATGAGATATATGAGTTCGCATTCCCGGGTGGGGCTCCTCTGAGTGATACACAGTCCGGCTTTGAGATTACTGGTTATAACCGTCAGGGATTTAGTTATGCCACCGGTCTGGTTAATGGATCAACCTCAGCTAACACCAATGACGGTGCGACAGACATTTATTTCCGTGCTGCCAAGGTTTTCGGTGCTGGAGAAGGTCAGACAACCGGACAGAGAATAGGTGTTTTGGGCTATCTGGGCAGAGGCCGAGGAACCATAGATGATGAAGCCCTACTCAGCACCCGCGAAAGCTATAACCGATTTGGTGCTGATGCAAGTTTGAACTACGAGAGATTCAATCTTTCTCTGCAGTATCTACATGGCAATGACAATAAAGCTCTCTGGGGAACAGGTTCTGATGTGGAGTTCTCCGGTGGATTTGCCGAACTTTCATATCTACCTACTACCTCACTTGTCGGGTTCGCTCGTTATGATTGTGTGAATACCGGTGATCTTGGTCAGAATGTGAAGCGTTGGACTGTAGGTGGAAGATACTACTTCCAGGATAACATAGCCTTGCATCTGGAATACTCCGACCGCAAACAGAATCAACCTGGTTTGGAGAATGCTAAAGAAAAGTTCTTTACCACAAGACTCGACTTTGCATTTTAAGGACTGAAAACACAGACTACAGGGGAGAAGACTTCTGGTTCTGATACTTGGAATCTTCTCCCCTTATTTAAGTTTGACAATAATCCCCCTCTTCTGTAGCATAACCCCATATCCATTCAGCATTACATTCCTTTTATCCCGGAGGATCAATACAATGAACGTTATAGGTTGTGCAACTATTCCCGACCATCTTCCCGAACGGATGGCTGTTGTTATGTGGGGCTGGTACTGGCTCACCTATGCTCAGCCTGACGAAGCTTATGGCGATCTCGAAAAGGCAATGGTAGAGTCTAAAGAGAGGGGCTTCAACTGTATTCGGCTGGATGTCGTTCCCGACTGGCGTTATGATGAATCAGGCAACAGGCGTAGTAATGTGGAATTGAAGGCCTTCATGCCGGGTTATAACCAAAACATGAGGTGCCTGAACTTCAAAGGCAATCTGAAGTATGACGTCCATGATAGACTCATGCGTCTATTCAAGCTGGCAGAAAAATATGATATGTATCTGGCGCTGACTACCTGGGAGTATCATGAGAACACATCAATTCTGGCTGATGACAGTATTCGTCGGAGCATAATGGATCCCACGCCGGAAGATTTTCTGTTCCACCTGGCAAAACAACACGACAAACTTATTAATGAGATAAAAGCCCTTGGTCTGGGAAATCGAATTGCCTACGTTGAACTTCACAATGAACTTGACTGGTTTGAGATAGAACCACAGCAAAAACGGATTGTTGTGGAATCGGCATTATCATATCTAATGGAGAAACATCCTGACATTCTGTTCTCGGCGGATTATTCCACGATACCTGAAGAAGAGTTCTGGGCTCACAATTCTCAGCTTGTAGATCACCACGTTTACGGTCTAATCATGGACTTCCCCAAGTGGGATCCAATTGCAGGACCTGATCTGAATGATCCAGCTCTGCGGGATTTGCTGAAACCTGATATCATACCCTGGGACCAGTTTAGAATAATCTGGGAGCAGTTCCTTGGTAAAGCTGCCACAAAAAATGAACAGACCAATGATTTCTTCCGAAGAATAACCTGGCTCTATGCCAACCTGGACAATAACCGCTACGATTGCAGGTTATACAGAGAGTTCGGTGGCAAAGTGGATACAGTAAGAGAAGCAATGCTTCAAACAGTCCACAGAGGTGCTGAATTGGGTAGAAAGCATGCACTGCCGGTCACTCTGACAGAAGGTTATTATTTATATCCACCATTTGGATCCCGATTTGAAGAGTCCGCAGCATGGAGATCAGTTACCGAAGCTGTTGTACATGCAGCAATTGATGATGGTTATTGGGGAATTACTCCCACAGGATACTTCGCTCCCGACGAACCCGCCTGGAACGAAGAACCGCAGAAAACCTATATGATGGAACTGTGCAAACAGATTAGAAAAGGTAAATCCGAAAGATTAACCGGGATAATTGAACATTGACTTGATATTCTGTCCTATTAGTCGTATAAGTCCTATTCGTCCAATCCAGTAAAGTACCCGAAAGTGAGTTGTAAAATGAATGCTTTGTTGTATGCCTCTATTCTAGCCATGGTTATTCTGATGCTATTGCCTACCACCACTCAATCAGCGCCAGTCTATCTTGCAAAGAATGGTGTTGCAAAGGCTGTGATAGTAGTAGCAAATGACGCGACCCTGGCAGAGCAATTCGCGGTAAAAGAACTTCAAGTCTATCTACATCGGGTAACAAGTGCCGATTTCAAAATAGTATCTTCTTCAAGTAATCAAAATACGGCGCGAATCCTGGTCGGTCCTTCAACAGAAGTAAAGCGGCTTCTGCCGGATGTTAAATGGAACAAGCTCGGTAATGATGGGATTGTCATTAGGACTGTTGGTAACACATTAATACTTGCCGGAGGCAGACCAAGAGGCGCGCTCTACGCAGTCTATACATTTCTTGAGGATTATGTAGGCTGCCGTTGGTGGACGAAGGACTCCAGCTTCATTCCTGTTAAGAAAACTCTTACGATTGAAAGCATTAACAAGACCTACGTTCCAAAGTTTTTCTACAGAAGTGTGCACTCGGTGAGGATGTATTATGAAACCGGTCACTTTGGGGCAATTCTCAAGCTCAATGGAGAAGTTCCGGCATTGCCTGCTTCCATGGGTGGATATATACGCATAAAGCCGTTTGTACATACATTTTATGAATTGTTACCCCCTGCTAAATACTTCGCCAGCCAGCCCGAATGGTATGGAGAATCCGGCGGTTCGCGTGCGCATGAAGGCAGGCAGCTCTGTCTTTCTAATCCACAGATGCGTGCTGAGTTAGTCAAAAATGCTCTGGCTTTGATTGCCTCAGATCCCAGCGCAGGTATAATCTCAATCTCCCAAAACGATGGTGCAGGACCCTGTCAGTGCTCTGAATGCCTAGCACAGGACAAAAAGTTCGGAGGCCCATCCGGTACGATAATCAACTTCGTCAATTTATGTGCTGAGGAGATCGAGAAAACCTATCCGGATTACAAAGTGGAAACTCTTGCATACACATACAGCAGGACGGCCCCAACTTCCAGTATCAAAGCCCGCAGAAACGTGATTGTCAGGCTCTGTTCTATCGAATGTGATTTCGCAACGCCTCTGGATTCTCCCCGTAACAAAGGCTACTTCCATGATCTGAAAGCCTGGGGGAAAATAACATCCAATCTGTTTATCTGGGACTATGTCTGGAACTATCACCAGCAGCTCATCCCGCATCCCAACTGGCAGGTGCTGGGACCAAATCTCCGCATATTCGCAGCTAACAAAGTAGTAGGCATATTTGGACAGGACGATCGTTTTAATCCCACTATTAACTTTACACTTCTGAGAACCTGGATGCTGGCTCATCTGCTGTGGGATCCATCTCTCGATCAGGATAAACTTATGAATGAATTCCTGACAGGCTATTATGGACCTGCGGGGAAATATCTGAAGGAATATCTGGATTATATCGGCAAAGCAGCTATTAAGAACACAGTTTATATGCCCTGCTGGAACGATGATCCGTGCTTCCTGACTTCATCTGAACTCAAATACTGTGTGGCGCTGTTCGATAAAGCTGAAAAGGCCGTAAAGAGCAATCCAATACTATCTGAACGTTTGAAAATAGAACGCATAGCCCTCAACCATCTGGTGCTGCTGAACCGTCGCTCAAATCCTGAAGTTAAGAAATGGATATCAGACCCGGAAGCTGCAGATATGGCCAGAGCATTTATGGAACAGTGCAAAGCGACAGAGAATATATGGCTTGGTGAAGGAATTAGAATCCCTGATAATTATGAAGAGATCCTTTCAGGCAGACTTTATGTAACGTACAACGGCTTGCCTATTCCACCAATGAAAGATTCTGTGACAGTTCCGGATATTGTCACCAGTGCCAAAATTCCCAAAGAGCAGTGGATTGATCTTCAAGAACCCAGGTTCAATGTCATTGCCCCGGATACAGTTGTCAGTGACAGCGAAGCATCAAATGGAGTCACTATAAAGATGCACGGTACGGATGCTGGGGTCTGGTCCCCACAGGCACAACTAATATCTTCTGACTGTCGGCTGGGAATAGTGAAACTCTACGTTCGTCTAAAAATGGAAGCTGGCCAGGCTGCAGGTGGCACTTACGAGATCGGTGTATATGATGGCGTTACTAAATCGTATCTGCTGCGGCGCTACATCGCTCTGGACGAACTCAAACCAGGTGGATACCACGAATACGAGATAGGCAGCTTCACGCCTAATGCATCGTCACAGATATATCTGGTTCCACCGAGAAACAGTGAGGAGCAGCGTACGCTATACCTGGACCGATTAATACTGGTTAAGTCTGACAAATAGTGTTTGTTGGAGGGTTTGAATGCACAACCATACCAAGACAATACTGTGCACAGTAGTTTTGGCAATTCTGGTCATGTTATCTGCACAGGTAGCCAATTCTGCTCAGAAACCAACAGTTGCCAAAGTGCAGTTGCCTGTTCTAAACTGGGAGCCTCGTTCTGACTGGGTCAGCGTGAAGTCTCTCGGTGCAATAGGTGATGGCAAAGCTGATGACACAGCAGCAATCCAGAAAGCATTGGATGGTATCAAAGACGGTTCCACTGTTTATCTACCGGCAGGAACCTATCGCATCACAAAAACTCTCTCGTTGCGAGGCCCTTTGCACGGTTTATCACTTATTGGGCATGGTCGCAGTACCACTCTTATATGGGACGGCGAAATCGGTGGCAAAATATTTATGGATGATGGAGTTGCCTACAGCCGTTTTGTAGGCATTACCTTCAGAGGACAAAACAAAGCCTCAATAGGATTCTATCACTACTCCGACCGGCGGTTTGAAACTGAAGTCAGGCACCAGCATCTGGCATTCTACGATTTTACTGAAGCAGGCATACTTGCAGAACCCAAGGATAAATTTGCACTGTCAGAATCAATGTTTGAGAACTGTCTGTTTGTCCGCTGCAAGACCGGCGTATCCTTCGTTCAATTCAATGATTATGACTTTACATTTGACGGCTGCGAGTTCCAGCAATCAGACACGGCTATCGACTGCGTGCATGGAAACTTCTATATACGCAACTGTCATTTTGAAGGCAGCAAGGTTGTAGACATCAATGCATTCAACGAGCATGGTAGCTCGGTACGGCGATGTACTTCGGTTGGTTCAAACGCCTTCATCAAGTTTAATCATCCTGTTGGTACATTGACCATCCAGGATTGTAATGTATCAGGATGGAAGAATCCTGATGGTGCTATTCCTTTAGGCGTGTTGCCGGGTGTTTCCCAATCCGAAGATCCAACACAGGCGATGCTGGTTGGGGGTGCTCCGGTTCTGATGTTCGACTGCATATTTTCCAATCCTCCCGGAAAAAATCCGCCAGTCAAAATCAATAAACTCGACCAGCGTATCGTAATCTCACAGAATTTCTCAAAAGAAACTGTAAAAGTATTTTATCCCGATAATGCTGGGAAATTCTACACGGTTCCTGCAGGGACTCGTAAAGGTTCAATAAAATCAGCTTCGCAACATTTTCTCAAAGACAGTGTCCAAATTCCCGGCAGAGTTTTTGATGCTAAAAGGGACTTTGGTGCAAAAGGTGATGGCGTCACCGATGACACTGCAGCTATACAGAAGACAATCGATTCGGCTCGAAAATATGGCAGGAACTCTATCGCCTATCTGCCAACTGGGACATATATTGTTAAGGAGACACTGCGTATTACGGGCAAAGACTACCACGTTGGAGGGAGTGGATGGTTCACCAAACTGTTCTGGAAAGGCGCAGATGGTGGAACAACAATAGAAATTCGAGATCCAAAGAATATTACACTGGAAAATATCGACACAGGAAGCCACGATGTCGGACAGATGAATAACGGTGTCGATGTCCACCAGATTGGTTCCGATAAACCATCCAGAATGACCTACGATGGCGTCTGGGCATATGGAATGTATCAATTGCAGCCATTTCGCAAGGGGTTTCTATTCAGCAATCTTGGTAAAAACTCAGTGGTACTAATGCAGCATGTTGATGGAAATATGCACTTCACAGACTGTGCACAGGCAATTATTCTGGCTAGTGTTTCTTATGAAGGATCCATTATAGTTGATGGAAAAGACACACACCGGAGTGGTCTGCTTGGTTTCCAGTCTCGCCTGGCTACTCTTATAACATATGGTTTATACCTGCGAGACAATCAGAATATTGTGATGAGTGATTTCTATATCGAACAGGCAAATAACGGTTACGATTTTGAGGGTTCTCCGGATCTACCTCCTGGCAGAGCAACTATACAGGGGGCCAAAATCCACTTCTTTCTCTCTGAAGAAGACAAAGGAACTGCCATAAATATCAGAAATTATGGTGGTCAGATATTTATGGGGCATCTCCAATATTACGTCGATCCTAAAGCAACCCGAATGTGGCAGACAGGGGATGATCCGGTTAAGCTGTACATACTGGCTAGTACTTTCTATGACACTAAACCTGATATCCGCAAAACAGATGCAGCAAAGTTCTACTTTATTGGCAATATGCCATTTGGAATGCAGACTGTCCAATACACAGCAGAGGACGTTTTACCGGAGGCTGGTATGTCCAGTCTGATACCTATGCTTGATGACCTTCGCAGATTGGGTGAGATCGATTTAAAACTCAATCACCCGAAAGTTGGGAAATAATTGTCGATGAGATTAGTACTACTCGTCGTATTCATTTTCTTTATGATCGTTGCGTCGCTGTGCCTGTCAGCTGCTCCAGCACTTGAAGACAGGCACACCAGGATTACATTCAGCTCGGATACTGGGGGCATAACTGGGATCATCAGCCTGGCAACCAATCACAATTTCATCCCTGCTCCTGCTGAAAAACCCAGGCTCTGGCATTTGATGCTAAAGAAATCAAATGGTGATCCTGCAGAGTTAGCCAACACCGGCTGTGCCAAACCTGCAATACACTTGAACAAGGGATCAGCTGATCTGGTTTGGAAAAATCTCACCATACAAGGCATAACAGGCAGCTTCAATATCGCTGTAAAGTGCAGTATTCAAAAAACAGATAGCCTTGCTCATTTCAAGATCATTGTAGACAACAACTCCGATGCATCCATTATATCCTGTGTATTCCCAGAGATAAGTAACCTGGGCACTTCCGGCAAATCTGATATTGCATTTCCTAAATACAACTGGGGAGAGATGTTCAAAGGCCTTAAGGATAGACTCTATGGCTACTATCCATCCGCAGATACCCCGATGCAGTTCTGTTCATTGTCTGATGGTAATGATTCCCTATATCTTGCTACCCACGACCCTGGAGCACTGTATAAGATATTTCAACTACAGCCAGGCAATATCTATTCAATAGAAACCTCTGTTCCAAATGCCACTGTTGCAGGCAATGACTGGGCAATGCCTTATGACTTTGTGCTTGGAGTTTACAAGGGAGACTGGGTAAGGGGCTGTAAACTCTACCGTAAATGGGTAGTTAAAAATGCTCCCTGGACAGCCAGAGGACCGATTGCAAAGAGAAAAGATATCTCCCCTGCAGTCAAAGAAGTTGGAGTCTGGCTGAACCTGGCTGAAAATTTTACAGAGAATGAAAAGGGTGCTCTGGAGTTCCGCAGGCTGTTGGGTGTGCCTGTCGGAGTCCATTGGTACTCCTGGCACAGCAATCCATTCGATAAGGACTATCCCGACTACCTGCCTGCAAAACCAGGATTTACCGAAACAGTAAAACGACTCAAAGAAGCCGGAATTTACTCTATGCCATATATAAATGGCAGACTCTGGGACACCCAAAACAAAAACTACCCCACAGCTAAACCGCATGCCACTACAAATCAAGCAGGTGTACCGAATCTGGAGGACTATGGATCCGGGACTAAGCTGGCTGTTATGTGTCTGGGTGATTCATTCTGGCAGAACCGTTTGACCAAGCTCATCCGCCAGATTGCAGATGAGGCCGGGGTGGGGGGCATATACATCGATCAGGTAGCCGGCGCTCCGATAACTGAGTGTTACAACAAAGACCACGGGCATACATTGGGAAGAGATAAATGGTGGATAGAGGGTTACCGCAAGTCTATCACTGCTGCCCGGGATTACTGCACCAAAAGACCGGGAGGATTTTTCGTAGCAGCAGAAAACAATGCAGAGCCATACATGGACTTTGTTGATTTGTTCCTGATCTGGATACCAAGAAGCCAGAACGACATCCCGATGATGACTGCAGTCTACAGCGGCTATACCCAATATTTCGGTACCAATAGGGCCAGCGATAGCGATATGTCCTTTGCGATGCTTCAAGCCAGGGACTTCGCCTGGGGTGCACAGTTGTTCTGGGAGAGTGCATATATCCTTCAGCCTGAACAAAAGGAAAAACTGAAGATCCTATCAAACCTTGCCAGGTTACGCTATAAAGCAAGAAAATACATCGTTGAGGGAGAATTGATGGAACTGGTTAAACCGACTAACTCCATTCCCAATGTAACCGGCAAATGGGGCAGTTGGACTTCAACTCTAGAAGACCGGACAATTCAAGCTGTGCACGCAACCCTGTGGAAATCCGATGATGGTTCCTACGCAGTAGTACTCGCCAACGCAGACACCAAAGACCAGCCTTTTGAGTTTGAGTTCACCCCAGCGTCGGTGGGTAGAATGAAATGGACAGTCCAAAAGATCAACCAAACCAATACAATAATCCTGCGAACTGTGCATAAAGGGAACAATCACCTGACAGTTAACGTGCCTGCAAGGGATGGACTGGTTCTGGTGTTCAAGTAGTAAAACGGAGGACAGTAATCAGATGCGAACTTATTTCCTGCTTGTTCTGATACCATTATTAGCCTGCCTGACAAGCCAGGTGCTTGCTGCAGGTGATGTTGCTCTGTTTGTCCGCAACCATACCGGTGTGCGTCAGGCAAGTGTTCCTGTTCGAGGAGGCGTTCCATTTGCCCGTGGCATATTGCAGGCTTGCAGCCAGGCGCGGCTTTTGGATGCTACAGGTAAGGAAATTCTCTGCCAGGTGAAACCAATCGCACACTGGTATGATGGCAGCGTGAAGTGGTTACTTGTAGATACCCAAGTGAACCTGCCTGCTTCCGGTGAAGTAAAATTACAACTGCAGCCCGGAGTTGCTTCAAAATCACGGCGTATAAGAGTTAAGGTCACACAGGACACCAAAGGCCTTATGGTAGATACCGGGCCTGCGCGTTTCCTGTTTAGTAAAACTACCTTCGGTTTGCCCACAACTGCCTGGGCTGATCTCAACCATGATGGAAAATGGGATACGCAGACAGCTTCTGGCGGGAGCGCATTCATTGCAGAAGTGGAACACCAGTCCCCAGGCGAACCGGAGGAAGAGAACTGGCTGCGTGATGCTTCCGGCAGTCCGCGCGAACGCTTCACTGCAGATGCTTCCGGTGACTACAAAGTTGAAGTAGAAAACACAAATCCTCTGCACGTTGTAATAAAACTGAGCGGCTGGTTGGTTAACAAATCCGGACGCCGATTGCTTCAGTATGTCATCCGTGCACATGCTTATGCCGGTTCTCCTGAACTCCGAATAGCCCATAACTTTGTGTATGCAGGCAAACCCAAGGAAGATTTCCTCCGAGCTATATGGATACGTCTGCCCGAGTCTGCATACAATAGTTACGCATTCGGTGGTGCTCAGACGCACAAAGGCATATTGAAAACACGTGATATCCTCAGCCTGACGGAGATTGGACCGAAGAAGATATACCACCTGGCACCCTACACAGAAGACAAAACAGTCAACTATTCCCTGACCAAAAATAGCACCGAAATTGCGAAAGGCACTGAAGCTGAGGGCTGGGTGCGTCTGGCTGGCGCACGCTCCTCAATGCACCTCGCACTCCATAACTTCTGGCAGATGCATCCAAAGGAACTGCGCGCCGATGCCCGTGGCCTCTCAGTTTACCTTTGGCCGGAGTCCGGCAACAAGGTGCTTGATCTCCGTCGTCGTTACGATGAAGTGGAGAACAAATACCACTACGACTTGAGTCTATGGCCATATGGTGGAGAAGGCGTCGGAGTTACCCACGAAATGATCCTTCGTTTCGGACCTGCCAAAGAGGATGTTGGGACGCAGATAACAGCCGCACTGAATTCTCCACTGCTACTCCAGTGTTCCCCGGAATACTATGCTGCATCAAGTGCGTTTGGCCCATTTGCCTTGGTAGACACCGCACGCTACCCTCACTTAGAAGGTCTCCAGAATGTTGACCTGGAGTGGATTCGTCACAACCAGCGTGCGTTTCACTGGGACGGTATGATCGATTATGGTGACAATCTGTTCCACGGTTACGAAACTCCGAGCCATTATGGATATACAGCCCCTAAATCATGGTGCAGCCGCGGTTACGTGGGCTGGCAGTGCAACGATGGCACTCTGGCTCAGTCGCTATTCCTGCAATACCTGCGCAGCGGTGACTATGAGGCGTACCTTACTGCTGAAGCGTTTTGCAGGCACATCACTGAGATCGATGCCTGCCACTATTGCGCAGAGGAACCTAAGCAGGTAGGTGGTGGTCACAGACACGACCAGCAGCACTGGGGGAATGGCGTTCGGGGTTATGGCACTGCCACACACGGCGCAATAGACTACTACCTGTTGACAGGGGATGAACGCGTTCTGGACGTGATGAAAGAATACACACAATACCACCTGGATGGAGAACCCAGTGAGAACGAGGACCGGATCGGCGGGTTAATTCGAATGTGGGAGATAAATGGAGATCCTATACTGAAGCAGAAAGCGGACGAACTTCTCGCACAGGAGCTATCAGGCAATTCAGATACCGGCTGGCCGTTCTTAACTGCAGCTCATTTCCGTTTTGTCTCCAATACCAGTGTCAGCCTGCTCTACTACCTTTACAGCACTTCACCCGAAGATCACGCTAAGTTGAAAGAAGCTATTGTCAAAGCTGCCAACTCTCTGGAACCCGAAGCAATGAGTTCATGGGGTCAGGTGAATTATCTGCCGACAATAATAGCTGCTTTGGCCTATCAGCAGACCGGAGAATTACGCTATGCATCCCTGCTGGCTTCTTTATTACAGCGTTTATCTATTCCCCGTGATATTCCAGTGCCAGACAATTTCACAGAAACCTTGCGCGCTCTGGATTTCGAGGGTATGGTAACAGCTGCCCGGCAGTGGAATGTAAACAATGTCTATATGGCAACTATCCATGACTTGATACCGCTGCCATATGCAATCGCTGCCCTGCAAAAGGCTGGTATGGATGAAACAGCTGTGTGGGCAGTTCCGCGTGCAAACCTACTTCCACCACCATTTGAGGAAATCATCCCGCCAGCCTCAATGTCACCGGAAATCGGTCACTGTTTCACTGCAGGCATAAACCACGGCTCCCCCAGCGACCAGGGAGGTGGGTCTTCAGAACTGGTATTGATGGAGGATGGAAAACCACTGGAGCCTGCACATTCTTCCCATGCCGATATACGCAAAGATGGCAACGGACGCTGGAGCCACTGGGGAGGCAGGTCCTTATATTTCTCCACCTCCGACAACACCGACCCCCGCACCAACGGTCGGCAATATAAGGTCGTATACAAAGGTGCAGTGAAGTGAGTTGCATATGCTCACTCACTTCCCGTTATCGCATTATATTTTCAGTATCATTGGGATAATCTTTACTAAGCAAAGGCATCATGTAAATTCCTGTTCTTGTACCTATCCATAACTCTCCGTCAGTTAATTGTAGAGCTTGAATTTCACAGCCAATAAATGAACTGATTGGTATAATATCCGCATTGTCTTGCATATGAAACAGACCGTTTCTTGTTCCGATAAATATACCCTTGCCGCTTGAATCCGGAACCAGGGCGGTTATCTCCATACCTGATAGCCCTTTGGTAGTAGACCGCTTCGTTCCGTTCCAGGTCGCTAATCCACCTACGAATGTGCCCACATGCAAGTTGCCTGATTGTGCTATTACCTTTATCCAGTCATCAGGCATCCCATTGCTCTCATCATACCAGGTCAGTTTGCCTGTGTTTGTATCAAGTTCACTCAACCCGCGGCCTTGAGTACCAATCCACAGTCGGTCTTTGCCAGGCATCAGAGCTGTTATTGCATATCCCTGCAACTCAGGAAATTTAAGGTTGTGTTTCCAGCTCTTGCCATCAAACTCACTCCAACCACCCCACTGAGCGACGTATAATCTGCTACAGTCCGAGGCTATTGTGGATGCCTGTTTCCTGGGTAGATTTGCACATACATCACGAAACCAGGTCCTGCCATCAAACCTGTCCACTTTCCCATTGCCATGCCTGACATACAGGCAATTGCCGCAAACGACCATTTGTCTTGGTGCATTTGAAGATATTGCAGCATCGGAATACCGGATCCAGCCTTTAGCAGTTTTTACAACAAGACCATCTTCAAGCGTACTAATATAAAGATCACCTTTATAGGTAGTCATCGACTGGCTGTTATGATCATACGGTTCATCTGGCATCAATTCCTGGGTCCAGTGCTTGTCGATATACTGCCATAGTCCTTCGCGGCGTGTTCCCAGCCATATCGAACTGCCGGCATCGACCATACATGTTATTTCTCGCGCTGCACGAGGAAGACCAACATCAGCCCTGGACCAACTCTTGCCGTTATAATCCCATATCCCATCTCCAAACATCGCAGCCCAAAGATGATCACCCCTTGGAAGCAAAGCGCTTATATGGGAACCACGGCCAGGCGGCAGCGCAACGACCTTCCATTTGTCCTTCTCTTTTATCCGCAATTCAGTAAGTGTTGCCAAGCATTCCCGGCCATCCCATATCGTAGACGCAGTCTGAGTATTTTCCCCTTTTGATATTTGTTTTGGGGGAGTAGTATCGACGCACCATTGACCATTTATGAACCTTGCAGTAGCTTCCGGAGAAACAGCTGTTACTATATAACTATCAACAGTTACCCCAATTATCTCGTTGGAAGGCAGACCATCCATTCTGGTAAACTTGCACCAGGTACCATCAGGTTTTCGCTGCAGAACCCCGCCCTTGGTTGCAGCCCAGAGCGAACCGTCAGATGCACTAGCCAGAGCCGTGATTTGCCTGGTGCTGGTGTAGATTTCGGTTGCCTTGGCCTGAGTGAAGGAGCATATCAGGAGCAGGTAACCGAGAATCCATAATCGAGTATTCATTGAGCTTTCTCAGCTGATGTATCCACAGTAATTGATGTCCGGTTGTGGGCATTGTCGGTAAGTATGAATGTCACAGCAAAGCTATTGTCAGCATAGTCCTTTGGAACTGTAACCATGGTGAAGAATTTGTTGGGAGTATCGGATGGTTTCATCTCCACTCTTTCCTGCCACGGAAGCACTGCGGCCACCCGGGCAGTATCCGGATCAGCTTCGAGTTCCAGGCGCAGGATTGAGCCATCCGTATTCGCCATTTTCGCCGAAGCTATTCCATTTGGTGGAGTCATATCGACTGAGTAGGTGATTTTCACCACTTTACGTGTGCCATCTTTAAGCACTATAACTACTTGAATAGTATAAGCAGACTCCTTCGCATATGCAGGAATGTCAAATCTAGCTTCCCATTTTCCGCTATCTGCATTAAACAGAAGCGGTTTGATCTCCCCATCAGGCATCAACGCAATTACCTGCTGGGCGTCTACCGGAGCTTCAATGCTTATCAGAGGATCACCCCAACGATATGCAAATCTATCCCAACTTGGCTTTCGGGTTTTCCAGTGTTCATTTATTTGTTCACGCGTGGAATCGCGGACTTGCTTATCAGTCTGGTATGTTTCGCGATGTTTCTTTTCCAGCGCATACAGCTTCAAATTCCAATCAAAATAATCATCATACTCCAATGCATATCGTTTTCCCAGGATACGAGAATTCAAGTTTCTTATTTTATTCCGCAGCTGTTCGATGCGATTCTGATCGCCAACTGGTTTATAGTATTCGCTATATACCTCACGAATGATATCGCTTTGTTGGTTACTAATATAGCTGCTCTTGGCTTGTTCGACTACCTTTGAAATGTCTATCTTCGTTTTATTATCAAGACGGTTCAGTTGTTTCGTTAACGATTTGATCCGTTTTGAGTTAGGTTTATTGCTGTACTGTTCTGCAGCTATTCCCTGAGCAATGCTATATACTTTGGACTCGATAGCATATCGAACATATTGACCAGGTTTATATCCGAGGTATTTTTCTGCTAGATTCATTTTTGTCTTGAGCTTCCGAGCTGAAGGAGAATCGGGTTTCCCACTTGCATACATATCAACTAGTTGATTACACATACCCCAGTATTCATAGTAGTAATTATCCTGCAGTTGGTGTTTCGGATCTACACCGGCACTAGTGCAGAGAGAACGATATTTACGATTTATTGCCAGGCCTTCAACTGTATTGGCTTTTCCATTGATAGCTAGAAACACAAACCTTCTCGCCAAAGCAGATACTTCAGCTTGTTTCATTTCCTGGGCATATCGTTTTCGTTCTTCCTGCGGTATCGCAAGCCAGGATGTAAAAGCGCTTGGGATGGTGTATCTCGTGCTGAGTTTTATGACTGTGGACTGGTTCTTCTTGTTTTTGCTCAGCTCTTCGATCTGTTTAGCTGCCCAGAGTTTGGTTGCAGGATTATTAGCTTCCGATTTTGATCCGAAAAATATGGAGTCCTGATATGTCAGCTTCCCATCCGGAGATAATCCTGCCAGAGTTACAGTCGATTTACCACTGCCTTTGTATCGTCCATATATCACCAGAGCTCTGTCCGCTTTGATATTGGGAATTACAGATGGAAATACACTGTATATTTGCACGCCGGTAATGTGGATTTTGGGACTGGTTAACGAATGATCAGGTGTCACAGCAAGCGCAAAGAATCCATCCAAGCCACCAGACCTGGCAGCATATAGATTGGTTCGCAAGGCCTTATGCTTTGAAGTCATTCTGACGGTCATATCCTTCTGCGGACGATAATTCTGGCCGGAGAATGCTACTTTCCAACCATTTTCATCCTTTGCAACCGGAATGCCAATATTATTACTTACACCAACAATATTCCTATCAGCCCCGATTCGGACGTTTATATTAATCTGGCTTAATGCGTTACTATCTTCGCAGGTGTCAGATAATGGCAGCTTGTAGGTAACGCCATCTTTATCCGACTGCAGGGTCTGGATGTATATTATCTCGATCTTGAGATCGGCATTCGGCATGACAGGGAATATCCTGGCTCTGAATAAATTCTTGCCAACCAGTTCAATCAAGGCTGGATCGCGCATGCGACTGGTGATGTGCTGGTAAATCTGTGCAGCCCGTTGCTTTTCAACCACACGTGCCACAACCTTTTCATTCCCATACCAGTATGCAAAATGAGTTACAACAGCTCCCGGTGGAACTGTGTATATGAAATCGGCTTCCATACGCTGCTGTGATTCATTGTGGAAGACGAGAGTAAGATCCGTGGTAGCGACTTGCTGGGTTATTTCAACATCAGCTTTGACAGATTTAACAAGCAGCCTTAATGAATCTGAACCTTTTGGTTTCAAAAGAATAGAGGAGAAAGCAGAGGATGATACAAGGATAGTAAGTAGAATAAACACCAATGACCGAAAATATCTGACAGACATAACAATCACCTCGTAGATTATGAACCCAAGTGTACCTCCCGAATACTGCATATACACACGGCATTATTGGTATACAAGACGAATTGTGATTACTGTTATTGCTGCTGCTTTTATGTCAGTCCCGAAACCAGTTGCTTCGGGACTAACACAGAGTTATCTATTCAGTTTTCAGAATACACATCACGGATGTATTAGGTTTTATATTGCATGTGAGAGTCCCATTTATCAGCGAAGGCAACGATATCTGATTCTTCAGAGAATCGACTATCGTCAGCTTGTTCGGATCAAATCCTATTTTTGCGGTCTTAAGTCTCAGTGAAGCATCAACCGGAGTATCCGATAGGTTGGCTACTACAATAAAAATTGATCCAGGCTTATAGTAGATAGTTGATTTCAGCTTGTCTGTCTGTCCCTGTATAATGCTGCTGTTTTCCCAATACCCAAGCCTCTTTGTGTCCTCAGTAAAATGGAAATCCCTATCCAGTTTTCTTCCGACTTCACAGGCTGCTGACCATTTTGTCGTGATAAAATGCCATGGCATGTGAAGTGTCCAGAGGCCCATCAGAGAGCTAGTTGCGTCTTCACTAAGGGCAAAGCTCATAAACACCGGAATGTGTCCCCAGTTATTACCGATACTGAACGCACGCATTCGAGCAAGGGTCATCTTATCTCGGTAGTCCTTGACACCGCTAGACCACTGTTCACCGTCATAATGGTATGTAGAGTAGTTCATTACAGGGCCAAGCATATTATCTGAATTATGCTCCATTATAAGAGGTTCCCTGCCTAATTCATCGAATATGTTATATAGACGGCGTCTGACTTCCCTCTCCCCGAGGATATCATATCCGCCTGTGCAGCCATGCAAAGGATTGTTGCAGAACCTGGGTTGGGAGCAGTCGAAATAGATGCCGTCCACTCCTCCCTTGACCAATCTTTCCTTTAGTCCCGCCACGATTAGATCACGCCATGCAGAATTCTTGCAGAGAGCACTCGCACCACCCATGCCAGCTTGCGGCCAGGTCTCCCATTCAGTCTGCCAGAATTTCTTCTCTGGGGTATTTACATAATGGTTACCTGGGCGTTTCTGTGCCTTCACTTCCTCAGGAGTCAAATCACCGTAGAATGACAGGAAATTAGTCTGGGTATATTTGAGCATCTTACCGCCGCCCTTGTGCACGGCATCAACTTGAACATGCCACTGCTCCCAGGGAATCGCTTCATTCAAGAACTGGTTACTCTCATCCCACCAGGGATCCAAGGAAGCAGTCATATCACAAAGCCAGTTCTTAGGTAAGGGTTTAGTAGGAGTTGCAGTGAAACCAAATGTAATAGTTAGCGGCTTCTGCAGCTTCATTGGTTTATTGACAATATTCATTGCAAAAACAGTGCAATCGCCGGTTGTATTGACTTCCAGCTGATTATTATCAAACGTATTGCTCCATCCATTTATGCTTTCTGCAAACCAGCACAGACCCGCTTTCTCGTTTCCGAGCCAGAGTATGGGATGGTAAGGACCTGACCATTTCGCTGGGGTTGCGCCTGCCCAGCCTGGTCCGCTTATTGTGCAGTTGTTCCAGTGCATCAAAGTAGCAGCTTTCTTATTGAAAGGCATCTCAAGCTTCAGAGCATTGATAGTAGCACCGGGTTTATCTGGTGTCAGAGTCATCGTAGTAAGGTACATCCCATCAAACTCAACCCGGGTTTTGGTGTTGATAGTGATACCGTTTGTTTTGGTCACAGCCGTAAGCACAGCGCGGTCGGAAGACTTTTCGACTACTTTCATTTCAGCTTTATACTGATTCATTCTCTTGCCATCTATATTTCCCGTAAGTCTGAATGGTGAGAGCAGCAGCTTCTGACCAGCCGATTTTATCTGCGTAGGGAACAGTGATTTGTCGAATGTATAAGTGCGTCCCCACATGGATATATTGGCTGCACCGCTTTGTGTCTTGCTCACAATAACCGGAGTAAACAAGGTCGGCACTCTGCGTTCATTGGCTACAGGATGCACTATCCAATCCGGTTTGGAATTAATGTTACTCCAGGTTGTCTGAGAGGACTTCAACACTGTATTGCCGGATCCGATGCACTCGATAAAAATACCATAATCACCTATTTTGAACTTCGAAAAATCGAACTCAAAGTTAGCTTTAGTCTGTTTGTCCACGGGCAAAGTTTTCTGAACAATAACCTTGTCTAATTCCTTAACTGAAACGCGTATAGAGTCCACCTGTCCGATTGCCAGCACCGATTCAGCATCCACAGCCACATTCAAATTGTGTTTAGAGGGATAGGTCTGAACCTTGGTGCGGATTTCGGGGGAGAACTTAAACGGGAATGCAAAGTCAGCCAGCTTGTTTTCACCCTCTGAAACCACAAGCCGCCCAACGTTCAAATCCGCATCTAATACAGGCCATTCAGGTGCTATTCTTTTGGTTTCACCTGCCGGTAGTTCCAAATCTCCAGCGGACAGATACTTGTCAGCAGGTGAGTCGATTCCGGTTCCCATAAACAGCTTATAACTGAGTTTTGCTGGTGCATTTCCCGAGTTTGCAAACTCCAGCACCGGACGCGAATACCCTCGATATATAGGTCCCCAATCAAGTAATCTGACTGATGTTGCTTTGTCTATAAGCACAAGACTGCCGGCCAAATTTTTGACGTGATAGCTGTCACTTGAATAATGCCAGTTGGTCATTAGTTTACCGTTATCAAGTGAATCGTGGGCCAGCACAGTCTTGAACTCCATTCCAGGTGCTGGAGATATCTCCAGATCTTTCCAGGGAATAGCCATCTCAGCATCGAAGAATCCATCATGCTGGGAGACTTCGTATTTAATACCGGCAGAGTTCCAGGCTGGGTTACCAAACCTTGCATCATATAGAGAAGCAAGTCCAATGACAAACGCATATGTTTCATCTGCTTTCGGTGGCCACAGGATTACCTCGAAAGCCTCATCAGTATAAGCCGCCGCATCTCGCCCACGGACATTGACCAGGACAATATCCCTGTATGTATGTGGAGAACGGAAAGCGAAATAAATATATTGATCGTCCCATGCCGTATATGTCAGTGTCTGCAGCGGAGAAAACCCTCTGCCATACTCAGGAAATTTCTGATAACCCGTAATACCCGCAGCATTCTTCCACTCAGATTCATCCACACGCCCATCTATTTTAGGAGATACAGATATCTTAGGCACACTCCAAAAAGGCGGAGGAGTGACCGGCATGTCCGCAGCACAGCAAACAATACCGGACAAAATGCAGAACGTAATGATTAATAGCGTTAATATTCTGGTCAATTTAAGATTCCTCTCTTCAAATATAATTGCTGACTAATGACTCGTGATTTCAGATCAGAAAACTCTAAATCAATTCATACCTCTTCTTCTTCCGGACCAGGTATGCGGCATGCTGCAATCGCACTATCGAACCATTCATTTCCACCGCAATCATCCTTCAGTGTAGCCAGTGCAGGCTATAGCCTTGCGTCTCCCATATACATAGCTGCTTCAAATGCGTGATCCCAGTAATCATCGGCTTCATCGATTGCCCTTAGTTCACGAATCAGCGGTTCTATAACACGCTCATCCCCACGCTCAGCCAATCCAATTAAAGCCTCGCCACGTATCTCAGCTTCATCATCATCTACTCTCTGTAGAAGAACTTCTCGTATCTCAGGAGTATCCAGATCAATCTGCCGGCTCAGACCAAATGTTGCCCAGTTACGCACTTCTGCACATTGGTCATTCGATAGTTCAATCATTGTTTGAACAGCCAAATCATCTTTCTGAGTCAGAAGACCATGGGCAACAGCCTCCCTGACCAATGCACTTTGATGTCCCTTCAGCCTGACAAGTGGTTCCACAACCCTTGCATTCGGATTGCGACCGAAAGCGATGCAGACTAGAGCGATCACCTCTTCGTCAGTCTCGTGATCCAATAATCCCACAAGTAGTTTAATAGCTTCCTCCGGAAAAGTCCTTTCCGGAATACCGAACTCACTGAGTATCTCCACTCCGAGACAACGCCTATCTGCATCATCACTCTCAGTAAGCGTTCGCACAGCTTCGAAATCTTCCCGCGTTGCGCGGCATTTGAGAGTCCTGATCAGATCCCTATACTTTTCGTCGTCCTTCTCAACTAAGGCCAACGCGATGATCTCGTCGGTAGGCATTAAGTCATAGTCATTAGTGTCCATATGCCATTAGTCCTCCCTGAGTCCGTAGTGAGAATAATAAACAGCAGTATACTATCACAACTAAAATAATGTGCGGAGCGACGGGTCATTCCTCAAGAATATGCGTAGTGCCAGGCCAGATGCCCAATTTGAATGTGTCTCTCATCTCCTGGTAAGAGACTTCTTTTACTGATATGATCTCACCTTTAGCTAGCTTTTTATATCCACCTACAGCGTATTCAAAAGTATTCCCTGGCACAAATAGATTCTTAATATTATCATCACACATAAGAGTGATCGGACCTTCAAAATATGTGCCTGGGTATGTGAGATTTTCCAGCATAATAATCATACTCCAGGCATTTTTATGGTCGTTAGGGAACTTTGATGGTCTCACAAGCCTTCCACGTATGGGATATGATATCCCTCCTTCACTCTCCAGAGGAAAATATAGTTTCGCCCAGGCAACAAGTGTTGTCCGATTGCTTTCATCATATCCATCGTGCTGAGGTAGAACCGGTTTGCGCTGTAGTTTATGTTTGCCTGCTAACAGGTTCCACAACTTCGTAAGCAGATTTTGTTGTATATGTTTTGCTGGTTCTTTACTCATAGCATATTCTCAGCCGATTATCTGCTCTTTAGCAGCCTCAATAATCGCCACCACATTCTCCACAGGTGCTTCCGTCGGTATCGCACCCGCAGGAGCTAATATATATCCACCATCCCTAAAGACTTCTAACATATCCAGCACTTCTCTGCGATTATCCTCTGGTGTGCCGTGGGGAATTGTGCTCTGGCTGCCTAATCCTCCCCAGAATGTTATGTCTTTGCCGAATTCTACTTGACACTTTCGGACGTCTATTGCTTCAGGCTGCAATGGATGCAGGACCTGCAGGCCTATTTCAATCAGGTCAGGGATGATCTCCGTCAGGTTGCCGCAGGAGTGCATCATCACTACTGCCCCGGCATCTCTCGCAGCAGCAAATATCTCTGCATAAGCCTTCTTATAAAGATCTCTCCAGACTTCCGCCCTCACCATCAATCTATCCTGGAATCCCCAGTCATCGCCGAAACGTATACCATCCACACCCAATTCTTTTAACTGTTTAGTTACTTTACAGGAATAATCAGCCAGCTTGTCTGTAAGTTCATGGACAAAGTCCTGTTCACCCATCAGATATCCCAGGTAGTTCTCAAATCCACAAAGCCCCCATGCAGACTCAAACAGACCATGCCCGGTTGCAATCAAAAAGTGGTCCGGATACTGATCTCGTATTTTAGAGACCGTTTCCCACCTGCCTGAAAGAGATCCATCAGGGAATGAATATCCCTCAAGCGAAGGTTCAGGCAGCGGATACGATAACAACTCCCCCCAGTCACCATAACTGGAATCTCTGGCGCTGCGTCTCCACTCCGATCCAAACTCATTTCGGATAATGTCAGGACCAGGCTGTTCAATCACCAGACCCGCAGGATTATTCGGTCCAACATAGACAACATGATCTCCTGTCGCTTCAAGTAAATCATCCGTATGATAGTAGGCTTTCAGTTTGTCCTTGACTGCAGAAGTCAGATCAAACTGCCAGGGTGTTGCATCAGAAGTGGTCCTGTTTATAGCTGCAAATACTCTCTGCTTTTTTGTCATTTTTTCACCAGCCTGTGAGTTGCACATATTGTGGAAAGATATCTTTGCATATTATACTCCAACAATTGCTGTGTAACCAGGAAGCATAATGAGCGTCCAATATAAACGAGGTGTAGATGTGAATAGACTTAAAATCCCTGCGTTCATTGTTGCTCTTGGAATCGTTGTGTTATGTGCTATTGATACTTCCAACGCCGCAGCATCTATTTATGAAACCGACCATTGGACAACACCCGCGAATGTTATTGATTCCAAAGTTGCAGTAGCGTTGAGAAAGTGTAAAGTCCAGCTGCGCAAGCCTTGTTCGGATGAAGTATTTATAAGGCGAGTGTATCTGGATATGATAGGCACACTGCCGACACCGAAGGAAACCACCTCGTTCCTGCAAAACAAACAGACTAACAAGCGTTCACAGCTGATTGAATCGCTCTTTTCTCGCGATGAATATGCTGACTATTGGTCACTGAAATGGTGCGACATTTTGCGGGTCAAGTCCGAGTATCCCATCAACCTCTGGCCTAATGCAGTGCAGACCTATCACAGATGGATTCATGATGCCATTCAAAAGAATCAACCGTATGATAAGTTCGCTATGGCTCTTTTGACATCCACAGGCAGCAATTTCCAGGATCCACCAGCCAATTTCTATCGCGCTCTGCAGGGTAGAGATTCAGCATCAATCGCAAAAGCAGTTGCTCTCACATTTATGGGTGCAAGGCTTGAACGCTGGCACCAGTCACGCCGCAATGATATGGCAGCCTTCTTCTCACAGGTCGCTTACAAAAAAACAGACACCTGGAAAGAAGAGATCGTATACTTGAATCCTGTATCAACAGGGGCTATTAAGACCAAGTTTCCCAATGGTAAAGCAATAACTATACCCGCAGGCAAGGACGCACGCCAGGTGTTCGCTGACTGGCTTATAGCTCCTGATAACAAATGGTTAGCGCGGAACATTGTAAACCGCATCTGGTTATGGACAATGGGTAGGGGGATTATCAATGAGGCTGATGATATCAGACCCGACAATCCTCCAGCAAGTCCCGAAGTGTTGGCTTGTCTTGAGAAAGAGCTACTCAAATCCCATTATGACCTTCGCCACATATATAGATTGATCCTTAACTCCCGTACCTACCAGCAGTCATCCGTACCCAATAACGATACATCCAATCCAAAAGTCCAGTTTGCACACTACACAGTCCGTAGAATGGATGCTGAAGTGTTGATTGATGCACTTAGCTGGATAGCAGGGACCGGGGTAGGTTATGTTAGTCCAACTCCCGAACCGTTCACATTCATCCCTAAAGAAAACCGGACTATATCCCTGGCAGATGGGAGCATCACGAGCTCATTCCTGACCACATTTGGTCGCCCATCCCGTGACACCGGTCTGGAATCTGAACGCAACAATAAGCCTACTGATTCTCAATGTCTGTATCTGCTGAACTCTACTGATTTACTGCGCAAAATAGAGGGAAGTCCACAACTGCGTCAGATATTCACCGCAAATGGAAGTAATACCCAGCAAATGATCCGAGACACTTATCTACTGTTATTGTCACGTTATCCTGTACCTAACGAGTTGGCTTCAGCGGACAAATATATTAAGTCATCAGGACTACTGCCCGGTCAATCTGCAGCAGATATAATATGGGCAATTGTTAACAGTAAAGAATTTCTATACCGGCACTGAGCAGAGGATCGATTTCGTATGAATATGCACTCTATAACAAAATGCCTAACGCACCAGTCAGTTCCATTCATCCTGGGACTGGTATGCTTCACGCTTTGTTCCTGTTGTAGCTTTGCTGCTGTAGAGAGTAAACCAAAGGCCAAGTCTGTAATACAGATATGGTTATGGGGTGGGGCGTCTCAAATAGATACATTCGACCCAAAACCCGATGCAGGATACGACTACACCGGTCCCCTCAATAAGCCCATTCCTACAAATGTGAAGGGCATAGAAATCAGTCAATTGCTGCCTCTACTTGCCCAGCAGGCAGATAAATATTCATTGATCCGCAGTATGACCCTGGGCAGCAATGCTCATGAGACTGCTTCATATATGATGCAGACTGGCCATGAACCATCAGTCGGACTTTTATACCCAACCATTGGCGCTCTAGTGTCATATTTCAAAGGTTATGGACACGGATATACCGGAATGATTCCACCATATATTGTCCTGACTGAATCCCAAGGTAGGTTTGCTGAAGAAGGTTTTCTGGGACCGAAGTTCAAACCATTCATTACTGGTGGAGATCCAATCAAGCAGCCGTTTGAAGTAGAAGGCATTGTAGCTCCAGGCATAACCGATAAACGCCAGAAAGACCGTCGCCAGCTTCTGGAGTCGCTGGATTCACTCGGCAAAGCTATACCGAACAATGCTGAGTTTGCTTTGCTAGAGAAATGCAGGAAAAGTGCTGATCAATTGATCCTTGGAACTGAGCGCAAAGTGTTCGATCTGTCAGACGAACCCGATGCAATCAAGGACAAATATGGACGCAACAAATTTGGCCAGTCCTGCCTTGTAGCACGCCGTCTTGTTGAAAAAGGCGTGCCATACATAACTATAAACTACAATGGCTGGGATACTCATAAGCAGCACTTTGAAACTATGAACAGAAAGCTGTCTGAACTCGACCAGGGACTTGCTGCACTCCTGCAGGATTTGTCCGACCGCAAGCTTCTTGATACTACGATTGTATGGTGCTGCGGCGAATTTGGCAGAACCCCAAAAGTTTTGTGGGAAGCGCCCTGGAATGGTGGGAGAAGTCACTATGGAGCTTGCTTCTCAGCACTCGTTGCCGGTGGTGGATTCAAGGGAGGACACGTTGTCGGAGCCTCTGATGCCAAAGCAGAGCAGGTGTCTGAACGACCGGTACACACTCAGGACCTGTTAGGCAGTATTCTCGAATTACTCGGAATAGACCCGGATGCCAAGATGCCTAACGACCGAGGTTTGGACATCATAACGATGCCGTCTAAAGACAAAGGACAAGGCCGTCTTAAGGAGATCATGTAGGATGAAGAAAGTAATGATCCGCTTAGGCTTGCTTGTGTTGTTTTTGGTTGTTGCTTCCACTGCATGGGGAGCAGGTCCCTATATAGGTTATGTCTATCCTGCCGGTGGTCAACAGGGCACTGTGTTTACGGTTCGCATCGGTGGTCAACGCTTGTCAGGTGTTCGCGATGTCATTATCAGCGGGAAAGGTGTGCGTGCTTCAATAGTTGGATACGAAGGAGCATCCGGCCCGCTCAAACCCGCACAACAGGATGAACTCAGACGGCAGTTATTGTTGTTGCAGTCTCAAAGGACTAAACGGGGATCCGTTGCAAAACAGTCATCGAAAGGCAAAGACAAACCTGCGAAATTAGATGCAAATACTCCAATTGCTACTCTACCGAATATCCCGGAACTTCAGAACCTCAGCAGTCTCACTAACAAACAGCTGATGCAGATACGAAGTAAATATCTGGATAAATCAAAACGCACCAAACCTCCGCTTGCTGAGACTGTGACACTGGAAATCACAATCGATACTGATGCAGCTCCCGGTGACCGCGAACTGCGTTTGATCTTACAAGCCGGACTTACTAATCCCATCATCTTTCAAGTCGGGCAACTCCCAGAAATCAATGAAGACAGTGATGCAGAACAACAAACGCCGGTGAAGCCGTCTGTTGTATTTAATGGACAGATAATGCCTGGAGAGACCGATAGCTTCCCACTTCAATTAAAACAAGGCCAGCAGCTGGTTATGGCAGCCCAGGCAAGGTATCTTATACCTTATTTGGCTGATGCTGTACCAGGATGGTTCCAGGCGTTTCTAAGCTTATCTGATTCCAATGGCAAGGAACTCGCCAGTGCAGATCACTGCGGATTCGACCAGGATCCTGTCATTTACTTCAAAGTCCCGAAAGATGGAACTTATACGTTGAAACTGCACGATACCCTTTATCGAGGCCGCAAAGATTTCGTGTATCGTCTAATTGTAGCTGAGGAAAATCTCTGCAAATCACTGTTTCCTTCAGGTAACCGTGGAGGGATACAGATTGCAGGGACTGGTTCTGATACATTTTCGAAGTCGTATCAATCGGTGTCTATAGACAATAAACTAGAGAAGATCAAAGAAATCGAACCTAACGACAAAGGCCAGAAGTCACAGCTTGTTGCATTATCCTGCGTGGTTCAAGGGTGTATAAAACGTCCAGGTGACGTTGATGTATTCAAGATAAGTGGGAATGCCGGAGATGAGATCGTTATTGATGCCTACGCTCGCAGAATAGGCTCGCATATGGATTCGCTTATCAGGCTGATAGGCTCCTCAGGTAAGGTTATTGCTTTCAATGATGACTACAAAGATGCAAGTATGGGACTGCTGACTCATCATTCTGATTCATATATCTCAGCCAAACTCCCAGCAACAGGCACTTACTTCGTCCAAATATCCGATTCCCAGCATAAAGGTGGAGATAACTTCGGTTATTATCTGCGTATAAGTCCAAAGCAACCTGACTTTGCACTTCGGATATCACCATCTAGCATAAACATCCCCGCAGGCAGCACTGCACTCGTGACATTTTATGCTTTCCGCAGGGATGGATGGAATGGCGATATAGATATAGCTTTAAAAAATGCTCCCGCTGGATTTAATCTAAGTGGTGCACGCATTCCTGCAGGACGTGACAGCGTAAGAATGACCCTTGCCGGTCCGTCGTTAAGATCAAAGCAGCCTGTTTCATTATCTTTCGAGGGTAGTGCAAGTATCGGAGGCAAAACAGTCTCTCGTCCTGTACTCCCATCAGAAAACTTAATGCAGGCATTCGCTTACCAGCATTTGGTTCCCTCGCAGCAACTGCTGGCAATGGTAACAGCTAGTCAGATTGCGATCAATATCAGCAGGAACAGCAGTAACCCTCTGCAGATTCCTTCGGGTGGTCAGGCTGAGTTATCGTTTACTATAAAACCGATGCCGAATATTCCGATCCAACTGGAACTCAACAATCCGCCCCCAGGTATAACCCTTCAGGATACAAAGAGCACACCCGAAGGAATAATCTGTACAATCAAAGCAGATTCCACCCACGCCGGATACAAAGACAATCTGATAATCGAAGCTTTTACAGATGTGAGCAAAAACACAAAAGGTAAAACATCAGCAAAAAAACGTGTCTCTCTCGGTGTTTTACCCGCCGTAAGTTTTGAGATAGGAAAACAGTAGGGCTTAATTAATACCACAATCTATTCCGCAGTCTCTTCGTGCCCTCAATACCCATTTTATTTCAATCCGACAATGGGGTTTCTTGGGATTGAGCTTGAACAGATCTCCTGTCCCGCCAGGTAGTTTCCAGTTATTTAGAATATTATGTTTCAGTGCAATTCTCATTTCATTGCCTGTTTTTCTATCAACGACACTTAGTGCCTTAATACTTTTCGCAAACTGTACCGAGAAAGTCTGTTTGGCTGTTTCCGGTGTTTTACCAACTCCGCAGCTTGGATTAACAATCATTATATAATTATCATTGTTATCATCCTTGAAAAATCCAATCAGAAGTCCATCGGAATCTTTCTGTAAACCAATTGATTCTACAAGATTGTTTGCACTTCTCGTCCATTGTTCCACCCCGGAAGGTAATACAATTATATCCTGTCCATCTATTGTTTTCTTACCGGCAACGTACTTCACTTCTGTACTTTTTAAAAACCTGATCGGGCTGCCGACGCGTCGTATTTCCGGAACACACCGCACAGCGGAATTATACATATGCGTTGGTTTGCCATTTGCATCCAGCATCGAAGCTGAGTATGGATCATATGCGGAATCATAGGTCCAATAGCTGAAGCCTGTGAAACCAAATGCAAGCGCCGCAAATGCCTGGAATCTCATTTGGGATTCATTTGGCTGGTTAAATGGTCCTTTTGTCCATCCGTGTGACTGTAGCCATGCCCAATATGGAATACCTATTGCTAATGCTTTTTCACTCACAATTGAAAGACTCATATAGAAATTTCCTGCAATGCCGTCACGATAGAATGGATACTGATCAAACATCAATACATCTGGTTGGGTGTCAGAAAGCAATCTATCAATGTGATTTTTATAATCACTGACATCATAATAACCAGGCATATCCAGACTGAATGTGGAGGTGTAAATTAGAGCGTCAGGCGCAAGTTGCTTTGCTACTTTTATGCATTCGCCAATTTTTACAGGTGCATCTGAATTGTTTGAATAATTAACTTCATCCCCGATATTCCAACCTATATTGCCAGGATACATTTTTCGCCAAACAGGGATATTTTTCCTATACCAGTCAGGGTCATTGATATTAATAAAAACCTGCCATTTCAAACCGGATTTAGCAGCTTCGGAGAGATATGTTTTCGCTCGATTACCATCACCAGCGATAATCACATTCCAGTTGGAAAACCCGACTTTATTATATGATTTAAGGTCTGCCGATGCATCCCGCACAGCATCAATAGTAAATGGATGAGTTCTCAACCATTTATGTCCTCTACTGAGTTCGCTGTCCGCATTGATGGATTGTGGAACATAAAGTGCATAAACGCAGAGGATTGGGAACAGAAACATACGCATATAGTCCATAGTTAACTCCATTTTCTGATTGCGATATTTTGTAGCTACTCAGTCTTGTCTGCCAGGCATTCCCGCGAATGCGGAAATCCAGGAGCGTTTCGTTGTATCGCGCCCGGTTGAGGTATACAGCAGGAACTTGCTGGTATTAAGTAGAATACTCAGTGCAAAAAGGCGTTCCCGCATATTAAAGTAGTCACAAATTATACGCGCGAGGTTTCTACGCCCAGAGCCTCTTCAGCATTCCAATAGCTTCCCTTGTGATTGTCTCTAGTGCATCAGGCTCGAATTTTGACCAGTTGGCGGTACGTGTTTCATATCCACCGCGTTTCATAGCTTCTGCAGTGGGGACATATCCACCGTAGCCGTTGCAAAGATGAGCAACATAGGTGTAAGGAGCCGGTGATTCCAGTTTTATCTGAAGTTGAGCTTCCACAAATGCTTCACCCATTACGGTCACCAGCGCAAAATCACCAACACGAAATGCCTGGATCTCATAGTCACAGAATGGATCTTTGTCCTGCGTATCCTTGAGGTCAAGGGTTGCCGCTGCATAGATCCAGTCCCAGTCTACCCGGGTCTTTTCTTCGTTGGTGAAGTTTGGCGTTGGATACTTATCTATTATCTTTTGTGCATTATCAATTACATCCGACGTCAGCATCCTCAAAGGCAGGCGCAGTTTCTTTTGCTCCCACATAAGCGGCAGCGCATCTATTGGTTTTGCATTTGCCACAACCTTCATCGCCGTCTCAGTCAGTTTAGCAGCCATTTCATAATGAGTGCTGCTCCAGTTTGGATCTATATGATTGATTGGTGCGATATTTCCACAGCAGCCATTAATCACCGGTGCAACTCCACCCAGATTCTCCTGCATCTTTTGCGACCATATGCCTGGCCAGTCGCCTATTACATACTGGTTAGGATAGCCATAAGTTGGATGACATGTATGATGCAGCAGAGAGGCAACAACCTTTCCATCAGCTCCGGTAAACAAAAGCACACCAACTTCGGGATCAACTGGACCTTCGGTCTGCAGTATATCCGGATCGCAGTTAACCGGGTGAGTTCTAACGGTGCCGTCGCGCATAATGAACCGTCTGTTGAATGACATTCGCCCATCTGCCATCCGGTTTGCTGACACAGTCACAGGTTGAAGATTTGCAAGCGCTTCTCTGACAGCTTTTAGGCACTGCTCTGCACAAAACGGATTGTATCTATCATCTCCACCTCGCAACCACGGATACTCCGGTGGGAATAGAGTGCACTCATCTTTGACGAAACCATTGCCAAGACTGGGGGCTGCATGGTTTTGCAGAGTATGAAAAACCACTGCTTCCGGGCTGATATTCAGTACCTCGCCTGCTTGTTTGCGTACTTTATCTGACCAGCGTTCGCTTGACGATGTCAGATCAGTCGAGATAATACAACAGCGTTTGCCCTCACTTTCGAGAACAATCACTTTTGCATATATTCTGTCCCGAATTTCGTTACAGGGTCTGCGGTGTCCAATATCTCCTGCCAGCTGGATGTCAAACTCCGGCGAAATATCCGCCATTCCTGCTCCTGCTAATAATTTTCCTGTTGATGTCATGGTTATACGCTCCTCAGATATAAAACTATTGCTGGTTGTAAAACTGGTTTGAGGTGACAGATCGGTGTTTATAGAGGTAATCCCTCCAGGCAGAGATACCTGGAGGGATATGTGTTGCAGTAAGTTATATTTTCTCGGTGGCAGGATCGCCATGGATTGCAGGTAGCGGATGAGGTCGGACTACAGCGCCGCCCTGCTCATAGGAGTCTATCACAGCAAAGATATATTCCATCGTAGCCAGTGCATCGCGTCCGGATGCTCTGATTTGTTCGAACGGAACTTTATTGGTTACATCTTCCATATAGGCATGGATTCGGTTGGTGAATGTCGCGTTGAAATCGGTAACTCCGGTATTCAAAACTTCCGGTGCAGGCTGATCTTCATCCGGCTTCTTACCAGCCCAGAAAGTCAGTTTCTCAACGCAGTTTTCAACACAGAATGTGCCTTTGCTTCCGGCAACTTCACAGCTCCACCATCCGCCAAGACCCCAAACCGCTTCACCGCGATGGCTCAGTAGATAGCCTACTGTGTCATTGGCAAAGCGCACATGGACGCTGTTGACCGACAATAGCAGATCGCCCTTGTTCTTGCGGAATCCGGGCTTAGTAGAGAATGTCTGTATGTCCTTGATGTCCCCGCAGAAATAGCGCATTACGCTGAACGGATGGGTCAGGAAAGCTTTCATATGGGCATAAGGCTGGTTAAAACGAGGAGAAGGGTTGAACCCATAAGTCTGTTCTCCGCCATCAAATCCCATCTTAAAGAGCAGGTAAATAGCCTCACCAATCATTCCATCATTCATATACTGCTTGGCTTTTTCAGCAGGCTCTGTGAAGTAATGGTTCAAGTTGCAGCCCAAATACAGCTTCTTGCTTGCAGCGAACTTCACCATCTCACGGGCTTCTTCAATGGTGTTGGACAGAGGCTTCTCACAGAGAACGTGCTTATTTGCAGCCAGGGCTTCCATTGCCGGTTCATAGTGCCAGCTTCCATTCTCATATCCGCCAGTAGTTACATCGACAACATCCAGGTCTTCATTTTCCAGCATGTCTTTCAGAGAGTAATAAGCTTTTACACCATGTTTCGCTGCAGTCTCATCGGCCTTCTCTTTAATAACGTCGCAGACAGCGACCAGATCAGACAGAGGATCAGCCATATGGCAATCGGCATGCAGATTACCGATTCCACTCAAACCTACGATTCCAACTTTTAGTGACATTGCAATGTCCTTTCAATCTCTACTATTAATGATTATGGGCATGTTCCAGTCGAGGAAAATGCCTCAAAAATATCTACAGGTAGTCTACGACTCTTCGCCACAGTAGTCAAGAACAAGTTCATAAATCCCAATACCAGCACAAATAATTCCCCCTTCTCCAAGAGCGAATTACTATCTGTTTCTACTCTCCCAATAGCCTGCTGGCAAATATTGCAGCTATTGGATTTGTCTTGCAGCGATTGGCCAGTTGTATTTGGCATATACGAACTGCGCCTTCACCGACTCTTTTCTCAGCCGCCGCAATTGAAGGACTCCAGTTCCCTCTCCAGTCTCCATTACCTGCAAGTAAAATTGGAGTCCAGCCTTCCGCACTAAATGTTGTATCGATGAATGGTGACACATATCCCAGATCTTCATCAAACCAGAACTTGAAATCCTCTGCTAAGAATCCTGAGACCAGTTTATGTCCGGTGTCACGGGAGACAAAATGCCTGGCACCCATACCAGCTGTCTGGACAACAATCTCGCTCCCGGCAACCTTGTGAGTGCCTTCCGGCAGACCAAGGACAACGGCTGTGGCTCCCTGTTTGACCGCTTTCAGGATCAGTTTCTCATTCTGTTTGAAGATTTTAGCATCATCAATTAAGACGCACCCATCTGCATCGATTTCATCAATAGACACTGTAGCAATCTCGAGTTCATTAGCTAACTTGGCCGCAAGACCATCTACTTCTCCAAACACAGTGACTCTGCTTTGCGCTGCATATGGTTTTGGGAAGACAGTAAGTTCGGTAGCAGTCTGATGAAGCTGTTTATCCTGTGCATCGAATAAAGCAAGTCTTAAAGTCATATTGGTCCTAAGCTTCACTTCTGGCAGGTTAATATCAAGGAATCCCTGGAACTCACTCGAACAAGTAGGGATTTTGGCTTCTGACTTGCCTGCCATCAGAATTGTACTGCCCTGTTCAAGTTGCCACTTAATACTGGAACCAGGTAAAACATCGTTTGTATCATTACAAATCCAGGCTTCAAATCTTGCCTTTTCAGCTGAGAAGAACTTGAAACGATCAGTCCGCAAGTTCACCATCAGCGGGGTCAGTGCATCGCGATACTCATAGAACGCAGGCTTGATCCGCCTGTCTACATCCACAATGGTTTTCATCCAACCGGATGGGAAGGCGTCTATAAACAGGTGAATAGCAATGGATGTCAGATTGGCATCCCGCCTGAAAGCCTGCGTCATCAGCCTGGTTGCCCACGCTTGATGAGCCTGGCCAGCCTTTACCCAATCAGCCAGCGCATGCCTTGTCTCGAACCACATGTAATGGAATCTGCCTGTCTGAGACTGGACAATAGGATCAGGCATCCAGGTTTTTTCCTCTTCCGGAGTCTGAGGGAGCCAGCTCTTGGGATAGTGGGCTCTCATTGTCTCGACTGCTTCCAGCCCTTCAGTCCCAAACTCTCCACACCCGTACATCCAACCAGGCTTAACAGCCTGCCAGTAACCCTTGTGCAGTCTGCCTATATCCAGTCCGTGTCCGTTATACCAGCAGTTGTAGCAGTGGTTGTCCGGCATTCCAGGTCCTGGTGGATCATAGTCTCCATCAACTGCCTTAATAACTCTATCCGGGTTTGTAATCTTGATTATTTCGGATGCATTCCTGAATAACCCTTCCATTTCCATCCTGGTTATGTATCTATGGGACTTCCCCCATGCTGCAGGGAATGGTTCATTGATATAAGTAACCATAATGTTGCAAGGGTGGTTACGGACCAGACGCTCCATCTCTTCAGCTTCTCGCACTGTCTCACAGAACTGGTTTCTCCGCACAACGCCGAACTGAGGAAGATCTGTCTGCAGGAGGAATCCTAGTTTATCGCAGAACTCATAAACTTTGTCCTGCACAGGTCGCTGGGTCAGTCTCCAGTAGTTCATATTGCAGACTCTGGCAAGCAGGACATCGTCAATTAATCGATCCCAGTCCTTGCGCATAACATCCTGCTGTTCAAATCCCATCGTGTTAGAGCCGCGCAGCCTTATATTCCTGCCATTCAGGTACATCCTGCCCTTAGGCTCGTTAACTTCGTCCATTGTAAAACTGCGCATTCCGAACTGTTTTGTTTGAACGTCAAGGACAGCTCCTTCGGAATCCTTTAATGTAACCTGAATCTGATACAACCAGGGTGTATCCACATCCCAAACGCGCATATCCTTAATATCGAATGGCAACCTATAGTAGTTGACCGTGGGTCCTGCAGGATTGGGGATATCAAATGGTTTGTCCTTGAACAGAGTCTTCCGGAAGTTTTGTCCGAAAACAGAGAGCTCGATTGCTAAATCTTTGCGCGTTATATCAACGTTGAATATCTCGATCCACGCTTCAGCTCTATTTTCTTCAGTCACCGGTCGAACGAATATATCATTGACAAAAGCTCTCTTGCGGGCCTCTATATATACATCCTGATAGATTCCCATCCCCGGAGGGCAGTGATGCCAACCGATTTCGGGATCATCGAATCCAGGACCTGTAGCTGCGTAGATCTTGTCACCGTCATATAAAGGTCCGTCTTCTCCCCATGAATCATTGCCCATGGATATAGCATCATTTTCGACCTTCACTAGCAGTGTGTTTTCACCGACTTTGGCGCTTGCAGTAACGTCGAACTCAAACTTTGCAAAGAAGCCTTCATGTGAACCGGCATAGCAACCGTTGAGGAATGCGTGGGCTTTGTAGTCAACTCCATCAAAACAGAGGAACACAGAGCCGGATGCCAGCATTTCAGCATCCAGATTGACAGTTGTTCTGTAGAAAGTAACTGCCCTACCAAGCGGAGGTCCAAAATGGGGGACAGTCACCTTTTCCCAGGAGCCATTCCCTGCAATCACTCCGCCAAGGTCAGCCAGGTCCTCTGGTTTAGCGATTCGCCAGTCGAACTCCGTTACGTCCAATCGCTTCCGTGTTTCTACTGCTGGAGGAGCATAGTCTTTCAGGAAAGGTTCGAATTTACGCCTAAGTCTGGCAACTTCCCGCTTGATAGCTGCCTCCGAACGGACCTCCACTACCGGTGTGAACACGGCTTGAGGGTCGTGTTTGTCACTGGAGAGTATAATCTCCGGTAATACAGGAGGCTGAGGCTCAACAAGTGTAGTATCCCTAAACTGCTGTGGACCTGCACCAATCAGGGCGAATAGATCCTGCTTCTCATTATCTTTTGCCATTTGAACTGCTCCTAAAAATTATTCAATCTAAAAGTATTTATGTAACCGCTAAACACGCCAAAGCACGCGAAAAAAGTAATGTGCAGAAAATGGTATGAGTGCAATATACTACATTTTACAAGAGAAAATTCTCGTCTCTTTTCGCGTACTTTTGCGTGTTTAGCGGTCAATTTTAAATAGTATAACGATAAACCAGTCAATCGACACTAAAGCTATGTAGACAGCTATTGCCCTTCTGTATAAGCTTAGCGGTAAATTAGAGAGGTCGAAAGCCTAGTGGAGGATTGCTTTGCGGATACCAAGGGTGCCTTCGCAGGTGCGACGGTCAGCCGGAGCATCTGCAGGCAGGCCGGATATATTCACACGCAGCTTCAACCTGCCGTCATGCTTAGGCAGAAGGATGGGGAACTCCTTCCACCTTTCCCAAATGCTTACATTACCAGGAATATTTTCTGCTTCAGCTACAACATTGCCGGCTTCATCAATCGCCTGGATGGAGAGAATATCCGTATGGTAAGCGCTATCTATGAAGTCCGCACCAATGACATAATCACCGCCATCAATGTCGATGAGTTCAGTAATGTTCCATTCCAGGATTGGCTGATTGTTGCTGGCAAATGTTTCACCAGTCCAACTCCCAATATTTCGCAATCGGTGCTCGGGGCGGGGATCAGGTATCCCAAACTTCACTGCCGCATTCCGCAGAGCATCACACGTTCTAAAAAGCACCAGTCCTGTGTCATATACTCTTGAATGAAGAGTGTTGGACTTCGCTTTCTCTTCGATATCCTTCGCCCAGGCCAGTTGGTTGACTGCGACTTCGCCTGCAACACGATCCATCCCTTCTAGAGTGTCGTAGAGTTCAAAAACTTGACTATCACTGAGCTCAGGTAGTTTAAGCAGTTCCATTGCATCTCTCAATAGTCCAAAAGCAGTCAAACCGGCAAGGCAACATTCAGATTCCCTTATTGCGTTCGGTGTTCCAAGGCTCCAGGATTCGGCAAGTGCTTCACATGCCATATTCAAAGCTTCATCCAACTTGCCTGACTTGCTCAACTGTGCTTTTTCAAAGCGGTGGTCAGATTGGACTTCACCGTGAAATCCCAACGTAGGATCATAGATCAGTGTAAGGAACAGATTCGACTCAGCCAATGCCCAACCAGCTTCACCTGCAAAAACAGCCCATTTTGCGAATGCACTTGGATTTTCGTATCCTTCTATTGTTGCATAAGCCTTGGCAAATGCTTCAGGTGTTCTGCCTTGTGAGTTCCATGTATATTCAGCCATCGCAGCAACATTGAATTCATGCTGTCTGTTGGAAATGACCGCATACCCGGTAAATGAGTTCAGCTTCTTATCTACAAATTCCTGAGCTCTATACTGTAAAAACTGAGGAGCTGTCCATGGGGAAATCGCACGCCAGCAGTGTGTTATCTGGGGATAGCAGCCCAACCAACCGCCGGCACGGCTGTAGTCTTCCAGCAGCGGATAAATCATTGGCTGCCTTGAAGAATCATACGTCCGACCGCCATCATAATAGGTTACACCGACATCAGGCGACTTTGCAGCCAGGACCTTATCATTATAGGGATAACTTCCTTGAGTTAGAAGTAATCTCAATTTTAACTCAGGATGTCTTGGTTTGATTATATCAAAAGCTTTGCAAATCAGTATGGTTTCCAGCTCGAACTGTTCTTTACCGACACAACCCTTACAGAAACAGGGTGAACTCTGCTCCGACAGCCAAACACATATATCTGTGAATGGGGCAGCATTAGCAACACTTTCTAGCCAGGTTGCAATGAGCTCCACAGAAACCGGACTAGATGAGCACATACCCGGAAAATAGTCGCTTGGTAGGGGTATTGTGGGATCCGGAGTGCTCTTTGCTCCCACTGGTAAATCACCGATCTCCAGTGATATGGATTCTAGATGGGCAATGTAAGGTACCAGGTTTACTCCCTGATTTCGAGTTTCCTCAAAAAGCCGCGGGTTTATCTGTGCTTCAGGATAACCATCCGAATTGTTTTTAACTGAGACATGAGCTTCCAGATGATTCAATTTCCACTGGCTTGTCCATTTTACATCAGCTTCGGTATTTCCACCCCACTGTCCTCTTTCACCGATATCAGGCCAGTCCACAATAAGGGGTAATGGGAGCAGAATTTCGTCATCATCAACCAGTTCACAACCGGGATATACAAGCTGAGCCAAAGTTCTGGCGGCAAATAGCAGACCGACCGGTGTAGTGGCTACAAGATTGATACCACTAGAATCAGAAGAGGGGATGATCGCATAAGCTTGCTCAGGATTAGGACAAGAGTATAAACGGCTGACAATTTCCTTGGATGCTATAGCACACTTACAATTTTCAGCGAGCGCCATTTTAATAGGGAATGTAACTGTTGAGGAACTTAAGGCGAATTTTCGCAGCAATCTAGCCGCAGTCCGAACAGCAGGCTCGGAACTTACAGGTTCACCGCCGCAGATATAGATCGAGATCTCACCAGCTTTGGCTCTCTTGATGCCCGTTATCTCGATTTCTTTAGGTAGCGGGATCAGGCGATCAAGCCAGTTCATAGCTACTAAACTCCCCGAAAGAACTATAAATACATATTAGGCACTGCCAGACACTATGTCAAACAAAGAGAGTAAACACCCCCGAAAACACACTGTCCTAATCGTCTTATTTGTCCTATGGGTCCTTCAGATTACAGGAAGACCAATAGGACAAACCAGTGCGAAACCATTAACCATGCAGGAGAAAACCGCCTGATTGTCGTATACAGGATGATACTTATCGTTAGCTATTATTTTGTTGCTGGAGGCAGGTTGTGAAAGAGAAAATTGTGCTTATTGGCGCTGGTAGCGCTATGTTTACACGGGGATTGGTTGCGGATATTATAGGGCGTGGTTGGGAAGTCGAACTTGCCCTGGTTGATATCGATCCTGAAGCTTTGGAGATTGCCCAACGGCTCTCTGAGCGGCTTGTTAAAGCCCGAAATGCTCCGGTCAAAGTCACTGCATCAACCAGTCTCCGCGAACTGCTTCCCGGTGCTACATGTGTAATCTCCACAATCGCAGTCGGAGGACGCAGGGGTTGGGAAGAGGACGTATTCATCCCTAGAAAATATGGTATCTATCAGCCGGTCGGTGATTCAGTAATGCCGGGTGGTTCCTCAAGAGCACTCCGAATGATACCAGCAATGGTCACTATTGCGCAGGACGTTATGGATATCTGTCCGGATGCCCTGTTCTTCAACTACGCCAACCCGATGACAGCCAACTGCCACGCAGTGCGTAAAGCAACCGGGGCAAATATGATCGGACTATGCCATGGCGTATTCCACATCGGCCACTTCCTCGCAGATAAGCTTGGGGTAGGGCACGATAAGCTCAAATACACAGCTGCAGGTTTGAATCACCTGACATGGTTCACCGAACTGCGTATAGACGGACAGGATGTTATGGGTAGTCTGATGGAGATAGCAGATAAAGAGCTCTCCAGCGATCTTGCAAAGACCAATCCTGCAAGCGTCAGCCCGTTCAGTTGGCAGCTTCTAAAACTTTTTGGAGCGTTCCCGGCTGTTTTGGACAGGCATGTGTGTGAATTCTTCCCGCAGTATTTCCGGGATGGCGAGTATTACGGTCAGAAACTCGGAGTCGATGCTTTCAGTTTCGAGGAGACCATTGCCGGGGGCGACCAGATATATGACGAGATGAAACAGGCAGCTTTCTCTGATGCAGACGATGCCGATGAATACCTGACTCACATCGGTGGAGAGCACGAGCAGGTTGTGGATATAATCGAAAGTATTCGTAAGGACCAGGGTATAGTCTTCTCAGCTAACCTTCCAAATGTTGGACAAATCCCCAACCTGCCTCTTGGAGCGATAGTAGAAGGTCCGGCTGTTGCGGATGCTTCCGGGCTGCGTCCAATCTGTCTTCCTCCATTACCAGCGGGTATTGCAGGGACATTGGTTAGGCATTTATCCTGGGTTGAGACACTGGTTGAGGCTGCACTTGAAGGCAGCCGGGACAAGTTTGTGCAGTCACTGGTCATAGATGGATCAACAACATCAATGGAACAGGCAGGACAGTTAGCCGATGAGCTCCTGGCTGCTCATTCAGAATCTCTCCCTCAGTTCAAGGTGAAGCTATGATATCCAGTGTATTGTCTCCTGAACAGATCAAACTGATTTCAGATAAATCAATGGCGATCCTGGACGGGGTAGGGGTTGTAGTTCCGCACGAGGACATGATGAACCGGTTCGAAGACGCAGGCGCAAGAGTCGATAGAGCAGCGCAGCGTGTTCGGATTCCACCTGAGTTGGTGCACAAGTTACTAGAGTCCACTGGCAAGCAATTCACCATATATGGCAGGGATCTCAATAAATCTGCCGGCTTCGGAACCGGAAAGCGCAACTATAACTCCATAGCTGGAGAGGCTCTGTGGCTGGATGAAGTCGGATGTGGACGTCGATATGCAACAATGAACGATGTCGCCCAGGCAGCCCGATTTGCAGACGCACTTGACTGCATCAACATCCCAGGTGCAATGTCTGATCCCCATGAAGTGCCGGTCTCATATCGCTGCGTTGAAGTTATGGAGACCATGCTCCACAACACAACCAAGCCGATTACATTCTGGTTCTATGACAGAGCATCTGCAAAGTATCTGGTGGATATGACTATTGCACTTCGTGGAACAGTAGAGGATGCAGTCAAATATCCGGTGTGTTATCCATTCCTGGAGCCAATCAGCCCACTTAGATTTCCATTTGACGGCATAGATCTGTTGTATGAAACTGCCAGACTCAATCTACCGGTACCGATAGGTCCAATGGCACAGATGGGGCTTTCAGCCCCTGCTACTCTGGCTGGAACAATGGCTGTTGAAAATGCAGAGATTCTGGCTGGTATATGTATAACCCAGTTGATAAAACCCGGAATGCCTGTCTGCTATGGAGGAATTTGCCACGCCTTCGATATGCGCACAACCCAGCTGATCTTCTCCGGCCCGGAGCAGGCAATATTCGGGGTTGCAATGACCCAGTTGGGTAAGCACTACGGTTTGCCTGTATATATAAATGTAGGACTGACAGATTCGAAGCGTCCGGATGCACAAGCCGGTTTGGAATCCGGAGTCACCCTGGCATTTGGTGCTGCAGCAGGAGCTGATATTTTCGGGCACATGGGTATTTCAGGCGTAGACCAGGCATCTTCACTTGATATGCTTGTGCTTCAAAATGAAGTCATATCCTATGTTGAGAGCAGTGTCCGCACTCTTGACCTGAGCGATGAAGCCTTTGGTTTTGATGTCATAAAGGAAGTAGGACCCGGTGGAAGCTTCATTGACCAGGAGCATACGGGTGAATACTTCAGACAGGAACTATATTTCCCACGCTTACTGGATCGTGATTACTACGATATGTGGCATGTCAGTGGAGCATTGGATATGGAAACCAGATGCCGCAACAGAAAACAGGATATCTTAAATAACCATGAAGTAGAACCTTTACCCGCGGATCTGGCAAAATCACTCCATGAAGTAGTTGAAGCTGCAAAAAGGGGTTAAGTTAAATGAACGACTTCAATCTCAAGCTTATAGAGGAAAGACAAATGACTGCCCAAACAGATCAGGCAATTCGGGATCTGCTGTGCATTTGTTTCCCTCCTGATGTGGAGATATTCTCCAAACTCCGTCCGTGGAATAATGTCTTACCCGAATACTCGCTCATCTATGAGAAAGATAGCAGGCTGCTGGGTCATGTTGGAGTTGTCTACAGAGAGATATCCTGTAATGGGTTACCGGCAGCAATTGCAGGGATCCAGAGCATGGCGGTCCATCCTGATCTGCGCGGCACCGGACTGGGCCAGGCAATCATGAAAGAGTGCATGGCTGAAGCATCCCGCCGGGGAGTCAGGTTCGGCCTGCTGTTCTGTAATGAATACCTGTCCAGATCGTTCTACAACAGACTGGGCTGGGTCAGAATAGACGAAAAGATCACCATGTTGGATGAAAATGGATGCACCATAAACTTACCGGACAAAAACATAGCAATGTATCTCCCATTATCAGGCGAACCATTGCCATCCGGACCGATAGATTTGCAGGGGAGAGAGTGGTAGGAGAGATATCGCTATGTTAAAAATATTGCCTATCTGTTTTTGCATCCTATTTTGCTTTCAGGCGGTACAAGCAATGAGCAATACTACTTTCTATGTTTCGACAAAAGGTAATGATGCGTGGAGCGGAAAATTAACTGCTCCAAACGCAAAGAAGACTGATGGGCCATTTGCTACCCTTACACGCGCTCGTGACGCTGCTCGCGTGGTAAAAGCAAAGGGCAGCGTCGTTGTGAAAATTCGAGGCGGAGTCTATCGACTCGAAAAATCATTTGAGTTGTCAGCGAAAGATTCCGGGACAGCAGATAGACCTGTCACATACAAGAACTACGGTAAAGAAACTCCAAGGCTGGTCGGTGGGATAGTGATACCTGCATCTGCTTTCCACACAATAAGTGATCCAGCCATAATCGCACGTCTGGATACAAGCAGTAAGGACAATATATTACAGGCTGACCTCAAATCCCTTGGATTGAAAGATTTTGGTGAAGCCTGGGAGTCCAGGTTCCGTGGTTATGCAGGTTGGCCTGAGCTGTATTTTCAAGACAAACGCATGCAGATCGCTAGATGGCCTAATGAAGGATTCACTAAGATGGGTAAGGTGCTGGAACAGGGGTCACAACCTCGTTACGGAGAAACCCCCGACCGTCCTGGTAAGTTCCAATACGACGGAAATCGTCCGGAAAGATGGTTGACAGCAAGTGAAGTCTACCTGGATGGATACTGGTGCTACAAGTGGTACTGTGAAACCATCAAAGTAGCGAAGATCGACCCTGCAGAAAAGAGTATAACGTTTTCTGTCCCTGCTCTTTATGGCGTAGGAGGGTTCTCGGGAGGAGAGTATTATGCGATCAATTTGCTTGAGGAACTCGATTCGCCTGGTGAATACTATCTTGATCGCCAAGCAGGTATCCTTTACTTTTGGCCGCCGGAGCCTCTGAAAGGCAAGAGTATAGCAATATCGATGCTCAAAGCGCCACTCGTCAGTATGAACGGTGTGTCGGATGTCTCTCTGGTTGGGATTACATTCGAATCTGCAAGAGGCAGTGCCATAGAAATGAAAGACTGCAACCGCAGTGTAGTTGCCGGGTGTACAATCAAGAACGTTGCGGAGAATGCAATTAACATTAGTGGTGGTGTTAAGAATGGGGTTCTCTCCTGTGATCTATATGAACTCGGCGGCGGTGGGATAACACTCAGTGGAGGAGATCGCGCTACTCTTACTCCAGGAAAGCATTATGCAGTAAACAACCATATCCACCATTACGGACGCCTGTATCGCACCCACAGACCTGCAATTTCGCTATCTGGTGTAGGATGCAGCTCTTCGCACAATCTCATTCACGATGCCCCTCATCATGCAGTAGATTTCTATGGGAACGACCATTTAATCGACTACAACATAATCCATAACGTCTGTATGGAGACTGATGACGCTGGAGCTATTTATAATGGGCGCGACTGGACAGCTCGTGGAACCGTTCTGCGTTATAACTTCATCCACGATATCGGTGGTGGACCCGGAATTGGCAACCAGGGCATCTATCTTGATGACTGCCTGTCCGGCATCACGAGTTATGGGAACATACTTGTAAAGATAGGGCGGGGATTTCTCCTAAATGGTGGACGCGACAATGTGATCGACAATAATATCCTAGTAGATTGTTCGACAACCGTGCACATAACTAATCAGGGAGTCGGTGAAGAAGCGAGTAAAGGTGGAAACTGGCCTGAGATGATAGGCAAATTGGAGGCCGTACCTTACAAATCAGAAATCTGGCAAAAACGCTACCCTAAGATAGCAGGCTTGCTAGAAGACCATCCTGGATCCCCAAAGTATAATGTGATCGAAAATAATCTGATGTATCGGTGTGGCAGTTTCAACCTGGCTCCGGAGGCTAAGGAGTTTGGCACAATAAAAGACAACTGGGAAACAAAAGATGCCCCCGGATTTGTGGACTCGGTGAATAACAACTATGCACTAAAATCAGATTCCCCAGTGTACAAGAAGATACCAGGATTTAAACCAATACCATTTGAGAAAATAGGTCTTTATAAGGATGAGTTACGAAAAGATCTACCAGCGGGATCTCCAGCTCTTACTATCAGCGAACGAACAGACAAGCCATTATTGTCTGCACAAGAGCCATACGAAGATTTTTGTCTAAACTATATTAACGTGATTAAAGAAAACAAAAAATGGCACATGTGGTATCTGAGTTATGATCATAAATACAAGGATGACCAGGATGGTTATCTTTGCTATGCCACTTCATCTGATGGCGTACACTGGAAAAGACCAAATATCGGACTGGTTGAGTATGATGGCAACACGAACAACAATATAATCATTTCCGGAGTTTCAGTGGGTGGTTTTCACGGTCAGTGTGTGTTTATTGACGCAAATGCCCCTGCTGATGAACGATTTAAAATGGTCTTCTCAAGATTAGTGAATTCTAAATGGTGCATATTTGGAGCAACCAGCAGGGATGGCATTCACTGGAAACTCTCCCAGCAGCCTATATTGGACTTTAACAGCGATACCCAGGCAACCTGCTTTAGAGATGGCGATATTTACCGGTTGTACATAAGAATGTGGTCAGGGGGAGACTTTAAGGGAAAGCGGATTGTGGGTTATACCGAATCAAAAACATTCGGAGACTTTCCTCCACCGAAGTCGATCTTTGAGCCGGACTCAACAGATCCCGACGAACTTCAATTCTACAATTCAGCAGTATCAAAGATAAATAAGAACCTCTATGTTATGTTTCCATCAGGCTTCTATACAAAAGCTGATTTGGTCATACCACATATGGCGATAAGTTCCGATGGTAAAGCATTTACACGGCCATCGCATGAACCTTTTCTACCGCTGGGTAAGGATTTCGATTCTGCTGGGATTTATATCGCACCAGGTATAGTGCCGTCAGGCAAACCTGGCTGTTTCTGGGTCTACTATATTGGAAATAAAGTGAAACACGATGAAAACTATCCAGGCACAGTGAAGTTTGATGGAGGCATAGGACGTTTTTTGTTGAGGATTGCGCAGTAATAGTATATTGGCGGAGAGACCGAGATTCGAACTCGGGGAGCCTTGCAGCTCACTTGTTTTCGAGACAAGCGCCTTCAACCACTCGGCCATCTCTCCGCGACCAACTGACATAGTCCATTATAGGCAAATGAGCGTATCCACGCAAGGTACGTTTCGTTTTTGCCTCAGGATGAAAGCATCTTAATCCATTTACAGATCACCTGTCCACATAGGAGGGTAGGGAGATATTCCGAATTTTACATGTTATGCGCATTTAGCAGTTCTCAGTTCTGAAAAATCTGCGCAAATCTGCGAAATCTGCGGATATTTGTTTTTGATGCGTTCATCCTGGTTTTTAACTCGCTTTCTCGAAAACTTCACGCGATATGTGGTAATATAGTCTGATACTATTTAATCTCGGCTGCGTTATGAATAATGGGTAGTCCCGTATATATATCGGAAGGTGGTTCCGGCTAACAGTTATGGGTGTATGGAACAAGTTTTGGAGCAGGTTTTCTCCTGCAATTGGTATTGATCTCGGTACAGCTAACACGCTTGTGCATGTAAAAGGTAAAGGCGTATTACTCAGGGAGCCTAGTGTTATTGCTTTGGACACTGAGTCTGGTAAGCCGCTGGCAGTGGGTGAGGAAGCCAAGCGTATGCTCGGAAGAACCCCGGGTAGCATTGTGGCTATTCGACCACTCAAGGATGGAGTCATAGCAGATTTCAACCTGACAGAGCAGATGTTGGCGGGTTTTATTAAGAAAGTGTTTAGAAGCAATGGGTTTATACACCCTACTGTGTGTGTGGGTATTCCTTCAGGAGTCACAGAGGTTGAATGGAGAGCTGTCAAGGCAGCAGCAATTAAAGCTGGGGCCGCAGAGGCATATACGCTAGAGGAACCATTCGCAGCAGCAATTGGGGCAGGGCTTCCTGTCAGTGAACCAACTGGAAGTATGATTGTTGACATCGGCGGAGGAACAAGTGAAGTTGCAGTTATCTCATTGGGAGGCATAGTCTGCAGCCGTTCAATCAGGGTCGCAGGTGATGAGATTGACGAATCTATTGTTCAATATATCCGTAAGCACTTCAATCTGCTGATCGGTGACCGCACTGCTGAAGAGGTCAAACTGGAAATAGGTTCTGCATATGAGCTGGAGCCGGAGATGTCGATGGAAGTTCGGGGCCGTGATCTTGTATCAGGATTGCCAAAAAGCATAGTAGTTACCAGTGAAGCAATTCGCGATGCCATACACGATCCGGTAATGGAAATTGTAGATGCAGTCAGACTTACATTGGAGGCTACTCCTCCTGAACTTTCGGCTGATATTATGGAGAGAGGTATAGTGCTTGCAGGTGGAGGAGCACTGCTGCGTGGTCTGGACAGACTTATCAATGCTGAAACAGAGATGCCAGTGCATATCGCTCCAGATCCGTTGAGCTGCGTAGTTTTGGGAACGGCTAAAGCCCTGGAAGAATCCGAAAGCAATCCGGCACTCAAAAAGGCGCTCTTGGGTTCATCACTCAGACACCGTTCATCCTCCCCACGCGCATAAACTATAGTTGAGAGTTGAAAGTGGAAAGTTAATCTTTGTTTTCCACTTTCAACTCTCAACTTTCAACTTGAAAAACTATGTTTGATTACATCCGCGATAAACCAATAGTGGCCTTGATCATTCTGATCGTCCTGGGTATTGGCCTGGGTTTTGCTCAGAAGAATGCAATGCGGCACGGCAAAACATCCCTGGTTCAGGAGTGTGTCCGAACTCTTACTTTGCCTTTCAGCATGGGAGCACGTGGACTAATGGTTGTCGGGGAACAAGCTAAAAGCGCCGCTCGGCCTAGATCCAGAATCCTAAAAGAAAACGCAACCTTGCGACGGCGGGTAAAGAACCTTTCTCTTGAAAACATACAACTCAGAGCTCAGGCAAACGAGAATCTCAGTCTTCGTAAAGAACTGGCATTTAAGCAAAACACCAAGTTTAATATGCTCTCAGCAGAAGTGATCGGTCGGAAAGAATCAGCATGGTTTGATACAGCAAGCATAAACAGAGGCAGAAATGACAACGTAGAAACAGCCTCTGCCGTAGTCAACCATAATGGACTGATAGGTCAGGTGCTCCTTACCAACAAGTTTACCTCCGAAATAGTCTCTCTAACCAATCCAGGCAGTGAAGTTGGCGCTATTGTAGAACGCTCACGGTGTGCTGGGATAGTGCAGGGGAACGGATTTGAGTATCTGGTTATGGCCTATTTAGCCAAGGACGCAGACGTAAAAGTTGGAGATCTTGTTGTTACTTCCGGTATGGGCAAAGTCATTCCAAAGGGTTTTACTATAGGTCGAGTTGTGGAAGTAAACCGCAGTACGGTCTCAATGACTGCCAGCGCTAAAATCATGCCAAGTGTTCGTTTCGACCAGATAGAGCATGTGTTTGTAGTATCACGAGACAGTGCAGGGCAATGAAAGAAAAGATCATCCCGATTGTCTGTTTACTGGCTGCTGCAGGAGTTCAAGCCAACCTTCCGAGTGGATTACATATTCTGGGTTCAGGGCCGGATATAGTGTTGGTAGTGCTGATAGCATTTAGTCTTGCGGCGGATACTTCTGCAGGTGTGTTCCTTGGATTTGCAGCAGGCTTAATCGAAGGCGCAACTGTAGGCAGCAGCTTTGGGAGCTTCATCGTGACCCGTACGATAGCCGGATTCATTGCAGGTTTTGCGACTACGACCTTTTTCAGTGTAAACCCGTTAGTATCTATAGTTACTACTGGATGGTTGACTCTAGTCTGCGAATTGTTATTTGTATTAGCTAATCCCACTGCATCTTTGCTGGCTGCAGCAAGGACAGTAGCCGGGGAGAGTATCTGGAATTCCTTGTTGTCATTCGTTTTGGTCTGCATATTAAGGTACTTCCGAACCCGACGTAAAATATACCTTGCTGACCTGCGAATTAGATATTAAGCGCATGCCTATCAAAACTAAGCATTGTGCAGACGTACCTGTCATCCTTCGTTCCTCAGGATGACAGGTACGTTACCTATTTCTGAATTCACTCATTAAGTGAACGATTTTGGGACTAGCATCCACTTCCAATCAAGGAGAACAAACGTGAAGAAGCTTATTTCCATTGCTGTAGTGATTGCTGCGTTATACGCCGGTGCCTCCTGGGCTATGCCCATTCGCGTGCTGACTACTGGTGACAACCACGGATGGATAATGCCGCAGACTTCTGATAATCAGGTTATCGGAGGAACTGCCCAAATGCTGTCCTTTTGGCGCAAACATGAGGGTTACCGACCAAACAAATTCCTGGTTATAAGTACTGGAGACAATGCCACAGGTCCCGATATATCTACTGCATTCAGGGGAGATCCGGCAATAGCTGTTATGAATCTGATGGGTTATGATGTCTCTGCCATAGGCAACCATGAGTTTGATTTTACTGTTGATAAGCTCCTTGAATGGGGGAAAGCTGCCAAATTCCCATTTGTTGTCTCCAACCTGACAAACAAAGACGGCAGTCAGGTGAGTTTTGCGCTCCCGTATGTGATGAACACTGAACAGGGAGTCAGGATCGCCATTATCGGACTCACGACAATGGATCTACCTAAGAGCACAAACAATGCTAAGCCTTACACTCTTTTAACATATGCTGATGCATTGAAGAAAACTGTTAAGAGTGCCAGAGACGCTGGCGCTCAGGTTGTAGTAGTTGCTGCTCATGTTCCACAGGACGAACTTGTGAAACTGGCTGATGATGTAAAGAGCCTGAATATTCCACTGATGATTGGTGGACACAGCCACGAAATTGCAGGACGTAAAGTCGGTGACACATGGGTCGTTAACAGTGGACTCTGGTGGAACTACTACACCAGAGTAGACATGGATTATGATATGAAGACCGGCAAGACAGTAGTATTGTCAAGCAAACAGGTGTTTTTGTCACAGCAGAAACCATCTACAGACCGGGCTGTCCAGAGAGAAGTAGATAACTGGAAGAAGAAAATGAATACCGAGTTCGGAGCTGTTGTAGGATATACCTCTTCAGGGCTTACCAGAATCCCGGCATTATATAATATGGTCGCAGACACCTACGTTGCTTTTGATCCTGGCGCAGATTTTGCAATTCTGAATTATGGTTCACTCAGACAGGACTGGCCTGCAGGACAGATCACAAAAGGTACAGTACTTAGTCTGATGCCTTTTACTAACACACTATTAAAAATCAAAATCACAGGCAGCCAGTTGGTTGATTTTATGACCAAATCCGGTAATATGGGAATGTCAGGATTGCGCAAAGACGGCGGGAAAATTGTTGTAGCCAGGACAGGAACTGCACTGGAAGCAGACAAGTTATATAGTGTAGTGATGCCGAACTTCATATATGAGACAACCGATAGTCTGTTGTCGGCTGACCCAAATCCAACAAAACTTAATGATGACTGGAGAGCGCCGGTTTATCAATGGCTGGAGAAAAATCCGACCACTAAAGATAAGCCACTGGAGAGCATTGTAGATGCAAAACCGAGGATTTAATACATCGGTTGAATGCGGGTTATTATGGTAATCATTGATTCCGAAAAAGTCCCTATAAAGAGCTGGTGCAACCATCCTGAAAGTGGGGCGCTGGAACAGGCTAAGAATCTTGCCAACCTTCCGTTCGTCTTCAAGCATGTCGCTCTGATGCCGGATACACATGAGGGTTTTGGTATGCCCATCGGCGGAGTTCTGGCTACACTGGGGCAGGTTATACCAAATGCTGTCGGAGTAGACATAGGTTGCGGTATGTGTGCTGTGCGGACAAGCATCGAATCAATCCACCTGAATAACCTCAAGGATGTTATGGAACAGATCAGGCGAAGTGTACCAGTGGGTTCTCAGCACAATAAACGACCGTGTGACGACAGCTTGATGCCGTCTGCGGAGGTTTCTGGCAGGCAGGAGTATCCCGTAGTCTACGCGGAATATGATTCTGCTAAAAAGCAGATGGGAACATTGGGTAGCGGTAACCATTTCATCGAGATTCAAATGGGCAGTGATGGACAAATATGGATAATGCTGCATTCCGGAAGCCGGAATCTAGGAAAAAAAGTTGCAGATTTCCATAATGGAGTAGCCCGTAAACTAAATGAGCAATCACCATTTCCAATTCCAAGTAACTGGGATTTGGCTTCATTGCCCTGGGATTCCTATGAAGGTCAGCGTTACCTGCGGGAGATGAATTACTGTCTGGAATTTGCCAGACTCAATCGGATGCAGATGCTGGAGAAAATCAAACAGGCATTCACAGACAACGTTCACAAGATAACATTTGAAGAACCGATAAATATACATCACAACTATGCAGCGCTTGAAGAACACTTTGGTCAGTATGTTGTTGTCCATCGCAAAGGGGCTACATCGGCCAGAGAAGAACAAATAGGGATTATTCCAGGCAGCCAGGGCAGTAAGTCGTATATTGTAGTGGGCAAAGGCAATGAAGAGAGCTTTGCCTCGTGTTCTCATGGAGCCGGTCGTAAGATGGGCCGCAAGCAGGCAATCCGTGAACTCAATTTGGAACAGGAAACCAAGGCGATGGAGCGAAAAGGTATACTGCACGCCGTTAGAAGCAAACAATCTCTTGATGAGGCACCAGGAGCCTATAAAGACATTGATGTTGTTATGAAAGAACAGGATGATCTAGTGCAGATAGCTGTGAAACTTGAACCTTTGGCTGTGGTGAAAGGGTAAGACTTTGAATACTCCTTTACGCTGTTGCGCGGTTCTTCTGTTGATGTTGCTATGTTCTGCATCTTGTTTTCCAGCCAATCAAGTTAAGCTGGATATAGCCAAGCCTGTTAAGAATCCTCAGGTCAAAGTGATACAGGTAAAAACTCCAGTAACCATTGATGGTGTCATCGATGCAGGATGGAGTAAAGCTCCTGTTCTTATGTTGACTGCAAATAATGGTGGTTCAGAAGTGTTCCTGCACTCTGAAGCCCGTGTGATGTATGACCAGCGCAACCTCTATGTTCTGTTTATATTCGAGGATCCCAGCATTACATTTGCATATGTGAATCCTGACGATATGTTATGGGATTCGGGAGAAAAACTCGATCTGGCAGAGCTTATACTTCAACCCGGAACAAACTCCCAAGTCTACTATGAATTCGCAGTGAATCCAGCAGGAGCACTCCTCGATGCTCAAGTTAAGTGGAAACGAGGGCAGCCTACCTGGAATCTCCCATGGCCAAATCAGCATGCTCCTGTTGCGTCCGGACGAATCTCCAAAGATAAAAATGGAATTGACGGGTGGTGTGTTGAGATGGCTATTCCATTTGAAAGTATAGATTTTACACCATATAAGGGCTCAAGCATGAAAGCCAATTTCCACAGAGCCGATGTAGACATATCTGCCAAATGGTTGTCGTGGTCCCCAACGTTAACTCGCTCGATTCACATCCCGACGAAGTTTGGTAAGCTTTGTTTCTGATCCGGCACCTCCTTCGAAAATAGAATATTTTCGTCCCTTCGTAGCGAGTCCGGCAGGTTTTCGCTGTAGGCGAAAATCGAGAGGACTCATGCTACGATTCCCGCATATTTCTCCTGAAATCATATCCTCCAGATAATATCAACATTCCCAATAAAACCGGTAATCCTGCGGGCGACGGTGTTTCCCTAAGCATGGCAGAATGTAAGTAAGCACGCTAACCCGCTTTATTCAACAAGCTTCGCTTTTGCCCAGCAGTAGGGGTAAAAGCTGAGAGTGTAAATGCTCTGCATTTACACCAAGTATAAATACAGAGTATTTATACAGTTGATCATGAATGATGCGGGCAAAGGAAAGGAGGACCCGTCGGATGAACATAGAAACAGCCCAGTCATTTCTCGGCAAGAAGTGTACTATTAACTTTAGAGATAGTTATGGCGACGATGTCACCCTTAATCTGCGAGTAAGAGAAGTTATAAGCGCTCCACTATATGGTAGCTTTGTCATTGGGGATATTTATGATGTGAACTTGGAAATGGTAATGTCGATATATCCCAGCTAATAATACAGTATAAATATATAACAACAGTCGCCGCAGACAGAATCGAATATTTTATAAGTCAAAAATATTTGGTTCAGTTTACGGCATATTTTGCTGTACATTTGAATAACTATGTGGCAGATGGGGTATGCTTTGGACAACGGATTACTATGCATTAAAGGAGATAACAATGAGTTGCCAAAATGCCAAAGAGCACATCAAAGAAGTTGTATCAAAGTTCCCTAACTCAGTTCTTGCTACGATAGACGATAATGGGTTTCCATGTTTGCGCATAATGTATACAGTCTTGCTGGAAGATGACATGACTTTGTACTATATGACCAGCAAGCTGTGCAGAAAATGTCAGCAGATCGAAGCCAATTCAAAAGTTGCCGTTCAATGGGCAAATGCTGAGACTTGGGAGTGTGTGGACTATAGAGGTAAGGCACGGATATCGGATGACATTAGCTTGCGTGAGAAATTGTGGAATGATGCATTTAGTAAATATTTTACTGGAGTCGATGATCCCAATCTGGCTGTAATAGAGATAAAACCTGAGAGTGTTACCTACGTTTGCGAAATGGGACAGTGTGTAACACAGTTGGATTTGTCCTGAAATACCTGTATAAGAGAGGTGTTGTCAGCACAGCTTTTTGTAAGGGACTCATTGATTATGAGGAATACTATTTATGTGATATAAGCAAAATCAGTGGCTTGATTTCGTCTTTATTAGTTGAATAAAGCAGAATATATATGAACAATTGTATGCCTACTGCAGTCATAATTAATGAGAATATATGTGATTGCACCATTAAGGTGCGTCAGGATGACTCAAATGGAAGATTACAACGCTAATCCCTTTTGGGAATCGACAGACGAGGTGAATGAAATAGCTAAATCAATCTCTCCGTCTACATATACGTTGAATGGAAGGCCAGACAAGGTTTCTATTGGTAGTGGATTACCGCTCAGCAGAAAACTGAACCGGTTACACCCACCGCATGAGACTGAGTTTTGTCGTTTCAGGACACTAGGCACGGATGTTGCCGAGTTTGAAGTTCCAAACTGTTTTGCTATGTTGTCATTCACACGCCGCAGAGTATATGAATTTGCACGCAATATGCCATTCAGCAAAGATGAATTACAGGACATAATGCTTGCTGTTGGTGAAGCAGTCACAAATGCAATGAAGCATGGTTGTCCATTAAGTCCATGTAGTGTTCGGATACGGATGGAGAAGCACTCTGATAATATGCGAATATTCATAATGGATAATGGAACAAGTTCAGGGCACGAAGATTGGATCCAGGTAAATGCTAAAACTTTGGACGAAACTGGACGCGGAATCCAATGTATGAAGGCTGTTATGGATGAGGTCGTTTTTCACTCACAGGAAAACGGTACTTGTGTTGAGTTGATTAAGCACTTATCTGCCTCTAAGTAATCTTTCCAGTTTATACTTCAGATTTTTTCGATCTTAAATTGCACATCACCTTCGTAAATTTAATTATAACGCCATTTCCTGGTGAGTCCGGCAGGATTTCATGTCAAGCGAAAATCGAGAGGACTCAAACCGCGATTCCTAACCCGCTTTATTCACCAAACTCTGCTTTCGACCGGCAGTAGGGGCGAAAGCGAGTCAATCATGAATAATGCAGGCTGGGTGATTTAATTCAAAAACTAATACAAATTGTGAATCTATCTTCAAATACAACGACTATCTCATTGCTTTTGTGGATTGTTTGCGTAATGAACATATTAGTGGAATACTGTATACAGGTCTAGATACTTATAGTTCTAATGACATGTCGATTGGGTGTATTACATACGCAGTCCAGTGTTTAGGAAGTGAATCAGTGTTTTCTGTTCTCATAAACAATTATTTGAGGAAGTCCTGAAAGCACTAGTGTTCTGGATCTAGATATTTGCATTATGATAAGAGAGAAAAAGCGCAAAATGAAGCAAGATAGCGACGGGAGCAGAACAACGCAAAGAGCCATTGGTTCTGACAACATGTTTCGGATGCTGGCCGAGAACTCAACTGACATTATCTGGGTTTTGAATATTGAGACTCTTAAGCTTACATACGTCAGCCCATCAGTAATGCGCATACGTGGATATACCCCTGAAGAAGTTACCCAGTTGTCTCTAGATAATATTCTGACCCCGGATTCATATACACGAGCTTTGCTGGAAATACAGGAAGCTCTTAAACTTGATAAATCGCAAGAAATTGATTCAGAACACATCTTTCTGTTTGAGTTTGAGGAATACCGAAGAGATGGTTCGATCATATCTTCTGAAGCACGAATGAGATTTGTACGCGATGCTGATGGTATCCCTGTGGATATTTATGGTATTACCAGGGATATTACTGATCGAAAACGCATAGAGAACGCACTTTTGGTTGAACATGACCTTTTTTTAACCATATTTGAGAACGCCCCATATATTATGATGCTTGTAAACAAAGATGGCATCGTTACAAATATCAACCATAAAGGTGTGGAATTCTCAGGGAGAAACAAGCAGGATTTACTCAACCTTCTTGGTGGGCAAGTATTCAATTGTGTAAATTCATTCGATGGTTTGGGGTGTGGCAAAAACACTCCATGTGTTGAATGTCCGGTCCGGGGTAGGGTAGCGAATACATTCATGACCGGGGAAGCTGTAAATGAGCAAGAAGGGCGACTAGCTGTAATTATCGATTCCCGGGAAGTTTACGTTGATCTTCTGATCTCTACTGCACTTGTCAAGACAAAAGAAGGTATACGTGTGCTTGTAACCATAGCTGATATAACGGAACGCAAGCAGGTGGAGGAAGAACTGCGAGAGAGTGAAATGCGCTTTTCGGCATTGTTCGATAGCTCTCCAGTTCCTGTCATTGAGCTTGATTGCTCGATAATCAATAATCGCTTAAATGAATTGAGAAATCTGGGTGTCAAGAACATTAGAGAGTATTTTGATACTAATCCGGAAGAAGTGGCTGCTTTTACTTCCTTGGTAAAGGTTACCAATGTAAACCAAACAAGTGTAGTGTTTTTTGGTGCAGGGAGTAAAGAGGGTGTCATTGCTGGTATGCCAGACTACTTCCTTTCCCAGTCTCCGACAGCCTATAAAGAGGAGCTCATAGCCCTGGCTGAGGGGGCAGTGCGATTTGAAAATGAGACTGCTGTGCATCTTGTGATGCGGGGTGACTTGACTGTATTTCATATCTTGTCCGTAGTTCCAGGTTATGAGCAGACACTGGAAAGGGTGCTGGTATCATTTATTGATGTTACCCAACAGGCAGAGATGTACAACCGAGAGCATAACATCGCCAACATTCTACAGCGAGCATTATTGCCGTCCAGGATCCCGCAAATTCCCGGCTGCGATATATCAGTTGAGTATCTGCCTGCTTTGAAAGAAGCTCAAGTAGGTGGCGATTTTTACGACATATTTCAATTGCCTGATGGAAAAGTAGGAGTTCTCATTGGGGATGTGGTAGGTAAGGGATTATCGGCTGCAGACCGTGTTGCAGAAGCCAGATACACGATACGCAGCTACGCTTACCTGGATTCAAGTCCCAGCAAGGTGCTTATCCTGGCGAATAATGCATTGTGTAAAGAACGGGGTATAGGTTCCTATGACTCTTTGATGCTTGCAGCGTTTTTTGCTGTGATTGATGTGAAAAGATGCACCATGGATTATGCAAGCGGTGGAAACGAACCCCCAATTCTGATTAGTCAGAATGGGACAGTTCAACATTTGCAGGCTGAAGGGCATATGATGGGTATATGGAGAGACCACGAATACCATAAAGAGACATGTGCGCTCCATCCTGGAGATAAAATTGTGATGATGACTGACGGAATAATTGAAGCGAAATCGGTTGATTCGCAACAATTTGGACCAGAAGGGGTTATTTCCTATTTGGCTAATAACTACAGCGAATCTCCCAAAGCATTGACCTCAGGAATTCTTCAAACAACCATAAACTACGCCGGTGGAGCCCTGCAAGACGACGCAGTGATTATTGCAATTGCAGTGAATTGCAATAATCACCACGAAACATAGCACCAAGGGAACATCAGCGTTCCAGGCACTACCATTTGACTAAAATTACGCCTTTCGCAGCTGCGGGATCTCCACATCTACAATCTTTCTAAGCAATGCAATCTTCCATTCAAGGTGCGGTCTATCGGTCATATATTCCATGCTGGGTTCCCATCCCAGGCGTGAATCCTCTTCTACCAGGGGAATAGTTGCTTCGGCATTTGCAATCTCTGAATGTATCAGGCTAGCCATCTTATTCAATATTGCATTGACTTCATTCGGTTGTGTCTCAGCTTTCAACTGCTGTTTTAGGATCCACCACTTTTTAGTGTTTATTGTAGTATGTATGCAGTTTAGAATAAACCTGCCGAGTGTCAACATTCTCATCGCATCATTATGTTTGTTCTGAGGGGTCATTTCAAGCGCATCTGTAAGTAATACAATCCCTTCCTGCCAGCGAGTTGCCATTCGTTCGAGTATCTTGTATTCAACTTCAACGTCTTTAGGCTCGTGAGGAACGTAGTCGGGCATACAGATTGCAGATCCAAAATGCGCATAAGAAACAGATGGTAATGGCTCAGGATCGCTCAGAAGGAAGAACGGATATGAAGGTCCAACCCGGAAAGCGCCATACTGGTCCTCGTTCGTCACCACATAATCTTGCCACGCGTCACTCCAGGCATGCCACGCCTTGACTACCAAAGGAGCTGCGTCAGCAGAAAAATCACGCGTTGCTATTCGCTGGCTCATTTCATCCACAGATACTGCTGGTTCCCAGTAGGCCCACTTGGTCAATTCGCTTACGAACGATGGCCAGAAACCAAAATGATGAGACTCCATAAGTCCCTGCAATCCCCACTCTTTGTGAGCTTTTAACAGTGCCTTATGACGCTTGTCCCACTGGAATGGAATAGGCTGGTAAGGTATGACACCTATATCCCAGGTCAAACCACCTGTGTTGCACATTGTATACAGCCTCAAGCCACATTCATGTGCTGTCTCAGCCTCAGTCTTAAAATAGACACCGGGGCCTTCGAATGATGCGGTATAATCTGCACAGCGCGTCATTATACCATCTTTTTCGATATCCTCGAACATTTCGAATGTTGCCTGCAGCGATACATCCGTTGGTAACGATCGGATTAACGCCAGCCTGTCTTCTTCAGGTGCCCAACCCCAGTTATATGTCCAGAAGACAATATCTAGATCAGGATTGTGTTTCCACATTATCTTCTTCAACATGTTCAACCAATCGGGGTAGTCTGTACAAGGCCACCAACCCGGGCTTGGACGTGTATCCTTGACACCATCCGGTGCTGGCATGTAGTGCATGCGTCCGGAAGATCGAGGGTCTTTGCTTGGGAATTCGCATGATTCACCAACAAATATAATACCCTTGGCACCGGGGTGTGATTTTATCAAATTGCCATATGTGTTTTCATAAAATTCCTGAGCATTGGGGTCATCCGGATGCAATTCACTCCTTAAGTAGCTGTATAGATATACATCCAGGCCGTACATTGCTGCACGCTCAATCAAATCATTTATGTCAACATAGGCAGTTGGAGTAGCATTGATTCCGGATACAAACAACAGTACAGTATCCAATCCGGCATGAGCTATTGCATCCAGGTGAGGACTCGGAAACTGGTCCATTATCCAACCGGAATGTATCATTCGAGGTGAGAAAACGGGATTTCGAATTTCGTCCATCAGCGAAAGAAACGGCGCTTCCCGCAGATTCATCAGGTCTTCGATATAATAGCAACCCTGACCGATTCCCCGTTCATCAAAACCGATCACTGTGACTTCGTTGGGTTTTACAATGATCCGATATCCACGAGCAACTTTGAGCCCATCACCAAGTGCTGGAGAGGCAGCTTTTGTGGTTAAACGAATAATCCCCGAGGGTTTGCAGCAAGTAGTAGCATTACTTGCACTCCTTGTGACAAGAACCGAAACATTCATACTGGTGAACAGATAGTCCTGCAGGTCTCTGGCCATGTTCACTATATAGTCCGTTGAGTCTACCGGAATCTCTATCTGCCAGCAATTCCCCACCGCAGTCTCATTGGCTCCAGGGACCAAACTCGGGTTTACTCGATTCAGTTTATGGACTTTATTCAGCGTTTTTCTGAAATCGTAGTTGTTTTCCATTCAATTGACTCCTTACATTGTAGCTATGAAGTGATTATCGTTATTTAAGTGTTGGTTCACACTGAGTGTTCACATATGGTAGATCAATAGTTCGAAATTGATGCCCATGCTTCCATTTTTATGGAACCAATCAGCACGCCTCCAACTTCCTGACTATCGGCTAAAGCAGTAAACCTGACATAACATATGCCTGTTGCACGCCTTTCAGCTTCATACTCACCGATAAATGCCCCGTCTAGATATGCAAGGCATTCCCCACTGCAATCCCACTCGAGAAGCAGAGTATGCTTATGGTTGATCTTAACGTTACCGCAGCCCATTTCTCCATCGATGATAAATATATTGAAAACATTAAAATAAGCTTCATCCAGATCAAATGGACTGGAATAGTGATCTGTGAGCCCTATGTTGAGACCTGTAAATCCAGACTGGATACTGATCTCCATTTCTATTTTACCGGAAAACCCCATTGGGAAGTTCCATACAGCTGCAGCAGGAAACTCTTCATCTACTCGCATAATTCTCAGCGTGCGCTCCGGAGTTTCCAGCAATTCAACACCCTTCGTGCCATAGATAGACCAGTCTTCCAAATTCAGTGACCAGTCTGACTGTTGACTGGTTTGATACAAGTATTGTGGATCCAGTAGTTTGATGTCGACTCTGCCTTCACCCTGTCCGGTTCTGAATAGGACCTTGTCGTCATTTGTTACTATTGGGAATGGATAGGCAGTGCCGTGATCTCCTGTGGGTGGAGGTGGTAGGTTACGCAATCGGTCCCGGGCGATTTCCCTGTATCCAATCCAGGTCTTTCCGCCGTCTTCTGAGATAGCTCCATGCAACACCTGGCGACCTCCATATGCATATGGATGACGCAGACAATTATTCCATAACAGGACAATGCGACCGTCGGAAAGACGTACAAGTCCGGCAGGTGAATCAGATGAGACAATGGATGTAGGTTTGGGATTTGACCACATTTCTCCGTCTACAGAATATGACTCATAAAATCGCCCAAGCTGAGTGCGAATAAGCATCCAGATATGATCATCTAACTCCAGAATAACCGGCTCTACAGCCCCGTAAGCGCTTACAATGTCAGGTGTTTGGACACTGAGATCGTTTGTCTGATACCAGGTCTGTCCTTCATCGTCGGAGTATATGGTTGTACAATCAAATTGGCCAACGAATGTAAACTCTCGAAACCCACCACCTCTATTTGCCCATGTCCGGTCTTTTGCGTAAGAGAAGGGGAGTATTATACGGCCGGAACGAGTCTGGATAACGGAATTTAAAGCGCCGGTGTAACCCTTCCATATCATTCGAGGTTCAGTCCAATCAGTCCGACCAGAAGTGGATCTGACATACCAGATATCCAATCGAGAATCTATCAGTTCTCCGACTAGTGGTCTGTTTCCTTCACCTTCTACATCTGTTTCATTACCGTTTTGTTCCATTATGGAAAAAAGATGGACTTCATTATTACTATCTATAAGTGCTTCTGATAAGCCCGATAATCCATGAACAACAACACTTTCCTCACTCCACACGGAGCCATCGCTGGAACTTCTGCAGACCACACAAGGATTATCTTTTATAACAGCGTCATAGTATGCAAGAAATTCACCATCAGGAGTTTGTATAATCAATGGCGCGATTGCACTGAATACTCCCGGTGCGAAGTCATTGAGCCCTGTTTTTGAATGGCTGGATTTTATTGGATTATCCATAATGGCCTCCAAGCGAATAACAACTGCATATGATTGAGAATTGAAGTTATACTTGCGTATAAACCAAAGCCAAGTTACATATGCACTACTCCAGTAAGTTATTGTTTTATGACGAATATTCCTTTCCTTATTACTGAATATTGCACTTAACCTTTGTGCAAGTTATATAATAGTAGGAAAAGACCATTAAACAGGTGCTTTTCTCATCAATATTACCCGCGAGAGCATTACTGTCTGTTATCGTTAGGTTTCTGTTAGACAGTAATTTGGAGGAGATCTATGAAGTTTATTGTATTAGCTATCCTGGCACTGTTGGTGTTTTCAGGGGGCGTTGAAGCTGTCAGTATCATACAGGATGGGAGGAGCAACTACAGCATAGTTACTCCCAAAAAGAAGACTCCAGCCTTGAAGTATGCAGCAAATGAATTGCAAAGTTTTATATATAAGATATCTGGTGTCAGATTGCCCATCGTATCAGAAAACATGGCTGGAGATGGTCCCGCATTCCTGCTTGGACCATGCAGAAAAGTTCTGAAAGCTGGACTTATTGAACAGGCAGCCAAACTCAAGGAAGATGGAGTGTTGATTAAGTCGATTGGTTCCGACATAGCGCTGATCGGACAAAACGACCGGGGACAAATTTACAGTGTCTATGTAATGCTGGAAAAGTATCTGGGAGTCAGATTTCTTGCATGGGATTGCACAGTGATACCCAGGAATAGCACTGTCGATCTTTCCAATCTCAACTACTCATATTCTCCTCCCTTCATGTATCGTGAGGTTTTGGGATATGATTCATTCCCCAAAGTAATCGCTACAAGACAACGTTTAAATGGGCCAATGACCAAGTGCGATGCATCTGTTGGCGGTAAAATTGACTTCTATCCCTATGTTCACTCTTTTAATAAGCTTATCCCTCCGGAGGAATATTATAAGGACCATCCTGAATACTTTGGGTTGCAGGGTGGCAAACGCGTCTCCGGACCAGTTCATGCCCAGCTTTGCCTGACCAATCCCGATGTCCTCCGACTTTGCACGGAAAAAGTCTTCCAATGGATAAAAGAACATCCGGAGATCCCGATTATTGATGTCTCACAGAATGATGGTAACGGTCCCTGCGAATGCGAGAACTGCATGGCTATAGTTAATGCTGAAGGTTCACAACACGGACCAATCCTGCGGTTTGTGAATGCTATTGCTGATGAAGTAGGAAAGAAATATCCTGAGAAGTGGATTGAGACACTGGCATATGCATATGCAATGACTCCACCCGCTATTACCAAACCCAATAAAAACGTCATCATCAGACTCTGCCATGCCGGGTGTTATTACCATGGATTCGAGCAGTGTGGGCTGGGAGCAAATCTCTCAATGTATCTGGATCAATGGAGTAAACTGACTAAACGTGTATTTGTATGGCATTATGCAACCAACTTCGCTCATTATCTGGCACCAAACCCCAATTTGTCAGGTTTGGCAAAAGACATCATATACTACGGTACACACGGTATGAACGGGCTTATGATCCAGTGTGATTATCAGGGGCATGGTGGAGAACTCGCTGAGATGAAGCAGTATCTGTCATCACAGCTAATGTGGGACCCAAGCCGTAAACCTGTAGACATATTGAATGAGTTCTGCAAAGGTTACTATGGTTCAGCAGCCAATGATGTGCTGGAGTATGTAGCACTGATGGACAGGACAGCCCAGGACCCCAACCTGCACGCATTTGGAGCATGGGATCCACAGGAAAAGGTATCGCCTGATTTCCTAAATGCATCCCTTGCTATTCTTGAGAAAGCCAGAGCAAATGCAAACAGCTCCATAACGCGCAACCATGTAGAAAAACTCATGTTGTCGTTCTGGTATATGCAGCTTGTATATACAGCTAAGTATGGTGTATCGGATAAGCAGGCGTTAACTATCTGGCAGCAGGCCAGGCGAGTTATACTCAAAAACAAGATTGACTATATTCAGGAAGGTGATACCAAATCACCAGCCTGGATAGCCAATATGGATAATCGCTTTAGGCCACTACCAAAAAATACAGTGTTCGATCTGCTTCAAATTGACAAAGCAATAGTAAATAACTGTGCTGACTGGCGGAACAGTGGAGTAACAAGAAATGGTCGGACGCTTCCAACAATATACCAGCATCCAAAAGAGGGAGATGCAGACGCCAGCTATACAATCAATCTGCCAAAGGCAGCAAAAGATAAAAAACTGGTAATGCGTTTCGGAACAGTTATCACAAATAAGTCAGAGGATGGAGTGAAATTCTCGGTGTTAGTAGATGGAAAGGAACTATGGAACCTCACCCAGATGTCCTACCTTGCACCGGCAGGATCTGAATCCAAATCAGCTCAGAGCAGTATAATGCCCAATCAACCGATATTTAAGGACACAACTCTAGACCTTACACCGTATGCGGGTAAAACTATAACGCTTACCTTGAGAGTAAACCCAATCGGAGGCATAGCCAACGACTGGGCCAATTGGATAGAACCAAGAATTCTCTGGGAGTAGAAACAGGCTTCAGACTTCAGGCTTCAGGAAATGCAGACTGCATCTCTTCCTGAAGCCTATCCTTCCTCTTCATAATTCATAACTCATGCTTCATACTTTACCTAAGTCCCGCCCATTTCTTGTTAAATTTTCCTGCTCTCTTCACCAGCTCTGGTTGAGATTCGCTTGTGAAGGTTAAGTCTGGTTGCCAGTTGAAATGCCATACCCACAGTGCAGCAAGAGATACTTGCTCTTTCTCCATAAGATCGATTGCCTGTCTTGCCCACTTGCCCTGGGGATCTTTGTCGAATGCAGGATCCCACTGCCCGAGTTCACCTATAAACACCGGGGACTCAGTCGCGTGTGTGGCACGAGATATTTGGCGCATCCAGTTGAGCATTTCTTCCGGTTTCTTGTTGCTTCCATAGATGTGATAACTGTACACGTCCAGCGGTTCAGGCTGAGAAGCCAGGTTGTTTGCAATAGACTCTCGTAAGGTGTCGTTCCAGTATTTAAAATCCGGGAAAGTCTCACGCCTGCTTGTGCATTCCTGCCTTGTTCCGGCATCTCCGCTTGTAACCAGGTGATTAGGATCAAGGCTTTTGATAAATGCAGTCTGCTCTTTATAAATCCGCAGCCACATAGCCCAGGTAAAGCTGTCCTCGCGGGTCAGGGTCTTCTGCTCCCTGGTCCAGTCTGCCGGGTAACACTCCCTTGGCAAGCCTTTGGAATCCTTCATATCGACATCAGAAGCCAGCATTCCTTCATTCAACAACTCCCACATCAGTATGGTAGTATCATCCTTATATCGAGTTACGAACTCCCGGATATATCCATAAGCTGCTTTATATGTTTTCGAATTGGGGTCTAGAATCGCCTGTCTTGGTTCATCGAAATTGTCTATACTGTGCCACATAACCACATTTAGTGATGGCACCAGCTTTACATTGTGATCCCGGCACAGGGCAACAAGCTCATCCATCGTCTTCCAATATGCTTCTTTGTCTTTCGAGTAAGACATCTCAATATCTCGCGGATATCCAGGACTGGCAAAGAACCGTATAAATGCAATCCGGCTCTTCTGCGCATCAAGAATCGAATCCACTATAGCCTGCCTGGCTTTCTCGTTAGTTCCATACTTCTGTGGAATATGCAGCCATGTGCCAATATATGCCTGGTGCAGGTGAGGGACATTGACCCCAACAGCCCGATATTCCCTGCCGTGCATATATAGCTTAGCCCCTTTACGGCTGAGAAAGTCATCAGGCTTAGCAGCCCCTTGAGCACAGGCTCCAAAAACCATAAGAAACATCACTAGAAGCATCATTATACGAGTATATTTCAATCAATTGTCCTCCTGCCTATACATCCGGAAAATCATCTATTCACCAACAAAGTCCAAATAGTAAATCTCAGCCTGGTTCATCTTTATATTTAGCCTGACAGGTTCACCTGCCGAAACACCAAGATTGTCATGTTCTTTCCATTTTACTCTCTTTCGGAAGAGGTCACCGCATAATGGGACTGATTCTGCGAAGCTCCTGCCTGGTAGAGCATTTCCCTGCATATCGCATACCTCAACTAAAATCGAACCAGCCCTTTTAGTTTTGGCATTGATTTCGATACAAGCATCCTTTGCAACAATACCTACTGTAGTGAACTCTCCCCTATCAACAGCTTCAATGCAGGAAAGCCGGCCTTTTTCCCACACAGCATAACCCGTCGATTTCGTAGCTTTTACCCGGGGATATTTATGGGGCACATTAAAACCAGTATAAGGCAGTACCCAGTCTCCGTCTGGTAGTTCAATCAGATTTGGGGATGCGAACACACAACCGCCGTCCCATTCACCAAAGTTTGCAGTTTCTAAAACAGGACTATTGGATAGATAGCTCCAAAGTTTACCATCGTGACTGGACATTACTTCAATGAATGTCGTATCCGAAGCCGTGTCCCATATAGCCGGGAACATCATATGTGAATCCGGTGCATTAGGAATGGTTGTATAACAATTTGTGTAAAGAACCTGGCTCGGAGTCATATCCAACCTTGGACCTGCTACAAGTACAGACAGCGAAAACTTTCTGAAATCATCAGATACAGACCTGCCGATACACCGCCGTGCAGGAAGTATCCAGCTTGGGAATGTCGAATTTGTAGCATTATTTCCTAAAGGACCAACCATCCAGTCCCTGACATATGCAACATACTCATTGAGCATCACATCGTAATATGCTATCAACTGTGTGTCTGTATGACACAATAGGAGCGGATCATTCAGCACAGTCCATTTATACCCATCAGGTGAAACTGCTCCCCGCATCCCAAGATACTTGCCGATATCCGAGCGATAGGTCCTTGAGTCTACATCCTCAGGTCGCGTCTCTAGATAATTCCGGCACTCCTCAGGAGTAAAAAAGTGTTCGCTGACCCATTTATATCTTTCTGATTCTGAACCGTGGGGATCATAAAACACAGTGCCAACAGAATTATCGAGGAGATTAGTTTCGGCTATTCCTTCGTAAGCCAGCGAACCTACATGAGGACGAGTCCAGTTATAGCCATCAACAGACTCCCAATAGCAGAAGTATGTATTGCCTCTGGACTTCAGATCGCCCCAGCCACCGACACTCCCCCAGGCCCGATAAACACCATCCTGTTGAATGATGCACGTAATACTCTCATTCCCATCTTCCCATTGCATCTCAGGAGACAGTATCCGACCACTCCGCACAGCCGGTTTAACAGCGAGCTTAACACCCCATGTATTCCGTACCGGTACATAGTCAGCCCCCCAGGGATCCTGATCTCCTCTTACGCTGCAGCACTCTCCATTCTCATCTACCCAATTAAAACAATCAGGAGATACATAGAGCCAGTTAGTAAAGGAAATCCTGTTTCCATGCAGTCTATAAGGCTCGCCTGTTAAAAATCTATCTGCCATCCGATCTACCTAAACCCCGTAGTCTGGCGCTCTTACCCCGTAGGGGCGACCCTCTGCGGTCGCCCGAAAACAACCAAACCTGCATTCCACATGCCATTCGCATGACCAAAAATCCTGTCCATCCCAAAATCCCATTAATCTTGTTCAAAGACAAACGCTTTCGTCTCCCACTTCATCAGCGACCCAATAGAAACCAGCCCATCTTTATCAGGACACAGTTCAATCGTTCCTGTTCCTGCCCTGCTGATCAACTTTGCCGTAGTCTTTCCAACACCCGGCAGGAAGCACCTCACATCCTCAATATCATCATCCGAGAAATTCGTGATTAGAAATACTTTCTTGTCATCAAATGCATGGGATTGAATATTGATATAAGGTAGTTCAGTAACATATGCCGGTTTAGCATATCTATTAACCGACTGAAGTGTTTCCTGCAGAATCTGTTGCCTGACCGGATGCATATGAGTAGAGAATCCGGTCCTGAACCGTCCATAGGGCATTATGAATACTCTACCGGCATGGATTGCACAGCCATTAGCTACTGTCACATTCCAGGGGTTCTTAGCTACTGAAATAAGATCCGGTTGCTCAGTATATTCGATATCCAGCAGATCTCCACTGGAAATCTGAGTAGACAGCCTGGCTTCATTCAATCCACAGTAATTCTTGCCATTACATACCTGTTCATAAGCATGGAATCCGGTATCCGCAGGTCTCCAGGTAGCATTCTTAATGCCTGCCAGTTCACCAAACCCCATTTCAAAGAGTGTCCAGGCTGCCTCAGCTTCAAGAATAACAAAGTTCTTTTCAAAGAGTTTGCGCAAGCAATCTCCGTCCAGATTTCTAAAATACTGGCCTGAAACAGCTACTACTTCTCCTTCAGGAACAGTATCAGATACAAATCTGTTAGCAATCCCATAATAAGAAAGCATGCTGGCCCAGAAACTCTCTTCAGGAGCCATCTCCCCCATTTCCTGTCCATTAGGAGTATGCACAGTATAGGAAGACTTCGGATTGAAAAGGACTTTCACTCCCGTCCTACTGTCATATTTGAGATTGAGATCACTCAGGGAATTCATGAATGGCTTGCTGCTCGAGAGCATATCCTGGAATTTGTCTGAAAGCAGCACGCCATTTCCCATCATATCAAAGATATTTAGGGTTATTCCATTAGAGCCGATCAGCATCGATGTCTCCAGTTGGAACCGCATAAAGGCATGTGATTTTGAAAATCTGGTATCCGGTGGAAAACCTTCCATCTCAGGATAAATTTCAGTCTCGTTAGGAACAGATGCCCTCACAAGGTCTGTTGTGGATATAAAATTCCAGAGGTACTGCTGACCAGGAACACTCTGATAGGCTGGAAGATGCGGTCTATTCACCATCGGCACATCCGGTCCCGAGAGTCCGCTAAGCACCGCAGCCCAGTCTCGTCCCTCCATACAATGAGCCCCAGGACCGGAACTCATCAGCCCGACTCTGGTCTCCGGAGACACCTTGTGCACCGCATCACCGATCATAGCTGCAAGCTCTGCCATAGTATCCCGGGCTGTATCCAGCCATATCTGCCTGTAAGGATGAGGATCACCCGGTGCCAGCATGCCATTCAGGAAATCCTCTCGGGTCACTTTATGTCCGGCTCTCTTTGAAAACTCCTCCAGATGCTGCCCACAGAAGCACCCACCCCATCTCAGCGGATGATGGTTGTGCAGTCTAAAATCATCCTCAACCCAGACCATATTCGGCTTAATAGAAGCATAGGTTGCATACATATCCGTAATATACTTCCGCCACTCCGAACACAGGGGGCAGGCAACTGTAGTAGCGTGCAGTCCATAAGGGTCCACCATAACATTAAAATTCTGCCCAGGCTTAAGAGATCTTCCTCTATCCGTATGCAGCAGAGTTATCCAGGGATTGATAGAAGTAGTAATCCCCAGAGGCTCCAATATACTCTTTCCCCGGGTAATAAGCTCCATCCACGGAGCAGTCTCCTCCGCAGTCAAATGCCCCTGGTTAAGCTCTTCACAGTTAATAAAAAACATAACATCATCAATCTGCGCCTGAGTGCAAAACTCGACCATATTCTGGAATTTCTCTTCCTCACGGAAACCGGGTTGAATTGCTAATCTTAGAATGTATTTGTAGGACATTAGTATTGCCTCTCGAATATGAATATGTTGATGATACGCATCGGCATCGCCGCTCCAGATTTCCTCTTTGCTTTGATACCGATGCACCAACCGTACTATCTGTGACCTATTTCTCTCCCACCTTATCAGCCAACTCCCTTATAATCTTCTTCACGTCAGAAAACAGCTCAGGGGTGTTTCGGATGCTGTCCCAGTCTTTGCCGTCGCCGCCGTAGCTGTACCAGAATAGCGCTTTTACGTCGGCAGCTAATGCATGTTGCCAGAACAATCGCATATCCTGTTCACTCGGTCTGTTGTAGGCCTGGGCCGCGTACCAGATGGGCTTATCAGGGATTGCTATCCTTGCCGCTGCAAGAACTCCGGGGACAAAAGCCGCCTGACCGGCGCCGGGGTAGTAGTCTGTCAGGTTAACGTCAGCTGCGTTGCGGAACGGTCTTCCTCCAGCCTGCATAAATACCGGCATCGCAGGATGATATGGGTCCAGTTTATTCACTATGTCATAGAGAGCCTGGACTTTCGGAACGTTGCCAACATTGAAGTCAGGCTCGTCCCAAAGCGTCCAGCACAGCAGAGCAGGATGATTCTTTAGTCGCTTAACACGCGTTTCAATAGCGTCCCAGTTGATTACAGCGCCTTGACACCAGTCACGCCGCAGTCCCATCATTACCTTGAAGCCCAGTTCCTGAGCCATATCAAGATATGCTACAGCGTTGTCATCGGTATCATTGGCATCATTGTGCTCGAACGCATATGTATGTAACGTATTGAATCCAGCTATACGCAGTTCCAGCATATCTTCAGTCTTTCGTGCCGGACCAGGCTTCCAGCCAGCTGGATCAGCCAATACCCAATACAGTCCGATCGGGAAGAACTTTTTACCGTTCATAAGGGTATCGCCATTTGGTCCAGCTACCACTTCGTTAGCTGCTGGGGCCAGCACATGCAGAGGCTTCAGGGATTTGCTGACAGTCTCTCCATCCGTCTTCTTGACTACAGTCAACAGTTGATAGTTTCCAGGCTTGAGTCCACGGCCATTGATCGGCACTACCAGAGTATCACCAGCCAGTTTTCCACTCACCTTTTTTAGTGTTTTGCCCTCAGCGTCAAGTACAAAAGCACTTGCCTGCAGCTTGGACATAATAGCTGGTGTCGCAGTCAGCACATTTATTCTCATAGCCCAGGCATACTTGAGGCTTGAATACAGCGAATTCTTGTATGGATAACGGACAATCCAGGGATCTCCTGCAGTAGAAACAAATATCGATCCCCCTATTACCTCTCCGGTGCCAGGCTGTTTTACCTCAATGCTGAAACTTTCAAGCGTTTCAACCGGTAAGGTGACTGTAGCCGTTGTAGATTTGCCTGAGTTCAGCTTAACAGTCTGCAGAGGGCCAAGTATTTTGCCGGAGACAGTTATTGGTTGAACTTGAACGCTGTCAGGAACAGAAACTCCAGCACTGGGGGTTAATGTCACTTTATACTTCCATTTGGATGTGAAGTCATATGGAGTGAACTCAGGTTTGCTGACCTGTATTGGAGCCTTGTGGATCTGAACATCATCGATCAGGTAATCAGCCTTCGGGCTGCTTATAAGATATATATGTGCACCATCATCAATCGTATTCAACTGAGCAGTCATCAACGTCCAACCGGTGCTGCTGTCATCAGATCGACGCATTATAGTTGGACCCCAACCATGCGAATAAGCATCCAGATTCACAGTGCCGGATATTCTTTTTATCCAGGCCGTAACCAGGTAAGTTGTGTTCTTAACCAGAGGTGTCACAGTCTGATAAGCCCCACCACCGGACGTCTGTATATGTAAACACTGCCCGCCCCCAGGTCTGTCAGATTGTTCAACAGAGATCCTGTCATTGCTATTAACATTGACCTTAGTCCACCCAGCCGGTAACATCAATAAACCTTTACCATCAGACTGGTCCACAGCCGGACCTTCCATCGATCCATTAACAATAGCCGTTTCACATTGAGCACCCATAGCTACTCCCATCAACAAAATTAAGATACCAGCAAACATCAGCACTATTTGCCGTTGCTGCAGGCCGTTTGTGTGACTTTTAAGAATACGCATTTTGATTTTATCCACCTGTATAAGTATGTTACTGAGTAATAGTATTGGGAGGAGGGTTGAAAGTCAAGCCAAGCGGCATTCTGAATGCAGCGGAGGTCGATCTTATCTCTTAGTCATTCAAATTATGTCTTTGAGAATCTGTACATTCATTGAGTGTAATGATCTGAATGCCAGGTCATTTGTAATAAGAGTTTCGCATGACAAGATTAAGGCAGTTGCTGCGTGAATAGCATCAGGAGTGCGTAGAGACGTCTTTGCGCGAAGTCTGGCTGCTTCCATGAGTATATCCATGTCAATTGGTATCAAGCATATTTCTGTGCCAGTCAACAATTCCTCATACGTTTCTATCAGCTGCTGGTTGTCGTTCTTTATTGGACCAGTCATTATTTCAAGCATAGATAATTCGCTTGTAATAATCTGCAGTGGGCTATTTCTTGATGTTTGCCAGAGCGGTGATAATACTTCTGAGTATATAGGCGATTTTTCAACGGAATATATGATTATCTGGGCATCAACGTAAACAGAACCCGACGATGGTATAATCAGCGTTCCCAAGAGTTACGCTCGTTTTCGAGATATTGATCAACTTCCTCGGCAGATTTAAATAGCGGTTTATGTGTGGTGGTTTCAAGGATGTCCAATACGCTGCGACGCTTTTTTGGTGACTTGGTCACATTTACAATGGTAACTTCCACCTGATCACCTTCAACCAGACGCGATGAACTTACCTCTATCCTGTTGCCAGGAAGTACCGTCGTTTCAATTTTAACAGCTGATTCCATCTCATCACCTCTAGAGTAATTATACCTTAGTTTCAGTAAATTTATGCTATTACGCTAGTATACATCCCTGCATATCATAATTGTTCATCGCTCCAAAAAATCCACAGCATCAGCTACAATCCCATTCTTGTAAATCCTGTCAAAAAAATCCCTTCCCCATATCCAGACACCAGATAAATCCCCCGGTTAACATCTCCTGTCTCCTGACTACTGACTCCTGTCTCCCTCCCTTCCCTACTTCATACTAGGCAATATAATCCCTCTCATAATCACATTCTGGCACAGCAGGAAGACTACCAGGGTTGGGATCGAAGCTACTACAAACATTGCCATTATAGCCCAGGGCATTCCAGCCCAAGATTGGGCACACTGGTAGACCCACACTGACAGCGTCCACATTGACTCCTTCTGGCAGACGACCAATGCCCATTCCCATCCACCATAAGCAGCCAGGAATGCATAAAGCGCATTCACTGCCAAAATCGGTTTAGACAGTGGCATTGCTATCCTCAGGAACACCTGCCACTCCGGAGCGCCATCTATTGTTGCTGCTTCGTACAGCTCCTGAGGCAGGCTGTCAAAGAACCCTTTTAGCAGGAATATAGCCATACCGTTTGCCAGTCCAGGCAATATTAGAGCCGCATATGTATTCAGAAGTCCAAGGTCACGCATCAAGATGAACGATGGAATGACTGTCACAGCTGCCGGAAATGCAGATGTAGCCAGGCAGAACAGAATGATCTTAGCAGTCGATTTCATCTGGAAACGCGAAAGTGCGTATGCAGCGAGAGGATTTACTGTCAGTGAGGCCAATACAGTCAGGGCTACAAGTATAAGAGTGTTAAATAGCGCTCTTCCACGCTGCACAAGATAATCCAGCACAAAGGAATAGCTCCCTACAAACTGGTTCATCGTAATAGCTAACTCGTTGTGCTCGAAATATACCGTGTATGCAGCTGCAAACGGCATCTCTGCTTCTTCCAGCATATTCAACTTCCATCCATATGCCCGATTGATCCCAGCCAGGCTCTTATACTTATCCAGCAGGAACTTCTGATACGCAACTTCTGCGCTCTTAAGATGGATATCAGCTAATGGGCATTTCTGCTGAACAAACTCCAGCCAGAGCTCCAACGGTATCCCGGTCACTGCAGGATTGTCACGTTTACTCGGAGGAGCTGTCAGCGGAAGTCTAATCCCACTCCAGTCAGCTGCACTAATCCCAAGCACCCGGTTAGCATTTCGAACATTAACAAAACGGTCCTTCAAGAAAGCCTGAAAAGCTGAACTAACACGTGAATCCAGACTCAGCGTCATGTTTCTGGCCGGATACCGTGTCCGCACAAACTCCTCCCAGAGCAGCTTCACTTGCTTATTGGAATCAGCCGGAACAGGGAACGGAACATCAGCCCATGTTGGATACTCACGCTCTGTTAATTTATTGAAAGCCTTAAGATCAAGAGTAGAACTTACTCCAAGTGATGCCCGAGCTGTCTCTGATTGCAGGAAATCGATCCACACCGGTTTCATTGCAAACGGACGGTTCTCCGACAGCGGACAATATTCACCGAGGAAACTGAGCCATGCATCATAAAGTTTCTTATCAGCAGAATCAGGCACAGGGTAGGGGACCTCTTTTAAACCAGCTCTGCCCGCATACCTGAACCAGGCTTTGCGGACGCTCCAGGGGGCATGGACCCTCCGGCGATATTCATCTTTGAGCGCAGTAAAGTCCTTCCCACGGGTAGTAACCGATGGAATCGAGGATGCATAATCCATTGGAGTGCTTCTCTCGATCGCGGAACTCACCTGGTAGAAGTTGTTATAGGGCAGACCGTGGCTTTTCTTTAGCAGTCGCAGCGCACCTTCGCTGACATTTCCTTTCCCGCCATTCTTTAGATAAACCTTGCTGTAGCGTTCAAGGAAGAAACTCGCCAGCTTCCGGTCGTCCCACGCACAAAAGCTGTCATCCAGTGGGTAGTTATAACTGAACGTCGAATAATCGGCTGCCATCAGTTTGGTCTCTTTCGGATGATTCTGGTAGTCTTCCAGATATGAATTGGCAAAGACACTGACTCGTTTACCGTCTTCCCCTATCTGCTTCCAGGTTGTCCAGTCATCGGGGGCACGTTTGAAGTAGACCTTGAAATTGCCCCAAGCTCCTCTGAAACCCTCAGAAAAGACATCCACAAGACCGCGGGTAAACCGGTCCGGGCGGGAATACAAATAAGCTGGAACCGGGGAGTGACGGTTATAGTCATATCCATTGGCAACACTGGAAGTCAGTGTTATCAGGAATGGATAGACCATAGTCACTCCACCCAGACTTAGCATGAAGTAAATCATGAAAATAACAAAGCGCTTCTTGAGCGAACGTCCTACGACAGGTATTATAGGCATCTTATTCTATCTCCGCCCTTCTGAAGTCTACCTTTCGCAGCAAGCGTATCTGCAGGTAACTCAAACTGATAAGGGCAGTCCCCATAACCCAGGCCATAGAGGTCGCCACGCTGAAACGCAGGTTGTTATAAGCTTCAATCCAGATCGCCAGAGGTAGGACCATTGTCTCCTTACCGGGTCCACCGAATGTAAGCAGAAAAATATTCCCCATAGACTGGAATGTTCCGATTGTAGTCCCGAGGAAGTTGATCAGGATCAGAGGCAGCAGTGATGGCCACACCATATACCGCAGCTTAGCCCACATACCTGCAGCATCCAGATCAGCCGCTTCATAGACTTCTTCCGGTACACTCTTTAATGCTGCCAGGTAAATAAGACTCGCCAGTCCCGATCCGGCCCAGACTCCTGGAAGAATTGTAGCCGCCATTGCAAATGAAGGGTTACCCAGCCAGTCCTGCCGTGCTATATGCATAAACGCCAAAATCTGGTTGAGAAGTCCAGACTCCGTAGGGTCATAAATGGTCTTCCAAAGCAATGTCACCACCAGGGGGCTGGTCATCTGTGGCAGGAAGAACAGTGTCCGGAAGAAGACCTTCAGTTTTGGCACTTCCGCCAGCAGCAGGGCCAGGATAATCGGAGTAAAGAACGCAAGCACAAAGTTTAGCGCAACAAACTTACAAGTCTTGCTGATGTATATATAGAAGTTTGGATTCAGGAACACATCTATGAAGTTGTCCAGGCCAATCATCTTGCTCTCACCGACTATGTGATAGTCCTGAAATGCCATCACAAGCCCGCGCAGCAACGGATAATACCCCCATGCTGCAATACTTGCAAGCGCTGGTAATAATAGTAACCAGGGCAACCACTTCGGATATGCCCCTGCTTTGCTGCCGGCTCGTGTCACCTGGACCATATTTGCCCGGATCAGCAGAACGACTATAACAACCAGGAACAAACCTACAATCCCGACAATAACTCCCGCTACCGGCCGATAACGGCTGAGTTCTTTATCAGAGCGCTTGAACATAACCCCACTGTTTGCTTCTGTCTGGGTGTTCTTCAGTGCTTTCACATAATCGAATTTCTCACCGGAATCTGAGAATATCAGCGTAGTTACATTGGACATAATAGCAATATCCATGGAGACCCAGTATCCTACAAAAGGCTCCGTTCGCACCCAGACTTTGCCGTTATCGATGTCTTTATACATCTGCTGCATGGAAGTAGGGATCTCGCGGACATAGTCTCCAAACCCAAGCCTTGTCAGGTCAGATGGATTACAGAACCGCGCCTGTCCAAACAGCACCTGAGACTTTACATTCTCATCGTATGCTCTCTGATCTCCAAACCGACGAACCAGCTCCCATACTGCATCCCGTTCCCGCTTAGGCCGTCTGCCTATAGACTCAGTAGCTACCGCGAAGTGCTGCTGCCTCTGGACAACCTGTCTGCCTCCAGGACCTGCCGGAAAAGGACACACAGCCAGCAGTTCCGGATTCAAGCCGACTGAGGTGAATGTGCCTTTCAAATCCTGGTAATACCACTCCAGCATCGCAACCTCACCCCTGGCCAGCATCTCAAACACATTGTCCTGAGGTGTCAGGCTGGGTCTCATCGCACCTACAATTACATCTTCCGGTTTGAATGCAACTGTCCTGCTACCGACTTTCACACTCCCAGAAGCTGCCTGCTCGTTAGTCAGGTTGACAGGTTCACCTGTCCCCGGATCACGGATCCATTTCTGCCACCGTAGCCTGTGATAAAACCCCATCGCCCGCTGCCCGGCATCAGATGCAAAGTCAGCTCTCCAGCTTGGTGGCACCTGGCTCAGGTCTTCGTGTGTATCAGGTGCAACAAATTCAGTAGCTTCCATCGAGAAAGAATATGTCTTTCCCGTTTTCGGACTCTTGCGGTATTGGATCAAAGGGCTCCCGCCAGCAGAGTTGAGCCATGGCAGCCACATAAATCCCTGGCTTATACAACTAAACCCCCGCTGGCCCCGTGGTACCGGTGAACCGGGGATGATTTTGTTCGGATAAGTAAGCTTCTGGGACCAGTACATAAACTCATCCCATGTGCGGGGAGGTTTATTAGGGTCTAGTCCCGCTTTCTTAACAAGATCAATCCGGTAGACAATTCCAATGTAATACGTTGAGGATAAAGGAACGCCATAAACTTTACCGTTTACAGTTGAAACCTGCCGAAGTAATTTTGGGACTCGCTTCCAACCGGTCCAGATAGATTCCGAATCACTTATCTGTCCATCACCATTTTTATCTTTCCCAATCCACTCATTCAGAGGATAAAGGAATCCCTGGTCAACATCACTTCTAATAATATGGAACCATCCCAGAAACGCATCTGGTCCACTGTTACCGGCAATTCCCATCATCAGAGTAGACCTGCCCGCAGCCCCCGGAAGAGAAAGCCCGCCCCATGCCTTCACCCGGATATCCGGCCGTTCCCGCATAAGCGTCATCACAGGATCAGATGAAGTAGCCGAATAATCACTCCAAAGATCCCTCTCCGTAACCGTAATAGGCTTCCCCGCCATAACCGGCACAGAGCAAACCAAAAGCAAACCAACGAGAGAGGAAATAATTGAGCGCTTTTTATATGAAATGGTCAAAATTCACAACATCCTTATCTTGCATTTGAATCGCGGATTACGCGGAAGAACAAGAAAAACGCGGAAGGGAAGTGTTTAGTGTCGCGGGAAGAATGTCATCCTGAACGCAGTGAAGGATCTCTAGAAGCAGATCCTTCACTGCGTTCAGGATGACAAACTACCATCTAACTGAACACTTACTGCGATAAAATATGATTCCCTGTGATCATTGAATCCCTTCCGCGTCTTCCGTAATCATCCGCGAAATCCGCGATTCAATTCCCCGCCTTCCAGGGTCTCATAATCCAGTCTTCAACTTGTTTTCCAATCCTGGTCTTGTCTGAATCCGACCCGACAACCGTTATCTCCCGCGCCTGTAATGCGTCAAAAGATAATACGCCTCCGACTGCCTTCCGGGTCTCAAGAAGCCGCCATTTTCCGTCTTTGATCTCACCCATAAATGCCGTATCTCTAGCACCTGCAGGCAATCTCACCTTACCAGCCCACAAAGACATAACAGCTAAAGGCTTTCCATCTCGAATATCACCAGGAGTTATAGCAGCAACGATGCTCATCTTATCTGCAGATAATATAGTCTTGCCGTTAAGTCTGACATCACCTTGAGCCACAACTGCTCTCACCCGCTTCTTACCGTCTACCCATACCATCGAGGACCTGGTTGCCGGGACGTTGATTATGAACTCTCCAGCCGCTGTCGGCAGAGTAAGTAATACCGGTTCTCCGGTCAATCTGCCATTGAGAAGTGTATAAATAGTTCCCCCGTCTGCTACCGGTCTGGTCCAGCACCTGGTTGATGAGTTACCACCGTTAACTAACGGTTTCATCCCCAAATCATTGAGGAACCTGCTATATAGACTTACAGTCTGGGCTTCCTCAAACTCGTTTTCCACGTTCTTAGGAATATAGTAAACGACACCTTTGCCCAACTTGTTGACCCAGAACGGATCTTTCCACTCTGCTCCAGCAGTCTGCACCGTTGGAGGTTTTGGAAACACATCCCCAAACTCCGGTTGTCCAATTGGCTTAACACCACATATCTTCTCCAGCCGATCTGATCTAGTAGGTTTTCTGTTTTCATCAAACTGAAGATCACCGGAAATGTACAATGCTCCACCGTTTTCAACAAATTTTTTCACCAACGCGACTGTCGCATCTGATGGACAATATGGCATCGGCCATACCAGTGCTTTAGAACCTTTTGGAAGCTTATCGAGGCAGTCTTCTGCAATTGTAGTATTATCCGCCCTGGTCATTCCCAAAAGCGATGCCATCTTGGCGCATATCTCAGCCATCCTGTTTGCTGAGTTACCCCGCTTGTGGCTGGTTGGTATTACAAACACCACAGGCTTCACTTTATATACAAGCTCCGGCATTCGGAACAGGAAATACAGGCATTTGTCGATTCTTCCCGCTTCTTTGGAGACATAATACTGGCTGTGCATAGTGCCCCAGTCAAAGAGCCAGGTCTCCCAGGGGCTCATATCTCTCCACGACCACTGTCTGCACTGCACTGCGCCGGTTCCAAACATCTGCATATTCTGGTTGAACCAACCTGTGTCTGCATCTGTCTCGCTCAGGCCTATACTCGGATGCACCAGCCAACCCCATTCACCGACTGTCAGAGGCTTGCCAATCGTCGCCAAATTACCATATGTAAAGGAATCCCCTCCGCCAACTATAGAACCCCATACAGCTATATTTGATATATCAAAACTACGTCCGTTCCATGGGTCCAGCCAGGTCGGTATTGCCGGGTGAGGTTGAGGCAGGTTCAGATACTCAGCAGTCATTATGCTGTTCGGTACTGCCTTTCGAACAGCACTGCCTACAACATTATTGTAATGCTCTTCCAAACCCAGCAGAAAGTCACTCCATGCAACAGGCATCATATCAGTCCATGCACCCTTCATCAGCATTCCGGCATCCCCAGGCCTGGGTTTCCAGTTGGAACTTTGAAGCTTTGCCGCATCCGGTCTCTGCTTTACATAGTTACTCCACTTATCAGCAAGCCATGTCTTCTCAGCCCCAAGCCCTTTAAACACATCCCCACCAATGTAATACTGCATATTATATGGAAATGGAAAACTGCTGAAGTAGTTGAACGTCGCAGTAGACATCTCCTCTAACCGCTTGTCGTCGACTATCATATCACCAGCCAGTATCTGTGTAGGCATAAATTGTAGACCCACTGAGCAGTTTGCCATCACCTCGCCGGATATCTTCGCACGGAAACGTTCCCATGCTGCAGCAGGATTAGGTTCCCCCCACGGTGCCCAGTTTTCAAGCGTTTCATACTGCAACAGGCCCATATCTCGCATTGCCTTTGCATCATCAAACCAGGTCAAAGGTCCATCCATCCAGCGGTCGATGTGTTGACCATGCATATCCATAGCCGGCATATAAGTTCCACGGCCATTGACTTCAAATACATTATTCTTCAATTCATAACGGACTGCGCTGGTAACCTTCTTTGCATCCCAGACCCAGAACCCACCATCAAGCCTATCGTAAAGCTTCCCATCAAGTTCCAGAGATGCCTTTATACGATAGAACCCTCCAGCAAGCTTCCTGGAAGAATCAAGCTTCCATATTGCATCCACCTTATCTGAAAAGGGGACAGACACCTTTTCAGAGCCTTTATAAATCTCTTTGCCCTTCTCGTCCGTAACCTGAATCGAAGCAGTAACCGAACGCTGCGTTCTTCCGCTGTTGCGAACAGTCACATAGAGGTTAATCGGGCCTTTGTAGTCTCGATAACACTGCAATTCTGCGCGTGGATGCACCAGGTAGACTTTATCCACCAACCGTTTTATGGTTTCCGTAAAGACCTTTGCCATCTTCTCATCGCCGCGTGCAAATATATCCTTATTGGAAACTCCCCATATCGCCCAGGCAGAGTCCGCATAATAGAATGTATCCTTATCAATCGCCCAATGATAGACCAGGCTGCCCAGTGCTCCCCTGGGTCGATTATATCTGTCCAGCGCTTTCATAATAGGCATCAATCTTGAATGTCCGCCTACCATCGCATCAGCAACCATCCCTTCAAATGGCCCTTTAATCTTCAATGCTTCGGGAGTTATCAGATCATACTCATCTGCTACTGCGCTGGATGCATATCTGAGTGGAAATGAAGCATCAAACACACCGATGCAGTTGTCTGCCATCATCAGGCCATCACCGAGTCTGCCATTCCGGCTGTTAATCTGAATGGGTGTTTTAGTGATCTTGAGGTTACTAATTCCCGCAATTCCTTTTAGCCTGTCAAGAGCGGTCATTACCTCAACCCGGACAGATTCTGCAGGAATATCGGTCTGCACATTGACGGTAACAGGTGCAATGCCGTCTGTCTCCCGTGTAGCACATATATCTTTCCGCCAGAACTCTTTACCGTCTTTGCCATATGCAATCACAGTCACAAAGAAAAATCCTGGCCCTTCCAATTTATGCGCAAACTGTTTGACTGATATTTTATATGGTCCCGGTTGTAGAGGGCTTATATCTTGTGTGAGAAAAACTGTTGATTCCTTATCAGCGCTTCCCATAACCAATCCTGATCCAACATCAAACTCGGGACTGGGTCCAAAGTGCGCAGCTGTTGCATCGTATGTTATCTTCCAACCGTCTGGGTTCCGGAATTCACCATTGGAGATAAAAGTAGGTTCACTTTCGGCAATCTCTGCAGACGTCAGCCACTTTCCGTTATATCTCAAAGGTTCATCAAATGCATATCCACCAGTCGAGAAAAAACTGCCTCCCTCATGCAGATACCGTCTCCAGTTATCAACTGTTTTGAGAGGGAAATAAGCTCCATAAGGCAGCACTACTGCAGGCATCGATACCGGATCCAACAGCTTCGCATCACTCAGATCATCAGCAGAAAGCATTACTGGCTCATACCCAGCCTGCTTGAGCAATTCAGCCAGATAATCAGGATCACTGTGCCCAGCCATCTTAGGGAAATCGGGTTGTTTTAGAACCCCAATTCGTACAGCAGCGTTGCCACAACACCCAAGCATAAATACAAGGCACAGCAGAAATCCAGTAAACCTGATCATGAAATCACCCTCGTTTTCAGCAGCAAAAAAGGATAAACGAAATTTAGGAGATGATACATGCTATTTTATTATACTGGGAAGGTCAATGTTGGAGGTCTAGGGGCTTTATATCGTAAAATGTCAGTATGTCTGCTACAATGTCTCTTGCTGCATAATAATCAAAGTTACCAGTAGGAATATTACCTTGGGTAAACCTAATACACAACATAATCTCTCGAACATTATTAATAAACAAGACCGCTTGTTTATGGAAACTGTCGGCCAAAAACGTTTGGCGATTGGGTTGATTTGCTGGATTCCGTTTATTATAGCAACACTGGGAAATAGTCGTTCGGGGGGATATCATCCTCCTGCGCCACCTTTTGTAAGAGCGTTACTCATATATGGACTTCCTCTTGCACTTTGCGTCGGTATTCCTTATATTATCACTGGTATCGGTCTGTGGAGACGAAGTAGATGGGCAATATGGAATGCATTGATATATGATGGGGCACTGGTATCGTGTATCATCGGGTGTTATATCACCTCACACTTTCTTATTATTTACCAGCAGGGAAGCTTGCTTGGGGCAATAACACTCATCGTATTTGACATCATTTTCTGGGTCTTTGGCATAGTGGAAGGTCTTTATCTACTCAGGTCATTGGCTAACCCTCTAGTTCATCGCTTATCATACATTGCTGTTGCTGTCACTATATTAGCTACAGTTTCTTTGATCTCAGCAAGTATTGGTCTTCGAAGAATAGCGGAATATAAACCATTAATATCTTATGTCCGTGCCAATTGGGTTGATTTCACAAAGACTTCAGGTGCTAAATATGTATACAGTTTCTCTAGATATCGTTTCTCTTCTTCCCCACTGCATGATGACTGGATTGTCACACCATCTGTGGTCAATAGTGACATATGGTTATTCAAGGGTAGAAGTGACTATACTGCTCAAAATGTCGCTATGAAACTCATTACTACCAGTCTTTATAAGACGCGTGTTGGATCTGAATACCAAGCCAGAAACATACTTCGGGATGTCGGAGTGCAAGATCCGAATCTGCTGTCAGTCGGGGAAAAATACATATTTGGAGACCATGGATACTGTTTCTGGTCCCCGAAAGCAGGAGGTACTTTCTATGTTGACTCGAAAGGCGGCGGAGTTCGGTTGTATCTACAGCAAAGTGCCATAGTCTACAAAACGGTACCTTGATCAGACTCGCTGCTAGCCAGTTTGCAATCTTGTTTCCGCTTCATAATAAGATTTATCAACCATCTAGCTCCGGTGGCCAAATATATCCCCAGCAGTATTGAAAGTCCGCTTCCAACAACGTAGCCAACTGACTGACCAGGAACATATTTCATCAGATCTGAATTGTGATAAAGGGAGTTAAGCTGGTGGAATTCCAGAATTGATGAGCACAGGGGACTTATATGTGTTGCGATTAATAGTATTCATATTGACTTTGCAACAGCCACAAGTGCTTTTGTTGAAGTATCAATAGCAACCGGTTGCCTGGTTACTATTAATGCGATTTTGTCGGCGAATCCCAGCAAAAACGTTGGTATTAGTATTGTAAAAGCAAGAGCCAGGCAGCTGTTTAGAAGGACTTCAGGTATTCCAAAGGTGATTGTACTGATTAAAAAACTCACATCCCGGAAAAATGGTCCTATTAATAAAACCAAACCAGAGATTTTGAGAATCAATGAAATCAATACTCTGTCAGTAAGTTGCTGAGGGTTTTCTGAATTACTTACCATTCTGTTTCTCACCTCTCAGAAAAACACCAGCACTCCTTTTGCTAAATAATAGAAATGCACCAATTGCCACTCCAGTAATAGCCTGAAATACCCGGATATGAGCAAAGTTCAGTTCAAAAGCATTTCCCAATCGCAGACCGTCTGAAGCCATACTATGAAACACAGTGTAAAATGCGTAAATAAGGTTTGGCAGATTTGTCGTTACCAGGATCAATCCAGTGATCGCTAGAGCAAACTGAAACACTTCATTCTTGTCAGTCAACCATTCAGGCAGAGAGAATGACACATCATTCTTAATCACATGTGATGAAATACTATCTGATTGGAACAGAAGAATCGCTCCTACCAGAATAGTTAATATTGGTCCCACATATAGTAATATAGCTATGAGTTGTGATGAAATGCCGAGATAGCTAGATTTAGGCAGCTCAACAATAGCAAACATACCTGGAATACTGATTATCCCCATAATCATAGTCCATATACCGACTATCTTTACCGCCAGTGAGAAAACATCTCTTTTTGTCATACTGTCCTCCAAACCAAATGCGTTACATTGCATGTGCAATCAAGCTGACACTTGATACAATATATTGGACGTCATTTGAATCACATGACGTTAATATATTGTGCTGTATATTGGATTAAAATATATGATACTCAAATGTCTGGGAATATAATAGTCCAAATATCTGCGAATATCAACAATAATTTGTATCCGTTCACCCATTGGCAGGTTCAGGATGAACGGATAAAGCGGGAGGTGTTATTACTTTACAGCCCCACAACCAGTAGCCGCATAGTTTTACCTGAGGAGTTGATTATACCGTGCGAGTGTCCGGGGGAGCACCAGGAGACATCACCAGCGGATATGGGATGTTCCTTTCCATCCACAATCATAATCCCATCACCCTCCACCACGAAGTATATCTCTGAAGAGTTCTCGTGCAGATGCTCTCCAATTGTTACACCAGGATCAAGGATATCATCGTGCATAAATGTTGCAGGTATTCCCTCACCGCCGGTCAGTATCGTGTGTAAATGCAGTGTGCCGATGCCATCGTGACAGTTCTCCGCTTCGGCAAATTCCATTTGATCTCTGTGTCTAATCATTATTCAACCTCATAATCCGCATTATTGATAATCAACAACTTACCGGTCTTCCGGTTTCTATAGATTCATATGCCTTCAAAACAAGAGCAAGTGATTTTTTGCCCTCTTCCCCGTTGACCAAAGGTTCATCACCATTTACCAGACAGCGGGCGAAGTGGGTCCATATGTTCTCATATTCGTGATGATCGGGAGTGATTTTGTCGATTTTGGCGCCATATTCACGTCCTATAATCAAGTCGCCATTTTTGATTGCAATATCGCCTTCAGTGCCGAATAGAGCCCACTCGTTCCACTCGAAGCTGTTCATTGCTCCGTGTGAACTCCAGTTACAGGCAAAATTAACTACAACCCCATTCCTGTATTTGAAAGAAACAGAAGCTGCAACCTCAGCCTCCAGTCTTTTGTGGTCACCGGTGGCATATGCAAAGACTTCCTCCGGTTCACCGAACAGCCAGCGCATCATATCCATATTATGTATGCCTGAGCCCATTAAACACCCACCGCCAACCGACTCCCTGGAACGCCAGTTTGCATCCTTTGGAGGGTTGAAGTTCTGTATATGCCGTGTCATCGCATACAATGGCTTTCCAATAACACCCTTTTCCAGCAGTGAGTGCATTTTTTGGTAAATCGAGAAAAACCGAAATGTCTGTGCAACCATCAGAGTTACCTGGTTCTCTTCAGCAGCTTGAATAATAACATCAGCTTCCTCAAGAGTCCGGGCAATTGGTTTATCTACCAGAATGTGCTTCTTGCACTTCGCTGCTTCCACACATACCTGTTCATGCAAATGATGAGGCAGGCTTATTACAACTGCATCGATAGATGGATCCTCAAGCACCTGCATGTAGTCGGTGCACATTGTGCATTCCTGTGGCAGCTCATTCTGTATACGTTCCAGTACTTCGGTATTACTGTCACACACGGCCTTCAATTCAAATATATCCGGCTCTCCAAGTATCCCCCTGATATGATAACTTCCGAAACTGCCGCCTATTACGCCAATAGCAATTTGATGCAGATGATTATCGTCTTTTTCATCAATAGTCATAGATATCTCCTTTCAAATTCTCCAGTCAAACATTACTGTCAATTCGTCCATTCGCTGGTGCAGTAAGTCCTGATATTGCTGCTGAGGATTATCAGGGGCTGTCAGCCGGTATATGTCAGGATTGACTGTTATACGTTTCTCTGCCAAATACCGCATTGCTGCACGTAAATGATTTAATGCACTGTGTGGATGTGGGTAGTCAGGCATTGAGCCTTCCCATCCGGACCTTAAGTTTACATAATTATAGAACACGGCGTGCGTAATCTGTTGGGCCAGGATCGATGTCTTTGCTACCCATGGAACCCCAACAAGGACGACTTCACCATAGGTTCTGGTAATATTGCACAGGTCGAGTACTGCCTGCTCATTCCCCGAGCAATCCAACCCCAGTCCGACTTTATCTTTATAATCTGTGTTCTGCAGCGGTATAGTAGGCGATAGATTGTTGATTCCGTGCTTCAAAGCTGTATTACGACGATTATCATTCGGGTCGCAAGCTAAAACACTATAACCCAGAGCCTGCCCCAATTGTGCTGCCATCAGTCCAACAACTCCCAGACCGGTTACCAATACTTGCTCCGGAGGCCTGATATCCGAACGCGCAAATGCAGGCATAGAGATCTTTATCATCCTTGTAAACACTGCTGTTTCTACAGATACCCCGTTAGGTACTTTCACTATCTGATCTTCACTGGTCCGTTGATAGCTCTGATGACTTCCGCAATAGAAAACCATATCACCGGCAACTACAGATTCAACTTCACTACCAACACTCTCAACAACGAAAACACAAGCATAGCCAGTTGACATCGGGAAAGAGGAGTCGCTGATTTCATAATGAGTACCGGAATACACCCCGACCACTTCAGTTCCGCTGCTGACAAGTGAGACCAGAGTATGGCCTGCAACTTCATGCGGCTCCAATGGTGAAGTATCTATATCAATGCGTTGTACTTCAGCATGTTCAACAGCTACAAACTTGATGCCATATTCCTGGTTCCCCGGCATAATATTCCTCCGTCGCATAGTTTTTAACACATTCACCAATTGTAATTGATAACACCGGATATTGCTATGGATAATCGGCCACATTTTTGTATAATTATACTGTTATGTCCAATCTATCTGCATCTGAACCCAACAACTCATTAATCCAGGTGCTCCAGCAATCGTTAGCGTGGGAGTATCTGGGGGGAAGTCGATACAGTAATTGTTGTCACCCACCAACAGATTGGAGAGAGCTGCCGTTCCTTGTGATAGTATGCCCAATTGTGGGTGATTATATCAGTGAAGTGGAAAATGTAGGAGAAGTAAAAGCCGGACCAGATGAGGTACTTTTGGTTTCCAGTGGAATCCGCCACACTGTTGCCATGCCCGAGCCAGGAATAGTGCATTATGCACATATCCGTTTCACCATCTTTGGCTCATTGGATGTAACCAGGTTCTATGAACTGCCATACATTACCACTGGAGATATTGCCGTAGAAATAGGTGTTGTGATTGCCCAGTTGCACGAGGCAATGGCGACAGATCAAAACACGCTTGATACCATTTCACAAATAATCCGAAGGCAGGAATTGAGCAGCAGGCTTCTTAGATTGATTACTTCAGTTTCCACACTTAAGGATAACTCTGATTGTCTTTACGACATTTTGAACTTGAAACCAGTGTTAACGTTCATCGAAGAGAACATAGACCAACCAATATCCCGCAGTGACCTTGCTGATATAGCCAACCTCTCAGAAACCCGCTTCCATTATGTCTTCAAGAACACAATGGGAATCTCTCCTATGGCACATGTAAGGTCATTGAGAATGAAAAAAGCACAAATGCTCCTAATGCAGACCGAAATGAACGTTAACGATGTAGGGGAAAAGGTAGGGTATCCGGACGTATTCCATTTTAGCAAGGTATTCAAGCAAGCCTTTGGAGTAAGCCCCCTGCAATACCGTAAATCCTTGCAGCAATGGATAGCTGGGGGAAGACCGTAATATTCTGCTGGAACCATTTAGTTGCATACTATGGTTATCCGTGCCAGTATATATTAAACTGTGTACAGACGAGGATCAATATGAAGCTAACGTTAATACTGTCAGTCTTGCTAATCATAACTGCATGCAGGCTACCTGCTTCTAATATGGTCTGCAACAGCGATATAGAAGCTGGTACGAAGCCGTTTACCAGCAAAGTAGTCGCTGGAACGGCTGTTCAGTCTCGAAGCAATAGCAAATATGTATCAGCATCGCATTCACTTCAGACTGTGGTAACCAGTGCTAAGGCAATAGCTGATTGGCAACAATTGATCCCTGGCATTATGCCGTCATTCAAATACCGGTTCCGTATCCATATCTATGTTACAAACATTGCGTCTGGTTCACACGCAGTGGAACTGCAATGGCTTGATACAAATGGTTCCCGGATATCTACTATATCGGTCTGTTCCAGTAAAGCCAATATCTGGGTTGAAAAGACAATTAAAAACATTACTCCGCCTGCTGGAGCAACCAAAGTAATATTGCTGATGCGTGGATTTAAGAAAGGTACCTACTATTTTGATGATCCGGTTATGCTTCCACAAGGAAACACTGTTGCACTGATCGACGGTAAATTCCCGATAGGACTTTACAACCTTCCAACATATAATCTGTTGAAAAACTCTTCACTTGAGTTTAGCGGAAATTGCAGCCAGACTCCGGATGGCACAGGAACTGACCAGAATCCCCTTATATGGTATAGAGGTGAAGCAGAGGGCAATCCCGCTCCAGTCCAGAGATTTGATCACGCCAGTAATTGCATAAGTATTGTAATGAACAGCAATGGAGTATCGGATTGGCGGCAGATGGTAACGGAGATAGATACTGATTCTGTATACCAGTTGCAGTGCAATATTAAAGCCACTAACGTGGAAGCGGGTTCCCACGCAATAGAGCTGCATTGGTTTGGTGCTAATGATACATTTCTGGGTTCGGTTACCAATTCATCTACACTTCCGGATCAATGGTATAATACCGTCACACTTAATATCACTCCTCCAAAAGGTACCCGTAAAGCATATGTGATGACAAGGACATATAAGCCTGGAACATATAGTTTCAGAAATATTTACCTTCAAGTTCAGCCCAGCCTATATGAGATACCCAGGTTGTTAGGTGAAGTTAAGGACGCAGGATTCAACTTTATAACATTCTACCAGGACCATCCTGATGCCCAGCCATTCGTGCTTGATGACCTCAGTAAAGCCGGTCTCAAAGCTGCCTGTTTTCTTACGGCAGATTCAAGTTATACTAACATAATAAATGCAGTCTCTAACTCACCTGCTCTCGCACTGTGGTCTCAACCTGATGAAGCAGCGTGGCGGGATCCTCCTATAGACCCAAAACTGTTGGTAAGTAACTACAACGCAATGATTTCCGGGGGTGATCCCAGTTACACAAAGGCTCCTCACCTGGTTTGGCTGAACCATGCTCCACGCGGTAGTCAGATAGCTCCTGCCGATTTCTGTGGAAGTTTGAATCCATACAAAACTGCTGCAGATATCATATCTACTGACATCTATCCGGTACCCACTGGAAACAGGCATTCAAGCCTTCTCAACCAGACAATCAGTTGCGTCGGAGATTATGTCGATATTTTCGCAAACACGTCGCCTTCGATGGGCCAGAAGTATGCAATAGCGTCAGATCACGGAGTACAAACCAAACCGATATGGATGGCGCTCCAAGGTTATGGCTGGCAGGATCACTTGCTGCTTTCAGATAATCCCCACGCTTATGATTCCCACCGCGTCCTATTGAATTGGTTTGATGCTGGTGATCAAATACTGCGCTCTGATATGTTTTGTTCTCAGATCGCAAATGAGTGGTTTAATCTACGCATTCCCAACATAGCACCTCCAGCAGGAGCGACTAAAGTCCGTTTTATTCTTCGTGCATGTAGCCCTGGAACATTCTATTTCGATGATATTGCATTAACAAGAGTAAGTGATGGCGTGAATATGGTAAACAACAGCGGTATCGAAACCGCAGATGGCGCTAACCCATCAAACTGGAAGTCTGAAACAGAAAAGTGGAATCCTACTCTGGCGGATCCGATTTTTACCTGGGATGTAAAACAGTATCATACCGGTTCACATTCGTTAAAGACCTTTATGTCGACCTGTGGGACTGCGGATTGGACACAACTTGCTTCCGGAATCGATTCCAGCCAACGATATTCATTGAGTGTTTTTATACATGCTGACAGCCTCAAGTATGAGAGACCAACCTGGCTGGAAACAAGGTTCATGGCCTACGATGCTATTATTAATGGTGCAAGAGGGGTTGCTTACTACGGATGTTATTACGTACCGATGCGTTCCCAGTTGTGGACTGATATTAAACGGATTGCCAAAGAATTGAATACACTTTCACCTGTCCTGGTGTCACCAACGTCCTTTAGAACTGTTACAACTAACGCGCAGGATTCTATTGAAACCTGCCTGCTGCAAAACAACGGATATCTTTACCTGTTGGCAGCAAACAAGAGTGATCACCTGGTTCGTAATGCAGAAATCTATATCTCTGGTCTACCACTGAATACTGCGATTGAATGCTTTGATGCTGGAGAACCTTTGAAAATAACATCCAACTCCTTGAAAAGAGATTTTAACGCCTACCAGGTGTATGTCTATAAACTCAAATAGGATTAAATACAATGATAGCCCGGTTGTCTGTGAACCGGGCTATCGTTGCATCTAAAACTTAGATTAATCAGCTAATAGCTAACCCCTTCTCCAGCTTTTCCTTTGAATACCTGGTGTACCCATGCTGTATACCCTAACACTATCGGAACTCCGATAATTGCAAGTATCAGCATTGTCTTAAGAGTTAGTGGAGAACTGGACGCGTTGGCGATGGTCAGACTCAGCGTAGGATCATTAGATGCATGCACCCAATTTGGGAACACTCCCACAGCTAGTGTTGCCATTATAGCCAACATTGCTCCCGCTGACATTAAGAATGACTTCCAGATTTTACCTGTAGTTCCAAGCACCCACGCCATCCAAGCTGCAGCAAGCATAACAACTGGCAGCAACCATAGAACAGGATACTCTGTGTAGTTGGCAATCATTCTTGGGAATGCTACTACTGTTACAACTGTGCTGACTGAAAGCAGAATACCATATATGAGCCCACTGATCTTAGCCCAACCTAGTGCGGTTTTAGCAAGGTCGTCCCCGGCTTTGATCATTGTAAATAGAGCTCCGTGGAATGCAAACATAGCCAGTCCCGTAACTCCGATCAGTAGTGAATATGGATTCAATAGATTGAAGAACGTGCCAATATAGTCACCAGCAGCATTCAACGGAAGCCCCACAATAATGTTCCCCATCGCTACACCAAACAACAGTGCCGGTAAAGCGCTCCCTATACCAAACGCATAGTCCCAGAACCGCTTCCATGAAGTCGAATCCGATTGATGGCGGAACTCAAGAGAAACTGCTCTGAATATCAATGCAAACAGAACAAGCATCAATGCAAGGTAAAACCCGCTGAATACTGTCGCATAAACCTTTGGGAATGCTGCAAATACAGCTCCACCACCAGAAAGCAGCCAGACTTCGTTACCATCCCAGTAAGGTGCTATCGAAGCCATCATAGTCAGTTTGTCAGATTCCTTACGAGCAAAAAGATGCCAGAATCCCACACCGAGGTCGAAACCGTCCATGATGATATAAGCAGCCAGAAGTACGCCGATTAATCCGAACCAGGTTACTTGAAGTGCACTCATAACTAGTTCACCTCCTTTACAGATTCCTGCTGCAGATTTTCAGGCCCACGATCCAACTGTCTGCGCAATGCCAGCATCCACGCCACAAACAAAAGCAGATATATCATCGCAAACAGGATGATAGTAATCAAGATTTGCTCTGCAGGAACGGTAACGGATATTGCATCCTTTGTCTTAAGCAGTTTGTATACTATCCAGGGTTGTCGTCCAACCTCTGCAGCAATCCAGCCCAGTTCGTTTGTTATAAACGGCAACGGGATGGAAAGCAGTGCAAGCCACATAAAGAACCTGTTTTTGAACAGAATCTTTCTCCACCATAAGAAGAGTCCAAGCACTGTCAGGCCCATGAAGTAGACTCCCAGAATGACCATAAAGTGGAAAGAGTAAAATGTCATATTCAGTGGCGGCCACTCATCCCTTGGAAAGGCATCAAGTCCTGTAACTTCCTTGTTGACATCTCCATAAGCCAGCAGACTGAGTAAACCGGGCACTTCGATTGAGAAAGATTTCGTTCCTGCTTCTGCATCGAGAATACCGAATACTATTGCAGGAGCGTTCTTCTGAGTAACAAAAAGTCCCTCAAACGCTGCGAGCTTTGCAGGTTGGGTCTGTGCAACTTGAATAGCGTGAAAATGCCCCAAAGGTCCCTGGAGCATTGCAGCTAACAATGCAACTACTAATGACACCTTAAGGGATTCCTGCGCGAATGTTATGTTGCGGTTTTTCAATATAAACCAGGCGCTGATTCCCATCATAAACATAGCACCTGTGATCAATGCTCCATCCATTGTATGCAGGAAGCGTGGCATTGTAGAAGGATTGAACACAGCCTGGGCAAAACTCGTAAGCTCAGCACGACCATTGACAATGTGAAAGCCTGCCGGGGTCTGCTGCCAGGAGTTTGCGACTAAAATCCAGAATGCGGAAATAGTTGCACCAATAGCCACCATATACGCAGCCAGAAGATGGACTTTAGGAGACACCTTGTTCCACCCAAACAGCAGCACCGCAAGAAATGTGGATTCCAGGAAGAAGGCAATCACTGCCTCAGCCGCAAGAGGGGCACCGAAAATATCACCTACAAAACGGGAGTAATTGGCCCAGTTCGTACCAAACTGGAACTCCATTGTAATTCCAGTAGCTACACCTACAGCAAAGCTGATCCCGAATAGCTTAATCCAAAATCGGGACATAGTTTTGTAGAGCTCATCGCCAGTTCGCACATACCTGGTCATCATATATGCGATTATCCAGGCAAGGCCTATGGTGAGTGGCGGGAAGATAAAGTGAAACCCAATGGTTAAGGCAAACTGGATTCTGGAGAGTAGTACGGCATCCAATATGTCATTACTCCTTTTGCAATATGGGATAATTGTAATTTATACGCTCAGAGCCAAATACCTTTGTTGAGTTTATTAATATTGGGGTTTTGATTCAACTTTTAAACTACATCGGTATTGCCCCGTATTCACATTATTATGTGCTTGACAGCTATGTTTTTAAACATGGAAAAACCGTTGTTATGTAGATATTTTTCCTATTCCAATTAATTAAGATACGCAGCTCAATGCTATATTCATAAATCTACTTTCGCGTTGCTCCCAGCCCGAGCATTGGTATCTGATCTGATGCTGTTCGGATGTCGTAATTGAAGATTATAAACCCGTTAGCCTTCTCTTCACGTGCAATCTTAACCTGGTCTATGACTTGCGCTGCAGTTAATCCAGGAGCCGATGCGCCAATTCCTGGATAGAGTGGTATTTTTCCTTTTACAGCTCCACGCTGAACTTGAACCATAGTCCTGAATGCACTTGCGGAATCAGTGTAATCCATCGGGCAAACGAAGTCCAGATAGCCCAGTTCTATCCATTTACCCCAGTCTTGTCCTTCGGACTCCCGACAGTCAGGCCAGTTGCTAAATACAGCTGCAGATATCTTCATCTTTGGATTAATGCTGCGCGCGCCTTCACTAACTGCTTTGACCAATCGAGTAATATTGTCGCGACGGAACTGTTGATATGCTTCATAAGCAGGTCCATATCGCAATACGTCTTTCGGCCAGCTTTCTACTCTTACCCCTACCAGGGCTTCAAAACGTTCCCGACAGCCGTCACAGTAGCAGTGTTCAGAGTCCGGATAACGGATATAATCAAAGTGAATACCATCCACAGCATAATTTTTAACTATCTCCAGCATTGATTCCAGTTCCATCGCCTGGTTTGCAGGATGTGATGGACACAGCCATGGCTCGATAACACCCGCTGCTGATTGCTGCGTGCGCTTTTCGGCTTTCATACGGGTTATAAAATCCTGTGGTGCATTCCCCAGGTTCCAGTTGACTTTCCACACGTGTATTTCAATCCCGTATTTACGGCAGGCTGCAAGACACTGGACAATCTGATCGCCTTCTTTATGCACTCGTGGATTCACTGGCAGAACTTTACTTGGATAATCAGTCTGGCCACCCCAGAGCATATTAGGTACTACAGCGGCAAAGCCATTGTCCTTGAGTTTCTTTATAGCTTCATCCCAAGTCATTCCATCTACGCCATATGCCGAGTGACACCAGACAGCTCGGAATTCATTAGCTTTCGATGGTTGGATGAGGGCATATGCTTTGACCAAAGCTGTTGCTTGGATCTCTATACAGTCAAGAGCTTTTGGGTACTGCTTAGACTTCATTAATGATACTGACAGATTGAAGGCTTTACGGGACTTTACCAGTTCCTTTTGAGCAGAGGCAACTTTTAAGCGTTTAGCCTGAGATTCAATACCCTTATATGCTGTATCGAAGTTATCATATATCGGAATCATACGTCCGGCATTCGCCGATGCATTACGCGCGATTTCAGGCCACAGTGAATCATCATACTTGCCCAGCAAGGCACGCAACGTGCGGCTCCAGTTGGCAGGATCATCATGCAGCATCACATGTGATACAAATACGCCGGTGTCACTGATCAATATTGCCGGCAATCCCGTGTCTTTTCCATTGATGTCATACCATTTTGAGAATATACGGGCATTTCTTGATTTCGGACTTGCGGTAGTTATGTTCCAGGAAAGCTGATGGATTTTTACAGGCATTCCGGGCAGTGCATCTTTACCATTCGGATTTAATGTGCGAATTTCCGCGAATTGACCTTCATATTTGCGGGCTTGATAACCGAGGTCGCCCATTCCTAGTAAGTCCGCCAGGCGGTTTTGTATGGAATACAGGGCAACTACGCGCCCTCCGGCAGCTACAAAAGCTTCAAGTGCATCCATTTCTTTGTCAGAGATCATTGGGTTGTTTGGGTAGATAGCAATCCGCTTGCCTTCCAGTGCACCGGTTTCTGCATCTGCATCATCTATAGTAATTGAATCAATTCCCGCCGATGCCAGGGCATTTGACATGCTTTCAGCATATGGAGCACCTTCTTCCCCTGCACGTGCGTTTCGGACAATTACAATATCGCTGGTGAAAGCCTCTATCGGTCCCACATATACAGTAACTTTCTTATCCTGTCCTTTCCAGAAAGACATGCGCATCGCACTCAGCTTGGCCCAACTATCAGGATCTTCTTCTGCCTGGAACCTGCTTCGATCTATTATTACCCGTTGCCATCTATTTCCATCAATCGCAAATGAGGAACTGTACCATCCTTTACCGGAACTAAAATAAAACGAGTTATGTGATAAGGCAGATAAATCCCCAACTGCTTTAACCCAGAATGCAATTCGTCCATATCGGGACATGTTAACGTCTATCTGTTTATCCCAATACGATCTCTGCGAGACTTTTGACATGTCGCACGGAAAGGCAACGGCTGATTTGCCATCAGGTGTGCGTTCAGTAGCCAGTAGAACTTGAGCGGAATTATCCACAGGTGTCCAGGCAGCCTGGACAGCAGAGATATTCGTGTAATTCATCGGATCAATGGACAATATTTCACTGGCGTATGCTGCGCAAGTGAGGACAATCAATGCTAAAGATAAAAGCAGGTTTCTCATAAGTTTCATTCCTTTTCTGCTTGATGGTTTTTTACTGCGGGATAGTAGATTATATCCCATTATGCTCATTATTTTGCGGTATGGAACTTTTATCATTGTCGTACCCGCTCATGTCAGATATAATATTATGTTACGGTTATGCATATCTTCCTCTGATGAAACTCCGTTTTAGTCTTCAAAAGACAGATATTCACACGCTCTATGTTATCTCTCAGAGTGTGAAACAATCCGCGAATCCGGCACTTGTGAGGCGGTGGTTATTGGAAAGCTCAGTTAACGAATTACAAAATAATACTGTCAAATATATACCTGGCGGTATAAAGGAACTTCTAGTCATTGCACTGCCTATGATGGCTTCGAACGCATGCGATACTATTATGACCTTTACAGACAGGTTGTTCCTATCAAAACTCGGGGCTTCGCAGATGAATGCTTCCCTTGGTGGCGGTATGATGAGTTTCCTGATGACGACCTTTTTTCTAGGCCTGATCGGGTACGGGACAGCCCTGATAGCACAGTATTACGGTTCCGGACAAAAACGGAACTGTTCGGTGGTTGTGACGCAGGCAGCTATTATTGCATTCATCGCATACCCACTTATTTTACTGTTCGCTCCCCTGGCCAGGGCATCTTTCCGTGCTTCGGGTATTGCTCCCGAGCAACTTGGGCCGCAGACAGTGTTCTTTAACATCCTGGTATATGGAGCCATTATTACCTTACTCCGTGGTGTTTTTAGTTGTTTCTTTTCGGGTATCGGCAAAACACGGATAGTTATGATAGCATCGGTTGTTTCGATGCTTGTGAATGTTGGAGCGAATTACATTCTTGTATTTGGGCGTTTTGGATTTCCCGCTCTTGGCATTAGAGGCTCGGCCTATGGGACTATTTTTGGAGGTCTCTGCGGATTATTAATTCTAATGGTTGCGTATTTCTTTGGAAAGAAGCAACAGGAATATTGCATTAGAGAGTCATTTATATTCAAGTCCGATGTAATGTGGAAGCTCTTCAAATTTGGATATCCTGCTGGTTTAGAGTTTTTCCTGACTCTCGCTGCATTTACTGCGCAGATATCATTGTTTCAATCACAGGGACAATTGGTAGCTACTGCGGCTACGATTGCATACAACTGGGATATGGTTGCTTATGTCCCTCTTATTGGAATTGAGATTGCAATAACTAGTCTGGTAGGCAGATATATGGGAGCCAGAAAACCGGATATAGCACATGCATCAACCCTGTCCGGGATTAAAGTCGGTTTCATATACTCGGTTGTAATGCTGGTCTTGTTTTTAGCATTTCCAGTAGCATTATCCAATGTATTCAGACCAAGTGTACACGATAAAGTCTTTGCAGATGCGTTGCCATTGACTCTTTTTATGGTGCGTCTGATGGCAATCTATGTGCTTGTTGAGTCCATGATAGTCTCATATTGCGGAGCCCTGAGAGGTGCCGGAGACACATTCTGGGCGATGTTTATCTCCGTCAGTCTTCACTGGCTGATGGTTGTTGTGCTTTATGTGCTGTTCAATGTAATGCATGTGTCCGCACAAGCAGCATGGGTTTTTATCATCATATGGGTAATGCTGTTGAGCTTAGCTTTCTATCTGCGATACCGTAGCGGTAAGTGGAAAGAGATACAGCTTGTATAGAGCATTGAATGTTAATGGATGGAAGCCAGAAATTTATTTATCTAAGATTCCTGGCTTCTAAACTCGCTCCACAAAAATTGAATCACAGCTTTCAGCCGGATAAAACTTAACCAGTTTACATTCCGTCAGCTTGTGCACAGGACTGGATTGATTCTCAAAAGCATCCAGCAGAGTTGCCAATAATTCTGTTCCGATCAATTCAGGCTGATAATCTGTCTGCACTATATTGCATTCGCAGTTAATAAGACCCTTTGGTACTTTACCTGAGCAGGCTATATGATAATCCTGTGGATTAAGACCGCTGTCTTGCATTGCCTTTAGCAGACCAACTGCAAATTGCACCTGAAAAGCAAGAAATCCGGTTCCCTTTGGAGTCTTTTTCAAATGCTCCATCGATGCGTTGTATGCATCCAGTGTGTAATTTATATGCCTGTCAGTATCAGCCCACTTTATCATTCTGGTATCCGGGTCTATTCCTCGCTTGGTGATAATTTCGCTGAAACGTTCTTCCTTTTCAGTAATGGATGAAACTTCAGAACTTCTGGTCAGGCAATAAATATCGTTGGCTCCATGTTCTACCAGGTAATCAATTGCCATTGATACGGATGCCTTATTATCAGGACCGACATAATGTGTTGGCACTTCCTTGTAATATCTATCCATTAGAACGATAGGTATGTGGTTATCTAGAAGCTGGTTAAAAACATCTATATTGGCAACAGCATCACCAGTGAACATTACTACTCCATCAAGCTTGCGCTTTAAAACATCGAGTAGGCATCGTCTTTCAATGTCAGGATCAGCATCAGTGAGGTATAGAACGCTTGCATAACCAGCGTTGAGTGCCCCGCTGCTAATGATAGATAGGACCGGACCCATATAGGAATCGTGGTATTTAAACAGTGGACTATCCTGATCAAATATATGAGGGATGATTATCGCGAATTGCTTATTGATGTTCTGCTGCCAGTCCGTTACAAACGTGCCTTTACCATGCTTTCTGATAAGCAGACCTTCATTGACCAGAGAAGAAATTGCCTCCCGGATAGTATTGTTGGACACACCATACGCAACACACATTTCGGATTCAGATGGAAAACGGTCCCCGGACTGATATTTTCCGGACAATATTTCCTTCTTCAATAAATCCTGAAGTATCTGGTGTTTATATTTCATATCGAACATACTAGAATCCAATTTGGCAACTCCGATAATACAGCTACGCGGTGTCCTTGACTCCTGCAAGGAGTAGTCGGCATGCATAGTATAGTCCAGTGGTTTGTTCTTGTCAATGGGTGCTAATTTTCATGTGATAATTTTGGAGGTAAAACTACACTATACAATCCCATCAAAAGTGAGCCAAATCTGTTCGTGCTGAGTGGGAGTGTAAATGCATAGCATTTTACACCGTCAATTATAAAAAACGCGGGTTAATGTATGCAATGGCTTTCGCAGCGCAGTGTAACAGTGCCGTAGTGAAAAATACTGGAATTACCTGCCGACAAATGCTAAACATCATTTCGTGATCTTCGGAGCAGACAATAGCATTACAGATGCAGTTTGTGGAGCAATTCTTCCACACTAATTTTGTGGTGGGAGGCTATACTGGACAAGATACTCTGGAGAGTTCCTATCTTAATCGGTTTGTGGTTTGGGATAACTTCGTGATGTTCACCGCTGACTTGGGTAGTGATACGGATATGTAAACCAGATTGCCTGGTCGGTTCATATCCAAGAACTCGAAGTGCATGAACCAACTCAGCAGGTTCGATATCACGGGGGAGTCTCATCGAACCAATACTTCTTCACTGATGACTCGAAGGTTAATAAGTGTTGGGACATCATTTGGACAGTCGAAGTAGCAGTCAACAGCATCAAGGATATTTTGTCTCAGTTCCTCAAGAGTATCGGCTTGGGTGTGGATTCCAAAGCCGACAGATGATGCCCAATAACCGCCATCAACTTTATCTTCATGAGCCTCAAAATATAAATCCTTCATGTCATGATCCACCGTTCTCTCAAGTCCAAAAAAAGTCGCTCAGCAAACAGACATGACAGTCGTATAAAAACAAAGCTGGCATGCCAGCCGTAGCTTCAGCGAAGGCTGGTGCAGATACAATAATAGTATACCTGAAAACAGCACCTATAACCAACTGTAAGAGTTCAACATTTTGAGGTAAAGTCAAACCGTTCGGTTAACCCAGATTCCGCAGTTACAAGGGTTTGAGGATCGGTATTGAACGTGAAATCGTCTTTCAAACCCCTGGTTTTTCCACTACATTTTATAAATTCGTGCTGAGTGGAGTCGAATGGATTGCGCAGCGATCAACCCTAACGTAGGCTCGGGGGCAATTTGCAATTACTCCCGAAACAGAATACCTTCGATCCTTTCCGTTTTGCGGTGGAATTAAGTTTAGCAGTAAAGTCACCAGCAAATGGAGATAGAAAAGCTCCGTATAAACCGACATAAAAAAGCCCCGCATTTACAATGTAAATGCGGGGCTTTTGAACAACACTAATGTTGTCGTTTACTCTTCAGTTGTCTCTTCTTCGGTAGAATCCTCTTCAGTGGATTCATCTTCGGTAGATTCATCACCTTCCAACTCCAGCTCTTCGCCATCGAACTCTTCGTCTTCAGGTTCTCCCTCAGCTCTCACTGGCTTGGTTCCCACCGGAGCATCCTCTTGATCAGCTCTGGGGGCTCTGGCGATGCTGCTAAGCACATCTCCAGCTCCAAGGTTGATTAGTCTCACTCCCTGAGTGCTTCTGCCGGTTGAACGTATGTCGGCAACCTTGATCTTTATGGTTATACCGTGCATCGTGATGATGATCAGTCTATCGGAATCGTCCACAACAGCAGTCTCGACGATCTTACCAGTCTTGTCGGTAACGTTCATCGTTTTTATACCCTTGCCGCCGCGGGTTTGAGCCCGATAGCTGGTAAGAGCTGTCCGCTTGCCATAACCCTTTTCAGTGGCTACAAGCAGCTCTGCTTTATCTCTTACAAGGGTCATTCCGACAACCTTGTCTTCGTCGTAGAGCTTGATTCCACGGACTCCACCAGCTGCTCTGCCGGCACTTCTCAGTCCGTTCTCGTGGAATCGTATAGACATACCGTTTCGGGTAACAAGAATAATCTCATCATCCCCATCGGACATAGCGACCCATTTGAGCGAGTCACCTTCCTCAATATCAAATGCAAACAGTCCGTTTGCCCGCATATTGTGGAAGTAGGTGAGGTCGGTCTTTTTGACTTCACCCATCTCAGTGCCCATAACCATGAATCCCGTTCGATCCTTTTCCTTAACTGCAATTGCAGCAGTAATCGTGTCACCGGATTCAATGCTTATCAGGTTGATGATAGCCGTGCCCATAGCCGTTCGGGATGTCTGAGGAATCTCATAAGCCCTTAGCCTATAAACCCTTCCACGATCTGTGAAGAACAACAGGTAGTCGTGGGAAGTCGCAACAAACAGGTGCTGGAGTTTATCCAGTTCCTTTGTCGTGGCCCCGATACGTCCTCGTCCGCCTCTCTTCTGAGATGGGAATGCATCAATCTGTAACCGCTTTATGTAGCCATCGCGAGTGATGGTGATCAGGTTTTCTTCCCTGGGGACCAGGTCCTCTTCACCAATATCAGTGGCTTCTAATGGCACAATACGGGTTTTGCGCTCATCACCAAACTTGGTCTTGATATATTTAGTGTCTTCTTTAATCAGTTCATTGATCTTCTTCGGATCGCTTAATAGATCTTCAAGATAAGCGATTCGTCTGAGAAGAGCCTTATATTCATCTTCAATCTTATCGCGCTCTAAAGCTGTCAGCTGTCTGAGCTGCATGTTTAGAATAGCTTCAGCCTGTAATTGACTGAGACCAAACCTCTTCATCATCTCATTTCTGGCAGCTTCGGAGTTTGCAGAAGCTCTGATAAGTTTGATTATCTCATCCAGATAATCAAGCGCAATCCGCAAGCCTTCGAGTATATGTGCTCTGTGAAGAGCAGCCTGAAGCTCGAACTTGGTCCTGCGTACAATAACTACAAACCGGTGGTTAATATAATGCTGTAAGATCTGTTTAAGATTTAGAACTCTTGGTGTTTCATCGACCAGTGCAAGCATAATGACCCCAAATGTTTTTCTGAGATCAGTGTGCTTATAGAGGTAATTCAAGACTCTCTTTGCCTGCACATCACGACGCAATTCGATTTGAATACGAATCCCGTGGCGGTCCGAGTAGTCTAGAATATCGGTAATTCCATCGATTTTCTTGTCTTTAGCCAGTCCAGCGATCTTCTCAATCAGCGGTTTCTTACTGGTCTGGAAAGGCAGTTCTGTAATAACGATTGCGGATTTGCCATTTTCAATCTGTTCGATGTTAGTCTCAGCCTGCATAATAACCTGGCCGCGGCCGGTGTGATATGCATTTTTTATTCCCTTAAGACCAAGAATAAGTCCTCGGGTTGGAAAGTCTGGACCTTTGACATATTCCATCATCTCATCGATGCTACATTCCGGGTTATCGATCAGAAATGAGATTCCATCACACAACTCAGAAAGATTATGTGGAGGAATGTTAGTAGCCATTCCTACTGCGATACCTGATGAACCGTTTGCGAGTAGATTTGGGAATTTAGCAGGCAGAACCCTCGGTTCCAGTCTTGTCTGGTCGTAGTTATCTTGCCAGTCTACCGTGTCTTTGTCCAGGTCATCCAGCATTTCGATGGCAAATGGGGACATACGCATTTCAGTATAACGCATAGCAGCAGGCGGGTCAGGGTCCAGTGAACCCATATTTCCCTGGGCGTCTATAAGTGGATACTTAGCGTTAAAGTCCTGTGCCATTCTAACCATTGTCGGGTAGATAATGGCTTCGCCGTGAGGGTGGTAGTTACCAGAGGTATCTCCTGCGATCTTGGCGGATTTTCGGTGCTGGACATTTGGGCCCAGGTGAAGATCGTCCATGGCAACCAATATGCGCCTTTGGACAGGTTTTAGTCCGTCGCGGACATCAGGAAGAGCACGAGATATGATTACGCTCATTGCGTAGTCCATATAACTCTTCTTGAGTTCGTCCTCGATGTTTATTGTAAATTCTCGTGGTTGAATGTCGCTCAAGGCAGGAGGTCCTTTCGAGTCGCCAGTTGCACCAATTAAGCCCCGGTCAATAGTAACCGAGGCGGGTTGCAGACGGGGTCGTTTCCTATAACAACGGGTACATTATATGCCAAAATTGCGGGTTAGGTCAAACTGTGTTGGGTAGTGATTTCAAGAGTAATGGTGCATGTCTTATTGGTCCTATAAGTCCCATTGGTCTGATTTTCACGAGGACCATTAAGACCAATAAGACTAATAGGACATTTGGTGGGGTATGAGTATAGCAATTGTGAATGTCCTATAAGTCCTATAAGTCCTATTGGTAATACTAAACATGAAAGACCAATAGGACTTATAGGACGAAAGGTTACTACACTTTACTTGTATTTAGCTGGCAGCGCTCTGCCTTCTATTGCACTCTTGCAGGCAAGGTCAAGTATATGGATGGGTCTGCGTGACCATTCACCAGTAATGATTAACTCGTCACCATTGGTCAGGTGGTCAGCGATATTCTGATAGTATTTCCACTGTTCCTGCTCAGGAACTGGACCTTCAGACTTCCAGGTCTTGTCATCATACTGGACTACCATTTTATAACTGCCAAGGTCACTCCAGTATGAACCTTTTGTTCCAGTTATCTCAAAATATCCAGGTCTGGGATTAGAATCTACTGAAGACAGGCTCAGAGTGCTCCATTTACCATTGGTATAACGGACAACCAGGAAGCCTTCGTCTTCGTTGGTGTCATCTTTCCATTTGGTCTGGTCTGCCCAAAAACCGGATTTAGCAAAACCGGAAACTTCAGCGATATCGCTGTCAAGAACCTGTAGTGTGTATTCAAGGAGATGGACTCCCCAGTCATACAAAATACCGCCGGATATGCTCTTGCTGCTTCTCCACCAGTCACCTGGTTTACCGTAGCTCTGCATATGGGCCTCAACTCGGAGAACTTCGCCCAGTGTGCCGGCTTTTACTTCTTTTACAGCCTGAAGCACCATTCCATCCCAGTGACGGTTATGGAACGCAGATAGAATTACGTTATTAGCTTTGGCTGCGGCAATCATTTCATCGCACTCTTCGGTTGTGATAGCCATTGGTTTTTCACAAACAACATGCTTGCCCGCATTCAGGCATTTGATTGCTATCTCGGCATGTGAATTGTGTGGGGTTATGATAGTTACCAGGTTCAGATCGGGATTCTTTAGCATTTCGTCTACACATGTGTAAACAGAGATTCCGGGGAAATCCGACTGGGCAACGGAAAGCCTGGACTCGTCAGGGTCACAGACTGCTGTTGGTACCATACCTGCCTTCTGCATAAACTCAAAGTGGTACTTACCCATACTGAATGCGCCGCCATATCCAATAACGCCGACTTTAATATCTGATGGTTTCATAATCTATTCAGTGCTCCTCTCGCAAATCAGAATCACAATATGCTATATACGATTTGTATTGGATAATACCTTCGGGAATTTTACTGGGTTGATGAGATTCTCTACCTGTTCTATTTAGAGCTCCCAAAAATTACAAGATATTATCACCTGTAGTAACAGTTCAGTGTGAATGTGTAATATAGTAAATTTCCGTTCGTCCTGAGTAGCGCGGAGCGCGTATCGAAGGATGGACGGAAATTTACTAGCAAATACTGAATTGTTACCACCTGTAACTTGACGACCTGTCGTACTGCATATATGATAGAGGAAAAATGCATCTCTTTGTTTAATACAATATGTGAACACAAATGTCGGCAGGTCGTAAGAGGATATAACATCATTGGCCAGGAACAGGATGATCAGTCTGACGGTTGCCCTGGTGGGAGTGGCTGTCACAGCTGCGCTGTGGAGTTTTAATAGACAATCCAGCCCATACAGTCATTATATACTTGGCAACATTATGGGCCTGTTCTGGGTTCCTATGTTGACGATTGTTCTGTTATTCCGGGAAGGACCTGAAAAGTTCGGATTCACTCTTGGATTTGATAAAAAAGGCATTTGGCCTGCTGTCGGTATAATGTTCGGTGTGCTGATGGCTGTGATTCTGGTGTTTCGTGTGTTTCGTTGGCCGGAATTTCAGGCATATTATCCGATTTTTAAGCACTTTTCAGATTATAGTGGAGTGTTTGGCCGGTCTGATGTCAGTCCGTTTGCTATTGACTATGGGGCAGCCATTTTTGCATTAGCAAGTTATGGTATGTATTTGTTTTTTTGGGAGTTCTTTTTCAGAGGGTATCTGCTTCAAGGAATGGAGCGGAGTATCGGTTTGTGGGCGGTATTGCTGCAGGCAGTAGCATTTGGACTATTGCATATTGGGAAACCGCCTGTCGAAGTTTTTTCCTCATTTGCTGCGGGTATTATACTGGGAGTCCTGGCTTTAAGAGCGAAATCGTTTATTCCAGGATTTGTGTTACATTGGGGAGTCTCTCTTTGCTTTGACCTTTTAGTCATAGCAGGCAGACGATAACATAAAGCATTCTTTATAGAATTTAGATTATATTTCTTATGGTTATGGTGACGAGGTGGCTGCGGCTGTCTCCGACTTGAGGTGATAGAATGGAAAACATTAGATTAGAGACTCAGATTGTTGAAGTGCAGGGACACAAAGTGTTGAACCTGTCCGGGGAAATAGATGTATATTCAGCACCGCAGTTCAAACAGGCGGTGGTGAGTATTCTGGATGGTGCCCAGCAGCACTTAATCGTAGATATGCACAATGTGCGTTACATGGATAGTAGCGGTTTCGGCATTTTGTTGTCTGCAGTGAAACGCCTTCGTCCTAATGGAGGAACAGTCAATCTGATTGGTTGTGCTTCTTCCATTGATCGCGTCCTTCATATAACCAAATTGGATGCCATATTTGCGTTGCATCAGAATATGGATGATGTGATGAAAGCAATCTCCGCAGCCTGACATCTCCCGGAATCGTTGAATTCATTATTGGATTTAGAGGTTGGTCGATATGCACCAGCCTCTATATCTATCTATAAATCCTGCTACCCATTCCCCTCTAGTTGTTTGTTTTGACAAATATCAACATATCCATAGCTGCCATATCGATTATACATGAGCAACAAATCATCCGTATTACATTTTTGGCGAAGGAACTTTGGTTTCTTTGTTGAAGTCATGTAGGAAATACTGTGTCTATTGTTTGTATGAGAGTGACCTGGAAACTCAGCATTTTTCTTACCTGGAGGCCGATATTGTCTATAAATTGGCGACTTTTATTTATTACAACGTCAGCAATTCTTATTTTGGCGTCCTGTAGTATGACCTGGGCAATCAAGATGGAAGCTGTTGTTGGATTTGGTGGACTTGCCGGAACGCAAGTTTGGACTCCGATCAATGTGACTATTGAGAATGATTCAGGTGGGGAAATACCCGGAACGCTGGAAGTTACCCAACAGGGATATGGAGGCTCTGCTTCTGAAGAGCCAGCAACCATATGCGCCCCACCTGTAACTCTTCCATCAGGCGCCAAGAAAAAATACCAAATATATGTTAAATTAAACAACTATGGTGACACCACTGTGTCTTTGCGTTCAGGCTATTGGGTAGTAGCAAAAGTAAAACCCCGAATCGATTTTACTTCGGGTTCCTCGGGCAGTAATGACTACACGGTTGTTACGGTCGGTGGTATGGACAAACGGTTATCATTCCTGGCTAATGAAACATATAGATTGCCCGTGTCTGCAATCAAGAGTGGTATGCCAAGTATGCCTGGCATGCCGGGTTCAGGTGGTTCACAAGTCCAGTTTAGAGTTGGTTGGATAGAACAACAGAACCTACCTGATAGACCAGCTGGATTTTCGGCTGTCGACATGCTGGTCCTGCTGGATTTTACCGCTTCAACTGCATCTCCTGAAGTGATTAACTCAATGAAGATGTGGGTTGCTGGTGGTGGGACGCTGGTCATTCCATCCGGAGCCGACTTCAGGAAATTGCAGGAACCGTCATTTTATGGAGAATTGCTACCGGTAATGGTGACAGGTGCGGGTCAGGCAGCAGGACTACCAAGTGTTGAGTCTATCTGCAAAACAGGCCCAATTGGACCGATCGCTCTTGCTCGCTCCACTCCGATTTCCAGTAGATGCACATACAGTTTACAGGATTCCTCCGGACTTGTGTGGGCGGTGCGCAATTATGGTGCAGGACGAGTTGTGTTCCTGGCATTCGATCCAAGTGCACAACCATTCAGAAACTGGGCCGGACAGACCGCATTTTGGAAATCTCTAGCTGGAAATCCCCGAATGTATATGAGTTCGCCAGCACTATCTCTTTCAATGAGTCAGTATATGACAAGTGGTTACGGGGGGCCTTCGCCAGTATTAAACCCAAGCGCTGCTGTCTCTATGAATCCAGCTGTCAAAACTCCTTCCCCCAATATTATCTGGATCTTTCTTGGCATATATATCATGGTGCTGGTTCCAGTGAACTACACAGTGCTGAGAATGAAGAAGCGATTAGAACTGGCCTGGGTTACTGTTCCAGCTATTGTTCTGTTCTTTACAATCGGTGCATACGGGATCGGATACAGTGTTAAGGGTGGACAGATACTCCTCAGCCAGGCATCTGTCATGGTTGCATCTGTAGGTGCCAGAACTGCAGGTTCAATATCTTCTGGATGGGTTTTCTCACCTGCGAGAAGAGGATATACGGTCGAATTGAAAGACCCTATGGCTCTTGCTAATTCTGCCGCCGAGAGTGCATCTATGTATGGATCATATGATGAAGAACCCAGCCCGTTCCCGATTGCTACTATGGGAGACAAGATTGTATGGGACAATGTAAAGATGGCAATGTGGTCCAGCCAGTCTTTCGATTCGTCTGGTGGATTAGACCTTGGAGGAACAGTGGACGGGCATGTAGCGACCGTTGGGACAACCCTGACAGGAGTCTTAACTAACAATACAAAGTATATCTTGAAGAATTGTCTATTAGTGTATGCTTCATCCAATATAGATCTAGGTGATATCTCTCCTGGTAAGACTAAAAACATCAGAATGTCTATGTTGATGCCTAAGCGCCCCAAAGGTGGTATTGTTGCACCTCCTAAAATGCCCGGTATGAGCCCTGGCATGGGTGCTGGTATGCCAGGCATGCCTGGTATGCCACCTGGTGCAGTTGCACCAGGAGTTCATGGAGTGCAGCCGGGCCAATCTTCAGTCAACGAAGTGGCGTCCAGGTTAAGATCAGGCACTGAATCTGCTGCCCGTGGAGCAAATGAACCTGTATTAGTCGCGGATATTGATGTGGATCCGGGATACTCCATAAATGGTGTATCACCACAGGTAAAGTCCGCTAGTTGCATCATTATCAGGTTCTAATTAACGTTGTGCTGCATGTATGAGTCGGCACGCATATTTGACGTATCTGTCATTCTGAATGTGTATGTCATTCTGAACGCAGTGAAGAATCTGCTTTTCTAGATTCTACATGACGTTCAGAATGACATAATTTGAAGACAAATGCATTTATTCGCAAGAGGTGAAATCATTTGCTTAGAATAGAAAATCTCACCAAAATGTACCCCAGCCTGACTGCGGTGGATTCATTGAATCTTGAAGTCGAAGCCGGAGATATTATGGGCTTTATAGGTCCAAATGGCGCCGGCAAGACTACGACTATCCGTATGATCAGTACCCTGCTCCAGGCAACTTCAGGGAAAATATACATTGATGGAATGGATATAACTGAACATACCGATGAAGTGCGTTCCTTGATTGGCTATATGCCGGATTTCTTCGGGTTGTATGAGGACGTGAAGGTATGGGAGTATTTAGATTTTTTTGCATCGGCATACAAACTCCCAAAGGAAAAACGTCTTCCGACTATCAAAGATGTACTTGAGCTCACAGACCTTTCTGCGAAATACGAAGCTATGGTTTCGGAATTGTCTCGTGGTATGCAACAGAGGCTTTGTCTGGCCAAGACTATCCTGCACGATCCTAAGCTGCTGCTATTGGATGAACCCGCTTCCGGACTCGATCCCAGGGCCAGAATAGAAATACGTGAACTGTTGAAGGAACTGCGCAGGATGGGCAAGACCATCTTGATTTCATCTCATATCCTTCCTGAACTGGCGGATTTTTGTAACAAGATCGCTGTTATTGAACAGGGCAGGCTTGTAGTCAGTGGAGATGTAGAAGAAATAATGCGCAAATGCCGTGGAGGTCTTGTTCTTAAGATACGACTGGCAGAGCGGGTGCCTGAAGCAATTGCCCTACTTAAGACAACAGAGTTTGTGAGTGAGGTAACGACAGACGAAGAAGGCTCCGTAATGGCTACCTACATTGGAGAAGATGGAACTCAGCACAATGTGCTGCAGTCCCTTGTTTCAAACGGTTTCAAAGTGATAGGTTTTGAGGAAGCACGGGTGGACCTTCAGGATGTCTTTATGCAAGTCACTAAGGGATTGGTTTCATAAAATGCATGTCCTATTAGTCCCATAAGTCCTGTCTGGGTAAGTAATAATAGTTTCCAAAAAATGGGAGAGATTACCATATGAACAACCTTAAAGGCTTTCTAACAAGCACTTTTAATACATACATCCAAGACAATCCGATAGTTATAAGAGACTTGCGTACCAGGATGCGTGGAATGGGAGCCTTTGGATTACTTATTGTATATTTACTTCTGATTGCTATTGTCATGTGCATTGTTTTCTATGCGACTACTGATTGGGGAGCAGCTACCGGGATTTCAGCCACCAGTAGAATTGGTTCGGGGATGTTTACAGGTTTAGCCTGGACTCAGACGATAATTCTGATGATCGTAATACCTGGCGTAATATCCGCCGCCGTATCGAAAGAATATGAAAAAAAGACAATCGAAATGGTGGTGCTGAGTAGACTTAATAGTTTCTTGTATGTGTTTGGCAAGCTGATTTCTGCCTTGCTTTATTGTGTGGTGCTGGTGATAAGTACGTTGCCACTTGCTGGTATATGCCTGATGTTTGGAGGTATATCCCCGGAAGAGATAGCAGTGACTTATCTGCTGACTATTGTCTTCTGTTTCATGATGTGCTCAGTAGGACTGTATCTATCGACTGTTGTCGGTAAGACAGTTGGTGCTTTGCTTCTTTTTTACGTGTTCAATTTCTTCTATTTAATTCAGACCGGATTTGTGGTGGTGCAGATATTTTCCCACGGTTCCCTGAAGATATGGAGTATGCTGATGATTCCGGCTAATGCGGCATATTCAGGAATGGAATCTGCAAAGATCTGTGGAGTGTCTATTCCTCTTGCAGTTATCACTGTCATTGTGCAAATACTTGCCGGTGCTGTTTTGTTATACGCTTCTGCAGCCAGAGTTAAGCATTGGAAGACCGAACGAGCTGGAATTCTCAGGGTGTTACTGTTGGTTTCATTTGTGGTCTGGGCTCTTCTCGGGTTAGGAGATAGTACTTTCAAGGTTGTCTTAGCATCATCATCAGGAGCATCATCTGCCGCAGCTCCGTTGGCGGTATTGGGACATCTATTAATACTGGCATCAGTTGTGGCAAGTGGTCCATTGCGTAGAGGACCTGGTCAAACGATGATGAGTTATTTGTTCACAGCTAAGAACCTGTTAAAACCGGACATGAGCGGTGCAATGACATATGTCACTGTTATTTCGTTACTGACATATATGGCTGCATCGATCGCATTCTATTTTAATGCTGGTTCTGGAAGTCTTGCACCCGCATATTGGTCAGTTATTGTAGAGCAATTGTTATTGGTATTAGCTGCTGTCTGGTTGGCAGCTTCAACCGGTGTGTTGTTCTCGGCACTGTTCCGGAGTAGGGCAGTTGCTGTAATAATGAGCATTGTTGTTGTGCTGGTAGCTTATATGATCTATTACGGCCAGTATGCATTTAGGTATCTTAGAGTTTCCTATTATGTTGGTTACTCTACACCGAGACCCATCGTCTGGCCAGATCATGCAGGAATTATAATAATGAGTTGCATATGCCTCGCTATATCGGCTGGATGTCTGTTTTTTACCGATAGAGCATTAAAGCAGTTTGGGGGAGTCGCAGAGTAGGATTACAGGGGGTAGATATCTATATGAGTGCATCCATTGGAGTAAAAAAGGCATTTGATGTCTATATCCGCGATAATCCAGTAGTTGTGAAAGACCTGCGTACGAGAATGCGTGGGCTCGGAGCATATGGATTAATCATAGGATATCTACTGCTGATCTCAATTGTGATGTGCATAACATACTACACAGAGACAGGCTGGCGTCCAACCATCAGGCTATCCGCAGCAGGTTCAATGGGATTGGCCTTGTTTACTGCTTTAGCATGGACTCAGTCAATAGTGTTGATGTTTGCAATACCTGGTGTCATTTCATCGGCAGTATCCAGGGAATATGAGAACAAAACCATTGAAACTCTGGCTTTAAGTCGACTAAACAGCTTCCTGTTTGTGTTTGGAAAACTTACCTCGGGCTTACTCTATTGTCTGATGCTCATATTAAGTTCACTACCTCTAGCCGGTATGTGCTTGATATTCGGAGGCATATCCCCCGAAGAGATTGCTGTCACGTATTTAATTACGATATCTTTCTGTTTCATGATGTGCTCAACAGCTCTGTATTTTTCTACCATATTGGGCAAGACGATCAGAGGTGTTATGACGTACTGCGCATTCTGCCTCTTCTATCTGCTCCAGTATATATTCAATGGACACTCCCTGTTAATGATGATGTATTCAAATGGTAATTTGGCTAAATCAATTTGGAGCACACTGATGCTTCCTGCATTAGGGGCCAGCTCAAGCATGGAGTCAGCAAAAATATGCGGGGTATCTATCCCTATGGCTGTCATCACTGTAGTTTTGCAGTCATTGGTCGGCGGGGTTCTACTTTGCGCCTCAGCTGTCAGGGTCAAGCATTGGAAAAGTGAACGAACTGTATTAATGAGAATATTGCTTCTGGTCACATTTATAGTGTTTGCTGTACTCGGACTTGGGGATTATGCTTTGGGTGAATCATATGGCATTTCAACCGGAAAGATGATAAACGCCGCTCCATTGGCTGTCCTGGCATCCCTGGTTTTTTTATCGTCTATCATATGTACTGGGTCGTTCAACAAACCCCAAAATAGCTCAATGTTGCGTTATCTGTTCAATCTAAAAAATATATTTAAACCGGATTTGAGTGGAGCAATTTTTTATGTAACCCTGGTATCTGTGCTAACCTACTTGGCGGCATCCTTGGCGTTTGCAGTAAATCCAAGTGCAGTGCCTACTATTAAGCCCGTTTACTGGATGATGATACTAGTTCAACTACCACTGGTGATATCCGGAGTCTGGCTTGCTGCTTGCACGGGTATATTATTCTCGGCAGTATTCAAGAACCGGATTATGGCGGTTATAGTGAGCCTGTCGGCAGTTGTGATCGCAGTTGTTGCTTATGTAGGTTCTCATACAAGATTTACGACTTATGAAATTCTATTCTTTACCATTGCGCCTTCAAAAGTCTCCAATTGGCCCGATGTACCGAGTATAATGGTAGTTAGTAGTATCTGTATCGCTGTATCAGCAATCTGCCTGGCATTGACAGGTATTGCACAGAAGAAATTCGGTGGAATCATTGAATAGAAAGACAGTGGTGCCAAAATGATCAAAGAGCTTTCCGGCTTAAAACATAGAATCCGTGTTCTGTTTGTCGAACGATATGCTCTGATAGGTGGTAGCATCGGCTCGATTATTGCTTGCTTGTTTGTCCTGTTTTCTACCAAATATGATGTGCTTCTGGACTACGGATTATGGATAGCTACAGTGATTGCCGGTATCGCAATTGGAGCTGTGTACGGTGTTCTTAAGAAACTGGATAATCTGCTGGTTGCAATAGAAGCAGACAGACGTTCCGGACTAAAGGAACGTATGTCCACTGCATACCTTGTTGAGACAGGCAAACTGGCTGCCGATGTTGACAATGCAATAATTGCTGATGCCTCAGAACATGCATCCGGTCTCAAACCTGCTGAAGTCTTCCCGCATAAATTCGGTCGTCCTCACACATTATTCACAATAGCTGTCACCCTGCTGCTTGCCCTAATAGTTATCCCGCAGCTTTCAATCTTCCAATCAAAAGCCCGCAGGCTTGAAAATGCTGCAATGGCTGCCCAGGGAAAGAAACTGGTAACAGTTGCCAAGGACCTGCGCAAACAGGAAGTCCCCGAGAAAGAGGAGCTCCGAAGGCTTGCTAAAAAACTCGACACTCTGGGCAAGAAGATGCAGACCGGACGGATGGAAAAAAAGCAAGCGATGCTCAAGCTCAAAAAGTTGGATAAACAGGCTGAAAAAATGCAGGAGAAACTCGCTAAGGCCAATACCGCTGACAAGACAATGGACCAGGCCAGCAAGGAAATAGCTTCCAAGACCCCCGAACTCGCACAAAAGATTGCTGAGCAGATAGCCAAAGAAAAGAACATACCAAAACTGGATGCTATGAAGCAGGTCCCTACAGATAAGCGCATGGCGGAGTTAGCTCGTAAGCAAGGCCCTCTTACAGAATCCGAACGCAAGGAGCTCGAAAACCTTGTCCAGAAATATTCCAAACCCGGCAATACCGCAGCTATTCCATCCGAACTAGCTGAAGCTCTTGCGAAATTGATGCAGAACAAAGACTACCAAAAAGCCACTGAAATAATGCAGCAGCTTGCAAAGAAGATCAATCTACAAGGCAACAAGATGAGTAAAGCGGATCAGAAGATGCTCCAGGAACAAATGAAAGCTCTGGCTGAGGCGTTGAAAAATACTGACCTTAACGAATTAGCGAAGAAGCTACGAAGTGATGCTGAAAAGCTGGCAAAAATGAGTCCGGAAGAGCTGAAAAAAATGATTGAGGAGATGCAAAAGTGCCAGAAAATGGCCCAGGCTTGCAAGTCTTGCAAAAATGCTTCTTTGGCTTTGGGGTTGGGTGGCTTATGTAATTCCGCAGGCAAGGGTATTTGTATGGGACCGGGTGGATCTCCTGGTCCTGGTGGTGGATTTGGGGCAGATAATTCAAATACCGGTCCTCTTGGAAAGATAAACGACGTCAAGACTGCTGAAAAGGTTACCAGTCAGGTTGGGGAGAGCGGAATGGTTTTCTCCGGTGGAGAATCCAAGGGCGCCCCAGATCAGGTAGGAGCTGCTAAAGTCCCCTATACTGCAGTAATGCCCGGCTATAAGAAAGCCGCAGAGGATTCCCTGCAACGCGACCAGGTTCCACCAGCATATAGAAAACGAGTAAAAGACTACTTCGGCAGCCTACAGTGACAGCAAGACTTTAGGCTATAGTCTTTAGGCTTTAGGACGGGAACAGTGCATACCTGTTTTGTTTTCAGTTTCCACCAAAGCCCAACCTTCCTGAAGTCTAGAGCTTGAAGCCTATCAAAAAAGGAGATGAATAATGACATCTGAGAAGCGACTTGAGCAGTTTAATATGTATTTTACCCGGCTCCGGGATGAGATTGGTAAGGTTATTGTTGGACAGAACGAGGTTGTCGATGGAGTTATAATATGCCTGGTTGCTAATGGCCATGCATTGTTAGAGGGTGTACCAGGCTTGGGAAAGACTCTACTTGTCCGAACCTTGGCTGAAGCTTGCGATTTGAAATTCGCCAGGATCCAGTTCACCCCCGATTTAATGCCGGCTGATATTGTAGGCACTAATATTTTAGTTGAGACCGAAACCGGTGCCAGACGATTTGAGTTCCAGCACGGTCCAATATTTGCAAATATAGTGTTAGCAGACGAAGTCAACCGCGCAACTCCAAAGACACAGTCAGCTATGCTTGAGGCTATGCAGGAGCGATCGGTGACCGTAGCAGGCACTATTCGTAAACTGGACGAACCATTCCTTGTCCTGGCAACCCAGAACCCCCTGGAAATGGAAGGCACATACCCACTCCCCGAAGCTCAACTTGATAGATTCCTATTCAAGCTTATGGTAGAGTTCCCTTCACTGGATGATCTATCAGGCATTATTGACCGCACAACTGTTCTTACAGAGTGCCATGCAGACAAAGTAATGGACCCCTCTGAGCTTGCAGAGATGCGGGCATTTGCCAGAGAAGTAGTTATAGCACAACACGTCAAAGAGTATGCGTTGAAAATGGTAATGGCTACCCATCCCGGTGGTGAATACGCCTCTCAGTTGGTCAACCGCTACGTCAGATATGGTTCCAGCCCCAGAGGGGCACAGGCAGTGGTTCTGGGTGCCAAGGTGTGTGCATTGCTGGACGGTCGTTACAACGTAGCATTCGATGACATCCGCAAAGTCTCCAAACTGGCCCTCAGGCACAGGCTAATCCTGAACTTCGAAGGAGAAGCCGAAAGAATCACCACAGACTCAGTAGTAGAAGACATAATCCGAAGTCTGGAAGTCCAACCAGGACTGCCGGTGTAGAAAGCTGTTTGGTTAGAATAGGACATATAGGACGAACAGGACAAAATAAAATCAATGGTTATATGTCCTATTTGTCCTATAAGTCTTATGTGTCATATACGTATTATTCAACCAAATAATCGCTGAAGGAAGTGCATCATGGATACTACACAACAGGATGGTTTTACTATTTTCCTTGAAGCGCTCAGGCTGATTTCATGCCCCAGGCAAATCTCCGAAGCATTATCCAACAAACCATCCGATAGTCTTGTCAAACACACACAAACAAATGCACTTTCAGAAGTATACTATCTGAAAGAGGATGTAGACCCACCGGAGGGCGTGCCAAAACCAGAAACACTTGACAGACCATATACGCTGGAAGAAAAACAGGCTGTCTTACGTGCCAATGAAGCTGCAATTGCCAAATTCAAGATGAGTTTGCAAGCTGAATGGCCGGATAATGCCTTATCTGATGATGGAGAAGCAATAGTTACCTACACTCTCTGCCGATTAATAACTCTTCAAGGTGAAGTATTTGCTGCTCAGGATATGTTCATTGAGGCTGCAGAAGCATTATTGGACTGTGTGGATGTGGCAGTCAGGTTTCCTCAGGGTGATTCATTCAAACCGGATTCGTCGTTTTCCTATTTATTATTGCGCCAGTGCTGTCATAATTTGCAAACTCTGGAGGGAAAACTGATCTCCAGAGAGTTGAAGATGGTTCTAGATAGGATGAGTCAAATTGCTTTGAGAATTCATCCTTACTGGAAAACGTGGTTCTCAAAGAACAATATCTATTTTTCTCATCTGAAAGAGCAGTGTAGCAATTCCAATTGGAGATTATATGCAGCAGTATCTCTATCGGGCAGTAAAACCTGGGGTTTTCTGTTCTTAAAACTCCTGGCATATAACAGACAGAGATTCATTACAGCATTGGAAAAGGAATACGATAGTATTATCAATCAGGTAGTAAATGGTTCTCCAATGTCCAAGCAATTTGTCCTCAGATCTTGGGTGCATTTTAATTGGCTCAATCCTAAGCTTATGGTATCTTTTCAGATGGAATCACTTTGTACACGGGTGATATTTGATCTACTTATGCTTAACTGGGCAATAAGAGCCCATAAATATGAGACCAGCAATTATCCAATCTCCCTGGCTGATTTGGTTCCCGAGTATCTAGAGGTTATTCCAGTGGATCCATTTTCAAGAGATGATATATATAGATACCGAATTGACGGAGATACGTATCTTCTCTATAGTGTAGGTCCGGAAGGAATTGATAGCGATGGATATTTAAAAGAGGTAAGATGCACGTCGGATGAGTGATAAGTTGAGCGATAATAGATCAAAAAGTTATATGTCGTAAAAATCCGAATTAAAGTGTTCATTGTGTTAGCAGTCAGGGGTATATATTGAAATCTATTAGTATTCTATTTTTCTCAGCAGTTGCATGTGTGTTGGCAAATTCGGCAGTTATGTGTGCATCTGCAAATACGCCTGAATCTATGAAGAACAGTTATCATACTATGAAACCTACATTTGCCATTGGATGTGTTAGTACTATGGAGAAGCTATTCATGGAGGATAGCTATAAGGAAAAACTCGCTGACAAGATAAGTATATCCCTGGCTGCCAATGAATTTGAGGGTTCTCAGCTTGTAGTAATTCCACTTGGGAAGAACCTAAAGAACGTAAAGGTTAACATATCGGATCTAGTGCATATTGGCGGTGTGGCATCTATCCGAAGTAAGGATATACAGATATCTCCGGTCAGATATGTTGAGACTACTCAACCCAGATACCACGTAGACAGAATAGGCTGGTGGCCCGATCCCTTATCATCAAACGAGCCGTTCGACGTAAAAGCTAAACACATACAGCCGGTCTGGATAACTGTGCATGCAATACCAGGAACAAAGCCGGGAGATTATAAGGGTAATGTAACTGTAAGTGCTGCCGGTAACGTGCCAGTCCGCATTCCGATTTATGTTAAGGTTTGGAATTTTGAGATTCCCCGCGAACACCATCTCAGAACAATGTTCAACTTCTCTGAAGGTGTGGTTGAAGGTTATTATGGCACACTACTGAGTCAGGATCAGCGCAGGGCCTGGTATAAGTGGATTATCGATCACAGGATCAGCCCTGTTGCTTTGTATCCGCAGAATGAGCTTTATACTTCCCGCAGGCATTATGGGGACTACTGGCCACCTGATATGGTACCGATGAAGGAGCAGCTTGTTCCCAGGGGTGATGATATTAAGTATGCCTGCGATTTCGGAGCAGACAGCTACAATGTGGGAACTCATTTCCAGGGACCTTACACTTGGAGCCAGGGATATGTCTCTACACTGACTGCTCATCTCAAGGAACTGCAGGAGAAAGCCGCAAAAGAAGGTTGGACGGACAAGGCAATCCTTTACAGCTTCGATGAGCCGCCGGCAACCGATGAATGGGGAGAGAGAATACAAACCAGGATGGCCGATCTGCGCCGTGCTGCTCCAAACTTCAAAACTCTGGTTGCTTTCAACACCGGTACAGATGGGCTCAAAGTATTTGATAAATATGCCGGGGAGATGGTGGATATATGGTGTCCGATCAGTGGACAGATTAGTGATGATCCTGCTTTTCACGAAGCTCTCAAAGCAACCGGGAAAGAAATCTGGTGGTATATCTGCTGCGCTCCTGGACCTCCTTACCCAACAGTAGCTTTGATCGAAAGTCGGGGGATAGAATCGAGGTTGCTTCCCTGGATGAACTGGAAATATGATGTGAAGGGTTTGCTCTACCACAACTTGAATTGGTGGACACGCAATATCAAGACCTACGCAAAACCCTGGCCGGAATCTCCCTGGCTAACTCAACAGTTGGTCCCGCAGGACAATCTGCCGGGATGGAATGGGGATGGCTACCTGATGTATCCAGGTCCGAATGTAACACCGCTCTCCAGTATCCGCCTTGAGAATTTGCGTGATGGCATTGAAGACTATGAGTATTTCTATATGCTTAAAAAGCTTGTGGATTCTGCTAAAAAGAGAAGCGTTTTGGACACTAAAATAGAACACGCTGAAAAGCTCCTTGTGATGGACGAATCAATTGCGGTTAACCACAGACAACACACAATCGATCCCACAGTCATCCTGAAGCGCAGATCAGATATCGCAGAAGCTATTGAACAGCTGAAGAGTTTGTAAGGATGAATGGACTTCAACGACAAAAAAGACCAATAGAGTCCGTCCTATTGGTCTTATTAGTCCTATCTGTCTTGTTTCCCAAAAGCCCCTACTTCTGCAGGAACTTCCTGGTTTCCACTACCACTCTCGTCTTGTGATCTGTGGTTCTGGGGAGGATTTGGACTACCTCGTCTATTACATCGCTGGGACCGCTGATCTGAACTCCGTCATCACACATATACGTGATTTTACGGGCTGATCTTTCTGCCCAGACTCTGTCGGGTTCGAATGTGGTATCAGGAAGTCCTTTGTCCAGAAGCCTCTTGATGTAGTTTTCCCTCTGTTCAGGTTCAGGGATTGTTGCAGTGGCAATAGCTTCAACATCCATCTCTTCGGACTGCGCCATAGTTCTGACAGCTCCTCTAAGGGCTCCAGCTGCCTCTTCCTGCACCATATCCTCATTCTGGGATATCCAGCGTTCAGTTTCCTTTACTACCAGCTGTGTCATATGTCTTGGCGTAGGGACATCATCTGCTTCAAGGAATCCTTCCAGCCACATTCCAGCCAGCTCCGGATCTTCATCCTTAGATGAGGAGTAGTTCCTGTAGAGGGCATCATATCTGTTTTCATCATCAAACGCACGAACAATGGCAAACCTGCCCAGTGCTTTTCCTGGTTCCGGCATGATCTGTATAGCTTCAAAGGACTTGCCTTCACCGCTTCTTACAAACGCTCTGACAGGGTCAAGTTTTAGAAGAGCCAGATAACGTTCGTCAGTATCCGGGTCAGAGAATGCCACAACTGCCAGGAATGTCTGCAGCTGTCCTGATTTCCCCATATTGTGTGCAAACCAAAGACCGATGACCTTGGACTGTTCAACGAAATCCTCAGGTCTTTCAATCAGAGCTGCCGTGCAGGATGCCACTGTACTGTCAGAGTGTTTGAACTTGGCTGTCAGTGTGCTGGAGCTCTTGATACAAGTCCGAATATGTTCTTCAAAGAAAAACTTGAGTCCTTCGCTGAGGATTTCCTCTCTATCGGCTATCTCAGGTTCATCCGCCATGTTGTTAACACCGTGGATGACAATTCTATCTATTTCAATGGCTTCAATTAACTGCATGAGTTAGGGTTACCTCCATATACGCGCACGTTATTCTACCACAATACGCCCAATTATTCCGATATCGGCTTCCAATTACATCCTATTTCAAAGAGCTGCAACGTCTACCTATCCCTACTACTTCCGGCTTTTCCACGGGAACTCGTCTGACGAATTCAATATAGACGCCTTAATCGTAAGGGGTGAACCGGAACGTGAATTGGTAATAAGCTGAAGCATCTTTCCAAGGTTCGCCGGATGGATGTAGCTGTCATATTCAACCGTCAACGATTCTGCTTCTTCGGGGTTCCATTCAAATAAAACACTTTTAGTCTCTTTGCTGTCCACAATCGCCAGTTTGCCTACTGCTCCAGCCAAATCCACAGACCTGGACGAATACCAGAAATCACCCAGACCTTCATTAGGCAAACTCCGGCTCCATGAATTGTCAGATCGCAGCACATATACAACAGGAGACATCCCGAATACTTCGTCGTTCATGTCCATCATTATGGTAGAAAGTATGCTCGAGCTTCCGGAATAACCGACTGTTGCTGATACTACTCCATCACCCACACTCACGCGTTTGCTGACGGTACTGCCGGCGACATTTCCCTTCATCTCAACCCAATCTGCTCCTTTGCCTGTTACCTCATATCCAGGCACATACTGCCCTCCAACCTGTTCGCGCCAGGCGGCAAACAGAGGATACTGCAGGATTGTATAGAACCAGGCTTCCTTCAGTGGAGCAAACTTTGAGACAGTATCTTTGAACTCTACAATATTTCCGGATATTCCAGGGACCACTACTAAACTGGTCTTCTTATCACTGATCTTTACAGCAGGCCACTTTTTACCATATTTATCTATGCATAAATCGCTGGGATTCAAGCGGACAAGATCAGATAGTCCATTCGCTCTGTGCTTTATCATCAATGACTTAACCAGCACCGCATAACGGTTGCGCAGGTCACCATCAGTCATAGGAACTGACCACGTGCTGGAATCATCGTCATACTTTCCAATAGTCTCAAAACCGGACCAGACATCGGCCCACAGATAAGCTATCCAGAATGTTTCGAACCTGTCCCTGGCACCGGTATCGTTTTTACCGAGTCCGGCATATGCTTTCTCCAGTATGTTATTGGCCTTGTGAACTCCAACCGGATCAACATATGCAGGCACTACAAAAGAGTGTTTTGTTGTAGCGGATTTTGCCCAGGCTTTCGAGTGCAGCATATTTATGACCTTGATAACATCCTCAGCAGCTGTAGAATAGTTGTCCCGACAGAACTCCTTAACCAGTGCTCGTGCGTCAGATTTAGGATCCCACATCGTTCTGGAATAGACCCATGCTCTCAAGTCCAAAGACTCAGAACCGTGACTTCCTCCAAAACCTGATATCTGTGCATACAGTTCCGAAATACCGTTTGCACTCGACCAGGAAATACTCTCTGCTCCCGGATAGAGTGATGGTGAAGGAAACCAGTAGTTTTCAGTTGGGTAAGGATACAGATAAACCGAAATGTTCCTGGCAACACGTTTCCAGCCGTTAAGTCTTTTGGTCAAAACCTCGGCTGATTTTCCTTTTGGTATAGATGCATGCGGATCAGCCTGTGCGCAGAACATAACTACTGTATTTTCGCGCATCTTCATATTCTTAGGAGGGTCCATTGACCACCCATATGCCAGTGTCTTGATCAGCTTGTTAGGCAATCTCTCAGCTAGTTCATTGATTAATTGAACTACAAGAGCAGATGGTTTTCCGCCGTGCTGCTTGTAGAATTCAGTGCAATAATCGCAAGTGCAGAAAGGGCTTCCATCATTAATACCCATCCAGATGGTCGAGTACCCAGGATGTCTATCACTCCATTCCACCGCACGGTCTGCAAGATAGCTGCGTGCTTCCGGTCGCAGGCACATTCCCCAGTTGCTGTTCCCCGCAGGTGGTAGTCTCTTGCCGTTTTGCATAGCTGCCCAGTCAGGTTGCTCTGCAAAAACTCCAACCGGGACGTATCGCCAGAATGTATGCATATCAGGACCTTCAGGTTTACCTGAACCATACTCGACCGGCAGATCTCCCCAGAGTGCAATTGAATTCAATCTGTTTTGAGCATACCACTGTGGAGGAGCATCATTACCAAGAGACATACTTCTGGCATATGCGGGAGGACGATAACGAAAATATGTTGGAAGAGGTATGTTTTTTGTTCGAGTCGGCAACTTGGTATAGTCCTGTGTATAGAACCTTACTCCAAGCCTGTAGAGATATTCATATACAGCATACAGAGTGCCTCGAGGACTACCTCCACACAACAGAATTGAGCCATCCTTGCCCGGTGAGATCAATATCTCTTCTTCCGCCAATGGTCCTTTGGCAAGTTTTGAAAGATCGGCTGGCAGTTGGTGGTTTTTGCCTATATAGATACTTGGGCCTTGTTGGATATCACTCGAAGTAACCGTTTGGAGTTTTACTCCAGAGACTTTGCCAACATATTCTGCCAACTCAGCAGCAGCAGTCTTCTCTGCAGGTGCAGGATCATTCTGCAAGACAATTTTATGCTGAGTGACGCCATCCTTTACAAGGAATGCTGATGATGCAAACGCCGGGCTGACAGCACACCCGATAATGACTACTATTGGTAACACATTACAATGACAATTAAACAAATGATATTACCTCCGAGAACGACTTGAATTATTTCAAAGTTTTCATGTATGCCGGATTCGCATAAGTTTTCAACCCACCACCTTCAAATACCATTGCCAATGAATACTGCTCAATAGCATTTGCATCATTCTTGTGGCATAAAACTAAAATGGGTTCTTTGCCCTGGATCAAGCTGTCCACTTCAGAAAGAGTTTTCACATCCATCGGTTTGCTGTCCAGATAGTACAGTAGGCCAGGTTTCCAAACTCTATATGCAATAATACGAGCAGGTGGTGCAGAGTTGATGTGTTCTGCTACTATCTTGGTACTCTCATAATTTGCTGAAAGAGGAGCAAGAATACAGGCGACCATGAAGTTAAATGCAACCATTCCAATCGCTACCATCCAGGGAGCACGTTCCTGAGGATATTTGAAAAATGTAACCGATAGCAAAGGAATTGCATAAGCCATTACAAGTATTATCCCCGCCAATGCAGATGGTCCCAGAAGAGCAGGATATTTGTCCTTTGCAATGATATACAAAGTTATGGCAACCAGTGTGGCAATTACAAATCCTATCCAGAGTCCGATCAAGGCTTTCTTCTTGCCGTTTTTTTCATCGGCCAGTCCGGCAAGATAGGCTCCTACTAATATTGCACAAGCTGGAAACGCTGGGAACGAGTAGGTGAAGTTCTGAGTGCTGGATGCAGAGAACAATAGTAATACAGCAACAATCCAGCAGGTTGCCAACTTTGCGCCTGTATTTATTCGCCATTTACTCCACATTGCCTGCAGCATATATACATTCCAGGGGAAGAAAAATGCCAGAAATAGTTCCACAGTAGTTAGATAGGAATACCAGTGTGAAAGGTGACTCTTGTGGAGAGGTTCGGTGAACCGCGTGATGTTGTTTGCTACAATAAATTGCTGTATGAATATGTCTCCATACATACTCCACATAGCCAAATACCAAGGCAGGCCGACAACCAATGAAACAACCACACCCAGCAGTATGTCTACCGAAATCAGTTTGCCGATCTTCTTTATCCACAATAGATGAGCAAACATCGCAGCGAAGAGAAGTAGCGGAACCGACGGTCCTTTAGTAAGCAGACCCAAACCTGCAGCAGCCCCACAAGCAACCATCCATATGGTTGCTTTTATACCAGTTTCATCCAACCATCGCCTATAGAAATATAGGCCTGCAACCATAAAGAAAACCATTAAAGCGTCGGTGGCTGCTGCGTGCGTAAGAACGATCTGAAGCAATGTGGTGCTAACCACCGCGGCAGCCAATGCACCAGCTTTTTTACCAAAGTCGTGACAAGCCAGAAAGAACACCATAATAACTGTCAGTGCGCCAAAAATAGCCGAAGGCAACCGCAAGGTAAACTCATTGAGCCCACCGATTTTCACACAGGAAGAAGCAAGCCAGTAGAACAAAGGCGGTTTATCGAACCACAATTTGTCGGCATAGTGAGGTGTAAGCCAGTCTCCGGAGTTTACCATCTCTTTTACGAATTGACCGTATATAGGCTCATCGGGATCAAGCAAAGGGCTTCTGCCCAAACCGATGGTATATATTGCACATATGCCGAGGAATATGGCGAAAAATAGGAGAAACTGCTTAACGGGTTGTGATTGAGGCATGTTGTGAAAGTGCTCCATGTCCTGTTTTAGTGCATTCTGGTCATTGCAGATATAAGTTCAGAGTTGCGGGAAATTGTCATCCTGAGGAACGAAGGATCTGCTTTTTTTGGATAGAAAACAGATCCTTCGTTCCTCAGGATGACAATTTCCATAATATTGAACTGTTACTTGTAGTAAGTTAGCCCGCATTATTCACCAAGCTTTGTGCATAAAGCGGGCCAGCTGTCTATGCCATCTTGTGTAAACTCTCTCTGGTCACTTCGTATTTCAATGGGTGACCGAGGGCAAAAGCTTCAATCTCTTTAGAGGCCATTGATCCCATGCGTTTACGGTTCTCAGCAAAAACTCCGGCTATATGAGGAGTCAACAACACATTCGGAAGGGTTCTATATGGATGGTCAGCTGGAGGCGGCTCAATCGGGTCTGTAACGTCCAGGCAAGCTACGAATCTTCCTTTGCGTAACTCAGCAATAAACTCAACCTCGTTAATAACCGCATTTCGTGCTGTGTTTAGGAACAGAGAACCATCTGGCAATTGGGCAAAGTGTTCTCCCTTGATCATACCGATAGTTTCCTCAGTGGCAGGTGCATTTAAAGTAACTACTTTACACTTCGAGAAAATCTCGTCGAGTGTATTTACTTTTGTTACTCCAAGATTCTGAGCTTTCGCATCAGTGCAGTATGGATCATACAACATAACGCGACATTCAAACTGTCTGAGAAGCTCAATAAGTCTAGTACCCACAAAACCGGAGCCGATTACGCCTATTTTTTGTCGGTAAAGCTCGAATGCTCCTCCATATAGCGCCATCGATTCCTGCCACTGGCCTTTTCTTACATCATTTGCTACCCAGGATGTGCGTTTGCATTCAGTCAGCATCAGACCAAGGCAAAACTCAGCTACACCATACGCTATAGCGGCAGCGCAGCTTACGACTCTTACACCAGCACTCCACAATGCATCAGATACTACAGGCTTAACAGAACCAGCCGCGTGAACCAGCAACTTCAACTCCGGAGCAGCTTGAACAACGTCCCAATCTAGAACTGCACTGCCCCAGCTTGTAACCACTACCTGTGCTGATTCACTGCTGGATAACATAAAATCCTTGTTAGCTTCAACTGGAGGACACCCTTCAGCTCTAGTGTAATATTTCTCTATAGTGTCCGTATCGGGAGCATCGAACAAGGTGTTGAAAAGCTCATTTTCAATAGCATATAATACTTCACTCATTGTTTTTACCCTCGCAAATTCGAACGTTAGGTTAGCCCGCTTTATTCACCAAGCATCGCTTTTGTCTGGCATTAGGGACAAAAGCTGAGTCAGTCATGAATAATGCGGGTTAGTCCAATACAATCTTTACATATCTTATATGGTTCTGTGCTCCACCCAATATATGCAGAGTATTGGAAGCAGAAGAACCACCTCGAACTGTACTGCTAAAGAATGAAGTGAAAGGCTGTTCCAGATTGATTACAGTCGTTGATTGCAGTGAACCATCAGCGTCGATCTCTGCAATACGCATTTCTGGTTTACCACCAGTCGCATCAGCATCCAAATTATATATAACCAGAATTCGTCCATCCAACATTCTGTGCAGCCTGGCTCCACTGCATTTTCCGGGGGCTTCGTCTTCTCCTCCAACAAAAAATGCTCTGCGGACACGGATAACACCATTGCGTATCTGGACATAATTCAATGAGTTAGTCTGTTTCTCCAGAGGGAAGAATTTTGCCCTTAGACGCTCATCCAGAGCATTCTCCAGCCAGAGTAGATGAACGGTCCCGTCATCATCAACAAGCATATCCGATGGAAATATCCAGCCACTCGTTTGGTCCCTGCTGGATATTTCAATCCATTTATGGAATCTACCTGTGGAAACGTCATCACACCAGGTGAAAAGCAGTCGCCTGAAATCATAGTCCCAGTCTCTGCCCGTTAATTCATTCTTATAAGTCCTCCATGCACCATAGGGCTCTATAACATCAGAAACTCCACAGAAATATACGCTGCGATTTTTCAGCTGAACATTTGGATAGCATGTCCGCACAGGCTGTGGAGTATCATATCCCGGTTCCCAAAGCCAATCTAAGCGGCCATTTGCCGACCAATTGCCTGTATTGTCTATAAATGCCCATTCAGCGTGGGTATAGCCTACATTTTGGAATATAATCAGTTCATTACTCTCACCATCTGCTACAAAGCTACGATAGGAGTGCTCAGTAAACGGAGGCTCACCAGCCCATCCTGGAAATATCTCTCTGGGAGCACTATCAGGATTAGAAGCATCAAACTCAAGGATAGATGGCTTCGAAGGACCAGCATACTCATCCACACCAACCAGCGAAGTATTCAACGACAGCAGTATCCGTCCATCTGAAAAACAACATAACGGACTTGGTTCGCGTGTCCTGCCTTCTCCTCTGTATACTAGTCTCCATCCCTGATCGTCTCGAGTGTAGAGCAGTGGCACGCATTTACTCAGGGACTTTATATCCGGCAAGGTCTCCAGCCCGGCTGCAAAGACTCTGCCATTAGATTCAACGATACTCGTATTGCCGTGGCACCAGAACGGGTCAGCGCCATTGTCAGCAGGGATGTATGAATACAGGTCTTCTTCGATTTCAATTCTGGGTATGATTGCCATCTATACAAACTCCATTACTCTCTATTTCGCAATCAGTTTGGATACAGTTACAACCGAATAACCTTTGTCAGACAGTGACACAATCATATCATCCAGTGCATCCGCTGTTGGTTTGCTCCCACAGTGCATCAACACTATGTCTCCACCTTTAGCTCTGTCTATGATGCGTTTATATATTTCATCTGACGTTATACCAGTTTTGAACGCATCCAGACTGTCCAGAGACCAATATATTGGGACGTATCCATCTTTACGCATCTCTGCCAGAACCCGGGCATCTCTGCCCCCATATGGAGGTCTTGCCAATGCAGCCGGACTATTTCCAGTCAGCTTACTGACTAACGCAGCCGTCTTCTCCAGCTCCTCTGCAATCCCGGCATCATCAAGTTTTCGCAAGTCCTTATGCGAGTAAGTGTGGTTACCTATCTCGTGGCCCGCTTCATATATACGCTTTACCAACTCAGGATTTTGTTCACACCATTTGCCTGTTAGAAAGAATGTGACGTGCAGATCATGCTTGGCTAGAGTTTTCAATATGCTGTCTACCGGTTCGGCACTTGCGCCAGCATCGAATGTAAGGGCTATTTCCTTCTGCTTTGACACAACATTTGAAACCTCGCCGGTGCCCTCTGCGGGTGGCAATATGGACAAGTTTTCATAAGAAGATGACTCTGAAGATTGCTTTTCCGACTGGCCAGATGCTGGCGCATGGTCACTTTCAACTTCATTTGAAGATGAATGTGGGGCATGTGTTCGAGGATTTCCATTCGATGAAGTGTTCTGTTGAGGATGAGAGCAGCCTCCAACGAAATATCCAAAGACTACTCCACAAACTATGCAAAACGCCAGGCCAAATAACAGCCTGGCGTTTGATTTACTGCGCTTTTTTTTCATCTATCGGTCACCTGGTGCTGCGCTACTTTGCTGGCGCTGTAGCACTCCCATTTGCACCGAGTTTGCCTTTTATCACATCAATGGCTTTAGCAAGCTGCTTGTCAGTCTTGACGTTGTCAGGATCCCAGTTTTCAGAAGCTTCAACAATCACATCAGGCGTTATGCCTTTCTTATGAATGTCTGTTCCATTTGGTGTGAGATATTTCGCCGTGGTAATTGCAACAGCAGAACCATCTTGCAAAGGCATGATTGTTTGAACTCTACCTTTACCGAATGTGGTTACTCCAACCAGCGTTCCCACTCCAAGGTCCTTTATAGCGCCGGATACGATCTCTGAAGCGCTTGCGCTGCTCTTGTCCACCAAAACAGCAAGTGGATACATCTTGTGGTTGTGCTTATCTTCTTCAACATACAGAGGATTCTTCTGACCGCCTCGCTCCTGTATGATTACCACTGGTCCCGATTTTATAAAGCGGCTTCCAATGTCTCTGGCGATATTCAATAATCCACCCGGATTGCCTCTGAGATCGAATACCAGACCCTTCATGTGCTGCTTTTCCAGGGAAGCCAGGGCTTGATCAAATTGGACATCACTCTGTTCGTTGAACTGATACAATCGGATATAACCGATCTTATTTTTATCATCCAGCATTCGGGATTTGACCATCTGGAACTGAACTTGCTGACGGATAATAGCTATAATGAATGGTTTTGCAACTCCTGATCTTTGCAGGGTCAGCTTAACCTTACTGCCTTCAGGTCCACGGATGAGCGAAACAACCTTCTCAATTTCCATATTCTTAATGACATGGCCATTGACTGCAAGTATGACGTCTCCCTTTTTCACACCAGCCTTTTGCGCAGGTGCATTAGGGATTGGTTCTTTTACATATACTTCCAGGTTTTTATTCGTGTCGAGTTGAGCTCCAATACCTGCGAATGTACCCTGATTCTCTTCTCGCATGCTCTTGTAAGCTTCAGGATCCATAAACCTTGTAAATGGGTCGCCTAAAGCATGCAATACGCCACGGATAGCATCATAAGTAGTCTGCTGCTCATCGATTTTTTTACCGTAATACTCAGACTTGAGTTTGCTCATCACGTTTGAATAAGTTTCCAGAAGTGGCATCTCTGTATCAGGTGAACTACTTCTTCCCTCATTGAGGCCTTCAATGCGTTGAGGAAGCAGTTGCAGACTTGCAATCATACCGTCTTGACTGCGCGTACCAGCCGCAATATCTTTGGCCATGAATCCGCCAATGAAAGCGGCGAACACCAGAAACCCTATTGGTAAAATTATTTCAAGCCTGAGTTTTCGCATTTTGCCTTAACCCAAATCCCGCCAGAGTCGCAGTCTGACGATTATTAATATAGCTATTCAAATTCTTAAAAATTATAGATGAAATGCTGCAATTCCGGAATATAAAGTCAGATTCCACCTGGTTCAGCATTTAATACTTTTAATGCCTGAGAGAGTGGTGCATCATCCGACTTGTCTTGAGCACAGTTTACATCAACAGAAAAACCCTTTTTTGTAAAATCGATACCGGAAATAGGAGTGAGTTTTCCTGTTGTTATTACATATGCAGAGCCATCAGCTAGATCAACCATTGTGGAATATACTGAATCACCTATAGTCTTTTCACCCACAAGTTTATAGCCTTTTTGGTAACGCAAAGTATCAGCTAACAACTCAGCAAAGCGACCAGTTCCACCGTCTACTAATACAGTTACAGGCTTGGTCCACACATATTTCTCTGGGGCGGTATCTGCTTTTATTGTTTCAGAACGACCGCGTGACAAACTCAATATGCCGATGCGCTTGCCCGGAATAAAGAAACCTGCAACAAACTGCGTTACTGCCCGATCTCCTCCCGTGACACCTCGAAAGTCGAGAACAAGTCCTTTTGCACCGGAATCGGTTGCATCCATAATAGCCTTCTCAAATGCCTTTTGCGTTGCATTTACAAGCAGGTTCAATTTAATTACGGCTAGTTTGTTAGTATCAGGAGCAGTATATATAACTGGCTCAACATATAACTTCCCAGGTTTTACCGTAAAGCTCAGCGGTTTCTTACTGCCGGCTCTGTTTACAGTTATTTGTAGGCTCTTTTCATCATATCCGGATAACAACCCCTGGGCTTCAATGATCGGAATACCTCTGTCAATCCTGTTTTGTTCAGTTTCCAGTTCTTTGCGTAGTACACCTCGGTCAGATTTCTCTTTTCGTGCCTTGTCTACCATGGAACTAGCCTTGGCATATGGATTGAATGGCAACACTGATCTTCCGTCCACCGAAATGATATCATCTCCTGGTTCCAGACCAGCGATCTGGGCGGGACTATTGGGGAGAGCGGAAAGAATAACCAGATGTTCTTCATTTAACTGACCGGATTTTATACGTTTTACGGTAGTTATGGAACCGATACCATGGAAGAGTCCTTGTTGTGATTCAGTGATGAGCTTGCGCTCACCTGGTTCCAGAAATCTGCTGTTTGGATCATCAAGTGAAGCCAGCATGGAGCGAACAGCCCCTCTAGCCATTTCTGATTCTTCGCTTGTTTTGATTGGCTCTACATAATATTCGCGAAGGTTGCGGAGCACGCTGTACAGAGTTTCTACAGGGCGCAGGTCAATGCTCGGTGCACCACCTCCTGCAGCCACTAGAGCACCACCCCCAGGCAGATAACTTGTGGAATCTGAACTATCTTTCAAACCCCAATTTCTAGCCGCTATTCCACATGTAAAACTCAAAGCCAGAAGCAAAACAATTATAATAACAGAACGTTTCTGCATTCCTTACCCCAGTCCTTTGCCATTGCAGACATTACAATCTGCTGTATGACCATTAACCGCTTTATTCACCAAGCTTCGCTTTTGCCCGGTAGTAGGGGTAAAAGCTGAGAGTGTAAATGCATAGCAATTACACCGAGTGTAAATGCTATGCATTTACACTGTCAGTCATGAATAATGCGGGCTAAGAAGCCAGTTTGAATCGGAATAGTGCGAATTATACGAAAAACGCCGGGCTGCCAAGCTCCGGCGGTAACCCTCATACAACTGTTGTCAGCATAATATATATACTCTTATTATACCATAGTGCAATTCCATGTCAACGAACTACGCACGTTGTTCATTATTCAGGATATGCAGTATTGAACGATGTTTGTTTCTATGATCCGAATTTATATGTCCAATGCACGTGTTTACATGTTCTACATAAATGTTTACAGCATAGCTGTGTCTGCAATAGTTCTTTGCCTCTATACTTCTGCATTGATATAATTAGCTCTATGGTACAAGACGAAACAACACTCAGAGAATTCTCGAAAAGATTGCATCCGGATATAAAAGATATCCGCTTGCTTGGTAAAGCCCTGACCCATCGGTCATATCTCGGTGACGATCCCTCAGCAGAGAGTAATGAAAGATTGGAATTCCTGGGGGACTCTGTCGTCGGAGTTATTGTTGCAGAATACCTGTTCAATGCTTTTCCCGGCCGCAAAGAAGGTGAATTGGCCAAGGCCAAAGCGGTGGCAGTCAGTGAACCCGTATTGGCAGAAGGTGCATTGTCACTGGGTGTTAAGGATGTGATATTAATGAGTGCTGGAGAAGAGAGTGGGGGAGGCAGATTGCGCCCTTCAATTCTCTCGGACACATTTGAAGCCCTCGTAGCGGTTGTATATATAGACTGTGGATTAGAAGCAGCCAGATCTTTCGTTTTGAAGGCCATCGCACCAATACTTGCTGACATCAAGATTGATGACTATATACGTGATTTCAAAACAGCTCTTCAAGAACTGACTCAGGGATCACTTAAGAAAGCTCCTGTTTATGGTATAACAAGCCAGGAAGGTGCAGATCACGACAAAACATTTACTGTCGTAGTCAAGATAGATGATATAGTGCTTGGTAGTGGGACCGGAAAAAACAAGAAACAGGCAGAGCAAGCAGCAGCTCAGGCCGCGATCCTGAAAGTCAAGGAGATGATTGTAGATAATGGAAACACATAAAGCAGAAATTGGAGTATTTGGCGGCTCAGGATTCTACTCACTACTCTCAGATCCTGTTGAGTTCAAAATGGATACTCCGTATGGACCTACAAGTGATACTCTGGCTGTCGGACGGATTGCCGGCAAGTCTGTAGCTTTTCTACCCAGGCACGGCAAAACCCACCAATATCCACCACATTCAATTCCGTTTAGAGCAAATATCTGGGCAATGAAGCAGCTGGGTGTAACCCGCATTATTGGACCAACCTGTGTCGGGAGCCTCCAGCCTGACATTAAACCTGGTGACTTCGTAGTCTCAGATCAATTCATAGACAGAACCAACGGGCGTAAGGACACTTTCTACGACGGACCAATTACCACGCACATCTCATCTGCTGACCCTTTCTGCCCCAGGCTCATACGCCTTGCAGTAGACTGTGGACGGGCAAAGGGTGTTACAGTTCACGAGGGTGGCACCGTAGTTATTATACAAGGACCAAGATTCTCTACAAAGGCAGAGAGTCTCTGGTTCACCAAAATGGACTGGAGTACAGTAAACATGACCGTTTATCCGGAGTGTGTATTAGCTCTGGAGCAAGAAATGTGCTACGTGAATATTGCTCTAGTCACAGATTATGATGCTGGAATAGTTGCCCAGGGAGCTGTCGAGCCTGTAAACTCAGAGGAAGTCGTAAAGGTGTTAAATGCCAATAACAGCCGGGTGAAGGAATTAATCGTTGATATGGTTACTAATATGCCGTCTACTCGCGATTGTGCTTGTGCAAATTCCCTTGCCAATGCTCGTTTAGGATAAATGCAATAAGTTGTGGATTAGGATAATGATTTGGGTATCCTAATATTTGAGACATGGACAAATACAATACTATTCCGATAGTATTTACACAGATAGAGACTTTTTTCTAGTTAGCATCATATAATCAATAGAGGTGAGAGAAATGGCGTGGTTTGAAGACAACTCGTATTCAATCGGTAATACTCCCCTGGTTAAGATCAACAGGATCACAGAGGGTGCCAAGGCTACAGTACTTGCCAAGATAGAAGGCAGGAATCCGGCATATTCTATTAAGTGTCGGATAGGAGCATCAATGATATGGGATGCAGAGGCTAAGGGGCAACTTGGTGCCGGTAAAGAGATCATAGAACCAACCAGCGGAAATACCGGTATTGCACTGGCATTTGTCGGAGCAGCCAGAGGTTATAAAGTAAACTTAACCATGCCTGAAACGATGAGCATAGAACGCAGAAAAGTGCTGGCGGCGCTTGGTGCTAACCTGGTACTCACTGATGGTGCACTGGGTATGAGAGGGGCGATTGCTAAAGCTGAGGAAATATTAGCCTCAGATCCGGAAAAATATTTCATGCCGCAGCAGTTTAAAAATCCCGCCAATCCGGCAATCCACGAAAAAACTACAGGTCCTGAAATATGGAAAGATACAGACGGTCTAGTTGATGTCATAGTGTCCGGAGTTGGGACCGGGGGAACCATAACCGGTTTATCCCGCTACATAAAAAACACTGCAGGAAAACAGATAACATCAGTCGCTGTTGAACCTGCAGAATCACCTGTTATTACCCAGACGTTAAACAATGGCCAGATAAAAATATCCCCTCACCGTATTCAAGGAATAGGAGCTGGGTTCATTCCTGAAGTCCTGGATTTATCCATAATAGACCGGGTAGAAAGAATTGATAGCACCACAGCTGTGGATTATGCCAGGAGACTTGCCACAGATGAAGGTATACTGGCTGGAATATCGTGTGGAGCAGCAATGGCCGCAGCTGATCAGCTAGCTAGAATGGATGAGTTCGCTGGTAAAGTTATAGTTGTTATCCTCCCTGACGCAGCCGAGAGATACATGAGCGGTGTTCTATTTGAAGATATAAAAGCTTAAGCTTATAGCAGGTATTCGATACAACTCCCCTTTAAGCTTCCCGGCTTGGAGGGGAACTATTCCGACCAGTTTCCCGTTTTTCTACCGGTGTATCCCATAGGCTGTAGGCCAATTTCTTTGAGTCTTCTCCGCATTGCCCAATTAGAGACTCCGAATCGGTCTGAAAGTATAGCTAATCTGTTCTCAGGATTATGAGCCAGCTGTTCGTGGTGTTCTTTTATCAACCTCTCAGGCATCAGCAACAGAACCGCAAAACGGTTGCAGGCTTTCTCCATTATGGTTGAGCCAGTTTTGGAACCATCCACGAAGAACAAATTTCTACCAGGATTAACTTTTCGTGATAGCAAGTGGTGACCTATCTCATGTGCTAAAGTAAACCGGCGTCTTGACATAGGTTTGGTGTAAAGATTATTTAGTCCTATTCTGGAAAAACCTTCCGGCAACCTGACATATACTCCGTCAATGGAATCATCAAATTCTTTTTCGCAAATATCTAAACCCAATGATTCCGCAACCCGGTAGAGATCAACGGGGGGAGAGAGCTGCAGGGTTTCCCATGCCTTGTGTGCCAGCATCTCAGCTTCATCCGTATAATAGAGCTTACTCAACTCTTTTCACGTTTTTCGTAGAGTTCCATTGTTTCTTTTACAAACTCAATAACCTGCTTGGCACCTTCTTCCGGTATGCTCTGGTTGTGCCTTAGATAGAGTGCTACAGCATCTGCAATATCCATATCATCCCAGGCTGGAGCTAAACCTGCAGCATCCCGTAAAGCGTTCTCATCTAAATCCTCGAAAATACTGCATATCTTGCTGATTACATCCTCTGAAGGCACCCTTCCATCAGACATATCGTTCCAGTATGCAGCAGAGATTTCAGACTGCAGAGCAGCAGCCCGCAGTGTAAGCTGATTGCGTTCCAGGAAACTTCTGATTATTTCACCAAAAGCATTGGAGACTTTACTCATACCCCACCTCCGTTCACAACTAATTATTACCATAAAACACCCAGATAGTCAAACATTAGTGCTATAAATATTAACAAAGGAGAGCAGTTTGATGTGCTCTCCTACGAGTGTGAAGCGGGGGTTATACACGAAATTAATACAGAGCTAGTAAACCCCGTATTTCTTCGTTGCATCGTATAGTGTTTTGACGTTTTCTACCGGCGTGCATGGAGCCATGTTATTTGCAGCAATCATTATGAATTTGCCGCCGTCCATTATGCCGGATTCACATATGCGTCTTGTTTCTGCTTCGATCTCACCAGGGCTTCCGTATTTGATAGTCATTACCGTAGGCCCACCACCTATTTCAACTTCATTCCCGAGTTCTTTTCTGAGGGCGCCGTGGTTTACTGGAAACCCTGTATCGAAGAACATAATGTTGAGATTATCTCTGAGGAACTTGAAGTGTCTTGTGGAATCTCCGCACAAGTGAATGCATGCCGGGGAGCCGTCACTGAACTCCTCGAAAAACCTCTTGTGATAAGGTAGAACATACTGAGCATATTGATCCACTGATATCAAGGCCATCGCGTCGTCAGCGTAGCCGTAAGGGCCTTTAACGCGGTCTTTGTCTGCTGCATTAGGCAGCCGTTCCCAACGCTTCTTCTTAAGAGACTTGATACGCCGGATTATATTCTCCGTAATATAGCTCATCAGGTCGTGGAAATACTGTTCATCTACCAGCATATCGATAAGTAGATTATCTGCTCCACGCAGCTTATAAGCAAGATCCAAAGGTCCGTCCATACCCTCGCCGGCGTATCTTTCCGGGGGCAATACAGGTTTTCCTTCGAACTCCATATTGGGACATTTTTCATGCATATATTCGAAGAATTCTATACCCCTGGCAATTATTCCATTGTTGTATGGCAGTTCCGCAGGCATATCATATAGTGCCCTCGGATTATCTTTGAAAAACAACTCCGTATCGGGTACCTGTCCATCGATATAGTGAAAGTCACATCCAAACCAGGCAGCATCATAACAATTCTGGAAATCCAGGTTGATCTGCCAGCCATTCTCCGGCATTCCCATCTCATTGTCACAGACAACATGGAACCTTTGCCATCTCTGATACTCCAACTGGGCTTGGATCTGCACATCGGGATTTTCAAAATAGTCTTTGAATGTCCATCCATGTGTGTTCAACACTGGATTGAGCAGATAGTTGGATATACTTCCAACGATAGATACCGGTACCCGTGTGGGGGGACCGGCACGAAACGCTTCCCATACTGCTTTAGCTTCTGCATTATGAGCCTGGATGTCAATTGTCTCAGTCATAAAAAACGACATATTGACCTCACTTATAGTTTGAGCAGATAATCTCAGTCGCCCGGACTCCGTCCTCAATTGTGCAGCTCAACTCGTGTTCACCCTTAATGGCGCCGATCAAGTGCGTAACCTGCTCTTTGAAGCCATCACTTGGAGTCACAATTTCCTCCACGCTATTCTCTTCGCCCATAACCGTATATACAACCTTGTCAGGCACAAAATAGTCGAACCGTATTTTGCCGTTTGAGCACATAATGTCGATGTATGCAGCGCCTGCGCCAATAAAGAATGCAGATTCCATTACACCCAGGGCGCCGTCTACAGATTTAACCACCAGAATCCCGGCATCCTCGACATCTGTTGTCTTGAAATGTCTATGCATCACAGCTGTCTGCTCAGCAACTTCACCAACAATAAACCTAAAGAGATCGATGGAATGGCTGTTTGTGTCAAGTATACAACCGCCGCCAGCTATAGCCTTTTGGGTGAACCATCTGCCTTCCATTCCGAATGAGGGACCGCAGAAGATATTGTTAAAGAGTACAGGCACGCCGATCTTACCGGATGCAATGATCTCTTTCATTTTGATATTAGCTGGCAGGAAACGATGCCTGTGGGCGGGCATAAACTTTGCTGATGATTTTCTGACGGCTTCACGGATTCTATGAGCAGAAGCTATGTCAAAGGCCATTGGCTTTTCGCACAATACGTTGACGCCTGCATTGAGAGCGTACACAGCAGCTTCCTCGTGTGCAACAGGGGGAGTGCAGATACTGACGATATCCGGTTTGGCCTGATCGATCAGTTCTTTGTAGTCTTTATATACCTTGCCGCCGTGCGTAGCAGCATACTGCTTAGCAGTTTCAGCATTGGCGTCTGTTACAGCGATTATCTCGCAGTTATTTGCTGCATATGCCCCTGCGTGGGCGTTGGCAATTCCGCCAGATCCGATAATTCCTATTTTCATCTCAAGTGTCCTTTCAACTAACCCGCTTTATTCACCAGACTCTACTTTCGACCGGCAGTATGGGCGAAAGTAGAGTCAATCACGAATAATGCGGGCCAAGGTATGAATCACATTGTGTTGCTTTATTGCTTACATGTTAGCGTTTCCTGCGAAAAGGTCAATCCTGCAGGCCGAACGCGTCTTATTCTATCTGCAGATCAATTTTCTAAATAGGATGGATGGAACACATTCTGAATATTGCGTGTTAGGCGCATTTTGCAGTTCTCTTTTCTGAAAATCTGCGCAAATCTGCGAAATCTGCGGATATTTATTTTTGATGCGTTGGATATACTGCGGGAATGCCGGATTTACTGGATGTTCCGAATCTCGTCTATGCTCAATTCCCGCAGTATATCTCTTAGTTACTGTTTAGGTGCGTTCGCCTTGGTCAATCTTGGAAGAAAAAGGACAATGGTTAGTGGATTATTATAGGGGAAGATTTATAGCTCTGTACGATTCTGAACGCAGTGACTAATCTACCTGTCGGAGCTTACACTGCGTTCAGAATAAAATGCATTACTTTTATCAGTTTAAGACTTTGGTGTTTCCATGAAGTCTTTCTCTGGCTTCGGGATTGTCAGGATCTATCATTATTGCCTTGGTGTAGTAATTGCGTGCATCTTCAGGGCGTCCGGCCATGTCACACGCAACACCTGCATTGATGATAGCGGATACGAAATTACGGTTTAGATGGATAGCCTTTTCGAAATGCTCCAACGCTTCCGTTGCTTGTTTACAGGATAATAATGACAATCCAAGCCAGTTATGAATGTCCGGATAGGAATCCTGCATCTGCAAAGCCTGTCTGAATGACTTGGTGGCTACTTCGTAATCACCGGACCTGTAGGCTGATTTACCATTATTGATATACAGTGAGATCTCATCAATATCTGTTATAGAGAGCTCAATGAATCTTGCTAGAGCTTTTCGGTGCTTTCCTGCAAAGTGCGCGACCTTGCCTTCTTGCATCATTGGAGTATCGAACCTGGGCTCCATTTCTACGGACCGCAGTATTCGTGCGATTCCAACTTCAAATTCACCTATCTGATAGGCAAGCACTCCAAGCAACAACATTGCTTTGGCGTAGTCAGGATTTAGTTCGAGAGCGGTGTTAAGATGCAGTGTTGCATCCTGGAAATCACCTTTCTCTAACAAAACCATGGCTAGCTGATAATGCATGTCAGGAAAATTGGGGTTTTGCTGAACAGCTTCTTTCAAGTGTTCTTCTGCAGTTGTATTTGAACCTTGCTGCAGGGATGTTTCGGCCAGCGCAGCGTGCGCTTCTCCGATGTAGAACCGCGATAACCTTGCTTCCGGGCTATTTGGGCTCATTTCGGACAATACTGCTTCAAAGGCCGTAATAGCCTCTTTTAACAGCCCTTTGTCATATAGGTCAAGACCATATCGGTAGTTAGCATTCAATTTGGAATCAGACATCTGGCAGAGTACCTCTTATTGCTTCCTTGCACACGGGGTAGAATGGGTCAATACTACTATTATCGGCTGTACAGAAATATACTTCAGCCCAAATGTCAGACAAAAAATGGCGGAACACTAACCTGTATTATTTGTTACTGATTTAGCTTTGTCCTAAAATATCGGAAAAAAGCGAATTCGGTGAATAATGCAGATTAATTGTTCCGCCAAGTCCATACTGATTCCAGGCAAGGACTTACTAAGCAGACTTGCCGATCTTGAACATTTTAGTACCGCAACTTGGGCATATACCCTGGGTTGCTGGCTTGCCGTTTTTCATGGTTACGGCTTTAGCTTCATTCATCTCTTTTTTAGCTTTGCACTTTACACAATATGCTTCCATTTAAGTATCACCGCCCTTTCCAGAATACACAGGCCTTAGCCTGACATTCAGTAGCCATTATTAGCCGTGCAGGCTGTAATATCCTTCTTGATGAGAGTGTTTTGCGAAGAAAATTGCTAGTTTTAACAGAAAAACGAGATAAATGGGGCATATTACGCCAAACGGGTCGGAATTTACACTCCGACCCGTCTGTTAATCTAGCCCGCTTTATTCACCAAGCTTTGCTTTTGTCTGGCAATAGAGACAAAAGCTGGGTCAATCATGAATAATGCGGGCTAGCCCGCTTTATTCACCCATCTTCGCTTTTATCCGACAGTAGGGACAAAAGCTGAGTTAATTATGAATAATGCGTGCCACTCAATAATAAGTGGCAATAAAGTTACTTCTCGTGGAACTGAGACAAGCTGTAATTAGCTCCTATGAACCAGTTGTGCTCATCTCCACCAGTCACTCCACGGAAAGCATTTGTTATGCCAAACTGCCAGGACAAGTTCTCATCCATATGGTATCTGACAGCCAGTGAAGTAAGAGGATCGCTGTCCATTTTTGCTTCTGTCTGATATTCTCCGACCATGTGCAGATTGTTTCTGAAACCATAGTCGAGTACTGTAAACCCACGGAATCTCTGGATGTCAGGTCCAGTGGTTTCAAACTTTGTCCAATTGACTCCGACATTAAAGTCTAGAGTTCGATCGCCATCGTAAGACTGCCAGACATTGGCTCCACCTACGACATAAGCCTGAAACTGGTTTGTTCCCAGATCTTTATACTTTGCATAGTTCATTCCGGTTGCTATATCAAGATCCATGAACTTGATAGGCAGTACGTATTTGAAGTTTGCGCCCCAGTTATTAAGCCCTGTAGTGCCATTACCTGCCTGCCAGGTGTATTTTAGACCAAGTTCAGCGTTGCTGCTCAGTCCATAAGTTGCAGTGGCGTGGGTTGCTTCCTCCGCAGTGTCTAAATCTTGTCTCTGGTAAGTAAGAGCTAGATCCAGAACGCCTGTAGGAGTTGTCTTCACATCAGGAAGCGCTACTCCTCCGGTTGCACCTGAAAGGGTTGGTGTGGCGTGAGCCACGGCTGCGCATGCCATAATTATTGCCAGCAGCGCCGCAAGAACCAGTAGTCTCTTCATATTAGCTCCTTCCGCATTGTCAAAAGGAATCTACGCGCAACTCAGCGCGTGATTGATAAGAGGTCGAAGTATAATACCCCGTGCATTACCTCTATCACAATTGTATAGCCTTGACAAAGTGTACCAGTGCGCACCAAGACTGTCAAGGGCTACCCCGCATTATTCACAAAACTTCGCTTTTACCCGGCAGTAGGGGCAAAAGCCGAAATAATGCGGGCTGGGGAATACTCATTTTGCAGTTTTTCTTTCCACCAGGCTATAGAGTTCACGAGTGTCGGAGACTAATTCGCCCCAGACCAGGTAGACAGGTCTCCAAATTCCCCCCTGATGCAGCATATCATGGACTCTGACTGCAATTGTATTATTACCTTCAACTAGATAAGGAATCGGATCGAAAAGGAATGGTTCATCCCACAAAGACTCTACTGTCCTGCCGGTAGAAGCAATTGTGTGGTCGCAGGCTTTTCGGCCATTTATCCATATTTCAGCTTCTTCATCAACAGCCCCGAAGAACATTCTCAATCCTGGTTGTTTGAGGGTATCACCTGTAACATTGAAACTAGTTCGATACCAGCCAAATCCATCATAGTCAGGGAATCCTTGTTCTTCCCAACCTTTGTTCAAATCTACCCGGACATCTTTCCAGGTCGAATCGTTGAAGTCCGATTTGAACCAGTTTTGGTCTTTTCCTATGTTGCTGGGATCGGATGAACATTTCCAGGCGGATGGCAAGGTCATTACACCAAGTCTGGAAAGGTCCAACTGCGCGTGGCGGCGCCAGCTTGTGCAAAGAGTGTCAATATCACGTACACCAAATGCATCGACCAAGTGGAACTTCATCTCTTTTGCAGTTTTTTCAAAATAGTCGATCCTGGCAAGATATGTCTTCATATCTGTTCCAGGGCCCATACAACCCAGCTTATAAAGAACGGGGAGCTGGGCTACTCGGACTCTTCTGATCAATTCGGGATCATCAGATGCGATCTGTTGAGCTTCTTCCATAAGACTCCAGGACTTGGGTAGGATACCCCAAATCTTGGGACCTGGATAATCCTTCTTTTTCATATCCTTGCGGTAATTCAACCAGGAATCCCAAAGAAGCTGATCGTATTGTTGCAACTGTGGAGCAGCTTTTCCATAGAACCCATAGTTGAAATCTTTCAACAGTTTTTTTGTATCAAGTGACTGGTCCCACAGAAGTTTTGATGATATCCAGGACCTTGCATAACTGTGGTCTGCAGCAGTGTTATCATCATCGGCGGACTGTAAAAATACACCGCTTGCGCCATTGTTTACATAGAACCTGATATTGTCAGCCAATACTGCCAGGTTGATATTGGGTTCCAGGAAGTTGAACTCAACAGGATAATCCCAAACAATGGATTTAGCGCCAATCTTTCCCCATGCTTTTATCGCATCGGCTGTTACCTTTGTTTCCCATACATAATTCAACCTGTGAGGCGAATGTGCATCGGTGCATAACCAAATAACCACATTGTCTCTGGGACGTATGTACTTTGGAACAACAACAGTGTCCTTATATGCTAAAGTAGAAACCAGGGTATTGGGAAATTCCTTCTTCACCATATCAGCGACATCATTGACCACTTTCATGAGAGGTCCCATTTGACTGGCTTCAGTTTGCACAGCCTTGGTGCACTCTGGACACTCACAATAGTCCCATCCATCATATGGTGAAACATCGATAATCTTAGTGTTAGGATTCTCTTTTAGATAATTCCTTACCTCACTCATAATGATGCGCTGGACATCAGGATTGGTTATGCAGAGCTGGTGAGCTACCCGCACACCTTTGTTGAGCGAGAAGTATTCCGGATGCTCAGCGAAGTATTTCTCCGGAGGTACCCACTTAAAATATGTATGCACATGCGGAAATGGCAGACTCAAAAAGCCTCCCCATTCCTCCGGTACATATCCATAAAGTGCAAACGTTTTATTCCTAATCGAGAAGTCGGTCTGCAGAGCATCACAGTAATATATATCCCTCATCGTTTCTAACTTTGGGTTGTAAGTTCTTTGGACTGGTCGGAATTTGAGTGTTGGGACGTGAGGAATACTGGTCGTGTTGATGGCATACCATCTGCAATTGAGATCTTCTTCAAGCAGACAGTAGACACCGTTAATAATACCCCTCCTTGTCCCACCGACTATGAACAGTGTGCTGCCTTTGACCGCTACACCATATCCATCCAGCCTCAGTTTCTTGATATCAATCCCTGTATCTGCTTTTGCAAAGAGTAGGGTTCTTCCAACACTGATCTCTCTACCTGTGGGAGTAAATGTGCCCGATTCCCGAACGATTGCGAATTTTGCTCGGGTCATCTCACCCAGCCACAGAGCCAGATCATCGGCAGCCTTTATCTCTTTAGTGTTCGGGGATGCAGGAATCACAATACGATATGATGTTACACCACGGACTGCAAGTGTTAGCATTTCTGCTGATACGCCTTTGGGTTTTAAGGCACTGCGCCACTGAGGATTCCTCTCTACACAAAATCCTTGAGTAGCAATACTTACAGCAATTACACATAGAATGATTAGCTTTATAACAATCCTCACGTTAAGTCCTCCGTTTTATAGTCATAGATCATTGAATATTTTAGCGTTGCTCAGTGGATACTATTCTTAATTTGGGCTTTAGCTTGATTGCATGTCTTTGCTTGTCACCCGCAATTTTTGCAGCCAATATATTTACACTGGTTGCTGCTATGTCAGCTAATGGCTGCAGAGCCTGTACTAATACGTGATCAAATCCAACGTCGAGTGTTCCCTCGTCAAAGGCTGCAAGATGGACTCTACCCTTTGGTTTGAAATCGTCACCAAGTGTTTTGAATACCTCATTGGCTTGTAGCATACTGTCAGCAAACAAGCCGCATCCAGGGGTCTCCAGCATTGACTTGATACTGGATATCACGCAATCAGATGCTCCTCGTTCGCGGTCTTCTATGAAGTTATAGATCAGGGATTCATCAAGCATACCAAGTTCTAAGAGAGTATCTTTGTACGCTTGGAATCGAGTCAGGGCAGTTGTATTTGGGAAATTCAGATTGGCGTAGTAACCGATTTTATTACAACCTCTGCTGACCAGTTCTCTGATTATCTCGCAAGAGCCTTGATAGTTGTCGGTGACCACGTAGTCAAAGTCATATATGTCTGAATGCCTATCTATTAGTACAACCGGAGTACCGGAATCAGAAGCCTTTTTCAAGCTCTCCTGACCCTCTGGTCTGCCTGTATGGTAAGCGATGATGCCATCGACGTTGTGCCCAACCAGATGATTAACATTCTCTACTTCAATCTGCGGATCGTCCTGTGCCAGGAAGAGCATCATAGAGGCTTCGCTACGGCGTAGTTCATCCTCAAGGTAGTAGACATAGGCAGCAATAACATCATATCCGAGTGGCTGGTTAGCAGATACCATCTCTCTGCCGTGGGGGAGCATTGTTCCGATAACAAGTCTCTTGATTTTGAGTTTGTTAACAAAGGCTCCTTTGCCTTGAGAGCGGGATAGATAGCCTTCTGATACGAGAGAGGAAACAGCTTCCCTTACCGTGTGATGACTTACCCCATAGAGCTTGCACATCTTGTTCTGAGAGGCTATCTGTTCACCCTCTTTGAGTTCACCACTTTCTATAGCACGTCGCAGGGCATCTCGCAATGCTTCGTGTTTAAGTGGTCTGTCCAGGTCAAGATTTTGTAATTCAGTAGTCATTATTCACCAGTTAGCCCGATTTATTCACCAAGCTCTGCTTTCGACCGGCAGTAGGGGCGAAAGCGAGTCAATCATGAATAATGCGGGTTAGTACTTATGGTATAAGTGAGATAATATCATACCATCATTAACCAGTCAATGCAGTGTAAGATAGGTTTTGGGTTAGGGTCAAAAAAAAGCTCCTAAGTGTTTAGCTTAAGAGCTTTATAAGGGTGGGAAGGTTTGTTATAAATTTAGGACTGCACTTGTGGGCCTGGTGTTCCACACTATACGAGTAAAATTATCGGCATTGATAACCAAGGCTTGAAGAAGGGATATTGATTGTATTCGGTGAATGAAAATTGGATGAAACAGCATCGGACTGGTTGAGGTGTCATGATACGAATATTATTGGCCGTGATAATTTTGTCGATCGCATCGCTGGGTGCCTATGGTGCCCGGGTGACTAAGCTTGAATCGGGGGATAGGATGGACGATATATTAATAAAGGCCGCAGGTGTAAAGCCAGCTCCGCGTCAGTTAGCCTGGCAGGAACTGGAGTTTGCATGCTTTATACACTTCGGAGTAAATACATTTACAGACCGGGAGTGGGGGGAGGGTACTGAAGACCCTCAGATATTCAACCCATCCGACCTTGATGCTATCCAGTGGGTAAAGGCGTGCAAGGACGCCGGGATAAGCGAGATTATCTTTACTGCCAAGCATCATGACGGATTTTGCCTCTGGCCCAGCAAGTTCACTGAGCATTCTGTGAAGAACAGCCCCTGGAAGAATGGCAAAGGTGATGTTGTAAAGGAGATCTCTGATGCCTGCCGCAAAGGCGGTATCAAGTTTGGCGTTTACCTGTCTCCCTGGGACCGACACGATCCCTCCTATGGTGACTCTCCAAAGTACAATGAGCATTTCAGGAACCAGCTCCGTGAGCTTCTTACCAACTACGGGCCTATCTGTGAAGTCTGGTTTGATGGCGCATGCGGTGAAGGGCCTAACGGCAAAAGACAGGAATATGATTATCAGAGTTTCTACGACGTTGTCCGGGAGCTTCAGCCAAACGCAGCAATAAGCATATGTGGCCCTGATGTCCGGTGGTGCGGTAACGAAGCCGGTGTATGCAGGGAGAGCGAATGGAGCGTTGTTCCGGAGTCCTGCAAAGCTGACGATCCCGATATAGGTTCTCGTGAGAAACTTACTGAAGCGGCTAAAAATAATGTCGGCTTGATCTGGCATCCAGCTCAGGTTGATACCTCCATACGGCCTGGCTGGTTCTACCATTCTACTGAAGACAACCAGGTTAAGTCCCTGGACCACCTGCTGGATGTCTACTTTAGCTCGGTGGGTGGAAATGCTCAACTGTTGCTTAATATCCCTCCTGACAGGCGCGGCAGGTTCCATGAAAACGATGTCCAGCGCCTGCATGAGATAGGGGAATACCTCAGGAGCACTTTCACCAACGATCTTATCAAAGGCGCCAGAGCTACTGCTTCTGTCTCTACAAGAGGGCATGATGCAAGCAAGACTGTCGATGGCAAGAAAGGTTCATACTGGGCAACAGCAGACGGTGTTACGTTCGCCGTCATCGAGTATGATCTGGGTGTGGCCAGGACATTCAACACAGCCATGCTGCAGGAATATATAGCTAATGGCCAGCACATTGAAGAGTTCTTCATTGATGCCTGGGACAATGGAAAATGGCAGCAGATTTCCCGTGGGACCACTGTCGGCCATAAACGCATCCTGCGCTTTGACGATGTGACTACCTCTAAAGTCCGCCTGCGTATTAACAAGTCCAGAGTGAACGCAGCTATATCCAGCTTCGGCTTGTTCAGAAGACCTCTGAAGCAGCAGTAACTGCAATATCCCCTGTATCCCTCCAGGTTTTCCGATCTGGAGGGTTGTTGGCCTGTATGATTTCCTGCCTCTGTGATACAATGGAAGAGTTACAACAAAGGAAGTCGCAGGCCATTTTTCATGCCAAAATTTACCGATAAGCCCCCAAAGTATTCACTTCGGAATGTTGACAGTGAGACTATTATTAGAACCGCGTCACGCTATGTTATAGATGCAGGCAGGTTGTTGCATGCACAGAACCGTGGTGCGGTTGTGTCTGCTGATGACTTGAGGGCTGAGCTTACTGTCAATGATGCGTTGACCGGCCTACGGCATATTGAGACTTGGCTGGACGATGTCTACCCGGACAGGTATCTTCACCTTACTTGTGACTGCCTGACTGCACGTGAGAACAACCAGAAGATATGTTCACACAAGGTCTGCGCTTTACTTACCCTCAGGTCTTTCTTTCGGAAACCGGTTCCACCAAGATGGAGCAGGGTACTGGACAGGGTACTGGCTGAGAAAGATACTACCCGGAAACCCAGCCCCAAGCACATCCTGCTCTTTGCTGTCTGCAGAGCTTATTCAAGATACAGTGTGGAGGCATGGGTTATACCTATTGACCATGTCGATCAGTCACTCCAGAACGATAGGGAAGCCCTTGGCATGCGGATCCTGGATGAGGATATGTTTGAGCATCTCAAGTCGGTCCACAACAAGTCCTACCTGAACAAGCTGCTGGACCCTACACTGGTTGAGATGGCGGCTGTCAGGGTGATAACAGACAGGTGGCGACCCGGTGAAGTGTCACCGGATGAAGTGCTACCGCTGATATCGGACAGCATAGTCTTCCACTACACGATGGGACGCAGAGACCACCAGCTTGTTAAGATCCACAAAGAGCCAGCTTCGGTTGAGATCAGCGTGGCAGGGGTTGATGATGGCCTGTCGGTTGATGCAAGAGTAGTCCTGGACGGCAATGCGATATTGGCAAGCCCAAAGAGCGGCAGTATAATCTCTGAAAAGCCTCTGTGGGTGCTTATGGGTTCGGACATATTCAAGGTCGAAGAGAACGCTGACTTCCTCCGCAATCAGATGAACCTCGGGTCTATTCAGGTGCCCTCCACTGAGGAGAACGCCTTCTTTGAGAAGTATCTGCCGGTGCTGTCTGAACGGGCACGGGTTACCGGGGACGCACTGGGTGATACGCAGGAACTGGCTGTCGAGATGGTGCCGCGTATCTACCTCAGTGAATCCGACCACGAGTTGAACGCAGAGCTGCGGTTTGCGTATGACCGTCACGAGTTGCCTCTTCGGAAAGAGTTCCCGGAGTCGGATATGAAATGGGATCCTGAGAACCGGGTATTAATCAAGATCCACCGTGACAGCGTATCTGAGCAGCGCTGTTTCAAGAGTATATCCTCCTATGGTATGAAGCGTGATCCCAACAGTGACGGGATGCTGCTGCGGCAGAATACCAGCCCTGTGGACTTCCTGGTCGGCTACGTGCCTAAGCTGGTTGAAGCCGGGTTTGAGGTCTATGGTGAGGACGATATAAAATCCGTCCGCATCAACAGGTCGGTGCCGAAGATGAAGGTCTCGGTGTCCTCAGGCATCGACTGGTTCGACGTTAAGGCTGTTGCCAGCTTCGGAGACCTGGAAGTGCCTCTCGCGGATATCCGCAAGGCTGTCAAGAAGCACGAGAGGTTTATCAAGCTGTGCGACGGGTCTATCGGTGAGATCCCCAAGGAGTGGATAGACCGCTACCGGCACCTGTTCAACCTGTCCAAAGATACTGAAGACGGCATGAGACTGACCAGGTCTCAGCTTATGATACTCGATGCGGCTGTTGAAGAAGCCGAATGGGACGGTGTGGATGAGCAGTTCCTGAAGCAGCGTGAACGGCTGAAGAACATCACCAGCATCGAGCCCAAAGACCTGACTGAAGGCTTTGTGGGTGAGCTGCGGCACTACCAGAAGTTTGGCTATGACTGGCTGCACTTTCTCCACGACAACGAGTTTGGCGGGTGCCTGGCTGACGATATGGGACTTGGAAAGACCATCCAGGCGCTGGTCTTCCTCAACTCGCTGCGCAAGTCAGGTCATGCGAAGAGAGCTGACCTTGTCGTGATGCCCAAGTCCCTGCTGGAGAACTGGAAAAGGGAGTCCTCCCACTTTACTCCCGATGCCAGGGTGTTGATACACGCTGAGAGTGACCGGATCAAGGATGATAAGCAATTCGACGACTATGACCTGGTGCTGACTACCTATGGCATCATGCTGCGGGATGTGGATATCCTCAGCGCTTACAGGTTCCACTATGTGATCCTGGATGAGTCTCAGGCTGTGAAGAATCCTGTCTGCCTGACTGGAAAGGCTGCCAGGCTCCTCAAAGGGGACCATAAGCTGGTCCTGACAGGCACACCGGTGGAGAACTCCACCAGTGAACTCTGGAGCCAGTTTGCCTTTATCAACCCCGGCATGCTGGGTTCTCTGGACTATTTCACCAACGAGTTTGTGAACCCTATCGAGCGGCGTGGGGACAGGGAGACTGCTGAGCACCTGCGCAAGCTGGTCTACCCCTTTATCCTGAGGCGGACCAAGGAGAAAGTAGCTCCAGAGCTGCCTCCCAAGACTGAGAGGGTCATCTACTGCGAGATGGAGGCTCCTCAGCAGCTACTTTACAACCAGGCCCGGGACAGGTATAGAGCTGAGCTCCTCGGGCTCATTGACTCCTCAGGTATGAACGAAGCCAGGATGAAGATACTCGAAGGCCTGCTGCGGTTGAGGCAACTGGCTAACCATCCAAAACTGATCGACAAGGCGTATAAGGGCGGGTCGGTCAAGTTGGAAGTGCTGATGGAGGAGCTTGAGACCCTGCGGGCTGAGGGGCACAAGGCCCTGGTCTTCTCCCAGTTCACCCAGATGTTGAAGCTGATCAGGGCTGAGCTGGATGCAAAGCAGATCCCCTATATGTACCTGGACGGGCACACCCAGAACCGGCAGGAGAAGGTGGACGCCTTTCAGAACGACACTGAGATGCCATTCTTCCTGATCAGCCTGAGAGCCGGCGGAGTAGGGCTGAACCTGACAGCAGCGGATTACGTGATCCACATCGACCCCTGGTGGAACCCGGCAGTAGAGAGACAGGCCAGCGACAGGACACATAGGATAGGCCAGGAGAACCCGGTCTTCATCAACAGGCTGATAGCCAAGGGCACAGTTGAGGAGAAGATTCTGGAGCTGCAGGACCGGAAGCGCGACCTGGTGGACCAGCTGATATCAAACGAGAACGGGTTCTTCAAGTCATTAAATGCAGATGATGTGAAAGACTTATTTAGCTAAGTTGACGTATTGTGACGACGACTATTCGTTTTGAGTTTGTTTTGGGCTTTCAAATTGCATTCTCCCCAGAACGAATCGAGCTCAGATTTTGATGATTTGAGCGTGGATGGAGTTCGTTTTTGAAATGTAATTAGATAAAGTTTTCATCTTTCACCTCTGATGTTGTTCTTGAGTCCTGTGTGTGAACTGCGGGAGTCAGGAGTCAGGAGTCAGGAGACTGGCGTCCGAAGTCTGCTTCTGCTTACAATCCTCACAATTTATACCTCCTAGTTACAGAAATCAATGGTTTTACACTATTTGACAGGTAGTTCGTTCGGGAAAATTATTTTGGCTGTATTTTTCAAGCTCATTGGGATTGATTTGAGCTCGGATTTTTTGTTGAAAAGCCTCTAAATACCTCTGTTTTTTGCTGAAACACGCTAGTTTTATATCAGAAATTGCTGGAAATTTGCAGAAACCCCCGATTTTTTGTGTGAAATAGTGATGTCCTTGTTGATTAAACAAAAACTTGTGTGACAGACGGACTTATGGACCAATAGGACTTATAGGACAGAATATTGCTACTGTTTGTTATATGAGTGGATGGCGGCTTGTTGTGCTTCCAGTGATGCTGCTGAAAAACACTCTCATGATTATAAGACGACGGGAACACGGAATTTTGTATCAGTTTTGGCGGTATATTTTCATAATATTTTAGTGACGGATTCTTAAGGCGAGATTTAGAGCTTGGCGAAGGGATTTTCACGCGGAGACGCGGAGGGCGCGGAGAGTGGAGAGTGGAGAGTGGAGAGTGAAGGGAATGAGGGGACTTGGGGATGGGGGAGTTTGATGCTGGGGGGGCTTGTGATATAATTCATACTATTAGAAATTGGTAGACATTATCTATCGGTCAATGCAGTAGTTTGTGTGGTATCTTGGACATGCGAGGGAAGCACGGATGACAATACGATCTGCTAGACACATTGTATTCAAACATACTGCATTATCCACCCTCTTTTTTATGCATTATTTCATTATCAATGCTCAATCTACCTTTACCAGCTGATATATGCTCTATGGCGACTGGAATGTTGGTAACTGGTGTGGGAGAGTTCAGGGAAAGCATTGCAAAATAGACTTGTAGGAGATGAATGATGAGTATTGGAGTTGGAATTGTTGGGGCTGGTGGGGTTTGTCTGGCGCATTTGCAGGCTTATGCACAGATCCCGGATGTCAATGTTGTGGCTCTGTGTGATGTGGACCGGGAGTTGTGTCAGTCAACTGCAAATGAGTTTCATGTTCCTGTGTGTAGTTCGGATTACAAGAGCTTGTTAGCAGACCCGAAGATAGACCTGATGGATATCTGTCTGCCGACTTATCTTCACCATCCGGTGGCAATGGCGGCTGTTCAGGCGGGGAAGAATGTTCTTCTTGAGAAGCCTATTGCTATGAATCTTCGTGAAGCGGATGAGATGATTGAAGCTGCCGCTGAAGCGGGTGTCAAGCTCTATGTGGCGTTCAATCAGCGTCTCATGCCGGTCCATCGCAAGGTCAAAGAAATGCTTGCCTCCAGTGAAATCGGCAGGCCATTCCTGGCTATGGGAACTATAATTGGCGATGAATTTGCCCGCATGAACCAGTCCGACAACTGGAAAGGCACGTGGGATAGAGCCGGTGGGGGAGCGTTTGGTGACTCCGGGATCCACCAGATAGACCTCATGAACTACTGGTTCGGCGTCCCCGAAGCAATTTCTCTTACAGCGAACAGGTACGTGGTGGAATGTGAGCATAAAGCAGAAGATACAGCCGCCGCAGTGATCGAATATCCCGGTGTAATGGTTAACTTAGTGGTCACATACTCAGCCATTGGAGATGCATGGCGTGAGACGAAAGAAATCTTTGGAACCGGGGGTTCGCTTCACGTGCTGAATGAAGATTCCAAACCGCTCCGCAGAGTAATCGGAAAGGGCCAAAATCCTGAGACTGTCGAAGTTGAACATTTTCCAGGCAGCAGTTTCGGGGGCTGGTGGAACTACTCCATCTTCAAAGGCCTGCAGCATTTTATTGGCTGCCTGATGTCAGATACAGAGCCCATCGTCACGGCAGAGGATGCCAGGCTCACGCTCAGGGTGATGCTTGCAGGATATGAGTCAGCCAAAACAGGCCGTCGAATTAAGATTACGGAGATATAAACATGTCACAGCATAGAAAACTCGGTTTCATGGCATCGATAGGGTTTGCTCAACAGTCACCTGAGGAAGTCCTGAAGGTTCTGTCAAAACTCGGATATACGGGAGTAGAATGGACTCTCAGCCATTTCAATCCAAGGACCAAGTCGATGAATGAACTAAACGACTTGATCAAAATGACCGGCGACTTTGGAATGGAAGTGAGTGAGGTCACTATTCAACAGGATGTAGTCAGTCTGGATCAGGCTATTCGACGAGACAGAATAGAATTCGCCGAGGAATGCATCCGTGCTGCTGCCCAAACGGGGGTTAAGATTCTCAACTTCTTCACCGGCCCAGCTGCATGGGATCCTCTCGCTCCCAAACTCGGTATAGACATTACGCAAGGTGAGGCGTGGGACCTGGTTATCGATGCCTTTGACAGGTTCGTGCCCCTGGCCCAGGAGTGCAAGGTATGCATCGCCGTCGAAGCCGTATTCGGAATGACATGCCGGGACTACTACACCACCCGCCCGCTGATCGACCACTACAATTCCGAATACCTGGGCGTAAACATGGACCCCTCCCACGACACCCTCCTCCGAAATGATATCCCCTGGATAGTGAAACAGTGGGGAAACAAGATAAAACACGTTCACCTCAAAGACGCCATCGGTGTCCCAGGCAAGCCAGATGATACATTCACATTCCCCCTACTAGGTGAAGGCCTGATAGACTGGAAAGCCTTCACCACCGCCCTGGACGATATAGGATACGACGGTTATATGTCAGTAGAGTTCGAGTCATTCAGGTATCTGGCTAGTGTGTTGAAGGGTGATGCTGAGCTGGCGGCACGGATATCGTATGAGGCATTAAAGCAGCTAATATAATGGCTTCAGATATTGTAACTTGTGGTATCTACGGTTATTTTATCTGGCATACCCAAAAAATGCACGCACTGCGTGCAGAATTGAGTAGGACCCATTGTTGCAGACTATTACATGTGGAAGATATTGAAGCATAGGATTTCTACACTAAGGAGCATAAAAAAACCGCTGGAGCACTAAGGAGCACTGGACAGCAGATTAACTCACTGTTGTATGAGCGTCTGGCATTGAGTCAGGATAAAGCGATTGAATGAGTTCATCAGGATACTATTTACCTTGTATATATGATAGGTTGTACCAGAGCAACCAAATGTGATCAAACTGAAATATTGGGAGCTTAGTTTTATGAAAATAACAAAAACCATCATAAAGAACTTCCGTCTCCTTAAAGACGTAGAGCTGTCGCTTGAAAAAAATACAACCGTAATTGTGGGTCGCAACAATTCCGGAAAAACATCACTTGCTGAGCTTTTTCGACGATTATTATCTGATGGTTCCACAAGTTTTGATCTCGAAGATTTCACTCTTTCTGTTCACGAAGACTTTTGGAATGCATTTCTTCTTTTCAATCACAATACCGAGGCAAACATAATCCGAGATAAATTGCCTGATATAGAGGCAAAACTGTTTTTCTCATACGATATGGATGATCTTGGAACACTGAGTGAATTTGTTGTTGATCTTGATCCTGATACAACGGAAGCTGTCGCGGTTATTCAATATAGACTGGAAGACGGTAAAATTGACAAGCTTTTTGAAGGTGTTTCCTATAATAAAGACTCCGATATCCTGGAACAAAAGAAAGATTTTTTCAAGCTGATGAGAGAGAGAATTCCTCTTCTTTATACTGTTTCGGTCATTGCAGTTGATCCTAGAGATGATAAAAATCAAAAAGTGCTGAGACCAGCAAATGTACGATCATTGCTGCAACCTGGATTCATTAACGCTCAAAGAGGTTTGGATGATGTTACTTCTAAAGAGGGAGGTGCGCTTGGCAAGGTGCTCGAACGTATTCTAGAAACTGCAAAATCTGAAACGGCTTCTGCGGAAGATCAAACGACGGTAGAAGCTTTGAAAGCAGCCGTTCTGGAAATTCAAGATAAGATTAATACCGATTTCAAGGAAGGCCTTGACAAACTACTTCCAACCTTGTCACTTTTTGGGTATCCTAGTCCTAACGATCGTAAACTGAGTTCAGAGACAACGCTTGATGTAGAACGGCTGCTTGGAAACAACACTAGGCTTTGTTATGAAGGAGTAAATGGAATAGGTTTACCAGAAAAATATAATGGCCTCGGTTCACGAAACTTAATTTACATCTTGTTTCAGCTCTATGAATTCTTCAAATCATATAAAGCGAAACCAATTGCACCTGGGGTTCATCTGATTTTTATTGAAGAACCAGAAGCTCATTTGCATCCACAGATGATGGAGGTTTTTATTCGCAAGTTACATGAAATAGCACAAAAATTCGCTGTTAAATTTAACGATTCTAAGCCATGGCCAGTCCAATTTGTTGTAACAACACATTCTACTCACATAGCTAATGAAGCAGAATTTGAGACAATTAGGTATTTCTTGTGCCTGAATGACGAAGGACAACACACCATAGTAAAAGATTTGAGAAATGGTCTGACTGGAAATTCATTTGCCGAAGATAGAGATTTTCTGCACAAATATCTGACATTGACTCGATGTGATTTGTTTTTTGCTGATAAGGCAATCTTGATAGAAGGAGCAACTGAACGAATTATGTTACCTGAAATGGTAAAAAAGGTTGATGCCAAACTATCTAGTCAATATGTGTCAATAATAGAAGTTGGTGGCGCTTACGCCCATCATTTCTTTAAGCTCCTCAAATTTCTTGAGTTGCGTACGGCTATTATTACTGATCTGGACTCAGTAGATAGTAGTGGCGGCAAAAAATGCAAGGTTGCGGAAGGGACACATATCAGTAATGCTTGTATTAAAAAGTGGTTTGCTGACGATAATATTTCCCCAATTTGTCTTATTGAGAAATCATCTGAAGATAAGACAAAAGATTATCTCAAGCTTGCATATCAGGTTCCTGAGAGTGGTTCAAGCGCCTGCGGGAGAAGCTTTGAGGATGCGTTCATATTGGCGAATGACGATCTCTTTCATATTGAAGGCTCAACTGATCAAGAAAGAGCTGATAACGCCTGGAATGAGGCTAAAAAGAAAAGCAAGACAGATTTTGCGCTTGAATATGCAATTGATAAAACCGACTGGGTTGTCCCAAGATATATCAAGGAATGTCTGATATGGCTGGCGGAAAGTCCTTGCGAGTGTACGAGCGATCTTGTCTTTCCTTCCACTGAGACTGCAACTCCTTCAAATGAGGAGGCTTAAAATGAATGATATAACGAATCTGAATCCTGCAGAACTGGCTGCGAAGGAAGCCCTGGATAGGGTATTCACTTCTATTAGCCAAAGTAAGAGTTTTATATTGGAGGCGGGTGCTGGAGCTGGCAAGACAGAGTCATTGTGTCGCACTTTGAAGCATTTGATAAAAATACAAGGTCGTGAATTACTTCGCAAAAACCAGAAAATTGCTTGCATTACCTATACGAATGTTGCTAAAGATGAGATTAGGGATCGAACGGATAATAATCCAGTTATTCTTTCAGAAACGATTCACTCGTTTTGCTGGTCCTTAATAAAAAACTTCCAGTCTGATTTGAGTGCCTTGGTTCCATCGATAAATGAAAAATGGGCTGAACGTGTAAGAAATGCTGGTGGCATTCAGGATAGAACAATAAACTATGATCTTGGTTACCCGAGTATTGAAGAACATGAGGTATTACTCTATCACGATGACGTTATATGGCTAATAGTAAAGCTGATTGAAGAGCGTAAATTTAGAGCTATGCTTACAAGTCGTTACCCAATACTTTTTATTGATGAATATCAAGATACAGACAAAGGGTTTGCTGATGCTCTAAAACAATATTTCATCGAAACTGGCGAAGGTCCTCTTATTGGATTATTTGGAGATCATTGGCAAAAAATTTACGGCACAGGATGCGGTGAAATTAGACACGACAATCTTGAAACCATTGGAGTTAAGGCTAATTTCCGCTCCGAAAAGAAAATCGTGGAGTGTCTTAATCGTATAAGAAAAGAACTTCCACAGGAAGTTTGTGACCCCAATTCGGAAGGTAGTGTAGTTGTATATCAAACTAATAATTGGATAGGACAACGTCAAACTTCATCTCATTGGAAAGATGATTTACCATCTGAGGTGGCCCATGATTATCTTGAAATCGTTAAGGAGCAACTCTCTGTAAATGGATGGGATCTCAAACCAGAAAGAAGTAAAATTCTCATGCTTACACATAATGTGCTTGCAAACGAACAAGGGTATCGAGATCTTGCGGATGTTTTTTCGCGTAATGAACAATACATCAAGAAAGAAGATGATTATATATCATTTTTTGCTGATGTACTTGAGCCTATTTGTGATGCATACGAGAAAAAGAATTATGGTGAAATGTTCTCTATACTTGGCAGTAAAGCTGTTATAAGAACACATTCTGATAAATTGAAATGGGTAGAGGATATGGATGCGCTTCTTAAGTTACGTAAAACTGGAACTATAGGACAGATTATCGAGCATCTAAAAATAACCAAACGTCCCCGTATATCTGAAAAGATTGAGATTAAGGAGAGCAAAATTGGTTCTATATTGAGTAATCCTAATACAGAGATTTCTGAGGATGACAATAAGCTTGTTGAACGCTTGCGAAAACTCAAGAATGTTTCTTATACCGAAGTTATTACACTTGTGCAATTCATTGAAGACAAAACACCATTTTCAACCAAACACGGTGTGAAAGGTGCGGAATTTGAAAACGTTGTAGTTGTATTCGGGAGAGGATGGAATCAATACAACTTTGGGCAAATGTTAGAATGGATGAAGGATGGAATTCCACCAGGAAAACAGGACACATTTGAAAGAAATAGGAATCTGTTCTATGTAGTGTGCTCACGCCCCAAGAAGAGATTAGCTCTTCTATTTACACAGAAACTATCTTCTGCAGCTTTAGAAACCCTTGGTACTTTGTTCGGTTCTGAATCAATTCATGCTCTGGATTAGTGGGTGAAACTAAACGTAAAAATGTGATAGATCGCGATGCACGGGAATGGATTATACTCCGTCCATTCCAAAGTATTTTGTTGTTTACATACTTAAGGTTCGTTGTTTCGGGACACCCTGTCCCGAAACGATAATGCGTACAGTTAATAGGTCGAATGCTATGAAATGGAAAAACCTGATATCAGATACCAACACATATTTCATTACAGCGACAATAACTGAATGGAAACCTATACTGATGCATGATCACCCCAGAAAAATACTCTTGGATGACCTATATTTCTACCGCAGCAAGTATGGATGTCATGTTCAAGCTTATGTGATAATGCCGGAACATTATCATTTGATAGTAAAATTTGCTGAACCCGAGCATCTACATGGATGGCTGCGTGATTTTCAATCTCATACCTCAAATGAACTGGCAAAATGGATCAAAGAGACTTTAGTAGATACAGAATTATCTGTTTTTGAACAGCATGCCAATGGGAAATCTGAACTATGTGTATGGAAAGAACAAGCCAGAGCGTTGGGCATAACAACGACCGCAACTCTGCGCACTAAGGTTGACTATGTCCATTCTAATCCTGTTAAGCGTTGCCTGGTGAACCAACCACAAGATTGGCTTTGGTCAAGTTGGCGTAATTACTACCTGGATGACGACAGTATCTTCCGAATTGATAAATTGGATGCACTCTGGTGAATGTGCAGGAAAGTATGGCGTTTCGGGACAGGGTGTCCCGAAACAACGAAAACCACAAGATTGGCTTTGGTCAAGTTGGCGTAATTACTACCTGGATGACGACAGTATCTTCCGAATTGATAAATTGGATGCACTCTAGTGAATGTGCGGGAAAGTATGGCGTTTCGGGACAGGGTGTCCCGAAACAACGAAATAGCATAAGTTCTGGTTACATAAGGGAAGTGCGTTCGGCGGTTTCGGGACTTCCGGGTTGGAATTGAGATTGTTGAACATACTTATTTCCTGTGATCCAACCCTCAAGTCCCCAAACACCTAAGCGGTTCTTGCTTCTGGATATGGTCTGCGGGAAGGGAATCTGACTGATCTGTCGGATCTGACTGATCGGACGGATGGGGTGTGCGAGTGGAGATTTTCTTGATGGTATTTGGAGACTGGAGTTCTTCGCAGGCAGGCAGTGCATCGGCATCGGCGCTTCGGGGGAGTTGGGTGGTGATGGGATAGGTTGGTTTGTGATCCCCCTCCGCTCTGATACCGATGCATTTTGGCTGGGGCCATTTGCGCTTCGGCAGACTCGGCACGAATGGAATTGGCTTGGATTTCTTCGGCAGTTCCGTTGCACTCGACTACCGAAGGAACTGAAAGAATCTGACGGATCTGTCGGAGCTGACTGATCGGACGGATGGGGTGTGCGAGTGGAGATTTTCTTGATGGCATTTAGGGACTAGGGTTCTTCGCAGGCAGGTAGGGCATCGGCATCGGCGCTTCGGGGGCGGTGGGTAGTGCTGGGACGGGTTGGTTTGTGTTCCCCCTCCGCTCTGATACCGATGCATTTTGGCCGGAACCATTCGCACTTCGACACGCTCAGCGTGAATGGAATTGGCTTGGGTTTCCTCGGCAGTTCCGTTGCACTCGACTACCGAGGGAACAAACGGTGAAGGAGCTTAACCACGGAATACACAGAATACACGGAAGGGATTTTACCATGGGTATGTGGGATTTGCAGGATGGAGTGTTGCGCGGTTAGGTCATGGTGGGGTGGGCCCTTCAAAACGGTAATCTGACGGATTTGTCGGAGCGGCTGATCGGACTGATCTTTTCACGCGGAGACGCGGAAGACGCGGAGAATGGGGGATAATGGGTCTGTGAACTGCGGATGACTTTACCCCCCCTGTTGTAGTCACTTTGTGTGTTTTATTGTGGTATCTATCCTGATGGTTTCGGTAAGGTTTCTTGCCGGCAGGTTGGCTGTCTTTGGGGCTGTAATATCGGCAGTCTGCACTACACTGCCGTTAGCACTGAGGAGTTTGCAGCTTTTGATATCCAGTATGAATGTGGCTGATCCGGACAGTTTTGTAGTTGCTTTACGTCCTGGTACCGTATGTCTGCCTTTTCTAGCTAAAGTGGATGTGTCAATTACACCTGAATATCGTTCGATTATTTTGTATGAATCCCTGGTTATTCCTGCAAGAGTTGACTTCACCACGTACTTTCCGGTGGTGCCCGGCATGTTTACTTTTGTTGTCCAGGTGCCTCCCACGGAGACTGGTCTATTGGGCAAATGGATAGTCATTCCATCGGACCCACTCATTGAAAGTAGAGATGTGCTCTCGGTGTAAATATCGTATTTGCTGTATGATTTTGCACCTATGACTTCTCCTGATTTGTTTACAGTAGTCTGGCGAGTTATGGGAGGAGGGCGCATGAATGTCCCTGACCCCATACCCTGCAGGCTCAGCATGAGTGATGACACACCGGCACTATTTACTTTGCTGACTTTTTGCGCTACTGTAAGTTCCATTGGATCAAGTTCATCGGGAATTTTGTAAGATCCTTTAACATGATTGACCATGGTAATGAAAGTCATCGCCATCACTTCATATTTGTCTGTTTGACCGGCCTTGAAGCGGTATTCTAGTCTAGCCGGCTTTGCAAATGCCGGCGATATCATTGCAGCAACAAGAACAGCGCTAAATATTATGTTTAGGTGTTTCATTAGTAAAATGAACCTCTCAGTCCGAAATATTTCATACTTAACGACAAAAATCTCTGAGATTTATAATACCATAAATGATACCAATGTGCATTGATATCAGAATAAGATAAAAATATTGACATGCGGGCTGTGTTATGCCAGAATACTACCTGACGGTCATTATGTATTTGTCACTAACCTGCAGTATTTGTATCATATTGTATTGAGAGGCATGAGTATGTCTATAATGCGCAGTATGCTGGCATTAGTGTTTGTTGTTATAGCAATAGCTGTGTTTGCTGTTTCCCGAAAGGTGCATCATGAGACTCCACAGACTCCACCACCCAAACTGGACTGTGAGCGTGCATTTCAGACTGCTCTTGATGATTTCAATAGACGGACTACGCTGGAAGCATACCTCACCAAGGGTGATAGAGATTCAAAATGGGCTGGAGATGCTGAAGAATTTCTGAAATTGTTCTTGAAATGGGAGAGCAGCGGGTTTGACTTTGAAAGCAAGGGTATCACCTGCCCGCTGGCACATAAACTCGCCCAAAGCGGTTGCACAGATCCAATCGTATTAACATGCAGTGCAATCTCTGAAGGTAAAAACCACAACAAGCTTGAACCCATTCATTTTAATATGCTTAACAAGGCTCTAGCAGGTTTCAAGAGTGGACATTATAACACTGCACGAGCCCACTATATACCTGTCTTGTTGTGGGAGTATTCGAATGTTAAGAACAAGACTACTCAAAGTGTTCAACAGAAACTCTGTGCAGACTTGATTACAACCTCCCTGACTGATGGAAGTTATCTCCTAGATGACACCCGGTTCATATTGGCCACAATGAATCCTCCGGATTATGACTTGTTCCGCGGCGAAAGAGACCGCACTCCATATGCTCCGAGCACTCATCGACTGGTGTCAGAACGCATTAAGAATAAAGCTAACGTTGACCCATATATCAAACTATTCCTGGCTGGCTGGACAGAAGATAAATACTACGGCGTCAATTTTCCCTGGGATTCAGGAACTGATGAGAGTTGGAACGAGCTGCTGCGTCGCGAGCAAAACGCCCAAATGCTGCTGCAGAAAGCCTATAAACTCCATCCAGAATATCCTGAAGCTCCTGCGATACTGATCTCAGTTACCAGACACTTTGCTAATCCTTCTGATCCGTTGAAGTGGTTTGCTGCAGCCAGGAAGGCTCAGATAGATTATCCACTGGCATATGATCTGTTGCGGTCATGCTATGGTTACGATGCCCATTTGGAACTGACCAAACTGCACGATGTAGTCAGTCAACTGGCAGATAATGACAGGTATGACACCGATGCTCCACTGCAAGCCATCATTACTTTGAAGTATATGCATGATACAGCGTTGGTGTCTCCTCTGTACACAACTCCAGAAAGAAAGCATTTAACTGCCATATATATGTTGGAAGCTCCAATAGCCCATGATGCAATGCTTAAGGTTTCTCAGGGATATGAGCTCAATGCATCTGATGAAATGAAGAATCGTTACCGGGTATACAATGCAGGGATAAATATGCTGAGAGAAGCATATGCTGAGGCATCAGTAATGTTTGGATTAACCAGTGTCAATCTGAGTCAGAGGACTATTGATGACTACAAAGAGTTTTTTAACCGTGACTATTCTACCGACAGCGCGTTAGCATTGTCATTAAGCACCAAACCACGTAGTAAGTAAGTCTTTTCTAGTTAACTCTAAATGAGGCAAGTGTTCAGTCTTGGGTAGTATGTCATCCTGAATGCAATGAAGGATCTCAATAAAGCAGATCCTTCATTGCATTCAGGATGACAATATTCTGTTAACAGTGAACTGTTACTAAATGAGGTATATATTATGAATCGCAAGCGTATTCTGTCACTGGCATTATTGTTGATTTCGTTGCTGATCGTAGTGTCTATAATATCTTTTGCAACACGCTCAAGTCTCGAAAAACCACGGCCTGCTCCAAAAATGACTTCTGAAACTGAATATGCGAATGCCCTGGCTGATTTCCAGAAGCGAGTTACTCTTGATGCATATCTTGCCGATGGAGACCGTGATTCAAAATGGGATAAAGATGTCATAAAGTTCCTTAAGGTGTTTTTGGAATGGGAAAAGAAAGACTACAACAACTACAAATGGCCATATACGGATCAGGATTTAACTAATCTCTTTAATCTGAAATGCACCGACCCAATATTCCTGACTTGCTTAGGAATTACCAGGCAAAGACTTAACAATGACGCTGTGACTGCTGAGAAATGTTTTACTCCTGCTTTAGAAAAGTTTCAAAGCGGTCGGTACAATACGGCCAGAGCACATTACATCCCGGTATATATATGGGAAAACCTGCGGATTACCATGGGTGGCAGAAGTGACATCGAAAACAAGTATAAAAGGGAATGTGTAGATCTGATATTCCGTGCATTGACGGATGACAGTTATGAACCAGGAGATAGTCGGTTTATTATCAGTACCATGGCTCCAAAGAACACTAATCTGTTTTGGGGTCAATTAAACAACTGTCAGGATGAAACCTCCACGTTTAATCTGCTTGGTGACCGGATAAAGGACGACAAGAGAGTAGATGAGTATGTAAGACTTGTAATCAATGGTTATATAGAGAGCGAGAGAATTGGATTGGAAGGTGAGGGTGGTCAGGGAGGTCCTGAGTCCAGAGCCAAATTTAATCTGCACGCTAAAGAAGCTAATAGACTTCTAGAGCGAGCTTATAAACTCCATCCTGAGTATCCGGAAGCCCCTTGTGCAATGATAGATGTATCTAAGTGGGATGAAAATCCGGAAGGTCCTGAAAAGTGGTTCTGGAGAGCACTGAAAGCTCAGGTAGACTACCCTAAGGCTTTCATTCTTCTTATGGAATGTTACAAACCAATGTGGGGAGGTGATCCTGAGAGAATCGCCGATACGGCGTGTAAACTAGCAGACATCACCCGATACGATACCGATACACCTCTGCATGCGTGCACTATGATGCAACATGCTGAAGGTGTTGCATATCATGAGCTATTACAATACGGAAACAAGGAATATGCGATAAAGCAGGGGTTTGCTATCATCAGGCAACCTAAGTGTATTGCTGCAATGAAGAAAGTTTTCAGTGGTTATGAAAAATATGCTCCGAAGGAGAAGAAAGATCGATACAGGGCATTTGAAATTGGTATAGCCGATAGACAAAACCGGCCAACAGATATGGCAGCTGCCTTTGACCGTTTTGGCGATAACATTGATGGAAATCTGACACGCGAATTTGAAGAAAACTTCCATTTTGATATGATTCAGGCCCGTGTTGATGTAGCCATCTTCACAAGTCCATACAAGGCCGAGTTTAAAAAGGCTAATAAATTGTACACGCAGAATAAACTTGCCGAATCCGCTGCCATTTTCAAGAACCTGTGTGCAAAGAAGCATAAGTATGCGATTGCCGCAAAATATGCGAAACGTGCCTATAATGCACTTATGCATACCATAGAACTCGACAAGGGAGAATGGATCGATCTAACCCCAAACTCTACATCATTCCTCCCATGGATCAAGGTAAACGGTGATAGTGAGGCTACACAAACAGGATTCAAGCTAAGCTGTAAAAAAGAATATTCCTACCACAAATTGTACAGCGAAATACCATGCGGAAATCGCTGGGAATTGGAGTATGATGTTGAACGAACGGGGCCAATGGGGTCTTTTGAATTCCAGTTCAACACAAGTAGACCAATCGTTGAGGATTCCGATAAGTCACCTAATTTTACCTGCCAATCAAATGGGGAAATCAGTCTGGACTACCAGCAACCTAGTGCACGTGTGAATGGCAAATCAGAAGCAACAAAAATCGATCATTTCATACTCAGAAAATATAATGATATATTCCAGATTACTGTGAATGGAAAGGTAGCTGTATTTGCTCGAAACCCCCAAAATATCACAAAAGACAGCACAAGCCATTTTGCATTCACAATAGGACTACTACCGGAATCCGGAATTGAGTTCAGCAATATCAAGCTTAGAAAGTTGAAAACTGAACCCACTGAAAAAGTTCAACAAACAAGCAACACTTTGCAATAGTCAGGAAGCAACTATCCGAACACACTGGATGTATCGGGACACCCTGTCCCGATACATCGAAGAACCACTAATATGATAACGTGATGAATATTATCCTGTGTATCCACTCCTCTGGATACAGGTTGAGGTGAATAACCATGCAGTCTTTCAAACGAGTGTTTTTCTGCTTTGTTGTGTTAACCTTCAGTTCTTCAGCAAATGCGGTGGAATGGGATAGGATTTGGTCGTGTTATGGTGGGAATGCCGGGAATTCAGGGGTGATCGGTAGTCACAAGATTGCCGGTAAAGAGAAGTGGCGTGTTCCCTTGAATACTGGAAGAGGGTCTGCGGTTGTATTTGATGGTCTGGGGAATGCTTATTATTGCACAGAATATTATTTTGGTGATCCTGAACACTGTGCGTATTTGAATTGCATTAATCAGGACAGCGGAGCAAAAAACTGGCAGGTTAGAGTCGGCAAAACAGGTGAATCCTGGGTTTGCCTTGCTCCCTGCGCAAGTCCGGACGGTAATGTGTATGTGGCAACACAATTGGATGTGCTTAATGCTTACAGAGGTAAAGATGGAAAGCTACTGTGGAGATTTTCTCCCCGTGTAAAACAGACGCGAGGTGTAGGTTGTCCTGTTTGGAGGAGAGGCGTTGTATATGTAGCTATGGATGATGCCTGCTTTGCAGTTAATGCTAAATCCGGTAAATTGATCTGGAAAAGATCAGCATATAGTATTCAAGCGGTTTCAGACCAATATGTATTCCTGAATACAGAGAAGGGGACGCTTGCAGTAAACCGTAATAACGGCAATATTATATGGCGCAACAAGGAGAGTTTTGAAAACTTTATACTGAATGATGACTTCCTGTATGTCAGGTCTGAAAACATTCTTTCTTGCCTGAGTGTTTATACAGGAAAAGCAAGCTGGTCTATGAAGCTGGCAGAACCACCTTGTATTTTAACTCCGGGCAAATCCGGTAAGACACAAACCATGAACATAAATCCTAATACTGAGTTGATTGGTTCTGTAGTCCTTGCGCCTAATGGACTGATTTATATTATATCCATGCATATAAAAACCGGGAATGTGTACCTCAATAAAATTGACACTAAGACCCGTGAACTAAGAAAAGTGAATATCCTTAATCCTGATTTCGGCCTACTTTCGTTAGAGGCATATCCGGTGTTCGATAATGCGGGATCCATTTACTGCCAAATACATTCCGGTATTGTTGCGAGAAATTTACGTGACGGAAGTGTTGTGTGGAAAAAGGGCTGTGAAGGCTTAATACAGGAACGGCGATTATCGGTGAGTCCTGAAGGGTTGTTATTTGCTGTTGGGTCAGGAAATGATAGGTTTGTTTATGCTATTGAGTGATTGAGGAGACGGGAAGGGATAGGCTTCAGGCTTCAGCTTCAGGAAGAGACGGATTTGTGGGATTTTTTATTGGTCTGATTTTTTAGCTCAATATTTCGTAAGCACAGCTTTCTCTTCCTAAAGCCTAAAGTCTATAGTCTAAAGTCTATCTTGACGAGGTGTCCTGGACTTCTATTGTCCAATGGGTTATGTCGAGGTCGGGGTCGTTTACTTCTCCCTGGTCATCATCTGCTGACCAGATTCGGGTCTGGGTGGTGTCTACGTTTATATATTCCTGTCCCCCAGCGCCCAGAGAGTCCCATTCCCTGCCTGGATATGTGTATGACGGGTTTACTGCCAGCTGGTTTGTGGTGATCAGGTTTATGTTTAGCTGGTTGATATTGGCTACGGGTATTGCAGATGTAGCCAGCTGACTGAGGTCGATGGTTATCCTCATTGTGGCCCCGGAGTCTATTAATTCATAGCGGATTGGCGGTCTTGGGGCTGTTGTGTTCAGGAAATAGCTGCCTGGCAGTACTCCATATACACTTCCGCTGGGATCATCCGGATCCAGGACAAAATAGGATGTCAAGCCTATGCTGTGGGCTGCATCTGCAGCGGTTACCCAGCCGGTGCCTCCATAAGGTGGGGCAACTACTGCCCAGGGGCCTGTGTTTTGATCGTTGTCATTGTCAATAGCTATGAAGTAGTATCTCTTTATGCTGGGGTCTTCAGGATCTGTGGGGGAGATTCTGCCAGCTACACGCAAAGTAATGACGACTTGCTTGCCGGAAGAGACCGTAGTGCTCGGGTATTTCGCACAGCCGCATAGGGTGGTTGCAAATATTAAACAGATCAGAAGTTTCCACTTAGTGTTCATTTGAGATATTATAACTTGTAATGATGAAACAAGTCACCTTCATAAACCTTAAAACGCCTTTAACTGGCATATTTACTGCAATAATATCGGGATTATTGCTGGCATTCTCTATATGTTACCCCGGGATATGGCAGCTTTCATGGGCTGCATTTGTCCCGGTTTTACTGGTATGTAACGGCAAAAATCCACGAATTTGTGCTTTATTGTGGCTAATTACGGGGTTGATCTATTACGGGATCCTCTTGTGGTGGGTGAAGATATTCGGGTATGAGCCCTGGGTTGCGCTGACGATTTTCCAGTCACTTTATTTTGCGCTGTTTGGTCTGGTGTTGGGACTGTTTAACCGCCGAAAGATGGGACTGTGGCTCTTTTTGCTTGTACCTGCGGCATGGGCTGCGATGCAGTGGCTGCGGACATTTGGTATGTTCGGATTTACCTGGGGGTCTCTGGCACATATTCAGGCTGCATCAACAATTGCAGTGCGGCCTGCTGTCTGGGGACCCTGGGTGCTGGAATTCCTGGTCTTTCAGTTTAATTTTATGCTGGTGTATTTGGTTACCCAACGTTTTCAACCTGTTACTCCGGGTGTTCGGCGTTATCTTCCTCCGGTTATATGTTTACTTGTGCTGGGGTTTTTCTGGTGTTCTTCTATACCTTATGCAGTGGATCTCGGCAGCGGCAGGGAGTTCACTGCGGCTGTGTTGCAGGGGAATGAGGCTCAGGATGTTGAAGTTACAGACAGATATTTGCGTATTGTGTATGGCAATTATTCTATGATGAGTGAGGGTGTTCATTCTCCCCAGCCCCGGTTGATTGTCTGGCCTGAGACTACTCTGCCTGGGGATATTACAGCTCTGGGTTATGAAAGTAAGATTCAAGAACTGGCAGTGAAAACCGGGAGCTGTTATATGGTGGGGGCATACAGCCCTACGGGCATTCCTGGTGAAGATCGGCTGCGAAACAGTGCCTATGTGATCGACAGCGATGGGGAGACTAAAGGTATTTACAGCAAGGTGAGGTTGGTGCCTTTTGGGGAGTTTGTACCCTGGAGGGAACAGCTTAAGCCAGTATTGAAGAGTTTCCCGATCAGGCTCAGGGACGTGCTGCCGGGTATCGGCAGGCCTGTGATTGACTGCAGCGTTGGGAAAATCGGAACAATGATCTGCTTTGAATCGCTGTTCTCTGATATTTCCAGGCAGGAAGTGGTGGACGGGGCCAATGTGCTGGTGATTATTACCAATGACGGATGGTTCGGACGGACTCAGGCGGCATATCAGCACCTGCTGGTTGCAAGGCTCCGTGCGGTGGAAACAGACAGGCCGATAGTTAGAGCAGCAGCTACGGGTGTGTCGGCGTTGATTTCACATAACGGGGAAGTTGAGGACTCTGCGGGGATATTTACTAGCAGTGTCATTCGGGGAACGGTGAGGACCAGAGAGACACGGACTCCTTATGTGGTGCTGGGAGATTTGTTTGCTTACTTGTTTGCGGGGGTTAGTTTGGTTGGGGTGGTTTTGTCTTTGTTTTTGAATCGCGAAAGGCGCGAAAGCTTGCGAATTGCGCGAAAATAGGCGTGGTTTGAGTTTGGTCAGTACGAATGGGGTGTGGTGATATTCGCTGTTTTTTGAATCGCGGATTTCGTGGAAGGGGATGGATTTCGTGGAATTAGGGGTTGGTATGAGTGAAATCCGGAGGGATTGTTATATGAATTGGCAGAAGCTTCCTCAGGCTAGTATTGTTTCGGGACCAGCAGGGATGGGGATTGGGATTGAGGGGGTTGTGTATCCTCCTTATGCTTATATGTCCTATTTTGGGAAGTCGGAATTCTACATGCAGGCTGGGGATGCGGGGATTCATCTCTATTGCATTCCGGCATTTCTGGGGGACCGGGGGATTAATTCTCTTTCCGGGGTTGGTCCTTTGCGGGAGGGGATTTGGCGGGATGAGGGTGTTTTTGACCTGCATGAGCTTTCGGATGAGATTAACGTGGTTTTGGAAGCTGATCCGGAAGCCTGGTTGCTTGTACGGTTGAATATTGACCCTCCTGCCTGGTGGGAAGAGCGGTATCCGGAAGGGTGTTGTCTTCTTGGAGATGGATCGACTCTGCGGCAATCTTTTGCTTCTACTTTGTGGAGGGATCATACTGAGAATGCAGTCAGGCAGGTGTTGCAGTTGCTCTCTGAGGAGGCATATGCAGAGCGTTTGATATGTATGCATGTGGCGGGGAGTCAGACTGAAGAGTGGATGTATAGGGCTAAAGCTGAGGTTGGGTTTCAGGATTTTAATACAGCCCGTTTGGCAGCATTCAGAGGGTGGCTGGTTGATGCGTATGATGGTGATGTCGGCAAGCTCCGTCTAGCATGGAATGAAGAGAGTCTTGAGTTTAACACCGTAGTGCCGGCTGATATTACTTGCCTGGAGGTTGAGCAAAGGTGGCGGGATGTTTATATCGAACGTTCTTTGATTGATACGTTCCGGTTTCATTCGGAGGTTGTTGCGGATACTATTAATTATTTCTGCAAGGTGATAAAGGACGAATCTCATAACAGGTTGTTGACTGGTGCATTTTATGGTTATTCCTGTTATATTGGTGACCCTCGCCTGGGTCATTATGCACTATCGAAGCTGCTGGAGAGCCCTTACCTGGATATACTTGCCAGTCCGAATGTTTATCACCGTGTGCCTGGCGAGGACTGGCCTCCTATGGCTGCTGTGGACTCTGTGAGGCTGCATGGCAAGCTGTGGTGTGCTGAGAATGATACACGGACATGCTGCACGAATTTGCTCCGAGATGTGGCCCCTGATGTTTGTCCTGAAGGGCAGTATGATACAGGTGTGTGGATTGGGCCTGAGAGCCTGGATGTGTCTGTCAATATACTATGGAAAGATGCAGGTCGGATGCTGGCGGGTGGATACGGCGGCTGGTGGTTTGATATGTGGGGTGGGTGGTACAGCGATCCTGCTCTGCTGGAAGTGCTGAATGGTCTGCAGGAGATCAGCAGTCTTTATCCAAACCAGGATATACCTGCTATGCAACCTGAAGTATGTGTTATCCACAATGAGGAGCTGTGTTTCTATGATGCTTCTATTGGGGAGTTGACTGAAGAGATTTTATGCAGCCGATTTGCACTTGGTAAGACCGGAGCGCCTTATAGTATTGTGCTGCCCGGAGATATAGCTTTGTTGCCTCAAGCGAGTTATGGATTCGTTTGGGTGCGGGGAGATGCCGGTGATGCTGCGCGGATTTTGCGACCGGGTGGGGCGACTCTGCGGACTACATTCACTGGCTCAGTGCTTTGTGATGCGGATGGGAATGAGTTGAAATCATTCCCTGAGAAATTGAGCTTTACAGATGCTGAGTTGCGTGAGTTTTACCGGTTGGCGGGTGTGCATCTGTATGGGGAATCGGGTGATGTTTTGTATGCGGGGCGGGGATGGGTTGTTTTGCATGCAGTGGAGGCGGGGGAGAAAGTTGTAAGGTTGCCATTTAAGGCCCGGATTACTGATGTCATTCGGAGGACGGTGCTGGGGGAGTCGGATATCGTTACTCTGACTTTGAGGCAGTATGAGACGGTTTTGTTGTATGTGGAGCCGATTTTTTGAATCGCGGATTTCGTGGAAGGGATTGGATTCCGCGAAAAATGGAATCGCGAAGTGCGCGAAAACACATGGATGGCGCGAAGAATGTTATTGATTAGTTGGTTTGGAAATGAAGGATCTGATTTTATTGACTTCTTGTTGGGAAGGAAAAGCAGATCCTTCGTTCCTCAGGATGACACAGGGATTAGTTCTCCAGTTGTGATGTGCAGAAGGGGCAGCGGGTGGCTTTTAGTGGCACATCTGACAGGCAGAATGGGCATTGTTTGTTCTCAACAACTGCGACTGGTTTGGGTTTGCTGAGTTTGTTGATTTGTTTGATAATCAAAAAGACAGCTAATGCGATCAGGACGAAGTCCAGGATGTTGTTTATGAACATGCCATAGTTTAGTGTTGGAGCTCCGGCTTTTTTGGCAGCATCCAGACTATCATATGTAGTACCAGATAAGCTGATATACAGATTTGTAAAATCCACTTTTCCCAGCAGAAGTCCCAGAGGCGGCATCAGGATGTCGTTGACCAGAGAGGTTACAATTTTTCCGAATGCTCCTCCGATTATGACAGCGACTGCCAGATCAATCATATTGCCCTTCATTGCGAACTCTTTGAACTCTTTTAGCATGTTTCACCTCGGCTATATTATAGTGCACGGTTAATATAATATCCAACTGTGGGTGATTATAATCATGGGATAGAGTTCTTTTGAATCGCGAAAAGCGCGAAAATTGTGGATTGCGCGAAAAAATGTCATTCTCTGCATAGTGAGGAATCCGGATTCTTAGCTTTGTGGCTTGTGGGACTGATTATGTATTGAGCTTTGGTTCACATCCCCGCTGCCCCCCTTCAAAGCAGGGGAATCGCATTAGAAAGTGAACATGTAAAAATCAAACAAATATTTGCTGATTCGGGTATGATATGTTCTGAAAACTATGGTTAAACTGTAAGATTTTAGCTGCGGGAACTCTTGAAAGTGCAAAATCGGATTCATTTACGAACTAGTTGTTCCCGCAGCATAGCTTCCGTTGCCAGTCAAAATCCTAATGCGATTCCCCTGCCTTCAAAGGGGGAATTAGGTTGCGTTTTGGCTGACTTTTTGACAATCCCTAGCAGTCCCTATTTCATTGTTAGTGACTTGAAGGTGATTTACCCCGATAGTCCTGAGTAGCGTAGCGTATCGAAGGGCGGTTTGTTTAGCACGATTTAATGGGACAGGTTCTCCGCAGCCGCCCTTCGATACGCCTGCGGCTACTCAGGGCTAACGGAGTCTGGAAGGGAATCAATCCCCCTAATCCCCTCAAAGGGGGAATTGGATTGTGCCATTCCCGTAGAGTTATGTTACGAGCTTCGGGCGACTGCAGAGAGATCGCCCCTACTATCGTTATTTGACAGCTATGACTCTTCGCCAAGGGGGAATGGGTTGGGTTGGGTTGGGTTTTATTGGGGAATTGGTTGGGCAATTCCCCAGTTAACATTCAGGCTTATTTTACTTTTGAACCAGCTGGGACGTCGGTGTCGGGGGTTAGGAGGACTGCTCTGCCATCTACATCGGCGGCTAACAGCATTCCATTGGAGACTACTCCCCTTATTTTGGCGGGCTCAAGGTTGGTCAGCATTACTATCTTTTTTCCTACGATCTGGTCGGGAGCGTAGAACATTGCTACACCGGCGACGATCTGTCTCTGCTCTTCTCCAAGGCTGACCTGGAGTTTGAGGAGTTTGTCTGCTCCTTCAACTTTCTCAGCGGATATGACTTCGGCTACTCTAATCTTGAGTTTGCTGAAATGATCATAGGTTATGGTATCCGTAGCGACAACTGGAGTTTCTGCTATGGCAGGTGCGCTGGCTGCTGCTTGGGGCTGTTTTGGTGTTTGTTCTTCCACTTTTTTGTCCTCTTTTGGTTTTTTAGAATCCTTTGGTTTGGTCTCTGCGCTTGGTTTGCTTTGAATCCTTGGGAATATCGGCTGCGGACCTCTGATTTTGGTGCCGGCAGGGACAGGAATTGCACTTGTGATTGAATCCCAATTGAATGCTACATCATCCAGACCGAGTTGACTGCAGATTTCATTGGCAGAGTTAGGCATAAACGGTGAGACCATCACAGCTGCAGCCCAGATTACCTGAACAGCTGAATAAAGCACGCCTGCCAGTTCGTCTCTCAGGCCCTGTTTGTCCAGATCCCAGGGTTTGGAGTCGTTTACATACTTGTTGGCAGTACCAATCATCTGCCAGACGGCTTCCAGGGCACGTGAGAAGTCGAAGTGGTCACAGTATTGCTTCGCAGTATCAGCTGTCTGCGCAATTATATCTGAGAGTCCACCTGCTTTGTCTCCGGCGTCCGGCATAATACCATCATAGTATTTAACGAGCATGCTCAATGTGCGGTTCAGCAGGTTGCCCAGATCATTTGCCAGGTCGGAGTTGAACCTGTTCTTGAAACCGGCGATGGAGAAGTCTCCATCCTGTCCAAACGTGGTCTCTCTTGCCAGGTAATAGCGGACTGCATCCAGTGCTATAGCTCCGGTTGTTCCGGACTCATCAGCCAGGTCCTGCGCTAGTTTGGATGGAGATATCGCGTTTCCCTTAGACTTCGAGATCTTCTCTCCATTGATTGTCCAGAATCCGTGGCCAAAAAGAGTGTCCGGCAACGGCAGGTCCAGTGCCATCAGCATTGCAGGCCAGAATGTGCAGTGGAACCTGACAAATATGTCTTTACCCATTGCCTGGAACTGTGCAGGCCAGAGTTTATTGAACATTTCGTCATCGCTGAGATAACCTATCGCACTGATATAGTTGATCAGAGCATCAAACCAGACATATATAACCTTGGAGGGATCATCCGGGACTTCAATACCCCAGCCATTGTTTTTGCGGGTTATAGAGACATCACGTAATCCCTGCTTGATGAAGCTGACGACTTCTTTCTTACGGAACTCCGGCTGCAGAAACCCGGGATTCTTTTCAATGTAGTCCAGGAGCCTGTCTGTGTAGGCGGAGAGCCTGAAGTAGTAGTTCTCTTCCTCAACCCACTCAACCGGCCTGCCACACTCTGCATTTGGACACTTGCCATCCTTAAGGTCGGCCTCCAGCCAGAATGTTTCGCAAGGCACGCAGTACCAGCCCTGGTAACTCCCTTTGTAAATGTCTCCCTGCTGTAACATTCTACTGAAGATCTTACTAACTACATCCATATGCCTGGGTTCGGTGGTGCGGATGAAATCGGAAAACTCGATCCCAAGCCCTGCCCAGGTCTGCTTGAACTGTTCAGCCAGCTGGTCTACGTATTCCATTGGAGGGATCCCACGATCATTGGCAGCAGCAGCTACCTTTGGTGCGTTCTCATCTGTTCCGGTGAGCAGGTATGACCCGTTGCCAAACAGCTTCTTGTACCTTGAGAGGGCATCGCACATGATTGTCGTGTACGCATTGCCAACATGTGGAACATCATTCACATAATATATGGGAGTTGTTATGTAGTAGGGTTTTTTGTCCATTATTGTCCTCTGCATTGATTGCGGTTTTTGACCACAGAAAAGACTTTTTAACCACGGGTGTAAATGCTGTGCATTTACACTTGAATACACGGAATACACTGAAAAAGATCGCTTAGATTCTGGTTGAATTGGTTAGTGCTTCGATCTTTAACTGTGCTGAAGGGAATCAATCCCCCTAACCCCCTTCTCCAAGGGGGAATTGGTCGTGCATACCGTATAGTCAGCGAGATGAAATGTTATCTAGGTAGTCGAATCTCATCTATCTACTGAACTCTTATTCAGGTAGTAAAATCTTATCTAGCAACGAAATAATATCTAGTAGAAAAATCTTATCTATCTACCTGATTCTTATCTGTTTAGTGTGAGCAGTTGCAGGAGCCGCATTGGCCTGAGGCGCAGCCGGCACAGTCTGAACCGTGGCTGGTTGAGCCTGCTACCCTTGATGAGAATAGTGACATCAGCTTGCGCATGTCTTTGGATCCACATACCGGGCATTCGGCGCTGTCGGCTTTGCTTATGCTAATAAGAAGCTCACATTTTCTGTCACATGGATTGCAATGATACTCGTAGATCGGCATCTTCTTACTCCTCTACGCCATTATTTGGATTATTATTGCTGTTGTTTTGGTTCGGACCGGTTTCAGGTCTGTTTCCCTGGCCTGGTCTTCTTCCCCGGCTTGAATTATTGCGTCTGTTTTTCTTGTTCCTTGACGCGTTGTCACCTGCTGCCGGCGGTGCAGCCCTGGGAGCAGACTGGGCAGGGGGATTATTTGGTCTGGGCGGCCTGGCAGGCTGGTCTCTACGTTCCCTTACAGGAGGAGCAGGCGCAGGCGCAGGAGCTTCGACTGCCTGTATGTCTGAACCAGCATTAATATCCCTGAACTTTATTCCCGACATACTTGCATGGCTGGTCCCTGCATTGCCTGTCTGAGGGCGCTGGGCCGGTTGATTAGGCTGGTTTTGCTGGCGAGGCGGTTGAGCAGTATGTCTGGGTTGTTCAACGAATTCATCCAGCACCACATCATCTTCTTCAGGCTCATCGGAATGCGGAGTTGCATGATCATCGGCACACATAGCATGACAGCTTCTGTCCACCATTCCGCACGATATCCCGTGTTTTCTACAAAGGCCTTCCAGTTGAATTTTGTTGGCATTAATATGCATCTGCGCGCCATCTTCGGTTTCCAGAGTAAGCATGTCTGAAATAACGTTGACATCAACTACCTTGGCGCGGAGCTCTCCAACCTGGAGGATAGCGCCTACAGACGGCAATCTCTCATGCGCAGACTTGTAGAAATCCTGTTCATATCTCAGGCAGCACAGCAGTTTCCCGCAGCACCCGGAGAACTTGGCAGGATTGAGGAAAAGGCTCTGGTCTTTAGCCATTTTCATCGAGACCGGTTCGAAACTGGTCAGGAATGTAGCGCAGCAAAGGGATCTTCCACAGGCACCATATCCACCGATGATCCTGGCTTCATCTCTGACGCCTATCTGGTGGAGCTGGACTCTGGTTTTCAAGATACCGGCGACATCTTTGACGAGTTCGCGGAAGTCTATTCTACCCTCAGCAGAGAATGAGAAAGTTATCATAGTCCCATCAAAGGAACATTCTGCGTCCAGCAGCTTCATTGGCAGGTTGTGCTGGGCGATTTTTTGTTCACAAACCTCCATCCCGCGTTTCTCACGGTCCCGGTTGGAGTGCTCCCTGTCCAGATCATCTTTACTCGCTATTCGAATTACCTTCTTGAGCGGAGCGACGACCTCTTCCTCGGAGACTTCACGAGGCGTCAGGACAACTTCCCCAAATTCCAGACCATGAGCAGTCTCGGTGATGACGAACTCACCTTCCTGTAGATCCATCCCATCGGGATCGAAGTAATAAACTTTACCTATTTTTCTAAATGTAACGCCGACAACAACTGGCATGAAAGACTTCCTGTTGGATAAACGATGAATGTGCGTCCCAGAGCAGAATGTCTGAGAGCTTATGGCAGACATGAGAATTCTATCAGATTGAGCACGTGTTCGCAAATCGCGGTCTTAAGCTTCAGGCTTTGAGAAGGGAATTTCACGCGGAGACGCGGAGGGCGCGGAGAAGGGGAGGGTGCTTTGAATCGCGGATTGTGCGGAAGTGTTTGGATTTCGCGGAATTTGGGCGTGCTTTGACAAGCTCGCTGCGAACGGATCACTAGCTTCTGTGCTTCGACATGCTCAGCACGAACGGTTGGGTTAAAGTGGAAATACAGGGCCGAGGTCAGGTCGGCCCTGTATTTGGTGGTGGATATGAACTTGTCTATATTCTACTGACAAGGTGTCAGTTTTCTATTTTACGAACAACATATCGGCGTATGTTGGTAGAGGCCAGAGGTCTGCATCTATTATGGTCTCCAGCGCATCAGCTGCTTTTCTGACTTTCAACATAGCTGGGATTACTTTGTCTCTGTAAGCAACAGCTGCTTTTTCGACTTCATCAATACCAGCAGCCTTAGAGGTTGCGGCATCAAGTGCATCGATTCCAGACTTGAGATCGTCCATCAGTTTGCAAGCTGCGTCAAGTTCGGCAGCAGGTGCACTGGCTTTGACTCCAATAGACTGCAATGAACCTACAGTGCCAGCAAGCTGTCCTACGTATGCAATTGCAGCTGGAAGGATCTTTCTCTTAGCCATCTGTAATGCGATGTTGGCCTCGATGTTGATCTCTTTGGCATAGCGCTCAACGAAAATCTCGTATCTTGCATCAAGTTCTTCCTCTGAAAGCACATGGTGTCTCTCGAAGAGTGCAGCTACTTCCTTGTCCTTCAGAGTCTTCAGGCTATCAACTGCATTCTTGATGTTGGCCAGTCCACGCTTTTCAGCTTCAGCTGCCCATTCATCAGTGTAGTTGTCACCATTGAAGATGATACTCTTGTGGGTCTTGACTATCTTCTGAACAATCGCCTGGGCGGCTGCGGAGACATCAGTTGCCTTCTCCAGTTCGTCAGCGATGTTCATCAGAGAATCAGCAACGATTGTGTTGATTGTGAAGTTAGGCCCAGCCACGGACTGTGCGGAACCTACCATTCTAAACTCGAACTTGTTGCCTGTGAAGGCGAAAGGCGAGGTTCTGTTGCGGTCTGTGCAGTCCATAGGCAGAGGAGGCAGGGTGTTAACGCCCAGCAGGAGCTCTCCACCTTTTTTGCTGGACTTGGCACTGCCCTTTTCGAGCTGCTCAAAAATGTCAGTAAGCTGGTCTCCAAGGAATATCGAAATGATCGCCGGAGGAGCTTCATTTGCCCCGAGTCTGTGGTCATTACCAGCAGATGCAGCGGTAGATCGAAGAAGCTTGGACCACTTCGAAACTGCTTCAACAACTGCACACAACATTATAAGGAACTGCATGTTATCGTGCGGGGTCTTACCTGGCTCAAGCAGGTTGACTCCATCATCTGTGACCATACTCCAGTTGTTGTGTTTTCCAGAACCGTTTACTCCTGCGAAAGGCTTTTCGTGCAGCAGGCAGACCATACCGTGCCTGAGGGCGATTTTCTGCATCGTCTCCATAGTCAGCTGGTTGTGGTCGGTTGCTACGTTGACTGTCTGGAAAATCGGAGCCAGTTCATACTGTGCAGGTGCGACTTCGTTATGCTGAGTTTTAGCAGATACTCCCAGTTTCCAGAGTTCGACGTTGATGTCGTTCATATAGGATGCTACGCGCTCATGGATGCTGCCGAAGTAATGGTCTTCCATCTCCTGGCCTTTGGGTGAAGGAGCACCGAACAGAGTGCGACCGCAGAGCAGCAGGTCAAGTCTGTCCTGAACGAATCTTTCATCAACCAGGAAATATTCTTGCTCGGGTCCAAGGGTAGAAATAACCCGGCTGGATTTGGTCTCTCCAAGTGCTTTTAAAACTCTCATAGCCTGCACATTCAGAGCGTCCATTGAACGGAGCAAAGGGGTCTTCTTGTCCAGAGCCTGACCATTGTAAGAACAGAAAGCTGTGGGGATGAACATTGTGATGTTATCGCCATCTTCCTTCACAAATACAGGTGAGGTGCAGTCCCAGGCAGTGTATCCACGAGCTTCATATGTTGCTCTCAGTCCACCGGACGGGAAGCTGGAAGCATCGGGCTCTCCCTGTGTCAGTTCCTTGCCACTGAACTCCATTATGGTGCGGCCATCTGCAGTCGGGGAGATAAATGAGTCGTGCTTTTCAGCGGTCATGCCAGTCAACGGTTGGAACCAATGGCAGAAATGAGTTGCTCCCTTTTCTATTGCCCAGTCCTTCATTGCATTAGCCACAACTCCGGCAACAGCTGGATCGAGTGGTGCGCCTTTTTCAATGGTGCCTTTGAGGTTCTTGTAGACATCTTTCGGTAGTCTTTCGCGCATCACTACATCACTGAATACGCTGGACCCAAATATGCTTGTTACCGGTTCTCTGATTTCGCTCATTCTATATGTCTCCTGTTACTAGAAGTTGGAAGTTAGATGTTAGATGTTGGACGAATGCTTGCAGGGAATACACAAGTTATGTTCATCCTCAGTTACTATTATGCACCTTAAATGTTTCGATAATGTTTCGTGGCATTTAACGCTTTGTAACTTGTTGTTTTATACCTGTTCATCTGTTTCCAGTGTGATGCCGTTTTGGTCCAGGCATTCTTCTGCATGTTTACACCACTGGGCACATGAGAGGTCGTTACGGGGATTGATTGTGTATGCACTGCACTTCGGGCACTGTCTTCGTAAGTCGTTTTTAAAGAACTCGACCGGATTTCCACAAGACACACAAGGGTGTTCGAATATGTCTTCTGGTTTCCAATATCTGGTGTCTTGTCCGGGGCAGGATACTTTGGGCGCCACAACGATACCCGACTTTCTGCCCGGCAATTCGGGCGACATATATAATGTAATCGTACCCCTGTATATCTTCCGGTAAACCGCTTGCATCGATTGCCTTGAGAAACAACACAGACCCTACCGGAATATCCGACAGGGCCTGCTAGCAATGACGCGCACATATATACCCACTGCTAAATTAATGTAAATGGCAGTGATTATATGAGTAGGATTTAAAGCTATTAAATTATATTGTTACACCCGGTTCGCGGATCTCGAACTTGTAGCCAACTCCCCAAATAGTTGTGATACGGCAGGGGCTGTTGGTGATTTCGATCTTTCTGCGCAGGCGCTTGATGTGCTGGTCTACGGTTCTCTCGTCTCCGAAGAACTCCTGGTAAGCCCAAACCTGCTCTAAAAGCTGTTCGCGTGTGAAAACCCGGTTGCGATTGGAGGCCAGATACCAGAGAAGATCGAATTCTTTGGGCGTGAGTTCTATTCTCTCTTCACCAATTATGACTTCTCGGCTTATTCGGCTGACGGTAATTCCGGGCATGGTCAATACTTGCTGCTCATCCGGCGCCGGCACATAAGAGGCTCTTCTCAAAACTGCTTTGACTCTGGCCAGGAGCTCGCGGGGAGAGAATGGTTTTGTGACATAATCGTCAGCGCCCATTTCAAGTCCCAGCACCCTGTCGACTTCGTCTACACGTGCGCTAAGCATAATCAAAGGTATGTTGCTTGTTCTTCTGATCTCTTTGCACACATCGAGCCCGTCCATCCCTGGAAGCATAAGGTCAAGGATCACCATCTCGGGCTTTTCGCTCTTGATCATGTCCATACCTTCCATGCCATCTCCACAAGCCAGGACTTCGAATCCGGACTTCTCGAAATACAGGGTTATGAGCTCACACACATTCTCTTCGTCATCAATTACAAGCACTTTTTGTTTTGCAGGACCTTTTTCATCTTTATTACGCGCATTCTGTTCCATATTATACACACCTCTTTGTTGTGGATGCAGAGCATTTTTCGCAATAGCGAATATTGATTAAAAATAAGTATATATGCTTTGTATAGAAACGTCAACAACAAAACAAATAAAGTTACGAAAATACCAGTCGTGTACACAATGAATGGGCGAGAAAGTCACAGATGGTCACTTGGCAGAAATCCTGTATGTGGGTTGTTCTTGTCCTTGACAGATGAATATGGTGTTAAGGCATTGGTCTATATAATATGTATGGCAATATTGCAGGCGAATAAACTTTCGAGACAATCTGTATATGTGCATTATATGTGATTGACAAGGATTATTCCTGTGTATTTAATGATGCATTCAATGGCACCCATTTATCATATTCTGTGGTATAGAATGGTTTTTATTAGCCTGTTGAATGAATATAGTGAGGTATAATGAAGTAGATATATTACAGCAGTTGGTTTTACGAGCTGTTTTCAGGTATACTATTAATGTATCTGCACTGCAAATCTGGGGGCGATTGGTGTCGACAGGGAAGCGGTTGGCAGAAGTTGCGAGTCGAGGCGCCGTTGGCCTCGTAAAAAGCGGCAAAAACATAAATGCAAATACAAATTACGCTCTCGCTGCCTAAGTTGTAGCGCATCCGCCCGTTCTATGTCGGTGTGGACGGATACGGGTGTAACCTAAAACCGACTTGCCCCGAGTGTTATGTCCGGCAACCGAGGGGGACTAAATACGGACTGGGATAGACGAATCTTACCTGTGGGAGTCTGACATCCGAGAAAAAAATTACAGGGTACACTCGTAGACGCTTCTGTACATCATTCTTTGGACCCGGGTTCGAGTCCCGGCGCCTCCACCATTATTTGAGCTTGATAAATAGGTAAAAGTGCTGAATTGGGCACATTATGGGCACATGAGAATCACTCTAGTTCTTGTGTGTCCTTATTCTTTTGTCTATCTTTCCCCACAGTTGCTTCCCAGACTCCCTGCAATATATCCACGGCCTTTTGCTGCATCTCTGGCAAGACGTGTGCATATAGATCTTGAGTAATTCCCACATTGGCGTGCCCAAGCCTCTCTGAGACCACCTTGACAGGCACTCCAGCCATAAGAAGCATTGTTGCCTGGGCGTGTCTCCATTCATGCAGAGATGCTTTTATTTCCAATGCTGAAGCCGCTCGCATATATCCTTTACTCAATGCTTCCGGAGTCAATAGTTTTCCAGCATTATCCACTATCATCCATTCAGATTCATGCTTATGCTCCTGCTGGTATCTTATTATCTCCTGGGATAAATAAGGTGGGAGTAAGACAACCCGTGTTTTGCCTGACTTGGGAAGCTTTTCTATGATCTGACCTTTGACCTGCACTATCGCTCGGGATATGACAAGCCTGCCTGTTGATGCATCGAAGTCACTCCACTTGAGACCAAGCACTTCTCCGCGTCTCATGGCAGTTCCCATTATAATAAGGAAAGGCAATTTGTAGATGGACCCATCTAGTATGTTGAGTAGATTCTCCAAGTCCATCGGTTGAGGCAGATTCGTTTTTGGCTTTTGAGCTTTCGGCAAGATCAGCCTGTCAGCCGGATTGGACTGGGTAATGCCCAAAGTGACTGCATCCGACAGAGATGAATGAATTATGCCTTCAATATTCCTGATAGTTTTAGCCGATAGTTTATTGACCAGTTTATCCAACAATTGCTGTATAGTCATTGGTCGCAGTTTCTGCAGGACAATGTGCCCAAGGTTGGGTCCAACATGAGTATTGAATTTCTGCTGGTAGTCTTCGATAGTAGTCGGGCTTAGGCTATTGGCTTTACGAGTTATCCAAGATTGGAACCAAGTTGAGAATGTCAAATTATCGGTATCTATATACGACCCGCTCCGAACTTCGGTTTCTCTCTGTCGGAGCAAATCCTCCGCTTGGCGTTTATTCATGCCAGGGCAGGATTCCTTCTTTTGGTTTCGTCTACCGTCAGGATGCTGAGGTGCTTCGTATCGGATAGAGTAGATGTTGCCACGTTTAACGATGCTGCCCATTTTGGTTCTCCTACCTTGGATACTTCTGTAGAACCAGCTTTTTAGAAGCCTGGCTCCAACTATTCTTCAGACGTATCATTATATCAGTATGACACATCGCTCAGCTAGACCTGCCTGCAATCTAGACATACTTACTCAGTGGTATCACCTTCGGCTTCACTTCTAATTGTACGATGTATCTGTCTCATCATTTGAATAAGTCTTGTCTGCTGCTCCTTTAATATGGGATCATCACTGTCTGGTAAACCTTTATTGGCAATGATAAATTCAGCTATCTGGATTAATTCCCTGCTCTCTTCGCTTACATTGGTTTCTTCACTCACAAGAGTCAGAAATTTCCCCATATTCTTTGTAGGAATAAAGTATCCTACAGCCTCAAATAGATCAGCTAAGGGAACCTCCTGGACTGCCGCTAACGCTTCCAAAGTTATTCTTGATGGCTGCGCAATCAGATCCTCAAAGATTCTGCGTACATTTTCTGCAGAGATTCGCTGTGTTTCAAGCTCACGCCCGGTGTCCATTTGATCGCGTAACCACTCATTCACTTTGGTGGCTATCTTGGCATAACTCAACGTGCCTTTAGTTGGCATCAGCAAAGTATTGAGCGTTTTCCGGGTAGACAATTTCCTAACCTCTCTTTATGACACATCATTGGTGGTGCAAAACTATTATAACATTCCAGGTAATAAAAATCCAACAAAAATATGTGTTGACACATCGTAGGTGGTGGTATATAATTTATTTGTTGCCACCTACGAGGTGGAGTGTTTACAGGGCGGCAAGACAATGTGGTTGATTATGATTTCAGATTTTTTGGAAAGGAAGCACTGAGGCATAAGATTATCTAAGCGTGCTAAGGAATATGGAAACAATTTTAGTCGAGTCAGTGAGCCCAAACGGGTACAGCTTGATAGTCCTTCGCCAGCCGATGAACCAACACAGTGCTGATTAACACAATGAAAAATAATACAGTCTATATCCAAAAAACAGGTGTAATCGCTTTAGACGGAACCGAAGCGGGCTTTGATTGCAGCTGCGCGGCGATTAGTGTTAGTGAAGTTGCAAAGATTCTGGGGTGTGCCCGGAGCTCGGTCTACAAGGCGATTATCGAGGGACGGTTTCCGGCGTTAAAGATTGGTTCTACCATCCGTATTCCTCGACTTGCACTAGATCGGATGCTTGAAACTGGAGATATGAATCCCCAAGTTACCGAAATGCGAGTTTATGTAGACGAAACCGGAGCACAGAGAGTTGCGGAGATTGTCGTTAAGAAACTGCTGTGCCTCGAACAACAAAGGCTGGCTGATCAGCTTAGGACAATCAATGGAGATGTCAAAAAATGACGCGACAGACCGGGTTTATTATAGGATCAGATTTCGTGACTATAATAAATACAGTTAATTGATCCACTCCGTCGTTACGAGCCATCATTTTAGAGAGGATAGAATGGGTATCCTTTGACGCAGTCATACAAATATTAACTATGCGGCAACTACAAGGAGTAACTATGAAAGAAGATATCACGGTTTATCGCGGTAAGCACTTGAAGCTGGTTTTCAAAGGAGATCGGACAGTTTGGTTATATACGCGAGAGCTGGGACCATCATGGGTGGGATTCACCCTAAATCCTGGTACGACATTTAACTTTCTCATGTCATATAGTACCGGTATATACGGATCCTCTGTAATCAGCTTTGCCGCTGAGAGACACTACCAGAAAAATGGAGCGAACTACTACGAGACCGGCTCAATGACTTTAGAAGTAGATGAATGTTTTGATAAATATATAGGTTTTAAGTCTGTTAAATTGAGTTTTGGCGACTCATCTTTGTTTGTATATATATCAACTATAGATTGGATATACAAGAAACTCCGGGAGTATAAACTGGTTAATCCAGACTAACTCTAATGTTGATGAAAGCAGATAGTTACAACTACACACATAGAAATTGCTTTGAAAAATGGAGGAAGCTAATGACAAGCAAATGTTTCGCGTATTTCCCTGGGCAGATGCAAGCTCACGGGCCGTGAAGCTGAAGAAGCGCTAGAAAAGACTCAGCGAAAAACAGTGTAATACAAACCCATTGGGTTACCGACAAAAGTTGGATTGACCATCTGATATGGCAACTGGAGTGGATCACATCTACTTATGCCATTGGCAAGACGAAACGCACCGCAATTTATAGTTATTTGAAAGGAATATTTGCAGATGAAAAAAAGAAATAGAGCCGTCCGTTCCCTGGCAGGTTCAGACGGCCTTAAAACGGATTTGTTGAGTTCTTGTTCGCTGTTCCGTTTGTTTACATCTTACCCAAATGTGGACAAATTGTCCACTGTAAAAGACTGTGATGCTGCTATCCAGCCGTTCGGCGCGATGGATACGGATTCTGTGATGTCGATCAGATTGGAGTTATCAAGATGATTGCGTTGTTTGAGAATCCTACACAGAACATTCTGATCAGGCTTCACGGTGTCAAAAAGACCACGACCGGCTGGTCTGCTTTGTGCCCAGCACACAGTGACCAACATGCATCGCTATCTGTTAGTGAATGCTGGAGCGGTGAATGTCTAGTCCATTGTCACGCCGGATGCACTGCCGAAAGCATTGTGAATGCCCTTGGTTTGGGACTCAAGGACTTATTCCCACAGGATAATAGCAAGTCCGATGTTGACAAACTCGGCGATATTGTAGCGACATACAGCTACAACGATGAATCAGGCAATTTGTTATATCAGGTTGTCCGATATGAACCAAAGAACTTTCGGCAACGGAGACCAGACAATGATGGCGGTTGGATATGGAATATGGATGGAGTAACCAAAGTCCTTTACAACCTTCCCGCCATCAAGAAAGACATTGGTGGCGACAAATGATCTTCATTGTTGAAGGCGAAAAAGACGTTCATTCATTGACTAGTTTTGGTCAATGCGCAACTTGCAATCCTGGAGGCGCAGGGAAGTGGCAGGATTGCTACAATGAATCACTTGATGGCGCGGATGTGGTTGTCCTGCCGGACAATGATGAACCTGGTAGACTTCACGCAGAATCAATTGCGAAAAGTCTGCTGGGACACGCCAGAACAGTTCGCGTACTGGAACTCCCCGGACTAGCGAAAAAGGGCGATGTTACCGACTGGATAGATGCAGGTGGGACAGCAGATGAACTCCTGCGACTTGTTGAGGCTGCACCTGAATGGGCACAAACACCAGAGTCAGTATGTGCAAACGCTGCTTCTATACAATCTTCGGTTGCAGGATTTGCCTGCACGGACTTGGGCAATGCTGAACGCTTTGTTCAGATTAATGGACAAAATGTCCGATATGTTGCAGATGCTAAGTCATTCATTATTTGGGATGACTTTCGTTGGGCACCTGATGAAACACTACGGATCGAGAAGCTTGCCAAGCAGACAATAAGATCCATACATGCTGAAGCCGTAAATGCAACAACTGATAGCCTGCGCAAAGAAATATCAAAATGGGCAATTTCTTCAGAATCGGCATCCAGACTGCATAATATGCTTGCCTTGATGCGTTCTGAACTGGCGATAGTCAGCGATGTACTCGACACAGATCAATACCTGCTATGTGTCAAAAATGGTACGCTTGATCTGCGATCAGCTCACCTATTAACTCCACTGCGTGAGAACCTTATCACAAAGCAGAATCCTATCGTTCATGACCCAGTGGCGCAATGTCCAGCCTGGATCAAGTTCCTGGAGCGTGTACAACCAGATACAAAAGCACGGGAATACCTTCAGCGATGCATTGGTTATTCACTGTCGGGAGACGTGTCTGAACACTGCATATTCTTCCTGTATGGTCAGGGAAGAAATGGGAAATCTGTAACACTGGAAATACTCAAGGCCTTAGTCGGCAAAGATTATTTCAAGAAGGTAGACGCAGAACTGCTGATGTATAGATCATCACGAAATGCGGCAGAGGTAAAAGCCGACTTGATTGGCAAACGTGTTGTGTCCAGTACTGAGATCGGTGAAGGTCAGAGACTTAATGAGTCCCTAATCAAAGACCTGAGCGGTGGGGACACACAAGACTCCAGAAAATTGTTTTGCCAATCTAGGGACTTCAAGGTTGGGTTTCACATCTGGCTCTATGGAAATTATAAGCCTACAATTAAAGGCAAAGACCTGGGTATATGGTCACGCATACGACTAATACCGTTCTCTGAGGTTATCCCAGAAGCAGAACAAGATAAGCATCTGGTCGACAAGTTGCTCCTAGAATTGCCTGGAATACTAAACTGGGCTGTTCAAGGTTTCCAGATGTGGCAAAAAGATGGACTGCACGAGCCTGATGTTATAGTTGACGCTACCAATGAATACAGAAAGGAACAGGATGCATTGCAGGAGTTCATGGCTGACTGCTGCGTAATGATCAAGACGGCTTCAGTATCAAAGAAAGCGCTCTGGGATGCATACCAGTCCTGGAGCAAGGCAACCGGGGAAGAAGGGTATGAAACACAACGTTTGTTCAATGAGGAGATTCGCAGAATACCTGGTGTCAAAGACGGAAACCTTAATAGGATGAAAGCCTGGAAAGGTCTGGGACTACTCGACACAATGAATACTGGTAATGGCGAAACTGACATGTCCGGAGACCGAGGAGACCAAGGAGACCAAGTTTCTGTAACTTTTCCAGAAAATTCTCTTCAAACGGAGAACTCTCTTCAAGGGAAAACTTGCAAAAATGCGGTCTCGCCGGTCTCGTTTGCAGGTAGTGAGACCTCTGTAGTCGACGAAATGCAGGATCAGGGCGACACGTTTATGCCTGCTTCAAAATACTACTCGTCAGAAGAAGAAATGCCTGAGGCCTTGTATGAAGCCTTCTGGAACTCTTCACTTCCTCAGCCTATTATTGGCCAAGAAGAATATGACAGTTGGGATATTGATCCTCAAGCAACCGACGAAACTGACTGCACTGACTCAGATCCGGAAAGTTATGGTAAACAAACCAGTGAAGTCAATATCACTACTAGGTGTATGGATTGGGACCCGCTCGTTGAGGATGAACCCTCATCGCAGCAATTCCCTCCAGACACTGGGGCTGTGGATATGACTCTAGATGAGTTCTTCAACCAGCCCTAAGATAATGTCTACGGGCACGCTGAGCAAGTCGAAATATATGATGTTTAGCGTGTCCAACTGTAGTGTTGTGGGCGTTCGATTGGCAAGCTGTAGTAGTCTGCTATTCGGATGTCCGCAAAACAATGACTTCCTGAACATATGCACGATGGGGCGGGGATCCTTTCCGTTACTATCTACATCGGACTTGCAACCTGGATTGTGAGTCGATATATGCTGGCAAAGAATGGAGGGCATGTATTAAACTGATTATCTTGCCTGTATATCTTGAGCATTTTATTGATATAGAAATCGAGTGTGCTCAAATAAAATACTTCAATTTCTTCTTCATCCATTGGTGAGACTTCGTTTCCAGTAAACAATTCATCAGCAAAACTACTCTCTCCTACCCGATGTTCAATATTCCAGATTGATCCATCATAACTGTTTGCAGTTAGTGTGATTCCGGCAATCTGCAGGTGCTCCAAGTTTACACATTATGTCAACAGCAGGAATAAGCAAGCTAACTGCCGAAGTAAGCTAAACACCAACACCAGGAAAGAGAGTTTGAATGCTCACGTTTTCACCAGGTATGACTGTTCATTGCAGGGGCGAGAGATTTATTGTGGTCTCCTCCGAGATGTTGCTGCATCAAGCCGGAGGAGAAGCTTGTATGCTGCAGCTGCGTGGACTTGATGGTGATTTACGTGGACAAGTAATATCTGTGATCCATCCTATCGACAGTATTGATGCTGAGGGATCACATGATTTGGATCTGTCGAACATCGGCAGGATAGCGCGGTTTCGCTTGTTGCATCAAGCTTACTTGCTTGAGATGGCTCCCCCCGGGGATGTTCTCGTGTCCGCTGTCAGGACCAGGGTTAACTTTGAACCATACCAGTATGTACCTGCTCTCAGAGCTTTGTCTCTCCCACGTCCACGCTTGCTTCTGGCTGATGATGTTGGACTTGGTAAGACAATCGAAGCTGGCATTCTGCTCCGGGAACTAACTGTTCGGCGTCGTGCTAACCGGGTATTGATAGTCTGTCCGGCAGGCATACAAAAGCAGTGGCGTGATGAACTCCGCAATAGGTTTGGTTTCAACTTCACTATACTTGATTCCGAGGGTGTTAGAGAGAAACGGCGTGCTTTGGATTTTGATGCCAACCCATGGAGCAGTGAGTCGCGAGTGATTGCATCAGTCGATTATATTAAGCGTCGGGATGGCGAGTTCCAGAGTCTTTCTGCCAGCCGCTGGGATGTTGTTGTGGTTGATGAAGCCCATCACCTGGCTTCAAACCGGAATGAAGACGACATCACGGACCGTCATCGCCTGGCTCGTTGGTTGTCCGGCGCAACAGATGCACTCTTCTTGCTTTCAGCGACTCCGCATGATGGCTATGATGAAAGCCTTTCTTCTCTTCTGGAACTACTTGAACCGTCACTGGTTCTTCCATGCACTGATCTTCATTACCCGAGATATGAGAAGTATGTGGTCCGTCGCCTGAAACGGCATATCGTCACACCTGATGGCAGTCCTAAGTTTATACCACGTGCACCGGTCAAGGATATTCCCGTAACTCTTACGGAGGCTGAACTGCGTCTACACGCTGCAGTAATGGCTGAGGCAAGTAAGCTGGACGAGATTGCCGAAAAGGCTCCAGGAATAGACCGTGAAGCTATCAAGTTGGTGGCTACAGTCCTTCGTAAGAGAGCTGCATCATCACGAGCAGCCCTGATCAGGACTATTTCAAACCGCCTTGAGAATCTTGGGGCCAAGTCTGACCAGGTAGAACTGCGGCGAGAGCATATACGGGCTCTGAGGAGAGGTGAGACACTTTCTGATCCCGACATGGCACTGCTAGAACGTGATGCACACCGCAACCTGCTTACTATTCTGCGTCGTGAGGGCACCCATCTTCGGCATATTGCGAGTGAAGAAGACGCTCTGCACAGTCTCCAAAGCCTGCTCCAAGACTGTGCGGTTGCGCCTGACAGTAAACTCGTCGCTATTCAAAACGAACTGATGTCCCTTCATGCAGAGTCTCCAACAGATAAAGTAATAGTCTTCAGCGAGTTTACAGATACTGTAAATGCCATGGAGGAGCATCTGAAACGGGGCGGCTACGACGGACGAATGGTTGTTCTGACAGGAGATATTGAACCAGGAAAGCGAGAAGAGACTCTCCGTGCTTTCCACTCAGATCCAAACATATTGGTTCTACTCGCCAATGATGTTGCCGGAGAAGGCTTGAACCTTCAGGAACGTTGTCACCGGATGATCCATTTCGATTTGCCTTACAATCCTAACCGGCTGGAACAACGCAACGGGCGTATCGACCGCTACGGTCAAAAACAGACGCCATTTATATCATTCCTTTATGCCAAAAACACATATGATGGCGAAGTTCTCAAACGTCTCATAATGAAGATAGAGAACCAGATCAAGACCCTGGGTTCGGTTGGCGATGTCCTTGGACGTATTCAACAGGATAGGATCGATAAACTTCTGGCTGAATGTCCTGTAAACACTCTCAAGGCGATTGAAGCTGCCGAGAGGCAGATTGATGAAGAGATAAACCGAGGCGCAGATTCTACACTTGCAGAGAAGCTCGGAACAGGTGCATTGGATGCTGGCGAAGTGAAGTCTGCAGATACTGCAGCTGCTTCAGGAAGCAAAATCACTATACCGGCAGATCAGTTTGTGGAACTTGCGGTTAAGGCTGCGGGTGGCCAGGTTACCAGAACAGGTAGCTGTCTTTCAGTCACAACGCCCGTAGAATGGACAGGTGGTGATGTGCTCTCGGAGTACACTGGCCTGCTTGCTCCCGGCGATGCGCAGTCACCTGATATACATCCAGATTTTGTTCTTCACGATGAACATCCACTAGTAGGCGCTGCAATCCGATGGGTGAAATCTACACAATATACTGAAGGGCATAACAGGTTGGCATATCAAATTGCAGATGATGTTGACGCTCCTGAGGTTTTTGCTACATTTGTTGTAACTCTGCGGGATGGTGAAGGAGAAGAGACTCAGCGTATTGAGATTGTGCGAGTCATACAGGACCTTAGTATCACAGCACCAAATGATTCTGATATGGAGATAATGGGACGACAAAGCCTTGGAAATGTCCAACTGCCACAGATTGAAGCAATTTTCGGAGAGTGGTGGCAAAGCGCTCAAGAACTAGCACTCGATGAAGCTACACGCCGTGTTCGAGACTGGAAACACAATACAGTGACTTTTCGGGGATTTGAGCAGATAAAACTCCTGGAAGAACTCAGAGTATGGGATCGGGCTACGGTGCAGTCAATCATTAGCCGATATGCTGAGGAGTATAACCAAACGAACCTATTTGGAAAACAGGAAGATGTGCTGCCTCCTGCAGTGAAGAGACGACTTCGTGATCACCAACAACGGGCAATCGAAAGAGAGAAATGCCTGCGTCGTCGATTGGAGTTCGATGAGCCGGTTGTGGAACCTCTTGGAGTGCTGCTGCGAATACCACAGGAGGTGGTATCGTGAGTGCATTTAATGTCATAGGTGATGCCTTTAGTGATTACTTTCTTACCCGTCTGATTTGGGAAGAGCCATCTCTCCGCGAGTATACCGGGCAGACATCTGCTCAGGAGAGTTTCAAACATGCATTCCGGACTGTGCGCGAGGCGCAGAAGGCTTTGCGTGACCGCAGGCAGGTCAAGTCTACCGAGTCTCTTCTCCTTGAACCCCTTGCGGAGATCTTCGGCTGGAATCTTGAAGAACGTGTAAAGATTGACACTGATGTAGGTGCAGAAGACGCCGGACGTGCGTTGATCGGTCCAAATGGTCCAATAGCACGTATAGTAGCTATTTCACCAGATGCTTCGATGGATGCAGCACCTGATGGTTTCCACCGCCGTTTTGCACCGTCATTGAGCTTGGTCAGGGTCCTTGAAGAGACCGGGCTTAATTGGGGTATCCTGATTAACGCCTACCGTATGCGGATTGTACGGCGCACCGAGGGCTTCCTTTCATCTTCAATAGAGTTCGATCTTAGTGCTATAGCGGATGCAGGTAGTGATGGCCTGGATGCCTGGAAAGTTGCCTGGGCGCTTTTGCAGAATGGATCCTGGCAGACTGCTCCGTGTGTTTTGGACCGTGTCGTCACGCTTGGTCGCGACCACATGCAGAAGGTTAATGAGAACCTTGGGATGCAGGTTCAGAACGCCATAGTGTCCTTTTGCCAGGGAGTGATGGACAATCCCCGTAACCATGACAGGCTTAACGCCATACCACGTGATGAGCTGCTTCCTATACTTTACAGCCAGACGTTGAAGGTTCTATATCGACTGCTATTCATACTCTATGCCGAGTCCCGGAGTTTGCTTCCGATGGACCTGCCGACGTATCGGGATGGGTATTCCCTCACTCGTTTATCACGCAGGGCAACGAATCCTGAAACTGACCCTCGCCAGGGAGGCAAGCATGTTAAGTGTTTCTTTGAGTCCACGGTCAGAGCATTATTCAACCTGCTTCGCCAGGGTGTAGACCTGGGTCCTGAAGGTCGGATACCTGCCTATGGAGGAGCTCTCTTTGATGTTAGCCCTGACAATCCCGGTTCCACCCACTTCATTGAAAGTCTGACATGGGGTGATGCCGTTGTGGCTGAGGTGTTGGACTATCTGACACGTGTTGAGGGTAAACGCGGTGCAGGTAAGCAGCCAGTCAGTTACCGGGAACTCGATGTCGAGCATCTTGGAAGTATTTATGAAGGTTTACTGGAGCAGACAATTGCAATCACGGATACTGAACTCTGGCGTGTAAAACTCGACGGCAAGGAACTTCTTGTGAAAGCAGAACAGAGGGCTGATCTGGCTTCCCGCAGGGGTGAGCAGGTGATAGGTGAAGCACGGATCATCGATTCTGAACCGGCGGATGAGCCTGAAGACGATTTTGAACCAACCGATGACGAAGAGTCTGAAGAAGATGAAGAGTCTACCGAATCTAAGGCTCCGAAGAAACCTATCCGAACAGATGCCAAACCTATACCCAAAGGCACAGCTTATCTGAAAGCAGCTGTTGGTAGAAAGCAAAGCGGGTCATATTATACAAGCCGTGCACTTGTAGACTTCCTTGTGCGACGGGCGATAGATCCTCTGGTGAAAAATAAGACACCACAGGAAATACTGTCCCTGAAGATTGCCGACCCGGCTATGGGTAGTGGGCACTTCCTTGTAGGCGCTACTCGGCGGTTGGGAGAGCATCTTCTCGCTGCATACCGGGATGAAGTCTCCAATATAATGTCACAGATACAAAACCTTACCGAGAATGAAGTTCTGTGCGATGCAGATATCCCATCTGACCTGCAGCGGGTATGGAAAGATGATATCCGTGCATTAGCTGTCTGCCGGTTGCTTGTGGCCGGAAATTGCATCTATGGTGTGGACAAGAATCCGCTCGCTGTGGATCTTGCTAAAGTTTCTCTGTGGCTGACTACTGCCGCTGCGGATCATCCGTTAACATTTCTGGATCATCGCCTGCAGTGCGGCGACTCCCTCCTCGGATTGGATACAGATATGCTTCTCCAGGCACCTGAAGTTAAGCAGAAAACCGGGAAGAGCAAAGGTAAAAAGGATTCAAGTTCCGACTCTCCGACTATTCAACTAGATATGCTGGAGAGTATGTTCGATATCGCGGGTGAGAAACTCAGGCAGAAACTTGCACGCGCAATGATGCATTTGAAAACAATCCGAAGGTTGGTTGATGAGAACCCGCTGGATTTTGTAAACCAGCGCCTGGCATATTCCGCAATGCAGGGAGAGCTCTCTGAATTCATTACATTACATGATATGCGTATTGGAACTGCACTCACTCCAGGTGCCAGTGTTGTTCCAATTGACACTGCCTTGAGTGATCTTGGCAAGCTGGAACGTATATCGGATGACACGCTTATATCAGGATCGGATGCTGTTGAGAAAGGTGGAAAAGCAAAGGCTTTCTGCTGGCAGCTCATGTTCCCGGATGTGTGGTTCGATGAGAAAGGTATCCGTCGCAAGGATGCAGGATTCAGTACGATCATAGGAAACCCACCGTGGGACAAAATGAAGCCCAATGAGCGCGAATTTTATTCAGAGATCGATCCTACCGTCTGGGACTACCAGGGTACAGCTCGTAAACGGTTTATATCAGGACTGCTTGTGAAAACACCGCATTTACAAGAACGATGGGATGAGCATGTGCAAACGATTGCAGCGCAGTCCAAGTTCTTGCTGAACGAGACTATCTATACCCACCAGACAGCCATTGCTGATGGAAAGAAAACAGGCGGCGACCCGGACTGTTTCAAATTCTTCCTTGAACGGGCGTTTCACCTACTGCAATATAAGGGACGTGCAGGATTGATAGTACCATCTGGAATACAGTCATCGCAGGGATGCACTGCACTTCGAAAGATGCTTCTTGATGACTGTTCTTTGGAATCTATCTGCAAACTGGATAATGAACGGACTATATTTCCAGGAGTCCATCACAATCAAAAGTTTGATTTAGTTGTGTTTTCCAAAGGTGGATCGACATTAAAATTCACCGCTGCATTTTATAGATGGGAACCGGCGGAAGTATTACTGTCGTTTGACACGGATCCTAGGAGTGTGACCGTAGATATAGCATTGATTCACTCACTTGATTTGGAACAATATCCGATTGTGGAGGTGCGTAACCCAACCGAACTTGATACAGTATGGCGTATATACAAGCAATTTCCTAAACTTGGTAAAAAGGTAGAAAGAACCTGGAATATTGGATTCAATGGTGGGCTTCATATGACCAATGATGCTCACTTATTCCGTGAAGGTGCACGACTTGCCGAAATGGGTGCGAAAATGATACTCGGACGAAAATGGGAAACATCGGAAGATCATTATTACACTTCATCACCGAATATGTTCGTGCATGCAGTGCGCGATATAGACTCTAAAGGCCGAATACACTTCTCTGGTGATCTTGACTCAAAGAAAATTGCGTTTACTCATTCAGGTTATATCTTCAAGACGGAAGAGCACCAACTTGAGGTTCTGCCGGTCATACCTGCTGCTACTTATGTACCATTATACGAAGGAAGACTGGTTCACCAATTTGATCATACTGCAAAAGCATATGTTAGCGGAAGCGGTGCTAGATCCAAATGGCGGGAGCTTGAATTCCCTGAGAAGGAAATACTACCACACTATTTTATGGCAGAATCGCATTTTTCGTCATTTGCTTATCGAGCAGGTTTTTGTGATGTCACGGGACAGACTAATGAGCGAAGTGCCCTTGCAGCTATCATACCGCAATATTTACCATGTGGCAACACTGTTTCAATGGCCACCACAAACGATACAGGTTTAGCAATGCTGTGGATAAGTATATTGAACTCATTCACAGTAGATTGGTTGCTACGACTCCGTGTATCTAACCATCTCAACTTCTTTTTGGTAAACAAACTTCCTATGCCAAGACCATCTCTTGATTCTCCTTCGGCTCATACAATAGTTATGAGTGCAACACGCCTTACCTGTTTTACATCCGAGATGGCTGATCTCTGGAACGAACTTGCGATTGATTATCCAGAGGAACTAAGTTTCCCATGGACAATGGACAAAGCAACCACAGACCTGCATGAACGTGCGAAGCTTCGTGCGCGAATAGACGCACTGGTAGCAGAGCTATATGGAATCAGCCTTGCAGAATATGCGTTGATCTTATCCACATTTCCACTTCTGGACCGCGACCAGCCTCCGCTTGAGGGGGATGTATTCATCCGTATGACCAAGAGTGGCGAGAAAGTCACCCCGCGCAGCTTTATCACTCGAGACAAAGCCCTGCTTGCCTATTTTGAGCTTAAAGGGGAAACACCACCGGATGATATTGTGAAGTTCTTTTCAAACGCAGGTGTGGACATCTCCCGTCAAACAGGACCTATCCGTGATCTTCGAGAGCGTGTTTTCTTTGCCGAAGAAGTCCTCGGAGCAGTAGCTTATGTACCTACCAAAGCAGGAGCAGGAAAATAAGCAGGTATGATGCAGATCCAGGAATAGAGGGAGAATACGAACCCAATACAAATAAGTTACGATGGCTTGTCACAGATCTCTGAAGTTTCGATATCAACATGTTCTATAGTGCTAGAATGAGCTGCCTTAAGTACTGCAACTCTTACACCTTCAAATACAGCCGTAGATGTGCAGTTTTCACGTATTATTCTGCGGAGTCTCATTGGATCACGTAAATATTTGTTTGATTCAGCAAGTGATGCCATATTTGAATGTGCTCCGTATCGAGACTATTATTAGAATCATTATAGCTCAAATCCACATGAAATATAGGGAGGGATAGTATGAATCCTTTACAAATAGCCAAGTCGCTGCGAGAGGATTATCTAAAGCTTCTCACTACCACCTTCGATCCTCGCCAGAAACCTCTAAAGGAAGCCTTCAATAAAGAGATTAATACCGAGGGATTCCTCACGCGGGAGCCATATATTGCAATATCCCAACCATATATGCACGAATCAGCCCTAATAGAACTACTTCCCGAAACGCGAAAACGTTTTGGTGCAGTAGCAGAGAAACCATATAAACACCAGGCCGATGCTACTCGCAGGATAATGGACGGAAAACCATCAGTAATTGCAACCGGCACCGGATCAGGCAAGACAGAAGCATTTATGATGCCTATTATTGACCACTGTCTGTCCCACAAGGGCCAGGGTGATAAGGTTCGCGCTATTATAATCTATCCAATGAATGCTCTCGCAACTGATCAGAATCGCCGTATACGCGATCTACTGCGTGATTCAGGTGTTACATTTGGCCGTTATACCGGCGAAACAAAGCTCCGAGGTGAAAGACCTGCTGATAGTCCACCCGAAGAGCGAGTCATCCGCAAGGAGTTCCGAAGTAACCCACCCAACATACTCCTTACCAACTATCAGATGCTTGAGTATATGCTGATACGCGGTGATGGGCGTGATATATTCAAGGACCACGAAATAAGCTTTGTAGTACTCGATGAGGTTCACAGCTATCACGGTATACTGGGAACGGACGTTTCATGCCTACTGCGTCGTCTTAGAGCTGCCCTAAAAGAACTCAATCCAAAATCCGCTAATCCATTATATATAGGAACATCCGCCACCCTACAATCGGAAACTGAAGGTAGTGATCCTCGGGCAGGAGTCGCCGAGTTCTTCACCAAACTTACCGGTCAGGAAACGACTCCAGAGGCTGTGATTACAGAGATTCCCAATCCACCAATATGCCCACCGGGACTGAAGTTCCAGTCGCTTCCAACAGTAACACGAGAAGATATAGATGCCTGTGACCCGGAGATCCCAAGCAGTGTGAGAAAACTGGCTGCAAAGATTGTAGGCGCTCGCATTGATGATACACGGACACCGGAAGAACTGCTATCCGGAAGTCCTCTGCCATATCGTCTTCTCGATTGGCTGCGCAAACCAAAATCGCTTGGTGAGATCGTAGAGCTCCTGTCTAGTGAACCCGGTAGAACACCGGCTGAAGTAGGCGAAAACTGGCGAACAGCACTGGAGTATGAAATTGAGGCAGCTTTACTCGTCGGTCCATGTCTGCCTGAATCCTGCGAGTTCAAACTGCGTCCAAAGGTTCATCGTTTCCTGCGAGGTCTTGCAAGGTTTTGGCGATGTGTAAATCCTGACTGTGGCGCATTGCTCCAGGAGGGAATATCTGTTTGCACAAAGTGTGGCAGCAAGGCTTTACCACTTGCCTTATGTAGAACCTGCGGATGGGACTTCCATGTAGGTCGATACGATGGCACTCCAGGCAGTCAGGGTGAAGGACTGCTAGCGCCATGGGGCAGAATGAAGAGTTCAAAGACAACTGTCTATGTATATGATCCGCCACTGGAAGAGATACAAATCGAAGCAGAAGAAGACCTGGTAGGCGATGAATCAGATGATCCGGAAGACACAGAAAAGAATGGATCAACAGAAACAGAGTCGTTGTTTGACGAGGATGAACTGCCTGAAAGAAAACTTGGTCCTGGTCAGGCTGGTATGTTTATCTGTCCGAAGTGTCTGGCCTTGTCGACTGACGAACACAATAAATTATGCACATGTGGAGTTCCATTGAGACCAGTTAGGCTGCTTCTCGGAAAAGGAACACGCTGCCCGATCTGTCAAAGTCGCTATGGTCGATTCGATATTATCACACCTGTCAGTCTTGGCAATTCTTCAGCACTTACCCATGTTTCACGTTCTGTCCTGGCTGGCCTGCCAGATGATAGCAGGAAACTACTGGTCTTTTGTGATTCCAGACAGGATGCCGCACATCAGGCTAGATTTGTAGAAGGCATTGAAAAGCATCTTAGATTAAGACGCAGTGTGTATGAACTGTTGTCCGATACCACTGAAGAACACGACTTCGAGAAATTGGTAGAGGATCTTTACCATAAATATGTGGCTGACGGCTTGCTGAAAAAGACCAACAATAATGCTGCTAAAAAACGTGAGAAAGCACTGATTGAGGGATTGTTACTGGGGGAATTTGTTATCTCACCCAACGTTCGCGCCAGTCTTGAGCGATTAGCCATGGTCAGGGTGCGTTATGCTGGACTGGAGGAAACACTGAGGAGCGAAGAGTTCCTCGATTACTGTGAGACACACAAGCTGGACAGACGACTTACAGCATATATCACACCTTTTATTCTGGATATGCTGCGCTCCAAGAGGGCAGTCAGTCATGAAGCTCTTACTCAGAGACTCACACGTACTGATAAATTGGCCAGTCAATATGGACTTGAGATCGGGAGGGAAGTTGGTAGACCGGCTGCATTCATTTTGCCAGGCAATAAGGGTAATAAAAAGTGGGATTATGAGCTTATACCGACGTGGAGCCAGGTTGGCCAGACTGCTGTTCAGAAGATGTGGAAACATGTCCACGGTGATCATGTATCAATGGAGTCATTAGACGACCTGTTCAAGCTACTCGCAAATGATGATACAGGTATTATATCCGAAGGAAAGATCGGTTCCGACAAGGAGAGTGTTACCGGTTACCAGATAAATTATGACAATCTGCTGATTGAGGCAGGGCATTCATTCGTACGGTGCAATGTTTGTGGAAGAGCCGTGGCAAATGAGCGAGTTGGAGGCCCTTGCCCGAGGACTACCTGTTCCGGAATAATGGAGAGTTGGGCTGGAGCAGTGTCTGATGGTAATATAAACGCTCTGTTACTTTCCCAGGATTTCACAGCATCTCTACTACCTGCCGAACACAGTGCATCAGTCAGCGATGAAGATCGGGCACGAATTGAAGAGGAGTTCTCGACTAATCCACCGACAAAGAATATGCTCGTGTGTACGCCAACCCTCGAACTAGGGATCAACATAGGTGACCTGGAAGCTGTCGCTATGCGAAATATGCCACCGAGTCCTGCAAACTACGCTCAGAGAGCCGGACGAACTGGTCGATCATCCAGGATGGGTATAGTTGCTGGATTCTCTCGAAGCACTCCTCATGATGGTTATTTTTTCGATCATCCTGATGAGATCATCACCGGTGCTATCCCTCCTCCGAGGTTCAATCTCAATAACCTGGAAGCAATTAGACGCCATGTGCATAGTCTGGCACTTGAATCGGCAAGCATTGATTTCCCTGCAACCCTTGAGATATTTATGAATGCTGAAGGTGACCTGGATGACAATGCAATTAAAAAGAACGTGCTGGATAAACTGATTGCATCCGCTGCAAGTGGCAAGGATAAAGCAAAAAACGTCTTCGGTCAGGTTGAAGGGGTTATTGACGTTTGGATTGCGACTGTCGTGGATGAGATGCAGGGCCTGGTCAAAGACAGTTTGGAGCGGCGAGGCAATCTGATCAAAGGCGCAGCGTTCAAGAAGAAAGAGTTAGGAGCAAAGATCGGCATGTCAGCACTGGAACGCGATATGGAGAGAAGCCTTGATGATCTTGCACGGCGCTTGCGTTCGGACTACAAATACTCCTACCTACCTCGCGTTTTGGCCGAAGATGGAATTTTACCTGGATACGCTTTTTCGGGTGATCCCGGCTCCTTAAGTCTGGGATTTAATCCTGAACCTATCTTTACTGGTCGCGTTCAAGCTCAACGTGAGTATGCTCCTGGCCAAATAGTATATGCCAGGGGAGGCAGGTGGCAAGTCGCTGGTATTGCAATGAACCGCCCTGGTTCTGTGAACTCCAGCAAAACAGAGAGCGTATTCCAATATACAGAATGCCCGGTATGCTCGTTGGCAAATGCTGTCGGTGCTGCAAATAATTGTTCCAGGTGCGGTGTAGAACTGGGGGTTGACGGTGTCAAAGCAGTAGATGCTGGAGCTTTCCGTGGAGAGCTCTCAGAAGTCGAACCAGAGAGCGAAGAAGAGAGGAACATGGGGGCGCAGGATGTGAGAGCCCATCCACAAAGAAATGTGCCTGGGAAGCGACACTGCCTTGGTGAGTGGAATTTTGAACTCCGGAAACAAGAAGAATTATGGTGGATCAATCATGGTCCTATGCCCACAGACCCACCTGGAGACGCAGGAGTAGGTTTCAGACTTTGTTTAACCTGTGGAGATGTGGTCAGGCCTCCTGCACCTGTAACCAACAGCAAACGCAGCAAGAAACCCAAAGACACAGGCGCTGTGATAGACCAGCACGCCAAGAACTGTCAAGGAAAACCTGAAGTCGTTTCACTGGGACACAAGACCCAGGCAGATACATTGCGACTAATAGTGCCTGGAATAGAGAATCAGGGATTTGATGGGGTCAAATGGGCGTGGTCCCTCGCATATGCGATTATACAAGGTGCAGTCAGGGCTTTCGATATAGACGAACGTGATCTGGAGCCGCTGGTAATGCATAAGAAAGATCCACAGGACACTAAAGTCATTGAAATATTGTGGATAGACACAATCGTGGGTGGTTCAGGTATCCTTGACGCGCTGTTGGCAAATTTTCCAACTGTGGCAAAAAATGCACTCCGCCATCTGGAGGGGCACGATTGTCCGAGCTCCTGCTACAGATGTCTCAGAAGCTATTCAAACCAGAGACAGTGGTCACAGGGCTTCCTAGATTGGCGCATACCAGTACCTGCTCTATCTTGTGCATCGCTTGAGAAAATAGAAGAAGCAGGCGAAGTCTTTGCAAGCGCCCACATAATGGATTCACCCGAATGGATAAAGGCAAAAGAAGCAGGATTTGGCTCTCCACTGGAACAAAAGTTGTTCCAAGCAGCAGTTGACGCCGGACTGCCGACGCTTGAAAAACAGCTAACTGTATTAGACAACGGGTATCTCCTGACAGTCGCCGACCTGGCTCTGATTAACGACAACATCAAACTGCTAATCTATGTAGACGGACTGGCATTCCATTCATCAATGAAACAACGCATACAAGATGCTCAGCAAACAAAACGGCTAACAGAGATGGGCTATACAGTTCTACGTTTCCCCGGACCTCGTGTTTATCACGATGTAAGCGGGTGTGTAGCAGAGATTGATTCGGTTTTGCATACTGGTAAACTTAAGTCGGACAATGATCAACAGTGCTAAAAAGTATACATAAGACAAGCGCAAAGTTTGATGATTCCAATGCATGTTAATTTAAAGGAGAAATATAAATGGGTGATCCCGGCTTTTTATTACAGAATGGACTGACAGGCGTTGTTTTAGCTGTTTTTTGTATATATGGTTTCTGGATAGTAGACCCAGGATTATCATGTGCATTTTTGAATGAACAACTAGGTAAAACTGGCACATCTGCACTAGTGATTGCTCTTTTTGCTACTCCATTGATTGGTATAGTTGTACAATCATTGGTGTTTAATGTTTATTATTTTCTTGGCATATACCCGACTGATAATGATGCACGCAAAGAATTCAGGGAAAAGCTTCTCACTTTAGAACATCCCCAGGGAATTGATAACTTGGCAGACACACCGGCTGACTCTCTGTTCGTTATTCCATATTATTCTGCGGGTTGTCCCGAACTTGTGAAATGGTCACGTAGAAGGCTGGATTGGAGGAGACTCTACGACAATTGGATGCTTGCTGCGGAACTTGGTTTGTCTATTGGAATTTCTTCTATATGGATCCACAACTATCATTCCCCTCATTATTGGTTCTATTTAATAACAGTTGTTGGCAGTGCTTTCTTGTCTTGCCTCTCATTCTGGTTTGCAATTCGTTCTGATTCTTGGTGGAATGCCGTTATTTCCTTTTCGCTATTTCTGCTATTAACTTGTTTGATGGCTTACCTTATAATACCCTCTTCGATTACCAGGATCTCATTTTTGCCAGTTTTTTTGCTCATATTTATTTCTATAGGATATCACCAGATGAGAGCCAAAAAAGACGCAGATTTGATGGAAATGTTGTGGGTTCAATCACGAGTTAATAGTACAAATGACTGGCGCAGTCTGATGTATAAAAAACAAGAAGAGCTTTTATTTATGGATGATTTGATAGATACTAAAGAGAGTCAGGCTGAAGACAGTCCAACGTTGGCTAACCATACTGGATCACATATCTCCATCTTTCTGGAGTTGTTTGGCAGATGGTTTGGAAGGACTTGATGATAATGGATACGTCACCTAAACCCAATAGTGTGGGCGATCCTGGAGCCGAAGTAATAGCTAATGATCACGAACATGCAAAGATATATCAGCGCCGTGAGCTTTTTCTGAAAGGCTCCCTTTATAGGTGCGATAGCAGTATTGATTACCCACATTGCACCATTCTTACCGCCAAATATCATTCCGAGTGCAATCAACAATAGTAGAACGTACAGTGCACCTTCTACGCAACTGGCAGCTATTTTGAAGAGCTCATTGAACATCAGCGTATCCTGTATACAGATATATAATGATCATGTAATGGCACAGTAAGTTTACCCGCCATTGAAATCTCTTGTCAATCTTGGTAACTCTCGATGCTGACATGCGTCTTGATTATATGTGACCTATTTATCAAGGGGGACTGAACTTGAGCATATTCGCCGTAGGCGACATACACGGTCATTCTAAAAAACTGAAAGCTCTTATCAATAAACTTCCTTTGACTGCTGACGACAGACTAATATTTCTCGGTGATTATATTGACCGAGGCCCCGACTCAAATGGGGTGATCTCATACCTGCTCCAATTAAGCAAACACTACGACTCGAAATTCCTGTGTGGCAATCACGAACACATGATGCGTGACTACATGCAAGGTTGTAAGACTTATGACCGCGAGCTATGGCTGGAATACGGTGGAATCGCCACACTACGAAGTTATGACTTAGTTGGCGCTAGACCTGGTGAACTAAGCTTGCCAGTGGAGCATCGAGACTTCATCACTGGCTTGGGCTATTATCACACCGAACCAGGATTTGTGTTCGTGCATTCGGGCCTTTCTTCCGGAAAGACATTGAGCCAGAACAACTGGAAAGACTGCCTTTGGAATCGAGCTGCATTTATTAACAGCACATACAAATGGCCTGAAGGTAGAATTGTTTTTGGGCACTCCCAGTCTGAAAAGCAGGAACCCATTGTAGAGGACAACAAGATCGGGATTGATACCGGATGTGCCTATGGTGGCCCATTGACAGCTGTTCGTTTGCCGGAAGTCGAGTTCTACCAAGCTTAGAAAGAGGACAGGACGAAATCAAGAACATCCGTTGAGTTCCTAGATTCAACCTATAAGAATCTTGAAGAAGCTGCCAGGCTGCTAAGCCAGCATGGGTATTACGACATGTCAGTCTATGTGACCAAGGAATTGAAAAGATCCAGACGAACCAACATCAAAGATTCTAGAATCCAGATTTCTGTAAAGACTGTCATTCTGTGCTGGACATCACTGTTGACCAGGGAATACGCTGAACAGAATGAACTGGTAAATGTCCTGGATCGGCTGAATCAATGGGAAGACATACCATCAGCATGTTAGCAAATAATAGACCATACAGTGATTGGAGGAGAAAATATGAAAGACAGCAAGGAACCGCCTGAAGTAACGATGTCCCGATTGATCGAAAAAATGCGAGCAAGCAAGACCACTCCCTACGGTTCACCTGGTTGTACATATTCGCGCCAGAAAGCCACACTCTTGACGACAGCCATGCTGCTGAAAGTGAAAGGACACAGCCAGATATCGGACTATATGGATTCTGAGATCGCCAAGATGGACCGAATCCCTAAGTTAGATACAGAAATCGACAATTATCTACGAGCTCTTAGTGCTCAAATAAAACTTTCCATAGAGATATGGGACTACTGCGAACAGAACTCCGATCTTGCTGATATCCTGCCACACCTTTCTTTTTGTCGACAAGCCCAGAAGCATGCTGGCTGAAGACTGCTTTGTGGAAAGATGCGTTACTATAAAACTATCTACAGAAAAAATGGACAAGGAGAGAGCGATTCCATAACTAGATAGCCCGATCTTCAATCATTCGTATTTGGAAAGGATGCTCCGGTATATGGAAGTACAATTAGTTCCCGTAACATGCATCTTGATGGGTAGATCCAGTGATATTGTCTCTACTTAATGTTGAATAAGCAAAGTATCATCTATGAAATATGCTCTTTAAACGTGCAACCATATTCCTATGATCAGATAGTTGTCCCATAATATTACTTTAGAAATGGTTGTCTCTCAACCGGGGGTATGCAAACGATAATTGGCTTATCGAAAAGATACATATAAGCAAAACGATACTATACGGTTCATCTACCAGTACTTACACTCGACATAAAGAGATGCTCTTAATGCCGGCTATGCTATTAAGGTTAAAAGGGCACGACAAGATAACTGATTACGTAGATTGTAAGATTGCGAGAATTGATCTTGCTCCTGTATTGGATACGAGCATTACCATTTACCTACGAGCGCATATCGCCGTGTTAAGGTTTTCTCAAGAATTATGGGTGTTTTGCAAGCAGGCCCCCAGTCTCGCAGATATCATCCCACACCTTTCTTTGAGTCGAAATGCAGAGAAACATACCGGTTGAACACAGTTAATATATCTCCATTCACAAGGTTATACTCACGGGAATACACGTGCATACTCCCTGTTTCTGAATTCATTTACTAGCATCTACAGTAATAAAGAGCATCTCCTGAACCGGTCAGATGTTCATTTCGTAAGGACCACGCGGAATCCATTAGCGCTGCCAAGGTATGAGTCTGGACGTTGACAATGCCGAGTCCATATCATAAGCCCATCCGTAACGTTATAATAATGTGATGAGTCGAAACTACGGATGCTCCGTTCTCGTAGTCTTGAGGTTTCAGGACCTTGCGGATCAACCCATCCTCCAGTTGGAATTCGTCGATAGTAGTCACCTTCATACCAATCGAAACACCATTCATATCCGTTACCAGCCATATCGTGGCAACCATATGAGCTGCCTCCAGTTCGATGGCTGCCTATCGGTTTCGTTCCTCGCGGAGTCACTATCATCCGAGGAGGTGTCCCTATGCGTGTAATGATCCACTCCAACTTGGCGCTCCAGTCTGTTCTCTTGCTGTTCTTGTAGTTGGCACATCGTGTCTCGTCCCATGAATCACCCCACGGGAAGTTTCGACCATCTGTGCCTCGTGCCGCTTTCTCCCACTGGGCTTCAGTCGGTAGTTCGCCACCAGCCCAGTGGCAGTAAGCTTGCGCTTCGTGCCATGTGACATTGACAATAGGATGGTTGTCTATCCAGCCCCAGTCCGGTCGGTGTTTCGGCATCTTACAACGTGTGGATTCACAGAAGCGCCGGTACTGAGCTACAGTGACCGGAAACATATATATCCAGTAAGCGCTAAGATAAACCAAATGTTCTGGGAATGGATTTTTCTGCTCATACAAGTTGGATCCCATTATGAACTCACCAGCGGGAACAAAGACCATTTCACTGTCATCTACTTGATTGACTCTGTTGCTAACAGTTGAAACGTTGCCGACTTGCGATGTTCTTGTTTCGCTGTTTACAGTATTGTTAATCCTCTTAGATTCATCCTGAATCTTGCATTCTACTTCCAACCGTGCGATCTCATTTCTTGCTGTCACACTGTTCGCATCAAGTGTAGTGACCATCCTCCATGCTGCAACACTTTCGGAATATCTTTCCTGCAGTTCACGCAATCGACCAAAGCAAGCATAAACACCTTCGGTTTTCTGGAGAGACTCGGTCTCTAGCAGATAACCCTCAATCCGGTCAAGATCGAGTGTCTGTAAATCATTCGTAACACCTGTTCTGCGCAATGCCATAGCCAGGCTCAGTAAAGAAGTGCTGACTCTCAACAAGCAACCGTGAAGCACAATCTGAGCGTCCTTTGAATCAACAGCAGCGCTACGTAGATTAGAGAGACCGAGTTCGATATCTCGGATTACATCAGGTGTAACCTGCGCGTTTGCCACCATTCGTTTCCTTGCATCCTCAATGAGAGAATAGCTCAATACTACTAGTTGTTTCGATGATTGCTCCATTACTACCTCCACTTTCGACCTTGCAGTATACAATCTGGAATTACACACGTGAGTTTTGACCATCCTGTCTGTTGCTGGATCCTCAGAGTAATTGGTTGTTTATAACTTAATGTTGGGTCAAGGCCTTATATCATAGGTCAATTCCACGAGTTTATTGCTAGACATCACACAGCAACCACATCACATTCTCTATATTAGAAGAATATTTAACAACTTCAAATATGTATATTGTTTGAATAGTAGTTGTTATGTAGTTCGGTCTAACGTTTTTACCGTGCCAGATAGTAATTGGAAAATAATGCGGTTTACTCGACTTTTTTGCGCATCGTTCTTCAATGATGAGTGCAGTTTTATTAATGAACCCTTGATGCGTTGGGTGACAACATTATATGGACCGCTAGTTAATATTATGTCATCATCAACCCAAATCTCGTGAATTTCATTTATGTAGCGAACAAGCCTAATTCGTTCACCACTTGGGAAATACGCCTGCAAGTACATATATGGTCGTTCAAATAACTGTGCTATTAGACCTGGAACGTGGAATGATATTTTCCAATCTGAATTTGGCACATTATATATATTGTCAAGTATTGTATTTAGGTTGAGCTTCGGATTTGCATTTAATTGTCTTTTAAATCGCACAACCATGGGTATAGCTACCACAAATACACACAACCCAAATATTAATGGAAACATAATAGGCTTAAGAGCGAACCAGACTCCCGCAGCTATTCCTAGTATTATACCAGAGCAATATTGGTATTTCCTCTTTGAGAGGTGCATTTCTATTCCAGCTTCGGTACCTAGATCACTGACCGTTGATCCAACAACAAAAAACAGGAATCGGCTCAGTGGATTCATGCTTTCTATAAACGAGAATATTGATCCATAAACAGAATGACCTATAATTGATCCGTTGATGATCCATATGAATAATAGCAGAACGATTACCCAGCATATGAGGACTGGGAATACTACCACAATAAACCCACTAAAAATATTCAGCATAGTATTTAAATCACCTTGTTGTTTCTGATCAGTTAGTTTGAATAAAGATACTATTGACTCTATGAATCAGACTATTGCAGGAGGAAACTGCCTCAACATATCTCAATATCCCCTCACTCCAACCAGATATGTATGTCACGTGTGGCTCCTGTTGGGGAGTTACAAAGTGCCCATAAGCAGCCAAGTTTACAAAGTATAGTTCTACCTCTTTGTTAACATCCCTTCTGTATTTATTAAAATAACATAATGTGTTATCAGTTTCTATTGGTTGCTTTGATTCGTCATAAAGCTCCATATCAGTAAATATAACAATTCTGTCAACAACACATCGCCTTAGCACCAAGTCCTCAATGACTTTGTAGCCATAAGTCGAGTGTCCGACATTGACTTCCCTGATGTGTTTGGCATTGTTCAGCATTCCTGACTCAGAGTGCATTGACAATCGGGCAATCTTCGAACCAAATGCATAGATGATTGAGTCCTCGCAAAGACGATGACTGACGGCCGATAGTATACAAGCTATATCAACAGGATATATCGAGGAGTATTCGCTGATTGGAACGTAACTCATCGAACCGGAAAGGTCACAGGCTATCACTGTTCTGCCCGGCCATCTTGGAAGGCAATCGCTAGATATCTCCAGAGCCTGGTTTAGTGCATCATCTATCTGACTTGCTGACTCTGCATCAGGCCAGTAGGATGGATCAGAAAGCATATCTCGCAACGCATTTCTAGCAGACATCCACCGAAATGGGAACTGCTTGGAGTTCAGAATCAACTTCTTGTTAGTTAGTCTATCTATTACTGCTTCTCGCACTGACTGACTCTTCAAGGCACCGGACTTTATCAAGTTCCGAAGATTACGAATAAGCGCCATTATGGGCATCACTGGAGCCACTGTCTTCCATGTCTCTCGGTTTGAACCCAGCAAAGGAACAACCATTTCCCAAGGTAACTCGTATTCCCTTATTAACTGTCTGGCTTTGTGGTAATGCTCGCGCGGCAGTCGTTTTAGAGTTTCGTAAGCTGAGATCTTCGGTATTAGTGCCTTGTCTTCATCAGGCATATCTGACCAGCGTGAATGGTCAAGGAGATAGGAGAAGATCAAGTCATGTCTCTTATCGGAAGGAGTTGGATGTGCCATTCTGAGCAGATGCTTTAATCCGAATCCTTCGGCGCGTCGATATTTGATTGCATGGAATTCATCCAAAGCGTTCAGGCGTTCCGCGATGATTCTCTTTGCCACAGATGGTAGTGTTTCTGATAACCCATGTCGATTATCTTTGAGCATAGCTGCAAACTCAAGCACATCATCCGGCCTTGTCAGAATTCGACCAGCCCCTTTTATTAGATATTCTCTGCATTCCGGTATTGTCGCCGCAATGGCCGCGATACGGGTGGGCATCGAGCGCAGATAAAGGTCATGGCGAATGTATATAGCAAGTTTTATGAGCCATTCCGGGTCTTCCTTGCCGACGATTCTGACGAGATCGTCTATTTTACTGGCCGTGTCCACGTAAAAAGCTTTCTCGTTGACAAGGCAGCATGCCGCAATAGTTGCAAGTGTATGCTTTGTGTCGTGCATAAAAGCAAGACCACCTGCATAATTAACTGTTGCATCTGGGCGTCGTGCCAATCGACTAACAGCAGGCTCTTTGGTAGCGAACTTTGCCATAATAATCACCTCCTCAAGTGATTTTACTCCCCGGAAATACGAATGTGGCAAGGACCTATTTAGTTGTAGTTGATTTTCTCGCTCAGGCACACCGGTGCAAGGCGGAGGTCGGTTTAGTGTCTCCCAGTCCTCATCCGAGACCGAGTAGATTTTTGGCTATATGGCACCGTAATTGTGCCAATCAACCTGTCTTACTCAGGACCAGTCTCAACTAGAGACTGTAACGTATTTTTAGAAGTAACCACGTTCATGTGCCGGGGAATGATCAGATTCCGATATTGATTTATGCACAGGTCATCGCAGACTACCGGGTTGCCGCTCTTCCCGATTACTCGGAAGTCATCGCGCCCTGACCGCTCGCTGAATTATGTCTTTAATAGATTTTGCTGATCTAAGGATTGTCCTACTTTATTCCTGAAGAACAGGAGACGTGCAGGCACTATTAGCAATATTTGTTAGGCATTATATATATCGGAATCTGCTTTTATTGAGGAGGCAATCAACCTGAAAACAGATGCAACACAAGTGATAATATATACCTCATTGCTCTATTCACTCTGTTCAAGTTTAAGTTATTGGACATCGCATAACCGGGGTTGGCCAACGATGCATCTGATTTCATAGACGCATGAAACACGGGAAATGTTTCACTGTGCCAACTAATTAACTAAGACGGTTGATTTCTACCAAGATTGCTATTTGTTTACATTACTTGCCGGATAGATTTGCTCCTATTTACAAGCCATTGTTCATAGCAAACCATTACAGGCAGCAATATAGCGGTTGGTTATCATGTTTTCTATATCTGCATATTCATCCCTGCAAGACATATCTACATTACCTCGCAATCTTTGAATTCTACATCCACCTAGACAGAAACAAAGAAATTTACATGACAGACAATGATCCCATACTACACTTGCTGAGTTCCAACTCTCAGCATTTGCATGTAAACACGATTTGCCTTCATTGCTAATGTGACCGACGCATACTTCAGGTTTAGATAATGTGGGGGTGCACTTGTATAAGGTTCCATCGGGACCAATCTGGTAGTTACAGTGTTTATCAGCAGCACAGTGTGTTTTCCGACCAACTGGAATTAATACATCAGCGTATTTCCAATGACTCTGTAATGCTTTTTGCCTGACCTTATTGATCTTACGATGTAGCGCCGTCGAAACTGGCTGAACCTCACTTCGAATAGGTGTTATGTTAAGTGTGACTCGTTCGGACACCGTTTGTGGGAAGATAGCAAGCAATTCGGGGATGCGGTCAATATTGGTATCATCAACATTGACTCGTAGTGTTAAGTTAACATCATCTGATAAATCAAGTATGCTCAACATGTTGCGTAGAATTCTTTCATAGGTAGCAGAGCCATTCGTAGTCACTCGGAGTCGGTCGTGACAGTCGGCAGGTCCGTCTATAGTCAAATGGATATTTACTACACCAGCTGATAATAGAAGCTTTGCATTATCGCGGTTCAATAAATATCCGTTGGTTGCTATTAAGAACAGTGTTTCTACGCCAGATCTATTTGCAATCTGAGAGATCTGCTCAGACATACGCAACACTGTTTCCAAACACAGCAATGGTTCTCCGCCAAACCAGTTCACCTCAAGACGTGAATGTCTCCGGATCTGCTCTTCGATAAACTTTAGGATGCTAGCCTCAATCTTCTCCAACATGCGTCCAGGAACGAAATTCTCGTAACAGTATTTGCATCTGAAGTTGCATTCGTAAGTGGGTGAGATTACTAGTTCCAATACACTGCTTGTAAGGCACGCCTTGTGGCTCCTACTGACCAGAAACTCTACCTCGTCTACTCCACTTGGAATCAGGAATCCGCAGTTAATTAGCACATCGCGAATCTCCGGATCAGTCTGGGTATTCCCGTTGAGATCTAAACACTGCTTTGCTTTTGTGGCTTCTTCTAACGTCAATTCACATAGTGCATCAGAAATACCATTGAAGATCAGATATTTGTCACTGGTTGGTGTAGCCCAGAAGTTAAATTTGGAGGCTTTAAACATACCAATTCCTCAGAATAATGCGCCAGCCTGCTTATGCTTGCTGGCGCTCTTTACTCAGCAATCACTTTTCTTGCATGAACAACCACATAAATGATTCACACACTTATCAGCATTGTAGCCATCTTCATCATATGCTTTTTTTACATCAAGTGCTTCTGCATCTTCTGAGAATGGTTTTAATAATACTGTTTCCGGTATCGGTTCACATATTACTTGCATCTAATAGTTGCCTCCTTTCATTATTGGTGCTGTATACTCCATCAGAGATCTTGTTGGTGATCCAAGGGCTATCTGTTTCAGTGCATATGAGACATTCGTCGGGATTAGAGTACAGTAACTTCCAGTCCCATCCAGTTGCAATCGCATCTTACGACATCCACCCATACATAACGGCAGATAAATGCATTCACAGCACTTTTCATGGAAGTATTTATCATTCACCCATTTATCCCACTCAGCGCTAATCTTCGATAAGGTTCCGTCCGACTGAATAGATGCAACTTTTTCCTCTTCCGTAAAATCGCAGACACTGCATTTAAACACATCTCCATTGTGGTTAATGACTACTTGGTGCTCGCGCTCAGCATAACAGTATATAACACGTCCAGTGCCAAGTCCATGTTGAGCAACGGGATAACCAATTTCTTCGGCCAGAGCGTAATGTGACGACAATGCTTGGGATATCTCAGGAGCCGTTACATTATCTGTAGCGCTTAGAGAACAAGCACCAAATATTGGTTCAAATACTATTCTCAATCGTCCTCTAATATCATTAGGCACCATTTGGAGCAAACGTGGAATGTCATAAATATTGCTTTGATTAAAATTCACTCTCATTGAGATGCTTACACGCTTGTCTGCACGTGCTAGTCTAACCATGTTTTCAAACACTCTATCAAATGTTTCCGCGCCATCCCGACGTATCCGGAGTTTATTATGTTTGTCTGGTGGGCCATCAATAGTTATTTGAAAACCATACACGCCTGCTGACAATAAACGTGAAACGCAGTCGTCGTCCAATAGATAGCCATTGGTGGTCATATGATTCACAAACTCAACCCCAGCGATACGGCAAATGCTGGCGGCATGAGTGCTAATTGAGATGACTCGGTCAAGACACAGCAATGGTTCCCCACCAAACCAGAGTAGAGTCACAAGCTTGTGTTTTGGGAGTGTCTTTGTCATCCAGAGTTTTATGGCTTCTTCAGTCTCATCTGACATCCTGGCCGACTGTACTTTCTCATAGCAGTAGACACAAGCAAAGTTGCAATTGAGAGTCGGCATTAAAACTATGTCCAGTGTGTTGCTTTGAGTAACTCCTATTCGCTTTCGTTCTTTAATGATCCCGATCTCGTCAATCGCATCATCTACAAGGAATTTCATCTGAGTCATCAAATGAATTATCTCTGAGTCAGACTTCTTTACATCATCTGGAGTACTTAATATACGTTCAACAATTTCTCTTTCAGTTGGATCAAGAGCTACAAGACTTCCATATAAACTATTGTACAGAACTGTAGACGAACAAGTGTCACCATCAACTAGAATATTATAATATGAACTCTTCATTATTAATCCTATGATATCGACATTGTTGTGCGTGTGAACAATATGTTGTCACATTATGTTGCTAGTATGCAATTATAACACTAGCATATGACCCCGAACTATTGTATCTTATATATAAGCTTCATTTATCATTATACGATCTTGACAATAACTGTCAAGCAAATAGATAATTTGACTTAAACAATTTTATTATGAGTTGAGCAATCTACTCCTCTTTAATATGTGTATCTGAGTAGATACATAAGCTGAGTCCGCCTGCTACTCATGTCCAAAATCATTCGTGGACTAAAGCAAACAGTCGATACTAATCCATTGCGTCTTGCCGATTCTAAATTATTCCGATTTATATAAGTGGATGCTTTCTAACCACATCTGACCAAGAGAAAGAACTAGTTTGTTTTATTATGGTCCATTTACTCAATTATACAAGAAACCATGCTGGTCTCTTGTAATGGTCACAGCATAAACACAGTTATATATGCTAAATAAAAGAAGGAATACAGGTAACATCCAAGGAACAGTGAATAATGTTTGTAAGCTAGCGTAACATTGCTTATAGACACATTTGTGTAATTAGATTTGTGCACGATTATTGATAGTCTGCGAACTAATTTGCTATGAATTGCAGTATAGCCGGACTACTTCGCTGCAAGTATCGAAATGTTCATGTGACAATTTGCAGTCGTGTTTTAGGAGGATGGATGATGCAGAAGTGTAATTTGACGATAGTGTTTATCGTAGTATGCTGTATTCTATGTATATTGACTAGTGGATGCGGACGCTTACTACCTCGTCGACAAGCAAGCAGTAATTCGACTACTCAAGTTGCAGCTAGACCAGTACAACCCGAAGTCGGAGCACCACTAGCCATAATTGTGATTGACAGCACACAATCTGTTATGACGAAGTGGGATATGATTAAACAGGCGACTCAGGCCTTCTGTAAACAGGCAGCTCGTAGCAGGGATTTCGATCTTGCTATTATTAAGCTGGATTCATTTCCGATGGACCCAATAATGATTAAAAACTCAGAATTCACTGAAGATAGATGGGCTAAGTTTGAAAAAGAGTTCAGTAAACCTGGACCTGAAGGCGAGGGTACAGACCAGATTAGTGCAATGGATAAGGTTATGTCTACTGCTAAAGGTAATGGTAGTACAGTTCCAGAATCTGTGGTCCTGCTCTATTTTTCTGATATGCTTGTGGATCAACCGAAAGAGTCGGGTGCTTCTTTCCGAGACTGGAATCAGTTTGACTGGAAAAAACTCGTTGATGCCAATATTAATTGCGCAGCTTTCTATATAGTTCGTATGGCCAATCCCAAACAGAGCAACCAGACTCGAGCAGCATATCGTAAACAAGAAAGTGTAGTCTCTCAGTTAAAAGATGCTTCAAAGACGGCACAGGTTAATGCACAATGGATCAACGATGGTGATTTAGAAGATCAGCTTGCTAAAGGCCGATTCACTGGTCCCGAACTCAACTAATTTCATTGCGGAGGAAAGTACTTTTGAGAGGACTAAGAGCTGTCTTAACAATTGTGGACGCTATTGTGTGGGTTTTTGTGGGATATCTGATCTATCAGAGTGCTGGACTAGTCTTCGGTAAAATCATCGGTCAGGGATTCCTATACATATTCGTTGTCGCTCTGTTATCTGTGATAGGTACGTCTTTATCAATTCGTGCATTGGGTCGTAGCTTTGTACGTTTATCTATGGCAGATGATATGAGTGCAACTTTTAGTGTCTGGATGTCTCGTTTGTTCTTAATGGTGATGCTGGTCTCATTTGTTATTTGGGATAGTTATGCTATATGGGTTGGTCTTGACATTGTCTATCCAAAAATTAGCCATACAATCCAAGTAGTATCAGTTTCAGCGTTCAGCTTATATACAATAGGACTTGTCATTAACTACAAGTCTATCTTTGAGAACTGCCCTTCGGGCAACGCTCATAGGAGGTAATGAGAATGGGCTCCAAGAGCGATATGGCATATGCGTTCACGACTCTACTGATATCCATTGCAGCCGCTGCACTTGTGTGGGTAGGCATACATGCGCTTTGTCGCCGTTTTTTAGGTGACCGCGTAAGAATGCTTGATCGCATACTCCATTTCATATTTGCAGTTGTTTTTAATGCTTTGGTGTGGTATTTTGCTGTCACAGTATGCTCTGCAGGTATGAAACAATTTCTGCCTAATGTTGCCGGTGATGCTTCCAGGTTTATCAATTTCCTTTTGGAAATGGCGAGTGGTATTCCTGGAATCAAAGGGATGAAATCCTACGAAATTATTGGAGTAATGATTGGTACCGTCAGTCTGATTGTCACACACTTGCTTTATTCAGCAATACTCTGGGCAAGTCGATGGATAGGTTACGACATGCACGGCCAACATGCAGCTGAACGGGCAGTATTACGGAATCAGATTGGCGTTCAGAATGACGACCTTACTGATGCTGAAGTGATCGAGCAAGCAAATAGAAGAGCCACTTGGATAGTTGCTTGGATGACTCTAGAGAGACTAGCTGCTTTGGTTGTGGCAATCATACTCTTTGTATGGATTGTTCTCAAATTCGATGTTTTGCTTATGCAAATCCAGTTAGCAGAAATGATGGGTTTAGCTGAGAAAGCAGGTAAAACTTTCCTTGAGACAAAGGATGTGCCATCACCAGATCAACTATTCCGTGAATATGGTAGCACTGGCGCAGTATTGGTCCTGAAGGGACTTACTTTCTTTTATATGGGTCTATTAATGATCGCTGCCTATCTCCTTCACGTTTCGTACCACGCTCTCCAAGCTGAGATGTCACCTCATCAAAATGGCATTGCAGATGAAACACATATTGCTGAGGATAAGCCTTCTTCATCACCGAAAGAATCAGAAATCGGAGGTAGTGAGGATTTGGAAGTGGATCCACCTGAACCTGTTTCATATGAAGGTGGAGCAACAAGAGTGGAAGATGACTAGGAAGTGTAGCGAGGTGATCAAATGAGTAGTGGTGGTTTTGGCATAGTTGAAGGGCTGGGCTTGGTATGCTTGGCTGTGGCACAAGAGGTAGGTTTGAGTATCGCTGAGATATCTTCGAGTGTTGTCGATGCACATGATATAGTCTTCCGACAACAGGCTTACCATTCTCAACAGAAAACGCTTGCCAGAATTCAAGAAGCAGACAATGAATGGGAACAGATCCGCACTAATAGAATGCACCGACTAACGGGCGTTAAGTCCCAAATAGACTCAACTGTTGAAGTGATAAGGACAAATACAAAACAACTAGATCAGATATATATGAAAACAACCTCTCAAAGTAACACTACCTCAAAAGCAAAGAGTGAAGCGATCGCGAGGATCAGAGATATTCATAGCACCTTGAACCAAACTGTAAACACATTGTCTTCTGCCCCTCTCCCAGCCTCTGCTGAATTAGAGATATCAGCCCAAGACAGATGCAATGAAGTAAAGGCATCATCTAAAGCAATCATATTAGCTGCACACAAGATTGCCAAGGCCACCTCTTCTGAAACAGTAAAACGTGCAGAACGTGAGGTAGTTCTAATTACGAAGACAGCTACCCGGCAGGTAAAAAATTACACCGATAAAGCGGTAAAAGCGCAGGCGGATTATTCGATTACAGCACAAGCAATTTCACGCGCTCGTGTCGGAGTAATCTTACTGCAAGAATCTCCATATCCAGATAAAGCAAAAATTGCCGCAGAAAAATCTATGGGATCCATAACCCAAATCGAGTCCGGCCTTCGAGCGGCGCAGCGGGATTTGGCGTCAGGAAAACTGCAAGAAGCAAAGTCAGCGGCAAAACGCTATGAAAGTGTTGTGGAACGAGGTCAGGGAATCGCACTAAAAACTACTGTCCAGATTGCCAAGAAACAAGCAGCGCGTAAAGAGAAGAATGTAAGCAAGAAGATTGATGTGGATACCAGTGGAAGAATAGTTGTCAAAGTGGAGGATTCGACAAAAACGAAAGTCGTAGTAGAAAAGCTACAGACATTGATTAATGACATCAATGGATCCTCTTCTGGCACATCAAGAGACATCAGTCGAAAAAGTGGAGTTAAGGATGACTGGCAGTGGGGAGAAGAAGACAATAATGCTGGAGCAAGTTATGATAAATCTTGGAGGTCGTGATTAGTGGATAAGTTGGTGGATTCAATCATCTGTAGTGTTAAGACAGGATCAAGCCACGGGTTTATCTTAACATCGAATGTGCACGACATAGTCTTGCCTAACAATTCGAATGGTCCTATTCTAGGATTTCGTGACAGGCTCTGCCGCGATCTGAGCGCAACAAATCGAATAGTCTACTGCTATATGTTATCTCGTGGTTATGCTACCTATGTCAAGGGGGCACCATATAATCAGTCGGATCCTGAGCACCGGAAAATCGGTGAGGCCATCACTGACGCCATAGGAGTATCAGATACCCCATCAAGCCTGCGTGAAGATCAGGATCCTAATGTGGTTTCATCTTCAGGCAGGTCAATCAAACCAAAAGCTTGGGCACAATCAGCTCCAACCCTTCAATACAATGTTTTGAATCTTCTTGAGAACTTCGAAAAACTTCTTTACACGCAATGTAATCTGGAGAAACTCGGAATAGCAGGCACCGCTCTAGTTATTGAGAATGCGGATTACCTTGCTCCGCGCGAAGGTTCAACGTCTATTCCGGTGAATCAACGTATCATCAACGAAACTTTGATGAGGTGGGGATATGACAGGCTAATCCGCAAAGCTGGAAACATAATCGTACTGTTAGCTTCTGAGAAAGGAGCGCTTGCCCCAGATCTTACTTCACCTAAGAGTGGCTACGAGTTGTTCCAAGTTCCTTTCCCTGACCTAGAATCTCGGAAAACACTGTTATCGCGTGTTCCTGGACTCGATCAAAAGACATGTCAAGATCTGGCATCACAATCCAATGGCCTGCGTCTAGCGGATATAGAAAAGCTTAGTGGATTATACAGCGCAGAGCTTGATTCCGACCACATAAAGGAGAAGAAGCGTGAAGTATTGGAAGGATTATGTAGAGGAGTAGTTGAACTTGTCGAACCAAGATTTGATCTTTCTGACTCCAACGCCCAACCAAAGGTGACAGACTATTTGCGGAAGGTTGCGGGTCTGATTCGGCGTGACCATTCTGTTCCATCAGAGGATAAATGCGCTTTTATTCCTAAAGGATTACTTTTCGTTGGTCCTCCCGGTAATGGCAAGTCACATCTTACGACTGCATTCGCCAAACAGTGCGGTATGACGATGGTCCGTTTCAAGAACATGAGAAGTATGTGGGTTGGTGAAACTGAACGGAATCTAGAAAATGCACTTGAGATTCTCCCGACACTAAAACCTGTAGTTGTGTTTGTTGATGAAATCGATCAAATGTTGTCAGCTCGTGATATGACAGGCCAGGCATCAAGCCATGAGGTAGAACAGCATGTGTTGGCACGGCTATTAGAGTTCATGGGTAACGATCGGTATCGTGGCGAAATCTTATGGATAGGTGCTACTAATAGGCCTGATATGTTGGACGCTGCAATGTTGAGGAGATTCGATCGTGTGATTCCCTTTATGAATCCAACATTGCAACAAATAGAGGGTTTGGTAGCTGATCTCGCAAAGGTGCTTGGTCTATCACTTTCAGGCGGTAGTGATAAATGGGAAACTGTCTATAAGCTGATAGAATCCAAGAACTTATCTTGTGATTCCATACAAAAGACTGTAAGGCATGCGAGTGAGTTGGTAGCACTAGTTGAGCAGAATAATGGAAAAACAATAGCGCCGTCTGATGTTATGAATGCTGTCCTAGATTATATCCCAAACCACGATCCAAGGAAGTATCTATTCATGTGTCTGCATTCACTGGCGGCTATTAGTTTCGTTTCTGATATTCCATGGACAGAAAAGTCTAGTGTACCCGGTGAACTTCAAGAGTTCCTTGAATACGATCAGCAAAACAAAATCATTGGGGTGTGCCGTGAGAAGATAGAGGATAGATTACCTCGGCTAATTTAAGGCAAGAGCAATCCATAAATTCACGAAGAGCTACTTAACTTATTTTCTATTAAGAGGTGAAAGACTATGTCATGGTGGATGTGGGTCATAGTAGGAATTGTGGTTATTCTGTTTATAGCGTTTGTTTCAATTCCAAAAGCAAAAAGAGAGCAGGAAATGCGTATGGAAGAGATGCGAAAAGAACTAGAAATGTATAACAATGCGTTAGATAATCACGAAAAGAAGTATCCAGGTAAATAGCTTATTAGCATGTTTTGTGTGCATTTATCAGCTCATATTATGAAATCGTAAAAATCACAAAGTCAGATGCAACAGTTTGACTGCAGGTGTTCCTCGATAACATATTACAAGCTGTATCTGCATGTGTTAATGGCTATAACCTCTGGTCCTGATAAAATCTGGATTTCCCTTTGGATCTAGAGTCGTTGCTAGATTATAAATCAATCAGGAGGCAATCTATGTCGTGGTGGATGTGGATCATCATCGGAATTGTGATCGTTGTAATTGAGGAAATTATTGCTATTCCAAAACGTAGAAAGCGAATCGAGGATATGCGACGAGAAGCGCAAAGGTTAAATAGATTAGTGGATGACCACGAGAGGAAGTATCCTAGTAAATAGCATGGGAGGATGAAGTGCAAATCCATCGACTGCAGTCGCCTGTAACGGTTTTGGGTCCAGGAAGCAGAGCCGTTATATGGGTGCAAGGGTGCAATATTGGATGTCATGGATGCCTAGCACCATATATGCACGACTTTGACAAGGGCGTTGCGATGAGCATTGGTGAAGTTGCACAATGGATTCTACACCAGGAAAACGTCCAGGGAATTACTCTTTCCGGGGGGGAACCTACTGTTCAAAGCGAAGAACTCGTAGCCATCATCGATATTATCAGGAAAAATCGAGACTTTAGTGTCGTTTGTTATACAGGACGGACTTTTGAAGACTTAAATGAATCACGAGATAACCATATCCTGGATCTCCTGGACCGTATTGATCTACTAGTTGATGGGCCATATATACAGAGCAGACATGCAGATATCCTGTGGCGTGGATCGTCGAATCAACGATTGATTCCTCTTACAAATAGATACAGAAGCATTGTAGAAGCACTAGACCCGATAACCGACAAATCAGCGGGCTTGGAATTCACATCGTGTGGCGAGACTTTGTATTACGTCGGAGTTCCCACCGATCCGGACTTTGACAAGAAGATACGACAAGAGATGAACTTATACCACCTTATCAATCGTAAACCGAGTAAGTGAAATGTGCGGGTTTTTTCATCAATAACCATAAGCTGGAATCAGGCAATCTTGGATATGAACAAGTAATTATTGTAGTTACGGCACAAGGTGATTGGATTGGGATCAGCTGAACATGCCACTCGTTGCTAATCTCCAGAAGCTCCACATTTCATCTCGTCATCAACAATTGTCGTTCAGATGATCTACTGTTCATCTGTAGAGCTACAAATCGCTTAACAGACAAGATTGGAGAATCATTTTGTTAGTACTACCAATAGATAAAGAACAGCTTGCTGATGGTTCAAGTGTACAGCATGCAATAAAAAGGTATGTGGAGCGTGTCGCTGGATGTTGGAGAGAAGTTAGCTGTATCGGCGATATTTCGGATCGTGATGTTAAGAAGCTGCTGTTGATTATTCAAGAAATCAATTTGTATTTGCCTAGTGATTGGAGATTGACACGTTCAAAAAACAATTTCCGAGTGTATGTCCAAATAGCGGGAAAAATCGACCTTGAGAACTTTGTTCTGGCAGGACGCAGCTTTCGCCAAGATAATGGAAATATCCTGCATATAATAGATACCGTCCTAAAACCTGAATATCTTGATAACATTGATAGGGAAACTTTATTCTCAAAAGATGATATAAATGCTCTTCCCAAGAGAGAACGTTCTGATGCCTATAATAGGATTCTGATGTCTCATCCAGACCTTGTAAGGCCCAATCTATATTTCATCAAGCCACAATTAGATGATTGCCCTGGACCCTTATTTGCACGGCAATATGAACGTGTATTCAACAATGACACGCAGTGTGAATATCATAGAATACATCCGCTTACAAAAAATGGAATAGACCCAAAAATTTTCAGATGGATACGATGGACTTGTTTTGGTGAAGCTACTTTCGTAAAAACACCTCACTCAAATTCACATGGGCGCGACTACTGGCGAGTACCACATATAGGATTTGAGAAAGCAGCAAAAACAGTTAAGCAGCATAAGCATTTACTAGAGGAACACAATATTAATATGGTAGACGGAGAGCATCCCAATGATCCCTATGAGATAGAGTATAAGCTGTTGTATACTGGTGATCCAAACAGCAGACAGTCAGTCTTTGATATTGCTGGACAGTTGATTAACAAATCTGGACTGTTTGTAGATAGCCGTAAAACCCAAGTGCAAAATGATACATATATGGATGATGCTGAATTTACTATTCTGTTTAATGGCGGTTCGTTTAGGCTCCGGCAGACACCAGATACAGCAAGACTAACATTAAAAGCAAAACGGTCCGATGCTTCACAAGACAGTGGAGAGTATAATCGTTTTGAGGAAGAACAGACGATCACACTAAAAGACGCAAACGCTTTTCTTTTAGGTAAACAGATAAACGCTATCCCGATTATAGTACTCAAACAGAGATATCCCAGCTGTGGCAATCTTGCCCCTCGAATCAGAATCGAGACAACACGCGAGACACTTTATGCACGAAACAATGATGGACAGAATGCTGAAGTATGTTTCGACTTTGTTCGTTTTCTAGATTTATCAGGTAAGGAAATTGGTCGAGACGTGGAAATTGAAATTGAGAGCAAAGGGATGCCTGTTGTTCAGATAGCCAAGTTGGCTGACTTGCTCAGAAAAGAGCTTAGTCTTGAACCCTCACCCTTGTCAAAGTATGAAAGGGCATTCAATCATTATTCCGATTTGATTTAATAACAGTTTGAAGCGAGGGACTCATGTTATTCTGTAACTAATGGCTCTGAACTTATTGTGCAGACCAGAAATTTACTGGGAGGTAATGAATCACTATGAATCGGCGAAGTTTGAACATTTTGGCCATAGTCCTTCTCGTGGCCCTAAGTTTATGTATGGTCGGGTGCAACCAATCTGGTAACGGGGGTAAGCAGCAAAGCACCTCAGTTTATGACCAAGTCATAAAGTCAGGTGTTATCAGAGCAGCTTATCTTGACTATCCGCCTGCATGCATGAAAGATCCTAAGACAGGTAAACTAAAAGGGATATTTGTAGAAACACTTGAGAAGGCAGCAGATAACTGCGGATTAAAAGTGCAGTGGACTGAGGAAGTTGGATGGGGATCACAAATTGAGGGACTGCAAACAGGTCGTTACGATATTGTAGGTTCACCGGTTTGGGCAAATCCTACCCGTGGCAAGATGACAACACTATCTATACCATTGTATTATAGCGGTATCGGAATATACACGCGAAGCAACGATAATCGATTTACCAAGGACTGGATGAAGATCAATGATCCTGGTGTGAAGATTGCCACGATTGATGGTGAAACAGGTGATCTCATTGCACGGTCCTCATTCCCATTGGCACAGCGAGTATCATCACCGCAGAACACGGACATCTCTCAGAAGTTTCTTGATATAACAGGAAACAAAGCTGATGTATTCTTCGCCGAGCCATACTTTGGCTATAAATACCTGCAATCCAATCCGGGCACGATAAAGAATATTGCTGCAGAACAGCCGATTCGTGTATTGGGGAACTGCTATATGATGAAGCAGGGTGAGTTTAATTTCAAACACATGCTTGATGTAGCGATGGAAGATCTTATAAACAGCGGTTTTGTTGACAAAGAATTAGACAAATATGAACCGGCTAAGAATACTTTCTACCGGGTCGCAAAACCATATCGCATAGTCAACTAGAACTGTCTCTGAATAGTTAGTTACTGCATAAGCTGGTAGGATTCAAACGAATCCCACCAGCTATATGCGAGTCAAGGAAATACCATGAGCGTAATGGATATCTTTACACAACACAAGACTGAGTTGTTTGGCGGTTTGATGGTGACCTTGAAGCTATGTCTCCTGATTTGGCCACTCGGTATCATTGGGGGGGCGCTATTAGGCATTGCTGGAGCTAAATGGAAGATAGCTATAGGCATTCCTTCTAAGACTGTGTCTTTTGTGCTTTCTGGAATACCTGTACTTGTTTTCCTGTTTTGGTTGCATTATCCTTTGCAAGCAATGCTCAATGTTGTTATTGATCCTTTCTATACTGCAACAGGGGCGCTTTCAATCGTGAACGCTCTTCTTGTAGCAGACTTAGTAAGAGGCGTGCTTAACGACTTCCCTAAACAATATATGATGGCAGCAAAAGTATGTGGTCTTTCCAGCAGACAAATAGTAATGAAGATTCAATTGCCACTTATATTTCGCCAGGTACTACCATCCCTGCTGTATATCCAGGTTGCAATGCTGCAGTCCACTCTGTTCGCCAGTTTGATATCTGTAGATGAGGTGTTCAGGGTTGCACAGCGAATTAACTCAGAAGTGTATCGCCCAGTTGAGATTTACACATCACTGGCCTTACTATTTCTGGTAGTATGCCTTCCGATGCATGCTCTTGCTGGATGGCTCAAGAATAAATACACCCGGGACCTATCAGAGCAATGATGCAAAGTCGAGGATCACAGTATGCTTAAGGCACAAGGAATTAGCAAATCATATGATGGCAATGCAATGCTGCGCGAGGTCAGTGCCGAGTTTGCTCCAGGCACAATAACAGCATTGATTGGCCCCAATGGGTGTGGCAAGAGCACCCTTCTTCGGGCACTTGCACTACTAGATCCACCCGATACCGGTTCAGTGATCGTTGATGATGTGCAATATTCATTCCCTATGTCGAATGGTAAGAGCATAACGCCACCGTGGCCAAAACTTACGATGGTTTTCCAACAGCTTTTCCTGTGGCCTCATCTCACCATCAGGCAGAATATCACTTTGCCTATTGAGCTCATGAAAGGTGATTGTGATGGTAAGGTTGACAAGCTTATTGAACTCTTTGAAATGAGCGAATATGTTGACCGTTATCCCAATCAGGTATCACTGGGACAACGACAACGGGCAGCAATAACCAGGGCCATTGCTCTTGAGCCGGAATACCTACTACTTGATGAAATTACATCGGCTTTGGATGTTGAACAGATCAGCACTATTTTAGAGCAACTAAAGGTCTTGCGCGATTCAGGGACATGCATTGTGCTGGTCACTCACCTAATAGGTTTTGCCAAGAGCGCGGCTGATCAGATAGTGTTCATCAAAAATGGGCAAGTAGAGGAGTCAGGCACATCAAGTATACTCACTTCGCCGAAGAGCGGTAATCTGTGCCGATTCCTGTCTCTCTTGGAAACAGGCACATAATACATATCGAGACTTACAGAGGCAATTGTGAACGCATGGTAACTGATTATCATTCTCTCCCTGATCATCAATCACCTTGCACAACTACATCTGTGCAGTTGGTAGTACCGTTCATTTCAGATAGTGATTACCGACTGAGGAAGTCAATAGGACCTGAGTATGATGATTTTCCAGACAGTATTTGGTGATCTATCGAGTATGTTCCTATAGCTAATCCGCAACATGATGAAAGATCTGACAAAGTAAACAATTAGAGGAATGACTCAAGAATCTATTCGGTTTTGGCCACCTGGTGCTCGCCCACAGTTCTGTAGCAATACGATAAATAACCACCCCTGGATTGTCGTACCTCTGCAAATGCATAATAAATTGAATGGACTTCAGTATCAGATTCAGGTTTTTGGTGTCGTGTCAAAAAAATCTCCGTCTAATTCTTCTACAACTTAAATATGTGCGCATGAAGCGTGATGATAGTGTGACCGCTGATTGTGTGTATGTTGACAACCCATACCAATGACCCTATACTAATATCCAAGCTAGTTTGCTATTCTCCTGCTTGTACTACGAGGTCGTAGCATTTCCAGCATCCGTTCTGAATGTCTACTTTAGTGGGAAATGTGTGACAAATTATGAGGTGTTTGGATGAGTGACTGTAACGCTGATAACAGAGATGAGAAAATCGGACAAAGTTGCTTGGGCTTAGCGAGACCATTACTTGATTCTTACAGGAACAACTGCCGTACGAAACTAAATGAGTTGATGGAACAGAACCTTAATAGCCGGTTTGAAAATATAGACGAGTATTTTAGAGAAGTTATGATCGAAATGGCTCGGGCATTATTTGAAATTGGAATCATATACAAGCGCTCTTCGTCTTCAGACGATGTTCGACCGTTTGACCTATATTTCTGGCCGGGTTTTGTAACATGGGACGGAGAACGTCTTGCGCTCGAATGTGATCACAATGACAAGCAATGCGGTATCGGATACACAGAGAACATGAACATAACTGGCCCTGGTTATCGTATAACCGATGCATCCTTCTCATTTAACTTACTCTTGGATCCATTATTAATAAGCACTCTTCCAGACGGGACGAAATTTGCACCTGCAGGAACTCACAATTGGGCTACATATGACGGACAGATCAATCACAAGCCTATAACGCCTCCTGAATTGATTGCAGAGAACAAAAAAAGTCTTCTGACTTTACTTTCTGTAGGAATTGGTCAGGAATTACTCGAAAAGGCGATTCCTGATCATGATTTTGGTGATCTAACAATATATCTTAAGATTGATGACAGCGAACAGTTCGGTCAGCAAACATCTCAGCGTATTAATGAATCACCTGATCTGTCATATCTTATACGATGGCCATGCCCTTCACCTATCTCAAACCTGTCGCCAATTGAGCGGTACAGAACGCTCTCAGATTCAGAAAATGTGGTTACTCATATAAGGGAAGCCCTATATAGTGTATGGTTGTCTACATGCTTTATTCCAGATTGGCGCAATACTTGTCACAACTGGATTGACGGAATCAGAAAAGATATTAGAGATAAGTATGGACTTATTGAATTGTCAGATCGAATAGCACATTTGATTGATAATGATTCACAGAAGTCTGCATCATGCAAATCGTGTAGCGAATGTAGACCCACTATAGATGGATCTTATTTTCCACATACATATCGCTGGTGGTTTACTATTCTATTGGACAAAGTAGTAGAAGTTAAAGGCAGGAACTCTGAGCTGGGTTCCGGTATGATTTTGTGTTCGCATGAGCTTGAATCTGAATACTTTTCTCTTGCAAAACCTTGGGTCGAGGAAATCTACACGCTTATGAGGCAAGTTGAAGATGCAACCAGAATTGAGTCTGAGATCACACGCCTAGCAGAGGAAAGAATAGAGAGAGAAAACCAGGAAATACTTGCATCATTTGCGCGTGGTGCTTCTCATGGACTTAAAAATGCACTGGCACTTCCACAGCTTGCGATGGGCAACCAGAATCACGGACAGAGTATGTGTGAGATGCTTGATAGCGATTTGACCCCTGATGAGGATTATCTCTATAAATTGGCAGATAGTGCAAGTTTCATGTTTAACGAATTGGCCCACCTTAGAGAGCAAGCGGAACTATTCTTCTGGGTTATGGATTTCGATAGGGCGAAACGAGATGTAGCTAAAAATATAGAGAGAAGTATAGCGGAGATCACGTGCAGTTCAATAATTCGTGGGCTTAATCTCTCAACTAATGGACATAAACTGCAATTGCATGAGCTATTACCGATTATCACTAAGATAGACATGACACCACAAGCATTTTCTGATCAATTGTCCGGGGTCTTACGTGAGGCTGTAGGTCAGATTCATGGTGAAAACGGGGATGCGTCTGCCTGGTGGTATGAGCATCTTCTTTTAGTTCAAATGAAGGTTGCTGGAAACACCAGTCTATCTCTGAAAATTCCGTCAAGATCGAATCTTGATGGCCATTGTAGCGGTATAACAGCTTACATTTTGGATGCCGTAATTTTGGAGCTCTGCCAGAATGCATTTAAGGCGGCCATTCTTTCAGTCGATAGCGTTCCCAATCCATTTGTGTCTGTCGACATAAAGAATAATGCTAAATCTCTTATTATAGAAGTCAGTAATTCTGCGAACCCAACGTGTATAGAAAATATTAGAGCGTTCGAGTCTAGGGTTTTGAGCGGTAACTTGAGGCCTGGCGAAGGAGGGAGTGGCGGTATACAGGGATTGTGGCAGGTTTATCTACTATGCAATAGATTAGGTGGAACCTCCGTCAGATTGCTTAATCCATCATGTCACTCCTCGCTTGTAGTAAGTGAAGCCGGACAACAAATGGTTCGATTTTTTATTGAAGTGTCGTTATTAGGGGGATAGATAGTGTTTACGATTTGGTTTGTCGATGATAAGATGCATTATGGTTTACAGAAAGCCGCAGAATGGGCATTAGGTGATTATGCAAAATATAAAACCTTTCGCAACCCTAATCAGCCCATTGATGAATGTGCATCAGCCGCTAGAGACAAGAAATCAGAAATATTGCCGCATGTCTTTGCTATAGACCTGAACTTCGATTCAGCACCTCCACATGTGCCGATGGATAAAATCAGCAAGCACGCTGTCGGATTTATAATTGCTGCTGAATATCGGCATTATGCACGTGAGTTAAATAGAAGCGATGTTATTGATGTGCTTTATACCGCAAATTTTGGAGTACTCGACACCTATGGTGATATTTGCAAAGAGACTCCATATGGCCACGATAATCTCATTAAAGTCGTCTCAAAAGGCGATGTAAACATGCTTAGCGAAAGTGACATTATTGGTTGGGTGCGCGAACGCTGTGTTGAATTAGCATGTCAGCGTTTGAAATCTGGGAGAGTATCCGTTACTGAGTCGACCATTAACAGGCTCCGTCAATATTTATGGACAATTGAAGAAAGATCTCAAGAATACACCTCGGTCATTGATACGATATCTGCACCGGTCAAAACAATCGTAGAGAAACTGTCCAAAGATTGGTTGCAAGCATTAAATGTGCAAGATCATATGTCAAGTGAAGTCTGGCTGGCAACATATGGGGTTGTTTCCGCTGAAGCACTGCGCAGAAACTATAAGCCACGCTCCCTCAGAGACGCTATGAACAAATGTGATGGTTCTGTTTACAATAACTACAAAGACGAACTTAGGCATACAGTAGACCATTATGAGCAAGGATTGAGAAAGAGTGGATTAGCTGTAAAATATTCTTCAGTGTTGAAGGATACTAGATGTATGCTAGAATGTTCAACTGAGTTGACCGATGTTGCCCAACTTTTTCCATTTCATGCCCAGGAAATTGCAACGGCGTTTACCCCTAGTGCTGCGATAGCATCAGGAAAGGAAATATTGTCATTTCTTGAACAGGAACTAGACCATAACAGATCGATTGCCCGACTTTTCAAGTCAATGAAAGTGAGTCCAATAGCCGAAGAACAACCGAAACCGACAACAATATGGGCATATGCTTGCCACAGCACAGAAGATTGGAAAGAACCAAATTCTGCTCCTACCGAAGCTATATGGCCATATACAGACAAAATTGCCATACCGGTAGGCAATGATGATGAAATGGAGAAACTCCTAGAGCAAGAGGTAGGATGGAATGGAAGTTATTCACGAGACATTGTTCAAGTGGCTCTCCCGCATAGGTATATAGAATGGCTACGAAAAATGGGAGATTGTGAGAACAGAAAAAGGATCGCTGATGACAAGAAAGTACGGCCTCCATTTATCAGCTTTATTAAAGGAATTGATCGATATGACCTTACATGTCCAGATTTGGAGGCGTATTTTAAGGAACGGTTCAGCCTCTCAACCGAGCAAATAGAGGTTATCCATTCCAACCCCCATTCAAGGAATAGGCGTGTGATATCCAACTGGGATTACCTTACTGAGATATTTAAGTCACTAATCGAGACCGAGAAAACTACGATCAAATGTTTGAAATCCGTAATCATCAATTATCTTGGAGATCGCGATAATGCATCTGTCAAAGTGGAATTAAGTTATGACCTGAAGAAGTATATTGGTCCTTTACAGATAGGTTTTGAAAATGGTACCCTCTCAGGTCGGTTAGCCTCATTTCTTGGGTGGGGTGAACTCTGCGTCATAACCAATACCAAATGCGAGAAATGGGAATGTGTCTGGCCTGGAGGCAAACCACATTTTGAGGATGTTTCAGAGGAACATCCTTACATGAAGTTAATACTGACTATGCCAAATTATCTACAGAGGAGGTGTTGTCTTGAGAATCATCATCTATGATGGAAACCCAGATTATCACAAGATAAGCAATGCCATCTTGAAAAATCACATCCATATAATGCCTGGTTCTGAGGCTGGGCTAAATGCAGCTCCCGTAGCTGTAGTGCACGCAACAGATTATGATAGAAACAGAATACTATGGGGTGGAATAAAACGCTTTGAAAAACTGTTCTTCTATTCCCTTGACAACTCAAAAGCACGTGCTTTTGCAAGCGACAATCCAGACCTTGCGGACTGTGTAACTTTCATAGACTATGAACAATTACCTAAGGGGTTAAGAGATGCTGTTCTGATTACAGATTCAAATTCATTGTTCGAGAACCATCTGTCTAGTGCCCTTGACTTGTTGTCCGCTATGTATGTAGCATATCTAGAATTGGAAATAGGAACACCTTCCAAATCACAAGAATGTTTGTTGGAACTTGATGGTATTTATAACCATAGAACAAATAGTGGGATATTACTGGGAGCTTTACTTGAGCGTATATTGTGCAAGTCCGGTTGCCAAAGTCCATTGCCATGCACCGCTAGCGAGTTTGTTAGCAAATTGGCCGCATTCAGAGATTCTCTGCTCTCTTGGGCGGTAAAGTAGATGTTCGGAGTCGAGTATTGAAAATATTTGCCGAACATCCGTCGATACTTGCCATATTTTGTGCCTCTGGAATAGTAGTCGATGAGCAGCAAGGTCCGGTTTTACTCGCTTGGAGCGATGCACAATCGCTAGAATTAAAACCTATAGCTGCAGTACTTCGCATACCAGGTGCAAGATTAATACAGCTACCCTTGTCGTTGTCAGAACTCAAGACTGCCTTTTCTCATAAACATAGCGATATAAGATTTGACGCTGAACCGATTGAACTTTATACTCCTCTAGGCCAGCTAAAATGGTCACTCTCTGAATTCAAAAGTGACTTGTCACAGGGAAATTCTACCGTGGCCGAACGACGTCTGGTAGAAATCCAAATGTTTTGCGACGAGAATTGGTTGGGTTGGTTTAACCAAGCACTTGTATACTTGCACCATTCCCGTGGGCTAGCATTCAATGAAGCTACGTTTGTTATAAATGGCGTGAGTGAATATGCGAGCAGCGTAGCGTTTCTTGATAAGTTTCGACCATTCCTACATGGTGCACCAAAAGATATTGTAAATAGTGCTCTTGGCGCATGTAGTGCCCTAATGAGATACGCAATAACAGGAAGCGGAGGAATTGATCAAGATAGTTTGTTACTGATAAGAGATATGCTCAACGCCGATGATTGGTGGCGAGATTTAACATTTTCTCTTGATGATATTGCTGATAAACTGGTGAAGTCAGGAGCAAACGGCGAAGTATTTGACGACGTGCTTGATCAGGTATGTATAGTTAAATCATCTGCTTCGATGTTGGTCGAATTTCTGGAGAAACTAGCATGCGGGAATAACCCTACGGCAATTGAGATCGCACCTGCATACGAAGCCATCGACGGACTTATGCAGCTGATTATACAAGTCGAGTCACGAAGCGCGGCCATCAAGTCTGAATTTGAAGAGAGATTCAATAATGCCTAGAATACTAATGATTGATGATGATTGGCAGACATGGCGATTGGCATTGCATCCGATTATATCAGCCAACAACTGGAATCTGGATACGGTTGCTTCTCCTGAAGCTGGCATTGAATACCTGTCGATAAACACTGTTGACTTAGTGCTCCTGGATCTTGGATTTCCTTCAACCGCAATGCAAGGTAAGGAATGTCTAGAAGATATACACCGTAGACAGAGCGATCTTCCAGTCATCATACTCACTAATTCCGCGTCTGCTGAGGATATCCGCACAGCAGTCGATTGTATTAAGATCGGTGCTTGGGATTACTTCACAAAATCCGATCTGGATATCCGCAGACTGGCTTTCGAGATGGAAAAAGCTCTCGCGCACTTCCAAGCGGGAGTTAGGCGTGGACGTCTATTGGAGTCTTTCAAACGAATCTCCGGCCCTATGCCTTTGTTCAGAAGCTGTTCCGAACCAAATACCAGTGTCTGTGTCTTCGCGGTAAAATTGAATGGTCTTACCAGACGACCTCAGCCAGGAAATGGAATGTCAAGCATTGATGAATGGAACGCTGCACAAAGAGAATGGCAAAGAAACCTGATATTAGGATGTTTGTCTCCGCTACGAGGACGCGAGCTCGAGTTACGCTACGTATCGGGTATACCAGCAAACGAAGAACGATCTCTTCAAGTAGTTTTACTCGGTCGAGGATCAGCTGCTACTGATACACAAGCTAGTGATCTTGCAGAAGAGTTATGGGTTGATGTCCATTCTTTACTTCGTATGAACGAAGCGAACTATGTGTTTGAACCCATAATAACTGATTCAGGATTAGATCACTTACTGTGTCCGTTTGAGGTCAAGTATGCAATAGATATTATACGCACGGCAATCCAGTTACCCATACATAGTGGTATGGGGTTCGCAAGATCAGTGGAAGCTAATAGCACGAGCATATCTCGCAGTCTTCAATCTATAATGCAGTCTAATGCGTCAGATATGGCGACTTCGACAGAATCATCTCGCTTGCGTGCTCTATGCCATGCCCTTACCTCAAGTCGATATCCAATTCAGGTATCAGTAGTTATCTCACCAAGCGAGGTTGAAGTTCCTAAAGAGGAAGATATCGTTTTCGACAAGTTGAATATGACTAATCAGAACGCTGTTCGGGCTAGACTTTCTGAGTTCGAGGATTCTGCAAACAGGCTGTGTAGTGTCAATATTGCAATTGCTAGTGATCACCCTATTCCTAACTCTACAGTGCGTGTAGTCGGCACTGAACTTTTAAGCGATAACACAAGTCTATGGGAACCGAATTACCAGTCAGATCAAGCAATCAAGCAGCATTTTCGTGACTGGGGGGTAACCACAAATAATACTAACAATAGCTTCTCTTTTAGTTCGATCTACACTGAGTTGGAAGCTGCAAAGGTTTTTCAATTACCCATATCTGATGGTGACGATACCCCTGGACTAGAGTATGTTCCATCTCAGTTTCTATACTGTCCTCCCAACATTCCTGATCAAGGATGCTTGATGGGTGTAAAACCTCAGGCGTATGGTGAGTCCATTAATATACGAATTTCTGATTCCGATAAGGGCAAACATGTCTATGTGTTGGGCCAGACCGGAACTGGTAAGTCTACTTTATTACAAACAATGATTCTATCCGACATCACAAATGGCAAAGGTCTTTGTGTGATTGACCCACACGGTGACCTAATTGAATACTTACTGCCACGTATTCCCAAACAGAGAGAGAAAGAAGTCATCCTTTTCGACCCCAGGGATTCGGAGTACCCTATTGGACTGAATCTTCTCGACGCAGATACTGACGCAGAAAAAGACTTCGTGACCAACGAGTTCATAACTATCCTGCGCAAGGTATTCGATCCGCATTATACCGGAATGATTGGACCACAATTCGAGCAGGCTGTCAGAGCAGCTGTAAGGACGGTAATGGAACTACCTGGTGGCGGAACAGTGGTAGAAGTTCCTCGACTATTGGAGAATACTAAATATTTAGAATGGTGCCTGAAGTTTTTGTCGGATCCGTTCGTACTTGGCTTCTGGCGTGATGTTTGGCTGAAGAAAACTGACAGCCATAAGTCAGAAATCCTTGGATATATAACATCGAAGTTTGAAATACTTCGTTCGAATATGCTGGTGCGCAGGATTGTGGGCCAGAAGAGCAGCGGTTTAGATTTTCGCCAGATCATGGACTCCGGGAAGATATTGCTTGTTAGTTTGTCTAAGGGAGGACTCGGAGAACTGAACAGTTCCTTCCTGGGCACTGTAATGGTTACTAAGTTATATTCCGCAGCATTGAGTAGACAGAATATAAGATCAGACCAGAGAAGGCCATTTAGTATTTACCTGGATGAGTTTCAAAATTTTACTACTGAGACAGTTGAGAGCATGCTCGGGGAAGTACGAAAATATGCTGTGTCATTGGTGTTGGCACATCAGAATCAACGCCAACTGCAGCCAGATATTTTGGAAGCAGTTCTGGGGAATGTTGGAACGACAGTTTTCTTCCGTCCGGGTGTACCAGATTCGGAGCGCGTCGCAGAATATCTGAAGCCATACTACCAGACCCAGGATGTGATGAATCTACCTAATTGGCACGCTATCGCAAGGGTACTCATAGATAACTCACCAACACGTCCTTTTGTCTTCAAGACGGTTCTTGATGCAACTGAACAAGCTCCTGAGCGTAGAGAGCGCATCCAGGTGCTTACTCGTAGAGGATACGCTGTAAGCAGTAAAGATGTTGACATCGAATTGATGAAGAGGCAGGAATGCCAGTGAATAGCTCCCGGAGAGTTGAACTAGTGGGATTTCCCACTATACATCAGAAGTTGCTAAAGAACCAACTGTCCCCACACTTCGAAATATGTGCTTATGATTCACTTGCTGATATAAGCATTAAATCCGATGAATCGTCTGTTATTGTGGTATTGCAACAAGGTTTTGGCAGTCAAATCAGAGATCAATTAATAGCTCTCAGAACACAAAGGTTTGTATGGAGTCCAGTTATTATTCTACAGAGCAAACGTTCTGTTGCAGACGATTCGTCCGAATGGTCGATATGGTACCGCGACTTTCCACCAGACATAACTGAAATGACTTCTACAATCGATTTAGTGCATTTCCTTACGTTGGAAAGAAGAAATGAGATTGTTCGTTCCAGTATTCTGCAAATGCATACCGATTTGTCATTCCTGAGAGCGGGAAGCTACCAATCTACTGATGATGACGTGATGATTCGTAAAGAGATACGTGAGATTGATCTGCTTATTGGTAAAGAGTGCGCTCTCAACAATATCTTGGAATTTATCAATCTGATTGCTAGCCTACGTAATGCTGCAGAGCTTCCCAGCATTGATCAGAATATGATTGCGGACCTTCGCACATCAGTTGTTCAGGCAGAGACGATAGCCCGAGAGAATGAAGCGTCTGTAAAGCTTCGTTCTCGACTCCATCAATTCAGTAATTCATTACGTTATTCTGAATGGGTTTGTGCAACTTCCTCCGAACGTACAATCCGTATTGCCGAAACAGCCCATTCTATGCCACGTGACTTAGCCGAGATTCTGATGCCAGGCGCGACGGCATTTCTGGATAAACTGGAATGCCTAATAGAACAGCTAAAGGACACAAATGGCATTTCAATCCAGGAACTCTTATTGCAATCGTCGGATCTTTTTAACGCATTTAATAAGACAGTTGCAACCGTGCGGTCAGGTGACGGCTGTGTTGATGATCTCGATATCAAACGGATCATATTGATCGAAGATGACAAGAGATGGCATTTGCAGATCAGATTGGTATTACAGGAAGTAGCACCCGGTATGGAAATCATTGACGTTTACGATTACCATTCAGCCAGGAACATACTCTGTAATTATACGGATGGGACTCTAGTAATATTGGACCTTGGATTACCCATAGGTCCGTCTACCGAAGCCGATGTTATGGTTGATTTGGACGCAGGTCTCAAACTCATGCGAAAGTGCGAACAGTCTGGAAGTAGAACGAGATTCCTTGTCTTGACAGCAGCCCAGAACTATTCACAAGCCGTTAGAGACAGTCTTACAATGGGAGTGCAACCTTCCGACTACATACAGAAAGATCCCTTAACCTGGGAGCAGCAACTGCGCTCAAGACTGCAGATTGCACTGTCGCGAAAGAAGTTCAATCTATCTAATGTTGACGTATTTCGTTGTACCGCACGCCTGATTCGTGTTAATGGCATTGAAATACTCTTGGAACGAAAACCGTATGTGGTTTTGGAATATTTGGCACTCCATGCAAGAGTTTGGTGTACTATAGACCAGATGCGTAGTAACCTGACGCAACCCGGTGATCGAGATATTACACCGTGTATGTCAAAGGAACAGTTACTACAGTTGGATAATGGTGCTCGGATTACGCCATATGCTATGCTCACCCCTAAACACATCCAGGACTATGTCTACGATATAAGACAACGCATTGATGAGGCTTTCACCAATTCAGGTGTACATAGTGACGTTCCAGATATCATATCATACAATGCCGATCTAAATTCATATCGCCTCCTCGCCAATGTTCAGATATGCGATAAACTTGAGGATCTTATAAAGGCCGATATACCAAAACGCATTTTGGTTGTGGAGGATCATCCAGATTGGAGCAAAAACATATCCTCGCAATTGGCTTCACTGTCCTTCGAAGTTAGGACTGCTAATACTCTTCGGCAGTTTGAGGAGACAACCAGGGACTGGATTCCTGACATCGTGACACTAGATCTTCAAATACCAGTGGATGATCGTGAACTCTCTGAGCATGAAGCACACGAACGCAATGGCCTTAAGGTGTTGAAGACACTAAAAGATCGATATCCAGAAATTCGCATTGTAGTCTTGACTTCCATTGCCTGGAATGATTCGGTAATGCTCGGTATTCTAAGAAACGGAGTGATAGTGGACGACTATCTGGACAAGAAATGGGATAATGCGATTGAGAGATTAACCCAGTCCATTTGGAGGCTTTCACTGGAGGTGCAACATGGATCCAGAATTCCAACGAGCTTTAATCTAGGCACCGTGACTTCTGTGTCTTTACAAACAGACAACAAGAACACTATCAAACTAGGAGGCATTGAAGTTACTCTTAGTGATTTGCCGGCTCGTGTATTCAGAATGTTGGCTGCGAGTCCTAATGCACCAGTGGACCGCGACACCATTGTTGATGAACTGTGGGCTACCGAAGATCTTTCGGATACCTACGAAGATAACTTGAACACTATCATCCGACGTCTACGCACGGAGATTACGAAAAAGACCGATGACCATATCGACGGTAAGAAACTCGTACGCAGCGCGGATGGTGTATATTGGCTTCACGGGGTGGTTACTACATGAAAACTAAAAAGACGATACATATTCATATTCCAGCAGCGTTGAAAAATACCCTCAACTCTATTGAGACCCGTTGGGAGCATTTGTATGAATCGAACAATTCCGTGGTGCCAAAGGTTTGGGAATCTGCTAGTGAAGCAGAATCGTTTAAAAGTGCTGATCTGCATGTAGTTTTTATCGATAGTGCTGATTGGATGTCGGAAGGGATTGTTGTTGCACTAACTAAAGCAATGGATGAGAATCCCCTGATTTGTCCTGTTAAAAGAATGCTGCTGTTTGGTTTTATGGATAGGCCGGATTCTGGCGCGAATACTAGCACTACGATTAACAAAAAACCGATGTTAAAGTTTTTATTCCAGGCATTCCCGTTGTTATATGAACAATTGCCTTCCAGCGCAGAGGATATTGTTCTCAAGATAGCTGATACCGCACGAAACAATGATGGTGAACAGTGGGAACGTGATTGGAAACGAGTATACTGCGCAATCCAAAGAAGACTTAAACCACATGATGTTCCATCTAGACCGTTAACAAGACATGATGTATGGGACAGTTTTGAAAATTTTGCGGATGCAGACGTCAAAGCTAGAGAAGAGCATGATGCCGGTAAAGGAACTGATGGCCGTGGATATGACATTACAAAAATAGCCGCTTTTCAAGATGAGATAGACTGTTTCTATCTAGCTACTGCAAGAGATTGTCGAAAAAAGAGGTCTTTCATCTTCATAGAGGACAATCCGGAGGTTGTTTGTGAAGACTTGCGCATGCTAGCATGCGCAACCGGTCACACTTTCTTTGTAACGAGAAAACCGAATGCGAGTAAACCTGCAGATGACAAAGTGCGTGATTGCCACGATATGGTTTGTTACATCGAAAGCGCTGAATTTAACGGGAAATTTCGTGAAGAGGACTTCGAGTGTATCTCAGATGCTTGTACCACTATCACTGCAGCTTCCCAATCGTGGATTGATCCGGCAGCAATTCTAGTTGACCTACAACTTGGCAACGATGGGTACCGTGAGATCAGTGGTGAGAACGTATTGCACATTCTCCAAGACAAAATTCCTAGCGTCCCGACTTTTGTAGTTACGCGAAGTGAAGAACCCGACGTATTTGCACGATGTCTTAGATTAAGCGGAGCAGATAGAGTAGTTCCGAAAAGAAGGCTGACAAGATTTCCGCACGCGTTCACAAGCTATCTTTATGGTGAGGTATCACCGCTATTGCGATTTTTCGAACATTCGAATCAACATCTGGCAGTTCGCTTGACTGAGGCCTACAGAACTTGGAAAAGTTATCCCGGAATCCTTTGGCATGGCGAGAAAACGTATCATGCTGCTGAACACACATTAGAGCATCACCTGGGTTTATGGAAACTTGCAAACGAACTGTTACCGTGCCATTGGGAAAGAATACAAGCAGCCCGTAAAACATGGATGAAAAAGACCAAACAGAGACCATATGCAGAGTCCGATCTGTTCAGATTCCTGATGTCTCTATGGTTGCACGACATTGGAATCAAAGGTAATGAGCGATATCAAATGGCTGACCAAGTACGTAGCCGTCACTCGTGGATTAGTGGAGATCTTATCCGAAGAAATCCTGAAATATACCTGTTAACACGCGGCGAGGAATCCGAAGTAGTAGCACTACTCTGTGAATATCATCAAAGCTGTGCTCCATTTGAAAATATAGATAAATGCGAAAGGGCAGTCACAGGATTATTCCAACAATCATTACTCGATATTGAACGGAATTGTGGGTGGCCACTAATGGAATGGGCAGCCCTACTCAGATTGCTTGATGCGATGGAGCACAACTGGAGAAGAGTTGGAATCGGGCATCTGGCTAAGGCTAAACAGGTCGCTATCCAAGTAGATAGACGGTATTATCTAGAAAACGCTGCTCACGACAAGGATTCAGAAGAGTATGCCGAGTGGTTGAATATCCAACAGCATCATATGAATAAGCACCTTTCAGTTGTTGACATGCACATAAAGACTAAGTTGGCTGATGATAATCGGACGGTTGTGTTTTGGCCTGAGTACACATTCACAAATGGAGATACTGCTCGTAAGTTTATGCCTGAGATTGCGTGGTATGTGTTAAAAGAGTGGCATTCCACAGGGAAATACATGTCCGATAGAATGGGAATGCGCCTTGCAAACAGTTGCGATGGTGTGAGCAACTCAAGCGGACTAAAATGGGCAGTATGGGATTTCTCCGACGATAAAGAATATGCAAATAAGAAAGAAGCATATAAATCATTGCAAGATGAGGTCAAGAAACACACATCAAAATTGATGGAGGAATCTACTTCACTTGGTGATAAAGCAAAATTACTTAATGATATCAAAGATTTGGAAAGGAGAATGCAGGAACCGTGGTTCGCAACATAATAGCACTCTGTTCCGATGGAAAATCGAAAACACATCTAACGTTTTTGCAATTGGTTTATTCTACATTTCATTACCCACGTCAGCAAATCTGTCTGCACAATCTCGTCATTCTCAGAGACACGGCATGATGAGATCGTAATGCGTCCTTATCAATATCAGGTTTGGCCGACCAGCACCTAGTAGAATAGATTGTGGCGTTGTCAGCAATATGCTGTATTAAATGATAGTGCTACCAGTCTTTCTATGGCCGTATCCAGACAGGATGTTATTTAGATGAGACCTCTGCAGTTGAATGAGTTTTTCTTAGTCAAAGATCGTGGGTCTAGTTGGAAGATAGAAGTGCTAGCAGGTCTTTCCACTTTTCTTTCGCTTTCCTACATCTTCGTCGTCAACCCAGCAATACTGTCGGCAGCTGGAATTAACAAAAGTGCTTTGTTTCTTGCCACGATACTTGGTTCGGTTGTTGCGACCATGGCGATGGCTATATGGGCGAAGTTGCCATTCGCCGTGGCTCCTGGGCTTGAAATGAATGCCTATGTCGCCTATGTTGTAGTTGGCGTTTTGGGTTTTAGTTGGCAAGATGCTCTTGGGGCTGTTTTTTGGTCGGGTATCCTAACTGTAGTTCTAAATTACACTCGTATGCGTGTAGCCATTATTAATGCGATACCAGACAAGCAGAAATCAGGTCTAGCTGCCGCTGTGGGAGTATTTTTAATGCTTGTAGCGCTCAAAGTCAGTGCTATAACATCATATAAAGGCGTGCAAATACAAGGAATAGGTTCTCTAACTTCGCCGGAAGCTAAAGTATTCGCAGCTGGCATCATTATGGTTGTTGTTCTTAAGCTATTAAAAACCAAAGGTGCTGTTCTCCTCAGTATATTAGGTGCAGCTGCCTATGCTCATTTTTTAGGGATAGGAAAAGTTGCAGAGCCAATCAAACTTTCGAGCGACATGTTATCTGCCTTTGGCGCATTTCACCTTGGAATAATATTAGATCCAAGAGTATGGCCCGTTATTCTTGTATTGTTTATCCTGGATTTCTATGGCAGCATTGCTAAGTTTATTGGCTTAACCAGGAACACTTCAATTGTAGATGAAAGCGGTAATGTCCCTAGATTACAGGAAGCTTTGACCGTAGATGGGGGAGGAACTGTCCTAGGTGCAGTTGTCGGCACCTCTAACCTGATCACATATGTCGAAAGCGCTGTTGGTATAGGAGAAGGTGGAAGAACCGGGCTAGCCGCGATGACGTGCGCATTCCTGATGCTGTCTGTTTTGTTTTTTGCTCCTGCAGTGAACCTAGTACCTGTCGCTGCCACAACAGGTGCCTTGTTCTATGTTGGACTGACCCTCTTTCCAACCATTAAGGATTTAAAAACATATGAATGGTGGGATGTGGTTTCACTTTGTTCGGTCATTGTGGTAGCAATATGGACCTTTGGATTAGATAAAGCCATGTTCGCCGGTTTTACAACATATATCCTGTTGCAGTGCGTTCGTGGAAAGTGGAAAGAAATTAATCCGTATCTATCGGCATCTGCATTGTTGCTATTAGCAAGTATGCTTATTTCCCGTTAGAAACTCTCGTTCTGGAGACAATGATAATGTGTAAAATCCATAAATCAGTTGCACACCAAGAAGAATGGGGCCGCGTTTGCCAGGAATTGGCTGATGAGAATCTCAAACTAGCTTCATATGACAACACAATGATAGGCTTGCTCGGAAACATCGAGGGCAAATTGATACTTGATTACGGAGCTGGCCCCGGTGTACTCGCACTAGCTCTTATAAAAATGGGAGCTGACACAAGAGTATGGGATATTAGTCCTGAGATGAGAGAACAGGCAGCCAGGAAGATTACCGCTGAATATGTTTACGATAGCATCGATAATATTCCTGATAACGTTTTTGATGTAATCATCTGCAATCTAGTCCTATGCATAGTGCCAGAAGACGAAGTCAGACAGATTCTTCGCAACATGAGCAAGATGCTCAGTGATGACGGATATGCCTATGTGGGGTTCTGCAATCCGCTTCTGTTTAATGTAAAAGAGACAAATCTAGACTTTCGCATCCCAACCGGCGCATCTTACGAAGACAACCACGAATATAAAAAGATCAAGAAAGAGGGCGGATACGAGATTGTTGAAACGCATCGTCCTATTGAATGGTACCAACAAATCTTTTCGGAAGAGGGTTTCCACATCAACGCTATGCGTTTTACTCCGGATTACAAAGTTGGAGAAAGAATGATCCAAGACTTCGTAATCTTCGAATTAGCATTGCTCTAAACATAAATGGCAAGAATTACTTTTTTGAACTGCAATATAATGCTACCTATGATGGATTGTAAAGAGTTAAGTGTAGATGATATCAGCAATCGTTTTCACATAGCATTTTTGCTATCACTATCTGTGACGGCAATACAGGGACAGATCAATGTCTTGAATACGTTAAGACTTTCCGGGTGATCGTCCTAAAAAGCATTATATATTCAGCACACTAAACATTATTTTCGCTCTGCAGAAAAATTCCGTTAGGAATGACTGAATACAAGTTTCACGATTCCAATCTTTGGCTTGTATGTCATGCACGGAATGAATAGTTCATAGAGCTTGTATGCTGCTGTTTAGGCAATGTGAATAGGATGCCGTACGACACAAGTGATTCATTATAGCTAGGTTACTAGTAAGGTGAAAGGGTGAAACAAGATGATTGTAGCTTTTATTGGAGGTCCAGGAACCGGAAAGACTACGTTAGCTAATGAGGTGACAGCTGAACTAAAAAAGCGCGGAGTTTCTGCACAATTTGTAGGTGAATACATTCGTAACTATGTCGAGAAGCATAAATCATTCCCAAGGCACGTGTCGGATCAACACGTCGTTTTAAGGGGACAGACAAAACGTGAAGACGAAGCGGCTAGTAGTGCTGGATGTGTAGTTACTGATTCTGCAGCATGGCTAAGCGGCGTATATGCTACAGCATTGATTGGAGAGAATGATCGATCCGACTTTGTAACAGCATTCGATCTGATGGAAGACACCATTCTAGACTTTAATCGCTACTCTGTCGTGTTCTTAATGCCTAGAAAGTTCAAGTTCGACACAAGGACGCGCAGCCAGTCGAATGAAGACGAAGCCATCAGAATCGATGAAAAAATCCGAGCCTTTATAACTCTGTTTAATATAGATGTGGTTGAGCTTGATGAACCAGAGCACTGGGTAGAGCATTCTATATGCAAAATATTAGAAATCATTGAGCAAGCAGAGGTAGGAAAATAATGAGTGGGATACCAGTTGTTCTTGATATGGATCCTGGTGTAGATGATGCTCTTGCTATCGTCCTCGCAGTCAAGTCCGGATTATTTGATATAAAAGCAATTACAATTTGCGGCGGCAATGTTGGACTCGATCAGTGTGCCTTAAACGCTCTCAAAACCCTCAGAGTCATCAATCCCGAATGTACTATACCTGTTGCGCGAGGTGCCTCGCGTCCACTCAGTAGAAGTCCTTTTCGCGCAGGAGGCATACATGGCCCAGATGGGCTTGGTGACGTTAAAAACAGTTATCCCGATCCTGTGATTGCTGACTTGGATGCTAGAAATGCCGTTGATGTGATTCTAGAAGCCGCACGAACATATTCGAATGACTTAGTAATTGTGTGCACATGCCCTTTAACGAATATTGCACAAGCAATCAGCAAAGATCCAGAAGCAATGCGTAGTATCAAGGGAATATTCTGGATGGGTGGCTCATTCGCCACATTTGGCAATATCACACCGGTTGCGGAATTCAATGCTTTCTGCGATCCTGAAGCTGCACAGGAAGTATTGTCATTTGGCGTTCCAATGACGGTTGTCGGCCTAGATGCATGTATGCAGTGTCCGTTAAGCCTTGATGAGTTGGAAAACGAGGTAAACAAGCATTCCTCAAAGATTGGAGATTTCGCCAAATCCATAACAGGCATGTATATGGACTTTTACCACCGGCAAGAAAACTTCCTTGGCTGTTACCTACACGACCCACTTGCAGTAGCAGTAGCAATGTGGCCAGACATCGTCACAAAATCCGAACCGCATCATATTCACGTGGTCACACATAACGGTATCTCACAAGGAATGACTATAATCGACCGTCGTCCCAGGAATCCTTGGCTAAATATAGTCTGTAAAGAAGCCATAGACAGAGTTAGTGACAAAGAACAACAGATATTGCGCGAATTCTGCGTGCTGGATGTTCCACCTCATGTGGATGTTGTTCTTGAGGTAGACAGAGACATATTTCTTGAACGATTCAAGTGCACCTGTTTTAGGTGATATTTCAGCAACTCAAAACACCTACTAGTTGTTGTTTTTGATTCGAACTTGGCCTCATCAATGTGAATTGTATCCAAAATGGACACGCAGATGGGGCCGAAGCTCTTATCCAAACCTTCAATAGTTTTCCGGCAGTAACACGGTAGTAACCCACCTATTCCACTCAGTAATCACCCAAAACTTAACAGCATTCTTATCGTGGTAGACCGAGAATAACCGCTCCTCTTCCTGAAGAGCGAGTTGATTTGATTCCCAATCCTCTGGGCAGCAATCACCCCAATCACCAGCTATATGCCTACTCAATGCTTTCATAACATCCTGGTTATCGAGTTTGCTCTGTGCTGCTGGAGTTATAAGAACCCGTCCCAACTTGAACTTACTGGTCGTCATTTCCTGAATCATGCTGGCACCCCCATCACAGAATCCTTTGCCTGAGCTAACTCAATAAGATCATCAAACAGCCCATACCGGTGCAGATCGCAGGCTGCCTTGCACGAACACATATAGCAGTCAGAACTGTTGCGAGAACGTTCCGGGGATTGTCGACCGGCAGCAACTTCAGTCATTGCAAAGCTCAAGGCTTTTATCATTTCGGAATAGGTATCAATATTCGACTGGGACACAGAAACCGGCAATACCTTAATTGGAGCCTTTGCGCTGATGCAGTGGATCTCGAACTCAATTGGTCTACCCAGGAGAAAGGCATATGCGTGCGGTTGGAGGCTAGATAAAGCCTTGTTCTGGGCCCAGGATGTTCCTACCACTTTGAAATCCAAAACGGTCCGGTCACTGGTTATCAGGTCAATCACACCAATGAAGTCAATTGCTGTTCCGGGAATCACTCGTACAAGCTTCTTCTCTGTAAACATAACGGATAGATGCTGGCCGATACTCTCCATATACATCTGCAGTCCTTGCAGTCTTGAATCCACGATATCTTCTAGAGTCTGCCCCTTCTTCGGCATTTCATATTTTGTTTCTGACAGGACAGTCTTTATGGTCTCGGAGGCGTGGGTGATGAGTTCATTGGTGCTCATTGAGCGGATGCCCAGCAGCTTATCTTGGAAATAATCGCTGATAGCAGTGTGGATGGCGCTGCCTATTGCCATGTAAATCGATTTGATGCTAGGGATTTCCAGGACATACTCAAACCACCAGCTCAACGGACAAATGCTATACATATTGATCTGACTGTAACTTAGATGGTCTATCTGTTTTGTTGGAAACATTTCAATACCTCCAAAGAAAAAGGCACCTCAGTTCTAAACCAAGATGCCCGTAGATTCAAAATATGGGTTAATAGTTACCGCAGTGATGTCGAATATCGACTCCTGTAGATCTTCATAAAGTTTGCCCACTCACTGAAGATCTTATCTATCGGAGCCACTGTGAACTGCCTTGGATCGAACAGTCGAGATAGGCACTCCTTTCCGTGGTCTGTATACCTCTGGAGCAACTCTGGATCCTGCAAAGGTGGCACCACGTACATCGCAAACAGGTCTCTGAATGCTGCACTTGACAGCAGCTCTTTCGTGAGATCGAATGAGTCGGGCACACCATCCGTTATCATGAGCATCTGTTTTAGTGCTTCAGGTCTGGAATTCAGGGACTCTTGGGCTGACACTAATGTTGGAATTACCGAAGTGCCTCCCGCAGCTCTTATTCCAGCAATTCGCGCATATACCTGGGGACCGTGCTCTTCGAATGTCTTTATCTGTGCTGCACCCTCAAGAACCCAGATGTCCAACGGAATGTTCAATTCATCACAAGCCCTCGCGATGCTTACTGCAACCAGTTTTAGTGAGGTTATCATATTGATCATACTGCCAGACCGGTCTAATATCAGACTGAGTGCCATAGGGGGTACGTCTATGCCAATGTTCTTCTTTCTTGCAAAAGGGGCTTCAGCATTCCTGACATAGTATCTGGCTTTGAATCTACCAGAATACTTATCTGCAGCAGTTGATGCTCTTGGAGCAGGCAGCCTTAGTTCATTAACTATCTGATGGACTAAGGGTTTGGCCTCATTTAGCAGGTCGATGTACGGTGCAGGTTTGATATTGAACACATCATTCTCAAACGGCAACTTTACTTCTATAACCTTGGTCATATCGTCATTGTCGAGGGCGTCAGTAGCCGAATCCAAACCATCGCTTATGCTACTCTGCAGACTACCGACCAGGTCTTCCAGGGATACTTCGTCATCAGAATCATCGCCCGAATCCCCTACTTCTGAACCTGCTCCAGCACCACAAGAAGAAGCCTGTTTACTATCACCGGAATCACTTTCTCCGCATGGTATAGTATTGCTATCGCTTGAATCATCATTGGCGGAAGCATCAATACGATCGTCCTCTCTGGAAGACTGCTCATCGGAGTTTGCATCATTAACCTCGTTCTCCGTACCACTATTTCCAGACTGAGACTTCGAGTCGGGTTTATCACCTGGTATAGATTGCTGCTCTTCCGGCTGTTGAGCTTCATCAGAGTCATTGCTAACCTGAGAATAGTCAGGAGTTTTGTCAGATTTACTCTTACGTTTGGGTTTCTCATTGGTCGGTTGCTTCTCTGGTTTAGTACGAGGGTTTGGCTTTGCCTCTTCCTGACCCTCTAGCGATTCCCTAAGGTCATCCATCTGCTCAGGAAAGCTTTGTTCGGACTTACTGGCAGCCCGTTGTGACATACCAGTGACTCTGCAGACTTCCTTAGCGATTTCAGCAACCTGCATACTGTCTGTGGCATAAAGGGCGTTTTCAGCCATAGTGACCATCTTATCGAGTATCTTCTGGTTCTTGGGGTCGGGTAGTATTGGCAGAGAACCTCCAAATCTCCATAGGAACAAGATTTTAAGCCAACTCATTTTATCTGTTATGCCAAAGTCCTCAAATGGAGCCTGATCCTGTCTACAAATCGTGCTCAGGAACTTGAATAACTCCCTATTGACGCAGCTTTCCGCTTTACCGATGCCTTCTATCCTGGCATCTTCCAAAATGTTTACAACTGACCGTTGGACCGCATCATCCGATAGCGCATTCGGATCAGAGTAAAGAGCGTGGAGGACCTCGTGACCAAGTAGAGCTCTGCAAATTAAATAGTTGGTTCGGGCTCGTAGGTTGTCATCCATAGTCCGGATTTTGTGATTGAACGCCAGGGGATTCAGGCGTATCTGTTTGGTTGCGATGTTACAAGCTGCGGTCTGGATAGTCGTATCCAATGAGATTGTGTAGGGTAGACCCTTGGTGAGTGCCTGAGCCCTACCTTCAAGTCTATCGACTACAGGATGCCAGTCAAACCAATTCAAGATGAACCTCCTTGTATGGTGTTTTTATAGTTTTCCGATATATTGTCGCTGAGTATGGCGACTCCGGACAGATCATATGCCGCCGTGAGTGACCTTTCCAGGCAGACAGCAAAGATTATATCCTCGGCAGTGGATTTCAGCAGATCTACATCGAGCATAGACCCGGCTGTTATGAGCTCCGCAATTTCAGAAGCCCATTTCAATAGTGTATCTGTATCGATAGGAGCACGCAGTCCGGACAATTGATAGCGGGTATCTTGAGCTACTTTGCAGAGTACATTAACCACATCCGGATTAAGTGAAGGGTTTCGCTGTTTAATGAGCTTCAATTCCTCGACATAATCCAGATAGTCCACGGACACTTTGCTATGGAATCTCCGCAGAAGAGCAAGATCCATATCGTACGTCGTATGCATTTGCCCGATATTTTGAGCACCTATCAGCATAAAATGACCAGATGGACAACTTACGATCTCACCGTTGCAGGGGATTTCTAGATTATGCTCATTTCTGTCTTTTGAGACATTCATAGCTGTTATGAGCATATTGAGGTACTTTGGTTGGAGTCGGTTAATCTCATCGATAAACAAGACAGCCGGTGGAATCTTTACAGGATCCCAGACTCCAAAAGCCTTCTCATTTTCCTGAACCTGCAAATTATACTGTTCACTACCCAGTTTCAAAGCCCTGGACAATGGTCCGTAGACTATCGACATCTTCTCTCCAACAGGATTTATGCCGCCGATCATATCGATGTCTTCCAGATACTCAGCGCCTTTCAATATTGTCAAAGGAGCATTCAAAGCCTGGCAGACTTCTTCGACGCATAATGTTTTGCCGGTGGCAGTCGGTCCGCTGATTAGGGTATGTTTGGCACCGCTGACATACCTACTCAGCTTCTCTTTCAACGGTCCAACATACTTGCCTGATTTCTCGGTCTCTTGGGAATCTAAGGCTGTAGTAGTGTCCTGTGTATGACTCCTGAACCTGATTGCAGCCACAGCATTGTGAAGAGAATCCTCAAGCGACCTGGAGTCATCAATAAGGGTATAGTTCTCGAATGCCGGAAACTCAGTGGAAATACAAAGTGCTTTAACTTTCGGATCGGACTCAGTTAGAATCCTTTCAAGGTAGAATGATACTGCGTCAGAGAACATGCATAGATGTCTCTCTTTATCTGCAGCAGAATCACTGTTATATGCACTCACCAATGGAGGCAGTTCTGCAACTATGCCAGGATATATGTGCCTGTTCGCCAAGAAGAAGACAATTATTGTCCTGGCTAATATCGGATTGAATGCGCGAACCCGCATAGCTGGCCCAGATACTACCAGTGCCCTTGAATCGTCGACAGTTGCGCAGTTGACTGACCCATCCATCCTCATCTTGACCGTAAGTAAATCTGTGGCTGGAGATGCCAGTGTGTCTATCTGGATATTGTGGTTAACCAAGAGGCTATGCGCTGCAGTTGCTACAACACCATTGAGAGTGGCTGAATATTGTCCAGCATTAAGCCGAATATCTGAGATGGTACCATCGATGTCCAGGAGAGTATCCCCGCTCATTAAGGTCGGATATACACTTGACTCCACAGGAACTCCATTCGCTATAAATAGTTCGGTCAAGTTGAAAGTTTTTGCAATCTGCATATTTCTCATACCTCCACCAGGGATTTGGCTTCGATCCGGATATTGCATCCAAAACTGTGTGGTTTCCCATCTTCGCCAATATCTCCACCCGTAATTTCCAATATACTGCCTTTGTAGGCGTAACCAGACTCCATGCCACGACATAATGTTGAAGCAAGCCCCACCCTTACGGATTCCCAACATCCACACGAATGTACAAACTTGTTGTGACGATTAAATCTGAACTTTGTATTGCAGGTGGTACAGGTAGTCCACTTGACCTTATCCTGACCTTCCATCTGAATGGTAGTGTTGAACTTATCAGCAGTGAAGAGAAGTCCACAACCTGGACAGGCTACAGTCCGGCTTTTGCTGACAATCGATCCCTCAATGATGGCTCCGCATTCTTTGCCATTAGCCAATGTTCCCAAGCACATACGGTCTGAGTTTTGGATATGACCTATGACTCGGGTAGTGCGATCCCTGAAGGTTACTGATGCTGTGATGGCTTCCGGGTCATATATATTGCTGGGCTCTCTGGTTAGTATTATGTCCTCCAGATGTTCGGCTTTCACACGAGCAAGTAAAGCCTGGCGATTGTTAAATGTTGTTCCGACAAGCTTGGTAATTGTCTTTTTGAGTGGTTCATATTCCATTGGATTCTAACCTCAGCTTTCATAAAGAGGAGTTCTTAGTTGCCATATCCGGCAATACAAAGCAGTATTTTCTAATGCCGATTGGAAACCAGACGCAAAAAAGACCCAGAAGACCGTTCTTCTGAGCCATTAGATCGTGGGTAAACGAAAAGGCAAGGCTATATTATATGATGAACTTTGGAGATATCCAGCGCGAACTTATCTGCAAATAAAACAAAATCAGACATACTCATATTCTGGATACAACAGTCTTTGCCATAGAAATGGATACGCACTGGAGTAGTGCCGATGTCCCTAAAGCGTATGAGCATGAGACTTTCGTGAATTGGAACCTTGTAGTTATTATCCGATCCCAGAGTTACAACGTTCTCTATCGGGATCAGCACATTATCCTTCACAGTCCACCAGGCGTCATTTGGCACAACCACACACATACCGGGAACTGTTTCTTCCAAGATAGACACGCTTTCCCTCCAACAATGCACTCACACTTCAGTATATCCTGAATCTTCAAATACAGCTAATTAACAGTCCTGAATTATAGAAGGGCATTTTCAGCCCCTCTATTACCTGCTGACTTATTCCTCGAAAGGGTCGAAGTCAGTTTCCGGAGGTGAAGCAACTGCCGCAGGAGATGTTCCACCATTGCGACCTGGCTGTGGTTGATAACTGGCACCATTTCCAGTCTCAGGAGTTGTGGCCATCCGTTCTGCAGGGATTATGATGGAATCAACTGTCACCTTGACCTGCTTACCGGAACGAGTCTGACCCGCCTGGTCCTTAGGATTGTAGATATTCAGCTTACCCTGAACCTGGATGAAGCCACCCTTTTTGGTTCCCTGGAGAGCCTGCAGGTTGCGCTCAAAGACGACGATATCTACAAACATCGGATATTTGTCGGTGGCGTCCTGGACTACCATTGAAGCATTGGCGTACTGCTTGCCTCCCTGAGAGGTCTTTACTTCCGGAGCACTTGCCAGGCGTCCGGTTAAAACTACGATATTCATATTAATCTCCTATTTGATTTTGTCATCATCTGACAGTTTGAAACCCAGCAAAAAGTCTGTATAAAGTTCTTCAAGGCAATCTCTTGCAGCAATCACTCGGTTAACTATCATACCTATGATTGCACTGACTACAACTGCTATTCCTATAACCTTACTTCTCAAATACACCTCCAAATGTATATAGCAACCCAAGCTTGAAAAAATCGCACCCTAATTGGTAGGCAATTCCTCATGATTCACTATGGGTTTACAGGGCAATCACAATGGCATCTATACAGCCAAAATTGCCTGCGATTTCTTTACATTGAGCTTGAAAAACCTGTAACAGCCTTCCACACTATCCCGCTGAAATAAAATCGGGTAAATACAGGCAGTTCCGCTACGACTAATGAGTTTCTACTGCGAGAGAATGTCGGCGAAATTCTGCTTTGTCTCTGCGCTACAGCTATTCAAGGCGGCCAAAAGCTTGCGTTCGGATTCTCGCTGCCTTGCTTGCTGGCGAGAGTCTTCCTGTATTATGAACTCGAAGCTGGTCTGATCCTTAGACTTACGACTCCTGGGCATAATAGTGCCTCCTTCCTAAAGATTTTGTTGGGAATGAACCCAAAAATGGATGTTAATGCGGGTTTTACTTGGCGAACGGGGGAATAGTGGTCTGAAAAGTCCATGAGATAAACGAATGAAACTTCGCGCGTGCGCCTTGATGAAAGAATGCCAGGATGAGGAGGAGCACCCCGGCACTCTGTCTGGGTAAAAAATCTGGTATCATACATCTCAGGCTTTTGCTTGACTCTTTCGAAAAGCGACTAACCTGGAGTAGCCTCCATGAAGAAAAAGTATAACGAAGTCTTTTTGTGTGGATGCACCGGGGTTTGAACGACGATCCTGGCAGTAGTGGAATGCTATTTTGGCGGTCCCAGATAATGTCCAGGGGGCAAAAACGCTAATCATCGCCACAATTCCCAATATGCAGCCGGGAAAAACCGAGAACAACAACACGAACCCAACGATGAACACAATGGTTCTAAGCCTGCGCATATTACACCAAATCTATTCTATCGGTAGCATTCCTGGAATACCACGTAGTTCTGGCACGCCTGATTGCATAACCCCATCCGTGAAGCCGGGCACGCTTTAGAAATCTACCAAGAAACTTTCCCATAACGATTCCTCCAGAAACTTATTGGATTCTTTCAAATGAGCAGAAGTCAGAGTCCCTTATGTCACCCTGACTTCCACCTCATGACTGGTCATGAACTAGGGTTTTGCAGGAGCATCCAACATTGTTTCAGCTACTGATTTCCCTGCCTTTACAACAGCAGACACTCCCTTGGCAATACCCACTACTACTTTGTGCAGGCCGGGATTGGCGAGAACTCTTTCAATAAACAGATAAGCGATCATACCTTCGATGATTATAGACAACCTCCGTTTGCTAGACTCAGCCTTTTTTTGCCCGGAAAAGACCCTGAAAAACCGTGAAGATACACAATGTTGTGAATCCTCATAAAGAAAAAGCATCGATGTCCCTGCAAATAGATCTGCACGGACTAATGGTCGACCGCAAAGCACTCTACGAAGCGTGGAGCCCCACCCCAGATTTATTTATCAGTAGTCAATCCAGGGTCTGTTTCACTATGGGACCAGCATCGCATACAAAGGTGATAGCCTCTCGCGACAGGCTCTCCGCATTCAATGCACTTGTTGGGATTGATTGAAGCAGGACGTTTGCGCGATGCCAGGATATGCCTGCATACAAGTCCGGATATTACTGAACATAGAATTATTACTGTCATCAACATATCAATTCTCCAAGCCAGGTACGCTGGCCCATAATCTGGGTGAAATCCCATAGAGAAAGAGGAACCCGGTTACTGAATAGCAACTAGGTCCGAAGATGTCGTAAGAGCTGGGAAGATATTGTGGTCGAAGTGTTCAGTTATTGGTTTGCACAAACCCAACGAAGCGCCGAAGGCGATGAGTGGCTGGGATATATAAGCGAGCGGCGAAGCCGCGAGCGCTACTTCAATAACATTGGGGACCGTGTTTCAGATCCCCCATTCAGTTGAACTATTTTATTCCGGCATATTGCTCTCTTGGATTCTGCGTATATACCAGATCAGAGGGTTCTGTCATAACTGGTGCCGATCTTCGCTCTACACACCGAAGCAGTGCTGCTATTTCTGATGCAAGGGCCGGAGGTACGTCAGAGTGCAGAGTCTGGAGGCAGTTTGTTAAGCCGTAAGCTCTCATTGTCATAGCTCCCATCATTCCTGAAACCACTCCACCCGATGAGGTACTGGTGGCATATACTTCTTCATCGTATAGTTCCTGGCTGTGGACAGAAGCATTTATCACAGGGATTTGAGTGTGCATCCCAAGGGCAATCACGCCTGCTGGATATCTGCCGATAATTTTGGATTTATCCGGCGAGAGGATCTCCACTGTCAGATCGTCACTGTCATAAAGTCCAGATTCGACGCAAACCTTTGCTATCTGCTCAGTATTCAGGTCAGCAGGTACTCTCATACGTTCACCGGTCTTCAGGAACTTGACTCTTGCCACTGCCTCAAGACACATCCTGAAGTGAGTTTGCCTGAGTTGTTGATGAGACTTGCTTCCCATTTGGAAGACTATCTCAGATCTGATCATCTGGCCGTTTGCTAACCTTATCCAAGGCATATTGTCAGTAGGTGTCAGCTTACCGACACCTTTGATATCAACCTCAATACCTTGGAGCTTTTGGCCATCTTGCAGAGGATAGACCTTGTAGTCACCCGTTTGAGGCTGGTAGACTTTCGCCTGGAACGTATCAGACAGAGAGTCCGATACCAATAAGGCATCCATCAATTCTATTGGCAAACTGATTGCCCAAACTTCAGCAGTCGGTGCCTCCGGTCTTCCCTCCAGGTCAAAGCTGACTGGATGAGACCCCACGAACTCGATCAGGTTACTACAGGCATTCATCACAGGGCTCCGTTTCTCAGGAGCATACTGTGGCAAGACAAATTGTTCGGTTGCATAGGTCCGTCCAGGACTCGTCTTCGCATAGAACCCCATCCCAGGTTGACCGGAAAGTGTGTCTACCATCCGGTTTATGAACCCGTGCTTTACCAGGAACTCAGCAGCTAACGTTCGTCTTATCTCATCGAGTTTTAGTGGATTGTTAGATGCCGGAGTTATTCCAAGTGATCTCATAGCAGCAAGTGATGCCTTGGATATTTCGGGGATTTTGTTGTCCAGGACTACGATTTTTGCCTGACCAGAGGCTGTGGCGTAAGACACTACGTCAGAGTTTTGGACTTCGTACGAAGCCAGCAGGTATCGCAAGGCAGAGTTGATCAGGTCAGCTAACACTGGTTCTGCTGCCGATATATCCTCCAAGGACTTAAGTTCGTTAATTTGGAATCTGAAGTTTGTGTTTAGTAATGCCCCAAGGACTTCTCCCCAAGAACTAAGCATCCGGGGTGAACCCGGAACTATCTTCATATCTCTCCCCTTTACGTGAAAAGGCACAAGAACGGTGCGTCGAAGGATGACCTTGCGGTTCTCCAACTCTATCACCAGTCCGTTGTTACTAATTAGCATCTCGATAGTTGCTATACCACCCACAGTGTCACACTCGATGCGTAATACTGATGTAGTCTTGTCCTCCGAGTCAGGGATATTCTGGACTGATAAATCTCCCTTGTGTAGTAATGACGTGACCCGAATCTCTTCCATTGAATCAGTCAGCTCTATGAACCGAAGCTCGAAGTTGGGGTCGTTGGCTTCCCGAGGCATCCTGGTTGGTGGGAATTCCATTGGGTCGCCTTTGCCCTTGATAAATGGAGTCTTCACGAATCCATACAACGCATCAACAAAATACTTGGCGAAATCTTCAGGGTTGCCCTTAGTGTCCTGGAAGTATTTGACCAGAGCTTCGAATGCTCTTCTATCACTTAACAAGGCTGCCCAGGCTTTATTATATCTTGCTATCTTACGAACGCTGACACCTTTCAGAGCGGTGAGTATTTCTGTGACTGAATCCAGGTTGAAGCCGGACTCCATCAACTCTAAAGCTGCTGTAGAGTCGAATGACCTGTTCCCACATAGTATGTTATGGAAGCACAGAGGATCTCTACCCTCGTCCTTTTTCATATCCATACACGTCTCTGTCGATCTCTCTCCGGCGCGTCGGATATCCTCCCAACTCACATTGGCAAAATCCTGATACCTTACCAGCTTCGCAACACACAAACTCAAGATTGTATTGGTGCTGGAGCCGATGGAAATCTTCTGCATCACCTTTGATGAAAATACATCCGCGTCAGTCCTTGGCTTGAATGTTGCCGGATCTTCGTCTTTCCAGGTATACGCGATACCGGTCGGCACTGGATATTCCGGGATGTCTTTCCAGTATTCCGAGAACCAGGTTCGCAGTTCTGCTAGGCATCGATGCATTTGGGCCTTAAGTTCCAGGTAGTTCTTTCTGTTCCGGAACAAAGAATAGTAAGCTTCGTGATAGGCTGTGATTACGTAGGTATCGCCATCGCAATCTCCACCAAGCAAGCTTGGCACATCTTTAGTCTTCAACCGGGTATTTAGCAAACTTCCCACTGGTAAACCTATGCAATGCTCTCCAATGTCATCAGCTATGATCACAATCATTGGTATTGTGTTGGTTTCCGGGAATCTTCGAAGTTGAATTACCTCTCCTGCTCTAACTCCCAATTTCCTTGCCGTATATTTACTGATGCCTATTTCCCAGGATCGCAGCACAGACTGCCCATCAAGTCCTGAATGAGGGATCCCTATCAAGTAGGCTGAGCTTGTTGATTCCGCATCCCGGCTGTTTGCTGCCAGGTGGCATTTCCAGACAGCGCTCTGGAACACAGTGCGAGAGTAAAGCGAAGTATGGAACGTAGCCGAAGCACGATTCTCTTCATTGGCCTCTTTCATATATGCGACCAGGTGAACATACAACTTCGCAAAGTTTCTCTGAGTGTCAGAATAGATCGGGAAAGGTGATCCATCTTTTTGTTTAGAGAGTCGAACCTTTCTCAAAAGTCCCGGCAGTAACGCCCTAGACATTGTGCTACCCAGTTCCTGTGGTATGTTGATACCCAGATCATCATCGATAGTCTTGATTGTGTAAGCTAACATTCGCTCCAATGCAGCAGTCTTTGTTGAAGTTTCCATTTTATCCTCCTAAACAGAAATGCCTGGCATCTTATTGGGGTGCCAGGCGAGTTGGTCGTATTCGGTTGGTCAGCCAGCCAGTTCATAAAAGAAGCCACCGGGATGTCCCAGATGACAACACGCAGGTTTAGAACAGGAATTACTATCGCAGTGACAGATCCCACATCACTCGGTAAGTTCCAACATTCCCATCGGAGTCCTCCAGGCAGTCGGAACACACAAACTCTATGTCAGGATCACCAAAGCAACCATCTCCACATATGCTGCAGAAGACCAGATTGGCGTCGTGACAGTCCGGACACAGTGTCTGTCCTGAAACACGAACTGCTTCTGAAGCAATTGTTTTACATCGATCACACTCTTTGAAAGTTGTTGTTGTCATTACATTTCCTCCTTGTTTATTACAGCTAGCAAGTTCTTCTCTGGAGGGCCTGGGTCTGAGAACAATATGTGCCGCTATACCCTCTGTTGCACCTGGATATCAAATGCTGATGCCCACGGACTTTTTGGACTGGCGGATATGGAAGAGCTGGCAGATGGGATGCTGCAGGAGATTACTTTGGAATTGTCTGTGGTAGGGGGCCTGGGTGCTGTAGGACAAGAAACTGGAAAAGGCAAATAACCTTACCCTTTTCAAAAAATAAAACGGATTTGAAAGCCCGTAAGGCTTCCTTGCAACTGTATATTTCTTATTCCGGCCTAATACAGGGGTGTTGGGTGTATGGGGGGTTGATGTAAAGCTGGCACAGAGGAATATTATCGGATGGTGGAAGTGCTTTGGGTGGAGCTTCCGTGACAGGAATTGTGGACACAGGATCTGTTATATCTAAAAGTCTTCAGGGATGTACCAATGTTTAGACGTGAAGATCCTATAATGAGAATTTGTGTGTTGTCATTCTTCCGAACTGGTATTGGCACCGTGAGTGAATTGAATAGTGCTGATATCTAACCGCCGGGATATACCACCAGTCTTCAACCCATTAAATAGAACCTTGGGCTTGTTAATACTGACCAGCATGAGTCGGCCAGCTTGTAGACTCTTTCAATTTGCCAACTGGCTGCCCCGTAGGAATGTTTTACCGAGAAGTATGTATGTTTTGCCATTCTGGTAATCCTAGCATGATTCCTGAGGCACAAATTTCACTTTATAGAGACAGTAACCAATCGACGAACTCTTTCAGTAACATCAGCCACACCTTCAAGTGGCAATGAGTTTCAGGGTTGTCGTTAAGGCTATATGTATAATGTACAACGTTACAAGTTACACATGTAACCGTCTAGAATCATAATCCTTGTGGTAGGCGAACGTCTAATCCGAAGATTACCACCAATCGTATTTTAGATTTGACCTGCACAGTTATCCACCTCTCCTTGAAAAATCCAAACTGCGTTTTACCCCACCCTATAATACATAGTCAGGGGTTTCGTTCTGGCTCCGCCCATAATTGGACAAAGTCCAACCTGGTCCAAGCCCGGCGAAAAACCTACGACGGTGACTTGTCCACTAATACATATGAGAGTGGTTGATTTCACTTATCTTACCTGCAGCAGAGCTAGGTTGGCCTTATAACCCAGCTGAACACAGTGATTAGGGTAACGTCCTTAGCCCAAAAGCTGGCTCTGCTGTCTTGGTATCCATATAAGGATGTAAGGATTTATCAAATGCACGACATCTCAGTAACTTCCTCAGATACACGCCTTGCCGTTAAAAGAATTATCGGCCTCTCCGATAGAGAACAGCCTATGTGGCAATTGCTTGACTACTTCCTCAATGCACCCTATCCAGAAGAAGATGATATAGGTTATCCCACAGGATTACTTCGGACCAGCGACAGATGGCTGCACATAGCCACCGGCTACAGCCTAACAGGTAACCGAACTGCTGAGTCTATAATCCAGGAGTTCGAAGATAAGACTGGCATCTCCCTCAACTATCAGCGTTACTACTCCGACTCCAAGCGAGCAGCTACCTGCAAACCTGAATGGCCTGCAGAGTTGAAGCGAGTCATGGAGGCTGATAAAAAGACAGCCCGCAGCAACAGACGCAACCCGGTTATCTTTGCCACCGGAGAGCTCCTCACCGCCTACAAGCTCCGCCAGTATAGAGAAGACTATATGCTGGACTTGGAAGCTGCCTCACTGGATCCCACAAACCCTCTCTACAGGCACATAAAGAGTATGCACGGTGCGCGGGTCTGCAATATGATCCAGTCTCGTATAGCTAAAAGCTCCTTTGATGTCCGTGATCACATCGACTGCATACAGGATAACCCTAAACACGTAGATCCTGCATCTACCCGCAACATTATGCGAAGCTTGTGGAGCCGGTGCGAGTACATCTTTGGCATCAAGTACAAAGGCTCCCTGAACACTCTCCGGATGTACGGCAACACTTTCAACTCTCTCTCTGGCCTCATACGAGAGCTTGTCTTCTTCAACGACTTCAGCCTGGACTTTCGTTGTGTACAGCTGAGCATACTCACCAAGATCTGGCATCTGCCTTTTGCCAAGAACTTGCTCTACAAGGCTCTAACGGGCGGAGAATCCCTCTGGGATTACCTACATAGAGTCTGCGGAGTGTCTGATAAGAAGGGTGCCTTGAAGGACTTACTCTACGCTGCGTGCTTCGGCAAGTGTGTAAATGACGGTAAGATCGGTAATCGCCGGACTCAGGGGCTGCGCAATATGGCCATAGAACTGCTGGGTGACGAAGCTGGTGCCAAGTTTATGAACTGTGAGCTAATAGTAGAGCTACTTGCTGAGCGTAAGGTTCAGATGGACAAGGTTATAGATGCAGGGGGATGCTATGACGTCTGTGATAACTGGCGAGATGTCAGGGTCTCCGGCGAAGATATAGACTGGGATGTCTGTCTGGATCCTCGGGGCGCTGATATACAGGCAGGAGCTAGGCGTGTCCTGGCCTCATGCGCACAGGCCTTTGAAGTAAAGCTTATGGCTGAGCTTCTGGACAGGATTGCTGGTACAAAGGACGTGTTAAACGTGTCACTTGTACATGACGGCTGCTATGTGGTAGCAACAAATCATAAGTCCTTTGCTCCGGATAGGCTGCTTAAGGTAAAGGCAGAGGTAGATAAGGTTCTAGTTGATTGGGGTGTACCCTCTGTCCTGGAGATTAATCATAAAGGTTCGAAATTATAGAGCCGGTTCATTTGAGGAGACAGGGTCTTATAGGTAATTTTTGGGGAGAATGATGAGCATAGCAAAGGTAATGTCTCCATCTATCTTTCTTTGTATGAGGCTTATCCTACTACTGATAAATACCTCTGAGATCAAAAGTACGCATTTGACAACATAGATTTTAGATTTGGGGCCGCAAGCTCAGTATCTTCAGACCAACATCCCGGACTGCGTCGCTACACCAAAGTAACAAAAGTGTCGTGTGTATGCCTAAACAATTGACGTGTTGAGCAACTACAGCTACCATTACCGGCTTCTGTACATGCGATCTAAGAAGTATACTCCGCCGACACACTTCAGATTTGGCATTCTACCTATGCTACTGGACCAATCAGCAATGACTGGCAGCCAGTAGCGCACAATGTATAAGGAGAGAAAAATGGACTTCATAAACCTACCCCAACAACCGCAGGACACGAGCATTTTCCAGAATATAATATACAGGGACAGTCAGCTCTGGTTCCTACGCGTTACACAGACCGAAGGCACCAAGTTTAAGTTTTTCAATGTTCCGCTGGATACAAACAACTTCACCTGTGCCGTCAGAAAGGCACTATTCCCGGATCAGCCCAACACCTATTTAACGGAAGATGGCTCGTCTTGTGGAAGACCAACCATTGCCGAAGCATATATCATCGACGCATGCGATCCCCCGCAGAGGCAAGACATGCCAGACGAAGAAGTCCTTGTGAATCTCTGGATTCAGACAGATGGTTTGGAGATTATGATTTATGTCGGAGCGGATGACGGCATCAACTACCTGATGGATGAAGCAGTACTACTGGAAGCTCATAGGTTTATCACTGACATACTTGAGAACTTGAAACGGCAGATGCTGCTGCTTACAAGCAATACAGACACTGTAGACTGCGTCAACCAGATTGCCGAAAAGCCATTTGGATGCTGTGGAAAATGTGAAGTCTGTCATTGTGCTGGCTAGATACCCATCCATGTCAGACAGCAGTAGCAAACACTTTTATTCAATCTCCAAGCTCGTTTTTTGAAGCTACTGAAGATAAACAGTGTTTTCCAGTATATGCTCAGTATTTGCAGTATCTTCAGGCTTACACCCGGCTGCCGTTAGAACAAATAGGGCCGGCAATACGCACGACACGTAATCGGGAGACCGAGGAGACTAGGGAGTCCCGATTTCTGTAGCTTTCTCAATTATTTTTTCGACAACTTACAATACTTAAGAAAAGACTTGCAGAAATACGGTCTCCACGGTCTCCTTAGTCTCCCAGGAAACTGCTGATACTTACGCAGAGGGTTGTTTCACAGGAAAATGCCGATATTCTATCTGTCTGCAGTTGTCTGCCACACCTCATCGACATGCGCAGACGCAATATAATAACAGTCCTCAATCTTGACTGCGGAAGCAACTGAAGATCCTGAACATATTGCGGTAGTTCAAATTGTGGCAGTAAATATGAATACATGTCCGAATACCCAGATTAACTTCAGTATTTTCAGATCGACATTGATCCGAACCACCATCGGCGTAATAAGTTATGCGGAATACAGGAGAAAATCCTATATAGATGACTATAGCTGGTGTCTTGAAAGTTTGGAATTATGTTGAGGGTATGAGTATCTGGATCAGTGTGTTGAAAAGCAAACACTGCGAACATCCTTGATTCCAAGGGTTAAAAATAGTATGACGGATTTTACCTCAACGATTCGGCCCTGATAGCTTTTGGCGAATGTAGATTATTGCGCTATGTGATATTGACAGAGTAGTGTTACCTTGCAATCAGTCCAAATAATCCCGAATAGAATCGATGTATCTGTCGATTATTCCGATGCTGTAGACACTACCGTTTTGGGCACATTTTGGGCACGGGCGGTGCAAAACCGTACGATACTAGCCGGGCATAAAATGAGACATTGGACAATGTTTTGTGCTCAAAAGTGTAGTGTAGAATGCTACTGAACACTGTAGATATCTGCTGAAACGGGTTCGAGTCCCGGCGCCTCCACCAGCTTGCGCTGAAGCTACGGCTGGCAGGGCATGGTTTCTACAAAGAAACAATGTAAACAAATAACCTAGTGTTTTGCATTTCATTTGATCGAGTTGGGCTTCTCCGACAATGAAATACGTGTATCTGATACAAAGCATTTCACACCCCGAGCAACGGTATACTGGTCTTACCTCTGATCTTAAAGCACGACTCTCTATACACAACGCAGGTGGATTTCCTCATACATCTAAATATCTGCCCAGGAAACTCGTCACATTTATCAAATTTGAAGATGATGAAAAAGCTGCAGCATTTGAACAGTATCTTAAGTCAGGATCGGGTAGGGCTTTTGCTGAGAAGCATTTGTGGTAAACATTGCCACGCCCCGATTGCGATGATGTGAACGTGGCAATAATTGGTTATGTTGGAGTTGAAGACGGTGTTCGGATCTATTGCGAGGTAAATTTTTCTCGCAATCGCTTCGAGTAAATCTTCACCCTTGGACCTGTGTTTTCAAATTGATTCACCAGCTTCTCGATTGATCTTCATTCGATTTTATCTCTGCTTCTTTCATCGAGGTTGAAAATAAGTAACCTGCAAACGCAATTGAAGCTGGAATCAAGAGCCCAGCTACTATTTGAAAGATATCCCAACAGTCTTTCTTTTTTCGCGTCCCAATCTCTTTCATCCATTGTTCAAGAGATAGAATCCTGTCCTCTATACTCATCACAGTGCACCCCCGTATCATCATTGCCATATGAGTGTTCTGGCAATCTTACTAGATTGTTAGGATTTGTGCATTAAGGAGTGATCTCGGCTTGATGTAGTATTGACAACCCTCTGGCTGTTGGGGCTGACAAGGCTTTTCCGTGCTTCCAGATTTCGGTGTGGACATGAGGATCTCGGATTTTTCTCCCGATATAACCGATCAGCTGGCCGGCATCTACATTGATACCGGTTCTTATTCCATCTGCAAGATGGAGATGTGCCAGGACAACCAGGTAGCCTTCACCTTCTATATAGACACCTTCTCTTGTCCCGCCTTTGTCCATAAGGAGTGTGACACGACCGTTGACAGGAGAATAGATAGGCTGACCAGCAGGAGCAAAGTAGTCTGCTCCATCTCCTGTACCCGGATGGTTGTAACCCTTGAAGACATTGTGCCCGGGAACATCCTTCGGCCGGTGGACACTGCGACCGTGGAGAGTGTTGTTAACCCGCAAAACATCCAGATTTCCTTCAATAAAACGCTGCATTGTTAGCCTCCAATACTAACCGATAGCTACCGTATCCGACTTTACGGATGCGGTCTCCTTTACCGCTGCCAGTCTTGGGAACTTACTTATTCTATTGTGCTGCCGTGCCTTCAGCGGCATACCAGGCTTGGCTTTCCCGTCCGCTTGGTGCGGATGAAAGTGTGTTGATAGTTCAGCATATTCTGCCAGAACCACAAGCCATGTACTAAAACCAGCTGGACTCAGGTAACTCTTGTATATAAATGTCCTGCAAGATGCAATATTCTTCAACGCACTCTGAAAAACTCCTTCTTTTCTATAAAAATTAATATTTATAATTCAATAATCCATGGAGATAAATTTACTGAAAAGAAGGAATACCTAAGTGTCTGGCTAATTATCTGATAAATGACACACCGGGTACATAAAAACGGTCGGTTTGTCTGATCCGGGGTAACTAGAGTTAGGGTCTGTTTTTGTTAGGTGAGGTGTCACACTAGTTCTTCAATAGTATCAGTTTACAGAGTTCGAGATTTCCAGGAAAAAGGGGTGTCGAATTATGGATGAACAAATTCAAGTGAAGCAAATACAGAAGATGGTCTGGGTAACGCTAGTTGCGATTTACCTGATCTTCATATCCGTCTTTCTATTGTCGGTGATTTATGGGTTGATAGCTGCGGATGCAACTCAAGAGATCCAAAAACCACCTATCAAGCTGTCTGATGAACAGTTTAAGGTATGGCAAGAGAAGCAAGCCAGTGAACCACCCAAATACACCTATAAACCACATTTCCTACTTCTGAAAGCCCAAGTATCAATGAGTGAAGAGTCAAGGATGTGGGTGTTGGTGCTGGCTGCAAGTGCGTTGGGTGGTGCACTGCATGCGCTTCGATCGATGTACTGGTATATCGGGAACCGTGCCCTGAATATAAGCTGGTTATTCAAGTACTTGATGCAACCATTTGCCGGTGCAATACTCGGTATAGGTTTCTATCATTTGTTGAGAGGAGGCTTTCTGGTGGTTGGCGGGCAGGCGCAGTCTTTTAAACCTGACATATACGGTTTTCCGGGTTTTGCGTTTCTGGTTGGTCTATTCTCCGAACAAGCTACATTAAAGCTTAAGAGTCTTGCTGACAACCTGTTTGTAAAGCCTGGTGCAGGAATTGATTCTCTTCCACAAGACAGCCGTGTTCCTTCAGAGCCGGATTTCACTATTACCGTGAGCCCGGAAACTTATCAAGCAACCCCGACTGATGAAACGGTTCAGTTTAAAGTAAAAATACAAGGGCTCATGGGATTTGTATCTCCGGTAGCACTAAAAGTGGAAGGACTGCCTGATTACGCGAAATATGATCTATTACCAAGTTCTGTTGATGCAACAGCGGCAGGGGTGAATGTCATCGTAACGATCGATACGACTAGTTTGGAGCCTGAAACTTACAGTATAAAGTTCACCGGCGTCAGTGGTACCAAGACCCACTCGGTATCTGCACAGTTGATTGTGGTACCGCAGTCACCACCAACAACATAGATCAGGATAACAACCAGATTAGTGATCCGGTTTCGACATAGGAATGTGAGAGTTGATTTGTTGGAGCGATTGATTTCTCGGAGGGCAGAACTATGAAGTCACTCGGTGATATCTTTACTACTATATTTGAGAAGACAGGAAATCTGATCGATGTCTTCGATCTTTCCTACTTTATCTCTGGTGTTGTTTCATTCTCTGCGCTGCTCTACTGGCGTGGGGGTGCTTTAACGCAACAGATAGGAATGATGTCCAACAATACTGAGCAAGCCGCGGTGACCGTAATTGCATGTTATGTCATGGGACTGATCTGTTTTACTATTGGTAGAGTTTTACGCTACGCTAGTTTTAAAATAGGCAGGTTTCTCCGTTACTCCTACTATGCCATTGGTAAGCTGTTTCGTTGCCTGAAAGCAGATAGTACTCAATCCTGCGAATCTAAATTCATCACCTTGTTTTTGAAATGTGTAGATAAAATGAAGTCTGCAGACGCAGAGGAAGTCGCATTTGAGGGTGATGTTGTGTTCAGCAAAAACTTCAATACACTTTTGATTAACCATGGTCTTGACAGAGACACTCTGGTAGAAGCCTATATGCTCCGATATGATACCGAAATGAAATCTAGTCTCAAGTCTTATTCTAGAAGAGTTATGCGTGGGCTATACACTCGCCTTTGGGTGGAGATTCGTAATCAACCTCAGCTATCCGATTCATTGAAGCTGTTGAATAGTTCATGGGTTCGTGCAGCTACATATGACGGACTGGGAGTTGCACTTGTGTTGTGGGCAGTAGTGCTGTGTATGTCGGGTACAGGTTATGGTGATTCCCAAAGACTACCGGGATATTATGCTGCCCCTCATTTCTATCGTGATGATATCCTTGAGCCAGTCGTTTTCGCCGAAATGCTAGTGTATCCTCCTGATGCAATGTCAAAATACCTACGGATACGTTTTGACAAGGATGCGCCACAGGGAAAGAAAATGGCTGAGTTGTTCAAGGACAATAAGCAGCCGACTAACCTTACTCCAGAGCTCAAACTGGCTCTAGTTGCTTTGCTCAACAGGGAACTCAGAGATCCAATGCTTTATAACAATGAACGTTTCGAAGGTATTGATCTGACACCGGAGGAGAAAAAACAGACGCTGCGTTTACCACAGATTACGAATAATTCGAGTCTAGAGAGGCTAAACCGACAATTGCTTGAGGATGTATATCCAAACATTCTACACAGGCACTTTCGTTATAGCCGTAAAGCTGCTTTCTTTATTCCCGGGGTGCTACTACTTCTAGCGGCGGGTTGTTTTTGGGAGGCTGAAAAACACACTCGTAATCAATTGGAGGAGTTAGTGGCTACTTATGCTTGTTGGGCATACAACAACAAGAGTGTGAAAACCGAAGTTGAATCTCCAAGTCCAGAAGAACAACAAAAGCCGTCGCCTGAGGAAAACTCTGGCGTTATTCCTGAGGCACCTAAGGATAATGTCGATGACCTGCAAGAATCCAAGACAGGGGATGATGAATCTGGAGTTATATGACTCATAGGATGAATATCGATAGGTATATGTTGACGTTGAGCAGACGAATTGCCAGCTATTGAGTTGGTATATCACATGATAGGAGGAAAGGTAATGAAACTTGCTATTGATCCCGGACATGGTATGAGCAACAAGGATGATGGGGTATATGATCCTGGTGCTGTAGCCCATTCAAATGAAGGCACATTCGCAGAGGCGGATATTAATCTGAAGTTTGGATTGACCATGAGTTTTCTAGCCAAGGCTGCCGGGCACGAAGTTTTTATGACACGCACCAGTAGTGCTGATCCTGCACCAGTTGGAGAACGTGCACATAGAGCAGTTGAGAAACACTGCGATGTATTCATTTCGTTCCACCTCAATTCGAATGTGGGTACCCCAGGTGAGGGACTTGAGGTCCTGTATTGTGGAGGTAAAGACAAGCCCCTTGCGCAGGAGTTGCAGAGGAAACTTGTGCGGGTAATAGGATTTGGGGACCGTGAGATTCAAGAGCGTACGAATCTGGCAGTGCTGAGGTTTACTGGAGGTCCTGCTGTTTTGATCGAGCTTGGATTTATCAACAATGAAAGAGACCGTGAATTTCTTATTGATAGAGATAATCGTATCAAGATATGTGAGACGGTTCTTGAAGCCATTGCAGTTTAGGGATAATCTGCTAGTGGCAGACTGTTTCGGTAGTTCTGGTTTACTCGATTATGTAAATTTCGCAGATTAAATGGATTAGGTGAGGGGCTGCAAAATACAGGTTTGCAGCCCCGAAAATTGTTGTCTATTTTTCAGTTTTAACGTGTTTGAGATGGATTTTCCCCAGGGCTTCGTATTCTTTTGCTCCAGTCAACATGGACTTGCTGATGGCCAGGTGGTGTTTGGCTACTTCGTTGTGCCCGAGTTTCTTGTTCTCCGCAGCCATATACTGATGGTATTTAGCCATGTGTTTGAGAAAGACTACTGTCTTTTTTGTGCCCTCAGCGGCTGCCAGGTGCTCTTTCTTTGAATGAGCTGCAGTTTGGATGTCAGCTGGACGGTTCAACAGCGGCTTTACTGCGGCAGCGTTATCTGGTGCTGCGATGGCTACTGCATACATTAGTACAAACAGTATGGCTATCATTGTTCTCTGCATTTTTTCATAACCTCTTTGACTACATTTAGCGGGTACTCACCTGCTTGCAATGTCATACCTAATGCATGTTCCATATATTGTTGCCTATAAGAGGTAATTAATATTACTTATAAACGTAAGTATTAGCGTTGGTGAGTGTGAGGAAGATATCAGAAGAGATTCTGGCATGTGCGGGTGTATTCAGAATGAAATCTGTGCAGATTTGGTAGAATACAGTTTGTTATTATATTGGCAGGAGAAAATGGCGAAGGGGAATTTGGTTATGTATATTATAAATGAAGGCAGGAAGTTGGAAATGGAGTGTAGTAATCTGGTTGCCAGTTTCTCATTGTCAATTATCAATTGTCCATTATTAATTGTGATATTGTTTTTACTCCCACTATATGGATGGGGAGATGAGCCGCTGATATATACCAGCGATCTTCTCCCAAGGCCACAGCAGATGATTGGTGAACGGAGGTTTATTCCGGTTGACTTTGCAGCTTTTGAGGTGCTGACTGGTGGTAAACCGGACGGAGCAATTGAGCTGGCGAAGAAGATGCTCTCCGAACGGGCAACAAAACTTACATCAGTCGTAAAAGGCGGTAGTAAGCTTTCTATAGTTCTGGGCAAGTTTGAAGATGAGGCGATTATAACTGCAGATAAGGATTACTCACTGAGCTTCAGGCAAATCGTGCTTCCTGCAGAGGGTTATGTGCTTCGGGTCAGGCAGAAAAATAATCAGACTGTGATTATAGCTGCCGGTCAGGATAGCAGGGGTGCATTTTATTCGGCTATGACTCTGCTGCAGGAGATGGGGATTGAAAACGGCCAACCGGGTATTAGAACTGGTGATGTAAACGACTGGCCGCAGTGGTCTCACCGCTATCTGTCCGATTATATATTTTTCATGAGAAGTCTATATACTGATTTTACCAGGTATAAGGTCAATGGATTTGCCATGCAGCACCGGCGTGAGTGGCGTGATTTTAGTCCGGGCAAGGCTACCGGTTACTGGAAACTCCCTACCTATGATGAAGCTCTCAAGGAGATGAAGAGTTTCAAAGATGAGACCGGGCTGATGGACTTTATGCTGGTGCTCAATATCTATGCAGACCGCAATCAACCTATGTTTAATATGACTGATGAGAAGGATATTAAGGATCTGGCTGACAGGTGTAAATGGGCTGCTTCCTACGGCATAGACCACATTATGATTGCAACTGACGACTGGACACCATCTGAGAACGGACGTTATGTCTGTCCTCATCAGTCGGAAAGAGAACAGTTCGGCAATTCACCTGGCAAGGCTGTTGGGTATCTGATGCGTCGGTTGCATGATCTGGTGAAGCCCCAGTATCCTAATCTGGAGTTCTCTATCTGCGGAGCGGTTTACTCTCTCTATGATCACAAAGCAACTGAACCGGAAGGCCGGAGGTATCTGCGGGACCTTGCAGCCCAGACTCCTGAGGATGTTGCAATAGTATGGACAGGCCCTCGGGTTATATCCAGTAGTGTGTCCAGAGATGACTACCTGACGTTTTCGCGAATTGTCAATAATCACAAGCAGTATCTGTGGGATAACAGCGGCTGCATAAATCTACCGATTGCGGACAGTCCTGCCAGGTTCTTTGATGGGTTTACGAACGATTCTAATGGCCTGATGTTTATCAACACCAAAATCTGTATGGAGACTCTTATACAGTTTAATCTTGCTATGGGTGATTATCTCTGGAATCCGAACGGGTTTAACCCCAAAACTGCATTCCAGGTCTCAACTGAAAAAGTCTATGGAACTGCTGCATACCCTCCACTGAAGGGATATACCGATAAACACAAGAAGCTTGAGCTGGCAAAAGGTAACAGGAAAGCTGAACTGAAGCTGATCGGTGAGATGCAGGAAAACATTAAGCAGCTGGTAGCTGCCGGATATCCTGCGGAGCGACTGACAAATGAGATGATATCTAGGCAGGCTCTGCTTGCTTCCGAGCCTCCAACATTGGACGTCCCTAAATTCTCAGCTTCTCCTATCCTGGATGGTTGGCTGGATGATGCCTGCTGGTCTGGTGCTGCTAAGTTATCATTGAAACCCCTTGTTAAAGCTGATCGGACTGAAGGCAGGATTGGTTATGATAGTAAAAACTTATATCTGGCGTTCACAGTGTATTACAGCCGTCCGCTGCCTGCAGTTCCTGCGGGAACAAAGGAACATGATGATGTTATATATGCTCTATCGGATTCAGTAGAGATATTCTTGCAGCCTGGTGGTAAGGGAGATTACAACCATTTTGTCCTTGACTACATGGGTAACCGTTTTGATGAGATTGCAATGAACGGGCCTGGCGGCTGGAATGCTGACTGGAAAGTGAAAGTATCCAAAACAGACACAATATGGACGGCTGAAATAGTAATCCCCTTCAGTTCGTGGAGCAGTAAACCTCCAAAACGCGGGGATATATGGAAAGCGAACATCTGCCGGTCAACAGTGGGGACAGATGAAAACTCAGCCTGGTCAAACTCTCCAGGCAACCCGGGGTTTCATACTCAGGAGTTGTTTGGGACGCTGCAGTTTAAGTAGCTGATGTCGAAGGTAATAGTCTCCGATTTTCGGAATACATACTCAAAAACCTCCGGTCTGTTAGGGCTGGAGATTTTCGAGTAAGGAGAAAACAAAAAAGCTAATATTGTTTTCATGTATATATACGTTTCGGTAGCAGTCGGTGTTCAATTTTAATATGCATAGGGTGGGGTTATCTGCGGTGTATCAGTTGTTCCCTCATTTGCCTTGGGGATTTATGGTGTCTTGTTTTGAAGAGTTTTGAATCATATGATACAACAAATATCCCATAATATCCACCATTTGAAATGACCGACCAACTCGATATAATTGGACAAATAGACGGAGATAGATAATTATCCGCAGGAGTATTCGAAAATAGAATTTGCTTTAGATTTTTGAATACTCTCGATTTCGCAGATTTACGCAGATTTATGAGAAGGAGAACCGCTAAACACGCCAAAGCACGCGAAATGGGGTATGGAAGACTTGGTTGGTTGGATTATATGAGTGGTCAGATAGTTGTTAGTTAATGTAGTTGGAGGAGAATGTATTATGTTTGATCAGAATGGGTTTAGGATGTTTGGTATTACTCGGCTTTCGGATGCTAGGAGCCGGAGTATTTGTGGGGAGAATCCTGATGGGGCTAAAGGAAGTGCTGCTCAGGAAGTGCCTGATGAGAAATCGCCAGCTTCTATGCTTGGAAAAAGATGGAAGGTAAAGCCCTGTCTTACTCTGCTTAAAGGCTCCAGGACTACTGTTGCTGATATCGAAGGGCCGGGGGCAATTACTCATATCTGGATGACTACCTGGCCTCATGCATACAGGGACCTTATTATACGGATGTATTGGGACGGGGAAGATATACCATCGGTGGAGGTCCCATTTGGGGATTTCTTCTGCTGCGGGCACGGTTTGTATGCGCGTGTTAATTCGATGCCTATAGTTGCGAACCCTAAAGGTGCGCTTAATTCATATTGGCCTATGCCTTTCAGGAAGCATGCCAGGATTGAGATTGAAAACCAGCAGGAAAAGGATCTGGACTGCTTCTTCTTCCAGGTGGACTATGAACTGAGGGATGTGGATGAGTCTGAGGCCTATTTCCATGCCCAGTGGAGGCGGTCGGTGACTCCAATTGATAATCCTGAGCATGTGATTGTGGATAGTATTAAAGGTAAAGGGCATTATGTGGGGACCTACCTTGCCTGGACGCAGCTGTCGAATGGCTGGTGGGGTGAAGGGGAAGCTAAATTCTTCATCGATGGCGATACCGATTATCCGACTATCTGCGGGACCGGCACTGAGGACTATTTCGGAGGGGCGTGGTGCTTCTATGATGGTCCTGAAAACCGCGAGACGACATACAATTCCAACTTCCTGGGGTATCCGCTGTGCGTCCATAAAGAGAACCAGGTCATTATGCACGGGCTGTACCGCTGGCATATATTGGACCCAATCCGGTTTGATAACGACCTCAAGGTGACAATCCAGGCGCTGGGTTGGTGGCCTAACGGTAAGTTCCAGCCACTACAGGACGATATCGCATCGGTAGCATATTGGTATCAGACTGAACCACATGTGAAGTATCCTGAGATGCTGCCAGTGCATTTGAGGTGGCCGAGGTAGAGTTGATACGGCCAACGTATCAAGAATGATTGTCCGCAGATTACGCAGATTTGCGCAGATTTTGTTTCGGAACTTCCGGGTTGGGATCATTTGTAGTCTAGCTCTCAAGTTCCGAAACACTTGACTACTCTTTCCGAAAAAGCTCGAAATATTTTCGAAAAAGTGCAATGTAACGAGATTATTGTTGTATACTATAAAAATATAGAACATATGGTCGATATTTGCGTAATGCAGGAGGACTGAAATGAAGAGGAATGTTATACCGGATTTGTTGAAAGTGGACTGGTCGGATACGCGGAGGCAGAGTGAGTATGTGGGGAGTGTTGTTTCGGCGGTTTGTGGACTTGGGGAGAGAGTGGACTATGATTATGTGTGTGCGGTTTCGGGTAGTGCTTTCAGGACTTCATTCTCGAAGCCTTCAGTGATCGAATGGAATCACGGCAATTATCATGTAATGAATACGCCGATTATTATTGAGCATACTTTTAAGATGCTGGGGTATAAGGTTTCGCTTAATGTTCGAGGGGATTATGAGGCTGACAGGAAGATTATTATGAAGAGCGTCGACAGGGGAGTTCCTGTCATTACGCTTGAAGGTGTAGTTAACCATGCAGATGCTTGTGTGATTTCCGGATATGACGACGATGGCGGCGTGCTGCTTGGTTATAATCCTTTTATGTATATTGAGGATGATCATAAAGATCCGGCGGACGAAACGGGATATTTTAGAAAGTCAGACTGGCACAACGGTCTTTTTGCTGAAGGAATACAGGGGCGTATACTGATTATTGAGGGGAAATGTGAAAAACCTGATAAGGACGGCATATTTGCGGAGACTCTGAAGCTGATATCACGGTTGATCCGGGAAGACAACCTGGTTGAGGGGCAGTATAACGGTTTGGCTGCACATAGGGCGTTTGCTAATGCATTGTTGAATTACACGTGGGATGAGAATTTCTGGGTGTATTTAAATGTAATGTGCAATTATAAACAGTACCTTGACCGGCAGTATGGGGTGAAGTTTTTCCGTGATAATGGCAGGGATGATCTGGCTGATTGTTATGAGAAGATAACGGCACTTTGCATGAAGCTGGGGGAGATTATTCCTCAGGATTTTTCTGCTGCTGATATGTTCAGTGATAAGGATAAGTTGAAGCTATACTGTGATGTTTTGCTGCAGATATGCGAGTTAGAGGAGGGAGTACTTCCTTTGTTGGACTGAGAGAGTTGCTTTTCAATAATTGGCATTACCAGCTGTATTTGTTGATCCCAAATGAGTTATAATTAGTTGTAGTGAGTCATGATGAGTTATATTGTGACTCATTGTTGTATTTGTGTGCATGGAATCAAGTGCAGATTATAACTGGGTGTAATGGAGGACAGCAATGTTTCAGGCGGATAGACTTTCAAGGCATATTGAATCTCTGCTTCGGGAAAAGGGTGCGATGGCACGGCTGGATGGGTGGTTTTTGGTTCAGGAGATTCGAATGCGGGCTTTGCAACGGCTGCGTGAGAGTGGGGTGACTCTATCCAGAGCTGCGGTGCAGGCTTATCTGTTTGAAGCATCCTGCCGGGAGTTGCCTGTATCGATCTCTCCAAATTCCATTGTTGCCGGGACTCAGGATGATGCATTTGCACGGACCTATGCCCTCATTAATCCGGAGTTTCGGGTAGAGACATTTGCGGGTTACTGTGACCCTATGGCGGTCTATGGCGATATTAGTCCTGACCCTGAGAACGGACTTTCGGCAGAGCGGATTCAAAGTGTGCGAGATTTCTGGTCAAAGGAAGAGTTTGCTCAGACGCTTGGAACTGTGTATGACGAGACCGGTGCGGAGACTCAGGAAGTCGCATATTTCGTTGAGCAAGTGACAGGCCATACAGTTGCTGATTTTGGTCCAGCGCTGCGGAAAGGCCTGCTTCCTCTAATTGAAAAAGCCAAACGCGGTGAAGGTGGTTTTTATCAGGCAGCCGTAACAAGCCTTGAAGCGGGGTTAGTGCTGGCGGACCGGTATTCGGCGCTGGCGAGTAAGCTTGCTGAACAGGAAACGGATCTGGTTCGGCGTGAAGAATTGAACTTGATTGCACGGACATGTTCGCGTGTTCCAAGATATGGAGCACGGAATCTGTATGAAGCTATTCAAAGTTTTACGCTGCTGTGGATGGCGATGACCCTCGAACAGGCACCTAACCCTTATGCGTTCAGTGTCGGTAACCTTGATAGGATTCTGCAGCCGTTTTATGAGAAAGAATCGGTTGACCGTGAGGTTGCAATTGAACTCGTCAGACACATGCTGGCATTGTTCTGTGTGGGTGATCGCAACTGGGCTATCAGCCAGAATATAATGGTCGGCGGGCGGGATTCTGATGGGTGTGACCTTACAAATGATATGACATCGATTGTTATGGAAGCGTTCAGGCGCAGCAATACACCCCAGCCTGCACTTTCGGTCAAGCTCCATTTGAAGACCCCTGATGCTGTATATAAGGCTATGGAACCTTTCTTTACTACACCCGGCAGCGTAACTCCGAGCCTGTTTAATGATGATATCCTCTTTGATGTGCTTCGTCGGAAAGGAATTGCTGAGGAAGACCTGCCGAATTACTCTATCGCTGGGTGCCAGGAACCTTTGATTATGGGCAAAGAGTCCGGGAATACGACCAACAGTTGGTTGAACCTGGCAAAGGTGCTTGAACTGACGATACACGGTGGGGTCAGTGCTATTACCGGTGCGCGGATTGGCTTGAGTCATGAACAGCTTGGACTCGATGAGCAGAACCCTCTTGGTGATCCTGCTCTCGTGCGTGAGGCGTTTTGGAAGCATCTGGACTATTTCCTTTCGCATATGGAACGCGCTGCAAATGGCTGCACGGAGGCCCTGTCTCTGCTGCCGGTGCCGTTTTTGTCCAGCTTTATGGGAGGACTTGATAGCGGTGTTGATATGCGTGATACATCCAAACAGGGAACTGTTTATAATGCGTCCGGCTGCTTGATACACGGATTGAGCGTAGTGGCTGACAGTTTCAGTGCGCTGGATGATCTGTATGACAATTCACCGAGGATGTTGGGATCGTTGACAGAAGTTCTGCGGTCTGATTACCAGAATGCGCAGGATGTGCGTAACAGGATACTGGCGGCTCCGAAGTATGGCAACGATGATTACCGGATTGATCTCTATATTACTGATATTGCGCACAAGGTCTCTGAAAAGGTTTCAGCACTGCGTAACCCCTGGGGAAATCCGTTCCTGCCTGACTGGAGCACCCCCAGCACACATCTGCTCTATGGTTACTGGGTTGGCGCTACTCCGGACGGTCGCTTTGCCCGATCTCCCCTTGGTTACGGAATTGATCCGATTCCCGGTATGGCGACTCACGGCCTGCCTCCACGTGTTATGAGCATGCACTCACTGCCCTACTCCGATTTTCTGGGTGGATATGCCTGCCATATAGGTCTTGATCCCAACTTTGTTGCTGGTTTCAGAGAAGATGGTTTTATGGAGGCGCTGCGCGAGTATGTGATTGCTCCGATCTTCGGTTTTAGCAAGGATATGATTGATGCGGGTGGATATTATATGTATCTGAATGTGGATACTGCAAAACACCTGAGGCAGATTCTTGAGAAACCCCGGGAGCTGGTCCCGAGCGGCATTTATATAATGCGCATTCACGGCACGTTTGTGAACTTCCTCGATCTGTCTCCGGCAATTCAGGAAGATATAATCAACCGGCTGGATCCAGAATCTACGTGCGCGGTATGAGTGAGTCCGGATTATCGCTTTCGATATTCAACATTGGGTTTTCTGCAGTAGTAGACGGACCAGGGCAGCGCCTGGTTATATATTGTAAGGGATGCAACTTGAGATGTCCCTGGTGCGCAGCCCCGGAATCGATTGATTTTGCACCTCAGGTCCTGTTCTATTCAGAGAGGGTGACTGAGCCTGCCGATGTTATTGCTGCATGTCCAAATGGTGCTGTGTACCTTGATGGCGATGTGATCATCCGGAATGTTGAGGTTTGCAAGGAGTGTTCTGAGCACGATTGTATAAAGAGCTGCCATCCAGCGTTTGAACTGGTTGGGCAGATGGTGAGCGTTGAGGCTTTGGTTGAGCGTGCAAAACGTTACAGGGCATTCTTTGGAAAGTCCGGAGGTGTGACGATTGGCGGGGGAGAACCTACTTGCCAGTTTGATCCTTTGCACGAACTTTTGGGCGGTTTGAAAGACTCTGGAATACATACAGCCATTGAGACGAATGGGACACATGCTGAACTGCCTGTTCTATATGACTTGATTGACCTGTTATACATAGATTTCAAGCATCCTGATACAGCCCGTTATCCCGGTGATAATAGCGAGAATGTGCTCCTGAATATCCGCAAAAGGCATTTGCAGGATGGGCAGATGATCGTTCGAATTCCCCTGGTGTCCGGGTATAACGCTGATTCAGGAATAGTGCATTCTTTCGGTAAAGCACTTGCATCTGTTGGGGCGATTGAGGTGGAGGTGCTGCCTTGCCATACGAGGGGAGTTACAAAATGGAGAGCGTGTGGACTGGAACCGGATTTGGCTTTGGGTGTTCCTGGCAAGAGTGAAGTGGATGAGGCTGTTGGGATACTGCGGTCGTACGGGTTGGATGTTTTCGGCGGGTGAATTCGGGGGAATTATCCGCAGATTGCGCAGATTTACGCAGATTTTTATGGGAGAGAACCGCTAAATACGCTAAACACGCGAAAAATGAAATGCATGTTTTGGTTGGTGTGTGAATGACTTGGACTGTGGCAGTTGTTGCTTGATAGGTGGGTGATTTGAAGGATCTAAATGATGTGCGGGGGCCGGTTTTGTTGTCTATGCGGCTGCGGATGATGGCTCAGCTTTTACGGGAACGCGGGGTGATTGGGATGCAGGATGTTATGGATACATTCGGCGTTGCCCGTGCTACAGCTCAACGTGACCTGGACAGGCTTTGTGAGACTACCGATGCTCAGAGGACTCGCGGCGGCGCCATTTTACCGGATGACACAATATCTCCAAGAGCTGCAATAGATTTGTCTGTGCGGAAAACGGTGGATGTTGACGCAAAAATGCGAATTGCAGCATCGGCTGTTGCACATTTAGCTGGGTGTTCATCACTGTATATCGATGCCGGAACTACAACCCTGCAGGTAGCTGAGGAAATTGTCCGGAGTAACTGGAGACCGGTCTGGGTTGTAACCAATGACTGGCATATTGCAGAGATACTGGCGCGCGCAGGAATCCGTCACGAGATACTGGGCGGCGAAGTGGATGCACACAGCCTTGCGATTTCCGGCCCTACTGCAATAGAGACAATTTCACGATTCCATTTTGACTGGGCAGTACTTTCCGGGGATGCTATCACGGCTGATGGCTCCGTGCGCGCAGCTCTTCCTCCTGAAGCTCAGCTCAAGCGAACAGCTATAAAGACCAGTTCGAAAGCTATGCTGCTTGCACCTGCTGCCAAATTTGAAAAGAGTGCGCATGTGGAAGTGGCCAGCCTTTCGGATTTTGATGTTTGGATAACGGACGTGAGCGATTCCAGGATCGAGGATCTGTGCAGGGAATGCGGTGTTGAGATGGTTGTTGCGCAGTGATATTGGTCTTTTTGAACAGGATTAACAAGATTTTTAAGATTAACAGGAAGGGGCTATATTGTTAGTCGTGTTAGGATAGCAGCGGTTTGTGTTGCTGTGTGATGGGTTGCTCAACTGTTGTTTGGTTTGGCTTGGTTATTTCGGTGGTAAACCTTCTATAAAACATGGATGCCCGGGGATTCCGGGTTATTCTTTTTGGGAGGGTTGAGATGTCTGATAAGAAGATAATAGCAGTACTTGGTGCTACAGGTGCTCAGGGCAGCGGGTTGGTCCGGGCAATATTGGCGGAACCTGAGAGTGGTTTTACTGCCCGGGCGATAACCAGGGATCCTGATTCTGATAAAGCAAGTGAACTTCGAAAGCTGGGGGCGGAGGTTGTGGCAGCGGATGTGGATGATGCAGCCAGCCTCAGAAAAGCTTTTGAAGGTGCATATGGAGCCTATTGTGTTACATTCTTCTGGGCTCATTTTTCTCCGGAGAAAGAGCTTGCTGAAGTTAAGAGTATGGCGGAGGCAGCTAAAGATGCCGGATTGAAGCATGTGATCTGGTCCACACTGGAGGACACCCGAAATTGGGTGCCACTCGATGATGACCGCATGCCTACACTGATGGGCAAGTATAAAGTTCCCCACTTTGATGCCAAGGGCGAGGCCAATCAGTTCTTTATCAGCCTTGGTGTTCCTACGACAATGTTGCTTACATCATTTTACTGGGACAACTTTATCTATTTTGGGTTAGGTCCAAAGCCGGATGCTGATGGAAAACTGGCTCTGACGTTTCCTATGGGCGACAAGAAACTGCCTGGAATAGCCTCAGAGGATATCGGCAGGTGTGCATTCGGGATATTCAAGCGTGGCAGCGAGTTTATCGGCAAGACGGTGGGTATTGCGGGAGAGCACCTGACAGGAGATCAAATTGCTGCGGCGATGACGAAAGCGCTGGGCAAGGAAGTCCACTACAATGCGATCCCCCCGGAAGTTTTCCGAAGCTTCGGCTTTCCCGGCGCGGAGGACCTTGGGAATATGTTCCAGTTCAAGCGCGACTTCGAGGAATACTTCTGTGGTATCCGTGATCTGAAGCTTGCTCGTGAGTTGAATCCGGCATTGCAGACATTTGGAACTTGGCTTGAAAAGAATGGGAGCAAGATTCCGGTGGAGTAGGAGTCAGGAGTCAGGAGTCAGAAATTGGCTGGTATGCGAGTGTTTGTCCAAGTAATCGGACAAGCACTCGTATAATGTGTTACCTTATAATGCCCAATCTCCATTATCCTCGTTTAATATCACAGATATTTGCATCTTCGAAGTATTGTAGAAAATGAACTCTAACTTTTGTCCAAGACATTTTGCCTTGATGGAATGGTGGGTATATTGATGAAGAGTATGTATAATAATGACTTGCCTTTTGCAAGGAGTTGAATTATGTGCGGAACTATTATGCCTTCAGGTGAAGTTGATCCTCAATTCGAGTATCGAATTGTGCGATTTGGTGGACATAAAATATTGAAGCTATCAGGAGAGATTGATGCTTTTACTGCACCTCTGTTTAAGCATTCAATGATGAGCATACTGGATGAGACCGAAAAGCACTTGATTCTCGACATGCATAACATCAAGTATATAGATAGCACCGCTATTGGTGTATTGATATATACGCTAAAGCAACTAATCCCGATAGATGGCAGCATAACTCTGGTGGGTTGTACACCGACTCTTGATCGCATTGTCCGAATCTACCACATGCCCTCGGCTATCTCATTATGCTCAAGTCTAAAAGAGGCAATAACTGCCATATCTGCTTGAACTCATGTTCTAGTGATAGAAAATGGGTTGATCAGATTGGAACAGCCAAGGTCGTTTGGTTCATTTGTCACAAAGGGAGCGTGTTGAAGTGCTTCATTTGCATTGGTTTCTTGCAAATTGGACAGGCAATAGTGTAACATATCGCGTAGTTGGATGTGGAATGGTTCTTTAGTGAAAGTGTAGTTAGTGGGTTTAGTAGAATAGAATGACGGCATTGGAATGCAAAACTCCTGGGCTTGGGACCGGGATATATACTTGTGGTGATGCGGCTTTTTTGTTGCAGGCTAGTTCACAGAAAATCGCTCAATGGGCACGGGGTTATGTTCGCGTGGTCAGGGGTGACAAGTATACGATTCCGGGCGTTTTACCTGCTGCAGCTGGAGGAACCAGGCTTTTGACCTTTGCTGATGTCATTGAACTCAAGTATATCAGCTATTTCCGAAGCTGCAAGGTGCCTATTAAAGAGATAAGGCAAGCCTCCGAGACACTGAGTCAACGGTTCGAGACCGCATATCCGTTTGCTCAGAAACGCTGCATGCTGGCGGGAACAGAGCTTATATTTGAAGAGAATGGAAAGTACCTAGCTGCCGGAAACCTTCAGCATATTCTTGGCATTGTGAACGGTTTTATTGACGATATAGACTTCAATGATCTCGAAGCCCTGCGCTGGTGGCCTATGGGACGGAATGTGGACATAGTTGTAGACCCATTGAAGTGTTACGGTGCACCTACTATTAAGGGCCACAGAATAACAACTGAAAGCATCTACCGCCTCTATGTTGCAGAGGAAAAGAATATTGAATCAATCACCGAGTGGTATGATATCTCTGTCCAGCAAGCCAGGGACGCTATTAGATTCGAGGAGAAATGGCGAGATCTAAAATCAACATAGCATTTCTTATCGATGAAAATATCGGATCACTGCCGGCAGGCATGCTGAGTCTTGCCGGTGAGTGCATTCGTACGGTTCAGAGTCTGGATCTTGTTGGTGAGGATGATCCAGTAATAGTAGCGAAAGCATCAGAGCTGGGTTATGTGCTGATCACATCTGACCGCCGAATGCTTGCTGATGAGACTACTATGAAAACCGCGCTCCAGTATAATACCCGGATAGTATTTTTGAGCAATAAATATGCGGATGCTAACAGATTCGACAGAATCCTATGGCTAATGCGCCATTGGAAATCTCTCCATAAGGCAGTTTCTGCTTCCCGCGACCTGCTACTGTCAGTAGACTACCATGGGCGATGCCGCAAAGCAATACCAAAACAATCCCCCCAGATCGTTTCTGAACATCCACATAAACAGGCAGCCAAGCCTCCTGTCCCTCAGAGCAATCAACTTGAACTGTTTTTTGACTTTTGATTCTTAAATCTCACGCAAAGCCGATAAGGCGCTAAGAAGAGGCATATTGTACTCCTTTCTTTTCTTATGATCTCCTCAGTAACTTTGTGTCAGTTTTATCTATAACCTCCAACAGACAGAATACCTCTCTCTTCTTAGCGTCTTTGCGGCTTTGCGTGAGAATTTAAACCATATCGTGAAGAACTTTGTGTGGTAAATATAGCTCAGCAGGAATCCGTTGTCTGCGCGGGGAAGTTTCGTACTGTTGCTACAACTCAGCCCCGGAGGTTTGTTTTTTATGAAATCCATTCTCTGTATTCTGATGTTGATCCTCTTTACACCTGTTCAGGGTGCTGTTCGGTTTAATAGAGTGTTTGCTCCTCAGGACGGTGTGGTGGCTGGGGTTGAGAAGCCTTTGCGGGGTGGGGTTTGCTTGAACGGGTTGTGGGAGTTTCAGGCTGCGGATAGTCCTCAGGCGTTGGATCCTAAGCAGGAGATGCCACAGCCGGGGAGTGCCTGGGATAAGGCACGGATCAAGATTCCATCTCCCTGGAATGTGAACTCGTTTTCATCGGGTGATGGTGGGGATTACCGGTGTTATCCGAGTTATCCGGCTGCATGGGAGCAGGTTAAGGCGGGATGGCTTAAGCGGTCTTTTACGGTTCCAAGTGAGTGGAGGGAGAAGGGGGTAGTGCTTCGATTTGAGGCTGTTGCCGGTGACTGTATAGTTGTGGTGAACAGCGAGCAGGTTGCTCATAATTTCGACAGCTTTATGCCTCTTCAGATTGATATTACCAGTGTTGTAAAGTATGGCAGCAGGAATGAACTACTGGTGGGTGTGCGGAAACCGGAATTGATGAGTGTCAGCGGCAGACTTGGCACTATCACATATCCTTCTGGTTCGTTCTGGGGGCTGCATATTGCGGGGATATGGCAGGATGTGTATTTGTTATCTCTTCCGAAGACGCACATTGATGAGGCTTTTATAAATCCTGAAGTTAACCGGGATATATTGAGTATTGCAGTAAAGATTCAAAGGGATGCTGCGAAGTCGAAGCAGCTTTCGGTTAAGGCCAGTATATATGAATGGCAGTCATTGGCGGGTAAGGATGTTGTATCTGCACCTGAACCGAAATGGAAGCTGGGTAAGAGGCCGGTGATGACTCTTACGGGAGTTGCTGCTAATGGAAGTATTAACCTTTCGGGGAAAGTGGGAGGACATCTGGGTCTGTGGTCCCCTGAGAGCCCTAAACTTTATGGAGCAGTGGTTGAACTGCTTGCAGACGGAAAGGTTGTTGACCGCAAGTATGTCAGATTCGGGTGGAGACAGTTGACGATTAAAGGCAGTGCTCTGCTGCTCAATGGCAAACCTATCCAGCTCAAAGGGGACGCTTGGCACTTTATGGGGATCCCTCAGATGACGCGGCGATATGCATGGTCCTGGTTCAAGATGCTGAAAGATGCCAATGCAAACGCAGTTCGCTTACACGCGCAGCCTTATCCGAGTTTCTATCTGGATGTGGCTGATGAGATGGGGATAATGGTGCTGGATGAGAGCGCAATATGGGCCAGCCACTGTGCATTCAATTATGATGATCCCAATTTTTGGCCGAGGAGCAAGTCTCATATTGAATCCCTTATTCGACGTGACCGCAACCATCCCAGCGTGTTCGGGTGGAGTGTGTGCAATGAGATCAACGCTGCACTGGGAGTCAGCAGGGGGACGAAGGAGGACTACACCAAAGCTGATGATAACGCGGGAGCGCTGGTGGGTGTTATACGCGGACTTGATCCTTCGCGGCCATGGATATCGGGAGATGGCGAGGAGGATATGGACGGACGGTTCCCGGTGTCGGTCGGGCACTACGGCAGCGAGAGTTTCTTCGAACAACTAGCTAAGAAAGGGAAGCCATACGGTATAGGGGAAGCAAGCAGCGCCTATTTCGGAACCCCAAAGGAAGTGGCGACATGGTATGGTGATCGGTCTTATGAGAGCTTTGAAGGCAGGATGGAAGGTATCGCAACTGAAGCTTATGAACTGTTAAAAGCCCAGCGTAAGACTGCATCTTATTGCTCGATCTTTAACCTGGTGTGGTACGGGATGAAGTCGGTGCCGATTGGGCTCAAAGATCAAACACAAGCTCCTCAGTTGAGCGATGGTATAACATTCCCGAATTATGTTGAGGGGAAAACCGGGGTTCAGCCTGAGCGGATCGGTCCTTACTCTACTGCATTTAATCCCGGTTATGACCCCAGTCTTCCATTGTATGAGCCCTGGGCGTTGTTTGATGCAGTGAAGTCAGCGTATGCACTTGGTGGCCCGGAACCTAGTAAGTGGGACCACAAACCGGTGTTGCCAGAGGTGAAAAAGCCGTTGGCTGCGGATGAAACAGTAGGATTTGATGATTTTGATAAACGTCCTGCATTGATTGGGCAGAGTTCCGGTCAGGTAGCGTTTGCATTGACCAGAGCGGGAGTTCCTTATACGGATTCTGAGAGTATTTCTTATATACCCAGATTGCTGATTATCGATGGTCGGACGCTGGATAACTCGTCCGTTGAGTTAGCAAAACGTAAGATCAAGGAAGTGTTAAGTTATAAGAGCACAGTGCTGATTTGGGATCCGACCCCGGAGTCATTGAGCTTAATAAACTCGCTTCTTCCTGCTCAACTAGATCTCTCGCAGCGCAGTTCGGTATCGCTGGTAAAGAAGACTGCTTCACCTATTATTGATTCACTAACGCTTGGTGATATGTATTTTGGTGACTGGGCGATGGGGAAAGAGATCATGAATTATGGACTCGATGGCCCGGTTGTGAAGTCAGGCAAGGTCCTGTTGGAAGCGTGTAATACGGATTGGCGGCGGTGGGTAGATCGGGGTGAAAACCTTAAGACCGGCAGCGTTTTGCGGTCTGAACGGGAGTCAAAACCCAGTGGAGCAGCGCTGGTCGAGATACCATCCGGCGAAGGACGGATTCTGATCTGCAGCATACTTCCGCTTACATATACTGCTCAGCATATTGAACTTACCCGGATGTTGATGGCGAATCTGGGGATGAAACTTCGTAAACCTGCGGAGATGGAAGGCGGGATCTTTGACGGCTCCGGAACCCTGAAGGAAGCGTTGATGATAGGGGCTTTTACAGGAAGCAGCTATCTGGATGCGTGTGATACGGATTTTGTGGGTGGGGAGATGACTATCAACCCGCGTGCAGATGAGAAGATCAATGACCTTGTCTGGAAACCAATGAAAGCTGAAGCTAACCTGCTGATGGATTTTAACCGGAAGAACATACCAGGTCCACACTCATACTCTGCGGCATACCTTAGCTTCTGGCTATACAGCCCGAGAGCACTAGACCAGCTGCTGGCATCTCCGGATGTGCCTACAGTTGACCTTTTTGCAGGTTCGGACGATGGTGCAAAGATTTGGTTGAACGGGAAACTCATAGTTGAGGACAAAGGCATCCACCCGGTAGTCCCGGATGCATATCGCTGTAAGGCATTGCCCTTGAAGCAGGGATGGAACCATTTTTTGGTAAAAGTGATCCAGGGGAGTGGAGAATGGCAGTTCACCGCTCGTTTGCAATGCAGCGATCCGAGGTTTTTGGCGAAGATGAACTCCGGATTGGTGGAGCCGAGGTAGGGGATTATGAGTTAGGCTCATTACCATCCGTATAGAAAATGTGGCTTCGGATATAGGATGAATGGTATGGTAGCTTTGAAAATTCTCACGCAAAGCCGCAAAGGCGCAAAGAAGGAACAAGGTTAATTCGGAATTTAGACCAGATCCTTCGTGCCTCAGGATGACATAGTGAAAATATGGGGCTTTACAGGTTGAACAGGTTCATCAGGTATTCTGCATCGGGGACACGTCGGCTGATATAATCCGATCTCAACTTCGAGTCATCAATAACCAAGCTTTCAAGGCTCACCTGAACCTTATCATTATGGACTTTGATGATGGCGTAATCGGCCTGTGGGCTTCTGAATGATGCTCCCAGAGATCCGGGGTTAACATATTCAACTCCATTTTCGGTCCAACGAAGTTGCTTGTGTGTGTGCCCACAGGTGACCATATCAATATTGGGGTAATGCTGCGCTTCTTCCGGTATGTGGATCAGCAAAACCCTCTGGTTTCCCAGATGTTCTTGACGCACAACAGGAATGTTCCGCAGTCTGCTTAACAGATCATCGCCAATCTGCTCCAGTGTCCAATTCTGATGAGCAACTTCATTTGCTGGGAAGCTGGATTGGTTACGTTCCATTAACGCCTGCTCATTATTGCCCAGTACATTAATGAAACGTGGATCGTTTAGTATTTTCTCTGCAACTTCACGAGGATGCGGGCCAATCTGCAGGAAGTCTCCCAGGTTCCATATACAATCGATATCACCCGATTTGTCTACAAAGTCCAGAAATGCAGTTAAGGCGTATATGTTGGCATGAACATCTGCGATGACTGCAATTTTAGTGTCTTCCATACAGATGCTAGACCTCCCTAAGGTGTGCTTTCAGGAGGTATTATAACAGATGTTCGAAAAACTGGAAGTCATGATGTATACTCTATTGATATAGGGTCAGCATATATTCAGCATATATTTGGTGGAACGATGAAAACAGTAACCGTAAGCACAATAGAAGAATATTGCACAGCAATATATGACATAACTGTACAGTTAGGTAATAGACCACAGCATTGGTGGAGAGGGCAGGCAAATTCCGATTGGAAACTAACTCCTTCGCTTTACCATAAAAGGAAAGCTTATAAAGAGACAGAAATGGCTAGAGATTTTATAAACCAGGCAAGCGTAAGATGCAATTCGGTTCCGCCTGTTGATGACTATACTGGTTGGTTATTCCTGATGCAGCACTATGGGTTGCCTACTCGTCTACTAGATTGGACAAAATCACCATTAGTAGCACTTCATTTTGCCACGTTGAAATGTGAGAAGGGCGATGAAGATACAGATGCATCTGTATGGGGACTTGATCCGTTGTCTTTAAATGCTAGCCAGTATGGATATAACATGATAGCTTCGCCGAATCACAAGGATGTAAATGACCTTGTAAAGATAGCGATAGAAGATAAACGGATCATAGCACCAGATAAAACAATAGCAATTGAATGCAAACATGATGATTTAAGACAGCTAGTGCAAATGTCTGAGTTTACTCTTCATGGGTCCTGGAGACCTATGGAAAAATATGCGGATGCAGAAAAGTTCCTTGGCAAAATGATCATTCCCAAAGAACATAAACAGCATTTCCGCGAAAGACTCTTATTATTCGGTTTGTATGAATCTTATCTCTTCCCGGATTTAGAACATTTAGCAGAGCACGTGCAAAATGAACACCGTATTAGTGACCTTATACATTCTGTTTGCCAACCTGAGGATTGGCCAGAAGGTTTTATTCCAAGTGCAGAGGATTGGCCACCAGGAATTCCGCCTGGTCCCTAGAATAAGTTGATGAACTTGTTATACTATCAAAAATGAAATCATCTTTTTACCATTAATAATAAATGGCAACGATTCCATTAATGCCTGAAGTAATTTTACATATACGACTCTAGCTGTAACAGAGTCACAGCTAGAGTCGCGAGATGAGCCACAGCTAGAGTCACAGTCACGGCTAGAGTCGGAAACAGAATCACAGCTAGAGTCGCCTTCAACGTTATGTGTTGAAGACTACTGATGTAGATACATACAAGCTAAATAGCTAATAGTTTGGAGCATACATTATGAATACCATCTCTGAAAACCTGACCAGAATTGAGGAAGTAATTGCTCAGGGGCCTTTTTCGGCTTCCTGGGATTCGCTTGAGGGTTATGTGGTGCCTGCTTGGTATGAGGATGCTAAGTTTGGGGTGTTTATACATTGGGGGGTGTATTCTGTTCCTGGTTTTGGAAATGAGTGGTATCCCCGGAATATGTATACGGAGGGGTCTGCTGAGTTTGAGCATCATTTGAAGACTTATGGACCTCACAATAAGTTTGGCTACAAGGACTTTATTCCTATGTTCAAGGCTGAGAAATGGGATCCTGAGCAGTGGGCTGAATTGTTTGAGAAGGCTGGAGCGCGCTTTGTGATGCCGGTGGCGGAGCATCATGATGGTTATGCGATGTATGACTGTGCATTTCACGATTGGACTTCTGTTAAGACTGGACCTCATCGGGATATCCTTGGAGAACTATCCTCTGCTTTGCAAAAACGGGGGATTGAGTTTACATGTTCAAGCCACAGGGAGGAGCACTGGTGGTTCTATGATTCGGGAATGAATTTTGATTCGGACGTGAGGGATGAGGCCTACAGGAGTTTGTATGGCCCGGCACGTCCTGAGGCTGAGAGACCTGATAAAGAATGGCTGGAAGAGTGGCTGGTCTATACCTGCGAGATTATCGACAAATACAGGCCCCGGGTGTTGTGGTTTGACTGGTGGATAAAGACTCCTGCCTATCAGCCTTACTTACAGAAGCTGGCAGCATACTATTATAACCGGGCTGCTGAGTGGGGGATCGGGGTTGCGATCAACTATAAAGAGAATACTTTCAGAGAAGGAACAGCGGTATTTGATATCGAGCGTGGACAACTGACCGGTATACGTCCTATGTTCTGGCAGACCGATACTGCAATAGCTAAGAACTCCTGGGGCTTTACACACGGCCAGGATTATAAGGACGCAGGCAGTATAATCGGGGATATGGCAGATATTGTCAGCAAGAACGGTGCACTGCTGCTGAATATTGGTCCAAGGCCTGATGGAACTATCCCTGAGGAGGAGCAGCAGGTCCTCCTGGAGATCGGCAAGTGGCTGGATATTAACGGGGAAGTTATCTATGGGTCAAGGCCCTGGGAAAAGTTCGGGGAAGGTCCTACTCAGGTTGTAGAAGGGACGTTTAACGATGTAAAGCGGAGTCCCTTTACCTGTGAGGACATCCGATTTACAACCAAGGGTGAGATACTTTATGCGATAGTTATGGACTGGCCGGCCAGCGGTAAGGTTATTATTAAGTCTCTTGCTAAAGGGCAGATACCGAGTATAGGTATAGTGGAGCTTTTGGGGAGCCCGGAGACGCTTAAGTGGACTTGGGACGACAATGACCTGACTGTTTATCTGGGTGAGACCAGACCGAGTGGCTATGCTGTGGTTTTGAAAGTAACTCCTGCTTAGTTTGCTTGTGTTTTTGAACAGGATTAACAAGAAGGGATTTTTGTGTTTTGGAGGGATTTATGAATTATACTTGTCCGGTTTGCAAGGTGCCTCTTACGAATATGAGTTATGATGGGGTTTCATTTGCTGAGTGTCCTCAGTGTGCGGGGATTTGGCTTCACAGGGATGGTTTGAAGCAGTTGAAGGCTCAGAATGTGGAGCATTTGAACCAGATTGATGTTATGAATGTTCCGCAGAAAGTTGCTGTTTCGCAGCCAGCGATCATGGACTGTCCGGAGTGCGGGTATGCGATGGAGCGGTTTCGGTATATGATCGATAGTCCGGTGATGTTGGACTGCTGCAACACTTGTGATGGGCTTTGGATTGATGACGGTGAGTTAACACAGATGGTTGAGGTGCTTGAGGGTAAGCTGGTACAGTCGGCTCCTAATGCTCCTAATTCAGGTATGTCCGGAACTGCTCCCAGAGTAAAGTCGGAGGCTGAGATTAAATTTGAGCTCGAACATGTTGCTTCGATGTCACGTTATAAAGCGATCACGCGTAGTTTTGGTCGGCGGTTTATATACTGGAACTTATGAGAATACCATTCCTTTTCTTAGAGACACATACATGGTGTATGAACCGAATTTATTAGATACCCAGGGCAGCCCATATAGACTGTCCTGGGTGTATGCACTGATTAACTATATCTTCGTCTTCTAAAATATCCAAGCAGAGCAGTAGCTCCAATTGGAAGAGCCAATACAGTGGAAGCTTCAGGGACTGGGGCAATGGATTTTTCCTTACAGAGCGAGAATGAATCACCGGGGTCCAGATCCAATGACCACTGCCACGCAAAAGTACAATCTGTGGGACCGGTGAAACTAGTGTCATCAGTTAAATCGGATGAGGAATACAACTCATCCAGAATTACAAATGAGCTTGCGGTCTGATAGTGAGTCGGCAACTGATTAACAGTCTCTTTTGCATATGTAAGACTATCCCACTGATAAGCCGTAGCGGAATTCAGAGGGCCCAGCTCCAGGCTGACATTATCATCATCGGAACTCCCTGTTAAATCCCAATCTGTATATTGAAACAGATCCAGGTGTACGGAGGACAAACCGTTGTTCGTTATACTAAGTTTTTCATTCAGACGGGACCGCAAACTGCCCGGTGCTCCGCCTGTCAGAGAGTATTCTGCTTCTATTTCCAATCCTCTGCCTTCGTACTCATACGAAAGTGAATCTACTTCAATTTCCCTGACAGGTGTTCCTAAAGCAGTGAACAAGTCTGAGGTATCATCAGTACCTACCCGGACAAACCACTGCTGATTCCACAAATGGTTTGTGCCATCGACTGACCAGTAAGACATCATGGCATCGGTGTCGGCGAACTCCGCAGAACTATTCCCATTGTTAATGGTAACAGCTGATACTGCATTCGCGCCAACACACACAACGAGTAACAATCCAAAGAGTGTTAGTATTCTCCTCATTTTATCTCCCTTTCTCTCACAATTTAAATTCTATCGTCGTATGTTGAAGTTTAACGTATGTTGTCTTTATGCACCTCCCGATAAGGACTCAAGTGCAGAATCTTGCTAGAAATAAGGTAGCTTTCACATGTTTTTGCATGCGTCAGATCTTACAGTTTCGCAAGAACCACAAACATGCACGTTTAATGTATAGTTGAGTTATGCAGGCCAACTTATATGCGTTCTAGTAAATACATGTTTCATATAGATGCAGGTATCTTCCATTCCACGCTCTCTTACCCAGGCTACTCCACATTCAAAACTTGCGTAGTGATGGATATGCTGAAAATATTTTGATTATTTTCTAAGTGTCAATCGACCAATATCTTTGTTTAATATTTGCAAGATATTTTTCACAGCAGTGGTTTAGTGTTTCAATTGTGCTGGGTAACAACCGTATGTTGAAAAATGCAGCGGAATTCAAGTGCAGAACTCTCGTAAAAGCAGTCGATTGTATGGCTTGAACCAAGTGAATGTAAGTCCCAAGTGATAATGTGTGTTCATTGAAGGTGCAGGATCTAAACAGACATAACAATAAAGGGAGAATGTTCGATGAAGAATACCACAAGAATTCTAATTGCATTGTCTGTATGTGTGTTTGTGGTCAGTATTACTGTCGCAAACGCTCTTACACCGAAGGAGGAGTTGGGTAAGCGACTTTTCTTTGATACCAGGCTTTCTGACCCACCAAAGCAGTCTTGCGCCTCCTGTCACAGTCCCATATCGGGCTTTGCTGACCCACGCAGTGAGTTGCCAGTTTCGTCCGGCGCAGTTCCAGGTCGTTATGGAAGTCGGAATGCTCCCAGTGCCGCTTACGCAGCGTTTAGTCCTGCGCTCTACTACAATCCGAATCCGCCGATGATGATGATGGAAGGTATGTATATTGGGGGACAGTTCTGGGATGGGCGTGCCAACTCTCTTGAGGAACAGGCAATGGCTCCTTTCCTCAATCAACTGGAGATGCACAATAAAAACAAGACAGCTGTAATTTCCAGAGTCCGTACTTCGGACTATGCCAGTCTCTTTAAACAGGTTTTTGGTAACAATTCCCTGAACAACGCAGATTCTGCATATGTGTTGGTGGCAGCAGCTATTGCAGAGTATGAGAGATCGAGTGAAGTGTGCAGCTTCACATCAAAATATGATGCGTATCTTGCTCGTAGAGCGACCTTGACTTCTCATGAAGACAATGGGAGAAGATTATTTTCAAGCAGAGCTATGTGCAAGAACTGCCATTGGATGACAACCAATAATCCGTCAGGAAAGCAGTTGTTCACTAGTTATGGTTACCAGAACCTTGGAATTCCGAAGAATCTTGACAATCCTTTTTATCAGTTGCCTCAGCACTTGAACCCGTTGGGCTTTAACTATACGGACTATGGCATAGGGGCTATCCTTGGCTTGCCGGACCAGATGGGTCGTTTCAAGATTCCAACACTTCGGAATGTTGCTATGTCAGCACCGTACACTCACAATGGTTACTTTGATTCTATAATAGATGTAGTCCACTACATCAACACCCGGGATGTCGGTGACTGGCCGGTTCCTGAGGTGGACGTCAATGTCCATGGCCGCGGTATGGGCGGTGGTGGCATGGGCGGAGGTGGTATGGGTGGCGGCGGTATGGGCGGAGGTGGCGGCATGATGCGTGTCGGTAATCTCGGCCTGACTCCGCAGGAAGAAGAAGACATTGTCGCCTTCTTAAACACACTCACGGATGGTTATGTCCCTTAGAGAATACACACTACCTTGAGTACCCGGTGGGATGGAAAACAATCCCACCGGATATACTCATCGCTCGAATGATGCGCAGAGAATAGTTCCATGCAGTTTGTTGTGTGTATTATCCCCAAACCCCAGTTATAATGGTAGACTATTCATGTATTTCGATTGAGTCTATACACATCGAGCCAAATCATAACCAAACGGAAAATTTCTTTGGCATATTCTGAGCAACCCCTCAAATTCTGCTTTATTGGTAACCTATTCACGGGTTCTGCTGATAGCGCTATTCCATTCGTTATTGAGATGTTTAGCCGGTTTGCGGAGGTTGGGCACTCGGTTCCTGCCAGGCAGATCCAGTATGTAAGCGACGACGGCGGTTATTTGCTGTTTATGGGTGTTGAAGTTGAGTGTATAGAGGATGTTCCGGAGGGGATGGTTGGCTGGGAGATAATTGGGGATTCCTGGAGGGTTATTCAGAGGAACGAGGTTATTTGGCAGGAGACTGTCTCATGGAATTGGCTTGATGTTTCCAATCCTGAAAGGCCTGTTGGGGAGTTCGGGGTGAAATGTCCTGCGGCTTGGAATGGGAGCGGGCTGCCTGAATATAGAGAGTTTCGGATTGTTTCACACAGCTATATTGGCGCACCAAGTATTGATGATGTTTATTTAGTAGATTATGATCCTGCATGGCCAGAGAAATATGAGGCTAAGAGGCGGGAGATATTGGAGCTTTTAGGTCCTTATGTTGCACTGCACGTAGAACACTACGGGAGCACCTCCATTCCCGGCATGCCTGCAAAACCGATCATTGATATTTTGGTGGAGATTCCATCTCTGGAAGAAGGCAGGCGGTGCGCTATCCCTGCTTTTAATACTCCTGAGATTGAATACTGGTTTTACGGCGACCACATGTGTTTTATTGTCAGAGACAAGGTTACGGGTATACGAACCCATCATTTGCATATGGCGCCAGTTGGACACAGGATATTTGAAGGACTGGTGTTTCGGGATTATCTGAGGACCCATCCTGAGGATGCTGCGCGCTATATGGAATTGAAACACAGGCTGGCAGTGGAGTTCGGTGATGACCGCGAGGGGTATACTGCTGCGAAAGAGGGGTTTGTAAGGGAGATTACGGATAGGGCTTTGTTTGGGGTGGATGCTTCGGTATAGCTGGTGCATTGGCATCGGCGCTACGGGGGCGATTGGTTGTGGGTTGGCGGAAGCTTGTAGCCCTTCGCTCTGATACCGATGCATTTCCTCCGTCCGCACTTCGACTACGCTCAGCATGAACGGACTTCAGTGTCTTTTTCTCCCCTTCTCCGTGTCCTCTGCGTCTCCGCGTGAATCTCCTTTCCGTAGAAATACTATTGTAGTTGACAATGGTGGCTGCAGAACTTAGCATGTCACAAAGTCAGCGGCTATTTGGCTGCGGGGATATTTATCTCATCAGAGCGGGTTGCTCTGCAATATGGATGGGGGATTTGATTTGAAAGCATACTGTTTGTGGATTTTGGTGCTTTTGTGCCTGGCTGCCAGTGTTCAGGCTGAAGTTGCACCTAATGGAAAATGGAAGAACTCTTTGAAACCTAAAGGGCAGGCGAAAGTGACCCTGACCCTTGCATCGAATGGCAGCACTGATTATGTCATACTGCTGCCATCTTCACCTACCAGCCAGGAGCAGAAGGCTGCTGCTGATTTGAGTGAATGGCTGAAGACTATGACCGGAGCTGCATTTAATATAGTTAAAGAGAGTGCCGGGACGTCTTCTGATAAGGTTATAAGTGTAGGCAATACCTATCTTGCTGCCAGTTCCGGGTTCAGTGGTTCCAGCCTGGGTAAAGAAGGCTACGCGATTGATCTCAAAGGGAAAAGCTTATTCCTTACCGGTGGGAGAATCCGTGGACCTATCAATGCTGTCTATGCTCTACTTGAGGAAGACCTTGGCTGCCGGTGGTATGCGCGCACTTCAACGCCGACTATTCCTCATGTGAGTATCCTTACATTCAAACCGGTTGTCAGACGATTTGTACCGGTGCTGGATATCCGGGACCCGTTCTACTGGGATGCTTTTGATGGCACATGGTCACTGCGTAACAGGACCAATTCTCCATCAGCTGCCATACCCGAAGAGTTCGGCGGGAATGTGTCTTATGCAATGTTCGTGCATACTTTTGCTGCACTGGTGCCTCCGAGTAAATACTTTGCAGAGCATCCTGAATATTTTTCTGAAAACAATGGTAAGCGAAATCCGAACCAGCTCTGCGTAACAAATCCTGAATCATTGAAAATCACCATTGCAAGTGTTAAAGAGATACTCAAGAACAGTCCAAACTCTGAGATCATAAGTGTGTCTCAGAATGATGGTTCTCCCTGCTGCGATTGTGCAGATTGCAGGAAAATTACTAAAGCTGAAGGATCGCTCTCCGGTCCGTTGCTGATATTCGTCAATGCTGTAGCTGATGCTATTGCAAAAGACTATCCCAACGTAAAAATCTCGACTCTGGCATATCTGGATACATTCATGCAACCGAAGACTGTCAAACCACGTCCTAACGTAGCCATTCAACTCTGCACTGACAGGCATGCATGGGCTGAGCCATTCCTGGCTATTCCTGAGACAAAGCAGTTCCAGACTGCTATGAAGGGTTGGGCGAAGATCGGCGCAGACATCAATATCTGGGACTATACAGTCAACTTTAGTCACTATTCAGCTCCGATGCCTAATATGCAGATTGTGACTGATGACATTCGTTTCTTCTTTAAATATAATGCAACAGGTGTTATGCTGCAGGGTGCTTACCAGGGACCTGGTTCCTCTGATGGCGCTATGAAGAGCTGGGTATGGGGAAAACAGTTGTGGGACCCTACCCGCGATACTAAGTCTCTGATCCGAGACTTTACCTATGGTTACTTCGGCGCTGCAGCTGGTCCGATGATGGAATACCAGGACATGATGTGGAATACCTGGGAGAAGAACCATCATGGTTCGCTGAAGTCTCCTGCAGGCGGTTGCCGGTATTCTATGGACCATCCTATATTTAACAAGACGTTTATGAGCAAAGCAAACGATATGTTTGACCGTGCGAAGAAGCTAGCTAATGATGATGAGACTCTGAAGAGAGTGGAGCTTGCAGAGCTGGCTATATTGTATGTCGAACTTAGCCAGAACCTGAATGAAATGATCAAGAATGGCAAACCTGATCAACCTGAACAGTTTTATGCCAGGTTGGACAGATTTGAGAAGATCGCAAGACGCGAAGGTGTTATCTATCTTTGGGAAGGTGGAGTTGCTCTGGATGATTGGCTCACCAGGCTTCGCAGAGTGGCAAGTGAGGACCCTAATCAGTCCAGTTCATTCAAAGCGAAGTCAGGGCAGTCTGATGTCAGCGTGATCCGTTTACCGGCACGCTGGAAGTTCTCACTTGATAAGGACAACAAAGGCGTTGAGAATCAGTGGTTCGCTTCAAGCTTTGATGACAGCAAATGGGGCGGTTGCCGGGCTGACATGGATACAGGATGGGAAAGCCAGGGATTCAACACCACAAATCCATCATATGGTTGGTACAGGCAGAAACAGAACCTTCCGAATGACTTTGCCGGCAAGCACATATATATGTACTTCGGTGCTGTAGATGAAGATGCCTATATCTACGTGAATGGGACAAAAGTCATTGATCACACCTGCGATGCTCTGGGAGTGACTCCGGAACAGATTTGGAATGCTCCATTTATTCTGGATGCGACTTCTGCATTTAAATCAGGGCAGGACAACACTGTAGCAGTTAGAGTCTACAACCGAATGGGTATGGGAGGGATTTGGAAACCTTCGTATATCATCTCTTCCAACAATGAGATGACTCTTGCTGATGTTCAGGCAGTGATTGGTCAGGAACCGGTAAAGTAGGCAAATGTCATCCTGAGCCCCCAAGTTGGGGGTGCCAACTTATTTCGATTAGAAACCGAGACTAGTTATGGCAGCTTTAATTGCCGTCAAAACTTTATGGTTTCTTAGGAATCGTAGCATGAGTCCTCTCGATTTTCGCCTGCAGCGAAAACCTGCCGGACTCGCTACGAAGGGACGAAAATATTCTATTTTCGAAGGAGGAACGAAGGATCTGCTTTTCTATTCGGAAAAAGCAGATCCTTCGTTCCTCAGGATGACATTTACGTTACCTTTGTTTGCATCCATTTACTATCTCTGCTCCTTTTCTCCAAGGGGATATAAGTTGATATTCTAATATATCGATGAAAGGTCTACTCCTCATGAAAATCTCCCTCTTGATGATTTTATTAATTGCTATTATTTCATCCTCAGTTGTTGCCAAGGATAAGGGCTCGATAGTTAATCCGGGGTTTGAGCAGCTTGATAAGGTTGGGAGTCCTGTTGGTTGGAATGCACCATCACAGGTGTATTCGGTGGACAAGACGGTTGCACATTCTGGAAAGAACAGTCTGCGGATTGTAAGCACTGATCCAAAGGTCTACCTGCTTGCTTACCAGAATATCCCATTTGAGGCTGGGAAACGTTATAAAGCCGGTGCCTGGGTTAAGACTGAGAATGTGGTTGGCGAAGGCTTTGGGGCTACGTTATGCATCCAATGGCTGGGTAAGGACGGTTTCCTGGGTGGGACTTATGGGGACAGCGTGGCAGCTCTTGGGATTAAGGGTACTAATGACTGGACCAGGATGGAACTGACCTCTGCTCCGATACCTCCGGAGGCGACAACTGTTGAGTTTGTTGTTTATATGAGGCCTGGCATTACTGGGACTGCCTGGTTTGACGATGCAGAGGTGACGGCTATTACTCCTCCTACACCTCCTCTGACTTCATTCGTTTTGTCCCCCAATTATCGAGGTTATATCTGGCCGGAAACATCAAAGAAGCCTGTTAAGTTATCGATTTCTGTTGGGGAGCCATTACCAGATGGACTGGATATCAAGGATGTTATGGTTGCAGTTAATAACAAGGCTGTCAGGATCAACGGGAGGACCCGGAGTGGGATTGCTACTATTGATCCGGGGAAGCTGGTTTATGGGGAGAACCGGGTTGATGTCCAGCTGAAATCATTGAAAAGCGATAGAGTTATTGCTGACTATGTGCATGTGCTAAATAAGGTTAGGCCGGAGGATAAGAAGCCGAGGGTTTATATTGATCCTGCTAAGCGGACAATTGTTGGTGGGGAGCCTTTCTTTCCGATTGGGGTGTATGTCTTTACATCTCCAAAAAATCGGGTAGAGGCAGTTGCGGAGCTTGATGAGCTGGCCAAGGGTTCTATCAATACTGTCATGTGCTACAGTGTTGAATTTGCAGATATAGATGAAAACCGGGCGTATCTGGATGCTATGCAAGCCCGGAATATGAAGCTGATATTCTCTATCAAGGATGTCTATGATGGGACAGCTTATTATCCCAAGCAGATTGGACCTTATCAGGGGGAAGCAGGGATTGTCAGCGGGGTTATAAAGGAGTTTGGTAGTCATCCGGCATTGCTTGCCTGGTATATAAACGATGAGCTGCCGGTGGAGTATATACCTAGAGTTGCAGCGCGTTATCAGGAGATGGCTAAGCTGGATCCGGACCATCCGACCTGGGAAGTGCTTTGTCAGGTTGATGAGTTGAATTATTACAAGAACACTACTGATATTTTGGGGACTGATCCTTATCCGGTACCGGGTGCTCCTATTTCTATGGTTACTACTTATCTGGATAAGACCCAGAGGGCTGTTGAGAGTGCGCGGAGCATATGGATGGTGCCTCAGGCTATGAACTGGAGTGTGTATAATCCTGGAACACCTCCAATGCGTGGACCTAATTATGAAGAGATGCGCAATATGACGTTCCAGTGTCTGGTTGGTGGGGCAAAGGGGCTTATATACTATAATTTTTCAGACTTGAAACGTGATCCGGACGGGTTTGCTAAGCCCTGGGCTGCCTTGAGCAGGGTTGCAAAGGAAGTGACGGATCTTTCTCCTGTGCTGCTTTCAACAGGGAATGCTCCGAAAGTTCGGCTGAGCAAAAAGGACGCGGATATACGGTTTGCAACGTTTAGTTATGGGAAGAGAAAGCTGCTGATGGCGGTGAATATTTCTCAGAAGGCTAAGAAGGTTTCGTTCGTACTGCCTGGCAGTGTCAGGAAGCTGAAGAGGATTAATGAGGTTGGGGAAGTTGTGCTGACTGGCGGGGAGCTGGCGGATAGGTTTTTGCCGATTGCTGTGCATTTGTATGAGTGGGAGTAGGGTGAATCGCGGATTACGCGGAATTGCTTGGATTTCGCGGAATGGGGTGTTCTGTCTTTTAAGAATATAGTGGAAAAGCGGATTCTTCACTGCGTTCAGATTGACAATTTGGTTGGAATGACATGTTTTAGGTTTTGATTGGGAGCTGAATGATATGGACGAGAATGAGAGATATTTGATGGTTGATATGCCTTTTTATCGGGAGTGTGTGGCTCCGGTTTTGCCGGCGAAGGTGTTGGATTTTCATACGCATTTATGGACATCGGAGCATATAAGGACGCGGGCTGTTGAGTCTTCTGAACCCGGGGCTAAGTATATGGTGTTTGATGATACATGCAGTGCAGAGCGGTTGCTTGCTGACATGGGGATGATTTATCCCGACAGGGCGTGTTCGGCGGTGTGTTTTGGTATGCCTTCTCCCATGGCTAGACCGCGTGAGAATAACCAGTATCTGGCGGAAGTTGGGAAGAATCCACTGTTGTTTCCTTTGATAATGGCTGGGAAAAGTATGCAGGACCCTGATGAGCTGCGGAGGCTTGTTGTTGAGGGTGGATTCTATGGCTATAAGGTTTTCCTTGACTGGATCGGGAATGAGTATGGCAGTGTGACTATTGAGGATATGCTTGGGAAGCCTGAACGGGCACTGGCCAACGAACTGGGATTGGTTATTCTGCTGCATGTGCCGCGTGATAAACGTTTGGCTGATCCTGTTGTTCAGCAGGGAGTGCAGGCTCTTTCCAGGGAGTGTCCGAATGCAAATATAGTGCTGGCACACTGCGGGCGGGCTTATCTGCCGGATGAGATGACTGACGCGATAGACTCTGTTGTGGACTATCCTAATGTTTATTTCGATACTGCGATGGTGATGGAACCTACTGTCCTGCAGATGGCGATAGAGAAACTTGGTCCATCCAGGATTTTATATGCAACTGACCTTCCGATTGCACGGATGCGTGGGCGGCGGGTGTATGTTATGGACCATTGGGTTGATTTGGTGCTGGAAGGGTATGATGCCAGTGCATATAGAGTCGGCAGTGACAATATGCGGGCGACTTTTATGGTGTATGAGATTATACTGGCGATACACAGGGCGGCGAGAATGGCGGGGATTACATCGGACGAAAAGAACGGGATATTTTTTGGGAATGGGATGAGGGTTTTGGGAGCAGTTGAAAGTTGAAAGTGGATAGTGGAGAGTTGAAAGTTGAAAGTGGAAATTGGAGAGTGGAAAGTGGAAAGTGGAGAGTGGAAAGTGGAGAGTGGAAAGTGGAAAGTGGAGAGTGGAAAGTGGAGAGTTGAAAGTGGAGAGTTGAAAGTGAAGGGATTTTTGGTGCTCAGAGTTTGATTTGGATTGACGAGGTGGATTATGTGTCTACGGCTCACAATTCTTGTAGTGTTGATGGTGATTATTTGTTTGGGGTCAGTTTGTAATTTGGCTTTTGGAAAGTCGAAGTATAAGGATCCTGTGATTGTGCGGGCGGATATTATTTATGATGCTGAACAGGGACTTACTCCTAATTTGGTGCGTGCAGGTAATGGGGATCTTATTGTGCATTGGGCGACGCGGGGGGATGGGATGCCGGGGCAGGCTACCAAGTTTGCACGGTCGAGTGATTCCGGGAAAACGTGGTCGAAACCATTTCTGACGATCTCAAGCGAAAAACCTCTGACCGGTACTGCTACCTCATTTTATAATCTACCTGATGGCAAACGGACTTCCAAACGGATACTGTGCTATACGTTAGAACTCGTGTGGCCGGGTGAGCCTGATGAGACAAAACCCAACTACCTGGAACTGGCAAGTGGCAGGAAGTTCGACAGTTACTATTCTTTCACTACGGACGATGGCCGAACGTTTTCTGAAAAAAAACAGCTCAGTGATCCTGTGAAACGCAACGATTTTGCTCAGGGAAATATAGTAAGATTGCCAAACGGTGATCTGCTTTGGCCCTGGGGATATTGGGATTCACCACCGCTACATGGTTTCAAACGCAGCAGGGATAAAGGCGTTACATGGAGTTCCACAGTCCGTGCGTGGCAAGATCCTCCTCCTGGATATGGCACACCTCTAGCTTTTAATGAAACTGCCGTTGCAGTATGTAAGAATGGCACGATTGTGGCTGTTGCGCGGGTTGATACTCTAGTGGACAAGAAGTTCTGGCAGATTAAATCCAAAGACAATGGCAAAACCTGGACAGTACCCCGGCAGATTGAGATAGCAGGTGGCTCCCCTGCAATGTATTGTACCCCAAAAGGCCAACTGTGGCTGGCTTATCGTGATGCAGGAGTGGGTCCTGGGCTTGGTCTGGCTGTCAGCGATGACAATGGAGAGCACTGGAGGTACCTCTATCATTTGAAGGATCCGAAAGGCAAGATAGAGGAGCATTTCGGCAATACCCTTTATACAGATGAAGACCGTAAGCAGCAGTGGAGACCGGCAGAGGGAATTGTTGGGTATCCTTGTTTTGCCAGGATATCTGACAGTGAAGTGTATGTTGTTTTTCATGCACAAGCCTGGGATTTGCCTAAAATAGGGGCTGGAGTATATATTGCTGGTAACCTGCTGAAGATACCTAAATAGGATGCATTCCAATGAAATCCATACTTCCATCAATTGAATTGCTCGTATGCTGCGGGAACTCAGGTTGATTGAAGTATATGGGATAGTGCAGACCGTCGTTCCCGCAGCATACGAAGCGGGTTAGTTAACAGGACATAATCCAATGAAACCAATACTTCCATCAATTGAACTGATGACCAATCAGGAGATGAAGCTTATTCATGAGAAATCCCTTGAATTGCTGGAATCTCCGGGGATATCAATAGACCACGAAGGGTTCTTGAAAGCGCTTGAGGCAAAGGGTGCGAAGATCGATTATTCCAAACGTGTTGCTGCAATTCCATGTGATATTACACATCAAGCGGCTCTTGCTATGACGGGGAAGGCTTGTTTACTTAACAGCGATGAGCGTGCTGCTTCGGAAGCTGTCAAAGCAGAGATTGACGAGATTCTCAGCAAGCCTGTGAGTTTCGGATTTGGCGGGGCTTCTATTCAGGTATTGAATGAAGACGGCAGGACCAGCCGCAATGCTTTATATGCTGATGTTGAAAGAGTTGTCCGATTCGGGAACGGGCACCACCGCATTACATCTGTTGGAAATCCTCTTTTGTGTTCATATGATGAAACCGGCAGAGAGATCCCTCCTAAGCTTCGTCCAAAATATACTATGACTTATATGGCGAAACACTGTACAAAACTCTCATCAAACGAAGTATGGAATGCACGGGATGTGGATTTTGCTGTTCGGCTGGGTGAGTTAATACTGGGTGGTCCTGAAGCTTACAGGAAAAATCCAATTTTCCTGTGTGTGAAGTGCAGTATATCACCCTTTAGAATTGATGCGCAGTCTGCTGAGACACTGTATGAACTTGCAGCGCGGCAACTACCTGTTGGACTGGTCCCTATGCCTATAAGTGGAGCTTCTGCCCCGGTAACTGTAGCGTCGGGGATATTGATTGCAAATACTGAGATACTGGGGCTTGCTGCAGCGATATGGGCTGTGGGAAGCGAGTCTGCTCAGGCGCACGGAATACTCGGATCTATTCTGGATATGCAGACTACAATAGCCAGTTTTTCCAGCCCCAATGCAGTGTTGATGGATGCAGGGCTGTTCCAGTTATACAGGCATTTTTATGGCCGCAATGTAATGGCAGCTACGGACTATATGGATGCGAAATATCCGGGATATCAGTCTGGTTCGGAACGTGCATTAAAAACAGCGCTGCTGGCATCTTGCGGAAGTTTTATGCCTGGAATCGGTCAATTAAAGTCAGGCATCATATGTTCTCCGGAGCAGGCGTGTCTGGATATTGAACTGTTCGACTGGATGCAGCACTATATGAGGGGAATAGAAGTAAGTTATGAGAGTCTGTGTGTGGATTTGATACGTGAAAGAGGAATAGGCGGCAATTTCCTGGACACGGACCACACCTTTGAACACTATAGAGATGAGTTTTATATGCCGAAACTTGCAGACCGGTGTGGATCGGTTGGGCTTGATATGATAGATGCTGCCCGGGAGGAAGTTGAACGGATATTGGGTGTTACGCCGGTGTTTACGAGGGATTTAGAGATATGCGAGGCTGTGGACAGGGCGTTTGAGGAAGCTTTATAGATTCAGGCTGGCTTCTTTATTTCGATCTATTGGAGGAATGCCATGAAACGGATATTACTGGTCTTGTGTGTAGTCATTTTATCTTGTTGTTTGATTGGTAGTACAAAGGGTTCCAATAGGATTATTTATAAGTTCACAGAACTTCCCGGTATGCGCGCGGTTGCGATTAATGACAGGGGAACGGTTATCCTGCAGAATGGCAATGGTGCTGGAGTATGGATACCTAAATACTCTAATGGGAGCAAGGGAAAATATGTAGATCTAGGCTATATGCAACCTGTGAGACGTGATACTGAGTATGGAGTAGTAACTCGTATTTATGATATAAACAATAGAGGTGAAATCGTTGGTGTATCCGGCTCTGCAAATACTGCCAGAGGTTTTGGTGATACAAGGTCATTTAAGATTAAAGCAGGGCAGACTCTTCAAAGATCCAACCAGATAGCAGGAGGTAATTTGCCTTTTCCATTGGCTATTAGCAACAAAGGAGTGATAGTTGGCGGGCATCGCACTGTGGATTCCTCCTATGCGATAAAGTGGCTGGGTAATTGGAAATATCTCTCTCTCGGTAGTCTCATACCTGGTGACTTTGATTGCGCTGCGTGTGATATTAATGATAAAGGCACAATAATAGGTAACTCTGGGGAACAAGCCTGGATATATTCAAACAAACGCATAAAAGGCATTGGCGAAGGAAAAGCCTGTGCTATTAATAACCGCAATATAATCGTCGGAATGCACAAAAGCCGTGCATGCAATTGGATAAATGGAAAGCCGGTTTTCCTTGATAAAGAGCAGATAGTAAAAAGAGAAAGAACAGGTGGACTGACTCAAAGCAGAGCAACATCGATAAATGACAGGAACCAAAGAGTGGGTTATATTATGACCTATGCACGCAATCCACAAGACAAAAGGTTCTACAGCTATGAACATGCAGTCATGTGGCAGAATGGAAGGCGTATCAACCTCCAGTCCCTGGTAAAACTCCCCAAAGGCTGGAAACGGTTGGCGGTGGCACAAGCAATAAACAATAAGGGCCAGATAGTAGGTTATGGAGAACGCGTTACCCCGACAAACTCCGGTCAATCATCAGATGAAAGGGCCTTTCTACTTACACCGGTGAGAAGGTGATGGGATTTGATCTGGTTATATGTGACTCTCGGGTTCGGATATAGTTTTGTTGGTTTTTGTGATCCAACCCCTAGGTTTCGAAACACCAAGGAATTGAAATTCATGCATAGAAAATCAATACGAATAACAATATTAATAATTGCGATTGTTTTGAGTGCCATTGTCTTTTCGCTATATCTAAAGATAACCAACGATTCATCAGATGTGGTTAATGTTACATATCTATCCACCAGCGATAATTCTGTATACCTGATCTCATCTGATGGTGGTCAACAATTATTGACCGCAATTCCTGAGGCAACAAGTATATCTGGTATTGATGATTATGAACCTCCAAACAAATTGCTTGTGGATTATGCAATTGACCATAACTCTAGTGGCCTGTCTAAATATTTCGTTGGCAACGAATTCTATGATATTCCCAACTTCGCTGGCCGGATATATCACGATACACTGTATGGGGCACGTATAAAAAACGGTCATATTCAAATTGTCAGGTACGATTATGAACACAATAGAACTGATGTGGTTATTGAATATATCCGATATAATAAGTGCGCAATAGCTAGCTCGATAGTTACTTCTTTTGGTCTGTCAAAGAACTGTGATTATATGTTTGTTACATCAAATGAAGATCGAAGCATTCTGTATGTGATTAATAGAAATGGCGATTTGATATATTCAAAAAAGATAGCATGGGAATATGACGCTGCTATAAGTAGAGATGGACGTTACATAGCTTCATGGGGAGAAGATGATGGCCAGCTGATAGTAGATGACATAGTAAAACACTTATCTAAATCATTCTATGTTTGGCGTCCTAGATCATTACTAGACTATATCACAAAACGTCCTACTACTAATGGCAGTATTCATTTTATTGGTGACACGGGCAATATTGCAGTTTCCTACGCTACTACCCCAATTCCTGAAAGAGTATATATGATCATTGAACCAACATCAAAGCCCTATTGGCATAGGATACTTATAAATAAAACAGGCCATCAGTTTGACTTTTATGACAATGCCTATGTTATCGGATACACGAAAAATGCACAATAATAAATTCAAAACAATTTCAGAATCACAAGGAATATATTTTACTATGTAGGGGTATTCAATAACAGAGAAAGACGTCATTCGTAAGTGTTCAGTTTAGGACAGTATTCCCGCATCACTGAACTGTTACCTTCATTCTTCTTTGGGCTACATGAGTCCAGAGGAGTATGAAAGAAATCACAAAATGCGGCATAAAACAACGTGTACATTTTTTCCTGCGCAGGTCAGCAAGGTTTGTGATTAAAGGAGGTGAGATGCCGAAAAGAGAATGGAAAATGCTGGGTCCCAGGGCGAGGATCCCGCACCGCGCAGGTTAGTATCCTGCCCCCCGGGACACATTTATTGTTGAGGAGGGGATCATGATCACAGCAAGGTACAATCTGGAAAAGAATCGCTCACTCGGCATATTCTTGGCAGTTTGGTTGGGGATCGGCACTCTAGCCCCCATTTCGGCTTGGACGGCCGAATACCGGGAACTTAAGGGCGACCTGCTCCATTCGACACCAAGATGGTATCAGACCTTAACATCGTCCGGCCACCCGGTCGGCTGCGGTGCTACGGCTTATGCCATTGTTTTCGGCTACTGGAAAGAGCATAAGGGCAAAACAAAACTGCTACCCGGCGTTACCATGCCCCATATCCAATCCGGCCGCGACGATCCTGCTCTGGTCCCGGCCATCAGCTGGATCGCCCAGCTCATGGATACCACCTATGGGACGTGGCAGGGTAAAAAATACGGTCGCACAACAGGCAACAAGATGGAAAAAGCCGTTGACTATGTCAAGACCATGGGTTACAATTGCACGATCGAGCGGATCAGGGGCACTGAGTATGACAAGTTCCGAAAAGTCAAAGCATGGCTGGACCTGGATCGACCGGTTATTATCCTGACCAACGAATCTGACGCGGCCTTCACCTCGCTGCATTACCCGGTCATTGAGAAGGCCCGCCTGCGACAGAAAAAAGTCTCTGGAAAATGGCAGGACCGGGATGTGTATTACTTCGTCAACATGGGCGACGGTGGATCGAACAAGGAAATCTGGGTGCGGGAATACGGGATCAACGACCATCATCACACCGGCTCGTTTTCCATCTACCTCGTGAACATCAATTGAGGAAGGAACCCGCAAAACAAGCTTAGAGGGAAGCATCGGAAGCATTGTGGCCAGGTCTCAACGGACTGCTCAGCCTGGAGTGGGCGGAGCGCATTCTTTATTCGTCGGTTTATCGGGATCTATTGAGGTTTGAATTTAAATAGAATCAATTGGTAACATGAGGGTATCTTTTAGTAAAGAAACCAGCAACGGTCTTTCGGGATTTGAGGAGTGTAGATAAAGTGCTGACAGAGCTTAAAAGTGACCATTCACTCCGGAAATACCGAAAGAAAACAGCATAAGGTCAGGTTAAATAGAGGCAGTGTATACGGCGGTTTCGGGACTTCCGGGTTGGGATATAACTCGCCGGTTATACTGATTACCTGTGCTCCAACCCTCAAGTTCCCGAAACACCAAAAAAAGGCAACAGCATAAGGTCAGGTTAAATAGAGGCAGTGTATACGGCGGTTTCGGGACTTCCGGGTTGGGATATAACTCGCCGGTTATACTGATTACCTGTGCTCCAACCCTCAAGTTCCCGAAACACCAAAAAAAGGCAACAGCATAAGGTCCAGTTAATTAGGGGCAGTGCATACGGCGGTTTCGGGACTTCCGGGTTGGGATATAGCTTGCTGGTCATCCTGATCACCTGTACTCCAACCCTCAAGTTCCCGAAACACCGAATAATCCCGAAAGGAAACAGCATAAGGTCCCTTGAATTAGGGGCAGTGCATACGGCGGTTTCGGGACTTCCGGGTTGGGATATAGCTTTGCTGGTCATCCTGATCACTTGTAATCCAACCCTCAAGTTCCCGAAACACCATTGTATGTTTTTAACCCGATGGGTAGGCCCGACAATCCTGTCAGGCCTAACTAGTTATCTTATGGCAATCTCTACCCAGTTGATAGTGATATTGCCATCGGATTCTATGGTTACCTGGTTTGTGCCTTCGGTTGCGGTGTTTTTGGGGGATTCGTAGATTTGGCGGGTGGATTTGGATTCTGTGGTTGTGAGTTTGCATTCTGTGTTGTTTAGTAATACACGGTTAGGAGCTGTGTTTGGGTCGGTTAGGATCTCTATATAGGCGTTTTGGTTTGGGTTGGGTTTGGGGCCTATGTTTATGGAGAATACGGCTCTCGGAGCTTTGGTTGGGAGAGTGAATGGGAGGGATTGTTCTCCTTCTGCTGAGAATGGGTCTGATGTGGTTACCGGGTGGCGTCTTGGCAGGTTCAGCAGGGAGTCATAGGTTCTTGATGCTTTATAGAGTGAAGTATAGTCTGCCTGCTGCTTGAGATTGTACCAGTTGAATAAATATATAAAGTCAGCTCCTCTGTGCAGGGCTGCCAGGGAGATTCCGGTTGTTTCCTCTACGGTTGGAAGCCTTCTGCCCTCTGCACTGGAATTGATCCCATCTTCCAGACAAAAAGCCAGTTCGGCCTTTGTTCCTGCAAGCAACCCGCGCCAGGTCTCAATCGGCATGTCACTCTGTATTCCGGTATACCATGGAGCAATTACTATCAAGTCTACCAGTTTTTCCTTTGCCCAGGTTACAGCGTCTGTGCCCATGTGTTTTGATGTCCACGGGAGGAAATGCACTCTAGCTGCCAGCTTTACCGGATGCTTGAGCCGTTTGGATGCTTTCTGAGTGATTGACCGGACTTCACGCACAAAATCCGTCATTATATCCACACCCTGTCTCCATTGACCGGGATGGAAATATGCAGGGAAACGCATGAAATCAAGCTCCAGCCCATCCAGGTTGTATCCTTCACAAGTCTCTCTGATCAATGCCAGGTAGTGCTCCCGCACTTCAGGTTGTGCATAGTCCAGTTCGGTCCCTGTGCATCCACCGTCTCTGAGATACCACTCCGGATGTTTACGCCAGAACTCACTGTGATATGGATTGTTTGGACGGTCTCCGAAGTGGCAGTCGTTCATTCGAATGGAGATCCATCCGGCAATATGGTCTTTCCGGGCACTTGCAAGCATACGCTGAGGGTAATCGCAGCCCTGTTTATACAGGTTGTAGAAACTCCTCACTTGGTCCTGTGTTCCGGCCTCGGATGCAGATAAATCAGCGAGGAATGGTTGATCAGCACCAGCATCGGGATCAAAACCATCCCACATTGCATCCCACACTTTACTGCGGTAGTTAACACGCTGGTTATTGACGCAGATAAAAAGGTCCGTTATCCCGGAAGATGCAAGATACTTGGTGCATTTGTCGATATTATCCGGGGTGGCAATGCCAAAGAATCCGCCGGAAAACGCATCGTAGTCCATGTTATACATCAGTCTGGGTTTGGCTGGCTTTCGACTGTTTCCCTCAGCAGATGCAGAATGGTCCAGTAACGTAAAACCCGCAGATAATACAACTAAGAAAACGAGAAAGCATTCCATTATATGCATTTTAATCCCTCCCGAAATTAGTTGATGATGCCAAGGCCCGACAGGAGTGTCAGGCCTACTGGTTGATGGTCAGCTTTGTTCAGGTTCGTGTTTTACTATGCATTCTGCTACCCCGTGGCCTTCTATGGCGGTTACTTCATAGATTAGACCGTTGTAGGTGACTGTGTCTCCTACTGATGGGGGGCGTTCGAGCAGGGTTAGAACCAGGCCGCTGACTGTGTCTACGTCCTCATGCTCGAGTTCGATGTCGAATTCTTCTCCTACTTCGTCCAGTCTCACAGTTCCAACTACGTGCAGGATGCCATTTTCATCACGGTGAATAGGTGGAATGACGGGTTGTTCTTCACCTACTGTGCCGATGACTTCCTCGAACAGATCTTCAATAGCGACTAAACCAGATGTGCCTCCGTGTTCGTCCATTACTACTACCATCTGGGAGTGCGCTTTGCGCATGATCTTGAGCACGGAATCCAGCTTGGATGCTTCAGGGACGAATGGGACTGGTTGCAGGACTTGCTTCGACAGCATTGGTCCTGTTGCTGCTGTCCTGGCCATAAGTAACCGGAGTATGTCTTTAATGTGCAGAACACCCACTATGTGGTCCATATCTCCATCATAGACTGGATACCGGGTGTGGCGGGACTTGCTTACAATTTCTTTGATCTGCTTGACGTCCGCATCCAGCGGAATTCCCAGCATGTGGACTCTGGGGACCATTACTTCGGCTGCGTCCAGTTCGGTGAAATCGAACAGTTCCTGCAGGACATCTCCAGTGTTGTCGGAGAGCATCCCGCTCTCCGTGCTCTCAGCTACGATGTAGCGGAGTTCTTCGGAGGTGTGATACTGCCCTGCGGCTGTCCGCCTGTCCACTCCCCACAGCTTTAGCATACTGTTTCCGATGCCATTAAGCAGGATCACCAGCGGGAACAGCGCGGTTTTGACTGCTATCATAATGGGAGTAACCTTGAGAACGGTTTTCTCAGCATTCTGCAGAGCTATCGACTTCGGTACCATCTCCCCTATCACTATGTGAAAATACGTCAATATAGTGATAGCCAGTATACTTGCCGTTGCGTGCGCGGCTATCCATTTTGAAGTTCCAAGGGCATCAAGCTGGTTGGCGAACCAGACTGCAAGTACATGCTCTCCATACATACCTAGTCCGAGACTGGCAAAGGTTATACCAAGTTGTGCAGTTGCAATGTAGCGGTCCTGGCGGCATGGATCATTTAGTATCCGGCGGATAGTCTTTGCAGTCTTGTTTCCTTGAGTCGCAAGACGCTCGATAGACGCACGCGGGGCTCCAATAATGGCGAATTCTGCAGCTGTGAAAAGTGCATTTAGCAGTAAGAGCAGGAAAATAATAAGTGCGGGTATCAAACTATCCATTTGGCACCTCCTCTTCATCTCCAGAGAGGGGAGTTACAATGAGAGATGCAATCATACGGTCTTTCAAACTCTCTACTTCCACATACACTCCATCGATAATGAGGTGCTCACCTACTACCGGGATATGTCCCAGTTCATCCATCACATGTCCGCCAACCGTATCGGATTCACCGTTCCACAGTATGCCAATCCAAGGCTGTGCATCATCCAGATGGAGGAGTCCAGGCAAGCGCACTTTACCATCCGGCAAGCGCTCTGGCTGAAGTTTACTTTCTCCATTGATATCACCAAACACTTCAGCAAGGATATCCTCGAGTGTGATAAGGCCTTCAACTCCTCCGAATTCGTCCATAACCATTGCCTGCTGGGTGTGTTTACTGCGGAGTTGTGAGAGCAGGCGATTGGCATTGATGGATTCAGGAACCTGCAATACTGGACGCATTACCTGCTCAACGGATTCTACGCTACCGTGTTCGATATAGTGCAGGACTAAATCCTTGGCATGTAATATTCCAACTATGTTGTCGATGGAGTTTCTGTAAACAGGCAAACGGGTGTATGTTCCGTTGGCAATTTTGTGCATGACATCATTTACAGGGGCAGTAATGTCTACAGCTTCTATCTGTCTTCTGGGGACCATTAGCTGGTGAACCGGTCGGATACCAAACTGCAGGGCCTGGTGAAGACGCTCCTGTTCATCTGGTTCCAGATATCCACCATCCCTGCTTTCTACCAACAGGATATCGATCTCTTCGGGAGAGTGTATGTGTCTGTGCCCTCCCTGAGGTATCTTTAGGAGTCGGAGGACAGCATGGCTGCTGCCATTAAGTATTACAACAAACCAGGAGAATATGAACTCCGACCACTTCATCGGTATGACTGTATAGAGTGCGGATTTTTCAGGAAACTGTAAAGCAAGAGATTTTGGAATCAGTTCTGAAAAAACTACCTGCAAGATAGTCAGGACAACCAGAACAACCACAGCCGAAACTGAATGTGCAGTGGCTGGTCCGGTTGAACCAAACCGTTCAAATAGTGGTGTAAGCTCTACGGCAAGTCTGGACTGTCCAAAAGCGCCTAAAACAAGGCTGGAAATGGTGATGCCTATTTGGCAGATGGATATATATCTGTCGAGTTTTCCAGTATCGTCAATAACAGGCAATAATCGTATAGCGAGGATATTTCCATCCTCCGCCAATTGATGTACTCTACTCCTGCGAACACTGACAGAGGCGAACTCAGCAGCTACATAAAATGCATTGATTGCAATGAGAATTAAAACTGTGGCCCACGTGTACCAGGTCATCTCAGTAGACGCCTCCCGTGACCATTATATGTGCAGCATAGCTTACATTCGTGAGGATCCTCGTCTGAGGAGGAGGCAGAAGTATCGTTTGAATGGGTGAGATTTAGAGACATTAATGAACCTCTGGTAGGAATTCAGTATCCCGCCGGAAAACTATGTATCACTGCATAATATAGCCTAGACGGTTAGTAGATGTCAATAAATGGCATTAGGAATCGTAGCATGAGTCCTCTCGATTTTCGCTTGCAGCGAAAACCTGCCGGACTCGCTACGAAGGGACGAAAATATTCTATTTTCGAAGGAGGCGTCGCGCAATCCGTTTATGCTTCGACTTTACTCAGTTCGAACGGGTTGCTGATTTTTGAATCGCGAATGGCGCGGAATACATGGATGACGCGAAAAGTTCATACGAAATCCGTGTGACCGCCGCGCAATCTGTTCATACTTCGACACTCCCAAGCACCTGGTGGTAAGCTTCACCCTATTGGTTGATGGAAGAGCCGAAATCGGTGTAGTAATCCGGAGCAGTTTCGTGTGATGGGATGATGGTCCAGCTTTGTACACATTCTTTTAGGAATTCTGTTCCCCACCTTTGCATTAGTTCGTCAAAAGACTCGTTGGGTTGCCAGTTCTCTTTGGCTGTATTGAAAAATTGTTTCAGCAAGCCTGGAACTGCTTTTGCCGGGATTTTTACGATGTTGGTTGCAAGCACCGAGTTACCTTCGGATAAATGACCACCTGCAACAACAGTGTATGAAGGAACTTGCTTATCGTTTGCTCTGGAAGCTCCTCCATATAATCCGAGTGGAGCAACAGGATGGTGGCCACAGGAATTGTGACAGCCGCTGATTCGTACTTCGGCTTCAAAAGGCAGTTGTATGTTTTGCAATCCTTTCTCAATGACTATTGCCAATTCTTTTGAATGGCAGATTCCCAGCCTGCATACTGATGCTCCAACACATGCTATGCATTGCACGTGTCCGGTCGAAAGGAAGCTTTCGTTTAGTATGCGTAATGCATCATATACGACTTGCGAATTTACTTCAGGAATGCCTCTCAACTGTAGATTCTGGGTCTGTGTTGTGCGGATCGTGCCATTACCGTTGTCCAGGACTATGTCTGCCAGTTGTTTGAGTTGCTGCGTTTGAATGTCTCCTTGAGGCAAACGGAGGTGTATAACGGATTCTTGCCCTGATTGTTCGTGTGATGGTATCTCCGGAAATGAAATGCTTTCCTGTTGTATCTGCTTGAGTTCGTTTTTGTAGGCGTTGATAAATTCGTCGTCTCCCAATCGTTCCACAATATATCTCAGCCTGGCTTTATTGCGGTTAGTGCGGTCACCCAGCTTATCAAATAATCGTTTTGCAGCTTCTGCTATGCCAAATATCTGGTCTGCGGGAACAAACTCTTCTATGAGAATACCACAGGCTGAATGTGCTCCAAGACCCCCACCGGCATATACGGAAAAACCATAAATACCGTCCCGTTTATGAGCAAAGAAACCCAGGTCTGTTACGGATGCCAGGGAACAGTCTTTACTGCATCCGGAGAATGCTACCTTAAACTTCCTCGGCAGATTGCAGTATGTCTTGTCTGTAATCAGGTATTGAGTGAGGACAAGTGCATACGGTGTGACATCGAAGACTTCATCTGCGCAAGCTCCAGCTAGTGGGCATGCGGAGACATTGCGAACGGTATTGCCTCCACCGCCGCGCGTAGATAATCCCGATTCCAGCAACCTTTCAAGAACTTCCGGCGTGTCTTTGATAAGCACGCCGTGTATCTGCAGATCCTGGCGAGAGGTGACGTGAATTATACCATTTCCATACTTCTCAGAAAGATCGGAAATAAGTTTTAGCTGGTCGGGATAGAATAGTCCTGCAGCTCCGCGAACGCGGACCATATATTTACCATCTTCCCTTTGCTCATAAATGCCCATTGGAACACGGAGTGCGCGAAAGTCTGAGGTGGACGTTTTCTCTGAGATAAAATCCTCTACCTCACTGCGGAACGCCATTGTGTCATTGATAACACATTCAGGGAGCTGGTACTTAATATATTTGTGCAAAGGCGTTCTCCGTGTTTATATATGAAAAGTCTGCGGGAAATCAGCGTGAGTAATAATACCACCGCCAGCAACATCATTCTTGTCGATTATTACAAAACGACCGGTATCTACGATATCGCTAAACCTATCATACGCGACAGCTTTCTTCAGGTCAAAAGTTACGGTGGCAACTTCATTTTTGGCTACTTCATAAGCGATACTGCCTATCGATGCGAGATTCGAAGTATCTATCACATTATTGATGGCAGAGACACTGCATTCGACTTCCTGGGTTGCCAGCTTCAGAATATAACTCCTACCTGTTGTTAGATGCCTGCCGCCCAGCCAGAAAAGATTGGCCGTAATGTTTACCGATGATTGAGGCGAGTTGTCGATATGCGAGATAATCTCACCACGTTCTACGAATATCTGTTCGTCCAAAGTTATTCCGATTGACTCTCCCGGAACTGCGTTGTCTCGATCCGGGCTATTCCAGCGTTCAATTGACTTGACCACAGCATATCGGTTTGAAGGACTGAAGCGGATCCTATCACCTACATTCAACATTCCTGCCTCCATGCGGCCGGCGATTATGCGGCGTTTGTCGAATTTATACACATCCTGGACAGGCATTCTGAGTGGAAGCTCCAACCTGGAAGCAACAGCCGTGAATAGATCCAGAGATTCCAGCACAGTCGGCCCACTATACCAGGGCATTACTTGACCGCGTGATGCTACATTGTGTCCCAATCGGGCAGAAACGGGTATCACGAACTGCGCTTGCACGCCAAGTTGTGCAAGGAAATCTACATATTCGGCCTTTACGGATTCGAATGTCTCCTCTGAGTAATCCACAAGGTCCATCTTGTTAATGGCGACTGTAACCTGCTGGATACCAAGCAGCTTCAGCAGGTATCCATGCCTTCTTGACTGTTCCTGCACACCCTCATCGACGTCAATAACAAGTATAGCTGCATCTGCTGAAGCTGCGCCGGTAACCATGTTTTTCAGGAATTCTTTGTGTCCGGGCGCATCTATGATTACATAATCACGTTTTTCGGTAGCGAAATAGGCCTGTGCAGTATCTATTGTAATCCCCTGGTCACGTTCTTCTTCCAAGGAGTCCAGAAGGAATGCAAATTCGAATACCTTGCCTGTATCTTCGCAGACCCTGGCAACGGCTTCGTATTTACCATCGGGGAGGCTATTTGTATCATAAAACAGGCGACCGACTAGAGTGGACTTACCATGGTCAACGTGGCCAACTACTACAATATTCATCTTAGGCCTGGTGGCCTTAATCTCAGCATCCTCGCGCGTCAATAAATTTACTACCATATCTCTGACCTTCTTTCCCGGTTACATATAACCCTTAGCGCGCAGTTTTTGCATTGCATAAGTATCTTCCTGATCCTGTGCACGCACTGAACGTTCACTTACAGTGGTGTTTCGCAGTTCTTCGATGATCTCATCGATCGTAACTGCATCGGACTTCATCCTGCCTGTGCAGGGGGCGCAGCCCAGAGACCTGTACCGCTCACCATTTTTGGAGAAATACAGGTCTACTATCGGGATATTTTCACGCTGTATATATCTCCAGATGTCAATCTCCGTCCAATGGAGCAAAGGATGTATGCGTATATGCGTGTCCTTGTCGAAATCGGTCTTGAACTGGTCCCAAAACTCCGGCGGTTGGTCTTTGTAGTTCCACTCGAAGTTCTTGTCGCGCGGCGAGAAGTAACGTTCCTTAGCGCGCGTGCCTTCTTCATCACGGCGGATACCGAGTATCAGACCGGTGAACTCCTGCTCTGCCATCAATTGTTGCAAAGCCTCTGTCTTTAGAGCATTGCAGCAGGTGATTCTACCTTTGTCCGGTCCCATGCCTTCTGCAAGGGCTTGTTCATTCTTACCTACAATCAGACGTAAGTTCCACTCTTTTGCTACATTGTCCCGGAACTCGATCATTTCCGGTATCTTGTTAGTAGTATCTATGTGCACAAGAGGCAACGGGCAATGACCAGCGAATGCTTTACGCGCAAGCCATAATAGAACCGTAGAGTCCTTGCCGATACTCCAGAGCATGGCTAGTTTATTGAACTTTCTATAAGCTTCGCGAAGGATATAGATGCTCTGGTTCTCAAGGGTATCCAGGTGATCCGGTATATACAGCGTATTTTGATTCATTTCCTTACTACCTCGTTGTTTCTAATATGTAGCCCGCACTCTTTATGGTCTGGAGACTCCCACCACCATCGGCCTGCACGCAGGTCTTCATCGGGTTGTATCATCCGAGTACATGGAGCACACCCTATAGATGGATATCCCATGTTGTGCAGTTTGTTGTATGGAACTTCGTGGCATCTTATGTAGTTCCAGACTTCTTCATGAGTCCAATCAGCCAGAGGATTGATTTTTAGAATGCCTCCATGATTGTGGTCGATCTCGCACTTGAGAACGGCGTCTCTGGTTATTGATTGTTCTCGCCGAAGCCCGGTGATCCAGGCATCTGCATTTTTTAACGCCCTGGATAACGGTTCCACTTTACGTATCCGACAGCACTCTTTACGGTCTTCAATAGACTCATAAAAGCTGTTGGTCCCCTTGTTATTCATCAGTTTCTGGATTGCTTCAGTCTGAGGAAAATAGCTCTCAATTTCTACACCATATCTAGCCCTGATTCTATCCACTACATCATATGTCTCCTGATGCAGTCTGCCGGTATCTATAAGGAATATTTTCGGAGCGGTGGTAGCCTTGCAGATCAAGTCGATAAGGACTACATCCTCTGCCCCAAAGCTTGAGGCCAGCGTTACTCTCTCTCCAAAATTTGATACCGCCCAGGAAATGATTTGTTCGGCAGTATAGGTGTCGAACTCTTCGCAGTGTTCCGATGTCTGATTGATCGGTTGTGCAATATGGGTGTTCATTACTGCAATCTCCATATCTTCTCTATCTTGCGTCATTCATGGCTAACTGAAGTAACCGGATCCTTCTTCAGGACACTTTTTTCAGCACGGATTCCAAGAGCGAGTTTATACAGGATAAAACCTGCAAGTGACGAAGCGAGTGTCCACAACAGAATCGCAGATATCACTGCTTGACCGGCTTGTTTCGCTGCCACAGCTACGGCAGACCCGAGTACCATCACCGCAAGGTATTTTTTTATTAGGCTGGCTTCCACATATTTGGTAGCCTGTGCCCCCAATTGGCTTCCAATTGACGCACCTGAAAGCATTACCAGAGCGGCGATTATATCAACATGCCCTCCTCGTGCGTAGAGGAATGTTCCGTAAGCTCCCGAGAAAATAACCTCCAGCAAGTCGGTGCCGACCGCGATGTGCACAGGCATGCCAATCAAATACAGCAAGGCCGGCATTCTGATAAAGCCCCCTCCTACACCAAGAAATGAGGCCATGAACCCGGTAGCAAAACCAAGGAATATGATGACCCATATACTGATGCTTTCGATTTTTGAGACAGGGAGAGATACAAATGGCGGGATTCGGAAGCGTCTTTGAAAATACGCTCCGGCATTGTGCCCCAATTCACCCCGTGACGACATACTCTCTCGAAGCATCAGAAGACCAACAGTTGTCAGTATTGCTATGTATACATAACGCAGGACCCATTCTGTTGCTGCGATACGCTCCAGCGCCATTACAGCCATAGACCCGAGCTTGACACCCGGCAGTGTTCCCAGCAGTAGAAGCGCTCCTGCTTTGAGATCGATATGACCGAGTTTTCGGTGGCGCAACGTTGCGATGATGGATTTTCCCGTCATATGCGCCATATCAGTGCCGATTGCCAGAATCATCGGGAAACCCAGCATGTTCAGAGCTGGTGTTACCAGAAATGCACCTCCAACACCGAAGAAGCTGCCGGCTACGCCAACGCTGAAACCAATCAGAATTAGCGCAGCCACTTCGGCAGACGTCGGAATTGTGCCTGCATACATCAGTTAGTCCCTCTTTGAAGACTGATTCCTATTCGGGATAATATCTTGTCAAGCATGCAGCCCAAAACGAATCCCGCAATAACCATCCCGGCTACCACAATACCTGCAAAATAATTTGGGTTGATATCAACGAATATTTTGTGCGTCAACGTTTTGAATCTCCTGATGGATACATTTGGAATTTAGAAGCCTGGGACATCCTGGAAGAGTACGCTGCTGAGGTAGCGTTCTGCAGCATCGGGCAGGATTACTACGATATACTTGCCTTTGAATTCTTCTAGTCTTGCCAGTCTGTCTGCTGCAGCCAGAGCAGCTCCACTGGATATACCAGCCAGGATGCCTTCTTCGCTTGCAAGTCTTTTTGCATATGTAATGGCTGTTGCACTATCTACTGTCTCGATGCGGTCTATTATTGACAGATCCAGCACATCCGGCACGAAACCTGCTCCGATGCCCTGTATCTTGTGGGGACCTGGTTTTAGTTCCTGACCTGTTATTGTCTGGGTAAGGATAGGTGACTCTGCGGGCTCAACTGCAACAGAAATTATCTGCTTGCCCTGTGTGTTTTTGATATATCGAGATATCCCGGTAATGGTGCCCCCTGTACCTACTCCTGAAACAAGCACATCAATGGTTCCATCTGTATTCTGCCATATCTCCGGCCCGGTTGTTTTTTCGTGGATAGCGGGATTGGCCGGATTTTTGAATTGTTGAGGCATGAAATATTTATCAGGATCACTTGCCCTGATTTCTTCAGCCTTTGCAATAGCACCTTTCATGCCTTTGGAACCGTCTGTCAGTTCAAGTGTGGCCCCCAATGCAGCGAGGACTTTTCGTCTTTCCAGGCTCATAGTCTCAGGCATGGTAAGTGTAATGGGGTAGCCTCTGGCTGCTGCAACAAATGCAAGCGCTATTCCAGTGTTACCGCTTGTGGGCTCAACGATTTCCCGGCCAGGTCCAAGTTCTCCTCTCTGTTCTGCATCCCAGATCATGGCTGACCCGATGCGGCATTTGACTGAATAGGCTGGATTACGGCCTTCAATTTTAGCAAGGACGGTTGCGTATGCACCTTCAGTGATGCGGTTGATTTTAACAAGGGGTGTATGTCCGATACTGAGTGAGTTGTCATCAAACCAGTTAGGCATGTTTCTTCTCCTTAATAGCACCTCAGAGCAAAAGCCGATATCTCCGAGCGGAATACATATATATTACCAGCAGGCGATTCTGGTGTCAATAGGTTTTTGAAATAAAAAGCAACTAAATAGATAGGAATACATTTGACAGATATGTGGGGTATTGCTATACTTGCATCAGCCTTGCAGTATATGCTTGGCATATTTGCTGCTGCTGCAGCCGTTTATCCCACATTATTTCTGATTGACTCCTTTTGCCCCTACTGCCGGTCAAAAGCGAGTTTGGTGAATAATGTGGGTTAGGAGGAGGACCCCGATGAAATTTGAGACACTAGCAATTCACGCTGGCCAGGGCCCCGACCCGGCCTACGGTGCTGTTATGCAGCCTATTTACCAGGTTTCTACATTTGCTTATAAAGGTGTCAAGCAGATGGGCGAGTTTGACTACTCTCGTTCAGGCAACCCTACACGCAAGGCCCTGGAGGACTGTCTTGCAGCCCTGGAGGGCGGAAGCCGCGGGTTTGCATTTGGCACAGGTATGGCTGCTGAGACTACTGCGTTGGCACTGCTAAATGCAGGCGACCATGTTATTGTCCACAATGACTTGTATGGAGGTTCATACCGTCTACTGACAGGGATAGTAGCAAGGCACGGTGTGGAGGTTGAGTTCGTCAACTTACGTGACCTGGAGGTGTTGAAAGCAACTATCAAGTCCAACACTAAGTTGATATGGACAGAGAGCCCTACTAATCCTCTGATGAATCTGTTGGACCTTGCAGCGATTTCTGAGATTGCAAAATCCAGGAATGTTCTTACATTGTGTGATAATACGTTTTTGTCTCCTTATTTCCAGAACCCCTTAGCACTGGGGATAGATATTGTGCTGCATTCTACGACTAAGTATATCAACGGGCATTCGGATGTGGTTGGCGGAGCGTTGATTGTCAATGATCCAGCACTGGGGGATCGGATATTCTACCACCAGAATGCAATGGGCACCTGTCAGGCTCCTCAGGACTGTTTCCTGGTGCTCAGGGGGCTTAAGACTCTGGCATTGAGGATGGAGAAGCATAACCAGAATGCCCTGGATATTGCACACTGCCTGGAAGCTCATTCAAAGATAGAGGCTGTGCTGCATCCGGGACTTGAAAGTCATCCTTCACATGAGTTGGCACTGAAGCAGGCCAGAGGTTTCGGTGGAACTTTCTCATTCAGAGTAAAGGGTGGCGAGGAGGAAGCATTCAGACTGCTTTCAAACGTCAAGCTTTTTATTCTGGCGGAGTCGCTGGGTGGTGTTGAGTCTCTGATCGAGCATCCGTGGACGATGACTCATGTGTCTATGCCGGAGGATGCCAGGGCGGCTTCGGGGATAACGGGGAACCTGATAAGGATATCGGTTGGGTTGGAACATATAGATGACCTGATTGCTGATCTGGACCAGGCCCTTGCGCATGTTTAGTCTCTGACTGTAAGGGACATAGAATAATAAGGCTGCTGGTTCTTTAGCCAGCAGCTATAGCGAATGCATCAAAAATGATTATCCGCAGGAGTATTCGGAATTTGAATCCATTTTAGGTTCCGAATACTCTTGATTTCGCAGATTTACGCAGATTTCCAGAAAAGAGAACTGCAAAATGCACAAAACTCAGGATATGTCCCATCCGTCTTGTATGGAAAAGTGTCTTGTGGAAAGAAACGTTCACCCTAGTCAACAGCATTAATCAACGAGAAAGACCATGAATACTGTTCTACAGACAACAGATCAACCTGAAGCCATCAGAAATTATGCCGAACTGATGAGACGGCTGAATGGATTGGCCCAGTCCCCTTATGTGGACCTGGAGCTTCTGGGGACATTTACGACTGGTTTTACCTCATATCCAATGTATCTGGTTCATCTTGGTAAGCCGGCCCCACACAAACTGAGCGTGATGATCTCAGCAGGTATTCATGGTGATGAGCCTGCGGGTGTTGAAGCTGCTATGCAGTTTATCGAAGTTAATGTCGAGAATCCTGCGCTGCTCAGTCATTATAACTTTGTGATTTTCCCCTGTGACAATCCTTATGGCTGGGAGCATGGACTGCGGGAGAACTCCCAGGGGCTTGATCTGAACCGGCAGTTCCAGGTCAGCAATCCTCCACCAGAAATCGAGTTCATCATGTCCGGATTTAAGGGTGTGTGCTTTGACCTGGTGTATGAGATGCATGAGGACTATGATTCACCGGGATTCTATCTGTATGAATGCATAGGGGATCCTACGGCTTACCTGGGTGAAGCAATTATCAATGAGATCTCATCGTTTGGTTTTCCGATAAACCGCAGTCACATAATTGAAAGCCGCAGGGCGAAGAATGGAATTATCCGCCCTAATATAGACACATACCGCAAGACACGTCTCCCCAAAGCGCTCTACCTCTACCGCGAATGCGGCGGTAAGGTGCTGACTCTGGAGACGGCCTCTACTTATTTGCCTCTACAAGACAGGGTTCGAATACACCTCCTGGGACTCAATGTTAGCCTGAACCGTGCATGGCTCCACAAGGACGCTATGAGCGGGATATAAACTCTTGGCTTGTGCACGATCCATTTTTTATTTTTGACAGGATTAACAAGAATGAATATTATCTCCTTGTGGCTCATACTAAGCGTTGGCGCTTCGACATTGGTAGTGCATCGGCATCGGCGCTACGTGACTTGCCCTCCGCTCTGATACCGATGCATACAATATCCTCTTTTTGTTTTTGACAAGATTCTCAAGATTAACAAGAATGATTATTGTCTGCTTGTTGCTGATACGAAGCGTTGGTGTTAACATGGCTCGCAATAGTGTGGTTAAATACTACTGAGAGATTTATCGGAGGCAGTTAGACAATGTCGGGATTATTTCAGCTTGAAACTTTATTGGACAATATTGGATTCGAACAGGGGACGGGGAAGCTGGTTTCGTTTTGTAGTAAGTCGGCGCCTGGGCAGGAGTTTATTGCGTCTGCTCCTGAGCATCCTGCGTTTAATATACAGTATTTGGATGAATATGGGAGTTACCGGCAGATTACATCGCTGCAGGCTGCTTCTACTGATGTGACCCTTGAAGAATCGGGGAATGGTTTCCAGTGTCTGGTTTCCCGTTATACACGAGTTGGCGGGTTTGCTGTTGATGTGACGATTACGGTTACAGCCTGTAAAGCTGATCGATTCAGCCGGTGGAACATCAGCATCAACAATCAGGCAGGCTTAAGGATATTTGGTGTGGAGTATCCTGTTGTGGTTGCATCGTACGATCTTCCCGGTGACAGGACCATCATTCGGCCTTTCTCTTCGGGAGAGATGCACGTAAACCCTATGCCTGGTATGCTGGCTCCGGACTGGCCCAAGGCATGGCAGTTCCAGCCTGATAATGGTGATTCCGGACACTACCCGGGCGGTATGTTTGCTCAGTTTTTAGCTTATTACAATGATAAGGCTGGGTTGTATCTGGCGTGTGAAGATACAGAAGGTAACATCAAGCTGTTTGCACCACTTCACAGGGAACCGGGTATCAGGTTGGGGGTCTCTCATATAGGTGACTGGCCTGATGTGGGTGAACGGACTCTGGAATATGATGTTGTGCTGGGTTCATTCACTGGTGACTGGTATGATGCGGCGGATATCTACCGTGAGTGGGCGCTGCAGCAGAAATGGGGAACGCCACTACACGAACGCACTGATGTCCCGGAGTGGCTGCTGGAATCTCCTCCATATATTACAGTGCGTCCTCAGGGTGAACTCGACACCGGGCCTGTTTTGCCTTTGGAAGAGTTCCTGCCTTATGAGAAAGTGATCCCTCTACTGGACGGGATTTCACAGAAAACGGAATCAACGCTGGTGGCGGTTATTATGGGCTGGGAGCGTGGGGGGTCATGGGTCTATCCTGACTGTTTCCCTCCGATCGGCGGAGATGAGTCGGTTACAAACTTTACCAGGATGGCACGCGACCGCGGCTGGCATGTTGGGTCTTTTTGCAATGGGACCCGCTGGGCTATGGGACATGCCTGGAATGGTTATGATGGAGAAGAATACTACAAAGAGCACTCGGGGGAGAAGAGTGTCTGTAAAACTGCGCAGGATACTCCCTGGGAGGAAGTGTGGGACAAGACCTGGCGGCCAAGTTATACATGCTGCATAGGTTCTAAGCTGACCAGGGATATTGCCAGAGACTTCGTGCAGAGGATTATTGGTTGGGGGCTGCAGTCTATTCAATTCTTTGACCAGAACCTGGGAGCTTCAACATTCCCCTGTTTTGCCAAAGACCACGAGCACCCGGCAATGCCAGGTAAATGGATGCCTGAGAAGATGGCACAGATAATAGGGGAGTTCCACGCAGAAGCGGCAGCTAAAGGTGAGACTGAGGTGATCCATTCTACCGAGCAACCTGCGAATGAGTATTGTCTGCCACTGTATCAGCAGTGCGACTGCCGGGTCTTTCCTCCAGGTTATGGCGGCAATTTCCTACCTCTCTATCACTACATATACCACGAGTGCCTGGTGATTCAGGGTGGGATGGGTGGAGGGCCTGAGCCTTATCATCTGCCTATCCGGAATGCATATAACTGTGTGCTGGGTGAGATTCCAGGGGCTGTTATGATCGGTGATGGGACTCTGCTTAATAAGGATACATTCAACTGGGCTCCCTGGGAACCTAAGGTTGGGAATAACGACCACTCGCTGGAGGTTATCCGCACTACTACGGCTATGCGTCGTGGAGCGGGGAGGGATTTCCTGGTCTATGGACGGATGCAGAGACCGGTGGTGATTGAATCTGTTGAGACGATTACCTGGGAGCAAGCAGGACGGATTTTCCGGGTGCCTGCGGTGTTTGATGCTGCATGGCAGTCTCCTGATGGAAGGCTAGGTGTAGTGCTGGCTAACTGGACGGAGTTTGAGCAGGATGTCTGCATTAATGATGCAAGGCTGGGGGAGAAGGTTACAGTTCACACGTCGGCTTGTAAAATGAGTAGTGAGAAGATGGATGTCGTTAATAACAAACTAGTTGTAGATGTCCCGCCGCATAGTTGTGTGTTGGTCGAAGTGAAATAAGAGATAGATAATTTAGACAGGATTAACAAGATTAACGGAATGGAAATATTTGATCTTGTTACTCTGGTACTATTGCTTGAAACAATCTACCCGGTTTATCCTTAGCCAGGTAGATTGTTTTATGTATTCTTCGACAAGTAGTGTAAATGATTTGAGTATTTACACCCTCCTTAGATATCCAGGATAGGCAGGCTGGAAGCCCGCATCACAATTTTCTAGCTTCGGCAGGCTGGAAGCCCGCATCAACTTTTGGTTGTTTTGAGACAGGAAGTTGCATAACAAGCAGAATCACGAGCCTTATACAATATATTCACGTATTCATCCTTATCTACTCAAGCCTCTTCAAATAGAAGTTCCTAAATCTCTCCTCATGACACTCAGGCAAACAGTTGGAAAAACATCTTAGATTTCCCCGAAAAGAATTTGAAAATTTGCACCCAGGATTGGAGGTTACAGAGTGTTTAGTGAAGAATATAGAGAATATTTTGGAAATAGAATGGACCAGGCTGCATTATTCATTACTGACTCTCTTCCTGGTCAAACGATGGGAATGGTGAATAACTAGGAATAGGAGATGCTTCAATGCGTAAAGGACATACGATTTATAAAGAATACTTGATTATTTTGCATACTGCGATTATGGGATTGATATTCTCTTCTGGGTTAGCTGGTGCTGTTCAGGTTAAGATGACCGGGTGGAGTGTAGTCCCGGATGCGTCAAAGGGTCAGGTTATACAGTCCCAAGGCAAATCTGTATTGAGAGTTACAGGAACAGGAAGTGATGACCAACGCTGGGCTAGTCCTGTTTTGAAACTTAAGCCGGGTGGGGAATACTTGCTCCGGTTTACCTCCAAGAGCACTGGAACAAGCGGTAATCTCCCGTGCGGAGTTGCGGGTGTAAACCGTGATTTTGTTCCAACTTCTCAACCTACAGTAAATTCATTTGCCTTCCGCCTTCCTGCCGGCATCGATAAAGGTTCAATATCATTGGGTGAGTATTGGGTGAAGGGTAAATCGGATTTTACAGATGTCTCGGTTGTTCCAGTGCAAACGATCTATAGTAAGTTTGGGAGTCTTGTGCTTGGAGAGGGAGAGTTTGTAGATAATGGCAAATACCTGGATATCCACAGCTATGCCTGGCAGGGATCGACTATACACCGGACACTATACCAGTTTACGGGCGGTCCTGCTATCAAATTTAATACGCACCGTTGGATAATCGGACAGGACTCAAAGATAGTATATCGATATGATTTTCCATTTAGAATGATGTCTGGCAAGGTGATGATCAACTGCAGCTACCATACAGCTGGTAAGGTGCAGGTAAGTGTGAGTGTGGACGGTGTAGAATACACCAGAATAGGTGAGCTCTCATCAGTTACTTCCGGAGAGTTTGTTATTCCAGTTGGCATATTTCCCACAAAAAAGCTCTATGTTATGATATCTGCCGGATCAAATGATGCAAACCTGCAAGTAGATACATACCAGTTTGAAGCAAAGACAGACTCCCAGGGAGGAATGTTTGTTGGTCGCACCTTAATTATGGAAGAGCCGGTTAAGAACGCGGTTGTTGATGCATCGTGGATGCATGATAGCAAGGGATTAAGAGTCACGTGGAGCAACAAGACTTCATCGAAACTCAAAGCTTCAGTCATTACAGGAATGGATGGTGTTTGGGGGAAATCCAGAAGTGTTGTAATTCCTGCTAAAGGAAGTAGTGTTACGAAGGTGGCTCTCAACAGAAGACTAGGGAGCCATGTTCTGTCCATAAAGTTGGCTGCAGGTGATAATGCCTTGTATTCCGGTTCAATTGAGATGGTTACTACAGTCCAGCAAAATGATGATTATGGCTATCTACTGGCATCGAGTGTAAAGGACCTGGATGTGTGGTGGTGTGAGTCTAACTGGAAAGTTGGACCTACGCGCTCTGTTCCAGGAAATATTAACAGGAAACCAGTCAGTTTGTCTGCTGCAAAAGGGGAGTTTGAGGGAGTTCAGGTGATTCTGAACCCTAAGTTATCCGGACTCCTGATAACATCAGCCACTGTAACTTCTCTTAAAAAAGGCTCAATAGCGCTTGATTCCTCAAATATTAAGATATATGAAATTGCTACGGTTCCGGTGAGAACTCCTACTGATTTCTGGGGAGTAGTTGGTGATTATCCTGATCCTCTTCCTGAGCTGGATGGTAAACTGACGGTTTCACGCGGACGAAATCAGGGATTGTGGGTATCGGTTCATGTTCCGGAGGACACGGAGGCCGGGATATATGCTGGTAAGTTGAAGGTAAGTACAAATCAGGGAGAGGTAATTGTCCCAATTGAAGTAACTGTATATGATTTTGCGATACCTAAATATGCAACTCTTCGGAGTGCTCTGGGGATTTGGACAAATGAAATCAGGCTGTATAACAAGCTAGTAAAGCCGGAGCAGGAACTGACAACCTGGGACAAGTGGATGAAGAATTTTGCAGAGCATCGCATCTCTCCAAACAGTTTTTTCCCATATGCCCCAATAGGTTTCAGTTTCGAGGGTGAACCAGGAGATCGCAAAGTTAAGTTGGACTGGACAGCTTTTGACAAGGCTGCAGAACAATTCCTCGATGGATACAACTTGAGTAGTTTCCAGTTACCGATTAATGGATTGGGCTGGGGCAGATTTGACGACCGACACACTGGAGAAATGGATGGCAACAAGGCTGGAACTCCTGAATATGAGAGACTTATGGCTGATTATCTGGGCCAGATCCAGAGCCACCTAAAGGACAAAGGTTGGTTATCGAAAGCCTATGTATATTGGTATGATGAACCAGAAGAGATAGATTATCCTTTTGTTATTGAATTTGACCAGAAGCTCAAAAAGTACGCCCCGGAACTTAAAAGGCTTCTTACCGAACAGCCGGAATCCCCATTATATGGCAATGTCGATATCTGGTGCGGTGTTACTAGCAATTGGAGCAAAAAAGCTATTAATGAACGTAATGCTGCAGGTGATGAGGTCTGGTGGTATATCTGCTGTGGTCCGCGAGCTCCTTATGTAGGGGAGTTTATCGATCATCCAGGTACAGAGATGAGACTCTGGATATGGCAGACATGGCAATATAATGTGAAGGGTATTCTTATCTGGACGACTGACTGGTGGACAAGTGCAGCTGCATTTCCCGATTCACTGCAGAACCCGTGGACTGATGCTATGAGTTATGTGGATGGAAATAATACACCTAAAGGTACCAGAATATCCTGGGGTAATGGCGATGGCAGGTTCTTGTATCCACCCCGCCGTGATCCAAATACAGCAACTGAACCGTACACAGGTGACCCGATATCATCAACCCGCTGGGAAGCCCTGCGTGATGGAATGGAAGACTATGAGTATTTCAATATGCTCAAGAATCTGATTGCCGAGAAAAGTTCAAAGATGCCTGCAGGCACGAAGGCAAAGGCAGAAAAACTACTTATAGTGCCAGAAGCCATATCCAAAGACTTGACTCATTTTACTACGGACCCCAGGTTGATGCTGGAGCATAGAAACAAGATAGCCAGAATGATCGAATATCTGTTTAATCTTTGACCGCTAAAAACGCCAAACACGCGAAAAGGGAAATGGGTTGTCTATATGGCATAGGCGCAGTCTGGGCTTTTAATCAATCTGCCGGTAGGATATCGCAGTAGTTGAAGCGTTCGTTTCTCAGGACTATTTCTCCGGTTTTGATGCAGATTGGTTCATTGAAGATTGGGCCAGCATATACGAAAGAGTGGCATTCCCCATTTTCGAAGCATGGGTCACAGGTTTCGGGGAGTTCACAGAGCAGCTGTTTGTCGAACTCGCGTCCGGCAAATGAACCAGTGCCTGTTTGAGTGTCTGCGCAGGATATTACTGCTTTGAAACCGAGTGATATGAATTCTTCGGCAAGTGCGGTGGTATCGCGCATCCAGAGCGGGAATATACCGGTCATATTTGCCAGAGCTAGTTTCTCTTCCCTGTATTTTCTCAGGTCTTCCAGAAAAAGGTCCCCGAATGCTACTGCTGTTACTCCCTGGGCAGCGTATTTGTCCAGTACTTCGCGCATAGCGGTCTCGTATTCGTCGTTGGATGCCTGCATTGAGATGAATATCTTCTCCAGTGGCAATCCCAGGGATTGGGCTTGTTTTTCCAAAAGCTCAGAGCGGACTCCATGCATGCTGATGCGGTTATAATCGCGGGTGATTGTAGTAAGTAAGGCGGCTATTTCAACATCCGGGTCTTTTCTGAGTTCATGAAGTGCCATTGCACTGTCTTTACCACCGCTCCAGGCTAGTAGGATTTTCTTCAAAGCAGGTGTCTCCTTGGGGAACTAATGTAACTGATCAATGAGTTATTATGCTATACAGATTATAACATGGATGGTAGGCTTATTAGGTGGAGCGCATTCCGTTCGCACTTCGACAAGCTCAGCACGAACGGAAATGTGGGTGGGGTGTGGATGTGGGATTATTTGGTTTTGCGTTCAGATTCGTGGATTACTGCACCGAACGTTTGCCCCAGGATTCTGACGCCTCTGGCTACGTTGCCTTTAACCCAGACTTTAGCTCCCTCTGCCGGTTCGCCGTTACTTGTAGTTACCCATATTTTACCGGTGCCATCATCTACCTGATATGCGCCTGCTTGAGAGATTACGAGGTCTACTCCATATGATTTAGTGATAGTCCCGGCTATCTCGACTGTCTTGCCCATATAGCTATCAGGTTGATCCAGGATTTTAGAAATCTTTGTAATGTTGCTCCCGCATCCAACTATTAATAACACTCCAAGGGCCAATAAAAACGCAAGGACTATGAGAAGAGATTGCTTCATTATATGCCTCCAAGTCAATTACCTATATATACCTTACCCATAAGGGTCTCTTCCCAAGCGGCTGCGAGTGGCTACGATAAGGCTGAGAATTCTTAGATACTCGACTGTTAGAAATATCTACTCAGTTTGTTTCAGGTAGGTAGCGCTCAATCGATCCAGTAGGGCTGAGTAGCGCTCGTTCCCATCTATCCCCAACCGGTCTTGTTCTATGGAACGGAAACCATTGGTCATTTCCAGGTGTTTCTCTGGCGGCAGCTGTTGGTCTGCTAATGTGAAATAGTTGTTTTCCTTCTTGATATGGCTTTTGAGTCTGTGCGAAAATCCGGTTGCGGCGTTTACAAATGCCATCCGACTCTCAATGTCGTGTATACGCAGGTTGGTGAAAGTCTCTCGCATAGCGTGAATAAATATGCACCCATCAACGTGTTCCACCAGCATTACACCAATTGGGCCATTGTCTCTCTTCACACCGACAGTTTCTAATGCTGGAAATAGGAAGTTTTCCTCTTTCACGCGATGGCAATGGTCCAAAATAGTTTCCATGAAGTCTATCAATTGGTCCAAGTCACCAAGATTAAGCGGCATTTCTTCTTCGACGCTGGTGGACAAGTGGTCTAATAACTTAATGGCGAGTACTATGTTTTCGTGTTCATTGCGCAGTTGCGTAGTTGCATACATTGGGAAAATCTCATTCACTATAAAGTAGTGCACAGCGATTATTTATGACTATGCGATGCACCTTACAGTCATTCCCAGCTTAGTATAGCTCTAAAACATGAATGGTGGCTTATTGGCCTGGGGTGCCGAACTGGGGTTCGGTGATCCCAGGGATTATAAATATTCATTACTGAGACGATCAAGGAGCGCGTGGTAGCGTTCGTGTACGCCCGGGCCAATCCGTTCCTGCTCTATCTGGTCGAATCCTCTGGCTAATTCTTCATGGACCTGTGGTGTCAGGTTTTGTTCGGCCATAATGAAAAGGACTTCATTTTCTTTGACTATATGGTTGTGGAGTAGACATGAATATCCACGTGCTGCTGATGCAAATTGAGACTGGCTCTCCGGATCGCCTTCCCGCAGACCTGGTATAGATTCATTCATCGTGCGGATATATTCACGTCCCTGTGCATGATCGGCAAGCATTACACCAATAGGTCCGTTTTCTTTTGGCATACCAGCTTTTTCCAGTGCGGGGAACAGCAAGTCTTCTTCTTTACCGTGATGGCACCGGTCAACGAAAGTCCTGAGGAAGTCAACCAACTGCTCAATATCGTCAATATTGACAGCTCTTTCGGCTTGTATCTCTTTAGAGAAGTGGTCCAGCACTGCAAGAGCCACTTTCACGCCTTCATGTTCGTTGCGCAGGTCCTGGGTTGCATACATAGCTATGATCTCCTGTCTTATGGGAAATGCCGACAGCCTAATGGAATGTCTGTGTTACAGTCATGCCCCTTTTAACAGGATTACGAAACATTAACAGGAGGATCTACTTACGCTTCGACAGACGCAGCGCAAACGGATTTGGCTTGTTGGGTCTTTGAACTTGTTATATGTGTTCCACTGTTGAAAACTCCGTATTTACCTGGGGTGCCGAACTGGGGTTCGGCGATCCCAGGATCTATATCCGTCCCATTGCAAGCATGAGTCCGAAGATGATGCTCCAGGGGTGGGGGGCGTCGCCTGGGATGTAGACTGATACCGGCAGGATGCTGGAAACTCCGTTGGCACCAGCGTATCCATCGGCGTGCATTCCTCCACAGATTGCGCTGACGCCTGCTGCGATGACTATGCGTGGGTCAGCCATTGCATCGTAACAACGGCGAAGGGGTTCCTGCATTGCTCTGCCTACTGGTCCGGTGACAAGGAGTGCATCTGCGAATCTGGGGGATGCTACGAAGTGTATACCGAAGCGGGCTATGTCGAATATTGCGTTGGTGGAGGCGATTACTTCCAGATCACATGCACTGTCCCCGGTAGCTACTTCTCGGACATGCAGGGAACGGTGGAATGGGTGTTTAACTGTGGTTTGCTCAGGAGTTGGCTTCGGGTTGGTGGAGAGTATGAGTTCTTCCCTTGTGCGAACGGCTGTTTTGGTTGAACGGTCGGCTATGATGGTTCCCGATGGACAGATTGCTACACAAGCATTACAACCCAGGCAGCGTCCACGGTCAAGGGTCACTGCGCCATCAGAGAGAGTTATTGCGTTCATTGGGCAGGATTTGATACATTTGCTGCAGCTAGTGCCCTGACAGGGCGACTGAGTGAGCGTAGGCAGTCCATTGGCATCATCTGTCAGATCAGGGAATAGATCATTCTGAGTGATGATACCGGTTTTTAGTAATGACAAAAGTGGATTATTCATTGATTATTCATGCTCCTGAGCAAGCCGAAATTCTTTTTAATCTCACGCAAAGCCGCAAAGACGCTAAGAAGGAAAACTTATTATTTTTCAATTGAAGGACTCCCAGTTACTTGAGTTGACCGCCGCGCAATCCATTCATACTTCGACTCACCCAAACATCCAGTGCTAAGCGCTACCTTTGGTTCGCTCAGCACGAATGGATTGCGCTGAGTTCGGATGATTCAATGTAGCTGGACTTTATTCCCAAAATACTGGACTATTACGTAAATCTGCTTTCTTAGCGCCTTTGCGGCTTTGCGTGATAATTTATTCAGTTAAGGCATCATTCGATCTAAATACGAAGATACCCAATCATTGAACCTAGCAGGGTTTTATAAGTCGTTTCCGCTGTAGGATAGGTTGAAACTCTTGTTGCACAGCGGGAAGTCTGCGACCAGGTTTCCTCGAACTGCTATGGCCAGGCCTGTCCAGTTGTTGAAGCTCGGATCTTTGATTGAATATCTTGAGATCTGGCCTGCTGCATCGGTTGTGATCCAGTGAATGAGTTCCCCCCTCCAGGCTTCTACTATCCCGATTCCGAATGAGTCAGGCGGCAACGTTTCCTGGGTGCAATCGGTGAATGTAGGACCGGTTGGGAGATTGTCCAGCAGGCTGTTTATCAACTCTATGCTTGTGTATATTTCATCGGACCTTATCTGGGTTCTGGCTAATGCATCCCCTGTTCCACGTCTGGCAGGTGTGAAAGTGTTTGTGGGATGGATGCCGTGAGCAAATGCTGTGCGGGCGTCGTAGTGACTGCCACTGGCACGGGCTGCAGGGCCTACCATTCCGAAATCACGGGCGAGGGTTGGGCTGAGGTGACCTGTGCCTTCCATACGCTCGAGTGCTGACGGGTTCTCTAATACCAGCGGGATCAGTTCCTGCAGGCGTATCTTGATGTCTGCAAGATTTTGGATGAATGTGCTTCGACGAGTGTCATCCAGATCGCGCGCAACTCTGCCCGGCAGGATGTAATAACGCTGCCTGCGGGTTCCGGTAAGCAGCTGGGCAAGTGCCAATACAGCCCCGCGCATTGGTGGGAAGAGTGCGGCTCCTGCGCTGTAGCCTATGTCTCCGGATATTGCACCGATGTCTCCTACGTGGTTTGCCAGGCGTTCCAGTTCGAGTGCGATTGTTCTTAAATACTGTGCACGGGGTGGGGGATCGATACCGAATATCTGTTCGATTGCTACAGCGTGGGCCAGTGCATTGCCTGCTGCAGTATCGGTGCTGGCGGCTTCGGCTAGATAGTTGGTCTGCTGCCAGGGGAGCTCAGTTAAGCGCTTTTCGATTCCTCTGTGTTGATAACCCAGCCTTATATCAAGGTTGGATATGATCTCTCCTGCGCAGCTGAATCTGAAATGTCCGGGTTCGATGATACCGGCGTGTATCGGACCAACCGGGATTTCGTGGACACCTTCACCGGATACTTCGATAAACTGGTAGGGCTCCTGATGTAACCTTGGTAGCAGTGAGAGAGGGGAAGCATCATCCGGCCAGGCATCAGAGTGCAATACAAGGGATTTCCAACGCGGATGCCCGATAGCCTGGATTCCGAAGAAATCTCCAACAGCTCTTTCTGCCCAGTGCGCGGCAGTGACTTCAGGGGTCAGAGAAGGGTAATTCAGTTCACCTGGCGGTAGCGGAGCAGTGAAGAGAGTGCCGCTGCCTGCTTTTACGTCCAGCAGGAGAACTTCGATAGCATATTGATCGTCTGTGAGTTTGCGTGCTGTTAAGTGACCGAAGCGTCTGCCGGGCTGCTTTAGCCAGTTCTTTGCAGTCTGGGTCAGAGTATCCGGATTTGTATCGACTCGTTTAAATCCCATTATCGTGCTCCTCCTGTTTGAATCAGGCCTGTAAGCACGTGCATAACCGGCGGCGACAGGGCTAGTCCGGCTGCCAGCGAGAAGACCAATAATATCGCGGGGACAACAGCCCAACTGCTAACAGGAGCGGTCTTTGCGGGTGTTTTTTCTGATCCGAATACTACCTTGCCTATGTGCATAGTGATGGCTATGAATGCGATGGACAGACCGATTATAACAGCTACTGCGGCGGCGATTTGGCCTGCAGCGAATGTATCCCTGAGCAGCAGCCATTCACTTATGAATGTCCCAAACGGTGGACTTCCTGCGATAGCGAAACCGGCAGCCATCAGGACGATTCCCCATATAGGGACTGTCTTCAAGATGCCTCCAAGTTTAGAGAGTGACTTGGTTCCGTAGGCGTGCAGGATGCCTCCAGCGAGAAGGAAAAGGGTTACTTTTACTATGCTGTGATTCAGAGCATGCAGGATGAAAATAGGCCCGGAACCAATTCCAATTGCCAGTGTCAATAATCCGACGTGCTCAACACTTGAGTAAGCGAGCATGCGTTTTAAATCGTGCTGGCGGATAAGCATAAGGCTGGCGGCGACTACAGTGATTGCTCCTGCTGGAACAAGCAGGTTGTGCAGCAGACTGACTTGTCCGGCGGCGGTTACGACCTGAGAGAGCCTCCAAATGGCGACCAGTGCACAGTTTAATAAGGCTCCGGATAACATTGCTGATACTGAAGAGGGAGCCTCACTGTGGGCATCCGGGAGCCAGTTGTGCAGCGGGAAGATGCCTGCTTTGGTGCCATAACCCAGGAGACAGAAGACAAACCCCAGTCGAAGCAGGTGAGGGTCCATATCTTTGGCCTTGCTGATAAGTTCACCGATCATCATTGTCCCGCCTGTTGTGAAACTGTGCTGGGCGGCGTATATGAGTGTGGTGCCGAAGAGTGCGAAAGCTATACCTACACTGCAGAGCAGCAGATATTTCCAGGTGGCTTCTATAGAGTCACGGCTGCGGTGGTAATTGATCAGTGAGGCAGACATCAGGGTCGTAGCTTCAATTGCGATCCAGAGCAGTCCAAGGTGCTGGGCCAATGGGACAATGTACATTGCGATGATAAATAGGGCTGAAAGAGTGAAGAAAAAGCAGAAGCGACGGTCTGAGACCTGGTGACCATCCAGCCGTTCAGCTGGGAGGACCAGTGCAGCCTGAACCATTGCAGCAGCGGCGACGATGGTGGTGATGAGGGTGAACGCGGCCCCGATTCCATCTATACTCAGCACACCGTAGGTTATCGTTACTCCGGTAAATGCAGGGTAGCATGCCCAGATCACTATAGGGATTTGGGTAAGCATTACAGTTGCGCTTGCCCATGGCAGCCAACGGGCTGTGCGTGGGATCAGGCCCAGTATTGCAACCGACAATGGCAGTATTGTTATTAACAGGAAAATGCTCAATGTCGCAACCCCTTCATGTGAGTTACATCAATGTGTTCGAAGTTGCGGTTGATGTGGAAGATAACCAGCCCGGCGATAAGGACACATATCAGGACTTCAAATACGATGGCCATTTCTAATAACAGCGGCATACCGCGGGTCTGTGTCAGGCTGTATAGAGAGATGCCGTTTTCCATTGTAAGGAACCCGATCACCTGGCTGATAGCCAGCCTGCGGGTGGTCATCAGGAGCATTCCTATAAATAGCAGCGCGACAGCCATACCGGCTGAGCCTATGTTCAGCATTTCCGGGACACCGAATTTTGGAGCCAGAAAATAGCCTGTTATTAATAGTCCGCAACCTATGACTAATGCCAAGGTAGGGTGTATGTTGGCGCCTTTGTCCCGGATTATATCCATACGTTTAGCTGATCTTTCCAGGAATACGGGTATGGCGACAGCTTTTATTACAAACATTGCTGCTGCGAGGATAAGCAGGTGGCTGGATTTGTCAGCTATATCGATCAGCAGGCAAATAGCTGACAGGAGGGCGGTCTGGAATATCATACCCCACAGCTGCATCTTGACGCGGGTAACCCCGCACATCCACACGGCTATGACTGCTGCGCCCGCGGCGAATAAATCAATTTGCGAAAGGTTCATGTTTTAAGATCCTTTTTAACCACGGAATACACGGAATACACGGAAAAAGAATGGGAAATGGGTCCGTGGTTTTTTGATACATTATGCGATTATAAATTCTTGTAAATAGAGATGGCAGGCTGGAAGCCTGCACCACAATTTAGCATATATCCGGTAAAGCAGATCCTTCATACTTCAGGATGACAAATATCTATATCTGTGCTGCGGCTACAAGGGCGGCTAGCAGGCTTAGGATGGCGGCGTAGGCAAGAAAGTTGGGGACGCTGCGCCATTTTAGTTTTACCAGCACACCTTCTGCTATAGCTACTGCGATTCCTAATATTGATAGAGCACCCAGGCCGATTAGGTAGCGCGGGAATAGCGATAGTGCATAGTATTCAGGCCAGATGTGCAGTAGTGTCTGGACTGCGAGGCCGAGGAATATGCATGTGCGCAGGGCAACGGCGTATTCAATGATCGCCAGACTGCGTCCGCTGTATTCAAGGATCATTGCCTCGTGCACCATCGTCAGTTCCAGGTGAGTTGTTGGATCATCTACCGGCATCCGTGAGAGTTCTGCTAATGCAGCTATGATCAATGCCAGACCTACCAATACTGCGATGAACGGGTTGATAGGACCAGCATAGATTGTCAGCAGGTTTGTGCTTTTTGCTCCTAAGGCCAGCGCACCCAGTCCCATAATCAGTGTTGGTTCAACCAGCATCGAGATTGTGGCCTCGCGGCTTGCTCCCAGTCCTCCGAATGCAGAGCCGGTGTCAATTGCTGCCAGCAGCGTCAGGAATTTACCGAGTGCCAGCAGATACAGGACCAGCAGAAAATTTGTCCAGGGTGCACATTCAGGGTTAAGAAGCGCACTTGACCACGGAACCAGAACAGCTGCCATTAGGGCAATTGCAAGGCCAACAATTGGAGCCAGTGTGAATACCCAGCTGGCGGTCTTACTGACTGTCTGTGACTTGCGCAGGAGTTTGGCTAGATCATAGAATGGTTGCAAGACTGGTGCGCCTGTGCGGTTTTGCATCAGTGCTTTGAATTTGCGGATCAGTCCTACCAACAGCAACGGGACGACAAGAAGGTTGACCGTATGGAATATGAATAGAAGCAGCGTATTCATTAGTGCACTCCTACCCAGATCAACAGTCCTAATACTACGGCCATATAGAACAGGTATTGGTGGACGCTGCCTGCCTGCAACCGCATCAGAAATACTCCGGCTGCGCGTTGAATGTTTCGGAGGAACGGAGCATAGATTTTGGTTTCCAGGTAAGCCTCATGGGTTGTCTCGGCATCTACAGTCTGCGGGAACAAGCGGCGGTTTTTGCCTCCGACTGTAATCTGTGTGGCATAGCCGTATATTGCTCCGAAGATGCGGGATATAGGTTGGGCAAAACTGGCGGCAGTGTATTGGGTCCGGGGACCGAGATCACCGAATCCACATTCCCAGGTAATAAAAGTTCTGGACGGGTGTGCCTTGGACAGTTGCTTCATCCAGGCAGCGATGGCACCCACTGTGAAGACCAGGATTATGGCTAGTAACGGCATAGGCAGAGTCCAGACACCGGTCAGGGAGACGCCGTTGCCAATTTGAGCAGTAATCTGACTGAGCGGAACTAACACTGTTGTTGCTGAGATACCAAGCACTGCACACAGCACAGCTAGTATCACTTGAGCACCGACCATTCCTGCCCCGGCTTCGTGGGCGTTTTCGGCTTTCTCGCTCCTGGGAACTCCAAGAAAGACGATTCCGACTGCTTTGACGAAACAGGCAATAGCCAGAGCGCCGATCAACGCCAGCCAACCCATCAGAAACAGCGCACCAAGTCTTGACGCAACAGATGGCCCATTCATCGCAAGCCCGAAGAAGCCCTGGTATAGTAACCATTCACTGGCGAAACCGTTGAGAGGGGGCAGGGCGCAGATTGATGCGCTTCCGACTATGAACGCTGCAGCGGTCCAGGGCATACGGCGGATCAGTCCACCGAGTTGTTCTACGTTGCGAAGGTGAGTCCGTGCATCGATAGCTCCAGTTCCCAGGAATAGCAGGCTTTTGAATATTGCATGGTTGAGAGTATGGAAGAGTGCTGCAGCCAGGCCAAGCTGAGCGATTACCGGTGCATTGTAGCTGGTGGCAATCAGAGATACTCCCAAGCCCATCAGTATAATTCCGATGTTTTCAACGCTGTGATATGCCAGCAGGCGTTTGAGGTCGTGTTGAAGGAGGGCGAATATGACACCCCAGAATGCGGAGATTGCACCGAGGATCAGCAGGATTGGTCCGATGGCGGGAGCATTTATGTGGTTGCCTACGATGAACAAACGGACCATTGCGTAGATGGCGGTCTTGATCATTACCCCGCTCATCAGGGCAGATACCGGGGCCGGTGCTGCGGGATGGGCTATCGGAAGCCAAAGGTGGAAAGGCCAGCATCCGGCTTTGGTGGCAAGTCCGATAAAAATCAATATGGCTGGTCCAATTGCTGCAGTTCCGGACAGGGCCCAATCGGTGAATACCCAGCTTCCGGTCAGGTAATGCGCCCAGAGGAATCCTGCCATCAGGAATGCAGTGCCTGTTCGTGTTGCTCCCAGGTAGATGAATGCAGCATGCCTGATATCGCGCTGCTCGTGGTCTGAGATGACCAGGACGAATGATGATATGGCCATCACTTCCCAGGTTACCAGGAAGACCAGAGCGTTTGCAGAGAGTACGACACCGGCCATACTGATCATCAATAGAGCAAGAGCTGCCCAGATATAACCAAGAGATACGCGATGGCGGAGATGATGAAGATAACCGGGTGAGAACATTATGACAGGGATGCCGACGATACCGATAATGGCGAGGAACCAGCGGCTGAGCGGGTCTACGGTGAAGAAGAATCCGGCATCGCCCAAAAACCAGGGGAAGCGAATAAATATGGTCTCATATCCACCGATCAACGCAACAAGTATAAGGCAGACGCTGCCGGCAATCATTGGTATAGTTATGGCAGGTCCGGAGTACTTTGGTCGGTACATACCTGTTACAAAGGCAGCCAGCCAAAAAAATAGAGCTGCCCCGCAACATGCCGCGGAACCGCCCAAAAGCTGAGCAACAGACATTAATTACACCCGTCTGAACACACAAGTACTGACCCACCAAACGAGTGATAGGTAAACACTTATACGTTCTGATTATTAAGGTGACGTCGTAACAGCCTTCTCTGGGTTGTTTGAATAAGAAAGGCGTACACCCGATGCATTTATTATAGTCCTTTGGGTTTGGATGAGCAAACCGCTACCTTACGTAATGGAATACTCATATGCTGGAATTCCGGAATATAAAGGAGAAAACAAGGTTGATGGTCAATCTTTAACCGTTAACCAATACATATGATTGAAAAACAGCGGAGTTGTTTTCTGCTTTGGCTCGAGAGGTGTTCCATGGATGAATCTAAAGACATCATAATTGAACGAGAGTTTATCTACGAGAGTGCATCATTTCCGGAGTGTCATGCATCTACCCTGGCAGAGACTTCGAGAGGACTTGTGGCTGCGTGGTTTGGTGGGACTGGTGAGGGAAATCCGGATGTAGAAATATGGATGTCTCATAGAGAGGCTGATCACTGGACTGAGCCGGGGAGAGTTGCTGATGGTGTGCAGGCAGACGGTTCACGGGTTCCTTGTTGGAATCCGGTGTTATTTCAATATCCTAACGGTCCGTTGCTGCTGTTTTATAAGGTGGGGCCTACTGTCCGGAATTGGTGGGGGATGCTGAAGAAGAGCGATGATAGTGGGGAAACCTGGAGTGATGCAGTCCGTTTGCCTGATGGGATTTTGGGACCTATCAAGAACAAACCGGTGCTGCTTCCGAATGGTGAGTTGCTGTGCCCTTCTAGTATTGAGACACCAGGAAATCCGATTCCGTGCTGGCGGGTGCAATATGAGCGTACTGGTGACTTTGGCAAGAGCTGGCAGTCATCGGGTCCGGTGAATGATGGTGTAGAAATTGGAGCGATTCAACCCAGTGTTTTAGTCCCCGGTGGTGATTGTTTGCTGTCTATAGGGCGGACACTTGATGGTAGAATCTTCCGTATTTCTTCAGATGATATGGGGGAGACCTGGGGACCTATGTCTCTGACCTCTATTCCTAACCCAAATTCCGGGATCGATGCGGTTACTTTAGCGGATGGGCGGCACATGATGGTATATAACCATACGGAGAACGGACGATCTCCGATTAATCTGGCGATATCTCTTGATGGTGACATATGGCAGAATGTGTCGGTTATAGAAGAAGAAAAGGATGCGGAGTTTAGTTATCCAGCGATTATCCAGACCCGGGATGGACTGGTGCATGTCACTTATACTTGGAAACGAGAGAGAATCCGATATTGTGTTATAGATCCGGAGCTCATACCATTTTAGTGCTCAGAAAAGATTGATTTTCACGCAAAGCCGCAAAGTAAGTTTTCAGTCTTGGGTAGTATGTCATCCTGAATGCAATGAAGGATCTCAATAAAGCAGATCCTTCATTGCATTCAGGATGACATACTTCTGTTAACAGTGAACTGTTACACCGCAAAGATGATAAGAAGCGATTGCTGATCTGATCTCTGTGAATTTGTGGAGAAAAAAGGTACTCTAACGAGATTTTAATAAAGTCCACAAGCGGTAAATAATGCTATCAGAAAATGTCGTCGATCTTGCATTATTTGAGATTAACTCTACATACTATTGCGACTGTCCTGCGATTTTCATAGGGTAGCATGTATATAGAGGTTGCTGGCAGGATGGTGCTGACGACCAATAGTTTGAAAGGGGTTCAAGTCGATGAGTACAAAGAATTTCTTCATAGTGTTAGCTGCTGTCCTTGTGGTTTTGTTTGCTGTTGTGTTGGTCATTGGGAGGAGCGGCCATGGAATGGGTCCCCGGTTTGGTGGTCCTCCAATGGTCATGCTCCCGGAGGGTCATGCATCAATGGTCAAGACCAATTCCCAGGGAGTATTTGTTATGGTTGGTCCTAAGCTGGTTAAATACAGCGCTGATGGACTTAAGAGCAAGAGCGAACTAAAGCTCGAGCTTCCGACTGTTAGTAAGACTGCAATGCAACCTCCTCCTCTACCTGCTATGTTTGACACGGTCAAGAGCAGCACTGGAGTAGAGAGTGTTCTAGTTCTGAATGGTAATCAACTGCTTATAGTTGATCCGGCTACCCTAAAAGTCAGTAATAAAATAGCCCTGCCGAGTCCTCCGACTCCTGCAAAGCCTGCGATTGCTCCGATGGGCAATATGGGACCTGGTGGACCTCCTGACGGGATGCCGGGGATGCCTCCGATGGGACCTGGAGGTCCTGGGCAGGGGATGCCTGGAATGGGACCCGGCGGACCCGGTGGACCTGGAATGCCAGGAATGCGCGGACCTGGAATGCCCGGAATGCCCGGAATGCCCGGAATGGGCGGACCTGGTGGGCCTGGAGGACCTGGTATGCACGGTCCTGGACAGCCACCTTCCGGATTTACAGTCTCCGGAGATTCGGTCTACCTGATCCGTGGTCCTCAGTTGCTTGAAGTGAACTATGTGACCGGTAAGATAGTCGGTAAGACTGAACTACCGCTGTCTAAATAGTTAGCATCTATTAATCCGCGATCCCTCCAGGTATGGGAATCCCTGGAGGGATCATTTTACTCTGCGAAGAGTCATTTTTTTGGACAGGATTAACAAGATTTACAAGTATGAAAATTACTACTTGTAAATCTTGTGAATCCTGTCTGGTCTAACATTGAATATTTAACTCCTATTTTGGTATAATGGGCACTGGCAAGGTGCTTTTCCGCTGCTCTCTCCTTCAGAGTATGAGGCCCGCTTAGAATCAACTTTCGTAGCGTTGGACGATGGAGGAGCTTAATGTACCGCAAATACCTTCTTTACTTGCTGCGCTGGCAGATGTCTACACCAATTCTCGCCCTCTGTGTTGTCTTTCTGGCAAACCTCGGGGGACTCTATTCCACTGTAGTTGCCAACTTTATTGGCGGGTTGATCTTCTTTTGGGTTGACCGGTTTATCTTCCGTCCCAATCAGAAATTCCCTACCTGGGAAGTAAAGCACGAAGTAACCTGCTGCGATTGTGGGCATGTCTCACGCGGGTATCGGTTGATTCGGGCTGCTAACTACGATCGAACCGACGATCCACATCCACAGTATCGCTGCGAAGCTTGTTCCACAAATAAAACGAATGAGCTCTTGCAAAGAGGGGTAAGCCTGGGTTGATATCCACATTTCTGGACCAATTGAAGGAGTCTGTACTTCTGGGTGATGGTGCAATCGGCACCGAAATGATCTCCCGGGGAGCGGATATCTCCAAAGGGATCGAGTCATGCAATATCGTGTGTCCGGATATAGTCTTGAAGCTGCATGAAGACTATGTGTCTGCCGGCAGCAGAGTTATTGAGACCAACACCTTCGCTGCAAACCGCATCAGCCTGGGGAAGCGCGGGATGGACTCGCAAATCCGCGAGGTTATAACATCCGGTGTAATCCTGGCGAAGAGAGCGGCGGGAAGCAAGGCATATGTAGCAGGTTCAGTAGGTCCACTTCCAAAGGTGGAAGGCGAACCTTTGGGCAAAGAAGAGCAGGTTATGTGCTTCGCAGAACAGGTTGGCGCACTGTTGGATTCAGGTGTTGACCTGTTGATGTTTGAGAGTTTTACTAACATTTCGGACATATGCCTGGCTGTGGCCTGTGCCCGGGCACTTACTGATCTGCCGATTGTAGCTCAGATGGCGTTTGGAGCAGGTGCGAAACTGGCGGATGGAACGATTCCGTCGGAGGCAGCAAAACAGGTCGTGTCAGCCGGAGCGAATGTCGTCGGCGCCAATTGCGGATATGGGTTTGCATCGGTCTCTGAGGCAGTTAAAGCGATTTCAAAGCTGGGAGTTCCTGCCTCTGCATTCCTCAACGCTGGATTTCCTGAGCAGGTGGAACACAGGCTCTTTTATAAATCCAGTCCTTCCTACATAGCCCAAAGATCTGTGGAGCTGGTTGGGCGTGGGGCCAGATTGGTGGGCGGATGCTGTGGGATTGGTCCTGAGACTATAAGGCTGATTGCATCGATGCTGTCGGCACATTTTGAATCGAAGACACAATCTGCAGTTGTAACTATCAGCCAAACGAGTGAAGTTTCGGCTGAAAAACCAGTTCGCACAGCTCCCCAGTTGCCTGGACCTGTGATTGTGGAGCTTGATCCTCCGGCTGGTGTGAATATGGAGCAGGTGATTGCTGCAGCGAAGCAGGCTGAAGAGTTTGGGGTCAGTACAATATCTCTGGCGGACAATCCGCTGGCATCTATAAGGGTAGATAACCTGGCGCTGGCTGGTATTATCCGTCACCATGTGCCTACTCAAATAATCCTGCATATGACCAGCAGGGACAGGAACCGGATTGCCTTACAGTCTACAGTGATGGGAGCGCATGTCCTGGGACTGGAGTCTTTGTTGTGCATTACCGGTGATCCTGTCAGGATGTGTGAAGATACCAGCACATCGGGAGTCTTTGATGTGTCATCTGTCGGACTTGTCCGCCTGGTGTCCGAGTTTAATGATTCAATAATGAACCAGGGGACGGACAGGCCTCCGGTGGCTATCGGGGTTGCCCTTAATCCGAATGTCAGGTCAATTGCAGGTCAGATAACCAAACTCAAACGCAAGATTGAAGCCGGAGCGAATTTTGTGATGACCCAACCGGTGTTTTCTGTTGAACGCTATTACATGCTTCGAGATGCTATGGTTGAATCGGATGTGGATATTCCGATATATCTGGGACTGCTGCCCTTATTATCTCTCAGGAATGCTGAGTTCCTGCACAATGAAGTCCCGGGGATTGTGGTTCCGGATAACATAAGGCAGAAAATGGACCAGTATACTAACGTTGAGGACCAGCGGAAGGCCGCCATGGATATTGTAATTGATCTTGTGGGTAAGCTGGCGAAAGACGTGACCGGGTTTTATATTATTCCTCAGCGGAACAGGATAGATATATTGGAGCCATTGGTTGGGGAGACATTGAGGCTGGTTGGGAGAGCGCAATAGGTTATTTGGTTGGTTCTGTGTCCAGGGTTACTTTTGCCAGGTAGACATCGTAGGGCACCCAGACTGACAGGGTGAAGTAGATTGTTTTGCCTTTGTCCTCTACCCATTGTGGGAGAATGTAGGGGGCGTAGATGCCATAGGTGCCTGTTGGGCCTTGAGCCAGGGTCATGACTGTGGTTGGAGTAGACCAGGGACCCCAGGGAGTGTCTGACTGGCGGATTTCGATCTTGTTGTCTATCTGGTTGAAATACATCATAATCCAGGCGTGTAGATACTGGTTGTATATGACGGACATTTCTCCGACATGTCCGTCAATCATGAAGGATCCAGCTGACTCATTATTTTCCCACTGCGGAACTCCTTTGATTGTGCCTTTGTAGAATTGATAGGAGCTGAGGTTTTCGATCTTCGAAGGCAGGAATCTGGCGAGTTTTACGCCATTTCCAAATCGACCTGCGGGCGTGCCCCAGAGGTAGATGTAAGGATCCTTAGCTACTCCCTCCCTTGCAGCTACCATACCGAAGTTGCTGTTTCCCGGGAATGTGCAAGCTTTGACGAGATCAAACCCGGTGGTGTTGTCATTCCATTTTGTAAGTTCTGCCTGGCTGATATACCATTCTCCACCTTTCGGACCCCACTGGGTGACGTTCATAAACCAGGCATACATCCGGTCTTTGATGGTGATACCTCCGGTGGGAATGTTTGTAACTACATTGGGCGGTATGTTGCTGGTGAATGTCTGCTTGGCCTGAGGCGATTTTTTATCTACTGCGAAACCATCGAATTTGATGCCATCCGAGAGATTGGTGTCACTGCTCCAGGCTACCGTGTTTCTTCGCCAGTTTCCTCCGGTATCTACGTCCTCACCGCTGAATGTGTCTCCAAACAGGAAATAGGTCTTGTTCTTGTATCTGATCGGAATCCCCAGGTCGGTGCCCCCGATGTCGTATGGCGTTTTAGTGTTGTTGAGAGATGGTGTACCGGTGAGCCTTGAGATTATTTGCAGGCTGTGTACACCGACAATCTTACGCGGTGCTGCATGTGCTGTGTTGGCTATTAGAATAAATACGATTACTAGAGTGAATTTCATGGATTATAGTGCCTGTATAGGAGTGCATCCCATCCGATCGGGTTTTCGGATTTGCCGTCCTGCTTGATCCAGATCGATTGAGAACTGAGTTCGCGGTTGGCCATTGCATAGAATGGGATGGCGGTCAGTGTTTTGCCGTTGTTGTCGGTTGCAGTGACGGCGGTGATTCCTCCAAGCATGTCAGCCCGGTATTCGGATTTGAACTCTTGCTTTGCTGCAAGGGTTGAGTCTATGTTACCGGAATTATCTATGCCTTCAAGTCCGTATACTACAGGCCCCCGGGTGATGGTTACCATTCCGTTGTCCTGTTTAACCTTTGGGTTGGCTTCTATTCGTTCGATGGGCATGGACATATCAAAGGTTATGGTGTCGCTGGTTGACCATTTGCGGTTCAGGCAGAGATAACCATCGGTAAGCTTTGGCTTTGAGATGGTTTTGTTGTTAAGAGAGACTGACCAGTTCCGGCACCAGCCTGGGATTCTGAGTTTTAATTCGAATTTGTTGGATTTGAGATTGTTGAACTTGATATTGACCCTGCCATCCTGTGGATAGTTGGACTGCTGGGAGAGTTCGACTGGTCCTGATTTGAGGTTGATTGCCGCGGTGCTGCCTATGTAGAGATTGACGTATATGGCGCTGTCTGAGTATGCATATATGTATCTCTGTATGCCTAGAAGTGTTCGGGAAATGCACGGAGGGCAGCAGACCCAGCAGTTGTTTCTGGGGTTCTCTTTGTCTGACAATGGATTTTTGTAGTAGGTTGTTTTACCATCGATGGATATTGCGTGCAGGAGGTTGTTGTAAAGGGAACGCTCCAGGACATCTATACTCTCTGATTTGCCGTCCAGCAGGAACATGTTGTGTGCAAAGTAAATGAGTCCGCAGGCTGCGCAGGACTCACAGTAGCTGTTGTTCGGCAGGTCGTATGCAGGACCGAAGGCTTCATCTTTGTCCAGGGAACCTACTCCACCGGTGATATACATTTTTCGCGAAATGGTGTCTGTCCAGAGTCTTCTGGCTGCGGATGTAAGGATTTTGTCGTTTGTTTCAGCAGCGACTCCGGCAACACCTGTCAGGTAGAACATCGAACGGACAGCGTGGCCGGTTACTTCCTGCATCTGCGAAATCGGTTGCTGATCCATGAAATATGTCCTGTCATAAGGCCGGGAACGTGTCCATTCACCACCCCTGCGCTCTATCCAGTCCTTTGCAAGCTCGAGATACTTTTTCTGACCGGTGATCTTGTATAGCCTGACCAAGGCAAGTTCCAGTTCAGCGTGTCCGCAGTAGCCCGGGTGTTTTTCGATGATGAAATACTGGTATATGTGATCGGCCATCTTGCAGGCATCGTCCAGGAAAGCCCGTTTACCAGTGCATTCGTAGTAAGCGACTGCGGCTTCGATCATGTGACCAGCAACATAGCCATCGTGCTGACCGTCCAGGTTTTCCCATGGAGTCATCTTGCGGACGGTTATAAGTGCATTTACATACCCATTAGGCTGCTGGGCTGCTGCTATGGCTGAGATTATGTGATCGGCTTTCTTAGCTAGCTCGGGATCGTCCTCCTGCCCGAGGCTGTACGCTACGGTTTCCATTACTTTATGCAGGTTTGCCTGGTTCCAGGGAGTATCGTTGCCCCTGGTCTCATTGCGCCAACCGGCAGCGATCTCATTGTCCTCGATCTCTTTCGTTACATACTGCCAGGAATTCGGGATGGAATTGTGCCTGTAGATGCTCTGCTTAGGCGACCAGAAAGCATCTTCGATTTTGACTGACAGAAAGTCTGGTGATTTACGGGTGGAAGCGGAAACAGGAATAGACAATAGAAATAAAAAGAGAAAGGGCAAGAGATACTTCATGGAGGGAACTCCTGTGGGTACTTTACATATATTTGAACACAAATGGGGGGAACTGTCCAGTTTTTGGGATTATTTAACGACGGAATACACTGAATACACGGAAGGAATGTGGCGTGCGGAGACGCGGAGGACGCGGAGTGGAGGGGGAGACTTGGAGAAGGAAAAGGTGGCAGTCCCGGTTTCGGCGGTTTCGGGTATATCTATTAACTTAGCTTTTAGCCTCTTTGGTATAGAAGCTCGTTGATTATTTTATATACTTGGTTAACATTTTTAATATCATAGAAAGCAAATGCAGGTTTGTAATATAAATCGTTAGCAAAATCCAGTCCTGTATTGTCATATCGCATCGCTCTTTTTTTTACATCACCAAAAATAATAGTTCCATGACCGTCAGAAGAGACCTCTTTGCTGACTTTCTCAACATCCTCAAGTGCAATGCCATCTAAATTACCTTTTTTATAGTCAAAGAAATTCAATAATCGTCTGTTTGTAATAATATGTATTGTATGCTCCTTTTTCCATTTCTTATATATAAAGCGCCCAAATAGCAGGTATAAAGCAACGGTAGTCATAAGGGTAAAAACAAGAAGAGCAGGAATCATAACTGCATTATAAAAAACATCGGTAGGACCCAATTTAATCGACAACATGTGAGTTATGAATCGCGATATTCCGTGGAACATAATACCATTAAAAATTAAACTGTAGGGTACAATAAATGAATCCTTTCTTGAGAATATAACTGTTGGATCTGGCTGTCCTGCCCATATTATTTCTTCTCCAGGTATGAATACATTCTGAAGACGTTTACTGATGATATTCTGAAGTTCATTCATTGGTCTATTCAATTCCATAATATCCTTTATATAGGATTATCTCATTTACACAGTCAGCTTTTACTTACTGATGGGGTAACAGCGAAGCTTGATGGATAATTTGTAGGTTATTAAAACACTATCATAGAGCATTATTATTTCTCTCTTGAATAAGCCTTGTTACTAATCCATATACAGCCGCAGCATTTCTAATGTCAAAAAAGGCAAATGGGGATATATATCCATATCTATATTTACACAATTGTTCCATACCTGAATTTTCAAACCATTCGTACATTCCCGGGTCTTCTCCGAAATATATAGTCCCATGGCCATCTGATCTAATATTTCTACTCATTACATGAAGTGTATCTATTCTAAGCTCTTTTGTTTTTCCAATTATGTTATCGTAGAGTATAAATGCACGCTTATTCGTAATTGCATAAAATGTATGCTTCTTCTTCCTGTTCTTGCGGATAAACCGTCCGATTGTAATATCAAGAACAGACATAATTAAAAATATGTAGTAAAACATTGGTATTTCATTTGTAGCGTTTGCTCCATTACTAGCATTATTTCCAACGAATAAAAAAGGTACAATTACTATAGCAGTCAAGACGACAGTGAACGGAACCAGAAAATAGTCCGCTTTTGAAAAGATAACAGACGGATCCGGCTGCCCGGTCCAGAGTATTTCCTCATCACGTATTAGCTCTCCTTGAAGCAATTTATGAATGACATTCCGTATGGTGTGTTCATTATATTCCTGCACTATTGCTCTCCTTTCTGAATGTATGTCATTGTTATGGTAGATTCATGCCAAACCATACTGTTTGTTATGAAAAATGCGCGTTAAAAAACAGGCTTATCTCAAAGTAGTTTGGTTTCCTTCTTGCACAAGCCTGGTTACTAATCCATATACTGCTGCAGCGTTCCTAATATCATAAAAGACAAACATAGATATATATCTATCTCTATTCTTATCCAAAATTTCTAAGCCTGTATTATCAAACCATACATACATTCCTGGATTTTCTCCGAAATATATATTTCCATGGCCATCTGAATTTATAACTTTGCTCATTGTCTGAAGTGTTTCTATTTTTAGTTCTTTTGTTTTTCCGTTGTTGTTATCGTGGAGTATAAATGCACGCTTATTTGTAATTGCATAAAATGTATGCTTCTTCTTCCAATTCTTGTAGATAAACCGGCCGAATGCAAGATAAAGAACAGAAATCATGAAAGGTATGTAGAAAAACGTTGGTGTGTCGGTTGTGGTACTTACTCCAGTATGAAAATTGTTTTCAACATATAGAAAAAGCGCAACTATTGCAACAGTCAAGACGACAGTGAATGGAACCAGAAAACAGTCTGCTTTTGAAAATATGACAGAAGGATCCGGCCGCCCGGTCCAAAGTATTTCCTCGTCATGTATTAGTTCTCCCTGAATCAATTTTTGAATGACATTTCTTATGGTGTGTTCATTATATTCTTGCACTATTGCTCTCCTTCATGAACTAATCCCCATTATTATAACAGACACATGGCAAACCTTACTGTCGGTAAATGGTTGAGAAAATTTAATGTTTTTTTTGCGCCTACTACTTATCCCTTTTGAAGTCTGTAGACGTGGCGCTGGTAGCCTTCGAATTTGTCGGTGATCTTTCCGTTTTTGAGGTTTAGTGATCTGTTTTCGAATAGTAGTGTCAGTTTGCCAGTGAAACCTTCGGGAAGTGTCAGGGAGGCGTTTACAGGTGTTGCTAAGTCATTTACTGCGATTATATACAGGTCGTTCTGGTATTGCTTTACAGTCAGATGGATCGAATCCTGCGGTGATGAGACTGAGGGTGCTGATTCTGTGGAATACAGGATCGGTGAGAGAGTTTTGACTTCATAGGCGAGTTGTTTCATTTCTTTCCACAACTCAACGCTCAGAGGTTTTGCTGCAAAGAACAGGAAACCTTTCATGCCATGAACGATGGACAGATAGACCATGCACTCTTCTTCCGGGGCGGTTGGTTCGCGGGAAATCCAATAAGCGTAACCGCAGTCCTGAATAGCTATCCAGCTGGGCTTGCCTGCGGGTGTTGCAACACGCTCAAGCCTGTCTGCACAGTCAGCCATTACCGAGGGCGGTCTGCCCGGCAATGGGTAGTAATCCAGGCAGGCGATATCGTTGTCAGTAAGAACTGAGGGGATGTACCAGTCCGGTTGGTAGTTGATGAAGGCCGGATGCTTCGGGTCTAGTCCTTTAGCGAGATCATAGGCAGGTTTGGGCATAGGATCATCCGCCATGGGCTCATCATACACAAACCACGCTGCCAGTGCCGGGTGTTCCCGGAGGGCGATTATGAACTGCTTAAGAGTGTCCAGAGTGACCCCTCGGGCCATACCTGGAATGACCATTAACCCGACAGCATTGGCACTGTCGAAGAATTTCTGCAATCCATCTACGCTTTGATTGTTATAGATTATAATGCAAACAGAATTGAAACCGGCTTCTGCAATATCCTTGAGCATTTCAGGTGTTGGCAGACTTTCGCAAACAGGAGCGAATGGGATAAATGGTGTACCGTTAAGCATGAATCTCCGGTGGTCATCTATTGATGCTGTAGATGCCGTTGTTCCGCCTGGGGTTATCTTTAGCGCAGGCAGGTCCCGCGTATTTCTATGGACAGCTTCGCCGGTCAGAGTGTTGTCAAACATTGACGGTGCATATTCGGTAGCTGTGCTTCCTTTTTCAAACTGAACATCGTCAATCCAGAGAGTTCCCTCTGATGCAGGCTTCAGATATGCGATAGCGGGAGAATAAGACTGTGTTTCAGTAGATGAATACCGTGCCCATTTAGTGCTAACTTTGACTGTTTGCCCCAACATTATAACGGGCATATCGGGTTTATCGCTCTTGAGCCATGCGGAGAGTGTATATGGTTTTCCTATTTCTACATCACGCCAGGAGGCCCATGCCTGCTGGCCGGCTGCATCATTGCCGGTGCTGACTATTCGCAGGGAGCGTTTCCCGGAATGCCTGACAGAATTATCAACTCCCCAATGCTTTCGCCAGGACGCCATGTCCAGTGTCCACTTGGGAACTGACATTCCCCAGTAACCAGGTCCCCAGTGGTCCGGGAGTTTCTCGATAGTGCAGACTTCAAAGCTGCTGTTTGCCAGCAGGTTTTCATTACCATTCACTTTCTCAATCCGCAAGTCAGCTATTTGATCTGACGCGTTTCGCACCTTGGTACTTTCGATTGTAAACCGTATGCCGCGGATGTCGCTCCAGTTAACACCGGTGCCCACGCTGCCGCATCGACTCTTGAGCAGAAATATCTTCTGCCAACCAGTTTTAGCAAGCGGAGAAATACGTGCCGGTTCGCACAGATACCAACCTCCCTCAGCACCACTCCTGAAGCTGAGAGTTACTTTGCGGTTGATAGAATCACTTCCGACTTTCAGCAGAAAACTGAAATATGCAGCATCAGATAGATCGAGCTGGACTTTTCTATCCCAGGCGGCAGAGGTGGTTTGTGATGTAAACCAGGACTTCAGTATCAGGCATTTCTTGCCCTGAGACAGTGAGGGGCGGGGAGCTATGGCCCCTTCTGAGGGCACCCAGGTTTTCTGTGCTGCCTGGGAGTCGGTATATTGGAAATCATCTGCAAAAAGCGTTGCAGCAATGCATTTGCAGGGAATCAACGCAAAGAGACAGATAACTAAAGTAATTAAACAATTTCGCATGAGATAATCCCTCATTGACAAGACCCAGTTTGGACAAACCCTCTGCTGCCTCTGCCCTGGTTAATGAATCATAGTGTAATTGATCCTGTAAAAGAGATGTAAATATATCTACCTGTGCATATGATTATCCCACAGATAATGAGTATATACGATTAGCTATCATTTAAATCATCGATCTGAAGCAGTGGGAGTGACGACAATATACCAAGTATACTATCACCAGATAATAGAGATGTAGTAGCATAAGCTTCATCACGATACATTGGTAATTCCACCGTTGCACATATAGGTGAGGTTACAGTAGGTTCCTTGCAATTATCAACAGCAACATCCAGAATCAAGAAGTCATTAACTGTTGACGGATCGTCGATCCCATATTCTTTCTTTGGCGTTGCATCAAGTGCCACCTGAAATTCCTGATTACGTACGATAATCGAAAAAGAAAATGGTAATACACCACTTCTTCTCAATACCATCCAAAATGAAGCAGGAACTCTTGACAGGTTAGTTGCAACACTACGGGCAATGTATTCAATTGTATTGTCATTTAATCCCATTGATGGTGCCAATCCTTTTATTTCTTTCAAGTTCAGCTGTTGATAATTCTCTAGATTTATACAAGCTATCGTGATATGAATAGAACATGTTATATCACGATGCCTATCACAATTCTACTTCATCCTCACCAAATAAACCCTATCAATATACATCGCGCTGAGCAATTTTGCATCTCCTGGTGGGGCAATAAAGATATACATTCCTTCTTTGAGGTCGTAGGTGCCGACGTTGTACTCCTGGTAACTATCACCTTTTACTTCATCCAGGGTGAACTCGTGGTGGGGCATGAATTTGTTTTCGGCGAGGTTGTGGAGGCCTATGGTGAAGGCTTTGCCTGTTTGGGCTTTGTCGGTGCATTTTATGCTGAGTATTACTTCGGCACGGTTGAAATCTCTCAGGTCGAACGGGGTCAGGAAGAACTGAGCTGCCCAGGTGGAACTTGAACCGTCCAGGCGGACTGCTTTTCCGGATACTGCATCGGGATCATCTACCATTGTGGCTACCAGTGGAGCTGCCATGCTCACTCTGCCCAGTCTTATCTCTTTCCAGTCTGTTTTTGGGAGGTTTTTGACTCTCCCGGGGGCTGGATTGTTGTTGGATATGGTGTCTCCGATAGCCGCAGACCTTAGTTCGTTCCAGTCCATTCTGCCTTGTTCATACATAAATACATTGCCGGTCTCTTCGGCCAGTTTTATGTAATCATCTACCATTTTGGCGTCATTGGTGTGGGCTTTGGGGCTCATTGCATCCCTGACTTTTAAGGGGGAGCGGACCCAGGCTTGTTCCAGCGACAGTCTCTGGATTTTTACCCTTTTCAGGAGTTTTGGATTCTTTGAGACTGATTTTTCTGCATCATTGAACAGTTTGAAAGCCTTTGACAGCACGTCCGATGTCATGAATGGAGTTGTGATATTGCTCCATCTGAGGTAGGTCGGATGGTCCTGGAGGGATTTCTCCAAGAGTTTTGTGTAGCTGTATAAATATTTGCCGGCGGGGCCGTAGTAGGCGTCCATAAACTCCCGGGTGAGTTTGTCTGTGTTTTGGGAGGGATCCCAGAGGAGATTGGCCATTACATAGATCTTCAGAGGCTGCATTGACGCGCTGGTGTTGAAGAAGTCACCGTTCTCGTGGACGCCTACGGATTTGTATTCTATGAAGGTCTTAATGTTCGGGGCGAGCACGTGGATGTTTGGGAAAGGCAGGTGTAGATTGGCAAAACCTGCAACATAGTCCCAGACAAACAGATTGTCCGAGATTGCACTCCAGGCGCTTAGGTCATATATGAATGATTTGTTGGCAGGCGAGTTTAGAGGCTTTGAACAGTCTCCCGTGGTGCATAGTCTGATCAGGACGTTGTGGGCTGGTTTGACGGATTTGGGAGGAGTCCTGGTGTATTCGTATGCCAGAGTTTCAACCAGGAAGCTCGGGTATTGTTTCTCTACGACTGCAGCAACATCGTTTACAAACTGTACCAGCAGATCTGATTGGTTCCCCAGCCTTGCTACCTCGGCCCTGCAGTTGGCACAGTCGCAGGGTTTTCCTCCGTCGTTTTGGGAGACTGAGATCATTCCAGCACCAGGTTCACGTTTGATTTCATCCAGGACAACTTTGATCAGTTCCTGCTTCATTTCGGGGTTGGTAAGGCAGAGCTGACCTACTATATCTGAGCCTACCCGTTTGCCGTCTCTTTCGCTGTACCATTCGGGATGCGGTGCAAAATACTTCTCGTGGGGAATGAACTGCTCGAATGTGTGGCAAAAACCTATGATGCTGCGGTTGCCTCCATATTCCTCGGGAATCCGGTGATAGTAACCGCTCAGTTTTAGCCTTGCACAGTATATTGGATTTTGCCATTTTACTGTGGTGTAGGTGATCTCTCTGTAACGAAGCTTGGGGATGTATAGTTTATCAGCTTTTGGCATCGGGATTGTAGAGAGCTTGGGGGTTATGGTTTCATCAGGTGCGATGAACTTAACACCGAGGCTCTCCAGGTAATCATAGACTGCGTAGAGAGTGCCGCGGGGTCTGTCTCCTGCCAGTATAAGATCATTATTTATATGTTTGATTAGTATGCCGTCATGTTTGAGGGAGTCCCAGTTGAAGTTGGGAATGAGTGCTTTTGTTATTGAAGTTTGGCCTATGAATATACGGCAGCGGGTAGAACTGGGTTCTGTAGTTGGAGCGATTGGGATCTCTACTTTTGATATCTGTTTGATGAAGCTCTGGAGCTCCGTGGCTGCGGTTTTCTCTGCGGGGCTGGCGTCTGCTCCGAGGACTATGACTGAGAATAGTTTTCCGTTTGAAACGAGATTCGTGGCGGATGCAGCAGTGGATAACATTAATAAGGCGCTTATGATTAGCAGTTTCGGCATTGAAACAGTTCTCCCATTTTTGACAGGATTAACAAGATTTGCAAGATTAATAGGATGAATTTAGATATCCCATGTGGCGATTTTGAATCGCCACATGGGAAAGGCAGGCTGGAAGCCTGCATCACAATCCTAGCTTATTTTGCTTTAACTAAATATACTCTGTCGATATACACTGAGTCCAGCAGTTTGGCGTCTCCGGGTGGGGCGAGGTAGATGTACATGCCTTCGTGGAGGTCGTAGGTGCCGGCGCTGTATTCGTGGTAGTTGTCATCTTCGATTTCTTGCAGGTTGTAGGTTTTCCCAGGGAACATCTTTTGGTTGGCTATATCATAGACACCAACGGAGAATGCCTGGCCTGCTTTTGCGCGACCAGTGCATTTGATGCTGAATATGATCTCAGCTTTGCTGAAGTCCTTTATATCAAACGGAGAGATGTTGAACTGAACTGCCCATTCTAACGTTGATCCGACAGCTTTGACAGCTTTACCGGTCAGGGCCTGTGGGTCATCGACTATGGATGCCAGATCGGCTCTTGAAAGGTATGCACGGCTTAGGCGGATTTCCTTCCAGTCTGTTGCAGGCAGGTTTTTTACTCTCTCAGGAGCGGGACCGGAGATCGGCTGTGTGTCTCCGATTGCGGAGAGTTTTACATCGTCCCATTTAAATTTAGTGCCTTCACCATAAAATACATTGCCGGTTTCCTCAGCCAGTTTTATGTAAGCATCAAGCATTTTGGCATCGTCTATTGCCAATGACTTTCTAGCGATTTCACGCACTTTGATCGGTGTCCGGAACCATGCCTGTTCGATTGCCAGCTTCTGGATTTCGACACGCTTGAGGAGCTTTTCATTGCCTGCAACAGCCTTTTCTGCATTGTCGAAGAGCTGGAATGCTTTTATCAGAACATCACTGGTCAAGTATGGAGTCGTTGTCTGGCACCATTGCATGTATATGGGATTGTCTTGTACTGCCTTTTCCAGCAGCTTCACATAGTCATACAGATATGGACCGGCTGCGCCGTAGTAACCATTCAGATATTCTTTGGTAAATTTGTCCGGATCAATGTCAGGCTGCCAGAGGAGTTTGGCAAGCAGATAGGCTTTCAGGGGCTGCAGGGAGACTTCGGGGTTGTACATATCTCCCTGTTCGTGGAGCCCGACTGTTTTGTGTGCCAGGAATGTTCGAACATTAGGAGCCAGGACCTGTGTGTTGGGGTAGGGGAGGTGGAGGTTTCCAAACCCTACTGTATAGTCCCAGATAAACATCTTGTCTGTAATTGCACTCCAGGCTTTGAAGTCTTCCATGAAGGTTTTATTAACTTCTGAGTCCAGTGGCTTTGAGAAATCGCCCTCTATGCTGCAGAGGCGGATCAGCACGTTCTTTCTGGGACGGATGGTCTCCGGAGCTTTGCGGGTGTATGTATATGCAAGAGTCTCTACCAGGAAGTCGGGATACTGCTTTTCAACTTCAACTGCGACATCGTTCACAAATTGAATAAGCAGGTCGGATTGATTTCCCAGTTTTTCTACTGCTGCTTTGCAATTATCACACTCGCACGGACGTCCGCCATCATTCTGTGAAACCGATATCAGTCCGGCCTCTGGTTTCTTCTTGATCTGCTCCAGGACCAGCCTGATAAACTCTTTCTTCATCTCCTGGTTAGTCAGACACAACTGTCCAATTCCTTGTCCGCCAACGCGTTTACCACCAAGCAGACTCATCCATTCAGGGTGTGTGCCGATGTATTTGTCAACAGGCATGAATTGATCGAATGTATGCACAAAACCGATAATACTCAGGTTTCCGCCATACTCAGGGGTGATTTCGTGATGGTGGCCATTGAGCTTGAGTCTCGCGCAGAATACAGGGTTCTGCCTGACAACACGCTTGTAGGTGACTTCTCTGTATCTCAGAGATGGGATATATTGGGTGTTTTGAACAGGCAGCGATATGGTCTTTTTTGACGGAATGGTTGTCTCATCCGGAGCAAGGAATCTTACGCCGAGGTTTTCCAGCAAGGTATAGACAGCATAAAGTGTGCCTCTGGGTCTGTCACCGGAGATTATCAGGTCGTTTCCAACGGACTTAATGAGGATGCCATCGAATTTGAGGGAATCCCATTTGGTGCCGGGCATCAGGCGTTTAACCGCAGACGTTTGGCCTATGAATATTCGGCAGCGTTTGGGATCTTTCTTTGCAGTTTCAATGATGGGAATTTCTGCTCCGGAGATCTGTTTGATGAAGCTCTGGAGCTCAGTTGCGGCGGTTTTTTCGGCGGGAATTGAGTCTTTGCCCAGTACAATGGTTGATACCGGTTTGCCGTTTGAGACAATATTTACAGCAGATGCAGATATGCCTGTGGATAACATAAGCACAACTCCAATTAACATGTGTTTGAGCATTTTTTATTCATTCTCCGTAATCTCTTTTAATAGACAGGATTAACAAGATTTACAAGATTAACAGGGATGGGTGTATCGGAATTGGGTTGGCACTTCGGCATAGCTAGTGCATCGGCATCGACGCTTCGGGGACTTGGGTAATCTGATATACCGATTGGTTGATATCCCCTTCGCTCTGATACCGATGCATATTGTCCAACAGTTTGTTCACATCCCCCCTACCCCCCTTCAAAGGGGGAATTGGCGGGGACTAACTCCCAGACCCAGTTGTTCTCCGATTTCTATTTACTTGTTTATCCTGAATATCCTATTTATCTTGTTAATCTTGTTAATCTTGTCAAAAATTCCTTCATTCTCCCCCGATGGTTAGTGTTCCGAATAGTTCCGGGGAGTATTTGGGGGTGGTGGGGATTGGGGACCAGCAGGACTGGGTGGGTGATTTTCCGCAGTAGCGGTTTCGGTAGAAATTGGCTGCCAGTTTTTTGCCTGCATATGGCTCTGATATCCCAAGGTCTTTGAATGGAATACGGACCTGCACAATCCAGCGGTCGGATTCTTTCCAGGCTTTGGTCTGTGCGTGGCTGTTCCATTTGGAATCGTTTTTATTAACTGTGACGCCAGTCCGGTGCATGTCCAGTAGAACGCCATTTGAATTGACTGTGAACTGGTAACAATCGCTACGGTCATCTGGGTTTGGGGAAAGATAAATCTCAATTGAATCATCTTCCCAGAGTCCGGGCTTGGTCATTTGATCGCGTTTGGTTGCACCGGCTTTTAGTTTTGCTATGCTGGGTTCGCTGGAAATGAATGTAAAGAGCAGCGCTTCCGGGTCTGAGGTTGCATATAACAGAGTTGCGATGTCGGACGGGCTGCCGTCTTTGTTGATGAACCCGATTGAGTTACAGTTTTGCCATGCCGGCTGCATCAGGTTGCTACCCAGACGGACTATTGAATCATTTTGCTTGACGGTCATTACCGGTGGCTTGCGGCCTTCGGTTCCGAACATTTTAGCGCGGCCTTTGGCGAACTCGTTATCAATCAGCTCTATTCGCTGCCTGTAGAGGCTTCCTTTGGCAGTGTGTTTTTTAGCCAGTTCCAGACAGCTGTTTAGCTCCTGGATGTGCGCTGATGTATAGACATTGATCGGGTATCCATCGGTCTTTTTGTTCCAGATGGATTCGGTAAGTGTCCAGAACTGCTTCATATCTTTCTGTGCAGGTCCGTAGAACAGGGTGTAGTATTCATTCAACAGCTTATCTACATCCGTGTCGGCATCCCAGAGGCACCTGGCAGTGACATAATGGTCCAGATGTGCCATTCCCGGGTAGTTAATGCGTCCCCAGGTCTGCCCTGGTTCGTCGCTGGGCTGGCAGGACTCGGACTCTATGAACTCTCCCTGGCTAAGTCCGCGGATCTTTTTCAAGTCTTTGGCTATGATGTGCGGAAAAGCGACCGGCAGAGCCCGCCACGGCGGCCAGGAATACAGATAATACTCCCAGCAGTAGACGTTGACTGTCTTCTTGCGCCAGTTGACGATGGCTGTATCCATGGTCTTGTGATACTTGGCATCGGTGTATGAACCCCTGGACTTGCAGATCATTACGGCGGTGTTGGGGCTTAGTTTGTCTATTTTGTTGGGCGGAGCATTGTAGGACTCATAGGCAATGCAGCCTACAAGACGGTCCGGGAATTTCTCTCCTACTCCACGGGCGACTGTGTCTACAAATCTCCAGATGTAGTTGGAGAATTTGCCTGTATCTCCCAGTTCCGGGGAAAGTTGGGGTTTACAATCTGCACATTCGCAGATTTTCAGCATGCCATCATTTGGAGAGAGTGCAAAAACTTTCTGCTCCGGATGATTTGCAAAGTAATCGGATATATATGCAATCCATTCTTTGACTACATCCGGATTGGAGAGGCACAGGTTACCATTTCCTATTATCGTAGAGAGGTTGGCGAAATCACGCTGACCGTCGATCAGGGCGAAATACTCAGGATGGGTTTCCTTGAGTTCGGGACGTGTAGAGAGTAGCAGGTCGAATGAATGGATGATCTGGACTGGTGCTGGCGCTCCATAACCTATGTGACGGAACCACTGAGCTTCATCAGGTGCTATGTTGAAATCACAGAACCACGTGTAGCGGTATGTGAAATCCGGGGCCCTGTCGTATTTGCCCTCTGCGATTGTGATTGTTTTTTTGGATGGGACAACTTCACCGATTTTGCCGTGCATATACCATCTGACACCGCAGAAGTTTTCCAGGAAGTGGTAGACTCCATAAAGGGTTCCGGCTTCTCCGAATGCACCCAGTTTGAGTTCTTCGTTGTAGACTTCCTGGTATCTCCAGGGATTGCGGAATCCGTAGACCGGGACACCGCTGTGATCGTGACCCAGGATAGCCATCCACTTTGCTGTGACTACTGCGTGGTATCCGTCCGGTTTCAGGTCTGTAGAAATTAGCCCGCGTTCACGCGTGCCTGCGCTTTCACCTACAAAGATCAATGATTGTGAGGGTGAAGCGGCGGATGAATCATTCAGTATGGGCAGCTGGGCGCCGGATACCCTCTTAATATAGGACTGCAGTTCATTGGCAGCACGCTTTACGGTATCCGCAGCCTTTTCATCAACAATGATTACTGCCTGAGGTTTTCCTGCTTTGACCAGGGTCATGGCGGAGACTGACTGAGCGATGATGCAGACTAAGATTACGGAAATATATAATATCAGAGATTTTTTGGAAGTCATTTGGCTTTCCTCCCATCCCAGAATGTAAGCTCGAGGGTCGGCATATCTGATGCGTCTCCTACGAGGCGGACAAACCAGGCGGACAGAAATGTGTTTCCCTTCTCCTCTGCTGTCAGATCCCGCCAGCGGTAGGATGTGAACTTGCGGCCTTTTGCCAGATCGCTGAAGACAGCTTTGGTGACATCCAGAGTGTATTCGGCAGTTTTTGGTTCATTTACCTTTAGCTTTCCAACAACCGGTGCAGGCTCGCGGACCATGTCTGTGCCTACCAAACCTCCGGCGGTATCGTGTGCCAGGTGAGTTACTTCAACTGTCGAAGGGACGTCCCTGATATATGAACCGTCCATTTTGAACTTCAACTGCGCACGCATAAGCTTGCTGGCGGCTTTGGGTTGCAGGAGAATTTTGGAGATATCGAACCTTACTAACACTCTGTCATTACGGGTGAGAGTATTAGGCTGGCCGAGGATGAGTCCCATACCACCGATGCCACCGGGAGAATATAAGTGTGTGAGCACGGTAGGTCCGCTGCCGATATCCTCCGGTCCACCCGGTTTTAGGGTGATGGTGGATGCGATTGCGCAGCTGGTTGCCAGCACAAGAATGGCGGCAATCCAGAGTGAACGGTTATAGCAAATCTTCATAATGGTCCTCCAGAAAAAAATCAACCACGGAATACACGGAATACACGGAAAGGGATGATTCTTCGCTCGGATGTGATTTGTAATCACATCCGGAACAGAATACCAGTTCTAAATTATTCTATTGCGGGTGTAATTGCAAATTACACCCGAGCGAGGGGTCATCTAGTTGCCTCCCAGTGTGAGTGTTCCGAACAGGTTGGGGGAGTATTTGGGTGTGCTGGGGATTGGGGACCAGCAGGTTTGGGTTCCGATTGTTCCACAGTAGCGGTTGCGGTAGAAATTGGCTGCCAGTTTCTTGCCTGCATAAGGCTGTGTGATGGCCAGGTCTTTGAATGGGATGCGGACTTGCAGTATCCAACGGTTTGCTTCACGCCAGGCTTTGGTCTGTGTGTGGCTGTTCCATTTGTGGTCGTTCCTGCCTACGGTGATACCGGTGCGGTGCAGATCAAGCAATAATCCTTTGGAGTTTATGACGAACTGGAAGCACTCTTTGCGGTCTGCAGCGTTGGGACTCAGGAATATCTCTATAGAATCATCTTCCCACATTCCAGGTTTTGCCATTTGATCCCGCTTGGTGCAACGGGACTGCAATTTTGATATCTCAGGCTCATTCATAATGAAAGTGAATAGCAATGCTTCCGGGTCACTTGCAGCAAAGACCAGAGTTGAGATGTCTGACGGGCTGCCATCTTTGTTTATGAAGCCGATAGACGCAGAGTCTTTCCAGACAGGCTGGCGCAGGTTGCCATCCAGATGGACGACGGAAGCGCTCGGTTTGATGACCAACTCCGGCAGTTTTCGGTTTTCGGTGCCGAACATTTTAGCGCGGCCTCTGGCAAATTCTGCTTCAATAAGTTCCACTCGCTGACGGTACAGGCTACCTTTGGCTGTATGAAGTTTGGCTTGCTCCAGACAGGTGTTGAGCGATTGTATACGGGCTGATGTCAGGATGTTGATCGGTTGACCACCGGTGTTTTTGTTCCAGATGCTTTCAACAGCTGTCCAGAACTTTTGCATATCTTTCTTTGCTGGTCCATAGAAGAGGGTGAAATATTCATCCAGCAGTTTGTCTACATCTGTGTCGGCATTCCAGAGGCATTTGGCGGTGATGTAGAGATTCAAATGGGCCATGCCTGGATAGTTTATATGTCCCCATGGATCCCCAGGTTTTGCACCACCAGGCATAACAGACTCAGACTCTATGAACTCACCTTTGCTTATACCTTTGAGCGATTTCAGGTCATTGGCAATAATGTGCGGGAATGCAACGGGCAGCGCGCGCCACGGCGGCCAGGAATACAGATAATACTCCCAGAAATACAGGTTGTTAGCTTTCTTATGCCAGTCATTAACGGCTGTCTGAATTTTCTGCTTGTATTCAGATTTGGTATACGAACCCCTGGACTTGCAGATCATCACTGCTACATTGGGATTCAAACGCTCGACGCTGCTGGGTGGCGCATTGTATGATTCATAGGCAATACATCCAACCAGGTTATCCGGATATTTGACTCCAACACCTCGTGCCACAGTATCCACAAACCGCCAAACATAGTTCGAGAATTTACCTGAAGGTCCAAGTTCGTGGGAAAGCTGGGCCTGGCATTTATCGCATTCGCATATCTTGACCATGCCATCATTGGGGGCAACCGGGAAGACTTTGTGTTCGGGATGCTTTGCGAAATAATCGCATATGTATGCAATCCATTCTTTGGCTACATCCGGGTTTGAAAGACATAAATTACCTGTCCCAATTATTGTGGACAGGTTGGTGAAATCCCGCTGGCCTCCGATCAGTGCGAAATACTCCGGGTGGGTCTCTTTGTATTCGGGATGAGAGGTAAGCAGAAGGTCGAACGAATGCATTATCTGCACCGGTGCAGGGGATCCAAAACCTGTTCTGCGGTACCACAGCGCTTCATCAGGTGCGATATCAAAATCGCAGAACCAGGGATATCGATATTCGAAATCAGGTGACTGGTCATGTTTGCCCTCGGGGATAGTTATTGTCTTCTTTGATGGAACTACTTCACCGATTTTGCCGTGCATATACCATCGTATTCCGCAGGCATCCTCCAGAAAATGATAGACACCATACAGCGTTCCTGCTTCACCGAATGCTCCCAGTTTGAGTTGAGTGTTGTAGACTTCATTGTATTGCCAGGGATTGCAGTATCCATAGACTGGAGTTCCATTATAGTCGTGTCCCAGTATGGCAATCCACTGTTTGGTGATTGTTGTATGGAACCCATCGGGTTTTAGGTCTGTTGAAACAAGGCCCCGTTCTCGTGTGCCTGCACTTTCACCTACAAAGATAAGAGCTTGGGAGGGTGAAATGGTTGATGTGTCGGTTAAGATCGGCAACAGGGCGCCGGAGACTCTTTGGATGTAGGACTGCAATTCATTTGCAGCAAGCTTAACGGTATCTGCAGCCTGGGTATCGATTACAATAATAGCCTGCGGTTTGCCGTTTTTTACCAATGTGAGTGCTACGGATGATTGAGCGAAAGCAACCAGCATGGTGAGAGTGAATATGGTACGGATCAATATGTGAGTGCGTTTTGATATCACTTCGTTTTACCTGCTTCCTTGAATGTCAGTGTCAGAGTCGGCAGGTTCTGGGGGTCTGCTACAACGCGGACAAACCATGGGTCCAGGAATGTATTCCCTTTGGCTTCAGCCGTGATGTTACGCCATCTGTATGAAGTGAACTTGCGTCCTTTTGCCAGGTCGCTGCGGAGGGCTTTGGTGACATCCAGCTTGAACTCATCAGGATGTGGAACTTTGATTTCTAGAATCTTAACGATTGCAGCAGGTTCCCGAACAAGATCGGTTCCAACTAAGCCGCCTACTGTATCGTGCGGCAGTTTGGAGACTTCAATCTGTGTGGGGACGTTTCTGAAATATGAGGCGTCTATGGTGAAACGCAGCTCAGCTTTGATTAACCGAGGAGCGATATTGGATTCCAGTGCCAGGTGGGAGATATCGAACCTTACCAATGAGCGGTCATTACGGGTCAGGGTGTTTGGCTGACCGACATTGAGTCCGAGTACATCGGGCAGACCACCCGGTACGTATAAGTCCGTTTCTACAGTTGGCCCTTCTCCCATATCATTCGGACCATTTGGATGCAGTTCGACCTGCAGTGCATTTGTGCAGCATGCGAGGGCAACCAGTGCTGCAATAAGGCAGAGGATTCGTATGATATGAACAGTTTTCATTATGACCTCCCGAGTAAAACAATCGCGACGACGGATGCTGCGAGGGCGATGGGTTTCAAGCCGGTGAATTTCTCTTTGATGAATCCCCAGGATAGCAGCGCAGTTACCAGGAAACTCATCTGTGATATCGGAATCACCACGCTGGCGTCTCCAAGGGCCATTGCCTTGTTGAAGAACCAGACAAGTCCGCAGATCAAAAGTCCGCTTATGACCCCATAATTGAGGCTCTTGCGCTCAAGCCCGGTTTCACCTTCGAGTTTCATTACAATCAGTCCAACTACCAGCCAAACGAGTCCCTGTATTGCAAGGAACCACTCTGATTGACCTGCAGACTGAGCGTGGGATAGGGTGGCCAATTCCCTGGAGTTTAGCTTGTAACCGATCCCTACGCAGGCTCTGAGCAGGCTTGCAAGGAAGACTAATCCCATTGCCCACTGCAAGCCTGATGTTTTGTGTTCGGTTTTATTTGATGAGAAAAGCAGCACTGCGACGCTGGCTGCTATTACCCCGAGTGTTTTAGTAAGGGTAAGGGATTCTCCAAGGAATAAGATTGCGATGATTGTTGCTGCCAGCAGGTTGAGGCGGTAGATAGTTACTCCTACGCTGGCGTCCAAGCTGCGCAGGCTTCTTATAAGCAGGTAGTTGGCAATAACTGCGATAAAACCGACTATCAGTCCCCATTTTACAGCAACCATACTGATGTGCGGGTTACCGTGAATCAGGCCGGGGATTGAGAAGACTACCATCCACACAGCCCCGACTACTGCCAGATACTGCCCGCAGCGACCGTTGCCGTTAGCCTGCATCTTGAACACGAAGTCGTTTATCCCCCCGAAAGCCAGACTTACGAGTGCGAAAATGATGCTTGATTCAAGCACGCCGGGAAACTCCAAAAAACATTCTTTTAAGTTTTGTAATGGTATCTTGTTGCTTGACTGGTGTATTGTCTGCGCTTTGAGATTCCTGTATCAACCGTGTTGCCAGTGCTGCATCAGACTCAAGAACATATATCTGCAAGTTTGCTAAAGTATTAGCGAAATTGCCGTAGAAAGACATGTCAGGCTGATCGAAAACTTTTATACCTGATGTTTCCAACATACCCTTTACAAGTTCCGCTTCTATCTGGCTGTCGGTCGAATAAACAGAGACAATCTGTTCGTTGGTCTCTTCAGCTGTTGGTTCGGCTCGTGTAGAAAGACTACTTACCAGTGCTACATTGCAATCAGAGCAGGTGGTAATACCCTCTCTGTATTCATATTCACATTCAGGACAAAATGGCATGATAATCCCCTTTCTGGAAGTTGGAAATTAGAAGTTAGAGGTTGGAATAGTAAGTTTGGTTTATTCCTCTTCAACCTCTGCAGCTAGTTCGATTATTCTTCTGGCTTCTATGGCATCAGACTCGAATACAAACAGCTCAGCGGATGTCAGCGAATCCAAAGGTTTACCATAGAATGTCATTCCGGACTGTTCCATTGCTTCGATACCGGCTGCTTCCAAGAGTCCCTTTATGTGAGTTGCTTCTGCCTCATCATTAGTTGAATAAATGGAGACCAGGCCTTCGTTGGCGTGTTCATCTTCGCCAGTTGCATATTTTTCTAGCTCCGGTTCAATGGGGAGATTTTCGATCAGATCGACATCACAATCCGGGCAGGTGGTGATGCCTGCTCTGTATTCATATTTACATTCAGGACAAAATGGCATAATATTCTCCTTTTCTGGATGTTGGAAGTTGAGGTTGGAGATTGGAAATGTGATCTCCAACCTTTTGCTAATAAATACCTGTTATGAATGATTGTATCACTTTTCCTATTGTTGATGTTTCTTCCATGTAATAGTAGAGTTCACATCCGCAGTTTTCGTTCATTGTAGCTATCTGGTCTGCCATTGATTCTTTTTTACCATCAAGTGGATTGATTATCTTGACCGGCATTGGGAGGGATTCTGCCAGTTCGGGTAAGTCGAAGTGCAGGAGAACGTTGGGGACAACTGCTTCTGCGGGCCAGGTGAAGTCATCTACATCAATCAGTGACTTGAAACTAACCAGTGTGTCCCAGACTATTACTCCTTCTACATTTCCGTCAGCTGCGGCAGCGATTAGAGCCACGACTCCTCCAAGTCCGCAGCCGGTCAATACTATCTTGTCCGGATCTATGCCTAGCTGGTTGCGTAAAAAGGCTAGTGAACTAAGTGCGTCCCGGACCCGCATATACATGACAGGATCGCCGAGTGCTGCGCTTGTGTGGGCTAGATAGCGGTCGACTCCGCCCCAGGAGACCAGATCATACGGGTAGACAGCAGGAGTGGTATCACCCCATCCCCGCAGGTCAACGGTCATGATTGTTGAGCTCTGCTCCTGAGGCTCCAGATATCCTGCAGCGGTGGTTAAGAATCCCTGTCTGTCCAGAAGTCTATTCCTGCCTGAATCATCTATATGTAAAATAGCCCGGGAGGAACCATCAACTGGAGTCAATAGAGTTGCAGGTAGTTCGATTCCGGCTTCGGGGCAGAGCATTATCTGCTGCCAGGTGTGGGTGAAGGCTCTGAACGGTTCTCCTGACCTGGAATCCGGGATGAATACAGACTCTCCGACTCCAAGCAGTTTTCTGATTCCCTCTTGAATGCCCTCAGAGGAGTTCGCGCGCTCTTCTTCCAGTTCATCGGCCCGGAGCTTTGTCAGTGAATGCATATTGGCGTTATTGTCCGGATTGGCTCTCAGGTGCTCAGGTGGATCGCAGATTTCATCGGCTTCAGTTGGCTCAATGATATGCCTTTCGGGATTTTTTAGGAGCATTCTGTTGGTGAAATCAATAAATTCCCTTGCCTGGGTCAGTGAATAGCAGTGGCCTTTATCATCGATAAACGATTCAAATTTATCAATGGCGCCATATCCTTTGTAGTATGTTTTGACCTCGTGCATGAGCGGTTTGACATCGTCAATGAGGAAGACTTCATCGAGTGCTCCGGTCATCATCAATACCGGAGTCGGAGCTAATGCACAGATCAGGTCAGCTTCATCTAGTAGATTTGCGTATCTTCTCCACATGTGACTCTCGGGGCAGCCTGAATAACATTGGGTGATATCAAGCGTGGAGAGCGGTGCAACAGCGCAGGAGGGTGATGCAAGAGCTATGCGGTCATCCAGCAAGGCAGAGAATATGGTAGTTACACCGCCGCCGGAGACTCCTGTCATTGCGACACCGTGGGTCAAGTCTACATCCGGTCTGGTCTCTAGATAATCGATGGCGCGAAGGGCGTCAGCTATAAAATATCTACTGGAGGTTTCACCTACCAGGTAGGGTAGAATACCATCTGTAAAATGGTTGTTGCCTTGCCATTTCTCACCCATACCGGGAGCTTCTACTAAAACAGACACATAACCGTTTTTTGCAAAATAGCGTGCTGGGGCATTGTAGTTGATCCCCTCTCTGCCTGAATGTCCGCAGGGAACTACAACAGCAGGGAAAGGAGGCTGCCATTGGGTTGGGATAAACACTGTAGCACACACCTGCCAGCCTGGATGAGACTCGAACAGCACGTTCTCTATCCGGTATCCGTCACCATCGAATGTGTTAGACACCTTTGCATCGACCGGTCCTGCATTTTTTCCTACAGGCAATATGCCATATATGTTTTGCACATGCTTTCGGATTGTCTGCTTGTATTCTTCAAAACCAGCGTCTCCTCCAAACGAGGTTCCTCTGAGCCTGGCTTGTTCCATGTAAAGCAGACTATGCTCGATCATATACTGCCGGAGCATATCCCTTAGATCAAGCTCAAAAAAAGGTTCGACCGGGTGCTGAGTTGTGTGCTTGTCCATAATTGCAGATGCCTCCAACGGTGTTTGTATGCTGTAGTATACATAATCTTCGAGAATTCAGCGAATTGCGTCAGGGCGAACGCATTAAAAATAAATATCCGCAGATTTCGCAGATTTACGCAGATTTTCAGAATAGAGAAATGCAAAATGCGCTTAACACGCAATATTCAGAATATGTCACATCCTTCCTACTTGGAAAATTGATCTGCGCGAAGAAGGGAATGGGTGTTACCGATTTGCATGGCATATAGACAATCACTGAGATTCTTCACTGCGTTCAGAATGACATGGATAATGCGCGTTAGATGAAGTCGATGTTTCCAAAAGCAGGATTTTACTGTTTGGTTGCAGTATTGTAAACGATCAATATGGGGTTTTGGAGGAGTGGGGTGTTTGAGATAGACCGGCAGGTGCTGCTCTGGATCAATGGGCATCACAATATATTTTTGGATGCGATTCTGGCTCCGGTGGCATTTGCCGGTGAGGGCGGGGCTATTTGGATAGCTGTTTGCATATATTTACTTATTGTGGGTAAACCGGGGTATCGCAGGACTGCTCTTATATTGATAATTACGATGATTGCAGTGGATAAGTTGATCGCGGGTCCGGTTGGATTGCTTTTTGACCGTCCACGGCCTTATGTTACGATGGAGGTAATCAGGCAGATGGGGGTGCGGTGGACCAGTGGATCTTTCCCTTCAGGACACGCTCATAGTGTCTGTGTTGCTGCTATTATACTTTCAAACCAGTGGCGGAGACTGACTATTCCGCTGGTAATATTTGCAATTTTAACCTGCTATTCCAGACCCTATTTTGGCATGCATTATCCTATTGATACACTGGCCGGTGCGCTTATCGGCATTATTGCAGGATTTTCAGTTGTGGGAGTTGATCGACTGATCCAGCGCAGGAAGAGAGTTGTACCGGAATGAAAATAGATGTGGTTATGCCTGCGGGTGGGCGTATATATGGTGAGTTTGCAGATGAAGCAGGAGCTGAGGTCAAGGCTCTGATATCTTTTAATGGCAAGACAGTGCTGGAGCATTCTATTGAGATACTACGCTCTACAGAGTGTGTTGGACGTATTGTGGTAGTTGGTCCGGATGAAATAGCTGCGCATCCGGTATCCAAAGCTGCCGATGTTGTGCTGTCTGAGGGAGGGGATTCCGGTCCGGCGAATATTATCAGGGGACTGGAATGGCTTCGTGATACGGATGGTAAGTCAGCAGACCGCGTTCTGATTGTTGCAACGGACCTGCCTTTTCTTACTCCTGAAGCAATTGTAAAATTCATTGGTTCCTGTGATCCTGATGCTGATTTCTGTGTGCCTTTGGTTAGACAGGAAGAGTTTGAGAGTAGATTCCCTGGAACTGAAATTGAGTATGTTCATTTGGCTGATGGACACTGGACCATAGGATGTGCATTTTTTGTGAATCCAACGGCTGTTATCAAGAGTCGTCCTCTGATTGAGAATATCTTTACAATGCGCAAGAGCCAGTTTGGTATGGTGCGGATTCTGGGGATTGGGTTCATTCTGCGCTTTTTGTTCGGACGCCTGACGGTGAAGCATATCGAGAAAAGATGTAATTCAATAATTGGCTGCCGTGGATGTGCTGTATATAGCAGTGATGCGGTGCTGGCGTATGACATAGATAAACCGGATGAATATAGATACGCAGCCAGCGTAATTGCTATCTGAAGGTGTTTTATGGAGAAAGAACCCGAGCAACCTTTAAAGTTGACTATCGGAGTGTTGTTTACATTGTCCCGGTTGCTGCTGCTGCCGGTTGTTGTTGCTGAAGAAGACTGCTTAGGACTGGACTTACATGGATAGACAGGATGCACAGGATAGAAGAAGTTAATGTGAGAATATGCACAATTACGGTCAGAATATTGATTGCAAATATATAACTGTGTTATTGGATGGAAGTGGTTTTTTTGTCTTTGTGTTTGAATGGTTTGAAATTGCATAATCATTTAAGATGTATCAGTAAAATTAAACCTATTTGCAGGGATTGGCATTAATCTTGCCGGTATATTTAGTAGACAAATGTGCATTGTTGACCTAACACGCCTTATTCATCAAGCTTTGCTTTTTATCCGGCAGTAGGGACAAAATCTTAGTCAATCATGAATAATGCGGGCTAATAGTTAAGGAGATTTCTGCCATGGATGCAAAATGGAAAATTGGATTGCTGCTTAGGGGGTTCTTCCGTACAATTCCGGTGGTTTTTGTTCTTGTTTTACTGCTGAGCCAGGTAGCATTAGCAACTATTACCACAGTAGCGAGTGGGATGTACACGCCTGAAAACATTTCGATTGCACCTGATGGTTTTGGTGGATATGGCGGGGACTATTTCATTCCGGATGCCGGCAATATCACCATTCCCAATTCCGGTTCTGTATGGGTGATTGACAAGACTACCGGTAGTGCGAGTCAGTTGGTTACCTCATCTACTCCTGAACTAGCCAAGCATCCTTTGGGTGGACTGTTCCTACCAGAGGGTTGGGACACAAATACGGGAAAATACCTTGTTTCCGGGTATAGTGATGCAATTGATCCCAATATTGAGGATATTACAAATCCTGACAGGTACAAACACAGTTATCTGACTGTATTCGACTCCGATGGAAATGCAGAGGTGCTTTTAGATTACCTGCACGAGGGTGGTTCGTCAACATTGTGTGATCCAATAATTGCACCAGACGATTTTGGTGACTACGCAGGCAAATTGATTGTTACAGACCAGCAGGGAAGTTTGTTGTGGTATGCACAGGACGGATCATACGGCGAACTTGTGGATTTTGTAAATGGTCCTTCGCCCAACTATCTAAATCCATTCGGGATTACCCTGGCTGCGGATGGCTTTGGCAGTGTGGGCGGCACGTTATTGGTAAGTGAAGCAGGTCTGGAAGCCGGATACGATGGCCCTCGAATTGTCTCTGTGGATTCATCCGGTGGTGTTAGCGATTTTGCGACGATCAACTTGTTCAACGGCCAGATGAGATTGCGGCAAATGGCAATGGCACCTGATGGGTTCCTTGCAGATATCGGGATTGGTGGCCAGGTGCTGCTGGTTTCGGTAACAGCTTCACAGTATGGAGGAGGCCTGGGAACTCTTCTTGCTTTGAATGGAAATGGTGAGGTTGTTGCCCACTTGAAGACAGGAACGGCACTTGAAAAGTTTGACCCACGCGGAATGCTTGTTACAGATGATTGGAGTCTACTGATCAGCGATGCTTCTGATCCAATCATTCTTGCCCAGGCTGAGGATTTTGTGCCAGGCGCACCGACTGCTGTTCCGGAACCGTGCTCAATGATAACTCTGGGAATTGGATGCCTTGGTCTGATTGTGAAACATCGAAGATCCAGGAAATAGGTTCGATTTTCTCATTAACATGGATGGACAGGATATACAGGATGTAAGGGATATATTGCATCCTGTATATCCGTGCTCATATCTAATAATCAGCCAATACGATAGGGTTTGTCCAGGCTCGTTTTCCTGTTTCGTCTACTACCTCTGCTCGGACATATCCGTTTGCATGGCCTACTGGAATGCTGGCCTGGGTAATAGTTTCCCCTTCATTTGCATAGATACTCCCCCCGGAAGCCCTGCGTCCCATAAAATGAACCTCGGAGACAGGGGAGCACTTCAATGTGGCAATGCTATTTACTACTTCGAAATGCTCAATGGTTGGCCCACAGGAGCAGTAATAACTGCCACTACGCAGGGCGTCCATTACGGAATTGATGGTCAAGTCGGCAGCTTTGATCATTGTCCAGCCTTTGAACAGGTCAATATCTGAGTGACAATCATCTACCGCGACTCCTCCGATTATTCTCCCCTGGTCCAGATTGTCATCCCAGTGGACGCTGCTGATACCCTTACCTATGTGGGTGCAGGTGGTATTGAAGACTTCAACAGCGATGAAATCCTCAATATTGTTCATGTGGCTGACATTGTGCCCGCACCAGTAGGGATGGGCGAAAATCAATTCTCCGCCGGCTTCTTTTATCATCCGCACTCTGGAATTGGCATCGAGGTCATCCGGAACATTAAGGCCAAACGGAATATTGAGGCAGACCAGATGGTAGACTTCAAAGTCCGGAGGGCAGGGAGGATGCATTTCCATAGCGCTTATCATCAGGAAATTGTCATCACCAAGTCCCTTTATGTCTGAAACTACGTGGTGATCAGTGATCGCCAGTATGGAGTATCCGTGCTCTTTATACTGTTTTACACGATCTTCGACGGAGAAAAGACCGTCGGAGTTTGTGGTATGGGTGTGGAGATTGGCTTTATAGAATTTCCCTGGTTGGGTAAATGGATTGATTAGCTGCATCGTTTCTCCTTTGCTGGGCAGGATTATTGATGAGGTGATTTTAGCATATGGGGATGGATAGAGCAAAAAACAGGCTTTAGACTTTAGGCTTCAGGTACTAATTATGGCAGGCTGGAAGCCTGCATCACAATTTTTTGGCTCGGGATTTTACGGCGGTTTTTAGTTTTCCTAGCCAGGGTTTGAAACCGTATTTCCGCATTTCTGGCCAGGTTTTGGCGAAGCTCCATTTCTGGACTTTTACCCGGTAGATGCCTATCATGCATCCTGTTCTATCAGCCCCATATTGGCAGTGGACGAAGACAGGTTCAGTTGGGGCTTTTGCGAGGGTGTCCAGGAATAGGTCGACTTGTTTTTGGGTAGGTGCGGCTTTTCCCATTGGGATGTTGATCCATTTGAATCCCATTGCCACAGCGGTCTGCTTCTCTGCTTTTACCTGCTCTGATGAGTTTCGCAAGTCTATGATTGTGTGGACATTCATTTTTTTGAGCGATTTTAAACCATCTTTGGTTGGAGCGGCTCCGCGGTAAATACCATCAGTGACTTTGTGGAAGTTCGGCAGGGCTGGATGCGGGCGCTTTACTGATTTTGCGAGAGCTCCTACGCAAATTGCAGTGGTAAGTGATGTGACTAGAATTACGAATATGATACGGCGATTGGTCATTGTGAGAACTGCCTTTTTTGCAGGTTTTCCATGCAACATAATCCATTGTCTGCCTGAGTGGATTCGGCTGTCAAGTATGTAATAACTATTTCTTTGATTATTGGAATGAATATGAGATTGTTTGTCGAAGTAGATTTGTAATAAGGATGGGCAAAGGCTGAAGGGTTGAGATTCTTCACTGCGTTCAGAATGACAGTTACGAGATTCTTCACTTTGTTCAGAATGACAGTTACGAGATTCTACACTTTGTTCACTACCATCCCATAACCTGTAGAAACAGCCTGTTTTTCGCTATATCAGGCTCAGATTTAGGTGTTCTGTAAACACCCCATTTACGGTTTTTTTATCTAGGGTGGAGCAAATCCCGGCAAATAACATTGTTCGGGTGCTGCTCTCATCCTAATTTTATCATGTGCTATCCCACAGCAGTTTAGAACACTAAAAAGGTCGTAGTAACTCCAAAGAACACCGCGTATAATGGTAAACAGACGAGTAAATGTATGCTTCCAACGACCCTGGTATGATATAAAACGAAGCAAAATATACACAAGCAAAGCTGTCCATATCTGCCATCGTATAGCGTTTTCGTTATAACCTATAAAGTCGGCTAACTGCAGAGTCTGCTTTATCTCCTTAAAGAATACTTCAATACCCCAGCGTGATTTGTATAGATCGCAAATAGAACTTGGCGCCCATGTCTTGTTGTTGGTAATGAAAACCATCCGCTTGAGTTGACCATCTATTTCGACCATGGCCTCTACTAGCCTTAGGGTTTTAGGATATTTTTTCTTGGACTTCGGATCCGTAAGCTTTATGTATACATCCTGGATGATATTACCCTCTGGCTTGCTATGCTGTCCCACAATATCATAAACAGCGTTATCTTTAGCACGCGTAACCCAAAAGACACCGCGCCCATCTAGGATATAGAGATGATCAAAGTCCACATAGGCCTTGTCAAAAACAACTATTTCACCAGCTTTTACATCTGCACAAAGCTCATAAGCTTCTGCAAGGTCACTGGTATTTGCAGATTTGACCAGCACATATTTAGGTAAGAAAGTATGTAAGTCCAATCGCAAATGCATCTTTGCAGCAGCCTTGCGGCGATTGTGCTTAGCCCAATCAAGACTATTAGCCAGCAGTCTGATGGTGCTGGAATCAACCACATTTATCGTACGCCTGAAACGACTGGGAATCCCGCGATATTTACGACCTTTCAAAAAAAAGTCTGGACATATCCTTTTGAACTCATCCATAACAGACCAGAATAAAGCTTCCGCCATCTCTGGATTACGTATACGGTTTGCATGAGACAATGCATTCCTACTTGGAGCGACTGCTTCACGAATATTGCTTAAAGAACCACAGTGATTATGCAAACAATCACATACATCGTTCAGGCTTATGGCGTGTGACAGTTGAGCAAATATCAAAGCTGCCACATGACTTGTGGCAGTTATCTTCCGAGAATTCTTGCACACACCGTATTCTTTTGCCAGTTTAGGAATCAGATTCCGAGGAATCAGTTTGAAAATCTGGCCTAACACTGATAGACTATGCTTTGACGGGTTCATTGTATACATCCTTTGATTTGTAGTTAAACAAAGGATACTATGAACCCGTCAGTTTTTCCAATCTCCCCATTTCACTATGGGATGGTAGTGCACTTTGTTCAGAATGACAGTTACGAGATTCTTCACTGCGTTCAGAATGACAATTTTGCGGAGGGTGGTATGAGGTGCGTTTTTAGAACACTGGGTCTGATTTGTTTGGCATTGGCTGCTGCATCGGTTTCATGGGCGGCTTCTGAATATTATGTAAATCTGGGAGATTTTGCGAAGGGTGACGGGAGCGATGAGACTGAGGCTATACAGAAGGCGATTGATACCCTGCAGCCTCAAAATTATTCGGAACATGTATCCAATGATCATCCCGGTGGAGTATTGTTTATTCCTCGGCCTCCGAAGTTTTATGGGATTTCGAAGACTATTAGAATAGTTGAAAAATGGAACTGTGTGATCAGGTGTGAGTCTCCGGTGATTGGGACACGCGATATGCCCAAGAACTTCTACTTCAGGTGGATCGGTCCGGATAATGGCACTATGTTTCAGTTCCGTTCTTGCAAGGGGATACGTGTTGAGAACCTTAGTATGACTGGTTTGGACCATACGGATCTGGATATTGCAGTGGAAAAGAGCAACGCCAAGCCTATAGGCAGACATACAACCGGTGTGACTGGTGTTTTGATAGGACCGGAGACAATTCCTTCGGGGTTTTTGACTGAAGCAGTCTTTGATCAGCTGTATATAAACAGTGTGGATATCGGGATCAAGCTCGGGGATTGTCCGAACAATGGTCCGGATGTCAGGACTATGGAGTTCAGGGACTCAGCTATTTTCTCGTTTGCCAAGTATGGGATATTGGCAGCGTCTGGAAATCTTGCCAATACTACATTTACTAATCTGGAGACTTGGGGAGCTGATGGGGCAACGAACAGCTTCTGTATGAACGGCGGAGAGGTTTTGGTGGTTAACTGGACTTCATACTGCGGTAAACCAAAAGGGGCTGATATATCGATCGGAGCAGGCGGGATTCAGATAGTAAAAGCATGGAGCGAGTGGGGTGGTCCATTCCTCGAGACTGGCGTGAATTATCCTGAGCAGACAGAGGCAACCGGCGGTTCGGTTAACTATCCTACGATTATTGAGGGTGTTCGGCACTATAACGGTGTGTGGCAGGGGACGAAGATGAGTACGGGGAAGAATCCTATTCCTCTATCTGTGCTGTATAACAGGCCTGTGCCTCTGCATTTGATAGGTTGTTCGTTATGGGGTGGAGTGCAGCTTGGGGCGGAATCTATGTCTACTATTATCGACCAGGGAACTGTGTTTATCGACAAGAACGCTGTTGGGTTTACAGGTGAAGGGATCACCAAATACGGTCGAGTGCTGCATATCGGCACACGGAATGCAACGAACGGACGTTTGCTTGAGCCATATATCGTGGATAGGCGCAATACTCCTGGAAGCAAACCTCCAACAAAAGGGGTCTGGCAAAAGGGAGACAGGATTGTGAATGTCGATCCGGACCTGAAGGTCCCTGCGAAAGCCTGGGCTGGTTGGATATGTATTACAGCAGGAGAACCCGGAAAATGGGCACCTTACGGGCAGATTTCGAAGGGGAAATAGATGGAGTGGGAAAGAGTTCAAGGCTGAGTATCTATCTCAACCTAATTCCCCCTTTGAAGGGGGCAGGGGGATGTGAAAACAGGCTCTGAGAGAAACTGAGTATCCGGAATCCAAGATCACATCCCCCCTGCCCCCCTTCAAAGGGGGAATTGGGTTGTGGGTTATTATTTTACTAGTGTGGTCGTGTCGGGTAGAATTGATTCGGCTGCACTACTTTTTTTGTGAGGTATTATGTATTCCGTTTTATCATTGTCTCGGAAACCTAAAGGGTTTACTCTGATTGAGTTGCTGGTTGTTATTTGTATTATTGCTATATTGGCGGCGATGTTGCTTCCGGTTATTGCCAGTGCCAGGCGTTCGGCATATAAGGCTACTTGTCAAAGCAATTTGAAGCAGATAGCTTCGGCATTTAATATGTATTCTGCTGATTATGATGAGTGTTATCCAAATATAAATGACCCTTACCTGTGGATGGGCAGGCACTGGCGGTGGCCTATGGGGAGCTATGTATATTTTATGGCAAATTACGATCCCAATAACCCCAATGGACTCAACCAGATTACCGGGCAGGAGAAAACGATATTGGCATGCCCTTCGGACCCATCACCGGTAAGCAAGTTTGATAAGACATCCTATGGTTTATCTGCCTGTTTTTATCATACACCGGAGCAAATAGATTCGATGACGACAGCACAGCTGTACAGCGCTGCATCGCCATCTCCTTTGTGCGCTACTATGCGGGAGTCAGATGTGACTTATCCATCCAGAAAGGTTATGCTGGCTGACTGGCTGGGATCACATGATATGGACAGCAACGGCTGGTGGGCTTGGACCGGCGGTAGGATGTACCTGTTTGCAGATGGGCATGCGAAATACTACACTGCCAGGGGTATTTTACCTGCAGTGAGTTCCAGACCCGATGTAGCCCGGACACCATTCCCGGATATTAATCTGACTACCAATGGGATACATGGCTTTGATGTGGAATGAGATTAACCACGGAATATTCGGGAAATTAACCACGGAATACACGGAATACACGGAAAAACAGGGAGTCATGATGGGGCAGGATCATGGATCATCCTGCCCAAAAGAGATCACCCTGCCTAACATACAACTTCTACTTTTGGAGGAAATGATATGAACGATTGGTTGAATAAGCGTGGCAGGATTTATTGGTACGATCAGTATGCACTCAATGAGCAGGAGACTGCTTTTTCCAAATATGATCCGGATCGCATAACAGAGGAACTGGTGGATACCGGGGTGGATGTTGTTGCGGTTTATGCGACGAATCAGTTCAGCGTGGCTTATTATCCGAGCGATATTCTGCCGATGCATCCTAATTTGCAGGGCAGGGATTATTTCGGGGAAGTCTGTTCAAGGCTGCAGGCTAACGGGAAGAAGATTATTGCGTATATCAACTGGCTGGAATCCAGGCATCCGGAGTGGGCGTTTATTCCGATGTCACATATGCATGATGCCGAGGAGTATAGGAAATCAATCACTTATCCACTGGCAAACTGGGCTGATCCGAATGATCCGGAAAGACGTGTGGAGAATATGCCGGGTGGGACCTGGCGGACATCCTGTATAAATTCCCCCAGGCAGGAGCAGGTGCTGGCAGTTACCAGGGAGATACTCGAAAAATATAAGCCTGAGATGTTCCATCTGGATATGCTGATACAGAGCGATGTCTGTGTTTGTGAGTATTGTATGCCTACACTGGCGAAGATCTGCAAGACAGATCAGGTTACTCCGGAACTGATAAAGGCAAACTGGAGTGAGTTTATAAAATGGCGGACTGATTCCAGTGCGAGTCTGATCAGGGATATCAAGGCTATACTCGATGAGTATGGGGTTTTGCATGCATCCAATGCGATGGCGCCTGAGTTCATTCCTGCACACTGGGGACAGGATGAGGGATGGATTCCCAGTCTTGATGTCTTCCTGTCTGAGTGTTTTGATGCGTTTTTGGTGCCGGGACTTGATTTAAACTCCACAAGCATAGGCGTGAAGTTCCAGCATGCGACCGGATTGCCATCGTGGATTTTGAGGACAGCTCATCCCTCTCAATATGCCCATACTCCATTATCTGAAGCGCAGTGGAAGTTATATGCATCTGCCTGCAAAGCTAATGGATGCAAGGTGTTTGGCCCGTGTGGAGTTACTGCGAATGCTGATACCACAACCCGTAAGCTTACACACGACAGCATCAAGAATGGTTTCAGTTTCTTTATGCAGGATGCTGACTTGGATGAGAATGCGGTCTCAGATGCAAAGACCGCGGTGGTGTTTTCCTGGGCAACTCGAAGGTATACCAAGGGTCCTGAAGATATGGACTGGATGGGTGAGTTCAACGGCTGGGGCAGACTTCTTATGGAAGAGCACGTGCCGTTTGATGTTGTGATCGCTGAATACTGCAAGACCAAAGAGAGCCTGGCTAAATATGACCTATTGGTAATGCCGGATATTAAGTGCTTGAGTGAAGAGTTCTGCAAGTTAATAAGCGAGTATGTTAAGGCCGGTGGAAAGGTGATTGCAACCGGGGAGACATCTCTGAAAGATATCGATGGAAGTAAGTTAGCTGATTACAGGCTGGGTGATGTGTTTGGCGCCAGTTGGACGGGTTCATCTAATAAGTTATTTGCTGTTGAAAGACCGATTGAACCGGAGCCTGTTGCAGGAGTGTTCCAGGAGATAAGTTCGACTGCAAAAGTGCTTTCCAGGAGAGTGGATACGGACCCGGCGGGATCATTGGTAGGAGGATCTGATCCTACTCCGGTGAAGATGTCTGATTATCCAGCAGCTACGATCAATGAATTCGGCAGCGGTCAGGCTTTATATGTGGCTTGTCAGCTTGGTTGGTATTTTGAGAAGTATGGCGATGAACAGCTGGGCAAGTGGATGGCGGAGCTTGTCGGTGAAGTAGTGCCTGCCAGGCAGCTTGATGTAAGAGCCCCGCGCACGGTAGAAGTTACCTGCTGGAAGCAGAGCGATCTGAACAGAACTATCATCCATCTGGCAAACCGCACGGTGCCATGGACACTGCCGACGAATAACAGGCAGATATCTGAGATAGTTCCGGTGCATAATGTGGAGATAAGTATGGATTCTCCCTTTGTGAACCCGAAAGTTAGCTGCAGAGGAGCAGAGATTTGCTCTAGGCTGGTAGATGGGCGACTGGAGATATGTTTGGATAAACTGGATGCTTATGCTGCGGTGGTGATCGAAGAAAGCTAGAGTATATATATCCAGAAGTCGGAAGACACAAATATTCTGGATTCTGACTTCTGGATTCTGGATTCATAACGGAGATATAGGTTGTTGCAACTTCTGGATTATGGACGGGCTTACAGGCGGGTGCTTTTGGATGAGGTGGTGCCTTTTTGGATGGGGTATTCACTTGGTTCGGAGGATGGCGCTTTAAATAACTGCCTGGATGATGACGGGAGGTTGTTGTCTGGTGACAGGTTCCTGTGGTCTCAGGGGAGGGCGTTGTGGACGTTTTCTGCGTTGTACAACCGGGTGGAGCAGCGAGTTGAGTGGTTAGATGTGGCGCATGGCATTGCCGGATATCTTTATACTCATGGACGGGATGACCAGGGCAGATGGATGTACAGACTTGATTCCCAGGGATGCGTTCTCCAGGCGGATGAGAGCATTTATGTTGATGGATTTGTGATGAATGGGTTGGGGGAGTATTACGTTGCTTCAGGTGATCAAAGAGCGGCTGATTTGGCTGTTGAGACCTGGGAGCGCACACTTGAGCGTATTTTAACGCCCGGCAGCTATCGAATTGCGCCTTATGAGCTTTCGGCTGGTTCCAAGGTTATGGGCATACGGATGCTGTTTTCATTTGTCTGTTGCAATCTGGGCAGAATTCTTGGTAGAGATGATATATACCAGTCAGGAATGAAGCTTGCTGATGAGCTCCTAGCGGATTTTTGGGATGCTGAGAAGCAGTTGTTTCGGGAGTTTGTAAAAGCGGATGGAGGTCTTCTGGAAACGCCTGAGGGACGGGTGTGCATTCCTGGACATGTCATTGAAGCGATGTGGTTTTTAATCAGCATCTTCGAGAATGATCCAGATCACAAGGAGCAGATTCCGCGCTGCTGTGACGCTATACACAGGCATTTGGAGCTGGCGTGGGACTCTGAATATGGTGGGCTGAAACTGGCTTTTGATGTTGATGGCAGGGAGCCTGTTGCCTGGAATAAGCCTGACTGTAAGCCCTGGTGGGTGCAGGTGGAAGCTCTGGTGGCGACTGCATACTGCCATTTAATTACGGGCGAGGAATGGTGCATGCAGTGGCATGAGAGAGTGCGGGAATATGCTTTCTCACACTATCCTGTGCCTGGCGGCGAATGGACTCAGTGGCTGGACCGGTATGGTAACAAAGCAGAATCGGCAGCGCTTCCTGTGAAGGACCCATTCCACCTGCCCCGTGCATTGATCTATCTTATCGACCTCTTCGATAACAGAATCCCGGTAATGGAGGTTAGAGTTGACCAATAGAGATTCTATGCTGGCATGCTTGAACCACTGCGAAGGACCTGTTCCGCAGTGGAATATGGGGTTCTATAATCGTCCAACTGCTGAAAAGCTGTCCCCTGGATTGATTTATCCATCTTATTATTTTATACCGAAAGACGGGGGGTATTTGCCTGCTCCACTCGATGATATTGAGCGGCAGGCAGCAGTAAATCTCAATAGTTATATCGGGAAATGTTCTGTTGGTGTTGGTAAGGGGGCTAATTCCAGTTTTGGACACGGTGGGCCAGGTGAGTTCCGGGGTAGAATTATCGAACGGGGTGATAATTATTTCAAAGTGCTCTATGAGACGGGTGCGCAGCACTATTACCAGCTTGATCCGCACAACTATCATATTGTTTGCCTGCCGATGAAATCAGCTGAGGAGATCGTTGAACCTGTTCTCCCTGATCCGGATGATCCTGGCAGATATCATGGTTTTGCAGAGGATGTGACCTGGTTTAAGGAACATGGCGAGTTTACACACGGGCATATAAACGGATTTTTCAGCGGGCTGCACTACTTTCTAATGGATTACCCGGAAGTGTTGATGGGCTTCCATTTGAACCCGGATGGGATGAGAGTGCTTATAGGTGCCCTGGGAGAATGGAACCTGTCAGCAGCACGCCATATGCTGGATGCCGGAGTTGATTGCATAACGCTGTGCGATGATCTGGGCTCTGGTGAAAGTATGCTTATCTCACCGGATACGTTTCGGGAGTTTATAAAACCCTGGTATGTCCGGCTCAACGACCTTGTGCACTCCTATGGTGGGCGTTACACCCATTTGCATAGCCACGGAAATATAAACAAAATATTTGCTGACCTGGTGGAAGTGGGTTTTGATATGATAAATCCGCTGGATCCTACTGATGGAATGGACCTTGCTGCTTTGAAGGCAGAATATGGCAGGAAAATTACGCTGATTGGTGGGTTGGATAAGAATATATTTGAATGGAATATTGATGAACAGCGGACTTTTCTTGAGAGGGTAGTCTCTGTTGGACGCTCTGGGGGAGGGTTTATCCTGATGGATGCCGGTGGTGTCTCCGATAAAATCAGCCTTGAGGTATGGACACAGTATCTGGAACTCAGTCGTGAAATTAGAGCTTAGATGACAGATTCGCAGGAGATCGACAATGATAAGTTATAGAAACACCGCAGAGGCGCTGCTCCGATTGACACGGTGGTGGAGCATGAATGATGTGTGGGACTGTGGTATGGCGTATACTATCGGTCCAACTTTTGAGGAAGCGTATGAGATACGGGCTGCGATTATCTCTGACAGGGTCTTGCACCTTGGGCAGGTGAAACAGGTTGCTCATTCGTTCTGCGATCGTGCTCTGTCTACTCAGGGAGTTGCTGAAGAGAATATGTATTATATGGGGTATGCAGCCAACCGTGATGCAAATGGTGTACCCTCCTGCTCGTGCGTTGCGGATGCGTGTTCATCTGCTGCGGCAATTCTGGATACTGTAAAAGCATACCCGGATTCTCCCCGCAGGCCTGACTATGTAGCCAGTGTGCAGATGTTTGCAGACTATGTGCTTGGTAAATATGCAGATGAGAGCGGGGTGATGGGGGTAGGGATTCTTGGTCACAGTATCAATCCCTGGAAGCAGTACTGGTGTGCTTGTTCGCTGCTGGTGCAAGTGTTGATTGATCTTTATGAACTTACCGGCGAGGCGAAGTATCTGGATGCGGTTATACCTCAGCTTGAGTATTTGTCCGTTTACGATTATAAAAACACTCCTTGCAATAACTGGGGGCTTGCAGCTACAGAAGTGGTTATGTATGCAGGTGAAGGGATTGTAAATGGTCTCAATTCAGAGAGTGTTTGCAGGATACTTGATTCTAGACCAGCTCCATCCATTAGTGCAGTGACCAATGATAAAACAGAGGAAGTGACTGCGGCTCTCAACCGGGTTAAGGCAGATGAGGTCGGGGATACATCCGGTGGAGGTCCTGTGACTGCACTTGATGCTCTCAAGCTGCGATGGGTTGAATTTAGTGACTGGCTGTATAGAAATCAGGAAATGGGTGGGATCTGGCAGGATGCCAAGGATTACCGCTGCTACCAACTCGGTCTTTCGTGGTTGCTTGCGGAATCGGCTAAGTCAACGGGTGTTACTCCTGAGATTGAGGTAATGATAGACAGGCAGATGGCGTGTATGGTTGGAGTTGAGGGTATAACATACCATGGGCTTTTCTGCAGGCCTTTCGCAACTGCGCTGGCGCATTTTTCTGCTGCACGGATCGCGGATCTGTGTGTTAATGAGAACCATGTTGGATTCCAGGCAGCACTTGCAGATGCCAGGGACGGGTTGCCGGTTATGAGCTGGTGAATGAAAATGGAGAGATGATATGACCTCTAGAGAACGAGTGATTGCTGCGCTTAATCATCAGAAGGCTGACCGTTGTCCGCGGTATGAAGTGTTTTTGGACGGGTATGTGGAGAACTGGCGCGCTGCAACGGGTAAGAACGATTCTGCGGATTTTTATGAGATCTATTATGATTACCCGAAGATAGATATCGGCACAGTGTGGGCAATTCAAGAAGGACCATTCAGGAGCAGAGTCCGGCGTGAAGAATTGGGCGGCGGTAAGTATCTTCAGATGGACAGCTGGGGTAGGGTGCAGAGATGCAGTCACAATGGAATCTTTTATGAGGTTGTAGAAACTGTCCTTGATGATAAGAGCAATCTAGACAAACTTGTATTTGAAGATCCCTGGACTCCTGAAACGGCTGGATATTTTACCTCGGGATCTACTCAGTTTAGCGACAGGTCGGTGCCGGTTGGGGGTGTTATGGGGCTGTTTATGCCTTCATACTACCTGCGAGGTGAGTTTAATCTGCTGATGGATTTAGTGGAGGATGTCCCATTCTGTCGGGCGGTAGCGGACAGGCTGGTGGATTTCCTGATTCCTGAGGCAGAAAAGTGTCTGGAAGCTACAAACACTTATGATACTGCATTCTGGCTATATGATGAACTTGGCAATAATAAGTCCTCTATAATCTCACCGGATACATTTGAAGTGGTGTATCTGGAGCCCTACAAGAAGTTGATATCGGCTATTAAATCAAAAGGCGCCAGCAAAATTATCCTGCATTGCGACGGCAACTGCCTGCCTCTGCTGGACTTGCTGATAGAGGCTGGTTTTGATGGCGTCCAGGGAGTGAATCCGACGGCTGGTATGACAGTTCCTGAAGTCAAGAGTAAGTATGGAAACAAGCTGATCCTTATCGGTGGAATGTGTAATATACTGGTGATTCCGAGCGGCGATGAGAAGAGGATAGAAGAACAGGCTAGGAGCATTCTTGAAGTAGCCAAAGATGGCGGGGTGATAATAGGGACCCACTCGATTGACAGCGATATCTCGGTTGAAAACTACATTAAGTATTACCGGATTATGGAGAAGCTGGATAGTGAGTGGTAGTATATTGAACCCCAAAATGCTTTCATTGATTCTTATCACCCTCCTGTCTGTTGTATCAGTTGAAGCAAATCAGCAAATTGTTGATGCAAATGACCCCCGTTTAGGACCTTCGGAAGTCTTGCGAGTTGACGAGGTTACATGTGGACAGTGGCTGCCATCCAGGATGCAGCCAACCATCAGTCCGGCCATATATCAGCACTCCATGAGAGTATCTCCATACAATACTAATCAGGCTATGAATATCCTGAAAGGCCTGGAGCAGTCCAGACGGATGATTCTGGTCAGGGGACGTTTTGGAAGAATAATCATCGATGCTGGTAACGGGTTAATCCAGGGAATGCGGCCGCAGGTGCTTGAGGAATCATTTCAGGGTAGTTATCTGCGCGAATATGCTGTGGATTGGAACCCATCCGGAGATATCAAGGTATCTTCCAGATCGATCCAGAGAATAGTGTTGAAATGGAACGGGTCAGGATCCACACGTCTGGTTGCGGTTTACTCTGATGGACGAATTCTCTGCAGTTGGAAAAATGGTCCCCGCAATCTGAGTGTTTTCATAGGTTGTCATCCTTATAACTATATGAGTACTAATGGTAAGACAGCAGTCCGGTTCAGCCAGCTGACTGATAGGAAACGCAATCTGCCAGGCAAATCCACTTTTGCTTTCTTTGGTTATAGAGATGCTTCTCTTGAACTGAGAGCAAAGGGACTTGTGTCTGCATCTGAGGAGATTTGGCTTGATCCTGGGGAGATCGGATGGGTGTGGGCCAGAGATTACTTAAAAGACCATCCTGAAGTTCACCCGCTTTACACCGGTGAAGGCCGGAAAGGTGTTCACGAGTACTTCTGGGACTATATGGCTTGTAATGGAGCGTTGACATACCTGGCTGGAGGAGCTATTCGCAGGATGGCATTCACTGCTGGTTCAGGTGACTTTAGAGTCGATTATCGTATTGGAAGCAGAGGAAAACAGGTCTTAGCTGATATCTTGAAGCCTTTGTCAATAAAAACAGGGACACAAAAGATATCGGCCTCTCTCGTTGTCGCACATGACAGAAGCCTGGAAACTACAAGGATATGGCCTAATAACTTTAATGGCTGGGAATTGAGGCCATTAAAAGTTGCCCAAATAAATCCGCTGCCTTGCTATTTCAGGATTGTAATGAAAAACGCATCGCAGAAGGAACGCGTGTATAAACTCGACATCGCCAAATCAGCCTGGATGGAATCTGCAGTGGTGGAATCTGATCCGGTAGAATGGTCAATTAATGAGCCGGTGGTGCTGCCTGTGAAGGTGCCCAAATATACTGAGCAGGCTTTCTGGAAAACTACTCCTCCTGCAATAAAAGTTGCAGCAAAGAGTGCTAAGGAAATCCTGCTTCGCATAAAACCTGTTGAGGAGACATTCGGCAATTATGATTTTATACTCAAATGGCAGGTAACTGGCTCGAAGGGGAGTCTGCCTTTATCGGTCAGGGTGATTCCAAATGTACTATTCCAGGGTTGTACGATGTATAGCCCTCTGGGTATGTCCCCCCAGGATTTGAGGCATTTCGGAACTGTGTCTCCCTGGCTTTACCATCCTCAGTATTTGCGTTCGTACTACTCCCAGATTCCTCTTGATCTGCAGGATCAGCTTTTAGAGCTTCAGTGCAAGGAGAACATGAGGCAAGGGGCATACACGATAAGCCAGGGGTTTGTGAGGGAGTATATCCAGTATGCCAAACAGAGGTCTGCAGATATAACTGAGGGTAGTCCCTATTTCCTGCAGTCTCCTGAGCAGTTCATCGCGAACTCAAGGACAGATAACTTTCTGCGCAGGAGTCTTGCACCTTACAGAACCCGGGTTTATGTTGCTGATGAACTCTGGGAAGTGCTGGATGGCGCAAAAGGTGGGGCAGGGGTTTCGGTAGACGAAGTAGGTAAATGGCTGGGAGAATTGATTGCAGGCTGTCCAAACCCCTGTTATCAGAGCTTTATGCAACAGGATATCGACAATAACTACCAGATAAGATTGCCTCATGATATTGCTGAGTTATTCTATTACTGTGGACGAGATGAGAGTGTTCATGAATACATGGCAAAACTCGTCGGTCCAAAAACAAAGCTTTTTGAAGAATGGACCAGGAATCCGGAGTTAAGGACTAAAGCCGGGACTGCTAAACCAAGGATGCTGACGGCTTTCTGGATCAGTGGAGAGCTCCATGTTATTGATTATGCTTCTATACGCAGGCAGCATTGGTACGGACGGTTTAACGGAATAGATTTCCCTTTGATATACTCTGTGACTACCGGTGAAATGGTGTATGCCAACGTGATCGGGTGCAATACTCTAATGGCAAGCGGGCTAAAAAATGCCATAATGATGCTGGATAGAGGGCTTGCCTGGAGTGATCTGAATGAAGATATGGCGCTGATGACGCAGGTCAGGATGCTAAAAGAGAAAGCTACCCCAAAGATACAAGCCAAAGTCTCTGCGTTTGAGCAAGCGGCTTACCGGAGTTCTCAGAAAAACGATTTTGATCTGGCACGCCATTATCTGTCTAAGGCTATGGCGCTACTGGACTCCTCCAAGCTTGGCCTGGTATATCCTGATTTATATGAGCCAGTGAAAGCCTTTGTTCTCCCAGATGACGCAGGAAAATACGATGCCTTGCAGCCGGGCACTTCAAGTAAGACTATTACAGTTACAAGGCTTAAAGGTGGATACAGACCGGCACCGATAGTTGATGGCAAGCTGGACAATTCATACCTGGAGGAAGGCGCTCTACTGGATGATTTGCGATTGTTGGATTCTAAACTGGAGCCTCTCGCCAGGACCAAAACATATATCGCATGGGATAATGACAATCTCTATGTTCTCTTCAACTGCGATGAAGCCAGAATTTCAGATATGGTAATCCGTCCCAACCGGGCCAGGGATGTGGACACCTGGGATTCTGACTGCGTTGAAGTGCTAATCGACAAGACCGGCAATGCAGACAATATGATGCATTTTATCCTGGGTGCAGGTGGGGAATACTTTGATGGCAAACAGATTACAATCGAAAAGGATGGGTCAAAATCATCTCTCTCAGAGACTGACCAGTGGAACCCCGAGTGGAAAAGAGCTGTATCGATTGATAAGGGGAGTTGGATGGCGGAGATGGCTATACCAATGTCTGTACTGGGTGGAGCGCCGAAGAATGGTGAGACCTGGCGGGTTAACCTTGCAAGAGAACGTAAGCCGGTATGGGAACTCTCCAGTTGGTCACCTCAGACAAGTGTATTCAGAGATCCAAGTCAGTTTGGCAAGATAAGTTTTAAGGCTGAGTAGCATATACAGAGGTAGTAAAGTGGGAAATGAAATCATTAACAAAATTGATTATAAGGTAAATCCTGTTTGCCACGGTTATTTTCTACCGCAGGAGCTTATAGTTACCGGTGCTGAATGGAGGCATGTCCCCAACTGGTCATTTACTTCGGTTGAGGAAGCGCAGCCATATCTGGATTATGTGAAGGAACATGTGGATGGTATTGAGTATATACCGATGGTGTATGACCAGTCGGAACTTGCTCCAGTGATCGAAGTGGCTAAGGCAGCTTCGGGAATGGGGATTGAACTCTGGTTTGCTCCGAGGTTTTTTAAACAGATAGACCTCTATCCATATATGCCTCAGGAATATAACAGTAAGTGGATGGATGAGACCGGGAAGATAACTCATGCGCTGAGAGATGTCAAACGCAGGCCGGATATCGATCGTATGAATCCGGATGCTGTGAAGTGGTTCCTGGAAGCCAATTATGAATGTGTATTGAAGCATTTTCCGAGTGATACATTGCACGGAATGTTCTGGCCAGAGGAGCATCTGGGTGCGAATCTGAACGTTATGTCTACAACCAGTCCTCATTTGTATCACTGGAGGCCTACATACAGCGATTATTGTCTGGAAAGCTGGGGTGAGTATTGCCGGGAGAACAATGTAGTCCATAAGGATAAGCTGGTAGACAAATTCCCCGTACATCAACCGCATATGGTTGCTAATGGCGGTGGTATGACTGAGTATTATCCGGGCTTCAATATTCCGCAACATTTCAGTTTTGAGCGGTATGTTGACAGGCCCAGGAATTCTGGCGTATGGCAGCATTTTGATATGTGGAGATGCAAGACATACCTGAACAACTTCCTCAAGCCGTTAAGTCGACAGATGCATGAATTATTTAATGGCCCACGGTGGAGGGGTGTGGTCTATTTTGGTTCCAGCGGGTGGACTTTGCCCTATGAGGAGTTTACCAATGAATACGCCGTTCCTCCTTTCTATATGGGCGATGCTCCATTTGGTCGGCAGTGCGGGATTGATCTTCCATCCATATTTGAGGCTCCTGAAATAAACTATGTTATGCATGAATACTCTCATGGAATTCAAGACAGCTATTTGGCTTATTGGCATGAGCTAGCGATACAGATCGCTGGCCCACACAAGGATCGGCTGGGATTAATGAGCTTTAGCAAGGCATCATGCCCTACACTGGACCCGGCTGTGGATATTGTTAGATGGCAATACATAAAACAAGCTCAACCCAGGATGCTGAGTTGTTATGCACTGGATGTTTACTACCTTGCCCAAAGTCCCCAGGACAAAAAGGTAGCATCAGACTTCTTCAGGAGACTGAAAGCATATCAGACGTGCGGGGATCCCTTTAGAGACGATTAGAAGGAGAATAAAATGAAGTTTGGTTTACAAGCAATAGATATAGTTGTTGACCTATGGATTGCTCCGAATGGCAATGACAGCAATCCGGGGACTGAGGATGAACCATTTGCAACACTGGTTCGGGCTAGAAATGCTGCTCGTGAGCTTTTAGTTTCTGGTCGACATAAGAATGTCACTGTACTGCTTAGAGGCGGAGTATATGAACTCGCTGAAACGGTGTTTTTCGGCCCGGAAGATTCATCAACAACATACATTGCGTATCCCGGTGAGACTCCGATTATCAGCGGTGGCAGGAAAGTTTCAGGCTGGACGAAAAGTGATGGGGAACTGTGGACTGTGGTGATCCCGGAAGTAAAGAACGGCAATTTCTACCCACGCGCGATGTTTGTTGATGGGCAGAGGGCAACCCGTGCGAGAACTCCCAATATCGACGATTCTGAAGCATACAAACGACTGGTGGATGTGCAACTGAGCCAGGATATGTCTACCTGGACTTTAACTCTGCCGGACGGAGTTGTAGGTGCTTGGAGCAATATTGAGGATGTCGAAATAACGGTTATTGGCTCCTGGGAAGTTACCCGCAAACTGCTTCAGAGTGTTGATGTTGCGGCGAATCAGGTAACAATGGCCCCACCTCATGTAATGGGACATAATGCCGCCAGACCCACTGTGAATATGGCTTGTTACTTTGAGAATGCTCCGGAGATGTTGAATCGTCCGGGTGAATGGTATCTGGACAGGAAAACCGGAATTGTCAGCTACTGGCCTCTTCCCGGTCAGGATATGGCTAATGCGGATGTTGTTGTTCCGACAATCAATGAGCTTATAAAGTTAGTAGGGACAGCTGACAGCCCAGTTAATAACCTAAATTTCATCGGTCTCACATTTGCATATACTGACTGGCCGCTGCCAAGACAAGGCTACACAGGAGTACAGGCATGCTTCTTCTATCCATCCGAACCTGCGTGGGAGGTTGAGGATACGGAGATGGATATGCCACGGATTAATTCTGCAGTTGAGTGGGAATATGCTGAAGAATGCGGTCTGACAGATTGCACGATTTCTCATACTGAAGGCACTGCTCTTGCTTTACGCAAGGGATGCTGCAGGAATCAGATTGAAGGTAACCATATATATGATATCGGAGCCAATGGACTAATGATCGGGGAAAACCTCTCTCACGTATATTCCCGAGATGAGGAAGTGCCGGCCAATGAAGTTCCATTTGATAATGTTGTGTCTAACAATTCTATCCACAACATCGGTGTCAGATACTTCGGTGCAGTCGGAGTGGGACTTGCATTCACAGATGGCAGTATCATCTCTCATAATGATATAAGTGATCTACCATACACTGGCATATCCGTGGGGTATATATGGAATGGTAAACCGACTGTCTGCAAGAATAATATCATTGAATACAATCATATCCACGATGTGATGAAGATTGTAGATGATGGAGGCGGTATATATACGCTGGGCCTTCAACCGGGAACGGTCCTGCGTGGGAACCTGATCCATGACGTTCATCGCAGTGATTACACTTTCTGCTCTTCCCCAAATAATGGCATATTCATGGACCAGGCGAGTGAAGGTTTCCTGGTTGAAGACAACGTTATTTACAACACGGTGGAGGATGTCCTGCGGTTCAATATCTGCGGTGGGCATATGCACAAGTGGAGGAACAACACATTCTGTTTTACCCCGGATGATCCGGATTTTCCAACAGAGATAGCTAAAACAGCCGGGATTGAACCTGGGTATCAGAAATAAAACAAAGGGCAAGAGCAATTAACAAAAGGATTTGCTTTGAGTACTCTTGCCCTGTGAGCCATATTACAGTGGTGAGAAAACGACAGGAACCCACGTATAGGTATCCTCTCCATCAACATGCAGCCTGCCTATCCCCGGGAATGGCAGGTGTGCACCGGCTACGAGTGTATTCCTGGCTGATAGGCTCTTGAACAGTGCAAGCCGTGAGGCGATCGCTTCAGGTTGGTCTTTGTCGTAATCACAGGATACATTGGGTTCCGTAAACTGTACAGCGACACTATGCACAGTGTCTCCTATTGCTACGAGTGTCTGGCCGTCGGAAGTGATCTCATAAACTGTGTGTCCCGGGGTGTGCCCTGAACTTGCAACTGCTTTGATCCCTGGAACATGTTCGAAGCCATTTTCAAATGTTTTCCATCTGTCGGTGGCAAGGTATGGAGCGGCTATATCACGCGCCATTTTGAAACGGGGTTGGGCATCTGCAGGTGACTTTGCTGCTATGTCTGTGGATAACCAGTAGTAACTTTCGGCTTTGGCAGTCCAGATTGTAGCATTTGGGAAAGCCGGTTTGCCGTTTGAATCAAGTAACCCACCTGTATGGTCACCATGCATGTGGGTTATCAGCACGATATCGACCTGTTCAGGAGTGTATCCGGAAGCTTTCAGATTCTGCAAGACACCACTGGGCATTGGACTCCCCGGTTTTGATGTTCCAGAATCGATCAACACCAGTTTTGAACCAGTGTTCACCAGAAAAGCATTCACTGATGTGGGCATTTTCGGCGTGGGAACAAACTGGCGTTTCAACAGTTCTTGAATTCGTGCATCAGGAGCATTATGCAGGATTTTGACATCAATCTCATTCAGCCCACCATTTAAGGCTGTGATTTCAAACTGTCCAAGCATAATCCGATAGTAACCTGGCACCTGCGACTTGATCATTGGAGCTTCAGCACGGACGATTGAATTTGAGCTTACCAGCAGCAATGTAACCAGGAAGTATCTATATAAGCATTTCTGCAATTGTGTCATGGAAATTCTCCTTGTGAAAGAGTATTGTTGAGAGTCTTTGACTTCAACTATAGTCGGCGACTAGAATTGATACATTATATTCATACCCAACAGGAATCGGCAATAATGATTATTGATATACATACACATACATTCCCCGATGCACTTGCAGCGCGTGCTGTTGCGGTTTTGGCTGAAAGGAGCAATGTTACTCCTTATTCTGATGGCACATGTATGGGATTGTGTGCTTCAATGCAGATAGCTGGAGTTGATAGATCTGTTGTAATGCCGATTGCTACTAAGCCTGCGCAAGTCAGAAGTATAAATAGCTGGGCGGTGGAAATCAACCGCAGCTTCGAGCAGCTTATCTGCTTTGGAACGATTCATCCAAAACAGGACGACTGGCAGACTGAGATTGATCTTCTTGTGTCTGATGGCATACAGGGTGTTAAGTTTCATCCGGATTATCAGGAATTCTTTGTGGATGATGCGGAATTAGTGCCTATATATAAAACGCTGGCAGATGCAGGCCTTATTGTGTTGTTTCATGCTGGTGTAGATATCGGATTGCCGCCTCCTGTGCATTGTACTCCCGACCGTTTAGTCAAAGTGATGGACGCTGTGCCTGACTTGATTGTTATAGCAGCTCATATGGGTGGGTATGCGCTCTGGGACGATGTAGATAAGTTTTTAGTTGGACGTAAGTTATATCTGGATACATCATATTCAATGACTGATCTTGGGACTGACCGGATGACTGAGTTGATACGAGCCCATGGTGCTGATAAGGTGCTGTTTGGGACGGATTCGCCATGGACGGATCAATTCGCAGAAATAAGCGGGATACGCGCTCTGCCTTTGAGGGATGATGAAATTGATGCAATACTGGGTGGGAATGCTGAGCGGCTGCTAGTAAGTTAGTAAGGGACAATTATCCGCAGATTTCGCAGATTTACGCAGATTTTTGGAGAGATCACCTCTAGCAAGTAGGATTATGATGCATTCGCGCTTGAGGGAAGATCGGGTAGTGTTTTCCTTATCTTGTAAATACTGTAAACTGTGTTAGTTATGATGGTTTTTTTGAAAGGGTTGCTATGGTTAAGCTTGGGATAACTGATTGGATGCGGGAGGATATTGAGCGGCGGAAGAGCCTGCATCGGAGGCTTTGGGCTGGACTTCCGGTGGAGCGTATTCCGGTGGATGTGCGGATCGGGATGCCCTCTGAGTTTAATACCCAGGAGCAGTTTAAGGATGGGGATAAGCAGCTTGATGGGGCATTGAAATCAGCTATGGCTACATGGGAGTTGGTGCCATCCAGTGATACAGTTCCGGGAATGCGTCCTGATGTTGGCTGCTCATGCATTGCCAGCGCTTTTGGGGCTGAATATCACTGGGCCGATGATCCTAATCAAACTCCAGGAATACTTGGTCATCTGATAACAGATATCGAATCTCAGGTTGATAGTTTGCCTCAACCTGATCCTTATACAGATGGTTGGCTACCTGAAGGAATTCGCCGGATTAAGCTGTTTGCTGAAGCTGGTGAGGGTTTTCTGCCTGTGTCATTGCTTGATGCTGCCGGCGGAGTGAATGTGGCATCTGACATGATGGGGATGACTGAACTGCTGATGGCGATGTACACAGCCCCTGAAGCTGTGCATAAGCTGCTGGATAAGATCCAGATCCTCTATGCAGCTACGATTAGGGCTGGTATAGATGCTGCAGGTGGTGAGCAGAATATAGCTACTACAGATTTCCCCGACCACTGGTTCCCGGAAGGTTTCAAGGGACATGTGAGTGACGATATCAGTGCAAGTTTTGGTCCGGACACATATGCCGAGTTTTCGTCCCCTTATCACGCAATGATATTCAAGGAGTTTGGCTGCGGCGGCTTACATAACTGCGGGCCTAACCCATGTCATGCGGCTTATGTAGCCCACGAGTTCTCTCCACGCTGTATTGACCTGAGTGATGCCTACAGCCACGATGATCTGCCGAAGTTTAAGGAATCTCTGAAAGGCAAGGCGTTTATACACCTGAGCTGGACTGGTAACAAGGAACCGGTGGAGTGGTACAGGGAGATAATGGAACTGATGGCTCCTGATGTGATTGTCCTCCCATGCTTTGGTTTTGGTCCTGAAGATGGCGCTGAGGAAATATGCAGGAAACTGCAGGTGATTGCGAAAGAATATGCCGATAGAATGCAGTGGGGTTGGATTAAGTGAACCCTCTGCCGGTAAGTCTTTATTTCGTTTGGCAGTGGTGGGAGAAGCACTACCAGGCAGCTGTCGGCAGGCCTGATGTGGTGGATTTCGACTGGCTGGATGCGACATATATCGGTCGTCAGAAACAGTTGCACGAATGGTTTGGAGACTTTGGGCTGGGGAGTACCTCACCCGTCCTGGACCTGGATTTCGTCTCTATGATCCTCCCTTATCATACGATGATAGTGCCGGTGGTTCTGGGATTAGAAACAGGGATTCAGGAGGTTGGTGGATACTGCTGGAAGAATATGCCAGAGCAGCAGATGAAGTCTCTTGTACCGACTGACATAGCAGATACATTTGTTGCTGATGTCATATACAAAGAGCGGCAGAAACGTATTGACCGGTATGGAATTGGGCGGGGAATGTTTGACCTGGCAAGTGTCAGCAACAATGCATTCACTCTGAGAGGTCCGGAGTTTTATATGGACCTGCTGGCTGAACCTGATTTTGCTCAGGACTATATGCACGTTATCACAGAGAGTATGTGCAAGGCCTATAGGTTTGTATCAGAGTTGTTTGGACCAATTGAAGGATTTCCAATTGGGAACTGCAATGTAGTAATGATGTCTCCAGAGCTTTATGTAGAACAGGTTCGAGATTTTGACATAACGTGCGTGGACTATGCAGCTGAGTATACCGGTAAACCAGCGTGCTGTGGCCTTCATCATTGCAATGTCCCGACAGAGCCATTTGCTCAGGCTTACTCAGCGATTCCTGGATTACGAAGTCTGCAGGGATCGCATTTGTCTGATATTCCCAAAATACACAGCGTATTGCCGGATGTGAAGTTTTCAGCTATGGTCAATCCGGTTGATCTGATAAACAAGCCTGAGGGACAGGTTAAGGCTGAAATTGAGAAATGTATTGCAAACGGAGCCAGCGATCTTGCTATATGGGATATCGACCCTATATGTGGACCTGAACAGATAATCAGGCTGCTTGGTATAATTTCTGAGATAGCTGATAGTTATGATAGAGAAGCCCAGTTTTCGGTAATCCCGATGAGCTGGGAAGAACTGGACTGGGAGTTTCAAATCTATAACAGGAGAGATTAATGATAGCGGAAATATTATGTGCTTCTTTATTTGCCATTGCTGCTGTTCCTTCTCATGCGCCTCAGGTGCGTGTGGTTGGGACCTGGCAGGTTGAGGTGTCGGCTGGGGTGGTTAAGGTCGGCAAGAAGAATGTCAAAATCAGCAAGCCTGTGAACCTGACTGTTGCTGAGCCTGGTCTTGTCGTAGTAAAGGGTGAAAAGTATGATACCCTGCCGGTATACGATGCAACCACTGCTCCGTGGGTTCGGGGTGCAAGGTTTCGAGGGCTTGAGGCAATTGAGTGCACAGCAACTGAAATGCTTGCTCCGGAAAGTGTTGTTGTTAAATCAGAGGATGGCAATACTGTCTATAGACTGGATGTAGATTATGGATTGGAAGGGAAATGGGCGACATTCGGCCGGCTTCCCGGGGGAACTATCCCTGCTGACAGACCGGTTTTAGTGGACTTCAGCTATGGCAAGAGCCGATTGGATTCGATTGTGGTTGACCAGAAAGGCAAAGTCTCACTGCTGCAGGGAATTTCACATGCAGTGACACCCAAGCCCCCGAAAGTCGGAGCTGATGTGACTGTGCTGGCGAATGTCTGGGTGCCTGGCCGGTTGACAGCACTGAGTAATGACAACCTGTATCCGATCATCGAAGCACGTTATCCGGAGCCCAAAACAAAGGGAAAGCCAGCAGCTGCACGGCTGTTGCCGAAGACCTGGGCTAAATTGCAGAATGGTGAAACGGTAAATGTCCTGGCATGGGGAGACAGCGTAACTGCAGGCGGACAAGCCAGCGATGCAGCCCATCAGTATCAGAGTGTGTTTACAGCGATGCTCCAGAAGCGTTTCCCGAAGGCTTCGGTAAAACTGACTACGGTTGGGTGGGGTGGAAGAGCCAGCGACAGCTTCCTGGCTGAGCCTCCTGGTGCAGAATTTAACTTCAAAGAGAGAGTTTTGGATCCTCATCCTGACCTGATTGTTATGGAGTTTGTCAATGATGGCTACCTGACTCCGGAACAAGTTGAGACCAAGTATTCCTGGCTGAAAGAGCAGTTTGATGGAATCGGGGCTGAGTGGGTTATCCTTACACCCCATTTTGTGAGACCTGACTGGATGAGTGAAACTTCGGTTCGAGTGGAGAAAGACAAACGTTCCTACACTGCTTCTGTTCGGGCGTTTACAGCTAAACATAATGTTGCACTGGCTGATGCATCATTGCGTTGGGGACATCTTCTGAAAGAGGGGATTCCTTACACTACACTGCTGAGTAATGCTATTAACCATCCGGACGATCAGGGACATGAAATGTTTGCACTGTCATTGATGGAACTGTTTGGGGGGAATAAGTAAGGCGAAGGGAAGGGATATTTTAACCACGGAATACACGGAAATTTTTGGAATTTAGTTGGGCGGAGATATGGATTACTCTGCTTATCAGATAGGCTGTGTCTTTCGATTGTGTTCGGGGCTCATGGATCTTGTTGCTTGTTAAAATTGAATTGTCAGAGAGGTAAAGTATATGCCTAATACTTCAGATAGAGATATAATACGTGGACTGGCTGCTCAGTTGGCAGAGATTGCGGCGTTGCCGGTGCAGGAGCAGAAGCGTCAGATGTGGCGAAACTTGAATGGCCTTAAGCCCGACCGCCCTATGGTTATGGCTGACCAGGTCTGCTGGAATGAAATGAATGTGAATGATGAACTGACACTGCTCTGTGAAGACCCGGAGTGCCGGGGATATGAGAGCATGCTGCGGATGACCCTCTACCAGTGGAACCATTTCCGGGTGGATATGGTTGTTGATCCTTTTATCCGTATTTCCAAAGCCATTTCAAACACAGGTTTCGGGGTTGGTATGGTTGAGAAAACTTCAATAACCGACCCTACGAATAGCGTTGTCGGGCATGCCTTCACAAACCAGTTTGTTACCGATGCAGACCTGGATAAGATCCAGATGCCTATAGTCAGCCATGACCAGGCAGAGACCTCCCGTCGTCTGGAAGTAGCTCATGAGTTGTTTGATGGTGAACTGGAAATCTTTGAGCAGGGAACGGATCCTTATCTGTCAGTTTGGGACCCTATATCCTTTCTGATGAGTGTGCAGGATGCACTTTATACTATCTGTGATCGCCCGGAGTATATGGCGGAACTGGCCAGGCGGATTGTGAAGAACCTGATGAGCATGTTGGACCAGGCGGAAGAGCAGGGGCTGCTTTGTTATAATCAGTCTTTGATCCATTGCACAGGTGCTTACACTGATGAATTGCCTGCACCTGGATTTGATCCGGCAAAACCTCGCACCAAAGATATCTGGATGTTTGGTCTTGCCCAGATGTTTTCCACTGTCTCTCCTGCGATGTTTGAGGAGTTCGAGATAGATATCTGCATGCCTATCTTTGAACGATTCGGACTGGTCTATTACGGTTGTTGTGATCCTTTGGACAAGAAAATGGCGCAGGTCCGTAAGATCCCTAATGTCCGGAAGATCTCTATGAGTCCCTGGGCAAATGAGGAGATCGGTGCTTCGGAGATTGGACGCAACTATGTCTACTCCCGCAAACCAAACCCTGCTCTGCTGGCCAGAGGATATTTTGATGAACCAGAAGTACGGGGACATTTACAGGACACTGTGGATGTATGTAAAAAGTATGGCTGTCCGCTGGAACTGATACTAAAAGATATCAGCACTGTCTGCTATGAACCTCAAAGACTATGGAGATGGGCTGAGATAGCGATGGAAGTGGTGGGGGCGTAGATTAGAACCCACCTTGCAAATCTCACACTAGTTGTCATCCTGAGGAACGAAGGATCTGCTTTTTTGTTCGGAAAAAGCAGATCCTTCGTTCCTCAGGATGACAAACTCCCCGCAATATTGCACCCCCGCGAAATATTTTGGTTGACTCAGGCTTGTTTGTGCTTTAACATGGATTATCATGTTTGTTAAGAAGATAGAAATTTTTGGATTCAAAACCTTTGCTGAAAAGACGGAAGTTGAGCTCAGCAAAGGTTTGACTGTTATAGTGGGGCCTAATGGCTGCGGGAAGACCAACATTACCGATGCGTTGATGTGGGTTCTGGGGGAATCGAACGTCCGCAATATCCGTGCTCAGAAGACTACCGACGTTATTTTTAGCGGTTCACAGAAGCGCAAAGCTCTCGGACTGGCTGAGGTCTCCATTACATTCGACAACACCTGCGGCACACTGCCACTCTCGTTTGGTGAAGTAACCGTTACCAGGCGTGCGTTCAGATCAGGTGAGTCGGAGTTCTTTATCAATAAGTCCAGATGCAGGCTCAAAGATATTTATGAGCTGTTCCTCGATACTGGTATAGGCCGGGAAGCTTACTCTACGGTCTCCCAGGGTGAAATTGATGCTGTCCTCTCAGCTAAACCCGAAGACCGCAGAGAGCTTCTCGAAGAGGCTGCCGGGGTCAAGAAATACCGCTACCGCCGCCAGGAAGCCCTGCGCAAGCTGGAAAAGACAGAAGCAAACCTCCACAGAGTCAAGGATATTATGACTGAGCTTGAAGAACAGCTCGAACCGATATCCACACAAGCTGAGCAGGCAAAGAGATACCTTGAGCTTGAAAAACAGCTCCAGGAAGTTGAAGTCGGGCTCCTTATTCGTGACCTGCACCGGTTCCAAATTCAACTTGATTCTGCTTCAAAGGCAAAAGATGAAGCTGACAGGCTGCTGGAGGAGTGCGATACTGAGCTTACTGAGCTTGAACAGACCAGAGTCTCTCGGGTTGGTGTCCTTTCTCAGATGGAAGAGGGCGTTGACCAGGCCAGGCAGGTTGTGCAGAGTTTAGGGGTAGGTGTTCAGAAACTTGATGGTCGGGTTGCTCTTATCCGTGAAAAACTGCGCGGAGCGAGTTCGGTTCGGGACAGGGCGACTATTGAGATTGAGACTCTGGCTAAAAGAGTTGATGAACTGAAAACACGGATTGAGTCTGCAAGGACTGAAGGTGTAGGGGTTCTTCAGGCGGAGTCTGAGGCTCAGGCTGAGGTTGCAGCTGCAGTTGCAGAGATGAATGAGGCTACTGTGAAGCTGCAGACGGAAACGAAGTTTGTGCAGGATAGCAAAGCAAGCTATCTGGAACTGGCCAGAGAATTGGCAGCCAAACGGACTTCACTGCAGAACTCCCGAGAACGCGCAGGTCAGTTTGAAGAGTCATCCAAGCGGATTGTTGCGCAGGTTGAAACTCTCAACAACCAGAAGCTTGAAGTTGAGATAGAGCAGGAATCCGCTCAGCAGGGGATTGCTACACTGCAGGCGCGCATTCAGGAATCGATTGACAGCACTGCCAAGCTGACGGAATCCCGCAAGGACTTCGAGAAGAAAGCTTCCGATGTAGCCAGGCAGCAGTCGGATATATCCAGAGACACTGCTTCACGATCCTCCAGATTAGCAGCGCTTTCAGAAATGGCCCAGGCACACGAAGGGTTCTTTGAGGGCGTCAGATCCGTTATGAATGCCCGTAAGTCCGGCAGGATAGACGGCGAATTTGCAGTTGTTGCGGATGTTATCGGTGTTCCTAAGGGCTTGGAGACTGCAATTGAGATTGCTCTTGGAGCGAATCTGCAGGATATTATTACGGATACAGTTGAGCAGGCCAAGTCTGCTATTTCTTATTTAAAGCAGGAGAGAGCGGGGAGGGCGACCTTCCTGCCTCTGGATAATATCAGGCAAGACAACCGGCAAGTACAAGGCCGGATGAGTAAATCTGACGGCGTTCTTGGAATTGCATCTGACTTGTTGGACTTTGATTCGCGGTATACTCCGGCTATTGAGTCTCTGTTGGGACGCTGCGTTGTGGTTGAGGATATCGACTGTGCTGTGGACATATCGAGAGTCCTTTCTGGTTGGAACAGGATCGTAACGCTTGAGGGGGATATTATCCTGCCCAGCGGAGCGGTTACCGGCGGTGCTGTTAAGAGCAAAGGCCCGGGGTTGCTGGTGCGAAAGAGCGAGATGGAGTCTCTGGCTGTTGAAGTCAAAGACCTCAAGAAGCGCGCAGCTGATGCACAGGCTGAATCTGTTAAGCTGCAGGAAGAGATAGTAGAATTAACTGCGCAATTGAAGTCAGTCCAGGCTTCAGCTGATGAAGACCGTGTCAGCCTGGCAGACTGTAAACGCAGACTCCAACACTCTGAAGGAGATATCACCAGACTAAGCAGGCAGATTCAAGCCCTGCAGATGGAGAGTGTTGAGGCTGAGAAACTGCAAAGCCGTGAGCAGGGACGTATATCTGAACTTGAGAGTGAACTGCAGGTTGCAGGTGAAACGAATCTTGATATAGACAAGGCGGTAACTGAGGCTGAAGCGCGAATTAGTGTTTTGGAAGAAGAGCGTTCCAAGCTTCGGGAGAGAGTTCTGCAGCTCAATGTAAACCTGGCATCAGCAGCGGAACGCAGCGTATCTATCAAGAGCACTCTTAGTGAAACCAATGATTCTCTGAAGCGTGCAAAGGATGAGATGGAATCCCGGAGCAGAGAACTGACTCAGTCTGAATCTGAGTTTGTGAGGTTGAGTTCTGAAGAGACATTAACAGTAGAAGAGCACAAGCGGCAATCTGAGCTATTGGTTGCAGCAAAAAAGACTCTTGATGAAAGGGCTGTCGAACGATCTCAGGAAGCTGAACACGCTGCAGAAGTGGATTCTGCTATTCGCAAATTGATGACAAAGAAAGCTGAGGCGTCTTCATCTGCTCACGAAGCTGAACTCAAGCAGGCAAGGTTGGATGTCCAGTCCAGCCAGATACTGGAAAGACTTCTGACGGAATATGAGATAGATACGGAGCGGGCTTTGGCTTGGCCGGTTGATGAGATAGAAGTTGAGCGCGGGGTTGCTTCGGAAGTTGCCCGGATCAGGCGTGAGATGCGGGATATGGGGCAGGTCAATACCGGAGCAGTTCAGGAGTATGAAAGAGTCAGCGAGAGATGGGAGTTCCTGTCTGCTCAAAGGGCTGACCTGGAACAGGCAGAGAGTCAAATCCAGGCTGCAATATCAGAGATAGATATCAATACCAGGGATCTATTTATGAACACCTACGCAGCTGTTGCAGCTAACTTTGACTTGATGTTCAAGCAGCTGTTCAATGGTGGTAAGACTGAGCTTTCACTTACTCTTCCCAACAATCTGCTGGATACCGGTATTGAGATAGCTATACAACCACCTGGAAAGAAACTTCAGGATATGTCTCTGTTATCCGGAGGGGAGAGGGCTTTGACGGCTACAGCGTTTGTGTTTGCGCTGCTGCTGGCTAAACCGAGTCCGTTTGTGGTTATGGACGAAGTGGACGCTCCTTTGGATGAGAGCAATGTGGAGAGATTCGCTGAAGTGTTGAAGCAGTTCTCAGAGCGCTCCCAGTTTATTGTCATTACCCACAACAGGTCTACAATGGAAGCTGCTGACTACCTGTATGGAGTTACTATGCAGGAGCCTGGGATCAGTAAGTTGATTTCGGTAAGATTGACCGGAGAATCGGCTGAACGTCAGGAACCGGCTTATACCTCATAAATATGCCCCCGTTCTTGCTGGAGAACGATTTCAAATCGTGCTCCAGCAAGAAGTGCGATATTTGTCATCCTTCGTTCCTCAGGATGATAAAGGTTCGCTCCTCGGTATACAAATTCCTATTCCAGATTTGCGTGTCTTTTGAACATTGATTCGGAGGTCAGGTTGTGGCGGTGCATTAGCATTACTACCAATGAATCCAGCAGGATGTTCATTGACTGTTCGAAGAGGGAACCCATTGGCTGGTTTGACTCGACTGCTCCTGTTGCGGTTTTGGCTTTTGGGGATGGAGCTGGGATTTTTACTACTACATCTGCCATCTCACCTATTGTAGAGTCCGGGTCGATTGTGATCAGGGCTATCCTGGCGCCTATCGATTTAGCTTTCTTTGCTGCATTGACCAGACTGCCTGTAGAACCTGATCCTGAACCGACTAAAAGCAGATCACCGCTGGATATCGATGGCGTTGTTACGTCTCCGAGCACGTGGGCGCTGCGTCCGGAGTGCATCAGGCGCATTGCGAAACCCTTGATTGCCATACCGCTGCGTCCGGCTGCCCCGCAGAAGATGCTCTGGGCTTTGTCGATCTCATCCAAGACTGCAGTGACCGAAGCAGGATCGATCAGGCTGGTGCATTTGCTGATTTCTTGACTTACCATACTCATGATGTCACTTGCAGTTGGAGTCTGAATATCGGGATTGGGGCATGGTCTTTCTAATGCATTTGCACCCATTTCACTCAGATCACCCATTATTTCTGCAGCGGTTTGTGAAGGACTGTTTGCACGGCTGATTGCGCTGCCTACTACAACAATGCTTGCTCCTGCCATGACTGCATCCAACAGGGTCTCCTGGTTGACTCCACCGGCAATTGCAAGGGGGCAGTCAACAGCCATCCGGGTGCTGGTTACTTCAACGAACAGGCTGTCTGCATCGTTTGCAGAGTCTACAGATGCGTGCGCACAGAGGATATTTACTCCAAGTGCTTCCAATTGTTTCGCACGACCGGTGAGATCGGCACAGTTAATCATGTCTGCCATTACGATTTTGCCGTGCTTTCGGGCTGACTCTACGACTCCTGATACGGTGGAATCATCTGAACAGCCCAGCACGGTGACGATATCGGCTCCGGCGTTGAATGCTATGTCAGCTTCCATGAGTCCTGCGTCCATGATTTTAACGTCAGCCAGGCAGAGCTTGTCAGGCCAGCGGGTCTTGATGGCTTTAACAGCCTGGACACCTTCGGCTATTATAAGCGGAGTGCCAACTTCTACGATATCGAAGTTCGGGTATACCTTTTCGACCAGTGAAAGGCCTTCATCAAGGGATTCAGTATCAACGGCCAACTGCAAGCATGGCCGGGTGAGTAATCTGTTTAGTGCATCGTTTTTGATAGTATTCACAACTTTCTCCATGAGTATAACTTGACGAGGAAAGGATAGCACACGAGAATGGAAGTGTCCAGTCAAACGTGTCATCCTGAACGGACATATCATCCTGTCGGAATTTGTCATCCTGGAACGCAGTGAAGGATCTCAACCCTTGAGATCCTTCACTGCGTTCCAGGATGACATGTCCGTCAGGATGACAAATTCCGTTAGAATGACATCTTCCGTCAGGATGACATGTCACGCAGGACGACATATCCGTCCTGATGATCTGAGTCCTACTATATGTCCCATTGCGCAGGCTTTTTGACGGTGCATGGGGGTTCTGTTATCATACTTCCATGATCATTTTTATATTGGAGCATTGCAATTATGTCTGATATTAATATCGATTCGCGCAAAGGGTGTTGGACGCAGGTTGGGTTTGACGAGTTTATCAAGGGGCAGTTTGGGAATGGTGGGCACAATATATATGTGTCACGCGGTGGAGTGCTGCAGCGGATTCACAGGTTTGACGCAACTGGAGACGGTTATGTGGACCTGTTTTTCGTCAACAGCCAGGATATGAATGAGCGTCCACCGGTGTATGTTGTCAGTGATCCACTGGGAGAAGCTAAGATAACGGAGCTGACGACACTTGGGGCTTATGCGGGGGCGGTCGGTGACTTGAATGGCGATGGATATGATGACCTGGTGTTGGCCAATCAGTGCAACGGCACCCACAGCGATGTGACAGCATTTGTCTACTATGGCAGCGAAGAGGGGTTGACGGAACGTTATAAGATAGAGCTGCCGGTGCCAGACGGACGTGGGGTAGCTATTGGGGATTTCAATGGGGATGGGCTGCAGGACCTTGCGTTTATTACCGGTAGTTCGCTGCGGATTTTTTACCAGACTCCATCTCACGGATTCATACCAAGAGAGCACAAGGATTTTGATCTGGATATTACGCATATCTGTGCAGGTGACCTGAATGGTGACGGGTGCGCGGAGCTTTATGTGCGGGTGCGAGACCAAAAGCCTCGAATCCTGTGGGGTGGGGTGGATGGCATTGACCCCGAAAACTTTACTGAAGTTGGAGAGATAGACAAGGCTTCTGATGGCGCTCCTGGTTCAACCCCTGGATGGATTACCTACAATGAAGGCTGGCGGACGAAGATTCTCAATATCAATGGTAAACCACATGTGTTCCGTCCGGAAGGTGCTCAGGCGTTTTTCTATCCTGTGAATGCTGATCGGACCCTTGGCGAACCGATTGTTCTTGACTGCGATGGAGCTGTGTCAGCTGCTGCAGGGGACATCAACGGTGACGGATTCGATGAAATTGCGGTTGCGATTTGCACCGTCTGGCGGGATGTGCCTCAATCAAAGATTGTGTCTACCGATGTCTACACTGAGTCCAGCTGGATATATTGGGGATCGGCAGACGGGTTCGATGAGAATCGCAGGACGGCTATTGATACCCGAAATGCCAGGGATATGCAGATCGGTGCGCTCCGTGACCGTCGGTTTTCTGATCTGGTTGTTTGCCAGGGACGCGATCATATCATGAATACGACTGAATCGTTGGTATTTAAGGGGATGGAATCGGGGATCGATCCGGAGCCAACACGATTCCTCAGCCACGATGCAGGCGGTGCATTAATTGCTCGAACAAGCTCTGACTCCAAACCTCAGCTTCTATTGATTAACCATGTTACCGGTGGGATGCGGGGGGATGTGAATGCGTATATCTATCTGGGTGGGCCTGATGGATATTCACCGGAGCGCAGGATCGAAATACCGAGTTGGGCAGCGCCGGATGGGGCGTTTGCGGACCTAAACGACGATGGCCTGGCGGATGTGTTGATTAGCAACTGTTCTGAGAATGCCCCCTGGCTTGATCCTGGGACTGTGATTTATTGGAATAGTCCTGATGGTTTTGATAAGGACCGCAGCACGGCTCTGCCTACTTTTCGGGCGCATGGGTCGGCTATCGGGGACTTCAGGCATTCGGGATATCTGGATATAGCCATCGGAGGGTTTTCGAATCCTGAACTACTGATATTCCGTGGTGGACCTGATGGTTATGATACAGAGAATCCACAACGTATCATTCTGGACCCGAAAGTTAAGGATGCAATGAATACCCGTGGCAAGGACTGGTCTGTTGCGGGGGATGACAGCAATTATAGCGAAGTCCGGTGGCTGTATGCGGCTGATCTCAATAATAATGGCTGGCTGGATCTGTTTGTGTCCCAGGTGTATGGACCGAAGTCTCTGATACTCTGGGGTGGACCTGAGGGCTTTAGCATGGAACGTTGCACGTGGCTTGCAGCTGAAGGAGCTATCTGTGCTCAGGTGGCTGACCTTACAGGCAATGGATATTTGGATTTGATTCTTGGCGGACATATGGCTGCCAGCAAGAACTGGCGGTATGATTCGTATGTGTATGTTTACTGGAACGGGCCTGAAGGTATCCGCGAAGACCGCCGTTCTCAGCTTGCCTGCCACTGTGCGAACTCGTTGACTATTGCCGACTTTAACAACGATGGCATTTTGGATATCTTTGCAACCAGTTACAACTCCGGACACGACCGCGATCTGGACAGCTATATATTCTGGGGTAAACCTGGCGGTAAATATTCGGTGGAGGATCGGACCCGGTTGTTCTGCCATTCTGCATCCGGATGTATTGCGGCTGATTTTAATGAGGATGGATATGTGGACATTGCAGTAGCTCACCACAAAACCTACGGCTCGCATACTGGTCTATCAAAAGTATGGTGGAACGGCCCTGAAGGGTTCTGTGAGCACCACACTACGAAGCTTCCGACTGCAGGTCCTCACGGTATGGTGGCAGTTGACCCCGGCAATGCGATGGACAGGGGACCGGAGGAGTTCTATGTTTCGGTGTCTCATGAGCTTCCTGACGGAGTGAAAGTTACCGGTATAAGCTGGGAAGCGGACATACAGATTAAAACGTGGGTCAAAGCCCAGGTGCGCTGTGGGGAATCAATTCAGGAGTTGCAGGATGCAGCCTGGCAGGGATCGGACGGTGTAGATACCTGGTTTAGTGAGCCGACAGAATCTGCTGGTATTGTGCTGACTGGAAAGTTTGTTCAATATCGGTTGGCGCTTGGGGCGATAAACGGGTGCAATACACCGAGGGTGAAATCGGTGACGGTGCATTACGAATTAGTATAATTGTTTGTATAGTATGAGATAATGTATCGGATCATGAAAAATCCGTATTGATGAATATAGTGATTGGACGGAAATATAATGACTACAACTGAAATAATTGAAGCGATAGCATATCCTGGAGAAGCTTTTCCTAAACAAGCTGTGGAGGAAGCGGTTGCGAATCGGGAGGCGGTTATTCCTGAATTGCTGCGAGTCCTGAATGCGGCAAGTGGCAGCATTGCGGAGATTGCAGAGCAGGACGATTACATGGGGCATATCTTTGCCATGTTTTTGCTGGCGCAATTCAGGGAGCAGCAGGCCTATCAGCCAATGATAGACCTGGTCTCCGGGGAAGCGATGTATGTGGATGAGGCGCTGGGTGATGTCATTACAGAAGACCTGGGGAAGATGCTGGCGTGTGTCTGCGGTGGCGATATAAGCCTGATCTGCGGGATGATCGAGAATCCAAATGTGACCGAGTATGTGCGGAGCGCCGGACTCGATGCTTTAGTTATATTGGTTGCCCGGGGAATGAAGACCCGCGAAGAGATAATGGAGTACTTCCTGAGCCTGTTCCAAGGGAAGCTTGAACGGGAGCACGGCTTTATCTGGGGGAGTCTGGTCTGCCACTGCTGCGACATATATGCTCTTGAAGCAGCAGAGGAGATTGAGAGGGCATTTGCTGATAAGGTTGTGGAAACAGAGCTCGTAACTCGGAAGGATGTAAAACGTAGTCTGGCACAAAGCAGGGAAAAGACGCTTGAGCTATTAGTAAACGAACCTAATTGTAAGCTTATTGATGATACTGCTGCTGAAATGTCCGAATGGCCCTGCTTTCAACCAGCTCCGAAATCGACAAAGGTCTCAGCAATTGAGCAGTTTGGCAAACCTGTGGAAGCTCGGACTCAACCCAAAGTGGGACGCAATGAGCCTTGTCCGTGCGGGAGCGGGAAGAAATACAAGAAATGTTGCGGTGCGTAGGGCTGTCTTGCTGTGTAAACCGACCACTCATTTTTAACAGGATTAACAAGATCTGCAGGATTAACAGGAAGGGAATTCCTGATCCTGTGTTGTTGTTTTATTTAGCCTTTGAATGTGATGTGGTCGTTTTGGGTTATGTCTACCAGAGAGGCTGGTTTTAGGGCTATTTTTCCGAGTTTTTCGTTCAGGGCGTCTACGGCACTGGTCAGCTGCTTCTTTTTGGGGTCATCGAAGAGGCTTTGCTGCTGGGTGCCCTGGACCAGGTTGCCGGTTGAGACTCCGATCAGGCGAACAGGGCGGTGGACTTTCATTGCTTCATCCAGGAGCGGGAGAACTGCATGGTAGATCGCCAGGCCATCATCGGTGGAATCCAGCAGTGTTTTACTTCTTGTTATCCTCTGCAGGTCGCTGAATCTGACTGTTATACCGACGGTCCTTGCTGAATATCCACTCTTACGCAGGCGTCCGGCTACTTGTTCTGACAGGAAATGCAGGTTGCGCTTCAGGACCTCTATATCGGATGTGTTCGCGTCCAGAGTGTGCTCATTGCTGATAGACTTGGGCGGTGGACTTTCATAGTAGGGGACGACGGGGGAGTCATCGATCCCGCGTGCCATGTCAGCCAGTTTGTCGCCATACGTGCCGAACTCCCTGCGGAGGGTAGACCTTGCGGCGTTTGCCAGGTGTGCTGCTGTTGTAATCCCCATTGATTTTAACTTGGCAGCGGTTTTACCTCCGATTCCGTGCAGATACGAAACCGGAAGGGTCTCGAATATGCGGGGGATCTCCTGCATACTGATTTGAGATAAACCATCCGGCTTTTTCATTCCAGCTACGAGTTTGGCCAGCATTTTGTTTGGGCCTATGCCTATGGTGCAGGTGAGTTTCTCGGCGCTGAGTATATCTGCTTTGAGCTTGCGGGCGGCCTCAACAGGTCCACCGAAGCGATCTGCAGTGTGGGTCATATTCATGTAGCATTCATCGATGGAGGATATCTCGATCAGGTCGGTGAATGTCTCGCAGATTTTGAATATGCGGCGGGATGTTTCGCGGTAGAGCTCGGGGCGTGCAGTGATAACCTGAGCTTGTGGGCAGAGCCTTATTGCCTGTGTATACGGCATAGCAGAGTGAACCCCGAATTTGCGCACAGCGTAATTGGCAGCGCAGACAACTGAACGCAGGCTGGCGCTGCCGACGACGACAACAGGCTTCCCCTTAAGCTCGGGGTTTTCCCGTTCCTCTACACTTGCAAAGAACGCATCCATATCAAGGAGAAAGACTGTCTGGTTATCCATTTTTCAAGTTAAAAGTTGAGAGTTGAAAGTGGAAAGTGAAATACTTTTGTTCTGACGGATCGGACGAATATATAGTGGGGGAGTGGGTACCCCCCGGTGTTTTTATTTTTTTAAGCTCAGCAGCATTCCGGCGCCGGGGGCTAACCAGCCATTTTCTCCTCCGAAGGGTTTGGTTTCTCCGATGTAGGGATTGGTCATCATTACTGTTCCCTGGTCTTTAAATTTGATACCGAAGCTTCTGGACTTGTGGATGTCTTTGTTTACGATCATAATGAAAGGTGTGTTGTTCGGGCCGTAGAACTCACCTACCAGGAAATCTCCTCCGGTAACATCTGCCATCAGTTTGCTGGAGTCCATTCCTGAACAGAACTGCGGGACGTTCTGGCTGTGGAATACGTTGATGCTTTTTAGTTTTAAGTAGGTTGGTCCGAGTTCGTGAATCTGCATGTTTACCCGGCGGATCATATCCCAGGTGGGTGATTTATGCAGGAACTGGTCTACTGCTGCATTGCGATAGTTGCCGATTAGTGGAGAGAAATAGGTGAAATAGCTGATGCCACGTCCACCATATGCCAGTGTTGCATAGGCTTGGAGATATAATCCTCCCTGTGTGACCTCGGCATATCTAAAATGGCTGTTCCCCAGGATTATATTCCAGAACGGGATGTTGTTCTTGATAGACACATTCCGGACGGCTTCGAGGTTCATATAGAAACCGAGTCCGACTGACCCATCATCCAGTAGAGAATAGTTATCATAGCTGATGTATGCCGGATGTGCTGCTTTAACGAATGCACCAAGATAGTCCTGCTCGTGCTGAGGTCCCCAGCCCGGAAGCATGTTTATATATACATTGGCAGATGGGGAAGCTTTGTGGATGGCTGTAGCCCAGCGTCCGAGGTTTGCAAACAGCGGGGGACTTGGTTCGTCCATCACATAGTATCCGAACACTGTCGGATTGTTCTTGAACCTTGCAGTCATTGAGCTGACCCGTTTTTCAATCTCGGCATCGCTCATGTTGGTGTCGGTAACGACGGTGGAGACTATCGGATCATCTACGAAGCACTTTAAGCCTGCTTTTTTAACAGCCTTGACGTGTTCAGGAGCGACAAAACCGGCGACATTGAACCCACAGTCTTTGATGTCTTTGAGAGCCTGGGGATCATCAGGTGTCCAGCCCCAGGGCATTATCATAAACTCCTCAGGGGTCAGCATCTTGACCTTGACAGTGGTGTAGCGGAAACCATGATAGTCGTAAAGGTCTTTGGCAGTGGTTTCAGCGGATGCTGCTGTAAACAGTGCCAGTAAACAGAACAGGGTGATTATAAGCGTTTTTGGTCTCATGATTGTGCCTTTCTGGGTTTGATTTCTGTGGGAGTATATGTCAATTGCTTTACAGCTTTATAGCGCATTGAGTGAGGGGCGTATCCAGACCTTCTCTAATCGATTCACGCATATCAGGAATGGAGAGTAAATACAGTGTTTCTTGGACTGCACGCCAGTCGTCTTCATCAAGCAGGACAGCTGATACTCCATCACCTTTGATATGGACAGGTTCGTGGTCTAAGGCAACATCTGACATCAGCTGGCTCAAGTTTTTCTTTGCTTCATTTATCGATAGACTTCTCAAGATTTGTCCACCTCTACAAGCGATATTTGCATCTATATTATACCACTCTAGCCCGCATTATTCGTGACTAACTCAGCTTTTGCCCCTACTACCGGGCAAAAGCGAAGTTTGGTGAATAATGCGGGCTAGTATTCTATAAATTCATACACTCCGGCGCTGGTGCCTACCAGTAGTTTGCTGCCGTATCTGGTCAGTGGGTTGGGGAATCCGGGGAGGCCTTCGGGGTAGCCCAGCTTTTTCCATTTCCCGTTTTTATAGATGAGGAGGTATCCTGTGTCGCGTCCGCTGTTGTAGTAAGTGCCCAATAGAACGCTGCAGCTGGCTACTATGCTGCCGGATGCTGTTTCACCAATCGAACTTACAGTAAATGCTCCCATTCCTGCCGGTTCTGTGAAGACCCGGGGTTTACCGTTTTCGACCATAATGAACCCACCGATAAATGCTGCCCAGACCCGGTTTTTGCTGTCTGTGAATATCTTGTTGAATGCTATCCTGAGGGGGCAGGGGAAGTGCTGCCAGGAACTGTCCGGGTTGATTTTGAACATTCCCAGATTGCCTGAGATACCTATAACAGAGCCTCCGGCTTTAGTAAACTTTGAGATTCCTCCGACTATTGGGATTGTTGTAACCAGAGTTCCCTCGAAGTCTCTTATCTCAAGTCCGGAAACAGTTCCAACAGCCAGACGGTCATCTCCGAGTACTGCTGAGTCCTTGATTATTCCAGCGCATTCTACGGGTTTATGCAGGACTCCGGATAACATAAGCTGGTATTTATTCCCAGCAACAAAAACTATCTTGCTTCTGGACAAACCGGTGATGTTTATTCGTCCTGTAAGGAGCATTCCATCGAACTCATCCAGACGTTTCACTTTGCCGGCGTTTGTTACAAAGACTGCGCCTGCTCCCAGCCTGTCACCTCCGATATAGCATCCTGCATCGGTTACTGCGAATGTGCGGTTGAGCTGGGGGAGTCCGTCGTTCGGAGTTACACGCCAGAGTTCTTTGCCTGTGTCATCGATTCGTGTGACATAACTCTTTGGAGCAACCAGCATACCCTTATCCTGCCCCAGGTTGATGATGTTATTGATGAAGAAATCCCTATATAGCAATTTGAAATGTTTGTTGTCCGTTATTAATTCGGCTTTATCCGGCAGACGGTGGAACTTGATTCCATCCAATGAAGTGATTGGATCTTTTTGTCCTGCAAATACCAGCCAGCCGAATGTATTGGGCGCGTGTAGATAGTACATAACAGGGATTGACCATGTGTAGTCTCCGAAGTATTCATTCATATCCACGCGTGAGAAGTTCATCCGCCACTGGTCCCCGCGTTTTGGCAGTTTTCCGGAGCCGGGGACTATTCTGCCAAGTTCTTTCCAGGGAAAAGAGAGCTCAAAGGTCACTATTTCGCGTCCGGGTTTACCGGGCACTTTGTTTACCCCGAGTGTGGTTCCGATGTTGAGATCGGAGGTGTATTGGGAAATACTGACACGGTTTCGCCAGATGTTGGAATGCTGGGCTCCTGATGGGTCAGCTGCCCATTCCATATAGTCGTGTCCCTGTCCTTTTGGATCGAGGAAGACTTCGATGGCTCTGGGAAAGTCCGGGTTAATCAACACAGGATCTCCTGCCGGGACTTCCATTTCCAGTGCAAAGCTGAGCTTGTCCGAGCTGTAGATGCATTTGAACCTGGTCTGTAGTGCAAGTGGTTTACCGGTGTCGATCCACGCGAAATCACGGCTCCATTTTGCCTGCTGCCAGATAGGTTCATCCAGTTTTCCGTCTTCGGTGATTACTGTGTCAGTGTAAGTTGCGATATATGCCGGCAGATCTGAGTCCGGTATGCGGCTGAATGATGGGCTGGTTATTGATAGTATTGCGAATAGGGTGATTAAGGTTATGCTTTTCATTTTGATACTCCTACAAAGGATTTCTGAATATCGTGTCATCCTGAATGCAATGAAAGGACTACTTTTCAAAACCGTAAAGTAAAAAGCAGATCCTTCGTTCCTCAGGATGACAATAGGGTCAGGATGTAAATAGGGTCAGGATGTAAATGGTGTCAGGATGATTATGTTCATATATCTATTGTTGAATGATTAGTTTCCCAACTCTACCTGCTGACTGGTAGGTCGCTGTGGTCCAACTAAATACATTTGAAATCTCATCCTTGGAAAGGTCACGGTTATCGGCGTATTTAGGCGAAATGATGGTCAGTGATTTCGGAGAGACCAGGGCTGCGATTTGGGGGATGTCGGCTGTGTCCAGTATGTATGGAATACTTGGCAGCATGCTCTTCCAGCCTCCCAGGTTCAGGTTTTCTACCTTTCTGCCATACTCGTTAGCATAGGCATATGGTTTTCCGTAGCCTTTGGGGGAGTAGTAGGATGCGAGCATATCTACTGTCTCAACTGAGCTGACGGATTTACTGAACGCTCCTGCAAGCAGCGCGACGAAACCGCACTGTCTTTCTCCTCGAACAGTTATCCTGAGTTTTCTGCCTGCGGTCAGGTTGATGGCTTCTATCGCTGCCAGAGTGTCTTTGGTCCATTGTCCGGCCAGTGTTTGGCCGACTTTTAGCGCAGCGATACCCATGTCGATGTCATTTACTCCTGTGTAGGCTCCGACTGCTCTGATGCATGTGGTTTCTCCCACTCCCCTGGGTTCGAATATGGCTACCCATTTGCCGTTACGAGCCAGTTTCTCGGGGAGACCGGAGGCTAATACTGCATCTTTACCTGTTGGATTCAATATCAAGACGGCTTCGCTTGATTTTCTATTGGCAGGTTCAATGAGCAGTAATGGGAGCTCGATCCCCGGTTCGCTGGTTACTAGTACTTTGTTTACAGTCAGATCGCCTGCTGTTACGGTTTCGATCTCCTGAGAGGTTGATTTGTCCGGACTGACATCAACATTCAGCAGAGATTTTACTTTGGCGTTTATGTTTTTGAGACTTTCGGCATTTGCTGGTGTTTTGGATACTTTTGCTATCCTGGACGCTACTTCACGCTGCAGATAGGTAACCGGGTTCAATGCATCTTTAGGAGGGCCATGCACGTACCAGAAGTCCAGGACCGGCATCGCTTGCTTATTGGTCATTGGAGCCATTTTTGGTTCAGGGACAGGCACTATGCTTCTGGCGTCCCCGAATGCATATGCAAACCAACCGGCTGCAAGTTCTCTCATTGGGGCATTGAAATCGTGAGGGCCTTCTACTACGTTCATTGTATATTTATCGGGAACTCCCAGGAGTTTATACACTTCACGTGTGTATGGCGCCAGTTGCTTGATTTCATCATCGGTCAAACCGTATTTGTTAGCCATATCCTCAAAGCTGATTTCCCCATTAGCATAGCGTCTCTGGTTATCAACAGATGCTGGTCTTTCAGTGCTTGGAAATATCTGCATGTATACCCTGGGAGCACAGAGCGATCTCAAATGATCATCGGGAACTATATCGAATCCATCCCACACGGTATCGCACAGGCAGTGGTGCCTCATAGCCCACACCGGCTGATCTACTGGCGCTGCAGAAACAGCGGTTGCAGCTTTGATTCTGGTGTCCAGTGCCATCAGCCATAGTGTGTGAGAACCTCCCATGGATACTCCACCTAACGAGAGCCTGTCGGGGTCAACATCGGACCTGGAGAGCAGATAGGTTATTTCGGAGACGTGGTCAGCCATTATGCAGCCGAGTAGGCTTTGACCTATAGTCAATAAGTAGGCCGAGGTCATCGAACCATGATACTCGTTCCACCTGAAGTTCTCCCCCCGCTCCATCTGTCCGAAAGGCTCTACAAACAATACAAGGTAACCCTTTTTTGCGAATGATAGGCATCTGCTTTGCACACTTGACGCCCATGCAGGATCTCCATGCCCGGGAAGCATGAGCATAGTAGGGGATTTAGCAGGAGAGTTTTGAGTCTTTGCTGGTTTGTAAACAAGAGCTTGTGAGTATATACCTGGACGGGTTCGGATTAATTGTTTTTCGATCTTGATGCCATTGAGTTCAATTGTGCCTATGTGTTCTACGACAGGTATAGGGTCGTTTGCAGGCATCATCAGATGTTTGGCATACTGCTTACGAATTGCATCAGCATTTGCTACGAATTTATCTGCCGGGATGTTGTTTATTGCTGCCCTGGTTTTGACAGAGGCAAGGTTCTCATAATAGTCCGCAAGCATTTTGTCAGCAGGTTTGTCCAGGACGCGGAGGTTTATGCTTGACCAATTGATTGGAGTTTGATCGGCGATAACATCGAGGGATGGTATGCACAAAAGCGTGATGAGAATAAAAGTGCAGGTTAAGTGGGTAATATTGGCCAGTGATGCAGGAGTTGAATCCATAGTGTTCATATGGTTGTTCCTTAATTAATGATGTAGCGCGCATTATTAGTGATTGCCTCGCTTTCGCCCCTACAACCGATCGAAAGCAGAGCTTGGTGGATAATGCGCGGTATATGTTGAATAAGTATTAGTATACTATATTTAACGATAAAGACAAGAGATTATTGCCTTTTGTCATAATGATATTTTGTATAGTTTCCCGGTGTTTGAGAGGAAAATCTGTGGTGTTGGTACAATCATTTAATAGTCCGTATTATACGTGATTGAAGCTTGGTGAATAATGCGGGTTAGGATATTTATAACGAGGTGGGAGATATGAGTTTCAAACAAACATGTTTCGCGATAGCTGCCATTTTAATGGTTATCTGTAACTGTACTGCATTTAGTGCAGCGAAAAGTGCTGTCAGGTTTGTTAAGTATAAAGACAAAACAGAAGGGGCCTTCACTTGCCTAATCCCGAAAGGTTGGCAGACTTCCGGGGGGATTATACGTGTTGATCCGAACCAGGTTGGCGGGATATTGCAGAGCATTGAGGCCAAATTCGACTTTACGGTTAAATCGGACGGAAAAGGTTCTGTGATGATGCACAATTACCCGGACTGGATGTTCTGTGATATGCGCGGGCAGATGATTGAAGGTCAGTTCCCTGTAGGCAGCAGCTATAATGGAGCTTTTGTTACTCCCCTTACACCAGTCCCTCAGATGATGATGGGGTTGTTTAGCAGAGAGAGGGCGTCTGCTCAGAATGTGAGAGTAGTTGAGAAGAAAGACCTGCCCCAGCTGGCTAAAGCTGTTGAGACATTCGGCAGGAAGATGGGGATTAATTTTCCTATACGTTACGGTGCAGGAATGATCACTGTTGAATATTCGGAAAACGGCACGCAGTACAAGGAAGTGTTTATTACGGCATATGCTGATATGCGGCAGATAGCGGCCGGGCTCTGGAAAAACACGTTCACATATTCCGCACGTGCTCCCAAAGCAAGTTTTCAGAAGTGGGTGCCTGTGTTCAAAGAAGTTGCTGGCTCTTTTGTATTCAGTAAAGCATGGTTTGAAAAGGAAGCACAGGCACAGGGTGAACGTTCAAAGGTTGCCTATAACCTGCAGAATGACCTGGCTAAGCTGGATGATGATATAACCCGCAATCGCCGTCAGACCCAGGAGAAAATCGCTGGTTCCATGTATCCACTGTTGAGTCCAAACCGGGACTTCAAAAATCCTTATACTGGAAAATCGGAGACTGGTTCAAGCGATCTTGGTAACAGGTTTGTGAATGAGCGGGGTGATGTTGCATATACAACCGATCCTAAAGAAGAAGCTGCGCTGGAAAAAGCCGGGTTCAAGCAGAGCAAAGCGAAGAATTGATGCTTTTTCTTTTTGTCGATGCAGCTTCGGATCCAGTTTGAATGGTGCAAAAACTGAATAAATTATCACGCAAAGCCGCAAAGGCGCTAAGAAGGAACAGTTTGTTTGTCTATTATGCACTTTGTGGATTTGCGTGGGATATGTAGCTTTGAATGATCAGTCAAGGACATTGAATTATTTCTATTTAGACAAATTGCGAACTTTTACGATATTTTGCAGGTATAATGGGGGATATATGGCGAATATCTTGAATGTCGAATATTGACTCGTAGATACTGATGGAATGTACCTTATGGTATGGACCACGTGTGGGTTCAGTGGGAGGAATCAAATGGCTTTGCGCACTAGAAACGGTTTTACTTTAATTGAATTGCTTGTAGTTATCGCTGTGATCGCCATTTTGGCGAGTATTTTGTTTCCGGTTATAACCAAAGCAAAAGAGAAAGCCAGGCAGGCGACGTGTATGAGTAACATGAGTCAGCTTGGTAAAGCAATGACTATGTATGCCGGTGACTATGACAGCAGGTTTTGTCCATTAATGATGACTGATTTTTCGCAGTGGTATAATGACTCAACATCACCCAGGGTGACTGATAACAACCTTCCGGGAGCTCATTATCTGACTTCTGTTGGATATGGTCTGGACCACTACTATACCTGGATGGACTTTATAAACAAATATGTTGATGACTGGCGTGTATTTGCCTGTCCTTCCCAAAGCCTGGATAACCTTCCTGGTTACGGATACAGTGCCGGTATTAGTGGATATGCAAGGGGACGTTTCACAGATTCAGCATTCAATCCACTTCCGGTCGATATGGGTGAGATCAAGAGATCATCCGATGTTATGGTGCTATTGGATTTCAGCACCAGTGAGAGCCTTTATCCATATCCTAACGGTAATTTTGATTTTTATGGTATGTCTATCGCGTTGCACAACGATGGATGTAATGTAGCTTATGCTGATGGACACTGCAAGTGGTTAAACTGGGAAAAACTTATTGGTTTCCTTCCTAATTCCAGTTGTCCCACTCCATGGAATCCATTTTCCTATAACTAACTACGTGTAGTCTTGGACGCGGTGAAGGATTTGCTTTTTGTCTTCAGATCTATAAAAGCAGATCCTTCGCTTTGCTCAGGATGACATAAATGGTGCTCAGGATGACACGAAATGTGCTCGGGATGACACTGTTACTGCTCGGGATGACACTGTTACTGCCTGGAATTACAGTGTTTGTGTTTAGGATTACAGCCTCGGTTTGTTGAAAGTTTCTCAGAAAATCTGCTTTGTTTTGTTGCTGGTCTGTTTAGTAAAACGTTTGCATGGTGTATGCTGGAGGTTCGGGTTGAGAGTTATATGTTGCGTTTTAATGCTTTTGTTACTGGGTGTTGTGGCTTCGGCTTCGGATATTGTGCTAGTTAATAAGGGCAAACCCAATGCATGCATTGTTATTGGAACTGCTCCATCTAGTGCAGCCCAAAAAGCGGCGGATGAACTGCAGGGATTTATTAAACGCATAACCGGAGTCCAGTTGCTGTTGGTTTCTGATACTAACAGCGGGAGCGGGATAAGGATTTATGTTGGGCAATCGGCTGCGAAGAAAGTTGCATCTGAGATGGGGATCAAGATTCCATCTGGTCTGACTTACCAGTTTGATGATGAAGGGTATGTCATTGCTGCTGACAGTAAGCAGTTGATCCTGGCCGGGAATGAGACTGAACCGTATATGGGGACATATTATGCAGTCTATGACTTCCTGCATTCACTCGGTTGCCGGTGGTACATGCCCGGAGAGTTCGGGGAAGTGCTGCCAAAGCTGGATACTATAAAGGCTGCGCAGGGGATCAGAGTAGTGCGTCCGGATATGAGAGTACGGGATGTATGGTACAGTGGACATCTGGTTCAAACACCTCAGCAGCAGACTGACTTTACAGACTGGAGACGCCGCAACCGGCTGGTGAGGTCGGGTTTCTGGATGCACTGTATGTTACCTGAGGCGATTTATCTGCAGAATCCGGTGGATGACTCTACCAAGCGGTTACTTCCAAAGGATAAATATTTCACGACCCATCCGGAGTATTATGCATTGAATGCAGATGGTACCCGGAGTCCTGACTTCCTGTGTGTGTCCAATCCGGATGCAATTCAGGCAGCGGCTGATACGGTAATGCAGTATTTTAAGGACAATCCAAATGCGTTTAGCTTTGCATTTTCTCCTCCCGATGCTCCGGTGCTTTGTAACTGTGAGAACTGTAAAAGGGCCATGCACGATGGTTTTGGTGGAGAGGGCTTTGGCGATGTCAGTGATCCTTACTTTGGCATGGTCTTTAAAATTGCCGACATGGTGCGTAAAGTTTATCCGGAACGCTGGATAATATCTATGGCATACTACAACCGCTGCCGGCCTCCTGAGGGAGTCGATGGCAAACATCCAAACGTGCTGATACAGTATGCTTTCATACAGCAGTGCAGCATACATTCCTATGAGGACCAGGACTGTCAGACCAGGAGCCAGTTTGGAGCTATGCTTGCCCGCTGGGGTGAACTAACCAATGGACTGGTGGCATATGACTATGACCCACACGACTGGAATCACTCCCAAAGACCTGCATGGAGGTCCAAAGGACTTGCTGAAGATATGCGCTATGCCTATCGATTGGGGGGCTGGGGGTACAGTGACGAAGGCATGATGGCCTGGATGGTTACCGGTCTAAACTACTACGTCCGTGCAAGACTGGCCTGGAACCTGGGAGAAGATGCAGTTACGCTGGAAGATGATTTCTTCCAGAAGTTCTTCGGCCCGGCATCTAAACCTATGAAGTCTTTCTACACAGGTATAGAGAACTCACTTGAGAACTCGAAGAGCCACTATATGAACCCATTCTCCGGTGAAGGACCTAAAGCAGATGGGTTTATAAATGCTGTGACCCCTAAGACTATCAGGCAGGCATCAGCTTATTTAATCCAGGCCCAGAAGATAGCTGTCCAGGAACCATATAAATCACGGGTGGCAGCGTATAAGAACTACTTCGGACGTATCGAGTCATTATTGAATGCCCGTGAGGCTATGGCGCGCGGGGAGTGGACCAAAGCGACTGAGTTTGCACAGGGTATGCTGGATGCGGTTACCAGAGTCAATAATACGATGCTTTTGCAGGATGCAGGACCGTGGGGTGGGGATCAAAGCGGTGCGTCTACACTTGAGAACACCCGAAGAATAGCTGCTTATGCTGACGGTAGAAAAGGGACGCTGGTATCGGTTATTGGTCCATCAGGAAAATACCGGACTGACTCAAATTCCGATGGTGTCACACACAGATGGTCTCTCCCTGAAGCAGGAACTAACTGGCAGGATATTTCGTTGACTGCAGCCTGGAACCATCAGGGCGTGACTGTGCCTACTCAGATACCATATAGAGGTATCCTTTGGTACAGGGTGAGTGTTAAGATCGCTAGTCCAGTTCCACAGGCAGCCAGGATATATGTCCCTGAGTTCAGAGGTGATGAAATCTGGGTGTGGGTGAATGGCAAGTTTGCGGATAACGCGAGAGTATCATCGGATACGTCGCTGGATATCTCAAATAAGTTAAAAGCCGGAGAGAATATAATCAGCTTCCGGGTGTCCGGTTATGGAGGATTCACAATACCTCCGTTTATATATAAGCCAGTTCAGTGAGGGTATAGACAATCAAATAGGGTGAGCAATTGCCCACCCTATTTGATTGTGTGAGAACCTTTTCCAGTAATTTGATTGTTATTTATGGTCCAGCTAGTTTACCATCGGTAGCAATACCAAAAATATTCCACCAACTCGCTGGCGCACACTGGTATCTATTAAGCTGATTTACCTTCATCCATTTTGCATGGCCATCAGCAAATGTTACGTTGAGTCCATTATTATGGTCGTCTCTCAGACGTGAATCAGGAACAGTAGAGCGGTAACTGTTGAAGAATGATGGTCCGTCCAGAACACCCCAGGTGGTTTCGATGATGTGTATGGTATCTGAAACACCGTAAGGCATCGCACTGATCTCTGAATCCGTTGCTCCACCGGAGTACCATGAAGGTACACCATAACTCATATCAGGTCTGGTCGCTCCGCCATAACTTGGGCAGTAGAATATCTTGTCATTTTTGACGTATGGGTAGACCATTTCATACCAGTAACGCCATGTTCCAGTCCAGGGAACGCCGTCATACCATGTGCCCATAAGTTTTCCATCATAGTCCTGTGCATACATCTGCCAGCCAGTTCCCAGCTGTTTCAGGTTGGAAAGGCATGCGGTCTGCCTTGCTTTTTCTCTTGCTTTAGCAAAAACGGGGAATAGAATTGCAGCCAGTATTGCAATAATTGCTATAACTACTAGCAATTCAATTAATGTAAACCCTTTTTTCTTCACAGATAGCCTCCATTTGGTGTATATATTGAATTATATCATAATTGTTGGACTCTGTGAACGTACAAATGCCACCATTACTTAATGTGTTGCGGGGTGAAGCTAGCTGATAATCCTTCTGTGTTATGAAGTCTACGATGTATAATTGGTGGGAAAACTATCCTGATATTTTGTAGAGGCATATATGCAGAGAATTATACTTGCACTGATCTTGCTTGTTGTTGTGGTAAGTCCTACTGCGGCTATCAACCTTGCTGAAGATGGCAGGAGCAGTTATGTGATTGCGCTGCCGGTTAGTCCTATCCCTGCGGAAACAACAGCTGTGAAGGAACTGCAGGAGCACCTGCAATTGATGACCGGGGCCAGTTTTCAGATTGTTTCTGAGACAGACGTGCCGAGAAATTCAAAGATTATTCTGGTTGGTCAGACTGATGCTACAAAGAGACTCCTGCCGAAGACCGAATGGGCGGCTCTTGGGACTGACGGTATCATAATCAAGACTGTCGGAGACAAATTGATACTTGCAGGCGGTCGACCTCGCGGTAGTCTGTATGCTGTTTATACGTTTTTGGAGGATGTGTTAGGGGTCAGGTGGTGGAGCAACACTGAGCGCTTTGTGCCTCGAAAAGCGAATTTGGTTGTCGGAAAGCTTGACATCAAATATGTACCGAAGATTATTTATCGGGAGGCCCATCTGAAAGTCGCGTACAGCAATCCTTTTGCAGCTCGAATGAAACTCACTGGCAATTTTCAGTCTACGCCGGTTGAGTATGGTGGACATTTCAAGATAATTGGCTGGTGCCATACGTTTTATCAACTATTGCCTCCGGAGAGATATTTCAAACAGCATCCTGAATGGTACAGCCTTGTCGATGGAAAACGTAGATCTGAATATGCCCAGCTGTGCCTCAGCAATGAAGAGATGCGCAAGGAACTTGTGAAGAATGCTCTTGAAATGGTCAGAAAGAATCCTGAAGCGGGGATTATATCGGTATCCCAGAATGACTGCGGAGGGTTTTGCCAGTGTCCTGAATGCAAGGCAAGTGAAGAACGTGAGGGTTCCCCAGCCGGACCGCTTGTGGATTTTGTGAACAAAGTAGCTGACGATATAAATAGAGAGTTCCCGGACTTTTTGATTGAGACTTTAGCCTATGCAGGCAGCAGGAATGCTCCTAAATATGCGAAACCTGGCAGGAATGTGCTTATCAGGCTCTGCAGTATAGAGTGTCCATATGGAAAACCCCTGACAGCCGATGATCCCCGCGATAAAGCTTTTATGGACAACCTTACCAAGTGGAGTGCGATCTCTCAGAAACTGTATATCTGGAGTTATATTGCCAGTTTCGGCGACTATCTGTATCCGAATCCGACGCTCTCTGTGTATGGCCCGAATATCAAGACATTTGCCCAGAACAAGACCATCGGCGTGTTCATGCAGGGGGATGGGTTCAACTATGGGACTTGTTTTGTCAGACTCAGGAGTTGGGTGATCGCTCATCTGCTGTGGAACCCTGACCTTGATGAGAAGAAGCTGGTCAAGGAGTATATGGATGGCTATTATGGGCAGGCAAGCCCCTATCTGATCAGATATTTGCGATTGGTGGAAAATGCATATGCCAAAGGTGATGGAGCTGACTGGATGACTCCCGGGGATGTTTTTGAAGCTCAGAGGTTGTTTAATTTGGCTGCGAAGGCGGTTGCGCTCAATTCTGTGCTTACAGAGAGGGTCCGCAGGGAGAGATTGCCTGTGGACTATTTGTGGGTTACACGGTATGGGAAGCTGAAAGATTATGCTGATAAGAACCACGTGAAATTTATCGGGCCTAAGGACATAGTCAAGGCAGTCGATGAGTTCGCGGCAGCGGCTGATAAATACAATGTGAAGTATATCAGTGAGAACACTTCGATAACAGCGTCCTTAAAGATGTGGAAGTTACCGTTTACGAATGCCAAAACACCTCCCGAGCTGGGGGATCTGTCCGGGAAGAAGTATCTGGATATCCAGGACACCGCGTTCAGGTTGTATGGAGCTGAGCTTGCAGGTGATCCGGCGGCATCCAATGGTGTCTGCGCTGTGATGCCTACGGTTGGTAACAATTGGTCAGTGCAGATACATTCGACTGAGGAGATGCTGGGGAAGTGGCACTGTTATGCTGCAGTGAAGATAGAATCAGATGCAGAGAACGGAGCGGCTTTTAATATCGGTATGTTCAGTTTTCTGGACTCTGTTGGCTTGATGGACAGGCAGTTAAATATTAGTGAATTTGTGAAAGACAAATATAAGCTTCTAGACCTTGGAGTTCTGGAGATCAAACCCAATACTTATATCTGGTTTGGTTCGCTGAATAATTCGGACATAGTGAAGAGTATATCGGTGGACAGGATATTTCTGGTGAGTGAGTAGGAAGGGAGATTTCTGAACACGATTAACGGGATTGATAGGATTGACAGGATTAAGTGGATGTATGGGATGTGCTGGTTTGAAGGGAGTTTTTGACAGGATTTACAAGATTAACAGGATTAACATGAAGGGAATTCTTCATTATGGTTATTCAACGTGTGTTATTTGCACTCATTTTTCTGGTTTGTTTGAGTTCGGGTTTTGCTGCTGAGGGTCAGGTTAAGAAGTTTTATGTTCGGGATTACGGGGCTGTGGGTGATGGACACAGTGATGCGGGGGATGGGATCCGGCGGGCTATTTCTGAGGCTATCAAGTCCAATTCTCCTGCTGAAGTCATACTAGATGCAGGCAAGTATCTTATCAAACCGATGGGCGGATTGCAGCGGTGTATCTCTATTGATAATGCAGCGAATATTACTATAAAAGGCGTGCCAGGCAAGACGGAGGTAGTGATTGGCGATGCGCGCGGTGAGTTTATTATCATGTCCAACTGCCGGAATGTGCAGATCAAGGACCTGTCAGTTGATTATGATCCGCTGCCTTTTACGCAGGGCAGGGTGGTTGCGATAGATTCAGGCGCCGGGTCGTTTGATCTGGATATCGACGAAGGTTTTCCCCTGCTTTCTGAACCTTATTTCAATATTGAATCGAAGTTCGGGCTGATTATTGATGCCAACAAACCGCAGCTTAAGGCAAATGCCTCGGATCACGTGTTTGCTTCTGACTATACTCACAGAGAAGGCCGTGTATGGCGGATTACATTGAATCCTGACCAGCGGAGTAAGCTTGGTGATATGGTAGTTGGGGACAGATATGTTCAGATGGCGCGGCAGGGGTTTACTACAATTGGCATCTTATCCAGCAGGGATTGCGGACTGACTAATGTTACTTTATATGCTTCAGCTTCTCTTGCCTGTGCACTTGTTGGAAATGAAGGCAAGATCACCCTCAATAACTATGCAATTCGGTTCAAACCCGGATCTAACAGGTTGCACACAACCAATGGTGACGGAGTTCACTGCCAGCAGAATCGGGTCGGCCCTACTATTGAGAACTGCTATTTTGAAGGTATGGCGGATGACTCTATCAATATTTATACGCCTCCATGTGTTGTTTTGGAGGTTAAATCATCGACTGAGCTGGTTACAAGTGTAGGCGGACGTATACGAAACGGTGATACGCTGCAAATACTTGAGTCAGCGACTGGAAATGTCAAAGCCCGTGTTAAGGCAAAGAGTGTTACTGAGCAGGACGGGAAGTATTTGCTGGTGCTGGATAAGCCTGTAGAAGGGGTTAAAGCTGGCAGTAGTTTTCGGGAGGCAGATACTATTTTTAATCTCTCAGCTTGCGGAGCGGGGTTTGTCATCCGTAATAACACTATGCGCAACCACCGGCGTCATGCTGTGCTGATAAGGGCTGGAGATGGATTGATTGAGGGGAATACTGTAGACAACGTGGCGGGGCTGGGAATTGTATTGACTAATGAACCCGGTTGGCCGGAAGGCCCGGTGCCGTGGAATGTGGTGATCAGGAACAACAAGTTTACCGGCTGCGGATATTCCAGAGGTTATGCAGATGGGTTCCGCGGAGCGTCTATTCAGGTGCAGGGGATCGGTGTAGACGGCAGACTGGGAGAAAACCGACCAGTGCAAGGTATTAAGATTATTGGCAACACTATCAGCAGTCCTCCAGGTGCGGCAATATACCTTGGAGCGACCAGAGGGGCTGTTATTAGCGGCAACAAGTGCGTATCCAAAGCCAGTGACAAGTCATATCGACCGTGCGCTTCGATAATAATCGACAACTGTGACGCAGTTCAGATTGAAAACAATGGAATAAGGGATATGCGAGCGCAGGTGATTGCGGCTGTGCATATTACTAAAACGAGTGCCAAGGGTGGAATTACGGTTAAGTCCCTGAAGTCCACGCTGCCGACTGGAACACCGCAGGTTTTGGATGAGCGGTAAAGCGGTATGGTTGTTATTGTCGCATCGTTGACCGCACTATTATCAGACTAATGGAGAGCCAATATGAAAAACCAAAATTGTATGATCGTCAGCAAACATAAAGGTGTTTCCCGAATACCAGTGGTAGTCATGTTCATCGTGTTTGCTTTGTCCATTTGTGGATTGCCCGGCACTAGTGCAAACAAGGTTGTGAAGCAGGCAGGTTCTTCGATGGCAGAACAATGCAGAATTGATTTGGCTAAGAGGCTTAAAGTTAACGTGAGTGAGACTAAGGTTATTAAGATGAAAACCGTCACCTGGTCTGATGCTGCACTGGGGATGCCTCAGATTGGCGGTATGTATGGCCAGATGATGACTCCTGGATCGGCTATTATACTAAAGTGCAGAAATTCGCAGTATCTGTATACAGCCAGTGCGAAGGCATTCAAATATGGGGGATCGACGGACAGCTGGGCATGTTCTCTACTATATACCAAGCCAGTTTCAAATGAGCCAAACTTGAATGGAGATTTGTATCAATGCTCGCTATTGGGGACAAACAGCATCCGGGTAGCATCAGGTGTATCGGACTATTATCCGTCGGATAAGGGCATGATTATCATCAGGCGGAGAACGTCACGATCGGGGCACGAATTGTTGTATGTTAAGGCAGATGGTAAGGGGAAAGTAAAACCGTTGTATTCTGCCTTTGATTTTGGTGAAGCGGCTTTTAACGATACTCAGGACCAGTGGGCAGGTTTTGTTCGACCGGCTCTGGGTGATGTATGGAGCGTTGTTATCGGGCGTATTGGTAAAGAAGACACGGATGCACAAATCCTGCCTCTGCCTGGTGGTGTTACGCCAATATCTATTGCCTGGTCCGGTGCAAGGGTTCTGATCCTTACCGGTAAAAACGAACAGAGTTTCTGCTTCGAAACAACACCGAAATCCACCTCAGCTGAATGGAAAAACGCCGATACTCAGAGTTTTCCGGGAACGATGGACTACGCACTGAACAAGAGTGAAACACTGGAGATAAGCCAGATAACAAAAAATGGCAAATGGAGTGTCGAAGTAGCCCGGGTCTGGTTCACCGGAGACCGAAAATTATTGGCAACCATAGACGATTTTACCCTGCGCGGAAACAAGCTCCTGGGAGGCCGCTTCGCCTACATATGGGGTGAAAAAGATTCCAAACCCGCCATATGCACCGTTGACATAGCAACCGGAGAAGTACTTACATTCCCCGGTGGAGTCAACGGAGTAAAACCATTCCGATACCCATTACGATCAAGTCCAATGGTTTTGTTGAAGGGGAAGTAAGTTAGAAAAGATGCTCGAATAAGTAGCTTTCATATTGCCAACAGAGTTCAGGTGTAATACAATATAGTAGCTAGTTAGCAAAGGGGAACTCATATGTCAGTGTCCAATCAAGCAATCCAGTTGATTGAAACGGAATTGCGGGTTACTGGATATAGTGACAATCTTGTCCTGCGCAATTACCCGTACGCCAGTCTTAGTGGTTCTGGCTCTAGTTCTCACAAAGCTGAACTGGCAGCTTTTGCCCAGGCTCCACCGTCAGCATTAACTGCTTGCATCGGCATTGCAACACCTGAGAGTAGTATTAATGATTTGCGGTCTCTTGGGGCTGCTATACTCATTGAAGTTGAGAAGAATGCTGGTCGTCGCTGGATGAATACAGCATCAGGCCCCAAACTTCTTGATGCAAAGCCTATCCCTCTGAGTCTGCTTTTTTCGCGTTATCGTGATCAATGGGAACCTAACCGGATTTTTCGGGCTAAGTCAATAGGCGCGGTTGATCAGTCTGCTCAACTTGATTTTGTCGATATAGGGTTACTGCCAGCACTGGAGACAGAAGCGCGGGAGAAACTGGATACGCTAATCCGTGAAGTCGCTAATGCTGCTAATCATACCTACAAAAAAATCCATTTTGGTGAGTTGCCGGATGAAGGACAGCTCTTCCGCCTGCTTTTTACACTGATAACTGCTAAAGTCCTGAGAGATACTGAGGTGCTGCCTGGTTTGGATTTCAGTAACCCGCGTGAGTTGTTTAGGCAGGTTCAACATTATAATCCTTTTCCTGATGTGACACCGTTTGATGACCACGTTTTACGGGAAGCTGCATCCCATATTGCCGGAAGTTTTCCATTTTCGAATCTCAGCGTTGATACTCTTGCCTATGTATATGAGAATACTCTAGTTAATCAGGAGACACGTAAGAGACTCTCGGTCCACTATACCCCATCATATGTTGCCGAGTATTTAGTCAGCAGATTGCCTCTCAATAGCATTGATCCCGATCATATATCTGTCTGCGATCCGATGTGTGGTCATGGCACATTCCTGGTCGCTGCTATGCGACGGCTTAGAGCACTTCTACCAGTAAACTGGTCTCCGGAAGAACGACACAACTACTTTATCACTCATTTAAGTGGACGAGACATTGACCCGTTCTCGGTCGAAGTTGCCAAACTCACACTTACGCTGGCAGACTTGCCTAATCCAAACGGCTGGGATGTCAAACAAGCAGATGCATATCGCAATAAAGCATTGGAAGTAGTAGCAGGGAATACAACTGTCTTTCTTTCGAATCCACCATATGAGATGTTCACTGCGAAGGAACGCGTTAACATAAACCCTTCTCAGGCAACTAAAGCTGCAGAAATGTTAATACGTGTACTTCCGAACATTCCGGAGAATGCATTAGTCGGTATTGCACTTCCAATCAAGTTTCTGGAGGGGAAGCAGTATAAGAGAGCACGTACCATAATAGATGAGCAATTTGAACTATTGGAACTTCTGATGTTACCTGACAAAGTCTTTGAGAAATCAGAGTCTGAGACGGTTTTGCTTATGGCCAGGAAGTCACACTCAATTTCTCGATCTCGCAATTATATGATAAATTACCGATCAGTAGCTGAACAGGATCTTGAAGCATTCAAACTTCATCGAGGCTTCACGAGAGATGAGTCTTTACCAGCTGAAGTTGTCCTTAGCCACCAGAGAAATGCATTGGCAACTTTTTGGGTTCCACGCCTATACTCTGTATGGGATACACTGGCTAATAATAGATGTATTATGGATGTCGCTCATATACATAACGGCGTTGAGTATGCATCTGGTTTATTGAGTCATCATCGAGAGGAGTTGATTAGGGAAAACGAGTTCCTCTATTCCTTCCCTGGCGTCGATAGAATTGATGATCAGTTGCTACCATTCCACATGCATAATGTACGATGGCTGAGTACTGATCCTGATCATAAACGTCAAAAAATGCTGAAAGCTTGGGGATTACCATGGAACCAACCCAAAGTATTGCTAAATGGAGCACGCCGGAGTCGTGGACCATGGCGCGTTATTGCTGCTTGTGACAGGACTGGACTCTTAGCGATACAGTCATTCCAGGCTGCTTGGGTGAAGGAAGGGATATCGACACTCTTCCTTGCGGCGTTCCTCAATAGTGCTTTTGCTAACGCTTTCATATACGATCATGAATTAGACCGGAATAATAGTGTGAAAGTTCTTGAATGTATTCCTATTCCACCGTTAACAAAGTACCTGATCGCCACAGTGCAGGAAATTGCTGAGGAATGTGAAAAAAGAATATCTGAAGACCCAACCAGTGATTTGACCACATTGATGATAAACCTTGATGCTGAATTGCTTAGGGCATATGACCTAGCACCGAGGGATGAAAAACGGCTGCTTGATATATTCTCAGGCACTAAACGTCCGGGGTGTCCGTCGTTCGAAGGGTTTTATCCCAAAGGTTTTAGCCCGGCAGTTCCGTTGCATGAGTATATTTCGCCCGATTATCGTGCTGCTCGGGGGGCAGAATTCCTCTCCCGCCTCAAGGTTGTAGACGATCCTGTTATATCTGCAAGCCTCCATGAAATCAGAGGATCCAATGACGATGAGTGACCTGTATTTGATTGATACTAACTATGCACCGGCTCCCTGGGACAAGAAAGATATGCACCACGATAAAGTGCGGCGATTCTTGGAGTCGATAGGTGAATCAAGCGTTGCAATTTCCGTAGTGACACTTGCGGAGATCGAATATGGGATTAAGATCGCTCCCGAGATGGATGAAAACAGGAAGTCGATTGTAAGAGCTTCGATGGCTGAATATACCTATGTGTTGGATATCACAAAGCACACTGTCAGGTTCTACTCAGAAATACGTGCGAAATTGTTTGCTAAATATGCACCCTCTGTTGTAAAAGGCAGGCTAAAAATGAAATTCATAGAGGACCTGGTTGATAGAACGACAGCAAAGACATTGGGCGTACAAGAAAATGATGTATGGATTGCTGCACAAGCGTGTGAGCGAAATGCATGCCTGGTAACCGAAGACAGAATGGCACACATAGCTAGCCTTCAGCTAGATCCTCCGCTTCGAATCATGCGGATTGATGAAATATGATTATTCGATCCACAAACTACTCATTTCAACATTTCCCTGATATCAAATCTCTCACCAGGTGATAGCTTGGATAATCTATCTGCCATACGTGCATGCGCCACCAGGAGTTGCATGGAATCCATCGGGTCAAGAATAATTTTACCTGAAGCTTCAACTGTGCAGAATGGAGGATAGACAAAAAGCGACTCACCAGGTTCCAGTTTACCGCCGTCCGAGTAAAACTGAATTAGTGGCTGCAAGAGTAAGAAATCTACTGGATTGCTCTCTATTTCGGCGAGGAAATCCGCAAAGTTAGTCTCCATATCTTCAATGTCACCAGTCTCTGCCAATAACTTCAATATGTTGCCTTCACGGATGATGAATTGATCGCCCATACAATCCTCCGCAAATGGAATATCTGTGGATAATACATTATTAAAGAGTCTGGATAATGCATACTCACCTTCCCAGAATGCACTTATTGAATGCCAGTCTGGGGATGAACATGCACCCCTCAGATGAAACCCTCCTCCGAAAGCAATATATCCGTTGGTTTCAATGAGTATATGTTGGAGTTCCTTTGGCAACTTGCTGTATGTTGCTTTATCATCTATTGCCGTCCCGATATAGGTAAGACCTTTCATAATGTCACCCCCCATTATATTGCTTGATCACAGAATGATATTGCTAAGGTGATACCACGCGGAAATGATATTGTCAACGTTACCTCTTTACATGCGGGTGTCTATTTAGTTGGCATCCATACCTGTAGTTTTGCAATCATCTATCTGATAATTATCATGTATAGTGAGTGCTTTATGCACGAATAATGCATTTAAAGTGCGCATCCCCATTGATTAACATAGCATTTGCGAGATTTTGAAGTCGGCCTGATACTGAGAGGATACATTGGATTTATGGTTACTCTAAAGCAACGCGTATTTGATGCTCTTGAGTTTAATGGTAAGAGTAGTACTGCAAGCAAATCAATTTCTACAGTAATAATTACCCTTGTTTCTCTGAATGTGCTTGCTGTGGTACTCGAGACAGTGCCTTCGTTATCGGTACGTTATTGGGTCGCGTTTAGGGTTTTCGAATTTGTGTCTGTTGTAGTCTTTAGCATAGAATACATTCTGCGGTTGTGGAGTTGTTCGTCTAATAAACAATATCAAGGGGTTATTCTTGGAAGAATGCGTTTTGCATTAACGCCTTTTGCTTTAGTTGACCTAGTCGCAGTACTACCATTCTTTTTGCCGATGTTCTTCCATTGTGATCTAAGATTTATTCGCGTTCTTCGGTTGATGCGTCTGTTCAGGTTGCTCAAGACCACCCGATATTTTTCAGCTTTCCGCATTATTATGGATGTTCTCAGGTCAAAGAAAGAAGAGCTGTATATATCGCTGTTTACAATTATGGTTCTTCTTGTATTCGCGTCTTGTCTGATGTTCATGCTGGAGCATGACGCCCAACCCAAAGTGTTCTCAAGCATTCCAGCAGCAATGTGGTGGGGAGTAGTTACGATGACGACTGTAGGCTACGGTGATATCTACCCTCTGACCGTAATGGGCAAAGTTTGTGGAGCAGTTATTGCAATGCTCAGCATGGGGCTATTCGCTCTTCCGGCTGGCATACTTGCATCCGGATTTATAGAGACCATTCAAAACAGACGGAAGTGTGAGGTAGTCATCTGTCCACATTGCGGGGAAGAGATAAATGATACGGATGAGCATACGATGCGCAGATGATTTCAAATGCTCTCTCAGCTTTGTCTTTACTGCCAGCCAAAAGTAAAATATGGTGAATAAAGCGGGATAGGATGCATTCATTTACTTGTATGTGGGTATATTCCATAGGATGTTGGTAATCAAGGTTCAACTAACCAGCATTATTTGTGACTGACTCAGCTTTTATCTTTACTGCCAGCCAAAAGAAAAGCTTGGTGAATAAAGCGAGCTAACAGCATCCAGCTTAAAACACCAGAACCAGGAGATAGATTATGTGGGCCGTTATATCCAGGGTTGTGCTATATGTTGCAATAATTATCACACCGGTTGTTATGTCGGGTTTTTTACAACCTGCTGACCATGATCCATTTCTGGTAGAGTTCGCTACCAGACTTGCACTGCTGGGCTTTTCTATATTGGCAATGCAGTTTGTGTTGTCTGCACGGATAAAATGGGTTGAAAAACCATTTGGACTGGACCAGATATTCAGGTTCCACAAAGCAATGGCAGTAGTGGCTGCATGTGCATTGCTGTTGCATCCTGTGTTGATGGCTATAAGTCATGGAAGTATTGTGTTGATTACATCATTCAATCAACCTACCCCGATCATTATTGGAAAACTGGCCCTGTTCCTGCTTGTAGTTTTGGCTATAGTCAGTATATATCGGAAAGTGCTGCGACTGGATTACCAGAAATGGTTGGTATTGCACAATACTGCAGCTATTGCGGTCATGGGGTTAGTGTGCTTTCATATTGATTATATGAGCGCGGAGCTGGAAGATTTTTCTACCCGTATGGTTTTAGCTGCGATTCTGATCCTTGGTGCAATTGCATACATTAAGCATACTTTCATCGATCCGATGAGGGCCAGGAAAAGGACATTCAATATAGTAAACGTAAAGCAGGAAACACACAATGTTTGGACGCTTGATTTGGTGCCTGCAGAAGGAATTGATATTCCTGAATATCTGCCCGGACAATTCCACTTCATTAAGTTATACAGAAAGCAGAATAAAAAGGCGGAGGAGCATCCGTTTACTATATCATCTTCACCTACCCAGGAAGGATATATCCAGTCGACCATAAAGTCGTCCGGAGACTTTACTTCTACGATTGACACTACTCAGGCTGGAGATACTGTTGTTGTTCAGGGGCCATTTGGACGGTTTTCGTATGTGCTGTATCCGGATGAAAAGAAACTGGTATTTATATCCGGGGGGATCGGGATTACTCCTCATATTAGTATGCTCAGGCATATGCGCGACACAAAGGCTGATATTGATGTACGTATGTTCTGTTTTAATAGAACAGAAAGAGATATAGCATTCCGTGATGAGCTTGCAGAAATAGAGTCTGGTGAGTTTCCCAAGTTGAATGTGACCCATATACTCAGCACTCCTACTTCTTCCTGGCAAAGAGGGCAAGAGTATCCGAACAAGGATATGATTGAGAGATTGCTGGGGGATGATGTTGCTTCAAAAGTCTACTATGTATGTGGGCCTCCGCCTATGATGAAGATAGTTATTAATGCGTTGCGTGCCCTTGGTGTATCTGCATCTAATATAAGATATGAGAATTTTGCCCTTTGAGTGGGGATAAAGAGGAAAATGATATGGCGGCAAATAGACAGACGAACATTATAATTTTTGTGGTAGTTTTATGCTTTCTGATAGCCACTTGTGCTGCAGCGGTGGTTCGATCTTCTGTGTGGTGAATACGGGAATGAAATCCATCTCCACTACCACCGCTGCGATATCCATTATTCGAGTCATTTCACTGCTTCATTTTTGACTGAACCTGTGGAGCATTGTCCAGAGTTCTTCTCTGGTAACTGTATCATGTGGGCGTGTTCCATCGGAAATGCCCATTTCTTCGACCCATTTTGCTGCATCGGCTGCCCAGCTGGAGACTGTGTCGACTGGAATTGGATCGTCTGGTTCATCATTGGAGATATTGCCAATGGTTCCCCTTCCAAGAAGGTCCATAGCACTCTGTATAACTAATTCGGCGAACTCTGCTTCGGTGCCACCACCCAGGCACGAGGCTCCTCTGTCTGACGGACTGCTGGTCTTGTACATATGACCAACACTAAAGACTACCATTCCACCAGCCGGGAAGAACTCACGTATGCTTTCAGACAAGATTTCGGCGAGTTTATTGCGGTGTGTTTCACTGTGTGCCCACTGGGCTCCTTTTTCATTGCTGATGAAGAAGGGTTCTACCAGGAGTGCGGGCATTGTTGCATAACACAGATTTCCGTAACCTCGATCACCTCGCTTTGCCACTTTAACCCCATTCGATGGAATACCGAATTCTTCGGCTACCCGTTGAGCATACCAGGCTCCCCAGCTTTTGGATTTCGAAGATTGGTTGATGGTGGTTACAGCCATGGAGTAGTTAGCATCGTGATTACTGAAGCTGTTGAAGTGTTGTTCGACATAACATATGGCATTGTTGGTGTTTGCCTGTTTCTGTCGTTGTGAATAGTCTCCTCTATAAAGAACCGGGTTGTATACTGACATAGTGTTCACCCCTTGTACGCTTTCAAGCGTCAATGTATTTCCGAATGAATTTAATGTCACATGAAACAAATGCTTGCCCAATGTTACCCGAGAAATAAGGAAACAAAACGCTATTGTGGAGATATTTAGTGTGGGATTATATATGGTGAGGTGCCAGGTGGTTGGAGATGTGTGAGACAGGTGAGGTACCCGTACCTCACCTGTCTAAAATTGGCTACATGCGTTGCTCTTCTATATCGTAAACGTCAAAATAATGGTATATGACGCGGTTTCTGGGGATATACTTGCGGATGTAGTCCTCCATGTATTCCTGTGTCTCTGCTGATAGATCACTTATTCGCAGGTCGCGGAGTTTGTTATTCCAGAGTATTATTTCTATCCTCGGGCGCTGCAGTGAATGCTCTTCTATCCAGTCGGCAACTTCAATATCGCTTGCTCCGGTCGCCACAAATTCTCTGAATGCTTTATAATCAACCTCCGCGAATTGCAACCATCTCCGGTCGACCGGGCAATCGGTATGATATTCACCCTCCCAACCGAGTATGGCTGACCGGCATTTGTCTAGAGCTCTTGCTGCCAGTACATATCCGGCCAGAGTCTCGCGCGGACTCCTGGGAAATTCCTTATCATTACGCAGATCACGAGTAATAAGTTTCAGTTTTTCAAGATTCGGTTCCACTTGATTGTCCTTTCAATAGGGCCAGCGCCAGTCTAGAATCTCCGGCATGTCCTCGCCCCATTTGTCTATATATTCTCTGTGTTCTATTAGTTTGTCACGGACAGCCTGCTTGGCATAAGCGGCTGTGTAGCCTAATTTTGGTACACGGTCTATGACATCTGCTACCAGATGGTAGCGGTCCAGGTCATTGATTACAGCCATATCAAACGGTGTAGTCGTTGTCCCTTCTTCTTTATACCCACGAACATGGAGATTTTTATGGTTGGTTCTACGATATGTCAGACGGTGTATCAACCAGGGGTAGCCGTGATAGGCGAATATGATCGGTTTGTCAGTGGTAAACAAGCTGTCGAACTCTTTGTCCGAGAGACCATGCGGGTGTTCCTCTCTGGGTTGGAGGGTCATTAAGTCTACCACATTTACTACACGGATCTTCAGGTCGGGCAGTTTATGGCGGAGTATATCGACTGCTGCCAGAACCTCCACTGTGGGCACATCACCTGCACATGCCATAACTACATCCGGTTCGCAGCCTATATCGTTGCTGGCCCACTCCCAGATGCCTATTCCAGCCGTGCAGTGCTTGACTGCAGCATCCATACTCAACCACTGAGGCGCCGGTTGCTTGCCTGCAACTATTACGTTGACATAGTTGCGGCTCCTGAGGCAGTGATCTGTCACGGATAACAGGGTGTTTGCATCCGGTGGCAGGTATACGCGTATTACATCTGCTTTTTTGTTGACTACATGGTCGATGAACCCCGGATCCTGGTGGGAGAAACCGTTGTGGTCCTGCCTCCAGACATGTGATGTAAGGAGATAGTTGAGCGATGCAATTGGTCTGCGCCACGGGATCTCACGAATGCTCTTCAGCCATTTGGCGTGCTGGTTGAACATTGAGTCTACTATGTGGATGAACGCTTCATAGCAGGTAAAGAGTCCGTGGCGACCGGTCAGCAGGTAGCCTTCAAGCCAGCCTTCGCATGTAGTTTCGCTGAGTATTTCGAACACTCTACCATCGACAGCCAGATGGTCATCAGAGGGTAGGGTTTCTGCCAGCCATCTGCGGTCAGTTGCTTCAAGAACAGCGTCCAGGCGATTGGATGTGGTCTCATCCGGTCCGAAAACCATCATATTGTTCATGTTAAGTTTCATGACATCGCGGACGAACTGCCCCATTACCCTTGTGGCTTCAGCATCTATAGCACCATGCTTTGAAACCTCTACTGCATATTCACGGAAGTCAGGAATGCGGAGGTCTTTCAATACGGAACCACCATTGGAGTGTGGATTTGCACTCATCCGAAGTGAGTTTTTGGGAGGCAGATCTGCAAGCTCGGGAATGAGGGTTCCATTGGCATCAAATAGTTCCTCTGGTTTATAGCTCCTGAGCCATTCTTCCAGAAGCGCTAAATGTCCCGGTTTGGAAGCCAATTCACCAAATGGCACCTGGTGTGATCGCCAATAGTTCTCAGCCTTTTTGCCATCGACTTCTTTCGGTCCGGTCCAGCCTTTGGGAGAGCGGAGAATGATCATAGGCCACTGCGGACGGCTCATATCTCCATTAAACCTGGCGTTGTTCTGGATCGCTTTTATCTCCATCACAACGGTGTCCAGTGTCTGTGCCATGAGCTGGTGCATGGTTTCCGGATCTGAACCTTCAACGAAGTATGGTTTATATCCGTATCCAACGAACAGTTTTTCGAGTTCATCGTGGGGGATGCGAGCGAGTAGGGTGGGATTGGCGATTTTGTAACCGTTTAGATGCAGGATAGGGAGCACAGCACCATCTATCACGGGATTCAGGAATTTATTAGAATGCCAGGATGCCGCTAGCGGCCCGGTCTCAGCTTCTCCATCTCCAACTACGCATGCAACTATCAGATTTGGATTGTCAAAAGCGGCGCCGAATGAATGAGATACAGAATAACCGAGTTCTCCCCCTTCGTGTATCGAACCGGGAGTCTCGGGCGCTGCGTGGCTGGGAATGCCTCCCGGGAATGAGAACTGCTTGAACAGTTTGCGCATACCCTCGATGTCCTGGGAGATATTCGGGTATAACTCGCTGTAGGTCCCTTCGAGGTAGGTGTTGGCAACGATTCCAGGTGCACCGTGTCCGGGGCCTGTTACGTAGATCATCTCCAGGTCGAAAAGCTTAATTGCGCGGTTGAGATGGAGATAGATGAAATTGAGCCCTGGGGTGGTTCCCCAATGCCCTAACAGTCTGCGCTTAACGTGGTCGAGTGTTAGCGGCTGTTTGAGCAGTGGGTTGTCCAGTAGATATATCTGGCCGACCGATAAATAGTTTGCTGCGCGCCAGTAGGCATTCATTTTGTTTAGTTCGTCAATAGTGAGTGGGCCTTGCTGGTTTTCTGAGTTAAGATTGCTGTCCATAGGTGTCCTCCAGTGGGATCTATAAGGTGTATTGTTTCATAGTTCCCATAAAATGGAGGAAATGAACCTTTGACAGCTCAGAGTAAGTGGATACTGAGGGAGAATTTGAAAAGGGCCCAGGAATCCTTTTCCTGAACCCTAATGGTAATTCTGTGATGTAAGATAATCTACTTCATTAGTCTGAGGTTAACTGGATATTTGTACTGTACACCTTCTTTGGATGCAACGACGGCCATTATAACCATGACCAAATTGCCCAGTGCCACTAATGACCACACCAATGCTCCAAGGCCACCATTGATTGCAGAAAGCACTCCGCTAGCAACAAACGCAATCAAAACTGTTATCTGGAAGTTAAGTGATTCCAGAGTCTGTTCTTTGACATAAGCTGACTCATCCTTTTTAACAAGCCAGAAGATTAATGGGCCCAACCAGTATACGATGCCCAAAAGGTGGGCGACCATGCCCATTGTTTTTTCTTGTTCAGTGATTCCGGGTGTTTCCGGAGGTTGGGGTTGCATAGTATCAGACATCTATATTCCTCCTACTAATGCAGCTGACATTCTCGCTGCTTCGTGTGCATGTGCTTATCATACAGTGAACAACAAGATTCAGTCAAACCGTACAGTTCAAACAAATCAGGCTTGGTTACAAAAATTAATGAGATATATCATATGATTTTTAGACCACTATAATATTTTCCGCGTCTCGATAAGATTAACCACAATTTAAGGCATTATTCATAGCTGCTTCTAGCACCTGAGAATCGTACAATATAAGCTTCTCTCTCTCAAATTTGCTGTTCCCTTCACCATGTCCTGTAAGCAAAATAAAATATTTGTTCTTTATTTAATCTTTGGCTGTAAAAGCATTGACTAGAGTGGTAGTAAAAGTTATAATGCGGGTAGTATGTGGTAGTATGTGGTAGCATGTGGTGGGAATGTCCCTAATTGTGGGGCGGGAGCATCGGTATGGCAGCAGCTTGCAGTAGAAAGAATAGAATAAGCGAAGTGGCGGTGGAATATCGTCCTGCAGGGTCGCGTGCAGTATTTTTGATCGAAACCACATCTGCAGAAGATACTGATCAGGTCCAGAGGATGTTTTCTGAACTCTCTGAGCGTTACGATGTTACCCCTCTGTGTAAAGGAAAGCTGATAGGTTACTGCATACAGCTTGCTGAGCCTGCTGAAGAGATGTTGAATGAAGTTGAGGAACTGTTGCGAACGACCTATCCTCTGGTTGTCTCGCAGAAGTCCTTTGATGAAGTTGTATGGAACCTTGTTTCCGGTCTGTCCAGAGAAGCAGGGAGCCAGCTATGTGATGTTCCAGCTTGTGATATATGTGGTAAGGTAGAGCCATTTCCTACAGTTGCTGCAACACTTCTTGATGATGTGGGAGAACCGATCATTACCCGGCACTACTGCGAGAAATGTTCGGCAGGGAATGCTGTGACCAGCAATAAAGAGTTCCTCAGGTCTTTGTTGAAGTCTGATAAGCTGGAAATAACGGGGCTTGAAAATTGGGAACTGACCAGGCAAACTACTCAGAAGAATCCAATGAGATTTCGAGTCGAGTGCATTGAGTGCGAAGATGGCTTCGCCGGGGTGGAATAGTTGTTCTCAGGAGCATATGAGCACACTATCGACGAAAAGGGTCGAACGGTAATCCCTGCCCGGATCCGAAACCGACTCGGGGAGAGCTTTGTCATCACCCGGGGTCTGCACGGATGCCTGTGGATTTTCCCGGCTGCCCGCTGGTCCGAAGTTCAACAGTCACTTACCCCTAAATCACTGCTGGATGTCCAGTCTATCAAACTTGAGAGATATTTCCTGGGGGCAGCTACGGAATCAGAAACCGACAGGCAGGGCAGATTTACCATACCTCAAATGTTGATGGACCATGCCAACATTAAGCCAGGAGACAGCATCTGGATAGTCGGTCTTACCGAAAAAGTTGAAATCTGGGGGAGTACTGCATGGGAAGAGTTCAACTCAGCCATGGGTGATGAACTCCTGGAAGCTGCCAGCAGCCAGGCGGCCGGGTTTAATATTGGATAACGGTACTCCACTCTGAAGTTGCAAAATCAAGTTAGTTAATATAGACAGGATTAACAAGTAAGGATCAACCTGATCTACCGCACTTGAACTTCTAGTCTACCTAACTGAGCTAATTCATTGCCCCATACCTGGTATTGTGCTGATACATTTTGTTCATTCTCGCTGGTCAGACCTACAATGCGGAATGGGCGGATGATTACATCATCTGTCTGCATCACTCTGTTGGTATATGACAGACTCATCGGATAGCCATCGGTCAAGCGTCCAACTGACGGTGTCAGTTCGTGACGAGGAGCGTAATCTATCCAGGTGAGATTCTCCCGTATTTCTGGCATTCGGGCATAGAATAGCGCGCAGCCGTGTTTTTCAATTGGATCAAGCAGTGCCATCCATCCCTGCTCCGGTCGATGTTCCAGATATCGGGATCCATACATATCTACATCCTGCATAGCTACCTTTGCCTGAGCTCCCGCTACTGGAACAAGTAGAACATCATTGGCATCCGGTTCTTTTCCTACTTTAGTGTAGAAAGTATACTGGGCAGACCACTTTTTGTCTGATACCGGATATTCAATTCTCTGCTCTATATCAACAATGGGGATCTTGGAATACATTGTGTAGTAATTTGTGACTTTGCCTTCCATAACTGTCTGGCCTGATGCATTCTTAGTTTTGAATCCAGGGAGACTTGTCTTGATTATTGAACGCACATAACCGGCGATGATCAACTCTGGTTTGCTCCAGTTGCCATCATTAGACCAGGGATTCCCGAAGAAGTAGTTAGACCAGTTGTAGCGGATATTAGTGAATGGTTTTCCATCCAGACTGCATTCGGTGATAGCCCCTGTTCCGAAGCTGCCGATACCACCTTTGGGCTCACTGCCTGCTCCCTTTATACTTATACTCATTCGTCCATTACTGGCTACCGCATCGGCGATGTCCGAGTTTACTTCCTCATATTTTACTGTTGAAGCAAATGCAGGTTGTTTTGAAGGCTTTGAACCATAATATAGATAGTAGGTTGAGGGTTTGTTATTCGACTGAGTGATTGTGAAGACCAGTTCATCGTCACTGTCCAGTCGTCTATTGCCATTTTTTAGATAATGACCGGTGTTGTCACGTTCATCTATCTGCGTTGGCTGCTCTTTGTTTCCGGTGAAGACTCGGATTGAATCCCACACGAGGTCGTCCATGCCTGTGAGTCGATACAACTCCTTACCACTTATAACTATTGGTTGGTCCACAATACCAGATTTAGTTGGTTTAAGCTGTATTGACATCCGATAACGGCATTCCGGAACAGTCCAGTCTTTGTATTTCCTGCCTTCAATATAGATCGGTGCAGTTGGTGTTGTCAGATTCGATCTGGCAGGACCGAGTGGATCATCCGGAGGCAGTTCAGGTAGATCTGGTTGTCCCCGCCGGGCTCCGGATTCAGCGGTTTTGACAAGTTTGGAACGATCCTGTGGTGACGGAGGTGTCCAGGGAACCAGAGGTTTATGTGCTACGATTACTGAAGAACGAGTCGGGCTGAGTACCGGGTTCTCATCGCCTGTGAAAAGATCAGTTCCTTGAATTTTTACCAACGGATCGTTTTGACCGACACTGTAGTGGAAGTAACAGGTGACTGAACCATCATCCGAAGTGATTTCCATATAACGGCCACCTGACTGGAGAGGAGCGAAGTGTTTGTCGAATAACTTCTGAAGTCTGTGGGACGTAGCGAGCTGTTCGATTTGTTTATAAACGAATTCCTGGTGGGTGTCAGTGTCATCCAGTTTTTTATCATTATCGATTAATAGGACAGTTCCTTTATCGTATTCTACTGTTATTGCAGTGCTGCCGGATAGCTCCACTCGTTTTCCGTTGCTTATTTGATCGGCAGTCAGGAAAGACGGGCGCTTGTGGAATATGACGGCCAGTCCGCCATTTTGTATGTATTCTTTCAGACCCGGGTGTTCAGCACCATCCAGCAGGACCAATTTATACCTGCCAAGCCCATATCCTTCGGCATCCTCCCAATGAGCGGCGTCGAAGTCCTTCAGGTATTTGCTGGGTACGTTCCAATTGCTGCAGACAACAAACACATCCGGTCTATGGCTGAATACTGGCAAGTGCGAGAATGTGCTGTAAAGTTTACGGCTTATCTCCCATAGATCATCTCTTGCATAACAGCGCTGGGGTTCCTCCCATAGGTGAATAATATCGCTACCGACTGCATATATGCTGGTTAACATTGCTCTGCGGGTGTTGACATCGAGGTTATTCGGGCCAACCCAGGTCATGAACTGAAATGTTCTGTCGAAATCCAGAGCACGAATAGTGCGGGCAAAGATATAGTTCTGAAGCGGTGCATTATAACAATTTGCTGTAAATCCGTCTATGGCATTGAGCATCGATGGTGTATCAGCCCAGACATTGCCTCCAAAGTTGGGGCCATCCCAGGATGTTGCTAAAACGCTTGGATATTTCTGGTGAATGTGCTCAGCGAATCGTATGTGGGCGAGTGCCTGAACACGCCTGCCGACCCATTGGCGGAATGATTTACGTTCCTTATCATTCCAGATAGCTGCCTCAAAAAGGTTGTATCCGCTGAATCGCTTGAAGTCGTTATTGTGTCTGCGCAGGGGCAGTATCCATGGACCGCCATAGGCACCATTTCCACTCCATCCTGTGTAGAATGGTGAACTGTAACCACCGCCTGTATCATCAGTGAAATTATCAGGATTGCCTGGTTCGAGTGCATCTGTGGCAAACTGCATTCCGGTCTCTTCCAACATATGAATAGTGTAGATATTCTCCGGTCCGATGGATTCTATGATGGGGTCTGCTACTTCGCGGAAGAAATCAGCGCGGATCTTTGAATCCTGGGCTATGTTTGCCATTGAAAAACGTGACCAGGAGTGGGGAGAGTCAGGTCCCCACCAGATTTGCACTATGAGTTTCTTGCCCGAGCGTGCTAACCTGGAAGCTACTTCATGCAAATGCGGAGCCGGAGCAAGCATCTGGACACCTACATACTGAACTTCGTCTGATTGTTCCAGGCGCTGCAGTTCCTTGTCCGTAAAGTTCAGACCATTGTTGTAGACCATACAACCTACATTGGCTGCGAGTGTGCAGGAGGAAGCGATGAGCAATAGAAGCAGTATACAGAGTATATTTCGGAGCATGTTTACTTCCTCCTCTGGATTTTACCTATTGAAACGAATGATGTTGTCGATTTCCATTGTTCATATTCTTTGTTTACAAGTTCAGGGGTTGTGGCACTTAAGCCAATTAACCGGAAACGGTGTCGCAGGGTTACTGGCGTTTTCAAGCTTGTGTATGAGAACGTCATCCAGTTTTCCATTGACCAGACAGCGTAGCCTGATCGGAAGCTCATTTGATAAGGCTGGATAAGATTCGTGGGATATGATCCATAGAATACCGCTATGCCATTTTTAGCCTTTTCATCATACCAACCGTACCAGCTATTCTTTATATTTTGTGACGAGATTAACTCGCCAGTAGTGTCAAAGTTTCCATCAGAGTTATGGGGGAGGCTGTCACTAGAGAGTTTGTAGCGTTTTGGTGCACCTGATGAACCATCCCAGAGAGTGTCATTAATATTAGGTCTGTGACCAAGATACAATCTGTCGATATAGGTTCCTGTCCAGTCTTCATGTGCTGATGAACATTGAATTATGTCTTCTACTTCATAGGCAGGCACATTGGAAAACATCGAAAAATAACGAGTGACATCAGCCTGCAGGAGTATGGTGCCGTCCGTGGATTTGATCGTCGAATTCGGACATCTGATGCTAACCACTTTGTGCACCGGGCCGTTTACAATAAGATTGGCTGCCTGCCATGGATTCTCCGGATCAGTTGTGAAAGGATGACCGTTCATAAACACTGACCAGTTGTTGTTCTGGCTTGTCATCGATTTTCCCTGCCAGGTTATGCCTGTAATTGTTCCCCTGGCATAGTTTGCTGGGGGATTTGCGGATGCATCCAGAGGCGGTGGCCCTTGAATATAAATGCTCAACCCGGCAGTAGAAAGTCTCTGGTGTGCCTGTGCATCACGAAGTGCCTTTGCTTGCACATTTGATGTGAATGTGGGTGGGGGCATTGGTTTTTGGCTCATATACAGGAAATAATTTGCCTTCTGCATGGCTGGAGCAACGAAAACCAACTGGTCATACTGTCCAAGCTTCATCCTGTTTGCAATATAATGCCCATCAGCATCCCTTGAATCTATCTGAAATGGAATGGACTTTCCATCAGCAACCAGGCGCAATGAACTCAGTCGGACAGGAGTATTGCCCAGCTTGCCTGCTAAACTGCTCCATGGAAGTGAGATTGGACGGTTCGGCTGTGCAGCATCTGTTGCATTGATTATAATGGGGATGCGAAGTTCCCACATGGTGTTCCACCATTTAGCTGTGGAAGCAAATGCTGGCTGAGCAATATAGATGCACAGCCAGATAATGATTATGGGGCAAAATCTGGTTTTCATTGTTTTGTCCACCTCATAAACCCCATCCCCCTGTCATCCTGAGCCCCCAAGTTGGGGGGGCCAACTTATTTCGATTAGAAACCTAGACTAGTTTTTGTGGTTCAAATTGCCGCTAAAACCTAATGGTTTCTTGGGAGGGACGAAGGATCTGCTTTTTCGGATAGAAAGCAGATCCTTCGTTCCTCAGGATGACAGACATCTATAGCAATCGTCGGAAGCCTGTGTGGGCGGCTGGGCCTTTTAGCCTGCTGGTTATATCCTCTTTGGCAATTGCATCTGCCAATATCTCGAAGACTTCGTCTACTGCCTTGCCATACATGCCGATTATTTCCGGTGTATGTGCGAGGGTGGGGTAGATTGCTAGTCCTGCAAGGAAACCTCTATTCAGCATTAGCTGCACGAACAACGTTTTTAAATCATTTGCATCTGGATGTTTGAATGCAAAATGGGCAAGGCATGGGTATCCATCACCGGCTACTATAGGCAGGGAGTGTTTGGCAGCGGATTTTGTCCAGCATTCGGTAACCGCTTCCCCTACTTTTGCTACGTGTGCGGGGACGTCTATTTGTTTCATTTTGTTCAGTGTGGCAAGAGCAGCGGCTGGGCCAACGCTCTCTGTCCAGTAGGTGCTTGATATAAACGAGGTATGAGCGCCGGACATGGCCGGTCGCGTGCCGATAATGGCGGACATCGGGTGTCCATTGCCGAGGGCTTTGGCGAATATTGCCATATCGGGGTTGACTCCCAGACGCATATGGGCGCCTCCGAGAGTGTAACGCCATCCGATTGTGATCTCATCAAATATGAGCAGGGCTCCACACGCATGGCATGCATCCCGGACATATTCCAGGAATCCAGGTTTAGGATCCTGGTACCGGCAGGGTTCCATTATTACTGCAGCAAGTCGATTACCTGCTTTGGCTATTACTGCATCGAGCTGGTCGGTGTTTTCATATTCGAATGTGTATGTGGTGTCCCGGAGCTCAGTGGGAACTCCCAGGGGATCGAGACCAGGTAACAGGTGACCGCGCAGAGAGTCGCTTTCCCCGAGGTTTGCTGCCAGATACCAGTCCTGCCATCCGTGATATCCACATACTGCGATTGCAGACCGGTCAGTTGTGGCTCTGGCGATTCTTATGGCTACAGCAGCACATTCTCCACCTGTGCGAGCGAACCTGACCTGTTCTGCCCACGGGTGAATACCGCAGAGTTCATCGGCAAGTTCTACTTCTTCTGGTGGATTCAACGTGCTCATTGCCCCGAGATTGATCCGGCGCTTTACAGCGGAGGTTACATCCGGGTCTCTGTAGCCCAAAAGACAGGCGCCGATGCCATTTGTGGACATATCATAGTAGTGTTTACCATCAATATCCCAGACTTCACACCCGCGTGCTTCTGAGAAATAGGCCGGCCACTGATCAGGAGCCATCATCTCCGGGCGTTTGCTGAGAAGCTGAACGCCTCCAGGCATGCGCTGTTTTGCGTGCAGGTATAGGTCCTGAGTCCGGTTGGCTTTGCGAGATTCCAGGCCAAACAGGTTTACAGCATTGTCATGGAAGATGCGCTCGATGTCTTGTTTGTTGAGCCCAAAGTTATCTGCAGCTACTTTAATTGCTCTGAGGGATTCGACACCTGCAAGAGCGGGATGGCACATTGGTCCGTCTTCAGTCTCTACCCAATGGAATCCATCTCCCATTGTGATGGCGCGGGAGCGTTGGAATGATATCGGGTAATCACTGCCCCATATGAGTTTTTCCGGCCCGAACTCCCAGAGGACTGACTCGATTGGTTGTGACTCGCAGATTGCAGCACAGTCGAACCAGACATTTTGTAGGTGCCGGAGAGCGGGCAGGCCTTTAGTTGCAGTATCTGCGCAGAACGCTCTGGCACAGTGTGCCAATACTAGTTTGGCATTTGGATATTTAGTGCATTTTTCAACCATATATGCGCTATTGGCTGCGTCTGCTGATGCCTGGGACTTAACCAGGTGCATAATAATGGACAATCCCATTTCATCCGCTATTTCCCAGGCCCACTCCGGCATGTATTCTTCAATTTCTGCGTTCATGGTGTCCGGTCTATCGGCCAGTAAATGGTATGGTTTGAAGGCTACAATAGAACTGTTTTCCAGTAGTTCTCTGATTGCTTCGGGATCCTGTCCTGGTTTTACCATGATTGTACCGACTGAGCCGGTGATGTTTTTTAGCTGATCTACGACAAATTTGTTAGGTTGATCGACGGCTTCGGGTGAGACCGGCATGGGGATAAAGAGGCCTCCAGTCAGCTTGCCTTCACCTACAATTGACCCTTGCATTTTTTGCCAGAGTTGGAAATCTACCAGATCAGGACCAGCCGACAGGTAGTGATCCGGAGTCAGAGCATAGTGTGTGGCATCATATATATGTGCATGAGCATCGAAAATACGGCCAGGCAAAAATTCTGAGAGTTCATCCATTAGTTGTTTGTCTGTATTATTCATAATCCATTCAGTCGGCATATTGACCTCCGGTCGAGAGAAAAATAATTTTTAGGGCGATAATTATACGTCTATCGCCCATTATTAGCCATATTGTACTTCAAATGCAAATATTGGTCTAGTACTTACGCGTGTTTTGCCAGTCTGAGTATGGTTTAATTTTGCTGTAGAATGCTTGCATGATTAACATATATTCAAAAATGACTAACGGATGTATGTCCTTTCAGGGCAATGTGTGCGTGCAAAAACCTGGTAATTCCACAAAATAGCTTGTAATGTTGTATAATAAATTAATAGATTCCCAAATCAAGGAGACAAATATGAAGAAACAAGGATTTACGTTAATTGAATTGCTCGTGGTTATTGCTATTATTGCAATACTAGCGGCGATTTTATTCCCAGTTTTTGCAAAGGCCAGAGAAAAAGCAAGACAGTCAAGTTGTTCCAGTAACATGAAGCAGATTGGCAATGCATTGATGATGTATGTTCAGGACTATGATGAGAAGTTGCCAATGGGAACCGCTGTTGATCTGTTGAATCACACTGATGTGTGGACCGGTATACAGGCATACGTTAAGAACTGGCCAATATTCGCATGTCCGAGTGACAGTTTGAAAAACTGTGTGAGTTTGAATGCCGGCACTGCTGCCTGGGGCGCAGAGTGGGCAACTATACAGTTGAGTTATGGCTATAATTATGCCAATGGCGCAATGTCCATGGCGGTTTTCAATTTCCCTTCTCAAACAGCTGCGTTCGTAGAGATGATCCAACGCCCATACTTCTACCAGCAGGGGCTTGCGCTTGCTGATGGAGGAGTCGGTGTTGGTTACACTTCATCCCCTGCAAGACTGAGCAGCCGACACAGCGATGGTATGAACATGGCTTACTATGATGGTCATGTCAAGTGGGTTATCGGGACTCAGGTAACATCTGTGAGAGCTAATCCTTAATTTGGACTGTTCGTAAACATTCGTACAGAAGTCCCGCATTTGTTTCTCAGGTGCGGGACTTTTTTTGTGCGTCTGTCTGGCCATACTTCTTAGTTATATGTCTTCCACATCACATGTGTCTTCCCCCTATTGTATAAATTGGCACGCTGCTTAAGAGATTAATATGGTTCATGAAGCAGTTTTACTTCTAGCTTTCCAGATCCAGCATGAGTTGGAAGTATACTGAGTTACGCTGGCGGGCAAGAATGCGACAAATATAAGACAAGTGGGGTGATATGTGTTGCATATCTGTGTAATGAAGTCTGGATGTCGCAAAACCGCTTGCAATGACCAAAAACAACAGAAATAGACCAAATATAGACTAATATATTGTTGAGTTGGTGCAATGCAATAGTTCATAACAATGCCCTAGCCAGATAATATTGCAACGCAGCACAAATAGTGTATGCATAGTATTTGTAAAATACAAAAAATATCCTCAATATTAGCAAACAGAGGTTCAAAAAACGCACAGACAGCCTGTAATGTTGTATAATGAATTATTCCAAATTCAAAACAAGGGGTCAAATATGAATAAAAAAGGATTTACATTGATCGAATTGCTTGTAGTTATAGCTATTATTGCAATATTGGCCGCAATATTGTTCCCGGTTTTTGCAAAGGCCAGGGAGAAGGCAAGACAGTCCAATTGTGCAAGTAACGTGAGGCAGATATGTAGTGGACTAAATATGTACAATCAAGACTATGACGAAAGGTTGCCTGGGGGTGGTTCTACCTGGTGGAACGGAACTGTCGCTATAGGTGGTTATGTGGATGCTATTGCTCCATATTTGAAGAACACTCAAATATTCACATGTCCAAGTGATAGTGTCAAGAACTGTATATCCGGTAATCCAAGCTATAATTTTAGATCTGCTATACTACCAGGTACTCCTCCTTACCAACTATTGAGTTATGGATACAATTACTTTCTTGGCGCAGACGGAGCCGTCGCTCCCAATCAGATCCAGTTTCCATCGCAAACAGGGCTGATAGCAGAAGAAATAGAGCGACCTTACCTGAGCTATGTGGTTGCTCCAGTTCCAGCTATTGCTGGCGTTACAGCAATTCTGGATGTTACACAGAACAGATATACAAATGTTGCCGCTTCAAGGCATAGTGATGGCATGAATGTCGGATATCTTGATGGACATTGCAAGTGGTGTAAAAAGGATCAGTTAGGTTCTGTATACTCTTACTAAGAATCACTTGTAAAACAGCATCCAAACAGATTACTGGATTAAAACAAAAACAGCCCCCTGTAATAAAACAAGGGGCTGTTTCACAAATAGGATGATTTATAAACTTCTCAGATATTCTACAGCTTCTTTCATTTCTTTTTTCGGGTCATCGAATATGCACTGTACTGACACTCTGTCGTTGTAACCAGCCTTTTTTAGTGTTTGCAGGAAAGACTTCTGAGGTAGATTACCGCTGCCTGGTCTGCGTCTTCCTGTATCTGCAGTATGTGCGTGGATTATGTCGGCACCTACAGAAACCAGCGATTCGACAGATTCTCCAATTGCCTGCATTTCATAGAAGTCAGTAAGCACTTTTACGAATGGATGTCCGGTCAATGTGACGATTTCCATTGTTTCAGCCAGTGAGTTGATGAGGTTTGTTTGTGAAGAACTGAGTGGTTCTACTGCAACATAAAGCCCATGCTGACCGGCAATCTGTCCTGCCAGTGACAGGAAATCTACAACCTGATCAATGGCTTCATCTCGTGGAAATCCATCAGGAATTGTCCGTGCCCCGGCACTGCCAAAGACTACAACTTCTCCACCAAGATCCTCTATCCTCTTAAAGGCAGTCCGAATATAGCGTTCAACGCGATATGGATCTGTTTCAGGACCAACTACTTTCATGTCCTTCTCAAGCAGATGGTGCCAGACTTCAGGAGGGATATCATAGCTGAGTATATCCTCCATTATCTGCTCAAATTCTTGCTCAGGGGCTTCGGCATCTATACAGCTGACCGGGAGTTCGATATAATCGTATCCCGCATCCTGGACCATCTTTATCTGCTCTAGTTCAGCGCAGCATCCGAACCGCATATAGGTTCAATCCTCCGATTGCATTATACTTTTTAACCACGGAATACACTGAATACACGGAATGGAAACATATTTGGCTCCGTAGTTGTCATAGACTGTTTTTGTTTTGAAATAATTGAATTTAGCTTAATTTGTCTTTTAGTAGTTTGTTTACTGTGGCTGGGTTGGCTTTGCCTTTGCTTTCACGCATTACTTGCCCAACGAACCAGCCCATCAGTTTTTCTTCACCACCGCGGAATCTTTCGACTTCACTTGGACTTGTCGCGATGATTTTGTTTACAGCTTCTTCAATCGCGCTCTCGTCGTTGACCTGTCTTAATCCGCGTTCATCTACTATCTTATCGGCATCTCTGCCGGTATTAAACATATCCTCGAAGACAATCTTCGCCATATTGCGGTTGATTGTCCCGTTGTCCACTAGTTTCAGCATTCCTGCAAGCAGTTCCGGAGTGATCTTATTCTCTTTTAGTGTTATGCCTGCGGAGTTCATCAGCCTTAGGAACTCCCCCATAATCCAGTTGGATACAGCTTTGGCATCGCTGGAACACTTTACGCAGTCTTCATAGAAGTTTGCAAGCTCCGGACTGTCTACCAACACTTCAGCATCTGATTGTGGAATTCCGAAATCGTTGACGAATCTGGCAGCTTTGGCTATCGGCAGTTCCGGCAGTGAAGACCTGAGAGCTTCTATCTGCTCATCAGTGAACCTCATCGGCATCAGGTCTGGCTCGGGGAAGTAACGGTACTCCTGTTCGACTTCCTTGCTGCGCATCTTGGCAGTGAGGCCGTTGGCATCGTCCCACCTGCGGGTCTCCTGGATGACTTTGTCTCCAGCTCTGATCACTTTCTCCTGCCTCTTTAATTCGTATTCAACTCCAAGATATACAGCACGGAAAGAGTTGAGGTTTTTGATCTCAGTCTTGGTCCCGAACTTCTCCTGGCCTTTCGGACGGATAGAGATATTAGGCTCACACCTCATGCTCCCCTCTTCCATCTTGCAGTCTGAAACACCCAGGTAGACAAGAATTGCTCTCAGCCTCTGCAGGTACTCCCGTGCTTCATCGGCGGATTCGATCTGGTGCAGGCCGGGTGGGGGAGGGTTCATTGTGACTATCTCCATCAGCGGAACCCCACTGCGGTTGTAGTCTACGTGGCTGCGGTTGCCTTCAACATGCAGGAGCTTGCCGGTGTCCTCCTCCATGTGAACTCTGCGTATGGCGATCTTTTTGACCTGGCCATTGGTTGTGATTTCCAGCCAACCATCTACACCGAGTGGGATATCATACTGGGAGACCTGGTAGTTCTTGGGAAGGTCAGGATAGTAATAGTTCTTTCGGTGAAATATACTCTGTTTGTTGATTGTGCAGTTGAGCGCCAGTGCGGCCTTAGTCATGTATTCTATTGCTGTTTCATTGACTACAGGCAGGCTTCCAGGTAGTCCAAGACATACCGGGCAGCATCTGATGTTAGGGTTTCCCCCAAAACCAACTTCACACCCGCAGAACATCTTGGATTTTGTCTGCAGTTCAACGTGAACTTCCATCCCAATTACAGGTTCAAATTCGATCATCAATTTCTATCCCCAGTATTTCGAAGCAACTAATCATATTGTCATCCTGAGGAACGAAGGATCTGCTTGGGATCTTCCGGAAAAAGCAGATCCTTCGTTCCTCAGGATGACATTGTACGCGTTTTAATAACTGCTCATATTTAATTATAATTTTGGTCTTGCTTTATGGAACTGTGTGTTTTGTTCGAATGTGTAGGCTACTCTTAGCATTGTCTCTTCGTCCAGGCTTTTTCCCATTATCTGCAGACCTATGGGCATTCCGTCTTTGAACCCGCACGGTATCGACATTGCAGGTATCCCTGCAAGGTTTGCTGGAATTGTGCAGACATCGGCGAGTTTCATAGCCATCGGGTCATCAGTCTTTTCACCTATGCCGAATGAAACCGTCGGAGATGTCGGAGTTATTAGGACATCGAACTCTTCGAATGCCTTCTCAAAGTCCCTGCGCAGCAGTGTGCGGACTTTTTGAGCCTTTAAGTAGTAAGCATCATAATAGCCTGCTGACAGCGTGTAGGTGCCGATCATTATGCGCTGCTTTACCTCCGGGCCAAACCCCTCTTCCCGGGTGTGCTGGAACATAGCAATGGTGTCAGTTGACTTGGTACTTCTTAGACCATATCTTACACCATCGTATCTTGCAAGGTTGGATGAACACTCAGCAGGAGCGATTATATAGTATACCGGCAGCCCATATTCAACGTTGGGCATACTGGTCTCTTTCCAGTCAGCACCAAGGCTTTTGAGCAGCTCAATTGCATCCATAACGGATTTTTCAACATCCGGATCAGTTCCCTGAGCGAAAAATTCTCTTGGTACACCTATCTTCAGGCCTTTGATATCGTTTCTGAGCGACTTTGTAAAGTCGGGGCTGGGAATGTCCAGTGATGTGGAGTCCATCTGGTCCTTACCGCATATGCTGTTCATAACCAGTGCACAGTCTTCAACATCCTTGGTTAATGGTCCTATCTGATCGAGCGAAGAGGCAAAGGCTATGAGGCCATAGCGGGAGACTCTACCATAGGTTGGTTTGAGTCCTACGACCCCACAAAAAGATGCAGGCTGGCGTATAGATCCTCCGGTATCGGAACCAAGAGAAAATGCGCACTCGTCTGCACTAACAGCAGCTGCAGATCCTCCACTGGAACCACCGGGAACTTTGTCCAAGTCCCATGGATTATGCGTAACAAACATTCCAGAGTTCTCAGTTGAAGAACCCATTGCGAACTCGTCCAGGTTAGCTTTTCCGAGCGTTAAAGCACCATCTTTGGCCAGTCTGTCTACTACAGTTGCGTTATAGACTGGCTTGTAGCCATCAAGGATTTTGGAGGCACACGTGGTCATTATCCCGCGGGTATTCATATTGTCTTTGATTGCCCATGGAATGCCTGCCAGTGTTGGAATATCTTCACCGCGCTCAATAGCTTCGTCGATGGCTATAGCCTGCTGTTCGGCCAGTTCCGGCGTCAGCGTGATATAGGAACGCACTTTGGGGTCCACATCGGATATTCTGGCGTTGAAGCTGCGTGCGACCTCCAAGGCACTTATCTTGCGGGAGTGTATGAGGTCGGCTATTTCGTGTGCAGTTAATTTATATATTTCATCGGGCATATTAATCAGGTCTCCACTACTCTTGGTACAACAAAACAGTTATCCGCTACGATGGGGCCATTGGCTACTACTTCCTCCGGAAGCAGTGAAGGGCGGACTTCATCTTTGCGGAACACGTTGTATACCGGAATTGCATGCGAAGTCGGTTCCACATCAGCGGTATCCAACTCCTGCAGCTTGGTGAAGTGTTCAAGCAGTGTGTTTATCTGATCTGTAAGCTTATCCAGTTCATCACTTGTCAGCTCTAACCTTGACAGGTGAGCGACGCCTTCTATCTCCTGACGCGAGAGTCCCAAAGTATAAAACTCCTTTTTCAGGACGTGCATGGTCCTGTTCTAACCAAGATATTATATCACCGTGAGCTGAGATTGGGAAAGATTGAGAGACTGGTGCGAGTGTATTAGGAATTATTATCCGCAGATTTCGCAGATTTACGCAGATTAGGGAAGGGATCTAAACCACGGAATACATTGAATACACGGAAAAAGACAAGAAATCCGCTTATTGCACAAAATGGAAAGTGATGGATAGATACACGGGATGTGCCCTCTCTGGATCTCGATATAAGGTTTATAGAATGCATAATATGCCGAAGAACCCGCACATATGCTGGTGTTTTCATGTTGGTGTCAGGGGAATGATTACATAAGAGCAAAGAATTACAACAAGGAGATTTATAGACCCTCAAGCCCATACCTCTATCAGTGGATTGGCAAATCTACTTTAATGGAGCCAGCTTGAGTTTTATACGAGGGGAGGATTCCCACAGTGTTTGTCGATCCGAGTGTCATATCATATATTAATCGCTGCGGTGAGGATTCGCGGAAGGTTAAGCCCGTGCCTCCAGCAGATCGTACCGGCAAACATCGTGAACAGTCTGAAGAGAAGGCCGCAAATGCGTCCCGACGTGCCGCTCATCATCACGGTCGGCCTTTGGAAGACGAGTATGAATCCTCCGGACAGGAGGGATATGCCGGGTATGGCGGTAGTCCCTCCGGAAATCAGGGATCTCGGGAACAAGCGCCAAAATCCGATCCCGAGATCCCAAAAGATCCACAGATTGAAAAACGTTTGAGACAGGCGTATGGAATCAGCGGGGAATCACATCCTGTCGATGGACTTAATACTGCTGCATAAAGGTATGTCCTGCATAAAAACGAAAAGTCGCAATGAGGGAAATTGTCCCTTTGCGACTTTATTTATGTGCAGATTTCATTGCTTCGTTGGGAATCGTAGCATGAGTCCTCTCGATTTTCGCCTGCAGCGAAAACCTGCCGGACTCGCTACGAAGGGACGAAAATATGCTATTTTCGAAGGAATGAGAATAGCAACGTAAATTAAGGCGCTCCTATTTGTTTGCGACGCTCTTTATCGGTCGTGAATGCTGCATCAAATACTGAGTAAACTCCAACAACACCCGATGTGAGCACAAAAAGGATAGTCGGGAATGCAAATAATCCACTGATGAAGTTAGACGCCCTGGTTTGCAGACCGAGTGATTGGTCTACAGTGGGGGTCAACAAATAGATCATCAGCCAGCAGAACAGTGCAACACAGAACAGAGTTACACCCTTCTTGAACTTTCCGGCATATATATGGCCGAATCCAGGAGCTATGCTTAAAAGTGCGGCAAGATATGGGTTGGCAGTCTGCTTTCGGAACTTGGCAGGATTCTCAAGCATCTGGTCAAGTAGCGTTCGCTGACGTTTTGCTTCGGCGATTTGAACAATTGCACGGGCATATTTTTCTTCAGCCGAGGGTCGCGGATCTTCAGGTGTGAACAGACTTTTGTAGTGATCAGCAGCCTTTTCCAGTACTCCCCTGGCCATAAGGATGTCTGCAGCAAATTCACGAGCGTCCAGATTCTCGGGGAACAGGCTCAAAGCGCTGATAAGCATCTCTTCAGCCTGTTTGTAGTCACCTTTACTCCGGAATCCATTCGCAAGGTTCATATTGCGATCGAATTCCATCTGTTTTTTCAACTCTTCTTTATTGATATCCGCCATGCCGACTCCGATCATCGCCTGTCAAAAAACGACATGCTATTATGTTTATAGGATGTCATTCTGAACGCAGTGAAGAATCTGCTTTTTATAAAGCTACTTAATTGCGAAAAGCAGATCCTTCATTCTTCAGGATGACATTGTACTAAGGATGACACAGTAACGAAGACTGGCACTGTAGTTAGGATACTTCGGCTTCGCGTCTCATTGCTGTGTTTTTCCAGAGGGATTCCAGGTCATAGAATTCCCTTTCGGCAGGATCGAAGACGTGGACCACAATATCTCCGTAGTCTACCAGAACCCATTTAGCTGATTGATATCCTTCTATGTGGTCTTTTTTCAAGCCAAGGTTCCTGCCATCTTTCAACAGTCCGTCAACAACCGATCTTATGTGTGTGTTACTGGTCCCGCTGCAAAGGACGAAATAGTCGCACATAAGGGTCTTATTCTCCAGGTTGATTGTATCAACATCCAGAGCCTTTTTCTCATCTAGTAACTTTAATACCAGGTCGAGTTTCTCTTGTGTATCTATGGGTATGCCTCTCTTTATATGCATAAATGCTTCGCATTTATACTATGTAAGTTGTGGAGTATGACTTACAGTCATCTCCAAGAAATATTTAAGACTGCTTAATCAAACGTATTAGTTCCATTAAGTCAGTTATCCACCAAGTGATTCCCCCTTTGGAGAAGGGTTAGGGGGATTGATTCCCTTCCGAAATCATCATTCATAACTCATAATTCATAATTCAGCTTATATGAACCATCTCAATGGTTTCTATCTTATCCACCAAGATAGAAATTGAATCATTCTCTGCTTTAAATGGTATCTCCTGCCCGGTTGATATTAGCGTGCACTTGGCTGCTTTTCGTCCACCCGGCAGTTTTATTGATATGTTTACATCACGGGCCGGGACATTTGGCAGTTGTTCCTGGCAGTTTACCAAAGCTAGAATATAGCTGCTGTCATTGCACTGCAGCAGAGTTATTTCTACACAGTCCGGAGCATTGGTTGAAAGCACTGTTTCGGCTTTGCCATATTCTGCAATCAGCGATGTTCCGAATGTCCTGTGTGCGCAGTCCTGCTGAGCGAGTATGTTTGTGGATATGTAAATGCAGACTCCCTCGCCATATTTGTTGATCGTCATTCCATCATATTCAAGCGCAGGTCCGGGTGGATTGCTGTGTATGGAGGCATAGTCTTTAGGGTTGTCAGCTTCAGCCCATGTTCCGTGAAGGTCTGCAAGCCGCTGGGCTGTGGTTGCTTTCACTAAAGGCGCTGTGATGTCCGATACGACATACTGCTGCCTGCCTTTTCCTGGAATGGCCGGAGCAGTGTCCAGTTCACCCTTATAACCAAGGTAACTGATTTTGCCAGAGAATGAACCGGAGAACGAGACTCCGAACACATCTGCCAGGGCGAACTCACCTGTGCTGTTACCTTTTAGATCGAAGAGAGATGTGCAGCCGGTTGCGATCAGCTTGCCTCCGGTTTTTACATAATCTCTAATAGCTTCGACTTCTGCAGTTGTCATGTAAGCACAGTCATTGATCATCAGCGTATTGATACCTGTGAAGTCAGGTCTGTCTGATCGGATCAATCTATACGGAATATGAGACCGGGTAAGCATTGTAGACGATGTCAGCAGCTCTTTGATTGGAGGTAGATCGCTGGACGGAGTCATATTGCTCTGTCCGGAACCCGTCTTTGTATAGTCCTTACCGCTGTCCCGTCTGTCCATGTGCGATGGCATTGAGAAATACACACCAAGATCCGCTGTTAGGGTCGGTTTATACTTTTTGACCGTATCCAGGAAAGGCTTCAGATCATCTGTTATAGAACCCATTCGTTCGTAGACTTCATCGCACAGGGTTCCATCTGGGTTGATGGCGTCTATGAGTACAAATGCTCCGCCGTTAGCCAAAGTAGCAGCTGCACTGCATGCCATCTGCTCTTTGGACTTCATTGAAGTGTGGTCGTAGAGCGTCACGCAGCGGGATGTGAAGAACTCGCAGGGTTTCTCAACAGAAAATACGTCCATAGCCTTGAGCGCCAGTGACTGATGGAAGCGACCTCCGTAGAAGTCTCCACTGGAATATGTGCAGGCATCCGGAATCATCGGACTCTGCCCCAAGGCCCATCCGTGCAGCACTGGGGAGAACTGCTGGGTGACTGTTACGTCCGGGTTGGCTGCATTGCAGGCAGCGGTCAGGAATACAGCGAACTCGCCCATCCACCGCTCTCTGGCTCTCTGGAACTCTACCCATTCGTTGGTGTCCCACTGAATTACAGTAGGGATCTCTCTGCCGGTCTCGCGGAGGTATTTCTCCCTGCAGTTGTGGCAGGAACAGATACCAGGCCAGAAGACCATATCGATGAAGATGCCCTGCACAGGATAATGAAGCACCGCTGCACATTGGACACGGCAGAACTCGCGGTATTCCTCGCTGTTTGGGCAGCAGAACCAGTATCTTCCACCGTGCTGGGATCCACCAGGGAGTTCAGTCCTCCAAGAAGGATGTTCCCAGGCAGACTGGTTGAAAAATACTACAGAATGGTACGCCAGCGGAACGATACCTTCATTTAATACGCACTCGACGGTCTCTCCGAATATGTCTCTTCCTTTGAGGCCGGTATGCATATGTCCTACAACGGTCGGGAAGTAGCAGTTGCCATTATGGTCGGAGGCATAGATCATAGATGCATCCACGCCTGCCTTTTTCATCTGTCCCGCATAACCAGCAGGATTGAAACTGGCCATAAACGACGGATCAAACTCTGAAATATGGTTGTCTACAAGTATTCTTGAATAACATTCATTAAACCACGCCATTGAGCTTCTCCACTACAAATAGTCCTATGACATTATACCAGAATAGTGATAAAGATAAGTAAGGGCAAGGCACCGGCAACGTCCCATTAAGATGTAGGCATGGCATTAGTATGGTATGTTGAGCTTGTTGTTGCCTGTCATGTGGAAGGACAAGTCGTTTGTTGCGTCGTATACTATAATAGAAGTAGCATTGTTGTGAGCGGTATTTGATGTTCAGATATTATCGAGATATTTTTATAATTGTTTTGTCGATGTCCGTGTTGTTGGCATCGGGTTGTTCCCGGAATCGTCCGGTTGAGAAACCTATGCCAGCTAAAACCACGGCTCCAGTTGTTGTTAAGGAACAAGCTAAACCCGGGAAGCCTGAAGAGGTTAAAAAGTCGAATCCGGCAAAAGATCCAGTGCCAGCGGAAGAACCGATGCCGAAAATCGGGTTTGTTCAGAAGTATGTATCACTCAACTGGATAGATAATGGCCAGACCCGTATGAAAGCCAAGTCCCGTGAGTTTAAGGGTGATGAAATCACCAAACAAGGGGTGTTTGTCGATTTTACCGCTGAGCTATATGAGAATGGTAAGCTCACAGCTACAATGCAGGCTCCTAAGGCAGTTGTTGACGGTGATAAGCGCCTGGTTATTGCAAGCGGCGGAGTAAAGATGAAATCGATGACCAGGAAGACATCTTTAGTAGCTGATAAAGTCACATGGTATGCCAAAGACAAAAAAATCGTTGGAAGCGGTGGGGTGAAGGTCAATTCTACTACCGGCGATATAACGGCTGCTGAGATTGAGACTGATACTATGCTTAGTAAGATTGCGGTTAGAGGCAGTCGGTAGTTTGCTAGTTGAGAGTTGATAGTGGAAAGTGGAAAGTGAAGGGAATCAATCCCCCTGGCCCCCTTCTCCAAGGGGGAATTGGATTGTACTCTGTCCGCAGGGGAATTAGCGGGATTGTTATCGATTGGTTGATTAGAAGATAGACTTTAAATAGATTGGTTGGGATATTGATGAGAATATATTGTTTTGTTGTTGCGGTGTTGGTTTTGGTTGGGACTGCGGTTATGGCTGCGGATTATAAATCAAAGGACGGAAACGTTAAGATAGCAGCACCGGTTATTGAATATGCTGCATCGAAGATTACTGCTTCCGGCGGCGTGCATTTGGAGGCTAAGGATCCTGTCCAAAAGGGAGAGCTTGTGGCGGATGCGAAGAGCATTACAGTCACGCTTGGCGTTACTCCAGGTGTGAAGGCAGGTTCTACACTTTCAGTAGTCAAGACAGCAGTTATGCAGGGACCCGTCAAGATGGTGTTCACATCGACCGAAGTACCAGGGGTTCCTGCAAAGTCGACTGCTTCTGCGGACAAGGCTGTGTATAACAGTGAAGATGGGTTGGTAATTCTGACCGGCAATGTGAAGATTACCAACGAGAATCCGACGCTCTTTGATGCTCCCGCTGTAGCTACTGGTGAAAAGGCTACAATAAACCTGCATCCAGGAAAAGATGGTGAATCTGCATTCAGGTTCCGGATCGAGAGCACATCCGGTATGAGTAAAGTTGAGATAACCCCCAAACAGCAGAGTCAGGAAGGCAAATGAGACTCGAAGCCCACAATCTTGAGAAACAGTATAAAGGCCGCAGAGTAGTAAGGGACGTCAGTCTGTCATTCAACACCGGAGAGACTGTTGGTCTGCTTGGACCTAATGGAGCAGGCAAGACGACGAGTTTCTATATGATGGTGGGACTGGTCAAGCCGGACTCCGGTAAAGTGCTCCTGGACGGTAAAGACATTACAAGTATGCCGATGTATGTCCGTGCCAGGAATGGAATCGGATATCTGGCTCAGGAGGCTTCGGTCTTTCGCAAACTGTCGGTTGAAGAGAATATCCTGATGGTGCAGGAGATCAATGGTGTTGGTAAGAAAGAACGATATGAGAAGCTTGAGGAGTTACTCGGTGAGTTTGGACTTAACCATGTCCGCAAGAGCAAAGGGCTGATACTATCCGGTGGCGAACGTCGTAGGGTAGAGATCGCCCGTGCTCTGGCTACCAATCCATCCTTTATTCTGCTGGATGAACCATTTACCGGTGTTGACCCTATTGCTATTGGAGACATCCAGGATATTGTCCGGCACCTCAAGAACAAAGGCATCGGGATAGTTATAACCGACCACAATGTCCGTGAGACATTAGCAATTACGGATAGAGCTTACATAATGAGCGAGGGTGAGATCAAAACAGCCGGTAAGTCCGATGATCTCCCTGATGACCCCATCGCCCGTAAGTTCTACCTTGGCGACAGGTTTGAGATGTGAGGACCTTATGAAATTACTAGATAAGATGGTCCTCCGTGAGCTTGTGGCCCCGCTGATTTTTGGAGTTGCAGCATTTACGTCCGTGTTTTTTGCCGGGACATATATCCTCAAGATTACCGAATGGATAATGAACGGTATGCCGGTGTTGACTGCACTGGAGATAGCTGTTCTGGTGCTTCCGGATACTCTCAAGTACACGTTGCCCATGGCAACTCTACTGGCCGTACTGCTCGGAGTTGGCAGGCTTTCTGCCGACAGCGAAATAGTTTCTATGTTTGCCTGCGGAATCAGCATTTATCGCATATCTATTCCAATAATCGGAATGGGTATCGTGTTGAGCGGGTGTTCAATATTGTTCAATGAGTTTGTGGGGCCGATTTCCTACGAACGGGTCGAGGCGCTAAAACGTGTGGCTTTGAAGAGTGAAAATTCCGCAAATAAACCGCTGACGTTTTTTGATAATAAAACAGGTACATTGTTTCATGTGGACAATGCATTGGATGTAGACAAAGGTATTGTGTCCGGTGTAACAATAGTCAAATTTGAGTCTGATAAACCTACCGCTGCAATCTATGCAAAGCGAGCTGAGTGGGCAGGACTGTTGGATGAAAAGAAGAGGTTTGTCTGGAAACTGCACGATGGTTTCTCGCAGAATCTGGGTTCGGGTAGTGCAGCTATTGGCTTCTTCAAAGAGTCTGAGACCAAAGAGGTAAAGTTACAGACAACACCAAAGGAAGTAGCACTGTTAGCAGAGTTAGAAAAGACCAGATATACTGATCAGCTTAGTTTTGCCAAGCTAACAAAGATACTTAAGTTGCTTAAGAATAACACCAGTAAACCAAGAAGAGATATCCGTAAGCTGGAAGTTGATCGCTGGAACCGGATTGCGCTGCCACTGTCTTCATTGATTTTTGCTATGATCGCTGCACCTCTTGGCATCAAACCTCAGAGAGGGTCATCATCTGTCGGTCTAGGACTGAGTGTGTTGTTGATTCTGCTTTATTATATTGCGTGGAACTACGGGTGCAACGTGGCGACTAATGGCACTCTGCCACCATTTGCAGGGGCATTTGCAGGGAACGCACTGGGTATTGTGGCAGCAATATTCCTTATGAGGCGGTCGGCGAAGTAGGCTTCAGGCTTCAGAAAATTATGAATGATGAATGGTGAATGATGAAAACTGTCACCGTTTGCCGGCTTTTTGCATTGGTTGTGAGGGTTATTATATGATACAGGTATGCGTTCGAGGTAATTGATGAGATACTCTATTCTGTTTGTCGTTGTGCTTATTTTGCTGTCGGGGTTTGTTGCTTACTTTGGTGACTTACTCGGAAGGAAAATGGGCAAGAGACGACTGACTCTGTTCCATATGAGGCCCCGGTATACAGCTATTCTCTTTACTGTGATTACAGGTATGGTGATTGCTGCTATTGCTTTGGGAGCGTTGGTATCAGCGAACAAACAGTTTAGGAAAGTCCTCATTGAAGGCGATGCTATACTATCCCAGAATAGTTATTTGAAGAAAACAAACAGAGACCTCGATAATCAAAACACCCAACTTACCGATAGAGGTAAAACCCTCGCTGTAGAAGCTGCGCAGAAAGTCAAAGAAGCTGATACTGCACGGAAAGATGCAGCCAAATTTCTCAAAGCCCGCAATGAAGCCCAGCTTACGGTTCGTAAACTTGAAGCAGATATTGCTGTTAAAAAAACTGAGCTGGAAAACCTTAAGAAGAGCAGCCTGGTTACCAAAGCAAAACTAAACGAATTGGTTGCACAGCTGGATCGTATTAGAAAAGCGCTTGCTGTTGCACAAGGCAAATACGATCAGTCTGCATCAGTAAGTATGGGGCTGCGCTCTAAGGTATTGATTTTAAGGAATGGTGACGAAATCATTCGTGGTATTGTGCGTACCAACCAATCATCGGTTGCTATAAGATCCGATTTGCGGACACTGCTTCAGGTCGCAAGTGAACGAGCATTGAAAATGGGCGCAACTAAAGGAGCAAACTCACGTGCAGTCATGGTGATTTTCCGCCGAAAGATCAGTAAGGATGGTGTTTTTATCCTGGAGCGGAATGAGGCTCTTTATATTAAACAAGCGGCGGATGCAATACTTAAAGCAGGTCCACATGATCAGGTGTTGGTACAAGTGATCTGCGCCCGCAACACGCTCCGGAATGAGTGGATACCAGTAGAACTCAGGCTCTATCCCAATGATGTGGTTTTCCGCCAGAACCAGAAAATTGCTGATGGGCGGATAGATGGGAAACAGAGTGAAGGACGCATACTTATGGACCTGATAGCATTCCTGCAGTCTGTTGTAGGCCGGGCTGCATTGCAGGAAGGTATTATACCGGTATCGGGTTCACCATCAAGGACCGGCAGCGAACCTAGCCCATTGGGGCAGGTTGAGGCGCTTTTGAGCACAGCAGACAAGATCAAATCTTTCAATTCAGCTGTTTCGATCACTGTATATGCCGGACGTGATATAAGAGCAGAAGGACCACTTAACATGGATAACATGAGAGTGGATGTACGCAAGTTGTGAGTCTGGTGATCCTGGCAATAGATCCCGGCAGCGCGAACCACGGTCTGGCCGTAATCCGGTTTGATCCGGATGACCAGGAGGAGATTCTGGTCAGGGAGATTGTGACGGCAGTTGAACTGGAACCACGGTTGGTATCAATTGCTGAACTTTTCCATCCGGATATAACTGTAGTCGGTTCAGGAGTATCCTCCAAGACGGCTGCAAAATCGGCAGAAGATGCAGGCTTGCAGGATATACGGATAGTAGACGAACGTAACACCACTATTGAAGCCAGATACCGTTATCTGTCTGAGACACCAACCCCCTGGTACTTACGCTTGATCCCAAAATCTCTAAGGTTGCCATCTGAGCACTGCGACGACTGGGCAGCTGTGATTCTTGCTGAGCGAATGGGGCGCGGGTGACCTTCGCAAAGAAAATTGACCACGGAATACACGGAATACACGGAAAAATTAGGAACTTAATAAGGCAGAATTGTGGATCACCCTACTAATCAGGATTCTGTTTTGGGTGTAATTGCAAATTGCACCCGAGCGAGTTGAGCAAGCGGGATAGAGCCTGAAGTCTGAAGCCTGAAGCCCGAAGTCTCCCTTCCCCCTTGACACGTTGACTCTGGCGGAATATCATTTGATAACACTCGCAGTTGGATGGTGACATTTGCGCCGATTATTACTTGCGATATTTTTGATTGGTATACTCTTCAAGACGACAGCAGTCGCTGGACTTGCAGCTGAAACTATAAAGCTGTCTGTCTGGGGAGTCTTAGCGACCGAGCAGCAGGCAGGTACCCTGGCTCAGGCTAAGGAATTTGAGCGTCGGAACCCCGGAGTGAAAATCAGTTTGCTCTCAATGGGTGTGGGGAGTATGAACCCCCAGAAACTGATGACTGCGATAGTTGGCAAAGTTCCTCCGGATCTGGTTAATCAGGACAGGTTTACCATCGGAGACTGGGCATCCAGAGGAGCGTTCACCGATCTTACCCCGCTTATTAAAAGAGACCGTAATCTACCGGATGGTGTGCGACCTGAAGATTATTATGAACCCTGCTGGAAAGAGGCTATATATAAAGGTGGGATCTATGCTATTCCAAACAGCACAGATGCCCGCATTTTATTCTACAACAAGACCATGTTCCGCAAAGCCGGACTCGACCCTAACCGTCCTCCCCGCACTTGGGAGGAACTTAGAGAATATACCCGCAAGCTGACAGTCAAAGACTCTTCAGGACATATAACCAGGATAGGTTTTATCCCCGAATACGGCAACAGTTGGTTCTATTTATACTCCTGGCAAAATGAAGGGGAGTTTATGGATCCAACCGGACGGATATGCACCCTCAACAATCCCCGCAGCGTAGAGTCGCTCAAGTATTGTCTTCAACTGTATGAAGATGCTGGTGGAGCGCCTGTAGTGACCCGGTTCAGGTCAGGATTCCAGGGTAATGCGATGGACGCATTCCTGATTGGCCAGGTTGCCATGAAAATAGATGGTGACTATGCTGCCAGTCTGATTGCCAGGTATAATCCGGGGATGGATTTTGGAGTAGCTCCTGCTCCTGTGCCTTCGGAGCGGATCAGAGAGAGCGTACAAAATGTGAGATATGGTCCGGACGGTTGGCCGATTGCTCTGCCTAAGGGTGAATGGGATAAGAACCGGAATGCGGCCAAAGGTAATAGTGTTTTTACCGGTAAACCGAGTTATGTGACTTGGTCCGGAGGTTTCAGTTGGGCTATTCCTGTTGGCTCCAGGCATAAAGAAATGGCTTGGAAGTTTGTCAGATGGATGACAAGCCCTGAGGCAAACCTTATTGGTGCATATGCTCAAAAGAAGCACAGCCAGTCTCTCGATGCTCCATATACTCCCAGTATGCATTCAAATATGAAGGTCAATGACCTGGTGTTTTCAAAGTGTGCGCCTGAGGTTCCAAAGTTTCGGAAGACCCTCCAGTTTGCAGTTTCCATGATGCCCTATTCCAGGTTCAGGCCGGTGACTTTTGTAGGGCAGTTGCTTTGGGATGAACACGCCATGGCATATGATAGAGCTGTAAGATTCCGAGAGACAAATCAGAGCCCCCAGCAGGCCACGGATATGGGCAGGCAGGCTGTGCAAAGGTCATTGAATGCAGTGTTTGCTCGGGAGAAATTCAAAGTTGTCCCTTTGTGGGTGTTCTGGGTAGTCATTGTCGGAGCGCTGCTTGCAATAGCTGTTGCGATTGTTATATTCATCAGGAAGACAGCGTCGATAGGTTTAGCCCGCAAAGGAGAAGCCAGGGCAGGCATATTGTTCGCCAGTCCATGGATATTCGGGTTTGTAGTATTTACTGCAGGCCCGATAATTGCATCAATCGTGTTCAGCTTCTCAGATTACGACGTGCTGCACGATGCCAGGTGGGTAGGAGTTTCAAACTATGTTGGGTTGTTTACCTATGACTGGGATATATTCTCCAAGGCTCTATATAACACAGGTTTCCTGGCGCTTATAGGTCTGCCACTGGGGATAATTACGGGCTTATCTATAGCTCTGCTCCTCAATAACGATGTCAAAGGAATGTCCTGGTACAGGACAATCTATTATTTGCCATCCATTGTACCGGTAGTGGCTTCTACATTGCTTTGGACCTGGGTGTTGAACCCTGAGTTTGGTATTGTGAATGCCATATGGAGACTGACACTTACACAGTGGTTTGGATGGACTTCTCCCGGCTGGCTGAGTCAGTCAGGGGAGTTTTTTGGTGTATCGACATGGTTATGGACACATACACTTGGATACCTTGGGCTTGAACTACCAACATTCCTCTCTCAACCTGCAACCTATCTTGGCGCTAAGTCTGCGCTGATAGTTATGGGATTATGGGGCGCTGGTGGAGGTATGATCGTCTGGCTGGCGGGGCTTAAGGGTATCCCAAGAGTGTTTTATGAAGCAGCTGAAATAGATGGGGCTTCATCCTGGCGTAAGTTCAAGAGCATCACACTGCCAATGCTGAGTCCGTATATATTCTTCAATTTCATTATGGGGACGATCGGAGTTATACAGACTTTCGATACAGTGTATATTGTCGGTGGAGGAGAAGCTGGGGATGCAACGATTGTGCCGGTGATGTATCTGTTCAACAAAGCATTTAGATACTTTAGTATGGGTTATGCTTCTGCTACAGCATGGATATTGTTTGCTATTATTATGGTCTTCACAATTGCTCAACTCAAACTGGCACCGCGCTGGGTCTATTATGAATCGGAGACCAAAGGGTGATTGATGTCCACGGCAAGAAAGCTCTCCAGGAAACTCTGAAACTTGCCGTTGACAGCCTGGCTGGTTCAAATGATGATGATGTAAGGGAAGCAATAAGTTTAGTAGTAGATGCTGCACTATGTGCACCATCCGAATCAAATCAATCACTTACCTCTAGAATCCTGTCTATACCGGGTTTTATTGATACGCAGAATGACTTGCCCGGTATGTATGAGTATTTACTCAGCCTCAAACCGGAACACTCCTCTCTTTCACATTCACGCAAAGCAACAGGCAGCTTCTATACTCCTCCTGATGTTGTTAAGTTCGTTGTAGAGCGATGTATTGAGACTCTTTCTGAAAATTACACTCCGGTTAATCCCTATGACATTAGGATACTTGATCCGGCGGTTGGCTGTGGGACATTTTTAATAGAGACGGCTGCGCAGCTTTCTGAGAAGTTAGGTATAGAGAAGCATCAGATTGCAGAGCATTGCCTGTATGGATATGATGTCGATCCGATTGCTGTGCGTATAGCAGGAACGCTGCTCAGCAGGCCTGGAATGGTGTCTCAGTCGATCTCTGATCACATAAGGGTGGGGGACAGTCTGCTTCAAAAGCCAGGCAAGTATGATATTGTGCTGGGCAACCCTCCGTGGATATCCTTGAAAGGCAAACACAAGTCCGGGACCCGGGATGATACTTATATTTCTAAAGTGCAGGAAAGGTTTGGGGGAGATACTTATCGTCCTAATCTGATGGAATCGTTTGTCCGGATGGCTATTGATAGCTTGAAACCTGGTGGGGTGAATTGCTTCATTGTCCCGGATAGACTGGCAGCTAATGCTCAGTTTGCGGAATTGAGAGCTGCGATGCTGAGGGATAATGATCTGCGGGAAGTTGTTTTTCGGGTGCCGTTCGATGGTGTAGCTGCTGATGCTATGATCTATCTGCTTGTTAAGGGTGACAGCAGGTTGAGCGTGAGTGTTTCATATTGGGAACAGCCTGGATCTTGTATTCAATTGTCGAATTCGGAAATTCTTGAGGCTCCTGGTTGTGCTATTTCCCACCCAGGCATTTTTGAGGAACAAGCACTTGTAAATAAGATGGAGGCACATTCGATTGCGATGTGTCCGGAAGTGGCGAGGACAGCAACCGGGTTTATCGGTGCTGCTGGTGCGATTACATCCCAGAGAATATCTGATTCCCAGGTGGAAGTAATTCGGGGGCGAAATGTGCTCCCTTACAGGCTGGACGGCTGTGCATATTTTGATCCGGATTCGGGGATTGTTGGGGGGAGTAATCGCAGGGAAGTGCTGGACGCATCACCGAAACTTTTTGTCAGGAAGACTGGCTTGAAGATTGTTGCAGCGTTGAGTCATAAACCAATCTGGCCGGAGCAGTCTGTGTATCAGATATGGGAAGCGACTGGGGGATATAGCCTGTATTATATAATGGCTGTGCTCAACTCCTCTTGCGCTCAGTTCTACTGCCGGCTGCGTATGCTGACCAACCGCGATACCATTCCACAGATAAAGAAGATCGACCTAGACCATTTCCCGATACCGAAGATAGATTTCGTTACTCCAACATTTGCCCGGAAACGCAGAGCTGATTTTCTGCCTGAGCTTTCTGATCTGATTGCTCTGGAGGACTTCGCAAAACAGGAGATAGCCAACGGACGGATGGATATTTTACACGACATTATCGGTGATCTCAGCAGGAAAATATGCAATGAAAAGTTGAGTTCAGAAGTAACAGCGGCGATGGATGTTCTGGTTGCAGCGCTGTATCGTATTGATTTGAATGAATTGCGATCCCTTGAGGTAACTCCGAATGAAGATAGATAGATTATTGGTCTGCGCGATTATCACAATCCTGCTGTTGGGGATTCCAGCGTATGGCGATATCATTACGGGAGAGAACCTTGGTTTCCATCCAATAATCGGGAAGTGGACCGCTGCGAATGGAACCTGGGTGATGAATGCCTGGGAGCAGGGGGGAGACCACGAGCGGACTTTTACTTCTGCCGGTGGAGTAGCCTTATTTGGCAAGAGCAAATGGCAGGATTATCGGGTATCGGTCCGGCTGGTAAAGGGAAGTGATGTAGCTAATATTATCCTGCGTTCAAAGGGTTCAGGAACAGGCAATTGTGTTCAGTTTGGCAGATATGGAAACCTTGCAGTGCTGCTGGTGTTTTCTGACGGAGTTTATAAAAAGATAGCAAGCGTGGATGCAGGGCCTATCCATTTACCGGAAAGTCTGGCAGGGGAGATTATCGGCAACACGTTTAAGGGTTACATAGCGGGTAAATTGATTGTTGAACACACATTTCAGCCAAGTGACATCCCTGACTCAGGTAAAGCCGGATTGCAGACTAATCACCCATCGGCAACCTTTGACAATCTTCAGTCGGAAGTATTCAAGAGCGACAACTCAGCAGGGACAAAGCGCGACATTGAAATTGAGAGCATACAACTCTCAGAGAATACATGCGGAGCGCGGAAGCTTATAGTTAAGATCAGGAGCGATGCTGGAGTAAATGATATTACTGCTGTCTACTGTGAAGCTTCAGCGATGGTTCCGGGACTCACTAATCCAGCATCTAAAAGAACAATCCAAGTGCCTGTTGGACCCCTTGAACTAGACAGGAAGGTTTCAGAGACACGGAGTATCTGGCAGGGAACTTATTTTACTCTGTTTGAGGGGTTGCATCATCTCAGTATTTCTGTGCTGGATGGTGACGACATTGCTCATGGAAAGACAGTTGATATTAAGATCAAAGCTAAATTGGGGACGTATACGACATTCGGCAAGCGGAAGATATTTGAGAGTATAGATCCTCATCCAGTGTGGCGGCCCAACGTTCTCGAAGTGGATCCGGGAAAAGCTACCAGGTATTTCACCAACTATATCTGGAGAGTTGCCTGGGGGTCGGAGGAAGTGTTTTGTCAGCCTCAGATTGTGGAACCCGAACGTGATAACAAGACATATGTGGGACGCAAGATCATAATTGATGATCGCGGAGTTGGAATTCGTCCGGTGTTGAAGCTGGCAGACGGCAGTGAATTGAATGGTGTAACTACCCGTAGGCTGGGAACAGTGACCAGCATGTTCGGAGTGCAGCCTACATATGAGACTGTCACCCCTGTTGGCAGGCTGGTCTGGTGGATAAAGGTATTTCCTGGAGACCCTATTTTGAGGATACGGGGTGTCTTCTATGCGACTTCAGATGTGCAGGTTGGGTGTGAGTATAAGATAAGTCACACATATGGCAATGTAAGTGTAATTGGAAATGGACTAAATTATGCGGCGTGGCGGTCATTAGACGGTCCGGCGATTGTCTATGCATCCAACCGTAAATCGATAGGGAGATATAACTCACCTGATGTGGTTTTTGGAAATGTTTCAGTGCGCAAGGGAGACAAATATGAACTCCCGATGTTTGCTGTGGCGGTTGTCGATGCCGGAGCTACTCCTGATGGCCCAGCCAGGATGAGAACTCTTTCAGCAAAACTGGCCAAAGCTGCTCTGGCTGAGCCAGGTATGGATGGTTGTATTGTTGACATAGGTAAAGTCAGAAACACACAACAGATAGCATTGAAGCGGAGTTATACGCTTCTTCCTAACGACTGGAATGTGAAAGATGAAGGCCAGTTTGTGGCTCTTCCGTGGTGTGCAGGATCGAATGTCGATAAGAGCTTGCAGAGTAAAATCGGCTATATACATACTGCTTATGGAGAGCGTCCATATGTGATTGCCAAATCCGACAACGTGGCCCTTGAACTCCCGCTTCCTGACTTATCCTGGAAGACTCTGACACCTAACTATCCTCCTTTGACCGGAGACTGGTTGAAGAGGGCTGTGGAGTGTATAGATTATATCGCAACGCAGCAGAATCCGGATGGGACATTCAAAGGCTACGAACGTATGGATCATTATAGTCTGGCTCGGATGACTCTCGGGTTGATGGTGTCATACAAGGGACTTGCAGGAGCGCCTCAGACACAAACCAAAATAGCCAAAATGGTGAGGAAATCCCTGGCTAGAATGATGGGGGAGCAGGAAGTTGTTGTAGCCGATACGGTCGGTTTTCAGAAAACATATGAAGGTGGCGCTGAGGCAGTTGCATGGAAACAGGGGACTGCTTATGAACCATTCGTATACTCAACGCGGTGGAATGTTTATACAGAGATGGGGAGTTTTGTTGACCAGAACCTGGGCCACGCCCATTTGCTGTATACTCTGCTGCTATACGGGAGGTATATCGGTCCTGTCTATTTGAAGAAGTCCAATACCCGCAGCCACTTGGAGGAGTTAATCAAGTTCCAGTGGTGCAGCCAGGACTGGAATGGGGATATTTGGCGAGTCTATGCAGGTGGGACAGCAGCGGCAGGCAGTGGAGACGGTTATGAAGAGGATCTGGCGATGGTACTGCCCCGATTGGCTGAAATGGCTGGCCTGGATATGCAGTGGAAAAATCTGGCAGGCAGGATTTCTTCAATGAAGTTCGGAGCGCTCAGGCATTTTGATTATTTACCGGTCAAGAATGAGTGGGGTTATGACTTCCTGACACCCATTCATCTGACGACTCAGTGGATGCCGGAATCTGGCTGGAACAAAGACTATGTGGGGGATGTATGGTATACAGCTCCTGCAGTTGGTGGCGGGATATATGGTCCGTGGTATGTGGACAATGTTTACAGAGGGCTGTCTGATGTATTCAACCAGATGTGGTATGGACTCATGGAGGAACCGGTCGATTCTATAGCAAGGGATGGCCGACACTGGCTGACTATCGGAGGATATTGTTCGGAAGCCCGGATGTACGATCCTTTCCTGGGTGCTGTGAAACTCCTGCGAGCTTATGATGTGGCGAAAGCGCACGACTATCTGACTCCAAAGACGCAGGGGGAGATAATCTGGAACTTTGCATTCTATCCTGCTGCAATGACTATGATTAACCATGAGATGCTGGCAAAGTATCCATTTATGAACAAAGCAGTCTCTGTAATCGACGGAGCATCATGCGGTAGTCCGGACCAGGCTGGAGTCTATTTATGGAAAATGTCAAAAGGTGCTATAGTCAGTGTGGCTGCTTATAGGATCAAAACACCGACCAAAATTGCTGTTCAGTTGAACGCAACAAAGCTAGGTCTGAAATCCGGTATGGTGAAGCTGACAGATATAAAGACCGGTAAAACAAGAGTTGAGCGTGCTGATTCCCCGATAGAGGTTCTACTGAACCCGAGATCAGCAGTCACGATGAGAGTTGAATCTGTGCAGTAGTCTGTAAAACTAGCATAAAACTCGGCAATATGAGAATATAGGTATCACATGTGCGGCTGATCCAATACTGGATCAGCCGCACAAATTTTGAACTGGGGAAAATATACGAATGCGGATTTTTATCGCAATATTTCTACTATGCATTACAGCAAATGCTTCATACAGTCAGGTCAAGGCAACCTGGCTTTCAAACAAAGGTCAGAATGGTATGGTTACTCTCGGGTGCTTTTATGATGGTTCACGGCTAATTGCGGGTCGGGAGTTTGCTAATGGAACACTTCAGGCTGACGGCAGTCGTTGGGTCTGCCAGACATCTCGTATACCTATAAAGGGCCAACCAGGTGCAGTTGATCTGAACCTTACTTTCAAGCTTGTTGAGGGTGAGGTGAAGGCATCCGGGGTTGCTGTTGTATTCAATCGGGTGGACTGGTCGACCGACAATTATGTGCTGGCACCTGCGGCTGTCTATAACGGCAACCGGTTCCACATTTTGCCTATCGGCTATCCTCCATATATCGATGATCCTGCGCTGCGCACTTCAAATATGCCTATTACAACTACCAATATTCCACACTTGAACTGGGACAGAACACCCTCTAAGATAGAGATGCTGACAAGTAACACTGCGACTCCTATGATGGGATATTTTGACCCGCACAAGAAACGCGGGTGGATTATGCTTACGATGCCGGATACACGTCTGGGCACTTCCGGGATGTTCATCGAGGAGGACCCGGCAGGCAAACGTGCCAGTTTTGTAGTCAGCGCTCCTGGTGTCCGTGAGCAGCGGTATGTGATGTGCGGACATGCGGACAGCGGAGATGTTGGTGCAGATTTGAAGGCTGGGGATGAAGTAAGTCTTCGCTTTAGAGTCTACGATTTCCAGACTGCTGACGTGCCTGCATTCCTTGGCAAAGTCTTCGATGTACGCAAGGCTCTCACCGGTCCGAGCCAATACCGCAGCTTTGCGCCATTCAGTTACATTGCCGATACAATCCTCAAACACCATGATGCGTATAAGTGGTTTGAGGGTAAGAAGTTTGCTTATATATGCAATGGACCTTACAGCGGCAGTCCATATAATAACATTCAAGCAGGATGGGGTGGGCTGCCGGTCTACTCGCAGCCTCAAGTGACCCTGGAGACACCGGAGCGTTTGCGGAGAGTATCGAGGACGTTCGATGCATTGACCCAGATGCCCGGTAAATCAGGGCTTCTTTATGCGATGTTTATGGACGGGGAATTGTTCGGGGATCATTTTGGGCGGATCACAGAGAGACGGTCTATATCGATGGTCCGCCGCAATGGTGAGACTCTGTATTCAATGATCTCGCAGATAGAGCTTATGAAACTGCGCGGCCATTCGGATTTGATCAAACCGGAGTGGGATATCTTGCTGCGCGGTATAGCTGATGGTCTGGTGAAGCTTTGGAAAGACAATGGCGAGTTCGGTCAGTTTGTAGATGTAGAGACAGGCAAGCTTGATATCTGGGGGTCATCGGCAGGAGTTATCAATATCAGTGCATTAGCGCTGGCATCGGAATATTTCAAGAATCCTGAGTATCTGAAAATAGCTGAAATGGCGGGTAAGTATTACTACAAACGCGACCTGTGCCGGGGTTACACGACTGGTGGACCTGCGGAGATCCTCCAGGCCCCGGACTCGGAATCTGCATATGATCTGGTGGAAGCCTATGTCGTGTTGTACGAGATGACCGGCAAGCGGGAATGGTTGAAAAAGGCGCAGGATGCTGTTTATCTGTTGTCCACATGGATGGTATCTTACGAGTTTAAATTCCCGGCGGCTAGCGATTTAGGCAGGGTGCACGCAAACTCAATAGGGAGTGTGTTTGCAAGCTGCCAGAATGCGCACAGCGCACCGGGGATGTATGTTGTCTCCGGAGACTTTCTGCTGAAACTCTACCGGGCAACAGGCGACAAGCGTTACGCAGATATGTATAAGGACACCGTCCACAACATGGTCCAGTATGTGAACACCCCAACCAACCCTGTTATCCCGAGCGGTGCAGTTGGTGCGGTTTCTGAGAGGGTCAATACAAGCGATTGGGAAGGGAAAGGCAACATAGGAATGGTATCCCCTGGTGATTCCAATATGGCCTGGGAGACACTGGCAGCCCTTACCTGCCTCCACAACCCCGGAATCTATCTCCGCACCGATACAGCTGAATTGTTGGTGTTGGATCACATAGAAGCCCAGATAATAAATCGCGATAAACAAGGAATTACTTTGAAACTGACCAATCCCACAGCATTTCAAGCCAGCGTTTCGATATTTGTTGAATCTGGCAAAGAGGCAAGGAAACCGTTGGGTTGGAATGCCTTTATAAAGTGGCCCAAAGTAGAGATAGATGCAGGAATGACAATTGATATCAGAGTGGGAGTGGATCATAGTGTGAAGGGGATTAGATAACCCTTGATTTCGTCTTTGGATTCTGTTTCGGGTGCAATTTGCAATTGCACCCGAACGCATTGCAGGCTGGAAGCCCGCACCACAATTTCATAACCTAAAGCCTAAAGTCTGAAGCCTGTCCCTACACTCTCCCCCCAACTACCAGTTCCTTCACTCTTACGTGAGGGCCGCCGTTGTCTACGTGCATTCCCTGGCCGTCTTTGCCGCACATGCCGGGCATTTTCATTTCAAAATCGCTGCCTACTGCGTCTATGTTCATAAGGGTTTCCAGGGTCAGACCGGCTACTGAGACATCTCTGAGGTGTTCAGCTACCTGGCCGTTGCGGATCATGTAGGCTTCTCCGGCGTGGCAGGTGTATTGTCCGCGTTCGCAGAAGACATATCCGTATTCACCGCCGCACAAGTAGACTCCCAGGTCGATGTCCTTTATAAGGTCTTCGAAGCTGGACTTACCGGGGGATATGAACGTGTTGCTCATGCGGATGATTGGTCTGGACTGGTAGTCCTGGGCTCTGGCTGAACCATTTGGTCGGAATCCCAGCTTGGCTGCGGTTTCCAGGGAGTGCATGTATTCTTTTAGGACTCCGTTTTCGATGATTACTCTGCGCTGGCTGGGGGTGCCTTCGGAGTCGAAGCGATAAGATCCCCATTTGTTGGGGATGGTGGCATCATCGATGATTGTGACTAGTTCTGATGCGATCTTTTCTCCAAGTTTGCCTGCAATGATCGAACCACCGCTGATCACATGGTCGGCCTCTGCGTTGTGGCCTATAGCTTCGTGAGTAAGCAGGCCTGTGATTGATGGGTGAAACACGACAGGAAACTTGCCTGCAGGGGGAAGGTCTGCAGTCAGCAGTGAATTGGCCAACTTTGCAGCTTTGATCGAAAAGCCTTCTGCATTGGTTGATTCAACAAGCTCAAACCCACCGGGGCTTCCGGCTCTTGATCGGCCTTTCTGGAGAATTGAACCGTTTCTTGCTACAAACATGCAGCTCAGAATAGTCCGGACACTCTCCTGGCTGACATCTACTCCGAATGTGTTGCAGACATGCTCTACACTTGCCCTGTCGGAATAACTGACAACCGAGTTAACCAGTTTGCTACCCAATATCGCCGCGCCTGCCTGCTCATAACCTTCCAGAGCAGCCATCTTGCGTTCGATTGGGACAGACCTTGGATCTATTTCATAGCTTGCCTGGATTGACTCGGTGATGGGTTCGCACTCGGTTACCATAGCTTCATCGGCCTTGGCACTGCTGGCTTTGGCCATTGCGATTGCTGTCTCCAGGGCCTCAAAGGCCATTTCTCTATCTGGATTGGATGCAGATGCAAACCCCCAGGCTTTATCGACTATAACCCTTATCCCGATGCCGCTGGACATACCGGAATTGAGCTTGTCAGCCCGGAAGTCCTGACGCAGGACTGAGGTGTATTCGGAATCAAAGCTCCGGGCATCAGCAAATGAAGCCCCCAGAGTTTTGGCTTTATCACATATCTCGTTCAGTAAATTGCTCATAGTATATCAATCTCCATTGCGGAATAAGAATGCTGGATTTGGGAGTATGTCGTGTTTTGTCTATTGTAGAGTATCGAGTGAGGAATAGGCAATAGAGGTAGGAGTTCAGTTTCATGGGAACATTGTCATCCTTCGTTCCTCAGGATGACAAATTCCCGCAACTCTGAACTATTACGCAACAGAGGATGGTGTTGTTTGTCTTCTGCAGAAAAGGCCGCTGTCATCCCAATACAAGATGACTGCGGCCTTATGTGTGAAGCAAATTAATGCTGAAACTATCCGATTATCTGGCTGGCGCCTGTGGCTATTGAGGCTTCGGTGGCGTCCAGTAGGGCGGTTACTTCCAGGGTCTCTTTAAGACATACAGGAGATGGTCCACCTGCGAAGAAAGCTGCTACTTCTCTCAGCTCTTCTGTGTAGATGTTGGAAATCTCAACAGCGAAGGGAACTACTGCATTCTGATCCCTTAGGATTCCACCATATGCCCAGGCGTCTTTTGTCAGGTCAACTATTCCTGTCCGTCCGTCTTCATACTCGACAACGGAGATGACTCCGGAGTCATTGCTGACGGCTGTAAGTTTAGTTGCTCCTACTCCCATACATCTGACCAGCATTTCGAAGCTGTGGACACCATACCAGACTATCGAGCTACCTGCAGGAGCTATTCCCAATGGGCCATAAACCATGGAGCTTCTGGGGACACTTACCTGATCGGCTGCAGCTTTGAGCTGGGCAGAGAACCTTAGAGACGAGGATGAGAAGACCTTGGTGTTGTTGGCTTCAATCAGGTCTACTATGACCTTCGCATCTTTTAGGTTGGGTGCGATTGGTTTGTCCAGGAAGATCGGTTTTCCGAGGGCAGCGCATTTTGTGAAGTATTCTATATGATAGGCAGGATCATTGATCTCCAGCATCAGGGCATCGCAGTCGGCAATGGTCTCCTCAAGGCTTTCGCTGACCTTGACTCCCCATTCCTCCATCTGCTTTTGCCTGGCATCCAGTCCGACTTTGTCCTGGAAAGGTGTTTCGAACCGCAAGCACGAGAGTGCCTTCAATCCTGGAACTTTCTGGTCTTCCGGGCAATCCGGGGCCTGCATGCGCCGTGTGAACTCAATACTGTGGCTGGTATCCAGCCCGACTATTGCAACTCTGATATCACTAGACATTGTACCCTCCGAGTTTGGATGTTGGATATTTCAAGTAAGATGTAAGATGCAAGATGTGAAATAACATTTCCATCAGCCATTATTCATTTCACGTCTTACATTAATCAATTGGAACCAGTTTTAATGCGTTCTGGTAGTAGATTTTTGCCAATACTTCTGATGGCAGTTCCAGTGAGTTTAGCATTTCCTGGTGGATGTTGTCGAAATAGTCTCTGGCGTACAGGACTCTATCCTGGAACTCCAGTAGAAACGCTTTGGTGAACTCTTTGTCCCTGCTCAAGGCGTTGCATCCTGAACCTGCGGACATATCACAATATAGATTTGGATAAGCTCTCATCATCTTTACAAGCTTGCCCTCTCCTACGATTGGACCTGATGGATATGGTTCGGTGTCGCACTTTTCGTCATCAGATATGTATGCCCAGTAGCTCGGGCCATGTCCCAGGATTATTGTATTCGGGCAGGCCTGCAGAGCTCTTTCCAGAGCAGCGATGCCTCCACCATACCAGTATGATGGGCGGACTGAGCTGGCCGATGCTTCGAACTCGTTGTCTATGTGGATGGTAACCGGCAGCCCTTTTTCTCCACAGAACTTGTAGAGACGCAGGGCATCCGGGTTGTCGAACTGCATTCTGAGTTTTAGCTCCCCGCATACCTTGACGTCATACAAGTCTATAGCTGACCAGAGCTTATCTATTGCATATGGTCTTCTGGGATCCGGAGCGTATCCCAACACGAACCTGCCAGGAGCACGCTCTGCATAATTTACACAGCGGCTGAATGGTATTGGCCCATTGAGACTGTCCAATGGGGGAATGACATTGGAATATGCATTGTCCCATTCGTCATCCGGACACTCCCATGAGAGCAGCCAGGTGACGTCTATCCCATATTGGTCCATATTTGCAAGATACTTATCCAGCCCATGCTTATGCCAGTCCGGATGATTGTGAGCATCGATGATCAAGGTGTTACTCCTTTTGGAAGACAGAAGTCAGAAGTCAGAAGTCAGAAGTCAGAAGTCAGAATAAAATGCGCGATTTTCCAATATCTTGAATCATATCGGATGCAAATGTAATCTCGATATCCAGTATGTGATACAATCCAAGATATCGAATAACCACGCGTTTTCTTCTGACTTCTGTCTTCTGACTACTGTCTTCTGGTTGTCTCCTGACTTCTTCTCTACCCTTCCCCTCTCAGTATCTTTTCTCTGGTCTCGTAGACCCAGCCTTCGTATCTGGGGAAGTTTTCGTAGTCGTTGATGGCGTTCAGCAGTTTGTGTCCGGGGGTGATGCCTCCAGCCTGCAGCAGAGCGTAGTCCTGCAGAGAGTCTGAGAAGACTTCCCAGCGTATAGAGTCCAGTGGGCCATCAGGGCCTGGATAGACCATCGTTGTGTCTCCGAAGCCTCCACCCGGCCACCAACCGTTTGCCTGGTCTACGAATGGGTCTTTCATTTCCTGGGTCTGAGATTTATACCAGTAGTTGTAGCCCCAATGCAAGAACCCACCGGCTTTTAGTGCAAAGAACAGCCAGCCGTTCATTCTTATCTTTGTCAGAGGAGTCTCCTGCAATCTGTTCAGGAATCTCCCTCTTGGACCGCAGCAATAGTATGTGAAGGACGGGATGCCTTCTTCGATGTATTGCATGGCAGTGCCGATTGATGGGATCGGGATGTCTGTGAGTCCTTCACGGCCGTAGGCAATGTCGCTCAGAGCATCCAGGACTTTCATCCAGGGAGCAAGCTCTTTCAGAAGCATTCTGGCAGCACGGTAGTTGGCCAGGTGTTCATCACCATGGGGCTCATCGGAAAGATGGAAGAATGATTTGTCCATCAGGTCTTCAGCATCCAGGAATTCTTTGAACTTCGGAAGGAACTGGGCGAGGAAGTTGCGGTATGTATCTGATGTAGCTCCGGTCTCAGGTGACCACAGCATCGAATCTGGATCCTGGTTTGATTTGTATATTCTCAGAGCATACTTAACGCCCCACTGCCAGAACAGGTGAGTCCACTCAAAGTATTTGGCGCCATTCTTCTGCGCCAGTTTGACCCACTTCTTCACGTTGCTGAAGTCGAACTCATACATGCCTTCGGACGGAGTTGATACATTTAGAAGCTGTGTAGGCCGCTTTACACCATCTGTCGGAGGAGTAAAGAGGGGAACATAAACTGCATCGTTGCCGTGCTGGACAAGGTCTGCTAAATAGGGTTCCACTATCTTCCAGAAAGCATCATCGAATGGTTCAACCTTATACCAGTCACACAGAGCGTCTGCATAGAACCAGTGCATGACCGGGAAGTTCTTTTTGGTTCCAACGAGGAGGTTGGTGACTTCGACATCACAGTTCATCTTGCTTAGAATTTCTTCTTCACGAGTGACGGTTACTGTGATGTTTTTCATACCGGGTGCGCAGTCGATGTTAGTTCGTCCATTGATCCAGAACGAATGGGTTTCCCAGGGACCGATAGTTACGGTATCTTCGTTAAAGAGGGGATCAGGGACGAAACCCGGGATGTACTGGAATCCTTCGATGTCTGAGAAGTCAGTTTCGGTGTTCATGTGTTGAATAGGGACATAACCGACTCTGCGGACTCTCAGGGAGACATCCGGGGTTGTTTCAACGGCAGCTTTAACGGTGATTGCGCCCCATGCATTGTTGCGGACGCAGACCTGGAATGAGAATCCGTCATCACGTCCGGCGATCAGTTTCTGTGGCTGTCCTTCAGGACCGCTTGTCTTGGGATATACTCTCCTGGTGGAGCTCTGTAACCAGCAATAAATATCGCTCATTTTGAACCTCTTTGATCTTAATAGTTAGGATTTCTGCATTCAATATTGAGTCAGCCAATAAGCAAGATTGGAACAAGGCTGAAGAATAATACGCATCAATCATCTTGGAGTTCTCCGGTGGCTGTCGGGAATCCTGCTGAAAATCCAGGTTTTTAGAAAAGTGGTTTTGTAGGTGGGGATTGTATTTTTAATATTTGCAAAAGCAGATTGTTAAATGCGATGTGTATAACTGGTTGCAAATAGATTAATGTTCCCGCGGAATTAATTACTCATTGCATATTTAAAAGTAGTTGACTAAATGACCATCACAGTGATATAAGTATTTGCAAGAGTTAAGGGGTAACACTGGGTTGATATGTAATGGTGTTTGATAAACGGCTTCAGTGTTTCGTTTTACATCAATAATTTGGAGGATTAAATGCAAAGAAGAAAAGGTTTCACACTAATCGAACTTCTCGTAGTCATCGCTATTATAGCGATACTAGCAGCAATTCTCTTTCCGGTTTTTGCAAAGGCAAGAGAAAAAGCAAGGCAAGCTGCATGTATGAGCAACCAGAAGCAACTTGGTCTTGCTCTTGTGTCATACAGACAGGATTATGATGAGACTATGGTTCCAGCGGTTCTTCTTGGAGGACCGGACTTCATGAACGCTGTCAATGTAAATGTGACATTCTGGGTAACTACCCTGATGCCCTATGTAAAGAATAAGCAAGTATTTTTATGCCCAAGTCATATAGGGACATTGGCATGCTGCGCTAATGTTGAACGCAGTTATAACTGTAATCCATATGCGTATACAATGCCCCCTAACGTTTGGTGGACAGCACAGACAGTCAATGACAGTATGGTTCAGGATCCGTCCGGAACTATTACCAACAATGACTGTGCCACTGCCTGGGTCATCGACGTCAATACTCCGTGGGCTGCAGCATCAGAGTGGCACAGTGATATGTATGTTGCTACATTCTACGATGGCCATGCGAAGAGTCTAAAAGACTACAAGAGAGGCCTTTATACTCTGGACCCTGCTGACTAATCTTTAAATAGTAACTATATCAATTCAACTATATGCCCGGAACAAAGCCAAGTTCCGGGCATTGTTTTTGTTTGTTTTGTAGAAAACCAACTGTTAAAGATACTGTGTATAACTATTTGCAAACTAGTCAATGAATTCGCATTATCGAATGCTTGTGACATAAATCTACAAAGTAGTTGACTAAAAAGCAATACAGTGTTATAACTATTTGCAAGAGTTAAGCGGTAACACTGAGCCAATACACAATGGTCCCTATGATAACGGCTTCAGTGTTTCGTTATACATCAGTTTTTCGGAGGAATGAATGCAAAGAAAAGGTTTCACACTTATCGAACTTCTCGTTGTAATCGCTATTATTGCGATATTAGCGGCAATTCTTTTCCCGGTATTTGCGAAAGCCCGAGAAAAAGCCAGGCAGTCAACTTGCTCAAGCAATCTCAAGCAGATCGGTTTGGGTGCAATGGCCTATGTACAGGACTATGATGAGACTTATCCGCCTGCATGCTGGTCTGTAACGACTGGTGGATATGCCAACAACTGTGGGGGGAGAGAGACATACTATACTGAGTATCTTGAGCCCTACACTAAGAGCAGTCAGATTTATATTTGTCCAAGTGATAACGACAAAAACAGTTCTAGTTCAGCTTGTCGTTGGCCTGCTGTAAAGCGCAGCTACAACATGAACTGGAACTTGGTTTCTGAGGGAGTTGGAGCTGGAATTAAGACAGCAGGAATAGATGATGTTGCTGGCACTGTATATATGAGTGACAGCGGTGCAGGTCCATATTTTGGAATAGGTGGAATATATTTTGGATATTGGACAGGTAATCAGGCTGGTGAGCCTGAAAGTTGGCCAAGCCATCCATGGGTCAGTTATCGTCATAGTGATGGGCACAATGTTATGTGGGCTGATGGTCATGTGAAGTGGATGCGGGCGCATACACTTACACGTGGTATGTTGACTCCGCAAGGTGGAGACTAGTCCTGGAACTCTGTTGTATGGAAATATAAATAGTAAGTAGAAGTCGACCTATGTCAAGTATGGCATAGGTCGACTTTTAAGTGTGGGCAGCTACTGATTTGAATGTTGATGTAAAATGACTGAGACAGCATACAATTACCAGAGGAATGTTGACTCCTCAATCCGGAGATTAAAATCAAGGGATACTCTTAATATTAATATAACTACAGCCTCATTCGCATTCGGCTGAGGCTGTAGTTATGTACAAGGTGACTTGACGAGTTCTGCCACGACAATTGTCCGCATTTTGATAAGCGCAGGCAGTCACTATATATCAACAATATGTATATATGTGATTAAACAAATTAGCAAAATATTCAATAATAATCCATTGCAATGTTTGAAGTATACCATCATGGTGATAAAATGTATATAGAAGTAAAGCGTATAACAACGGGCAATGTGCATTGGCTAAAAGCTGGTTTATATCCGCAGTTGAAGAAGGACGGTTCGGGTGTTTCGTTTTGCTCCATAAATGGAGGCTGTAAATGCCAAAAAGAAAAGGATTTACGTTAATCGAACTGCTCGTAGTAATAGCAATAATCGCAATATTGGCAGCAATTTTGTTCCCGGTTTTTGCAAAAGCTAGAGAAAAAGCCAGGCAGACTGCATGTTTGAATAATACCAAACAGATAGGGCTTGGCTTGATGCAATATGTCCAGGACTATGATGAAACATACCCGGGTGTTTATAATTATGATACGGCAATCGCGGGTTATTTGCGATGGACTGATGTGATTCAACCCTATGTGAAGAACACACAGGTGTTTCAGTGTCCAAGTCAGGCTGCCTTGACTAATGTGTTGACTTATCAGACATTCCCAACATCATATGCATTCAACTACAACCTGGCCTGGAGTTCAGAAGCCGCAGCTGCAAAACCGGCTTCAACAGTTGCCATGTGTGACTCAGGAACTCAGGCAACGCTCTATGCTGACAATACAGCCGCTGTCACTGTAAATTCTCCTCAGAAACCTGGTGGATGGATTCTTGTGACACCGGAAAATTATGCAGCAACTACCAATGGTGACTGGTGTGCACCTGCAATGCGTCACAGCGAAAGATGCAATGTAGCATTTGCCGATGGACACTCGAAATCTATGAGCGCTTCCTGGTACTACCTCGCGACTCCCTGGTTGAATCCTGCAGTAGGCGGAGATTAATCCTATTAATTGGATTCAAACAACTGCGACCTCTATTGAACAAGATAGAGGTCGCAGTTTTGTACGGGGCGGGTAACGAAGGAGCATCGGCGGTGGGTGTCGAAGAGTCTTATGCATAAACATGCAACAGATGCACTTTTTGGAGGCGCCAGTTTGAGCAGTCAGTCATTTGAATCACAGTATGATTTCTTTCCTTATGGAACGCAATACTACAGAGAACCTACTCCTCTGCCTGATGAGTGGGAGATAGATATTAAAGAGATTGCCCGGGTAGGTATGACGCATGTCCAATACCGCCCGCAGTGGATCTGCCATGAACGAATTAGAGGGCAGTATACCTGGGACGATACCGACCGGTTGTTTGATCTGGCAGCTCAGTATGGCGTCCGGGTAGTGCTCAAACCTATGATGGAGTGTGCTCCTGACTGGGTCTACACTGAACTGGATGGATACCGCATCGGATTTGGTGGACAGCGAATAGGTCCACACGCTCACGGAGCATTTTATCCCGGTGGTTGGCTGCCCTGCTTTGATAACCCTGATGTGCGTAAGGCTGCATTTGAGTTTACTAAAACCATTGCCGCGCGCTATAAGGACCATCCTGCACTGTGGTTTTACAATGCATGGAATGAACCACGCAGCCGGCCTCTTGGACAGTGCCAGTGTAAGCATTCACAGACTTCCTACAGAGAGTGGTTGCAGAAGCGGTTTGGAACGATAGAGGACCTGAATGCTGCACTCGGAAAATATTGGACATCATATGACAGCGTCTTCCCTCCTGCGGATGCCTGGGACTATGTGCAGATGTACCTCTGGAGACTCTGGGCAGCTGATGCGGTTTCAACCCACGTAAAACTGGTCAATGACGGTATTAAAGCCGGAGATCCCAAGGCATTTGTCATTACTCATGTTGGAGGCTGCAGTGTTCTTCAGGATCCATGCTGTGATGCCAGCGATGATATGGCTAACTCTGCTGTTGTTGACCGCTACGGGACCAGCTTCCCGGTTGACCTGCATCCGACCAATATGGGTGCTCATGCGATGGGGGATTATATATCGAGTTGGCTGAGGAGAGTTGATCCGGATTACTGGTGCCACGAGTTTTATCCGAACCACGGATTGTGGAGCATACCACCGAAGCCGGAAGTCTTGAATCGACTGATCTGGATGGCAATATGTGGAGGCCCGTCCGGGTTCACTTTCTGGCAGTACCGGAGTGAGAGGGTGGGGAACGAGACCAATGGCTACGGAATGCGCAATATAGATGGAAGCACGACAGAACGATCTGAAGTGTGTGATGACATAGCTGGCGTCCTGCGTACTAATGGTTCTGCACTTGTGGGGACTTACCGTGAGTCATCAGGCATTAAGCTCCTTTACAACCGCAACTCCGATGTAATGGCCAGGGTCCAGACTATGACCCAGGCAGATGTTATGATCAATGGCAACAACCTGGAAGCAGGGGGGACCAGTTGGTATAAACAGGCAATCAGCGGTGCCCATGCGATGTATCTGCAGATGGGTGAGACCGTAGACTGGGTGGTACCGGGAGATGACCTGGCCGATGCTCAGCTGCTGCATGTTACAGCGGATGAGATGGTTGATGAGGCATGTGCTAATTGGCTCAGAGAGTATGTGCAATCCGGGGGCAAACTCGTTGTGGAGATGCCTTTTGCCTGTAGAGATGCGAATACCTGGGTCAGTTCAAATAGACCGAACCACGGTTTGCAGGACCTGCTGGGCTGTACTGAATCTCTCAGGATCCAGGCAGATTCGAGTGGAGCCGACAGTGTGGCATTTGACAGCGCATCTGTTGTCGAAGCATCCCTCTGGAGAGTAGAACTTGCTCCAACAACCGGCTGCGTTGTTGCTTCCTGGAACAACGGGAAACCAGCAGTAGTGTTGAATACATACGGCAAGGGAAAAGTCATAACGTTGGGACAGAGCCTGTCTCTCGCGTTTAAGGGGCTGGCGGATGATGTTGCTCAGGACGTATTACAGATGCTTCTGGGTGAAAGGCTGGGAGTTGAAGTTGGAGCATCCGGAGTTCCGGAAGGGGTCTGGATTCGGAAACGGTCAGGCAATGGAAAGAGTGTGTGGTTTGTCTTCAATCTGACTGACAAAGACCAGAGTGTTAAGTTACCATCGGATCCTAAGAGCGTTTGGCAAGGTGCAGGATGCAGCGTGGAAAAGAATACTCTTGTACTCGGTCCGAGTGTTACATGGGTGGCTGAGTTCTAGGTAAACTGAAACTCCGTTCGTGCTGAGCAAGTCGAAGCACGAACGGAGTTTGCTACTAGCGGTATTTGCCGTCAATTAGGCTACATTATTCTGGCCAGTGGTTCCAGAATTTTTGTTTTCCGGACTCACTAACGCACTTACTTAAGTCCTCGCGGGATGCTCCTTCATTCAACATCCGTTCCACTTCTCTTGCAGCTTTCATAAAGGAGTGGACCTTCTTTACTTCGTGTATATCGCATTGTGGCTGGCAGGCATCACCATAAACTGAACTGGCTCCGTCTGCGACTGCCTGGAATACGAAGTCTTCTACATCCTGACAGGACATATTTGGATAGTGAATACTTCCCAGTCTCCACTGGAATGGAACTCGACAGGCTTCGGTGATGATTTTCGGGTTGATTTTTCTAGAAATTGACGGATCGTAAACAGAAAGCCCTATATCTTCCAGAAAATGCAGTTGTTCTACTCTCAGATCTTCAACATGAGCATATCTAGCACCAGTCGTTAACCCATTGTAATATTGTTCCCAGAATGGTAGCACATATTCCGGCCACATCATCGGTTTAAACATACTTGCTACATCATCACAAAGACCTGCTGCTTCTGAATTAGCTCGGGGGTATCCATTGATCTCACGATAAAAGTAGTTGTATTCGACGATGCTTTGAGTTAGAAGTTCCATGAACTCTCTAAAAAGCTCAGGATTGTCGTATGGGTCGAAGAAAATGTCGTGTCCCCTGAGTGTATAGGCGGTGGTGAGTGGTCCTTCAGGTCCGAATGCGAAATAGCAGGATTCACCATCGAACGCATCAGACATTTTCTTCTGGTAGTCGATATAAAATTGAGTCATACCTGCGGAAGTGAAATCAATGTCTTGCTTTAGAACCTCAATTCCTTCTTCAAGGGTGGCAAATGGGACTCCATTACAGACTTCACCCCCTTCAGGGAACTTGAGTTCGGCTCCCAGGCAGTTTACGTGACCATAACTAATGTGAGGAGTGGCAAGCATCGGGGGAGGAACATCCGGTCCGAACATCTCCAGCAAAAGGGGTCTGCCTTTTCGATAGGCTTCAATACCTGCTTCCGGATTCAAGTAAAAATCTTTGATTGGGATACCTGTAAGTTCAAGGAGTGTATCATAAGATGAACCCACACCCCATTCGAAACTGGTTTCACCTCTGAGCCTGGTATAATCCGGTTTTGTTGACATAATAGATACCTCCGAGATTTATCTTAATGCAATATGATTATTAACTCTCTCTTATATTGACAACATCCAGAGTGTCGATAGTGCCCTGATTGGATATTAGGTTCATTGGTCTTCCGGTTTGATTTTTCAGGGATGAATTGCTTAAGGACATATATTCTACTGTTGCGCCGGTTTCTACGCAGATGTCATCGACAGGCACAAGGTTCTCGGTGCGGTGGTAGTTCGATATATGGACATTCTTTACCACTGCTCCGGAGGCTATGCGAATTGGCGCTACTACTGAGCCGGGTTTATCCTCAGAAGGCTCTCCTACCCACACCTTGGATGCAAATACGCCATCAATGGAAATATCCTCAAACACAGTAGGTGCACCGGGATGGACGTCGTGATGTGTGAATGAGACCACGTTATACCTGTAGGTGCCGAATACATTGGATATTTTTACTTTGCTGATTAAAGAACCTGCAGATAGGAGTCTGACAGCTGTATAACCGTTGTCGCTGTATATATTGTCTATTGAAATATCATGAATGGGTCCTCTGGTCGGTTCTGCTGCTGGTCCATCATCTGCATTTAAAGCTACCAGGTCGTCATTGGTTGTGCCTTTGAGGTTAGATATCTTTCCATTTGAGCATAAACCGTTGCAGTGGATACCATCCATGTTGGGGCGCAGCAGGTTGTAATCGAATGTGATGTCCTCAACCGTGAATCGGTCAATCTTTCCCAACTGCACAGCGAAGCTCTCCGGATCCTTAATAGTAAGGGCGGATATGTGCAGATCGGTAACGTTCAGGAATTGTATAGCGACTCCGATATAACGGGTTGGGACATAATCATTGGCGTGCAAGTTCTCGCGAGTCTGGTTTGTGTTGTTGCCATCCCATACACCCCCGATAACACTGATCCCATTATTGCCCGATTCCTGGTCGGCATTGGCCAGCATCAAGCAGTTAGCCTGGTCTGCCAGTTTGATGTGTGTGTATCTGTCAGCAAATATCGTCTGTTCTGAGTGTACTTTCAGTGTTTTTCCAATCAAGTAGCATACTTTAGGTTTTGGGAGATATACCGTACCAGCTTCGGAATCCAGGGCGGCCTGTATCCCTGCATAATCGTCGTTTATCCCATCTCCCACTACACCTGCAAAGTCCAATACGCTGGTCCCAATATTCATGTTTGTCCTCTGTTTACAATAAAATGAATGATCAAAGATACCACTATTTATCGGCTGATTATACCACTTTCACTGGCTGTGAAAGCAAATGTATTTGATTTGAAGGATATTGCACCTTGTATGCGAAAGAGTCTGACTTAATGAGTTTGTTAGAGGAGGTATCCAGATGAGTTTGTATTTCAGACCTGATGTTGGAGCGGCGGGCGACTTTATACCTTTCTATTGGGAGGGTGATTATCATATATTCTATCTCCAGGACTACAGAGACCATGCTAAATATGGCGAGGGAACTCCCTGGTTTCACCTGGTAACGAAGGATTTTGTGGATATCAGGAACCTCGGTGAAGCTATTCCAAGGGGCAAAGCTGATGAGCAGGACTTGTATATATTTACCGGTTCGGTTTTCGAGAACGACGGCAAGTTTTATATATTTTACACCGGACACAACGGGTCGTTTGTACCCACGGACAAGCCTCAGCAGGCAATAATGCGTGTGACCAGCACGGATATGGCGACCTGGACAAAAGACCCGGATTTCTACTTTAAAGCGCCTGTTGAGATGGGATATGATAAGGATGACTGGAGAGACCCTTATGTGTTCTTGAACCCTGATACTGGGGAGTTCAATATGGTGCTGGCGGCTCGAAAACAGACAGGCCCTTCGAGAAACCGGGGATGCCTGGCGCTTGCTGTTTCAAGCGACCTGGACAATTGGACAGTAAAGGAGCCGATATGGGCGCCTGATCAGTATTTCACACACGAATGCCCGGACCTATTCAAGATGGGTGACTGGTGGTACCTGGTATATTCTACATTCACTGAACGCCTGGTGACCCACTATCGGATGAGCAAATCCCTCTCCGGCCCATGGCTTGCACCGGCTGATGATGCATTCGACTGCAGGGCATATTATGCAGCTAAAACAGCCGGTATCGGGGATGAGAGATACATATTCGGCTGGCTTGCATCCAGAGACGGTGACACTGATGCTGGAGGGTACCAGTGGGGTGGAAACCTGGTTGTGCACAAAGTAGAGCAGCAGGCTGATGGATCGCTTAGCGTACGCATTCCTGATTCTGTTCAGGCAGCATTTGATACATCGGTAGAGTTCGGTAGCCCACGGCCTGTGTTAGGCGCCTGGGAGTATATTGGCGATGGTATAGGGGCACGCGCAGTTGGTAGACATTCGATAATTCGAATAGGTGATCTTCCGGAAGAGTGCCTTATAGAATGCGATGTGGATTTTGGAGCAGGTACATATGGATGCGGACTGATGCTCAGGGTGGATGAAGCAGTGGATAACTACTATGTAGTGAGATTGGAACCATCCAACAACCGTATTGTGATGGACAAATGGCCAAGACCTCCGGATCAAGCTTTTATTGCAGAACGACCACTGGAGATGTCGGCAGGAAAGCCAGTGAAACTCAGGGTTGTGATGGACGAATCATGTCTGGTTGTTTATGCAGACGATAAGGTGGCTTTGAGCTACAGGACGTATGATTTTGCCAAGGGGAGTCTGTGTTTGTTTGCGACTGAGGGGCATGTTAATGTTCGGGGATTGAGCGTAAAAATGCGGTCTTAAGGATACATTGTATCAGATTATATGGGCAGGTTACTGTGCCTGCCCAAATCTATCAATAAGAATCAGAGCTTCGGACTAATTCTTTAGAAAAGCCCCGAGTTGTTTGTCTGTCTCAGCAATGTGGTTTTTAAGCCACTCACCTACTTTAACATTTACATCTATCACCAGGCTGGATGTAGCGCCATTCTTTTCGAGATCACTACTGAGCTTCTGAAAAGTAGCTATGAATGCGGCATGCATTGCCTTGTGAGCAGCGGATTTAGGATAAGCCTTTGCATCCATCTTCTTCTCTTCATTGCCGAAATGCTTTACAGTGTAGTCACCCAGGAATGCAATGATCTTGCCGATTTCTTCTTTACCTTTACCTTGAGTCATTGCAGTTGATAGTGTATTGATCTGAGCAAATAGTTCTTTATGTTGCGTATCGATATCTGTAATTCCGACAGCCAAATCATCGGTCCACTTAATAGCCATATGTGTGTACTCTCCAGTTGTGATATATGGTTATTATTGGTGCAAATCAGGAATTCTTCATGGTGTATTATTGTTCAATGAGTAAAAATTGTCATAATCTTCGAGCATTCTTTTAAGAAGTGCCGGAGTATCCAGGCCATACGGGCAGTGATCCTTGCAGTGGCCGCAGTCGATGCAGTTGTCTATCTTGTGCATTTGTTGACGCCAGGCATCAGTCATGAATTGTTCGGAGGGCATTCTGCGCAGCAACAGGCCCATTCTGGCAGCCATCGGGATTTGTATCTCTGCCGGACATGGCAGGCAGTATCCGCAGGCCCTGCAGAAACTCTCAGCCAGGTCTTTGCGATCACTTTCAATCTGCTCCCATATTTCATCATCAAGGGTTGGAGGATCTGCATCGAAGGATATTATTTGCTCGAGCTCTTCCATTCGCTGCATGCCCCAGATTGGAAACAGGTTTTCATATTGTCTAAGAAATGCGAAGGCGGCACGAGAGTTGGTAATAAGTCCTCCGGACAGAGCTTTCATGCCGATCAAACCGATATTGTGTTCCCGGCAGAGTAAAATAATTCCCAGGTCAGCTTCAGATGATATATGACTCAGTGGAAACTGAAGGGTATCATAAAGCCTTGATTTTACAGCGGTGGTTGCCTTTTCGAGACTGTGGTTTGATACCCCGATAAACCGCACCTTGCCGCTATTCCGAGCTTCTATGAGTCCAGCATATGATGATTCAGGATCATTTGGGTCGGGGAGCACGCTGGGATTATGAAGCTGCAGTATATCCACATAGTCTGTTTGAAGCTTATTCAGGCTGGTGTCGATGTCGGAGAGCAATCCGGATCTGGTAGTTGCAGGACTCTTTGTTGCTATAACTACATTTGAGCGAATGCCGGCAAATGCATTGCCTATTTTCTCTTCGCTATCGGTATAGCCTCTTGCAGTGTCATAGAAAGTGATCCCGGCGTCGTAAGCTCTGCGGAGTATGCGTACTGCTTCATCCATCGGAGTTCTCTGCAATGGTAGTACGCCAAATGCTGTCCGTGTAACTTGAATGCCTGTGCGTCCTAGTGTCGTTTTGATCATCGATAATTGCTCCCGATATAAATAGTGCGTATTTCTATTCTACAACGAAGGGGGAGGTTGGAGCAATTACTGAAAATCCGTTCATGCTTCGACAAAGCTGGTGCATCGGCATCAATGCTTCTGGGTTTCTCCCCTTCGCTCTGATACCGATGCATACAGAACGAAGGGGTTAGGGTTATTATTTGAGCGTGATGTTGTCCAGATAAATTGTGGCATCTTCGGCGCCGTTGCTTACGAAACCTACCCAGTTGAGGGATTTGAAGTCCTTATTGTCGACTGCCAGGTCCTTGAATTCCTGTTCCGGTTGGTCTTTCAGTTTTACTTTCAAGTTCCATTTGCCATTGGCTTTCTTGCCAAGACCGCATGTGACTGTGAAGTGTGCCCAGGTGTCTACAGGGATGTCCATGAGCTGCTTGCCGCTGTAGAGCAGCTTTCCTTTGGATACGTGGAAACCCGGGCCAGATTTGTAAGGACTCGCAGACCAGTCTCTCCAGTTGTGCCAGAAGTATGCATTCATACTAATCCGTGCATCGAAGCTGACTGTAACGATTGAATTGTCATTACGCGTGACAGTGTAGTTTATGTATGGGAAGAATTCCTGGGATAGTCCAGCTTTGTCAATCATCTTCAATGAGTGTAAACCTGACGCTGCTGTCTCATCGGTTACTAGAACAGTATCACCTTTTCCCTCAGATGATATGGTGATAGAACCGATCGGAGACGTGTTGACAGGGGTTTTCTCGAAGTCTTCTTTCAGTGTTCGTGCAACGGGTGAATTTTGCGGATAGTCGGCTTTAGGGTAGGTGTAGTCTTTGGCTTTAGCTATCCACTTGGGATCTCCGTAAACACCGGCTTTTGTGTAGTCAAAGGGTTTAAAGCCGATTTTGGATGCGGGTGAACCGGGTTTTAGCCTGTAATCGTCTTTTGCCGGGTTTACGAACATCGGGTCAGCGATTATGCTGTGGACATCTCTACCCAGGGCTTTCCATTCAGTAAATGTCTTGCCATCGAACTTAATTTCGGCTTTGGTGGTGTTGTAGTAGAGGTTGTAGTCTATGTCGAAGTTGTCTGACCAGTTCCCTGCAAGTGGACTGTTGTTGAATATCGCTATGTTGTGGTCGATTATGAATGAGCGGTGCTCTTCACGTCTTGTCCTCATAAATTGACCGGGTGAGTTGAAGGCAACTATATTGTTAGTGAAATGGTTGTCCTTGCCATAGTGCTGGTGATAACCGCCACCATTACACCTGTAGATCAGGTTATTTTCCAGGACGACATCGGTGCTGCCTTCGTCGTTGTACAGGCCCCATCCGCCGTACTGGTGGCATGTGACATCGTGCACCCAGTTATTGCTGACTGTTGTGCCGGTTCCTTTCCCGAGTGTGTAGACTGCGGCCATATCTGAGAGAAGCCCATAACCTATGTGGTGCATATGGTTGAAGTCTATCTTATTATTGAGGCTGACACTCTGTCCGTAACCCCAGCACCATCCGACTGACACCGCAGTGTAGTAGAGGTCGGAGATGTCGTTGTGGGTGATCTGATTGTTTGGACTCTGGAAGATGATTACACCAATGCCGGCTGTATGGACTTTTCCGCAACCCCTGATTATGCAGTTATCTACAGTGATATTCTTGACGAGTTTTGAGTCATCATCAGTTGGACCCATCTCGCCGATCTTAACTCCACCAGCTCCCATGTCTGCTAGTAGAGAGTTAATTATCTTGCATTTTCTGCTGCCTTCCCGGAAGTCGAATGCGTAGATACCGGTGTGAGATATCTCGCACTTGTTGAACACAATGTTTTGACCGTTGGTGATTGTTATTGTGGCCGGAACTGTTGCCTCAGCCTGGCCTTCATTTATACCGGTTTGAGGTAGTAAATATTGGCTGTGCTGAAATGTTAACCCGTGGAACTCTATGTTCTTAACTACGCTTCCAGTAGATACACTGCCTGCAAACTCCAAGAACCTGTCTGCAACCGGAGCGTATACCTGAGAAGTCTTTATTTTCTCCCCTTTGAGAGGTTTATAGAGCAGGATACCATCTCTTCCAAGGAACCATTCACCTGGTGCATCGAGAGCGGATTTGTAGTTTTCCAACCAGTAACGAGGCATTCCACTATTGCCATATGTGAGCGGCCAGTTGGAGGGGTTGCTGAGTTTTAGAAATGACGTTTTAGGATCCAGCGAAACAATCTTATGCCTTGCAGTCTCCCAGGATTGGCAGGTAGTTACCTGGACATCGTTTAATTCCTGTGGAGAAAGTGTGAGTAAGGGTTTGATGTCCTTTTCATCTGCATAAAATGCTTTTTTGGATATATCTACAACTGCCCCGGTTGTTGGGTCGGTCTCGGTGGAAGCCAGACCAGTCATTCTCAGGACTCCCTGGTTCGGTGTTCGGGCACGGACTGCTCTGCGGCCATTTACCCATAGCTGTTCGAAATACCATTTGCCAGACTGAACTGTTGGAACACGAGCTTCCCAGAGACCATCTGAACGCATCTTGAAGCCAGATATGCTGCGTCCACCGGAGATAATCGGCCGTGCACCAGGGGAAGCTTCGAAGATTACTGGAGCACCGACTGATCCGCTGTCCTCTTTAGTGAACTTAACAGGAGTGGTTATCTCATACCTGCCTGTAGCAAACCGGACACGCACTGAGGCATCCGGAGACTGCGAATGAACTCGCCGGACAGCCATGCGTGCGCCATCCAAACTTGCCAGCGGTCCATCTGTGCGAGTGGCATTCGACTTAGCTATCTTGCCCGACCATGCGTCGTTTCCAGATGGGCTTACATACAGTAATACCTTGCCAGTTTGCGCCGACGCAGAGAGTGAAATGCATACTATCGCTAAAACGACAGCACCGAGAGCTATTTTCATGATATGCGAGGACATTTATTTACTCCTGTTACAGTGTGAAAACGAAAACAACACTCCAGTTCACCCGGGTATTCTCAGAACACTGGATTCTTATTTTAGCTATATCCGGACTGACTATTGTGTAGTCTATACAGCCGAAATCGCACTCTGCGGATTCGAGGGAGTAGTCCTCTGGAATGTGCAGAGTGATTCGATATTCATCATCTCCTACTACATCCGATATTCCGTGTAGCGTACGCGAGTCATCATCCCAGTTTACGTCAATCAGCGATATGCTGTCTTGTGTGATGTGGCGGTTGACTGACAGGATCTGCGGGATGGACTGTTCTTCTCTGACAGCTAACAGCAGACAGGATTGACAGGCAATATCAAATGCCCGTTCACCCAGCATACTGCCCAGGAATTTATCGTGCCAGTAATCATACAGAAGGTATGTCGTATCCTGATCCAGACCGGCAGTCTTTGCATTTAGTTTGAGAGTCTTTGTACTGGTCTCATCAAAGTTGATAAGAGCAACTACGCACCAGTCTTCGAATGGTTTCTTGATATGCAGAACCCAGGTATCTTTGAGATCATCCGTAGACCAGGGGAGACCGGTTTCTGCAGGTGTCTTTTCGGGGTCATCCAGGGGTATATGACCGGGATAGACATTCTCTACAGGCATTATGCGCTTGAGCATGTCGACTTTCTCTTCCGGGAGTTCGTATATAATATCTCCCAGGAAAAGCAGCTGACCAGCGAGTCCATACATTGTAGTCAAGAGCTGAGCGTGCTCTGTAGTGAGTGGAGCTCTCATTGCCAGGACATCCGGATCGTTGTACCAGAATATGTTATGCACATAGTGGGCTTTCTGTATGGTCCTGGCAGTATGCGTAACTCCAGCCCACTCCGGATCATTACCTTCCCAGAGGACATCCGTTCCGACCCTTGCTGCATTGGCTATTCCGACCATTTTACCAATTCTCTTCCAACTGCCTGCACAGGAGGTGAAGAATATTTGGTCACCGATTGCTTCCCTTACAATGTTGCCGATGTTTCTCAAGGGTTCATCCATCGGATGGCTGAATCTGCTGCGGATGGACTCGTTGGTGTAGTATTCGTCGGCATACCCGGCTCCACCAAGTTCCAGTCCATCTACTTTTACATAATCATATCCCCAGTCGTGGGTTATGACATACATTGTGTCATGGATTGCTTTCAGGGAATCCGGATGTGTGGGGTCAAGGGCATAGTCTCCGCTCCAGTTTCCCAGAGGTTTTCCTGCTTCATCCCGCAGATACATTTCCGGATGGGCTTTGAATTGTGCTTCCTCCCCTGTGCCAAGCGGGGCTACCCAGAGACCGGGTATAAGGCCGCGTTCTCTGATTTTGTCGGAGACGTATCTCATGCCGTGAGGGAACTTCTCTTCATCCCACTCGAGTTTGTGGTGAAATTTCTCAACCGGCAATTTCCGGGAGTAAACTTCTGCCAGTTTTCAAGCTGGACATATTGGAACCCGAACCGCTTGAAGTTTTTGTCTGCAAAATCAAGGGTTTTCAAGGTCTTTTCTTCATCGAAATCCCCAAAATAACAGTACCATGAAAGCCAACCAATCGGAGGCCTGGGGAAGCGCTCTTTATCCATCGGCTTGTAGTATGGATTAGCTATGTTTTTATAGTGGTTTCGGTGGATTTTGATTTCGATTGTTTCTGTATCAATCAGTTCGTAACGAGACCTCTCCGGGGTGATCATTATTTCGGTAGATTCTGAATTAAAGACCACTGCAGTATCGTCATCCGGTGAATAGAAGCAGTTGAAGATTGAGGAATCCGCTCCACCGGAAGTCATATGGAAATACTCGGAATCCTTGCCATTATCGTTTATGGAGCATATAAAAGGCTTGTCGAGTTCGACTTTGCCTGTTGCCAGGAGTCGAATGGATTTGTCAAGTAAGCACTTTCTAATCGTAAGTGTATCAGTATCTGCGTTACTGACAAATGTAGCATCCGCACAAACCACACCTGATTTTCCAATAAACTGCATTCCTGTGGGAGTTTGTACAGGACTTAGTCTGAGGAGCTTCAGATCGTCTATGTGTAACAATACAGAGCATACAGCTTGCAGCTTTCCCTCCGTAATAATCTGTATTTCACGTTGGTCATCTGATATTAACAGACAGTTTTGATTATCCATTTTAGAGCCTCTCAAGTATGATTAGTAAAAATATATAATCAATATCAGCTCAGTAATATGGGTACAATGTCATCCTGAGGAACGAAGGATCTGCTGTTCATTTCGGAAAAAGCAGATCCTTCGTTCCTCAGGATGACATTGTACCGTAACTCTGAACTGTTACTATAATCCGTAAAGTCTGATCGCGTTTTCTCTGGCGATCTTGTTGAACTTTTCTTTGCTGAGTTTGCCGGAGTCTCGTAGTTCGATCAGGAACGGGCCTATTTTGATCTGCTGGTCGTGGGCACAGATGTCTGTCCCGTACATCAGTTTGTCTGCGAACTCGTTCAGGAATGCGGCGGCAAACTCGGGGTCTCTGGCCATAGCGAAATATCCGCTGCCTGCGGAGAGGTCGCACCACATGTTTTCGTATCGCCGCATCATTTTTGGGACCGCGCCTTCTTCACTGATTGGATATGATGGGTATCCTACTCTATCTCCCGGAAGCTCCAGCTTGCCTATTTCAGCCCAGAACGCAGGTCCATGGCAGACTATTGTAAGTTTAGGAAAGCTTCTCAGAGTATCTTGAAGCTGAGGTAAACCCGGTTCATCGTAGAAGCCATAATCTCCATCCAGCCTGTCTGATATATCGAATGTCAGAGGTAGACCGACAGTTTGGCAGTGCTTGAAAAGATTCCTGGCTTTGGGATGCATAAATGGCATGCTGGGCATGACTTCTCCAATACCTTTACATCCAAGATCCTTGTAGTAACTCAAAATATAGTCCAGTGGAGCATCCACGCTGTTGGTGATGGCTCGTGGATCTATGTTACAGAAAGGCACAAAGCGGTCCGGGTACTTCTCGCACATCTCAAGTATTTCTTCATTTGACTGAGGAAGGTAGACCTCTGAGTTTACAATCGGAAGTATGCAGCCTTTCTCTATCCCGAGTTCATCAAACCTGACTATAACCTGCTCCGGAGTAGAAAACACCGGCTTGCCATCGACTCCCGGATACGGACGCTTATATGCATGTGTATGGACATCTATGAACATTTTACTCTCCTCCAAAATTCGTCATCCTTCGTTCCTCAGGATGACAGGGCTATTTGATTATGTAATATCTTGCTCCTTCGATGAAATCTATTGTCAGGATGCCGTCTACTGCTTGTGCATCAGCTGGGCCGATCCGGGTGTTGTCGGCTTTGTAGGCGTCTGCTGATGTGTATGGACCTGCGATTTCAGCTGATTTTGCATCCACAGGGATCAGTTTAAGGCCTCTGGGATCGTCCTTGCGCAGGATGATTGTTCCGTTAGTGCCCAGGCCTGTTTCCATGTGAGGTTTGCCGCCTGTCTCAAGATATGTATAGACAGGAGAGTCCACATAGTTGACCCTGCGGCCATCGAGCTCTGCTGAATATTCCAGGAATCCCTTGTTCCAGGCTACCCATCCGAATGACGGAAGTTTGTATTGTGTGCCTTCGACATTTACAGTGAACGGGTTGGTTTTGTTGCAGTTTACATATATTTGCAGGCCATTGGTGTAACTTACATATGCCTGCCGGTTCTCATTTACGCCTGTCGGAATTGCTGCTGATATATCGCATGATTTTCCATCTGCTGAATAGTACAGTATCTTGTCCACCGGCACCTGGGTATACATCGATTGTAACTGCTGCATCATATAATAACCCCAGACAGCATCGTTTAAGTTGTCGTATGGCAGGAAACCTATGTGCCCGTATGCGATTTGTTCAGCCATACACTGCACTTTTCCTGAGCCCCAGGTCCAGCCCGGGACCATGGAGAGATTGGCCTGCAGAGGGTGAATCTTGCGCAGGTCGAAGTCAAGTAGCAGTGGTTGGTTTGCTGCATCAGGCAAACCCATCTGAGCGTAGTTGCCGTCGTTGAGCCCTGCATAGATCCAGTGGTGTATTCCCTCGCTGAAGATCGGACCTCCATATGATTCTCGACCATGCAATAGCAGGGCTCCATAGGCTTTAATCTGTGTAAGTTCCATTCCTGCTCCGGGATTACCGGCTTCGTAGTCGACAAACGCCATTGGAGGCAGAGCTGTGTGGACATCACAATATGTGGTGTTGCAGCCGAACTTCTCTGCCACCCGGTGGGCATAATAGGCTTCCATCTCAACTGCTTTGAGAGGTTTGAGGGAGAATGTGGGAGGCCAGCTCCTCTCCCATTCACCGTTGGGGAGTTTGGCGACGTTCCGCTCATCCCACGATGCACCCAGCGGATTGTAGTCTGTGTAGTTGGTGTAGAGTCCGATCAAATATCCCAGCTTCTTAACCTCTGCACAGTATGATATAAGTTGCTGATCTCCGATTTCCGGGGCAGCTTCCAGAGTCATAGTGTATTCCTGAGCACCCTGGCCGACTGTGTCACCATCGCTGAATGAATCTTCGTGATGAGAGACCCTTACATGGTCGATTCCGTACTCTTTGAACTGTTTCCAGCGTTCCAGGGATTTCTTGAACCTGTCGATCTCTATCGCTCCTACATGGCAATAGAGGTTTGTGCCGATTATACTGGTCAACGGGCTTGGAGGATTCGGGATGCTGGGGAGGACTTCTTCGAAGTTCTTTGAAACGGTGACGTACTGCCTTTCGCGGAGCATATTTCTGGTTCCATCGGTCAGTTTCTCATAGTTTACCTGACCAACGCAGGTTGCCGATGTGGCTGATAACCACTTTGATTCTCCGGTTATCTGTGCAGCGTTGGAATAGTGGAAATCGAACATCGTGAACAGATAGTAGCCCTTATTCCAGATTATCGAAGGCAAACCCCATCCCAGTGTGAGATATGGGACATAGAATTTCTTGAAGTCGGTAAGACCTTCGGCGGTGCCCGGGTTCAGACCGGCGAACTGTCTGGACTTTGATGACCAGTCAATTACCATCGACTTACCGGTGATGCTCAGAGATAGTCCGTATTCAACGCCCAGTTCGGTCTTCCATACTGTATCAAGAACTCCGGAATTAGTCAGAGCAATACTCTTGAGCTTAACCTTGGGAATGCGGCTCATATCGTGCCTTGGACCGCCTTCATTTACCGGTTTGAATGTGAGATTGCCTGCTGTAAAGACCAGATCAGAGAGTGTTCCGGATTTGGGAGTGTAACGGAATTCTGTTACATCAGAACCACTCTTTGCTGAAAATATGTATGTTGATCCGGATTTTCTAACTGTGTTAATAACAGGATCGTTTACCGATGGTTTGTAGGAATTTGGTGATGTGGGAAATGGAAGTTTATCCAGTTTAGCTGTGTATTTCGGAGGGTTGGTTTTTTCGTTCCTGAATATGATGGAGTCTATATATACAGACCGGAAGTCCTTGTTGGTTCCGTTGCTGATGTCTATTGCTATGAGCTTAGCGGGGAAATCCAGCTTCCAGTTACTGTCTCCACCGTAGGCACTGTGTCTTTCGTCCTCAAAAACGTTCTGCTTGACGCATTTGTGCATCACTGACCAGAACTTCCAGTTGACCTGGTCCAGCTCAATGGTATGTGTCTCACCTTTAGCGTCTTGGATGACCAGGGAGACCAGCACTTGAGGAGTGTTGGGGTCAGGTGTCCAGGACCAGACGTTTCCGAACATCCACATGAGTATTCCATTGAATTTCTGCAGTCCAATGGGTTTAGGAGGTTTGAGCCGGAAGTATCCGGGGGCTCCATTTGCACGGTATGTCAGTTTTGCCACTGGTTGACCGAATAATGGTTCCTCTTCTGATCTGACAAATGATGCTTCAGCTCCAGGATAGTTCTCAACGGTCCAACCAGTCAGATTGCCAAACAGCACTCGCTGACCTGCATCACGTTTTCTCCCGATGAAACCTCTTTGCACCGGTCTGATTGCAGCAGGGACTGATGAGTTCTGTGCAGGAGTCGAAACAAGAGACCTCATACTGCAGCTGCTTATTGCCAGGTCATCGATGTGTATGACATATTCCGGCAGCTTGATGCTATCGTCTTCCTGTTGAGATACAAATAGCACGCGTTGAATTTTTTCTATATCCAGCTTGCTATTGGAATCCGCAGACCATTCAGCAAGTTTTGCCTGAGATATTGGTGTGCTTAGAAACTCAGTCCAGGCATCCTTTGCATAAATATCACCGGGGATATCGATTATCCACATTGAATCTGTGCCGTTGGGATTACCGCCGGACTCGATCAAAAGAATCCCACCATGCGGTTGCCCGGTGCTGGACTTGCAGAGTTTATTGCCGTGTATGAATACTTTGATTCGGCTGTCCTGAGTCATAATGACATCGGCGAGGCTGCAGCCCCAGGTAGCCCTGAGCAGCCTGCCTGTGCGCGCTATCTTCACACCCATACTCACATTGCCGGAATGGGCTTTGATCTCTTTGGTCCTGTATACAGGACTACTCCCCGGTTCCACCGACCATGGACGGTCAGTTTTGTCGAAATCACATACAGTAGTGAAACTATCGGCAGCCATACACACAGAAGCAGCAAGTAAAATCACAGCAATTAGAAAAACCATTCGCATCCACACACCTCCAGCACTATGCAGCGATAGTACCACTGTGGAGGTTTTGAGTCAAGCGGAAGGGAAATTATGAGTTATGAATTAAGAATTATGAAATGGAGATTGTGGGAGGCTGATATTTAGGCGGGGAATATTTACATGGATGTACAGGATGCACAGGATGTTTTTAATTTATCCTGTATATCCTGTGTATCCATGTTGATAGAGTTTTTTAGGCGGTCTCTTTAATACGTTTGGCGATGTCGTTTCCGACTTCTATTGTTGTGGATTTTCCTCCGAGGTCCGGGGTGCGGATTGTTTTGGATTTTAGGTTTGCGTGTACTGCTGATTCTATCTGTTTTGCTGCATCGGTCTCTCCGAGGAAGTCCAGCATCATGGCTGCGCTTCTTATGGCTGCAATCGGGTTCGCGATGCCCTTTCCGGCGATGTCTGGCGCTGAACCATGAACGGGTTCAAAGAGAGATGGGAAGTTGCGTTCCGGGTTTATGTTTGCACTTGGAGCAAGTCCCAGGCTGCCGGTGATGGCTCCTCCGAGATCGCTCAGGATGTCTCCGAAGAGATTGGATGCAACTACAACATCGAAGTTCTGAGGGCAACGGACGAAATACATGCTCAGGGCATCGACGTGGAATTTGTTGGATTCTACATCCGGGTAGTCTCCCTTGATTTCATCGAGTATGCGGTCCCACATGACCATGCTGTATTTCATAGCATTGGACTTGGTAGTCATTGTCATATTTTTACGGCGTTTACGGGCGAGCTCAAATGAATATCTAATGATGCGTTCTACACCTTTGCGGGTGTGGATGGCATTCTGGGTTGCGACTTCATCTGGTGTTCCGGACCTTAACGTGCCTCCGGCGTTGGTGTATTCACCTTCGGAGTTTTCGCGGACGACTACCATATCTATCTCACCAGCAGATACTCCAACCAGAGGGCATTCAACTCCAGGAAGCAGGGTTGCCGGTCTGATGCAGGCATACTGGTCGAACTGCTGCCTCATCTGGATTAGAGGGACCAGCGTTACGTGGTCGGGTAAGTTCGCAGGATCACCGATTGCACCAAGGAATATGGCATCGAAGCCTTTTAATGTCTCCAGGAAGTTTTTAGGAGCAACTTCTCCGGTCTTTTTCCAATATCTGTGTCCCCAATCGAACTCAGTTGTTTCTATGTTGAATCCAAACTTGTCCTGTGCAGCCTGAAGAGCTTTGACAGCCTCCAGCGTCACATCAATCCCAATCCCATCTCCCGGATACAGTGCAATTTTATAAGATTTCATACAACTACCTTTAAGTAAATTTCAGCCGCCAGTGTTTATCAGCGAAGCCGTTTTTGTGTGTCTCAAAAGGCAATTATACCATTCATTGCAGCTTGAGGAGAATCCGATGTATACTTAGCGCGAGGGTGAACACATCAAAAACAATTATCCGCAGATGTCGCAGATTTACACAGATTTCAAGAAGAGAACCGCAAAATACGCGAAACACGCGAATTATCATTTACCTAATCTGTCTGTATTGAAAAGTGACCACTAGATATAATAAGATGCGCTCACCTTGTACATAGCGAGAGTGATTGTTCGTTATTTATAGGAGTCTTGACGTGAATAAAATGCATATAGCTCTTATCATGATTTCATTGATATATACTGCAGCACCGGTAGTATATGGTGGTAATGGAGTGGTAAAGCATAGTATCGTTTTAAAGCCTGTGATGGCTGCGCTGGATAGTCCCGGGGTGCCATTGCTTACCCAGGAGACAGTGGATGCTGATGTTGCAAAGGACTCCGGACTGTCGGTTGAGCCTAAGCATCCTTGTCGATGGGTATATAACTCCGGTGAACCATTTGGAGTGGTTGTTAAAAGCAGTGCGGGAGAAAAGATCGATAGTGCAGTGTTGACTGTTTGGGACTGGGAGAACCGTCCTATTGCTCAGAAGAGATTTGGTGGTGGTTCTGGCAGTAATGTCAGTTTTACGGTAAAGGGCAGGGGAACCTATGTGTTGACCCTGGATGGAATGAAAGGCGACAAGTGTATATACCGATTGATTCGCAGCTTTGCAGTATGCCCTTCTAATGTTGAGAAGCGTAATCTCTGGAAGGAGAGCGGGTTCTGGGTGGGACAGTGCAGCTTTCCGGGCTGGATGGGTGCCAGGCTTGATGATGGTAGACTGACTGCTCCTGCAGGGCTGACGGTAGATGAATCTCGTGATCTCGATGCAGAGCTGGTGGCCAGGATGGGCGTGCAGGTTGCACGGATCAATCTGGCTGTTGAACGCCGTGATGCAAATGGGTACAAACTGGATTTCGATCTTACAGAGAAGAGTGTAAAAGCGTTTGCATCGAAAGGGCTTGAGCTTGATCTGCAGTTCTTTATGGCTTATGGTGCAGGTGCAGGACCTATAAAAGACCAGTATGCTGGTGTTCCGGTAGAGCAGGCGGCTCTTTATCCTGTTCGGGAGATACCTTATAGACATTATGTAAATGAAATTGCTAAACGATACGGGAAGTATGCGATTTTCTTCCAGGTCGGCAATGAACCTGGGAATGAATATCAGTATAAAGGCACGGCGGATGATTTTATTGAAACCTCGGTGCAGACAATCGATGAAGTGCGCAAGACCTGGCCGCAGATACCTGTTACCAATGGAGGTTACTGTAATACCGGTGACACGATGAAGGCGATTGTCAGGGGGCTCAATGGCAAGATGGATTTTGTCTCATATCACTGGCACGGAGATTTTACTGGGTTAAAGAGCTGGTTTGCTGGGATGCAGCAGATACACAAAGAAGCTGGGTACGCTAACCCGAAGTTTGCCAACACCGAGATGGGTTTTTACATGACCAAAGTCGGCGGTGAGAGGATAAATGCAGTCTACGAGATTCAGAAACTCATATACTGCTGGGCACATGAACATATCGGGGTGCTGCTATACTCCAGCCGTGAGATATATTGGCCCAGGCAATATTTGGCGAAAAACGGTGCGGATTATGGGTTTGTAGATTATTTCTTCTGTCCCAGGTTTGTGTATGGGGCTACATCGGCATTTCTAGACAGGTATGCAGGTTATAAGTTCGAGCGCGTAATCAAAGAATCGGACAATGTGCATGCTTATGAGTTCCGCAGAGGAAAGACCAGAATGGTCGCATTCTTTGCAGTCACCGGACCAACACCTATTAAGATTCAGACTGATGCGAAATCTGTATCTCTGATTGATCCTATGGGAAATCAGACTAAAATCAAGACCAGCAATGAAGTAACCGTCAATGCAGGAGAATATCCTCAGACACTTGTGATTAATGGAGCTGAAAAAATCGAACTGATATAAAAATCCCTCCAGAGTTGGAATGCTGGAGGGATAATCGAATAGGTCTAGACTGGTTTAGGCATGGCCTCTGCTTCTCCGCTGGACTGTGTTTTGAATGACACTGCCTGATCGTCGTAGAACCAAGCTAATGGCAGGATGCGCATTTTAAGTGAACAGACATCTGTTGGGAAGTCGTAGGTGATGATTACCTTATCTCCTACAAATGTGCATGAAGGATATGAACAATTTAGAGGGCCCTTGGGTGGGATTGGACTGTCCCATATGCAGCCGAACGGGACCGGGCCTTCACCGATTGGCGTTGGTTCGACATGGGTGATGTCATCAAGTGATTCCAGGTTTTTGAAATGTCCCCAGGTTTTCCCATCATCACTGCTTATCGCGCAGGATAGCCTGTTGCGCTGGAAACCCCACTCGAGTTCTTTCTTCGAACACTGGTTCCAGATAACCATAATGTCGTTAGTATTTGGTATCCGCTTTAAGCAGATGGGGGATGCACTGGAACCGAGTTCTGTTGGGGTAGGGCGTTCCCATCTGGCTCCTCCATCGGGTGATATTGCCTGCCAGATGCGTCCGCTGTCATTGCGCATGAACATCATTATGCTGCCGTCTGAGAGCTCAACAACAGCCGGTTCAGTGGTTCCACTTTTAGAGTATGGGGCAGCAAGGGGTGGCATTGAAAGATTCCATGTTTCACCTAGATCGTCCGAATACAATACCTGTGCAACACAGTACCAAGGCTCCTGGAATGCATCCTGGATGTCATACCAGAATGGAAGAACTATACGACCGGTAGATGTGAGGATAGAGCGGTCGTTTGTAAGTGCAACATAACCGTGCCAGTCGGACAATTGCTTCGGTGCGCTCCAGGTGGTTCCGTCATCGCTGCTCTTGCGCATCATCACTCTGCAGTCATCATTACTGTTCTTCCTGCAATAGAACAAGCACAAGTCGTTATTTGGAAGTCTAAGGAAGTCTACTTCCATTGTAGACTGCACAGCTTCGTTGTCCAGTAGGATTCCGGTATCAGACCAGGTCAGACCGTTGTTCGAGCTGGTCTTCATAGCAATCCTGCAGGGGCTCCAGTCTTCTCCCTCACCTTCATAGAACTCCGACCATGCCAGCAGCAGACGTCCATCGAGGAGTTCAACTATAGCAGCCTCACTGTTTCTCGGATGATCAAAGTCTCCCGGCACAGCCAGTAATTCCTGTATATCCCATTTAGTCATTTCCATCAGCTCCAGATAATAGCATTTATCGCGAAAGTCTAGCACAGATGCTGGGGGGGAGTCAATAAAACGCAGACAGATATTCAGCACTATTTAATCTGCATTGTTACCATCTGAATTACTGTGGATGAAATATGATATATATTTGTATATATAGAATATATAACGAATATATGGGTTGATATGTGGGTAAAATTGAATATAAGGTAAATATATCTTGATGCTAAATTATGGATAATATCTTAAGCGAGCATCCAAAGGGGAACTATTGAACACTAATAAAAAAGGATTCACACTAATTGAGTTGCTGGTTGTTATTGCTATCATAGCTATACTTGCAGCAATCCTTTTTCCCGTCTTTGCAAAGGCAAGAGAAAAAGCCAGACAGTCTGCATGTTCATCAAACTTGAAGCAGATTATGCTTGCAGTCATACAGTACTCGCAGGATTATGACGAGATGATTTTGGTAAGTCCTGATACTGGCGGACCTGTTGCTGTTCTTGAGCCTTATATAAAGAGCAGTGCCATATGGGTATGTCCTTCAGCTCTGGTCAAACCATTCAGCCGTTGTGATGCTGCTTCTCCTGTTTGGGCTATGAGCACCTATGCACCGTTCTATTGGAGGCTGGGAGCTGCTTCTGCGGGTATCCAGTCACCAGCAAGTAAGATTTTCATCACGGAACTTTTGCGCGTTGCCGGTGGCAATGGCAAGGGATGTGGAGTATATTTCTCACGCTATCCAGAGGCAAATCCTGCACTTGATGGTGGAAATGCAAGCGTCCTTACAGTGCACAGTGAAGGATGTAATAACGGTTTCTATGATGGTCATGTCAAGTGGATGAAGCAGACCCAGGTTATGGACCCGGTCATGTGGGACAATCCATAGAATTCAGCTATTGCTCGGGTTATTTAGAGCTTAACAGGGCGATCATTCTGGGCTGCCCTGTTTTTGCGTTTAATCAATTGCGTTGATTTCTGATGCTGGTTTCTTTTCTGTAATACACACGATCTCAACTATTAGGTGTGTACTTAGTGGCACTGATTATTCAATTGGATGATGCAGCATGTGTTGCGAATATATGACTATAGAAAAGAACGTAAATTGACAAAAGTCTGCGGGAACGTACACACTTGACAGCAATTATAAGAGAGATTTATAATTATATTGATATATGCCACAATATGGATATTATCTTAAGTGAGCATTTAAGGAGTACTAGTTGTATACTACAAGAAAAGGATTTACATTAATTGAGCTGCTGGTTGTTATAGCAATCATAGCAATATTAGCAGCTATTCTGTTCCCTGTATTTGCAAAAGCCAGGGAGAAAGCAAGGCAGTCTGCTTGTTCTTCAAACCTGAAGCAGATCATGCTTGGTGTTACCCAGTACGCTCAGGACTATGATGAAATGATGCTTGGTAATCCTGATGTGGTTGGAAGTGGTCCAGTTGCCCTTTTGCAGCCATATATAAAGAGCGAAGCTATATTCGTTTGCCCTTCATTGAATGTGAAGCCATCTAACCGATGTAATGCTCCTGGCGATACATGGCGGATTTCCACCTACACTCCTTATTTCTGGAGACTAGGTGCTTCCCTCGGTACAATCCAAACCCCTGCTGACAAATTGTTCATAACTGAACTGCAGCGCAACTGTGGTATGATGTTCTCCAGATATCCAGAAACCAATCCTGCTATTGATGGCGGTAACGAACTGATCATTAAACAACACAGCGATGGATGTAACAATGCTTTTTACGACGGTCACGTAAAGTGGCTGAGACAGGAAAAAGCTAAAGACGTTGCTATGTGGGATAACCCATAGGTTTTAGTTACTAGCTTAATAATGAATGAAAACAGGGCGACCGATTTGGTTAGCCCTGTTTTTTTGCATGGATATGTATTGTGAACAATCTGTTTTACAACGAATATTGTATTTGTTTCCACAAATAAGGAGACTGGTCAATGGTGGCAATGCTGTCGATATGTCTAGTGCTTGATTAATCTGGCTTAGTATTCTAATATAACACATAAAATGACGGTGATACCAAATATAACTCAATTGCTTGACATAATAATAAGCAAATATTTATAATAATATAAAGATGCCTCGTAAAACGCTGGTTTTAAGTGAGCATTCAAGGAGGACTAGTTGAATATAAATAGAAAAGGATTCACTTTAATTGAACTGCTGGTTGTTATTGCTATCATAGCTATACTTGCGGCAATCCTATTCCCAGTATTTGCAAAGGCGAGAGAGAAAGCAAGGCAGTCGTCCTGTGCATCAAACATGAAGCAGATCATGCTTGGAGTGCTGGCGTATGCTCAGGATTATGATGAGAAATACTTGGCCAATTCTGACTGGGGCGGTTGCCTTGGTTTTGTTGGACTTTTGGAACCATACACAAAGAGTCAAGCTATCTTTACCTGCCCTTCTATCAACAAGCAACCATTCAACCGTTGTATGCCAGTTGGTCCGGTTGTGCTGAGTGCTCTCTCTCCTAACTGGGCAATAAGCACTTATGCTCCTTACTGGACTCAATTAGGCGCTTCTATGGCTACAATTCAATCACCAGCAGACAAGCTATTCATCTCTGAATTTTTGAATACTTGGGGTCCCTATGGACATGGTTGTGGAGTTGTTATGGACAGTACCCGACCTTTTATTCTATCAACTCATAGTGAGGGAGTTAACAATGCCTTCTATGATGGTCACGTTAAATGGTTGATTAGATCAAAAGCTATGGACCCGGTTATGTGGGAAACCCCATAGTCTATTGGTAGTAACTTAATTATGAATGAAAACAGGGCGGCCATTATGGTTAGCCCTGTTTTTGTGCAAGAACATATGAATTATTTGCTAGATATGCAGTTAATTAAACATAGATATGCGATTATATGTCTGCAAAGAGAACATGCAACTTGCATATTGCATGAATATGGATTTTGTATTTGTAATTACTTCTACATACATTCATTAAAGGGCATATGTGAAAAAACCTCAATTGCTTGACATCAGAAACAAGGCATTTTATAATACATTAAAGGAGTGCCACATATAGACACTGGTCTTAAGTGAGCATTCACAAGGAGGACTATTTGAATACTAATAGAAAAGGTTTTACTTTAATTGAACTGCTGGTTGTTATTGCTATTATCGCCATACTAGCAGCAATTCTCTTCCCGGTCTTCGCGAAGGCCAGAGAGAAAGCAAGGCAGTCGTCTTGTGCATCTAACATGAAACAGATCATGCTCGGAGCTTTGGCTTACACTCAGGACTATGATGAAAAGCTCCTTGCAAATGGAGACTGGGGTGGTTGTCTTGGTACTGTTGGTCTTCTTGAACCATACACAAAGAGCCAGGCAATTTTCACCTGCCCTTCTGTCAACAGGCAGCCATTTAACCGTTGTATGCCCGTTGCTCCCGTTGTCTTGAATGCTGTTTCACCTAACTGGGCTATCAGCACTTATGCACCTTATTTCTGGAGATTAGGCGCTGCAATGGCGACAATTCAATCGCCAGCCGATAAGCTATTCTTTACCGAGTTATTCCGAGCAGCCGGCACATATGGCACTGGATGCGGGGTTTATTTCTCACGTTACCCCGAAGCAAATCCTGCACTTGACGGCGGTAATGATAGTGTTCTGGGCGTACATAGTGAAGGATGCAACAATGCATTCTATGATGGTCATGTAAAGTGGATGAAAAAAGCCAGAGTCGTTGATCCAGTAATGTGGGACAATCCATAATATTAAGAATACATAAGAATAATTGGATTAACAGGGCGACCATTTAGGTTAGCCCTGTTTTTTTGCATGAACAAATGTTTATTAAGAAACTTGGCGGCGAATAACACGATGACACTATATAGTATAAAATATATCACAAAACAACATAGTATTCACTATGCAATTAAGGCTGTAACGCATTCGACTGATTCTATATGTATATAGACAATGACCCGCAAACACTAAAATACCTCAAAAGCTTGACATGTGGATCCTTGGTTATTATAATGCATCATAAGAGTGCCGCCGATAAGAATTGTTCTTTGGTGAGCATCCAAAAGGAGGACTAATTGAATACTAATAGAAAAGGATTTACTTTGATTGAATTGCTGGTTGTAATAGCTATTATAGCTATACTTGCGGCAATTCTTTTCCCTGTCTTTGCCAAAGCCAGAGAAAAAGCAAGACAGTCTGCTTGTTCGTCAAACTTGAAACAGATCATGCTGGCAGTCCAGCAGTATGCGCAGGATTACGATGAGCGCCTGATTGCTTATCCAGACTGGGGGGGAGTTCTTGGTCCGGTAGGTGCTCTGGAACCATATGTCAAGAGCCAGGCAATTTTTGTTTGTCCGTCATATAACTTGAAGCCATACAACCGATGTACGGCTGTTGGAACTCCTGTCAATCTTGCTGCTCCCTGGTCAATGAGTTCGTATGCTCCGTTCTTCTGGAGAATGGGATCAACAATGGCAACAATTCAATCACCAGCAAATAAACTCTTCTTTACCGAGTTGTATAGAGCAGGTGATGGTGGGCGATATGGTTGTGGGGTATATTTCTCACACTATCCAGAAGCCAATCCTGTACTTGACGGTGGAAACGGATGTGTTCTGCCTGTGCATAGTGACGGATGCAACAATGGTTTCTACGATGGGCATGTCAAGTGGATGAAACAGGCAAATGTTATGGATCCGGTTATGTGGGATAATCCATAGGATTCAGTTGGAAGCTTAATAATATATGAAAACAGGGCGGCCATTTTGGTCTGCCCTGTTTTTTTGCAGGAATCCAGGAGACAATAGCATAACTAACCTGAAGTAAGATAATATTCTATCTTCCAGGGACAGGGAGCTATATAGATGAATAATACCGAGAGATTCCATGCAACTATGAACTATGAAGCGGTCGACAGAATCCCATTTTGGGGATTTGGGGCTTGGCCGGAGACTATTGACAGGTGGAAAGGGGAGGGATACGACCCTGATAAATATGATATTTATGGCGGAATTGATGTGTCGAATGTCCTGGGCCACCTCTTCTTCCCTAATCCTCCATTCGAACACGAAGTTTTGCAGGAGGATGAGACCCATATCCTGTATGTGAACCATGAAGGCATATTAATGCGAGAAATGAAGCAGTATGCCTACAGTTCTATGCCCCAGTTTGTAAAGTTCCCGGTTGAGACCAGGGAAGAATTCCGGAAGTTCTGGAAAGAGCGCATGCAGCCGGACATGTCCGCCAGATTAGGCGAGGACTGGAAAGAACAGCTGATAAACCTCAGAGCTCAGGAATCTCCACTGATGATCTGTTCAGACAGGTGGGGTGGGTTCTTCGGACCACTGCGCAACCTGACTGGAGTCGAGTCACTATGTATGCTCTTCTACGATGATCCAGCGTTCATTGAAGAGATGATGGATGCTGACGCTGACTTTATCATTGCGATGATGGGACAGATATTGGATGTAGTTCCTATAGACGCGTATATATTCTGGGAAGATATGTGCTACAACGCAGGCCCATTATTAACTCCAAGGCTTGCCAGAGAATTTATGCTGCCCCGCTATCGCAGAGTAGCAGAGTTCTTGAAAGGCAGAGGAGTCCCCTGGATCGGCCTGGACAGCGATGGAAAGATAGATGAACTTATCCCTGTCTGGATGGATGCTGGTATTGATTATCTCTATCCCTTTGAAGTGCAGTGCGGGATGGATGTAAACCGGGTCCGCAAAGAATTCGGTAAGGATCTGCGAATAGTCGGTGGTGTCAATAAACGGGCGCTGATTTATGGCCCGGAGTCAATAGATGCAGAGATAGAGAGAGTCCGTCCGCTGATGGAACAGGGAGGCTACATCCCAATGACCGACCACTCCATCCCTCCGGATGTAGCGTTTAAAGACTACCAATACTATATAAAGAGAATGACCGAAGTCTGCGGCGGCATCAGCAGGGGAATTTAACCACGGAATACACGGAAAAGAGAATAAATTATCCGCAGATTTCGCAGATTTACGCAGATTAGGGAAGGGACGCAAAAACATAGATATATATAGATATGCAGGATATTTGCTTAACTGTGTTGTTTATCCATTCTGCCTATGTTTGTATACTAAAATCTCCCTTCTCTTAATCTGCGTAAATCTGTGAAATCTGCGGATAGTTCCCTTAATAGCTGCATTCTCTGGCTGCAGCTGCGTAGGCTTGGAGGTTTTCTGTTGGGACGTCGAAGAAGTGGTCGGAGGCGCTTAGGATGTAGCCTCCTCCTGCTCCGTAGGTCTCGAAGAGTTCGTGGACTTCCTGGTTGATCTTCTGCGGAGTTGAACTGGTCAGTATATTGTACTGGTCAATACCGCCGATCAGAGCGCATTTATTGCCTAAGACTTTCTTAACCAGGTTGCGATCGGTTATGTTTCCACCTACTGATGGAGGAGATAGGGTTTCACTGGCATCGGTACCGTTTTCGTCTATCAGATCCAGTATCCCCATCATCCCTCCGCATGTGTGGTAGGTTGTAAGGTGGCCGTGGCGGTGCAGAGCATCGTGCATAGCTTTATCATACGGCAGGCAGAACTCCTTGAACAGGGCAGGGGAGATGACGGTGGACGATGCGGCTCCACCTCCGGTCTCAATGACATCGAATTTTGCTCCTGCAAGCGATTCCTCGATGAACTGCAGTTTCTTTTCAAGCAGAACTTTCATCAGTTCGTGGGTCCAGGTAGGATCGTCCATTGCCCACATTATCATATTCTGAGTTCCTGCCAGACAACACGCCTGCTGCCAGCACCCGGCCTGATCCCCCCAGACAAACCCTCTCAGGATGCCATCATCACCAACACGGTCATAGGCTTCAGATATCCTGTCTTTCTCCAGGTTTGGGACCGGGATATAGCGCAGTTTTTCTATATCTTCCTGCTCTTTGATCATACAGTCAGTGAACCAGGTCGTTTTCTCATTTCCTTCTGTTGCATAAGTAAGAAAGCCTTTGGGAGTTCGGACTCTGTATTTCAGGACCCGGTGATCCAGATCGTTTTGCAATACATCCACGATGGCTTTCCAGTCATCTGCAAACGGCATATCCGGTATGCCCGGCAGCCAGAACTGCCCCATTGCCTCAAAATACTGGATTGCAGCATCCATCCCGAACCTGCCGAATGCTTCGAGATCGCTGATACCATCCAGATAATACTTCAGATGGTATCCCTGCCACTGGTGGACAGTGACCGGCAACCTGTCCGGCACTTCGCGTTTTAATGCTCTGAGCATTCTTTCTTTACTGGTCATGGAGCTGTCCTTACAAATGTCATTCTGAATGTAGTGTGGAATTTGTCATCCTGAAGAATGAAGGATCTGCTTTTTATATCTAGATCAAGATTCGGAAAAGCAGATTCCTCACTGCGTTCAGAATGACAAATGTCGGACGCATGTCCGTAAGCCTTATCTGTGTGCTCTTTCGTCTACCAGGTCGAAGTAGTATTTAACGGCTTCTGCTGGTATGTTCCAGGGGATGTGGTTGCCTACACACATCACATATCCACCACATATTTTGGATGTTTCAAGCATGTCGTCTACCATTTTGCTGATGGCGTGCTTGTTGTTGGACATTAGAATCCTGTTGTCACCCTCACCTGCCTGCAGATAGTTCGGATATTTGTGGGCGATGGTTTTCCAGTCAGTGTAGGGTTCACTGACAAATCCTTCAGCTCCGCAGGCTGCGATGTCATCTGCTACTTTGTCTATATTGCCATCGCTCATGAAGATTACCCGCTTGCCTGCAGCCTTAAGGATCCCCCAGAACTCTTCATAGTAGGGATACACATACTTACGAAGCCAGGTAGGAGAGCAGACTGGTCCAGCGGTCATGCAGATGTCATCGTGACAGACTATGCTGTTCATGTTGGGATTTCGTGCAAAAGCTTTGAAAACTTTCCGGTTAACCTCAGCAAAGTCTCCCATGATACGGGCAGTATCCTCAGGATAACCTCCAGCTAGTTCCAGGAAAAGCTCCCACCCGAATGTCAGTAGGGGCCACATGAACATCGTATTGTAGAAGCCACCCATGACGACTTCTGTTGTATCTCCGGTTTGTGGTTCTCCCCACTCGAAGTATGTTTTATAGAATGTCTCATCATCCAGGGAGTAATCCCGCTTTTCGATGATCTCCATCTCACGCATATCCAGGTTCTTGAGGGGTTCATAGGCTAAAACTTGCTCAATGGTATGGAAGTTGTTGCCCCACTCCCAATGCCCTGAAAAGTCTGTACCCCAACGGACTCTGGAACGTCCATCTTCTCCTACATAACTGCTCTGTTTGGAGTCCGGACGCTCTATAGGAGTGTCATCTGCCGGGATTCCATATCCCCAGTCCATTTTATAAGTCTCACTGAACTTCAATGCAGCGCTGCGGGGTTTCTCCCAGGGATCAATACCGGTTACGAGCTGTATGAAATCAGGATTTGAAAGGTGCTCCCAACGGGGAATACGCTTGGGTGATTGTCCGGTAAGGGCCAGATATGCGTCTGAGTAATTCATATAGATAAGCTCCTGTGACTAGAGGTTGGATGTTTGAAGTTGGAGGTTGGGATCAACCATTAAATACACATTCGACAGCGATTATAAAAGTCCTGCTGATTGCTTTGAGTTATATGCGTAATGGTAGAATATCGTAACCCGCATTATTCACCAAACTTCGCTTTTGACCGGCAGTAGGGTCAAAAGCTGAGAGTGTAAATGCATAGCATTTACACCGTCAGTCATGAATAATGCGGGCTAGCATCTTCAATTGGGGGAATATATATGACTGGTAAAGAGAGATTTTTTGAGGCACTGGCTTTTCGGGAGACGGACAGGCCACCTCACTATGAGTCAATGTTCGAACTGGAGAATGAAGCTTTTGGTCTGCGGTTTCCGGACAGGAAGTTATGGAATGGTGTAGGTGCCAGCGAGAAGGACCGGATGATCGGTCAGTGTATGGAGATTTACCAGCGTATAGTTGAGCGGTTCGAATGGGATGCTCTGATGGTCTACTGGCCCTGGGGTGATCCGGATGGGATAGTAGCAGCTAAGCAGACCTTTGGAGATAGCATAGCGATTGGCGGAGTTGTCGGTGGAGCTCTGTGGGCGATAGATACGATCTCTGACTGGGACGAATTTTCCATTAACCTGGTTGAAGACATAGAGAGCATTCACAAACAGGCACAGCAGATGTTGGATACAGGTGTGGAGCTTGTAGGAAAGCTGGTGGATGCCGGAGCTGATTATATATTTCTACCACACGATGTAGCCTTCAACGGAGGGCCATTTGTCTCCCCCATAACATTCAGAGAGATAGTCACACCATATCTTGCAAAGCTGGTGAAGTCTGTTAAGGATGCTGGAGTACCTGCAATATTCCACAGCGATGGTATGCTGATGCCTATCCTTGATCAGATCCTAGAATGTGAACCGGACTGCCTGCACTCTATTGACCCAATGGCCGGGATGGACATTGCAGAAGTCAAACGGCTGACTTACCCCAAAATGGCGATAATGGGGAACGTTCAGTGCAATTATCTGCAGGACGGCCCTGATGAGCTGATACGTCAGTCTGCAAGATACTGCCTGGAAAATGCAGCACCAGGCGGCGGTTACGTATTCAGCTCCAGCAACACGATTTTCGAAGGCTTACCACTGCGCAATTATGAAGTGATGCTGGACGAACTTAAAGTCTTCGCAAATAACAAATAGACTGTGGAGAATTAGTGGAAAGTGGAAAGTGGAGAGTGGAGAGTGGAAAGTGGAGAGTGGAGAGTGGAAAGTGGAAAGTGGAAAGTGGAGAGTGGAAAGTGGAAAGTGGAAAGTGGAGAGTGGAAAGTGGAGAGTGGAGAGTGGAAAGTGGAGAGTGGAGAGTGGAAAGTGGAAAGTGGAAAGTGGAGAGTGGAAAGTGGAAAGTGGAGAGTGGAAAGTGGAAAGTGGAGGGAGTGGAGTTTTGATTTATGAGTTGAGAATTGGGAGTGGGGGGTATTTGTGGGTTCATAATGTAAGTGGTTAGTTGAAAGTGGAAAGTGGAGAGTGGAAAGTGAAGGGAGTGGAGTTTTGATTTGAGAGTTGAGAATTGAGAGTGGGGTTTTGATTTGTAGATTCATAATGTAAGCGGAGGATAGGAGAATGACCAAAGGTCCTATTTATGAGAAATCCTTTTCATTTGCTCTACGAGTTGTTACGCTAATAAAACAGATACAGGCAGAGAAAAAAGAGTATGTATTATCTAGGCAGGTTTTACGCAGTGGAACGGCAATAGGGGCCAATGTCCGAGAAGCTGAACATGCAGAAAGCAAAGCTGACTTTGTGCACAAGATGTCTATTGCCCTGAAGGAAGCCAATGAAACACTTTACTGGCTGGAGCTGCTGCATGCATCTGAATACATTGACGATCAGAATTTTGGACTATAAAAAGCTGACACTGAAGAATTGATCAGGTTATTAGTAACAATTATAAAAACAGCCAAGTTACGTATGCATAGACGTTACTAATAATTCTCAACTCTCAAATCAAAACTCCACTCCCTTCACTTTCAACTTTCCACTCTCAACTTTCAACTAACCACTTACATTATGAATCTATAAATCACAATCCCCACTCTCAATTCTCAACTCTCAAATCAAAACTCCACTCCCTTCACTTTCAACTTTCAACTTTCAACTAAAAACTAAACTGTGGCAAATAGGCTTTGTTGGATTGCAGGAGCTCCATGCCCAGTTTGCGGATGTCGGTGGGGGGCATGTGCTGGCAGATGGGGTCGGCTATCAATGCTTGCATTGCGAGTTCCAGGTCTCCAGTTAAACCGGCTTCTGTTGTCATCATCTGAGTGCGGACGTGCGGGAGGACTACTGAAATAATATTTTCCGGAAGAGCTCCCAAATTCAAGGCAGAGAATCCTCCTGAGTCTACGTAACCCATTGTCTCGACAACAGCGCCAAGTGGGAGGTTGCTTATCTGGCCGGTATTGACCAGATTAGTGACATCGCTGAAACCTGTGCTGAACAGGGTTGCATGAATGATATCAGCAGCGGTCTCTCTGGATGGTATCTTCCCCAGTTTGGCGATCCCTTTCTTGCCGCTTATCCAGGCGTCGATTGTCTTGCCTGCGGAGTCATAGTGCGCCTGTCTGTCCTTTATGAACGTCCTTTTTAGTTTGAACCTATCCATAAACTCAGGATTGGTCATACTGTAGTTGAAGAACTCACATGTGTGTCTGTCTCCCACATATGGCAGGTAACCGAAGTTGGCATAGAGCTCTCCCGCGAACCATTTATCCGAGCTCCAGCCCATTGCATCGGTATGTGTTTTCTGTATCAAGTCACCGAAGCTTCCATCTCCGATTTTCTCTTTAAGCAGCGGGTAGCCATCTTGGCCATTGACCTTGAAATCCAGGATCCAGAAGAAATGGTTAAGCCCCCCAAAACGGGCATCCAGTTCCTTCTCGCTCTCCAGGCTAAAGACATCTTTAAGAATATCCAGGCACTCGAAGTATCCGTGGCAGAGTCCTACAACCCGGTTGTTCTGAATAATATCACTCAGCACTTTAGTTAGCACACCCATCGGGTTGGTGTAGTTTAGAACGAATGCATGAGGAGCCAGACGCTTGATTATCTCGGCGTATTCTTTGAATACCGGAATGTTGCGCAGGGCTCTGCTCCAGCCTCCAGGACCGGCGGTGTCTCCGACTGTGTGGTAGATGCCGTATTTCTCCGGAATAGCCAGGTCATTTGCCATTGTCTTTAGTCGGCCAGTGGATATGGCGATAATTACAAAATCCGCTGCGGATATCGCGCTTTCTTTGTTATCAGTTGCTGTGACAGAAACTCTGTCTAACTTCCATGCAGACAGACGCTCATCGAATAGCTTGCGTATTTTTATGGCAGCATCAAGGTCGATATCCAGCAGGTGAATGTCCAATTGAACCTGCTCCATACCTTTCTTGAAGATAATGTCGCGGATTATATTGGGTGTCCATGTGACGCTACCCCCACCGATAAAGCATACTTTTACTTTACGTCTGTCAGTTTTCATTGCTAGATTCCTTTCAGAGTTCTATGTCATCCTTCGTTCCTCAGGATGACAATATAGACTCAGGATGACTACAAGCCTATTTGTTTTCTACTAACTCCGGCAGGTCTGTGTGCTGGAGGATTCCGCGGAAGATGATTGAACGGATATCATAGTCGTTGTAGTGTCTCTCTTTTACCCACTGGGCATAGCTGGTAAAGGCATCTTCCAATTCAAGTCCCTTGTATCCAACGCCAAGAGCATAAGCCAGTTGTGCGTATACACTGTGTTTGCCGTGGCCATAAAGTTTCACGTCACTGCTATCCAACTCCGGCCATCCGGAGATTGCATCCAGGCAGCGTGTGACATCGAAGGTTCGGAGTGCCGGTAGAGAGTCATCCAGCCACAGCAGATCATCATTGAATTTGTGAATGACACCATAGAACTCATTGACCGGTTGATGGTTGAGGGGGTAGGGCTCAATGTTACCAACACCGGTGGTATCCAGGACCAGAACGGCTCTGCCGGATTCCGTTGTTTTTTTCAACCAGTCCGCATGTGCCTCGAGCTGGATTGTTCCGCCTTCCCACACAGCTACCGTCACAGGGAGTGTCTTTCCTATGTCTGATATCTTCTTGAAAAGGAAACCGTGGTTCATAACACCCGGTTGACTCCACCAGACAGCCATCTCAACGCGGTATTCCTGGAAAGTTTCGGTGATGTAGAGACGTGGGATGGTGTCACAGGTCTTGCGGTCTTTATAGACTGCGGATTTCAGCCAGTCGAGAGCATTCTGTTTGCGTTTGATTGGATCAATGGATGCACGTTCGGCTTCGAGTTCTTTCAGCCTGTCACAGTTTTCTTCATATACAAACCTTGCTCCGGATATCTCACACTGCACCTGACCGGAGTCTGTGCACCAAAGGCGTGATGGTTCTATAGCTGTTATCTCGGAGGCTTTTGGTGTTACTTTATGACCGTTTAAATGCTCAGAGAAGAATTCAGCCGCTGCAGTCGCCAGAACATCGGAATACCAGTGTGTAGTTGCATCTTCTGTCAGCGATATATTCTGAGGTTTACCATACAGTTCCCAGGACCTTCGGGCACGTTCAACGGTTCTGCGGGTTCCATCGATCGGGAAGAAATCGTATTTAACTGCGAGCACTTTTACCGGTTTTGGAGCCAGCATTATCAGGATGTCTTCGTGGTCCCAGCCGTGGGCTGTCATTGCAGGCCATATCTGCTCTGCGTCCTGTGCACCTCCCGAATACATGTAGGTCTCTCTGTCCATAATGAACGTGGTAGGCGCTGCGGCTGCAATCCTGGGGTCGCACATCATCATCATGCTGGTCTGTGTGCCTCCACCGGAGTTGCCGGTGACACCTATCCGGTTGGGATCGACTTCAGGTCTGGAACACAGGTAATCTATACCGCGCATCGAATCATGGACGAAATATTTAGCGATTGTATCACCCAGAGCCCAGGATTGTCCTCCGGCATAGTCGTGTTCGGGGCAGCAGCAACCTACAGTGTTTGCTCCCACGCACTTTTCAAAGTAGCTGTGTCGTTCCCCCTGTCCAATTGGGTCCTGTGCCAGGACTATCAAACCGGCTTTGGCGAGGAATCGGCAGACGCGTTGGTATTCCTGCTGGTGTTTGGCCATGATGTGGTGTCCACACAGGAACTGGACTGCACCACTGGGTTCTGTCAGTCCATCAGGAATGTACAGGTTTGCAGTGACAAATGCACCCGGACGAGACTCGAAGATGATCTTTTCAATCTTGAGGCCTTTTTCCCCGATAACACCGGCAATACGTGGGTTAAGGGGAGTATCGAAGGATGGAAGCCCACCTAGGGATTCGATGAATAGTTGTCGCATACGGGCGCGATGTGCATCAAGCGCTTCGACTGATGCTATAGCGTCTCTGGCAGCATCACCTTTGCGGAAAGCCTCGATCGAACGGTCATAAATATGCCGCTGCATCTGATCTTTTACATTATAATAATAGTTAAAAGGTCCATAGGACTGCAGGTTTTTCAGGCTCATTACATATACCTCATAACAATGCTTCTGTATACAGGTACGATTAGTTTAGACCCTGTATCTACGCTTGTCAAACGTTTATTCTGCCCCCAAGTTGGGGGCTTCAACTTATTTCGATTAGTAACCTGGAATAGTTATGGTGAATAGGATTGTCGTTGAAACCTGATAGTTCCTCAGGAAGAGTGAATAGGCGTGGTTCTTCGGCAAAGGTTGTGCATCGGCATCGACGCTACGGGGCGATTGGTTGTGCTTAATGATGACTTGTACCCCTTCGCTCTGATACCGATGCATCTGTATATTTTACGTGTGAAGGTGTCAATCCCCCTGGCCCCTTGCCAAGGGTGAATACACTGTGTTATTCACCTGGAGTAATATAACGTACTACGGGCGACCGCAGAGGGATCGCCCCTACTATCGTTACTAGATAGCTGTAACTCTTTTCCAAGGGGGAACTAAGTAGGCGCAAATTTTACAGGCTTGGTGTGAATGGTAGCTAATCGTTTTTCATCATTCATAACTCATAATTCATAATTTCCCTTCTGTGATTTGCACTATTATTGGTGCTGGTGATATAATAACTAGTCTTAAGAGTGCAAAAACAGAATATGTTCGTCCAGCATGCGTGGCTGGGCGATTGCTCTCTCTGTCCTGCCCAGAAGCGGGACCGATATTAGTCCAAAGGGAGGTGACCACCACGAAACGCACCTATGAAGTATTGTACATCATCGATATCACCAGTACCGACGAGCAGATCCAGTCTGTTGCGGACAAGTTTTCCGGCGTAGTTACAGAGCAAGGCGGCGAAGTTATTGCTGCTGGTCTGTGGGACAAGCGGAGAATGGCCTATGACATCAAGGGTAAAGGCGAAGGCTGCTACATTTTGATGTATTTCACCGGCGAAGCTACATTATGTCTGGAACTTGATCGTGTTATGCGCATCAGCGACGACATCATCAGGCACATGATTCTCAATATCGAGCCTGAACTCGTTGACATTTCTCTGATCCGCAAGCCTGGTTCCGAAGCACCTGTTGCACCGGCTGTTGAAGCCCCTGTAGCAGCTGAGCCTGCTGAAGTTGTTGAAGAGGCTGAAGCAGTTGAGACAGTCGAAGCCCCAGCAGTTGATGAAGTTGTCGAAGAGACAGCGGCTCCGGTGACAGAAGAAGAACCTGTTGCTGCTGCAGAGCCTGTAGTTGAAGAATAAAACACACTGATCGGACGGAGCCTATGGTATCCGTCCGGTTTACATTTGGCTTGTGTAGTAGTTTCTGTTCATTGGGGTTGGGAAATAAATAACAATATCCAACCTCTACATTCTAATGTTGAGGAGTTCTGAGATGAATGTTGTTGTGTTGATCGGTAGGTTGGTTGCGGATCCGGAGCTCAAGTATACCCCGAGTGGGGTTGCTGTAGCAACACTCAGAATCGCAGTCGATCGCAGGCAAAAGAGTGAAACCGGAGAGAAGCTCTCTGATTTCTTTACTGTTGTCGCTTGGCGGCAGAGCGCAGAGTTTGCAGCAAACTACCTTACAAAAGGTAGATTGATTTCAGTGCAGGGAAGAATGCAGCAGCGTTCATGGGTTCAACAAGACGGACAGAAGCGGTCTGTTGTGGAAGTCGTAGCCGACAACCTGCAGGGACTGGACAGACCAAAAGAATCTCAGCAAGCGCCGGCGGCGCATGGCATTCCGGAATATTCCGGAGGAGATGCCTCGATGTCGGGGCCTGAAGTTGATATGGACTATGATCCGTTTTCCGGAGAGTAATTCGGGCGGATTATAATTAATTGTATAATAATTTGTCGTTGTTTGTAATTTGGAGGTAGAATGTAATGGCAGTGCCTGTTAGAAGAGGCGGCGGCGGAAGATGGCAGAGACGCAGAAAAGTATGTGCGTTCTGTGTAGATAAGATTGAGCATATAGACTACAAGAGTGCTATGAGATTGCGTAAGTTCGTAACCGAACGAGGGAAGATCCTTCCCAGGCGCACTACTGGCACCTGTGCTTCTCACCAGAGAAGACTAGCAGTTGCTATTAAGCGTGCGAGAGAGATTGCTTTGTTACCATTCGTCGCAGACTAGAAAATATGATATTTAGAGAGTGAGGCCAGCTATGACCACTGATCAATCGTTGCCGATACTTGACGATCCTTCACGAATGCAGTTGGTTGACAGACGCAACATGTTGCGTATCGTGGATGAATTACCGGAACAGTGCGAGACAGCTATGAGTATTGGCCGGAATTTTATTGGTCCGGCTTTTGATACTGCTCCTGACGGGGTTTACCTTGTTGGTAGCGGTGATAACTCATTAGCATGTGAAATGGCAGGGCTCATTCTTGCGGAATACGCAGGGGTCCCGGTGTCTATAGGACGTTTGGGGCCACTGCCGCGTTTTGTCGGAGCATCTTCCCTTGCTGTGCTGGTAGATTATCACGGTAAGAGTCCTGAAGCTGTAAAGACATATGAAGAACTTAGCGCTCGAGGCGTTAAGACTATCTGTATAACAAGCGGTGGCAAGTTATCAGAGAGAGCTTCGGCAGGCGGTTCGAAACTTTTCAAGATCCCCCCTGGACAGCCGGTAAGGTCTGCTCTTGGTTACCTCGTTGTGCCTATCATAGCATCTCTATCGGCTTGTGGACTTGCTCCCGGTGCTATGGAGAAGTTGAGTGCAGCTATTCTCTTGTTGAAGAATGCAAGAGAGGAGTTCCGGTTCTCCCGACCTACAGCTAAAAACGTAGCAAAACAGGGTGCTGAGTGCTTGTTTAATAAGCAGGTATACATCCTTGGTGCCGGGGAGCCTTTGGCTGCAGTTGCACGAAGATGGAAAACTCAGATCAACCAGAACAGCAAGACACCAGCCAGCAGTTCCAACCTTATGGATGAAGTCGCAGGACCGATCAGCGGGATGGAGAGACCGGTAGGGGTTAACGAGTGGGCTGTAGTGCTGCTGAGGGCTGAACATGAGACCAGTGATGCGACTATAGCAACTGACGCTACTGAGGAAGTCTTAAAATCATTCACCATACTCCAGGCTAAGGTTAAAGGCAGAACTAATGCAGAACGGATCCTCTATGGAGCCTATTATGCAGACTATGTAAGCTGCTACCTTGCTCTGTTGTATGAAGTGAATCCCTCTATTACCGAGTATGCTGAACTGGCGCAGGAAATCATTATCAACGCCACTGAGGCAACTGAAGCAGAATCTGAGACGGAAGCAAAATAATAGGGATTAGAAAATTGATTTGTAAGGTCGGAGTATCATTGCTCCGGCCTTTTTGCATGATGGTCTATGATTGGTAAAGAATACGGCAAACTCACTATCTGAGGATGCCGATTCTTCTTCATCATTCATAATTCAACATTCATAATTAAATCTCGAGGTTTAGCCATTTTAACTCTTCCGGAGTTAGTTCTACACCCAGGGCTTTGGAGCTGGAGTTCCATTCGGTTATGGATCTGGGGCCTATTAGGGCGATTGTGGGGAATGGCTGGCAGAGGACATAGGCTACTGCTATATTGATTGGCTCTACGCCCTTTTTTGCAGCCAGCTCTTTTGCTCTCTCAAGCCTGCGGAAGTTGTCATCTGAGTACCAGCAGTGGACAAGGGATTCCTCTGATCTGTCTTCCGGAGTAGCTCTTGTAAAGAAACCTCTAGACTGGCTGGACCAGGCGAAGAGCGGCAACTGGGTCTTTGTAAACCAAGCCATTGATTCAGGATCAGAAGCTCTTATGCAACCATCCCAAACCGGGTTCATCATTTCCGCGAGGCTAAAGTTGTTGCTTACAGCCGAGAAACCTGCCAGACCTTTGGACTTTGCGTAAGCATTAGCTGCTTCCACTCTTTTCAGGGACCAGTTAGATCCACCGAACGCTTTGATTCTTCCTGCAGCACGATGCTCGTTCAGGACATCGACAAACTCTCCAACCGGTATATCTTCGTTATCTCTGTGCATGAAATACATGTCTATGTAATCTGTCTGCATGTTGTCCAGGGTCTCGAAGAGCTGGATTGTCAGGCTGGCAGGATTGCAGTTAGGAGTATGAGCTCCTTTGCCGATTACCACGGTATCTTTACGAACACCCCGGTTGGCCATCCATTGGCCTAGTATGGTGTCTGCCTGACCATAGATGTGTGCGGTATCGAATGCGTTGCCGCCAGCCTCAAAGAAGCTGTCAAACATTATAGACATATGAGGGAGCACTATTTCTGCTCCATCAAGCATGACACCCATACCAAGGCGAGAGACTTTCTTATCGAGGCCTTCAACACTCCCGTAAGTCATCTTGAAGTCCGGTTTGACTGCAAGTGGTCTATTCATTATTGCAGGATAGAATGCATTTGGCTTCTCCTGCTCATAGATCATTCCTATCTCAATTCTCCACCGGTCCAGGGCTTTCATATTGCTTAGAGTGTCTTCCGGGGAGTTTTTATCTGAGTAGAGCTTGCCTTCGGATAGAGATTTGGCCACTTCATCAGCTTCCATTCCAAACATGCTCTTGCCGGAATCCATGGTAATAATCTGTGGCTCAGGATCGGAGTATTTGGTTAGAGTGATTTTACATTCACCAGCTGTTGATCCACACCACCAGGGTTCGGGGATATAGATGTTGCCCTCGGACCCGAATATCCGAACAGCATTTTCCTGATTCAACTGTATTCCGCAGGATATATTGGCGATTATATTGTCATCAAAGAGCATTACTGCTGATGTATATTCATCACAGCCCAATTCACCAACATGACCAAATGCTTTGATTGATACGGGGTCAGCAAATGTCTTGCCCATCGCGGTTCCTGCAATCAACCTTGCCATTGACATACAATAGCATCCGATATCCAGGATACCCCCACCTCCGAGTGCCGGATTCAACCAGCGTCTCTCTGGCTCATATTTGGCCTGGAAACTAAATGCAGCATTGATAATGCGAACTTTACCTATGGCTCCTTCTCTAATCAACTCAACAATCTTCGCAGTCTGTGGATGGCAGCGATACATGAAGGCTTCCATAAAGAAAACATTGTTAGCCTTTACAGCCTCTAATATAGCCATTGTTTCAGGAAAATTAACTGTAGCTGGTTTTTCCAGCAGGATGTGCTTGCCATGCTGCGCAGCCTTAACAGCCCACTCCGCGTGCATAGGATGGGGAGTAGCTATGTAGACGGCTTGGATATCGGGATCACTTAATAAGGCTTCGTATGACGCGTACCTGCGCTCTATTCCAAACTCATCAGCAAAGGCATCTGCAGACTCCTGGTTTCTGCTGCCAACTGCCAGTGCGTATCCTGTGTCAGTCTGGGCAAGTCCTTTTGCAAACGTATGGGCAATACCACCTGTACTAATGATTCCCCAAGCAAGTTTATTACTCATGTTACTCCTCCAATTACTGATTGTTGTGAGTTGATGGAACGGGAAACTTTTTAACCACGGGTGTAAATGCTGCGCATTTACACTTGAATACACGGAATACACGGAAAATAATCAATAAAATTGGGCCGGGTCATGTGGACCCTTGTCTAGATACAACCGAATCGTCCTTATACTGTGCCCAAGATGAACTGGGTAAATAAATTATTGGCTACTAATTTTGTATGTTAGTAAATGTCAGCTGTTCAGGCATTGGATGATTTTGCTTCTCTGGCTGCTCTTGCGACCCAGTTTACGGGCAGGATTATATCTTCTGTAATATCCGGCACAATGTTTCTTATTATCTGCAGGACATCAGAGGGCAGGGGACCTTTGTCCATTACCTTGATATTAGATATAACCTGCGAGACAGATTCTACTCCAACCAATATAGATGCGCAACCTGCGAGGCTCAGAGCATATCGCATGGCCATTTCTTGAATATCAATCCCGGCCTGATGGGCGATTTCGTTGAGTCTGGTGCGGATTGGAATGATCTCTTTTAGGTGGTTTGGTGTTTCGGCATCGGACATTACGAGAAGCCCTTGAAGATAAACACTGCGAAGAAAGACTGCGCACTTGCCTGCTGCCAGGTCGTAAAGCCCCTCGCGTTCATATCTCATATCCAGCATGTTGCCGGGCCATTGAATGGCTTCCACACATTCGCTGTCGATAGCCTTTTTTGCCCATGAAGTATATTGGACGGATGCTCCGATGTGTTTGACCAGCCCTTTTTGTTTAAGTGGTTCCAGGTACTCCAGCAAGGGGATGTTGGTTTCATCGTGAATTAACACCAACGGTAGAGGGTCAATACCAAGGCGTGTTATGGAACGAGTTATGGTCTCTTCAAATGCTTTTTTTACTTCTACTGGAGGTGTATCTATGTCTATGTGTGCAGCTTTGGTGACGACTGTTACTTTATCCTTGATGTTGAGATCTGCCAATGCCCGACCAATGGTCTCCTCACTGGTTCCATATGCGGCGGCTGTGTCAAGGCAGGTGATGCCGTGTTCGTATGCCGCTGATATTATCTCCTTGACGTCCTCGTAATCAGGCATACCGGTCTTGTTAGCGACTCCATAAGGAATCCCAAACTGTACTGTCCCAAGCGTCAGCCTGGAAATGTGCAGGTCTGCAAGGAGTTGTTTTTGCATAATCTCATTATCCATATATAAAGAATGTGGGCAAATTATGTAACAGTTCAGTAATATGGGAACATTGTCATCCTGAGGAACGAAGGATCTGCTTTTTCTGGATGGAAAGCAGATCCTTCGTTCCTCAGGATGACAAATACCGGCAACTCTGAACTGTAACCAAATTATTGCTGTGGACGCGGACGTTCCATTTCCCAACTATCTGCCGGTTCGCGGAAAGTGCATTCACCAGTGATAACGAAGCTAAGTGATTCGTATAGCTTACAGGCTTTCTCATTGCGCTTGACGACGGTCAATGTGACCAGCGGCAGTCCAAGGTCGTCCGCGCGGTCCAGGATGTCCTGAGCGATCTTCCAGCCCCAACCTTTTCCATGAACATCCGGAGAAAGTCCTATTCCAAAGATCGGTTTGTCTTCTTTGATTAACAGAATGAAACAGTGGCCCAGCATTACCCCATTTTCATCAACAATTCCTAGACTGATATGCTTGCCTGAATCGGACTGTTCCAGATGCTGACGAATAACAGCCTCATTTGGATCGCTGAATGGTAAATATAGGCTTGTTACGCTTTCAGGGAGTAATGCATAGAAGCTTACCGCCTGGGGGGTATCTGCTGCAGTCAATTGTCTGATATTCAATTCAATGGAACACATATAGGCCTGCCTGAAAAAGCCTCGGAATATGCTTGTTGGCATATTCCAAGGCTATGTTTTGGATTATATTGATCGTTTGAACTGATTATGCAAAGCCTATGCGGAGAACACTGACCGCAAGTCTTTGTCTCGTCCAGTTTTGAGAAGCACTATGGCGCTGTCTCCAACCCTCAGTTTAGTATCCGCATGGGGCAGAATTGCATGCTCATCCCGGATAATCGAGATAATAACCGTGTTGGGTGGAAGATCCAGCTGACCGACTTTCATCTGGTCTGCCGGTGAACCCTCATGGATATCAACTTCCACAACTTCGATCTCACCCTTTTTCAGAGCTGCAAGCGGAATAACCTCACCGGATTCTATCTGCTGTTCCAGCAGGTTGTATATGATTCTGGTGCTGTTGACTGTCTGGTCGATTCCGAGCTCTTTTAGAAGCACTTCATTCTTGGGGTCGTTTACGCGAGCGATTGTCCGTGGGACGTGGAACTTGCGTTTTGCCATCTGGCAGATGACCAGATTATCCTCATCATCGCCTGTAACTGCTACTACGACATTTGCACGGGCCATTCCGATCTCTGACATTGTCCGGACTTCACAACCATCACCAAGGACAACTGTTTCACCGAAAACTTCAGTCAAGCGGCTGACTACACGTGGGTCTTTGTCTACCAGCACTACTTCGTGTCCGGCTGCCAGTAGTTCTTTGGTCAGGTAGTATCCAACTTTGCCACCACCTACAAGTATCACATAAATGGGGTTTTGTTTAGACATCTCCTAGATCCTCCGCACATTGTGTTGCATATAGACTGCAATATTGTTCGACAGAGGCGTAGTCTTTATTTTCCATTCTGTCCTGGATGATGCCAGCCCCAATGCATGTGGTGCAGATGGTCTCTATACCCATCTCTGCATATGCAGCAGCCCTGATCGGATCGTAGATCCTTGCGAGGACTTTAGGAACATTGAACTGAACTTTTGCTATTTGAACGGACATTATGTTACGGTTGTCACCGTTGGTGAGAGCAATGAACGCATCTGCGCTTTCCAGATTGGCTTTGCGAAGTGCATCTGCATCTATCCCATTACCCACGAATTTCTTACCTGCAAAATCTCTAGGCAGTCTTCTGAAAGAGCCTGGGTCCTGGTCCATAATCGTAATATCGTGCCCGTTGCGAGACATATTGGCAGCAATGGTAGAACCCATTCTCCCGCATCCGAGTATCACAACCTTCAAGGTATAATCCCTCCATTTCAATCTCACGGGACAACATTGGTCCCGACAAATCAGTCTACACCCAGAAGCCTCGGGTGTCAATTATTGTTGGCTTTATAAGGTATATGTAAGGTTAGCTATATACAAGAACGATATTTATTCCCAGGCCTGGGCAAATGAGGTTAGTGTGATTCCATGCTCAAGGATAGTTGACATTACTTGTTCTGAACACAAGGCGTTGACTTCTGCGTTCCAGGTGTATCCCCATTTGTATCTACCACTTGCTTGAGGATCGCCAAACCCCGGATGGCACATTAGTTCATTGATTCCGTTTGATGATTTGGTAATTGCCTGCAGGATTACGTTTTCGGTGATATGTCCTGATTCTGCTAATCCGAAGAACCTGTCCACTATCCTTAATCCAGCATTTGTGGCTTTTTCAGACAACATTCGCGATAATATTCTGGAGACAGCTATCTGTATTCCACGTGCGTTAAGTTTGGAATCAGAATGATCAAGCGGAATTCTGATTCCAGGTATAGCATATTGAACAGCCAAGTCAACTATTATGGACGATAGCGCAGGTAGTATATGAACGTGTTGATGACTGTCTAGATGAGTAGGGTGAATGCCGGTAGAGAGAACTTTTTCGATCTGACTACGGCATTCCACAGTCAGATCCCTGCGTCCAATTCGTCCAGTTAACAGGCATAGTGCCAGGGCTTTGTAGGAAGCAGGGAGACTATTTAAAGCACTTGAAATGGGTTTTTCGTCAACAAGGCTTATATGTATGCCTACACCAAGTTCGGGGTGTTCTTTAGCCAGGTTGAGTGCGTTGTCGAATGCCTGACCGTTGGGCATCAGGGAAGTGCTGCGGACTATTCCATGCTCAAATGCCGATATTATTCCCGCGTTGATTTGCTCGCTCAAGCCAAAGTCGTCTGCGTTTACCACTAAAACTGTTTGATTGTTTGCCATGTGCCTCCAAACGATAAGCCAGCATCTCACCAAGTATTTTGATTACTACTTTGTTACTCGCCAACGTGGATACTCCTGCGACTCTCGGGTAGTAATCGAGTCCTATCTCAGCGAATCTGGCGCCAACGCGTTTCATTTCAAGCAACAACTCCGCATCAATGAAAGAACCCTCACTGGTCAGGAGTATCTTATCCAGAAAGCTTTTTTTGCATAGCTTAAATGCGAAGTTGACATCGATTACGTGCAAGTCGAAAAACGTTCTGATTATCCGGTTGTAGGCTTTGGACATGATCTCGCGTTTCATCGATTCAGCCCGTGATTTTCTCCATCCGATGACGATATCTGCTTCTTGTGTCAATGGTATCGCCAGTTTGGCATCGTCCATTTTTATAGGCAGATCGCCATCCATGTATAGAACCCATTGCTTGGTTGCGGCATCGAAAGCGCTCCGGATGGCTCCTCCGAGTCCACGGTTTTGTTTATGGTGAACAACTTTGACTTCCGAGTGGATGGAGGATAATTCATCGGCAATTCGGTCGCAGCCGTCGGTGCTGCAGTCATTGACGATAACGACCTCCAAATCGCTGGTTATTTCATGACCAACTCTGAGGGCTTCTGAAACTGCTTCCCGGATGTTATCTTTCTCGTTATACATAGGGTAGACAATGCTTAATCCCTCAATCAAAATACTTTTCCACCTTTCAAAACCACTCCAGCCTCGTTTGCAAACAATGAACGACCACCCAGCTTAAGAATCTCTTTTGCACCCAGGTCAAGTAGTTCTTTGCCATAACTTTCCTTTGTGATTATAAAGACGGGAGCGGGTTTTGGCAATTCCGTAATATACCAATTAGGGTCATCGATATTACTAACTTCACGTTCCAGATAATACCCTGCGCTCGGGTATGGCAGTCTATATTCCACCACCAGGGGAGTCCCGGATTTCGGAACGAGATTTACTATGTCTCTCATGCTGATCCGATTGGAGAGGACAGGTATGCACATACTCATAAGTACCACAGTGAAACAGACCATCGATCCGGCAATAACCCATACTGCCGTTATCTTTTCTTCAAGTTTAAGAATTAATACACCTGCAATAATCATACCCAGTGCCAGGCATCCGCTCAGCAACTGAGCGCCAGTTGCAGCTTCAGGGAACTTATTATTGGTCCAGGATATTAATACACCGGCAATTAATACGGTAGTGATCATGCCAGCGATTATACCTTTCTTGATACTGCGAAGATTGTTTTGGACATCATCCCACAGGAGTGCAACAAAAATAGCAGCAACTGGATAAATGGGGAAGATGTAGGTTGGCAGTTGGGTTTTGCTGAGCGTGAAGAAAACGAAGATAACTGATGTCCATACAAATGCCAGTTTTGTGCCTGTATTTACCTTACGGTATTTGAGAATACCCTGAATAAGGAAGACACTCCAGGGAAAGAACATTCCTAGCAGGGTGGGGATATTTAGCAGATAGCTCTGCATTCCTCCCGTTGTCCCACGGTGTTCGGGTTCCAGGAATCTGGTTATGTTATTTGCCACCAGAAATCCATCTATAAACTCCTGACCATGCAGATATAACATAGCCAGATACCATGGCAGACCTGTAAGGGCAAAAGCGACTATTCCAATTGCGGCTTCAATTCCAGCAAGTTTCTTCCACTCTCTCATCCAGGCGATGTGAACAAGTATGGCGAGTCCCATAAGCACGGGAGCGACTGGCCCCTTGGTAATCATAGCCAGGCCCGTGCCTGCTCCCAGTAGAACAGCCCAGCCTATCCCTTTGCCTCTTTCACAGTCAAACCATCGCCTGTAGCCATATAGCCCAAGTATCAAAAAGAATACAAAGGTCATATCGGTTACCGATGAACGGGCTAGTATGATCTGTTGGACGCATGTCGCCATAACCACGACAGAAATAAACCCGACGCGCTTGCCGAAGTCATAGCTTGCTAAAAGATATACAAGAACCAATAGACCTAGTCCGGCTACTGCACTGGGGAAACGGGGAGCCATATCATTTGGGCCGAATACGCGGGTGGATGCTGCTGCCAGCCAGTAGAACACTGGAGGTTTATCGAACCAGTTTTTGCCATGATACTGGGGGGTGAGCCATTCGCCGGATGCAGCCATTTCTTTGCCTACCTGGGCATATGTAGGCTCGTCGGCATCTGCTAAAGGGTAGGAACCCATTCCCGCAAAATAGAGGAAAAAAAACGCTGCAGCAAACAAAACTAGATGATAGGGGCGGAATACTCCCACCCCCATATTGTCTTGGCCGTGTTTGGTCATGTCTGTTTAATCGAACAGTGAAGTGATAGATTGGTTCTCGTGAACTCTCTTTATAGCTTCACCGAAAATAGATGCAACCGACAATACCTTGAACTTGTCCGGTGCCCCGGGTGGCATCGGGATAGTATCCGTGGTGACGACTTCTTTGATCTCCGGTCTGGAGAGTTTTTCGAAGCTTTGATTTGTGAATACACCGTGAGTTGCAGCTATATAGATCTCCGGTTTTGCTCCGTGCTCAAGAAGCGCATCTACGCACTCCATGATTGAGCCACCAGTGCGGATCATATCTTCCACAATTACACATGTCTTGTCTTTTACATCACCTGCGAGGTGGGTTACGCTTGAAACGTGGTGGTCTGGGTGATATTTATATCCAACAGCAAGTGGAGCGCCTACGCGGCTGGATACGCTTCGCACATGTTTAGCTCTACCTTCATCTGCTGATACAAACACGACATTGTCGAGTTCCAGGGCAGAGAAATAGTTGGAAAAAATCGGGATCGCAGTTAGATGGTCGACCGGGATATCAAAGAACCCCTGAATGGCTCCTGCGTGCAAGTCCATCGTTACAACACGATCAGCTCCTGCAGCAGTTATCAGGTTTGCTACCAGTTTAGCTGTTATTGCTTCTCTTGGGACGTCCTTCTTTTCCTGGCAGGCATATCCATAATACGGTATTACTGCATTGATGCTCTTCACAGAGGCCCGCCGCAGTGCGTCCATCATGATCAGCAGTTCCATCAAGTTAGTGTCAACGGGAGGCGCTGTAGGCTGCACAACAAATGCGTCTACACCTCTTACCGATTCAGCAAACTTCACGTAGCATTCGCCGTCACTGAAGCGTTTGATCTTTACATTACCCAACGGTATATCAAGATGCTCGGAAATTCTCTGTGCGAATTCGGGATTAGCTGTTCCCGCAAATAGCTTAAGCGTACTGTCCTTCACCGTTGGTTTTCCCCCAAATAACTAGACCTGATAATCCCCATGTAAGATACGTCGTTCTGGGAATTTCACTCATATTATAAAGCCTCAGAGGGCACTCTGGCAAACCGGAGTTGAAACAGTAGCACTACAGGCATTGTCGTCATTCCAATATTTTAATCGGTTTAGGATTGATATATCTATCTTTAAGACAGGTGTTTTTCTATTCAGATTTGGTCAATTTGCAATGCTGATTGCTTACTTCTAAACGGTTGAATAAACACGGAAAAACAGTCGAAAAAAAATATCCTTAAAACCCTATTGTAATCCCTATGTAAAGGTGGTATACTCCAATTAATCAACATGCTGCAGTCCACTGATTGAGGTGATTTGCTCAGTTGGAACAATGTATTGCGAGCTGGCATGAGTCGGTTCGCTCCCAAAAGACTGTTAGGGGATTTCGCGCCGGGAAACTGGCGGCCCGTCCGGCTTTGTCCGGGAGGCGGGCAATCGTGTGGACTGAAGGTTCCTATCTGTTAATGGCAGGCGTTATGTAGCGCTTGTCATTTCGTGTTTTAAGGGTCCCATTTGTGGGTTTATCAAATCTAGCCCGCTTTATTCACCAAGCTTCGCTTTTGGCCGGTAGTAGGGACAAAAGCTGGTCAATTTTGAATAATGCGGGCCAAATTAAACTGCGGAGGCTAGATTAGTTATGAGTTATCGCCGTGGAGACCACATTGAAGTAAAAATAGACAGGACTGCACTTGATTTCGTTTCGGGAGTTGGACATCTTCAGGATGACACAATGGTTGTCATTGTTGGGGCAGCTGACAAGGTTGGCGAATCAGTCGAAGCTGAAGTTGTTGCTATCCAGCAATTAGCTCTCGGAGTATCAGTTGTTGCCTACGCTGTGTAGGATATTCAGCTGAAATATTTTCATACAAGCATTTGGGCGGACATCAGTCCGCCCGTTTTCGTTTAAGTAGACTACTATACATAATCGTCTGCTTTTGATGTCTTCCAAAATGCGTTATACTTGTGCCGGTATGTTTATATAAGAGAGGCATAAGTGGATGCAGCGAACAAAACTTGATACTAATGTGCAATCTTTCAATGATATTCATGATCTGAGGATTCAGGGGCATATCGAGCGTTGGGATGAAGCGATTCCATTGGGGAATGGCTCTCTCGGTTGTCTTTTGTGGGGTAACGGGAATCCACTCAGGTTGAGCCTGGATAGATCGGATCTGTGGGATAAGCGGGCTGCTGCAATATGGGATGAACCAAATACCAATTATAAGGAAATCATCCGCCTTGTCAAAGAGAAAAATGCCGACAAGATCAATGAGATGTTTACAAATCCGTTTTTTGAACCCACTCCGACAAAAATCCCTGCAGGCAGGATTGAGATTGACTATGGCAGATCTAGTAGTAGTATGGAGAGCCATCTTTCATTGTCTGATGCAACTGCGCAGATAAAGCTTGGTTTTGAATCAACGGAATCAGAGATTACTGCGTTTTTACATGCGGATTGTCCCTTTGGATTTATTTCTATCGCAGGCGAATTACCGCAGATTAACCTGGTTCCCCACCATTTTTCATCCAATATAGAAGATATTGATTCCGGGAAAAGTATTCCTTCAAATAGTCAGAGCTTACTTGCATACCCTATTGCTGAAATAGGGGAGGATGGCAATTTTAACTGGATACGTCAGAAGACTGCTACGGATCTGGAATTTGCAGTGGTCTCCATGACACGGAAACGTGGTGCAAATAGAGTTGATGTTGTCTTCACTGTGGTATCTTCGGAGGATGGAGATAATTGGTTTGAAGTGACCAAACTGCAGTTGAAAACTCTCATGAATAAGGGGTTCCAGAAAGAACATATCGATCATGCTGATTGGTGGTTTGAATTCTGGGAAAAGAGTTCGATTTGTCTACCGGACAAAGAGTTCGAACGGCAGTGGTATATGGCAAACTACCTGCTTGGGTCGTGTTCCCGCAAAGGCTCTGTGCCTATGTCTCTTCAGGGAGTTTGGACTGCTGACCAAGGCCTGCTGCCTCCATGGAAAGGCGAATACGCTAATGATCTGAATGTCCAGATGAGCTACTGGCATGCATTGAAAGCAAATCATCTTGAGGAGCATGAGAGTCTTACTGATTTTCTGTGGCAGTTGGTACCCAAAGCCAGGGAATTTGCTGAAAACTTCTACGATGCTCCAGGGCTGTGCTTTCCGGGAGCGATGACTGTAGATGCAGAACCAGTCGGCGGGTATTCGATGTATGTCCTTACTATGGCTAGTTCTGCGTGGCTTTGTCAGGCATTTGATCACTATTGGCTATACACCGGGAATAGAGACTTCCTCAGAGAGCGGGCCTATCCATTCCTCAAGGAGTCTGCTGAGTGCTTGCTCCGTTGGTTGGCGCCGGGAGAAGACGGGAAACTCTACCTGCCTGTGTCATCATCTCCCGAAATCCACGACGATAGTATTGATTCCTGGCTGACCCCTAATTCCAACTATGACCTTTCTATAATGATCTATCTGTTCGACCGATTGCGGGATATGGCTGAACAGTTGGAGAATGGAGAATCAGATTACTGGAATGAGAGATTAGGGCTGCTGCCCCAACTTGCTGTTGATACTAATGCAGGACTGATGTTGAGTCCGGATGAGATCCTGACACACAGTCACAGGCACCATTCACACACACTTGCCATATATCCATTTAACATGATCGATTACACCAATTCAGGGTCTGAAAAGAAGATAATAGACCAGTCCATTTCTCATCTAGAGGTACTAGGAACTGGTCAATGGAATGGATACTCTTTTCCATGGCTATCCTGTTTATATGCTAGACAAGGCAATGGTGAAGGTGCTGCCCATCAGTTGAGGACATTCTGGGACTGTTTCTGCTCTCCGAACAGTTTCCATTTGAATGGAGATTATAAAAACTGCGGAGTATCGGCATGCCACTCCAATGACTTCACACTCGAAGGCAATATGGGAGCAGCAGCTGCTCTGCAGGAGATGCTTCTGCAATCGTGCAAAGGAACTATCAGACTGTTCCCAGCGATTCCGAAATCCTGGCGCAATTGTGGACTATGTTTCAAGCATCTGCGCGCGGATGGGGGAGTGCTTGTATCGGCGGCGATCGAGGATGGCAGCCTTGTGTATGTTGAGCTGGAGAGTCAGTATGGGGGGCAGGTGACTGTTCAGAATGATTTCTCAACATCGGAACTTGTAGTGGAAACGGAAGAATCCAGAATTATAATAACATGCGAGTTGGGGAAGGTATTCACTTTGGATTGTGAACCTGAAGTAGTCTGTTTGATACACCCTGTGTAGATAAAACATGCGTCATTTGACGTAACAGTTCAGAGTTGCGAGAATTTGTCATCCTGAGGAACGAAGGATCTGCTTTTTATCCGTAAAAAGCAGATCCTTCGTTCCTCAGGATGACAATGCTCCCATATTACCAAGCTGTTACCATTTGACATTCAGTTTGTGTTGTTGTCTAATCATGAGTAAATACAGCATTCTGGAGGAGTGGAAATAGTGTTAAGTAGTGGTTTCACGAAGAGAGTACTAGTCTGTTCCGGTGCAGTTTTACTTGCAGTTGTTGGATTGGTTTTTACGTCCAACAGTGTAAGTGCAAAGGAAGTATGGAAGCTTAAGGCGCCAATAGTGACGTTTATCCCCGGTCCGCCTGTGACTGACCAGTCTGCTAAATTGATGAAAGATGGCAGTTGGAATGTAGTCTGGTGCGTCAACAAACAGGAACTTGACATCGCTCAGAAATACGGACTGAAGGGCATTCTATACGACGACCGGTTTACTCCTGCTTTAATCAGTAATTCCGACAAGGCTGCTGAATTCGAAAAACTGGTAGAGAGTGTAAAGAACCATCTGGCGCTTGATCAATACTTTATAGCAGATGAACCAAGCACATCGGTCTTTCCATCCATCATAAAAATGACTGCTCTGGTGAATAAGCACGATACTACTCATCTGGCATATGTGAACCTCTATCCCACTTATTGTTCTGCTGAAGGGCTGGGGACAAAGGGAGATCTTGTAACAGCTTACCAGGAGTATTTGGAAAGATATATCAAGGAAGTAAAGCCGCAACTATTGAGTTATGACAACTATCAGTTTTTTGTGGGCGTTGATGGAACTCAGTATTTCTTGAACCTTGAGCTGGTTAGGAAAGCTTCATTGAAATACAATATCCCATTCATGAATGTCATCCAGGCTTGTTCGTGGGCTCCTAATGTGAGAGTTCCAACAGGCAATGAGCTCAGGTTCCTTACATATACTTCAGTTGCCTATGGAGCTCAGGGGCTGTCTCATTATTGTTACTGGAGATATGCTCCGGAATACAGGGGGATGATAGTCGATGACAATGGAAAACCAACCCATCTCTATACTCCTGCTAAATATGCAAACAGGGACTTTGTGGCAATAGCTACTGAGTTGATGCAAACGAAGTCACTTGGTGCGTATCATGTCGGAATGCTTCCTCCTGGAACAGTGGCATTGCCGAAAGATGCAGCTTTTAGAATTGCATCAAGTGATGCTGAAGCCGAATATTCGAAGCCTTTGGAGGTTGGAAAGCCGGTAAAGGGATTTGTGCTGGGATATTTTGGTGCAGGCAAGAAACCATCGCACGTGGTTGTTGTAAATCTAGACTACAATAAATCTGTTAAAGCTACGCTTGCAGGTCCAGGGAAGCTGGAAATATTTGATCCAGCAACGAAAACGTGGTACCCAACATATAAAACCACTGCTGACCTGGATTTAGTGCCAGGCGGAGGAGTCTTGGTAAGGATCGCAGATAAGTAGAGCTGACGATTTAGTATTATTGAAGTAAATTGTTTAAGGGCGCATGCCTGCGTGCTCCCTATCGTTTAATACCCTCTTTTCCAACTCAGAAGCATAACAATCATCCTTCTCAGGTTTGACACCCCCCCATACCGGTGGTAAACTGAGATTGGATATTTTGAGATTCAGAGACCGTGAAACAGCCGGTTTCTACAATGAAAGAATTGAATTGAGCCGCTGGGGGTGCCCTTACCCGCATTATTCATGACTGACGGTGTAATTGCTCCGCATTTACACTCTCAGCTTTTGCCCCAACTGCCGGTCAAAAGCGAAGCTTGGTGAATAAAGCGGTTTTTTGGGCTGAGAAGCTTCGATGCCGTTGAAGCTACCCTTGGGACCTGGACTAACAATGTATCAGGGATGTTTTATTTCCTGATATACCTGGAGTCTGGGAAAGCGGAGGTTGATGGGCCGCAAGTCCTCACTCCGGAGGTAAGGCGGCTTTTTTGCGTTTTAAGCTTATGGAAAACATTACCGGAATATATGTAGTCACGGACCAGGAGCTTCGGTATGACCGCAAGCATGTGGAAATTGCGCGGTGTGCAGTCGAGGGTGGGGCGTCAATCATCCAGATCAGAGACAAGTTCGCCTCTGATCGGGATTTTTATAACTGGGCTGTTGAGATACGTGAGATCACTCACAAGCACGGTGTGCTGTTTGTAGTGAATGATCGGGTACACATTGCTGCTGCTGTTGGAGCTGATGGAGTGAACATCGGACAGAACGATATACCGATTGCTGCAGCACGACATATTCTGGATGAGTCAGTAATTGTTGGTGTTTCGTGCAGCAATATGAGTGAAGCGATGCAGGCAGTTGAAGACGGAGCTGATTATCTTGGATTTGGACCTGTTTTTGCAACCATAACAAAGATGGATGCGGCACCGAAAACAGGGATTGAAACTCTCAGAGACGTTGTTAAAATGAGTTCAATACCGGTGGTTGCAATCGGTGGAATTAATGCAGGTAACATAACTGAGGTATTAGCTACAGGTGTCAGTTCGGCTGCAGTAGTGTCAGCGGTTGTGTGCGCGGAAGATATGACCCAGGCTACAGAAGACTTTGTTGCACAATACCAAAATTCTACAATACATAATCATTAGACAGCCACAGAGCCTGTCGGAGGAATAAATTGACCCAAGTTGAATCCGCCCAAAAAGGCAAAATAACCCGCGAAATGGAAATGGTCTCTGCTGAGGAGCATATTGATGTCCAAAAGCTCCGAGAGGGCATTGCGGCTGGTAAGATTGTAATACCAGCTAACAACACCCGGGAACTTATTGCTCCCAGGGGCGTTGGAGCAGGCTTAAGGACAAAAGTTAACGCCAACATCGGCACATCCTGTGACTTTCCTGATGTCGAAGATGAACTCTTGAAGCTGCATGCAGCAGTTGATGCTGGTGCTGATGCTATGATGGACCTGTCTACAGGTGGAGATCTGAATGCAATTCGCGCACGGATAGTTTCTGAGTGTCCGGTCTGCCTGGGAACTGTTCCGATTTATGATGCGGCTGTAACAGTCGCTGCCGAAAAAGGTTCAATAACTCTTATCACTGAAGATGACCTGCTGGGAACCCTTGAATACCATGCGAAACAGGGTGTGGACTTTATGACTATCCACAGCGGTATTACCAGGGAGTCCATCGCAAGATTGAGAGCTCAGGGCAGGATAATGGATGTCGTCAGCAGGGGTGGAGCATTCCTGGTGACATGGATCCTTGCCAACGAAAAAGAGAACCCATTCTACGAGCAGTATGACGATATTCTGGACATTGCCCGCAAGTATGATATAACACTTAGCCTTGGTGATGGGATGCGGCCTGGATGTCTTGCTGATGCTACAGATCGTGCGCAGGTGCAGGAACTCATTATACTTGGAGAACTTGTTAAGCGAGCCAGAGCGGCTGGTGTGCAGGTTATGGTGGAAGGGCCGGGACATGTGCCATTAAACCAGATCGCTGCAAATATGTTACTTGAGAAGCAGCTCTGTGAGGATGCTCCATTTTATGTGCTTGGACCATTAGTTACTGATATTGCTCCCGGTTACGACCATATAACTGCCGCAATCGGTGGGGCTATCGCAGCTTCATCGGGTGCTGACTTTATCTGCTATGTAACCCCAACCGAACACCTGAGTTTGCCTGCTGTTGCTGATGTGCGTGAAGGCGTTATGGCTGCTAGAATAGCAGGACATGCAGCGGATATCGTCAAAGGACTCCCTGGTGCTATAGAGTGGGACATTAAGATGGCCCATGCAAGGAAAGCCAGGAACTGGGAAGAGCAGATGAAACTTGCCATTGACCCGGAAAAAGCTACAAGACTCCGCAGCCAGCGTGCATCCAACGACAGTGAAGTATGCTCCATGTGCTCCGGTTTCTGTGCTATGAAAGTGGTCGAGGAGTACCTTGGCAAAACGGGCGGTTGCGATTAGTTTGTAATGATCTTGCAGGATATGTGGATGTGATTTTGGGGTGGATGGGAGCATGTTTCTCGTTTATTACTCAACACTTGGAATCACATCCCCCCTACCCCCCTTCTAAGGGGGAATTGCGTTAGTGTTTCGATCCACAATTTGTGGAAGGGAATCAATCCCCCTAACCCCCTTCTCCAAGGGGGAATGGGTTGTGCATGTTTCTTTAGTTGTGGAACCAGGTGACAAGTGTGCTTATATCTGAGGCTGGTGGTGAACAATTTGTAATTGACTGGTTCAGCACACACACTTCTGCCGACCAGTCTCGCTTATTCCTTGGCATTGGTGATGATTGTGCTGTGTTGCCTGCTGCCGGTTCTACTCTGGTTACCACGGATATACTGATCGAAGACACCCATTTCCGCACAGACATCAATCACTATCGCGACATCGGCTGGAAGTCTGTTGCAGTGAGCCTGAGCGATATTGCTGCAATGGGTGGCACCCCTACATATACTTTCCTCTCTATTGGTCTTCCTGATATGGAAATTGACGATGCCTGCGAATTGTTCACCGGTATTGCGGAGTGTGTTGAAGCAGGGGGCAGTGTCATTGCAGGCGGCGACACTGTTTTTTCCTCATCAGGGATTACGATAAGTGTAACTCAACTTGGTTTGGTTGGATCGAGTGGGCCTGTCAAACGCACAGGGGCTCATGTTGGGGATTCTATCATCGTCACCGGCACACTTGGGGATTCCATAGTTGGACTCAAGCTACTGCTCAGGGACGGTTTGATGAAGTCTGAAGCAGAACATCCATATCTAGTCCGTAGGCACATACATCCCGAAGCCAGGTTATGTGCATCGATAGCGGCAGTCAGTGATGGGCATGTGAATGCAATGATGGACCTGAGCGATGGCCTGTGTAAGGATCTGCACAGGTTATGTGAGGTATCTAAAGTTGGGGCGGTGATTGAGTCTGTGAAATTGCCTGTATCCGAGCAACTGCAGACAGCAGCATCGGATCTGGGGACTACGGCTACGAATCTGGCAGCATCTGGTGGCGAAGACTATGAACTGCTGTTAACCTGTTCTACAGAGCATACAGACAGCGTTTTGATGGCAATAAGAGAAGTGCAATGTCAGGCCACTGTCATTGGCAGGATAACTCAATCTCCTGAAGTCATCTTGCTGGATGAAAACTCCAACCCAATCGTATGGCCGAGTGCCTGGGAACATTTTTAGACTTCAGACTTCAGGGACTGGGGCTTGGCCCGTTCGCCCTTCGAACTGGGCTCAGGATGAACGAGGTATTATCCCTTCATTCCTGTCAGTGTTACACCTTCGATCATGTAACGCTGGGAGAAGAAGAAGACTATCATTACCGGAAGCATCACAAGAGTGCCGGCAGCCATCATCAATGAGGGTTCACCGCCGCGGATTCCCTGGAAGAGCTGCAAGGCATAGGATATGGTCATTTTTTCCGGTGAGCTTATATAGATAAGTGGCCCCATAAAGTTGTTCCAGGTACCCATGAATGTAAATACCGTTAGAGCTGCCAGAGCCGGTTTTACGAGAGGGAGCATAACGTGCCAGTATATGCCCAGATACGAGCAACCATCTATCCTCGCTGCATCTTCAAGTTCATTTGGGATTGTCAGGAAGAACTGCCGCAATAGAAAAATATTAAACCCGTTACCAAAGAATGCTGCTACCCAAAGTGGTTTTAGTGTATCGATCCATCCCAGCCAACGATAAATCAAGAATACCGGCAGCATGGTCACGGCTCCCGGGATCATCATAGTCGCCAGCATAATTACAAACAACACATCTCTACCTGGCCATCGCAACCTTGCGAATGAAAAGGCTACCAGTGAACTGGACAGTATTGTCCCGATGATAGATAGCACAGTGAGATAGACAGTGTTCCATAGTGGTACCAGACCACCATTATATTCCGGGGGGATGAATTTCGAGATATCCTGAAAGTTCTTCCACATAAGTCCTGGATGTAGTAATGGGGTTAGTTCATCCGGGGAAACGGTGTTGTGTTTTGATGTATCGCCAATATGATGGACATTGCCAACTACCCATTGTCCACTGTCGATTTCTCTGAGTTTTGCGACCTTAATGTTTCCGTCAGAGGTTCTCATGCTATATATCGGGAGCTTCTTATGTTTATATAGCAGTGTGTTTTGCTGCATGGGTATCAAATCAGGAGGGAAAATCGTTGCACGTTCGCCTGGTTTGAGGGCAGTTGTGATCAACCAGTAAAGGGGCATAAAGAATACTGCGGCACCGGCAACAAGAGCTGCATGAAGCAGAAATGTCCGAAGAGGTTTGGTCGAACGGGATGCGATCATATATATCTACTCCGTACATCAGAAATCAATTGAGAAGAGTATAGCACGGTGAACTTGTTTCAGCATCTGCACTGAGAAGTCATTGATCCTGAAACAAGCCCAGTATACGTGAATTTCTTGTTATGTGATATATGATAATCGCCAATAATCAGAATATTGCCGATTATTCCTTGATTATACCTGATGCAATAGCATTTCGCACAAGTTCGGCTTGAGTTCTTACACCCAGTTTGTTCATTATATTCGCTCGATGAGTGTCTACTGTTCTGACAGATATTCCCAGTCTGTTACCGATGGCTACACTTGTGAGTCCTTCTGTTATTAGCGCGACAATTTCACTCTCGCGATTTGTCAGAGTGCTTCTGCTAGATTTGAAATCAGTCCTGGAGCCTGATGTGCCAATATCACTGCCAGCCAAATATGCATCGATTGCTCTGTCTATTAGTATTGGGCCCAGGAACCTTTTATGTTCAGCAACTCTCTTTATACCTTTTACCAGATAGTCGGTAGTGGATTCTTTTAAGAGATATCCAACAGCTCCATTTTTGAAGGCTTCTTGAACATAGCTTTCGTCCGCCTGCATGCTCAATACCAGGCAACTGGTTTCCGGTACTGTCTCATGTATTTTACGCAGTATTTCTGTGCCGGGCATATCCGGCATAGCCATATCTACGACAGCAACATTAGGCTTTAGTTCCTGCACCATACTGATCGCCTGTTCCCCAGTTGCGGCTTCTCCAACTACCTTGAACTCGTCTTCCAGTTCCACCAATGCACGAACCCCAGCTCGAACAATTGCGTGATCATCAATTATGACTATTCGTATCATCTCTCTACTCCTCAGTATTAATGTGCAAACACAGGGAAATCAAAGTACCTTTGCCGGGTTTACTGATTAGCTTTAGTACTCCACCTACTGCTTGTGCACGTTCTTCCATTCCGGGTAACCCCAAACGGTCCGACCTTCTGCTAACGGCTATTCTATCGAATCCTACGCCATAGTCTCTGATTCTTAGTGATATATAACCGCTTTCCAGCATAAGTCTTATATCTACTGATGTGGAATCAGAGTGACGAATGATGTTGGTAATTCCTTCTTGAATTACTCTGAAAACTACCAGTTCAACTGTAGCGTTGAATCTAATCCCTTTGACATTGCGATGTATGAATGAGGCCTTAATACCAGTTCCTGGCAGGGCTCTTCTGATGTGTCTATCAACTGCTTCCACGATTCCTGATTCGCGCAGCATACTGGGACGCAGGTCCAACAGCATTTCCCGAACTTTTCCAGCCAGTTCGTTGAGTTGTTTTTTCTGGACTAACAGAAGTTCTTTAGTTGCCTTATCCGCTTTTCGCAGCGCTACTTCCAAACCGACAGATATGGCTGTGAGCATCTGGCCTATCTCATCGTGGAGTTCCCTTGCGATACTGGCTCGCTCAAGTTCCTGGATGTCAATGAGTTTACCGGCCAATTCTTTCTGATGTTCCAGTGCTTCTGAAAGTGAGACTGCTCTGATATATGATCTAATCGCTGTGGTAACGCAGGTGAGAAGCCTTTTAGCTGTCAGTTCGCGTTTCTCGCGGTAGTCATTGATTTCATACATTCTAATAGCTTCATATTCAGGAGCATTTCCAGGATATCCTGTTCGCAAAATGATCTGTGTATTGTGGTCTTGCAGGTCTTCTCTGATATATTTTACCAGCATAAGTCCTGCATCATCACTTTCCATAACTACGTCCAGCATTATTACTGCGATATCTGTGTGCTTTGAGAGAATCCGTTTAGCCTCAGCTGCCGAGTGGGCACTCAACATAAGCAATCTGCGTCCAAATAATTCGAATCCACTAAATACCAGTCGAGTTACGTTATGGACATCGTCTTCATCATCAACGACAAGCAACTTCCAGACTGTAATATCTTCCGGTAACGGTATATTTGTTATAGAATCGGGGAACGGTGCCATATCAGTAGAACTAGGGGATATGATTGTCTTCTTTGACATCATTATTACTCCCTTCTATGGGCACGGAAATGGTGAATTGTGTTCCTTCACCAAGTATGCTGGAACACTCTATTCTTCCACCAAGAGTTTGACTTACCAGATTAAACACGATGTGTAATCCTAAACCACTACCACCTTGTCCACGTTTTGTTGTGAAGAATGGTTCAAATACTCTACGTCTTGTTGAATCATCCATACCTGTACCGTCATCAGAGTAAACAAGAATAACTTGCTTGTCATCTGTATGAACACATATGCGTATTATACCATTATCTATACCGTCGAATGCATGGATTAGAGAATTCATAATAAGATTAGTTATTATCTGTGAATATGCTCCAGGATACCCATCAAGTTGCAGGTTTCTCGGGCAATCCAGAAGAACTTTATGGTCGGTGTGTTTGAGGCGGGGACGCAGGCTGAGTAGTACTTCTTCCAGGTAGTCACACAGATAGAACTTTCTTCGTTTTTCACTGGTTTGATCAACTGCAACCTGTTTAAAGCTTTCCACGAGGTCTCCAGCTCTTTTAAGGTTAGCAAGTATCATGTTGCTGCACTCAAGTGCAGATTCTACAAAACTACCCACTGTATCTTGATTCATTTCTCCAATGTCAACCTGATGGGAGAAGACACCAACTTTATGTTCCAGATAAGATGCTGCAGTAACTCCAATTCCGAGTGGAGTATTTATCTCGTGTGCAATACCAGCGACAAGTCCTCCCAGCGCCGCCATTTTTTCAGACTGTACCAGATGGTTCTGTGCTTCTTTCAGGGCTGCTAACGACTCACTCAGAGCCTGGTTTGCCAGGCCAAGTTCATTAGTGCGTTGCCCAACTCTGCGTTCCAGTTCCTCGTTGAGCCTTAAGAGCATGTCTGCTGCTCGTTTCTGGTCGGTGATATCCATTGAGAGGCCAACAAGTCCATCAATTCTGTCACCAACTCTTATTGGAGCTACCATTTCAACAAAATTCCTCGCCGCTCCATTAATCAGTTCGACGGTCTCCTTGTTTACAACTTCACCATTCATAGCTCGTTGGTTACTTGCAATGTATTCATCCCGTGTGGGACCAGGGAGAGAGGATTCCTCCACAGTCTGGCCAATATGATATCCCCAGTATTCGATGGACTTGGGACTTTGTAGAATGTATCTACCATCCTTATCCATTGCCCATAATACCATTGGTATATTTTCGAAAACAGATGTGAGTCTTGCTCTGCTTAGTTCTAGATCCTGTTCATATTGTTTACGTTGGGTGATATCTTCAATGAAACCGTCTAGATGAGTAATCTTCCCATCTTCTCCAATTACTTTGCGTATATACAAGTTTGCAAAAAACGTACTCCCATCTTTGCGTACGAACTCGTTTTCCGTCTGAAAATACTCACCAGAATCACTGATTTGGTCGATAATCTCTCTTCTACGTTCCCTTGAAGTGAAAATTTGACCTGCGGTATCTGTGAGTTCACCTATGGCATCCGATTGATCATGATATCCGAACATTGTGTCGAGTGCTTTATTGCAATCCAGAAGCACCCCATCCATACTGGTCCTGAAAATGCCTACTGCAGCATTCTCGAATATATTCCTGAAATATTCTTCTGCTACCCTTAAGGCTTCTTCTGCACTTTTCATTCTTGTGATATCGTGACTAAGCAGAGAGACAGATTTAATGTTGCCTTCATTATCCATTACAGGAAATAATCGCTCAAGGAACCAGGTATCAGTATTGTCAATACGCATTCTGACTTCGTTTTCGTGTGTCGTTCCGGTTTTTAGTAATTCAGAGATGGCTTTCATCACTCTAGCATTCGATTCAGGTGTGAATACATCGCTGACATATTTACCAAGTATGTTATCCTGGGATATACCACAGTGTTCTACACCACTGGCAAATAGTATTTTGCCATCTACATCCATCAACATGAACATATCGGCTGAACTCTCCAGCACGGTTCGAAGTCGTTCATCACTCTCTTGCAGGGCCTGCTGGGCTAATCGTTGTTCAGTGACATCAAAAAGAAGTGCGGCCAATCCTACCGGTTGATTATCTTGTCCAATAACAGCCAGTTTACGGATAGACATGATAATAGATGGATTGGTGACATGATAGTAGCCTTCATAGATATGCACCTGACCAGGATTTTGCCAGGCCATCAAGTCTGCATTATGCATAGCGGTGGCTCTTGGTTCCTCAAGCACGTCATATACAGTTTTTCCGATAAGCTCATCTTTAGGTTTGCCGACCATGTCTGCAAATGCCTTGTTAACGATGGTATAACAGCCATTGATATCTTTATAATAAGCTGCTGCAGGTAGACTCTCCAGGAAAACCATTAATAGCTGTTCTCGTCGTTTCAATTCCTCCGTAAGTTTACGTAGATCAGACTCCATTTGTTTACGTTGATGTATGTCGGTATGAGTTCCTATCATTCTCAGAGGAGTTCCATCAGCATCCCATTCTATTATTTTACCGCGAGACAGAATCCATCTCCAATCGCCATTCTTATCCAGCATGCGGAACTCGCATTCGTAGTTTTTTTGTTCTCCACTTATTGATGCGTTGATTGCATCATTGGTTCTTTGGATGTCATCTGTATGCAGCAAGTGCTCCCATTGTGATCTGGATGATTCAAACTCACCAGGGGTATATCCTAACATCGTGTAATAAGCCGGATTGAAATAGGCTTTTCCTGTAGGTAAATCAAGGTCCCACAAACCGTCTTTGACACTTTCCATAGCCAGTCGTAGTCTTTCCTCACTATTTGCCAGTGCTGCTTCGACTCTTTGACGTTCTTCATGTTCCTGGTTGAGACGTTGGTTCTGTATTACAACACTGCGAAGGAAAAATGCACTCGGAATGCTCAAAATAATGAGAAATGAAAAAGACCACCACAATGCAAAATTATACAGTCTTAATTGTTCTTTATAATGTTTAGATAAATACGCTCCAGTACCTATGTAACAGTTAAGTTCCGGTATAGGCATTACAAAGCTGAGTTTGTCCTCTGCTTTGTTTGATCCTGGAGGATAGTAACGGTATGCAACAAAACCACCATTTGGATGACTCTGTGCTGCTTTCACAAGGTTTCGTATTATATATTTGCCATTACTGTCTTTAAGATCCCACTGGTTAGTGTTTTCTTTTACTGGCTCATATGGTTGAACCAGCATTTTGCCATCATAATCGCTCATAAAGATATAGTTAGGACCATAATCGTCGTTGTAAATCATCTGCCTGGTTAAGTTACGGACTTGCTCAATCCCCTGGGAGGGAGTCAATTTTCTAAGGCGGACACTCTCAAGAATAGGAGTGATTGTATTCATCGCCAACAGTACTGTTTGTTTAAGAGAACTCTTTTGTTGTAGTTCAGTAGTATGTTTGTATTCGCCTGTGAACAAGAAAACGGATATTGCGAAAACAAAGACGACAGGAACTGCAATTAGCCAAAATCGTCTGTACGCTATAGCTACCGTGTCGCGCTTGTTGCTTGCACATCCTGCATCTCTCATGTAAGCAATCCTCTCGCCTCTTATCGTTGAACGAAAAATACCATATTTATTATACTACGTCACAAGCCACAACCAAAAAGATAAGATTGTAACCAAACACCATTCAGGTAGTGTTTGATACATAACTACACCATTATTTAATTATCGGCTTGGTAGTTCTGTAACTTACCTGACAAATATAACTGTAAACTGAATGGATTAATCCAGTCTTATATTGCGTATAATAAGCTTGAATACATTTTCGCATCCCTCGACTGCTTCTGGACGGGCCGGTATTATTCCCGGTAGACCAAATACTTTTCTTAATTGTTGCACTATATTTTCGTATGTAGTATAAAACTTAATAGCATTTAACTTTTCCTGCGGTTATCAGTAGTGTTGAATATGCAATGATAACTAACAAAATTTCCGGGAGGTAATTCTCATGATTAAACTGCAGATACTGGGCACCGGATGTGCTAAATGTACGAAACTAACAGAACTAACAAAAGAAGCCGCCGATAAGTCCGGAATTGAGTATGAAATTGAAAAAGTTTCAGATATACGGGAGATAATGAAATTCGGCGTTATGACTACCCCTGCGCTAGTGGTAAATGGGGAAGTTAAAGTAGCAGGTAGAGTTCCTGGTATTGATGAGATTCAAAAGATGATATCTTAACCAGTCTTGATCAACTGTATACTCACATTTATTTAAGAATCGTAGCATGAGTCCTCTCGATTTTCGCCTGCAGCGAAAACCTGCCGGACTCGCTACGAAGGGACGAAAATATTCTATTTTCGAAGGAGGATGAAATAATGAAAGTTGTAATCCAAACCTCTCAGGCTCCAGCAGCCATAGGTCCTTATTCCCAGGCAATAAAAGCAAATGGCTTCCTGTTTATATCCGGTCAAATCCCCATAGATGCAGCATCTGGTCAAATCGAAGCTGTTGACATTACATCGCAGACAAGAACAGTGCTGGATAATATACAGGGGGTGCTCAGAGCTGAGGGTCTGGAGATGACTGATGTAGTTAAGACAACGATATTTCTCACAGACCTGGCGGACTTTGCGCGTGTCAATGAGCTCTACGGTAAGTATTTCCCACAGGATCCACCGGCAAGGTCCACAGTCCAGGTCCAGGCTCTTCCAAAAGGTGTGAAGATAGAGATAGAGGCTATTGCTGTAACACGATAGTCCTAACGGTGGCTCTATTAGCCCGCATTATTCATGATTGACGGTATAAATACTCTGTATTTATACTTTCAGTTTTTGTCCCTACTGCCGGCCAAAAGCGAAGTATGGTGAATAATGCGGGTTAGCTGGATTCTTATTCCCCCTGCAATATCTTTGCCGGGGGAATACCCCAAACAAACCCTCTGTCGTACGTCCCTGGATGCAATAATTCAAAATAACCTTGACAATAGCACTTGAAAAGCAATACAACATGTAAATACCGACCCGCATTATACTTAAATGCTCTGCATTTACACTTGGTGAATAAAGCGGATTGAAAGCCAATGGAGGCAATTTGTGATTAACTCTGAATTTCCTAAAAGAGCAATACATCTGGATTTCCATACAATGCCATCTCCTTACAACCTGAGTGACGACTTCAATCCCGAAGAGTTTGCTCAGACATTGAAAGAGGCGAAAGTTGACTATATCACTGTCTTTGCACGGTGCAATATAGGTTTTGCATACTATCCGACAACAATCGGAATCCCCCATCCTCATATGAAGTCTGATATGCTGGGCGGGATGGTTGAGGCCTGTCACAAAGTTGGTATTAAAGTAGCAGCCTATTTTAATGCCGGTCTTGATCACGAGCACACCATAAACCATCGCGAATGGACCAAAGTTGATGAGCAGGGCAGAGTGATCAAGATAGCCGAGATGGGGAACTTCAACCGTCTCATGTGCTACAATACCGGTTACAGAGAGCACCTGACATCAATGATCGATGAAGTGCTGGATATGTATCCGGTTGACGGGATATTCCTGGATTGCATGACATCTCATGCGTGTTATGGTTCGGAATGTCTGGACAAGATGAGAGCCCTGGGTATGGACGTGATGGATCCGGCTCAAGTCGTCAAGTATGCCGGCATGGCGAATCAAGAGTTTTGCCACGAAGTTACAAGCCAGGTCCAGGCAAAAGCCGGAGATATCAACATAATCTATAATGGTATGTCATATGATATCCAGCCAACACATATAGAGATTGAAGTCCTCCCTACCGGTGGATGGGGATATGATTATCTGCCATTTGTTATCCGCTATGTCCGCACGAAACCCAAACCATTCTTCACGATGACCGGCAGGTTCCACAGGAGCTGGGGAGATTTTGGCGGTTTGCGTTCAGCCGCATCGCTGGAATACGACCTTTATTATTCATTGGCTAACTCCGGCACCTGTTCAGTTGGTGACCATCTGCATCCAGTTGGAAAACTTGAACCTGCAGTTTATGACTTGATAGGCGACATATATTCTGACATTGAGAAGATTGAGCCGTGGACATATGGTTCAAAAGCTCAGACAGAGATTCTGGTTGTGGAACCAGGATTGAGAGATTTTCCTGCTACCTGGGGAATGCCGAATGATATAGCAGGATGGGAAGCGCTGGATCCTGTTAGGGGAGCTACCAGAATGCTTTCCGAACTCAAGCAGCAGTTCGATGTCAGCGATGGCAGCATTGATTTTGCTCCATACAAAACGCTGGTCCTGCCGGACTCTACTACCCTCACGAGTGACATGCTGGCAAAAGTCAATGCATTCCTGGCAAAAGGTGGATCGGTGATCTGCTCGGGTTATGGTGGATTTGATGCTGAGCGTACCAAGTTCGCACTTGCCCCTGAGGGTGTGATATACGAAGGCAAAGAGCCGTTCGATCCCACTTATTTCACTGCTGAACCGGAAGTAGCCGATGGTGTTCCTGACATGCCAACAGCCGTCTATAAGCAGGCAACAGCCGTGCAGGCTGGTAAAGGCGCCAAAGTGCTGGCAAATGTCATTCAGCCCTACGACAACTTCGGTAAATGGGATTGGAACCACGAATACTTCTACACCCCTCCGGAGAAAGAGACAGGCAGACCAGCTGCGATGCAGGTTGGCAATATAATCTATGTCAGCTTCCCCATGTTTGCGGGATACTATGCCCATGCAGTGCCGGCTCACAAGGCATTGCTTAAGAACCTGCTTACTAGATTGCTGCCGGATCCGATTGTGGAAGTTACGGGAATGCCTTCATTCGGTCAGGTTACTTCTGCATACACCAATAAGGGTGAAAGACTTGTCCATTTGATCTGTTACTGCCCGGAAGCAAGAGGAATGGCCCAGGTTATAGAAGAGCGAATATGTGCTCATAATATCGAGGTCAAACTGAAGAAGGATGGGAAGGCTATAACTAAAGCATTTCTGGCTATATCCGGGGAGAGCCTAACTATCACAGAGCAGGGAGATTATCTGGTTGTGACTGTCCCTGAGGTTAATGGATACCAGCTAGTTGTGTTTGAATAAGAAGGAAAGCCTTTAGGCTTAAGACTTCAGGCCAATTCCGTTCGTGCTGAGCGCAGTCGAAGTGCGAACGGAATTGGCCGTTTTAAATATTGCGCTTAAAATATGTGCTTAATTGGAGGCGGATTTGGTTGACTTGGGTTTTCCGAAGAGGGCTATTCATCTGGATTTTCATACTATGCCGTCTGCATATGATCTGGGGGAGAGTTTTGACCCGGATGAGTTTGCACGAACGCTTTGCGAAGCAAATGTTGACTACATTACTGTCTTTGCACGTTGTAACATAGGTTTTGCTTATTATCCGACTTCTATCGGAACTGTTCATCCGGCGCTGAAAGTTGATATGCTTGGTGGAATGGTGGAAGCTTGTCATAAACTCGGGATCAAAGTAGCTGCTTACTTCAATGCCGGGTTAGATCAGGACCATGCAGCGTATCACCGTGAATGGTGCAAAGTGGACCAGCAGGGCAAGGTGATCAATATTGCGGATATGAGCAATTTTAATCGCCAGATGTGCCGCAATACTTCATACCGCGAACACCTTATATCAATGATCGATGAAGTGCTGGATAAGTATCCTGTGGATGGGCTGTTCCTTGATTGCATTACCAACACGCCTTGTTATGGTTCGGAGTGCCTGGACAAGATGAGAGTTTTGGGAATGGATGTTATGGACCCTGCCCAGGTAACCCAGTATGCGATCATGGCTAACCATGAGTTCTGTGATGAAGTAACCCGAAATGTCAGGGATAGAGTAGGGGATTCTATTTATTTGTTTTACAACGGAATGCCTTATAAATCTCAGCCTACGCATCTGGAGATTGAAGTTCTGCCAACCGGTGGATGGGGATATGACTTTCTGCCGTTTGCCATTCGTTATGCAAGGAGCTTGAATAAACCCTACTTTACAATGACCGGCAGGTTCCTGCGCGATTGGGGAGATTTTGGTGGTCTCAGAACTGTGCCATCTCTGATATATGACCATTACTATTCCCTGGCAAATGGCGGAACGTGTTCTGTGGGAGATCATCTGCATCCGGTTGGAAAGCTGACTTCGGCAGTCTATGATGTGATGGGGAGTGCTTACTCCGAAGTCAAAAAGCTGGAGCCCTGGACCTATGATTCCAAACCTCAAGCAGATATCCTGGTCCTGGAACCATGGCTGGGTGACAGGTGGATTCCTGCTGACTGGTCCCCTCAGATAGATCCGTGTGGCTGGGATGCGATAAATCCAATCAAAGGTGCATCCAGGATGCTCTCGGAGCTTAAGCAGCAGTTCGATATCACCGATGGCAGCACGGACTTCTCTGGTTACAAGGTGCTGGTGCTTCCGGATGCATCGACACTGACCGATGACTTGCAGGCACGGGTAAATGCATTTCTGGATAGTGGCGGATCGGTCATTTGTTCTGGTTATGGTGGGTTTAATGCTGATAGGACTAAGTTTGCGCTTGCTCCGGAGAGTGTTATCTACCAAGGCAAAGAGCCGTTTGATCCAACATACTTTACAGCAGAACCTGAAGTATCCGAAGGCGTTCCTGATATGCCAACAGCAGTTTATCTGCAGGCAGCAGCGGTTCAGGCTGGTGATGATGCTCAGGTGCTGGCGAGTGTAATTCAACCCTATGATAACTTCGGTAAATGGGACTGGAATCACGAATACTTCTACACTCCTCCTGAGAAACAGACCGGCAGACCTGCAGTTGTGCAGACCAGAAACATAATCTATATCAGCTTCCCGATATTTGCAGGATACTATGCACATGCAGTGCCGGCACACAAGACTCTGTTCAGAAATCTACTCACCAGGTTGCTTCCTAACCCACTAATCAAAGTTACTGGAATGCCATCATTCGGACAGGTAACCACTGCATATAGCAAGCAAGGGGATAGACTGGTTCACCTGCTCTGCTACTGCCCGGAAACCAGAGGAATGGCCCAGGTTATTGAAGAGCCTATCTGCCTGCGCAATGTTCAAGTCCAGTTGAAGAAAGATGAGAAGACTATCACCAAGGCCTACCTTGCACCATCAGGAGAGAGCATTCATTTCACAGACGAAGGAGAATACCTGTCGGTTATAGTTCCGGAAGTCAATGGATATCAGCTTGTGGTTTTTTAGAAGGAGACTTCAGGCGTTAGACTTTAGGCTTTAGGAAGGGATGGGGTGAATGTGGCACCATTTCTGAACTATTTTACCGTTTCCGTTCGTGCTTCGACGGGCTCAGCACGAACGGAAGGGTGTTTCTATTTCATAATTCATAATTCAACATTCATAATTTCCTGTTTCCCATTTCCGTTTTCATCATTCATAATTCATCGTTCATACTTTCCCTTCTCCTCCTGTTTGTGGTATCCTTGAGTTCGTTAGGAGTGGTGAAAATGGACAATATGACACTTAAAGCTCGTGAATGTATACTCAACATAAAACCCTATGTGCCTGGGAAACCGATCGAGGAAGTCAAGCGTGAACTTGGCCTGGATGATGTCAGCAAACTGGCTTCAAATGAAAACCCTCTCGGACCTTCTCCGCTGGCGATAGAGGCTATGAAGCAGGCCGCCGAGAACGTGGCTCTTTATCCCGATGGCAGCTGCTATAAGCTCCGGCAAGCCCTGGCTACACATCTTGGGGTAGATCCTGACATGCTGTTATTCGGTACCGGGGGAGATGAAGTCATTTTCTATCTGAGTATGGCTCTTTTAAATCCTGGAGATGAGACAGTTCAGGCTGATATAACGTTTTCTGAATATGAGACCGCTGCTCGTGTGATGGATGCTACAGCTCATATGGTCCCTCTGAAAAACTGGGCCTATGATCTTGAGGCTATGATGAAGCAGGTCAACAGCAAGACTCGTATTGTCACAGTCACCAACCCGAACAATCCGACCGGGACTATTATTTCGGCCGATGAAATTGAAAAAGCGCTTGATAAGCTTCCCGACAACTGCGTGATGTTCCTGGACGAAGCATATTATGAATATGTTGACGATCCAAACTACACTCGTTGTCTGGAGTGGGTCAAGCAGGATCGGAATGTGCTGGTGTTGCGCACATTCTCCAAGATTTACGGACTAGCCGGGCTCAGAGTTGGATACGGAATAGCGCCTAAGCGTATTATCGATATCCTGGAGAGGGTCAGGGCGCCATTCAACGTCAACAGTATTGCACAGGAAGCAGCTCTTGCTTCTCTTGCAGATCCCAACCAGGTCGTTCGCAGCAAGAAACTCAACAGGGAATCACTGGAGTTCTTCTACAAAGAGTTAACGAGACTGGGAGTTGAATATGTAGAATCACAGGCGAACTTCCTGTGGATCGATGTTAAGAAGAACTGTCGTGAAGTATTTGCAGAGCTCCTCAAGCGGGGAGTCATCGTGAGGACCGGTGATATATTCGGATGTCCCACACATATAAGAGTCAGCACCGGAACACCTGAGCAGAACAAGCGGTTCATTGAATGCCTCACGGAGGTACTTGGCTTATGATTATTATTATGTCGCCTTCAGCGACGGATGCGGACCTTGAAGAGCTTGTAGGTAACTTAAAAGACCGTGGCTACGGGGTACACATTTCCAAGGGTGTAGAGAAGACCATTGTTGGTGCAATAGGCGCTTTGGACGAAGAGAAAGTGATGATTGCGGAGCAGTTGTCCTCTCTGGACTACATCGAGCGCGTTGTCCCGATCCTCAAGCCTTACAAAGTAGTCAGTAGAGAATTCCATCCGGACAAGAGTATCATCCGGGTTGGTAACAATGTAGATATCGGTGGGCAGAAGATTGTGGTGATGGCTGGGCCGTGTTCTATCGAGACCGAAGAGCAGACTATCGAAGTTGCAAAGGCTGCAAAAGCATCCGGTGCGAGTATTCTGAGGGGTGGGGCATTTAAACCAAGCACTTCCCCTTACAGTTTCCACGGTCTTGGTGAGGACGCCCTCAAGATGATGTCAGCAGCAAGGGAAGAGACCGGGATGCCGATAGTCACCGAGGTTATGGATACACGCGATGTTGAACTGGTCGCGAAATATACTGACATGCTGCAGATAGGCACCCGCAACATGGCTAACTTCTCACTGCTTACCGAAGTGGGACGGATTAAAAAGCCTGTCCTGCTGAAGAGGGGTATGTCTTCAACTATTGAAGAATGGCTTCAGGCTGCGGAGTATATTGCCAATCAGGGAAATTATGACATCATACTTTGCGAAAGAGGTGTCAGGACATTTGAGACCTTTACCCGCAACACTTTTGATGTCAGCGCAATACCGGCGGTGAATATTCTCAGTCATCTGCCAATAATTGCGGACCCCAGTCATGCGACGGGTAAATACCAGCTTGTCCAGCCAGTGGCGCTTGCTGCTGTTGCCGCAGGAGCAGATGGACTTATGATTGAAGTTCATCCTAATCCCGGACGGGCAATGAAAGATGGCCCTCAGTCTCTCACACCCAAGAACTTCGATATATTGATGAAGAGTCTTTCGAGTGTTTCGAGAGCTGTTGGCAGATACGTTTAATGACCCAGGATAGAACAGAACCGCTATTTAATACAATGGCGGTTATTGGGGTTGGGTTGATCGGCGGTTCCCTGGGAATGGTAGCCAAGCGTTCAAATCTGGCCAGGCGTGTTGTCGGCTATGGCAGGAACCGGGCAAACCTCGAGGAGGCTGTCAGCATCGGAGCCATAGATACCATCGCCAATAGTGCGGCGGAATGCGTAATTGATGCAGACATTGTATTTGTATGCACTCCAGTCCGCACTGTCGCGCATTCATTTCGAGAAATAGCCGACAATCTCAAAGAAGACGCCATTGTAACCGATGTTGGCAGCACTAAACGCACAATCGTAGAACTGGCAGCTGAGATATTGCCAGAGAGAGTACATTTCATAGGGGGGCATCCGATGGCCGGCACGGAGAAATCCGGGGCCAAATATGCTTTCCCCGAACTGTTCCGATCAGCCACCTATGTACTTACCCCTCAGGAAAACACTAACTTACTGGCACTGGATAAGCTCAGTTCGTTCGTTGATGGTATAGGCGCTTGCTGCGAGATTATGGACCCACTTGCCCACGATAAATCTGTAGCAGCTATCAGCCATCTTCCTCACATTATGGCCTCCTCTCTGCTTGAAGTTGCACAACAATCAGACAGGGAAACAGGCAAGAGTTTTCGGTTGGCGGCCGGGAGCTTCAGAGACCTAACCCGCATAGCAGACAGTCCTCCTGAAATATGGAGGGATATCTGTCTGACTAACGCGGACCTTATCTGCGAGGAGATCGATGAACTGTCACAATGGCTGAATCGATTCAAAAGTGCTCTTGTAGCGAATGATGAACAGGAATTGATGAAGCTGTTTGAGCAGGGAAAGCAGATAAGGCAAATGCATATACGCAAGTAAATGCATCTCTTGTACTTGTTACGCAAGTACATCCAATGTACTTGTGTAACAAGTACATCCTTATAAGGATGCCAAAATGAGTAGTAATTGCATAGTAGTAGCCATCGATGGACCAGCCGGCGCAGGCAAAAGCACTGTTGCCAGACTTGTTGCGGAGAGGCTTTCATATTTGTATATAGATACCGGAGCGATGTATCGCGCTGTAGCTTATAGAATAATGAAAGATGGTGTTCCGGTTTCTGATCCTGCAAAAGTTACACGAGCAGCAAAAAAACTGGACATACGGCTTAAGGATACAGAAAACGGACAGCGAGTGTATGTCGATGGCGAGGATGTTACTGAGGCCATACGGAGTGTTGAAGTTACACGATTGTCTTCTCCAGTCAGCGCTGTTCCCGGTGTCCGCAAGCGCCTGGTTGATTTACAGCGGAACATGGCTGATGATGAAGCAGGTGTAGTGATGGAAGGCCGTGATATTGGGACTGTTGTGTTCCCAGATGCAAAGGTAAAGGTCTATCTTACTGCTTCAGTAGAAGAAAGGGCCAAGCGTCGGACGCTGGAAATGACCCGTAAAGGCATGCAGGCAGACGTTAAGCAGGTTGAGACTGAGATACGCGAGAGAGACCTGCGTGATAGCACAAGGTCAACGGCTCCGCTGGCTCAGGCTTCAGATGCTGTTATGGTCAACACTGATGGTGTTTCGATTGAACAGGTTGTAGATAAGATAGCTGCTATACATGACTCAAGGGTTGGGAATAAACAATGACATTCAGATTCTATAGATTTTCTCAGATTATATTGTGGCCGATAATGAGGTTCATAGGGCGTGTTGAGGTTATAGGGCGAGAAAACGTTCCTATGACCGGCGGGGTGATTATCTGCGCCAACCATGTCAGCTATATGGACCCTCCGACTCTGGGTTGCTCCGCTCCCAGACCGGCAAGATTTATGGCCAAAATCGAGTTGTTTGAGACCCCGATTCTCGGCTCGCTTATACGTTGGTGTCATGCATTTCCCGTGCACAGAGGAACAGCTGACAGGACTGCTTTAAAAACTGCTATAGAAACTGTCCAGGCTGGTATGGCAGTTGCGATGTTCCCTGAGGGTAAACGTTCTCTCGACGGGACACTGCTGGAAGCTGAAGCCGGTGTAGGCATGATAGTCCTGCGTTCCAATGCTGTAGTCATTCCGTGTGCCCTGGTAGACACAGAGAAATTCCTGCCCCCGCATTCCTTCTTGCTCAGATTCAGCAGAGTAAAAGTAGTGTTCGGTAAACCTATCGAATACGCTGACTTAAGGCAAACGGGTGGGCGGACAGCGGTAGATGAAGTCTCCAAACGAATAATGGCTGGAATCGGAGAACTGTTGGAAAAACACCGGCCTCCTAAGTAGGAGCGGCTATATTCTTAGGTTTCATGATCAAGTTGAGTCACTTTGGACAGGATTAACAAGATTCTCAAGATTTACAAGAATGGAATTCCTTTCTTGTGAAAGTATGCAGCGATACACGGATTCGGGTTATCTTTGCTATGCAATGGTTTGACGTCAAACTGTTAATGCTGTAGTATCTTGTAGTGCTACTTATCAGAGTTCGTTATTGTGGTGGAGAGGCTAAGAACAGGACACGCATTGACTTCTGACTCCGCTTGGGGATACAATCCACCTAACCCACATTATGAGGGTGAATTGAGTGAGTGTTTCCAATCGAAAGGAATTAACAATGACTGATCGCAATCTTTCTCGTTTTATAATAATAGTATGTTTGTTTATACTTGGTTGCTCAGCCACTGTCAGTGCAATCGACAACAGCGCTGCAATGCTTACAGTGCCTGATGCAAAAAGAGGCGCTGCTGAAGTACCTTTATTATTTGATTACACACACCAACGGGCACAGCTTTCCAGAAAAGCCAATTGCACTGTAAGCTATGACCTGCAAGCTATCATCTTCTCTTTCACAATACCTGTAAAATCCGGATATAAGCCAACGGGGCTCAATGAGCGCGATGGTATTATCTGGAACGATGACCGGGTAGAGATATTCCTACAACCTAACGGAAAAGGATCGGTTACCCAGTATATTATCAACGCTGTAGGCGCGCTCTATGATTCCCGCGACAGAGATAAGTCATGGAACGGAAATCCGGATTATAAGGTTACAACAAATGCCGACAATTGGCAGGTCCAGGCACGTATCACATTTGTAGAGTTGGGTATGAATCCTGCTGACGGAAGCATCCTTCGCGGCAATGTTGCTGTCAACAGCAATGAACCTGGCAATAACTACTGTCTGACCTGGGTGCACCTGCCGGTTGACTTCGCCGATGTAGCCTCATGGGGCACATTCAAGCTGTCATCCTCCCAGTCTTTTATAAAGAAAATTGACCTCAGCGATATTGTCTACACTCCTACTGGAGCCCACATAAAGGCTGAATATACTCCTGAGACCGGTGCTGTTATATCGGATAATATCCCACTCAGTCAGGTAAAGAATGCTATTGTCGATTTTAAATCCGGTGAATCTTTTGCTTATAAGGCAGAGATTATCAACGATTTGGTCCCATTCATCGAGTTGATTGCAATGGACCCTTACAGGTTTTCGGTAGTCCTGCGCAATGCTGATGTGTTGAAAGAGTTTGTTGAGACCGTTGAGTTAACTGTAGATGGCAAGAAAGTCCTGAGAAGTTCACTGAAGGATCTATCAAGGAAGTATGTCAGTTCTAAATCGTGGAAGCCTGGTGACCACAAGTTTGACTACACATTCCTGAATAAATCCGGGACAGTTTTTGCCAGCTTATCCAACACAATATTCACATTCAAACCCGGCAAGTCTGATTATGATATCTCCAAGCTCGATGCCTCCCGGTACTATCCGAGCGTAGGTTTCAGAGATGGAAAAGTCAGCGCATCCGTTAGTTCATTCGACCTTTCCAAAGGGATTCTACCCAGCCAGATAAGTGTCAATGGTGTGCCGATTTTGGAGAAACCTGTGCAGATAGTATTTGACGGCAAACCGCTATTGGCTGCAGGTAAAGTCCGAAAGGTATCATCCAATAAAAACCAGGTTCGATTGGTGTCAAAGAGTCTGGTTGGCGAAAAAACGCTGACAATTCAGGCTGACCACCAGTATGATGGTTTCACCTGGTATGATGTCAGCCTAAAATCAGATAAGCCCTTTGAGTATGGCAAGCTTGAGATCGTGATCCCGCTCAAACTGGATTCCGATATCCTCATGAGTTACGAGACTCTGTTCCACGACTATCTCTTCCGTGAAGCGAAAGACAGTAAAACCGGCAAGTTGATCGAACCTAAAGAGCTTGACTACAGTGGAGATACACTTTGCCATGGTCGTCTGCTCAAGGACGGTGAGAAGCTCAATGTGCCATTGACGGATTTTGTGAGTCTATCAACAGATACCGATGAGAAGTATCGTGGGCTTGGTGTCAGTCTTGAAGGACCGCGTGGATGGAACGTTAAGAACTATGATTCCACCTATCAGATCACGAGAGGCGAAAATGGCAGAGTCAATCTGGTCATCCTGATAAGTGACGGTTTGAAACGATTGCACACGCGTGAAGTCAAGTTTTTATTCGGTCTGGAGCCATTCCCGGTGCGCGCTTTCCGCAACGATTTCCACAAAGATTTTAGAATCGATTGCACATTCTGGCCCAAAGGATGGGAACAGATCCATACCATGCCCGATGGAACGCTGGGTAGTTTCCTGGATAAAGTCGCTACTGAAGGGGTAAAGATAGAACACGTTCATGAGAACTGGACCACCTTTGAAGGCTACTGGAAGCCTGGCGGAAACGAACTCGACATGGATAAGTATGTCGCAGCTGCTAAAAAGGCAGGCGTTGATCTTTCGGTCTATTTCAACTCCCTGATGTCCGACAAGATTCCGGAGTTTCCACTCTATCACGACCTGCTTATGACCAAACCAAACAGTTATCCGGATGGTGGATTCAGACCTTACATATACTACCAACAGGGAGATCCTGATCAGAGTTCATTCGGAATCTGCGCAAACAGTATCTGGTATGACCGGCTTGCTGAAGGCATTGGAGAAGCGGTCAAGCGTTATGATTTGAGAAGCGTCTACTACGACGCAGGAATGCTCGTTCCAAGCGCCTGTTCAAACCAGAAGCATGGGTGCGGGGTAATTGATCCCTATGGACGTATGATTGTGACCTTCGCTGTCAGGGCATGTCGCAGATTTGGTGAGATGGTCTATTCTGAAGGCCTCAAGAACCGCAAAGATTTTATAGTTGATCAGCATGCAGGCTGGCCCTATCCTCCGGCGCTCGGACTGGTTGAAGGGTATTGGACCGGGGAAGCCTCCAGTCTTTTTGAACCAGTGTTTTCACGCACAGGTCCGGATTCATTGAGAGCGATGATGAACGGGAAGCTGTATGGCGTTGGATGCGATATGCTCAAGCGTCCGGAAGCGTTTCTCAGCGTTTGCTGGGCACAGGGGCTGCTATTAGATGCGTACCCGAGACTCACTGAAGGTGCAGGTAAAGACTACCTGGAAGCCAGTCAGAAGCTGTGGGGACTATACGATAAATATAATCTGACCAGTGATACATTCACACCATACTTTGTAAGAGCCAACAAAGTGATAAAAGACAACCCGAACATATTTGTCAGTTATTATGAGACCGACAAAGTGCTGATTGCGGTGGTTTCAAACTACTGGAACGAAAAAACACAGCCAGTGACACTGGATTTCAATGCGTTCAAGGGTCTTAAATCAAAATGCCGGGATGCCTGGGGCAATGTTGATTATGAACTGGTAAACAACAAGCTGAGCACAACAGTAGATGGGCTGATGCTTAAGTTGCTGGTTATTGAGAAGAACTAAGTAATAGGAATATGTCATTCTGAATGCAATGAAGAATCTAGTGTAAATGTTTTACATTTACAACTGCTTTTAACAGGCTTGAGATTCTTCATTTCATTCAGAATGACAAGATTATCGAGGCACTGACTTCTTTCAGTATAAGCGTTCAATGTCCAATCGTGAGGATTGATTATGGTTGATTTAAATACTCTCAGACAGATACATATGGACTTCCACACGCCTGGTTTTGTGAGTGTGGGGGAGCAGTTTGATGCTAAGGAATTCTTTGATGTTCTGGAGGAGAGCAGGGTCAATTCGATTGCTTTCTTTGCGAAGTGCCACCACGGGTATTCGTATTTTGATACATCCATCGGAACCCGTCATCCTGGACTTTCATTCGACTTACTCGGGGCAGCAGCTGTGGAGGCACGCAAGCGTGGTATTGACCTGCTTGCATACTTCAGTTTGAATGTGGATGAAGTGATTGCTGAGCAGCATCCGGAATGGGTTGCACTTCAGGCTGATGGCAAGCCGGTGGACAGCCAGATACTCCAGGATGGTTCAGAGCTTTACTGGCGATGGCTGTGTCCCAATCGTGGACGTTATCTGGAGGACTTCTTCTTTCCACACGTTGAGGAGTGTCTGAGCAAGCATTCAGTGGATGGCATTTTTATAGACATGGCCGGTTACCTGCCGGGGAGTTGTTTTTGTGAAGCGTGTGTTGGACGGATGGAGGCTCTGGGTCTTGACCCGCACAATGAACTCGATCATAACAAGTTCAATGCTGCCAATATGCAGGCATTTACCGTGCAACTCAAGGAGTTGATGGACAAATATCGTCCTGGCATGCGTCTTGAAATCGGCTGCTACAACGCTTTTGGTGAAGCAACCAAGGCGCCTGGCATTATATCAGAGTTTTATGTGGAAACACTTGCCTATCAGACCGGATGGTTTCAGTTCCCGGTTATGGGCAGATATCTGAGCAATGCCGGTCTGCCGGTTGTCGGAGTTACAGGCAGGTTCCTGAAGAACTGGGGGGATTTCGGCACTGTGGCGCCAGTGCATCAGTTGAAAGTGATACTGGGTTCTCATCTTTCAGTTGGTTCTTCCTGTTGTATAGGGGATCATATGCATCCGAGCAGTAAACTCGAGAAAGCTGTATATTCTACGATAAAAGAGGCTTTCTCATTTATCGAACCCCGGCAGCCATACTGTTGCGGGATGAAACGGGCCAGGGAGATAGCAATTGTCGTGCCGGAGGGCCTTGAAACCTCTGCAGCGGTGGCTTCGAAGCAAACGGGTGTGTCGGGCGGTATCGACATCTGGGACTCACTTTACGGCAATGCGAAGCTCCTGATGGAAGGTCATCACCAGTGGGATGTTCTAAGCCTCGATATGCCCTTGGAAGATGCAAAGACCCTTGTGCTTATTCATCCGTTCCTCGACAACCCTGCCATAGACAAACTCCAGCAATTTGTTGAATCCGGAGGCACATTGATTGTGGACGCCAGCGCGATTATCGTTGCCCCGGATCTTATTGAACGTTGGCACAGGTTTATCGGAGTAGGGGATGCATCTTTGAGTCAGCACCCGGGTGCATATTACAGGATGACTGATCAGCAATTGGCAGAGAATGTCCCTGACATGGCAAATTATGTGCATACATCCTCCGTTGAGATATCCGGGTTGGATGACTCAGTTGAATTAGCAAAGGCCTGGTATCCTCCCTGTGTGAGGTCCAGAGAGACCTTTTATGGGCATTTTCATGGTCCTGATCTTGTGGAAGGAAAGGCTTCGATATTATCTGCAAAACGAGGGGATGGACGGGTCATTGTTCTCGGTCAACCGCTTTCAGCAGCATATCTGAACACCGGCTACCACGCTCATCGTACGGTGATGCACAATCTTGTGAACAGCACACTTCAGGATAGGATCATACAGACCGATGCTCCATCGATTGTTGAGATCACAGTGGGTCGCAAAGGCAATCGTACGGTCCTGCAGTTCGTTGCATTTGTTGCCGACCGCAGGCACCGCTATTCGTTTGAATCCCTAAATGAACCTATACCTATCAGGGATATTAATGTTCAACTGAATACCAACCAGAAGATCAATCGGTTATACAACCCGATATCCGGACAGGAACTGGATTTTATTTCGGATTCAAAAGGGATTTCATTTAAGGTTAGCGAAGTTGTCGACCACTTACTGCTGGTTTGGGAGTGATTGGGTGCGAATTGTGGATCTTGGAAAAGCAGATTCTTCACTGCGTTCAGAATGACAAAATTTATGAATGGAGAATTTCATCATTCACCATTCATACTTCATAATTCAGAAGAGAGGTGTTTTTGAAATGGAATATAGAAAATGGATTTGGATTGAACTTATAGGATTCGACAACACACAGGAGGACGTTGGGGTAGGGGAGTATATTGACCGGTTGGGATTCATTCCGGAGGCTATCTCACTGCTGATTTTCTCTCCGGACTTTGTGCATCAGCATTCTTCGGAGTCTGATGAAGTAGTCACTTTCCCGCTTGATTATAGTTCTTACAATGCCCATCCTTTTAATGCTGAGAGAGATATCCAGATATGGGACAGCAATAAGCTCAAGACGCTTGTTGATGAGCTTCACAAGCACGGGGTAAAGGTTATCCCTGCGGTTTTCAGCTTCTTTGGTGGGAATATTTACCACAAAGAGTGGTTGCCGGACCATATGGAAGTTACTGAAGTATGGGCTGACGGTGAAAAAGTCCCGTGCATAAACCCATTGAAGCGTTTTGTTGATGGCTCTTTCTATGAGGATTTCTTCTTCGGGAAACTGATGGAAGTAATCGACTATTACGGCTTCGATGGCTGGCATGCTGCAGACGGCTGGGCACATCCCCGGACTCCTCTGTGGAGATCGGACTATTCGGATGATATGGTCGGACAGTTCCTGGCTCACACAGGTGTCATCCTGCCTGAAGGCATTAGGATAACTGTAGGGGAAGATATTCCGGCGCTGACAGCAAGAGCTGATTATATATACAATAGTTTACGGACACAGTGGTGCACATTCCACGCTTGGAGATGGGGGCAATTCCTGGGCAAAGCTACCAAGATGCTTCATGAGAAAAACCTGTTGATTGCTGCGAATGCTGCGTGGACCCGTGATCCGTTTGAAGCTCTATACAGATACGGCGTAGATTATGCACTGCTGCGGGATGCTGATATTGATGTGTTGATCACCGAAAGTGCTGCTGCAGCATCTGATATGGAAGCACGTGGCGGTGACAGACATCACAACTATGTGACAACAATGCTTCTGACAGGCGTGCACACCCCTGAGCTGCCTTTGGTATATCTGAATGGCTTAAAGGATGTTGAGGAGCAGTGGGATGTCCTCAGACACACTCCTGCAGTCCTTGAGAAAGAGATCTATTCACTCTCCAATGTCTATAGATACGATGGAGACACATATACCCGCTGTGCTGCCGGACCTTTGGCCTGCCTTGGTGATGGTCTTGAGAAGCTGGAATGGAAACGGCTGAAGGGTATGTGGGACCTGGCATTCGATTCCAATCCCGTAGACACATCAGGTCCGATGCTTGTCTGGTCGCCTAACTATGTGGAAGGACACATCTCTGAGTTCGCTCAGGATGGTCTTTGGAGCATTCATAAGCTGACATTTGAGATAAGCAGACGGGGAGCGTGGATAACGACTGTTTGCAGTGCCGAGGATTTGGCGGAATCAACACGTCCAGTCTTGTTGATAAATCCCCACGAACTGGATACAGATACACTCAACAAAGTGTTGCAAAATGCCAAAGGCCCACTGGTAGCCATCGGGCCTGATATGTCTGGTTTGCCTGATTCTGATTACGAGGTAATAGATGCTGTGTGCGGACGACCATTGATTTGCAGAATATATAGACCTGGTGCGACATTGATGGTACCGACGCTATTCGGTGAGTGCAAGCAGGATTGGGACAAGGATAAACAGGAACCGGTTAACTTCCTGTTTGAACTCAATTTTGCTCCTGTCTCAGATGAGTTCTTGAAAATCTGTGCAGATGTCATCAAGACAGTCTGCAAGTTCCCCATTGTGACTGAAGGCGTTGAGAATATAACTGTACGCTGGTTCAAGCTGCCCAATGGGGCTTACCGAGTGGCACTGTCGAATGATAGCTACAGTTATGTGCGGGCGACTGTGGAACTGTCATTTGATATATCTGAAGTTCATGTCGCTGGTCCGTTCCCGATTGCCAGAATAGTGCCGGACGGCCCGCGTTTTACCATAAAAGTCCCGGGAAAGGGACTAACCGTGGTTGATGTAACGCCGAAGTAATGGACAATTGATAATTGACAATGGACAACTAAAAAGACCGGGTTTTGGATTCTTTTCTCTTGTTCATTGTCAATTATCAATTATCAATTATCAATTGTAAGTGTTATATTACAAATAATACTGCGCAGCACTAGACAAATGCTGCTGGATAACCTATAATTATAGTTAAGCGAGTTTCACCAACTGTAATCTTCCGTTTGAACCATCATCAGGCCTACGATGCAATCCTGCCAAGTTATGTTACTACTTAAGCTATCCTGAATTGCCTACCCATATAACGTCGTTGGCATAGGATTTGTGTGTCTCTCAAGCCTGTTTTATATTCTCGATTTCTCTGTCTATGCTTTTCCGATATTGTACGGGATAGTACAGCACAGGATATCCACATATTATTCAGCGCAATAACCTACTATTAGACCGGCAATTCTGCTGGGGAAAACACGTTCCCAATGAGGTGAAAGTATTGGACACTTTGGAGCTATCAGAGCTTGAAAGTAAGACTATTGACGAACTCGAACAACTGGCTGCATCACTCAAAGTTGAAGATGGTTATGCATCACGCCAGGAGTTAGTCTACAAAATCATGAAAGCCAGCACAGAACAGAGCGGTATGCTCTTCGGAGAAGGTGTGCTGGAGATATTGTCAGAGGGCTGGGGATTCCTTCGCCATGGCAATTTTGCTCCGACCCAGGGAGACATATATGTCTCACAGTCGCAGGTGAAAAGGTTCGGCCTAAGGACTGGAGATATAGTTTCCGGCCAGGTTAGACCTCCAAAAGACTCCGAAAAATACTTCAGCCTCCTAAGAGTGCAGGCAGTAAACAACGAAAACCCCGAATCAGCAAGATCCAGAAAAAACTTCGACGACCTAACACCGATCTATCCCGAAGAACAGTTTGTACTAGAGACTACTCCGGAGAATATATCCGCCAGGTTCATCGACTTAATTGCTCCTATCGGTAAAGGACAAAGAGGTCTGATCGTTGCACCTCCTAAGGCTGGAAAGACCACTCTCCTAAAGACCATCGCCAACAGCGTCACTGCCAACTTCCCGGAAGCTGTGCTGATCGTGCTGCTGATTGATGAGCGTCCTGAGGAAGTTACTGACATCAAACGTTCAGTAAAAGGAATGGTAGTCAGCTCAACATTTGATGAGATGCCTGAGAACCACATGCGTGTGGCTGATATGGTGCTTGAGCTCAGTAAGAGGCTTGTTGAATCCGGTAAGGATGTTGTAGTCCTGCTGGATAGTATAACAAGGCTTTCAAGAGCATCCAACCTTACAGTTAATCCCAGTGGACGGACACTCTCCGGAGGTCTTGACCCAAGCGCTCTTTATAGACCGAAAAGATTTATTGGAGCTGCAAGAAATATTGAAGGTGGAGGCAGCCTTACAGTCATTGCTACTGCATTGGTTGAGACCGGCAGTAGGATGGATGATGCAATCTTTGAAGAGTTCAAAGCCACCGGTAACATGGAATTAGTTCTCGACCGCAACCTGGCTGAGAAACGCATATTCCCTGCAATAGACATCAAGAGGTCAGGAACAAGGCATGATGAACTTCTGTTCGATGAGATGACTCTGAAGAAAGTCTGGCATCTGCAGAGAGTTCTGGCTGCGCTTGAAATACACGAAGCCTCAGAGATTCTTAATGATCGTCTAAGACATACTAAATCAAACAAGGAATTCCTGGACATTGTGGATAAGACACTAAAAGGGGATGTTGATTAGGACATCACTCATTTAGAAATATCTATTATGTTATGAAAACTTCTTCATGCTGGAATTGTTCCAGCATGAAGAGAATTGTTCCCCAGTTGAGGCGACTTAGGTGACTGAAGACGAGTTCAAGTTCGGTGATGATCTGCCCGACGATTTTCTGAATAATCCATTCGGTGATAGGCCGGAAGACAGTGTTCCTGAAGATGGTGAGGAGCATGAGGTCAGTGTTGTCGGAGTCTATGAGCACCGTGTACGTGAGGAAGACCACCAATCTGAATTTGTGGTGCTTGTTAGAGATAAAAAGGACAGAACCGTCCTGATTGTCATAGGTCGGTTTGAGGCCATGGCTATCTCTTTGGCATTAGAAGGGCACAGTGCGGATAGGCCACTGACTCATGACCTGTTGAACAATGTCATTAACAAGCTGGGTGGATCAGTATCGCGTATATTGATAGATGACCTTTGGAATGGGACATATTACGCCAAGGTGACCATAATCTCTAATGGAACCGAAATCGTGATAGACAGCCGCCCGAGTGATGCCATAGCACTCGCACTGAGGGCTAAGTCACAAATATATATGGCCGAACACATACTGCGTGCTGTTGGGCTCAAAGAAGAATAGGCGAAAAAATACAGATACGGGCATACCCACAAGTATGGTTGCCCGCATCCCAAAAATCGCCATAACAAATCTCGCTTCGCTATGCACTAGCCCTCGTTATTCATGACCAACTCAACTTTTGCCCATTCTTCCGGATAAAAGTGAGGCTTAGTGAATAATGTGAGTTAGATGTGCGGAGGCTCTTCTGCTGATTTCATTCTCTGACTGCGTTTGTCTCCACCGATCTTGCCGATAGTTGCGTAGAACTCAGCTCCACGTTCTTTCTTAACCGTTTCACCGCCGCGTTTACCTATCTCTCGATAGAAATCATCACCATATTTATCTTTTACTATCTGACCACCTCGCCTGCCTGCTTCTCGTGCCAGTTCAGGATTTGCTGCAAATCCACCTCTGCGGTCATGATCATGCGACCCACTGTGGGCCTGTGCAATTCTTCGGGCTCCATCAGAACCCGCATTCGGACCTGGTTTTACTCCAGCCATTTCAATCTCCCCCTTGAAATCAATCAACTTGGTTTGAATGCTTGTGTTACACAAAGGCGTGTTGCTTTTGCATACAATAGTATGTTATATACCCTGGATAGAAGCATAGAAACATTAAAAACGCAGAAAAGAGGAAAAAAGAGCTGGATAGGTAGAAATATGTAGACTGTGGCTTTAAAACGGGGTGGAACTAGAGATCCACCCCGCTGTAATCTAATTAACCTTTTTGTAAATCCTGGAACTTTGCATAAGCTTTTTCTAGCGTGGTTGAAGCCCTTGGGGTGAACTCTTCAACATCAAACGATCTGCGGACAATCTTGCGTATTTCGGCTAGAGATTCCACTTTGCCAGCTCCTAGAGCCTGCACCAATATGTTTCCAGCTGCTGTAGCTTCAATTGGGCCGGTGGTTATTTTGCGTCCGGTAGCATCGGCTGTAATCTGGCAAAGGAGTTTGTTCTGAATACCTCCACCAACAATGTGGAATGCCTCAAACTCACACTGGTGCAGCTTTTCAAGTTTCTCCAGTGTATCTCTGTACCGAAGTGCAAGGCCATCCAATGCACAGCGGATTATCTGTCCGTATGTTTCAGGCACCGGCTGACCGGATTTTGCACAGTAGTCCTGGATACGTGCAGGCATATCTCCAGGAGTCAGGAATATTACATCATCCGGGTCAATGATAGACCTGAACCCTTCGGACTCTGCAGCCATTGAAGTGATTTCCGTGTAGGACATCTCTTCTCCGCGTGCAAGCCATGTTCTGCGGCATTCCTGAACAATCCACAGTCCCATAATATTATGCAGGAATCTGAATGTCCCGGCTACTCCACCTTCATTGGTGAATCCGGCTTCCATTGCTTCACGGCTGAGCAGCGGTTTGTCGATTTCGGTGCCCATCAGTGACCATGTTCCTGAGCTGATGTATACAAACTTATCTGTAGTTGCAGGTACTGCAGCGACTGCACTGCCTGTGTCGTGGCAGCAGGGAGCAAATACAGGGATGTCATTAGTCAATCCCATCTCAGCAGCCAGTTTGCTGTCCAGATTGCCTATCTTAGCGCCAGGCTGGACAATCTCAGGCATAATGGCAGGATCCACGCCGATCTTTTTCAGCAGGTCCTCATCCCATCCACCTGTCACCGGGTTGTAAACCTGGCTGGTAGATGCAATAGAGAACTCTGAAACCCCGACTCCAGTCAACCAGTAGTTGAACAGGTCCGGGATCATCAGCAGCTTTTCTGTATTCTTCAAAGCAGGTGAATCACTGACAGCCAGTGCAACCAGCTGATACAGTGAGTTGAGCTGCATGAACTGGATTCCGGTCTTGTCCCAGATCTCAGCCTTGGGAACGATTGAGAACGCTTTCTCCATCATTCCGTTAGTCCGCTCATCTCTGTAGTGGAAAGGCATTCCGATCGGTTCGCCATCTTCACCCAGCAGAGCAAAGTCTACTCCCCAGGTGTCGATGCCGATTCCGTCGATCTTCCCGCCGGTCTCCTGAACAGCCAAACGCAAGCCGTGTCTGATTTCATTGAACAATCTCAGGACATCCCAGTGGAATTTCCCAAGCACCATGACAGGTACATTCGGGAACCGGTGGATGTCTCTAAGAGTAAGTTTTCCGTCCTTAATCTCACCAAGAAGCGCCCGTCCACTTTCGGCGCCGAAGTCAAATGCTAAAAATGTAGAGTCAGTAGCCATATTCAAAACCCCTATAGGTTATCGCGTGTTATTTTAAACATTGCGCGAGAGTCTGCAAACTATTATATACGGGCTGGACGGATATTGGAAGGGAGAAGCTGGGGAAATAACCACGGAATACACTGAATACACGGAAAACAAGCTGGGATGTAAGAATATAGATGGATGCTAATTGGAGACTGGGGTATTAAATCATCAGCAGATTTCGCAGATTTACGCAGATTTGGGAACACAACCACATGTAAAAATGACACCGCATTTGCACTGAATACACGAAAAATTGGGTGGACAGTATACATATGAGTGGATGTTTACTGTCCACTAGTCCGCATTCATGATTGATAGCTTTCTAATATATGGCCAGCTGCTTGGCTAGATCAATGAATGCTCCAAACTCCTCAAGGCTCACGGAATCCGGCACTGAGTGGTCTGAGCTGATTATATAACCGCCGTTTTGTTTCATTACTGGTATGACCCGTCTCATTTCATCCCACATTGTTTCCGGATGCTCATAAAGAACTGCATTCAAGCCCCCGTGGAATCCTAGCTTATCGCCATATTGTTTCTTGAGTGCCAATGGATCCATACCTGCCTTGACCTCTATAGGGTTCAACATCTGAACACCGATTTCAATAAGATCCGGGATCAGGGTTCGTATGTCACCGCAGGAGTGGAGTCTTACATTGATTCCCTTGTTGTGAGCCCAGTCAGTAGCACGCTTATGTACTGGTTTGAGCAGTTCACGGTACATTTCGATTGAAAAGAACGGATGGCCCTTATATCCCATATCATCAAGCCAGGCCAGTTCATCGAACTCGTATCCGGCATCCCAGATCATTTCCATTAGATTAAGGCTTAAATCAAGAGTATGGTTCCAGAAATCGACAATCCATTCCGGATCAGTTGCCATAGCCATCAGAGTTCGCTCGGTTCCCACAACCCATGAATGAGTGACATCGAAACCAAACCATGCCAGTCCCGATATCCATGCGCCATTGTTGCGCCACATTTTATAGTTTTGATCCAGGGAAGTCCAATCAATCCTGTCACGTGAAGGCACCATTCTGGTTTTTGCTTCCGCCCAGGTATCCGCATTCGTGATGGTAAAATCAAGAAATTCAGGGACACCGCCGATATGCCGCCAGTTCTTGAGAGTTGCACCCCAGTTTGTCTTTACTATGTTGTAGTCTTCTGTTTCTTCCAGAACCTGAGCGGGGAAGCGAGGACTGTTATCCGGCACAATCATTTCGAACTTGTCCAATCCGAAATAATCGACATAACTGATATTCTCCGGCATGCCCTCTCTATGCCATCTCTCGATTGTAGATGCCCACGGACCGTCGGTTACAGGCACTCTATCCGCTTCTTTATGTTCATACATCCGCTTTACGCGCTCTTTAGTCGTCATCTCATTCATTATTCGTCTCCATAGCCAAATTTAATAGAGTATCCGCAGATTTCGCAGATTATGGTGATTATAATATGAGCATTACACAATAAGGCTGGCAATACATCTGCCAGCCTTGACTGTTTTCCCTAATCTGCGTAAATCTGTGAAATCTGCGGATATTTCATTTTAATGCACCTGCAGAACTCACTCAGCGACAAGGAATATGCGGTCTATGGATATGCTTCTGATTGCATCCGGATTGTTTGCTGGGGAGAACCAGAAATACATCCCGAGCTTCAGGTCTTGAACTCCGAGGTCAATAAGCTTATACTTCCCACTCCCGGACTGTTCGATACTTATTGGCGTTGTGATTGAAGTCTCAGGAGTTACGGTATTATATATGCCTGCTATAAACGCAGTGCCGGTTGCTGCGATGGCATCTACTTTCACTGATGCATAGCAGTGCCATTTGCCCTGGGTTTCTCCGTCTATTGGTGCTTGCACTGCCCAGTTTGTTCCTGAGCCTGGCATGATGCAGGTTACTTTGTTGGATGCATCGGGAGTCTCTATCAGGCTGACCCATTGTCCTTCACCAAACAGACGGAACTTGGGTTCCTGGATGTCGAATGTTTTCTTGCCGGTCAGATCTCCCAGTTCCGCGGGAGGTCCTGCTGCTGGAGCAAACTTCATCTTCCAGCTCCTTGGCTCAACCAATGGACCACCTTCTCTGGAGTATTGGACATTATACTTTTTGGTTTTAGCCATGAATTCATCTACTGCAGCGATCGGGTCTTTGGGGCCGATGAATTCCTGATTGTTGTCTTTAGCCCAACTCTGCAATTTGGCATAATCTATTATCCAGAGATAGTCCAGTGGAATTCGCTCTCGACTGACTCTGTCTGATATAACCGGGTCAGACGCAACAGCTGCAGCAGCCTGGTCAAAAAGTTTCTGGCCTTTGAAGATTGCCTCAGGGTTCATCCAACCGTTTGGATCTCGTTTGGCATATGCTTCATCGATCAGCTTCAAATAGCTGGTAAGGTATGGACTTGCTGGTCCATAGTAGCCATCCATAAACTCTTTGATCAGTTTATTCTCATCCTGATAAGGATTCCACAGCAGATGGGCTATGACCCATGACCTGAGTCGAACGAAGCAGGTAGCTTCATTGTATGAGTCCCCCTGCATAAAGACGCCAACAGCCTTGTTCTTTGCGAACTCTCTGATGTTAGGACCATATACAGGCAGGCAAGGATTCGGTTGCAGATAGTTGCCGAAACTGGCTATATAGCTCCAGATGTACATGTTGTGAGAGATAGCGCTCCACTTGTTCAAGTCATCCATAAAGGACTTGCTGCGTGGATCAGTAATTGGTATTCCATAATCAAGCTCAATGCTGCACAGTCTGATAAGTACGTTAGGTCCGGGTTTGGCGTACTTTTGGAGCTTTTCGGCTGTACCAGTATGCCAGGGTTTCGACCAGGAAATTTGGATATTTCTTGTGGATGTCTTCAGCCACTTTATTGACAAAATAGACAATACTACCCGCCGGAGATTCTTCCTTTTCATCGACGGCCTTGCAATCAGGACACTGACACTGTCCAGCCCAGTCGTTTTGTGCGATAGAAATTATCCCTGCTTCCGGATCTCTAGCTATCCATTCCAGCGCATTCTTTACAAGCTCCTTACGCATCTCTTCATTTGCCAGGCAGAGTTGGCCTCCATTGGCAGTGCGTTTCCCATCCAGCATACTGAACCATTCAGGATGTTGAGCGAAGTATTTGTCCGGAGGAATGAGACCATAGAAGGTATGGCACCATCCAATCAGTTTGTAGTGTCCACCGTATGATTGTGGAACAGGATGGAAGTGTCCGGTTTGTTTGGTTCTCGCGGCATATATACCATAATTATTAGGCTCATAGAAATGAGCTTCACGGGACACAATTTGAGGGACATATCTAGTGTTTAGTTTGTCGATTGTCAAAACAGGTTTGTTCGGAATGAAGCTCTCGTTGTGGCTCCACCATCTTACACCAATCACATCCTCCAGGAATGTATAGACAGAGTATATAACTCCCCTGGGTCTACCTCCTGTCAGAACAAGGGTGTCTCCAACTGTCCTTAACAGAATGCCTTCAGTTCCCAGCGATGCCCATTTGGCATCCGGCACGAGCTTTTTTGTCATCTCGGTCTGACCAACCAGGATAAATTTTGTGCGTGCTCCCAGGCTGGTTTCAGGCAGGATAGGGAAGTCTGCGCCAGTGATCTGTTTTAGATGGCTCTGCAGCTCTCTAGCGGCTGTAAGTTCAGACTCTACATTGTAAGTTGGTGTTACGATTACATAGTCGGTCTTGCTGTTTTTTGCCAGGGTTATAGTCTGTGCTGGAATTGATAGTATTGCAACGATTCCTATTAGAACCGCTGCTGCTAATAACTTATACATACTTACCTCCGGATACATTGGTCCACTTTGACCAGTTTTTTTATAATGTCATCCTTCGTACCTTGTCATCCTGAGGAACGAAGGATCTGCTTTCAACATATCCAAGAAGGAAAAAGCAGATCCTTCATTCTTCAGGATGACACGGTACTGTATTGTATGGTGTGTTTACAGAACCCCATTTTCACCGATAGCTTTATTCTCGAAGAAACTGTCGTTTGGTATGCTGGGCATTGAGACTTCCAGGATAAGCGCAGGACCAATTCCTGTGAATGAGTGATCGAGGAGCGGGGGCATTACCAGCAGGTCCCCTTCACTCATTTCCCTGACCTCTTCTCCGACTTTCATGCTGATTTTGCCTTTGACCACAAAGAATGTCTCGTGCTTTACCACATGGTGGTGATAGGGGCAGGTCTGGCCATCAAAGACGAACAGATACTTTCCGCAGTAACCGTGCTCTTCTTCGTTGGCAATCCAGAACTCGGTCTCTCCGGTCTCATAAAACTTTCCAAGTCCAAAGTGAAGAGGGTAGGGTGTAACCGCCGGTAGTTTTAATCCCCATTCGGATATCTGTTTAAATATCCCTGCGAGCGCCTTCTGTTCCTCTTCACCATGTAAAATAACGTCATCCAGTCTTCCCAATTAATTACTCCTAGTTTTTATATTATGCACACGATTTGCAATCGTGTGCGAGCAATGGTTCTGTTCTCCACGCGTCCTTCGACAAGTTCAGGACGAACGAGTTTACCGTTTCCATTATCAATTGTCCATTGTCAATTATCAATTACAAAGAAATTGTTTCAATAGAAACAATGTCCCCTGTGTCTGCTGAAAGCTCTGCGGCGAAGCAGAGGGCCATGGAATCCAGGGAGTCTCTGGCTGGGGTCATTGGGGGCAGGCCGTTAGCTACCCGTCTGACAATATCCAGGCTCTGGTCATTGGTGTTGTGGGTGTATTTGTGCTCTTCTTCTGCAGGATAGTATTGTGTGTCGACCCAGTGGCTTTCCAGGCATTTGGGGCCGTCTCTGAACTCCCAGCGCTTGATACTGCGCTTGAAGACATCAACTTCAGCTGCTCCCTTTGTGCCGACTATCAAGCACCGCAGTTCGTGCCCATCGCCCTGCTGCTGGTCTACTACGTTCTTGTCAGGATCACCCTGGAACATAGCTCCGACTATCATCATAAAGGTCAGATGGCTGACTGCTCCGTTTTCAAACCGATATGTTGTGTGGTAGTTGTCCCGGACTTCATAGTACGGGATTACATTCGGTGAACAGATCGAGATGACGTCTTTGACCTTTGAACCGATCCACCAGCGTGGGAGGTCGACATAGTGGCAGAGCTTTTCGTTGAACATACTGCCGCCGGTTGCCTTTTTGTTACGCCAGTTGTCCTTGTGATGGAATTCACTGGAGACATAGTTGGTGTGGGTGTTTACGACATCCCCAAGCAACCCGGCATCAATCCATTCTTTTACTGTGGTATAGAGCTTGGAATAGCGGCACTCAAAACCAATTTGCAGGAAGGCACCGAGTTCCTCTGATTTCTCAACCAGCTCCTTGGCGTCTTCATATGTATTAGCCATCGGTTTTTCGCACAGTACTGCCTTACCGGCCTCCATACATTGAATTGCCAGCGACTTATGAGTATGGTTAGGTGAAGCGATGAATACCAGCTCTATTGCCTTATTCGAAAGCACCTGGTCCAGATCATCTGTTACCTGTATACCATATTTATCTTTGAGTTCCTGCAGACGCTCTGCATTTACATCATATGCGGTTATCTCTTGTACTTCAGGACTGGGCAGCAGATGTTGGATAACACTCTCCCCCATCTGTCCACTACCTAACACTGAAACTTTCATATATTGCTCCTTTGAAGATATCGAGCTTTGTAAAATTGTCATCATTCGTTCCTCAGGATGACAAATTCCCACAAGTCTGAACTGTTACCTCAAGCGCTTCACGTTTGTCATCGGGTATGGTTGCCAGATATTCATCTATGTCTGTAGGATTTTCTGCCATACTCATTCTCCTCGCCTGAGAGCTATATCATCCTATTCCCACTCATATTTCTTTCAGCAGTTTCTAATTATGCACCAAAACAGACTCTTAAGAATCTGACCAAGGCTGTTCCAGTGCGTTCGATTACCGAAGCACAGAAACCTGGGGTGTGAGATCGAAATCGAGTTCACACCCGCCATCAAGGACCTGTTTCATTACACTTAAGAGATTGGTGTTGTCTGATCAGGGCATCTTGAGCGAAGGGTCACCATACACCATAAACTTCATGGCTTGCATGAATATGGCTGGAGGATACCAGTCGTCTGTCGGTTTCAACGTACCCAGATTCTCCTTTTCGTAATAATACTCCACCGCTTCTTTCCAGCAATCCCCAAACCTTTTGTTTTTTGATGCTTTAAATGAATGCATAAATCCCTGCATAAAGGTCAGTGCGCATTCCTGGCCACCAGTGTTGCATCCTATATAGGCAACTGCACCGTTTGCACCCTGACGAAGCATGACTTCGCCGAGTCCTGTCATATTGTGTTTCCCGGTCTGATATGGCGCAGGTGGAGGAGGAGGTGTTGTGAAGACCTCTCCAGCAATTGTTCCTGCATGCTCCGCTCCATTTATATCAGTGTAGCTTTCATATGGAGGAAGTGTGGCGAATCTGGCAGTGTAGCATCCGACTGAAAACATGACTGGTGTATAATATTTGTTGTTCATCTTGGTTATATCTGCAACCGAAAGGCAACCGTCCCAAGTGCCATCATTGCCATGCCCGGCATGCAGCATTATATTAACTCCATTATTCAATATCTTGATCACTTCATTGTTGTTAACTGGTGGAGTTTTGTCATCACGGGATTTGTCCTTGTAATACAGCCTCTCAGTCGTCCATCCTTTTGCCATTCCCGACGCTAGATCATCCAGTATACCGCGGCTGTCGATCCAATCGCCCGTGGCTATCAATGCTATTTTACGACTGTTTGCTGATCTTTTCCTGGATATCATCTTTTCGAACTCAACGGTCTTCCTGGCAATCGTGATAATCTCAGTCTTGCTGTTCACTGGCCACCGACCTACACCTATTTCAGGCCGGTAGTCAATGTCATCGTAGTTGATCCTGTTGTTTTTATGTTTTTCCCCATTGATTTCCCCAAAATAGCCAGCGTGATAGTCTTGCTTGTTGGAATTCCAGTCATCAAACCGTTGATCCTGCCTGGCGAGGTCGGCGTAATACAAATCAGAGGGAAAAAAGGCATAATCGAACGCAGCTTCCGTTATACGATCTCCGGCTACATATCTGACAGGCATGATGTCAGCATCACCAACCAGCAGGACGTACTTAAGTTTGCTGCTCTTCCACTGATCATATATAAACCTCTTAAGCTTCTCCGGATCATCATAGCCTTTGGTCGATTTTACTATCTTCTCCAGAGTCCTGACCTGTACCGCCATCTGCCTGCTTCTGAACTTCACATAATCTTTCAATGCCGATTCCAGACTGGCAGGAATAACTATCAGCAAGCCTCCTTCATTATTGGAGGCCTGCAACTGGGAGGTCAGAGTGGACAAAAGCAAGGCAGCCGCGACGAACACCGTAAAGCGCATTTTATTCACCTAGTTTCCAGATAATTATCAATATTTGCGTCCCCAAGAACTGAATGGGTATTTACTTTCTATCTTGGTAATAACGTCCTTTTCTTCTTTCTCTGAAATGATTCCTGCATTATCGCCCAATGCAAGAACACATTCATCAACTAAGTCATCTTATATGCCTCAACTGAAAAATATTCCTGATATCATAATATGAGAAGCACAAAACACTCTCTATCGTAAGAGTTCAGTAGCCCACTCGGGGTTTCGAGTTATCTAAATGAAGTAACAACTGTCGTGTTACTTAGGAATCGTAGCATGAGTCCTCTCGATTTTCGCCTGCAGCGAAAACCTGCCGGACTCGCTACGAAGGGACGAAAATATTCTATTTTCGAAGGAGTAATATGGGAATATTGTCATTCTGAGCCCCCAACTTGGGGGCTCAGAATGACACAAATAAACATATGCTAATGTCTACTTACGCCCGGACTATTGATGTTCCTGCTAGCCCGCTTTATTCACCAAGCTTTGCTTTTACCCGGTAGTAGGGGCAAAAGCTGAGTTAATCATAAATAATGCGGGCAATGGTTATGCGAACTTGTGGACTGTCAGATTGTTGAGTTCAACCTGGCATCGTTCTGCAAATACACCAATATTACGCGAGGCCGGACAGGAGAAACCGTAGCATTGGACTAACTGATCGTCCACATACCACTCTACAAACTCATCCCGCAGCAATATCCGCCATTTCATTGTTGTATTCTGAGGGACATCGCGAAGGATGTGGTTTTCGGCCATAAATGTGGGACCGGCTATTCCGGATGTGACTCTGCCAAACTCGTATAGCCCCTGGCTGTTTGCAAGGCATGCAACTCCCTCATAAGGCCTGTCGTCGGTCTGTTCATCTATCCCAAAGAAAATCCCTGCTGCTCCCGGGCCATTTATACTGATATCAGCTTCAATTACAACGCCTGAGGAATAGTCTGCCGGGAGTTCATAGTAGGCAAGCGCTGAGCTGTCGGTGTGGCCTGTCAATTTGCCGCTGGAGGATACCCAACTGGACGCGCGAATTGGCTGTGGTGATGGAGTGACTAGTTGGTTGGTATTTATTAAGTCGAATATCAGATCACCTTTGAGCTTATCGTTCCCATTCCAATAGTGCAGAGAAAGCCTGCCTGGTGCGTCTTCCTTCATTACTTTCATAGTCCCAAGCCACGAGTCCAGGAAATCCGCACGGGGCATCCAGTGGTGATACAGTAGATATTGACCGTCGGTTTCAAGGATCCTGGCATAGTAAGTAGGGATATATGCCCAGTTAGGTGGAGCATTCCGGCAGCCAAGCAGAAGAGGGTCGCCATCGACCAGTTTATAGGGACCACGGATGGAGTCAGACATCATCACATACATCCCACCAGCTTTTCCGGATGAATTGTAGATGGGGTCAAAGCGTGGACCGAGTCCGGTTGTTGAGCCGACAAGCAGGTAGTGCCTGTCTTCAAATCTGAAATAACAACTCGCTTCTGCCCAGACCATTCCGCAAGGTTCTGTAGCTGGTTTTTCAGTTACCCAATGCACACCATCTGAGCTTGAGACAACTCCTGCAACTCCATTCGCTCCTGCTGGACCGTCTTTGCCGGAAGCTACCACAAAACCGATGAATGATCCATCCTCTTGCGGAACTGCCCATATGTTGTCCCACCGGGCATTGGTGCTGCTCGCTACACCTGTGCATTCGTACCACTGGGGATCGGGAGCACACATAATCTCTTTTGGCAGCTTGCGCCAGGTCAGCAGGTCGTCTGACTCAGCAAAGTAGATCCGCTGCGAGCCTTGTTCACCGTATGAGAAATTCAGAATCCACCGGTTACCAGCACGCCAGACGCTGCCGGAACCCATTCCGATCACGTCAGGATCAGCTTCAAGAATCAGTCCACGGTCCTCCCAGTGGATCAAGTCATCACTTATCGCCAGGCCATATCCGTCCCACGCTCTTTCCGTCAGCGACAGATAGAACAGGTAGAATTTACTGTCATGCTCAAGTATGAATGTGTCCCAGAGTCTGGTCTTCTCAGGCTTAAACAACATAGTGTATGTCTACTCCATTGTTTCTTCTTCATGTAAATAGGCTTCCAGTGCAAATTCTCTGCCGGTCTTTGTAACAAAGCTGCGCTCTATTACCCGTTTCATCTGCTCGGGATCCTTGTGCTCAACTATTTCTTCCAGGTTGACCATCATATCAGCATCCCACATTATCATGAACTCAATGTTCTTCAAGGCTCCTGATGTGTGATGGCTTCCGATAATTGAGCAGGCGAACTTTATCTTGTCTTCATCCAACCCGATCTCTTCCAGTATGGGTTTTACAATAGCAGGTCCATACTGCTCTTGCAGAGGCCCAGCGCTTGAGGAGTGCAGGCGTTCTGCCTCTGTAATCCCGACATCGTGCAGCACGGCAGTTGCCAGCACAACATCAAAATCTCCCCCCTCAGCTTCCCAGATCATCTCAGCCCATGCAGTAACCTGCAGAGCATGATCGATCCGTCGGTAATCATCTCCGAAATGCCGCACCAGAGCAGCAATAAGTTTTGCTTTCAAATATTCCATAAAAACACCCTTTGGGGAAAGTATGAGTTATGAATTATGAATTATGAAATCAGACTTCGGCATTTTCCATTTTCATCAATCATAACTCATACCTTATAATTCTCCCCAGAACCACTCTTTCGGAAAAGGATGACTGTTGAATTATGAATGAAGAATACGGACTTCAGCATTTCCCTTTTCATAATTCATAATTCATAACTCATAATTCTCCCTTGAACTCCTTTGCCAATTGTGTGAGGTCTTGCCAGTTGCTGGATGCTACCAGGTCTTTTCTTATCAGGGAATTGCCCAGTCCGACGCCTATGCAGCCTGCTTTTATAAAACTTGCCATGTTGCTTAGTTCTACTCCTCCAACAGCTATCAGGTCGATCTTGTTGATGGGGCCTCTGAGTTGTTCTATATAATCTACTCCAAGAGCGCCTGCAGGGAACAGCTTGATGATCTTTGCCCCATGCCTGTAGGCAGTCAGGACTTCGGTTGCAGTTGTTGCTCCAGGGATGACTGCTACATCGTTTGCCAGGCAATATTTGATCACCTGTGGGTTTACATCAGGAGCAAGCACATACTTTGCTCCGGCACGATGCACCTGTCTTGCCAGGTCTTCAGTTATTACTGTTCCAGCTCCGACAAGCATCCTGCCGTCCATTGCATGAGATACTTGTTGTATAATCCCCATAACACCCGGAGTATTGCATGTTATCTCCAGCAGTCTCAATCCACCTGCATATAGGGCTTCAGCGACATTTACAACGGTCTCAGCATCGACACCTCGGACAATGGCAATTATCTTCTCTGCCCGGATTTGATCATATACCGATTCGGTATTGGTTAAGCCTTTATCTGCCAACTTCACGCCCTCCTGTTGAATTGATAAGCGCCATTACTTCATTTTTATCAGAGACAAAGTAGTCCCCATTGATTCCCATCTTAAGTGCAGCCATTGCTGTTGCATACTCCATTCCAGTCTTGATTGACCCTTCCAGGTACCCGCACAATACTCCGGCAGCAAAGCAGTCCCCAGCTCCGAGCCTATCCCGCACTTCGACTGTGTATCCGCCTTTGTTATAGAGCTCTGTACCATCAAATGCCACTCCACCATCACCGCCAAGTGTCAGCACAGCAATTTCCGGGCAATATTTTGCATGCATACTCATCACAATCTCAGCAGGAGATCCAGAGAATCCAAAGACTGACTCTGCGTCTTCGCGAGTTATTAAAAGGATATCAGCCTTATTCATCATTGGACTCAACACGCTGCAGGCCTTTTCAACACTCCACAGTTTGCTCCTGTAATTGACATCGAATGACACTTTCACGCCTGCGGTATGTGCAGCGTCTATGAGTTTATTCGTCACATCAGCACATTTTTCAGAAAGAGCCGGGAATATACCAGTCATGTGCAGCACTCTGGTATCCAGTATATAATCCAAATCCAGCTCATTGAAATCTATGACTGACACAGCAGAATGTTCCCTGTCATATATCACCTGAATAGGCCTGGGGCTTGCTCCATACTCCACGAAGAAAACTTCATTGCGCCCTGTATCTGTCCAGATCACACTCGATGTATCGACTCCAAAGTGTCCGATGTCATTGGTTATACGTTTACCCAAAGAATTTCCACACAACTGCGAGGCCCAGGCAGTCCGTTTTCCCATCCGGGAAAGAGCCACCATCGCATTAGACTCCGTCCCCGCAGTTCTGACAACAAACTCAGCAGCCGTCTCCAACCTCTCACCGGAAGCAACAGAAAGCCTTATCATAGTAGACCCAACAGAGGTCACATCAAATCTAGTATTCAAACTATTCACCCATACCTGTTTACTATCAATCCACTTCCGCTGAGAGTGTGTTAAGTCCTTCCCGGGAGACAGGTAAAGAGGGCATACATAAGTCCCCACATAGGAATGGCAAAGAGCGTTATTGGGGTCGCGACAATAAAAAAGCCGATTAGTTTGTAAAATCGAATCCATAAAGTTCAGTATCCCGAAGGCTGAACTCAAGGCTAACAGGTTGGCCATCTGGCAATTTTGGATTACCATACCATTTTACGCGATGAGATACTGAGTCACCACGGAGGGTGATACTATCGTTCCAGTCGTAACCGTGCAACGCATTACCATTGACGTCCACAATACGTATTTTCATTTCACCGTGGATGTTTGCATTGACTGTCATATTAGAGCCTGGTATTACAGCGACAGGTGTTTTTAACAAAGCTTTTTCTTTACCGGCATCACGAGATACGAAACCGTTTTTTCTAAGCATCGCCATTCCGATCTGTCGGTCACCTGTTTTATGTCCAGATGAGTAGCCACCGTAGTATATAAACTCTTTGTCCTTCACAGTTATGCAATCTCCAAACCACGCCATTGCGTGATCCCAGGTACTATTAGTGAGGTTGCGATCCAGAAATTTCTCCTGATAACGTGTCCATTTCAAACCGTCTCTGCTTGTAATAAGCTCCGTCCAGCCAATGCCATCCAGGGGATTGACACTATCTGCAGCTAAATCATCTCGCAGGACCCGCATAAATCCCAGATACAGATTACCTCTAATCATGGGTTTGAAACCGTAGAATTCTTCCATTCCATTAGCAGGATCCGGAGTAAAGAGCAACCGGGGTCTATACCAGTTGATGAAGTCTTTGCTGGTGGTCATTCCTACACACCTGCGATAACCCTCAAAGTGCCTTCTTGGTTTACCTGGGAATCCCGTCTTTTCAATCTTGCAACCAATAAGGCATTCCTTCTTGAGAGGATCCCAGCAACCATCTACAATATCGCCAATGTTGTTAATGTAGTCCGGTTGACCAATTGGTACAGTATTGGCGTGCATTGGAATTACAGGATTACCGGGATATTCGGTGAAGTGGTAACCATCCGGTGAAAAGGCTACCCATAGTCCATCACCAGTGAATGCCATTTTATACCTGCGAGAGGGATTGTTGCACTTCGGACCATCATCCACGAAGAACAAAGAAGCGTGTTCAAATGGTGCTTTTATAACGTTGTTATTCTTTGATCCATCTATCTCCACCAGTCCGAGGTTAGGTCTAGTCCACCTTATACCATCTACTGATTCCGCATATGCAAAACAAAATTGTGGCTTTATGCTGTTAAATCCGATATTGTACCACATTCGATAACGCTGCATTGCCGAATCGAATAGAACATCGACATAGAATAACGGACGGGAGTGCCAGGCCTCAGCTTTTGGAATAACCGGATCAAGTAGTTTTACAGGCTGGTGGGTAGTGCGTTTCAGTCCATTACTTGAGGCTATCAGGTAATCGTCAACAAATAGATTGGGTCCAGGATAGAAATGTATTTTACTTTCTGGTTTAGTGTCTGGGATATCCTTCAGGGGTTTGGCAGCTGCCTGGACTACATTATTGTACAAAATGAGTCCCAGCACACATACACCGACACATGAAAACAGAAAATGGACATTTGTCGCAGGCTGCATGATATACCGTCCTATTCAGGCATTTCCTTGCTTGGATTATCCACTTGGGATAGACTATGAAGATTTTCGAGTTATACCATATCCTGAAACAGTCTGCAAGTTTCGATGATACATCCGGTTCAATATTGTCCTATTGAACATGTATAGCAACGTTCTCACTCACCACATGGAGGTATCAAGTTGTCTTTTAGCGAAATAGTTACTGTTGCAGAATAGAAAATACGTTATTGTATCGGTAGTTAGCATCGAGGTGCGCGAAATGTCTCATATTGCCCGAATAAAGACACGAATGGTTCAGAAAGCATACATATTAGCTGCAATTAAGGATCTTGGCTATACTGCTGTAGAAAAAGGTAAAATCAGAACTTTTGGTTTGATACGAACCCCTGTGGATATTCAAGTATCTACAGGAAAAGGTGGATATGACATAGGTTTCAAGAAACAAGATGACGGATACGAAATTGTGGCTGACTGGTGGGGTGTTAAGGGCGTGGGTCAGGTGGATTTTACGAAGAAAGTTGCCCAGCGCTATGCCTATCATGCAGCAATGGCCAAATTGGAAGAACAGGGATTCTCTCTTGTGTCTGAAGATGTGGATAGTGATAAACGTATCCGGCTGGTACTGCGAAGAACCGCCTAACCCGCTTTATTTACCAAGCGCGTCAATCATGAATAATGCGCGCTAAACAGTTGAGTGTGAGGACATAATGGACGTACAGGAAATAGAAGTCATAATCGAACCAAATGGACAGGTCAGGGTGGCGGTGCATGGAGCTAAAGGTACAACCTGCCTTGATCTCACTGCTGAATTGGAGCAGGCTCTCGGGGGAGATGTTGAATCAAGGGAGATGACTGCTGAAGCTCTCGACACTGCAAAGGAAACTGTTCAGGACTGGCAGAAGCAGGGGTTCTGATCTGTGGATGAAATCTACCTGCAACTGCATGCTTTCATTCCACAGAGTGATTCCAACGGCCCCGGGTGCCGGTGTGTTATCTGGGTACAGGGGTGCTCACTCAATTGTCCTGGCTGTTTCAATCCGGAAACGCATCCGGTTGATTCTGGTGAACGTGTTACAGTTAGTTACTTATGTAATCGAGTTATTTCGTTTGGTGATTCCATAGAGGGAATAACCATAAGTGGTGGTGAACCTCTTGAACAGATCGATGCGTTGACTTGTTTCCTTGGCTATATCAAAAAACATTCGGATCTCTCTATCCTGCTTTTTACCGGATATAGCTGGGATGAGATATCGAGGATGCAGCATTCGGATGAGCTGCTGGCGTGTGTGGACGTACTGATTGCTGGACGGTATGAACAAGCTTTACGCTCATCAACCGGGTTGTTAGGATCAACTAACCAGACTGTCCATTTCCTGACTGATAGATATAGTATAAATGACCTGGCAATAATCCCTTCTGGTGAAGTGATAATATCTGATGATGGGCAGATAATGATCACCGGTATTGACCCGCTCGATTTTAAACAGATAACTGGAGAATGAACTAATGAGTTTTGAGCAGGATTTCGATGTATATTTGCGCGCACGTTTCACACTGATGGTCCTGGTGTCACCTGAGGAGGAGAGGGTCCTGCAGACAATCAAGTGTGCCTGTGACCGCATGGGCCGTCCGTGTTTGATGTGGGACGTGGCCGAAGGGTTCCATCTGCTTACCGGTTCATGTTCGGTTCCTTCTGCAGCAGATCCCAAATCCGCACTGGAGCAGGTCGACAAACTCGATGGGGATGTTCTGGTCATACTCAAGGATTTCCACGAGTGCTGGGATAATGCTGTCATAAAACGCAAACTGCGAAGTGTGGCTCAGAAACTCAAATTTACCCGTAAGTCCATACTTATTACGGCACCTTCTGCAAAAATCCCACCCGAGCTCAAAGATGAAACGGTAATAATTGATTTCCCTCTGCCTAATGTGGCTGAACTCAGCGCAGTCCTGGACCGTCTGACTCAGACACCTGGTTTAAAACTACAGTTGACTGCTCTTGGACGTGAGAAATTGCTACAGGCTGCGATAGGTCTCTCCGCCAGTCAGGCTCAGAGGACACTGGCTAAGGCAATCGTCCGCGATGGCAAGTTAGATGATACCGATATTGAGCTTGTTACCCAGGAGAAGAAACAGATCATCAGGGAGAGCGAGGCGCTGGAGTTTTATTCCATAACTGAGACTCTGGACGATGTTGGTGGTTTGGGAGTTCTCAAAGAATGGCTCAGGCTGCGGGAACGTGCGTTTACCCAGGAAGCCCGGGATTATGGGTTGCCTGCACCCAAGGGAATTGCACTGATTGGGATTCCAGGGACAGGAAAAAGCCTGACAGCCAAGATGATCGGCGGATTGTGGAGACTGCCTTTGCTCAGACTGGATGCTGGTTCGCTGTTTGGGAGTCTGGTCGGTGAGTCAGAGGAACGAACCAGGCGGGCTCTAAGAATTGCAGAGACTGTGGCCCCGTGTATCGTATGGATTGATGAGATCGAAAAGACACTGGCCTGCGGTGGAAATGATAGCGGGACCAGTACCCGGGTGTTCGGGACGGTCCTGACATGGATGCAGGAGAAGACTGCTCCGTGTTTTGTAGTTGCAACTGCCAATGACATCCAGGCTATACCTCCGGAGCTACTGAGAAAGGGGCGGTTCGATGAGGTTTTCTTCCTTGACCTGCCGACTTTGGAGGAGCGTCAGGAAATCTTCACTGTACACTTGCGCAAACGCAACAGGATCCCTCAGGATTTTGATTGCCAGCGGTGCGCGAAGGCATCAGAGGGATATGTTGGGGCTGAGATAGAGCAGTCTATTATTGAGGCTATGTATCTGGCATTTAATGAACACAGGGAGTTCAATACGGACGACATCCTTCTGGCTCTCAGCCGCCAGGTCCCGCTATCTGTTTCCCAGTCTGAGTCAATAACTATGCTAAGGGACTGGTTGAAAGAGGGCCGTGCGCAGTCTGCATCATTTGAAGCAGCTTCGGATGCGGTTGAAAAATTTGTACCAATAAAAATAGAACTCCATGATGGGGGATTGTCTTAGGGATACCTAACAGTGACAGTCATTGTGTCATTCTGAACGCAGTGAAGAATCTGCTGTTCTTAAGCATAGATATATTGGAAAAGCAGATTCTTCGTTCCTCAGAATGCCAGATTCTTGGGATGCCCCCCAAATTCTTTGCCATAGGAACGAATATTGACTTTATTCCAACTAATAAGATATCGATGGTCTCTAAAGAACACTATTCCACTAATCGGAGGATGGTTACGCCGCAGAGCAGCTCGTGCACTGGCATCCGATGGTGGGAATGTTGCACTTAATATACTCACAGAGGCTCTTATCGACAATGTTGATTCCCGCGTTCGTGTCATAGCATATGAACGCCTTAAACAAGTAGATGCTACTAAAAGAATCAATGATATTTGTAACCTATGGTTAGAACGCAGGATTCCTGTTCTTGAGCAACTCATTAATGAGCAAAAGTGGGTGGCATCCGCTCCGTTGCAATTAAACGTTCAGACTGCGCTATTGCAAGGCAGAACGGATGTTTTTAAGTCTATTGGTATAAAACATATATATCCATTACTCCAATCATTGGATGATAAAAATCTTACTATTTCAAATACTGCAAATGACATGCTGCGGACTCTCGGTAGGCAGGACACTAAAAATGAACTCTGCCGGATAGCTATATATGATTCTAATCAAACAGCACTTGAGATTGCAGTTGAATGTGGATATCTTCCTAACGATGCTGCTCAGCGTGCTGCATTTTTGTTCCTGACTGAGCAGTGGGAGCAGTATGAATCCCTGGACTTTGACCAAAGACTGCTGAGGACTGTATTTGAGTCTGCCGAACCGAAACTGCGCCATTCTATTACAGACAAGCTTCGTAAAACTGGTAGAACAGATTTCCTGACTGTTGTGGTCGGTGGGGATTATAGGTCTCGCGCTGTGGAGATGTCCGACAGTGAAGCCGAGATGATGGTCCAGATGCTGGTGAACAACCGGGAGTGGCCCAAGCTATGGCCTTTGGTATTTGAGCTTTCGGTCTGCTGGGGAATACAGATTATGCAGCACCTGATCCGTGCAGACTGGGTTCCGGCAGACGAACTGGACAAGCAGACATATCACCAGTTGGCTGAAATTGTCCCGGACAAGATCATCTTATCGTTGGATCAGATAACCCGGGCACTGCCACCTGCACTGCAACGAGCTACAGCAAATGTTTCCGGCCGCATAAACGACCTTGCATTCTCTCCCAACAAGCCTGTAATTGCGATAGGGAGTGGTAATCGGAAAGTGGCACTGTGGGATTTTCAAAAAGCCGAACAGTATGCTTTGATTAATGGATTTGAACACTCAATTGGTAATGTGAATTTTACCGGGAGCAGTGATCTGGTCTGTTCGGAGAGGACTAATGGTTCTGATCAGTGTTCGGTCTACACGTGGGCTGACGGTGAGTTGTTGAAACTCGGCACTCACAGAGGTTCGTTGACAGCCCTGGAGCCGGTTGGGAATTCGATGCTCTTGACAACGGGGCGAGATCATTATGGCCGGGTGTGGAGCATACCGGAGCGGAAAATGGTGGCTGAGCGAAGGTTTCGTGACTGGCCGAGGACTGCATGTGTTTCCACCAATGCCGGCAGAGCTGCATTGGTGGTCAAAGGTGGTTTTGTCGTGTCACTACCTGATTTAAAAGACCTTTCAATCAGTACCTGGGCATCCAGCAGCGTTTCGAGTTGTGCAGCCTTTTCAACAGCCAATAATGAACTAGTGGCTGGATATCTGAGCGGTCAGGTGTTGTATTGTAGTCTGCTGGAATACAGTAAAGCGCACAAATCTGTTGAAGCTCAGTCATCCAGCGGTATGGACATATTGGCAGATATGCGAGAGAAGTTGGTGGATTACGAATATTACTCCGCCAATGGGAAGCGTATAGTGCCTCAGAAGCTGTGTGCACATCCAGCTCCGGTGTGTGGAGTGGCAATACCATCCAGATATTCTGTAATCATCTCAGCCAGCACCGATGGAAAACTGCGGTTTACTTCGACACAAACCCAGCAGCTTATCGGGAAGATAGACCTGCCTGGAGGCTCTTTAACTTCACTGCATGTCTCTCCTGATGGATTTTTTATGGCCCTGGGGGATTCGCAGTCCAGGATGTCGCTCTGGGACCTGCGCGTGCTGGACATCCCAGGACTTTTGTCCCGTCCTTGCGGTAGGGCTTTTCATGATGATCTGACTGCAATTGCTGAGTTGCTTGAAGAGATGATGCTATCCGAGGATGTCCGTTCTGCACTGGCATTTTTGCAGTGCGTGCTGCGCCACCGGTATCGTTATGACATCGAAATAGGTGAAGCTGCCACGATACAGGTCGGGGAGTTCGATATAGAGATTGAAGGGTGAGAGGACTATATGCCAAGTTGGATAGATAAGATATTCGGAAAAGACGCTGTAAAGATTGAACGCAATGATGAACTCGATACCGATATGCAGCGTGAAATCAGGCGTCTGCAGATGGAATCCCAGGAGCGAGCTGAGACTGTCACAAGGCTCAGGTCGGATATAGAGTCAATGCGCGGTGGTGAGAGTTCGCGTATATCTGCAGTGACGGATTCGAGGTTGGAAAGGCTTTTTGACAGCATAGCAGCGCCTGCTGCCCAGTTGACTACTCAGGCTTATCTTGTTGAAGCAGGTAAACCGGTGCAGGCCAGGGATGTCATCGCTGTTGCAGGCAGTCTTATCAGAGCGCTGGAATCAGAAGGCTTCAAGGTCAGTGAAATGACAGATAATACGCAGGCCTATGATCCGGACCTGCATCAGCCCATCAGCAATGATGTCTATATCAATCGGGGTGAATATGTGTATGTAAGGATTCCAAGCGTGACATACAACAACCGAATCCTGCGTAAAGCCGGCGTTGAGAAGGCTGAGGAGTAGGGCATGGCTGGACGATTATCTGTGGATTTTGGGACTTGTAATACTGTTGTAGCGGTCTGGGATGAGACATTGCAGGAGGGTGTTCCTCTGCATATTCCCGACCTTGGGCACTATTATTCCATTGCCGGTGCGGAGATATCCACGGTTCCCTCTCTTATCCATTATAGTGAAGATAAACGACGCTGGCACGGTGACCAGGTGCTTAAGCAGAACCTTTACGATGCATCACCCCGCACTTTTCGATGGATGAAACGCTATATCTGTCACCGCAGTCCTGCAAAGTTCCAGATAGATGGCAAGGATATATCCTACTGTGATGCGGGGAGTGATTTTCTGACAGCTGTGCTGGCATTTGCCGTCAACCAGACAAATGCCGCAGAGGATGAGGTCGCATTTACTGTCCCTGTAGATTCATATGAGCATTACGAAGACTGGCTTACCGGTGTAGCTGAAAAGGCTGGAATGAGACGTTTCAGGTTGATCGACGAACCCTCAGCGGCTGCGCTGGGTTATGGTGTTAAGATTCAACCGGGTGATGTGTATCTGGTTCTGGACTTTGGTGGAGGCACACTGCATGTGGCCATTGTGCTGATTGAAGAAGAGGACCAGGCGACTGCCGGACGCAGGTGTCGAGTGCTGGGTAAAGCAGGCATAGACATCGGTGGGTCAGTAATAGACCAGTGGCTATTCGAAGATATTCTGCGCAGAAATGGACGCAGTGATATGGATGAAGATGTCAGGCAGATCAGTCGGTCGCTGCTTGTAGAATGCGAACGCCTCAAGGAAAGGCTTACATTCAATGAGAAAGCGGATATAAGTGTAATCAACCCAACCACCGGCGCTGCAATATCTGCGAGTATTAGCAGAGACAATTTCGAGGATATTCTAGACCAGCACGATTTATTTGCATCGATGGACTCAGTCATCCGCAGGGCAATGAATGCTGCAAGGGAGCGCGGCTATTCGGAGGAGTCAATAAAATCCGTGTTGATGGTCGGCGGTAGCAGCATGATCCCATCCGTCCAGCGCACAGTCCAACGTATATTCGGAAAAGACCGAGTAAACTTGAACAGACCGCTGGATGCAGTCGCGCGTGGCGGTGCTGCATTTGTTGCCGGAGTTGATTTTTTCGACCATATCCAGCACGACTATGCAATCCAGTTTGTAAACCGTGAAAAAGGGGCGTATGACTACAGGACAATAGTCAAGCGTGGGACATCTTATCCCAGTGTATCTCCAATCGCCAAAATGACCATCAAAGCCTCATTTGATCAGCAGAAGCAACTGGGTATAGCGATATATGAAATGGGAGAGCAGCGTAAGAGGGGGGATGAAAACCCGGTAGAATTAGTCTTCGACCCCACCGGCGCTGCGAGGGTAGTGTCGGTCTCATCTGAAGAGGAACAGAGAAGGACCCACTTCTGGATGAATGAACACAACCCCACGTTCCTGTTAGCCGACCCCCCAGCTAAACAGGGAGAACCCAGGTTCGGAGTAGAGTTCAACCTGGATGAAAACAAGCGGCTGGTCATAACAGTCAAAGACTTACCTACGGGACGGATCATGAATAAGGATTATCCTGTCGTGAAACTGGTGTAGCAGGATCGAGCTACTGGTCAAAGGATGCGACTTATGCGAAAAAATAGAATATTTGATTTCACTATGCTGGTAGCTCTACTCATCACCGCTTCCAGTGCTGCATGGGCTAATATGGGAACCCCATTTATATGGCTTGGGGTATTCCATCTTATATATGGCAATGTCGGTATCGCCTTAATTGAGGCTCAGATTCTGAGTAAGCGATACAGTCTTGCTTCCTTCAGGATTTTTGGCCTTATGGTTGCAGCTAATTTTGTATCGGCTGTTGTTGGGGCCCTGATTATGCATTATGTGGAACCATTGAACCGTTTTGCTGGTCTATGGGCGAATCCTCTTGTGGGCACCAAAGTCGGTATACCGATATATTGGATATTGGCCTATCTCTTTACGATTTTTATTGAACTGCCTTTTATATACCTTGCCATCCGCAATTCTACTTTGCTTGGTGATCTTAAGTGGAACGGTTCGTTAAAGGCTTCGGTGCTGGTGAACTCAGTATCATATGCCGGTCTTATGTTGCTTTATCTACTGGTCGGCAATATTACTGCCGTTACAAGGACTCACATAATTGATGCTTCTGCATTAACCCAAGGTATGAATGGGCATGTTTACTACGTATCCTCTTCAGATGGTTTCGTGCACAAAGTAGGTCTGGGCGGTAAAGGTGATCAAGTGGTAAACTCAAACATTCAAGCTGACCCAAGGGCTCTGTTCATTAAGCAGCAGCCGAAGAGTGACGCATGGGACCTTTGGGTTGAGCTCAAAGAGACCAGAGATGAGCAGATAGTATCAAAAGCCTTCTCCCGAAAGACATCAAACCTCTACTGGATAAGTCCCGATTCCGAACCAAGAGAACGCAAATTGGAAAAAGTTAATGATTATGCTGTAGATTTGCGTCCAAAGGGACAACGGAAGTTAACAGCAAGCACTGGTTATCCCTATGAATCCGGGTTGCGGGTAGAATATCCGGATGGTCACAGCGAATCCTTCGGTCTGGCTGGATACGGAATATACGGGATGGCTAATACACCTACAATAATGCAGAGAGATTTTATAGTTTTCCATCTTTCAGGATACATATTGGCTTTTGATCCCAATACCCGTCGTATAGCATATCTTGCCACCGGAACGTCACCGGTTGTGACGCTGGATTAATATGAGAATGCAGTATACATAATACTATTCCGAGGAAATGAAAAGTTACCTACTTTATCTGAGGAGCAACACAGCGATGATTAAGGATTATGAATACTATTGTAAAGAATTTGTGGAAGGTTTGCTGGAGCACGATAGAGGTATTTGGGAATCTCTTGGTAGAAAATACATCAGGAAACAGGAAAAGCGCTATGAAAAGGCTGTAGATAAGCTCAGAGAATCAGAAGAAGGTGTGCAGGAGCTAGCTAAATTACTGGATCATGAGTCAGGTAGTGTTGCATTAACAGCAGCTGTATATCTACTGAAGACATTTGTTGAAATGAAAGCGGTTGATACTTTTCGGAAATATGCAAAAGGTTCTGAAGACAGTTTGTATACTCTTGCTGCAAGATTGCGGTTGGAAGAATGGGAAGAGCAGAAGAGCGGTAGTGAAAATGATTTGCAGGCACTGACTCCTGAGGAATGTGCCGATGACAACGAGATTCTTTTTCCTGACGATGAGATGAGACCAAAAATGTCAAAGGAGGAGTATGCTCAAGCTCTCCGTTTGGCAGGTCTTTCCAGATACGAAGATGATCTGCTAGCACTCTGTCTCAGCTCCATCATTATCAACTGTGAACCCACAAAAGAGGAACTGGAATTAGGCGTTTCCAAAGTGGGAGGACTTCCTGATATGCCTCTAGATATTCCCTGGCCGAAATGGGGGACAGATCCTCTCTCGTTTATTGCCCAGTTCAGAATGTCTGATGTAGCGAAATATGATATAGATAATCTTCTACCCACCGATGGTATGATGTATTTTTTCTATGATGCATATCAGGATGCATGGGGTAGTGATCCTGCTGACGCGGGTTCTTGTAAGGTGATCTATTTCAACGGCGACCTTACTAGCATTGTCCGGAGAAAAGCACCCAGGAACCTTCCGCAGGAAGCCAGGTTTGGTAACTGCCGCGTCAGTTTTTCTCAGGAAGACAGCTTTCCAGCAAGTGAGTCCCATGATGTATTCAAGCTGGATATGAGCATTCAGGAGATGTCAGCGTATCAGAATATATCACAGCCATTGGTGGAGTATTTCGAGTTGCATTCTACCCATCGATTATTGGGAAATCCGGACATAGTCCAGGACGATATGCAAGTGGAGTGTCAGTTAGCGACACAAGGTTTCCATCATGATAATGATTCCGGTGACAACGATCCGTCACCGGGAGTTCGTGCTGCCGACTGGCGGTTACTCCTGCAAATAGGTACAGAAGAGAGAATAGGTATGATGTGGGGTGATTCCGGACGTCTCTACTTCTGGATTCCAAAAGATGCACTGGCAACTCATGATTTCGACAAAGTATGGACTATGCTTCAGTGTTACTAATCAAGAATGCTGTTTGTGATCATCATGACTAATTCGGTATCTCCTCAAGCAATTTTTTGGCTTCGACACCTGTAGGTCCATCTGGATCCAGAGATATTACTTTATCAAGATCGCTTTTTGCCTGGGTATGCATTTTATCATTCTTCAATCCCAGACCATTCAGTGCAAAATGCTTCATCTTTGGTTCTCCATCCGCATGCAAAATCAAGTTCGGCTGCGGTCTATGGCGTTTGTGCTTGTAGCTTCCTTCGAGGGAGTTCACCTATGCTTCGGCAATCCTACCCCGATTTCCTCCACCCATCACCCACACGGCTTCTCTCTCCAATGTCTGCCGCAGGTCCCTTATCTGTGTAGCCTTATGACTCTGTACCCCAGTGGCGGAAGCGTAACACGGGTCTTCCAGACGCCGCTGGCCATGGACCCGGTGATTGGTTGCGTCGGGTCGATCGCGTCCTCGGCACGCCACACGTCTGCCCGTACCGGTATCTCGATCACCCCTTCGCCTTCACCGCCCTGATTAAGTACGAAAATGATCTTCTCCTTCGGTGACTTCTCTCTCACCACCAAATCCACCGCAGGCATGCCTGTTCCTACCTTCACGCCCTTACGAGACGTTGCCGACGTTGTGGTCCAACGACCCGCGTATCTGAGACTCGCCAAACCGATCAACTGCTGCATCCATGCCTGCGTATTGAGTGTGAGGTGGGGGTCCGTGGTCCATGTGTCCGGGCAGATGCCATAGGCGATCAGTTTGCCCTTGCCCCACTTACGCGTCCACCCTACCGTGTTGCCCTTCGTGTCCCGTATGGCCTTAGCGCCGGCGACTGTGCCGAATGCCGTTCCACGAAATACGGCGGCTTCGTTGGGTGAATCGTCTCTCTGCTCATTCTGTGTGCCTGCGGTGTCGGTACCGGAGCGAGCCGCTCCGTCAGGCAGGGCCAGGTTGGGGTCGAAAATGTACGGGCGGAAACCTTCATTGTAGTTCGGAGCGTACCACCCTAGTTCGCTCCAAGCCGGCCCGCCAATGTGCCCGTACTTGCGCAGCCAAGGGTCCATTTGTCCCGATAGGCCGACGAGTACCAGGGTCCCGCCCTTCTTTGCGAACGATGCCAACTTAGTCGCGGCAGCCTGACTGAGCACATCCGCCAAGGGCACGATCACAGTCTTGAACTTGCCGGGGGCATTCGGAAGGTTGGCATCGTCCACATAGTCCGCCGCTATTCCGTTCATGCGCAGCATGTAGATCAGGTTGAATGATACCCGCTCGGGAATCGCTCCCCAGGGCGCGTACTTGGTGATGAGAAGGTCGTGCTCGGAGGTGTCGTTGGATACATAGTAGGCGATGTCTGTCTTTGCGCGATGGATCGTCGTGCCGTCGAAGGTCTCGTGGAACCGCTTGACCTCTCTCAGCGATCGCACGTACGGGTCGAAGATCGGCAGGCGCGCGCCGTCTACGTCGATCATATACCAGCTTGCGTAGCCGAAAATGTTGCCTCCCTTCTTGAGCCGTTCTTCCCATTCCAGGACCTTGGTCGGCGTGCCGGTATCGGTCATCGGATACCAACTGAAGACGAGAGGCACACTCATCCCGTGGGCGATCAGACCCCAGTTCTGGAGGGCGGTCGATTCCGCGGGCCACGTGGCTTTGGCGTAGATTTCGATTCCCCAGAAAGGCTTGCCTTCGGCTACCGACTCGGCGAGTTCGAGGTTGGCTATGTTCTCATGCGGAGTGCCGAAAGAGACTGGGTAACCGGAGGTGTAACGGGTGTTTATCATAGCCGCGTCGGTTGCGCGGATGAACGGAATCACGAACTGCTTTACGAACGTGTCGATGGGTAGATCGGTCCCGTAGAGCGTCTTGTGGTCGTACTTCTTGGCGGCCTTGATGAAGGTCATGTACGCCTCCACACCGGTCTGGGTCCGCCAGCGCAGCCAGTCCATCGTCTTGCCGGGGATGCGGTCCAGTTCGTCGACAGGCTCTTTCGGCCAGGTCTGCGCCCAGTTCATCCAACCCCAATCGACAGAAGCCCCCTCGCGTTTTTTCCTTGCCATAAGGCTCTTGTAGAATGGTTCGGAGACGACCTGCGTAACTTGATCCCAGATTGTGTAGCTGGTGTTCCAGCGTTGGTTTAGGGCTTTCAGGCTCGCGTGGCGTTTCTTGCACCAGGCCCGGAAGTTGTCATCGGCGGATTTGGTCGGGCAGGGGATCGGGCCGTTCGCCCAGAACTGCTCGTTCGCGAGCTGCACACCAACAACCGCCGGGTTGGACGCGAAGTCTCGGCCAACCTCTTCCCCGCGCTTCTTGAGCAACTTGCGCCCTTCTATGCTGTATACATCCAGCCGACCAGGTGAGCACGGGTTGGTAAACTTGAAGCCCGCGGGCGCGCCATCGTATTGCTCCGTGGTATAGACCGGCAGGCCGCCCGCTGCGGCGCGCATAAAGGTCTCGTTATCGTCACTGCCGCCACGCGTGCATGTAAGCCCGATTTCCTTCTGTTCGAGGTAGTAGTCGATGTAGGGCTTGTCAAGACCGAGCGAGAACTTCTGCTGGGTCGAGTTGCCGATGCCGAAGAGCTTCTCTGGGTCGATCTTGCGAAGAAGCGCGAACCGGGCGGCGATTCGGGAATGGAGCATATTACCGAGTTGGTATGCGGTAAACGCGTAGGGGTCGAAGTCCCACAGGCCGTCATGGATGACTGTCGCCGCTTGCTGGAGTCGGCCTGTCACCACATATCCATCTGACCGCAGACCGGAAGTAGAGAACCGAAACGCCTGGAACTTGCCCGGAGGCAGCGTGGAGATGTCGAATGACCCGATGAACATCTGAGCCGGTATGTTCCACGGTCCGAACTGCAGAATCACTTTGCCCTTAAGCGGGACGCGAGAATCGTTGTAGACGCGAACGGTCCGCTCTCCGATGTCTGAGGTTGTCCACTTTGGCATCACGGAACCATCACCGTCGCCGAATGACAGACGGAGGTACTCCTCGGGGCGAACGTTGAACGCGTTGGGTTTGCCGCTGAGTTCCACTTGGACATCATCGACCATCACCAGGCCCTTCTCCACGCTGATCCGGACGACTGCCGAATTCGTGCTCGGATTGTCCAGGGTCACGGACACTCGGGTCCAGTCGGAGTTCTCAGGGAGCGAGGCGGTCTTGCGGGCATCGGCTCTCCTCTGCCGCGCGAGGTTTAAATCCGAGATCATGTCTAGGAACAGTTCGCCTTTGGCGCCGTTGGTCTTCACCCAGGCGCTCAGCGTCACCTTGCCGTCGGGTACGTACCGCCCGAATGACGAAGCTACGGTCACCGCGCCCCGTGCCGCACTTATCCGCAGGGATCGGCTGCCCGTGTGTCCGCTCGATGCGAGGCTGATGCCTCTGGCGGTCGTCCCTTCAGCCCACCAGCCATCGATGGGAAGCTCCGTCCACCAGCGCGGGTTGCCCCATCTCATGTCGGCGTCTCTAGCGCCAAGAGTTGTGCCGCAGAACCTGTTGACCAACTCAAACCCGCCGTTCGCGAGCATGTTCTCGCCGGGTCTGGGTGTCCGCTGGTATACCACGGAGAGAGGTTGCGTCGTGAGAACGGTGTCGCGCAATTCTGGGTCGCGATAGAAGACTTCGAACTTGCCTCCAAGGCCGTCGAAGTCGAAACTTGGGATGGCAAGCTGGTACTTCACGGTATCCCCCATCTTGCCGGGGAACCGCGAGTCGATGATCTTGGAGAAGCCCTTACGGCTGTTGAGCCTGACGTAGATTGCGCCGGGGCGGTCCGTCGCGCCTTTGTTCGTCACTTCGATCATGCCCGTCAGGTCCTGATCGCGGAAGATTGTGGAGGGTACTTGGATACTCGCGGCCAAGTCGCGCGCCGCCGGATCGCCTTCAGCGAGTGCGGCTAAGGGCCAAGTGGCCAAGATGCACAGGACAACGGTTACTGAGTACAGGGCGGATTTCACACGTAGAAAACCTCCAAACTATCGATATGCCGACAGATTCCTGAGCCCGCGAACGAGCTAACGCTAGCCGGGATTACCCATTTGCGATTTGGGCATCGCATTTCAAGCTGATCTCTCAGCTTATCTACTTCAGTATACAACATGTCTGCGCCAAAGTACTCCATTTCGCGGCATCAATCCAGGTTTGTCTGTTGTGTTTCGTCCGGATCATGCCGCGGGTCGAAATCCAGCCTCAGAACCTTGATTTCATATGGGTAATCCGGGTTTATTGTTCAGATATGCCATTCCGCGATCATAGTAAGTGAGGGCGACGTTGGGATAGCACCGCCGTTTGATCCTGCATGCCTATTGGATTAGATGTAAATGGTAGGCTTCGATATATTGCGTTGATTATCCTCCTGGTTGCAATAATTTGACAACTATGTAATTCGGGAATAAAATACGTCATTAAGTATCTTTTTGCCTTCTTGCTAATCAGCTGTGTTTGAAGTATCGATGCCAAATTTAACTGGTTACACGTTGAAAAGGATGTGAAATGATGAAATATGTGTACTATCTATTTAGCATTATTCTAGCAATTGTTATATCAGGGAGCGTGTGTTATGCGCAGAGGGTGGTTTTGGAACAGATTCCATGGACGTATACTGCTGACAAGGAATCCGATCCGCGGCTTGCTCAGAAAATCGATTATGAAGCCTGGCACACTCCTCTGAAGACAATATTTGCGGACCTGGCAAAGAAGGCTGGTGTTGAACTGCATGCAGGGTACAGCAACCAGGACTGGCAGGTCAGAGACCGGAAGATGAATGTTTACGTAAAGGGGATAGCTCTTGGAGACCTGATGGACTCCATTTCCCGTGTGATGAATTTTAAATGGACACAAAAGGGTGAGAAAGCGGCCAGCACATACACTTTGAATGCAGACCGAAAACTGCTGACCAAGATCCAGGCTGAAGCTGACAGACGCGCAAATGAGCTTGCACAGGAAGTAACAAAGCGCCGGACTGAGATGATTGACTCTTTCGATAAAGTCTCGAAGCTATCGGATAGTGATCTTGAGAAGTTGAAGCAGAAGGACCCCTATCTATATATGTGCTCTGAGACAGGCTTTGCGCAATTTGTTACTCAGATGCTGGGGGAGTTCAAGGGATTGAAGGGAATGGTCATCAACGGCAGTAACGACATACAGATTCCTTACAATTCTCTCTCAAAATCCAGCCAGGCACTTTATTGCAGCGTGCTCAGAGAGTATGAAAAATACGCCAAAATTACCCGGGGAGATGATCCTCTTCCCAAGGACCTTGAACAGAAGATGCCCGGGTGCACGCTTCAGTGGTATATGATGACTCCTTACTGGGAGGGTTCTCAGCGCGAGCAATTGAGTTATTTCGGGAGCATCGGTAGCCCGGTGCATATAGACGGGCGTGCATATCATCACAAAGTTGGATATTTTTGCTATCCCAGCGCAAAAAGCACACAGGACAGTGCTTCAGTGTTGATGACTGCACTGGGTAAAGAAAAAGATGCTCAAAATTTCTATTACAGTGAACTATCAAAACTGGACGATCCTGCCGACGCCGATAAAAAGGCTGCTGAGTATTTTCTGATGTATGATCCGGTTGTTGAGAATCCTGCTGATGAAGAACTGTCAAAAGAGATTGAGATCAAATTTACAGAGGAAATGCTGAACTCCATAAAAGCAACCACAAAAGTCCTGGGGGATATGGCATATTCCAGGCTGTACTATCAGATGTTTCAGAAGAGCATTGCGGATGCACTGAAGATGAATGTTGTCTCTGATAGCTATGCGGTTGTATTGGGTGGTGGTGAACCGGGATCTAAAGAGGAGGCTGCAAAAGTGCTTGCCAAACTGTGCAAGGGCTATCAGTGCAACTATGAGAAGCACGGCACGATTTTGGAGCTGCGCAGAAGGGACTGGTTCAGACGGAGGACATCGCAGATACCGGATGAGATGGTAAAGGAATGGAAGAACGAGGCAGAGAAGAACAATATCTTGTCACTCGATACTTATGCTGAGATAGTTACGCTGACTCTGGAGCAGGTTGAAGAAAACATCAGCAGCGATAAGCTAATGGAGCAGGCAATCGGCATCTGGTGGGAACACTACGATACCGAAGGCCTTATGCGCTTCTATCTGCAGCTGAATCCTATGCAGCGCAGGCTTGTTTTCTCTGAAGACGGACTGGATACTTCGATGTTGAACAAAGACCAACTCAAATACTATAAAGCGATGTTCCAGTGTGGGCAAAGAATGGCGTGGTGGGAGAGCCAGGAGTTCGGGGACATGTCCAATCCGGCCCTTATTAAGGCAAGCAAGAAAGTCGCAGGCAAAAAGGAACTGGAAATCCTCGACGAAACCGGGGGGATACAGTACACATTCAATGTGACCGTAGACATAGACGGAACCACCAAAGCCGATCACTGGACAATACACATCCCACAGTTGAATACTGCTGCGGAGACGACGGCAGCTGCGAAGTAATGCAGGCGGATATTTTAGAGAACCACGGAATACACTGAATACACGGAAAGGATGAATATATACAAAATGAAACTATTCCCGGCAATCTTTTCAATTACACTCAGTGTGCTGGTTCTATCGCAAGCGGCATTTGCTGTTCAATCTGTAACAAAAGGGAAAGCAAAGATGAGTAAGAGAGTTGGGCCTAAGCTGCAGGTTATTTATAACCTCGATGAGACAGAATATTTTGTCGGGACCTTCGGGCCTGTTGTGCCGGAGACTATTAATAAATTCGTTGATGAACACACTGCTCTGGGTATTACTGACCTGTTTATCAATATTAATTCCCAGCGAACTGATTTTCGGAGTGATTCATGGGAGGCTTACTGGGACGGATATGACCCTAAGCTGGGTAAGGATCAGCCATTCTTTGCTGGGATTGATCCGGCGGATGGAACTACCAGCGAAATGATCATCAGTATGTACAAGCTCTACAAGATGGGCTGTGATTATCCCCAGCGGATGATCGATCGTGCGCGTAAACATCATGTCAAACCCTGGTTATCAATTCGTATGAATGATTCTCACTATCCCGAATGGCCAAATCATCCTTATCACAGCACAATCTGGAAATCCCATCCTGAGTGGCGCTTGCCTGCCGGGTTGGACTGGGAGCAGCCGGAAGTCCGGGATCATTACATGAAGCTCATAAAGGAAGTCTGCTCCCGTTATAATGTTGATGGCATCGAGTTGGATTTCCTGCGTTTCTGGCTCTATTTCCGTCCGGGACGTGAACACGAAGGAGCCAAACTGATGACTGCATTTGTCAGGCAGGTGCGTGAGGTTACAAACGAAGCTGCCATACGATTACACCATAAGGTTAAGCTGGCTGTGCGGGTGCCGTCTTCCCCCTGGATATCACGGATGCACGGGCTGGAGGCAGTCGATTGGGCCAAAGCAGGTATGATCGATCTGATCACAGTCTCATCGTTCTGGCCATCGATCAATAGCGATATGCCGATTGAGTCCTGGAAAGGAATGCTGATCGGAACTAAAGTACCTGTAGCTGTCGGAATGGAGGGTTGTGTCAGTGCGGGCAGTGGAATAAGAAACTCAACCCCGGATGAAATGCGCGGAGCTATACTGAGTGGACTACAGCGCGGAGCGGATTCTGTCTACTTATTCAACCTGTTCACAAACCCATACCACTACTGGCCGCGTGAGGACCACAACCAATTGGTGCGCGATGCCGGTTCCTACGCTGCCCTCTGCGCCGCACCCAGACGCCACATAATAACGTCTGCATACCCCTGGGCAGCAGGAGAACCCGGCGCACCGAATCTATTGCCATACACCGGTACAAATGGAGTCTTCCGCATCCACACAGGCCCAAAACCACTGCCGGAGCAGCATATTCAGATAGAGCTGGTAATTAAAGACAGCGACCAACCGCTGGATGTCCGATTGAACGGTGCCATATGCCCATTCACCGGCTTGGTTGATCCCGAGCATATTACAAGGGCTGGAGTATCTGGTCAACCAAAACGCCAGGCCTACGAAGTGTCTGTTGGAACGATGAACGAAGGCTACAATTTGATCGAGGTGAATTCCAAAGAGGCTGTGACGATTACTTGGGTGGAGGTTTTTGTGCGGTGAGGAGTTGAATCCCATAGATAAGACATATAAGACAAATAAGACAAATAGGACATATAGGACAGACTGCGTTCTATAGCCGTCTATGTCCTATGGGTCTTATTAGTCCTATTCGTCTTATCTAGCTATAATCCACTATCCCGTCCTCTTCAGCTTTCCCGTCTTCTTGGCCCACTTCTCAGCAACACCAAATACATACAGACCAGCTGGAATCAGCACAATTCCCATCAGTGCCAATACCAGCAACTGTGGAGCAACGGAACTCAGGGGGGCGCCTGCCAGGTGGCCGTTAGTGGAAGCCGGGTTATCGGTTCCCATCAGTTGCCTGCATGCGTCGAGAGCATATTTGGCTGGGGATATTACGGAGAGAGGACGTATCCAGCCGGGCAGGACGTCTACCGGATAATAAACACCTGAAACCAGCAACAGCACCCCTTGAAAAATCTCAGTAGCGCTGGCTCCGCGTTCGGGGCTCATCAGTGGAAGCACAGCAGCCATAAGTCCCAGGCCCATAAATGCCAGTCCGCCAACTGCAATGACCAGCACAACGCCTGCCATATTGGCACCGTGCAGAGTCATTGGTATAAAGAGATATAACCCTCCAAGCACGACGAATGATCTCAATAACGCATACACACTCGCATAACTGCTGACACCGAGTAAATGCTGAAGTCGGCTTACTGGGGCCATAAAAGTGTACTCTAACGTTCCTTCCCATCTCTCATAACTGATTGAGTTGGCTATTTCGTGGAATAGTGAGCTCAGGAAATTCCAGAGCAATACTCCAAGTGTCAATCTTAGTGTCAGGCGGAAATCATTGGATGCTACTCCGATCAGGGCGACTGTTGCTGAACTTACCATTGCGTAGAATAAATTAACTACCTCCCAATGGATATACCGCCGGGTGAGGTGGAAGTCTCTGAATACGAATGCCCACAGGGGTCTGAATACTCTAGTCAGCATTATTCTGCGACCTCCTCTTCATCCTTGCCAAACTCTATGCCTGTTAGCTCAATGAATGCGTCTTCAAGGTTGTCTGCACCGGCCTTTTGCTTCAGTTCATCGGCGCTGCCTTCGGCGATTAACTTACCTTTGGCAAGGAAACCTATCCTGGCACATAAGCGTTCGGCTTCCTGCATGTCGTGGGTTGTCAGCAGGATCGTTGTGCCTTTTTCTTCGCGCAGTCTCTCCAGATATTCCTGAACATCCCTGCGGCTGCGTGGGTCCAGGCCGGTTGTCGGTTCGTCCAACAGGAGCAGCGGAGGGTCGATAAGCAACGCTCTGGTTACGGCTATCTTCTGCTGCATGCCACGGCTGAGTTCATCCAGTGGATCATTGAATTTGCGGTTTTCCAGGTGGAGGTTCTCCAATATCGCAATAGCCCGGCGTTCAGCTTCCTTCTTCGGAATGCCATAGAGTTGACCGGCGAAGAGCAGGTTTTCCCTGGCAGAGAGTTTCTTATAGAATGCTGCATCAACACTGACCCTGCCTATGTTTCTGCGTATCCATCTCTCTTGTTTAGGCAGGCTGTGTCCCATTATTTCGACTGTGCCATCATCGATTGTCAGTAGAGTTGAGAGAATGCGGATGAGCGTGGACTTACCGGATCCGTTTGGCCCCAGTATCCCATAGGTCTCCCCTTCAGCTACGCTAAATGATATCCCTTTAAGCGCCCATTCCTCTGAGACTTCGGTGCCGAGGAAGCCTTTGCGCTTACGGAAGACCTTTTTGAGATTGTTGACTATGATTGCCTGTGGTGGTGTGTCCAAGTGAATAATCCTATGTGCTGTGGTATTATGGTAAAGAGAGCAAGATTACATGATACTACCAGAGCCAGTTTGGCGTCTATGTGCAAGTTGTCATACCTGGGTGAACGCAAAGAAATAATTATCCGCAGATTTCGCAGATTTACGCAGATTTATCGGAAAAGACAATTGCATAATGCGCATAACATGCAAACTTAGAATATGGCCCAGTTAGTTGATGTGCAGGATTTACAGTAGGTCATTCGCTGCATTCAGCTTCCTATAATGTAGTAGGTGCTTCTTGGTATTATTAATGTGCACAAAAAAACCAAGGAGAACCTACCATGAAAAGTATGCTTATTAACAAGAAAGATTGTCAAGCTGTCCCAAATCCGGTGAATGGTATAGTTGTTGGTGTAGACATCAGCAAGGGATGGATCGATTACGGTGCTTTCCGGTATGCTGAGAAATCCATTATGCACCGATCCTTACAAAATGCCGATGGTTACACAGAGTTTCTATCATTCGTGAATATCCTGATTTATGCAGGTTACGATCTCTGGATTGCTTTCGAGCCGACTGGTCCATACAGCACTTGTTTCAGGGAATGGGTGCAACGAAATGAACTGAGGTTAGTCCAGGTAAATCCTTACCATGTGAAACGCACCAAAGAAGTGAGAGATAACTCTCCCAAGAAGAATGATCTTAAGGATCCGCGTGTGATAGCTGATCTAGTCTGGCAGGGATGTTATCAGGAAGTGCAGGAGCTGACGGATGAATATGCGCAGCTACGCTGCGCAATTGCAGAATGGGATTCTCTGACTAAGAAACGCACTTCTCTCAGGAACGAATTTCAATGTCATCTGGAAGTGTGGTTTCCAGAGTTGAGAGACATCTTCAAAGACGCTGTTTGCAAGAGTGTGAGAGGTATAGTTAGAAAGTATACAAATGCTGATGAAGTAGCCAATTCGAGGATAACTAGTATAAGGTGCACGCTCAAAAAGGCGACTTCCGGCAGAATGGCACACAAAGCTGAAGTGGTGGCCCTGGCTGCAAAGCGTTCTATTGCGGCAAAACTGGGTCAACAGACACGACATAATGCGATGGTATCCTTACTGAATTATTTAGAGATGGTCGAATTGCGCCGAGAACAACTGAAATGTGAAATGGATGCGATCCTTCAGACACTCAAGATAGCGCAGTGCCTGCTTAGTCTGCCACGCGTGGGAGTTGTAAGTGTGGCAGGTCTATTGGGTGAGTGCGGGGATATAAGCAAATATGATTCATATGCATCACTTGAAAAATATATTGGATTGAACCTTTTTGAAGTCTCCAGTGGCAAACACAGTGGAGAAAAACACATAAGTAAGCGTGGACGCGCACTGGCAAGATATATAATCTGTCATATGGCCATAATTCAGATCAAAACAGGTGGCTTATATGACTCATATTCAAAAGAAGTAAAAGCACAAGGCAAAAAGACAGGGCAAATCAGAATTGCTGTGGCACGAAAATTCCTAAAGTTGATATATGCAATAGCACGTGATCAATCGGAGTTTGATCCACAGCAATTTGCAAAAGCTAAGGCGGAGGACGGTCTAGTCATCCAACAAGGGACGCGACAAGTCGCGTGATCTTCTCGTTCAGCAACATACCGGCTCCGCCTGCTTCTGCGATGATCGATGAAGGAAGTTTATGGGCCACTAATGTGGGACCATCAAGTATAGTAGGGTTATCACACAGAAGCATAGCGAACACCAAGAATTAAACTTGACTACATTAGAGTAGGATGACACAAGTGAAGTTTTCCTTCTTTGCGCCTTTGCGTCTTTGCGTGAGTATTAAAATTAACCAGGAATGGATTTCGATATAATGAAAGATAACTTAATCAACCGCAGAAGCAGCACTCCTGTTATTGTTGGGGGAGTTGGGATTGGGGGGGAGCACCGGGTTACTGTGCAGTCTATGACCAATACCCGCACTTCCGATGTCCAGGCTACTATTGCGCAGATCATCAACCTTGAAGCTGCTGGATGCGATATAATTCGTGTGGCTGTTCCTGACTCCGAGTCGGCATCTGCTTTACGTGAGATCAAGAGTAGAATCAACATTCCATTGGTAGCTGATATACACTTTGATTATAGATTGGCGATCACTGCTGCTGAATCTGGTGTGGATAAACTCCGGATAAACCCCGGCAACATTGGGTCTGTTGACCGGGTTAAGGAAGTAGTTGCTGCAGCTAAAGACCACGGTATACCCATTAGAATAGGAGTCAACGCAGGTTCAATCGACCGGGCAAGGTATGGTTTGCCATCTGCGCAGGCACTGGTTGAAAGTGCGCTGGATGAGGCAGGGGTGCTGGAGTCCTGTGGATTCAGTGATATTGTGTTGTCGCTAAAGGCTTCCGATGTGCCGACCATGATCCAGGCTTATAAACTGGTTGCTCAGCGCTGTGAATATCCTCTGCATCTTGGTGTAACCGAAGCAGGACTTGCCTGGGAAGGCACAATCCGCAGCAGCATAGGAATTGGTGCACTCTTGGCTGAAGGAATAGGGGACACGATAAGGGTCTCCCTTACAGGCGATCCTGTGGAGGAAATCAGAGTCGGGCGGGAGATTTTAAGCAGTCTGTCTCTGCGTTTGGCACCCTATACTCTTGTATCCTGTCCGACCTGCGGAAGATGCGGGATAGACCTTGAAGGAGCGGCCCAGAGGGTCCGTGACTATCTGGAAGCCAATCCTCCGGCCAGACCATTGAGTGTGGCTGTGATGGGATGTGTGGTAAACGGACCCGGTGAAGCATCGAGTGCTGATGTCGGGATCGCCGGTGGCGCTGGCGTTGGTGCATTGTTTGTAAAAGGCGTGATGGTGCGTAAGGTCAAAGAGGACGATTTAGTTTCAGAGCTGATAAAGGAGATTGAGAAAATTGGCGCAGATTCGTAAGGCTAAGATGGCAGATGGACCTGAAATCCAGAAACTGGTAAATTACTTTGCAGAACGGGACGAGATGCTCCCCAAGTCACTGGTGACTATATATGAGAATATTCGGGACTTCTTTATTATGGAAGAAGATGGCAAGGTAATTGGCTGCTGCGCCTTGCAGGTTGCGTGGGAAGATTTAGCCGAGATAAGGTCACTGGCTGTTGACGAAACTGTTCACCGGTCGGGTCTAGGAACCCAGCTAGTTAACGCATGTTTAGATGAAGCCAGACAGTTGGGTATAACCAAGATCTTTGCACTGACATACAAGCCTGAGTTCTTCCTGAAGTTGGGATTTTCGATGGTGGAGAAGAGCGCATTCCCCCAGAAAATCTGGTCAGACTGTATAAACTGCCCCAAGTTCCCGGACTGTGGGGAAGAAGCTGTGCAACTTATTCTGACATAATTGGCATCTGATGCAAGTATATTGGTCAGGTTGCTGTCATTGTTTATCATGAAAGTTTAGTTCAGGATTCGTATAATCCAATTCTTAGGTTTATATCCATCATTGATCTCTGCTTGTCCGGCATCAAATAACTCGATTAAAGTTTTCAATATGGAATGCCTTGACCACATAACTGATGTATAAAAAACTGCGACAAAAATCAGGAAGTAAATACAGAATGTAATCAGGTTGTGATATTCGATACTGATAATAAATCCCCCGCATGCAAACAACGACCAATAATATAAAACGCACGCTTCCAGCAGTGAGCGAGCATCAAAATGCCCAACTATTCGAGTTCCGCCATTTTCTGCAATCATTTTGCCATAAAATCTGATCATGCCAATTGGATATATGCCAAAATCTGCACCAGTTCCCCGTTTTTCTACGCAAAAGTTATTGCTGAATATATCGCCATTAAACAGATTTTTCTCCTGCATCCCGAATATGGTTGAGAATGTAAAAAATGGAATCCAGGCTACAGGCCTGAAGTCTATAGAGTATTGAAGTTTATCCCAGCAATGCTCAGGTTTCATTTCTGTCCAGATAGAATACTTGTCAGTCGGACCTATAGATACCGATCCAATAGGTATTTTTTTTGTTTCAAGCAATGAGCTTAGGAAATCCACAGTTTTCCCGAACTCATCTTTGATTTCATGATATCCCGTATATGCAACCAGCAACATGTTGGTTGTAAAAAGAAGAATACCCAGAACACACTCTGTAGTATCTGTTGATTTGTATGATATTAATGCACTAACAACAAACCAGATTATAGTCATTGCTATAGCCAATAATTTCATCGGTGGAGTAGGGATTTTGACTTCAGTTGAGTCATTGACACTATATAATTCAATCTTGTAATTTCTTGGACTCCATGGGTCCCTATGTGAGTATAAACGATACCGATTAGTTACAGCATCTTCATCGCAACCCACAGGTATAACGGAAGACGAAGTTTGGCGTTTTCTAACATCAGAAATGCTTGGGAGCGCATTAAGGCGAGACGAACACTCTTCAATAGTGAGTGTTGATTCCAGAATTGTGTGTATCACCCGTGCCTCAAATTCTATTCAGTTCCCCCGATCCCCTCCGCTAAGGGGATCGGGTTATTGCAGATCATTTTCTCAATTTTGCCAGGCACTTCAACTGCTGGAAGAAGTCATCGCGGATGGTTCCGTTGTAGTTGAAGACTACATCCCAGGAGACTACGCCTTGTTTGGATATGACATCCTTGGTGTAGCCGTAGACTAATTCATCCACATACCTTGGTTCTCCCGCTCCCCATGTGCTTCCCAGGTATCCCAGTGTATGATACTGTGCTCCGTCTACCCATCTTCCCGGACTGGCGGGTAGATCAAGGGAGAGTTCACCGGCTGTGTAGTCTTCGTACTCGGTGTAACAAATAACCGGGGTAATAACGCCAGGGTTGAATGCTACCAGGCTGTTTGGATTGCCGGATTTCAGGGCTTCGGAGAAACTGCGGAAGTTTGGAGCATTATCGAACCTGTACATATCGTCCGGGAAGTAGCATCCGTCCATCCACCAGCCTTTTACTGAGTCTCCCCAGCGCATCGACCACTCGCGGACGACCTGCTCCCACTTTAGCTGGAAAGAAACCAGCCTGTCACCTGTTGTACTCTTAAATGCACCGGCAGTGTCCCTGTAAGTGGCATCTGTCATGTTCCATTTCCACTCCAGTTTTTCACAAGCTACCAGATCGTGCACCGGACAGCCGCTGGGGGAGTAGACCATCATGCTGATCCCTTTAGGTTTGAGGGCTTCAGCGATATCTGCAATCAGATCTCGTCTGGAGAGCTTACTGGGTTTGATGCCGACTATTGAGTCGTAGGTATCATTGGGAGAACAGAAGTGTCCGGAGTTCTGGCCGATGGTGAACATGCAGTAACCAGCACCGATTTCCTCCAGTTGATCAGCAAGCTTTGCGACATCTACGGAATCGACCCGCTTATTCCATTCATCCGAAGTTACATTCTGCCCGACGTCTTCACCAAATCCACCTGCCATACCAGCCAGGAAATGACCGAACACACCCCATTTGGCATCTTTGAACCAGTTTGTATTTGCGCGTTTCCATGTTTGCGGATTATTGTCACTCATGCTGATTTCTCCTGTTTTCACCCATTTGCCGGGAGTCCGCGGAGGGACTCCCCTACGAAGATGAGATTGGTCGTTACGCCGTAGGGGCGACCCTCAGCGGTCGCCCGAAATGTATGCATTGCCTAAGCCCGTAATGCATGTAATACCTAAGGGTTGTTAGCTCCTATGCTGGGTATTTTGCTTAATGAGTAAATGTTTCCCCAAAAATCTTTTACATTGTTATACGGAGTTGCTTTGCCTGCTCCTATGCAGGGGGAACCTGGTTTGAGCTTGAACCCGTTAGCTGTAGCGAATCCATCACCTACTTGATTCGGGTTTACAAGCTTTGGATTTGCTGTTAAAGCATGTTCATCAGCAGGACGTTCGATGTGGTTTCCGAAGAACGCGTTGTTATCGAAAGTGATGTTCTTGATTCCACCGAAATTGTATCGCATTGTCCCATCTGCATATATGATATTGTTAACAAACTGTAGTCCTCTTGGTGTGCCGAAGGTGTTGCGGGCGAAGTTTACGTCCATGCCTTTTTTGATGTAGATGGTATTGTTGTATATCTTGCAATTGGACACAGAATCTATTTCAAATGTGAAAGTAGCTGTCCCATCATTTCGGCTGACGTTATAACGGGCTATGACATCCTTACCACCGCACACCAGCAGGAACCCTCCCAGGTTATCATGGCTGTAGTTATACTGGAATATAGAGCCCACACAACTCAAATCATCATCAAAACCTTCGCTGTCCCATATGGTCTTGCCTCCGACAGCAGTGTGGCTGACTTCGTTGAATTGGATAAGGGTGTTTTCGCATCGATGTGGCCAGATCCCTGCACATGCGCGTTCTCCAGGCTCTCGACCGACCCGCTGGTGGGCATATCTGACCACGTTACGTTCGATCAACGCACCCTTACATGCCAGTATGAATATCCCATCTCCCCCGATGTCATTCAGGTTATTTCCACGTACAACTACGTTTATGCTTCGGTGCTTGTCAGTGGCATTGGGGTAGTCGGAGATCAGAATGCCGTTGCGGTCAGCGTGTTTGATATTGCACTCTTCGATAAGGAGCCCGTCAAAGATAGTCTTTTCACCCGAGTTACTGCAGATAATTCCGCCGGTGTCACCGGTTGTCCCACCATTTATATCGTGGATGTCCAGGTTGCGCAGACGGATATTTCTGGCAACTCCAAACTCAACCAGTTGAACATAGACTCCAATGTAGCCTCCGCTGATGTCCAGATCACGCACTTCCCAGCATTCCACATTGTGCAGAAGCACTCCATTGACACGGGGTTTAGGCCCTGTGCCATAAGAAGTGATGACACTCAGTTCTTCCGGAGTTCCTGAACCCTTCGGGCTGACAGTACCGGGGTAGACTCCCCCGGCTTTAAGCATCACCTTGCTGCCGGGTGCGAATGTCTCTGCATTGACTTTATCAATCGTTTTCCACGCTGTCTTTATGCTCTTACCATCCAGACTATCGTCACCTTTGAGCGAATCTACGTAATAGGTATTTCCCTTTGCAGCAGCTGACGAACTCAATCCGAATGAGCCTGATAGACACAACATTAGTATCATTACTGAACATATTTGAATACGCATTCTTTGTCTATTCCTTAATCCCTGTCATAAGGGTTGATCCTGTATCTTGCAGATCGATTCTGCGGATACCTGTAAAACCGGCGTCCATAAACCACTTGCCGATCTCACCTTCGGTGTAAGCATCCCCGGCGGTTGTCCCTACCAGCATATTCAATGCGAAAAATACCGGTCCTGCCGGAGAAGTGCGAGTATCATCGACAACAAACTCCTGCACTACGATTTTACCATCAGGTTTGAGTGCACGCCATGTGCGTTTGATGAAGTCAGCATTTTCATCCGGGGGATTGGAGTGCAGAACATGCGACAAAAACGCCAGGTCGAAATCGCGGCCCAGTTCATCTTTTGTGAAATCCCCGGTAGTGGTCGATATGCGCTCGCTCATCCCTGCCTGCGCAGCATATTCCTGAGTCAAGGGGACAACGTCCGGCATATCGAAGATCACTGACTGAATCTCTGGATTTGCGCGGCAGAACTCGATTGAATACGCCCCGCTGCCTCCGCCGACATCGATGATCCTCTTGACTCCAGTCAAATCGATCTGTGGGATCACTACTTTGGCTGATCGGCTTGCATTGAAATGCATAGCTGCAATGAACGGCTTTACGAAATCTTCTCTTGCTTCACCTTTACGTTCAACGACAGAAGTACCCTGCTTAACGGATTCAGTCAGTGTGGACCAGGTATCCCACAAGTTGATCGTATGCCCCAGGGCACCGCCAACGTAACCAGGCTTGTCCGGCACGAGACACCCACAGGCATCAGCGGAGTTTGAGAACTGTTCGTCTTCCTTCTCCAGCAGTCTAAGCACAACCAGGGCATTCATCAGCCTGTCTGTTGCCCTTGGGTCTGTATTTATGCGGGATGCGACTTCAGCGGAAGTCAGTTTCCCATCTCCAAGCGTTTGGAATATCCCCAATTCGAAACCCGATAATAATATCCGGCTGGCCTGAAACCCTCGTGCAATTTCCAATATTTTATCAGCACATTCAGCCATTATGTAAATCCCTCCATTCTTGAAAGAGTTCAGTCTACTGTGAACTGACCTCAAGTCCGTTCGTGCTGAGTAGCGCAAAGCGCGTATCGAAGCATGAATGGACTGTATATTCTCACAATACTGAACTGTTAACCATACTTCTTATTGCAGTGATTCAGCTGTTGTTATCTTGAAATCATCATATTCAATGCTCCCATAGCCGGAGCCGTTCGGGACGCATACCATTATCTGTGCGGTCGTCCAGTAACCGAGTTGGGTAGGGTATGCCCAGTTTGAAGTTGCTTTTCCATCGACAAATGCCTTCACCCAATTGTTTTTCCTGTCAAGGACTATACGGATATTTACCCATTTAGCATCAGCATCACTTACGGGTGCCTGTGGTGCGATTGTATATTTTCCTATAGACTTTCCTGAACACACAATCTGCCCCGGAAAATCCGCAGAACCATCTGGTTTGAAATCGAATGTCACTCCGGTTTGCCCAGCAGAAGTTCCAAAGTTGAGGCTGATCGGAGCCGGGCAGTTGTTTCCATCCGCTCGCAGGATTCTAGCTTTGAAATCGAATATAAGCAGCCGGTTGACTCCACTCACACGGCTTATTCCAAACGATTCCCTGGTGTAGGTCCACTGGCTGTTGGAATCTATTCTCAGGACTTTATTATTCCCAATCTGCATTAATCTGACTGTGTCTTTAATGGGATCGTGGGTGTCACCCCATATCTTCTGGTCCGGATTCTGGAAGTTCATCGTATATACTTGAGTGTTGCTGAGCGGAGTTACCCTGGTTATCTTGATAGTATGCTTGCCTCTTGCTACACCCAGTCGAATGGCGTTCATACCGCACCACTTTGCGTCCGACATCTGCTGGCTGTTGCTGATGTATGAGGAACGTGTATCCCAGCCAGGGATCAACATTGAAGCCTTGCCTGCCCTGCAGGTTACGCTGACTATCATTCCGTCTTTTATTTCTTTTACCTTAATGTCGAGATCAGGATGGGATGGCAGTCCGGTTTCACTGTGGAAACTATCCACGCTTTCAAGCACAACCGGAATTGGGGAGAATATGACTGAGCTGGTCAGTTGCGGTCTGGTCTGCACATCCAGCTTTAATTTTGCCGGAATATCCTTACCCCAGAATAAAACGTCTGGTTTGCAGGCTACTGTCTCCCACTTGAGTATCTTTTTGGATGCGTCAGTAGGATCTGGAGATTCTACATAAGGGGTATTCATGAGTAGTGTCCAGGCGTATACCTTGCCTTTTATACCAAGTTTGGCTGTGTCGATATTAATCTGAGGTTTTCGCGCTTTACCCTCATGGTCCATCAGGTTTACTATACCGAATGGTCCTTTTCTGAATCCATAGGCTTCCAGGTTTCCACCAGTCTTGTACCATTTCGGATCAACGGCATCATCAATCAGTCTCATTCCCCGGAAATCCATCGCTGCGCGCATCCAAGGCAGCCTGTTTATATCGCTGCCATGTCCACACCAGCCATACATAAATACATATGCAGACATTTCAGGATCAGCAGTTGCACTCCCATAAGTTGGAACAGTGAGGAATCCCTTTGGCTCGTTGAATTTATTGTTGAAAAGGTCTCTGGCTACATTCTGCCACTCGGACGTCCCAAGAGCCTTCCATTGTTCGTCTCTATTCTCGATATATCCAATATCTGCATTCGGCAGCAAACCATTTACAAACCATGCACAGTCCGGATTCACCTTTTGCAGGGCTGCCTTTAGTTCAACACCGTATGCCAGCCAATCATAGCTCTGGGTGACATCTTTAACACCCCAGTCTGGTTCTTCCTGTCCATATCCAGGTCCATCGGTATAGTAGAAATCGAAGTTCCAGTCTCTCACCTGCTCTGTATGCATTTTGATGAGTGCCTTGCGGACGACAGGATTAAGTATCTGGAAGAAGAATGAAGCACCTCTGGATGAGTCGGAGTTAATCCCGGATGAAAGCAGTTCCAGTTGGCGGTCTCTTACACCGTATTCAGGATGCTGTTTGTAGACATCTGAGGTCTTGTCAAAAGCGAAGTTGCCATATTTACCAATTCTGGCGTTTGGCATCCCTGCTCTGTAACCTGGGGCTATGCCATAAACATCCGGATGCATCTTATTAGGGCTGTCGTGATAACTTCCCCAGTTTCCCCACGGAGAGTTGAAGAACCAGATAGTCTCGGTGACTATATATGGCTCACAAGCTTTGTGAAATGCTTCCAGACCATTCTGCAGATACATTGCATCGGATACAATTCGGTTGGTCCATTCCGGTTTGGGAGTGTCGTATACCTTTTTATTCTCAGGCAAGTCCCGATAGTGCCTGTTGAATGTTGAAAGGTCACCGGTGAAGACTATCCATTGAGATTCCCCTGATACTGTCTGTCCCTGTTTGAGGTGGTCAGTAAAGACCTTAAGGTTCCAACCGGCTCTGGTCGGAGTAGACTGCCCCCTCAATACAAATTTATCGTTCACATGATAACGATATCCTGCTATGCCTACTTTGCTGTCGGTTGTTATTACGATCGGGGCTGCGCCAGCTCCGGCTTGTTCGGGGGCGACTGTTTCATCGGCATCAACCACTTTTCCCTGAGCTACGACTTTACGTTTAACAATCTTACCGCCGCCTGGAGTCCTCCTTGTGAACTCCGTTGTGAGCGCCGTGTTGCATATGTATCTTACAAAGAATCCCTCTTTGTCAGAGGTTGAAAAACTTACTTTCTTGGTGAACAATCCTCCAGGTTTGACCTGGTATGTCTTACTGATCATCAAGCCTTCAAACGCCGGGTTGGTGCAGGTTATGCTCAAAATCCTGTCTTTTGATGATCTGTTCTTCTGGATTTCGAGGACTTTATCATAGCGTTCAGTGCTGGAGGCTATGCTGGTCATCTTTTCCTGGGTATAAGCATCGGAGCACTCTTCAGCCAGTCTTAAACCTGTGATGCTGTCCCAGACTCCACACAGAGCCCCGTTTGTCTTTGAGATTGCCAGAGTCAGACGGCCTTCTTGAATAACCTTGAAGCTATCACCCAGTTTTGCAGGATCGGTTATCTTGCTGATCGTTGGGTTCGGAATGTATGGTTTTGCACCCATGAGTCTCAGCTGGATACCGGAATTCTTTCCCTGGTTTTGGACTCCTGCAGTCAGCCACATTCGTCCGTCCCAGTCTGATGGTGCGTATTTAACTACCGGAAGTTTTATCTGACCCTTGCTGCCTGACAATTTTCCGGACAGGTCAATAAAGTCAGTAGTGAAAGTCAGTCTCTGGAGGAGGGACATCGACGCATCGTCATAGATCCAACCACCAGGCCTCAGGTCATACCGGTCCTTGTTACCAGCGCCTAATCCAAAGAACACGCGCTTCTGGTAGCCTTTAGCTGTGTGGTAATCGACGACAATACCTGTAAATGCATTTTCAGCGTTTTTGTTGATAGTACCGGATTTCATTACTTCCAGTGTGGGTTCATTGAGCCAGGTTGTTTCGACTCCGGCAAATGCCCATCCATATCTGGCAGTCGGGCCCATATTGGCGGTGAGTGTCAGTTTTTGTCTGTCCCAAACAGATACTAATCCCGGCTGCCACTGGTATTTGTCTTCACGGGAAGCAAGTTCAACAAAGGCCCCTGTTGCCGCTGCCTGAGGCTTTATTATTAACGGCTTTATCTGCGGTTTTGCAGCTGACTTTGGAGCTTGAGGGACGTTGATCCCCCACTGTGCAAACGCCCGCGCGGGCATCGGGCCAGTATATTCTTCCCTGTTGGGACCGGCGCCTATTCGGAGATAGTCGACACCCATACTTACACCCATATAAATACCGGGCTCGGACTTTCCGGGGACGGTGATGAAGTTATCTCCACCATACACCGTAACCATGTGTTCTCTGTTGGTCATTGCCGGATTTAGAAGTACACCGGGGAAAGGAACGTTGAACACGGGATCAGGTTCGTCAAGACTGATTTCAGTCCCATCTGCAAGTATTCCACCCACACGGTCAGTTTTCGTGAGTGCTAGACTGGTGATTACCTTAGGATTAGTCTTGCTGTCTAGTGGGCCTACTACAACCCGTGGATTTCCCCAGTATGGGTAGTCCATATGAATGCGGCCTTCGATATGTTGTGTGATCAGCCGGACGTTTATATGTTTGCCAGCATATGAGCTTAAATCGATAGCATATGGATACCAGCGGAGGGTTGAGTACGCTGCCCTGTAAGCAGTTTTATAAGGACCGCCGTCTGAAATCTGTACCTCAAACAACACTCCGCCCGGTTTTTCTCCTCCGCCCATTCCCCATCCAATGGAGAAATCATAAACGAGCCATGGACCCGGGGAAGAGGGATCAACCTTCGCTGCTTCCGCACTCATGCAGAGTCCAGCAAGAATCACAATAATAAAACACAGAACCAGAGCAGAACGATATCCGCAAGTATTCAACAATTTCATCAAGCACTCCTTAACAGTAAATACTTGCTGATGATATAGTTCAACGGTATCGGGTGTCAAATTGAGGGTGGATGGCGGGCGCATGTGAAATCTACGGAATCATGCTGCAATGCTGGCAGCCTCCAGAATATTATTGGTTCTTTTGTTGATTACAGCTGATCTCAAGTGCGCTATTGCTTCTATTCCATCATTTTTCCACCGCATACCTGCCTGTTTGAGTCTTCCCTGACCGTACTGCTTGCAGGCGCTTTCAACACTGCCACTGCCAATGTGAAAGCCATTTAACTGAAAAGTCGCATAGAGCATACGATTGGCATTGGTTGTGAAATAGTGCAGATTCTCCCGCTTTATTTTCTGCCCATTATCGTCTTTAGGCTGCCATTGCTTTATTGAGGAGACCACACGATCCACTCCGTCTTCCATCAGTCGAGTCTTGTTTCGCTTAACCCAATCTTTGGCCTTATTCGTTCCTTCACCATACCAGCCGTTAGCTATTTCCCATAAGTGTTGAATGGCGTGATACCAGTCCACGATCTCAACTGCATCTGGGAAGTGATGTGCCGCAAGTATCCATATCCATGCAGCACCATCAGCCACAAACACCAATCTACCAGCCCTTATGGCACCACGCCGACAAGCTTCAAGATATAGTAGTTCGCCAAACTTCTCGGTACGCTCCATTGTTCCGATTATGCTTCTCCCATATTCCTCACTTATAAAAGAGCCGCACTTCATTTCGGTCCACCCACCACCAGAATGAACCATCAATCCGTCCGCACTGATGGTAAGTACACTCGGGCATTCCGCTGATGCATATACAGCTTTACCTGAGCTTACATCAAGAGCAAGCTCATACTCCTGCTCACATAAAACCGTACCGGTGCGCTTTGCAAGAGATTGCACTTGCTTATAGCATATATCCAGACCAAAGCGCCGGGCAAGGAAATCAGCGCTTGCTTGAAAAGGAAAACAGGCAGATACCTCGGAGGCAAGTGCAACAACACCAATACTGTAGTTGCCAGAACCAATACCAAGTTCACCATCACGAGGAACTATCCACTCACGACATTTCTCACAACGATACTTTCTCCGCCATATTTCATGAGTCCCAGCCAGAGTTACGACATTTCGAGAACGGTTCTCCTTGCCGATGGCAATACCGCCGCATTTACAAATGATACTTTTTGCTTCTTCTTGATCATTCGCAATCATTTCAGACATTGCAAGCTCTGAAGCATAACGACCGATAGCAAGAGCTCGTTCTTCTTTCTCAGACAAACTCTTGCCTGAGGATTCAGTGATATGGATCTGGAATAACTCCAGTAGTTTTGATACAATAGTCTCTGTTGACATGGTCGGGGTGATGCCTCCTATCATTTTTGTCACTAACTAATGATTTCGACATCGACCCCGACTATTCATGCAAAAATCCCCTAGAATTTTCCCCTTTTTTTATTGCCAACTATTTTCCGTAGATTCTACACGCACCCGTGGATGGCATTGCGAACGCATTAAAAATAATTATCCGCAGATTTCGCAGATTTACGCAGATTTTTGGGAAAGGAGAACCGCAAAATACGACAAACACGCAAAATTAGAATATGTCCCGGTTATCCTGTATGGAAAAGTGGCTAGCCCGCATTATTCATGACTGACTCAGCTTTTGCCCCTACTGCCGGTCAAAAGCGATGCTTGGTGAATAAAGCGGGCTAGTTGGATCACGAGCTAAAATAGATTTCGAGGAGGCAGTTGCAAAAAACAAGCAATTACCTCCCAGTTCAACAGAGCTTTACATCCGCGTGCTATTTCCCAATCAAATAAGCTCTTGTCTCATACGGTTTCAAGTCCAGGTTTACGATTCCGTTGGATATTAACGAATCGCTGTTGAAGACTCCCTTTACTTTTCCTTTTCCAAACGGTATTGCAGCAGAGACTGGTTTATCTGTGTTATTTAGGACCAGCACTAGCTTGCCAGGTTTGCCGGAGAATAGGCTTGCTGATACAGGCCCTTTTTCCAGCAGCATTTTAGGCTTTGCGGAGAGAAGGTATGGGGTCATTGTGTGAATTTCGCTATTCAGTGCTTTAATGCCATCCCACAGGACGCTGTTGGTCATATCAAAGCTTCCGAAATGGGCTGAGAAGTAGAATATTCCCCGGGCTCCTGAAATTAGGGATGCATATACTGCAGCTTGCGTATATTCAGGGGTTGGCAGAGTTCCATCAGGCGCCGGGAATGTGCCTATTACGTTCCACACAGACTGCCCCGGTTTTGCTGCACTGCGGGCCAGTTGGACAGTGTTCACAATGCTTGCGGGCGATTCATAGGGGTCTGTTCCGATGACATCTACCGCATTTCTATATAATTGGTATTGGAGCTTCATATAGTCTACATAGAGAACAGGCCTGTCCTGGTCCCTTTCTTTTACAATATTGTAGGCATCCTCGAGCAGGGATGGCGGACAGGTACTGTAACTTGGTTCATCGGATGTATAGTATGCCAGCAGGTTAGGATACTTAACCAGTGAGTCAACTTTATCAATGAATTGCTGACGGTTCCACATTCCCCTGCTATACTCAGGAATTTCCATAGGGCAATACATTCCAAGCCTTTCAGCTTCATCCATAAACGGTTTTGGGTCATTTCCCCAGCCAATATGGGCGCTGTTGAATCCACCAGCTGCGAGAGCTTTTAGATCACTAGCCACTGGCCAGTATACAGATATCGGGAAGAAAGGTTTACCATCAATAAGGAGTTCATCATATTTCCCAAAGGTCATTTTGAGAGGTTTATCTCGTCTGATAAGGACATCCGTGGTATTGGTCAGGACGTTACCGCTTTTGTCTTTGATTGATGCAGTGAGATAATACTTACCGAGAGGGAGTTTCTTTGGCAGTTTCAGTGTAACTTTTCCCTCTTTATTGACTGATGCTTTCCTGGTAGCAATGACATCATTTCCGGATTTCAAGATCAGTTCGCAATCATATGCCGTAGAATCCACATCACCAAATGTCGTAATTTCTGTGGTGACTGCTTTTATGTTACGTGTGAGCACACGATTGACAGGAATTGTGATACCGTAGCGAATGTGTGAGCCTTCGGAAATGTCCTGCATCTTGATATCATCAAACCAGACTGTGCACTGGTCCAGATCATCCAGGTTGCTCCATAGAGAGACCAGAACATCACACCCAAAGGTCATACTGAAGTCTCCTTCGGCATGTGTCCATTCTGTTCCATTGCTGGTAACGTCCTGTCTATTCTGCCCGAGATATAGATCCGCATTGCTGAACTCAGCGAGGAACGTTACTTTCTTATTAGGTTCTTTGGTTTTGAACCAGAAATCGTAGTGATACTTTGTGAAATCATTGCATTTGAATGACTGCTTCCAGCTACCATCCTCCCCTTTTTGATCTGCAGTTACACGAAGGCTGGAACTGTCGTTATGTCCAACAGCAGTATCCACAGCAAACTCAGGAGCCCCTTTTCTTGCCCAAGTACTCCAACCCTCCGATCCTTTTGATATATCGGAGTTGGTGATCTTCTCTGCAGCTCCGCAACAAGAGCCTGCAAAACAAACACAAAGTAATATAAACAGTAATGTATGTTTCATTTCAATACCTTTCTTTAATAAGAAGAACCGCAAAAAACGCGAAATACGCGAAACAAAAAAACAGCCAGAGATCATCAACAACTCCTTGCAGGAGTCAAGGACAAGCGAAGTATATCTCATTATTTTTTGCTTGTCAACAATAGATTGTTTTGCATGCATAATTCACTAAACTGCAGTTTTTGCTGTATTATGCTATGTGGCTGGATGACGGTGGTTTGAATAGGAGAATATACATTATGTTATATAGATTTATGCTGGTACTCATTATTCTGATGATGCTTTCTACGATCTGCTGCAATGGGACATCAAGTTCATTCCGGCTAGGTAAAGCTCAGACCAGAGTTGTTAAGGGCAAAGTTGAGGCCCGGTTCAACTGGCAACCGGCACTTGGTACTTCAAGTTACAGGATTGTTGTATACACAGACAAAGAGCTTCAAAATGTAATTGCATTAAAACAGGTAAAGACCAATAAGGCAATGGTAACCGGACTGCCGTCTGACTCCAAGCTCTATTGGCGAGTTGAATCCATATCACCGCAGGGCAGCAAGAATTGGAACAGCGGTGAACCTGGAGTATTTACTTCTCCAATAGTTACAGTAGGCAAACTCACAATTACCATACCCAGAGGCACAGCTACCATGGACGGCAAAATTAGACCAGAGGAATGGAACAAGGCTGTGGTGATGAAGCTGAATAACTATATTATGGGCCAGAAAGCTGAAGAGGACACGGCTCCTTTCTGCAAACTTATGTGGGATGATAAAGCTTTATATATACTCGGTGAAGCAAACTTCCCTGGGGGTAGAGAGTTCCAGGCTACCGAACAACCTCGCGATGGTTCCATATGGGCATCCGATGCATTTGAGATCACCCTTTATGGTCCTGGCCGGACTAACAAGCTCCACTTCATGGTCAATGCGACTAACAGTATATACGATGCCAAAGCAGGGGACGCCGGTTGGAATGTTGATTGGGATCATTTCGTCCAGCTCAGACCCGGAGGGATTACTGTTGTGATAGCGCTGCCATTTACCTCACTTGGGGAAGTTCCATCAGTCGGCAGCGAGTGGCGGGGGAATATCTGTCTGGACATGAACGGCCAGGCACTGGTCCCCAGTTGGGCCAAAGATACAGCCCCCTTCGGCTATTTGGAACACATGGGCTACATATTGCTCGGGAAATAGTTTTTCAGACAGGATTATTCATGTAGTATTATTCAGCTTTAGAGTGGAGATCTATTATGCATATATTCAGTAGAATGCTTGTTATGGTAGGGATTTTGGCTATGGCTTGCACTGCAGCGATTGCCGGAGATGAGATTACTACTTATGACCGGGCAAACGGTGTTACCTATAAAGTCGTTACCTACAATTACTGGGGGCTTGGTAACCAAAGGGCTTTGATAAAGGTCACGGATACTGCCGATGCTGTGTATGTGCGGATTCCATGGAGACGGCACGATATAAATCCTGAGTCCAAAGATATCAGGGTTTACGAGGCAGCCAGTAAGGATGCTGCAAGCAACCGGGTGCTCAATATCGTGCGCGTTAAAATCACTCAGGAAGCTGGGGAGATAGTCTTTCAGCCGACAGCCGGCAAAGGTGATTATTATGTCTACTATCTTCCCTATCTACCCAGTGGATCGCCGTTTGTTCAGACTAAATATGATGAAGTAAAAGAGACTGCCGATCCTGCGTGGATCAAAGCAAACAAACTGGCTGAGTCCGAACTTAGAAATGGCTCATGGAAGTCCCTTCCAACCGCCAGAGTTACTGAGATCCATGCAAGACCGGACTGGGGTGTTGATCCAAGTAGCTCTCAGCAGCCCCAGGAAGTCCAGGCACGCCAGAATCTTCACCGGTTTGATCCGATGGAGCTTGTTGCAACCAGTGTGGAGGTCAATTCACTATCAAAACGATACTCAAAACTGCAGTATATGGTCTTTCCTGAAGACAGGGAACACCAGATAAGACTGTTGGATGCTATCCCCTTCAGATGGACTGAGAATGGCCCGAAAGATGAGTTTGTCGGCAAAGCGCAGCCGGGAGAGTTCTACCCGCTGCAACTGGGAGTCTATGCAAGTCAAAAGGGTCTCACTTCACTTGAACTAAAGGTGAGTGATCTGGTCACCAGCAATGGGAGTAAAATTCCAAAATCTGCCATCACATGCCTCAATCTTGCAGGTGTTAACGCAGCTGGTGAAGCTGTGAAGAAGAGAGTTGATCTAGCCAAAGGGCACGTCCAACCTTTGTGGGTTTGTGTAGATATACCCAAAACAGCTAAGGGCATATACCACGGAGTTCTGACTGTTAAGCCTGCCGGACTACCTCCGACTAAGATCAGTGTCAGTTTGGATGTTTCAGGTGATGTGCTGAGTGACCACGGAGACAGTAACCTGCGTAAGCTGACGAGACTCCGCTGGCTGGATTCAAAGCTTGGTATCAATGATGAAGTCATCCCTCCTTATACTCCACTCAAAGTGCACGACAACAGGATAGATTTGCTTGACCGCAGTATTGCGTTTGGGGTAAACGGATTGCCTTCTAGTATAAAGAGCAACAGGATTGAGATACTTACAGCGCCAATTGAACTGCGTGTTTCAACCAACAAGCTTGTTCAGTGGAAACCTGCTTCTAAGCTGACTGCCTTGAAAGCGACTGCGGCAAAGGTCCAATATGTCAGTACCGCGATCAGTAAAGATATCGACCTGAAGACCAGCAGCATAACGGAGTTTGATGGGTGTATAAGGTTTGAAGTCACCCTCACTGCAAAGACAAAGACCAGCATTAATGACATAGGGCTGCGGGTCCCTGTTGTAAAAGATGTTGCTGAGTATATGCTGGGGTTCAGCCGGAGAGGTGGATTCAGGCCCAGGGAGTGGAGCTGGAGCTGGGATATCGATCGGGCAGACAATATGATCTGGCTGGGAGGTGGGGACGCCGGCCTGCATCTGCAGCTCTCGCACCCTCAGGAGCATCAGTTTGTCACTAACTTCAGGGATATTGGTCTGCCGAAGACCTGGGACAACGATGGTCGCGGTGGGTGCGTGCTTTATGAAGATGCGGGATCAGTTATAGTGCAGGCCTATACAGGAGATAGAGTCCTGGTTTCCGGTCAACCTCTCACGCTCAAATTCCAATTGTTAATAACCCCATTCAAGCCGATCAGTCCGAAACACTGGGATAGAAGATTTGCAGGAGATGATGGGAATATCGGGCTGTGTTTCCAGGGAGCAGCCGTAAATCCCTATATAAACTACCCATTCCTGACTCCTGAAGCTACCAAAGCCTTCCACGATGCCGGACGAAAGAAGAACGAAACGGAGTTGATCTACTACGGCCTTGGTGCAGGGGTCAGTTTCTATGCTGCCGAACTATGGCCGCTGCGCAGTTTGGGAAATGAAATATTTGCTGCTGAATCGATGATCTACTACGAAGACAAGGCAGAGATAAAGAAGGGTGGGGGAGGGCTTCCCTGGCTTCAGGAGCATCTTGTTACTGGATATACTCCCACCTGGCAGCAGCCTTTGCCCGGCGGAGAGATTGATTACGGACTGGCAGTCAACGGGTTCTCGCGGTTGAATAACTTCTATGTCGAAGGTATGGACTGGCTGATGAAGAACCTTGGTGTTAATGGTCTATACCTGGATGGAATCGGTTACGACAGACTTACTATGCAGCGTGTTTCCAAGGTGATGTATAAGAACAACCCGGATGGGTTCTCGATGATGCATGGCGGTAACGGTTTTGACTGGGCAAACCAGAGAGTCAGCACCATGAACCTACACATGGCCCATTTACCATATATCGATCATTTGTGGAACGGTGAGGGTTATGACTACAATTCTCCTCCCGATTACTGGTTTACTGAGATAGTCGGGATCCCATTTGGACTTGCTGGCCAGATGTTAAACTATGAGACCGGAGGCAACCAGTGGAGGGGTATGGTCTACGGTATGACCGGTCCCTGGAATAAATCTCAGACAGCAATCCGAAAGCTCTGGGACGATTTCGGCATTAAGGATGCCAAATGGCTGGGATACTGGTCCAAACACTGCCCTGTGAAAACCAACGACAAAGATATTCTGGCTACAGCATACGTTAAAAACGGCAAAACGCTGATATCAATTGCAAGTTGGGCAAAAGAGACGAAACTCATCACTCTTTCAATTGATTGGAATACGATAGGTATAGACAAGACAAAAGCCAAACTTACAGCTCCAGCTCTGGAGGCTTTCCAGGATGCCAGGGAGTTCAAAATAGACGAAGCAATTCCTGTAGAACCTGGTAAGGGTTGGTTGATTGTGGTAAAGTAGTGCCATATTATTACGGACGCAGTCACGAAACAGCATTTATGATGTGAAATGGAACTGTTTCTGGTAATCGCTCAGAGTTGCCGGTATTTGTCATCCTGAGGAACGAAGGATCTGCTTTGTCTCCTGAAAAAGCAGATCCTTCGTTCCTCAGGATGACAATGTTCTAATATTACTGAGTGTTACTGTTTCTGTAGTATTATCAGTATAGGCGAGAGAACTGAATAAAAAGGAGATAGGTATGGGATTCTCTTTAGCGTTTGTGGATGTTGTGATTATCGTTGTCTCGATTGTGGTTGTGGTTGTCGTAGGACTGATAGCGGCCAGGAATCAAGACAAAACCGCTCGTGGATATTTTCTTGCATCCGGGAGCTTGCCCTGGTATGTAATAGGTGCGGCTTTTGTCTCGACCAGTGTTTCCAGTGAGCAGATTGTCGGCACTGTTGGGGCTGCCTATAAGAGTGGAATGGGAGTTGCCAACTGGGAATGGTGGGCGCTGCCTGTGTATTCGCTGTTGATGGTGGTTTTCATACCTATGTGGCTGCGCAATAAAATCACCACTGTCCCGGAGTTTCTCTCAAGACGATATGGTTCACTTTGTGCTGATATATATAGCTGGATAATGTTAGTAGCCTATGTGATTGTTTTCCTTGTTCCGGTGCTGTATGGTGGAAGTCTTGCTCTTTCAGAGCTGACCGGCTGGAGTTTTCAAGCTGTTATCTGGGTTATGGTTGGCCTGGTAGCTTTGTATACTGTGAAGGGTGGTCTCGCTTCAGTTGTGTGGACCGATGCAGTACAATGCCTGATGCTGGTTGGAGGAGGAGTTGTGTTATTCTTTCTTGCTCTGGCGAAAATACCGGGCGGATGGGGTGCGATGGAGTTGGCTTCACCAGAGCGATTTCATCTGTATGGGCCACCCAGCGATCCTGTAGCTCCTTTCCTGGGAATAGTGCTTGGTACTTTTGGTGTATATATCTTCTATTCAGCCGGTAATCAGGTTATGGCACAGCGAGTGCTGGCTGCCAGATCAACCTGGGACGGTATAATGGGAATAATATGGGCAGGTTTTATAAACCTTATACGCCCACTTGTAACTTGCTTTCTTGGGTTCATTGTCTATCATTGGATATTCGTCATGCACGCTGCTGAACCCTTGAAAAACCAGGACCTTGCATTTACATTTGCGCTGCAAAAGCTGACACCGGAGTGGGGGATTAGAGGAATAATACTTGCTGGATTCCTCGCCGCGGTAATGTCTACTGTAAGCGCTTTAGCAAATTCTACTGCCACAATATTCAGTCTCGATGTATATAAGAAGCTTATTAACAAGAGCGCTGGAGACAAACAACTTGTTCTGGCGGGTCGCATTGCATCTATTGTTTCACTTCTGATAGCTACACTACTGGCCCCATCGGTTGAGCATTTAGGTGGTATATTCAAATATTTCCAAAATGGAGTCACATATCTGGCCACTCCGTTTATATCCGTTATGCTTCTTGGACTGCTGTGGAAACGAACGAACTACCAGGGAGCGCTTTTTGGCCTGGTAGGAGGTGCAATAATAACAGTAAGTTTTGCGCTTGGTGGTCCTGCTCTTGGTTACAAGCTGCACTGGCTCTACTGGGCAGCAATTGCGCAAGCCATTACCATGATCGGTGTTGTTGTGGTTTCAATGCTTACCCCCGCACCGTCGGAAGGTCAGTGGAAGCCGTTTCATTGGACGTTGGGAGCGCTTACAGAATTTGACGAGGGACATCGTCGTCCCTGGTATCAGAGCCTGCTACTGTGGTGGGGGGTGTATGCAATTGTATGGGTGTTCCTATACTGGCGTTTCTGGTAGATAGTACCGGGCACATCCTGGTCACCGCGATGGTTTGAGAAAAGGATTGTTGAATGGAGCACAATATGTATGGGATGCTGTTTGTTGTTCTAGCACTTGCAGGGAGTTTGCTTGCCAGTGCTTCATACGGAACTGAGGAGCATAAATCTATGGTTGGGCATAGTATCACAATGGAAACCCGGCAAAAAGGATTTTCGCTGGATTCTGTATTTTTGGTGGGTGGTAAGGTATTCGAGGACTTGGTCAGCACGATCTGGTCCGTCGAAACAGATGGTGGAGTTATATCCTCATCTGATAGCTCAAATGTTGAGATCCATACAACTCCCGATAAGGCACTCATCCTGTCCGGTAAAGCGGGAAGTATTGCATGGACTGCGCGGTGTGAATCTGTTGCTCCTGATACAGTTACTGTAACAGTGCGTCTGGTACCGGATAAACGGTTAACTATTCATAGAGTTAACCTGTTCAATGCAAAGAGTGCGCTTACTCCGGTTGTTGCCAGGACCGGGCTTCAGGATATCTGCGCATTTTACAGGAGTAAAAATGCAGGCATGTTTGCTTCTCTGGATTACCCTTACTCAAAGATAACAGAGCGAGACGGAGTAACTTCACTCTCTTATCCACCGGATGTCACAGTTGCTGCCGGCAAGGAGTATGTGTGCCATACATATACTGTTGGCGTTACTCATCTGACCGGGAAACAGCGCTATGGATACTATGAGGGTGAAGTCGATGCGATGGACTCCTATGTTCAGAACCGGTTCAAATCGAAATTCGAACGTCCGATTTCTTCTACAGCAAGTATTGTAAACAGATACACCCAGCTTGAAGGCAACTGGATCTTCTATACAATGAAAGACCATCCTACCCTCACTTTTAACCGTGATATCCTGAAGCGCGAACTTAAGCTGATGGGTGATATGGGTATTGAGTTCTTCCAGGTGTTCCCGGGAGTGTTTGACTGGGGACCGAATGATCCCAGCGAGAAGCAAGTGCGTGAGGCGATGCACTGGGCGCGCCAGAATAATGTCCGGATGGGTGACTATTCAGGCTGCAACAGCGTATTTTGTCCTCACTATGCTCAATATCAGAACACCCTGGCCGGAACTCCTGCAGAGGGGCAGCAGTGCTTTGGCAGCAGAAAATTTGTAGACTGGTATTCAGACAAAGTGGTTACAAATGCCCGCAAGTATGGATTTGAGACCCATATTATGGACTTCCTGAGTATAGGTGTCTGCAACGACCCAAACCACGGGCATCCAATTGGCGAAGACAGCATCTATCATCAGATCAAAGGCCTGGTTGATGTTATGGACCGGATATCCGCTGTGTCGCCTGAGATGTTGATTTGGCCGAACTCCGGATGCTGGACCGATCTATTGCCCAAAATCGCCTGGCACGCTCCTTCCCAGTATCTGACTGATCCTGTAATTGGCACTCCCTGGCAGGGACTCAATATGACCAGGCTGCTGGATGATGCCCGCAGGGAACAGATGGTAAACATCCACTACTCTCACTTCATACCGTATAGATACTTTACCAACTGTCAGTATTTCTTCGTGCAGAATTCTATCACTCCCGATATTCGAAATTTCGAGTATGGAGCTCTATCAACGATGGCTGTGACCCCGAATATCTGTGTTGCCGAGGTCAGGCCCTGGGTCGACAGCTTGAGTGAAACTGATAAGAAGCGGGTTGTGGCGTTCTACACCAAGTGGAACAAGTTTATGAAAGACAACTTCGAGCTGTGGAAGCATACATATCATATAGGTGATGAACCTGCTCCAGGTTCGCTGGAGATATACAGCCACGCGAAAGGCGACCACGGGTTTGTTTTTGTGGTGAACCCGAATTACTGGAGCAGGACTGTCGAGGTTCCCCTGGATAGCAGCCTTGGTTTCTCCGACAGTGGGGAATGTGAGATCTCCGAACTTTATCCTATAGAGCGCCTCCGTCTGACAACTCAAGGGTCATTTGTCAAACTCGGATCCAAGTTAGCCATTGATGTTCCGGCGCAAACCGTGCTTATGTTGGAAGTGAAACCCCGCCCGCAGAGCATTGATTCCCCCAGGCTCTACGGCATCCCCGGCAAGATCAAGAAGAACAAAGATGGATATGTGCTCAATACCACCGGTCCCCAGGGGACTACAGAGCGATTTGCAGTCCTGCTTCCTGATGGATCGAAACCGATCACGTCTATTGATGTCGAGAAGAGCGTGCCTCAACTGGATCGCAGGCAGTGGAATTGGGACCCGACTGCTCTCAAGCTCCTGACTGCAAACAAGTCTGGAGTTTTGGCAGACCTGACATTCCGCAGAAAGGCTGCATCGAAGGATATGAGCAAGTGGAATGTCCGCCCAGGCAGCCTTGAAGATGGTACCAGCAGCAATTGGACTGCGGGTCTTCCGGAGGCTAATGAGGTAGAATTTCCAATCACTGCGGAGATGACCGCTTCAAAACTGGCTGGGTCAGGATATGGATCGCTGGCTAACTTCTGTGGAGGTTATCTGGAAAACGGTTTCAGTGAAGACCAGGAGACTGTGATTTATCTCAAGACTAACGGTGAAGCAGCTTTGCCTGATTCCGGGTTGGGAGCTTTTAGTAGTGTAAACCCGGATATGTCATCCAGCGAACCTGGTCCTATGTTCAGTGATAAATCCAAATCCTGGTGGCTGCAGACTAAGTTTGATACACCTCTAGCTCAGTGGGGAGGGTGTGAGGCTGGCCTGAATGATCACACCTTGATAGTGCTCCCGTTTGTAGACCAGAACCGGGTAAAGAAAGTTACTGCCTGGATAAACGGTTATCCGGTAGAAGTCCAGACCTACAAATACCCCAGAAACCGCGCCCTGATGTGCCGCTGGCTGGATATAATAGGCACCGCCATACACCCCGGAACCAATGACTTCGTAATGCATGTGGACTTTGAATAATGTCATCCTAACTGGTTTGTCATCCTGAATGCAATGAAGGATCTGCTTTTACGATTATTGTAAACCGAAAAGCAGATCCTTCATACTTCAGGATGACAATTCCGTTCAGGATGACATGTTTACCTATTTCAGAACGAAACTTGCAGTGCTGCTTACTCCGCTGGACAGCTCTTTGGCTTCTATTCTCCATTTTCCTGCTGGATCGTTGACTGCAGGGGTGAATGACAGGTTAAGCTTTCCATCTTTAGCTGCATAGTAGTCTGAATACTCGGTCTCTTTCCCCTGCGGATTCTTAATAGTTACTTTCACAGGAAGTAGAGCTGAGACTGGTTTGTTGTCTTTAGCATTAACAGCGATTTTTACAGCCAGCGTCTTGTCTCTGAGACATTTCACAGGGGTTTTAATGCTGACTTTGCTGATGCTGGATGGATACAGCCCAATCAATTTACCTTCAGCCGGTGCTATTGTCAGTGAGATCTTACCATTATTGTTCTTAATGGACTGACCGCCGAATACATCGTATGCCTGATATTTACCAGGACTATTGAGCGTGACCTCTCCAGTCGTTGGTTTTATGGTGTTCAGGTTTACGAACATCAGATACTGCGATCCTCCGCTGGTGAACACTGTTGCTATCAGGTCGGGTGTATTTGCATCAAAATCAGGTGTGATTGCTTTCTTGACTTCATCTGCTGCGGTTGCATTTTTTACAGCCCTGCCTCCGGGGACAACAAGTTCGCAGTTTTCATCTGTGAACACAATTCCACCCTGGGCTATGAACGAGCTTATGGCATCGCTGACTGATTTGGTAATGAAATCCACATCAGCGAGGACCAGGACTTTGTATTTCCTCAATGCTCCCTTGAGTATCTCTTCATCAGCCACATACTCAGTCGGGATATGAGCCTTCATAAACGGCATATACAGATCTCCGCCAGATGAGCCAGCTGACCACTGGTATGAAGCATTCGCATAAGAAGCCAGGATAGCAACCGCAGGCGTTTTCCTCTTCAGATTAATAAGCACCTGGCCAAACTTTGTGCCTTTATCAGACAGTGGTTTCATTGCTTCCCAGGCTTCTGTCCCCGGCATATTTCTATATTCAAACCAGGTCATCCCTCTGACTCCGGCAGCAAGTAGAACGTAGAACTGATTAGTGACCAGTGCAGAGTGCAAGACCGGGTCGTTGATCAGTCCTGCATAGTCTGATGACTGAGGGGTTACCCAGAGCTCTTTGTCCCTGTTCCCCATTATTGCCAGAGCAGTCTGAGGCAACACACTGACTGCTGGTTGATACAGCTGGGGATAGTAGTAGAATGAAGGCATTCCAATTCCACCAAAATCATCAGGAGGATTAAGCGCCCATCCGGGATTGAACACCGGGTTCCATCCACCTGAGTGTTCAGGCCCGAATTTAATCTCGGGATCGATTTCGTTCTTTGCCTTTTCCATACTGGCATTCCAACCACCGTATGTGTTGGCACTCCTGTACTTCATCCACGCATACCATGGGTCGGTATCGCTGACAACTCCTTTATTTTTCAAAACATCTGCAGTAGGAGCCAGTGGGGCATCGTAACTGGTAAGCTTTTTGAATGTGCTCTTGCAATAATCACAATAGCAGGCAAGCAGATGCTCTTCAGGCTCTCCGAACATACCGCCATCGTCACTGACATACATCCTCTTAATGAATGCCGGATATCTCAGTGCGTCTTTGATCTCCCCTTTGAAAATGTTGTTAATCCTCTCCCGGTTGATAGGATTTCCCATACACGCAGGAGCTGATCCCATTGATCCATAATGATATTTGGGCAAATTCCCTGTGGAAATCCTCATCTGCAGTGCCAAATCCTGGGTTTTCGATACCATTGCCTGGTAATAAGCTCCGGATACAGGCATATAACCCAGCCCATATCTCACTGCGGTATCTACCAGATAATCACCACCGCCGCTGAGGACTCCGCATTCTCCCAGGTGGTCCTTGAGGTCTTTCAGGACAATATTGGTCTTGTATTCCGTGCTGGCGCCGCTGACATCATACATTCCCATTGGAAGTTTCTGGGTCTTGTTTGGAGCCAGATAGATATTCTTTTCAGCTTTGGCTACAAACTTACCTTTGAGGGTGATCTCTGCTCTAAGAGTGTAATCACCGGATGCAAAGCTCTTCGTTTTTATTGCAAATGACGGAACGGCTGTAAACGGTATTGTATACTGTTTTACGACTTTCTTCCCGTCTACCATCTGAAGCTTTATCAGGTCACCTTTGACGTTATCAAGGACTTTCAGTTTACCGGGAATATCCTGCCCCCGACGGTAGTTCGCCATTGGAGTCTCAACAGTCAGCAGTTCTTTCTTAGCTACCTTTTCTTCCTGGCTGACAACTGGAAGTTCGATAGGTTTCCCGCGGAATAATGACAACCGATACAGGTCATTATTCAGAGCCGCATCACCGCCATTATACTGGCCATCGAAGTATCTTATGAAACCGCTATACGGAAACTCCGGGTTGTAGAGCTTGAAGAATGAACTGGCATATTGAGTTCCGGTTACATCAGAGAATACCAGGGTGACATCCTCCTTAAAGAACGTCCTGACCGGACTGTCGATTCTCTGCATGCCCCACTGAGCCGCGTTGTCAGTGAGAGCCGCCTGGTTTTCAACCAGATTGCGAGCACCCATTCTGATGCCTAAGACTGCAAGCCTGGGATCATCTCCTTCCATACCCCAAATCTTACACAGTTGGACAGCAAATGCGCGGTAGAACAGTGGAATATCGCCAACCCAGACTATACGTCCGCCTGATTCCAGATATCTCCTGAATGTACACTGCTGGTCCATTGTTTCGGTGATTGTATCCGGGACTATTCCCATAGCCAATATACAGACCGTCCCATCAGCCCCATTTTTGATCTTATCAATCATCCAGGACTTCACATTATCGGCGTCCTTGACTACAAATCCGCGTTTGCTCAAAAAGGAGACCAGGGTGTCTACGTTAGATACCCACGCGGTATCGTATCTCTGGTCGTAGTAGACGACTTTTTCTGTCATCTCGGGAGCAATCATTTCTTTGCCGTATTTAGCCGCAGTGATCTTCAGCCATTCATCCTGGTTGATCTTCAAGGTCGGTTTGATCTTTACGAATCTAATCCCATCAAACCAGCTTATGCCGGGGTTTGCTTTGTCCAGAGACCAGCCAGCCATCAGCACAATCTGAGCCTTTACGCACGTTGCAGGAGATTGCACCATTAAATTGGTCTCAAACCAGCTCCTGTCCCCATTCAAACCGGAGAAAGGGAAAACCGTCTCTACAGCCTGCCCGTTAACATCCAACCACTGGAGTTTACAATGGGTCTGCACGACGTTCTGCAGCTTGGTCCATAGACCCAGTTTGTAGGTTGTGTTCGGCTCAACATCAAAGTTCTGCGCTCCGGAAGCCCAGTTTTCAACCCCCGGCAACAGGACCATTTTCAGAGCCTTAGCCCCGGACTTGTGCACAGAAATGTCCACACCAGTGTCCTTAGGCACTCCCCAACCCTCAGTGCCATTCTCGAAGTCCCCATTAATAAGGTTAGGTTCGATATTGGCACACAAGCCTGGTATTCCTGAAACAATAATCAATATTATTGCTATACTTACCATCAACGTAGAAAATTTAATTCTTTGCATGCATATACTCCATAAAGACTGTATGAATCTAAACTTCGCCAAACAGGCGCTGATTCCTCCTGTTGGGGGAGTATAGCTTGGGCATTGGTACCTTACCAGGGAAATTCTCACGCAAAGCCGCAAAGACGCAAAGAAGGGACAGTGGTTCTGTTCGCTCTGAATGTTGTGGGTTAGTGGGGCAAAAGTGACTTTGGAAATACAACAAGATATAGATTAAGTTCATTCTTCTTAGCGCCTTTGCGGCTTTGCGTGAGATTAAGAAAAGTTCATCTTATTTCCGTCGTAATGGGATACGAGTTAGCGCTTCACCAATTTCCACACATCCGGCGTCATGTTATTTCCTGCTACCATCCACAAGGCATTTTCATACACGAATACACTGGCGGCATGGCGGGGGAGCCAGGGGGTGTTGGGGAGTTCATTCCATGTGATGCCATCGGGTGAATACCAGACATCGTTACGGTTTTCACGGTTCCAGCCTTCCAGGACCCACATGTTGTTGTCGAATACGGCGACATCGTGGTATTGCCTTGCAGTCCAGGGGGCGTGTTCGAGGTGTCTTTCCCAGTTTATTCCATCTGCGGAGCTCCAGATGTCATTGTAGAAAGTCCTGTCTGGGACTTGGGGAGTGTCGTATGTGCCTCCACCAAGTATCCATATGCGGTCGTTGAAGACAACACTGCCTCCGATCATTCCGCGCTGCTGCCATGGTGCTTCTTTGAGGACGCATTCCCAGTTATTTCCATCTTCGGATGACCAAACATCGTGGAAAAACTGTTCGTCTGCCTGAGCGAACTGTGGTAAAGTCTGCCCGCCCATTACCCAGATGCGGTCTTTGAAAGCAACGGTATAGTGCAACACCCGTTTACCCCAGGGGGCAGCATTTGATATGAGATCCCAGTTGATAGCGTCTGCGCTGCTCCATACATCAGGCTGATAGTGTTTCTGAATACAATCCCCTCCGACAATCCACATGCGGTTGCGATGTATGACGTATCCAGCTGTATGACGGGGTTCCCAGGGAGCTTGCTTGATTTCCAATTCCCAGTTTGTTCCATCACTCGAAGACCAGACTTCACTGTTGCATACTATTGGGAAGCGTTCTTTGTCACCCGGATTCCACCCACCCAGGAGCCACATTTTACCATTTAATATCAGCGCACCTGCACCATCACGTGAAGCAAATGCTGCATTTTTAGTTACACATTCCCATTTATACTCAGGCATTACATGCATTGTGTGATCTCCTTCGACTGGTGGAGGATTGTCGATTCCAGACTTATGTCAGAATTATTCTAGCTATGGATTCTGAGAAGCGCAAACCACACATAGACATTAGCAGGAAATCTTGTTATCCTGAGTACCATTCCCTTTATCATTCATAGATTTGGATACAGGGATTAATACGAAGTAAAATCAACAGTGTTTCGCGGAGGTTATATGCTAATAAGGCACCTGAAAAGATGGCGAATAGCCTTGGAATCTGCTTCCATTGTCGTTGTGCTCATAATTATCAAAGTGGTTGTCGAGAATTTGGGTCTGGAATTTGTTACCATAAACCCTCTCTTCACCAGTATTATTGCAGGTGGAATATTCCTCTTTGGATTGATCCTTGCAGGGACCCTTGCGGATTACAAAGAGAGTGAGAAAATACCTGCAGAGATCATCTCAGCATGTGAGAGTATTTACGAGGAAGGGTGCTATGTAAAAGAAACAAGACCCGAGTTCAATCTGGAGGCACTGGTAGCTACACTTAATGAAGTGGTAGACGGCTTCTATTCGGACACTGTTGATGTCAAAGCACGAACAGCCTTTACAGCTCTCTCAAAACTCTCCCAGTCATTTCTTGAAATGGAGCAACTGGGAGTGCCGCCAAACTATATCACTCGACTCAAAGCTGAGGCTAGTTTGATAAGGAAGAACATCCTGAGAGTTTACTATATTCAGAGGACCGACTTTCTACCATCAGCATACATACTTGTCCAGTCCATTGTCGCTCTTATTATGATTTTGTTGGTTTTTACCAAGATTGAACCATTTCACGATGCCATCATTATCATTTTCTTCCTGACATACCTTTTTGTGTACATCCTTAAGCTGTTGCGGACCCTTGATCAGCCCTTCCAGAAATCAGGAACTACAATGGATGATGTCAGTCTGTTCCTGCTGCACGAGTTCAAATCGCGAATAGGCAAGCAGTAAACGATATCAGATGGACTGAACTGTGATTGATGTTATATAATCAACCGCGCTAATTTTGTTGATAACAGTTCAGAGTTGCGGGAATTTGTCATCCTGAGGAACGAAGGATCTGCTTTTCCAGATTAAAAGCAGATCCTTCGTTCCTCAGGATGACAATGTTCCCATGTCACTGAGCTGTTACTTTTTATGGTTTGTGGTGAGTGTAATGAACCGCACTGTTATGGTAATGCTGTTAAACCTGAGTCTTGTATCGTCTGTTTCGATGTCAGTCAATGCTGAGAGCGATCTGAATGCCCTCAGAAAGCTAATGCCTGGTCCATTGGTCAAGGTAGAGGTGAAGAGCACTGTTGATCCCGCCAGCCAGGGGAAGCCTCCGTTCGCTTCAGACAATTGGGTTTTTAACTGTTCCGGAGTAGAGCGTGAAATCCACTATAGTCGGTTCTTAAATCAAAAACCTGAGTTCGATGGTACTTATCCATCTTTGACTCCTTCAGATATGGGTGTTGGATTTGGAAGCGGTCCTTTCAGTTATTGGTACTATAACGGAGCCATCCGTGTGCTTATAGATGGTGTTGATGTGATGGCAGCTAAACGGGCGGATGTTGCTGAATACCGATCAGGCAGCAGAGGGGATCTGCGATTGGTTTGGAACCTGGAGGATGGTGGCAGGCTTGCCCTGTATTTTGTTGTGCCGTCTGACGGACGTGCGATCTATGCAGCAGTGGAACCTTATCTACCAAATAAGCCCAACGCAAAAATCCAGGTAACGCTGGTCTGCTACCCTGCCGGTTTCGGGCCCACCTATGGCGCTCCGTCTATCCGGTCTGTTACTACACAGCATTCGAGAGTAGTCGTCCCCGTAGCATTCAAAGCTTCTGATAAAAAGCCATTTCCGACTCTGACTATATCACCAAAAGATGAATACATATTTTATGCCGATGACTACGATGGAACAGGTTCGCTGTTACTGACGGTTCCACCATCGGATTGGTCAGGCGGTAAGGTTTCAGCTTCCAACTATGGTCAGGTGACGACCCTGGAGATGCGTCCAGGTACCAAACTGGCGAGACTGGGGTTCTATGCGTCCGGTATGCAGAATGCGTCCGCCAAAGCATATTTCCTGCAGATACTACCAAAAGAGTTGAAGATACTATCCATTATTAAGTTCCGGAGTCTTGGTCAATAACCACCGGTAGGAGAGACACGATGTTTAATAAATGCCTGTTTGCAGCAGTTCTAGTCATTGCACTTTGTTCAGCAGCAAATGCTAAGCAGATGCTTGGGTTGAATGAGAACCATCCGTATGGGGTTTTGACCAATACATATGTAACTCCTCACGTGAACTGGGCAAACCCTTATTATATGGGTAAGATCAAGACCCTGGTAATTGCTCCTATATGGAGTCAGCGAGAGACAGTGGAACTGGCGCAGAGGCTGTCCCTGGATTACAGCGCATGGATGACATCCAGGTTCCACCAGGCAGTCAGCACCAATGATGGTGACCCGGCGGCTAATTCCTTCCTTGTTCCACCTGATCTAGCTTACCGCACACTTGATGCCGGATTGAACCGTAAACTGGATGTTATCATAATAGGTAAGCAAGTCTGGACATCGATACCTGAGGCTAAGAGGTTTGCGATTCTGAAGAAAGTCTCAGAGGGCACAGGCCTGGTGTACGTAAATCCACAGATGGACAACAAAGAGCTTGAGGTTGTCTTCGGGAAGCATGTTGACCAGGCTGCCGGCAGGTATATTGCTTCCGATCTGCCTCTATCTTCTCTTCCAAGGTTTGCTAATTCCAAACCAGTTGATCTTATTAAGGCCGGGAAGTTTGGCAAGGGTAGGGTGGTAGGGCTTTTTTATTCAGACCCCAAGATGCCTGACTATAGTGAAGCCTATCCCTGCTTGACTCCAGTTTGGGACTTATCGGAACCTAAAGTCTGGACTGATCTGGACAAACTGCCGGAGATGGAGCTTGTTCCTTATGACTACTATCAGGCTTTTGTAGCAAAAGCGGTCCTGTGGGCAAGTTGGAAGCAGTCGGGAGTTAAGTTCACATCTGTCTCGATTCCGGAACAGGTCAAATGGCCCACGAGCAAACAGACTGTTCAAGTCAATGTTGATGCAAAACCATCTGGAAGCTCAATATCTGCAGTAGTCCGGCACAGACTGGACTATGGGCGGACGTTTGTTGTTAAAGCTAAACAGACTGCAAGCGGTGCCGTTTTGACATTGCCTGATATTGCTGCCGGTAATTACTTCCTGGATGTCTGGATCAAGACTTCGGATGGAAAGACAATAAACTGGGCAAGCAGGGCATTTGCAGTTATGCCTGAACTCAGCATAACAAAACTTAACCTGGACAGGATTCTCATTAATCCCGGTGAATCGGTAACATGCACGGCAGCATTCTCACGACCATTAAGCGGTGGTGAAACTGCGGTTGCATCTTTATGGGACAACTATGGCCGTAAGATGCATGAGAAAGATGCAACCGGTGGATCGTTTGTTTTCACAGTAGACCGCCCATTGTCGATTTTGCACAGTGTCCGTTTTACTGTCCGGCAGTCCGGGAAACCGCTTGCGGAGCGTGTTTTGCAGTTCCCGGTGAGAGCCAGACTCGGTTGGGATGATTTCAATGATATAGTCTGGGCCTCAGCAGGCAACCATTTTATTACTTTACAGATGCTGAAAAAGCTTTATGATCAGGACCAGGTGACGGGTCTGGATGTTGGCTGGCAGTTCGCCACCAGCGCCCGAAATACAGCATGGTCCGGAATGGCTGCAGCTCCTTATACAGCTAGGTATGGTGTGTTTTCCGCGGGACCTGATCATATAATTCCAACACCTAAACCAGAAGCTGCGGCATATGGTCCAATGGCCAGCCCTGATACTTTGCAGGGAGTGAAAGACTGGGGTGCCATTGAGAGCGCAGTCTGGGGGCCATATGGACCGTATGTCTGGACGCATGGAGATGAAACATACTTTACAGCAGATCCGGATATCGACTGGAGTCTATCTTCACTAGTTGCATTCCAGGAGTATCTCCGAGGTGTATACCCTAATCTGGCTGCATTAAATGCTGAGTGGAAGACAGCATATGCAAACTGGAATGAAGTAATGCCTATTACTTTCAAGGATGCCAGGGTTACTAAGAACTATGCTCCGTGGCTTGAACACAAACGTTCGTCGGATTTAATCTTTGCCAATTTCTATAATGCAACCGGGAAAGCGATGGTCGATGACCCAGGGGCAAGAGCCGGGTTCGATGGAGGCGGCGGACTTGTACTTCCAAACAGCGGGGCTGACTGGTGGCTTTTGAGCAAGAAAATGGACATTTTACATTCATACATCGGCAATTCCGACCAAATGGAAATCCAGCGTTCATTTCAGCGTAAGGGTCAGGTATCGGGAATGTGGTATGGGACCTATGGCTGGGGTTGGGCATATCAGATGCCATCAACACCGGAGTATAACCAGTTCTTTATGTGGGACAGCTTGTTTCACGGTCTGAACAGCAGCTGGTTCTGGATGATGGGAGCGCCAGGGAATCTCAGCGGATACGCCGGTGACCTGACTAGCTTGCCCTTCTTTGAATCCCATACACAGGCTCTGGCAAAGATCCGTTCGGGTATAGGCAAGCTCCTACTGACCGGAACAAGAGAGAATGACAAGATAGCAGTGCATTTCTCTGAAGCTTCCAGAATAGCCGACAGTCTGATGGCGGAGCGTGAATCCGACTACTCAGCAGCTTACGCAAAGTCTCTGGTTGACTTCAATAAAGCGCTCGAAGATTCAGGCTTACAGTATCAGTATGTTTCCTATGAACAGGTAGAGACCGGAGAGCTGGCAAAGGGTGGATATAAAGTCTTCATAATGCCGCACAGCTGGTCTGTTTCAACTGTAGAAGCCAGACAGATCCGGGAGTTCGTTTCAGATGGAGGAACTGTAATTGCTGATGTGGTCCCTGGAACACTGAACGGGCACGGAACATTGCAAGTTGTAAGTATGCTGGCGGATCTATTCCCGAGTCCAATCAGTGGAACCATCACAAATCTCGGAAAAGGCAAAGCTATCCTGGTTGGGGATGCTCTGAAAGGTTATGGTGAAGCCCATATGCGGGAAGCCGGTTGGAAGACCTGGCCTGAGTTTGCACAGAAGCGAAACACATTCTTTACGGATGTCTTGAAACCCCTTGGAATACTACCTGGTGTGAAGATCCAATCAACTACCGGTCAGATGCCGCCAACTGAGGTACACCGTTTCAAAACCGGTGATATCGAGTTTGTCGGACTGCTTCGTCAGTTCTATTTGAACGACATGACAGCATATTCCGCCAAAGTTATATTCCCCTACAAGTCATATGTATATGATGTGATGAAAGGGAAGTATCTGGGCAATATAGAGAGCTTTTCCACCCGCATTTCATTCCAGGCCCAATTGTATGCGCTGATGCCATACAAGGTTGAAAGTGTGCAGGTAGCGGCTAATAGTGAGGTTGCACCGGGTAAGACCTGGAATGCCAACGCAACATTGAAAACCTCCGGAAGCTGCACGGGGACACACTGTTTCAGAGTCGAAGTGGTATCTCCAAAGGGAGAGAAGCTTGCGAGCCTGGCTCAGAATGTTCTGGCACCAAATGGGACCGCATCCTTTGGTGTAGATTTTGCATTGAATGATCCGATTGGCAGTTATAAGGTAATTATCAGGGATGCTGTCACCGGCATTGAGACCACAAAAAAGGTAGTGCTGCGATGAATAAAGAGGGCATTGGCTGGTGCTTGTTACTACTGGTTGTGTTTGCTTGCCTGTCTGTACCCTGTTGGAGTGCGGAAATGAAGCTGCCCATATACTCGGCGAATAGAGTAGTGAAGGCTCCGGTTATTGATGGGGTGCTCAATGACTCCTGCTGGGCATCTGCGGAAAAGACGGCTGTGTTTGTGAATATAGATGGGACTCCGGTCAAGGTAGAGACCCGGGGAATGGTCTGTTATGATCGGGACAGGATTTATATTGCAATCGAGTGTAAAGAGCCTGAAATGGCATCACTCAAGAAGAACCTTGCCAGCGGGAACGTGCGTCCGTGGGAAGAGTCGGTGGAGTTGTTTTTCGATGTGAATGCAGATCAGCGGGACTATATGCAGCTCCGGGTAGGGGTTCTGGGTGAGAAGGATATGGCCCTTACAGACATAGTCGGAGTCCCGCAGCTTATACCACTCTGGGATGGCAAGGCACATGTCGGAGATGATGGCTGGACAGTTGAAGCATCGGTGCCTTTGAGCGTGCTTGGTGGGAAAATAGACCAGAAATCCTATTGGGGAATGAATCTGAACCGTGCACGATCTATCGGTACAGGCGGATGGCTGTGCTGGTCTGCTACATATGGCTGGTTTCACAACTCGAGTAAGTTCGGACGCTTAATATTTGCTCCATATTCCGAATGGCTCCAGAACTATTTCACACGGTTGCTAACTGACCGCAGCAATCAGTTGAAAACCCTCGCAAAAGCTTATCCATCAGCAGTGGGTTCAATCGCCCAGGAATTGGAATCCATTCAGAAAGCGAACACCGATTTCGTAAATGAAGTAAAGCGAGCAAATCCACAGAACAGTTCCGACTGCCAGGTGTTTGCTGACAAGGGAGAGGCTGCTTTGGCTCAGGCGGACCAAGTGCTTTCAAGCATTCGATTGAGAGTGATCGAACAGCAGTTTGGGGTTAGTGAGTAGCGATTGACAGTGATATCCGTGTCGGGTATACTCCAAATCAGATAGTTGCAATTTTAAGGGGGAGTATCACTTGAACCGGATATTAAGAATATCGGCAGCAATCGCCGTGCTATTGTTATTTTCATCTGTTTTGTGGGCACAGACCCTGGTCAGTATCCCACAGGTTTCACAAGCTCCGGTATTGGACGGAGTATTGTCGCCCGGTGAATGGGATAATGCGGCTGTGACGACGGGGTTTAAGCTTGTTGGATCGGCTTTGCCAGCCCAGGCGCAGGCAGCAGTTTTTTTATGTTACGACGAAAAAGCGCTTTACCTTGGTTGGGACTGCACTGGTGAAGCTCCTGATAAACTAATAGGAACATCCGGACCTGTGGACAGCCCGGTTTGGAAAGACTCAGCTGTTGAATTGTTCCTGGCCAATCCCAAGTGGCCTGTTGGAAAATATGCCCATTTTATGGTCAATTACGTTGGCACCATCGCCGATGAAATGGGCAACGATGGGACATTCGAACGCAACTGGAACCCGGACTGGCAGGTTAGAACCAGTAAAACCGCAACCGGTTACAGTGTCGAAATGGCTATCCCCTGGAAGCTAATTGATGTTACCCCTCAGAAAGGACTTGAGCTCAGAGCTAACCTGGCACGCAGCGCTGCTTCAATTCCTGTCAGTGAAGTCGGAGAATCCGGTACATGGTCCAGGCTGACGAACGGATTCCACCAGCCCGGCGCTTTTGGCACATTTAAACTTGCAGGAGATGGGCAGACAGCTGCGATCTCCCAGCTTCCATTAAGAGCTATGGGAAATCGGATAACATCTGCTAAATTGTCTTTTGGCGAAGGTAAGCTGTTATCAAAAACCACGGGATCACGTGGTGATAAAACAGTATCAAAACGCATAGATGTGTATAATCGTCCCCCGGTTTCTGCTGATATATCCTTTGGGACAAAGGATCTCATTATCCAGGTCAAAGATAGTGCAGGCAAAGTGATCTGGTCCCAGAGCCAGGCGATGAACATTCCTGACATAATGGGAAAATATGATATACTTCGGCATGAATTCGAGCGTGCCAATAAGATGGGTTCCGATTTTGAACACACGTTTGGTCCGGAAGATAAGATTACTCATTATGTTCAAGCTGTAGCAAATGCTATGTTTGAGAAGCTGGAGTATTTTGGTACTCGGATGGTCTATATCGGATCAATCGGTGAGATGGAGACATTGTCTGAGGAAATGGACGTTGCGGCAGGCAACCTTACCAATGTATCGACTGCTATTGATTTCCTCAAATCAAGCAAGGATACCAACGGGAAGACCCCATCATTCTACATAACCAATCCGGTATCAACTCATAAGGTGCTTCTAGGCAGCGGTGATATTGGACCGGCTGCAAAATCCATCAAATTGGCAATGATTAAGAACGAGTTTGAACCGATCCAGATAGTTGTCTGCTCCTCTGTTGGTGAACTGCGAAATGTGAGAGTGTCTGCTTCTTCACTGACAGGTCCGGATGGTGTGCAGATACCTGCAGGACGGTTAAATGTAACTCCTATAGCCTTTGTAAACTGCAAAGGATCTACTCCCGGGTCTACGCTCAAAGGCCGTATCCCCGATGTCCTGATGCCCAACAAGGCTGTCAATATACCTGTGATGAGCAGACAGCCTTTCTTTATAACGGTTCGGTCTCTGGCCACAGACAAAGCCGGGAATTACACCGGTAAAATCAGTGTGGTTGCCGATGGAACCGGAACCGTCGAATTGCCCCTTAAGATCAGGATTTATGATGTTACACTGCCGGTAAAATCCAGCCTGCGCACTGTATTTTTGCAGGGGTGGGGTTACAGGGGTTTTATGGACGGTGTGCCTGAAAAACAAGTGATGATGAACTACTCGAAGACATTCCTGGAGCACAGGCTGACTAGCAACCTCTGGAATGGGACCAATGTTGAGCCGGTTCAGAGAGCAGATGGAACCTGGGATTATTCCGCGATGGAAGGATACCTGAATGAGCTTGTTCCACTTGGACTTACTACATACAGAGTATCGAATACTCCAGCCGTTATAAAGGCTGAAGCTGAATACCTTAAAAAACACGGACTTTGGGACTTGCAATATTTGTATGGCTGGGATGAAGCATCCCCTGATTTGTTCGGGGAACTTCAAAAGCAATATAAGAGCTATCTGGATGCAGTCCCGGACTTAAAGATTATGCAGACCGGATGGAACCCGAGTCCAAAGCTTCAGGGTTATGTGAAGACCTGGTGTCCGTTAACTGCAACAGCTGACATGAATGCCGTGAGACAGGCCCAGAAGGCTGGAGAGGAAGTATGGTGGTATGTCTGCTGCGGTCCGATTGCACCATATGCCAACCTGTTTGTGGACTATCAGGGGATTAATCATAGAATGCTGGGCTGGCAGACATTTCAGTATGACATTACAGGCTTCCTGTATTGGGGGTTGGATGTTTGGCAGTATGCTGGGAACACTCTTCCGCTGGATGACTATATGAATGCTGACTATGCAAACTGGAATCCGCAGTCATTTGCCAACTTTAATGGTGACGGTTATCTGTGCTATCCAGGAAAGAAAGGCACCGCAGTCCCATCAATGAGATTAGCCCTGCTCAGAGACGGATTTGAAGACTGTGATATGCTGGTTGAAGCCAGAAAACTTGTCGAGAAATCCGGAAAAGCCGGGAGTAAACTTCAAAAGCTGATAACTATTGGAGCGCCGGTTAGCAAGAACCTGACAGAATTTACCCTTGACGGAAATGTTCTCTTGAAATACCGCGAAAAGATTCTACTGGAAATGGAACGAGTTCAGAAATCTGCGAAATAGACAGGTTGCAGGTAGTCACTGTGGGAACTTACGTTGAGAATGTTTGGATTATAGATTTTGTCCAGCGTTCCCGCAGAATATGTAATGACTGATCTCAAGAAGTTGGATGATATATAGGGAGTCGGCAAATGAGTATGACACTTTCTACTTTTAGTGGCACGCCTAAGGATATTGGACAGGCATACGGACGTCAGTTTGCGTCTCAGATAAGCAGGAATCTGGACATACTCGTTCGCCGCAAGGGACTGGATCCACTGCCCCTTGATGATAAAAAGTTTATATCATGGATTGAGCATCAGGAGGGTATAATCGCAGGGCACTGGCCGTGGTTAATTGAGGAGATGGAAGGAGTTGCTCTGGGTGCTGGTGCTGAATATATAGAGGTTTTGCTCCTGAACCTTCGGGCATGGCAGTATGAGTTTTATGGAGCTGGTGAATGTTGTTCCAGCCTGGCTGTTACACTTTCTGATGGAACAGTGGCCTGTGCTGGTGCTCTGGATGATCCTGTTGAATACTATTGTGGCCCAGTGAAGATCGTCCCTGAGAATGGTAATAGTTTTATATCCTTTCCTATTACCGGCACAAGCTGGGGGAACAGGGGAATGAACAGCCGTGGACTAGCTATAGGGATATCATCTCAAATCCTGCCAGGCCTCAAGCAGCTGGATGGCGCTATAAACCAGGACATCGCTCTGCGGGTAATCCTGCAAACTTGTTCCACTGTGAGTGAAGTCCGCGAGTTCTGCAAAGTGTTTCCATTTACGATGAACCTGGTCTGTGTAGATGCCAATGGAGTCATCTTCTGCGCTCAGAATACCACTGCTGGTCTGCTTGAAATGCCTGTTGAGAGCGGATATTGTGCGTTGACCAACCATGTAGCAGATGATGAGTATGTCTACTGGCTGAAATCTCACGGAGTTAATGAATTCCCGGAATCTCCAACCAGCCGGAGTAGACGGGGCAAACTACTGGAATTTGCCCGTTCAAGCAATGGAAACTGCACAAGTGACGAGATAAAACACCTCATTAGTACTCGCGACGACAGCGATACAGGCAGCATTAACAACAAAGGCACCATTTATATGTCGTATGCAAACCCTCAGGATGATAGCCAGACTTTTTGGGTAGCTGAATCAGTCGGTGATAAGCAAAGAGCTGAATATACCCCTTACTCACTAGCCTCGATACTATAACTAGGTAGTTGGTAACTTTATTGCGAACTTTGCCTTGTTGTTTGTCAACAAACTCGTACAATTAGCTGCTTAATGATGTATAATTTAGTATATTAATGAGTCATTAAGCTAGATCGAGGTGTTCATCTTGAATGATGATTCCGTACGTACTGAACTCCTGAAACTCATTCAGTCTGCAGACAGAGTTAAGGCGGTTAATCTTCTGCGCGAGTGGGGGGATGTTCACGGTTACAACAGGCTTTTAGTGGATATACTGGAACCTACTCTTCAAACTGTTGGAAAAGCAGCTGCGGCAGGTGGGCAGTTTACTTTTGCTGATGGTTATGTTGCGGCAAGAGTAACAGAAGATCTGATGGAGTACGCAGCAGAAAGCCTCAAGAATACTTCTGAACAGCCAGGACTTGGTAGAGCAGTGGTCATAGGAAATATCGAAGATGACTACCATGCACTCGGTCGGCGCATACTCGGTATATATTTAAACGCTTACGGCTGGGACGTGCATGACCTTGGAAATGATGTGCTTGCAGAACAATTCGTCGATAAAGCAATGGATGTCGGCGCGAAGATAGTCGGTGCATCTGCTATGATGCACACTACAGCTATGAATATTTTGAAACTCCGAGAAGAAATTGACAAGCGAAATCTACAAGGCAAGCTTCAACTTGCAGTTGGAGGAGCTATATTTGTAGTCCGCCCGGAATTGATCGAAGCTGTTGGTGGAGACGGGACATGCAGTAATGCAATCTATGCCCACGAACTGTTTGAAAGACTTTGGCAAACGGCTGAAAGGAGTTGATCGATATGGATCAAAACTCCTTTACCAGTCGTGACAGAGTAATGGGTGCGATAACTGGCCAGCGCTGTGACCGTTGTCCGACCGGTACGGTTCTGGGTTTGATCGGAGCAAGACTGATCGGATGCGATCTTAAAACATATTTTAACGATCCGAAATGCTTTGTAGATGGCCAGGTTGCTGCCCTGGATGAATTTGGTGTTGATTTCCTTCTCTCCCCTTTTGTATTAGCCAAGATTGCGGAATCCTTCGGTAGCGAAACACGATATTTCGATACACGTCCCCCAACTTTGATTAGACCAGCCTTGATGGAAGCCACCGATCTTTTAAACATCAAAATGCCGGATATAGACAGTAATCCTGCAATTTTATACCAAAGGGAAAGTATCCGTTCACTTGTTAAACAATGTGGTAATGAAACCCCTGTTGGAGCGATTGTAATGGCACCCTGGGACATCCTGCCGATGATAGTTGGTCTGGAGAAGTGGATGGATAAAATTTATTTCGAGCCAGACACTGCCAGAATTGTTGTTGAGTCACTGAGCGGTTTCTTTATAGATATGGCGAATGCCTTTCTAGCTGATGGTGCCGACTTTGTGGTGGTGGTTACAGCGCTTACAAGCTCTGACACCATCAGGCGTGATTATGCTGAAAAATATGTGATGCCATTATTCAATGCTATGCTTCCTGAGATAAAAGGGGGTGTTCTGATTCATCATTCTGGTCAACGCATAGAGCCGTTCATTGATTTATATAAAGACATAAGCAATGTTATCGGATTTGCGCTGGATTCAAGGGATGATCCGAAATCATCACGTATTAAGGCCGGACCAGAGAAAGTCCTGTTTTATGGGCCTGAAGGACACGGGTTACATCATATGAGTGTTGATGAGATAAGTGGATTCTGCCAGAATGTGCTGCACAGTCACCGTGATGACCCTCATTTTATTCTGGCAACCTCCGGGCCTGACATACCATACGATACACCACTTCCTAAGATACACGCATTCTGTGATGCAGCTAAGGAATACAGTAGATACAATGTGCCAGACCAACAGTCCTAAAGTCATTTGCCTGGCTTGTTCTGTACTCAAACGAGAGATTGAGTTACTTTACGAGACAAGTAAGATCAATGTGGAGCCATTTTTTCTGGACTCCACATTGCATGTAAAACCAGAGGTATTGCACCAACAAATGGTTGAGTCTTTGGATCATTACCTTTCAACCGGTGTACGGATAGTACTAGTATACGGTGATTGTCACGCCTATATGATTGACTTGGAACAGAATGATAGAATTATCCGCACCCCTGGCATCAATTGTTGCGAGATATTATTAGGTCACGATGAATATAGGAAGTTGCGCACAGAGCGTGCTTTTTTGATTATGCCTGAGTGGGCACACAGGTGGAAGGATGTTTTCCATCAGACACTGGGTGTTAGTAACAAACTACTGCCTGACCTGATGAGTAACTTGCACAGCAAGCTTATTTACCTTGATACAGGTATAATCGATGTTCCGCAGGACTGTTTGATTGAGTTTGCTGAGGCTTGTGGTTTAACGTGGCATTCTGTAAAAGTCGAACTTGATTTTCTATGTGACTCCATAAATGATGCATACACTCAGCTTTTGGGTAAGGTATAAAAATGAGCGAATATACCCAAAGCCCTTCTTTTGCATTTCTGCAATTAGATGTTGTACATAATGTTCTCAAACATGCCTCAGATCCCGGCAAGCTGGGGAAATATCTGACAGATGAGTTCCGTGAGCTTACCGGTGCCAAAATCGTCGCTCTTATCCAGTATATAGACCAGGCTGAGGACTTTCGTCTAGTAGCAGTGAACCCGAAACGACGCAGGGATCTGGTATATACTGATGATTTCTCTGCACTTATTACCCTCGCAAGACAATCTGAAAATTCAATTATCTGGCATTCAGCAAATAATAAATCCGGATCAGAACATGAGATCGGCGTAGCTCTGTTGGTGCCTCTTCGAATCGGTGAATATCGTGTGGGTAGCATAATAGCCTATGATGTCCCTGATGACACCAACGCTGAACATGCGATAGAATTGCTGGAAATGATATCAACAGTATCAGCACTTGTGCTCAGAAACTCATTTCTTTATGAAGAGCAGGAAGCTACGATTAATAGCAGAACCCGCGAATTGAATCAGCTCAATGAACTTCTGGAGTTGAAAGTTGCTCAGCGAACAGCAGAATTGGAAGACGCAAACAGAGATCTGGAATCATTTGTATATTCAGTCTCACACGACTTGCGTGCTCCAGTTAGAAGGGTAGACGGGTTTGTTGAAATTCTGTTTGAGGATTATGGCGACGTATTGGACGATGCCGGCCGCGATTATTTGGTCCGGACAAAGAATGCTGCAGAGCAGATGGGTGCACTAATAGAGGATCTGTTGAAGTTGTCCAGACTCTCCAGAACGCCGATGGATTTACGTTCAGTGAATCTCAGTGAGATGGCTGTTGCTGTCTGCGAGAACTTGTCTAGAACCGCGTCTGACCGTGCTGTGGATTTTGTGATTGCCCCTGATATCATAACCACCGGCGATCCGGGATTGTTGAGTGTTGTTTTAGAGAATTTGCTTGGGAATGCCTGGAAGTTTACAAGCCATCATCCTGCAGCTAGAATCGAACTTGGTAGAATTGAATATGAATCGGTCCCAACATACTATGTACGGGATGACGGAGCAGGATTTGATATGGCCAGTGCCTCAAGACTATTTGGGGCATTTCAAAGGATGCATGGACCTAACGAATTCCCGGGAACAGGTATAGGGCTTGCTACAGTACAAAAGATTATTCAAAGGCATGGGGGGCGAATCTGGGCCGAATCTGAAGTTGAACAAGGGGCTACATTCTATTTTACCCTGAGTGGAAATCCACCAAGAATCAATGATTCAGTTCAAGAATATGGGGTATGAAAGCACGGTCAAAAAGAGGACGGACCTTTTTTGACCCCAGCTTCCATACTCCATATTATCGAATGCTTACCAGCTCTCCGGCATTGTAGAAGCTGTTGCGAAGAGTTTGGTTATGTTCTCTTTTTCAGTGTCTTTACTCACGTTCGGGTAGAGATGCTCTATCATCTTGATCCTGGATGATGAATACCTGTCCTCAATGGTTCTGCGGTCGAATGCGAAGTCTTTCAAGTTCTCATAGGACAGTTTATATTCCGCAGCGAATCTGTTTAGATAGAACAAAGTCGCGATATCCAGGGGCATTCTTGCTCTCATAACTCGCTCTTCTAAAACAGGATCCCCTGCAACTTTGGATGCAGCATCATCGAACAGTTTCTGCAGGTCTTTTGCCAGTTTATAGGTGAAGAAAGTCTGCTTGGACATCTTGCCGAAGAAGAAGCCTATCTTTACAGGATCTGCTGTGTATGCTTGGTCGATTTGTTTGAAATAAGCAAATATATCCCGTCCGGCTTTTTTATAGTATGCCAGGCAGTAGTCTCTGACCAGGTATTCAGGATTGCGGGAGGTGTCCCACATGCCTTTGGCCAATGCCCAGTAAACAACATCCGCATTGTTCTGCTGCTCAATGATACTGGAGTCTGTTTCCAGGAACATCCCCTGAACACCCATCTGCTGATATTTGAGCAGGTTATCCAGAAGTGTGAAAAGGTTAGGCTGAGGGAATAGGCCATCGTATGACTGGAATCCCTGTTTGGCTTTATAGGCCGGTAGAGTGAACAATGGCTGCGGGTTGATCGGCGGCTGTGAACTCCATGTTATCTTAGCTGCATCCCAGTCTGAACCTTTAGGGACGGCGTAGACTGCGAATGTCTCATCGGCCTTGACGTCGGTTTCCCCACTCTTCGAGAGTTCAAATGCTGCATCCACGATCTCAGCTCCTTTTGGCAAGGTTGAGAGATCGAACCGGAGATATGCGAAGGACTTAAGTCCACGAGACTGCGGGTTTCCTACAATTTGGGCTGCAACTACATCAGACTGACATACAAGAGTTGGAACCGCATCCGGCACATCACTGGAGACCCATGCAGATGCTGTCGGGTTGAGTTCAGCAAGTGTGAGTCTGCCTGCAGCACGATAACTTACAATGAGAGTAGGCTGACGGAGCAAAGGGAACGGGTCAATATTGAAGAATTGCTTAGCTCCGCTGTCTTCCACCATAGTTATACACAGACCAGCTTTTGCAACAACTGAATCGGAATATGCACTCTTGACCCAGTCTGCTACTCCGGTTTCTCCCATTTTAGTCCGCGAAACGGAGAAGATCGGGTAGACATCACCATAGTGCAAGGGATAATCCCAGATTCTTATATGATTTGGAGCCATTTTTGACCAGCCTGCCAGATAGTCCATGTGGTTTTTATTCCCGGCAGAATCGAGTTTGTCCCAGTGACTTCTCTGGGCAGCGGCGAAACGGACATAGACATTGGGTTCACAGGTCATTCCGGTTGGAGGAACCTTGAAAGGGCCATATGCCAGCAGTTCGAGTTTTGCATCCGGGTTTTCCCTTACCACGTTCTTAGCTATATAGTTTACAAAGTCCACGTAACCAGCAGAAATAGAGTGGTATTTTTCTGCCATTGCTTTGCATTCAGGACACTGACAGGTTACCTCGAGGTCAGGCGGGCTGATCGAGTACATACCCTTTCGTCCGGTTTCATCCAGATTTTTCTTCAGATTTGTTAAGAAGAGCTCTCGCATTCCCTGATTGGTAGGGCAGAGGCTCTCAGTTGTCCGGGTCCCGTCTTCTCTCATTGCCAGGTATTCAGGATGGGTCTGCTGATTAGCCTCCGGACTGACGAACGAGGTCATTGTATGTGCTATCCAGGTCTTGTAAGGATCAAATACTCCGCCATAACTGTCGGATGGCACTTTTTCGCCATAATGCATTGCAGTTGATGGTCCATTGATTCTGTTCATAGCAAACCAGCGGTCAGTGGCTTTCACATCTGTAATTGATCTAAAACGTGTCGAAGCAGCCATAAAGTCTCTGGATTCGAATGCAGGTTTGTATGTCTTGCCCTCCTTAGGTAGAGGTATGCTCTTGAGCCGGGGAATCTCCATCTCTCCAACAAGGGTAAACCACATGACTCTGCAGGAGCTTTCCAGGTATTCGGCAACAGCATATACAGTTCCCCGCGGCCTTGTGCCGCACAGAACTATATTCTTGCCTGCAACCTTGATTTCAAATGCGTCTGTTGGCAAAAATCTTGGTTGGCATCCCTGAGCTAAAGCATATTTAGTCCAACCCACATAAATGGCTGGTTTTTTGCCATCATAGGTATTCTCAGCGATTGGTTCATACCATTCGTGGGTTGCTGTGCGCAAGTGCCAGGTGAGTTCCCAGGCTGCAGTTGTCTCCTGAGTGGTAGCATCTGTCGGATAGACGATATTATAACTCGGTGACTTGGCATCCGATGGCCTGTTTGCGGCTTTACCGTATGCCAGGGGATCTGTTGTGGTTTGTGCACAAACCAGTCCCTGTAGAATGAAAATGCCTGTTACGGCAATTAAAAGAGTCAGAATGTATTTGTATGACATAATGCGATTTCTCCTTAGGGTAGGAAGCAGGAGGTTAAATATATGTTTGCTGCTTTCTCGCAAGTCTATCATTGCTGAGCTTGAATCGTCAATTATTTGTGGATGCAGAAGCGATTAGTTATAGCAGTGTTTTCCGAGCTAATATGTTGGATATAATGACATCAATGAATCGTCTAGATATGCGTGTAGTCTGGATATAACCAGGCGAGAGGAATTGTAATGAAAACAATAAACACCTTGCGGATTGTGTCGTATTCGGTCTTAGTAATATTTTTAGCTGCATTTGCTGTTCCTTTTACTTATGCCGCAAAAAAACCGACCTCCAAGAAGCCTGCCAAACGGGTGGTTCTTGGCACCAAACAACTTGATGGTAATCAGGCCAAACTTGGTGTGACATACACACTAGGCAAGAGTAGTCCAATTAATTTCACATTGAATAAAGTTGAATACACCGTTGAACCGGTAAGATTTGGTTCGGAAATAGTAACGCCTAAATCTGACCAGAAGATTATGGTGTTGCATTACACACTTCACAACTGCCAGCCAAGAAATCTGAGCTTAAGCTGGGGAACTCTGGATATAATTGCTGTAGATTCCAGTGATACCAACTGGAAATTTGGTGCTGTGGTTGCGATGGAATCAACTGGTCAACCATGCAATATGGATTTGAAACCCGCACAAAAAACGAAAGTATACGCAAGCATTTTGGTTCCTGCAAAGGGTGAGATCCCCAAACTTGTCATCCAGTCTCCGGATAAACTAGTGTTGCGATATGACATTCGCGGTAAAGTAGCACCGCTTCCTGATCCAATTGCCGACCCCCAGGACCCATCGAAGGCAACTGCACTTGAGAAGGTGCCAGCTCAAATGGGGACCTATTATCCAATGAGAGAACTGCACGCGAAAATCGACAGTGCAGAATTTACAATGGAACCGTTTAGGGACCGGGCTCCAGGAAAAGGACTGCGTTACCTTGTAATTAGAGGCACAGTGAAGAACAATCTTATCGTTAAACGCAGCATGAGCTGGGGCACATTCACACCAAAACTTATTGATACAGATGGTGGCGAGATTCACTGGGCCAGTGATACATATTTTGCAAGCAGAGATGATAGCATTAGTGCAGAGATAGAACCGGGCAATGAACTCCGTTTTAGATGGGTTTTTGAGGTGCCGGATAAAGTGCAGCCCCAGTCTCTGGAGGCCAAACAGACCAGTGACGGCAGAAAGTATGTATATGATCTAAGCGAGATAAAATAAGCTGGACACATCATAAAGCCCCCGGTTTATATACATTCCGGGGGCTTAATTGGTTTAACTACACTCTAGACTGCGAAAGTGCGATTTACTTGGATTTGAACTTGTAAATATGGACTTCGAATGGCCTAAACTGATCTTCCAAGATTGAATTTCTCAGCTTAAGGTCCTTTCTCTTTTCATACATCGCCTTGATGGTCTTGACTTTGAGTCTGCTTTCGAACTCAAATCGGGTGTCGATTGTGGCATTGTCGATATTCACTGCCAGCAGCACATATTCATTTTTCCAGAGCTTCAGGATTGTACGGATTGGAGTTTGGGTCTTGCTCTCTCCCCGGATGTATACATTATAATTTGCAGCGGAGGTCGGAGATAGTAACCAGGGGATCAGGTCTTTGATTTCTTTGTTGATTCCGGAGGCTGAATCCCAGAGCTCTTTGATCTTTTTCAATCTGGCTGCATCGGCAGTAACTCCCGATCCTTTGGTGTAGAATTCTTTGGGTTCCGGCGATATTCCATATAGGCCTCCAGCAGTGCGGGCTATGTCGTTGTCCAATACGAAATAATCCATTGCCGTGGTGCCGTGTATGATGGCGGTATAGACCATCGAACGCAGTTCTACAGGGGTTGGGTATGCCCAGCGGGTAGGTTTGTCCTCTGAAAACGCCTGTGCAATGAACCAGACAGGCTTCTTCTCATCAGTAACTTTTACAGCCAGGGAGACCGATTCCGGGATGCCGATGTTCTTTGACCAGGAATCATTGCCTGTTGGTCCGAGAGGATAGTTGTCGTGGCAAGCTATATCACTGATCTGCTGCCATTTTGTCCACCAGACAAGGTTCGGGTCAAGTATCCAGGCAACGTTGTTGACGAATACGGGATGGATCTTGTCATACTCGCGGATCATCTTCAGATGTTGATTGTAGTAGTCAAATCTGCTCGGGTATTGGTCAAAAACACCATCAGCATCCGGTTCATCTATAACATCCCAGGCAAGCATAGCCGGGTGGTTAGCGAACTGCTTTACTTCCTTCTCCACCGCGACGCACTTGACCATACGTAAACCGTTCTTGTGTAGACGGTCCATATATGCTTTCGTCATACCACTTTTGGTGAAAGCAGTTGTATGAACACCATTGAACCCGGCTTTTCGGATCTTGTCGAATGGGGTAGGGATTGTTTCAGCTGCATCCAGGAAGTCTGTTGCATGATAGAGAAGAATTGGGAAGAACGACTTTCCCTGTTTGTATTCCATAATGGTCTTGCCGTTGATGTCGACGTGCGGGACACCGCTCTGATAGATCTTCTGCGGGGCATCCGGACTATATTTATAGGATGAATTCTGGCAGAATGCACCTGTTGCAAGAGCCAGAAGAATAATCATAAAGAAGACGGTGGTTATGTACCGTGTTTTCATATTTGTTGATACTCCTCTAATGTGTTTATACAGTATTATACACTGTATTAGAGTAGAACTGCAGGGGAGTATCAGTTCAGAGTCGCTGTAATTTGTCATCCTGAGGAACGAAGGATCTGCTTTTTCAGGATAGAAAGCAGATCCTTCGTTCCTCAGGATGACAAATTACAGATGACTGAGTTGTTATGCTGAGGGTCGCCCCTACGATATTATTCGCCAAGCGTGAATTCACCCGTTCGGTTTAGTTGGTGGAAGCCTCCGGTGAAGTTGGGGCTCCAGGCCAGGAGTCCGGTTGATCCTCCGGTTGCGCGGTAGAAGTTTGCATAGAACTTCTTTCCAGTTCCTGTTGCTGTGAGCTGTGATAATGGGACAGCAACACTTACCAGCCATGTGTCGGTTCCTGAGGTGTCGGATATTACGGATGCTTCAGGTGTCCACTCTGATTTGTCTTCATTGTATGCAGTTGTAGTGAACTTGCCGGATGGTCCAACCGACAGCTGTCTGTATGAACTGTGCCTGCTGGCGGCAAAGAACATCTCGAAATCATCACCCAACCATAGCTGATTATCGTTACTTACCAGCTTTTTAGGATTGATGTTTTCCTGGATTTGGACGTATAGATATTCGCCATCGTGAGCAATTTTAGATACTACAAGCCGGTCGGTTGTATCGCCATCCATCTGCCGCCACTTGCCCATATCAAATGCTTTTGTCCAGTCTACAGAAGTTGGATCTCCCGGCTTTGCAACCGAGAGTTTTGGAACAGTTACTTTAGGCAGTGTCGCATTTTGATTCTTCTTGAACTCCTTGTATTTATCCATGCCTTTTAGCAGGGGTTGGATTATACCTCTGTCGAAATATTTAACTCTCTGTTTTTCCACATCACTGGAAGCTAACGCTTTGGCCTGGTTAAGGATCTTAACGAAGCCTTTCATGCGTTCAGGTGTAGCGAGGTATTCGTATGTCAGTTCACGAGTGTGGTGCTGATGGGCATTACTCTTTTGTATGTATTCCGGATAGTTTTTTGGATTGATAAATGTCTCTTCCATTGCCAGGTAAAGCTTTTTCATCGGTTTGGCTGCTTTACCATAGTAATTGGTGAAGAACTTGTCGATCAGTTTCTCTACATCCACATTTATATCACTGCACATTTTCCAGGTGATATACAGCTCAAGTTGATCACCCAGATATGTTTGACCGAACTCACAGGAATGCTCCATAAATATTCCCCGGATACCGGCTTTTTTGTACATTCTGGTCTGCTCTGCCATTCTGTGCACAAAGAAGCCCGGGAACATTGAGAAGTTGTCGTATTGGGCGTTCAGCGCCGGGAAGTTGTAATACAGCCAGACATACAGGGGACGCTTTCCGCCTTCGTGTGATATCCACTGGTTGAAGACCTTAAGGTCGTTCTTCTCCATCGATGGACACCACCAGTTCCTGGTATGCAGGCACATCATAACCCCGATGTTTGGTTCGAGTTTAACTTTGTCGGGATAGTATGCGTAGTCGGAATACGCCAGGGCAGCGATCCACTTGTCCGGGTTAGTCTTCCTTGTCTCGGTCGCCACTTTATTGACGAACTCAAAGAAGTAATTGCTTATCTTACCATTTGAGAACTGAGGATTATTTGCTTCTGACTTGGTCATTTTAGACTGGCAGACCGGGCATTGGCACCAGGATGCATTGTCCATTGGGCACAACCCGAAGTTATCTCCAGCTACTGCTGCTCCAGGATATACTTTACCGTCGTTGAAATACTCCTTTGCATCGCTGGTGATTTGATCTATAAATCCCTGGTTGGTGTAGCACATCTGCGGTGGTTCTCCGGGGTAACCTTGAGCAAACCAGTCCGGATGTGACTTAAGAAATCTATCATAGTATCCACCAAATGAATGGCAGCTCCAGAATGGCTCTCCACCGATCTTCATACGAAGCTTCCACAGAGTAACTTCATTGTCCGGGATGTGTTCTGCCGGAGTTGGGAGATAGATAGATGTCGGGGTCATCCATCTGTATCTGAAAGATGGAACCCGTCGGACATTGTTACCTTTTACAACGAGAATTTTAGTCTTCGGACAAACAAACCCTATTTCCCCGGGAGCGTACCAGTCTACTCCGCAATATCCCACCAGGAAATCGTAGACAGCGTCCATTGTGCCTTTTTCGGTGAAGAAATCCGGAGCCATGCTTGAGTCAGGACTGTTGGATTGGCCGGTAATCGGCCGTCCACTCGGTTCGTCCAGATGCAGTAGCAACTGAGTGTTACTATCCTTTATGAATGCCTCTGTGGGGCCACCAGCTATAGGCTTTCTTGCGATATTCGATATGCGGATTTCATCTATAAGCCCAATAAATGCATTTCCGACTCCAGGTTGACCGCCACGCATCGGACCACCAAGCCCTCCGACATATAGAGTTGCTGTATTACAACTGGTATCTTTATATGGAACGCTCCCTTGTTTCTCACCATCAACAAATAGCTCCAGCGTTCCTGCAGACTTACTGTGGGTAGCCATTACATGATGCCAGCCTTCTGAGAGGTCAGCGGAGACTATTTGGGTTACATTTTTACTGTCGTAGACTCTGTAGTCTATCTTGCTGGTGCCCATGAGTCGTTGAACGATATGGTATGTCCAGGGACTGCCGCTGTCCATGCGCAGTATTGTGCCGTCCCCTTCCTGGACCTTAGCAGGCATCCATATCCAGGCCTCCAGTGTGCCCTCATCATCGGTGAAATTGGGGTCATTGACAGCAAAATAACTGTTCTGACCGTCGAATTTGATGGCTTTGCCGAACTTACCCTTAACCCTTGGGAGAATATCATTTTCAGTTGACTTTGATATGTCATCCTTACCCATCAGCAGCAGGCTTTTGGGTGAGATTTTAATCACATATTCCTGGGACTTGAGGGATGCATTAGTCAGCCCAAGCTTACTGGTCAGTTTTGATTGACCAACCAGGACAACAGGACCAGTGACTTTCTGGTTATCATAGGCCAATGGAAGAGTTGCGCCTGTTATCCGGCGAACATGATATTGCAACTCCTCAACTGCGAATAACGCTGCCTTGGAAGCCTTTTGTGAAACAACAATAGTAGCCGCAGGTTTCCCAGCTTTTACCAGAGTGAAACTGGACGGTGGTGTTGTTACTTTATTCTTATTTGCTGCAAATGCATTGCAGGACAGAATCAGCAGCAAACACGTTATCACTAGTAGATATGATCTGAGCAAAATGATTTACCTCTCCAAACTATGTTCATGTATCTTTGTATGTGCAATACTCTTATGGTATATATTCTCACGCAAAGCCGCAAAGGCGCAAAGAAGGGAAATACAGATATCTAATCAATGCGATAGCCTTCCTTGACTATATCCCATATATTACCGCAAAGTATATAAAAGTCAGAATAACTTTCCCTTCTGAAAGAGTTCAATCTACTGTGAACTGACCTAAAGTCCGTTCGTGCTGAGTAGCGCAAAGCGCGTATCGAAGCATGAATGGACTTTAAATTCTCACAAAACTGAACTGTAATTCCCTTCTTAGCGCCTTTGCGGCTTTGCGTGATAATTTATCCAATCTCATGGTTCCACTTTTGCAAGGTCCAGAGATGATTTGATCGGTTGGATTTGCACCGTGCAGTTGGCGGTCCCATCATCAAAGGACATGGATGATCGAATAACCAGGGAGTTATATCTGCCGTCTTTGGTTACCCACAGGCCCTTCGGATTTACTACGCACATGTTCTCCGGGACATGAATAAAGATATTACCTTTTTCTCCTGCGGGTCTATTAGTTGATACCGAAAGGGTCATGCTTTCGGAATCGTACTGGCAGTCATCTATCTCCATTTCTCCCATACAAATATGCATATCGCTGCCGATTATTACCGGCTCTCCGGTGTCTTTGGTTATCCGATAGACCCTGACTGTTCCAGGAGGCACAGATGCCTGCAGACCACCTGTAGCGATGCCGGTATATCTGCAGTCCCAGAATTCCCAGACGTGATATGTAGCATCCGCATCCAGTCCAAATTTCTCGAAAGGTATATGTATGTTAAGCATGTCCTCATCAAAGTTATACACTGTTACGATATCAAACCTGCCCCACGGCTTTTCGATCTTTCGCTGATATATTCTGGGATAACCAGGCATAACGGAATCGAACAGGTCAACAGGGAAAGCGACTTCTTTACTTCTGGGGAGCGTTTTCTTGATCAGACCAAGGCGCTCATCATCCATTCGGTCAATATCATCTCCAACCATACTTGGGCCGCCTGCCATTGCGTGGATGGTAGCGTGTATCTGTGCATCTGAAAGGGGCAGTGGTTTATCGACAGTCAGCACGTTTCCGGAGTCGTTTATATAAAGCTTGCGATGGGTGTAATAGGCCGAAGCCTGATTGCGCAGGGCTGCCAGCGGTCCGGTCCAGAATGCTGCGCTGTTGATGACATACGATCCAGGATAGAAGTAGGAATCCGGAGTAATCGGACGGCCTTCCCCAAAGTCTGTTCCGGTTCGGATTCCGTCAGCAAATCCCAGGTTGTGGACAGTTGGTCCAGTGCTGGACAGGATGTAGGTCTCATCTCCTGCTGCTTCCCGAATGACTTTCAGTGCTGTATGATATGATTCCGGACCAGCCACTATGCTCTTGTCGAAGTGATCTTTATAAGGTAATCTACCGATATTACCTGTTCCGCACTCCAGGAAATCAGCCATGTAGTATCTGATTCCCCACTCTTTGTAGGTTTCGAATACTTTCTTCAGATAAGCCAGGACTTTGGGATGGGTAGGGTCAAGAGCGTAGCAAACAGGGCGTTCGCTCTTTGGCATCAGTCCGCCAGCACCAAACTCCCATTCATCGCGGGCTACAAGCATGTTTCCATCCGGGTCATCAAGGAATGCATCCTTAAACTCTTCCATTTTGTCTGTAAGGATTGAACAAATCCAGAAAGGTGCACACCAGAACCCCAGCTTGAACCCATAACCGGCAAGCCTGTCAATAAATCCCCTTGGTCCTGATGGAAACCGGTCGTAGTCCCAACTCAGCCAGTCACCTGGGTAACCATCCTTCAGATTTGCAATACTGACCCATACATATCCAAAACCAAACCCGGGCATTCGACGGTTAATAGCTTCCAGATTCCGGATGACTGTCTCTTCATAATGCTCCACGTTCATACAGTCGACCCAGGAGCCTCCCAGGTAACCTATAGGGGATTCCTCCCATTTTCTGGGTTCGCATTTTTGCACTGCAAGATCCGCCCAGTCTTCGAGCTGAGTGTAAGGATTATTACCCACTGCCAGAGTAAAGGTCTCCAGTGGAGTGCTTTGACCTGTTTTGAGGACCCATCCCTGATAATCACAGAAAGCTTTCACGTTTGTAATACCTTCGCTTGGGGAGTATTCGTGAGTTATGCGAGCATCCAGCCTGTTGAACGATGTAAACCCGATCTGGACTGCCAGGCTTGCAGCACGGCTGAAGAACTGGCCCTTAATCGTGCTGTTGCGTTTGATCTCTTCATGGTCAATCGGGAAAACAAGCCTTTCATAACAGACGCCATCAAGCCCAAGATACACAGTGTCGCTATCGGGTTTTGCTAGTTCAGTGACTGGACTCGTATTCAGTAAGCAGGCAACACCCAGAGCAAGATCCTTCTGGGAGTTGTTGTGCAATACAGACTCAACAATCAATCTGCCTTTTCCGTCTATCTCTTCACATTCAAAGCTCCACACAAGACCGATCTCTTTGAAGTTGAACTCAAATGCGAGAGGGTCGGGTCTGGTTACAATAAACAGGGCGTTTGATGATTTGTATTCCACGCCATCAACGGCAATAGTAGTCAGCCAGTCCGGAACTTCAAAACCAGGCATTTGTATGCATATACGATTATTAACAGTGCTTGCACGGACCATCTTGAACCCCCAAAAAGGTAAACGATTATTTCTACTTCCCGCAAGTCTAGCACCTGCAGGTTGTAACGTCAATCGGTGTGCCTTTTTGGTTCGAGAGCTAGTAAATTCTCACGCAAAGCCGCAAAGTCGCAAAGAGGGAGAGGTTTTACATGCTTCTATACGCTTGGTAGTCATATATAAGGTAGAATTGAAAGATCATTGTGATGTGGAATCCCCGATTTCCCTTATTTGCGACTTTGCGGCTTTGCGTGAGAATTTATACAGTTGCAGAATTGATTAATCTATATCCGAAGCTATGTAAGTATCCATGTTTATATCAACGGGAGGAAACTAGTCTGACATTGCGGAACAGATTAGAACAATATATCCTGACTATTACAGAGGTCTGATCATGCGCTTTGTTGTGTTTGCATTGCTACTGCTTGTGTTCTCAACCCCGTCTGCCTTTGCAAAACCGGCTTGGCAGATCCCCGTTCTTCAGGCTGTTGAGTCGGAATCACTTCTAGCTTCACTGGATACCTGTAAGTGGGATACTGCAGATTCTGCGACTAAGTTCAAGTGGGAAGCTGATCCAGATAATCCTGGACAGAAGCGCTGCAACTTTGATGTGCTGATAGACCACAACAATGCAGGTCCTTATCCAGTGGGTTGGCCATCCTTTCAGGCGACATTCCCATCAGTTCAGGACTGGAGCGCCTGGGACGGTATTCAGTATCAGATCAGTGCAAAGTGCGACAAAACAGAAATACCTCTTCCGATACGCATGATAGTCCGTGATGCAGACATATTCCATCTGATCCCAATGAAAAGCGGAGAGACGAAGACTATATCCGTGCGGCTTGCTGGAGAAGATAAGACCAGGCTAAAGAGTACAAAGTTTCTCCATTTCTATCTGGACGAGGGTGAGTATCCTGACAAGGCTCATGTGACTTTTATTATTAAGGGCTTGAAACTGGTCAAGCTCAAGGAAATCGATTCCCAGCTTCCTGTAAAAGAGGCAGGGGTTGAGCTATACACAGGCAAGGATTCCGAGGCAGTAATACTGCCTGCTGGGACTAAGTCTATGCTTGGAAAAACGATTATCCATACCGGTGCAGAGTGTTCAATCAAGTCAGGCGATAAGCTTGTTTATACTGCAACTGAGCTGTTTTCCGGCAGGAAGTTGAAACAAACAGGCAGTGTGGACCGTTCAATTTCAGGTAATCAGGTAGTTGAGATCCCCTTTACGCTGGCTTTGGATAAAGCGCCTGCAGGGTACTTCTGGATTACGTGTGATTTGATAAGGGATGGAAAGTCACTGCTTAATGGTAGGGTAGGTTTTGAGGATTTCTATATCAAGAAGCCTGCTGAGAGTATGACGTACACTATGCTTTCTCTCAGAACAGCAATGGGCTTGTATATCATTGATCCTCTGGGAGGTTACGGCAGGGGCAGCGTATCTTTTATGCATACTTATGATCCAAGGGATGCAAAAAACTATGTTGATTTCATCAAAGCTTACAGAGGCACCACAAGCAAACATACTGAAGGATTGGAAGCAGGAGTAGCTGGAACTGTATTTGCTGCATATGGCTTCAGGAAATCAGGGGATATTACCCGCGCCAAATTCGCTGAAAAGCTTCTGAAGAGCAACTGCGACTACATGATAAAGTATATGCAGCATCCCGATGGTGCGGTATCTACCCAGGTTAATGCCTATTACGATCAGCATGTTGGCCAGTACACTGATGAGGGTTCGATGCCGTGGAACCTGGACACAAACCAGATAGGCGAATGGCTGCGTTCGATTGCCCGGACTATTATCTATCTGAAGGATGTCCCGGATCAAAAGGCCTATATGATGAAGCTGTATCAGGCAGGAGAGAAGACTGCCGATTATCTGGTTGCTGTTACAACAGACCCGATAGGTGACCACAAGCACGTTATAAGACACTTCTCCATAACCGGCACCAAGCAAAACCCCAAGCGTGCACTTTTCTACCAGGAAGGCCGGCAGTGCGATGTCTATGTCCCCAGAGCAATGGCCGGACTGAGCTACTTTGCCTATGCCAGACAGCTTATCAAGGGTGATGTTCCGCAGACATATCTGGATGCACTTCGGGATACTACTCTTTGGGCAATGGACAAGATGAAGCCTGATACCTATTGGTTCGACTGGCAGTGCGGTTATGAAGTTGAGGGAGGATGCCATTCTTTCCTTGGCAATCAGTATCTGGCTGAGGGAACACAGGGTTACTATCTGCTGTGTGCTGCCAGAAAAGATAAAGAGGATGCAAAACTGGCTGCAGAATGCACCAGGCGTGCCCTGCGTTTCCTGACTGATACTGAAAGAAGCATGAAAAACTACCAGCCCTGCCTGGAGTTCTGGGTTGGTCCATATCTTTACTGGCAGTATAGCGAATATCTGGGATCGATAGGCAATGAGAAGCCATTTGCTGACTACCTTGCAGTGCTGCACAAAAACTGGGCAGTCGAACGTAACTGGAGAGACTTTACCCAGCGTGGGGGTGGAGACATGGTAAGCCGCGCTGATGATTTATCGCACCTGACAATGGCACTGCCAGCTTATCCGGGTCTGAGATACCTGGAGGAGATCGGCAAACCGTTCAAATATGCAGTTCCGATGCTGGATGAGTTGGGCAAGTAGGTTGTTTTATAGAACCGCGAAATACGCGAAAGCACGCGAAAAGGATATTGGTAATAGGCTAAGCGAATACAGATTTGGTTTATGGAGTTATGTAGTATGAAACGTATGTTTACAATACTGACTGTTCTTGCTGTTCTCTTGGTAGCTGGAGCAGTTTACGCTGAAACTATTTCGGTGGTCAATGAGAAGAGTCCGGCTGTTATTCCTTATAGCCAGTCTCAGGAATTTCAGCTGCCTATGTTGACTCAGGCTAATACCACGGTCCTCCTGAGAATCAAAAGCCGCATGGATTTTAACTCGCTGGGAGGTTCCATGCACTTTATGCGGCTTACTCTGAACGGGCACGATGTGCTGCCGACCAAAGGGCGTCTTGTTTCCCGACTGATCAACAAACCGTTGGACTCACCTGTGGAGCCAGGACTGTCATACAGTTGGTACGCTGAGAAGAATGGGTGGAATGTGCTGTATGCCCCTGATTTCCAGGCTGCCTATTCCATGAAGCACTATGTGGATGATCCCTATGTGTACGTGCTTGATATTACAGACATGATCAATCCCATCGCAGAAAGCCGTTTGAAGATCACCAACACAGCGACTGAGGCTTTTCTGAGTGGGTATAAGGATTCGTTTTTCAAGGACCAGAAAGGACTTGTACTTGATCTGGTGATCGGTTCACTGGAAATTGAGACCAAGCCTGTACCCAGCCCTATGATGGCTTTTAAGGAGGCTGCATCGGTTTCGGTTATCAACCGGGGAGAACCTGCAGCGGGTGCGGCGAAATACCGGGGAGAATTGTTTCAGGGTGGTGGTTTTGCTCTGCATGTTGGTAAGAACACATACCGGTTCAGCAGCAGTTTTTCCTATCCGGATGCGGGATTCAACCAGCTGACAGCTGGAATTAAGGCAACGGGAAATCAGAAAGGGTTTACATTCTCTGTAAAAGGAAACCGTGTGACAGCACAGGGGCCGGATTATACGATTGTCCGGACAGTCAATTTCCGTTCAAGCCGCGTGCAAATACTCGATACCATCAAGAACCGCATGGATACGCCTTTAGGTCTGTCCGTACGACATGAATTGGATTTAAACAAACTCGTTGGTGCACCGGTACGGCTCGCGGGTAATCCTGACCCTTCATCCTCCGAATATCACTCCTTTGGAAATCCAAGTGTACATATAGTTACTCCTGAGGGCGGGCTTGGATTTATTGCAGAAGATGATGTCCTCAGGCACCAGGCGCTGTTATATGTCCGCTCTGACGAGAAAGTTAAGTCTGCAGTTGCAGGACTTCGGACTGAAATGCTTCGGCTTGCGCCGGGTGAGACTTACACACTTGAATGGTCTGTCTATCCTGTTGCCGGACCGGATTATTATGACTTCATCAACCTGGTTCGCAAGGACTGGGGGGCAAACTACACTGCATTAGGTCCCTGGAGATGGGGACTTCAGGATGATGCCAATCTGTCGGTTGACCAGGTCCGGGATATAATCAAAAGCCAGCAGTTCAAGTATTTTATGGAGAGTGACTGGGCTTTGTGGAAACCAAATACACGAATTGCCATGGGAACCGATGTATTCAGCGACTACTGGGCGCCATACCGCAAGAGCCGATTGGAAACAATAAAGAAGCTCCATCAGGCATCATCTGATATCAAGACAACCTGGTACTTCAATTCCAGGCGCGAGACAACAGATGACACTCTGAAGCGGTTCTCTGACAGTCTGATGACAGATGAGCACGGAAATCCTCTCACGACATACTGGCCTAACTGCGGTGCAACAAATCCCAGCTATACTATGGTCCCGACGCTTAAAAACAGTTTCGGAAAAGCGATGCTGGATACTGCCAGGCGGTATCTGGATGAAGTCAAGCTGGATGGCATCTATTGGGATGAAGTCGAAGGCATGCAGTTCAACGTCATTCTATATACAAATAATATGTTCGATGGGCACAGTTGTATACTCGATCCCAAGAACTGGCGGATTCAGCGAGAGGTTGGGATAGTACCATTGCTTGAGCACGGATTCTACAGGGAAGTGACTCGAATAGTTCACAGTGAAGGCAAGATCCTACTTGGTAATGGACCGACCGGATTTAAGACTACGCTGCAAGACCGTGTTCAGCGGATGACTGAGATTCAGCACAACGATACATATGCATTTGAAGGTAATTTGCAGACACCGCTGGGTTATATGAGCTGGAGCAACAGTTGGGACGATTTCCTGAATGCCTTACGCCAGGCAATGCTCCCGGCAGTCTGCATCGCTACAGTATTACCTCACGATATCTCGCAGCATCTCTTTCCGTTCACTCCGATAGAGCTGCACTCGGGATATATGCTGGGTAAAGAACGGATCATAGCAACGCATTCCGGCATTTATGGTTGGGCTGGTCAACGTTCGCTAGTGAGAGTATGGCATCTTGACAGTAATGGCAAGTTGACCACGACTGATTTTAATACCCATGTATATTTGGAAGCGCGCACCCCTATTACATTGAAACCTAAAGAAGCAGTTGTTCTGGAACGTCTTCCGGTGAGTTTTACACTCGGAAAAATACCAAAAGTATATGTGGTCCGGAATACAGAGGTCAAAGGGGTACGTTATGATGCAAATGGTATCTCAATGAAACTAACAGCACCGTACGGTGGAATATTGAAGATACATAATGGGGCTTTCAAGCTAAAAAACAATGCAATGATCGCTGTACGTTTGAATAACAAGACTAACATGATCAAGGTTACTAATAACATCCTTAAGATCATTGTGCCTGTCGGATATTGGGATGGCACTGTCATCGTACAGCATAAGTAGGATGTTGAGAAAGGACTGTAAACTATGCTGATTCCTAGAGAACCTATAGAACTCGGCAAGGGATTGCCTGCAGTTTATATAGACTGGAAAGAATTGATAGCGAATAATGATCAACAATTCCTGACAGATAATCAGTTATCTGCGTATGTAGATAAATGCAAACCGGGAATAGAGCGGATTCACTTTTATCCGCTGCCTTTTCCACACGAGTTCAAATACGGCAAATTCGACTTCTGGGAGCTGACTGCCTATGACGCCATACGCAGCACTGGTCCGGTGCTGGATTTTGTGCCTGATAAAACTGAGTTCGATTTCCTACCAAATGTGATAACGAAGAAAATGAGTAAGGGGTCTTCATCGGTAATCGAACGGTGTGCAGTCAGTGGGAATGTGTGCGTTCTGGAATGGCAGTTTTCAGGTATCGAACAGACAAGACTGTCATTCACTCTACCATCATATAAAGCAGCTTTATGTGAGCGTAAAGGAGCTTATGTAATCAATGTCAGGGACCAGGTGTTTACAGTATTGGCGTTTTCAGGTGCTGAGGTTAGTGTTGATAAGGTAGGGGATGGGGATACATTTGAATGTGTATGGAATCTGAATATCCCTTCTGATGGTAAAGTGCTGGTTGCTGTGTCCTGCGGCTATGATGAGCAGAAAACTGTAAATGATGCTATATCTGCTGTTGGGAATCCCGAGAGTGTATTTGCCTCTGCGGAGAAGACCTGGCAGGAGTACTTTACGAAAGTGGTTCCACACTTTAGCTCTTCGAATAGAGATATTGAGAAGCTCTACTATTATGCTGCCTGGGTCACTCGAGCCAATTATTATGACATTCCGTATGAACCGTTCACCCGTCCGTATACAGCCCCATGGAAAACCGGGGCACTCTGGCAGTGGAGCTGGAATACTCCGGTTGCTACAGTTCAGGAGCGCTGGTTGAATGACAAGATCATAGGGGAGAGCGGAACACTTCTAATCGCGGAAAACGGCGGTGGATTGAACATCGGTTCATACTTGCATCCCTTGAAAAAGCAGACTGAGTTGCGGGGTCACAATGAGCAGGGGAGCGCTCAGGTGGATTACAAACTCCATGGATTGCCCGAGCATTATGATCTTCTAGCTCTGACAACCATGGCTCACACTACTCCAAACGGTCTGCTGAATCCCTGGCTATTGTACCTGTGTTCTGGTGATAAGGAATGGATGTCCAAAATACTGGATCTGATGGTAGAGGCGGAGCAAGCGTTTTCTAAAGCAGAACTGGACAATGGGCTTTGCACCAGTATGTTCATAGATGATTTCGATTACTCTCTGCGTTGGAAACCATTCTCAAGTAACTGGAAACCGATGAGCTATGACTGGGAACTGGATACCCCGGTTATTGCTGTTGATTATAACTGTTATCTGTATGCGCTGCGTGAGTTGATAATCAGGGCTGCACATGAACTGGAGCGCAGTGATATCGACATGGAGAGTCTTCGCATACGAAATGCAAAGCTGAAGTCTGCAATACAGGAGTACTTGTGGGACGATGAAGCTGGGTTCTACTTCGATGCTGACCCTGGAAATATGCAAAGGTCTAATCTGAAGAGCATTGCAGCGTTTTCCTCTCTGTGTACCGGAGTTGCAGATGACAATCAGGTTGCCAGGCTTATTACACATCTGACTGACCCCAATGAGTTCGCAACCCCGTATCCTTGCCCATCCATGTCCTGCGATACCCCGGGTTTTGATCCTGCAATAATGAGCCAGGGAGGAGACTGCCTGACGACAACCGGGCTCTGGTTTACTATCGATGGACTGGTAAAACACGGTTACAGAGAACTGGCTGGGGAGTATGTTGGCAAGGCAGTTGAGATGATGACCAAAGATGGTGTTATCTCTGCGTGTGATAGTCACAATACCACTACCGGCAAGCCGAACAGGAGTGAGAATGAACTCCCCCAGCAGGGGCTTGTGATTGTTGACTTGATCTGCAGATATGTTCTGGGGATGTCTCCCAGTGTTGACGGTAGACTCGATATAGACCCTCTTCCGGTTCCTGGCCTTGAGAGTGTGTCGTTTACTTTTGGACCATATAAGTATAGAGATAGCTTGATAACTGTAACGCGGGAGAATGGGAAGACTGCGGTTCAATATGGTGCATGATACGGAGGAGGATTAGATATGAAAACTGAGACTATTCAAACTGGTTTTCCAATAAGCATAGATAACGAGACTACAACTATCAGAACCTGGCGCGATCTTGCAGTAGTGCTGGATGTTTTACAGGGAAATCATGACCGGGAGGTTCTGGAGCAGCTTGCTGGGCATTTGCCGGAGGTTGTTTCAGACTCAAATGGTCTGTACTCCACTCTAAAAGTGCTTGCTCCGGAGGATCAATTGTTTCTGATCAAGGCACTGGGACAGAGTTTGCCTGGGATTATCAGGGAAGCTGCAGCGCTTCGCGACATCCTGGCATTTCTGTCGGATGATACTGTGGAGATGGAAATTGTAAAGAACCTTGGCACCAACGGACTGCAGACCTTGATCCAGACTCCTCTTGAACTGGCTGAAATACTGGAGTGGATATATGGCGATTCAGAGATGACGGTCCTGGAGCTGCTGGGCAGTGAATATGTGAGTTCTCTCTTTACAACTGGTGAGGAAGTCTCTCTGGTGCTGTTGAGCCTGCAGGAAAACAAGACTGCGCTGCTGGATATCATCGGTTGGGAACATATTGTCCGTTTGATTCGCAATGGGCGAGACCTTGCCTGCCTGCTGCGTGCACTGCCTGAAGATATCAGCAAGCAACTTCTTAAATATTATACGGGAGACCAGTTACGCAAACTTATAAGAAATAAGACAGACTGGGAATATCTTTGGAACCGTCTGGAAACTGAAGAAGCTGACTGTATACTGAAGCTTCTGGAGGTGAAATAATGCCGAACAGCAACATACCTACATGGTCTCGTGATCCTGAAAAGAAAGGTTCTCTGACTCCATTAAGTGGAAGCAAACATACACTGATTGACGGCCACCTGCACGTTGTGAACTTTATACAGGAAACACCAGGTGGAGAAGCATTAATCTACCATATGGACCGTGCCAATATCGAAAAGGCGGTAATATTCGGGATGCCGGTAACCAAGACCTGGGCTTCCTGGGAGAGGGAGCAGCCGGATTACTACCTGGCGGATGATTCCAGGTGCTATTACTACTCCTGCACAGATGTGATGGTTGCGGAGATGTACCGCTCAGTCCCCGCTGAATCGCAGGATCGGTTATATCCACTGATCTGCGGGTTTAACCCGGTGGACAGGTATGGCATTAAGCACATTGAGCGGATGTACGCTCAGTATCCGGAAGTCTGGAGCGGAATTGGTGAAGTCCTGCTGCGCCACGATGACCTTACTGCTCTGACATATGGTGAAGCACCCCGGGCGAACCATCCGGCTCTTTGGCCTGTCTACCAGTTCGCTGCAGATCACGACCTGCCTGTTTTGTTGCACCACAACGTGACCTCAGTGTTGAAAGCCGACCATCCAGCGTATTTGTGGGAGTTTGAGGAAGTAGTCCGTGAGTTTCCTAGAACCAGGTTTATCCTTGCTCACTGCGGAATATCTCGAAGGGTCAATGTGCCTTTCTATCACCGGATGATTGAACGCCTGCTCTCTGAACATCCTAATCTCTATGTGGACTATGCGTGGATAATCTTCGATGTAGTAATATGTCCGGATGGCAAGCCCTCTGAAGACTGGCTAGCCCTAACCGAACGCTTCAGCGACCGTATATGCCTGGGCTCGGACATGGTAACCCGGTTTGAAAGGCTGGGTCCGGAAATGGCAAGGTATGACCCCTTCCTGGATCAACTCAGCGAGACAGCCCGTTTGAACCTGTGCCAGCGAACAGCAGAAAATATCTATGGGGGCAACAAGGGAAAAGTGCAGCAAACGCATAAAAACCAGATTCCGGAGTGGAACAAAATTGTGAGAGCTACCGAATGAACATATCGGAGATTGATAACTTGGTGGATCGTTTTGTCGAAAAGATAAACACTGGATATCGTGAGCCTATTTTTATTGATTTAGACAAGACCCCACCGAGTGTTTTAGTGGGGGAAATAGGTAATTTTGGGGAATCCGATTGGATGATAAAACCATATGCCCATGTGGATTGGGTGGAACCGCTCGAACAGCGGATTGGACACAAGTTTCCGCTGGCATATAGATCACTAATAACCAGGTATATCTTTCCCCGGTTCGAAGCCGGAAATATTCTTTTCTTTGCTAACACGCCTGAAGGCACAGACTATAATGAACTTAGAGAGAGAATCTTTTGCGATCAAACACTTCATTCTGTGTTATCAAATGCAGGTTATATTCAGTTCGGTAATCCGGATCCGGGAAGCGTCAACTATGATCCTGCGTGTTTCGATATGAACCATTTTTCAAATGGAGACTGCCCGATCGTAGCGATGGACCACGAATATATACTCTGTGATGGTGTAATTGATGAAGTCGACCAAATCGCACCATCATTTTATGAGTATCTGAAGAGTGTTGTGTGTAAAGTGTAACCGATCCTCATCGCGACTATACCAGCAATGGCAGTGTGCAGGTGATGCTATTCTCCGACCGCCTGGAAGTGTGGAACCCAGGAACTCTACCTCCATCGCTTACACTAGAGAAACTGCGGCAGCCCCATGGATCGGTCCCGGGAAATCCGTTGTTGGCTGAGCCGCTCTATCTTGCCAAGTATATAGAACGGATGGGGACAGGCACTGGTGACATGATTCGCAGATGCCGTGAAGCCGGCCTTCCAGAGATGGAGTTTTCAATCTCTGATGGATTCAAGACGACTATCAAACGCAAATCCGGACAAGTCACAGGGGAAGTCACCGGACAAGTCACCGGACAAGTCACAGGGGAAGTCACCGGACAAGTCACCGGACAAGTCGACCCGTGGATTCGCCGAGTATTAACTGCATGTAAGAACGAACCGTTGAAGAGCACTGATATCCAAATAGCTGCTGGGATAAAGCATCGAGAGACATTTCAGCGCAATTACCTTGATTATCTCTTGGATGAAGGCCTGTTGGAGCGGACCATTCCCGACAAACCCCAGAGTCGTTTGCAGAAGTATCGGTTGACTGAAAAAGGTTTGAGTCTACAAATCCGGACAAGTCAGGAGTGAAGTCAGGAGTGAAGTCGGGAGTGAAGTCGGGAGTGAAGTCACAGGGGTAGTCGGCACCTCTACTTTGCTATAGTATTATATAGGGACTGGTGATTTTCCGGCTCCTTTATTTCTTGTGTTCCAGGCAGGTGTTTATATGTATGAAATTGACCTTACGAAAACTGTGTCTCCTGTTGTGTCCGGGCATTTGGGGATGGGTGGGGGGAATCCTTTTGGGGTAGAGATTGGCGTTAATAGCCGGTTCTTTACTATGGATGGGAATCCCTGGCTGCCTGTGATGGGGGAGATGCACTTTTCGCGGATGGCCCCTGATGACTGGGAAGATGAGATACTCAAGGCTAAGTCCGGTGGGATAAATATTGTTGCTACATACCTGTTCTGGATCCACCATGAGGAAATTGAATGTGAGTGGGACTGGTCCGGCAATCGGGATATCAGGCGGTTCTTTGAAATGTGTGCAAAGCATGGGCTGCTGTGTTATCCAAGGCTTGGTCCCTGGGTGCACGGCGAAGCGCGAAATGGTGGGCTTCCGGACTGGTTGCTGGCAAAAGGCTGTCAGACACGCTGTAATGATCCGGTATATTTGGCATATGTGGTCAAATGGTACCAGCAGATTGCTGACCAGCTCAAGGGGATGCTCTGGAAAGATGGCGGACCGGTTATTGGGATTCAACTGGACAATGAGTTGACTGATCAGCCTGAGCATCTGTTAAAGCTTAAACATATTGCAATAGAATCCGGAATGGAAGTACCTCTGTATACGGTGACCGGTTGGGGAGGAGCTAAGTATCCGGAGTATGAAGTGATTCCTATGTTTGGCGGGTATCCGGATGCATTCTGGGATTTGGAAGTTACCAGTTGGTCCCGCGACAGCCGCGCCAATTATATGATCTCTTCAATACGGGAAGATGCTAATATAGGCGCTGACCAGATAGATCGAAACGAAACGGCAAGTGCCTCTCCATCTGAAATATACCCCTTTGCGACTTGCGAAACCGGTGGAGGGATGCAGGTCTCTTACCACCGCAGACCTTATATTGTTGCTGATGATGTTGCTGCGATATCTCTATCTAAGCTGGCTTCAGGGTCAAATCTACCTGGTTATTATATGTATCATGGAGGATCGCACCCGATAGGCAAGCTCTCCTACACTCAGGAGACTCAGGACACAGGTTATCCGAATGATCTACCTGCTGTTTCGTATGATTTCCAGGCTCCTCTGGGAGAGTTCGGGCAGGTAAGGGAGTCATTTCACGCATTGAGGCTGTTGCATATGTTTCTTGCTGACTTTGGTAGGGAGCTTGCTACTATGCCTGTGTATATGCCGGAGATTCAGCCTGCTGGATTGGATGATAAAGAAACTATGCGCTGGTCTGCTAGATCGGATGGGGAGAGCGGGTTTGTGTTTATCAATAACTACCAGAGGGTGGAAAGCTTAACCGACAAGAAGAACGTTCGGCTCTCGCTGAAGCTGACTGATAGAGAAATCAGTGTACCGCTATATCAGACAGACATCCCGGCAGATACATATACGATATGGCCGGTGAATCTGGATATGAATGGAACGCTGCTCAGGTATTCGACTGCACAGTTGATCTGCAAAATTGCTGATCCGGAGTATCCCTGCTACGTGTTCTTTGCTCCTGATGGGATAGACCCGGAATTCGCCTTCGAGCGCGAGAGTATTCAGGGCATCCACGGAGTCCACAATTCGATTACACAGGAAAGCGATACGATACGTATCTCGCATATCAGGCCTGGAACCGGGTGCGTGTTTTCGGTGGATTCAGCTGATGGCAGGCATGCATCTATGCTGGTGCTGACACAGGATCAGGCCCTTTCATGCTATAAAGGTGAAATTGATGAGCAGGAGTGTTTCATACTCTCATCTGCAACCGTGCTTTTTGATGGTGATTCGATAAGGATGCAAAGCTTGGACCCAAATGTCAGTTTCTCAGTCTTTCCAGCACCTAAGAACCTATTGTCTATGAATGGCGAAGAGTTGGATGAGCATGCTGATGGAGTCTGCACAAACTATAAGATTTCAGTACCTGCAAAGAACATTGTGGTGGATATTCGGCAGGTAAAAGAGGCTGGTCCGGCAAGACCAGTGAAGATTGGACCGGCAGATAGAGCGCAAGCACCCGATGATCCGGATTTCGATTGCGCAGCTGAGTGGCACATATCAATACCAACCGATGCTCTGGACGGAATTCATAGTGCATATCTGCAGATAGACTACAAAGGTGATGTTGCCAGGGCCTATATAGGAGACAGGCTGATAAATGACAACTTTTACAATGGTAAAGCGTGGGAGATAGGTCTATCTCGTTTTGCTCCTGATGTGTTGGAAGAAGGTATCACTGTGAAAATACTGCCACTACGCAAAGATGCTCCTATATACATAGCTGAAGAGCATAGACCTGACTTTAGCGACAAAAACGAGATCGCACAAATCGACAGCATCCGGTTCATTCCGGAATATGAGGTTGTGCTTTCAAAACAATGATCCCTTACCTCCATCCAGGTGGTTTATCATAGTTTTGCTTTCCTGTTTTTGAATTTCCGGTATTATGCAGTCTTTGATGAACAGGAAAGCATCATCTTTGTCCTTGTCCATCATGATGACTTTTATTCTCAAGATATCCTGGTCCGATAATTGGATATTCACTATATAGTCTCCTTGTACTCAACTTTATTGACATGTTAGCATTATTTGGCTATAATGCCAAATAACAAAATACTTTCAGGTGGAGTGTGGTTATGGCGAATGACTGCTGTTGTTGCGGTGATGTAAAGACTATCCTGGCTTGTTCTGGTGCCTCTAACGTTGGGCAGATTACCAATGAAGTTGCCAAGAGACTCGATATCGAGAAACAGGGCAAGTTTTTTTGCCTGGCCGGTGTTGGTGGGCATGTCAGTGGAATGGTAGCTTCAGTAGAGGGTGCAGATAAAGTCCTGGTTGTCGATGGCTGCCCCGTGGCTTGCGCAAAGTTAGCGATGGATGCTGCTGGTTTGAGTGGATATGAGTATGTTGTAGTGACAGATCTTGGAATCGAGAAGAACCATGACTTTGCACTCAGTGAAAGTGATATTGAGCTCGTTATGGGTGAGTGTAAGAAAAGATTAGGCAGTGATTAATGGCATATGCCTTGTGAATCAATAGATGGAGGTAGTTGTTATGGCAAATAAGAGCATTGGTTTTATCGGCGGTGGTAGAATTGCACGGATTTTCCTGGAAGCGAATAAACGGGCAGGGATATCGAACCAGAATGTAATTTTCAGCGATGTGAACACGGATGGCCTTGAAGCTTTACAGGCAGATTTTCCGGAAATCGAAATCAGTCCTAATGACAATACCCGACCTGCTCTCTGTGATGTTGTATTTCTGGCAGTGCATCCTCCAATGATTGGGGCAGTTCTGGCTGATATTGCTCCGAAGCTGCAGCAGAATGCGATTTTTGTGTCACTTGCTCCGAAGTTCACTATTGTTAAATTGATGAATGCACTTGGAGGGTTTGGTAGAATCGCTAGAATGATTCCGAATGCACCTTCGGTGATTGGTGCGGGCTACAACCCTATTGCATATGCATCTGCGTTAACGGATGAAGACAAGAGCACTCTGATGTCAGTGTTGGCTCCTTTGGGGCAATCTCCAGTAGTATTGGATGAGAACCTGGAAGCATATGCCTTGATTACAGCTATGGGGCCTACCTATTTCTGGTTCCAGTGGGCGGAGTTGAAAAAGCTTGCGCTAAGTTTTGGACTGAGTGAAGTTGAAGCCGAAGTGGGAATAAAGCATATGCTGGGTGGAGCTATCAAGACAATGTTTGAGTCCGGCATGTCTGAGGCTGCAGTGATCGATTTGATTCCGGTTAAGCCTTTGGCTGATGAAGAAGCAGGGATAAAAGCAGCATACGAAACCAAGCTAACTGCACTGTATGAGAAGCTGACTAGTTAAGTCATGTTACCAGATATAAGGAATTGCACTGCAAAATGAACAAACGAGTATACGAAGAGAGAGCGAAGATAATAAAGGCTTTAGCACACCCCAGTCGACTTATGATGGTTGATGCGCTGGCAGAGGGTGAACAGTGTGTATGTAAGTTGCAGGAGCTGGTGGGGTCGGATATTTCAACTGTCTCGAAGCACTTGTCGCTTATGAAAGAAGCAGGAATAGTAGGGGACCGTAAGGTGGGGCAGCAGGTGTTCTATAGTCTTCGTGTCCCCTGTATAACGAACTTCTTTGGTTGTATAGAAGCAGTAATGAAATCCAATGCCGATGAAAAAATGGAACTCATCCGTTAAATGAGCCGTATCCATGACTATACCTATCCGGTAACTCGCAGATTTAGTATAATGACAATAGTGTTTTTGAAGAACCGATGCGATATGGGAGATATTGATGATAAAGAATACATTTAAGGCTCTGATAATTACCTCTCTGATAATTGCTGTAGGAGTATATGCTCCAGTTTATGGTTCGGCTAAGAAGTCAACCGCAAAAGTGAAAACTGGAGATACATGCTGCCCTACAGTGTCCAAAACATCCAAGACAGCCCCAAAGCCTCAGGTAAAAAAGAATGATAAAGCTTCAAAGCCTGCAGTTGCTAAATCCTTGCCAAAACTACTGGAATTGGGTTCCACAACATGCATTCCGTGCAAGATGATGGCTCCGATACTTGAACAACTTACCAAAGAATACAAAGGAAAGCTCAATGTAGAGTTTGTTGATGTTGGGAAAAATGAGGATGTAGCCAGGAAATACAAGATTAACGTAATTCCAACTCAGATATTCTTCGATTCCAAGGGTAAGGAAGTAGATCGTCACGTAGGATTTTTCCCGAAAGCTGATATCCTCAAGACATTCAAAGATAATGGAATCAAGTTGACTGCAAATACGAAAGGAACCAATCCGTGAAACCAGTCTTGAAATATGTATTAATATTTGCGGCTGTAGTGTTATGGATGGTCATGTCACAGGCAATGAATAAACCAAGGCATAGCGCTTCGGATGGTTGTGCCACGGGTACCTGTGATGTCGCACCAACACGTCCACCAACGAAATAATAGAGGCCAATTGATTTGGATCAACTGTTCATAACATTTACCCATGCGATGGAAGGTTCGGCAGCTATTGCACTAGGTGCTGCTTTTGTCTGGGGTATTTTGAGTGTAATTCTCAGCCCTTGCCATCTGTCGAGTATCCCTTTGATAATCGGCTTCATAAGCGAGCAGGGGAAGCTTACTACCCGAAAAGCGTTCGGACTGTCATTCCTGTTTGGTTTGGGCATACTTGTCACGATCGCTCTTTTGGGTGTTATCACAGCTGCAATGGGCCGGATGATGGGGGATGTCGGCAAGTATGGCAACTACATTGTAGCACTAGTATTCTTTATAGTCGGTCTTCATTTGATAGGTGTTATTCCAATGCCATTCTCCGGTCCAGGGAATATCGGGATGAAGAGAAAAGGCCTGCTGGCATCGTTTCTACTGGGATTGATTTTCGGAATAGCCCTCGGCCCCTGCACATTCGCTTATATGGCTCCTGTTCTGACACTGTCAATCAGCGTAGCATCAACAAATATGTTGTATGCTGTGTTACTACTTGCGGTATATGGCATTGGTCATTGCGCAGTGATTGTTGTTGCAGGTACATCCACTGAAGCAGTCCAGAACTACCTGAATTGGAACGAGAAATCAAAGGGAGCAGACATAGTAAAGAAAGTCTGCGGTGTGCTGGTGATGCTGGGTGGTGTATATCTTGTTTACCTGGCAATGAAACGGTAGTATTTCTAGATATTGCACAATAAAGTGCCGAATGGCCATGGCGAACGCGTTTTAAGTCATTATCCGCAGATTTCACAGATTTACGCAGATTAAAAGAGTAGAGAACTACAAACTGCGTAGAAAATGCATGATTAGGAATCTGTCCTATCCGTACATTCTGGCCGTAGAGAGCACTTCAACGTGCTACTGTTTTATTTTATTCCCAATATATGTTTGACAACGTTTATCTTTGGTGATAATATATGCGTATATAAGCATATACTTATGGATGGTGTTATGGACGAAGTTTTTAAAGTGCTTGGTGACCCGACCAGGCTTAAGATAGTGCAGATGCTGGCTGAGAATGGAGAAGTCTGTGTTTGTAAGATTGTAGATGAGCTGGGTATGAACCAGCCAGCTATTTCCCAGCATATGGCAAAGCTCAAACAGGTGAAATTGCTGCATTCCCGCAAGGAAGGTCAGTGGATACACTATTCGTTGAATATTGATGCTATCAATAACGGGCCTTTGGCATTTCTCCTCGAATTAATGGACTGTGCCAAAAAGATCGCAGAAAAAACTGCGAATGGTCCCTGTTGCTAGAAATATAGGTGTATGAAATGACTACTACCGAACTTGATATGGCAACGCAGCATAAACCAGAGCAATCGAAGTTTCTGGGCGTTGCAAAGCTGGTGCTGTTTGCTGTGGCGTGGTATGCGCTTTATATACACCTGCAACCGATTGCCAACTGGGTCACTTTCGGTTTGCTTGGACTCTCCAAAATCAGCCACATCGGAACTGCATTAAACTTCTTTGTATTTGAAGTTCCCAAGGTACTTATGCTGCTGGTAATTGTGGTCTTTGGAGTTGGAATGATACGATCGTTCTTCACTCCCGAGCGGACAAGAGCAATTCTCGCAGGGCGAAGGGAATCGGTTGGCAATGTTCTGGCTGCAATGCTGGGTATTGTGACTCCTTTCTGTTCATGTTCTGCAGTGCCTTTGTTTATGGGATTCGTGCAGGCTGGGGTGCCACTCGGAGTTACACTGTCATTTTTGATAGCTGCTCCAATGATTAACGAAGTTGCGGTTGTACTGCTTTTCGGGATGTTCGGGTGGGAAGTTGCTGCAATTTACATGGTTACCGGACTGGCTATTGCAATCTCTGCAGGCTGGGTCATAGGCAGGCTCAAACTTGAACGTTATGTTGAGGAATGGGTCTATGAGTTTCAGGCCAATGCTGGAAATGTGCCTGATGAGCAAATGACCTGGGCAGCACGGTTTGAATCCGGCAAAGAAGCAGTCAAGGAAATTGTCGGCAAAGTGTGGATCTATGTGGTCCTGGGTATTGCTGTTGGCGCTGGCATCCATGGTTTTGTGCCTGCAGGTTTCATGGCCTCTTTTATGGGCAAGGACGTATGGTGGGCGGTGCCTCTAGCGGTAATAATGGGGATCCCGATGTATTCAAATGCTGCCGGGATAGTCCCTGTTATATCTGCTCTATTGGGTAAGGGAGCAGCTTTAGGGACAGCTCTGGCGTTTATGATGTCGGTTATAGCGCTATCACTGCCGGAGATGATAATCCTCCGCAAGGTGCTGAAACCGCAGTTGATCGCAGTGTTTATCGGAGTTGTCGGTTTCGGGATTCTTGTTGTGGGTTACCTGTTCAATGTCATTTTTTAGTGTAAGGTTGCTGTAACTGTCTATTCTTAAAATGGAGACAGATTACACATTCAGGAGTGAATAGATGAAGAGAGTTATTTTCGTTTGCATACACAATTCTGGTCGGAGCCAGATGGCTGAGGCTTTTGCTAAAAGACTGGGTGAAGGCAGAATAATCGCTGAGTCTGCAGGGACTATGCCGGGTGGTAGTTTGAATCCTCAGGCTGTTGAAGCCATGGAAGAGATTGGCTACGACATGAGCAGTCACTACCCGAAGGTGATGACTTCCGAGATGGTCGACAGTGCAGATAAAGTAGTAACAATGGGCTGCGGAGTAAACCTGGGTGACATAGAGCACGAAGGTGCGGTCTGTCCTGCGGTGTTTGTTGAGTCCGAGGACTGGGGACTGGAAGATCCCAAAGGTCAGCCTGTTGAGAAAGTGCGCGAGATACGTGACCAGATCAAAGCTAGAGTTGAAAAGCTTATAAATGAGTTGACGGAGAGCTGATATGAGTGAATCAATCACAAAGAAACTGTCGTTTTTGGATAGATATCTGACTCTGTGGATATTCCTTGCGATGGGTATAGGTGTTGCTGCTGGATACCTGGTACCCGGTACTGCTGGTTTCTGGGACAGGTTTTCAGTTGGCACAACCAATATCCCAATAGCAATCGGGCTTATCCTTATGATGTATCCTCCTCTTGCCAAGGTCAAGTATGAGGAATTAGGTGAGGTATTCCGTAACTATAAGATATTGGCTCTTTCGTTGGTTCAGAACTGGATCATTGGGCCTATACTCATGTTCTTCCTGGCGATAACATTCCTGCGCGGGTATCCTGATTTCATGGTCGGACTTATTATGATTGGTCTTGCCCGATGCATTGCTATGGTCATCGTGTGGAATGAGCTTGCAAAGGGTGATACTGAATACGCTGCCGGGCTGGTGGCGTTCAACTCCATTTTCCAGGTGTTGTTCTTTTCGGTCTATGCCTACGTGTTTATAACTGTCCTGCCTCCCGTTTTTGGACTCAAAGGCAGCACGGTGCATGTGACAATAGGTGAAATCGCCAAGAGTGTGTTTATTTACCTTGGGATACCGTTCATCGCAGGATTTTTGAGCAGGAAAATCGGGCTTAGGACAAAAGGCCGGGAGTGGTATGAAAAGCGGTTCATACCCAAGATCAGCCCTATGACTCTAGTGGCGCTACTGTTTACGATAATAGTCATGTTCTCACTCAACGGGAAAAAGATTGTTGACCAACCTTTCGATGTTGTCAGAATAGCAATTCCTTTGCTGATCTATTTTGTAGTTATGTTCCTGGTCAGTTTCTACATGGGAAGAAAGATAGGAGCAGGTTATTCAAAGACTGCTACCTTATCATTCACAGCAGCAAGCAACAACTTTGAGCTGGCTATAGCGGTTGCGGTAGCGGTGTTTCCCATGAATGGGCCTCACTGGGGTGTAGCGTTCGCTGCGGTTATCGGCCCTCTTGTTGAGGTGCCGGTGCTGATCAGCCTGGTCAACGTGGCTCTTTACTTTCAAAAGAGATTTTTCAAAACAGAAAACGCAGTGTAGTTTCATATGCTAAGGAGATAAACATGCTTGATCCAAAAACAAGGGAATTAGTTTCAATTGCTGCTTCAATAGTGGCCAAGTGTCAACCGTGTCTGGACTACCACGTGGAGGAAGCTCGTAAGGCAGGAGCATCTGATTCCGATATGAGAAACGCTGTCAGTATAGCGCGGATGATCCGTAAAGCCGGTGACGACAATATGGACAAGTATGCCGATAGTAAACTCGGTGAAGTGCAGGATCAAGCATCTCCAAGTGCTTGCGGTTGCAGTGAAGAAAAGTGTTGTGGGTGAGGTAAATTATGCAAGCAAAATCTACAGTAAAAGCAGGAATATGTGGATTCACGACTGACATTACAGCCACTTCAGATGATATGCAGTATGTGACTTTCAGTATAGAGAGTGATTGCGACAATATCAAGGAACTGGCAAAAGACTTCCCTGTAGTCGATGGCTACAGCGAGTTGGGACTGGGGTTTGATGGAGCTATACATCAGGCTGTGCGCGGGTCACTGAAAGGTTGCTGTTCTGGATGTGTGGTCCCGTGTGGGATATTCAAATCTATGCAGGTAGCTGCTGGACTTGCGCTGCCTGGACCGATTTCGATTGAGATAGATAAAAGCTAAGAGGGATATTATTATGAGTGAAGTGAAAAAATGTGGTTGCTGCTGTGGCGGAGGCGAAGCCACAAGCGGTGAAGATATCAGGACGGTTGTTAAGGAAAAATATGGTCAGGTTGCAGTAAACGCAAGTGAACGCAAAGAGACCAGTTGTTGCGGGAGTGGGACAAGCAAAGATGCAATAACCCGTGACCTGTATTCTGAAGCTGAGACTGAGGGAATTCCAGTTGAAGCCCTGCTGGCTTCTATGGGCTGCGCTAATCCGTTGGCATTGGCACAACTCAATCCCGGTGAAGTGGTATTGGACCTGGGCAGCGGCGGAGGAATCGATGTCCTACTGTCTGCAAAACGTGTTGGTCCGACTGGTAAGGCATATGGACTGGATATGACCGATGAGATGCTGAATCTTGCCAGGAAGAACCAGGCAGAATCTGGCCTTGAGAACGTTGAGTTTCTGAAAGGTGAGATAGAGCACATCCCTCTGCAGGACAGTTCGGTGGATGTGATAATCAGCAACTGTGTGATCAATCTCTCAGCAGACAAAGACCAGGTGCTGGCAGAGGCATTCAGAGTATTGAGGCCTGGCGGACGGTTTGCAGTAGCGGACATTGCTTTAACTAAGCATATTTCGGATATGGTCAAGAAGCATGTTGGCCTGTGGACTGGATGTGTAGCAGGGGCTCTGGAAATTGAGGAATACAAATTGAAACTGCTGCAGGCAGGTTTTGCAAGCCCGGTAGTGGAGATTGCCAAGACATATTCTATAGAAGACTCTGCAGGTTTGATCCCTGAAGAAGTGATAGCTGAACTTGGAAAAGATGGCATGGATGAACTTATGGGCTCATTCGTCAGTGCTTTCATCAAAGCCACAAAACCCAAAGGCTGCTGCTGCGGGTGCTGATTTTAGTGTCGTAGGGGAGGCTCTCCGGAGGCTGTCCCAAAAGTCCGGCATATACAGAGAATATATGCCTCAATAAAATAGTTAAAGGATATTTGAGCTTGTTTGGCGAATTCTATATTAGTGTAGCATGTTTAGGAGTTCGCCAAAAATGAAGAAGATCAGGGATTCTGTAGCAAGAGACCAGTTAATGCTTCTGCCACCCAGTGTAGAGGATTTTGTATCTAAAGATGACTCTGTGAGAGTGATCAATAAGATTCTTGACGATATGAATCTTGATTACCTATTGAGTGCCTGCAAGGGTGGTGGCGCACCTAGTTATGACCCAAGGATTTTGATGAAAGTTCTTATCTATGGCTATAGCCAAGGTTTAGTAAGTAGTAGAAAACTGGATTATATACTGCACAATGACGTGAGGTATATGTATATTGCTCAGATGAACCGCCCTGACTTTCGGACTATCAGCAGGTTTAGACGTGGTCATGGGCCGGAAATCAAAAAGATTTTCACAGACATAGTGCGTATGTGTATGGAGTGTGGGCTTGTTTTACTTGAGCACGTATCTCTGGATGGTAAAGATAGAAGCTAATGTCTCCGGCAAGAATACATTTAAGAAAGGGCGGCTCGATAATGAGTTGGAATGTATTGATAAGCAGATAACATCGATTCTAGAGCAAGCCGAAAAAGAAGACCTTGAGGAAGATAAGCTTTACGGAGATGCTCGTGGAAACGAGTTACCCAACGCCCTCAAGAATGCTGAGAATCGCAAAAAATTGCTCGAAGAAGCGCGGAAGAAGCTAGAAGATTCTGACCGCGAAACGATATGTGTAACAGATCCTGAAAGTCGTGTGATGAAGACCCGTGCGGGCAACAGACCTGCATACAACGCCCAGGCAGTCGTGGACAAAGAGCATCAGATAATAGCAGCTGCAGATATAGCCCAGGAGGAATCCGACAACTATCAACTTCCTGTAATGCTAGAGGAGCTGAAAAGTGTTACCGGCAAGAAACCTGAATGCGTGACGGTGGATGGAGGCTATAATAGTAAAAAAGCTCTGGAATATATCGAAGAGAATGGTTTAGATGTCTACATGCCCATATACACAAATAGCGCCAAGGGCTTCAAATATGATGAAAGCAGCGATGAATATATTTGCCCAGGCAATATGCGATTGACTTTTCGTTCAACAAGAATCAAGTATGATAACACTTACAGGATATATCGCCATAGCTGTTCTGGGTGTCCAGTGAGGCAGCTTTGCTGCGGAGAGAAGAACCGGGTAAAAGAAGTCTGGAGAAGAGTACACGACGAACCACAGAAAAAGATGCTTGCCAAAATGCAGACAGAAGCTGCCAAACAGATATACAGGTGGCGAAAGCAAATTGTGGAACCAGTTCATGCTGACATCAAATTCAACAAAGGTCTTTGGCGATTTCTGCTCAAGGGTAAAGACGGGGCCAGAATAGAATATCTACTCGGATGCATAGGTCACAACTTACGTAAAATTGTCCAATATGCTCCAAAAGAGGTATTAGGAACCATATAGATAGAGGATACGGACTGAAAACCCTATAAATAGCCGATATATACTGCTATTAATTGAGTATTAATATACTGTTTTCCTGATCCGTACCCCTAGAATAACTTAACAACGATTCGGGAGGGCTTTTGGGACAGCTTCTCCGCGGCCTCCCGTCCATATTTCGGGCGACTGCAGAGAGTCTCCCCTACGGACCTTGTGTTGTGTACCAAAAACGGTGGTAAATAAATGAACAACGACAATCTTAATCAAAACCTGGAAGCAGAGCAGGATCCGGAGATGGAGCCGTGTGCTCCAGGATGTTACTGCAAAAAAGTTGATCCCAAAAAACGAATCGGAATTATTATATGCCTGGTTATAGGCATAGCAGCATTGTTTGGCTCTATGTACATCTGTGGGGATAAGAATCATCTGACACCAACCGCTCAGAAGAGTCATACCGATATAAAGCGCTAGTGCATAGCGCATAATGTCATCCTACCTATACTGTTATCCTACTGGCATTGTCATCCTGAGGAACGAAGGATCTGCTTTTATGGCGAGTAATCGGAAAAGCAGATCCTTCACTGCGTTCAGAATGACAATATCTCCGCGGTGAGTTGTTCCTATCTTTATCCTCCAATCATTTCTGACCCTGTGTGAATCTTGTTAATCCTGTCCAATATCAGATTTGTGCAATTCTACTCCTGTGCATGGTAAACTATCAGCGATCTTGAGATGAGAAAGGCACAGTAGAAAATGGGAAATACAGATTGGTTCAAAGCTTCCAAGTGGGGGCTTTTTATGCATTTTCTTGCCGGACCTGCGGGTTCCGGGGAGGTTGGACAGGATACTGAGGTTGATCGATGGAATGCTCAGGTTGACGGGTTTGATGTCAATGGGCTTGCAGACCAGCTTGAGGAAGTCGGAGCAGGCTACTATTTTGTAACGATCGGACAGAACTCCGGGCATTTCTGCTCTCCGAATGCTACTTATGACACACTCACAGGTATAACTCCAAGCAAGCTTTCAAAGCGTGACCTGGTCAGCGATCTGGCTGATGCACTGGTCCCTCGTGGGATAAAGATGATGGTCTACCTTCCGAGCGGTGCTCCTGCAGCGGATGATGAAGCTATAGAGAAGCTGGGCTGGGAGTGGGGTTTTGAAGGCAAATGGCCCTCCTGGTCTGATATATGGCCAAACCCGGTTGACCCCAAGCGGACTGGCAAGCGTATTGTTGAGTTCCAGCTAAAGTGGGAATCTATCATCCGTGAATGGTCCCTGCGATGGGGCAATAAGGTCTCCGGCTGGTGGATAGATGGTTGCTACTTTGCCAATGAGATGTATCAGCACCCCGATGCTCCAAACTTCCAGAGTTTTGCCGAAGCAATGAAAGCCGGCAACCCGGACAGCGTAGTTGCCTTCAACCCCGGAGTTTTCACCCCTGTTTTGACTATCACAGAGTTTGAAGACTACACAGCAGGCGAAATAGCCGAAGCCTTCCCGGTCTGCCCTGGACCCAAACTCGAAAACGCACAGTACCATATCCTCAGCTACCTTGGTAATACCTGGGGTGGGGGAGAACCGAGATTCACAGATGAATTCGTCCTCGGCTACACCAAAGACCTGATCTCCAAAGGTGGAGTAATGACCTGGGACGTTCCTTTCACCCCCAACGGCCACATACCGGAAGCTTTCATCAAGCAGATCAGAAAGCTCAAAGGGATAGGCTTTTAGACTTCAGACTTAAGGCTTCCGGAAGGGATACAGGATTTACACGATTAACAAGATTAACATGAATGAAAATCTATCTTGTTAATCTTGTTAATCATGTCTCCCTTCCCATGAAAATCGTGTCGGAGGTTCCTTGTGGATATTGGACCGAATGTTTTGTTTGTTATGTGCGATCAGTTGCGGGTGGATGCTATCGCGTCGCTTGGGAATGAGCAGGTTTATACTCCGAATATAGACCGGTTGGTTAATCGCGGGGTTACTTTTACTAATGCTTATTCTGCATGTCCTGTGTGTGTGCCCGCCCGGTATACTATACGCACTGGGTGTGAGCCTCCTGCAACCGGAATCTTTTCCAACTGGGTAGTCCCGGCATTGTATTCTGATGAATCAGCAGGTATCGAAGCCAGGTGCGGGAAGTATCTTGCAAGGACGATGACTGAGCGTGGGTATCGGACGTTTGGGATAGGGAAGTCCCACACAGCTCCTACATATGAGGATATCGGCTTTGAAGTCCATCTGCACAGCGAGGAGCTTTATGCAACTCCGGAGGACCGTCAGAGGGACGCTTTTGCTGCCTTCATTGCCAATGAGCATCCTGAGTTTGACTGGATAGAGCAGCCTATGGGTGAGCGGACGGACATGTATTATATGCCCCAGATGAGCCCGCTGCCTGCACACCTGACTGTCGAGGCTTGGGCTGCAGACCGGGCAATTGAGCAGCTTGAAGCAGGGGATGATCGACCATATTTCGGCTTTGTCTCATTTGTAGGCCCACACCCTCCGCTGGCTCCTCCTCTGCCATTCAACAGAATGTATGACCCGGACCGCATGCCCAATCCTGTCTGTGGAGACATCGAAATCGATCACATGGATGAGCAGATTCCCTGGATGAACTACCTGATCTGGGCTGACGATATCAACGATTCCCACGCCCGGGTCGCTAAAGCCAGATACTATGGTGAGATTTCCTATATAGACCAGTGCCTTGGACGGATTCTCGATGCTGTTGAATCCAGACTGGATGCTGACAATACGGTTATCTGCTTTTTCTCAGACCATGGAGACCACATGGGAGATCATCACGCCTGGCAGAAAGAGAGCTTCTTCGAAGCATCCTGCCATGTCCCGTTTCTGGTAAGCTGGCCGAATCAGATTCCTTCAAATACACGCCAAGATGAATTGATATCCCTTGCAGATCTGTTTGGAATAGCAACTTCAGCATCCGGACAGGTAGAAACCAGGGACGGTATAGACGTCCTTGCAATGCTCAATGGAAAAGCCACTCCCAGGCAATATATGTTCGGCTATTATGGAGAACCCGGAACCCCAGAGTTCAAGATAATGGTAAGGGATCAGGAGTGGAAGTATATTTTCATGGCCAACGGAGGCCGCGAGCAACTCTTCAATGTGAAATTCGATCCACAGGAGTTGGAACAACGCATTGATAGCAATCCGGATGTTGCTGACAGGTTGAGAAACGCTGCAATCGAAGCACTTCTAAAATCCAACACAAACGCAGCGCTGGAGAATGGGACCCTGAGAGAATTTCCGTTTGTTGCCCGACCACTCTTCAGAATACACCAGTTCGACCAATCCAGAGGCGTAACCGGATTCCCGGAGAATCCTGGGGATATTTTTGACAACAAGAAATAATCACTGTTATATATTGCGGAAATAATAGGCGTAAAAATGCTGCCTGGGGGAAGTCAATGAAAAAGGAGAATAAACTGCAAATACGTAACAGCACCGCTGAGTTCCTGATCTTTACCAAACAAGCAGGAGAAGATGGGATCGAAGTAAGAATAGCAGAGGAAACTGTCTGGCTTACTCAGAAATTGATCAGCGTGCTTTTTGAAAAAGGGCGGAGCACTATTACAGAGCATCTTAAGAGTATTTTTAGTTCCGGAGAGCTTGATGAAGAAGCAGTATGTCGGGTTTTCCGACATACTGCCGAAGATGGTAAGGAATATAGGACACGATTTTATAACCTTGACGCTATAATTGCGGTTGGTTTTCGGGTTAACTCTGTACGAGCGACTCAGTTCCGGCAGTGGGCGACTGGAGTTCTGCGGGATTTTGCTATTCGTGGTTATGTGCTGGATAAGGAACGGCTTAAGAATGGCGCATTCTTGAGCGAAGAGTATTTTGACAACCTGCTGGCTGAAATTCGTGAGATACGGGCGAGTGAGCGGAGGTTCTATCAGAAGATAACAGACATTTATTCTACAGCAATGGACTACAACCAGGATTCCGAGACCACAAAAGCTTTCTTTGCTGCAGTTCAGAATAAACTCCATTTTGCAATCCATGGACACACAGCTGCCGAGTTGATTATGGAGAGAGCAGATAGCAACAAAGACAAGATGGGACTTACAACATGGAAAAACGCTCCAAATGGTAAAATCCTCAAACCTGATGTCTCTGTTGCAAAGAACTACCTTACTGAAACAGAATTAAAATCGCTTGATCGCTTCGTGACGATGTACCTGGATTATGCCGAAGATCAAGCTGAAAAGAAAATACCCATGACAATGAAGGACTGGGCTGGTAAGTTGAATGCATTCCTGCAGTTTAACGAGCGAGAGATCATCGACAATCCAGGTAGAGTCAGTCATGAAGTTGCTAGAGCTTTCGCAGAAAGTGAGTTTGAGAAATACCGTATCGTACAGGATCGTCTGTTTGAATCCGACTTTGACCGGCATATAAAGAAGATCCTGGAAGATGGAATGAAGTAGAAAACCAACAGCTAAACAGTTGGTTTTTTGGTAATACAATCTGATAACTTCTGTGTGAGGGATAACAAATACCCGCAACTCTGAACTGTTATCAAGATGGCTGTGAACGAGCTGAGAGCTGATTTCTCACGATTGATGCACACTAAAGATATCTTCGCGCAGCGTTTTAAGACGCTCTATCACTGCAGCCATTTTGCCATTGTCAATCATTTTTGCCCATAGGCCTTCACAGAAGCGTTCTCCCCTGTTTGCCCATGTAAGTATTGATCTGATTTGATCGATATCTGCACAGGCTACAAAATTGTCGTCATCTATCAGTGTGTCTATCGATTTTTGCATGTAATTGGGATCACACCAGCATGTCTGCTGAGCCAGACTCCAGAATTTCAATACTTCCGGAGAGTACTCATAAAATGGACTGCTAAATGAACCATCGGGCAGATCCTTTGGCTCTGTTAAGGCATAAAACTCATTCACCTGCGACTGAAAGTAAGCAAAAAAACGTAACAACTCATCAATACGTTCCAGCGTTATGCTTTCTTTAAGTGATTCATTATCCATATAACTAACTCCGGAAAGGTTGATTCCTGGAACTAGTATATTAATGTCACGGTGAGAAGTAAAGAACTTTTTACGAAGGGAAAACCTCTGCAATAGCGAACTCTTCCATTTAGATATCCATTATTTATAAGCGGGCAATAGAGGGTTAGTAGTTTGCGATTATTATCAAAAGAAGTCTTCATAAAATGCAATGATGGCAGGCCTGTTTTTCCGGGGTTTGTCAGTTATATAAATGCTTATGAACCTCTGCTGATGCATCGCAGTGGTTGGGTGGATGATTCGGATACTTATGATGATTTTGCGGATATATTCAGCAGTGACAATGGGGTAACCTGGACCCAGCCTCAGATGAAGCAGCAGTCTTATAAGGTCCCAGGTGGACTCATGCGCTATGCTGAAAACGCCTGCTTTTTCGATAAAGACACCGGCAAACTCCTGACATTCTGCAGCCGTGCAATATATCCCGATCAGCCAGATACGGATCTGATATTTGAGCTGACTGCGGATACCTATGATCCTGTCAGTAAAAAGTGGCAGGGCGAAACCGTGATGCCCATTTCTCTGCCTGGTGGAGTAGCTATCAGTTTTTGTTTTCCTATCAAGACTTCCACCGGCAAACTGCTGGTTCCTGCGATGACAATGCCTCTGGACGATTCCGGTAAAGCTATCCACTATCTCGGGTGCTGGGCTCCAATGTATGTATCACTTACAATGCAGGGAGAATATCAACCTGATGGTAAATTAACCTTTAAACTTGGACAGCCAGTTAGAATGGATCCGGAAAAATCCTCCAGAGGATATGATGAGAACACACTGGCGCAGCTCAATGATGGACGGATAGTGATGATCATGCGTGCAGATAACACAATGTATCCGGATCGTCCCGGTACTAAATGGTACGCTTTCTCGGAGGATGAAGGCATGTCCTGGTCAGAACCGGAACGGCTGCTGTGCTCAGATGGCAGTCTGATAGAGTCCGGTTCCAATGGTTCCGCACTTTTCAGATCAATCAAAATCGGGAAACTCTACTGGATAGGCAACCTGGCGATTGACGGCGACCGCGCCAATGGCAACTGGCCCCGCAGCCCACTTACTATTGCCCAAATGCAGGAGGAACCGTTCGGGATCAAGCGGGAGACAATTGCAGTTATAGACCGGTGTGCTCCTGATGAACCCTCCCAGACCCAGATGTCCAACTTCAGATTCTACCAGGACCGCGAGACCGGGGATGTGGTATTATTCCTCTCCCGTTTCGGAGAAAACGACAACGAAAACTGGAAACAAGCGGATTACTACAAATATCGGGTGGAGATAGATTAGAAAAAGAGAATGAATGATAGGCTGCAATATATTGAGTATGGATAATAATATCTATAGAAGTTGATAAATAAAGGTATTATTATCATCGTTCAGGCTCCAATACTGTAATCACTAAAAGATGGATACTTTCCGGATCTCGTGAATAAACCACCAGCATTATTATCTAAGGTTCAGTTGTCAAATGAAAAGTAACAAGTTATCAATACTGATGGTTGTAGTCAATATCGTGTTTGGATTGGTTATAGGCATATGTATCTATTTGTACAAGCAACCTATGGACACTAATATGCCTGCTCGGAAGATGCCTCAGCCTAATGCATTTGGTTATTATGTTAGAGCTTCTTATAAAATACTGTATGCTGAGCAGTGTTCTGAGGCAATACATTCAGGTTCGTATGCGAAATCATTGTCCAGCAACGGACGGATATTACCTGCACCGCCAAAAGGTATTCCACGGCCATACACACTTAAGCGACCGTATACTATTAATGAGAAAAGGGCCCTCTTAAAAGCTAATGAACCGGTATTCAAGATACTCAATGAGGGTCTGAAACATGAGTGTTTAGTAGGGCGGTGCCAATTTGTGCCGGCCATCGAAAATACAAACATTTGTAGATTAGAACCTTTACTCGTAATGAAGACCATGGTATACAATGAATCTGGCAAATATTACCAGGCGATGAATACCTGTCTTGATGAGATTAAACTCTGCAGCGATATGTCCAAAGGCGTTGATATGCAAGGCATTATTGCTAGTATGCAAGTATTTACCAATACTGGAATAGACATACCAAAATTAGTAAATCACTTGGACTACTGGCAAGCACGTTCAGCAGCAGCCAGGCTGGAAAATATACAATCCGGCACTGTTTCATTCAGGGACATATTGCGTGAAGAGAAATACACCCGACTGTCCAGGTTTAGTAGTGGGAATATGCGTTTTGGATTACTCCCTGGAAGAATCCGTGTGAAGCGCAGTACTATGCAAATATTCATAGATAATAATAAGGCCCTCATTGGGCGGAATTGGGACAGCATTAGGCAAAAGTGGGAGTTGAGAAGACTTCGAGTAGATATGGACAAGGTAATTCTGCATTCGTCTAGACCCTATGCTGAATATATGAAAAATCCTATCCCAAATAGTGGATTATTTATGCACATAAGCAAGGATGATTTTCCTATGTCCAGATACTGGTACGAATTCAATCGATGTGCCAATGATAGGCTCCTCTTTAGCCTGCTGCTACGAGCCTATATGCTGGAGCATGGGAAGTATCCTGCAAAGCTGGATGACCTTGTGCCTGGTTACCTGAAAAAGATACCGCAAGACCCGTTTACGGCAAAAGGGGAGTATAAATATAAATCCACTGGAGACTCATATATACTGTATAGCATTGGCCCGGATGGCAGAGATAATGGTGGTAAATTGGTCCTGCGAGCGTCAAAACGGCCGAATATGAAGGCTAAAGGTGATTTTGTAATTCGGAACTGATTACGGTTCTGAGTGCTCTACCAATTCCGGAATATGTTCTAGCAAGTTTGTTTGATTGCTCTGCAGTTATAAAATTGGTGCGGGAGCAATAGAAGGTTCATTCCACATAGTTTCTCTAAAAGCCGCATCCAGGTTCATTTTCCGCTGTTATGGAGGACTATTGCGTTTCGTTGCAGTAGTTCCTGTTAAGTTGAATATTATCCGCAATTTCATCAAACTGAGGTGGCAGAGATGGACTATAAGAAATTCGAACAACCCGATATGAAGATGAGGCCTACTACTCTTTGGGCTATAGATCATAAGATTACCAGGGAGGAAGCTGCGCGTCAGGTTGCGGATATGATTGATGTCGGATACGCTGGTCCATTCTATTTTACCTTTGCCGGACTCCTCAGCGAATATATGGGTCAGGAATGGTTTGATGGGCTTAAGGAAGCCATCTCTGTAGCTAAAGAGAAGAACGGGTTTGTCTGGCTTTATGATGAAGATACTTTTCCGAGCGGTACAGCTTCAGGCAAGGTTGCCAGGACTAAAGATGAATACAGAGCAGCTACGCTTAAGGTTGAGTTTGTTTCAAAGGGTGAAGTACCGCTGCCTGATGGAAGTAACGAACCTAAAGCTGCTTATATACTTGCCAATAGACAAGGCAGCGTTGTTGATAGAATTGAACGTATCGGAATAGACGAAGCCGTAAATTGTTTGGATGCTGAGAGATTGATTTTTAGACGTCATTATGGCGGAAAGTCATTTTGGGGTGAAGAGGGCGGTTCTCAACCTCCTGCAAACCTTCTGAACCCTGAAGCAGTGCGCGAGTTTATCCGATTGACCCATGAAGTCCACAAAAAGGAGATTGGAAACGAGTTCGGCGGTTGTGTCCCGGGAATATTTACTGATGAACCTTCCATTTCAGCCGGACCGGGGGAAATCCCGTGGTGGGATGGTATCCCCGATCTCTATGCCAAATGGCATGATCGAGATTTCTGGACGGACCTGCCGTGGCTCTTCCTGGATGGTGGTGAATGCCGGAAAATACGGATGCTTATATGCCGCACACTGCATCGGCAGTTTGTTGAAGCATACAGCAAGCAGATATATGAATGGTGTGATAATAACAATCTTCAGTCTACAGGGCACTATCTGGCTGAAGACCATCTGGATGGACCTGACCAGGGACAGGTCCGTATACTCAGCGGTAGTGTTATGGCACACTACAGGTATGAACACATCCCTGGCATAGACCATCTCTGCAGGCAGATCGATGGGCTTCCAACCCAGGGATCATTTGATGACGACATACCCACTGGATTTATTGCAATGCTGCTGACAATGAAGCAGGTAGGCTCAGCAGCAAGGCAACTTGGCAGGAAGCGTGTTTTGACTGAGTTTGCCGGAGTTACCAGACATACACAGACATTTGATGATTACAAATGGATGGCGGACTATAACTTGGTGTTAGGGGCAAACCTTTTCTGCAATCATTTGTGCTGGTATTCGATGCGCGGGCACCGCAAACGTGACTATCCACCCAATATCAACTACCAGCAGAGCTACTTTAAAGAAGTTAGACCCTGGAATGACTACCTGGCAAGGCTTTCCTATGCCATGACAAGAGGAGTAGCCAATCCTGATGTGCTTGTTTTACATCCGATTGAAAGTGTAACAGCAACCCGCAGGCTGGGACTCGATACGCCGATCTCTGTGCCTGACACTTTACACAAACGAATGCTTCCCGAGGACCTGCCTGCTGAGGATATAAGTGATGCGAAGAGCTGTGATAGCGTACTCCGCAGGATTCTTGAAGCAACCCTCAATGCCGGTTTCGATTGTGATCTCGGTGATGAGGAATACATGGAAGACCTGGGGTCTGTGGAACAGAAATCATTCCATATAGGAGAGATGAAATATGGTGTTGTAATGGTTCCACCTGCTTTGACGTGGAGAAACAGTACCTATGGGCTGTTGAAAGAATATGCAGAGACCGGGGGAAAGCTGATCTTCCTCGGAGCTTTACCTGTGGAAATAGATTGCACTGAAGCTGTAAATGAGTGGAAGAAACTGGCAGCTTTGCCCGGTGTGATGGTTGTTCCAGCAGGAACCAGGCAGATTCAGGATGCCCTCGACAAAATAGTGCCTGCTACATACAGTGTGCGGGGTGTTGACGGTTACGCAGTGCCAAAACTTTACGTGCAGCACCGTGTAGACGGTGAACAGGATATATATTTCATTGTTAACTCAGACCGGGACCGGGCTCATGATTATGTTTTGACAATATTCAACCAGACCAGTATACCAGCCGTTAAATGTAATGCTCTGGATGGTACCCGCAACATGCTGCAGCCACAGACAGTTGGTAATAACCTGCGCTATTCATTCAAACTGCCGCCTTCAGGATCTATTCTAATCATAACCGGTCCTGGGGCTGATGATGGTGCAGAACAGGTTAAAGCACCGCTTTGCACGTCCTCAGGAAATGTGATTCCGCTCTCTAATTCATGGCAGTTTACTCGGAATGAAGACAATGTATTAGTGATGGACAGGCTGAGAGTTTCACTGGATAATGGGTTGACCTGGTCGGATGAACAGTTGGACTTCCGCATTAGGAATATGCTGTCAGAACACTTTGGGACAACCGTTGTACAGCCCTATAAACCCTGGATAGACATCCGTGACAAGACCTATGAGGGCAAGGGTGGGGAGATAGTGCTCAGATATCAGTTCTCAAGTGCTATTGAACACCCTGAGAGTGCATATCTGGTCATTGAAGGCATTTCAAAAGGTTCTATTACACTTAACGGTTCTCCGGTTGATCTTTCAGATACAGGATGGCAGTGGGACCGTGGGATCGAGAGAGTCGACATTACAAATCTGGTTATGAAAGGTTTGAATGTAGTAGATTTCAAAGTCAAATACGACTTCCTGACTGAGATTGAGGCTGCGTATATAGTGGGAGATTTCGGTGTTCATCTGTCCAGTCCATCCGCTGGAGAGATTATAGATGAGCCTTCTGAACTGACTGCAGGCTCGTGGACTGACCAGGGATATCCATTTTACTCAGGAGCAATAACCTACTCCACTTCAATTGAATTGCCAAATGACAGCAAACGCACATTTCTTAAGTTAAACCGTCCGTCCGGCACTTTGTTTAAGGTGCGTGTTAATGGACAGGATGCAGGTAAAATCCTCTGGAGACCATATGAGATTGAGATTACAGGGAATGTTCTTCCAGGTACAAACACAATAGAAATAGAGGTCTTTTCCAGCAGACAAAACACTCACGGGCCATTGCATGAGCGCGAAGGAGATGACAATTTGTGGTGCGGACACGATGCCTTTGAATCTGAATCCAGCATCCGGGATGAATACAGCCTGTTCAACTACGGCCTGCTGGACGGTGCTGAAGTGATAAGAATATAACCGTCCCTGAGTGGAGCCGAAGGGAACACGTCTGAAGTGCTGGTTTCTGGAGCCGACACGTCTCAAACTATGCGAAAGGTGTGCATTATGTTACGTTATACAATTGATATAGACGATCTAATTGCTTATAACCAATTCTGGTACTCAAAATCACCCGTTATACGATCTCATAGACGCAAGAGACTTGCGATCATAGCAGGTGTTTATGGAGTAACTACTGTAGTTATTGGTTTGTACATGCAGCCATATGGTATAGCGGTTTTTAGTGGTCTGACACTTTCAGCCTTTTGGTTGTGGGATCTTCATGTAACCAGAAAACCTAATGTCAAACGTACCAAGGAATTGTATGCAAAAGACAAAAATCTGGCATCTTTTGGTGAGCATCGACTCGAAATGACTGCAGATGGTATCAGAGGGATAAGTCCGGTATCTGAGGGAGTTATTAAATTTGCCGGGATCGAGGGAATTGAGATTACTGATAGTTATGTATACATAATAATAGGTTCTGCTGCTGCGTTTATTATCTCTCGAAATAAGGTATTAGAAGGCAACCTTGATGAATTTGTAGCTGCATTGAAAGCAAAAATGCGGAAATAAGGGGATTGTATATACAAAAAACCTGTCTTGCAGCGTCTATATATTGTGAAATAGACAAATTTGAGGGTGACATGGCTTTTTTAACCTGTAAAAAAGAATCAAAAGTATTACATGGGGAACATGAAGTTGTAGATATGTGGGTGCAGTCGGTGTACCAGCAGTATTCTTCGGCACTATATGGTTATGCCCTGGCATTGACGGGTTCGATAGAGGATGCCCAGGACGCTGTGCAGGAAGTGTTCAGCCGGATAGCCCGTGATTCCAAACGCTTTACCGAGGTTGAGCATGTTAGCGCTTACCTGTTTTCAGCTACGCGCAACGCAGCCTACAGCGCTCTCCGGGGCCGTCAGCGCTGTGAAACTCTCCACGAAGCCATCTGCCTGGACCTGGCTATGGCGTGCAGTTCCTCTCTCAAACCAATCTCTGCAACCCTCATCTCCATCCGCACGGCCTTTGACCAGCTTTCAATAGAGCAGCGGGAAGTCCTTGTCCTCAAAATCCTCCACCAGATGACATTCAAAGAGATCGCCGAAGTAGCCAAAGTCTCCATAAACACCATAGCCGGCAGATACCGCTACGGAATCGAAAAACTCCGCATAGCTCTGGATGACCCAAGTATTCAGTGGACTTTGTCTATATAGTCACCCTTGACGAATACTCCCAACGCACATTATGTTCATTGATGAGCACATATATGCGCATATGCAATGTCTGGTTTTCTTGAAATATCCTCAAACTGCTTTTAAAACACGCAGGTATATGACTACAGGATGGGTAACATGTGATAATAGTGCGCGTTTAATTCTTGGGTGAGGATAGAACAATGGTTGATGGCGAAAAACGAAGGATTCCGGAGTTGGAATATGTGCAGGCTGCGCGGGTGGATGAAGAGGAAGCCATATATCCATATGCAATAGTTGTATCGATGATATCGATTGCAGGAATGGTGATCATTGATCTGATCCTAGTCCTATTGTTTGTTAATACATTCTCATTGGGATTTCTGGGATGGGTAGTCTTAGCTGTTATGTTGACTGTTTTGGAAGTGTCCAGTTTTATTTGGTCTTTCGAGGAGTATAAGACTGACGGTGATGGACTGAGTGTCAAGATACCTTACTGGCAAAAAAGTGTGAAATGGTCGGAAGTCAGAGAGGTGCGAACGACTAGATTCTGGTATGTTATTAGAACTGACAGATCAACCATAAAGATTCCTACCAACAATAGGATTCAGTTTTTGAGACTGGCTGCATCTGTTTGGCAGCACCTGTATCAGGTTGGTAAAGCAGATGGTATGCATTTACGCAAAGAGGTGTTGGGATTCTGGCAGGAAGTGCCGATGGGTATTCCCAATGAAGCTGAATGGAGCAATCGTCGACCTTACGCTATATGGTTGAATGTTATTGGTATTGTCGCAGCAGGGTTTATTTGCTTATTGTTATTAAATATGATAGTAGGCAGGCATTCTATGGAGGGATTCCTGGCGCTGGAATTGCTGTATCTAATTCTGCCTTTGATATATGTCATGAGCAGGGTTTTTTGTGTGGCGTATTTTGTGTCGATTAGAAACAGACATTTAAAGGTAGTTACTCTGTTCGGAACACGGGAATTGGACATCCTCGATTTACGCAAGATCAGGTGGCTGTCCGGTCGTGGTCTGGAACTGTATGCAAATGACAAGAAAGTAATAGTTCCCTGTTCGAAACATGATCCTCAAACCCGGATGCTACTGCTGGTGTTGATAAAACTGCTGCGTGAAAATCACGGCGCTACAGTTATGCCAATCCCGAGCTTCTTGAATTGTGAGGAAGCAGGAACTGCAAACCATGCACCGGTGAATGGAGAGAACTACGCATAAAGTCAAGCGATGTGCTTACTAGTAAGAGTTCAGTAATATGGGAATATTGTCATCCTGAGGAACGAAGGATCTGCTTTCCATCCGGAAAAAGCAGATCCTTCGTTCCTCAGGATGACAAATTCCAGCAACTCTGAACTGTTACGTTTACTACAGAGCACCAGGAGATATTTTAGTAGATGAGTAAAAAAAGATTATCCCTACCAGCCACAATAGTCTTCGGAATTACTGTGCTTTTTATCGTGGTTGCAGGCGTATGCCTCTACCTGTATAACAGGCCTCTAAATCTGAATATCCCGACCCCTAAAATGCCGCAGCCTAATGCTTATGACTATTTCTTAAGTGCAAAAAGCCAGGAAGTGTTTGAGGGTCAGTGTTATGAGGCGATGTCTTCTCCTCCCTACAATAAGCTAGTTCCGTCAGGTATGCCGGGTATGTTTGCTATACCGGGTATGCCATCTATGGCGCCGCCAGTGCTGCAGAAACCTACGAAAGGGATTCCGCAGCTTGGAACTCTCCAGCGTCCTTACACACTTGCTGAGAAAAGAGCATTGATAAAGGCCAATGAACCTGTCTTTAAGACACTGCATGAGGGGTTTAAATATGAGTGCCTGGCTCCCCCTGTGAGATCATCGTCGAATATGAATCTTGACGGATCCAAATTCAGGGAACTTGCCCGTTTGCTGTCGTTTAAGATCGCAGTGCATATAGAATCAGGGGAGTATGATCAAGCGATGCAGACAGTGCTGGATGGAATTGAACTCGGTAGTGTTACAACAAACGGCGCTCCGATTATTAGTTCACTGGTGTCTTCTGCGATATATTCTATTGTAGGGAAAGACTCGTCTGCTATTGTTGATAAACTGGATGCCAAACAGGCCCGGGAAGCAGCGGTGAGACTGGAGAGCATAATCTCCAAATCTGCTTCATTCAAGAACATTTTGCGTGAAGACAAATATGTGGATTTATCTATTATGCTTGATGAACCAAGTGGTATGTCCATATCAACAATGTGGGATTCTTTCCGGAACTCCCCGAAGGATTTTTTCAATGACTTCAAATTAGCTGTCAATAAAAAAGAAATGTTGCGCAGGTATGACACTGACTGGGACAATGCAATCAGATACGCATCCAAACCGTTTACAGAATATATCAAGTCACCGCTACCCCCCTGCGGAGAAATGATGCAACCAACAGCAGAACTACTTCCCAGCTTCAGATACTCCTATGATTACGACCGCTGGAAGAACGATAGACTCATGCTCCGTTTGGCATTGCGGGCTTATAAACTAGAGCATGGTAAATATCCGACTAAGTTAGATGATCTTGCTCCAGGATATATTAAGAAGATTCCTACCGACCCATTTGCAGTCAAAGGAGAGTATAAATACAAATCTACCGGTGGTTCGTATTTGTTATACAGCATCGGCCCGGACTGTAAAGACGACGGCGGGAAATCAGTTCCTAAAGGTTTAAGAAGACCTGATATGAAAGCTAAGGGCGATCTGGTTGTGGAATGTAAATGATTCAACCAGGCACATCGTCACACGAACTAAACTTAATGAGGCGTTTACGAACAGATGAGTAAGAAAAGACTATTCCTGCCGGGTATGATAATCTGCGGAATTGCTGTGATGTTTCTGGTTGTTGCAGGCATGCTTCTTTACTGGCTTAACGCACCCGTTGACTTGTACAGACCTGCCCGCAACATACCCCAACCTAATGCTTATGACTACTACTTAAGTGCTGGTGACCAAGTAGTCTTTGAGGAACAGTGTACGGAAGCGCTTTATCCTGGTTCCAGTCAAACACCATCTTCCGCTGAAATTCGTGCTTTAAAGAAACCTCCGAAAGGTATCCCTCAGGCATACACCATCAAGCGTCCCTATACACTGGCTGAGAAGACAGCACTGATAAAGGCTAATGCTCCTGTATTTAAGATATTACATGAGGGGCTCAAATATGACTCTATTTCGCCTCCTGAAACAATAGGTCCAGATCTGACTCATTATTCGAAGCTTTACAGGATTACAAAATTAATCAACATCAAAATCCAGGTGCACAATGAATCCGGAGAATATAATCAAGCGGTAAAAACTTACTTGAATGGAATAAAATTTCGAAATGATTGTTTAAACAGCATTCCGTTGCGCGGTTATGATGAATCTCTTTCATTTTTGCGGATTGATTCAAGTATAATGGTTGATAAACTGAATTCCAGCCAAGCACGCGAAGCAGCAGGCAGGTTGGAATATTTACAGTCTAAATCTGTTGCATTTAGGGATATTATGCAAGAGAGCAGATATGTGGATTTATCTTTCTCACTAGCTGAACAGGCCGGCTCTACGAATCCCGTTTTAATATCCCAATCCCCAGATAGTGTTTATGTTTGCCTCAAATTTGCATTCAACAAACGATTGGAATTGAATAGACTTGCAGCTGTTTGGGATAATGCCATGGAGTATGCATCAAAGCCATATCCGGAATTCATCAAACTGAGAATTCCGGACGATATCCAGTCGGTGGAAGATCCAAGAAGCATCTGTTATGTAAAGTGTTATTACGAAGGTATCCGGTGTACCAATGATCTGCTTATGCTTCGACTGGCACTGCGGGCATACAGGCTTGATAATAGTAAATATCCGGTAAAGCTGGACGACTTGTCCCCGCATTATGTAAATAAGATTCCAGGTGATCCATTTGCGCTCAAGGGACATTATAAGTATAAACTTAACGGTAATTCGTATAAACTATACAGCATCGGACCGGACTGCAAAGATGACGGTGGCAGGGCATTTTTTATTGGAAGCAGACTACCCGATATTGATCAGAATGGTGATCTGGTTGTTGAGTGTAAATGATTCAACTGCAAAAATAATTGGTGGAGATATGGTATGGACTTGAAGAAAAGATACGCTGGTCTGGAGTCAGTTGAGGTAACTAAAACTGGTTCTTTGAATACTACTACCAATCTCATAACAGGTTGGTTGATTGTTATTCTATTGATTGCTGCCGGAGCGGTCCTACGGTACATTTCATATGCTGCAGCTATACCAGCCTTATATCTGGTCGGTCTATTTGTGTTGTTGATTACAAGCATTTGGCTGTGGGAATATATTCTGTCCTGCCTGGTTATACGGACGACAAGTACTGGGTTAACTATCCTTAGCTTGTTTGGTCATGTCACTCTAAATTGGGCCGAAGTCAGGGAAGTATATACTGCCTTTGGAATATTGATGCCTAAGCATTATATTGTGGCTGGTGAGAAGAAGATATGTATTCCGATTATAGGGATGAAATCCATTGCACAGTTGGAGGCATCTATCTACCAGCACTTAGTTACCGCAGCCAAAGTAGAACGTATGAAGCTGTCCAGGGAAGGGATGAGTGTGTTTAACAGAATACCTAGATATATCCCTGACAACCAGGAATGGTTTAATTTGAAACAGCAGAACATGATTCTCCTGATATTTAAAGTAAGTGTGTTTTGCATTGTATTTGCTTCAATGGCATGGAAATTTAATATCGCTTCCGCGGTTTTCTTCTATTTGCCATTTCTATCCTCGATATATAACTGGATAAAAGCAAGTCAGGCTACTGCGCGCAGCGTACATTTGTACCCGGAAGGGCTAATAGTCACAACCTCAGCAAAGAGCGTAGATATGGATTGGGAGGACATTGCAGAAGCAGAGTGGGTAAACAAGTCAACCATTTATATCAAGGATGCTGATTCTGAAGAAGTCTTTATACCGGTCATTAAAACAGACCCGGAATCGTGCATGCTTATCCTTGGTTTTCTACGAGGTTTGAGGGACAATACCCATTTCACTCTGCCAATCCCAGAATATATTCTTACAAGAGTCTTGGAGTGCCCCATCGACGTGAAGTTAGGGCGAGAGTAATATTATCTGTATGAACAATTGCTCTTGTTGAACCGTATGCAAGTATGGGTAGAATCTACATATCACGAACAATACCTATCCGAATGCGGTATTCCACAAGGGGCTTATCAGAGTGACACTACGACGTAAGTTGATTCTAGCACTGATTATATTGCTGGTTCCATTACTTGCAGTAGATATATATTACCATTACTTGCAGTATAAGCTCAGGAACTCCGAGGCCATCAGGCAATATCAGGAATCGGCCAGTGATCTGGAACGCAATACACAATTACTTGTCTCCAGAATAGTAGCTATGGAGAACACAGTTGCAGAAACTCTTAAGCTTACTGGCTGGAATACAAAAATACTCAGGAAAGAGTATTTTAAGTCGGTTACAGGTGAGGATTCCATATTAACCAATATTGCACTTGTTGATGCATCCGGCAGAGTTATCGATGGTCACCCGGATGTTGGTAATGTTGATATTTCTGACAGAGAGTATTTTCACAGACTTCGCGATGGTGCCAGTTGGGTTGTGAGCGACCTCCTCTTGAGTCGCATCGACAATACCCCGGGTTTTGTTATTGCTGTTGCACTGCGACACGGTAAAGTATTTAATGGTGTCCTACTGACGCGAATAGATGAAAATCGGGTAAAGGAACTACTCGCAATGCCGGAATCAGGGGAAAGAATCCTGGTTTTGGCGGATAGGAAGGGCAGTGTTGCTTTTATGAATGGTCGTATCAACTTTCCATATGAGAAACGGATACAGGAAAATCCTTATCTGAAGATTGATAAACACCGTTCACATAAGTTAATAACCAACACAGATTTATTTGGACAGCAGGATCTAAACGGAGCTATAGTTCCGATCCGAGATATCGGTTGGACAGCGGGGGCTTTCGTTCCATCGGGTCAGAATATGTTGGCTACCCGTACAGATATGATCAGGGATGCACTCACAATCCTGGTCATTTTTATGTTTACAGTTTTGATCGGGTCAATTATCGCAAAACAATTTGCTTCGTCCGTGGTCGATCTGTCAGATGCAGCTGAGAGATTGGGAGAAGGGCACTTTAATACCAGAGTTGCGACACCGAATGTAACCGAATTTGCTACTCTGGCTAACACCATTAACACAATGGCTGCATCTATCCAGCAGAGAGATAAGGACCTGCAACTTGCATACCAGAGAGAACGTCGGATATCTACGGCATTTCAAGAGAGTATGCTCCCTGATGTTCCCAGGCAGATAGGAAGAATGGAACTTGCCACGGCGTATTTTCCAGCACTTGAAGAAGCTGAATTGGGGGGAGACTTCTATGATGTTAATGTCCTGCCTAATGGACTCGTAGGTCTATTGGTTGCAGATGTTTCAGGTAAGGGGCTTTCTGCTGCCGTCCATACTGCAACAGCCAAATATGCCCTCCAAGGGTTTGCATATGAAGATACAGATCCAGGACGCGTTTTAACTCGTTTGTCTGCTGTCCTTTACGACAATTCGAACACTGATAAGTTTATCACTGCATTTTATGCTGTTGTCGATTCTGTTACAGGGCATATGGTCTATGCAAATGCTGGACATCCACAACCGATCCTGCGCCACAAAGATGGCAGTATTGAATGGCTGGAGATTGCCTCCGGCCCACCCCTCGGGGTCTTGAGAAATCCCAGTTATATTACGCAGGATGTGCAACTCCTGGAGGGCGACGTGCTTGTTAGTTATACGGACGGTGTAATAGAGGCTAGAAAGGGTACGGATTGGTTCGGGATGGAGGGGCTTGAGGTTATTTTAAGGAGTGGAAATTACTCTCCCAATGATATTGTTTGCGAGATCCAACACACAGTCTCTGATTTTGTAGATGGAGACATGCCTGATGATATAGCTCTGCTTGCAATCAGGATGGTATCAGATACGATAGATGGTCCATTAGTCAGTTCGAGAAGAGACTGCAGAGTCATACAGGCAGAATACAAATGATGTGTGACACTAAGATTCATAAAACCGTTCCACAGGCGATTATTTCGGAAATTGTTCGGAGTTGCGAGCTTCCGTCTTAATCTACGCTATCATTCGCTCCACTGAACTGTAACCAAACGTGCATCCTCTCCAATATTATGCTAGAATCTGCTAGCTCGCTTTATTCACGAAGCTTCGCTTTTGTCCGGCAGTAGGGACAAAAGCCGAGTCAATCATGAATAATGCGGGCTAGTTTGAAAGAGCATTTTTGGAACCCCTATTTAGTGTTCCAACTTATGATTATACAGCTTCGGAGGAGTTATTAATGAAAGAGATTACTTATGCAATTATTGGTTATGGTGGGCGGGGGCGGACTTTTGCTAAGATAGCGCTTGAAAATCCGCAGTTGTTTATCCGGATCGTTGCAGTTGCTGAACCCAATGCTGAAAAGCGGGCACTGGCTGCCGAGGAGTGCCATCTGACTCCCGAACAGGTTTTTGAGTCGGCTTCTGATATGTTTGATAAGCCAAAGCTGGCTGATGCTGTGGTTGTTTCAACTCTGGACAAACTTCATGCACAGCAGGCAATTCCAGCTATGAACAAGGGTTACAATGTGCTGCTGGAGAAGCCTATGGCAGTGACATTAGAAGACTGCCTGGCAATTGAAGAGACCCAGCGAAAGAACAATGTGGTTGTCTGTGTTTGCCACTCTCTAAGATATCATCCGTTTTATTCACAGCTTAAGAAGATGATGGACTCAGGGATACTCGGTGAGATCGTATGTATAGACGCTATGGAAGGAGTCAATCATATCCATCAGTCCCACTCGTTCGTTAGGGGAGCCTGGGGAAATGAAGAGAAGAGCACTTTTATGCTTATGGCGAAATCTTGCCATGACGTTGATCTCCTCAGTTATTTAGTGGGTAAGAAATGTGAGCGCACATCCTCGTTCGGAAGCCTGACATATTTCAATTCCAAAAACAGGCCAGTTAGCGCTCCGGAAAAGTGTATCGATGGTTGTCCAGCAGAGGAAACTTGTCCCTACCATGTGCTTAAAGTATATGTGGAGAACAAGTTCTGGAGAGGTCTGTTTGCTGGCATGAACCTGTCTGAAGAAGCTCTGACAGAATATCTGGTGAACGGTCCCTACGGCAAGTGTGTGTTTGGCTGCGACAATGATGTAGTCGATCACCAGGTAGCAGGCTTTGAATTCGAAGGGGGCGCTACTGCTACTTTCACCATGACCGCATTCCACCCCGGAGGCAGGTTTATCCGTGTTCATGGGACCCAGGGATATATCATCGGTGATATGGAAGCCAGGACACTGATCCACACGGACTTTGCCTCAGGAATTATAACCACGACAGAGGTTCCCGCAATGGAAGGCGGCCACGGTGGCGGTGATTATCTGGTCATGAAGAGCCTGACTGAAGCCATCAGAAAAGAAGACCCCACAGCTGTCCTAACCACAGCCCAGGAATCCCTTTCCACCCACAAAATAGTCTTCGCCGCCGAAACCGCCCGAAAAGAGAAGAGAGTGGTGGAGGTGAATGGATAGACTTCAGGCGTCAGACTTCAGGCTTCAGGTAGGGAATGTATGTGCGCAATTAATCACATTGTATGTAGTACTATCAGATGAAATGTGAATCACAAAGTATGAGTGCTTCCTGCGTTTTATTTCATAAATCTCGCAACTGGTGCAATTTCCTTCCTGAAGCCTGAAGTCTGAAGCCCGAAGCCTCCCTTCCCCCCCGTTTGCTTGAATTCACCTCCGGGAGTTAACATGGTTAACGTTACTAGACTCCTGGAGGTGTGTTATTCATCGGCTTACTTATCGGCTTTTTGGCATTATGGTGCTTTATTCTATTATTGAAATGTCCATAGGACCCCTTATCCCCACTATTGGTTCAAGCTTACATGTGGACCGGGGGCACTGCGGGCTTATATTCAGCACTCACTTTGCAGGATACATCCTTGCTGTCATTGGTTGTGGTTATCTGGGGGAGAGAGTCCGTAACCGTTTTCACATCTTGATGGCTGGATGCATTCTGATGACTATCTCGTGCCTTGCATTGTGGGGAGCGAGGAGCCTTGTTGCTGTCTCGACGGTGTTTTGTATCCTTGGTATGGCTGTTGCTATGCTGCAGACCACTGCCAGCGCTCTATGTGCAGATCTTAATCACAGCAAGCAGGAACACGCTATGGGGGTGTTGTATATCTTCTTCGCTGTAGGTGCAGTCCTTGGTCCCATCGGTTGTGCTAGTCTATTGCACTTCAATCTGGACTGGAGATGGATGTTTATGCTTCCTGCTGCAGGTGGGGTTATATTGAGCATTGTGATGTTTGTGACATCCGAGGACGCACGGGGTAAAGTCGAGGCTTTGAAGCTTGATGATGTTAAGCTGATGCTCCGAAGCAGACAGCTTGTTCTGAGTTGTATAGCCATAATGCTGTATGTCGGAGTCGAGACTGCTGTCTGGGGATGGATGGCTGATATTGTCCATGAAAAAGCCGGTCTTGGCAGAGCTCTGGCAGCTGTGACACTCTCGTTATTCTGGTTTGTGGTTATGATAGGTAGGGTTATCGGAGCATCCGTGATAAAGAAAATCGGCGCTGCTTCACTATCTCTTATTCTGACTATTTCTTGCATTTTTACAATAGCTTCGCTTGCTATACTACAAACAGCATGGCATGTCTGGGTCGCTGTTCCGATCATTGGACTTTCATTCTCTGCTGTTTTTGCAGGCATTTTGGCGCTGGGGACGACAGCATCAGGCCAGCGTGCATCTACCGGCGCGGGTATGATGATCGTATCAGCCGGCACAGGTGGAATGATAATCCCTGCAATCGCCGGGTTTGTCTCCCAGTCAGCAGGCTTTACAGTCAGTATTGGAATGCTGGTAGCTATTCAGTTAGTGCTGGTAATGCTGGTGATGCAGATAAAGAAAGGCTACACGTTTGTGGGATAGACTTTAGGAAGGAACTTGGCGGGATATGGGCAGATTGTTTTTGATTGCGCTGGGATTGACTATTCTTTCTGTTGGAGTCTGTCTGGCCGGGGTTGATGAAGGTTTTACTTCTGCTCTGGATAAGAATGTCTGGTCGGAGATTGGGGAATCTGGGAGTGTAAATATCGCCAGTGGACTCTGCACGATCTCCCGGACTGCGGATATAGTCGTTGGGCTCAGAGCATCCGAATCAACAGCCATCAAGCCTGATAAATCCGGCGTAGTGCGGCTGGATATCGATTTTGCCCCTGGAAGTTCATTTACCACTAAAAACAACTTCTTTTTTGGATTATCTGACAGTTCCGGTAAAAACAGCGTATTCATCCAGACTTCGGATGAGTTTGCATGGGGGTGGTGGGGAATTACCATCAAGCGTGATGGCGTTATTCATCAAAGCGCAAGGTTCAGTGTTCTCAACGGACTCCCCGGGCGCAACTGGCGTTTTGAGGTTGCTCAGAACCGGGTCAGAGTGAATTATGGTGAAACAGGGGAGTATGCAAACTCCTACTTTGATTCCCGGAGAGATAGACCAACCGAAGGTAACTGGGAGATTCCGACTGTCCCGATGTCTGTAGTAGTAATGGACAACCGCAGCACCGGCAGAGGCGACATAATACTCAAACATGTGAAACTTGGGTTTGTGGAGATTGTGCCTGACAAAGTATACGGTTTACCTGACAATGGATTTGGTAAGGATTTTGTGCTGGCAAGCAATCGACTTCCCCGGGCCTCGATTGTTGTTCCGGATGGGTGTTCTCAACAGATAGAGCAGGCTGCAAGGGACATCAAGCAGTGCATAGAAGCCTCTTCAAAGGCAGTGCTGCCGGTTGTTGAGGAGAGCGATTTCACCGGAGGAGCGTGCATATCGGTCGGTCCTACGACGATTGCCAAAGCATCAGGTGTAAATCAACCAAAAGGCATAGGATTCCGTGATGAAAGAGTTATAGTCCGTCGAATTAAAGACAAGATAGTTATCATCGGCAACGATGATCCTCCGTTCAATGGCACCCAGGATGCTGCTATAAGGTTCTTGAATACAATTTTAGGTGCAGACTATTTATACTCTACTCCCACAGGCAAAGCAATTCCCGTTAAGAACTCAGTCCGGGTAGGTATTCTCAATCTGGATGAAAAACCTGCACTCGTCCACCGGACACTGTATGCCTATACAACAGGAGACAGCAGTTTATTCAGTAAACCGTTGACCGAATGGTACCGGTGGAACCATTTTGGTGGAACAGCCATCCACCACCAGCACATTTTCATGCAGATAGCTCCTCCGGATGTGTATTTCAAAGACCATCCTGAGTATTATTCGGAGATTAGAGGCAAGCGGTCTATCACCGAACCTGAGGGCTGGCAGCTCTGCACGACAAACCCGGATGTTATAAAGCTTGCAGTCGATTTTTGCAGGCAATACCTGGATGCCCACCCCGGTAGTCACACAGTTTCCCTCTCTATGAACGATGGCAACGGTATGTGTCAGTGTGCGGAATGCAGCAAACTAGACAGCCCTGATCCTGTTTCCGGCGGGGCAAGGCGTGCTGTGTTGTTTGCAAATACTATAGCTAGAGAGATTGCCAAAACTCATCCGAGCAAGGGAGTCTCGTTCTATGCCTACCTTAGCACACTAGAGCCGCCTCTTGATATGAAATGTGAATCTAATGTAGTTGTAGTGCTTGCTGACAGCAGTTCATGTGTCTTTCACAGCTACACCGATCCGACGTGTGGGCTTGCCAGGGATGCCAGGCTTCGGTTGGACGCATGGAAGAGGATCTGCAAGGAAATAGTTATCTACGACTACTACGGCCTGTATGGCGATTACATGGGAGTGCCTTTTTCAAATGTCTCAAGAGCTGTTCAGAATGCCAGGTATGCAGCTAAGGCAGGCGTACAGGGATTTACTTATGATGCAACTTACGTCCCCGGTCCTCAAGGGTTGCACTACTGGACAGCAATGCGAGCGTTGTGGGATCCGAAGCTGACAGCTGAGAAAGCAATAGAGACATATTGCGGCAAACTTTACGGAAAATCATCTAAGTATATGCAGGAATATTATACATACTTAGACAAATACTGCGTAGATTCCGGGCTGCATTCAACCTGGGTAACCTGGACTCTACCGGGACCTTTAGGAATATGGACTGATAAGAATATTAAGGCATTGCAGAATTGTTTAGTAGGAGCGGCAAAGCTGGTTCGGAAAGATTCAATCGAAGCAGTAAGGATCGATGAACAGGTGAGACTGATTCGACTGGCGAAAGTCTTTGCAGATTTGAAGCTTGCACAGTTCAAATATTTGAAAACTGAAACAGAGCCCGACCTGGATCTATATAAGAAACACCGGTTGATGTATCTAGCTGCTATAGACGATCTGACCAAACGTGGACTTGTTTCATTTGCAAAATATGTGACGGATGATTACGCTCCGGAGAATCCAAAGCCTATTCGTACGGCAATGACTCTGCATAAATCAGAGAGAGCGCCTGCTAAAGACCCGTTAGATATGTCAGAGTCCGAGTGGAACAAGCCGGAACAGACCGTGCAGTGGTTGGTTGATGAGCGCAACTACTGTCCATATCCAGTGACCCAGGCATTTCTCACATACACCGACAAAGCACTATATGTGCGAGTTGTCTGCAGGGATTCTATGATCCAAAACATTAAATCCAAAGGTGTCGGACGAGATTCAGACGTGTGGTCAGGTGACTGTGTGAGGTTGTCGGTTGCAGCAGGTAAAGATATTCACAACCTTCTGTTGAATCCAAAAGGAACAATGCGGGATGAAAAGAATGGGGCAGTTGTATGGAATGGGCAATGGACTAGTACAGTCAAGATCTCTAACAGGCTGGGTTTCAGGGCCTGGGTAGTCAGGATGGAGATCCCGTGGACAACTCTTGGTTTTAAATCCGCACCAAAGGAGTTGAAAGCCAACATATTCAGGCACGTGACGACAACAAAAGTCAGCCCCCTGCAGTCCTGGTCTCCAACATTTGGGGATATGAACAATGTGGAGCGATATGCTTTGATTAAAATTGAGAAGTAGCTCCGGGAATCAGGAACTTCCCCGGAGCTACAATCATGCTCTTTTACATCGGTTTCTAAGTCTGCCTAGTCCAATCATCAATACAGGTAGTCCAACTGTGCAAAATGTTCCTGGTTCTGGAACAACCGTTGATTCTATAGTTATGCCTCCAGCGGTGAAAATCTGGTCACCAGTTGCTGTGTAACCTTGATTGACCCACTTGTCTTTTACATCATACACGAATCTCTTTGCACTTGGATCATAGATATCTGATGTGAACGACAAGCCACCAACTGTCTGGCCTGCTGATATAGCGTATGGAACATTATATGGGCGTTCATATCCTCCGGTCCAAGAATAAATGTAACTGTTTTGCTCCTCCGGAGCGCCCATTTCGAAATCTGTCGGCAAACCTCCATACACCAGCCAGTCTGGATGTGCAGCATCTTTTATCGGTCTTTTTGCAGTCTGGTCAATCTCGTTATGATATATGACTACCCACCATACCGGATCTTCAGCTACATTCACTATGGTGTAATTGTAGGTCCAAGAACCATTGTGGTTGTCTACTATTTCCTGCTGAATATCAACTTTCCCGATAGCGTTTGATATCCATGCGATGCCCGCCAATGCTGGCAGGCTGGTAAATAGACTGACTGCTAATGTTATCAATACAAGACAAATAGTGCTGATCTTAGTTTTCATTTTTTCTCTCTCCTTCTGTCTATTTTTAGAATCAGTCAAGTGATGAAATAGCGCAATAATGCTCTAAACGATTATGTGATTATATAGACTTGCAGCACATAAAATAGGTTCCCGGAATTACTATACTAAACCAAGTTCATTTCAATGCTTCTTAAGCACATAAACTGATCTCAATTCTCCACAAACAACCCTGTCTTGGAGTATAATAGTATCAGATGACGAGTGAAGGCTGCGGGATGGGTCCGCGGGGGTTACAGTATGTTAGACGATTATAAATATAGTCCCGGCAGGATGGTTGTATATGATCATCCCGAACCCAAGCTTCCCCGGCAGAGTTATGGACAGTTTGGACATACCAAGACTGTTGGTGAAGTTACCCGCATAGATATTTCACCGTCTCCGGAACCTCATTGGGAATACACCCTCCGAAACATACGCAATGGTGAGACAGCCAGAGTTACCGAAAGCCGCATACTCTTTGCCACTGATTTTGGAAATCGTAAACAAAGCAGAGCCGGTGCAGATGACAGGCCAGACAGAGCCCAGCTGACCGAACTCATCGCCAGAGTCCTTAATGTCCCTGCGCAGGAGAGTCTCCTCCGGTCCGCTTTGAAGGATATGCTCTCAAGCGAGAGACAGTCCAATAAAAGAGCAACCGAGGGTACAGAATCTCCTTATGAAGTAGGGGATTACATTAGGATCAAAGGTGACCTCCGGGCGGAGAGTTCCCATATTCACAACCATTATGCAAAGATTCTCTCAGTTGAGTTGTCGGATATCGCCGGGATAGAAAACCCCAATCCTAAGCCTGGACAACCAACAATGTTCAGAACACGGCGTAGATACAAGGTTTTTACTTCTGAAGACATTACTGCAGAGATCTACGACGTTGAAGTCAAAGTTTTCTATACAGCCAAAGGGCGTAAGGTCATCCTGAACTGGAGAGCCGCCACTCTATTAGCTGAAACATTCCACGATGATGCACCATACAATCTGGAGTTCGAATATCTGGTTGACCATGTCTACACTCGTGATGAGTTGGTATCTCAGCGCAAAGCCCAGCTTATTCATCTGCTTGGTGGTCTGCTTTATGTGAAAGGCAAGATGGGCTGGAGAGAGTTCCAACGCAAAAACCAGATATTCTCAGGTACTCCCAAGACACACCTTATAGATAAGATCCTGGAAGTCTCCCGCTTTGATTCCCGCCATAACCGTGGGATGACACATGAGGAGATCACAGACAGCCGTAAACAAGCATTCAAGCTCCGCCGTCTGTTGAAAAGCAGGTAGTTTATATTGGCAGTTTCTGGCCTGCTTAGTGATGCTGTCGAGAGATCACTGGATATATTTATTGGTTCTGCTGCTGATAAACCGGTACTTCAACTAATACACCTCCTGGCATTTCTACTCTATGTAAATACATCACCCTCAGCAACTCCGACACTGGAAGAGTTTCTTTTGGGGTGTGAAGCTAAAGAAGACCCTCAAGATCCTGACATCCTCCGAGTTCTAGAAATTCTTAAACCAGCCATCTCTGATGATGCGAATATCTCATTGTTAGGGGAGGTCTATGAGAACCTGATCATTCATCCCAAAGAGCAGGGCAGTTTTTATACACCGAGGTTTATTACCAGGCACATCGTAGAAAAGACACTGGCTCCAGTGGTCGAAGGTCTGTCGATAACTGAGCTCAAATGGCTTAAAATTATCGACCCTGCCATGGGCGCAGGTGCATTCATACTTGAAGCTATTGAGTATTTGAGTGAGATTATAAAAAAAACTGACAGTAATCAGGATGCGGTCTTAACAGCTTGCGCTTGTATACACGGCGCTGATATTGATCCTTTGGCTGTAGAAGCTGCCAGGCTTTCGGTCTGGGTGGCTTCAGGCTGCAAGTTCAAATATTCTGAACTCAGGTACAACCTTCGCTGTAGAGACAGTCTCCTGGAAGACTGGTCTGGTCAGTTCGATGCCATTATCGGCAACCCTCCCTACTTGTTTGGTGAAAGAGTCCCGGTGTCTATACAGTACAATAGGCCCCTGTTCCAGTTTGCAAGAGGTCAGTTCGATGTCTACTGGCTATTCTATGAACTGGCTATGCGGAAATATCTTGTAGATGGAGGCTGCCATGGGTTCATCGTGCCGGATGCGATTCTGGCACGAGATGAGACAGCTTGCATCCGTGAACCGATAAGCAAGAAATGGCAGATTCTCAACCTCGTGCAGACAGGTCCAGTGTTTGGTGGAGCATCAGTAAGCGGTGCGATTGTGGTATGGCGTAAATCGGCTCTGGATGGACACACAGTCAGCATCGAAACCGGACGCTTTGACGGGACTGACTATAAGCCACTTGGAAATCTCTCACAGCATGCGCTGGCTGATCTGCCAGGGTGCAGGTGGTTGATTGGAGTAGATTCGGAGTCTATTGAGCAACTTGACTGGTTGTTTGCTAACTCACGTCCATTAGGAACTTTGGCTAAGATCTCTAGAGGTGAAGAACTCGGTAAGGCTGCACTCTCATCTCAGTCCGGAGAAGACATGGTAGGTGTTCTCGCTGGCGATGATGTTGTCAGCCTGGGATGCAGCAAGCCATCTCGCTATGTTGCCAGAGAAAGTGTCAGGAAAAAACCGACAAACTATGTCTCCCCAAAGATTGTATTAGTCAAGACAGGCAAGACACTGGTAGCCTCAGTAGACCTTGAAGATACAGTTACACTGCAATCAATCTACAATATCCACGTTACGGGATGTGATATCTGGTACGTATGCGGGCTGCTCTCTTCTGAACTCATCAACAAGGTCATTGGCAGTATATGCACTGACCACAAACAAATATTCCCACAGCTCAACCAGTCCACAGTGGCATCAATCCCCATATTCATACCGGACCAATCAGATGTTGATGGGCTTCAAATGGTATCAGCCATATCTTCCGCTGCCCAGGAAGCTTACAGCGCATCGCCCGAACGCCGTGGAATCCTAAAACAGCAGATCGATGAACTCCTCGCCAAAGGCATGAAACACTTCACAAACTTAATCTGAAGCTTCAGCGAAGCTTGGGTATCTAAGTACATGTAAGTGGATAGAATCAGTATACAATTCCACCCTGGAGCAGCGCACAACCCATTCCACTTGGCGAAGGGGGGTAGGGGGATTGATCTCGGAACTGCATTCTCCGATGTGGAACCAGAGTAATGTGCTGTATTTAGTCGAAAGCTGTGGTAGAATGGAAACGACAATCATTAAAAGACTGCCTGTCGGTCATTTGATATGGCCGCGGCTGGGGTTTTGTGAGGGAACAATAACGCCGGTAGAAACCACTAACTCCGGACTGGAGTCCGCACAGACAGACACCGAACTGGTGCGCAGAGTTACCGCTGGAGACACTGGAGCCTACAGCGAACTTGTCCGCCGTCACCAGGGTATGGTGTATTCAATCGTCTCTCGAATAACAACTGACAGAGACGATGCGGATGACGTCGCCACCGAGGTTTTTGCCCAGGCTTTCAAGTCAATTGCATCTTTCAGAGGAAACTCTTCATTCTCCACATGGCTCTATCGTATAGCAGTCAACAAAGCCACAAGGTTCTCTACCAAGCGTGCTCGCAGAGCTGCAGCTTCTCTGGATGATCCCGATATGCGGCTGGTTGATACTCTTGCATCTCCTGAGGGATTAAGGCCGGATTCTATCATAAACAAAAAAGAATCCCAGGAAGCTGTTCGAAGAGCTGTGGCTGAGTTACCGGAGAAGCACAGGTTGGTTGTTATACTCCATTATTTTTCGGGGCTGAGCTGTGAACAGACAGCTGAGACACTGGGTTGTTCTGTAGGTACCGTTTGGTCAAGATTGCATTATGCGTGCACTAAGTTAAGGGGACGTTTGGATTGGCTGGTCGATGGAAATGGTTAACCCACATCATTCATGGATAACGTGGGTATACGTTGACTGCATCCCTGGTGAAGTAGTATGAATTGTCGGGCTGCAAAAAAGCATATGATGCCATATATAGAAGGAATGCTGGATGGGGCAACTAAACTCCAATTCGAGCAGCACCTGACTTCGTGTGAATCATGCCGTGAGGAATGCAAAGTTATCGGCAGGATGCAGAGAGTCCTGCAGAGCGCTGCTCCTGAAGCGGTTGAACCAGCTACCGACCTTTGGGCAAGGGTAAGTGCTCAAATTCAACCGGAACAAACTGCGCGAATTTCCAAACCCTGGTGGAAAACCGCCCCTGCTATTGGTGCTGTAGCTATGTTGCTCATAGGAATTGCTATAATTCCGAAGTACTACCAGTCCTCCAGACAAATGATGGTAGCAACAAAAACAACGTCCCGGGACATGCTTGCTGCTCCTGGTATGAAAGGCATGCCTGGAATGCCAGGTATGGGGGGGCTAGCACCCCAGATGGCTCCTGCTTCTCCAAGCGGAGGGGTAGGAATGGCAGGAGAGTTTCATTCAAATACCAAAATAAATACACCGACCCTCAGATTGAGAAAGTCCAAACCGGCTGCGTCTGTTATGATAGCAAAGGTTCCGGTTGTCCGTAATTACTCAACAGTAGACCGGGATACTTTAATAGAAAAGGGAGAAACCAGACGCATTGAACCCGAAATCAAGCTGAATGTAGCTCCTCCAACACTGGATCCCAGCATTCTAACAAAGACCCGGTTGGAAGCTGCAAATGGACCTGCAAAGATGGCCAAAGCTGCTCCATTCCCTGGCGATGGATATCTTGGGAAAGAACAAGCCAGTGATCAGATGAATATAGTTGTGCCTGCGCCTTCTGCTAACACTCTGATGGATATGAAACTGGAATCTCCTCAAACATTCTCTGAAGTTGCCAAGGCTGCCACGTTAGGTGCCCAGACTATGCCTGGAGGTCTTGGTGGGGCAGCGATGAGTGAATCTGTTGACGCTGTCAAAGCGGCTTCCAAGATGGTAGGAGCACCTGGCATGCCTGGTATGGGAGCTCCAGCGGTAGATAAGGTAACAGGTGATTACTCTTTGTCGGCAGGAGCACCTATGAGAATGGCTGACTTGAATCTACGGACTAATGAAACTCCATTTGGGATGATTACTACGTTGGAACAGCGTGTTAAAGCGGGAGATAAGTCAGCTGCAATCACTCTTGCAGAAAAACTGCATACAATGCAGAAGGTGGACCAAAAGACCTGGTATAGACTGGGAGAACTAGAAGAAAAACTCGGGCGAATCCCTAGAGCACTGGAAGCTTATCGCAAATCCACTGATGGTTCCGATAAAGAAATAGCCCGTAAAGCTTCCATTCAGATAAAGAGGCTGGAGAAATAGCATATATTTCGTAGGGGCGACCCTCTGCGGTCGCCCGAAGCGGGAGGCCGTGGAGAGGCTGTCCCAAAAGTCCGGCATATACAGAGAATATATGCCTCAATAAAATAGTTAAAGGATATTTGAGCTTGTTTGGCGAATTCTATATTAGTGTAGCATGTTTAGGAGTTCGCCAAAAATGAAGAAGATCAGGGATTCTGTAGCAAGAGACCAGTTAATGCTTCTGCCACCCAGTGTAGAGGATTTTGTATCTAAAGATGACTCTGTGAGAGTGATCAATAAGATTCTTGACGATATGAATCTTGATTACCTATTGAGTGCCTGCAAGGGTGGTGGCGCACCTAGTTATGACCCAAGGATTTTGATGAAAGTTCTTATCTATGGCTATAGCCAAGGTTTAGTAAGTAGTAGAAAACTGGATTATATACTGCACAATGACGTGAGGTATATGTATATTGCTCAGATGAACCGCCCTGACTTTCGGACTATCAGCAGGTTTAGACGTGGTCATGGGCCGGAAATCAAAAAGATTTTCACAGACATAGTGCGTATGTGTATGGAGTGTGGGCTTGTTTTACTTGAGCACGTATCTCTGGATGTGACAAAGATAGAAGCTAATGTCTCCGGCAAGAATACATTTAAGAAAGGGCGGCTCGATAATGAGTTGGAATGTATTGATAAGCAGATAACATCGATTCTAGAGCAAGCCGAAAAAGAAGACCTTGAGGAAGATAAGCTTTACGGAGATGCTCGTGGAAACGAGTTACCCAACGCCCTCAAGAATGCTGAGAATCGCAAAAAATTGCTCGAAGAAGCGCGGAAGAAGCTAGAAGATTCTGACCGCGAAACGATATGTGTAACAGATCCTGAAAGTCGTGTGATGAAGACCCGTGCGGGCAACAGACCTGCATACAACGCCCAGGCAGTCGTGGACAAAGAGCATCAGATAATAGCAGCTGCAGATATAGCCCAGGAGGAATCCGACAACTATCAACTTCCTGTAATGCTAGAGGAGCTGAAAAGTGTTACCGGCAAGAAACCTGAATGCGTGACGGTGGATGGAGGCTATAATAGTAAAAAAGCTCTGGAATATATCGAAGAGAATGGTTTAGATGTCTACATGCCCATATACACAAATAGCGCCAAGGGCTTCAAATATGATGAAAGCAGCGATGAATATATTTGCCCAGGCAATATGCGATTGACTTTTCGTTCAACAAGAATCAAGTATGATAACACTTACAGGATATATCGCCATAGCTGTTCTGGGTGTCCAGTGAGGCAGCTTTGCTGCGGAGAGAAGAACCGGGTAAAAGAAGTCTGGAGAAGAGTACACGACGAACCACAGAAAAAGATGCTTGCCAAAATGCAGACAGAAGCTGCCAAACAGATATACAGGTGGCGAAAGCAAATTGTGGAACCAGTTCATGCTGACATCAAATTCAACAAAGGTCTTTGGCGATTTCTGCTCAAGGGTAAAGACGGGGCCAGAATAGAATATCTACTCGGATGCATAGGTCACAACTTACGTAAAATTGTCCAATATGCTCCAAAAGAGGTATTAGGAACCATATAGATAGAGGATACGGACTGAAAACCCTATAAATAGCCGATATATACTGCTATTAATTGAGTATTAATATACTGTTTTCCTGATCCGTACCCCTAGAATAACTTAACAACGATTCGGGAGGGCTTTTGGGACAGCTTCCGGAGAGCCTCCCCTACGGATGCTACTTGACTACCAGTTCCATCCCGTTGGGTGTCTTTTCGTAAAATGCTGTAATCCCGTTTTTGCCTTTGTATGCGGATAACTGGCCTGGTTTAAGCGGGATTTCGGGGGCTGTTTGCAGGTCATATTTCTGGAAAGTCTTTGCAATATTCCCCCACATTTCACTACCGCCCCATCCCGGGATTCTGTTTCCCTGCCATAACCAGTAGGACTCCAGTGCTTTGGGATCAGAGAGTTCATACTGACCATACCAGTTGATGATTTTGGTGAACTTGCGCGTGATGTATCCGCTCAACGGGTGCCCGAGGTCGTGTGAGGTCAGTGCGAATGATGCGTTCTTGCACATAGGGTTGATCTGTTCGGTCATTACCGCGACATTAGGGTGCCGGGAGCGTATCTGTTTCATGAAGTCGATGCTTCCCTGGATTGAAGTCTTGCCGTTGACCAGGAACCGGCCGGTTGGGGCCATTGCTTCATCCAGATAGATAATATCCACACCTGCTTCGACTACTTTATCTATCCATTCCATCATAAAATCATTGAACGGTTGATAAGCATGAGAGCACCAGACAAAGGTCACCGGTCCGTAGGCGTTACCCCATTCGCCGTTGTAACCGTAGTATTTGACTGTGCCGTCCGGGTTTGTGCCTTTGGGACGCAGTCCTGGTTCAAATCTGGTGATCAGGTCTTTAAATCCAAGATATATCCCCGATGAATTAAAATGCACTGCAGTGTGAAATCCGAGTTCCTTAGCATGTTTGAAGTATGCCTTAACATCATCACTGAATGAATAATCTCCCCAACCTTGATCAAATCCCCACTTGGGCAGTCTCCATTCAGATGTCTTGCCTATAATGGTCTTGGATGGTACAAGGACTTTAGCTATGTCATCAAGTTTCTTGGTAGCGCCTGCCGGGTCCCACTGGGGGTCGTTGTATGTCTGTCCGGAGATTGTGTTGATCCATTTAGGTGTCTGCTTTTCCAATGGCACGAATCCCTGGCCGTGTTCCATCCACTGCACAAACGGGTCAGCAGCCTTGTACCAGTTCCCCTCATATGACCTTATCCGGATCTCATACATATCCAGTTTGTCTGAAGCTTGAGCGTAGAGTTTTGAAAACACCAGGTCCGCTGACTGCCCATTTCCCCGGGCAACTACTCTGGAAGGGCCGATATCCTTGTATCTTCCCTCCACAAAGAACCCTCCAGTACTTCCCTCAAACAGAGCAACCAGCGGCTGGACATAATAGTAATCCGGCCAGTCCGTGCTTTCGTCTGTGGAAACGTCCGATCTATCTGTATAGGGAGCGCGTGTGACCATGCCTATTCCGAAATTTGTCACTGTTACAAGTTTATGTCTGGCTATATCAAGTCCAAAGAGAGTTGCTCTGATCTGATGAACAGGTTTTGTTGACCTGGCAGACATTTTGAGGACCAAGTCTCCGGATCTGTCTAATTTCCATTCTACTTTAAGCAGTGTGTTGTCCGGAAAAGAGTATTTGCAGGAAAGTCTATCGGTTGTTTGATTAAAGGAGATACGAGCAGAATCTAAATCATATGTCTGCCCGTCTCCAAACAGATCTACTGTGGGTAGTGTTGAATCATGAGTTGGAGTAGCCAAAGACACTCCGGTATGCAGATTAACAAGACCAGTGAGGATGCCTGATTGGAATGTTGCCTTTATGGAAGCGTTTTGCAGGACTGTCGTTTGTGCCGGTGCAGCTGACACCGGATACTGCAGTAAAAATATGGATAGTATAAATAATGTTAAAGCATGAAATCGGCGAACGGGACTGCACGTTGAGTCAGTTGTCATATCCCACCTTTATAAACGACACGGTACTGAGCGCTATGATTAGGTCTATTGGCCTGCACTATCCACTGCAAAAGTGAAGTCTGGTGAATAACACGGGCTAGCGCGCATTTTTCGTGATTGACTCACTTTCGCCCCTAATGCCGGTCGAAAGCAGAGTCTGGTGAATAATGCGCGCTAGATGAAGTACATCGATGAGCCGGCAGCGTCTCTGAGTCTTTGATCTTCAGCAAGTTGAGCAAGTGTGCGTCTGCTGAAAACTTGTCGGAGAGAATCGTTGGCTTCAGTAAACACTTCTTTAAGGGCGCAGGTGTCAGGGGCCTGGCAACAATTTGTTACATCGGCACAATCGGCGATGTCCAGTGGACCTTCTAGAGCTTCAACTATATCACACAGAGTCATATCGTCTGCACTCCTGGAAAGCACATATCCACCTTTAGCTCCCCTTGTTGCGACTACCAGCCCAGCCTTTCTGAGCGTGAGCATTAGCTGTTCCAAATATGTAACAGGTAGATTTTGTTTGTCTGCAATTTCTTTGGTCATCACGGGTTCGTCTCCAACATACTGAGCCAGCACCAACATAGCTCTGAGTCCATAACGCGATCTTGTAGATAATTTCATCCTGGATCACCACCATAAAATACTATACTGGACTATTCCAATCAGTTATTATTATAGCACATATGCAATTGACAATTGACAATTAACATTGGACAATTGGGTGTTGGTAGTCTTAAGTGGAGAGTTGAGAGGGAAACTATATGAATAGTATGATCTATATTGCTGTGTTTATGGTTCTGGTGTGTGCTGTCAGTGTAAAAGCGGATCAGATAACCTGGTTCGATGGATCAAAGGATGCTAACGGTGCTCCAGGTAAACTTCTTACTGACAACGAAGGCTACTGGGGAGAGTGTGTGCTGACCGGAGTAGACTACACATATGAAACTCAACCGGATACCCCGGCAGATATATATAAGGAAGACAGGACAAAGTTTGGTCGCAGGTTACTGGATGGGTATTACTCCGGCAACTGGTGGGCTCCAGTAGGAATCGTTGGAAAGCCTCTTGTGGTAACCATGGACTTCAAACGATTGTGCGTGTTCAATGAAATCGATCTTATAACGAAGAGCCAGAAGACAAATGTAAAGGTTGAGATCTCAACGGACAGTCTTTCGTGGAAGAGTATTGCTCAGCTCTCGATGGAAAATTGTGCAGACAGCATGCTACAACGTATCAAAGTGCCTGGTAAACCGTCTGGAAGATATATCAAGCTGACTGTTGATGCAGGCAATGTGACCTACCTTGATGAAGTTCTGGCGTGGGGGGATGCTGATGCGTCTGACCATACTCCTGAGTATCTCAAGCCGACTGTTGCACAGCCTATAGCTAATGGTATCGCCCTGGAAGGCATTCCTGGCATACAATCAACAGCCTGCACGGATTCGCAGTTTTTTGTCTGGAAGACTGAGCTCGGAAAAGCTGGTGAAAAACCAGCTGTCTGGTCTGCACTGGAGACTTGGGGAACTCTCTCAGGGAAACCCATTCTTCCAAAGGCTAAAGATATAGGAAAGCCGGTTGAGATAGTGATGGCCAGGAACGAATCTGAGTGTTCCGCATTTGCACTGACCAATACATCAATCAATGCACCGACCAAAGTCAAGGTCTCTCTTTCTGCGTTCAGGCCAATTCCGGGAATGGGCAATGCCAAGGGTATCTCCGGAGAACTCAGAGTTGGGGGAGCGATACCTTCACGGTGGCATGGAGTAGTCATTGGTCCTCTGTTTTCCAAGGACAATATGCTTGGAAAAACCTTTATGCAGAAGTTCCTGACTAATGGCGCAGGTATTATGGACTTTCCCGATGTCACGCTATCTGCTGCAGGGTCTGCAGTATTCTGGGTGACTGTCAAAGCCGATATGGCGAAACCCGGTGTCTATGAAGCCAAACTCACATACGATGGCGGAACTCCTCAAATTGTGAGAGTCAAAGTCCTGGACGTGAAGCTCCCGAATCCCAAGTTGTGGCTGCAGAGCTGGAGTGGGACTACCAATATGTTCCCATTCGAGTATTCTGATCGAATGGAGAGAGAGGTCGACTACAAGACTTCACTCGGGATAAACGTCTGGAACGGTTGGCCTGACAAAGGCACACCTGCAGAAGCCGCGCGCAAGAAATGCAAAGCAATCTATCACATATGGGGCATCGGCGACTACGGGCACAAGATATATGGCGGTAGTTTCAAACCTGACCAGATAACCCCGGAAGTGGAAAAAGAGGTAATCGGTATCATTCAAGGGCACGTAAAGAAAGCCCGGGAGCTTGGGTTGAAATACGATGAATGGTATGTTGAATTGACTGATGAGCCTGGAATGGGAAATGCTGAAGTTTACGGGGCATTCTGCCGGATTATCCGTAAGGCTGACCCCAAAGTTAACATCTATTGCAACCCATCCTTCTGGGTAGGGTTTGAAAACGGTGCAATCAGTCCGGACAAGGATGTCTATAAGATCCTGTCCCCCTGGTATAACGAGACCATCGATGTCTCCTGTCCACTCTTTCTGCACCTGGACAACAGGCCGGAGTCAGCCAAGCTATTCGGTCACAAGAGGTTTGTGGACGCTTATTACAGCGTATCATCTCATCACGCAAAGAGTGAGAGACGGGATATCATTGAAGAATATCGTAGGTTTGCATGGAGAGCCATCAGCCTGGGTTGGAATGGCTGGGGGTACTACTCCTACTTTGCTCCCAGAGGAAACCCCTGGAACGATTTCGATGAGGGTTTCATGTCTGCAGAAAACCTTCCGGACTACCAGGTTGTCTACCCCGGACCAAGGGGACCAGTACCTACCAGGCACGCCGAAGCCTTCCGCGAAGGCTGGGAAGACTATCGCCTGCTGAGCCTGCTTTCAAAGCAGAAACCTGAGGTTTTCAAGAAAGTCATTAAAGCCTACAAAGATGGGAAAGATATAGAAAAGCTCAGACTTATGGCACTTGAAGCGCTGGCTGCGAAGTAATCTGTCATCCTGGGCGTAGCGAAGGATCTGTAACATGTCATCCTGGAGCGCAGCGAAGGATCTGTAACATGTCATCCTGGAGCGCAGCGAAGGATCTGCTTTGTTTGTATCAGACAAAACCAAAAAGCAGATCCTTCGCTGCGCTCCAGGATGACAATCGTCCGATCGGTCAGATCCGACAGATCCGTCAGATAATACCCGTTCATGTTATAATGACATTTCGGAGTAACTTTCAGAAAAACCAAGGAGTATGACATGCCTGAGACCGGGAGAACCGTTACAATTGAAACAGAAAAGGGGACAATCAAGTTTGCATTATACGAAGCTGATGCCCCTATAACTACCGCTAATTTCGTGAAACTTGCCCAGAGTGGATTTTATGATGGACTGACATTTCATAGAATCGTGCCTGATTTTGTAATCCAGGGCGGATGTCCCGATGGCAATGGAACTGGATCGTCAGATGAGAAGATACCGCTGGAAGTCCATCCGGAGCTTCTGCACGATGATGCTGGAGTTGTGGCCATGGCCCGCAGCCAGTCCCCCAACAGCGCATCCTGCCAGTTTTACATCACCCTGGGAGCACATTCCCACCTGGACGGTTCCTACGCTGTATTCGGTAGAGTTACCGAAGGCCTGGATGTTGTAAAAACCATCGCAATGGGCGACAAGATGACCAAAGTAACCGTTGAGTAAATAAATCAACCACAGGTGTAAATGCATAGCATTTACACTGGAATACACTGAATACACGGAAAAAGTGGGATAATTTGGACATGGATGTCCTGGGAACTCGACCGGGTCATGGATCACCCGGTCGATCCAATTTTTCAGGAGAATGAATTATTACATCAGTCTAAGTGCATATCAATGATCCTGGACTCAGATAGTTCCGGCAGTTTTAGAGCTCTGCATAACGGGTCCAATAAGCATTCCAGCCTTGAAGCCCCTATCAATTCCGATTCCAACACCTCAATACCAATCTTTGCTGCTTCACTCTGGATGAATGTGTATACTTCAAAGAGTCCGGTTTTATCGGGTTGGGTGATGTTGGTGGAGACCTGAGCGACATCCCGGGATTCCAGATGAACTCCGATGGCTTTTACTCCAATAAGTTCATGCGGAGTTCCCCGGAGCGATCTTATCTTTGAAGCAATGTGCCTGGCTGCTTTTATGTCTGATGTCCTAAGATTCACATTGAAAGCGATCAATGGACCTCTTGCGCCTATAGCGACAGCCCCGGCAGTCGGATGGATATGGTTTGGTCCAAAATCAGGTGCCTTTTTACCCGTTAACTCGATATCTCTAAGGGATTCAAATCCACCCTTGCGTATAGCCGCCAGATTTACTCTTTCAGGATGTGTAGCAGACCATTCATACATATACACAGGAATCCCAAGCACAGAACCGATTGCTTGCCCGATTTTTTGGGACAACTCGATAGCTTCCTCCCTGGTGGCTCCTTGAACAGGGACAACAGGGATTACATCGACAGCACCAATCCTGGGATGTCCTCCAGCGTGATTAGTCAGGTCAATCAAGTCGATAGCTGCTCTAACTCCACTGAGTATCCCACACAGCACATCGTCAGCATTTCCAAGAAAGGTAATGACAGATCGATTGTGATCGCTGTCCATTGAGTAATCGATTAACTTAACCTGGCACGAAGAAGAAATAGCCCCAACGATCTTTTCAACGACCTCAACAGACCGGCCCTCACTAAAATTAGGCACACACTGAAATATTTGTTGCATATTTTTACCTTAAGAATCCAGAATCCAGAATCCAGAATCCAGAATCCAGAATCCAGAATCCAGAATAATGGAGTCAGAATCCAGAATCCAGAAGCCAATCCCTTCCCTTTTTCATAATTCATAATTCATAACTCACAATTTCCCTTCTCCTGAAGCCTGAAGTCTGAAGCCTAAAGCCTACCCTTCACTCTCTTCACCTGCTCAACCGTTTCCGGATACAAACTGCTGTCCGGGTGGATGTGCATGTCAAGGGTCACTGCTCCTCCTACAGAGTTACAGGCGTTTATCCATTCGACAAGTTCATCATCGGAGTAGTATCCCGGTCCGCTGGGCTCTTTGTCCGGTGTAAAGCTCTCATCTATAGGCATCAGAGCATGCCACTGGACTCCATCAACGAATCTGGAAGTAGGCAGAGGCACGGGTTCTTCGTCCAGGTTCTCACCCCAGTGTCTCCAACCTTTTAATCGATAGACTTCACCGGCGATGTAGTCCTGGTTAGGTTCCATCGGTATAAAACTGGGGCAGGGACTGGGAGCGATAAGAGTGTCCGGGTTGCCTGAACGCAGAGAATCATAGAACCCCTTCCAGTCAGCCGGTTTATTTTCAGGGACGCATATCCCATCCATCCACCAGGCATCTGCCAGCTTGCCCAGATGATCAGAAAATGCTCTCATAAAGTCCTGGTAAGGTTTCTGGAAACAGGCCCGGGAATCGTTGTCCAGATCAAACATAGGTCGCAAAACTTCATGTGCCTTGCTGTCGAAGTCTCCGGGCAGGTAGGCTATGAAATGTTTCCCCAAACCTTTGACTCTGGTAGCAATCTCAGTCACCAGGTCTCTATCGGACGTATGCCCTGGAGCAACCGTATCCAGAACTGCATTAGGGCAACTGTAATAACAAGTGTTCTGCCCGAGAGTAAATATCAACCAGTCAGCCTGAAAATCCTCAAACCAACCCATAAACCTGTCAATATCAAACCCATTGACCAGCCGATTAAGCTCGCAGGTCCTCTCCATATCAGTATCACCGGAAATAGCCGGTATAAAATGCACCATCATGCCGAACTTACCTTCGGCCAGCCAGTCAGTATTTCTGCGCATAATAAATCCTTTCAAGTTAGCCATAAAGGCCGCTTACGCCATACATGATACATTGCAGATGGGATTTGTGGAAGTCCACAACACGAAATGATCTTTCTATCAAGTTTGAGTTATTTGACAAAGGCCTTGTTTCAACGTAAATTGTGTTTGGTTCAACGGACATTTGCTGGGTTACAGGAGTAAGTTGATTGAGTAAGATTCTCATTATGATCCTCGGAATAACGGTTATTATGTGTTCTGTTGCTTTAGCAGATACACCAGTTTCTCCCCTTTTTAGGGTTCAAGTGGGGAGTCAGGCTGAGAAGTTCTTTCTTAAAGAAGAGAGCAGCAGTCCGGTTGACCAGAGCGTTCAATGGCTGGGGGCCGGTCGTGTAGTTAATCCCGGAGGACATTTTACATATAGAATTCCAGCCATTGATTTGTCATCCTGTATCTTGAATCTGGAAATGGGCAATAGGTACAGAGTCTCTATCTCCAGGGATAATGTGAACTGGACTCTATTAACTGAAGCAAAGGATGTTACGGGACTCTCCAATTTTGGCGTGTATCCTGTGGATGTTAGTTCCTTTCTTCCTGCAGACAAACTCTATGTAAAGTTTGAAGACTCCCAGAATCAGGGGTTCGGATGCTGGCTTAGGAGTGTGACTGTTGTCGGAGACCGGACACAGCCGCGACAGGTAATGACGCTGGGCAAAAACGATCTCAGTTTTGATCTCAACTGGGTCTATGCAAATAGCACAAGTCCGGTGAATAAGACGACTGCACTGCTCTCTATGCAAGGCAGTGTTTTAAATGTGAAAGTAGTCAGTAGCTACAAACCAGGATATAAACCGGTTGCAATGGCAAAGACCAGAGATGGTGAAGTTTACCGCGATGACTGTGTGGAGCTGTTTATCGGTAGAGATGCTCAAAAAAACAGGATCCAGGACTATGCTCACTTAGCAATCAACGCTGCAAATACTCAGTTTGATGAGTTCAAGCTGGATAATACCATCGACTATGAGTGGAAATCTTTCACGACTGTTGAGAAAAATAGGTGGATAGCTGATTTTCGAATAGACCTGTCAAAGCTGAATATCAACCTTTCAAAAGGGGATTCATTGCTGCTGTGTGTATCCAGATTTGATGGTGACGCAGCCCAGATCGCTGTATCTTCCCCTATGTCTGATGGACTCCACAAGCCTGTGAAATGGTCCAAATTGCTGCTGAAAGATAAGTCAGCAGCACTGCCTGAGTTCAAGTATGATGTTCAAACTGAGGTTCTGGCTTCACAAAAGAACAACACTAATGAAGTAATCGAGTTTGTTATTCAAGATGAACAGAACAATAGTGTATATACGGATTCCATCCAGCCCGGTGAGTCCTATACAAAGAAATACCGCTTCGAGAAACCGGGAGCTTACAAGCTTCTGAGCTATTGCGAATCCGGACTAACCCGGGAGTGCCCTGTATTTATCAGCCAAAAGGAACTGGAGAAGTTTGAAGCTCAGGTAGTTTCACCTCTGTTTTATGCAGGAGAGACTGCCAGGATAAACTACACTCTCCCAAGCGGTGTAAAGGATTCCGATGTAAAAGCAGTTCTGCTCAGATCAAGTAAGCCAATCAAAGCTTCTACAACTATCAAGAATGGATTGGTGAGTATAGAGGGATTGAACGCTGGAGACTATGAGCTCAGTTTATCAATCGAATCTGCCTCTAAAACAATAACAAATGCAGCAAAGTTTATGATACGCAAGGCGACAACTATCCCCGTGAAAGTTGAAATATCTGCCAATGGTTATATCAAATCAGATGGCAAGTTCTTTAGCCCGATTGTTATGTTCCTGCCGCAGGGCCTTGCCGATGTCGTATCCAGGGGATTCAACACTATAGTAAGTGGCTCAGATGATCCACGAGACCCTAAATGGATAGAAAACAATCGCGGTCTATTGGATGATGCACAGAAAAATGGTCTCAAGGTAATGCTGCACCTGTGTAACCTGCTCAGGGGTGAAAACCAGGACTATGAAAACCTAAAGCTGGCAATCGCTGAACTCAAAAATCATCCTGCCCTGCTTGGCTGGTATATGGCGGATGAGCCCTCGGGGACTGTGCCTGATTTTACAAGACTGGGCAAGGCATACAAGATTGCTAAATCGATCGATAAAAACCACCCGGTCATCATACTGGACAACGTCCCGATGCTCCTGAAGACATTTGCACCCTACTGCGATATTCTAGCATCCGATCCATATCCAGTTCCGTCTTCACCACTGGAAATAGTAAGTGCCTGGACAAAGACCACACTGGAAGCTTCAACCAACAAGTGCATCATGATATGTCTGCAAGGGCAAGGGGCACCATTCTACACCAGACACCCCACGTTCAATGAACAGCAAACAATGCTCAAACTGGCCCTCGAAAATGGAGCCAAAGCCATAGGCTGGTGGGCACACGGTCCCATGAAGGAAAGCGGATACTGGGACCGTTATATAGAACTAACCAAAGAAGCTGAAAGTTATTTGCAGAAACGTGGGAAATGACCGAGTAGTCATCAGTGAATACATTATGGATTGGCACGTTTCATTTGACATTGGTCTATTTCTAACGTACATTATGATCAATTGCTGTAGGCGCGCTGTTGGCAGTATTATCTCCGTGGCCTGCATATTACTGTCATTAAAGCAGGCTTGCTATGAATAAAGAATCTACAATCACTCTAACTATAAAGAAACCCTCTACTAATGAATTTATATACCACATTGACCTTGATGGCGAGTCTATTGTTAACAATCAAACCTTATCTGCCAGTGATGCGAAGTCGATTGCTGCTTTTTCCCGGGATTTCAACCAGTCATTTGAGCACGGGAAGCTTCCGATGGTCGCCAATGACAGCCTCAAGGCGATTGGAACCGGTATTTTTAATCTGTTTCTCGGTGGAGCGTGGGCGAAGTTATCGGGTCGCATTACTAATAGCCATCGGACTCTGGTAATAGCTTCGGACTTGCCCGAGATACTCAACCTACCCTGGGAGCTGTTGTATATTCCGGATGCTGATTTTATAGGTTTTGACCCCAAGTGGAGCGTGCGGCGTCTGCCCTGGTCTGATAAGCATTTGGCTTCTGCTCCAACAGCATTGCGTCCCGGTCCGTTGAGAGTGCTGATTATCGCCTGTTCTCCTACAGACCAGCATGAACTGGACTACGAGCGTGAGGAAGAATGCCTGCTGGCAGCAATCGCAGCAGCGGGACCAAACGCTGTATTCGAAACGTGTGATATGGGCACTTTTGATGAGCTTCAGCAGAAGATCAATGAGTTTGATCCTCATATTGTTCATATGACCGGGCACGGTACTATTAAGGATGGAATGGGCTTTTTCTGTTTCGAAGATGAGAGTGGTAAGGCTGATTTGAGATCTTCGAAGGAGATCGGGCAAAGACTATTCTCCGGAAGCAATGTACAGTGTGTGTTTGTCAGTGGATGTCTGAGTGGGAAAGCTCCACAAATGAATGCGCTGAGTGGAGTATGTCAGGGCCTGGTGCGTGAAGAAATGCCGCTTGCTGTAGGCTGGACAGCATCGATCCTGGATACTGTTGCCATTGACTTCGCCAATAAGTTCTACAAAACTCTTGTGACTGGTGTGAGTATCGATAAAGCTTTGACGCAAGCCCGGCAGCATATACGCAAGCAGTGTGAAAGCACAGGAACACCTAACTGGACTTTACCAGTGTTGTATGCCTCGACCAAGCAGGAACTGCTAATGGACCTTAAAGCAGATGCCGATCCCCCGTGTTATGAGAATACTCAGCAACAGCCAATACCTGGAATGAAATCGGGTTATACAGAGCATTTCGTGGGACGAAGGCGCGATATTCAAAAGCTTCTCCCAAGGTTGCGCGATGGCAGTTTGCAAGTCGTTATAATGACCGGTATGGGTGGAACGGGCAAGAGCACACTAGCAACAAGGCTTGTGTGGAGATTGAAAACTGATGGATTCATACCAATCGCTGTTTCCGCTGCAGAAGACAACCCTCATTCTGCTTCACGTATATTGGAATCATGCCGCCTTGAGTTTCTGAAAAAAGGTATGCGCGAAGAGCATAGCTTGTTAAACGATCCGGGTATCCTGATTGCCGATAAGCTCCAATTGGTAGTCGGTTATCTTAATGATGGGCATTTCATTCTGGTTCTCGATAACTTCGAAGTCAATATGGACGAATCTACTCGTAAGATTCTTGATCCCGAGTTATCGACATTCTATCAGTCACTTGTAGACAATCTATCGGGCAATTCGCGAGTAATCATCACATCCAGATACCTGCCATCAGATACTTCGCTTCAGAGTGGAGTGGAGGAATATCCACTTGGAGACTTCACTGAACCACAGTTCATCAAGTTTATACTCAGAGATGAGGATGTCGAGAAGCGTTATTACAGCGGACAACTCTCATCAGCGCTTTTGAAAAGACTGTATGAACTTTTCGGTGGCACTCCCAGGTTTATGACCCAAATCCGCACAGTATTGAAAACAATCAGTTCATGTGATCTCCAGGCAGAACTTGATAAAGTTGAAATCTCAACCGAAGTCAAAAAGTCGCAGCTACAGGAGATAAGGGACAAATACTGTGAGAGTATCTTCACTGCACGGTTGTTTGGATATCTATCACCTGAATCGCAAAAAGCCCTGTGCTGCGCTGCAGTATATGGCATAACTATGAATCCGGAAGGAATCGCAGCAGCATCCGGTGAGTCTGTCTCGAACGTGCTGGAGTATACACGCCAATGGCAGGATTACGCTCTGGCTTACCCGGAGTTGGAGAAAGCCGATGGTACTCTTTGGAGTATATATAGACTCCTAAAAACGTGGTTGCTGTCTCCGGAGCGGATAAGTATTGAAGATAGAAAGGCTGCATGTAAACGCGCGGGTACTTACTTGTGGGGAATTGATTCTGTTGAATGCGGGATAATACTTGGCATTCCCGAAATTGGTTGTCTGGTGGAAGCCCGTAGCATGTATATAGCTGCACAGCAATATGGTGATGCGATAAATGTTACAACGGCAATAAGCAATCATCTAAATTTGTCTGGAGCTTATGCTGAATTAATCCGACTTAGTCAACAAATATGCAGCATTGCAGCTCATCCCAGACCATTATTTGAGATTGGCAAAGCATATATGGAAATGGGAGAATACGGTATAGCTAAGACTAATCTAACCCGATCGCTTGAAATGTATCAAAAGATGGGTGATAACAAAGGGATATTAGCTAGTTATTATGCATTGGCATCTGTGTGTCTTAAAACAGATGGTAATAAACTGGCCAAGGAGATGTTTGATAGGATCCTACAGATTAGTCAGCAGATAGGTGACAAAGCAGCTGAAGCAGCTACATTACATCAGCTAGCAACGATTGATCTTGACTTGGGTGATTTTAATGCGGCTAAGGATAAGTGCGACAGATCCCTACAGATTAGTCTCCAAATAGGAGATACAACAGGTGAAGCGGAAATTTGGCATCAGCTGGCAACAATTGATCTTGTCACCGGCGATTACGATATGGCTAAGGTGAAGTTTGATAAGTCACTTAAGATAAAGAAGCAAGAAGGTAATAAAGCCGGTGAAGCAGTCACTTGGCATAACCTAGCAACCATTGATTTTAGAACAGGCGATTTTAAGGCAGCTAAGGAGAAGTTCAGCAAAGCTCTGAAAATGAGTCAACAGATAGGGGATAAAGCAACGGAGGCTATTACTGTTGGCCAAATCGGTGGATTGGCGTATGAGACACGTCGCCCAGAAATAGGAATCAAGCTTCTTGCATTATGCTATATGATTCATTACTCAATAGGATATGGAATGGCCAAGAATGATTGGGTAACAGTTACGAAAGTCGCCACTGTGCTTGGCTATTCTCAAGAAGAACTAAACACAGTATTCGAAGAAGCAGAAGCAGCATATGCAAATGATCAGGGTTGGGGTTTGGTCCGCGAAGCATTCGGCGAAGAGCCTTGATTTACCTCATTCTCACCCTAATGATGAAATAACCTGATCCCGTTCATAACCATCGCCATGCCATATTCATTGGCTGCGGAGATTACTGTGTTGTCACGGTTTGAGCCGCCTGATTGGACGATGTATTTGACTCCGCTGAGGCTGGCGCGATCGAGGCTGTCTCGGAATGGGAAGAATGCGTCGGAATCCAGGGAGACATTGTTAAAGTATACTTTGTTAAAGAACTTTCCGCTGATCATAACCGGGGTCATGCGCTGGAACTTCACAGCTTCCTTCATCTCAACTAATACATACTGGTTAAACTGCGGTCTGGGACCATAACAGCAGGTCTGTGTGCTCCTGAGCAGGCAGAAATCCTTGATCTTGTCTCCAGTCTGCAGAGGATACATGAACCCTACACAGTCGATTTCTTGCTGCTCAATGCCTGAATTGGTTTGGGGCAAGCAGTTTTGGAATCTATGCTGTAGTTGCAATCACCTAGCGTTCCGAAGTGCAGAAAATTATTGGATGATCCGGAACTGAGTGCCTGCTCTTCTATACTTCAATTATTAAAGAGCATATTGGTAAATAATGGGATTGGTATTCTGCTCAAACAGGGCTTGGATAAGTTCGGATTTGATGACATATATCTTCGAGTGTTTCCTATTATCCATGCATTGAGATTATGCTATACTAAAAATACAGTACATCTGGAGTACAGACGGATGAACAAACCGCAGACAAACTGCAATAGCATTGTGTTAGCCTTATGGCTTGCGCTTATAGGCTCTGTTCTGCCTGTTCTCCATACCCATACGGGATTTACTGACACGATTGTTTGTCTGCATACTCAATCCGGCAATAATTCCAACTATCTGTTATTAAATTCTGACACTCAGCATAAAGACACTGATTGTCCTGCTTGTGTCTGGTTAAATTTATCCTATAATTCGACTCCTGGAATAGCTATTCCGGGTAAAGCTGTGGATATAAAGTCCGACATCCTGATTCTACAGACTCACATTCCATCACCTTACTCCTTTACATCAGTCGCACCACGTGCTCCACCAGTCGCCTGAGTATCCCCAACACAATAACGACAAACATAAGCTTATATGGTAACTCTCTCGGTAATTCATATTTACATGAGTAGGATACCATCAGGGCACATTTATTTTTATACGGAGCACGAAATGAATTTTATTATCCATTCCGGGCGCAATCGCGCACTCGGATTCACACTTATTGAACTGTTGGTTGTTATTGCCATAATAGCCATATTAGCCGCTATTCTTTTTCCGGTTTTTGCAAAAGCCAGGGAGAAAGCAAGGCAGTCTGCTTGCGTATCCAACTGTAAACAGATTGGTACGGCTCTGATGATGTATGTCCAGGACTACGATGAGACTTATCCGATGGTAGTCGAAAGTGAAGGGCCGGCTGGTGAATATTGCAACTGGTATGATTTATTGCAACCATACATCAAAAATGATGGAATGTTCCAGTGTCCATCATTCCGCAATAAGGACTATACAGCAACAGGCATGAAGACTGACTATTTAATAAATGGATTTGTCAGCCACGGGTACAGTATTGCAGTTTTTAATACTCCTGCCGATCAGATAGCTACTGCGGAAAGAGCCGAAGGTTATGCAGACCAGGATTACCATCCATCTCCCATATTTGCTCCGGAATACTCGGATCAATGGCCTTCATCTCTGTGTGTGGACAGGCACAATGGCGGATCTGTATACACATTTGCAGATGGACATGCCAAATGGTTGAAGTGGGAGCAGACAATTTCATCAGTCAACATGCACAACACTCTGAATTACTAAAACACCTGTTCGTTAATGTTGACTTGTTTATCCCTCCGGATGTGAAAACCCGGAGGGATATGTATTTCCCTATGGGGATTTATCGGTCTTGTTTTCTGCTGTGAATAGCGCGTTGGCATCCTGAACAAATCCGTTCATCATCTGAGCAAGCTGCTCCATAACTACTATCCATTCTCGGAGGTGTTCTTCACCATCAGCAGTTAATTCGTACACTCTTTTTGCTGGTCCTGCGCTACTTACATCCCATTCTGAGGCTACATACCCATTCTCCTCCAGGCGACGCAGTGTGCGGTATAATGCTCCTGGGTCTACCACTGAGTCTGTGAGGGAGTGTTCATTCAGCGCCTTTACAAGCTCATAACCATGCGTTTTCCCTTTAGCTTTGAGCTGAAAGAGAGCGATAGGTTCGACATATCTATATAAGTTGCCCATTGCACACGAACAAGGTTGTCCCTCTCCGTGTCTCGCGCATTGTCCTCTTGCCATTTAATTGTTCTCCTATATGCTAAATACCAGTATAGTAGAAATGGTATTAATGAACAATATTATCTGTAGTTATATCTTTTTGTGTCGCAGTAAATATTTTCAGAAAAATCGGGAACTTAAAGACACTTGCCCTCATATATACAACTTGCATATATAGCACATTCAAATCAGCGTCTGGGAAATGCCAGCAAGTGAAAATATGCAATCGGATTGGCATGCTAAATAGCAGGTTCCGAAAGTACCTTTACAATAGAATATGCATCAGTAATATCAGTGTTTGGTTATGAGCTCTTTGTTTGTGGTAATCGGTGGGGTAGTAGGATAGTGATACTTTTCAAGAATGGCTTTTCCTGCTTTTGATGTCATATAAGTGAGGAACTTTTGGGCATGAGCTTTTCTTGAAGAGGTTTTTATAATGCCAGCCGATACTGGGACAACGATGTTCTTATCTCTTGGAATAGTGACATAATCGGCTTCTTTGGTATAAGACATTGCCACAGGTTTCCAAACAACAGCTGCGTCAATTGCTTTCAATTTTACTGCGTTGGCTAAATCACCAACTATAGGCGCATTATATACAGTGTTGATTTTATCTAGCTTGATGTGGTTTTTCTCAAGCAGCGCTATGAACAGCCTGCCTATTGCACCTACACGTTTATCAACTAATCCAACGCGAATATCTTTCCTTGTCAGGTCGGTTAGTTTACGAATCTTACACGGATTACCTTTTTCAACCATTATTACCGGAAGCAGATACGCGAACACTTTAGGTGCTTCTACGATGCCATCTTTTACTGCTTGATCGGTGTAATATTTGTCTGCTGGAATAAAGAGATCACCGTGTGGGCTCATTTTCATTTGTTGCAATAATGCACTGGCAGAAGCATATGATATCTGGATATGAATACCTGTTTCCAATTCAAATTTGTGCAGCATTTCTTCGATGGGAGGACGCATCGCACCAGCACAAAGTATTTCCAAAACTTTGGGTGGTTTATTAACAGAGCCTGATACTATTCCCGGCATTATAATAGACACCAAAGAAATCAGAAAGACCATCATAACCAAACGTTTCATGAAAGATGCCTCCATATGGATAATCCTGGTTGCATTTATGCAGGTATTGAATATGAGTAAACCTCATAAATAGTTCCCGACTCTGGTAAGGTTATTCCCGATGTATTGGTTTGTGGGTAGCCGGGATGATACAAATGTGTGTAAGTCACACCATATTTTTTACCGTATGTTGAACGGGTATATTATATGCAATTGACATCTACATGTAAAGAGCTGTAGCATAGGATTTATAAAGTGTCAGCTTTTCAAACAGTTGATGCATAACAAGGAGATTACCAGTTATGAGTAATGCTATGCAGGGCAACATACCTATCATAGAGCAGGTCCGCGATGCAGCAAGACGAATTGCAGAAGCAGAACCTGGGTTGTTGAATGCACCTTTACAAGTAAAAATACGCAAATTACCCCCCGAGGTCGCCATCGGTGAAAATACTGATAAAGACTATCCTATATACAAAGGCAAAGAAGGCATTCTGGAAGCACAATTCCTGACCGGCAAGGGACAGGCATTTTCTCCGGTACCAGTAGATTTTGATGGTGAACTTGGTGATGTGCTTGATCTGGACTTAGCTGGAACCGATGAAACCGCCGTGAGAAATCGGGGAGTCTTTGTTGCAGCAATTAATGCTATGTGTGCACATCTCGGAATAGCTGAAAAGACTGTGCATTGCAAAGATGAAAATCTACGTGAGTGTGCAAAAGACTTACTGGTAAAAATTAATTCGGAATTCCCGAAAGAGACACGTATTACATTGATCGGATGTCAACCACGAATGATAGAGGTACTTGCTCCAGCATACAATCTGAGAGTTATCGATCTCGATCTGGAAAACATCGGCAAACCCTTTAGTGGAGTGATTATTGAGGGAGATGACAAGACTGATGAAGCTCTGGAGTGGTGCGACCTGACCCTGGTTACCGGCAGCACGCTCGCAAACGGAACGGTTGACAGGTTTATTGGGCTCAAATGCACTACGATTTTCTATGGCATAACAATAGCTGGTGTTGCTGCACTGTTGAATTTGCCCAGATTCTGTGCTCGCGGACAGTAAAGTCTAGCCCGCTTTATTCACCAAGCTTCGCTTTTGACCGGCAGTAAGGGCAAAAGCTGATTAAATCATGAATAATGCGGGCTAGAAGTAATAAACAACGAAGGAGACACAAACAAAAATGAAAAGGAAATTGGGTTTCACGCTAATCGAACTGCTTGTCGTCATTGCCATAATAGCCATTTTGGCAGCGATACTCTTTCCAGTGTTTGCAAAGGCGCGCGAGAATGCCAGGCGAAGTGCGTGTTTAAGCAATATCAAACAATTGGGTCTTGGAGCATTAATGTATGCCCAGGATTACGATGAAATGTTCCCAATTGCACCAACGCAAGGCAACCCTATGCCTAATGTGGTTGCTGCTTTTGATCCATACATTAAGAACTGGCAGGTGTGGTATTGTCCATCCATAGATTACTATGCAAAAGTAGACCCGGCGCTTGCTTCAACACGTGACAACTACAATGTGGGCAATGTGGGATATTACTTTTGGTCTATGGCAGGTATCCACGCTCACACTGGCCCATTCATCGACACACACCCACCAAGACAACTAACTACAATGGCAGAGGCTGATACATGGATGTGGAGTGATGTATTTGGAGCATGGTTCTATCCACAGGGCTTAGGCGGTCTGCATGGGTATGCCAAGTGGTCATTTACCAATGTAGCATTTATGGATGGACATGTGAGATCCATTACCGGCAGACCAGTAACCATATTTAAATAGAAATTCCTCAGCTGATTATACCCCGGAGATACTTTGTCTTTCGGGGTATAATGCCATTTGTGGTGTATTAAAAAAAATCCCCATTTAGATGTTTGATTATTATAGCCATGTGGTATATACTATTGAAATACCATACCCCCTAGGGTATTTTCTGGAGAAACAAATGGCAGATAGTAAAGATGATGTAGTCAGAAGACTTAAGAGGATTGAGGGGCAGGTGCGGGGGCTGCAGCGGATGATGGATGAAGACCAGGACTGTGGGGAGGTTATTCTCCAGCTGTGTGCAGCTCGGAAAGCCCTGGATAAAGTGGGATTTATGATGCTCTGCCGAAAGATGCAGGACTGCATGAAAAACAATGATTACTCAACCAATCCGGAAGCAGCAATGGAAGAAGCAATGAAACTCTTCCTCACTCTTGCTTGATTATATAAGTAACTACAGATTAAAATCTATCAATATTCCTGGAGCTTGATCAAATGCATAGAAGATTATTTGCATCCCTAATAATAGTTAGCACCTATATGAGTGCTACTCCTGTTTTTGCGGACTCGCAGCCAGTTCTGCTGGATCTGAAGTCTGCGTCTCAGTTGGCGCTGACATCAAACCCTCAACTCAGCAGCGCAGGAGCGATGGTGGAGATTTCAAAAGCTGGAATCAACAAGGCGAAAAGCGCCCAGCATCCAACAGTGGGAGCGGAAAGCAGCTACAGTTATCTGAGTAAGGAGACCATGTTTGGAGAAACCTCAATCTGGGCCCATAACACTGTTATTAACCGTATTGGAGCTCAGAAGACTGTATACTCCGGAGGGCAGATAGAAGCAAATGTGAGTCGTGCTCAGTCAGGTTATCTAGCTTCCACCCATTCGGTGAATGCAGCCAAAGCTGATGTCCTGGCTGGAGTTGGAATAGCATATTTCAGGGCAAGACAGGCAAAGGAGACTATTGATATAGCTCAGGCAAGCATCAAATCGCTGGAAGCCAGCCATGATGCGGCAAAGAAAATGAACGAATCTGGTATAGTTACAAAATCCGACGTTCTGCGTGCCCAGGTTGCTCTTACTACTGTCCAGGACAATTTGATCGCATCAAAGAACAACTACAATGTGGCGATTGCAGCTCTGCGGTCAGTTATTGGGCTTCCAGCAGATACGCAGATTGATCTTTCTGCAGATGCAATTGATACTGCGCCGGATGCAGCTGTTGCAGCCATCGCAGCAGAAAGGCCTGAGATATCTGCAGGGAATGCATATATTGAAGCATCGCAACAGGCTAAGAAAGCTGCAGAGGCTGGTAAGAAGCCTATGGTTGCTGTTAGTGCCGATTTTTATAATCAACCAAGTGGAGCCCAGTTCCCTCGACTCTCAAACACCTTAATGGTTGGAGTTGCCGTTAAGTTCAATGCTTTTGATGGCGGACTGACCAGAGCGAGCATAGAAGAAGCCGATGCGGCCGTCAAAAGAGCCCGTCAGGATTTAGAGAGCCAGAAACGGCGTGTTGAGCTTGAGCAAACAGCAGCCAAGCTGGATCTGGATTCTGCTAACGCGAGAGTCCAGACAACTGCCAGCCAGGTCCAACTTGCTGAAGAGATCGTCCGTGTGCTGCAGGCAGGCTATAAAGAGGGTATTACTCCTCTTACAGATGTATTGTCGGCGGAAACAGCTTTAACTGCTGCCAGAGTCAACAGACTTGCTGCACTTTACGATGTGAAGATTGCCCAGGTGAGTTTACTCAGAGCTTATGGGCAGACTGATATGTTAGTTCGTTAATGGAGGAAAATAGAATGACAGTTGATAAAGCGTTACGCCTGATCGCAGGCCTGTTCATTATGTTAAGTGTGGCGCTGGGCCACTATGTGAATGCTTACTGGTATCTGTTTACCGCGTTTGTCGGACTCAACTTGTTTCAGTCCGGTCTAACCAACTGGTGTCCTATGATGGCACTACTACGCAAGTTCGGACTTAAATAACAAGTCCGCATTATTCACCAATCTCTGCTTTTGACCGGCAGTAAGGGCAAAAGCTGGTTCAATCTTGAATAATACGGACTGGGAGGTCAGACATGGTAGAGGAAAAGAAAGAACGAAAAGGATCAATGAAGAAACTGTTGTTGATCTCGGGTCTGGTTGTCGTGGCGATTATTGTAGTCGTGGCAATGACCAGACAGCATCCGGAACCTGAAGTGAAAGTTGAGAATGAACAGGTTATTGATGTCAAGACGGTCACCTTGTCCAGTGCCAGTGTGGCTAATACTGCATCTGCATCCGGAACTGTGCTCCCGATAGTTGAGGCAAAAATAGCTCCGAAGATCATGAGCACAGTATCGGCAATCAATGTAGATGAGGGTGATCATGTAAGCAGAGGCCAGGTTTTGATCCGATTGGAATCAAGAGACCTCCAAGCTCAGCTTGCACAAGCGCAGGCCGCATTAAGTGCTGCTGCAGCCGGATCTGACCGCGCATATACTGCTATCGACCTGCAAAAGGCTCAGACCAGCACTGGCATTGCAAGCGCGGAAGCTGGACTCAGAGCTGCCAAAGAGCATTTGTCCTTGGTGAATGCCGGACCCCGCAAGCAACAGAGAGCCCAGGCACATTTTGCAGTAGCACAGGCTGAAGCTCAGCTCAAGAATGCCGAGATGGAACTGAACCGGATGAAACGGCTATATGAGCAGGATGTTATAACAAAACAGCGGCTCGATGGCGTGCAGACTGCTTATGATATAGCTTCAGCACAGTTTGATTCTGCTAAAGAGCAAGCAAGCTTAACTGAAGAAGGTTCCCGAACTCAGGAAATTGAGGCTGCTAAGCAGCAAGTTCAACAGGCAGAGGAAGCTCTGCGGATGGCTAAAGCATCTCGAGTGCAGAACAAGATGAGCGTCAGTAATTCAAAAGTAGCTTCATCCCAGGTTGCACAGGCAAGGGCTGCAGTAGATTTCGCACGGACACAACTAGGTTATGCCACGATTATATCTCCGGTTTCGGGGATTGTATCTGCTCGAATGATCGATCCTGGTGATACGGTTTCACCTGGGATTCCTATGATCTCCATACAAGCTGACTCACACTACCGATTGGAAGCAACCGTTCCCGAGATATATGCACGGGACATGTCAGTCGGTAAAAGTATGGATGTCAGTATAGGTGCCGGGGACAGGACAGCCAGGGGGACGATTGCCGTGATTTCTCCTGCAGGTGATCCTGCCAGTCACAAGTTTATAGTGAAAGTTGACCTGCCTGCAAGCCTTAAGGCAAGATCAGGTGAGTTTGGTCGAATCAGTTTCCCGGTCAGCTATAGCCGTGGGATAACTATTCCCAAACTGGCATTGCATGATGAGGGAGGACTCCCTGCGGTTTACACTGTTGACAAAGAAAACAAGGCCAGGATGCAGACAGTCAAGATCGGAAATGCGACTAAAGATGGTTTCGAAGTGTTGTCGGGTCTCAAACCCGGTGACCGCATCATAATAGAAAATACTGGCGTGCTCTCAGATGGAGTGTCGGTTAAGGCTGAGGGATTGTGATGGACAAGCATCTAGGTCTCGCCGGCAAAATTGCCAAAACATTTATTGATTCAAAACTAACGCCGCTTATTATCATCGCATCGGTGATCCTGGGACTGTTTGCGGTCATTATGACTCCTCGTGAAGAGGAACCGCAGATCATCGTCCCGATGGTGGATGTGTTCGTCCAGATGCCGGGTGCAAGTGCAAAGGAAGTCGAAAACCGCGTCACTACTCCAATGGAGAAACTGATATGGGAGATCCCGGGGGTTGAGTATGTCTACTCGACCAGCAGTCCCGGTGGCTCGATGGCGGTAGTGCGTTTTTACGTTGGTCAGGACATCGAAGCAAGTATAGTAAAGCTATATAATAAGCTCTATTCGAACTTTGACAAGATACCATCGGGTGCATCACAACCTCTCATAAAACCACGCTCAATAGACGATGTACCTATCCTGGCGTTGACGTTCTCCGGTGAGAACTATAACGGCTATCAGCTGCGCGGCCTGGTTTCACAGGTAGATGACCAGGTGAAATCTGTGCAGGATGTATCGCAGACTGCTGTTATCGGTGGATTGCGTCGTCAAGTCAAAGTGACACTTGATGCAACCAGACTTTCAGCATACGGACTCTCACCTGGTGCAGTGCAACAGGCACTCAAAGGTGCAAATTCGCAGTATCCTGCTGGTCATTTTGCCAACGGTAACTATAACTTCGCTTTGCAGGCAGGTCAGTTCCTGCAGACGCCGGATGATGTAGGCAGAGTGGTGGTCGGCCTTGGAAACGGCAGACCGGTCTTCTTGAATGAGGTTGCCACTATTAGTGATGGCCCAGAGGAAGCCAGCACATACGTCAACATACAATTCGGACCAGGTGCTGAAGAAACAGAAGGCCATGCGGTTTTAAAAGGAAAACATCCTGCTGTAACTCTCTCTGTTTCAAAGCGCCAGGGAAAGAACGCCATCAAAATCGCTGAGGCAGTCCTTGAGAAGGTTGAAACTCTTAAAGGCAAGTTGATACCTCCGGGTGTTCATTATACGATAACCCGCAACTACGGTGAGACAGCTACAGAGAAGTCTAATGAGCTGTTGCTGCACATGCTGATCGCTATAATTTCGGTTACACTGCTCATTGCATTTGCTCTGGGCAAGAGGGAATCTATTGTTGTAGCTATCGCTGTACCGGTGACACTGGCTCTGACTCTGCTGGTGTTCTATCTGTATGGATACACTCTGAATAGAATAACGCTGTTTGCCTTGATATTCTCGATTGGTATTCTGGTCGATGATGCAATAGTTGTAGTCGAAAACATCGTCCGTCATTTCCGGATGCCAGCTAATCATGGACGCAACCTGATGGAAGTGTCAGCAGAGGCTGTCGATGAAGTAGGGAATCCGACCATCCTGGCAACCTTTGCAGTTGTCGCAGCCATACTTCCGCTGGCGTTTGTTGGTGGATTGATGGGCCCTTATATGCGCCCTATACCAATCGGCGCTACGGCTGCGATGATCTTCTCACTGTTGATTGCGTTCATCATTTCGCCCTGGGCGTCGTATCGTATCTTGAAGTCCGAAGCTTCTAAAAACAATGACGATGAACACGGTGAGCACGAGCACGAGAAAGAGGGTTGGACTACTCATCTCTACCGCAAACTAATGAACCCTCTCATCCTTAATCCTGTAAAGAGGGCACGTTTCCTGGTGATGGTTGTAATCTTGTTGCTTGCATCAATGGCACTGTTCCCGTTGAAGCTTGTAACCGTTAAGATGCTTCCATTCGACAACAAGAGTGAGTTCCAGGTGATTGTGGATATGCCTGTTGGGACAACTCTTGAGCAGACCGCAGCAGCAACAAATGCTATGGCTGACTATCTGGCTACAATTCCGGAAGTTACGGATGTTGAGAGTTATGTCGGCACAGCGAGTCCATATAACTTCAACGGACTGGTGCGACACTACTTCCTGCGGCAGGGATGCAACGTTGCCGATCTTCAAGTGAACCTTGTCGGCAAGGAAGAACGCAAACGTCAGAGCCACGCCATTGCAAAATCCGTGAGAGGGAAGATACACGAGATCGCCCGAATGTATGGAGCTAATGCAAAAGTAGCTGAAGTGCCGCCCGGTCCTCCTGTTCTGCAGACTCTGGTAGCGGAAATTTATGGGCCGGATGATCAGACCCGTTGGGACGTAGCAAACAGAGTTAAAGACGTCTTCCAGAAGACTGAAGGTGTAACCGATGTCGACTGGTATGTCGAGGCCAATCAGGTCAAGTATGAATTGATCCCGGACAAAGAAAAGGCAGCTATGAACGGCATCTCTACGGAGATGATCGCGCAGACTATATCTCTGGCTGTTGCAGGAAATGGGACCGAACTGGCGCATATCCCTGAAGCAACAGAAGACGTGCCGATTCACCTGCAGCTTCCATTGTCGCAGCGGAGCAGCCTGCAGGAGATCAAGAACATACAGGTCCAGGGAGCCTCGGGGAATCTGGTTCCACTTGGTGAGTTGGTAACGGTCAGGCAGACATTCCAGGACAAGAGCATCTATCACAAGAATCTAAAACCGGTTGTATATGTAACTGGTGACGTTGCAGGTTCTCAGGAGAGCCCAGTTTACGCGATCCTGAAAATGAACAAAACTATAAGTGAGATGAAGACACCTCAGGGTTATGAAATAGAGCGATACACAACGGCATCTCCATTTGATACTACCAAGTATGCAATGAAGTGGGATGGCGAATGGCACATAACATACGAGGTCTTCCGGGATATGGGGACTGCATTTGCTGCTGTTCTCGTGTTGATCTACATCCTGGTTGTCGCATGGTTCAAGTCATTCAAGACGCCTTTAGTAATTATGGCGCCGATCCCGCTGACACTGGTCGGTATTCTTCCGGCACATGCACTGCTTGGAGCTTTCTTCACAGCGACTTCAATGATAGGTTTCATAGCAGGAGCCGGAATAATCGTCAGGAACTCGATTATCCTTGTGGACTTCATTGAGCTGAGAAGAAAGCAGGGGATGTCCCTTGAAGAAGCAGTAGTAGACGCAGGCGCAGTCCGTTTCCGCCCTATGCTGCTTACAGCTGCAGCAGTTCTGGTAGGAGCATCAGTCATACTGATGGACCCAATATTCCAGGGCCTGGCTATCTCCCTGATGGCCGGAGAGATTGCATCAACATTCCTGTCAAGAATGGCCGTTCCGGTGCTCTACTATATGAGTGAGAGCAGAAGCAAATAGCGGACGAATAACCAGGCTTCAGGACCGAATAAGTATTCAACTGAAGCCTGGTTACTGAGTCTATATCCAATATAAACCTCTTAGTTTCTTCTTTGCTTTCGTTTCCTCGGATTGTTTCAAAAACTCATCGAAATGATGTTGACAAACAATTACCCATCCGCTATACTATCCCATGTCAGCTAGTATATGTAGTATACTAGCTGTATGTAGCAATGAGTATCATGCGTTCTGGGATAAGCTACAAGTATAAGCGGAGGAACTTTTTGTTATGAAGAGAAGTGGATTCACGTTAATCGAATTACTAGTTGTTATAGCAATTATAGCAATACTAGCCGCCATTTTATTTCCTGTTTTCGCCAAAGCCCGTGAGAAAGCCAGGGCTATATCATGTCTGAGCAATCTCAAGCAGCTTGGGAATGCAGCGATGATGTATTCCCAGGATTATGATGAATCTTACTGCCCACACTGTCAGCGTGACTTTACTGATCCGAATTCTGTAGTAACTGCTTATTGGTTTGAGCTGCTACAACCTTATTGTAAGTCATGGGATGTGATAATTTGCCCCTCTCATAAAGGAGCAGTAGGCGGACATGGACATGTTGGTAGCTATGGCTACATTTGCACTGGTTTTACGATGGATCCGAGTAGTCCCAACTACTGTGGTATTCCCGAATATGGTTGGATATCGCAAATTGAAGAACCTTCGCAGTTGATAATGATAGGGGAATCACAAAAGGCCACCTGTCGCATATGCCCCGACCATCACACCCACTCATTCCCACCAGTGTATCCATCACAAAGGAGGCACTTTGGAGGGAGCAATTATATGTTTTTTGATGGACATGCAAAGTGGCTGATGTATGACCGGACTATAACTCCAGTCAATCTATGGCGAAATATCCAGTAGTCATTTTAGGAGGAGGACACAATGAATAAGAAACAATATGTTGTAATCACAGTCATAGTTCTTGCTATTACAGCAGGACTGATTGCGGCATGGGGATCAAAGACTCGGAAAAGGCATCCAATAAACAATGCAGGCGCACAGACATGTGCTGTTGGTCAGGACTGCTGCCGCGTTCTTCCTGCATCTGCAACTAAAAAGTCTCCTCTTAAAATGACTACTAACTCAGGACTTCCTTGCATAGTATTGTTCTTTTCAAATGAAGTGAAGACCTGTAAAGAAGCTCAGAAGACACTGACAAAATCATCCTCCGAGCTGAAAGGAAAGGCCGATGTATTGAAAGTAGATACCGAAGTTTTTCCTGCAGAATGCAGACACTGGCGATTGAGGATTGTTCCAACTCTATTGATTCTGGACGAAAAAGGTAAGGAAATTACTCGAACTGAGGGTGTATTTAGCAGGAGTGATTTATCAAGTATGCTTAGAGAGGCTGGGATACTATGAGGCGTCTACCAAAGTTACTACAGCAAAAAAACTAAATGTATATAGCATATAGATATTTGGAACATTGTTACAAATCAGATAGTCACAAGTATTAAGTGGCTATGGATAAGCGCAAATATACCGCTTTGAACATAGTTCCATAAGGAGGTAATGTCATGGCTAGAAAGTTGTTTCTGATTTGTATATCGTCAATTCTCTTGCTGGCGGCGGTTACAGTATTTTCATGTAATCGCGACCTGATTACGATTGCAGTGTCTCCTCAGACACTGATTCTGAACTTTGATCAGGGTGGCAGGGTTACTGTCCACACTAATATCAACTATTACACCTATGCTACTAAATCAGCGTTGAAGTTAAATGGGGTGCTCACCACAGGCACTTGGCCGGATTCCAGAGGTTGTCTGGTGGCTGGTTTTAATGAGAAAGATGTAGAGGCAACTGTGAAAGTTGGCAAAGCTACGATGACTCTTAGCGATAACACTGGGACTTTGGGGACGGATACAGTACAAGTGATCAAAAAAAAGTAGCATCCTCCTTTCGAATTTCCATCAGCATGAAGTAAACAGGAATTTACACAGGGAGCAAATACATTAATAGATGTCATTTGCTCCATTTCTTTTTGATGAACAAAAGAAATGCTTTATTAGGTAAATCGCAACAGTCATTCTTTAACCTCTCTTCATCAGTTCCTGAACATCAAAGACAAAACCTGACATTGATTCGGACAGGTGCTTAAGGACTTTAGTCCATTCCAGCAGGTGATCCTCACCATCGCCTGTCAGCTCATATACTCTTCTGGCAGGGCCTGCAGTGCTGGCATCCCAGATAGATACAACGAATCTATTCTCTTCCAGTTTGCGCAGGGTGCGGTAGAGGGCACCGGGTTCGACAATCGAGTCAGTGAGAGCATGCTGCTGCACAGCACCCATAAGTTCATAGCCATATGTTTTACCCTGCTTTTTGAGTAGATACAGCACCAGCGGTTCTACAAATCGATATAGATTTCCCATAGAACACGAGCAGGGTTGTCCTTCACCGTGTCGATGGCAGTACCCTCTTGGCATTTTATTGATTCCTAACTATAGCTTATTGTTTTGCGTTGAACTTCCCGACAGGAGGCTTTGTTCTGGCGCCTTTATCGAAAGTGATGGATTTTGTCGGGCATACACGCTGGCAGGTCCCGCAGGAGAAGCAATCCGGTATGACCTTGTCCTGCTTAAGAATTGCATCCATGACTGTGGATGGACAAGCTTTTGCACAAGCTTCGCAGGCTATGCAGGTGTCATAGTTTACTTTGATTTTGTAAACACTAAGCTTTTCGAAAATCCAACCGGTCAGGCCGAATGGGCATAAAAGGTGACACCAGGGTCTATAGATAAACAGGCTGGTGATAAGCAGAAGTCCGGCAAATGCGGAACCTATCACCCCCAGCTTTGCGGGGCCATATACGCGGAATGGGTCAATGGGAGACACGATATCGGTAGCCCAGGCTAGAGCAAATACGCAGAGCGCTGCAAAGAAAACGATCCGGATAGTGTTTGTTAGTGCGAAAGGCAGTTTCCACTGTCGGCTAAGTCCTGAGGTATCGGTTGAGTTTCTGTTGATCCTAAATATCAAGTCCTGTAATACACCTAGTTGGCATCCCCATGAACAAATGAACTTATTGGCGAAGACAACCAGAAGCGTAAATACAATGAAAGCCACTAGTCTTGGTGGAAAGATAACGTGTTCCTTTCCAAACAATACGATTGTGTCTTTAACTGTCCCCATGGGGCTGGGATCAGATCCCAAGATTACACCGAATACTCCGATTGCCGTAATCAATAATATTTTGCGCAACTGGGGAGTTATCTGACCACGGCGCATTAGACGAAAAACAATGATTATAAAGGTTATCCACAGAGCAAACTTCAGAGGTATCTTGAACCAGTTCTTGGATGATTCCTCCGATGCAAGGACTTTAGCTCCCTGCAAGCGCTGCTGTGCCTGTTCTACACTTAAACCAAGTTCAGCCAGTGTCTTGTCCAAATCAGATGGTGAAGTGAGGCCGAACGAAGTTTTGAGTGTCTTCGGACTAAGTTCATATACAGCAGCCACTTCACGCACAGTCATCTGTTCAGATATCGTAACAGCACTTGGCTTACTTTCTGATGATTCAGGTTTGTCCTTCCATAACTGGGTGGTAAGCAACGATAGGCCGACAACTGCACCCAGAATGAGCATGAAGAAAAGGATTGTTTTCAATTTCATATGGTCTACCTCTGTGTTGAACTGTAAAACAAACACAATATATCACAATTACCGATTGTTAGTTGCATAACCCTAGCCCGCTTTATTCACCAAGCTTCGCTTTTTACGGCAGTAGGGACAAAAGCCGAGAGTATAGGTAGTTTGTCAGCTGAATGCAGTGAAGGATCTGCTTTATTGAGATCCTTCATTGCATTCAAGATGACACTACTCCCGCGACGTTGAACTGTTACTTTTACATACTGCTATTTCAACATATTATTAGAAGCGCTATGCGGTTGTTTAAACTGTTATGAGTTTGTCTGAGTCTCGCACTATCTCATAATGGTCTTTGAGAGTTGAGAGTGGACAAATATCAGAACCTTTGGAACTGCGCAATTTTAGGCAAGTACCACAGGCTAAAAACTCCCCACCAGCATCCAGAACTTTTTGCGCCTGAGCTTTGACATCGAACTTAGGATCCTCTATCTTGTCAATTTCGACACCAATACCCGATAGGAATATACGCACCTCGTCCCCTTGTTCGAGGCTGTAAAGCGCCAAACGCAGTGCATTAAACACGGTTTCAGGTTCGGTCTGAGTGATAATCATGCCAAGTTTCATCGTCGTTTACCTCAAATCGCTTGTTTTACACAGACATTTTATTTATGAGCAAAAGCTTCTTTGTTGCTCCCATTAATGGTCGCAGACATTATCACCGGTTGTCAAAGTTCCGTTTAAATATTCCATCACTACGCTATCAGGATCATTTGGTTGAACACCAACGAGAACTTTTACTCCGGATTGAGCAAACAGCCCCTGTGCTCGCTGCCCCATTCCTCCTGCAATAATCAGATCAACACCCTCACCGTGGAGCCACTTAGGCAATAGGCCTGGCTCATGCGGTGGGGGAATCAGCACGGTTTTGGCTATGATCTTCTTCTCATCGGCATCGACTTCATAAACGAAGAATTTCTCGCAATGCCCGAAATGCATGCAGAGCAGGTCATCGGTGGTTGGTAATGCAATTAACATGTTAGTTCTCTCCTTCACGATTGGTGCGACCAGGCTTTCTATCCTGGCTACAATTGCCTCAAAAGACTTCGCCGCGATAGTTTTAGAGTAAGTATATACATAGGGAGTTCCGTTGTCTCCAGCTTCTACAACGTGTGCTTCCAGTGGAATACGACCGAGGAATGGGACATTCATGTCAGCGGCCATGGTTTCACCGCCGCCGGACTTGAATATTTCCGCTGTTTCTCCGCAGTGTGGACAGACGAAACCGCTCATGTTTTCAATCACACCGATTACTGGCAGCTTGAGCTGGTTGCAGAACTGGATCGACTTTCGCACATCGGCAAGTGAAATATCCTGCGGTGTGGTAACAACTATTGCGCCATCTGCAGTTCCAAGTGTCTGGACAACCGATAAAGGTTCATCCCCTGTTCCCGGAGGACAATCTACGATCAGGTAGTCTAGCTCTCCCCACGCGACTTCCTCTACAAACTGCTTTATAACTCCGGCTTTCATTGGGCCTCTCCAGATAATTGCATCATCTGTGTTATTGAGCAGGAAGCCGATGGACATAACTTTTATGTTGCCAATGGTTGCCGGAGCAAGTTTCATTCCATTGGATTCAGGCCTGTAGTCTTCCAACTTAAGCATCTTCGGAACGCTTGGGCCGTGAATATCGACATCCAACAGGCCGACTTTTTTTCCAGACAGGCCTAGAGCCACTGCAAGATTTACTGCAACAGTGCTCTTTCCCACACCGCCTTTGCCTGATAATACAATCAATTTGTGCTTGATTTTGGCTAAAGACTCTTCTCTGTCTACTTCAGCCATAAAATCATCCAGGTTATCGGTGGCGCAACCGCCACCAGTTCCACAACTGCAACTGCTTCCGCAGCTTTGTTCTTCTGACATCAATATACTCCTGTTTTGTCTTATTGCCCGGATATCTGTGTCCAGGCTTTACGAATCTCTTCAGTTGCCGTGCATTCTCTATATTCGACAACTGACATTTCAGCGATTTGTGCTTCTGTGAATATGGGATCATAAGGTATTCTGGCTAACACAGGGATCCCATGTGCTAGAGCCAGACTATCGATCTCATTTGTCTTGTCTTCGTTGATATCGTATTTGTTGATGATTATACTTACCGGGACTTTGAAATGCCCTGCAAGTTCCATCACCCTCTCTAAATCGTGGATTCCGGACACGCTGGGTTCTGTTACAACCACAACCTGATCAGCTCCTGACAGCGATGATATGACAGGGCAACCAATACCCGGAGGCCCATCGACAATCACGAACTGTGCAGATGACTCCTTTGCTATGTGCTTTGCTCTTTCTTTAATCAATGCAACCAGCTTGCCGGAGTTCTCGGCAGCGATTCCGAGTTTTGCATGGACCATTATCCCAGCGCGTGTCTCGGATACGAACCAGTGGCCATTTATGGAGTCACTCATACAGATCGCATCTGCGGGACAGAAGTGTGCACATACTCCACAGCCTTCACACGCAAGTTCATCAACCCGGTATTTGCCGTTGTCCTGAAAAATGGAATCATATCTACACAGCTTCTGGCATATTGCGCATGCCAGGCACTTATCGGGATCGATTATTGCTATCTGCCCACCACTAAACTCGTGCGTTTCCCTTATATCAGGCTTGAGCACAAGATGAAGGTCTGCTGCATCAACGTCACAGTCGACAATAACAGCACTCTCTGCAAGAATAGCGAATGATGCACAGATGCTTGTTTTACCAGTTCCACCCTTGCCGGACAGGATTACAATTTCTTTCATGCATCCACCTCAGCAAGGATTCGGTCAGCTATCTCACCAAACAACACAGCGATGTCAGGCAACGCGTCCACAGCCAATACTCCGCTGGAATACTGTTTCGCAATTCTAATATCGTTAGGTATTCGCCCCCATATAGGAATTGACTGTTCAGTGCAGTACGCTTCGACGCGGTCATCACCCATATCGGATCTGTTTATCAATACCCCGTATGGTATGCCCAGTTCTCGTACCATATCAACCGCTAATTTTAAATCATTGAGCCCGAATGGTGTCGGTTCAGCAACCATTACAACCAGGTCTGTATTGCGCAGAGAAGTCACAACAGGGCAGGAGGTTCCGGGAGGCGCGTCAATAATGGCAATATGACCATCCATGATGTGCTTTTTGAGTTCACGAATAAGTGGAGGGCTCTGAGCCTGACCGACATGCAGTGTCCCATCAGCAAATTTCAATTCACCCGAGACACCTATGCGAATAACACCAATATCCTTACCAATCTCACTGATCGCACGTGAAGGGCAGATCAAAGTGCACCCTCCACAACTGTGACACAACTCCGGGAAAACCAGAGTCGTTTTTCCAAGTGCAGCGATTGCATTGTATGCGCAGAATGTGCTGCATTCACCACAGTGTGTGCAGGCGCTCTCATCAATGCTTGGCACTTGGGTTTCGACTTTTATTGTCATAGATAACTGTGGGTTTAAAAACAAATGCCCGTTTGGTTCTTCGACGTCACAGTCAACATATTGGACAGGGTGGTTCCGGGATAGCACACGCGCAAGGTTTGTGCTTACGGTTGTTTTCCCAGTTCCACCCTTTCCGCTGGCTACAGCTAATCTCATCAGTCAGTCTTTGCCTGACCGCGAGCTGCTCTGCCACGACCTCTTCTCTGAGCCAGGCCGCGACCAATTCCGCCGCCTCTACCCCAGGCCATACCCATTCCGGCATTCGGTGTATCAGTCTTATCGGGTTCCTGGGCAGGATTCTGCTCGCAGTTGCCCAGTTGCCTGCCTGTCATTGCTCCCTGTCCCAAAGGACCAGTTCCGTCTCTTCTTGGCACTATAAGTTTCCTTTCTGTCATCTGTGAATAATGACTGTTGTTTTACCAATGGCCCTCAACATCGGGGCCGCTTGCTTTGCTAAGGCTACCGGACTTGAATGCTTCAATTGCATCCGACACAGTTCCCGTAACATCGGCATAAATGTCAATTCCGGCTGCTGCAAGGGTCTTGTATGCTTTTGGCCCGCAGTGTCCGCTGAGAACTGCACTAACTCCGGCATTTGCCAGGTTTTGTGCGGTTTGGATACCCGCACCCTGAACTGCATTCATTTGAACTGTGTTTTCCAGCGATGTATGTTCTCCCGAATCAGTATCGTATATTACAAAGACCCGCGCCCGTCCAAATCGGGCATCGACATCTGCATCAATATCGTGAGTAACTGCTGATATGGCTATTTTCATAATATTCTCCTGGTATTATACAGCTATGAGTTATTTACACTTACCTAATGTTCTTTATTTCCACGGATGTCAACATTCTTATAGAGAGATTAGTGTAGTGGATCTTGTATTATGCCCAAATAGTCAGCCATTGCATATCGCAAGGCATCTACACCGAGGTTTGAGCAGTGCATCTTGCTTTCAGGTAGACCACCAAGGTATGCGGATACATCTTCCGGTGTCAGGAGCATTGCTTTTTCGAGCATCATACCGAGTACAAGCTCAGCAGTCGCACTGCCACTGGCGATTGCTGCCGGACAACCCCTGCATAGAAAACCAATATCAACAATCTCCCAGTCCTCAACCCGAATGCTGATGGACATAAAGTCTCCACATTCCGGATCTCCAATAAGGCTCGTGCCATTTGCGTTTTCTACCATACCAATATGTCTTGGTGTTGCGAAATGGTCCAGCACTTGCGGACTATATTGCATCTTTTCTTACCATGAATCTTCCCACAGCAGATGCCTTAATAATGGTATCCTGAATTACACTTGCTTCCAGTTCATATACCCGGTTTCGATGATTCACAATGGTTGCTTCAACAACTATTTCATTACCAACTAAAACCGGTTCCCTGTAGCTGACATTCAACCTCACAGTTAGAGCCACTATTCCTTGTTGAAACAGGCAGTTGGTCATCGCTGAGTCCAGGATTGTTGCAGTAATTCCACCCTGCACATATCCCGGATAACCCTGATAGTGTTCATTTAGCACACATCTTCCGGTTATACGGCCATCGTAAGTGTTTACGAACTCCAGATGAAGACTGCTTATGTTCTCTTTTCCACAAGCAAAACAATGCGAATGTAATTCCTGAATACTTTGGTCAGCATTATTACGGCCCATTTATAATATACCTTATACTATATGTATGTTACACTTATATCATATTCCACTTTCTGATTGATGTCAAACCTGGCAGGATTAACCGATGTGTACTATTATCAATTCATCATCATATGTGTTTTAGTGTAAAATACAGGGAATGCATATCCGAAAAGCCCAGTCTTAGTTATAGGGCAAGGTATAAATGAGAGAACCAGATATCAGGGAACAACAACTTATTCTTGAGGCCAGGTCCGGCAGCATAGGTGCGTTCGAGCAGCTCTATCGGAGCTACAATGACCGCATTTATAACTTCGTCCTGCAGATAGTAAGTTCTGACCATGATGCATCTGATGTAGTCCAGGAGACTTTCATCAGGGCCTGGCATTCTCTACCGAAGCTGCGTTCGGATGATGCTTTTTCGGGTTGGCTTTACAGGATTGCATTGAACCGGGCAAAGGATACACTCAGCCGCAGATCAAAGCTGGGTGAGGTAAGTATAGATCCATTGCATGGTGACGGTGAGAGTAAAGAGTGGCAAATCGCTGGACGAGAAGGCGATCCCGCGCAGAGAGCGCAGGATTCAAGTTTAGCTGAAGCTGTGAATAAGGCTATGGGTGAACTCTCACCGGATCACAGAGCGGTGGTTGCGATGCATCATTTGGAAGATATTGAAGTTGAAGATGTGGCGAAGATGCTTGGAGTTCCGAATGGGACAGTGCTATCCAGACTTGCAAGGGCAAGGGCAGTGCTTAAACGTAAGCTGGCGTCATTTGTGGAGATGTATTAATTATGAAAGCAACGAAATGCTACACAACTGAACAATTGGCTGAATACTCGCTTGAAATGGGTAACAAAGCGTGGAGGGATAGAGTTGAAAAGCATCTGTCTGACTGTAGTGTATGCAGAGATGAACTGGCTTCGCTTGTAGATGCCGGTGCATTGATGAGCAAGATGCCGACTCAGAAAGCTCCTGATCTGTGGGAGAGTATCGCCGCGAATCTGACGCCCCGTAGACAGTCTATCCTGCACTGGATCCCGATGCCAGGTAAGCCTTTATACGCATCTCTGGCTTTAGGCATATTACTTGTCATAGTAGCGATTTCAGTCTGGTTTGTTCCGGTCAATAAGTCTGAGCCTCAGCAGACTGCATTCAAGTTTGAACAACTCGATAGCCACTCTACAATGCTTTGGAATGATCCTTTTGCAGATAGAGTAAGCCTGGTTGTATATAATGCTGCAAGTGACAAGAAGGTGGTAGATTGATGTTGCAGAGGATCGGCATCATAGCGTTACTGGCGCTTGTCCTCGGGTGTGAGGTTGCTGCATCACCTGCGGACATAGTCAGAAAAGCGTATAGTGCGGAAAAAACTGCGGTGTTTAGTGGAAAGCTGACGAACACTGTAAATATGGCTGGGCGTAATCAAACTGCTACAGTTACCATATACCGTTCTAAATCAAAGCTGCGGATGGAATACACTTCAGGATCGATGAATGGGGTAGTAGTCATTGAAGATGGTAAGTCGGTGTATACACTGGTGAAATCATCAAAAATGGTCTATGTTGCTGTTCCGCCTCCTGCAACAGACCATGTGAAACTGCTTTTGTCCAATTATACTCCGGTTGCATCGGGTAAAGAGAAAGTGGCTGCACGAATCGCTGATGTTATTAGGCTTCAACCAAAAACACAGGGGAATCCGAAGCTGGTATTGTGGGTTGATGAGAAAACAGGGATAATACTTCGCAGTGAACGATATCTGCATACCGGAGCTCTTGCTACCAGGTCTACTTACAATTCAATAAGCTTCAAACCTGTTTTATCAACGTCGTTATATGCTGTGCCAAAACAATGGAGAAGAGTAAATACCGGTGCTGCAAGCAATCCTATTAGTGCTGACCAGGTTCAGAAATTGGCTGGTTTTAAACCGCTGAAACCGTCGTATGTCCCGCAGGGATATGTTCTCGACGGTTACTTTTTGCGACGGACAGGCAGTGGCAAGATTGCTGCTGTATTGAAATACACCGACGGGTTGAACTCCATTACTGTATTTGAGCGTGAATGTGGCAATGGGCAAGGCCGCGGTAAGGGCATGGGATATGGGCGTCGAATGCGCGCCGGAAACATGGGAATGGGTAAGAACCGTTGCATGACAAAATCGGAGCCATTTGGAATAGTAGGCGAAGCCCAGGTGAATTCCATCATGATAACCGTGACTGCCGACCTAAGCCCTTCTCAAATTCAGAAAATTGCAAATAGTTTCTAAAAAACAGGGAATGCGGGCGTGCTGTTTCCGGTCTTATAGGCAGTAAACAATTTTTGGAGGAAAGTAAAAAATGAAACGCCTAACACTTACCTTACTTGCAAGCATTCTCGCCGTTGTGATGGTGTCATCGGCATTTGCCGCACAGGGAGCTGGAAAATCTAAGGGAACTAAATCCAGTAATCAGGGACAGGTATGTCCTACCGGACAGACAAATCCGAATTGCCAAATTTGCCCGAACAGCCAGGTATGTCCCAATGTGCCGCCAAAAGATGGTACTGGCAATCAAAAAGGTAAAGTAAAGAAGAGCGGCAAACAGGGTGTGTGTCCCAACAGCCAGGTCTGCCCAAATGTCCCACCAAAGGACGGGACCGGCAATAAGCGACGCGGAAAGTAAGACTGTAGTCTTGAGCCAGCGATTATGTGGTCACTGGCTCATATTCTGCAGCTCTCAATATCTACTCTTAAAACTCAACACTTGTATCATTTAACTAGAAATGAAAATACCTAACTATTTGGAGGATTTGAAATGAAAAACTTAACAATTACTCTGGTAACAGGAGTTCTAGCCATCGGACTTACGATGTATGTATTTGCAGCACAGGGTCCTGGTGGTGGATGTGGCATGCGAGCTGGTCAGCAGGGAAAAGTATGCCCGATGGGCAACACTCAACCTGGTGGAGCACAGGGCGGTTGGTGGAACACAGTAAAGCCTACTACTTCTGAACAGAAAGTTTTTGTTGCCAAGGTAAAAGCTCTGCATGAACAGATCCGCTCAAAGCAGCTTGATATTGCAAAACTGCAGAAGAATAACGCAGAAAAGGCCGTCATAACCAAAGCTCAAGATGATCTGAAAGCTCTGCGAACCAGCCTTCAGACACTGATGAATGAAAACAAAGCACTCCGCCAGCAGATGGGTGGGGTTGGCAAAGCTAATTGCACTGGAATAGGAAACGGGAACGGCAATGGGAACTGTAGCACCTGTCCTAATGGCCAGGGTGGCAGAGGACAAGGCACCGGCAACGGTAGCTGCGGTAGAAAATAAACAACAATCACAGCCCATATTGCCAAACTACACGACAAACGGACGGCCAACCAGCCGTCCGTTTGTTTCTGGGCACGCCGAACCCCAGTTCGGCATGCTGCGTTTGCACTGCTAATAAAAAGCCATAATTACACAAAACGAATCAAGTGTAATTATGGCTATCTATAATTACAGGTAATGGAGTAAGTGAGCTTCCTCTAACCTATTTGCTGGTCAATACGGCGGAAATACCCTTCTTAGGCCATGAATTAAAACTACTACCAGCATCGCAAGGTTTCTCAGCAAAACAGCAGGATATAGTAGCCCAAAAGATTTGATGGGTTTTCCTGAGCTGATGGATTCAGCTAGTTGCTGTGATAGTTTCTCGATCCAACCTATCCCGCGCGGCCAGTCCAAAATACCTGTCAGCCAGTCAGATGGCACTCCATCCGGTCCAACACCTGCACCGACTATTCCTCCAGCAATTGCAGCTGTCGTGTCGGTGTCTCCCCCGCATTTTATTATCTCTACTATTGCCTTGCGCAGATCAGTCGGATAGCTCAACCAGGCATGCAGAGCAGCAGGCACAGTCCGGTAGATATAACCGCTTATTCCCGTTCCCCAATCATTTCTCTGCATAAACTCCATAAGAGATTCCCCGGATTTTACACTGGAGGTTATAACAGCGACCAATGAAAACAACTCCGATGCATCCGTGGTGTCAGACAGCAAAGTTTGTAGTTCACTCAAATATTTATCGGGGTCATATTGACCATTTGCAGAATGCCAGGCGGCCAGTGCTGCAGCTAAGGCTCCATATTCTGCTTTGGGATCGGTATGGGTCATTCTGGTGGATATTCTGACTAGTTCCCAAAGTTTTCCAGTCTCCCCACCATAACAAATTCCGATAATAGCGCTTCGCATTGCCGGTCCGTTTCCAGCAGAAAACACTCCGCTGTTCTCCGATCTAACTCCAACCAGAAGTTTGAAAATGGCCCTGGCAGTTGCAAGCCCGGTTCCGGGAGGTAGAGATAACATCCATACTTTCAATCCATGGGCAAGGCTGGCAGCAAACTGTCTGGATTCTCCACCGGACCGGGCAAGTGCCTGAGCTGTTATGCAGGCATGGTCGGTGTCATCACTTACCATGCCCCTGCCGAAAAGCAGTCTGTGATTGTCAACCGTACCGAAAACTGCAGCCTGCCGGCTCTGGGAGAGTCCCTCAGCCGGCAAACCAATGGAATCACCCACAGCCGTCCCCAATAAGCATCCCGCAACAGCCTTGTATAGATCAATGCCAGAATCAACCATATCAAAACGCTCCTTCCCTCATGCTCTCCGCATCCTCCGCGCCTCCGCGTGAGTTTTCACCAATCTTAGTTTTTATGCTTCAAAGAACTCTCGCATTAATGTGAGTAAACGATTAACCAAAGCCAACTTTCCCCGGATTAAGCATTAAAGCGATATGAATACAGAAACCATTCCCTTCTTAGCGCCTTTGCGGCTTTGCGTGAGAAATGATTCTATGATCTTGTTTACTAACTCCATAATCCGAAGCCGCTGCTTTATGTAGACTGCAAAAATCACACTATTCAGCATCTACAGCTCAAAATTGAATCCCTGCTTAGTAAGGTTTATATATCTCTCTTCGTCAAAACTGTAGAGTCTGGCAGCCCTGTGGGCTACGTCCTGTTCGACTTCATCCAGTTCAGTCAGCAGGTCCATTGATAGGATCTTCTTACGGAAGTTTCTCTTGTCTAGTTTTGTGTCCAGGATAACTTCATACAGATTCTGTAACTGGCTGAGTGTGAATTTAACAGGCAGCAGCTCAAAACCTATAGGCTGATATCTGACTTTTGCCCTGAGTCTATTGAGTGCCAGATTGAGAATCTGAGCATGGTCAAATGCCAGTCCGGGGAGATCATCTTCCGCAAACCAAAGCGCATTCCGAGCATCAGAAGCCGCAGTAACCTTGTGATTAAACAGGTTAACCAGTGCATAGTAAGCGACGCTTACAATTCTTTCTCTGGGATCCCGGTTGACATCTCCAAACGTATAGAGCTGTTCCAGGTATACATCGGTAACACTTGTTTCCTCTTCCAGTTCACGCAGTGCTGCCTGGTCCAGAGTTTCATTTACGTTGACAAACCCTCCAGGCAGGGCCCACTTTCCTGCAAAAGGATCAATGTCTCTTTGAATCAGGAGGACTTTCAGATTCTGTTCATCATATCCAAAGACCACACAGTCCACGGTCAGTGCTGCTCTGGGATATTCGTAAGTATATGGCATCTCGCTCATCCTCCTGTTTTCTGGTTGCTTAAGAGTTAGTGTAGTATATACACATAGTATAGTGTAAAAACAACACTATGTAAACCCTTTTTTGTAAAAATCTGGTAATATATTTCGGGCACGCCGAACCCCAGTTTTGCAATTGCCAGGGAGTTTTATATGAGTGATGAATCCAATTTAGTTAAGGGCTATGAGACTGCAGCGAAGATTGCTCTGGATAGATTGTTGAGAATTGATCCGGTGGTTACTGCTACAAGGGCAGGGGTTGAGTGGACCAATGGGGTTTTTCGGGTTGAATATCTGGCAAAGAATCATCTGGTAGGATTGCCTGATGGGTTTGTGAGTATGGATGGGTCTGATACTCCAGTCAAACCTGCGGTCAGGTCACTGCTTTTGCAGTATCTGGCAGCTGCATGTGGAAAGCAGCCAACTGGTGAGTTAATTGCGTTTCGGGACATTCCGGGGGCTGCTGGCTATGAAGCAAGTTTTCGAAAACGTGCAATTGCTCCGTTATTGAAAGTATTCGATGGGAAACCGGACCTGCTTATCAATGCTGCACTGGCTCTCAATGGGGAACAGGCAGCAGTGGGGGATGTTGGAGTAAAGATTTCTGTTCTTCCATTGATTTCGGTTGTTTACGGAATTTGGCTTTCAGATGAGGAATTTACAGCCGATGGGGTCATACTTTTTGACTCATCTATTAAAACGCTTGGAAGCATTGAAATAGCAGTTGTAACCGCTTCAAATGGTGTCTATCAACTGATCAATCAAGCATTTTTGAGCTCAAAAACGATACCTTAAGAAACCGTCACTAAAATATTATGAAAATATACCGCGAAAAAGTGATACAAATTCGTGTTGTTGGCGTCTTATAATCATGTAAGTTTTAATTTTTCGCACCAACCTGCTTTATTTCGGCTTACCCTCGCTAATCCGCATTATCACCTATTTTTGCTTTTTACTGGCACTAGAGATAAAAAGCTGAGTCAACCATGAATAATGCAGGCTAGCTTCTCTTAGTTGTCCTTGTATTCTTTGTTTTTGGTATTCTAGGCTGATCTGAAAAGCGGATGCAAACAGGCAGTTAAGTAACTAAAAAATCTCCACTTGAGCATTAAAAACAAAAAAAAAGAAAAAGATTTTTCTCAAGCGATACTTTCCGGCGCAAACGGTGTCTGATTATATTGTAGTATTAACCTCCTTTTCAAGTTGTTTTGCGTCGATAGCAATGGACCGGCCTTAAAACCGGTCCCCTTTTTTTGCTCCAAACAACGAACATACGTTCTGTATTTTCTGTTTCTCAATCAACTCTGTCGAAAATGGAGGGATATCTATGCTTTCTGCTAAGCAACAGACAGCTATCGAACTGCTTTTCTCTAACACCGAACAACAGGCAGCTCAAATGCTTGGCGTCCGACAGTCAACCATGCGCAGGTGGCTGGAAACACCAGAATTCTGCACTACTATACGGGATATCGAACGCAGACAACGCAAGGCCCTTATTAGGATTGCAGGCAATGCAGCCCTCATCGCTGTAGTCTCACTCTGCACCGGAGTCGATCCCAAGACTGCTCTTGAAGTCCTGAAACTCAGCAAAGCCCTGGAACATCAGGATGAAGATTCAGCTGAATATCTGGCGGAAGTATTTAAGAGTCTAGATGAGGACGATGAATAAAAGACAGAAAGCGCTCAAGTTAGCAAAAGTGTTTTGGGGATGGGTTCCACACAATAGTCAGAGAGAATGGTTGCTGGCAGATGCAAAAGTAAAGGTTGCAGCGTGTGGGAGAAGATGGGGGAAGACTGAGGCTGCAGCAATCGATGTGGCCACCCAGGCCATTCTTAAACCTGGTTCCAGACAGATGATAGTCTCGCCAAGTTATGACCAGAGCCGAATTATTATTGACACCGTGGAACGACTCTTCTCGTCGCATCGCCATTTGAACAAGATGTATTCAATCGTCAGGACTCCATATACCCGTATGAATATCGGTGAGAGTCTGGTAAGCGCTCGGACAGCTGACGAGGACGGGCGCAACCTGAGAGGACATTGGGCAGACAGGGTAATAGTCGATGAAGCAGCATATGTCAGAGATTCGGTGATCAATGAGGTCATTGCCCCTATGCTGGCAGATAAGAATGGTGAACTGGTGTTGATCTCCACGCCTTTCGGCAGGAACCATTTCTATAGGTCGTTCATGAAAGGGGAAAACGGAGGTGATGGCAGGTGCATATCGATGAGTTTTCCATCGATCAGCAATCCCCATATTTCGAGGGAATATATCGAGAGCCAGCGGGAGTATATAACTGACAGGCAGTATGCAGTCGAATATGAGGCCAGGTTCATTGAAGATGCCAATGCAGTCTTCCCAATCATAGACATACAGAGAGCTATGGGGCAGGTAAGACCCACTGGAGGAGGATGGGTCGTTATGGGACTGGACTGGGCAAGGTACGCAGACTACACAGCGATGATAGCAATGGATGAGTGCCAGGTGATAGCTGTTGACAGACTTAACGGGCTCCCCTGGCAGGTGCAGATCGATCGGGTAGTCCAGTTTATCAGGGATCACAATGTAAATGCCGTGCTGGCGGATCAGACATCAATTGGTGACCCATTGAATGAGCAGCTGAGGGACAGGCTGTGTGAAGCAGACTTGAATGTCCGGGTAGAAGGTCTGGTCTTTACTCTGCAGTCCAAGAGAGAGCTGATAGATGGGCTGGCAGTAGGTTTTGCAAGAGGACTACTAGTTATACCGGAGCACAGGGATTTGTTGTCCGAGCTGTCGTTCTTTGAATATGAAATCTCAGAACACGGCAACGTGAAAATGGGTGCAAGGCATGGTTGTCACGATGACTTAGTAATAGCAATGGCCCTGGCCTGGAAGCTCTCGCAATCCACCTCACCAATCTCAATAAGAACCATCGGACACCGACTCAGCTACACAGAGTATTAGAACTGACGCAGTAGTCATATGATGACTGGTATCCTGGAGAAGACAGAAGTCAGGAGTCAGGAGTCAGGAGACGGGAGGACGGCGACGCTCGGATGTGATTTGCAATCACATCCGGAATAGAATGCCGGTTATCAACTCTCAACTATCAACTCTCAACTATCAACTATCAACTTTCAACTCTCAACTTTCAACTCTCAACTTTCAACTATCAACTTTCAACTTTCAACTTTCAACTCTCAACTTTCAACTTTCAACTTTCAACTATCAACTATCAACTATCAACTATCAACTATCAACTATCAACTTTCAACCACTAACTTCCAACCTCGAACTTCTAAACCCAGGAGGTATACATTGAAGCTCTTTAGTCTGTTTAAATCCCGTAAGGTAGCTGTTGGGGAGGAGAGTGCGGTGGCGGCGTCTGCGGGTTGGTTGGGAATGACATATAACCAGGATGAACTGGTGGGGATGAAGGGGTATGTCGTTTATGACCAGATGCAGAAAGATGCGCATATACAGGCGTGTCTGAATATTAAGAAGCTGGCGGTGCTTTCCAGAGGGTGGAACGTCCTGCCTGCTTCTTCAGATGCTCAGGATAAGCGTATTGCCGATTTTGTCAGTTATGCTCTGAACCGGATGGAGCGCAATATCCTGGACATCCTGTGCAATGCACTCGATGCCATCGCTAAAGGTGTTTCCATTCAAGAGATGAACTACGAACTCCTGCCTGACGGTCCCTATGCCGGATTTGTAGGTCTAAAGTCGGTCAAGAGCAAGGATCCGGCTGAGTTTACATTTGAGACAGACAAGTTCCTGAACCTGACCGGGTTAAAGACCACAATGGGTGACAAATGTCTAGATATGTCTAAGTTTATAGTCTATACCTATATGCCGACATATGAATGCCCATTTGGCAGGAGCGATCTTCGAGCAGCATACAAGCACTACTGGAGCAAGGATATGCTGAGCAAGTTCCTCAATCAGTATCTGGAGAGATATGGTTCTCCGACGATCAAAGGTAGCTTTGCCAGAGGATTACCCCGCTCAGCCCAGGATGAGCTGTTGAAGATACTGGACCGAATCCAAAAGCAGACAGCCATTCTGATTCCGGAGGACGTTAAGGTCGAACTGATGGAGTCACAAAGAGGAGGAGAAGCCGGGTTCCTGCAGACACTGGAGTGGCACGACAAGCAAATAGCTAAGGCAATCCTTGGGCAGACACTTATGACGGATGAGGGTATGCGCGTCGGTTCGTTTGCTCTTGCCAAGGTCCATTTGGATATATTGCGAATGTGTCTGCTCAAATTGAAGAGGGATCTTGAAGAGACAGTAATGCAGGAGCAGTTGATACGGCGGCTGGTGGACTTCAACTTCGCTGGTGTAAAGGCATATCCGACATTCAACCTCGGAACTATGGATGACAGGGACTTTGCATCAATTGCCGAAGCAGTAACCAAACTGGTCAATGGCAACATAGTCAAACCTGACGAAGGCTGGATAAGGGAGTACCTGGGGATACCTGCAGATGGAAAGGAGGTTAACTGATGGCTATCAGCATTACAACAGGCGATGTAAAGCGCAAGGCTATGATAGCATCCACTGATACTTCACACGATACCGATATTGCAGCGTTGATTGCTGAGATGCAACCGGTTATTGAACGGGAGATAAATCCTGGCTGTCTGTTAGATACAACAGACACCGGATTGCAGGCACTGTTGAAGCTGGGGATATTGGAGATCATTGCTGGGGAGTTTTTGGAGCAGTTGATGCGTGAGTCCGGAGCAGGGGAGACCTTTGCTGCTGCCGGCGTTACTATCGGTCCAGCATTGCGGACCGGGCCTGATCTTGTCTTGCAGGGACAGACGAGATTGAGACCCTATCTAGCAGTGTCCTTCATTTCTGCTCTCAGCAATACAGTCGATGTGGAGCCGGTGTTCCACAGTGAGGAGGAGGTCTGGTGAGTCTTTGGAGCAGGTTGCATAATGCCATAGAAAAGGAAGGAGAAACGTTTACCCTGGCAGGAACACAGTACCGCGGAATGATCCAGTTACTGGACAGCGGTAAGCTAAGAGCCTATATGGACGATATAGACATCGCCGGGCTTACAAGGCCAGTGCTGCTGCTGACTGTCGCTTCAGATGTTCCGCTGGCAACCGGAGCCGCCATAACCCGCGACTCAAGGAACTTCACCATAAAGTGCATCTTCATCCACAGACTGCGTAACAACCAATGCATCAAAACCGCAGTGCTGGGATAGGGAGTGGTCTCACGCAAAGCCGCCAAGGCGCAAAGAAAACAAATATGGGTATGTGCAGGACATACTCCGCTGTGATACACATTGGTTCACTTTGTCACTATAAACCTGGAGCATGCCAGAATACTTGGTTGATGACAATTCCCTTCTTTGCGCCTTAGCGGCTTTGCGTGAGAAATGCTTGTAAAGTCAGTTTTTGATTTCTAGAACGGAGGTAATTGAATGCCGGAGATTATTGAGAGAATTGCGAAACTGTTTGAGGCCGGGGAATATCCGGACAAGGGGATCAGTGTTACTGAGGCTGATCTGGACAGACTGGCTGAGGGGTTTCATGAAGCCCCGGTGAAGGTTGAACACCAGGATACACCTTTCGATGGTGCAATTGGTGTTCTCAAACGGATATGGAGGCAGGGAAAGGACTTAATGGGTTACATAGGGTTCTCTCCTCAGGCATGGGCATTTATCGATAGAGCAGGGGCCCGCAGGCTCTCTATTGCCCTTGCCAAAGACATTAGCGAGATCAGGGAGGTGTCGCTTGTCAGGTCACCAAGAGTTGCTGGAGCCCAGGTCTTTGATGACCGGATTGAACTGGATGGAATACTGTCCGACGTTCCAACTCACGATGAAAGTGAAGCTGCGAAGATGGCGATGGAAGTGGACAGTCTGCAGAAAGAGAATGCCCGCCTGGAGATGGAGCTCCATATGAAGGAGGTAGATACAGCAATAGAGCGCTTCAAGAGAGCAGGCAAAGTGATTCCGGCGCTGGAGGACATCGCAAGGGCGATTCTGATTCATGGACAAGCCAAAACCATAAACTTTGGCGGGGAAACTCTGAGTCCTGCTGAACTATTCAGCAAATACTTAAACAATATGCCTGCGTTGATCAGTTTTGCTGAGCAGGCCGAAGCCCGGGACAACGCAGAATCCCTCTCCCCGGAACAGATACAGCTCTTCAAAAAACTAGGCCTGGACCCCAATACAGCCAGACAGTTTGTTTGAAGAGACAGGCTTCAGACTTTAGATTTAGGCTTTAGGAAGGGAGAAGGGATTCTCACGCGGAGACGCGGAGGGCACGGAGGAAATGGGGATATGTTGGAGGTATTCTGCGGGAACACTGGTCTGCACAATATAAGCAAACCTACACACAATAGTTCCCGCAGTACGCCTGACTGAATGGTGCCAGTATTCTGGATTCCCAACAGATATTGCCCAGCAAACAGTTCACAGCATTCTGACTCCTGACTCCTGACTCCAGGATTCTCAAAAAAAGAAAGGACATAAAAACCATGGCATATGCCGCTTACACTATTGCACGTGATACCAAGAAATCTCAAGGGAAGCTGCTTTCCTTGAAGATGGCTGCTGTCAAGATTGTGAAGGGGACGCTGGTCTGTTCGGATGCATCCGCAGGTTATGCAACTCACACCCCTACAGCCTCTCGGCCTTTTCTGGGAGTTGCTTATGAGACTATCGACAACTCCGCTGGTCCGGCAGGAGATAAGAGCCTGAGGGTTGAGACATCCGGGGTGTATTCATTCATATGCTCCGGAGCTGACCAGACATGGGTAGGCAAGGAAGTCTACTGGGACAACAGCTCTACAGGCACCAATGCAAACGTCACTACTACCGACCCGGGCACCGGTCCAAAAGTCGGTCGCGTAGCCGAAGTAGTGTCTGCTACCGAAGTTAGAGTCCGCATAGACGGATACGCCTTCAACGTAGACGCCCAAGCCAGCTAACGGGGGGAAGGGATAGGCTTCAGGCGTCAGACTTCAGGCTTCAGGAAGGAGAAGGGATGCTCACGCGGAGACGCGGAGGACGCGGAGAAGATGGGAACATATGCCGATTATTCTGCGGGAACGATGGTCTGCACAATGTGAACAAGCAAGGTACTCAATAGTTCCCGCAGTATGCCTGGCAAACAGATTCCAGCATTCTGACTCCTGACTCCATTATTCTGGATTCTGGATTCTGACTTCTGGATTCCTCTTCCCAACTTTCAACTAAAAAACCGGAGGATTATAAAATGCCTTTAACTAGATCGGATATACCTAACTTGCTTTTGCCTGGAATTAAGGCTTTGTTTTTTGAGACTCTGAGTGGTCTGAATTATGGTTCAGACTGGGAACGGCTGGCTATGCTTGTGGAGTCTGGTAAGGACCAGGAGAAGTATGCCTGGCTGGGTTCTGTGCCCAAGATGAGAGAGTTTGTCGGTGAACGGCAGATCAACGCGATGATCGAGAGCAACTACTCGATAGTCAACAAGACCTGGGAGTCCACTCTGGGGATTGATAGGGCAGCGATAGAGGATGATCAATATGGGCAGATCAGGATTCGCGTGCAATCACTGGCCCAGGAGGCTAAAAGACATGTGGAGGAACTCGTTTTTGCCTTGCTGGCATCCGGGTTCAGCAGCACATGCTTCGATGGACAGTATTTCTTCGACACTGACCATGTGACTGTCGGGGCTGAATACCAGACAGCTCAGTCCAATAAGGGGACATCTGCGTTGAGTTCAGCAGCTCTGCAGGCAGCGATAACTACTATGGCCAAGTTCAAGGACGACAGAGGACGGCCGATGGGAATCAGTGCAGATACCCTTGCGGTTCCTCCTGATCTGGAGTGGACTGCAAGGGAGATCCTGGAGTCTGTCTACTGGCCCGATTCCACCGGCACTACTGCCTATCAGAAGATGCCGAATAATGTCCTCAAGGGAAGGTTGGAGCTGGTTGTCTCACCTTATCTTGCCGATACCAACGACTGGTTCGTGCTTTGCACAAGAGGAATCATCAAACCTCTGATTCTGCAGCGCAGGACACCGGTTGAGTTCGAGAGCCTGGAAAGCAACACCGAGAGCGGATTCATGAGAGATCAGTTCCTCTATGGAGTAAGGTCCCGCTACAACGCCGGCTTCGGAATGTGGCAGTTCGCTTATGGTTCGCAGGTGTAGCTTTTTGAATCGCGGATGACGCGGAATTTACGGATTGCGCGGAAATGGAGAACCGCTAAACACGCCAAATCACGCGAAAACTGCTGATGCAGTGAACTAGTATGGGAACTCCACCACCAATTCCCCTTGGAGAAGGGGTAGGGGAATTGAAACTCGGAAGATACTACCCATCGATTGGCTATCTCTGCTCTGGGCCATTTTCAAGGGTTGGTGCATCCCGAATCAATCCCCCTAACCTCCTTCTCCAAGGGGGAATTGGTGTGTGCTTCGGACAAAAGCAGTGTTTCAACTATCAACTATCAACTATCAACTATCAACTATCAACTATCAACTCTCAACTATCAACTTTCCACTTTCAACTTTCCACTTTCAACTTTCAACTAATAAACCGGAGGTTTTCTAATGCTTGGAACTATGCTTCGAGAAAGGGCTGTTTGTGCGGACCTTTTAGCTTCGTGGTCCATTAATGAAGCAGCCAATACTGTTAAGCGGCTGGATATATCCAGGCCGAATGCGCCGGTCAGCGAGTATATGCTGACTATCGTCAATCCTTCCACACAGACTGACCTGACTGTCAGGCTGTTTGCTGCAGAGACGTCTTTAGGAGGAGATACCCGACTCAGTCTGATAAGGACAATTGCTGTCCCAAAGGCCACCAGCAGCCTTACTGCCTGGGCTGCTTCGACTGCGTATTCCTTGAACGATTCCCGCAGGCCATTGAATGTATTGAATGGGCACAAATATAAGGCAACTACGGCGGGGACATCAGGAGCATCCCAGCCTGTTTGGCCAGTTGCATCCGGAGCTACAGTTGCTGATGGGACTGCGATCTGGACTGAAGATGGTTTGGACCTTACTGGTGCGCATGCGATGTCAGTATATCTGCACGGAGTATTCGATGGCTCGGATTTGGTTGTCTTGATCTCCAATGATACCGGTGCAACCCTAACGGCATTCGATGCTCCTGTCAGGCTCAGAGAGGTGATGTGATGCTGTACCAGATAGGATTCAGTCTGGTTACAGCATCCAGGGACGATGCATATGTACTTCTGGATCTAGTATCAGGATGCCTTTCTGATTCAAGACCTGAAGACCGGCTTCCGAATATCACTGTCAATCGGGATGGAACATATACCGTTTCAGCAGATATCCGAATGGAGAGCGCCGTTGCAGGGGATGATCTCTTCTCAAGCGTGCAACAGTTAATTCCTACAGCGGTCTCTATGACTCCAGGACATCTGATGAAGCACGATTGCGGGCACGATGACGGAATGCCCTGCTCAGAGCCTGTCAGCATAAACTGGGGGGAGGAGTAGTATGGGAGTCAGGATTCCAGCCTCGATACCTGCAAAGGGACCAAGTCTTCCGGACAATATCATGACAGACTCAGCCTTGTGGTTAAACGTTATCCCATGTGCCCAAACAGTTACACCATACCCAGCAGCAGGGCAGGTTCTGGATCTATCGACATATGCAAACCATGGCAGTAGCTATCAGGCTTTGGTTGGTCCAAGCGGTTTAATATTTGACAATGTCGATGACCGGATATCGTTCGGGACAAATGTAGTAAACCCGAGACTCTCCGGTGCTCGAGGATTGAGCGCGGCAATATTGGTCCGCCCTCTGGGGCTTGTATCAGGAGCCGGACGAAACCAACTCTTTGGATTCAATATCAATGGATCTTCATCGTGTATATCCGCCTGGTTTACAGATTCCGGGAGACTCACATTCGGAGGTAGAAGCCAGGCAGCCGACGCATTTCAGTTCTTTACGACACCTTACGCAGTCGCCGCAGAGGGAGTAGATGTCTTCGTGAGCGGAGTAATTGACTATTCAAGTGACAAACTGAGGCTATGGGTAGGGGAGAAACTTATCGCTGATCAAATCATGAGTTTTGGTTCAGAAACCTACCAGCCGGGAGTTTCTACACTTGCAGATACTATTGGAGCTACTGCATCAGGCACATATCCACTTAACGGGATTATCAAGGATTTCGCTTTGTTCCGAAAACCTTTGGATGCTGGAGAAGTCTTCAGAGTCCGAGAGTTGATGATGAACAGTTAGAAGACTTTTGAGACTGGTAGACTGGGCGACTCGAAGACATGGAGATGGTTGGTGACTGACTTCGGTGGAAACTGGGAGGAATACCATTATGAACGAGACTGACCATGATGCTGTGGTGCTTTTGCGGGCAGAGATAGAATCCATGAAGGCAAAACTCGACGGCAATGTCCCTGAAAGATGCGTGCGTGTTGATGCTGCGTTACAGGATATACGTTCAGATATTGGAGCTATCCAGGGAACCTTGCAGTGGATGTGGAGGACACTGGCAGCTGCTGCGGTATCCGTATTTGCAGCATTGATTTCCAGCAGGATTGGATGAAGGAAGCAGACTTCAGGCGTCAGACTTCAGGCTTTAGGTAGCGAACTAGGCAGTCTCCTGACTCCTGACTCCATTCTTCTGACTACTGACTTCTGTCTTCTGACTTCCAAAATGGAGGAGCATAAAATGGTAAAAGGAATATCGATACTGGATTGGGCCATGCTGGTCCTTACTTTGCTGAGTATGTTGATGGCTTATCTGAGAGGGTTGCAGAGGTTGCATCCGTCCGCTCGAAAGTGGCTTTCTGATATTGGAGAGCCGCTTATCAAGGAGCTGACTGCAGAGGCAGCAGAGATGGTAGACTTAACTCCCGATCAGCGCAGAGCCCAGGTGGTCGAATTGGTGCATATGGCTGCCTATTGTGCAACTGGTGCAGAGATACCTACAAGTATTGCCAACTACCTTGTTGAACACGCCTACCAGAGCATTAAGGAGAGGCTGCCGCAATGAAAGTTGCATTGGACGCCGGTCATGGAGCAGGTACCGGGGCTTGTGGAGGAGGATTTGTCGAAGACAGACTAAATCTGGAGATGGTCATCAGAATAGGACACTACCTGCGGCTTTCAGGTGCAACTACCTGCCTTCTCCGCAATAAAGATGAGTTAATACCGATATCAGCCAGAGCCAGTATTGCTATGCGTGAAAAATGTGATGTGTTGGTTTCGGTGCATTTTAATGCAGGTCCATCAAAAGCCAGAGGTGCAGAATGCTTCATAGTTGCAGGAGATGAACGCAGTGTCACCATTGCAGGACGGATTATGCACCAGTTGTCCCTGCTGGATTTGCCGATGCGCGGAGTCAAAGCAGACAACCAGGGCGCACATTCAAGGTTGGGAATACTGCGTGGTGTTTACAAACACATGCCGGCAGTGTTGGTCGAACCTGCCTTTCTGACAAACGCTCAGGATGCAGAACTGCTGCGTGACAAGCTATTCCGAGACCGCCTGGCAAAAGCTATTGCTGCTGGAATACTGACCCTCCAGATTACGTAGTCTTAGAAATAGTTCAGTCTGTTGTGAAATGACCTAAAGTCCGTTCATGCTGAGTAGCACAAAGCGCGTACGGAGTATGAATGGACTTTAAATACTCATGAAACCGGACAGCCATGTAATGATTGACATGCCATATCCAAGACGTTATGATGACTAAAAATGCAGATACTGAGTAGAAAACCGTCGCAACGGCTTGAGAGGTGCAATATGTCAACATTCAAGATTTCCACTTTATTGTTATTAGCCATTGTTTGTAGTTCTCTGATGGTAAATCCCTGTCAGGGAGATGGACTTAAGATCGGGGTGTTCACTGTCAGGCAGTCTGCAGGGATGGGTGCTGTTCGAATCCCTGATAAATTTCTCCTCTCTCTCACTCAAGAACTTCAAAAAGAACTGGGAAAGGTACAAGTGGGTGAGATTGTGTTGCTGACTTGGCCAGATCAGTTAACAAAGGTTGGGCAGCCGACTTTTGAGACGTTGGTTAATCGAGGTAAAGAAAAGGGATGTAATGGTGTTCTGGCTCTGCAGCTTACAGCGAGATCGTTTACTAAAAAAGACGTCAAAGTCCCGATAGTTGGAAATGTGTCGACAGCTGAAGCTACCTTTGGGATAACTGGAGGTCTGATTGATGTAACAACCTCAGCAGCTGTAGCGCCAATTAAAGCGGACTCGAAAAAGACTGCCAAGCCATACCGAGGCCGTGATCCCAATACAGTCCTTGCAGCCAGCTTTGGGAATAAGGACTTCGATGACTCTCCACTCGCAGATGCAGCAAATGACTGCATAAAGCAGATAGTTTCCTCGGTAAAGGATGGCTCCGGAAGCTTAACTGCTGGATTAATCACCGTTCCCCCAAGAGTTAATACGCCTGCTGGAGTTGGTTTCAGTCAGGATGAATTCCAGATGTCTATGAGCGCCGGATATGACAAGCGTGGGACCGTATCAGTAGTGAATCGTGGCAAGCAGGCTCAGACATTTGTCATTGTCCCTAAGAACGTGCCAGAGGGGTTTGTAGTCGGACTTATGGGTGATGGTTCTATAGATGGACCTTGCACATTGGCTCCTGGTGAGTGGAAAGATATACGGTTAGTTGCAAATGCTCCTGTGCCTGTTGATGTTAAATCCGTCAGCCTGGCACTCTATACAGCGAGCGGTAAAAAACCATCCACAGAAGGAGCACCTGCTGATACCGCAATAATGAATATGCAATGGGAAGTTAACACCCATAAGTCCGACTTTGTTGTATTGGGCCAGGATCCGGTAACACTCGCTTACACCTGCCAGATCATTAATAAGACTGACAAATACATTCGCGGTATGTCTGTTAAACTGCAATATGGGCAGGAACATATGGCCAGGATTACCCCCAACCTGGATAATGCAACTATTCCCGGTAACGGATCAATCACCTTCCACGTAATTCCCCAGATGTATTTCGGTATGCGTAAGTTGGACCTTACCCTCGAGAGTCAATTGAACAGTGTTCTGGTCAAATGGCCCCTCCATTTTGAGGTTCCTGATGGAAAGTCAGTCTACCTTGGAATGGGTAACACCAGCGAGAGTTCATCTTCCAGCGCTGGTGGTTGTGTAAACAAAGGTGAGTTGGAGGTTGAAGTAAACTGGAAAGGTCAAACCCGTGAGGAATGGCAACGTACAGCTTATTTTCCCCAGGGAGAAGACAAATCCCGTGACTTTAAGGGTACCATGTTTCTGAATAAATGGTGGTGGTGGGTACTTACACATGTCAATTCCAAGGAGGAGATGGAAGAATGGCGCAGGCGAGACAATGAACGTGAAAGGGCAGCTGACGTTCGTGGAGCCACGATCCGGCCCAGTGTCAGTGCACGACTGGCAAACATGGACACAGATTGTTTCACCCACCCTATGACATCCTATGCAAAGGATTGCAGGGGATTTGTCTACTATACTACCCCCTCCAACAATAAAACGCAGGTCCGTTTTGTTCGCGAAACACCGGTAGTGGGTAAAGATTCACGGTTGGATCCCACTTTACTAAGCGATAAAGATCATAACGCCAGATGGCCGTATATACGCACTCGCTGGGATACATCGCAGGCGTTTGTGGTCTGGGAAGATTCTGCACAGGGCAAGGGAAGTGATCTGGCATTTCGGGGAACCGGCAAGATGATGCAGGACTGGTCTCCCGTTCAATACCTCACCAATCACGGTAAGGGAGTAGACGATCCTGTTGTGCATGCGAATGAGCAGGGATTGGTTGTAGTTGTCTGGAACGATCTCCGTGATGGCACAGGTCAGATCTACCTCAAGATCAGCAAAGATAGCGGTAAAACATTCGGACCTGAAGTTTCGATAACGCGTGCGCAGGGGGAATCGCATGCGTGGCCTCAGTTCGATTTTGCACCTGATGGAGGCTATGCACTTGTATATGTATCTAAGACCGGTACTCAGACCCAGATAGTCAGCCGTCGTTTAGATAAAGATGGAAAGCCACGCGGTGAGGTTATTGTGCTCTCAAACAAGAATACCGCTTGTGGAGAGCCTCAGGTTGCTTGCGACACTTCCGGAACAGTCTATTCCGTGTGGCGTGAAGGTGATGGCGATGCAAGTGAGATATGGTTCTCTCGATGCCCATCAGGAGGGCAGAAATGGACCACTCCAAAACAGCTGACTAACGACAAAGTCTACTCAGAGTATCCGCTTATCTGGGTTAACAACAAGACTCTATTCACGAGCTACCACACTGATGTTAACGGAGTCACGGATTTAAAGTACGTAATGGGCAGCACTGATGGAGGGGATACCTGGGGAGAACGATTGGCAAATGCCTCAATGGAGGCCGATGCAGCCAGTCGTGCTTTCGTAGAGATAAACTTCGCCCTCCAGAATCCCCGTTCTACCTATCACTCGTATAATACTACTGTGTCTATTAATGGAGTGCAGATAGGTAAACTGGAGAACATCATCCCTGAAGGTACATATGTATGGGAAGTCCCTGCGGGGGGTGTTAATTGCAGCGCTCAGGGTACAGAATACAACCATATCAATCTTAAGTTTGATGGTGTTAATAAAGCCCACTATATTCTTGCCACAAACAGTCGACTAATAGTTCAACGCCGTTATACCCAACTGCCGGTTGTTGCAGGCAGCCAGGTTGAAGCTGATGAACTGGCAAAGAAGAGTGGAATATCTCTGAATCATTCTGCCCCGGATTTGGCATTATCTGCAAACGCTATGACCAGCTTGCCAACCACTCTTCAACCTGGTAAGAGCATTGAGTTTCCTCTGAATGTATACAACCTTGGTGAGGTTGCTGCGAATGAAGTAAAAGTATGTCTGTATGCTGCTGATCCGCGTGACCCGATGATTAATCTCAAATCACTCAATGTCGTGGAGGTCGGGACGGTAAACCCCGGAGAGATGAAACCAGTCAGTATATCGTTCAAATATGATCCGTCAAACATTCCAAGGGTCTATGCAGCAGTTTACAGTAAGGAAAAGGACTTCAATGATTCAGATAACACCTGGGGTTTTTCATTTACAAAGGGAGAATCTGACCAGATATCCCCACTCTTCGGTACCGACATACCAAATGTGTTACAGGCTCCGGATCTTGTGAGTCTAGTCTCCATCCCCAATATTCCAGGACTACTTGACCTCGTGTCACTTCCAGGGCTGAACAAGCTACTCGGAAAGACCGATTTCCATATTCCGGGTATCAAACAGTTTGCAGACCCACTGTCCGGAGTTCTGAAAGGTAAAAAGATAGATGGTCTTGATCTGAATACTCTTTTCAATAAATGATTGAGTATGTGTGACAAGACACAGCCAGCAAAATGGGGCATTATATCTTCACAAAAACCTGAAGATATAATGCCCTGTGACCTGTCAGTAAGTATTCATTTCTATAATTGATTAAGTGCTCATTTACTGGTTTGGATGAAGGTTGGCTGCCACAATACTGTTAGCCTTCAACCATTTCACATGACCATCAGCCCAAAGCACATTGGCACCGTCACTATGTCTGTTAGCTACATATCCACTTCCATAATCCCAGGCTCCCGGGGTTGTATCACCAAATAGGAAGTGGTAACCGCCATCCAGCATATGAATTGTATTGGATGGTTGATTCAGACTTGCTATTGATACTCCACCCCAACCGACCATTGTAATATTGATATTATAACTACGTACGTGAGTGTTGTTTGTTGGATCTTCAATGGATGGAATTCTGCATCTGGAACTCACAGAATTTGAGTATTCACCGCTTGGGCATACATACACTCCGGGGCTCTTCACATATGGTTCAAGATAGAGTGTCCAGAATTGAACAGTGTCTCCACATTGGTCTCTGATATATGGTGCATTATCTACATGGTAGTAAGTGCCTCCATATGTTTCATCGTAATCCTGGGCATATGCCATTTGAGCAATGCCAATCTGTTTGAGATTGCTAGCGCAACTGGATTGCCGTGCCTTTTCTCTAGCCTTCGCAAAAACAGGGAATAATATTGCTGCCAGTATAGCAATAATCGCTATAACTACTAGCAATTCAATTAGTGTGAATCCTTTACGTTGCATTTGTTGTTCCTCTCTCGAAAAAAGAATGTTTGTAACAGTTCAGTAATATTGGCAACAATGTCATCCTGAGGATGACAAATTCCAGCAACTCTGAACTGTTACGAATGTTTTCATCCTATTGTGGCGAGTCCGGGTAGATTTCTGCTTGAAGCCAAAACCGAGAGGACTCATACCACAATTCCTAAGATTACTATCCTGGTTATATACTCTATTCATACTAACAGACAGGTCCTATACAACAATGATAGACTTAACCCATCTTGAAAATGTTAACAGTGTTGCTAACAAATACAGAACTTTTAGTTTGTGGTATATACAACATGTATATTAATGTTGCAGGAAGTGACCTGCTTATCAACTCCACGGGTCTTTACTATTGATATGGTCTGCTTTGTTCATGCAGCGAACTTTCCGTCCGGTAGTAGGCAAAAACCGAGTCTGCCATACAAATTTGACTGTTCACTTCATAGCGTGAAAAATAATAGTAATTCCTTATCTAATATATACTGCTGAAGTGTTAACATTATGGTGAATGGCGAGTCTATATAAATGATAGTAGGTTTAGGACGAGGTGTGTGGACGTTATTGACTTGATGCCGGGGACAACGGATGAGGAACTGGTTGAGCGCTGCCGCTGCGGTGATATGGATGCGTTCAGCTTGCTTCACTCCCGTTATGAGCAAAAGCTCTACCGGTATGCATACTTGATGTCCGGATCCCGGGAAGATGCCTGTGATATTGTCCAGGATACCTTTATTAAGGCATACAAGGCAATCTCACGTTTTCGGGGGGATTCCTCGATTGTAACATGGCTGATGCGGATATGCACCAACTTATGCCGGACTCACGCCAGATCAAAGATGTTCAAGGCATTGAAACTTTCAGAGATAGCAGTATTTCGAGATTTCAAGATAGCAGAAGAACAACTGGATCCCAGGATAAATGTACAACAGCGTTTAGAAGCGGAATCAATCAGGGATCTACTTTTGAAATTGCCGGCGCACCAAAGAGAGCTTCTGGTGCTTTACGAATATGAAGAGCTCAGTACAGAAGAGATAGCCCGTTTGCAGAATACATCACCCGGCTCAGTGAGGGTTAGATTGTTCCGAGCACGGCAAAGGCTCAAGGAGATTGCTCTGAAATCCCTTGAGGTAGGTAATAAAGATGCCATTTAAAAAGCAGTGTCAGTCGATTATCCCCTTGCTTTGGGATTACGAATCCGGTAAACTAACCGGAGATGAGCTTCAACGCGTATCTGCTCATCTACAGGAATGTGCCAGTTGCCGCGAACAAGCAGCCCAGTTTGGCGTCGTCTCGAGAATGTTCGCAGAAGACCGCAATCAGCCAGTGCCGGAGTTTCAATCTACCTGGTCACGCATTGAACAGCAGATAGCACCACCCACCCGGATGCGTTTTCAGCCTGGGATTGTGGCATTATGGGCGTCCTCTCTGCTTGTTTTATTCATCGCTGTGTTTGGATTACAGAACTTGTATGTTCCACAGAGAAATACAGAGTTGAGTAAGACTCCTGACTCTCAAGGATGTAAAATAGAAGCAAATACAACTAAAGAACAACCCGATAACATTATAAAAACCAGTCCTGTAAAGGCAAATAACATAAAAAAACCTATCCGAAATACGCCGCAAATAAAGCGGATCAGGCCTCGCAAGTCGATACCTGCCTATTCGCTGGTGGTTAAACAAATTCAAACAAGAGAAATGCCTGATGTGAAACCTGAGGTAATTCCGGAACCTGACTCCGAGAGATATGCCAGGGTTGTAGCCTGGGGTACCAACCCGGATGGCACGCAATACCAGTCGGCTTGCACTGTCTATGAAGATCCTGAAACAGGGGAGCGACGAGTAGAAACTACCGACAGATCGGGTCCGGAATCAGAATCCTCCCTGTTGATGGTGAGCACAACAGGTTTGTAGAGTTTAGAGGTATATGATGAAAATAACGCTGATAAAATGCTTATTATGGTCTTTTGTTGCCGGCACTGTCCTTCTTGCGGGTGGCCCAGTGATTTCACAGGTCGCTGCAACTAGTACCGCTGCCAAGGAAAAACCCGCAAGTTCTTCCCCAGCAGCTTTCTCTCCGGCCCCAATGACAATTGGCCAGGTAGTAACTTCTCTGGAGTCGGATCTTACGAGATTGGAATCGGCATTGAGAGTAAAATTGGAGGCGTTGGAATCAGTTCAGCAGAGTTTCAATGCTGGGCTGACAACTTCAATCAACCTCACTCAGGCCAAAGAAGAAGCCGCGCAGGCTAACTCCGCTGTCGGTGAAGCTCAGATCAGGCTGCAGATGGCCAAAAGGTTGCTCTTACTGACTCGACCAGTGGATGTTTATTTCAAGGATACCAGCTTAGTGCAGGCAGTGGAGTCGCTCTCCAAGGCAAGTGGATTAAAAATTACCACTGCGCCAGTTCCCGAGGTTACACCAGCTTCGGAGCCAGGCAAGAGCGCGCCCAGACTCTCCGTGAATGCACAGGGTGTTCCATTATCTGCTATTTTGGAGACTGTTGCCCAGACCTGGGGGTTATTAATTGCACCGGATGGCACAGAAGCGGTAGTATTGAAACCACTTCCTATGCTTCAAGTAAATGGCCAACCCAGGCCTGTTGCACTGCCGAATTATACTTGGAGCGATGAATGGGGCATTCCCCCCACATATTCCGGAGCAGGTTTCGGTTGGAATCCTATGTCCAGTAATAAGGGGTTTGGAACTTGGCCATCGGCAGGACCTTTTGCTCAGCCAGCTATGCCCCAACCTGGTTTCATACCGGGTACAAGTGATAAAGTAAATCCGGGTGCAATCAAGCCCGGTATGCCGGGAAATCCACCTGTTGGATCTATGAATATCCCTAAATCAGATCCCGGTGCTTTTGGACCGGCTATGCCTTTTCCATTTGGGATGCCCGCACCAACAGCTTCTTTGGGTGTCTCGATGGTAATGGCCAGGGACCGACAGGACCGCCTCATATTAATAGTTGCGGACCCGGGCTCCGGAATGGGTTCAACAGGCAGTTGGCTTACCCAATATGAGGTGAAGTCCGATACTGGAGAGATTAAGCGAATAGGAACCAGCAAATTCCATCAGAACAGTGGGCTTGCACAGAAAAAGGCCGGCGTCATAAATGGTTCTTCTGAACGGGTTACAGTTATGGTTTACTTGAAGAACGCCGTAGCTGACTCGGTTGTCTGGAACCTTACCCATAAGAAAGGTGCCCTGCCGATTGGTGTTCGAGTTCAGCCTGATGTCAAGAAGAATGCAGTAAGTATCACTGGTGCACCACTTGATGTTTATACAGCTACCCAAACGGTTGAACGCATTGACAAGGCTGCTGTAAAGCACGATGCGGTTAAGAAGAAGGTAAAACCTTAGCGCGCATTATTCACCAAACTCTGCTTTCGACCGGCAGTAGGGGCGAAAGCGAGCCAATCATGAATAATGCGCGTTAGGTAGTATCTGATAGAATGGTTTGATCTGATGTTGACTGGGTGTAGAATATGAATTATCAACACCCAAGTAGAAGGCGGTAGTAAGATGAGAAGGAAAGGTTTTGAACTATTATTGGTAGTCGGTCTGCTGATATCCTGGGCCACTGCTGCAATGTGCGTGGAAACCTATGATCCAAATGCTGGCAGTGCTGCATCTGAAACGCCGGCGTCCGGGGATATACTTTCAAAAGATGCACATCTCTCCATTAAGATAACCTATTCAGGAAAAAAACTGGCTGTCAGGACTGTGGTTGATGCATTAACGCAGGCTAGTAGTATTTCGCTGCGTGCAGGCACAAATACCAAGGACTGGGAAGTCAGAGACCGCAAGATCAATGTCTTTGCCAAAGAAACACCCCTGTATGAGGTTATGAATGCAATTGCACGAGTTACCGGTTTCAAATGGTCTATAGAAGGCACTGAGAGTAAACCGGTATACAGGCTTGTCTGGGATATGAAGTCCAGAATTGCTGTTGCTGCAATGCGTGATTCCATTCATCAGGCTGATGCACAGACAGCTGCAGATATACGGAAACAAGGTCTGGACTCGATGCAGAATCTGGACGGATTATCTGCAGATGAATTGGCTAAACTCCGCGTAGAAAACCCTTACAAGTTTTGGATGGCAGCTTCGGGAATGTCGAAGACACTCAACGGTTTTATCAACAACACTCCGGGTGTTAAAGAAGTGCTGCTAAATGGTCAGAGCAAGACCATTAATGCTTCCAGCTTGAGTCCGGCAGGACAACAAGGCCTGTCTGATTTAGTGGGAGCAAGCAACAAGCTTATGTCCAAGTTCGGAGGCAGGAACGCAAACGACACAGACGCTCCAGCAAACCTTGGAGATGCAACCATTATAGTGAACCCCACATTCCCCGGTGGAGGCGCTAATTTCGGTGGTCGCGGTGCTGCCAATTTTATGCGTGACAACATGCTTGGAAGCATTATAGTCAGATCATCAAGTGGGATGACAGTTGTCCCTCTGTTCAATCCTGACAGCCAAATGGCTAAGGGTGCCGGTAAAATGCTCATTGAGACTGATCTGTTGAACCGTCCCATGCAGGATGTTATGAAAGAGCTGGGACCGGAGTTGATGAAACAGATGCAGCAGAACATGGCAGGTGGTGCTGGTGCTTCGACAACTGCAACTACAACCACCGATAGTCAGGGCAACGTCATTGAATTAACAGATCCAGTCCTTGATGCCAAAATCAAAGCAAAACTGGATGGGAAAACGCTGCCCGATATCCAGGAGCAGTTAGCTGCAGCAGCAGAGATTCCTATAGTTTCAGATAACTATGGCGGAAGACCGATGTTCGGCGGCCCAGGCGGACCAATGGGCGGACCTCCCGGTGTAGTAAATGCAGCTGCGAGCCCAGGTGTTCAGGAAACAACACTTCGAAAAGTTCTGGACAATCTGGCACAGAGATACCAGTATGAATGGTTGAAACCCAGTAAACCAATAGAGTTCCAGGATAAAGAATGGTATGAAAAAATACTGACTTTGATTCCGGATGAGCTAATCGCTAACTGGAAAAAGATCCTGACGACTACAAAGACTCTTGGTATGACGGAACTTGTTCAAATGGCCGGCTTAACCACAGAGCAGTTTATGGCAAACATAACAAGTGATGATATGCTCGGTAAACTGAACCTGCAGTGGAGCATTATGCAGAACAAAGACATCCTGCAGCTTTTCGGTTCTCTGACGAAATCGCAGGCATCAGCAGCATATACAAATGCCGGCATCAACATCAGAACTCTAGGGGATGACATTCAACCGCTGGTGAAAAAAGTTACAGGACAAAATCCTGCATTGGCAGATCAGAACGCTCCCCTCATCCTGAGAGCAGAAACGCATTCTAAAGATACCCCTATCCCAACAGTGCTTCTCACCATTTCAAATGGAGATGAGAATACAAAACCGGCAACCTGGCACATAATGCTGCCCAAATACGATCCCTCAGCCCCCAACACCCCAGGATTCGGCCCCCCAGCCGCAGTTCCCGCGGCAAAACCTGCTGGATAATGGAATTAAACCCCGGGATGCGAGTATGAATCGTATCCCGGGAAACAGTGTTTTGAGGTTTTAGTCCGCAGTGGGCAATGGATATGCTATAACGAAAGATGTGCGGAATGGTGGTTTCAACATAGGTGGATATGTTTTGTAGGCAGTACTGAAATAAGGCGATTCGGGAAGCCCGTCTGATGTGCCTTCTATGAAGATCTCGCCTCCGTGTGCCTCCACTATCCGCTGGACTGAGAGCAACCCAAGACCTATCCCCTCAACTCCGGAATGTGTCTCCAATCGGCCGAAAGCAACGAATAACTGCCGCGCTTGCGCTTCAGTGAGGCCTTTACCCGCTGTACCCTCGTCCATGACTGTGATGTAGAGAATCGCGTTTTCGGTTTTCCAGGTGGTGCGCACTTCACCGTCGCTGTATTTGAGGGAATTCCCGATCAGGTTCATAAAAACAGTAACCAGTTTCATCCTGTCGACATTGAGCTCAATCTCATCACCCATGATCGAAATAACTCGTCCTGCAGCGAATCTGGGTTTTTGATACCGCGCTCCTGCCTCTACTATCCCCCGAAGAGACGCGGGAGCATATTCAACAGGAACAGGCTTACCCTCTAATAGACGTGTCTGTTCAATCAGAGATAGACGCAGGTAATCGAGCATCTCTCCACCATCGCAGATGATCTCGGCAACTTCCTTGATGGATTCTTTATCCATCCCTTCTTCCTCAAGCATCATGAGCAGAGTCTGCGATCCAGTCTGCACGGATGCCAGAGGGTTACCCAGGTCATGAACTACACCTCCGATAGCCCTGTTGAGAACCTTGAGTGTAGCTTCAGTGTTTTCCCTTTTACGCCGCTCATCGTTGCGCTCCTGATCCAGCAGGTAGTTGGCTTTAAACGCTCTGCGTGCCAGGCGCTCTTGAACATAAGCTACCAATAGAACCACGCAGATTACCATAAGTGTGGGCTGGAAAAAGCGGAACATAAGGATAGGCTTCCCGCCAGCACCGCTCAATAGTAAGACCCAGTAGACCCAGGCAGCGATTGAAAGTGCACCTGCTTGAAGTGCCACTGATGGCTTGAATGGCAGTCGTAATGCAGAGAAACAGATCATCAGAATGCAGGCTTGTTGAGAGTAAAACAACAACTCCGGAGGCATGAGATGAATAATAGCGTAGAGCGCCGTACCGCTCCCCGGCACCGGATGCGTAGCAAAGAAATTTGCTGTTCCGCTCAATGCGAGCGCTGCTGTTAACCAGCCGGCAATTATGATGAATGGCTGCCAGAAACGCCCAAACCTCGGAGTGTTGGTTAGGGCAAAGATCAACAAACAGAACAAACAAGGAGCACCATTGGCACGTGAAGCTTCCCAGAAAGAGTGCGTATCCATATAGTCCCTGGCAACATACGCAAGAGACAGCACCGCTATCAAAATCGCAGCAACACGCAGCATTCCCCGGACATCAGTATAATAATGCTCTTGGAAAAGGGATTCCAAATCGGGCGTAAACCAGGATTGATCCCATTCCTGAGCAGAGTCTGAGGAGCTTTTCAATGTCATATTGCTGTTCTCCTTACCGAATCATTGATGCTTTACGCACCAAGGATATTACATAGCGTGTTTAAATGTCAATCATAGGTTATCAGTTTTTTCTATCCTGCGGGAACGCCGGTTTGCACTATTTATCCTGCGGGAACGTTGGTTTGCGCTGTTTATTATATTCGCACAAAGCAAGTTCCCGCAGCACCGCACCGGTCAATCTACCCCTCAGCTTCCTGCTTCCTTACCACTTCCAGCACAGTATCGAATGCAAGTTCCAGTTCTTCCATACTGCAGTGGTCTTGGACGAAGTGGGAGGTGCAGTATAGAATTCCACCGTCGCGGTAGCGGGTTAGGACGCGCTTTATATCTGCTACCAGGGCATCAAGTTTACCGAAGCCTATGGTTGTTTGGATGTCCAGGCCGCCCATTATGCTGAATTTGTCTTTGTACTGGTCGAACAGATCGTAGCTCATGCCTGCGCTCTCCTGCCATGGGTGCACTATATCAAAACCGAGTTCCGCTATACCGTCCACTACGCTGCTTACATTGCCGTCGCTGTGCAAGCTTACATACCCACCGCGGGCTTTTACAGCATCGATGATCATCTTGTGGTAGGGAGCTATTAGGCGTTTCCAGACCCGTGGGTTGAACATCAGATCGTGCTGACCGCCCCAGTCGTCGGAGATGTGGATCATATCGACTCCGATATCCAGGCAGTTGTTGGCGAACTGGATCGTCCACTCTGCCTGCCTCTTGTATACCTCCTGCAACTGGTCCTCGTATTCTGCAATAAATGCCAGGTGGTTTTCGATACCATATGCGCCGTTGAGGCATTCAAAGAATCCGGGAGTCTGAGCATATACCCATCGTCCGCGCTGCTCTTTGTGGTGGGCAATGTCTGCGCGCAGGCTATCGTAACTGCTCGAAATATTAGGATCGGTCATAGGGACATCCAACAGTGAACCGGGTTCTGTCTCCATCGTCCAGGCCTTAAAGTAGGCAGACATATCCTCCTCAGTGTAGTTACCTGGACCTCCAAACAGGTGAGCAAAATCAAACTCATAGATATCCTCAAACGCCGCAACCGATCCCCACTTCTGCGTGATCTGTTCACTGAGGTTAGCCACTACCCACCCATAAACAGGCACCCGATCAGGTCGTAGGTGATTGATTACAGCTAGTACTCGTTCTCGTGATGTCATTATTTATCCTCGCTGATCATTGATAATAAGCTTGTTAGCTCTTAATAAATCTGCCATTGATCTCTTTCAGCCATTCAGGATTGACGTGCCATATGGGTTGTTCAGGGCCGCAGTAGGTGGTTGGCATGAATCCCCAATAGTCGTGCTTGATAGCATGGTCAGCCATTAGGTCGAACAGAGCCAATCCCTGCGGCATTTCGTCGAACCTGGAACCCAATGGAGGATAGAACCAGCCTCCTTCATCCAATACAGCGGGGATGCCTCTTCTGGCGGCTTCTTTGGCGTTATCTGCAAAACCTGTCTCTACCATCTGTTGGGCAATTGGCCAGAACTCATCATAATGCTCCAGCATCCAGCGGTCCCATTCTTCGTTTTTGAGGTTTTCATACAGCCAGTCGAATGGTCTCCAGAACTCACGGACATTCTGAGCCGGTTTTTCGAATACTTCGTATGGCACAATATCATCCTTGAGTAGTCGGCACAGGAGCGGCAGTTTTTTTGGATTTGCGGGATCAAAACCAGGATGCCACACGGTCTTGGCCATAATGCCTTCAAAATACATACCAGCGCCTGCATACATATGGTTGTCGAAGACCTGGGTATTGTCAGGGATGATACTCAGGTCAATGCTGGAGTGATCGGCGCTGATCAGGATGTCCGGATGCAGATTTCTCAGGAAAGCTATTGCCTCAGCATGGCATGCTTTTCCGGCGTCACCTTTGGGGAACTCACTGTGTTCGATTTCATTGTGCGGCTCCACAAATGCGATGTTCTTGTCGAGTCCTCTATCTTTCAGGATGTTTATCAGTCTGTCGTGCTGATGAGCCATTTTGATCAGACGTTGCTCCATCGGTATAGCGAAAACTTCATCCCTGATCCGACGGTCAGCGACATGCCATGAGCTGTCCTGGTACTCCCAGCTGGTCAGTATGACATAGATGCCATATTGTCTTGCGAGCTCCATCATCCGTATCACACGCTTGAGGACATCGAACCTGGCGCCTCCACGGCAATTGACAGTGCGCAGGTTCGAGCTATAACCATCGATCCAAGGCCCGAACTCCATCTCTCCCCGCGGGTTGCCGTCAAGGTCAAAACACCAGTTCAACCCTGCATCAACCCGAATACAGTTGAACCCTCTCTCCTTAGTCTGAGCCATAGCACCTTCAAGGTCCCCATACGGCTCATTCGGCAAGCTTGAAGATATCCAAGCCCATATCCATGAACATATAGCCAGCTTATCAGGTAGATGCTCAGGTATCCCAAGTTTTGATTTATCCAATTATGTCCTCCAATAAAGTGCTATTAATATTACCAATTCCTACAGATAATACATATCTTCTTCCGTCATAGTTGCAGGTAGTTTGCTTCCCCATTTAGGCCAACCAGTCTTATTAAATGTCCCAAAAGGTTCCTCATGATGGGTCTGAAGATATTTCTGGCCTGCTTCTATAAGTTTACTGTTTCCTGAATAAATGAGCATCTTTGCGTAATACGGGCTATTGATATGCAGTGCGGAGATAATTGTCTCTTCTGAGCCTTCGATTCCCTGATTAATGAAGAACCTGTATGCCCCCTTTATAACAGGAAGATTCTTCTCTTCAAAGCATTTGAGTAGAAACTCATTGCCTTCCGGAGTGTTTAGTTCCATAATTGTTTTAGCAGCTATGCCAATATCAGGCAGCATACAACCGCACATTACACTATTGTGTTCAATGATCCATCCTCTGGTTATAGCCGAAATAAGCGGTTTTATGGCTCTTTTGTCTCCGAGGGATGCTAACGAATATGAAATAGCATATGCACTTGGAGAATATGTGTTTGTAAGGTAGGGGATTATGTGTGGATATGCGCGTTTGTCTTTATATGCGCCGAGAGCTGCAGCGGCATACAGTCCAATCCCAGGTTTGCATTCATCAGCCATTTTGACCAATACATCATATGCTCTTTTATCTCTTAATCGTGCTAATGCCAGCATAACTGCGGCTCGAACGTTACTGTCCTTATCCTTCAATACCGGTAAAAGATAGTCTGCATTTTTGGGATCTCCGAGTTCTCCCAGTGCACGTGCTGCTTCGCCTCTCACAAGACCATCAGTGTCTTTCAAGGCCTCACGGATTTGAGGTATTGCCCTTTTTACTTTAAAGTGCGCAAGGGCATATATTGCCATCTCCTTTGTGTTCCATTCGCTGCTTTTCAGACATTTCATAAATGAGGGGACAGCTCTTGGATCACCGATCTGCTCCAGTGCAGCAATATAGAAGAACTTGTCGTCTTCTCTAGTTTTCTTAGAATTGAGCAACTCAATTATAGGGATAAGAGCTTCGCGTGATTTCAGGTCCCCAAGTGAAGAAGCAGCATAATTGCGTACACCTCCGTCCGGATCTTTCAGGGCTTTTAGTAAAATTGGAATGACGCTGCGGTCTTCATATCTACCCAGTCCGTCGACTGCATTTTGCCTTACATCAGCTGATTTGTCTGACATTGCAGCTTTCAATACATTCATACATTCTGGGTCTTCAAGATCCTTGAGTATGCCAGATGCCTCTATGCGTCTTGCTGGATTTGTGCTCTTCATCATAATCAAAGCCAGCCCTTTTGCTCCAGGATATTCGATTATCCCGGGCATATACTCATTCCCATGCTTCCAGGCATACAGAAGATATGGATCAGAACGTCCATCTGTGAATCTGCATAAAATGGAAGCTGCCTCATATGCCACGCGTTTGTTTTTATGTTTAATGAGCCGGACTGCAAGTTCAAAAATCTCAGGATCAGTGCCTGCTGGAATCAACCCCATTGCATCCCTTTGTTTTTGTTCGTCTTTGCTGGCTATCATTGTGTTGAAGAGCGCAGTGTCCAGTTTCTCAGGTCTATTAGACTTGTGTTCGAATTCATGAGGGGGATCAAATTTATACAGAATATCCTTGATCTTGGCGGTTACTCTGGGATCAGTATCGCTGAGAGCGTTTTTTAATGGGTCAATAGCAGCTCTATTTTTCAGGTGCCATAGCGCTTCCGCTGCTGCTATTCTGATCTTGGGATCCGGGTCTTTGAGCATGGGCAAGACATCAGTAATCGCGGATGAATCCACACCCCAGAACTCAACTTCAACAGCCCAGCGTTCAATCTGCTTAGGACTGGCCAGCCGTTTTACCATGGACTGTACATCCGCATAAACCGGTAACTGGTATACAAAAGGTAGCAATGCTACAACTGCTGTACAATAAATCCTGTGGATATTAGTAAGCATTGTTCTACTCCTCATTGTTCAAACTCAGCAATATAAACTTCATTATCCCATTCATAAACCACGTCTCCGCAACCAACTACATCACATGTCTGAAATATCTACTTGTTGTTTCTGCAACTCTGGGATACTTTCCTTGTTAGTGATGAGTGACTCATAACTACTAACAGTTCAGAGTAATTTGGAAACACGTCATCCTGAACTTGATTCAGGTACCATCTTGAACGTGCTTGGGTGCTGAATCAAGTTCGGCATGAGGTGATACCCAACACATGTGAACTATTACTATAACTATTGACGCAACTGAAATTGGTGTGTATATGATATAATATGGTCGTAATTCACCATGTTTGTAACATGTTGCCCGAGTTTAATCTAACGATATTTGTATGTAACGATGGCGCTATTATCTTCGCGAACTGGATTTGTTCAATCCGTAACATAGTGAAGACTGGCGTAATAGCGATATGCAGGCAGCATTAGGAGAAACAAAAAATGCAATCTAAATATCTACCTATAGTTACAGCGCTCGCAGTCATCATAGTCGTTTTAGCCATTAATGCAGTAAAGGAATTGCATCGTGATACCAAGCCCGTGCCTTTAGGGCAAGGAGCCGGTATGCCTGGACCAGGTATGGGTGGAATGCCAGGTATGAGTGGTATGCCGATGCCCGGAATGGGAATGCCGGGTATGTCGATGCCACCTGTTTCGACAGCTGAAACTGGTGCAAACGGTGCTTATACCATAATTGGTGGGACGCTGATAAAATACTCCCTAAGTGGACTAAAACGTATTGGCAAATTGGATTTGAACGCAGCAATATTGAGTGTTTGGAAAGATTCAAATTCAACCTTTGGTCCTCAAAACATAAAAATTGCAACCGGCAGCAATAAAAATGAATACGTAATAATACACTTCATGGATATAAATAAGGTCCTGATAGTCGATTCGCGAACAATGAAAGTATGTGGCAGTATTACTTTGCCAACCAGCCCACAGGCAACAGATTCTACGGATAGTTCCAGTAAAGAAGCTGCTGATTCTATGATTTCATCTCCAGGCTTTGGAGGACCCTATGGGTATTCGTTGCAAGGGGATATGATATATATAACAGATTACCCATACCTGGTTCAGGTCAATTTCGTTTCAGGTAAGATAATCAGCAAAACCAATCTCAGCGACGAAGTAAAGAAGCAATAGCTTATTTTAACTCAGTTTTGATAAGCTGCCGAAATGCTCCGGTTGGCCAGGATACCAGGTATAATCGGCATTCCTGCAGCATATAAATATTTAGTGAGGTTACTAAATTGAGTTTACGGCTGTTTAAGAAAGTAATAATTCTCGTGGTGTGGATCATTTTCATGGTAGTCATAAGATCTCAGATGACTCATAACAGCAGCCGCGTTGTCTCTCGTGCCCCTTCCCATCCGGATGTCTTCATGGCTCCGCATCGAAGAGCCGTTGGCAGTGTCCTGTTCTCAACAACAACAAGGTATTTCGGTGATGGGCAGGGAACGGTAGATTACTTCAATGGCTATCTAGAGCTTACATGCAACAACAAACTCTACCTGCATAAAGTGGGCGGTCTTGAGGACGGGGTTGAGTTCTGGTGGGCAAATGCTGCTAATGGATTTGTTTTAGACTCTACACATCAGGTCTATTATTACATGAAGTCTCTGTCTGGGCCTGGGCATAAGGGTATTCCGTCGCTGAACCCTCCGGTTTTAATCCAAAGATGCAACATTAGCACGGGAAAATGCAGTACTCTGACACAAATTGACCGCGTACCCCATATGATAATTCCGGATGGCCAAAATGGTTCAACAGTCCTGCTGGGTGGAGCAGATAATGATAGAAATTATTGGGTTGCAATAGCAAAACAGTCGGAAAAACCACGCATTGTTTGGGATTCCAAAATCAACGGAGTAGTGCGGTTTTTGCGCTGGTGTAAACAGACCAACAGCTTCTATTTCTGTGTTAGCTCTAGTAAGGTTGTAGAAGGAAAGGGCGATTTTAACAAGACATACATTTATGCGGTCGATTGCTCAACAGGCAAGATAAGGACAGTCATCACAACTCCAAATCTATTGGGTAATGGTGATATGTCTAGTGATGGAAAAACCTATTATTACACGGACTATATGGCAAATATATGGAAATATTCGCTGGTGTCTCATGAGTCCACCCAAGTCACCAATGTCTCAGAGAAGGGCTACAGACCATATCGCATCCAACTGTCAGCGGATGGAAGATACCTTGCAAATATAATCTCTATGGAATACACCACAGGACTAGTGTTCGTCGATCTCAAAACAGGTAGATGTGAAAACAGGACCGAATTTGGATATGTAAAATATCTCGACTGGCACCCAACAAAAAACCTGGCTTTGTGTCTGGTACAGGGTAAAAGCAGGTTTGTACCGCGAGAGATTGATGTTGCAAAACTGTTTAAGGAATAGAGGCTTGTTGTGGTGGAAAACCTGCTGCGGAAACTTGCAAGCAAACATTTCCACAGCAGGTGATTACAATATTTGTTTATATCCCGTTATGACCCCATTGGTCGCCGTCGGATTCCATCTTCCTGCTTTGCTGCCACTTCACGTGACCATCCCAGTAGGCGTAGTTTGCGCCATCGCTGTGGAGACGTGTAGCAAGATATGCATTTGTTGGTTCTATGCAAGTTTGGGCAGTGCCGCATGCATTTGTTCTACAAACCGGACAATAGTGAGTGTACCAAGCACCTTCCATTAGCATGATTATATCCGCCGGGCGGGTAAACTCAGCAATACTCTTCCCTGCTGTTTGGCCTTCCGGCAGGACATGACCCATGATCAATCCATAATAGGCTCCGATATTGTACTTTGGCCAGTTGTTTGCTGCAGTGCGACCTGATGGGCAGAAGTAAATCTGACGGTTCTTTACGTATGGTTCCACTTTCTCAACCCATATCTGCCTGTTGTCAGCACCGAGGGTATCATCGTAAACAAGTGGCGGTTTCTCATCATAATCTTGAGCATACATGATCACGCCATTAGATAGCTGCTTCTCGTTTGAAGAACAGCTGGACTGCCTTGCCTTTTCCCTTGCTTTTGCAAAAACCGGGAAGAGGATTGCTGCAAGTATAGCTATGATAGCTATGACAACAAGCAGTTCAATGAGTGTAAAACCAAATCTACGTCCTTTTACCATTGTATTTGCGCCTCCTTTTGGGTTGTGGACCAGTTTTATTAATATCGGACTACATCTATGCGGTGCGAAGACCGCTATACAATGCTTGTGTTACTGGTTCACTGATTGGATTGTATCCTCGATTTATGCAAAAGTCAAGAGATAAATGGGCACAGTCGGTTCAAAACCACAGAAATATAATAACAACAGGTGCTGAATCTAAAATGTAGATCACATAATCTCATGTAATACTGGCTTTCTATGGTTTGCTTTTCTTGCTATTAATAAAGAAAAGATTATTCCCTTTCATAACGATTGATCCGAGATATGTGCAGTTGGCAGGATTGATGGCAGCTGAAACATTCCTAGCCGGGTTTCCATAGTGGTCTGTGATGATTTCTTTTCCGGATGAATCAGTTGAATATCTGATTCCTGAAAGGAAATAGTCGTCACTATAAGCATATTTTACAAACATGAGAGATCCATTGTGTTTTTGGAGGTCACCTACTTCTTTCGTCCTTAAGTCTAGAACATAGCTCCCACCTGCATCATAGAAACGTATAAAAGGCCCCAATCCGTTTTTTGCCTCATACCAATAGACATCAACCTTTACGTTTTTCAACTGATTAGGTAAGGGCCAATCCTGTGACATGCCGGCGTTGTAGCTTATCCTGATTCCTCGTACTCCCCCGGAAAACCATGCACCTGGTTGATCATGATAATATGTGAGCTTGCTCGATCTGGATGGTAACATAAAAGAACACGTAGCAGTGTTTGTACCAGAAGGTACCGCATAGCGTGATGTTGAACTCTTTGATGGAGGTGGTGTGGATGACAATAACCTGGACACAGAACGACTGATGTAGATAGATAACACTACATAAGCACAAATAATTAAGATAGTAATACCGGCGCATCCAGCTAAAAGAGTTTTCCACCATTTCCCACCGGACTTAGGCTCTTCATAAACAGGCATGCGTTGTATCTCCTTATACTACAAATGTTGTATCAGGCCATACTGCACCCGGATTCTACTATGTGAAGTCAATACTATTAATTGTCAATTATCAATTGTGAATTGTCACTTGACCTTCTGCTCATACACTCTTACATAATCAATCAGGTATTTCTGAGGAAGGATGGATTCGTCCACAGGTCCACCCCAACCTCCAAGTGCCAGGTTCAATAGAATGAAGTGGGGTTTTCTGAACGGGTTGTCATCACCCTTACCTGCAGCATCAATTGCGAATGTGTGGTATTTGGTTGAGTCAAGGAAGAAGTCTATTCTGTCAGGGAACCATTCTATGGCATATACATGGAAGTCAGCAGAAGGCTTCGGGCATTCAAAGTTGTTTCCATTGGATTGGTGTTTACCATCTACTGCATAGTGTGAGGTAATATAGATCCTGTTGGGTTCTTTGCCGAGGTGTTCCATTATGTCTATCTCACCGCAACCAGGCCAACTGGCTGTAGGGATGTTGCTGCCGAGTGTCCATATTGCAGGCCAGACACCATTTCCCCGAGGTAATTTGGCCCTCACTTCAATGCGCCCATATGTCCAAGAGTGTTTCCCCTGGGTGGTTATATCCCCTGAGGTATATTCGCCATATTCGCGGCTGGTCTGCCAGTAGGTTGAGCTTGCATCATACCGGGGATTTTTAGTGCGTTCTTTACGGGCTTCAATAGTCAGCACTCCACCACCAACCCGGACATTTTCCTTCCGACCATTGGTGTAGTACTGCAGCTCCTCACCACGTATAAATCCCTCCTCAAAGCTCCATTTCTTATTGTCAGGCATACCTTTATAGTTAAACTCATCCGACCAGACCATCTTCCACTTATTCAGGTCGGTAAAGGATTTAGTTTTTGTCTGGGCTGATGCAGCAGCTAGAATCAGTAGAATGAGTATTGCCAGCGTTTTCATATGGACACCTCAGATGCGGATTAGTTTATTGTATTATACATCAAGTTTCTGGTTTAAAATTGTACCAGGCAAACTTGACCACAATTAAATGAGCTTTTAGAATGATCACATATTAACGACTACACCCCATCGAATAAAGCATCTTATTTACCTCCGGAGATTGAGACTAATGCCGAGAACAAACTCTATCATATTCTATTTAATAATTGGACTGGCACTTTCACGAATTGTTGTTGCAGAACCATTCAATGACGATAACCTTGTTGTCAACGGATCTTTCGCTCATATAGGTCCGAATGGATACCCAGCCGGATGGGCGGTACAATCATTTTCAGGAAATCCTATGCCGACCGTTACTACCGTGCCAGGAGACGATGGCACGGTAGGTAATATGGTATCAATCAAGTTCAATCCTCCATCCACAGCCGGTCAGGCGTTGACCTTCTATCGTAATTTACCGGTGCTGGATATAAGTAGAAATGCACGGTTCTCTTTCAAGTATAAATTAAGTGGAACTACTTCTGTAGGAAGTCCCAGTTACTCCATATCTGCAAGTCAGGGTAACAATGAACCGAGTGCTCGCATGTGGTTGACACCTGTGTTTGATGGACAATGGCATGCTGTATCTTCTGATGTAACATTACAGGGTCTGAAATCTTCGGGAAATGTGATTGAGTTTGCATTCAATGGATTAAACGACTCTGATCAGACTTTCTATTTAGCTGATGTAAAACTGGAATATCTGGAAAATACTCCACCGGTAAAACTTACTTTCAAGCTGCCGATAAGCGGTGTGTTGTTTATTGACGATCCAAGACAAACCATATCCGGAACGATAAACACCTGGCTGAAATACTCGAATAATGGAGTTCGTATAAGGGTCGCATCTCAGAAAACGCCTGGGACAACTATAAAGAGCAAATACCTTAAGATCCATTCTGCCCGGGCTTCATGGGATATTGACTTCCATGATTTCCCGGTAGGAACATACTATATATATACAGATCTGCTGGGATCCGATGGAAAAGTTATATTTACTGCCAGGGATATATTTTCAAAGGTATCACCATCTGCTGATATCCCCAGGATTATAAAAGGAACAGTTTACTACAGAGGCAAACCTTTTCTGCCGATTGGCCTGATGCATGTAGCAGACTGGGTTCTCGACCATGTCAACGCAGAAAGCCAAAGGATTGGTGCTGATACTATTACCCGCAAAGATATGTTAACATCCATCAAAGCTCGTGGATTCAATACAATTATGGGACATTCAGGAGACACCCCCGAGTTTGTGAAGGCTTGCCTGGAAGAAGGTCTAATGATACTCCCAACAGCATCTCCCGATGGAAAACTTGGTGATGCCCTTCGCCAACATGCAATAATCCATAAAAACAACACCAGTATGCTCGGATGGTATGGCGTGGATGAACCGATACTTGGTGAAAGGATGAATACTGCACTACAAACATATAAAGAACTCAAGGAATATTCGCCTCATCGGCTTGTCTGGTCATGTGCTTACATGCCATATCCGGTTCTTGCTTTGAACTACCAGGGTACTATGGCTGATGCCATCCTGATAGACAGATATGAGATACGCTCAACAGTAAGTGACTTAAGCACTTTCGGTAGTCATGTGCGTTCAATCGCTCAGTATACTGCCCGCAATCCGGGACTTCTGGTCGGAGCTACCCCTCAGGTATTTATTTATCAAGGCCCCGAGCCTTCAGCTGAGCAGTTGAGGGTTCAGACTTACTTGGGATTGGTCAACGGAGCCAGGGCATTTATCTTCTATGCATATGCAGAGGATTTTGGGACGCGTTTTACCGATACAAAACAACAGTATCCTGCATTGCCTGATGGCATGTCGAAGAATCCAAAACGGACAAAATGGTGGCTTCCCGACAGTGATCTGTGGGATGCTTTTGCTGGATTAAATAAAGAACTCCGCATGCTTGAGAGTTTTATCTTGACTGACGGAAAACTCATCGGTATTAAGGCTACTACCGACAAAATACAGTATATGGCAAAGACAGCGGGTGGAAGATCATTTCTCATAGCGGTGAATCCTACTGCACAAGAGCAGAGAATGTCATTTATACTGCCTGAGAAGAACAAAATAAAAGGAGTCTTTGGCACCCCACAGGTGACTTCACCTGCACGGAATGTAAATCTTACATTCCGTGCATACGAAGTAAAAATATTCCATCTGACTTCGTTTCCAGCAGGTAATAGGAGTTGAAGTTGAGCTATGATTTCGGAATATCTTTATAGCTGGGCATCTGTTTTCCCTACTGCTATCCCATTCGTCTCCTTAAGAATACATGTGAGATAAAATGTAAACATTAATAGGACAATTCCGAAGCCAATTATGCTCAGGTAGGCTGCCCGGGGATAGACTACTGCGCCTTGGACGGTGATAGTGCTGGATGAAAAGTGGTCCATTATCAGGCCTGCTATGCTGGTGAAGATGGCCATTGAGATGTAGCAGGAACCGTTGGACAGGCCTATAGCAGTGCCGACGGTTTCCGGTGGGTTTAGTTCTTTCATTAGAGTTCCGGTCATTACTGAACCCAAACTCATAAACCCCAGCAGGCAGTAGCTTACCATTACCCACATATAATTCCACTCATAATTTACGCAGCCCATCAGCAGTATTCCACCTATGACCATCGCTCCTGATGATAATATAACAACTGGTTTCCGCTTGTGCCCCAGAGCGCGGGAGAGAATTCCACTTACCAGCAGACCAATAATAGCAACAACCATCATAATGCAGGGAAACGTTGCAGCAGCTGCGGATGAGAGGTGATATATATCGTGCAGCATCTTCTTGCCGAGTGTTGCCTGGAAAAAGAAATAGACTGAGAAGTTGATAGCGCTTATCAGTATGACCGGATGAGAACATTTGTTGCGGAGGACTGTCCCTATTGAACTAAGTCCCTGAACTTTCTTGCTTCCCTGTCTCAGAATATGTGTCCGAATAAGCATCGGCACCGTTATTATGAATGCCAATAGTGTCAACCCTGCTATTGCCAGCAACGTCTCGCGCCATCCAAATTTATCAGATACAACAGCAAATGGCAGCGTACCTACCAGCCCACCGGAATAGGCAATGCTGATGGTAACTCCGAGCACAATCGGGAACATCCGGGTAGAAAACAGCACATCCAGGCTCTTAACAACACATGCATAGACAAGACTTGCCCCTAGAGCTACCAGCACCCGGGCAGTGTATAACACTGGCAAAGCATGGGACATCGGAAACATAAATGACCCCATGCACAAAACAACCCCGCCGGTGAGCATTACAGTCAACACCCCCACACGGTCTATCCATGCCCCTGCAATAAACTGCATCCCTCCATATATATAGAAAAAGACCACGCTGAGAGCAGTAATGGCACTTGCAGAAGCTTTGAAGGCAACCTGCAGTTCATCAAAAATAGTCCCCGGAATCGCCACTCTCTGCATATAGGAATAAAAATAAACCGCAGTAATCCCAGCCATAATCCCAATAGACATAGCTTTACCGGGAAAGGTGGATGTCGCTTTAGTTGTTTTCATTTTAAGTATGTTGTCTTTCAATTAGATGGACCAATATGACCAATAGGACTTATAAGACGGTATAACTCTCAGATTAGCTTTGTCCTATATGTCTTATTAGTCCTATTGGTCTTATCTACAAACTCCAATCGGTTCTCAAGCTACCCCCCGTGAGCAGTATTCTGTCTCCTGACTCCTGACTCCTGTCTCCTACCCCCAAAACATCCCATTGATAGTTTCTGCTGTCCAGTTGGCCAGTTGTCTTCCGCCTTCCGGGCCTGCCAGGGAGCTGGCTGCATTGGCGCCGTAACTGCTGCCGGCAATAGTCCTCTCACTGGGCAGGTAGCTTGAAGGACCTGCAAGTTGCACTATGAATGTCTGTATAGCTTTACTGTGCGCTTTGATTTGCGTACCAAAATCGAGATAGTATTCAAACTGATTGAAGCCCATAGCAATATCCCCGATACGCAAGGCGTGCACTTCAATGGGTATTGTGGGCTCCTTTTGTTCGAGAGCATAGCGGTCAGCAACACCTTCATTCCATTTCATCAACCGGTATTGTGCGGTCATTTGTGCATGCCACTCCTTGGGTTGATATTTTTCCGGATTGGCCCTGTATTCTGCAATCAGTTGCTGGTATGCTTCGCGTGATATTTCGGCTTCTGCATTAGCCCCATCAACGTCCTTTGTTGTCAGCAAGCGACGTGGAAGGTCTATCGTCTCTGCAACATGCTTGAAAACCGGCTGCCAGTCGATCTCTTTTTCTATGTATGGCATTATACCGGTCACTGCATCAGAGATGCGCATTGCCAGGTCCTGCCTGTGGGTCCGGCCCATAAGTCTCCACATTCTCTGCTCTGCAGCCCTATTTAGCAGCAGGTGAGGAGACTGGTCCCCTGCAGCGCTTGCCTGCGGTAGTATATGGATGTCCGGACCAAGCCGTTTCCGCAACTCTATTCGCACATCATTCCAATAGTCTGCGCTGAGCACGTACAAACCTTCATCATCCTGAGAAGGGCAGGGGATATTGACTACCAGACCGGTCAACTTGTTTTCTGTGTCCCAGGTATACAAAACGTTGACACTGTGGTCTTCATACCCCTCGATATGGCTGAACTCCGGATCGTCAACAATACCGTACATTTGTGACTTACCATTATAATAGCTGACCATACGGTTGTGACCGACTACAGCATGGCCGAATCCATACCCTATACCACCCGGTTTACGGCTATTCCATGCCTGCTCAATCGCTTTGGAAATACGCGCCGAAACCCACTTTAAGTAGTCTTCAGGATCCATTACATCACGTTCCATCTCCAACAACACCGGAATACTGTCTTTATCGGGGTTAGCTGTAATAGATTCCTCAGTTGTGTATGGGTCCGGTGCTGTGTGCGTATGTGTGGCATTAAGAATGATATTTTCCGGCTTTATTTCCGGCAGCAGTTGTGTAGCAAATCTGCGCACGGTTTCACGCAGTCCTTCAGAAATACCAACCAGGTCACAGCTGACCAGAATAACTCCGCCGGAATCACTCTCATCCGATTCAAACGCAAGTATATTCGCCGTAACAGGATCAAGCACCCCCTCAGACACTCTTACAGGAAACTGCCCGCACACAAAAACCGGCTGTTCCGGGATGATTTCGCAAGATGACCAACCAATATTAATCGACATTGTAAGCCTCGTTTCTTTTCACAGCTCCGCAATCATCCTCTGCAACACCGGGGTTCCTTTACGCATTGCTTCTTCCGGCGTGTAGTCATTGCCTTCGTATTCAAGGTTGATATAGCCGTTATATCCGTGCTTATGCATGGCCGCCAGGCACCCTCTTGTATCGATAATACCCTCACCTATCAGAGCTCCCTGGTAAAACGTTCCGTCTACGGCCTGTATCCCGGAGTCTGCTGGTGACCAGTCCTTGAAATGGACATGGGCTACGTGCTCCCAGGAGTTGAGATATGCATCTACTGAGTCCTCTCCCTGGAAAATTACATTACCGTTGTCATAGGTAACTGCAAAACCCGGGACTTCGCGGACTGCTATATTCATATCCTCAGATGTGCCAAACAGGCTCCACTTCCCCGGGAAGTGTTCACTGGTGACTGTAAGGCCAAGCGTTTTGCCTATCTCGACCAGTTTGTTCAAGCCTTCATAGGTCCGGACACGGGTCTCTTCCTTTGGAACATCCGGTACACCCGGCATGACAACCATTACCTTGTCTGATCCAAGCGTCACAGCTTTTTCCATTTCGATCTTTGCAGCCACAAGTCCATTTGCACGTGTAGCAGCATCGGGACTCTGCATATCTACATTAAAGAAGGTATAGCAGATGTTCTTCAGCCCGTAGTCATCGGTAATTCGACGGATATCAGCTGCGCTTATCCCGTAGTCGGTTATCCAGTCAATTGCCTCGATATCGAGTTCCTTGCATAACTTACAAAGCTCCTCCACATCCGGCGCCTTGCCCCAATCCCCACGGGCCATAGTATATGTCATCATTGATACTTTCATAATAAACTCCTCATTGTTGTGATGCAGGCATCTTGCCTGCGCTTAGATAATGATAGCAACTCAACATGTCACGACTATTATAGTCACTATAGGTAGGGAATGGTAGGGTGAATACTTGTCAAAAAGGTATAGTATCTTGCGATATGAGATATAATACTACCCGTAATAGCTATTGCAGCCAGTTTTGTTATAATGATTGCTGAACAGTAAGACGGACGTATTTTTCAGACATAATCAGGGAGAGTTATCAATGCGTGATACAGATATTCCTATTTCAGTAACAAATGACGAGATCATGGCCTCTGCCACCGAGATTAAGTGGCTGATGGATTGGGCTAAGAAAGCATTTGGCGGTGAAACCTGCTGTCAGTGCTGCAGTAGTAAGTCACTAATTAAATCGACATCATTCCCTTTCTCATTCAAATATAACGGATTGGATTCAGCTGCGTTCCTTTCTGAATGGAAGCACACTTTTGACTGTAAAGATACAGAAGACAGAGTACTTATTAATGCTGAGTGGGTAGATCCGAAGACCGGGCTTGCTGTGATTGCAACGGTGATGGTTTTCAAGGAGTATCCAGCTGTCGATTGGGTTTTGAACTTCGAGAACCGGGGTAGCTCTGATACTCCAATTATCGAAGACGTACAGACCTGCAATATTGTGTTTGATACTGCTGACAGGACATACAATCCGATTGTTCACGAGCTGCACGGTGATTCATGTGGAGAGAGGAGTTTTGCTCCGCATTACACCGAATTATTCTGGCCGGGACAGTACTACCGGATAGCCCCGCTTGGTGGACGTCCTTCCAATGGCACCGCATTCCCATTCTTCAATTTTGAGTTCGGCAATACGGGAATTATCACGGCAATAGGATGGTCCGGGCAGTGGGCAGCATCATACAAGAAGAGTGACGATTGGCAGGAGACAAGTTTCCAGGCTGGTATGGAGCTTTGTCACTTGCTGTTGCATCCGGGTGAAAATATTCGAACTCCGCGCGTGATGTTCATGACCTGGTCTGGAGATCGAGTTATGGCACACAACAGGTTCCGCCGGTTGATGATGTACAAATATGTCCCCAAGATTAATGGCAGAGCTATCAATATGCCGGTTTGTCTGCAGACTTTCGACCTATATCACAATATGTGCCTGGAGCATCTCAATGCACCACAATGGAGCACCGAAGCCGGTCAGTTCCAGGCTGTAGAAGCAGCACATAAACTGGGATGTGACACTTATTGGCTGGATGCTGCCTGGTTTGTGGGGGATTTTCCGAACGGAGTAGGGAACTGGTACTGCAAGCCAAATGAGTTTTCAAATGGCCTCAAACCAATAACTGACCTTGCGCACAGTTACAATATGAAGTTCATACTTTGGTTTGAACCCTGCAGAGTAGCAAAAAACACTCAAATCGCAAATGAACACCAGGAATGGCTGTTGGGTGATCCCGGCAATCAACTGTATAACCTGGGTGATCCGGATGCCAGAAAATGGATGACCGATCTGCTGTCTACAAGAATAAGTGAATTTGGCCTGGATGTGTATCGTGAAGACTACAACATAGATCCACTGGATTTTTGGCGCGCTAACGATACTCCGGACAGGCAGGGAATGACTGAAATCCGGTTTGTAGAGGGCCATTACGCGATGTGGGATGAGCTGCGCGAGCGTCATCCTGGCTTGTGGATAGACAACTGTGCAAGCGGTGGCAGAAGAATCGATCTTGAAACGTGCTCCCGTTCAGTTCCATTATGGCGCAGTGATACTTCGTGCTTTGCCGGGCATCCCGAGTGGAACCAGATGCAGTCTGCAGCCCTGAGCCTCTATGTGCCACTGCATACAGCCTGCGGATGGAGCTACGATGCATACACTCTGCGCAGTTCTGCAACATCCGGAATGCTGTGTCAGCTTCCTTATATGGAAGAGGGTTTCGATTTCGATGCTGCGAATAAGGCAATCGCAGAGGCAGACGAGAACCGGAAATACTGGTATGGAGACTTCTATCCCTTGACCGGAACCACCTACACAATCGATGACTTCATAGCCTACCAATTCCACAGAACGGACCTGAACGCCGGAGTAGCCTACGCCTTCCGCAGACAAAACTGCCTCTTCCCAGGGATAACAATCTCCCTACAGGGCCTCGATATGGAATCCAGCTACAAGGTAACTATGATAGATGAAAACAGAGAGATCATCTCAGAAGAAACCCGCACCGGCGCTAACCTCTACAACGAAGGAATAGAAATCAAAATCCCAAAAAGATCGAGCTTGCTGATAAGGTATAGCCAAGTGCCTTAGCTGGTATTCGATGAAAACACCTGCGATAAAGCCCGCCTTAGCTTTTACCAAGACGGGCTTTTGCGCAAAAAAAGATAACTAGATTAGCGCTTGCGCATATTTTTAAGTTTGCCCAGACCAACCATCAGCATAGGTAAACCGAATCCGATAAGAGTTGCGGGTTCAGGGACAGGAGAGCAACCCTTGATATCGTAACTTGCGCTAACAGGGCTTGTTGTATTGCCTGTATCAATCCAAAGCTGGGATATCAGATATGAACCGTTTGCCAGTTCACCACCAGACCATCCTGACCATCCATCCCACCAGTTGCGATGGCCATATGTATATGTTTTCGAAACATCGGTACTGCCGTGCAGCGTCAGCCCCATTGTTCCATCACCAGCAATATCAAGCACGAAATCGAAAACACCAGCAGTTGTCCCAGTGGGATTGAATAATTTTTCGGAATAAAGATCGTTGTTGTCGGCTAATCTTGCATAGTTCCTTGTGCCTGCATAAAAAGTTGCGAATGCACTGTTGTTGAACATGAGACCACTATTACTATAGGTATCTAAGGATTTATCAGCTTGTTCCTTGTCAACAAGACCTATCTGAAGATACGATCCGGAAGTAAGTCCCCGTACATCAACAGTTCCGCATATACTTACAGGTGACCCAGCTGACCAATAAAAAGTGTTAGCGGCTGTTCGATCAATTGCATAATCATGATTGCCGTCGCCGTCATCTCTGACAGTATTAAAATCTACTCCACTAAGTGTTCCACTGAGAGAGACACTCGCCTGGGCTACTACACCCAGACACAGCAATACAAGAATTGCTGTTACTACACATAACTTCCTCATTATCAATTCTCTCCTCATGCAGTTTATGCACATTATGTGGTTCAAACATCGAACCCTCCATGTGATGTAGCAGCAAGAATCATGCCACACTTAGAAAAACTGCAAAAAAATGACAATACGCATGGATGTTTGCATATATAATCATATGATTAGGCTTAATTGTGGGGTAGGAATGATGTGGTCTGTAATATTAAAATTCATAGGAATATATGTTGATAAAATATGGTTCATGGTTTGGATCGAAATAATTTGTTTTAATAATGACAAATTGATAAAGCACCGCTGGCGAAAGAGTCCCTGGGCTTTGGTGGGAATCTCCAGCTAGCCAGCATTTTGATCTGAATCACAATTGCAACAAGTCTGCTCCCCAATACTCCCCCGATTCACCAGCATATTCCCTTTCCCATCACCAACTGAAGCTTTTATATAAACATTACCCATCTGCAACGATCCAATTGTCCCTTCATTGACCAGGAAATCCAGCGGTGTAGATGCTTCATTGATTATGCTGGTGTTACTTATTGCCAGGTGATCAATCGTAGCGTTTTCACTGACAAAGAGGGTGGGTGGTGCGTTTTCAAGGCGTTCCCGGCGGAGGATGTTTTGGAGGTGGAGGTTCAATACGCGGGTGTGTGGTTCGATCCAGAAGAATGGGCGGTTGTGGCAGCCCCAGTCATCGGAATCCAGCGGGTTTGCCATTGGACTTGTCGGTTTCGAGCAGAAGACATCGTCGATGATTATATCGCTGATCTCGCTGGGTTCATCCGGATGGGCGGTTTCGTTGGTGAAGCTGGTAACGAAGTAGCGGAAGCTGCCGTATATGTTGGAGATTCTAACTCTACTTATCGGTGATCCGGCTGAAAGCATCCGCACTGCTGTATATCCGTTTTCAGCCCATAATCCATCCACTTGAATATCTTCAATAGCCCCCCGGCTCATCTCATACATCCAGCCATCATCTGCATTGAGTGCCACCATATCATCGTTGGTGGCGCCTTTGAGGTTGGCAATACGGCCCTGGCGGCAGTTGCCATTCAAATGCACACCGTCCATATTCAGCCGAAGCATGTTGTAATCAAATGTAATGTCCTCAACAGTAAACCTCTGCAGGTTCCCGAGTTGTATGCCAAATGCCTCCGGGTCTTTGAGTGTCAGGTTCGCTATCCGTAAATCCGTGACGTTATTGAACTGTATCAGAATCCCAAGATAACGCTTTGGGTCATAAGGCACATGCCAGTCCACACCCTGATGATAATCGCAAGTCTGGTACGCATTGTTCCCATCCCAGATGCCGCCGATGACAGTGATCATCGAGTTACCACCATCGTGATCGGCGTTTGTCAGCATGTGTGCATGCGCATGGTCAGCTAATTTAATAACAGCAGTCCGCTCAAACTGAAGTGTCTGCCCGGAATGAATCAGAAGAGTGCGGCTGATCAGGTAATTCTGAGAGGGTTTAGGCAGGAACACAGTGCTGGCTCCGCTGTCGAGTAAGGTCTGGATGCCATCGGCATCGTCATTTAAGCCATCGCCATAGATATTTGCTGGAAGATTGGTATTTATCATTTGTCTCTCCGTAATCAGTTGAGTCCTTCAACCCTTGCCCAGTCTGCAAGGAATTTGGGTGATGGTCCGATGTATGTAACTCGCAAAGTCCTGGCATTATTCAAAAATTTCTGAAGGAGTGATTTCTTCTCGGCAGCGTCTGTCTTAAGTTGAGCTTCCGTGAATTGAACATGTAACATCGAAATACGGACAAAACGCTTGTGCTCTTCATCAACTGCTTTTGATTCCGCATCCTCAAGCAGTGAATACCATCTGGAAATCATCTCCAGGGTTATCCATTTGAATGCATCTACGCCGGCGTGTTCTCTGCAATGGGCATCATTTTTTACTGCACATTCACGCAGGTCATCCATGTATTTCTCCATTACCGCACCCGCAGCTTCGCCATAATAAGCTGCACAGAACTCCTTGCGAAGGCTTCTCCAATCGAGATCCGGATTCCATAACAGCCTGGCAAGCAGATAAGCTCGGAGTTCGTGAAACTCACCATCCCATCGGTCTCCTACATACAAATTGCCTTGCTCAAACACTCCTTTGACTCTCATACTCCGTAGGTAGCGCAAATCCTCAGCAAATGTATCCAGATTGGGATGGACCCAGAACCAGTAGCTATCGTAATTTACTTTATAGAGCCACACGTAAGTCGATCCGGATGATGCAAGCCAACCTTTCAGTTTAGCCCGAAAATCCACGTTACTTGAACACTTTGGGTCGTCCAGTGGATGGAATTGACAAGCCGTAAGCTCAGCATACATTACATTGACATCCCGGTTTTTCTCAGGCTTTGAAGGCGGCAGCGGGCTGTAACCATAAGCCAGCATACTGACACGCGGTCGATCTGCTGCAGGCACACTCTTCAGTATAGAATCGACCTTGCTGACAAACCTCAGCCAGGCTACACCAAATGGATAAGTCTTTACCGACTCGCTCCCGACCTGGCCATGTTTCTCACCGATTCTCTTGTACTCCTCCATGCACCCGGGACACTCACACCAGTCATTACTGTCACCAGCGCTTATGCTGTAGAACTTGTCTCCATCCGGATTGTCTCTTTTATTATCGAGAATAGTCTGGGCAGTTATACGGACGACGTCCGGGTTAATAAGGCACAAGCCTGTGGGTGTTGAACCTACCCCCAGCATCTTTCGGGGTTGACTCCAGTAATAATCAGGATGATCCTTGAGGTAGGTCTCCGGAGGGACCAGTCTGAGAGCTGTGTGGACAAACCAGCCATGTGCATAACCCGCACTTCCTCCCTGCTCTACAGTCTGTTTTGCGAATTGACCGTGCTGAAAATTGTGAACGGCCCAGTCATTATCCAATCCTGACCAAAAATAGGCTTCGCGGTATTCAAACGGAGGGTTATATCTCCGGTTTACCTGCCCTAAAGACAAACATTGCTGTTTCGGAATCCTTTTAAGCGCAGGTGAAAACCATCTACATCCCCATTCATCGGTCAACAGACTTACCACTCCATACAGAGTACCTCTTGGAACTCCTCCTGCTATTATGAGACTCTCACCAACAGTCTTAATAGCAAACTCCTCAGGCTTGAACGACTCCTTCTTCAACTTTGGATGAACGCGACTTGTATGGCGGCTAAAACCGACCATTATCTCTTTTACAACCAGTGAATTGTCATCAGTAACAATAGGCAAGCGTGCACCGGTCATCTCTTCAATATACTGCTGCAATTCTTTCGCTGCATAACTCACCTGAACGCTTGCATCCAGTGCAACAACAATCCTGTAATTGCTCTTACTGCCATCAGCAATAATCATCCCTTCGCCACAAGCATTCCCACATACCACCAGCACCCAGAGCACTGCAAGCATCAATATACAAATAAGTCTGTATTGCATACTATCCACCATTTCTCAGATCACTTTTAGTCGCCGTCACAAGCAATAGAATTGTATCATTAACAAGACCAATACATGAATGATAAACAGGATTTACTGATCAGATGGAGAATAAATTGGTATATTCCCTCATTGTCTATAAGGAGTTTCTATGAGACACTTGACCCTGCGCAATATAACTTTCAGCACATTGCTGGTTTTCATAAGTCTATTCCCCAGTTCATTATTAGGAGCCCAAAACCCATACATGCCGGATAAATATCCACCGTCAGTCTGGTATAGCACCGGTGATTTGATCTATGTTTATGCGGGGATTCCTATGGAATCTAAGGCAACTATAACTGCATCATTCGACATATTCCAAAAACACCATAAACTCAACCGCATGTTATGGCGGGATGCGCAGATAGAATGGTACGATACCTATTGCAATTACAGGTCAGATTCCCAGCACAGCGGATTCATGAAATACTGGGCCCAGCATAATAAACAAAACCGTGCCACCGAATTGGCTTCAAAGGCTGCAAAGGAAAGAGGTATTGAGTTCTGGGGGATATTTCCTGTTCTGGACAGCTCCGGTGGTTCTTCCTCTGCGCAGGCGCTGCAAGGCCGTGGGACTTTCTATGTTATAGATAAGCTCAGGCAGGCTCATCCGGACTTCGCAGCGCACGACAGAGCAGGGATTATGAGTATTCCAGGTCCTATGGAATTTGCATATCCACAGGTGCGTAAGGAGTTTGTTCGCAGGTTCTCAGAAATGTTTGGTCCTAAGGGAGCATATCGTTTCTATGATGGACTGCAGTTCTATACATATGTCGAGAACTTCTGCTCGCGTTTCAATGATGAGTATATATATTCACCGGTTGTAGATAAAGAATATAGGAAACGATTTGGTGTGGACCCGAAGTCCGGCATGGTGGACGTCAATAAATACAATGCTATTAGGGGAGAGTATTTCACCCAGTTGCTCCGGGATATCCGCCCGGTCTTTAAAAAATACGGTAAAAAGCTATCTATATGCCTTGATGCTGCTGATCCGGATATTCCATCGCGGTGGATGTGCGGTGGGGTTCCATATATACTTCCTACCGGGCGTATGAAGATGGAGTGGAGGAAATGGATTGAAGAGGGACTGGTAGACGAGTTTACTATCTGGCAGGGAACATCGGATGAGTATCGAAAAACAGTTCCTTTAGTATTAAAAGCTGTTCAGGGAACCCCGGTGAAGCTGTCTATTCACACCGATGATAACCTTCCTGATGATCTGAAATACGTGCTTGATAAGGGTGTTCAATTGGAAAACGAGCAGATGTCTGCTGAAGCCGGATATGTGGATTACCGTCCTGGATCAGATATAGACAGCAGTGATGACATGGCTGTTTTAAAGGTGATCAATGAAGCTATAAAGGGGATAGTCCCTGTTCCATCAGCAGAAAAAGCAATCGCACTTCTAAATCATAAAAACCCTTCCATACGCAGGCAGGCAGCGAATTTGATAGGAATCTGCAAGATTGAGCAAGGGATACCAGCGCTGGAAAGTGCTCTGCTGACTGAAAAGGAAGACTATGTGAGACCGATGTATGTAGCTAACCTGGGTAGAGTTAATGGCCCAAACAGCGTACAAGCTATTGTTGCTGCAATAGCCAGGCATCCGGGTATGCCAATGGAGCTTTCCAGCGTAGACGCCTTCAACAGTATGGGGCCTGAACGTTATGCAGACATTGTTGCGGCTTATGACAACCCCAGTCCGGCTGTTCGAACAGTGATAGTTCATGAATGGTTACGACTTGAGGAGAAACAGCCTGTAGACGCTGGAACGAAGTTCTTTGATCTGCTGGTTCGGGCTGCAAAGAGTGATCCTGTTGATGATATCCGCCGGATGGCAGCAGCATCCCTTGAACGGTTCCAGAATGAGGATTCCTGCAGAGTCCTATATGAAATGCTGGATGACAAATGCCAGGCCAACCAGGTCAAAGCTGCATTCTCTATGGCATCGATGCTCCCGAAGGTATCTGTTGAACTCCGCAGCAAGGTTCAGAACAAACTGCTGACGATCTTCAATCAATACGGTAAAAGAAGCAAACGCTCAGATAAAGATTGGGGATGGAAACCGGTAGGATATGCCATAGTATCGGGATGCGGAAAAAGCGGGCGAAATGAGATGATCAAGATACTCAACAGTCCCAACAAAGACCTTGCGGTTCTTGCCTGGCAGGTATTGTTTACCAAAGACGATGGCAACTGGGACGCAAGATCACCTGAACAGGTAGCGCAGGATTACCAGCATTATCCAGGCTCTCCAGGATTTGTGCCTGTAGAGCTGGATAAGTAGCAGCATGAATGTATATTCACTGGGCTAGTAATGCAGCGTGCGTGGAGATGCCACCGTATAGAAAACAAACGTTGTCATAACCAGTAGACCTACTGCTGTCACGAGCAAGCAACCACTCCAACACTCGATGATATCCCATACCCAACGTCTTTTTATAACTGATTTGCGCTGTCTACCAACTAATACTAAAAATGCAGTAGAAAGCACAACAGCAACAACAGAAGCAGTAATCGGAATAATCCTGTTTTCGTATAACGCCGACATTTTCTGCTCACTTTCAATATACTCAGCTTCGGTTTCACTTGAAAGGTCATCAACCATATACTTGGCGGGCAGAAACGCACCCCACAGCGCCAGATGAGTTGCCAGAAGCAATAATGCAATGAATCTTAGGTTACTCATTATACCCCCCCTAGTTGCATTGTTAGTCGAATCAACCAACGAAGTAGTTAACCGTTCGCCCTGAGCTTGTTGAAGGGCGCGGTCTTGCCTAGACCCTATACTCGCGAACCTTCTCCATAAGCAAATTCGCCTCACCAATCGATGGTACCCCAAAAACCATGTACATCACATTACCCGGTAGAGAATGTGCCCCAAGACCCCTGACGAACTCGCCATATTCACAGCCAACAATCAATGGGACATCTCCAGCCTTACGCCTAATAAGTTCAAGCTCATCGTATGCCCGTGGATTTCCAATGTCATCACCCATGCTGATGGATGTCAGGCTGCGCAAGTTGGCTGCGTGTTCTATAAGATGGCGACCGTTGGAGTGTATATGCAGGTGCCCGCCTCCAAAATGGTCCAGGAGCTTCTGTAAATGGGGCTCTCCCCACTTATAGTAGAACTCGGGGCTTGCCAGATGATATGCATCTACAGAGAACATGACAGGACTCCCCGGCGCCCACAGCCCAGGCAGACAAAATGAGCCGCCATGGAAATTATCTGTTGCATTCTGCACACGCTCCTGCAGAAAAACATTGAGGTCAAATGCAAAATCCATCATCTGCTTGACTAACTCCGGAGAGTCAGTAGGATCAAGATATGCCTGAGTCGCTCCCCTGGCCTCTACAACAAAGTTCATCGCATCTATCACTATAAAAGGTGCAATACCAAACTTGCCGCGCGACTGTTCAGAGTAAAACCGGAGATGCTCATCCAGATGTTTCAATACCTCAGCATCCATGTCTATCTTCAGTGAATCAATCTTGCTCAAGTCATCGAGAATCGGCATTGTCATGGACGAAATCCAGCCAGTCTGCCTGTCTACCAGGTATCTCATCGGAGCGCCAAGCACACCGCCAGATATCCCCTGGTCGAACTCCATAAGATAAGCCGATGGCAGGCTGTCATCCTCCAGAGTCGCCAGCTCAGCAAGACGCCCATCCCAGAATGTAAACCTTTCGTGTATATCAGGCAATGCATTTGGGTCATCTGCATTTACCTCCGAATACCCCGAGAACGTGCTGATCGGCACAATCATCTGAGCGAATATCCTGTCCTGTGCCTTCCGTGACCACAGCAGCGCCAATCGTTCAGCAACAGCAGTTGCATTGGGTTTGTAAGCGAGATCATGTATATTCAATAGTATTCTGTTGCCAACATATGCATCCAGGCTCTCCTGATGTTCATTTCTGATTCTTTCATTGATACACTTTACGCTAATAAATAAAGATCGTAAATGGTATTTTAAGCAGAATACTTGTATGATACTGCAATATGTCTCAAAGGTTACAGTTCAGTTTTGTGAGATTTAAAGTCCATTCATACTTCGATACGCGCTATGCGCTACTCAGCACGAACGGACTTTAGGTCAGTTCACAGTAGACTGAACTCTTTCGTCTCAAAGACATTCATTGATACAGGGACGTCACCAGAAGTATACTGGTATAATTACCAGTTTTTTGCATGTTCACGCCCTTGATAAAAATATCTCTATACGACCCCTTGACAAATATATATTTGTGGGGTAAATTCCATAAAGTAAATATTAAAGGAGAGGTGTGGCTATATTATGAAAATTATTTCGTGCATAACACTTTTGATTGTATTAATGACAAGTTCTGCATATTCCCAATCGGTTGGACTTCAGATTAATGGAGGCGCCGGGTTTATATTTAAGCCGGGTGGAGCTTCGCAGTGGTTAGCCAACGCGCCTTCTTATTACGAGGAGACATATGACCAACCCTCATATCGCGCTCTTTCGAATGCGACAGATGGTTACTGGCAAGGCAGATGGAGTGATGGCTCCGGGAACATGGCTGACTATGAAGGCAAAGCAATGTCCAAGGCGAAAGCGGACTTTGGCTCTTTGGGAGTCTATTCTTATGCGTGGGTTTCCGATAAGACCACGGGAGTGAACACTCCTTACACCCACTATGATTGGAATGCAAACGCTTCGGCGAAAGCATCGTTTATGGATTTGTGGAGGGTGGATGTTCCGGGATTGGCGGCGGGGACCGTGGGCACACTCTCAGTCAATGTTCATCTGGACGGGTCACGCACAGACGACATTGAAAACCATTCCAGTAGCCTGGGTTTGACTTTTGGCAATTATTCTACTGCATCGCACCAAAGTCTCGGTTCCGATGTCTACGCTGGCGACTATTTAATAACAGTTGCATTCAAATACGGTCAGGACAACAATATTTACATGGGATTAACGAGTGGAAACAGCAGCTTTAATGTGATTGTCGGTGGCGAGTCCTATGTGGATTTCTACAACACTGCCACTATAACGGGTTTGACTTTCCGTGATGCAAATAACACAGTTCTTAACAACTATACAATGACAACTGGTTCGGCTCATAACTACAGTACCGTGCCTGAACCCGCCACCATTCTGGGTCTGGCGATACCGACGCTGATGGTTGGACTGGGTAGATTGAGAAGACTGCGGAAGTAGTTTTTTTCTATACCAACATCCAAGTAAAGCCCACCCTTACTAAAAGGGTGGGCCAGCCTTTTTACTCCGCTACAAACAATACTCTGTCAATGTATATTCCCTTTACAATGTCGAGATTGTTTACCGGGGAGAACCATATATACATTCCGGCTTTAAGGTCCCATGTTCCAAGATCAAGCAGGATGTATTTGCCTCCAGCCATCTGTTCCAGACTGATGTCATTGGAGAAGACTCCTCTGGCTGCATTGGTGTCATACATGCCTACCTGGAATGCCGTACCTGAAGCACCCGGAGTTGCATCTATTTTCACTGATGCATAGATGTGCTGTTTGCCGGATAATTTTGTGGTTATAGGCACCTGGGTAGCCCATTGGGTTCCGGCTCCGGTCATTACTGCTGCTACTTTATTGGATGCCTCAGGATCTTCTATTACCTTGACCATGTTGCCTTCACCATGCAGCTGGTATCGATTTTCCTGAATATCCACATACTTCTTACTGGACAAATCACCAAGTTCAGTTGGCAGCGTGCCTACAGGATTTATCTTGAGTTTGGGGATTTTCCATCCTGCAAAATAGGGTTCCAGAAGTCCGCCTTCACTGAAATACTTGTTATTGTATTTTTTTGATGCTTTCTGGAATTCATTTACCGCAGTGATGGGGTCTTTTGGTCCAATGAATTGTATATTGTTGTCTTCAGCATACTGCTCTGCAGCAGAGTAGTTGGTTATCCACAGGTAATCCAGCGGAAGTCTCTCTCTTCTTACTCTATTTGAAATCGCAGGATCTGACTTTACAGCCTCTGCTGCCTTGTTGAACAATTCCTGAGCTTTGAACATATATTCAGGAGTAAACCAACTCCCTGCAGCTCTATCTGCATATGCCTTCTCTATCAGACCAAGGTATTCAGTCAGGTATGGGCTTGCAGGACCGTAGTAGCCGTCCATAAAGTCCTTGATTAGAGTTTTTTCATCCAGAGATGGATTCCATAACAGTTTAGCTAAGACCCATGATCTGAGTCTTACAAAACAGGTTGCTTCATTGTAAGAGTCACCCTGCATGAAGACACCGATAGCTTTGTTCTTTTCGAACATCCTGATGTTGGTTTCGTAAACAGGCAGGCAGGGGTTTGGATACTGATAGTTTCCAAAGGATGCTATATAGGTCCATATGTAAAGGTTGTGGGAAATCGCACTCCATGCATCCAGATCATCTGCGAACGATTTATCGCGTGGATCTGTCATTTTAAGGCCATAATCGCACTCAATGCTGCAGAGTCTGACCAGAACATTCTTGCCTGGCTTAGCAAACTTCGGAGCTTTGCGGGTGTATTGATAGGCCAGGGTCTCTATCAGGAAATTGGGATACACCTTATTGATGTCATCAGCTACTTTGTTGACGAAATGAATCAGTGGGCCGGATGGTGAACCCTCTTTTTCCTGCAGAGCGCTGCATTCAGGACACTGACATGCACCGCCGCTGTCGTTCTGAGCAATGGAGATAATGCCAGCTTCAGGGTTCTTCTTTATCCACGCCAGAGCGTTCTTTACCAGCTCTTTGCGCATTTCTTCGTTGTTCAAACAGAGCTGTACCCAGCTGGATGATCTCTGTCCGTTTATCATACTGAACCATTCAGGATGTTGAGCGAAGTATTTCTCCGGGGGTATCAACGCATAAAACGTATGGCACCATCCCAGAATAGTGTAGTGATCTCCATATTTCGCAGGTACCGGATGGAAGTGACCGGTCTGCTTGGTCCTGGCGGCGTAGATACCATAATTGTTGGGCTCGTAGAAATGGGCCTCTCGTGAAAGGATCTTGGGGACATAATAGGTGTTGAGCTTACCGATGTTCAGATTTGTCTTTTTCGGAACGGTCCTTTCGTTGTGGCTCCACCATCTGACACCTAGATTGTCTTCAAGAAATGTGTAAACAGCGTAGAGTCCACCGCGCTTGCGTCCACCGGTGAGAATAATCTTGCTGCCTATGGTGCGGAGTATGATTCCGTCATTTCCAAGGGCTTTCCAGTTGGTTCCCGGTAGAAGCTTCTTAGCCTGCGCCGTCTGTCCGACTAGAATCAGATTCTGATTCTTCCCAACTGCCTTTTCTGAAACGATTTTAAAATTGGCGCCGGTCATCAACTTCAGATGCTCCTGAAGCTCCTTAGCCGCAGTGACTTCCACAGGAATCTTATCTGTAGGTGTTACTATTACGTAACTGGTCTTGCCATTTTTAGCAAGGTTAATGGCCTGAGCAGGACATAATAGAGTCCCAATCAGTCCCAATACAAATAGTATTGGCATGAATCTTTTCATACTTTCCTCCGATGCTGCTTTTGGTAAATTATGTAGTATTGATTTCCTTTTTGGATTGTTATGAGTATTCGTGAAAATACTAGCTTATACTACGTATTATACTCCATCAACCCCAATTTACGCAGGATTGTAGATCAGCGCGTACTCTGGACATCCAGCAATTTTATAGAATTAATATTCTGATGCTCTTTTGCTATCTGTAGAGGAGTTCTTCCTCTGAAATCTTTTGCATTAGAATGAGCACCAATAGATAGCAAAAACTCTATCATCGGAATCTTGTCTTTTTCGACCGCCCGATGCAGCGGGGTATTACCACAATCATAAGCGTTTACATCGGCTCCATGCAGTGTTAATAACATTGCAGTTTCGACACTACCTGATGCTGCTGCATAATGCAGTGGGGTTTCTTTGTCAAAATTCTTGTGGTTGACATCGCATCCTTTTGCAATTAACGCTTTAGATGCCTTTGCTAATCCATTAGAAGCCGCATAGGTAAGTGGAGTGCCATATTGACTCGACCCTTTACTTATGCTTGCTCCATTATCCAGCAGATAAAGAGCTACGGCTTCGTGTCCATGGATTAGTGCTTCTGAAAGTGGAACTCTACCATCACCAAGATTGCTTGCATTGACCAGCTTGGGTTTTTCCTCAACCAATCTTTGGACTCTCTCAAGGTTGCCATTGCGCGCAGCCAATAGTATGCTCGTTATATCAGTTCGAGATGCAAGAAAATGGCGCAGAAAAATACATATGCAATAGCACACACCCAATATAATAATGATTGTAATCGCTGTTGGATGAAATATTGTTGACATTCTATTTCCATCAAATTGAGCAAGATACATATACATAGAAAAACCTGTCAATTGAATGTTATCGTGTGCCCGTATGCTTCTTTTAATCGAAAATATTCCATCAAGGAGAGACGCTTATTGCGTTTTAGAGCATTATAGAAGTGAACTGCTTTATAATACTCATGATTCCTGTATGCTTCTTTAGCGATATTTTTTAGTCGTATAATATACGATGTAAAATCTTCACCATCAAGTAGACTAGTACCTCTATCGTACTGAACAAAATGTCTTACGAGTTCCCAATCATTAATATTTCCCTGTAACAAGCTTTGAAGATGATTACATATTAGACTAAACTGTCTGCGAAGTTCTGCTTCTAGATAGTAGATATTTCGTGGGTAACGCTCGTATTCTGTAGTTAAATCGGGTACCAAGACTTCAAGAGCATCAAACATATAAACAAAATCTACCATGGAACTAGATGGCAGCGGAGCATTTAGTGATATTCTGACATAATCTCTCATGTTCTCGGCATAATCTCTCATATCACATATTTCAAGACATAATGGAATCAGGCATATCGTTATACAGCTAAATACATGCACAATTTCTATCTTTGTGTATTCATTTATTACATACACACATTTTGGATCGTGTATATCAAGCTTATATCCCAAAGGCTCAAAATATTCCTTAAATGGTGGGAGAATTGTATCGAGCAAACTGTTTTCTGATATATCAATACCCATTAAACACAAAACACCTTATTCTAGATATTTGCTGTTCGTATTTTATTCCCGCACAAGTAATGCAAAATCGTGATCCGTGACTCCCAGATCCATCGGCGTGCCTTGTGTAAAAGCCATCTCTTGCTCTACACCAGTATCCAAATCCACAACCGTGATCTTCTGTGTTTTCAACGGAAGCTGCACCTTAACGCTCAGTTCAGCCGGTTTACGTGATCGCGTCCAACCTGCATTGGGGTCTGCCTGGATATTCACCGCACCACCCATATTGCGGATATAGCACAGGAAGTGCTTGTTGTCTTCAGAACGAATATACTGTGCTTCCCATCCTGCTGTTAGCTCTATCTCGGGTTTGATTGATTTCAGCTTTAGGGATTCGGACGGACGTAAAGAAATCGGAAATGCTTTCGGTTTGAATGTGAAATCAAAATCTATACCCCGCTGGAAACACACTGTTGCGCAGCGGTTCATGTCAGCGAACAGTTTCTTCCCGTCACCATCCTGGAAACGGCGGTCGTCATCTGTGTATGGAGACACATCAATCCCGACTCGTGCGGATGCAGGTTTGAATGTGCCCAAACCTGCGCGCTCTGCCAGATTCTTCGCAAGGCGGAACTCTTTTATCGGTTCATCTATGGTATCCCAGAAGAAAGCCCCTATATTGTGTCCCAGTATCTGACCCCAGACGCAGTCACGACCACCCAGATGCCGGGCTTCCGGTGTTGCCTTATACCACTCATCACCATATGCTTCTCCAGCCATAACCGGTTTTCCGAGTGCACTATACCGCGCGGTTACTGCTACCGCTGTTCCGTAGTCACGCTCCGCACTTGTCTGAAAACCGGATGGATAGATGTGATATGTATAGAAATCTATAACTGTCTTGCGGGACCATGGGATCGGATCGGCATCCAACAGTCCTCCTCCAAGGTGACTTATGCATACTGGGGTTATCGGGTCGTATCGCTTTATCAGTGCAATCTGATCATTTGACCAGTCCATATAACCATTTGGCTGTTCGTTCTCAATCTCATAAGCAAAGATATCCGGGTTTGCACGCAGGCGTGGAATCAGTTCCGTAAGGTAATCCCTCTGGCAGGCAAGCACATCCGGGTCGGTCATCGGTTCAGATGTCTGAGCAAGCATTCGTTTCTCTACAAGGAACCGCTTGCGGTAAGCGGGCAGGGCAGCGAGTTCCTCCGGTGTATAGTGTTTAAGCACACAGTTTTCCATCGTCTGCTTGTTGAAGTACGCTGCGTAGGTCGCATACCAGCTCTCGTGAACTGTCAAAAGGAAGCGGATTCCGTATGGCCGGGCAAGGGACATCATATGCTCCCAACTTGCCAATAGTGGCTCGTTGACTCGACCCATAATATCCAGCGGCTCAGTGCCTGTTTTTGTATGGTTACGAAGCATGCCGCGCAGTGCGGTGACGCCATTTGCCTTCAGATAAGCAAACCATTGATTCAGCTGCTCATCTGACGCATCGGTGAATGCATCGGAGATCGTTCCACCGCATGAATCCCCACTAACTGTATGCACACGGTTAGCATACAGGCCCCCTAATGGAATAAATGGTTTTCCCGTTTTATCCACAAAGTACCCGTTAGGTCCGAGTGTGATGATATCTTTGCGTATAGGAGGAGAAACGACGATAGGTTCAGACTCACCCCTAATCCCTTTAGAATCCCGCACAGACACGCTGAACTTAGTAAATAGATTCTTAGGAGCTTTCAGTTTCAATATACCAATTCCATTGGCCGCCATAACAGCTGATGCAGCGCCTTCAGCGCCTATTAGACTAGCAGAGACACGGCGACCGGGAATTACAACAGGTTCCCCAAATGCGCCGATCAAACGTACGGATACTTGAACTGATTGTCCAGGCTGTGGCGCATAGCTAAGTGGTTCTACGAGATACTTTACAGGTATGCCAACAGATGCCGTGCGGAGTACAATACGGTTGGTTGAGTCTTCGCATTTTGCTGTAATATTGCACACAACTCCTGGCTTTGAAGCAGACTTGATAGTAACGGTAACCAATCCGCTTTCATCTGATTTTACAGTCCGATGTGTTCCGGACGTTGATACAAAAGCCGCATCCCCACCCGAAATTTTCAATTCCACCGGGGCACCAGTTATAGGCAGGCCTTCATCGTCCAGTGTGCGCCAGTGCAATTTGCAGGTTGCTTTAGCGGCAATAACTCCGCTCTTCTCCAGCGGTTCAATTCGAGTCACCTTCCGCTCATAAAGCAACGCATCGTCTATCCATGCAACGCCAATAGAGCGGATATCGACGCGCACAGCTCCGAACGCTGCGCCCCTTGGTGCTGTCCCGGTCACGCGCTGGAGGGACCAGTCGCTTGTATATGCAAATCCAGTTCCGGAGTGGGTGATCCAGTTGTGGTCTTTGTCTGACCACACTATCGCCAGTAGTCCGTCTGCTCCTACAGGATTGCCTTTTACCCACAGACGAAAAGAATAACTATGTCCGGCCTTCACCGGCACAACCTGCTCCGCAGTCACCGAAGGATTGCTGGGGAGCAACGATGGAGCATCCAACCTTATGCAATTCTGTCCGCTGTGCGCATCACTGGATTGAACCGTCATACGCGAATTGGCATCTCCGTAGTTCATATACCAACCATCACCAGGTTTCATACCATAACTGGCCGGTTCTTCAAATCCCGGGTTTTGCAGTAAATTAGAAGCTCCTGATTGTGCGTTAGCCGTTGATGTAGCTATGGTAAACAGCACAAAAAGCGCGGTGAAGTATCGAATTGAGCGTTGGAGGTGTGTCATTGGTATTGTAATCCTTCTCTGATTGGACAGTAATAGCGAGTTGCCGGTCGGACTACTACTAATATTCGTTTCATGATGAGGAAATACCTTTGTAGGCAACAGGTTGTTCATTGATATAGTGTGGAGTCAGAATCTGGGTATTGTCTACTTAGGTAACTTACTTTTATTACCTAATATATTTCATGTCGAACTATGTATAACCCTAATGATGTAGGTATATATCTACCATAATGTATGTAGATTGCATTTTTGTCTTATGTAATAATGCTAATAGTATCGCTTTGACTATTGGACAAACTGAACGAATGGACGAAAAACTGAACTGCATATTCTCTATATATGGATCATACTTCACAATGATAGTTATTAGATGCCATGTATTCGACAGGTTAGCCAATGGTTGTCTGTGTTTCGAGTCTTTCATCATTCTTTATGCAAAAAATACACTGAATACATTTGCCTTTAACTTATCACGCACACTTAATCACCGGAACAAATTTTGCCTAAGTCGCGTGTCGGAGTATTTGTGATGCGGAAAAGTTCCTTTCCTATATGGTTGATGCTGTCTTTAGGATTAGTAATAGCAGCTGTTGCGACTGGAGGTGTCTGGTTCTACAGGACGCAGGAGAGAGACCTGAAGAACAAAGCGGAGACCGGACTCAATTACATAGCTAGCCTGAAGGTTGACCAGATCGTGACTTGGCGACAGGAGCGGTTAGGGGATGCCTTCATGCTTACGGATAGTACATTTCTTAGTGAGCAAGTGGTGGGTTTCCTTTCATCGAGTCAATCCGGAAATGCCAACGAGATCCTTACGTATTTTAAATCACTCAAAGAGCACTACAACTACAGTGATATCACACTCGTTGACACTAATGGGCTAATACTCCTGGACAGCGAAAGTAATCGTAGTCATATACATAATCGCGTAACAGCATCCATTTATGAAGCTATTCGAAATCATCAGCCTGTTATTTCTGACTTGCATAGAGATACCAATGAACAGAATCCTCATATCGGTATTGTTGCACCAATATTTACAAGAAACGGAAAAAACAGCAGGGCTATTGGTGCCATCATCCTTTCCATTGATGCTAAACAGTTTCTCTATCCTCTTCTCCAATCCTGGCCTGCACCCAGTCGTAGTTCAGAGGTTTTACTTGTCAAACGTGATGGTAATTCGGTGCTGTTTCTTAACGAACTGCGTTTTCAAAAAAATACAGCACTGAAAATGCGCATTCCTTTGAGCCATACTGAGGTGCCGGCTGTAATGGCAGTGTTGGGCCGAGTTGGCGTCGTAGAAGGAACTGATTACCGTGGGGTCCAGGTTTATTCCGCAATAAAGGCAGTTCCGGATTCTTCCTGGTATATGATAGCGAAGGTGGATGCCAGGGAGGCTATGTTAGTATGGCGTTCGCACTCGGTTCTAATTCTGGCTGTGAGTCTCCTTTTCGTTCTGATTGCAGTTGTAGCCGCAATACTAATCTGGCGGCAGAACGATAGGACGCATTACAAGAGACTTGAGCAACTACAAGCAGAATTGTTTGAGAGAGAACAGAACCTTTCTACCACTTTGAATTCTATTGGTGATGCAGTTATTGCTACAGATGCTCAAGGGCGTGTTACACGAATGAATCCGACGGCCGAGGAGTTAACTGGATGGATTTTATCGGAAGCACTTGGACGTCCAATATCGGATATTCTCAATATTGTTAACGCTCAAACCCGCAAACCTGCTCCCATTCCAGTTGAGCAAGTACTGACCACAGGCAAGGTTTGTCATCTCGAAGACCATACGACTCTTATATCCCAATGCGGAACAGAATGGCAGATTGCTGACAGCGCTGCACCTATTCGCGACAACATCGGAGGTATTGTTGGAGTTGTATTGGTATTTTCTGACATGTCAGAACAATACCAAATCCGGGAAGCTCTTCGCGATAGTGAAGACAAATTCCGTAAACTGGTTGATAATGCCCTATTCGGGGTCGCTGTTCACGATATTGTATTTGATGAGAGCGGAACACCGATTAACTATGTCTTCCTGCAAGTAAATCCGGCTTTTGAGTCGCAGACTGGGCTTCAAATCGCCGATATTCAGGGGAAACAGATTACTGATGCAATACCTGAAATGGAGGATGCACCATTTCTTGATGTCTATAGCAGAGTTGCACTTACCGGAGAGTCAGTCGTTTTTGAGTATTATGTCGAGTCATTAAATCGGTATTTTAATATCAGTGCATATCAAGTAGGTTATGGTCGTTTTGCAACTGTTTTTAATGATATAACAGAACGCAAACAATCTGAAGACGCCCTTCAACTAGAGAAAGACAACCTTACCGCCATTTTTGCTTCCTCACCGATCGGCATGCTTTTATTGGATGAAGATACCAGGATTGTTAACACCAACGCTGTGGTTGCGAATATGGTATCCAGAAACTTGCAGGATATCTTGTACAAGCGGGGTGGAGGAGGACTTGGCTGTATACATAGTTACGAAAACGAAAAAGGATGCGGTTACGCAGACATATGCCCGGAATGCAGCTTAAGACATGGTATTGAACAAGTGCTGGCAACCGGAATTGCAATCCACGGAGCAGAGATACAGGCGGTTCTTCTGGTCGATGGACACGAACAGCAGCCCTGGCTAAGGATCAGTGCAGAACCCGTACTTCTAAACGGACGCAAGCACGTTATTGTTGCTATGGATGATATTACCGATCGTAAGCAAGCTGAACAGGCTTTGCGAGAAAGTGAGGAGCGGCTCAGCACCATTCTCAAGACGATTGACGTAGGTATCACTATAATAGATGCTAAAACGCATGAAATCATTAGCGCAAATCCCAGTGCTTGCAGGATGATCGGAGCTGCTAGTGACCAAATAGAAAATATGGTTTGCCACTCATTCATCTGCCCCGCAGAAAAGGGTAGTTGTCCTATTACGGATAAGGGGCAGTTTGTCGACCGATCAGAACGAACACTGTTAACTGTTACAAAGGAGAAAATTCCCATCCTTAAAACGGTTGTGAATATCACCTTAAATGGTCGTGATTGTCTACTCGAGAGTTTCGTGGATATTACTGAGCGCATGTTGGCGGAAAAGGCTTTACGGGATAGCGAATCAACCATCCGTAATATTACAGAATCAGCTCAGGATGCTATCCTGATGATGGACTCGCAGGGCTTGATAGTGTTCTGGAATCCAGCGGCAGAACGGATATTTGGATATTCTGCAGAGGAAGCTCTTGGGCAAAATCTGCACAAGTTCATTGTCCCTGCACGTTATCAGGAGGCTCACAATAAGGCATTTCCTGGTTTTCAACGAACAGGAGATGGGAATGCTATCGGACAGACGCTGGAACTGCACGCAATTCGCAAAGATAATGTGGAAATTACTGTCTCCCTTTCTCTATCTGCGGTACAGAAGAATGGTGAATGGGGAGCTGTGGGTATTCTGCGGGATATAACTGCTCAGAAGCAGGCTGAAGAAGAGTTGCGACGAGTTAATGCCGAAATTGATAGTGTTAACCGCCAATTGGAAGATGCCTTACAAGCTGCCCACCTGCATACACTTGAAGTTGAGGTTGCCAAGGTACAAATTGAAATGAGTGCAGCCGAAATGGAACATCAAGCTCGACACGATATGCTGACTGGTCTGCCTAATAGATTGCTGTTCTCTGAGGAACTTGACCGGGTAATATCAAGTCACAGCGCAGATGCCAGGCAGTGTGCGGTGTTGTTCCTGGATTTGGATAAGTTTAAGATGGTAAATGACACCATGGGGCATAAAGCAGGTGATGCACTGCTTGTTCAGACCGCAGCCAGATTGAGTTCTTGTCTAAGGGAAAATGACATACTTGCAAGAATGGGCGGTGATGAATTTACGGTTCTGCTGAAAGATATAAAGTCAATTGATGATCCCGCTGTCGTGGCACAACGCTTGCTCAGACAAGTCTCGAAGCCTTATGAGATAAGTGGTAACAAACTTGTTATAGGTGTAAGTATTGGGGGAAGTATATTCCCGGATAATGCTACCGATGCAGTCGGATTGCTGAAAACAGCTGACGCAGCAATGTATAAAGCTAAAGAACTAGGTCGGAATAACTGTCAGTTCTTCTCTGATGAAATCAGTCAGGAAAGTAATGCCAAAGTTGAGATAGAGAATGATCTGAGGCTTGCTTTGGACCGTGGTGAACTTAAGGTATACTACCAGCCAATTATTGATGTGAAGTCAATGAAGATTGCAGGCGCTGAAGCGTTGTTGCGTTGGGATCATCCAGAGAAGGGGATGATTTCTCCTGGTCTGTTTATTCCCGTTGCTGAAGAGACCGGGTTGATTATTGAGATTGGCAGAATGGTTATTCAAGCAGCATTTACGCAGTGCAAAAGCTGGCAGGATATGGGTTATCCGAACTTTGAAATGTCAGTGAATGTCTCGCCCGCTCAATTAGGTGAGATCGATATTATCTCGGAAATAGACGGAGCTCTGGTCGATGCTGGTTTGAATCCGAGTTGTGTGAAACTCGAGGTAACTGAAACTGTACTGGCAAAAAATGACAACGATGAAGTAGACATACTGAGCATTCTAAGGTCTCTGGGAATGGTTGTTTGTCTTGATGATTTTGGGATCGGATATTCATCGTTGAGTCGTCTCAATAGCCTTCCGATTGGTCATATGAAGATAGATGGGTACTTCATAAAGAACATTGCACACAACCGTAAAGATAGAGCTATGACCGAGTCTATCATAGTAATGGCCCATAACCTCGGTATCAAAGTGACGGCTGAATGGATTGAAGACGAGGAACAAATGGAAGCAATCAGATCACTTGATTGCGATTATGCCCAGGGATATCTGGTCAGCCCTGCAATGTCCCCCGAAAAGTTCGGAGATTTTCTTAGGAACTGGGACAATCAACACAACATAATCGACGCAGCCTGATCCTTAGCCAAAACCCCCGTTCAGGATTCCCTCTATGCTCTGAATTCCCTGTTTGCTCGGGATGGATTTCTAATCCATCCCGTAACAGAATCCCATGGTCTGCCCCATTTCTACTCTGAATAATACAGCGCATTTCTTCCCGAAAAATCTGCGTTAATCCGCGAAATCAAGAGTGTTCGGAACCTTAATTGGGCTATTCTAATACCGAATACTCCTGCAGATAACTTTCCTGTCTTGTCGGGTGCGTGTAGAATCTACGGAAAATAGTTGGCAATAAAAAAAGGGGAAAATTCTAGGGGATTTTTGCATGAATAGTCGGGGTCGATGTCGAAATCATTAGTTAGTGACAAAAATGATAGGAGGCATCACCCCGACCATGTCAACAGAGACTATTGTATCAAAACTACTGGAGTTATTCCAGATCCATATCACTGAATCCTCAGGCAAGAGTTTGTCTGAGAAAGAAGAACGAGCTCTTGCTATCGGTCGTTATGCTTCAGAGCTTGCAATGTCTGAAATGATTGCGAATGATCAAGAAGAAGCAAAAAGTATCATTTGTAAATGCGGCGGTATTGCCATCGGCAAGGAGAACCGTTCTCGAAATGTCGTAACTCTGGCTGGGACTCATGAAATATGGCGGAGAAAGTATCGTTGTGAGAAATGTCGTGAGTGGATAGTTCCTCGTGATGGTGAACTTGGTATTGGTTCTGGCAACTACAGTATTGGTGTTGTTGCACTTGCCTCCGAGGTATCTGCCTGTTTTCCTTTTCAAGCAAGCGCTGATTTCCTTGCCCGGCGCTTTGGTCTGGATATATGCTATAAGCAAGTGCAATCTCTTGCAAAGCGCACCGATACGGTTTTATGTGAGCAGGAGTATGAGCTTGCTCTTGATGTAAGCTCAGGTAAAGCTGTATATGCATCAGCGGAATGCCCGAGTGTACTTTACCATCAGTGCGGACGGATTGATGGTTCATTCTGGTGGTGGGTGGACCGAAATGAAGTGCGGCTCTTTTATAAGTGAGGAATATGGGAGAAGCATAATCGGAACAATGGAGCGTACCGAGAAGTTTGGCGAACTACTATATCTTGAAGCTTGTCGGCGTGGTGCCATAAGGGCTGGTAGATTGGTGTTTGTGGCTGATGGTGCTGCATGGATATGGATACTTGCGGCACATCACTTCCCAGATGCAGTTGAGATCGTGGACTGGTATCACGCCATTCAACACTTATGGGAAATAGCTAACGGCTGGTATGGTGAAGGAACGAATAAGGCCAAAGATTGGGTTAAGCGAAACAAGACTCGACTGATGGAAGACGGAGTGGATCGTGTGGTCTCCTCAATAAAGCAATGGCAGCCTAAAGACGATAATGGGCAGAAAATAAAGCGGGAGAATCTGCACTATTTCACAACCAATGCCAATCGTATGCTCTATGCGACTTTTCAGTTAAATGGCTTTCACATTGGCAGTGGCAGTGTTGAAAGCGCCTGCAAGCAGTACGGTCAGGGAAGACTCAAACAGGCAGGTATGCGGTGGAAAAATGATGGAATAGAAGCAATAGCGCACTTGAGATCAGCTGTAATCAACAAAAGAACCAATAATATTCTGGAGGCTGCCAGCATTGCAGCATGATTCCGTAGATTTCACATGCGCCCTGTCTTGTCTGTATGATTGATTCTATCCCACTATCACGATATACTCATTACTGCAGGTTTAAATCCGAATCATAGAAAGTACACACAAGGAGCCTTTGCTTTGAACACTCAAAAAGAAGCGACAGTTAAACCGCCGTATCTGGGAGCGGCTTATTATCCTGAGGCATGGCCTTTGGAACAGATAGATGCAGATATAGAGCTGATGAAACAGGCCGGGATGAACGTCATGAGGATTGCTGAGTTTGCCTGGAGCCGTATGGAACCTGGTGAGAATGTGTTCGATTTCGATTGGCTTCATTTAGTAGTAGACAAGTTGGGATCTGCTGGCATTGTAGTCATTATGTGCACCCCTACACCTACTCCTCCTAAATGGTTGACAGAAAAATATCCGGAAGTCTTGTTTCAGTTAGAAAATGGCCAGTTAATGCAGCACGGGATGCGCAGGCATGCATGCCCCAACAGCCCTATATACCGTGACCACTGCACCCGAATCGTAACCAAAATGGCAGAAGAGTTTGGCAAGGATGACCGTATCATCGGATGGCAAATAGATAATGAACTTTATGCAATGGGTTCGGGTCACAGGTCGTGCCAGTGTCCAGTGTGTGTGAATATGTTCCAGAAATCGATGAAGGCGAAGCACGGAACAATAGCCAATCTTAACGAGGCCTGGGATACTGCACTGTGGAGCCAGACTTATGATTCGTTTTCACAGCTTCCGACCCCGGATACCGGTACATGGCACCATCCATCTTTATTAACTGAGTGGTCCAATTTTAACAGTGAATCCTATGTGGATTTCGCCAGGCACCAGGCAGATATCCTGCACAAATATGTTACTCAACCGGTAGGAACAGATATGATGCCATTGACGGGTGTGGATCACGGGGATATGCATCGTTTCCTGGATGTCGCTCAATTCAATCATTATGATTCTGTTGACACACTCTGGCAGGCCGGATTCTGGTTCGATTATATTCGGACACTCAAAGACGTACCTTTCTGGAATACAGAGACACAGACATGCTGGAATGGCGCAACCGCTGCCAATGGATACAAAGAGCCAGGTTTTTGCAAAGCCAACAGCTGGCTGCCGATAGCATATGGTGGAGAAGCCAATTTATACTGGCTGTGGAGACAACACCGCGCAGGGCAGGAGCTGATGCATGGAGCTGTTATTTCCAGCATCGGCAGACCTATGCACATCCTGGAAGAAGTAAAAGAAATAGCAGACGGATTCGCTATTGCATCCGATTTCCTGAACACTACCAGGCCAACTCCAACCAGGATCGCACTGCATTACTCGCAGCACAGCAGTAGAATATTCGAATACCAGCCGCTGGTCAGCAATTTCGTTTACCTCTCATCTTTGATGGAAAAAGCCTACCGTCCGATGATCCGTTCGCAGATCAGACCGGATGTCATTCATCCGATGGCAGACCTGAGCAGCTATAAGATGATAGTCAGTCCATTTCTGATCTCTCTGGATACACAGAACTTGCGTGAGAGGATCAAGGAATGGATCGAAAACGGTGGGATCTGGATTGTTGGCCCGATGTCTGATGTCCGCAATACCCATGCAGCCAAGTATACCCATGCTCCATACGGTTCGCTCGAAGAATGGGCCGGAATATACTGTAAGTATGAGATCCCTGCAGACCCCAGAGATTTTAAGATGCGTTGGAAAGACGGCAGGGAGACAAGTGGTTCAGTCTGGTATGATGGCCTCGAACTCAGAGGTGCCGAAGCTTTAGCTACATACACAGAAGGCCCATTCGCAGGCCTTGCAGCAATCACTCGTAAAAACATGGGCAAAGGGCAGATCATAGTTCTGGGCACAATGCCTCAGCCATCAGATTTCCAGTCGTTGCTTCTTAGTATCGGCAAAGAAGCAGGTGTTCTACCCGTAGCCAAAGCATCAGAGAACGTCCTGGTAGTCCCGAGAACAGGTGAAGGACAGGATGGAATGATAGTGATGGAGATAGAACACAAACCCGGACACATCGTGCTCCCAAACAAAATGATGGATATCCTAACTGGCCAAGAACACACCGGAATGCTGGAACTGGAACCATATACTGTAATGGTTTTGAAGCAATACTAGTACAGACTTGTATAACTACGGTGCTAAGAACATCGTAGGGGCGACCCTCCGCGGTCGCCCGTGCTCGAAGATATTATGCAAAATGCATGTATAAGGATAAATCAAATGCCAAAAGACGATATTATTCCAATTCTACTCGACACCGACATAGGGTCCGATATAGATGATGCAGTATGCCTTGCCTATTTACTCAGGCAGCCTCGATGTGAACTTGTTGGGGTTACCACTGTCAGCGGTCAGGTGGAAGAGCGGGCAAAACTGGTAAGTGCTATGTGTCTGGCTGCCGGAAGGACCGATGTTCCTATTCATCCCGGCACAGAAAACCCTATGTTGACTCCTCAAAAACAGCCTGAGGCTCCGCAGTCTGCTGCACTGGCTTCTCTTCCACACTCTACGGATTTCAAGAGCAACTCGGCGATAGATTTTATGCGCCAGACTATTCACGAGAGACCTGGTGAGATTACACTGCTTGCTATCGGTCCAATGACTAACATAGGGCTTCTCTTTGCCATAGATCCTGAGATACCATCCCTGCTGAAACAACTGGTACTGATGTGCGGCAATTTTCCTGATGGTCAGGAATGGAACGCAATCACAGATCCTTATGCCACCGCGATAGTCTATAAAGCGCAGCCGAAATTGCATATATCCGTAAGTATTGATGTCACAACGCGATGCTTTCTAGATGCCAATCTCTGCCGGCAGAAGTTTGTAGGGAGTGTGCTTGAAGCTGCTGCCAAAATGGCTGAGACGTGGTTTAAGCACGTTGACGGAATCACTTTCCACGATCCACTGACTGCAGCAATCATATTTGAACCGGACATTTGCAAATATGAAAATGGTAGTGTAGAAGTTGAGATAATGGACAAGGAAAACATGGGCACAACCCGCTGGAATGCCGACTCTACAGACAAACGCCACACAATAGCAGTGGATGTAGATCCCGACCGCTTCTTCGAACACTATTTTTCGATTGCAGGATTGTAGAGTAAACCACAATTCGAATTTAAGGGGATGGTTTGTACCATCCCCTTAACCGCTTATTCCAGTACCGAGATCCTTCACTATTAATCCCTTCCCCACACGTATTTATTGAAACCGATGTATAATGTCGTGTTATTGCGCATTATTCCAAGGGGGAGTAATCATTCATGGCACAGTATATAGTTGATGGACATGTGGCGAGTATATTGCCTGATAATAAAAAGTGGATACTTGTTTGGCAGGACGAATTTGATGGTGTTACGCTTGATCGCAGTAAGTGGGATTACCGATTGTATATGATGCACCAGAGGCATAATACTTTCTCTGATGAAGGCACAGCGGTTCTGGATGGTAACAGCAATCTGCGGTTGGAGTTGGTGGAAAAGGACGGAATGTTCTATACTGCACAGCTGCAAACCGGTGAGAATTATATGGATAGACCGGGAGATACGGGTTATGGTAACTTTACATGGCCTATAGGAAAGTTCAAAAAACCGGGATTTCTGCATAAATACGGTTACTATGAAATCCGCTGCAAGCTCCAGACACAGGAGGGTTGGTGGTCTGCTTTTTGGCTGCAGTCACCAATTATCGGTGCAACTGCTGACGGTGAAACATCGGGTGTCGAAGTCGATATCATGGAATCATTCAATCGTGATGGCTTGGTTGAGCATACGAACCATTGGGGTGGCTACGGACAGGACCATGGAAGTGTTACATCCGGTAAGTATCAACTTACCGGTACAGAAGATGGATACCATCACTTTGGTGTTGACTGGAGCAGGGACGGTTACATTTTCTATATAGATGGAAAAGAGTCCTGGCGTGTTGATAGGCCTGTGTCAGACATAGAACAGTTCATCCTTATTTCAGCTGAACCCTGGGGATATCGCTGGCCTGATGCTCGAGGTGAAAAGCTGAAAGAAGCTGTTCTACCGGATGCATTTATTGTGGATTATGTCCGTGTATTTGATGAGATTAGATAGGAAATAGACTAACATGAAAACAGAAACTTATACAAAAGGTATTGTTTTTGAAAGTGATACATATTACCTTGGAGATCAGAGCGAATATCATTTTTATCTGGATGAAGCAACTTATTGCACAGATCGTGATTATGTCTGTGCATCCACGGCCGCTGGTGACAGTATCCTGGTTGCTTTCGTTCTAAGGAATCTTAAAAATGTTACACTCGATTTTGGCGGTGCAAGGTTAGTTCTCCATGGCAGAATCGCACCAATTGTATTTGACCACTGCGAAAATGTCACTCTAAAAAACTGCAGTATAGATTATGATCGGCCATTTTATACGCAGGCAGACATTCTTGAAGCCGACACTAAACACTTGAAACTCAAGATAGCAGATGGTTTCCCTTATCGCGTAGAAGGCAACTATCTTGTTGCAGTCAGCGAAACCTGGGAAAACTATATGAACCACAAAGATCTTCTGCTCCAACCTTATGACCGGGAGACACTGGCGCCTGCACCGGTGGAGTGCATTCTTGCATTGATCGGAGAGGAAATCTTCGACTACCCAAATCCACCATTGCCCATACGCCATTTATATGCTGAAGAGGATGGGGATACAGTTATCCTTCATGGAGAATTCCCCGGTTCATATAAAGCAGGGCATATTATAGCCATAACACATGAACCCAGAGACAAAAATAGTATTCTGGTTGTAAGCTGCAAAGACGTACTCGTTGAAAATGTACGAATTATCTGCGGTGCATCGATGGGTTTTGTTAGTCTATATACTGAAAACATCACTCTCCGTGCTTTCAATATGTATACAGATGAACTGTCCAGAGGGGTAGTGGCCAATAATGCAGATGCTATTCACTGCTACAACTGCTCAGGAACGTTCATTATTGAAGACTGTATTTTAGAGAGCATGCTGGATGACACGATAAACATCCATGGGAACTATACAACTGTACAGCAAGTGAACGGCAATACAATCACAGCTTTGCTTTCTTGCCACGGCTTAAAAATGCTGAGGCTGTATAGTCCAGGAGACCAGATAAATATATACAGAGGCCATACTCAGGAGCTGCTCGAAACATTCACAGTCCTCGAAGTCAGCGACGATGGCAAGAATGAAATCACACTCAAACTGGATAAACCAGCGGTTGCTATCAGTGAGAACGATCTGATCGAAAACTACTCCGCAATGCCCGAAATCACAATGCGCCGCTGCCGGACAGGTAAGCTCAGAGGAGGAATGCGTCTGCAGAGCCGTCGCAAAACACTTATCGAGGACTGCTGTCTAAACACCGTTTCTGAAGCGCTCCATCTTACTGGAGACAGCACATATTGGTTCGAATCAGGCCCCGTGAATGATCTCACCGTGCGCAACTGCCGTTTTGCAGCCGCACAGTCGCAGAGAATATCAATCGTCCCTCAAGTCGAGTTCACGCCAGACGCACCATACTACCACAATAACATTACAATCTGTGACAACATATTCGAAAGCCCCTTCGTGCTCTACGGGCATCATGCTGACAACCTGGTTATCAAAAATAACAAATACGAGCCAGCAGATGGCAACCAGGCAGATGAAACCGGCCTGTATGTCATAATAAAAGACTGCGGCAAGTGCGATATAACTGGGGTGGAAGTTCGCGAATAGGCGGGGAACACTATTGATACATTCTACTCCTTTTGTTCAGTGCTGGTATGAAATGAGAAAGAAGTAACAGTGAAACATGCATTCTTGATTTTGCAACTGGTCTTACTTGGTGTTGTATTTCTGATTTCGCCGACTTGGGCAAAACTCGATAAATACGGTGGTTATACTGGACTAAAGGGAACCAATACCAGCGGTTACTTTCGAACGGAGAAGATCGGCAATAAATACTGGTTTGTTACTCCCGATAATAATGTCTTTTGGCTTACGGGTATGTGCTGGTGGGTGTATATACCAACAATTCTGGAAGACAAGGATAAAGCCTGGCGGGCGTATTTCTATGATTGCCCGGCACTGGGCTATCGTCCGGTGGAGTTGAATCAAAGAGCAAAATACAAAAACTATACGGACTGGCTCACAAAAAATACTGACAGAATGCGCAAATGGGGGTTCAATACAGTCGCGTGTGGTGGATGGTTCTATAAGAATCCCTATCCGGATACCTATGAAATCGTCAGCATCACAGATGCTGCAAGGGGTTGGGGAACCCTGACAACACTCGGTTACAATGTGGGAACTGTCACATGGCCATCGCAAACTGGTCAATCTCAGCCGCAAATCAGCCCTGGGACCGTCGCTTTGCAGCGCTTCGTTCCCAGCGTGAACGATAATTTTGCCGACGTTTTTGATCCTCAGTTTGAAGTCAACGCACGGACCGCTGTCGAAGTGAGCACGGTCCCGGGGAATGCCTCAAATCCCTGGAGGATCGGTATTTTTCCGGACAGTGAGATCCGCTGGAACTATCGACTGACCCACAATCGCGGACTGGCCGATGCCTACATCACGCAGCGCAAGGGCACATATGCCAAAGCCCTCTGGCTTAACTGGTTGCAGATAAAGTACACCACATTGGGTGATCTGAACAATGCATATGGCACTTCGTTCAGCAGCTGGGATGATCCTGGAGATGATAAGTCTGTCAGTAATCTCTATCGCCTCCATGATGACGATGCAGGCTACGCCGCCATAGGCCAGGACAAGATAGCCTTTGTTGACGATACAATCTACGCTGACTGCAAGACTATGCACATGGATGAAACCGCCGTTCCCGTTGTTCTGCCAGACTGCTTTATTGCACTTCCATCTGATTGCAGCGGTAAACAATATTGGGTGAACAGCTGCCTTAAGTCCAGGTATACCGATCTGCAGGCTTTGAACACAGCATATGGGACATCGTTTACCAGTTGGAGCGGAACTGAACCTGCCTCTATGGCAAACACTCTTAGGTTGAAAGACGATCCTGCTCATCCGGCGATTCATAATGACAAACTTGATTTTATGACAGCCATAGCCGAACGATATTATAGTACGGCTGCCAAAGTCATAAAGCAGAGCGATCCAAACCATCTCATTTTTTCCGAAAGGTATAGTGCATGGTGGAACCAGCAGCTGGATTCTGCCATAACGTGGGATTTCAACAACAGAGTATTCGAAGCGGCTGGCAAGTACTGTGATGTCCTCTGTGCAAACACCTACCACGATACTCTTGCTCTGGACAGTTCTAAATACCAACTCTGGAGCAGGATGTTCAAGTATGGAAAAAAACCGATAATGATTACGGAGAATTCGTATTCAGGTGACGATACTATCTTGCCCAATCAGACCTGGTGGGAGAATGATTCACCCACGCAGGTTGGACGGGGCAGAAAGTATATAGAGCAGCTTCAGTTTGCCGGCAGCTGGTCTGTAGAGGATCCAAAAGGCACTGGCAAAGTATATCCGTGGGTTGGTATTACTTGGTTCGATTATTATGACAGTCCGTCGTTGAAAAACAGAGGCAATGAAGACACCAACTATGGACTTGTCAATGTTATGGATGAGCCTTATAGCATTATGACTGCAGCTACTGCAACGGCTAACAGCCAGATATACGATCATCATGCAGACGGAAAACCGTGGAGTATATTCGCATGTCCGGCACTGACCTTGCCAGTTGAGGATGCTATATTGGCATCCTCAACGCCTCTATTCAAATGGGAAGCATGCGTGCAGGATCCTGTGCTGGGGGGAGGTGCTGCTAAGATGAAATCATACGAACTGCTTATTTCTCCTGAACCGTCCTTTCCTGAGGATCAGACAATAAAGGTTAATACGGGCGTCAAAACGAGTTACCAGTATGCCAAAGGCGGTGGACTGGCAAGAGGAACCTGGTATTGGACAGTAGCAGCGATAGATAGTGCCGGTCGCAGAGGTCAATACGCCCAACCTCGTAAGTTGGTCATTAAGGCTCTGTCTGTAAACCCGGTGAAAAATCTTGAATGCACCCAGGTCACTGGTTGGCAGACAGTAGACACCAGTGACACTGGAGGTGCAGCATCCTCTTTCGTCTTTCTGGACAACACAAAAGCCATTAGTGGACACAAAACGTCCACCCGGATAGTATTCACATCCTACAGCTATAACAAGACTACCAAATTAAAGAACACCGGTACTGCGGATGTATCTGCATCGCTTGATCTGCCGGGGGTGGATTGGTCCGGATATAGCCATTTGGTTTTCCAGATCAATCCAAATCCTTTCAGTCATCCTGAAAAGAGTAGCAGTCTTATATCACCTACTGGTTGCTTAACAGTATCGTTATATGATGCTGATACACCAGGCACTCCCGTTCTGTCTGTGCCACTAGACTCCGACGGTACTCTGTCTTTCAACAAATGGAGCACCGTCACCATCCCGTTTAAGAATGTAAAACGTACCAGGATCAATAGGATCGTTTTCAGCAGTAAATGCGGACTGATACCTGCCTGGGACCAACGTCTGATTATCAATATTGGGCATATCAGTCTTACGGCGTTATCTTCTTCACGATAAGCATCAGTATAACAAACGCCACTCCCACGGATATTGTTTTCTGTTAACCAAAACAGTGACTTTTTGCATTAGATCGCGGTATTGTTGCACCATCTATCTGTTTAACTGACTAATCATCACGGGCGCATGTGAAATCTACGGAATCATGCTGCAATGCTGGCAGCCTCCAGAATATTGTTGGTTCTTTTGTTGATTACAGCTGATCTCAAGTGCGCTATTGCTTCTATTCCATCATTTTTCCAACGCATACCTGCCTGTTTGAGTCTTCCCTGACCGTACTGCTTGCAGGCGCTTTCAACACTGCCACTGCCAATGTGAAAGCCATTTAGCTGAAAAGTCGCATAGAGCATACGATTGGCATTGGTTGTGAAATAGTGCAGATTCTCCCGCTTTATTTTCTGCCCATTATCGTCTTTAGGCTGCCATTGCTTTATTGAGGAGACCACACGATCCACTCCGTCTTCCATCAGTAAGGAAATCTGCGCTTGCTTGAAAAGGAAAACAGGCAGATACCTCGGAGGCAAGTGCAACAACTCCAACGCTGTAGTTGCCAGAACCAATACCAAGTTCGCCATCACGAGGAACAATCCACTCACGACATTTCTCACAACGATACTTTCTCCGCCATATTTCATGAGTCCCAGCCAGAGTTACGATATTTCGAGAACGGTTCTCCTTGCCGATGGAAATACCGCCGCATTTACAAATGATACTTTTTGCTTCTTCTTGATCAGTCGCAATCATTTCAGACATTGCAAGCTCTGAAGCATAACGACCGATAGCAAGAGCTCGTTCTTCTTTCTCAGACAAACTCTTGCCTGAGGATTCAGTGATCTGGATCTGGAATAACTCCAGTAGTTTTGATACAATAGTCTCTGTTGACATGGTCGGGGTGATGCCTCCTATCATTTTTGTCACTAACTAATGATTTCGACATCTACCCCGACTATTCATGCAAAAATCCCCTAGAATTTCCCCCTTTTTTTTATTGCCAACTATTTTCCGTAGATTCTACACGCACCCAATCATCACCCAAACATCGACGCTAATTCGCTACTGTGCAATAATAGAACAGTCTGAATCTGAAAATACGAAAGTTGGAAAAATACAATATGTCTAGACTCTCCTCTTTATTCTTACATGTAATCCTCACTCTTTTGCTTGTATTACTGCCAACCAATCTATTTGCCTACAATGCCTGGGATCCCTTTGTCCCCACGCTGCAGGCTGGTCCCACTGATAGATCTCCCGTTATTGATGGTGTAGTCAACTCGGATGGATGGAATATGGCAGCGTCCACTGACACATTTCACTTGATCTCTACTGAAACAATAATATCTCCTGCTCCAAAGGCTTTTGTTACATATGATAACGACAATTTATACGTTGCAATAATAAGCCCATATATCTCAGGAAATATGCCTGTTGCACAGAAGCGTGAAAGGGATGGAGAAATATGGAATGATGACTCCTTTGAGATCTTCATAGACCCACTCCACGACACCGTTCATTTCTTCCAGTTTGTTGTCAATGCAGCTAACTCCATATCTGATTCCGAAACCTCTCGCAGGGAATGGAATGGTAACTGGCAGGTTGCAACCTCACAAGGTAAAGACTCATGGAGCGCAGAGTTCAAGATCCCGTTCTCAACACTTGGTGTAAGCAGTCCTAAAAATACCACGCTGATGGGACTTAATATTTGTGTTGATCGCAATGAAAAACCCATCACTTACAATACCTGGACTCCATTATTGCGAGGCAACTTTCATCAGCCGGACAAATTCGGACATTTGATTCTTGAACCCGCAGGCCCATCGACTGCAACTGATTTTAATTTCAAGGATGGTTCATGGGTATTCAATGCAACTGCAAATGCGGAACATTACGCCGGCTTGACTCTCACTTGTGATGGTAAAGAGATTGGAAAAACCAGGAGTGAGATAAAGGGTGCAACACAGCTAAAGCTCCCTGCTCCGGTGATAAATGGTAAATTGCAGCCCAATGACTATCAATGGAAAGTTGAGATTTCAAAAGGTGATGGAGGCAAAGTAGTCTTCCGGCACATAGGATTGACTACCATCAAATCCCAGGTCGGGCTCTCACTCAGAAAGCTGTTTATGAAGGGTGAGTTGCTTGTCGATATCGATACATCCGGATACACCGGTCAACCAAAGCCTGAAAGTGTGGATGTGTCACTTACAGACAAAAACGGCAAAGAGCTTGCATCCAAACATCTATCGAACCTTGTTGCAAACAAAGGCACACTGCGTTTTGATGTATCAAAATACGACGCAGCAGACTATTTAATCAAAGCAACTGCAAAGGACAATACAGGCAATCAGCTGGCAACTGCGCAGAAGGAGTTCACCGTTCCTCCGAAGCCAGTCTGGTTGAACTCCAAAGCTGGAGTATCAGACAAAGTCCTGGCGCCGTGGACTCCGATGAAACTTACAAAGAAGACCAACGACTTGTCTGTTTCTATGTATGGTAGGAAATACACATTCTCCGGAATGCCGTTCCCATCGTCAATAATCACCAGAGACAAGTCCATATTCAACGGCCCGATATCCCTGATACTCTCTGTAAATGGGAAGCAGAGTATCTTGAAAGGTGATTTGAAGGTTGTAAAGAATACCCCGGCAATGATCGTTCTCGATGGTATCGCCAAAGCAGGTCCATTAAAAGCCTATTCCAAGGTGGAGCTGGAGTTTGACGGAAACGCGTTTGTTGACCTGAAAATGGTATCCGACTCTGCAGTTACTATAGATAAAATGACTCTGGAGATTCCATTTAAGAAGGAACACGCTCTCTATCGTTATTTCTTCCCGGCAGGCACATGGAACTCATCAGTCAATGCAGGTAGTCTACCTGCAAAGGGTTGGGAGCATGATTTTGTTCAGTATGTCTGGTTAGGCGACAACGACCGTGGGTTTGGTGTATATGCTATCTCAGATCAATACTGGAACCCGGGAAAGACCAAGGCATTCCAGGCATTGCATGTCGATCCACACACCGTTGCTCTCAGGATTAATATCGTATCAGATCCTCTCAAACTCACAGCGGAGCAGGCCAAATCAGGCATCAAGTATTCCCTTGGTTTTGGGGCCACTCCGGTCCGTAAATCCGAAAAAGATGTCTGGGATTATAAGCTCAATCATTCCGGTGACTACAGTTTGAACACTGATGCTGTCAACGATACGACAGAGTTAAACTTCACTCAGACAAAACTACTCAATCCATCCCAGGGCACAATAGATATGTGGGTAAAACCACTGTTTGATCCCAATGTCATTGTGGATGATACCAAAGACAGGGGCACTTACAACCGGGAACTTATGATCCTGAGCAATCCTGATGAAATGATTTCCCTTTACTGGAATATCAGCGACCGCGGAATGCGTTTGTTCAGCTTGAAAGGTGCAGAATATCCATTCGTCCAGGGTTCGACATCAGACTGGAAACAGAATGAATACCACCATCTGGCAGTTACCTGGGGGGATGCTATCAGGTTGTATGTTGATGGTAAAAAAGCCATCGAGATTCCTCACAAAGGACTCTCGCAGGGGATTAAAGACCTTGACCGGTTTTATTTGAGGGCCGCCAGGAATGGTTTTGCAATTGATGAGCTGAGAGTCTCCGACATTGCCCGTGAACCACAAATGCCGACTGCTCCATATGTATCGGATTCACACACGCTGCTGCTGGACCATTTCGATACTATTCAGGACATGAAGCTTGGCAGGTTATACACAGAACCAGTGAAAGGTCCAAAATATAACCTGGATATGGCAGCATCGGTGGTTGCTGGTCGTTTTGGAAAAGCCTTGGGCGTAAGTGAACAACGTCTACTTCGTCTGGATTACCTTAAGCAAAAAGGCGTTAAGACAATCGTCTTCCACGAACACTGGACGGACTACCAGAACTCTACAGAGACGCGTTACCAGGAAGAATTGAAAACGCTGGTGAAAGAGTGCCATAAACGCGGCATGCAGTTGCTGCTTTACTTCGGATATGAACTCTCCGATATCGCTCCTGAATGGGACCTGTATCACAACGAATGCATCGTCTGGCCGTTTTGGCAGAGTTACACCAGAAATCCCCAGCAGAAGGACTATGTGGTCTGTTACAACAGTGACTGGCCGGATTACCTGGCTGACGGTATAAACAGGATGATAGACAAATATGATATAGATGGGGTCTATCTGGACAGTTCCGCAGTTCCATGGGGATGTGCCAACGAAGAACACGGTTGTGGATACGCCAGACCAGACGGAACAAGGGGAGCGACCTATTCATTTAGAGGCGCCAGAGAGATGATCAGGCGTTTGTATACTCTGATCAAAGCTAAAAAGCCAAACGGACAGGTCAATCTTCACAACTCAATGACCATGACAATGCCTGCTGTAGCCTGGGCAACATCGAGTTGGGATGGAGAACAGTTCACCACTATGCTGCCTCCTAAAGACATGATGGCTATACTTCCCCTGGATACATTCAGAGCTGAGTTTATGAGCAGACAATGGGGAGTGCCGTCTGAAATGCTGTGTAATGACATACCATGGACCAGGCACGAAATGTTGTCAGAGACCCTCCTGCACGACGTCTTAGTGAGATGCCTCGGGCAGTCACTGGAAGAGGAATCCCTACTCTGGAAGACAATGGACAACTTCGGCAGAAAGCAAGCTGAATTCCATCCATACTTCAACAACTCAAACCTGGTAAGCGTTTCAACTCCAGGCGGATATTGCAGCCTGTACCTGCGCCGTGGTAAGGGTGTAATGTGTGTCGTATCGAATCTTGGAAAAAAAGCAGGTAATGTAAAGGTTAAGCTAAATATCCCAAAAACGGAGATTAAATCCAAAGTCTCAGCAATCGATATCTTCACCGGCAAGAGTGTTCCAATAACAAACGGAGCATTCAGTGTCGATTTGAACTCAAATGACTATACACTGGTCTGGGTAAAGTAGCGGGTATATAGTTCAAAACACAAGAGCCCGTCTGTCCAGTAATGAATAGACGGGCTCTCGCTTCATTTGTACCACGGAATGAATCTGTGATTAAGCCTTTATGGGGATATCTTCTTCCCAACAGGCATCAAAAGAACAGGCGCCTCTCCCACAGATATCGTCTTGTTGTTTCCAATATTAGTGACTTTACCCGTCAGATCCCGGCATTGCTTAACATTCCATGATGCAGGAATTGAAAATGACTGAGGGCTGTTTGGACTCCACACAATCCAGAACGGAGAACCGTTTGGATTTCGCAGTTTGGTTGTCCAAACGCCTTTTGCATCCATCCCGCAGGACAGCATTACTGATCCGATTAGCCAGTTTTCCACCTGCTCGAATGCCTTTGCAGCTGGTGTTACAACTATGAACTTACCCTGAGCATCTGCACGGATTCCCACCTGGCTGTATTGATTCCACGAATACCAATAGTATCGTTTAAATCCAGTTGCCCAGTTGAGAATGAAGGCTCTTGCTACATAGGCAGAGACTTCAGCGTCGGTGCTTTTTCCGTCCCAACCCCAGCCGGTTTCTGTGTTCCAGAGTGGTTTCTTGTCCATATGATGAGAGGCAAGCATTATTTTGTATAACCTGCTGCCACTGACCACATCCTCAGGGACCGCGCTGTACATATGAACCCCGATGACATCCGCATATTTTCCGCCGCCTGCCGTGAAATAATCGCTCATCCACCCAATGCAAGCAAGGTTACCGCCGCCGGAAACAGACGGAGTAATCACTAATGCTGCCGGGTCAGTTTCATTCAATACTTCGCGGGTTGCCTTTTCAAGCGGCACAAGCTGTGCAGGAGTTCCACTGTAGAAATAAGCTCCGTCCGGCTCATTCCAGACTTCGTAGCCTTGGATTCTGCCTTTATAACGGGTTGCAGTAGCCCGAATGAAATTCTTCCAATCATTGACATCGGCTGGAGGTGCGGTAGCTCCGAGGGCACCATAAGGGCTTTGCTTATTGTTGGGATCGGATGAAGCCCACTGAGGTGTAAAACCAAGCGTCAGCAGAATTTGTACACCGCGCTTCTGTGCTTCTTCTGCATCTTTATCTAGCCACGACCAGTTGAATGCACCTTTGGCAGATTCTATACTGGCCCAGACAACCCCTGAATCCCAGGTCCGGTAACTACCTAATGGTATAGCAGGCCATGGGATATTGCCATAATCGTGCATATGGTTAACATTTATCCCGAAGTAGGATTTGGGAATAGGCGTTTTCGGTGGTGTAATGGTGACTGGACGTGCTTTTGACAGACCGATCTCGGTGTCATCAATATAGAACGTTCCTAACCCCTGGCTATTGATCATTAGAAAAACAGGAATGTTCTCCGGTACAAAACCGCTGGTTTCGATGCGTGTCCATTGGGTGCCGATTTTTGCCGGAGTAGTAGCATAGGTTGCGTAAGGCGCACTGGCCTGTCGAATGCCCACTGAGACCCACAATGGTGATTCAGCACGCAGCCAGACCGAAGCACGATAATATCCTTTAGGCAACTGCAATCCCTGCGCAAACTGTGTGAAACCGCGTTTTATCTCGATTTTTTGAGCATACTTACCGCTGTGAGGATTCGAGGTGTCCATTGAATAGACAAGGCTGACATCGGCCCAATTGGAGTTATCCATCCATCCCTCAGCAACAGTGCCTTCAATCTGCGCCTTACTGTTAGGATCATCGCTGGTGCTGACCAATTTCTGTCCCGGAATCTCGAACCCCGGATTTTTCAAGGTCTGCGCCTGCACCTGCCCCAGTGTCAGTATAACCAGCAACGCACAGCCGAATATTGTTAGTTTCATGGTATCTCCTTAATCATGGCTGCACTATCTGCCCAGTCCTGCAGGCCTCGATGGTTGTTCGCAGCATGTTTCTTTTGGGCATAGATGGCGGTGGATTGCATGGGAACTCTCGTTCTTTGTCGTATCCTGTGCCAAGTAAGCCCTCCAATACAGGAAGATTATCAGGATCCATAAGCCTTTCTAATCTCCAGAATATGAAGAAAGAATGTTCGTGTGCAGCAGGATCGTCCTTACCCATCAATAGCACATCACACAATTGGTCTGCCAACATCGGGGACATCCAGTGCCGGAGATGCCAAGCCGCAGAGTTCCTGATCTTTGGGTTCTTGTGCTTCAGCCAATTAATCAGCAACTCGTATGACTCACAAGACACCATCTGGTATACCCAGTCAATCAAAGCATCGAAATTTGACGTACCGTTGATATCCGGTGAATCAAGGACATTCACGTATTGCTGTTCAATCTCAGCCCACAAGTTTCGGATAACAGGATAGAAATCACCAAAAGAGACTGGTAGAATTATATTGAGAATTGCTTCAGCTGTAAAAGATTCATACTGAGCCTCAAGGTGGGAACCATCCCGAACTATAAGGTTTGTGATCTCATCTTCTAGCGATTGGCGGCTCTGTATTTTTGCTATCAAACGCTGCAGAAGACACTCCGCTTGCATACCTTTTTTTGTACGTTCAATGAGTATGTTGGCATTCCGTCCCAGGTGCTTGCTTGGAAGCTGATTTGTCTGGATAGCTTCAACTATATTCATGAGCTGATCGATACATCCATCAACATCAGTCGATGGGAAAATTCCCCAGTGATCTGCACCAATATACTCGCAATCGCTGTCCTGCATCTGTTATAGAATCTCCTCTGGTGTTAGACAAAATTTGCTACTACGTCCATATAATACATCTCCCAACCGTTCTTGACAACGCACATGCTTTGCTCTACAATGCGTCCAAGCGCTTGATATATGCATCAGGCAACAGGCAGTCACGCATGGAGGAACCGCTAAATGTCAGCCAGGATTTTACGCAACTATGTGAATGGTAAATGGGTTGAAGCCACCAGTTCCAGCTATCTGGATGTCGGGAATCCGAGCACCGGGGAAATCATTGCCAGGATGCCGCTCTCAACTTCCGATGAGACCTGCCAGGCAATCGAATTGGCTCATTCGGCGTATCAGTCCTGGAAGGATGTGCCGGTAGCCCGGAGAGCTCAATATCTGTTCGAGCTTCTCTCGCTGCTTCGAAACAATGAAGAAAAACTGGCTATGGTGCTGTCTGAAGAGATGGGGAAGTCTCTGCCGGATGCCAGGGCTGAACTCAAGCGGACGTTTGAGAATGTGGAAGTCGCCTGCAGCATGCCTGTCCTTCAACAGGGAGATAAGGTTGTGGGATCGTCCTTCGATATTGATGGAGAGGTCCTCCGCCTGCCAATGGGTGTTTTCGGTCTTATTGCTCCATTCAACTTCCCTGCAATGGTGCCATTCTGGTTCATTCCTTATGCAATAGCAGCAGGCAACACCTACGTCGCTAAACCCTCCGAGCAGGTTCCTTGCACTATGCAACTTATTACTGAATATATAGATCAGATTGGCCTGCCTCCTGGTGTTTTTAACCTGGTGAATGGCGACAAGACCGTAGCCATTACTTTGATGGACCATCCGCTTATGCAGGGTATTTCCATGGTTGGTTCCAGCAACGTCTGCAGGCATGTTGCTGAGAGGTGTGCTCACAATAACAAACGATACCAGGCAATGGGCAGTGCGAAGAACCATCTGGTCGTAATGCCGGACACTCCGGTGGTTGAAGTCGTCCGCAATATGATCTCATCCTGCTATGGCTGTGCCGGTCAGAGGTGTATGGCTGCATCGGCAATCGTTTGTGTAGGGGATGATACTCACGCAGCTGTAACCGATGAGTTCATAAAAGCCTCCGCAGCAGTGATCGTGGCAAATCCACTTGATCCGAAAGTTGCAGATGAGCAGATGGTCATGGGGCCTGTAATATCCGCCAAGGCAAAGAATTTCATCCTGGAAATGATAGATACAGGCATAAAAGAGGGTGCTACTCTGGCTTTGGACGGACGGGGATTAGTTGTAGACGGGTGTGAGAAAGGTCATTTCATCGGTCCTACTGTCTTTACTGATGTAAAACCCGGAATGAAGATCCACTCTACAGAGATTTTCGGACCAGTGGTAGTGATCCTAAAGGTAGATACCCTGGATGAAGCCATCAAGATCATCAACGATCATCAGTATGGTAACGGGGCATCCATTTACACCCAGAATGGCTATTGGGCCAGGAGATTCAAACTCGAAACCAAAGCTGGAATGATCGGAATCAACGTAGGAATACCGGCTCCGGTTGCTTATCTACCATTTGGAGGAATGAAGTCTTCCCAGTGGGCAGATATTAAGGCACAGGGCAAAGCAGTGATAAACTTCTTCACGCAAGACAAAATTATCACGGAGAGATACTGGAAAGAGGACTGAGGTAAATGGTAACAGTTCAGTAATATTAGAACAATGTCATCCTGAGGAACGAAGGATCTGCTTTTTACAGTAAAAACAGATCCTTCGTTCCTCAGGATGACAAATTCCAGCAACTCTGTATTGTTATGATAAATAGCTTGAACCTATCGGAGAGGACGTTTGGGTTTAGTATCTACTAATACACTTATGCTTTCGTCAGACATACCCAGTACAGCAGACAGCTCTTCAGTCAGCAGTTTCTTGGCGTGCTCCAGGTGATGCTTCTGGCTTGTCTTGGCGTAGTGTGATTTAGGTTCTATTACACCACTTCGGACAGCGCGTGCAACTTCAATGGGATCACCCCAGTTTACTGTATGTTCTTCATTGTAAAGGTGGGTATCATCAGCTTCGCCGGAGAGGATACTTATGGCCTGTCTGAGATCTGCAGCAGTGGTCAACGGTCGCAGGCCCAATTGTACTGCATCATCTACAGGAACATAGATTGTTGAGGATATGGATTTCTTGGGAATAACATAAAAATCACGAGACTCGCCATCGCTCATGCGTTTCTCAATTGATTCTATTATCCCGACGCCATACCTGGGATGTAGGATTGTATCACCGATTTGCATTAGAGAAACTCCTCCAGCGAAAATAGAATATTTTCGTCCCTTCGTGGCGAGTCCGGCAGATTTTCGCTGTAAGCGAAAATTGAGAGGACTCATGCCACGATCCCTTTAAAACTCTTGCCAATAGCCGATATATAGTGGTTAACAGTAACAGTTCAGTGTTAATGTGTAATATAGTAAATTTCCATTCGTCCCGAGTAGCGCGAAGCGCGTATCGAAGGATGGACGGGAATTTACTCGTAAACACTGAATTGTTACGGTTGACAGTCATATATATTATAGTATATAAATATAATGTATAACTATATTATACCGTATTTCCGGTAAAGGAGCAAGCATGAAGAATAGTAAAGCAAGCTTGGTGGACGAGATCATAGATGCGCTTGAAACCGCAAAAGAAGCCTACAAGCTCCTGCCCCCCGCGCTGCCAAATATGAAGCCTGTCCATTTTCGTGTTTTGAATGCCATCTACCGGATCCGAGACAACACCGCCAGCTCCCGCATATCTGACATCAATAAAGCCTTAGGTTTTCAAATGCCTAATACTACCAAGTTTATCAATGAAATGGTTGAGTTGAACATAGTCGAAAAATTCGCAATGCCCTCCGACAAACGTGTCGTGTTAGTGAGGACAACTGAAGTAGGGGAAAAGTATCTCCACGAATGTGTCACTTCATTTCGTGAACATCTGCAGGACGAGTTCTCCAAAATCAACGAATCTGACTGCATCACAATGATCGAAACCATTCATAAAATCCATCATTCAATAAGACAAGCCACTCAAGACTAGACAACCTCACCTTTCACCTCAACCAGGCCTGTCGAAAAATCAGCACATTTATTTCCAATACTATAGGAAATCCCTCACCCAATGCAGAATCCACTATCATAAGCAAAGACCCTTTCATCATAATGTACAAGGATATCTGATGGATACAGAAACCCAAATGCATAGTGGTAATCGTTACTCTTGGGCACTCAGTTACGGTATGTTTGTGCTTGCGTTTTTGGCAGTTATTGCTGTGGCACGTGTTTGGGCGTGGGTGCCACTCTCTATGTTTACTGTGCTAAACTCTAACAGCATATTAAGAAGCCTAATGTGGACGTATCCAACCGTCGCGGTGTTACTCCCATTCTGCTGGTCACGAGGAAGAGATGCCGTATTTCTAATTGCTGTCTGCACATTGTGCCGAGTCATACTGATGGCACCGGCAGCTTGGCTATTGTCCTACCAGCTCGAACCCCTAATTCCTGGCCCTCTGGACGTGAGAGGCATATATTACCTAGTGAACCATTCGCTCCCTTGGTGGACGAAGGCAAGCATGCTTCTCCTGAATTTGGTTTGGTACTATGTAGTGTTCCGTTTTGTGAAAAGTGTGACTGCGGTTCCATCATGGGTCATTTGCGGAGTTCTGGCATTTGGTGCGTTGTGTTTCGAAGTAGTGTCCGCGTTCTATTATTCGCGGTATATCTCAGTTGTAACGATGATGTGGCTGCTTGTTGGAAACGGACTTGGAATGCTTATTAGAGATATAGAAACAAATGGCATGAATGGATTGTTGAAGAAGTGGGCTCTCAAATACCCCCCTAATGCCAATCACGAGAAGGGATAGGAACCGTGGAGTTGATAATATTTAAGATATTATGTCTTGCAGGACTGATTCTGATATCTGTTGCAAATATTGCAAATAGTGCCGATAAGGCAAAACCGATCCGCAATAAAGATGAAGGCTTAACCGTAAGAGTTGATAACTCAAAAGGCGTCCCCAGGCTTATGGTAAACGGTCAACCCAGGAGAGCGAGGGTTCTCTGGTGCGGGCCGTCATCAAACAGCATAATTCTCACCCCCGGTGGACGGAATATTGCATTTGAGTTTGAACCAAACACGAGTATAGACAACGGCACGATGCAATTCCGGTTCGGCAATAGTCCCGGAACTATCCAACTTGACAACATCCGGATCACGGACTTGAACACAGACAAAGACGTAATTCCAGTCTGCGATTTTCAGAGCGGTCCGGCAGTTCTTCCACAGGACTGGAGCGTTTTTCCTGCTGCAGAGCAGAATACGGTTGGTAAAGTGAAAGTAGAGGGTGGTGCGGGTGTTGATGGATCCCCTGGCCTTAGTATAACTCTTGAAACTCCAGCAGATGGCAACTGGCCGGACTTCCATATCTATCATCAACCGAATCTGGCATTTACCCAGGGACATAAGTATAGAGTTTCGTTCTGGGGCAAATCCGATACCGTGCGTGATATTGCAGTCTCTTTAAAGGGGACGGAGCCCTTTTTGCAGTCGTCTGATCAATCGATCCCCGGTGAAAGTTCCAAAAAGGGCTCCGTCCCCTTTAAAGAGACCTTGCTGGGAGGGCCTCCTACTCACCAGGAGTCACAGATCAAACTTGCAGCCGGTGCCGGTGTTGACTTGGTCAGCTATGAAGTCAACCTGCCCTGGCCTGCACCTGGGGATTCGGAGAACTGGACTGCAGTGGATGATGCAACGGAATACATCCTTAAGGCAAACCCTAAAGCTCTCCTGCTGGTTAGAATAAACTCATACACTCCTCAGTGGTGGAAAGATAAATACCCGGATGATCTGATGAAATATGATGATGGCAAGGATCATCCTATGGGTTATTACGGCAACCTTGAATCGGTGACTTCAGTCCATTATCAAGAGGGTGTTGCTGAGAGGCTTAGGCTGTTGATAGAGCATATGGAGAGCAAATATAGCGACCATATGGCTGGTTATCATCCATCAGGCCAAAATGCTGCGGAATGGTTCTATTTCGAGTGCTGGGCGGGTCTCATGAACGGATACGCCAAATGCGACCTGATAGCCTGGAGAGCTTGGCTTAAGAAGACATATGGGAATGTTGAATCGCTCCGCACAGCCTGGGATGATCCGACCGCCAGCTTCGATACAGTCGTAGTGCCGTCCGGTCCATCACGCCGTGCGGCTCCATACGGCACATTCCGTGATCCGGTAAAAGAGCGCCCGATCCTGGATTTCATACATTTCCAGCAGGAGACCATGGCAGATATAGTTTGCAAACTTGCTGAAGTTACTCGCAAAGCAACAAAAGGACGCAAGCTGGTGCTTTTCTTCTTTGGTTATGTCTATGAGTGGGGATCAATGGCTACCGGGCCAGGCGCTTCCGGTCATTTTGGACTCCGCCGCGCTCTATCCAGCCCCAATATCGACATGCTCTGCGGACCTGTCTCCTATTCCGACCGTGGGGTTGGTGGGAATGGTCTGTGTATGAGCGCTGCCGAAAGTATAGCTCTGGCCGGTAAGATGTGGTTGAATGAAGACGACACCCGCACGTATCTTGCGAAGAATCCTGACTTCCCTGGTGGGAGGACCTTCGAAGAATCACTAGGTGTGCTCACCAGAAATACGTCACAGGAAGCCTTCCGCAACCTTGCCACCTGGTGGATGGACCTGCCGCGTCAGGGATGGTTCGATGATCCCGGTTTCTGGAAACGCATGAAAGAGCTTGAAAGACTGGATAACGTGCTGCTGAACAACCCCATCTCATACAATCCTCAAATAGCGCTTGTATTGGATGAAGAAGGCATGATGTGCCTGTCAGCAGGTCAAACAGTCGGAGACCCTTACATCTTCACCGGCCGCACGACAGTAGGAAGAGTCGGAGCTCCATATGGCCAGTATCTGCAGGACGATGTAATAGCCGGACGCGTGCACTCCAAACTCTACATATTCTCCAGCGCCTGGAAGCTGACTGCCCAGACAAGAGCAAAGCTGCTCTCTGCAACAAAAGGCAGCACGAAGGTCTGGGGTTATGCTCCGGGGTACTTTGATGGCAATGAGAAATCCATCGAAGCAATGCATGAGCTGACCGGGTTCAACTTGCAGCCTGTAACTCCAGGGAACGCTATGGCAACACCCACCGACCTAGGAAAGAAAATGGGCCTGACTCAACCCATCGGCATCAACTCGCCGATAACTCCGTTATTCGCAGCCATTGACGCCAAACCCGAAGAGATACTGGCAACCTACCCGGACGGCTCCGCCGCAATAGCCCTGCGTAAAGGCACTTCCGGCAACACAATCTTCACAGGCGTTCCCGGACTAACCACCGAATTCGTCCGCCTCGCAGCCAAATCAGCAGGAGTCCACCTTTATACAGACGTAGACTGCAACGTCTACGGAAACGGCCCCTACGTCTCCCTGCACGCCTCAAAAGACGGCCCCATAGCCCTGAACACCGGACGCTCCACAGTTGTCAAGGATATCTTGACAGGTGAAAAACTAGGCAAAGGCCCGTCAATTAAATTGAATATGAAACTCGGGCAGACAAGGGTGTTGAAACTGGGGGTGAAGTAGTATTAAAGGCGTTATTATGCTTATTCCAACATTTTTGTTCACAGCAAACAAGACAAGGCTGGACTTTACCAATCTTTGATGGAGCATTCCTATGTTTTACATTTCATTAATTGAGATAGAAAAAGATCCAGCTTCTCTGATTCCTTACAATCCTGACTATTGGGAAGAAGATTGTATATTGGATATCGTTACCAATATATGTGATCATCTACAGGAAATAAACTCTGCAAGATTTATAGTACAAGGATTTCCAGACCTGTTTGGGTCATCCACATCTATGGAATACTGGCCTGTTGATGTTGGAACTGACCTGATGACAATCATATATGAATTGCCAGATGTGATAAAAGACTTGAGAAACCATATTGATTCAAGCATTTATCTCTGTGAACAAGGTACCGAAAAGGATATAAGAGTTCACGTTGGTGATGGAATAGCCGAATTAACTTGTCTTGATTATTCAACACATAAAGTGGCATCCGATGGATCAACTTGCGTGCCTGATATTTCACCTACTATAGAAAGATTGCCAGTTGCCGAATTAATAGATATGCTGGGACAGGTTATTGATGAGTTTATAAGATTAGCGATAAAGTATTGTGCCAATATAGATGATCATCCGACATTTCAAAAATTTATGTCGGACTGGAAGAATCAAACGATGGGAATGAGGTAAAATGGACCGAGTTCTTTTTGACTATCTATAGTTGTTTCTATGTGTGAGTATAGTGTTGAGCTCTATTTATATTACCGCATGATCCGAGGTGACCCATTTGCCCGATATATCCCGTTTTGGCAGTCAGAAATTTGTGAGTGAGAATGATATGGTGTTCGTGGATGTGGAGACCATTGAGTTCCCTGCTTCAATTGAGATGGACGTCAGCTATAACTCCTATCTCTTTGCAAGCAATGGTGTGCTCTATCTGGGTACGTGCTGCCAGGGAGGTAGTGCCCATCTTATTGAGTATAACCCGGGTAAAAACGAGATCAGAAGTCTCTGCAATATGGATGATCTGATTAAGGACCACTCTCTGGGATATGCGAGACAGGGCAAGATACACAATCCTCTCTGCGAAGGCGCCGATGGACGGATATATGGCGCTACCCACATGGATATCCTGTTTCCCTTCTGGTCGAGTTTTTATGATTCCCATGGTTATGCAGGAGGGCACTGGTTCTGTTATGATCCCAAGTCCGGTGATTGCACTGACCTTGGGTTGGCTATTGAGAGAGAAGGTATCCTCACTACAGCCATGGACATAGAGCGCCAGATAATATATGGTCTGACCTGGCCAAGAGGTTATCTGCTGGCTTACGATATCCGGAAAGGCACAACAACAAACAAAGGCAGAGCCAGCGTGAACCTGAATAGGTTTATACACTGCGCTTCGGATGGAACAGTCTATATCCCCGGAACAAATGGCCACATTGCAAGCTACCATCCGGACAAAGACTTCGTTGAGGACCTTCCCGTCCGGATGCGAAAGTTCAAGAACGAGTCCGATGAGTCCAGCTATGGTCACGAACTGGTCTTCACATCTCCAGTAGAGTGTGACAACGGCAGAAGCTTTGTTGCTGCATTTCTGAGGGGGGATATCTTCAAATACGACCGCGTTGATGGAAGCGTCAAATACTACGATTTCTTCGACAACGGTATATACATAAATGTCCAGATGATAGTCGGAGGGGATGGCAAAATCTACTATGCACTCCCTGCAGAAGCCGGGGTCTCCGCCGTCAACGAATGCGCTGCTATCTTCAGCTTTGACCCTGAAACTGAAAACAATGAGCTGGTCGGATACATGCGCTCAAAGGATCATCCGCAGCTCTTCCACCTGAGCGGAGGAGTGATCGGAGGCGACGGCACGATGTACTGGTTCGCACTGGCCCCCCGCAATCCCGATGCAGGTTTCTATACCAGAGAGCATATGGCTGCCAACGGTTTCAGCCAAACCAAACCTATACTGGTGAAATACAGACCTTATTATTGAGCGAAATGCTTTACAATCAGTATGGAATAATGTAGCTTGCATATAGGGACGAGTAATGCGATAGTATGAAAATCTCACGCAAAGCCGCAAAGACGCCAAGGAGAGGGAAAATTGAATCATCTTAATTGAAGATTTCCGCCATTTTAATTACATTAATCCACAAGGTACCCAGAGAGAACACAATCACTGTTTCTTCTTTGCGTCTTTGCGGCTTTGCGTGAGATTAAATCCCTTGGAATCTTATTGAAGGAGCATATTATGTCTATAACCGATATATCCCGCAAAGAGTCACCCTTGCTAAGGCAGCGGATGGATGGTTATCGGGTGCCTGTTCCGGCTGGGGATTCTGCTGTGACTTCGCTTACAACCGGGCCTAAAGGGCTTGTATTCGGGGCTACCAGTGGTCTTAAGAACTCATATCTGTTTGCATTCGACAATCTTTCAAGCAAACAACTGGGCACTCTGGTTAAGACCGACCAGCCGGTTGGAATATATCGCAGCCTGGTGTGCGATGGCAGCAATAACCTTTATTTCGGCACAATGCCCTGCATAGACTCACTTGAGAAAGTGAATACTCCGGACGAATATGAGGGTGGGCATCTGTATCGAGTCTCGGTTTCCGTCAGCCTGTTTCACAATGAAGAGGGTGTAGATGACACTCTGTTCGCTGCTTCAGAAATGGTCGATTGCGGCATCCCTGTCCCTGGTGAAGGAATACAGAACCTGGTATACGAACCATGTTTGAATAGGATATACGGCCTCACGCATCCCGGAACCCATCTCTTCTCATACGATCTGGAGACCGGAAAATACTACGATTTTGGCAGCATCCTGAAAGACAGCGATCCCGCATACTTCCGTGGATACCTGAGGCCGCGGACTCTGGTGTCGGACTCCTGCGGCAATATCTACGGATCGGGGGAGAGCGGGCATTTATTCAATATAGACACCTGGACAAATACGTTTTCATACTCCTCAGCTCAGATTCCAGGAATGAAAGTCCGCCAGGAATGGGATACCGCAGAGTCACTTATCTATGTATCTCCTGATCTGATCCTGGGTGGCACCTGTGATGGCTACCTGTTCAAGTTCTACCCTGAAGAAGACCGTATAATCAACCTCGGAAAACCCAGCATGGAACGCAGGATCAGGGGATTAGTCCTGGCTGGCGAAAATACAGTCTACGGGATATGTGGAGACTTCAGAGGCGCTTCCCATATATTCCGTTATAATCTGCTGGAAGGCGGGTTCACCGATCTGGGCATGTTTGACTCCATCCCAATCGAAAACAGCAGCCCCTGGACAGCCTACAATATAGAAACACTGATTATGGATGACTTCGGAGCAATATTCCTGGGAGAGCACGATGTTGCCAGTCATTTGCTGAGGTTTTTGCCTTGATTTTGAAGCACTATTAGGAGGTCTAATATGCAGGACAATCTAAAAGGACGGGTTGCACTTGTCACCGGAGCTGCGCGTGGAATTGGACGTGCAGTTGCTTTAGCGTTGGCACGTGATGGTGCTGATGTGGTTGTGGTGGACTTGAATATGGCTGGTGCGGAAGAGACTGCTGCGCTGGTGAGTGGAACACGGGCAGTGGCAGCGCAGGCTGATGTATCTTCCGAGGATTCAGTAGTTGCCCTATACTCCACAGTGCTGGCGGAGTTTGGCAGGTTGGATATCCTGGTCAACAACGCCGGAATCTTCAAGATGACTGACCCTCTGGATATCAAAGCTGAAGAGTGGGACCAGATTATGGCAGTGAACGCCCGCGGCACTTTCCTGATGTGCAGAGAAGCCATGAGGCATATGAAGTCAACTGGTCGCGGCACTATAATTAATATAGCCTCCACAGCAGGAAAATCCGGCGGATCAGTTATGGCAGGGATCCACTACGCGGCTTCAAAAGCAGCTGTGATCTGCATGACTAAATCACTCGCCAAATACGGTGCAGCTCAGAGGATTCGGGTAAACGCAGTAGCCCCCGGCCCGACTGTAACCGAAATGACCGCTGCCTGGGGAGAAGATGCGAATGCCAAAATTGCAGAAGCAATACCCCTCGGACGCTACGGAGACCCCGAGGAAATCGCAGAAGCAGTAGCCTTCCTGGCATCCGATAAAGCCAGCTGGATCACCGGCGAAATAATAGACGTAAACGGCGGACTAATAATGGACTGAGGCTTTTTTAGACAGGATTAACAAGATTGACAAGATTAACTGAAGGCAATTCTTAATCCTGTAAATCCAAATAATCACATTGATCGTGTTCGAAAACAGCATTGTAAATTTAGCGGATGTTTTTGGGTAATATCTGGATGTTATAAATCTTAATCCTGTTAATCTTGTGAATCTTGTTAATCCTGTCAAAAAAAGAGAAACGATCTGCAAGTGGAGGTAACAATGGCTCTTAAGCTGGGGCATGTTGGGTTGAGTGTATCTGATCTCGACCGATCTATTGCGTTTTATTGCGATTTGCTGGGCTTCGAACTGCTGCGTATAATCGATTGTCCACCGGAAAGCAAACTTGGAGAAGTCCTTAATATTCCCGGGGCATGTGCGCAGCTCGCTCATCTGGCTTCGGGTGATGCTGTCCTTGAGCTGCTGGAATACAAGCATCCCAAGGGTCGCGGGATTTCGTCGGAGTACACGATGGTGGATATAGGATTCAGCCATATCTGCATTACTTCGGATGACATTGTGAATGATTACCTGTTCCTTAAGAACAACGGAGTCCGCTTCTACACACAACCCATTGAATACCGCCCGGGAGTCTGGATGGCATACTTTTACGGCCCTGACGATGAAACCTGTGAGCTGCGCCAAGTGACTACTCAATAAATAAATAACCGTAGGGGAGACCCTCCGCGGTCTCCCGTTAAAAAGGAGTCATTATATGTCCGAATACACCTATCTAAACTGGCTGGTAGAGAACACTATGACCACCTGGTGGCACGATTCAGGTGATATCGAAGAATTAAAAGCCGCACTGTGCTGCGGTGCTTCAGGCGTGACCACAAACCCGCTGCTCACCAATCAAGCTCTTTGTTCCAACCCGGAAGCCTGTATGATTGCCATGTCTACTCTGCCCGAAAACCTGTCAAAAGAAGAAAAAGCCGAAGCACTGATGAAATGTGTCGCCGTAAAGGCAGCAGAAATACTGAAGCCGGAATATGACAGGACCAATGGAGCTCAGGGTTATGTCTGCGCCCAGGTGAACCCGTCGAAAGCCGGTAATAGAGACTCAATGCTCACTATGGCCAAACGTTTCAGCAAGTGGGCTCCCAATATCACCATCAAACTCCCAGGCACATCAGCCGGGTTGGACGTGCTGGAAGACTGTATAGCCGACGGCATATCCTGCACCGTCACCGTAAGTTTCACTGTCCCCCAGACCATCGCCATTGCAGAAAGATATCGACTGGGCGCCGAAAGAGCTAAATCTGCCGGGAAGACTCCTCCTCCATGCTTCTCTGTAATAATGATTGGCAGGCTGGATGAATACCTGAGAGACATCGCCCTCGACCGCAAATCCATCGTAACAGAGTCCGACATAATCCAGGCCGGATTAGCCGTCACCAAACGTGCATACAGTATCTACAAAGAACGCAACTACGAACCCAAGCTCCTGGTCGCCGCACTCAGAGGCCCTTATCACATGGCTGGACTCGCAGGAGCAGATATAACAATGTCTATCCACCCGAAAATCCAGGACATGCTCCTAAGTGCAGATATGCCGCGTGAAGCTGGAATAGAAGCCGAAGTCGCACCGGATGTTATCGAACGCCTGATGACTATTCCGGATTTCGTAAAAGCATATGAGCCGGATGGAATGAAACCCGAGGATTTCATCTCCTACGGCCTGACCCAACGCACCCTGACCCAATTCGTAGAATCCGGCTGGAATATGCTGGAGTCAATGAAACTGTAATAGAAATCTTTGTGTAGAGAGCCCGAATTGTTAATGAGGTAGATAATTATGAAGCTTGGAATAGGAAAAGCTGTTATTACTCCCGCAATGGGAACTCCGCTGGCTGGATTCGCTCATCGCACACATGGCTGTGAGGGTGTTCTGGATGATCTGGAAGTAAGGGCGTTATGGTTCCAGGATGGGGAATCAGCTGCGTGTATAGTTACAGCTGATCTTATCGGATTCGGCTCCCATATGACATCCTACTTCAGGAATCTGGTCCAGAATAAGTATGGTCTTCCAAAGGATAGATTGCTGTTGACAGTCAGCCATACACACTCCGGGCCTCAGATAGAAGAATGTTTACCTCACACCGGAGTTATGGTTCCGGAAGTCCGTGATATGGTCTGCAAGCGTGTAGAAACTGCAATTGAAGAGGCCCACTCAGATCTGCGTACGATCACAATGCATGCAGGCAAAGGTCTGTGCGAGGGATTTGCCATCAACCGCCGTCGAAAGCTTAATGGCAAAATCGAGGGAATGGCGCCCGATCCGGAAGGTGTCAGGGATGATCAGGTTACAGTCATCACATGCCGCAGTGCAGAGGACGACAGCATAGTGGCAGCGCTTTTCCATTTCACCTGCCACGCTTCCACTATGGGTGATTACAATGTCACAGCCGACTATCCGGGCGTTGCGCGGCGTCAGGTAGAGAAGCTGCTTGGAAATGGAGCCACAGCTGCTGTTCTCCCCGGTTGTTTTGGAGATGTCAGATCTAATTGCGTCCTGATAGGCGGTCGATATTTCCGCAGTGGAGTTCCTATGGATATAACCCTGTTCGGTGAAGCGCTGGGCAATGAGGTAGTTCGTGTTATAAATGAAGATTCCAAACCGATTGTTCCACAGCTGTCCGCGAATCTCGTTACAGTCGACCTGCCGATCTCTAAACATCCCACCAGGGAAGAATTGGAGACACTGGTAAATACCGGTACAACATTTGAAAAAGCCTGGGCAGAAGGGATTCTCTCTGAGCCGTTTTCTCTTACCCGGGCGTTTGATATCCAGAGAATCGATCTGGCGAAAGAGGCCATCCTGGTTGCGTTATCCGGAGAAGTGTGTGTTGAGTATGGACACTTCATAAAGTCACTTCGCCCGGATGCTTATATGCTCCCGCTGGGATATTCTAACTCACTCGCTGGCTATATCCCGACAGCAGCTATGTATGCAGAAGGGGGTTATGAACCCGAAGAATCCTGCCCATATTTTAACCTGCCTGCCCCATTTGCCCCTGAACTTGAACAGGTAATCAGGACCGGGATACTGCAGGTGATGAAAGATTAGCAGAGGAACTGATCACCTGAATCGCAAATTATCCTTGCCAAGATCGTGGTAATATTCTGCAAAGAGAGGCCGGACTCTGACAATAGTATAGTCCGGGCTCTCGACTCCGCCTGTATAATACATCTCCCAACCATTCTGCCAAAGTCCTGATTTAACCGGCATTTCCTCAACTATCTCCGCATCACCAACAACAAGCAGCCCCTCCCAGGAGTTCGGTACATGGTAATAAAGCGAGACATGCTTGTTCTGTCGGATATGCATTATCTTAGATGATGAAGTATTAGTCCCCAGATAAACGCACCATTCACCATTAAAACTGTCCAGGTAACTAGTCTGCTGCGGAAACCCCTCCGGATTGTGCAAATTAAACATAACCCGAGTCACCGGATACCCATCCTCATTGATAGTCGATACATAAACATCCTTAGCACTCCGGACATAATGCTTAATACTTTCCAAACTCAAGATTCCCATAATGACTCCTCGGTTTTCACTGGTGAATGGTTGATATGATTACCGTATAACTATGTGTATTGCATCATAAACTTAGCTTTACGATCCGGATATGCTACTGGATGGATAAACAGATATGCCAGTCCATTACACCATGTTTCATTGCATCTATCCGATGGTGAGAGCTGCATTACAAAGATTAATTCTTCCTCCGGATAATCCCGTGGCCATTCTACATGCTGCACCCAACTCGGCCACCCTCCAAGTTTTGAAACAGGTATGTGGACTAACTCAGGAAACTGGCTTTCATCGAAGTTGTATGCATCTTGCATCATAAATTCAAGCTCTTCATCTGGAATATCTTGTGCCAGGTCATACAGTTCTGGTATTTCTCTTATATCGTCCCAACTTGGAGTTTCCAGCCTGTCTGAAAATGTAACGATGTGTGGGTCTAATACATCATCAGCAATGATTCCCAGTCCATCCGGTTCCACATCCTGCCATTCGTTGAATATCCTGACATCATATCTCAAGGTATCATCTGGATCAATCTGATTATAATCAGGATTCATCCATCCATCAGGCATATCCCCTTCACAAGCGCATTCCTGACAGTAATGAAATGATAATAACCCGGGATCTTCAGGACCCAGTTCCGGAATATCACTTAGTCTTGTCTGGGCTATAAATGACATATAGTGCCCATGCAGACATTTAGGTCTTGGTAAGTCATAAGGCCACCAGGGAACTCCACCCACCTTCGTGACGGGTATTTGTCCCGAATCACCCGGTTCCAGGACCATTCTTCTGGTAGGTTTCAGATAATCTGCGAACAAGTTCTTTGTTTTTTTGCGTGGTTTGTGGATTTTGCGATCATTACGTTCAATATTCGAAGACTCAGTTGAAGAGCAACATGGGCCAGATGTGGGATATTCCGGGAGTGGAAATGGGCATTTACTGCCTTCTAGGCTAAGTGGTGGAAATCCGGGGATATTGAATGGCATTGCAGGCATTGGTTCAACATAAGCCAGGGGATACTCTCCAGCCGAAATTTCGAACACAATATCCCCTTTGCTCTTAACAGAGATTTCGGGCTTGATCGATTTCCCTTTACTGTCCATACCATCAGGCCCAACACTGTAAAGAATATAAGGTTTTTGATCAGGTATATACTTGATGGGACAAGATTCTGCAAATGGATCAGTAGGTATGTTGTCCAAATACTCCGGGACTAGAGATTCCAGATCACCCGGGTACCCGGCATTTTTGATCTTATATGCATCCAGTGCAAAGGCAATCTGTAGCATTTTGATATAGCATTCTCTTTGCAGAAGACAAAAGCGTAAGTTCAATACCATACTTTGCATATTGGTAAGCCTATTTTCAGGTAGGTCAGAAAGATTTATCGCCTCTTGAAAAGGCAGCGTAGCCTTCAGTCTCATTTGGGTATGCAGATCATCAAGTATAGAAATCACATCCTGTTGTGACAGTTGCTTTAGCCAGGCCTTGTTCTTTTTGACATTGCATTTAGTCGACAGGAAATCTCCATCTCCACTAAGGCTGCTTTTCCAATCCCTTTGTTCAAACAATTCGTTCATACTTGCCTGGGAGAATCTGATTTCCCCCTCGATCGCATCTGTAACAACAGAGGATAAGTCAAGGAACTCCTGCAACATTCTGCAAGCTTTGAGGGCTGTATCAGCGTCGGACTCGTCAATGAGTGTACTCAGATGCTTCGTTGCTTGGTCAATCACTTTATTGCAGAACATACCACGCATATAAGTCCCGCCATTTGAAAGATGCACACCAAACTGCATCATTTCACAGATGCACTTAATAGCGCCTTCGATGTTGTGTGCTTCAGCCTGTTGCCATGCTTCAAATATGAATAGATTTGCAACAGTGGTCATCTGGAGAAGTTTTGTATTGCCTGTCTCCATATCCGGAATATGGCACTCATTCTGAAGCCCCTTACGTATCAGCGTCATACTCTCCCGGTTACTTTCAAGCATCTCGCTAATCTGGTCTCTGCTGTAGTCTTTGATATTCTTTATCGCCACAAATCGCTGGACAGGCTGCGTACTATTCATAAAAGGATAAGGATGAAGAACAGGAGATGCAACATCCACGGCGATCTCCAAAGCCTGGCTGTATAAATCATATGCGTTAATCGGTTTCTGTTTATCCAATAATCGCTCCGCCATTCTCTATGATATAAAAACCGTAATGAAGGATATCCAATGCAATTAATTCTACATGTAAATGAGAATTTGTGCGAACAAAAGTTATTGTGTGTGGATTTGTGGAGTGTAGTAGCAGGAAAAAAATGTTGAAGTTGGTTGTAGTCCGCTTTATACGTCTACCTTCTTCACCACCAATATCGATGAGTCGTCGAGTAGTGTTCCGTTTGCAAAGTTGATTGCATCCTGCAGAATAGCTTCTGAGATCTGTTGCGCTGGCGCATTTGTATTTGCTGACAAGCAGCGTAAAATGCCTTCAGCTCCAAACTCTTCTGAACGTTTGTTTATACTAGCCTCAGTAATACCATCAGTTGCTGCCACAAACACGTCCCCTTCATTAAGGCTCAGGCAGCCTTCAAGATATGTTTGCTTGCCCATACCGCAAAACATAGGACCACCAAGCCTCAAATATTCGATCGCTCCGTCACTGCGCCGTATCATAGGTGGTTCGTGGCCTGAATTGGAATATAACAGAGTATTGTTGTGTGTATTTAATATAGCAAAGAACGCCGTCAGCATGTCATTCTCCATTGCAATGTCTCTACACAGAGCATCGTTGACCAGAGACATGACCTTTGACGGACTATCATAAAGAAAGGCATAACTCCTTATCATGTTCTTTGCTGCTGTAACACGAACTGCGGCGAGTAGTCCTTTGCCAACGATATCTCCGAAAGAAATACCGAGAATACCTTTGGCCAGTTCGAAAATATCGTAGAAATCACCGCATACATCCGCTTCACAGGATGCAGGTTGGTATTTGGTGGCTATCTCATATCCAGCCGGTTGATTTAGCATGTGAATCGGCAAAACCGTCCTCTGGAACACCTCAGCTATATGCCGGTCTCGACTTGCCATTCGTGCCAGCGCCTCTTCTGCCTGTTTTTTTTCGGTGATATTATCAAACACCGCAGCGAATCGTTGCATTCCTGTGCTGTATGCACATATTGACAACCAAACTCCCAGAGATTCGATGCAGGTCTCAAATTTCTCTGAGATCCCAGTGGAAATCACCCTGCCATAGACATCCAGGAGTTCGGGGTTTGATTCTCTTATATCTGGAATAAGTTCAGTAAGTTTCTTTCCTACAACATCTCGTAAACCGGTCAATGTTTCAAAAGCATTGTTTGCAGTCAGATAAACGAAATCCACTAGCCTGCCGTCTTCAATGATGCCTTCGCAATACGCATATCCTTCCAGCATATTCTCGAATAGTGAGCGGTAATGTTCTTCGCTTCGACGCAGCGCTTCTTCTGCTTGCTTACGTTCCACAATATCCCAGGTGAGGTTAGCAAGTGTTTCCAGTGTTACGATGTCATTCTCACGGTAGTCTTGCAGTTTATTGCCAACACCCATGATCGCGACAACCAGGTCACCACGAATTACCGGAATATTTAACTCCCTAACAATATGTGCATGACCTGGGGGCAGGCCTTTGCGATTTGGTAGATTGAAGTAGTCGTTGTGAATAACAGGACGACGCAGACGAAGGCAATCCGCCCACACACCTGCCAGTTCAACACTGTAGTGTTGACCCTTGCCTTCTGCACTGCACATTGTCATCAGTGTATTGGTTGACCACATCTGAAGCGATAATGCATTTTGGTCTGGGTCAACAAAATGAAAATAACCAATCGAACTGCCGGTCATCAGTTCTGCATCATCCAATGTGCGTTGCATCAGCTCATGTAAAGAGTGGTTAATGGAAAATTCACTCAAACGCAAGCAGGCTTGAAGAATATCATCCTTTTGCTTGCGCTCTGTGATATCACGGATCGCTGAGATATATACAGAACGTCCCCCAATGGTGGCATAACGAGCATTGATCTCCACAGGGAATACAGTGTCGTCTTTCTTGTGGTGGAATCGTAATGGGATATGTACCATCTGCTCTGATACTGATGCTGCAGCGTCAATGGTGCGTTGAGTCTCTTCAGGTTCTGCTGAAATGTCTGATTGCTTCATCTTCAGCAATTCATTGCGATCGTAGCCATACAATGATAATACTGTATTGTTTACATCCAATATGCTGCCTGTTTTTGTATCGATCAGGAAAATGGCATCGGATTCAGCTTCAAATAATGCGTGGTAGCGTTTCTCGCTCTCCATCAAATCTGCTGTTCGCGCTGCAACACGTTGTTCCAGATTATCATGGGCTTGTTGTAATTGTTCGTTTTGCATCTCCAGTTCAATCTGGTGTATAGTCAGCTCATGGAGAATATGTTGAATATCTTCCCGGGAATGGTTAGCTATATCTATCCGTGGTTGAATGGGTGTGTTACGAGCTATATCTTCGGCCTGCTTGCGCAGCTGCGTGGCATCTTTAGACTTCTTCATCATGTGGTCTCCACTTTGAGGCATGAAATACTGAGTCTTTATATGTTTTTATAAGTAGCGCGCATTATTCGTGATTGACTCACTTTCGCCCCTACTGTTGGTCGAAAGCAGAGTTTGGTGAATAATGTGCGTTAGCCCGCATTATTCATGATTGACTCAGCTTTTGTCCCTACTGCCGGACAAAAGCGAAGCTTGGTGAATAAAGCGGGTTAGAATACTTTCCAGTATATTACCACAAAATTCCGTGATTATGTGCGTAAGCAATTCAATAAATCAGTAGATACTTAGGTAGTAGTGTGTAAGGTTTTGTCTGTATCCCTGGACTCGTTGAATATACGGCGAATATGTCTGCATTAAAATAAAAATACTATGAATAGATGTTGCAATAACCTCGCAAATGTGCGACAAAGACACATTAGTGACATGTAAGAAAAATCTGAAATATATTTTGCGGACAATTACAAATAACCAAGAACTGAGCCTGCAACACAAAAAAAAGTAACAGCGTAGGTGTATGTAATTAATGCTGATGTATGCGAACAAGTTCGAAAATCCTGGGTAAGCTGGTCCAGCCCGGCGCTCTGTATTCGTTAAATGGACTAAAGATCTAGCAATCTACTTACAGGCAGCATACAGGATAAGGGAGTTACTTCGTAACAGCTCAGGATGACAAATTCCGGTAACTCTGAGCAATTGCGTTACTTCAAATCAGTAATAATAGTGCATTTTTCCGTATCTTTGACACCAGATATGTGCTATCCTACTTGTGTTCCACAAGCACGCATTATTCACCAGACTCTGCTTTCTACCAGCAGTAGGACGAAAGTGAGTCAATCACGAATAATGCGCGTTAGTGGATTATATGCGCGGGAGGATGAAATGATAAAGAGCATCTCAATGAAGCTATTTATGTTTGCTGTTGGTATTATGGTCATCACATGTAATGGTAATGCATTTGCTGCCGATGTATATGGAGTCTCCGCCAATGAGAAAATAGCTCCACAGCAAGTATATAAGTCATCATGGCCGTCCGGCGCAATCGCGCTACAGTCTGCCCGTAACGAGTGGGAGGCTTTTCAGGTCGTTGTGCGAAGTACTGAACCGATGGATGGCATAAGTGTTAAATTGGGTGATATGCACGGTCAAAAAGGCGCTCTCATTCCTGCGAAACTCGCGCGGATATACAAAGTCGAGTGGGTGGATGTCAATATGCCGTTTGAAGTCGATAAGACATCCGAAAATCCTGATATGCGCCCTGATCCACTTGTTCCGATCAAACCTGCCGATTCATTCGCTCTGGATGCTGATAAAAACCTGGTCTTCTGGATTGCACTTCAGGTTCCCGAATCCACAAAACCTGGTAACTATTCAGGAAAGGTCAATATATACACTAAAGGCCGGTTGATTAAATCCTTACCATTGATACTGCATGTCCGGAGCTTCGCACTACCGCGTAAACCTATATTACAGAGCATGATTGGGTTGTCCGAAGGTAATATTTACAGAGCACACGGCTGCAAGACCGCTGAGGAAAAAGAGAAGATCATCCGCCTGTATTTTGACGAATACATCCGCGCCCGCTTATCTCCGTTCCTCTATGCCCCCGGCACAATGGCCTTCAACCCACTCCCCGACAGCGCAATCAAGTGGGAGTTCGTAAAAGGTGCCGACGACAAACCGACCGGCGAAGTGAAGCTGGACTTTACCAGCTTCGACCGCGAAGGCAAGCGCTATTTCGACGACCGCCAGGCATTCAGTGCATTCAACTTCGCACCCTATCTGTGGACTCGAAACAACGATAAGGTTGTTCCGTTGATCTCTGACACCAAAGGCACAGTAGTTGTCCGGCAAAAACCTGACGGTACTATCGATCCTGTATTTGAAAAGGTTGTCATCGGCGTATTTCGAGGTATTGCAGCTCATCTTGCAGAGAAAGGCTGGCTAGACCGCGCGATCTACTATGTCACCGATGAACCCGGAGATGATGATATGCAGGGCATCAAAGATATCTGTATGCTAATCCGGAAGGCTGACCCTCGGATCCGCACTTCACTGACCTACGATCCTGCCAACCGTCCGAAGCTGGCTGAACTTATTGATGACAACGACAAATCTCTGATCTCAGTCTGGGTCCCATACTGCACTATGTACAAGCAGGAAGTCGCTGATGATCAACGTCGCAAAGGCGCAGACTACTGGTTGTATGATGTCGCCACTACATGCCTGATCGGTATGAGTGCCCAGACAAACCGTTCAATAATGTGGGACACCTGGAGGCGCGGTTGCCACGGTTATCTCTACTATTTATCTACATATTGGGGACAGGACTTCACCCCGTGGGATCGACCAAGCTTTTTGTTGCCTGGTGTCACATACCGCTATCGGCAGGGAGATGGATACTTCTTTTATCCTCCACTGCGCAGGTATGACCCTGAGAAACCGATCCTCGACCACGTAGTACCTACCATCCGCTGGGAGATGCTCCGGGAAGGTGCAGAAGACTACGACTGTCTCGCTATGCTTCAAGATCTGACTCAGCGTGCAGAGAAGAGAAAACTGAAAGCTGCTAAAGAGGGTAAGACCGCCATAAAACTCGCTCAGGAGATGAGTGAAGTTATGAGCGATCTTATGGATGGATACAACATACGAGATCTTACATTCAAACCGACAGATGGCTGGACATTTGGTCTTGAAGAAGGCTGGATGCAGTGCAGCGGTGGTAAGCAGATTGACCTGCCGATCAGTTTCAAGACCAACCTGCCGGATGGCCGATACCGACTTGTTCTCAGTGCCTATAGCGACCAGAGCTACCGGGACCTACCTTATTCAAAGTTCCTCGTCAATGGCAAACAATATGCATCTCCGGTAGGATTCACAGGACCTTCAAACGTAGCAACCGAAGTTGTAACCGTAAAGAACCATAAATGTGAATTCGTGCTCTCCTCAGTACCTGGAAAATATGGAGTGATACTCTACCAGGTCGGTCTGCAGAAAGCCGTGCTGGGAGAGCGTTCCAGCTTATACTCCGTTCGTGCCAAAGTCGCTGACGCCATCGAACACCTGCAGGTTGCACTGAAAGCGAGGAAATAGTATTGAACCTCGAACCGTTAAGTCCCAACAATTGGGAGGTCGTTGAGTTTAGCGACCACCCTAAACACGATACCATCTGGACGATCACAATGGGTAAGGATGGACAGGTCTATGTCGGCCTGTGTCTTGAAGGCACTGGAGGTGGTGTTGCGCAGGTGTATAAGTATGACACCAATCAGCGTTGCTTGCGCTATCTGGCAGATATGGGTGAAGTCACTGGAGAGCCGCCGGACAACGGTCACGCAACCCAGGGAAAAGTCCACTTCTCTCTGTGTCACGCCAGTGATGGCAAGCTTTACGGTGCCACCCACTGCACAACCCCGCCGATTGGCCAGAAACTGTGGAGCCCGCTGTCTATGTGGGATGACCCGGATATGAGCTTCCCGGGAGCGCATATCTTCCGTCACGATACCCTCAGTAACGAGATCGTGGACTTCGGTGTGATTACTCCTAATGATGGTATCCCATATCTTATGCTGGATGAAGAGCGTCAGTGTCTGTATGGCGCTACCTTCCCGAAAGCCCATTTCTTCCGCTGTAGTCTGCAGGGACGGGACTTCAAAGACTATGGCCGCATCTCCAGTTGGTATCCGATCTCAATGGTCTTCGATTCCGTTGGCAACCTTTACACATCCGATGTTAACTCTCAGTTGATCAAATACGATGTAGCTCAGGACAAACTGATCTTCCTCGATACCCGTCCATACGCGCATCCGTGGAACACCGATGCACGTTTCTCGTGGATTACCGACATGTGCCTCGCTGAGGATGGTTGGATATACGGTCTTACATATTCCAATGGTCACCTGTTCCGCTTCGATCCCCGCGAAGAAACACCTCAGATCGAAGATTTGGGAACAGTCCTTCCGGAGTTGTCAGTCGAGATGATTCGCTGCATTGTTCCGGACAACAAGGGGCACTTGTACTTCGTTGCCCAGGCTGCCGGTGTAGGAAACATACTCGTACAATACGATATAGCGACCAAACATAGCACAGCGCAGAATCTGCTGCAATTCAATGATAAGCAATACTTAACCTGGCGCGGAGTCTGCGGGTCGGATGGCACGATCTACCTGGCGACCATCCAGACCCTGCCATGTGCGCTGCTGATATACCGTCCATGAACAAACCGGAGGAAATCATGCCTACAAAAAAACCAGCAATCCCTGAAATAACTGAGCAGCAGTCTGCTGACAACTCAAATCTCTTCCGCACCAAGGCATTTCCCTTCGTGAGTGAAGGCAGTATGTACAGCTTTGGCCTGCGTGAATATCTTGTAAAGCCTTCTATCCCCCGGGGAGAGTCTTCCATAACGACCCTACTGGCCCTTCAATCAGGTAACGTCTACGGCCTTACCTGCGGTGATAAGTGCCACCTGTTCTACTTCCACTCAGGGTTTGGTGTTGCACACGTCGGATCGGTCAGTGAACTTCCATCAACAGGTGGAGCCTTGTTGCAAGTCGGAGAAAGTCAAATCTTCGGAGGTTGGTATGGGCAGGACAGTGGTGGACTCTTCCGGCACGATGTCACCGCTGAAAGCGGGCAGGGGATGGAGCAGTTCCTCGGAGCTAAAACTGCTATTGAACCGCTGGAACTTCCGGATGGCTGCATAGGAGTAACAGCTCTCGCCGGACCAATAGATGGAACAGCCTATGCATTGACCACACCTGATGGCGCACTCATATCAGTTGATACCAATAACGGAAATACGAAGATTGTCGCAAGAATAGCCAATGCCTCGCCAGTAATGGTCGCGTTACCCGACGGCAAGTTACTTGGTGCCTTTACAGAGGGACAACTCTGGGTATACAATCCAGCTGAAGAAAAGCTGACTTCTCTAGAAGCCCACGCTCCGTGCCAAAAAGGTAAGCGCTATGTTGCTGGAGTCCAGAGCATGATAGTAGGAGATGATGGTATAGTCTACGGCGGAACATCGGTTGATGGCTATCTCTTCAGCTATGATCCGATCACCGGCACAGTGGTCAACCTCGGCAAACCCAACCGCCAGTCCAATATAAGTGCGCTCGGATATGGTTATGATGGAAACATCTATGGGTTAGTCGGAGAACAGCAGGGAATGTCCCACCTGTTCAGATATGATCCGGAGCAAGGCTTCACCGACCTCGGAATTCTCGGCAGTGCTTTCCCGGATTACTGGATAGCCCACAATCTGAGCGCAATGTCAGTAGGCCCAAATGGTGAGATATTCATAGGAGAAAACGACGACATCTCCCACCTGTTCATATACTACCCACCAATACGCAAGAGATAGTTACGTTGTATTTGTAATCCTGGCTAACGTATAATGTCATCCTGAGCAACGCACAATGTCATCCTGAGCAACGCACATTGTCATCCTGAGGAACGAAGGATCTGCTTTTGAGTGTTCCTCTTATGTCTGGAAAAGCAGATCCTTCATTGCATTCAGGATGACATAGTGCATTCAGAATGACATTCATTCCGGAGGCTAACAATGAACAAAGAGCAATTTTCAAAAGTTTTTCCGATAGGTTCCCATCTATGCCGTGAACCAATGCCTCCCATGTCTGAGCTCAAACACGATATGGAGGTCTTGAAATCTCACGGCTTCAACCTGATCAAACTCCAGGAGCACTGGGGGATAGATGAACCCGCTGAAGGCAAGTATGATTTCTCTCGTTATGAGGAGCTGATCTCCTATGCAGCTGATCTGGACCTGGGTGTTTATCTCGGCCTTACCTGTGAACAAGCCCCTGCATGGCTCTGGAGGAAACATCCGGACTGTGCCATGGTCAGCCAGAATGGGATCAGAATACCATATATCGCTCAGACAACCCTCCCAGCCGATGGCAAACCAGGCCCATGTTTTGATCATCCAGGAGCCAGAGCCGATATGGTCAGGTTCATAACAAAATTGGTAGAAACCCTCGGCAGGTTCGAGAATATTGTTGTCTGGAACACCTGGCAGGAGATTGGTTACTGGGGAGAACTAACCGGCAATCAGGTGTGCTTCTGCGAACACACTCTGAATCATTACAGAACCTGGCTGCAGGAGTGTTTTGGTGATCTGGATAATCTTAACAAAGCCTGGAATACCAGATATGCAGACTGGCTGGATGTATCACCCAACAGGGCAGCGATGATGCCTTGTGCGTGCGATATGGCCTGGCGGCATTTTATGGACAGTGTCCAGATTCCAATGGTCCTCAAAACCCGTTATGACGCCATCAAAGCTGCGGATCCACTCAAGCGCCTTGTATTTGCTCACAAAGGATCTCCCATATTTGCATCCGGTCAAGACTGGATTCAAGCGCGTTCACAGGACTTCATGGGGTCTTCATTCTATCCTCAGTGGGTGATTGGAAATGCATGGGATGATTTACGGCCTCAGACTGCCGGCCTGGCAGACAAACAGGAAGCAATTGTCTGTGAAATGTGGGACGGAGTAGCGATGCGTTTCGACCAGCTCAGGTCATGCAATGTTGATGGCGCTCCACTCTGGGGTGCTGAGTTCCAGGGAGGTCCGGTCGGTATCGGTCCGTTCCAGAAAGGTGTTGCGATCAAGAGTGAGGACATCCGGCGCTGGATGCTGACAGCAGTCGGTTCAGGAGCTACTGCCATCAGTTTCTGGGTCACCAGGCTTGAAATCATGGCAGCAGAATGCAACGGCTTCGGACTCTTAGATGGAGTAGGGGATACCAGCGAACGGTTTGAAGAAGCATCCAGGATCGGACTTACGCTCAATAAGCATGCAGACCTGTTTGCTAAGCCGTCATTCGCCAGTCCGGAGGTCGGGATACTGGTCAACGAAGACTGCTTTAACATGTCTTCCCTCGCTTCACAGGGTGGAGGAAACCTGCAATACAGCACCAGAGGATGGCATCGATTACTGTGGGATCTGGGTATCCCTGTCCGTTTCGTTAATACCAATGAACTCAATCAATTGTCTTTGGATTCGATCAAAACGCTCATTGCACCTGTGCCTGTATGCATGTCTGAAGAAACTGCAGCAAGTCTCACGCGATATGTTGAGTCCGGTGGAAATCTAATCTCAGAATCCTGCCCCGGTCGCGTAGACAATCACGGTTTCTGTCCGAGAGGACAAATATCACCGGCCCTGGAGACTCTGTTTGGAGTAAAGCACAAAGCATTGACATCGATAAAAGAACCCAACAATGGTAAACGCTGGACTGGTGATCCTCACGCATATGGTGAATACGCAGAACCAACCATACTCAATGGGACCGGAGTCTTAAGTGATCAGGTAACACCTGCAAATGTCTGGCTCGAAACCTACGACTGCACAGACAGCGACCCTTGTCTCTATTACAACGAATCAGTAGCAGGCGTTCATCGAAATCACGGTAAAGGTCAGGCATTCCTCTTTGGCACCATAATAGGCCACAATGGAACAGCATACAAAAACGATAACACTCCGGCATTCGTTCTAGCACTGCTGCAATTATGCGGCGAAGAACCAAACAAAACAGGTAGACTGCTGGTAAGAAAACGCTCAATCGGAAGTAAGGAAGCCCTGATTCTGACCAACCCAACCAACCATGAAGTCTTCGAGCAAATAGATAAAGGCAACTGGCAGAATGTAGAAGATATGCTGGACGAACCAATAGAACAAAACGAGACAAAACTTGGAATATGGGTAAAACCGCTGGATATAAGGGTCCTGATATTCAGTTAACTAGAACCGCTAAATGCGTAAAAACACTTGAAGGGAATGCATCTGGTACATCTCTTTTTCGCGTGTTTTGCGTGTTTAGCGGTTCATTACTATTTCCCATCAGCTGGCAGGTCAAAGATAAATGTCGTTCCCTTACCGACTTCGCTTTCGAGCCAAATTTCTCCCCCCTGGGCCTCTACTGCCAGGCGGCAGAATGTGAGGCCTAGACCCGTCCCAACAGGAGCCCCCTGGTTGCGCGCTTCAACTTGAGCATTTTTGTCGAAAATGCTTTTTGCCCATATCTCGGGAATGCCTCGCCCCTGGTCTTTAACACTAAACTGGAGTGACTTCTGATCATCTGGTCTTACAGATACAGTAATTATTGAACCGGACGGACTGAATTCTATGGCGTTACTTATCAAGGTTGTAAGCACATGAACAGTCAGTCTACGGTCAGCTATAAGTTTAGTGTCTGGAGGCGTGATTACTGTGTTGAGCGTTATATTATCCTGAGATGCCCAGTTCTTAACTTGCTCTATGGCTTCCCCAACCAGTTCAGCTGCCTGGACACTATCCTGTTGAATCAGCATTTGATCGTTTTCCAGATCTGATAACTCAAGAAGCGAGTCCACAAGCGCAAGCATCCGGTTACTGGAGACGATCCCCGTACCCGCTATCTCTCTAGAATTAATGCATAACTCACCTTGTCCTGAGGTTTCCAAAGTCTGTAATCTGGCTAATAGGTTCGTAAGGGGTGTACGAAGATCGTGCACAATAAATTGGTGGATCTGCTCTTGAATCAGCAGAGCGTTTTTTAATGCAGAGAAAGCATATGCGATTATCAGCATATATACCAATCTCATTCCGATATTCCAGTAAAGAATACCGGAATGAGAGTAGCTATATGAAGCGTAATAATCTGCCGCGAATCCGGAGAATGCACAAAGTAGTGACATGAGGATACCAGTTCGAAGACCGACATACCAGCTCGCTAGAATGATAGGGACAAGATAAAGTACAAAAATGTCTATCTCGCCACCAGTCATATAATCCACCATAAACACAAAAATTACGATGAATATACAAAACGCAATGAATCCGGACTTAGAATTTTTGAAGATAGGATGGATATGTCTCATACTACACCTGTGCAATCCAGAATGTCTCAGCCTGGTTCGCTTCTTTGGTTGAGTATACCCAATCCATACCGATTCCCAACATAACACGATGCAGATAGCAGTGTGTTGAACCGCCAAACACGCAAAACACGCGAAAGGGCACCACTGAACATAAAAGAGTTCAGTCCACTGTGAAATGACTTAAAGTCCGTTCGTACTGAGTAGCGCAAAGCGCGTATCGAAGCATGAATGGAGTTTAAATTCCCATACAACTTAACTCCTGCCTGATTATCCTGTTTTCGCGTGCTTTCGCGTGTTTAGCGGTTCATAAAATATTACTTAACAACCCTAAGCTCCACCGGTCTCCAGACACCTGCAGCATTGTAGTCTTTGCTGACTTTTACTACCAGGTGATGAGACTTGCCGGATTTAACAGCGTTTCCCAGGTCAATGGCAAATGGTTGGTTCCACATGATCTCCGGAGTGACAAGCTGCGTCCCGACCAGTTTACCATCCAACCATATCCAGCACTGTCCATCTACAGCTCCGAATAACAGCAACGTCCGGCTATTTGCAGGTAGTTTTGGAGCTTTGAATGATATGCTGTACCAACCAATTCCATGGTAGTCGTGTCCCTGCTCCGTCCAGGATTTATCCACCTGTATATCTGACCATCCAGGTCCGGTTTGCTTGTTGAACCATTTGGCAGCTTCACCTTCATTCTTAGGGTCTTCGCGGAACTGCCACTTAATTGGCAGGTCCAGTGCCTTCTCAGCAGCTTGTGCAACAGGCAGAAGCTCACGCTGCTTACCGAGTTCGTCCATGGCAGCTTTCTCCTCTGCAGGGCGATTAGCACCCGGTACTGCCCTGACCAACAGGATGCGCTCTGTGGATATTGTATCCTTGTCTCCGGAATCAGGTGCGAACGATGGTCCAGCCAGCTTCGCTGATACATATATTTCCCACTCAGCTACGCTGTCCTTATCATTGATACGGGTATGCAGGTCGAATCCACCCAGCGTCTTTCCACCACCTGCTTTGATATGCAGGAACTGACTCCGGTTCTGCAGCCGTGTTCGACCAACTTTGTATAAATGATACTTCCCGTCCTTTGGAAAATCCGACGGAGAGAGGATGAATTTGGCATCACCCACATAGAACTCAACAGGCTGACTCGCCCAGGCGCTTTCTCCAGCAAACTCAGCTTTCCATGCAATATCACAATACTCACGCCTGTTCAACGAAGAAACAAAAACAGGCAGATTAGGATTTCGCTGGTACGCAAGCATATCATCGAGTGATTTAGTCATAGTTTGTTTATCTGCCCAGGGCCGTCCTGCAATCACAGCTCTGCCTTCAGATTCCAGTCTGTTGATTACGGCCGTGTGGTCATATGGTAGAGATTCCCCATCCGGCAGCTGCCGTTCCAGATCACCCCACAGCTCCAGCATAGACCGGTCAACCCGCATCCTCTCCTGCTGAATGTGCTGGCGTTCCATGGCGCCAAGTGAACTTATACTCTCTGCATCATCGAAGATCTTCTGTATTGTAATATAGAATTCAGGAGTCAAATAGCTCAGAGTAGCGCTTCTGTCAGCTAACTGCCTCGGTTCACGTGGAAGAGCCTGACATTTATTTAGATAATCATGGAATTCGCGCATCTTTCCTGCCGCTGGACCATAATAACCGGTAAAGAACGTATTCATCAGGTGTTCAGAGTCCTGAGATGGGTCCTCCATTAGTTTGTAAGCCAGCCACAGCCGCATAAAATAGAAGTTTTCATAGAGCCACGGAACCCGTACCGCCCGTTCTTCATTCTCCAGAAACAGCATCTCTGCCTTGAGTTCACCAAAAAACTTGAAATCAGAGATAGTGTAATTGGTTGTTGTAACTGGAATAGATACTCCATCATCGTGGAATGGACTGAAGCCATAGTCCCATATACCAAAATGCTTAGTTATCGAACTCCAGGCCTGCAGGCTGTTTAATCTCCACTTGTTGACTGGGTCATGCAGAGTCTGATCAGGGTTCGGATTTCCGTCTGGAGCACCGCCCCAGTCACACCACTGGACAAGGACATTGTCGTGCGGCTTGATCTGCTTTGGAGGAGTAATACCCCAAGTGTAGGCAAATGTCTTGATCAGGATGTCCGGGTACTCATCCTTAATGGAATCAGCCGCATAGTTGACGAAATCAATCAGCAGATCGCTCTCCTCACCATATTTCTGGACAAACGCCCGGCAGTTGGCACAGGGGCAGGGGTGTCCTTCGTCCAGATGGCTCAGGTCATAGAAACGCGGTGGTTGATAACCAAAGCTGTTTGCAGCGACCCGGTCCTCACGTATCCAGGCCTTCAGTTGAGTTACAACACGTTCGCGCACCTCTGCATTGGTCAAACACAACGCTCCATTGAGAGAGTCCGGAGGAGTTTTTGGCGGATTCTCCCTGCTAAGCCCATAATACTCCGGATTGCTCGGATACCACGATGAAGTAGGCACATAGTCATAGAACGAATGTCCATAACCGTGGTTGAACTCAAACCCTCCATCTCGCCGGTTCAGCCACATCCACCACCTGAACTGCGATGTCATTCCGTCAGAAAGTGCTACATCCTCCCAGTAAGGATTGAACATCATCTGGGGGCAGCGGTTGCGGACTATAAACTGCCGCTCATTTACCAGAATGGATTCCGGCAGCTGGTCTGCAGCTTTATATATACCCCGAAACCATGCCTTGGGTTTTCCTCGCAGATCGAGTGGAGGGATCAGCAGGTCGGGTTTATAAGGAACCACCTCAGTATCCCGGTCAAACCAGTGCACCCCACACTGATCCTCCAGAAAATGATAGACTGCATACAGCGTGCCGCGGGGACGGCCACCGGTCAGGATCAGATTCGAGCCAACTGTCTTGATAGCCCATTCTTCCGGTTCCATCTTCGAACCGTCCAATCCATTGGCTTTGGCATAATCAGTCCAACCGATATATATGCACCGGTCAGCCTGAGGTTCAAAACCCTCCGGTACAGGCTTATACCATGGACTCAAATACGCTCCAGCTTCAGTAATCCGCCCCAAATAGCTCCGGAGCTCATACAGAGCAGAGAGCTCAGCATCCGAAGCAGGCACCCGGCTGACAATAAACCTATACTCACTCTTCCGCTCCTTAGCCAACACAACCGCAGGTGCAGTTTGAGAGAACCCCAAAGCTGGATATAACGAAACCAACAGCAAGAAGACCCAAAACTTATAAATCAGTTTCATTACAGCGCTCCCATTACAACGTTGGAACAGCCAGACTTACCCAGCGGACATGATCAGCACCCGTCGCATTTAATCCTTGAGTGAGAAACTTCTTATTTTTTCCATCCGCGTTTATAACCCACAGTTCCGGTAGTCTTCCGACATCAGCACGCATATAGGCGAGTTTTTTACCATCTGGTGACCATACCAGCCGGAAGTTCCATGTAGGTGGATCGTCTTTTGTAATTGTTTTGATTTTACCGGATTTTACGTCTATAAGGCATATCTGAGTGCCTCCACGTGCAAGCTCAGGATGGTAGTCCCTGTTGAAGTGATCCGTGTCCGGCCTGTTTGCCTGATATGGCCAGGCTGTCTGTGAATCAGGTAAAAGCAGTGTGCACGCAATCTTGCGTCCATCTGGAGACCAAGTGGGCACATTTGATCCGCTGCTGTGTCGTTCAGGGGTGCCGATAGCTGCGGCAAACCAGTGCGTCTGTCCGGTAGTCAACACACGCTGCTCTGAACCGTCAGCTTTACTGATACATAAGTCAGAACGGTCGTGTCCTGGGTCAGTAGCATATGCACATCGTTGATACAACAGCCATTTGCCATCAGGAGACCATAGAGGAGCAAAATGGATATACTTGATATCGCTGACGATCAATTGACACTTTTTACTCTCTATATCAACCACATAAATTTCGTATCCAGGTCGACCCGGAGTTCCGGTAATATGGAAAGCGACTTTGTGACGATCAGGGCTGAGTGACACACCATAAGCATATCCTGCGCTGGAGTAGATGGTTTCGCGGTTGGCTCCATCTGCATCGCCTGTGTACATTGTAAAAAGGTTATCGACGTTTTGAGTATATAAGAATCGCTTTCCATCAGGCAGTTCTTCACCCATCCGCTGCTTGGATTCGGTCATCGTTTTGTTTATAACGTCATACAGCCAGTATTTACCTTCAGACAGGTTCATAAGCTCCACTGTCCGTCCATCCGGAGAAACATATCCCATCCGTAAGGCAGACTGCTTTGGAAGACCAAACTCAGGATAACTCTCACCCGTGCCATCAGGAAGAATAACACCCACCCGTGTCGCGTCCTGAGCAAAATACACCAGCATATCAGTCAACTTCGGTTTCTCCTTTTTGCTGTTCTTCGCATCAGCTGTGATTATCATAAATACAATAGAAACGCATACCGTCACCGCAAAGATAGCTATTCGAGACATACTACACATTAACTAATTCCCTCCAGGGATGGCAATCACAGCGATTCCACTCCCAAACTCACCCAGCGTCCGTAATCTGCCCCAGTCCCATTGATCCCATTGGTCAAGAATTGCCGGTTACTCCCGTCTGCATCCATAACCCATATTCCAGGTTGTTCCCCGGTTTCAGCCCGCACGAACACCATTTTGGAGCCATCCGATGACCATGCCAGTCTAAAGTTCCATGTCGGTGGATCATCATCGACTATTGGAGTAATCTCGCCTGTCTTTGGGTCTATCAAGCATATCTGCGTCCCACCCTTTACAAGTTCCGGATGATATCCCCGGTTGAAGTGGTCTGTGTCCGGTTGGTCGGTCTGGTATGGCCAGGCGTTCTGTGATCCCGGCAGCAGCAGCGTGCAGGCGATTCGTGTGCCATCCGGTGACCATGCAGGCACATTGGATCCTCCGCCGTGCCTTTCGGGTGTTCCGTAGGCAGTTGAGAAATAGTGAGAGTACCCGGTAGTCAAGAGTCGATGCTCCGATCCATCCGCCCGGCTCAGGCACAAATCAGACCGCTCATGCCCGGGGAACTCCCGATATTTACACCGCTGGTAAAGCAGCCATTCCCCATCTGGTGACCACCTGGGAGCGAAATGGAGATACTCTTCATTGCTGGCAATCAACAGCCGCTCTTTGGTCTTAAGGTCAGTCACCCAGATCTCATAACCAGGACTCGGAGGATTGTTGGTCAAGTGATCCGCCAGCTTGCTGCCGTCAGGACTCAGCGCTGAACCATACGCATACCCAGACCCGGAGTAGATATCCTCGCGGTTTTTTCCGTCCAGATCTGTAGTGTAAACATAAGTGATCCCCTCAAGATTCCCGCAGATCAGAAACCGATCACCTCCAGGCATCAGCCCGAGAACCCCCATAAATGGAGGCAGTTCCAGCTCCCGCATCGTCTTACTTACAAAGTCATAGCGCCAGAGGTGAGACTTGGCAAACGCCCCTCCATCCGGGTCATCATAGGCAGCATTAGGATTCTGCGGAGGTTCCTGGCTCCACAACACCGCCTGCAGCCCATCCGGAAAAATAAACCCCATCTGCCAGTAGACCTGGTTTGGAGCATTAAACTCTGGATAACACTCTTCACTCCCATCAGGTCGAATAATCCCAACCCTCTTATCCGAAATATAAACAATCATATCAGTCATAACCAGTCCACCTCCACGAACGCACCGCAGTGATTAGCGGGTAATATACCATATTGGCTTTCAGTGTGCAAGGAATGGCAACTGCCAACGTCTATTGTATGTATTGTCTTAAGAGTGACTCTAACACCTGATAGTATAAGCATTGCATAAACGTTAAGATCAAAAGCACATTAAGTGTTGATTGACCCAGCTATCATACTCTCTCTAAAAGAGGTCCAAAATGAAAACAGCATATATTCTTGTGGTGATATCTATCGCATTGCTGTCAGTTGCTGCAAATGCCATCGATAATAAGCCGATAACAAGATACGCCTTTGAAAATAGATTCTCGCAAAAGGCAAAGGAATCAGTAGACAAAATTAGGATGCAGTTTGGAGATGTGTCAGATGATCAGATATCCGATATATTGGATGACATTTCTTTCGCAAACTCCTGTGCTGTGATCGAGAACAACACACAGTCGATTATGAGGTGCAAAGACTTGGGCTTTGGTGTCATTCCTGCATTAGAGCGAGTAATGTGCAATCCGGATCCGGATATACGGAAGCGTGCTGTGTGGATGGCTACATGGATGGTATATATAAAAGAAAACCGGAAACAAGATTATACAATAGTCGAAGAAGCACTGGCTTGGTTGTTCACCAGGATGATTCTTGATGTGGATGACAATGTGAGAAATGAAGCTTCAATTGGTCTTTATCGCATAGTGAGTCTCCGTTCGCAACGTACTCCCATTCCACAAGGCGCTATTGAAGGCATATGGCTATACAAGCTAATCACTCCATATTCCGAAGAATATAGTAAAGGAATGAAACAGTTCAATCAATTTAAGATACCAGATATTAGCGCTGAGTTTATGAAGATCTGGGTCGATTATGAATTGCAAAAGATTGGAGTCGACGCGTCGATGAAGAAAAAGCAGAACGATGACGCTAAACCGATAGAACCTGGCAAATAGGATTAGGGATGACGGAGCCAGTTTCCATAAGGCAGATTGCTAGAAAAGGGCTCATTCCCATATACTCTACAGTGAGTATCTCGCTGAAAGGATTGTTATGAATAACTCAAATGAACGGCCATCATTTATACTGCGTGCTCTAGATAAGGTTGATGCATTTAGGACCAGAAATACGAGGATCAGTATTTACATTATCCTGCCTATTCTTGTAACCAGGTTAATAATGTCGAAGCAATGGGATGAGATCTATTTATTAGCCTGCCCGATTGTTGCATTCGGAATTGCCTATGTATACAGAAAATATAGACCAGCGAGATCCGGAGAAACAGAACTGGATGTACCAATTCAAGCATACCTGCTAGTCCTACCTGCGGTTTTTCTATTGTTGGTTACTTTAGGATATGCAATATTCGGGATAGATTATAAATCGGAGTTGTATAAGATTTCGTTTGTCTTGGTGGGAATTGCGGCTCTCTTGCTTGCAGCAGCAGGCGTTTTTGCTCTATGGCAGGCAATGAGATCTAAAAATTGTATGAAATGCGAAGCCCGGGGAGGGTTTTTCCTGGCGAAGATGCATAGTAAATCACCACTTACCGATCGTTATTGTTTGACGCACTTTAAGAATGCATTACATGATGTCGTAACCAGTTACACTGGCAATTACCTGGTTGTGCAACCTGCTGCAGATCATCCCTGTAAATCTGTTGGTTATTCATTCTATACGTGCGAAGATCTGTTTGAGGATGAGTACGAAGACAAGGACATAGAAACAGTCAAGACACTTCTGGAGATGGTTAAGCAGAAAAATGTAGGAAGTGGGTCTTACGGTGCTATGTTTACACTTATCCCGGCAGAATGTATGGCGATGGAAGACGAGAATGATGATACTCCACTGATATTCGCCTGCGAACCATCGGATATGAAGCTGCGTCATATGAATATTACGGAATTCAAGCAGTGGTTTGGCCAGTTTGCAGCTAAGATTAACGATGCTGGTGGAGAGTTATTTATGGATGTGCCTAGTGCAAAAGCAGGTATATATTTGTTGGAGTAATAGAATGCAAAATGACAAAAAAGGTGACTACATAGAGGTAACAGCTCAGCAACCCGTTGCTCCTGGTCATCCATGACCAGGAGCCGATTCCCCGGACATCCATGTCCGTCTTCCATCCTACTTTCCATTTAACTTGGTTGCTACTCGCTACTGCGCCAACAATGAACACAGGTGAAGAAAGCTTAGAAATATTGAGCAGTAGATTGCATTTGTCGTGCAGTTGCATTATAGTTGACTATGATTTAAATTATGTTGATGCTCGATAATCCCTAAGAAAAGAATCGTGGGATTAAATTTGTTGTTTCTTCTAAAACAAAAGCTTGTTTATGACGTCAATTCAAGTGTCCGTAATTAGCTTGGTTTCTAGTCGGAATAAGTTGGCACCCCAAACTTGGGGGCTCAGGAGGAAAATATGAGTAGGTATACTGTATCTGATTTTGTTGAACGAACAGCCCAGAAGGATTTGAACCAGGGAGTATTTGAACTGGAGAGCAAGCATATGCTTGAGGTTAACCTTAATGGCAGAGTCTGGACCAAGACTGGTTCTATGGTTGCCAATATTGGCAATGTTAAGTTCGTCAGAGAAGGTATGATGGAACATGGACTAGGCAGACTGCTAAAACAGGCAGTGACTGGTGAAGGAACGCAGCTTACAAAGGCTGAAGGCTCAGGAAAAGTCTATCTTGCTGATAGTGGCAAGGAAGTTGCTATTCTAAACCTTAACAACGAATCAATCTGTGTTAATGGACAAGATATCCTTGCATTTGAAGATTCAATCAAATGGGATATTAAGTTTACCAAGAAAATTGCTGGGATGCTGTCTGGTGGATTGTTCCATGTTGTACTTTCTGGTACTGGTATGATAGCATTCACAACCCATTATGAACCAATGACTCTAAAAGTAACCCCATCAACACCAGTTTTAACTGACCCTAATGCAACAGTAGCCTGGTCCAGTAATCTGGAACCTGAGTTGAAGACTGATATTAATCTCAGGACTATTATTGGTAGAGGGAGTGGAGAAGCGCTCCAGATGGTGTTCCGCGGAGAAGGATTCGTAGTAATACAACCTTATGAAGAAGTATACTACTCATCGACTAACGGTTAATTGCTATAAGCAGCATTTTGGTTGACCCCGTTCCTCCTGGTCATCCATGACCAGGAGGAAATTCCCCGGACATCCATGTCCGTCTCCCATCTCACTTTCCACTCAACATGTTTGCTACTCCCATAATAATGGCCTCCGTCCCGTTCCCCATTAAATGAATAAGTGGCAGTCCCCATTAATGCCTGTGTTTTTCTCAGACGGTAATTAACCCCGTTAGTCCTGAGTAGCGAAGCGTATCGAAGGGCGGTCAGTTATACACAATCTATCAGCATAAGTTCTCCGCACCCGCCCTTCGATACGCCTCCAGCTACTCAGGACTAGCGGTTGTTTTCACTGATTATGTACTGCTGAAATGCTAAGATTAAAAGCGCGTTACGTGTTGATTTGTTATGCTATCAGCTGCTTACAAATACCATCGATAATAAACCGATCACAAAGTTTCCCTTTGAGAACAATATTTCTAAGAATGCTCAAATACCGGTAGAAAAGGTGGAACTTCAGTTTGGCAATGTATCAGAACTGGATAGCAATTCGAAATAATTCGCGCTCTCCAGTTCTACCGGCAAGACCATCTATTATTCGTGCGGGTTAATTTTGCCCATTGTAAGCGTATCCACAACTTGGCACCGGACATTTTTCGGAATAGTATATGCTGGTTTCCTTCGGCTCTTTTGTATATATCATCAACACCTAATCTGTTTACAACATCGTATCCGATACTATACATAAAGTTTCTAAGTCGACTTTTATTGCTGTGGTTCTCAATCGAGAATACATCAATGGTGTAATTATCGAAATCTATCGACTTTATAATATTTATCTCTCCACCTTCGGTATCAATGCTGCAATAGTCTAGATGTGTAACATTACATTGCTCGAAAACTTGGTTAAGTGTATAACAATGTGATATTACTGTATTTGCCTTTCCACCAGATTGTGCTAGTTCTTTCTCAATTCTCTGTTGGTGTTCAAGATCATAATTGCAGATCATACCACTTAATTCCTGGCTGTCTCCTTCAATATCCAGAAACTCCACCTGGCCGGATTTATCGCTTACACATCCATTGATGCATACTGCTGTTCTATTTGCAGTTAATTTTTCAAATGCATCTTTCTTGGGTTCTATGCAAATACCTTTCCAATTTCTTGTACGCTCAAAAAACAAAGTATTACTATGAGTTACACCATCGAAAGCACCAAATTCAATGAAATAACCGTCTTCTATACCTTTGAAAATGATGCTATCTAGATAATTATCTTGGCCATATTGGCTGTAATATGTCATTCTTGCCTCTTTGGAAAATAATCATTACGTATTATATACAAACATGGGAATTGTGACCCATTAATATCGTAAATGTCACAGTTCACAATACCAATATACCAAGCCCTTGTCAATAATCTTGGTGAATAGAAATCGGATACAAAATGGTATCAATCGCCAGATGCGTCAGAGGCTCCTGGTCATCCATGACCAGGAGCAGATTCCCCGGACATCCACGTCCGTCTCCCATCTTACTTTCCACTTAACATGTTTGCTACTCCCGTAATAATGGGCTCCGTCCCAAAAAGTAAACTTGAGCTGTCTGTAATTAGTTCATAGATTTCGCTGTGTTTATAACCTGAAACTCCCAAATAGTAGGGCCGCCGACTGTCTCGACTAATTTGATGATATTCAACCTGACATATCTGGCTGTCACCGCATCTATATCGAGTTTGAATCCCTCACCGATTGTCGTGCCTTTGTGAAAAACACGCCACTCATCAGAAGCTGTGTTCCTGCACTGCAGTTCAAACTCCCTTACTCGTCCAAAAGCTTCATTTATCTTGATCTGGTTAAAGGTTTCTATGCTTTCTAGATCCACTTCAAGCCATGACGAAGTAATATTCCAGTTCGTTGCCCAGCGGGTCGTTGTGTTGTCATCGAATGCCTTGTCCGGACCATAGATTGTTTCTGCGCCAAGGTATGTAGTAGATGCCTGGGCTGGTTTGTCAGTAGATAATGCTTCTCTTACTACTCTTGTCAGCTTTATGGTGGATGCAGGCTTATCCAGGTCCAGCACAACGATAGTATCTATCCCGTCCCGTGAGTGCTTCAGAATTTTGATATTAACACCATCACTATTCTGACTGTAACTTACCGATCCGTCACCCAGTACGCTGCAGCGTTTGATATTCGCTGGAAGCACAGGTAGTTTGATCTCATTATAGGTCGCATCCAGAATATGGATATATATCCTGTTACCTTTGTACGTGCTTGTTCCTTTCGAACCCATAAGCAATGGCCCGCCACGGGTGCCATAAATGCTCTCTCCATGCCTTTTAAGCCATTTGCCGACTTCCTTTAGATATTTGATCTGTTTAGGTTCCATACTACCGTCAGGTTTTGGGCTGATGTTCAGCAGCAGGTTTCCGTCACCACCTGCACACAGGACAAGAGTGTTGATACACTCATTGATAGATTTGATATTGTCATTCGGTTTCCAAGACCACTGAGTGCCGATTGTTATACAAGATTCCCAGGGTCGTTGACTGCCGAAATTGCCGATTTTCTGTTCAGGAGTATCAAAATCACCCGGAAATGGCGCCAGCCGGTTGTTGATCAGTATCCCGGGCTGAAGTTTGCGAATCATCTTGTAAAGGTTAATAGAATCCATTTGTTCCTGTGTCGCGTTTAGGCCGTCAAACCACATCACATCGATTTTCCCATAACTTGTTAGGATTTCCCGGATCTGATTGCGGAAGAAAGAAATATACCGGTAATGGGTTTGGGTGAAGAAGTCAGGATGATACCAGTCCGTTGGTGAATAATACCACCCCAGCTTAATACCATTCGCATGGCATGCGTCAGCCAATTGTTTGCATATATCCTTGCCGTATGGAGAGCTCATTATGTCATAATCTGTGTATTTTGAATCATACATACTGAAGCCATCATGGTGCTTGGTAGTAAAAACAAAATACTTCATACCAGCCGACTTCATGGTTTTTACCCATTTGGATGCATCGAACTTGACGGGATTGAAGCGCTTGTAGAGGTTGTCATACACATCTACAGGAATGCCTGATAGTTCGGAATTAGACAAAGGATCAGCATCAGGATACCCACGGCGAAACCCTCCACGTGCCCAGCTTAACTCCTGACCAGTCAGAGTAACCGGCCCCCAATGCACAAACATCCCAAACCGGGCATCCCGAAACCATTCCAGACTCTTCGGATTCGCATTCAGATAGGATGTATCCGCAGTATCGACCCCGTAAGCCATGCTTCCCAATGCAAACAGCAAACCTGATACTATTAACGATATTATTAGTCGTCTATGCATGCTTATATCCTCCATGCCAATCCATGGCCCCGTTGCTCCTGGTCATCCATGACCAGGAGCATATTCCCCGGACATCCATGTCCGCTTTCATATCTTGTTTGGATCACGTTTCACTACTTCACCGCCACCCCTTCAGTAATCAAAGTAATCTCCACCCGGACATTTGAATCACTCAATGGTTCACAGGCAAAATCTATGGTGTTCTCACCCTTAACCAGTGCAGGTAGGTTCCCAGAAGGTTTTATTGTTCCTACTAATTCATTCTCGCGGTTGTAGATCTTGCAATCTTCCATAGAGAGGAGCTCAATATAACTCCCACTATCCAGTTCCACCGGGAAGACTATTTTGTTGCCTGCGATGGTGATGGACGGGTTCTTAATGTTGGTGTCCTTCAGCGGCAGCGCTTTGATCGGGCTCAGGAAGCATTCTACTTGTTTACCGCTGGGCAGATTGTTGTACCAGACCCTGACAGCTTCGATGTGGCCGTAGTTTAGGGGGGTGATATAGGTTGGATATACCGAGTTCAGAACCGGCTGCGATTTGGTTTCCCAGTCTTCAAATCTGGAACTGTATGGCCATTCGTAGTTGGCGATTGTCCTGCCCTCGGACTCAATCAAGTCAAAATACCGCCAGCCGGTGAAGTCCACTGTCAGATAGTGGTCCTGAGTCGCCAGTCCTACATAAGCAGGGCTTTGCAGTTGTATATTTATAATCTCTCCGCTGCCATCTCCATAAACCCACAGTCCCAGGGCCTTTGGCTCCTTGAAGTCACCTTCCGGTGTCAGCACATGTGTGAATTTCGTCCAAGCGCCGACTCTTCCATCCCGTGAACTCAAAGCCGTAAACTGTCCGCTGGGGCTCTGGACTTTCATCTGAGCAGTCGATGCAGCAATCTCCGCAGTCACGTTCTCTGCTGATGTGCGTCCCGTTAGTTCCGCTGGTTTGGAGAAATCCAAAAGCGTAAAACCGTCCGGAGAATCGTAAGGAGCAGCAATTTTCTGCACTTCAATACGAACTTTCAGAGGCTGCGTGTTGAAAGTGTTGTTTAGCTTCCATTCACTTTCAAGCCCGTGGACTTTATGTTTGGAATACTCAATCGGTATAAACTGCCATTTGCCCCTTGGGGTTTTCTCCAGCTTGAACTCTTTCCCAATTTCTGCAACTTTCTTCTTGATTGACTCCGGGAAGTAGTTCGACAGCTTCAGCTCTTCATACTGCCTTATAATGCCGGACATCCTGTCCCAGTTTGTCGATTTGAAGAACGATTCAGGGGTGAATGTTTTCCAGAAAGAGAGCCCCGAATCGGTAGCCAGAGCTTTAGCACACAGGTATTCAATCTCATCCGGGAATGTGCGCTCTGGTTGGACTCCCTGCCAGGGATACACAATATACCAGCCAAGCTGCGTCGGCAGGAACTTCTGTTTGAATGCCCTGTTGGACATTGTATGGGCATCTACCAGCGACTTCTGACCCCTCATTGCTACGTCCCACGCACCCATCCTGGATCGGACATACCAGAACAGATGGTGCATGTCACTCATCTCTATCAAGGCTGGTTTCTTAAGGTTTTTAGCGATTTCAAACGTGAACAAAGATGCATAATGCCACGTATCCGCTCCGGAAAGCACATACATACCGTCAATCGCATCCAGGTAGATCATATCGAATCCGCAGCGGTTGTATACGTCAGCAGTAACGTGAGCAACTTCTGCAAGCATAGTAGATTCGTGGTCCGGGGCGAACAGGAAGAACTGCTCCTTGAGATGATGGACTTTTGCAGAGGCAGAATGAGCAACAGCTTTAGTGCCGTGTGCCCCTCTCTCGCAATCCGAAAAAGTAAATGGAGCTGTTTTGGTGACTCCCTTATAGACTATCAATTCATCATCTATCTGAAGGGTTACGCTGTTCCCGGCAAAGAACCCGACGGTCATTTTCATGTTCTCTGTAGACTCATTGACAACGACAGCGGACGCGTCTACAGTTATCGGAGTAGCAAGGGTAAAGGTTGCATCCTTTGCCAGCCTGGGATCAGGGATAGGGCTGACATACTTGCTGTCTTTCGCTATAAAACACGCATATGTGTGCAGACCGGCCTTGATACCAGCAGCGTGTAGTTTGTCGATAACGTTTTTCAGGCTCTCATAACCTTTCGGATACATATCAGCTTTTGGAACAAGGTCACCGTAGCGCAGCATTACACCAGCATTGAAATCAAACTGCCTGATTCCCAGCTTCTTCGCCACGTTGATCCAGTCATCGACATTCGCCTCTGTCATGCCATCCCAGTCCAGCATGTAGGACTCCCTGTTCATAACAGCATCCATAGCAAATGGACCGCCGACATTTGAATGGGGCAGATCCGGAGCTGCAGCTACGATCACTTTCATAATGCCGCGCATTCTTTCTGTAGGGCAGGCCAGTATCGCAACCTGTGCCCCTTTCAGCCCAAAGCGCGGGAAACACTCAGCCTGCAGTTTATTTGTAGGTCCAGGAAGCTCATTCACCTTAGTCTGCAGGTTCAGAGCCATAGCCGTTGCAGCGAATTTCTCCTTTGGATCAGCTTTTAAGGTCAGAGAGAGGTTCAGGAACATCAGGCTGTCAATTTGTTCGCTGCTGACTGAGACAACCTCAAGCAGCGTATGGTTCATCATATTCTTCGCCAGCAAAACAGCACTGATACCCGAATCCCCGAACTCAACTGTTAAACGTCCGTTTGTTTCAGCTACTTTTGAAGCAGGATATTCCTTACCGTCCTTTTTAATGCTGGCAAACGCAGCATTCGAGGAGCAATAGTCAACCCCAGATTTCTTGTCGATAAAATGGACACTGCGCCCCATATTATCGATCTCATACTTCATAAAGCTGTTCTCAATAACTACAGCAGACTTAGAATCTGCCTCAGCTATACTGCACAACAATACAACCAGCCCAGCGATAATCATACATATAAACATCTTACTCAACCCACAGCTCCTCTCCAAAATACCATCCCATTCAAGCTCTCTTAAACGCTATAGCAAGAGAATCCTTCTGATAAGGAGACATGGGTTAGGACAAGTTACTTCGGTAGTCGAGTGAAACGAAACTGCCGAAGCAGCAAATCTATAATTGTTCGGAAATTGTATTGATTTCTTGATTTGCTATAATGAATTATCTCATTGGAGGTTTTGCATTATGGCAACGAAGAAGGGCTTTGATTGCGTTGATATGAAGCACAAAGGTGCTGCGGTTGTGCAGGCAAAACTGGCGGGAATGTCACGTGAAGAGCAACTGGAATACTGGCGCATTAAAACAGATGAGTTATTGGAGTTGCAACGCAAAGTAATCGCTCAAAAGAAGATATCCTGATAACGTTTGACATACGATGTTGCGATCTGCGGATCGCAACATCGTATATCAACTAGTAATTACAACCTTAACAGCACCCCAGCCCCCGCTTCAAGTATAAACTCACTAGAGACCGGTTTGCCAGTCAGAACATCAACTGCAGGCTTCCCACTCCACTTAACAATTTGAGAATTCTTGATATCCTTGTTAGCCAGGATTACATACTTTGTGCGCTTGTCTGTGAATCCTCTGGCAACTATCTTGTCGTTCGAAATATCAACCGGGAAGTTCGCCAGTTTGAGCTTCAACAGGACCGGAGCCAGCTTCTTTAGATCAGCATTGATTTTACCTATTTCATCCAGGCGCTGGTCCATTGGTTTTAGCTGCATATCTACAAGTCCCTGCAGCCATTCGCCCTGCACCCCGGTTGTTGACTGGTAGATGAAATACACCATTCCTTTAGCGCCGTGTGCCAGGGCAAGCCAGACCTGGGCACGGATCTCTGCAGGGGTCGGTATCAGCCATACATTGGGTTTACCAAACACCTGGGGTATTATCCACAGGGGCTTGTCACCCGCAGCACGCATTCCACGGTCCACTTCTGATTCATAACTGGACAAGTCACCAGACCAGCCCACAGTTATATGATAGATATCTATCAATAACACCTGGTAGTCGACCGTCTTAAAGAGGTTTTCATACTGGCCTAGCAAACAGGAAAATCCGGGATGTTTGGGATCCATTGCTTCCAGGGTTTTCTTGACTATGGAAATGCGGTTAGCCATTTCGGCAGAATCGGACGGTTCATCGATTATATAATAACCCAACAGTGCCGGATGATTTTTGATATCTTTGATTGAGTTCCACACGGTATCTATTATGTTTTGGCCATTGAATGCCTCCTCGCTGCCAAGAGCAAGACGGACATTCTCAAGTGGGACAATGGCTTTGACATTATATTTATGAGCTATATCCAGCGCCAGCTTCAAATGGTCTTTAGGAGGCCCGATTATCAAGAGGTTAATACCGTGCTCTGCATTGTCCTTGATTGCAGTCTCATAGTATTCCTTTGCCTTCACAGGATCTTCAATATACCGGCCCAGATACTCCATATCGTCTTCATTGAAGAAGTAGATTCCTGTGGGGAAGAACTTTTTGAGTTGCGGGCCAACCTTTTTCCACTTCCATTTGGTGTTGACATAGAGCGCGCGCTGGAAATCCCGCATGCCGGTATCGCGCTTAATGCTCAACCGCAGGTCATATGTCCCTGCTTTGATTCCATCTCCATCCCAGCTTAATGTATGGGGTCCGCTGGTCTCCTGTTTGTTGTCAATAAGTGACTTAACCAGCAGACCACTTTTTGCATAAACTCCCAAAGATATGCGCGCATCCGATGCTAGTTCATAATCGATCGAATAATTATCAAACAGTCCATATCCCTTCGGACTAATAATTGCTGATGATGTAGCCAGCCCGTCCATATTAAACCGGTATGTCTTGAAGTTATCAACTATCAGAGGTGGGGAATCCATCCAGGCGTCGTGATAGCCGAGTTTCTTGGGTATGTTTGAGATACCCGCATCATATATGTTAGAGTCCTCAAGCTGCCCATCTACTTCCATTTTCATTCCGCCGGTTCCATATTGTAATGAAATATGATACCAGCGCCCGGCTTCCCAGTTCCCTGTCTTCGAGTAGCACCAGCGGAAATCATTGTTGTCCCAGATACCGAATTCCAGCCTGCTGTTGCCTTCACGGAACATAAGGATCATAGCTCCCTGGAATGCTATACCGGCTCCTACATCAGAAAGCAGGCACCATGACTTCGGGCCCGACGGCACCGGCTTGGGAAACATCATATCAAACTCAATCCGTCCGGCCCGAACCGAGAAGAACTTCGCAGGATACGCAATTCCGGCAGATGGCGATTCAAAAGCCACAGCCTGCCCATCCTTGCCCTGAGCATAAGTAACACCGGAAGCCTGCCCCAAAGTACTGCCATTCAAATCATCCTGCAGCACCAATTGCTCAGCACTCCAAGCCATAGAACCACACAGTATAATAATGCAGATAAGTAAGAAACAGTATCTCATATCATTCCCTTCCTGTTAATCTTGAAAATCTTGTTAATCCTGTCAAATCATGAGCTTTCGTATCATCCCAGCACTTACTGGCGAGTAATCTGAAACTCCCAGATCGTAGGGCCATCGAGTGCTTTAAGTATATTCAACCTTACATATCTGGATGTAATGGAACCCACATCGAGTTTCAATTCGTCTCCTATTGTAGTGCCTTTATGGAATACTTGCCAATCTTCGGTGGTTGTATTTCTGCACAGCAGTTCGAAATCCCGTACGCGCCCCAGTGCTTCGCATATTTTTATACGGTTAAAGGTGTCGACTTTCCCTAAATCCACTTCCAGCCAGGCCGAAGTCACACTGCCATCTGTTGCCCAGCGGGAGGATGTATTGTCATCAAATGCCTTGTCTGGACTGTAGGTCTCTTCGTTGTTGTATGTGTTTGATGCCTGGACTGCTTTGTCTGTAGAAAGTGCATCTTTCACAACTCTGGTCAGTTTAATAGCAGATGCAGGCCGGTCCAGTTCGAGGACCACAATTGTGTCTATCCCGCCAGATGAATGTTGTTTGATGCTAATATTTACCCCGTCCGCATCTTGAGCATAGCTGGCTGATCCACCACCCAGCGTGCTGCATCGAACGATCTTTGCAGTAAAAGTAGGCAGTTTAATCTCATCGCATTTCTCATCCAGAACATGAATGAATATCTTGTTGCCCTTATGCGTGCTGGCTCCCATTTTACCAAGCAGGAAAGGTCCTCCGCGAGTGCCATATATACTTGCTCCGCATTTCTTGAGCCAGGAGCCAATCTCCTTCAACCGCACAACCTGAGTCGGTTCAATGCTGCCATCGGGTCTTGGACCAATATTCAGCAGTAAATTGCCATCGCCGCCTGCACACTGCACGAGAGTGTAAATACATTCCTTCAGCGACTTGATCTGGTCATTGGGCTTCCAGGACCACTGGTTGCCGATGGTAATGCAGGATTCCCATGGACGTTGACCGCTGAAATTGCCGATTTTCTGCTCGGGAGTATCAAAATCTCCTGCAAACGGAGCCAGTCTGTTGTTAATCAATATTCCAGGTTGCAGTTTCCGGATCATTTTATAAAGGGTGGTAGAATCCAGCATCTCAGGTGTCGTATGCAGTCCATCAAACCACATCACGTCGATCTTGCCATAGTTACTGAGTAGTTCGCGTATCTGGTTGTGGAAGTAGGTTATATAACGGTCATTGGTCTCTCTATAAAAGTCCGGATTATGCCAGTCCGGAGGAGAATAGTACCAGCCCAGCTTAATACCCGCCTTGTGACAAGCATCAGCCAACTGTTTGCAGAGATCCTTGCCATAGGGGGTATTCATAATGTCATATCCGGTGTATTGGGAATCAAACATACAGAATCCGTCGTGGTGCTTCGTGGTGATTACAAAATACTTCATACCAGCCGACTTCATAATCTTCACCCACTCTGAAGCATTGAACTTGACTGGGTTGAACCGCTTGTAGAAATTGTCATACTCATCCACCGGAATACCGCTGCGCTGGCTGTTAAATAGATCCCCCCAGTACGGATCAGCACTAGGCTCCCCGTGACGATTACCACCGCGCGACCAGCTGATCTCCTGCCCGGACAGTGTAACCGGCCCCCAATGCACAAACATCCCAAACCGTGCCTCCCGAAACCACTCAAGACTCTTCGGTTTAGCGTTCAAGTAAGATGTGTCAGCAGGTTTTGCTTTAGCATAAGTGGGTTTTCCAACTGCCAAAACCAGACCGATAGTCATTATGGGAATCAATAACCAGATTTTTGTTTTCATGTGTTTTATACCTGTCATTCAACGAAGTGAAAAGTCTGTCATCCTGAGGAACGAAGGATCTGTTTTTACACATTGATTCTACAAAATTTAAATGGGATGATAATGTGACTATGGAGTTTGAACTTCCACATTAACCTCATTGTCAGTAACCCGCTTGAGCACAACTGTCCTGGAGCCGAAGTGGTATTTGATCTCATCAGCCCTGCCCAGCAGCATCGAAATCTCGCCGTATACTTTGCCAAGACCGAAATCATCAGTTATGACGAACTTGCCCTTGCCTTCTGGAATAACACTCACACCGGACTTCCACTCCTTGAAACCGTTTTGTACCGCGAGTGGTCCCCAGGCAACGCATACAGAGCCTTCGTTTACGCACTTTCGTATGGCTTGCATTGTCTGCTCACTCACTTCGGTGCCCGAAAGAAAGAGCAGGGGGATTCCCTTAAGCAAATCATAGCCCACCAGGTGATCGTAGACAACTGCCCCGTTCATAGGAACAAAGAACCTGTGGGAGTCAGCCTGCATGGGTCTGGAAGCATAAGACGGCCAGGTGGCGCCTCCAGGGGGTCTATCCCATCCATAACCCCCCATATATGCTTTAAAGAAGCTGATCCCATCGCGTCCGGTCTTTCCAAATGTTATTGTGTTCCAAATCTGCAGCCAAGCTTCGGTATCCGCGTTGCTGTGAAGATTAGCTGATCCAAAGAGGTTGTCAGGGACACCGGTATAACGCTGGCCGTGACAGGTATCATCGAACCTGATAATAGCTATGTTCGGGTTCACATCTCTGAATGTCCACTCACGCTTATGTGCTGGAAGATAGTCTCTGCAGAACGAACGCAGCATCTCTCCGATAGGAGTGAACTGAGGTTTCTCAACCTCCCCGCCTGTATTGATAAGAGAGAATGGTGATCCTTGTTTTCCCGCAGGTATCAGATTATAGCCGCATCCCTCAAGGTATACTAGATCTGCTCCGAGCCAGTAAGCCAGCATCAAGTTGCTCTTGATCTCCTCAGGCGTATGTCCCGGGATCAGGTCCCAATACCACATATCGCAGTCGACCCAGAGTTGCCTGCCGTATTGCTTAGCAGCCCCCATACCTATGGCCAAACTTACCGGTGAGAAGAACTCCTTGCATATCTTCGGGCTGACGATACACCCAGCCCGTGCAGCCGTATGGTGCAAAATAGGCCAAACGTGGGTAGATGCTAGCTGAGCCCCAAGTCCCGCAAACCTCGACACTGTCTTTTGATAGCCAGCCAGTGTAACATCGGAAGCCTGCTGTAGAGTCTGACACTTCGAAGTATCAGCCAGCCGAATAGGACTGTAATCGACCATCAACCGGACCCATTCCAGTTCGTCTATCAAAACTCCGCGGAAGCGTCCATTCGATTTATATCTTTCGACTGCCGCGCGCACGCAATCATCAGGAGGATCATAGTTGCACCCGGCAATAGAAAAATCAGCTCCCAAGAAGTCTGCAAGGTCCATTCCGGCTTTATTAACATCAACTGCCGGAGCATCAGGCTTCGGTTCCCCACATCCATTGTAGACATAGTAATTAATATAGTTGATCCCCAGGTCTTTCAAAGCATTTTTCACATGCTCCGAAACAGGAATCTGCATAGGCATCTCTATACCTATCTTAAATGGCGGAGGCGTGTCTGCATGCACTGAACTCACCGTCAGAAATACCAACAATAATAATCCCAACACAATGCGCAACAAATAAACCTCCAAACAACCTCTACTCCAACTTCAACAAAACTTCATCCCCAGCAGGAATGTCGAATTTCGCAGCGTCATTTCTCAACTCGATATCCCGCATCAAACCTGTCCTGGAACTCATCTCCTGGACTCTGTGTATGCCTTCCCTGAACCGCAGTTTCGCCTTAGTTGTGTTCATAAAATCACGGTTGACCACCATTGCCCAGGTTGAACCATCTTTATGTTTGAAAACACCTATTATTAAAGGCCCACCGGAGACCTGCCTAATTTGCACATTGAGATCGCGGTCACTTACTTTAGTCCATTTGTCCACACCGTAGTGTTTGAACATATCTATTTTTTGAGGCTTATCAGAAACTTGTTTTGCCTGCGGGGTTGGTGGATATGGTTCCTCTCCACGCAGGATACTACCGGTGTGGTATACGGCTGTTGAAGTAAGCTTCATCAGGGTCGGTGCCAGTGTATTTATGCTGGCGTTTACTCTTTTTATGCGGTCATATCGATGCGTACGGTTGCCATTGGAGTCCAGCATTCCACCGTCATTGAAACCACCATTTTCCAGTGGTGGTGTCCAATAGTAGAAATACATTATGCCCTTGAAACCATAGACCAGGCTGGTATTAACCTGCCATCTGTATTCAGCTTCAGTTGGATCCCTCCACGCTCCTCCTGCTATTGCCTGGATTATATTACAGGCTGGAATATGATGTTTCAGAGCCGATGTGCGCACGATCCCTAGATTAGAAAAGTAACCTTCTAATGTAGTCTTGTTGACCTGAAGTGCATAGTGGTCATAGCTCAAAATTTCCGGCTTGAACTGCCGGCAGAACTCTTCGACATAATCGAGTCGCGGCACTGCAGGGGTCGGCAATAGATTAACATAGGAAAAATGCTTCGGATCTTTCTTCTTGAGATAGTTCTTTATAGCTACGAGCCTCGGAAACTCCGGAAAATTGGGTTCATCTGACAGGAAATACCCCGCAAAAGCCGGGTGCTTAGAATAGTCATTTACAATATCATCCAGGACTTTTGTGAAATCCGCGTTTTCCGGTTTAACATTAAAAATGCGGACATCGAGAATGATACACTTGATCCCCTGCTTCTGGCAGGCATCCAGCATCTTTATATTGCTCTCAACAGTAGTTGACCAGAAGTCTACCGTCATAGAAGCATATGTAAAACCACACTCCTTAACCTCGGCATATCTGGTATCCATATCAGCAGTTGTCTTAACACCGCACCAGTAACTGATCAGAAAATCATCAACAGCCAGTGCTGTTTTTGCAGACAGCAGCAGCATTGCCACAGCACTGATCAATACAATGTTCATTGTCATTATCAAAGAATCTCTCAATGTTGTATTCCCTTCAATAATCTCTCTTAGTCGTCCTATTTCATGCATCCGTTAAGATTGATGACTGCATCTGCTATTTCCCTGCGGATTGAGTCCAGATCGCCAGGGCTCAGCGAGCATAGGTACTGGAACCATCGATTGTTGATAGACTCAAACCTGTTCTTACGCACGAGCTCAGCTTTGTTAATGGCTTCTTCCAGACCAACAGGTGGATTACCTTTAGAAAGTCGATTATGAGCTTCAGCAATTGATCGGTCCAGTGCTTCAAGATAGCGTACATCGTCGATTCCGTCTCGATAAGCTTCCCAGCGGAGGGTAGGAATTGGATTGCCGAACTCGTCCGGATATGTAACATTGTGTGCAAAGCATTCTGAGCCGTATACGTCAGATTCTGTTGATTCATAATAGGCCCAGGGAGAAGATCCCTCATACCCACAAGCTTTGTTATATAACCCCATCATCGCCCGGTTGTGTAGTGGAAAAGACTGCCCCAGCAATGCATAGGAAACAGGATGAAATCCTTTCGATCGGGCATACATAACCGCGGGGTTATCCTTGCCGTCAAACCGATAGATCGTATAGACAGGATGATCGATTACATCCTTCAATGCTTCCTGAGCAACTTCATTGTTTATAGCAGTGAATGTATGGAGACCAGCGTTAAGTCTTCTGACAGCTTCAAGGCGGCACCGTTCGATGTCCTGAGGAGCATTAGGTTCATCTACACCGTAGAACAACACATCCTCAAACCCCAGCGCTTTTGCAGCAGCTACTTCTTTGGGTTTGTCAGTGTCCGGCCAGTACATTAAGCACGGTGGCTTAGTCATACCAGCTTCACGAAGATAATGCATCAGCAAAGCGCTTCCGTATACGGTGGTTGTATTGAGTCCGTGTCTGACCTGATCAGCCAGTTCTGCTTTGTAGCGTTCTACAGATATCTTTCTACCTGGATATGCACTTACGGTTCCTCCCGGCCGACCGATATAGTAGATACTGTTATAACCCTCTGCCATCCGCAAATCAATCGGCAGAACCTCAATCTCAATCGGTATTGTCATACTACGGATTCTGGACTTTGCAATCCCGAGCTGTATCCTGCCTTCGTAAATGCCTGCTGGATAGCCGGCTGGAACGTGGACAGTCACCCAGAACTGCCTGCTCTGATGTGGCGGGATACTCGACACACACGATGCTCCCCCGAATCCGCCTTGTTTACCCTTTGGGGGAGTTCCTGTCCGATCATCTTTGAGAAGCATATCAGGAATTGGTATCTTTTGAGCTGAAAACCGTTCAAAAAGGCTGCTCTTTTTATCCCAGACACTCACAACGCGTACATCGATGTCCTTGATAGGTTTACTTTTGATCGGACCAACAAGATCCGTTACCGAGACATTGAATTCCTTGACTCCAACCAATGCACGCACCGCAAATGTACCCGCAATATACTGATTGGAAGAACCCCATAGCTTTACTTTACTCACTAACTGCTTCTCTGCAGGAACAAAATCATAGAGTAGTTCCTCATAGGGAGTGACCGATGCTGTTACAAATCCTATTCTGCCTGCCAGCTTGAAGAGCCCGGAGTCATCCCTGTATGTTCGCAAAGCGCGTGTAACAGGATCACGGACTGGGTCAGGAAGTTTGGCAGTCTCCGGTTGAAGGTCATTATCAGTGGAGAGCAAAACTGCATCAAACATACAGTGCTCAACTGCTATGTCTATGTGATGTTTACCGGCAGATACAGAAGCAGTCCCCAAATGGTCCCACACATATCGCCCGCCATTCGGTCTGCCTTTTCCACCTGTTACTACTTTCTCATCTATTGATACACTGACATTCCCGTAACCTGCATATCTGCGGACCCACACATTATATGTGCCTTCACTGGGTATATCTGCAACCCAGGTCAAAGGCCACGAACCGCTTCCAGCATTCCAAGCCGCATAATCACCTAAAGAACCAGTTCCCCCGTATTCTCCACCATTCGGATACAACCCCCAAGCCGGCATAAGTGAACTTGCTGCAGTCCACAAAGTGACTGAAGAAGCCTGAGTCGATAGTGCTAAAACAAGCAGAATAACCGCAATCAACATCCCCTTAGTTTTCATTTCTGTGCTCTCCCCCATTTAATGGGTCCAGGGAGGTTACCTCCCTGGCAGAGTCCAGAGACAGAGTCTCTGGAACCATCACCCTACATGCTGCAAGCTTCTACCAATAATCTCGTCCTTCTCGTTTTCCGTAAGATCCACAAATCGCGCGCTGTAACCCGCCACTTTTACCATCAGGTTAGGAAATTGTTCCGGGTGTTTTCTGGCTTCCAGCAGCATTTCTGTATCAACCATGCTGATCTGCATCTGCATCACTTTGAGTTCCACAAAGCCTTTGAGGAAGTCCACAAACGCCTGCCTGCCCTGCTGGGTTACAAATGGTGCCGGGTCAAACCGCAGGTCCAGGGTGCCACCATTGGGGAACTTTGTGAAGTCGATATTTGAAAGTGAGTGCAGGACAGCTGTCGGTCCTTCTTTGTCCGTTCCCCATGCAGGATTGAGATTGCGGGTGAGGATATCACCTTTGCGCCGACCATCCGGGGTCGCTCCAACTTTATCTCCCAGGAACATATTTGCTACGAACGAGTACAATGCTGCCTGCCAGCGACCACCTCTAGCATTTGTATATTTACTGAGATGCCTGTATATGCGTTCGGTGATATCCTCAGCTATTCTACCGGTCAACTCATCGCCATTTCCCCACTTTGGTGCTCTCAATAGTTCCTGCCGTGTCTGCTCATGTCCTCCGAAATTGTTTTTCAATGCGGTCAGAACTTCATTCATCGTCAATTGTCCGGTATCAAAGACACAGTGTTTGATAGCTGCCAGGCTGTTGATTACATTCGGAACTCCGGCAACTATCATCCCAGTCAGGTTATACCTTGCGCCACCTGCACAGATATCCTCCCCTTTGGCAATGCAGTCTTCTATAAACAACGACATAAGAGGGAACCGGCGTCCTGCTATGCGCAGACTGTCAGAATTGTTAGCACACCTGACAGCATTATCTATAACACAAGCAAGTTGTCTGTCGAATGCATCCATAAGGTCAGCAAAATCTTTGAACTCAACTGCTGACGGAATACTCAGACCGATGTTGGCATCGGTAGCCGGAAGTAATCCCTTGTGGAGTGTGATATCCAGGATTGCCGCAAGGTTCAAGAACGTTCCTCCCGGGTTGAATGCCTCCCTTCCGGGGATTGTGAACTCATAACAGCACGAGCATATATAGTCCCTTGCATCACCGAGTGACCGACCATGTCTGAGGAAAGCAGGGACCAGGACTTCATCGTTGACAATCGAGAATCCCAGCCCTCCAATCACAAAATTAGCTGCAGCCTGCCAATAACGCTCCGGAGCATTCTTATGCAATCTTATAGAGATATATGGAGTCGGCATCTGTATACGCAGGGATGCTTCCATTATCAATTCGGTTAGTTCATTGCTTGCATCTGTACCTGCCGGTGTAACTCCTCCCAGACTTGCCTGGCTGCCAACGGTAAATATGGAGTGGGGGGTGTAGTAGTCGCAGTGCTGAAAGTTCAACAGCCAGCATTCTATGAGTTCCAGCGCCTGTTCACGGGTCAGTCTACCGGAGTCAATGTCTCTTATATAATAAGGATACAGGTACTGGTCCGGTCGCCCGAGGCCAATTCCGCCACCCGGCATGCATCCGCCCATCTCTATTGTATTTAGTATGTAAGCCAGCCAGTGTGACTGCAGGGCTTCGTGCAAGGTTTCAGCCGGTTGGCGAGGCACTTTCGATAATACCTCAGCTGCAATCAACAGTTCCGCTGACCATTCGCCATCCTCAGTAAGTTTTGCCTGTCTTATTGCTTCCTCTCGAAGTCGATCAGCATAACGTTCCAGATTGTCACAAGAAAGCAGCGCAGCATCATACCAATTGCGGCGGGTTATGTCTTCCGGTTTAGTAGCCACGCATATATCTCTATGTTCCTGCAGACGCCAGCGTAAGCCATTGGTCCCTTGAGCAAGTATATATTCCAATCCAGGGGTAATGTGACCTTCAAAACAAGGTCCAGTAAACACCTGCTCTTCCAACATCTGCTTGATATTGCTATCCAGAGATGCTTTATCAAGACTTCGTTGATAAGCGTCTGCATTTAACGTCGGCCACATCGAGTTAAATAGAAACGGATTCTCCCCGCCAATCAGGCAAGAGTCCTCTTCCAGAGTCATCGGACAGTTCTCAACAACAAAAGCCATAGCCCGAGCCCGGGCAATAGCATTATCCTCAGCTTCGGATTCCAGCAGGGCATCCTTGGCGCCGTCTGCAAGTGCTGTATATTCTAAAGGCTCCTTAACATCCAGATAGCGCATATCAAACCGCCGCTGCCTTAGCCGCGCACTGCGAGGAGTGCTGCACATAGCTCCGGAGTGTGGAGGCTGGAAATAAGGTGCGGCTAGATTGTCGTTCATATCTGGGGATCTCCGATCAACGTTTTTGCATCAAATGACTATTCACTATTCTATGCAATCCATACATATTTCTCAATTTTGAATAGCCACTAAAATCATGAAGTTAATGCTGTGGAGTGGCAATCACCTTAAGAAAAGAGGATATCCTTATATGTTGCATTAATTATACAGGCGTAAGTTGAATAGTTACACCTGTATAGCCTTTTATGATATGAAAACCTGTGGAGGACACTACTATGACCACTGTCAGGGCAGCCGCTGTCCAGTTTGAACATAAACCGTTTGATAAGGCAGAGAACTTCCTGAAAATCGAGAAGTTTTCTGCAGAGGCTGCTCAGCAGAATGTGCAGATCCTGGTGTTTCCGGAATGCTGCATCGTGGGTTACTGGTTCTTGCGGAATCTTTCTGTTGATGAGATATTCTCGCTTTCAGAGCAGATTCCAGGCGAGTCATTTGACCGTTTGATGGAACTTTCCAACCGGTTTGATATGACCATAGGCGCCGGACTTATTGAGCGCAATGGCGACAAATTGCACAACTCTTACATTGTAGCCATGCCTAATGGAACATATCGAGTTCATCGAAAGATCCATGCATTCGAACACGACTGTGTCTTCTCCGGAGATGAATACACCGTTTTCGATACACCCCACGGAGTCCGGGTCGGTGTGCTTACTTGTTATGACAATAATATCTTCGAGAATGTTAGGATAACCGCACTGATGGGTGCGCAGGTGATTTTAGCTCCACACCAGACAGGTGGATGCAACCTGAAAAACCCCAATATCATGGGACTCATCGAGCGGAGAGTATGGGACGAAAGGTTCACAAACCCGGAAGCTATTGAGGCAGAATTGCGCGGTGACAAGGGCCGGGGTTGGCTTATGAGATGGCTCCCATCACGTGCACATGATAATGGTGTATTCTACGTGTTCAGTAATGGAGTTGGGATTGATGATGATGAAGTGCGTACAGGCAATGCCATGATAATCGATCCATACGGACGCATTCTGACCGAAACTTGGAAAGCTGAAGACGCCATTGTTGTGGCGGATTTGGATCTGACGATGGTACCCGGTTCCACCGGTCAGGAATGGTTCAAAACCCGACGTCCTGAACTGTATTCTTCACTTACAGTCCCAACAGGCTGTGAAGTCGATACACGTACCGCACGTATGAAAAGCGGATTGTCCTGAGTTCTGCTAGCCTTCTAGACAAAGTCAAGATGCATTGGTCGTCGAGTGAAACGAAACTGCCTGTGCAGGAATAGCATAGACTGAAAGATAGAAGAACAATCGCAATTATCCATATGTTAGCGTCAGTATATATTATGGCTCCTGATGAAGTCCAGCTCCTTTGTAATTGGTATTGCCTTAATAATCTCACCTGACCTTTTAGCAAACACTAGTGTTTTGTTCTTTGTATCAATATATGTGCATTCAATGTCACTGTCATAACGACTGGTATCCACTGCTCCAATTCCCACATAAAGCAGTTTCCAGGGTCTTTTATCTCTATCATTTATTGGGAAATCGGCAAACAGGTGAACTGTCCAACTCCTAAGGCCTGATGTACCAATGTACCTGACGAGAAGCCATTCTGTGGAGGAATCTTGAGTTAATATGGATGTCAACATCATACCCGGAACCTCTTTCTCCGCCCAGTTCACAATGTCCCGTCTGTTCTTTGCTTCAGCAAGCACAGTAACTGTGTGCCCTACAACATTAAATGCCTTGGGCATATTGGGATAATGCCATTCGCCACTCCACGGTAGTTTTTCCTGCCTATTACTCCCGTCCTGAACACTGTAGCTACGGTTATTTACAACACCCAAAAAACCTGTATGACTGGCGACTACGAATACCAATATTGCGAATACCAGGAGAATGCTAAGTTTGAGTATTTGAATACTGATCTTCCCAGTCGAATTGCGACCAGATAATATCCTCTTCCTGGCTACGTAGTGAATAGGTTTCAAGCTATTGTGCATTTATAAGCATCCTCCATTTCATATTATTGTTTGTTCATAGTCTGGTGTTATATTGCAAGCATACCGGCACTTACTTCCTCCCCTTCGCATCCGCCTCAATCACTAACGCACCAAGTGCATTCATTTCTATTGTCTGACCCGCTTGAATAATCTTTCCGGTTGTATGACAACGTATATTACCCACCTCGACCGGCCAGTAAATAACAAAGCTCTGCTTGGTTCTCTCCGGATTTGCAAGGATTGCATACAGTTTATCCTTATCCTGTTTTGTAGCAATACTTACCTTGTTGTCTGTCACCCATGCAGGTTTAACCGTGTTCGGAAGGGCCAGAATCGGGACCAGTTTTTGCACTTCAGATGCAATGCTGCAGAGCTCCTTCCAGCGCCTGGGGAACTCCGGTGAACGCTGCATTGAGTGCAGGCAATAGTAGATAATCCCAGTCGCACCTTCAATAAGTGAACAATAGGCACCGCAGCGCATTTCTTCGTATGTAGGTTCACGGGTGTTCGATGGATTGCTCATCTCATAGCCTAAACCGAACGTCTGGACTACTGCCCATATCGGTTGCCCGGGTGAGGAACCTTCCTTTGCAGCCTTCCAGCTCTTAACTGCAGCCGGGATATCATCCATAAGAGAGTAGGGGTCAGTCCCGTAGATGTCCGTGCCTCTTGAATAAGCCGGACTGCCCTGGTAGTTGAACTGCACGCTGAACAGAGGGTGCCATGGATCTTCTTCTCGAGTCATCCGCCAAGAACGCTCGAACAGCGGCCACATCTCTGCTCCAAAACCTTCGTCATTCAGATAATACGCAAAGACTGCCGGATGATTCTTGAAAGACCTTACGTTATTCCTTGCCAATGACTCATAATCAGTCCAGGGAGTCTGTTTCATAAACGTCTCCATCAGCCAAGGCATATGGGGGCACATATTGGTATCATAGATCATCTTCAATCCGCGTTTATGCACTTCATCCAGGAACTTTTTCGTTTCATCAATCCCACCTGCTAGGAACGAGTAATCAATCATACAATTAATAGGACTCTTAGCCAGCATGTCTAATGTTGTAATATAATACGCCGGATTCTTATGCTCCCAGGAGAACTGCCAGGGCTTATCTGCCGGAAATACCGAGATCGTGCTACTGTTCATATATATCCCCTGAGGGAAGAACAGCTTATCATCGACCTTCAGGAATCCATTCGGTAGCACATCAGTAGCATTTGCAGGTCTGTCTGCTAAATTGACCCGGGTTACCATCCGTTTTGTTGCAGCAAGCCTGGTCTTGCTTCCGGGCTTGTAAAGCACGGCCTGCAGATCATAAGTGCCGACCGGCACATCACCCATCGGGAATGTGATGGTTAAGGGCTTCCCGGATTCTATGCGCTGGGTGACTTTGGGAGACCCGAGTTCTTCACCTTTCGAATTGACCAGTGAGAGTATGACATCGCTGGACTCAACCGAAACTCCTTTAGGAATCTGCGATCTCAACCTGCACACGAGTTCCAGCTTCTCTCCGGTTTTTGTCCCCACTACACCCATTGAACCGGGCTTGATTATATCAATCCCGATTCTTTCGATCTTAGTAACTTCATGCTCATACCGGTAGATCGGACGTCCAGTCGATTTGTCTATTGCTTCAACAGCAAGTGTATGTGCACCAAGAGGCAGACTCTTCGTAGGAACTGACAACTGCATTGTGTGGTTTTCCCATTTATCATTTACTGCAGTCCCTCTCAAAGGTACCCGGTCGCTTTCGACCAGTGACCCCTTAATTGAAATATCCTCAGGCTTCATCCCGGAAGCAGTATCCAGCGTGCATTTCAGTTTGATGCATGGCTCTCCATCCAGATCGTAAATTGTCGTTCCGTGCCAAACTGGTTCGGTATATTCGACAGAAACAGGTGGACGTTCGATTTTAACAAGCTCTGCATCATCAAACCAGGCATCCCCGACAGCACCCTGAGTGACAAAGAGTGTCATATTTACGAACTTTGCATCCTTAGGCGCTGGTCCGGATACAAGCCTTATCTGCTGCCACTCGGTAGTTGGTTTGACCCCTGAATTGGAATAACAACCACCTATCAACCTGCTGCCGTCAAACCATTCCAGGCACATGTTAGGTTCACCGGCAAAGTCCGCTGTCTTCACCCATACGCTGTAGATATAAGATTTCCCCGGCTTAACCTGCACACTTTGAGTGCTGAGTGCATAAGGAGTATCTTTGGTGCCGGAGTAGTGCAGGCTGAACTTATCACTATACCCCACATCAGTGCTGAGAGAATATATAGGTGACTTGGTGTTCCAACCAGTCAGACTTTCAGTAAAACTTGGATTCCTGAGCAGGTTGGGTGACTGTTCACCAGCGTCCGCCGTAATCCCCACACAACTCAATGAAATCAGCAGGACAAAGATAAAAAACTCATGCATTAGTAGACCAACCAATACGCATATTTGCCTGATATTACCAGGTTTTTGTATCAAGGGCAATTGGAAATGCAAAGCGACGATCTTAGAAATCGCTTTATGAATATAAATGTGTAACTTAAAAAAGAAGTTGCTCTGGTATTGGAACCCAGAGCAACTCACTTTACATCGCCTTGTTTCGTGCATATTAATGTGTAGTGTAATAATTTAGTCTAGTCTAACATCCCAGGCTCTCGCTGTCGTGATGGCAGAACTACCACGTTTCAGCCATTTTACGTGTCCATCAGCAAATGCCATATTAGCACCTTCGCTATGTACACAGGATTTATAGGCAGTTCCAGCACTATCAGTTTGATAAGGATAGAACCATCCAGTGTTATTGACTCCATCCCATGCTGGGTACGCACCAAGCCATCCGCCCCAGTCACCAACCATACATATCTCTGATGGTCGTTTGATGTCACCAAGAGATACAGGAGGAGGACAAGCTCCTGTGTAAGCTCCTACTCCACCAGTAATGTTCCCGCTTAATCCATAGTCAGGATAATTTGTGCCGGTCCATGATGGATCAGAAGGACATTCAAATATTTTTATACTCTTTACGTAGGGGAATATTCTATCCATCCAGGAATAAAGGTTAACTCCAGAATAGCCTCCGCCGGAAGCATCTTCAAAACTCCAACCAGCCATGCTGGGAGTACCGGCAGTTGATGCAGGCAGTCCACTGCCGGGATTGCGTTCTATTGCATAGGTGGCAGAAGGAAATCTTTCATCGTAATCCTGGCAATATTGGGATATTCCAAGTGCAATCTGTTTAAGATTGTTGGCGCATGAAGTCTGTCTGGCTTTCTCCCTGGCTTTTGCAAAAACTGGGAAAAGAATTGCTGCAAGTATCGCTATAATTGCAATAACAACTAGCAGTTCAATTAAAGTAAATCCACGTTTCGAACTCATTTAAAACTCCTTTGGGTAGAACAAGGCGACTTGATTGTAATTCAGTATATCAGTTGAATGCTGGACAGTCAAAGTCACAAAACAGTAAATAATGCTTCAATAGTTTATGGAGAACGATCCAAGAGGTGTTGCAATAATCCGCAGGTAATCAGCGTGCACGCTTGATAGTAGCCATGTAGAACAAATAATAGACCTGTAATAATCACTAATATATCATAAATGAAGTCAGGGAACTATTCATCTGAATAATTCCCTGACTACGGTGTGTGATTAATGCTGGAGCTGTTAGCAATTAGAATGACTAGATACAGTAATAACTCCTGTTCTTAATCACTGCACTCCTCAACCCTTACCGTCTTAATCTCATAAGGTTCAAGAACCAGATCACCCGATTGACTCCCGTTGCGCTCCAGCAGATCTGTCTCTGAAAGATCGCAATTCCTAATGCCTGTTAAAACCGTTCGGACACCCTCTCCGTGAGGATCATAAAGACGGACAATGAGATCATCTCCATCCTCCGCTCTTTTAACGGCGCTTATCACTACCGCTGGGTTGTCATTGCTGAGGAATGTGTAACTTGATGGAAGTGTTGGTTCATCATTGGACTCTAGTGGAATCGCAATGAATGGTGTGTTGAACTCCATTCCCAGCCTTACCGGGTTTGCATCCTGAATGCTGCCCGCAGCTGATGAGATCATCACCTCAAAAGTGTGTGTGCCGACTTCTCGCGCACCCTTGGTATCTGTGGCTGCCAATGGGATACACGGACTGCGCAAAACTGTCATCTTTACCACACCATCTTCCACGCGGTGACAGGGAGTACCCTGGTTTGCGATTGTAACCCAGTAACCCTTCTCTTCATTGTGGCAACTAACGAAGTTCAGGGCAGGCCAGTCGCCATTCGGATGTGTATGAATACCAAATCTGCCAGCATAACGCTTTCGAGGCAGGACGCCAAACGGGATTTCATAGTAAGCTTCGTCTTCCGGAGTTCGGAAGGATAATGGGAATTGCAGCATTAACCGGCTGTTGCTTGTGTCCCAATCAACAGTTGTCTTTATGTAGATTCTTTTTACATTAGAATAGAGCGTGATCTCCTGCCGCCAGTTGATGTGGGATATAAACCGATCATGCTGGATTCGGCGATCAGCGAACTTACCCTCAATCACTACTTGCTGCATATTATCGCTACCGGTTAAAGTGATAGTAGTCGACGAATAATCTGCAACCGAACAGGTAAAGCTGGGTTTCGCAAGAGTCTCCCATACACTGCCATAATCTTCTTCGAATAGAAGACCGCCTGCACCTGATTGCATAATCACTTCCCCAAGCTCTTTGTCTATGATATTTGCTACACCGTGAGTGCCGAATGTGAGACGATAAAACTCATTCTCTATTGTATTTTCCTTCAGTGTTACAACAGTCACTGGTGTATCACTGAAGCGATAATAGATAGTAGTATAACCGTGCGGTGGTATCTCCAGACCAGTAAGTCGAACTCTGACTTTTCCGCCAACTGTGTTCCGGACTGGTTCGTACGATACAATCGGAATATTGTTCTTCGAGACATCAAGAATCTCTATACCATTTGCGGAAATTCCGTGTGGGATATCGATTACAATATCGACAGGTGAACCTTGAATAGCCCAGGGAAGAGAATTGAACACTGCAGATGCCTGGTATCCGTCCATTTCCGGTGCCAAGACCTGGCTGGCTATAGATCGTGCCGATGATTCGTAAATCTGGTGGGTGTCACGGGCGATGTTCCTGCAGAGGCTTATCAATTCCTCATAGGCGCTGTCAGTGTGGCTGCCGGTGATTGCATCGTGGAACTGCAGCAGCGCCATCTGGTTCCAAAGTCGCTCAAACTTACCACGTGGGTAAATACCGCCAGGCTGGTAGGCAAATGCTGCCAGTGTCTCCGCAGAGAGCAGCAGCGATTCCAGCTTTCGGTTCCACTGCTTAATACGAATCCGACTGACATAACAACCGGTGCATAGTGGGTTTGCTTCAACACTATGATATATCTCATCTTCGGTGATGTTTCCCTCACGAAGACGAGTGAGTAGGTCTTTATCAGTTGTGTTGACCGATTCCGTCATCGTAACGAAACGTGGCTCAAAACCATGTTCACCTGCCATTGCCACCAAACGCTGCAGAGCGGTCTCATTCCAAAGATTTTCCTCTCCAGTAATGCGCAGCACTATCGGTCCAGTTACGATAGAACTCATCTCTTCGAACAGCTTTGCCAGTGTTTCGTCGGTCTGGATGTTCTCATCTGAAAGATCCAGGCCGGTATAACCGCATATCGCACACCCTTCACCCTCGCAGCAGGGAGATGGGGGATATACGCATCCTCCCGGCAGGAATACCTGTGGCAATCCCATATTCTGCCAGGAAGGACGAACAAGCACCATACTTCCATCTAGACCGCGCCAGAAGGGTATCTCGTCGTCGAACAACCTTGATGAGTTCGCCAGTGCCTCGTATCCGAACAAACGTAGAAGCTGTGGGTACTGAGCGCAGTACCCGAACTGGTCCGCTCCGTTGGCTGTCTTCGGACGGACCCCGAATGTCTTCTCGCACCAGAGAATGCTATAAAGGTGGTTGCGCACTAGAGATTCACCGCAGACCATGTTCAAGTCGATAAGAGTCTCGCCGCCGCCCGGCAACTCTATGTGCCCATCACTTACCATACCTTGCACGACAGGCAGCATGTCGGGGTTGCGATCCAGGTAGGTTTTCAATGGTAGTGACTGCTCCAAGGTGTAACGCAGACCGAAGCTCTGAGCCATATGAACTGCCCTGCGGATTTGTTCTTCCTCCAGGTCGGAGTAGGGTCGAATAATTCCATCAACAGACCGATAATGCTGCTGGAAACTGCGGCGCCAGATGACGTCCATATGGTTGTCGCATAAAATCAGGAGTGGTGTTGTATTCATCAAAATGTCCTTACCATGTAACAGTTCAGAATTGCGCGAATTTGTCATCCTGAGGAACGAAGGATCTACTTTTTCTGGATGGAAAGCAGATCCTTCGTTCCTCAGGATGACAATGTTCTCATATTATTGAGCTGTTACATTACTATTAGCCACGGAATTCTGGATTGGCTGTGTTATGTTTACATTATGAGTCCGTTTGCAAATGAGACTTTTGCTCTCTACCTACCAATGATTCCCCAATCGCCCGCAATTTACCTCCCAAAGCAACCGGGTAGAGAGTTGCATTATAGACAAATAAAAAATGGTCCAGTGTTTCCACTAGACCATTTTTCAGTATATTATAGATTTACTGTCGTTATGCAGCTCTTATATGGGTACCGTTGTCTGATCCCATTCTGATCGTAAACATAGAGACCAACTCCTGCAGGTGGTTGGACATCTCTGCCAGTTGCCGGGTGGATTCCGCAACTTCTTCAGCTGCTGCTGTTTGTTCTTCGGTAGTAGCCGATACTTCCTCGGCTGCCGCGGCATTCTCTTCACTGACAGACGCCACTTGTTCGATCTGTTTTGAGACCTCATTGCTGAATGCTGCCATCTCTTCAGTAGATGCGGTAGTCTCTTCAGTAACTGCTGAGACGCTCTCAACCGAAGTTATCACTTCAGCACTGGATTTTGCCATCTGAACGGCTGATGAAGCAACTTCATCAATGCGCCGAACTATACCGTTGACTGCTTCTTGTATGCTCTTCAGGGCATCTCCAGCTTTAGAGGCTAGTTCTGTCCCCCCGGTAACTTCGCGGCTTCCCAGTTCCATTGCACTAACGGCATTTCCGATGACATCCTGCATGGAGCCGATCAGTTCAGATATCTCACCTGTTGCCTTGGCAGACCTTTCAGCAAGTTTTCTGACTTCATCTGCGACAACAGCAAAGCCTTTACCGTGCTCGCCTGCTCTTGCAGCTTCAATTGCCGCATTTAATGCAAGGAGGTTGGTCTGTTCAGCTATATCGCTTATGGTCTCGACAATCGCACCGATCTGGTTGCTGCTGTCTCCCAGCTTCTTTACCATAGTGCCCACTTTATCAGTCGCATCTTTGATACGCAGCATACCAACACCCGACTGAGTTACCTGCTCACCGCCGGCTGTGGCTACTATGCTGACCTCACGACCTGCTTCAGCAACCTTCTGGGCACTTTCAGCAACTACATTGATCGATTTTGTGATTTCCTGAGTCAGGGCAGCTGTGCGGTCCACCATTTGGGCCTGACTCTGTGCCCCGGATGCAACTTCCGCAATCGCCCTTGAGAGCTGTTCCATGGATGTAGTGCTTTCCTGGACGACCCGAGTCTGTTCCTGAGATCCGGATGCTACCTGATCAACGGTTTGTGCAATCTGCATTGAAGCTTGCCCGAGACCTGCAGCCGTGGAACTCAGTGATTTACTCGTGTCAGCGACACTGTCAGCAGCGGATGCGACTTCACTCATTGTCATTTCCAGATTGTCCATTGCTGTGTTGACGCTGTCTTTGATTTTCGCAAGGTCACCACGATATTCACCCTGCATTCTGGCTGTAAGGTTATTGGATGCCAGTTTGTCCAGGACATCTGATGCCTCATTTATAGGAACAACCACACTGCTCAGGGTATCATTCATACCTGAAAGCAGAGCACGCCATGCACCATTATAGGAGTCTGTATTCGCTCGGACGGAGAGATCGCCATTTGCGGATGCCTCAGTCATTTTGCCTACTTCACTAAGCAGACCATATAGAATATCCACAGCAGTATTGATATTGTTTTTAAGAGACTCGTAATCCCCTTTGTATTGTTCATCAATTTTGGAGAGATTATCCCCGCTAGCTACTTTTGCGATGAAATCAGCCGCTGTATTCAGACGGCCTATCAAGGAATCCAGAGTTGCATTGACCCCTTCAATGATCCTGCGGAAATCTCCCGAATGCTTGGAAGCATCAGCACGAGCTTCGAGCCTTCCATTTACTGCCGAATCGCTGAGCATATTAGCGTCTGCAATCAAAGCATTGATTGCTCCGATACAGCGGTTCAAGCTGTTTTTAACATTCTCAAAGTCTCCCTGATATTTTGCTGTAATAGGCTCAGGAATTGTCCCATTGGAGATCTGTTCCATGTAGTCAGCAGCTACTTTCAGCGGATCAGTCAGAGCATCCAGGGTGTTGTTTACCCCTTGGATTACTTTGGCATAATCACCCTTGTGATGACTGACATCAGCTCTGGCATCCAAATTTCCAGCAGTCGCTGCTTCTGCAAGCATATTGGCATCTTTTACAAGGCTGCGAATGCTAGTGAAACATTGATTAAGTGACAGTTTCATTCGCAGATACTCGCCCTGGTAATCTGTTGTGATTTCATTGGGTATTTCACCCTGAGCCATCTCGTCGATTCTGTCGATGACTCGTTTAAATGTACTGGTCAAACTCCCAACAATTCCATTGATACCTTCAATTACCTCTCGGAAAGCTCCCTGGTGGATGCTTCCATCTGCTCTGGTGTCAAAATCGCCCACTTCACTGGCATTTATCAATTTCTTTGCATCTGAAACCAACACAGAGACTGAGTTTCGGACTTTTAACAGGTTTTCATTGATTGTCAGGAAGTTCTCTCTGTCAGCTTTGGTATATTCGTCCGAAGCTGCAACTTCCATGTCGAGAGTAAGATCACCCGCAGCCAGTTTATCCAGGTTAGCTGCCAGTCGTTTTATCTCTATTGCTTGATATGCAGTTACCTTTGCTCTGGCTGTGATATCCTGGATTACCTCAACGTGACCAACATTTTCACCATTTACATTTGTTATGTATGAGGTATCGACCTGGAAGTTCATCCCCATCTGTTCAAAGAGTGTCTGAGGATCGCCTCTGCGAAGTCCTGTTATCCCACAGTTCTCTGTCTTACAGATACCAGCTCCCCAGTTGCTGCAATCTTTGCCGATTATCTCTGATCTTTTAACTTTGAGCAGATCTTCAACCGGCTTATTAACAAACGTCCATTTCATATCCATATCGGTGACGGACATAGGGAATGGAATTGAATCCAGAAGCTGTTCAAACCAGAAGACCTTATCAACTACTGTGTCCAGGGTGCTATTTACACCATTTACTATGCGTGCGAACTCCCCGCCATGCTTTGTGACATCGGCTCTAGTCTCGAAGTGACCTTCAAGAGCAGCATTGCTGAGCATATTTGCATCATTGACCAGTTCATTGATCGCATCAATGCAGCGATTTAGGTTGAGTTTGATCTCATTGAAATCGCCATTGTAGTTGTCGGTGATCCTGGTCGGGATGTCGCCGTTGGAAATCCTCTCGACGTATTCAGCAGCGACATTGAGAGGTCCTATAAGTGAATCGAGGGTGTCATTGAATCCCTTTACTATGTCTCTGTATCCGCCACTCAGGTCATCCAGATTACCGCGGACATCTAATTTGCCATCAACTGCTGCCTGAGCAAGTTCGGCGACTTCATTGGTCATGCTTTTAAGGGTGACCACGAGTTTGCTGAGGCTTATGGCAAGTATGTCTTTTTCTGATCTGGTAGTTATCTCCAGATCGAAGTTACCCTCAGCTACACTCTGGACAGCCATTGCCTGTTCACGGATATTCTGTGCCATCTTATTCATTGAATCAGACAGCATGCCGATTTCATCACCAGATGAATGGTCAGCAGTTGCTGTAACATCACCTATGGCGATTTTGTCTGCTACACTAGCCAGCATCTTAATAGGATTTGCTATCTTTGATGCAAAAACAGAGGATGCCACCCAGGCTAACAGGAAACAAATCAGACCCGTCACCAGGACCATTAACAGCATGCGGGTTAGGGAATTGCGGGCTATATCTGCGGTGGCTTTTAGTTCATCTTCATAAGCCCCTACAGCAATTACCCAGTCCCAGGGTTCAAAATAGGTGATTGCTGCAATCTTACTCCTTGCCTTGTCTTCGCCGACATTTTTCCAGTCGTATTTATAATAAAACACGTTATGGTCACCGTGTTTAATGGCGCCATTAACTATGTCCTGAATAAACATCTTACCATCTGGAGCTTTGGCATTCCAGATATTCTCCCCATCGCGCTTTCCGTCTTTAGAGATAACATAGTTACCCTGTTCTTTACCAGTTCCGCTTATAACAGCGATATAGCCGGTTTTACCGACTTTAGATGACATAATCGCTTTGCGAAGACTTGTAACATTCTCTTCTTTAACCCCTACAAACAGCATTCCGATGACTCTTCCTGTTGAGTCTTTCAGGGGTTCATAAGCAGCGATATACCACGCATCTACTACGAATGCGCGCCCAACAAACTGTTTACCGCTCAGGACTGCTTTCACAATTGGATTGGGCTTGCCATCTACATTCGTTGCTGGGATATATGTGCCGATTGCGCGGGTGTTGTCTTTCTTCATTACGTTGGTAGCTACTCGGAGCATGTCGCCCTGGCTGTTCATACGCTGGAATACAGTGCATGCTCCTCCCACAAGTTTTGCGACATCATCTACCAGGGGAGTTTTGGTGGCCTGACTTTTGTTTTGACCAAGCCATTGTCCACCGATCGCCATCTTTTGTAGATTGGCTGTAATTGAGGCTTTTGTGAATTGATTAGAGGCGGACCATTGAACGGTTTCACCTTGCAGTGCAGCTCCACCTCGTCTTTGAAGTTGATCTACTGCAACATTAAGGTTTGCTTTTATAGTCTGAAGAAGAGCTTCCTGCTGGCTTTGGCAGAGTGCATATGCATCTACCGCCATGCTGCGAAGCTGGTCCTTCGAGAGCTTGTCAAGTGCGTAGTCTACCTGAGAGCCTACCTGATGTCTCTGAACCGATGATACTATTAGAAGTATCAATACTGGGAGAAGTGCAGCGGCAATACATATTGCGGTAATCTTGTTCTTAACACTGCCCTTTAGTCGCTTGCTTACTACTTCAAAAATCTGCAAAATGTGTCCTCCAAATACCTGATCTTTTGTCAGTTTTATTTTGTGAGGCCAGACAGCATTTGACATTACTTCTGCAGAAGTGCTGTTCGGCGTCATTGCCAGCAATCCATATCGTGTAGGAATCTCGATCCAGTTCATATTGTGCAATAAGAACATAAAAAGATGTTCTACAAATGATAGGCGTCAGATTTTCATACACTGATGATATGAATCACTTAATGTATTATGGTTAACATGCATAGTTTCATTAGGGCGAGTGCGAGAATGTGTCATAAATGAAATTGTAAATCCAGCTGCAATGGTTCATATGCCGGCAGTTAGTCGCGCATATATAGGTAAAAAATGACTGAATAACATAAATAAACACATATGCATCGGTCATAGTGGTGAAAATGTTCAATATGTGGACTCGGATTTTGTAGGTTACTATATTAGATATATCTTACTTGCTCACAATAGCTTAACGTAGGAAATACGTAGGTATTATGGGGATAGAGATGATTACCAACCACGTAGTTAGTAGTATAGCTAATACGGAGCAAAAACGTACGTATACTGTTGTCGCGATATATATATTGTATGCATGTGATTGCAAAAACATGGTATTATGATGAAGATCGGATACCGTATATGTTACATAGTGTAATAACTATGTAAGTAACTGTTCTGGCTGGCAATTGTAGCATATTAGGAAAGTCTTGGCTAGTCGATATGGAATATTATAATGGCAGGCACTCGTTTGCCTATTACTGGAAATGCCTACGTACAATCGGACGCTGGCTGAATTGAAAAGTATATACAGAAAAGAGCAACTTTATGCGTGAGGAACTAATCAAAATATTTTCTGAAGCTCTGATGGCTATCGATGAAAACGAAGCCAACACATACGAGTCTGAGACCCCCGCAATGCTGGAATATGTGAATCAGAGTTTTAAGAAACTTCCCAATCTATTTACATTAATTGGCGGCACATCAACTGAACTTATGAGTGTTAACCATGCGAACCACGTTGAGTTTATGGCCACTGTATTCCAGGTAAAGAGCGCAGCAGTGCTTGTTGATGTTATTATCTGGGTCTATGGAAGCTATGCTTCACGTGGTTTTAGCCCCGACTATTTTGTATATGAATTACAATTCTGGAAGGAAGCTGTTTCCATGTATGTCCGTCCAGCAGAACCCAGCGCAACTATGCATGTTTACGAATTAATGATACAAAACCACTCCAATTTTCTTCATCTATCAAGGCAATCCTGTCATGTAATAAAATTAGATGAAACAGCACGTCCTCAGATAGATAGATTTGTGGCTGCCATACTCAAACCGAGTTCAGCAGACGCCCTTGCTTCTGCCCGCGATTCTATTCAAACGGTCGAGGATGTTAAGTTCTGGTGGTACAGTGTTATCCGTCCTGCAATGTACGAAGTGGGACGTCTATGGTCTGTTGGACAAATCACAGTCGCCAGAGAACACCTGGCTACATCTATTACCCAGAGAGTAATGGCTGCATTTTATCCCAAAATACTGGATATACCCAGAAACAAGGGCAATGTTATATTCACGGCATCGCCTGGAGAGTTACATGAGATAGGACCCCGCATGATGGCTGATTTTCTTGAGATCGAGGGCTGGAATGTGCTCTATACTGGTGCTGATACACCAGTTGAGAGTGTGGTTGATCTGCTCAAAACAGAGTCTGCCCGCTTCCTGTGTATATCAACAACTCTTCCAACCAATTTCTCCAGCACAACCCGGCTAATTGACGCAGTAAGGTCTGACCCCGGAACAAAAGATGTGAAGATTCTGGTTGGTGGTCAGGCATATAACCTTGATCCACTGCTTTGGCAGAAGGTCGGAGCTGATCGATATGCCAATAATGCCGAAGATGCTGCGAGATTTCTAGAAAGCTGTTTGGATGGTAGAGTGTAATTCTTTGAAAGATCTTTTTGTTAAGTTCTATGAACTCCATTCTGTACTTATGGATATTCCCGGACTCTGCTTGTTAGCACTGGTTGATAGTGAAGGCACTATTTACGATGCTAACCCGGCGGTATGCGAACTTCTACAGATATCCCCGGGATGCAGAAAACTCACTGACATATTGGTGGAGAGCAGTCATACGCTTTTAAACAGGATGTTGATGCAGGCGCTGGTCACCGGTGAACCTGTCCAGGAGACTCTGCACTTTATCGGGCTATCTGCTTCTCTGCCTGCCACATATAATTGTGTGGCCGTTCGCAACTCCGAAGATCGTTTATTCTTCTACGCCGAAAAGCAACCGGCCCTGGATGATGAGCAGGCAAAGGAATATGCATTGATCAACAGTGAACTTGCTGTGGTCACCAGGCAACTGCAGAGAGTTAACCATTCTCTGGCTTCTGAAATTACTGAACGGAAGCTTGCTCAAGAGGCACTTGCACACGCCGCTGAGCGAGATCGTCGTATTGCCGAAATGCTCCAACATACAATGATACCGTCACGGACACCATTGCAGCCAGCGGGTTATGAGATAGCTGTTAAATATCAACCTGTATCTCCAGAAGCAGATGTATGTGGAGACTTTTGCGATATTTTTGATCTTGGCGAGGGCCGAATAGGCATATCTATTGGGGATATCGTAGGTAAAGGGCTGCTTGCAGCCATACGTGTAACAGCAGTTGTTAATACAACTCGCAGTTACGCATATCTGTTTGACCAGCCTTCTAAAGTTATTGCTCTCGTAAATGATGCCCTTTGTAGAGATACTGCACACGAAAATGACATGCTGACTGCGGTCTTTGCGATATTGGATACATGCAATGGAACTCTGACATATGCAAATGCCGGGCATGAACCTCCGATACTACGTGGTATTAGTGGGAACATCAAACCATTGAAATCAGGTGGTCTGATGTTCTGCGGTATAGAGAAACAGACATATTACGAAGAATGTATCAATCTCCAGGACGGCGATATATTTGTTGCTGTGACTGATGGTATAACAGAGGCCAGTGTCGATAAACGCTCCGAGCAATATGGCTCAGAAGGCATTATCCGTTCCCTTTCGGCAAATTCGGACGATTCTGCCGAATGTATTTCCAGCGCAATTCTAGACAATGCAACAGCATTCGCTAATGGCACTCTGCGTGATGATGCTACCATAATAGTGATTAAAAAAGTGTGAGTATCTCGACAAGCAATCTTAATGTTCTGAGAGTATTATTATATCTGATCCTAATGATGCTCAATGAGAGGTTTTCATGACTCGCATCAGTAATTCATCTAAATGCAAACAGCTGAGCTCTATTTTACAGTGGAAATATCTGCCCATTGCATCATTATTAATATGCATTTTATCGATGGTTGTCATGTCATTCAGCAACATTGAAACGGTTTACGAACCCCACCTGCTAATGCCTGTTCTAAACACGATTTTCCTGGCATTGATTCCTTTCGTCATCTCGATAGTTGCAGCTAGAAGTTATCTTTTCAGTGGATTGAACAGCCTGCTCTTTATGGGCTGTGGAATGATTGCTTTTGGTTGTGGATCGATTATGGGTGCATGGCTAATCAATCACCCGTCAGGACCGAACATGACGGTAACTGTTCATAATACAGGTGTTCTTGTAGCATCCCTCTTCAGCATACTGAGCGCCATCTCGACGAATAACAAAAACATCCCCGTGGCGATACACAATACGAGAAAACCTACACTTATTCTGGTCTATGCAGGAATGTTGCTGGTCATGAGTATTCTCGCACAAGCTGCCCACCTGGGGCTGACTCCTGGGTTCTTTATCCAGGGAGTTGGTCCAACGCATATAAGGCAGTTGGTTCTGGGTGTTGCTGTACTCCTTTACTTCCTTTCAGCTTTAGTCTATCTGAGAATGTTTATAGATAGTGAGAGGAAATATCACTACTGGCATTGTTTTGCAATGTTAATGATTGCATTTGGATTGATCGCAATATTTGTGCAGAAAAACGTCGGAAGTCCCATCGGTTGGTTGGGAAGATCGGGGCAGTATATCGGATGCATATATGCTCTTGTAGCCATTAGATATGCATTTAAGAGTGCACGTGTTCAAGGTGTTCATCTTCAGAATGCTCTGGCGGTCTTGTTTGGAAACGCAGAATTGAGTTATCGAACTCTTGTTGAAACAGTAATGGACCCGATCATATCTTTTGATCAGAATGGCACAATCATTCAATGGAATACAGCTGCCGAGATGGTTTTTGGCTACCAGCAGGATGAAATCATCGGATCGTCTCTCTTCAACCTTATTATTACTGAAGATTATACAGACTTGTTTCTTAGTAGGCTGGAGAAATTAAAGTCGAACGATGAAGAGACAAAGATCACCAGGCTTGTGGAGATCACGGGAAAATCAAAGGCAGGGAATATCATTCGTGTCGATGTATCAATCTCCGCGATAAATGCACAGGACAAATGGATATACATATGCGTATTCAGGGATGTTTCCGAACGCACTCAACTAGTAGCTCAGATCGTTGAACTCAACGAAATGCTGGAACATAAAGTGAATGAACGTACGGTACAGCTTCATATCTTGAACTCAGAACTCGAACAGGAGATCGTAGAACGCAAGCAGGTGGAAGATAGTCTGCGGCAGAGTGAGGAACGACTGTATTTGATTCTAAAAGGTTCAAATGATGCTCCCTGGGACTGGGACCCGGTATCTCACACACTTTACTATTCTCCTCGATGGTGGGAAATGGTGGGGTATGATGTGGACGAATTACCGCCAGACGAAGGTCATTGGGAGCGGCTCCTGCATCCGGACGATAAACCTGGTTTCAGTGAGTTCCTTGAAAAACGTCTTGCGGATGGCCCTGATGTTTGGGAGTTTGAGAGTCGTATGCACCATAGGGACGGACACTATGTTCCTCTCCTTACGCGTGGAAGCATACTGCGTGACAAAGATGGTAAACCAGTCCGCGTATCCGGGACAAATACTGATTTAACACAACGCAAACAGGTAGAAGCAGCCCTTAGGGAAAGTGATGATCGTTTTCAACACCTTATTGTGCAGGCTCCAATACCCCTGTGTATAGTCAATAAAGATAAAGTTATAACCTACATTAACAACCGCTTTGTTGAGTTGTTTGGTTACACCCCCGAAGAAATACCCACTATGAATGAATGGTGGAAATTGGCGTATCCGGATGAGACCTATAGGCTTCAGGTAAAAGAAATCTGGAAAACAGCCATTGAACGTGCAACTCGAGATAATATAGATATAGAACCGATAGAGTTCAATGTATCATGCAAGGATGGATCAGTCCGAATTGTCTTAATATCCGGGATTGCTTTCTATCCTGATTTTCTTGCGGTCATTACTGACATCACCGAGCGCAAACGAGCAGAAGATGCCCTGCGAGACAGCGAAAAGCGTTTGCGTGAAGTGACAGAGAATTCCATTGATGCATCCTACAAACGCGATCTGAAAACCAATACCTACGAATATCTGAGTCCGGTTTTTACCCAGATCACGGGTTATACCTTGGACGAGTTCTGTGATTTGCCGACAGAACTCGTTATGAATCTTATCCATCCGGATGATCGTGCTAAGATCGAAAGCGTGATTACCGAGACGATGTCCGGAGTAGAAGGCACCCCGTATCAAGTAGAATACCGTTTTAAACACAAGGATGGTCATTACCGGTGGCTCCATGATCAGTTTATTGTTATTCGGAACGAACAAAGACAATCCGATGCATTTATTGGGAATATCAGCGACATTACTGAACGAAAACAGGTGGAAGAAGAGTTGGAACGCCTGTCTGAACGGGATCACCATATAGCTGAGGTTCTCCAACAGATTGTAATGCCACCTGCCATACCAATGCTACCTGAGAGCTATGAGATAGCCACAAAATACCAACCAGCATCTCATGAGGCGGATGTATGCGGTGACTTTTGCGACATTTTTGACCTCAGTAATGGCAAAATTGGTATTTCAGTGGGTGATATAGTCGGCAAGGGACTTCTTGCAGCCATACGTGTGACCGCGGCAAAAAACATGATTAGAAACTACGCCTACCTATATGATCAGCCTTCAAAAGTGATGTCTCTCGTAAATAATGCTCTTTGCAGAGATATTGCGATGGAGAATGACATGCTGACTGCTTTCTTCGCTGTTCTGGACACACATGATAACTCTTTGACCTATTCCAACGCCGGTCACGAACCTCCAATACTGCTCCAGGTTGATGGGCAAGCAAAACCTATGAAATCAGGTGGCCCAATGTTCTGCGGCATTGGCAAACAAACATATACTGAGGGATGCATCAGTCTTAAACCTGGTGATATATTTGTTGCGGTAACTGACGGTATAACAGAAGCAAGTATAGACAGACACTCAGAGCAATTTGCTGCTGACGGCATTGTAAATTCATTGTCAACACATACAGACGATTCTGCGGAACAGATTGCTGCTGTAATTTTAAGCGATGCAACCAGGTTTGCTAACGGGGCGCTTGTTGATGATGCGACGATAGTTGTGATAAAGAATGTGTGATATTGGCGTAAGTGTAGAGACTGTTGTTCATATTAAGCTTTGGAATGATCGCCATCTGTTGATTAACAAGGAAATATTGTAGTATACTCTTGCTGCCATATATTAGCCCGTATTATTTATGATGTATTGGGGGAACGACATAGATGGCTAGAGAAATCTATGCTCAATGGGTTTTACATGGGAATCTTTCCAGTTAACCGCAATTAGTCATACGGCAACTACACCACTTGACAAACCCCACCAACTACCATAATATTAGCTATACGGTTGTCCAGACCTTACAATGTTACTTGCCAATTAAAGCAGTATAGAATCTTTACTTACAAGATTTTGCTACTGCCCACCAGTGTAGGACCCTTGTTTCTACACCGGTTTTTATTCTACTTCTTTTAATGTTAGAGTGTTTTTCATCAAGAGTATTTAGATGCTTTAATGCATTTCAATGACCAAATAATCCAAAGGTATTTGGTAAATGTAGTGCATCTCAAAGGTCTGATACTCTAAGAGTATTAGAATGCAGCGTAGACTTCCATTGCCGAGTAGTCCAAAGGTATTCGGTGATTTGGCAGATGCGGTTGAATTCCTGTGCTTCTCTTATTGTGTGTGTGGGTGATGTGATGTCTTCCGGCTCTAATTCAGGAGATCAGAAGGGTGCGTACAAACGCGGTCTGACTCTAAGGTCATTCTTTGTCTCTATCTTCGGTTTGATGCTGACGGGTATATGGATTAACTATTCGACCATATACACGCAGGGCGCCGCGCAGTATGGAGAGAACTCGCCACCTATAGTCGGGGTCCTTGTGATCCTGATTGTAATGGCTGTCAGCGGACTGATATTCATGATCAGAAAGCCGCTAAGGCTGAGTTCGGCTGAGCTTATATGTGTATATGCCGGCCTGCTCGTAGGTGCTCCACTGATGTGTCAGGGCATGTGGCACCGCATGTATGGCTTGATGGTCGCTATTCCACATCAAGCCGATTTCAAGTCCTACGAATCCCTCCCCATACGTATGTGGCCCCACGGCAAGAACCTTATAGAGAACGGCAGATTCCTTGAAGGGCAAAAAGGTTTCAACCTCACCGGTAATGGCAAACTCACCTGGGGAACAGAGAAATGGCGGGGAACTGACTGGAAATGCCCCATCATAGAAAACACAGCAGCAACCGATAAAACCACTCTCTCAATCACTATTCCCAGCAAAGATTCATCTGGCACTAAGATTATCGTCCCCGGCGAAAACTTCCTCTTGTCCCTGTTGGTTAAGTCCAGAGGCATGGAAGGCGCCGCATCATATGCTGTAAGAATGAAAGTTGATGACCTCCCGGCCTCTACTGTCCTTGTCAACACAGGTGAAACAACGCCTACCTATATGCTTCCCAGTGGATTCCAGCGTGTAGGTGTTAGCCCTTTACGGGTTCCATCTGAACTTAATGATAAACTCACGTTAATGTTCATACTCAATGGCCAGGGCAAGATAACACTCCAGGACATTCAATTTTTCAATATTGAAGCTGTTGAAGGCTCCCTGGCTGGACGCCGTCTGGTCAAAGAGAAAAACGTATCGTCCCTCAGTGAACACGAACGGGACTTTACAATAGTTAAACCGGATAATATGTTCAGCATTGCCGGGCTCAACTACCTGATTCACGGCTACATACCGCTCAAACAGTGGATTGACCCTATGATCACTTGGTCATGGTTGATGGGGCTATTGTTCCTGGGTTACTTCGGCTTTAACGTACTCATGCGCAAGCAGTGGGTAGACAGCGAACGCTTCACATTCCCGATGAACATCCTCCCGAGGTTATTGTTTGCGGAAGCAGAAGAAACAGAAGACGACGGACAGCCCAAGAGTATGGTTGAGAGAATCAAGTCCGGAGTCCGACCTATATTCAAGAGTAGGATGTTCTGGGTGGGTTTCGCTGTAACGATGCCCCTTGTTATACTCAAAGGCGTCAGCTACTACTATCCCAATGTCCCCGCTCCAAACTGGGGAGACATGTGGGGAAATCCTGTCCTGAACAGTTATGTCACCAATCCTTTACTCAAAGCCTATCTGCAGAATGCATACATAAACATAATCTTCTCTCTGCTGGCAATTACATTGCTTATGGAAACGGACATTCTGTTTTCAATCTGGGCATCGTTCTTTATCTACCAGCTGTTTTATCTGTTTGGCAAAGCCATGAACTTCAACAGGTTCGCCGGCTATCCCTGGGATTGGTCACAATCTATAGGTTCATTTATAGGCTTTGCATTAGTGGCGATAATCGTTGCCAGACGACACCTCTGGATGATCCTCAAGCATGTCGTCGGCAAGGTTAATCTCAATGATTCCGATGAGGTAGTCACATATAAGACTGCATTCCTGATGATTCTTGTAGCGATTGGCGGACTGGTGTTGTGGGGACTGTGGACTCAGACCGGATGGCTGGCAGCTTTGCTGTTCTTTGGATATATGCTTATCTGTGGTTTTACAGCCAGCAAAATAAGAGCTGAAGCTGGTATGGCATACGATATGTGGACTCCATACTATCCCATGTTGTTAGTTTCAGCCCTCGGTGGATTTGCTGTTTTCGGTGGACCTGGGGTAATCGTAGCCACCATCGCCAGCGGATTTATGGGGCCTACATCTTTCATATTGTTTGCACCTGTGCAGGTTGAGATGATGGAACTGGGCAGGCATTTCCGGGTTAAACCAAGAGACATAGGCTGGGCGCTTACTATTGGTATTGCTGGAGCATTGTTCCTTGGCGGGTTCACTTATATGGCAATGTCGTATGGAGCCGGTGGCAACAACGTCCCGGGTCAGTTCTTCTATGACCAAAACTGGTACTTCGACAAATTTCGTGAGGGTGAGTTGTCTATGGACCGCTCTCTTGCCAACAATAACCTATCAGCCCCGGAAAATGCTCCAATGAATGTAGCGCACAATGTTGACGCAAAAGGGCTCACGATAGGCATCGTTGTCACAGGGATCCTTACTGTGCTGCGCAGTGTATTCACATGGTTCCCCCTACATCCGCTGGGGTATGTAATTGCCGCCACCTGGTTCGGACGTACTATGTGGCTTACATGTCTTGTCGCCTGGATTATAAGGCTTATTGTGCTCAAGGTAGGTGGAGCTCACAGCATCCGTAAAGGACTGGTTCCATTTAGTGTAGGAATGTTCGTCGCATGTATTACATCGACCCTGATCTTTGATCTTATAGGTATCTACCTCAGGACCCAGGGGATCACTCGTATTTATGTAGGTATGCCGTAATGAGGCCGAAATTTAATCTGCCATATAGCCAATGGGTTGTAGCTCTGTTATTTTTACTAATGACATATGGGGCTGTATTCGGGTATCTTGCGTTTCTGGAACCGGATGAACGTAAACCTTCTCCAAAATATGATACCAATTACTCAGAGGCTTTACTGACCAAATCACTCACCCAGCAGAGCCTGAATGCTACATTAGCTGCCATTAAAGCTGCTGGGGAAAGACATGGTGAGAGAATAGTCGGTCGTATGACCGGCACCGCTGGCTTCTACCGGACAGAGAAACTTATAACAGATACTTTCCGCAAAGCTGGTATGAGAATCTACACCCAGCAGTTCGCGATAACTGTTCCTGAGACTCAGTTTTGCGAATTGCAGGACGAATCGGGAAAACCTATACCAGGTATTTCTCTCTACCCACTTGAACCCAGTGGATTGATCCCCAATGCCTTACCAAAATCAGGTATCTCAGGCTCGGTAGTTATTACCAAGTCAGGCACTGTTTTAGACCTGTCTGGAAAACGCATAGAGGACAGTATAGTCATAAATATGGGATTGGACTGCCCATGGGCTGACATTGCATCAATGGGTGCCAGGGCGTTTCTCATATTTGATGACCCTGCTGATCCCCAGAGACTCACAAACCCTACCGGACAATGGGCTGGTATGTCTACGGGTTTTGATGTGCCTTATCCTCGTTATTATGTCAGAGGACCGGTAGAAAAACTCAGTGGTAAGCGCGTTACCATACGAAGTAAAGTAGTATGGAAGACTAAGTCAGTCCGGAACATTATTGGTGTTCTGGATGGTAAACCGGGTGCAAAAGAAGCGCTGACAGTTGCCGGATTCTATGACAGTTATTCAATGGTTCCTGATTATGCCCCAGGTGGGGAGCAGGCGATTACTCCCGCTCTTCTAATGGAATATGCACGTGCTCTTGGACCTTACAAGGGTAAGATGGTGCGTGATGTCGTCTTTGTAGCAACAGCCGGACACTGCCAGAATCTCGAAGGCGTGACCAACATCATGCAGGCAATCGAAAAGTTCACGTCGGGACGAGGTTCTTCATTCATACCCAACGAGCAACTGCTGAAAGATCAAAAGACCAAGCTTGCTCTGGCTAAAGAGGGCCTGAAAGTTGCCGAAGATGAAGGCGCATGGTCCGGAGGGGATTCCTACCGAACCCAGTGGCAGGCGCGAGACCGTAACTTTATCAAATGGTATGAGCAGTGCTTTACCACAGTAGCTGGTGAGATTAACCTTGATCTGCGGGAAAGGTTCCTTGCTGCCAGATTGGATTGGATAAGAGCAGGACGACCAACCTACAAACCAGGATTTGACACAGTAAATGCTACCCCCGAAGAAAAAGGTGCTGCAGCTAATCGTCATCCGCTGTTGGCCAAATATATTGATGCCAAGACCGATGATACAAGAGCAGGGGATCTGATCTCTACGCCATTCTATATGATGTCCCGAGTAGCGGGTGACAATTTTGAAAAGTGGCAATATAAACCGAGAATGCGTGAATATATTGCAGACCGGGTGATCCCTTTCCACACCAGGCGTATAAAGGAACTGGAAGATTCCAAACTGATTCGAACAGTCTGGAGCAAATACAGCAAGACACTGGTCGTAAATCTGGAACTCTACTCCGGCGGTCCACAAAAACTCAAGGACATGGCAGTAGTAACCGGACGCTATAAACCTGGGACTCTTGTGGAGCCTCAGAGTTCAAATCTAAAAGATGCCATTCTTACAAACATCCCCAGAGTCAATGATGAACCTATGTTCAAAGTTACAAGCTGGGGTATCAACGATGCCGCTGGTGGCCCCAATGACCCATGCTTAACCCAGGGCAAGCTTGAATCCGAACTCTGGTTCAAGTGTGAGATGCAGGCTTACAGTATTGTCAGCAAAGGTTTCATACCCAATACACTGGGAACTCCCATTGATACTTTTGAAAGTGTAAATACGGATGTCCTGAAAGATCAGATTCAGCCGATTGGTAAGGCACTACTGGCAATCTCAAATGGTAAGGTACCTTTTAGGAATATCAAGTATGTTGCAGGCGGTGACGCAGTTGCTGGTTGTAATGGCACAATATTCACATCCGCTGGCACATCATCTCTTGTCCCAAGTCATAGGGTAGGGGTCAATACATTCGCACGGGTTTATGTGGATAATCCCGAACTGTGGATCAACAGAGGCGTTAAACAGATATCCATTATGGAGGTAAACCCATACGGGGAATACTTCCGCAAGTTCAATGTCCCCTGGCCTCAGACTACTACAGTCGATGCGGTTCGTTATAATGATGATGGACAGCCAATATACTATAAAGACCTTTCCCCGAAGAGCCAGGGACTATTCAAGAGTGATCTTGTACACATAAGTGTGTTTGACCCTGGAGCCAGCAAGCCGATGAACGTTGCGTTATTCCGTGCTGCTCCGGTTGCCTGCTATCAGAAGGTCAACCCTAAATCGTTGAATGTTTTCCCTGGATTTAGTTTCCTTACAGCTCCTGGTCTCCAGGAACCTGAGGCATTTCATGAAGAAAACCTGGGGCCGGCATTTATTGCTTATCTGCCTCCTGACCTGACATTTTATGTTGCAATGAAGGACGGCAGTTCACAGAATCCTGACATCCAGACATATAGAGGGTTCATGCTCAACCTGGACCCTAAAACCCGCATTTCCAAGGACACACCGTCAAAGAATGAGCCTGAATTATTTGGACGTGGATACCTGGTAGCTGATACTCCAAACCTGACCTATCCATACTTCGATGCCGCAGCTTCGATGCTCCGGACCAACTGGAAACGCCTTACTCTGCAGAGACGTTACCATATGGCCGATGAACAGATGGAAGCTACCCAAAAACATGGGGAAGAGTTCCTCGCGCTGGCACGCAAATACCGTGCTATTGGCAATGACATCCCAGCAGTCAACGCTGCCAGCCGAAGTCTTGGATATGCCATTAGCAACCATCCCGTAATTCGTTCCAAAATATCCAACGCTATCGTCGGTATTATCTGGTATCTGGGACTGTTGGTCCCATTCGTTTTCTTCTTTGAGAAGCTCATCCTGGGCTGTGCTGACATCCGCAAACAATTATTGGTCAACGGAATCATATTCGTATTTGTATTTGGTCTGCTGCAGTATTTCCATCCTGCGTTCAAGATGGTCAGCGCACCGATGATGATCCTGCTGGGTTTCCTGATGTTGCTGCTTTCGCTGCTGGTATCAGTAATGGTCGGTGGAAAGTTCATGCAGACCATTTCAGTGTTGCGGCGTAAAGAGGGATACGTTGAGGGTGCCGATATCAACCGGGGTGGGGTTGTCGGGACTGCATTCATGCTCGGTCTCAACAACATGCGTAAGCGCAAAGTCCGTACTGGCCTCACCTGTGTCACACTGGTACTGATTACCTTCGTAATGATCTGCTTCACGTCAGTCAGTACTGACCTTGTAGACTCAGAATCACCAACAGGTAGAGCGCCATCCAATGGGATTATGCGCCGTGACCCGAACTTCTTCCCGTTGACACCGAACGAGCTTTCTAATACAAGCCAGATATACGGTCTCCAGTACCCGGTGTCATCTCAAGCCTGGGTAGTTGCTGGGTTGAGTCCGGTAAACCTTAAAAATACCGACATACAAATCGAACGCGTATATACCGCAGGGACTCAGTCGATAACCAAGCGGGTCAAAGTTAACGCTGCTATCCGAATGAATTATAACGAACCGCAGTTCTCCGGGATAGACAAGTATCTAGTCACAAAACGCGGCTGGTTCCCGGCGCCCATCGATGTCAGTGGTGTCGCATATGACGGACCTACTCAGCAGTTTGTAATGCTTCCTGAAACCGCAGCCAAAGCCTTGGGGCTTACCCCGGAGCAAGTAAATAAAGGGCATGAGATGGTCACCATTCAGGGAGGACAGTACGAAGTCTTTGGAATATTCGATTCAGTAAAGCTTACCGACCATGTAGGCATGGATGGACACTCCATCATGCCATACGACTTGAACTCAGTCCAAACATTGATGAGAAGGTCCGATGGAACCTACATAGTTCCTCAGACCGCTGACAGGCTCAAAGGTTCCCAGGTATTCATTACCAACGTTGACCCGCTTCTTGCCGGTGGACAGGTGTTGGTCAATGTTAGTTGCTCAATACTCTTCCCGGATAAACCATATAGACTCAAATACAACACCCCGGTTATGAAAGCTGTTACTTACCGTGAGCAGAGAAAGCTTATATGGGAGTATTTGGAACGTATCGGCATCGGGGCATTCTATGCCGTTGACCGTATCTCATACTATGGTTCCAGGACCCGGGGCAAAACCATTGCAGGACTCATCGAGCTCCTGATCCCGATTCTCATCGCAGCGATGACGGTTTTCAACACCATGAGGGGTTCGGTCTATGAGCGCAAGGACGAAATTTACGTCTACAACGCAGTAGGAATAGCTCCTAACCATGTGTTCTTTATGTTTATGGCGGAGGCCTGCGTATATTCGGTTGTGGGAGCGATGCTTGGGTACCTGCTCAGCCAGATCAGTGGCACTGTTATGACCAGTTTGGGAATAGCAGGTGGACTCAACATGGACTATAGTTCCATTGAAACTATATACGTCAGTCTGGCCATAGTTGCCAGCGTTTTGCTCTCAACGCTCATTCCTGCCAGGACTGCAGCCAGGCTTGCGCTGCCATCTGATGAGAGAAGCTGGACCATTCCCAAGGCTGAAGACGGAATAATGACCTTCCCGCTGCCGTTCACATTTGGCAACTACGACAGGATGGCTGTTATCAGCTACTTCCATAGATGGCTGGATTCAAATGGAGAGGGCAGCAGCGGACACTTCTTCTGCTCCCCACCGCAGGTCGTCCTTAATAAGAGTGAAAATGAACCTACCCATTCCGGAATGATCCCTGGAGTAGAGACAACAGTTTGGCTGAAACCATTCGATCTAGGCGTCTCCCAGAAAGTGCTGATATCCCTGCCAACCGACCCCGAAACCGGGGAGTATGTTGCATATATAAGAATAGAAATGCTGACAGGCACAACATCCGCCTGGAGAAGAGTAATAATGCCCTTCCTGAAAGCCTTAAGAAAACAGTTCCTGAACTGGAGAGCCGTAGGCCCCGAAGAAAGATCCGAAATGTACGAAGAAGCCAGAAAGCTGTTTGGAAAGGTAGAGATAGAGTAGGGAACTGGGACTCGGGGACTTGGAGACTGGGGGACCTGGGGACAGGGAGATGGGTAGACTAGAGAACGGTTTGCATAACCTAATTCCCCCTTGGAGAAGGGGGGTAGGGGGGATTGAAGAAAGACTTGGCTACCGAATCAAACTGTAATAGTAAATCCGTATCATATATAAAAATTGAACATCGGGAAGATCAATCCCCCTAACCCCCTTCTCCAAGGGGGAATTAGCTGGATGCTATTCCAAAGGGGATTGGGGAAAGTAAACGGAGCAAACACAAAATGCCAGAAATGTCTGCGATGCAAAAATTGAAAAGCATAGTGTTCCCTAAGGTAAAAAAGACCTGGCATTATCAGTTATGTGCTTTTGTATACGGTTTTGCCGCTGGTGTTATCTGTAATTCTGGTGGTATAACTCGTTTGTTAGCGAGAGGCGATGTTGATATTATGCAATCATTCATTCCGCCATATTGGGGACCGCATTTATTTGTAGCTGGTTCGCTGCTTTCTGCTGTCTTTAGCGGGTGGTATGAATGGGCGGTTGGTAGGCAGCGTGGTTATACCTCACGTCCGGTTTTTATTGGAGCGTGTGCTCTAGTATTCAATTCAATCTTTTACATCTTGCTTTACTGCCATTTTACAGGCAAACATCCGGTTGTCTTTATCTTTGAAGTGATTCTGTTTATGTTTATATCCAGTATATGGGTTGTTTATGATTCGTGGAGATATAACAGAAAGCTCCACAACAGGTAATGATGAATCAATAATGTTGAAGTGGTTTCTTAGTAAATAAGGGAAGATCAATCCCCCTAACCCCCTTCTCCAAGGGGGAATTAGCTGGATGATCTTCCACAGGAAGAACCAGGCTACCAGAAGCCAATATTCTGACTTCTGACTTCTGACTTCTGTCTTCTTTTTATTACTCATAATTCAAACTTGGAGGTTCTCATGGCCAGGAAGTCTCGTAATGACGAACTGGAGGTATATCGGACGCTGCTTGAGCAGCCTAAGGAGTTCCGCAACGGCTTCACGTGGACAGCTGTAGCGGGAGCGCTCTTCTGCGGGTTGCTTATGATGCCTGGCGCCATATATCTCAGCCTGGTTACAGGTGGAACAATCACCGCTGCCTGGGTTACCTTGATTATCTTCTCCGAAGTCAGCCGCAGGGCTATGAAGTCCCTGAATACCCAGGAGCTTGTTGTCCTGTTGTATGTCGCCGGTGCAATGTCTATTGGAGGACCGTTTGCTGCCCTTATCTACAGGCAGTATTTCGTAACATCAGATGCAGTAAGAGACGCCGGACTATTAGGGTCGTTCCCGGGTTGGTGGGCGCCTCAGCCGACCAGTGATGCCATTGTAACCAGAAACCTTATGCATCCCGACTGGTTCATTCCAATTGTAATAATCGTCGTTTTCTCTGTGCTTGGCAGAATAGCCAACTACACCCTGGGATATTTCTTCTTCAGGCTTACATCAGATGTTGAGAGACTGCCGTTCCCGTTTGCTCCAATCGGTGCTCAGGGCGCTATGGCCCTTGCGGAGTCCGGTGAAAAGAAACAGACCTGGAAATGGAAAGTCTTTTCAATCGGAGCTGTTCTTGGACTGGCATTTGCAGTTATTCAGATAGGGATCCCAATGATCACCGGTTCCCTGATGGCTAAACCGATCCAGATCATCCCGCTTCCCTGGTATGATTCCACAACACTGACAGAGACTATTCTCCCCGCAACAGCTACCGGTCTGGTTTTGGATTTAGGACTGGTGCTGATGGGGATGGTAATACCGTTCTGGGCAGTGCTGGGGTCTCTGGCAGCAATTATTCTGACCCTGGTAATGAATCCAGTCCTCCATAATATGGGGATACTCACCCGTTGGCAGCCCGGTATGGATACAGTTGCCACTACGTTTGTAAACTCTATCGACTTCTGGATGAGTTTTGGGCTAGGAGTAGCCGGAGGAATTGCACTTATATCCATCTACCAGACTGTGCGTGATGTGGTAAAGAAAGTTAAAGAGGCCAAAGCCAGAGCTGCCAGTGTGCAATCAGATAAATTCCCTAAGGAAAACGTCTGGGCGACTCCAGCAGGCAGGGGAGATTTCTCTCCCTGGCTGGCACTTGGGATATATGCAATCTGTGCGACTTTGATGGTCTGGATATGTCACATCCTGGTTCCCAGGTTCCCAACTCTGTTCTTGATTTTCTTCACATTTCTGTATACTCCGTTCATCAGTTATGTTAATGCAAAGATCATAGGTATCTGCGGACAATATGTAGAAATTCCGTTCATCAGAGAGGGAGCATACATACTATCCGGGTTCAAAGGGGTTGAAATCTGGCTGGCGCCGATTCCTGTCGAGAACTACGGTATGCAGGCACAGAACTTCAGAGTTACCGAACTTACCGGAACCAATTTCAAGAGCTACATATATGCAGACTTGCTGATAGTTCCGTTGAGTCTTATCCTGAGCTTTGTATTCTGGGCGTTTATATGGCAGGCAGGAGCAATACCATCCGCCAACTTCCCATTCGCTCAGAAAATGTGGGACTTGCAGGCTAAACAGCAGATACTGCTCTGGTCGTCGACACTGGCAACTGGTGGAGCCAAACCATTGTTCTTCCAGGCTTTGCACCCTAACTATATATTTACTGGGTTAGGCTTCACTGTAACTGCATTTGGGATACTGTCAGCATTCGGTTTGCCGATCATCGCTGTCTTCGGATTTGTGCAGGCTATCGGAGGAATGCCTCACGCTTTCATCCCGCAGGTAATAGGGGCGTTAATAGGCAAGTTCTACTTCCACAAGAGATTCGGCCAGCAGAAATTCCTGCAAATGGCCCCAATCCTGGTAGCCGGCTACGGAACCGGAGTAGGCCTGGTAGCCCTGATAGGAGTAGCCTTCAACCTAATAGTAAAAGCCATATCCCCAGCACCGTTCTGATATAAAATCATGCTGAGGGACTATATTCACACTGAACAAATATATTCACACTGAACAAGTATTGTCATCCTGAACGCAGTGAAGGATCTGCTTTTATAAATGGAACACTTATAGGAAATAGGAAATAATTGGTTAACGATAAATCCAATTTCTATTCCCTTCCCTTTTCCGTGTATTCCGTGTATTCCGTGGTTAATATAAAAAAACAGGAGCAAAAATGCAATCTATAGGTACACAAGTAAAGCTGCCGATGAAGATTGCTCTGCAGATTACGCTGGAGGGCATCCGTATCAGGCTCGGTAGGGCATTGGTCACGATCTCCGGTGTCACACTCGGGATAGCGTTCCTTATGAGCGTTATGACCGGTGAACTGGTCAAGACTGCAGTAGACGCACAGAAGGAATTCCAGCAGACTGTCCGGTTGATGAACACTCTGGTTGCATCCGAGACAGGTGTTCTGGAGGGAAAAACCATCGGCGTAGCCGTCTTCGGCAAACTCAGTAGGGAAGAATCTGCCATGCTGAGAGAACTCTCTTCCGGTAAGCCAAAGAGTATCCAGGCATACGGATTGCAGCTTTCAGGAGTAACCAAACGGGACACCGACTTAAAGTCCATAGGCAAGTATGCTTCAGTAATGCTGGTCCTCGGAGATCAGAAAAGCGTTCCGACATCACTCTCAGAACTGAGCGCTGGAATGCTTCAACCTGTCGTATTGGATTCCAGTGCAGACAGGCAATACCAGAATAAGCAGGCTGCAGGCGTCCGCAGAGAACTGTTCTTCGGGGAAGAGAGCAGGCTGGACAAAGCCGAAGCAGCCAAGAAAGCAGTCCAGGATAGGTTCCGGACAATCTGGATCGTCTGCATATCGCTGCTTGTCACCGTAATCGGTATATCCAACGCACTCCTGATGTCCGTTACTGAGAGATTCAAAGAGATAGGCACGATGAAATGCCTGGGGGCTCTGTCCAGCTTCATTCGCCGTTTGTTCCTGGTGGAAAGCGCGTTAATAGGTGCTGCAGGATCCATCCTGGGAGTAATCCTGGGGATAATCATCCCGCTGTTGGCATATGGTTTCTCATTCGGATTCGAGCTGGTTTTCGGTTCCATGAAATGGCTGAGCCTGCTGGGCTACGGTTTCGCTGGTATATTGGTAGGAACCATACTGGCAATGCTTGCAGCCATCTACCCAGCCAACTTCGCCGCCAGAATGGTCCCAGCCATGGCTTTAAGAAGTAATGTATAACACTTGTCATCCTGAGGAACGAAGGATCTGCTTTTTTGTCTGCACAAGTAAAATAGGACTAATACATGAACACTAATACGGCTCTAATAGACAGCCTTTTTAATAACGGATCCACTCTGGACTCCGGTGACTATGTCATCCGTGCGGTTGATGTCAAAAAAACATTCCGCAGCGGGGACACAGAGACTCACGCCCTCCGGGGTGCTACTCTGGATATCCACAGGGGTGAATACATCTCCATTATGGGGCCTTCCGGTTCAGGCAAGACCACGTTCTTCAATATGATCGGAGGTCTGGGCAAACCGACATCCGGTAAGGTCTATATCGATCAGGTAGACATTGCCCAGCTTGATCCATATGAGCTTGCCTGGTTGCGCTGCCGGAAAGTCGGATACATCTTCCAGGCGTTCAACCTGATTCAGGTTATGAGCTGTTTAGAGAATGTCACGCTGCCGATGGCCTTCGCTGGAGTCAACAGTGAAGACGCCCGAGACAAGGCAATGGAGATCCTGAAGCTGGTTGGGCTCGATGACCGTGCGCTCCACAAGCCTTCCGAAATGTCCGGAGGCCAGCAGCAGAGAGTCGCAGTTGCCAGGGCTCTTGCCAACTCCCCGGCCATCCTGCTTGCCGATGAACCCACAGCCAACCTGGACCTGAAAACAGGTGAAGAGATCATAGGGCTGTTTGATACACTAAAGCAGGAACTGGGAGTTACCATCGTAACCGCTACCCATGACCTTAAGATGCTCAGGCGTTCTGACAGGATCGTGTGGATAGAAGATGGGCTTATAACCAAACTCACCACACCTGACCAGCTGGACATTAAAGTGGAGGACATCCATTGATACTGGATTTTTTCCGCTGGCTTGGTTGGCTGCCAGTCAGACAGTCCAAGATAAAGCCATCCGATGTACCGGTTATAAAGGACCCATTCGCGGTCATACCGGTGCGTCCGGACAGGGTTGAGGTCAAAACGGACAGCAGAGGAAATATCCATCTCAGATTGGATGCAACCCCGGATGGCAGCATAGGCAGAATTGCCAAGCGTTACGGACAGGACTACAGCAGAAAACTGGAACTGGACAGATATGGTACCGAATACTACAGCCACATAGATGGCGAAACACCGCTGGGAACCATAATAGACCGAATGGCCAAAAAGTTCAAAAAGAAACGCAGACAGCTGGAAAGCAACGTAGTGTTGTTCACCAGAAAACTGATGCAAATGAACTTCATAGTCCTAAAAATCCCGGTAGACAATGAAACGCAGGACAAAGAACCAACAACTGCAGAAACTGAAGAAACAACAGACAAAAACGTAAGCATATCACAGTGATGGTATATACCAATACCTTTTAAAAGGCCATCTCACCCAATTCCCCATTTGAAGGGGGGCAGGGGGGATGTGATCAAGGACAAACAAACGTGAATGACAGAAACGTTATCATAAAAGCAGAAGAAGTCACCCGCAAATATAAACTCGGCGAAGAGATCGTCTGGGCGCTAAAGGGTGTCTCCCTGGATATATACGAAGGTGAGTACCTCTCAATCATGGGTCCGTCAGGCTCCGGTAAGTCGACGTTCTTCAACATGATAGGTGCTCTGGATTTTCCAACCTCAGGTAAAATCAGCTTCCTGGGTGAAGACCTGTTCACTCTTCCGGAAGAAAAACAGGCCTGGATCCGTTGCAACCAGATAGGCTATATATTCCAGACATACAATCTTGTTATGGTTATGACTGCCTTGGAAAATGTCACCCTGCCGATGATTCTCAAGGGAATTTCCAGAGCAGAAGCCGATAAAAAAGCCACGGAGATACTTGATCAGGTAGGCCTGGGACACAGGATAGAGCACCTCCCCGCCCAGCTTTCCGGAGGCCAGATGCAGAGGGTAGCCATAGCTAGAGCGCTTGCCAACTCCCCTTCAGTAATCCTCGCCGATGAACCCACCGGTAACCTGGACTCCAAGACAGGGGAAGAGATCATTGTACTGCTCAAAAAACTCCAGACCGACCATAACGTAACAATAATCACCGCCACCCACGATGTAAAAATGCTAAACATCTCCGACCGCATAGCTTGGATAAGAGACGGCCAACTGGAACGCCTCGAATCCAGAGCCGACGTCAACATAGAAACCGGAGGAATGGTCGGAGAATAAGTGAGGTGTTTATATAGGTGCCAGGTACTGTCATCCTCAATATTGTCATCCTGAGGAACGAAGGATCTGCTTTTTCAAAATAAGGATATACAAGATGCGTTTAGCACTGACTTTAGGACTCCTATTCATCCTTACCATTACTGGATCTGCAGCTACCAATATAAAAATAGATGCAACAAAGCAAATTGGATCTATTGGAAACCTCTACAACATCGGATACAACGGTTGGGGTGACATAACTAATAAGGGCATGGTTGGGGCATTTAATGACCTGAAAATCAAATACTGCCGTATAGACGTTAATCTCAATGAACTCTGTGGAGACAAACCAGGCGACTATCACTGGGACTATATGACCCGTGCTGATATGGAAATAGGTTTAGTCGACCGCATCCGTAAAATCATCTCCAACGGTTGGACGCCCATTATTGCGTTCTCATACCATGGCGGTGTTCAACAGTGGATGCCCAGGTGGTTTCACGGAGAAGCAAACGATTCCAAGAAAGATGGCTGGACCCGTTATAACCTGGATGGCATAAAAGTAACCACTGGTTACGGTAACCAGCTCGAATCCGCTACTCAGATTGCTCGTGACTTGGTGAACCACTTCATTTCACGTGGATTGAAAGGTCTATATTGGGAAACTATCTACGAGATGAATCCCGATATGCCTCTTGTAGAAATTCACTACGCTGTAGGCAAAGGTATAAAGGAAGCAGATCCATCAGCAAAGATCATCGGTCCTGCCACATGGCCTGGATGGTCAGTTGAAGAACAGTTTGTAAAACCATATCTAAAAAAATACGGTGCGGATCTTCTGGATATGGTCAGTGCGCACTGGTATGGCTGCAATGATCACGGCTTCTGGAAGCTGATGGAAGGTGACGACTGTCTGACCATGGCAGATACCAAACAGCTTGCCTATCTGATGGGAAAAACTCCGGAATACAAAAAATGGACACGTACCCTAAATTCAATGCTGAGCAACACCACTCTGAACCCCACAAGGAAGAAGATAGGTATCATCTATACTGAAATAGACGTCAATCCAACCTCCTACTACCTGAAGAATCCCATCAATAAAGACTGGCCCAAATATCGTGCAGATACTGACTGCTTCCTGAACTGCAACTACTATGGAGGAGTCTGGTGGGCGTCTGTGTTGTGTAATATCACCTCAGCTGGCGCAACTGCAGATGCATGCAAATTCAATGGCCGCAATTACTACGGAATCCAGGAACTGGCTCCAAACGATATAGCATACAGATATCCGGTCTGGTTCGCATTCAAGCTTCTCAGGGACCAGGGACAGCTCATATCCGGCAAACATATGCTCTCCACATCAGCCAAAGGAGCCCCGATGCTGGAAGCCTTCGCAACCGGCAGCTCTTCAGACCTTAGGGTCATAATAATTAACAAATCATCCGCCCCTCAAACTGCTGATCTCAGCATTTCAGGACTAAAACCAGGCAAATGGACCGCTACAAGCTATCTGTTCGACAAAACCCGGGTCGCTCAGTTCCGTGGCAAACAGCCAGGAACAGAATCAGACGGAACCTTCGAAGGTGACCCCGACAATGATTCAATAAGCACCAAATGTTTATCACCCATCGGTTCCATAAAGTGTAAATCAATCAAAGGCAGCATTTTATTAAACAGACAGCAATATCCACCCGTAAGTTTCACAGTGCTGGTATTCAGCAATAAGGAATGAAGTATCTGATGAATATGCAGTACAGGATTGGATGTCTATCAGCCGCGCTTGTTGCCATGTGTCTGGCTGGTGGTTCCCCATCAAACGCATCTGACATCATCAGAGCAAAAGGCTACCAGGGGCGTGTTGAAACTATCCGCTATGCCGCATGGGGAGGAGCTCTGGAGCTTAATAACGCCAAAATTATCTCCAGGAAATTCGTAGAAAAGCACCCGAACATATCTGTAGAAATAGCCATATATCCCTGGGGGCAGTACTGGCAAAAGATCCAGACCCAGACCGCCTCCGGACTGGCGCCTGATGTTATTTCCATATTCAGCGGAAACTTCGGCACCTGGGCTTCCCGTGGCGCTCTACTGCCGCTGGATAAATATGTGAAAAAGAGCGGAATAAACCTTTCGGATTACTATAAGGTGGCAGTGGATAACTGCATGTGGAAAGATAAACTCTTCTGCATGCCGATAGAGATCCCCATGAGAACCCTTGTCTACAACCAGGACAAATTCGAACAGGCAGGCATTCCCAGGAGCGAATGGCCAAGTCCGAAAGCTTCGATGCCATATGATAAGTTTGTAGCACTGTGCAGAAAGCTGACACTGAGAAAACCGGACGGCACATTTGTTCAGTATGGGATAGCAGCCACAGACATAAATGCATCGCTCATGACCAGTTTGTATGGAGGCAAGACCTTCGATCATCCGGTCAACCCCACCAAAAGCTTTATACTTGGCAACGAGGCAATGATCAAAGGCTGCATTGAGGTCTACAAGACACAGTATGCCGAACGAATTATGATGCCTCCAGCAGGAATCTGGGCAGCCAATGTCGGACTTACTGCAGATAATATGATCTTGAATCAGAGATATGCGATGTGTACGGTCGGTTCCTGGGGCATTGCGGATCTGGTGAAGTCGGGTTTGCACTTTGGAATAGCGCGTTTACCTCAGGGTCCTCATCCATATCAATCCATCGGTGTCAACAGCGTAGGTATATATTCTGCTTCAAAGCATAAAGATGCAGCCTGGGAACTTGTCCGATATATGGCTTCATATGAGCCGGAATGTGTGGTCGGGCGCCATCTTAAAGGGATCCCAACGCTGAAATCAGCCAGAGATTCTGTCATCCACAACGCATACGGTGTCAAAGGCTGTGAAGCTTACATCAATGATCTTGCGATTGCAGAGCCAAACTATGTTACAGACAACGACACTCTTCTTCAGCCTTCAATAAAGTGGGGCAGCAGAATAGAGCAGGCCATTGAACAGGAATATGATACCCGCTACCGGGAGCTGTATGACAATGGTCGAAAGACAGACGTCACAAATGCTGAATACGAAGATTTTAAGGCATCGATGGGCGCATTTATAGAAAAGACCATCCGTGATTCTATACCGGCTTACGACAAAGAACAGAAAGAAGCCTTCAAGATGGCAATACCACCGCACTATGGTTACACCACCAGAGTGATCGGCCCAATCATATTTTTTATAGCCATTATATTATTGCTCATGGGCTACATCGGGTGGGTGAGAAAGCAGAACAAGGTGGAAGTGCTGAACAAACGCATGAGCAACGTTACCGGTTATGCGTTCATCTCCCCCTGGCTGATCGGTTTGGTCTGCTTCGGACTTGGCCCGATCCTGGCATCGATTTTATTATCGTTCACAGAGTGGAACATGATCACAGCTCCCAAATGGGTGGGACTAGGCAATTATCTCAGCCTGATACACGATAGACTATTCCTTGTAGGACTCCAGAGAACGTTTCTATACGCTGCAATCGCAATACCTGTCTCTCTGATAGGTGGATTACTAACTGCAGCGCTTTTAACAGCCAAAATACGCGGGGCCAGCGTTTTCAAAGCCATTATCTACTTCCCAGCCCTGTTCACCGGGGCTGAAGCTGCTGTTCTTTGGCTGAACATATACAACAAAGAGAACGGCGTCCTAAACCGGTTGCTTGGATATATTGGAATCGCTCCGATCAACTGGATGGACGAAGCCCATGTCTTTTTCGCCATTATTCTGATGGGGGTTTTCTGGGTAGGAGGCGCTATGATCATCTACTACGCCGGAATGAAACAAATCCCCGATTCACTATATGAAGCAGCCGAAATAGATGGAGCCGGCTACTTCAGGAAGTTTTTTAGTATAACGGTTCCATTGTTGTCTCCTGTAATTTTGTTCATGGTGATAATGGGGACAATCGGTGCGTTTCAAATATTCACTCCGGCACTCTTTTTCTCAGGTGGATCCACAGTAATCGGTGGTCCCGGAGATGCGCTGCGGTTCTACTCGGTGCTCATCTATTCCGAGGCTTTCAACAATCTTCACATGGGAAAAGCCTGCTGCCTTGCCCTGGTGTTATTTGGTGTCATCTTTATAGCAACAATGATCCAGATGAAACTATCAAAGCGGTTTGTTTACGTGGATTAGTGAGATAAAAGTGACTGTAGGAATCTTGAATCAGGTTAGTCACAATTCCCTTCTTAGCGCCTTTGCGGCTTTGCGTGAGATAAAACAACAGGATTAGGATGGCAAAATGAAACACAAACTGGGCTCTATATGGATATATGCCGTCCTCGGTGTGATCTCGATAATATTCCTGTTTCCGTTCTATTGGACACTGATTTCCTCAGTAAAATCAAATGCCGGACTCGACCTTACGCCGCCTTCGTTCTATCCGGCTGAGGCACGCAAACTTGATTTTAGCGTTCGCACCACTGGCAGGACCGTGCGTATAAAAGGCATGACCTGGCTCAAACTCTCCAGTTCAACCAATCTGCTTGCTAAAAACAAAACGCCGGGCGGATACTATCTCAAGCTGGATGGAGATACTCCCACGCAGCAGATAGAATGGTACCCTGACTCTGAAATAAATCCGATAAACCCGTTAGTGAAGCATATCAAGTTTGACGATATACCCGTTCACAAGTTCGGTAGCAGACCCTTTGCCCTTGCAGCGCAGTATGTCAGGCAAAATGCAGGATCATTCAATGAACTCCTGTTCGTCATTCCGGACAAGACCAAAATTGCTAGGAATTTCACTATCCTCAAAAATGCGAAACATACCGAGATCAGAGACTGGAGCCCGCATTGGGAAAACTACCTGATGGCTCTCAAAGGCCCTGAAGCAAGCATCGGAGAGCAGTCCGTTGGCTTCATTGTATTCCTAAGGAACAGTTTCTTCCTGGCGATAATGGCAGTGTTGGGACAGCTTATATCCTGCAGCCTGGTTGCATTCGGATTCTCAAGAATTCAGTTCAAAGGCCGGGAGATATGGTTCGTAATTATGCTTGCTACTATGATGATCCCTTCTCAGGTAACTATGATCCCGATGTTCTTTATATACAAATCCCTCGGTTGGATCAACACATTCCTACCGTTTATCGTTCCGGCTTTCCTGGGAGGAGCATTCAATACATTCCTGCTCAGACAGTATATGCTGACCATCCCCAGGGAGCTGGATGAATCCGCTGCAATAGACGGCTGCACCCCGCTCCGCACCTACTGGAGCATCATCCTGCCCAACTGCACCGCCGCACTCATCCTCGTAGGACTCTTCACCTTCATGGGCAGCTGGTCAGATGTAATGGGCCCTTTAATTTACCTCGACAATCCAGCCTACAGAACAGTCCCCCTTGCACTTGAATACTTCAGGAGTCCATATGTAGACAACAGAAACCTGATAATGGCAGGTGCAGTAATGGCCATGGTCCCGGTAGCAGTCCTCTTCCTGTTCTGCCAAAAACACATAATGAGCGGAATAGCTACTACTGGAATAAAGGGATAAACACAATGTCATTCTGAACGCAGTGAAGAATCTGCTTTGCTGTCCCTTGCTTTTTAGTGGTTCTGATTCCCTGGAAATCTGCCAAAATCTGCGAAATCTGCGGATACTAAATTCGATTCAATCCAGCAGTAATTAGTAATTATCCTCCCAGTTGCTATATATTAGTGCAACTGGGACTTTTTATTTGTATCCAGCAAAACATATAAACCGGAGAAATCGTTGGAAGCAATAACTAACCTTTTAAAATCAGAAGAACCCGTAAAGTGGTTGTTTACCGGGGACAGCATAACCCATGGCGCGTTACATACATATGGCATGCGTGACTATGTCCAGATTTTTGAAGAACGTGTCCGCTATGAGCTTGGCAGGGGCAGGGATATAGTTATCAAGACAGGCATCAGCGGATGGTGGTCTCAAAATATACTGGATGACATACAGTGGAATATCCTCCAGTTCAAACCTCAGGTAGTCTCGATAATGGTAGGTATGAATGACTCTACTGCAGGTACAGAATATCTGGACCAATACACATCCAACTGTAATACCATAATTGATCAGGTTCAAGAAGCAGGAGCAGTAGTAATCCTGCACACCACAAACCCAATTCCAGCTGGAGGAGATCCCTGCCGGGAACCTGCTCTACCATCTATCAATGAACGGATAAGATCTATAGCCCAGCAGCGGAATCTCATATTAATTGACCATAATTCCTACTGGCTCAAATCATGGGAGCAAAACCCATTAAGAATGCTCCAGTGGACCGACGACCCGATTCATCCCAACGACTTCGGTCACAAAGCAATGGCCAAACTCCTGTTCAAAGAACTAGGAATCTGGGATGACACCACCATCTGCTGCAGCACACTCTAGTATACACAACATTTTCGCGTATTTCGCGTGTTTCGCGGTTCTCAAAAAAATCTGCGGATAACAAAACGGAGACAACAATGAGCACAGTCTTGATGAACAAAGGCAACCTGGAACTGGAACTGCTTGGTGAGTCCGTTATTTCGGAGAACGCCTGGTATGTTGACAACCTGCTCCAGTTTAATGATGGTATCCTGCTGGCTGGTGCGCAGACCTGGAAAAAGTCTTCTCCGGAAGACCCGGATACCTGCTACCGGATATCACAGGACAACGGCCAAACCTGGCAGCCATATATAGCAGATGGTGCCAAAGACTACACCAAAGCAGCAGTTCAGTTCATTGGTCAGCGAAGCGATGGCTCCGTAATCGGATGGACAGGCGTCTGGCCTGAAAAACCGGCATACCAGGGCCGGCCAGGGCAGCCAATTACCCAGTCTATCGTAAAGTCATCTTCTATTGAAGCACTTTCTCAGGGCCAAAGCGATGGTAGCGAAGTTGTTGTCCATGTCCCATATCTTGTTCCAGGCACCGGTGATGACCTCAATGAACCTCCTGCATACTTCATAGGTAACTGGGGCAAGATGGTTGAAGCAGAACACGGTTGTCTCCTGCAGGCTGCCTATTCATTTTTTGCCTTTGATCGCTCACCGAGGCTCTGGACAGGCCAGGCAACGCAAGCTTTCCAATACCGCACCTATATGCTCTACTCTCAGGATGATGGCGCTACCTGGCACTACCTCTCGACCATAGCCTCATCCGACCAGTACCCGTTACCAGCACAATCTGAAGGCTTCTGCGAACCTGATCTGTTGTATTTTGGTGATAGTCACCTGCTGTGCGTAATGCGCTCAGGAGGCAATCCTGTAGGCACACATATGGAACGCTACACACCTCTTGCTGCCTGCCATTCAACAGATGGTGGACTGACCTGGACACCTCCAGCCTATATCGCACCCTATGGAGTCAACCCCATCCTTCTGCAAATGAGCAATGGTATCACAGTCTGCCTGTCCGGACGCCCGGGGTTCTTCCTGATTTTCAGTTCAGATCATGGACAAACCTGGTCACCCCCACACTGGCTCACAGAGTCACACGGAGAATGGGCCAAATCCTCCAGCGGCTACGGCCGCCTGATAGAACTAGAACCCGGAATCCTGGGCATAGCTTACGATGAATACATAGGCACCGGTGATGACGCCAAACTAACAACCAAATTCCAAAGATATCAGCTGAACGGTATTCAATAGCCCAATTCCCAGGAGAAGATGGGTAGAGGTAATCATATTTACTTGGTGTGTGAATTCCAAAAAATGTGTTGTAACTGTCATCCTGAGGAACGAAGGATCTGCTTTACCGTTCGTAAAAAGCAGATCCTTCGTTCCTCAGGATGACAGTTACAACACTCACCAAAAGAGGACAAGCGATGCGTAATACAATAGTCTTTCTGATTGTGGCCACGATTACTGTAAGCATACTCACAGCTGCGGCCCATGCCGATAATTTGAAGATCATCCCGCGCTGGGGAGTAGCCTGGGTAGCTCCGCAGATCACCGGCAGCTGGATAATGCTCAGATACAAGCACGACTGGACCAAAGAGACCGCACCAACCGGCAAAGTGTTTTTAGAACTTCCTGCAGGGGTCAAGTGCGTCTCAGCTATCGCAATGCAATTTGAAGAGACTCCCACACCTTCAGGCGGATCGCTGGTAACTCTCTCCCCGGTCAATCTTTTCGCACCTGATCTCAAAGGAGGTCTACTTTACTTATCCACAACTCTCAAACCAGGAACCACTTCTAAAGCTAAATCCTGGGCAAAATGGGAGGGTGGGGAATCCGCTCCTACTGAGTTTGATGTAAAGGTAGCAGACGCCAAGCCCGTGAAACAGCCCAAGCGCATCTGGACTGGAGCTGCGATGTGGCCATATATGATTGCCAACTGGCCGGATTATTATAAACAATACGCCTCCCTCGGTTTCAACCACCAGAACCTCTGGCATGGTGCCATCCATGCCACGGACAAAGTGAACACGGATGTCCTGGAAATTGTCACCAAGGCTCGCAAGGCTGGTGTTTCCACTTCGATAGACTCCTCTGAAAGCTGGGGACCGGAGATTTGGGGAGACAAACCAGACAAAGACGCTCAGGCGCTCTTTACAAGCGGCACCCGCAGCGGTCCATGTCCATCCTATAGAGGCCCGGCATTCGACAAATGGCAGGCCAGGATCGCAAGGATTGCAGCATCAGGAGTATCATTTATTCTAAGTGATGAAGAGACCTACGGCAACGGAGGTTACAGCAGTGCATGTGTCTGCCCCAGGTGTGAAGCCAGGTGGCGCAAATGGCTCAAGGAAAATCGGCCAGGAATGGTATATATAAGCCCAACGGATGTGTTAAACAAGCACGCATCTGTAGGAAGTGTTGTTGCCTTTGACAAATTACAGGATGTAAAAGAATCCTCTGATCTGAACCAGGCAATGAGCACAAATGACGATATCGAAGAGCAATACCGTGCATGGCTGTGGTTCCGGGCCAGTCTGACTACCGAAAGATACCAGTTATATAAAAAGGCCATCGATAAAGCATGCAAAGAGTTCGGCGTAAAGTCCAGTCCGAAACCTATGCTTGCCTGGTGGGCCGGTGCTGCAGAGGACTACGGGATGGCTGTATGCATGCAGGACGGACGTGCGCTCAGCAACATCATAGATGCCGTGATCCCGCAGCTCTATTTCCGTTACAATATGCCTCCGGTAACGTTGAGAGAAGCCATCCGCCGGCAGGCATGGGCTACCCAGGGCAAGGCAATGTGGGTCGGGCTTGATGCAGACGATGATATAGCAAACGGACGCGGTGGCGATTTCGCAAACACCCCGGGATTACTCACTGCAGCAGTCCTGGAAACCCTAATGGCAGGCGGAAAAGGCTACTGCATGTGGGCCGGAGCTTACATGGACACCAGGCAGTGGGCTGAGCTATCCGCCGTGAACGGAGTCGTCGCCAAATACGAAGACACATTCCTGGACGGCAAAGAAACTCAGTCATTCGGTGTATATGCTCCGGAGGGTAAAGGGGATTACTTCCATCCATACTCCAAAGAAGTATTTGTCTCCACACGCGAAACAAAGACCACAGGCCTGCTCCTTATCACCGACTACCGCAAAGACCGCACTCCGTTCTGGGTTGAACGTTCATTGACCTGCAATGGACCACTAACTCTGACAGACGCCTTCACCGGTAAAGTCGTCACAAAACTCACAGCCAACCAGTGGGACTTCAGAATCCATTTGAAGGATCTACCGGTCAAACTCCTTGTTTGGAGGAAAACCCTGCGTTGATGTCATACATATCGTAGGGGAGCGCTTCCACGCGCTCCCGGTTCGTCTTGTCCCAGAAAGGCTGGTACAAACTTTGAGCGATTGGGTAACTACACGTAAAATAGCAGCAAACCGCCGCAGGCGGGTGATATTCAATAACGATGGCGATGATGTGTGTCTCGCACTTGAGCCGACCCCGGAGTCATTCCTGGCAAACCGATGCTTCGGTCTTGAGGACTCGCATGTTGATACCATTTCCTACTGCACATGTGTGAGTTTCGATTACTACTGGCACGATTCGCATGTTGCCCAGCACTTTACTGGCACCCATGATTTTATGTTTACCCGTAACCATGCCCAGGCTTTTATAGACCAGGGACGTGACAGTCTGACGCTCATTATCGACTTTTGTCGGGCTAACAATCTGGAAATCTTCTGGTCGTCTCGAATGAACGATGTGCATGACTGCTGGTATCCCTGGCTGATGCCTGATTTCAAAAAGAACCATCCGGAACTGCTGCTCTGGCGTCCAGGTGATGTGGGTAGGCCGGGTGACGGCACTGTTGAACCCCACATGTATGCAACCTCCGTGGACTATAGCAGACCAGAGGTGCGTGACCGGCATTTTGCTACCATTCAGGACGTGTGTGAAAGATATGACATCGACGGAATAGAACTGGACTTCCTCCGTAATCCGATGTATTTCCGTCCGAATATGGAAGGCAAACCGGCAGAGACAGCGCATCTGGAGATCATGACAACATTTATCCGCAGTATAAGGGATATGACGGATGCAATCGGTCAGACACGTGGGAAGCCCATACTCATCAGTACCCGTGTACCGAACAAACTCAGTGCATGCAGGTATATTGGACTGGATGTGGAACGCTGGGTCGAAGAAGATTTTATTGACCTGCTTGTTCCATCAGTCGAGTTCACCTGCTTCACTGGAGACATTGCAGAAATGGTTGCACTTGGTCATAGCCGCAGCGTACCGGTCTATCCGTGTATGAGTGGAGAAGCTATGCCTTACGCTCTTCCAGGTTGGGCAGGCGCAGCAACTAATCTTTGGGCAAATGGTGCAGATGGGATCGAGTCTTACAATGAGTTCAACCCAAAGTATCCTGCATGGCATGTGATAGGTGAGAAAAGCACCCTAATGCAGACTGACAAAATATACGCTGTGGATAATATGAGCTTATCCATGATACGGATGCATGAGCATGTAGTCGACAGAAAAGGCAGACTGCCGTTGTCCCTGGAACCTGGTATACCAACAAATGTCAACTTGCCGGTATATGATGATCTATCGCATATGCAAGATTCAAAATATGCGATTCTTTACATGAAACTCGAAGGCTGCTCTATTCTGGATGAAGTCCTGCTGACTCTTAATGATAAACCCCTGCAGCCGAATGTGCTCTCTGCAAGCGAAGGACTATCTCCCGGTGCCACAGGAACGCTGGTTATAACTTCCCGTGTAGACCCCGCTCTCGTTACGTTCGGAGAGAATGCAGTCCGAATTCAAGTCAATGAAAAACACCGCCAAAAAAGCAAGGGTACTCTTACTGAGTTGAGACTGCATGTGCCAAAATGATATCTGAACGCGAAAACACGCTGCGCGCAATCGAATATCGCTACCCCGAGTGGATACCGATCCATTTCGACCTGATGCCGTCTGTCGCATACAAGTATGGTCATCAGTTGGTGGACATGATGCGCCGTCATCCATCAATCTTCCCCACAACCCACATTGAACAAATAGCTGCAATGACACCGCCGTCAGAGCCAATATACGAAAAGCGTTTCACAGATGACTGGGGATGTGAGTGGCTGGAGATTGAACCTGGCATCCTGGGACAGGTCGTGGGACACCCTCTTACTGACTGGAATTGCTTCGAGCACCTTACAATTCCTGATCCTGCCCGGCAGTGGGACTGGGAGAGCGTACGAAGCCAATGCAAAGAGCAGAATGCGCATGGTGAACTGGTCAATGGATACATGGGCATAGTTGAAGGCAGTTTCTTTGACCGCCTTCAGTTCCTGCGCGGGTTTGACAACCTGATGGTCGATTTAGTTGAACGACCTAAAGAGCTTGATCAGCTTATTTCAATGGTTTTAGATTATAATATGCGCTTGATCCATATGTGGCTGGATGCCGGAGCGGAACTCATCCACTTCCATGGAGACATCGGTATGCAGCAATCCTTGATGATGCGTCCATCCACATTCCGCGAAGTGCTCAAACCCGCATACATGGAAATGTTCCAGACTTGCCGACGTTCAGGAGCACACGTCAAATATTCCTCGGATGGTTGCCTGCTAGAGATAGTAGATGACCTGATAGAGTGCGGAGTCTCTTTCCACGACCCTCAGGTGCGTGCATGTGGTATTGATAACATAGCCCAATCCTACGGAGGCAGACTCTGTGCAATGGTAGATATCGATGAACAGATGCTGCCGTTTGTCAGCCCACGGGAAGTCACTGAACAGATCCACGAAATCGTCCAAAAAGTAGGTCGCCCGGAAGGCGGTCTGATGCTCTACGCCTGTCCCACTGCAGACGTCCCCCTGCCAAACATCGAAGCCATATGCACAGCCTGGGAGAACTACTGCGCACCAGGTGAGGTGATATACGAGTAGTGAAGGCAATTGAAACCTTGTGGAGCATACCTTAATTAAACCTTATTTGTTATAATAACAACCTCAATGTCGTCGCCGATGCAGGAACCAGCAGTAACATTGTCGAAATCCTCGATGAGACTGGATATCCGAACCATCAAGCGCAAATGTAAATGTAGTCAGGTCTGGATTCCGATTGAAAAACGCCACAATAATCTCATCTTCGAATAATAAAGGGGCATCTGTAGGATAGTACAATGATTTATTGTAAGCACGATAATGCAATGGAAATCCGAAGCGATAAATGGCAGTGTGTTTTTGCTGGCTCTTTATTCGTAATCCTAGTTTCCATACCCGTTTATGCAATTTTGTGTCTTCTATTTCCACAAAATATACCATCTAGATATTACCTTGAATACTTTTCTTTGAATAATGGATTGTGGGATATGTTAAGGCTTTCGATACCAGCCATTCTAGGTTTTTATGTATTCAGGAGTACCGCAAAATACCGGTTGTATTATAACAACGAAGGCGTCGGGCAGTCAGACGGATTTCGTAACTCATTTGCAAAATGGGAGAATATCTCTTCATATACGAAACAAGAAATAGGTTCATATAAAGACAGACTCACAGAACCCGTTCTTAGAGACATAAATGCACATATCATTCTCAAACCGTTTGCACCGACAATAGTCACTACAAGCAGTATTAGAAATGAGAGAGCTCAATTCTGGAAGCAGGTAACTGATGTCATAGAAAGCAGAGGCTCCCTACAGTAATCGTATATTTCGCTACATACTACCAGTCAAAGTATATACCCGGAGAACAAAATGCATAATAATACAGATAATACTTCTACATACTTAGATACATCCCGCTCATTTGAAGAGCGTTCCAAAGATATTGTCTCGCGTATGACTCTTCAGGAAAAGATATCTCAGATGATGCATGAGTCTCCGACGATTGAGCATTTAGGGATACCTGCATATAACTGGTGGAATGAATGCCTGCACGGGGTTGCCAGGGCTGGAATTGCTACAGTGTTCCCTCAGGCAATCGGTATGGCTGCAAGCTGGGATGTTGAGCTTATGCACACAGTCGCCACAGCTATCTCCGATGAAGCCCGGGCAAAGCACCATGAAGCCCTTCGGCACGATGACCACGGTTACTATAAAGGCCTCACTTTCTGGACTCCGAATATCAATATTTTCCGTGACCCACGATGGGGCAGGGGAATGGAGACTTATGGTGAGTGCCCATATCTGACCGGTCGTATGGGAGTAGCTTTCGTAAAAGGCCTTCAAGGTGATGACCCGAAGTATCTGAAACTGGTCGCAACACCTAAGCATTACGCAGTTCACAGCGGACCTGAGGGCAAACGCCACACTTTTGATGTTGATGTCAGTCGCAAAGATCTCTATGAGACTTACCTGTCAGCGTTCAAGGATTGTGTAGTTGAAGGAAAGGCAATGTCCGTTATGGGCGCCTACAACAGAGTCTACGGAGAAGCCTGCAACGCCAGCAAGCTCCTTCTCCAGGACATCCTTCGGGATGAGTGGGGATTTGAGGGATATGTGGTCTCCGACTGCGGAGCCATCCAGGATATCCACCAGCACCACAAAATCACCGAATGCACAGCCGAAAGTGCAGCTCTATCTGTCAAAAACGGATGCGATCTGGAATGCGGGTGCGTATACGCCAGCCTGATGACAGCAGTTGAGCGCGGTCTGATCACCGAGTCTGAAATCGATATCGCTGTAACCAGGTTATTCGACATCAGGTTCAAACTTGGTATGTTTGATCCTCCTGAGATGGTTCCTTATGCCCAGATTCCCTATGAAGTCAGCGACTGCGAAGAACACCACCAACTCTCCCTGAAAATGGCAAGAGAATCTATCGTGCTGCTCAAAAATGCGAGAATAAATGATAAGGATGCATCGCCAATACTGCCTCTATCAAAAGATCTGAAGTCAATAGCAGTAATCGGTCCCAACGCAGATTCAAAGGAAGTAGCCGTAGGAAACTACTTCGGAACACCGTCAAAATGGGTCTCCGCACTCGCGGGCATACGGGCCGCTGTCTCTCCGGACACAAAAGTCTTCTACTCAGAAGGCTGCGATATCATCGGAAACACCGGTGAATGGAACGGTGGTCCCAAACAGTTCTTCACTGAATCGCTGTCTGCTGCCCAGCGAGCAGAAGCAGTAGTAATGTGCCTTGGTATCTCTGCAAGGCTTGAAGGTGAAGAGGGCGACGCGTTCAACTCCGATGCCAGCGGAGACCGAATTCGCATCGACCTCCCCGAAATCCAGATGGAGCTCTTGAAAGCCGTCTGTGCTCTGGGTAAACCGGTTGTTCTGGTCCTGTTCAATGGCAGTGCGCTGGCGGTAAACTGGGCATCTGAAAACGTCCCGGCAATAATCGAGGCCTGGTACCCCGGTGCAGAAGGCGGAACCGCCATCGCCGACGTAATATTCGGCAACTACAACCCAGCCGGTCGCCTGCCGGTAACATTCTACAAATCACTCGATGATGTCCCTCCATTCGAAGACTACAACATGACAGACCGCACCTATCGCTACTTCAAAGGAGAACCCCTATACCCCTTCGGATTCGGTCTCAGCTATACAAAGTTCAAATACAGCCATCTGGGGTTGAATAAAACCAACCTCACCACAGGAGAGTGCCTGGAACTAACCGCAGACATAACCAACATCGGAGCAATCGCAGGCGATGAAGTAATCCAACTCTACCTGACCGACCAAGCGTCAACCGTAAACACTCCTATCAGAAAACTGGTAGCCTTCAAAAGAATCAACCTGTTACCTGGTGAAACCAAACAAATAGAATTCACCATAACCCCTGATCAACTTGCCATATACAACAAAGATGGTCGTCAACTCTTGGAGCCAGGCCGTTTCACACTCAGCCTCGGAGGCTCCCAAGGCGACAAGCGAAGCTTGGAGTTAGGTGCTGCCGAAGCATTGTCGGCAAGTTTTGACATGGTATGAAAACTATGTCATTCTGAACGCAGTGAAGAATCTGCTGTTGTCTGAATCTACGTAATCAACAACGAGACTCTTCCCTGCATTCAGAATAATAGTATTCTTTTATCCTGTTAATCCTGTCCATCCATGTTAAATAGAAAGGTTTATCGCCATGTCGATCAGACACAATTTCGCTCTAGAAGCTTTCGCAGACTTCCCTGATGATGCCGGTAGTGCTCCTGTTCCTATTACTGCTGAACACATCGATGCAATGATGCAGCGGTTGGTTGAGTGTGGGGTCAAGCGTGTCAGTTGGGAAGCTTATGGTGATGGGCACGGTGGCTTCTTTATACCAGACCATAATTCAAGCTGGAAAAACATGGCTCAGACCTACCATGTGCTTGGGCAGAATACACTTGCTATCGCTGTCGAAGCTGCACACCGGCATGGGCTGGAAATCTATGCCTATATGAAACCCTATGAGACCGGTCCTGCTGCGATATTTCCTGAGGGTTCTTATGAGGGTATGGTCTATGGACGTCTCAATCTGATAGGTGGTCGTATGACCTGGGTTGATACTTTTGTAGTTGATCATCCGCACCTGCGCATAAAACGCCGCTCCGATGACCTGCCCACAGACATTCAAAGCATCCCGATATGCAGCATAAAACTGCGCAAAAAAGATGATCTACCGACACGCTTGACAGCCGAACATATCCAAATCTGGGCCAGCGATCTCAATTTTCAATATCGTAAATTGGATATTCCGTTCACAGTGACTGAGTCTATTGAACCGTGTTCGCAGGATGTCCACGACCTGTTCTCCGATAATCTTGTCTCAGCCAAAGGAGATCCGCAGCGGGTGTTCACTCTCAGTGGTTTCGAACTGACCGACCCTTATGTATTGATCACAACGGACTTTACCGATGGCACACCCGACTTCGACAACACCGACCTTGCAATGCTCTCTGCATATGATTCCAATGGTCAGGAGATCCCGGGAGTAATTGCATCAGGCACAGCTATCTGGTTCGCAGAACAGGTAGATTTCCGGAATTGGGGACTGATGTTTGACACCGGTTACAATGGCCAGCTGATCAACCTGGACACCCCCAACTTGAGTGGCAACAAAGGAATCGTAGCCTTCGCACGCGGTCGCAATGAATACCTGCCCGGCGCTCTTTGTGAGACTGAACCCGAGGTGCAGGACTTCTGGTTCAAGTGTATTGATGACCTTCTGGACGCTGGGGTAGACGGAATAGATTTCCGAGAGGAAAACCACAGCACCCATACCAACCATCCGTTGGAATATGGTTTCAATGAAGTCGTGCTGGAAAAATGCCGTGAGCGCGGTCAAATAGACCTTCCGACTATATCTGCTGTCCGGGGAGATTCCTACACAGAGTTCCTCGCCAAAGCTAAAAAACAGATCAATGCCAGGGGTAAACTGATGCGGATCCATTTCCAGATGGACTGGTACCGTCCCAATCCACACAGACACCGAATGCTGGCCTATCCGATGAACCTCGACTTCCAGTGGCAGCGCTGGATCAATGAAGACCTGACCGATGAAGCAGTCCTGCGTTTCTATTCCTTACCATTCGACTGCATATTCAAAGATGAAGTAGCCCAGGAGATGATTGCCCTTTGTAAAAGTAAGAACATCCCCGTAACCGTAAACCGCTACATCAACCCGGACACCCTTGAGGATGAATACAAACAAGTCCGGGACGACGGTCGCTTCGCCGGTTTCATCCTATACGAAACCGCCAGCTACCTCCAAATAAAACCCAACGGAGCCTGCGAAATATCCGTCTCAGCAGTGCAGACATTAAAAGACATACCTAAATTGTGATGCAGGCTACCAACCTGCCCAAACATAAAATGAATGGTTATTAAAACGTTCGTAGGGGAAGCCCTCCGCGGCCTCCCGCTCGCATGAGCAATGAGGACACAATGGACACAATCAATCAATCTCACGGACATTCGAGACTTACTACAGTCACAGCAGTCTTATCGATCAGTTTGTCATTATTAGCCAGTGCCATAATGATAGAAGATCCGAACAGTACTCATATGATACCTGTCGTCAAAATGATCAATGCTTATATGCATCACCATATTTGGGTGTATTTCTGTGTTCAATCTATAAGTCTGGGATTAGGTTATCTCTCTCTCAGACTTTCACATTGTCCATATCAAGAAGCACTCAAGCGTGTTTTGATTTTTGGTGCTTGTATAATGCTGGTATCTATAATTGAAGTCTGTATTTTGAATATACCTGGGACGGTCGGCGTTGTTATCGCATATTGCCTTTCCGTCGCCACACTTTTCGCATATATGGGTGGCTTGGTGTATTTTTTATCGAGACCATATACAAAAGGTTACCGTCTCAACATTGCAGCATTCTATTTTCCGTTCATTGTTCTTTGTCTGCTTCCTGGTATGGCAATACTCACTGGTATGGCAATACTCAAATGATACAATAAACTATAGGGATTCTATACAATGGTTTTTCGCGTGATTTCGCGCATTTCGCGGTTCAATCAACAGAATTGGGAGTTAAATGAATAAACTTATCCTATCATTAGCCATTTCACTACTTGCCATATCCACAGCCTATGCAGCCAATATGCCCTACCTGGCTGTCCCGGAAGTTAAAACAGCCCCGGTTATCGATGGCAAACTCACACCTGGAGAATGGGACAGGGCTGCGGCTACGACCGGTTTTTGTGATGCTCGGACATCAAAACAGGCTGCTGCACAGACTCGGGTCACTGCCTGTTATGACAGTAAGAATATGTATTTCCTGTATGAATGCTACGGTGAGAACCCGAACGCACTTACAGTGACTGCAACCGGTAGGGACTCCGAGATGTGGGGGGATTCCTGCGTTGAGTTGTTCATTGTCTCTCCTGAGCTTCCCAAAGGTAAATATGCTCATGCCGGGATAAGTTGTAATGGGTCTGTTGCAGATGAAATGTGCGATCCTGCATACAAAGACATGACATGGAACGCCAACTGGCAGACCAGTGCTGGCAAGACATCTGACACCTGGTATGTAGAAGTCAGCGTTCCTCTTGCCGATCTCCAAATCACCCCAACCCCAGGCACAAAACTAAGAGCAAACTTCACCCGAAACGCTGTTTCTATACTTGGTATATCCTCATGGGCGGATATGGCTGGTTCATTCCACCAGCCCTCCAGGTTTGGTGAAATGGAACTGGTCGGTGACGGACACGCTGCCCGCATAGCCGATATTCCCCTGGTCACTTCTGAATCTGTAAACATTCCATTCAGCAGCAGCGATTCCTCCTCTGAAGTTTTCACAGTCCAGGCACTGAAAGGTTCAACCATACTCTCATCGACAGTGACTAAACCACAGGTTAAAGCAATTGCCAGTGTGAAAATCCCTGATGATGCCTCTACATTGCTCCTTAAAGTGGACGATCAGTCCGGAAAAACCATCTGGCTGCAGAAAGTCAGGCTGGATACTGCCCGTATGCTCCCCCGGTTGAAATCATCCGCGAAACTAGCTAAGAGTCTGTCATCCTGGACAGGACTCCCCGGAGCTCTTGATATCAATTCCATAAAATCCGACCTGGCAAAGTTGAGTGCCGACTTCGAAGCTGCATCAGATAAATCCGGATTTGACCAGAGAATGAACGGAATAGAGCGTCGCCTGGGTGATCTGCTGATAGTCTCAAAATCTGCCCGAAAAGGAACAGTCCCTGACTATGTAGTAACTAATCCATCGAGTATGGAAAAGGTGCTCTCGTCAATCGGGAGTGCCGGATCTTATTCAAAACTCATCAAGCTGACTATGTGCAAGGGTGAATATGAGCCTGCACAGATAATAGTTACGCCAATTGGTAAGGACCTTTCAGGACTCAGCGTCTCCATAGGTGGATTAACCGGTCCAAATGGCAGCATTATTCCTGCAAACCGGGTAGTAGTTACTCCAGTCGGATATGTCAGAAACGATATGCCTGCTCCAGGCAGCACTATGCCTAAAGAAATCCCCGATGTCATGCTCCCCAACAGAGCAATGAACGTTACAGTCGGACGCCGTCAGCCGTACTTCGTCACCGTGCAGACCCTGCCTTCCGATGCAGCAGGTCTATATAATGGAACTATCAATATTTCATCTTCCGGAGCTCAGCCAACTCAGGTTCCAATCCAGGTCGAAGTCTATAATCTTACGATTCCTAAGAAGTCACACATGAGGACCGCATTCGTGCTCCGGGGCAATTTTAAGCCTTACCTCACCGGAGATTATATGGATACCTATATCCGGTATTCGAAATTTATGGTTGAGCACAGAATTACACCCATCACATGGTTTTTGCCTGTTGCTCAAAACGACGGAAGTTATGATTTCACGGATATCGATAGATATATGGAAGCAATGGTCCCTGCCGGGATTACTTCAGCAAATATCGGAGGCAATGGCTCTCTGATGATGCCTGAAAGAGGCCCTCTTTGCAAAGTAATATCCGACCATTACAAACAAAAAGGTTGGTGGGACCTTTGTTATGTATATGGACAGGATGAAGCCCCAAACAGCCAGAGCGGATTCCTGAAAACTACCTATAAAGCCCTGCAGGCAGCGGTTCCTGATGTAAAGATAATGCAGACAGCATGGAATCCCGGAGGTGATCTTGATGGTCTGGTTAAAATCTGGTGCCCCCTGACTGTATTTACCGACCTTGAAGCTGCAAAGAGAGTGCAGCAAAACGGTGAAGAGATGTGGTGGTATGTCTGCATGGGTCCCAGCCTGCCTTGCCCCAACCTGTTTGTAGACAACCCTGGAATAGACCATCGGATCCTGGGCTGGCAGACATATAAGTTTGGTATTCAGGGACTGCTTTATTGGGCAGTCGATGTATGGGCTGAGCAGAACAAGAAGACCCCTGCTGATTACGACAAGACCAACTTCGCTGATTTTGATTCCAGAGGAGGAACCTTCGGAGGTGATGGATACCTCCTCTATCCGGGCATAAACGATACCCCCCTGGACTCTATAAGACTCGCTGTCTTGAGAGACGGAATCGAAGACTACGACCTCTTCACCGAAGCTTCCAAACTGGCCGAAAAATCCGGAAATGCAGGACTGGCGCTAAGGAAACTCCTGGAACTAAACGGCAGCGTAGACAGCCTGGTAGGAGACTACATAACCGACGGCAACCTACTGCTACAAAAACGAGAACAGATAATGCAGGCTGCAGAGAAACTGAATAAGTAGCAAGACCATAGGGGCGACCCTCAGCGGTCGCCCGTCTCACTGGACAAACCACCCTCATAATGCTAAACTTCCATATTCTTTTAGTGTAAATGCTATCTGCATTTACACATGTCGACTGGTGAATGCTGCAATGAAGATCCCATCTGCTTATCTCTATGGCACTGCATATCTTCGTCCGCCTAATCCTCCACGCAGTGAACATCGCCGGCATCTGACAAAGATACGCGAGGAATTGGGATTCGATCTCATTCGCATTCGGATGCAGTGGAACGCTATTCACCGTCAGCCGGATAGATTTGACTGGGAAGAGTATGATGAGATCGCATCTATCTGCAATGATCTTGGTCTGCAGTTCCTGTTGGAAACTAGTCTGGAATCTGCTCCGTACTGGCTGGAACGCGCACATCCTGAATCCCGGTATGTCAGCGCAAACGGACAGGCGATGGAGCTTGGTCCTTATGATTCAACTCAGTTCGGCGGTTATCCCGGTCTCTGTTTCGATCACGAAGTAGTCAAGCAACATGGAGAGCGTTATCTCCGGGAGCTTGCTGGTCGTTTTTGTGACAATCCAATGCTGATAGGTTTCGATTGCTGGAATGAACCCCATCTTGAACCAGCCTGGGTCTGCAACTACTGGGGCAATATGGGAGATAGGTTGTTCTGCTACTGCCAGGAGACCCGCGCAGCGTTCAGAAGATGGCTCTCTAATAAATACCAGACTATCGAAATACTTAACAACACGTGGGGACGGGCATATGGTGAATGGGATGACATAAATCCTCCCAACAGGCACGGAAACTATGCAGACTGGCTCGATTGGGGGAGGTTCTGGTTTGACCAACTTGGCGACCACATGCGCTGGCGTTATGATATCTTGAAATCCGTCGCTCCCGACCATTTCGTAATGAGCCACAGCGGCGCAGTTCCTCCATTTCTTCCGCGTCCCAATGCATATATCCACAACTGGAAACTTGCAGAACATGTAGATATGTGGGGCACAAGTTTTGCCCCTAAATACCACAACTGGGACCTGGGAACGTGCTGTGGAACAATCGATGCTACCCGCAGCGCTGCCAGGGGAAAACGGTTCTGGATAAGTGAGATGAGTGGCGGTTCTACATATGTTCGGGGATTCGCCAAATCACCTCAACCAAGACCCAAGGACTACCGTGCATGGAATTGGCTGTCGGTTGCCTGTGGTGCCAAAGCGACCCTCCACTGGTGCTACCTGGAAGAAAGCACAGGCCCGGAAGCAACAAACTTCGGTCTAATACGTGCAAACGGTCAAACAACCGATCGTGCCCGCGCAACCTCAGAAATCGCTGACTCGCTCCATCGATTCGCACATATTATAGATCATCATCAGCCATCGGAATCTGTAGGTATCCTCTATGACCCGGACAACACAATGCAGCTTTTTGCGATGGAGGGTGAAGACGAACTCTACACCCGCTCGCACATTGGTTATTATAAGGCTGTATGGGAGTGTGATCTCCATGCGCGTTATATAACATACGACACTCTGGATGATCTTGTTGGGTTGAAAGTCCTGATAATGCCCATGTGCCTGACAATGCCTGATGAAGTTGCAGCACGTATTGCGCAGTTTGTCAGCGATGGAGGTGTGCTTTTAGCTGAAGCACGTACCGGACTATTCGACCAGCGTGGCTACAACCGTCCAAACCTACCAGCCGGAGTTCTGTCCGAAGTCGTTGGCGCTGTTGAGGGTGAAGCCATATACAGCGATCCGGACAATCGACCGCGCCTGAACAACCCCAATAACGAACAATGGCCGGACCCAATCTACAATGGCCCGAGCATCCATTTCACCGATCCATGCGAAGCTGATTTTCCTGTAAGAGCCTACCTCGTCCCGCTTGAACCCACGACAGGGCAGATCATCGCCCATTGTGATTCACTGCGTCTCGGCGTTAAAAATGCTTATGACATCGGAACAGCATACTACTTCGGCACGTACATAGGGCTTGCACTGGTAGCAGGAGATCCAGAAGCCAAAAGGCTCATCAAAACAATAATCACCCAACACTGCACTGCAGAAGTCAGTGGTGAAAAACTGCGTCCACGCTTGATAAAAGGCATCAATGGCGAAGCTCTGCTTGCAGTATTCAACGATTCCAGAACTCTACGCCAATCTGACCGTATCTCCATTCCACCCGAGTATCACAGAGCCGTGGATATATACAACAATCAACCTGCAGTAATGGAAGATGGTAATATCAGTCTGGAAGTCGACCCGGAAGATGTAAAAGTGTTTCATTTAACGTAGGGTCGCCCCTATGAAAGCAATCTATGGAGTGTAAATTATGCGTACTATTCTGTTTCTAGATGATTGGCCTATTCTTGCAGATCAGGGTATAGATCGACGCTGGTTTCAGGCTGAACCGTGGCCTGGTAAGGATCCCTGGGTAGACCCGCTGCTTGCATATTGCAGTGTATCGACAGTTACACATGATCCGCAGACCGGCAAGTGGCGCATGTGGGGTAGTGGGATGACCAGGCGGGACATCAATGATGAAGGTTTCTGCCTGTGTGCATATGAATCAGCTGATGGATTTGACTGGCAGCCTATGCTTCAAGCCCCACTTGTCGATAGATCAGCCAAACCCGAGGCTTCTCATATAGTTTTCAGCGGGGAATACGCAGGCGCTAATGCTGTCTTTCTGGATGAACGTGAACCTGACCCGGAAAGGAGATATAAACTCGTCTACAGCGACCTATCTCCGAACATGATCGATACTTCATATGGCGCCTGCCGTATAGCTACATCACCCGATGGAATCCACTGGACTATCGACCGGGAAGCAGTCTGGCGCAGACAACATGTCGATACGCTGTTTAGCACTGTTTATAATCCCTATACTCAGCGCTATCAGTGGACCAGCAGGGCTGTTGTTGCCGACCGGCGTATTACCCTGGACCAAACCTCCGACTGGAAGCATTTTGAAAAACCGCAAATCATCGTTCATCCTGACCCATCAGATATGAAAGGTGTCGAGTTCTATGGTATGCCGCAGTTCTTTTACGAAGGCTATTTCATAGGTTTCCTGTGGCGCGAATGGGCAGCGCCTTTCGAACTGATTGGCTCTACCAGAATCCTTGGTCGTGTAGATTCCGAGCTGGTTTATAGCGTCAATGGATTAGCCTGGAACCGTACAAACAGGCAGAACTTCCTCCCGGACCGGGGACTAGGTAAAGACAATTTTGCCAGCGAATACCCGACTGCAATGATACTGGATGATGAAGGCTGGCTGCGGGTCTATACTACATCGTGTGTAGGGGAGCACAACGACTGGAACAAGTTCAGCGATGATAAAATGATCTCCTGTGTTACACTTTCCCGCTGGAGGCGCGACGGTTTCTGCGCTCTGGAATCACACAGCGACACAGGATCAGTACTGCTGAAAGGTATCCTGCCACACGGTGGTCCAATCCTGCTCAATGCTATTACCGGTCGATTCGGGAATATCAGGGCAGAACTCCGGAAACTCGATAACACCCCTTATCCCGGATTTGAACTGGAAAACTGCATCCCTGTAACTGGCGATGGTCACCTCCTTCCTCTGCGCTGGCAGAAGGATGGAGAGCTTTTGGACACATTGGACGCACTCAAAGACCAGCCAGTTCGCATCTATTTGGAACTGGAACAAGCCCGTCTATATGCAGTAAGAGTAGACGCGGACCTGGTCTACTGCTTGATTCCAGAACCCAACCTTGCAGGGGACTATATAGAGGGTAAGATATTCTTCTGAAAGAGGGAATATACTATGCGCACAATACTGTTTTTTGATGATTGGGCAATTCTCACCCGGCAGGGCATCGACCGGCGTTGGTTTCAGGCTGAGCCTTGGCCGGGTATTGAGCCTTGGCACGACCCGTCGCTGGCATTCCAGAACGTTGGATGTGTTATGCGTGATGCTGATACAGGTATTTGGCGGATGTGGGGTGCTGCTGCGGTATCTCGCCTTGCAGGGGATGAAGGGATAGGTATGTGCCTGTATGAATCATCTGACGGGTTTAACTGGCAACCAGTGCGGCAGGATCCTCTTGTCGATAGAAACGCGACTCCTGAAGCTTCCCATATCGTCTTCAGTGGCGAGTTCACCGGTAATGGTGTTCCATTTATTGATGTACGCGAGCCTGATCCAGCTAGGCGTTACAAGTTTCCATATACCGATCTTTCATCAAACCCTGTAGATTCCTCATATGGTACCTGCCGGGTAGCCACATCACCGGATGGCATCCACTGGGCCATCGATAGGGATGCTGTATGGCGCTGGCAGCATGTCGATGGCTACAGCGGTGTTATCTATAATCCCTATACCGAGAAATACCAGTGGACCAGCCGCCCCATCCTCGGAGATAGGCGCGTATCGATAGATCAGACCCGTGACTGGAAACACTTTGAGAAACCTCAGGTTATAGTGCATCCTGACCCTATGGACATGCCCGGTGTCGAATTCTACGGCATGCAGCAGTTTCTCTACGATGGATACTTCCTTGGTTTCCTGCTGCGCATGTGGGGAGCGCCTAACGATCTGGTCGGCTCCACCAGGTTTATGGGACGAGTGGATTCCGAACTGACCTACAGTGTCAACGGTCTCGCCTGGAACCGCACGAACCGGCAGAACTTCCTCCCTGACAGAGGGTGGGGTAAAGACAACTTCGGCAGCGAATACCCCTCGGCAATGGTGATGGACGGTGAAGGATGGCTGCGTGTGTATACTACGTCCTTTGTGGGTGAACACAATGATGGAGAGAAATTCGCTAATGACGAAACCTTAGCCTGCATCACAGTTTCCCGCTGGAGAAGAGATGGATTCTGCGCACTGGAGTCCCACAGCGACACAGGATCAATCCTGATGCGTGGAATCCTCCCCCACGGTGGCCCGATCCTGTTAAACGCTACCACTGGACGCTTCGGGAAAATCCGAGCCGAACTCCGCAAACTCGACAACACCCCATTCCCCGGTTTCGAGCTTGAAAAATGCATTCCTATTACAGGTGATGGTCATTATCTCCCCTTGAAATGGCAAGATGGAGACAAACTCAACGAAACCCTAGATTCACTAATCGACCAACCAGTTCGTATATACTTAGAACTAGAGCAAGCCCGTTTATATGCCATAAGGGTAGATGCTGATTTGGTCTACGGTTTCGTCCCGGAAACAAACCTGGCTGGAGAGTATATTCCCGGGAAATGTTGCTAAAATGGGACCGCCGAACCCCAGTTCGGCATAGGAGAATCCGAATATGTAAAAACGCGTTTGGGTGCAATTCGCAATGACATATATTTCGGTTACAGAATTTGAGGAGTGCAAGATTAGATGTGACCATACCTGTGGTCTAATCCTCAAGGCCTGAAACTCCAAATGCTGGTACGCCCAGCGGAAGGGAATTCCAATGAAAGTTGACACTATTAACAGGTTACGGCCAGTTCTTCTGGTTGCCGCATTTGTGACCTGCCTCTCTTTCGCAGATACCCCTGCCCGGGCAGGCACGGACGCGATCCATTATCGCCAGCCAGTGGCCGGATGGGTGAACTCCCTCAAGCCGAAGGGGAAAGCAGCAGGCGCAATAGCATTGGCTAAGGATGGCAAGACAGGCTACCGCATCCTGATCCCGACCAAACCGACCACCATGGAGGAAAAGGCAGCAACCGATCTGGCCCAGTGGCTGCAGGTAGTCACCGGCGCGAGTTTTCCTGTGGTTAAAGAGGAGCCAGGAATTTTGCCAGGACACGTTATCAGTGTTGGAAATACCGCAATTCTTGACACTTCCGGACTGCCAAAGAGTGACCTGCACCTGGACGGGTACGCCATCGCCGTCAAAGACGACAACCTTTATATAACCGGTGGAACGCGGCGCGGTATCATAGACGGCGTATACGCACTACTGGAAGAGGACCTTGGGTGTCGTTGGTATCAATCGGGAGACGACGGTGCAGTAATCCCGAGTTTGCCTACTCTGAATCTCCGCGTGGTGCCGCGCGTCTACGTGCCGTCATTCGAGATGCTGCGGGCTGTCCACTACTCTGACGCCAGTGATACAGACTGGGGACTTCGGAACAAGACATTCCACTGGTGGGGTGTGCAGTCGGAATGGGGCGGCTATGCAAAGTGGGTGCCAAGTTACGTGCACACATACGAGTGGTACGTGTCCTCCGGGCTCTATGAGACCCATCCTGAGTATTTCATGATGGGGGATGACGCTAAGCGTACGACCCGTCAGATTTGTCCCTCAAACCCCGATGTCGTCAAGATCGTCGTGGACAAGGCGAAAACGTCGCTTCAGGGCGACCCGGATGCGGTGTATCTGGACATGTCACCCAATGACGGCGGTGGAGCCTGTCACTGCCCGCTTTGCCAACCTCTCATCGACAGTGAGGGCACAGAAATGGCGCCACTCCTGAAACTTGTGAACACAGTAGCCGACGCAGTCAAGAAGCAGCACCCACAGGTTTACGTAACCACACTCGCCTATCTGAACACTGTGGTACCGCCCAAGACTTTCGGTCCTCGTCCCAATGTGATGATATGGATGTGCACAGACGCGCACGCGTGGGGTTTCGGCGATCTGTTCTTCACGGAAACTCAGAAAAGCTCGCAGGCGATGAAGGCGTGGCACGACAAATGGCAGGCGCCATCAATCGTCTGGGACTACCCGTCCCACTGGGGTCTGGCTCCGGTCAATTTCAACATTCCGGTCATTGCCGCAAACCTGCGCCAATACGTGAAGAATGGGGCAAAGGGCATTCTCTTTCAGACTGAACACAACCCGAACCTCAGCATCGACCACAGCTTCCAGCGATGCTGGGTGTTTGCTAAACTGAGCTGGGACCCGACGCTAGACACCAAGGCGTTGATTCGCGACTTCAACTCAGGATTCTACGGAGCTGCCGCTCCGGCGATGCAGGCATACGACGACATGATATGGTCTGCCTGGGAGAAATGGCACAAGAAGACCGCGAAGAACACACCATGGGACACTGCTCAGGCCTACGAGAAAAAGTGGTCCGGGCGAGTGTCGGTCGCCCCGAGCTTCTGGGACGCTGCGGAGAAGCACATTGACGCCGCAGAGAAGGCCGTTGGTGGCGATCCGATATTGAAAAAACGCGTACGCACCGCCCGGCTGCCTCTGACGTATATAAGGTTAGAGAAAGGGCCTGGAGACGATATCGCGGCCTACAAGTCAAAGATCAAAGAATTCGAGATTGACGCTCGTAATGCGAACTGTCTGATCGTGGAAGGTGTGGTTGGACCCCCCATCACAGAGGACCTGACCAAGGTCATCAATAAGTGGTATGTGCTGATCGGTCGCAAGCAGATTCCGGTCACGCCTGGTACCCTGTTCGTTGACTCGGCTAACTTCACGCTGGCGATGCATCTCGACGCCGACCAATGTCCCGAGATTGTGCGCGACCCCCTGGCTACAACCGGCGTAGTTACTCGCCAGCCCAGCAATAACAGATCGTGGTCAATCCAGTGGAGCGTCCCCGTCGAAAAACTGGAACCTAATAGAAAATACGCCGTCCGGATCCGTGTGCGGATGGATGCGAAAGGTACCGAGGGTCCGGCGCTGACCACCGGTGTATACGATAATGTGACAGCCAAGTATCCCTTTGGCGATATCAGTGTCCCCGCCGAGAAGCTGTCAACCAGCGAGTATCGTTGGATTGAGCTTGGTGAGTATGTGCCGGGTGAAAACCAGGTGATCTGGGTATCCCCCACCAACAACGCGGCAAACGTGTCTGCTGTCTATACTGAGAGGATTGAACTCGTACCGGCCAAATAACTGCACATCTAAAGAGCATATTACTATGAGGATCGAACTCGGATTGCATCTGTCGTCGCGGTGATGCCCGGAAGGTGAAACCTATGTCTAGATCATTTTCAGTTGCATTGTATATATTTGTGTTGATTTTGTGCTTTGGAATACCAGCACGTGTATGCATCGCTTCATCACCTCTGGTCATACACAAGATTGCCTCAGCTCCGGTTGTTGATGGAAGTCTGTCCGAAACCTGCTGGAAAACGGCGACCGTGCTGCCTATGCAGGTATATACGGGAGGAATTCCCAAAGCTGGTGGAAAGGTCGCTGTATGCTACGATGACAAGAACATATATGTCGCATATTGGCTTGAGGAGCCTGCTCCATCCAAAATGCAGGTGCCAAAGGTAGCTGTAAACTCTACTGAGATATGGTCGGGAGAATTACTGGAAATTTTTATTAATCCCACACCGGATGGAGTAGAATATTTCCATCTGGCAGTAAATCCATCCGGTTCTAAATACAACGCAAAGATGAATGCTGCCTCACAGCCACCTGATGCCGATCTAAAATGGAATCCAGAATGGCGAAGCGCAGCTAAGATAGGTGATAAAGGTTGGACTTCTGAGATTGCCATACCATTCTCAAGCCTCGGTCAGAAAGCGCCCGTTGATGGCACTAGATGGAGCATGAACTTCGGCAGAACACGCAAAATTGGTGGGACTGAATATACCTCTGTCAGCGTTTTGCCCTCCGGGTTCCATTCACCGGGAAATTTCCTTAATGTATGGTTTGATAAATTTGTTCCTCCTGTAGATAGTGGAGATGTAGAACAATCCGGTCAGGTGCGGGCATTGATAGGATGCTGGCGAAGCGCGTTTGGTTATGATTCCCTGTTATATGTGCGCGATCAGCTTCAGCGTGCCCTGGGTGTGGAAAACGTGGATATTCGTGTGCGTGACACAGGTATTACAGGCGCTGCACTGGAGAACTGGCCTACTAACTACGAAGCATTGAGAAAATACTCACTAATAGTTATAACCGACCTCCCCACGGCATCCTTTTCAGCCCGTCAGATGGATGATCTTCGTACATACGTGCAGCGTGGTGGAAATTTGGTAATGATTACCACTCTCAGCGGTTGGTTGCACGATAAGGATAAACCATGGACAGCTTCACCACTAAAAGATCTGTTGCCTGTCGATCCTCCGTATGCAAAGCCCGGTTATCGGAAGGTAAATGTGGACAGTTCCAATCCCCTCTTTAAGGGATTCCCCAGCAGTCTGGAACTGACTGTACGTGCGGGATTGTGCAAGCCAACGACTGATTCTCAAGTTCATGCTACCGTCGGTTTGCTGGACGATGAGTCGACAAATACATCTCTTACCCCCGGAGCTTTCATAACTGAAAAGAAAACAGGAAAAGGTTCTATGGTTGTAATACATGGCAATTACTGTCAGGAATCGACTACTTTTCTTTTAAAGCATCTTAAAACCGATTTCTTCCAGTCAGCACACTACCCGTTGTTTTGGGACAATTTACTGCTGCATTTAACTAAACGACCTGCCAATTTCCCTGCAGCGCCAGTTAGTCAAGATAATGCAGAAAATGCTTCCCAAGTGCAGGCGTCGATAGACATTATATCGGATAATTACGGTGATATCTTCCGACCAGGTAGTAAGTTGCGGATTTCCCCTGCATTATCAGGAAATCTGTCTTATCCATATGAAGTACAGGCATATATTGAATGTCCGGGAAAGGCAGTAATCTCGTCGGGGACATTCCCACTTTCCGACAAGTCCTCCAGCATAGTAGTCGATCTTCCGTATCTTGATCAAGGTATATACAATCTCCGTCTGGATCTGATAAAACAGGCAGGAATTGTCTGCACAACCTTACAACGCTTCTCGATTGCTCTACCGCTCCTGGCTGCCGATGAGTTCAACTTCAGTGTGTTCTCTGCTCCCGATTATCTGGATGAAAAAGACTGCACACGTATAGCCTCGGAATTGAAATCTATAGGATTTACAGGCATTGGCACTCTGGGTGGAGTGACCGTGGGCGCTTACCCGGGGATGATGCGCACCTATCGGGAAGCGTTGTACTACTCCCGTATGCAGGATGCAGGCCTTCGGGTGCGGCCAGTCTGGTATCCAATACTCTATAATATATTGACTTCTCAACCGGTAATTCTGGATTCCACGTTTCCACCAGCCCCGGATCCGGCATTCCCAAACAAGCAGTTTCTGCCATTTGAACATTCCTGGCTCAATGCATTTGGTGAAAATATCTATGGACGAATGCCGCTTACGGATGGTCTTATTGTAGGCGATGAGCTTGTTGGCATATGGATGAAGATGTCTGACAAGCTTGCAAAAGGCTACCAGGCAATCATGGGAACTGCACCTGCTAAAGATGCCAAAGATCCCTCTTTCTACAACATTATAAAATATCAGGAAAAGGTAGCTGCAAACCTCATCTGGCTGTGCAGAAGCGTTACTGAAGCCTACAAACCATCTTGGATAACTGACAGCATAATCTCTCCAAACTCGTTTGCTGGCCATACATCGCCATTATGCGACTTGTTTGCAACAATATCCTCACTAGGCGCTTCATCACCCGATGAGTATTGGTATGGTGAACCTAAACTTTACCAGAAGTCCTTGTCCAGCATGGCTATTCTATGGTCTGCAAGTAACTTCGGTAAGTTGTCCATACCCGGGTTTACTGGAGGACAGTTAGCCAACAACTACTATATGGAGTTCCCGGAACAGGTTTTTGCAGCTTTGTCAGCGGGTGCACGTGAGTTCAAAGTATTCTACTATGACACAGCAAGCTTTGAGAAGAACGGTTGCCAGGATATGCATTTCGCGGATATCGCAAAGAGAACTACCGCAGATGCAGCCAGAATCGGGCGCACGCTGAATCACTATAATCGTTCACGAGCACGGGTAGCTTTGCTGTATCCCAACACCGCACACATCATCAAGTCTATGGGTGTCGAGTTCAACCCTGACTATCTAAAAATGACCGGCACTTCCAGTCAATACCTTGATATGACATATGCTGTGCAGGCAGAATTCGATCTATTAAGGCGGATGTTTGGGCATGTCGACGTCATATTCGATGAACAGGTGAAGCGTGGAGAGCTAAAGAATTACGACCTGGTGGTAGTAGGCTACTGTAAGCAAATAGAAGAGGTAACCCTCAGAGGACTCAAAAAATATGCGGAAAAAGGTGGAACGCTGCTTGTGAGTTCCGATTCCGGTCAGTTCAACGAATCTCAAAAGCAGACTGGCACTCTATATAATGTGCTTCCTGCAAAGAGTGGGAAAGAGCGCAATATTGTCACCGATTACAGCGAAACACGAATGCAGAAAACTGCGGAGTGGAGCATCGGCAATACGCTGCTGCCAAAGAAAAGCACAAAAGTATTGTTTAGTTTTGCGGACAAGACAGCCGCATGCGTACGAGGTTCTATAGGTCGAGGTGAAGCAATATTGCTTGGAATGCCCATTGCTGCACTTAAAGCAGCCGCCAATGAAACCAAGCTAAAATTGCTCTCGAATGCACTAAACAAGCGCGTCCAACTGATATCCAAGCCGCAAGATGGCGAGTTCAGCGCAATTACTTTTACTAATGAACGAGACGGCGGCAGGATATTTCTGATTGCAAACCACAATAAAGCCGATGCAAAGACAAGAGTTTTGGCGTATGCCGACCAGGATGAAGCCAAATACACACTGGCAGATATAGCGAATGGCGAGCAAATACCGTTTACGGTTAAGGATGGAGTAATGGTATTCGATGTATCAGTCTCTGACCGTTGGGGCAGATCACTCGCATTACTAAAGGAATCTCCCGCATCTGTGGAAGTTAGTGTCTCAGGAAAGTCCAGCATTCCCGGCAGGAGGTTCATGATTATGGTGCGTTTACTCGGTCGGGATGGTCAGCCTGTTCAAGCAACACTGCCATTTGATCTAAAAGTGACTGATCCAAAAGGCAATATAAGAGATGACCTCTCAGGTGTGAGGATAGCTGATCAAGGCGTATACACGTTCTCCATGATGTGGCCTGTAAATGCCAATACAGGCAAATGGACAGTGACAGTCAGCGAGAAAATCAGCGCCGCATCCGACAATGAAAACTGGGAGGTTAAATGATCGTTGTTATTAGATATAATCCAGAGATGTATTTCTGAAGATGATACCTTATTAAAAAGTATGGAGAGTAATATTCATGGATTGGAAAGTCATATCCATATATGCTGCATTTGCATTTATGGCTGTTATAATCAGTACATCGTCAGCGAATGCAATAGAAATAGTGCGTGTAGGAATAACACAGTCTGAAATAGTTATCCCGGATTCACCACTGAAGGTAGTGAACTTTGCGGCCGAGGAGCTTCAATACCATATTCAGAAGTCAACAGGTGTAGCTGTCCCAATTATCAATGAGAGTGATTCCTCAGGAAGCAGAAACCACGTCTATCTGGGGAATTGTAAAAGAACACTAAGATCCGGTATCGATATTGCAAAACTTGGCCCGAACGAGTGCATAATCAAGCTGTATGATCATAATCTATTCATCGCTGGAAATGATAGTGAAGGTGAACCTATCGGGCCCCTGCAAGCTAACTGGACTAAGGTAGGGACACTTTTTGGTGTGTATGAATTTCTCGAAAAGCAACTGGGAGTGCGATGGTTATGGCCGGGAGTGGGAGGAGAGGTGATCCCTAAGCATAAACAGCTGAGTGTAAATGCCTGGGACCAGCATTATATACCACCGCTCAAACATAGCAGATTTCGAGACGGAGGATTTCTTGGTTCAGATGGCTGGTCATCGGTCGAAATATCTCAGAGATATTACAGAGACCAGTCGATATGGATGCGCCGTCAACGATTTGCGATGGGTGTGAAAATGGATATTCACCACTCGTTTGTCTACGGCGATTATTGGAATAGGTTCTCAACAAGTCATCCTGAATACTTCAATCTGCTTCCCGATGGAACAAGGAGATCAGACTCGCTGCATTATGGAGGTACACCTGACCTTGTTGGTATGTCAGTTGCTGAGCCAGGTCTCTGGAAACAAATAGTCGATGACTGGAAGGTTATGGGTGGACCTCAGAATGGATCATACATAGATGCTAGTGAAAATGACACGCCAGGGAAGTGCGTATGCGAAAAGTGTCTCACCTGGGATGTAAACGAAACAACTACCAAAGAAACAACCAGTGAAAGACTGAAAAAGGCAAAAGATGCATTCCTTGCGAAAGATCCTTTATGGTATGTTGCACTCGGTTCTGTTTCTGATCGTTACGCGAAGTACTATCTGGCAGTAGAGGAGGAAGCCAGAAAAGTAAACCCCGATGCTGTGGTGATGGGATTCGCTTATGAGAACTACAGCAAACCACCTGTCAGTACCAAGCTCAATGACCATATCCTGATTGGTTTAGTTCCTCAGTTTATGTTCCCGTGGAGCAGAGAGAGCCGTCAAGCATTCAAAAAACAGTGGCTGGGATGGTCTGAGACAGGAGCCAAGTTAATGCTTAGGCCGAACTACACGTTGAGTTGCAACAATTTCCCAGTGTTTTATGCAAAAAAATTGGGTGAGGATCTTGCTTTCTGTGCAAAACATGGAATGATAGCTACGGATTTCGATTCACTGACTGGACAGTGGGCTACTCAGGGTCCTAACCTCTATGTTTTGGCTCGAATGAACAGTCAGCCTACTAAACCGGTGAATGACATTCTAGATGAATACTACTCCGGCTTTGGCCCAGCTAAAGCGGCTGTGAGGAAGTATTTCCTTCATTGGGAGAAGGTTGATGAAGCCATTACAGAAGCTTTCTACAATAAAGCTGCCAAGGAATATGGAGGAAACTGGCAAGTCTTTTACTGCATGGCTGATTCAATATTTACTCCTACTGTTATGTCGAAAGGCTGGGAACTTCTTGATAAAGCCGAAAAAGCTGCAAAAGGTGATCGAGTTGCAGAAGCAAGAGTTGATTTTCTTAAAAAGGGACTGCGAAATGTAGACTTAACACTTGCTACACAAAAAGCCAACCGGGAATACCGCAAGACCGGGGTAGAAGAACCATTTCATCAAGCTATGAAAGAACTGTATGCATACCGCAAGTCTATAGAGAGTGATTATATTGGAAACTTCAACATGCTTAGTAGATGGGAAGACATCACCTGGGATCGATCAGTGTTAAAGCAGTAAGATTGATAATTTGAATCTGCAAGTCAGTTGAAGAGAATTCAAACCCAAACCAGCGTTTTGACAGCTGGTATCAGTAGGTCTATCGTCAAATACAATGTGCCCATGAAAAAGGACATAAAACACCAAAGTAAATCAGAACAGTCGCATTAGTCCACAACAACTTCTTTCTCAACTATTGCAGGCCTTCCGAAGCAATCGCTTGTTGCTGCTCTGATCTTGTATGTCCCCGGCTTTGCAGGAATATCGAATTCTGCTGCGCCTGTATACATACAGTCCAGATCGGGTAGAAGAACATCGGTCCAGACAAGTGGAGGTTGTTGGATATACAGGCTTTTTGCAATTTCCCCTGTGCCCGGTTCAGTGCTTATCTTAACACTTATCTTTGCCGGACTGGAGGTTTTGTCTACTTTTGTTTCAATATACACTTTTGGGCCTGGCCCATAATCGGCACGATATGAAGTTTTGACAGGTCCCTGGTAGGAAGTAATGATATTACCGTTTCGGACCACATCAACTTTTCCGTTTTCTCGTATATATATTAACTCCTTGTAACCCTTTGCAGTGAATCTGGGTTCATCAATTGCCACATCAAATTTAGTCCCATCGTGGAGCATATTCTCCATTTCTGCTGCTGCATTGGCCAGGACTTGTCGGTAAGTTATTCCAAAATGATTCTTTCTATCGAGTGACATCCAGCGGATCCTGAACATCGGTTCAGGAGAGAACGCATATCCATAGGGCAACACTATGCATTTGTTGGCTGCATATAGTAACTTATTCATGTCGCGCTTGGGATTCATATTAATGTATTTACGCATGGAATCAGCATAGAAGCGTTTGTATGAAAATGGTATCTGGGCATCAGTAGCTCCAACCCAACCATACCAGTGGAAGAAATAGCTGGCGCCAGCGTCATACATATACTTATAGGATGCCATATCCAGCTTGGGGTTTATAGCAGGCATGAAATATCCGTATAAGGCAGTTCCCCACTCTTTGTTGAAGTTACGTGCAGCCCCTCTACCGAATGCTATTCGTATTTCGCAGGCATTTTCAAGCAGGGGTGATATGCGTGTGTCAAAAGCCATGTTCAATTTTTCTATCATATCTTCCGGATATATGTCTTCATCAATTATTCCGCACGGTGTATCCGAATCTGCAATCTGATACCAGCTTGTATCCCACCATACTTCCCAAATGGGGTAGGGATAATCGACCAGTTTCATTTTTCCAATACCGAAATATTTGCCAACAACCATGGCAATGGAATCCCTCCCATAATGCCCATGATGTTCATTGTATCTTGCTTTTGAGAACTTCTCCAATCCTTTTGCTGCTTCTGCTGGAGTAAGCTTACCTGCCAACTCCGGTTTTTCTGCCAGCGTTCCTCGATAATGAACGCAAGGCTCATCAACCATCCATGCTCTGCCATAAAAGTTCGAACGATACAAATCAAGCGGCCAATCATCGAAATCACCATACATATTAGATATATAGCAACTTGTCCTGTATAGCCACTTATCAGCTTTTTTATGGTTTGCAAAGAAGTTTAGTCCTGAATCAAGATCGGTCTGAACATCCGCTCTTGATGGTGGAGCATCGTATTCATATCTGAAATCCGGACCAAATGACGCTTTATGCCTGCCCAATTGATCCTTGTCTGTACCTGCCAGTCCCACCAGTGCGTCGGGACGGAGTCTGATCGTTGTAGCTTTTCCAGGACGAAGTGTTTTAGTTGTGGATATATTTGCCAGCTTGAATATGTATCCCTGAAACAGTATGTTTAAATGAGCGGATTTATCATTAGTAATAGCTACAGGTGCAGTATCATTGATATCTCTTGGCCAGCCATATTTCCAAAGAGATAATCTCGGTAATTCAGCTTTACTGGTAACAGCATTTACAAAATCCAGAGCATCAGGCCAGCTATCCTCATACCATAAATATTTTGCTACATTGGGAATTCGTGTTTTGGATGGAAATGTATCGATAAGCAGCCATGCAGAATGAGTCTCTCCATTCTTTCTGTTGAAACTCATATTGAACCACTGGTATTGAATATTTCCTATCTTTACTAACTGTCCGATAGTAAAGCTAACCTTTACAACAGAGAGATTATTCGTCCTTTCAAATTCCGGACGATTGGTTGTATCCTCAGTAAGTTCATAGTTGGCAACACTGCCGGGTGATCCCAGTGGATATTCCTGTTTCGCATGCACGGAAGTACTGCATATAAAGATCAGGAATAGAATAGCCAGTGCTGCTTTCATAATATACACCTCAACAATCACGGGGATAAGTTAGACTCTTGGAATTATATACTGCGTACTACTTGAAAAACAAATGATGGCATTCTTTTATATCGGGAGTAGATTATACACACTCTAGAATAAGCTCAACTGCTCATTGTGCTTAGTCGGCTCGGGTCGAGAAGTTGTCAGGATGTATTCCACAACAAAATGTTTGGGGTCAAAGGGTTGGGCTCCGAGTTTTATTAGTTGGTCTGTGCCTGGGCTGCCGGGGATTGCGTAGACTTTGCGGTCTTGCTTGATTGCCTTTTTGCCTGTATCCACGCTGCCGCTGTCTGCTGTGGCTTCTACTACAATCACTGCCCTCGACATCCCGCTGATTATCCTGTCTCTAGCCATCAGGTTCTGGCCATTTGGAGGGGTTGTTGGAGCGTATTCAGTGATAATGCATCCGTGATCTATGATTTGCCCGGCTAATTCGACGTTTGACGATGGGTGGATCCTGCTCAATCCTGATCCAAGCACTGCGATAGTCCGTCCATTATCAGCAGCCAGTGCTCCCTGGTGTGCAGCAGTGTCTATGCCGATAGCAAGTCCGCTGACTACTGTTATCCCGGCTTCAGCCAGTTGCTTCGCAAGTGAGAATGCAGTTTGAAGTGATGAGGCGCTGGGTTCCCGCGTGCCGACTACTGCGACTGCCTGGTTATCGGCTGGTGAGAGTGCGCCTGCAACATATATCAGATATGGGGCTGTGTGGGCTTCCAACAGGTTTTCAGGGAACTCAATATCCTCCCAGGTAAGTAGATCAACATTATCTGACTGCAGCTTTTCCAGAAAACTCTCATACTGCTTCAGATCAGTCCTTAGGATGTCTTCGAGTATCTGCTCTGTCATTCGTTGAAATGAAATCAGCTCAGTCTCCGGAGCATTGAATACAGCATCCATACTCCCATACCGCTTGAGCAACTCGCGCGCAAATACAGGGCCTACACCCTTTATCTGAGACAATGCCAAATAGTGTAATTTACTCACGTTAGCTCATTCCTATGCATCTGAGTGTATTGTGCTGGTTAATGCCAATATGCAGACCGACTTTGCACCTGCTGCCACTATTACCCGGGCAGCTTCAGCGAACGTTGCTCCGGAATCGTATAAATCATCGACAAGCAGTACATTCTTGCCCCGTACGCTGTTGTCGCAGGCAATCGCACCAGCCATGTTCCGGTGTTTCTGTGCGATGGTATGTAATTCCTTCTGCGCTTGAGTGGCTCTTACCTTCGACAATGCACTCAAAACCTGCTTATTTGTCTTTGAAGCAAGCTGTTTGGCAAACAGACTTACATGATCGAACGTCCGCGTTATTGATCCAGGCATCGGGACGATAACTTCTGTTGAGCGAATGCATGGGTCTTTCTTGCAGATATCTGCAGCCATTCTTACGAGCTCATACACAGCCTCCCTATCTTCACGGTACTTTAGCCTGTATACCAGGTCACCCACAAAACTCCGGTTCCAGTCTGCACCTGAGAATGTGCTATGGAAACCGAGAGACCATCCGCTGTCCCATATTCCCGGCAGTATCCTTGGGTGTGAACTGGACAGATACTCCTCAACTTTCTGGGCAAGGCTGATTTCAGATGAGTCTATCGGCTTGGCCTGTGTATGTCTCCTGTTAGCTGCTGCCACGCAGCTTATTGGCCCATATCCAAATGCATCTCCCAATATGGACTTAACCAATCCAAGCCCAGCTTCTTGCCCTGCGCTATCCATTGCTACCTTTATGATGTTGATCTCATCAGCAGTTAACACCTGCTCCAGCTTCAATTCACCGGTCGAAATGCATCTGGCAAGGTGGCTGTAAATAGTATCCGGTAACAAGACTCGTTCGGCTGCTATCTCCTGGACAGTCATCCCGCGCGAGAACATTTCTGCTGTTACCTGGTAAGTGCTTCCGGGTGCCATTTTTTTCACAGGATGCCTTATGTTCTGTGAACGAGGAGCATGCGGGAAGGATATTTCTATCGTCTGCCGTGTTGCAAGCGCAGATTCACCCTTCCGGGAAAGCTTCACAACCGGGAGACTACTGCCCTCCATAGCCAGGTACCCTCGCCTGAGGAGCTGGTCGATGATATCAAGGACTTCAGACTGCGAGTGACCTTCCAGACGTCCATAGAATGAGTTTCTGGTATATCCAGCTTCTTGAATCTCCTTCGACTTTCCCCCGGCAAGTATCTGTGCCAGCTTAATTCTGCCTACCTGCCACTTTAGCCTCTGCACAGCCTCCAGTATCAACAGCGCCATTTTGCTCCCATCAGGCAGTGGTGTGGAGGTATCAAGTTGTGCACTGCTGGAAGTAATGCAGTTGTCACAGCAGTTATAGGCTACCGGTTTGGATACATCCCCAAAATACTGCAGGATAGTGCTCCTCCGGCATTGGCTGGATTCTGCATATCTGACCACGTCCTGCAATTGCGTTCTCTTGACCTGCAGCCTCTGCCTGGATTTGGTAATAGCAGTTGATATGGAACCCTCATTCCACTCTCCAATCTCGATGTGTGAACTCTTACCATCTACAGCCAGCACTACAATAGCCCTGGCTTCCTCCAGAAGTGACAGACCTACACGCACAGCTACTTCTGCAAGTCCGGTCCGGGTGGATATCTCTGCATTATCAACCCAATGAGCAGCGCTTCCAGGTTTGGAGAGCATCCTGTAAACAGCGTATAGTTTATCTCTTTCGAGAGCCGATGACCTGATGAAATGCTCGTGCAGCGATGTGTCCTGCGGGGAGTAGATCAGCAGCGCCTGCGAATCTTTTCCATCGCGTCCTGCTCTCCCGGCTTCCTGATAGTAGGCTTCCAGTGATCCCGGCATCGTGAAGTGCACGACCATTCTAACATCCGCCCTGTCGATTCCCATTCCGAATGCGTTGGTAGCGGTGACTATCGGGAGTTCACCGGAGAGGAACCTGTTGGTCACATCTGTCCTGGCGTCTGCATCCATTCCGGCGTGGTAGAACTCCGCAGGCTGTCCGGTCACATGGCAGATCAACCCCGCAAGTTCCTCAGAGTCACGCCGCGAACCTGTGTAGACTATTGCTGATCCATCTTCTAGTGCGGATAGCACTTCAGCAAGTGCCTGAGCCTTTGCCTGGTGGTTGAGCGCAAATCTGACCTCAAATGCAAGATTTGGACGGTTAAAACCGGAGACTATCTCCCTTGACTTATGTAGTCCAAGCTCTCGGGAAATATCGCTCCGCACCTGAGCAGTAGCAGTTGCAGTAAGCGCGGTGGTTACAGGATTATGCATCATTGCGCGTGCACTGGCGATGTTTAGATAATCAGGCCTGAAGTCGTGCCCCCAGTGAGATATGCAGTGTGCTTCGTCCACAGCCAGGAGACTTACCTTAACCTTGCTCACTGCCTCCCTGAACGCAGGTGTCCGCAGTCTTTCAGGAGCTACATAGACCAGCTTCAGCCGTCCATCTGCCAAAGCTCTCAACCTGGCAGCCTGCTCCTGCAAGGAATATGTGCTGTTGATACAGGCAGCAGGTATGTGTCTTTTTGCAAGTGCACGAACCTGGTCATGCATCAGGGATATCAAAGGGGAGATAACCAGCGTGACCCCATCTGTAAGCATAGCAGCCATTTGGTAAACAAGTGACTTCCCGGAGCCGGTGGGCATTACAACCAGTGTGTGTTCACCCTGGAGGAGACTGCTGATGGCATCAACTTGCCCTGGCCGAAAGCTATCGAACCCGAAGTGCGTCCGAAGAGCTTCGGCTAGATGGTCTTGTGATCCCGCTCTTTGTGCGGTGGAATGGGTACTGCAGTCAGTATCAGCCAAACCTCTCTCCACGGTTCCAGCCCGCGTGTGATCAGCGGCTGAGTGTGGATATTACTGCATGTCCATAGCTACCAGAGTAAATGAGTTCGTTTCGGATTTTCTATCCAGTTTCTCATAGAACGAATTGAGCTCAGATTTTAACGAATTGAGCGTGGGAGAGTTCGTTTTTGCAATGCTTAGCAAGAAAAAGATTTTAACTTTTCCCACAGGTCATTGCACAGGAAGTCAGAAGACAGTAGACAGAAGTCAGAAGCCTGTCATCCTGACCATGGTGAAAAATCTGCTTGCCTGTCGGAAATTCCACGAAAAAGTACTCTCATGATTATAAGACGACGGGAACACGAAATTCTGTATCAGTTTTCGCGGTATATTTTCATAATATTATTGCGACAAAGTCTTAAGGTGCAGTAGGCGTGCTCTGTGTGTGAAAAAGCCTGTGTCCCCCTTATTCTTTATTGTCCATCAACATACACTCCCCGCATATTCCAATTTGCGATGCTGACTGGTATGTAACCTGATGCGTCGCTCATGACCTTGGATTTAGCGCCGGTGATCATATCTGTCACTTTGAACCTGGTTAAGGGTTTTCCTGCCAGCAAGCGGACTGTGCCTCTGGTTTGGTGGTCCTGGGCTTGGAATACGTTGAAGATTTCACCTCCCCATTCCATATCCAGGCGGGCGTTGGAGTTGTAGGTGATGAATGCTTTGCGGTTTTTTGGTAGGTTGAAGGCAAGGGCATAGCTGCCTTCGGGGGTAATGGAAGAGGGTTTATATCCGGCGTACTGGAGCACGCCGTCAATAATAGCCCGCTCAAATGCTGATGACTGGATGGACTGGTCGATGATCTGCATACTGACATTGGAGTTATTTCCGGCCTTTTCCAGAGGGAGGAAGTGAAGATATATGACTCTACCTTTTCCACATTTCCTTTCTGAAATAAGAGGTTTGTCACCCAAATATGCCAGCACTTTACCGCCAGGTGTCTCATACAAGCCGTGAGAAAGTCTGATCTCCTTACCAATATAGTTCTTGAGGGAATGGGCCATCGCTTTATCTGTCGCTCTTAGTATTCCCGTTGTTATATTGCTGTGTACGATACTCCGAAAGCCAAGCAATCTCTCCTGACTACCCGACTGAACTGAACTGGATGCGCCCTGGGGCGCCGGAGCGGGTGCGCTGAACCTCGACGGGACAAAACTGTGAGTGATCAGTATTCTACCGCTTTTGGAGCTTAGCCAAGATGCGAGTTTTGCTGCAAACCCCTGCGGTGGTTCGAATGGGGAATAGAGTATTGTCCGATAGTTATCCAGTTTGACTGAACCATCCGTCGGGAACGCTGCTCCATCGTGCAGATAGTTCAGTGGGTAGAGATACCGGGCAAGGTTATATTCCTGGTTGGACATACCCCTGTCGAAGCTATCGGTCGCACGGCTCACAGTCCTCATACCAATCGCCAGAAGATCTGTCTTAGGCTTTAGTGCTCGATCATTCCTGCACTGCAAGAATCCACTCCATGCACTGCGAAACGCGGTGAATGACTGGTACTCTCGGCCTTTGGGGTTGGACATCTTCTTCCATGAACTCCCCCAATACTGGTCGTGTTTGGCTTTGAAATCGACTGATGCTGCCTGGCTGTAATTGATCAGGTAGTTTGCCATGTTGTCCCAGTAGTGAGGTCTGCCAGATTTACCCCAGAACGGACTTCCTCCAGCAGCGGAGGACTCTCCCAGGTTTACCAGTTCTTTGCTGTTGGCACGGGCAATGTTGTCATAGTAGCGTCCATTGTAGTAGTTCGGCAGTATAACATCTGCCTGTCCCCACCATTCGGCAGCAAAACCTCTGACATATGCACATCTGAGCAGCCAGTAGAGGTCGGTCCCGTTGTCGAAAAACTCAGGATTGCAGATAGGCTGAGCAAGCAGACCCAGCGGAGCAGATGGACGTGCAGCCTCATTGATAAACTTCACCCATTCATAGTGGAAGAGGAGCGCGAATACCTTGCGGTTGTTCTCCAGCTCCGGAGACTCTTTGGCATCTGCTTTTGGAGGGAAATAATCGTTCCAGGAGTTCAGACCGAGTTCGGCAAGCTTTGGTCTGTAACCGTGGTATGACTCAAAATACTCCATGAAATGGGCCGTGCGGGTCTTCTTACCATCGATTATCTCTATGCCGGCATCGGTACTATTCAAGTTTTCCCGCCAGCGTTTGATTGCAGAATCCGAATATCCCCACACAGCTCCTCCATACCAGGGCCAGACATAATCGACTGTCCGCCACGCTTTAGCGCCTGCGTGTGCGGATGCCAGAATGCGTTCCTGCAGTGCCTCAAGCACAATGGGATTGGTCATGTCATGAGCCATTGAGGAATCGGGAATCTGGGTCTGGAAAACATTCTGTCCATGGATATTCAGCGCGAATGCGTTGTGTTCGGTGAGCCATTCCTGCGGCATAGCATTGTGCCCTTCAGCGAACGGAATCCCACCGAGTGACTGCAGGTAAGCGCACATACTCTTGCCCCACACATCACTTACATACGGCATATCGATTGCTATGTTGTGATAGATATCGGCAAGGTGACTCATCACGTCTTTTGCAACGCGGATGCCTTCAGGTTTGTCGTAACCGTTGAACTCTGCATCACCTTTACCCCAGCCATTGTCGTTGTCCCAGGTATTCCAGATGCAGGTCTCGATTCGATACCCTTTCACTGGAGCAGGAATTTTGGCGGGCATCCAGTTCGGATTCAGAAAGGGTTTCGGTTTTGGAGGTGCCGTGCTGGTGATCTGCAGGTCTGCAACATACACAGAGAACTCTGTGTTCGGTTCGAACTGAGAGTTATTAAAGATGAACTGAACGCTTGCAATATCACGAAGCTTGCTGCCAGCTTCAAATGCATCACATTTTTCCGTGTGGGCTTTGATCCGGGCCCAACCATCTGAGGCATTGAAACTATAGTATGCAGCACAGTTCGCAGAGTCAACGACCTTAATTGTAAGTACCCGCGGACTTGATGCCCGGATCAGTAGCTCCAGCGTATTCGCATTAAGGGGGGGCGAGAAATCCACGCTGACATTACACCAGTAAGCATCAGGATGGCTGTCATCCGGTCGAAATGTGATCTTGTGCGAAGGTATATTGAGGGATTCATCAGTTTGCTCCGTGCAGACGAGTGTCCCCGGTCCGTTGACTACCCAATGTGCAGTATCGACAGGAGATGCGGAGCAGGATGCGCATTGTACCAGGAATATAGTTCCTAATATGATGAAGCTAAAGATCCTCATTATTGCCTCGAATATACTATAAACTGACATTCCATTCTCCACTGCATCCAGGCGATTGTCAATAAGTCCGGCGAATACAATTCCCTTCCTAAAGTCTAAAGCCTAACGCCTGAAGTCTATCTGCAAGCAGGAGATTATAGGTGATATACAGAATCACCTAATAACACATGCCATTCTTTGAGGTATTTGATGCGAGAGATGAGTCCGCGGGAACGTTTTTTGAGAGCTATGGATTTTGAGCCGACCGATCGGTTGCCTATTATGATGAATGGGCTGACAGCCGGTTATGTTCAGCATCTGACAGGTCTTAGTAAGGAAGATTACTGGGCAGATCAGATCAAAGCGCATGCGATGGCTTTCAAGATACTCGGAGTGGATTTCTGTGAGCAACTGGCATTTCCGCCGCGTGAGGAAAGCGACCGCTCGTGGGCATCCGGTGAGGAGAAGGACTGGACAGATCCTGACTCCGTAGCGTCTGATCTTGAAAAACAAAGCGATGCCATTGAGCGTGAGTTGGAGAATCTACAATCTCGAAGGGAAGCCCACATCCAGCAAATCTGTGATTACCAGATAGTCACGCAGCAGCATCTTGGGGATGACTGTGTGTGGATATTCGGAATGGATGCGCACGGCCCAGCGATTATTCACTTCCCATATGACACATATGGCTATGAAGGCTTCTTCATGGCTGTGGCAATATATCCCGATGTAATGGAACGTTACTGGAAGGCTGGCGGGAAGTATGCACGCTGGCACAATGAGTGTGTAGTTGAAGCTGCAAAGCGGCTGGACTGGCCGCGCATCGGTTATCTTGGCACAGATATGACTACTCAGACAGGCAATATGATCTCTCCTCAAGCTATGGATTACCTATATTTCCAACATCTGGACAATGCAATAGAACCGCTGGTTAAAGCCGGTTTCAAGCTCATTTGGCACAGTGATGGCAACATGAACGACATGTTGGAACCTCTGATTGATATCGGTATCGCCGGATTCCAGGGATTTCAAGAAGAGTGCGGGACACATATTACTGATGTTGCCACACTCCGGACCCGTGACGGTGATCCCTTGATTCTATGGGGTTCGGTCTCTGCTATAGATGTCGTGCGAAACGGCACTTTTGAAGACATTCAGTGCGAAGTCCAACGGGTGCTGGACGAGTGGCCGCATCCGGGTCTGTGTCTTGCAACCGCCAGCGCAATGATGGATGATGTCCCAAAACATAATATAACAGAGATGTACAGACTGTTCCGCACACTCGGAACTACGCCGCGTGGAGCGGCCAATTGAAGTGAGATGGTTCAGAGAGCAAAAACCTGAGGTCCAGGCGATAGCAGCAGCGGTGCTTTTTGGGGCAAGTGCTCCATTAACTAAGCTGTTATTGGGACAAATTCAACCAGTTTTTCTGGCAGGACTGCTCTACCTTGGTAGTGGTATAGGTTTACTGCCGACCAGATATGTTCTGCATCTTCGGAGTGAAAACTCCCACACTGAAGCGCGTCTGGGTAAATCCGATGTTTTGCGTGTGATCGGCGCAATGGTGACAGGTGGAGTCGCTGCACCTATTGTATTGATGCTGGGTCTAAAACATACTCCGGCAGCTACGGCTTCATTGCTTCTCAATTTTGAGGCAGTCTCGACTGCATTCATTGCAGGAGTAGTGTTCAAGGAAGCAATTGGACGACAGGTATGGATAGCCATTATATGTATTACGGTTGCCGGTGCCATCCTGTCGGTTGATCCAAACGCTGCCTGGGGAATATCCATAGGTGCATTAGGAATACTTGCAGCGTGTGTTCTCTGGGGAGTTGATAACAATATCACCAGCACTATTTCTGCTAAGGATCCACTAACGATCGTCACGATCAAATCATTAGGCGCCGGTACATTTTCTGTCATCCTGGCACTGGTATTGCGGAATGATATTCCCTCTCCCGGGATTATAATCACGACTATGGTCGTCGGTTACTTTACCTACGGGCTGAGCATTGTGTTGTTCATTCTAGCGATGCGTGGATTAGGGGCTGCACGGGCGAGTACTTTGTTTGGCACGGGACCGTTTGTTGGCGCTATTCTGTCATTCTTTGTGTTCAAGAGTATTCCCGACCTGCGTTTCATATTAGCGCTGCCTTTGATGATAGCTGGTGCGGCTATTTTGCTGGGTGAGAAACATTCACACAAGCATGTGCACTCTGCAATCACCCACGAACACCGCCACACACATGACGATGCACATCATCAACACCTACACTCAGAGTCCGATCCTGAGCAGCCACATTCACATATGCATCTTCACGATGATGTTCTCCACGATCACCGTCATTCACCGGATATGCATCACAGACACGATCATTCGTAATCGCTATCCTTTGCTCCATATATGCAGGAGAATGGATAGGAGCTACAGAATGAATACAGCAAGAAAACCAGCAATTATTTCCAATAGCCCGCATTATTCATGATTGACTCGCTTTCGCCCCAACTACCGGTCGAAAGCAAAGCTTGGTTAATAAAGCGGGATAGCTGTCAGTGAGGATCAAAATTATGCAACAGAGCAATGCGCAAACCTCAGATTTGAATCCAACTCAGTGGATCGACCGTTCTCCGATTCAGTTAAACGGTCTTAAAGTGACGCTGTCCGAGCCTGTTCTGGTAAAACGGAGCCGGTGGTATTGCTGGTTCCCTTCTCTGATCCGCCAGCCGAATGGCACCCTCTGGGCTCTTATGAACGCCTATGCCGATATGCATATTTCAGATTCATTCTGCTACCTTTCCCGTTCCAAAGATGGCGGTCTGACGTGGGATGAGCCTCGGGTTATCGGCGATGCAGGACTGAATTATCTGATCCTTCCGGATGGCAGTGCGATGGTGATTCCATACTATCTGCGACCAAGGGGTGAAGGAGTTATCGGCGCCCCCTGCAATATAATCTCTCCAAAGGGTGAATTGACGGTAAGTTTATCCGGAGTTACAGTAACTGGCTGGCCCCGACCTCTGCAAACAATGGGTCCTGAACTCGCTACAGCCGGGTTTGTGTTTAATGGTCAGGTTGCCAAAGGGAAGAATGACGAATACCTGACTACCCTATATGGACATTTTGAGGGTGATGAACGATATTCGCTGGTGTTCGTTGAGTCTGCTGACGGTTTTGCCTGGAAAGTCCGGTCCATAGTTGCCGGAGCTGATTGCCCTTTAGAAGGGATAGAAGGTCCCTGTGAGTCTGCTATATGTAGGCTTTCGGATGGCAGGTTGATGTGTCTGTTCCGGCTGGCTTCATTCGTGCCTTATGCCCGGACTTACAGCGAAGATGACGGACACACATGGACACAGCCAAGCTACACGTCCGCCATGTCCGTAGAACCCAGCCTGGAAGTTATGCCGAATAATATAATTGCACTCTCCGGCGGTCGTCCGGGAATCTCTGTATGGTTCAATAATGATGGAGTGGGACTAGACTGGCAGGGAATCGATATCGTCACTCATCACAATGCCTGCAAACCGCACGACACCATCAACCCGGACTCAACAAAAGCCTGGAATGACAGGGATGAAATGATCCAGCAGGGACTGAGCGGGTTTACCTCGAGTTACACTGAACTGATGAGACTGGACGATAATCATTTGCTGCTTATTTATGACAGGCTGGCATACGGCTGGCATCCTATCCCGGACGAATCAGAAGAGACCAACAGTGTCTGGGCGCTGCGAATCACCCTGGAGGCATAATATGGATTTTGAACAGAAGGACATCTTCATAAGTGGAACGGATGGTTACCATACATATCGCATTCCCTCTCTACTGGTAACGAAATCCGGCGCGCTGCTTGCATTTTGTGAGGGGAGGGTGCACTCCACGGGAGATCACGGCGCCATCCATCTGCTGGTCAAGCGTTCTGAGGACAATGGCCGGACATGGTCTGGGCAGTCCATTATCTGGGAGGATGGAGAGAATACCTGCGGTAACCCGTGCACTGTGCAGGACAGCTCAACCGGCACGATCTGGCTGGCTATGAATTGGAACAAACCCAGCGCTGATTCTTACGACTTCTTCCACAGCTGCGATGGCCGATATGTCTATATGACTGCTTCCAATGATGATGGACACACCTGGAGTAAACCACGGGATATCACAGCTGAAGTAAAACTTACAACGTGGGGTTGGCATGCAGCCGGGCCTGGCGTTGGGATTGAACTAAAAACTGGTGCCAATGCAGGCAGGATGCTTATACCATGCAATCATTCAGAAGCTGCAGGTGCAGATGACTGCTGCGGGTCGAGTGTTTTTTACTCGGATGACCACGGGGAATCATGGAGGTTAGGCGGGTACACTGCCAGTGATGGTTTTGACGAATGCCAGATTGTTGAGCTCAACGATGGCAGAATTATGCTCAACGCCCGAACATCGAAGCGGTGTACTCCATATCGACGCATTTCTGTAAGCAACGATGGCGGTATGTCCTGGAGCGAGGTGCAGGCGGATCAGCAATTGCCGGATTTGAACTGCCAGGGGAGCATAATCCGCACTCCGGAAGGTTATCTGGTTTTTACCAATCCAGTTGGTGAGAACAGGACAGGCCTGACCATTCGAATGAGCACCGACAATGGCGTCACCTGGCCGGTATCCCGCTGCCTGTATGATGGTCACTCAGCATACTCATGCCTTGCAATACTGCCGGATGGTCGTATTGCATGTCAATATGAACGCGGATTGCAGCATCCATACGAAAATCTCACATTCGCAGCATTCGATACTGAATGGTTAAAGGGTTAGTTGCATAAGGGGTCAATGAAAATGAGCCAGGTAAAGAATGTAAACACAACTGATATAGCTGATGCAATCCGCCTGGGTTGCCGAACGATGCAGAATATATTCAACGCGGATGATAACAATATCCCATTCTTTGGCTCGTGCGTGTGGCCGACTCCCCAGTTAACATTCAGCGGTTATCACAGCGAGGCGCACGTCCCCGGCAGACATCTCAATGCATTGCTTAATGCAGAGGATGCAATTGGAATCAAGTTGGATGAATCTGCAATTGAGAATCATCGACGGGCTGCGTTGTTTTCCTACAGTGGCCCGTTACCACTGCCTCTTAACAGGACAGCGATAGGTGGGGAGCTTGTAAACTTCTGTCCCCATAACCTGCGAGAGGGCCTGCACGCTCTTTATGCGCTGACCAGATACAGGAATGATCAACAGGCCCGGGAACTGGCAGAGAACAGCATAACAGCCATTTTAAAGCTGTGGAATCCGGAAACGGGATGGGACCTGAAGCATATTCGTGAGCTTGGGATTGTATATCAGGACTGCGAGAGTTTTGTCAGCGGTGAAGCCCGCATGCTTGGACCCTTGGTCAAGTTCTACCGTGCTACTAATTATGCACCTGCATTGGAGCTCGCACTGTTGTTCAAAGACAAGCTGATAAATGAGTTCTATCTGGCAGATGGTTCATACGACCCGGCGCGGTTCATCACTTCGCACGGCCATTCTATTACCTGTGTGATGTCTTCATTAGCCCAGTTTGCAGAATTAACGAATGATGCTGCATTAATGATGCGTGTAAAGGCGTTCTTTGACAATGGTCTCTGGCAGATGCGGGATGCCATCGGTTGGACACCGGAGAGTGCGATACCCCCCGGGAACCAGCAGCGTGGAGAATCCAACAATACCGGGGACGTCCTGGAAACAGCTCTTATTCTAGGTAAATGGGGATTCACTGAATACTATCACGATGCAGAGCGCATACTCCGCTGTCACTTGCTGCCTTCACAGCTGCGGGATATATCGTTTATCCAGGACCCACCGAATCCGGATAATATTGACGGTTTCCGCGATATAGCAAATCGGCACCTCGGTGCATGGGGTCTGCCTGTTCCTTATGGCCATAAATATCCAGGAATGGATTACCTGTGCTTCAATATGGATATAGTTGGAGGAGCGGTAGGATCACTCTGTGAAGCATACCGCCACATAGTCCGAAAAGAAGCAACCGGCTTGTGGGTCAATTTACTTTTTGATTATGAAGATGCAGATATACGGGTAGAATCAAACTACACACACGATTCCCTGCGCATCACCCCAATGAGTTCAAATTCGCTCTGGGTAAGAATACCATCGTGGGTAAACCGTGATAAAATGTCTGTGCAATCGAATAACTGCACCTACCTGAATACGGGAGGATATTTGTTCTTTGCTGATCCAACAGTTGCCCAACCAATAGAGATCAAATATGATAAACCTGTTCAGGAACTTATCTTGAGACACAGTAACCAGGACATTCGAGCGAGGTTACGAGGCGATTCAATGGAATCTATGGACAACCTGGGAATGGACCTGACGTTTTTCGGAAACTATGAATGATGAATGATGAATTATGAAATTCGTGTTGAATAACTTTCAACTCTCCACTTTCAACTTTCAACTAGAATTTCATAATTCATAGCTCATAATTAAACTGGTGGTTTTATGGCGAATTTATCTAAAAAGTACAAAGTATCATCTGCGCACACGGCAATTGGTACCTCGTTTGCAATGCTGCCTGTGCATACCGGCAAACCGGCGCCGACGTTGCTGCTTTTTGCTATGTCCGGTAAGGACACATTGAGCACTGAACCCTATTGTGTGGTTGGTAGGTTGCTGCATGACCAGGGGTGGAATGTGGCTTCGCTGGACTTGCCATGCCATGGCTCTAACAGGGGAGAGAATGAACCTGCGGAACTGGACGGTTGGGCGGCACGCACAAGTGCTGATGAAGATATCACCGCAGAGTTTCGACTGCGGATAAATGATGTAGTCGATCATCTTATTGGCACCGGTATTTCTGATCCCAAGAGATTTGCTGCTGCAGGCACGTCCCGCGGCGGATTTATGGCGTTTCATGCAGCTGTCGGAAACCCTAAAATCCGTGCGATAGCAGCATTCTCTCCGGTAACTGATCTGATTGCCTTAAGTGAGTTCACAGGTCAGGAAGACAATCCATTGGTTGCTAAATTGGCATTACAAGAGTCGGCATCTAAACTCGCTGACAGGAATGCGTGGATATATATCGGGAATGCAGATGAAAGAGTCAGCACCGAAAAAGCAGTTGCTTTTGTAGAAGCTCTCACTGCTGCCAGCCGGAAAAAAGTCAGAAAACCGGATATAGTTTTCCACCTATTGCAGACACCCGGCCACGTAAGCTTCCCCGAATGGCACGAAGACGCCGCCGCCTGGTTTCAGAAAGTTTTCACAGGTAGTTGAGAGGGATATTCTAACATGGATATACAGGATAGACAGGATAAATTATATATCCTGCTCATCCAGTACATCCATGTTTTGTCGTATTCAGGAGTAATGAAATGATAATAACTGATGTCAAAACCCACCTGCTTACCGGTCCCTGTACATTGGACCCTTATCTCTCAAAGGCGAGGCACGTTCGGAGTGCGGCTTTTATTGAGATTGCGACTGACAGCGGTTTGATCGGGTTGGGAGAGACCTATGCCGGATATTTCTACCCTGAAATCGTTCCGGAAGTTGTTGAGTTCTTCAAACCAATCCTGGTAGGGCAGGGGGTAGATGACATCGCTACTCTCTGGCAGCGGATGTATCACTGCGGTAACTTCTGGTGCAGGGTTGGCCTTGGAGTGACGGTAATCAATGGCATTGAAGCAGCCCTCTGGGACCTTAAAGGCAAGCTTGAAGGCAAGCCGGTGCATGAATTACTTGGTGGTTGTAAGCATGAAAAGATGCTGGCATATGCAACCGGGGGACCATCGAACTATCCGCTGGATGAACTCGCTGGTAAAATCGATTTCTACACATCCCTGGGGTTCAAAGGAGTCAAACTCGGTGCCGGTTCGCATACAGTAGAGGATGGTTCGATAATCTCACTGGAACCGTCCGAAGCTGCGGATTTTGAAGCTGGCAAGCTGGAGTTTGTCCGCAGTCGTTTTGGGGATGATCTATGTGTGATGCTGGATGGACACATGGGTAACAGTCCGGCCGGCACCTGGAAAGTAGAAGCAGCCATTGCAGTAGCCAAAGCCCTTGAACCTTACAACCTATTCTTCCTCGAGGAACCCCTGCACTATACCGACCCATGGGGCTATGCACAGCTTTGCAGCGAGACCACTACCCCGATTGCCGGAGGAGAGTGCTTGACTGCTACATATGAATGGCAGGTTTTTGTTGAGCGGGATGCCTTTGATATAGCCCAGCCTGATGCCTCATTTACAGGTGGTATTGGAACATTTATGGAAGTAGCAAAGATGCTCAAAAAACGCGGTAGAAAAGTAGCTACCCACTCATGGGGGGCTGGTGGCTCACTTATGCAGAACATCCATGCTGGATTTGCAGCGCCGAATACTATAATATTTGAAGTAGCCCCGGCGTTTGGGCCATTACATGCGGATGTTATGGGGGATTCGTTCATAATGCGTGACGGATACATATACCCACCGACTAAACCGGGATTGGGAATTACGCTTTCCGATGAGACTAAGCAGCGTTATCCATTTGTGCCTGGCAGCGGGGAATACAACAGCGTGCCGGGTAAGATTTTGCCTGAGGAGAGAAGATGAACTTGAATAGAACAACCGTTTTTCTTTTGTTGATACTGGTTATTGCATCCAGTCCGATACTTGCTCAGACAACTGTAGACAAAGATGCTCTGACTGCCAGACTCAACCAGACAAATGCAGAGCTTAAGGCAATTGACCGGGTGACCGGCACGGACAGGCCTCCGATCAACCGCGAAAACCTCAGCTGGATCGATGCTACCAGAGAGGAAAGCCTGGCAAATGGATACCTGCGCGAGGTTAAATACTGGGACGTCCGCAAAGTTGTCAGCGAAGAAAAGCTTGAACTGCTGAAGCTGCAAAAACAGGTCCTCGAAGCTCAATTACAGGACCAAACCGTAACTCCCGAGCTTCAGAACCAGTTGAAAAATGCAGAAGCAAAGGTCGCAGCTCGCATTCTTACTGGAGAACAGAAACAGCAGGCCGATGCTGCATGGAAGCGCATCAGCACGGCGTTAGCTGAAGCAAATCCACTATATAGCTGGCATACGGTTAAAGTTCATTTATTGCGAGATATGATAAACCGGTGCAAACGGGCTTCATTTTACAAAAAGTCTGCAACAGACACTTCAGCATTTGATGCCAGCATAATAGATATAATTGAACTCAACCGTCAGTGGGAAGCAGACTATGGTGAGATATACTTCAGTCATCAAGAGCAGCAGATACAAGGCATTGGTGGAGCTCCTTGCCAGGCATTGGCAACTCAAGCAGAGGCATTGTTCGCCAGAGTAAAGCAAATGCAGAATAAAGAGGCAGCGCTTGAGAAGAAAGTACTGTCGCTGATGTCTGCAATTGACCCGAATGGTAAATATAAGGACCTTGGTATCCCCTACCGCAAAAAGAACACAACGCTGGATAGTAAAGGCAGACCAAGCGATCTGCTTTTTGCCTCTCTTGGATTTGGAACATCAGGTATGGACCTGGTGAAAGAAGCTCCGCTGTGCTTTGATATGCATGACATATCATTCAGCGGGACTCGAATGAAATCACGCGGGATACCGGATGAGGTCGATCCTGCCAGGCTTTCAGAAGCAAAAAAGCTGATGCAGGACCAGAATTATCTGTTCAAGCAGCCAATATGGACAAATACAGGACTTTCAGCGTGTGCATATGCCGATATCAATTTGCTTCCTGAGGAACAACGCAGTGACCCGGAGCTCTATTTGCGTAAATCGGATGGCAAGTATTCAGATATGAGTAATATTTGGCATCCGGCAGTCCGGTCTCTGCTGGCAGACAATCTGACCGCTGTTGCCAAATACTACAGGACTGCAATGCCGGGTCTTTTTATGTATGACAAAATTACATGGGAACCGGGGGCTTTGGGGGGATATCAGGATGTGCTTGGATATAACAAGCTTGCTGTCGAAGCGTTTAGAGCAAAAATGGCAAAGAAATTCGGAACCATTGCTAAGCTCAACAAAGCATGGAAGACATCTTACCAGAGTTTTGAATCTATAGAATTTCCAAAGTCTCCATTCCAGACTACAGGATTCAAACCAAATGCCCTGTCATATGAGTTCTACCTGTTCCGGACTGAGTCGTGGACTGATTTTATGGGATTGGCCATAGGAAGTCTGCAGGCCGGAGATCCCGGTCGACCTATCGCGGCGGAGCTTAATGGGATGACTGGAACGTTTATAAACGGCAACATCCCGAGTAATCGGCTGTGGAAAAAACTCCCTCTCACTTTTGTTGACGACCATCACAACAACTGGGCACCCAGCTATGCAGCATTGAACATGCACTACAGTTTGTGTCTGTATTCCGGGAAACAACCGATAGAAGCTGAATACATCTGGACATTCCCCCGTATGATTGAGCCAAAGACCGAAGATGATTACAGGGTGACGGGAGAACTGAGCCTCTGGCGTAAAATGGTGTGGGGCAGGAAGATCCTTAATGTGTTTGGCGATTATGATGGTTGGGGATATCACCACAACTTCTTCGATGAGCAGAACTCATACGTCCATCAGCCTTCAAAATATTATGGATACGGCGGGACCGGTGCGTTCGTGCGTGAAGCGGCAACTTCAATCGTTATTGGCAAGAAACGTGCACGCGAATTCTGGCCATATCTGAAGAACACAGAGGTCGTAAAACCCAAAATTGCCTTGATCGTGCCTACAACATCGATGATAAATGAGTATCCGTTCGAAGCGCTGTCGATTACATACCCGGTTTATGAACGCGGATTTATGCGCTGGGACCGCTTACTCGGCACCAGGGATCTGGATTTCAGGTATGTTCCGGAGGATGTAATTCTGGACGGAAGTGAAAAACTGGCAGGTGTTAAGGTCGTAATCCTGCCCTACATGACATATTTCCCAAAGGGATTAGCAGACAAGCTCGTGAAGTGGACGAGTGCCGGTGGCACTCTGATTGCAGAGGGTGTCCCTGGAGTCCTGGATGCTTATGGATTCAGTAATCCTGAACTGATGAGGAAGGTATTTGGCAGTGAAGTAAGCTGGAAATATACCGGAACAGAAGGCAGGGGAACCGATTGGCGTTGGGATTTGTCGATCAAACCCAGGGCCAAACAGACGAAACTTAAAGCCAGTATCAAAGGGAAACCAGCATTGATTGCATCCCAATATGGCAAGGGAACAGCTCTGGTCAGCGCAGGACCATTCAATCTCTTTATCGATCCTAATGTCGACAAACTCGGTCCAGGAATGGCATTTGCAGTGCCGGATAAATCATCAGTAGTGTCGCTTCCTGATTCCGAAGCAGGTGTGACAGGAACGCTGTATAAAGCTATTGCCAGTGCAATAGGTACGCCATCAGCAAAAAGCACAAAACACAAATTCGAACTGGTAACCCGTGCAGACTCCAAAGGCCGCCGATATCTCTTCGTAACCAACGCCCAACTTAGCGAAACTGTTGCTGATGAGATCGTATTGGATGGTAAATACAAAAAAGTATACGATCTGGGGTTAGGTTCCCGCTGCATAGTCCCATCCAAACCAGCCAAAGGCATACCAGACTGCACAGCCATAAAGATCCGCCTTGCACCTGGTGAAGGGACATGTCTTGAGCTTGTAAAATAGATAGGCACTCAGTGCTGAGGTGAGTTCAACCTTATTCCCCCTTTGAAGGGGGTAGGGGGATGTGAACATGAGATAAGGGGTTATTTCAACCTCCGATTTCTAGACTCACATCCCCCCTGCCCCCCTTCAAAGGGGGAATTGGGCTTGTTGTTTTCTGAACAATGAAATGTAATGAGGTCAGTATTTAATGAACATTCTAATAGATATGCGTGTGTCTGATGAGGGTTTGGAGAGGCTTCGGGGTATTCCTGGGGTGAGTGTGCAGGTTGTGGATATGCCTGAGCCGGAGGAACCGCGTCCGCTGCCTGTTGAGATGCTGGCGGATGTGGATGCGTTGATGTGTTCGCTGCCTCCATCAAATCTGGACGATATGCGCAATCTGAAACTGATACAGATTGTGTCTGCAGGTTACTCTCAGCTTGTAAAACTGGGTCTGCCGCAGCGTGGAATCCGGGCATGTAATGCGCTTGGGGTTTTCGATGTTCCGATTGCTGAGTGGAATATTGCAATGATGATCAACTGCCTGCGTGATCTGCGGGGGATGATCCGGAACCAGGAGAACCGGATATGGGACCGTGGTGTGAGGTTCCAGACAGAACTGCGCGGATCGACGGTAGGTTTCTGGGGTTATGGCGGCATTGCCAGAGAGACAGCCAGAATGGCTAAAGCTCTGGGGCTGAACGTGCATGTGCTGACCCGGTCAGGCATAAAGTCGCGTGAGAACACATACTGCGTTCCTTTTACCGGTGATCCCGAAGGCATCCTCCCCGATAAGCAGTTTACCATGGACCAGAAGATGGAGTTCCTGGGAGGGATTGATTTTCTGGTGCTGGCATTGCCGATGACTGATTCCTCCCGGGGCATTATCGGTGAAACTGAACTCCGTGCAATGAAACCGTCTGCGTATTTATTGAACCCGGCACGGGGAGGTATTATCCAGGAACAGGCACTTATAACAGCACTCAATGAAAACTGGATTGCCGGAGCAGCTCTGGACACTCACTACTACTATCCAATGCCTCCCGAGCATCCACTATGGGCAATGCCAAACGTAATAATGACCCCCCACATCTCAGGCTCCAACGGCAGTCCGTATTTTCTGCCGCGTATATATGATATCTTCACTCAGAACATACAGCGTCTGCAGCAGAACAAACCTCTGCTGAATGAACTGACACCGGAGCAGTTGGATGGTGCATAAGGACTAATTATGGGCAAGCTTCTCCTGGCAATCGACGATGTTTCTCTTCCGTTCAGGAAGAATGTCGGGCTCTATCTTACCAAGCCAACTGTGCGGCAGGAACCGGTGCTCAGGCCGAGTCCATTCGGCAGCGGAGCACCGGATGATCTGGCCGCGTATTTCTATGGAACGGTTTTGTACGATGAGGGCAAATACCGCATGTGGTATTATGCCGGGCACTGGGAGAAGAACCCTGACTGGCCTCCGGAGAAGATGAAACAGGTAGCGCACGCCCCATGGTGGTTTCATGGAGAGTCCGAAAACTTCAAAACATTCGGCGGTCCCCTGTGTTATGCGGAAAGCGATGATGGGATCAACTGGATCAAACCGGCACTTGGGCAGGTGTTATTTAAGGGGACATTGGACAACAATGCGATTGATCTACCCCACACATCGGTGAGTGCGGCAATAGTTATCAAGGATATGGATGATCCGAACCCTAACCGTCGTTATAAGATGACATACCAGTTCTTTGTAGACCAGTGTGAGGAAGTCATTGAGGAGTATGGAACCTGGAACTCCGTAGCGCTGGCAGTTTCACCCGATGGCATCAACTGGACTATGACCGCAATCCCTTATAAAGACCAGTTTCTGGAGCCATCGTCATTCACCAAACATAACGGAATGTATATTATCCATTACCATGTGATGGGAGAGACCGAAGGTTACAGGTCCGAAGGAGGACATGCCTGCGGTCGCACCGGGGTAGCGCGAGTCTCACCGGACTTCGATTTCTGGCCGGATGTGCTGGTTGAAACATTTGCACCAACCGAACCTGAAGACCCGGCCAAACGGGGACACGATGGGACTTACGACCAGGTGCATCTGGGAGTAGGGGCTGCGAGTTTCGGCAACGTGTGCGTCGGACTCTATGGTCTCTGGCACAATGCAGATTTCAACAACGCTTTCGACCAGATATCAGGTGATCTGGGCCTGCTGGTTTCCAACGATGGAATCCATTTTCGTGAGCCTGTCAAAGGCCATCGTTTCATCCTTCGGGAAGACTCCCTTGCAACTCCCGTTCCAGGTTACAATTTTCACACCATTCTCTGCCAGGCAAACGGTATTTTGAATGTCGGAGATGAAACCCTTATTTACCACGGCCGCTGGCGAAATGCCGGTGGGCATGAGGATGATGTGGACTTGAATCAGTATGCTTCAAGCGAAGTAGCACTTGCTACCATCCCACGCGACCGCTGGGGAGCATTCGGACTGAATCCGGATGCAAATGATGGAACAGTATGCTCAGCAGCGATCACTCTGCCAATTGATTGTGCGCTTACATTTAATGCAGATGGTATAACAGGTATTAAAGTAAAACTTTTGGACGAAAACTTCCACTCAATCCCTGGCTATGATGACGGCAGTCTTACTGGTTCAGATGGACTGGACTGTCAGGTAGAATGGCCAGGAAAGTCTCTTGCTGAACTCGGAGGACAAACTGTGCGGTTCTGTGTGCAGATGAACAGGCTGGGGGACGACTCACCACGCTTGTATGCATTGAATATCATCGATAAGTACGTAGGCAGGTTAAAATGAAAACCAAACATCAAAAGATACAGTCAGGTTTGCAGGCAACAGGTGCATGGATTCCGGAAGCAGTGGGCCGTGGTATTCCACATCCCTTTGAATCGACGCTGGATGAGATCATTCAATATAACCAGGATCGGACACGTCTGATTTATGAGCATCTTGGGGATGTGGGTATTGGTAGCCCTGATCCATACCCATCAGTCGTAGTTCCCCAGCACGATGGCCGGGTAATTTGCGCCTCAGCTTTTGGAGCATCCTATCCTCGCTGGGACTCTCTAAGCGGATCGTTTTGGCTGGATGACAAAAAACATGTTTGGGAAGGCATCACTCTAAAAGAGCTACAAAGCCTGCTGATACCCGACTGGAGCCAGAATAAGTTGGTCCAGGAGAACATACAAAAATGGAATGAAGTCAAATCTATAGTAGGAGAAGAGCAAGCCCCGTATCTTCCATTGCCGTGGACGGAACTGATATGGACTCATCCCGGAACCGATCAATCATACTATTTTTGGGTGTTCTCCACTTTCCTGGACCTGGGTTCATTTCTTATGGGCAGCAATGACTTTCTGATAGCTCTTGCATCTGATCCGGAACTTGCCGAAGCTCTGGTAGAAAAAATCTTCGAAATTAGTGCCAGTTATTCAGACTACATGTGCATTATCTACGATCGTCCCTGCATCGGCTGGGGCAGCATGGGTGGGGACAATTCCTGCCTGGTCTCAGCTGATATGTACCGCCAGTACGCGATGGCTTTTGACAGATTAGTAACAGAGAAATGCGGCAACTCGCCCTGCAATCTCCATTCCTGTGGTGACTCAAGGCATTTGTATGAAGTCTTTGGAGAATATCCCGATAAGGACCGAATAGTCCTGATGCAGACCCGCGCAGTCCCGGGGCTCATGAAGCAACTTCGAAAGTCGCTGCCGCATACATACATTCAATTGACAATCCACCAACCGCAGATCGATTTCGAACGTGAGTTCCCCAGCTATATAAAAGAACTGGTTTGGCAGTTCGCCGAAGACTTAGAATTTCGCGATATGAGTATAGATGTGATATTCTCAACAGTCGATGACAAATGCAAAGCAAACATTATGGCGTTTCGGGAAGCAATAGATGAAGTAAACGCCTTGTCATCCTGAGGCACGAAGGATCTGTTTTATTGTTCGAAAAAGCAGATCCTTCGTTCCTCAGGATGACAGATATTTTCGATGACAGATTCTTCACTGCGTTCAGAATGACATAAATATGGAATTATGAGGATAACAAACTGTGAACAACATTCTCTTAGCCATTGATGATATCTCTCTTCCATTCAAGAAAAACGTGGGTCTATACCTGACCAAGCCAAATGTGCGGCAGGAGCCGGTTTTATTGCCTAGTCCACTCGGCAGCGGGGCTCCGGATGATCTGGCGGTGCATTTTTATGGAACTGTCCTGCAAGATGAGGGTAAGTTCCGTATGTGGTACTACGCCTGTCACTGGGGAAAGAACCCGGACTGGCCGCCGAAGATGATGCAGCAGGTTGCTAAATACGAAGAACAGACCCTGTTCCCGGGACCACTCTGTTATGCAGAGAGTGAAGATGGCATCACATGGACCAAACCGTCACTTGGCCAGGTGCTATTCAAGGGCAGCCGCGATAATAATGCATTCGCTTTGCCGCATAATGTTGTCAGTGGTGCGATCGTGATCAAAGACGAAGCAGATCCGGATCCAATGCGGCGTTATAAGATGACCTACCAGTATTTCCCGGATGCCTGCGATCCTGTGATTGAAGAGTATGGGACAATGCCGACTATAGCGCTGGCGGTTTCCCCGGACGGACTGAATTGGACAATGATCGGTATCCCATATAAAGGCCAATTTGTTGAACCATCTTCTTTTATCAAGCATAATGGGCAATATATCGTGCATTATCAGGTAATGGATGAGTTCCAGGGATATCGCTCCGAAGGTGGGGCTGCGTGCGGTCGAACAGGTATGGCCAGGGTGTCTCCGGATTTCAACTACTGGCCGGATGTGCAGGCAGAGACCTTTGCACTACCTGAGCCCGAAGATCGCAGCAAGCGGGGATATAATGGCACATATGATCAGGTGCATCTGGGTGTCGGGGCAGTGAGTCTGGGCAATGTGTGTGTGGGGTTGTATGGACTGTGGCACAATGCAGACTTCAATAAAGCCTTCAGCCAGATATCCTGCGATCTCGGACTGCTGGTTTCAAATGACGGCATCCATTTCCGGGAGCCTGCGAAAGGGCACCGCTATATACGCCGGGAGGACTCGCCGGCAACACCTGCGCCGGGGTACAATTTCAATACAGTCCTGTGCCAGGCCAATGGTATCCTCAATGTTGGCGATGAAACCCGCATATACCACGGCCGTTGGCGCAACACCGGTGGAGAGTTGGAAGACGGGGCAGCTGACGTCGCGAAACTCTACTCCGCAGAAGTAGCCCTAGCCACCATTCCCCGCGACCGTTGGGGAGCTTTGGGTTTGAATCCTGATGAAAATGATGGGACTATCTGTTCCGCACCTGTGACATTGCCGACAAAATCAGGCAAACTTACCCTCAACGCAGATGGCACAGAGGGAATAACTGTCAGAATATTGGACGAAAACTTCCACCCGATTGATGAGTTTGGCAGTGGGAAGTGCGTGGTTTCCGGTGGACTAGACTGTCCGGTCGAGTGGTCAAGGCATTCATTGTCAGATCCAATGGGTAGAACCGTTCGTTTCTGTGTACAGATGCATCGTTTGGGAGATGCTTCTCCACAGCTTTATGCAATCAATCTCCACGGGCATGAACTACCAGAATGACAAAGAACATGGCCAAACGATTCATACTAGTGCTGCTTCTGCTGGCTGCTTTGCCTGCACACTCTGCAAAAGAACCCTGGACTGATCTGCTCCAGCGGGCCAACCTCACCCCTGAGAAAGCTCAGTTACCGGACGGGAGATGGCGCGGTGGTGGTCTTTATACGATATCCATGTTTGATAAGCTCTGGAACGACTGGCGGTTGATTGACAGCACTACCATAACCACTGCAAATAGGTTCGAAAAAGCCTCGAGCAGTTTCTATAAGCTGGGTCTGGTGTCAGCAGATATCATCGATATTAAACCCGCAGTAACCGCAACGCCGAAGACAAATACGCTAAACAAAGAATCCCTTGTGACAGCTATCATGGATATGAGCAGGTCTATGGGTAGTCCACTTACTGTTTCTCAACAGCAGGACCTTAAAGCCAAAGTAAGAGTAGTTCCAGATAGTGTTGCAGGAGCGGCGGCTGTAATTGTGCAGTCTGTGCCTGATGCTATCAAGAAGAGAAATACGGCCTTCGCCGGTTTCGGAGGGCCCGAGACTTTCGCTGTCGTCCATAGCAAAGCACTGCCTCTGGGATTGAACATGGACCTTGACGACGATACTCTGAAACTTATGGATAAAGTTGATCTCACAAGCCTTGTAGATGGCGGATTAGTCGTAGCCCGGGCTGTAGATTCTGCTCGCAAGATACTGAGATCTGTGGAGAAAACAGATTTCTCGTTTTCCTGGCAAACTCCGGCAGGCAGGATTGTCCTTAATGGGAGTAAGAATGATACTTACACTCCGGGACAATACCTTCTGATGGTAGACACCGGAGGGAATGATGCATACGTGACCGCTGCTTCAGCGAACTATGCCGTTCCTGTATCTGTTGTAATCGATCTTGCAGGCAATGATAAATATGAGAGCACGGAGCAGGGAGCAATCGGAGCTGCTGTCTTGGGATACTCATATCTTTTGGACTGCAACGGCAACGATACATACAAAGTCCTCTATGACGGACTGGCTTCGGGTATTTTTGGTGTCTCGATGCTAATGGACTGCAGTGGAGATGATGCCTACGAATGCCGTGAGTCCGGGCAGGCGCTGGGAGTATACGGGATCGGTGTGCTGTCTGACTTTATAGGTAACGACAAATATACCTGCTTTGAGAAAGCTCAAGGGTATGCTTCGACCAGGGGGTGCGGCGCTCTTATAGATCTTGCGGGTGATGATAACTATCTGGCATATGATACTCCCCTCGATTACCCTTCACCACAGACTGCAGATCACAATACCAGCCTTGCACAGGGATGCGGATTTGGCAGGAGGGCACATCCGGGAGACCAGCATTCTCTTGCAGGTGGTTTGGGCATTCTTGTCGATGCCAGGGGCAATGATGTATACAAGGCTGGTCTGTTTGCCCAGGGAGTTTCTTACTGGTATTCTTTAGGTATGCTGGTTGATATGTCCGGCAATGATTCCTATCAGGGCGTGTGGTATAACCAGGGAGCAAGCGCACACTATGCTGTAGCTGCTCTGTGCGATTTGAGTGGAAATGACAAGTATGTTGCCTCTATGAACCAGAGCCAGGGGCACGGACGCGACCAGAGTATCGGATGGTTGCACGATTTATCCGGCAGCGACTATTACGAGTGTCCCGGTATGGCGCTGGGTTCTACCAGCATCAACAGCATCGGCATCTTCTGGGACCAGGCAGGCAGTGATGAATACAAGTCAGGCGGTGCATCTTTTGGCTATGCAGACGGAGGCAATCCGGGAGCCTTGAGCCTGGGAATGTTTCTGGACCAGGGTGGAACCAACAAGTTCCCAGCAGGCCTGAAAGCCACGCATGGCAAATACTGGCGTGAAGACCCCCTGACAGACCAGCCCCTGGCATACGGTATTGGTTTGTCTCAATGATCTATGACTAGCAAGCTCACATGATTGACAAGATCAATAATTCCCTTCCTGTTAATCCTGCAAATCTTGTTAATCCTGTTACTAATGACTCTACTACTTCATGCAACTAAAGATTATGAACATAAGGTTACTCAGGAAGGAGTAATGAATGAATAATGATGCCCTGAATATACCTAAAGACAAGCTGGGTGTTGAGTTTCAGAAACGTGTTCAGCGCAAACAAGAGATTTTGGATGCCCGTGATTCTGAGTTAGGTGCAGACAGGATATGGATCACCAGCTACATGGAAAACATAGGCTGGCCTGAGCTGATGGGATTCGATATGAATGATTTCTTCGCTGACCCCGAACTCGCATTCGAAATGCAGCTAAGAGAGAGGATATTCTGGGCAGACAATTCACTTGATGATTCGCAGCTGGACAGGACAATATATCCCGATACCGGAATGTATTTCGACACAACCCTCTTCGGGACAGAAATTCATCACACCAAAATCGGTGTTCCGGAGTTCCAACCTCATTCAATCAGCCAGAATCCTGATCCAACCATTATTAAACCGTTCGATTTTTACCAGACCGGAGATATGCCATTATTAATAGAGCGTTATAAGAAGCTCAAAGAGATTTCAGCAACCAGATATGATAACTACTTCTCGGTCGATTTCCCAGGGTTTCATAGAGGGCCGGTAGACATATATGTGCAACTCAGGGGTTACGAGAACTTCCTTACAGATACCATAGAGAAGCCCGAAATTGTGCACGAGTTTTTGGGCTTTTTCGTAAATGAAAGGTCCAGATATCGCAAAGAAAGAGAAACCTTCCTTGGCACTACCGACCAGACAGCAAGCCCCTGTGTAGCCGATGACTGGGTCGCTATTCCCTTCATTTCACCTGACATATTCATGGAGTTCATCATACCAGCCTACCGTAAAATAGTAGCAAACGAGGGGCCTGTTGCCCACTTCCATACCTGCGGTCGCATTGACCCAATATTTGCAGACCTGCTTGAAGTCTTTCCTGAAATAAGCACAGTTGATATGAGCTGGTGGAATATTATGCAGATAATGGACGAAATCGTCCCGAAGAATATCGCATTTGCTGTGGCAGTGATCAACACATTCACGCTCTGCTCTCCGCCCGATGAACAGCGCCAAAAATTCGAAGAGATACTCGAAGTATCCAAACACCGCAAAGTATCATTGAACACCCAGGCCATAGTAAAACTCCTGGCAACCTATGAGGAGACCATGGCTAAAATGAACCACACAATAGAGCTTGCGCGAAGCGTGTTCTGCAATAGATGAGACTGTATGCATTGGCTATTAATAATCAATGCAAAAGTAAGGTTTGGAGGACAAATGAATGCTTGTTTCCGGAATCTTCATTAATAAATACAATGCAGCGTTTCTCATTATGATCTCTGTTGCAGGTTTCATAATTGGTTCCGAGTGTGCTTCTTTTGGAGCAAGTAATCCCCTCAAGCTGACAGATAAAGGGCAACCTAGAGCCAGCATTCTGGTCTCGGCTTCCTCCGCAGTTGCTCCGAGGCTTGCTGCACTGGAATTGCAATACTGTATATGGAAATCTACCGGGGCATTACTGCCGATCAAACCCCTTGATCGTCCATTTTCAGGAGTTCGCATACAACTAAATGGAGCCAAAATTGCCGAAGCGCAGTGGCAGATTACACCGAAAAAACTAAAGCTGCGGCGTTATGAATATGTCATTGAGTTCTCTCGTGGAGGGGTGCTCATTCTTGGCTGTGATGCGAGTGATTCTACTGGTTCAGAGATCAATTATGCAGAAGCTACAGGATTGAGTAGTGCCCCGGATAAAGTAAAGCTGCCAGGTATGTTTGACGATCAGGGCACTTTGCGTGCAACCTACGATTTTCTTGAGCGATTTTGCGGGGTCCGTTTTTATGGTCCAAAGCCGGACTCAGTAGTTTTTCCAATACACCCAACCCTAACAATTAGTCCGAAAAATGTTCAAAGAGAACCCGCAATCAAGCACGTTTCCGGCAGTCAGACTTATGATTGGCCGATTATGAAAGCTCAATACGGAAGTCCTTCCCGTGATGAATTAGACCTGTTTTCGCGGCGGTTGCGCTGGGGTGGTATACTGTGGTGGACCAATCATACACTTGATAAGTATCTCACTCGTTTCCCACGGTCTCAATTTCCCGAGTACTATGCGAACAGCGATAAATTGTGCTTTTCATCAGAGGCTTTAGCGAAGCGTGTAGCGCAGGATGCAAGTGATTATTTCAATGGCTTGCAGGTGCCTGGTGTGGATATGCCAAAGGGAAGCATTTATTACCCAATAGTACCCGAGGATTCTGCCAGATACTGCCAATGTGATCAATGCAAGAAGCTGCTTGATGCCTGCGCTAATAACGTAACACATTCCGCAGATGGAACAGAGATGTTCAATGATGGCCGATCATCGCTTCTCTGGTTTACATTCGTAAATAGAGTTGCCCGTGAGCTAAAGAAAACCCATCCGGATAAATATATCAGCACGCTTGCTTATGAGAGATATTTCTGGCATCCCGATATTGCAGTCGAACCTAATGTGGCAATTGCCCCGTGCCTTGGGGTGAGAAACCATTGGCAGCTGGCATATCGAAATAATGAGCTGACCCACTATCCGGATTGGATAAATGACAAACGTCCTATATTTCTCTGGAATTACTACTGTTTTCCGGAGGAGCCATCAGTTATAAACAATTGGAAGTGCTTCCCTGGCTTTATGATCCACTATGAAGCAAAACTGATAAAGCAGTTCGCTCATGATGGAGTCCTGGGTGTCTTTCTGTGCGGTATCGGTGAACAGGTCGATTATTATCTCACCCTCAAGCTATATGATGATCCCTCTAAAGACGTAGATGCACTTTTGGACGAATTCTTCCGGTTGTATTTCGGTAAAGCCGCTGAACCGATGAAGCAGTTTTACATTTTGATCGAAGATACCTATTCCAATCCTGCAAACTGGCCCCAAACTGGAGGCTTCCACCAGACTGAGGTACTTGCCTGGGGGACTCTTGGCAGCGATGCACGAATGGCAAAACTTAAGACTTATATGGAAGAAGCTGTTGCTGCAGAGGATGATCCGGTTATCAAAACACGCATTGAAGGATGGAACCAGGGCGTGTGGCAATATATGGTGACGGGCCGCGAGAGCTACCTGCGCAAACTGGAGTCTCAAGCAGCCAAATAATGAAATCGCATTTGTAAATTTAACGAAAGATACCCAGGCAAAATGGAGCAAAATCGAATGAAACTGATATTATCCATAATAGTTTTATTGACCTTATCCGGAGTCACGACAATTGCTGCTGAACTCAATTATCCCGTATTCCCACTGGTAAAAGCTCCAGCGATGGATGGAAAATGGGATAATAGGGTCTGGGAGAGTATTCCAACTGCAACTGGTTTCAGGAGTCTTCAGAGCGGCAGTTTTGCTCCAATGCGTCAGACTGCCTTTAAGATGGGCTGGTTTGGCAATGATCTTTATATCGTTGCAAAATGTGATGAACCGCAGCCGGACAAGATCAAAGCTGATCCTGATAGTTACCGGAACGGCTGGTACGAAGATGACCACCTTGAGTTCTTCTTCAGCAAGGACAAGTCGACTTTCAAACAGTTGGTAGCAAACAGCCGTGGTTCCCTATGGGTTAGCTATAGCAATTCCCCTGATGAATCATTGCAGTCGGCAGGTTATGTGGGTGCTGATTATTGGAGCGTGGAGATAAAGATCCCATTCTCACAACTCAATATTTACAGTGACGTTAAGGGTAAGCAATTCTGGTTAAATCTGGGACGCGTGGCTATCAGTAATCCGGAAAACGAGAAAAACTCCTGCTTTGCTCCTGTAATCAGCATGTTTGCGGATGTTGCACATTTTACGCCGATGGTCTTCAAAGATTCTCCGACACCCCAGGAATTAGCGCAGGCGCGAAAAAGTCTGGACTGTTTGGGGAATTGGATCAGCGACAGGCTGTTGAAGATCTCTACAGACAAAGAGAAGATTCCCGCAGATAGACAGAAAGGCGACAGTGTTCGGCAGCTTCTGGCATTAAAGAAGCAGGCAAAGCGGATGCTGGAGAGCAAGAACCCGGCAGGTGGATCGGAACTCATCAAGCAGTATGATGAACAAATCGCGGCGTTCAGCTTGCCGGTTAAACAGCTTACAGTCGAAATAAAAAACCGCAATACAAACACTAATCTGTTTTTGAATGGCAAGCAGCTACTTCTCAATCCTAACAGCCAATGGCATGTCAGCCTGAGCGAAGGCCTGAATATAATCGGGATGAAAGTGACTGTTGACGGGAAAACACCCGGTCTGCGCCTGCGTATACCCGGGCAGCCGGAATTGCAAAACCGTTGGCGGGTTGGTTCTGCTGCTGATGACAGTTGGCTGTCCGGTTCATTTGACGACCGTTCATGGAAAGTTGCCCAGATCGACAAGGACGGTTATCTGGTTGTGCCGGCTGGATCTACCGGCAGTGTGTGTTTCCGGCAGATTGTTCTCTGGGGGAGGAATCATTACAGCGGACTGCCATGCCTTCAGCCGAAAGTCCGTGAGTGGGGGTTTTCAGAGAAGAGCATGGAGACACTCTTCCATATGCTCTATTCCCCGGAGCCGCTGACTTTTACGCTCGAGGATTATGAGTTTTTACTGGATGTGCCCAAAGGTTTCAGCCTGCTGCAGGACAAAACTCCTTACAGCTATACAAGCCAAAGACTTACCAGACCATATCGGAAGCTTACTGTTGGTGAAGTAAAACACAACGGTCAACCGTATACACGTTACCGGTTCTCGTTTGAACCCGCATTTCTTGATCCAGCTTCGAAAGACAAGAGTGCCGTGCTGATACCTCTGTTGCTGGACCAGTATAAAGGTTCGAGCAAACTGTGCAAATTCTATTTCCGGCGTCTGGCTTCAGGCAACCTGACAGAAGTAGAACAGACGCTGCCGGTGCGTGTCCTGCCTCCGATCAACGGCCGAATGCTGAAGAATGTTGCGATTCAACAGTATGTTCCCAGTTGGCTATTGGGGATTGGGTTTAGTGCAGGTCCACTGTTTCCAGAGCATTTCGAGAAGCATATGCGCCAGACAATGGATGCCGGATTCAATTCGTGGAGTCTCGTCCCTACAAATGATAAATATGCAATGAAAATCTATGACAGGGTTATCAAGCGGGGAGGTGAGGTCGAAATATGGGGCAGCCCTCAGAACTATCCATTCTGGGGTAATTTAGGCCCCCATTTAGCTCTAGGCCAGTTGCTGGAGACAATACCGGAGTTCCGCGCAAGATACTTTGGCGACACTGAAAGCAATATAAATCATGGTGAATTTTGTCGGACCCATGCTATAAATCAGGCAGCAGTGCAATTCCAGGCAGCTGTCAAAACAGATATAGGTGCAATGCTCAAGCAGTTCCCTAAGGCGACTGTCTATTGGGCTGACTGGGAGCAGAGGATATGGAGGGAAGCGCCGGACAAGAGCTACTGCTTCTGCGACAACTGCAAAAAGGCTTTCCGTATATTTGCCAAACTGCCGGAGACTGCAGACCTGTCGGACGATTCCATTTCCATAAATTACAGAAACGAGTGGAAGGCATTCCGGGAGGTTCAAGAAGGACGCATTAACGGAATGGTGCGTCAAGCCTGCAATGAACTGGGCCTCAGATACATGCTGTATGATGATGCGTTTAATGATCCTTATTGGCTGGCATCCAAGAATAAAATTGACATTGTTTTTACAGGCTGGCCGGGTGACGGTACGGCGGTCGGCAATGGAACAGATGAGGTCACCAGGGACTTCCGTGTCACACAACAGAGTCTGGATGAGCGGATGACATTCTATCGTGAAATGCTGGGTATGCCGCAGGTTCGAGGCCAGCTGTTTGCATCAGCTACTGATATTTACTGGATTCAAAGGGCTGGATCAACAAAGGACGGGTTTATTGATGCAAAAAGCGTGAAGTCGATGATTTTGCGGGTTATAGCATCGTTCCGTGGTGGGGTAGACCTTGGATCAGCAATGAACCGCTGCGCTGGTCAGCTGTACTACATTGGAGAAGCAACCAGGCTTATTGGCACTTATGAGGACCTCTTCTACAACGGAAAACGAGAAGACACTCTGGCAACATCCGATCAGTTGAAATACCCGAACCTCCTTGTGCTTACCAAAGGGGATGAACGCCTGGTGCTGCTGTTCAACGAGACCAGCAAACCCATATCTGTTCATTTGAACAACCTGAACCTGAAAAACGGACAGAGCGCTGCGGTGTTCGGGAATTCTAAGCAGATAAAGAACCCTGAAAAGATGACTGTATCTGTAGCTGCGGGTGATGTTACTGCTGTGCATATAAAGTGAGTGTGTTATCATATTAGCGACATGATCCACAATTGGATCCACTGTCGGATATTTCCAGGAGGACAACCATTGAAACAAACACTACTTTTACTGTTCATTGGGTGCATCTGTGCTTTGGCAACAAGTGTTAATGCAGCAAGCACTCTGCAACCGGTCGGTAAAGCGATTGCGATCGGCAATCTGAAATCATACACCATTGTTATCCCGAAATCAGCCAATGCTCAGGAAAAATACAGCGCGACAATGCTGGCGGAGCATTTGAGCGAGCTATTTAGCGTCCAGCTGCCTATTGTCCAGGAGCCGAATAAGGTCAAAGGCAAGTTTATCAGCGTTGGCAATACATCAGCTGCTGCAACTGCCAAAATAAAGGCTGATCCACGCGAGCAGGCTTACAAACTTGCCGTTTCTAAAGGAAATCTGTATATCCTTGGGGGAACCCGGGGACCTATATATGGAGTTATTGCTCTGCTTGAGGAAGACCTGGGATGCCGTTGGTATTCGATCACAGATAAGCCTGTTATTCCGAACCTAAAGGGCAAGAAACTGACTGTAACACCCAGGAGCTATTCCCCTCCGTTCGAAGTTCGTGAACTGCTTTATGAACCAGCTTTCAATAATGACTGGGCAGCATTTAACCGGTTGCAGAACGTATCGTACTTCTTCAGGATACCATATGAAAAGGGTGGGGGATTAGCCAACATCAATTACTTCATCCATACATACAGCGATTTGGTGCCTTCTGACAAATACTTTGCGGAGCACCCGGAATATTTCCCTATGCGCAACGGGAAACGGCATCCATCCACCCAAAATGATGGACAGTTGTGCTATACAAATCCTGGGATAGTGGATGTTATTGCAGCTAGACTGGACGGTGAGATTGCTAAGAATCCCGGCATGTATATCTACAGCGTATCAGCCAATGACAATGTCTATGACAACTGCGAATGCCCGTCCTGTCAGAAGATCATTCAGTCTGAAGACGGTCTGCCCGGCGCTCAGCTCTATCTGGCCAATGCAGTAGCAAACAAACTGGCAGTCAAATATCCTGAGATCAAAATCACCACGCTGGCTTATGTAGGCAGCCAGGTTCCTACGAAGACTATCTTACCTGGTCCGAACACTGTTATGTTCTATGCACCGATCAGACAGCGTGGAAATGCTATTAACATGCTCCAGCCTATTGGAAGTATCAAAGAGATCAATGATCAACTTGCAGGCTGGCATAAAATCGCAAAGCATATTTATCTCTGGGATTATGTAGACCGTGCCGGACCCAACGCTTTCCCTGATTTTGAAGCTCTGGAACAGGGATGGCCGTTCCTCATCAAAAATGGAGTTACTGGTGTGTTCCTGGAAGGCCAGCTGCAGGGACGGACTTCTCTTGCCGAACTCAAGGTCTGGCTATATACAAAGAAGATGTGGAACCCGAACTGGTCACAGGACGAGTTAATCAAAGAGTTCATCAATGCCTATTACGGTTCAGCAGCAAATGAGATGACTAATTACTATAAACTGCAGATGCAGTGCTGGAACAAATGGTACCAGAACCGCAAGCCAGGCGAACGGTTGACTTTCAGCAGCGATGAAAAAGCAAAGATGCATGAACTGTTAACTGCTGCTCTGAACAGTTGTGATGGAAAACCGGACTACCAGGCTAAGATCGAGAAAGAACTGCTCTCCTGGCATTGTTTGATGCTGTCCACATATCCAACAGCAGCTACAGCGTCCAGTTTTGAAGGATATATAAAGGGAGCTTCTGAACTGATAACCAAGCTGGGAGTGAAATTCATCGGTGAAGGCTTCTCCAGTGAAACTGCTCTTAAACGTTGGAATGATCAGCTGAAGAAAGTCACCGATAAGCAGGGACTGCCTCAGTATTCAGCTAATTCAATTACTGTGAAAGAGCCTGCGTGTCCAGTTGCCCAATACTTACCAGCTGCAGATGGAACCCAGGGCTTTGCAGCCCGCCAGGCAGGGTTTAACAGTGACTGGGGTGTACAGTGGATGTATGATGACTTCATAGACCAACTGCAGCCTGGCAAATCCTACATAGTACGAATAAGGGTCAAGCCGGAGTTCAAAACAGTCCCAACCAAGCCGGGAGTTATGTTCGGTCTGGGGCATTACAACTTCGGAGTAGGTGGTGGGGCCATGTATAATGGCAACTTCACTGCCAATGACGACTGCAAATACCGCTGGGTCAACCTCTTCCGCTTGCAGGTAGAAACCCCGGGAATGACCGGCTACTTCTACTGCATCCCAGGCGCCGACATGACCAAAGACGACGCCATCTGGTACGACTACCTCGAATTGATCCCCGAAAATGAGTTCAAGGAAAAAGACATAGCAGACAACCTGCCGTTGGTTAAGCTGTAATCAATGTACGTAGGGGCGACCCTCAGCGGTCGCCCTGATCATCAAAGAGTAAAGTTTGGTGAATGATGCAGGTTATGGGATTGAATAATTGTCATCTATAGCACGAGGAAGAAAATAGCCCTTGATACAATTGGGGTTTCGGACACATACCTGGATATGATTCTTTGTCTTGAAACCTGCGTTGGGATACAGGTCTTCACCCTCGATAAAGAGACCGCGCACAGTATCGAACTCGCGACCTGTATTCTCTTCATGCAATAATTGCATTACAGCACAATCTAAATATCGTAACAGGAGGTCATTTCCACCACTTGAGCCTGTTATGTTTTTTGGTAGAATCTCATTAGTGATTTCAAGTGAAGCGTGCAGAATGTCATATGCTGAACTCACATGCTTTAATGCTTTTGTCTCCATGAGGTTTAAGCAATGCCCTAAGTCAATCACAGCACCGATCACAGCGGGGTTGGAAATACTGTTCTTTCCACGCTCCGGATGAATTTGAATCATTTTTGCAAATTCCAGAGCTCGTTCAGGATCATTTTCCCAGAAGTAGATACCATGCCCAAGCCAATCATAGTCGTTTTTGCTGATTTGTAGACAATCAAGACCATTGACTACATCATCCACTACTGACTGATCACAACCGTGGAACCCCAGTATGAACATAGGCAGTGTCGCATACATTGTCGTGAGCTACTTTTCCTGCTCTCCACCGTAAGGAGCGGTAAGTTTGCCATCCTTTGTAACAATTCCAGCAGCATGTAAGACGCGTATGGCTTCTTTGCGATTCCCTTTTACACGTTCTTGAGTAGCTCGTAGACTTTCATTTAGCTTTTCCAGATCCTCTGTCATCCCCATTGAAACACCTCCTATTTGTCCAGATTCCTGCGGTAAAAAGCAGTGAGTTTACCTTTCTTGGTCATAATTCCCGCAGCGTGCAATACACGTATGGCTTCTTGTTTATCATTTTTCACACGCTCTAGAGTTGACTCAAGTTTTTCCTGCAAAATTCTGGATTCTTCGCTATTCATGCGCGTACCCTCCCATCACTCAGCTTCAACCAACAACTAATTTTACCACAAATCTGGACATTAAAACAGCTGTAAGCCTACAACCAACCGCTCTCATTTTACTCTTCCAGAGACATACTCCACACTTTCAGATTCCCAACAATTACTTGCCCGTTTTGGGCTATGAAGCCTAAGCGTTTTGGGGTGTTGCCGATGGTTTCCGGGATGTGGGTTGTGTTGAAAGTCTGGACCAGCATGTCATCCAGATAGAGCTCGAACATGTTCTTTCTAATGAACAATCTGAATTTGTGCGGGGTGTGTGGACTGATGCCTGCTGTGGAGGCGCATCCTGGGCCTATAATGTCCTCTACATCGAATGTTACCTGATCTGTCAGGGTCATTTTGCCGATTTCCGTGCGACCGCAGCTGTGCAGCATAATGGCAGTGCCTTCATTCGGTGTCTCTTCTAAATAGAACCCGGCAGATGGGGCTACCAGCCTTGGGTCTTTGCAGGTTGTCAGTATTGAACCTTCAACTACAACCCCTTTGTTGAAATTATACTCAGTATCCAAAATCGTTACAGTCGTGGGGATATTTGTTCTCATTATGGAGTTGCGTTCCGGTTGGGCCTGGATATCCAACCCATCATCTGTAAGGTTATAGAGGCACTCTTCATTTCCCTCAATCGGATAGACTCTTTGAGATTGTCCTAAGTCAACATCCAGCGGTTCACCCTTAATAGCCTCGTTGCCATCCCAGTATCCCAGGTGGAGATGACCGTTCTTGTCCACTACTGCTTTCTTTATGGGAGGCAGATAGGTCTCGCCGGTCTCATAGGTGTATCCACTGTACATATATCCATTGATCAAGAGTTCGGTATCGGTCTGAATGAACCTGGCCCACATGGCAATCCAGCGTGTGGAGTTACCACACAGTCTGTATGCTGCAGCATCAGCGTGAAACGGACCGGTGGGAGTGTCTCCGATAAGCGTGTAGACTCCATAACCGGAGCCTCCCATGTAATTGAACCATCCGCCTACAAGATAGAATTTTCCATTGATCTCATGGCATCCTCCGACCTCAAACCCGCCTTCATCTTCCGGAGTCGGGGGAGGAGGGACCATGTCCCAGTCTATTTCCGGCTGAGGCATTCCCTGCCAATGGATTCCATCATTGGATTCCAGAAACCCTCCCGGGCCGGTAGCATACCCATAATACTTGTCCTTACCATCTTCAGTTACAGGAATTACACACGCACAGTCGAGTCTACTGTCCGGGTGGTACCAACGCTTATCAGGTCCCAGGTCTGATTCATATCCCATAAATGTCCAGTTCACCAGATCAGTCGATTCCCAGAAACGTATAACATTCTGAACATCAGGGCGGGTAAAACTGCCGTGGTTCATAATAAACCGATCACCGACCTTGTGCACAGACATAGCCCATATATTAAATGGAGCATCCTTGATAGCCGGACCAATGTCCTCCCAATGGACCCCATTATCCGATACAGCCATCCAAACATTGTTAAACCGCTCTTCAGCTGCATGTGTATACATACTGAAAAGGTAGTATTTACCTTCATGCCAAACAATGGATGTATCTTTAAATCTGCCGGTTGATGGTTTGTAGATCATGTTGGTATTCTCCTTGAAGGCACGGATTTATCCAGCCTTCGTTCTTGTTGTAGCGCTGTTCATGTATGAATATGTGATGCTGGAATAGGTGATTGTTATTTCTTCCATCGGTGGTTCTGCAGCTGATGCCGGTTTTATGGTATCTGGTACAAACTGCTTCATTGATTCTATACGTGCTCCCTGGAACTCTACAGTATAGAACTGCTGTGACGTTCCATCTCCAGCCGGGTTCGGTCGGAAGAATTTGAAGTTACCTTCCATGGTCTGGTTTTGTGTAAGAGCCTTGATCAAGAAAGGAGACGATTTGTCGATGCGTTTTCGTATGACAATATACTGACTAGGAGTTTCAGTTCTAGTTAACTTCTTATCGCTAGTCATAACGTTTTCATAGTATGTGCATTCAATCGAGTTCTCACGCCCCATGCTGACCTGTGTGCTCTCCCCCTTGATCTCGGTACCATTGATCTTAAGGTATAAATGGACTGTTTCAGCCGCATTTAGTTGTATCGGCAGCAACACAAGCAGTGCAAAAATTGAGATAACTACCAGATTTCTGAGTTTCATACTAATAACCCTCCGAATATATTGGATGTAGAGAACCAACCACATCCCCATCTTTCAATTATCGCGAGTGTACCACGCAGTCATTGATTAGTCAATGGGAGGGGAAGGAGGCTTCAGACTTCAGACTTCGGGCTTCAGGAAGGGAGACGGGAACTATACCAGATTCCATACAGTATTTTAATAAACAAGGTGTCAGCCACATTCAATCCCGTCAATTTCAAATTCCACATATGAAACTTAGCTCCCTTCCTTCCTGAAGCCTGAAGCCTGAAGTCTGAAGCCTCCTTCCCCCCGCTTGACACAGACCCGCTCAATGGTGCACAATCCAGTCAGTAAATTTTGCATTTTGGAGAATGTGGGATATGAGATCTTTCACTAAATTTATGACTGCAACTATAGCAAGTGCGGCGTTGCTGGCGGGAGTGTTTGGGGCTTTTGCTCAGGATGCTCCTGTGACTGTAGTAAACCCGGGGTTTGAAGATGGCACCAAAGGTTGGAGCCTGCCTCCCAACTATACGGTTGTAAATGATGTTTCGCACTCAGGTAAGGCCAGTCTGCGGATTACCAATACCGACCCTGAGGTTTATCAACTCTCATCACAGGAACTCAAGTTCCAGCCGGAAGCATCTTACCACTTCAGCGTCTGGGTTAAGACTCAGGGGGTCGTGGGCAATGAGAGCGGTGCAACAATATGCATTGAATACTGGGATGCCAAGGGCGGATACCTTGGAGGCTCATACCCTAGTGGTTTAACAGGCAACACAGACTGGACGCTGGTCGAGGGTGAGATCAGTGCGATGCCGGAAAAGACAGCCAAAGTTAATATGGCTGTTTATTTACGCAAAGGAATGACTGGTACAGCCTGGTTCGACGACATCAGCATAGTGCCGTTCTACGGGCAGCCGTTGGACTGTGGACTCATTAAGCCTGCTTATAGGGGAACATTATATGAAGATTCACGTGACCAGCAGATTCTGATATATGCCAGGGTCGCTCAGAAATTTGCAGGTGGATACAAAGTCGGCAGCGTCAAATTGAGCTGCAAAGTGTTCTCCGGAGACAATGTAGTCATGCAGAAGACAATCAAGCCTAAGGCTGGTGTCAACAAGATTACAATGGACGCAAGGCGCATTCCTGTAGGTGAATATAAGATAATAGTCGACCTGATGGACCCTTCCGGTATAGTTGCAGATACCAGGGATCTTGTGCTAAAGAAACTCACAGCAGGTACCGCTAAACCGACAGTCTACACAGACGAATATGGTCGCACTATTCGCAACGGGAAACCTTATTTCCCATTTGGTTTCTACTTTGGTCCTAACCCTAACAGTGATGGTTCATACAAAGAGCATATAGATCGTATATCCAATAGCCCTTTCAATACGATTATGCCTTACGGGATCAATGTATATAACCTGGGAACAATCCGCGAGTATCTGGACTATCTGGATAAAAAGAATGTCTGCATACTCTATTCGCTAAAAGACATCCTCAAAGGGATCGCTTACTATGAAGAAAACATGCTTGGTCTAGGAGACGAAAAGGGTCAGATTACAGGTATTGTAAATGCTTTCAAAGACCATCCAGCACTATTGGGATGGTATTTAAACGACGAAGCTCCCCCGAAATTCCAGTCCAGACTTATGGAACGATACCGGATGGTAAAGGCTCTGGATGCTAATCACCCAACGTGGTCAGTGCTATGCGATCCAGGTTCTTTGTTTGCATATCTGGAGACCTGCGATGTGCTGGGAACAGACCCTTACCCGATCAACCGTGCACCTATAACAACCGCAGCAAACTGGGCAGCAGCAACTGTCAAGGTCTCCGGCGGTCACAGAAGCGTATGGATGGTCCCCCAGGTGATGGACTGGAACTGTTACGGTTATGACAAAACAGTCCGTGCGCCCAGTCTGGATGAGATGATTGTTATGAGCTACCTCTGCCTTATCGAAGGAGCAAAAGGGATGATCTACTACAGCTACTTCGACCTGCAGAGAGACACCCTGGGATTCGACAAACGCTGGAAAGACGTAATGGTGATGGGCAACGAGATAGAAAAACTCATCCCTGCAGTTATGTCCATCAAAAAGCCGATGAGTCTGAACGTGCAGTCCAATAGTGAAGACATCCGCCAAAGAGTATTTGCTGACGATAACGGCAAGAACTTCGTCCTCATGGCAAATACAAACAAGAATAAAGCAGCTGTGCTGACGGTATCTATACCCAAAGGCTACAAAGCAGAACTCCTGAAGCATGCTCAGACTAGTGATGTAACCTCCAGTATAGTCAATGGCAAGCTGACTGTAACCATGAGCCCAACGCAGGCCGCCACGGTGATCATAAGTAAGTAAGATAACTACAACTCGTCTAGGCAGGCTGGAAGCCTGCATCACAATCAGCCATATTGTGATGCGGGCTTCCAGCCTGCCTATAACGAAACACAGTCAACAAGGTGATCATATGAAATCATTAGCAAAACTGGTGTTGAGTAGTATTATATTGTTGGTTAGTTACAACTCTGTTTTGGCTTCCGTCCTGCAAGACTCAGAGGTTTGGTATATTTTGTATGTAAGCGGCAAAAAGATAGGTTATGTGCAGGACAAGGTTATAAAGACAAAATATCACAACAGTGAAGCATACTTATATGAATACACCATGCACATGTCTATGAGTATGCAGTCTTGTAGAGGCAGTGCAGAGGTTTACGGAAAAGTATACCTTGACACTGAGTTTAGTCCCCTGGAGCAATCCGGAAACTCTCTAAATATCACAAGGATCCGGGATTCAATCACACACAACACATCGTCATACAATATTGTATATCATGACACTCATATCGACTGCGAGCATATCGAAGACTTGAAAGTATTAAAAACGGTCATACCCATCTCAAAAGGCATAGACCTGCAGACTTGTTTCAAGATGGACATGGGAGTGAGTGGATTCAAGATTGGTGAAATCCACACAGCATATACTGTGGATGTAGACAAGATGCAGCTAGTGAAAAAGAAGTGGAAAATCATGAAATCAACTGAAATAGATGGAGGTAAACGTCTCAATTACGATATTGTCGACTACAATAACAATGGGCAAATAGTCCAGCAGGTTTATGAAATGGTTCCCACTACTCAGGAAGATGCGCTTAAGGAAGTGGAAGATCCTCATAATATTCTTAATGATCTTCTTTATGGTAGAAAAAGAGGTCGTTATTAAAATAGAACTGCAGAGATTGAATGCCGAGGGGTTGTAGCACGCATATGACATAGTCCGTGTTGAGAAGATAAATGACAAGGGAGTAGCCTTCGACTGCGGTTTTTTGTTAGGTCTAGAAAATGCATTCAGATATCATCAACCTCCACCTGTTCAACAGCATAATTGGATTTATGTTGAAAAATCGGGTAATATAGCATAAAATGATGTCCTGTATATTTAATGTTATGCGCTCGTATAGTCCGTTTGTGGTTGAAGCAATGGAGGATTGATGATGAGAACTGTTAATAAACTGGTAGTAGTTGTGTGTTTGATATTATATTCCTGCTGCACTCTTGCGGTTCCAGTAATAGGAGCGCCTGCTAAGGCACCAAATACATTTCGATTGGCTGGTCAGGGGAATGTTAGTGCAATAACAGGCTTATTGGTAAAAAATCCCGGGCTCACAAAAGCCAAAGATTCAAATGGCGCCACACTACTCCATCATGCCGTGACCTCCAAGAGCCAGGAGCTTGTTGAACTTCTGATAAAGAAAGGCTGCGATCCAAATGCAACTAGGAAAGATGGTGTAACTCCTCTGCATGTGGCGGTATCCCTTGGCAAACCAGCAGCTGTAAAGGCCCTCATTGCTGCTGGTGCAAATACTGCAGCGCTGGACAGTAAGGGACGAACCCCTGCGACAATTGCAGAAGAAAAAGGACAGCAGGATATCATTGATGCTTTGTCCGGTATCACGAAAACAAAACCGGATAGTGTAGATGGCAAATGGGAAGTCATATTCATACATCCGGAAGAGGCAAGTGCATCAGTGATTTCTGGTGCTGCAGATAACCAATATGGAGGAATAGTAACTTTTGGCGGAATGAACTATGCAGCCGTTTGGAATGGAACATCGACCAACTGGGTCAACCTTAACCCAAAAGGCGCTATGACATCCATCGTTGTTGCTAATAAAAATGGTCAGCAATATGGATCCGTGGTGTTTGATACTGGAGCCCATGCATCATTGTGGAAGGGAACTCCGGAGAGTTGGGTGGATCTGCATCCCGCTGGCGCATTAATATCAATGGTTGTAGGTAGTTGGGGAAATGTGCAGGTTGGATCCTATGCAACCCTGGAGGCACTTCACGCTGCAATGTGGACAGGCACAGCTGAAAGCCTGGTTGATTTAAACCCGCCATTCTCGACTATATCTGAAGCGACTGCCTGTTGGGAAGACAGGCAGTATGGAGCTGCACAGATTAATGGCAAAAAACATGCGTGTGCTTGGAAAAGCACACCGGAGAGTTGCGTTGATTTAAACCCTCAATATGCTGCATCTTCAGAAGTTCTATGTTGTACTGATGAAATACTTGGAGGTAGTGCTGAGATAAACGGCAAAGAACATGCCTGCATATGGAAAGGCGCGGCACAAACGTGGCTTGATCTATCACCAGTGGATGCAATAAAGTCGCGAGTTAATGATGTATATGCAGATATCCAAGTAGGTTCCGTGAAAACAAAAAACAAACACGCAGTTATGTGGAAGGGAACCCCCGATAGCCTGTTTGATCTTCATATGTTACTGCCAAAAGCATACAAAGCATCTGTCGCGACAGGCGTTTTTGTCAATAATGATGAAATATGGATTGCAGGAAATGCCAGTAAATTGGAGATTCCAGATGAAGAAAGTCCGAACACCAGCAGAGCCGTAGTCTGGCACTACAAACCAGCCAATAAATAGAAGTTGTCCACTCGTTCAAATATTAGTATGACGTAATTCCACGATGAAGGGGAATTACGTCATGCACTTCCACTTGAAGCATTCACAACCTCACCAGATACTAATCACTTGACACAACCCTCGCTAATAATGCACAATCCATTCAGCTAATGCGATGATGGAGAGTGTTCAGTATGAGATATATTGCCGGGATAATTGCATCTGCAGCAGTTTTGTTATCCGCAGTTTGTGGAATTTGTGCACAGAATGATTCGGTTAATGTGGTCAATCCTGGATTTGAAGATGGGGCTAAGGGTTGGTATCTGCCTTCCAATTACTCTGTTGTAGAGGATACCGCACACTCAGGCAAAGCCAGCTTGCGTATAGTCAATACTGATGTAGGTGTATATCAGCTCTCCGCTCAGCATGTGAAATTCCAGCCTAATACCAAATACCACTTCAGTACATGGATAAAGACCAAAGGTGTTGTAGGCAACGAGGGTGGGGGCTCCATTTGTATCGAGTATTATGATGCAAAAGGAGTCTGGCTGGGTGGTTCGTATCCCTGGGGAATTGGGGGAGATGCTGACTGGACACTGGTTGAGAGTGATGTAGAGCCGATGCCTGCAAACACAGCCAACGTTATTCTGTCAGTATATCTGCGCCCAAGGATGACCGGTACAGCCTGGTTTGATGACATTAAAATTGAACCTTACTACGGAATTCCGATGGATGCTGCACTTATCAAACCTGTTTACAGAGGTAAGCTGGATGCAGGTAACCGTGACCAGCAGGTGCTTATCTATGCAAAAGTAGCTGAGAAATTCACCGGTGGATTTGGAGTAAGCAGTGTTAAGCTGAACTTGCAGGTGCGCTCAGGTGATAAAACTGTCCTGCAGAAAACAATACGACCAAAGGCTGGTGTCAACGAGATAGTCTTCGATGCCAGACATTTACCGGTCGGCAGTTACTCTATAACACTTGATTTACTGGACCCGTCCGGTAAGAGCCTGAACACCAGGAACCTTTCATTTGAGAAGATTCCAGCTAATTCTCCCAAACCAACGGTATATACAGACGAATATGGCCGCACTATCCGCAATGGAAAACCGTTCTTCCCGTTTGGCTTCTACTTCGGACCGGGGCCGAACAGGGATGGCTCATACAAAGATCACATAGACCGCATATCCAACAGTCCATTCAACACTGTAATGCCCTATGGAATCAATGAAGACAGCCTGGGGACTATCCGGGAGTATCTGGATTATTTGGACTCCAAAAATGTCTGCATTCTCTATTCCCTTAAAGACATTCTCAAAGGGCTTGCCTGGTATGGGGAGAATATGCTGGGGTTGGGTGATGAAAAGGGGCAGATAACGGGTCTTGTAACAGCATTTAAAGACCATCCGGCTGTATTGGGATGGTACCTGTGCGATGAAATCCCGGCCAAACATCAGGACCGGCTTATCGAACGATATAAGCTTGTTAAAAGTCTGGATGCCAATCACCCGGGCTGGTCTGTGTTGACTGACCCCGGAGCGCTGTTTGCGTATCTGGAAACCTGCGATGTCATGGGAACCGACCCTTACCCGATCAACCGTGCCCCGGTTACAAATGCATCCGCCTGGACCGCTGCAGCATATAACGTTGCCGGTGGTCACAGAAGTGTCTGGATGGTCCCCCAGGTCATGGACTGGAATTGCTACGGCTACGACAAAATCCTGCGTGGACCCACATTGGACGAGATGACTATTATGAGTTACCTCTGCCTGATCGAAGGCGCCAAGGGCATGATCTACTACAGCTACTTCGACCTGCAGAGGGATATCTTCGGTTTCGATAAACGCTGGAAAGACGTAATGATAATGGGCAATGAGATAAAAATGCTCATCCCAGCAGTAATGTCCATTAAGAAGCCTCTGAATCTGACAGTCCAAACCTCCATCCCGGACATCCGCCACAGAGTCTTCGCAGACGACACCGGCAGCAACTATATGCTCCTGGCCAACACCCACAAGACCAGAGGAGGAGTGGTAACAGTTTCTATACCGAAGGATTATAAAGTGCAAATCTTGAAGCATGCAGAGATTACGAGTGCGACTGCCAACGTAATTAACGGCAAGCTGGTTGTCCCTATGGGGCCATTGCAGTCGACCACGGTGATATTGAAAAAGGAAAAATAACCTGTTCACCCTGAGCAAGTCGAAGGATGGCATTCGATATAAGATTTGTCCAACAGATTGTTGGACAAATACCACAGGAGAGTTTAAACGTTTGCTCTGGAGGAATTTGTAATCCCTCCAGAAACAGAATCACGTCATTTGTTATAAGTGTTATTTATTCATATATTATTAGGAGTGAGTATGGCTAAGTTCTTAAAATTGGAAAATGTCGAAAAAGAGGCTGCAAAGCGTCCTGATATATTCTTCATCCCTTCAGATAAGGAGCGGAAGAATATGAAAGTCGGCGATCCTGTCAGGCTCCACTTTATACTGGATAATCCTGCTGAGGATGAACCAAGAGCGGAACGAATGTGGGTGACTGTTACACGCGAACGTGGCGTCTTCACCCCCTACAAAGGAATCCTGGAGAGCAGTCCTACGTCTATAGATGATTTAAAATCCGGTGATGAGATAACCTTTAATGCCTGCCATATTGCCCAAACCATAATAAAAGTTGATAGTCCAGAATGGATCGACTCAGGTGAGTTCAAGGCTATCGTGTCAAAAATGTGCTTTGAAAAAGGAGAGTGTGTAAGGTTTCTTTATCGGGAGCAGCCGGACAATGATGAAGACAGTGGATGGAGAGTATTCACCGGAACTGAAACAGATGATTATGTAGACGATCCGGACAATTTTTTATTTATGAATGTAGGATACCTACTAAACAAAGACCCATCCTTATTGGAACCGCTCAAAGAGGACATTGGTGCCGTATTTGAAAGGCAAGAAAAGGATGAACCGTGGGAAAGGGTAACAGACTGGGAACCAGAAGTGTAGTTCCATTCCACACGCGATTGCAAATTGCACGCGAGCAAGTCCCATTCTGGATTCTGACTTCTGGATTCCCAAAAAAACTAGGTATACTATACCTGTGCAAGGTATAGTTCCGTTGTCTGGAGAGTATCATTATGACCAAACTTGAGCAAGCTGAGAAACTTCTTTCTGAGATGAGCCCTGCGGAAAAGGCTCAGGTTCTGCAGTTGATCGTACGTGAACTAGGTGAAGAATTTCCGGGTATAGAATCCACGCCGGATATATGTGGTGGTGAAGCAAGAATTGTGCGTACGAGAATCCCGGTCTGGGTGATTGAACACGCCCGGCGATTAGGCACAAGTGAAGCCGAAATATTGCGTTCATTTCCTACTCTCAGAGTATCGGACATAATAAATGCATTGGCATATGCTATGTCACATCAAGAAGAAATTGATAGAGACATCAACGAAAACGAGGCAGCCTGATCGTGGCCAGAATCTACGCCAACGAAAGCTCCCCTTGCCTGTTGTTGTAATGTGTATATACCCAATCATTCCATTCCGCGCAAGATTGCAAATCGCACGCGAGCAAGTCCCATTCTGGATTCTGGATTCTGACTTCTGGATTCTAATAACTGACTTCCAAAAAAGGAGCCCAAACAAATGCCTGGTGTAAATATAGATCGACTTACAGATATGAAAGATGATTTTAAGAAGGTGATGCGGGTGCTGGAGAGTTGTGATGCTCCGGACAAGTCGCTTATGGTTGGGATTGATGAGTTCAGGGAGCGTCAGAGGAAGGTTGCTGCGGGGCTTGCTCAGGTCGGTATTCCTGTGGGATTTGTGTTCTCTGATGAAAACTATGCAGGGGATGTCCCTTATCTTGGGGGTAACATCAACTGTGCTGTTGAGCAATGCGGGGGTGTTATCGGGGAGAACGGGTTTATTATCACTGCCGGGCTTGAGGGTGGATACCTGGCTGAGCAGCTGGCAGGCAGGGCTGGAGCTAAGGTCAGAAAAGTTGAGATGTTCCAGCTTGCAGATGAAGAATACCCGGTAGCAGCAAGCAGACTGGAGGATGTCCTGGCAGAGGCTGCAGGATCGAAGAAAGTCGATAAAATAGGCCTCCTCTCTCCGCGCCAGGTGGTCCCGGCTTCAGTGGTAGCTTATCTTGAAGATCTCGTTGGCAAAGATAATGTTGTCGATGTCCAGGAGATTTACTACAAGATCAGGTATGAAAAATCCGATATGGAGATGGCACTGTGCCGCGATGCCTGCAAGATATCCGATGCAATGGTCAGAGCGATGGCAGCAGTTGCCAGACCCGGAGTAATGGAAACTCAGCTTGCAGCGTGGGGAGCATTCGTTGGCCACGAACTTGGAGCAGAGGGGTGGGGTTTCCCGATAATTGTGGGCACAGGTGATGCTAACCGGACGCTGATCGGTCGCGGATTAAATAGAGTAATTCAGGAAGGTGACTGGGTGCATATCGGTGCCGGACCAAAACGCGATGGTCTGAACTCCTGCTGCCGAAGGTCGTTCATTGCTGTAGATGATCCATCGAAAGTCACCGATGAACAGAAGTACTGGTTCCATTTAGTCGAGGGTGGCTATTGGGCTGGTTACAATGCATTCGTTGAAGCCGCATTAAAAGGGCTGCCTGCAAAAATAGTAGAGCAGGCGTTTGTGGACTACTTTGCATCGTACTCGGATGAAGTAAGTGCGCGCGTCGGCAGGCGGGTTGAGCTTGAAAACCAGAAACCCTACACCGGCGTCCACAACTCGGGCTATACAGAAGCTCAGGAGTTCTATGGAGCAATAACGCTGCACTCAGAGGAACCCCTCGGACATCAGATAATCAACATGATGGACCTCGCCTTGAGGGGAGTCTGCAACTATTGGGACGATGTAATAATCCCCGGCTTCGACTTCCTGGTAGTAGAAAACACACTGGGCAAGTCCGGCACTAAAGTAGAGAATTTCAACAACATACCGGTGAATATTCAGCATTTAGTTGGAAGAGTGGAATAGAGCTCAGTTCTCTATTAGTTGGGGCAAATAAAGTTACGCAACTCGCGCGCGATTATATAATCGCGCGCGAGTTGCGTATAAGTGTATAATAATACGAAATAGAGCAAATTTGGGGGAATCAAGGATGGCATGGGTATCACTTTTCCTGTTGGTTTGTGCTGTAGTACTAGCTATGAGCATGGAAACATCTGCCAGTCAGAAAGCGGGTACCGGGATTAGTGTAGGAGATACTGCGCTTACTGCGATCAGATATCCAGCTGGAGCTTCCGAGACCGTCAAGTTTGCAGCATCAGAGTTGGCAGAGTATCTTGAGAAGGCAACCGGAGCCAAACTCTCAGTTGCTGAAGGTAAACCCAGGCCCGGAGTAATGTATGTAAGCGCTGTTATGTTGAAGAGCCTGCGCACCGGTTTCCGGAAAAGCGGTTATGACCGGGCACTGCTTAAATCTAAGGATGGCTGCATATATTTGATTGGTGAGAATGACCGATCTGCTCTTTATGCTGTCTACGATTTTCTGCAGGATTTCATTAAAATCGAGTTCTTCGCGCCCGGGGAGACTCATGAGTATATTCCACCCGTCAAACATATCGAGCTTCCTGCTACACTAAGCTCGAAATATGGCTCTGAGTTTGAGATACGGGACTACTACGCGCCATATGGCTGGATTGACACGATTGATTTCGTTGCAAAGAACCGGCTCAACTCCATCATTATTAACGGTGTAGAAAAAACGCTTCACAAGGCGTATATTGCAGAAATCCACAAGCGCGGGATGACGCTCCGTGGCCCAGGTCACAACTGGAGCAACTTCCTGCCGGATGCATCACTCTTCGATACACATCCCGAATATTTCCCGGTGATTGATGGCAAACGCGCCGTGAATGGCCGAACCGCGTGTTTATCAAACCCCAAAGTAGTCGAAATATTCCTCGACAAGTGGCGTGCGTATGTCCACGAGCATCGCGGTTTCTGGGATACCATTACACTGTGGCCGGAGGATGTCGCCGATGAACACTACTGCGGCTGTCCTGAGTGTATAAAAGAACCGAATGCCAACTGGTATATTATGCTGGCTACCAAAGCTGCGACAATCGTAGAGGAAGAAGCGCCGGAAGCGCGGTTCGAGTTCATCGCTTATCACTCTCTCCGCAATGCCCCCACAGTAAAGGTCAAGTTCCCCTCCGACGGACGCAATATGCTTTTCGACCTCTGTCTGGGCTACGACAGGGATTCATATGAACCGATCAACGCGGATGTGAAGTATAACCAGACCATTGTCTCGATGATGGACAAGTGGAAGAGCTACCTGGATTCGTGCGGTTTTAAGGGCAAAACGATCATTATGGACTACTACAACCTCTGCGAAGTACCGGATATCGGTCCCAGATCGCGTGCCTACCTCTGGCCGGTTGATGTTATCCAGAAAGATTGCCAATATTATAAGCAGCGAGGACTGGACGGTGTAGGCGACTGGGTCTGCGCATCTGTAGTCAGCTTTCCTACTCCTTTTGTGGTCTGGTCATGGACAAAGGTCTGGACCGACACGAATGTCGATTTAGCTAAGCTTGAGAACCGTTTCTATCCGGTATATTTCGGGACTGCTGGAAACCAGGTCAAAGATTATATCCACCGTTTGACTGCGCTGATGCACGAAAAGGCGAAGAGTATAGATGATCCCAGCATCACCGGGATCGAGGATCTGGCGAAATCGCTGGATAATATCGATACTTCCCAGCTGTCAGATACAATCCGCCACCGGATCCAGGTCCTCAAAGTCCACGCTGAATACTGTTTGTTACTTAAGAAAGCCTTTGTATCGATGGCTACCGGCGATCCCGAGAAATGGGCACCATATGAGAAACAGCTTAAAGCTTTCTTTATAGAAACACATAAGGATGTCCTCAAAAACGATATGGACATCCCACCGGCGTTCATAAATGTCTGGTGGGATTTCGCAGACCGCGATCCCGCATCCGCCAAGTCATTCGCAGAAATACCAACAGCACATTAGAACTGAACAACATTGCGATGAATATTCAGCATATTGTTGGAAGAGTGGAGTAGCACTGGATGAATATATTTCATTTGATTGGATTGATTGCCATTTGCCTGATTAGCACGGCGGTCTTTGGAGAAGGTCATGAACTGCTGACACTGAATTCTAACCCGTCATTCGAGGTAGCCTCAGGAGACTTCCTGGAAGGGTGGACGTGGGATGGGTCACGGGATCTGGTAAGTGCTGTCAATGACAGTCCAATCGGAGAATATGGTTCCCAGTGTCTTCAAATGGACCTCTCAAGCGTGCCGAGGGAAAAATGCGTGCTGTTTCTTATGTCCGGCATGATCTCCATCGACCCGCAGAAGACATATGTTCAGAGCGGTTGGTTGAAGAACGAAGGTCTTATGCCGGACGGCTTCGGGACCAGCATGCTCAGAAGGTTTTACGATAAGGATAAAAAGTATATCGCCTCCGCAAACGGAAGCCACAATGTCGTCAAAAATATCGGGCCGACTGACTGGTCGTGGTTCTCCGGCAAAATGGTTCCGGACTTGACACCCGGTGATGAAGCTAAAGAGGATGTAGAAATTCCTGCCAATGCTGCCTATGTCCAGATAGGAGTCCTCAGCTATTGCTATAACAGAAAAACATGGGTCGATGGTCTGCGTTTGGAGGAATACCGGGCAGGAATGCTCCCTCCGGCAGCCGGCAATGACAGAATAGCTTCAGCTGGTCAGGCGACCGGCAAGATGACAATCGACGCTAACTTCAATGAGGATGCCTGGAACGGTGAATGGTCTGGAGGATTCCGACAAACTGTATGTCCACCTAACAAGGTATTCAATTCAAAGACCAACACGTCATTCAGAGTCCTGGGTGATAAGTCGAAGGTATATATCGGAATAAAATGCCAGCGGTTACCGGGTGTTCCTTTAGTCAACACCACCCAGAAAAATGGGACTGTTGCAGTGGCAAATGATGACTGTGTGGAGCTGTTTATTGATCCCACAGGGGAGCGCCAGGGGTTTGTCCATATAATGGTCAATTCACTGGGATTCTACTGTGTGGAGTTCAACAATCGGGGTGTTTCTGTTGACCTTGTCTCTGCTGCGAAGACTACTGATAACGAATGGGACCTGGAGCTCTCGCTGTCGCGTGAAAAGCTGTGGCAATTGTTCAATGAAGCAGGGATGTCGTGCGACACCAAACTTTGGAACTTCAACCTCACCCGCCACCAGCCAGGCAATCCTGATGATAGATATACATCCTGGAGTTTCACGGGAGAGGGTGGATTCCACAATGTTAACTCTCAGGGCTATTTGCTCTGGGAGTCTCCTGTTGATGTATTAAAGGAAAAGCTAAGCATTATCTCTCAGAAGATGAATTCGACCCGTAAGACGAACCAGTCTCTGCTATCTTCAGCAGATGGTCGAATAACGGAAGTTGCTGAACTCAAGAATAAAATCGCCGGTCTGTATGCAAAAGCAGCAGGCTTCAATAAAATTGGTTCTTCAAACGTCAGCTATTCCTCGTTTGTCCGAATTATGCCCGAAGTCTCACAGCTTCCTGCTGCTCTTTCTGCCGAATACACTACCCTGAGCCGTCTAAGCCTCTCATTGCCGAAAAGCAGGGAAGCTTATGGTTATATGGTATACAAAACTCCACTCTTTGAACGCCCATCAGCCCAGCGGATTCCTCAGAAGCAGGAACTTATCAAGAGCGTCGGCATCCGGGCAGCAGTCAATGAAATTACAGCCGGCACATTCTCGATATTCAGCAAGGAATCATTGAGTAATGTGACAATAACAAGCTCTGTATTCCGGAATTCTCAGGGCAAACCGCTGCCTAAGAACTCTGTAGATATCCGCATTCTGGAGCCATTCGGGAAACGCACCGAGAGCGATATCCTTGCAACCGACCTCAGCATTCCATTCGATGGCTGGCTGAAAGACTATGCAGGCAAGCGGCGCTTTATTCCGGCGATAGCTGCTAATCAGTCCCGAAAACTGTGGGTGCTGATCAATACAAAATCCGTACAGCCGGGAACTTACGCTGGTATTATTACAATCAAACCCGCTAACAAGAAAGAGACAAAGATTCCGGTGAAATTTGAAGTCCTGCCCATAAAGCTGCCGGAATCTGACCGCCTGCTGGGCTTTTTCTACAGCGGTGTAATCAATCCGGATCCCACAAATCCTCCCGGCGGATCCAACTATATGTTCTACAACGGTCAGACTACGGTAGAGTCATGCACGGCTGAACTCAAACATATGCGTTCATCCGGTTTCAACTTTGTCCTGCTTGAAGCCTATGCCAAAGGGCCGTTTGACCTTGAATATTGTAGGAAAATGCTTACCTGTGCAAAGAATGCAGGTTTTAAAAAAGTGGGCCTGCTTGGAGCAGAGCATATAATCGTTCACGGCATAGCAGAAAACGAGGAACAAAAACTGGCTATAGAAGCTGCCAGAAAGAACTTCGCTGACCGTATCTCAAAAATCCTGCCCCTGATGAACGAGATGGGATTCAAAGAATACTACATTTATGGGGCTGATGAACCTCATGTTGCCGATGATATCGAACGGAACCGAATCATTGCTGAAGAGGTTCACAAGTTCGGTGGTAAAGTGCTTGTAGCATTCGTTTTCGAAGATAACACAAAGACGCTCAAGGGGATTATGGATGTGCCGATTATGAGCTGGGGGAGCATTACATCAGGTCCCAGTCCATTACGGGACGCTTTGGTGAAAGGCCAGGACACCACATTCAGTAAAGTCTGCTACTACGCCAATTTAGGCGCAACCGATACGGCTGTTTCAAGGCTGACCTTTGGCTGGTATATGTATAAATCGAAGTTCAATGGCAACATTCCCTGGGCTTATTACTACCTGCATCTGAACTGGAAACCGTTCAATGTGGATGATTTCCCATACGATACAGCGTTCTATGTCTATCCGACCCTGGATCAACCGATTCCTAACCTGAAATATGAAGCAGCCCGTGAAGGTGTCAACGATCTGCGCTATCTGGAATATCTCGATGTCCTGCTGCAGAAGTGCAAAAATGAGAAAGTAGCAAATGCATGCCGCAAAAAGTTGAATACAATGCTCAGCGAGATATCCCTGACCAACGATCGTGGGATCCAGAGTTCGAATTTCCTGATGCCTCCGCAGAGATTGGATGATTTCCGGGCAAACCTGCAGAAGATGATACTGACTTTGCAGTCCGCAGCTGTTGGAACAATGAAATGAGGATTTGGATGAATAAAGTATTTACAATCGTTGGTACCGTAGCAATGCTCTTTGCATTAGTTCTGCCTGCAAGTTGTGCGCAGCCTAAAGTAAAGAAAGAAGATCCGGCTCAGGCACAAATGCGGATCATCAATGTTCGTGACTACGGGGCAATAGCTGACGGCAAAAGTCACCCCATGAGCAAGGTATTCTCCAAGCAATCAGCAATCGATGCAAAATATGGCAAGGGCAAATATGCTCTCAAGGACGAAGCTGACTTTGTTGCTATTAATGAAGCCGTATTATACGCGAAAAAACTGGCACTCGAACATATAAAAGAAGGTGACTATACCCTCCGACCGATATACATGCCAACCGGTGTGTACAAGGTCAACCGGACTATTGATCTCTCGTGTATCTATGGCCTGAAACTATATGGAGCCGGAAGAGATGCAACTAGAATTACTTTTCATGAACCAGGGGATCTTTTCTACATCGACAATGCCATGAACATTACGTTCGAAGACTTCTCAGTAGAATCCACTCCTGGATCAAAGTCTGTAGCATTTCACTTTCACGATACCGGAGGAGTTGGTCCGACATTTAAGTTCTTTTTCAACAGTATAATATTCAGTCGTTTCTATACGGGTGTCCTTGCAACAGGAGATAGGATGACTGACAGTATAGACTATCTCTACTGCCGCTTTGTTAACTGCCTGACAGGATTGCACCTGCAGAATGACCAGTCAATGGTTCACAATTTCTTCGGATGCGACTTTGAATCATACATTACTGATGACTCATACTATGCCCCTTTCAGTGGCGCTGATGCAGCTTTCATTAAGGCTGAGGCTGGCGGGTGTGTCAATGTATATGGCGGAAGTGTCATAATGCGCGGGACTATGCTGCTGATGGACCCGAATCGAAAAATCTCTCCCAATCCAATCAATCACAACAATGGCAGGTTCAATTTTAATGGAATAACGCTGGAACAATGCCCTAATTCCAGCAAACCAATGCTCTTTGATATGGTTGGTTCGGAAATAGTCAGGGCAAGGATTAATATAGACAGTTGCAGAGTCTATCAGCGTTCGGGGGCATGGGGAAATGACCTTGGGATTTTGAAAAACAACACAAATGTAACCCTGCGGAACTGCGATTTCATGGTCATAAACGGACAAATCCCAAAGATCAAACTCATTATTGATAAGAACACAAAGGACTACTGGGGTTCTCTTACCATAGACAATTCAAAATGGGTGGATGTCTACGAAGAAAGAGATCCGGCAGTAGCCAGCATGCCTAATATAACTCACCAGGTAAGGGTTATGAACTCAGCAATTCATGTGGATGATCATCTCTCTGTTGGTGGACCGAAGATGTTCAACCAAATGGACCACGACATCACGCCAATGGATATAATGGCATCATCAAGGATAAAGAGAATCTACTACAAAGAACCAACCGGAACACTGTCTGCTGAAACCATCACTCTGAACATTCCCAAACATGGCATTCTGGCCAAAATTGGTGTAGTTAAATCAAGTGATGAGACAACCGGATATACCGTTACCAACGCATCCGGGAGCATATCGTTTGGCCAATTAAATGCATCTTCTTCAAAAAGGGTAGATACTATCGACGATATTGAACGCTTAAATGACGGTGTCAGTTGGGATGGTTCTATAAAGCTTCTAAAAACCGCAGGCGGTGGAAGCGGTTATATATTCTGCGAGTATTATTAACCTGCATTATTCACCAAGCTTCGCTTTTGGCTGGCAGTAGAGACAAAAGCTAAGTCAGTCATGAATAATGCGGGCTAGAGTGAGAGGACTATTATTATGAACCCACGTCAGCGTCATATTGAAACACTGACCTTTGGTAGACCGGACAAGGTTCCATTGCAACCTGGATGGGGAAGGAGACCTACTCTGGAGGCATGGCATAACCAGGGTCTGCCGAGAGACAAAGGCCTTGGGGAGGTTCAGGACTACTTGTGGGAGATTCTTGGTATAGAGAAGGATATATCCACAAAGCAGTTCGCCAGCCATGGGGTTGATCTTCTCATGTATCCCCAATTTGAAGAAAAAATTCTGGAACATAAAAACGGCCACTATATCGTTCAGGATTGGAAGGGAAATATCTGTGAGATTTCCGATGAATTCGCTGTAACCGATCTCCGGACTGCAGTAGATTTCGTTACACGCAGTTGGATTAAGTGTCCTGTTGAAAATCGGGATGATTGGGAGCAGATGAAAACCCGTTATAACCCGGACAGTCCTGAACGCTTTCCTGCTGATTTCGATGAACGTGCCAGAATACTAAAAGACCGGGACTATATAGCCGGGATATGTTTTTCAGGGACTTTCTGGCAGATGCGTGAATGGTTAGGATTCGAAAATCTCTGCATGTATCTGGTCGAAGATCCTGATTGGATTGCAGAAATGGCTGAGTTCCATACGAACTTCATTCTCAAAATGCTTGAAAAGATATATGAGAAATTCATTCCTGATGAGATAATGATAAGCGAAGATATGGCATATAAAGCTAAATCCATGATCTCCCCCGGTATGGCTAGAGACATCTGCGCTCCTGCCTGGAAATCCTGGGCCAGACAGGCTAAACAAGCAGGTGTCCCAATCGTCGGTTTGGACAGTGATGGTTATATAGGTGAATTGATCCCCTTATGGATAGAAGCCGGCATAGACTATACAGTACCAGTGGAAGTAGCAGCACACTGCGATATTGCAGAATTTCGTAGTTTATATGGACACACGATGGCTTATAGCGGCGGTATCGACAAACGCTGTATTGCCAAGGGTGGACAGGCAATTATAGACGAACTAAAGCGTGTAGAGCCTGTATTGAAAGACGGTGGATATCTGCCTTGCTGCGACCACGCTGTGCCTCACGATGTCTCTTGGCCCAACTATGTCGAATACACTCGCCTGCTGGCACAAATGACCGGCTGGCTATAGAAATAGAGGATCTACCTGAATCATGCAAGTTTATTTTGCCGAGAATATAGTTTTCCACTAGCTAATTCCCCCTTCAAAGGGGGAATTGTCTGGTACCAATGCTTGTAAGACTAAACTTTTACAGAATCATTTTGGCACGGAATAGGATGGATACAGATGAATACAATCAGCTTTTTCGATAACTTTGCAGTCCAGAAGAGTATTCAAATGAAGCGGCGTTACTTTGAGCCGGAACTTGTCGAGGAATCACAGTATTTTGACCCCAAATACTCATTCACATATTCGTCAGTCAGGTGGTGCCCTGAAGTCAATAAATACCGGTTGTGGATAAATATAAACCACGTCGTGTGTGAAGTAGGGAAAACTGATGAGCGCTTTATGCTGACACTTGCAGAGAGTGATGACTGCATCCACTGGCAGCCATTCCATGCTACGGACGATGAAACTCTCGGAACAAATATCGTATTTTCCGGCAGCGGCGGCAGTGTTCATGGTGCAACAGTGCTGCGCGATGAGCATGAAACAGATCCCAGCAGGCTGTATAAATGCGCTGCCAGCATCGATGATATTGGTATAGGACAAGGGCATGCCCCCGGGATCATTGCTATGTCAGCCGATGGAATCCACTGGAATGAAGAAGATAAAAAGTTCAAATGGGGTTCCTCGATGAGTGATACCTATAATGATTTCTACTACAATCCGGTAATCGGTAAATACCAGGTTATCCTGCGCAATGTAATCACCGACCGCAGGATATGTACTACTGTCAGCGAAGACCTTATCCACTGGACCAAACCTGAAGTTATGCTTACTCCTGATCCTCTTGATGACGGCAGCTGTGAGTTCTATGGTATGTCGGTATTCTATAAAGATGGTATATTCTACGGTTTCCTCTGGATTTTCGAGACTGATATGTTTGATTCCGTCCCCTGGAAGTTCGCCGGCACAGTGAAATCGGAGCTTGTTTACAGTTATGATGGTTTGCATTGGAACCGTACCCACCAACCTGCTTTTTCACAGCGTCCAATAGGTGATTATGGAGCAACGGATGCATACCTGATGAACATCTGTGAAAGCAAAGATAAACAGGACTGGTTTGTGGCTTCATGTCTCCCATACTTTGAACACGGAGGAACTCTATATCCGGACCAACTGGAACGCGAGGTAACTCCGCAGATGAACGCATATTATACTCTTCGCATGAAACCAGGTCGTTTCTGTGGACTTCAAAGCATCGGACAGGGACTGGTAAGGACCAAAAAAATCTTCCTCAAGCAGCCCAATCTTACTATTAACGCCTCTGCACCACGCGGTGAGATGAAAGTCCAGCTTACCGATCTGTGGTACAATCCTGTTCCTGGTTTCACCTTTGATGATTGTATTCCCTTTGTCGGAGATGACATCGCCTATTCCCCACGCTGGAAAAACAAGTCGGTAGAGGATTTAAAAGGCCGTGCTTTTGGAATTGAAATCCAGTTAAATACAGGCTGCGTTTTCGGGATCACTGGTGACTTCTACCCATTCCATGCCAGCCAACCGCAAGAAAGCTACGGCGACCCAACCAGCGTCATCAAAGCAGTTTTTGGACAAGACACAGAAGAACCCAATTACAATTCGGTGTGTTTGAGATAAGTTTCATATCAAATAATGTTTATGTGTGGGATCGCCGAATCCCCGTTCGGCATGTTCAACTGGCTGTGGTGCGATTTGAAATCGCACCACAGCCAGGGCTCCCCCGCAGTTACCGGGAATCATCCCCGATGGACCAGGTCTTCCCCGGTGACCAGGAACAGGTTTTCGCGCTCAGATATTTTGTAAAGATTCTCATCAAAGCCTGCTAAAGAAAACAAAGCATAGGCTGCAATGTTTGCTTTTGTTGTGTTTGGTATGCCTGCAGCTTTTTCCCTGAGCTCATAATATGCTGTAACATCAAGAGGTGATGATGACCATTTGCATTCACCAACTATCAGCCGGTTATTATCCAGTTCACACATTATATCGAGTTCGGTCTTGCCATCCCTTGTCCAAAACCTGCCGCCATCTCTGATCAGCTCTCCAAACAACTGCGCACCATGTTTCCTAATATACTGCCAGCATACATCCTCAAATGCATATTGCCCGATGTACTGGTTGATGTATGGTTTTACACGTGCTTCATAGACAATCTTTGGATCGCTGAATACCAAATCGCTGCGCAGCTTTAAGACAAACCGGTACCAGAAATGCAGAAAATGGTCGTTTATTTTATATATGCTGCGGCTGTCACTAGTGATTTTAAAAGGATACTCCTTGATAATCCATTCCCATTCTGTCAGTGTCTTTGCGAAAAAATAGAAATTATTCGGTGCAATACCAACACGCTGGGAGATCTCATTTGATTTACTGCATCCGCCAGCTATTGCTGCCAACACTCCATTATATGGTGAAGGATCCCTTACCTGGCTGGATGAGATAAGTATTTCAGGTTCGTTATGAAATATACCCGATGGACTCATTATCGTATCAACTATATTGTCATCCAAACTCAGATCCGGATCAAAACTTGCATGATACTTTGGTGTTCCACCCAAAATAGCATATGCCGTCAGTAATTCACGGACAGAATAGTTACTCTCTGTATAGAAAGATAACGTATCCAGATAGCTCATTGGAGCTAGTTTCTTCCTCATCGTAAATCTACCGAATAACGGAGCTTGCGATCCACCCAGGTTTTCCATAATACCAAGGTGAGAACCACAAAGAACGAGGAATATGTTGCTTCTAATACCTTTAGTATCCCACCAGGCTTGCAGTTGGGATGGAATAGACTTGTCTTGTTCGATGAGATACTGAAATTCATCAATAACGAGGGCAAAACGGGTCTTCTCAGCCAGTCTATCCAAAAATGCCAGTATAGACCGGAATGTTGGTAAGTCATTCACTGAGAGCTCGGACTCCGGATCATATCTGATAACAGCTTCAGCCAACTGTGAAATATTGTCAGCAAGCGATGTCTGAGCCGCCAGGTAATAGCAATGTGGGTGGTCATTGTCCAAAAAATGCTGGAGCAGATATGTTTTGCCTACTCTGCGTCTACCATACAACAAGACAAACTGCGCTTCAGAGGATTTCCAGGCTTTTTGCAGATTATTCAGTTCGGTTTCACGATTATAGAATCTCATGACGCCACCATTCAAGTATACTTGGTACAAGTATACTTGAATCAACTATACTTGACAAGTTGTTGTAAATTACTGAAAATTGTCATCCTGAGCCCCCAAGTTGGGGGTGCCAACTTATTTCGATTAGAAACCTGCATGAGTCTTTGCAGGCTGAATTGTGGTGCGGGCTTCTAGCCTGCCGTCCCCCGGGTTCCTCAGGATGACAATGTTCCCATATTATTGAGCTGTTCCAGGATGTTTAGGCAGTAATGCTTCCTATTCACACCCGAAACTGTATAGAATACAAATCAGCGTCCATCAGCTCAAACTTTATCCTGACAGGCCTGCCTGCCAGTGCAGACACATCGCTGCCGGATTTCCAGTTTACAATGCGTTCTATTTCATCTCCATAAATAACCGGGCAGTTGTCAAGTTCGTAACCTGCAATAGGATTGCCTGTTGTATCCAGAAGCTCCACCCTGATTCCGCTGCCTGCTGATGTGGCGTAGTTGATTATGAGATTTCTACCCTCAAATGTCAACGGCTTAGTAGTCAAGTAGCCCGTTTGCGCGCCTGCATGCACAGATACAAACCCGTCTGTTCGCAGCGTCATACGTGATAGGTGATTGGTAGTGTGATGGAAGTGGCGGGAGTAGAACATGGAGATCTCTTCAGGACACAACTGGAGCATACCCCACGCAGCCATGTTGCTTCGCTCAGTCCAGTTGTATTGTTCTTGTCCCGGTCGCACGAAGGCTTCACCCCGGATATGGAAATTGGACCTGTCCCGGCTGCTCATAAATCCACCGTCAGATACTCCTGTAAACGGGTGAGATTCCACAGCCTTTCGTTCTTCAAAAAACCGCTTCGGAAATCCCAGATATATGTGAGGTGCTCTGAAATATGGCTGGACGGCATTGGTATATAACTGGCAGTGCGGGGCGCCGGTTATCGATATCCACTCATCATCTGACCAGTGGATAAAGTCTTTGGATTTCGAGCATTTGATCTCGCGCGAACCATCTCTAAACTCCCGGAAATAAGCAACGTATTCACCTGCCAATGAATCCCAGAAAACCACATTCTGAGAATCAAATGCTCCCTCAGTCAGAATAGGTTCATCTGCCATTAATTTCCAGTTGTAACCATCAGCTGAAGCATAAGCGTACAACCTGGGGTTTTCATCATATAGCTCCGGAGAGACTGCTTTATAAAGCTCATCAAACTTAGCTTCCGGGTTGCTGTCCATAAACGGGACAAATGCATGCGAACCATTACCGGTATGGACTATATTGTTCTTCTTCGAACCCTCAAACTCGCAGATACCAAGTTCAGGTTTCACCCAATAGATCCCATCCAGACTCTCTGCTGTGCAGACTGTCTCATGGAAATCCTGAATCTCCACGCCATTTATTGTATGGTTCGATCCGCGGTAATACATCCGGTATCGTGTCCCATCTTTAAACACAGTAAAATATCCCGAAGTCTCACCTTCCCAGGGTTCATTGAAAGCTAATGCAACCTCCCGTTCAACCGGATGATGCAACCGCAGCTCAACCTGCTCCATCGAATCTATCAGATAATCATCAACGAAGAGTTCAAGCCGGGAACCGATGTTCAGTTCACCCATTTTAACGTCCACCTTACAAATTTCGATTGGATCGTATCAATTGCAGATTCCAAGCCTTGATTAGTATAGACCATCATTGGTTGTAGAGTGGTGCTTTCCATTACTTCAACAACTGCACCAGCTTTCTCAAGAGCCTGCCGGGTTTGTTTTGCTGTTACGGCATCCACACCGTCCAGCAGCGTAACAGGAACGGTACGTATAATCCGTTCTGCTTCATAGGGTTTGACAGGGATCACGGATCTCAGTTGCCTGATGGTATCGCCCATTGATTCTCCTTGAGATTTCAAGACTACTGTATATTTGGGATCAGCAGCTGATTTTAAAAGAGCCCTCTTGCGGTTTCGTCGCAACAGAACAGAAACTATTGAACTCCCGATTGCAACCGCAGCAGCCATCTGCCATCCCAACAGACCATAAGTTCCTATAGTAAGCAGAATCACCCCTATTACATATGGAAACTGATCTACCTTTGGATGAACGGCTCTGGGTGATATGGCACCCAAACCAAGACTTATAGCAAGGACACTTGCGCCAGTAGCTAATGTGAGCATGTTATTTATGGCGAGTAATATGAGCGAAAAAATAAAAATATCTGCTTTTGGGGTGTTGCGTATTTTTCTACCCATTACATAACCTCGAAACCATCCAAGCATAAAAATAATGGTGATTCCAAGATAAACCCTAAATGTCTCTGGCCTTGGCGTAGTGCAGAGTAAATATGCAAAAAGGGGACTAATCCATAGGAAAGTCCATAAGATGGCATCCGATTTACTGACTTGTGGACAATATTTTCGTATGGTATTAGCTTGATACACCATCACAGGCTGTTGGGCAGTGCCTTCGGATATCTCAATACAGGCACCGTTAGCTATGAGTTCATCTGCCAATGAATTAGCTGCTTCCAGAGTAAATCCATCTACCAGCACAGTTGAATCAGTATACAATGCCATTCGTCTTGCTTCATAAAATTCAATTTTCAACACTTTTTTCATAGCTTCGATAGCCCTGTCTCGAATGGGCATGAGCATGTTGATCTTAACGCTGTAGGACATTATGTCTCCATACGCATTTTCAGGTCTGTCATCAACTTTGATAATTTCAGCTTTTGCACCACCTCTGCTGAGGATTGCTACAGTCTCAAGCGCTTCATCTTTTGTCACTTTTCCAGGAATAACAATAGGTAATTCTGCCTTATTGAATATATCAAATAGAATGCCAGAACCTAAAGGCATGATATGTTCAACTATTGCATCACGCGAAGGTCCGTCGACTACTTTAGTCTTTATTGTCACTTTATACATGAGCAATTACCTCCATAGTCACCAGTCGGTATCTGATAAAAGCATTGAGTATATAGAATGTCCACTAAGATTCATATATTCTACCTTACAACAACGCGTTCAGCAAAAAGTTGTGAGATAGAATACGAATTTAGAATTATGAGGTTGTATTTTATGATTGGTCTATTGCTTCATAATGCGAGTGAGTAGTGCATTTTTTGAGGTTCGGATCATTTAGGAGCGTATCAGATACAACCGGTTCAGGCATTCTTTAGTCCCCATTGTATATCTGCATCAATGGCCTGACGGGCATAATCCAGCTCATCGACATAGTTTTCACCCAATTCCAGTATGACCTTTTTGCGATCCAGTTCTCCAGAAAGGTAGGCATCCGAGATTTGTTTGCGATATAGTTCAGACACTCCTTCATCCACTGCCTGTGCAACGATTTCAGCTTCCTTACGTCCTGTCTTGCGAACGAGATAATCAAGTTTCTGACGCATTGTATTTATAGGCATATGTCACCTCCTCACATTCATATTCTACTCTACAAGAAAGCATTCGGCAATGGATTTTGGACGGACAAGGAAGGAACCGGACTGCGATTGTATAACTCTAGATTAATCAACAATTGCGCTCTCGATCACCTGTTGTTATTTCGGAAGTAGTATAACAATGAGATTGGTTCATATAATACGATTGATTCTACTATCGCTTGCATTTCTCCTTTGCATATCTTCGTTTACATACTCCCAGCAGTATATCCTCAAAAACAAATCGTTGAAGATCACTTTTGCTGATGAATCATCAGGCTTTGACTGTATCTCTATCGAAAACACACTGGTCAGCAATACCCGCTTTGTAGTTCCCTCGAAAGATGAAATGAGCTGGGCGGGACTGTGGACTATGACATTCTCTTGTCCATCTATCAATAAAGGTGCAAGAGAACTGCTTCACATTAACAACCGGGCTAGCGGCGGAGTTAAAACAGCAAAGCTAATAAAGCAAAGTAGCAGCACGGAACTTGTCCTGAAGTGGAACGGCGTGACTCTGGGAGATGAACCGGGCTGTCTGGATGTCACGGCAACGATCTCGCTGGCTAGTGGAAATGCACCAAGCAACTGGCGGATAGCAATCGATAATCGTAGCAAAAAATGGGGCATAGACAGCCTATGTTACCCGTTCCTGCGGACTATCTGCAAAAAGGGAACAGCTGATGTCCTGCTGCCGACCGGAGCTTTTGGAGGCACACTTAATCACAATAATACTTCAGCGTATGATGGGTTCTATCCATACTGGGAGTGTGCTGTTCAATTTATGGCGTTTAATCAGGGAAATGCCGGACTGTATGTGGCTGCGCACGATGGAGAGGAAAACACTAAGAAGCTGAAACTGATGAACGATCAGCATGTTACATTTGAGGTCTATGCTGCAGATACCGGTATCGCAGGTTCTGCCAGAATCCCGTCTTTTCCAATTGTAATATCAGCCTACAATGGCAACTGGTGGCAGGCTTCGAAGATCTATAGAAAATGGGCCATTCAGCAGAAATGGATGCGTAAAGGTTGGCTTGCAAAACGCACCGATGTTCCCCAGCGCTTCCTGGATATCGGGTTTTGGTTGCAGGGACAGGCTGTTCCTCAGGAATGGTTATCAGCGAAGACGATCCGATCAGATATGACAGATGCTCAGAAGTTTTTTTCTCCCCTCAAACTCGCCCTGCACTGGTATGACTGGCACGAGATACCCTTCGACTCTGAGTATCCGGAGTTCTTCCCCCCGAAAAAAGGAGCCGCTGAAGATATAAAGCATTTCGAAACCAATGGCCTGAGTATAATGCCATACATAAACGCGCATCTTTGGGACACAGGTCTGCCGAACTTCAATACAGAGGGCCGCCCGGCTGCTATAAAAAGCCAGGATGGAGTATTGAACGCAGGCCCAGCAGCAACTCCAGGACGGGAGCTGGCTGTTATGTGTCCTTACACTCAGTCGTGGCAAAACAAAATCACCGGAATCAGCAAACGGTTGATAGATGAACTCGGAGTCACGGGCATCTATCTCGACCAGTTGGGAGGCACCAGGGCCAAGCCATGCTTTGATCCCTCACACGGACATCCACTCGGAGGAGGCAACTTCTGGACCGAAGGTTACCGCCAAATGGCAGATTCAGTCCGCAAAGTAGCTTCTCCAAACCATGTTTACCTGACCAGTGAAATGTTCGCAGAGCAGTTTATAGATGAAATAGATGGTTTCCTGATCGCCCATCTCTACCGGCACGAAAATGATGTCCCTTTGATCCAGGCTGTCTATTCCGGATACACCACGTACTTCGGATGCCTCGAATCCAGCCGCGACAGTCAAGACACTTTTGCAGCGCTCCAGGGCACTTCATTCATCTGGGGATTGCAGCCAGGCTGGCTCAAGGTTGGGTTCCTAAAACAGAAAGAAAAAGCAGATCTGGCAAAGAAACTGGCGCTATATCGTATGGCTGCTAAAGACTTCCTGATCTATGGCGAACTGGTAGATGAAGTTCATATAACACCTGAACCCGACAAATTGTCCGCAACCATATACGGTTTCTTTGCCGAAATCAGCGCCTACAACACCCGGTTTCCAACTGTAAGGGGTAGCCTCTGGCGTTCATATGATGGCAAGTCTCTGGGGATTGTCCTCATGAACATGGATTCAAAACCGCACAAAGCCAGCTTCTCAGTAGATATAAACCACTGGCTCAAAAGGTCTAAAAACAAGCTGGGAATATATCGCATCCAACCTGAAGGAACTAAACTTGAACAGGAAGTTAACAGTGGACTATTGACCAGAGATATCACTCTGGATGCACGCGAAGTTCTGGTTCTTGCAGTAAAGCCATTAATCAAAGCTGCAGCAAGTGAGTCATATGCGTTTGACCGTGAAATGTCGAAACGAAAGCTGGATATTCATCTCAAAGACAGCCTGCTGAAATCCCTCTACAGCTCCAATGTCGAGGTTACGCTTGAAATAGTAAACAACGGCACAAGCTCTCAGAAACTGCAGATATCCTGGCCGGATAATGTGATTGAAAGTGTTTCTTTAAATCCAAAACAGGCAAGAACACTGAAACACAAATTGCAGACTACAAAGAATCCAGCAATGTATGAGAAATTCGAAATAGGGATCAAATATGGCAACCTGCAGAAAAGGATTCCACTGTATGTAAACTTGATCCCTCCTCTGGAACTGGCAATTGGGGAAGAGTCCCTTGTTTCACCAAACCAGCCACCGGGGCTGCATCCGGGTGGTGATGTGACTGCAATTGAAGGTGATCGAGTTACACCGATTAATGTGACTGTTCGCAACAACACCAGTACTATGCAGTCAGGGGATGTAAAGATGGAGTTGCCTGATAACTGGCTCCATACATTCGGTGGCAGTTTCATAGGGCTTCATCCCGGTAAACAGGAATCTCTTCCAATCACATGCAGGATACCGGCATATCCCAAACCTACCCTTGAGACCGTAAGAGCTATAATAAACCAGGATACCGTCAGCAAAACCGTTACCATAGTGCAGCCGCGCGCAAGAATCACGGCTGGTTTCATCGATAAAGCGCCGGTAATCGATGGCCACCTTGATGACTGGACTACTCCGGTCTTGAAGCTGGATTCAAACAGCAAGACAAATATAAAAATAAGTGACTACACCGGAGACTCAGACTTGTCCGCAACAGTGTATACTGGCTGGGATAAAGACAATTTCTACTTTGCGTGCAAGGTTGTTGATGATATCTTCTGCCAGGAGAACAGCAATGAGCTGATGTGGAATGGAGACTGCATCCAGCTGAATTTCCTTGCCAAACCCAGGGACTCGTTCCAGGATTTCGCAGGTGAAACAGCAATCGGACTTACACTCCTGCATGGAAAGCCATTTGTATATCGCTGGACTCCCAACCAGGGAGTATTCACCCAGCCGGAGCTTTCAGTAGTCCGTAATGATAGTGATAAAACTACAACCTATGAAGCAAGAATTCCGTGGAAATCCATAGACCTGGACGTTGATACTCCGATCACATGGTCATTCACAATCAATGACCGCGATGGTAAAGACGAACCATTCGGCTGGATGGAATGGACACCAGGCATTTGCGGGATCCAGGATACTTCTGCATTCGGATGGTTGGAATTGAAGAAATAGATATAGCGAAAGGAAACACAATATGAAACTCTTCCTGTTTTTGGATGACTGGTTTTTAGACTATAAAATGGACATTCGCCGGCGCTTCTGCAGTGCAAAACCTGTTGAGGTAGCGGATGCTATCCGGTTTGTCAGGTACCGGGTTATATATGATCCCCTGCTGAAGAAGTTCCGTGCCTGGGGTAAGGACAGTGCAGAGGATACTGAAGCCAAAGAGATAGAAAGTCAGGATGGTATCCACTGGGAAGAGACCGGAAATCATATGCCTGTATTTAAATACCAAAACTTCTATGAGCAGTCCTGGATGTATGACCCCTGGGATTCCGACGAATCACGCCGGTATAAAATGACCGATTGGCCATATGAGATGAGTATCGAAGGTGGGCCTGGAGTCTTGTCTGTTTCTCCGGATGGCATCAAGTGGCACACAGATGATCAATACAAGTGGTTTGACCGTGCGGGCGGGTCTGACACTTCGAACGGAATTTTCTATAACACATTCCGCAAAGTCTGGTCCGTCTTCTGCCGCCGCCACAACACAGACCGCCGGATATTCATCACCGAATCCAGCGACCTGGTTAACTGGACTCAACCACGCCTGGTTATCCATCCCGATTCCCTCGATCCAGCTTTTCAGCAGTTCTATGGGATGATCGCCCAGCCCTATGAAAATGATTATCTGATAGGCGCGCTGCAGTGCTACCAGGTTCCATCCGATGAGAACAACGAATGGATGGACGGACGGATCAAGATGCTCGGGGTAACGGATACCCAGTTGACCTATTCATATGAAGGTGAACAATGGATTCGCTCCGACAGGACTCCGTTGATCGAACGTGCAGAGCCCGGGCAGTACGGAAACGGCGGATTGTACACGACCAGCATGGCTGTGCCGGATGGTGATGACATCTTCTTCTATTCTATTGGATACATTACCGACCACGGTGTTTTCGACACACCTCCCGGGTACACATCCACGGAATCACTGGTATTGCACAAACTCCGCCGGGATGGATTTGCATGCCTGGAACCAACCGGAGGCTTCGGACATCTATACACCCGCCCACTGGTCCCGCAGGACGGAATCCTGGCACTGAACTACCAGGCGCCTGCAGGAATTGTGTCTGTCCAGATATGTGATACCAACAAAACACCGATACCAGGTTTTACCTTTGAAGAATGCATTCCTCTGAGGGGGGATGAAATCTCTGGTGAAGTGAAATGGAAAAATAAAGAGAACCTGAAATCGCTGATCGGTAGACCAGTCAAGATTGAGATCAAGATGATGGATGCGCGGCTGTATGCGATAAAAATGGAGAGCAAATTATGGTTCGGAAACACTCCGGAGCCGACAGATAGATTATAATGCATGGATATTGCTGTGGAAGAAAAGGTGGAAGTATGACGTCGTCCGGAATATACAATCTGGTTTGGACTTGTATTGTGTTGGTTGTGGTATTTATTACGTCCGCATGCTGCGAGACTGCGGTGTCTCCTTTGGTAAGTCTTGAACTGGTGGAGCCTGCATATCGTGCTGCGATCTTCCACACGTCCCCGCATAAGGCTATCCGCGTTAAGATCATTTCTTCCGATAACTACACTGAGAAATTGACTGTCGGACTAGCTGATCCCTCGGGCAAGTGGCTGCAAACAAAGACTGGAGTTCATCCGGGGGATACAGTTACGTTCTCTGCATCCAAACTCAAAACAGGTAAATATTCCGTCGCTGTTGTCGGAGAGAGTGATAAATCAAACATTCTTAGTTCAGTTTCGATTACTGTGTTAGCACCGAGTAAGAATGAAGTATATCTGGACAAGGACGGTATATGCCGCATCAATGGCAAGCCGTTCTTCCCTATCGGAATATGGCATGCAGACGCGTTTATCCATCTGTTCGTCAATACCGAAAATCGCAGGCTGGGTCGTCCGGAGTTGAGTGATGAGCAGATGTGTCGCAATATCGCCAGTGCCGGGTATAACACTGTTATGATCTTTACCCAAGCCCAACCATATCTTGACCTTGCAGAAAAGTATGATCTGAAAGCTATCGCAGTTGCGCGGAATCCCGAAGTCGACATACCAAAGTTTGCCGAACATCCTGCGATTCTAGGCTGGGCTACGGAAGACGAACCACCAATGGAAGCAGTACAGAGGTTGTCTGCTCTTTATGACCAGGTAAAGACAACCCTGGACCCGTATCATCCTGTCCAGATATCGCAGTATAACAATAGTATGTTTGCTTCGATGGGAGCCATGTGTGACATTGTAGCAGTGGATGATTACCCGCTGCGCGACATTGAACCATGGTGGAGAAGTGAACCGTGGTGGAAACCCGAATGGAAATCAACGCTCAGATTCATGTCTCACTACACCACCGTAGCTCAAAATGCGCTTAGACCAGGAAAAACAGTCTGGCCTGTGGTAGGTGCATTTGCCCAGAGTGCCGGATATGGCGGATGGGCATTACCCACTTACAACCAGGTGCGCAATCAGACTTATCAGGCCATAGCTTGTGGTGCACGCGGAATATCGTTTTATGCCTACTGCTCTGACGCACCGGTTGCAGGTCCAGGCAGTGAGATATGGTGGATAGAACGCAGCCCGTTGTGGATCCCAATGAAGAAGCTTGTTGCTGAACTGCACAGTCTGGAACCGGTGATCCTTGCACCGGGAGGGGAGCGCATAAGTATTCCCGGTGCAGAAGATCTGATAGCTCTCGAACGCAAAAGTAGAGGTAAACGCTATCTGATAGTAGTCAACATCGGAGAGACTGAGCAGCTCTTTCAGTTTAATGTGAAACCACCGTGGGTTAGCATTACAGACAAGTTTACCAAAGAGCAACTTATGGTAAAAAATGGATTGATAAAGGAAAAACTCCCACCATATGCAGTGAGAGTGTATGTCATCAGTCGTTCTATATGACAAGCCTCAATCCCGGTTGTTCGATGATGTGCTGAAACCTAAAGGAGTATAAATATGACGGATACACCCAGGACTATCGACGAATATCTAGCATCTGTTCCGGATACTAAGCGGGAGGCGCTTGAGAAGCTTCGCAAAATAATCATAGATACAATACCGGATGCGCAGGAGTGTATCAGCTACCATATGCCCGCTTTTCGGCTTCATGGCAGAATGCTTCTGGGATTTGCTGCAGCAAAGAATCATTGTTCACTCTACCCCTGGAGTTCGTCAGCCATCGATGTTTTCGTTGATGAACTGTCGGACTTCAGCACAAGTAAAGGCACCATCAGATTTCAACCGGACAAACCTATACCGGATGATCTGATACGGAAAATAATAGACTATCGAATCTCAGAAAATGACAGTAAAGGCCGGAAGTAGAGCTCCAGGCAATTTGTATCTTGCGGTTATTGTCATCCTACGGCCATTGTCATCCTACGTCCATTGTCATCCTGAATCACCATTATCATCCTGAAGTATGAAGGATCTGCTGTTAGGTTTACAATAATCGTAAAAGCAGATTCTTCATTGCATTCAGAATGACAAGGTCTTCAGGATGATATGGTTTGCAGTTTGTTGAGTTCTAATCAGTTTGACCATGCCGTCCTTCGACAGGTATACTGGGATCAGTTAGTCCACGCTGTATAATCGTTATCCAGCCCCGGAGATCTCTCGTGTTTGCTATCTTTATTATGTTTCTCGCATCCATTGTTGCCGGTACTTTTGGGTCGATGCTCGGTCTGGGTGGCGGCTTGATCGTTATTCCGGTTTTAACGCTAATCTTTAAAGTCCCCATGAAAGAGGCAATAGCTGCCAGCATTGTGACCGTTGTTGCTACTTCCACATCTGCTGCAGTTGTCTATGTTGAAAAGCATTATGTGAATGTCCGTCTAGGAATGGTCCTGGAGATGGCGACAACTATCGGAGCGTTGATAGGTGGATTCACTGTTGCATATCTGAGCCCATCGGCATTGCGAATCCTCTTTACTGCGCTTCTTATATACACTGCATACAATATGATCCGCAAATCCGGTAAGGAAAAAGGAGCGCTGGATGAAGTCTATATCCAGCTCCCAGCCGATGCTTCGCAAGATGAGATTGATGAGCATGTAGCTAATGGTTACACACCCTATACCGTCCGCAACATGCCTGCCGGGATGGGCGCCAGCCTGGTTGCCGGGGCGATTTCCGGGCTGCTTGGTGTTGGCGGAGGCTTGATAAAAGTTCCGGTCATGAAGCTTGCGATGGGAGTTCCTATGAGGGTAGCCATTGCAACCAGTAATTTTATGATAGGTGTAACCGCTGCAACCAGCGCACTAATATACTACTCCAGGGGTATGATCAACCCTTCAGTCACCGCGCCGTGTGTGCTCGGAGTGTTATTGGGTGCACAGATTGGGACAAGACTGGCGCGCAAGGTCAACGTCAAAGTCCTGACATGGCTGTTTATTGGGATGATTGCTGTAACGGCCGTGCAGATGATCTGGAAAGCTTTGAGCGGGGCAGGATAGATGTTCAAACAAATCACCAAAGACATAGACCGACCATTAATGTTGACTCTCCTTTATGGAATGTTGACCAGTGTTGTACTATTGGTTGTAGGCTTGGTTTTGTTGTTCCTCTACCCCCAAAACCACCAGTTCCACGTCCTCCCACCACACCTGGCTATACTCGAATTAGCTAAGTTCCACGCTACTGGCTGGCTGAGCCTTGGACTGTTCATCCTGATACTGACCCCGGTTGCCAGAGTAGCAATGGCAATCGCAAGCTTCGCATTTATCAAAGACTGGAAATATGTAATAGTGTCAATTGCTGTATTAACCGCGATGCTGGTAGGGCTATTCTCAGGCAAAGGGTAAAATAGACTTTGTCTGCAAGGCTGCATAGTCTTCCCTTGCAGTGGTTTTGCCCTGTTTATTCACCTTCCCATATATCGCAACTATTGTCATCGCGATCACAATTCATCACAGAAACTGTAATCTAGTCCGCTGCAGTTGTATCAATTACATGCTGTCCAGTGGTTTTAGTCATAATGCATTAGGGTATCATTATGTTCGGATTCAATACTACATAAGAGAGATTGATATATTAGCTTCCAGATTAGTGTTTCCTATATGATTGAAAGTCAATTTCTTTGAGAGTTGGTTAAGTAACTCACACAAGTATTTCGCATTAGGCAGTAAGGAATTGCCATAAACCACATGAATACAGACTGATTGTTGATATTCATATTCGATCAGATCAATGACGGGAGCAATAGTAATGATTGAGGAACATATGGGGGTATTACTGCCAAAGACGCTGACAGGTATACAAGGTTTTGATGAAATTACTTTTGGTGGTCTTCCAAAAGGCAGACCAACTCTCATCACCGGAAGTGCAGGTTCAGGAAAGACGATGCTGGCGATGGAGTTCCTGGTCAGAGGAGCTACAGAGTATAACGAACCAGGTGTATTCATTGCATTTGAAGAGAATGAAAACGATCTGGCTGCAAACTTTGCTTCACGCGGATACGATCTTAAAAAGCTTGAAGAAGAAAACAAACTCATCATAGATTATATCTATATCGAGCGCAGCGAGATAGAGGAGACCGGGGAATACGACCTTGAAGCCCTGTTTATACGCCTCGCTGATGCCATAGATACTATTGGTGCTAAACGAGTTGTCCTTGATACCATTGAAGTGCTCTTTTCAGGATTATCCAATGTTGCCATACTGCGTGCTGAGCTGCGGCGTCTGTTCCGGTTCTTGAAAGATAAGGGTGTAACAGCAATTGTCACCGGAGAACGCGGAAGTGAGGGAGCATTAACTCGATATGGTCTTGAAGAATATGTAGCTGATTGTGTTATCGTGCTTGATCATCGCATGCAGGGACAAATTGCCACCCGCAGGCTTCGCATTCTAAAATACCGGGGCTCGCAGCATGCAACCAATGAGTTTCCATTCATAATAGCCGGAGATGGCATTTCAGTCTTACCTATAACCACGCTTTCACTCCATCACCAGGTTTCTGCGGAACATGTTTCTACGGGTATTCCGGAACTTGATGAAATGATGGGAGGAGACGGGTATTACCGCGCTACAAGTGTCCTTGTCACCGGAACAGCCGGAACTGGCAAGACCAGCATAGCTGCAAGCTTTATAGAAGCGGCTTGCAAGTGTAATGAAACATGCATTTATTTTGCTTTCGAAGAGTCTCCCAATCAATTAATGCGTAATATGAGTTCTATAGGCATCGACCTTGAACCCTGGCAAAAGAATGGAAACCTGCTTTTTCATGCGATCCGTCCAACACAATATGGCCTTGAGACACATCTTGCATCAATGATAAAGCTCATCTGCGATACCAATCCATCTATCATTGCTGTGGATCCAATATCTAACCTTATAAGTGCTGGTGAGACAGAAGAAGCCAGGGCGATGCTGACACGTTTGATTGACTATATTAAGTCAAATGGAATAACTGCAATATTTACAAGTCTGACTGGTGGAGAAATGGCCTCAGAGAGCCGGGAGATGGGAATCTCATCTCTCATGGATACCTGGATTACTGTCAGAAATCTTGAGTCAGATGGCGAACGAAACCGGGGGCTATTTGTTCTCAAATCGCGTGGTATGGCCCATACCAACCGGATTCGGGAGTTCCTGCTGACAAATAACGGTATAAAACTGACTCAGGCCTATATTGGCCCGGGTGGATTAATGACAGGGACAACCAGAGAGCTTCAACAGGCACAGGATGAACAAGCAATACTTGCCCTGGAACAGGATAATGAGAACACACTGCGTATACTCGACCAGAAACGCAGCCTTATGGAAGCAAAGATAGCAGCAATCAGGGTGGAGTTTGAAACTGCTGAAGCAGAGGCAAAACAATATGTCGCCCAGACCAACACTCAGCAGACTGTATTGCTGACACGAAATCATCGGAATAAGACTATATAAAACAGCAGATAAATTGTAATGCATTGATATCTGTATTTATGACTATGTTCAGTAGAATTGTATAATTGGAAGCACTATTACCTGGAGGATGAAGTGAATCAGGATGATGTTGAAGTTCAGAATGATACTGTAGATCCGGATCCACAGAAGAAGTGGAATCTACGTCTTTATGTGGCTGGGCAGACACCTAAGTCAAGGACTGCTTTTGCCAACCTTAAGAAGATATGTGAGCAACATCTCGCTGGACAGTATGCCATTGAGGTAATAGACCTGGTAGAGAATCCAAAGCTTGCAAAAGGCGACCAGATTTTTGCAGTGCCAACACTTGTCCGTAGCCTTCCTGAGCCGATAAAAAAGATAATCGGTGATCTGTCGAATGCTGAACGTGTGCTGGTGGGATTGGATATCCAGCCAGTTCCTCCTTTATAGGAAACCTCATGGAGTGAATGACTATTAATCAGGTTTGGTTTATATACGAATGAGATGCCCTCCCAACTTAGGGCTTAGGACTGACTACCCTTGGAGGTAATTGCCAGTGGGAAATGAAGTGCCAAGAGATATTTCGAAAGAACTTGAAGAGAGTCTATCAGAAGCAGATAATGAACACTATCTTCTATGCCTTTATGTAGCAGGAGAGACACCAAAGTCCATCAGAGCCATAGCAAACATTAAGAAGATTTGTGACAATGAGCTCAAAGGCCGATATGACCTTGAGATTGTTGATATATATCAGGAGCCTGAGCGAGCAAAAGGTGAACAGTTATTTGCTGTGCCTGTACTCATAAAGAAACTTCCGGCACCTCTGAGGAGGGTTATCGGTGACCTTTCAGATACGGAGAAGGTTTTGGTTGGCCTGAATTTGCATCAAAGGGCAATCAAAGATTGAGGTAATTACCCTTGGCTGAAATAACCAGAACACTTGAAGAAGTTCTCGCAGAGAATACAGAACTTCTCGCACGGTTGGAAGAGGCGGAGGATGCTATCCGTGCTATCAGAAGTGGAGAAGTTGATGCTGTCGTCGTCTCAGGTCCAGAGGGTGAGCAGATCTACACACTGACCGGGGCCGAACACACTTACCGCATCCTGGTTGAGGCAATGAATGAGGGAGCTCTGATCCTTTCACCAGCTGGTATTATTCTATACAGTAACCGCACATTTGCTGCTATGCTTGGTACACCGATCTATGAGGTGCTTGGTCGGTCTATATATGACTTTATAGCCGATAGTGATGTGGAACACCTCAAACACATGCTGAACCGGGCAAACATACACAGCAGCAGAAATGAAATAAGCCTCAAACACACCATTTTGGGATCAATTCCTACTGCTCTCTCCATTGGTAAACTGGATACCGAGAATGGACCATCTGTCTCTGCGGTTGTGACTGATCTGACTGAACACAAACGCACTGAAGACGAATTGCAGCTATATCGCGAACACCTCGAAGAAATGGTGATTGAACGTACAAAGGAACTTGCCCAATCCGAACAGCAGGTAGTCAGTATCCTGGAGAGCATCGGTGATGGATTTGTGGCGTTCGACTCCGACTGGCGGTATATTTACATCAATCCTGAAGCAGATAAACAGCTTCGTCTCGTAACAGGAAAAACAAGAGATGAGCTACTGGGGAAGAAGCTGTGGGAGGAGTTCCCATACCTTATTGAAACGCAAACATCAGCTAATTATAAAAAAGCTGTAGCAGAGCAAGTGCCGGTAGTGTTCGACGAATATTATCAGGAGTCCGATAGTTGGATTCAATTCCGCGCGTTCCCTTCAACGGGCGGTTTATCTGTCTACCTGGAAGATATAACCCAGCGCAGACAGGTAGAGGAAGAGCGAGAGTTATTTCTGGCTCAATTGCAGAAGAATAACGCCGAACTGAGTGCAGTGTTATCTGCAATTCAAGATGTAGTCATTACATACGATACCAGTATGAATGTGCAGCGGGTTAATCCAGCCTTTATTTCGATATTTGGTTTTGATCCGGTAGGTTTGAATGTCCGCGAGGTTATTGAGCAAACATATTGCCGTTGGCTTGATGGACGCCCATTCCGATTCGAGGAACAACCAACGCCTCGTGCACTGCAGGATGAGGTTACAAACGGCCAACACTTCCTGGTAACCAGACTCGATGGCAAAGACATGGCACTGGAGACTTCTTCCACACCGCTTAGAGTAGGTGACCAGATACTGGGTGCTGTTACAGTTTGGCATGATATAACAGAAAGAAAGCAGGCAGAAGAAGCGCTTCGGGATAGCCATGAAAGATTGCACCGTATTCTGGGCACAATACCAGATGGCATAATGAATATTGACATCAAGGGACAGATTGTATTCGTTAATGAGATAGCTCTGAAAATACTGGGAACTACACGCAAGGAGCTGACTGGTCAAATATGCAGCACTCGCAATTGGATCTTTACATATCCTGATGGAACTCCTATGTCAGAAGAAGATGCGCCATTCAACCAAGTCCTGGTTACCGGACAGATCTCCACTGGCATAGAATCGACAATTACACGTCCTGATGGTAGAGTTGTGACATTGTCGGTAAATGTATCACCAATGCGAGGTCCTCTGGGTAATATCATCGGAACAATGATGTCGATTACGGATGTTAGTGAACGCAAACAGATAGAACAAGAGTTGATGGAGACCAAAGCTGAAGCTGAGCGACGGTTGTGGGAATTGGAAGCCTTTATCTCCAGTATGGCAGATGGGATAATCCTGTTCGATAAAAACCGTAAACTAATTGCTATAAACGACTCCGCCTTGCGGCTCCTGGGTATCACACGAGAATTGGCATTTGATACATGGACTACACTTTACAGTCTTCAAAAACTTAATGGTAAACCGATTCCGATAGAAGAATACCCGTCTCAACTTGTGCTTATGGGCAAAACGACCAGTGACTTACGATTCAAGATGGTTACACAATGGAAAAAATCTGTGGTCACTATGAGCGCTTCTCCTGTTCGAGATCCCAAGGGTGAGATACTAGGAGCTGCCTTGTCATTTAGGGATGTAGCAGATCTGGTTGAGTTCGAGCATCAGCGAGAGGAACTCCTGGCTCGTGAGCGTCATATTGCTGAAGTTCTTCAACGTGCGGTTCTTCCCACCGAAATCATTTCGGATATGCACGACTACGAGATTGCAGTTATGTATCGTCCAGCTCTTAGAGAAGCTGAGATTGGTGGAGATTTTTATGACATCTTTGATCTTGGTGATGGAAGACTCGCAGTGCTTCTGGGAGATGTCGTTGGTAAGGGTCTAGCTGCCGCGATAAGAGTTGCATCTGCCCGGCATTCTGTTCGCAGCTATGCCTTTCTGGATCCCAGTCCTGCCAGGGTCATGACGCTTACTAATGAAGCTCTTAGCAGGGACATAGGTGATGACTGTCAGTTGCTGACGGCATTCTTTGCGGTATTAGACCCAAAGGCAGGTACAATTACCTACTCTAGCGCTGGCCAGGAACCACCTATTGTCAGCTGTAGGAGCGGTTGTTATGAGTTGAAGGATATCGGGGGAATACCTTTGGGGATTATGCCTGGAGTTACTTACGATGAATCTTGTCGCTCGTTGGATTCTGAAGATATTGTTGTGATGGTTACTGATGGCATCATAGAAGCAAGAACTCCAGATTCTGTGCAATTCAGCCAGGAAGGGTTGATTGATTTCATAACGAAGCATCGAGAGAAGCCATTGAAGGAAATTGCAGCAGGATTGTTGGAGGCAGCCACGCAGCACGCCGGTGGGCAACTGCAGGATGATGCTGCAATAGTAGTCTTTTCACCAACGAGAAAGGATTTGTGAATAATGCGGGCAAACGACTAAATCTCCTGGATTTCATGCACCACCGGCTTTGATATTATATTTCCCACCAATGCTTCATCTTCGCAAGTTCTGTCAATATTTGATATAGGACAAATATGGGAACAATACTACACCAGAGTAGTCTAGTTATGTAAGGCTACTGGATATTTTTGTTCACATACAGTGTGAATCAAAATGCCCAGTGCAAATTCAAGGAGTAGTATTAGTATGACAAGAAAACGAATCCTATCAGTTTTTATGGTTCTTGCAATCGGTGCTATGTTTGCATTGATTGGTTGCGGAGGTGGTGGAGGTGAAACGTCCGGCACAGGTACTTTAAAAGTAAACCTTATGGACGCTCCACTCGACGCTGAAAAGATATATGTAGACATCACCAGCGTCCAGGTGCACAGCGTGACCGATGGCTGGGTCACAGTCAAAAGTTACAGCCCGGCCCTTCATGTGAATCTGCTGGACTACAGGACAACCGGCACATCACTTTTACTTGCTGATGTCCCACTGAAGGCTGGACAGTATACAATGGTAAGACTCATGGTCTCTGCTGCCAGCATAGAGATCAGCGGTCAGTCGCATGTTGTCGATATAACTAACGTGATGAGCACAGGAGTCAAGTGTAATGGTCAGTTCACAGTGAATAATGGAGAACTGATGGCTCTGATACTAGACTTCAATGCAGGTAAGTCGTTTGTAAATAATCCTCCCGGAAGTGCAAACTATAAACTGCATCCAGTAATGGCAATGTCTCCAGTCAATGTAGCTACAGAAGTTACTGGAACTGTCGAAGTTCTGGATTCTGGTTCAAATGTTGTCGCTGTACCCGATGGCACCGTAGTTGATGTTTATACAACAGGCCATGTAGGGGATGTGAATTACCTGGTAAGTGGGGCTGTTGTAGAAACGAATGGTGAATTCCGGATCGGTATGATTCCGCAGGGAACATATGACTTCCGGGCTACTGCAGGAACAGCCACCCAGGATGTCCTGGCGAAAACGGTAAATCCACCCACAACTGATATTGGCAAGATCACTGTTCAACTTCCCTGATATTGCCTGTAGGGTGTTTATGTGAACATTCCTGGGTGCAGTTTATAAACTGCACCCAGGCACGATTTAAAGCTTGCCTTTATGCAAATAGCCCCTGATCAAACATCCACTTGATTGCTCTTTCCATCGTTTCTTCCGGAGTATACTTCGGCACAAATCCCAGTTTCTTTGAGATTTTGCTTATGTCCGGGCACATATGCTCTAAGAAATGGAAGTTGTATCCAATATCAGGACTCACCTTGGATTCATAGACATCAGGCTGCACATATTCGATTGGAATATTTGAGCCATATATCTGAGCGATTGCCTGGATGAACTTCTCTGAAGTCAACGCATAAGCTGAACCGACATTGAATATTTCACCTGATGCATTCTCAGGTGAGAGAGCTGCCCGGAAGAAACCCTGAGCAACGTCCTCAGCATCACAAGGCCCAACAGCGTTGGTTCCAGGATAAGGCAGGATAACTTTATCTCCACGCTTATGAGCTTTGTGCACATCCAATGACCGTCCACCGTCTCCATCCAATGGTATCTTGCCTGGTCCGCATATATTCGGAGGCATTACTGCACAGGCAGAAGTTTCCTTGCCCTCGGCTTTTTTTATAACTGCCTGCATGTCGTTGTAACGCGACTGGTACCCTTCAAATGGACAGGGAGTCTGAGTTATCTCCGGAGTAGGAATAACTTTAGGCCTGCCAAACATCCACAGCGACCCACACATAATATACTGCTTCACTCCGGTTTCAAGGCACAGGTCATACAGTCTATGTGAATCGCCCTGGAGTATATCTATAAGAACGTCCGGTTTATATTGACTAAGCGTGCTTTTCAAGATACCCGAAGGCACCAGATCGTTATATCCGCATTTTACAAACTTAGCTTTGTTATTAATCACAGGGTCCTCAACAGGAGTATTCCCCGATGAGACAATCACAGTCTCCCAGCTCTCATCTATAAACATCCGCGAAAGGAACACCCCAATATGCCCCGTCCCTCCGATTATCACCGCTTTCATTAATTGATCCCCCATTATTACCTTTATTGATTATGGATATCATAACGTAATTGATAGTATGCCGCAATGCCTTATTTCCTAACAGCAACAAACTTATCACACAAGACCCTGTCATCCACACTTGCAGTTCCAAATGTAGGTCCTTCGAATTTCAGGGAGATATAGACATCAAAAGCTTGCTTGGGGTTGGTTCTCTCATATGCTTCAACCAATCTGAAGTCGTAGAAACCCTCCGTCCATATATAACACATTGAAGTCAGAGTGGTGGTGCCAAGCAAGTATAGATTATAACCGCCGGGTTTGATGTCTGCCTGGGTCAGTGTCTTATCGATTAATCGGTTTTGAGCCAGATCGTCGAAGACTCCCATTTTGAACGGGAATACAGGTGTCCAGGATCTGGCCCAACCCAGTGTTGCTTCAGGATCTGTTGTAGAATTCTTCTTCGGTGCGAATATCTGGACAGTTCCAGGCTTTTGGGGAATCTGTGCTATCTTTGCTCGTTCCTCAAGAGTCGGCAGGATATTATTCCACTGAATATTGCGGGCCGTCTCCTCAGTTGCCGGGTATCGGAAACTGAGAGACTTTTCAAGATTTGCTTTTGCACGATTGAATATCAGTTCTGGTGTTGGGAAGTTACCAGGCTTTTCAGCAGTGATTGCCTGGTATTTGCTGCCTAAACACGCCAGATCCAGAGCAAACCGCAGCATTCCGACATTATCCAGTCTCCTTTGGTCTCCCGCACAGAGTTTATCCATTTTATCGAAACGCTGCTGCTGAGTTTTGAGCCATTCAGGTGTCAGGTAGGTCAGCATCCCTTCACCGGCATCAAAGGGTATTTTATCCGGTAACGCTTTTCTGCAGCGGTTCAATTCTACAAGATATGTTCTGGCTTCCAGAGCAGCGGGACCATAATAGTAGTCCGTAAACTCTCTGATAAGCTTCGACACGTTAGCATCCGCATTAAAATACAGGTTATCTAACACATAAGTGTAAAGGTCAGCGAAATTGTTGCCATAGTAGACACCCATAGTATCGTGCTCGAAAAACGTGCCCATCACACCGGCTTTTTTCATCAGTTTAATATCTGTAACAATGCGATCGAGTGTCCCGGCAGGGAGTCCGAAGTTGTAGAGCATCGGATAATACCAAACGATTACCTTGTCAGAGAGCTTGCAGTAATTCTTCAGGTTTGTGTATGTGTCTGCATTCTCAGGGGTGTCGAAGGTCCTGCGGAAGTCATCATCTATTGGGGCAAAAATAATCGCAAGATTGTCTGGAAGCTTTCCCTGCATGACCGGCGGTTTCTCTGTCTGGACTTTCCGGTAAGCCAGCGTTGAAAGACCAGCATTTGGATATTTAGCTTTGATCGCTGCGCAAGCTTCAATCAGGTAATCAATCAGCGGCCCACCTGGAGTCTGGTATTTAGCTTCAAGCGCCTTGCAATCAGGGCAATAGCAGAAACAGCCACCCCAATCCATAGCTGAAAGGTTATAGTAACCTCTTCCCCCTTCACGCCCGATGTTTTCAAGCAATCGATCAGTCAACTGCTTCCGCAAACCCGGATTGCTGAAGCACAGCTGCATGGTTGTAACTCGCTTGCCGTTAGCATCCAGCGAGTAATATTCAGGATGGCTCTCAAAGAAATATTCAACCTTGTTCCAAGGCCACCCCATTAAATCGCTTCCGTATGTTGGCGGGATATAGTGGTAAAGGGTATGGCAACCAGGACCGCGCATCTCGAAGTCTTTCTGGTTGAAATACTCCCCAAGCTCCGGATAAAGTGATTTGGTGAAGTTGGTAGTAGTAGCATTAAGCCCATTGCGGAAGAAGTAGAGACAACTATTGGGCTGCCTGTAATTGTAGTCTTCCATGTTGTTGCGATATGCGAAAGACGGTACGAACCGGCTGGAAAGCTGTGACACTTCCAGCTTCTTATGCTTCGGCACCAGTTCATCCCCATAAGGCGTAAACCACCGGCAGCCAACCTGTTCCTTTAGAAACCGATACACCGCCTGGCTGGTCCCATGACTCCCCTGACCCGCCAACAGAATGTCATTACCTTTAGTAAGAATGATAGACTCCTGGTATTTGAGTCTATCCAGCGTCTTGGCACCGAAAACCGTCCTGGCAAAAGCTCCGTTTCCAACAATCAACCGGTTTGAATAGTATCCAGCTCTATTCACCGTCACTATCGGAAACTCTGCGCCAGTGGCTTTATTAAGATAAGCAACCAATTCCCGAACCGCGATACCATCCAACACACTGTCAGTATCAGGTTTTACTATGACGTAGGTGGTTTTACCCCGATCAGCAAGAACAAGCTTTTCAGCCTGGACGCTGACTGGCAAGACTACAAAGATCAGGAACAATATGATTGATAGTTTGTTCATCTGGTACCATCCTGGTTTAATCGCACAAGACTTTTGTGAACTGTTTGGTCAGAGTTACTTATATATTAGCAGAACTTACGCTGGAGTGTCTGGGAGCCAGGAATGAGCACGCCTATTATTTCACGCGGAGACGCGAAGGACGCGGAGAAGGGAGAGGGGAGAAATAAAAAGCCACAACTGATTGTTGGAAAAATTGGCCAGACATTGTCTGACCAATCTGCTTTATATGGTCTTTAAAAGCGGTAACACCTCGGCTATCCATCACCCCAAACTAATCACCGCAAATTCATCAGCTCCCAAACTCAAGCTAAGCCGAACCGATTTTTCATCAGCAGATACTACTGTAAACGCCTTCCCACACCTGATATTCTCCACTTGCAGCCCCGGAATATTCAATGTCAGAACTGGTCGAATCGCTTGTGCAGGCAGTGGATGCGCATCCTCTTCTATTATTATGTGACGGGTGCCGTGCGTGTCTTCGAATGCTATGATTTTGCCTTCGGTGGTTTCTACTGTTGGGTTGCTCAGGTGGCGCAGGACTTGTTTGGTTGATTCGTTGATCAGTTTGCTGATGCTGGCGCGGCCGTAGGAGACACGGTTGAACTGGTCCTGGCGTCTTACGGCGGTTGGGGGGATGTTGTAGAGGGCGGTGCGGCCCCATTTGGTTTTGTTTGTGAATAGGACTGGAATTTCAGCGTCAAGCAGAACCTCTGCTGTGGTTGCTTTGTATTTGCCGATGCAGGCTTGGTGCTGGGTGTATTCTGTCAGGCTGGCGAGGCTGGACAGAAGGTTGTCTGCCAGGCTTTCATTGACTCTGATGTTATTTACCTGGACTGGGTCAGTCTCAGTGACTCCGAAAAGGTCCTCCAGTCCCGTGACTTCTTCAAATGCCAGCAGAGAGACACCTTGCTTGTGTAAGCGTCTGATGCTGTTTAATGAATCTTCACTCACTTTGGTCAGGGGTGGAATTACCAGAGTATCAATATCAGCTGCAGTTAGCGACGATAGTTTGTCGAAATCCGTTACGAAACCGGCGTTCTGACCGGCGCATCGGCTCATTTCATAGGTATATGCGCTGCACTCTTCGGCTGTGTTGAATAGATCGCCGAAGCCTTCGTGGGCATCTCCGGGGTATTCATCATAATGCATATTGTGGTTCAGGCAGCAGTCTTCGTTGCAGATGAATGCATTGGCTTTCAGAGGACGCGCGGGTGGGTTTTTGTCGATAAATCCCCAGACTTTCAGCAGGGTTTCGAACCTTTCACGCTCCCAGGTCCTGGTGTGGAAACCATAGTCCTGCCAGTAGTTGAACTTCTCCCCATCGTGCCATACACAGCTATAAACATACTCCAGCACCACTTTCATGCTGGCGTCAACAGGCAGGCCACCGCTCCACATCCCATAACTCGGCCAGACCCGTGCTACTGCAGAATCCGGACAAGGCAGCGTGGACCCGTCTTCGTTATACATCTCCGGATAAACCGTCACACTGGGAGCAATAGCCTTAAAGCTGGAGAGGAAGAATGGACCACTGTGAATGCTGTACCGGCACAGGTGCGGATAATCTTCCAGCATGAAATATCCGTCGCGGAAGGCTTCCATCTCTTTGCAGGCTTTATATGATCCGGCGTAAGTCACCGTGTGTGCGGTCTTATAAATACCCCCATATATAGCCGCAGGACCGTACGTGCTGGTCTTTGCGTTTGGGTTTATAGCGGAAATCCTTGCTTTGAACTCCGTCAGTTCTTTGATCCGCACGCTCCAGTAGAAATCGATCCACTTATAGAAGCATTCATTGACCAGTGCATCAAAGGTCTCCCTGTCAGGCATCGCACCGGAGTCAAGGATCGCTTTTATCTCCGCTACTCTAAAATCATTCTCCAATGCAAACTTGTAGAGTATTTCCATAAGTTGTGGAGTGTATAATTGTCTGGCGCAGGGCCGATATAATGTGTCCCGGTCTGTAAGGTCTATATGATCGCAGTGCTCTATCAGATCGTGGTTGTTTTCGATGCTGAAATCCTGCATAACCCTATCACCAAGCCAGAAGAACCATTCACGCTTGTACAGCTTAAGCAGCTCCCAGAACCTTTTCTCCCGGACAAAATGGGGCATTATGCCTGCGACGATAGATATGTAGTGGGATACATCGGAGCAATCGCATCTCCAGGGATCAAAATTGTCTGTCTCCTGGGCCTTTACTTCGTTGCTCATAGAGAAACATACAGGCAGCTTTGAGGCCGATGCACCGCTTTCCGATGCCCCGATAACTTCAAACGCGCGGTAGTTTTCATAGAACAACTCTGCTCCGCAGCTAAGCATAAACCGGATATGATAGACTCCAGGAGCCATTGCTCCCAGTTTGATCTTGTCTGATTCAATCCGCTGGATGTTTAAAGCGGGACTATCCGATGCTTCACTTATAGCTAGCTCGGTATAATCCATCAAAGAATCAAAAAACGCACTTTCAAGCCTGTATTCAAGCTTCAACTGCGTCGTTGTCGCACGAGCAAACAGCTCAAAGTGGAACTCGCAGTCTTCACCCTCTTTGAAATAATGGTTCATCCGGGCAGATTTCAGGGCTTTTTCGTATTCATGGGTAGTTTTGGGGATATCTGCGCATATCTGCTTATCGGATGATGATTTCAGATCGACAACTACTGCCCCTGGTTCCAATGCCTGCCCTGCATAGATGACCTCACCTTTACCGGTATCATAAGCAGTCTCATAAGGTGTCTTTACTTCAAGATGCTTGCTGACTGCGATGTTGCCATAGGCCTTATAACCAGCAAATAGAATCGAGTCCGGTTTTACATCATGCAGGTAGAAAGTCTTCTTAAATGGCCAGGGCGGATCTTTGTGGGCGATGATATAGAAATACTCCCTGTGAGGAATTGCCAGTACCAGTGTGTCATCAGTAATGCACAGGTTTGATGAGGTATTCTTAGACTCAATCCGCAGGTAGGGTTGTTTCAGGACCTCTACATAATGGCAGTGATAGGGGAACCAGGGGACATCCGGTCGGCTTTTTTCTCCACCGGAAAGCTCAACATCGACGTTCACCGATGAACCCAGCTGAGTTGCGTTTACTGTCCAAACTATGGGGATGTCCATTCCATTAATCGGAGCAAACGGTATCTGCAGGTTCTCCCAAATAGTATTGCACTCAAGATCATCATCACTCTCTATCGACAATGAATGCATGCGCAGCTCTCCCAGGAATGCTCCTCTGGTGAATGCAATCAGCCCCTGGCAATTCCGATCCAGCGTATAATTCAGATATTCCTGAGAGTTGAGCGCAAACCGGACAGCCCCATTATTAAGCTCAAACTCAAAATCAATAACCCCATTATCTATTGCAGGTGCTGGAAACTCTTTTTGAATGATAGTTTGGCGATCAGGGGAGAGCAATTTGATCTGTAATTTCTGTCCATCGGATGAGAAATCCAGCGCGAGTCCCTGCCGTTTGTAGGTGTCATAAGCAAAGACTATACGGAATGAGAACTCTCTATTGTTAAAACCCCAGTCAGCATCGAATGCCCCTCTTATAACAAAGCTGCCAACAGAGGGAGCATTGGGCAAAAGCAGGTTCCCAGCATCCAGAAAGACCAGCTTATTATCACGGATTACAAAATCAGAATAACCATCCGGAGCATGCTGCTCCACAGTCCAGTCAGACAATGAAAGCGTAGAAAAATCAGCAATGAATATTGATCTCATGTTGCGTTCCTTGCTTTGTTTTAGAAGGTGAAGGGAATTATCCGCAGGAGTATTCGGAATTAGAAATATTTAAAGCTCCGAATACTCTTGATTTCGCAGATTTACGCAGATTTTCTGATTAGGATTTTGGCTGGTGGTTCTATATCCACTTATGCTTACTTGCATATTGTGCAATAAAATATATGTAATTCCCTAATCTGCGAAAATCTGCGAAATCTGCGGATAATTTAAAGAACTATCCCGCCCAACTGCGATCCTTGCAGCAAGCTAAGGAAATTTTCTGCCAGGATCTTCTTCTGTATAGTGTCTGAGAGTGTGGAGAAGATTACTTGTCCCAGGTCATATCTGGGGTCCAGGTTGATCTGGTCTGTGCCGAATATTACCCGGTCCTCTCCAGCCATTTCCACATACTCTTCCATACAGTACCAGTTATACAGAGAACCACATATTTCCATGTATAGATTGGGGTAGTCTTTCATAAGGGCAGTGTAGGCATCCGTATGCTCAGGCCCACCGCCACCCTGGTGTGCCATCATCAGCTTCAGATTAGGTCTTGCCTTTGCTGCACGCTCAACATCTGCCAGCGCAGGGGCTCCTCCCCAGACATGTGAAAGCACAGGGCAACCGACTTCTGCAGCGAAGTCCAGGGCATAGTCATACTCCGGAGCAGCCAGAGGTCCGTGATAACCTGGCAGGAACTTGAATCCTACAAATCCCTTGTTTTTGGAGTATTTCTCAATAGCGAATTTGGTTGCCTCTAGTCCCCGCTGGGGGCTGATGTGGATATATCCATATATCCTGCCCGGGTGATTGGATATAGATTGTGCTGTTGAGGCATTTGTATATTCCATGTCACCGTATATCAGAGTGTGAGGTGCGGTTACGATGCAATTGATCCCCAGGTGGTCCAGGAGAGCTATGATGTCATCATCAGTGCGTATGGATTGATACCATCCCATGTAGGAGTCACTAAGTGTATGTGTATGTGCATCTATTACCGGAACAGATATCGGAAGTCCGGCGAATGCTTCATCTCTTATGCCCATTTGATTTCCTCCTGAATCCGGTTCCAGTTGCCCGAGAATATAGCCTGCTTGTCATCATCAGAGATCCTGCTGTAGATAATCATCCCCAGCGCTCCGGCAGGCATGTATACAGGCATCCCGCTCCCAAACAGCAGCTTGCTGGGCCCGAATTTGTTGACCAATTCCTCTATAAAGCAGGTATCGATCATAATCCCTGCATCAATATATACATTATCCAGTTTCTCAATCAGAGGTCTGGCATACCTGCTTTCACAAATAGCTTGCCTCAGCATTATAAATTTGATATTGGGATAACGTTTAGCCAATCCAGGAAGGCTCTCATAAGATGGCTTCTGATCGCTGTCGAACAGTACCGGCATATGAAGTTCATCAAGCACATCCAGCAGCTCTCCAGCATAGAACTCATTCAATATGTAGCGATGTGCATTAGGATAAAGCTTAACCGCCGCAGGTCTTTCGTTCCTGAGCTGAGAGAGCAACACATCAGCCGCAGGCATCTCGCTCCCCCCAATATCAGACCGCAGAACATAACAAGAACTAAGCCTCCCCCCAGATGACTCCGCCGCCTCCGCAGCCAAAGCATTCCCCCGATGCACATCCCGCAAAGCATCAGTATGAAACACCACTGCATTAGAAATGTGGTAGGTATCCATAGCCGCCAACAAAGCGCAAGGTTCCTCAAACCGGGTCTTTATCCCAGCAACGCAACCAATCCCGGTGTTGATGTCGGTGATTTTGTAGAACATTAGTAACTCCTTTTGGAAGTCAGAAGACAGTAGACAGAAGTCAGAAGACTAGACTGATAGCTATGTTTGCAATATGAATGCTTTGTAGTGTTTGTCTGATGACTTCTGACCTATTGTGTTCCTGTTTTATTGTTTTCTGTTTCGGTCCTTTTAACTTCCTTTTCTTGTTTTAGTTGTAGTCTAATCGAGTGTGAATAGGCTTCAAGCAGTTTGCTGATTTCTTCAAGCATTATTTGCAGTTGCGTGACTTCTCCATATCCAAGATCTCGTGTAAGAATTAGATAGTAGCGGGATTCTTCAATGGAACCCTGTGCAATATTATAAAAGCGTAACTTATCCAGTTTTGTACGTTTTCGGTATCCCTCTGCGATATTAGCCGCAATTGATACAGCTGCACGCCGAAATTGGGATGACAGTCCATATGTTTCTGATTTTGGGAATGTTTGTGAAAGGCGGTAGACATCAAGCACGAATCTATGCGCCTTTTGCCACATCAATAGATCTTCAAACCTATTAGTTGCATCCATACCAGATCCTTTCGAGAGAAGAAGCCAGAAGATAGAAGATAGAAGACAGAAGACAGAAGTCAGAAGACAGAATAATAGACCGGTCACTGTGCTTCGTCTCTAATTGCTTAACAATACTTCCGTCAATACCTTTTCTCCAATATGCTCTTTCATTCAGTTCTAGCTATAAACTCACGACTCCTGCTTTTATTGACTCCGTTTTATTGAATCTCTGTCATCTTACACCAAACTTTCAATGTCCAGCTTCTGTCTACTGACTTCTGTCTTCCATCTTCCCACACCTAGCTCTCAGTTACATTCTTCTGACTACTGTCTTCCGTCATCATCTTCCCATACCAAGCTTCCAGTTACATTCTTCTGACTTCTGACTACTGACTTCTGTCTTCTTCCCTTCTCAGCCTCTCCGCTGCCATCTCTGGCGTTATATCCCTCTGTGGCATTGCCAGCATTTCGAAGCCTACCATGAACTTCTTTACTGTTGCCGAACGCAGCAGTGGGGGGAAGAAGTGGGCGTGTAGGTGCCAGTGGGGGTATTCTTTACCATCGGTTGGCTGCTGATGCCAGCCCATTGAGTAGGGGAAGGATACTCCGAACACATTGTCGTACTTTACAGCAATTGTATGGAGGATCTCTGCCAGGGATTTGCGCTCATCTGCTGAAAGATCAGGGATGCTTGAGGAGTGCCTCTTGGACATCAATATAGTCTCAAACGGCCATGTTGCCCAGTAGGGGACAATTACCACAAAGTGTTCATTCTCACAGACAACACGTTCTTTCTCCTCAAGTTCCAGCTTCAAATAGTCGCACAGCAGGCAGGAGCCTTTTTTGCCCATGTATTCCTGCTGGAATTTATCCTCTGTTGCCGGGAGGTTGGGGATGTGCCGGGTTGCCCAAATCTGGCCGTGGGGGTGGGGGTTGCTGCAGCCCATGACTGCTCCCTTGTTCTCAAATATCTGCACATAGCCGATATCCTCGCGTGCACCAATCTCAATGGTCTCATTTGCCCAGACATCGATCACTGGTTCTATCTCTTCACTTGTCATCTTGCCAAGGGTCAGGTCGTGCCTGGGGGAGAAGCAAATAACCTTACAGATGCCGCTTTCACTCTCGGATATCAGCAGGTCTTCCTTATTAGTGCTGCCTTCAGGAATATCCGACAGCAATGAAGAATAGTCATTGGTAAAGACATTTGTAGATTTATAATCAGGATTAGTGTCCCCGCTTGCCCGGGTATTGCCAGGGCATAGATAGCATTTTGGATCATAAGCAGGGCGCTCATCCCCGTGCACAGCCTCAGTCTGCCCCTGCCAGGGCCGCTGTGTCCGGTGAGGTGATACCAGAATCCATTCGCCAAGCAGTGGGTTATATCTCCGATGAGGGTTAGTAGTTAATGTTGATGCCATTGTGAATCTCGCTTCCTTATATTTTCGATACCAGTATACCACGGAAGGAAAGGCTTCAGGTCTCAGGCTTCAGGCTTCAGGAAGGGAATGGCTTTGCGCGGAGCTGTTTGGGGAGAGTGGGAGACTTGGGGACTAGGAGATGGGGAGATGGGGGGAATAATAATCCAGGCGTCTGGGTTTGAAACTACTTAATTCCCCCTTTGAAGGGGGGTAGGGGGGATGTGATACGAAGTGTTGAGCGTTCTGACAATCTCCTGACTTCCATCCATATCGTTTCTTCAGATAATGTGATATCATACCTCCATATAAGGATGGTGGGAAAAATGGGTGAACATACACATGGCGTAGTCTGTTCAGCGAAACTGGCTGGTCTACTCGATAACCGGATACGTAGATTTTTTCACAACCCTGATACCTTTATGAAAGCTTTCATAGAAAAAGGGCAGAGGGTTCTGGACGTAGGCTGTGGACCTGGGTTCTTTACATTGGCAATGGCTCGAATTGTTGGTGACGAAGGTCTGGTGATCGCAGCTGACTTGCAGCAGGGAATGCTGGATCGGGTATATAAACGTGCTCAGGTAGAAAATCTTGAGTCCAGAATCCAGTTGCACAAGTGCCGGGAAGATGGAATCGGCTTGAACGAGACCGTGGATTTTGCTCTCGCATACTACATGGTCCACGAGGTCCCGGATCCGGATGCATTTCTCCGGGAGATTTATAGTATTATTAAACCAGGTGGAAAACTATTATTAGTGGAACCTATTTTCCATGTTACCAGTTCAGCGTTCCAGGCTACCAGGGACTTAGCTATTAGTATCGGTTTCAAACGGATTGATGAGCCCCACGTTATCTTCAGCAGAGCAATCCTGCTTGTGAGAGATTAAAATATAAGTATGTATAACAAAATCGAGAAAAGTATAGCAATTATGCTTCGTTCTGTACCTGGTAGATTAATCTGATATAAACAACTGGGTAAATATAGTTATTTCCCTTCTTAGCGCCTTTGCGGCTTTGCGTGAGATTAAAACAGCTTTCGAATATTACGCAGGTTAGGAGTTAGCCATGACTGATCGTGAAAACATCCTCCGGACAATCCGTTTTGAACAACCAGATCACATCCCGGTAGTCTTCGCAATCAACGGAGCCTGCTGGCATCATTATGATCAAAACGCTTTGCAGGACCTGATGGAAGACCACCCGCTGCTCTTTCCGGGTTACGTAAGGCAGGAGGAAGTAAAACCGGACTACGGGCTCTGCGGATGGAAGGATAAACCCTATACGGATCCCTGGGGCTGCCTGTGGGAGACAACGGATGATGGGATCGTAGGAGTTGTGACTAAACACCCTCTGGAGGACTGGTCGGCTTTTGATAATTACCAGGCCCCTGATCCAAATAAAACAGATGGTACATATCCTGTCGATTGGGAGACCATCCTGCGTGATAATACTGATGAGAGTATCAAGGCTGCAAAAGAGAGCGGCAGGTTGGTTGCTGCAGGACTTTCACACGGCCACACATTCCTGAGACTGCAGGACATCCGGGGCTATCAGAACCTTTTGTTTGATATGGCAGATGATGAACCCCGTCTGCACAAGCTGATCGGAATGGTATCAGATTTCAACTATCAGTACGTCCAGAATTGCATCAAACTGCAGCCCGACATCATGGGTTTCCCTGAAGACCTTGGAATGCAGGTAGGGCCGATGCTCTCCCCGGACTGCTTCCGCAAATACATCAAACCCGTATTCAAGCGCATGATGAAACCTGCCAGAGACATCGGTTGTATCGTCCACATGCATTCAGACGGAGACATCCGCATGCTGGTAGACGACCTTATAGATGGAGGAGTAGATGTCATCAACCTTCAGGACCTGGTAAATGGTATAGACTGGATCGCAGCCAAGTTCGCCGGCAAAGTATGCATAGACCTGGACATCGACCGCCAGCAAATCACCGCCTTCGGCACCCCGGAGCAAATAGATGCATTAGTCCGTGAAGAAGTAGAAAAACTGGGTTCCAAACAAGGAGGCTTAATGCTAATCTACGGAATGTACCCCGGAATCCCCCTGGAAAACGCGAAAGCCGTGATGGATGCTATGGAGAAATATTCGACGTATTATGTGTAGGAGACAGGAGTCAGGAGTCAGGTTTGGGAATCCAGAATCCAGAAGTCAGAATCCAGAATGGGATATGTGTCATCCTGAAGAATGAAGGATCTGCTTTAACATAGTCGGGAGGAATCTTTTTAAACCATTCCTGTGTAGCTGGCGTATTCCTTTATATTGGTCTCATAGAACGCAGAGTAGTAGATACTGCAAAACAAGGAGCAGAAAATGCACAAACTCTACCTTGTGCTATGTATCATTACTCTATTTGTTTTACCTTACTCCTGCTGTGCCACCGGTTTCTTCATACCTAAAACTACAAACCAGATTGCCACATCTAAAACAGATATCTCAATACCCACCCAAAACGCCTTCATAGCATACAGGAACGGGAAAGAAGAACTTGTCCTTCAAGTCAAATATCGCAGCAAGGTATCGGATTTCCTCTGGCTGGTGCCTACACCTTCAAAACCAGCAGTTCATCGTTTTGATAACCTGATTTTTAGAATGTTGAATACATGGGCTGAGCCAAGTCTACATTATTGGGTTGATAACTACAGGGATTCATACAAATATTCGAACATAGCACGTGAGGTAGCCAGCCCCGGGCATTCTCAAACGGTCCGGTTTGATGTTGATGTTGCCAGTCAAGACCAGATAGGGATCTATGACATTACAGTTCTCAAAGTAAAAACCGCTGAGGATTTACAGAAATGGTCGAGTAATAATGGATACTCGATACCGGAAAGAGCAGTTCCCGTGATCTCTGAATACCTGAAGCAGGGATGGGTGTTTACAGCCATTAAAGTGAATACCCGGACCAGGACAGGAGTATCTGGTCCACATGAAGGCTTTTTGCAACCCCTCGTATTCCAGTTCATATCCCCTGAACGTATCTGCCCGCTCAGAATTTCATCACTAAATCTGGGGCGATCAGACATCAATATGTTTGTAGGAGCAGATAATTATGTTGTTACGGATGTGTTAGACACAACATATGCTGGTTATTATTCTACGCGTATTCATGCAACCTACAGTCCGTATGCCGTTATTATGGGGGGATACTATCAACTGACCAAGCTGCAAGGTAGATTAGGGTCTGATGATATGACAAGGGACCTGGTTTTCAGGAACTCTTACTACCGTGTGTATCATACGGTTAGCCCTCCATTTCTGGAGAACTTCGGACTGCTTGTTCTGTATATAATTGCTGTTCTTCTATCTTTTCCAGCATCAATGATAATTCTGGGCATGATGTCGCTTATGTGTACCAATCTCAACACAGCCGTACAGAGACTGTGTTTGTTTGCAGTTACAACACTTAGCATATGTATTGCGTTTATATACAATGCCATCGGGCACCCCGAACCGACAGTATTTGGTGATCCCGTAACCAATTTTGAACTGTTCATACTCCAATGGATACCGATCGTCGTAATAGCTATTCTAATTGTCGTCTGCTTATGGTATGAAAAGAACAAACAGAAATTTTTGATGCTACTGTCCGGAACCCTTTACGCAGGCTGCACGATCGCCATCATATTCATTAACACTAGTTCATTCCAGGTAAAATGCACTGAGTATATAAGAGATATAAAAGACCATTCCTTGATTGGACTATCAACCATTATTGTCTTGCTGGCGTATTCCCTTATATCGATCCTTAAGACCAGGCATGGACGTAAAGTCGCTGGTGCTGATGAACAAGGAGTTGAGAATGTCTAGACTATGGTTCGTGCTATTTATCATCGCATTTGTATTCGCCACCACTCATTGTTATGCGGATGGCTGTTTTATACCTAAAACTGCCAATAGTATTGCCCTCACACGAGATGCAGACATCACTGAACCCAACCAGAACGCCTTCATATTATTCCAGGATAATAAAGAAGAACTAATTATCCAGGTCAAATACCGCGGTAAACTGTCAGAGTTCCTCTGGTTGGTGCCTACTCCCTCAATACCGACAGTCAAGCGCTTTGAAAATGCGTTGTTTGAAGAACTCCATGAAATCACAGCTCCTCCTGTAAATTACTGGTTCAATTCAGATCTGAAGTTGCATTATATATCTGATTTTACAAATGCAGAAGGGTCTGCAATGGGTGGATCTTCTGCTGTTAACGTGATAAAGCAAGAACGTACAGGTATCTACGATACCACCATCCTCAAAGCAACAAATGCCAGTGACCTGCAGAAATGGCTTAATGCGAACGGTTATCCCATACCTGATTCAGCTGTTCCCGTAATTGCAGACTATTTGCAGCGAGGGTGGGTGTTTACTGCTATGCGTGTAAATCTGCAAGTTGCCAATAAAAGTTGGAAAGGTCAGAAAGAGGGTCTTCTCGAACCTTTGCATTTTAGCTTTACCACACAAAAGCCAGTATACCCGTTGAAGATATCATCATTGAATCCTGGGAAATCGGAGATTCTTCTATACGTCGCTGCAACAAACAGTGTTACCTCTGAACGGCTTCATACAGAGAATAACATTATCGGATACCACATCAACTCATGCTTTGAAGCAAACATTATTCCTATTGGATATCTAACAAAGTTGCGTGGATCGTTCAAATCCAGTGATATGACCGAGGACATAGTTCTGGAAAAATCAGATATACAAGTACAACCTACCCCAATCAGTCCCCCCTTACTGGAAAACATCGGATCGATGGGTCTATTTACGTTTTTAGCTGTGCAGTCCTTTCCATATTCAATGCTGGTGCCGGGTGTTTTAGCGCTAATTTGCTTGAAAGCCAGCAAGCCCCGACAACGTATGCGTTTATTGTCCATAGGTCTGATATGTGCAATATGGGTATACTTGCCAACGATCTGGTCATCTATAGTAGGGGATATAGTCAAGTTATTTGATCTTCGTAATCTGTGGGCATCGATCTTTATGCTACCCGGACCTGATAACGCGGAATACATGTATCCTGAACCAGACGTTCCTTATTTCAAACTGACAGCACTTGCTTTAATAACCCTTATAGTCCTGACTGTTATTTGTGTCAGAGCTGCACATGAGAAACGTCAAAAAAGGCTATTGATATTCGGATGTATGTATGCATTATTGACACTCGGTTCGCATTTAATCGGATATCCCGCGAATATTGCACATTATGCTCATAATCTGAAAAGCTTCTCAGCATATGGTGTCGTGACTATCGTCTTATTGGGATTGCTCTGCATATTTTTGATAGTTATGCTAATCAAGAAAGCACTTACCCGAGTGCTCCCGATCTCCACATAAGATAATCTGGGAAGAAATGGTTCCATTTGCTATACTGTCAATATGAAAGAACTCATTATCGTCAGGCATGGCGAAGCTGATCATATGGTTACGGACCTGACCGGGGGGTGGACTGACAGCCACCTTACTGAACTCGGTGTTCGTCAGGCTCATTTAACCGGTCAGAGGCTCCGGCGTTTAACTGAGAGTAAAGACATCAAGTTCTACTCCAGCGATCAACCCAGAGCTGCGGAAACGTCTAGTATTATTTCACAACACCTCGAAGTATATCCCGTTTTGGTTCACGAACTAAGGGAGCTAAACAATGGTGCAGGGGCGAACCTGAATCACCAGGATGCTTCTGAGATCGCCATTCCAATTACAACCCCACTTGTCGACTGGACTCCTTATCCTGGTGCTGAAAGCTGGCGGATGATGTCAGTGCGGGTAAATGCTTCTTGGAAAGCCTCAGTCCGGAGCAGGAGACAACTCTGCTTGTTATGCACGGTGGATCTGGGAATGCTGCTATTTGCTGGTGGCTGGGACTGGGTATCGGGGAGACCAATATTGCCTTCGATCTGGAACCCTGCAGCATCAGCCGGTTTGCTATCAACTCCTGGGGAGAAAGTACCATATACAAACTCAACGACACCCAGCACCTGAGCACTCCCGCTGACCTTTGAAAGGACATATACATTGACCCGAACCTCATTCCCCTGTTTTTTACTGGTATTTTTAACTCTTACAGTCTCTGCATCGTGTAAACCCGCAGTCACGCCGAAAGCAACTGGATACTATCAAGTCAAACAGTCCAAAGGCGTGTGGTGGTTGATAAATCCCGATGGCAAACCATTCTATTCTGTAGGCGTCTGTTCCATACAACCTGTAGGTGATGACGCTCCCAAACTCGGTTATGCTCCTTATCACAGGAATGTCCTGGCTAAGTATGGGTCAGATGATGCCTGGGCCAGAGCAACCGAAACCAGGTTGAAAGAGTGGGGGGTTAATACGAAAGCTGGTTGGTCGAGTTCTATTATCCATCTGCCTGAGTTTATGATGCTGAACTTCAGCGGCAGCCACTGGTTGAAAGGTAACCTGCCGGACTTCTTCAGCACCGAGTTCATCGTTGGAGCCGACAATGTTGCTAAAACTTCTACTCATCCAACCGATCGCAATATCATCGCCTACTTCCTGGATAACGAGATGCAGTGGGAGAGTGACTGGCGGTTTGGTCCTTCTATATTCGACCTGTATATGTCTATGCCTGCTGAATCCGCAGGCAAGAAAGCAATAATAGCGTTCTTCAAAAGTAGATACAAGACGCCGGAGGAGATCTCAAAAATCTGGCAGCCGGCTTTGAAATCTATTGATGATCTATCAGCACTTACTAAGCTGTCCCCAGCAGCAGGCGCTGAAGAATCAGCCAAAGCAGACAGAGAGGCCTGGACATTGTTTGTAGCCAGGCAATACTTTAGAGTAACCACTACTGCCCTTCGGAAATACGACCGAAATCATCTAATAGCAGGTTGCCGTTTTGTAAGCTGGACCACTCCCCATGCAGTTGTACAGGCGTGCGGAGAGTTCTGTGATATAGTCTCAATTAACCACTACGAACTCGGTCCGTTTGGTAAAGCAGCGTATGACACCAAGAAGAGTTCGATTTCCATGCTCAAGATAGATCTAAAATTCAGCGATTTCTACCGTGTAGGCAAGAAACCGCTGCTCATAACCGAATTCGGTTTCAGGGCCAACGACAGCGGACTTCCAAACTCATTCCCGCCGCCGTTATTAGTCCAACCAACGGTACCAACCCAGAAAGCTAAAGGGGAGAGATACAGTGAATGGGTAACCGGCTGGGCGTCCTGTCCATACTTCATAGGCCATCACTGGTTCAAATACATGGACGAACCAAAAGAAGGACGCTTCGACGGGGAAAACGGCAACTACGGGTTGGTGAATATTGAGGACACTCCTTACACTGATTTTGTATCCCGATTGACTAGTGCCAACAACCGCCTGGTCAAAATCCATACTGGGAGCATATTGACGAATAGAGCAAACTGAACATGGTTCACAACCGAATATTACCCACACCTGAGGGAGATCCATCCTGCTGAAAACCAGTTGCTCTGTAGCGTGCAAATAACCTGGAATAATATAATATACAGCAAATATTATTACCGGTGATTATTGTAATACCGTGACATGCTTCTGAGAAATAAATTAATGCAAATATTTGGACTTAAGAAATATTCTGTGATGGACAAAGGTTATTACATAATATATGATTAAATATAATCTATAAATAATTCCTTGATGCCAAAAAAAGTATTTGCCCGGATGTAATCTTGACTTGATTTATATGAGACATATGAACCTGCTTTACTCATGGCTGATTCAACTCCGGTCAATAAAACGGGCTGAGTAGCATACACCCATTGTGGAGACAACCCACAACAGAGGGCAAGGATATGTCAGTAAATGCCACCGAACTGCGTCGCAAAGCAGAAGAGATACTGAGAAAAACGGGTGGAACTGATCTGCCAATATCAGAGTTCGATATGGCAAGGTTAATTCACGAGTTACAGGTGTATCAGATTGAACTTGAGATGCAAAATGACGAGTTGCAGCAGATACGCATAGAGCTGGAAGACCGTGTTTCTAAGCGCAATAAGGAATTGCGTGAGAGCGAGGAGCGGTTTCAGAGCATTCTACAGAACGTTCCTGAGGTTGCAGTTCAAGGATATGCGCCGGATGGCACAACTAAATACTGGAATCATGCATCTGAGATATTGTATGGTTATAGTGCTGAAGAGGCCATCGGCCGCAACCTGCTTGATCTTATAATACCACCCGAAATGCGCAGTGAAGTCGAACTTGCAAAGAAACAGATGACAGACACGGGGCAGCCAATCCCGTCATCTGAGCTCTCACTTATGCGTAAAGATGGTTCCAGGGTTGCAGTGTTTTCAAGTCACGCAGTTGTTCGGATACCAGGCCAGGAGCCTGAACTCTTCTGTCTTGATGTTGACCTGACAGAACGTAAACGGGCAGAGGATGTTTTAACAGCTAGACTCCGGCTTAGCGAATTCTCCACACTCCATACTTTAGATGAGCTGTTGCAGAGTACCGTTGATGAAGCTGAACATTTGACAGGCAGCAATATCGGTTTCCTTCACTTTATCAATGAAGACCAGAAAACACTCTCACTCCAAATGTGGTCGACTAATACAATACAGAATGAATGTCGTGTAGAAAGCGGACGATGGCATTCTAACGTAGATTCCCCAGGCATATGGTCAGACTGTTTGCAACAGCGTCGTCCAGTTATTCACAACGACTTCTCCACTATATCAGAATCAAAGGGTCTGCCTCCAGGCCATGCTTTGCTTCTCCGGGAACTAATTGTTCCGATAATCCGGAATGACCGGCTTGTTGCAGTTTTGGGTGTTGGTAACAAGCCAAATGAATATGACACTACGGACATTGAAACACTTGAATCATTGGCCAACCTTGCCTGGGATATTGTAGAACGCAAAAGAGCAGAAGAAGCATTACGTTTGAGTGAAGAACGTTTGAGCCTGATCCTTATGGGGTCCAATGATGCTTTATGGGATTGGAATCTCGAAACCACGGATGTATACTATTCATCTCGCTGGTTCGAGATGCTCGGTTATGAACCAGATGAATTACCTTCAGATATAAGACTGTGGGAACAATTAGCTCACCCGGATGATTCATATCGGTCCGGATCATACTTTGAAAATGCCCTCAGAAATGGCCCAGACATCTATGAAATAGAATTCCGTCTTCTGCATAAGGATGGGCATTATGTACCTGTACTTTCCCGAGGAATAATATTGCGCAATGAGGCAAAGCTTGCTGTTCGTGTTGCCGGCACAAACACAGACATGAGTCAGCGTAAACAGACAGAAGAGTCTCTGACTCGAGCAGCCCAGCGAGACCACCATATTGCGGAAGTATTCCAGAGGACTGTGATGCCTGCTCATTTGCCGGTGCTCCCATCGGATTATGAGATCGCCACAATATATCAGCCTGCATCTCAAGAAGCGGATGTTTGCGGGGATTTCTACGATATTTTTGACCGTGGCGAAGGTAGTATCGGAATATCATTTGGCGATATAGTTGGCAAAGGACTTCTTGCTGCCATGCGTGTAACTGCAGCTAAGAACATGATCAGGAGCTATGCTTTTCTGCACGATAGCCCCTCACAGGTGATGTCATTGGTCAATGATGCACTTTGCAGGGATATAGCCATGGAGAATGATATGCTGATGGCCTTCTTCGCTATATTGGATACATGCAATGATACCATATATTATTCGAATGCCGGTCACGAGCCAGGATTGTTGAGACACTCCAATGGGAACATCGAATTGTTGCAGTTGGGCGGCCCAATGTTTTGTGGCATGGGTAAACAAGACTATCTTGAAGGGTGTATTGGCTTGCAGGCTGATGATATATTTGTGATGGTGACTGATGGTATAACGGAGGCCAGTGTCGATAAACGCTCAGAGCAATTCGGTTTGGAGGGAATTATACACTGTCTATCCACTAACTACTGCGCTCCTCCGAAACAGATAGCATCTGCCATTCTGGAAGATGCAACAAAATTCGCAAACGGTATCCTGCGAGATGATGCATCCATACTCGTTATAAAGAAGCTATAAACACACACAATCAGGCTCTCCGTTCGTCCTTCGCTTGTCGAAAGACGAACGGAGAACCGAAATTCTACTTGCCCACAATCACCGCTGCTGTAGACCAGGGGGCCAGGTCCTTTACAGTGAACTGCCAGCCTCCTGACTCTTGAGTTGCCATAATAGACTCACTCCGGTCCGGTCTTACAAGTTCCGCAGGTGCACCAGGTGTCCGCAGATGAATGGTAGCCTCATTGATAGTATCGAAGCTCGCATTCAGTAGAAGCACCATTCCCTTTTGCCGGTCAACTGATAAACGCACGAATGGGACAATCTTGGCCATTTCATCGATACGCACTGGAGTGCTCCCGCGGGAAATCCAGTCTGCTACGTTCTGCAATTGAGTGCGTTTAGCAGCTGTCCCTAGATACATCCAGGGGCCGTATCCAGCAACGACAACGCGTCCCCCCAGTGGATTCTCATAAGCAGTCATGCAGGGACCATATGGTTTCTCCAGGTAAGTCACCATATTCTCCAGCACTCTGACGCCAGGTGCTACGGGTTCCAATATCTCCCCAAGACCTTTGGCATCTCCCCAGAATTCAATCATAGCCCAGCGGTCATGGCCTGCATATCTGCCATTCAGAGGATCATCAGTCATGCACTCTTTCACACCATTATCCACACTGCGTGCAACTCGAACACCGGTCAATTCCCCCAAATCTCGAGAATGCAGGACATTCAATGCTGCAGCATCCATAAGCACACCGCCGGCAAGCATACTCTTGAGCTCTTCATCGCTGAATGCTTCCGGCATGCGGCCTACCAGGATAGTGCCATCACCACTGGCTTCAGGAGTAATTGGAAGCCCGAGTTCAGCCAACAGTTCGGACTTGACGTAGCTATAAGCATCACTGTTGTTAGTATCTATCCACTTTTCACCGGCATGAACATCACGATTTGCAGCAGCATGAATGCTCCATGCCGGCCAAAGACCAACACCTTTGCATCCCTGCGATGCCCGGGCTATCTGCTCCCAGTAACTTCGAATATCACGGACAGCGTTCATAATAGGTCTGCGTTCTTCGGCTATATATGGAGTATGCGCTCCAAGGGCATTCATCGCAATTCCATTCATGCCTGATGACAACGCCAATGTGCATTCGTTGATCAGAGAGGTCACTGATTTGCTGAAAGCGCTGTATGGGAAATTCTCCAGCTCATAAGCCTTATCTGTCACGTTTTCCGGTAATCCCACAAGCTGCCTGCTGCATTCAAATGCCTTATGCGCCATCCCCATCGGAGCGTCATCACTGTAGAATCCACCCCCAGGGCGGGTCTTGGTAGCTCCCAGAGCTGTCATCCAGCGGTTGAGATCCTGTCCTGAATAGGTAACCCAGCCAGGTCCAATGGTCATTAATCCTTTACGGATGTCGGGATTAACATCGTCGATAGCGCGCTTTATAACTCCCATTAAAGATTCCAGAGATGCACAATTCTGTTCAACCCAGGCTTTCCTGATACTATCATCTTCAGGTCTATCAAAGGCTGCAACTATCTCTTCACGTGTCAATGTGTTACCTGTTGTTTTATTGAAAATCTCGATACAGGTAGGGCAGAAACATGCCCATGAGACACCATGCATCTGCATTCTGATGTCATCATCCACCCAGATGAAATCAGGGCCAGCCAGTGCCATCAGGCGGTATTTTTCATAGATATACTCACGCAGCCCATCAGTATTCGGACACCCGCAGCTCTTCGAAACCGATCCATCGTGCCCGACCATTGCCTGAAAAGGCAGTGGAGGCATATAGTCCCAGCCTTCATTGACATGGCCTACAGTGCAAAGAACATTGATCCCAACCCGCGCAATACCGGACTCCTTAAGTGTTTGAATGCGACGCTTAAGAATATCAGCTCTCTCTGCAAACACTTCCAGAGGGAAATAGAGATGGTGCGTCATAGTCTCAAAAAACGCTATCTCATCCACAATGTCTTTGTAGTCCAGCAACAGGTCCTTAAGCTGACCAAACGCTTCATCCGACTCATAAGACCCAACGCCAATACGCCAGGATAAATTAACAACCGATTTATCTTCCCGCATCAAAAAAATCCTTTCCGTAACTTGTCATCCCGCTCAAGATTTGTTATCCAGCCAAACTCTGTCATCCAACCAGAACTCTGTCATCCAAGCAGAACTCATATGCATCGGTATCAGAGCGAAGGGGGTACAAGTTATTGCCAACCACAACCCATCGCCCCGTAGCGCCGATGCCGATGCACTACCTTTGCCGAAGTTTACAACCCAATTCCCCCTTGGCGAAGTGGGGCAGGGGGATTGACTTCCCTTCCAATTTTATGGTTCATAATGCACAAACTCAAATACGCTCTTCGTAGTTACCTGGTGCATCGGCATCGGCGCTTCGGGGGGATCAAGGTATGATTGTAACATATCGGTTTATTCTCCCCTCCGCTCTGATACCGATGCATATCAACCGAGGGTTTGCCATTCTGGATTCTATATTCTGGCTTCTGGATTCCTTTTTCATAATTCATAATTCATAATTCTGCGTTTCTACTCAAATCCCGGCAGATAATCCTTCTGCAGTTCCAGCATATCATCCAGCAACGCCTCAGCGCCTGCAATACTGTTTACAACAGGATCCAGCAGCAAGGCCTGCAGCAGCAGCTTCTTCGAACCGGTTTTGAATGCTTCTGTTACCAGGGCATGTATTGAATACTGGGTCCTCATAAACGCAGCTATCGGTTCAATAACGGGCTGCACTGTCAGCGGGTGTATCCCTGAACTATCAGCAGTTGCAGGCACTTCCACTACTGCGTGCGCCGGTAAGTTAGGTATGAATCCTTTAGTGTTAATGACATTGACTGCCGGTCTGAAGCAGCCGCGGTTGAATTCGATATCACAGATAATAGGAACTGCCAGCTCTGTGCTGGGTCTCAAGAAGTCCTCTGTCAGCTCCATTTGACCGACCGGAACTTCCTCCACAGGTTTGCCCATAACTACCGCCCTGTCCTCCTGTCCATAGGGCCATTTAACCCCGGTATATTCAGCACCAAACGATAGATACTCCCCGATGTGGTCATCTGATGGATACGTGAACATGCCGAAAATCTCAACCAGCTTCTTGAACAGTTTGGCAACACCCGGGGAATCATCCGATACAACCTTTTCCAATAGTGTATCCAGCATCTCCTTGCCCGTAAGCTTGTCTACTACGCTTTGAATGCAATAGAAATGATTCATTCCTGCCGATACTATATGAAGCTCATCCAGTGGTTTATTCAGATACTTTGAAATAGCATACATTGCCGAAAACACGCCGTGGCACAAGCCGGCAGCCTTAACTTTAGTCAGGTGGCAAATTCCATGCAGCACGCGGGATTCCGGATTGGTGAAGTTGAGGAAGAGGGCATCAGGACAGATCTGTTCGATGTCACGACAGATCGGTATAACCTGATTCAAGCTGCGCAGAGCATGGAAAAGCGCACCAGGCCCGCCGTTTTCTCCCAATGGATGCCTGAACCCATAGGCCAGTGGAACTCTGAAATCCTGCTCCCACAGAGGCATACGTGCAACTTCGACAGCGCTGATTATATAGTCTGCACCGTCCAGTGCTTCCTTGCGGTCAACTGTCTGCTTTATCTGAGCATCGGCACCTGTCTTGTCTTTGATCCGCTCAGCCAGCTGCGTCATCTGGCCGAGAGCATCGTTATCAATATCTGAGAGTGTAAGAGTAAGCCCACAGCCTTTCAGTTCGTCTGCTTGAAGTATATCTTTGATCATCCCAGCCCCAAAACACCGGCTGCCAGCCCCAATAATTGCAATCTTCATATTCGTCTCCTGATAGAGTAATAACTCGTTGGTTACAGGATATTAGCAGGTGCGTAATGCAATGTCAAGGTGTGTGGGAGATCCTGGCAGGATGTAAGTATTGAGGAGCATCTGGGTAAATGTCATTCTGAACACTGTAAAGAATTTGTCATCCTGAGGAACGAAGGATCTGCTTTTGCAAACGATTCAGTGCCGATAAAGCAGATCCTTCGTTCCTCAGGATGACAAGGCACATAATAAAACAGGACTAACAATACATTCTTGTTAATCCTGTAAATCCTGTCAAAATACTATATAAGGAGCTTATCCCGGAAGACTTGCCAATACAGCCAGATCGAAATCCCTGCCAAGAACGACTGTTACATCGGCCTTGCCGGTAGTACTGCTGGTTGTATCTATCGAAGCGCCACCGAGTAGCTGTGCCAACGCTGCAATTTGGGGGTTGCTGTCATTCTTACAGATTATTGTGCAGGCTTTACGTTTTGAACTGGAGGAGTTTCCCACATAAATCACATTGTATCCAGCTTTTGTTAACTGCTCCCCAACGCTCTTGGCTAGACCTGCTTTTTGGGAACCGTTGAGTACCTGGATCGTAATAGGAGTTGTTACCGGTGCTGTAGTCGTCTGTGTCGCAGTTGGTTCATTAGGATTGGGCCCTTCAAACTGCAGATTGCGGGCAACCAGTGCCGGAATAGTTTTCTCATCAGGTATAACATAGCTGACTCCGCGGACCATATTAGGAACGCTGGGCAGACAGTCCATAACTATCTTCTCAGGATCAAAGTCCTTGGCAGCTTCCATCATACCTTTCCAGTCGTTCATATTCAAGTTGCTGGCAATATATTTGCGATTTAGTGCCTTTGTTAAGAAGTCCATTCGGTCACGTTTTTGGGGCATTGCAAGGATTCGGTTTGCCAAAGATCGGAAGAAATACTGCTGTCGCACAACACGACCAACAGGGACTTTCTCACCCTTTACAATCTTATATCCATAATCTCCAACCGCATCGTGCCTGAACCGAACAAAACCCATAGCCTGAGTCCCGTTAAGAAGCTGCTTTTCTTTACTCTCTTTCAGGTTTATAAACAGCTTGCCGCGTCTGTCGGTGTAGTGCATATTTTTATCTACGATAATGTATACACCGCCAGCCATATCGACTAACTTTACCAGGCCGGTAACAGTTGTTTTAACATAATATTCAATAGGACAATTCAGCAACTTACTGACTGTTTCAACCGCCAAGTCCGAGCCGCCGATAGCATGTGCGGAGTTGATTTTTCTTGTCTTGCCCCCGATTTCTACTCTAGTGTCTCGGGGAATTGATATTGCCCTTATCTCTTTCGTCTGGGTATCAACTGCAAATACAACTAAAGTATCAGAGAGTCCGGAATCATCATCGATCTTCTTAGAACCGGTGTTGTCCACACCAATCATTAATATCCTTGCATAGCGTTTACCGCCAAAAGGAGGGCTGAAAATATCGATGACGCCGGTTCCAGTGGCAAGCATACCCTCGCGAAGCTTCGCCATATAAAACCCACCATAGACACCGATGGAAGCTCCAATTACAACTACAAGCAACACTGCCCACCAGGGCGTTCTTCTCTTCATAACTTTACCTGTATAGACCCCTTATATATATATAATCCGCAACTTCCTGCGGCACAAGATATCTTATTGATTTTCCCTGAGAAACCCTGTCTCTTATGTCCGAAGAAGATATATCAACTCCAGGCATTTTCAGTCTTTTCATTTTAGAGGCCAGAGATTCAGGAAGATGTTCAAGAGCTAACTCAACCTCACAACCTGGTCTATTAGCAATAACTACATTTGCCAACTCTATTATACGCTCTGGACGGTACCATGTTCCATATGTAATTGCCTCATCAGAGCCCAATAATAGAAAAAAAGTGTCATTTGGGTTCTCAGACACCATCTGCTGCACAGTATCGACAGTATAAGAAGGCCCTTTTCGACAGAGTTCAACATCAGATGGCACAAAACTGGAATTATTAGCCACAGCAAATTTGACCATCTCATGACGGTCAACTGCATCAGTAATACCTTTACCAGCCTTGTGAGGAGGAACCGCCGCTGTAACAAACAACACCTTATCCAGCCCAAACGATTCCCGAGCCTGCTCAGCCAGGATCAAATGCCCATAATGAACAGGATCAAACGTCCCCCCCATAATCCCAATAAAGCCCACAGCAACCCTTTCGCAAGAATCCAGAAGTCAGAATCCAGAATCCAGAATCCAGAAGTCAGGAGACAGGAGTCAGGAGACAGGAGTCAGGAGACGGTTTACCCAATCCCCTGGAGACGACCGCCCACCCAATTCCCCCTTTGAAGGGGGGTAGGGGGGATGTGTCCCTTCCTGAAGCCTAAAGTCTAACGCCTAAAACCTATCCCTTCAGCCCCTGACCTGTCCATCTCCATAAACCACATACTTATAAGTCGTAATCTCTTCCAGCCCCATAGGCCCTCTTGCGTGGAGCTTTTGGGTGCTGATGCCCATCTCTGCTCCTTTGCCGAACTCGTAGCCGTCGGTGAACCTGGTAGATACATTCACAAACACCGCCGCAGCATCGATCCTGCTGGTAAACAGCTTTGCGTTGTTCAGATCCTTTGTAACAATTGCCTCAGTATGCCGGCTGCCGTATTTCTCTATATGAGAGATAGCTTCCTCAACTCCAGATACCACCCGAATAGCCACAATCAGGTCCAGAAACTCAGTCTCGTAGTCCTCATCTGTTGCAGGCATTGCCTGTGGATATATCTCCCGGGTCTTCTTACAACCGCGAATCTCAACCCCTGCTTCAGCATACCGTGCGCACATTCCAGGCAGAAACTCAGCAGCAATCCTCTCAGAGACCAGCAGGGTCTCCATAGCGTTGCATACACTCGGATTCTGCACTTTAGCATTAAAAGCCAGGTTAATGGCCATTTCAATGTCCGCAGAATCATCAATGTACATATGGCAGTTGCCGTCGCCGTGTTCGATAACAGGAATAGTCGAGTTCTCAACCACCGTCTGAATCAGACCCTTACCGCCGCGTGGTATCAGGCAGTCAATATAGGGTTTCATCTTCATAAGCTCATTGGCAGCAGCGCGGTCTGTGGTCTCGATAATCTGCACAGCCCCCTCCGGAACGCCTGCTTTATCTGCGGCATCCTGGATGAGTTTTGCAATGGCGAGGTTGGAGTTTATAGCTTCTTTGCCGCCGCGCAGTATGACAGCATTCCCTGACTTCAAGCAGAGTGCCGCCGCATCGGCAGTGACATTTGGTCTGGATTCATAGATGATCCCGATAACCCCAATTGGCACGCGGACTTTTCGGACTTCCATGCCATTGGGCCTGATATAGCCCTCCATGGTTTCGCCAACAGGATCGCGCAATGCAGCAATCTGGCGGACACCATCAGCCATCTGGGCGATTTTCTTGTCCGTCAGTTCCAGACGCTTGAGCATCGCACTGCCAATACCCGCAGCCTTAGCAGCTTCCAGGTCTTTTGCATTCTCACTCTTTAAGAGGTCAGCATTCTTCTCAAACGAATCAGCCATAGCCAGCAGGGCTTTGTCTTTACAAGCCGTCCCCAGCACAGCCAGGTCTCTCGATGCTGCCTTAGCCTTAATGCATATGCTCTCTACGTAGGTCATCTCTAGACTCCCAAAACCATATTGTCTCTGTGGATCACTTCATCAAACTCTTTATAACCGAGAATATGCTCGATCTCGCTGCTCCGTTTGCCCATTATCTGGCTGACTTCGGAACAGGAGTAATTTGTCAGACCTTTAGCTATCTGCTCCCCGGATTCATCTATAACACTGACCAGATCGCCTTCACCAAAATCTCCGTTGCAGCTAACTATCCCTGCAGCCAGCAGACTCTTACCTTTGTCAGTAAGCATCCCCTTAGCCCCAGTATTTACTACGAGGTTTCCTCTGGATTTGTCACCAAATGCTATCCAGCGTTTCCGGTGGTTCAATTCAACCCGATTGCTGAGGAACCTGGTCCCAATGCGCTCTCCGTTGACAACATCAGTAATGACATCCGGTCTGGAGGCATCTGCGATGACCATCCGTACACCCGAGTTAACAGCTATCTTTGCAGCTTCGATCTTGCTCCGCATTCCACCGCTTCCGCAGTCACCAGCCCCACCGGCCAGTTCCTCGATCTGAGGGGTGATCTCATTCACTTCCTCAATCAGGACACAACTGGAATCTTTATGGGGGTCACCGCTGTAAAGCCCGTCAACGTCAGACAGGTTTACCAACAGGTCAGCATCGACACACCCAGCCACCAGAGCAGCCAGCGTATCGTTCTCTCCGAACTTTATCTCATCGACTGCAACAGTGTCATTTTCGTTGACTATCGGTATACAGCCAAGTTTCAATAGTGCCAGCATAGTTTTGCGGCCATTGAGATATCTAACTCTGTTGCGGAAATCATCCCTCGTTAGAAGTATCTGTGCTGCAGTCAGGCCTAATTCAGAGAAGATCTCTGTGTAGACCCGCATCAATTCTCCCTGCCCAACAGCGCAGGCTGCCTGCAGCATCGCAATGCTCCTGGGTCTTTCAGTCAGACCGAGTCTCTCCATTCCGGCCCTTATTGCCCCTGAGGATACCAGGACCAGCTCTTTCCCCTGCTTGCTGAGGGTAGAGAGCTGATTTGCCAGGGAACGTATACGTCCCACATCCAATGCGCCGGAATCGGAAACCAGGCTGCTGGTCCCGACTTTTACCGTTATTCGTTTGGGAGACTGGTTAATAAGCTTCATCTGTGAAATCGAAGACAAAGTCACCAATACTGACAGTGTCCCCCTCAACGGCTCCCAGTGCGCGCAGGCGTTCTATAACGCCGATTTTTTCCAACTGTCCGTGCAACCTGCGAAGAGCGTATTCGTTGTTAAGGTCTGTCCGCCTGACAAGCAGTTCAACCGATCTGCCTGTAACGGTGAACTCGTTAGGATAATCGTTAGTTACAGTCCATACATCGCTCTTTTCACGATCGGAAGTGAACTTAACAACCTGATGTGTAATCACAGGAGTTACCTTAGGAATCTCATCCAGCTTGCGGCCCATCAAATATGTCAGGTCGCGGATACCTTCACCCGTCACTGCCGATATCGTATGGACTTCAAGACCACGTCCTTCGAGCATTTCCTTCACTTTTTCTGCAGTCTCTCTAGCTCCCTCAACATCGATCTTGTTGAGGACTACGATCTGAGGCAGCAGAGACAGTTTGTCTCCGAACGCCAGCAATTCATTATTGATGACATCGAAGTCTTCCATAGGGTCGCGCTCGGTAAATCCGGATACATCCAGGATATGCACTATGAGCCTGGTCCGCTCAATATGTCTCAGGAACTGATGTCCAAGCCCCAGGCCGTCGTGGGCGCCTTCAATAAGTCCAGGCATATCAGCCACGACATAAGACCGGAAGTCTTCCAGCCGGACAACTCCCAGGTTAGGCACAAGTGTAGTAAACGGATAATCCGCCACTTTGGGCCTTGCCGCAGAGATACGGGATATCAGTGTAGACTTACCCACGTTCGGGAATCCAACCAGTCCCACATCTGCCAGCATTTTCAATTCCAGGAGCAGGTTTATAGGATCAGTAGGCATCCCTTTTTCTGCAAAACGCGGGGTCTGCTGGGTTGCCGTAGCAAACTTAGCATTTCCACGTCCACCCGAACCGCCCTTAGCTATAATATACTCATGATCGCTCTCCACAAGGTCAGCAATTAACTTATTGCTACCTGCTTCGTACACCAGAGTACCCACGGGGACCTTGATAATCAGGTCCTCGCCATTTTTGCCATGCCGGTCATTAGGACCGCCATTAGCTCCGTTATCTGCATGGTAGTTTTTCTTATATCTGAGATCAACCAGGGTATTAACCTGTGGATCCGCCATAAATATAATGCTCCCACCACGACCGCCATCACCGCCTGCTGGACCTCCGCGAGGAATAAACTTCTCCTTGCGAAAAGCCACCAAACCGTCCCCACCTGCGCCAGCGCAGATAGTGATTTCTACTCTATCAACAAATTGCATGCATTTTATACCTTAATATCATTATAACATACACCCCAAAATCGTTCCGAAGGGACAGGGAAGGAGGCTTCAGGAGGGAAGACTTCAGGAAGGAAAATTATGAATTATGAATTATGGTGCGCCAGGCTAAGCTTGCTTAGTTCCTGTCGGTGAAAGTCCGATCTGGGTAAAGCCTAACCAGCAGCCCAGCACTGATCTCCGCGTATAGTGAGGTAACGAACTGTGCGAAGCCGGAAGTAAGGAGATACTCGGCCGCAGCGAAAGCGAAGGTTATTGAGCCCCGTAATAATAATTTATTGTTAATGGGCCGACCGTTTCATATTGCGGGAAGGCAGCAGCGGGAATCGCGAATTGGTGAGTTATTCCCGACGGACCGGGGTCTGAGTCCGTGGCAGGGTATCAATGGAATAAGCAGGAACCTGGGAGACCCAGTTTGTTCCTCAATGGAGGTAGTAACCGACAAGGTGAAAACCGAAGAAGGTAACGATGACATACTGGGAGTCGGACTGACTCATAGTAGAGGTGTAGCAGGCGTAACGGCCTGTGACACGGATGTTAGTGTACTCGAAGGGGTCAGCGATCAGTTGCAGATGGTTAAGGAAACACCTGGTATCCACCGAGATGCCGCGTGGGTGGAAACGCGATTATCCGTCATATCTAAGATGGCTCGCACGGACTCTGGATGCAGATTCAACAATTTGGCGTGTCTGCTGAATGAGGACTATCTGGCGAGGTGCTTTTGGGAGCTTGAGAAAGGAGCTGCTCCCGGCATAGACAAGGTTACGTGGAGAAGTTATGCAAAAGATCTCTCTGAGAATCTTAGTGATCTGTTGAGCCGAATGCGAGCAATGAAGTATCGCCCTCAAGCGGTGAGACGGGTTTACATACCCAAGGATGGGAAGTCCACAAGGCCGTTAGGTATACCAGCGGTTGAGGACAAGATAGTGCAGATGGGAATATCGAGGATCTTGGAGTCGATCTATGAGCAGGATTTTCTCGACGTATCATACGGGTTCAGACCTGGTAGGAACTGCCACCAAGCGCTTAAGGCATTAGATCAGTGCTTGATGACCAGGCCTGTGAACTACGTGCTGGATGCGGACATTAAGGGATTCTTCGACAGTGTTGACCATAAGTGGCTGCTGAAGTGTCTGGAGGCCCGGATTTGTGACAAGAACTTTCTTCGGCTGATAGTCAGGATACTGAAAGCTGGAGTGATGGAAAGTGGAAAATGCTTGGAAACTGAGGAGGGCACGCCACAAGGCGGAGTAGTCAGTCCTATCTTAGCAAATATCTTTCTACACTACGCGCTGGACAAGTGGTTCGCCACTGTCTTGATAAAGCAGCTCAAGGGGTATGCGGAGCTGATCCGTTATGCTGACGACTTCGTTATATGTGTGCAACACAAGGAAGATGCCGAGAAGATACTGAGTGCGCTAGATGCACGGTTTTCGCAGTGCGGTCTTTCCTTGTCCAAGGAAAAGACTCGTCTGCTTGAGTTCGGGCGATTCGCTAAAGTTCGTGCTGTCAGTCAAGGTAAGAGACCTGGGAGCTTTGACTTCCTTGGATTTACTCATTACTGCGACCTTAGTCGAACCGGCAAGTTCAAAGTTGGACGCAAAACGAGTAAGAAGAAGTTCCGTTTGAAAGCTGTGGCTTTGAATGACTGGCTGCGGCAGGTTCGGAACGCAGTGCCATTGAATGTGTGGTGGGGTACTCTGTGCAGGAAACTGTCGGGGCACTACAACTACTATGCTATCAGTGGCAATTATGTTGGCGTGTATCGATTTTATCGGCTGGCTCTGCGGTTGGCATTTAAATGGCTTAATCGTCGCAGTCAACGAAGATCGTTTACGTGGACTCGCTACAACTTGTTTCTTGCAACCAATGGCTTGCCACATCCATATATTCGCCATAACCTGTATGGCCTTCGTCTGCTTAGTGAGGCTGATTGAAGAGCCGGATGCGGGCAAACCGCACGTCCGGTTCTGTGGGGGGTGTCAAAGTGTCCAATTATTTGGATAACTGATGTCTACCCGACAAGTATGAAAGGGGAATGGATGATGGAGCGTCCTTTAGATATTAGATCATTATGGTCTCGCGTCTTGCAGATTCTACATATCAGGATGTCGTAGGAGAATTCGAGTTGGCACAATCCTCGGTTGATATGCATCGGTATCAGAGCGGAGGGGAGCATAAACCGATATGTTACAGTAATACCCAGATCCCCGAAGCGCCGATGCCGATGCACCAGGTAACTACGAAGTGCGTATTTGAAATCATGGATTATGAAGTATGAAAGGGAATGGGATGATGGAGCGTTCCAGAAACATCGGGTTGGTACATCCGGCATCCTGTTGATATGCATCGGTAACAGAGCGGAGGAGGAGCATAAACTGATATGTTACAGTAATACCTCGATCCCCGAAGCGCCGATGCCGATGCACCAGGTAACTGCGAAGTGCGTATTTGAAATCATGGATTATGAAGTATGAATGGGCTGGGATGATGGAGCGTTCCGGAAATATCGGGTTGGTACAGCAGATTAGCCATGGATTTATATCCTGGCAATATGGTATAATCCTGTAGAAATATCGCGAGATGCACGGAACGGGGATGCTGCTTTATACGCTTGAACCCTGTCGGAACACGTATCTCGACCTGATTTGAATAATGAATATGAACTGCTTAGATTATCCACAAAACACCTCTATTACGCATTTAGAAAACTAACTCCAAGACACTGCCGAAACCTCCATAGTCTAACCATACCTGATTTGGAATCACTGGGTCTCACTGATCCCGAAAAGCCAGATCCAATAAAACTCAAGCCCTACATCCCCCGTGTTCTCGAACTATTAATCACCGCAGAATATCCCACCAGACCCGAAATAGTCCTGAAAGCCATAAGCCAAATAGAATGGCTCCCCTGGGACAAGAAAGCTCGGGAATCCGTCAACAACTTCATGCTGACCGGATGGAAGTATCTGCTCTCTCAGCCATGTGAAATCGAACGCATAGACCAGTGGTTATGTGCGAGTGCGCAGGTGTTTGAACATTTTTTGGATTTCTCAATGGAGTTGTGCTGGTATCGCCGCCCATGCGAGCTGACCAGGATCAGGCATTTTGCCGGATTCTTCCTGTTGAATGCCGATACTCTACTTAACGGAAAAACGCTGACCAACATACATTGGCAAGACCGTGAAAAGCAGATGCTGGAGATCACTAGCGAAATTGCAGATGAATACACAATAGAGAATTTCGATACACTCATTGAGGAGCACCAATATGAGCCTGCAGCGATTCTTCTACGGCAGGCGAGGAATGCTATCGCAAAATTCTGCGGAGAACCTGAGGCAGACTACAGCAACTTGAGGGTCTTCGTTCCATCCGACTTTGTTCGCGAGTTACCTGTCGTAATTGATTGTGACGTTCCTGGAAACAGGAATACAGAAGACGAAAATGCTCTCGACAACGCTATAGCAACCCTCTATGATACCTTTTCCAGCTATATCCCTCAGAGCGATTATGGTATAAGCGTTGGAAATACTCCTTTGAGAGAGCTGACTCAGACCGATCTTGCTGATTTTGCCCGCGACATCCTTGTTCCAAATGGTTGCATAGAAGATTTCAAGCACTTTCTCCCGAGAATATTTGAATTAATGCTCTGCAAATGCTGGCCGGTAAAACCTGAGGGGATGTTATTTAAGTGTCTCTTGGCAGACTACCGAACATGGCCTAAATTCGAACGTCTTGCGATTGACGCTTATATAGAATCCGTATGGAAAGTGCTGCTCTCAGACCCGAATTATCCGGTGACAGCAAGCGAATGGATGTGCGGGGCATCTGGGATTTATGGAAACCCTGAAGGATGCGAGCGTCAATCTCTAAGCGTTTCCAACTTATATAAATCCTGGTGCTTTCAAGGCGATCAAGGTTCCGTTCCGGCATTAGTGCACTGGGCAGAGTTTGTGAATACTAACTGGGAAAGTCTGATGGAAAAAATGCAAATGCGTGGCACATTCTGGTGTGATGTTCGTCGCATACCCACATACGGTGTTCACCAGTTAATCTCCGGATTGAGAGTTTCAATATTCATGCGTAAAAACAGATCAATAGTGGAATCTTTACCGGAAGTCATGCATGCCATTGAACTGCTTCGCTCTATCTGGTTAGCCAACATCGGAAAAATCAGTGGTATATCCAACATTGCATTCCACGATCCTGAAATGGCCGTCGAAAAGGCCCGGAGTATTCCCTATGGCGCTAGATTTAAATCACGAATATTGTCTCAAATAGCCGAGATTACATCAGATCACGCAATCAGGATAGCATCCTTACGTGAGGCTTTGGATATTGCTAAAGATTCAACTCTGCTATATAGGGTATGCAGTATATTAAGCAAATCTCTTGGTGTTCTGGTGGAATTTGGTATGACTGATTGGCTGGACCATGAGCTTCCAATCATTACAGATAAAATGAAATCAGAACCAAGTCCTTTTAAACGTATACAGGGACTCAAGCATCTAATAGAACCAGCTTTACATAGCTCACACCACGTATATCGCTACCTCATCGAAGAGATAAGTAGAGCTGCTGATGAGGGTTATGGATGGAAAGTCGCATTAGCTCTCAGTAATGCAGCAGATGAAGCCAACGAGTTTGATCATAAAACAGCAATTGAAATCGCAATGATGATTCGCCATCTCAGAACCAGGCGCCATGTTCTCCGCAGGATTGGTGAATTTGAACTGGCTGAGCGATTCTATGGATCTTCGGAATATCGTGGCTGGACCAATGGTGCCGGGTATCATTATGTAGGAAAATTCGTTTCTGGCAAGCAGAGTCTCTTTGAGAACACTGACATCCGACGCATTGCTTGTGATGCCATAACATCGACTCTCAATGAATATACCGGTTCACTCGCAGCGTTCATATTCTGTCCACGCAGCTTGAAGTTACTCGTATATTTACCCAACCTTAAGTTCTTAGATGAGTTCGACGAGTCTTTGGTTGTCAGACTGGAGACCGGCATATTGGGATATCTTGAAAATCACAAACAATCGGAGAAACTCGAATCATTCCGTGATGAACAGGCAGATATACACATATTCTGGAATAGGAGCAATAAGCGTGACTGGGGGAGGGTTATAAGAAGTTACTCCAAGTTTATGGCAATATTCCACTGTATGCACAGAGATCCATCACCAGATTATTCCTCTAAAGATCGACTACAAACACTCATTACCAGCAAACCATTCTACGAATCCGGTCAGCAAGTCGATATGCCTGTCTGCATTGTGAAACCTGAGGATATGAAGTAGTCTATGCGAATCAAGCTCTGTCACTTACCTTTCCCAAGACTCATCAGCACAAACATCACAACCGTATAAACAACCAACGCTAGCAGCGGTTTTAAAGCAAGTTTGATTCGTTTCCTAGGCTCGTTTACTTCGGGGGTTCCGCCTTCTCCGAATACCAGCCAGCTTGCAGGCAGGACCATGCTGGAATAGACTCCTACAAACATTGGGAATGCCAAAGCAAGCATTGGGAATTGCTCCGGGCTTAGTTTACTTGAGAAAATCATTCCTCCGACTATTCCGTCCGCTCCCAGCTCATACAATCCTCCCAGCAGTGCAAGCTTCCACCAATTGAACCTGCACTGCTTTTGGGAGGAGTAGAGCATAGCTACCATTCCGATATACCAGGGCATAGTCACCAGCAGGTCAATCAACAGATTGGGGCTGGCGGCAACACCTTTTGCATGCAGCAGTTTCTCAATCGCCCAGATCAAGGTCTCAACCCAGGCAGCCATAAGAGACCCGACTAGAATATACGTCCGCCGGGGATGTTTTAGATCCACACCCAGCAGGTTGAAGCGCTTCAAAATAAACCAGGCACACAGAGTTGTTAACACACATCCGAAATATCCAAGCGCCACTGTTTTGTCATGCAGCGAACCTAGAGCCAGATTCCTGCCACACAACAATACACCCAAACCCAGATAAGCACCCAGCAATATTCTGTAAGCTTTTCTCGGTTGCTTAGTGTCTGCTTGCACATCCGGGGCGTCTTCGTTAGCCATAGATCAACAATTCCCTTCACTTTCATAATTCACAATTCATAATTCATAATTCACTCCAAATCCCACTTCAACATCAAATAAGCCCGGATCTGTTCTATCTCTTTATTGGTTAAAACCCGGTTATACACCAGTATCTCAGAGATACTTCCGGTGAAGTATGTCTGGTAAGTTGGAGAGAAGCACCCTATATGCACTGTTTTGGCCCATCGGTCAGTGAATGGAAATATCTGCTGCCTTGGCCCTCCTGTTTCCATCCCTGTGACACTGGCGCATATTCCACTTATATAATCGAATTCCTTTCCATCGCTGGACGTAAATATTCTCGGATCGTGGTTAACCTCAGAACCCGGATTCGGATTGCTGAACACTGCAATGACAGCCCCTGATATCTTTTCAGATGACAAATCTGCCATGTCGAGTCTGGTAAGCCGGTCCTCTGTGAATGCCAGTGCAGGTTTATTGTTTAAACCGTTTATCAAATATGCAGGCCGGTTTGCTGCCTGATCCTGTCTGGCATCTCTGGAGTTACCGCTCTTATCTTTCCAGACCGAAACCATCCCTGAAGCATCCCTCTGCACACTCTCTGAATCTGATGCATCCAACCACACCAGCAGTCCATTCTTGGGAATGCCTGCAGTTTTCAAGAACTCATTTGGAAAAACCAATATCCCTGCATTTTCTACCACATAAGTAGCTCCGCCGGTGCCTTTCCAGATAACCCAGTCCTCGTTCTGCCCGATCTTTCGCACAGCCAGGTTGAACAACACAGATGAAGCTGTCTTCGGAGAGAAGCCGCACGCTGCAAACGGTATTCGCCATTCACAAGTCCATTCAGATTCACCGATAGCTGCCTTATATGTCACAGCCTTGCCTAGCCTGGCTACCACATCCTCCGGCGCTCCTGCTTGGTCCGTGCTCTCGAAATGTCCATCAGGCCAGCCATACATATTCATAATCGGTCCCGGTTTAGCTGCAGAAGTATCCTGGATCGCAACTTCCATTGCATCAGTCACACCCCATTTATGGTCTGTGAAGCTCAACGATTTAGCATCCTTTACCGGGTTCCTTACCGCAATGTAAAGCGCTTCATCGTCATAACCAACCCACGCCTCACTTGCAGGAGCTTTGCTTGCACTGCCATCGTAGGTTTCAGACATTTTCAGGACATGTCCGGCCTTCATCCAATCGTTCAGCTTACCATCAATTACTGGAGCTTTATCCAACCTGTTTGCTGCAGCAATGCCCTTTGGTCTTGTAGATCCGGTGGAGTTCTTATACTTGTCGTTGGGCTTTGCAATCGGACGGTTGGTCGGTGCAGGGAATACGTATATGCCATTCTTTTTGAGAGGTGGAACGCCTACTCCTGTCCAGTCGATAGGCTGCTTCGCCTTCTCAAAACGCATCGAATTTACCGTTCCAATAGTCCCCGCAGCTTCCGATCTGACGACCAAATACAATGGTTGTTTACTCTTAACAGCCTCTATGTTTGCAACAAATTGTTTAAAGACGGAATTACCGCCAGTGCTTCGAGGGTAGAACTCACCTATCTTCTCTCCATCTTTCGATCCCAAACGCAGTTCCAGCTTGACTTCATTTTTCTGCAATGGAATCAACCCGCGGTATTGTTCGAACCTGAAATACTCAAACTCCCCAACCAGTTTGCCATCCTCCGAGCGGAACACGAGATAGATATCGTGTGTACCCTTTGCATCGGCAGATATCTCCCCTGTAGCCATCTGATATATCTGAATATTACCTGGCCTTGGTTTGTCAGTCTGTGGGAGATCAACATGCCCGACCAATGGACCATCTGCACTGTCCAGATGGACTTCCACATACCGCGGTGACGTCTGACTGTTTCCATAGATAACCCTGAAACGTTTGTATCCTTCACCCAGCGGCACTTTATTGAACCGGACCCATGAGCCATCAGGCGTATTGTAGATAAATGACCACTGGGAGCGAATCTTCGGGTGCAAGCCATCGTTGAATTCAGACTCCATAACCAATGGGTCAGTCGCTGCATGGTGGCGCGGTGTTGCACGTAAAGTTTTGTCTGTATTGATATTCTTATTCTCACTGGCAAAGCTCATTATCATAGACTGCCAGCCTGGATTAAAATCGATATCCCCCAGATTGAACGAATCCCCGCTCTTAATCTCTCCAATTTGCTTTGCTGACGGGATATCGGTGCGAACAATCTGCGGCCAGGAGGGCAGGGGAGGAGAATTTGCGAAGTCGTGCCCGAACCTGAACGGCTTGCCATTAGGAAAATCAGATGGTTTTAGCTCCGCTGATGTCCGCTTGAACTCCGGATGGAAGAAGTTATCATGCTCGTGGACATCCACACACATCGTGTTATACCAGAGCCCAAGTTGATGTGAACCCGGAGCAGCCCAGAGCAGATTATTATACAGGTCAACATCACAAGTACCTGCATCCAGATAGACAATCCCCAACACCTTTATACGCATCCCGAAGATGTCGTAGGTATCGTGCATAACGTTATATGCAACTTGAGAATTAAGACCGTCCAGCGTGCCTCCACTGGAATAGTATCCAGTAATGAATCCAGCATCCTTGGTTTCCAGCATTCCATTGTAGAGATGGTTGTGTGCAAAAAGCGTTGCCATATAGTCCATAGGACCACGATCCCGCGAACTCAGGCTGGTTCCGTTGCCGTAGAAGTTGAAGAAATGCCGCCCCGCATTGCGCATAGTGTTGTAAGTAATAACATGCCCGCCGACCAGCATGTTTTCATAGTCCGGAAAGTCAGAAACAGCATCGGTTATAGCATTCAGATAGTGGCTAGTGTAGTCGATCTCATCTATCAGACAGTTGTGGATGGTGTGATGGTATCCGCGCAGATAGAATCCGGCTCCCGCGCTGAAACGGATGCTGCAGTTGAGGAATGAGTTGTCGTGCCCTCCGACGAATATCCCGGTCTCACCAGACTTGATGGTATCCTTACCGTTTTCAACCTGCCCAATATCATACATCCGGATAAAGTGGGATATATACGACAGTTTGCAGTTTTTTACAATGCAGTTGGAAGAATCCTGTAAACGCATCGAACCAGCTTTGACCGTTATCCCATTAATGTGAATATATTCCCGACCACTCAGGTCAAATGCCAATTGCCGGTGTTTGGCTTCGATATATGCCGGTTTCGTTCCAGTTGGTGGAATGCAGTAGAGGGTGTTGTCCTGCCAGTGCCACTCACCGGGCTTATCCAGGGCGTTCATATGCCCCACAATCATCCCTCTACCTTCCTCAGGTCTATATCCACCGCCATAAGCTGATCCAAACCACCAGCCCTGTGTTCGGTCGCCTACTGTGATCTCTCCAGGTTTTGAGCTCTCTATTGCTCCGGATTGGCCAGCCCAGCCTTCATAATGGACCCCATAATAAAGTCCACCTTTCCAGTAGTTGTCCGGGAATCCATCCAGCAGTTTACCGGTTATCCTGCCCGGTGCAATTGAAGCATCAGGGATAGAGAACTCCCCGAATGTCGGCCACAGTGGGCTCAGTCCACCCACATACATCCCAAGTCCTGGATCAGGGACGTTCGGGTACCTGGCTTCGACCATCACCTTATCGCCGGAAAATACCTGGTTGCGACCCGTACCCAGCGTCCAGGGCATACTAGATTTCCATATTGAACCCTTATATTTGGTCCAACCAGAAACCGGACTGCACCCTGACACCACTACTTTTTGACCCTTGAAAGGCATGATCGTGATTGGTTTGCCAGGTGTGCCGCTCTTAGGAAAGACAACTGTCTCCCTGTAAACTCCACTCAACACCAGGCACCTGTCACCTGCCTGTAGCTTATTAACAGCAGCTTGTATAGTCTTGAATGCCTGGTTGGGTTTTGCACCAAGACCCGAGTTAATGTCGTTGCCCTGCGGAGAAACATAATAGTCCACAGCCAGTGCTCTATTACTCGTCAAAACGGAGAACATCAGTAAACTGATAGTGGTAAGAATGCCTGCTCTATTCACGTCTTTGTACCTCAGGTATAGTAATAATGCGCGTTAGCGCAATGATTCAATTCAAATACAATGCATGCGAGAAAGATATCACAATATCTCTTGAATGTCTATATGGTTATCTTCCTATAAAATCTGAGTTAATCTGCGAAATATGCGGATAACTAATATCTGTGTGCCTAACCTAATACCTGATGTTGTAACAGTTCAGTAATATGGAAAAACTGTCATCCTGAGGGACGAAGGATCTGCTTTTTCCGGATGAAAAGCAGATCCTTCGTCCCTCAGGATGACAAATTCCCGCAATCCTGTATTGTTACCTGATGTTGCTTATTGATGCAATCTGAAGTAAACTTATAATCGAGTACTATAATAAGTAGCGATGAACCTATACAGAGGTGGCTGTTATGATTGCTTTTTGGATTTTGTTAGGTATTGTTGTTCTCCTGGTTATCTGGGTGATTTCCATGTATAACAACCTGGTTTCCCTGAAGAACCGGATTCAGAATGCCTGGTCTCAGATTGATGTCCAGCTTAGACGCAGGTATGACCTTATCCCGAACCTCGTGGAAACGGTCAAAGGCTATGCCAAGCATGAGCAGGAAGTCTTTGAGAACGTCACTACTGCCCGATCCGCTATGATGGGTGCTCAAGGCGTAAAAGATACTGCGAGTGCTGAGAATGTGTTAACCGGTGCGTTAAAAAGCCTGTTTGCAGTAGCAGAGGCATATCCTGAGCTCAAGGCAAATGAAAATTTTGGCCTGTTGCAGGAAGAACTCTCCGGCACTGAAAGTAAGATCGCTTACTCCCGCCAGTTCTACAATGATACTGTGCTTGCTTACAATACCCTCATACAAAGCTTCCCATCCAACATATTAGCCAACAGTTTCAACTTCACAGAGAAAGAATACTTCGAAAGTGATGAGCAGTCCAGGGAACCAGTCAAAGTAAGTTTCTAGCTTGATTTAGCCCTGCCTCGCTGTGAAATGGAGCTGCATACCGTATCAGTTTAGCGGCGTGCAGCTTACATTCTCTTTGTTCACCAATATTGCAAATTAATCATACAGTATAGTGGAACAATCGTGTCCCGAAAAGCAGTCGAACATTTAATCTGCCAAACCGCCATTTAGTCAGAGGTAATGCAACAATGAGCACGATACCAGGAATTGTTCTTAATGAAGACGACAGCCATTATTACTTTGCCAGGGCCGGACAGACGTTAGACAAGGAAACTGTGGCGTCTTTTGTTGACCAGTATGCAGATACGCAGGTAGATCGGCTGGTATTCAATCCGAACTGCATGCGCACCAGCTATGGTTCAAAAGTCTGGGATCCGATATGGTTAAATTATGACCCGGATGGCCCGGATGATCAGCCATTGTTCCAAAGTTCAACCCTGGAGGATGCTCATAGAGCGCGTGGGTGGGTTCATACTGCCTGGAAACTTGATCAGGATGGTATTGACCCATACGCGCTATGGATTGACCGCGCGAGGCAGCACGGTATATCTCCGTGGATATCTATGCGGATGAACGATATTCACAATGTGGATGATGAGAAGTCATTTATTCACAGCGAGTTTTGGCGTAACAATCCACAGTTACGCAGGATAACGTATGGCTTTTGCGAGTGGCAGGACAAAGCTTTAGATTACGGACAAACTGAAGTAAGAGAACACCACCTGGCTCTGATCAGGGAATTTGCTCAGAAATGGGATATGGATGGACTGGAACTGGACTGGATGCGGTTTGGTTTTCATTTTCGTCCGGGACATGAACAAGAGGGCTGTGAAATCCTGACTGAGTTCACCCGCACTGTGAGATGCATTCTTAATGAAGCTGAGAAGAGGGTAGGGCACTCGATTAAGTTATCTGCCAGAGTCCCATCCAGACCTCAGACATCCATTGGACTTGGGATGGATGCTGTCAGATGGGCTAAAGAAGGGCTCATAGATAGTTTAGTTGTGACACCGTTCTGGGCAACGGCTGAAACTGATATGCCGATAGAGCTGTGGAAGTCATTGCTGGAAGGAACCGGAGTAGAACTTGCAGCAGGCCTTGAGATACTTCTGCGACCATATCCTGCATATCCGGCTTATCATAGTAATTCACTGGAAACAGCGCGTGGTATGTCTGCATCATTCATCGACAGAGGTTGTGACAAAATATATCTTTTCAACTATATGGATTCTGAAACAACCCTCGATGCCCCTGAGTTCTATAAAACTCTACTCAGAGAGATCGGCAGCCTGGACACAATTGCGGATAAGCCAAGACGGCATGTCATAACTTATTCGGACACATGGGCTGTAGGCCAGCCAAAAGCCTATGCGCTTCCAGCACAGGTTCCAGCAGGTGCCAGGCAGGCATTCCGTATCAATATCGGTCCAAAACCACAAGTTGGAGAGGCAGAGATTGTCATTGGACTCTTGGAAGGCAGTGATGATATTGAAGTCCGTTGCAATGGAGAACTGTGTTGTGCAATGGGCGAGGTGGAAATGCCAATGCCGGCCCCGGATTGCGCAACATATGTGTATAACGCGAAAAATAAAGCTGTAAATCACGGTAATAATACCATAGAATTGCAGTCCAAGAATGATATTTGCATAAGCTGGGTCGAAATAAGAATAAAATAAGGGCTATATCACCCGAATGGCATAAAACTTGCACTTAGTATATATATAGGTAACTTTACTCACAATACGTGCGTTTGCCATATTCATAATAATAAATGATTGCGGCACACTGGTTTCTCAATCTACTGATATAACACGAGACCTGGCGAACGATGTATGGAATCAATAGATAGATGACACTATCTCGGAAAAGAGCATAATATGAGAAAAATTGTATTTATCATCCTTATTTTGCCGGTCCTTGCGCTACTATGCTGTTCGGGAGTCTCAGCAAAATCTACACGTACACCTCCAGGTTCATTCGTCAATCATCGTGTAGCGTCAGTTGCCCAGCTTGTTCAGCAAGTACGTAAAGATTCCGTCGTCAGGCTTCGATACGCCAAACACTTTGGTATATCTGCTCAGACAGTTGCAGATTATTTCAGTAAGAACTTAAAACTGGTATCCTTGAAAAAACCCCTCCGCGCTACAGTATGGTATGTTGGCAAGAATGGGGTTGTTCATACAAAGACAAAACTGCTGCCCAAAGGTACTGCAGTCTTCGTAGACAGGTTAGGTAGACCGGTTATTATTTGGTCGTGTGGAAATCCTTTGGTGAAAAAACTGCTCAAACCGGTTGAGGAGAAAGTCACTGCCAAAGCCCCGCCGCAGGGAACAGCTGTTCCTGAGCCAGTAGAGGAAGTTATGGCTCCGCCTCCCGGAACAGAACCTCCGACAACCATAGAGGAATTGGTCAAAGCAGCGCCAGTTGAAACAGTAGGTGTGCCTCCTGTGGCAGTAGCGCCTGAAGTGACTCCTTTTTTACCGGCAGCTGCTGTTGAGGAGTTGCCGACGCTATCTGTTGGGGGAGGATCCTCACCATTCCTGAGTGCTGCCTTGATTCTGACTGGTAGTGTCCCTGTTGTTGGTTCCATTACAAGCGGTAGCGGTGGCAGCAAGGGTGGCGGCGGTGGTGGAGATGTTGACAACATTGTGCCGGAACCAGCCACACTTGCAGGATTTGGAATTCCTATCCTGATGGTGGGTATAGGTTCCTTAAAAGCGAGACTTAGAAGACGCTAACCTGCTCTTAAAATAAGAACAGCTTTCATCCTGCAACAGGGCGAAAGCTGTTCGCGTTTTAACACTATGCTGCGTTGGGATATACTGCGGGAATGCCGGTTTTTACTGGGTGTTCCGAATCTCGTCTATGCTCAATTCCCGCAGTATATCCCTTGGTTATTGTTTAGATACGTTCGCCCTGATCCTGTTCCTGAGATGTTGCTTTCTTCGCAATAATCACTGAGATTACCCACAATGTTATCGGGAGTATAGAATAAAGTAAAAGTTTGTCTACTCCACCCCTGACCCCGTTGTATCCGAATATATGCCGTTGAGCATTTCCCATAGTAATAAGGGCCATACCGAACACAGTAGCTGAGACTGCAAGCATTCTTCCTGCTTTTGTTCGAACGCAGAGCGCAGCAACAGCCGCCGGGATGCCCACTGAGAACCCCGAAAACCACAACAGCGACATAAACAACTGAGTGTTCCGAACAATATTTGTTGAATGTGAAGCATCAATATAGGAAGGTATAAGTGCTGCTGTGCCTATCCAAAATGGCGCGCACAGGAAGATACCTCCAGCCCATATGGCCAGCCTCTGAAGCTTTCCTGACATTTATACCTTTCCTTCTGCAAACGATGCTTTCTGTTCAGGGACGAGGTTTGATGCCGACAGCTATCTTCCCTGGAACAGGAGTTGCAAGTACCTGTTCAGAAATAACCTCATCCCCGACTCTTCTCCCATTCTCATATATGACGGCGATATCCACTGTTCTTTTACCTGAACGTCCACGGTTTATAAACGCTGTTTTACCGCTGTACATATTTGGAGAAGAAACACGCACCATTGGAGGTGGGACAGATTCCGTTTTACTGATCTGATCACGGACTATAATTGTGAGAGGGAATACCGGAGCAGTGCTCTCCTTCACCTGTAGTGTATCACCAATGGCTAAGCGGTCCAGATTTACACCCGGATTGAGTTTTTTCAATTCTCCAGGCGCCAAGTCCAACTTTTTAGCAATACTGACAGCGACATCATTTGGTCGCACTATATATGTTGAATTCTTCCGAGTAGGTTCTCTTGGAGTAAACAGAAATTTTACAGCGTCTTCCGGGGTCTTTTGGAATTGTTCAGGGCTTATTGCTGCCTTGGCAATTGAGACATTCTCCCGGATTTGAGGTTCTTCTGCCAGGTTCTTAGCCTGACTGCCAAATTTTATCTTTGCCATCTCCAGCGTTTTAGCTGCGTCCTGTTTGCTTGGCAGCCCTACTACAGCCTTTCCATCCGCTATTACCGACCAACGGTTGACCACAGGTGATATCGCATTTCTGGCGACTGTCATAGCTCTGCTTGTTGGCATTGGTGATGCATTGCGGGGGGCACGTGCGATACTGACTTCCTGTCTAAATTCAGTTTCCAGCGGGTTTGCTCCGGAGTCTGATTTAATTCTCTCCAGTATGCCATGAGCTTCTTTTTCTGAATCCACACATACTACTGGCTTGCCGTCTACCATAATCATAGACTTACCCCCGCTGAGTTTTCCTGCAGCGAAGTTAACAGCCAGCACAAGCACAATTACTCCAAACGCAATACGTTCAATCAGAAGTTGCTTTTTAAGGCTGCGTATGGTTTTCTCATTATCCATGTGCATACCTCCTTTGGGCTTTTATACCAAAATACATTATAGCTTACAATCAGCATGAAAGGGTAATCGGGAAAGGGTAGAATCCAGAATCCAGAAGTCAGAATCCAGAAGTCAGAATAAAATGCCTATACCGATCAATTGTTTGGGTATCAGATAGTGATTACAAGACTACTCAGTTATTTAAACTGGTATTTGGACTTCAAGTCACAGTCAGCGCATAATTCAGCACACTGCTTTCGGTATAGTTATTCTGGATTCTGACTTCTGGATTCCCTATTCCGCCCCTTGCTTTCCATACACCTGTTCAACTATCATTTATCTGATGGGGAATATGCATTCACCAGAATCTATCAAATGAAAGGTTTTGCTATAGACATATGCCTGTTTTTGAATACAAGTGCAAACAATGCTCCAAAAGATTTGCCAAGTTGATTGGAATGACAGCTGATTCTACAGATCCTGTTTGCCCTCAGTGCGGGTCTGCAGACGTTAACAAATTGATCTCTAAGTTTACTCGTGGACGTGGAGAGGATGAACTGATTGAGTCCTTTGAAGATGCTGCCACCACAGCTGACATGAACGATCCCAAAGCTATGAGCAAGCTGATGAGGGAAATGGGAAGAACCTTGGCTGACGACGGCGAAGGCGATATAGATCAGATGATAGATGAAGCTGAAAGGGAAGCATATGACGGAGCCGGCGCAGGTGATACGGGTGACGCCGACTTCGCTTAACCCGCATTATTCACGAAGCTTCGCTTTTGCCCGGCAGTAGGCGCAAAAGCTGAGTCAATCATGAATAATGCGGGCTTAGAGCTATTCAGATACAAGGCCATTGCGGACATCAAGGTCAGCCTCTAGACTGGCCTTGTTCTCCTCTACAGTCAAACTGGTCAATCTGGCTTTTAGTCCGAATTCTGACGTCTGCATCACCGGATTAAACTTGTTGGTAATGTAACGGTTGATAAAATCAGGCGCAGTTATACCGAGAACCGTTACTTTTTGCAGGTCAAACGATATGCTGTCGGGAGCACTGATCTTAAGCGTTCCTTCACTTTTGACAGGCATATCAAATCCAATCAGGCTGGGTTTTGCGTTCAGATAAAACTTTCCGGTTTCCAGCCTGCAGGTTATATCGGTAACGTCAGTATATTTGCGGGTTAGGTACCTTTGCAATTGATCACTATTCATTGTCGCACGGACTTTAGCCGTGCGCGCGCCGCTGAAGCTTGATGACCATAAGCCAAACCTTAGCCCGCGCATCTCCACATCCAATGTCTGCATCTCTGCACGTTTTTTCATGAATACGGAATCTGCATGAATGGTCAGTTTGTCCATTCTGCCTGTAAGCAGACTCAACATGCCGGCTTTTACATGCACTTCATATCTGTCTGCCGGTCCTATTGTCTGAGTTAATTGCTCTTTTATTTTGTGCTCAACATGGGCGCGCAATCGCCCGGATCCCCAGTTGTTGCACGTTATCAGCCCTAGCACAACAGCTGCGACCTTCAGAGTTCCCGATGAATTTATATCCAGACCAAGAAAGCTCAATTAATATCTCCAAGAAATATTCCCCCTTGGAGAAGGAGGTCAGGGGGATTGATTCCCTTCAAATGTCTCATACATCAACTATTGATAGAACACGCAAGATGGGTAGGAGTTCAGTTTCATGGGAATATTGTCATCTTGAGGAACGAAGGATCTGCTTTTTCCGGATGAAAAGCAGATCCTTCGTTCCTCAGGATGACAAATTCCCGCAACTCTGAACTGTCACCAAGATGGTTTGGTTTACACCTCTTTGCACAAATCGCCCAGGATGGTCTTAAGAATATTGTCTTTGGGATGTCCTGTGCTTAGGTGCTGGATGTATGTCTCCGCCCATTCCATTCCCACGCGTTCACCATCGGACTTGGAGTGCCACTTCATGTTTTCCATATACTCATCCCAGTCATTGTGGTAGGATAGCCATTCCCTCTGGGACTCATGACACTTCAGCATCTCGTTTTTAATATCCATTACCGACGATATATCAACTGCACGGTTTATCGGTAAAGGCCTGCCAAAGATGTCACAAAGGTTGCTTGCATTCCAGTAGTAGAGGTAAGGGAAGCGGGTTGTATGCTTAGTCGGAACCCCGCAATCATAGTTGGGGACAGAGGCAATATATGCAGCATTGCGGACAAGTAGAGAAGTCTGCTCGTGATCAGCCAGATAATCCATAGGAGGAAGTGTAAATACAATCAGAGGATCTACATCGCGCATTACCTTAACAGCCTTCTTGCGGTAGTCTGAATTAAATTCTACTTCCAGATCACAGCCTCCTGCGTAGTGATAATGCCCTCCGATGACCTTGGCAGCAGCTTCAGCCTCAGCCAACCTCCTTGCCCTTATCTCCTGAACACTCTGAGTAGGTGAACCTGCTTCGCCGCCTGTCATAGTCGCTATGTGGATCTCATATCCTTTTTGTGCCAACAGTGCCAGTGTGCCGGCACACATAAATTCGATATCATCCGGATGGCACCCAAACGCCAATACTCTATCCATAATTGCTAAAATATCCTTTCAAATTTGTAAAATATGTCATTTTCGGTGATGAATAATGCGGGCTAGGCTGTGTGCAGAGTCCTTTTTTCAGCATTGCATTTTTGATCATCAATCTTGGCTCGCAGCTTAATAGTACTATCTCGCCAATAACCCAACTCTTGCTCAATTGTCATGTCCTTGACGGTGTTATATATCTTCTGAGAGGCAATACGCTTCATTTCCACACAGTCAAAAGTCTTCGCTTTCATTTTCCACTACCTCAGCTACTGAGCATATACTAATCATTCCCTCGTAACACCCAAATATCCTGCTTATCGCTCAAGTCCTACTTGCCCAGAAACCTCCGCAGATTCGATCCGAATATCTTGTCAGTTACATCCTGAGTGATTTCTAGATCGTTATATATAGCTTTGTCCCTGGCAACCCACTGTCCTATCCATTCCGCACCATAGCTGCCCACACTCCCGTCAGAACCGAATATGATGTTATTCACCACATCGTATCCCACTGTAAATATCTTGGTAAGTACTTCTTTTCTGTAGATAGGAGGAGTGCCTGGAGTCAGGTCAATGAACATCTCAGAGGATACATCAGGTCTCAGGCCATAAGCGTTTTGGAACTTACCATATACTGCAATACATTCATCGCACCAGGGCCAGGACACATGGGCCAGTGCAAACCGCAAGTCCGCTACTTCCAGCAAACATTCAAACTCACCAGGCCGGTTGTACCTTGCGGAGTCCATTCCATCATACAATATTCCCGAGTGGAAGAGGATAGGCTTATTCAACGATGCAATCAGACGATATGCATCCATTGCCTTCTCATTTGATGGATAAAACCTGTTGCATATCACTTTAAAACCAGCTACTCGTCCGGAAGCACTGGAAATCTGCTCCTCTATATCTTCTTCAAGAGGGTCTATCCAGAGGAATGGAAATAGTTTGTTATTGTCTTTACAGAAAGCATCCACAATGTCGAGTCGATATTTCCAGTCAGTAGGACCATCGGAGTGGGGGAAAGATGTTGGGGCAGGGGATATAATAAGCCCACCTTCAAATCCAGCAGCATTTAGAGAACTCAAAAACTCCGGTTTACTCGCATTCGGATCTCCGATATGAATATGTCCATCCAGCATCAATAATACCTCCCAGATTTGTATCACTGATATGATACCACTTATATGTGTTATATGGAGAGGTATTTGAGTTAACATCTGAGCAAGTTAACATGGAAATAGATGGTTATTTGTAATGCTAACAAATGTACAAAGTAAAGCCCCCGAAGTCAGGCATCGGAGGCTTGATATGCATGATTAGTTAGTGATTGCTTCGTCTACTATCGTCCACATCGATACGAAACTCATACAAGTTACTACAGTCTAGCAGCAGCACCAAAAACTGGTTCAGCATCTTTGTCAGTTGCCATATCAGCTTGCTCCTTGAAATATGGGAACATGTGACATAGTAGTACACGAATACCTGTGACATCACTCTTACTTACCATATGCTGAATGCGTTTTATGTCGTTATAGACTGCTTCGGTGTCGTTGTATTTTGGTCGGTGGACAGCAAACAGCTCCTCATATGGAGTAGCTTCTATCAGTTCATCAGTCTTGCTGAGTTCTTCATGAAGTTTTTCACCAGGGCGAATACCTGTGCAGATAACCTGAATGTCGGTGCCGGGATCCAGGCCGCAGAGCCTGATCATATCGTTAGCAAGATCAACTACCTTAACGGGTTCACCCATGTCCAATATGAATAAATCACCAGATTTTCCGATAGCTCCAGCCTGCATTACCAACTGTACCGCTTCAGGGATCGACATAAAGTAACGCGTCATGTCAGGATGAGTTACTGTAACTGGTCCACCGCGATTGATCTGTTCTTTGAAGATCGGGACCACACTGCCGCGGCTGCCGAGGACGTTCCCAAATCGTACACTCACAAATGAGGTGTTGGGGTATACATTAGCCATCGCCCGAACGACATTCTCACAGATTGACTTTGTAGCTCCCATTATACATGAGGGATTGACCGCTTTATCAGAGGATATGAGGACCATTCTTTTGACGCCGAAGTTACCACAGCACTCTGCTACTCGGTAGGTGCCTATAACATTGTTCTGCACAGCTTCCAGCACGTTCTTTTCCATAATCGGAACATGCTTATGGGCTGCTGCATGAAATACAACCTGTGGAGCAAACTCACGGAAAACCTGTTCCATACGCTTCTCATCGGAAACAGAACCAATGATTGTATGTAGCGTCTCAGCTAACTGTGGGAAACGTCGAGTAAGTTCCTTATGTATCTCGTGAATAGAGTTTTCGCCATGCCCAAGCAGTACGACTTCAGCTGGTTGCAAGGCACAGATCTGTCGGCATAACTCAGAACCAATAGATCCACCAGCACCAGTGACCAGGACTCTCTTACCAGTAAGATACCCACCTATCTCAGAAATGTTGATCTTGACTGGAGGTCTGCGTAATAAATCTTCGATACATATATCTTCGATACGAGCGCGGGTTTTCCCGTTCAGGACATCACTTAAGGCGGGAATAACTTTAACAGGGATCTTTTTCTGGCGGCAATCCATTACATATTGCTTTACCTGGGCACCTGATGTCTGAGGTAGCGTAATAAGGACTTCATCGACAGCCCTTTCCTTCAACAGATCATTCAGTTTATTCAATGGACCAAGAACTTTGACGCCGCGTATATAACACCCCTGGCAAGCCGGATCATCATCCAGTACACCTATTATGTTATATGGGTTGTCCTTTTCATCTCTGAGTGAACTGACAAGTCCTGCTCCATTTGAACCACTCGAAAGTATAATAACTCGCTTAGGTAGTTCGTCTCCCTTGACCTTCTGCCACATACGTTCACCATAACGGTGACTTAGTGACGAGAGTCGCAGTATTATCCTACCCGCTCCAACAAATATGACACTTAGCAGGAAAAATAACGCAAGAAGGCTTGCAGGCATAATGGATTGGTCAATCAGAATCTGGCAAACAATTAGAAAGACCAGACCAACGCCATTTGCAGCAACGACGCTCCATAGAACTTCAAGGCTGGCGAACCTCCAGGTGTAACTGTAGAGGCGGAATCGGGAGAAAGCAATTATATAGAGCAATGAACCAACAAGCAGACTGAGCGGACGGTCAGCGACGTGAACTTTCATAAGGTACGACATAGATATCGTATCGTATTTTAGAAGAAGAGCAACTAGGAGTGCAAGTGCAAGAGCAATAAAATCCCCGGATATCAGCAATAGTGCAGAAATCCAGCTATGTTTTATTGCACGAGACAAGTCAACTATTCCCTTGTACATAACTTCACCAATACTCCCGGCGTATTTTTTCGATAGTGCACACTATATTCCCGGAAACCAGGGGTGAAAGATATTGTTTTATTTGAATCTGGCTGGGAAGAAGTCATATCTCAGAATCCTCCCAAGATATTGCAAAGCTTTGAAAGTAATATAACCTACAAAGACTTAGACATGTTCCCGTTCGAAACAAGCTGGCACCCCTACTTAAGGCTCGAAAAATTCAATACTAATAAAGCCTCAGTGCGTAGAATGCAGAATTATGCAAATCCAGTTACAGAACTCGACAACAGAGAGCATTCTAGCACGATGACTATCGACTGTCAACCAAATAAGCGTCACATAATCCGGCAAACATGTGCAAATAATCATCTGGTAATGATCAGCCTGCGAAACTCGCAGGCTGATCATTACCAGATGCGATGCAAAATGTTAGTCAGTCTGCACACTGGATGTTGTTATGTCGATATTCACACCATACCATCGGAAATCACAGACTGAAACATAATACCCAGTTAACCGCCTACTTAACACATTCCTTCCTGATATCCGTGGAACAGAAGGTTATTCTCAGCAATACACGCAAAAAAACGTATGGAATAATACGTATATGCGCGAATATCAATTGAATCGGATTGTAAACTAATTGATATATCACCACGAAAAATATCCCATCGTGATATAAAATAATGGCATTTTTCTTGCCAAAGTCCTCATACTCCAATATACTTTTACTAATCTGGAGGCGCATGTACCTGGTCAGTATTATACATGCAGACAAACCCCAGTTCCGGAGGGTATAGGATGTTTAAAAGACTGTCTAATCTAATAAAAGGTTTTTTTGGATTGTTTCTCTCGGGAATGGAGAAGAAAAATCCTGAAGCTTTGCTGGAAGTAGAGAAGGAAAATCTGCGTGTCCAGATAGGTAAGTATAATGATGGACTTGCTTCACACGCAGGCCTGTGTGAGAATTTAATGGCACAGGTCAAAAAACTTGAAGCTCAGGAACAGGAATATCGTGCCAAAGCTTCGGCTAACTTGAAAGCTGGAAATAGGGAACTTGCTGGTGAATATGCACTAAAACTGCAGCAGACCCAGAAAGACCTCGCTGACAGACGAAAAGAACTTGAAGTTGCTGAGCAGACATACAAGGAACTGGTTAAGGCCAGAGATGTAGCTATTGCAGAAGCTAAACGCAAGATTGAAACACTCAAGCGGGGGATCGATGACCTCAAAGTCCAGAAAGCTATGGCTGAGCTTAACGAAATGGCTGCCGGTATGGTTACCAATATCGGAGGCTCCGGCGATACATTAGACCGTCTGTCAGAGATGGTCCAGGACGAACGCAACAAAGCAGCAGGTAAAGCCAGAGTAGCCAGAGACACTCTCAATACCACCGAGTTTGCTGTTCAGGAATCCGAACACAAGGCGCTGGCTGATCTAGCCCTGGCCGATTTCGCTGCTCAGGAAGGTATAGCTCTGGAACCAACCCAGGCCGAAGCCGCCCCGGAAGCCGGGATTGATACAGGCAAGACAATGGGCCCGGAGAGCGAATCCACCACTCCGCAATAAAGTGACCATTTGTCACCACGGAATACACTGAATACACGGAAATAAAGGGAATAGTTTTGTGTGAATGTTACTATATGCAGTAATTGACGTAACAATTGTAATATAATCAAATAAGCGAACAGCACAATAACTACCTAAGTTAATATCAATTATTTCCGTGTATTCCGTGGTTGTATTAAAATTTTCAGGGACTTCAAAAGGAGCGCCGGTTTGTCTACAAAATCACAACAACTTCCTCAATGGGCTGAAGAACTGGTTGCTCTTTACGAAAGTGATGCAGCCAACCAGTTCGTATTATATGGCAATGTAAATGATCGTCTGCTTATTCCGCGTGAAAACCAGGCATCACTTGGTTCTCTTACCGAATTTTTGCTCAAGGTATTAATGCCACGGTTTGATGTAATCCTCAGCTATGATGTAGGAAATGGTATCCGGGTTGAAAAGGGTAATGAAATATTCGGGCAGTGGCCAACTTTTCGCAATAATCCTGAACTACCCAAGGCTCCAAGAGCTGCTGTAGAAGCATTAACTCACTATTTCCGCTACACCGCCAACACTGCAGCCATTACCGGGCAACGACTGCAGATAGGCTGTTTTGTGATGAATGCTGATCTGCTGGCGCCTGCGCTGCAGGGTGGTCTCATATACGATCTCAATGCGCTGGCTTCACTTATGCGGGACTGGTCCCAGGATGCTGTATTGAGCCGTCACTCTCTGGCTACTTTCCTGATCACAGAAAACCTCAATGACCTGCACTCTTTAATTGTAAACAACTCCAGGACTGCCAGGATAAAAGTGCCGCTGCCATCACCTGACGACATATGCTCACTATTGGAGACCGGTGTTGCCAATTATCCGGTAGCACTAAATCAATTCAAAGGTAACCTTAATGTTGCATCATCCCAACTGGCAGGGGCTACGCTCAACTCAGTCGATACACTTCTGAAAACATCCCAGTATAAGAAAAAAGAAATTTCCTCTGCAGACCTGTCCATTCTAAAAAAAGAACTCGTTGAGAAAGACTGCAACGGGCTGATCGATTTTATAGAATCCAAACGGACCTTGAATGACCTTTATGGTATGGAGAAAGCCAAAGACTGGCTCCGGCAGGATATTGCACTCTGGAACAAAGGAGATCTGGCAGCTCTACCTATGGGTTATCTGCTGTGTGGACCAGTAGGGACTGGAAAAACTTTCATGATGGAATGCCTGGCTGGAGAAGCCGGAGTCCCTGTAGTAAAGATGAAGAACTTCCGGGATAAATGGGTTGGCAGCACAGAGGGTAATCTGGAAAAGATATTCAGGCTTCTTCAAGCCCTTTCTCGCTGTTATGTTTTCATCGATGAAGCAGATCAGACACTAGGCAGGCGTGAAGCAGGATCAGGTGACTCAGGAGTCTCCGGGCGTATATATTCTATGATGGCTGAGGAGATGAGCAATACCCGAAACCGGGGCAGAGTCATCTGGGTGCTGGCTTCCAGCAGGCCTGACCTGATAGAAGTTGATCTGAAACGCCCGGGCAGAATCGACGTAAGAATTCCCATCTTCCCTACAACCACAACCAGAGAGAGTTATGATCTGATCTGCACACTTTTCAAAAGGCGGGGATTAAAGCTCTCCGAAAGCCTGTATGAAACGATCAAATCGTCCTTGCCGGTTATGTTGACTCCAGGTGCTGCTGAGTCTTTGGCTGTCAAGGTATACCGCATCTGTGGGACCACAAACAAGACACCGGGCAGAGTCCTCAAAGAGTGCCTGGTGGATTACCGCAATCCGGTGCCTTTGGACATTCTTGAGACTCAATCAAGACTTGCTGTGCGTGAAGCTACTGATCTGGAATTTGTCCCGAATTTCTTCCGACACCTGCAGGAGCCTTAACGGATGAATTTCCACTTCGGCATGTGGGATATCATCCTGCTGGCGCTGGTCTCAGTAGAGGCAACAATAGTCGCATATCTCTATCTACCGAAGTGGAAGGCATTTGTACTCTGTCTGCCGTTGCCATTCACCGTAGCTTCGCTTTCACTCGATAAACAGATAGGTGTATTCAATGTGCTTGGACTGATGAACCTTTTCATCTACACGTTCCTTGTCTACCTGCTGCATAAACGATGTAAACTCCACATATTCGCAACTATCCTGATTTGTGTGGTTGTCTACTGCACAGTGGGAACCAGTGTTGCACGTATAGTTCCAAATAATGATATCTGTTTCTGGATAGCTTGTATCGGTGTCATAATCTGGGCTGCAGCATTCTATGTAAACCTGCCTCATAAAGAAGAACCAGGCCACAGAAGCAAATTGCCTGTCTGGATCAAACTTCCGATGGTAACTCTTCTCGTATTCGGACTCGTCATAATGAAAAACTCTCTGCAGGGATTCATGACTGTTTTTCCAATGGTAGGAGTATTCACTTCCTATGAAGCCCGGCACAGTCTCTACACATCAGCCAGGCAGATAACCTTAATGATGATGGCGATGGTACCGCTGATGATTGCTGCCCACATAACATATCCGCTCTTCGGCCTGCACTGGTCCCTGCTGGCCGGCTGGAGTGCATTCCTGGCAGCATTTATCCCAATGACCCTATGGCAAGCCAAACACGCCCAAATGTAAAAAATCTAGTTCCCCTTTCATAATTCATAATTCATAACTCATAATTCCCCTTCCCCTATCCCAAACCCTTTGCAGGATATCCAGGCCCGGTTGGCGAACTATCTTCAGAGCGGTTTTGTGAAAATGTAACTCCGCTGGATGTATCTGCATCCTGATGATATTGACTATTACAGCCTTTTGGCTGGTATGGAGGAAAGAAATGGCAAGAGCAATAAGCAAAATAGCGCCAGGTTGGTGGGATTACACCACACTGGACCAGGAAATCCTGAATGATGCAGCAAAACTGACTGCAGATGATCTCCTGGGACTCTCCCGCGAGGGTTTCAAAGTAGTATTCTATGACACACTCGAAGACTTCTACTGCGCAGAGGCACTGGAATATATAGATGCTTGGAAACAGGCCACTCCTGACAGCCCTGCAGGCATCTGCGGACCCATCGGTCCCACAGAGCAGCTCCCACTAGTCGCCCGCATTGTGAACTCTATGGGTCTTAATCTGAAAGATGCTCATTTCTGGGGCATGGACGAGTGGGTTCTGGATGGCAAGGAAGTCGCTGAGGACCATCCTCTCTCATTTGCTAAAGCCGACCGTGAGATGTGCTTCAACAAGATTTGCTCCAAACTGGCTATGCCGGCTGCAAACATGCACTTCCCCAAAGCTGACCCTTCTGAGTATGAGAAGAGTTATGAGGGTGTTCGCTGTGTAGTTATGCAGGGTGGACAGGGAGATGTAAAGCACTGGGCATTCAACGATCCTCCCAAGAGAGAGGGTGCCTACATTGACAATCCTCCAACCCCTGAAGAGCAGTTGAAGCTTGGCACCAGAATCGTTGATCTTCACCCTCTGACCATCATCCAGAATGCCCGCACGTCCGGTGGAGGCAAATTGGACATTGTCCCGACCCAGGCAGTCAGCGTCGGACCAGTCCAGACATGGAAAGCAGAGAAGGTATCGATCTGGCAGGCAGGAATGCACGATAACGCATTCGGCCAGAGACTGACTACTCTGATGATCAGCAAGAAGATTGCAGATGCATCCTGCCCAATGTCCCTGATGGCCCTGCATCCAAACGTCCAGTTCAACTTCTACCGCCCGGGAATAGGCTCCTGCGAAGTAGAAATGCACTAAAATAGAACACCACCCAATTCCCCCTTGGAGAAGGGGGATAGGGGGGATTGATGGTATTCACGCAAGTCTATGCCGCAGAAATCAATCCCTCTAGCTCCCTTTCTCCAAGGGGGGATTAGGTGGTGCGTTTTAGCTGACTTTTTGACAATCCCTGGCAGTCTCCTTTTTCACTGTTAGAGACTTGACGGTACTTTACCCCGCTAGTCCTGAGTAGCGTAGCGTATCGAAGGGCGGTTTGTTTTGCACGATTTAACAGGACAGGTTCTCCGAAGCCGCCCTTCGATACGCCTGCGGCTACTCAGGGCTAACGGAGTCGGGAAAGGAATCAATCCCCCTGGTCCCCCATCGCCAAGGGCGAATTGGGCTGTGGTTCTCCTATAAAACCGACTCTTCCCCCCCGCTGACCACCAGCGAGTCTATAAACGTCACTTTCCAGTTGTTAGCCGGTATCACCAGCATCCTCCGGGCAGGTTCTTTCTTGAGTCTTACGTTCACATCTCTCTGATATGTTCCGTTACCCTCATCCCAACCCTTAATCACTACATATATCACTGCCTGGGCTTCATCACCATTCACTGTAAGGTTCTTCAGAGTAGTCTCGATCTGGAAATGGGTCTCCGATCGAAATGCCTGTGCCACCAATAGCCGCAGCCGGTCTCTGTTGATGTCGGATTCCGTCTTGAAGTCATCAGATACGTTGGACATACACTTTGAAAGATTCCGCGCATTTCCACTGGAAACTATGTTTGTTATAACTTCAGTGACTCTGGTATCATCTGCCCGACGGTCCGTTGTTATAAACCCATATGCAAGCACGATAAGAATTACTGCAATACCAATGTAAATATACTTCATCATGGCAAGTCTCCAGTCTTATAAGCAAAGCTGTCTTATTATTATGTCTACATCTACATATACCAGTGTTTAACTATATCAGTTCCATTGACTGATTGTGGCTGCCCAAACCTTGCACAATATCCCACTATTCCCCATTTCCGTGTATTCAACCCCGCATTATTCACTAAACTTCGCTTTTGGCCGGCAGTAGGGACAAAAGCAAGGTCAGTCATAAATAATGCGGGGCTACTATTTCCGTGGTTAACCTCCCTTCCCTTCCGAGCAGGAAAACAGCAGCACATGTCGAAGTAGAAATAGTGAAGACTTGGGAAGAAGCAATTGGGGAAATAACGGCAGCGCCTGGAGTAGTGACGGTGCTGGGGGCGTCAGATACCGGCAAATCTACATTCTGCTTAGATTTAGTCAGGGCTGGTGTCGATGCTGGTTTTCTGTGCGCAATAGTTGATGCGGATGTAGGGCAATCCGATGTAGGTCCTCCCTGCACAATCAGCATGGCAACTGTAGACTCCAAGCCTGAATCTCTGACCGACCTGAAACCCCGCCGAATGAGTTTTGTGGGTTCCACTGCTCCCCCCGGTCATTTTCTGGAGTGTGCCAATGGAGCCCGGAGGATGGTAGAGGCTGCTAAAGAACTCGGGGCCAGATTGATTGTAGTAAACACCACTGGAATGGTGGACGGTTATGCTGCCCGTAAGCTCAAAACCCACAAGATCGATTTAGTCAGGCCTGATTATCTTGTGGGAATACAAAAGGGTTTTGAGATAGACCCTCTGCTGATACCATTTGCCAGGATGCGGTCTTTGCAAATAATACGCATAAAGACTCCGGCTCAGGTCAGAGCAAAGTCACAGGAATACCGCAAAGCCCGCAGAAAGCTGCAGTTTGCCTCAGAGTTTTCGGATGCACTCGGGCACATAATCAAACTGGACTCAGTCAGCCTGTGGAACACATGCTTTCGTGCCGGGCGTCCATTGACATGGCAGTATATCAAGTCCATAGAAGATGCCATAGACTGCCGTATCTTGCACGCTGAGATTGCAGGTAACACAGTATTCGCTGTCGCGGAGCAAACTTGTAAAACCGAAGCACACAGACTGCTGCAGGAGAAGTTCCCGTCGCACAATATGCTACTGGCAACTACAGACTGCTTCACAAACCTGCTCTGTGGGCTAGCCGATGAAAACGGAAACACGCTGGACGTAGGACTCATCCAGGCAGTCGATTTCAAGAGGATGTTCATATTTGTCCTGTCAGGTATTAAAACAATATCCCCGGTAAGAGTCGTCCAAATGGGTTCAGTCAGAATCTCCCGAGACGGCCGTGAACTAGGCACCCTAAAACCCGGGGAAATATGATAACGTTTCGGATACAGATGCATGATTGTGGTGCGGGCTTCCAGCCTGCCGTCCCAGGATTTCTTAGGAATCGTAGCATGAGTCCTTTCGATTTTCGCCTGCAGCGAAAACCTGCCGGACTCGCTACTAAGGGACGAATATATTCTATTTTCGAATGAGTAACAATTCAGTATAGTGGTAAAATTGTCATTCTGAACGCAGTGAAGAATCTCAAAGCAGATTCTTCACTGCGTTCAGAATGACACAAATGAAATGCAATACGGAGGCAAAATTGCTCTTATATTTAATCAGACACGGTGAGACCGAATTTAATCTGCAGGGAAGAATCCAGGGTCAGATGGACACCCCACTCACAGCTCTTGGCCGCAGACAGGCAAAAGCCGCAGCCAGGCGAGTGAAGCATGTGGAGTTCGATGCTTTATATTCCAGTGACCTTGGCAGAGCTATAGAGACAGCAGGTGAGGTATCCAAAACAGTCGGTCTGGATGTCACCCGGTCCGTTCTTCTCCGGGAACGAAGTTTCGGCGTCCTGCAGGGATTTACACGTGAAGAGGCAGCCGCAAAGTTTCCGGAAGCTGCCAATGAGTGGCGAAAGAACGATCCTGCTACGAGAATTCCCGAGGGTGAGTCTACTCTGGATGTCATAGCCAGATGCGCAGAGTTTCTGCAGTATCTTGTCGCCAATCATCCTGAAGAATCCACCATATGTGCAGTCTGCCACGGAGGAAGCCTCAGGGGGCTGGTCCTTGCCATGACTAAAATACCACCAGAGTTAGGCAAGGTATTCATATTCGCAAACGCCAGTCTATCTATCCTGGAAATAGGAAAGAAATCCAGTATCAAGCTCTTGAACGACACCCACCACGCCGAATCGTTAGAAGTTACCGAGAGAGACGAGGACACGTAATTGTCATCCTTCGTTCCTCAGGATGACAAACCCGCTCGTAAATAACAGGTGTAAATAATGAATCTATATCTATATAAACTGCCAATAATCACGATGGCAATAACAATTCTGACTATTGTCTTATCTCCAACCTCCACGAAAGCTGGTGAAAACATGACCACATCTACCCACAAATGCGCAATAGTCTCAAGCCAATATTCAAAAAACCAATATGACTGGGTAATCAAGAATCTCAAATGGGATGATACCATACGTTTCGATTCCTCTTCCCCTGTAAAAGACTGGAGCGACAAAGTTGCAGACCGCGATGTGCTCCTGTTGTGTGATTCCTTTTCGCCAACGGACATTGCTCCGATATCTCCTGTCATAAAGTCTTTCCTGGAAAAAGGGGGACTGGTAATCGCTACCTCTCCTGATTCCAGCAGGCTTGCAAATGCTCTTTTTCCGGACGAGATTAAGCTGAAGACAGAGCGTCCATCACATATGATTGGTGATAATGCTGTCTCAATAGCCCGTTGGGACCGCCACTCTCCATTGCTTTGTGATCCTGATCCAGTAACCGGCCCGATGTTCAGGCCCTCAATGCCTTTCAATGGTCAACATGGATATGCTGATGTCAGCAATTCATGGAACAAAATGGCGTGGAACGATTTTGACCAGCCTGTCCTACTAGAGCGCAGCGTAGGTAAGGGACTCCTTGTTGTATGTTCACTGCAGGTCTGGGACAACCTCCTGTTCGATGCCAACGATTGGGCTCCATTCATCACAAATGCATGTGCTCTCGTAAAGGCACAAATCGACGGCACCAAACGTGCAAGTGATATCGACAGGGGAAGGCTCCAGAAGCTCATCAGTGATACTGGAGCAGTGCTGGTGGACAATCAGCCGTTCTTTCCATTAAGCATTCACCACGTGGCCAGTGGAGGCATTCAGTGGGCCAACCAGGAGTGGAGCAAGAAGATCCCTCCAATGGAGCAGCAGGTCGAGGAAGTAGCAGCAGCCGGGTTCAATACATTTGCATTCACAATGAACTGTGCAGATCCGCAGAAAGTTATGGATGCAGCACAGGCTAATAAACTCAAAGTCTGGCCTGACATTTGGGGGATAGATGAGAGGGTCACAAAGCTTAAGACACATCCGGCTCTTGCTATGTGGAACACCAATGACGAACCCGACCTGAGAAATGAACTCCCGCAGGAGTGTGAGAACATATACAAGGCCACAAAAACAATGGATCCTGCCCATCCGCTCTCTATCAATATAGGTGCTCCGATGCTTTACAAAGCATATATGAACGCAGGAGAGATAATGGGCACAGATGTCTATCCGGTGCCTTTAGGTCCACCGCTGGAGATAGGTTTCAGAGTAGCCGTGGAATACAAGGAAACCCAGGGCCAGCGGCTTCTGATCCCTTATGTCCAGGCATATGACATACACAAGAAGAGGCAGCCGAACCTCTCTGAATACAGGTTTATGACCTACGATTGTATCGCACAGGGCGCCAGAGGAACGGTCTGCTACGCCTATGCAGAATTTCCGGGACTGAGTGGAGACCCGGTACTCAGCAGATCGCCTCTATGGCCTGGTATAAAGACAATGAACCAGGAACTCCGCGAACTGACCCCATTCCTCACAGGCCACCGGTTGATGGGTGATCTGATGCGCAGATATGTGACAGCAATCCCATCCGGAGAATGGCTGCATTCGGTACTGTTCAACAACGGCAAACAATGGGCTCTGATAGCAGCCAACGCATCAGACAAAAAAGTCAGCGCCACCTTCTCCACCATCGCCGGATCATCGAAAAAGATCGATGTCTTCAACGAAGAAAGGGCCTGCCGAACCACGTCATCCATCGACACCCGCTGGACCGATACCTTCGGCCCCTGGCAGGTGCATGTGTATGTCTGGGAGTGATATCTGATCTACTCTGGATATACCGTATAGATATAGTAAAAAACTCAGCACACTGTCATTGAGCTTAAATGGCGGTGTGCTTTGATATTTCTGCCTGATTCTATCCTCATCCAGTTATCCTGCGCATATCCACAAACGTGTTTAATAGCTAAGGAACTGTGTGCATACTGATGTGTATTTAAAATCCATGTGTTTAGCATCATTGGAATGTGTGAATATATTACAATAAATACAAAACCCATTATATATCTATTGACAGGCAGTTCTTTTCCGTGATATAGTCCTATCAATAAATCAAGAAAAAGGGAGTCTAGTAGATTGAAACAAAATAAAGGTTTTACTTTGATTGAGTTGCTAGTTGTTATTGCTATTATAGCGATACTGGCAGCCATCCTCTTCCCTGTCTTTGCAAAAGCTCGAGAAAAAGCAAGGCAGTCCAGTTGTGCCAGCAATTTGAAGCAGATCGGGCTTTCAATTGCACAGTACAAACAGGACTACGATGAAACTCATCCATTAAACTGGCCATCTTCAGGACCTGGTGGCACCAGGGGATATCCGAATTGCGGTATTGCAACTGGTTTCTTCTGGATCGATGCATTAGCACCATATACCAAGAATGACCAGATATGGATTTGCCCGAGTGGTGAAAGCAGCAACTGTCTAGTTACACCTGTATATCATCGCAGTTATAATGCAAACTCTGAGATGACAGGTGCAAAGGACGCAAATATACCTGTTCCTTCAGCAACCTATATGGCAGCTGATGGCGCCGGCAACAACCAGATACCTGCCTACTGGGCAAACGCTGGACACATTGCATACAGACACTCTGAACGCTTTAATGTAGTGTTCTTTGACGGCCACGTAACTTCATCCAACCGAAGTTTCCCTGTCAATACTACAGATACAATGTGGTCACTGGCTGAAGACTGATAATCATGTTCTAAGCCCCCGGTGCCGGACATCGGGGGGCTTTTTTTTAGGTATATACTCGTTTTCGACACCACTACCAGAACGTAGAATCGCTATCGAGATTACTCATTGACGTGGTTACTGGAGTTCTCTCATATTAGCATTCATGGCATAATCTACGTATATATCAGTGTTCATCACCTCCAACACAACGCTGTTGTTATCTCTTCAATATCTTTTTATATTGTCTCGGTAAGCGTAATATATTAATATGTGCCAATATTACGTAGACCCAAAACTACGTAATATTGGCACATATAATAACTCGTATGAATAGAAGCTGAAAATGGCAAATAAATGAACACGTAACAAATGCAAGTTGACTCTAGTGGCATAATATGTTATAGTCCAGACAATAATTTAACCAAAGGAGTTAATGAAATGAAGCAGAAAAAAGGTTTTACTTTGATTGAGTTGCTAGTTGTTATTGCTATCATAGCTATACTGGCAGCTATCCTCTTCCCTGTTTTCGCAAAAGCACGGGAAAAAGCAAGACAGTCCAGTTGTGCCAGCAATTTGAAGCAGATTGGGCTCGCGGTAATGAGTTACAAGCAAGATTATGATGAAACATACCCGCTTAGCTTCCCTGCTACCGGTCCGGGTGGAACTCGGGCATCGAGTTGTGGGACTAATGCATTTTGGTGGATGGACTTACTAGTCCCTTATACCAAGAATGAACAGATATTCCACTGTCCAAGCGGTGAAGGGGTCGCCTGTGTCATACCCATCGCAAGGAGTTATAATCCTGCGGAAGACATGTGCAATGGTCCTAATGATGCAGGAGTTCCAAAACCCTCTGAAACATATATGATCGCTGATGGAAATCAGAATACCAGAGTTCCAAGTTACTGGGCAAATGAAGGCCATATTTCATATCGCCACTCTGAGAGATTCAATGTCACGTTTTTTGATGGCCATGTAGGTACGTCAAAACGAAGATTCGATGTTGGAGTCACTGATGTAATGTGGACCCTGGCTGACGATTAATACCTTCTTCTGTGAAGTCAAAAAAGCCCCCGATAGTATATATCAGGGGCTCTTAATATTACACCGGGCATGTGACGGCATTTATAACCAGCTTGTATATACAGAAACAGAATAAATCTCACTTATCTGCATAATAACAATACCGACCGCCACGTACAATAGTCTTCGAACTCTCTTTCGCTCCAACCTTACGGAGAATTTCTGCAATCTTAGGTCGATTATAGTGAATTGCCAGCATCAATTGAGTAGTTCCACAATCGTCAGCAGCATTCGGATTCGCACCATTCTTGAGAAGCATGTTCACCAATTCAGGATCGTTGAGTTCTACAGCCATATGCAGAGCAGTGTTTTTGCCGTGGAAACGCGGCTTATAATCGGCATGTGCTCCATGTTTGAGCAGCATCCTGGCGATATCCTTCTCACCATACATCAACGCCCAGGCTAGCGGAGGACCATTGGGTTCTCCTGAGAGCCATTGATGCTCTATATTCACGCCATGCCGGACAAGCAGCTCTGCTATCGCTGGTTGGCGGCCCCATATCGATTCCTTCAAATCCGACCAATCAGGAGTGAGACCCAATGCAAGCTGCGTGGAGACAGTCCAGTAATGACCATGCGAGGAAGAACGGCGCATCACATCATGGGAAATGGGACTAAAACGTATTAGGTACACCCACAGTATTGCAAAGACAGTTGCAGTTGCAGTAATTCTTGCAACTATTCTTCTAGCCGTCTGTTGCCTGTCCAGCGTGCGCTGCAACTTGTAATCCTGTTCTTTCAAATCACCGTGCAGCATGAAACTCTCAAACGTATCCAGTTCTAAAAGCCAGTGTTTTTCATTCTCTGGAGTTATTGGCTGTATGCCTGTTTTTATATCCAAAGTACAAGTGCAGTGATTCGATTCATCGATAAGAACTATTAACTTTGTTTTCAGACTGTTCAAACTGCAAAATACAAAATTGCGCCAGGATGAACCACGCCTGCCGACTATAGCCTTGTCTGACAATCGGGGAAACACAAAACCTTTTTGACTCCAATATGCGATAGCTTGTTTTCCTGATTCAAGTTTAACCTCAGGCAATATGAATGATTTCGTTATAGTCAGTTGTCCAAATCTCTTGCACAGCATCCTACATACCTCCATATTGAGTTAAAAACAAAAAAGCAACAGAGATATACTCCGTTGCCTGTTTGGTGATATTCAAAAATTTGGAGCGGGAGACGGGACTCGGACCCGCGACATCCAGCTTGGAAGGCTAGCGCTCTACCAATTGAGCTACTCCCGCTCGTGACTCAATATATTATCATGTTCACCCATTAGGTGTCAACAGACAGAAGGGAAGACTTTAGGCTTTAGACTATAGGAAGGGAGGCCTGAGTGCATTTTATATGCGGGTCAAACAACCCGTTCGTAACGGAGCATTGACTCCCTTCCTAAAGTCTATAGCTTAAAGCCTATTTCCCCACTTCCACCCGGTAGACAGCCTCCTGCCCTGGAGCAAGGAATATATGGTGGACAGAGTTTCCTTCGGCATCCGGTGCATAACCATTGCAGCAGTAAGCACCACCCTCATATTCGTGGTTATACCAGTCAAGAGAGAATACCCGGGCGCCTTTTGGGAATGTTATATGGAACTGAGAGTTGTTAGTCATACTGTTGTTGACGAACATTGCATAGCGTTTGCCGTTTACATCCGTGAACTCACCTACAACCATTATGTCAGTAGGTCCACAGTCGATTTTCTTTACAAGTTCGTTCGGTGTAAACAGCTCTCCATCACCAAATGTCTTGTTTATAAAACTGACCCTTGTAGATGCCAGATGGTTGAACAAGTCCCCATATCGCCGGTGAAAGCTCTTCTGGTAACGCTGGATGCTGTAGTATGTGGTAGTCTTCTCCCAGTGCTCATCCACCGGAGACATCCGGTAGTTGGCTTCAGGTTCACGCACATAGTAATAGAAATAGACAATCCCATTGGCCCCGGATGCAATCGATGTATTGAACTGCCACTTGAGTTCATCCTGGTTAGGGACTCTGTAATTATAGTGTCCGACCGACAGAACAGTATTCCAGAAAGGAATACCATTTCTCAGTGATGCTTCCCGGTTATATTTCAGGTTCTGGTAGTAAACATTCCATCCGTCATCACCGGGATTCATCTGAACATAGCAGTCATAGCCTACCAGATCTGCCTTTGTCTTCTTAGCATATTCATCCAGATAATTTGGCCAGCTGTCGGTACCTGCAATATCCAGGATCCATGGGAAGTAAGGAAGCAGGTTTGCAAACGGATGAAGTTTGGGGGCCGCTTCCTTCTGCAGTCTGCAGCATTCAAAGAAAGCATCCTTTGTACTTGCACCTGGTTCATCCCCCACATGGAAACCAAACAACGCCGGATACTTCCCGAAATCCTTAACAGCTGCCCGGATTCCATCCGCATAATCAGGAGTTACCTTGCCATCCTTACCGATCTGAGCATAACCCCGTGGATCGGTCAGAACAAGTTTCATCCCATACTTGTCAGCCCACTGCAGGATCTTGATAATATGGGCTTTCTGAGCCTTGTCCTTTGGATCAAACGTCGGACTCTGAGGCACAGTAAAACCAGCATCAGCCCACGACTTAACCTCAGCCTCAGTCATAACCTTGCCATGCTGCCTCAGGTTAGTATAGCTCCAGAAACTGATAGGAAATTTCTTCAGCCCAAGAGATTCGTTCTTCTTTATCAACGCTTTCATCGCAGGTGTAACTTCAAAGCAGAAAGCCGCAGTGCAAGTAACACCCACCACTAACATCAGCATCCCGACAAACAACCCACGTTTCATCCAATGTCTATTAAGCATTCTGAATATCCTTTCAAAACAAATCACATTCCAGCATTTTATCGTTTACACGGTATTATACAAACCAGATCAATTCCTGGCAATCAATGACGAGTCAGTAGTATGGGAAAATTGTCATCCTGAGGAACGAAGGATCTGCTTTCCATCCAGAAAAAGCAGATCCTTCGTTCCTCAGGATGACAATCCTATTCAGGATGACAATGTCCCATTCAGCACAACAATCCCGCCAACGATGATATTTTCCGCGAAATCCGCGAGCCTCCGCGCCATCCGCGATTCAAAATTGTGGTGCAGGCTTCCAGCCTGCCGTCTCCGCGATTCATGTCACACTAATCGACTGCTTAATACTCTCAACCTGACTGGCATACAGATTATAATATGCCCCTTGCTTCTCCAATAACTCAGAATGAGTCCCGCGTTCCACAATCCGGCCGCCGTCAATGACCAGTATGCAATCAGCCTGTTGAATCGTGCTCAATCGGTGCGCAATTATGAAACTCGTCCGTCCACGCATAAGCCTGCGCAGCGCCTGTTGTATATGGACTTCAGTACGCGTATCCACGCTGCTGGTTGCTTCATCCAGTATCAGAATTGCCGGATCAGCCAGCAGAGCACGGGCAATAGCCAGCAGCTGCCTCTGCCCTTGGCTCAAACTGCCTCCTGCATCCGACAGGACTGTATCATAACCGTGGGGCAGGTGCCGGATAAATGAGTCAGCATTTGCCAGCCGCGCCGCATCCTCCACTTCACTGTCAGAAGCTTCCAGGCGCCCGTAGCGTATGTTTTCCCGCACTTTACCGGTAAACAGATATGTATCCTGTAAAACGATTCCCAGCGACTCTCGCAGGCTGTCTTTGGTTAGAACTCTGATGTCCTTGCCATCCACCTTGATAGCTCCGGCATCGATATCATAGAACCGCGTCAGCAGGTTGATAATCGTAGTCTTGCCTGCACCTGTCGGTCCCACAAGTGCGATAGTCTGCCCGGCCTGGGCACAGAAACTTACTTCGCTCAACACCGGCACATCCGGCACATAACCAAAGCTGACATTGTCGAACTCCACCTGGCCCTGGATATCCGTTAACTCGATCGCATCCGGGACATCGTTGATCTCCGGGACTTCGTCGAGTATTGCAAACACACGTTCAGCTCCCGCAAGTCCCGCCTGCAGCATTCCATAAAGGTTAGCAATCTGAATAATAGGCCGGTTGAAGTAGTCCGCATAACTTATGAATGCCGCAACCGTGCCGACAGTCACCATATTCTCCACCACCATCCAACCGCCGACACCCGCAGTTACCGTGAAACCTATATTGCGAAACAAGTTCATAAACGGGCCCATAGTGCCGACAAAAATAGTAGCCAGGATCGCAGTCTTTTTGAGATTCACGTTGGCAGTCGTCAGCTTTTCCAGTGTCTCCTGTTCGCGGCAGAAAGCTTTTACCACACGCTGCCCCTGGATCGTCTCCTCGACAGTCCCGTTCATAGCCCCGAGTTTCTCCTGCCTGTCCCGGAACCCCTGCCTGCTGCGTCCTGCAAGCAATTTTGTCACTATCAGGATAATCGGAATAGTCGTCATGCTGGCCAGCGAAAGCCGCCAGTTCAGAGCGAACATAATAGTTCCGGCGCCGATAATCGAAAGCGCGCTGCCGATGAATTGAGTAATGCCATCACCGAGTGTTGTGCTGATAGTCTCTGTATCGTTACTCAGCCGGCTCATCAATTCCCCATGAGGATGGCGGTCAAAAAACCTCAGTGATAGAGTCTGAAAATGATCGAACAGCTCTTTGCGGATATCCCTGACAGCAAGCTGGGTGATCTGGATCATTTGCACGCTCTGCACCCACGTCACTATAGCTGCCAGGACACATGCACCGACCATAAAACAGATCAACCGACCTAGTCCCGGCAGATCGTGATTACCGATATACCTGTCAATAGCCTTGCCCGTTACCCATGGGATCAACAGTCCCAGCCCGGTCGTTAGACAGACCATGAACACAATACCCAGCAGGCGCCATTTGTAGGGGTTAGAGTATTTCCACAGCCGCTTGAGGACTCCTTTGCGGTCTTTGACCTTGGGAGCTGACATCATAAATGCTCCAGGCCCTCTGAATCCTTTATTCTGCTCAGGTGGTGCTTGCTTAGTCGACATCATTCACCTCCTGCCCGCTGATCTGAGATCGGAGGATGCCCTGGTAAGCCGGGCTGCTGTGCATCAGTTCACTGTGTGTGCCTTCTGCTGCTACACCCCCATTTTCAATCACCAGGATCTTATCTGCACCAACCACGGCGCTGATGCGTTGGGCAATGACAAACCGCGTGCACTTGTGAGACCAGGCATTAAGTTCCTCAAGTATCTTTGCTTCCGTAGTCATATCCACAGCACTTGTGCAGTCATCCAGTATTAAAATAGATGGTTTAGCAACAAGTGCACGGGCGATTGCTATGCGCTGTTTCTGCCCGCCGGAAAGGTTAACTGCACTCTGTCCAAGCACAGAATCATACCCGTCAGGGAAACCAACTATAAAATCATGCGCCTGTGCCATCCGCGCAGCTTCTTCAATCTCCCCATCAGTTGCATCAGGTTTTCCAAACCGCAGATTATCACGTATCGTTCCCGAAAAAAGTATCGTGTTCTGCATCACTATGGCTATTTGTTTTCGCAAGGAGCTTTCAATCATGTCCCGGACATCGATATCATCAATGAGCACCCGTCCAGCTGTAACATCGTATAGCCTGGGGATCAAATGCACCAGTGTAGACTTTCCCACACCAGTAGAACCAAGAATACCGATAGTCAGGCCAGGTTCTGCAACAAACGAAACATCCCGCAGCACCGATGAACCATCATCCAGATTATAGGTGAAGCTGACATGGTCGAATGCCACGCGTCCACGGAAGTGTGGGGCCTCAATTGCATCTGGCTTTTCCTGTATATCCGGCACACTGTCCAGCACTTCCACAATGCGTTCAGCCGAAGCATCCGCCCTTGAAAGCATTATCAGCGCCATACTAGCCATCATCAATGAAGACAGCATCTGCAGCAGATAGTTTACAAATGCCAGCAACTGCCCGACTTGGAGATTCCCTTTGGTCACTGAGACCCCGCCAAACCACAATACAGCTGCAATCCCGATATTGATCAACAGCATCATCCCCGGCATAACTGTAGCCATCGCCGAGAGCGCTTTGATCTTATCATCACTCAGCCGTTCGTTGACTCTGCCAAACCGTACAGACTCATAAATCCCCCGGACAAACGCCTTGACTACCCTCACCCCGGCCAGGTTCTCCTGAGTGACAGTATTGACATCGTCCAGACTCTCCTGCACGGTGGTGAAAAGCAAGTGGGCTTTCCGGTTGATCAGCACCAGCACGAATATAACAATAGGGCCGATAATTAGCAGGATCAGAGAAAGCTTCGGAGCCGTGACCACGGCCATGATCAATCCACCGATAGTAAGCAGGGGAGCTCTTACCATCATACGCAGGAGCATCAACACAGCTTCCTGCACCTGGTCAACGTCACTGGTCAACCGCGTAATAAGACCACCCGTTTCCAGCCTGTCCAGATTGCCGAATGACAACTGTTGAACTTTGTTAAATAGTTTATCCCGAATAGATGTGCTGAAGTTTAGTGCAGCAATAGTAGCAAAAACACCACACCCCACACCACCAATCAGACCAACTACTGCGACAATCAGCATCCAGTAACTGGTGTGCAGGACAGATGAGAGATTGTGCCCCTTAATACCAACATCCACAATGGTCTGCAGCAGCCGCGGCTGCGATAAATCCATCGCAACTTCCAGTATCATCAGCAAAGGCGCCAATAAAGTAGGAAGCCAGAAAGGCTTCAAATAACGGAGAAGTCTCCACAAAGATTTCACGAATAAAAAACCTCAAAAAACGTTACAATCCTATTAATTCCCCTTGGAGAAGGGGGTCAGGGGGATTGATTCCCTTCACAAATCACAAATGCATCGGTATCAGAGCGTAGGGTTACAGGCTTTAATTTACCCAAAACCAATCGTCCCGTAGCGCCGATGCCGATGCAAAACCTCTGCCGAAGCATCAACCAATACCCCTTGGAACAAGCACGACCAATTCCCTTGGAGAAGGGGGGTAGGGGGGATTGAAGAGAAAACAGCAAACCAATCGCCTACAGCATTAATGATGTAAGCAACACCCACAACCCCCAGCATAATCCAAATCCAACCAATATGTAAAGCGTTTTTCCAACCAATCTGATAAAATGTATTACATAGATCAGAATACAGTGTAATCCCCGGAGTATTCCATTGCAACATTACCTCTCCCGCTTCATGAAAGTCGACCGCAGCCTGAGACTCCTCTGGCTGGCACTCTTTTGTATGATGCTTGGATTTGGTGTCTACAACACCGTAATATTCAACTTTATGACCGAAACCCTGCACATCCGCCCCGAGAGTCTGGGCATAGTTGAAGCTGTCCGTGAGTCCCCGGGACTGCTATGCTTCCTGCTTGCAGGGCTGACCATGCGTATTGCAGAACCGATGCTTGGTTCCATCGCATTGCTGCTGATGTCCGCTGGCATGGTCGCTTATGTAGGCGTAGACAATGTAACCAGTCTGATGATATGTTCATTCGTATGGAGTGTAGGTCTGCACACATGGATGCCTCTACAATCCTCTATTGTTCTTGGACTTGCAGGCAAGACCGAGAGAGGGAAACGACTGGGTCAAACCGCCGCTGCCGGCAGCATTGGGGCTGTGACCGGTATGGTAGTTGTCATGCTGCTTGGTAATGCCCTGACCTACTCTCAATGGTTCATAATTGGTGCGTCCGGTGTATTTATTGCAGCTTTGGTCCTGATGACATTGAGGCGAGACATCAGCAATGTCGAAAAGCCAAGATTTGTATGGAAACGCAATTACTGGGTCTACTATGTTCTATCAATGCTGGAAGGTGGACGCAAACAAGTATTCATGACCTTCGCTATCTATGCGCTGACTAGGGAATACCACACCAATCTCAAGCATATTGCTGTGTTGATGGTCATAAACAGTATCGTGAACATTTTTGAGGGTCCAATAATTGGCAAAATGATCGACAAAGTCGGCGCAAAAAAGATACTGACCATAAGCTATGCAGGGCTTGTAATTGTATTCGCCGGATATGCAATGGCACAGAACGTAATGGTTTTGTATGTCCTGTATTGTGTTGATAATCTGTTCTATATTTCCGGTGACTGTATGACAATCTACCTGCACAAAATCGCTGCTCCTGAAGACCTGATGCCGACGCTATCCGTAGGGGTAACCCTGAACCACATCGCGGCAGTCCTGGTCCCTCTTGTTGGTGGGGTGTTGTGGGCCCGTTTCGGCTACCCGGCAGCATTCATAGGTGGAGCTATTATGGTTGCGGTATCACTTGTCCTGACAGCAGTAAAACTTCCGGCTCACAAAATAGTCAGAGAAGCTAAAGCATAAGAGGTGGATTTATGTTAAACAGTAGATTTATGTTGATACTGGGAGTCTTGCTGGCGCTTGTAGCTTGTGAGGTAACATATGCAAGTCAGCTTTCGTATGGCAACTCCTATGCTCTTCTGATAGGCATAAATAAGTATCCCAACCTGTCGCCTCAAACCCAGCGCCAGTATGCAGTCAACGATGTCCGCGATCTGAAGGAACTCCTCGTCGGCTCATACGGATTCCCCGCAGCCAATGTAAAAGTCCTGACCGACCGCAGAGCAACCAGAAAAGCGATAACCAATGCTCTTTCATCACTTGCCAACCCAAAACGAATTAAGAGTGACGACCGCATACTCATTTACTTCTCAGGTGACGATTTGAATAATACCGCACTTGGTATGCAGAGCATCTGGGATACAATCGCACCAAGTCCGGCTAAACATGTGCTTGTAATAGCAGACTCCTGCTTATCAGGGGTGACAATGCCCAGTATTGAATCGAACCAAAAGTCACGGCAATTAATCACCGCTGGATCCAACGGCCAGCCAAACATACAGCGCCCGGAGTGGGGGCATGGAGCATTCACCCACAAGCTTCTGAATGAGTTAAAAGCCCGCACATCCAACATCGACAAACCCTTTACCGCAACAAATTTATTCGCTTCTCTGCTTCGCAGTGTAAGTAGCGCCACCGGAGGTAAGCAAACCCCCGGTTTCTATATCAATGATTCCAAAGATGAGTTCCAGTTCACTCCCACAGCAAAAACTGTATATGTAGAACCAACAGATCCGGTTTCACTGGTCACAATAGACCGCACAGAGATCGATCAAATGGTGCTGGTGCCTGCCGGAGAGTTCTGGATGGGCAGTTGGTTGGGTGACGGCCCCGATAAAGAGAAACCTATGCATTCGGTATACCTGGATGCCTATTACATCGGTAAGTATGAAGTGACAGTCGGCCAATACCGCAAGTTCTGCACCGAAACCGGTCGGCAGATGCCGAAAGCCCCTGTTTGGGGTTGGAAGGAAGACCATGCAGTTGTAAACGTGACCTGGGAAGATGCAAACGCATATGCCAAATGGGCCGGATACCGTTTGCCTACCGAAGCAGAGTGGGAGAAAGCAGCACGGGGTACTGATGCCAGGATTTATCCATGGGGCGAAATACTGGAAGACAGCAAATACGCAGATGGATCAACCAGACCGGTAGGCAGTTATCCGGATGGAGCAAGCGCATATGGCTGTCAGGATATGGGTGGCAATGTGTGGGAATGGTGCTCCGACTGGTTCGATAAAGACTACTTCAAAAACAGCCCGTCAACCAATCCAACCGGACCAGCAACTGGAACCGCCCGTGTATTGCGTGGAGGTTCGTGGAACAATGGATACGCATACGATTCATCCCAGTGTTCAAAACGCTATTCCTACAACCCAGCCCTGTGCGATATCTACTACGGCTTCCGAATAGCCAGGACACCGTGATGTCGTCATAGAAACCAGGCATTTGAAGTGTATTTCGGCATTGACCGATTTCAGCTAACAATAAAGGCTGCGGTAGCATGATGCCGAAATACACTGCGCTATTTGCGTTTATTCAACTTATTGCCGAATGACTGAGAGATTTTTCGCAATCCATTAGTCCTGAGACTCTCAACAGGAGCCCCGTCCTTATAAGCCTTTACAAGAGCATCAACAACGGACTTCATTCCTTTGTTTTTCATTAACGTCAGTAGGCAAAAATCTTCCCATGCCTCTCTCGCCGATTCTGATTGTCTAGTGGGAACGCATTCCTTGAGTCCTGGATATACGGCCATCAAGTCAGGAGCACCATCCTCAGTCCATGAACCATCCAGATCATCCCACGCATTGCCCCTTGGTGAACAGTAACTGTAGAAACCCCAGCCATTCCAACCTCTGGAAAATGTGTCCCAACCCATCTTTCTATAAAAATCGATATTTTCGCGCCTCTCACTCTTACACTGACCCGTAACAACGTAATAAGTCCTGATGAATCTTGGAGCATCCCACAGCGGATACAGCATAGGACGCTTATCCAAGAGATATCTGTTTGGACAAGATATATCGCAGTCCTTCTGATACCATCCATTCAACGAATCATAAACATCCTGTTCAGGAGCAGGACCTGTACCTCCCCAGAAGCAAGGGTTCACAAATATTCGTATCCTGGGGTCAATCTTGTGCATGATTGCAGTCACTACACCGTAGAGTTTGCTATTATGCACCCCGGGTTCATCAGGTATATCTATGAACCATTCGTTATATGTAAGTTTAAGATCTTTGGCTTGCTGCATTGAGTCCCTTACACACTGCTCAATGGAAGCTTTGTCCTGATCGGTGAGGTTTTCCGGCTTGAGTGTACCCGTATAGGCTGCTGTAATCATATTGTTTGGAATTCCAGGAAATGGTATAAATACGCGCCCAGACTTCCTGGCTAGTTCAGTCGATGTTCCGGGTAATGGAGGAGTTCCCCATACGCTAATCCCCATCGACTGGGCACTGGATACTTCGCGCTGCATCCGGTCTCCATATTCAAAAGGAAACATACGGGTTGTCTCTCCCCACGTTCTTATGAATGCCAGCGGAGAGGGTAATGTCACATTAACAACTTCGGCACGGACTGTAACAGGACTTCCACCCTTATATGAGAGTTTGGCTTCATATACTCCGGGCTGAGCTCCGTCAGTTGTAACTCTCACCCAGAAGACTATGGATCCACCTGGTGATAAGGTAACCTTGGGGAAGTTCCTTAACCCATAACCGTTTGTCAGATATTTCTCCATCAGTCCTTTACCCAGCAGGTTGTCCGCAGCGAATAACGGGCTGAGTACGGTGCCGTAGTTGCGGGATTTAATAGCACCAAAGACAAGGAGTCTGCCTTTTATCCCGCTGACGTTTTCATTAGATCCGACTCTTTTAAACTGGCTGAGAGAAATCTCCAGGGTACGTGGATTTTCAAAAACTGTGCTGGTTAGAGCAATCGCTGCAGCCTCCGTTTCATTTCTTGTCAGAAGCAGAGGAATGTTTTTAAGCAGTTTTTGTGGTGAGGGCAATATCGGTTCGTTTGAAATACTATCCCAGTCAGCCACTTTTGACCATACGGCGGGTTTTTTTGCTAATTTTCCGAGCTTACTTAGCCACTGCTCAAATTGCGATGAGGTAAATGATGTACTGTCGATACCGGGGATGGATTTTGACTGCAATTCCATCATGTTGGCAGTTGCTCCGATTGATCTATAGGAGTCCGGTATAGTATCGCTGTTCTGTGCATCCCCCCAGACCAGTACTTCGTCGAGTTCCGTTTTGTCTGTGCCCTGTAAAGTGAGTCTTAAATAGCGACCTGTCTCAGGTTTTGAAAGGACTATCCTGTGTAATTGCCTGGGTAGACAATCTTGATAACTTATCTCATAGATCGACTTCCAGGAACCTGTATCTGTGTTACTGGATTCTATCCTGACCGAAAACCTCTCCGTCCTGGATGCAAGATCGATCTCGCTGAATGAACAGGGCATTTTAAAGTCGAATTTTACAGTCAGTGGTCCAGCATCTACCCCAACCGGGACTACCCAGTCACCCCAATCACCTTTCCGCCTGCCATCTAAAAGCCTGCGCCCAAACTTTTCTGCTTTATCTCCCAGTATGTCCCCAGTTCCGGAAAGCTTGGTTTCATAGTCATAAGTAACTCCCGTTACAACTGAGTCTCCCCAGTATCCTGCATTGTCGCTCAGAAGTTTTAGTGTTGTAGTCTCATTATCTTTACTGCCATCCCACCACAGTCTTTCAGCAGATGAACTCCGGGGCATTAATATTGATAGACATAAAATCCCTGTTAAAACACCGAAAACCCGCTTGATCGTGGTAGTTATCATCTTTGAAATATCTCCTGTTCAGCAATGTGGTGAATCATGATGCTCAATCACTCAACCCTCAACCTTACCTTCAACATACGCTGAAACTTAGGTTCATAGGAGTGCCCGAAGAATCCAAAGTAGTATTCATACTCATTCTCGGATATCTTCTTAAAGAATCCATTCATAGCGCAGTGATGTGAATTGAATGCGTATCCTTCGGGATCCCGCTGAATAATTTTCTCCGGAGTCCAGGTCCTGCCATTATCAAAACTGCGGGCCAGGTTCAGTCCGAACAGGTCTTTTTCCGGGAGATCATAGTATTCCCGGGAGTAGGGGATCCGGCAGCCGATTAGCAGGGAGCCATCCGGCAGAGTCAGCCCCAGACCGCTGGTTGCACCGGTGCCGGGGAGATTAGTCGGTTCAGGTTTTGTCCAGGTCTCACCATCGTCGCTTGATTCCGACCGGAAGAACCATGTATCCAGATTGCTTCCACCAGGAACACCGCGCCCAAGTTCCTCGCGTCCCCGGATTATGGAAACGATCGTTCCATCTTTCGTGTAGAACAATGTCTGCTCGTTGAATCCTGCAGGTTGATCAGGATTATAGCGGATAGCTAAGTCCGGTTCATAGCCGACAACATTAAATCGCCAGTTCTTTCCGTCGTCATCACTTATCAGCACCCCGCATCGCCAGTTTTCACCCCTGGTCTCAATTCCCCACATGGTGAAAACAAGCCTGCCTGATGGAAGCTGGAAACCTCCCTCCAGGAACTGCTCACCCATGTAGGTGCCCGATGGCCATTCGACGATATTGACTTCGGACTCACCTTTTTCTCTGCGTGCATACAGCAGCATATAGTCCCGTAGAGACATATCGTGGTGGCAGGTTCCATCTTCGGCGTCCAGAACTTGATGTATACCCGAATACAACACAGTTCCCTCTTTTGTGCGGAAGAACGGCCCGAACGAGAAACTCTCCCTTTTCAGGTCCTTTACTCTCGGATGAGTGACCCGCTCCGGAGCGCTCCAGGTCTTTCCGTTATCTTTCGAGGTAACTGCAAACAAATGTGTGCCGACCCAGTCATCTTCGGTATAGTCCGAAATCAAACTGTGCCCGAACCGAAAAGTCAGGTCTCCATTATCCTCGGTAAACAGAATCCCGCTGATAACATCCCCAAACCCCTGATCCCTGAGGTCCAGAAACACACTGAAATCCTCAATAGTAACCTTACTCCGACAATCAGCACCCATATTTACCTCCAAAAGCCAACACAAAACCAATGTGGGCAGCTTTCCACAGCCACCCACATATAACAAACCTGATTTTTTCCGTGTATTCCGTGTATTCCGTGGTTGTCTTAAAACAACCTATTCAGATTTCTGCTTATGGAAATGCCATCCGCCCAGACTCTCAGGATCACCGGGATCGTCCTTCAGCAGCTCCTCATAAGCACCCAGGACCTTCTTGAATGCTGTTACGAACTCATCTATTGCATTCTTGTCCACGTGCTTGAACCAGGGAACGCATATAGTGCGCTTGTTGATCTCTTCACTGACAGGCAGGCTTCCGGCATACTGGCGGACATCGCGCTCTGAGTTAGCAATTCGCGTGGGCTTACCGTGCCCGTATACATCACATGTCAGGAAGAGTGGATGCAGGTGCAGGGGTTTGTTAGCTCCAACTCCACACATCGTTGCCCCTTCAGCCATCAGAGCTTCACTGAACCTGGTAACCGACAGGCCACCGACTTCCTCAGGAATATAGATCGCGTGAGGGAAATATGATCCGCCCATAGTGCTACCGGAACCTTTAGGTGTCCGATGAGCACGGATGCCTTTAACTCCCTCAAGCTGGTCCCAGAAATACGCCATTGCCTCCTGGATCTCTGCAATTCGTGCATCGTAGTATTTCAACTGGACACGTCCCACAGCACTGCTGAGCTGATGCATTCTGTACTTATAACCACCCATTGGCAGTCCGGCATAGGGTCTCAAGTATTCAGTAGGGATATCTTCGCTGAAACGCTCATAATGTCCCAGAACAGTTGCCCGGTCGAGTATTTCCTGGTCATCGGTCACCAGAATACCAGCTTCACCGGTAGCAAATGACTTCCCGCTCATCAGTGACATCGCTCCGACATCTCCAATAGTCCCGACCTTCCGGCCCTTATACAAGCCGCCCTGAGCGTGGGAGACATCCTCAATAACCTTGATATTGTGCTTCTTAGCTATAGCCATAATAGCATCCATATCGCAGGGATACCCGACATAGTGAACAGCAACGATAGCCTTGGTGCGATCCGTAATGCGGTGTTCGATATCGTTGGCATCGATACACAGGGTCATCGGTTCAACTTCTGCAAACACAGGGGTTGCGCCTAATGAATAGCATTGCAGAAGGGATGCCCAATATGTGACGCTGGGTGCGATTATCTCATCCCCAACTCCCACTTTACAGGCATACATAGCAGCGTGGATAGCCGCTGTCCCTGAGCTAAATCCCAGAGCATGCTTGCTGCCGATCCAGGCAGCGAACTCTTCTTCAAACTTGAGGGTAACGTCAGAGTCAGACATTGCCCCGCGCCGGAGCACCTCAAGCACAGCATCTTCATCTTCTTTGGTAATAATCGGCCACTTGAACAGATCTACATAATCACTTTTGACAGCCTTCTCGCCGCCAAACAAAGCCAGATTAGACATATAAGCACCTCCAAAAAGTTAAGCCACCCGTACAGAGCACGGACAGTCATTTCGAGCATTTAAGTGTTATTCAAGTTATGAGATAAGTGTATACGAAAAACGTTTTACATACAACCAAAAACAGAGCATATACTGATGAAAAACATCACCCATTCAGATGAACTTGGACAACCAAAGCTCATTGCCATATACTGGATAGAAAGATTTCCCGTTCTGGAAAAGCGCACTAGCCTAATTCCCCCTTGGCGAAGGGGGGCAGGGGGGATTGACCAAATACGCACAGCGTGCGTAGTCAATCCTAATATTCCAATAAATCAAAACTACGGAGTCCTACATCAAATGAATATTGATAAAAAAATGCAATGGTGGCACGAAGCACGTTTTGGGATGATGGTCCACTGGGGGCTGTATAGCGTCCTTGAGGGTGAATATAAAGGTCAGCGGGCGGAATATGTCGGCGAATGGATAATGAGTCGGTTCGAGATCCCGGTTACAGAGTATTCCAAGCTAGCTGAAAGGTTCAATCCTGTAGGATTTGATGCCGACCAGTGGATGAGCCTGGCTGCTAAAGCTGGTATGAAATACCTTGTAATAACAACAAAGCACCACGATGGGTTCGCTATGTACCATTCTAAAAACGACCCATACAATATATATGATGCTACACCGTTCAAACGTGACCCAATGAAAGAGCTGGCTGAAGCTTGCGCTAAACATAATGTAAAACTGTGCTTCTACTACTCCCAGGCGCTTGACTGGCACGAGCCCGATGCAGGGGGAGCAGAAGGTGGACACTCAAATATGGGCATGGCCTGGACCAACGATTGGGACTTCCCCGACAATGACGCAAAACAGTTCCAGAACTATTTCGATAAGAAAGTAAAACCTCAGGTAACTGAGATACTCACCGAATATGGACCCATCGGAGCAATCTGGTTTGACTGTCCTATATCAATCACCAGACCTCAGTGTGAGGAACTCTATGAACTCGTTTGCACCTTGCAGCCGGACTGTATAGTTAACAGCCGGATAGGGCAGGGGATGGGAGACTACCAGAGCTTTGGAGACAATGAAGCCCCCGGTCGTCCGCTTGAAGGCTACTGGGAGACAGTTGCTACCCTTAATGACACCTGGGGATATAAGTATTTTGATGACAACTGGAAGACCGCCCCTCAGGTCATCTCCCTGCTGACAAGTCTGGTCGGTAAAAATGTCAACTATGTACTGAACATAGGCCCTGATGCAAACGGAGAGTTCCCGCAGCCGAGTATCGATATACTTGAAGAAGTAGGAAAATGGATGGATATCAATGCCGAATCAGTCCACTCCGCAGAAGCTACTCCATTCATGTGTGATACCCCCTGGGGGCCGGTGACACGACGTGCAGGCAGGCTCTATTTCCACCTGCTCAGCGAACCAAACGGCCCGTTCAGAGTCAATGGTCTGAAGAACAAGGTAACATCAGCACAAATACTTGGCGATCCAAGTGTATCACTGGATGTCAATCAGTGTCTTGACCAATGCAGCCTCGAAATAGCTCTGACAGCTCCAAAGGGAGTTCTTCCAAGGGTTCTTGCAGTAGACATAGAGGGTGAACCCGAAGTCGAACCAGGCATCCTGCAGCAGGGAGACGGCAGCGTACTCCTCAATGCTGCTATGGCTGATATATGCAAATCAGAGGACAGCAAGATATCCCTCACTCATACAGGGGTAGTTAATGACTGGACAGATACTGCAGACTATCTGGAATGGGAATTCAAAATAGTCAAAGGCGGAGAGTTCAAAGTTGAAGTAACCACTGCCAGCGTAGGTCACTCCCAACCCTGGCAAGGCGGACACACAGCCAGCATTACAGTAGGCCCTTCGTCAATAGATGCCAAATTGGATCTGGATCACATAGTAGACGACGTCTCAGCAAGATACTATCCCCAGGGAGTCTCCAACTGCGGCACAATAAAGATCTCTACCGGCACCCAGAAACTCTCTTTCAAAGCCAAAGAGATCCTGGAATCCAACGGTACGGGCCTGAACCTGGCTTCAATAAAACTAATCCCGGTAGAATAATCTCAACCCCACAAATACAACACCCCCCAATTCCCCCTTTGAAGGGGGGTAGGGGGGATGTGATTCAATGACCAATAGTCATTGTTCCCTCCCGAAGCCCGAACTCAGAATCCTAAAACCCCGCTAGCCCTGAGTAGCCGCAGGCGTATCGAAGGGCGGTTTCGAAGAGCCTGTCCTGATAGATTGTGCACAACCGACCGCCCTTCGATACGCTGCGCTACTCAGGACTAACGGGGTATAGTACCGTCAAGTCTCAAATAGTAAAAAAGGGACTGTGAAGCCTTGTCGGAATAGTCAACAAAAACGCCTCTCCACCTCTTTCGCGCATTTAGCGTATTTAGCGATTCCCTCCCCAAAAAATCTGCGTAAATCTGCGAAATCTGTGGATAAGTTCCTTATCTCCTCACCCCAATATCTCCTCCCATGATATGATATACGCAACAAATATCTAGCGCGCGTTATTTACCATCTTTTCAGGAGATTTGAAAATGGACTTTCTGGTTTCATCGGATCAAAGAATCCGCCTCAAAGGCGATAGCATAACAATCGGATATGGGTTTGGCAACTACACAACTCCATCTCCATTGAGATCAATCCATGGCATGGCCCGAATCTTCCTTCAGGACAACCTTGCTCATGCCCCATCATTCGATGCACTTCCTATTCCCTGGTTAGGTTCCCAGAGCAATGGTATGCCTGTCAGAGTAGAGAGCATGGCCGATGAAATCAGGCTATACCACTCTGACGGACGCCTGCTGCCGGGAGACTGGCTGATCTTTGAAGAGGCCGGTGAGACCGACAAGACCGTCCACGGTGAACCCTGGCCATGGACTGAGAACATTTACAACTTGCTCAGAGAGTCGTTCAGAGAAATGGCGCTGGCTGCTGAACCGATTATTGGCCTGGACCATATAGTCTTTATGACCATGTTCGACTACTGTGAGAGAACAGACTGCCAGTGGGACCGTTTGCTGGACGATGGTATCCACACCGGAAACGATGCATTCCGGGATGAAGCCGTAGCTCTCGATATCAAACTAATCGATATGAACCTGATAATGGATACTGCCCAGGAATTTCTGATATCAAATGGCTGGGGTAAGTCAGTAGGTCCGGATGATATCCATCCAAATGTCTATGGAAACTATATAATGCTGCTGGCTATCCTGGATTGCCTGGGAGCCGATATATCCGAGTGGCGTCTAGACGGACTTTACCAGTATTTCAAGCATACCGAAAATGGTGGGGACGTCCCGACAGTCTGGGGATTCGATAAAGACCCAACGGATTACGAACGCCTGCTGATCCTTCATGACTTGCGAAATGTAGTGCTGGATGTAGTTCACCCGGACAGAGTTAAGAAGAGCTATCCCGGCATCAAGCGCGTGTTTTCTCACGGCAGAGTATTGAGCCATCCTGCTATTCAACCTGAGGGCACAAAGCTGCCTGTCAGCTATGAACTAGGGCATATGTATCAGTTGGATAAAGACAACTGCCTGTTTGTAGCCAGCTTGAGAGAGATGGGGGGTTGGGATTTCTGCGTAGGCAACGATGGGATTATCATAAGCAGCCTGTCGGATATCAGAGCTGAGGATGCTTTCCCGATCAACCGCCCGGACACTGAATACAAACTCAAATCCGGAAAGGGTGGAGGAACCCAGGCCAAGTTCCCTGCCAGAGGAGCATTCGTTCCATTAGGAGCGAAGCTGGAAGATGGTAAACCTCATCCTGCAGAAGGCACAGGCTTCTTGATCTCCCATGGGGTAACCTATCTCACAGGTGAATCCAAATTCCATCCCGAAGCAGACAATACCCAGGACCTGATACAGCTCAGATGGGATGGAGTTGAACTTCACACATCAGCAGAAGAGCTTCCTGAGGTCGTGCTTGGATTAAATCTAATCGGTGATCCTATAACGGATCCTGCTCCACATGGTGAAGGTTTTATAGCTCCATTCACTGCCGCTGGTAAAGGTCAGGTGATTATCAAATTTGCTTGGAATGGAGACTCCTGGCAGCCCACTGAGCATGGAGAACCATTTCACGATCCAAGCTCAAATGATGTAGTAAACTCGGTCCAGGACTACTGCGTAGAGAATGGGGAGATCGAGGGCTCAGTGCAGCGCTGTCCGGATGGTTACTATTATGTTGAGACTCGTGGAATGGATGGTTTAGGTCGCTTCTATCGATCAAAAGATGGCATGAACTATGAGTTTATCGCCGCAATCCCAAATCACACCGTTCCGCAGCCTCTGAACCTGGGTCTGGATGGCAGCCTGTACGTGGCCAGCAACACGGGCCCCGGTTGGCTGAGAAATCCCCTGATTGCACAGCCATTCGAAGGAGACCACTACGGAGATCCCATATTGATCCACGACCACAAAGGCATCCACGATGACCAGGGCAGGGAAGTCCCGTTCATAGACCACGGAGTAGCAAAGAATGTCTGGCTGGAAGGCAGATGGAGACACTTCATATTCCACCGAATGTGCGACCTGAGAGAAACCAACGGTGAAGGCGCCCCCCCAACCCCCCAAACCGGAATATACATTGCTGAGATTGAATATGAGAATGTGGCGGTGAAACCAACGATATTCTGATTTGGAATGCATAATGAGAAAGGATGGCTTTGAGCTATTATGAGTGCTTGGACAAGTGCAATATTATACAGACCAGGTCCACCTCCGGTTATTATGCCAGTTTCTTTGGCGGATTTTATAGAAAAATTGGTAGCACTGGATATTCTACAAGAGAGTCCAAGGCTACATGCAGAATTGAAATTCGGGAAATCGATTGACCAGGATATGAAAGAAATAACTTATCTGGAGAATCCTGAAGCAACCGTCACAGCAATAAAACATATGCCAATGGATGCAGAGATTAATAATACAACAATAGCAGAGATGCTCCACTGGCTGCGTTCACCTTTTAAGAAGAAAGGTTTGTTTACTCGCCAGCTAATTGATCCGATTATATATCGCTCATACATTGATTTGGGTGAATTAAAGGAGAATGTGCGCAAAGATTTTATGCGCGAAGAAGATCCGGAAAATAACATAGGCAGCTTCTGGCTCAGTTCATTTTCATTTAACATTGCTCCCGAAACAGTAGCGGATCCACAGGGGGACGGTACCCGTTATATGGTAGGATGGATTTCTATCAGCATATCAGGACAATGCTACCTCTGGCCTTGGAAATATGAAGAGGTTCTTGCTCTTATTAAGGCTAACGAAGGAATGCAGCAGATTCTTGAATTATGTAAATCCACATGGCCTCTACCACCTGTAGAACCCACACAAGTGCTGATAGAGATGCGCAAGAGTATGGGGCATCTATGGGGTGGAACTGATTATGATGCTCCACCGGACTGGCGATGGACTATAAATGAATCATACTGATAGAAACATGAACGTAACTGTTCAGTCCTGGGTAGTATGTCATCCTGAATGCAGTGAAGGATCTGCTTTATCGAGATCCTTCATTGCATTCAGGATGACATTGTTAACTATCCTGCGGGAACGCCGGTTTGCACAATGTATTTATAAAGCAATTCAAGAGTTCCCGCAGCCCAGCAACCGGATATAGCCATTCTGACTTCTATATTCTGGCTTCTGGATTCTTTTTCATAATTCATAATTCATACTTCATAATTAAAACCACGGTGATATAAAAATGAAATCTAACCATACAATAGCCAACTCCCGCTCTCCCAAAATCTGGCAGGAGGGTTTTCCCATCGGCAATGGGGAATTCGGTGCGATGGTCTGGGGAGATGGGAACCCGTTCGCATTCACACTTGATCGTGCTGATCTCTGGGACTTACGAAATGATACAAGCTTTATGGACCAGCTGGAGTATAATTACAAAAGCTTACAACAGTTGGTAGACGAGAAAAAATGGGATGAAGTAGATGAAATCTTCGAGCTGCGCCAGACCAGGGACAATCCCGTAGGTCCTACAAAGATCAGTATAGGTAGAGCAGAGCTAGTTGTTGAAGGATCAAGCGGATTCAACTGTGGACTCGATATAGATAAGGCAGTAGTTAATGTATCCTTCAAATCGCCGTCCGGACAGCATCAATTAACAAGCTTTATCCATAAGTCCCAAAACGTACTATGCATCAGAATTACAGAACCTCCAGTAAATACAGCACTGCGTATGATTCCTCTTGCAGAAATGAGCGAACCGCTCTCCAAGCTCAATCATCCAGCTCCAACAATAACCGAAGATGGAAACCTGCAGGTGCTTGTCCAGGAAATCCCTGGTGGACCGTTCTACTGCCTTGTCTGGAATACTACAGGCAATGAATTCTATCTGGTAGCAGAGTCAGGTAAATCAGCAGAGATTGCCCAGCAGAAGGCAAGACATACCTGGCAGACCGCATCCGATACAGGTTTTGATGCACTGATTGAAAGCCATATTGCGCAGTGGAGCGATTTCTGGTCTCAGTCTGCTGTATACCTGCCTGAAGCGCACCTTGAGCTCCTCTGGTACTTTGGAATCTACTTGCTGGCTTCATCTGCTAAAAAAGGATCGATTCCTCCGGGGTTGCAGGGATTGTGGGCGATGGATGGGGAAGTGCCTCCTTGGAGGGGTGACTACCATGCAGATATGAATGTGCAGGAAACATTCTGGCCTGCCTGCGCTTCAGGGCATCTGGATTTGTTGGACAGCTGGTGCGACCATATGAAAGCCTGCATCGAGCCTGCCCGCAAGTTCACCAAAGCTTTCTTTGGGACCGAAGGCACGTTCTGGCTGGCATGCACTATTCCGGATTACACTCCCGTTCCCTGTTGGCACACGGTTAATCTGGGCTGGAGTCACACCGGCTGGCTGGGCTGGTTGGTCTGGCTGAGGTGGCGGTACAGTATGGACACCGACTGGCTCGCAGAGACCGGTTATCCTGTGATTGCAGAAATCTTCAAGTTCTTCAATGCAAATCTAGTTGAGGAATCAGATGGTTACCTGCACATCCCTCTCTCCAGCAGTCCGGAATACAAAGAAAACAAGCCCGAAGCCTGGTGCAAAGACCCCAATGTAGATATTGCCCTCATCCGGCGCTGTTGTGATTGGATCATAGAAATGGAAGCAGCTCTCGGAATCTCAGAACTCACTGCCAAAGCAATCAATCTGAAGAATGATCTGCTTCCATACTCTCTGACAGAGAAAAAAGAGCTCTGCCTCTGGCCAGGGAAAGTGCTGGATGAATCCCACAGGCACCCCAGCCAGCTTATGGCGATCCACCCGGCAATGGATTTGACCATCGATGGAGAGGAAGACACCAAAGCCATCATCGAAGCCAGTGTCGAACAGTTCCTGGCGCTCGGACAATACCAGTGGGCCGGACACACATACGCCCAGATGATCAGCTTCGCATCAGTGCTGGACCGATCCGGCTGGGCATATGATTCTCTCAGGCAATTCCATGAGCACTGGATAGGACCCAACGGTCTCCACTTCAACAGAGACCTTACAAACTCCGGTATGTCGGCATTCAGAATTGGTGATGGAAACATGAACGATGCCCCATTTACAATGGAAGCCAGCAACGCAGTCTCCGCAGGCATCAGCGATATGTTAGTCCAGGGGTGGGGCGATGTGCTCCGCATATTCCCAGCAGTCCCCAACCACTGGAGGGACATCTCATTCGAAAATCTACTGACAGAAGGAGCTTTCAAAGTTTCAGCAGTCCGAAAAAAGGGACAGACAATCCATGTGAAGGTCATTGCCGGCGCAGATAGAACTCTTAACATGAAAGACCCATTCAACGGAGCAGAAATAAAAATCAAAGAAAACGCCACTCTAAAAAATGGTATCTATACTGCCCAAATGAAAAAAGGCAATGAACTTACCTTCACCATTTCTGAATAAAAAACATTTCGCGTGCTTTGGCGTAATTTCGCGGTCAATAATTCTAGCATTCAATTCTGTGTCATCATGGAGCGCAGCGAAGAATCTGCTGTTCTGGTCAAAACATTTCGCGTGCTTTAGCGTGTTTCGCGGTTCATTGAAGAAGTTTCTTCGGAGGAAATCAATATTGGAAAAGTTCAACACCCTCTTACTAACCATTGTCCCGCTCCTGCTGTGCCTGCTTTTTGCAACCTCATATTGTGGGGCTGAAAGCAGGTATATGGTAGAAAAGGGCAAATCCACATACACGATACTGATCTCTCACAGTGCATCTCTATCCGAAAAACACGCTGCCCAGGAACTCTCACGTTTTCTATTCGAAGTCACTGGAACCAGGCTTCCAATCGAAGTACTCGGTGAAAAGCTGCCCGAGCCCTGCATCGCATTAGGTTATGAATCTGCTGCAGCAGTCGGAGTGAATCTGAACGCACAAGACCTCGGCGACGATGGATTCACCATCAGGACATCAGGTGATAACCTCATAATCGCCGGCGGTAAACTCAGAGGCACAATGTATGGAGTATACACATTTCTTGAGGACGTTGCAGGCTGCCGCTGGTATACCCCATTCGTAAGCAAGATTCCTAAGAAAAATACAATCAAGCTTCCTGACCTGAATACTACTCAGAAGCCGGATTTTGAATACCGGACCATACAGTCCACCGATCTCTGGGAAAAAGACTGGGCACCAAGGAACAAGGTCAATGGTCCCAGTTCAGCAGCAGATGCCGACAGGGGTGGAGTAATCACTTATGGACGTTTCGCCCACACATTCTTCGAACTGGTGCCGACTGATGTCTATTTCAAAGACCACCCAGAGTATTATTCGTTGATAGATGGAAAACGGATTGATGGTAACTCCGGTCAGTTGTGTCTCTCCAATCCTGAAGTAGCAAAAATAGCCATCTCTACAGTCCTCCGCTGGTTGGATGAAAACCCGAACGCAATGATCTGGTCCGTTTCCCAGAATGACAATGAGAAGTATTGCCAGTGCGAGAAGTGCACAGCTATAGCCAATGAAGAGGGAAGCCAGTCCGGTCCTGTGATAAGGTTTGTAAATGCTATTGCCGTTGAAGTAGCAAAGAAGAACCCTAAAATATTGATAGACACCCTGGCCTATGTATATACTCAGAATCCTCCGAAACTCACCAAGCCGGCATCGAACGTCCGTGTAAGGCTCTGCGTTTTCGACTGTGTCTATCATCCATATGCATCATGCAGCGCCAACGCTCCGTTTATGAAGAAACTCCGGGAATGGGGCAAGCTGAGTCCGAATATGTATATCTGGCAGTATACAACTGTCTTTACTGACTACCTGCTGCCCCTGCCTGAGATCAATAAGATCTCGAAAGATATCCCGATGTACAAGCAAAACGGGGTAAAGGGTGTGTTTTCCCTGGGGAGCCATTCAGCCGGGTTTGGTCCTGCTGGTTCCGGCGGATTCATGGACAACCTTAAATCATATATGCTTGCCAAGTTGCTCTGGAACTCCTGCATAGACTCCAAAGCAATGGTTCACGATTACCTGGAAGGCTTCTTCGGAAAAGCATCAAAACCGATTGAAAAGTACCTCTACATACTGGATAAGAAAACCGAGAACCCGAACCTGCATGGTTGGTGTGCAACCAAAGACATTTTTGATGTCAATGATCTAATGACGGTGCAGGTTATGGCTGAGAGTGAAAAACTATTCGACCAGGCTGAAAAACTCGCGGACAATCCCGATGTCCTTGCCAGAGTAAAACACGCCAGGCTCTCTATAGAATATGTCAAAGTAATGCGTGAAGTAACAAACGCCATAAGGACCGGCACACCGGATCAAAAGAAAAAAGCAGCAGAAGACCTGAATGTGTTCGTAGGCAAATGTACCAGCGATGGAATAACCCAACTCCGAGAAGGCGAACCAATAGCATCAACACTGGACAGGTTAACTGCCGACCTGAATCGCGAATGACGCGAATGGAAACGAATGACGCGAATATTCATCCGTCCTGGAGTGCAGAATATTCTCACATGGAGCGCAAAATTCTGTCATCCTGGAGCGCAGCGAAGGATCTGCTTTTACATCGTCTTGTTATAAACAGACAAAGCAGATTCTTCACTGCGTTCAGAATGACAATATTTACATTTTCGCGTGCTTTGCGTATTTCGCGGTTCTCCCTTCTGAAAATCTGCGTTAATCTGCGAAATCTGCGGATGATCATTCCCTGAATCCTTGGAGGCAATAATTGAAATCAGCATTCAATATAGAGACAGGTAAGTGGGAAATAGCCTGGCCGGGTAGAGTTGCCAGGCATGATGTCGTCTTTCTGAGCCCTCCGGATGATCCGATGCGTGGGATGCCGATTGGCAATGGGGACATCGGAGTTTTATGCTGGACCGAGGGTTCAAGGATCATCCTGGTAGTAAACAAATGCGACCTCTGGGATGATGCAAGCTATGGCAAAAATGAAAACTGGCACCACGAGCAGGAAGACTATAGCACAACCCTCCGCCACGGTTGCAGGATTCTCATCGACTTTAGGATGCCTATATTCGACCTGTTCTACCTGTCTGATTTCCAGGGTAGAATAAGCTTGGCTGATGGTAAAATAGCATTCAATGTATCTGGCCCGTTCGGCTCTGCATCTTTCAGCGCTTTCGTTAACCATGACGATGGTATCCTGTGCTGCGATGTTGAATGCAACCTTGAAGAAAACCTGCCGGTCGATGTGACAGTAGAGCGTTTCGGTTCAAGGACGTTTTCGCACTGGTATTCATTGATAAGAAGGGATGCGTACATCGGTCTTGCGGGGACAATGGCATCCGTTGATGATAATACAGCTTATGTCACGCACCAGCTGACCAGCGGGAAATTTGCAGTAGGGTGCCGGGTGATCTCAGCTGATTCCGAAGTAACATATCGTAAAGACCACTCCCATGCCGCAACAGCCTCGGTTTCCGGTTCATCAGTTAAGAAATTCAGCTTTGTAGCCTCTATAACTGAACCCATTGAAACCGACCCCATAGTTGCAGTTAAAGATAAGCTGGATGCAGCTGAATCAACCGGCATCCAGTCTATGTATGAAAAACATGCAGAAGCCTGGAAAGAGTTCTGGCTGCGGTCTTTGGTGGAGTGCGGGAACGATTATATAGACAACCTTTGGCACACCACTATGTACTACCTCTACTCCTCCCAGAGAGGCAAATATCCGGGCAGGTTTATCAGCGGGATGTGGGCGTGGAACAGGGATGTGCAGCAGTGGAACTTCTACTTCCACTGGAACCAGCAGTCCCTGTATTGGCCGGTGAACGCTGCCGGGCATCATGATTTGTGTGAGTCCTATCTGGATTTCAGGTTCAGATCGCTGGAGATAGGCAAGCAGGATGCCAGGGAATACTTCCAGACCGATGGAGCATTTGTCTCTGATGTCGTTGAGCGCAGGGGATACAACTCCATATCCGAAAGTGGAAACCACACCCCGGTCGCTCAGATTGCACTGGACTTCTGGAGGCAGTACCAATTCACCCAGGACAAGCAATTCCTGAATGACCGTGCCCTGCCATATATGCTTGAAGCTGCGAAGTTCTTCGAATCTCTATTTGAGAGAGAGGAAGATGGCAAATACCACGCCAAACGAGGCACAGGTTATGAAGGCTGGATCTGGATGAAGGACACAACCACCGAGCTCAGCACTGCCGAAGCGCTGTATAGAGGCGTTATCGAAGCTCTAAGCGATGCCGGAGTCACAGAGCCTCGGGCAGAAAAGTGGAAAGAGATACTCGAGAACCTTGCTCCTGTGCTGACTATTGAGCTGGATGATCAGTATGTGGATAAGTCAGCCGATGGTGCCCTTATATTTAAAATGGGAGAATATAAGGGCCATAAGGCAGCATCGGACAGGCTGCTTGCATCCGGGTATGGATTCGAGGAGAAGAAAGTTCTCTGCTCGATGATCCCCAGTCAGGAAAAGTGGGAGCCTCTTACAGACTACAACACAGCTATCACCAAAATGGAAGTAAACGACCCGTTCTTCCCTCCCTACGGAGTCGCTCCCAGGGACCTGAAAGGCTACGATGGCATATTCCCCGCTGAAGTAGAGTTCTGTGCGGTATATCCCAGCGGGGCCATTGGGCTGAACCAGAAAGGCACCGAACTCTTTGATGCTGCAGTCAACGCTGCAATACTCTTCACTCCGGACCTTGTAGGCTACGACCCTCTTCCGGTAGTAATGGCAAGGCTGGGCCTCTCCGATGTTCTCTGGGATGAACTGACCGGCTGGCCCGACCGCGCGCAGTTCTACCCGAACGGGTGGGGGCATTATGGACGTGACATTATGAAAGCTGAGACAGGTATGAGATATCGCACTGTCCCGGTTAGAGATGCCGATAAGCCCAATGAAGGGTACCAGTTCCACTTCCCAACCTTCCCGTTCAGGCACATGGGCCTGGATTCCGTCCCCGTGTTCGCCTGTGCAGTCAATGAGAGCTTGATGCAGAGCCATGATGGAATCATCCGCGTAGCCCCCGCCCTCCAGCCAGACCAGAATGCCAGGTTCACCCTCCACGCAGTAGGAGGTTTCATAGTCTCCTCCGAAATATCAAACGGAAAACCCCTATGGATAGCAATAGACAGCAAAGCAGGCAAAGACCTGATAGTAGAAAACCCCTGGCAGGAGATCTATGTCTACGTAAACAACGACCCCCTGGGCGTCGGAAATGGAGAACTCTTGGAACTATCCACCCAGCCAGGAGACCAAATAATCCTGACCCCCAACCCGGAAACCATAGAATCCTGGCAGACCGACCCAATAACCCACCAGCAAAACGAAAAGGTCAAAAAAACAGCCACCGGCCTTGCATCCCTGGGCCTGGAAAGGATGTTCTAGCCTCCTGGGAACGAGGAGTCAGGAGTCAGGAGACAGGAGACGGGAGTAATATGCATCGGTATCAGAGCGGAGGGGGAATACAAGCAAACTATTCCGTCACCAGTTTTATCCCCCGGAGCGCCGATGCCGATGCACTACCTGACTACGAAGAGTTATAGCATGAAAAGAAACAACTCATCGACCCATAATAATATAGCTGCAATAACAAAAATAGATAACATAGATAAAGTTTACAATATATGCTCTATAGGCTATAATTAATAGGGACAGAGGTGAGAAATATGGAGTATAACACTATTGGTAACAACATCCGCAGGCTGCGTCTTACTCGGGGTTTGACGCAGGAAGAGGTGGCGGACAAGGTTAATATCAGCATTGCCGGGCTGCGGAATTATGAGTCCGGGAAAGCGATGCCTAAGGTTAATACTCTGATGGCTATAGCCAGGCAGCTTGGGGTGGGTATAGCTGAGCTGGCGACAGAACCCAGGCGGTTGACGGCGGTAAGGTTCAGGGCAAGCAAGAAGCTAAATACCAGGGAGCAGATCCTGATAGACGCTGCAGGCTGGCTGGATGATTTTGTTGGGCTGGAGGAGATAACCAGTAGTAAAGTGGATTGGAAACTCGGTGGTCTGCAGACGGATTCTCCTGAGCAAATGGCTGCGGCTGTGCGTGTAAAGCTTGGTATTGATGAATCTGAGCCCATTCGGGATATTTGTGGACTGTTGGAAAGCTGCGGAGTTAAAGTCTTTCCGCGTCCTGTGAACTCCGAGAACTTCTTCGGGCTCTCTATTGGCTTTGCAGATGGTGGACCGGCTGTGGTGGTTAATACGTGGGACAGGATTCCGGTTGAAAGATGGATATTCAGCGCTGCACATGAGCTGGGGCACATATTGCTTCATACAGATTCCTATAATGTAGACCAGCAGTATGAAGAGGATATAGAAGAGGATGAAGCCAACAGATTTGCATCCCACTTTCTGATGCCGGAGTCTCTCTTTAATAGTGAATGGGATGAAACAAGCGGTCAGCCTTTCATTGACAGAGTTTTCAAAATAAAGAGAATGCTGCGGGTCAGTTATGCCACCGTGCTTTACCGCCTGCAGGAAAAAGGATACCCGAATGTATGGGAATCCTTCTACACCCAGTATCATCGCAGATTCGGGCAATCCCTCAAGCGCAAAGATGAACCTAAACCACTCCCACCGGGTGCATTTAAGGTAGTAGAAGACAAGGTAGCCAACGAACCAAAGAGGCTGGACAATTCCGATTTCCTGGAAGACCGCCTGAGTAGACTGGTGAGGCAGGCAATAGAACAAGAACTAATCACCCGAGACCGGGCAGCCGAAATCCTGCGAATTACACCTGAAGAAATGATTGAAAGGATTGGGGACTGGGTGGGGTAACCTTGGCAAAACCTGAGCGTTTGCTGGTGTTGGATGCTTGTGTTTTAATCGATATCTGCCTGGAAGACTCCAGTCTCCTTGGTCTTGCTGCCTCATCCCTTGGCAAGGTAATAGTCCTCTCCCCGATACTCGAAGAAGTTCACCAACTCGATGACACCGAAGTAGAACGTCTTAAACTAACCATAATCGAGCCGGATATCCAAATCGTCATGAATGCTGCAGCCCGCAGAGGTGGTCTATCTTTCCGAGATAGAATATGTCTACTATATTCGCAAACAACCAAAGCAACACTATACACCAACGACCGAGCCCTCCTCAACGCAGCAACAACCGACGGAATAGATGCCAGGTGGGGGCTGGAGATTCTGATAGAGCTAGTCACAGTTGGCCAGCTTTCACCACCAGAGGCACTATCTGCTGCCCAGAGCATATGTGAAAGATCCCGATTCCCGTCAGATCAGTTGATGGAGGAGTTTCGGAAGCGGTTGAGGTGATGGTGGCATCTGAAAAGATGGCTGTCCCAATATCCTCCACTGCGTTCGACTACCGAAGGAACTAAATATCTTTTACACCTTGCCCGGGAGCGCCAATCTCCGCATTGGCATTTTTATGGTCAATTAAAGTGGCAGTCCCCTTGAAGCAGTCCTCTTTGATTTATTCCCGATCAGGTTTTGTAATTGTAGCCAATTCTCCTTCTTCATAGTATGGAAGTGACAGCATATTACCGAATATGCCTTCCATTATTCCACGCAGATATTGCATCCGCTTGTTGCTCATGGTTTCGATACACAGACAATCGGGTTCTTTAATAGTAATATCTCCGAAGTTGACTATTCCATATTTAGAAACCTGCCGTGGATTGTCTGGAAAGAGAAAGTGGCGATTCTCATTACCAACCAACTGGAATCTGCAATCTGCTTGCATTTGCTCAATAACCAGGTCTTTGTCAGTGATTATATATGTCAGTGAGATTGGACGCACGAAGTCATATCCATCCATTCCTGGGTTTGGAGTGAGGATATTCCATACTGGTTGGTGGGAACAGCATGTGCCAAAGGGTTCCATGCTTCCACATGGGCAGGGAGCGTTACTATCGCAGGGTAGAAAGATCGACATATGGGCTTTTTCCCCAACATCAACCCCTTCGGAATTTGTCTTTGGTCGCCAATATGCAATCATAGACAATATTCCCATGTCCGGATCGATTTGTCTGGCTGCCTCAATATCTACTTTGGGAAGCTCAAACACTCCATCCTCACTTTTGCTTCTACGTCGGATTCTACGCACTGATTTTCTCCTTACCCTGTTGTCGGACCCAAACCACATGCCATTATACCATTCGGATGTATGTTCTCCCACTGCATTCGGTTGTTATTGGCGCTACCCGTCTACAAGCTGTCAGAATCATGGCCATGTTCTTGTATCTGGTGGAGTGAGTGTGTTGGTGAAAAGGTGGGCGTCCCAATATCCTCAATATCCTGCCAACGAACCAAGGAGGCTGGACAATTCCGATTTCCTGGAAGACCGCCTGAGCAGACTGGTGAGGTAGGCAATAGAACAGCAACTAATCACCCGAAACCGAGCCGCCGAAATCCTGCGTATTGCACCTGAAGAAATGATTGAAAGGATGGGGGATTGGGGATAGGGTGTGTGCTTAAAAAAGTGGCAGTCCCCTTTACCCCCCCCTTAACCATGCCCTTTACCCTATTGTTATGTAAAGATATCTCGTCTTTGGCGTATTGCAAACAAATGGTCGATAGTGATCAGATAATAGCATTAGAAATGCGGAAGATATAGATGAATTTTGACAGTCAAATATGATAACCGTATAATGCTAGTCAAGACTATCTGTATGTCAACAGAATCTCATCTAAGTGAGGATTCGATTTGGATAACCGAGAGATTTTTGAAGGGACAGTTGTCGAGTTAAGACCGTCGGGGGCCATTGTCAGGATTCGTGATAATAAAATGGCTTGGCTTCCGGGGCGTGAAGTCATTCCAAGTTTTAAAACACATGACGATTTTAGAAAGGTAGGAAAAGATTTACTGTGGAATAAGTTGCTTTTGGTCGAAATCGGTCCTGCGTTTGGTCGCTCAGAGGTTGCCGTGAGTCATATTCGAGTAGAGAATGACCCATGGAGTATTGTTCAAACTTGGGTAGATGGTGATCCAAAAGTAATGACTGTCGATGTTGTCACATCATCGAAAGCTCTTGGGATTATAGATAATTCAGTGAGGGCAGAAATTCTTTTGGACAATTTGGATAAAATCCTCCCCGAAGACTGGCATCAGTTCCATAAACCTTTACCTGGAGACGAGGTTGCCGGTTGTTTCCGCAAAGTACTTATTGACGAAAAAAATCGTATCGTCACACTTGACTATAATGGATATGTTCGTTCATCGATTTCAGTATCAGACTTATTATTACCAACTGATGAAAAGGAATCTAAAGATCCTGATTGGAGACATACCAACAAAATATTACCAAGATTACTTGACGTCTCATATCTCCACAATATAAATCTAGGTGATGTGAAGACTGTCCTTGTTGTGGATGATGATAAATCTTTTGCTGACTCACTCTCATCATTCCTTGCGGGAAAAGGTTGCAAGACCATTACAAGATATAATGAAGATGATGCAAAGCTAGTAATAGCATCCAAATCAGATGATGTTGATCTTGCAATTATCGACATGCATCTTCGTGGATATGAGGATTATCACGGTATTGAGATAATCCGTATGCTACAGCAAATAAAACCTAACTGCCGTACAATATTAATGAGTGCTGACAGACCACACGATGATATGAACCGGATAGATTCTTTTTCTACCCTTTCAATCAATGCTTATATTACGAAGCCTTTTGGGCCTTCTGAACTTTTTGCAGCTATAGATGATAGTCGGAAAAACCCGAGATCACTAATCGAGTTACTTGGCATTATTTCTGAGTCCGAAGATGATAGTATTGCTCCTCTATCAATGGAAAATAGACAAAGCAATTTGGAGCGTATACTCGATGAAGTCCGTAGGACAACAAATGCAGCAGTAGTCATTCTATATGCTGTTCATGAAGTAACTTATGTAACAGAAGTAATCGCAAAATCTGATCCAAAACATCTATATGGGGATTCTATTGAAGCATTGGATCTGAGTCCAATCAAAAATGTTGCTCTGGAAAATCGCAAGGTTTTGGAATCTGATGTTAGTGACCCGGCGAGACGTCCGATGCATAAGTATCTTCTTGCAACAATTGATTATATATCTTGTGCAGGCGTAAGGGTGGAGAATCAATTGGGAGATCAACAAGGGTACGCACTATTTGCATTCCATGATCACTATTTAAAATTTGATCACTCAGATCTAAATAAGTTGAAATTTTATGCAAGAGAAATAACCCGCGTATTCCAGGAAATGAAACAGATTGCAACACTTCGTCAGATGAAGCCATTCGAATTAATAGGAAAAGCCTATGGGTCGATGGCTCATGATTTACAGGCAGTTATTTCGAATGCGTTTATCATTGATAATCTTGAAAAACATCTGGCTATGGGAGAGTTGGAAGCTGCGCAGCAATGTGCTGAAGAACTTCGTGAGCGAAGTTACAGAGCACAGAGCATTTGTGAACAATTCAGAATGTGGGCTATGGGTCATCATCAGGAAGTGACTGATTTTCCTATTGAAGATGTTATCGAACGAGTTATTTGTCGATTTGGAAACGATTTTCCAAAAGTGGAGATTATGTTTTTGCCATGCTTAGGCAAAAAAAGTACTGTTAGAATGCGTGAAAATAGCTTTGAACAAATACTATATAATCTGATGACTAATGCAGACCAGCAACTGGACAGATTAAATAAATCTTTGAACCGTAAAGGTCAAATATTTGTACAGGTGGAACGACAGGAGTCTGAAACTGGCATAGATTGGGGAATTGTTCGAGTTTATGATAATGGACCAGGTATACATCGTAAGGATTTTGATCGGATTTTCGATGTTCACTTTTCTACTAAGCCAAATGGATGTGGAATGGGTCTTGATATATGCAAGAGCATAGTTGAAAGTGTCCAAATAGGGACAGTGAAAGGAACTATTAGTGTAGGTAGAAGTATCATCCTAGCGGGAACAATTTTCGAGGTCAAATTACCACTTCTGTAGGGGAGGGCGAGTCAATTGTTAAAAAGGTCAGTGATTGTAGTAGATAATGACGATGCGTACAGAAGACACTTAGTTGAGCAATTGCAAAATCAAGGTATCGATAGTGTAGGTGTGCCAACTGGTGAAGAAGCAGTCGAGATAATTACAAATGACCCGCAACGATTCAGGTTTGCTGTGGTGGATCACGCGCTTAATGGTGGTTGGGATGGTATAGAAACTACGCGAAGATTAACATCACTTAACCAATCTTTGTTCGTTCTTGTATATAGCAATGTACCATCTGACAAACCACAGGATGTTGCGCGATATGAGTATGAAGCATTAGCTGCTGGCGCCTATCGTTATCTTAAGCGTTCGTACAATGAACAAAGACAATTGATCGAAGTGTTTATGAATGAGATTGAGCAACTTATCAGTCTTAGCGATTGGGTTCGGCAATATTATGGTGACCGCGCTACTGTGCCATCGTTATTAACGCAGTTGGATGTTGGAGTAGACATTATAGATCAATCTCATAGAGTCTGGTTTATGAACAATGCTATGCGTCGGATAATACTCGGTTCTAAAGGCATTACTACGCAGGATACTATAGCGATCCGTCAAGATCAAATGATCCGATTTCCTGGTGGACGATGTTCGACTTGGCATGGTTATCGTTTTTGTCCGTGTCCCAATTGTCTAGTGGAAAAGACATTTAACACTGCTGAGCCGAAGGATAGCATTTTCCTCTCTCCACTTCCTCTTCGGGATCAAGATGCGTTGTTCTACCTTCGTGTGTGGAGTCAGCCGGTGCGTGATGAATCTAACAATGTAGTCAGAGCAATTAATGGCCACCCACTTGCGGTCATGGAATCTGTACACGATATGACTGGTTCAGATCAACTTCGTACGATGTCACTCCGAGAAAGGTTGGGTATAATTGCCGGATCATTATATAATCGTGCACCTGAAGAGAGTTATGTGTTTAAACGGTGCTTCAATCAAGTTAAAATATTTCATAGAATGAACGCAGCCAGAGAATATGCATTAGAAGCAGTGGCTGGGTATGGGAATGAATTGAAGATTGGTGGACCGGTTAACATTGCAGTCAATAACAATCTATCAAATGCTCAAAAAACCGGAACTGGTATGTTATTCAAGGAATCTGGACCTGACCCACAGGAGCCTACTACCTCTCGAGATGCATATATACTTTGGCCTGTGATGGACAGCGGGAAGATGGTGGCCTATATTGAGGTTAATGTCGTAAATGATAATCGAGATTTGATAGCTCTGGTAGAACCTTATGCGCGCGAAGTGCTTTTTGCTATTCGGGATAGCGAAAAATATATAAATAATGAACTGGCTAAAGTGGAGGCTCAGCTGGTTGATATTGAACAGAAACTTCAGGCGGAAGTATCCTCACCTGAGGAAGCATTAAGAATGCTGGCTCTAGAAGCTTGCCAAAGAACTTGTTCCGAATATGGGATTCTGCGATATAGTCAGAATGAAGAGTGCTTCCTACTTAGATTAGGTATTCCTGGGCACGACAGTTATGAAAATGTAGCGAATCTCCGATATTCTTTGACTAATCTCAATTCGTGGTCTGTGCGAACAATAATATCGGGACAAGAACAAACGGCCAAGAGGGCACAGAACGCTGAGGTATTTGAAGCAATCGAAAATGACTTGTCAAACGATGTTACCAAGTTGTTAATCAAGAAAGTGAAATCTGTTTGTTTCCAGCCACTCCTACTAGAAGGCCATTGCATAGGAGCGTTCGGCTTATTGTCAACTAATGGCAACACATTTAATAAAAACGAAACCCTAGCAATGGTTAGATCCTTAGCAAAGAAAATGGCTCTTGCTTTGCATGATTTTTTGGTAGCTCGAGATGTTGAAAAACGTGTAGAAACAATACAGAACGAAACATTTGGGCTTATACTACATAGTCTGCATACTCCTCTTGATGGTCTGAACACTGATCTGGATCTATTATCAGGAATGTTGAAGAAAGATCAAGTAAATAAAACGCATGCACTCGAAGCAGTTGATAGAGCTCAAATACATGCAAGCCAAATTGCACGGACGCGTGTGCAGTTCCTGAGTCTTCAAAAACCTTGGAAAGAACGGATTGAAAAGATTGATTTAGACAAATTAATCCAGGCAGAGATTGATCAGTGTTGTCTCGAATTTTCTGGTATTAAACAAGAACTCAGGATTCAAATCGATCTCCAGCAAGTCCTAATTGATGTACCTGCAGTTAAGGCTTGTCTTGACGTATTGATTAGAAATGCACTTGATGCACTAGTGTCTTTGAAACAAGACGGAAAGGAGGTGGAGGTTATTCTGAGGAATGTTTCTGTGGATGAACAAAGTCTGCTTGGCGGAGAACCACATGGAATTGCAATTGATGTACAAGATAATGGTCTCGGTGTTCATCCTGAGATTCGCAAAGATTTGTTTAAGGTGATTCGAAGTACCAAAGCATTAGGTTTGGGATTTGGTTTGGCATTGTGCAGAAAAATTGCGAATTCAGCACATGGTGATGTTTACTATAATGACAATAATGGAAAAGGAGCTTGGTTCACGTTAGTCATCCCCTATTATGCGCAAAGTGAGGTGCTCAAATGAAAATACTGCTCATAGATGATAAACTAGATTTTATATCGAGTAAGAAACCTTGGCTTGAGACAAATGGATATGTAGTGATTACGGCTATTTCTGTAACTGAAGCAGTAAGCACGCTAAACAAGGATGCTAAAGACATTGATATAGCCTTAATAGATATGTATATGGAGAATGATCAGAAGGCTGGCTTAAGGATTGTAGAACTCCTGACCAATAACTATCCTTGGATTGTCCCCATCATTTTAACTGGTAATCAAGACTACAAATCTTTAGTAGAATGCTTGATTGCAGGTGCTGCCAACTATATTGCTAAGGCAGAAGTACCCCCGGAGTCACAACTTGAAGTGTTAAAACGTGCTGAGAAACTTCGAATAGACAATGAAATATTGCAATACATTAAAGAAACAGCTGATGATCTTGAATCTTATAGTAAGGGTATTGCATATTTATTGAATTGCATAAAAAAATATGCATAAATATTTCGAACAAGCGTGTGTGATTGTGAGATTGCTGCAATATAATGCTTGCGTAGAAAAAAGATGACATATAATATGTGTTATGTGTCGGCATGCTTCGGGAACGTTTGTTTCATCGCGTGAAGGGGGTGTACTCGTTGAGTTCCCGCAACTCGCACCCCTCTTTCGGAATGCACACGCAATCAACTTCATTTCCATTAACAGCTAACATAAATATTGACACTTACAGTAGCTCTTCGCTGTGGGAACTCAGATTGGCTGAGCTATTTAGCATTGTGCAAACCGGCTTTCTCGCAATATACCAAAAGAAGTGCATCCAGCGGTTTCGGGACTTCCGGGTTGGGATAAAGCTTGTTGATTATCAAGATTAATTGTGCTCCAACCCTCAAGCTCCCGAAACACTGAAAAAATTATACAAGCATATAAAATTCCGATATAACAAGTAATTTATTGCGTTATTCTTCATACAGGTTTATTCTGAGCGAGTGTATTGAAATATTCTATTAGGCAATCTGGAGTATCTGCATACTGAGATAAATCAGATAAAATATTACCTGATATTGATAGGCTTGATTTATACTTGCGAGTAAAAAATACAGGTTTTGATTTATTGGCATCTTGTACTAACAATCTTATAAATATTGCAAATATTTGAAGCAACCACTTACCACGGTATTTGAAAATACGCTCCGAAGAGGTTAAATATTCTATGGCTTCATTTAATTCCGCATCTGAAACACTGTGGCTATTCGGGCATTTATTCATGATTGTTGCATAATCATATTGTGTAGTAATTCCACTTAGGTTACAGGATATTAGATCACAAATGACAAGATTGTTTATATCAAGGCATTTTGATCCGACTTCTTTTGCCTTCTTATGCTGTATGAAAAGCCAGCCATTTAACAGTTTCATTGCATTCAGGAGTTGATCCATTGTTTTCGTATACATTTCTGTGGCTATACATCGATCTGTATCGGACCCATCATCGTTGTCTATCTTTAGCTCAGATCGAAGTATATTACAAAAACAGTTTTTGGTCACATAAAGATTTTCAACCGAATAACAGGGGGTGACATACAGGTAGGGAATGTTTGCGAATTCTGAAGGATCATCAAAATCGCTGTCTATAAAGAAAGCACACCATGCCTTTGTATATTTTTTTGCTATAAGATCTGCTATTCGAAGTACCCCTTGTTTTCCATGACATGTTAAATAATACTTATCCAAAGGCTTAACTTTAAGGTCAATTCTGATTCCATAATATTTCATATCGTCGCCTTCAAAGAAGCAGAACAGGGCTTGTGGGTATTTTGGGTAACTCTGGATAAATTTCAACCATGCCACAGAATAATCCGATTGTGCTTTACGAAGGTCATCTACAGACATCGTGATTACTCCTGAACTTGATTGTCATATCTGTTGCAACTTCATCCAATTCATTTGAAAAGATAAACGGTGAATGAGTAGCAGCAAGCAGAAAATCACATTTACCAGTAGCTAAGATGTCCGGTAAGAATCTCTTTTGCCATTCAATGGACAGAGATAATTCAGGTTCATCGATAATGAGAGCACATTTATCTGGAATATCAAGATATAATTTTGAGAATACTGACACTATTTGTTTTTCTCCAGAAGACAAGCTACCGAAAGTAACTTTGATGTCTGGATTAGTTCTATTTACCACGGTAACCTCGACTTTACTCTCATCATAATGCAGCTTATTATCCCGTAAATAATGGTTGCATGTTGTTACTAATGACTTAATGGAATTATCCTTGTCTTTCTGTTGAGTATATATCTGGATGAGTTTTCCCAAAAAATAAGCTAATGGTTTGCGTTTTTCATCTCTTATTTGTCCTGATTCAATTAATTCTACTATACGTGGTTTCTCTGAACTGCGGTTTGTTCGATCAAGAACAATGCCTACTGTGTCAACATCTGTAATCTGCATATAAGTTGATTCATCAACTTGGATTTCATTAATAAGTTCCGTTAGAATATCACCGTTAACTTGGGTAGACCATCTAAGTGCGGAGTCTTTTATTTCACTTGTGATACGGTTGATGCGATCCTCCACATCATGCATACCGAATTGGATGATTTGCTCTTCTGGGGATTCGCGAGGTATTGTTATACCTACAATATCTTCTTCTACTCGCCGGTATGTTGGAAGGTATAGAACTTGGCAATCAATATGTTTTTTTATCGCATTAAATTTTTCTATGAGTTTAGTTTTATCACCCATTTCGCTTGGGTCCATCTGACACATATGAATGAATTCACGAACTGCCATACGTAGAGGAATATCTAATTTGCGAGCAATCTCGCGTATGAAAGGATCTTCTTCGGGATCTCTATTAGGTGAAGCAGAGAGCAGATATAAATAAAGCTGTTGCAATTCAAGTTCTGGTATCTTTCTCCTAATGGGCGTTACTTGACGAAGCCATTCTCCGAAATGCTTACTATTACTTAACAATTCATAATCAATTCGTATTTTGTTACTATCACCAAAAGTCAGTTCGACATATGAAAAACAAGTGCGAAACAGTTTGAACCAATTACCTTCCAAGATACGAAATAGTACATTTAAAACCGTCGTTTTTCCTGCTCCATTGTCAGCGTTAATAATTGTGGCTGGTGATGTGAAATTCAGTGTCACGTCACGGTCACCATGCAAACCTGCGATATAAAACTTAGTTAATGGTAATGTGGATTTCGGGCTCATTGTTACATCCCCTCGGTGGATATTTGACTGATGTATTGTAGAACATACAATGTAGTGTTGTCCAGCCTAATTGTTTAATATATAAAAAATTGGGACTGCCACCATTTTTCGAGAAAATGCGAGAAAATTAGGACTGCCGCTTCGGTTACCCTGTAGCCGAAGCCGAATTGTTAGACTCGTGAGTGGTATTGGTCTCTGTTACTCCCACATCGGCAGTTCCGTTTCACTCGACTACCGATGCAACTAACACGATTTTATTCTTCGCAGTTACCTTGTGCATCGGCATCGGCGCTTTGGGGGATCGGGATGTGACTGTAGCATAATGGTTTATGCTCCCCCTCCGCTCTGATACCGATGCATTCAACCAGGGGCTTAATCGTAGACCGATCATTCTCCCTTCCCTTTTCATAATTCATAATTCATAATTTCAGATACGCACTTCGCAGTTACCTTGTGCATCGGCATCGGCGCTTTGTGGGATCAGGATGTGACTGTAACATAATGGTTTATGCTCCCCCTCCGCTCTGATACCGATGCATTCAACCAGGAGGCTTAATCGTAGACCGATCATTCTCCCTTCCCTTTTCATAATTCATAATTTCAGATACGCTCTCCGCAACTATGAATCACGGATAAATTGAAGACTCCAGGAAACACGCAAGCCATGCCCAGCGTCTTGCTGATTCTGATGGTAGCTTTCCACAGTAGGAGTAGATATGCTTTAGTGCATCTGGGAGTTTTTTACGGTCTGTTCTCAGCCTGGCGTATTTCAGGTAGTCGTGTGCAGCATCCTCACCACCCAGCAATGGCCCGGCAACGTCCCTCATGAATATATTCATATCGGCCGTTGGATTGTTGGCGCTGCCGTAGTTCGCCAGTGCGAGGTAGTTTAGTTCTGCTCCTGTGTTGAATGGTGAGACTTCACCGAAAATAGAGGTGCAGTCCATACCGTGGGCCATACTCTGCTGTACCATTTCTTCCAGCCAGTCGAATGCTACTTCCCCCCTTATTCCTTCCCAGTATGTTGAATGATGAGTGCGCATAATGTGGTGGTGGCGGTTGTCTTCTATTGTTCCGGCATCGGTCCAGTTCATTTTTCCAACGGGTTTTACGACATTATCACCTCTCCATTGAACATATACCCCATCGGGGAACTTGGCCAGGCACTCATCCGACCATATCGGTCTTCCTTCTCCGAATCCCAAAGGCTTTTCTGAGTCGTCTCGTTTTACAGGATTCGAGTAGGTCTCACAGACTATAAATGCATCAGGGGAAACTGAGCGTATGGCATCTACAGCTATCGGGTACATAAGAGCCATATCCTCCCATGACAGGGCATAAGGTGAATACTGACGCCGTTTTCTGCAGAGCTCACACATACATACTCCGCAATCACCAGCCTCCATTTGCACTCCACCAAGCCCTGGCAGAGTCTCAAATAACCACTTTAGAGATTCAGCAGCAAACTGCTGGTTTTCTTTGCGGGAAGGGCATGCAAAATGGGTGATAGCTGAGCCATTCAGCCCAAAATCGAAAACCATTTTCTTACCATCGGCATCCTTAGCATATAAATCCGGGTGTGAAATCAGGTGCTTCGTAAGGCTGGCTGGCGAGTCGCCTTCGTAGTAAACTCCGTTATATGAGTTAAGCCCTACGCCGCACAGCAGCTTTACATCGTTTTCGTTAGCAATATCACAGAGCCTTTTAACCGATTCAACTCCACCGTGCGAATCCCTCAGCAGTCCCCAGACAACGACTGCGTTGATATTATGCTGCCCGCACCATCTTAAAAGATTGCTGTAATCGTCAACAAAATCCTCAGGTGTCCGGCCATAATAATTAGATGTCCCCGTAGTCTGACTCCCCGGCCGGTTCAACGCCCACTCAGTAGTGTGGTCCCAAGTCCAAAATAATCGTTTTTTAATAGGTGCATCTGCATTTGTATTATTAATGTCTGACATTGAATTATGATCCTTTCAGAAAAGTTTATGTAGACATAATAGCTCCCTGGCAATATAAGCTTATCTTTATACTTAGCGAGTGGTATACCCTTCCCTTTTCATAATTCATAATTCATAATTCATAATTTCCCCCACAAAGCCAAGTATAATAATATAAGTCTAGTAGACTACCAGGGAAGAGGTAAATCTTGTTATATCGAGAAATGGGACAGACTGGGGATCGGGTTTCTATACTTGGTTATGGGTGTATGCGGTTTCCGGTTAGGGATAAGAAGATTGATGAGGAGCGGACTGCGCGGCAGGTGATATCGGCTATCGAGCAGGGGGTCAATTACTTTGACACGGCACATACTTATCCTAAGAGTGAGGTAGTGCTTGGCAATATACTGGCTGGTGGGTATCGGGATAAGGTCCTGCTGGCTACGAAGCTGCCTATGCCTCTGGTTAACTCACTGAAAGGAATTGAAAACATATTCAACACCTCTCTGAAACGCCTGCAGACTGATCATATTGATTACTATTTAATGCATGCCCTCAACACTTTTGCTGGTTGGCAGCGGGCGAAGGAATTGGGGATTGAGGGGTTTATTGACAGGGCAAAACAGGAAGGTCAACTGAGGCGTATTGGTTTCTCATACCATGGTGACCTGGAGCAGTTCAAGGCGATAGTTGATGATTACCCATGGGATTTCTGTCAGATACAGTATAACTATATGGACGAGTATTATCAGGCAGGGAAAGAAGGGCTGTCATATGCTGCTTCAAAGGGCCTTGGAGTTGTAATAATGGAACCGCTTCGGGGTGGAACTCTGGTTGGGAAAATGCCTGAGGAAGTGCAGAGCATCTGGGATAAAGCCGAGGAGAAATGGACTCCTGCAGAGTGGGCCCTGCGCTGGATTTGGGACCATCCGGAAGTAACGACTGTGCTTTCAGGTATGAATGAAGAAGCACACATCGAAGAAAACATCCGGACAGCAAGCACTGCATATCCAAAATCCATGTCTCAGGAAGCTTTGCAGCGCATATCAGACGTTAAGGCTTATATCTCCGGGCTTCAGAAAATCGGATGCACCGGCTGTGGTTACTGTATGCCCTGCCCACATGGCGTAAATATCCCGATGTGCTTCAGCTTATATAACAACAAACACATCTTCAATGACCGCACCCAACAGAGATGGTATGCAGCCTACACCTGCGGAATAGACGGAAACCCCTCCTACGCCTCTCTATGCCAAAACTGTGGAAAATGCGAAACCAAGTGCCCCCAGCACCTCCCAGTCCGCAAGCATCTGGAAGAAGTATCGAATGAGTTCGAAGGCTGGTATTTCAAACCGGTGGTAAATATTGTGAAAGCGGTTAAATGGATTCGGAAGGGATAGGCTTCAGACTTCGGGCTTCAGGCTTCAGGTTTCGGGAAGGGATTTCACGCGGAGACGTGGAGGTCACGGAGAAGGGGAGGACTTGGGGATGGGGAGACTGGGAGACTGGGAGATGGGGAGAAGTAGAGGACTTTGGGTTTCGGGAGTTCCACTGTGTTCGACTACCGAAAGAAGTATAGCTGGAAACCAGTTCAGACAGGGTGTTTACTCAAAGGAGATATTATACATGAGACTACTAGCATTCGCTGCGTTAGTTCTTGGATTGCTCTTGGTGGTTGGCCAAACCTTTGCTCAGGACTCCATTGGCAGCCGCCAGGTCCTGTACCACAACGGCTTTGAGGCCGGGGACGAGGGGATGGTTCGCTGGTGGGACAACGGGGAGTTTGTCGTGAACTTCGCCGGGATCAGCGAAGAGAAGGCTTACAAGGGCAAGTCATCCTTCAAACTGGATATCTCATTCAGGACCGGCACAGCGTCCTACTGGAAAGGAACCCACTTCTACATCCCTCTCAAAGGTAGCCCGACCGTTCGTGGCGCGCTTCTGGTGGAGAAAGGTTCCGCCAGGCTTGGCTTCGGCTTCTACGGCGGCGCGAGCGGTATGTGTGGCAGCGGAGGAGAGTATAAGCAGCTCCCTTCCGGTTGGCAGGAGTGGGAATCGAAGAACGAGCCGTCGTTCGTTGATACGGACCACCTGGAGTGGGTGGCAGTCTACATCAACAGCCCGGCCGGCGAGAACGTGGTACTGTATCTGGACGAGTTTGAGGTGGTTGGGATACCCATGCCCGAACTCTCCCAGAGGATTGAGAAGCAGATAACCACCGAGGCGGACGAAGCCAGGAAGGCATCGGAGGAGTCGTTCCGAAATGGCGTCCACAATCTGCACCGCCAGTTCCTGCAGTTGCAGAAGCAGGAAAATACAATTCCTGCCCAACCTTTGTCAGGCAAGGTTGCTCCGTGGCTGCGTGAGATAGACAACAAGCTTACCGCATATTACGCGAAGAACATAGCGTCAGCCGCTTCGGATATAGAGAACCTCTCAAAGGCCGGCAGTGGGGACCTGCAATCTGTCAGGAAGAAGTTGCGATATGTTGGCTTTGCCGCTGACTCCCTGCGGAACATGCCAGGATGGGTGAAAACCTCCGGTGACAGACCTTACCTCATATACAACGTGCCTCCAATCCGAAACGAGAGGCTTACACCTGAGTGTTTCCCCGTACCCGGAGTGGTAGGGACCTCTCTTAAAGTCAGCGCGTGCGCGGATGAGTACGCTCCCGTCAGCTTTGCAGTCTACGCAGCACAGGAACTGAAGGATGTGAAGGTGACAGCGTCCTCGCTTACTTCTCCGAAATCGCGCCAGGGCAGGCCGTCTCCCGTGGCTGATCTGTTCGCGGTAAAGTGCTGGTGGCAGGCGGCGGAGATGCTCGAGAACGGCGACCCGGAGAAACCGGTGTTCACCCCGGAACTGTTGCTAAAGGACTCGGGGCTGGTGATAGTGGATGATGTCACCAAGCGCAACAGGCTCAAGAACCCTGATGGACCGCGGGACGCCAAGACGCTGCAACCTGTCACGATCCCAGCAGGGGAACTCCAGCAATTCTGGGTGACCGTACACATACCAAAAAACACCTCAGCAGGTGTCTACAAAGGCAACCTGAATCTGACCATGACCGGGGCCAAGGGCATCGCTCTACCGCTGACCGTGACGGTGCTGCCGTTCCAGTTGGAGCCTCCTATGCTGGAATACGGCATCTTCTATGAGAATTTCCTCTATGACCCTATCTACTACAAGAACTACAATGAAAACACCAAGCCCTATTACGACAGTCTGATGAGAAGTCCGGAGCAGTACCTGGCGGAGATGAAAGACCTGAAAGCGCACGGGGTTGACCTGCCGGCCTGCGAGGATGATATGTTGACCACTCCGGACGGCAAACTGGACTTCTCGCACATCCGACGGATATGGGAGTTAAGGAAGAAAGCAGGGCTTACCGGAAGCCCGATTATAAAGATCCGTCCGGGAATCCCAATCAGTGAGTATGCCTATACAAAGGACCCCGCGCGAAAGCAGGAACTGCTCAAAGAGATCACAGACAAGACCAAACAGTGGATGACATTCTGTAAGGAGACCGGATTTCCCACACCTCTTATCTACGGTATTGATGAAGCGGGTGGTGACTTGCTTGCTGCGGAGCGTGATGCTTACAAGGCCGTTCAGGAAGCCGGCGGAATGACTGGCGCTGCTGTGGGGCAGACGTTCTTCAGGCTTGCCGGCGACTCCTTGAGCCGACCGATCATCCATAGAGGCACTTCAGAGGATGAACTGAGGATGATCCACGAAGCGGGCAACAAGGCCTGGGTGTATGGTACCCCGCAGGGTGGTCGGGAGGAGCCGGAAACATACCGCAGGAGCTACGGCCTGGAGCTTTGGCAGCGGGGTTATGACGGCTGCACGACCTGGGCCTACCAATGGGCTTTCGGCAAGAGTATGTGGGATGATTTCGACTCCAACTTCGAGATTCGCGACCATATGATGACCTATCCAGCGGTAGACGGCCCAATCTCCACAATCCAGTGGGAAGGCTGGCGCGAGGCGTACAACGACGTGCGTTATCTGTCGACCTATCTGAAGTTGATAGAACAGGGGAAGAGTAAGACCAAGACCCGTCAGTTGGCTATGGACGGTGAAAAGTGGCTCAAGGAACTGGACGCGGGTGGGGGAGACCTGGATGCAATCCGCGTGGAGATGGTCCAGAAAATTCTGAGCTTGAGCAAAGCACTGGGAAAGTAAGATGTTTCGCGGTGATGAGAACTTGGGGATGGGGAGACGGGGAGACTTGGAGAAGTAGAGAGGCTTCGGACTTCGGGCTTCGGGAAGGGAGATGGGATTGGATGAAGAATAGGTGGCATTGGGTTTCGGCAGTTCCACTTCGTTTGACTACCGAAAGAACTAAAATCTGATGTTTTTTATAATTTACGTTTTTGGGTGACCGATTTCTAATACCTACCCTGGTATCATGTCCTATAAGTCCTATAGGTCCCATATGTCCTATCCAGGTCCAAACCATGCCATACAAAGACAAACACAATATTTTAGGTCTAATAGACAGCGGTGCCATCAAGCTTCGTATGTCCCCAATGCTGACATCCGATCCACGCGGTCACGCCAACCTTATTGATCCCGATAAAGTGGAGGGTATGCTTCTGGGGCTTGCTGTTGGGGATGCGCTTGGGAATACCAGCGAATCCATGACTGCAGAGGTTCGGAGATCGCATTATGGGATTATAAAGGACTACCTGCCGGGACTTTTCTCGGATGGTCAGCCTCTGGGACTTGCATCGGATGACACTCAGATGGCGTTTTGGACACTTGAGCATCTTCTGAATGACAGCCAACTGGATCCGGCAGCCCTGATCCAAATCTTCGCAACCCGTCGTATAAACGGAATTGGTCTGAGCGTAAGCAGAGCCCTCAACAGGTTCCGCTCAGGCAACCAGTGGTATGAGTCCGGGGTAGATTCCGCCGGCAATGGCGCTATTATGAGGATCGCACCGATAATCCTGCCATACCTGAATAACCCATCTTCAGACCTGTGGCTGGACACAATAGCCGCCTCAGTCATCACCCACAACGATCCAACATCCACAGCCTGCTGCGTAGCATATGTTGATATTCTGTGGAGTATTTTAGCTGGAACCTGGGAGAATGACCCGAAATGGCTGGTGGACAGGTTCTGCAACACTGTTTCTGAATTAGAGGGTGATACCGTAATAAAAAGCCGCTCAGGAACCGACAGATACTCCGGTACGCTATCAGACTTCACCCGCCAACAGCTAACCCAGGCTCTGAATGAAAACTTGAGCATCGAAACCGCCTGCACCCGATGGGGTTCCGGCGCATACCTGCTCGAAACAATCCCCTGCATGCTCTACATTCTATGCAAACACCTCGATGATTTCGAAACAGCCGTAACCAGCGCAGTCAACGCCACCTTCGACAACGACACCATAGCATCCCTGGTAGCCACCCTGAGCGGAGCAATCCACGGCAAGAGCTCTATTCCAACGAGGTGGCTTGAGAATCTCCCCGGGCAAATATTGGGTTCGGATAATACTACGATATATGGTCTGATAGAGCAAGCGAACAGGAAATGGGAATGAACAGAGCGAAAAGTAGTCCAGATTAGCCCTAAAGGAGCGTCAGGCCTACTGGTTTATTGGATCTGGTGTAATCTACCATCTTCTATTGAGTAAAAAAGCGGGGCGATTGTTATGTTTGGATAGAGCTCTTTCATTCGATGGGTTGCAGTGCAGATGTATTCTACTGTGTCTGTGGTGCCGAAATCCGGGGCGTTAGTGTCGAAATGCAGCTGGGCATCCTCGTGTTTCCATCCTGCACCTACCAGTCCATGGATGAATTTATCTCTTTGGTCGTCCAAACCATCCATTCCACAGTCATCATGAGCTATGATAGCTATTGCTCTGGCACCTCCCACAGCGACTGCAAAAGATATTTCGAACTGCACCCTGCCGGGATTGCCCCCTCCTGTCCGGAGTATATAAGCGAACTTGTCGGGAATTCTCAATACCTTGCGGGGGTCCATGCAGCATACGATTACCATTTCTGCGCTATCATATCTCCTGTGCTCCCGGTTAAGGTTGTGGTAGACCAATAGATCAGAAATAGGAGTCCCATGCCACTCAGGCAGGATGTCATGTTCGGTATTGATAGGTATTACTGTTCTATTCATAGTGGTTGTTATTGTGCGTAACAATACAGTTTATTTGGAAGATTCCGTTCGCCCTGAGCTTGTCGAAGGGTGTCCTCACCCTTCGACAAGCGCAGAACGAACGGATTGCGCGGTCCTTGTCATCCTGAGGAACGAAGGATCTGCTTTTTGTTACAATGTAATGGAAAGCAGAACCTTCGTTCCTCTTAAGAAACCCGGGGAGCGCAGGCTGGAAGCCTGCATCACAATTTTCCCCAAGTCTATTTAGCTGCTTGCAGTTCCTTTGCAGCAGTAGCCATCATTAAATACAGTTCGGTCAACTCATCCAGTTCAACTGCTGAGAATGCTACCCTGATATCGGTTTCACCATCAGCGATTACACCTATGCCGTATTTTTCAAGCAGATAGGTCCTGTAAGTCTCGGCGTTTAAGTGCTTGAGCTTCAAACACATGAAATATCCGGCGTTGAAAGGATACGGTTCCCAGACTTCATCGAAATCCGGAGACTTCAGTATCTCCATAACCTTCTTAGCTCTGGCTTCAAGTATGTCGCGCTTTTCGCTGTGTTCAGCAGCAATGGATTCTCCGCCGATTTCCTTAGCCAGCACGGACTGAGCAGGCTGGGAGCAGTTGGAGATTGCGCTGCGGATTGCTCCGGCAGCTTTCTTTTCCAGAGCACTGTAAAGCACATCTTCGCTGTGGGTTGCGCGGGTGGCAAAAGTCAGCATCCCTGATCTAAGTCCCCAAACAAACTGTTCCTTGGTTGGCCCATCGACCTTCACTGCGAGGATACGGTCGTGAATACACGCAAGCCGGGCAAACATTGATTCCTGCAGCACGTCTTCGTTGTAGAACAGACCAAAGTAAGCGTCGTCACACACTACAATCAGGTTGCAGCCATTATCAGCCGCCTCAACAAGCACGTCCGTGATTGCATCAGCTTCATTCTTGGTTACAGAATAACCGGTAGGATTGTTCGGGAAGTTAAGCATGACTATGGTCTTCCAGCTTCCGGTGCGGGTAGCCAGCGCCTGGCGCAGGCCTTCGACATCGAAACCTCCGTTGTTGTTGAAGAACGGATAGATCGCCAATTGTGCCTGGAACTTTGTGGCAAAGAGCAATTCATAATTCTCCCAGAACTTATCAGGCAGAATTATCATATCGCCTTTGTCCACGAACAGGTCTCCAACAAGACTCAGGGCGTGAGTGACTCCGCTTGTGACAATAGGATTAGAGAACTTCTTGCCGGCAAGACTCGGGTTCTTAGCAAGCAGAAGATCACGCCACTTTTTCCGTAAATCCGGACGGCCGGTTGCAGGTGCATAAGTTAGTGCATCTGCAGGACTAAGGGTCGGGAAGTGCTGCATTATCGACTGCAGGAACATCGGTTTGCCGTTTTCACGTGCGATACCAATGGTTGCATCAAATTTATTGGCCTTTTCTTTGGCCTCAGCACTCTGGCTCAATATTCCCTTGGGGAAGAAAAGTCTCTTTCCAAAGTCAGAGAGCATTCCATATACATTGCTGTTTTCACGCTGAATAACTTCGTTTAACTCTACAGCCAGTGGCTTCAACTCGCTGCCAGGTTTCAGCAGAGTCAGAGGAGCTTTTAATCTCAGTTTGAGCGCTTCATGCTGCTCCCAGAGAGCTTTCGGAAAGCGATTTCCAAACTGCTGGAAGAAAGTACTGACATCCTCAGTCTCTCCCATCCAGTCATCCCGTTCGACTGCAAACAATTTCTCCATCGAGTCATGGGGAATATCGAGTCCAGTCAGATCCAAGCTATCGGGAGTCGGCACATAACCGATCGGAGTCTTTCTGGCTTCGGCTTCACCGCGGCATCTGTCGAGTATCCATTCGATGACACGCAGGTTCTCACCGTATCCTGGCCAAAGGTATTCGCCATTCTCATCGGTCCGGAACCAGTTGACATGGAATATCTTTGGTGGGTTGGACATTTTTTTGCCCATATTGATCCAGTGCTCGAAATAATCACCCATGTGATAACCGCAGAACGGCAGCATCGCCATAGGATCGCGCCGCACTTCACCTTGTTTACCGAACTGTGCAGCTGTCCTCTCGGAAGCCATTGTTGCGCCTATATATACACCGTGCTCCCAATCAAATGCCTCGTTAACAAGCGGGGCAAGCCGGTTGCGGCGGCCTCCGAAGACAATTGCTGAAATAGGAACACCATGGTGGTGTGCTGTCCGGAACGAATGTGATGGGCATTGCGTGATCGGCACGGTAAACCGGCTGTTCGGATGTGCAGCAAGCACGGGCTTGCCATTCTCATCCTTTGTTCCAGGTTTCCAGGGTCTGCCCTGCCAGTCGATGCACTCTGCCGGCGCTTCTCCATCCATACCTTCCCACCACACGGTGCCATTAGGCAGAAGTCCTACGTTGGTGTAGATTGTGTTTTGTTTGATAGTAGTCATCATATTCGGATTGGTCTTCATATTGGTGCCGGGCGCTACACCAAAGAAACCAGTCTCCGGATTAACCGCCCAGAGTCGTCCATCCGTATCGACTCTCATCCAGGCTATGTCATCACCGACTGTCCAGATTCTGTAGCCTTTGATCCGTAATCCTTCAGGTGGAACAAGCATAGCCAGGTTCGTTTTGCCACACGCACTGGGGAAAGCTGCAGCTACATACTCGATACGTCCTTCGGGGTCTTCAATCCCCATAATCAGCATATGTTCCGCCAGCCAGCCTTCATTCTTTCCAAGGTAGCTTGCTATACGCAGTGAAAGGCATTTCTTTCCGAGCAATACATTCCCGCCGTAGCCGGAGCCAACGCTCCATATTGCATTGTCTTCCGGGAAGTGTAATATAAGTCTGCGCTTGATATCAAGGTCAGCTTTGCTGTGCAGGCATTTTGTAAACTCGCCATTGTCACCGAGTTCTTTCAGCACCTGGTTACCAATAGATGTCATTATCCGCATATTCAATACGACATAAATGCTGTCAGTCAGCTCTAAACCGATTTTGCTGAAAGGGGAACCGACTGGACCCATTGAAAATGGAATCACATACATCGTTCTGCCAACCATTGCACCCTTAAAAATGTCAGATGCTTTTTTATAACCATCTTCTGGGGACATCCAGTTATTGGTAGGGCCAGCATCATCTTTCATGGTGGTGCAGATAAAAGTAAGGTCTTCAGTTCGTGCAACATCATTGATCGCTGTTCGGTGATAGAGACAACCTGGAAGTTTTTCATTGTCCAGAGGCAAAACTTCACCAGTAGCTACTGCTTCCTTGGTAAGTTGCTCTTTCTCTTCCTCTGATCCATCTATCCAAACGATTGAGTCTGGCTGGCACATTGCAGCCATCTCATTCACCCATTCCTGGAGCTTGTTATGCTTATTCAATTTCTGTCTCCTTACATTTTCCGGCTAGCGGGTTTAACAGATTTTTGTAGTATATTATAACGCCAATTACGCAAAAAGGCCGCACAACAATACAAATATTGTTGGCGGCCCACATTTCAGCAGGTAGTTGTCCTACCCCCCGCTTGTCTGCACTTGTCCGAATTCAGTTTAGCCGATGGATACCCATAGTGTCAAGAATTATGTGACAGATAGCCTATATATTTCAATCCGGTGGAGAATTGAGGGTGAATACTATCAACCTCTCACCGGTTACTGTGCTTATATCGGTATGGAGGCTTTGAACTTTGCGTCTGGTGATAGATTCGACTACAGCTTCAAGAAGCGGACGTCCTTTTTCGATCAATTCAATGCGGACCTGCTTTATCAGTTCGCGGCCACGTGAATTATCATCAGATTTTGCCAGCTGATGTTCTGCCTGGGTAAGGACTCCCTTGAGGCGTACAATCACAAGATCATCGATAATGTAAGTTTTGGTCTCCAGAGGACCTCTACCCATGTATTCCTTTTCGAACTTTATGATAGCCTCGCTGATATCAGCTTGAAGCTGTCCCTGTGCCGACATAATGTATCTCCTAGTTTCTAGCCCGCATTATTCATGACTGACTCAGCTTTTGCCCCTACTGCCGGGCAAAAGCGAAGCTTCGTGAATAAAGCGGGCTCGTACAATCAGAGTTTTGTTTCTTCCAGAATCTCCCACATTTTGCTGATGTAGAACCGATAGTTTTCCAGTGGGGTTCCATTGGGGATTCGGTGGTCGAGGCCCAGCAGGCAGCCCCCAGTTTTAACCATTGGTGGAACTTTGTATTCCAGTTCCCGGAGTATTTCATCTTTGCTTCGGCGGAGGATGTGCTTATCTATTCCTCCCTGAAATGCCAGCCTGGTACCGTAGATCTCTCTTGTTTTGACTATATCCATCCCGGCAGCGGGTTCCATTGGGTAAGTGTAGTTTAGGCCGGCATCAATAAAATCAGTGAGTACCCCGTTCATATTTCCATCGGAATCCTGGCTGAACAATCTGGCTCCGCGGGACTGCAATAAATCCCAAATCTTGCGATAATAAGGCTTGATGAACTCCTGTATCTGCTTGGGACCAGCAAGTGAACCGCTTTTTCCTGCCATGTCTTCATGCACGCATAACTCATCTACCTGAACAACCGATGACACCGCGTCAAGCACCTTGAATGCGGTATCTCCAACGGTTTCCAGAATGTCATGGATCAATTCAGGCTGAGTGTAGTAGGATACACACAGCTCCTCTTCACCGATCAGTTGCCTGGGTTCGTCAAAACCTCCAGGTATGCTGACAAATGATGCATATCCAGCCTGCAAATTCTTATTGGCAATAGTTTTCCAATCTCCCAAAAGTCTTTCTTCAGAGAATTGATACTGAGGCTTGATCTTCAGCCAGTCATCCATGCATTTCACGGGATAGTCCAGGGGTAGGGGAAGTGTCGCATATCCTTTCATCAGTTTAACATGTCTGCCAAGGGAATCTAGCCTTATGATGTATTCATCGGTCTCTTCGACTATCTCATTCCGATACTGGCCCATATAGCCTGTGTTGATCGGAATGCCTGCTTGCATTGGAGAACGAAACCGAAACGCGGAGAGGTCGAGTTCCTCCGGAGTTGCACCTTGTTCAACCCATTCCTCCTTGAGTCCAATAAGAGGCCCGAATGGCTCAGTGAACAGAGGACGAGAGTTAGCCTGGAATGTCATATAGTCCAGGTACTCTTCACGCTTGACATCATGAGTTATATTAATTGCCAGCGATTCGTGGGTCGTATATTTTGCCATCCTGCAAAGTCCTTTACGAGGTGACCAGGTTCTCCACATCTTTCAGCAACTGCTGCAGGCATACCTGTTGTTTTCTGAGAAGGTCCACGCTGACACCCTCGCTCGGGAATATCAGCTCCTGTATGCGCTCTACAAAATTGTCAGGCAGCCGGTCAAGGTGATTCAAGGCGCTTGCCAGTTTTTTGTCACCCGGGAAATAGGTCTTGTTAACTGCAAACAGCACCTGGATCATGTTGTGAATGACCTGTTGGACTATTCCTGTCGTGTAGATTACATCCTGCCGCTCAACTGCGCTGGTGTAATGAAAATTGTGAGGCCAGAATCTGGCTCCTGAGAGGTGTTTATTGATTATGGTCTCCTGCATCTTGATAGGATAATCAGAGAGACCTGACTGCCAGCGTGAGAGGATACCAGCCGGGTCCTCAACTGGTATCATATTCTTCAGGTCAGAGAGGCAGCAGTGGTTGAAGAACCCGGTAGTCGTCCATCTGACAAGCTCCTGCTTTACAATGCCTTCTCTGCAATCAGAGATAGTACCCTCAATAAACTCGCTGTTCCTGAGCCAGCATTCGATCTTGATGTCCTTGTAATAAAAGTCCGATCCGCCCTGCTCAAAAGGAACCTCTACTCCCCAGGTTATGATATCCCTGATATTCGACGAATGCTGATTGGTCAGTTGGGTCCGTTCATCGTTAGTCAGGACACTGCTTGCAAACAGGTAAAGATCCAGGTCAGACTCAACATCAGCCGTCCCTTTAGCATGAGCCCCACCTACCGCAATCCCATAGTCCGACTTCGCGAACCGCCTGATCAGAGGCACCAGTTCATCAACAATAGTCAGGATATCATTACTAAGCATGTTTCTTTCCTTTTTTGAAATTAACCTCACGCAAAGCCGCAAAGGCGCTAAGAAGGGAAATTGCACGAAACTTGGTGTTTCAGTAAATCATGAACCGAAATATACCATATACATTTATAGACTTATCCAGCCTTTTTCTTTGCGTCTTTGCGGCTTTGCGTGAGAATTTCTTATTAGAATTATTGTGTCAGCATACCATACCTATGTGCTACCTGAATCATTGCTTCACCACCGGCTGCGGCGAATCCTGCGGGATCTGGCGATGGCCCCTGCATTCCCCACAGATAAGCAGGACGCAGCATAGCCAGATAATTCTCCGAGGTCAATGGCACAAAGCGACTGAGTGCATCGCCTTCAGGTTCTGTCTGAACATCCAGTATAAGGGTTGGCTTGTCTGCTCCGAATTTGATGTCGTCGAAGTTGACCCATTTGATCTTTGGGTTGCGAATTGTGCAGAATGCAGCACGTCGGGCTTTTGCATCATATACAAGACGCCAGTCACCCGGGTTCAATACTTCAAGCATCATCCATGCATATGCCGGTGCACACTTCGCTTTGGGGTTGTAAGCTTCCAGCAGGTGGATTCCGTTTGCATAGCGTCTGCCGAAGTCAGATACACCGAAGTTCCGGAAACTGGTCATCTCCTCTTTCCCACCGAAAGCCTTGTAAGCTTTCAGTTGATCGGGATCGGTTTCAGGCAAGCCATTGCAGACCAGTGGGTGTTTCATTGTCTTACCCTTAAAGACTCTGAATGTGCCCTGGTTGTCGCACATTATCACACCTGAATTGCCCTTGGCATCGGAGACGAAGAACTCATGGCTATCAACCTGAACACCCAATTTACTCTTTGAGATGTCATTAAGCGCTTCATCAACTGTAGCAAACTGGTCAAGGATATACTGCTCCCATGCCAACCATACAATGGGTTTCTCGCCAGGCAGAAGTTTTCCGGGTTTCTGCTGGCCCCATGCAAGCTCAGCAACCATCAGGCCCTTCTCATTGACACCGAAGACCGGTAAGTCCTTGCCGAAGCAGTTGAATGTAATTGAACCGTACTTTGAAGTCCAGCGTATATCCGAGTCAGACTTTAGTTCTTTGGTAACCCACAGCTCAGACTCAGTGACGCCGCGCTTCTGTCGGCCAGGCTGGTTGATAAGCACAAACCCCTGAGCTTCACCCGGCCAGTTCTCGTTGAAAGCCATGACGCACTCGTCTCCCTTGTTAAGGACAAATGCCGAACAAGCCATCGATTGCTTGCATAGGGTGCAGATCAGCACTACAACAATTAAAGCAGAAATCACAACAGCATATTTGATCTTAGAAGCACGCGTTTGAACCCGAATTGCGTGTGCCAAAAGCATATTCATATATTACTCCTCGACAAAACTAGCGCAATCTACCTGGGAAATAGTGTTCTATGGATCGATTGCATATACACTATATTATAGCAGAGGAGTGATAATACATTCATGATAACAGTTTACATAACACACACAATGAGTTAGCATGAGTTTGTGAGTATTATGTGCCAACCAACAGAGGTACGAAATGATAAGACGGATCTATGCGGACAATTACAAATGTCTTGTGGACTTTACCTGTGAATTCGACAACCTGAATCTGATTCTAGGAACAAACGGAAACGGAAAATCAACTGTGTTTGATGTTCTTCGTGATATACGCGCATTCGTAACCGGTAGTTCTCCGATTGGCATATTTAACGACTCTACGCGAACACGCTGGTTAAATAGCAATCTACAGACTATTGAAGTTGAGATTGAAGGAAACGGTGGAGTTTACCTGTATCATCTGGAGATTGAACACGAATCAGCTAAAGATAAGCAGCGCGTTAAGCTGGAAAATGTGACATTCAATGGTGTGTCGTTGTATAAAGCAGAGTTGGGAGAAGTATACCTATACAGAGATAATGGAACAGAAGGTGGCACATATCCCAAGGATCGGACACAGTCTGGACTTCCTATATTGGGCGAACAACCTGACAATACAAAGATCACATGGTTCAAAAACTGGCTACGAGAGAAACTGTTGATTCTGAAAATCGAACCTGCGCGTATAGAGAAAATGTGGTCCGGTGAAGAAACTGAGCTTGATGAGAGTTGCAGTAACTTTGTGGGCTATTATCGACATCTCATACAAGCCCAACCTAGCGCAATGGTCGAGCTTTTCGGTGCTCTCAAAGAGATGTATGATGGGTTTGTGGAATTGAGATTGGATCAGGAAGGCGGTAATGTGCGGCATCTCAAGGCAATAATGGGTGTCGAAGAAAATAATGGACGGCTCAAGAATGTGTCAATGAGTTTTGGTGAGTTTTCAGATGGCGAACGCTCTTTGATCATTCTCTATGTGCTGCTATACCTTATGAATGACCCTGAAACTACCTTGTGTTTGGACGAACCCGATAACTATGTAGCACTTGCCGAGATCCAACCCTGGCTTGCAGAACTCCGCGATAGAATCGATGCCTACTCGTCTCAAGCGCTGCTTATATCACATCATCCGCAGTTGATAGATTATCTTGCTCCTGCATGTGGTCTTGTGCTGGAAAGAGAGAAGAATGGCTCAACAATAGTCAAAAGGTTCAATGCAAGAAATGCTGATGACAACTTCACACCCTCGGAACTGGTTGCTAGAGGTTGGGAATGAAGAAGAGACAGGTCCAGATCAACCTTGTCTGTGAAGATCGTGCGCATGAATCGTTCATCAGAGGTTATCTATCCGAACGTGGATATAGCTTGAGGAAACTTGATGTTGCTCCTTACCCGGCGAAGGGGCGAGGTAGTGGCAAGGAATCAGTTAGAATCCAATATGCAAAATGGGTTGACAAAACCCGGTCATATTGCCGTATGAATAGATCTGAAACTTGCTGTCTGATTGCACTTATTGATTGCGACACAGACAGTCAACAATCGATCTATGTGGATATGGACAGCCGTTTGGATAATCCAAGAAATGAAGCAGAACATATTGCTGTTTTTGCACCTAAGCGTTGCATAGAGACCTGGGCTTATCATTTACTTGATTACAATAGGACTGTTGATGAAACTACAGACTATTCAGAACCCAGGCATAATGTAACCAACGATGATTGTCGTCGCGCAGGGGAGCAATTTGCTGTCTATATTTCGCTAGAGGCCTGCCCACTTCCGTCATTATCGATAGGCAGTAGTGAGAGGCAGCATATATCGGGACCGTAGGATGAGTATAGTGAGTGTGCTTGCTTTTGTGCTTCCTGTTACCGTCAATGCAATCGGCGAATTCGAAACATACTCTGGATAATAGCTCTTTTATTCGCTATGTAATCCAGGTTCAGGTAGCCAGAAGAATCTCATTCCTATTAACATTCCGAGTATCCCCCCATATAGCAAGATGCTCCTGATTCCTAATATTTGTTCAAGATATCCCAGAATTGCTATACTGCCCGCAGTATATGCTGCGGATATCAGCTTGTGGACTGAGAATGCAGCAGCTTGCGCATTGGGATCGGCAGCACGGCTGATCCACATGCTGACCGGACCTACCAACATGCTTGTAAATGGAACAAAGCAGAGGAATCCGATAGTTGCGAGCAGCATAGAGTCATTCAAACCCATCAGTGTCGAACACACTCCGGATAATACAGCCAACGCACCAAACAGCTTAGGTAGAGAGACTCTGTCCAGGACAAATGCTGTTCCGGCTATTGAGACAAAAGTAAATGCTCCGGCTAATGAACTTATCAGTCCAAAAAACTGGTCTGTCTGCCCCAACTCCCGGGTGAAGCGTATTGCAGCAAAAACGCCTACACCCGCCAGCACGCCACCCCATATCTGAGAATAGTGTATGATACTCATCAGCTGACGCTCTTTGAATGCATCCCGGTAACCATTAGTCAGGCGGCTGATCTCTTTGCGTATGTCACCCAGAGACTCAGGTATCTGTTCACCAGGATAAAACCATAATACACAGGCTGCAGCTACCAAAGTTCCAGCGAACACATAGAACACCCCCGAATACCCGTGCCAGATTGCAGCAAGGCCGGTTGCCATAACAGGGGCAACGATGCTTGCTATTGTCCCAACGCTTCGATATACAGCATTGGCTGTTCCCTGGCGACGCTGCGAGATTCCCTGGGTCAATGTGTTGAGGTTTACAAATGAGGTGCTGACCAGCGCTCCCAATATTGGTATTACATACCAGATAGTGGACCGCGGTCCTACCCCAAGCATTACCAGGCATATCGCAGCACCGATCATTGCGAGAACGCCGATCAGCCGTTGTCCGAATCTATCTGACAGCGCTCCCAGAAAGAGGATCCCAACCAGAATCCCGATCATTCGTATCGAACGCATCTGAGCCCATTGAGCAGGTGCATATCCCAGTTCTTTGGTTACCCAGAGAGGGAATACAACCTCTGTTCCTGCAGAGAATGCACCGAACAACAGAGAAGTAGACGCCACAATACTCATCCGCTGCCGTGCCTGAGTAGCTACTAGCCATCTGAACCAGCTCCGGCCATTTTCTGCCATATGAGAATCGTCCATATTACCCAACTTGATCGCGTAAAATCATAAGTGCCACTAAGTTTGAATTATAACACATAAAGCCGCAATCACGGGTGCATAATGCCACATAGTAACAGTTCAGTTTTGTGAGATATTAAAGTCCATTCATACCTCGATACGCGCTTTGCGCTACTCAGCACGAACGGACTTTTGGTCAGTTCCATGTAGACTGAACTCTTTAGCCACATACAGAAAAGCCTCCAGATCGCGAAACCTGGAGGCACTCATTGTCAGAATGTCAATGTATGTATAGGAATAACTACTTAACTCTAGCAAACATATCAGCAGTCATTGATTCCCAGCGAGACCATTTTACATGTCCGTCCGCCCATATTATGTTGACACCACCGTTGTGGATTTGGCAACCTGGATACATACCACTGGGACCACTGTTCCAGCATGTCCAACCGCAGAATCCATATGCCACTGATCTCCATTGTGGATTCTGTGGGCTTTTGGTATAGTCGTATTCAGCTATCATTACAGTGTTTGCAGGTGCGGTAACTTGGGCTATCGGTCTTCCGCCAGTACCTTGGCAACCGCATGCAATTATCTCCATACTTGGAGTATAGTGCCATTGAACTGACCTGAAGCGGGCTGGCTGACCTCCATCGGAAATAACTGGCCTTGCAGCATTGCTCGGACATTGCCATACAGCCATAGATTTCATATACGGTATAAGAAAGTCGGCTAGGAATGTTGCAGTAGTTGCCGGTTGAGTCGCTGTAGCCGGAAGTGGTATCGTGTCATCATAGATCTGTGGGTATGTCTCGTCATAATCCTGTACATACTGCATTATGGCAAGACCAATTTGTTTCATATTGTTTGTACAAGTTGCCTGTCTGGCTTTTTCCCTGGCTTTTGCAAATACCGGGAAGAGAATTGCTGCAAGTATAGCAATAATAGCTATAACTACAAGCAATTCGATTAAAGTAAAACCTTTTTTGTATAAGAATGTGTTGCGTTTCATTGTAAGTTCCTCCCTGTTTTCAACTCCTTGCATGTTTTTCTGGTGAAATAACCTGCATTATCCAATAATCAAACCGATCCACTAAATAATGCAGGTCTAAATCTTACTTACTGCTTTATGTTTGCTTTTTCATAACGCTCTTTGACACCGGAATCTACCCACTTTTGGAAATCTGGTTTGAGCCTCCTTTCATATCCTGTTGGCATGGGTGTTGCCGGTGAGATTTCATTTACCAGAGTGTGGAAACGGACATTAGCTCTCAGCATATTCTCTACCATTTCCGCTGATGGCTCGCGGTAGTTTGCGTTGTTGCAGATTACTCCTACACTGTTGTGAACATTGTATCCGGAGACAAAATACCGCAGCCAGTTAAAGTCATTATAGAATCTACCGAGTCCTTCACCTCGCAGCAGCATATCTACATAAGCGTCTGCATGTGGGAAGTAAAGGAGGTTTTCACCCCATATTTCACCAACTTCCAAGCTCGAATGCCACTCCAGCAGGCCTTTCTCGCCGACTATCTGTCTGCTGTATCTGGCCAGTGCATATAGAGCAGCCGGGTTGGTGTTGTATTGGCCATCGAAGTAAAGACCATCAGGAGCATAGTCACGCATAACATGTTCAATCTCCCGCAGGAACAATGGCATATTGCTGCCGTCAGATACTGCACCAGGGCAGATGCCTGGTTTATCATTGACTGCCTGGGATTCCTGAGAAGTGCCCTTCAAGAAGAAGAACGGGCTGGTGTAGACGATCACACGCATCTTATTCTCGTGTGCAGTTGTCATCATTCGTTGGAATTCTGCTTCGCCCTTTCTGGGTATGAAAGCCAGGTTCCAGTCTTTCCACAGCATTACTTCAGACTGCGCCAGCAGGATATTTCCACCTGGTACCCAGTCTTTAATGCGGGTATCAGTCGGATATCCATCCTTTTCAGACCAGTGCCAGTTTACCTGCATACTGGTTGATTTTTTCCAGTCATATGGCTTAGGAGGACAGACTCCCAGACAGTAGACCTCTCCGGCAGGCACTGTGCAGGAAGCAGCTATTCGGTTTACAGCGTCAAAACCATCAGGCGTTCTGTCACTGGAGAGATGGCTGGATATTCCACCAACCTCATCAACTGAAAGATGAGTCGTCCGCCAAGACTGATTCCAAACTGCCTGGAACTGAGTGTTCACGCGCAGCTGCAAATCATTCTTAGGCTGCAACATCAGTAACGAGTCACCATTGATTCGTATAGTGATGTCCGGGTTATCGAAAGTAATCATTACGAATCCAGAATCCCTGTCCGAGATTTTTGGGTTCGTCAAAGCCGTCCCCAGCCGTATCTGAGCAACATTCCGGGTTTTCCCGATCCGCTGATCTGCTTGAATTGTTCCTGTTTTCGTATTAATGGTAAAGACAGCGCCGGTTGTTCGCACTTTTACATCATCAACTACGATCTTTGCAGATTCAACCTTCATTCCGAACTGCGCACTCCTGAAGAGTGTTGGGTCAATCAAGTCTTTGAAAGTTGAGATATGTCTGTACTCCGCTGCAACTGACACAGTTAACCCCCATAGTAATATGATTGCCACAAGTGATAGCGTAACTAAAGATCTAGAGTTCAAGATAAGAATCTCCTTTTTGAACTGCACCTGCAGTCCAGTAATCGTTGTATACCGATCCAGTATATCGCACGATTATTATTAATACCAAAACATGTCGTGATGGGTAACAGCTCAGTAATATGGGAACACTGTCATCCTTCGTTCCTCAGGATGACAATGTTCCGCAACTCTGAACTGTTATCGTGATGGGCAGAGATATTAAGTCCCCGCCCATCTAATATTCTATGCGTCAAGAATCCAGATTAGAATCCGCCACCGTTCCATGCACGGTCGTTTACTGCGCATAAGTTTGCTTCACCGCTTTTGACCCACTTTATATGGCCATCAGCCCACATAACGTTCATCCCGTCATTATGACGCCATTCTGCTCCACCAGCAGCAGGATCAAGGAATCCAGCTGACGGAGGAGGGCATCTGTCACACGTAGGAACGTTCTCAACGCCCATCACTGTGGTTGCTGGAGAAGCGATGGTCGCCAGTGACTTGCTATCCATATAGATGTAGTTATAACCGTAGGAACCACAGTAAGTCGGCTGAGGATATGAGTTCGTCCACCAGGGTGCTTTCCGAGCATCCGGACAGTACCATACATTTCCATTCTTGATGTAAGAGTCTATGACTGTATTTGATGGTCCACCGCCCCACATCATCCATGTAGCAAAAGCAGTCACCCAGGGAGGTCCTATGGCGCCAGGAGGATAAGTCTCATCATAGTCCTGGACGTATTGCATAACTGCAAGTGCAATCTGTTTCTCGTTGTTGACACAGGTTGCCTGTCTGGCTTTAGCTCTAGCTTTGGCAAAAACAGGGAAAAGTATTGCCGCAAGTATAGCAATAATAGCTATAACAACAAGTAATTCTATTAAAGTAAATCCTTTTTTGCATATTGTAGTGTTTTCTTTCATATTGTTCTCCTTTTGTTAATCGTAAATTGTCAGACTAAGATGATTGCCTTCTTACGAACTGAGCCTGCAGTTTCATTTGTTCAACCGGCCCATTGGGATCTTCTAACCGCTTTTTCATTAGACTCCAGGCCAAATCGCACATTCTCTCTACCGGCTGGATGATTGTACTAATGGATCTTTCCTGGTAAAGTGCATCCTCAATACCGTCGCAGCCGATAATCGCCAAATCCTCCGGCACACTTAATCCTATGTCACGTGCTGCTCTGAGGGTAGTAATTGCCAACTCATCATTGGTGCAGAACATGGCGTCAGGGCGGTTGTCCGGCACCAGGATCGCCTTAGCTGCTTCATAGGCATCTCGACGGGTCCGAAACTCGAAGTCTTCCAGCCTGGCTGGTAGTCCTGCTTCCGCTAATACATTTCGGTAACTGGAGTTGCGGATTTCCTGCAGTTCGCTGTTCAGTGCAGTAGTGAAGAATGCTATACGTTTACGCCCATCCTCTACTAATGACTGAACTGCCTCCCGTGATGCAGGACCGAGGTCAATCCAAACACAGTGCACATCGTCGATAGGTACGATTCCGAATGAAACAATACGTGATGAAAACCGGGTAAACAGTTCCGCAGAATGATCGGACCACGTCGGCCGTCCCCACGTCATCAGCCCATCAGCGATATCACCGAGCATTCCGCCAATATGTGGTCTTTGGTGAACATATTCGGTAACTACCAGGTCATACTCATCTGCAGCCATTCGCTCGTGCATAAGATGGGTGATTTCAGAGAAGTATGTTGAATTCAACAGAGGCAGCCAGAGTGCAATTACGTGGCTCATTCCTGTCACCAGTGCCTGAGCAGTCCGGCTGGGACGGTACCCCAGGTCATTCGCAGCCTTCATCACCTTCATACGCGTATGTTTGGGGATGGAGACATCACTGCGTCCATTCATAACATACGATACCGTTGTAGTTGACACACCGGCTCGCTCAGCTACGTGTTGACGTGTAGGTTTCAAAATAGTCCTCTGTGTCTAGTTTATATCTATAAATAATATTGACTCGCGTCACTAGAAGTATATGTACATAATAACTCCAATGTCAAGTGGTTTCAGGAAACTTTTTTCACTATTTTGCATTCACTATCATAAAACACTTTACAATATCGCCGCAGTCGTGCATAATACCAGCATAATAACCACTGACGCGCGTCAACAGGTTTGGCACACCTGTTTATGCATTAATGTGTGAGAACTGTCATCCTGAGGAACGAAGGATCTGCTTTTTCGGATAGAACAGCAGATCCTTCGTTCCTCAGGATGACAGTGACGTTGCTATTATATTTTACGAGTGGAGGAAACATAAAACAATGCAATACACCCAGCACATTCTGACACTTACGGCACTGCTTATTGTTGCTTTGATAAGCTGCTGCATATGTCGAGTTGAAGCCGCTGCTCCGGATGGCAAACCGGAACTCATTCTCAACTCACCACTTACCCACTCAGACTGGGTCTTGAAAGACTTTGTGGATACGGATGTAGAAGGTATCCACCATATGCTGGATATGTGCAAAGCAGCAGGCTGGTCACGCATATACTGGCGTGCACTGGACAGCGGTCGGACACTCTACCACAGCAAACTCAGAGATCCTATGGGTGATCCTGAACAATACAATATATTCAATCCTGCACCTGATGATCCTAAGGATTATGTAAACGCAACTGTACTGACGAAAATGAAAGCCAGATATCACTACGATAAACTCGACAGCCTAGGTGAAGCAGTCAAATATGGACACAAGATAGGCATTCAGGTCCATGCATGGTTCAGTATAAATGAAGATGACCATGGATGGGGCTGGCAGAGCAGGTTTGCCAAGGCTCATCCTGAGATGATGTGGGTCAGAAGAAATGGTAAAAGTTATAATTCACAGCTCAGCTTCGCATTTCCGGAAGTCAGAACTCACAAGCTGGCGATTATCAAAGAAGTCCTCGATAATTATGCAGTAGACGGAGTCTTTCTGGACTGGATACGCACCGGTGATGTCCGCGATAACCCCCAGACCGACCCAGAAGCCGTCGCCGACTACGGATATGAAAAACCCCTGCTGGACGGATTCATCGCCAAATATGGGATAGATCCACACAGCATTCCCAACTCCGATCCCCGCTGGGTAATGTACCGCACAACACCGACTACTGTGTTTATGCGTGATGTGCGAAAAATGATGGCTTCTCGAAACAAGAATCTGCTTTTGGCAGTTATGGTTGCACATCGCTGGCTATATCGTGGAAATAATGGCAAGATAGACGGCAACCGACGCGGAATGCTTCTGGATGTGACCACCTGGGCGAATGAAAAACTGATCGACAGTGCTGTAGCTGCGGGATACTATCGAGATGGTGGAACCCCTGAACTAGCATACAAGAGCCTCAAAGAGGAGACCGGCGGTAAAGTAGATGTCTGGCTGTATGGCTGGGTGCCGACTGACAGTACTTCATTCCTGGATAATGTGAATATAGCACGCAAAGTCGGTGCAAAGCAGATACTCTTTTGGGAAGCTGACTATATCGATGATCGCGCGAACAAGATGGAGCTACAGAACCTGATGACGGAGTATGCCAAAATGCCCGGTAAGAATTCCGGATCAACGACTAAAGCCACCCGTGGCAAGATAACAAAAGTTGAAGTTGTAGACTACAAGGACAAGGTAATCTACCATTCACCGGAAACCCCTGGATATACATCCTGGGTAGGTATGCTTCGGCTTCCGAATGGCGCTCTGCGGTGCGATTTCAGGCAGTTGACAGGACCAAAGGACAATCCGGTGTCATCATCTCCAAAGCTGGAATCTAAAGACAATGGCGAAACTTGGAGTGTGATAAGCGAAGGCAGCAGTGTAGGCACCGGGTCCGGAGGGATATTTCAGATGTCCACTGACTCCCTGCGCGGAACAGTTGTCCTTCCAGACTGGACAATGGTCGTCGCGCACTGGCCATCGGATGATCTAAGCGCCACTGGATACACCACCTGGTCAACTGATAAAGGCAAGACCTGGAGCAAGCCCGTATATTTTATGCCGGCTGCAGAATACAGATGCTGGCCAACGCTTATCAGGCGACTTCGTGACGGCAGACTGGTGCTGTTTGCGGGGTGTTATAAGCGTGGTGATGGCCCTGAGCGGATGATCAACTACATGACCAAGATGATGTTCATCTCTTCAGACAAGGGAAAGAGCTGGAGCAAACCGATCGTCCTGATGCCTACTGCAGATGGTGTCTGTGAAGAGAGTGATTTCAGCGAACTTCCAAATGGAGACCTGTTATGGATACACCGAGTGGAACACTACCCGGATCACGATACAGGAGTTCCTCCCGGTGGAGCTAGAATGGGTTCCTCTCCCCCTTATTCGTACTGGTACAGTGATCGTCTTCAGATCATAGCCCGTAAGACCGGGGAAACGTTTACAATGGAAAAGCCGACGTCTGTTCCCTTCCCGCACAGTGGTTATCCGTTGATAATCACAACCAAAGAAGGTCTGATCCTGCACTGCGCAACTGATGGCATATACTATACAGCAGATCAGGGCAAGACCTGGAACAGACTCGATGTCAAAGGCACAGCTTACTATCCGAAGGGCCTGCAGTTGAAAGATGGCAAAATAATCATAATAGGTCACATCGGCTCTGATGATGTCTACGGAACCGTAGACCAATCAGTATTCCAACAGACATTCAAACTAAAAATCACAAGAGAATAATCGTCATTCTGAACGCAGTGAAGTAGTGTCATTCTGAGGAACGAAGAATCTGCTGTTGGTAAATAGTGACCAGTAGTAAAAGCAGATTCTTCGTTCCTCAGAATGACAAACGTGGGCTTGTTCGCGCAAACCTATTTTTCGCGTTCTTTAGCGAATTTCGCGGTTAATAACTGATCCATATTCTAATTGATTAGTGGGGGAAACATATAGCAATGCAACTAACTGATCAAATCCTGATCTTTGCAGCCTTATGCATCGCTGCATTAGCAACATGCTGCTCGTGCTGGGCGGAATCATCTGCGCAGGATAGTAAGCAAAAACTTATACTAAGTTCTCCTCTTACTCATTCAGACTGGGTATTGAAGGACAACGTCCCCGGACTGGACGACGGGCTTGCTGGCGTCCGCCATATGCTGGACATGTGCAAGGCTGCCGGATGGTCGAAGATATACTGGCGCTGCCTCGATGCCGGTAGGTCTCTCTATCCAAGCAACCTTATGGATCCTATGGGGTCTCCACATGGTGAGTCTTATTTCAATCCCAAACCTGAAGAAATCGGCAAAGTAGGTGCGCAGAAAAATGATGCAATCCTGCAGAAGATAAAAGACCTGTTCCATTACGGGACAATCGATTCTTTGGGAGAGGCTGTAAGGTACGGGCATGAGATAGGAATAGAAGTCCATGCGTGGTTTAGCATAAATGAAGATGACCACGCCTGGGGTTGGCCCAGCAGATATACTCTTGCTCATCCGGAACAACGCTGGAAGAGGCGAGATGGCGGATTCTATCACACCCAACTCAGTTTCGCCTATCCCGAAGTCCGTAAATATAAGCTGGCGATCATAAAGGAAGTCCTGGATAAGTACAAAGTAGATGGAGTGTTCATCGACTGGATAAGGACAGGTGATGTAAGGGATCCTCAAGTAGACGCGGGTGGGGTGGCTGATTATGGCTATGAAGACATCCTTGTGAAAGGCTTTAAAGCCAAATACAAGATCGACCCTCACGATATTCCCAATAACGATATGCGCTGGGTGCAGTACCGGGCAGAGCCGCAGACCGAGTTCATGAAAATGGTCCGCAAGCTTACAAACTCAAAGAAGACCAAGCTGCCTGTCGCAGTATTGGTGCAGCATCCCTGGAGTTATCGTGGTGATAACCCGAAGTATGCAGACAACCTGCAGGGTCTGCTACTTGACGTAGAAACCTGGGCTAAAGATGGTCTCATAGATGCTGCTGCTCCAGCTGGTTATTACTACCCAAACAGCGGAGGAACTCCTGAACTTGCTTACAACTATCTCAAGAAACTGGTTGGTGATAAAGTTGATGTCTGGCTGTATGGCTGGGTGCCGACTGACAATGCTTCTTTCCAGGAGAATGTCACACTTGCGCACAAGCTTGGAGCAAAGCAGATACTGTTCTGGGAAGCTGACTATATAGACAACAACCCAAATAAAGCAGAGATTCAAAAGATCATGAGTGATACCGCCAGAATGCCCGGCAGAATAACCAAAGTGGAAGTCACTGATTATTCAGACAAGGTTATCTACCATTCACCAGAAACACCCGGATATACCTCCTGGGTAGGTCTCATACAGCTTCCGGATGGCTCCTTGCGCTGTGATTTCCGGCAGATAACCGGCCCTACAAGCAATCCAGTGTCATCATCTCCAAAGCTGGAATCCAAAGACAATGGAGAAACCTGGACTGTGATTTCCAGTGGAAGCAGTGGAGGGACAGGATCGTATGGTGGATATCAGCTATCTGATGATTCCTTCCGTGGAACTGTTGTTTTACCGGACTGGACGACTGTTGTCGCTCATTGGCCGGTTGCTGATTTGAATGCCAGCGGATACACAACATGGTCGAAAGATAAGGGAAAGACCTGGAGCAAGCCAGTAGATTTCATGCCGGTTGACCAGTACCGGTGCTGGCCGACCCTCATAAGACCGCTCAAAGACGGCAGGCTGGTTATGTTCGCTGGGTGTTATAAACGCGGTGATGGCCCTGACCGGATGATCAACTATATGACCAAGATGATGTTCGTTTCATCAGATAAGGGCAAAAGCTGGAGCAAACCGATCGTTCTGATGCCGACTGCAGATGGCGTTTGCGAAGAGAGCGATTTCTGCGAACTCCCCAATGGTGATCTTCTGTGGATACACCGTGTGGAACACTACCCAAATCATATGACCGATATCCCGGAAGGCGCGTGCAGAATGGGACCGACTCCCCCGGATTCCTACTGGTACAGCGACCGTTTGCAGACAATCGCTCGTAAAACTGGGGATACATTTGTGATGGATAAGCCAACACGGGTCCCATTCCCGCACAGCGGCTACCCGTTAGTTATCTCGACCAAAGAGGGCCTGATCCTGCACTGCGGGACTGACGGAATGTACTACACAGCCGATCAAGGCAGGACTTGGAACAGACTCGATATCAAAGGCACAGCCTACTATCCCAAGGGACTGCAGCTAAAAGACGGTAAAATAATAATAGTAGGCCACATAGGCTCAGACGACGTCTATGGCACAGTAGACCAGTCCGTATACCAGCAGACATTCAAGCTGAAAATTACGAGGGAGTAGGGAAGGGAATTTTGACAGGATTAACAAGATTAACAGGATTAACGGGATTGGTTTTGTGCCTTATTTAATGACTTTCTGTTTCGGGTGTGATTACAAATCACACCCGAGCGAAGGCAGTGGAATCACATCCCACTACCCCCTTCTTTTGGAGACTTGACGCTACTTTACCCCGCTAGTCCTGAGTAGCGTAGCGTATCGAAGGGCGGTCAGTTGTGCACATTTTAACGGGACAGTCTCTCCGAAGCCGCCCTTCGATACGCCTGCGGCTACTCAGGACTAACGGGGTTGCGGAGTTAATGGCTCCTGTCATCCTGAGGAACGAAGGATCTGCTTTTTCGGTTAAAAAGCAGATCCTTCGTTCCTCAGGATGACAAGTCACAGGTAACTAATCAATTCAGTGCTTCACAAACACCACAGTCTTCCGAAACTCTTTCAGTGCCCCTGCCAGTGAATCGGCCTCGGTGGGGTTCATATTCCCGGTGCGGAATCCGTTTTCAAGTTCCCCAAACCGTTTGGTCAGCTGCAGCATGGTTGTTTTCATAGCTACAGGTATCTCTTTAGCTGGTTGGGTTTTGAAAGTATCATCTATCTGAGTGAAACCTGATCGCATTGCTTCTATACTTGTTTTCATTCGAGAGTAGTCAGGATTCTGTTTTTCTACTTTCACAAGCTGTTGTTTGGATTGACTTACAACTTTAATGGCTCTGAAATACTCGTTCTTTGCGGCCAAATCAGCAGCCTTAGTTAAGAGATTCTGAACAGACTGGATATCAATTTTCCCAGCTTGAGCAAGTCCCATATCCAGGCTTACTAATAGTGTCTGCCGATCATATCTGTGCCTCAGAACAGTCTGGCTGGCATTCTTGAACGTCTCTGCATTCCCCACTAAGTATAGTCTTCCGTCACCATCTTTAAACCGGACATTGAACTGCACCTGTCCGTCGACTATCTGCGTCGGTACTTCCTTCAAGTCATACAGGTCGTAGACTTGCTTCTTTCCGGAAACAGCTGGAATAGAAACTAACCCCTGCCTTGTTTTATTAGGGTCATCATTGCTTATTACCAGCACATCATAATCTCTACCGGTGAAAGCCCCTATGTGAATCGTAGACCTTGTCAGCATTGTTATCGGTCTCAGCTTTATCTTTTTTGCATCTATCTTGGAAGTAAACATCGGAGCAGTGATTTTAGCAGGATATTTAGGCTGATATTCCAACGGGATCAGCAAAGGTCCTGCTGAGGTCAGATAATATCCGATTCTGCCGATCTCTCCCAGCAGTTCATCTTCAGAAAACCATGCATTTCCAGGTCCGCTGTACATAGGCAGGTACCCAGGGGCTTCCCAGGTAATTCCGGACTGCTCGGTAGTGAAGAAGAACATCCCTTTGGCGCCGCAGCCGATGGTATGATAGATCATCACTCTGAGCTCAGCAAGGGTAGGCATCTTGCCATAATTGAATGACTGAATAATCGGCCAATACAGAGCCTTTGGGGTTAACCGCCGGAACTCTGACATCGCCACATCTCCGTAGAGCCAGGGATCAAATCCAAAATCTTCATTCAGAGAGTAGCAGTCAGACAAAACCACATCCATAGTTCTCATCAGGTCCACTTCGGACTGGTTGAAGCTTATCGGTAGGTCCTGGTGAGTATAAATGACCGGATGTGTAGGTTCATTTGCTTCTATGAAATCTTTTAGCTTGATGATTGTAGGTGCAATGTCCGGGTGGGGTTCATCGATCATATGCCAGGCCAACAGCGCTGGATGATTCTTGTTAACTGAAAGCTGCCCGGCCCATTGTTCCGTAACCAGCATTAATTTGTCATCAGTAAGGTTTGTTCGTCCGTTGACTAGATTATTGTTGAGAAAATTCTGAGCACTTACACTCCGCTGCCCATATTTCTGCATAGTATTCAGATAGTCCGGATACACCACCCTGTTGGATGGGATAATTGTATTGACCTGATGCCTGGCAAGGTCATGCATAATCTTCTCATACCGTGCCTGATAGTCTTCCGGCATATTCCGGCAATAATCCCCGGTATAACACCCATCCGCATACCAGAACCCATAGGGGAAGAAGTCATTCAACTTTGGATATTTTACCAGAGCAGGAATAGACGAACCGTCAGACTTAGCTCCAGTTCTATCCTGACCACATACCACACTGGTACAGAAACACAAGAAAAGACAGATAAGCAATGCTCTAATATTCATTACACTTCCTTATTCATAGCAATCTAATCAATCAAAAACGGTAATACCTGATTCCCCCTTTGAAGAGGGTAGGGGGGATGTGAAGCTAGTGTTGTATTCTTATACAACATGCCGGCAATACAATCCTTCCTTTCTGGTTACGGAGGCTTGTATGCTCATGACAAGTATAGTAATGATAGTTATAGTAATGACAAGTATGCTAATCATTACTATACTTGTCATTCTATCTAGATGATATTGGCAATATCCCTGATATAGTATTACTCATAGCCCACTATAATGCCCTTCTGATCTCAGGTGAGGATCTAATCGCATAACTATATAGCACTATGCATCGGTAGCAGAGCGAAGGGACGTACAAAGTATTGTCGTTCAACGAACTATTATTCCCGCAGCGCCGCTGCCGATGCACGAGCTATCTACGAAGCACCAATAATCTCAGCCCGCTTTATTCACCAAGCTTCGCTTTTGTCCGGCAGTAGGGACAAAAGCTGAGTTAATCATGAATAATGCGGGTTAGTGTTTATCTGCAACCCGCTTATCCAGCACTCCAGTTCCTTCAGTTTTCAGATTACGAATAGAGAATCCATTGCTCCCCGGATCGACCATTGCTCTCACTTCAACCGCAGGTTTTGCTCCAGGTCTGCAGTCTGCAACAGTTAAGTCATTAATAACAATCCCGTTGCAGTCTTCAAATGTAATCAGTCCGGAACCGATCTTGTGCTTGTCACTTGCATCAGCCTGGATTGTGTTTTTGGTAAACTTGATTCCGGATACCCCGGCAATGTATATAATCCCGACATTTGTAAATGTGTTGTTTTTCACTTCGATATTGTGAATCCCGCGTCCCTCAGCCAGCTTATATCCCAGACTCATCGGAGTTATTTGCATAGCAGCGCCGTTTGGATAGCTCAGGTTGCCGGTGAATTTATTGCCGGTTATTAATATATCGCTTGGGACCGGACCTTCGGGATAGTCTGGTTCGTTGTATATTGCAATACCGCAGGACCCTGATGCTTCCAGTATGTTGTTTCGAATAACACCCTTACCTGCTCTGAGCAATATCTGCCTGCCCCGGTGTTTTCCGAAGCGGTTTTTCTGGATGATATACTCCTGCCCACATGAGGACAAATCATATACCGAGTCCGAATCTCGATGATCTGTGCCGGCTGTTATGCCATCCACTGCGCTACTAAATCTTAACAATGTATTGCCCTCTGATGGACTGGTTTCTACAGCCTTTACTGTTCCAAGGACTCTTCCGTTTCTGGGGTTATACACCTGGAGATCATCTCCTTTTTGTATGTTGGATCCATTACTGACCAGCAATTCATTTGGGGATAATACCTTCTTGACCAGTGCTGGAGGGGTATAGAGGTTAATTGCATCATCTGCCATGCCTTCAAAGAAGCACTTTTCGATCAGGACTCCCGACCGGTTCATGGGACAATGGATGCCATCTGCATTAGTTGAGAGCAACCGTGAGGATTTAGGACGTATTCGAACAGAGAGTCCCTTCACAGCAAAACCATCATTCAGCCCAAACACACTGGCAGCAGCCAGTGATGCATAAACAGTCACGTTTTGGAGTGTTACATTCTTGTTGTTCCAGAATACAACACCGTGCAAAGCAACAGACCTTGCTATCTGCACAAACCTGTCACCAACTGCGAATGCCCTGATCTTACCGAGGTCACTCTCCGCCAGCTTCACCTGCCAGGTGCTGTCATCCAGCTTTGACCAACTGTCAAGATAAACAAAATCCGGAGCTCCGGGTTTGAGAATAGGTTTCTGAGGATCAATTATCAGTCCCCACCTGGCAGCAGCTCTCATAAACCACTCCTCACTGAGGAGGGGAAATCCATTGTCTAGTTTGAAATCAAATGTGCTGTTTGCTTTATCTGTTGCGATAACTCTACCTTGAGTAAATGGAACCGGATCATAGTCCAGAGCTAAGTCTTTGACCGTGACATTCTCGCTGTCCGATACAGATATTCCACCCACCTCCGGGTTAGTAATAATTAATTCGGTCTTCGTACCTGCTCCACGTAACACAAGATCCTTTGCTCCAAATATAACCAGAGCAGCTTTCTTTTCAGGATCCCCACCTACACGATACTTCCCCGGTCCCAAACGCACCTCAGCAGGAACCCCGCATTCGATTGCATCAGCAATAGCCCTGCGAATACCCGGTCCGGAATCTGTCTTCCCGTCACCCACAGCCCCATGTTTAGCAACATCAAACACTCTGACAGTCTTCGAGGAGCCTGCATATGACTGAACTCCTGAGATTATAACGGCACCCGTAATGAATGTTATTACAAGGCGTTTTAAGTATGTTCTTTGGTATATCAATACATTGACCTGTCTTTCTTATCTTCTCTGCGTCCTCCGCGTCTCCGCGTGATAATGCATTTTAAATCAAGCAGAGGATGCCAAAGTAGTGCTCATCGCCAGGTGCATTATCTTTTCCTGGGTAGCTTCTTCTCTCATCAGTTCGCCGGTCATTCTGCCTTCGTGCATAACGAGAATACGGTCGCTCATTGCCAGAATTTCCGCCAGTTCAGAGGAGATCATTATGATCGCTGTGCCTTTCGCAGCCAGCGCGTTAATGAGATTATATATCTCAGCTTTTGCAGCAACATCGATGCCTCTTGTTGGTTCATCGAAGATCATTACTTTGGGATTTCTAAAAAGCCACTTAGCCAGGACTACTTTCTGCTGGTTACCGCCGCTCAGATACTGCACAAGCTGTTCTATTCCCGGGGTCTTAATCGCCAGGTCATCGACATACTGCTGTGCAACCTGCTTTTCAGCCTTTTGTTGAACAAACCCCGCACTGACCACGGCATCTATGTTGGAAAGAGTGATATTGTCCCTGACAGTCATTGAAAGCACCAGTCCCAGTGACTTTCGGTCCTCTGTTACAAACCCGATCCCTTCCCGGATAGCGTCGCTCGGTCTCTTAAATGCTGTTTTCTTACCATCTATGAAAATCTCACCCCGGTCGATTTTACCTACACCAAAAATGGCCCGTGCAATTTCAGTCCGTCCGGCTCCTACTAGCCCGGATATCCCCAGCACTTCTCCGCTTTTCACCTTAAAAGAGACATCCCTGACGAACTCAGTGGACAGGTTCTTTACCTCAAGCACAACCTTGCCATTCTCGACCGGTTCTCTTGCAACGGCTACCTCCAGATCGCGTCCGACCATCATCTGAATGATCTTCTGCTGATCGAGTTCTCCGATATCGTGTGTGCCGACCAACTGCCCATCGCGCAGCACAGTCACTCTGTCCGCAATCTCAAATATCTCCTCCATCCGGTGGGAAATATAGATAATGCTGACCCCGGTCGCCTTGAGCATCCTTATCAGTTCAAACAACTTATCTATCTCACTACTGGTCAGAGTAGCTGTGGGTTCGTCCATTACAATAATAGGGGATTTCTCTGACAGGGCTTTCGCAATCTCAACTATCTGCTGTTGGGCAATTGAAAGAGTGCTGATAACGGCCTTGGCATCTATCGAGACACCCAGGCCATCAATGATATTCTGTGCGTCCTCGCACATTTTAGCGTAGTTTACAAATCCCGGGAGCAGCGCAGTCGGTTCCCTGCCCAGAAACACATTCTCTGCCACTGTCATATAGGGGACCAGTATCAGCTCCTGATAGATAATACTGATACCGAGTTCCATAGCTTTTTGAGGAGAAGTGATATCAACCGGACGGCCATTGAGAAGAATCTCACCGCTGTTCATAGGCTGAGCGCCAGCCAGGATCTTCACCAGGGTAGATTTTCCCGCGCCGTTCTCCCCAAGCAGCGCATGCACCTCACCCTTCTGTACAACCAAATCCACCCCATCCAACGCCCGTACGCCAGGATATGTCTTAGTAATACCCTTCATCTCCAGCACTGGATTTTGGATTGTAGCATCAGTCATTTTCTACTCCGGCTTATAGTGGGCAATCAGGGTCAATTTGGACAGGATTAACAAGCACCTTGTCATCCTGAGGAACGAAGGATCTGCTTTTAATCTTACCGAAAAGCAGATCCTTCGTTCCTCAGGATGACAATTTTACAGGATGACAATTATGCTTTAATGCTCAATTGCCACGCCGCCGCTTTCTACATTTTCCTTGGTATATATCTTGGTGCCCATGCTTACGTCTTTCGGCACTTTTTCGCCGTTGAGGATCTTGATTGCTGTGTTTATAGCATCCTCTCCACCAGTTGGATACAGGAACGTAGCGTTCAGAATGCCTTCCTTAACATAGCGGACGCCTTCTGTTGGGATGCCGTCTATGCCGATGAACTTGATGGTCTTCTCGCGGCCTTTGCCCTCTTGCTTGGCTGCAAGGTATGCGCCGTGGGCGCTCGGGTCGTTCATCCCGAATACTGCATCGATCTGGGGGAACCGGGCGAGGGCGGACTGCATCTCGCGCTGTGCGTTTGGTTCCAGCCACTTGCAGTCCGGATCGAATATGATCTTGATTTTGGAACCCTTGATTCCTTCCATGAAACCCTGATGGCGTTCGATGGCTCCGCTGGTTGTTGCAAGGCCTCTAAGTTCAATTATGTTGCCCTTGCCTCCGAGCAGTTTGACCATCTCTTTGCCGGCTTCACGGCCGATCAGCACATTGTCTCCGCCGATGAAGCAGGTGAACTTATCACCCTCAACTCTTCTGTCCAAAACAATGACAGGTATACCTGCATCCATAGCTTCAGCGACTGGTTTCACAAGCGGTCTGGATTCCTTAGGGCTGATAATGATGAGTTTGACTCCCTGGGCAATGAACTCCCTGACCTGGTCCTGCTGGGTAGTGGAATTGTTCTGAGCATCCTTATAGATCACTTCCAGTTCAGGATGCTTCTCAGCCGCTGCTTTGATGTCAGCGTTCATCTGAACACGCCAGGGCTCTCCCAGGTTACACTGAGACATACCAATCAGCCATGTCTTTGCCGGAGCCGCTTTACCGGTTGTAGAAGTCGACGTATTGGTCGACTCCTCAGGCTTGCTGCAGCCCGCAACGACTATCAGAGAAACTAACAAGAGCATTGCAAATACTAACTTACTGTGCTTTAACATCGTTTGCCTCCTCGTGTATATTATCATTTCTAACCTATATAAACAGAACTCAAAGGTCTACTTAGGTTTTCAAGTTATTTAATCTCGCGCAAAGCCGCAAAGGCGCAAAGAAGGGAAATTGAAAGCGCTACGCCTATATAACAAAATGTTTTTGTTTATCTCCTGGTAATCCACAAAGTGAAGAAAAGTCAGACTATCTATCCCTTCTTAGCGCCTTTGCGGCTTTGCGTGATAATTACGAATTTAATCGCGTTTTCGCTGCTGGATGAGTACCGCAGCGATGATGATAACACCTTTCGCCAGCAGGCGGAAGGACTCATCAACGTTGTTTATACTGAGTATCTTATTGATATATCCAATAATCAATACCCCGATCAGTGTTAAAAACATACCTCCACGCCCGCCAAGCAGGCTGGTTCCACCTATTACAACTGCTGCTATGGCATCGAGTTCGTAGGTCGCCCCTGCTTCCGGGTCACCGATCTCCAGCCTGGCAGCGTTCGATATCCCGCCCAATGCAGCCAGCGCTCCGCAGATCGCATATGCCATAATCTTGATCTGGTTGACGTTGACCCCGGAGAGCCTGGTTGCCTCTTCATTTCCACCGGTTGCATATAAGTACCTGCCGAACTTGGTCTTGCCGACAATGACAATCATCACCATTATACATACAAGAAAGAATATAGTAGCAGGCTGCAGTCCTATATAAGGGAGTTTGGTAGTCATCCAGTTATAAAAATCCGGAGTCCCACTCTGCATAGCATACCATTCTTTTGCTCCAGGCTGGATCTTTATCCCCCCGGAAATCCATTTAGCCGCACCCCGCATAGCAACCATCATCGCCAGTGTGGCAATAAACGGTTGAATCCGGAACCGCGATGTCAGCCAGCCATTTACATATCCAACAACTGCCCCGGCAAGTATAGTCACCCCAAACGCAGCCAGGGGGTTCCATCCATCTGCTATCACCAGCAGAGAGAACAGCGTAGCAGCAAACCCCAACACCGACCCAACCGAAAGATCGATACCTCCGCAGAGTATAACCAGCGTCATCCCGGTAGCAAGTATCCCATACTCCGCATACTCAAACAACACATCGATCTGCAGCCGCATAGTCAGGAATATCGGATACCCCTCGGCATTCTTAGGAGTAAAAATCACCCCCAAAAGAAAAACCGCCATTAGCGCAATAAGCCCGCGCGAATTCCCCAGCGTATACTTAAACCGAGTCCACCCCGGATGCTGATCTACTGCTTCCGAATTTGTCTGCCTGTTCAGTTTCACGGTTACCTCTTAGTAAGTATGAATTATGAGTTATGAATTATGAAATTCAAAATGCTCTGATAGAGTTAACTATTACTGCATATTAAACTAATATAAGTCTAATTCCTGCAGTATGACACAACTCTGAAAGTATTCAGAGGTCAGCCCGGAGGTTTTATATTTCCCTTGCATCCAGAAGATCAGCGGCAAAGTCGATAAGTTTCTCGCTCCGGAATATACGCACTGCTTTATAGGCAGAAACTATGCTTACTACAAAGAACGGAGCGATGAGCCAATGTATTAATGTCTCCATATCATAAGACATATGAAGTAGTCCTGGAGAATAATAGGACAGCAAGAGCAATGAAAAAGCCCATGCCCCGATTATAATGTGTGTTAAGAGCGATCCTATTTTTTTGCAATCTATGTCAGTGCCACCTGACCTATTTTCTTTCATTGAACAACTTACGGAATCTGAAACCCGGGAATCCTTGACTTTGCCACATATTTCTGGACTGCTGCATCCTCGCATCTCAATCTTGAAATCGTGTCCACTGGATGTAATATATATCGCCCACCCGTATATTTCCAACGATCTCGTGTAATACTCACCTGTTTGAGGCAGAGATGGTCGTTTGATTATATTTGCTGTATCAGCCGTATCAGGATCTGAAAGGAATGGCTGCGTCAAACGGTCTATGCATTCTGGAATGGTTAGTTTTGTATGTAATATCATATGACACCATTTTATATAGATTGTTTTGTATACAAGAACATGATCCAATACTGCAGCATGATACAACTCTAATCCTATAGGAGCTCAGTATGGAGATTTATTCCCTCGCATCCAAAAGATCAGCAGCGAAATTGATGAGTTTCATACATCGGACTATATGAACTATCTTAAAAATAGAAAACATAGTTACTCCGAAAAATGGAGCTATGAGTCTGTGCATGAGCATTTTCATATCATAAGACATATGAATTAGTATCGGGAGAGAACCTGATAGCAAGCACAATGTATTAGCAAATGCCCCGATTATAATCGGCATGTGCAACTGTCCTACTTTTTTGCATTCTATGTCAGTGCCGCCTGAACTGTTTGCTTTCATTGAACAACTAACGGAATATGAAACTCCGGGATCCTGGTCTTTACCATATAGTTCTGTACGGCTGCATCCTAGCATCTTTATCTCGAAATTGTCTCCACTGGATGTAATAAAGATTGCCCACTTGAATGGTTGCCACAATTTTGTGTAATACTCACCTGTTTGAGGCAGAGATGGTCGTTTGATTATATTTGCTGTATCAGCCGTATCAGGATCGCTGAGGAACGGCTGCGTCAAACGCTCAATGCATTCCGGAATGGTTAGATTTGTATGTAAGATCAATTTGACACCTTTTATATAGATTGTTTTGTATACAAGAACATGAACCAATTCCTGCAGTATGACACAACTCTGAAAGTATTCAGAGGTCAGCCCGGAGGTTTTATATTTCCCTTGCATCCAGAAGATCAGCGGCAAAGTCGATAAGTTTCTCGCTCCGGAATATACGCACTGCTTTATAGGCAGAAACTATGCTTACTACAAAGAACGGAGCGATGAGCCAATGTATTAATGTCTCCATATCATAAGACATATGAAGTAGTCCTGGAGAATAATAGGACAGCAAGAGCAATGAAAAAGCCCATGCCCCGATTATAATGTGTGTTAAGAGCGATCCTATTTTTTTGCAATCTATGTCAGTGCCGCCTGAACTATTTTCTTTCATTGAACAACTTACGGAATCTGAAACCCGGGAATCCTTGACTTTGCCACATATTCCTGGACTGCTGCATCCTCGCATCTCAATCTTGAAATCGTGTCCACTGGATGTAATATATATCGCCCACCCGTATATTTCCAACGTTTTCGTGTAATACTCACCTGTTTGAGGCAGAGAGGGACGTTTGATTATATTTGCTGTATCAGCCGTATCAGGATCGCTGAGGAACGGCTGCGTCAAACGCTCTATGCATTCCGGAATGGTTAGATTCGTATGTAAGATCAATTCATATACCTTTCCATGCGGGAATTATCAACACTTCTTATAACTGCCAATCCAGTTCCCTCAGCAACCATACTCAGCAAGGATGAACATCCTACCCTTCCCTAATCTGCGAAAATCTGCGAAATCTGTGGATAATTGTAGGCCATGGTGCAGCACCTATATATGAAATCTGACTGCATCATCAAGCAGAGGTGTTTTTCGTACTCTAAAAACCCCGTTATATCGATCTCCCGGGTTCCTCTCTATTTCCACCAGACCCATATACTCTGCGAATCGTTCGAGACATCGTAGTGAAAACATACCGCGAATGATCTCCTCTTGCGTTCTGTAGGATATTGGTGGCACGGTATCTACTGCTGATGGGAACGCTCGCAAAAAGACGTCTTCGTAGAATTTGTTATCCCGCCATTGATCTCCGTAACGAGCAAGCAGGTATAGTGGGAAAGTAAAAAAACTCTGGATGAATTCTGATTCCGGATAGCCATCAAGATAACCCCAATTGAACTTCTCAGCACAAGTCCGCAAGAGAATCGGATATATTCCCGACATTCCATTAGTTTTTAGCAATTTACGGCACTTGGTGCTGAGAATGAACTTGCCTTTATATATGTGGATCAGTCCAGCGAGTCCGGCAATTATTCTCGTAGCGTGAAGTTCGTGATACTCCTCTTCACTACGGATACTACCGTACTCGGTATATTTGGCGTATTCATCTTCACCCATGTCAGCTAATGCAATATTACGAACGACTTTCAATGGCAGATTGCCTTTAGCGGTCGGTTTTAGACCATTTTCGCCGACAGCATCTGCAAGCAATCCGAACAGCTTAACGCTAGGAGCAGATGGAACGGTATCAAGAACAGAAGGGAATTCAACAACTTCCGGAGAATCAAGAGGGAAATTGATTAGTCTATGCATTTGCGCAGAGGACAACCCCTCGAAATCGTCGATAGGGGTGCTGTTGCGTTTCTGGTTGTACTCTTGAATGAAGTCATTAGCCTCTTCCTGTGATGTGAATGACTTTCCCTCTAGTTCACGCTGAATATCATTCAACACAATTTCGCCGGTCATTGGACTGCCAACACCACTTGCTGGAGCATCTTCCCGACCCAGACAGCACTTTTTGTATTTTTTTCCGCTTCCACAGGGACATGGGTCGTTTCTTCCGGTTTTGTTCTTGTCTAGTGCAGGCATTACGGATTCATTCATTCGTAACCATTGCATAGCTACGGAGTTCTTTTGCCAGGCATTGCCAATGGTCATTGCGCAAATGATTGCTTCATTCCTGTCCCCAACTCTGTAAATTTCGGGTGCCTGCATGGGAATTGGCGTTTTTCCGAGTAAATAGCTCTCAACATAAGGATTACGCTTGCGGGCTTCTATAAGTTTTAGTGATGCGCTCGCGATATCATCCGAAATGATATTGTCTAGAATGGCGGACCAGGTGAAAATTGCTGATTTCTCATCACCGTATCTATCAAGTATCTGGTGAACGCCGTCCACATGGTGTGTCTCTAAGTACAAACCAATCAGTGTGTATCTCACTCCCTGGTTGTCGTTAGGATTAAGTCTAAGGAGAGTTTCATATACACTTATGGCTTCTTCTATTTTGCCCGCATCCTGCAGAGTTTGCGCGAGAAATTGCCCAGTTCTCATATAAGGTCGTGTTTCTAACATTCCCCAGAAGTAACCCTCGTTCTCCTCGAAATAACTCTTTCCACCAAGGTCTTCCTCTGCCATGCTTATCACATTAATTAGTTTGTCTATGCGTTCATCATCATCCTGGATCAGTCCTGACAACAGTGTCAGGGCATCCACGCAGCGCGGATCAATATCAAGCGCTTGTTTGCACAGTCGCAGCATCTCCTCAGGATTGCGTTCATCCATAGCTTGATATGCCAGATTCTGTGCCTGCATTCGGGCTGATTCGGGTACTTGTTTGTTCATGTGTATTTCCCTTGAACTATACCATCAGGATTGAAATGGTTCTATTCGGGTGTAATTGCAAATCACACCCGAACGTCGCTTCATTCTATTTCCGAATACTCCTGTGGATAATTATTCTAATAGACTGTAGACGATAAGAAATTCGCAAGCCAGGCCCATCGTCTTGCTGGTTCGGCTTCCAGTTTTGCACAATATGAGTAGATAGCCTTAAGCGCACCCGGGACAAGTTCGGGGTTAGACCGCATCCTTGCATATTTCAAATAGTCGTGTGCAGCATCCTCACCGCCCAGCAGTGGAGCCGCAACGTCTCTCAGGAAGATATCTACATCTGCTGTTGGATTGCTGGCGCTGCCGTAGTTCTGCAGGGCCAGGTAGTTAAGCTCTGCTCCGGTGTGAAATGTTGATACTTCCCCAAATATCGATGTGCAGTCCATGCCGTGAGCTATGCTTTGTTGTACCAGTCCTGCCATCCAATCAAATGCTACTTCCCTTCTTAACTCATTGAAGTTGTAAGTTCCATGATGGGACCGCATGATGTGATGCCTGCGACTGTCATTGATTGTCCCTGCATCTGTCCATATATGCTCTGAGTAAGGCTCGCAATATCTGTCACCAGCCCACTGCACATAAACTCCCTCAGGGAACTGGTCCAGGCATTCATCGGACCACAGCGGCCTCCCATCCCCAAAACCGGATGCAACCTCTGAATCATCGCGTTTTTCAGGATGTGAATATGTCTCGCAGATTATGAACGCATCAGGATTGACCGAGCGTATCGCATCTACAGACATGGGGAACATCAGCGCCATATCCTCCCACGAAAGCATTGAAGTAGGACGATGTCTGCGTTCTCTGCAGCGTTCACACAAGCAAACACCGGTATCGCCGGTCTCCATCTGCACACCGCCAAGCCCCGGTATGGTCTTGAATAACCACTCCAGGGACTCCACAGTAAACTCCTGGTTTTCTTTGCGGGATGGGCAAGCGTGATGGGTAATGCACGGGCCGCCGACCCCAAAACCGTAGATCATTTTGTTACCATCGGCATCGATACCATACAGTTCCGGATTCGCTATCAAATGCTTTTGCAGGCTGTATTCGGAATCCCCTTCATAGTAGACCCCACCATATGCATTCAATCCAACCCCACACAGCAGCTTAACGTTATTCTCGTTAGCAACATCGCAAAGCTTCCTGGCCGATTCCACGCCCCCGTGCGAGTCCCGCAGCATCCCCCACATAACCACTGCATCAATATCATGTTGCCCGCACCACTTGAAGAGCTTGGTGTAGTCACTGATGAACACGTCCGGCATCCTTGCATAATAGTTGGAAGCTCCGACATTCTGAGCTCCCAATTGATTCAACGTCCATTCGTTGCTGAACTCCCAGGTCCATAATGTGCGAGCCTTAATAGGTGCATCTGATTTGTTTGTTATAATATCTGACATTGGTTAATATCCTTTCAAATCCGTTCCAAATATATTACTCAGGAACGCCAATCTCCTGATTGGCGTGGTTATCTAGATATTCCTTCAGCTTTTCGATCTTTTCCCTTGTCTTGCACAGGAAGTCTGATATCTCTGGTTCTGCTATGCTGGTCCGTGTATAGCATGGCTGCTTTTCTGCAAGACCAAGCAGCAGATCGCAGAAACTCTCCTGCACTGCTATGTCTTCACGGACAAGATCAAGATACAACTCTTGGTTATCTGTTTCAGATTCCTTAAGCAAATGATATGCACGGATGATATCGCACCGCTGCCTGCATATGGCATCTGCAAAGGCAATAGGGGCATAGTTAATCTCTGCATACTCTCTGCATGTTGGACGGCTGTCCAAGCTCTCATAATAACAAATGCCGATGAACTCCTTATCACTTGCCACTTCAATAGCTTGTTTTGCAACATCAGCCGCTTGTGCCAGACAGGTGTTCATCAGCTTCATCTTGTCCAGAAACGCAGGCTTCTTATACTCTTCGTATCCGTCTGCAAACCATGGCTCAACCTTGGCCAGAATATCAATAATACCGGTATAAGATTCGTCCGGAAGAATTGTCGGAGGCAACCCGGAAATTGATGTTCCTATGCAGCAATTAAACTGACTTCCTGCAAGCGGAAATGGACTGGCAGTTTCATCATTCCAGACATCAAATGCCCTCTTCATTTCTATCCAGGACTGATACACCAGTTTCCCGGCTGCCTGCCCAAACTGACGAACTGACAAGTTTGATAGAAACTCCTCTACATCCTGATCCGGGTTCCACTCGAATTCTTTGGTAACCACGGCATTTATGGAATTGTGTTCAGGTACTATTCCGAAAATCTCAGTCAGGCATTTTACATCCCAGAGTTTGTATTTTTTCAAGGCATAGCACACGTGAAAAGGAAACGGTAGACTTCTTGGGATCTGCTCAAGATTGTTCATTTCACAGATCATATAGAACGGAATACCACGTTCTTCACATACTTTCTGCGACATAATGAATGCAGGATCAGGTACTGCAGCATCCGGGACCATAAGTGTACGGTCAGATGCAGGCCAGGAACTCAAGAGGCCATTATAGCCTTTTGCAGCACGGACCATTTTGTCGAAGTGTTCACCGTTATAGTGGACCGCTCCCCACAGTTTGAAATCAAAATCCGGATTCTCCTCATGGGCTGCTTCAGCAAGTGTAGTAACCAGCAGAGCCTGGGTCTCCCAGGGATTATGTATGTTGGAGGGTGAATCCGTGCAGACAGCTATGCAGTTATCGCATAATTCAGGAGTGCAAAGCCAATCCTGGCCATCCATGTTATATAACTGCACACCCGTCAAATCCGGATATTCCCGCACCAGTTTCTTCATCATATCCCGGAGGTACTCCTGGGTTAAGGGACTACTGACGCATAGGGTAGTTTCCAGATTATTCTTGTCTCCACCCCAGGGAAGCTTGGCTCTCCCCAGTACTTCTTTCGGATAGTCACTTAAATTGCCTGATGCTGCCGGCAGGGTTGGAGCAGCCAGAAACAGGTAAGTATCGATCCCGTACTTTTTGCACATAGTGGTCATTGCTTTGACTCTGCGCTGGAACTCGGGATTTGGAGGATATTGAAATGGGAACACATCGCTCTTAACGAAATTGTCCAGATGCCCACCCACGCCCTGGTCTGTCATCTGATTGATTCCCAGGCGCGAGAGAAATATGGCTTTTTCCTCAGGGAAGTCTTCATTCAGGATTGTTTTATAGTTGAAACTGTAACACGGACCGCTTCCCCGCTTGCGATAATACGGGACTTTCTTAATATCCAGTTTGTTGTTCGCCCCTGCGCAGACAAAGTCCTCAAACGCATACACCCCATAAAGCACACCGCGTGGGTTTGCTCCAGCTATAACAAAATCCTGCCCTATCTGCTTTAAATGGAACCCGTCATCCTCAGGGGAGACATCACGAATTTGCAGATCACCACTGTCACAAAAATCCGTAATAGCTTTCAGATTTGCATCTCTACCCAGTAAAAACCGCTTCTTGCCGGTAGATCCGGATTCCTGAACGATCCCGATATTCAGGCCGACCTTTCTAAAGAACGCCTGCAGCATATCAGCAGCCGTATTCTCAACAATGTCGCAGACATCCGGGATAACGATTACACAATCGACATCGACTCCGAGTTTCGCCAGCCCGGATTCGATCAGTTGGTTCTCAAAAATAGTGCCATTAGGTGCAGAAGACTCTGACATACATTCCCCCTGATAAACAATAAATATATGTGTTTCTAGACCAGTCACTTTGTGGACTTAATTACCGTATTGTGATTGAATATCAGTATTGCACTAAGTATGTGGATAGTCAACAAAATCATTCGATCTATGGGAGGCATTTATGAATAGATACAGGGTTGCACAGGTTGGTTGCGGTGGTCGCGGTGTGGTTCACTTGGATAGTTGGCTGAAAAATCCTGACAGGTTCGAAATTGTTGCAGTCTGCGATATCGATGCAGAAAAAATGCAGCAGGCAGTAAGTGGTTTAGGCATTTCCCCCGCTCAGTATACAGATGCCGGGAAAATGCTTTCCGAGGCAAAACCGGATGTGTTCTGTTTCTCAACCCAGCCAAATGTCAGGCTTGAGATGGTGGAACTGGCTGCAAAATATGCTGTCAAAGGAATGGTGTTTGAGAAACCGATGGCAACATCCCTTGCAGATGCCCGGCAGATAACCAGTCTGTGTAAGCAGCACAACATCAAAACTGCCGTCTCACATCAGCACATATACCTTACGTCCTTCCAAAAGCTCAAAGAAATCGTAGAATCCGGAGCTGTAGGGACCATTTCCCGGATCGATGCCACCTGCCAGGCAGGCCTTGCACAGCTTGGCACCCACTATGTCTACTATATCCTGTGGGCCAATGGAGGCAGGCATGCAAAGTGGGTAGTGGGGCACGTTCACGGGAAAAAGATGCTGGAGGATTCCCATCCATCTCCTGATTATGTAATGGGGCAGTTTGCATCGGATAACGGAGTCCGTTCATTCGTGGAGTTCGGTAGACTCTCAGATTCTCATATGACTCCGGACAAATACTGGGTAGACAATCGCCTGACTGTCCATGGGGACAAGGGGTATGCCTGGTGTGATACCGATGGACGCTGGGGCGCTTGTAATTCTGCTACCGGTGGTGAAGTCCAGTTCGAGGCGGATGACCTATGGGAAGTTCAAGCAAACACACGTCTCCAGCCTCTATTTGCGCGGGATCTGGCTGACTGGCTGGATGATGATACGAAAGTCCACCCCTGTAATATAGATATCACATACCACGGCTATGAAATAATGGAGGCTTTGTGTCTGAGTGCTTTGGACAACCGGCGTGTGGATATGCCTCTTGATCCATCGGTCTGCGATGATATTCTCACGCGACTGAATGCTGAGCTCCCGGAATGTCCGGAACTGGTGGTGAAAAATGATTAGACTCGGTGGACCGATATTCTTAAGCGATACAAAAGCAGCTGGAGCCGGTGAAAGCCACGGGATTGCAGCCGATGACCCCGAAATTCTGGTCAATGCACACAAAGCTAAAGGCTACACCGCAGCTTATGCCCCGCAGGTCAGCCTGAATGACTCCGAAAAAATACGAGCTATCAGGAGTGCATTTGAACAGGCAGACATAGTAATTGCCGAGGTAGGTTACTGGGAGAACCTGGTAGATACCGACAAGCAAACGCGTGAACAGACCCGGCAGCAAATGGTCGATTCACTGGCACTGGCAGAAGAGCTTGGAGCAGGATGTGCTGTAGATATATTCGGTTCCTACATCCACGGAAACGGCAGCTCAGCCCACGCAGCGCGGAACTTCTCAGCCGAAGCATTCGACGAAGCAGTAGAGATGGCCCGTTACTTCATAGACACCGTCAAGCCAAAAACAGCGCATTTTTGCTATGAGATATTCCCGTTCAACGTAATAGACTCCCCGGAGATGATCGCAAAACTGGTTGCTGCAGTAGACCGAAAACAATTCGGGGTCCACATGGACCTGGTAAACCTCATAAACTCCCCACGTGCCTACTGGACCAGTGGAGATATAATGCGGGAGTGCGTCAAGTTATTCGGAGACCGCATAGTCTCAGCACACGCCAAAGACATCGCAATGCGCCAACCGGCAATCAGTGTCATCCTGGAGGAAGTAATGCCCGGCCAGGGAAACCTGGACATAGCAGCCAACATCCGAGAACTCCACAACCTCCCCCACACCGTCCCATACATGATAGAACACCTCGCATCCGAATCCGACTACGACCAAGCCGCAACCCACATCCGTTCAGTAGCGCAAGCAGAAGGAATCGCGCTTTAGCATCCTGTCATTCTGAGCGCAGCGAAGAATCTGTCTTATACGAGATTCTTCGCTGCGCTCAGAATGACAAGGGAATGTCAGTTGCGAATCCGAATGTGCGCTATGTATGTAGAATGATGAAAACGATGCTCTGTTAACACCCCGTATATGCAAGCGCTATCTGCAGCAAATTGCCCCTGGAACAGGATGTAGTAAATGGTCGTCGTAACAATGACTTTATGCACACAGTTTATCGGTAGTAAATATACTGAGGAGATGTGCTGGAATGCAGAAAAGATGGATTCCCGGAATAGTTTTGTTTGCTGTGTTGTTAGTAGCTTCAAATGCATCGTGCAGCGGTAGAGAGATTAACACATATGCAGTCTCTCTGCTTCGTGCTGCTGAGAAGTCAGCGACTAAAGAGCCTGTTAACTATAGACGTGCTGATGCGTTACAACAAATAGGGACAGCCTGGATACGGATCGATAAGAAGCAAGCGGTCAGGTGTCTCAACGAAGCCTGGCGAATCAGCGGTAAGATATCTGATGTGAACGACCGGCATACCGTGCAAGGGTCAATTATCGAACAGGGTTGGGCTGGTGTTGACCCGGCAAAAGCGAGATATTTGGCAGCACATTTTCCGGACGAATACTGGCGCAATTCTCTTTGTTCGGATCTACCAAAGGATGTAGCCCAATTCAATCCAGTCCAAGGTATCTACATGCTCAATGCAATCAAGAACCCCCAAACCCGGGAGGATCAGACTGCCTATGCTGTCCAGGAAATAGCCCGTGTCGATCCAATTTCGGCGATTAGGTTCATCAAGAAAGTGAAGAACATAAACCATGATGTTGTAATCACCGGAGTGATAAGTGACCTGGCAGATGACAATTATAAGACAGCCGAGAGCCTGTTAGTCTATCTCCAATCCCGCGAGGAGATAGACCGTTCATTGGGTCTAATTGTAGATGCAATCTGCTTGGTTAAACCAGATGAAGCGCTCAGATTGGCGCGGCGCATCCAGGGAGCGGAAACGAAGTCTCAGTCTCTGGCTCGTATTTCTGATGCGATGGTGTCTCGCAATCCTGCGCTAGCCAGGAAACTGGCAAAGGAGTCGGTAGTCGCAGCTAAGAAAGTGCAGGATCCCAGTGATCGGAAGTCTCTCTTTGTCAGCATAGCTTATTTAGTATCGCAAGCGGATGTTGAGAGCGCTAGAGAAATGCTGGAGGAGCCGACTTTGACTGCGAAATCAGAGCGTCGGGGAATGTGGGCCTGGCGTATGACTGATTTAGCTGGGGCCTGGGCGTTTGTCGATATACAGAAAGCCGAATCGTTCTATCAGGAGGCTGTGCGCCTTGACCCATCGCACATGATCAAAGCAGAGGACCTTGGAGGTTACTTCGCAGAATCCCTCGGTTGGTATCTAGCCGGGGTCGCCTTGATTGACACGCAGCGTGCAGTGAACCTGACAAGAGAATATGCTAAACAGGTGCACAGCCCGGATACGAACGTTATGGAATATGTGATCAAGCCGTTGGCAAAGAGAGACCGTGAACAGTCACTCGCCTTTGCCTTGGCATTCGGTGGCGACAGTCTGAAAAACGAATTGAAACAAAAATTCCTTGCAGAGCAGATTCTAGCTGATCCCCAGCATGGCGAAGCATTAATACCACAACTGATAGATAGTGACATCGGGAATGAAAGGGACACGGTTGCAGTGTCTGTGGCTGTCAGCCTGTCCAGCAGAAACCTGCCTGCTGCGAAACGAATAATTGGATGCATGACGCATCCCTGCAGCAAAATCGAGGTATGGCGAAAAATAGGAAAGCAGTATCTGAAAGAAGGACGACCAGAAGCGCTAAGCATGTTCAAGCAAGCCGCTATTATCGCCCATAAACAGAAACCGGCACTAGCAGCCACAGAGCTAACTGAGATAGCTGAAGCCATACTCCCTGGTCCCAGGTTTTGAATCCACGGCGGAATATGTCTGCTTTTAGTATCTACATCCGAAAGGGCCATATTATGAAGAAAATCATTTGCATAGTCTTTGTATTATTTATGCTTCTCGTATCAGTCGTTGTGGTTGCGTCGGATAATTACCAGACGACTCCAAAAGGCCTTGTTTTAACACCCGGCATATATAAGACCGTGTGGAAGATACCGGAGAGAGCTCAGGAACTGCGTGTTGCATTTGGTTCGCTTGCGTTGAGAGTTTACAAACAACTCCCATCTGAATTGAAGAATCTGCCTGGTTTTTCGTCCCGAAATCCTTGTTATGGGACAATAGGCAGCGGTGATACAGGATCATTACCGTTTGTGATGGATGAGTCGAGAGGGACAGGCAAGGATTACGACATACTTTACCTGGACGCCAATCGTGACAATGACTTCTCAGATGCATACAAAGTTGACTGCTCCGCTGCTGGTTCAGTGTACGAGGCAGATGTGACGGTGCCGGTGAAGCTCCTCTTTCCGAATACGCGAAATCCCAATCTCATCGCTTTAGAGTTTATGACTCTTGGTAAAGGAGAAGTTGGCTGGGTACACCTGCAGGGATTCTGGGAGGGTGAGGTCAATACCAATAAAGGAAAGGTGAAGTTCGCTCTGGTGGATTGCGATGGCGATGATAGATACGGAAGCCAACGGAGCAATGATTGCACAAATGACATGATCTATTTCTTCTGGAATCCTGATGAACATATGGGTGACATTGTGGAGGTCTTCAAGGACAGCTTCTATTTTGGCTCAGCGGAGAGTATTGATAATAAATTGTATAGTTTGAAAGCCGATCCTACCGGGGAGAGTCTGGAAGTTCAACCATACATCGGTCCGACAGGAAGTGTTATCATTTCCCCCTGGTCACTGAGGGGGAAGGAGTTCAAAGACTTCCGAATAGAGATTACCGGCAGCACATTGCCATTCACAAATAATGAAGACGGTTCTCCAATGGTCGTGCCGGCAGGTGTTTACAAAGGGTTTACCATGCAAAGCGAGTCATATGATTCGAAGAAGAACACTAGATGGTATCTATATGCTTCCGATACAAGACCGTTCAGTGTGAACCAGGGAGAGACAGTGAATATTACGCCTGGTGGGCAGCCACTGATATTCATCAAACCGGTGGAACTTGTAAGAGGCAAGCAACAGGAAATATTTCTATACATCCGTACGGACAAAGGCTACAACCTGGACCTTGTAGAGCGGTATTCAACCTATTCCAAAGATATCTTACCTGTAGTTGCTGTAAAGGACTTAAATGGAAAAGTTATTATGCAAGGAAAGAGCACCTTCACACAGTATGAGATGTATTCAACCGTACGAGTACCTCCAAACTTAAAGCCAGGCAGTTACATAATCGATGCCAGTATAGACATAGGCCCTTTCGGCGGTATCGTTAAATCCAGTCTAAAAATAGTGGTCCGCTAATCTTTGTAGACATGTGTCATGAATTATCCACATGGATGAACAGGACAGACAGGATAATAATGATAGTAATATCCTGTCCATCCTGTACATCCATGTTAGCTTTCCCTAAAGCCTAAAGCCTAAAGCCTAAAGCCTAAAGCTAAAGCCTATCCCTTCACCGTAAATAAAGTCGCTTCCGAGTTGCCTTTTACTGCTGGTCTGCGGATTGCTTCGGCTGAGGCTGGGAGGGCTTGGAATACTCCTTCGGATTCAGGACGCAGGTAGTATCTGAAGAACACAGGGTCTTTGTCTGCGGTCATATAATGTATAACTGCCCCATCGCGGATGTCTTCGTAGGTGCTGTATCCGCTGTAGCCAGACTCGACATATTCGAAACCCGATGGTATTGGCTCAGTAACCCGAATGACATCCGGACGGTCGTTTGGCCACACAACTACTGTGCACCTTACATGGTCGGATGTGTGGATGCTGCCTTTCATCTCTTCCCATAACCCGGAAGAGTTTTGAACTTCATACTTGCGCAAGACCCGCATGCCGTCGCGTGATTCTGCACTCACCGGAACGAATACCCGTGCCTTAACAGAGTAGAAGACCTCCCCCAGGCCATCCCGTTCTATTACAATGGTGTTCCCGCTGTCTTTGAGCATTCCTGTGGGAACTGTTATAGTGGCGGACTTTCCTTTAACTGGAACTACCCCAAGGCTGACTCCATTGACTGCAACAGTCGGTGTCCCTAAGTTAGCAGGCTGGGGGTGCTTGTCTATATAACACCGCAGTGCATAGGCTGCCAATGCCTTTTCGTGTCCGGACAAATAGGCTGTCTGACTTTCCTCCGCCAGCCATTGCGCCAGTTTGGGCAGTAGTTCCTCCCGGAATGGGAGTTTTGCCAAAAGGACCAGAGCCTGGGCAGTGGTCTCAACCGTGCTTGCAGACCATCCGGGACGTTCTCCGGCTGGGATATAGGCTGTATCCGGACCAATCACTGCACTCTCCAACACCTTTGCAGCTGTCTCCCTTGCCCAGTCTTCCTTATGCTGCTTGAAATATGCTTCCGCCAGAGTCAACTGTGCAAATGAAGATAAATACATCCCTTTCGCATGGATCTTTGTCAGGTAGTAGGATTCTGAGGATTTGCTATATGGAGCTCCAACTGAAGCCAGCAAAGCCATACGCTCCCACAAGTTCTCTTCTTTGAGCCATTGTTTGATCTGTTGTCGATTATTATGAAGGACTTCAGCGTTTACCTGAATGCCACGCTCTTTCGCACGCTGCATTGAAGTCAATACTACAGCTGTGAGTCCCGGGTCGGATGTGGTATCCCAGTACTCGGATCCACCACCGCCATAATGCCTGGCGTATATTGCACTCAGAGCTTCTCTGATATCTCTCTTTGTATTTAGTCTATTCGATACAGACAAAGCCAGCAGAATGTCGGATGGTCCTGTAGGTGAATACATGCCATCATCGTTTACGGATGAAACCAGGTCCTCTATGATCTGAGCCAGGCCTGCATGTATGTTGATGGATACCGTAGTCGCTGGTTCTATCCTGTCCTGAGGCAGCACCAGGGGAATCGTGACTTTCTGTCCGACTGCACCCCCGGCAAGTACAGTGTTTTGCACTCCATCCGGAACAACCCCAACCTCCGCCTGCAGAGCATCCGAAAACTCCCGTGTATCCTTAACATCAGATGCATATGCCTGTCCATTGATGACTGCTTTTCCATTTTCGGGGAGTGAATCAGCTTTGACGGTCCACTGAACAGTTCCCTCCCTGTTCGCAGTTATAGTAATCTTCTGTTCAGCTTCTCCATCAATAGTTAGACCGACAGCTGATATCGATACTATAAACTGGTGCTCTTCATTTGTCCGGTTGTTGATAGTTCCCGTCAAGATAAGACTATCTCCCTTTACAAACTGTCTTGGTGTAGATAGTCTAAACGTCACTGGCCGTGTAACCTGGGTTGTAGTGGAACCGGTGCCGACTCTGGTATCCGAAGTCACCGCTCTTGCAACTACTCTCCACTTTGTCAGGTTGTCCGGCAGGTCAAAACTGACCTTTGAAGCGCCGGTCTTGTCCGTAGTCAGTTGAGCACTCCAGAAAGCAGTATCTGCAAAAGTCTGACGGACAGGTGCAATCCCTATTTTGCTTTTTATTGTCAGGTCATAATCCGAGAGAAATGCGACAGATCCGTAAGCATCCGGAGATGGCTGCCAATCTTTACCTGTTGCCCCGTTCACATGAAAAACCGGCATTCCCATCATGGGGTGGATGCTATATCTTCTCCCAGGTGAAAATGCAAAGACTCTTACTCCCCCGGTTATAAAAGGTCTGTTGCCCATATCAGATACCGAGAATATGCTGGTGTTGACTCTGTTTGGCTTCAAACCCCAGTAAGTATTGTAAAGGTCTGGAGTTTTGTCGGACTGTATTGCGTAGATCGATTCATCCACTGCAACAAGAGAAACCTCTGCCTGAACAGGTTTTCCGTGTTCGTCGAGAGTGTGTATTACATACTCTGCCTTTGCGCCAGGTCTGTATATCTGCTGATTGGGTTCGATTTTAACCTGTAGTTTGCGCGATGGATCAGTGATCTTCACCTTTGCTGTGTCCGAAATAGTCTTGCGGCTGGACCACTGGGTAGCCTGAACAAATGCGTTTGGAGTCATATCCAGCGAAGCAGGAATGCTCCACTTAAATGTCCGTTTGCCTGCTGGAATGACCACATATTTAAAGACATCGAGGCCTTCGGCAGTGACAAGCAGTGGTCTGTCAGCAAAGGTGGTCGTGCCGAATGCCTGTATAATCTCTCCCGGTTTGTATGATGCTTTATTCAACCTGACTATAACCTTCGGTGGTTTCCGGGTGTCGATTTTCTTTGCGTCAATACCCGCTACCCAGACCGAAGCAGACGCCTTAGTCTTGCGTCCGTCTTTATCCTTAGCAATTGCCGTAATAACAAGCTCCCCCTCGGTCTTTGCAGGCACAATAGCTGCAGCAGTGCCTTTACTGGAAACTGCAACAGTCGTGCTGGAGAACTGTTTCGTCTTGTAAGCTTTAGCTTTCTTATCCCAGACAAGACTATTCGTAGACAGGGTGATATTTGAGGCTGCAGGTCTACCATCAAGGTCAGTCACCTTCAGTTGGATCGGTATATTGCTCCCGATCATAACTAAGTCTTTACCTGCCACCACACCGACTTTTAACCCTGCAGAATAAACTGTAACTTTGGATTTCTCAACAACTTCCCGATTGGAGGAGTCCGTAACATTGCAGGTAATATAGTAGACTGAGTCAGGAGCTCCAGGCGAAGTCTTTACCGATATAGAGGCGTTGCCGGAATCATCGGTAGATACCTGATCCTGGGATACAATCTTCATATTGTCGTCCGGATAGGTGCTCTTGTAATTATCAGCCAGCCATTCAATAGATTCGGGATCCTCCCATTCACTAACCTTACTCTGCCGGACCTGGTAACTCACCGAGGCTTGCTGCACATTTGCGCCGAAGTAGTATGCGGCATTGACCTTGAATACCACATTCTGACCGCTCAAATATCGCTTCTGGGCAGGGGTGACTGTTACTTTATATTCAGGTTTCCGATATGCAGCAACGGTGAAACTGTGTGAATCTTCCTTTTTACCGACTTTTATCAGGATCGAATAATCACCGGTCGCTGCTTCCGATGGTATTTCGAAACTACCTGCAAAGGTGCCTAATGCATTGGTCTTGATAGATGATTCATCGATGGCTATATCATTGCGGTCTTTCAAGATAACTCTGCACATCGTATCTGAGACCGGAGTATACCCCCGGCCCTTTGTAAGTCTGAGAATTGCTTTATAATTAACTGTCTGACCAGGACGATAGACAGGCCTGTCGGTCTGCATGTGCCCAACCAGTTCGCCATCTCCCTCAACATCATCACACCCGGCCAGTGCCTGGTCACTGCCTCGAGACACCAGGATTACATTGCATTTGGCCTTAGGGTTTTTTATGATACATATCCCATCAGGACCGGTTATGCCGGTAGTAAGTGTGCGTGAAGTGTAGTAATTTACCTCTTTACCTTTAGCATTCTTTTTTGAATATGAGTTCGCAAACATAAGAGCAACCCGCGCTCCACTTACTACATTATGCTTTGTAGCATCAGTCACCCAAACCAGCGTCTGTTTCTGCGACCTCTTGACCACCACCGACAGATTGGTAATGTTCACCAGGGCCCTTGCAACTTCATATCCACCTTTTGCAGTCAGAACATACATGCCGGGAGACAAAGCCGACAAGTCAGTCTGTTTGTGCCGGTAGATATCTCGCTGTGAAGATCCATAAGATATGTGACCAGGTCCAAACTTTATATCCCATTCCTTCACCGGCTTCCTTTCGACATAACGCTCGATTATGTCATAATCACCACTGGGAACTTTCGTGATATCCTTGATCCTGTGTGCACTTACATGCACGGAAGCAACATTAGTAGTGTTAACAACAAATATGGCCTTAGTACCGGGAGCAGCATCCCCGGTAACCCAAATAGATACTTCCTTCCGCACCCCCGCAGCACTCTGCCCAGCCAAAACCATCGAAAGTAATAAAGCAAATAACCAGCCCGAAATTTTCATTGTCTATACCTTTCTGTTGTTGAATACTGCAGTGAGTCTGAGGATATGCATTGAATATGCAATTCATTAATGACGAATGATTCCGAAAGCAATGCCGGAGTCAATAATATTAGATACATGTGAGTAAAAAATCTTCGAAAATACACGCATTTAGGGAGCCATTTGCAATTGCACCCGAACTCAAATCTGCTATTTTCTAGAGTAGTCAACCGGATCAGACGGTACAGTCCCATTCTTTCGCACGTACATTTGCTTCTCTGTATCCCACCTGCATCCTAATGCCAGGAATTCCTTGTGATATTTTTCGTAGTCCAGTCTGCTGATGTATCCAATGTCGGGTATACGGGGGCCATAAGCAGTCCGTGAAAGGCATAGAACGATTACCTATCCTCTGTATCATCTAATCTGCGAAAATCTGCGAAATCTGCGGATAAACATCCCTTCCTACCAGGCTGGATTATTATAATCAGGCTGTTTTTCTGGGGGCTCTTATTTCCAGGTCTCTTCCGAGCGCTGTCAGAATTCTAGTAAGCATGGTCAGAGTATGCCCTGTGTAGTCGCAGTCTTCCAGCCTTGCTATTGTAGACTGGGATGTACCGATTCGTTTGGCTAAATCTGACTGTGAAAGACCTTCGGATTCGCGTAAATCATGTATCAATTCTGCTATTTGTCTGTGCGCTCGAGATTCCTGGACCATTGCTATCAATTCAGGATCAGCATCTATACGGCGTTTAAGAATAGTTACTGCATCGCTTGTTTTATTCTTCATAGATATGTGCCTCTGGTTCTTCCTTGAATTTTTTCTTGCGGTTTATTGCGAGATCAATATCTTTGTCCGGTATATTCGATTCCTTCGCCAGACTGTGTGCCAGGACCGCTATATTTCATTCATGGAAAAAGTATAGAATACGGTAATTCTCTCTGTAGTACTTTATACGCAACTCGTAGATGTCATCACGAAGATAATCCGCAGACGGTCGCCTGAGTTCCAAACCTTTTGTGCTCAGCAATTCGATTGCATCATAACACCAGGCAAATAGCTTTTTATCTTTGCGCAACACATCTGTAAGCAGCCAATCAAGAACGGGTACTGTTCCATCCACTTCTTTATAAAATACTACGTGAGTATTCGGCATTCAGTTGTCCTCACTCAAATTATACCATAATTGAGATAATATGCATTCGCGATAATTCAGTGTAATTCGACGCGTCTACCAATCCGGGTTATACGCATCAGACAGAATTTTGCTATCATGTCTCATTGTTTGTCCACACTCGGATCCCATTTCAACATCACACTACCTGCCCTCCGCCACCATTTCACATGTCCATCAGCAAAACAGATGTTGTCACCGTTCGTATGCCGGGGTAGGGGTGGGAGGAGTTCCGGGCCTCCTGCAAGGTTGCTTCCAGGATTGGAATCAAACCATATGACTACTTCATCAGGACTCTTTATATACGTCAATTTTAACCCTGCAACTTTGGAGTTCAAAGCATACGAATTCAGTTTTGGAACCGGTGCTTCAGGGCAGCGAAATACCCTTTTTGACTTAGTATAGGGATACAGCAATTCACTCCATTTTACTGCTGGAGGTAACTTATCATCATAGTCATCAGCATACATTAATGTTGCATTGCTGATTTGTTTCAAGTGGTTTATACAAGAGTCGATTCGTGATCCCCGATTTATGGAAAACACAGGAATTAGAAATGAAAGCATGACCACCTGGACAATCCATAAAAATATAAATCCAAGTGGATCAATTCCGCCCAGCCGTCCGTTGCTGCGAGCATTCTGCACAAGCGCCACAATCCCCAGCAACAGACCTGGTAAAAACATGAGCATATAGGACGATGACATGAGGATCCGAAGATCCATGCCATTTCCCAACAACGCAATAAAAGTACAACAACCAGCGATGCCCATAATAACTGCGACGATCATCAGTGGATTAAATTTTGGCTTCGTATAATTATCCATCACTATTTCCTTCTACCAGGCTGGATTATATGCTTCAGACAGGACAACCTGATCACGCTTTTGATGCCACAGGTTAAGAAGATCGCTTCCTCGCATATTGTAGTCTTTTATTCTCAACAGGTGTCAGATGATCTATGATTGATTCATATAGCTGAACCACCTTGGCGTAGTTTTTCAAAGACCATGCATCGTTTGCTTCTTTGTGCTTTGATTCCAGGTAATCATTGAGTTCCTGCTTCCTGTTTTCCGATTGGCGGATTACCTGCCATTTGGGTAGAAATAGCTTTGGATTACTCAACACCTGCATTAAGTTTGCTGTCGTAATATCCGCCAGATTCGTAATAATTAGTTTTATACGGTCCGTAGTCCGTGCTTTTGTCATACTACAAGGGATTTGCACATCACTGGCAACAAAGGACAGTACTTCGCCTAAATCAAATCCACGTTTGAATTCAACTGAAGACAATAATCCAATTTGTATGCTGATTTCTGCTTCCATATGTGCATAGAAAACCTGAAGAAATGCATCTTGCGATTCATATCGAACAGTAGAAAAATCACTGGACATACCTGCCCATTCATATCTTATATTAGGTGTTTGAAAGCCACATTCTGTTTGCAGAAATCCAAAAGACTGAATTACTTCATCACAGAAAACTTTTCCAAGTTGTTCCGATATCTGATCACTCATAATATACTCCGTAAAACAAGAGGCTGATACAGGCTATGCATCACCCGAACGTTCGTTACTACTGGATGTGCTCATACAAGAGAAGCTTCACCATCATCCGTGAAATCTGCAAATAATTCCATAAAACATATGCAGGAAAACATCAGGCTATATTATAAGCTGATTGTATGCCGCCTGGAAATGCATATGCCATATTATTGTCTTTCATTTTCGCGTGCTTTAGCGTGTTTAGCGGTTCATATTGAATATTTATAATACCGAGGGCCAATTATAAAATGTCAGAACTCATAAAATTCGAAGTAAGGTCGTTTGCTGCTGCAAGGGTTATCGGTAAACTCCTGGATTGTTCGTTGAACGAAGGTGCAGGTAACCCGGTTCCTGATATGTGGGAGAGTATGGGGCAGGATGGATCACTCGACTTCCTGAAGAACATGTCCGAAAAAGCAACGCCTGCCCCGGATATGGTAGGTTGGCTGGGTGGATACAATCCGGAATCCAATAGCTTCACATATATAATAGGAGTCTTAACCAGACCAAATACGCCGGTTCCGGATGGTTATGCCTATCGAGATATCCCAGACTGCGAAATGGGAATCGCCTGGATACAGGGCAGTGATGACAACGGAGACATCTACCAAGGCGCTCACGACTTCAATGCAAAAGCAATGCAAGAGAGTGGATACGAATACGACAATTCGGCAGGCGGGTTCGAAATGGAGTATTATTCACATGCAAGATTCGCCGCTCCAGCAGCAAATGGTGAGAAGACATTAGTCATGGAGTATTATTCACCGTGCAGGAAGAAGCAGTGAAAGAGCTGTGGCCATCCTGCTGCTTCGGATAAAGGTTGAATAATGCGGTAGCTATATAAATTCTCACGCAAAGCCGCAAAGGCGCTAAGAAGGGACAGGTGTTCAGTCCTGTAAGCTTTGAGGATTAGTGCGAGATTGGCGAATAGTGATTATAATATCCAAAAGGCAAAAAATCCACTTCCCTTCTTTGCGACTTTGCGGCTTTGCGTGAGACTAATTAACTGAAGAATCTAATATCAGAAAAGATGCGTCAGCAGAACCAGTTAGATATCAGAAAAACAGAATTAACATAACCAAGGAGCAAATAATATGAGTAAAACAAAATTCGGAGCTGCGGTGTTTGGGGCGGGGTGGGTTAGTACTGAGCACATTGCAGCTTATCAGCAGAATGCACACTGCGAAATGATTGCGGTTGGCAGTAGGACACTTGACAGCGCTAAGAGGGCAGCATCAGAATGCGGTCTCTCCTGCAAGGTTACGGACAACTTCGATGAGATCCTCAAAGACCCTGCAATTGACATCATCTCTATTACAACCCCGAATGACAGTCACGTTGAACTGGGTGTGCGGGCTCTTGAAGCTGGAAAGCACGTTGTTATGGAGAAGCCGATGGCAATCAATCAGCAGGAATCGGACAGACTGACCGAAGCAGCAAGCCGTTCTTCTGCAAAGTCAATCGTCAGCTTTGTCCTCCGCTGGAACCCTCTGTTCAATATAATCCACGCCCAACTGGCAGATGGAGCCGTAGGAAACATCTTCTATGCCGAAGTAGACTACGTCCACGCAATCGGTCCCTGGTATGGTCAGTTCGGGTGGAACGCCCTGGAGTCCAAGAGCGGAAGCGCCTTAATTTCTGCCGGCTGCCATGCGGTCGATGCAATGCTCTACTTCCTGAATGATGAAGTTGTGGAAGTTACATCCTACTCGACCAAGAGCAAGCAGGAAGTCTTCAAACCTTACGAATACGACCCGACATCAGTCACCATCTGCAAGTTCAAAGATGGCGCCATAGGCAAGATCGCCACATCCCTGGAAGCCAACTGCCCATACATATTCAATATAGTCCTGATGGGCGACAAGGGCACGATCCGGAACAACCAGTACTACGGTGAAAAGACCCTGGGCACATATGGCCACTCGGAGATAGGCGAAGGTCAGACAGGCTGGGTAACCTGGCCGACAATCCTCCCTGACAGCGGCGATGTAAAGCACCACCCGTTCTACGGAGAGATCGACCACCTGGTGGACTGCATAATAAACGACAAGGAACCAATGCTCTCCATCACAAGGTCAAAACACACCCACGACATCTGCTTCGCCGCCGACAAATCCGCCAAATCCGGCAAACCGGTGATGCTGTAAGGTTGTGCAGGTAAGTTAAGTTATTTTTGACAGGATTAACAAGATTAACAGGATTCACAATAAGGAAATATTGGGCAACATGGAGACCAAATTGTGGTGCAGGCTTCTAGCCTGCCGTCTCGTGTACTTCCGAGGAATGAAGTATCCCAACGCTCGGGTGTGATCTGCAATTACACCCGAAACAGAACCTTATTCTACATTAAAGTTAATCTTGTTAATCTTGTTAATCCTGTCAAAAAAACTATTGCACTGCTTTGCTCTCATTCAGGAGGTCCGTCATGAAACGTTCTTTCCTTGTAATCCTCTTACTGCTCTGCTGCCTCACCGCCAATGCCGATCTTATGCGCCAGCAGTTCGTCAGTCCACCTGCTTCTGCGCGGCCGTGGGTGTATTGGTTCTGGTTGAACGGGAATATTACTGAAAAGGGGATCAAAGCGGACCTTCAGGCTATGGCTAAAGTCGGTATCGGCGGCGTGCTTATTATGGAGGTTGATCAGGGTGCTCCGGTTGGACCGGTGGACTTTATGGGCACGCGTTGGCAGCAACTTTTTAGTGTCATGTTGAAAGAAGCAGCCCGGCTTGGTATCGAAGTCAACATGAACAACGATGCAGGCTGGAACGGCAGCGGGGGGCCATGGGTCACTCCTGATAAATCGATGAAAAAGGTTGTCTTCACCGAGACCACTATCGATGGCGGTCAAGAAGTCAACCTGCAGCTTCCCCAGCCTGAGACCGTTCGAGGATTCTACAAAGACATAACCGTGATGGCCTTTCCAAAACGGGGCAGCTACCGGGTGCCCAATACAGATGTGAAAGCAGCATATCTCCCCTACGGTCCTGATCCAGGTATTGGAACCGTGCCGGAGGACAGTATAATAAAATCCGGCAGTATTATCTATCTCAAAGACTTGATGGACGCCACCGGTAAGCTTAAATGGAAAGCCCCAAAAGGCACCTGGACAGTGATGCGGTTTGGTTACACCTGCACAGGGGCAGTGAACAGACCAGCTCCAGCTTCAGGCACCGGTCTTGAATGCGACAAACTGAGCACCGAAGGCGCGGATGCCAACTGGAACGGAATGATGGGCAAGCTTATAGCAGGCAACCGGCAGTATGTCGGTAAAAGCCTTGTTGCAACCCATGTAGACAGCTGGGAAGTAGGTTCGCAGAACTGGACGGAGAAAATGCCCGACCTGTTTCTGAACCACTCAGGATACAACCTGCGAAGTTTTCTGCCTGCATTTGCCGGTTATGTTGTAAACAGCGGTGAAGAGACTGAGCGGTTCTACTGGGACCTGCGTTCGACTATCTCATACGGTGTAGTGAACAAATATGCTGCTCGAATCCGCAAGTTAGCCAATCAGAGCGGACTCCGGTTTTCTATAGAAGCTTACGGCAGCCCCTGTGATTATTTGCCATATGGACAGGTAGCTGATGAACCGATGGCTGAGTTTTGGACGGGTGGGGGAGCAATAGAGACCTGCCGGGGTATGGCATCAGCCGGTCACATCTCCGGTAAGCGTATCATCGGTGCTGAGTCGTTTACATCCGACAACAACGAGCGCTGGCTGCAGTATCCCGGGAGTATCAAAGCGCTGGGTGACCTTGCGTTCTGTGAGGGTATCAATCGATTTGTCTTTCACAGATACGCGATGCAACCCTGGACCAACCGTGCACCCGGCATGACCATGGGACCCTGGGGACTTCACTATGAACGCACCCAGACATGGTGGCAGCAGAGCATTCCGTGGCACAAATACCTTGCCAGGTGCCAGTCAATGCTCCGGATGGGACAGTATGTTGCGGACGTCTGCTATCTATTGCCTGAGACACCGTTCATGGGTTTCCAGTCTCATCAGCTGGATGGATACAACTACGACAGCGTCAGCCCCGAAATCGTCATCAAATCTATGACCGTTAAGAACGGAAAGTTCGTATTGCCCAGTGGTATGAGTTACCGCTTAATGGTCCTGCCGGATACCGACCGCATGACCATTGCGCTGCTTGGTAAGATACGTGATCTGGTCAAGAATGGTGGTGTAGTTTTAGGCAACCTGCCAAAACAGACATTCGGGCTGAGCTACTATCCAACGAGCAATGCAAAGTTAAAGTCTATAGAAACTGAGCTAGCTTCTATATCCACAAAGCCCGGTACCGGCCGCGTTTTGCATGGAATGACAGTAGAAGCAGCGCTGAAGTCGATTGGAGTTGTGCCGGACTGCGCCAGGGTCAGTGGTATTCATCTGAACTGGATCCACCGGCGGATCAGCGATGGAGACCTTTACTTTGTAGCCAATCCCGCGAAGCGTGCAGTGGAAGCATATGTGGCGTTTCGGGTAAAGGGCTTAACTCCCGAGCTGTGGCATCCTGAAAGTGGTTCAATAGAGCCTGCTCCGGTGTTTACCAGCAATGAGAAAACCACCAAAGTCCGCCTGACACTGATGCCTCAGGAATCTGTCTTCGTTGTGTTCCGAAAGACCACCCAGCCTGCTCTGTGTGTTACTTCCCTGAAGCGGAACGGATCACTCGTCTTTTCAATTGATAAACCAAAGATAAGTCCACCCTCATCTCAGCTTCAGGTTATCTCAGCCCGGTATGGTGTATTGTCCGATCCCAAACGCACGGTTAATGCTATCGATATAGTTAAATCGATCTTGGCACGCGGCATAGAGCGCTTTAAAGTCGCTGACCTGGCAAAAGACTTCGATCCGGCTGTCTTTGTTATCAAAACTGCAGAGATAAAAATGAGCCATAAAGGCCGGCAATATCTGGTGACCGGCACAGACCCGGAGACAATTGATCTCAGCGATGTCGATTTCGTCCCTGTTGACGGCCCATCCATACAATCAATCGATGCCCACAAAGCACTACTCACTGTTTGGAGTCCCGGAAAATACGAGCTTACAACGACAAACTGTCAGCACTTCGTTAAGAATGTAACAGCTTTACCGGCTGAGAAGACATTCAAAGGCCCGTTCACCGTGCAGTTCCAGCCCGGCAAAGGCGCGCCGAAGTCCATTCAAATGCCCATGCTGCAGTCACTAAGTGTAAACAAAGACCCAGGCGTCAAATACTACTCCGGCAGTGCAACCTACCGAATAAAAATATCAATGAACCCAACTGATCTTGCCTCTGACAGAAGCTGGATGCTCGATCTCGGAGATGTCAAAGTAATCGCCGAAGTAACAGTCAATGGTAATAAAGTGACTACATTGTGGAAATATCCCTACCGTTACGATGTCACTCGCTGGTTGCGTCAGGGCTCAAACAACGTCGAAGTGCGGGTTACAAACCTCTGGCCAAATCGCCAGATAGGGGACGAATTCCTCCCCGAAGATAGCGAAAGGCGTAGCGATGGCACCCTGGTAAAATGGCCCGATTGGGTGAACAGCACCGCTCCAAGCCCGACCGGCAGAATCAGCTTTACCTCATGGCGTTTATGGACAAAGAACGATGAGTTGCTACCCTCAGGCCTGATCGGCCCTGTAGTGCTCCGTCCTGGTCAGCGAGTGCAGCTAAACTAATCCGTAGTGGAGGCCCTCCGCGGCCTCCAACGGTAACATCCACCTGCTGTGGTGCAATTATAGATCGCACCACAGCAGATTCTAAAGACTAATCCTTCGAACCACAGCCCCGCTATCCCTCTGCACTGTTCGAGCAAATTTGATTGATGGAACTCCGAACAGCATTGAATAGAACAGGTGGTCTTCCGGGATTCCAAGAATAGTCTTGATCTCAGGCAGCACGCTGGTCATGGCTGACAAATATCCCCACCACACAGTCCCAAGTCCCGCGCTCTGGGCAAGGACTTCAAAATATGCCAGGGTCAGAGCAATATCTTCACGCGGGCAAGGTGCATCCGGAGCAGCAGATACTATAAGTGCATGGTGAGCATTCCGGAACAGGTTGGCAGACAAAATATCACGAGGCATAATCGCCATCTGATGGAAACGCGGACTAAGTTTCTCCAACTTTCCGGATTTATCCGCTTCAACGAACAGGTCCATCACCTGCTCCTTAAACCGGTGCATAACATCCTTATCATCTATCACATTGTATGTCAGCTCCATCGCATTAACACCAGTGGGTGAATTGGCAAGGGCTGCGAATATCTCGTTGAGCAAATCCGGGTCTACGTTTTCATTCTGATAGTGTCTCACACTCCGGCGTCCGCGGACAAGGTTCACTACCTTGTCAAAACCAGGAAAACTGTCATCAGCCAGCGGAATGCTGTGCGATGCCTCCTTGCCAAATATCGAAACAGCCCCCACAGGACAGACCGCCAGGCAGTGCTGACACTCCAGGCAGTTCTCCTCCTTCTCTTCAGGAATAAACGGAACCCCGTTCTCCTCTTTCGATATGATCCGGGTAACGCAATCACTAACACACAACCCACACTTATTGCACAAATCCTGATCTACTTTAAACTGAAGCATAAAAACCTCCATGGGTATAATCGTAAAAGCTCAATATTACGGTGATCGTGTCATTCTGAACGCAGTGAAGAATCTGTCATCCTGAGGGACGAAGGATCTGCTTTTTTTCCAGTTAGTTGTCAGTTTTAAAGCAGATTCTTCACTGCGTTCAGAATGACACGATTTTGGAATTACAAAAACTCCACAGCCCTTCGCAGTGCCGGCGATATCTCATCTATATTGATCTCAATCAGTTCTCTGGTCAGGTCTCGCAAATCTTTCGAGTAAGGCCTGACAGGATATGCCAGCATTGCTTGAGCAAGCAGCTTGGGGTCATCGGTGGCAATGGCATCTGCCAGCATTGTCTGGTGTGCAGATAACCCACTTACCAAACCGCCTACTACGTCAGGAATTGAATAGTGACCGGCAGGCGTTACGCTCTTTCCTTTTACTACGATCGAATACTCTAGCAGGTTCCGCTCTTTTACACCCTCCACTGCCCCGTAGTTAGGTCGGCTTGCGACGATCTTTGTCTCATTTCCGGTGCCTACGGATTTGAGGATCTGGGTAAATATGTCCTCATCCTCTCGCTTGAACCGCAGGTCCTGCTCCCAGTGAGTCTCCCAGAAAGCATCGTCCAGGTCCTTGCCCAGCCAGTCCTCAAAGCTCTTGTTCTCTGCTGCACGAGCTATCTTGCCTTTCTCAACTTCCAGGTCGATCTCAGCAGCAGATAGAATCGGTTTCTTAAGATCTTCTTCCAGCGCTTCATCATAAAACATATGCGAAAGCCCATCCCCCTCAGTTGAGAAGATCAGGACTCCAAGCTGTCGATAGATGTCAGCAAGTCTCTGTATGCCTGCAGTAATGCTTTGTCGCATCCTCTCTGTCCACCATGAATTGAGCAGGGCAGGGGCCCAGTCCGGCTGCGCCAGTCTTGCATCAAGCTGCTCAAAGAGGTCGCCACCCTTCCAGCGTCCATTGAGGATGAAGCTGATGTGGTTGACGCCAGCCACATCGACATCCAGATCAGTCTCCTGCTGATCGAACCCGAAAATCCGTGAAAGGTCCCACTGGTGGTTCATAAACCCCTGGCAAACACCCAGCGCTTGGATTTTTGTGTGATTATTAGCTATCCCGCTCATCACCGGCACCGGGTTGGCGAAATCCAGCAGCAGTGCATCCGGACAGACCCGCTCCATCCGCCTGGCTACATCCAGAATGATCAGTCCACCCTTAACTGCCAGCAGAGCGCCGTTTGGTGAGACATTATCTGAGCTCATGTAATTGTGGCGCTGGCTGGCGGAGTTCCCAAGCCCAAACGTCCTCTGCGACCCGGACATCAGGATAATACCGACCACATCCGCGCCTTCCAGAGCCTCATCCAGACTCGTCCCCCAAGTGATCTTGCATCCGCATCGCCTGTATTCCGGAGACTTCATCAGCATCTTCCCCATAACTTCGGATCGATGAGTGTCCAGGTCATACAGATTGATCTCTCCTCCATCAAAAACACCAGGTGAAGCCATCGCTCCACGCAATATAGCCATCAACCGATGAGCCCCGCCACCAACAAAAGTTGCTTTCAATATGTTACTCCTTGTATTGCTATTTCAATCGATCTTAATCAGGTATCCAGGAGTGAGTCATCCTGCCAAACATCTTCATATTCACCTGCAATAAGAAATCGCCACCCGGGTGCAAGACCTAGATAAGGTAGCACAGCCGGACACCACTCAGTCAGATGCTCAACGCAGAGCGGGACAAAAAAATCTTCATCCTCAGAAAATACTTCGCCAGCCCATATGAACCATCCAGTCATGTTTCCTTCAACAGGGCTTCTCATACCATTAATCGGAATCAGTCCTGTTTTAACATTCCGGGCAATTCCAACTCTCAGGACCTCTGAGCATTCAACAAAGGGTGCACCGTATTTGTTGCATATTCTCTTCTGTTGTTCAGTAATAATGATACTGCCCATTGTGCTGCCCCCTCAAGCAATTCTGCGCATTGTGATGTGTATTGCTTTGTCTTTACCGAAGTTCTCCTCTACAATTGCAAATCCTTGGGAAATAAGCTTCTCCTTTGCAACGATGCAGGCGTAATGCTGGCAGAGTTTACCAAGCCATTTTGCGTCATACTTCTGACGATCATAGTCAGAGATAATAGTATCGAATGAGCCATCGGAAATCCTTTTGAATCCAATGTCATTACTTATTTTGCCCACGTAACGGCGTCTGATGATGACTTCAGCCGTTTGTGGACGCTTATCACCCTTATATCCATACAAGTTCTGAGCTTCTGCGTGTACCTCAACATTAACGAATCCAACCATTGCAAGCGCCTTTACAAGTGTTTTCACATCAACAAACTTTGTCCTGATGGTTGTGAAATGCGACATAACTCAACTCCTGTCCGGATGCTGTGATAATGAGCAATGTGTGGTATTCTTCCAAACAGCCGCGTGCGTAATTTGGAGAACCACTCTATAATAATACAAGATTTGGCATATGCATAATGATCTATGTATTTGAGGCAGTATGAGATACTCTCGATATATCCTCTTGTTCTTAATAATAGTGGCGCTATCCGGGTGCTCGGGGCATCAGGAAAAAGCGCCTGTGGAGATTACGTATTGGACCGGTTGGAGCGGGCACGAGTTTGAGATTCAAAAGGGGCTCGTAGACCGTTTCAACGCCCGGCATAAGAATATCCACGTCAAGATCCTCTCAGTGTTTGGTTCCTATCAGAAAGTTACCATAGCATTTGCAGGTGGAGACACTCCGGATGTACTTTCAGCTGTCTGGGCTGAGCAACTTGCTGGATATGCGATGAGAGGTGCGCTGACTCCTCTGGACTCCTACCTGGCAGCTTCAAAACGAAAACCCGATGAGTGGTCCCCAGGTGTCTGGAATATGCTCCAGTATAAAGGTCACACCTACGGGATGGCTGCAACTACCAACGCCACATTCATTGCTTACAACAAGAAAATATTCAAAGAGGTCGGGATTACCCATATTCCCCGGACGATTGCTGAGCTGGATGATGCAGCAGCTAAATGCACAAAGTATGACGCTAACCATCGGTTTATACGGTACGGTTTCCGGCCTTCGGGCCTGGCTACTTGGGCATATGTTTTCGGCGGCAAATGGTATGACCAGAAGACCGGGAAGGTCACAGCAAACGATCCTCACAATGTCGCAGCTCTGCAGTGGATGAAATCCTATGCGAAGAAGTATGACATCCGGAAGATGCAAGGGTTTGAGTCTACGTTTGGCAGTGCTGAGAGCGTCAGCGGTCCGTTCTTTGTCGGTAAGATAGGTATGTGGCAGTGTGGAGAGTGGGTAGAGCAGTTTACCAAGCGTTATGCAAAGGACCTTGACTGGGGCTACTTCCCGCTGCCGTATCCTCCGGGTGGCAGGCCTAAGACTATGTCCCTTGGTGGCAGCGTGTTTGTGATCCCCTCTGACTGCAAGAATAAGAAAGAGGCCTGGGAGTTCCTGAACTGGATATGCGGACCGGAGGCTGTGAGTGATTTCTGCAAAGGTATTGGCAATGTTCCTCCTCTGAAAGCTGTTGCCGGGTCACCACGCTTTACCAAGAGCCCTCTGTTTGCATTCGCAGGAAATCTAGTCTCCAGTGAAAACGCGTTTGGACCTCCTCAGATGCCGGTTTGGCGGACCTACATGGACCAGATTGTCCGGGCAGAGGATTTCGCAGTCCTCGGTGGACGAGACCCGAAGAAGATGCTGGATGACGTCCAGAAGATAATGGAACAAGAAATGACCGACGCAACGGAGGCCCTCTGATGGCTAAGCAATTCATCGATAAGAGCCTGCAGCGTCCCAAAAGGTCAAGGGCTGCCTGGCGGGACCTGTTCAATGGCCTGTTGTTCGCGTCTCCCTGGATAATAGGGTTTATCGTATTCACGGTTTACGCTATTTCAGCATCGCTGTACTACAGCTTTTGCAGGTATGATATCCTGACACCTCCTCATTGGATCGGGATCAAGAACTACTCCAGGCTGCTTACAGATGATGTAATCTTCATGCGTTCGCTCTGGAACACAATGTATATGGTGATCTTCGGACTGCCGATTGGGCTGGTCTTGAGCTTGGCACTTTCCCTGTTGCTCAACATCAAAGTAAAAGGCATATCCATCTACCGGGCGATTTTTTATATCCCGACCCTGGTTCCGGCGGTTGCATTGGCGACACTCTGGATGTGGTTGTTGAATACCGATATCGGGCTGGTCAACGTGCTGCTGGCGAAGTTTGGAATAGCCGGACCTGGCTGGTTGAACGATCCCGCATGGTCCAAACCTGCTCTCATTATGATGGGACTCTGGGGTATCGGTGGATCTTCGATTATTTACCTTGCAGGCTTACAAAATATCCCCGATCACCTTTATGAAGCAGCAGAACTGGACGGCGCTAACTCCTATCACAAACTGCGCCACGTCACTCTGCCCATGCTCTCTCCTATAATCTTCTTCAACCTGATAATGGGCCTGATCGGCAGTTTTCAATACTTTACGCAGGTATATATTATGACCAACGGAGGCCCTCAGGACTCAACACTTTTCTATGCTTTATATCTATTCAACCGTGCATTTGTTGACCTGAAGATGGGTTATGCTTCCGCGATGGCGTGGATACTGTTCGCTATCACGCTGGTCTGCACGCTGCTGGTATTCAAAACAAGCGCGAAATGGGTCTATTATGAGGGACATTCAAATGAGTAAAGGTCACAGCTCTTCAAAGAGGAACCAGACAATCCTCTCTCATATAGTGCTCAGTACGCTGTCACTCCTGTGTCTGCTGCCGTTCTACTGGCTGGTTGCTACCTCCCTGAAAGCAGACATGCAGGTCCACGCAATGCCCCCGGTTTGGTTTCCTCACCCGATAGTCTGGGAGAACTACCCGAAGGCTATGGTATATATACCGTTCCTGCACTACATGAAGAACACAATTGTTATATGTGTATCGAGTGTAATCGGGACGGTGCTAAGCTGCTCGCTGGTTGCCTACAGCTTCTCAAAGATCAAGTGGCCCGGCAGAGACGCGTTGTTTGTTCTTGTGCTGGCGACCCTTATGCTGCCTGGGCAGGTGACTATGATCCCTGTCTTTGCAATCTTCAGATGGCTGGGATGGATCGGTTCCTATAAGCCTCTGATCGTCCCGTGCTTCCTGGGAAATGCGTTCTATATATTCCTGCTGAGGCAGTTCTTTATGTCTATCCCTCAGGAGCTATCGGATGCAGCCAAAGTGGATGGCGCCACCGAGTTCTCCATATACCGGATGATAATACTCCCCCTCTCCAAACCAGCCCTGATTACAGTAGGCTTGTTCACCTTCATAGGCGCCTGGAACGACTTCCTCGGCCCTCTCCTCTATCTGAACGATGACACCAAATACACCCTCTCCCTGGGTCTCCAACAGTTTGTAGGTCAACACGGCCAGGAATGGCAGCTCCTGATGGCAGCGGCTGTTGTGATGGTAATACCGATCATACTCATCTTCATCTTCGCCCAAAACTGGTTCGTAAAAGGCATAGCTCTGACAGGGATCAAGGGATAGTTGTTTTACGCTACACCCGTACGAACACACCCCTCGTATATTTGTTTATGACTGAACACATGCGACTACTCGGTGACGTTACGGTATCGAAATACAATCATGCATGATGTGTGAATGAAATATATTAATATATAAAACATGTGTAAAATGACGGTTGACATAGCACCCGCGAAGTGGTATATTCCGAATACTATACTGTTCAATGTTGCAAAATCACCAAATTGTCTCTGATGATTCCATTGCAGGATAATAATAGATTCATTACATAGAAAACAAGGATTGTATTTCAGGCAAAATCTGAAATAGTCGTTATAAAGATGAGACACGAATAGCTGTTCGCAAGGAACCCGTGCTCCTTGCATAGATAGAATGGAGATATTAAGTATGCTTGTCCATAAGAAACAAAGTCTTTTTAAGTTAATGATTGTTGCTACGCTGTTTCTGGTATGCGCACAGAATGCAAATGCAGGCAAAATCACGCTGGACCGCATCTTAAAGGAGCACAAAATAACAGTTGTCACTACCGAAGATCGCGCTGATGTTTCAAAGTTTCTTTCTGCCATGAATATAAAAGAGAAGTCCATTATCAACGTTAGTGAATCTGCAGATATCAGGAAAAAGATGGGCAAGGAAGAGGGCCTCCTGTTCATTATAGATAGAGAAAAAGCTAGGTCATTCACCGAGTTGGAAACAAAAGTGCTTCCGGCTTCAACCAATCCAATCGATCCTGATGAGGCTTTTCTATATGCAGTAAAAGCAACCGATCGCAGGAACGGCTGGGATATACTGATCAGCGCTCCCAATGATAAGTGGTTGAAATTTGAACTGGACAGGCTCCTCAAGTCTGATCCCGGCATAATGAACCTGGAAGATCGTGGAAGTATACTGGATAAATACAAGATCAAGCGTATGTGCGTTATATCAACAGAAAATGGAGATATTGCACAGGACTGGATCAGCAAACAGTGCAAATCAGGTGAAGATACAATTGACTGGAAATTCTTCAAACCAGATGAATGGAATCCGGAAGAACACTCTAATATTGATTTGTTGTTTATCTTGAATCGCGAAGCTTCGAGTTCTAAACACGAAAAGGTCATCCAGTCTTTACCCAAAGCTATGCAGGCATGGATGCAGAGCGACCAGGCTGCGGTTGAACTAGCTCTTCAAAAGGAAACGCAGACAGGACGCAGTGTCTACTGTGTTGCGGGACCGTCGAACAGGCAAATAGGCTCTGCATTGCTTGAACACAAATCATTTGAATCTATTCCGGAGGATATACACAAGCATCCACTTACCGATATGCGCAATTGTGGAAAAATGGCTGTTATAACGACACTGACAGACGAAAAATCCATTACTGCCACATATGACAAACTGGTCAATGAGATGTGCGGGAAATTGACCAGTCAACTTACTTCAGCAGGTGGTTTTGGATGTATCAGCAGGCAAGACCTTAGAGACTTGATCATCTCTTCCAAATTTGCCCAGAATAAAGATGAGGCTGCAGCTATCCGCAATAAACTTGGTAAAGATACTTTGCTGGCTGTTGTCTCAATCAATTCAATCAATACAAACACATCATACGTTGCAAACGCGCCTGTGTGCCAGACCGAGCGCCTCCCTGCTTTCAAAGAAACTAAACCAGAGCAACCCAAAAAACCGAATCCGGATGAGAAACCCAGGTTTGAAGGATATAGATACGACCTTAAAAACGGCAGCAGAGCTAACGACCCAAACTATGTCCGCGACTTGCTGAATTGGGAAGAAGTAGACATGCCCAAATACGAAAAAGATGCGGCTCAATGGGAAAAGGACAAGCAGAAGTATGAGGACAGTAGAAAAACTCGCGAAATGGAGTATGCTGTCTCTATAGATTCTATACAGAATGTGAAAGTAACGGGTGAGTTCTGTATATACGACCTGGGAGCTGGTCCCGATAAAAATGAGTGCAAGGTTCTGTTTACCAGTGCGTTAAGCAGTGAAGACAGCCGTCGCTCGAAATTTAAATCTGACCTGATAAAAGTGAATGGTGAAGAGACACAGCCGCAATCAGCTACACCGCCATCCTCAGCTCAGGGAGTAGCTGACGATGCAATCGTTGCCGATGTGTTAGCCAAAGCCTGTCAGCAGGCAGCTGATGATATGGCAGCACGCACCATTTTGCCAAGTGATTTTGCTACAAGTTCCAATAATAGCGCTGAACAAAAGAAACCTTCGCCTGCAATGAAACACCTGGTTCTTCAGGAGACCGGGGAGATCACATTGTCAAGGAAACCAGTTGGGACAGGTGTAGATACAGCTAAGCAAAAAGCATCCGATTCAGCATATTCAAAGCTTCTGACAGCTATCAAATCTGCTTGCCCGAATACCACTATTTCAGTGGATGAGGTCCGCAGTAAAGCGGTACTACTCAGCAGTGGCTGGGATGACAATAAACGTGTCTATATGGCTAAATTCAGTTTCGAGGCCGATGTAGAGATCAACGCTTCAACTGCTGAACTAACTGATCCAAAAACTTCAGTAAAAGCACCGGAGCCAGGTCCTACTGTTACCCAGCCAATCGATGTCAACATAGAAGAGTTTACTGCCAATGGAAAGAGTGAAGTCTCACCAGTAGCCAAGACGAAAGACAAGAACGCTGCAAGAGCAAAAGCCAGGAATGCTGCTATCGCGGATGCTCGAATAAACCTGCAGTTATCGATAGAGGAAAAGTACAAAACTGCTATGACAGACAAAGCTTACAAAAGCAAAGTAGATGCAGCAATCAAGAAAGCTGAAGTCACCCAGTCAAGCATCAAAATGATAGGTAAGAAAGCAATTGTATGCGTAGTTATACGAGCCACCATTCCAGTGCCATAATTACCGGTCTTCTAATAACCACCTTGTCAGCCCGGGAAAGACGCCATTTAGCGACTTTCCCGGGCTTTTTCTTTTACTGTTGACATGCAGCAAATGCACTAAAGTGATTTATATATGGCAGAGCCGGGTACTAAATTCATGAGATAAGTATGGAAATACGCCATGCATTGTACCTGTCGCAATCTCGACAGGCACAGTGTTTTGATACTACCGAAAACGACAATGAAAGAAGATGAAACCTATGCTTACAAAACTATATATGATTAGAATCAGTTCTATAATGGGACTGCTGCTTCTGTTTGCTACTGCAAGCATGGCAGCTATCCATGTCGACATTAACGGAAATCCATTGATGTTGAACACGCCTCCAATGCTTATGGGTGGAACAACAATGGTGCCGTTGCGTAGTATTTTTGAATCTTTGGGAGCCCGTGTGCATTGGAATGATGCAATGAGGACAATTACGGCAACCAAAAATGATACCACTGTTCAACTGGGCATTGGAGATCGGCGTGCTACCGTCAATGGACAGGATGTTATGCTTGATACTCCAGCCAGAATTGTAAACGGGACAACTATGGTACCGCTTCGATTCATCAGTGAGGCATTGGGAGCTGAGGTCAGATGGGATGAATCTGCTCAATCGGTATCTATATCAACCGATATACCCAGCAAGCAAACAGCACAAGCGAGTTCATCCACAGACACATCCTATCGGGAACCTGATGAACTGAGCAGTGTTTACCAGGGAGCTGCAAACAGAATGGCTGATGTGATGGCTTCGAACATACCTGATGGGACCGTTATTCCAGTCAGGTTGGATCAACCTCTGAGTTCCAAGACAAGCCGACTGGGAGATTGGGTGTCTGTGACAGTACGGTCACATAGAAATGGTGATGTCGAATTTCCCCAGGGCACAAAGCTCAGGGGCGTAGTGACCGAAGCTCAGCAGGCGGGTGATGGACAGCCTGGTATACTTGCTCTTGATTTTCGGCAGGTGATTCTGCCCGACGGACGCAAAATCAATGCTCAGGGTTCACTGGTTTCTTTGGATGACAAAACGGTACAGCAAACGTCGGACGGACGCCTGGTCACCAGAAGCAAGGATACCGACCCTCTGAAGTTCATTGGTATTGGAGCTGCCGGTGGACTCATCCTGGGCAAGCTGACGAAACATACCCTGGAAGGTACTATCCTTGGTGCAGCTGCCGGATATCTCTATAGTCAGAATGACAAAAAGAAAAATCGAGCCACCGATGTTAATGTGAGTGCAAACACAGAGTTTGGTGTTCGGCTCAGTCATGCGGTAGACTACTACCCAACTCGCAGTTTTGCAAAGGCACGTGAAATGTATGTCAGTTCACTCTCACTACCTGCTCAGTCGACATCACAGAACATTCGTGTGATGGCTGGTGGACGGGATATAGCCTTCGCAAATGCCAGACCGTTTAGTGAAAATGGTGTCGTGCTCGTACCTCTTGCTCCTGTTTTGAATCAGGAGGGGGTAGCGTATAAATATGATGACTATTCAAAGTCTATCAACCTGGACACAAGTGAAGGCCCATTGCAACTGGACATAGGAAAACCCTATGCGATGCTCAATGGAGAACAGGAACAACTGGAAGCTCCAGCTCAGGTGCGGGATGGTGTGGTATATGTCCCACTCCATTTCCTTGCCATAGCAACAGGCTCAAGTGTAAGATGGAACTCCAATACCAACACAGCAGCACTAGACATGATCCAGTAAATGCTGTTGACACTAGACTTGTATAAAATACATCCGGCACACCCTGAGTTGGTGTAGCCGGATGTTTTCTTGATATCTTCAGTCACTTTTGAAATCCTTCCATTGATCATTGTGTATTAACACTAAAAAGTGTCTGTCCTGGGAAAATCCTCTATAATATCTAGCAGTAGCCGCAGTTTCAGCACACTAAGAGGTATCCAGGAGTAATAACATGAAAAAGATCGCCTTAGTCCTGTCTCTCATATTTTTGTTGCCGGTTTTGGGTAGTGCAAAAAGCTCAAAGACACCTGAAGTATGGATGTCTATTCTGCCTGCCGATGGACTTACTGCAGACGGTGCTAAATGGGACTATGTAAAGAAGCATCTGGATGGAGTCAAGATATGGACCTGGCACATAATACAGGGAGATAAGGGCTACACTCCAAAGGACTGGCCCTTTCACAGTAACATAGCAGCGAATGACAGTCTGAAGCAACTGATCAAGGTTCTGAACCAAAACAAGATTTCGTTGATTGTTGAAAAGAACAACTTTCCTCCTGTTCAGACTGATTATTTATCCGAGCTTTTAGGCGGACAGGCTGGCCCATATGACTCCACATTCTGCAAGCGGGCGGTTGATTCAAGCGTCCAGCATATGAAATTTATTGAGTCATTGGGTGGAAAGGTCAAGTATTTCGATCTTGACGGTGGAATGCGACAGCTTCTGCTTCCATATCAGGGAGGGAAAGGCTTTGCGACCCCTGAAGAGGCTACAGATGAACTCTGCAAGTATATGCTTGGTGTAAAAAAAGTCTACCCGCACATAGGCTTTTTTGAGCTTTCGAACTTTCCCAATTGGGGATATAAAGGGGACAATGCATCCTGGCAGGGACCTGGAATAAGTTGGGGAGACTACTATGACTCTATGGTAGCCCTGATTAAAGCCGCCAAGCGAACACGCGCGCCTCTGAAAGGCATTACTGTTGATAATCCCTATGACTATATCATTGGTGAAGTAAAGGTGGAGGGATCTACATTTGATCCTAAAAAAGTTGACTGGATTGGCCGCGTCCTTGATGTCGAAAAATACACAAAGAAGAATGGCCTGGAGTTCAATCTGATATTCAATTCACAGCGCGGCGGCAGCACATCCATGGAGACTTTCTGCAAGGAGACACTTGATTATATAGACCTGTATATCAAACACGGAGGCCGTCCCGACAGGTATATAATCCAGAGCTGGTATACCCATCCAACCTACGATGAAGTAGTCCCTGAAACCAAGCCATACACTTTTACCTGGCTGGTGAAAGAAGTAATCAAACGTGTGAAAGTGGACAAGGTATCAGCCAAATAGATAAGTTACCATAATTGAAGTAGGGGAGCACTTCCACGTGCTCCCGTAACCTTGCTCTGATCAATACTCAGGCACTACCTTGATATAGTACAATCTCAAATACGGACTGTCCCAAACCGTGCTGCCACTCAGATTGAATACTTCAAGCTTGTTCCCGTTTTGGGTGAAGCCAGCAGCTGGAATATCAAATGTCTTCGAAGATAGTTTGATGTTTTCCAGCAGGTTCTCTCCTTCAAAGATGACTTTTCCGTTCAAGGTTACTTTCAGAGGCAGTTTCTGACCGGGTGTTATGAACTCGTTGCCGTAGAATTCAATCCCAAGCTTCTTTGCAGGTTTCGGCAGCGAGAACGTCACGCTCAGTGAATTAGAAGAAGCTCCGGTGCCGAAGAGGTTTCTGTTTAGAAGACCGATATCCCTGTCATTTACATAACCCCCAACATACGCAGCAGAATCTGCAAAGAACACGATATTCTTCGGATCATACTTGCCGACTGGTGGAATGTAACTCTCCACAATCATCTTACAAGGCTTGGGGATCTGAGTAGTGATCTTTCCATTATTGATTGCAGTAATATGTTCAGCACCTTTTCTAACAAAATACAACATAGCTGACCGGTACAAGGCTGGGATATTAACCTTCACATAACCTTTGTTGAAGACAGGTTTGAGCTCAGTAATCCGGTTGTAGTCAGGTGACAGCAGATAGACCTTTTTGATGTTATCCGCTCTGAGTGCAACATCGATCCCGCCTTTTGGTGTAATTGCAGGAAACTTCACTTCAAAGATTTTGGGCACGATGCCATCTTTCAATACAGCTCCGCTGCAGTTAATCAAATGGACAGAAATTCCAGTGACATCTCCAGTCTTGTGCTCCAGTGCTTCCGCAATCACTCCGGTCGGTAGGTTCTTCACGATCAACGCTGGCTTCGGATTCAGATAATTCACGGTTTTGGTGATTATCTGCTGATAGTCCGTATCCATACTGCTCTGCCACATCTGACCAGGCGCGATGTAGTAAGGTGGAAGGTGGTCCGCACGAATATAGTGCATCTCCGGATGACCGGCAAAATAGATCACGCTCCCCTTGCCAAAGCTGCCGGCTATAACACCCAGGTATTCCTTGCCTTCAGTGTCAACAATTCTGGCAAGCACTCTGCGCTTGCTGTCAATGCTTTTAAGGTTAACAAACCCCTTATCGTGCTTATAACTTCCGGAGATCCCCGGTATTCTATCTTTCCCCTTAGCAGGAAACACCATATTGTTGTAAGCATTTTCCTGGTATGAAGCATACGATACACCTAATACATCGGCTAATCCGAAGTCATTCCGCATATTCCCGTTTTCATCTCTTAAAGAGATATTTGAGGAAGCCAGCAGAGTCCCGCCATTCCTTACAAACTCCCGTATCGTTGCAACAGCCCTATCCGAGAGACATACAGTATTGAACATCACCAGCGTTCGGAAGCCTTTTAACAACTCGCGATTTGTCAGGTCTCTGTCTACCAGCATCTGATAAGATGTATGTGAATCGGTTAGCAGCTGAGAGACTCCAAAGAAACCTTCCCGCCACTCGGTGCCTTCAGGACACAAGTCCCTGGTATTTGTTGAATATACTATGCCGGTGTTGGCATAGGCACTGGTTTTACCGATCAGTTTTTGATATTTAGCCATCCAACCGGTCAATGCAGATCGGGCTTTTTCTACGTTTTTCTCAGGAGCCTGCTCTCCCGGAAACCAGATGTTGAACCCTAAGGCCATAGACAAATTCCATTGCCAGATATAATCTCCATACTGTGTAGGATAGAAGTATATCCAGGGGTTGGAGTCCAGTACACGATTTACAGCCTTTTCAAACTTCATCTCTACAACTGCAACAGGCCAGTTGTAGTAATTATTGAAAAACCGCGGTTCGTATTCGATTCCTACAGAGCTTGAATATGCTACCTGAGCATCCAGCTGCATTCCATTCTGGAAATAAGCATTCCACATACCGGTATAAGTTGGATTGCACAGATAGCTCGGATAAAAACCGCCGTTCGGCATATACTTTTTCATCAAAGCTCTGATATCAAGATTCCGTTCTTGCAGCTTTGATGCACGCCAGCTCAGCCATCTCTTGTAAGTGGAATTATTCAGGTTTCTGAAGAAATTCTGGTCGTCGGATGTCGGAAGCTCCAGTCCTGTGTCTGCTCTGAATTTCCTCCGGCACCAGTCGCACCCACAGAGAGTATCGCCCCAGTATTCGATTTCATCTACCATAATCCCATCGAGTTTTACGTTCGCAAACAGCTTTTCCAGACGTTGCATATAGTCATGCCAGTAATTGTCATTGTTCAGGCATGCGGTAGCAAAATCGTAGGTAGCTTCATAGTGGGGTTTACCGGTAGCTATGTTCACACAGGTGAAATCCGGGTGGCTTTGGTAGTAAGACTGCTTAACAAGGGTAGTAGTGACATGATGAGCGAACTTGATCCCATTTTTATGGCAGGCATCTGCTATGATCGCAGACTTCTCTATGTTCTCTTCAAGGTTAGTAGTAATAAATCTGTTACCTGCACTGAGGATAATATTGATCCCTTGAGATTTCAGCTTTTTCACTACAGAATCCGCTGCTTCAGGTGTCAGTTTACCAAACGTCCACGATACCATTCGCATATTGTTTTTCAGATCATCAAACGCAGTCTTGCTCTTCATCAAACGTGTTATATCTGCTTTTGAGATCAGTTGAGGATATCCGATAAGTACATTCTGCTTTTGATAATAGCTCAGATCAACTTCTTCAGGATTCTCTATACTGCCTCTGACCAACTCCACCTTATCGAACCAGGCATTCCTGAGACCGGAGTATTCTACACTGTAAGTCATCCGGTTAGCGCCATCGGGAACCGTTGCCTGCACCGATCTTCTAGTCCATTTCTTCGGAGCTACAGGAGTTGAATCAACCCGGCTTACATATGCACCGTCCTTCGAAAACAGAAGACAGACCTTTAGTCCTGCCCCAGAAAAATCCGATGCAACCCTGCACCATGCCGAAAACGTATAAATATCCCCGGGAACTACATCTATACTCAGCAATTGACCGGAAATATCAGCTGGCCCATAAAAATACCCTTCCACCGACTTCCCGCTGTTATTAGTGAACAGAGCAGACTGCTTGCCTTCATAAATATTCGCTGGAGCAGTCTCAACAAAATGGTCCTGAATATACCGCGGAGTCCAATAATCCGGTTTATCTTTGATATTAGTACTGAGTTCAAACCCAGGATTATTAATAACCAATCCCTGAGCATTCACCCCACCAAAAACCACCAACAGCAACAAAACCAGTGCAAAAAGCTTAATACTAATCATTCAATTCTCCATCCATCGATTCTCAGTTAGCTAAGGTAAGAGGTTTTTAGTTGTTGATTCTGAGTATGATTCGATAACTTATCCTGTTTCAATATTCAAATATGTTTGGCTTAGATGTTGAGGACAAGTATATGATTTACAGCATGATATTGATTTATGCTACCGCTTATCTTTGGTGCTCAGTTCGCTAATCAAACCTGCAGTGTTGGTGAATGTGACTTTGATATCATTATAAACGTGTGAATAGTCAACAGCAATGTCATTAGCAACGACATAATTTGCGCCAGTAGGGTATTTTCCACGGAATGAAAGAATATTAGTTGGATTGAAATCCGATGCTGACCATTTGCATTCAATAGCGACAGGATCAGAACGTCTATCAGAGAGAACAAAGTCTATCTCATGCCCCCGCTTGTCTCGCCAATAACCAATACGACGGGTTTGTAGCTCAGCATGGAGTTCATTCAAGACAAAGTGTTCCCACAGTATGCCTAGATCGTCTTTTCTAAGATCATACCATCCTCGATGATAACACACGAATCCTGTGTCGAATGCATAAACTTTAGGTGCTGCAACTATCTCTGTTGAACGATGTGTGCTGAATGGTCTCACGACATGAACTACGAATGTGGATTCCAGGACAGATAGGTAATTAGATATAGTAATGCGAGATACCTCACACGGTGTACTAAAATGGGTTGCTTCGAAAATACCGCCACTTTGAGCCATCAATAATTCGGTGAATCTCTGAAATGAATGTTTACGCTCAAGTCTAAATAATACCTGTATATCTTTTGCCCAGTATGCATCCATCCATTCTTGGAAATCCTGTTCTGGAGACTCCGTAGCCATAAAGAAAGGTGGTAATCCGCCGCGTAATAACCTGTGTTGAATATTGGTGTTACCGAAATCCTTCAAATCAGCTTCTGTCATTGGAGTGAGCCATAATTCGGTCTTTCTTCCAACCAGTGTATCTGCAAACTTGGATGATGCTCCGAGCGTTGACGAACCAGTTGCGAGAACGAACGTTTGGGGGTAATTGTCAGCAGCGATCTTTAGTAATTCCGATGGATTCTCGAGGCGGTGCACTTCATCAAAGACAATCCTGCGTCCATTATGATCATCGAGAAATGCCTGTGGGTCTTCCAGCATTCGACGGACCCTGGGCAATTCACAATCAAAATATTCTGTTTGTGGTAGTGTTTGACATAGGGAGGTTTTTCCCACCCGACGGACTCCTGGAAGCCATATCAATGACCTATGCTGCCAAGCATTTTCAATTCTTTCAATCCATGTATGCCTGATTTTCATATAGCAATAATACCATATGCGCTACCAAATGTAAAGTCTATTTACATCTAGTAGCGCTAAACGAAAGTGCACTATACATTTAGTAGCATCATTTTCCTGCACATTAGTTTTACCAGGCCACTGAAACATCCCCATCGCCAACTCTCAACTCTCAACTCTCCACTTTCCACTCTCAACTCTCCACTCTCCACTTTCCACTATCAACTCTCAACTTTCAACTTTCAACTTACAACTTACAACTACTTTCGCTCCATCACCGCCGTGTAGTCACTTGGCATCCTCAGCTCTGTCAGCACTTTACCGGCTTTGCGGACAGTTTTGACGTTGGGTTTTGCCACCAGATTTCCTTGACCATCGTAGACATAGACATCGGCTTTACTGTTATCATTCCAGCCGTATAATCCTGATTTGGTAGTCAGGATTCTTTCTTTACCGATGATTATCCCTGCTTTCAGGTTCAGAGGGGTGATCGGGAAAGTGTGGTCGTTCCAGGGGCCGGATCTGGTGAAGGGGATTCCGCCGTAGTTCAAGGATTCGTGGAAGTGGTCATAACCGGGACGACCGGTCATATAACCTGCCCAGGCAAGCGGAGTTCCCAAGTGTTCACTGGTGATAGCGGAGAAGCCCATGCCATCTTCCACTGAAGTCTGCAGGAATCCACGCTTACCCCAGCTCAGCATTGTCCGGCTGGTGATATAACCGTTAAAGTAGACTGATTTGCCTTTGGAATGGAAGTATTCCATCAGGTTGGATATCCATGGCAGGACCAGCAGACCGGGATTGCTCTGTTTACGGACAACACTATGCGTCTTTGGATCAATGACCACCGTGCAGCCATCCCACACTGTATCACCATCACCGGGGACCAGGTAGTCGTTGTTGATCTCATCTATATAGACATCAGAGTCAAGGTTTTCGACTATGAACTTATACACATCCATCATAGCCTTGCCGTAGGAGTTCCCAACCAGCGGCACAAACAGACCTGGGGCAGGGGTGTAGACAGATGTTACAGGATTGCCAGCAGCATACATCGCCACACTGTCCCGGTACTTCTGTGGATATCCGACCTCTGTGCATAGGTTCTTGTGGGTATAAGCAAACACTTTAACCGATGGATCAGCGGTCTTCATTTCTTTAGCAAGCTGCCTGGTCATATCCTGCCAGGATTTAGAGTCCATTATAGCGGTGCCATGTTTTATTGCTGGAATCTCTATAGTAGCAGTAGACATCGGAATATTCGGGTTCACTGCTACATGGGTCATCACCATTTTTACAGAGTTGTTCATCTGCCCCAGCCACTTGCTCAGGTCATCTGCGGTGAAGTTGGCGACCCGGATATAGTTCCAGATATCGGGAGCTGGAAAAATGAGTGGGCCATTCAAAGTAAAATTGCTCCCCCAGCTGCGGCGGATGGCATTAATGAAATCCCAGTAGTCTCCATTTGGGGTTACATAGATACTCCATTCCAGCTTCTGAGATTTACCCGCAGGGATACCCAATGAAGGGTCAGAGAACCCGATTGTGTTAGGTTCCTCAAAGAAATTTGAGTGGAACCGAAGGACATCATCCTCAGCAGCCAGACCTATAGCAAGGTCCTTAAACTGTGCCATAGCTGTCGGGTGTGCTGCATTGCTGCGCTGTTTCATACCCCCACCAGACCCGCACAGCATTATTTTCTCAGGTTTACCAGGCAGCCTTAACCGGTTCTCAAGTATGACTCCAACTAACTCCGAACCGGTATTGCGCACTGTGTCTGATATTGAAATATGGTCGCCAGACAGGATGATCTTGCGCTCAACCTTATAATTGAACCCCTGCCACTTCGCTGTGACGGATTTTCTCGTTTTGAGCGGCTTCCAGATTTCCTTCGACCCAGCCCCATCACGCCATTTGCCATCAGGCAGGCTGGTGCGCGAGCGTATATTAAAAGTGCGTCTACCTGCCACGAATCGAATATTTCCATTTTGCGAGACTTCAATACTAGCCGGAGCCTTCGCACGATACACAGGCATATAGACCGGCAGTTGTCCAGTGGGAGCAGGCTTTACCGCTGCGCCTGCATTACGTGATGGTATAGGTTTCCCGATTTCAATCCCGATATCCCTGAAATCAAGCGCAAATGAGAGCCCCGAGCAGCTGTCCAATAGCACTGAGTTTGTTCCAACATGCACAAGTGATGTTATATCCCAGACAAACCGATAAGGTTCCTGCTCCGGTTCAAAGAGCCCATATATAAAGCTTTCATCCGTTTTGATCTTGTTGGAATAATCCGACGAATACATCAACCGGTAATAACTGTTGTCCCTGGTAGTCCAGTCCAACTGGCTCCCTTCCCGCATAGTAAACCGCAGAGGCTTATTAAGCAGATTCCTCCCAACAACACCCTGCCCATTGACCGAAACACTAAAAGCCCCCGTATTCCCACCCAGACTAGGAGCCACAATCCGCCCATCCAAAACCAACCGCACCTGCTTGCCTTTGGGTATCTCTTTTAACTCGAACGGGAATGCAGCAGTTTTGCCTGCTTCGATTTGAAGGGTAGGGGAGAGAGGGATTTTTTGAGCGTGGGAGGCGAGTGGGATGGTGAGGAGAAAACTTGTGAAAGCTATTAAATATCTGTGTGATATTGTTCCATTCATAATAATCTCCATGAAAATGGTTGCGATCTTAAGCTCGGAGTAGTGTCCAAATTTCCCGAGCATATATTTGCGAAGTGTAATCATCACAACGTTGAAGTTGCTCAAGAAATCCCACCACACCAAAATCCAATACTATCATTACTGAAAATATTCCTCTAGAAGCTTATCTATCCTAGGGCTGTTGAGATTTTTAATACTCATAGCATTCCTAATTGATTCTGCGATGTCATCCGGGTAAAAGTATTGCATTTCCCTGAATTCTTTCTGATCTCTTATTACAGTGATGGCTTCAATATGACTTGCAATCAATGACTCAAAGAATCCTTTGAAAACTAGTTGTTCTTTACATTCTCTATCCTCTTTCCAATCTATAAGGCTTTCTGTTTTAAAATAGGTTTGCATCTTGCAGACTGAATTGTTTGCCTTGGCTAACGCACTAAATGATTTGAAGTAGTTTTTGGGAATATTAGCAGGTAGACTCGGCAGAGTATTACTTAACAAAGTTACTGATCTTGAAACTGTAGATGCTTGGGTGGCAATGGTACTGAACAACTCAAACTCACGATACATACTTATACAATTGTAGATGTTAGGTAAGAGTACCCAATCCACCTTGAAATATCGCAGCTCTTGCGGTATTTTGTAAGTCCTGGGCCTGCCAACGCCTCATTAACATACTGCCTAAAATTCCCACTATCCCACCAACTAACGCACCTATTGCTGTACCGATAATACCTGCCAATCCTGCATCCATAACACCAATGTCCTCTTTCTCGTTATACTGCAATATTAGGAACTGCTACTATCAATGGACGATTTCAGTCACCTTTCAATACTTCACAATATAATCAAATAAAGGTGCCAGACGCCTTTAAGCACTGAGTGTACTTACTTTTCATCGAAACGCCACTCCACATGGAACTCATACTACACATCATTATCTATGGACCAACACCCCAGGCATATTTGGAATCAACAGTTGCAGATAACCAGACAACTTTTCCATTGTTCGTATCAAGAATTCCCAGTTGCCATTCATGAGAAGGAGATATCGATAGAAATCCTTTTCTAGATATACAGATAACAAGGTATCTTTCGTCTCCAGACCATGCCATATTTACTAGTTCATATCTACCAAAGTCATATTTGCAGACTAGAATCGGTTTTGATTTGATGAGTTCATAGATACGGATTGGGATATCCATCGAGCTAACTGCAATCCTCTTACCTGATGGTGACATTGCTGCCTGTGCACATGGTATATCCGGAAACTGTTTTATGGTTTCACCCTTATCCAATGAGAACCAGGCCAGACATACATCAGCATCATAGTCCGGTATACCGGTTGGCCCTGCAGACACACCGTTACTGCTTATGCCTGCTAAACGAAAGATTTTACTGAGTGTTTTAGATTCCAGATGTTTGATTTTTATATCTGACAGAGACATCGAATACATCTCTCCAAACCAGTCGTACAACCACATACGGTCATTATATGTGCCCAGGATCCGGGACCTTGGAACATCGGACACCACAATAGTTCCGTCCGGAGTTGACAGATTGTTGTAGGAATCACGAGAGCCATCATTGTGGACAGCAATAACCCACCACTTTCCGGATGCATAAGCCACATTCCAAATATTTGTGGATTCAGTTGCCTCCATTACTTCAGCACTCAGCCCGGTAACCTCAGAATAATCTCCGCTCTTCGGATCATATTTCCACAATTTATTAATGTTTTCATTCTGAACACGACCTGAAAACATGATCATCGAAGACATATTGACTGGTTTGTCTTCAGTGCTAGCCAGCCTCTTGTGATGAATAACTAAAATACTAAAAAAAAGAATTATTACCAAAGCAACAATAATCCCTATCTTCATCTATCAATCACCTCCAGTAAAACACTACATCCACATATTATGTGCTTAAAGACATCTATTTTGGAAATGCCGATTAGCCCGCATTATTCATGATTAACTTAGCTTTTACCCCAAATGCCGGGTAAAAGCAAAGCTTGGTGAATAAAGCGGGTTAGGATATTCCCTATATATATAAAGACATGCAGCCTAATGAATCCTACATTACAATTAATAATAAACAGCTTATATTACACGTTGAAGTCTACCCATAGCAGTCATTGTTCTCTCCCCAACACCCTCACATAATCTTCAGTATACCTGCTCCCCGCCACAAAACAATGATACCGTGGGTTCATTACCAGCTGCTGTTCTTCTACAAGTCGGTCTTCTGGCTTAGGACTCTCGATTCTTACAATGCTATACATAGTAAAGATCGTCCCATCGTCCAGTTGCACACTTCCGGGGCCTCCTATGTAGGTAGAGGGTATGTAGGCGTTTCTCAGGAGTTTTTCGGTTTTGATGTCCCAGGTCTCTCCGGCGTCGTAGCTCAAGCATGCGTAGATCCCGGCCGGGTGCCATCTGTGGGTGTAGGTGCAGAGGATGTTTCCGCTCTGCAGGCATATCGCGTTCATCGGCATGCCCTTCATCGGAGTTCGCTCGGGTTTGGTCCAGGTCAATCCGCCATCATCGGAGATAGCTCTGTAGATGATCCCGCCTTCGTCTCCGGTCCTGATGAGGATCACAGCCCGGCCGGACGGATGTGCGACTACACAGGACTCGTTAAACCCTGCACCGGCAGATGAGTCTATATCTATCCGCTGCCAGGTTTCACCCTTATCAGCTGAGCGCATAATAAATACCGCAGGCTGGAAGTCATCATCAAACCTGCCGGTGCTGATGCTCTTTCTTTCTACTCCATAAAATGGCACCAGAACGGTATCGTCAGGCAGCACAGCAGAACCTGCAAAACATGGAGCAAGATGGCCGAATGACGATATATCCAGGTTACCTAATCTGGACTGCTTCCAGGTGAGTCCATTATCTGTGGATTTCCGGACAAAGAAGTCGGATGCAGACAGCACTGCCACTGTTCCATCAGGCAAAAACTTCCGGTCAGCGCAGTCTCCCTGGACAGTATCCCACATTATCAACCCCTGCTGCCTCAGCTCATCCGCCATCTCGACCGGCCACAAGTCCCAGGCAAGCAAACAGTCATCATTCCACAGATGCTCAAGCCCGCGTTCTTTCATACTTGCACGAGCGTCTTCCGACGTCTCCATCGACCGTTCATCAACAATATCCAGCAGAGTCCCATCAGATAGTTCAACAGGCATGTTATACTGCCAGTAAGGTTCGATCTCTTCCCAGCTTAACCCATTATCTACCGAACTCAAAACAACCTGCCGGAAGTGCTCAACATAGAAGTCATCATTGATCCCGGAAGCATCAGCACTGTCAAACCGGATAACAATCTCCCCATTCAACCGCTTCCTAATCCCACCCCCACCCGGAAACGAGTAAGTATAACTATGCCACCCGGGCCGATCGTAGATATCAACATCATATTTCCAACCTGTTGTCATTGTGCTTATAACCTGTAAATTCCGATATACCCAATAGCATGCGATTGTACCAAATGCAACCAGAATTGCGTTTAGCAATACTATATGCAAAACTAGTTGCGTTTGGTACTATTATTATGGTTGTGACAGCAGAATCACCTCATACAACATTCCCTTGGTGGTCGGGCGATCCAAATTGGTCAGCAGGTTGCTGACCAATTTGGGATACAAATAATCCTGTATCTGTTTCTTCCTGTTAATCCTGTTAATCCTGTCAAAAATTCCCTTCCTTCGAAGCAACCACATCACTCCGCAGCCAGCGAACTATTGGTCAACCTTATCGACTGCAGTGAGAAATCGGTTTTGGCAGGTGTTTTAGCGCCTTCCATTACTGCATATACTGTTACGCTGTGGACGGTGACTGGTTCGGGTTTGGTAGCTTCATGAGATTGCTTGAACTTACCATAAAACAGTTGCATCGTCTTGTTGATCTCTCCATACTGAGAGGGCAGCCAGTAGTTGCTGTATTCCTTGCCATCTTTAGCCATGTAGTTGTAGATCAGTTCCAGCATTACATCGGGGTTGGTTTTGGTGTAGGCTATCTCGATTCCTGCTATTTTATCCGGTGTTATTGGAGGGTCTATCTTCAGGTTGAATCCTGCATAGATGCGGCCTTTATCATCCACCTTTGGGACCTGCATAACATAGTCAACGCGGTCCTGTACTTGAACTGCTTTGATCGCATCGGTTGCAACGGTCCAGGGGTTGTCCTTATCTACTTTTAATAATGCAGGAGCCGGTGGAGTGGACTGTTCATTGAACCAGGTTGATGATACATCCGGGTCGCTGATTATCAGTTTACCGAAGAACTTGCCATCGTCAAAACCGCTGCGGGTTATCGACCAGGACTGCAGTTCGTCAGCCTCGCCGTTGATGCTTCCGGAGTATTTTTCTCTTGCAATATTAGCAGCGAAGACAGTTCCAGCCGCAGATTTGCCCCCGATACTCGACAGCGGAATCGCAACTTCCAGCGTCCAGCCTTTGTCATCGACCTTAGTTCCCGTCACTACCCCCTGGCAAGTCCAGGACATGTCCGAAACATTAGCTCCGCCTTCGTTCAGCGTGTGCTTCAAGTCCTGGACAGTTCCCTTTGAGTTTACTATTATCTGGTAACGCATACTGCGGATAGGGTCGAATGTTAGGTGCATTTCTATGCAATCATCAGCATATACAGCCTCATCGTGATGTGTGCTGAGAGCTTTGATTTTTGCAACGTCCGGGTCATCACACCTGGCGAGTATGTATATATTGGTGTCATCGACTCCCATCTTATACCAGGTAGCAGCTTTAGGTTTGGCGCCGCTCTGCCAATCGTTCAGATAGTTCGGTGGGAGAGAAGTCCAGACAGCATCATCTCCTATACCATCAATTACAGGTGCAGTGGCAATGCGATAGCAGACACCATTCTTCGGTTTCTGCCCGACCTGCATTGATTTCACTTCTTTATAGCGTGCAGAAGCTTTCTCCTGAGGGACCAGGAAACCTTCACGCACCCAGGTTACCCGGGTCCTATAAGGCTCTGATGTTGCCAGTTTAGTTGCTTGATTGACCAATGCTCGCAGTTTCTTCATTTGCGCAGCAGGGAACAGAAACTCCCAGTCAGATATCTGATGGTTACCGCCCATGTCGTTGAAAGTCTTGGGCCCACGCAGTTTGGGATCGGTGATCCTGGATTCACAGAGTTCGAAGAACTGTTGAATAGGTTTAGCAGCAGGACCATAGAACAGGCGATAGTGGTCATTGAGCATCTTTGGAACATCCCGGGTGGTGTTGTCCTGCACTTTGATTCGTGTCCAGGTGTTCAGATAAAGCCAGATAGGATTGCTCCAGACGGCATATCCAAGGCCCGGTGCATCCTTGAAACTATACCAGTCCTCATCCTCAATAAACTGTGCCAACACACCCATCTTATACAGCTTCTTTACATCCTCGCCTGTCAGCTTTGGGCAGACCCTGGGGAACATAGGCTGGTAGTTGGACATCGATGCATAGCAGAAATACTCCCAGACACCTATCCACTGGCACTTAGCCTGGTCTCTCCACGCTTTGATTACATTATATGCAGACTGCCGCAGGGCTTCAGTCCAGTTGCCCTGGTAGGTGCAGATAGTGACTGCTACGTTGGGCTCAAGCGTGAAGTTTTTTGGAGGAGGCATATAGTCATGGTAACCAAGTCCGGCTACCCAGTAGTTTGGATTCTCCTTGCGTAACTCACGGGCGACTTTATTGGCAAAGTCCCACAGATAATAGCTTGCACTGCCGGATGCCCCTCCCCAAAGTGGAACATCCACAACCGGTTTATTATACAAAGGTTTGCAGTTTTCACACTGGCACCAGACATAGTTGTCATTTGGGACAATGCTCCAGAAATTGGTATACCCTTTGGACAGATACTCTTTTGCATTAGATAAATCCTGGGCCAGAACACCCGGGTTTGTAAGACAAGGGTCTCCGGTCATCTGGAACTCTTCGTTACCAATGCTTTCCGGTTTAGCAAGTATCTCATCCACGCGTTCCTTACTCTGGTAGGAGAACCACTCGGGATGCTCTTTTCCATATAGTCTGAGCCAGGCGCTGAAGCTGTGGTTAGGGCCATAATTCTGCCCGCCCACCTTGTTGCGCAGCAACCAGCGCTGGACTTCCTGCACCGGGAGCATATCGGTTTGTAAGACAGGAATAGTCCAGAAACCTCGACGCCACTTCTCCCTGTCACTCTCCGGAGCGTTGGGAAGATATGGGGTATCAGGTTGGCAGTACATATTTTTGTTTACTTGATAGGGATAAAAGCTTGTAGACTTATAATCGCTGCTCCGGCGGATTGTAGCACCCATTTTAACCACGAGTTTTTTCGTGCGAGGATAGACCATACCAGCTTCTGAAGGCAGGTACCAATGCACTCCGCAGTATTCTTCAAGGAACTCATATGCCGCGCGGCACGTGCCATTGGCCTGCCCCATGAATACGTACTGAGTGTAATCAGTGCTGGGAACAGGACCGCTCTCAGGGTCATCTCCACCTGCAAGAACTATAGTTCCATTCTTCTCAGCAACCAGAAATTCCCAGGGCTTGAGATTATCTACCGGAAATCCCAAAGACTTCCCAAGTAAAGTAGCGCCAATGGCTATCTTCACCCGCGCAGTTACTGCAGCTGGCTCCCTGACTATCGGAGGTTTTGTACCTGTAATCTTCTCAAGATGCCACTGAAGATCCAAAGCAGCAAACTGCGCAGCAGTAGTAGCTTTCTCCGCAAGCACGATTGCTGTAGAGGACTTCGCAGCATCCATTACCAGCACACTACGAAGTTTAGCTGGCTTTACCGCCGCAGAAAGCGTGGATGCAGTGAAAGCAGATATCATAATTATAGCGATCAGCAAACGTTTCATTTAGCCCTCCGGACAGGTGCGACTTTACAGTATGAAAGAACAATACCGAATGGAGGGATGGAAGTCAAGTCTTTGTAGAGTCACAGGACGAATAGGACTTATATGACCAATAGGACAGGGATCTTAGGTTGTAATAGTTCAGAGTTGCTGGACTTTGTCATCCTGAGGAACGAAGGATCTGCTTTTCATCCGGAAAAAGCAGATCCTTCGTTCCTCAGGATGACAAAGTTTCCATATTATTGAGCTGTTACCTCGGGTTGCGGTTTAGCCGGGAACTGGTTATCTATGCTATCATAAGTTTGAGTATTATTAGGAAGACGGTCATTATATATATGAGAAAAACTATCTGTGTCTATTGTTCTTCGAGTTCAGAGGTTGATAAGGTCTATTTCGAAGCAGCGGGTCAACTGGGGCGTAAAATTTGCAGCAGGGATTGGCGATTGATTTACGGAGCCGGAAAAATCGGGCTCATGGGCACCCTTGCTCAGGCTGCAGCAGGTGGAAACTGCCACGTTATCGGGGTTATCCCGGATTTTATGAAGGATGCTGCGGTGCATTACGACAAGTGTCATGAGCTCATCTGGACAACCGATATGCGGAGCCGCAAAGCTATTATGGAAGAGAGAGCAGATGCCTTCATAGCACTGCCCGGTGGTTTCGGAACACTTGAAGAGCTGATGGAGGTTCTTACTCTAAAACAGCTCAAAAGGCACTCCAAGCCAATAGTAATCCTGAATACTAATGGGTTCTACACTGAGTTGCTGGCTATGTTTGACCGGATGTTCATAGAGCAGTTCGCCAAACAATCATACAAATCCATCTACTATGCAACCGACAATATAGATAATGCCCTGGACTACATAGAATCCTACAAACCCGAAAAATCCGAATCAAAGTGGTTCTAGACAAGTAAAAAATGCACTCTCCGCAGTTACCTGGTGCATCGGCATCGGCGCTTCGGGGGATCGGGGTGTAACTGTAACATAATGGTTTATACTCCCCCTCCGCTCTGATACCGATGCATATCAACCGAGGGTTTCACTCGCAAACCAACCATTATCCTTTCTCTTTTACATCATTCATAATTTTAAATGCACTCTGCGCAGTTACCTTGTGCATCGGCATCGGCACTTCGGGGGGATCGGGGTGTAACTGTAACATAATGGTTTATGCTCCCCCTCCGCTCTGATACCGATGCATATCAACCGAGAGTTTTACTTGCAAACCAACCATTACCATTTCTCTTTTTCATAATTCATAATTCATACTTCATAATTTCCCTTCAACGACCACAATTCCCCGTTCGCCATCCGTCAGTATCTCAATCCCGCTAGCTCTCACAACAACTGTATCCTCAATCCCCACAATACCTATCCCAGGCAGCATTACTTTAGGTTCTATTGCCAGGACCATGTTTTCAGTCAGTATATCTTTCATTTTAGGGGCCAGGAATGGGGGTTCGTCGAGTTCCAATCCAACACCATGCCCCACAAACCTGACATTTTCTGATCCATATCCCATATATTCCTCTTCATATCCAAGCTGTTTTGCCGCTTCCAGTGAAATATTGTAGACATCTTCACATGTTGCCCCAGGAACCAGGGAATTGAATACTCTCTGCTCAACCTCCACCATAGCGTCGTATGCTCTCTTTATCTCATCAGATGGTTCCCCCCAGGTTACGATTCTGGAGTAGTCAGAATGGTATCCATCCAGGGTCAAAGCATAATCCAACAGTAATGGAGCCCCTTTTTCGATGATGCTGTAACTGCCACCATAAGGAGAACCCGGGGAGAGTCCCGCACCGGAGCATATGCCTTCAAACTTAGTGCCAACCAGGGTGTTTAATCCGGAAGAGCACAAGCCATAGGCCATCTCTATCCCTTCTCTTCTACACCTCACCAGTCCACCGTGCCCGTGCATCCTCAGATAGTGTTCAATCTCTGCACTGATCTCCATCTCAGAGATGCCAGGTCTGAAGACATCTTTGGCTACATTAGTAATACCACTCAGGGATTCACAAGCCTGCGATATTATATTGATCTCAGCTTCAGACTTCACCATCCGAAGCGTTCTGATATCCCATGACAGATCACCAATATCAGTACCAGGAAACATCCGCTCAAACCTTGAGGCAGATGAATAGGAAATAGAATCCAGCGTCATCCCAATCCGTTTTACAGCTGGCGATAGAAACCCCCACCTCTCAAAAATCTCAGCCATATCCCTGGCACTCTGAAACACTTCTAGCTCCAGATGTGTAACTTCCCGACCGATGCGGTCAATAGACTTCCGGGCCAGCATCACAGGATCACCAACAGCCGGCACTATTACATATAATGGCTGAAACGATCCCGTATAGTAAAAGATATCTGAGTTCTGGTTAAGTATAGCAAGATCGATCTCTGCACTTATAAGGTGCTTCTTGAGTTTAGCTATTCTGGATGTAAATTCTTCTTGAGAAAATGGCATGCTGTGACTCCGTTAATTGCTGATTCACTGATAGACTGAGTATAACATGTTTATCATATACCACAGAATACTTCAGCGGAATAATCAGGGCGAACGCACTTATTCTATCTGCAGATCAATTTGCTAAATAGGACGGATGGGACACATTCTGAATATTGCGTATAAGGCGTATTTTGTAGTTCTCTTTTCTGAAAATCTGCGTAAATCTGCGAAATCTGCGGATATTTTTTTATGTGTTCGCCCTGGTTGAATAATCCAACTTGACGTCCAAATCTCCTCCTTGTATTATGCTCCTGCAACACTGTAGCAGATGATGAAAGTCACGGAGGGTTTTGATGGCAGGAATAAGGGCTGATCAGTTTGACTATGACAATTATCTTTGCAAAACCAACGATATTGAAGCTCGCACGCTGCCTTTTGCATTGAACGAGACCCGGGAGTTCCTGCCGGTGTTTCAGTGGACTCTCGGCAATGCATTCGGTAGGGACTGCCGTTACAGGGAGATTATGCTGGAGCTTCAGCTTGAGGGAATTACAAAGACACTTCAAGCAGACACAGATTGGATTCCCTATCTTGAGCCCTGGCATGGGGTAGGGGTGTTTGCGGAGGCGTTTGGCTGTCCGTTCGAGTGGAGAGATGACGATTCACCGTGGACCCATCCGATCATCAGCAACATAGACCAGCTTCGGAGCATCCAACGTCCCAAACTGAAAAACTGCACTATGTTGAATTATATACTCGATACGATCCAATATTTCGACAAACAGACAGGCGGCAGACTATACATCAGCACGACCGATACGCAGAGCACGCTGGATACAGCAACTCTAATCCTGGACACCAACTTTTTCTTCTATGCAGCCGTGGATTATCCGGAGGAATTGCACAGGCTGCTTGGATATATAACGGATCTGATTATTGAGTTTTCCATTGAACAAAGAAACCTGATAACAAGACCTGCAACTCCTGGCCACAACTCATGGTGCCATCCGAAGCTGCCTGGTCTTGGTCTGTCAGAGGATGTGCTGTCGATGGTTGGTCCGGATTTCTTTGATGAGTTCGCCAGACCCTACAACGAACGCATCGCCAGGGAGTTGGGTGGGGTATCGATACACTCGTGTGGGATATGGAAGCAGAATTACCGGAGTATTAGAAAGCTGAAAGGACTGGTTGGGGTTGATCTCGCAGTGCACGAGCAGATGGATCCGACTCCGAACGATCCTACAGTAGTGCGTAACGGACTCAGGGGAAGCGATTTCATGGTAAAAGTAAGATTCCCCGGAAACCGGCTGGACTTACTGGAGAAGCTATACGCTCCTGATCTGAGACTTATGTGGGAAATGGCCTGGGTAGAAGACCCAACAATCCGCCAAAACCAATACGACACCGCAAAACGACGCTTTGAACAGCTAGTGCATGCTGATATTTCTTAACCACGGAATACACGGAATACACGGAATTTTGGATTACATTCTTGCTTTGCTTGTTCTTCCGGGGTAAGCGCATTTTACAGTTCTCTTTACTGAAAATCTGCGTTAATCTGCGAAATCTGCGGATAATCATTTTTGATGCGTTCGCCCTGGTTTGCGCAAAGCGGTCAACCATCTATATCACTAAAGATTCTCCCTTCCCCATTTCCGTGTATTCCGTCCCTTCCGTGGTTAAACCTCCCTTCAACAATTTCGACCCGGGTGCGTGTAGAATCTACGGAAAATAGTTGGCAATAAAAAAAGGGGAAAATTCTAGGGGATTTTTGCATGAATAGTCGGGGTCGATGTCGAAATCATTAGTTAGTGACAAAAATGATAGGAGGCATCACCCCGACCATGTCAACAGAGACTATTGTATCAAAACTACTGGAGTTATTCCAGATCCATATCACTGAATCCTCAGGCAAGAGTTTGTCTGAGAAAGAAGAACGAGCTCTTGCTATCGGTCGTTATGCTTCAGAGCTTGCAATGTCTGAAATGATTGCGAATGATCAAGAAGAAGCAAAAAGTATCATTTGTAAATGCGGCGGTATTGCCATCGGCAAGGAGAACCGTTCTCGAAATGTCGTAACTCTGGCTGGGACTCATGAAATATGGCGGAGAAAGTATCGTTGTGAGAAATGTCGTGAGTGGATAGTTCCTCGTGATGGTGAACTTGGTATTGGTTCTGGCAACTACAGTATTGGTGTTGTTGCACTTGCCTCCGAGGTATCTGCCTGTTTTCCTTTTCAAGCAAGCGCTGATTTCCTTGCCCGGCGCTTTGGTCTGGATATATGCTATAAGCAAGTGCAATCTCTTGCAAAGCGCACCGGTACGGTTTTATGTGAGCAGGAGTATGAGCTTGCTCTTGATGTAAGCTCAGGTAAAGCTGTATATGCATCAGCGGAATGCCCGAGTGTGCTTTACCATCAGTGCGGACGGATTGATGGTTCATTCTGGTGGTGGGTGGACCGAAATGAAGTGCGGCTCTTTTATAAGTGAGGAATATGGGAGAAGCATAATCGGAACAATGGAGCGTACCGAGAAGTTTGGCGAACTACTATATCTTGAAGCTTGTCGGCGTGGTGCCATAAGGGCTGGTAGATTGGTGTTTGTGGCTGATGGTGCTGCATGGATATGGATACTTGCGGCACATCACTTCCCAGATGCAGTTGAGATCGTGGACTGGTATCACGCCATTCAACACTTATGGGAAATAGCTAACGGCTGGTATGGTGAAGGAACGAATAAGGCCAAAGATTGGGTTAAGCGAAACAAGACTCGACTGATGGAAGACGGAGTGGATCGTGTGGTCTCCTCAATAAAGCAATGGCAGCCTAAAGACGATAATGGGCAGAAAATAAAGCGGGAGAATCTGCACTATTTCACAACCAATGCCAATCGTATGCTCTATGCGACTTTTCAGTTAAATGGCTTTCACATTGGCAGTGGCAGTGTTGAAAGCGCCTGCAAGCAGTACGGTCAGGGAAGACTCAAACAGGCAGGTATGCGGTGGAAAAATGATGGAATAGAAGCAATAGCGCACTTGAGATCAGCTGTAATCAACAAAAGAACCAATAATATTCTGGAGGCTGCCAGCATTGCAGCATGATTCCGTAGATTTCACATGCGCCCTTTCGACCCTTCCGACTTGACATCCCCCCTCTACTCTTGTATTCTCGACTGGACAAACCATGAATTGAAAGGGTAAATATGAGCAAGTTATTCAATATCCATGAGAATGGGATTTATATGGTATGGGAGATCAGTGATGAGCAGGATGTGCGGCTGTTGCACCTGTCCGCTGTTCCTTTTAATAATGATCTGATAACTGATGAAACCCAGAGACGCTGGCACCGGATGGTTGATATACAAGTGACCGGGGAGGATCAGGATGATCACCACGGCTCCAAACACACCGGAACTATGCCTGGTGGACGGTTGAAATATCAGGGGGATTCGGACACAGTCAATAACCTGGGCCGAAAGCTCGAGATAGAGCAGGGGGACGATAGCATCTCAGTCACCAGCCATTTTCAGTTCTACTCCGGCATTCCAGTTGTCCGTTCCTGGACAGAGGTTAAGAACACTGGCGATGCAGATATGGGGCTGGAGTATGTGACTTCATTTGCATTGACCGGGATTGATAAAGAGGGGTTGAGTTCATGGGAGAAGAAATCTGAGCTCTATATACCTTATAATGCATGGCATGGAGAGTTCCAGTGGCAAAGAGGCACGCTGCCGGAGTTTGGTCTGTCCCCTGTGAATATATTCTCAGTCAATAGAATAGCTTACAGCAGCACCGGGACCTGGTCTTGTTCTAATTACCTGCCAATGGGTTGCTATGAGAACACTGAAGCCAAAACCGTCCTCTGCTGGCAGATTGAGAATGATGGTTCCTGGGCCTGGGAACTCAGCAGCACCAACCCGAACCGGCTCTACCTGCAGCTGAGCGGACCTACAGAAAACGAGAACCATTGGTGGAAGAACCTCAAACCCGGGGAGACATTCGTTTCCGCTACTGCAGCAGTATGTGTAGTCAACGGGGGTATAGAAGCTGCATTCCAGGAGATGACACATTACCGCAGAGTTATCCGCCGTCCGAACAAAGACAACATAGAGCTGCCAATTGTATTTAATGACTACATGAACTGCCTCTTCGCCGAACCAACTGCAGAGCTGGAAGTTCCTCTCATAGATGCAGCAGCGCGCATCGGTTGTGAGTATTATGTCATCGATGCCGGATGGTATTCCGCTGGCTTCTGGTGGGATACGGTCGGTGAATGGCTGCCCTCTATTGAACGCTTCCCTGAAGGCATTGAAGCGACTCTTGCATATATCCGATCAAAGGGTATGGTCCCCGGACTATGGCTAGAGCTTGAGGTTGTCGGAGTCAATTCCCCGATTGCATCAAGGGTCCCCGACAACTGGTTCTTCATGCGCCACGGCAAGAGGGTGATCGACCATGGTCGCTATCAGCTAGATTACCGCAACCCGGAAGTCATTGCCCATGCAAACTCAGTGGTCGACAGGCTGGTCAAGGACTATGGCGTCGGCTACATCAAGATGGATTACAACATCAATGCAGGCACAGGCACCCAAATCGATTCCGACAGCTTCGGGGACGGTCTGCTGCAGCACAACCGCGCATATAATGAATGGCTGAGTGATGTTTTTGCCCGGTATCCTGAACTGGTAATCGAGGCATGTGCCAGCGGAGGCATGCGTGCAACTTATGGGTTACTAGACAAGCACAGCATCCAGTCCACCAGCGACCAGACGGACTACATCAAAACCTCAGCTATCGCAGGAGCAGCTTTAACCGCTATAACTCCGGAGCAGGCCGGTATCTGGTCCTACCCTCTGAAAGATTCCGACAAAGAGGCTGTTATCTACAACATGATCAACGCAATGCTGATGAGGGTCAACCAGAGCGGAAGAATCGACCAGATGACCGATGAGAACCTCTCTCTGGTAAAAGAAGCCCTGGACGTCTACAAAAGCATTCGAAAATACATTCCCGAAAGCGTCCCTTTCTGGCCAATCAAGGTACCAAGAATGGGAGATGGTTGGATAAGCCTGGGTCTACAATCCAAAGACAGAGCATATATAGCCGTATGGAGACTGGAATCATCAGAAGCTACCCGCCAGTTGCCGGTGAAATGTATGAAAGGCAAGAATACAGAAGTCCGATGTGCATATCCATCAGAACCCAACTGCGTGTTCGAGTGGGATGCTATCAACTCTGTATTAAACGTAAAACTGCCCGAAAGAAATATGGCAAGGTTCTTTGAGGTGCTGGTGAAATAGACAATAAATTGCGCACCTGTCATCCTGAGGAACGAAGGTGGATATACTGCGGGAATGCCGGTTTTACTGGATGTTTCGAATCTCGTCTATGCTCAATTCCCGCAGTATATCCGTTGGTTACTGTTTAGATGCGTTCGCCCTGGCTGGTGAAGTAGACCTTTGTCATAGTGATCGGTTATATGTCATCCTGAGCCTCCAACTTGGGGGCTCAGAATGACAGCTGGTGCTTTACTCAAGTGATACAACAAGAGGAGGTCTGGATAGAATGGTGATAATTTTACTGTTGTTAGTAATCCTGCTTGTTTTGTGGCTTGTTCCTGCATATGGGAATGAACTCACAATCGGTTTTATGGATGACCAGAGTGATTGGGGAAAAGTTGGTAATGACACCCGGAACTTCAAAGAGGGAACATCCGCCCTCAAATGGTCTGCCGGGGGAGCTCCCATACAGCGCACCGGTCTGTCTATTCAGCCTGCCGATTACCATTCACTCAGGTTGTGGATCTATTCTGAGAAAGCCACATTCGAGAGAGTTGAACTCAGCCTGCTCAATGCCAAAAACAAACCTCTAGCTGCCCTGACTTTCAGAGTCGACTGGGCTGGCTGGAACCGTATGGAACTTCCTCCTGAACGTTTTACTACAGCAAAAGTCGGAGACCCTATAGACTGGGCTGATATGTCCAAATGGGTCTACATGGGCAGGGAAATCAAGATTGACTGGACGAAAGTCAAGGCTATTAAGTTCACCAGACTTCGTCCGGGGTATGGCAGTGGAGACCTGACCCTCGATGGCTTGGAACTCTCTACCGATTACCCCAAGATATATGTCAATGACCATGAAGAGGTTATCGACTGGTTATACTGGGGTGGTGAAACTGCTCCATACTGGAAACCAACTGAAGATACTCTGAAACGTCCTGCCGGCAGCTTTGGGTTTAATCCATACTGGACCTGGGGTGAGATATGGATGAAAGAGGACAACAATAATCGGGATATATGTGCTTACACAAGAGATTTCAATGCCGAACTCACCGGTTATGATACCCTGGAATTTCATCATACTAACGATGCACAGGGGTATTTGTCGATCCATTGGAGAATAGATGGAGAGTGGAGTACGCCGGTAAAATACGAAAAAGGAACGGGTAAGACTGTTGACCTGCAAATACCTGTTCCTGAAGGTTCGAAACTCCTGGAGTCTGTAACTATCGATATCAGCGAACCCGAAGACGCAGCTGGTGGGGACAACGGACGGATCATTGTGTGTAACGCGATGTGGCTGCTTCTGAGAAAGACAGGAACACCGATCGGAGAAACTGCATCGGAATTACCTGAAATCAAACCGATACCTCTACAAGGCAGTCTGGAAAAGGACGGATTTGCAGCTGGTGTTTACTTTAACAAAGAAGAACTTGCTTCAGTCCGGCATATGTTCCTGGAAGGAGCTGTAAAAGACCTGGGAGCAGGCATTATCAGTAAAGCTGATGAATATTTGACTGCCGAACCTGAAAAAATGGTCGGTGACTATTATACGGGTATGTATTGGATAGCCAGTCGTGATATAGCTCCCCGGTGTAATTTGGCGGATATAGCATACAATACAGCTCTTGCATATGTTTTGACAGGTGATAAGAAGTATGCGGATATGGCAAGACGCGCGATGCTGGCGTCCACTCATATTAAGGCATGGACCGATTCATTTTATTGCCGGTATCCCCTGGGTTGGGGAGCGCACGGGCGGCCGTTTACAGAATCCAGCGTCACCCACCATTTAGGACTGGCTTATGAATGGGCTTATACTGCGTTGACGCCGGATGAACGAAGACAAATGGAAGATGCGCTGATAGAAAAAGGGATCAAGTGGTCGTACGACAGAATAGGTGATCCTGCAGTCCGTGGAATGAATCAGGGAATCGTTTTCGGTTCTGAGATAGGAGTGACTCTGCTCGCGTTGGAACCGCATCGCCCGGAAGTCAAGCCTTTACGAGAACAGGTGACTAAGTGGATGTTGAGCGCAATATCAGATTACTCGCTGCCGGACGGAGACTCAAGCGAAGGGTCAGCATATTGGGCGTATACCATGTCTACTGCAGTGAACCTTCTGGCGGCGCTTGGCAGGAAAGATCCCGGGAGTCTCCAAAAGCAATTGGCGCATAAGGTGCAATTGGCCATGGACTGGTTGATCTACCTCAAGAGTAACAGGGATGATAGTTCCGATATAAACTGGAATGACTGCGGATCAGGGACATACATGCCTCCAGCGTCCGTAGCGGCGTTTATGGCAAAATATCTGCACGATCCTACCGCAGCATGGTTTATGAAAAAGTATTCGGGACCTAATGATATGCTGTCCGCATTTATGTGGGATGGAGCGGTAAAAGCCAAAGAACCTGTCAAATATCTCGCTAAGCATTTCAGAGGAACAGGCCATACGATGCTGAGGGAAGGTTTTGAGATAGGCGATGGTCTCGTGACTATGATAACCGGTCCTTTCGGAGGAGGGCACTACCACGCCGATAGACCGGCTTTCACATTTGAAGCATATGCAAAACCGTTGGCAATGGATCCTGGGATGATATCATACAGCGATCCTGAGGCAAATACTCTGGATGATTCCAGAATACACAACACCGTCACTCTGGATGGTGCGAATGTCAGTGACAAGACAAAGACTACAAAAATTTTTTCCAGTTCGCTGCTTGATTATGTCGAGGTCGAAGGCGCTAAAGCATACAAGGACTGCAGTTGGTATGTGAGAAAGCTTATTTATTTAAGGCCTAAAACTCTTGTCGTGTCCGACGATATGCAGCTAAATAAGCCTCACCGTATTGAGTGGAACATCAATTCCTGCGTTGACCTTTCACTTAATGGGAATCGGCTGCTGGGTGAATTTGATGGCATTGGATTAGCCGTGGATTTTGCAGGGGCAGATCAGCTCAGTATGGAAAAAGAAATAACTGCTTGTTTGTACCCGGATTCCAAGAACAACCACAGGACGGTCTATGCTGCCCAACAGTCGTTGCAACAGCGTTTTATGACGGCATTGCGTCCGACAAAGGGTGAATCAAACAAGTTGAAGCCTGCAAAATCCCTGAGCGGAAAAGGTTTTCAGGGAATGGAACTGTCTGTAGGATCGAATATCTACATCATACTGGAGAGCACCGGAGGCCCGATAAAAACCAATAGTGTCGAATGCGACGGTGAAGTGGCAGTAATCAAGCTCTCCAACAGCAAGGTTACAGGAGCAGCGGTTATCGGCGGTACAAAGCTCTCCTACAAAGGCCAACAGTTGATCTCAACCGACCGCAAAGGTAATTTCAGCATAGACTATCCGAATAACACCGCATCAATACAGGCCCCCGTGGGAACAAAAGTCACATTCATTGAGCAACAAGGAAAAACACCCACCAAGGCACAAATCGGTAGAATGCAGAAAAAACTCCGCCCCGCTGATGCCATAGTAGACGGCAGCAGTGTGACTATAACCATCCCAACAGGCAAAGCCCCACCGGAAGGCTACCAGTTACGATTTGAGTGAGCGTGTAGAAATCAATTATTAGTAACAGTTCAGTGTTGTGAGTATTGCACAGCTAATTCCCCCTTTGAAGGGGGGTAGGGGGGATGTGAATCCAAGTATAATGAATGTGAACAGACCAACAGTCACATCCCCCTACCACCTTCAAATGGGGAATTAGCTGGTTGCACAGTTTAACGTGAGGATGTATAACACGGTACAATTGTTCCCCATTCCCTTTTCCGTGTATTCCAGTGTAAATGCACAGCATTTACACCTGTGGTTAAATAAAAAATTCAAATCAGGAGACAAAAAATGAAGTCAGTAATCGTATCAGTCTTTGCTTTATTGTTTACTGCAGTGACTATTCCTGCCCATGCAGCTACCACAAACCTGCTCAATAACAGCAGCTTTGAAGTCTGCACTAATGAGAAGATACCTGATTTCTGGGGGCCTGGGGGGATGGGGCTTTCTGTGCCTGAGTATGTGTTGAATCCTGATTCATGGAGGAAACGCTGGGGAGTTGATGAAACAACCAGCCATTCCGGGAAGCGTTCCCTGCGTATCGATTGCCCTGGTGATGCATCCAACCTTTCCCTGCATGCTAAATGGGTAGATGTTCCGAAACTTAATGTACCTTATACACTGTCTGTGTGGCTCAAGGCTGACAGGGAGAATATGCCTGTTTCATTCGGGTTTGAGGGAGTGCAGGATCAGACTATCGGAACTACATGGAAACGCTACTGGGTTACCTATAATGCTTATGATGCGCTGTTGACTATCCTTTTGATTCCCAAGGCCAAAGGTGTTATATGGGTGGATGATTTCCAGTTTGAAGATGGCAGCCAGCCTACAGACTGGACCCCGGCGCCTGGTGATGCTTCCTTGACCGGTGATGCAGTCCATAGAATTGTCCCTGATGTAAAACCATTCAAGACTAAACCAGGGAAGAATATACCAGCGGTTGTAAAGATAGATTCCAACCGGCGGTTCCTTGTCGATGGCGTTCCGTTTATCCCTTTCTCTTCCGGATGGGAGCACACTCCTACACGGGAGATTATTCAGGATACAGCCAAAGCCGGGTTTAATGCTATCACTATATGGGTCGGTAACGACAAAAAACTGGAAGAAGTGCGCAAGTGTTTTGATGATGCCAATTCCTTCGGTCTGAAGGTTATCGTTGGTATGTCCGGAGGGATTACCGATGAGAACCGGACTATGTTCATGACCGGTCTCAAGGACCATCCGGCGCTGATAGCCTGGAATGTGTGCGATGAACCAATGGGCAATGACCCTACACCGGCAAAAGCCTATGAACTGGCCAAGAAAATAGACCCGGCACATCCTGCTTACGTCAACTACGCACCGGGATTCTACCTGCCTGACAAACTGTTATCCGATATCGCCAGTCTGGACCAGTATACAATAGGCTGCGGATATACTCCCCTGGACCAGGCCAAAAACGTGGACATGCTGGAACGTATAGCAAAACCCGGAGGAGGACCAAGCTGGATCTGGCTCCAGAGCAGCGGCAACGCCTACTGGATCCCCCGAGAACCCACAGGCCCGGAAGAAGAAGCAATGGTCTACCTCTGCCTGATCCACGGAGTCCGCGGTATAAAGTTCTGGATAGACATCCCCCTAAACTCCGAACTGCACAAAACAATGAAAATGCTAACCAGAGAAGTAAGAGATCTCACCCCAATAATCTACTCGTCGGATACTCCTCCAGCAGTCTCTATCGCACCATCCAGCATCCACTATATAGCAAGAACTCACAAGGCCCGCAAATACGTAATAGCAGCCAACACACTACCCACCAAAGTTAACGCCGAAATCAAAATTCCAACTACACGAAGTGCAGCTAACGTGATGTTTGAAAACAGGACCGTTAATGTGGTGAATGGGATTATTAAGGATAGCTTTGAGGGGCATCAGAGGCATGTTTATGAGGTGAAGTGAGGTGTGAATGATATAATTCACATAGTTGAATTGCAATATCTTATTCAAATATCAACAGTATATCTGGAGGCTATGTATGACTACAAATCGTAAGGATATTCCATTGTCAGTTCGTAATGAGGTTCTTTTGGAAGCTTGTTATATGTGCGGGAATCCACGTTGTCGTCAGATCATCCCGATTAATTTACATCATATAGTGCAAGTCGCTGAATCAGGTGGTAATGATGCCTCGAATTTATTGGTGCTTTGTCCCAACTGTCATGCTCTGTATCACAATGGAAATATACCCATGACGGCAATTCGGCATTGGAAGGGTATGTTGGTCGCCTTAAATCATGCAATTGGTCGCGAAGATATGGATATATTACTCTACTTGCATACAGCACCTAATAATATGTTGTGGTATTCAGCAGATGGCCTTCTTAGATTTGCTCGTTTGATAGCTGCAGGATTGGTTAATCGCGGGCAAGGGTCGTGCGGTGGTGGATTAACGGGTGTATGGACTAGTAGCTTCAGTGTTGATTTGTCACAAAAGGGCAGGCTTCTTGTTGAGGCTTGGCTTGCAGGTGATGAAGATGCATATGTAGATATGTTGGATAAGAGCATAGGGTCGTAACCCTAACAAGTCAAATGCAATAAATGGGACAGACACCATTCTGGTTGTTCGGTAGTCAATCAAAATGGAACTGAATGAACTTGACTCGTCTTCATCTGCAGGTCAAATGAAGCCTCAATCGCTATATTTCTCTATTCAAATGGTATTATAAGAATAGAGGTAACAGAGATGGCTGTATCTGTTAGAACACATTTTTATGGTACGAATATTGTTCCGGATGAACCGGTTGATCTGCCTGTAAACCAACCTTTGGAGTTAGAGCTCAAGCAATCCACTGCGGAGTTAGTTTGGGATCCAGAGAAAGCCAAAGCTGCAGGAACTTGCTTGTGCTTGTTAGCCCGCATTATTCATGATTGACTCAGCTTTTGCCCCTACTGCCGGTCAAAAGCGAAGCTTGGTGAATAAAGCGGGTTAGGATACCTGGTGTAAACAGGCGTTCCCGCATACGATATACTACTGCGCTGATGTACGGTTGGAAGCAGTCGAATGGGTGATATGCAGGTGTAAGGAACTGCATCACTATTATTACAGAAAAGGATTGGCGATGTGAATATACCAATTGAAGGCCCTAAAGTTATAGGAATCATATTTATAGGTATTGCTTGTCTTACTTCATGTGCGTCTTCTCCACGTGCAAGAAGTGCAACTGCTCCGTTATCTCAGGATTCCGGGCAAGCGATTGGAATGCGTTATCTGGCAGCAGATCCAGCACTGCGGCTGGAACTTAGTAACGCACGTTTGGTGGTGGGACAGGCGGTTTACTTGGGACCTCTTCTTACAATGGGTACTGCAAACTGGGAGAAAGACTGGTATTTTCGTAACCACGGACCGGTGTCATACGATCCTGTGCTTTATCCTAAACATCCGTGGCGCTGGTGGTATATGCTGAAGAACCGGATTGATGGAAGCACCTGTTGGGCGTATGCCGAAAGCAGCGATGGGATCCATTGGAACAAGCCTGTTTTGAACCCGAAAGGTGATAGTCACACGTCTGAACCGAATAACCTGGTCACACATCGTACAGGTTATTTGAATCCTAATCTCAACAGTCCTGCCAGCGAACGCTATTTGAGCGTATACAGTCAATCGACCATCCAAGGCATGCATCAATTGTGGGTGCGAACATCTCCCGATGGAAATGATGTTTCGGCTCCAATCCTGGTCTTCAATGAACCAGATTCGACTGCCTATGCACTCGATGGCGGCAATCAGTTATACTGGGACGTCTCCGAGCAGAAGTATGTACTGACTGTGCGCTACTGGTATGATGCTGCCGGCAATCCTTATCCCGGTTCGGGAATGCATTGCTACCGTGGAGGTGCAACCAGACGATCTACAACAATCGCAGGATTGTTGAACGCTCCTCTTGAGCATAATCTGAAATCTAATGTATTGTATGGACCCATCACCGGCAACTGCGATGACATCTACATGACTAATATCGTGCCTTACCATGGGCAGTTCATAGCTACTCCCAACATATTCCACTCACCGAGAGATAACAGAGATAAATCCGAGACAAACCTATTGGGGGTCAGCGGTCCGGTGTATCCACAGCTCCTTTACAGCCGGGACAGCAAGACCTGGTATGCAGACGCAGAGACCAAAGGTGCATCTCTGATTGATTTGAATCACCACAACCCCAACTTCAAGACAGATGGCGATATGATCTTTATGGAGAAGATTGTGGAGCAGGGAACAAAGCTGTGGTTTTTCTATTCGTATCGTGATTTCCCACATAACTCATTCAACAACAAGAATGAGAAAACCCGTTCAATGACAACGCACATTGCCCAAATGCGCCTTGATGGTTTTATGGGGATAGCAAACCAGCCGGGACAGACTGGTGTATGGACAACACCCCCACTAGAGGTTCCGGCGAATTCCATACTTCGGATAAATGCTCTAGTGGGAAATAAAGGCGCAATACGCCTTGAACTGCTTAATGATAATAACATACCGATAGCCGGTTATACTGCTAAGGATGCCATAGAAATAACAAAGGGAGACCATTTGACAGTTATACCAAAATGGCTTGGAACAAGCAAGCTTAAGAGTCTTGCTAATCGACGTGTGAAGTTGCACTTTCAGATCAAGAATGCGGAGATTTTCAGCTTCGAATTTGCGGCACAGACAAGCAGTGAAAACCCGCCTTAACTCAACCAGTCCGCTTTATTTCAATTGCATCGGTAGTCGAATGAAATGGGGCTGCCGTAGCCAGACTATATGTGATTAAGACCATTCGGTCTCGGCTGCAAGGCAATTGACGCAACCAACACTCTATTTTTTGTTATTGAATGGTATAGTAATGATGGTAGGAATAAGATATGGCAATGGTGATAAAAGCCCATTATGACGGCAAAACGATTGTTCCGGATGAACCGGTTGATCTGCCTGTCAATGAGCCTTTGGAGTTAGAGCTAAAGCAATCATCTGCGGAGTTGGCATGGGATCCTGAGAAAGCGAAAGCTGCGATACGCCGCATAACATCGCGTGCAAAACCAGTGGGACTCCCCCTGGAAGCCCTCAGACGTGAGAATATTTATGAGAACCGGGGTGTGTGAAAAAAAGAACTCCACCAAGTAGCTCTATAGGCTATCAGGTGAAGTCCAGGTTTAAGAGAATAGAAAGGAGAAAACGAAATGGTTTTACACGTTATTATATCGGCACGTTTGGCAACCGGGTTTATATTAAAATGACCATAAGGAGTAAATATTTATTCATTCGTCAAATCCTTTGGACTGTCTTGTGTTACCAGACGGAAATTGTCCAGGTATACATCCATGATTTCTCCTTCCTTGAAAGCTTCAGGGGATGTCCAGAGGCGGAAATAGTTCATGAGTTTTCCGTATTGCTCACTTGTTCCGATATCTGCTTCACGCATATCCCATCTGATTTCCTTCCACCCATTAGTAACCTGTCCCCTGTCCAGCAGAAAGAGATTTGCCGTTTTGGCGCCGATTAACATGCATGATATTGGAGGGTGATTGGGGTTTTCAATTTTGATATCGAATACCAGTTCGCTGATATTTTCCCATGACTGCCCATATAGCTTGTGCAGAGCAACCAGCCCGTATTTCGGCAGCTTCTTTTCTTTTTCATCCACATCATTTTTCGTGACAACCCAGTGGATACTGCCCTTACCCTCGCTTTTCACATCTGTGCTGACTGTGATTTGTCCTATCCTGAAATCGACATATGCGTTGGGGTTCCATCTCGGTTGGGCGTAGATTGGAGCTGGCTGATCGATGTCTTCACAGTTGTCCCACAGGTCCTCCCTGGCGTTACTACCAGCCGTCGATGAGGCCAACGGTATTACCAGGCTGGAGGTAGCTGGATGAGGTTTAGTCCGATCAAGTTTTGCAGCCGTTGGTTTATGTCTTACGCCCATCGCTCCATTTAGCTTGATTATATGCTGCGCAATCTGATACCGGAACCTGTCATAATCTGCAGGCTTTAGCGCTGGTTCCGGGGCTTGCCTATCGAAGTCACGGATTTCACCCGCTCTCGCAGCGGTTCGAGATCGTTCTTTTCTCAAGTTATCGTAATGGACGGAGTCTCGAATCAGGTTTAGGAGGTTCTCAGACTCTTTGACCAGTTTTAAGGCAGACTTGGTCCGTTTTGCCTTTTCTATCGTTTTCTCAAGTGTGTAAATGTATCTGTAGTCATCGATCCCTTCCCTGATTCCTTCCCATCCGATAGATGGAACCGGTCCGTCAGAGGTCGGATAAATGTAATTGAACTGGTGCGTATACTCTGTCAGGTTTGATTCGGCATTTTTCCAGGGGACCACAATTCCGAACCGATTACTCACAAGCCCATCATAATAGGACCAGTGCGAGCCCCCTTTAATTCCTGCCTTCCAACTCCAGATGCCGAAATAATAGCGGTCAGTCAGTGCATCCACCGGGGCCAGGCTGCAATCATACATCCAGATTTTCTTGCCCATTTCTCTTCCTTTTTTGAGAATAGCCTCATCCTGCCCGGCTCCCACAATCCAGACATCGTAGTAATGGCACACTTTCTCATCATTCGCACCGGCTGTTGTCGTACGAATCCTGTATTGGGGATACTGTTTTCGGAAATCGGCAACCTGCTTCATAGCTGCGTCCACACGCTCATATCTTCCAGGTGACGGCTCATCGACTATATAAAAAAGAAGCTCAGGCCACTTGCGCTTTTTGGAAATTTCTAGCACATTACTCCAGACATCTGGTCCATAACACTCAGCCCCAAGCCAGGGAATGGATGCCCAGGGAGCAATCAGAGCAGTGCTTCGCATGACATCCAACTGTGTAGCCATCGGTATGAGACCATTCCTGTCCCTGTTCACATCGATCCAGCCTTGACCTGAAGGATATGCGTACAGTGTGGTTGTGGTCATACCATGCTCTCGCATGTCCTCGAAAATCTTGCGTAGTTGATCCTCAGTTGAAAGCTCCGTTGGCCAGGACTGTCCAAAATACATGAAATAGTTCATGTTGACCGGTCGTTCCAGAGCAATCGGAAGAACGTGAACCTTCAACGCCAGCTCCTTAACTGGTGCGTTACTTGCACTGATCCTCACCTTAGTAGCATATGTTCCGGCAGCGGTTGAGTTTGGCACATGAACAGTCAGCCAGTATCGTTGGGTTTCGTGGACAGGAATATCAATGCGCCGGTTGCGGATCAAGTAGCATTCTCGCTGCTTATACTCTGTGCTGGACAGCCATTGTTTCATCCGTGTCACGATTCGGATATCTACCTGATCTTTTGGGATAATTGTTCCAGTTTTGCTTTTTAAGTTGCCAATAAGCTCAACTTTGACATCTTTCAGGAGCTTTTCGGAGCGAATAGCAAAAGTTACCGGCTCATATTCTCCAGGTGATGCAGCTATGTTAAGGGGCTTGTCGATTTCCGAAGACTCAGGCAGCGTCCTGCTGTTTCCACGTTCCATGTAATGGCGGGTGAATATTGTATAGCTGGATGCCTTTGTTACAGCACTCGATAAACCCGAAAGAAACCAGACGAAACATACAATGAGTGATATTGTCTTCATACTGCTATCTCTTCATCCTGTTCGGGAATGTGTTGACCAATGAGAGTTGATTGCGCGAACTAATTGCTGGATTGTAGCACATATCTATGCCGTCAGCAAAGATAGAAAGAGTTCAGTCTGCTGTGAAATGACCAAAGTCCGTTCGTGCTGAGTAGCGCAAAGCGCGTATCGAAGTATGAATGGACTTTAAATTCTCACAAAACTGAACTACTACCAAAGATACTGCTGTTTTGTATTTACAGATATTTGAGGTAGAATGTGCGAGTGTATGATCTTGTTTAATGAACTCCAACCAAAAAGGATGCAATCCCGGATGAAACTACATCACTTAATATTAGTTATCATAATGTTGATCTGCTTTGCAGGGACTTTAAATGCTGCTCAGGAGCCTTCAAAGACTATCTGGACCACTGCTGTCACGTTAGCTCCCGGACTTGGGTTCTGGGTTGCACCTGAGGAGCGGTCGGGGACGTTTCCGATAGGGGAGACCAGTCGTTATAAGACATCGGTTACCGGCAGTGGGACGCTTACCTGGGTAGTAGACTTCCCAATATCAGGAAAATATCAGGTATGGACCCGCCAGATGGGATTCCCTAAGTTAGGTATTGATGTCCTTGTAAATGAGGCAGTTGTAAGCGATGGCAGAGGTTCTACCAACACAAATGGCAACCAGTATACCTGGTTTCATGTTGGGGAAACTACAATCAAAAAAGGACCAGCACACGTTGATATTGTAATTAATCAGAGAGCGCTGGATGCAGTGCTTTTCACCCTCGACAAGGATTTCCAGCCTGAGGTTGGTCCGTTACCGGCGATGGTGAAGAGTCCAATACTTCGCGGACCACGCAGATATCGTAACGATTCGCATCTGAAATCTATCGCAGGGGCAGCTGGATTGGTTGCAGGCAGGATGGATGATCCTTACCAGCAGCACAATAACGATATAGTGCCTTCAGGAAGTGAAGTGCTTGATACAATTCATCTCTGGGGCAGTCCAAACCAGTATGTCACCGCCACTTTCTCTCTGCATGCCCTCCAAAATGCCTCTGAGGTAAATATCGATCTTTTGGGCATTAAAGGTCCTGAGTGGCGATTGGACAGCAGTCATATTGAACTGAGAGTAGCCCAGTTGAGAGAGCGGAGTATTGCTGCCTACAGTGAACACACAGCGCTTATCGGCAAGGGCACAATACCGGACCTGCTGCTGCGCGATGACCGGACAGTGTTTCCGCCCTTAGGTAAACAGGGAGGCTTTGGAGGCGGACATTGCGTCACATCTATCCCTGCACATGAAAGCAGGCAGATATGGGTTACCGTTCAGATTCCCACATACTGCCCACCCGGTGAATTGCGCGGTGTTGTAAATATACAAGTTAAGGGCAGCAAGGCAAGGAAGCTCTCGATCCCGGTAGTTTTAAATGTGCTTCCAATTGATCTGAAACCTGTGGATGGTTACTACGGATCGTTCTACCGCAGCAGCATTGATCCCAAGTCAAAAGGAGCCATCAGCCCAAAGCAGTTACTATCCGATCTGCAGTTCCAGGTGATGTACGGATTGAACGCTGCGACTCTCTACGATGGTGCCAAAATGATTCCATACGCCCGCAAGGCTGGTATGACTCAGCCTCCGGTCTCAATGGTCCCCCGGACTACCTTGAGTGGCAACTGGGAGGATGAAGCACACAGGCAGGTTGCTATGGCAAAGGCTATGGGTTTCCCTGACCTCTACTTCTACGGAGTCGATGAAGCCCACAATGACGAAGCCGTCAAACTGGCAAGATCGGCAGGGGAAAGGTCGATGAAAGCCGGAATCCACGAACAGGATTCCTTCATGTCTCCTACAGATTATGACAAGTTGAAAGATGTCATCAGCCGACCTGTAATAATGATGTATAACTTCAACACCTACAGTGCGCACAACGAACTAGTCGATTATGCCAACAAAAAAGGCTTTCAACCGATATCATACTGGTTCTCCAATGCCTCATACCCGCTTCGTGACAGGGCTCTGGTCGGTCTCTACAACACCGCGTGCGGATACCACGGTACTGCCCCCTGGGCTTCGCAGGATTATGGAGAGAACGGTCCGAGCACAGACTATTTCTACTTCTACCCGGACAAAACAGGCCAACCGATCCCAACAATCCGCTTTGAAGCCTACAGGCAGGGAATAGACGACGTCCGCTACCTGCAGGCAATGGACCGAGCAATATCATCAGCAGAAAAGACCCTGACCGAAAAACCGGAAAACGTCGAATTACAAAAAGCACTGGCAGATGCCCGCCTGATAAGAAAAATCCGCTTCGAATCAATCACCGGAGGATACGTAGGTTTCGTCAACAGCATCACCGCCAAAACGCTAGAGGACACCCGAAGGGAAATGGCAGACGCAATTATCAACCTCAATAACAGCAACATGAAGTGAAATGAAACGGGTGCTTTTACCATCGCTCCGTAAAAGACATTATATTGGCGATTATCCCAATACTTTTCGTTAACGGATGGTATAATAATGGTAGAGGTAATCGGTATGTCAATGATAATTAAAGGACATTATGATGGTAAATCCATCGTGCTGGATGAACCCGCTGACTTGCCTGTCAACGAGCCACTGGAGTTCGAACTCAAGCAGTCATCTGACGAACTGGTGTGGGATCCTGAGAAAGCGCGTCGTGCTCTTACACGTCTGGTTTCCAGAGCGGTTGACGCGAATATTCCACTGGAAGCTCTACGGCGCGAGAATATGTATGAGGATCGTGGCGTATGAGGATGCTAGTTGACACGAACATCCTCATACGATGGGTTGACAAGACTTCTTCTGATCATATAGTTTGTACTCGGGTCATCAGTCATCTTAAGCAATCTATGTCGATATATGTCTGTGCGCAAAATCTCATTGAATTCTATTCAGTAGCCACTCGTCCTTGTGATGTAAATGGACTCGGAATGGATGTTGCGGCAGCTCAACAGGCACTTACTGACATTTTGGAAGCATTGCCTTGCCTCCCAGAAGTGCCGGATATGGCTCGTTTCTGGCGAGAAGTGATCATCCAGAACAATGTGTCAGGTAGGCAAGTTCATGATGCGCGACTTGTTGCACTAATGCATGCTCACGATTTTACTGACATCCTTACTCTAAATGTGAATGATTTTAACCGGTATCAAGGCATTAATCCTATGACTCCTAAGGAAGTACTGGACCGCTAAGCATTCATACAACGAAGAAGAACACCACCAGCGTCTGTGCTCGAATCGGAATCCAACATTACTCTTGGCTGAGTGGATATCAGTTCTGAAGAAAGATGTAATTCTTATGGAGACGAGACACCTTGTAATGGCAATAAAAGCACATTATGATGGTAAAACTATCGTTCCTGACGAACCACTTGACTTGCCTGCAGGGACCCCGGTCGATGCTGTGTTGACGATTGTCGAATCGAAACTGGAATCTTTGTCTGAACGTGAAAAAGCATGGCAGCATTTACTCTCCCTGCGCATTCCTGATGTCTGCATCCCTCTTGAAGCTTTGCAGCGCGAGAATATGTATGAGGATCGCGGTGTATGAGATATAGAACATCCCTCTTGTTAGTCCAGCAAATCTTGTTAATCCTGTATATATTGACTAAACTAGTCTTGTAATCAGTGACATAATATCAGGACAACCGTTAAGTTGAATATAATTCTTCTAGTTATAGCAATCCTCCTCGCGACCGCGTTGCCATCGATCAGCACTCCACGTGTGAAAGCACTCCTCGTCGGCATTCCTGATCAGACCGTTGAGTATAAAAATTGCCTCCAGCAATATGGTGCAGCAGTTACATGCCGCGAGAAATTCGACCAGGCTGCTCTGTCGCAGTTAAAACAGTCGGATATCTTTATACTCTGTGCACCAGCGTCCTCTTCTCCTCTACAGCTATCAGCAGATGATGTTGCAGCAATAAAACAGTTTGTTGAGCGTGGTAGCAGAGCTTATATAGAGTATGCCGATATCCCCGATGGCACTCTCCCAGGCTGGAGCATGAACCATACGCCTATACTCAACAGGTTCGAAATGCTGGCTGCCGAGGTGGATAATCCGGCTGGAACTAGCCTCAAAAAAGATGATCTGTTGGAAGAACACAACTCCTATCTGCTGGATTTTCACGCTCCCCCGGAGGCTGCAATACTGCTCAACTATGGACTCTACCTCGGGACTTATAAGGTTGCCAGGCAGTTTGTGGAGGAGAAGTCCAACTATACGGTAGTAATCGACCTTGGTTCGGAGCAGAATATAACCAGGGCAGCGCAGTGGTTTGGAGGAAAGAACCCCAGCTACGCTCCGGATATTGTCAGGTTCAGTTATGCAGGTGAAGACAAGAAATACGGCAAAGAGACTGAAGTCTTGTGGAATCAATTCAAGGAAGGCAACCTGAAAGCTTCAACAGACTTCGGCAGTGTGCATGCTCGCTATGTCCGGGTCTGGTGTCAAAAAGAGAAAGTTAGTCCTGTCACTGACTTTATCAAACTTGATGGAGTAGAGGTCTACGATGCATCGGGAAACAACATTGCCAAAGGTTGCAATTATACTTTACAGATCAAGAATGGAACCCCTGAGAATGTAAATGGAGGAGTATTGACCTTAGGAAAATCCCCCGTGCCGTGGCAGGAGGACCGGAGCTATCTCTTTAGTGTATCTCAGACAATGGGATGGAACACCCGCAAATGGAATACCCTGGCAGAGTGGAAATATGGCAAAGGTATGCTGATCTACTCAGGAACCTCGCTGAGTGTCTTCAGAAAGCACAACTACAGGCTGACCTCTCGCTGGGAGGACCTTACCCGCGGGATATCTCTCTCCCTGTTTCCCGATAACATTCAGAAAAAGGCAGCAGACAGGTGGATACCGCTCGAAGTATACACACAGCCAAGAACCTGGGTTGAACCTGGGACTCTGACACAGCTCCATGTGGAGACTCTACCTGGTGCAATTATTAAAATCTCATCCTCCGGACTGGTGTTCGACAAGAGATCTCAGGAGAGTCCAGGAGTATATCTGTATCCATTCCGTCCAAAAGCCGGTGAATATGAGATAACCATTCAATCATCAAATGCTGTCTCTAGCAGAACAGTAAAAACGAAACTCTCCGTACACACAAGAAAAGTGATGTACCGCCGGGCACTCGACAGGAACATGAACTGGTTCATAAACTCAGGATTGGTGACCGGTAAGGATGCTGGCGATGGAGTCAGGAGCACTCTAGAAATAGGTTCGCTTTATGCAGGATCAGCCGAGGACCTCCCAAGCCCCTACCGGGTGGACTGCCAGTCGATGAGCGGTAAAGCATTCTATCTGTATGGTGAACTTACCGGTAATCAAATCTGGAAGACACGTGCAGAGAACCTGGCTACACTTGTGATGAAAAACCAGTTCTCGGACTCCTCCAAGGCAAGGTTTGGTGGGTTCAAATGGCTGTTCTCTGGTTCAGATTCCATCTATCCCCAGGATGACAACAACCGCAATATAGACTTCCTTTCATTCCTCTGGAACAAGACCGGAAAGCTTGAATATCTGGAAGCAGTCCTGAGAAACATCGAAATGCTGCGGGACACCTGCAGGGAGGATGGCACTATGGGCTGGTTCTCGGTCGATCCGAACACATTGGATTCCACCGGTCGTTTTGCAATGAGAAATATCGACAACAGCCCCCTCACTTCCTATTCTATGCACAGATACCACACCGCCTGGCTCTCTACAGCTTTACCGGAGTATAAGAACTTACTGGAGCAAATGGCACGAATTTACGGGCAAGCTGCAGTAACTCCCGGAGCTCCAGGGCGTTCAACTTTCCCGGAATGGACAACCGGAGGAGATCAATTCTACGCCTACGCTCTGTACTATCTACCCCGAAACAGTCCATTAAGAGCTGAGCTTTTGGAAACTGTATCCAAAGCAAAGAAGGCATATTTGAATGATCCCTGGGTGAAGAAATGCGGTTATCCAGCACAGAGTGGAGATATCGATTCCGCTTCACTTGAGAGAGCATTTACCAACGACTCCGCCATACACACTCTGGCAAGGGAACCAATCACAGACCAGATATACAGCACTCCCTGGACAGCTCTGTATGGCTGGCTATTACACAAAGCAGCTCCGGATAATAAGGTGTTCAAGCAATACATCGAGACCACTCTCGATTATCTTGTAAGGATACAGTTCGAAAACCCCGACCGTAGACTGGATGGCTGCTGGATGCGGGGATTCGATATGGAAAACTGGGAATACTACGGCACCCGGTACGACCCCAACTACGGCGCTTATCATGCCTACACCGGATGGATGAACTCCACAATCGACACAGCGCTTGCCTGGTATCTGATGGATGCCGACCCATTTGCCACAATAGGACCGGAACATAATAAACAGGTAGATGCAGTCCTGGCAAAAGTCCGATCAGAAGTGAACCCGGATTTCATCAGAGAGGTCAATTATCTGAAAGGTATCAAGCTTACAACTGACAATGCTCCTGACCTGGGCTCAAAAACCACCGCCACTATCACCGACGGCATCATTGAAGGAATACAAGAAGACAATCTCTCAGCCGGATGGACAGTGCCACCCGGAACCGGTGACTATATAGTTGAACTCACTGCAGACCTTGGGCAGCTTGCGGATGTCTCCAGGCTCTCAGTGAGAACTGGTGCATTGGATACTGTTTGCAGAGCAGACTCAGTTGAACTTCTGCTGGGAGACACTGAAAACACCCTCCAGCCGGCACTGTCAACCAGCCTGACAACGACCGAGGGTATGGACTGGCTCTCGTTCAGTCCACACAAGTATAAATATGCCAAAATCCGCCTGATTAAACACAAAAACGCATCATCGCAGCATAGACTCTATGTTGGAGAGATACAACTTATTGCTCTCTCAAAATCTGAATAGTATTGGATCATATCTGGCCGTTCTAGATTCTTCAAATCTCCCCCTGTCACCACTCACTGCATCCTTAAGTTACTTATTATGTAAATTCAATGTGAAAAAATGTAGACAATCATGCATCAATAGTCGCTACCATTAATAGCAATTGCCCCTATGTGTGTATCGAGAAAGTGTTTGCGTTAAATGTAACAACAGAGACAAAACGTATAAGAAAATCACAAAACAACAACAAAAAACAATCCGATAGCTCCTATCCACTGATAACATGCTTACGTATTAGCAAAAAAAGAAAACATAAAAGCAAATATAGTAAAAAAGAAGGATAATTATCATTGTCTGGGGTATAATATTACTGGTTCCTGCAATATAATGGGAACAAGACAGAGGGGAGAACAATGAAAAGAATACATTTGTTAATGGTATTAGTTGTGATGTTGTGCCTGAGTGGAATTGCTCAGGCTGGAACTTGGACAGCTACAAGCCTCCATCCCACAGGCGCGGGATGGTCGATGAGCTATGCGGTCTCTGATACCCAGCAGGTAGGTTGGACTCAGTATGAAACTATGCAACGATTCGCATGCTTGTGGAATGGTACTTCGAACAATATAGTCAACCTGAATCCTGTAGGCGCGACTATGTCTGAAGCCAGGGCTAACTACGGTAGTCAGCAGGCTGGTTATGCTCAGATTTCCGGTTATGATCATGCTAGTCTGTGGAGTGGAACTGCAGATAGCTGGATAGATTTGAATCCTCAAACAGCTTCATATTCATACGTCTATGGAATGTCAGAAAACCAGCAAGTAGGGTATGCCACATTCGGAATCTATCCAAACTACTACTATCGCTGTGGTATGTGGACCGGTACAGCAGATAGTTGGGTTGATCTTGTTCCAACTAATATTCATTCGGAGGCAGAAGTTCTTCAGTCTAATATTGTAGCCACTGATGGTGTTCAGCAGGTTGGATACATCTTTATGCAAAGCGACGTTCCTGAGTCACCTTGTGGTTGTCCTATGCTTAATGGTACGCACGCAAGTCTTTGGAGTGGAACTGCTGATAGTTGGATAGACCTGAATCCAACTTTTGTAACCGGACAAATAATAACGGAGTCTTGTGCCACCGGTGTTTCTAATAACCAACAGGTGGGATCTGTAATGATTAATGGCGTTTGGCATTCTAGTTTGTGGACAGGAAGTGCTCAAAGCTGGGTTGATCTTAACCCAATAGGCTCACCCGCGTCCTATGGTCTCGCTGTTTCAAATAATAAGCAAGTAGGTGCTGCTGCAGTGGATGGTGTAGCCCATGCAGGAATGTGGAGTGGAACTGCAGAAAGTTTCATAGACTTGCATAGTTACCTCACCCCTGGCTTATATTATGATTCATTCGCTAATGGTATTTCTGTATCAGGTAGTGAGATTTCGATTATCGGTTGGGCAACGAATGCATTCACAGGTCGGTACGAAGCCATACTCTGGCATTTTTCTAAAAATGCCCCGACAGCCACAATCATCGCACCGAATTCGACTACTCCGAATTCAGTGAATACCCCTATAGTGTTCAGCGGCAGTTTCACTGACCCTGACACCACAGATACCCACACTGCCGTTTGGACCATCACCGGCGGTGCGCAGCCAATCACGGTTCCTGCTACAGTTACAGAGAGTAATGGCAGTGGATCAGTCTCTGACACAGTTGATTTTGCCGCTCTGGGCTTAGGGGCTGGAATCTATGATATCGCGCTTACTGTCACTGATAGCGATGGAAGCACTGGCAGTGCAAGCAGTTCCGTCGTTGTCTATGATCCGAATGCAGGCCTGGTGATCGCTGCCGGAGGATTCAATTCACCAGCAGGTGCATATGCAGCCGATCCAAACGTCGCCGGAAGAGCTACATTCGAGTTTGCTTGCAAATATCTAAAAGGTGCAAGCGTACCAACGACTATAACCGAGTTCCAGTTCCGGGCTGCACGCATGCTCTTCCATGTCCAGTCCTGTGAATGGCTTATTATATCCGGGGCAAGAGTCCAGTACAAAGGCAGCGGAACAATTAATGGATCCGGTAGTTATGGATACATGCTGACAGCAATTGACGGAAGCATCAATGGCACCATAACTGACAAGTTCCGATTGAAGATATGGAATAAAGCGGACGGGGCTGTTGTATATGACAATCAGATGGGGGCATCCGATCAAAGTGATCCCACCACACCGATTAGTTTCGGCAACATAGTGATCCGCAAATAATCGTTTGCAGACGTTCTTTTAAGCTTAAAGCCCCTGTTACCATAAATAACAGGGGCTTTAACATATATCTAGAAGGGATTAGCTGGCTGGTTCAACACAGACGTACCCGGCCAGCAGGCGCCGGATGATACTTTGCAGTGACTACGATCTGCTTCAACACATCAGGTGTAATATTGGAATTGATCCACGGTATCTACCCACAAGAACTCCTCCACGCAAGAAAAAAGGCTGGAAAACACATCATCCAGCCCCTATCATTATCAATTGTCAATTGTCATTTATCAATTGCTTACGGTCTTCTTCCTTTTCATTATCTCTTCAAATGTAGTAGTGTCCAGGTTCTTGCCCCAGGCGAAATAGGCTGGCTTCCAGATTCCGGCCATACCCATAGTGTCATTTACTCTGACAGCTATTACGTTCTTGCCGGGTTTCAGGAAAGGTCTGGGATCAAACATAAATGGTTCAGTCCAAAGGATCTCTACTGGCCTGCCGGTCGATGCGACTGTGTGGTCGCAAGCTCTTTGACCGTTGATGAATACTTCTGCTTCTTCATCTACTGCAAGGAACAGAATCTTGAGATCCTCCTTTGACAGCATTTCATCGGATATATCAAGATTCTGTCTGTACCAACCATATCCGTGGATTCCGCTGAATCCCTGAGTGTCCCAGCCTCCTCCGGTATCAGATCGGACTTTTGCCCAGCTGGAATCATCGAAGTCAGTTGCAAACCATTTAGAGTCCATACCTGCATTGTTTTTATCTGGGGAGAACTTCCATTCGTTGTTGATCTCTTCGTATCCGACTTTGTTCAGGTCGGTAGCTGCCAGTTTACGCCACATTGCGAATATCTTGTCTGTATCAGGACCCTGAAATGCGTTTTCAATATTCGTTACACCTGCTGCTTTAGCTGCTTTCTCGAAATCATCCAGTAACGCCAAATAGCCAGCAGTGTCATTTCCCGGGCCGTATGTTGCCTGCATATACATAAGAGGCATCTGGGCAGTCTTGATACGCTTCAAGAGCTCAGGATCGTTAACCGCTGCAGCCTCAGCCTGTTTCATCAACTTCCAACCCTTGGCGACAAACGCTTTATCAATAGGATTTGGGGGAGTCTTCTCTTTCCAGTGCTTGCGGATGATACCCCAGGCGTTCCAGAGCATATCATCATATTTTTGCATGTATTCCCCTGCAACACCGTAATAACCGTAGTTGAAATCACGCATCAGTGCGCGGGTGTCCAGGGATGGATCCCAGAGCTGTTTTGCCCATACCCAGCTTCTCAGATAACTGTGGTCAGCTCCGAAATTAGTTTCAGCATGTGCTGCCTGGTACATCAAACCTGTCGCGCCGTGTTTTATATAGTAGTTCAGGTTTTTCTGGTGTACCGGCATATTGGTTTGCGGACGCATATAGAGGTAGTCGGAAGGATAATCCCAGATGATCATATCTGCATCGAACTTTTTCCAACCCTTAAGAGCATCATCAAGCTTTTTTGTTTCCCATGCAAACTCATTCGGCTTTCCCCAACCATAGGAGTCAGTGCAGAGCCAGAAGCTGATGTTTGGTCTCTGCTTGAAGGTTTTTGGTGGGGTTATTGTTTCCAAGTATGCAAGGGTGTTGATCTTTACATCGGGATAATCTTTTATTATTGCATCAGAGATCTTGTTCAGAAACTGGAGCAGTGGACCCATCTGGGTGCCTTCAGTATCACTGATCTTCTTGCAGTTCTCACACTCACAGTAACCGTAACCATCGTTCGGAGATATCTCAATAATTTCTAATGTTGGATCATCTTTCAGACCGGCTTTAACTGTATCAATGACGATTTTCAGCACATCCGGGTTGGTCATGCAGAGTTGGAAAGGCTGCCGGACACCTTTAACCTCTGAGAAATACTCGGGATGTGTCTTCAGATACTCACCTGGCGACACAAAAGCATTAAAAGTATGCACCATCATACCAGCAAAAAACTTCGGAGATCCACCCCATTCATTAGGGACAATTGCCCATCTGGAGCGGGTCTTGTTACGCAGAGACCAGTCAACATCAAACATAGTGTCAGCATAGTAAGGATCTCTGCGGTCTTCGAGAATAGGGACATATGTGCGGGACACAGGCTTAAACTTCAACGTACTGCGTTTGGGTATTGTTTGAGTTCCCGGAGCATACCACCTGCAACCCAGGTCTTCCTCAAGCAGACTATACACACCATTTATGATCCCGCGCTTCTTGCCACCGAGAATAAATATGGAACTATCTTTCACCGAGATCATATAACCGTCCCGGCTAAGATCTCTTTTAGGTTTATCAATCCCGGACAAGGAATACAGCAGAGTTCTACCTATGCTGATCACTTTACCAGCCGGCTTAAGTCCTGCAGTTTCCTTGAAAACTGGGAAGTCAGCCCCTGTCATCTGTTTTAACCACATCGCCAGGTCAGCAGCAGCCTTTTCATCCATTGTAGTAGGACGACTGGAAATGAGAATTGTATAATCAGTCATTCCTTCCTTTGCCAGTGTGATTATAGAGGCAGCAACCCCTTTATGTTTGAGGCTATTCTTCCATTTTGAATTGAAATCAACCGCAAATGTTAGCGTAGTTGATACGAACAGAAATAAGAGTGCGCATACAACCCATATACAGGTTCGATTGGAATTTCGCAGCATATACTTTACCAGCCTTCGTGAAATAGAGTATTTTAAGACACAGGCATTATGAGGTATCAAGGCAGGATTGTCAATTGCGGAGGTGAGATCGATATTGTCATCTCACCCCTCCATGTTGGGAGTGCCAACTTGTTTTGATTAGCGCGCATTATTCATGATTGACTCGCTTTCGCCCTTACTGCCTGTCGAAAGCAGAGTTAGGTGAATAATGCGCGTTAGCACACATATCTGCATTCGGCTTCCATTAAGCAGAATCTGTGCGAATCGGCGATGGATTAGCACCAATCATATTATCGGCGTATATCACGAACTACTCTGCAGAGTCTCCCAGGCCGAATCCACGCGAGCCAAAAGCGCGTTGGCAACTCTCTCAGCAGCCGCATTCACGTCATAATCAATGCCAGTCCGCAACAAGGGGACGATGTCCTGACAGAATTGCCTGTCCCCAAGTTTCTGCTCCAGGTTTCCAAGGAACTCAGAGGTGGAGATGCGAAGCCCGGACGCGTCGACATATCTCACGAACATCGCTACCACATGCTCTGGAACTACATCCGAATGCTTCAATGCGTAGTCGAGATCGAAAAGGTCTCTGCCTTTCCTTCGCTGGTACAATGCTCTAAGCTTCGTGCCGAGTAGTTCAGACAGTGAGAACGTCGTGATGTTCGCTGTGCCGGAGTACCAACGGGAGTTTACAGAGAACGGCGAGCTTACCAGATCACCGATGTGCTCGCGTGTGTTCATTTCTACTTTCAATCTGAGTGGTGTGCCAGCATCGGAGTCGAACCGATAGGTCAGCCGGAAAGACTGATTCCGCGCGTCATACTTGGGTTTTCCGAGCCAGGGATCGAGAATGGCACGAACCTGGTCAAGAGTAGAACCTATCGGTTCGGCATCCACCTGCACGAGATCGATATCCTCTGAGTATCTGGCGGCAGGCACCAGACACAACTTGTATAGTGCAGTGCCTCCACGGAAAGCAAGATGCTGTACAATGTGCTCATCGCCGAATAGCTCGATAAGCACTCGGCAAATGACCAAGTCCTGCTCGATCATGTCTGGCTGTGACCACGGCGCTGTCTGCTGCCATTCGGTGATGTATGCCGTGGGAATCATAGATCTGTCTCAATCTCAGCATTCGCAACGATGTGCCACCGTGGGTCGCGTGGGCCATCCTTGGGGAAATCCGTGCGCATCGGTCGCCACACCATTTGTTTGCCCCGGAGTCTTTCAGCAAGCGAACCGGTATTTTTAGACCAGCCCGCGTAGTCGAGAAGCCATCCAAGGCGTTGGAGAGTAGCGACCTCCACTCCTGAGTCAACCAATGCAGCCAGGCGATCAGGGCTGATCTTCTCACCAAGTTCCTGCAGAACCGTAGCGGCAAGATCCAATGACGGGCACGCCTTTGGATACCGCAGAAGATCGTAGGCAGTCATTTCGGGGTTACTGATTCTAAAGAACCCAGCTGGAGACTGCCTTTGCTCATAGCAGTCGTCTGGAATGATCTTCTTATAGTAGAATGAGATGTGGTAAGGGCCCTTGTCCACATCTGCAAAGACCTTATCACGGACGACTTGCACCTGCTGCGGCTTCTGGTGAGACGCGCCGTGCAGCATGGCCGCAGTCAATATCCCGAGATAGTAGTGCCCGCCAAGATGCTTCATCCAGTCGTCGATGAACCATTCCACTGGCAGAAAGCCGCTGCCCCGGTGCTGCGGGTCGATAATGACGTAGAAGCCTTTGCTGGGTGAGAAAAGCCAGCCCTGTTTGGCCAATCTATCAATGGCTTCCCATGTCTTCCTGCCAATGCCGACAGCGTTCTCCGCCTCTTTCAGGGAGAACGTGTAGTAACCCCTCTCCAGTTTTGAGAGCATGAAATCCTTTGCGCGTTGTATTTTCATTTCTGTAGACTCCCAAAAAACACGGGTTTGCACGAATGATTGTATCAAGCCGCAGTTGTTGAGTCAACTCAGTTCCAACCAACTGCGCGCATCTGTGTTCAGTTAGTGAGTGTCATCCTGAAGAATGAATGATCTGCTTTTACGAGTGTTATCTGAGTAGCATTAAGATAATGAGGATCACTGAGTCAAAGTAACACGAGCACAATCCGTTCGCCCTTCGACATCCTCAGGGCGAACGGATTGCATAAGATATTGAACTATTGCTGGTTACTCGTGAGGATTATAAACCGCGAACTCCTCCATCCATGCTGCTGCACAGACAGGCTTTTCGAAGTCTTCAAACACACCCTGTTCGTAGATCTGCTTAGCTGCCTCAGCAGCGTTCTTGGCAATGAACGGGTGGTTCCTGCCATCGATCCGGTCGAGTTCATAAGTGCAGATAAACCTGCATACTCCTTCCACCAGCTCGAATCCGGAGACTTCAACTGCATCTGCCCGGACGATTCCCAGATAACCCATGGTATCTGTGATGATACCGGCTATTCGGGGGGTGTTAAACTCGTCCTTTTCATAACCCATCTCATCAAGTACCTGTTGAAGAGCTGTGTCCGGTGTAGCACCGGAGGCCAGGACTTCGGCAATAGCATCTGTATGAGTGCCATTAGAGACTACAATCCCTCTTGGGGTAGTCCTTAAGCAGTTATAGGCTATGTAAGGGTTTTTCTTCATGTCATCTGGGTCGAGTGGTTGAATTGCCACTACCCCGTCCTCTACAACCTTGGCAACCCGGTTAGGGAAGCTTCGGGAAGAGACTCTATATGCCGCAAACGGTTTGGTGGTCTTGCCCACCGCTACTATTCGGCCAACGTACACTGTATTACATCCTCCACAAAGGTGAAAAGTGCCTATATTCTAACATGTATCCTTTGCATTACCAAACGCAAGAGAGGTTTTAAGGCATTTCGTGGTGTATTCTGACAATAATAATGAGTCCGAGTTAGTAGTGAGGGATCCGAATGAGTATAAGAAAAATAACACTCCTTGTCCTGTTGCTTTTAATCAGCAGTAGGTGCTTCGCTGAGCAACCACAGAAACGGTGGGTCTATATACAGACAAACCTTCTGGTAGACAAGAATGTAGAGCAAGTGCTGGATGTTCTGCATAAGTCTGCCGGGTTTGGCTATAACGGAATCGTTATCGCTGACAGCAAATTTATGATGTGGAATATTCAAGGAGAAAAATATCGCAAGAACTGCACACTGGTGCGGGAGGAGTGCCGGAAACTCAAGCTTGAGTTCATTCCTTGCGTATTCCCAAACGGCTATGGCAATGAACTTCTGGCACACGACCCCAACCTTGCTGAAGGCCTGCCGGTTAAGAATGCGGTATTCGTCGCTCGTAATGGCAAATTGGTGCCTGTAAGTGAGGTCCCCGCAATCGTCAACGGTGGTTTCGAGGACTACAAGGGCAACTCTCCCACCGGATACAGTTTTGTTGATGAACCCGGAAAGATCAGCTTTATTGATACAGATGTGAAGTGTGAAGGCAAGGCATCCATACGCCTGCAGGATATAGACAAATACAGCCCTGACCATGGGCATGGCAGAGTCTGTCAGAAACTCAATGTAAAACCATTCTCCTACTACCATTTGTCGGTGATGTTAAAAACCGAAGACTTTGTAGCCGCCAATGAGATCCGTATATCGGTGTTGGGTAAAAATGGCGCCGGGCTCTGCAATATCAATTTAAATGCTCAAAAGACCCAGGACTGGAAAAAGCTGGATGTCACATTCAACACTCTGGATTCTGAAGAAGTTTATCTATACCTGGGTGTATGGGGAGGAAAGAGCGGAAAGATATGGTGGGATGACCTCCGTATCGAACCTGCCGGTTTTGTGAACATAATAAGAAGGGATGGAACTCCGCTGCAGATCTCTAGTGAAGATGGTGCCACCACATATTCAGAGGGTAAAGATTACAACAACATTGCAGATCCCAAGTTGGGTAACGACCCCTGGGCTGGTTCATACACACCCTGGCACGATGAACCCCAGGTTACAATCCCGGAGGGGAGTATTATAAAAGAAGGACAGAAGGTCTTCGCGAGTTTTTATCATTCAGCAACCATATACGATGGCGCCTGCACATACTGTATGGCTGAACCAAAGGTATATGACCTTTACCGCTGGCAGGCTGAGGAAGTAAAAAAGAACCTGCAGCCGGATGGATATTTCATGTCTCACGATGAGATCCGTATACAGGGCTGGGATGAAAGCTGTAAGAAGTCCGGAAAGACTCCCGGTGCTCTCCTTGCGGACAACATTAAAAAGTCTACAGAAATACTCCGCAAGCTGGACCCGAAAAAACCCATCTATGTGTGGTCTGATATGTTCGATCCAAACCACAATGCAGCCAAAACCGGACGATACTATCTGGTTAAGGGGGATGGTCCCTGGTATGGTTCCTGGCTTGGGTTGGACAAGAGCGTGATTGTAGTCAACTGGCATGGATACCAACCAGGTCGTCTGGATTCCCTCAAACACTTCGCATCCAGAGGCCACAAGCATATTTTGGCTGGTTACTACGATTCCGATCCATCCGCCATCACAGACTGGATAAAAGATGGCAAACAAGCTGGAGGTCTAACCGGAGTAATGTACACCACCTGGCAAAGCAACTACAACGACATTCAAGCATTCATCAAAGCTGCAGGAAAGTAGAATAGGAAAGTAATATATGTCATCCTGAACGCAGTGAAGGACCTGCTTTTCCAATAACACTGAAAAAAGCAGATCCTTCATTCCCGAAGCCTAGAGTTTAAGGCCTAAAGCCTCTCCTTCATAATTCATAATTCATAATTCATACTTTCCCTTCAGTCCACTTCTTCAACAAAGACCTGTCTTCTGACTTCATCAAATGTAGTCAGGCCTTCGATGACTCTGTTGACTGCGTGGTCTCTCATAGTTCTCATGCCGTCTTTTACAGCATGTGCCTTTATCTGTTCTGATGTTGCTCTCTGCATTATCAGTTGTCTGGTGGCGCTGCTTATCGGCATCAGTTCCACTACTGCTAATCGTCCCTGGTATCCACGCTGATTGCAAGCTGAGCAACCGACGTGATTGTAGAACACAGTGCCTTTGGGTATATTATCAGCACCCAACAACAGCAGGTCCTCGGAAGTAGGGGTGTAGGGAGCTTTGCATTTTGGGCATAGCATCCTGACCAGCCTTTGAGATAGTACTCCAATTACAGATGAGCCTATCAGGAATGGTTCGACTTCCATATCCAGTAGCCTTGTCACTGCTCCCGGTGAGTCATTACAGTGCAGGGTAGAGAAGACCAGGTGACCGGTTACAGCTGCCTGGAAAGCAATCTCCGCAGTCTCTGTATCTCGTATTTCTCCCACCAGAATGACATCCGGGTCCTGGCGCAGAATGGCTCTCAACTGAGCAGCAAAAGTAAGACCTGCGCGGACATTGACCTGAGACTGGTTGACTCCGGGCATGTCATATTCGATTGGGTCTTCACAAGTCATTATATTTGTGTCGATAGATTTTATGTGGTTCAGGGCTGAATACAGGGTAGTGGTCTTTCCACTACCAGTTGGACCTGTTACCAGAATCAGACCATAAGGTTTGCTTACCAGGTGCTGGAATCTTATCAGATCTTCACCGACTAGTCCGAGTTGATCAATAGCGAATTGTTGGGTCTGTTTATCCAGAACTCGCAGGACAACTCTCTCGCCATATTGTATCGGCAAACTTGATATCCGCAGGTCGACATTACGGCCCAGGATCTTACCGGATATTCTCCCGTCCTGTGGTTTACGCTTCTCCGATATATCCATGTCTGCCATTATCTTGATACGACTGATCATTGCGGACTCAAGTTTCTTCGGTATGCTCTTGACTGCATGCAGGACCCCGTCGACTCTGTAACGCACTTCCATACAGTTCGCACGCGGTTCCAGGTGAATATCACTGGCCTTCTGGCGTATTGCTTCCTGCAAGATCATGTTTACTGCTCGGATGACCGGGGCCTGGTCACTGATACGGCGTTCCTCAGCCACGTCAGTGAGTTGGTCTTCTTCAGTTTCAATCTCAATCTGATCAACGGCTTCATCAAGTGAGGCTGATAATTTTTCACCGGCAGAATGTCCATAGTGTTTCTCTATGGCTTCTTCTATTCCCTTTTTACTCGAGAGAACAGGTTCAATGCGTTTTCCAGTGATTCTGTTTATGGTATCAATGGCTTCGACATCCATCGTATCCGACATCGCTATCGCCATTTTAGTTGCTGATATGTCTATTGGAAAAATTTTGTATGTCCGTGCAACTGATTCGGGGACAAGATCAGTCAACTCTATTGATGGTGTAAAGTCTCCCAGTCTGATAAACGGTGTATCAATCTGCAGCGAAATAGCTTCTGTCAGATCATCCTCGGTGATTATTTCAGAATCTATCAGTAGCGTGCCAAATCTCTTCGGTGTTTCTTGTTGTTGTCGGAGTATTCCATCCAACTGGAGCTGGGTAAGCAATCCAGCTGACAATAGCATTTCTCCAAGTTTTACTCTAGGCTGCGTCTTCATAGCAATCTCCTGTCGTGCACTCATTTATGTAGGAGGCCAGCTGCCAAAGTGGAGCAACCTGGTCCAGCAGTCCAGCTGCCACAACAGCTCCTGGCGCTTCATAACATATGGAAGATGCTTCATTCTGAGCGAATACCTTACCACCTGCTGATTTTATAAGGTTTGTTCCGATCAGCCCATCATTTCCAACACCTGACAGAATAATTCCTATTACGCATTTGCCAAATGCCGTTGCTACACTGCTCATAAGGTGGTCCAGCCTTTTTGGGGCTTTAGGGGAGGAATCAGGACGTGTCAACTCAATTATGTATTTGTGCGGTTCTTCCCTTTCGGCGGTTATACTGGCTGTATATTCTGATGGAAGCAATACTATCCGGGACGATCGCAGAATCTGTCCATCAAGAGCTTCACTAACCGGCATATGACTGGTGGCGCTTAGTTTGTCAGCCAATACTCTGGTGAAGCCTATTCCCATATTTGCATCAACCAAAACAGTGCCTGGAAAGTCAATCGGAAGTTCGCCAAGAATTGACTCCAGAGCTTGTGGGCCGCCAACCCCAGCGCCTATTACTACTATGCGGTTTGGTGATTGGTAACTAATTGTTGAATGCTCGTTATTGTGCTGCCGAGTTTCCACAGATATACTCCTTCGAAAACAGGATGTTATCGCCACGATCCACTTGTATTTGCAATGATGTTGGTTTCAGAGACCAATCATCCAGGTTTTTACTATGTGATTCATTGTCTTGCTGCCTGTGGATAATGGGCGATACCAGTTCCACGGCTCAGACACAACTATTCTATTTAATATCCACTTAACTAATCGGCATTAATGTCAGGTATATTTACATCTATTTCTGAGCTGATTGCCGGGTGTGTTATCATGTTAGCGTGCAGAAATAATCAATATGATCCATCTGTTCACGAATACTACTAACCCGCATTATTCATGAAGCTTCGCTTTTGACCGGCAGTAGGGGTAAAAGCTGAGCTTCGTTACGAAAAAAGCGGGCTATTTGGAGATGTTTTTTGACTTCGGTTTATGCAGCAATATGGGATCTTAACGGTGTAATTATTGATGATATGCCTATTCATTTTGACTCATACAGGGAGGTCCTTGGACCTCTGGGATACGATTTGCAAATGGATGAATACAATGCTCTTTGTGTAGGAGCATCTATGGCACAGGTTTTCGGGAAAATCATGCCTGCAGTTGCCAGGCCAATCTCACTCGAAGAAGCTATCAAACGGAAACTGGACGCTTATTTCAGACTGGCTGAAGGGCGGATGGTGATGTTGCCTGGGGTGGGGGAACTTATACGTGGTCTCGCTGGCCTCGGGTTTTCCCAGGCGATTGCATCCGGAGGTACTGGACGGGAAATTGCTGTCATCTTAAAAACATTCGGTGTTGATCAGTACTTTACAGCGAGTGTTGGCTGTGAGGATGTAACTAAAGGTAAACCCGATCCTGAACCATTTATGACTGCCGCAGAGCGATTAGGAGCTGATCCGGTAAATTGTGTTATATTTGAGGATGGTGAGTTTGGTATACGTGCTGCTAAAACCTGTGGAATGAAAGCTGTAGGTATTACCAACACCCTTCCAGCTGACGAACTGGCTCAGGCAGATATTGTCGTAGATTCACTGGAACAAATAACACCGGAGATAATAGTCAATCTATTACAGTAAATGCACCGGCCCAATTCCCCCTTTGAAGGGGGTAGGGGGATGTGAACAAAGGTGTTGAATGATGAATACCCTTTAAATAGAGTATATACTTTCAATATAAAATAGCAGTAACAAAACAAAGCTGACAAACGTCCTAATGATATATGGCTTCGGCATTTTTACTAGACGGTTCAAGTTGACCGGCTGTCACTCTATTTTTTGATCTAGGAGTTCTGCTAATGACACGGTATTTTATCGTTGTATTTGCATTCTTGATTGTGATCTTATCCAGCTCCTGTGGCGAATCAGCAGGCATGAAGTATAATGCAACAGGTACATACATAGACTCTGCAGGAACACAGCACCCCTGGAAGATAGACGAAAACCACAATCTGGCTTGGGATGGGCAACCTTATATCCCGTTCGGATGTGTTTTTGTGCCTAAATCACTGGCTCCGGGCGCTACTCCTGAAGCGTATGATTCAGATGTCAAGACATTGCAGGATCTGTTGGCAAAGAATATCAGTGATATCATACTTAAATCACCCGTACCTATCACTTCAGTTGATATTGATGTCCTGCAAAAGATGCTGGACTACATTGAGTCCTGTGGACTCGCATATGGATTGGACATGACTGATGGGCCGAAGCAACCACTGAAAGGTTATCAGGTGCAACCTTCGGTTTACCGTAAGGAAGGCCCTTTTGAAGAGACCACAATTGTCCGCGACTGGCCTGGTGTAGATTCTGCTCTGTATATAGTTCTAAACAGGCAGGATCTTAACATTGAGGAACAGGGAGGGGCATTGGTAACCAATGGTAAAGTCACAGTTCAACTGGCGAACCCGGTTGGTCCTGGACGGATACTAATGGTCTATCCCCGCACAATCTTTCAGTCAATAGAAAATGGGGGGTATGGAGACCCGTGGGCAGGTTATGCGGAGTATAGAGACCGTCTGATCACTTATTTCAAGAAAGTAAAACTCGGAAAAGGTCTGCGTTTCATAATCAACCCGTTGAATATCCGGATAGATTACTCCGGTAAAATGGCGAATTTTGTTCCTGATTCTGGAGGCTTCCGGATTGGGTTTGAGTCGTTTCTTATCAAAAGGCATATAAATGAACATACCCTGAATTCTGTATGGACGATTGGACGTGGGGGTAGTAAAGCTGATCAAAAAGTCACGCTGGAGAACTTTGGCGTGCGTCCAGGACTGGATACAATCGAAACTGGGGCCAGATTACTACCTATGTGGGGCTCTGGACGTGGTGCTCCATTTGTATATGACAAGGCCAGCGGTAAATTCTTCTCAGCAGACACCGCAACCAGTCAGATTTGGAAGGATATTACAGACTACAGAGAAACCAGTACGCAAGAGTTTCTCAATACCATATCTGATATTTTGAAGACCAATATTGCCTGTGTTCCGGTTATACTTTCCTCTTCTTCTTTTCATACAAGCTATATGAATCCATTTGCTATGACGGGTTTCGATGGATTAGCCTCGAAAACTCAGGGGACGGGTGAATCCGGTGCAGTGGCTGCAGGACCTGTTTATGCATTATGTGAGGAATCTCCACGCACTCAATGGTTTGTCGCAGTAACGGCTCCTCAGCCCAACAGTGCATTCGCAGATGAGACTGCACTTACCGCATCACTTGATAGCTATCGCTCCCTTGGCGCCAAAGGTTTCTTCCTGGATTCCGTTTTAAGTTCCGATGCCTCAGCAAATGATGCCTCGGTTGCGCAGATACAGTGGCTTTCCAGCTTCAGGCAAAAGATTAAAATTGATGAACTGGCTTCATATAAACCGGAAGTTGTCAGTTATCCTGTTAATCCAGCGGTCGGAGGTTTCGTCAGCAGGTTAGCTCCGGGAGTCTGGTGGCTTCCGAGTCCGCGTCAAGGCAAAACAAACTATATTGGGGATGGCCTGGCTGCATACACATTCCTTGCAGAGAACCGCTCTTACATATGGTCACTCGATGGGACAAAGACAGTTACGACCAGACTTGGAACATCAGAAAATCCTGGAATTGTTTATCCCAGGGGGACATCGATCAGCAAGAAGAAGGTTGCATATAGCTTTAAAGTATCCGATATACCTGTTGTTATATCTGGCTCTAATTTTGCAACTCTTTTTCCTTATGAAACCGCAACAGGTGAGATTGAGCGGTTGGTAAAGCTGATAGAGAGTGCAAACAACCAAAAGATAGATTCACGCGCAGCAAGTGAAGCAGTCAAGACAGCAAATAACGTTCTCAAAAATAACCAGCCTGCAGTTGCATTTGGTATGGCACATACAGCCTTACTGACTCTTGCAAATACGATAGGGGCTGATATATGGATGGAAGGTGAACGCAGTGATGCCAACTCCTTTACCGGAATTCAATCAATGAAAGGCGCCAGTGGTGGAATCGCTCTTTGCCTGGACGAAGAACATGACCCACCTCTGAGTCTATTCGCTGCAAGCTTCTCATTCAACTCGAAATCCGATTCCAGCTTTGAACTATGGGCAGCCGCAACACCTCCCCAGGACGGAAGTCCGATGGTATATTCAGTGGACGGCGGAGTTAAGACACCTGTAACTGCTGCAGAGGGAACCCTGGCACCATATGCTCCAGGGCTTGCTTGGTACAAAATAGGAGTAATCAATACGTTCGCTGGGGACCACAACATATCATTCCAGGCAACTGACAAACGAGCTTCAGATCAGCGCTATTCCTTTGCAATAGATGTCCTGGTCCTAAGCCCCAAAGGCTTCACTCCATCCGGTCTGAAAAGACCTTGATAGTGGAAAATGGATAGTGGAAAGTGGAAAGTGGAAAGTTGATAGTGAAAAGTTGATAGTTGATAGTTGATAGTGAAGAGTTGAGAGTGTGGAGCCATGATTAATTGTGGTGCAGGCTTCTAGCCTGCTTTCCCGCCTGAGCAACTAAGCTTCGCTTTTGCCAATGCTAACTGACCAAAGTGAAGCCAATGATGAATAATGCGGGTTAAGTGGCGATTCATTATGTTCGTTGGTTGCTTGTAATTGATCGGTCCGCTTATGTCCGTGAATCTCTGATCATGTTAAGCGCAGCCCAGTTTTCCGTATATACTACCTTACCCAGTATCTCCGACACAGGGACCGGTCCATAGTCACGGCTGTCTTCAGAGTTTTCCGCATTATCTCCTAATACAAATACACTCCCCACCGGGACTACCAGCGGTTTTACAGCAGCTTGCATTCTGAATCTATCTATCTTTTGCCTGTAAGTATTTACCATGTTAGCCGGAATTACTTCCGCACTGTTGCGTGTAACCAACAGCCAGACCATGTCGGCTCCGATACCATATACTCTCTTTACCATCGTCTCACCATTATGCTTGAAGACAACCACTTCCGAGCGTTTCGGTACGGATCTGGTATAGGGATTTACGTTCATCACAAAAAGATGGTTGGGCTGCATTGTGGGATACATGGAATCTCCGACAATCATACCGAATCTATAAGGCAGCGCCACGAAGAGAAGCAGGACAGCACCCAATACTCCGAGTAAAATCAACATATGGCGAAGACGTTTTGCCTTCAACCGTCTTTTGCACAAAGCCGCTTCTTGAGGGTTTTGCATCCGGTTACATATTAAAGTTTCGTTATCCATCCGATTCACCGTCTATTGATTAACAAAATGATAGGGCTAAAAAAATAACCCACGCAGCTCCTGCCCGACAGTGCTGCATGACTATAATGCCGGAAATACTTGCTCTGAATGCATTCCCCTGTGATTATATAGACGCCAGACTGTACGAAATAGTTTCCATGTTTCCTTTAGTGGACAACAACACAGTTTTCGGATATACTCTTACAGATGGATTATTCATTAGTCTACCCAACATTACGCAGCCTAAACTGTTGTAATATGGGTTAGAAATAGTCCTGTAATATTGTCGGAGAAGCATGATAGTTTCATCAGCATGTTTGAATGTTATTCGTATATATAGTAGATTGACGTTTCTCTACACTACTATTACCAAGGAGGCTTGAAAAATGAATCTTTCTATGATGCAGGTGTTGTCTGAGAGTGAGATTAAGCAGATACACGAAGCTACAATTGATATACTTACTAACTGTGGAGTCAGGATCGAGAACTCAGCAATGCGTGATTTCCTGAAATCCAAAGGCGTGTCGGTGGATGACGATTCATTTATTGTCCGGTTCACCCAGGCACAAATAAACCAGGCTTTGTCTACTGTTCCAGCTTCCTTTGATGTATTCAATAGAGATGGAGAACTGGCATTCACTATAGGGGACGGTATCCCTAAGGTTGCTGCTGGTCACAATGCCGTTTTCTGGGCTGATTCTGAGAGTGGTCGCACCAGGTCATCAACTGTCAATGATGTCGAATGCTTTGCACGCATCTGCGAACAACTCCCCAACATCGATATGATTGGCGTACCGGTAATGCCTCAGGATATACCTAACGCCCAGGCATCACTCATATATGGAGTCTCTGCCTGTGTGCGCAACAGCAAGAAACCGATCTTCTTTTCTACCGACAGGCCGGACGTTAACCGGGGATGCATAGAGCTCCTCAGGACTGCATTCAAAGGAGACCTGGCTGATCAGTGCTATGGTATATGCCAGCTCTCACCAACCAGTCCGCTCTACTGGGAATCAAGCGTACTGGAAGCAGTGATGGATACCGTCGAAAGAGGAGTTCCGCTGGCTGTGCTGCCGGAGCCTAATGCAGGCGTTTCAGCGCCTTATACACTGGCTGGACTGGTTACAGTAAATAACGCAGAATGCCTCTCCGGAATTATTATGATCCAGATGCTCAAGCCAGGACACAAAGTCCTGTATGCAAACTCCTGGACAACTACAGACATGCGCACCGGTTCCGCTCTGGTAGGGTCTGTCGAAACATCAATCTGCAGAATAGCAGGCACTCAGCTAGCCAAGTTCTACAATATACCGTGTCATACAACAGCTCCGAACTCCGATAACCACGCTCATGATGAACAGAACTCCTGGGAGAAGACCATCAGCCAGCTTACATCTATAGCATCAGGCACTGATCTGATCGTAAATTGCGGAATGTTTGCTACAGGAATGACTTGCAGCCATGAGCAGCTGGTTATGGACCACGAGATCACCGCCATCTGCCGTCGATTAGCCAGAGGAATGCAGGTAGATGCCGACACAGTAGCTCTCGATGTAATCAAGTCAATTGGCCCAAGAGGAGAGTCTTACCTGACAACAGACCATACCATGGACTGGCTGCATTCAGATGAATACTACGAGACCGAAGTCTCAGTGCGTGGACCCAGAGCAACCTGGGAAGCTGCCGGTTGTAAGGACACTTATGCGGTCAGCAGGGAGAAAGCCTACGAACTGATGAACGTTCCCGGTGCTGAGCAATTGTCAGCTGATCAACTTGCAAAGATGGAGGAGATAGTCAAAGGATTATGAATCAGGCAGGCCGGACTATTTCCCTGGAAGCACTCTCAGGCAGACCTACGGACACCGTCCCCGTAGGTCTGTTCACCTGGGGTTTTGACTACTACTGGAAGGCTGCCGGTATCGAACCCTGGAAGCTGGTCTGTGGTGGAGTAGAGACCTGGCACAAGGCCCACACTGCGCTCTATGATCGGCATAAACCTGATCTAATCTTCTATTCAGGGGCCGGAAATGGTTATGAAGAACCTACGCTTGAAAGCGAGACTTCAGACTCCTGGTTCGTTCGAGATAACAATACAGGTGCCCTAACCCGTTTGATCAAATCCAGTCTGACACCACAGGATGCTGACTCAGGTAATAAAGACTGTGACAGTGTAGGTGAAATACGATCCATACAGGATGCCGACCGTTTAGTAGCAGAGTTTCCAGGTTGGGGCAGTCTATACCTGCAGGGCTTGAATAGGCTGATCAACGATCTGGGTGATAATGCCCTCGTACTGCCGCATCACAGCCCCGCATATATATGTGCCTGCTATGCTTTCGGTTTCGAGAGAGCTATGGAAGCAATGCTTTCCGAGCCTGATCTATTCGTGTATGTTTGCGAAAGATATGCTGCTGGTGATGAACTGCGGATGCGTGAATTAGCTGAAGCAGGGGCTGATGCTGTATTCATTGCAGACGGCTGGGCTTCCTGCGATATCATCTCACCTCGAATGTTCAGAGAGTTTGCTCTCCCATATCAAAAGTCAGTGACCGAAGCAGCACATAAAGCTGGTTTGAAGATCATACTGTGGAACGAAGGGGACATACTGCCAATCCTGGAGGATGAAACCACAGTTCCATTTGATGCATTCGCCTTCGAACAACCCCGCAAAGGCGCATTAGTTACAGTAGACCGTGTGCGTGAAGTTTTCGGCCCAGACAGATGCCTGTTCGGCAATCTGGACTCTGAGGAACTGCTTGGCAGAGGAAACGTAAATGAAATCACTCAAGCAGTCCACGAACAACTCCGTCAGTCCGGCACAAACACTCCCTTCATCCTAAACACCGGCAGCCCCATCCCCAGCAACACATCCCCGGAAGCAGTAGATGCAATGATCCAAGCAGTCCGAATGTAACTGTGTGTATTGCCAAACCCGTTCGTGCTGAGCTTGTCGAAGTGCGAACGGGTTTGGTGTACAAATGCATCGGTATCAGAGCGTAGGGCTACAAGCTTTTGTCACCCACAACCAATTGTCCCGTAGCGTCGATGCCGATGCACAACCTCTGCCGAAGCACTAACCCAATCCCTTTGTCGAAGTGCGAACGGATTGGATATCTGCCTGGATTCTTCTACAATCTCAGTCTTCGCAACCTGAGTGCGTTCGTAACAACAGAAAGTGAGCTCGCAGCCATTGCAGCCGATGCAATCATAGGGCTGAGGAATCCGTGTGTTCCCAGAACCGGATATAGAATGCCTGCAGCCAGTGGAATCCCCAGAGCATTGTAGATGAACGCAAAGAACAGGTTTTGTTTGATGTTCTTGATTGTAGCCAATGAGAGAGTTATTGCCGTTGCCACTCCTGTCAGTTCCCCACTGATCAATGTAATATCCGACGTTTCGATAGCGATATCTGTCCCGCTGCCTATTGCTATCCCCAGGTCAGCCTGAGCCAGGGCTGGGGCATCATTTATGCCGTCACCAACCATTGCCACAACCTTGCCTGATCCCTGGAGTTCTCTTATTTTTGAAGCTTTCTGATCCGGCAATACTTCAGCAATGACCTGATCAATTCTGACCTCAGATGCCACAGCTTTAGCGGTCTGGATATTGTCTCCAGTGATCATGATTATCTCCAGACCCATAGACTTTAATCTCTGGATCGCTATCTTTGAGCTTGGCTTTATCGTATCTGCTACTGCTAAAAGGCCGGCAATTTGCCCATCTACAGCGATATATATTGATGTCTTTCCGCTTTCCTGCAGCGTCTTTGCAGTAGATTCCAGAGTGCCGGTGTTGATGTTGTTTTCCTTCATAAGTTTAGATGTGCCGATCAGGATTTCTTTGGAATCACATCTTACCCGGATACCACCTCCAGGAATCGCCTGGAAATCAGAGACCTGCAGTAGTTCTACCTGACGCTGGTGGGCACCATTGACTATTGCTTTTCCTATTGGATGCTCGCTGTTCCTCTCGCTGGATGCGGCCAGCTTGATTACATCATCTTCAGTGAATCCTGGTGCTGCTATTATGTCGGTTAGCGCTGGTTTGCCCATTGTGATTGTTCCTGTCTTGTCCAGGATAATGGTCGTCAGCTTGCGTGCTGTCTCCAGAGCCCCAGCACTCTTGATTAAGATGCCATTCTCTGCACCTTTACCAGTTCCTACAGCCACAGCAGTCGGTGTCGCTAGACCAAGTGCACAAGGGCAGGCGATAATCAGCACTGCGACAAATGTAAGAATGGCATAACTGATTGATGGAGATGGTCCAAAGATAAACCATAAGGCAAATGTAACAACAGCAATACACACCACTACAGGCACGAAGTAACTCGCCACTATGTCGGCAAGCTTCTGTATAGGAGCCTTTGAAGCTTGGGCCTGTCGGACTTGTTTGACAATCTGGTACAAGACTGTATCCTTGCCTACTTTGGTCGCCTCAAAGGTAAAAGAGCCAGTCATATTGATCGTTGCTCCGATCACTTCATCTCCAGCACTCTTCTCGACCGGTATACTCTCGCCTGAGATCATTGATTCATCGATTGCCGAAGAGCCTTCACGGATTAATCCATCAACTGGTATCTTTTCACCCGGACGGACGATAATCATATCGCCAACCAGCACTAGTTCAATTGGGATATCCTGTTCCTTGCCTTTTCTTATTACTCTGGCAGTCTTTGCCTGCAGTCCAATCAACTTCCTGATTGCGTCCGATGTATGACTGCGTGCACGGGCTTCCAGCAGTTTTCCAATCATAATAAGGGTGATAATCACCGCAACTGTTTCATAATACACGTGTGGTTCCACACCATAAGCTGTGAATAACCCCGGGAAGAATGTGGCGATGGTACTGTATACATAGGCTGCAAATGTTCCTGTAGCTACGAGGACATTCATATCACTCGCACGGTTAATGACTGATCCCCAGGCACTCTTATAAATCCTCAATCCACCATAAAACAGCACTACACTGGTCAGCACAAACTCAACATATACCAGGGGAGATGGAGGCATTGCGATATGCATCCCGTAATACAGTGGCAATATCATTGCGATGATAAAAGTCGGTATAGCACCAACTGCAGAAACCAGTAACCGTTGATGAAGGTCTTTTACCTCTATATCTGCATCATTGGTCGGTGCTTCGCTGTCTGCATCTTCAGTTATGCGTTGAGCTGTGTAGCCCAGTTTGTGGACATGTGCTGCGATATTATCGGCAGATATGACTCTGGGGTCGTAAGCTACCTGGGCACGGCCTGAATCAAAATTGCACGATACCTCTTCTACTCCATCTGCACGACCAAGGACTTTCTCTATAGAGAGCATACAACTGGGGCAGTGAGTGCCGGTGATAATATACTCTGCCTCTGCCCTTTCAGGTATCGACTCCAGAGCCATTTCCTCCGCAGGCAGAACAACCAGTTGTCCTCGGTACATGTTCATACTGCAATTGAACTGATATTCACCGGGATCGTTTGGGGTAATTGTTACTGTAGTGGTCTCATAAGCAGGTAATGGTTTTGAGATATTGAAATCACTAAAGATCACTGTGTCTGAGCAGGCATTGCTTTCCTGGCGGTTAAACTTGATCCGGACGGGTGAACCTGCATGTACGACTATTTTGTTGGGCTGGTAGCTACCCTCTACCTTGATCTCTATCTCTTGAATGCCTTCATCCGTTCGTGCAGCCACGTCTCCTTTTTTTGGACTGAAGAAAAACCACAGGATGAATGTGATCAGTCCTATGCTCCCGATACCTACAGAATAATCCGCATATGTCATAGAAACACCCCCACCCAGCGACAAATTACCACATAAGTCATCCGGCAAATCGAGATAACTACCGAGTTTACTGCTACTAACTATCTACCCGCAAGCTGCATGTGTCAACCTTCACACTCATCCTGGAAACAATCTGTAACTCCATATCAATAAAATTGCAAAACCGATTTTTTACAAAGGTATTATGCATTGTAACGTGCAACTTATTGTAATAAGTGACTTGAGGAATTGTTTCTTTCATTTTGCTATAATAGGAACATTAAATCACGCGAAAATTGGATCAGCATATAATACACAGATGGAGGATAGTTAGTAATGCGACAAATACTGTTCAATAGCTGCTGTCCTTCTATTGTATGTAGTATCAATGGGGTGATTTCCTGGTGCAATCCTGCATTGATCCGATTATTTGGACTTGATGATGCAGCCCCGATTATTGGAGCATCTTTTAGAGCACTATTGCCCGGTTCCGAACTTCACCAGTTTAATGAGGACATATTGCCTGCATTCTCCGGTATTGGATGGAGTGGGGTTATTTGTGTCAGAAAACTGGATGGTGTTCAGCTCCATGTGCATATGTCTATAACGCCTGTTGCCGACTCTGATGAAGTATTAATCCAGTTTTCACCGGCAGTCATTGATATTCCACATCCTGCCCCTAATGGAACAGAAGAGTTCGAAGCATGTGAATCAAACTATCTTAATGCCCTCCCGATACCGATAGTCATTCTCGATGAAACTAGAGTAATACGTTTTGTAAATGATGTTGGAGTTGATAGGTTCCACAGTATCACTGGTCTGCTAATTGAACAGGACTGCTCTATTTACGACATATTACCTGAGATCGAACTGAAAGAGTTCGAACAGTGTTTCGAAGTAGCTTTGAGTGGCAATAGGATCGTCAAAGAACTCACACGAGTGGATGTACAGAACCGGGAACGAAGGATGTCTGTAACATTTTGTCCAGTCAGTATTGCTGGTGGTCAAACTAAGCATGTTTTACTGATGGTCGATGATACCACAGATAAATTGAGACTTGAAAAGAAACTACACCATAAAGACAGAATATTGGCCAGTATACCCGACGCTGTTATTATGCTCAATGAACGGGGATTTATTACGGAGTGGCCAGGTAGCGCTCAGAGTTTGTTCGGATATACAAGCAAACAGACTGTGGACAAGAATCTCTCGTTTCTTACCACAGACATGCACGATGCCGCTGTTCGAGAACAAATTCTTCTGCCATTAACCGAAGATAATCTACTGACTATTCGAATGCAACTTCGCACGAAAACAGCGAATCTGCTAAATACTGAGTTGTCCATATCTCCGCTCGTTTCTACCGAAGGTAAAAGAGAGTTGGTCGTTCATATTCGTCGAACTGATACAGGCACGAATGAACAGACCTCTCCGACTGTAACAAGCTTTACACAGACAGAGGTTGATGAGGCGCTTGAACAAAGCGAAGCACGATATAAATCCCTTGTAGAAAATACAGATGCGCTCGTATTCTGTGTAGGACTTGATCTAGTAACCACGTTCATAGGTGGGAAACCGGATGAAATTGCAGGATATACAATTGCTGATTACAAGAAAAATCCGGGCTTGTGGGCAAATACGCTACATCCTGATGATATGATCGCTGTTTCAGAAGCTGTTACCAGGATAATTGAGACCGGAAAAGCTGAGAGTATTGAGTTCAGAGTTCGTAGACCAGATTCTCAGATCATGTGGATGAAGGCTACATTGAGTGCCCACTATGAAGAAGATTGTGCTATATCCTGTGTAGATGGATTCCAGACGGACATATCAGAGCAGGTTGAATCCAGAGAACGCAATGAATCCCACGTAGCCAGGACTGAGAGTTTAGCCAGGACATCAAGAAAGATCGTAGGCACTCTTGAATTTGAAACTATTCTACATAATCTTGTTGATGGAATTGTAGACGGTTTAGACTGCTCCTGCATACTTCTAAAAGCTACAAATGCCTCCGGCAACGGTGCTGAAATCGTTATGCATGCAATACGAATGCATGATCAGCAGGAATTACCAGAAACAGTTGATTTCAATGTTCGTCAGTGTGCCATTGATACAGGATATCAGCCTGCAAAGGGTGCATCAGTCTGCACTCTTGCACCTGAACTGTATGAACTGGGTTTATTCCATCGTAACTCTCCCGTAATACTCGTGCCATTGTGCGCAAGTCTGGAATGTGGCCATATTATTGCAGCCTGGCGTGATGATCCATTGAATGACTTTAATGATGATGATCTGTGGTTTGCAGGACAGATCGCGACACTCGTCTCATCGTCGTTGACCACTTCGTTGCTATATGAACACCAGGTTACTGTTGCTCAGGCGTTTCAGAGAGATATGATTCCGTCCCCACCCAGTATCATGAACTGTGAAATTGCTGTCTTTTATAATCCTGTTACCCAGGGAATAGATATCGGTGGTGATTTCTGTGATGTTATAGAGCTGCCCGATGATAAGGTTGTTGTTGTAATAGGAGATGTCTCAGGGAAAGGACTGGAAAGTGCTGTGCAGGCAGGCCAGACTAGAGCTATGATAAGAGCGTTGGTCAGATCAAACCCTGAGCCCGGGGCTGTCATCCATTCGTTGAATGCCGGATTATACTCTTATCTGCCGACAGATTCATTCGTAACGCTGTTTTACTGTGTTCTGGACACAACGACTGGATCGCTGCGGTATGTTAATGCAGGTCATGAACCACCGATGCTTGCCGGTTCAGAGAACGAGGTCCGAATACTCAGCAGAAGCGGTCCAATACTTGGGATCCTGGAAGAAGCATACCAGGAAACACACTACGCATCTTTGATCAATGGTGAAGCGCTTCTATGTTATACCGATGGCGTTACCGATGTGCTCATAAATGATGAGTGGCTCGGACAAGACGGTCTGCGTGACATTCTTTCACGTTTCCCGAACTGCGAAGCAGAGTCGCTGGTCCAGACTATAGTCGATGTAGTAGCCAACCCGGAAAATGTGCAGAGAAAAGATGACCAACTCCTGGTAGCAGTCAGACTATCAGCCCATCTATAACCTCACATCCTTTCCCGAAATTGTTGTGTAGCCTTCCAGCCTGCTTAAAATTGTGATGCAGGCTTCCAGCCTGCCTAAAATTGTGGTAAAGGCTTCCAGCCTGCCTGAAATTGTGATGCAGGCTTCCAGCCTGCCCGCACCACAATACTCTACAGCCTTTCCCTTCTCAGCGTCCTCCGCGTCTCCGCGTGAAATTTCCTTCATTTGCACGCAACCATTGCCTTGCTGTAACATTCCAATAGAAAGTATTACTGGAGGCTTGTTTTTTGAGACTGTTTTTAGCTGGGTTAATAGTTGTTTTACTGATTGTATCTGCTGGGATTGGAATCTGCGGGCAGACTGTTGTGTTGGATGAATTTGAGGACTCTCAACAGTGGGGGTTCACCAATGGAGGAGAGTTCCCGGGGGCAACTGGAGGCATTGACTGCAAGGATGGCAGACTGACTCTACATTATGATTTCACCAAGGGTGGCGGCTATGTGAGTGCGCTTTACTATGGGATGGCACTGCCGCAGACCAGTTCATTCGTAGCTACCATCACCTCTGAATCCAACTGCCAGCTTAACTACAGGTTAACCGATGCTAATGGGCGGATATTCCAGGGCAATGCACAGAATCTTAAAGCAGGTGAGAAGCAGGATATCGTTTTCCCAACCAACAATAATTGGCAGGGCGCCTGGGGAGGCACTAAAGGTGACAGTCCCCAACCCGTAGGAACGATCACAACACTGTGGATATGCGTTTGCACCACACTGGAAACACCAAAAACCGGCAATTTATACATAAGCAATTTTAGATCAGATGTATCCAGCAGTGAACAGGTCCAGGTAACCGGACCAGCAAGAGCTAACATCCCGTTCGTGAAAGCCAAATCAGCCAAGTCTCCGAGCATAGTCTGCTACTATCCTCAAGACGAAAAACTCGATGATTGCAGGGTGTTCATGGGTTACAACGAGCCTGGTGAATCTGCAAACGATGCCAGGGACCTGAGAATTACCTCAAAGGACGGCAAGTATCTATTTGCATTGTGGGGACGATTGAAGGTTACGGGTGATCAGGAATACGTTACCCCGACAGACATGAGCATCCGGACCCGGCACACCATCAACAACTCGATATGGGAATGGGACAACACAGACGCGAGGCTGGGATTCCAGCAGGTAGTAAATACCAGTGTAGATTCTAGGGGTGTAACATCCACAATCTATCTGCGTTTCCTCAAACCACACAAGGGCAATATACTCATCCCATATGTCGTGCCAACCGGTCCGATGCAGTTCTATGCAGGTGGCGAAAAGTCGTCTCCATATTCAAAAATACTGACTCCCAAACGGGCGACGCGTGTGGAGTTTGCAGTCGGTGACAAAAAGCTATACATACTTAACTCGATCGCCAATCCTAATGGTGTCACTATCACATATGGTCAAAAACTCTGGATGCATTTCTTCAGAGCGGAACTCCCGATATCATACATCAACATTAAGCCTCCGGATGGAAAAACATTCCCCAAAGGCTACGCTAATGCCGTTCAGCTGAGAATTACCTTTGATCCCACCGAAAAGCTGCCCCAGAGCATTGAAAAGCCAAGCTGGAATGATGGGGTGGGGATCTATGTGATGGAGAAAGATGACTCCGGTAAGCAGGTAGTTCCGAGAGTCAACCGCCCTCACATTTTCTTCCAGAATGAAAAGAAACAGTTGAGTGTAGCTCTATACAACCTGTCGATGAGCCAGCCCCGGAATATTGCTCTAGATTACACACTTAAGGACTACAGCAACAAAACAGTATTGAACAAGTCCCGCGTAGTGAGTTTATCACCCAACGCAGTCTCTTCGGTCAACCTGGATTTTCCAATAACAACAAAAGGCATATTCAGCCTGACCTTAACAGCGAGACTTGGTAAGAATGTACTTGCAACGAAGACTTGCAGGCTCTCTGTTGTGCCCAAACCGGCAGAGGTTGCTGTGAAAGACTCGTTCTTTGGGATAGATCCTCTTTTCCTTGAAGGCAGTCAGAGCAATATGGAAATGCTCCGAAGACTGGGTATCAGATGGCTCAGGCTTGGTGGAGGGGTTTGGTACCCTGCCGAGGGTGACAAGGCCCATCTGAAAACGCTCAAGCAAAATGGTATAGGATACTTCCTGCTGATTGAGAACGCAGATATGGTCCGCGGTCCTGAATACAACGATTTGATCGATTACTATGAGATCAGCAATGAGCCTGACGGTTGGACTAATCCCGAAGCCTACGCTCAATTCGCCAAGCCGATATACGACCGTGCCAAACAGGTCAACCCGGATGTCACAGTGCTGGCATGCAGTGTTTCTGGTGGAGACAGCGACAGCGATTTCGCGTTCACCAAACGTTTCCTTGCTGCTGGTGGAGCTGATTTGTGCCAGGGGATACCATACCACCCATACAGTTCCATAAGAGCCTTCGGACCAGGCCTGCAGGCTGTCAGTCCCGAGGAGAATCGGCTCTACGACAAGATGCTCCAGGGCCGTCAGCTCTGCAAAGATGCCGGTCTGAGGACTTGGATAGGTGAAGTAGGGTTCTTGACTATCAACTCCTATCGGTATCCAGCCCCTGACTTCCACGTGTATGAGAAGAGCTATGCCAACTACATGGCCAGGTTCTTCCTGATAAGCAAGTGCATTCCTGAGCTCGAAAGGGTTGTCTGGTTCCACCTTTGCATGGATGATACCCCGCTTACACTATTCGCTTCCAATTATGGCACCTATGATTCAATGGGTCCAAACAATAACATCACTCCCTGCCTGACAGCATATGCCAATTTGGCCAGTTTGATTGACGGAGGCAAGTTCGTCAAGAAGCTGCAGATGGCTTATCCCGCTCTGTGGGGAGTGCAGACCAGGAGAGGAGACCGAAATGTGCTGGCTCTCTGGTCTCCTAATGATCCCTGCACACTGACCTTCAATTATACCAGCAGCCTGAATGCAGTTTCTTTGGTAGGTACCGAGTCAGTGGTCAAATCCGTAAAGGGCAAAATCACCCTGAATATCTCCGATGAACCCCGGTACCTGGTCCTCTCAGACTCTCAAGCTTCCCTGATAGATAAAATTGAAAAAGCCAATATATCATTTAAAGAGCCAATCGCCATCGGCAGTCTGGGAGTAATGCCGGGAAGTAAACTATCAGTGTCACTAAAAAATAAGTATGCCAGGCCGATATCCGCATCAATCAAACTCATTACATCAGCAGGACAGGAAACCTGGCCTGTTACCCTTGATGCAAATGAAGACAAAGCATTAATGCTGTCGTGCCAGAAAGCCGCCATGTTAACTGCGGTCAAGAGTATTAAGCTGATCGTAACTGCAGAAGGACGGTCATCTGTAAAGACAAAAACTCTGAATGTCACTGAAGTAAAGCCTGACCTGACTGCCGTGAAAACTAGCAAACCGGTGACTATTGATGGAGACCTGAGAGATTGGGATAACGTTATCCCAATTGTCTCAGACAAGCATGAGCAGGTCACACCGCCCGATCCAGGCTTCTGGGACGGTCCCGAGGATCTCAGCTTTTCTGCACAGATTATGTATGATGATACCTACCTCTACTTCGCGTGTAAGGTAACAGACGACACTCACAAGAACGACGAAATCCCCGGCAAAATCTGGGCAGGAGACAGCATCCAATTGGGTCTTGCCAACCAGGATACTCCATTCAATTACACAGAGATAAACCTGGGACTCTCAACAATTGCCGGGACTGTGGGATATGAGACCCTCGGGCCAGATGCAGGCAAACCGCTGGAGGGTCTGAAGTTTGCTACCAAAGGTGGTAACGGTGAGTTAATATACGAAACCGCCATCCCGCTTGCATCATTAAAAGGCATCCCAATAAGCTCAGGCTCCATGATACACTGTGCGTTCATAGTAAATGACATCGACGACACCGCCAGAAAGTGGATAGGAATAAAAGATCCAAGCCTGATAGGCGGCAACAAAGACGCCAAATTCTTCCCAATACTATATTTCAAACCATAAATACGATTAATAGAGGGGATTCCCACCCATACTCCGTTAGCCCTGAGTAGCCGCAGGCGTATCGAAGGGCGGCTTCGGAGAGACTTTACTGTTAAATTGTGTAAAACCGACCGCCCTTCGATACGCTGCGCTACTACAAATGCATCGGTATCAGAGCGGAGGGATGCAAGCTTTCGCTTACCACAACCTATCGCCCCGCAGCGCCGATGCCGATGCACCAGCTATGCCGAAGAACTCACCCTATTCCCCCTTAGAAGGGGGGTAGGGGGGATGTGAACAAAGGCGAGGCTAAAAAACGCCAACTAAGTAGCATGATATTCAAAAAAAATTATATCGCGCATAACATTGCCATAAAAGTGGGTAAATGAAAGCCATGAATAATACACTCAGGCTTATAATCTCCATAACTATATGCCAGATGGCTGGAGTCATCGGTTCCATCGCGACAGTATCTTCAGTCCGCACATTCTATACGACTCTAGTCAAGCCTTCATTCAACCCACCCGGATGGATCTTCGGACCCGTCTGGATAACTCTTTACACAGTAATGGGGATAGCTGCCTGGATAGTCTGGGGCAAACTCGGAACTAACCCGGGCGCCAAAACAGCTCTCATATTCTTCATAATACAACTCGTTCTCAATGCCCTATGGTCCCACTTGTTTTTCGGCTGGCATCTCCTGTTTATCGCATTTCTTGAGATTGTTTTGCTCTGGATAATGATACTGCTCTCCACAATTTGGTTCTTCCGTGTCTCCACCATCGCAGGTGCGCTTATGGTGCCATACCTTGTCTGGGTCTCCTTCGCAGCTGTCCTCAACTACTCGATATGGGCTTTGAATAAATAGATTGTGTCAACAGGACAGTAAATTACCATTATTTGCCCATTATGCCAGTGCGTATTGCAAAAAAACATTAAGAAAAGCCACCTCATACTACATCTGCGTGATATAATACGATTAATAAGTTCGTATCTAATGACTGTATCCACCAGTATATAGATCCTGCAGAGGAGTATTGCTTTGACTAATAGATACTCAAATATAGGCATTCTGTTCTTTGTTGTGTTACTCGTTACCGTTGCTCTTGTTGGTTGCGGAGGCGGTGGCGGAGGTGGATCGTCCAGTAACCCAACTAACGGGATGCCGGTGACTGGAACTGTTCAGTTACCAGCCGGTTCAACTCTCCAGTTAGCAAACATGAAAGTTGTCACTTGCATTGGGGAGGCACCGGTTGCTGCAGATGGTAGCTATAAAGCATCGCAGCCTGCCGGTGGAACTGCACTGGCATTCACGTCGGATTCATCCGGCAAGCCGGTAATGATGGGCTTCATGGATGCAGAAGATTCACCCACCGGACTCAAGCTGAATGCTAAAAGCACTGCAGTAGCTCTTGTATTCCATGCATTACCTGCTTATACACTCCCACGTGAATCCTGGCCCAAAGTTATTGATCTTCTTGAAGCTAACAAGAACACTGATACCCTCGCACAGGTTGTAGCTCAAAGGCTGGCAATCAATCCCCACGCTATCGCAGACAAAGATACAGTTCTCCTATCAGCTATATCGACAGCTGTTGGCGCAATTAGGGGTTCTGCAACCGCTGCGAAATCTATGTTTTCGAAAAACAGCAACTCATCATACCAGTCTTATGATGTTGAAGTTGCCTCAAAAGCCGATGCCCCGGCGCAGATGCTGGTAGAACCCAGCGGGGAATTCAGCGGCGTTCGTGTAGGCCCAAGCGTAGATGGCAACGGCATAATCATAACTAATAGTTTTCGACGTCACCTCTGGGCATATATCTTCCGCACCGGTTGGAAAGCCAAAACAGATGCCATTGGAGCACCACCACATAATTTAAGCCCCTGGGAGAGTATAGTACCGGGAAGTGCATTTAGTGGATACATCCAGGCTGTAAATGGTTACCAGGGAACTATGGGAACCATACTCGATTTTATCACTGGACAGGTGGCGTATTCTCCAGTGACAACTGGCACCATACCTTTGCCTGTATCACCATCTGATGCAGAACGCACTTATTATAAAGTGTTTGTTGTAGGTCCTTCCTGGAAATCAGGCGATCTGGAATCAGAATTACCGGTCGAATACGCAGGAACGGAGTTTGGGAATGTTTTAGTATCTGCTGAACAAAAGATGGATGCTCTAACATTCTTCCAGGAGATTGCTTTCCCGGCGGTACTGACTGTCTTTCCAGCCGATGCAATAGGTAAGAATCTTGGCAATGCTAAAATGGGAGATCTGGTTGAGGATGTTGTAAAAATCGTTTCCAGCAGTTATCCCCAGATGGTAGAACAACTGCACGGCCACGATTATAAAGGCGCTCTGGTCACATTTCTCAAGGCATTTGACAGTGGAGCCGTGCGCAATGAAGTTGTTGAAGCCATGATTCGCTCAGGATTGGTAAAAGGCGGCTTTACAATGACTGCTGCAGCATTTTTGGACGACCTGAATATATATGTGGCGGCAATAGACAAATTCCTTGCTGCCGGGGATATCGGAATTGTCTCTGCTCAACTCTTATCATCAAGCCGCTTCCTGCAGTGGGATGCTACCGCGGTTAAGCCTTATATAAGAATACAAAACAATCCTTCCAGCGTGACAGTAGGTTTGGATGTTAGTTTGACGTGCTACGGTGTCGATGGAATAACCGGCACAAAGGAATACCATTGGTCAACCCCCGGAGCCCACGGACACCTGGAAGACTCGCACGGCAACAAGGGCGTGTCATTTACATCCTCAGATCAGATTGTGAAATACGTAGCTGACGATAATGCCAAAGATGGAGATCAGGATACAGTTGCTGTGACTGCTTATCTAAAAAAGAACAGCACAACTTACGAACTGGGTAGTGCTCAGGCATCTATTTTGATAACAGATACCAAACGTGATGTCACATTCATCCCTGCTTCACCGGTAGTTAACCCCAAAGATTCAATACGCCTGGATGTCTCGATTCTTCCAAGCCTGCCTGAAGGAACAAAGGTCGAATATGACTGGACATCAACCTCTAAATATGGAATATTGTCAGGTCCAAGCGGTGAAAGTGTGCCATTTACAAAACCTTATGCCAGATACACAGCCGGGAGTGCAGCAGGTTCAGACACAGTCACTGTTTCTGCATATCGGATAACCAAAGACAATAAACGCATCATAATAAACACGGGAACTGTTAAAGTCCAGGTTGGGAAAAATCGCACCGTTTCTTTCAAGAAAACTCCGTGGTATGAGAGCGGAGCATGGCACGGAATAACTGGCACATACCTCGTGTTCAAGAAAATACCCGGCGCGAAGTCATACAGAGTCACCTGGCACGCAAATGGGCCAAACCCTCCTGCAGGCTGGTCTTCAAATAAATACGACGGGCAAGTAGAGTCACAATATCCGATGACATATATTGATATTGGCTCACCTGTCAACATAGCAGATGCGTTGCAACCTGATGAAACCGTCGCCACATTATGGGGGCTTACTCTCACTTTGGGGTCATCGTTTGATACTGCAGACTCAGTTCTTAATTATTATAATGCCTACAAGGATCATGAAGACTTCTTCTCGGTCTGGACTGGCGATGTTGAGGCCATTTATTAGTTCGCATTATTCATTTTTGGCTTAGCTTTTGCCCTGGCATCAGGAAAAACGTAACAGCTCAGGAATATTGGAACATTGTCATCCTGAGCCCCCAAGTTGGGGGTGCCAACTTATTTCGACTGGAAACCCGCATTAGTCTTAGGAGGCTAAATTGTGGTGCGGGCTTCTAGCCTGCCGTCCCCCGGGTTCCTCAGGATGACAAATTCTGGTAACTCTGAGCTATTACGGAACAACGAGTTTTGGCGAATAATGCTGATTAGTCATCGTGATTTCTATAAGAATCTTAGACGTGGAGTGCTGCTTTGATTATAAATCGCTGCCATATACATAATGCAGGAATATTGTCTGTGTTACTAGGTACCGTTGCTCTTGTTGGTTGTGGAGGCGGTGGTGGCGGTGGATCATCCAATAATCCAACTAACGGAATGCCTGTGACTGGAACTGTTCAATTACCGGCCGGTTCAACTCTCCAGTTAGCAAACTTGAAAGTAGTCACTTGCATTGGAGAAGCGCCTGTTGCTGCAGATGGTAGCTATAAAGCATCACAGCCTGCTGGTGGAACTGCACTGGCGTTTACAGCAGATTCATCGGGCAAGCCGGTAATGATGGGCTTCATGGACGCAGAAGACTCACCCACCGGACTCAAGCTGAATGCCAAAAGCACAGCAGTCGCTCTTATATTCCATGCATTGCCTGCCTATACGCTGCCACGTGAATCCTGGCCTAGAGTCATCGATCTTCTTGAAGCTAACAAGAATACCGACACCCTCGCGCAGGTTGTCGCACAGCGACTGGCTGTCAATCCGCACGCTATCGCAGACAAAGATACAGTTCTCCTTTCAGCCATATCAACAGCTGTTGGCGCCATTAGAGGCTCTGTAAAAGCTAATATATCCTCTCTATCAAGCAGCAATGATTCATCAATCCAGTCTTTCAACGTGGAAGTTGCCTCCAAAGCTGATGCACCAGCACAGCTGATGGTCGAACCCAGTGCTGAGGTAAGTGGTGTCCGAGTAGGGCCAAGCGTGGACGGCAATGGCATTATCATAACCAATAGTTTCCGCCGTCACCTATGGGCATACGTATATCGGGTAGCTTGGAAAGCTAAAAACGATGCTGACGGAGCGCCTCCACATGCAGTAACTCCCTGGGAGAAAGTGGTTCCTGGAAGTGCATTCAGCGGATATATTCAGGCTGTAAATGGTTACCAGGGAACTATGGGAACCGTGCTCGATTTTTTCAGTGGACAGGTAGCGTATTCTCCTGAGACTACTGACACTATAACGCTTCCTGTATCACCATCAGATGCAGAGCGGACCTATTATAAGGTATTTGTTGTAGGACCATCGTGGAAGAATGGTGATTTTGAGTCTGAAGTGCCGGTAGACTATGCAGGGTCAGCTGTCGCGAATGAATGGGCGGCTGCTGAACAAAAGATGGATGCTCTGACATTCTTTCAGGAGGTCGCCTTCCCGGCAGTGTTGACAGTCTTTCCAGCCGATGCAATAGGTAAGAACCTCGGTAATGCTAAAATGGGAGACCTGGTTGAGGATGTTGTAAAGATTGTTTCCAGCAGTTACCCCCAGATGGTAGAACAACTGCACGGCCACGACTATAAAGGCGCTCTGGTTTCATTCCTTAAAGCATTTGACAGCGGAGCCGTGCGAAATGAAGTTGTAGAAGCAATGATTCGATCAGGACTGATAAAAGGCGGCTTTACTATGACCGCTGCAGCATTATTGGACGACTTGAATGTATATGTCTCTGTGATAGACAAGTTCCTGGCAGCCGGGGATATCGGAATTGTTTCAGCTCAGTTGTTGTCATCCAGCCGTTTCCTGCAGTGGACTGCCACTGCAGTTAAGCCCAATATCAGAATACAAAACAATCCTTCCAGCGTGACAGTTGGTCTGGATGTTAGTTTGACGTGTTACGGTGTCGATGGAATAACCGGGACAAAGGAATACCGCTGGTCAACTCCCGGAGCCCACGGACACCTGGAAGACTCGCACGGGAACAAGGGCGTCTCATTCACGTCCTCAGATCAGATTGTGAAATACGTAGCTGACGATAACGCCAAAGATGGAGATCAGGATACAGTTGCTGTGACTGCTTATCTAAAAAAGAACAGCACAACCTATGAACTTGGTAGTTCCCAGGCTTCAATCCTGATCACCGATACCAAACGTGATGTCACGTTTATCCCTGCTTCACCAGTAGTCAATCCCAAAGATTCAATACGCCTGGATGTTTCGATTCTTCCAAGTCTGCCCGAAGGAACAAAGGTAGAATATGACTGGACATCAACCTCTGCAAAAGGTAATTTGACCGGCCCGAGCGGGGAAAGTGCGCCTTTTACAAAGCCATATGCCAGATACACAGCTGGTGCCGCTGCTGGTTCCGACACAGTGACTGTTACTGCGTGGCGTATCACACCTGACAACAAGCGTATATTAATTAACACTGGGAACGTCATGGTAAGAGTTGGCGCTACACGAACAGTCCGTCTCCAGAAAGTCCCGTGGTCGACAAATGGAATATGGCACGGACAGACAGGCACATATCTGATCTTCAAGAAGATACCTGGTGCTAAAATGTATAATGTTACCTGGCATTCTAATGGAACGGTTGTCCCTCCAGAATGGATGACAGGGAAATACGACGGAATAGTTTTACCAACACTTGGTCATACAGAGAGTTATACCGGCCCGCCTGCCAATTTGGCGGATGCAATGCTGCCTGACGAACTTGCTGCACCCATATATGCACTCACTACAACGGTAGCTATATCGAATGCTTCTGCAGCCGACGTTTATAATAGTTATAATAAAATGACGACTATGGAGGAATTCTTCTTGTCCTGGACCGGCGATGTACAGGCTATATACTAAGCCAACATTTACACAGGTGTAAAATGCAGGCCAAACAGTAAAAGATCCTGTCATTCTGAACGCAGTGAAGGATCTGCTTTTATCTTCGTTTTGAATGACAAATACGAGTATTTAAGAGCGAACTGTTAGTAAATTTGCACAATCCGGGCTTAACACGTAGAATTTGATAGATGGCTATCATTTCAGTTTCCAACCTCAGTAAATCTTTTGGCAACCGGGACCTGTTTCTGGATATAGGATTCAGCGTTGATGACCGTGAGCGGGTTGCGCTCATCGGGCCCAATGGCTGTGGCAAAACCACTATCTTAAAGATACTCGCAGGGCAGGTTGAACTCGACTCAGGCGCTGTGCACCGAATACAGGGCTTAAGTATCGGTTACCTGGCTCAGGATGTAGAGTCAGACAGTCAGGTCCTGCTCCTCCATTACACCGTCGGAATAACCCCTGAATTATTGGAATGTGCAGAGCGATTGTATAACATTGAACAGGGAAACTTGCACAACGCCGGGGATGCCGACTATGCCACCGAATATGCAGATTTAACCCACAAGTTTGAAGACATAGGCGGATTTGAACTCCAGGCCGGCGCCATGACGATACTTGCTGGTCTAGGTTTTGACGAATCAGACTTATACAAACCGGTTCAATTATTGAGTGGAGGACAGAAGGTCCGTGCGGCTCTTTCCAGGCTTTTATTGGAATCACCTCTGTTGCTGCTTTTGGATGAACCGACCAACCATCTTGATATCCAGGTCTGCGAATGGCTGCAGGACTATATAGCTAACCGCTACCAGGGAACAGCCCTTATTGTAAGCCACGACCGCTATTTCCTGGATAGGGTTGTCACTAGAGTCATAGAGATGGACAACGGTGTCATCGTAAGCTGGCCGGGTGCCTACACTGCATATGCCGCAGCTAAAGAAGCCAGGTTGGAAGAGCAGCGCAAGCTCTATAAAACCCAGCAAAAGGAAATCGCCAGAATTGAGGAGGCGATACAGACCCTTTTCAGCCACCGTAAGTTCACCAGGCGTGACAGCAAGGTCAAGCAACTGGAGAAGATCCAGCGTGTTAAGGTCTCTGGCCCTCAGAAGTCCATTTCAGCTGGTTTCAAGGCTGCAGACCGCTCAGGTGCGATGGTTCTGAAGCTGGATGAACTCAGCAAAGGTTTCGGAGAGAAAAAGCTATTCGATTCCGTGGACTATGTAATGGACCGCGGCAAGAAAGTAGGTGTAGTCGGACCAAATGGATCAGGCAAGACTACGCTGCTTAAGATAATTGCTGGTCTGGAGAATCCCGATTCCGGTCATGTAGAAATCGGGCACAAAGTCAGTTTTGTATACTTCGCGCAGGAGTTTGCGGGTCTCACGCCCGACAACAGTGTCATCGATGAACTGCTATCTGATTCCGAAATCACGGCCCAGCAGGCGAGAGATTTGCTTGCGCAGTTCCTCTTTATGGGAGATGATGCGTTTAAACCTGTCCATGTGCTTTCAGGAGGAGAAAAGTGCCGTTTGGCTCTGGCTAAAGCCATCGCCGGCGCTCCAAATCTTCTAATACTGGACGAACCTACTAATCACCTTGATATAGCCTCACGCGAAACTCTGGAAAACGCGTTGCTTGAGTTCAACGGTTCTGTTATCACAGCTTCACACGACCGCTATCTGTTGGACCGTGTAACCAATGAGATAGTGGAAATCGCCGATGGTAAGTTTGTCAAATATCTCGGCAACTACACCGAATACCGCTCCAAAAAAGCTGGAGAAGATACCCCGGTAGACCTTCCAATGCTGGATAAGCGTGGAAAGCAGATCGCTCCGCCTCCTCCAAAGAGACCGATGTCCACCCTGCGTGAACTGGAAAAGCAGGCCAGAGAGATCGGAAAGCGGATAGAAGAGATTGAGCAGGATATCCATAAGACAGAGACCCGTCAGGCGTTTCTGACTGAAGCTCTTGCGAACGAAGAGACCTATCGAGATGGGTCAGCCAAAGAGTTATCAGCCGAATACAATTCTCTGGACATCCACCTGAAAGAGCTCTACTCAGAATGGGAGACCCTTGGCGAAACCCACGCCGAAATGGAATCCGAAATCGCCGAAATTCCCGGAAACAAGACCTGATATTGAGATCAATGTTACCTCAAATAAGGAATATCCGCAGAATGTTTTCTGATAAATGAACATTCAGTCAGAATGTGACCAGATCCCCCAATGCCCCATTGCCATTCATTCATCGTGAACAATCTATTCGCCATTAGCTTTCTGATTTAAGGATTGATGTTCCAATTTATCTATTTTTTAATATAGCATTGGAATTGCCTGACTCACCGGTCACAAAATAGCCACGACCACTGTTGGTCAAGGTCATCCAGAGTGTGTCTATTAATCTCTATCTTTTTCACCCAAGCCATTCTTTCTCTTTTTTTCGAAGTATAAGCTTGGTAAAATGTATTTTTTACTATTCAAATGCATGAACTCAGAACCTTCTTAGGCCTATATGATCTCGTGTAGCGTTCATGTATGCATGTTGCTTGTATTAGAGTTATGTTGTCTGAGGTAACTGTCCATACTTTAGGTATTTCTCCAGATTCATAACAATAAACGAGATTGCTGTTTGGATTTTGGTCATAGGTTGGCTGCGATAGATGCATTTTCCCAGATTGTGATAGGTCTTTGCATGGCCAAAAATCGGTTCGATAGTAGCCATTCGAGCCTTCATCGCACTCACATATTCAGGTGTCTTGCGCACCAACCATTGTCTTTCCTGGTATACACGAGTTTCAGGTTTAAAACTGAATGAACGTATTCCTGTTTTGTTCTGAGTGCAACGTTCACGCAAGCTGCACTCAGAGCATCCAATCCCTTTGTATACCAAGGAGCCATCTTTTGGTGATGATTTGAATTTCATTAAGCGCTTTGCAGGACACTCTACACAATAACAGTCATCATTCTTCGTCACTTTGAACCTTTCGGAACCAAGTGCATTTGTCTTGGTACCCAGCTTCATCATAGATATATAACCGATAACTCCATCGGCATCTAGTCGCTTTCTAATGTTCAGATTATCAAATCCGCTGTCTGCTGCCAGTTCGATAGGTTTTCCAGCTATCAGCATTGCTTTATTGTATGGATCAATAAATGTCCTGGACTGATCGACATTGCCAGCATAAGTCTCATAACCAAGAGCTATTCCGTGTTTCTCATCCACAACCAATGTAGAGATATAACCACAAAAACTATCCACAGAAGTGTGGCCTATTCGCGCATCCTTATCACCTGCACAGGGAGAAAGGGTTTTATATATCTCATTTGCCATATCTTTCAAACCTGATAAGCGTTCATCCGGCTCCGTTTCAACTTGATCGCATTCGGATTCTTTCTTACATTCAGGAATATATTCTTTTTCTTCTGCCTTTGCCAACATACGATCTATGTTGGGGACTTTCAAACCAGATACTTCACAAGCCGCTTGCGTAACCAGCTTCTTCATATCATCATCCATCTCAACAGGCGGAGCACCGTTGTCCACTTCGGAACCGCCAGCGCTCTCCTGGATACGAGCTATCATTGCACGAGTTAAAATGGCTGCCACATCACACTTATTGTATATAGTTGCAGCCACATCCTGTTTTGTGGCGTCTACGTGCCAGCGCTTATTATCAACCAAACCTGAATCAATACAGCGATTCAGGATCTCAGTGAAGATTGAGTCGAATACATCTGGCCCCAAACGCTTTCGGAATAACCACATTGTTTTATGAGATGCTACAGGTTCATCGGGAGCATATCCACAATACCAACGCCACGATATCGTATCGTTTGTCATACGTTCCATCGCACGTTCGAACTTCACCTGATATAGAAACATCAGTAAAAGCAATTTAAACATTCTCACAGGAGGTTCAGGGGGGCGACCGGGGCCACCATCCACCACATGATATTTCTCTCGACATAGATCCTCAACAAAGTTGAAGTCTATAGCCTTATCCAACTTGCGCAGAAAGTGATTCTTAGGAACCAGTATTTCATAACAATCGGACATCACCAAATGGCACTGTTCTCCACGCTTGCGCATTAAAAAAGCCCTCCATTGCAAGATAGCACTATATTTAAATTCTACAAATGGAGGGCAATCTCCTTTAAAATGATATAAGTATATATTTATCGATAGGTGCTATATTTAATAGACACTCTCTCCATGACCTTGACCTGATTCCCCGGACATCCATGTCCGCCACGGCGGTTAATTCTAATCTGAAATCGTAGAATCCAGCAATTCCCTTTGACTGTAGTCAGACTTTGGTATATAATCCAGACTGGGTAGGAAAAGCGTTTTCGCAAGCGCTTTCGACCTTATTTATATGGAGCTAAACTTGAATATTGAAGAGTTCTCAAAAGCTATAGGAGTATCCCCGACAACAGTCTCGCACGCCTTCAGTGGACGGGGTAACCTGAGCAAGGCTACCAGGGAGAGAGTTCTGCTCAAATCCCGGGAGCTTGGTTACGTCCCCAATTCCAACGCCCGCAGGCTTGCCAAAGGCAAGAGCAACCTGGTAACCCTATCGTGGCTTACCAGTGCAATAGGGGAGCACTCATTTGTAATGGAAGCGATCTATTCCCTTATATCACCGTTCAGAGAGAGGGAATATGACCTGGTCCTGGATATCGTTCCAGACAGTCCCAGGCAGCGGAGCATGATGATAGAACGCGCCCGCAGCCAGGCTGAGGACGCTCTCATAATGTATGATGGCGACTGGCTTCCTACAGATTTCCTCGCCGAACTAGCCCTGCCGGCTCATCCGGTTATAAACATTGGTATGAATACCCTTGCTGCCATGCCGAACACTGCTTCGGTAAAATGGAGTTCGGGAAACCAGGTAGGACAGCTTGTCGATTACCTGCTGGAGATGGGACACACCAGATACGGCGTCATCAGCCAGTATGAAAGGGACCAGGGCTCACTAGACCTTGTAAATATAGTCCGTTCCAGAGGGATAAAACTTGCAGATGAGTCAGTCATATTTGCCGGAGAGCATCCTGCTGATGGAGACGTCGCAATGGACACGTTGATGTCGCTGCCAACACCTCCAACTGCAGTACTTACCAGGACCGATGTACTGGCTATGGGTGCCATAAAAGCAGCGCACAGGAGAGGACTCAGAGTTCCATATGATGTATCAGTCTCCGGGCAGGACGACCTCCCGTTAGCCTCTGCTTTATTTCCGCCAATAACTACAATACGAATCGATCTACCGGAAGTAGCAAAGGCTGTAGCTGCAGCAGCATTCAGATTGATGAGTGATCCTACATCCGAACCGCAGGCAATAATCAGCGAGTGTAAGCTGATAATAAGAGACAGCACAGGCCCAGCCCCTGAGCTCAAAAACACCTGAGTAAACGTTATCGCAGATTACAACTATCCAGATTTATGTATACTATGTCATCCTGAACGCAGTGAAGGATCTGCTTTTCAGATTATAGAATAAACTCTTGAAAGCAGATCCTTCGTTTCACTCAGAATGACATGATTTTTAACTTAGATTTCAGGAGACATAAAATGATCAGCAAAACAGAGACCGAGAAATGCAGAAACAGAGCGGTAGAGATGCTCAAGACAGCTGGTATCGTCATAAGGCCGGATGAAATTGAAGCTATGGAAATAGCTGATATGGGACTGGGCGAAATTTACGATACAGGCCTTGAAGTCATAGTCTACGCCAACACCGACAGATGCTGCGCCAAGGAGCTTGTTCTGTTCCCACACCAGACCTGCCCGGAGCACAGGCATCCACCAATTGAGGGTGAACCAGGCAAAGAGGAAACATTTAGATGCCGCTGGGGCAAGGTCTTCCTATATGTCGAAGGCGAACCCGCAGCCAATCCCGCATGCAAACCTCCAAAAGGCAGAGAAGCAGTCTACACAGTCTGGCATGAAATCATCCTCAACCCGGGAGACCAGTACACCCTGTATCCCAACACCCTCCACTGGTTCCAGGCCGGAGATGAAGGCGCAGTAGTCTCCGAATTCTCCACCAAAAGCCGAGACGAAGCCGACTACTTCACCGACCCGGACATCAATAGGATTACTATAGTAGACTGACAGAAACATGGCAGAAATAACCGTTAGTCCTGAGTTGTTGGCAGAAATAGCCGTTAGTCCTGAGTAGCCGCAGGCGTATCGAAGGGCGGCTTCGGAGGGACTATCCCATTAAATCGTATACAACAAACAGCCCTTCGATACGCTACGCTACTCAGGACTAACGGGAAAAATTACCGTCAACTCGCAAGTGGTGGAAAAGGGGGATTGAGCGATAGATTCTGTTCCCAACTCCGTTAACCTTGAGTTGTTGGCAAAATAACCGTTAGCCTTGAGTTTACTGTAATTATTTCCGCTAGCCCTGAGTTGTTGGCTAAAAATAGCCGTTAGTCCTGAGTAGCCGCAGGCGTATCGAAGGGCGGCTTCGGAGGGACTATCCCATTAAATCGTATACAACAAACAGCCCTTCGATACGTTACGCTACTCAGGACTAACGGGAAAAATTACCGTCAACTCTCAAGTAGTAGAACACGGGGGAATTGGGGGATTGATTCCGTTCTCAATTCCCCTCGTAATTGACTGCATAGCTCGTATAGTGACTACAAAGTCACTTCCAGTGGTCAATATATGACTATCTGGTCATGCAGCACACCTTGATTACCCGTTTTGACATTTACGTCGGTGTGCTGATAAGCGTGATGTGCACAAGTAGCTAAAGAAAAAGCCCCGATAAATAATACCGGGGCGATGCATCATATAATAAAGCAGCTAATGGCTACTTCGCCACTCTCACAGCAATTATCCTGTCCACACATATTGCATCCGGCTTGGTTGGGTCTCCAGTGGGGAATGATGGACCCTCAAACTTGATCGAAGCATACACTTCATACTCCTGATTAGGGTCGTCTGACCTTATCGCGTCCAGGTCCATCTGAATATTCCAACTCCAGAACAGATAGAAGTATTCACTCGGTTTCATCTTGAATGGACCGTATGTGTAAAGGTTATAACCCGGTTTGATGTCTTTCGGGGCTATTCCGGTTGAACCACCAAATACTCTGTCCTTTGGATTATAGTGCCCCATTGGCATCGGCTGAGCATCAGTTATCATGTATCTTGCTCTCTCTTCAGCAGTTGCATCAGACATAGCCATCTTACAAGTCATTCCATAAGCAGATTCCGTGTCTTTGACGATCTTTATATTTGACCAGAGCCTGAACATGTCACTCGGGAAATCAACTATATCGTCTTTCTTGTATCCTTTGAACTGTTCCGGAATCGGAGCCACAACCACTGCTTCCGATATGCTCTCAAGCAGCGTAGCTTCTGCCAGCGCTCCACTCGTCCACTGGGGACTGCTTGGGAACCTCTGCTGAGCCATTTTACGCAGGATATTAGCTGCTCTGACACCGGAGATTTTCGGAGTTACCGTTAGCGGTTTTGCATTCGGAATCTCGCTGTTTTCCCGGTAGAGGTTTCTGTATCTCAGACAGATAGCCCTGTCAAGGGATGTCCTGGCAAACTGGACTCTGTCGAGAAGCACCGGATCACCGGCAACGGCAGCTTCTGCTTTATCAAATGCAGAGTCAGCAGCTGACACCGTTTTAACATCCAGGAATGTATAGCCTGCCGGATTTCCACCGAAGTTGATATATACCGGTCTCTTATTGAGCGCTTTGTTTATGATGTTCAGATACTCCCGGACATATCTACCGGCAGCGCCGTAGTAGCCGTCAGTGAACTCCTTGACCAGTTTGCCTGAGTTGGCATTAGGGTCTTCCATTGTCTTTGCCAGCATCCAGGCTTTCATATCCCACATATCAGTGGTCAACACATTCTCAAGCTCAGTAAACACACCTTCAACACCAAGTTTTTTGAATAATTTCATGTCGGCAGCTGTGTATAGTTGGGTTGGTGTTGGCAGATTTGGAGTATAGATAACCCCATAATCCCAAATCCTGAGGTGGTTGGTTATCTTTGACCAGTCTTTCAGAGTGTTAAGACCTTCTCTATTGTTAGGATGCCCCATACCATGCAAAACATCTCCGGGGTCATCACATACTCGTATACACACATTAGGTCTGGGCTTAATAGTCTTAGGGGCTGCGGCATAAAATGAGTAAGCCAGTGTGTCCACCAATACATCCGGATAAACTTTAGCAATTTCGTCTGCAACTTCATTTACAAACATCAGCTCAAGTCCCGCATGCCCTTCCTTTTCGTAGATAGGTTTGCAGTTTTCACACTCGCAGCTGCCCATCCAGTCGTTCTGAGATATCGAGAACATCGAGGGTCTTGGCACACCGGCTTTATCTGCTTCTGCGTAGGATGATCGGATGTATTCCTTCATCTTCACAATCCATTCCCGCTGCATGTCTTTGTTGGTCAAACAGAGCTGGCCGTTATCGATGCGTTTTCCGCCGGACATTGAAAAGTATTCGGGATGTGTAGTGAAATACTCACTTGATGGAAAATAACGGCTGAAAGTGTGCACATGGTAGGGTGGTCCATACTGCACTGTCCCGCCATACTCCCACGGCGCAAATGAGAACATTCCATTGACCCGGTTGCGCACATAGAACTCTTTAGGCCAGCCGATTTCGGCATCATATATGTCGCGATACATGAAACCTGGCTTACCTGATTCATCAATCGTATTGATTGTCAGCTTATTGAGCCTGGGAACACTCTCTTCCCACATCGTCCACCATCTTATTCCAACATGATCTTCCAGAAAATGGTAGACAGAATATAGTGTTCCTCGGGGTCTGCCGCCTGTCAGGACAAGTCTGTTAGCGATGGTTTTGATAGTCCAGTCTTCCTCGCCCTTAAGCACAATACCTTTTGACCGCGTGAAAACAGTAGGGCCGACCATAATAGCCGGTTGGGAGGAAGTCAGGCTGGATTCACCCACTATTGGAATCAAGACTCCAGTGGACTTTTCCAGATAGCTCTGCAGTTCCTTAGCTGCAGTCTGTTCTGAGGGTATAGGTCTTGAACATAATGCTATAACATAATCCGTCTTGCCGCCGTTGACAATTGTAGCTGCACCAACCGCAAACACAGACAAAGCACACAACACTGATGCACAAGCCAACGTTATGGCTACTCGATGATAAAGATTCATACATTCCTCCAAATACTGTTGTGAAATGGGTTCAGGGAGGTTAACTCCCTGGCAGAGTCCAGAGACAGAGTCTCTGGGTATGTCACTTAGCCACCCTCACTGCTATTATTCTGTCTACACATATTGCATCCGGTCTGGACGGGTCTCCGGTGGGGAAAGAGGGACCTTCGAACTTGATTGAAGCATATACTTCGTATTCCTGGTTGGGGTCGTTCGACCTTATCGCATCCAGGTCCACCTGAATATTCCAGCTCCAGAACAGGTAGAAGTATTCACTTGGTTTCATCTTGAACGGTCCGAATTTATACAGGTTGTAACCTGGCTTTATATCCTTTGGAGCTATTCCGGTTGAACCGCCAAATACATTATCCCTGGGGTTGTAGTGTCCCATTGGCATCGGCTGAGGATCAGTTATTATGTATCTGGCTCTTTCTTCAACGGGTGTATCAGACATAGTTAGTTTACCTGTGAGTCCATACGCAGATTCCGGGTCTTTGACGATCTTTACGTTTGACCACAACCTGAACATATCACTCGGGAAATCTACTAGATTGTCATACTTGTATCCCTTAAATTGATCGGGTAGAGGAGCAACGACTACTTCTTCTGATATACCCTCCAGCATGGTAGCTTCTGCGAGCGCACCTGTCGTTAACTGCGGTTTGTCAGGGAATCTCTGCTGCGCGATTTTGCGCAATATACTAGCTGCTCTGACACTTGAAACCTTTGTAGTTATCTGCAGCGGTTTTGCTTTTGGATTCCTACTATTTTCCCGATATAAAATTTTGTATCTCAAACAGATAGCTCTATCCAGTGAAGTCCGGGCAAACTGGACTCTGTCGAGTAACACCGGATCTCCGGAAACAGCATTTTCAGCTCTGTCGAATACAGCGTCGGCAGCAGTTACGGTTTTGACATCCAGGAAAGTATAATCCGCAGGATTACCTACAGTATTAATATACGCAGGTCGCTTATTGAGTGCCTTGTTGATGATGTTCAGATATTCCCGGACATATCTACCGGCAGCTCCGTAGTAGCCATCCGTAAACTCCTTAACAAGCTTATCGGAGTTTGCGTTGGGGTCTTCCATGGTCTTAGCCAACATCCAGGCTTTCATATCCCACATATCAGTGGTCAGCACACCCTCAAGCTCGGTAAACACGCCCTCAACACCAAGCTTTTTGAAAAGCTTCATATCTGCAGCGGTGAACAGTTGAGATGGCGTGGGCAGGTTCGGAGTATAAATAATACCATAATCCCAGACTCTGAGGTGATTGGTTATCTTAGACCAGTCCTTAAGCGTTTTCAATTCTGCAATATTATTGTAATGCCCCATACCATGCATAACATCTCCTGCGCCACTGCAAACTCTTATACATACATTAGGTCTGGGTTTGATGGTCTTAGGAGCAGCATTATAGAAAAAGTAGGCAAGAGTATCTATCAGAACATCCGGGTATATTTTGGCGATCTCATCCGCAACTTCATTGACAAACATTAATAATAGTCCGGCATGCCCTTCTTTTTCATAAATAGGCTTGCAGTTCTCACATTCGCAACTGCCGGCCCAGTCATTTTGGGATATCGAAAACATAGAAGGCCTGGGAGTGCCTGCGGCATCTGCAGCAGCATAGGATGATCGGATGTATTCTTTCATCTTCGCAATCCATTCACGCTGCATGTCTTTGTTTGTCAAGCATAATTGACCATTTTCAATACGTTTGCCACCGGACAACGAGTAATATTCCGGATGTGTGGCGAAATACTGACTCGGTGGAAAGTACAAGCTGAATGTGTGTACGTGGTAAGGTGGACCATACTGAACTGTTCCGCCGTATTCCCATGGGATAAACGAGAACATGCCATTGACACGGTTGTGCACATAAAACTCTTTAGGCCATGCGATTTCAGCGTCATATATGTCGCGATACATAAAACCAGGACTTCCCGACCTGTCTATTGAAGAAATAGTCAGTTTGTTGAGCCTGGGAACAGTCTCTTCCCACATAGTCCACCATCGGATCCCAACATGATCCTCCAGGAAATGGTAGACAGAATACAGTGTTCCGCGAGGTCTGCCACCAGTCAGGACAAGTCTGTTGCCAACGGTTTTAATAGTCCAGTCTTCCTCGCCCTTAGGAACAATGCCTTTTATCTTTGCAAAGGCAGTAGGACCAACCATAATAGCTGGTTGAAAAGACGTCAGGCTGGACTCACTCACTATCGGAATCAGGACTCCAGTGGATTTTTCAATGTAGGTCTGCAGCTCCTTTGCTGCGGTCTGTTCAGAGGGAATAGGATTTGGACATAGTGCAATAACATAATCCGTCTTGCCAGCGCTGACAATTGTAGCTGCGTCAGCCGTTAGCATAGACAGAGCCCACAACACTGATGTGCAAGCCAGCGTTATAACTACTCGATGATAAAAACTCATACATGCCTCCATATACTGTTGCGGGAGTATAATGCATGATTGCGTTAGTTGGTAGCTAATTCCTTCAGATTTCGCAGGTGCTTGGTGAGTATGAGTGACTGGGTATAAGGCAATGGAACCGCGTAAGTTGATTGATCGTTAGTTTTAATATAGACAAGGGGAAGAAATTGGACATCAATGAGCAAGAGTCTCATAACGGCGATACTGAACAAAGTGTTCCAACAAAGGTGAAGTCGACCTCGCACCGCCTGATGTCGCTTGATGCATTCAGGGGACTGACGATAGTCGGTATGCTGCTGGTTAACAATGCATCCATGGATACTGCTACTCCTAAGCATTTTATTCATGCAGCTTGGAATCAGGGTATTACCTTTGCAGACCTGGTTTTTCCGTGGTTCCTGTTCATTGTTGGAGTAGCTATTCCGTATTCCAAGGCTTCACAGCGCAGGAAAGGAATGTCTCCAGCAAATGACATATGGAAAGCTCTGGGCCGATGTGTGATGCTGGTTCTGCTGGGGTGCCTACTGGACTCATCACTGGCTAAACGACCTGTTTTTGATCTTGGTGTGCTGCAGATAATCGGACTGGCTTACCTGGTCGGGACTATATTATATGAACTGCCAGCCTGGGTCAGATACACATTAGCCGGTCTGCTTCTTTTTGCACATTGGATTCTACTCAGGTTTGTCTCATACCCGGGTGGAGAAACAGGTGTACTGCTAGAAACTCAGAACATAATCAAATATGTAAATGATACCTACCTGGCAGCATTCAATCTAAAGGGACTTATATCAGTAGCTCCTACTGCTGCACTGGTTGTTGCCGGGACAGGAATCGGGGATCTACTCAGGCGTGACGAATTGTCCGGGTCCAGAAAAACTCTCTGGATGCTTGCTTCAGGCGTTGTCCTGTGTCTGTTTGGTTGGGTGTGGAGTCTGGATATCGCATTTAACAAACCTCTCTGGACGGCATCATATATTATTGAGGCCGCAGGCCTGGGTTCTCTTGTGCTGGCTGTGTTCTATTGGATAATTGATGTCAAAGGTATAAGCAAACCTGCATTTCCATTTCTGGTATTCGGTACGAATGCAATAGCAGCTTATATGGCTCCGATTTTAGTAAAGGCCCTTATCTTGCGAGAATGGACAGTAGCTGTTTCAGGGAGCAGATTGCCACTTATAGATGCCGCGCTCAGATACTGCACCGATTCATTCGGGAAAGTTACAGGGGGATGGATATATACAGCCAGCTACATAGTAGTTTGGTGGCTGGTTATGCTCTATTTATACAAGAAAAAGATATTTTTGAAAGTTTGAGGGAGATATTCAAAATGTGCACGCTTCATAGAATTGCATTGGTGATCGCTATGTTGTGTCTGATGATCGGGGTCAGTGGGGCAACTCATGCTGCACGAAAATCAAAGAACAAACCGGCAGCAGCTAATCCCATTATCATCGAGACTCACGATAAAGACTTGTGGTGGTTGAATGCAAAAGAAATAGTATATAAGAATGTTCAGGAGCTGATTGACCAAAACACCTCAGAGGTAAAACGCGATGTCAGACACGCCAAATTCTCACGGGGTAACACCAATCGTAAATGGGTGGCAATAACCTTTGATGATGGTCCACATCCGGGCTATACTCCACAGCTTCTGAACATTTTGAAGAAGAATAAAGCCAAAGCAACATTCTTTGTAGTCGGAATGATGGCAGAGCAGTTCCCGGATCTTGTGCGAGATGAAGTTGCTGCCGGGAACAGTGTTGGAAATCATACATACCATCATGTGAACCTGACCAGGATCCCCCCAGTATATGTAGCAGCCGAATTAAAGGCATGTGGACAGATACTGCAGGCAATCACAGGGCAGGCCCCTCATCTCTTCAGGCCTCCGGGGGGAGATTACAACGATGCCATCGCATCTACAGCTGAGAATCTGGGTTACACAACAGTGCTCTGGACCGATGATCCCGGAGACTATGCCAGCCCTGGCCAGAAAGTTATAGATGACAGGACAATCCAAAGGTTATCCAATGGTGGGATAATACTGATACACGATGGAGTTCAACAGACCATAGATCTGTTGCCCAGTCTCATCAAACAGCTCAGGGCCAAAGGGTTTGAACTGGTCACTATAGATGAGATGATGGGACGTAAGGTAGTGCAGAGGACTAGCAATTGAAACCAGCATCTCTGATTCGTTTAATATTTGAGATTATTCTGATATGTATGGTAGTAGTCCTGTCCATTCAACTACAGAGTAGCAAGCCATTTAAATGGCGGCATAGTATCGTATATAAGGTGCCTGTACAAGAGAAATTGGTAGCACTGACATTTGATGATGGACCTTATGCGGAATACACTCCCCAGGTATTAGACACGCTGAAACAGATGGATGTAAAAGCGACATTCTTTATGGTGGGGCAGAGGATGGAGCAAAATCCTGACATTGTCAGAAGAGCTGTTGCTGAGGGACACGCAATTGGCAACCACACATATACCCATCCCCGCAATATGGAGATGTTGTTTTCCGAACAGGTTATAAGAGAGCTTGAAAAATGTGAAGAGCTGATAGAACAATTTACCGGGAAACGAACGCATATGTTCAGGCCTCCACGCGGTCTGGTGGATAGCTCTGTAGCACGAATTGCGGAAGAAGAAGGGTATCAGACCATACTGTGGACGGTTTCAGCCGACCACCACGATGCCCCTACACCAAAGGATATGGCACGGAGAGTAAATAAACTTATGCTGCCGGGCGGTATTATCCTTGCTCACGATGGGTCATTCAAGTCCAGGTGGAAGGACGTTGCAGCAACCCCATTAATTATCGATAAACTCAGGAAAGAAGGATATCGGTTTGTTACGGTGCCTGAAATGCTGCAGGCTGCCGGACTCACGACAAAAGATGACTAAGTAAATGAAGAAATACTGCATATTGATTGCGATTATGCTTGGTGCATTAACTTCTGGAGCCTATGGAAGTGGTTCCGGAGGGGCATATCCGTATCTGGGTAAAACATTCAGGACTTTTGTCCAGGACTCATATACCGAAGGTCACAAAGGTAACCACGAAAAGTTCTACAAATGGTTCAGGACCGCTTTCAACAAATCTGCTCCTGAATACAAGGGTGTCAGTGCAAGAGATTTACCACTATTTCTGGATGCAGAGAAATTGCGCCTGGAGGCCATCAAAAATCTCAAAGCTAAAGCTGCAGAGGAGATCCGCTTGGGTGCCTATCTACACAAGGTTATCAAGAAGACCATTCTGAAATTCAGCCTGGACCGTGGGTTTGAATTTCATGCAGTAGAACGGCTCGGAGAGCGTCAGTGTTTGTTGCAGGCCGTATTGATTGCCGGACTCCTGCAGCAGATGGGCGCAAAAGCCGGGGTTGTTATGGTCTACCGCAACATAACCGGCCAGTACAGCTTCAATGGGCACGTGGCGACTCTGCTCAGGTTAGCTGACGGCAAAGATATCATCATAGATGCATCTGACCCGACTCCATTCGTAAAACAGCAGGGGATCCTCGCACAGACAAAGAAATATGGCTACCTGTCACCTGTCTATATGAAAGACTCATCCAGGATAACCGCCTACCGGACCAACTTAGGGAAACAGGTCAAAACCTCCGAAGTCACTCCTCTGGATGTGCAGTATGTAAGATCCCAGTTCTACTACTACCGTGGTGAAAGAGCCCCTGGAGGTGTAATAGCATCTAGAAAAACCAAATCCGGTCTGACAGCATCAGCATATTTCCTCAAAAAAAGCATAAAACTCAGCCCGTCAAACGCACTTTCAACCTACATGCTGGGAAAAACATATACCGATCAAGGCAATCCTGGCAAAGCCGCAGTCGAATACCAGAAAGCCCTGAAACTCCAACAATCCTACGGCTGGATCCCCCAGGGAATCAGAGACGCCCTGGCTTCAAGATAGAATCAGGATCATTTCTCCTGGGGGAACCCCTTAACCCTAAGACCCCAGGTGAATCCCAACGACATAAATGCATCGGTATCAGAGCGGAGGGGTACAATCTATCGCTTATCACAACCTATCACCCCGTAGCGCCGATGCCGATGCACTAGCTATGTCGAAGATTCTGCCAAATATTCCCTGTGAACGGGGTCTGCGATATGCATCATCACGCTTGGTTAATCGCTTATCCTATCCAACAACCATGCCATATTCTTACCCAGAGTCTGCATTGTTGCAATACCCTCTTCATCATCATTCACCTGCCCAGCTTCTCTACCGACCCCAATATTCCAGTAGCTGGAGCCGACAACCATCATCTGGCTGATCGTGAAGAACAGATTGATAGAATTAAATGCATGGATTCCACCTGCACGGCGCACTGCAACTACAGCAGCCCCGGCTTTACGTTTCAGGAAATCGCCATTAGCTCTTGAAACAAATCCTACCCGCTCAATCAATGCCCTGGCAGTTGCAGTGCAGTCTCCGAAGTAGACCGGTGAACCGATCAATATCCCATCGGACTCATTCATCTTCTGCAGGTATTCGTTCAAGTTGTCTGCAGTAATAGCACACTTACAGTCCTTGCGTTCAAAGCATCTGTAGCACGCAATACACCCGACTATAGGCTTACCTGCCAACTGTACCAGTTCAGTCTCTATTCCCAGCTTGGCCATCTCTGCCAGAGCTGTCTTAAGCAGTATCGCGGTATTCCCATCAGCCCGTGAACTGCAGTTAAATGCTGTAACCTTCATATTCAATCCTCCATACAATAGCTGCACTGAATTCTAAGCTAATGCAACTATACTGTCAAACAAAATCATTGTCATCTTGCCCACCTTTACAGGGTGCGTGTAGAATCTACGGAAAATAGTTGGCAATAAAAAAAGGGGAAAATTCTAGGGGATTTTTGCATGAATAGTCGGGGTCGATGTCGAAATCATTAGTTAGTGACAAAAATGATAGGAGGCATCACCCCGACCATGTCAACAGAGACTATTGTATCAAAACTACTGGAGTTATTCCAGATCCATATCACTGAATCCTCAGGCAAGAGTTTGTCTGAGAAAGAAGAACGAGCTCTTGCTATCGGTCGTTATGCTTCAGAGCTTGCAATGTCTGAAATGATTGCGAATGATCAAGAAGAAGCAAAAAGTATCATTTGTAAATGCGGCGGTATTGCCATCGGCAAGGAGAACCGTTCTCGAAATGTCGTAACTCTGGCTGGGACTCATGAAATATGGCGGAGAAAGTATCGTTGTGAGAAATGTCGTGAGTGGATAGTTCCTCGTGATGGTGAACTTGGTATTGGTTCTGGCAACTACAGTATTGGTGTTGTTGCACTTGCCTCCGAGGTATCTGCCTGTTTTCCTTTTCAAGCAAGCGCTGATTTCCTTGCCCGGCGCTTTGGTCTGGATATATGCTATAAGCAAGTGCAATCTCTTGCAAAGCGCACCGGTACGGTTTTATGTGAGCAGGAGTATGAGCTTGCTCTTGATGTAAGCTCAGGTAAAGCTGTATATGCATCAGCGGAATGCCCGAGTGTACTTACCATCAGTGCGGACGGATTGATGGTTCATTCTGGTGGTGGGTGGACCGAAATGAAGTGCGGCTCTTTTATAAGTGAGGAATATGGGAGAAGCATAATCGGAACAATGGAGCGTACCGAGAAGTTTGGCGAACTACTATATCTTGAAGCTTGTCGGCGTGGTGCCATAAGGGCTGGTAGATTGGTGTTTGTGGCTGATGGTGCTGCATGGATATGGATACTTGCGGCACATCACTTCCCAGATGCAGTTGAGATCGTGGACTGGTATCACGCCATTCAACACTTATGGGAAATAGCTAACGGCTGGTATGGTGAAGGAACGAATAAGGCCAAAGATTGGGTTAAGCGAAACAAGACTCGACTGATGGAAGACGGAGTGGATCGTGTGGTCTCCTCAATAAAGCAATGGCAGCCTAAAGACGATAATGGGCAGAAAATAAAGCGGGAGAATCTGCACTATTTCACAACCAATGCCAATCGTATGCTCTATGCGACTTTTCAGTTAAATGGCTTTCACATTGGCAGTGGCAGTGTTGAAAGCGCCTGCAAGCAGTACGGTCAGGGAAGACTCAAACAGGCAGGTATGCGGTGGAAAAATGATGGAATAGAAGCAATAGCGCACTTGAGATCAGCTGTAATCAACAAAAGAACCAATAATATTCTGGAGGCTGCCAGCATTGCAGCATGATTCCGTAGATTTCACATGCGCCCACCTTTACATCCGGCCACCTCGTCATCCTTTCACCTCCACCGTTCGTGCAGAGCTTGTCGAAATGCGAACGAAGCCTACCTTCTTAGCGTCTTTGCGCCTTTGCGTGAGAATTTATAAACTGTCGTAAACCCCAACCCAAATCCGAAGCCCAGAATCCCTTCCTGTTAATCTTGTAAATCTTGTTAATCCTGTCAAAACACAAGAAAATGTCATGCAGTATCAAAACGGTTTCCAGAACAACCCAAACAAGGATTTCCCACTTTGCTGGCGAAGTAATATCTATGAGTATCAAGGAGGTACCAAATTGTTAGACCCTAGAATGCAGAAACTGGCCGATCTATTGGTCAATTATTCTTGTAAAGTACAGCCCGGTGAACGGGTTCAGATAGATGCTTTCGACATCCCCGATGAAATGGCGTCCGCTCTCATACAGTCCGTTGTTCAGGCTAAAGGACTGCCATTTGTGGAGAACATCCACCCGAGAGTCCGCCGTACTCTTGTCATGAACTGCACAGAGGACCAGTTGCAGACCATACAGGACCGCGATCTTGAGCATATGAAAAAGATGGACTGCTATATAGCTGTCAGAGGGGGACAGAACATCACCGAGAACTCCGATGTCCCCGATGAGAAGCTCAAGCTCTTCCAGCAGTATATGAAACCTGTCCAGGACCAGAGAGTAAACCACAGCAAGTGGGTAGTGCTGCGTTGGCCAACACCATCGATGGCACAGCTGGCTGGTATGAGTACCGAAGGCTTCGAGGACTTCTTTTTCGATGTCTGTACACTGGATTACGCCAAAATGGCCAAATCCGAAGAACCTCTGAAAGCGAGAATGGAACGGACCGACAGAGTCCATATACTGGGACCACTCGATACAGACCTTACATTCTCTATCAAAAACATCTCTGCAATTCCGTGTGTAGGCGACAGAAACATCCCCGATGGTGAATGCTTCACAGCGCCGGTCAGGGACAGTGTAAATGGTGTAATCCATTTCAATGCAGGCACTATCTACAATGGCAGGCCGTTCGATGACATCAGGCTTGTCTACAAAGATGGCAAAATCGTTGAGGCAACAGGCTCAGATACCAAAGCTCTAAACGAAGTACTGGATACAGACGAAGGCGCCAGGTATGTAGGGGAGTTCTCTCTGGGGTTCAACCCATATATTAAGAAGGCTATGAGAGACATCCTTTTCGATGAAAAGATTGCCGGTTCCATCCACTTTACCCCCGGGCAGGCCTATGAAGAAGCGGATAATGGAAACAGGTCCAAAGTCCACTGGGACATGGTCCTCATTCAAAGTCCGGAGTTTGGGGGAGGGGAGATCTGGTTCGATGACGAACTGATCCGCAAAGACGGCACCTTCATCCCTGAATACCTACACTGCCTGAACCCCGAGAATCTAAAATAGACTTAACAACCAATCGTCGGTTTTCGGGTACATTGTCGATAATGTCATCCTGAAGTATGAAAGATCTGCTTTTCGGTTTACAATAATCGTAAAAGCAGATCCTTCATACTTCAGGATGACATGAAACATCCCTTCCCGCACTATCCCCTTCGGGTAATCCCTTTGATAACAATATCCAGCGCCTGCTCACTTATGCCTGTGAAATCTCCGTTTGTGTCTACAGTTTCGTATACAAGTCCGGCTAAAACCCCGGAGAGGGCATTTGCCGCTGTGTGGGCGTCTATCTCCCGGAAGTGTCCCTGCAGCATTCCCTTGCGTATAATGCGCTCATAGGCCCCGCAGGTGGCATTCCGGTAGCGTTTACGCAATTCGTCCTGGACTTCCGACGGCAGCTGATTACTGGATATACCCTGACCGGTCATCAGCAGCGCAATCATCGAATGATTCTCATTAAAGTAGGCCATTACTGCTTCGACAATCCTGCAGAGAGCTTCAGGCGCCTGTTCCGGCGTATGGGCGCTCGCTTCAGTCACACGCTGCTCAAGTTCATTAATACCCGCGTCAATCACCGCCTGGACAATATCTGACTTGGTCTTGAAATAAAGGTAGAATGTCCCCTTGGCTATACCAGTCTCAGCTACAATCTCATCTACAGAAGGCCCATCCACTCCCTTCTCTCCGAACAGCTTTATCGCAGAGCGCACCAGCTCATCATAAAGCTGCTGTTTCCGCCGTTCTTTCCAGGTTTGTTTCTGCTCAACAACTACATTATCCGACATACCAGTCCTCCAAACGACCAGATGTATACAAACTGACTACCAGGTCATTATTCCACGTGAATAAACAATTGTCAACTGGGCTGGTAGATGATTGGAACATTGGATGTATGTTGAAAAGAATGGCAAAAAAGCAGGACTTCTTCTCAAGCCAAAATGAGAAACGCAGGTATTGTCATCCTGAGGAACGAAGGATCTGCTTTTCTATGGATATAATGCGGGAATGCCGGTTTTACTGGAGGTTCCGAATCTCGTCTATGCTCAATTCTCGCAGTATATCCATTGGTTACTGTTTAGATGCATTCGCCCTGACTATCGTAGAGTGGGATATAATTGGAAAAGGGGTGCGTATAAGAGAATGCCATAAAATCAGCATTTACTTGAATGTAGAACTCAAGCACAGTCATTCGGGACAAAATGAAGAATCAATAGACTCTTTACTCCGTCCCGAATGATAAGACTAAGCAGCTTAAGCTGGCTAGTTGACGATCGGGGGAGGCGGAGGACCTACCACCGGAACAATAAACACGGCATTGGAACTTGTATGATTTGCATTTGTACTCTTGTCATATGCAGTCACAACAGCAGTGTAAGTTAAGTCAGTTGCACCGAAGTTATCAGGGAAATTGGCGTATGTTCCACTGTATGTGTTTCCGGAGACCAGTGTCAGTGTTGTGGTGACTCCGTTCACAACAGCTTGTACAAGGCCAATACCTGATGCATCAGTAACGGTTGCAATAAAGATAACTGATCCTGTGTCCTCATTATAATCAGCTGTAGGTACTACCGTAAATCTGGGTCCAGTGGTATCAGCAGGTGGGTCAACAATCGAACCACCGCCGCCTCCGCCCCCGCAACCGGTAAGTGCAACAGCCAAAACTGCAATCGCTAAAATACTAATAAGCTTCATAAAAAATCCTACCTTTAGGTGCTGGTTAGTTATCCTGTCAATCAAAGATATTTTCCCATTATTGGTTTCCCGATTCCAGTATCCTACTCTACAACAGACATTGTCAAGTAGAATACGAATCTGACGCACACAATATTATGAGTCTAGTACCCACGATAAAGTTCCCGATTTAATGCGAGTCTGTTGTTGGTTTATTTTAAAATGAACGTAAGCCAGTCCCTTCCTGAAGCCTGAAGCCCGAAGTCTGAAGCCTACAGTTCCACGGTGTGCAGTAAATCCACCCGTCATGTTATCATGGGAGCTATGGAAAATAAGCAAGACAATAGTAAAACACCACCTTCAGAGAAGATGGGCCGTGATCTGACCACTGGCAGCATACCCAGGCACATCATAGCATTCTCAACTCCAATGCTTATAGGCAGTGCATTTCAGACATTATATGCATTCATCAATATATTCTGGGTAAGCACTCGATTAGGTAAGGAATCCGTTGCCGTTATTACTCAGATCATGCCTATCAACTTTGCGCTTATGTCTATCGCCATCGGCCTAACCACAGCATCAGCTATTCTTGTTGCTCAGGCATACGGTAGAAAGGACTTTGCAGGGATCAAGGATATCATTCGGAGCTCGGTAATGCTCAGTTTGATAGCCTCGGTGCTCTGCATAGTCGTCAGTTCACTGGTAGCGGAACCTCTACTGCGCACGATGCAGACCCCTGCCGGGATATTGCAGGAATCCGTTCATTACATGCGGGTCTTTATGTGGACGCTTCCGTGTGTGTTCATTGGGTTCTTGATGGCATCTATACTGCGAGGTGTGGGGGATTCCATTACCCCTCTCTATTTTCAGATAATATCTCTGATCATCACTGCTGTCCTTGATCCACTGTTGATATTCGGTTGGCTGGGATGTCCCAAACTTGGACTCATCGGTACTGCTTATGCCAATATCATTGCACAGGTTATAGGCGTCGCTGCGCTGTCTATTTATCTGGACCGAAAGAAGCACATAGCCAGGCTGCATTGGGATTCATTGGGAATGCACTGGGCAACCTGTAATCAACTCCTGAGGCTGGGAGTGCCTACTATGTTTCAGAACGCCTTTGTGTCATTGGCAATGGTGTTTCTGACGGGTCTGGTCAATGTATATGGAGAGACAGCAGATGCTGCATTTGGTATCGCCGGTAGATGGGACATGGTAGCGTTTATGCCCGCCATAACTATGCAGATGGCCATTTCAACTCTGGCCGGGCAGAACATAGGGGCCGGCAGGTTTGATAGGATAAAGGAAGTATTCCTTTGGGGAATGGTGCTCACATGCGGCATGACATTGATCGCCACAATTATTGCCGTATCTGTCCCGGAGTTTATTATGAGAGGGTTTACAAAAGATGCCGAGGTTGTCCGTATCGGAATTGATTACCTACGGATTATGGGGCTGAGCTATGTTTTGTTTGCTATGATGTTTGTCAGCAACGGAATCATAAACGGCGCTGGGCATACAATGGCTACTACTATATTCAGTTTGCTGGCATTATGGTTGATTAGGGTCCCTTTAGCGGCATACTGGTCGCATCATACCGGAAACATAACCGGCATTTGGTATTCTATTCTGGTCAGTGCAATCGCGGGTGTAATTGCCAGCCTAATTTACTATTTCGCAGGTTTCTGGAAGAAACCAGTCGGGCACCGGAAACAACAACCGGTCGTTGAGGCAGATTGATGGTCAGTAATGACGCAAAACTTATACTATCGGATGTCCATGCCGGGTATCAGGACAATGACATCCTCAAAGGGATCACTGCCGAGATTGGTTCTGGGGAGTTTGTAGGTATAGTTGGCCCTAACGGATGCGGTAAAACCACCTTGCTGCGCACTATATCCAGGAGCTTGAAACCTAAGTTCGGTGAGATCAGTCTGGATGGGATAAACGTTTACTCAATCTCTGCAAGGGACTTCGCACGCAAGGTCGGAGTTGTCCCGCAGGAGACCTGGGTAGCATTCGAATTCACTGTTATGGAAGTTGTAATGATGGGACGGACCCCGTGGTTGGGACGGTTCTCAGTCGAGTCCAACCACGACCGGGAAATGGCAATAGACGCCATGCGCCGGACCGGGACCGAAGAACTTGCTGACAGGCAGGCTAATGCGCTCTCAGGGGGAGAACGCCAGAGGGTTATGCTTGCCAGGGCCCTTGCTCAGGAACCCGATGTGCTTTTACTCGATGAACCTACCTCTCACTTGGACATCAACTATCAGTTCGAGATGATGGACCTTGTAAAAGGTCTCAACCGTAGAACTGGTGTAACCGTAGTAGCCGTCCTTCACGACCTCAACCTTGCCGCGCAGTACTGTGACCGTATCTTAATGGTTGGAAAAGGGATCATAGAGGCTGTCGGTACACCGGAACAGGTCATCACTCCGGAGAACATCGAGAACGTTTACGGCGCTTCAGTCTGGGTCCGCAAGCACCCTACAACTCACCGCCCATATGTTATTGCCGGAGTAAAGACAGCTAAAATGGATGACAACCTCCTGTCAGCACCGGTTGTCCACATAATAGGCGGAGGAGGCACCGGAGCTCCTCTGATGGCTAAACTGGCGAGGCGTGGTTATCGAGTGACCTGCGGGGTTCTAATAGAAGGGGACGCTGACCACGAGGTAGCTGAAGCCCTTGGAATCTCCAATGTAACCCTGCCTCCCTTCTCACTGGTTAACGAAGAAGCATTCAAAAGAAACCTGGAAATGATCAGAGAATCGGATATTGTTGTAATGGCCGATGTACCGATGGGGCATGGCAATTTATTAAACATAGAAGCCGCACTGGAATCCCTCGAACTCGGTAAAAAGGTAATCGCAGTCCGCCCGGAATCTGCAGCCGATCGAGACTTCACTGAAGGTCAAGGTGTAGAAATGCTCCGCCGTCTGCTGATATCAGGAGCCAAACCAGCATCCGGTGTAGACGAAACAGTAAAAATCATAGAAGAATATGAAATACCATCTGAACAAGATTAAAAGATTTCCACGATTAAATACTCACCAGATTCCATTCATTATCAATTATCAATTGTAAATTATCAATTCTCTTTTCCCTTCCCTTTTCATAATTCATAATTCATAATTCATACTTACCCCTATCCCTTCCCCGCCATCAGCCTGGTCTTCCGGAACAGCAGAAAGCCTACCAACACAGGCAGCCAGAAAGACAACCCTCTGAATGCCAGCACTACTACTGCAGCTTTCTCCGGGGGAACTCCCAGGGATTTGTAGACCAGGGCCATCGTGCCTTCCACTACACCAACACCCTGTGGAGTAGGGGAAACAATCCAAAATACCATCGCCACGGCGTACCCGGCCATAAGAGGGCCAAATGTTATATGCTCCCCGAAAGCGAAAAAAAGCACCGCCAGGCAGCACATGTCTGTCAGGTGAGATGCCAGAGCTACTCCCAATGTTCTTGCCAGGCGTATAGGCTTTTTACCAATAGCCTCTGCCGCACCGGAAAGGTCTGCTGACATCTTATGAATCCACTCTTCAGAGACAACATCCCTGCGCAATATTCGCCTGCTTATCCTGTTCGCAATAGTCCCGCACCAGCGAATAAGATTACAGACACTTGCCGGCCACCATACTCCAGCCAGCAGTACCCCTCCCAGAACAAGAGTAATCAGCATGAATATTGAACCGCCGACAACCTGCAGGTTGGTAAGTCCGCCTTTAGTGTACAGATAATATAGCCCGGGGATTAGTAGTAGGGAAATAGAGGACATATCTGCTGCACTGGTCAATAACACCCCGGCAGCAGCTTTTGAGGAGGATTCCCCGCGTCTTGAAGCATCATCAACAAACAGCAATGATCCCGCCGTACCTCCAGTAGGAGCAAGAACATTGATGAATATGCAGGAGAAATGAACAGATATCAGCTCTCGAATCCTCGACCGGACCCCGACAACATCAAATGCAGATTTATACACACCGGAATACAGGACGTGGTAAGCACATTCCAGCACCGCCGCCAGCAGAACAAGCACCCAGTTGGCATGCGAGAGAGTTCGCAGCAGTTTCTCCAGTTCTGCATATCGTGCAACAGCAAACCAGATAAGCACCGCTGCCAGTATCCAGAATAGAATGCGACGATACATACCCATGTCTATTTCCCGCTATGAATTCACGCCAGTATGATGATGGGATATTGTACCACAAAAAGAGAAGAGGCAATAATGTATACACCTACCCTTGCCATCAGGCAAGAGCCGATTCTGGGAGAACCAGGTTCCTATGTGAATAGAAAGAGAAAATGCATCTGAAATAGCAGTTTCTGTTATCCAAAATTGGGTATGTCATCCCACATGTCCGGATAATCATCTAAAGATGGAGCCGACTGGGATGATTTGATATTTACGGTTAACACAATTGTTGTTCCGTTGGAGCCGGTGCACAACTTGATATTATTGGTTCCTTCCATCATTATCGTATAACCCATACCCATGGAAACTTTTGAGGAAAATCCTCTGCGAAGTATGGCTTTAGGTAGCAATATATTCGATATCCCATCACCCTTGTCGACTATTGCAGCCCAGACAAATTCGTCACTGGCACCTGCATATACCAGGCAACCATTGGCATGATTTATCGCATTAGTTATGGCCTCGCCTACTGCAGCCTCGAATAGCCCCAGCTTGTCGTTAGTAAATCCTTTTGACATGTAAAATCCCAGCAAGCTACACCTGGCGATTGTGCTATCCAGCGGTGACACGACAGTAGATATAAGCCCGGTGGGATCCACATATGCTTCAATTTCTTCATATGACACAATGTCAATTTTACCCTGGGTTACACTTTTTATAGTATTGCGATAGAATTCTTGCTTCTCCTCTTCAATTTGCACATGTTCAGTGATGTCACGTGAAATTCCGAAAACCCCCAGTGACCTGCCATCCTCATCATATAAAGGACCTTTCGTGCTCAAATACGTAGAACACCTGCCTGAAGTATCGGTAGTTGTTTCCTCAATTGTTGTTGTTACCGCCATTTTCATTGTTTTATGGTCGTTTTCCATTATGGCCGATGCTTCGCTTGGTGGAAACAGAACACTATCATCTTTGCCCAACACATCCGTAGCGCACTTGCCAAAGACTTTTTCAGCGGCAGTATTAAATAGCGTGTAACGGCCTTGAGGATCCTTTACATAAATGGCATCCGTTGTGCTGGCAATGATAGACTGCAGCAATCTACGGCTCTTTTTTAAATCTTGCTTTGCCTGGTTTTCCATCAACGAACCTGCTATATTTTCACTTAGTCGTTCTACTAGACCTATCATATCTGGAGTAAATTTTCCCTTCAGTATGTCATGGAATTGGATAAGTCCAATTACTTCACCATTGAAACGAAGCGGAATCAGCGCGAGGGATTCATAGCATTCTGAATCGTCTCTGTTGCATGTATATATTTTTCGGTCAGCCTTCAAGCTATTTGCCAGCAGGTCTGTCATGTCATTTGTCCAGAAACTACCGTAGGAGGTAGAAAAGGGCTTTTTCGGATCGAATATCCCCGCCAATATGTTTCCGCACATTCGTTCCAGGAATGGACTACTTCCGGAGTCATTAATAATTACACCGTTTTCATCAAGCTGGCGCAATTGGTTATGCACGATTACGAACTTCCCGGTAAAGCCGCGAGAATCATAATATGGGTAGTCATCGCCATCACGCATCCGTATCCCAACAGCTTCACAACCGGTCCAGTTCCTCAGATAATCAATTACTGACCTGATGATTTCGTGCGAGTCGTTTGGGACGTTGATCAACCTGAGCATGTCAAGCACTACCTGTCGTTTCGCTTCAGCTTGCTTGCGTTCCGTGATATCCATTACTGTAATGAGGCAATCACTTTCGTCACCAGAGATTATGGCACCAATTTGAACATTGATCTTGTCACCCGACTCACTCATAAGAACCAATTCGCTTGTTTCTTTTATGTGACTCTCAAATACTTTGGCTAGAAATGCATTAAATAAAGACCGGGTTTCATGCGAGACAAGAACCCCCATATACCTGTTCACCAGGGAAGAGCGGTGCATTCCCAGGAGTTTTGCTCCTTCAAGGTTGAGCCGTTGAATAATACCTTCGCGGTCAAGAGTAAAGTATGCTATCGGAGCGAAATCGTAGAGGTCAGTGTACCGTTCCAGACCTGCTTCCACCTCCGACTGTGCGCGCATCAGCTCCTCATTCTGCATCTTCAATTCAATCTCGTGGACCTGTAGCTCGTGAAGCAATTTTTGCACGTTCTGTTGCTCATAAGGAAGTGATGTTTCCTGCTCCACATCTTTTTGCTGCTCTTCTGCCCGGCGTCTAATTACAGCCGTATCTATTGATGAGTTTTTGCCATTCTTCATACCATATCTCCTCGAAAGACTTCAACCACAGTCGAGTATTACAAAAATTGCGTGTAATAGTTCATGGTAGTTATTACCCATATTCTCAGCAGTACAGACATGACGAGTTATTGGAAGCCAAAAGCAGTTCCAATGATATCGAGTAAAATACTTAATGCAAAGCCCCTAGTATGATACATATGTCCCTAATGACAAGATCATTCTAATCCCATAATACTAACTGTATGTGCGTAATAAATCTTGTAATAATGCTTTACCTTATGGATGAACAGGTCATATGACTCAACAACTGGACTACATATACCTATTTTATGGTTTTGGATTCATTCTGCTTGCGGTCGTGTGTTTTGTTCTGGGTAAACGCAAGGAGCTTGCTCTGCCATGGACATGGCTGGGGATGTTTGGTCTGATTCATGGGCTGAATGAATGGCTGGATATGCTTGCGTTGAGCCTTGCGGATTCCACGATATTCCTAGCTATTCGAGTATGCGTAATGGCAGCCTCTTTTGTATTTCTGGTAGAGTTTGGGCGACTGGGTAACAGGTCCATTAGCGGGAAATGTCCAGGCAGATGGGTGACTATAGCGCTATTCGCTACCGCTTGTGTGGGTGGGGTGTTGGGTTGGGTTGGTCTGAGTATATTCTTCAGATACTCTCTTGGCCTCGTTGGCGGAATCTGGACTGCTGTTACTTTTATTCTAGCATCTCGCCGCATGGGAAAGCGCAGTGAACGTAGACTGTTGATTGCTCTCGGAGTGCTATTTGCAACTTATGCTATTGTCGGTGGTATCATAGTTCCCAAAGCTGCATTCCTACCAGCCTCATTATTGAACAACGATGCATTTCTCCAAATTTTCGGCTTCCCGGTACAACTGCTGAGAGCTGTGGTCGCCATGGCATCCGCCGGGTGCGTGTGGCAATTCTTGCAGTCCCGGAACTATAAAGCATACATCTATGTTTTTATATTCTCCGTCCTGGGTGTTCTTACGGGTGGATGGTTTTTAGTAAATCATACCGGTGCAGTGGCGGAGCGTAATGTAAGAGACAATATGCATGCAAGCTGTGCTTTAGCGGCGGCATCAATTACTGACAAGATGCTGGGTAAAACTGATTCAATTAAAGATCTCAATAGTCCCGGCTATATATTTCTGAAAAATCGACTTACTGATATAAAAGATGATTATGCTATGTATCGTCTTGTATACACAATGATCGTAAAGAATGGAGAGATCATTTTCTCTGTTGATTCCGAACCACCCTCATCAAAAGATTACACGCCTCCCGGAGACAAATATACGGATGCGCCAGCGGAATTGCTTGCACTATGCAGGGGAGAAGGTCAGCAGGCGATGGCAGAGTATTCAGATAAATGGGGGAAATGGGTTTCTGCATTTGTTCCAATTCGTGACGAAACCACGGGCAAAGTGGCAATAGTCCTTGGGATCGATATGTCGCAGGAAGTGTACAAAAGTCTAGTTGCTCATGCGCGACTGGAGCCTATTGTCATTACACTTCTGGTATTGATGCTACTGGCTGCTTTTTACTTCTCCTATGAGAAGCAACTGGAAACATTCGAGCGCATCTCAGTCTCAGATGATTTGCTTCGCAAGAACGATGCAAACCTTTCCATTACTCTCAAATCCATCGGTGATGGGGTAATATCCACAGATGCTGAATCTTGTGTGGTTCATATAAATCCCATGGCCGAACAACTTACCGGATGGAGTTTAGCCGAAGCCATTGGACATCCTGTATCGGAGATTTTTAACATCGTTAATACTCTGACTCAGGAAAAAGCAGTTGTCCCCGTGCATGAAGTGGTCTCTACTGGTGAGGTTTCACATCTGATAAATCACACGACTCTCATTTCTCGTGATGGAACCTTGCGACAGATTGCTAAAAGCGCAGCTCCAATCCGCGATGACGACGGAGTTATAACAGGGGTGGTCCTGGTCTTTTCAGACGTGACCGAACAATACAGAATCCGGGAAATGTTGCAAATTAAGACATCTTTATTAGACGCACAGATGAATGCATCTCTGGATGGAATACTCGTGATAGATGAGAACAAGAGGATAATCGTTGTCAATCGACGTGTGGTTGAGTTGTTCAATATTCCAAAAGATATAGCAGACAGTGACGATGATGCACTATGGCTTCAACATGCGGTAAGCATGACAAAATATCCTGACCTATTCATTGCAAAGATAATGGATCTTTACGATCATCCTGACCAGAGCAGTCGTGATGAAATTGAGTTCACAAATGGGATGCTACTGGACAGGTATTCTGCTCCCGTTGTAGGTGAAGATGGACACAATTTCGGCAGAATCTGGACATTCCGCGACATTACTGAACGTAAGCAGGCTGAGCAGGACAGGGAGAAAGCGCTTCTACAAGAGCAGGGTGTAAGCCATCTCAGACAGTTACTTCTTGCCCCAGGTGCGCTGGAGGACAAACTCAAGATAGTAACCGATGGTATTGTAAGTCTTTTCGATGCCGATTTCTGCCGCGTCTGGGTCACCATGCCAGGTGATTTATGTGAACAAGGTTGTATCCACGCTGAGGAGATTGAAGGATTGCATGTCTGTCGTCAACGGGATATGTGTCTGCGCTTGCTGGCGAGTTCCGGTCGCTACACTCATTTAGATGGTGAAGTTCATCGACGTGTTCCCTTTGGCTGTTACAAAATAGGGCTCATCGCTGCGGGTGAAGATCACAAGTTCCTTACTAATGATGTGCAGAATGATTCCAGGGTTCATAACAACGAATGGGCACGTGGACTTGGACTCATGTCGTTTGCAGGATATCAGCTTTACATTCCAAATGGAGATAAACTTGGAGTTTTGGGGCTTTTCTCAAAGCATTCCATCTCTGCAGCTGAAGATGCAATGTTTGATGGGCTTTCCACGACTGTGGCGACTGTTATCCAGCAAGCATTGGCAGAACAGGCACTGCGGGAGAGTGAAGAAAATCTTTTGACCACATTGCACTCCATTGGTGACGCTGTGATCTCAACTGATGCTGAGGGACTAGTGCTTCGAATGAATCCAGTAGCAGAAGAGATGACCGGTTGGTCCTGGCTTGATGCTATAGGACGTCCGATTTCGGAGGTTTTCAGGATCATTAATGCACTTACCTGTGAAATGGCTGCTATCCCAGTGCACGAAGTAATGTCCACAGGCGAAATATGTCACCTTACGAATCATACAACCCTGATAGCCCGTGATGGAACACAAAGGCAGATTGCCGACAGCGCAGCGCCGATTCGCGATTCATCCGGAGCTATCACTGGTGTGGTTTTGGTGTTCTCAGATGTGACCGAGCAATACTGTATCCGGGAAAAACTTATGGAGAGTGAGGAGAGATACAGGGGCCTTTTTGAAAGTGCGGGTGATGCCATAATGACTATGGCTCCCCCCTCATGGTTGTTCACTTCTTGTAATCCAGCAGCCATGGGGCTATTCGGAATAACCAGTGTGGAGGAGCTTACGTCTATCGGGCCTTGGGCAATATCTTCCGATTTGCAGCCGGATGGGCGTGCGTCAAGTGATAAAGCTAAAGAGTGTATCGAGACAGCAGTGCGAGAGGGATCCAATTCATTCGAGTGGATGAGTAAAAAAATGAATGGTGAAGAGTTTCCTACCTGCGTACTCTTGAGCAGGATGGAGCATTGTGGAAATTTAATCATTCAGTCAACAGTCAGAGACATATCAGAACTCAAGCGTTTAGAGAAAGAAAGAAAGCTCAACGAAGACCGAACGCAGACATTACTGCGGTTGAACCAGATGACTGATGCTTCGGTGAAGGACATTTCCTTATACGCTCTTGAGGAATGCATAAAGCTAACCAGCAGCAAGATCGGCTACCTTGCTTTTGTTAGTGAAGATGAGACTGTCTTGACAATGCAGCATTGGTCAAACAGCGCGATGGCTGAGTGTGCCATGATTGAAAAGCCTATAGTATATCAAATGGATCAAACAGGACTTTGGGGTGAAGCTGTACGGCAGCGTAGAGCCATCATAACCAACGATTATTCTGCACCTTCCCCGCATAAAAGAGGGACACCTGAGGGGCATGTAGCCCTTACTCGTCATATGAATGTCCCTGTGTTTGATGGCGATCACATTGTAGCAGTTGCTGGAGTGGGTAACAAAGAGATTGACTACAATGAATCCGATACACATCACATCAATCTGATTATGGATGGACTCTGGAAGATTCTAACACAGAAGAACGCAACTGAGTTACTTCGAGCTGGTAAAGAACGATATCAGGCTCTGATAGAGCAAGCTTCGGATGGCATATTGATATATGATGATACAGACATATGTGTTGAAGCCAATCAGAGTACTTGTAACATGCTGGGATATTCACGTGAAGAGTTACTTTCTACAAGCCTTATAGATACAGTCAACCAAGATGATTATGAGAGACTAACGGATGAAATCCATCGCCTGCATTCTGGTGAGGTAGTTGTAGCTGAATGGATGCTTCGATGTAAAAATGGAGTTCTGCTCCCTGCTGAAATAAGCGGCAAAAAACAATTCGATGGGAGTATACCCATCATGTTTCGTGATATTTCGGAACGGAAATTAGCCGACGCGGCTCGCGAGGGCTATCTGCAGCAACTACAGCAAGTCATTGATGCAATCCCCATACCGGTGTTCTTCAAGAATCCTGAAGGTTTCTATATGGGATGCAATACGACATTTTCTGATATGCAGTTTATGAGCACTGATGAAATCATTGGTATGACAGCATGTGACCTGTATACAGATGAAACTGCCGAAATACACAAGATGGTTGATCTTTTAGTCCTGGAGAACGAAGGCAGTCAGGAATACAAATGTGTTGTTGAACTCTGTGATGGAACAGTGCATGATTTTGTGTTTTACAAAGCGCAGTTTAAAAATGCTGACGGCGCTACCGGCGGTATAGTTGGAACAATGTTGGATGTTACCGAGTATGATTCCGCACTCCGAGAACTTGAAAAAGCTCATTCAGAAACTGAGTTGCTTATAAAATCCATACCTTCAATACTTATCCGCATTGATTCTGATGGAAATATATTACGATGGAATACTACTGCTGAAAAGGTAATAGGTATCACTTCAGAAGAAGCTATAGGCGGATCTCTGGTAGATTCTAATGTTTCATGGGATGTAGCATTGATTATTAATGGACTGGAAGAATGCAAAAGAACATGCATGCCTGTTCACCCTGATGAGATCAAGCTTACAAATATGGATGGTCAGGACAGGATCATAGGCGTCACCTTCAGCCCGGTAATGTCAGATACAGGTGAGTATGTAGGGTGTTTGCTGTATGGATCAGATATTACCGAACGAAAAATCATGGAGATTCAACTAGTAGGTGCTCAGAAACTTGAGAGTATAGGTAATCTGGCTGCAGGAATTGCACACGAGATTAACACTCCCACTCAGTATGTCGGAGACAATACCAAGTTTCTCCAGTATGGATTCGGCGCTCTTCTAAAGCTAATAGGGTCATATAAACTTATGTCAGACGCTGCCGTAGAGGGAATACTGGATGAGAGCATTATCTCGCAAGTCCGAGATACAGAATCGCAGACAAAAATGGATTTCTTACAGACTGAGATTCCATTGGCTATTGAGCAATCCCTTGAAGGCATTGCGCGAGTCACCAGAATAGTTGGTGCAATGAAGGAGTTCTCCCATCCAAGCACCTCAGAAAAGGTTTTCTTTGATCTCAATGCTTCCATTGAGACAACTGTAACTGTCGCACGAAACGAGTGGAAATATGTAGCAGAGATGGTTCTTGATCTTGATCACAACCTTCCTCCTATTCCCTGCTACCCTGATGAACTTAATCAGGTCATTTTGAACATCACTATCAATGCAGCTCACGCTATAGGTGATGCTAATAAAGAAAGTGGACAGGATAAAGGTACTATTACGATTAAAACCACGCAGAATGGGCAATGGGTTGACCTTATGATAAGCGATACTGGTTCAGGTATTCCCGAAAGCGTTGCCAAGAAAATCTTTGATCCATTCTTCACAACAAAAGGGGTTGGAAAGGGAACCGGTCAAGGACTTGCAATATCCCGATCAATAATAGTCGATAAACATCAGGGAACAATATCATTTGAATCAGAAACAGGAAAAGGCACAACTTTTCATATTAAACTGCCACTATATATAGCTGAGGAAATGGATGTTGCTTGATATACAGATACCATAAATTGGAGACATATAAAATGAAACGTATCCTATTCGTAGATGATGAACCCATGATATTGAGTGGCCTTCGACGCATTGTGATGTGCTTAACTGGTGATTGGGAGGCAGAGTTTGCATCCAGTGGGCCCGAGGCCATGGAGTTAATGAAAAAGCAGCCATTTGACGTAGTTATATCGGATATGAGAATGCCTGGTATGGATGGCGCCGATGTAATGAAAGAGACCATGCGCCTGAATCCACAAAGTGTGCGTATTATCTTATCCGGACAATCTGACCAAGATGCTATTCTACGGTGTGTAGGAGTAACACATCAGTTCCTCACAAAACCCTGCAATGCCGATCTACTACAGGCGACGGTTTCTCGGGCTTGTTCTTTGCGTGATATGCTGAATAATAGCCAAATAAAGGCGGTGGTTTCACAGATTACTTCTCTCCCTGCGATGCCTACATTGTATATGGAGATAGTAAAAGAACTCCAGTCACCAAATGCGTCTATGCTTGCTGTTTCAAAAATCATCTCTAAAGATGCAGGTATGTTGGCTAAAACTCTGCAAATGGTCAATTCTGCATTCTTTGGATCCCAGAGATCAGACAAACAGATTACGGATCCTTTTCGTGCAGTGAATGTACTGGGATTGAATACAATAAGCGCTCTGGTGCTCTCTGCAAAAGTATTCTCAAAATTCCCTGTTGGCTCCATTAGTGCGTTCTCTATAGATAAAATAATGAAGCACAGCCTTGTAGTCGGGGCGACTGCACAGTTGATAGCCAAAACTGAAAAGCAATCGAGTATTGTTTCAGATAATTGCTTCGCTGCTGGTGTTATGCATGACCTTGGAAAGATGATACTTGCAACGAACATGCCTACAGAATATGGCAGAGTTCTGGCACAAGCCATGAAAAAGAAACAGCCTTTGTGGATGGCTGAGCGGGAAAATATCGGGACAACTCACGCTGAAATAGGTGCATATTTACTTGGCCTATGGGGATTGCCTGATGATGTTGTGGAAGCCGTCGCTTATCATCATACTCCGGACAGATGCAAACATATCGGTTTCTGCCCTATGACAGCGGTTCATATAGCAGATGCCTTTGATAACGAGACAAATGCGGTGGATTCGAAAATCCCACCAGCTATAATGTCTCAGGATTATATCAACAATCTTAAACTAGATGGTCGAATCAAGGCTTGGCGTGAAGCTCTTTGTGAAAATGGAAGAAAGGCAGCATAATATGCCCGACAAAATACTCTTTGTTGATGATGATGCAAATATACTCGCTGGAATTCGTCGGCAGTTGATTGTGGAAGCCGGCTATGATATAGATACAGCAGAATCGGGAGATGCTGGGCTTGCAATGATAGCCGCAAATGGTCCGTATGCCGTTGTTGTATCCGATATGCAAATGCCTAATATGAACGGCGCAGTGTTCTTGAGCAGGCTGCAGGATCGCAGTCCGGATACGGTTAGAATCCTGTTGACTGGTTATGCGTCAATCGATACTGCTATTGCAGCAGTCAATGAAGGTAACATATTCAGATTCCTGACAAAACCTGTTGAGATACAGGTTTTGGTAAAGGCTCTTGAAGCAGGGATCCAGATGCATCGTCTGGTCACTGCTGAGCGTGTATTACTCCAACAGACCCTCAGCGGCAGCATCAAAGTACTGACCGATGTGTTGGCCTTGGTTAACCCGATTGCATTCAGCAGAGCATCTAAGCTAAGACAGCACATAAAGCATATGGCAGCAAAATTGGGTATAGTTAATTCCTGGCAATTTGAACTGGCAGCGATATTGTCACAGCTTGGTTGTGTAGTGATTCAACAGGATATACTTGAAAAAGTCTATACAGGGACGAGACTTAGTGAGCAAGAGCAAGAAAAATTCAGCAAGCACCCATCAATTGCCTGCGACCTTTTGGCTAACATACCTCGTATGGAGTCTGTAGCGCAGATTATTGCTAACCAGCAAGTGCCATATAGAGAACTCATGGCATCTAGAGAGCGGTCTATAAATGATCCTGTTATACTGGGTGCTCAAATGCTCAATGTGGCCCTGTTTATCGAGCAAAGAATATCAGCAGGTTTGACCTATGAAGGCGCAACCGCCGAATTGCAAAAACGGTCTGCAGACTATAGCCCCGTTGTTGCAGGGACACTTGTGGATTTACAAGCTGTACAGTCACGTTTCCTGATCCGTAATGTCAAAACTGTTGATCTGAAACTTGGTATGATTATGAACCAGGACATACGGAGTAAAAAGGGTATGTTACTGATTTCAAATGGACAGGAAATAACCCAAGCCGTAATCAATCTGATAGATGGCTGGATTGAACGGGGTGAGATTGCATCAATGGTAAATGTAAAAATACCAAACAACGCATAAAGCTTAATTAAAATACTTAAACTAGTTTCCTCTTAGAAAAGGGTGGAGGATTAATCTGGCAAAATATAGTAGCCTGGATTACCGTCTCCCCCACCATTCCTTGTCATAAGAAGGATGTATAAACCTGGTTGCCGAACACTGGAGTAGCGTCCAGCATTTTCTATCCACAGGACGACTATACATCCCAAGAGGTAGTCAATATGTCTTTGAATCCATTTGATTTCGATAAATATATGATTCAGAAGCAGCTGTTTAGACTGGGTGCTTTCCATATATACAATTCAGTGGGAGCATTGGCTCTTTATGTAGATAGAAAAGTCTTCAAATTGAGAGAAGACATCAGAGTCTATACGGACGAAAGCAAGTCCATTGAGGTCCTTACAATTAAGGCACGTAGAATCCTGGATTTCTCTGCAGCCTATGATGTATGGGACTCAAGGACCGGAGAGAAAGTCGGAGTTTTTAAGCGCAGAGGCTGGCAGTCCATGGTCCAGGATGCATGGATCATTATGGATACCAATGATAATGATATAGGGGAAATCACAGAAGATAGTCTGTTAATGGCACTACTGCGTAGATTTGCTACCAACCTGATTCCACAGAGTTTCCACGGTACAATCCAGGGAATGCCAGTGTTATCATTCCATCAACACTTCAATCCATTCATACTGAAGATGGACCTGGACTTCACAATGGACATAAACAAACAGATGGATCGAAGATTAGGCCTGGCAGCCGCAGTCCTTTTCACAGCTGTTGAAGGCAGACAAGAAGGCTAAATACCTCCTGTTTACACATAAACAAAAAGCAGCGTGATTCCCTTTACAAAGGAGAAATCACGCTGCTGCAATCAAGGCTTCCGGACTCAAGATTCTGTCTTCTGTCTACTGACTTCTGACTTCATTCCCTTCCTAGTCCGGCATCGAGTTCTTCAATAACTCCAGCTCAGGTTCACCAGGACCGAGAGGGAAATCTATCTTCTTGCGGAGTGCTGCAGAGCGCATCAGGCCGAACATAGCTTCAGCATCCTTGAATCCCTGCTCACCGTCGCAGGAGTGCTCTTTGACTCCATCCAACCACAGGGCAATGTCCTCGATGTAAGGAAGCTGCTCATTGTCTGCATCCCATGTGCCATCACCGGAGATAACTCCATTAGAATCCTTGGTAACTGCTCTCCAGCCGCCGCCTACGAAACACTCTGCAAACCCTTCGGTCCCGACTGCTCCGATGCGGACTTTTCTCCACCAGTATTCAACTTCAGGGACATCAGGAGCAAGGGATCCGGTCTCAAGGGTACCGCGAACGCCATTCTTGAACTGAATAAGTCCAGCTAGATAATCAGGAGAAGGATGGTTGTCCTCAAACTTCTCTTTACCATCCGCCATTCCGATTACCCATTCGATCTCTTCATTGTTGTTGAACCAGCGCATGTAGTCAGCCAGGTGTGTGGCCATGTGCATCATCCAACCGCCGCAGGTAGCATAGATATTCTGGATACGGCCGATGGCTCCGCTATCTATGAGTTCTTTGACCTTCTGGAACTGTGGGTTATATTTGCGCTGATGGCTCTGGACAGACTTAATGCCTGCCGCACGCAGCATGTCTCTGATCTCTATGCACTCAGTCATGTTAGCTGCCATCGGTTTTTCGTAGGCTACTAATTTGACCTTATTCTCCACAGCCATTTTGATGAAAGGCATCCGGAGGGTGGGGGGTGTGCAGAAACAGAAGACATCCGGTTTCTTTGCTGCCAGCATTTTTGCTGCATCATCAAACTGCTCAGGATTGCCGCACATATCAGCGCATTCTGCAGTCCTTGTAGCATCAACATCGGCAACGCCGACTACTTCGAATCTTGAATTTCTGAAGAAAAGGTCAGCATGGACCTTCCCACGCTTGCCGCAACCAGCAATCGCAACTGTGTAGACTTTAGGCATATCGAAGTCTCCTTAAAAGAACGAACGGGCCGACGCAAGCATCGGCCCGAAAAGAAGCGTTGATTAGTTATTCTTCGCCCACTCATTGACTGCATTAGCAACGAACTTAGTTTCGTCGTCAGTCAGTTCAGGGTAGATCGGCAGGGAAAGACAATTAGCTGCATTTGATTCACACTCTGGGAGAACCGGGCTAGGATCGCCGGCGCCGAATGGGAAGCCTTCCTGCTGGTGGATAGCAATCGGGTAGTTGGTCAGAGCGATGATACCGCGGTCCTTCAGGTAAGCCTGAAGTTCATCTCGCTTTGGTGTCTCAACTACATACAGATGATATACGTGTCTGTAACCAGGCTTGCCGTAAGGCAGTTTCAGGCCGGAGTCAGCAAGCAACTCGTCGTATATCTTTGCGCGGGAGATACGGGAATCGTTGTACTCGTCAATGTGTTTCAGTTTGACGCTGAGGACAGCTGCCTGGATTTCGTCCAAACGGCTGTTCCAACCAACGCTGTGTACTGAACGGGCAACTGAACCGTGGTTGCGCATCTTCAGGATTGGGGTAACCAGATCTTCGCGGTTTGTGAAGACAGCACCGCCATCACCGAAACAGCCAAGGTTTTTGGCGGTGATGAAACTTGTGCAGACTGCATCGGAAAACTCACCAATCTTGAATGTGTCGCCGGCAGCGCCGAAAGCCTGGGCACAATCTTCAACTACGAAGAGGCCATGCTTTTTAGCAATAGCAGCGACTTTATCCATCTCAGCGCACTGGCCATAAAGATGAACCGGGACGATTGCTTTGGTCTTGCTGGTGATTTTCTCTTCAATCTTGGTGACGTCGATATTGCGGGTCTTGGCATCGCAGTCTACTAATACTGGTGTTGCGCCAACCAGCCAGATTGACTCAGCTGTTGCCCAGAATGTGTTGGAAGTGGTGATGACTTCATCGCCCTTGCCAATACCGAGGGCCAGGAAAACAAACCAAAGGGCATCGGTTCCGGAGTTCAGACCGATAGCTTTCTTCATTCCGGTGTAAGCCTGGAGCTCTTCTTCAAATCTCTTGCCTACTGCGCCGGTTGTGTAGACGCCACTCTCAAGGACGCCAGATATGGCCTGATCGATATCGGCCTTTAAATTGTGATACTGTCGTACGTGCCCATAAAATGGCACTTTTACCTCAGACATAGTTCGGATTCCTCCATCTAGTGTTACGTGAAAAAGTGGGCGGCAATTGGCCGTCCAAAACCTTACTATTATACAATACATGTGGGGTCTACCGGCAAACTTGAACTCAAAAAAGTAAACCGCTTTGCTAAGGGGAGAGAAGTCAGAAGACAGAAGACAGAAGTCAGAATGTTGAAACCGAATACTGAGTTAGGAATCTTGGAAACATGTTAGTGGCTGTTATCGCAGCCTAGTTATCTGCAATGCACTGTGGAATTACTTTTGCACTCAAATTGCCGGGAGAATATTCTGACTTCTGACTTCTGTCTTCTGGCTTCTTCCCTCCCTTCGTGCTAACATGAGTTAGAAAATCCAGTTCCTAAGGAGTAGATATATGAGCGAAGTATTATTTGCGTCTGCTAAGATGAAACAACTCAGGCCTCAGGCCAGCTTACCGGCAAAGTTCCAGAGGCAGTTGGACCTGATGGAGCTTGAATCCAAATTCAAAGGCAAGTCTGTTGCAATCAAGATGCACCTGGGCAGTAACCTTGGATATACCACCATCCCGCCACTCTTCGTGAAATTGCTCGTAGATAAGCTGAAAACCGCCGGAGCTTCGCCATTTGTCACCGATGGCAGTGGAGCCGTGCGCGAAGCGAAATACAGGGGATATGTTGAAGAAGCGCTTGGCTGCCCGATTGTTCCTGCAGCCGGGTTGAACGAGAAATACTTTGTCACAAAACCCATAGGTTTCCTGACCCTGGATGAAGTTCAGATATGTGGAGAGATAGTCAATGCCGATGCGATGATTGTCTACAGCCACGGCAAAGGACATGGCGCCTGCGGATGGGGTGGGGCGATCAAGAACATCGCTATGGGCTGTGTAGTCGGTAAGACCAGAGGTGCTATACACGCAGTTTACAACACAGAACTCAACTGGCAGGAAGACCTCTGCACTCACTGCGAACTCTGCTCATCAAACTGTCCAAACAACGCCATACGGTTCAGTGAAGATGGCAAGATGGATATATTCTTCCACGACTGCAAATACTGCAACCACTGCGTTGTAAGTTGCCCTCAGAAAGCTATAACCATAGAGGGAGATGGCAGCGAGAGGTTCCAGGGTGCCATGGCAAGAACAACAAAAGCTGTGCTGGAGACATTCGCCGAAGATTCAGTCCTCTACATAAACCAACTGACCAGCATAACCCCATTCTGCGACTGCTGGGGCTTCAGTTCCCCATCGATGGTCCCGGACGTTGGGATTCTAATTGGCACAGACATAGTTGGTGTAGAGAAAGCATCCATAGATATGATCAAAACCGAAGACCTAATCGAAGGCTCCCTCCCCGAACAAATGGAAGTCTCAGACGCCGATGTCCACCTCCTGCAGAAGATTCATGGCAAAGACCCCTACCTCCAATGTGTAGAAGCCGCCAAGGTAGACCTGGGGAGTATGGAATATACAATCAAGGAAATAGTGTAGATCCTGGGAACGCCAATCTCCGTATTGGCGTTTCCCTTCCAACGCTCGGATGCGATTTGCAGTCGCATCCGAAACAGAATCCCTGACATGTGTTTTGAAGCAACTGCACAGTGGTGAAGAGGAGTAATCACATTAGTTATCGGGACAGATACTATTTTGTAACCATAAAAAATGTCTGTCCCATAAATCCCATGAATCCTTCCCCAATATGACCCCAACTTTCACTATTTAGTAACTGCACAGATGTGTATGTCCCACAGAGCTATAAAGTTTGCAATCATTGATTCCGGAAAATATCATCATACAATAGTAACAAACCTTTTCTGGTATACGTCATACTGAACGTATACTATCGCCCAAAACAGTTTACTTTGAAATAACCGGATGTAACGCCTATCCCAAATTACCATAAAAGAGGAGTGGAACAATGAAATTCAACGTAATAACAAATTATTTAAGAATCACGCTGTTGGTGTTAATGGTTTCTGCCGGGCTAGTGTGTTCACGTTCGGTTGCTACAGCAGGCGTAGGATTGCCTTTGGAAGTACATCTGGATTTGGCGAAGTCTGTTGTGGTTGGAAAAGTTACAGGAATTGAAAAAGATGATGCAGTGAAATCTTCCGGACTAGAGAGGGGGACTGCAATTATCAAGGTATCAAAGGTGTTGAAGGGGGCTACAGCAAAATCCATTGAGATGAAGTGTGTCACGAGTGTAGCGCCGAATTACGGTGGTTCAGGAGCGGTATATACAACCAGAACTGGAGAATCAGGAATTTGGGTTATCAATGCTGATGGATATCAGGATATGGTGAGTCCTCCTTCAGTTCTACTTAAAGAACGTAAATCCGATGTCATTAGAATTCTCAAACAGTTAACCAAGCGCAAGTGGTCGGAACCGGTGGACGGTCTAAGAGCCTGGGCAACGGTTGTTCCTCCTGGAAAGTATGGAAATCCAGCAGTTATATTTGCAGTGCAGAATGTGTCACGAACTGACATTTTCGTTCCCAGTGAGGAAACTGAAGGATTCATTTCAGCCGATGCTAAGAGCAAGACAACGGAGTATTATTTGCAACTAGATGCAAAACCTACGGGGAGTGGTGTGTTTTGTAGAAAAGTGTCTCCAAAAGAAATTATCTATCTTCATCCCGGATATTCAACCATAGATTTGAGATGGAAACAGTCTTTACCTGTCGGGAAATATTTGGTAGATATAACATGCGAAAATGATCAGACAGTTGGTTATGTTTGGCAATCAAGCAGACGACAAAACGTCAAAGCTTGGACTGGCAAGCTAACTGCACCTACGGTCAAGCTCATAGTGAATACGCAGGAATCTATTGGAACGCCACTGATTATGAAGTAATGGGTTGATCAGTTGTGCCAATCATTCTTGTCAATAAAGTCCTGTGAGAATTCCCGAATGGAACGAATATCAATTTGATTTACTATAATAATGAATATGCAGACATCGGTTTTGGGACTTCCGGGTTAGGATAAAGATTAATGTGATTTCAACTGCTGGAAGTCCCACCCCCAAGTTTCGAAACTACTTAATAATGCACTCAGGTGCAGCGAAGATGGTAAGATTGACATATTCTACCACGATTGCAACACTACAGCCATTATGACGTAAGATGCCTCCAGAAAGCTTTAGCACTTACGACAGAGGCAGTTCTGAAGATGACTGCTCAAATTTAAATTCCCTTCCAGACGCTGCTCGGATGTGATTTGCAATCACATCCGAAACAGAATCCCTGACGTGTGTTCTAGCTGCAACTGCACAGCAAATGAAGAGGGGTAATGAATATATAACGAATTCTGCCAGATCCTGGGAAAAAAACGTAGCCCCAGTAAAAGTGCAGAAGTTTAAGATAACTGTGCAGTAAAAACTACTTTCCTGGGTGACAATCCAATATTGCCACCCAGGAAAATTGACGTTCATATACTCAGAAGCTGTATTACTTCGGTATTACCAATATCGGTTTCAATTCTAAAGCCTCCATCTCTTCCTGGAATGGTCTTGCCGGCCATTTACTGGCGGTAACCACAAATCGCTGCTCAGTATTTGGCACTGAGAATATAATAACTCCCGATGAATCAGTCTTACCGCTTCTATATGACCTGTATTCACCAGGAATTTGCAACACGACAAGGGCGTTTCTGAGAACCGTGCTGCCTGATTTTACAGTCACACGGAGCTTACCTGTTGTTTTCAACGGTTTCACAAGGCTCGCGCTGAGTGCTGTTCCGGGAGCTGATGTCCACATCCTCATTGCCGGATCCCCAAAGAGATGGAATATCTCAAACTCAGTGGTTGTTCGAATAGGTATAGGACGCCATGCATATCCTTCGCCGTCTGAGAGCACATACTTGTCGTACATCCACATCTTACCAGCGTTCAACACCTGTCCAAGTCGTGCTCCCAGAGGAGCTCCACCGCTGTAGTCAGGATCGAAATCCGGCCAGATGGCATCCATAAAACCTCGAGCGAGTTCATCATTATAACCGCTGTAACTAATTCTGGATGCTCCTACAACAGCCACCGCGCCGCCATTAGGATTCCGTATAAGCGCTTCCGACAGGCTGTTTCCTCCGGGATCAGTTGTGTCTTTATCGGTTTCATCATCAAACCAACCGGTTCGGCAGTTGAGGGTGAACACTACCGGTAATGCTCTGCCATTTGTCAAGTTACTTGCCTGACCTGCATTCCAACTCGGCTCACTCCAACCATCCGAACCCCCACTGGGACCATGTCTGGAATCACCATGATCACGGTGGGTTACAAGGAATACTCCATTGTTGATTGTATTGGAAACCTGTATTCCGGTACCTGTATATTCACCACCCTTGTAAACCTTAGTTGTTGTGTAGCCTTTACCCCTAAGGAAATTAGAAATGGCATTGCTGGTGATGTGGAAATACCGCCCTTCCTGATATCCGGAAGCTACCAGCACATTTTGTGTCCAATTGCCTACCGGGGGGCTCCATTCGTAGTTGATGATCTTACTTATCATCGTAGTCGCTTCAGCAGTATTTGCAGCAGGTATCCTGCCAAGGGCAATATCGGGGAACAAGTCATTTCCGTCTACTGTTGAGTAGTAAAGATCAGTCCCGATTTTCTTTCCGTCTTCATAGTCATCAGGATGTGTAGTGCGGTAGAAAGTAGGGATTAAGTTTGCATCACCTATCAAAACTACATATGTAGGTGGAGTTACCCAGTCTTCATATGCATTCTTGATATAGGCAGCTATGGAATCAGCCGATGCTCCACCGGGTATGTTATTTATCTCCACAATCTTTGTAAGAAGCCCGTTTGCTTCACGCCAGGCTGCTAACGGTTTGACTGTTTCTGACCATCCCTGGGGGCATATAATCAAGTAGTCCGCTGCTAGTAGTTCAAGCTTGGGGATTATTGATGGAATGTAAACATCAAAGTCAATCAAATGTTTCGGCAGTGCACCAACAAAGCTTGGGACTACGTGATTGAAAGAAGATGCAAACGCAACCGTCGCATATTTCTGTCTGCGTTGTTGCCACTGAGCTATGGGTGATCCTGTGAACTCCACTTTCACCGCTATCTTGCTGTAGGATTTCAGTTGCTTTTTTGCTGCATTATATTGCAGAGGTATTACACTGATATTGACTACACTTACACCGCGGATTATATGGGGTTCGGAAGAACTGACCATAGATACCGGCAGAAATGAATCAATCTTATAGGCTCTTTCATCCTTGACAAATTTGGGTTCAGGGGATCCTGTTCTGTCTGTTCCCTGGTTCTGAGCTGGCCAGATAAGTATGTCATCAATAACTTCCGGTTCTCCGACCGGGGTAGCAGTTACCTTTACCTTCATTCCTGTAGGTACTTCAACAAACGTACTTACAGTAGGCAGTTCAGGCTTACCCACCTCTGCCACATGTCCGCCATTGGGTATTGTAAGCTGCTGATATACAGTTCCATCAGGTCCTTTGATATCTTCAGCAGTAAATCCAGGGATATCGATCTGGAGAGTAGTCTGGTTAGATTTTGCTTGAATATTGAGTCTGGAAGGCAGCGCTATTTTGCCGCCTGCTATTGAAGGTATCCATTTCCCTGATATCTTAATCTGTGGGATTTTGGATATCATGCCAGGTTGTATCGCTACTCCCTTTCTAAACTGTGCAGACACTGCAGTGCTGAGTAGACATACTGACAGCGCCACCAATATTGTAAAATCCTGTTTCCTCATCAATGATCCTCCAATTACTTAGTAAACCTGTTACGCAGTCTATTATTTTATATTGAACTATATAGACCGGTAAACTCAGTTTACCTGAAAATGTGGGAAATTACACATGGCGAAGGAAATAAATCAAAAAATGTGCAATAGGGCTGGATAATCGGCGGTAAAGGGATTCAGAGATTCGGTGTTTTATGAAACCAGTAGGACTGAGACTTATGCACAAGCCAATTGCGAAGTACCACCCCAATTCCCCCTTGGCGAAGCAGGGGAATCGCATTAGGATTTTGACTGGCAACGGAAGCTATGCTGCGGGAACAACTAGTTCGTAAATGAATCCGATTTTGCACTTTCAAGAGTTCCCGCAGCTAAAATCTTACAGTTTAACCATAGTTTTCAGAACATATCATACCCGAATCAGCAAATATTTGTTTGATTTTTACATGTTCACTTTCTAATGCGATTCCCCCTGTTGGCGAAGGGGGCCAGGGGGATTGATTTCCGGGAACGCCAATCTCCTGATTGGCCCCTAACGCACAACAAATTGGCCGACTACTAGCTGTGTGGCGATTTCCGAATCGCCACTCAGAGCAAATTCATCTAGCGTATCTCGTACACTTTCGCATCATACGGTGCAAAGCTATCTTTTAGCATTCCATTCTTGATAGGTATCTTTTTCTCCTCTCCAAACAGCTCCACCGCAACCTTGCCATCAACTTTCAACTGCACATTAATTGTCTCCGAAACACCGCTGACAGCAATCAGATACTTCTTTCCGTTGACCATTTTTACCACTACCTGGAGTTTTTCAGGCCCAAGGCTTGCAGCTATCGGGACAAAGGCTGCATTATCCAGGATAATCGGAGCCAGCTTGCGGAGTTCACTGTTTAGTGCTCTGGTGCTTGACCATAGATCCGGATCTCTTGCAAGGCATCCATATGGTAAAGCTTCGCTGTATGAATAGTAGCCAAACCATTTGTAGCCGTGAATGATATGTAAATAGCAACTGCTTCTAAGCTCATCCGGGGTAGGCATTCTGTCGCCGACTGCTGAGTATGTCTGCAGGTATGTTCCCAGCGGACGCTTGCCTCGGAACTCCTTGTCTGTAATATCCAGCCATATATGCTGGTATCCAAAAGGACCAATGCTGGGAAGAGGGTAGTAGTCATATGACCACAGGTCCTGGCTCTGCAAATAATCAGATGATTTGCCCGACATACACAGATTGACCCAGACAATATGATTTGGATCGAGTTTTCGGATCAGCTCAGCAACTTTAGCCACCTCTTCCGGGGTAACATTCTGCACATCCGGTTCATCAATTATGTCCCATCCCCAAAGGGACGGATGGTCTTTCCACTTGAGGACAGCTTCCTGGATATGCTCAAGGTCAAAATGACCCTCCCTCAAATAGTAGCCGTTATTGAATAATGCAATGCTCCCCCACATACCAGCCTTAGTGCATGCATCGAGTGTCCCCTGAATACTTCCGCGCGGGTCTGGGTCCCAACCAGCGCAGGGGACAAGGTTGAATCCCTGGTCCCGTATAAGTTTCTCCGGGCCTGCATGGCTCAACAATCTGCCCAGGAAAGGCTTACCATTCACATATATTGCGTCCCCACGGGCCTCTGTGCGTGTTATCGGTTCCCACACATCCAGCGGAACCGGTCGGAAGATTATGAACTCCCGTTTATCCTGAAGCATGACTTTACCCCGCCGGATGAACTTTGAGATGAACATATACCGGCCCGGAGTCAGTTTTCCTATCTCAAAACGAGTCTCCACCGTCTGGCCTGAGAATGACAGACTCCGGTATTGGAGGGGCTTTATCCCCAATCGTGCCTTCACCGAGACCTGGACCTTGATCTCCCCCAGCGACTTTGCAGAGCTGGTGGAAACAACCTTCCACACAGCATTTTTGGTCCCGATATTATAAGCATATTCATCCGAGGAGATGGATATCGGGTTGGCGACCATCACCGAATAATTGCCGTTAATAAGGCTCTTTCCGTGCTCAACCAACTTCAGGTTCAAATCACCTTTTCCGGGCAAGTTAGCATCGCAGGGGATACCAATTTCACGTTCAGAGCTTGCAGGTAGTGAGACTGGGGTGACTATCTTTCTGCCATTCCCGATACTTGTTGCCACACTGACTGATCTATATTTGCCCAGCAGATTCTTCAACTTGATCGTGATCCAGTTAGTGCCTATCTCAAAAGGAGGTGCAGAGAGACTGAGGATCTCAATCGTCTCAGGCACAGCACTCTTCTTAGCAGGGACAGGAGCCAGCATTTCCTGGCTCTTCCCCTTAATAACTAAAGGTGGAAGATAACTGCTGAAACTTTGAAAATTCTGGTCATCCATGCCGGGAAGATAGTCCGGATTTGTCGTCAACAGGATGACATCCACGTAGGGGACATTGGTATTAGAAGCAAGCGGGACCAGCCGAAGCACGTGATCCCCCCCGCCAGGCACAGTCGCTATCCTCTTTGTCCATCGCAGGGAAGTAATCTCCTCAGGGAATACCGAAGTACCCACCTTGACTCCGTCCCAGTAGATATCATAGATCGCAGATATCGCCAGGCTTCTCACATAGATATTATATGGTTTGCCGATTAACCCCTTAACACTATACTCAAGCCAACCCTCAGGCCAGACAATAGCCACCCTCCCGTGAGAGGGAGACTTCATCCACGGAGTAAACCCCTTATCCCTGAACTCGGATTTTTGAGAGCTGGTAAATCCCTCACCCTCCACGTAGCGGTAATCATCCAACGCCATTACAGCACTCGGTAAGACCATAATTATGAGTAAAATATATGTGGTTAAGCGTTTACTCACTTGTACAATAAACCTGCAAATCCTGTTAATGTTTCCCATCTAGTTCAACTCCAGTATCCGACTCTCATAGCCTTCAAACTTCAGCGTAATAGCACTATCATGAACATCGCATTGCTCCTCAGTATATAAGTCAACCGCATTCTCAAACGGAACCCCATCAATCCGTATCTTCCCTTCACACCCCGCTTCAGACATATTCAAAGCTATCAGCACATGCTGCCCATCTTCAGTTGAGAGCAAACTGGCCCGTACATTGTCCGGTGTCTCTATCTCTGACTTCACTCCTGCCTCACGCGCGATAGACATCACAATATCACCCGCAACAGCATCTACTTCAGTATTCTTGTCTCGGATAATGTCATCCCCAACTCCCTGTCTAGTTGAATAAGAAAGACCAAGATTTAAGCCGGATATTATACTCCTGCCATCGCCGAAAGCATTGCTGACTATTGCCGGTTCTCCGTTTGCGTAGGTTGCTAAAGTCTCTGCGCCTGGCAACACCTGCCAGTGCTCTCTGAAATGGCTGCCTGTTATCGACAGCACTTTCCCCCTGAATGTAAGGGTGATTTCACTGCCCGCTGCCTGTGTGATGTCTTCCTCTGTGCAGCCGAATACATGGGAGAGTCCCGCTCCCGGGATCTCAGAAGCCATTGACATGTCATCGTTAAATGAACACAGATATGGGTCCGAGAGCACCGTGCCTCCATCTGATATATACTGTGCCAGCAGTGGACGGAAAGGTGCAGCTAATGCAACAGGCATCGGCAGTATGACCAGCTTATATTTCTTCAGCATATCAAGGGTAGTGAACTCATCGTGCAGCACATCGACAGTGATATTCTGGTCCCAGAACATCCGGTAATACCCGCTCAGTGAGTCAACTCCCAGCTTGCAGTTCCGCCTGTCCGCCCACTCAGCCATGTAGGACCTGTAGCTGAATACTAACGCTACAGGAGCCGGTCTGACCTGGGCCTGGGTGAACAGTTCATCGTGGGTATTGAGGATTTTTCCGATCCTGGCAACTGCGCGCAAATTCTCTGTCTCATTGCCCTTGTAGTCAGTCAACCCGAACGCACCGATCTCGTGCCCGTGGGCCTCCTTGCGGAACTGCCAGAAAAGTAACCCCTTGGCCCCGTGCCTTATAGACTCCCAGCAGAACTGCTCCTGGACCCTGGCGGGGATCCGTCCCTGGCGGCTGAATCCGGCTCCATAATCTCCTGCCCCAAGCTCCGACTGCCAGAACTCCTTGCCCTGGGAGGCATTCCGGGTGGCGTCTGTTCCGAGTCCTACCATCACTGTCTGTGCAGTCTTTTCAGGGAATGCACTATAGCCCCACTTGTCCACCGGCACCGCATTCTTCCAGTCATCGAAGGCCATTGAACCGAGTTGAGAACAAGTCACGCAGCCACCGCCCCATGCGTGGGCTATAACCGGACGTGAGGAATGCTGCCGGATAAGCTTTGCCCGTCTATCAACAAGCACTGCGATGTTCTCAGCTGTAAATGTGCGGAAATCGACCGTGTCCGTGTAGCCGAACTTCCAGGTGGGTGGCCGCACGTGGTCCCAGTCGCTGAACCGGCGTCCCCAGGCATCCCCGAGAGCCTCCAGTGTGCTATATTTCCGCCGGAGCCACATTCTAAAAGCCTGCCTGGTGCCTTCGCAGTAACAGAACGCCCCTGGGGGATTCTCTGCAAGGTCCACCCACATATGGGGCTCGTTGATAGGTTCCCAGAAGGCCAGTGCAGGGTGGTTATCGACGTGCGCTGCGATGCGTTCGATAAATGACGCCTCAAGCAGCTTCACATCCGGAAAATCAGGACACAACCCCGGCCATCCTCCGGAGGGGGTATTGGCACGCTGGGAGGACTCAAACCGCTGCCCATGCGCATTCACATACCAATACTGCGGATAGTCACTGATCGCCCATTCCGGGCACCCGTGCAGATGGAACAGCAGCCCGACCTGCAGCTGGTGCTTCAGTGCAGTCTCAAGAAGCTCATCAATATACCCAAAGTCGATCTTCCCCCGGGCAGGCTCAAGCACCCCCCAGACCAACCACGCCCGGATTGTATTAAACCCCATCCGCTGCATAAGCTCCATATCCCGCTCCCAAAGAAACCGATCAGGAGTCATCCCCCGCAGATACTGAGAACCAAACACAAACATAACCCACCCCTATGCCCTCACCGGTAAACTATGCTTAACTCGTATTAATTGTCAGTTTTCAGATGCCAGATGTCAATTATTTGAGGCTTTAGGCTTCAGACTTCAGGCTTCAGGAAGGCATTTCACGCAGAGACGCGGGGGGCGCAGAGAATGGGAGGAGTGGGGGACGGGGTGATGGGGAGAGTGGGGGAGTGGGAATTGTGGAGACTTGAACAGAGCTGTTGGGAATATGCATCGGTATCAGAGCGGAGGGGGAATATACATCAAACTGTTCCATTACCAACTAAGTCCCCACGAAGCGCCGATGCCGATGCACTGGGTGACTGCGGAGCGTTTTAGCGTATAAAACCGTATGAATAAAGCCGTTAATTCCCAAAAGGAAAAGGTGTCTGTCCCATTATCCCCTGTTTTCTCATTGTTGGAATTAGATTAATACAACAAAGATGTCAATCCATTCACTCTCAATATTTCAGTTTTGATATCTATTTTAGTAAATAAGTAATATTTTGCTATTTTTATGCAGGATAAATGTATAGAGTTACCTAATGATTACAACAATAAATAGACATATACACTCAATAATAGAGGAGGCATCACTGTGAAAAACCTTGTTGTGTTCTGCTGTATTTTGATTTGTTGTTCTTTATTTATTGCTTTACCTGTTATTGGCGATGATAAAACGTCAAATGATTACACCTCACATCCGAGAGGCATCCCCCTTATTGTTGTGGACATGACCAACACAATTCCGAGCATTGAACTGTTTATATATAATGGTCTGAGGCAGAATAAGGGCAATATTATTAACACTGACACCATATATATCCATCCGGAAAAACCGGCAATCCTCAGGGTAATGGTGAAACCAGATCGAACAAATCCGCATCCGCCTTGTCCTAATGTAGCACTAAATATTTCAGCTAACGGTAGAATAGTGGCTGGAGATTTCCCGAATATAGCTTGTGATAACGTGGTTGAAAATGTTAAGTTCAAGAGGAAGGATTCTTGTGATCAATACACCTACACCATATGTCCGATATCCCAGAATGGATTTATATCAGTAACAGTAAATAGTGGAGAGAAAAACATCGAATTTAAACTCCAGTCTGCTGAAAAATGGTCGTTTGAGAATGCTACTCAACTTTACATTGTGTATTCAAATAATAGCATTACGCCAGCGATTGCTGTTCCTACTGTGACATTTGGTAACAACTCTAACTTTGGAATCGATAATGTGTTGGGTATTTCCGGAGATGGGAATGGAAAGCAAGTATCGCTGGGACAAGCATTGACCTACCGAATCACCCTCGGTTCTGTATACAAATATAGCCGCTTCTACGGTATTCCGGCGATGCTAACGCTTTCATGGGGTTTGCAGGGATTCTCCATGGACACGCAGGAATACAGGAACAAAACATTCTATGGTTTAGGGATCATTGTTCCTACTAAATGATCGGGAAGATTGCAGACGACAAATACTTGGCTTCAAGGTTTGTCGTTTGTACAGTTACTTTGTTACAAACTAGGTGGCTACCTTTTTTAGGAAATACTTCCAGTGCACATGGCTTTCTACTATTAGTGTTGCTGGAACATTAACCTATCTTTTGAGTCGAACAAGTCAGCAAGCATGCGATAAATATTGTTGAATATACAATGAGGAGCAACAGCCGTGCCACACGATGCGTCACAAAAGTTCCCTAGTCTCTGGCAAAACGCATGTCGGGAAAACCCTCCTAATCCAAACGGAGCAGTCGGGGAGTTGATGTCGGCACTTGGGGACGTTCTTGATGTTGAGATCGTTGAATACGGACAGGTTGCGTCTGCTGGACTGTTCCTGCTTGAGCTAAGTTCTCTTGGTTTCAAGGGGATGGATCTGAATGTCATCATGGTTACTCATCCTAACACAAGTGACGAAGAAGCCAGATTGCATGCCCATCTGATTACTGAATATAAAGATGCCGTACAATCTATCGGTTTCTGCTTCCACATAGCACTTTGTGAAGAACCACAGCCCAATCTCTATGTCCCATCATCGCTGGAGGCTGTTTATGTCTGTGGACTTGACCTTGAAAGGCTTTTCAATGCACAGGTTCCTTCAGCTGCATTATTTGATATTATCCGTCGCCAGATCGGTCTCCGAGAGCTCTGTCCATTTAATACCACTAGAGAGGCCCGAGGAGCGATGTTCAAAGGGCGAGCAAGCGAATTACGGAGTTTGGTTAATGATATGGACAACCAATTCCTGGTAACAGGTGCACGCCGTATAGGAAAAACCTCACTATTGAAAAGGGCACAGAGTGTTCTCAATAGTAAACGTGAGACAAGAAACCGCAGCTTCTATTTCGATTGCTATACTTGGAGTGACTACTGGGATTGCGCTCACAGGCTTGTTCAGAAGGTTTTGCCAAAGGGTGATTTACGGTTGGAGTTGGGGTCGCGGAATCTATTTCATTTACTACATCGTGAGAGTGCTGGTGGCAAGCGACCTTTTATCCTTTTCTTCGATGAGTGTGACCGTCTGGTCGATCATGAAAAATCTAGTGACTGGCCATTTTTTAGTTTTCTTCAAGAGGCGATGGACTACAACTATATTAGGGTGACATTCGCAGGTTTTCGCTCGGTTCAGGAAATCAGCAGATCAAAATACTCTCCCTTTTTTGGTGCGATCAAAGACATCCGCACACAACCATTAAGTAATAGTGAGGTAAAAAATTTACTTGCAGATCCGTTTTCAACGATGGGTATTCCATTTATTGATGCGAATCATATTTTAGAAAAGGTGCATAAGCGTTCAGGGGGACACCCATTTCTTGTTCAATTCTATGGTGAGAGATTGTTTGACAAGGCAATGGGAAAGTCACCTCAGCAAGTGTATCCAGAGAATGTCGATGAAATCGAGAATGATTTCGAACTCACCAATTTCTTGAAGTCTCATTTCCTGTGGAACACGATGAACTCCGTTACACCCTCGTTGAGTGAGCGATTATGTGCAGTTATATATGCCTTGTATGGGAAATATGAACCGTGGACTGAAAGAGATTTCCTGGATGCCTGCCACTCTCATTCGGAAACTAGTATATGTTTAGATGATGTACAAAAAGCAGTGACTAATCTTTATTACTCGTGCATACTGGGATTCTCAAAGGATCGATACTCGTTTACATTCCCATTACTTAGAGATACAATTGTGCAGCTTTATCCCACGGTGGAATCTTTGTTAAACGATTTAGAAAGGAGGTAGGAGAATGCTGAATACACAATATAGGTTGATCGGAGAAGAGCTTTATATCGACATGATGGCACTATTGAAAAAGAATGAGCATATAGCTCTTTTGGGACCTCGTCATGGTGGTAAAGCCATGGTACTCGACAAGATAAAGAAGCATTGCGACGAATTGCCTGAGATAGATAAGCCCACAGTTATTCATCTGTTGTGGAGTGATTTTCGTCAACTTACTCAGGAACAAACTCTGCAATATATTGCCTATATATTAAAGATAGATGCGCAGTCTACTATTAGCTCATCAGCAAGGCTTTCTGGAAAGATAGTTGACATGCTCCGCACAGCGGTCGAAACCAACCGTCATACATTGTGGGTATTTGTACAAGATATTCTAGGGTTTCCTAAATCGATTGCACGACAACTGCTGGAAGCCCTTTATGTTGTTAATGGAGATGATTTTTTACACAAACATATATCTGCGGTTGTTACCGGTAGTGTTGATTTTGTACCGTTGACATATGGTTCAAACTCACCATTTCAACATGCAAAGTGTTTCGTGGTTGCGGGATTGGATAAGGAGTGCGCTAAATCATACTTTTGTGAGTGTCGTGCCCGGCAACGGGGGCAGAGTTGTGGGATTGACCAGGTAAAGAGTATTGATGAAGAGATCGAACCTAGAGCTTTCAACTACCTGTATAAGAAAACAGGTGGTGCTCCTAGCTTTATTCAGGAATTAATAGGTGCGGCTGCTCATTATTCTTATACATTAGATCAAAATAGACCTTCTGAAGTGTGGGCTTTTGACGAAACCGCAAAGTGGATTGAAGAATACCAATCGGTGTTTATGCACGATAACTACTACCTGAGAGCGTCATTTAGGGAGATCGAGAATCATCGTGAATCGTTCGAGCTTGTTGTGAAAGTGATGAAATCTGAGACTGGCAAAATCGCCATTTCATCTGGGGATATACCCCAGCAACTGGCTGTTTCAGGTTTGTTGAAGTTTGATAGGGAAGGGGTTTTGATTTTTTCATCACCAATGATGGAGAAATATATTAGAGATATTCTCACTGAACGACACTTGGCTGATATCTATGTTTTCCAGGGGAGATGGGTGGAAGCTTGGGAAGCATATAAGGAACTACCCGGTGATTTACGCGATAGACCGGTTTCAGGTGATGCAAGGTTCAGACTGCGGGATGCGCTACTTGATTGGCATGCCTATATGTTGGACGAGGCTCACAACGGAGTAGATGCCGTAGTGAATCATTTCTTAAATGGAATGCAGTATCTATATGCTTTTGATTCAGGTGGTGTATACAATACAGAAACGATGGAATGGGTTACTCGTTGTATGGATACTAGCTATATACCGTCTCCATTACCCGAGTGGAAACCTAGCAAGATTATTGAAAAACAAAAATACTGGTTGGATTCCGCTCGAATGAAATTGTGGTCTGATCCAGGTATTGAATCACTTATCCCCGGAAAGCCTAATCCCGCGATTCTGTTTTTGCGTAATAAACCTGGTTATGAAATAGATGCTACTGAGCAGGAGTCATTGTGGAAGACCCTCCCTCAATTTTGGACAGCTTATGAAGCGGCACAGGAAATTGAATATCGAAAAACAATAGGAGATCTTAGGCGTAAGCATTTAAAAGTCATAGAAGCTGTCATTTTACAATTAGCTGAAGATCCATTCGATATGGGTGGTGTGGTGCAAAAGACTGTGTCTGAGCTAATTGATACGGCGGGATATTATAGGGTTATTATTTCCCTGGTGGACCCCAAATGTGAAAAAATACAGACTGTAGCGAGTAAGTGCCACGATATAACCAAGGAATTCACCTTAGCACATGGATGGCGTACAGACTTCGACCTTCCGAAAGGGGATGTTCCCAATAGCGAACGTGATTCATTGGATATAGAGCAAGTAGTTGCAATAGATAACCGAACAATACGCGTCGCGGATGTTTGTGCCGAAAAGCAGGAAGGCTTTAACTTACAGACTAAACCTGCATGTGAGATTGGCATGAAGGCGATAACCGTTGTCCCTATGTCTGTTGGAGATGAGGTGATCGGTACGATCCACCTGGAACGATCTGATAAGGAAGCACCTACTGACAAGGAAGTGGAGCTTTTTGAAATCCTCGCACGCCAGTTGGCTGTCATATTCCGGCAGGCAGAGCGGATTACACTTCTGGAAGGCGCTGTGACAACCATTGATGATGATTTGAGCCTGATTGATCCGAACGGCAACCCATTGTTCCGTAATCCCAAATCAACCGGTAGAACCGGTTTTGTACCAGGATGGCAGCAGAATAGACTTCTCAAAGAGCTGCCTGGATCTTTGGATGCTGATGAGATTGATCTCATTGACCAAGCTACAAAACATGGCGTCGCTCACTTCTATCGAGTTAGTCAACGGGGTCCTGAACTCCAAGCAAGTAATTTGCAGATAGCCAGAATCGATGATTTTCGCACAGAACTTGAAACACCTTTCCATGCTGATGGTTTAATAGGTTTCTTGAAATTGACTCAGGATATTACTCCTTTGTATCAAATACTAACAGACTCTGCCAACTGGCTTGAAGCACATGGGGTTGGCGAGACTGCTGGCCAAATACTCAAGACATTTGAAGGTCGGGAATACGAGTGGTGCCGTATCTTTCTGGTGAAAGGTGATTCCGAAAGTGAGATGAAGCTCCAAAGCTATGCACAATTTGGACTTAAATACAAACAAAATATAGATATGTTTGAAAATGGAGGGATCACATACTCCCGAACTGAGAACAATGGTTCGCAGCCTTGGCACATTCTGTTGTCAGGAAAGAAAGAACCTGTAGTTTACAGATATAGTTCCGAACAATCTGGTAAGAATGTTATTGATACCACGAGTCGTGACGGCTTACCACTGTGTATAGCTGGTGACATATTGGATCGTGATACACTAGAAATGATGGAGGATGAATGGATAGAAGCCCCACTAATTGTTGGGGGTGTACCTCTTGGTAAAATGTCTCTATCCATACCCAACAATCTTGGACCGGGACATTGGCAATTGCTTAAGTTATCGGTTCAAATGGCAGCCCTTGCTCTAGAACACGCAATCTTAAGTGAGCGTGACATAAAGGCAGCTAAGTACACAGCAGAGATGGCAACACGCATTCTCCACAATCTGAGATCACCTCTTGCCGCCTGTGAAGCTTTTGCTCGGACACACCAAGAGAAAGCCCATGCTTATAAGCTATCCTCAAGGGACAGCGTTGTTTTGATGGATGAGATACTGAATGCACTTAGTCGTATGGAGAGAGTATCGAGTGAATATATGAGATATATCAGAGGATACATACCGAAATATGTATGTGAGGATATTATTCAGGAGTTGCAAAAGGTCTGTAAAATGGCTTCAACTGCTTGGGAATATGTGAACATCGAATTCTACTCACCGTTAGAAAATTTGCTTATAGAGACTGATATTAATGCAGTCACGGGAGCTGTCGATGAGTTTATATATAATGCTGTCAAAGCACGCGCACCGCGAGTTAATATTAGTCTTGAGCTAGTAGGTTCTAGCGAATTACAGATAATTATAGAAGATGATGGTCCTGGTATTCGTGAAAATATTAGACAGGTTTTGTTTGAACCGAAACTTGAGAAATCGACCGAGGGCACTGGGTTAGGATTAGCAATTATTTATGATACCATCACAGCATTAGGTGGACAAGTATTCCTTGAGAGTAGCAAACCTGGTTGCACTCGATTTATCATAAAACTACCATGCAACAGAGTAGGTTAGGAAGAAAGGATGGAAGGGTATGCGTAAAGGAACCATTTTATTTGTAGAAGATGATCTTTCGTTGATTAATGCATTGAAATATCGCTATGAAGGAGATTACAGAGTATTAACGGCGATGAATGTTGAAGAGGCTGTGGCTGTCTTTAATAAAAACAGAGGAAATATTGGATTAATGGTTGTTGATCTATATATGCCTCTGGAATTAGATGGATCCATTAATGAAAAAGCAGGTTTAATATTTGTCAAGAAAATAAGGAGTCTCGAAGCAGAAGATAATGTGTCACACACTACAGTTATCATACTCACTGGTCACGATGATGCTCAGGATATGAGAGACCAACTTGAGGAGGCATCCCTCTGGTTAGTGAAAGGTGTTGAGGGATGGTTAGAAAGACTAGATATAAACATATGTGAGGTGTTATCCCAGAGGATCTATTGAAACTTGCCGTATCATCATTTGTATGTGTAATACTGTGACTGTAATATACCTATATGACGCATGCTTGTCTGCTTCGGTTAGCTAGAAAGGTAGTGTTGCCGAAGCAGAACATTATCTTACATTGTGCATATCCTGGCTAATTAACGTTGTTATCCTGAATCCAGCTTTATATCCAACTTCCGTTCAATTTCTTCGGATACTACTTCGAGCACGGTTTTGACGAAATTTATAAGGTAAAGAAAGCCATTTCGATCAAGATCACGATTCAAGATAAAATGATGTATGACACCGTGCCTTGTGCCAATTAAGTCCTTTAACGCTTCATCTATCATGCAGGATTTATTCAACACCCTTCTTCTAGAATGCAGCAATTTCCATATATCAATATCAAGAACATCCTTGTAGGCCTTTTGAATACTCTCAAGATTCTGAAAACTATACCAACCAGAGGCAACGTGTTCAATTGTTAATTCAGATCTATTGATGGCAACTGCTTCGGAAAATGAGAGCTTTCTGTTCTGCTCTTCCAGTTTCTTCAATGCAAGTGGATTGTATTTCAACATTATCTCAAAGCACTCGCGAAAAAAGTGTTCAATTACAGCAACAAGGAATGGTACTAATGCATTATATACAATTCGAACCGGATCCAGTTGTTTAGCGAACTTGAGCATCCTGATATGATTGGAGCTTTCCCCTATCTCTCCTCCAGCACCAAATACTTCCTGTATCATTTCTGCAGGTAAAGCATGCTCTAGTTTATCCAATTCCTCTTGGAGTTCTGTGACTACGCCATATATACCACGACTTACAGGAGTGCTCTTTTTGCATTCTATTACAATATATCGATTGTTACCAAAATGGTCATTATAGAAAGATCCGCCAAATGCTTTACGAATATGCTTAACAGTTTCGTTCTGAAAACTCTGATCGAAAGTACTAGCCCAGATTGATGTTCTAGTTCGGAGTGCCCACTCTGCATGAGTGTGCCAGGCTTCTTGCCACTCAGCATCAAGTGGAAATATAGAGGCATCAACCCCACTAGTTGACATGAAATCTTTGCGTTCCTCCCAGAAGAATGAAATGGTTCCAGTAGGACCTGTCCAGAACATGTTTTTGCACCTGACATACCCCAGGTCAAGTAGGCAATCTTTGAGTTGATTAACTGTTGCTGATTTTGGAAACTGCCATATCTCAATGCTCAAGTTACTACCTCTGAAGAATGTGGTGAATACGTTTGAAACAAAGTTGAATCTATTAGGCCAAGTATATATTGGATAGGATTGGTGGTCAAGTATTGATTAGGTGCAAGTTTATTAGTTGTAATAATTCTATGATTAGTCATTGCGCTGCTCTAATGAAACTCAAGTAACCGAAGTATACTTGTCTTTCGTGATTTGATTGAACACGTAGATACCGAAACGAAACAATGATGATTTGGTCGAATTACTACCAGTGCAGATGGCAGTTTTTGATCTCATAATGATTCCAGAACGCTTGTTCTGTCATGTGAAAGACGAATACCCGTTAAGGTCCCGTAGTTTGCACCCACCTTTCGGTTACATGCGCAATCAACTTCATTTCCATTGATAGCTAACGAAGATAAATATTAACACCCACAAGTGGCTCCTAGCTGGGGGAACTTATATTGATTGAAGTATCAAACATTGCGTGAACCGGCGTTCCCGCGGCATAACAATGTCTTGAACAAGATTTTCAGGATTTATGGATTAACACGATTTTACTCTTCGCAGACAGCTGGTGCATCGGTATCGGCACTTCGGGGAATATACGGGGCGTTGTTCTAGATAAAGCCCGTACTTCCCCTCCGTTCTGATACCGATGCATATTTGACTGGGAGATGGGACTTACCGTCACCGCTCCCCATTTCATAATTCATAATTCATAATTTCCCTTCAGCAGAACAGCCTTCAACGCCTCTCTGCTCTCTACCAGGTCAAATGCCTTCTGGTAGTCTTCATATGGCAGGACGTGGCTAACCCATTCTGACAGGTTTATGTTGCCTTTTTCTATCCAGTTCACCAGCTGTGCCTGTACTCTTCCTTCTATTGCACCCACTGCAGATACGTTGGGGCGGTTCATTTGGTCTGGTCTGTAAGGGGAGGAATCGGGGGCTACTCCGTATACGCAGACTTGTCCAGCGCTGCCGGCTAGATTGATGCTTTTGTCCAGTGCTTCAATTGACCCTACTGCTTCTACTACTACATCGAACCCGTCTTTGGATAGTATGCTTTGGATATCAGTTGGAAGTTGGGGACTCGATATGTATCCATCTACCTTGCTTACATTTATGAACCTGTCTGAGTGGGAGGGGTTTCGCCCGAACGCATAGACCGGGCTTGCACCCAGGAGTTTTGCGAACATTGCAAGGGCTAGACCAACCGGACCTGAGCCTACTATGGCTACTGACTTACCTGGAGCAGCTCCACAGGTTTTGATGCAGTCCAGGCACTCCATCAGGGTAACCATTCCTACTGCAAGCTCCGGTTTTATATCTATCAGCACTTTCTGCTGGTTGTGAGGGATATATTCAGGTCCGTAGGGAACTCCCTGCTCTGCCCATTCGTCAACAACCAGCCCGTACTCTCCAAACCCTCCCCAAAGGCTCCTGCCTTCACCTGGAACATGCTGATCCCCGAGTCTCTGCCGGAATACAAGGTCTCCCTCTTTGAAGTTTACAACACCGGGTCCGGTTTCGATCACAGTCCCCACCGATTCATGCCCGAGTATCACCGGGAACGTACCCGAACAGAACTCGTTATTGAGTAATTTGTGGTCAGTTGAATTGCAGAGAGCGCAAGCATCCATCCGAACCAACGCCTCAAACCTCCCAGGCACCGGCATATCCAGTTCAACAATACCCAGCCTCCCGGGTTCAATAGCAGCAAGAGCTTTCAATGATTAGTTCTCCTTCACGAGTAGAAATAGAATCCAGAATCCAGAATCCAGAATCCAGAATCCAGGAGTCAGGAGTCAGGAGTCAGGAGAAGAATAGGACCAATAGGACTTGGGATTCTGCATTGTCAACTGTCAATTATCAATTGTCAATTACCCCTTCCCTTCTCCGTGTCCTCCGCGTCTCCGCGTGAAATTCCCTTCCTGAAGCCTGAAGCCCGAAGTCTGAAGCCTCCCCCTTCACCATCCCAGCGGCGGATGCCCCAGGACGTTTGGCAGACGCTTATTGAGCATATCACGCTTGGCAACTGGTACCATTGGGTTCCAGTCTGTCAGCGGTTTGATCTTCTTGACTCCAGCTTTGGTCTTGAACCGCATTGTGACTATCTGCTGCGGCCTCACTTTAAATGTATAGGAAGAGTTTCCCCTTAGCTTGATCGGATTCTCTCCCAGCATATTTGTAATTGCAGCGTCAGTGTGCGGAAGTGAGAGAGCTACCTTCGCGGTTCCCGGGAGTCCTTTGCTCTCAACCATCCTGATTTCAATGAACTGCCCCTCTCTTCGGATTGCTTCAACGATCATGTTGTCGGATGTCTTGACGAAAGAGTGGGGGGTATTCACTGCTGATCCTGTTGTTGCAAGTATTGGAGCATTGAACTCATATCCCATTCTGACAACATTCGATTTAGGGAACCCGCCTTCGTTTGCAACCAACGCAAATGAGAGTTTCTGCGTTCCTTTACCACTTAGCCACGCGCAGTCGTAGCCATCGTATTTGTCACAGGCATTCATAAGGAATATGACCGGGGTGTTGCCGTTGAGTTCTCGGCCGGAAAGCCCCCTGTCCAGGATCGCAAACCCGTAGCCATCAGCAGTCGTATAATGAGACCAGCGGACAGCGGGGACTATACCCGTCGCGCATCCAGGCATCTTTGGGTCAGGATTCGGCCAGGAAGCTACGGAGAAGCCATATGGAATCCCACGCCGGACCTCCCTGATCTCACCTGCAAGTGGGAACTCGGTAACTACGACTGTAGCATCAGGAATGTCGCTCAGCTCAACATCGAAGTCTATTCTTGGATGCTTCTTGTATAAAGTCATCACCCTCCGGCACTCCTTACCACCGTAGAACTCCGAACGCACATCTACTATTGTAGCAAGCGGACCTGTGGTGACAGAAATCGTCGGTTTAATATCCTTTACACTCGCAAGCCTCTTTCTATATGGTCGATATTCCGCAAAATCACCGCTCCCGGTGCCTTTTTCAGCCACTATATCCACCGGTCCTGCCAGCATCTCATGCCTGGATGGCTTAGTTCTCAGACTCACAAGCGCTCCTGTGTTCGGGTCTATGCGGATCGAATAGAAGTCAGTCTCTATTGTATCCGGCAGTTCAATCTGCTTCGGATTCACGGGAGCTTTTGTTGATAATTCCATGGATTTAACGCCGACTGATGGTACGACAGGACTGCAGAGAACCTTTCCATCTGCAGTGTTCTGGCAGACCATACCTTTTAAAGATCGACCTTGCGGTAGTTGAAGCACACTTGGATCGCTCCTCTTCCAGTTCAACGGATTAAACAACCCTATGCTCTGCCCTTTGCCAAATATAGTTTGCAGTGCGGTTCGGTTGTTGTCAGCGGTTGTTTGATCAATCCACTCAAACCGGTCCTTTGCAGCCCAGGACTTCGGGTGATCGAACACCATTCCTCCTGCCGCTCCCCAGAGCGTATTTCTGTCCATATTCAAGCACATAAGCAGCCAGGCATGATAGAAATCCTGAACAGGATATGTGTAATTGCCGGTAAGACTAGCAATAGCAGCCGACGCTTCACCCGCCTGTATCTCAGCCTCACACTGCCGGAACCACTTCTTAACTGTAGGGTTCTGAATCCAGAATGCTGTCCAGGACCCACTTGGAGCAAAGATCGTCCCGCCGCGCATAACAGGAAGCTTCACTTTTCCGGACTTGATATCCGGCATCACAGCATCCAGATAGTTTCCAGCAGTTGCAAACTTAAGTTTCATACCCGGCAGGAACTCACCCCACTGCTTAAGGAACTCGCTCGGGTATCCCTTGTATTTTGGTGCAGTGGAATAGTCTCCAGCGCCTCCGAGGACGAATACAGGCAGGCCCGGCTGCGTCACAGTAAGTTTGTCCCTGACATCGCCTGCCAACTCTCGCAGATCGTCATTCCCTACAGGTTTATCAGACCCGAAAACCGGCCACCAGTCTGAGTATGCAGGGGAGCTGATAGCAAGTGTTTTGGTGCCATCAGGAGCCAAAGCCCAGTGTAACGCACTGCCTGTCGGGTTATAACGGCAATAGACGAGAGCATCCAACCCGAGCCCGGAGACAATCTGGGGCATCTGTTCGTTGACCCCGATCACATCGATCATCCAGGCAAACCGGGGCTTCACTCCCATCATCTCGCGCTGCCATCTTATACCCTCTACACCCTCCTTGACCAGTGCTTCTCCTCCGGAAAGGTTGATAGTAGGCTCATTAAAGAACCCATTAGCCAGTTCCACCCGGCCTTCCTTAATCCGCTGCTTCAGCTCCGGGACACGCTGAGGTTCGAAGTTAATCATACTGATCAAGTGGACGACCTCCGATAGATCGAAGGCATAGTTAGGGTCGTCACGCACACGGTCCAGGTGGTCCAGGTAGGTGTTCAGGCAGTAGTTGCGTTCAGTAGAAAAGTCGGTCAGCCAGCCGGATGAAGCTGGATGGAAATTCGGCACGATATATACGCTGCCTTTGAGGTCGTCATTTGGGTCGGTTTTTCCTTTGTATTCTGCTTCCGGGATCAATCGCAACCAGACCAGGTTCATCACTGCGCCGCCCGGTTTGCTGGTCGGTTTGAGGGAGAGTATATAAGTGCCGATGTGATCAAGATTTAAAGTGCCCAGTTGCATTGTGTCGTAGTAGCTCCAGGCACCTGTATGAGTGCCGATCTTTCCATTTAAATGCTGATCCCCGGTAGTCACTTCAAACGTGCTGCCTTCAAAGCTGGGTGCACATGAGTATTTGAGCTCTACAATATATTCGCCAGGTTTTTCTATATTGAACTTCCATTCCAACCAGTCTGCCTGGTCGGTCCAGTAACATATATTGCCAACCCCCTGAAGCACCTCATATCGTGCCACTATCCCATGGATAACAGCCGACTTCGCAGCAAGTTCAACAGGACTGCCAAACGATGCCGTCATCGTGCAACACAGCATAATAATAGTGAACACTACAGTGAACCCGCACATAACTTTATTCCGACAATATAACATTATGTCTGCCCATCCTTTGCCCATAGTGCTATCCCATTTACATGTATATACAAAACCAACCAGCCGCTTTCCTTCCTGAAGTCTGAAGCCTGTCCCTTCCGTTTTTCGCGATTGTTAGAAATACGACTCGACATAGTATAATAAGTCAACTGAAAATCAAATAACGGTTCTATTAGTAATACTATATACACACACTGACTGATAGGTATCGTGATTCAATGATTTAGACACAAATATGGAATAGTTGACAGTCATTCAATATAGTCTAGCGCGCATTATTCACCAGACTCTGCTTTCGACCAGCAGTAGGGGCGATAGTGAGTCAATCACGAATAATGTGCGCCAGTCAGGTGAGTAGGTCTTGGGAAAAAAAGATATCAAAACAACTAAAGATACAACCAAGTCACAGCAAACGATTGAAGATGCGTTAAAAAGGACTGAAAAGAGATATCAGCAATTGTTCGACAATATGCTGAATGGATACTCTCTTCGCCGCATATGTTTCGATGAAAATGGTGAACTATGTGATTTCATATTTGTATCGGTAAACAAAGCCTTTGAGACCTTAACAGGACTGCATGATGTCGTCGGCAGGAACTATTCTGAATTATTTCCCAATGTAATGGAGAACGAACGGGAAATGTTTGACGGATACGTTCGTATCATGGAAACTGCTACATCTGAGCGCTTTGAGTATTATTCAGCCCCCTTAAAAGCCTGGTATAACATGGTTGTTTATTCTCCTGAGGCTGGATATATAGTCACAGTCTTCGAGGATATCACCGAACGAAAAAACACAGAAATTGCGCTGCGTGAAAGTGAAAAGAGATACCGTGGGCTTATAGAATCGCAGTTTGACCTTATTGCCAGAATAGATACGGATTTTTGCTTTACATATGCTAATGAATCCTTCTGCCGTGTGTTTGGTAAGTCGGTTGAAGAGTTGATGGGTACATCCTTCGTTCCACTTGTCCACACAGATGATATTGCCCTTACTTTGGCCGAAATGGAGAAGTTGAAAGCGCCGCCATACCGTTGTTATTACGAACAACGCAATTGGACTGTCAATGGCTGGAGATGGTTTGCCGTAGAGAATTGCTCCATTTTTGATGACCTTGGCAATATTGTGGAATTTCAGGCAGTGGGCCGAGATATCACCGACATAAAGTTGGAACGTCAGGCTCTGCTTGTATCTGAATCCAGTCTGCGTGCATTTGTATCCAATATTTCAGGAGCAGTATACAGATCGGTTCGGGTAGAGGAACACTTCGTGATGAAGTTCCTCAATAATGCCATTGAAACCATTACAGGCTATCCTGTAGAGAACTTTGTTGGCACCATAGCAAATGTCATACACCCTGATGATTTGAATATAGTCAGGGAGCACTCGGCTGAATGGATGCGCAACCATAACAAATTCCTGCTGGAGTTTCGGATCATTCATGCAGATGGTTCCATTCGATGGGTCCTGGACAGGGGGCAGACAGTGCTCTCTGAAGCTGGAGAGTTGCTTTCGTTTGATGGGATCATATTTGACGTTACCGACAGAAAAAACGCAGAAGAAGAATTGCGCAAAAGGGAGAAATTATATCGTGGGCTTCTTGATTCGCAGTTCGACCTTATCGTACGGGTAGATACTGAAAACCAGTTCACATATGTAAATGAGGCTTACTGTCAAATGTTTGGCAAATCCAGCAATGAACTGTTGGGGCAATCATTTACACCACTTGTGCATGAGGAAGACCTTCCACTGACAATTGCAGAACTGGAGAAGCTGACGGATCCTCCTTATCGTTGTCATTATGAACAGCGAGCGATAACTGTGCATGGCTGGCGGTGTATCGCATGGGAATGCTGTGCTATCTTTGATAGCAATGGCTGTCTGGTTGAAATACAGGCTGTGGGACGTGACATCAGCGGCGCTAAGAAGAATCAACAGGCACTGGCTGAGTCTGAGGCCCGGTTGCGTTCTTTTGTTGCCAATATTCCAGGCGCTGTGTACTGCACGAAGTTTACTCCAGAACAGAATGCAATATTCCTCAATGATATTATAAAAGATATCTCCGGTTATTCTGCAGAGGTACTCAATAGTGAAGTACTCCCCTATCTAAAGACTATCATTCATCCTGAAGACAGGCTTTGGCTTGATAAATATACCCACCAGTGGGATATGGACAAGGATTCGTTCGTTGTCGAATATCGGATCATTCATGCTAATGGTTCTGTTCGATGGGTTCAGGACAGAGGTCAGGCGGTACGCTCTAGCGATGGAGGGTTGCTGGCAGTTGATGGAATTATCTTTGACATAACAGAGCGGAAGAGAGCGGAAGAGGAACTGCGTAAAGCATATAGTATTCAAACAGAATTCCTGAATAATATTACGCATGAAGTAAGAACACCATTAACTGCTGTCCAGGGCTATATACGGATGTTACTGGAAGGTGTCATAGGACCTGTCAGTGATGAACAAGCTGCTTTGCTCAAAAAGGTTCTCGTAAATTCCGAGCATCTACTCAGTATTGTGACCGGTGTTCTTGAGATCGCCCGCACGAAGAGTGGTGCCATGAAACTGCAACCCAAGGTCTGCAAACCTTGCAAGATAGTAGACAAGGCCCTTTCTGCTGTGATGCCTCAAGCGATCAGTAAAGGTCTGCACATAAACACGCAATGTTCTGATGACTCTTATTCAGGAATGTATGACGAACAGAAGCTTATAATAATACTGACCAACTTGCTTGCAAATGCTGTGAAATTTACTGAGTCAGGTTCCATAGACATCATAATGAGTCACTGCAACGGGGGTATAGAGATCATAGTCTCAGACACAGGTTTCGGAATTGAGTCCGATAAACTTGGCTCTATTTTCGATGAGTTCACACAGCTGGACTATCCAAAAAAGCACAAAGCAATAGGTTTCGGAATAGGCCTCGCGACAGTCGCGACTATGATTGAGACGATCAACGGAGAACTTACAGTCTCCAGTGCCTACAATATAGGAACCGCATTCACCCTGCGTGCTCCTGAACTAAACAATTAACCAAACACTGGGAACGCCGAACCACAGTTCGGCCCCCTCAGCCGTTAGTCCTGAGTCGTTGGCAATAATAGCCGTTAGTCCTGAGTAGCGAGAAGCGAAGGATGAACGGACGTTTACTCATTTCATACTGAACCCAAACCATTTTTTGACACACAATCCGGCAAGTGTTATTCTTCAGATATTGCTGCATGTCTTTGAGGTGAGAATGAACGGACGTGAAAGGCTCAATGCTTTGCTGCATGGACAGCCAACTGATAGGTTGTCGTGGACCACGCTGGTTGATCACTACACGCTCAACTCTCTCCCAGCACCTCTTACAGGCATGGATAGCTATGATTTCTACCGTTACCTGCGCTGCGATATTGTCCAACTTGGCTGGATATATGGATGCAGCCGTATAATGCCGGGTGTTGAAGTTACTACAACTACGGATGAGCATGGAGATGTCACCATCCGGAGCCGATGTGCATCCGGGGAGCTGACTGGCAAGATTAGCCGCCAGGTTCACCCCATAGAGTATCCCGTTAAAACAATAGAGGACGTCCGCTTGTACACAAAACGATGGGAAGAAGCCTCGTATGCAGCTGTCGATGAGCAGGCACAGTTCGACGAAATTGAGGCAGCGGTGAAAGACGATGGGATCACGACTGCATTCATACCTCCCTCAGTCATTCCCCACCTTCTGGAAGAAGCGATGGGTATCGAGGGGTTCTACTACCTGATGCAGGACTATCCCGATGAGGTAGAAACCCTGATCAGGACTATTGACGAGAAAGACTTGCAGAGGTTTGAAATATGTGCCGATGGCCCCGCGAAAGTGCTGATTCTGTGCGAAAACACCAGTACCCGCTACATAGGTCCTGATATTTACGCCAGATACAATATGCCATCGCAGCGGGCATTTGTGGAATCGGTGCATGAGAGAGGCAAGACCGCGATCCTGCATATGTGTGGACACGTCCGGGACATTCTCCCGATTATCAAAGAAACCAACACAGACGGCATCCACGCCCTGACACCACCATTACTGGGTGATACTCCATGGGAGCTAGCGCTGGATGTGCTGGGTGATGACTTGATAATAATGGGAGCCCTGACCCCGGATGTTTTCCTGACCTGCCCGTTGAATGAAGTCGGACCAGCTCTGGATAACCTAATCTCCCCGCGCCTGAGAAAATCCCGCTTTGTACTATGCCCCTTCTCAGACGGTATTCCTACACCACTAGAGCGTTTTCTAGCAGTGCGAGATTGGGCAGAAAGCATTACGTTTGGATAGAAAATCTCTGTTCGCACGGGTGATCCATGACCCGTACGCCATCTTCAGCACACCCTATTTTCCCACATTCTCCTGATACAAAGGCTCAGGCAGCTTTGAAACTCGATGCGCTCTGTCTTTCCTATGCTTAATAAGGAAATCTCTTATCTGCCTGAAATACATTGCATAACCGGCATCGTTTGGATGGCATTTGTCCGGTGCCAGGTCTGCCCAGGTCGATTTACCGGAGTCTACCTTATTAAATAGCTCCTGCCCGACGTTTATGGAACTGCATCCGTAGTGGGAGGCGATTTTCTGGTGGAGTACAATAGAATCCGGAGTCTTGCCTGATTTATAGGCATCATACATCCGTGGGAATTCGACAGTGTAGATCATTATGATATCTGTTTCTGGCAGGCGGGTCCGTATTGTCCTGATGATCTGTTCCATTGCTGGTCCGATTTTTGTATAGTCCCATCCATTGTCATTGACTGCAAACTCTATGAATACCAGGTCCGGATTATTTACGATCAGGTCCTTTTCAATCCGTGCAGCTCCGAATACCGACCCGGTCCCACCTATCGCAGCGTTAGCTTCAATAATTCCTTCTTCGGGGAACTGCGTCCTGAACCAGGCAGTTGTAAGAGCTCTGTAACAGAGTTTCTCCGGATCAGTTGAACCTGCACCGGCAGTGATGGATCCACCAAAGTACCCAATAGTCACCCGCTTGCCCTGCTTCAACTTGGTAAACACGTGCCCAAGCCCATTACCGGAAGTAGTCACAGGGAGCAACTCACTTGTTTTCTTCTCAGAGGCGTTTGAAATATTCATCGGTATCACCAGGCAGCAAAGAAATGCTGCTGCAAAAAGTAAACATCTAACACTACAAGCTTCCACAGATTCCCTCCACATAAGGTTCATTTGTAGTTCCAAGATTCTATCATACCGAATATTGTAAACCAAGTGATAGTTTTTGCAGTTTAATATCCACCCGGAAAGAGTTCAGTTTACTGTGAAATGACCTAAAGTCCGTTCGTGCTGAGTAGCGCAAAGCGCGTATCGAAGTAAAGTCCGTTCGTGCTGAGTAGCGCGGAGCGCGTATCGAAGTATGAATGGACTTTGAATTTCCACAAAACTCAAATCATACTCCACCAGTATAACCACAACCGCTGACTTGTTTATGCATCGTCTCGATCATTAAGCTATCTCCGTTTAATGCCTTGAATAGAGTGGGAATAACCAGAAATACGAAGAACATCCGAACTTGTAAGGAGGATAATAGGATGTCTACAGTGACAATTAATGAACATAAAGTCAAAGAACTAAGCAAGACTTTCGAAGGACGTATTTTACAGCCGGAAGATAGTGATTATGACGAAGCGCGCAAGATATGGAACGGGATGATAGATAAACATCCGGCTGTCATTTTGCAATGCGCCAACGCACAGGACGTTATGGCTGCAGTCGCCTTTGCACGAGCGAACAATCTACCGGCGTCAGTAAGGGGTGGTGGACACAACATAGCTGGCTATGCGCTTTGTGAAGCGGGAGTAGTCATTGACCTTGCTCTGATGAAGCAAATACAGGTGGATCCGCAGTCCCGAACTGTGCGTGCCGAGGGAGGCGTTACCTGGGGTGAGTTTGACAAAGCAACTCAGGAGTATGGTCTTGCGTCTACCGGCGGACTGATTTCCACTACCGGAATCGGGGGCTTTACTCTTGGTGGAGGCATGGGCTGGCTGGAAAGGAAACACGGTTTGGCGTGTGACAATCTAGTTACCGTTGCGTTGGTCACTGCTGAAGGTAAACTCATCCATGCCAGTTCAGAGAAGAATGCCGATCTCTTCTGGGCACTTCGCGGGGGTGGGGGGAACTTCGGCATTGTTACCGAGTTTACTTACCGTTTGCATCCAGTCGGGCCTATGGTACTTGGTGGACTCATAGCCTGGCCGGTTTCAGAAGCGGAACGAATCCTCAAAATATACCGCGAATTTACACAAAACCTCCCCGACGAACTGACCACGATGGCATCCTTCGTGACTGCACCACCGGCTCCATTCGTCCCTGTGGAGATGCATGGAAAACCTCTTGTCGCCATAGTAGGTTGCTATGCCGGGTCAATAGAGGAGGGTAAGCGTGTGATTGCTCCTCTGCGAGAGTCTGTGCTACCGGTAGTAGACGTGTTTGATGAGATGCCATATGTGGGATTGCAATCGATGCTGGATGGGATAGCACCAGCCGGTGTCAGAAACTACTGGAAGAGCGACTATATGGGCAGTGTGAGCGATGACTCTATCAAAGTCTTTATTGAGCATTTCAATAAAGTGCCTTCCCCGATGACACATTTCGATATACATCACCTGGAAGGAGCTTACGGTCGCGTTGGTAGCGAAGATACCGCTTTCAGCCACCGGGATGCCAGGTACATTTTGAATATCATCAGCACATGGACTGATCCTGCAGACGACCGAAAAAATATAGTCTGGACCAAAGAGCTTTGGGAATCCATAAGGCCGTATTCACTCGGTGCCAGCTACGTGAACTTTATGACAGACGAAGGTGAGGACAGAGTGAAGGCGTCATACGGAGAACCGAAGTATCGGAAACTTGCGCAGCTCAAGCGAAAATACGACCCTACGAACTTCTTCCGCCTAAACCAGAATATAAAGCCGGCAGATGAAGAGGAGAAAGATATCCGCACGAGCATGTAAGATAAGTCTAATACCATGTCTCGATTGCTTGATGTAACCGGATGGAACAGTATGCAATAGAGCTTGATTATGTTCTGCATGGGCTGTTTAGTCCATGCAGAACACCAATATGGATGACAGATACTGTTGCAATGGGGTTGTGTGATTCTAACAGCCCCACTGTCCCCTATGACTGCCTCACAGCCTGACAGTCTCACCAGATGCAACAGAGTAAAGTTTTCCATTGAACTGGAACCAGACTGTGATGCTGGAAAAGTTGGTGAGAGTTTTGCCGTCTGCGGACGCTACCAGTTCGTGAATGGCTTTCATATAACGGCAGATTTCTATGTTGGTTGCATACCAGACATCCTCTTTTCCTGAAGCGCGCTCTGCGAACTCTTCCATTATTGCCCAGTTGTTGTCATTGTCGAATTCATAAGAGTGCCCCCAGACGTAAAACAGCGGCATTCCCCAGGAATACGGATATTCGAGAAAATGTGGAAGCATTTCAAGCATTTTCAAATGATGGCAGGTCGGGTGCCACAGTAGGAAATCCTGCGGTAGAGCGAAGCTTCCGGTGCTCTCGACTGTGCGGGAACAGATGATACCCGCTGCTCGTAATCGATTGATAGTTTCCGGATCACGGGAATCGTTTGGATATGACATCCCGCAGACTTGATATCCACAGAGATTTTCAAGTGCCAGCCGATCATTCCATACTTCGGTCATAACCATACTGCGCGGAATCTGAGCTTCTAAAGCGTGGGTTGCACCGTGGCAGGAAACCTCGTGCCCGCGATACAGATCAGCTACCTCCTCCGGTGCGATGCATCGGCCTGATCCTAACCGCGCAGAATTGAGATGAAAACTACCTTTCAACCCATATTTGTTGAATATATCCACCAGACGACGATCTTGTACCACGCCGTCATCATAGCTCATAGTCAGTGCCTTATTAAGTCCTTCAGGATAACAGAAAAAAACAGTCATGCTAACTCCCTTATGCAATCAATAACAGTTCATAGTTGCGGAACTTGTCATCCTGAGGAACGAAGGATCTGCTTTCCGTCCGGAAAAAGCAGATCCTTCGTTCCTCAGGATGACAATGTTTCCATATTACTGAACTGCTACATACAATCATTCAATAACAGGATCTTCAGCTCCGCCTTCACTCCTGTATTCGATTTCTTCCAGCTTGTTGATTTTTCTACCATTGACTGTCAGGTTTCGGATTGTGTGGTTCCGCTGGCCTTGCTCGGGTGATGTGTTGATCAGAGCTATCTCCGGCTTTCCAATTCCTGGTTCCGAAAACACGCGGATATCTTCAAGCAGGATATCGCAGTTTACGCCTTCCCGGGTCTCCCATGGCTGATAATGCCGGTTGTGCGAGAGGTAGAGTATCGGAGGCTGCTTTTTGTCACCGGGTGCATAACGGTGATCATCCGAAAGTTGAAGGATCTCCGGCTGGGTATCTGCCTGGAACTCGACCCGGATATCTCTGAAAGTCAGGTCATGAACTAAGGCGCCATTAGCATTGGCTATATCCATTGCTATGATTGAGTTATGGATCAGATCGCAGTCTTCAAAAATGATGTTCCGATATTCCGGGGCATCGGTCTCGGTTCCGATTTCGAGTGTTCGCCCCCATCCGCACCAGACAACGCAGCCGGAGACCCGGATATCTTCAACATTCCTGCCGTTTTTCCACTGCCAGTTGTCGTAACCGTTAAACGCCCAGTCGAGTCCCTTTAGTACAATCCCGTCATCGAAACTGCGGATGAACGAATTGCTGATTATAACATCCCGGCTGTTCACAATGTCGATGCCGTCGGTATTATAGCGCCACTGCCCGACAATTTTGACCCGGTCGATCTTTACCTTTTCACAGCCGAAAATACCGATCACCCAGATCGGAGAGTTCAACATCACTATATCTTCGATTTCAATGTTTTCGCATCCGACTAGCAATATCTCGCACTGAGCTGCCCAGCGGACACAGTCGTTCCAGAAAATGCGTTCGTGGCAGGTGTCGTCCAGGATGCCGCCGCCATAGATTTTGATGTTCCGGACATTTATACCGCGAATCGAACCATAAACCACTGCATCGGGATCGATATAGACGCTGTCATTGTCCTTGAGTTCTATAATGCCCGGGAAGTGCAGCCCTGGTCCGAAAGAGTAAGTCGCAGTATCCTTTTCCGGAAATTCCTTTGCAGGATCATAGAAAATATGGAGCGCATGATGCTCCGAATCTAGTTCCAGGACATATTGTCCGGGCCTAGGCAGAGCGAATTCAACATTGTTTCCTTCGATACTGGTTTCTATCTCATGAATCAGTGGACGCAGCGTTGCTTTATGAAAAGGAGCTTTGCTTTCGACCTTAATGTGCACCTCTCCGTCGCCGGAAAAGGTCATAAACGCAGCATCCTCAGTCTGGTCCAATGGACGCTGGCGCGGTATAGAACAAGTATTAAACGGCATCGCCGATACCCGGCACGTGCGGACACCGCAGGCCTGTCCATTGACAGTTGCTTCATACAGACCGCTGCGCAGCGGATCGTCGCCGAAAACTTCAGGAATCTTATGGAGCTTAAGCATCTGTTTTCCTCTTATATAATAATGTATAGATTTACTATGATGCAGTAGTCTGTAACAGGTCGGCGTTAATGTGTAATATGATAAAATTCCGTTCGTCCTGAGTAGCGCGAAGCGCGTATCGAAGGATGAACGGAAATTTACTCACAAAATACTGAACAGTTACAGCAGTTTTCCTAATCTTACTATGGTAGCGTTAGTCACTTTTACTAAATCATCCGGATTAATCAGCACCTGCATGCCGCGCTGGCCTGCACTAATTGAGATGAATGGAAAGTCCCTAGCGGTCTCATCCAGGTAGACCGGATATGGTTTCTTTGTCCCGATAGGTGAAACTCCTCCGCGGATATATCCTGTAAGCGGTTGAACTTCCTTTAAAGAGACCATTTCTACTTTCTTGTTTCCCGTAACTGAAGCTGCAGTCTTGAGATCAAGTTCTTCTCCACCCGGAATAACAGCAAGAAACACCCCCGATTTATCTCCCTGTGCCACAAGCGTTTTAAATACTTGCTCTAGTGGCAGATCCATCTTTTTCGCAACAGTCCCCGCACTCAGGTCAGATTCATCCACCTCATACTCCCGCACTTCATATGAGATCTTCATAATATCAAGTTGCCGAATAGCATTAGTCTTTTTCATTGATAATCCCAAGTGCCAAAGCCCATGACACAATCGCCCAGAACCCGTGTGCCCGGTCAATAGGAGTAAGTTCAGCCACTTTTTGTATTAATCTGTTAAACATCACGTTGTGGTCAATATTAGATGATTCATACATGTCTTCAATTATACCTGCATGCAGAACCATTATGAATGCCATTATCTCTCTGGTATATTCACCTCGACGCTCCCACAGCATAGCTGTGCAGCGCTCGCGATCTGAGCAAATTTCTCTGCCGTACTCCTCAATTATCCCTTGCAGTATTGCTCGTGATTCGTCACGCAATGGCGGATTCTTGAGAACAACGTTTAGCAACTTATGCGCTTCCGTGAGCTTGTCCGGAGATATCAACTGTTGTTCTGTTCCATCTGTCTCTTTATTGAGTTTCTGTATCCTTGCAAATTCGTCCCGCATTTCCTGAATCTTAGCCACTATTTCCGGGTCAGCAGTTGTTGTTTCCATATCCTGTAAACTCGCAGCCGCCTGATGTGCAAGATCAATATTGACTCCAAGTTTCTGGAGCACACGCGCCGCCATTCCATCACCTTCCCGGATAAGACCCAGTAGCAGGTGCTTTGAAGTGATGGCTTCACCACCAAGACTCTTCGCTTCGCTATACGCATGGTCTATTACTCTCTTTGCCCTTGGTGTAAGCTGCATATCCTCTTCACGATTTCTTTCATCAGCCGCAACCTGACTTTCGATTTCTTTCCGTACCTCGTAAGTACTTACACCCATTGCTCCCAGAATCTTCACAGCAGTACAATCAGGCTCCCGCAGCAGTCCAAGCAATATATGCTCTGTGGTAACATAGCTTGTACCAAGCCTATTCGCTTCTTCCTGGGCATAGAATACAACCCTCCGTGCATGTTCCGTAAACCGCTGCCACATATAAAACCTCCCATAAACCAGAAATCCACCCGTTGTCCGACATTATAACACCAAGTGCCAATTAAATCGCTAATTAGCCCCGTAGGGGAGACTGTCCGCGGTATCCCGAGCCATCCGGACACAGGATCCTGTTAATCCATTAATCCTAAAAATCTTGTTCTGACAATGCATTGAAAATTATGGTATATTGTTACCGAAAAGTACAGCCTATCTATATCCCAGCAATCAATACAAACAGGAGCATTTAATATGTCTGACTTACAGATTGATCCTATTGTGCCGATTCTTCCGCATATACTAACTGAAGACGAGATTGTTTCAACACTTCTGGAACTCAACAGGAAATATGGGCTGCGGAGATTTTTGCTTACTGCTCCATGGATTCAAGCGCTTTTAACTGGTATGCCTGATCCGACATATTACCGGCAGATCGGGGAGAACCTGTTGAATGTTAAAAATAGGCTGTCGGACACGGACATTCAGGTCGGGTGGTGGTGTATGCCGACTCTGGAGACTGGGAAAGCTCCATTTCAAACACAGGTTGCTCTGGATGGCTGCGTGTCCGAGACCGATTTTATCGCGTCCTGTCCCCTGGATATGGACTTCCGGGAGGTGTTTACTCAGAACATCGCAGCAGTTGCCGGTATCGCCAAGCCTTTCATTATCAAGATCGAGGATGATTATAATGTAAGCAATCATGGGCCTGTGAAGTTTGGATGTTTCTGCCCGCTGCATATTAAGGAGTTTGCGAAGCGGACCGGGACGGATTACTCCCGCGAGCAGCTGCTGGAGATCTTCAGCTCGGTTACTCCTTTGAGCATTAAGCTGAGAAGGCAGTGGGGGGAGCTCAGCCGGGATAGCCTTGCGGATTTTGCCCGTGCGGTGCGTGAGAAGATCGATGAAGTCTCACCGGAGACTCGGGTATCTTTATGCCAGTCCGGGATGTCGAGTTATGATGGCGATTTCACCGAAGCGGTCGCATCGGCGTTTGGAGGGAAGACACAGCCGATGATCCGGGTCTATGGATCAGCTTATTCAACCGATGATGCAGGGGGCATTCCCACAACACTCTTCAATGTTCTCTACTCAAAGCAGAACCTGCCGGAGCATTTTGAACTGGTGCATGAGTCCGATCCTTACCCGCACACCCGGTTCTTCATGTCTGCTGCAAAGCTTAAGAGTCAGATGGCGGCGGCGTTCTCTTACGGAATGAACGATACATTCATCCTGGCGCAGCAGCTTCTCGATGATCCGCTGGAGGAATCGGGCTATAACGATATGCTAAAGGCTGAGCGTGCGCGGTTTTCGACCATTCGCAATGAGGTCAGGGACTGCCGTCCGGTGGGTTGTGAGATCCTGCATTCACAATGGTCGCATATCGTCGTGCCCTACAATCCCGTAGCCAGGCATTTTCCGGCAGGAGGGGGGAACCCGTGGATAGGTGTCCTGGGTAAACTCGGGATTCCATATTCAGTGACGCCCGGCAAAGTGAAGATGCTGTCGGGGCATTATGCTTCATTCCTAACGGATGATGAAGTCAGAGAGCTGCTTGCCGGTGGGGTGATGATGGATGGAGAGGCTGCATGCGTCCTGTCGGATAGAGGCTTCGGTGACTTAATTGGTGCCGATGCAACCCCGGGGCAGGAGATAAAGTTCTGCTTCGAAAAGATCAATGAGGATGCCGGTTTTGAAGGTATCAAGGGCAAGTTGATCTATAACTTCATGTTCGCCCTGGCAGGTACCGAGGGTAGGGGATTCAGCAAACTCACCCCTAAACCCGAAGCAAAAACACTGACCTCCCTGATCGACCCTGCCGGTGACACAGTTATGCCGGGCATGATAAGGTATGAAAACTCCTTAGGCGGACGGGTTGTCATCATGGCATATAACCTGAAAGACAACATGACGTCATCCTCCATATTCAACTACAGGAAGAAAGAGATAATCAAGCAGTCGATAGAATGGCTGGGCCGGGAAGCGCTGCCCGTATATGTTAAGAGCCTGCCGAACATATACTGTATATACAACCTTTCCAAAACCGAAACCAAAGCCATCGTCACACTGATCAACCTCTCCTCAGACACCGCTACAGAATTTAAGCTTCTAGTATCCGACAACTGGAACGGCGCCAAGGTGGATGTCTTGAACAACAAAGGCGAATGGAACCAACTCAGCATAACAGTAGCCAACGGGTCGGCAGTGATTCCAATAGAATTAAGGTTGATGGAGCCAGTGTATCTGAGATTCAGGCTTTAGGGGAGAGGCTTCAGGAAGGGAGTTTCACGCGGAGACACAGAGGACACGGAGAAGGGAAGGCGTAATTGACAATTGATAATTGACAGTTGACAATGCAGAATCCCAGGTCCTATAAGTCCTATTGGTCCTATTCGTCTCCCAGTCTTCATTCTTCTGGCTTCTGGATTCTGGCTTCTGACTTCTGATATGCATCGGTATCAGAGCGGAGGGGGAGTATAAGCCAATATGTTTTAGCAACACCCCGATCCCCCCGAAGCGCCGATGCCGATGCACCAGGTAACTGCGGAGAGCACCTTAGATATTATGAGACTGGTGGAGTTCTGGATTCTGATTCTTTACCGAAGTATCCCATTCACTCGATGTCGATAAAGCGGTCTTCGTCTTCATTTATTGGGATGCTATTTAGAACAGGAATTTCCCTGAAGTGTCCCTTATCCTGCAACAAAACCACTAGATCGTATGTGCCCGGCTCTATGCTCATCTTCAAACTCCCGTCCGTGTCTCGCGTAGCGCCGGATCCCTGAGCGTCCCGCCTTGCCATTAACATCACTTTCTCATTAGGCTTTATGTTGTTGCGTTTTAGGAATGATTGCCGGATTTGTCCATGGAGGGATGCCCAGCGGAAGAACTGGATAGACACAGTACCTTTGTAAGACCGCTTGGCAGTCAGCCTTCTGGGAGGTATTAGTTTATGGTCGATGTTGCTTGGTGGAACCTGCAGCCAGACGTCGAAACCTACAATTCCGTTGTTGTACTTCATAATACAGGGGTCATCCAGCACTGATGGAATCCGCGCAACGAATTCACCATTAGAGTCCGTAACTGTGGATACAATGTCTGCAGCATAAGACGGACTATTGCTGAATCCGAAATACTCGTACGAGCAAAGCTGCAGTCGGATTTGAACTGGCTTGTTCGCAATTGGCTTGCCGTCTTTGTAGGTTAGCCGGATGCGCACGGAAACCATCGGAATCCGTTTAAAGGATGGCTCAAAAACTTTTGATTCATAACCTTTCGGAAACTCCATGAAAATGGATTCGAACCCGGGACTATACACAACCAGCTTAGCTCGTGCTCCTCTAAGGTCCACATCGTAATTATATACCCCGCTCCTGGTATCCAGTTGACTAAATCCCAGTCCGTGTTCGTAGGTTCCGAAGAATATTGTAAGAGTGGCTGGATCTACCGTTTGTGGTATGCGGATTGTTAGAGCACAGGCGATGGATGTGAGACACACGCATAGAATGATCACAATCAGCACAGCGATAGTGCAGAAATGACGCCCCCTTATATGGTGCACAATCCTGAAATCGCCGTTTTGATTGATTCTGCTGAGGTCGTTCATCATCAAAACATCTCCCTGCTCTATCCGTAGTAGTAATAGAGCCCTTTGTTTTATGTTAGACACCTTATTTATAGATTTGTTCCAGTGATTTTGGCTGGGGTTGCAGGATATCTGATCGTGAACTAACAAATCCCGAGTTCTGGCAAAACAAGCTAACAGTTATTGTCGGTAAACTCCCAGGTAAAACTGAGTGGCGGGTCGTCATTCGGGCTTGGGGTACCGCCGACTGAGGTGTATAACTTGATAGCTGGGGTGTTGTGCACACCAGTTCCAAATGATTTTGGTTGCTTGGAGTCGAACGCGGTTCCACTTTGTTCGACTATAAGCATCAAAACACATTTGTGCGATCAAACCTGCTCCTTTGTCGTCAGCCATTCAATTTTCATGATTCGGCATCCTTTGCAGTTATTTGGTTTCACAATAGCCGTTATTGCCCCAGGATGTGTTGAAGAATCATATTATATCACCTGTCTGCGGTAGTTTGGATATAATTGCACATAGCATTTGCACTCCTGGCGTGTATGAGATAAACTCTGATAGTCGTCCATTTGTTGTTCATTTGTAAACTTTGAGCGGTTCATAAAGTCAGCACGATGGACGACTATCAGTAAATGACTCATTAAAACCGGCAAGAGCACAGCAGTCCGTCTGATGAATAGCAATGAACTGAGAGACAGGCTCCATGGAGGGACAGCAGACCTGTACTCATACATGCCATTCAATCAAGGGAAATTATAGAAATGAAATGGGGTGTTCGACTGACACCATATGAGGATGCAATATGACTACAGAACATCGGCGTGTGGCTAAACACATGGAAGAGCTGCTGGAGCAATATACTCTGTCCGAATTGGCCAAACAGCTTGAACCAAAATTTGGTCCATTACCACCTGGAATCTCAGGCGGTACAAATACTGATTCAGAGTCGGTTGAAAGGCGTTGGAATCTCGTAAACATTTCTGAAGAGAGTAAATCGGCTCTGCTTGAACCTTCCCCCGGAATCCCTGCAGAAACCTATCAGCATAATATTGAGTATTTTATTGGAACTGTAAAACTGCCGGTTGGACTCATCGGCCCGTTACGTGTAAATGGAACATGTGCGCAGGGAGATTATTATGTGCCACTTGCGACAACGGAAGCCGCACTAGTGGCGTCCTATAATCGCGGCGCAAAGGTAATAAGCAAGGCGGGTGGATGCACTTCTATATTGCTTATGGAGGGCATAAGTAGAGCACCAGGGTTTGCATTCACCAATATCGCAGAAGCCGGGACATTTGTGGCCTGGGTTGTAACTCAGCTTGATGACTTCCGAAGGGTCGCGGAGGAAACCACGACACACGGAAAATTGATAGATATCCGCATAGCTATTGAAGGCAATCATGTATACCTGATTTTCGATTATACCACTGGTGATGCATCAGGCCAGAACATGGTTACGATTGCAACTGAGGCGGTCTGTCGATATATAATAGCTCAATGCCCGGTCACCCCACAGTATCATTTTGTCGAAGCCAATTTGTCCGGCGACAAAAAAGCAAGCGCTCAATCATTTCTCTCAGTCCGTGGTAAAAAAGTTACTGCGGAGGCTACTATTCCCGCTGGTTTGGTAGAGCGCTTACTCCACACCACTCCCGAGCGAATGGTGGATTACTGGCGAATGTCTGCGATAGGCGGCGTGTTGAGCGGAACCATCGGAGTGCAAGGGCATTTTGCAAACGGTCTGGCTGCGTTGTATATAGCCTGCGGGCAGGATGCGGCTTGCGTATCTGAGTCTGCAGTCGGGATAACAAGGTTCGAGATAACGGCTGATCGTTCCCTGTATGTAACAGTCACTCTACCCAACCTTGTTGTTGGCACGGTTGGTGGAGGAACCAACCTGCCAAGCCAGAAAGCCTGCCTGGAAATCATGGGGCTCTCCGGAGATGGGCATGCCCGTGCATTGGCTGAGGTATGTGCCGCTACATTACTCGCTGGTGAGATCTCTATTATTGGAGCTCTCACTGCAGGAGATTTTGCAAAGGCACATCAGCGCCTGGCAAGAGGAAAGGTTGTGCACCCCAATAATGACTGAAACAAAACCTGTGTCAGAGCAGAATATATCGGGATTTAGAAAATGGATGATCTATCAGCGTGAACGATTTCCACTGCTGGGTCATGGTCCTTTGGTTGCTGCATTTAGTTCATCGGCTGTCTGTTTTTCCTCGCTCCTGAGGGGCAGTTATGTGTTTCCAAGGCTGACTGTTTTTATTGCGGCGTTTTTTGGCTCTCTGTTTTTCTTTCTGCAATTGCGAATAGCTGATGAGTTTAAGGATATTGACGAGGATACCCGTTATCGACCGTACCGTCCGATACCTCGAGGATTGGTTACACTTCGCCAGGTGGGAACAGTTGGGATTATAAGCGCGATTGTTCAACTAGGTTTGACATATTGGCTGTATCCTCCATTGATCCTCTGGTTGGTGCTGACCTGGTCTTACCTGGGTTTGATGGGCAAGGAGTTCTTTATTGGTCGATGGCTGCGTGCTCATCCGTTTACATACATGTGGACTCATATGCTGATCATGCCGCTTATAGATGTTTATACCTCCGGATGTGATTGGCTGCCGGCCGGTGCTGCTTTACCTGGTGGTCTCAAGTGGTTTCTCATTGCCAGCTTCTTTAACGGAATGGTGATCGAAGTTGGACGCAAGATTCGTGCACCAGAGATGGAAGAACATGGAGTGCAAACTTATACAGTTATATGGGGACGGATGGGTGCAGTGCTTGCCTGGCTTGGTGCGATGTCATTAACTCTGGTTTTTGCGTTGGTGGCTGCATCGCGTATAGGTTTTCTGCCAGTTGTATCCTGGATGCTCGGGATACTCCTTAGTCTATCAGCTTTACTGGGCATATTATTCCTTGGCAATCCCGTTAAGCGATATGCCAGGCTGTTCGAACCGTTATCCGGGATTTGGACCCTTTTATTATACCTGGGGCTTGGAGTGATACCTATGTTTATACGTTCAGGTCGGTTATTTTAATGAGATTTATTATCTTTCCTGAAGATACCCAGTCATATGCCGAACACGGTGGTAAAGGCAAATCACTGGCAATTATGCAGCAGGCCGGGCTTCCAGTACCGCCCTGGTGCGTTGTTTTACCTGAAGCTTTCTATTCATCTCTCAGCACAAGCCAGTGCGCAGAGATGAAAACAGTCGTTGACACAGCCGATACGAAAACCATTATTGCCGGAATGATTCCGAATTCCGATATGATTGTGGAACTGGAACTTGCTCTTAAGCGGTTGTGCCCAAATGGCGAACTTATTGCTGTCCGATCTTCAGCTCTCGATGAAGATGGTGTTCAGCATTCATTTGCTGGTCAATTGGACAGCTTTTTATTTGTAGAACCTGTTAAAGCTATTGAAAAGATATCCGCAGTGTGGCAATCCGCTTTCAGCGAACGCATTATTGCATATCGCCATGAAAATGGACTATCTCCCATGCCTTCGGCGCCGGCCGTCATTCTGCAGCGTATGTTGAATGCTGATGTCGCTGGTGTTGCATTTAGCGCCGATCCGGTCAATGGACATCGAGGTCGAGTAGTTATCTCGGCAGTGTATGGACTGGGGAGTTCGCTGGTATCCGGTGAATCTGATGCTGATACGGTAACAGTAGACCGTGAGAATAACATAGTAGACTATTCCGTTGCGGCAAAACACACAGCTCACCGTGCCGCTCCGGAATATCCGGAAGGAATACGCCCCGAACCTGTTCCAGTAGAGCTGGTGAATGCTCCAGCGCTGACCAATGAACAGGTGCTTGCTATTTCCTCTCTAGCCAGGCAAGCTGAACAGGTGTTCGGTAGGCCGCAAGACATAGAGTGGGCGATTGAAGACCATACAGTTTTCCTTGTACAATCGCGGCCAATTACATCCATTGCGTCTTTACCTGACCCCGATGGAGTGTTGAACCTCTGGGATAATAGCAATATTGCAGAGAGTTATGGAGGCGTGACGACACCACTCACTTTCTCGTTTGCGCGCAACGCCTATGAGCATGTCTACCGTCAATTCTGCAGACTAATGGGTGTTCCCGAAAGTGTCATTGCTGCCCATGATGCTACATATCGGCGTATGCTCGGTCTTATTCGTGGGCGTATATTCTACAATCTCTTGAGTTGGTATCGCATTTTAGCTTTATTACCCGGGTTTAAAGCCAATCGACGTTTCATGGAACAGATGATGGGGGTCAAAGAAGGTTTGCCGGAAGATCTGATAATGCAGATCAACAAAGCTAATTGGGGAGATCGCCTGCTGGATGGAATTCATGTGTTGCAAACCTGCGTAAAACTTGTAATCAATCATATAACAATGACCCGCAGTATAAACAAATTCTACAAGCGGCTTAATCATGCACTGGCGCCTTTGCCGATTCCACTTGAGCTAATGAGAGCCGAGGAACTGGCCGACCATTACCGTGAACTTGAGAGGAAGTTACTGACGCGTTGGGATGCACCCTTGGTGAATGACTTCTTTGCGATGATTTTCTATGGTCTGCTTCGGCGATGTACCGAAAAGTGGTGTGCTGATACCCAGGGAACGCTTCAGAACGACCTGATAAGTGGGCAGGGTGGTATTATCAGTGCAGAACCTGCACGCCGTATATGTGAGATGGCTAAAATGGCCGTGGATAATCCAACGTTAGTCGATGCGCTATGCAACGCACCAGTCCATATAGTATTGGAGCAGATTGCCAAGTATCCCGAATTCAATAAAGCTTACCTTGAATATCTGGACATATTCGGGGACCGCTGTCTCGAGGAACTTAAGCTTGAAAGCATCACGCTCCATGATGATCCTTTACTTCTCTTACGCTCGATAGGTCAGATAGCTGCGAATTACCATGATACAAGTGGTGAACCAGTTGCTGAGAATTTGCGTGAATTGGCAGAAAAGCGGATCAATAATGCTACGAGGCGGCAGCCATTGCGTCGCGCAATGCTTGGTACTATCTTAAAAAATGCCCGTAATCATGTGCGTGACCGGGAAAACCTGCGTTTTGAGCGCACTCGGGTCTTCGGCCGTGTCAGACGAGTTTTCGTTGAGTTGGGGAAACGTTTGGTTGCGGCTGATCTGCTTGATGACTATCGCGATGTCTTCTATCTGGAAGCAAACGAAATCATTGGTGTAGTAGATGGCACAGCAAGTTGCACCAATCTGAAAGGACTCACTTCCCTTCGCAAGGCTGAGTATGCCCGGTATAAGGATTTGCCTGCTCCCGATGACCGGTTCGAAACTCGAGGGATAGTGCATCAAGGAAACAGTTTCCGTGCATCCACAGCTTCAGTTACTGGGGGCGATGCTGAGCAACGTAAAGGCATCGGCTGCTGTCCCGGCATTGTAAAAGGTAAGGTGCGGGTTGTTACCGACCCTCGTAATGCGCAGCTTGAGCCTGGATGTATACTGGTTGCGGAACGCACCGATCCTGGGTGGATCATGCTGTTCCCATCTGCAATTGGTGTGCTTGTAGAGCGTGGCAGTCTGCTTTCCCATTCTGCAATCGTTGCACGGGAGATGAGAATCCCGACGGTTGTTTCAATTCCTGGAATCACTCGCTGGCTCAAAGACGGTGATATGGTTGAGTTCGACGGGAGCACCGGTATTGTAAGGTTAATCACCGAAACACCGGAGGTGAATGATGCGCAGTGAGGTTGCCTCCAAAGCTGGATTCTCTGAGATACGCTATGCTCAGTGCTGGGAAGATGCAGATATACTCCTCGATGCGTTGGATATCCAACCTGGTGACACATGCCTTTCCATCGCGTCCGCAGGTGATAACACTCTGGCTATGCTCAGTAAAAATCCGGGTAGAGTAATAGCGCTTGATCTCAGTCCTGCTCAATTAGCCTGTCTGGAACTGCGTGTAGCTGCATATCGAAAACTTGAGCATGGAGAATTACTGGAAGTCATCGGATCACGACCAAGCAGCCAAAGACGTGAGCTCTATAAGCGGTGCCGGGGTGAGTTATCCGTGGACGCTCAAACGTTTTGGGATTCGCATACGTCTGATATTGACAATGGAATAGGGTGTGCAGGAAAGTTCGAACGGTATTTCCAACTATTCCGAAATTGGGTGTTGCCGCTGATTCATTCGAAAAGTCGAATCAACAAGCTTATTCAAGGAAAATCACTTGAAGAACGCCGGATGTTTTACTCGCAGCACTGGGACACGTGGCGATGGAGACTGCTGTTTCGCCTGTTTTTCTCCCGCACCGTAATGGGACGCATGGGGCGCGATCCCAGCTTCTTTAAATATGTAGAAGGTACCGTAGCCGACCGTATATTAGCCCGCACTCGATACGCTCTTACCGAGCTGGATACACATGATAATCCATATCTGCAGTGGATTCTCACAGGGCAACACAAAACTGCCCTTCCATACGCTCTGCGTCCTGAAAACTTCGATGCAATACGCGCAAATCTCGACCGTCTTGAGTGGCATTGTTGCTCTATCGAAGATTTTCTGGATGAGTTGGGTGACAACGCGATCAACAAATATAACCTGAGTGATATATTTGAATATATGTCAGAGGAGAACTACATTCGGCTTCTAGACAGACTCGTTCGATCAGGAAAAACAAACGGTCGGCTGGCATACTGGAATATGTTGGCCGAAAGACACCGCCCTGAGTCTATGGCAGAATTGCTTCATCCACTCAACGACTTTGCACAGCAGCTTCACCAACAGGATAAAGCGTTTTTTTATAGCGCATTTGTCGTAGAGGAGATCAGGTGATGCTGAACCCCTGGATAAGCATCCTGCTGGTACTATCTGCATTAATAGGTTTAATGGTTGGACTCCGAGTTTATGGCGCCAAGCGTAAACCACATCCCGAAATCCTCCGCAAGATGCTGCATGTTGGCATGGGCTTGATAGTGTTGAGCTTTCCCTGGGTGTTTGCGGAAACCTGGCCTGTCTGGGTGCTGGCTGGAGTGTCGGTGATATTGCTTGCAATAACCAAAATACCAAGCCCGCTGCAGCGAAAGCTCGGAGGCGTGCTGGACGGAGTTGATCGAAGTTCGCTGGGAGATATCTACTTTCCTATCAGTGTTGCATTACTTTTCCATTTCTCCGATAGGCAGCCGGTTTTGTATTGCATTCCTATTTTGCTGCTTGCGCTGGCGGACGCAGTCGCTGCATTGATAGGCGTCTTCTATGGTCACAGGCATTACCAGGCTACCGGTGGAATCAAGAGCGCCGAAGGCTCCATCGCATTCTTTGTTGTTGCTTTTCTCAGCACTCATATTCCTTTGCTTTTATTTACAGACACAGGAAGGGCGGAATCATTACTGCTTGGTATGACTATAGGACTATTAGTAATGATTATTGAAGCTGTTTCCTGGAATGGTCTGGATAATCTGATGGTACCGCTTGGTGCTTTTCTGTTCCTGACCGGATACATGTCTATGGATATGGTAACGCTTGCTACTCTTTTGGTGGCTACATTAGCCTGGGTTGTATTGGTTTTTGCTCTGCGCTGCAGGTCCACTCTGAACGACAGCGCACTGGTTGGGGCTGCATTATCCGGCTACCTTATATGGACTCTTGGAGGGTGGCTCTGGTCAATTCCACCATTGCTGGCATATCTCAGTTATACCATTCTCTGGCCAAGGAAAGAACAGTTAATCGGTCGGCCACACGATACAAAGGCGGTGGCGGCATTCTGTGTGCCTGGTATACTCTGCCTGTCGATTGCACGCTCCTATGACCGATGGGAGCTCCTGTTTCCTTATACTGTATTTTACGCTATCCAATTGTCATTTATCGGAATTGCATATTTCCGTGAGATGCACCTGAAAACAGCAAATCCGAAATTTATTGCATTATGCGTTATAAAGGGTTGGATTGTACAATTCATCCCGTTTGCTCTCATTAAAGGACTGAGCATAACTACGCTGATATACACCGGATTTGCTTTTGGACCGATTGTGATTGCAGCTCTGATGTTCAACTATGCGATTCCACGGCCAGAAAAATATTCAATCGACCGATTCCCATGGCTGCTGCAGACTGCCATTGGCTCATTTGCATCTGCATTATGCCTGATACCGCTGTATTGCTGGAGATAAAAATGCTCAATCTCATTGAATGTAGAAACTCTGAAGAACTGTCCGGTTTTGATATAGACCCCTGCATGCAGGCATTGAGTCCTCAAGTGTTTGTGAAAAATTCTCCCGATGCTCATTGGATGCTTGTAGATGGTAACCTGGTGGTCGGACGACTATCGTTATGGTATACAAAGGCGCCGGTTTACAAAGATTATAAGGTCGGTGTGATCGGTCATTATGCCGCACGTGACTTGTCTATTTCTAATCGATTGCTTGAGCACGCATGCGCACAGCTCTCTGCCCGTGGATGTACACTGGCAGTTGGCCCAATGGACGGCAACACTATGCATCGGTATAGATTCGTTGTTGAGAGCAGTGATGAACCTCGTTTTCTGTTGGAACCGGAGAATCCGGAAGAATGGCCGGATTACTGGCGCGGACAGGGGTTTACACCGATTTCCAACTACTATTCATCCTTCAATATGGACCTGTCGCAAGAGGACCCGCGTATCCCTGAGGTTGCCCGCCGTTTGCATGAAGCAGAGGTTAGCATACGCAATATGAATCCGGAAGCATTCGAGGACGACTTACGCAGGATATACCAGATATCAGCTATCAGTTTTCGAAACAACTTTATGTATGTTCCATTCACTCAGGACGATTATCTGGATAGCTACATGCCATTGCGGGAGTATGTGGACCCCAGGACTGTATTCATTGCTGAAAGGGAGGAACAGCCGGTTGGGTTTATGTTCAATATCCCTAATCATCTCCAGAAACAGCAGGGGGGGACGGTCGATACACTCATATTGAAAACTTACGCAGAGGTACCGGGGCGAGTTTACGCAGGGCTTGGAAGTTTATTAGTAGCGCACAGTCACCGTGCTGCACTGGAACTTGGGTATCGGCGTGGTATTCACGCCCTTATGTATGAAAGGAATAATTCCTTCAATACCAGCAACCGGTTTTCGAAACCATTCCGCAGGTACGCTTTATTTTCGAAAGCTTTGCAGCCATGAATATTGTTGAGGCCTTTCTCCAGCAAGTAAAAGACCGTCCGGATGCTTTAGCGATTGTTCATACCAGGCATGGCAAAAGCCGCACTATAAGTTTCGCGGATCTTGACCTGGAATCGCGTAAGGCAGCGGCTATGCTTCGGGATGCCGGATTGTGTCCTGGTGATGCTGTTTTGCTCCTGCATCCGATGTCGATTGAACTATATGTCGCCCTGATAGCCATATTTCGCCTCGGATTAGTCGCAGTGGTTTTCGATCCATCAGCAGGACTTGCCCACATAGAGAGATGCTGCAGTCAAGTCCCTCTGAAGGCTTTTATAGGGTCCTGCAAAGCACATCTGCTGAGACTCATCTCTCGTTCTATCAGACGGATTCCCTGCAAGATTGTTGTTGGCCACGCTCTTCCAGGTGCTCTGGCGTGGAGTAAAATTAACAATTATGGTGCCTGTGATGACATATATGTGAGTGAAGATGATACTCCCGCACTGCTGACATTTACCAGCGGCAGTACAGGGACACCAAAAGCAGCTTTGCGGACTCATGGTTTTCTGATGGCCCAGTTCCGGAGTCTGGCTGACAGCCTGGAATTACAGCAGGGGGAAGTCGATCTAACCACTCTGCCAATCTTCGCACTTGCCAACATCGGATCCGGTGTAACGAGTGTCATACCAGACGCAGACTTGCGATTCCCGGGTAAGGTGGATCCTGCACCCATCATAACGCAGATAGTCGGGTGGAATCCTACTCGCACCGGAGCGTCGCCGGCATTTCTTGAAAGGCTTGCGGATGAGTGCCTGCGTCAGCACAGAACTTTGCCTTCTTTGCGCCGGATATACCTTGGAGGAGCGCCGGTATTTCCGCCGTTGATCCACAAACTGAAGAGTGTTGCTCCTGATTCCCGTATTATCCCGGTATATGGGTCTACAGAAGCCGAACCGATTGCTCATATATGTGATGATGCCATCAGCGCTGAAGATTATACTGCGATGGCGAAAGGTAAAGGCCTGCTCGCAGGGGTTCCGGTTCCATCAATACAGCTTCGCATCCTGAATCAGCAGACTGGTAAATCCGTAGGTCCCTATACAAAGGCTGACTTCGAATCTGCATGTCTGCCGATTGGAGAACCAGGAGAGATAGTAGTAAGTGGTCAGCATGTATTGCCGGGATATCTGGATGGTCAGGGCAATGCAGAGACCAAGTTTCGTGTAGATGATGTCCCCTGGCATCGCACAGAGGATGCAGGCTACATCGATACCCAGGGACGTGTGTGGCTGCTCGGAAGATGCTCAGCCCGGATCAATGATGATCGAGGGATTCTCTATCCATTTGCTATCGAATGTGGGGTGATAAACAACCCGGCAGTCAATAGAGCAGCAGTAATTGCCGAGTCAGGTCTGCGCATATTAACTCTGGAACTCCGTGAGAAGAACCAGAAATTCGATCTATCATCATTAGAAGACTTACTAACCCGGGCAAAGATCGACAAGGTTCTAATCCTAAAAACCATCCCAGTAGACGCCAGACACAACGCAAAAGTAGACTACCCAACGCTTCGTAAAATAATAAGAAGAGAGTAATTGACAATTGATAATTGACAGTTGACAATGCAGAATCCCAAGTCCCGATCGAGTGACCAGTTGATATGCATCGGTATCAGAGCGGAGGGGGAGTATTAGCCAATATGTTTTATTAACACCCCAATCCCCCCGAAGCGCCGATGCCGATGCACCAGGTAACTGCGGAGAGCACCTTAAATATTGTGAGTTATGAATTGTGAAAAGGGAATTGATAATTGACAGTTGACAATGCAAAATCCCAGGTCCCATAAGTCCTATTGGTCCTATAGGTCCTATCCTTCTCCCAGGTTCCAGTCTTCTGGATTCTGGATTCTGTCTTCACGAAAGGAAAAAAGAAAATGCCTATCACAATCCGACTAGAGGAAACCAGCGATTTTGGGTTTGTGGAAAATATGACCAGGGAGGCGTTCTGGGATTTGTATAAACCGGGATGCGATGAGCATCTGGTTGTGCACAAGCTCAGAGATACTCCTGCATTTATCAAAGAATTGAGCTTTGTAGCATGCGACCAAGACGAGATCGTAGGCAACATAATCTATTCAAGAGCCAAAGTGGTTAATGAAGAGAATGAGGAATTTGAGGTCCTGTGCATGGGACCTATTAGTGTTCTGCCATCCTGTCAAAAGCAGGGCATTGGTTCTCTGCTGATGCACCATTCAATTGAAAAAGCAAAACAAATGGGCTATAAGGCTGTAATCATCTGGGGGAATCCAGGTTACTACCACCGATTTGGCTTCACCGACGCCAGCAATTTCGGCATCCAACCGGCAATAGGAGACAGCTGCGATGCATTTATGGCCCTGGAACTATACAAAGGCAGCCTAAACGCCATCTCCGGCAAGTTTCACGAAGATCCTGTTTTCAAAATAGAAGAAGAGGAACTTGAAGCTTTCGAAAACCAATTCCCATACAAGGAAAAGCATGTTACGGATACTCAGTTGAAGTAGCCAGGGGGAGAGGCTTCAGACTTCGGGCCTCAGGCTTCAGGAAGGGAGTTTCACGCGGAGCCGCAGAGGGCACGGAGAAGGAGAGGGATAATTGACAATTGATAATTGATAATGGACAGTTGACAATTCAAAACCCCAAGTCCCCCAAGTCCTATTGGTCCTATGGGTCCTATTCTTCTCCCACTCTCCCAGTCTTCAGTCTTCTGGATTCTGGATTCTGTCTCCTGGATTCTGGATTCTGTCTCCTGACTCCTGACTCCTGACTCCTGTCTCCTACCTTCCGCGCCAGTTGCTGAATTAAGGACAGGTCCTGTCATTAATTTAGCAACCGGTGCGTCGTTGTTTTGCTATACCAGCGTATCAATACCTTTAAACGCTCCTAACCTGAAACTCACTGCACCATCAAGCTGCTTCTGCGAACTCCCCTGAGCTGTCTGAGAGAGTTTATAGATTGCTTCTATAGAGGAATCAGTGACCAACGATTGGGCAGCTTTCTGTTCTTGGGTCTCTGCGGATGCATTCCCCAACATACTCGCCATCTCACTGATTTTCTGCAATCCCTCTTTACTCAATCCCAGATCTCTTCCGCGACTAGTATGACTTAGGTCAGCAAAATAATTTACCGGACTATCCATCGGGGCGTTGGCTTTTTTGCCAGTCGATAACCGGGATGTGATAGTCGATGCAGAAGAGGTATTCTGCAAGGACAACTGGTTCGATCTAATTGAGGCATTTAATTGGATGGTATTTGACATAGCTAACTCCTTTAGCGCACATTATTTATGATTGACTCGCTTTCGCCCCTACTGCCGGTCGAAAGCAGAGTTTGGTGAATAATGCGCGTTAGTGCATTGTTATATGCAGTTGTTCCACTCCAATCCCAAAAACCTGCAAACTTAATGACTATTTATGTAATTTCCGGTAATCCTAACAGCTAAAACAGTCACCTAAATTAGATCGTAAAAGAGGCTTCAGACTTCAGGCTTCAGGAAGGGAGTTTCACGCGGAGACGCGGAGGGCACGGAGAAGGATAATTGACAATTGATAATTGACAGTTGACAATGCAGAATCCCAGGTCCTATAAGTCCTATCGGTCCTATTCGTCCCCCAGTCCTCTAGTCTCCCACTCTCCCAGTCCCCCCATCTCCCGGTCACCCTGACTCCTGACTCCTGTCTCATGGCCACCACTTCTGCATCGCATACACAATAAGTCCTGTTGCGACAAGTAAGCCAGCTGCTATCAGGGCAGATATACCTGCTTTGCCAAGATACTGCTGTATTGTATTTTTTGTTGATTGACGTTTGCTCATTGCCAGCAACTGTGAGGGTGTAATGCCTGCTGGTAGATCATCTGACTTGTAGATAATGGTGCCTCTGGGTTTTATTCTATTGTCGGTAATCTGGAATCCGGGTTTGTGCCAGTCACATGTGAGCATAGTTGCATCAGGTTGTGTAAAACTCGCATCATATATAATGTAGTGGTCATCTCTGGAAAAGCTGGAACGTTTTATTGAATAAGTGGAATCAGTAGCTATGAATGGAGATTCCTTATACCTCTTTGGGGATTTGAGTTCCCAATCTGCAGAATCGATAATTCCATGATGCTTACTGGTCAAGGATATCTTCCTGGCAACGTAACCGTGATCCGGGTCAAGAAGGGCTTTGATACTTCCGTCGGATATTGTCCCTGACAGATGTATACCCTTGGAATCCTGAGTGATCTTGATATTTTCCAGAGTAGACAGTCCACGACCCATTGCAAAGCAGGGACCTGAGGCCATACCTGTCTTTTTGGCTGTTGACATTTTCCCGCTGAACTCAACACCAACCGTCGCCCGTTGAATCTCATTAAAAACAGAATAACTATCTACCCCATCAAAAACAACCTCAAATGGCATACTATTTTCGGAAATGGACTTTATGATTTTATGATAACGTCCGTCAGTTGTGTAGTATATAGTGCCTCTGGATTTATGAGCAAACTGCCCTGAATGGCTCACAGTATACCTGATTGTACCCTGCGAAATAGCCTGATCATCTTTCTTCAATTCATCCAAAATCTGTTCGGAACTATCCGCTGATAAGGAACCGGGCAAACCGTACAACACACCAGCTAATGCGGTAAGAAATATTGCAAATTTAATGATATTCATAATCTCTCCTGATAAAATAATCTGCCCGTGGAGTTCTTGAAAAAGTCGGCTTCTACGCTCAGCTTGAGCCCTATTCATTAATACTACAATAGGCGAATATTGTAGCACATATCAGGAGTGTGGGGTTGAAGGGGATTGGAGGCTTTGATGCAGATTCATGTCGTATAAACAGGATATTGCTGCAGACATGTTGTATACTAAGGCAAATGAAAAGGGGACGGAACCCATTCTGGTGGTTACCGGTGATTTAAAGTGATCGAAAATATTCCATTTTCGGAGGATCAATAAATTGAAACGACCGATCGAATTTCAATTAGATACTGTGCAGACCAACCGCATTCAGAGCTTACCCGCCACGTGGAAACTGGCCTGTGACCCTGCCAATCAGGGCAAAATTTTGGAATGGCACGAAAACCCACCGGAGAATGAATCTCGTCCCACCTCTGTTCCTGGGATAATTCAAGAGACTTTCCCGGATTACCATGGCGTCGCTTGGTACTGGACAACGTTTCAGACGATGCTCGAAAAGGATCTTGCGAGCGTGTATGCCCTGAAATTTCATGAGGTGGATTACTTTGCGGAAATATGGCTCAATGGGGCCCTGCTCGGGAGTCATGAAGGCGCGGAGTTTTCGTTCGAAATGAACGTGCAGAATGCCTTGAAATTTGATGGGGAGAACCTGCTTGTTGTGCGGGTGATCAATCCGATCGAGGAGCCGATAGAAGGATTTGTGTTAGGCGACACGGCACATGGTGTCAAGTTCTGTAAGAACTACATGTCGGGTGCTATGTATAATTACGGCGGAATCACGCAGGGTGTCGAACTGATCCGGACCGATCCCGTGCGTATCCTCGACGTCCATGCGCAGGCAGATATGAAAGCCAATGCGATCAAGGTTTCCGTGACGATCCGCAACGAACTCATGACGCCGGTTACCGCCAAACTGATGGCTACAATCCGACTCAGGAACTCAGACTTGGTCCTGGTCCGCCAGGAATTGTCTTTTGCCGCACCCTGCGGAGCCAGCGACCAATCGTTGACTATTCCCATCAATCAGCCTCAATACTGGAGTCCGGAGGATCCGCAGTTCTATCTCGTTACGATGGATATGGAATGTGAAGAAAAGACAGTATCATTCCGGGATCAAAAGACGGTGCGCTGCGGATTTCGGGAATTGCGGGTGGATAACGGTTATTTCCGCCTGAATGGGAAGAGGATTTTTCTGCGTTGTACACTGACTGTAAACGATTATTGCTGTGGCGACAAAATACCAAATGACCATTTGATGCGAGATTTGATTTTCCTAAAGGCCGCAGGTTTCAATATGGTCCGGTTCCTCGTCGGCGGAGTCTATCCCCAGCAGCTTGATATGTGTGATGAAATTGGGCTGATGGTGTATGAGGAATCCTATGCCAGTTGGTATCTCTCCGATCCGCGTCTCAAATCCGAGTTCACCGACATGTCTAAAATGCCCGAACGCTATGATAACTCCATGCTCGGTATCATCGCGCGCGACCGCAATCATCCGAGCGTCCTCATCTGGGGGATGCTCAATGAAACGTTCGATGGCCCAGTCTTCCGGCATGTCTACAACAGCTTGGAAAAAGTACGGGCGTTGGACGATTCCCGACTGGTGCTGTTGAATAGCGGCCGGTGGGACGGAATCATCACCGTCGGCTCGCTTGCCAATCCCGGGAGCACCAAATGGGAGGCACAGTGGGGGAAGGAAACGACTGACGGACTACCGGCGGACGAAGTTGACGCGCAGGGAAAAAACCAACCCACGTTTGTTCAAGGCGGACTGGGCGAAACGGTGCAAAGAGTCTTAGGAGATTGTCATCACTATCCACTAGTACCGTATGACCAACAGAATCGGGATTTGTTTAAAACTCATGGCCGTGACGCCAAACCGGTGTTCCAATCGGAGAGCGGCACAGGAAGTCTGCTAAATGTGATCGATGGCTTGCGGCAATATCAACAGAGCAGTATTTCCGTGGAGACGAACAATTACAAGAGACTGCAAAAGCAAGTCGAGTTATTGACCGCCGACTGGAACAGATTAGGGATGAAAGAAGTTTATGCTTTCCCTGAGGATATGTTTATGGACAGTTATGCTCAGCAGGTGCGTCAGGCGCGGCTGGAGTATGATCTGCTCCGCTCCAATCCGAAAATGTGCGGTCTGAGCATCACTACCATGGTGGATGTTGGAGTGGGGGATGGTCGCTGGACGTATGCTCGTGAGTTTAAGCCAGGGATGATGGATACACTGCGGGACGGCTGGGCACCGTTGCGATGGTGTCTCTTCGTCGAACCCGGCCATGTTTATGCAGGTCGGGACTTCACGATCGAAGCGACGCTAGCGACGGAGGATGTACTCAAACCGGGAACCTATGCCGTGGATCTCAAGATATTTGGCGAACCGGGGATAGTCTGGGAAAAACGCGTTACGTTTAGCGTACCGCAATCGCCGAAGGGGTCCGATGGACCGCTGGCGGTCAATGTCTTGCGAGAAAGCATTAAACTAAATGTCCCGCCTGGCGTTTATGAGTTTACCGCATCGCTGGAGCAAGGCGGATCGCCTGCCGGGTCCCGACGGAAGTTCTACGTGTCGGCACCGGTCGCGGCGATGAATAGTGAAGTCACTGTCATGGGCCTGAGCAAAGAGACCGAGCAATGGCTGGTGTCCCACGGCGTAACTTGCAAGCCGTTTGCAACTAATCCGGAGGTTGGCGAGGTAATTCTTGTGGGCGACCTTTCCAGGACGGACGCAGGATATGACCAATGGAAGGAACTACTCCAACGAATGGCCAGGGGATGCACGCTTGTATTTCTCTCTCCATATGCATTCAAACGCGGCGACGATTCCGTCGGCTGGCTGCCTCTGGTAAAGAAGGGATGCGGTTACTTGTTCGGTGATTGGGTGTATCACAAGGAATGCGTGGCCAGGCCGCATCCAGTGTTCGAGGGCTTACCGTGCAAGGGTGTCATGGATTGGGAGTATTACGATCAGGTGATTCCGCACTTTGTATTTGACGGACAAGACACTCCCGATGACGTGGCCTCGGTCTGGTTTGCCACGGGCTATAATGATGGAATGCTGAGTGAAAAGTTCCGGACCGGCTACGGGTCAGGGCTGCTGTTCGCAGGATATAAGTTCGGCCACGGAAGGTTTTTCATAAACACATTCCCGCTTCTTGAAAACCTAGATGTCAATCCTACGGCGGATCGGATGCTTATGAATATCATCCGTTACGCCAAAAATGATGCCGGCAAACCCTTGGCTGCTTTGCCGGATGATTATAATGCCTTGGTGGATCAACTCTACGGTCAATTGGTGTAGTTAGCGGATTAACTCCACGCTTAATTGGTGGTAACAGCTCAGAGTTGCTGGAATTTGTCATCCTGAGGAACGAAGGATCTGCTCTACGGTTAATTGGTGTAGTCGTAACAGTTCAATGTTAATGTGTAATATAGTAAATTTCCGTTCGTCCTACTCTAATATTGTCAAGTCCTTTTTTTATATATTTTGTAGAAAAAGGATACTGATATGGTATCAGATCGGGTCAGGCTGCAGCCAGGCGTAATACAGTGTTCCTTGCCAGACTGTGTCTGACCGGTTTGAAGTTGCCATTATTACGCCACGATATCCTGCTGCACTCTTCCCTGCGATAACCCTACTTACTCGATGGTCTCCCAAGGGAGCCATAACCTTCCTTAATTGATCGTCACGGAAGAGGACTGGAGCGATAAAAGCTGAGTTAGAAGATCAGGCAGCCGTTAATGGCTGACTGTCTTTAAGGACGAATAGATCGTCTCCAGTCCCTCTTCGCGCAACGAATCGCTGTCGATCAAAGCATTCACCACTGCACACCAAAGCGTGCAGAAGCTTTAATAGCTTACGCGCGACAGCAATTCTGATAATTCCGGGCTTCTTGTCTTTTGATCTCATAACCTCAACTACATCAAAATAGATTCCGTTCTTTCGCATCATTTGTGTTGCAGCCATACACAAAGCATAGCGCACACTGGAGCGCCCACACTTACTAATCTTCTTTTTTCCTTTGTGCCTGCCACTTGAGAAGTGACACAGATTCAGACCGACCAGCTTCTCCAGTTGACCCATGCTATAGTCGCTAATGTTACCGCACTCACCCAAAAGTAAAGCAGTGGTTATTATCCCGATACCATTGACACTTAATAGACTCTTTGATTCTGGAAGCTCAAGAAGTAACTTCTCCAACTCCAATATAAGATCTGCTTTTTGGGTCTCAATGAGCTCAAGTCTTGCCAAATGGTTCATCATTGTCCTGTGTCTTGATTTTTGCCCACTCTTTAGAGCCGTGCTGTTGGAAGCTGCATCTACCAATTCGCGAGCCCTTGAAGCAGTGCGACCACTGCTGGCTTTATGCAGAACAGCTCGAACTTTTGTAAAACCAGCCTTAGCCAATGATTCACATGTCGCATACTTCTTCATTATTGCCAATGTGCTCAGGCAAAGCCCACTTTTGAAAACCATCTTTAACTCCGGAAACCATAACTCCATCAAGGAATGTAGTTGATTTTTTATCACTGTGCTCTCGCGTTTCAGCATCTCCCATTCTGCTGAAGCTGCACGTAGTTCTGCATATGTCCCAGTCAGATGCACCGGTGTACTGTAACAACCCTGCCATATAAGATCCGATATTGCACGAGGATCGCGAGGATCATCTTTGCCAGGACTGTTGTCCCTTATATCATTGAACTTGCTTGTGTGCTTGGGATTTACCTGAACAACTTTCCAATTCTTTTCCACAAGATACTCAAGCACGCAGCAGCTATAAGGACCGGTGGGTTCATATCCTACCCACACATCACAACCATCACTTTTGTAACCCTCTAGAACACCTGTAAGCTTGCTAAATCCTCCCATATCCTGGGTGATGGTCACAGGTTTGCTGGCTGCATCCGGTCTGCAGGCTCGAAATGTTATGCTATCTTTGCTTATATCGAGTCCGACTACTAATCCCCACTTGCGATCCGAGTACCTCTTGACATTCACTTTTGATAAGTCTCATACTTTCCATGTAGGTCCTCCTGGTGTGTTTTTGTGAATCTCACAATTCAAGATTAACATTTCAGGTAAGGACCTACAAATATTATAGGAAGCTGAGTAGCGCAAAGCGCGTATCGAAGGAAGTAGTGCGAAGCACGTATCGAAGGATGAACGGAAATTTACTCGCTAATACTGAACTATTACGTGTAGTTCTATACTGCGGGAACGCCGGTTTGCACAGTGCTATATACTTCAATCAACTTGAGTTCCCGCAGCATACGAAATACAACGAGCGCACTGGGACAGCTTTCAACTTTCTCGATTACCCCACCGACCTTGTTATGCTTGTCGTGCTCTGTCGTTTGCGCTATACCCTAAGCCTGCGCGAAGTGGCTGAACTATGTTTACTGCACGGCGTGACACCGTGAGGCCGTTGAATAAATCGCCTTCTACGCTCAGCTTTAACCCTCTTTATTAATACAGAGAATCGTGGGTTTGAACCATGGAATTTACATCGATAATAGGCGAATATTGTAGCATATATCAGGAGAGTGGGGGTGAATGGGGCAGTTCCTTGAGGTTTATTGCAGGTTACCGGTTAGAGTTATCCCAAAAAATAAAACAAAAGAGCAGGCGGTGTTACAAAGTTAGTAATGATATTCATGTGTGATATGAGCAGTAAACATATAGACTTCAGGTATTCTACTGCTAAAAATAGCGGGAACTCTATCTGGTCAAAGATGCTCCTTTTCCAGAAAAAAGTACCCGCAATAATCTATATCAACACTTCATAGTTTGTTCTGAGCTGGTATGATTGTGTCCAGATTCATCTTGTTCAGACAATTCTGATCCAAGCATATTTCTTTTCCATTCTGGCCAAGATTGAACTGTTCTTTCAGCCCACTCAAGATGAGATAACATATCACCTTGTTGTCGGGTAGCGCAAGCTTCATTTTTTTTATCTTCTCTATTATCCATGTTCAATCTCCTTTCTATACTTACTAAATTTACTTGCATATGCAGTTTCGAAATCTAGGTATGAACTGGGTATAAGTGGTATACGCAATTTAGCATTTTCCGGTTCCCATTCTACGATAGAACCGTCTTTCTTTTTCCTAACCAAACGGGACCCACTGCTTAAATGCATTGAAAACAGGTCAAAGAACATACGTGGGCCAACACCCACAAATGGTTCAAACTGCACTCTATCATTTTTCTCTGTAAATCCTAACGAAATGGAGTCACTATGGAAATCTGCTGCTTTGCTCTTAGGATATGGTTCTACATACACCACTCTTTTTATTCCAGATGCGATAATGTGTTTAGCACAATTGTGGCATGGGAATGTTGTGCAATATAATGTCCCGCCTCTAGCGCTCATTGTATTGCGCGAACAAGTAAGTAGAGCGTCCATTTCAGCATGGACAACACGACCATATTCTGTGATATCACCTAACTTACTATTCCACAAACTTGCTTTGATATCCTCCCTCTGGTCTTCACTAACTTGAGATGCAATATCCTCTATTATTTTACCTTTCTCAAGTGTGTTTGAGTCATATCCGCGCATATAATCTCTTCCATTTTCTTTGTCAATTATTTCCCCAGAACCACTAGATTCAGGCCAGTAAAGTCCACCACCATACCGAGGACAATCATTTGCTCCCGTTGCTAATATCTCATTATCTCTTGCGATAACCGCTCCGACCTGTCTTGATAAGTCAGCTGAACGTAGAGATGCAGCAAAAGCTAAAAACATAGCATATTCATCGAATGTCGGAGTTGAGTAAGGATATCCAAAAAGTAAATCTAGTATCCTCCATATACTATGCCGCATTTTATCATGACTGTCTGTTAAATAAATGAAGAAATCTGATAAATGAAAACTATCTCGTGTCCGTTGCCCATGTGGAAGATTCTCATCTGCATCGCGTTCTATTAATTCTGTCGCTTTTACACTATCTATTCGTTTGCTATCCTTCAAATATTTAACGCGTCTACGCTCATCTGAATACACTCCTATCAAGTAGAAACCTCTTGAATATATTTTTCTCAAAGCTCCAATCTCATCAGGATGTTTAAGAGATTTTATAATATAGGCACGTTTAGGTTTTGCAAGCAGTTCCTCATTTTCACATACTCTTATTGAGCCAATTGCTGATACAGCGCCATATGCCAGTATTGCATTATCTTTGGAAGATTCACGTGCCTTGTTTCCAGCATCCATCAATGATGAAATCCTGGCATATTGATCAGTAGTACTTATGTCAACAGAGCAAATTGTAGGAATCACTTTTTCAGAAATATGAATCAACTCTGTAGTATAGCCAAATGTCTGCAGTCGTTCCTTAAGTTCGGTTTCAACTAGATCTAATTCAGTACCAACGGCACCTACAAGAGCTATTACTAATTCGGAATCGGAATAAATAGTCTCTGATAACCTGTTTTCCGACGCAGGTTGTGATGGATTATCAACCATATATATTTCCGCTCCTTTTCATTACTTTCGGTCATAAGGTGAAATGAAATAGTTGAAGTCAAGTTCACATAACCAATATAACAATGGAACCAGGTCATGGATCACCGAAGCGACCAGACAATTCTACATCTCTGCATCTTTTCGGTCAATTTTTATTATTTGGAAATCACATTCTCAATTCCTGATCGGCATTGATGCCTACCGGGAGATAGTCAGCAATTATATTTTGTGTTTTGCATTAACACACCTACATTTAAAGGTGTCTGTCCCCTTTGAGCCCCTTTGAGCCGCTGAGCAGTAACAATATTTAAACACTACTTGACAATATACCGAATATTATCGTATAAGTCTCGTGAGTCCGTGGCAGTTTTCGGACTGATTCGGGCTTATTCCATGTCTAGGATATTCATAATGCTAAGTATAGAAAGGCGATAATAGCTTGTACTTGCATAAACTGGAAATAGAAGGTTTTAAGAGTTTCGGCAATCATTTCGAAATAGAGTTCGCTGAAGGTCTTAATGTCCTTGTTGGTGAGAATGGAGTTGGCAAGAGTGCTGTTGTAGATGCTATACGACTTATTCTGCACGAAGATGAGTATGGACGAAGTGGCATTGATGATACAGATTTCAACTGTCAATTCGAGAAGAATGCTCAACGTTGTGAGAGTATTGACATATCAGTGCATTTTGAAAAATTGTCTCATGAGGAACAAGTTGCATTTCTTCCATGGACTGATCTGCATGGAAATGCAGTCCTCAATCTTCGGGTTGATGGTCCTCTATCAAAAAGTGGACGATACAAGCGATTTATTTGGGGAGGAGCATCCAAGAATTCCATTTTCGAATGGGACTTAATGGACACGATTAATTGCATTTATGTTCCCCCGCTTCGTGACGCAGAAGCAAGACTTCGCGAAGGGAGAGGCTCAAGACTAGCTCGATTTATAAAGAATATTAACCGTTCAAGCCTTAAAGATGAAGCCAATCATCCTCTTGTGAAAAAAGTAACGCAGCTGAATAAAGATTTGGCTAAGGAAAATGAATATTCCATATCAGGTGCGAATGACAGAATCAGCACACAACTAAAGAAAGCAGTAGGGGAAGTATTTGGGCAAGGCACCACAATACAGTTTGCTGAAACTAGTTTTAATCGCATAGTTGAAAGTCTTCGTCTTCTCTTCTTTCCATTCCTCAACTCAAATCCGGATACAGAGCAATATCGAACGCTCGAAGAAAACAGTCTCGGTTATAATAATCTTTTGTACCTAGCTACAATACTTGCGGAGCTTACAACAGAAGAAGATAAAAAAACAGAGCCTGAATATTTAAGAGTTCTCTTAATAGAAGAACCCGAAGCCCACCTACATCCGCAATTACAAACTAAGTTATTGGAATATCTTGAAGATCAAGCAAATATAGCTGGTATTCAAGTCATTGTCACTACGCACTCGCCTGTACTCGCGTCTGCAGCATCAATTGATTCTATCATCCACCTGTCAGGTGGAACGAATGAGAATCCAACAGCAATCCGATTAAGTGAATGCGGATTAGCATCGAACAGCAAGGCATTTATCTCACGATGGCTAGATGCAACAAAGTCAATATTGTTGTTTGCCAAAGGCATTATCTTGGTTGAAGGTATTGCAGAGGCACTAATTCTTCCAGAGCTTGCTAAACGTGTCCTGGACAAATATAATGCCGATCATCAGGATAAGATATTGCCACCCACATTAGCAGACGCTGGGATATCGGTCATTAATATGGGTGGTATCTACTTCCAACATTTCATGCAACTCTTCTGCAATATAGATGGCAATGAGTTACTATCCAAATACAAAAAACTTCCAGTTCGCTGTTCTGGGATAACTGATAATGACCCACCTGATAAGGATGTGAATAAGATACATATCAACCCAACCCCTGCTAATCCAGTAAAAGGGAAGAACTTCGCTCTCGAATTAATCAATAAAGTAAATGATCCAGATGGTGTCTGTCGTCTATATGCTGGTCAACTGAAAACATTAGAATACGATTTGGCAATGGAGGCAGATAACTTGGGGATCATGATGCAACTGCTTTCAGAGCTATGGCCAACTCAGGATAGTGTGATTGCTACCAACCTTAGAAAAGTTTCAGAAAAAGATTGGTCAAAAGAAACAGATGAGCATAAAGCTGATGCATCCCGAGAGTTACTTACGCGAGTTGAGGATACAAAGACTGTTGGTAAGGGTATCTTTGCTCAAGTTCTTGCCGAAAAACTAGCATCTCCTGATAAACCCAAATTTACCGTTCCTAAATATATACACGATGCCATCTTGTGGGCCATGGGCAATAATGATGTATAGATCAGATGAGCAGTATGAGAACATTGCCTGCCAGATATGCGGCAAACCTCAAGGATTGAGCGCAAGTCAATGTTTTGCTGGTTATGGATTACACAACCCATTATGTAGAATCTACAATCACTGTCGTATTGATGAGAAAACTCACTCGCAATGTGAATATGTGTTGTCATCAATCAAAAACAACACTTTTCTGAGAGCTTGCCCTGGTAGCGGTAAAACAGAGGTTGTTGGACTAAAAGCCGCTTATGAGATCTCAAAATGGGTAAATGCAGGTAGTGGTATTGCCGTCTTAACATTTACGAATAATGCGGCGGATGTGATAAAAGAACGAATACTTCAATTTACCAAGGCTGATAAGATTAAATATCCGCACTATGTGGGAACGATTGACAGTTGGCTTCATGGTTACTTGGCAAATCCTTTCGGACATATCATCACAGGATATAGTGGAATGGATAGAGACCATAGTATCAAGTTAATCGATGAAACTGAATCTGGTGGATGGCTATATGCCTTTAAATGCAAGACACCCTATTATTATAATAAGAATATAAAGGATGGAACCACATCTCTAGTACCTATGCCCCTCTTCGCAAATAATATAACAGCAATACCTGCAAGCAATACTTTTGATATTTTACCTGTATCATCTCAAGGTTACCATCATATTATTAACGATGACAACTATTTTAGATCAAAAGCGTTCACAGAAAAACGAAACAATGACAGATTGTATTGGTTGACTTTGGAATATATGCGTAACGGATTTATGGAAACAAAAAAAGCATTTTGGGGTTCTGGTTTTGCAACCTACCAGGATGTTGAATACATCTGTTACGAACTACTGCATAGAAATAGTGATTTATTAAGTAGAGTGTCATCGCGTTTTCCATTGATCATTGTAGATGAGTGCCAGGATCTATCTGAAACACAATTGATGATTTTGAAACAATTATTTGTGGCTGGTTCGACTGTTCATCTGGTGGGTGATTTGAACCAAGCGATATATGCTTTCAAAAAAGTTGATCCACAAAAAGTTGGACAATTTGCCAAGGACAATGGATTCCTCCCAATGGACATGAATAGGAACTTCAGAAGTTTTCAACCCATAGTCGACTTTTGTTCAAAGCTTGTAAACACAGAGGAAAATGAAATCCAAGGGATTCCATACAATAATACAAAGCCGATATGCGTGTGTTTTAGTTACGAGCAGAATAGTATATCCGATTTGGTTGAACGCTTTGTTGTTTTACTAAATAATTCAAAACTTAAGATTGAAAAATCTGCCATTCTTGCACGTAGCCATTCAACAATATGTAAATTACGCCCAGGTGAATCCAGTAAGGATTTGAGTATTGCTGAAAGAGCAGTATTGGCTAGTGCATTGTGGAAAACACAACGTGCTGATTCGATGAATGAAGCATTAATGTGTATGGGTAAGGTTTTGGCATCGACTATATTTAATGAATCAAATAAAGGGAAACGGCAATACTACTGCCCACAAAGCATCTCATTAAGCCTGCGTTGGCGAATGTTCATTTCACTACTCCTTGATGCGTGCTTATTAAATGAGTGTTTGGTAAATCTAGATACAAAACAATCGATATGGTTTGGTGAGTTTTCAAGTCTGTGCCAGCACATAATAGAAGATAACTGGACTGATTATTTTGGCAATATTTCACCGATTAATGCATTCGAAATAAAAACGAAAATTAGGGATAAATCCAATCCCACTAACAAGCTGCTAGATACGACTCATAAAAATTCCAACGAGACTTTAAGAATTACCACTATACATGATGTAAAAGGTGAAACTATAGATGCTGTATTGCTGGTATCATCATCTAGGGCAGGATCTGGCGGCAAATGGACTGAATGGTTGGACGCAAATAGTGAGAATGAGGAGTATTCGCGTTTTGCATATGTTGGAAGCTCCAGACCGAAATATCTTCTTGCATGGGCAATACCATCCCCGTCTACAAACGATACAAAGCGGTTAGAAGATCGTGGGTTTACATTCATCACTTAACCTAGAGCCGAGCGTAGAATTTGAGAGTCATTTGTGGGTAATTTTGCTGTCATGTTTTTTGTTTAATCGATATGTTTTTAGATAATTATTCTGGTAGATGAGGTGACTAATGTCTGGTTTGTGGGATAAACCTGGCATACCACATAAAGGCTGGGTATGCTGTGATGTGATTGATCTTCGCGCTAGCGATGACGATAATGACTCGGACCAGGATTCAGATGATCTATACGAGTCTTGCGAGATGTGTGATCATGAACGAGTCCGATATATACACATTATGGAGCATATAGATTACCATTGTGAACTGCGAGTAGGATGTGTTTGTGCAGGAAAGATGAGTGGAGATTATGCTGGGGCAAAGCAACGCGAAACAGATCTCAAGAATAGAGCAACCAGACGTGCAAAATGGTTGCATAGAAAATGGCATATATCCGCGAAAGGTAATCCATATCTGAAATTGAATGATCATATACTAGGTGTTTACCCAGATCATTATAAACAAAATCGGTGGCGTTTCCATATTGACCAATATTTCAGTACAAATGATTATGGAAGTGAAAAGGAAGCTAAGCTTGCACTATTTGACAGTTATAACAATATGATTATATAGAACAGTGCTGAGATGAATCTAGTTTTTGGAAGAGTAAATGCTTCAGGTATTCTAGTATGGATTATTTGCCAACAAACAAGACTAAACGATAAGTAAAGACTGACAGTTGCACAATCCATTCACGTAAAATTCAAGAAAGATGAGGTATTTATATGAATTCTGATGATATGGATAAAGAACAAAACGGTTACAAGGCAGGTAGAAATCCACTTATGGGTGAATTTTGCAGAAAATTTGATTTTGAACCAGTTCCTTATGGTTCATCTCACAACAAGTCGTCTAGCAAACGTGAAGCATTCACTAAAAAAGTAACAGATCAACTTAGTGACATAAAATACTTCTATTTTGGTGAAGTAAAAGTCGAATGGACTCTCTATTTTGATGAGCAAAAGAGATTGGAAAAATCTGACATTGGTGATTTGGATAACTATGCTAAATTACTGTGTGATTCCATTAAAGGTCCAAAAGGCATCCTAATAGACGATACTCAGATACAGACACTAAATATAGCATGGATAGATACTGGCGATAACCCATACTTCGAACTGAAAATTCTTGGGAATCCTGATGACTTTATAATGAAGCCCATTGTACTATATGAAATGCCTGATTCTCTTTATTACCCATTCTCCACAAGACAATGGAGTCCAGAAGGTATAACTGATTGTTCCCAAGAGCAATTTCGTCTGCTACTTTCAGCATTATATAGATCAATTAAGAATAAACATGACTTTCGGATATCTCTTCAAAAGAATGGATATTCGCCAATAGAAGCTTATCGTACTAGTCGCTGTTTAAAACCTATTCTATACGGATTTCATAAAACACGTGTCTCTGATGCTGGTTATATATTACGTTCAATTAGTGAGTGGACGTCAGAGTTTTCCGTGGACGATGTACTTAATGATATGCATGCTAAAGGGTAGTTGTATGCTGAGGGAACGTTTGTTTGGTTTGTCAGGATATATAAAGTGCATATAAAACAAAAAGATCGTATAGCGTTTCAGAATTTAAGGAGCGTCATAAAGATAATGTCGTAGATTTAAACTGATGAGCCGCTCCGGAAATCCCGAAACCGCCGTCTGCACTTTTTGTATATTTAACTAAAGGAATCAAAGGGACTGAATCAAAAGTAAGTAAAGTTCCCGCAGCATAAACGCACACACATTACGGTTCTGTCTGAACAAGATTTCAAGGATTATAAGATTAACACGATTAAGCAAACTCAACCCGCCACCAGTTACCCCCGCCCATTCCCCTTTCATAATTCATAGCTCGTAATTCATCATTTCCCTTCCCCTCCTGTATCCTGACTCCCCGGTTAAAGGGACTGCCACCTTCTCGGTCTCGCACACATATTACGGTTCTGTCCAAACAAGATTTCAAGGATTATAAGATTACCACGATTAAGCAAACTCAACCCGCCACCAGTTACCCTCGCCCGTTCCCTTTTCATAATTCATAATTCATAATTCACAATTTCCCTTCTCCCTCCTGACTCCTGACTTCCAAAACAAAAAACTCAAAAATATTTTCCCAAAACCTGCAACAAATCCAATGTTCCGTCGTCTAACAATCATGGAGAATATCGCACATAAGTTCTATTGCCGGCAAGTTCCTTCTTAGCGACTTGTGGATTTGCGTGAAATCATAAATAGCCCGCTTTATTCACCAAGCCTTGCTTTTGACCGGCAGTAGGGGCAAAAGCTTAGTCAATCATGAATAATGCGGGCAAGGCTGAAGCAAAAAACGCCTGAAAGGACTTCACAATGAACGTAGAAGAAAGAGCTAAATCCGGGCCAAAGACACCTGAGGGTAAAAAGCGCAGTTCGTTGAATGCTCTCAAGCATGGGCTTCGGGCTGAATCTCCTCATGCGGTTGAACAATTGACCAGGGAGCTCGGATACAGACCTGAGCGTGTGAATTCTATTGCAGTTGAGTATTTCCAGCCGAAAGATGAGGAAGAGCAGGAATTAGTCAGAGAAATATCAGCACACTTGACCATGTTCGATAATTGCAGCAAGATGATAAAGCAAAAGACCGCCCGCAGACCAGCGAGCAAGTCTACCCGGCCTCTACCTGCATCTGACAACAATGGAGAAAGCACACCCGCCTGCCTACCGGACCCATCAGCTGCTCCGGATATTTCAATGCAGGCATTGCTGAAATACCACCGCACCGAAGAGCTTAAATTACTCCGGGCAGTCTCCGCCTTTCAAATGAAAAGAAAATCGGGTTAAATGGGAATGCCACCTTTAATTGGCACCTCCCAATCCCATTCCTAAAGACACGAATATTCAATAAAATGCCTGCAAATTCACTGTTCGTCACCATGGAGTCGTTGCTATGCAACAAATAATCGCTAAATAACAGGGCTGTTTCTGCAAATATCAGAGAGTTTCAGATAAAAACTAGCATGTTTCAGCAAAAACAGGGGCGTTTTCAGTCGTTTCTGCAGTTTTCATGAGCTCAAAACTATACATTCAAGCGTGGAAATTCGGTTTACACATTTTTTCCCGAACGAACTACCTGTCAAAAAGTGATAGACCGTTGACTTCTGTGAATACACAATCCTGTCCTGGAGGGTTTAAAAGGTGCATGATGCTAATCTCATTGCAGTCAGTCCAATGCCGCCGGAGCATCAAAAACAATCCGCAGGCTCAGATGGGGGAGCTGCATGAAATTCAAAACGTTTAAAACGCCAAAACGAATTAACTCTGAGCTCAAATCACCCAAACCTGAGCTCGATTCGTTTTACCCAAATGCCCAATTTAACCCATACAAAAAACCAAAACGAATACATTACATATCCTGGCAGAAGGGCATAGAGTTAGCTGCTGCTTGTAGCCGAACCACATTCGACTACAAGCAACAAGAGTCAGATCAGCTCTCCTTCTTAACAGTCAGCCATTCAACCTTTAGCTTGTCGGTGCTGTCCTGCAATCCGCCTATGCGGTTTCTTTGGAGCCAGATTTGTTTGTGGTCGTTCTTTAGGCCCTCTACCTTGGACTCGAGGTTTTCTATGTCGGGGCCGCCGGATTTCATTCTGCCTGCTTCAGCTGCGAAGTGGAGCATTTTGAACAGGAACTGCATCTCCTGCTGGATGATCTCAGCGTCCTCGGTGGTTATCTGGCTGCCCTTGAATGCCTCTTCAATGCTGCTTAGCTTGCATTCCATATCGTCAAACTCGGAGGGCTTGATTTTTGCCAGTATGTCCTGGTTTGGTGCACTGAGGATCATCTGCCATATGATGGAGGAGTTATGGAGCTGGGCAAAGAGCTTGTAGAGGTTCCCAAGGTCATACAGCGCCTGTCCGGTTTTTCCGGTCTTGTCTCCGAACGCATGCAGGGAAAGGCTCTGTGCAAGCTCCTGCTTCAGATCGGTTTCTGCGTTCCAGGATGCCATAGCACCGGCTATATATCCCAGATACTCAACCGGCGCCGGGTTCCAGTGACCCCCATCCCCCCAGGATGTGTTGAGGAACCCTATTGCACCGCTCTCCACACCGCAGGTTGCAGCAGAGGATATGTTTTCGATAGCGTTATCAACTCTCCCAACCAGAGAACCCCACGCGGAGGTTCCAGGGCAGACATAGAAGGGGATCCCCGATTCCTTGAAGCGTGCAGTGTTCTCTTTAAATGGGTGGTCGGCTTCATAGCCCCATTCCATAGCAATGACATCCTTGGGCAGCTGGCTGATCATCTGCGGGTGATTGTTTATAATATCCCCCCAGAACATCATCGTGCGCCCGTGCTTTTTGGTGAGCTTATAGATCTCCATCAGGAAGTCAAAGTATACCTGTTCGGTGCCTTTTTCCTTGCATATATCCTTACTCTTGCCAAAGCCCAGGTCTATAGTCTCATCGCACCCGACATTGAACATTTTGCTGGTAAAGTGAGGCAGCAGTTCATCATATAACCCGTCGATGAATGGTATACACCTCTCCTCAACCGGACTAAGACTGAAGGGGTAATCCAGAGACCCCCAGATAGTCTTGCCGCCGTAGGGAGATTCAGCCATATCGCGGTATTCATCGAACTTCAACCACCGCTCCATATGCCCGAATGAGTTCTGGTTCGGAACCAGCTTGATGAACTTAGACTGGCAGTAAGCATCAAGGTCCAATATCTCCTCCCCGGTCATCGGGCTTGCATCTTTCCATACGATGGGATGTGCAAGGTATGCAAAAGTATGTTCAGTGTAGAGCTGGATCTGGTTGATTTTCCACTCCGCAAACAGGTCCACCAGGTGATACAGCGTCTCCATAGTGGGGACTTTGTCCCGGCTTATATCCAGCATCACCCCACGGTCAGCAAAATCCGGCCAGTCGTCTATAGACAGACAAGGGACAGCATCCGACTGCCTAACAATCTGCGCAAATGTGCATGCGCCATAAAATGCACCAGCAGCCGAGGAAGCAGTAATCTCGATAAGCTCCGGAGAGACCACCAGCCGGTACCCATCCGCAGGGATGTCGGACTTCTCGTCCAGCGTTATAACCATCCCAAGCTGATTTACAGGAACAGCCGGACTAGCCGTAATCTCCCAGTCCAACCCGGCCTGCTCAGCCGCAGCAATAAGCGACTGCACATCCCCGCCAACCAGCCGTATATAACGCTTGTCGGTAGAATTAAAAACTCCATCATTGATAGAAAGCCGTTTAGGAAAAGGCGCCAGATAAAGATCAGTGTTGCTCATAATAACTCCTTTAGTAGTTCCGAACACTCAGATTATAGCACCAGATTCTTTAAATTATGAATGTTGAATTATGAATTATGAAAAGGGAAGGGAAATTGACAATGATAATTGATAATGTGGGTCTTTCCCGGGAACGCCAATCTCCTGATTGGCAGTGGAGTTTGATTTCATAATCCGGATTGCGGGTATATAACAAGAAAACCTGTGAGGTAATATGTTATGCGTGGGATGTCTATTTTTGCGGTTCTATTGGTAGCTGTGACCATATTTGGCTGCAGCGAGCTTAAGACTACACCGGAGAGCCTGCCGGTATCTTCTGCCGGTGCGGATAAAACGCAGGCTGAGCTTCCTCCGGCAGGGGAGATCGTAGTTGGCAATAAACCTCCCATGCCTCAAGCGATAGAGGTGACGGACCTTCCTTATAAGGTAGAGATAGTAGCTTCCGGGCTTGTTGTGCCCTGGGATATCGCATTTGTCTCCAAAACCCGAATGTATGTGACTGAAAGACCCGGGAGGGTGCGGTTGATTAATAATGGGAAACTGCAGGATAAGCCATACGCCCAGGTAAATTCAGCCCAAGCCGGTGAAGGCGGACTGATGGGGATCGCGCTCCATCCTGATTACCCCAACCCCCGGCAGGTCTATTTAATGTATACATACCTGGACAATGACGTTCCATACAACCGTGTGAGTCGTTTCAGAGATACCGGGATTGGCTTGAGTGACGAAAAGGTGCTGGTCGAGGGGATACGTGGAGAATCGTACCACGATGGCGGAGCACTGCGTTTTGGTCCCGATAAAATGCTGTACATCGGCACCGGCGATGCAGGCCAGCCGGAGCGCGCTCAGGATCTGTCATCATTAAATGGTAAGATCCTGCGGATGACACCGGATGGTAAGGTTCCAGTGGACAATCCTGTCAAAGGCTCACTCGTCTACGCCTATGGGTTGCGAAACGTGCAGGGGCTGGCGTGGAATCCTAAAAATGGCGATTTATGGGCTACCAATCACGGACCCAGCGGAGAGTTTGGTCAGCAAGCTAAGGACTCGGTATTCATTATTAAAAAGGGAGGAAACCACGGCTGGCCGCGCTCCCTTGGGGTTACAAACATACGCGGGGTAGTCCCTCCAGTGCTCTTCTATCCAAATGGAGGAGAACCCCCGGCACTAGCCACATTCTACAACTCGGATGCAATGCCCGACCTGCGCGGTAACTTCTTCTTTGCCACACTGCGCACGGAACACCTGGAAAGAGTAGTTATTGCTGCAGGGCAAGTCGTCCGGATTGAACACTGGTTCACAAAACGCTATGGCCGCCTGCGCGCCGTAGTCCAGTCCCCGGATGGCTCCCTCTACATAACCACTAGCAACCGAGATCTTAGAGGTAGATCATTCCCAGGCGACGACAAGATAATCAGGATAACGAGGAATTGATAATTGATAATGCAGTTTCTTCCTGGGCACGCCGATCCCCAGATCGGCATAGCTGCCTGTGGGAGTTCAGGCAGCTATTAAATTCATTGCTTCGTTCATATTCTCACACAGTGTGATGAATGCGTACATCTGAGTTTTATAAAGGATGTACTCTATTCTGGCATTGCAGCCAACCAGGTTTACAGTTCCTCTCTTAGGGCTCACACGCTTGATCGCATACGCCAGAATGCCCAGGCCGCCGGAGTCCATATAAGTGACGTTGCGCATATCAATGATCAGGTGCCGTTCATCTCCATTCAAGATGTTTGTGACAGTCCGCTTAAACTGCAGCGCCGTGTGCGAGTCTATCTCTCCGGAAAGGACCAATACCGTGTGCCCCTGGATCTGTGCGATCCGACTGTTGAGTATCGAGCTATTTATGATAGTCTCTAAAATGTTTGTGCTCATAATCTTCCCATCCTGCTGTAACATCCCTGATAACCGGGATTTATTGGATCTATTTAATATGACGTGAACGCCAATCCACTATTTACATTCTATCCGCTCCCCATTACAATAGTTGTTCAGGGGAGTTAGAATAATTTTAGGCTTCAGACTTCGGGCTTCAGGCTTCAGGAAGGAGAAGGGGAATTAACAATGCGGGATTGCAGGTCCTATATGTCCTATTGGTCCTATTCGTCTTCCAGTTATGTGCACATAGTTCTGCTGTGTGATACTATAGTCTACCAAGCTGATTTGTCATAGGAGCATTCGTATGAATCGATCACTTCCACTAATCTTCATAGTATTGGCTGGTCTGTTCAGTCTCCCTCTCTTCGCTGCAACATCGGACTTCGCTAAGCCGGAATTGGTTCGGGAAGTATTGGCTGGCAAACGGGACACAGCGCGTGTGTCGTGGTGGGGATTTAATGCTAAGGACTCTACCGAATTCCTGCAGAGTGCCATCAACTCCAAGGTCAAAAAGCTGATCATAGACCGGCAGGAATCGGCCTGGGTTACGCGACCGCTGACAGGTGTAAGCAATCAGGAGATAGTTTTCGAGAAGGGAACGGACCTGGTGGCCCTCAAAGGTGCGTTCCAACCCAAAGGCGAATGCCTTATTTCCTTTCCGGAGTGCGAGAACATTATTATTCGCGGGGAAAAGAAAGATAGGGGCAAATCGGCGCACATCATAATGCATAAACAGGACTATCAATCAGCTGCCTACGAACGTTCGGAGTGGCGGCATGGGCTAGCACTATATACTTGCCGGAATGTATTGATTCAAGACCTTGCTATTGAGGAGACCGGCGGAGACGGTATTTACCTCGGCACCGTCGATAATAAATCCGCCAATCGCAATGTAGTGATCCGGCGGGTCGATTGCAACGGTAACAACCGACAGGGGATCAGCGTCATCAGTGCAGAAAATCTGCTTGTTGAGGATTGCCTCCTGCGCAATACCGGCGGAACTGCACCGCAAGCCGGCATTGATTTTGAGCCCAACAGTCCTGACGAATTGCTGGTCAACTGTGTCATGCGCAATTGCATCGCGGAAGGCAACGTCGGAACAGGCTACCAGATCGTTCCGCAGTCTATGAACAGTCGTTCGAAACCCATCTCGATCAGTCTGAACAACTGTATTTCCCGCAACAACGGCTACCACGCCATCCATATAGTCAGCGCTATGAAGGACCCACCAGTAGGACTGCTGCGCGTTACACGTTTCACGTCCAAAAATGATGGAATGGCAGGCCTTTCGGTGCAGTTCAACCCTTACGATGCAGTGCGCATTGAGATCGAGAATTCGCTGTTTTCCGATAATGCCCGCATCGATAAATACTTCCCCCCGATCTATCTTCAAGCAGCTGACCCGGTCAATCGCCCGGCAGGAGGCATCAGCTTCAAGCATTTAACAGTAAAAGACGACATCGACCGCCCGTTCATCAAATTCGCCGGCCCCAAAGGCACCGGAGCGAAAGACATCACAGGAGATATCACCCTGAACCGCAACGGAAGAAAAGAGCGGATTACGGTAGACGAAAAATGGCTGCAGGAATACTTGGCGAAACCGTAGATGCGGGAATGAGGGGGGCGGGATGGATTCCCATTTATTACATTTATAAAGGTGGCAGTCCACTTCATTGCCTCCCTTATTACCTTACTCTTCACTCTTCACCCTTCACATCTCCCATCCATTTTGCAGAAGGAAAAGACTGCATAAAGGCTGAAGCAGCAAGTATGTGGTGAGATGTATCTACCACATATTTGCGGGAGGCTACTATGAGAGCGGTGTGTTTGATTCTATTCGCTATATATATTATGTCTATTTCCAATTGTTGCATGGCGCAAATCAATCTGGCTAAAGGAATACCTGTTACATTTAGTAACCAGCCAAATTATCACCTCTGTACTGATCCGGAAGATACGCTGCAGCTTACCGATGGTAAGTTTGCAGGAGAAGGATTCTGGACCGACAAACTGGCCGTTGGATGGTCTGCTGCAACCTCGGCTGTTTTTACTGTTGATTTAGGTAGCATAAAACCAATATCAGGAGCTATGTTCAGCACTGCAAGCAGAGATATTGATGTGCTCTGGCCAAGCACTATATACATATTTGTCAGCGACGATGGATTGATATTCAGATATGCTGGTGATTTGGTGGAACTGAGTAGAGATGCCGGTATTCCTGAACAAAGTCCGGAACGGCTTCGATATCAATTTAAGTCTACCACAATTAAGACACATGGAAGATATGTGAGGTTCGGAGTCATAGCTGCGGGAAACTATATATTTTGTGATGAAATTGAAATATATCAAGGTGAAGATTCCTACCTGACTCAAACTCAAGAAGAAGAGATTATTACAGATGTACAATCGTTCACCGATAAGCGAATGTTGACTACTGCAGTTAACGGCAGGCTATATAAGGATATCGCCTCAATAAAAGATATAATTAACAAGTCAAAGGTCAGCAAATCTTCCAAGAGTAGTCTGCTTAACAAACTGATGAACCATTCGCAGGCAATTCCGGCACTAAAGCCCCCGGATCCCGCGACTTTTAAGACCATATTCCCATTCAACGATGTTCAAGCATCTATATTTAGTGTATACGGTGAATTATTGGCCTTGGAAAAATATCCATCGCTTATGATGTGGAAGAAGCATCGATATAATGCCCTGGATATTTTTGAAAAACCAAAGAAAACCAAAGCTGAGGTATCAATCGAAGCTCTGGGAAACGAATTTCGAGCGGATTCATTCCTGGTCACTAATGCCAGTTCCAAACCTGTTATAGCCAGGCTGATGATAGAAGGATTAAAAGGTTTGGATTATAAATCGGCACTACAAATATCCTTTGTGCCGTGGACGGATACTGCTCAAAGGCGTGCAGTTGCTGCTGCGTTGCCGGTTGCTTCGGAAACCTTTAATGGATATAGCATAAAACTGCCTGCAGGTCTTACCACGCCAATCTGGTTTACACTCGACACATCAAATGTTAAACCGGGCACATATAAGGGCAATGTAATATTGTCAGGGATTGGTGATAGTAAAAAGATTCCTATTTCTATAAGGGTATCCAATAAAACCATGCAGAGGCCGAGAATGTCGTTGGGGATGTGGGATTACGCACATGCCTCTGGCAACAGAGCAATAGTACCGAGCAATATTGACTCTGCAATAGAAATAATGAAGAGCCACTATGTAGATTCTCCTTGGGCAGAACCGGATTTATTGCCGCTTGTAGAAGAGATTCCTCCCGGGTATTTCAATACACTGGACAACTGGGTGAAACGTTGGCCGGATGCCAGGAACTTTATGTTTTTTGCAGCGGTTAGTGACAATTATCTTGGAGCAAAAATCAATACAGAACTATTCAATGCAAGAGCAGGCAAATGGGCTATGGCTATTGACAGCCATCTCCGGTCTATAGGAATCGATCCTGCACGTTTTACTATATTGCTTGTCGACGAACCTTCATCCGATGCCCAGGATGAGATCATTGTGGCATGGGCAAAAGCGATCAGAGCTTCCGGAGCTAAAGTTTCTCTTTTCCAGGATCCTATATGGGAGGACCCGAGTAAAACAAAATTTCAGGAAGCAATTACTATTCCTGATATTCTGTGTCCTATGTTGATGTTTTACCAGAAAGGTCCTCAAAGCGCCAGGGATTATTGGAGCAAAATAAGAGATGCCGGACACAAGGTATGGTTCTATCAATGCACAGGACCAGTCAGAGTATTCGACCCATCTCTTTACTACAGGCAGATGGCCTGGCATGCTTTTGAAGCCGGATTTGTGGGCATGGGATTCTGGTCGTTTGGAGATCTGGGAAATGGAAAAAGTTCCTGGAATGAATATAATCTTCAAGGAACAGGATTCGCACCTGCGTTTATCGACCCCACAGGTGTTACAGACAGTGTTCACTGGCAGGCTGTAAGAGAAGGAGTTCAAGACTACGAATGTCTTGCAATGCTAAAAGATTCCATTGCAAAGAGCAGCGATACCAAACTTAAAGAATCAGCTCAGAAGTTGTTGTCAGAAGCCGTAAAGTCAATAACAGGCAGCTACATTCCTGATTATTCCTGGAAGGATTCGCCTGTCCACAAGGCTGTGGATGATTATAGAATTAAAGTTGTACGGATGCTTGAACGATTCCGATGAACTAAGGTTGGTAATTCTGGAATAATGACGGAATATAGAGCGAGTTACGAAAAAGGTGGTCGCCCTCTTTTTTTGCCCTTTTTCCCGAAACAATAATGACATTTACTATCGAATACGGGGGTAAAAACGTTGTTGAAACAATTACTTTTAATTGTGGTATTATTGTTAGGCTCAATTGCATGTCAAGCTATTGATATGCCAATTGTGTCTATACCTGAAGTTAACTCTTCACCGTCTATCGATGGACAAATTGATCAGAATGAATGGTCAAATGCTGCTGTTACATGTGGCTTCCATGATATAGTAATCGGATATCCAGCTGTAGGCAAGACCGTTGTATCAGCTTGTTATGACCAGTCTGCCCTCTACATCCTTTTCCGATGTTATGGTGAAGATTTAAAGAAGCTATCAGGCTCATTGACAGACCGAGATGCACAGGTATGGTGTGATTCAGAAGTAGAATTCTTTATTATTTCACCAAAATGGGGCAACAAATATGCACATTTTATGCTGAATCATGCCGGAGCAATTGCAGACGAGACATATAAAGGTACCGGAGACCTGAAATGGAATCCTGATTGGAAGTATAAAACAGGCAAAACTGATGAAATGTGGTATGCAGAAATAGCTATACCATGGAGTGTCATAGATGTTATACCTGAAACCGGGACCGTATTGCGCACTAATTTTGCACGTAACGCCGTTAACACAGGTGAATACTCCTCCTGGTCACCTATTATCAAATCATTACATAAACCTAAAGAGTTTGGAAAAATGATACTGGCAGGAGATTCGGTAGTAGCTGCTATATCTGATCTACCTGGCAGAGAAATTGCAGATACTGTATTACATCCAACTATACTCGCTAATAATCAAAGCACCTCATGTAACATTACATCGGAAATTGTGAATGACAAAGGCAAAAAGTCCACTAAATCAATTACCGGTACAGATTTACCAATAGTTATTGGTTATGATACAAACAGCATGACTATCAAAGCTGTAACGGACAAAAAACAGGTTATATGGCAGCAGTCATTGAAATTTGATAACCCTGATCTACCAGGTAAAGTGGAGTCTTTACAAAAGGCTTTCAACAATCTACTCAGGAAATCAGCAATATCCGAATCCGAAGCTGCTGTGTTTAGTTCTAAGATCTCTGAGCTTAGGAATCGAACTCAACAAAAGAATATAAATGTTGAATCAATGGTACAGTTAGCCAGGGATATAGACTCAATAGATTGCAGTATAACTGATATAAGTAGACTCAAAGACTCCAAAAACCGCGAGTATTTCGTTACTAATCCCGTATCCACTAAGAAAATCCAATACAATGCAAGCGATCCTGGACCTGTTGCAAGCAATCTTGCAATTGCAATGGTAAAAGCCGAATATGAACCAATCCAGATTGCTGTATGTCCGGTGTTAGTGGATCTTAAGGGAGTTAACGTTTCGGTTGGTAACCTTTCTGGTCCCAATGGAGCAGTAATTCCCAAAGACCGTGTAGTCATTACGCCTGTCACCAGCGTTAATTGCATATTCTCGACGACGGGAGCAAAGTTCAAAGGTCAGGTGCCTGATGTCTTGATTCCCAATAGTGCCATTGATGTGACAGCAGGCAATCGGCAGCCATTTTTTATAACGGTACAGACCCTTGCTTCAGACACTGCCGGAGAATATCATGGGACAGTCAATATAAGTGTTGATAATTCTGCTTCAACAACTCTTCCGCTGACTGTTAGAGTATATAATGTCACTCTGCCTGTAAAATCCTCCATGAGAACGGCTTTTATCCTGTGGGGAAATTACAGAAATTTCATGAACACATCAGATCCTGATGCTTTCATTGACACCTATATTCGCTACTCAAAAACAATGCTTGCTCACAGGATCAGCCCTATTACCATGTGGTCTCCAAAAAAGGACAGCGCTGGAAACTGGGATTTCTCGGATTACGATAGATACCTTTCTGCTGTAGTTCCTCTAGGGCTTACAGCATTCAATTTCGGTGGAAATGGAGAGATATCAGTCACCCGCAACACTGATTTTGCAAAAGCAGCTCAACAGCATTTTAAGGCTAAAGGTTGGTGGAACCTTCAATATGTATATGGTATGGATGAAGCTCCCGAAAGTATCCAGGACCAGCTGATAACCAACTATAAGGCGCTTGTAGATGCTGTTCCGGATATAAAGGTAATGCAAACAGGATGGTCTCCTGCTAAAAAACTGAACGGCCTGATTAAAATCTGGTGTCCTCTCACTGCTACTGCAGACCTCAAAGCATGTTATGCCGCACAGAAAACTGGAGATGAAATATGGTGGTATGTATGCTGTGGCCCACTTGCTCCATACGCAAACCTGTTTGTTGACTATCCCGGCATTGATCATCGTATGTTGGGCTGGATGACATACAAATATGGCATAAGTGGCTTACTGTATTGGGGAGTTGATGTATGGACACACAACAATGAATCTCTGGATACATATGCTGCAGCCAACTATACCAACTGGAATCCAAACTCATACTCCACTATCAATGGAGATGGATACCTTCTCTATCCAGGCAAGGGAGATACTGCGTATCCATCCATGAGACTGGCATTACTCAGAGATGGTATTGAGGACTATGACCTGTTCAAAGAAGCTGAAAAAATTGCCGATACAAATAAGGCATCCGCTGGAAAAATACGAAGCTTGCTAAACATAAACAGTAAAATAATAAACACCCTGGCCGATTACAACCAGGATGGCAACGTATTATTAAACCACAAAGAAAAACTGCTAAAGGTTCTGGAGAAAATGAACAACCAATAAGATAGAAGACAGAAGTCAGAAGACAGAATCCAGAATCCAGGAGACAGGAGTCAGGAGACAGGAGACAGGAGGCAGGAGACAGATGCTGGAATCCAGAAGCCAGAATCCAGAAGACGGAAACCGCCCGGCTATTCCCCCTTGGAGAAGGGGGGTAGGGGGATTGATTCCCTTCCCAACTCCGATATCACTGGGAATCCGCATGAGTTTTGGGTTGCTATATACGAAATCCCGCTAGCCCTGAGTAGCCGCAGGCGTATCGAAGGGCGGCTTCGGAGAACCTGTCCCGTTAGATTATGCACACCCAATTCCCCCTTTAGAGAATAGCGCACCCATTCTCCCTTGGAGAATGGGGTTAGGGGGATTGACTCCCTTCCCAACTCCGATATCACTGGGAATCCGCATGAGTTTTGGGTTGCTATATACGAAATCCCGCTAGCCCTGAGTAGCCGCAGGCGTATCGAAGGGCGGCTTCGGAGAACCTGTCCCGTTAGATTATGCACACCCAATTCCCCCTTTAGAGAATAGCGCACCCATTCCCCCTTGGAGAATGGGGTTAGGGGGATTGATTCCCTTCCCAACCCCGTTATCTCTGGGAATCCGCATGAGTTTTGGGTTGCTAAATACGAAATCCCGCTAGCCCTGAGTAGCCGCAGGCGTATCGAAGGGCGGCTTCGGAGAACCTATCCCGTTAGATTATGCACAACCAGTTCCCCCTTTGGAGAATAGCGCACCCAATTCCCCCTTGGAGAAGGTGGTTAGTGGGATTGATTCCCTTCCCAACTCCGTTATCACTGGGAATCCGCATGAGTTTTGGGTTGCTAAATACGAAATCCCGCTAGCCCTGAGTAGCCGCAGGCGTATCGAAGGGCGGCTTCGGAGAACCTGTCCCGTTAGATTATGCACAACCACCCGCCCTTCGATACGCTGCGCTACTCAGGACTAGCGGTAATTATAACCGTTAAGCCCTTGATGTTCCGCACAAAGTTCCTTCGGTTGTCGAGTGCAACGGAACAGCCGAAGTCGGATTAGTAATCTGAACCCGCTCGCATGCGATTTGCATTCGCGTGCGAAACAGAAACACCGTCCAACTCCCAACTCTCAACTCACAACTCCCAACTCTCAACTCACAACTCCCAACTCTCAACTCACAACTCCCAACTTTCAACTTCCAACTCTCAACTTTCAACTCTCAACTCCCAACTCTCAACTTTCAACTATCAACTCTCAACTCCCATATTTCCTCCCCGCCTTCAAATACGTAATCATATTACGTGCCGCCTTCGCCGGAAGTGGACTTTCGTAGGGGTAGGCGCAGGGGGAGAGGATGAATCTGCCGCCTGGGGCGCCCTGGGCGATGGCTTCACGGACCAGTTGGTCGATGGTCGCGTCATCTCCTCGTGCCAGGTCATCGTATTGAATATTCCCGATCAGGCAGACCCGGTCACCGATGCGTCGTTTGGCATCGGAGAGAATCGTGTCGCCCATCGGGGGAGGTTCCAGCACGTTCAACCCATCCGTGCCGGTATCTGCGAACTGCTCAAGAAAGTTGCTGACCTTGCCGTGACTGTGAATGATCGTATAGCAGCCTGGATACTCATGAATCTGCGAAATCAGTCTGCTGTCATAGTCAACGACAAACTCCTGGAAATCGTTTGGTGACATCAGCGGAGGCAGGGCGTATTCCGGTCCATTGAAATAATATATAGGTCCGACCCCCTGAGCGAGGCAATATGCTAACTCGTCCGATATACGTTCAAAAACCGTATCCAGCATCCGCCTAAGCAATGGGCGCTGCTCGATTGTCCAGATCGCAAGGGACATCTCATCAATATCTCCAACCACACCAATCGGGTCTGAGAACGTGGCCTGGACGATCCATTTGCCCTCTCCCATCGTTCTGGCCTTCAGCACCTCGGAAAGATCGGGCCGGACGGGCACATAGGGGATAGAGAGCAGCCGTTCAATATCCTCCGGCTCAGTAACCCACCGCTTAACCGTCCCGCTCCCCCGCCAATCCGCCCGGGTGATAGAGGTAAGTTCACCACGTGCAGTCTCGATAACATGTTCGACGTCGCCATTAGACAATTGCCGGGTAGTCATATTCATCTCAGCCGCCGTATGAAAGAACCCAAAAGGAAACCCCCAGTCAAAAATCACATCCTCAAAATCCCTGCACGCCTCCATCACATCGGCATATGACGGATCGCAAGCAAATCCCCCGTCAATAAACGGATTCAGATAGAGAAACACAGGCACCCGATCCGGTTGTTCTCCGCGCAAAACGGCTAGGACGCGGTCTTCGGTTGTTAGGGAGTTGAATGGCATGGTGGGTTTACCTTATAGGGTTGGATTGGGTGTTGAAAGAGGCTCCGTGGGGCTGTTGAAAAAGTTTGAATTTATGTCGTTTCCGATCTGATGGGGAATCAAGTTATCTCGATTATGCTTCAACTATACTCAAAATGAACTATATTTCACCCTGAATAGTGATCTGGATTCCCGATTTCGCGGGAATGACAGACTTTTTCAACAGCCCCTCCGGCCCCCTTTTTCATGACTATACTGGTTTCAATTCTTCTTTACCGTATTACTCGATAAGTAACAAATAAACCTACACTCAAGTCCAGTCTTCTAGTTCTCTAAAAGAAGCTTCTATCTTCATTGTATTCTCAATTGTTTCCGGATCAATTACCCCGGGCCTATAAATGTGTATTTTGTATGGAGATGCTAGTCGGGTCTGTACTGAGACTACTGTGGAATGATCATGATATTTAATTCTAGTCATATTGATCGCGACTAGATACATTTGCTTTGGTGTTTTAGCACAACGCTCTCGCATTATCGATACGGCATCATCAAAGTTTTGCACCGGATGTTGCCTATCATCTCTTATGGCACAAGTCGTTATTGGCATATCAAGTTCAGATGATATCTGTCTCTCCACTGGACTGTCGGGAATACGCACACCTATGGTGTTGTCGGTGTGGAGCAGAATACCAAGACTTTTCGTGACATGTAGATCGAGCATTTGACAAACTAATGTAAGAGGTCCCGGGCAGAATTCATCAATGGCACGAATATCTTTCCCCGTCAATTTGACATATTTTCTAACCATTGATAGCGATCCGAATGCAAGCGGGATCGGTTCAAAGGCTTTGTCTGGTAGTAAAGTTGCCAGGTTATTCATAACCTGTATACGAGAAGGTAATGCTGCTACACTATAACAAGTATCTGAAGGTAGAACACATAGACCTCCTCTTTCTAGCGCGTAACATACCTTTCTTAAGTGTCCATAAGTCAGAGAATCGCCAAAAGTTAATCGTACATTCTGATCTGCAAAATCCATAATAATCACATATCCTTTCCTCGGTAGGTTTACTTGATTTTATTATTTTTCTGGACATAAATATTCAAGCACAATTGTATGTATTTTTGCCCCTACAAGGAAAACTTCCAAATCATTTACAAGATTCTTATATGCTTCAGTATTCATTATTTTTGCACTAGGTATTACGACTACTAGATTGAGTTCCGCTGTTCTGCCGGTTATGGATTGGTAGGAGGTGATTATGTGCTCTAGACCATAAGCCAAGAATAAAAATGGTTTCATTGTTTCCAAACTCGGTAAATAGCGGACTTCATATACAATATCAACATCTGATTCACGCAATAACCCATCAATCTCGACAGAAATATCATGTAAAGTGAGTCGTACATTTCTTTCCAGACGAATGCAAAACTGCTTCTCCAATTTTGATAAAGCACTCTGCTTTGCATTTAATATAATCTCTGGGTCATATTTCACATTACACGACTCTATTGATTCTGCAATAGTATCGCTGCAATGTGGCAACATTGCAGCTTGTACATGCTGGCTTTCTCTGACAACCTTCTTTTCTGCCTCCTCTCTACCAAACACTGATTTTTTATAGTCAAAGTAGTTCTTATCACCACGTATGATTGCTGCTAGATTCTGTAGGAAGTCAAGTTCGGTAATCGCCGTGGCAATAATGAAAACGGCAGCGAGATAGGTAGTCCAGTGATTCGACACTAAAGAGATGGCTGCTACAATATAAACAGCAGATAATCTTGCTGCATGAGTTCTGAATTTCGTTACAAAACTGAGAAATCCGCAAATAGCAGACGATCCAACAAAAAAAACTGCCAGATACTGCAGCATATATTTGCCCGATATATTATCCATACACTATCCTCTCGTCGAAGACAAATAATAGTTACAAATATTGCACATTTCAAGGTCGTATATAATACAAAGTACAAGTTGATACCATTGTACTGCTAGATGCATCAAACATGCATTTGTGGTATATCATCATTAGTAACCTTACATTACCTTATAGACGTTCTTATAAACATGAAATTACGACAAACATTCTTGCATTACAGAATTGTAACCGAGTAAACCGCACCGATTAAGACATAAATTCCAAAAAAACCATACCACAACTACATATATATTTGTTGTTTCTGGACACCCTGTCCCGAAACAACAAATCCTAATACCAGCAGACTTGTTTGGTATGCTGCAAGAACGTTTGCTCTATCAACACTGGATTTCCACCTCGTAGAGTTCCCGTAGCTCGCACAATCTTGTAAGATACACGTCTGTTTAGGGACATCCTGTCCCGAAAGACCAAAATCGCAGACATCCATGTCTGCGATTTTGCAACTAAATGATTATTAGCCAAGTGATCAGGCTTATCACCATCCTAAAGGTGTCTGTCCTCTTAATCTTCCTAGTCTAAAATACAGCGATAAGACTGAGTTCCCAGCATACCAAATAAAAGAATAAAGCATTCTATGCAATTCGGCTAGCTTTCCTCAGAATCATTGCTAAACACTAGCTGAGACTCTTCTGGAGGGTACTTACAGACAAACTCAGCCCATGATCTTAATACCGTAACTGTTTTATTCCGATACACTGCTGATTTGATATCACCCAGTAATTCACCCATTTCAGTTGCAAACCTAGCCCGTGATATCTGCGGATTCGACAATAAGACTTCTGTTGCTTTTCTAATTTTCAAGGTCTCACTCGCATAAAGAGAGATTTTCGACATTGCAGCAGAGGGTGGCAGATCATGCCACTGTTTTCCACGGAGGGTGAGAATCAATTCATTGTCTGAATATGCAATGAGGCCTAGATTCTTAAGATCATACTCAAGTTTATAGGTTGCCCGGGTCCGCAGGACAGGACTGTTCCCAAAAGACAGTTGTTTGAAACCCTCAACAACCCGTTCAGCCTGAAGCTGTGGAGTAAATGTCTGGGGTGACTGTCGATCTGAAAAAGATAGACCGAGACGACCACCCAAATCGATCTTAGCAGATCGCATCCAAGCCATTAGATAATTAGCATATGTCCCCCAAGTCTTCTCTGCAAACCGATATGTGGCATATCGGTGCTGAAGTGCCTTTCGCACCAATGGATGGGTTATTGTGTCCAAGCGGTTTTTTCGCAAGTCTGACACAACAACATGGGCGTCAAGTCGTCTCTGTATGTACTCCCGTGCGTCTGCCATATTTCGGATACCTGCACGGACTGTGAAAGTGGCTCCTTGCTTAACTAGTAGACCTAAATGCCTGAGTTCCCGCAGACGATTATCGATGGTCTTTTCGCTGATGGATTGTAATTGGCCTGTTTCAGTCGCGAGGGCTTCAACAGATGCTCGCCCGCCTAATCTAAAGATAGCCTCCATCGTCTCAATGCATGGTTTGGGGTATTGCCGCAATAGGAAGCTTTCACCGATCCTGGGCACATCACCAGTAACAAGGTATTCCTGAAAAATATCCCAATATATATTGTATTTGCTACCGGACCTAATGACTAGTCTGCTGCTAAGTAATGAGTTAACAATATCTTCTGGAATTCTATCATCGAGTTCAGTTACATCGAATGCATCTCCCTCATAAGCTCGCTGGGCTATATGCTTAAGCGCAGACGTCCTAGCTTGATCCAACCCTTCCATATCTTCTTTGAACAACAGTTCGGCGTTCAGGTCTTGATCGACTAGCTGCTCTGGGGTGACTCCCCTCATAAACTGCCGGTAGCAATGTATAGCCAATTTCTTAATCAGCCAAGGGAATCCTTGGGATATTTCGACAAGGCGACGGCGAAGGTCCATTGGTAATCGTTGACTGGATTCTGCTTCTAACTGGCGTATGACTCCATCTACCTCTGAACTGCCAAATTCCTGAACATTGAAGCAGCGCGCTTGGCCACGCGCAAGCTGCCATAAATAATAAGCGGGATTGTCCATCGGAATATTTATATCCGATCTCCAGCTAAATCCAACTATGAACGGAGCCTTGATGGCATTCACATCCATCATCAACTGGTGGAAGCACTTGAAAAGTTCTGCGCGTCGGAATATGTCTTCAAATTGATCAAACACAAGCACCATTACGCGATTGTTTTGAGTAAGCCATTCCAGTACTTCCTGTATTCCTGGCGATTGAAGTACAGCCATCGGGGACTGCAGTATAGTACCTGCAAATCTGTCCGGTAAAAACCTAGTTGTTACAGCCTCTTCAATCATCTTGGCAAAGGCTAAAGCTGGAAATGCACTTGAAGCCGCACTGCGTGAGTCGACCGCGTATACAAACATCTTTTTATTGTTATGTGTATTTCTGGAACGTGTTCTTAGGTCAGCCACGATTGAGCTCTTTCCCCAACCAGATTTGCCGTCCAGATAAAATGCACGTTCGTTTGTTGTAGCACACTGAACGCGAATAATGAAGTGGTAAATCTCTGACCTAATATCCTTGCGACCAACGAAATATTTGCTTGACGCTGGTCGGTAGTCATCCCATTGTTCTGCCTCCTGTACTTCTGCTACGGTTTCAGAAATGACAATGGCCGGCAATGGATTACCGTTATTTGTTGTCAGTGGTTTGAGTTGGGCTCCTATATCATCTATGTGCATGGCTACCCTACCAGCGCTTTTCTCATCTATTGGCCCTCCGATAGCAGCATCACATATCACATAATGAGTAGGTACTGTTCCTTTGGCTAGCAATTGCACCCAATAGCGTCCAGTCTCGGTAATTGCTAATATCGTTTTTGTAATAGTCATGCCAGAAGGGATGTTATCTGACGATAATGGTGCTATGTAGCCAGAATCGATAAGTAGTTCGACTACCTTGCTGGGTCCCCATACTAGCAGATCGTTCACATTATTCTTACGCCATTGCTCGACTATTCCGGCGGCCTCGTGATGCAACACCGAAGTGTGTACAAAATAACCGAGTTTCGCATGTCCTCCATCATGAACATCATATGCGAACTCCTTGAGATCCCCAGAACGAATGTCTTTTCGAGCTTTGCACTCAAGAAGAACAGTGTCGCCAGGTCTATCAAGATGCTCGCAAAGCAGATCTATCTCAGTGCCAGTAAACCTGATGCGCTTAGTAACTCTGAAACGTTGAATTCGCATCATGTTCTTTATGATATCTTCAAAGAAGTCGCCTTTCTGGTTTTCTGGAATACCATCCGGCGGTTTGATGATAATCTCGTCTACATTCATCGATTCACCCTCGAAATGTTTTAGTACTTACAATATCTACTAACAATAAACTAATGATAGACAAACGTCAATATACGCGTTGATTTCTTCCCTAGGTGGCGATTTTTGAATCGCCACCTCAGCATAATCAAGGATTTCCGAACCCTGAGTGTGACAGCCGGTTCACGACGGACATCATTACACCATAACAATTGTGCTATCTGTTTCAATCACCACTCTGGTATATCGACGGCAAGAGGCTCGGATAATCTACCTGCGTAGGCTCCAGCACTTGAATAATACCAGTGCTCAGCATTCGTTACTAATTCCTTGCGGACTGGATTTTGGTGTATGTAGTCAGCTCTTTGTTGAAATACTTCGGCTTTGAGATCATTTTTGGATGAAACTCATCCTACCAGACTTTGAAACGTATGCGGTTATCATCTTTAGTGCAATATTGAAACAGCCTTTTTGCCAACCTGTATCCCTCATCTTTTATATGACATCACATCCCTTGATTCTTCATATTTATCTATCAAAGCAAAAATATATGCTATATTTCTAGACTTGCCCCTAACTTCTTGCCTTATTCCTGCTTCTCCGCTAACCCAACGATCATAATAGGAATAAACGAGTAAGAAGTCTTTCTTTGAGATGGACCTTTGCATCGATAATTTACTGGATGGCGCATGTTCGACAGCCTTATTAATGTATAATCGAACGTCACTAGATGATGCCTTAAACCATAGCCCAGTGGAAGTTCGTACTTCTTCCCCTGAGACAGGAAGCGCTTCTACAATTCTGTTCCACAAAGACTCTCCTCCCATTTTCTTGTACCTCCTTTGATTTGATATAGTTTTCTAGAAGTGCTTCGAACATATCCCGATAATGCCCACAAAGCATTTGAGCAAAAGCGTAAATGCCAAAACGTAATCCAGAATTATTACCGCCGTTTCGGAACATCTTCTCTAAAAACACCATGTATGAATGACTTCAACACCCCATCCTACTCCGAATACTAACAACTTGACTAGTCCTCGAATGCAGCTCCGCGACGTTTTCATAACTCCAGAATTGCACTCTTTTGCTTATCGGTTTGAATGCTTCTAGTGTTATTTTTGATCGGAATTCCCGTTCTCTCGCTGAGTCTGCTACTACATAGAAACTCGTATTGAAGTCCTGGATTTCTACGAACTTCAGCAGTGAATTGTGGATGTCGGTGGAATGTTCTACTTCGTAGAAACTGGCTGGCATGTTTCTTTCGTTGAACCAGACTACATCAACTGTCTGGCTGGTGCGGATTATTTTGTCGTAGCTGAATTTGTATATCTCGGAAAGGCTTGTGATTTCGGAGAGTTTCCGGTTTAAATATAGACGGTTTTTGTCCTGGTTGGGTACAAAGGTCTGATATGAACTCAGATTGCCCAGCTCCACCAGCAGCCCCTGGTAGTATGTGTGTGAATATTCTTCCTGCTTTGCCTTAGGCTGGTCCTGGGTAGGCTGCAGTTCTTCGGGCAGTCTGTCTTTATACGATTTGAGAGCCCATAGACCAGGGCGGATTTTGTAGAAATCATCTGTTTTCTGCACAATGCGACGAATGCTTGCAAATGGTGTTTTAGTCTTCCATTCACAATCCTCAACCTGCAATGCTTTCTGATAAAGGAAACCAAGCGTCGCATACCCACCATTATCTTCCATTACCTTTACTACTGCTTCATGTTGCTTCATAGGTCATATCACCTCACAAAAACAATCTCTTACTAGACGGTAAAGCCGATAAGTCATCGAGGATGCTTTCTGAGGCTTGTATCAAATCGAGATCGAGTGCCTCAATATCCACATAGACACTGTCTGAATCTACTGCATAATTGGATCGATCCCAAGGTGGTCTTGATTCATGACCAAAAATGATTCTGATATTTGATCTGTCTGCATTTTTGCTCAAGAGTTCAAAAGACAGATTAGGCTCTGTAAAGTACATCTCCGTATCCACAGATTTGCTAGCAGCTATGCGTTTAAACCATTCTGCAAGACGCACAGCTTCACTATACATTAGGGATGGTTCAGTGGATTCCCAGTTCCTTCCTGATATTGAAGTCTTTGTGGTGACGTAAAGCCATTGCTTATCAATCAGATCAAGGCCAGACCTGTCTGCAAACTCATACTGTTTTATTGTCAGTTCGAAAAAGTCGGTATTATCCTTGTTTTTGATAATCATAATGTCTACCTGTCAACCTTTTGGTGTTTCTGGATTTGAGGAACGTCCATATAGTAATGTCGTGGAATCAAGCTGATTAGTCGCTCCGGAAATCCCGAAACCGCCGTCTGCACTTCCTTGTTTTTTCTGTTCTCCTGCATATGGCGAAGACTATTAGTGATTATATTGCAATATTTTCCGGATACAAAGATGGGAAACCACTCAACTAGTGTGCAAGCCCGCTTTATTCACCAAGCTTCGCTTTTGTTCGGCAGTTTGGACAAAAGCTGAGTCAGTCATGAATAATGCGGGCAAGTAACTAAATGAGTATATGGACCACCCAGAATGACTTTGTATCTATGTGCCATAATGAGATATATTAGCTTTGGATTTAGAAATCCCTTCAAATTGGGTGTGGGGTGGCGATTCGGAAATCACCACCCAGGGAGAATGATTTCGAAGGGGTCGAATTCGACTCCTCTGTGTACCCTGATCGTTAGGCTCATACATTACCTGTTTTAAGGCGACGGAGCCCTTTTTGGAGCATTACACGCTACAACCCACCGCATCGGCATTAAGGCTTCGGGGGCGATTATGATGGCATTGAGACAGGCTAGATTATGAAACTGTCCGTTGTCCCTGGCATAGTAATAGTAGCATTCGAACCCGCATGCCCAGTTGATAATATGCTCGCAGGCAATTTCAGCAGCGGCTTTCCACATATCGGTCAGATCGGTCAGCTCCGACAGATCCGTCCGATTCCCTTCATCCCCCAGGATTTCCCTCCATACTTGAGATCAAATAGATCAAAGGGAGAGATCAAAGGTGACAGACACCATTTCGATCTCTATTACTAGAATCCAGCTCCACCGCATTTCTATAACTCCGGATAAACACTCATTTGCTGAGGTAAATTGGAGGTAAATGGTTATTGCCACCACCCCATCTCCCTTCCTGAAGTCTGAAGCCCGAAGCCTGAAGCCTAAAAATTTTCCAAAATCCCCGGAACATTTCCAGTTTCCCGGTGTCTAATAATCATGGCATAATAGCACAAACGTTCTATAGTAGGTGTCAAAGAGAAAGGGTTGTATCCGGCGCAAAGACACGAATATTCAATGAATTGTCTGCGATTTCACTGTTCGTCACCATGGAGTCTTTACCAGGCAACAAATAATCGCTAAATTACAGGGCTGTTTCTGCAAATATCAGAGAGTTTCAGTAAAAAACTCGTATGTTTCAGCAAAAGACAGGGGTGTTTTCATCAATTTGAGCAGTTTTCATGAGCCCAAAACTATGCATTCAAGCGTGGAAAATCGGTTGTAAAACATTTTACGAAACGAACTACTTGTCAAAAAGTGAAAGACCGTTGATTTCTGTGAATACACAATTCTGTCCTGGAGGATCAAAAAGGTGCATGATGCTAATCTCATTGCAGTCAGTCCAATACCGCCGGAGCATCAAAAAACAATCCGCAGGCTCGGATGGGGGACCTGTATGAAATTCAAAACGTTTAAAACGCCAAAACGAATTAATTCTGAGCTCAAATCACCCAAACTCAAGCTCGATTCATTTTGCCCAAATTCCCGATTTAACCCATCCAAAAAACCAAAACGAATCCATGACATATCCTGGCAGAAAGGCATAGGGTTAGCTGCTGCTTGTAGCCTGGGAACGCCAATCTCCGTATTGGCGCTTTAAAACGCCAATACGGAGATTGGCGTTCCCGGGTTTCAAGATTACCAAACTACGGTGGCAATTCGGAAATTGCCACCGAGAATGGAGAATGCGGGGCGGGATTTTCCTTATTGCCGTATCACATCGTAGTAAGTTACAATTGTGGGATCGATTAGGCTGCACACGTGTTCGGGAGGCTTGAGATGTTGACTGAAAAATTCCAGTTTGAGAGTTTGGCGGATGTTGTTGGGTTGGGGGAGTTTGTTCCTTTTCCTTCGATAGAGGACAGGGCTGCCTGGGATGGTGTGGCGGCTGATCTGCGAGAGAGTCTGCTGGAACGCGCTTGTAAGCATATCGGCTTCGCCTGGCCAGCGCTGCCGGCGGTTAGTTATATGGAGTTTGACCGCAACGGGAACCGCTCGAACTTTGAACAGCTCTATTTCAAGCGCAGGACCACACTGAGTGATCTGGTGATAGCGGAATGTGTTGAGGGTGAAAATCGTTTTATTGACGATATCATCAACGGCATCTGGTGCATATGCGAGGAGTCTACGTGGGTGGTTCCGGCGCACAACCATGTTTTTCACAATACACCCGAAGCCCTCCCGGATACGCTGCATCCTTTTATCGACCTGTTCAGCGCAGAGACAGCAGCTCTGCTGGGCCTGGTATTCCACCTTCTGCAAACCAGGTTGGACGCTGTAAGCCCAAGGATATGCGAGCGCATCCGCCGTGAGATTAACCAGCGCGTCCTGACCCCATACCTCGAACGCGAGTTCTGGTGGATGGGATTTGGCTCGTTTATTAATAACTGGACAGTGTGGTGCAACTCCAACTGCCTGCTGGCTTTTATGCTGACAGAGGAGTCTGCGGATCGCCGGGCTGCAGCAGTGGAACGCGCTATGCGTATCACGGACAATTTCATCGACCGCTATCCATCAGATGGAGGCTGCGATGAAGGCCCGGGCTACTGGACTGTCGCCGGAGGCTCTTTGTTCGACTGCCTGGAGCACCTGTATGCAGCTACCCGCGGCAAGATTGACGTTTGGAATGAGCCGATCATTCGCGAGATCGGCAGATATATCGTGAAAGCCCATATCAGCGATGACTACATGATCAACTTCGCCGATGCATCCGCATGCCCCGGGATCGATGGCAGCCTGGTCTATCGCTATGGCAAGCGGATAGAAGATGCCGGTATGATGGCTCTCGGCGCATATGCATTCAACAAAGACCGCCATATCGCCAGCAGCTACCTCACGAACCGCACTCTGGCTGCAGTGTTTGCCTGGGGGGAACTTACTGAGTGTAAGTCTGCCGCGCCTCTGCTGAGGGATGTCTGGCTGAAAGACATCCAGGTGATGGCGGCGCGTGAACAGGGCGGGACAGACAAGGGCCTGTTTATCGCTGCCAAGGGCGGTCATAACGCAGAGAGCCACAACCACAACGATGTCGGCCAATACATTATATATATAGACGGCAAACCCGCGGTCATCGATGTCGGGGTAGGGGTGTATACCAAGCAGACGTTCAGTTCCCAGCGTTATGATATCTGGACTATGCAGAGCCAGTACCACAATCTCCCCACTGTAAATGGAGTCCAGCAATCTCCAGGAGCTGAGTTCAAAGCCTCGGATGCGAACTACTATATGGATGACTCAAAGGTGCAGTTCTCCCTAAACATCGCCTCCGCCTATCCGGAATACACCGGAATAGTCAGTTGGAACCGGACATGCACCCTAATTCGCGGCGAGACCCCAGCTGCAGAAGTGACGGATGATTTCATACTGGCGGAGGAGTCATCCGATATTTCCCTGAGCATTATGACTCCATGTAAACCTGACCCGATTAGCGGTGTGATAAGACTAAACATCCCGAAAGGAGCCTGCATCAGGCTGGACTACGACTCCACAAAGCTCTCAGCCAATATCGAGACAATAAAAATCGCCGACGCCAGACTATCGCCCATCTGGGGCCCTGAACTCTACCGCATAATATTAACACCGTCAAAGTCCCTAAGCAAAGACACATGGAAGCTTCGTTTTACCAGGGAAAGTTTATGAATTATGAAAAGGGACAGGCTTTCTATTTCGCGTGCGATTGCAAATCGCACGCGAGCGGCCCGACAAGAGTGTCGGGCCTACCGAGTCAATATGGAGATGGGCATTACCGGGTTCATCGTTTCGGATATCATGTCTCGAAACAACAAAAAGCTCGTGGTGTTGCTCATTCATCTATATATATTCTATGCTTCGTCTTTATAACGTTTGTGTCTCACGTATTTTTCGATTTCTACTGCAAAGAAGACTGAGCTTGCAATTGCGGTGCAGAGCAGCAAGTCACCAACACTTATCGGAACGTTCTTGAATATTTTTGCGATCGGCGTTACATATGTAATCACCAACTGCAATCCCAATGTAACTACCACAGACAGGGTTAGGGACCAGTTTGTGCTCAGTTTTGTCTTGAATGCAGACTCTCTTTCCCTGCGGATTGCCATCACATGGAACAACTGGAACACTGCTATGGTATAGAAAGCCATCGTCCTTGCATAGAGCTCACCCTTGGTGTCCAGTTCTATTTGGAACATAACCAGGGTTGCTATCGACATAAGCAGGCCTACCCAGATAATGTGCTGTAGAAGACCTCTGGCAAATAAGCTCTCGTGGGGCGGACGTGGAGGTCGGCGCATAACGTCGCCTTCCGCAGGTTCCACTCCCAACGCCAGCGCCGGCAGTCCATCAGTCACCAGATTGATCCACAATATTTGAATAGCAAGCATCGGCAATGGCATTCCCATAACCATTGCAATGAACATTGTCAGGACTTCTCCCAGATTCGTAGCGAGTGTATAGCGGACAAACTTTCTTATATTGTCATATATTGTCCGCCCTTCCTCCACTGCAGCCACTATAGTAGCAAAGTTGTCGTCTGTAAGAATTATATCGGAAGCCTCCCGGCTGACATCGGTGCCTGTGATTCCCATGGCAACACCCACATCGGCCTTTTTGAGACTCGGAGCGTCATTAACTCCATCTCCCGTCATCGCCACAACTTCATTCCTGCTCTGCAAAGCTGTAACTATCCGCACTTTATGCTCCGGTGAAACCCTGGCAAATACTCTGCAGTGGGTAACAGCATCGTTCATCGTGGCCTCATCCATATTGTCGAGTTCACTGCCCACACATACCGCAGCATCTGAATCGATAATTCCAAGCTCAGAACCAATCGCCCGGGCCGTGAGTTTGTGGTCACCGGTAATCATGACTACGTTAATGCCACCAAGCCTGCATTTTTCAATAGCCTCCGCAGCTTCCGGCCTTTCGGGGTCGCTTATTGCTACAAACCCAATGAATACCAGTTCTCTTTCGACTGTGTCTGAGGAAATGTCTTCCGGTACAGCTTGAAGTGGTCTAAATGCACCAGCCATCACGCGTGCGCCTCTGGCAGCAAACTGTTCACTCAGGTTAAAAATCTCGTTGATTCTGGGCTGTGTGAGACTTATAACTTCTCCATTGACCATCTCAGACACACACCTGCGCAGTATGACATCCAGTGCCCCTTTCGTAAAAGCAATTATGTTGTCTTTTGAATCTTTATGGATAGTAGTCATACACTTACGCGCAGAATCAAATGGTATCTCGGCAATTCTCGGTAGAGAGGTTTTCTTACCTGCGACATCCATACCTGCGATTATGGAGGCGTGAATAAGCGAGGTTTCAGTAGGATCTCCGAATGTCTCAATCTGCTGGTTTTCCAGGATTCTCAATTCGGTATCGTTGCACAGACTCAACACTTCCAGCAGTCGATCGAATGTCGCAGTCTTCTCAACAGTTTTCGCCTCAGCGCCGGTATATGAGTCTCCAACGCGCTCCATCAATCCGTCGGCGGTATATATGTTATCTACCTGCATAATGTTCTGCGTCAGAGTGCCAGTCTTATCGGAACATATCGTAGTTACACAGCCAAGTGTCTCTACAGCAGGCAGTTTCCGTATGAGGGCATTTCGCTTGACCATTCTTTGAGCGCCAAGAGCCAAAGATATTGTAATAACCGCGGGTAATGACTCCGGAACAGCTGCCACAGCAAGGCTAATAGCTGCCAGCAGAATTATCTTTACATCACGTCCCTGCAGTATACCGGTAAGAAATACCACTGTGCAGATAATAACCGCACCAATCGCCAGATATATCCCGAGCTGTGCCATGCGTTTCTGCAGCGGAGTCTGCTTTGCCGGGGTTCGCCCTATCATAGCGGCAATGTTACCAAGTTGAGTATTCATTCCGGTGAATGTTACTATATAGGTCCCGCGCCCCTGGGTGACCGTGGTGCCCATATATACGTCACTATTGCGGTCAGCAATCGGTGTGGTTTTCTCGCCGGTCCACGAAGCGTCTTTTTCGACCGGAACCGATTCACCAGTCAGTGTCGCTTCTTCAATTGTCATGTTTACTGCTTCCAGCAGTCTTCCATCGGAAGGTACAACATCTCCTGCTTGCAACCTGACAATATCCCCAGGAACAAGCTCGTGTGATGGGATTTCCACCAGAATGCCGTCTCTAATGACTTTAGCCACAGGTTCCGAAAGTTTTTTAAGTGCTGAGATAGCTTTCTCAGCTCTGTATTCCTGCACAAAACCCATCACTGCATTAAGAATTATAACGGCTGCAATGACTATGGTATCTTTAATGTCACCGGTCAGAGCCGAGATAATGGCGGCTGCAAACAGGATTATCGACATGGCGCCTTTGAACTGACCCAGGAACATAAGGATGGCGCTTTGGTGATGAGTTTCTTTGATTTCATTTCTACCGACGTCCAGCAGACGATTCCTCGCAAAATCCTGTGCTAATCCATTCGCTGAGTCGGAATCAAGCATAGAAATGACATCGTCTGTGCGGACAGAGGGATCAATAATAAATACAGGGCCTTCTGCTCCGTCCGTGTTACTTTCAACTTTTTTTGGCAATTAACGCTCCTCCTAATGATATCGACTATTCATGTAACGGGCATTCATGTTACCAAATGAAACAGTCAAAGACATAATTAACCACGAAAACTTATACCCAAATATGGGACTTTCCATACAAAAAATTCTCTGTTTTCGCATAAAACGGCTCAAATCCCGTGCGCTGCTTTATTCCCTTATATACACATTATTAAGCAGGAGGCTATCGCAGTCCGTACCTGGATAGATCGCCAGGCATACCGGATTTCGCATTTTCAGTCTCTTGATGCAGCGGTCTTCGGGGCAGGACATCAGCACCAGCCGTGGCGCTTGAAATAATCAAAACCAGACAATATAATCCAAAATGACCAGCGAAACATCGATCGACCTCCGCTGGTTTGTGTTTTTGCGTTTCGGGATACCCGTGTCTTGAAACAACAATTCGGTAGGCCCGACAATAGTGTCGGGCCTACCTTTCAATATAGAAAATCCTATCCTCTATTTGGCCATTCTTATCAGCTTCCCACCTCCAGCAGGCAGGTCGAGTTCGATTTGTTTGCCGTCGCCTGAGGCATTCCACCTTTTTCTGGTTGGATCAAAGACTTCCAGGTTTTCGGGGACAGTTATTGTGATTGTCTGTGGATTTTTGTAGTCCAGGTTAACTATTACAGCGCTGGTTGGCTGGTTATGTTTGCCAAACAGGCCTACTACATAACCTGTAACCAGCTGGTTCTGCACGTATTCTCTCTTGGGGATTTTCGGGAAGAGCTGGAAGGGGGAACTGGAGGGGAGCGCTTTTGTGCCGGGGGGGATTGTTCCGGCGTGGTATGCTCCCAGGGATTTGAGTTTTTGCAACTGTTTCACTATGGCTACGAAATCACGGTTCAGTATTTTTGCTTCATAATAAAGCGGGGTAGGCTTTCCATCCTTATCCACCATATTGCCTTCATGACCGGGATAGTAGTAAACATATTGGCAGGTGGCCTGAGCGCCGTAGGCTATGGATGTGTAAACCAGCCACCTAAACTCCTGCGGTTTGGGGACCCTTACGCCAGGCGCCCAGGAGGAGGCCTGGATTATATTCATGAAAGGCAGGTTGGCTTCATTTGCAGCTTTACTGATGATAGCCAGGTTATCGAAATACCAGTCGGTATCGTAAGGGATGTTTTGCTCTGTCCTGTAGAAATGATAATTGTCATAACTCATAAATACCGGTTTGACCATCTTTATGAAATCACCCACATATGCTGCATATGCAGTATACATGTCACCGGTGCGGCCAAGCTGTTCGTTTGATGCTCGCATTGGAAAGAGGTCTATATAAGCCGCGTGCTTCGGGTCTTTCTCCTTAAGATGCGCTACAAGTTTGGCAAAACCAGGATATAGCACTGCACTCGGTTCGTCAATCAGAAAATACATATACATATTGGGATTGTCTTTGACTCTGTTTATCAACGCATCCAGCTCAGCCGTAGCCTCCGGACTGTCCAGGGTCTGGGGGGTAAGGAGATCATCCCAAAGCAGCATTCTCAGCTTATACTTATTGATGATCGGAATATCGGCTTCTCTGCAATGGGCGACATTCCAGCCACCATCTTTTAATTGCTTGGCAAAATAGTCATTAACCGGTTCCAGTGATCCCGGATAACCAGGTCCGCCCCAATATCCCACAATAGGGTCCCCGATCTTCCACGAAGACTTCGCTTCAGACACACTGCCGATAAACAGTCCTGCACACACCAGGAGCGCTGCAATAACCAGAATCCTAATACCGCTGTCCATACTTTCCTCCATAACCAACTAGAGTTCGTGCTATACAAGAGAGTAGTTCATCACCAGCCTGCAGACATCCTGCTTGAATGATTCATTAATGATGAAGTATGAGTTATGAATGATGAAAATGGAATGGGTTGTTTCCTGTGCGATTGCATATCATCTACGCGAGTGTCGGTGGAATGCTCTACCTCGTTGGGAATGGATGACATGTTTGTTTCACTGAAACATGCTACTCAACTGCCTGGCTCGTGTGGCTTATGCTATTGTGAAAGAATAAGCAGATAAGTGTGACTGTGATATAGCACTGGTGACATAGGTGAAATAACGAATACGAGATAGGCGCAATAACGAATAGAAGCATCAGAAAAGCAACAAAACGATTGACATATCATATATAATGAGATACAATCCGTATAATACGCTAGCATGAATAACAATACGACCAATACTGTATAGTGGCTTGTAAAATAAGGGCGTAACGTGACGTAGATGACTTAAAGGAGACAACGACAATGTACAGAAAGAATCGTTCGGGTTTCACACTCATTGAATTGCTTGTTGTAATAGCTATAATAGCTATATTAGCGGCAATCTTGTTCCCTGTCTTTGCAAAAGCGCGGGAAAAAGCCAGACAAGCAAGCTGCACCAGTAACCTTAACCAAATTGGTAAGGCATTTATGATGTATGCTCAGGACTACGACGAGAAACTCTATCATCCTCGTTGGGTCCATGTTGACGGTTGGACAGCTCCAATTGAACCCTATGTCAAAAGTGAGAAGGTATTTGGATGCCCTTCATTTGGAGATGTCACATGGATCCCCAGGGGAGCTGCCTGTGGAGGCTGCGGTACATGGACAAGGGTGTTGTGGGGCGGATATTGTTATATTTATAATCTTGCAGATGGCCAATGCACAGGAGTCACAGTAGCCGGCCTGAGTTTAGTCGCTCTTCAAAAACCAGCGGAAAGATACATCGTCATAGATGGCAGATGTCCTCACTCTGTAAACAATGTTTTTGCTGCTACACAGAATTATGGAGATGTAGTCCAAAAAAGACATAGTGATGGTTTCTCAGCCACATTTGCTGATGGCCATGCTAAGTGGCAGAAAAACTGGCAAGTTGCCAATTTTGTTGAAGTGCCTTAGTCTGTTTATAAAAATTTATGAAAGTTACGAGCGAGTCAATGACTCGCTCTTTTTTTGTGTACGCCCGGCAAGGCGCTGCAACCAGAGGAAGCTAGTAAGTCTTTCTATTTTGGATCACATTAATCTATTCCCCCCAAGACTAAATATAGGCAGCTTGCCTATATATTGATTTTTACGGTATTCTGCACATGCAATCAATATGACTGATTTATGCTTAAATTTGGTATATACTGCAGGATATTTATTTCAATGAAAACATCAAACTCACAAGGGAACATACTCATACACCAAAAAAGTGAAGCTAGTACATTCCAGAATAGGATTGGATTTCCACGTCTGATAGTCGCATTTGCATGCTGGCTTCCGCTTTGTTTATCAACACCGGGGCGGTATTTTCGGCCTCCATCATCAACTGTTGTGTCTGGGATACTAATATATGGATATCCTCTTGCTTTTTGCATTGGCACATCCTGTTTCATCACTGCCATGGGCCTATGGAGATATAAAAGATGGGCGCTATGGAGCGGAATGATATATGATGGAATTCTAGTATCGTGGATAGTGGGGTATTTGTTTGCAGCACACTTTCTCATTATTCCCCAGCATGGAAGCTTGTTTACACTAATACTGCTGCTAGCTTTTGATCTCTTTTACTGGCTGATTCCTGTGAAAGAAGGACTTTATCTGCTGAGCTCTGTGACCAAACTGCGATCTCATCGCATAGCATTCATTACTACTGCTCTTACGATATTGCTTGTGGTATCCTGTTTCTCATTTAACTCGGGACTACAAAAGATATCGGAGCTTAGACCTCTTACAGACTATGTTCACACCCACTGGATTGATCATACAAAGAATGTCGGTTTGGTATACGATGGTGGTCATAACCTCAGGACGCGTGTTTATGGCTCTATACTCAATGATTTCTGGCTTATAACACCAACTTGTGTTGAAAAGAACGACTGGGTTTTCACGGGCTGTGATAATCTCCTTCATCGACATAGAGCTATAAGATTGCATCCCAGCAGTCTCTATACATCGAGAGTCTATACCGAATACCGTGCACAAAATATATTGAAAGAAGTTGGCGTATCGGACCCAGACCTGTGTGCGATTGGAATTAAACACATCTGGGCAGAAGCGGGATACTGTTACTGGTCACCCAAAGCTAACGGCACTTTTATAGTCTATACAAAGGACGGTTCAGTTGATCTGTTTCTACAAAAGAATGTCAAGATAAGCAAAAAAGAGGACTGATTTAAGGGGACAGCTTCCTACCGGTAATCAAACAACCTGGACTTCTACACACTCAGCTGCAACGCTCCCGTTTAAATAGAATTAACAAGCTGGGGTTTTATGAACTTGTTAATCCTGTCTAAAATCGTGGCGTTTGATATTCTGCTTCTTCTTTATCTAGAATCACAACCCTCCAACACGTTCGGCTACAAGCAAGAAGAATAAAGTGAAGCAAATGCCGAAATAGGGTGTCTAACACAGTGTAGCTATAAACGATATTGCCGTAAATGACTGTAATAGAGGGAAGTGGGTGATTTGATGACTGATTTACTCAACAGAATCCGAAACAGTGATGGCATTCCGGTGGGGTGCCATTGCATAACGTACCGTAATTTCTGCAGATCCACTGCACTACTCATGTTTACTCTAGGCTTATGTCTCGTGTCGTCTATTGCTTGTGCTCTGACTATACGTATACCCAAAACAGTAGACCCTGTTAAGCTTACTATAATCTTTGGTTCTTATGCGTATGGTCTGGCAGTTGGTAATGTTGCCACCAAAAGCGGAGTATATGACTACCAGGTAGACCTTAAGGGCGCGCGAGCTAAACTGCTTATGTACTGTCCAGGATTCAAGACCGTTTTTGTTGAGTTTCAGAAGGGAGACACAACGGAAGTTTACGAACCGGTTTTCGAGAGGATTCCGATGGTTCCTGTGCGTATCCGGTTAACCTATTTTAATGGCAAACCGTTTGCGAACAAGCAAGCTCAAGTCTATCTGTGGCTGTTATCTCACGAATACTTCGGGTACCTCGACGGAATGATGTATGGGACAGACATTATTTCTGCGGTTACGGACTCCAAAGGCGAGTTCGTGACGCAGATTCCTTCCCTGCTGGATGATCCCTACTTCACTAAATATAACCGGGGAGGCGTGTTTTTCGATGTCGGCTTGTATAGTCATGGACAAGGTCTTATCCTTTCCGAAAAACTGGCTGCAAAACGGTCATACCCGGGTACTACGGTAATTGAGCTTATCCGCAATGCAACCGTACACGGGCAAGTTCGGCAGTCTTTCCTGAAGCGAAACAACATACAAGCTGCAGGTGATGAGGTAACCTTTTTTGCGTTTTCAGGCCGAAGTGGAACCGGATACACTCCAGGCGCGGACGGAATGTTCACAATCAACCTCAAGCCGGGTGTATACGATTTGTGTATTGAAGTGCGAGGAAGCGGGAAAGACGGGAAGTTCAGGAGTATTCCTATTCAGAAGCACGTTACATTGAAAGACAACGAGGACCATTACATAGACATCAAGTGAAGGTAAATCATGAGCTATGAGTTATGAAAGAGAATGGCTTTCTGTTTCGTTCAACATAGACATATTGGAGCTGACGGATTGGATTTCCGACATTTGCACTGTTACTTCTTTCGGCTGTGGATTTAGCCAAAATGCCAAAGTAATCTTCCACTCTGGAAATCCCAGAAGGATATTATTATGGGCTGATTTAAATAACAAACTAGTTTATACGGTATGAGGACTTTCTGGTTGCATATAGGCTTTCGTGAATAAACGGTTTGATGTATTGGATCAGTCCGGGTTGGTATATGGTTAATTACTATATGAGGTAAATTACATGAGAAAACAGAAAATCGAAGTATTGAGTGTCAATATCACATATTTTGCAAAAGAAGATGAAGAGTATATCTCATTGACCGATATTGCCAGATATAAAAATCCACTAGAACCGAAGGATGTGGTCAAAAACTGGATGAGGTCAAGAACAACCATTGAGTTTCTGGGATTATGGGAGAGACTAAACAATCCTGATTTCAAAGGGGTCGAATTCGACTCCTTTATGCACCAAGCTGGAAGCAATTCATTTGTACTATCACCGTCAAAATGGATAGAGTCAACCAATGCAATTGGAATCGTGACCAAGTAGGCAATGCAGGAGGTACCTATGCTCACAGAGACATAGCTTTCGAATTCGCGGCATGGATAAGCGCGGAATTCAAGCTTCTGTTACTCAAAGAATTCCAGAGACTGAAGAAAGATGAAAACACACGTCTCGAATTGGAATGGAGCTTACAGCGCACCATCTCCAAGATCAATTATCGTATTCATACTGATGCAATCAAGGACAACCTTATCCCTCCTGAATTGAACAGCAATCAGATTCAAATGATATATGCCAGTGAAGCTGACATTCTTAATGTATCACTGTTTGGCATGACTGCAAAAGAATGGCGTGAAGCTAATCCTACCAAAGAAGGGAACATACGTGACTATGCTACGCTTGAACAGCTAGTGGTGCTTTCAAATCTTGAGAGTCTAAACTCAGTACTGATACATCAAGGACTAGAACAACGCGAAAGGCTATTGCAGCTCAATAAAATTGCTATTACTCAGATGAAGTCTTTGGTTGCAAACATGGGTATCAAAAAGCTGAGCAAATTCACTGATTGAGATAGACATTTGTCGCTTCGGAAACAAGATTCCTGTAATATCTGGAATTCAGCTTCGATCAATCACCAATGCAAAAAATCACAACCCTCCAACCCGCTCCACTATCACCAACCCACCCTTCGGCACAACCAGCCGCAGTTTTCCATTGGAACCTATCTTTGCAGCGGTAGGGGGAGATTGCAGTTTGCCGGTAGAATCGTATTTGTATGACCGCACAGTAGTGCCGTTGGGGAGCCATTTATATTCGCCGGAGAGCATAGTGATTAATCGTTCCTTGCCAATCACCGTTCCGGGGAGGATCTTTTTTACTGTTATCGGGTATAGTTTACATACGAAATTATCAGGACCGTTTAGGAGCAGGTTTATGTCGATGGGGGAGTAGATGGAGCCGTTTAGCAGGCACTCTTTTACACTTTCGAAGACGCCGGACAGGGTGGTTGTGTCACCCATGTTTCCCAGGACCAGTGGGGTTGGGTTCAGGTGACCGGAGACCATGAATCCTGTCCCGTTTCCACCTTCTACGAACGTCTGGAACGGCAGCTTTGTGATGCTATTCAGGGACCTCCCCCCGTTTGTCAGGAAGAACTTTCCCTGCTTTGCGCATTCCTGATACATCTGCATCTGGCAGGACTCAGTCGTGTAGGCGTTGTCAGATTTGAGATGAATTACAGCGCCATTGGAATCCAGATCAGCCGAGTAACCATCCCACCCGCTGTAATCATACCTGCTGTAGTTCCTGTTCCCGAAGGCCCAGCTGAACTCATCGGAGTAGATCCCATCCGTTTTGCTGTCGGTCATGCTGCGTTTCATCCCTGCCAGCATGTTGGAAAGATGCTTACTGCCCGGGAGGGGGAGGTAGTAGATGATCGCCCAGCCTTTATCAACATAATCACCCAGCCACGCGCGGTTGTAGCCTGCATCATTAAATGGAGTCCCGTCCAGCTGCAGTATAGCGTCTTTGGCAATCGGCCACTTGTCCTTCTCAGGCATATAAGCTACTCGCATAGCCGGATGTATCAGTTGGATGACTTTTACATTTGGACAGGCCTTATGAATGTTTTCCACTTCCTTTGAAAAGTCCTGCCAGAACGGTTCACGGTGCTTATATGTCAGGAATTCGCTTATGTCAGGCGCTCCACTTGCCAGCTTTGGGTAATTGCCGGATGTAACCGTCCGGATATCCGGAAGCGTGTCTATCCACGGACCCAGCGCCAGGTAGATCGGTCCCAGATTGCCAAGCGACTTTTTAAGCTTCTCCTCAAGGCTTGCACCATCTGCTGTCAGATTATATCCTCCCCAGAACACCGGGCGTTTGGCTGTGATCCCGTTTACTTTCCAGCGTTCCCGGAGGTTGTTGATGAACGTCCAATACCCTCCGCCGTCACGGACAGGGGAGATATTCAGCTCAAAGTCGATGGACTTATTCGGGGCCAGTGCCAGAGTGTCGGAATGAATCTCAGCTACCCCTCCTCGAGACCGCAGAGACATCAGCAGCCGGAGCCAGTCGCTCTCAGCAGATACCCCGAAACCGTTACCCGCAGATCCCAGAAAGACCGTAGGGTTCGACGAACAACCGATCATTCCGTTAGATTCACTGGACCCACCCAGGAAAATCTCAGCTGGTTTTCCGCGCATAAAGAGCCTGTGCCTGAAAGGAACTCCGATCGTTTTATCTCCGGTGTTGGTCCAGCGTTCTTTCCAGACCAGTAGACCTTTCTTGAGCTCCAGAGTGCGCGTCATACGGAGACCGGGGAGGACGAACGATGCCTGGAAACCGCTGGTACCGTGCTTCGCGTATTTGATATTTACAGTGGATGAAGGGGGAGCGTCATCGGCAATAAGGACCGATTCTGCAGTCGACTGCATACCTAGTGCTGTTTCTATCAGGAGTTCTCTTTTCCCATCAGTCAGAGCAAATCCTCCGCCCTTACCGCAGGAAAGGACCATCCCATTTGATTTAACACTGTCCTTAATACGCCCCCGCTCAGGCACTATACTGACAGGTTTGGGTATCAGGTTTTTGTCCAGCCAACCGACCTCTATTCCCTGGACTATCAGATTTCCATTCCCACTCTCGGGGGCGGTTTTAAGTTTGTTTGCAATGGTAAGGGTATTTCCATCGACACCTCGCACCATGTCGGAGATGTTCAGGGTGAATGTAGCCCCGAGACCGTCTTTTGACATAGCATCACCGGTCTTGATGTCCGGAGCGAACAGGACCAGGAGCGCCTGTCCACTCATCACGGAGTAGAGACCGGTATAATCCGACGTGAATTCCAGGCTTTTGTCTCTACCGATCAGCCTTTCATCCCCGCCGGAGGTAAAGTTTCGCATACCGGTGCCGTTAAGGAGTACCGCGGCATTATAATTCCCTCCAGCTGGTGCGGGATATTCGCAGACAATTTTGAGCTTGAGAACCACCACTTTCCCTGCTTTAGCTGGAAGCGCGGGTAGGGAGAGGTCCACAGAAGCAGCCGGGGCTATAAGCTGGTCCGGCAGCTTGATGGCATCCTGCAGACTCAGCTCCGCAGCATTGCATTTGGCTGCACTACATATTAATAATGTAAGAGAGATGGCGATCCATAATCTAGCTACCGGCATGATTTTTCTCCTGATTGGAATGGTACGTTTATTTTCGTTGATTTTAGAGGTAAACGCAATAGAAGAACATCTCCTTCGAAAATAGAATATTTTCGTCCCTTCGTAGCGAGTCCGGCAGGTTTTCGCTGCAGGCGAAAATCGAGAGGACTCATGCTACGATTCCTAAGAAACCCGGGGGACGGCAGGCTAGAAGCCCGCACCACAATTTAGCCTCACAAGACTAATACTTGTTTCTAATCGAAATAAGTTGGCACCCCCAACTTGGGGGCTCAGGATGACATACACTTCAGGTGTTCTCAAGTTTGAACGGATTACTTTCGGCATATACTATTACTAATAATTGGAGGTAGATAATATGATTCCGGATACATTGCGGGATGTTATGAAACAGGATGGGGTGGTGGCTATAGCAACTTTGAGTGAAGATGGCCCTCATCTGGTTAATACATGGAACAGTTACATAAACATATCGCCAGAAGGAAACTTACTGATCCCTGCAGGCTATATGCATCGCACTGAAGCCAACATAGCTATAAACAATAACTTGCTGATAACCATAGGCAGCAGCAAAGTTAAGGGATTACATGGACCAGGTGCAGGGTTTCTGATCAAAGGCACTGGGGCATTCCTGACTTCAGGACCTGATTTTGACATTCTAAAGTCGAAATTTGAATGGCTAAGGGCTTCATTGACCATAACCATTGAATCTATTACACAGACATGGTGATTAGACAAGAGGGAAATCCACCCCCCATTCCACTGTGGAATGGGGTAGGGGTTTTAGCGCACCGAAAGAACCCAAGTAAATAATGACAGTTTCCACATTCGTCAGATTAGTCTCTGTTCCTTTTATGCTTATGCATCCGGCAATCTCTTGTACCACTTAATAGTCCCTATGCAGTAAAAGGACACGAATGAAACGACATAGACGGTAGCACTCAACACCATCGACTGCACCGGCACCGGAAAATCATTGGTCATTCCGCTGTACCGCACCCAGGGAGAAGTTAGGCTTGATAGCGCAAACCATAGAACCTGTGCCGATACTATTGCTAACAACGCGCCTAGAGCAGGTAGAAAGTCGATCAGTCGGGGAGTGCAATGATATAACATGCGAAACTTACGTGGAAGCCCCCATGTAGCCGCACCATAGAGCCACATTGGAGCCTCCGGTAGTTGCGTTAGATCGCTGGGCTGGTCGTCATCCAGCAGTGCCAATTTTTTCAAGATGGCAATATAAGCGCGAAGAATTGGTTTAACGCAAACACTTGCCCACCCTATCCCGATGGCCAGCTCAACTACACCGGGCCTCATTATCGGTATAAGCCATATACCGGCCACATAAACGCCAACAAAGTAGACCAGATAAACTTGCCACTGAGAAGGACGCGCTTGTTCAGGAACACTCTGTTTACTGATAGACTCTGGCATGCCATTTCCTCATGATCATCACATTAGCTACAATATAATAGCTCTAGTATCAAAACTCAATCAGCTCTGCCGGAAAAGGCTGAAAATCAGTTGCATTTAGAAGGACATATTTCTATTGCGCACCTGTTACTATCTCTTCCTCCACTACAGCCTTCATCTGAACATTTGAAGCTTTCATTCCGCTCAGATAATACAATTCAGCAGCTTTACCCATACCCAGTGTCCAGTAATATGCTACCCCGACACCGACCAATCCTCCTGCTACAGGCAGTCCGAGTTTTAGCAGTGCCAGGAACGTCTGTCGACCTAACCATCCGCCTCCAACAACGGTAATCAGTTCTATGGCTGTTTTCACACTGGGTCTGTGTCCATAGATATTGCCGATAGCTCTTACCATAAGGATCTGTATTGGAGTAATGGTCCAGATATCAGCAAACGGGATCGGAATGGGGACAATCGCAGCCGCAGCAACTGCACTTAACTTGCGGACTTCAGCAGTCTTCTGCTTGCGTTCCGACTCGTCTAAAACGCCGTAATCTGCTGTGATGAATTCACGCATCTGACTCCAATGATCCTTCAGATGCTTTGCCAGAGTTATATGACCGCTCATTTTTCTCCCTCCCGTTTGTCATGAGAAATATCCACGCAACATCGGATTCGAAAGTCTCATTCCAAGTTTCTATTATCTACAGTATAGCGCAAATAACGAGTCTTCTCATCAGAATCGAGAGTGGAAATAAGGGTAGTGCAGTATATATTTTGTGGTTTGGTAATTGAGGGTTGGATGAACAGCACTTGGATTGATCCGCAAGACCTATTCAAACCCGGGAGTTCTGGAAGACCGAATTATATCGGATCATTAAGTAATATAATGCTTAGTGATAGGAATTATGCGATATATTCTTATATGTGTGCCGTTAGATAAGGGGCAGCATGGTGAGGTAAGTAGATGAAAAGATTAACAATACGCGTGGTAGTATCTCTGTTACTGGTTTGTTTTGCTACCGGAGCCTGGGCTACAACATATATCTTTAAGACCTCAGACAACCTACTAGACACCGTAAACCATTCGAATAACTCGGGATGGTGGAGTGATACAGATTTCAGTGTGGCAAAAAATGACAACTATCTGGCAGGAATCTATTTATTCAGAAATTACCGTAATTTCTTCTCCTTTGACTTGAGTTCGCTGGATATGACTAACAAGCAAGTAGTATCTGCAAAATTGGTTGTTCCCACCGGCATTTACGATGGACAGAATCTTACATATAGTCTCTATGATGTCTCTACTGATGTAAACACGTTGGCTGACACTTCCGTCATTAACCTGGCCATTTATAATGATCTGGGCAGTGGAACATCCTATGGAAGTTATGCGGTATCTCCTGCAACGGATCCTCTGAAATTTGATCTAAACGCTGCAGCCCGTAATGCCATCGGCACAAAAGGCTGGTTCTCAATCGGTGGTGATCTGACAGGGGGATATCTATTCTCTACTACCCAGCACAAGGTAGTATCTTTAGAAGTCACAACAGCCGCAGTCCCCGAACCTGCGACATTATTAGGTTTTGGTATTCCTGTGTTGATGATTGGATTAGGAAAAATCAGAGGTATACGGAAGTAGTTTTGATGTTTCGAGACTTTAGGGTTGGATGAGCAGCATTTGGGTTAATCCCCTTGTTTTATTCCAACCCGGAAGTCCCGAAACCGGCGGTTGCGGTTTACCTTCGAATTCTTTCGATTTCCGAACAATCCTTGCGAATGACCAGATCCACGCTTATGTGCAGTGTGTTATAATCACTCAACGTTTGTGTGATTCAAGGACTACATATTCCAATGGATAAATCGTCGCTAAATGCCGCTGTTTTCTGGTCTGGGGGGAAGGACTGTTCGCTTGCCCACTTTATTGCAGCCCGTGCCGGGTATAAGGTCGAATACCTCGTCACTTTTGCCCCTCCGGATGCCCAGTTTCTCGCTCATCCGATAGCGATTATGCAAAGCCAGGCTGAAGCAATGGGGCTATGTCATCTCATTATCGAAATCTCTGAGCCATATGCTGACAGTTACAAAAATGGTATACAAATGCTGAATGAGCGCTATAATATAAGCACATTAGTCACCGGGGATATTGCCGAAGTTGATGGTTACCCTAACTGGATACGGCAGTGCTGCGAAGGCGCTAATGTATCAGTCTACACCCCGTTATGGGGCATGAGCCGTGAGGCGATCCTCACCGATTTAATCGATAATGGATTCAAAATAGTATTTTCCTGCATCAAAGACCCCCCACTGTCACCCGACTGGCTCGGTAGAGAGCTTATTACATCAACATTTCAAGAGCTGCAAGCCCTCAGCCAGCAGACCGGAATGGACTCTTGTGGTGAAAACGGGGAATACCACACAATCACACTCGACAGCCCCCTGTTCAAGAAAGAAATAGTCCTGGCAAGATATCGTGCAATGTCGCAGGGAGCGATGCACTATCTGGGTATCGATAAGATGGAGTTTTCGGACAAATAGCGGTGCGGGCTATCACCTCGGCTTCGGCAGTTCTGTTGCACTCGACTACCGAAGCAATTAAAAACGACCAAACAGTAGAGGCGAAAGCTGGTCGATGGCTATTGATGCGCTAGGGACCTTCCTCCGGGGCTCCTAATCCCTTGCAGTACTTCTCGATGCTCACCATTATCGTCGAAAGCGTTTGCACCAGCGAGCCGATTTCTGCGATGGCTAATATCAATATAAAGATCCAGGTCACTGTTGGCATAAGGAAGTAGGCGTAGGTGAGGCTGGCTGCGACCCATACGCCTACACACCAGGGGCAGGAAAGCAGGTCACCAAGGACTTTCTTCAGCCCACGTCCTCGCCCGGTTCTCGTCTCTACTTCGTGTCCCGCAATCTCAGTTGTTTCCATCTTCACAAAAGGACGCCGCAGCCATTGCATTATCTGATCGGTGCTGATGATATCTGTCAACCTGGCGGCAGCCAAACCGAGTAAGACAAAATCGAATGGTCTGATACTCGTCGGCAGGCGGCCCATATAATAAAGGACCGCCATTACGCTAATGTATAGTGTTACAAAAACAACGTCCAGAAGTATCAATATCCGGTCCATTATGTGATCTCTCCAGTGTAATCAATATTTCTGAACGCTTGGCTGTACAGAACAATCTCCAGGGAATTTGCGATTACGCCAGTGTCCGAACGGACTTTTCCCGGTTCCATTGGCGAGTCTTTGCGGCAGTTATAAACGCGCTGGTATCTTCGCTGCTTACTACTCCAGGATCTTGACCTACATTCCCCTTTATTAGCAGCATTTGTCCGCCTTTGTCAGCTGCAATTGCCTTGAGGTGACCGAAAGCATCCCTTACAAAATCAATCGCAGCACCTTCAGTCATCAATTCCTGGACACCTTCCTCTGAGAGTATCACAGCAACGGCATCGAACAGTACGGATGGTGTACCGGCAAGCTGTTTATCAACACTTAGCATAGTACCATCAGCGAGCTTTGCAGGTCCTACCTTTGGAGCGATGATTTTCACTTCTGCACCATTATCCATTGCTGCTTTTCGGATGTTTTCGATAGCTGCTCCGTTGGATCCGTTTGCGATCAGGATACCTACTGAACGACCGACTAACGTGTCCTTCATTTTTCCGATTGTCCTCAGTGCAGGTGAAGGTTCCATTGTCTTGACAGGCATTGCGATGGCTGGAGGATCGGGGAGTTTGTCCAAAGCAAGACCTGCGGCGACTCTTTTGGCCAGGTCTTCCTCGATATGTCGCAAGTGACCAACCATTGCCTTTCGTATATGCACAAGCTCAACCTTGGATAGCTCAAAGACTAATGCTGAGGCGATGTGTGCCTGCTCATACGCGGTTTGGCTGATATAGAACTGACGTGCCTGACTGTAATGATCTGCAAAACTCTCTGCACGGATTCGTCCTTTTTCACCTGTTTCATTCACTCCAGCACTCCTGAATCCTGTTGCCGGTGCTTCACGGGGAGAGTCTGTAGACAATGAGTTGGGCTCATATGAAACCCGGCCTTTATGCTGCTCCATCTGCATTTGCCCATCTCGCTGCTGGTTGTCGAATGGACACTTCGGTGCATTGATCGGAATTTGGTGGAAATTCGGCGTTCCCAGACGAGAAAGCTGAGTGTCGTGATATGAGAATAAACGTCCCTGCAACAAAGGATCATTCGAAAAATCAATCCCGGGGACGATATGAGATGGACAATAGGCGACCTGTTCAGTCTCTGCAAAGAAATTGTCCGGCCACCGATCAAGTACCATACGTCCAATCACTTTTAGAGGCACCAGTTCTTCAGGGATTAACTTGGTTGCATCCAGGTGATCAAATGGAAACTGGTCAGCCATTTCTTGGGAGAACAGTTGAACAGCCAACTCCCATTCCGGGTAATTCCCGGATTCGATGGCTTCAAACATATCACGGCGATGGAAGTCTTGGTCGGCTCCGGATATCTTTACGGTCTCATCCCAGATTGTGGATTGCAGACCGAGTTTTGGACGCCAGTGAAACTTCACAAATGTAGACTCACCAGCCGCATTAATCAACCGGAAACTATGCACACCGAAGCCTTCGATCATTCGCAGGGAGCGCGGTATTGTCCGATCAGACATTATCCACATGACCATATGCATAGATTCAGGTGTGAGTGAGATAAAATCCCAGAATGTATCGTGTGCAGTTGCAGATTGCGGGAAACCACGGTCGGGTTCCATTTTTACGGCATGGATAAGGTCTGGGAATTTTATGGCATCCTGAATGAAGAATACCGGTACATTGTTTCCTACCAAATCCCAGTTGCCTTCCTTTGTGTAAAATTTGACCGCGAATCCTCTTACATCCCGGGGAGTGTCCACAGAACCCGCACCACCAGCAACAGTAGAGATACGAGTGAACACCGGTGTTTTCTCTCCTACTTCAGTGAGTACTCTGGCAGTGGTGTATTGTGCTAGAGAGTTAGTAAGTTCGAAGTAACCGTGTACGCCTGTTGCTCGAGCATGGACTATTCGTTCCGGAATACGCTCGTGATCAAAATGTGTGATCTTCTCGCGCAGTATAAAATCCTCACCCAGTGTGGGACCATGCGGATTTGCCCTGAGCGAGTTTTGATTGTCGGAAAGCTGAACCCCCTGCTTGGTGGTCAGTGCAGGATGTCCGTCACCAGCTGTCTGATGCAGTTCGCCAGCTGTTCCTCGTGTTTCATTGGTTGGCATGGAAGTACTCTCACCTTGCTCTTGATCCATTGTTTTCCTCCAGTTATGGGACTTCAAATAGGATTGAGGATTCTCGAAATTCATGTTGAGGAATCCTCTATTGCAGTTGTAGTTATTCTCTTGGAGCCTTCTTATTGATTCTGCGTTCAACTGTGCTTGACAGCAGGTCTGCAATCTATGTGTCGCGTTGCACACAAATCTTTCCAGGTATTTGTTGTAACATCGTTTATACCAACCACTGGAAACACAATAAACATAAATAGTATAAAGCAGAGCAATATAATGACACTATAAGCTACTGTGCTACAATAACCGAGGGCTATATTGTGAAAAGAGATTAGTGTGTGAGAAAAATACGTATAATAACAATAACAAAGTGGAGCACGAATAAGTTTTTCGATTGTGTGATTAGCTTCTTGGCTCTAATTCTGGTGTGCAGAACGGGCCTACAGCAGGCAATGGTGATGTAATCGAAAGAAGCGGCACGATGGTCACCGTGGATACCCGGCATAGTATGTTGTCTGCAGATACCATAATAGTCGCCTTTGTTAAACACAATGTCAGTATCGCCAGTGATGACTTCGGTGCTCCATCTATTTGATAACGTAGAATAAGGGAGGACGTCCGTGCCAAGAAAGAAGCCATTGCCCGGAGTTGGCGAGAAAGAGCAACGTCAATACGAACACATTAAAGAAGATGCGGAGAAGTCCGGATGTTATGGAGACAGAGCTAAGGAAGTAGCTGCCCGTACTGTGCTCAAAAAGCATAAGGAAGCAGGACACAAACCAGGTGAATAAATAGCACCGCCGTGTCCTATCAGCGCCATTGCCACCGAGGATTCGACACGTTTAAAGCTTCCTGAAAAAGTAGCTTTGAATACATATGACGACTCAATAATACTGTGGAAAATGATGCACTCTTTTCCACAGACTGCGTTTTATTATTAAAAGGCCGGAAAATCGTGCAGTTGTCAGATGTCGCGGATTACCCAGAATTTAAATAAGGATTGGAGTAACAGTTATGAGAACATATATAGTTGAACCGGAGCCATCTTCCGGGGAGAGATCTGCATGGATAACGGTTATCATTGTTATGTTGGTGATTATTGTTATTCTTGCAGTAGGATACTTCGCATGGTGGGCTCCGAGAGACAATTCTCCCATTGTGGTAACACAGCCAAATGCTAACCCCGTGATACCTGTGCCTGTGCCTGTCCCAGGACCTCCTGGAGCCCCCGGAGCTCCTGGTCCCGCCGGCTCTCCTGGCACTCCAGGTGCTACAGGCTCCCCTGGTGCTCCCGGTGCCCCAGGTCCATCTGCTCCCAGTCAATCACCCGGAGGATCAGATGCAGGATCACAATAATCAGTGACAGGAGCATTACCGGAAAAGCAATACAATACGGTGATGTAACTAACATCACCGCATTGTGACATTGCAGTTAGCGCCGGCTAAGTTGAAAATATCGTTAGACAACGTTAATGATTCAATAGTCTTAATATGATGTAAGGAGTTACTTTAATGGAAAATCCAGAAGAAATTGCAACACAAACAAAAACACCAATCATTGCCAGATACTGGTTTGGCGCACTGCTGGGGACCGCAATCGGTTTTATTAGCGGAGTATTGCTCGCGCCAAGAGCCGGTCGAGAAACCAGGAGTGAAATACAAAACACTGTGAATCATGCGAGCGAAGAAGCCCAGGAGAAAATAGGTGATATCAAAGACACTATTTCAAACCGCGTTACTTCAGTCAAGGAGTGCTTATCAGGGGCTGTCGACGACACAAAGCATGATTTGCAGAATGCATATAGTGAAGTTAAGAAATCCGGCAAGGAGATCAAGGAAGAGATTAAGGATACCGTAGGTGCGGCTCGGAAATGACTTTTCAGGTCTTCGACCTGGTGATAGGCGGAGACCTGGATTTATCAATCTAAATAGTGGTGAGGATTAACATGAGTATATTAGGGTGGATTATACTTGGTGGACTTGCTGGATGGATAGCATCCATGCTGACTGGGGAACGTGAAGGCTGCCTGACCAGTATTATTCTGGGAATAGTAGGAGCACTGATAGGGGGCTTTGTCTTTTCACTTATAGGCGGCACTGGTGTTACAGGATTTAATCTCTGGAGCCTGGTTGTTTCGGTTGTTGGAGCAGTTATTCTGATTGCTATCGTTAGAGCCGTCAGACGTAGATCATGACTGAAGCTACAGAGATCAATTCACTAATTGGTGGTAGGTAAGTGCTAATTGATCATGGTATTGCGGGATATCATTATTTAAAAGAGGTAATGCGATGTTGAGACAACAATGGCAGAGAAGTGTGGCAATGAGTTCGATTCTACTTGTCCTTGGAATGTTTTCCTTTGCGGTGTCGGTTGTGATGATGACCGGTTGCGCGAAAAAATCGTCTGAAGCGATTACCGACACACGGGATATAACCGCTTACCTGCCAGTTGAGGGAACAGTCATTGCGCCTGCTTCATCAAGTGCAGATATCCGGTCGCATTACCAGATACCCTTAGAAAAGGTGTATGTGACAGTAGGTAAGAGTGTCAGCCAGGGTGAGACACTGATGCTTTACTCGGCACCGCAAAAGGAAGCGTATTACGACCAGGCGCGCTTTGCGGTGAAAAACGCTCAGAAGTCTCTTGATCAGGCAAAAAGAGTATTCAGTCAGGACGTGAAAACAGCTCAGAAACAGCTTGCGGTATCTCGATCAATTGAAAAGAAATCGAAAAACTTCATTGCCAGGATCTTCAATCCCGACAATGGTGAATCTGCATTAAACAGGCAGGCTGACGAACAGGCAGTCATTGATGCGCAGGCCAGGATGAACGAAGGTCTGGTCCCTTATCAGCAGGCATTGGTCGCAGCACAGGAAGAGTTCCAGGCTGCCCAAGCCGGTAGTAAAGCAGCTCAAGTCAAATCCCCGATAAGTGGCACAGTAGTTGCATTGAATGCAAAAGTTGGCACGGTTCCCGATCCGAAAGACGGCAAACCATTGATAACCATAGTGAATTTGGAGGCTTTGAAGGTTGCAGCTGGAGTAAGAGAAGACCGTTTGAGTTTGCTCAAGCCTAAGGATCCAGCGCTTGTGACTATCAAAGAAGTACCAAATGTGGACTTCACTGGTTCACTGGATGAGATTTATTCAGAGAAAGCGGGATTCCTGCGTGGACAGAAGTACACCGCACTCATAGACTTTAAAAACACCAAAGGCCAGGCTAAACCGGACATGGAAGCAAATGTCTCCATAAAGATTGGCGAAGTACATAATGTGTTGGCAGTACCCGCCAACGCTGTATACGCAGTAGATAAACAACATGCAGTGAAATTAAAAGAAGGCCAGGAATGGCACCAAAGGATCGTAGATATAGGTCTGAGCGACGGCAAATACACCGAAATAAAATCAGGACTCAGCAAGGGTGATGTGGTTAAGACTAACCCGTAAGTTGCATTTTGGCAGGCGGCCCTTGAAATACAGAGCCGCCATTGTGCAACTCTCCTGCAATACATACCCAGCAAAGCGCCCTCAGGTCTTAAGGAATTCCAGCAAGTCGGCGTTTAGCTGGTCTTTATGAGTGTATCCTATACCATGGGGGGCGCCTTCGTATATTTTCAGGGATGCGTTCTTGACTAACTTTGCTGAGCGGAGAGCTGCAGCGCTTATCGGTACTACCTGGTCGTCATCTCCATGAACGATCAGAGTTGGTATATCAAACTGCTTGAGGTCTTCGGTGAAATCCGTCTCAGAGAATGCCTTAATGCAGTCGTAAGTGTTTTTGTGACCAGCTTGCATACCCTGGAGCCAGAATATGTCCATCATACCTTGTGAAACCTTGGAACCTGGCCTGTTGGCTCCGAAGAACGGACCGCTGGCGAGATCCTTGTAGAACTGCGAACGGTCAGCAATGCAACCGAGGCGGATCTTGTCGAACACATCTACAGGCAACCCGGCAGTATTGGTTAAAGTTTTCAGCATAAGGGGCGGGACAGCGGAAATAAGCGCAGCTTTGGCTATTCGTTTTGTGCCGTGGCGACCGATATAGCGGGCAATTTCACCGCCACCCGCAGAGAATCCGATTAAAACAGCATCCTTTAGGTCGAGTGTTTCGATCAGCTCTGAGAGATCATCGGCATAGGTGTCCATATCGTTGCCATTCCAGGGTTGACTCGACCTTCCGTGTCCGCGGCGGTCGTGAGCAATACATCGATATCCATTTGAGGCCAGGAACATCATCTGAACCTCCCAGCTATCAGAGTTGAGAGGCCAGCCATGACTGAATACTACAGGCTGTCCTGTTCCCCAGTCCTTGTAATAAATCTGCGTATTGTCTTTAGTTGTGATCGTGCTCATTGTTTGTCTCCTTTGATTGGTAAGTAAAAGCGAAGCGTGTTGAGAAATGTGGGCTAGCCGCCGAGGGTAATCTCCTGGCTAGAGTACCACTGTAACGCCTGGCGTATATGCGCAAGCTCATAGTCAGGCCAGTAAGCATCTACAACGAAGAAGTCAGCGTATACTGATTGGATAGGCAGGAAGCCGCTCAAGCGTCGGCAACCGCCCCATCGTATGATGAGGTCGATTCGCGACACGTCTGATGATGCCAGGAGTTCCATTATCTGTCGCTTTGAGTGCCCATTACCGTTCGCTGCTGCCTGAAGCGCTGTTTGCACATCCCACTGCCATCCATAATTAACCAGCATGTTTACTTTCAGTGGTCCATCGCCTTGTGCGACATGGCAAAGTGGCTCAAGTTCCTGTGGAAAGGTAGGAGAAGAAGTATCGCCGACAACACTAAGGCGAACGCCCCTGCTTATCACGGTGGAGGCGAAATCCACGCAGGCCTGGCTGAAAGCTATCCGCTGGTCAACCGGCCGCTTGGTGTTATCAGTGGTGAAGCCATAGACAGAAACCTCTTCAACTCCAAGGGATCGACAATGTTCTACCATCTCCAACCCCTTCTCTACACCCGCCTGATAACCAACTGCGGGATGCAATCCGCGTTCCCGGGCCCATCGCCGGTTGCCATCTGGGATTAGTCCAATATGTCTTGGCAAACGCTTAAATTCAGAGGCTGCCAGAAGCTCCTCACCATTGATAAATGTCTCCAAAATACTAGTCCTTCCTTCGTAAATGCAGTCTTCTCGAACTCTTGCAGCAATCCGGAGTTCAGGGATGTCGCGCTAACCTGCATTTAACCAATGCCTGGTGATGGGCTGAGGATCCAGGCAATGATATCTCTGATTATTAATTCCCAGATCAAGTTCTGGCCAAACATCTAGAACATCACTGGCATATAGCGTCTGAATTATTATATGATTTACTTATCTGCAACAAGTAAAAACACAAATGTGTGACATATGCAATATATGTCACTGTCCTTGTACACATGATAGAGATTTTGCCGACACCATAGTCCTTTTTACAATTAGAATGCACACAAGACGACAGCAATGGTTTCTTCGTAAAGCATTAGCCCATTTATTCACCAAGTTTTGCTGTTGTCTGGCAGCATAGAAAGCTGCCAATTATTCCATTTCAATAGGATGCTGCAGATCGGGGTATAATAATTATGTTTCCTGGAGATGGGAAACGGGGCGGTTTAATATTTTTGCCGATACAGCCGCCCCTTAATAAAAGGGAAATCGACGTGGGCACATGCTTCATGCTTACTTTGATGTAAGTTCAATTGTATAGAGCACTATCTACCGCTAGAACCCAACCTTTTCCATTCCATTGGTATGGATGTTAATCTTCTTTACCGTTTCACCTTACCATCCAGTCTACAAAGTTGCCGTTGATCTCCTCGCATGCCTTTTTGGTAAAACCGGGAACAGGTTTGTTGTCGGCATCACGGATCTCCACCCGCATGTTTCCCATTGCACCGCTTGACTCTTCCCTCAGCAGCTTCCGTCCATACTACGACAAGCTGCACGAACGGAAGTGGTTGAATGACATAGTTAGATGAGTTCGCCCTGATCTTAAGGGATAAATAGCAGTCGTTTGTGATATAATCAGTGAAAGCTCAGTAGTATCAGGCTTGCTTTTGCAGTTTTGGGATTACTGGGTTTATTTTTGTGTGGAGTTATGGCACTTTTAAATGTGCCGAGAAATGGAAGTTGCTAGATATATGGCTGAAAAATACCCGAAGAAACCACCAGTAAATGGATACTTTCCGATCCCGCAGGCACCATGGCAGGAAGCACTTACCCGCGCCATCCTTGAGAACAGGGATTACAGTGACAAATGGCTGTTGAAATATGAAATGAAGCGTCATTACTACCGTGATATGGTGCTGGTGATCTATAGCAATTGGACCCTGCATTTCCAGATAGCATACCTCAGCGATGAATGGAAAGAGGGGAGTTATGGTGATCTGGATGGCAAGGTGCTCCTGTGCTTCGATGTTGAGAATGGTACCCGGGGTGTCAAGCCAAAAGACCTCAATATATTGCAGAAAGCGATATCGCAGGCATTGCTGGAAAGTGGATGTCCGGAAACTCTAGGTGAGAATGCATCTTTCGAACCGCGCAAACACCATCTTGTGTGGGAAACAGTTGACTTCGATCCACAAAATGCAGAATCAATCCAGGCAGTCGCACGTCGCCTGTTCGAATACATGGATGCAATATATCCCATTGCAGAACCGATTTTGATGGAGTTGAATGCCTAAGACTTTGATGTTGCATGCCTGTCATCCTCCCGTTCTTGTCATCCTGAGGAACGAAGGATCTGCTTTTTCCGGATGAAAAGCAGATCCTTCGTTCCTCAGGATGACAATTCGGTATACTGCGGGAACGCCGGTTTTCACCATGCTTTATACTTACTTAAATAGAAGTTCCCGCAGCATTGAGCAATGATACCTGCATAACCGAAAAAGACAATATGCAAGCAGAAAACAGAGGTATTAACATGAAGCATATTACGGTTCCTGTATTATTGCTGACAGTTCTGTTCGTAAATGCTGTATTTGCAGCTAAATCACCCATGGGCAATCCTCCGAAATCATCAAAGGGATTTGGCAGAGCGCTCGTGATGGATAGTTTATACCCCAGGCAGGAACTGGAGGCATATCTCAAAAAGCATCCAAGTAATGAAGAGAAACGTGAGAGATTGCTGAAAGTATACTCACGGGATAATAAGCCCAGTCTTGATCGGTTGAAATACCACACGTTTGAGATGATCAGATATCACCCGGATAACGACCGCATTGCTTTTTCGAACATTGCGGCCTATTACATGGATCAGCAATATGCCCGGGATGTTGTTAACCGTTTGGAAGAGCAGGTATCGCAAGGACACGCGAACAGAAAGGTCTACTGGCTCATTGCTTATATAGCTAAGCAAGTTGCTCTGCCTGTCGATTTTAGTGGTGCTGGAAATAAGCAGGATTTTCTAAGATATTATGGACTGCCCAAAGACACTGCGTTTATTTCCGAACCTGACAAAACACTTTTGGAGAAGAGCATCCATTACTACCGGTTAGCAATAGATGCATCAAAGGGTGAAAGTTTCTATGTATCGTTTTACACCCAGCAACTGGGAGAACTACTGGAGAAACTCAACCGGTTTGATGAAGCAATAGCAGCATACGAAGGAGTCCGCCCCACCATCGATGAGATCGTAAAGCCAACGTTTCTGGTAGATTACGGGTCATGTTTAAGAAAAGCCGGCAGGATACCTGAGGCTAAATCTATCCTGAAGCAAGTAAGACCGTGCGACCACGAAGGCTTCGGAGAAGGACCTGCCCACGATACCACCAGAGCCGAGAACTTACTGGGAGAGATAGCATTGGACGAAGGCAATACCAAACAAGCATGCGACTACCTCCTATCATCGCTCAACGTCCAAAGATGCTGCCACAACACCACCATAGGCCTCCCAAAAATCCTAGCGAGAAAGCTTCTGGAAAAAGGACTATACGACTGCGTAATCAAATACTGCCGCACTGCGATGTCGAAATTTGCAGGCGGGATTGAAATGAGGTCGATTATGCAGAGGGCTGTGGCTGGGAAGAAGGGTGGGGGGAAGGTAAGCGATGGGGGGTAAAGAATAGTTCGTTTGGGATTTTTGTAGTAGATAGTTAGGGGGCAGCGTATAGGCATGACTTGGTGGGCATTCGACAAATCACGAAAAGAGCAAGAATCCGATATGCGTGACCTATTTTACAGACAATGAATCTACTGATACAGGATATACTCTCTCCAATGTTAAACGGGTTTTCTCAGTTGTATTATCAGGATCTGAGACACACTCGTTATTGAGAAATAGAACACAAGCTGTCTTCCCGTTCACTTCGGTATACTGCGGGAACGTTTGTTCAGTTGAGTGATGGAGTCCTACCCGTAGAGTTCCCGCAGCTTACACCAGCCTATAGAATACATAGCCTGTCTGGCTAATACCTTGGCTTCGGCAGTTGTGTTCTACTCGACTATCGAAGCAACTTAACAAATGTTCCTGCAGCATACCGAAGACACTCAGCCAGTAAGAGGCCTGATCTTACGCACAATATTGACCGTGTCTAGGGCCAGCAGTATATCCAGTGCGGCTACTCTATTTCTGCAGTGTACTTGTTGCCAGACTGCCGATGCGATGAGCGACACGTGCCCTACAGCCCGTTCGCAAGCAACCTCTTCTCTGCCAGCAGATGATCTCCAAGTAGCAATATGTCAACCGGATGCTTGCGAAGTGATGTTACTGTCTGTCGGATAATACCGCGTGCGTCAGTGTCTTCGGGTGATCCGTATATGGCAAACGCACCCCAGTCGTATGGTGAAGGATACTCATGACGTGTAGCTTGTATCGCAAGATTGAGCGCTATTTGTGGGGATCCTCCGGCAAGGAGCCAATGGTAGAACACTTGCATGAGCAAGCATGTGGAGGCATCTGGCACCTCCCACAGCGAGCCCACTGCGTATCTGGCTCCACCTATGAGGCAGGCATGGGCCAAGGAGAATGCATTGTCACTCCATTCAGACTCACCCATAGCAGATTTACAGGCACTCAGCACTACAGATTTGCCGCTCAGATCCAGTCCCACGATGTCGCTAGCTCGCAAGTTACCATCTGCCAGTACCAGATGGCTGTCAGCAGGATTGCCAGGTATATTTACCCCGTGGCATGCAAAATGGAGCATATCATATTCTGGGATTAGATCCAATACGGCTTGGATTGTTGCCGCCTCGTGTGTAAGCACCTTGCACCGGACATCTGCATCTCTGAGTACCTGTTCGACATGCCTACACTCAGCTTCGGAATGCGGCAGGTCCCCGGTCGGATTTGCAACCAAAAGGACGCTACTGATCGTAGCAGTTATAGGACGCGGCACGTACGCGGCAGACCACTGGAACGACAAACTTGGCAGTATACTTACGAGATGCTTCTGCCACAGCCAACCTTTAGATGAGCGAAGGACAAGCCAGGGGATCGCGCATAGCGGCCCGGTCGGCACGATAACCAGGTGATGATGATGCTTCACGCGTTCTTCCAGAGTGGTCGAAGCGTCGCTACTCAACCAGCGATCCTCGACCCTGCCAATGACCAGATCGTATAGCTTGCGACCCGCTGCTTCCCATTTACTCAATGCGTTGGGTGCTTCGGGCTCAAGCATACTTTGAACTCCGTAGCAATCCATTAGTTCCGTGACAGTCGTGTCCAAGTGAGACTCAGGCGACAGTCCAATTTGACGAATCCAATGTTCCACAGGGTCCTGTCTGTCCTGGTACCGTGTGGAGGGTACGGCAAACACATGCAGATAGTCTTCGCATATAGCGTATTCGAGGATCAGAGATTCAGTATTTACGAGTCTCCGAGACGCATTGACCGAGAAGAACGTAGGCAACTCCTCGTTTTTCTTCGCCGAAGGCTGTCCCGACGATGCACGTACTCGTCCCTCGAATTCTCCGACAGAGAACCACCAGGATGTTTCTGGAATATCCTGCCTTATCTTGCCTATCTGCTTAATGCTGCAAGCAGATCCGCCGTCCCAAAGCATTCTTGCAGCGTCAGCAATAGGATTATTCTCTGAACCCCGGTCGGTCTTGCCGAGTAAAGCAATATCCAGCGTCGCTCGTGCCTTCATCTGATCCGCTAGGCGTAGCGCCAACATAAACTTTTGTTTACTCAATGCCCATCGGAAGGCCTCTTCATAGTGCGACAGAAAGGCCTCTCGGAACGCATTCCGTTCCGTGATGCCAGGAACCGAGGTAGCCAATGACTCCACCAGGTGTACCAGAGCGAAGAGAGCACAGGGATTCGAGACGAGGCCGTAGCAGCATACCGACGTGAAGTATGACCAGACGAAGCGGCTGTCGCGGTAGACGTCCAGTTCGGGTTGTTGCGCAATACGCGCTAGAAGATGCTCGCTTGCAGTGGAGAGACGCGGGTTTACCGGCGCAAGGAGTTCGCGGGCGAACTGCACACGGCTTCCAGGTGGCAATTCCTCAAGTGCGTTGACACACTCTGGGGCTAGCCACATGAACTGCATCACTTTGCCTGACACCAACGCATTTCCCGCCTTAAAGATAATATGGTCATTCGCGTCGGCCGACTCACTCTTATCATCGTCGCTTTCGGAGACTGCCGTCATCGCGCGAGAGAGTAGCTGCTCACAGTAGGCAGTGGCTTGAAGGTTTGATTGATCAGCGAAGATACGGTGTGCTGATTTTAGGCAATCAACTGCATGAGCAGGTTCGTCGGTTGACAAAAACGTCGATCCCATATTGCCCAGACACTCTGCCATCCACTGCTGGGCGGCCTGCTTAAGGGGGGAATCATCCGATAGGGTGCTCTCAGTGACATTCCGGCACAGTTGTCTACCGATCTCGTAAAGAGCGTAGGCTGAGATATAGTCGCCAGCTTCGCGTAATTCATTGGCTTCGAGCAGATAGGACTCGGCAAACTGTAGATCCGCAGTGACACTATCGAGCAACACACCATTCTCGATCATAGGGATTGCATTCTCGATGTTAGAAGAATCTATTCGAAGAAGAAACTGGCAAGCGAGAGACAGATGTGCCGGATGAGAGCGCATCGTCAATACTTCGGTGCGGAGTTGAGGTGGGAGTAGGGCTAAGCGGTTGAAGAGCGTTTTAATGGAATCTAAAGGATCTCCGGCAAAGACTGAATCGTTGTCTTGCTTATCCCTCATGGTAAAACTCCCTTGACTCATCGTTCTGGTCACTCTGATGCTTGTATCTTACGGTAAATTGCGTCTCCATTCGCATTCTCCTGTCTAAGCAAGTCATCCCCTCTATGATCATATTTGCCCGAACTAAATAATAGTTCGGGCTTGCTTTATGATTTTTTACCTGTTTTTACTATTTTGTTTGAGCTTTTCCCCCCGTCGCGGGTTTGCCTGATTGGCGGTGGTGGTGGTGGCGGTGGATTGTTGGATGCTTTGTCTTTTGCCATTATCGATTAGATCTCCTTTGCTCTGTATGGATGAAGTCAATGCCTTATTTGCTTTGCTGGTATATAGTTCAATTTTATACGTAGGATAGCATGCAAATCCCACAAAAAGAACAGCAACAACAAATATAATAGACTTGCCATAGAATAGATATCTTGCCTTATCATCATTTATTCGCATGTTTGTATCTGTACATTCGGAGAATTGACCGACCATGAGATGTCTCATTTCTTTCTCAACGTTCTCTTCCTCACATTCTCCCTCGATATTTTTTGCCCATTTTTTCAAATCACCAACATGATCTCTAAGAGCGTTTGTGTAAGATATACTATTGTATTTGGTCCTTATTACAAATGAAAATGCGAGAAATACTGCTGCAACTATAAGAGAAATAAGAGTAATAACGCATATCAAAATAAGCATATGGGAATAATATGTGTTTTCAGAACGAATTGCAATCTTGGCACAATATAACATAGCTGAGGCAGTTATCATCATTACTCCAAACGGAAAAGAAAGCTGTCGTTCTAGTCTATCCTTTCTAGCTTGTTCTTCATAATACATCTTCTCAAATAGGTCGTATATGAATACATGTGAGTGCATGCGAGCATTCTTGTCTGCATCTAATCTCTTGTCTTCGTCATCAGTGACGGCAATAAAAAAGACTCCGATATTGTGAATTAACCGTTTGAAGCTCATCATACTGATTATATCCTATGCATTACCTAGCAGTTGTAGAAGAAGGAACTGGTCCTCTACCGTGTTCCTGCATAATATGATTTTCTATTGTTTCTCTAAGTTCTTCTAGATTTTGCCATTCGAGCACCAAGCGGTGTGCAATATCAAAGTGTAAGTGTTTATCTGCTTCTTTACCTTTAAAATGGTCTTTTCTACAGGTCAATATTACTGGTTTTCCTAGAGCATGGGCATAACCAACTTCGTAATACACAGATTGTCTTTGACAAGTTAAGTCAGCAACCATAAATTTGCAATTTTGAATCAGCTCATAGATTTTGGTTTCAATTAATTCACTGTGAGATACCCGGTTTACGACCTGTGGTGTATATCCACTTGAACGTATAGCATCTCCAATAGCTCTTACAGCTGGCTCTAATTCAACATTAAAACAGGCAGCAATAAATACATTATTACTTTTGGTCTTCATTGTTTGTTTCAATCCCGATGCTTTAACCAAACCAAGCGGTGTTATCCTGAATGCAGTAGGTAATGTGTAATCTGTTGATATAAGATCCTCATGCGCGAGATAATCAATTATATTGGATGCTTCAGCTTTATCATTTGTTGGAACAATGTAAAGATTACTTGACTTAGGAAAATACTCACCCAATTTCGTGGTTTTGTCTGATATCCGTATGAGTGCTATATCGTATTTTTCGAGTAATGACAGTTCTTCAGTATAGTCTTCGACAATCATATCTAGTGATTTTGGGTGCTTCCAGGTCTTCAGAAAATCTTCATCAAGCGTTCCTGTATAGGCAAGCCGGTCTGGTTCGTCATTTGCCCATTCTTCGTTTTCCTTAGTATCGTATAACCATCTTTCAACCATATCCAGATAATTGGAGTGTTCACGCGGGAAATCTTCCAGTATTGTTGTGTGAATAGCGAACTTACCACATACATTGCAGGTAACAATCTTCATTGGAATTGTATCCGAAATAGATTTGAAGTAAGATAACGTTTTTCTAGTGCATACTGGACATATATAGTTGTCCATATTTATTCTCCATAAATGCTTTGAGTCATACAAACCGATACTGCTGGAGGGGTTAATGTGGATATGTTACATCAAAATATGCATGTATTGCAATTATTTTACACCGAATGGTGTGTATCAAATAATGCATGTCGGTGCTTCGAGCTGGAATGTGGTTATGTTGTGTATACCAGTCATGCAAATAAGGGTTTTTGCAGGATGCAATCCTCTGTTGGTCAACGTCATGGATCCCCAGGTTGAACGGCTTGTAATCTTTTCCACAGGTTCCAACCCTCTAAATCTGGGTAAAAGTAGATTAAAATCTATGGACTTATTGCGGAGGGGAATTGATATGGGGAAGCAAGCTAAGAATACTATTTGCCTTTGGTATGATAAGGATGCTGAGGAGGCGGCTCGGTTTTATGCTGAGACTTTTCCGGATTCCTGGATCGACGCAGTGCACCTTGCACCGGGGGACTATCCTGCCGGGAAGGAAGGGGATGTGTTGTCTGTCGAGTTTACTGTGATGGGAATTCCCTGCATTGGGCTTAATGGTGGACCTGAGGTCAAGCACAACTGGGCGTTCTCGTTTCAGGTTGCAACTGTTGACCAGGCCGAAACGGACCGCTACTGGGCCGCCATCGTCGGCAACGGGGGTGAAGAGAATGCCTGCGGTTGGTGTCAGGACAAATGGGGCCTGTCCTGGCAGATTACTCCGATTGCTCTGATAAAAGCGGTAACAGATCCCGATCCTACCGTAGCCAAGCGCGCGTTCGATGCGATGATGGAGATGAAAAAGATCGACATAGCCACAATCGAAGCAGCAGTCCGCGGGTGAGTGGGGGACTTGGGAACTTGGGACTTGGGGACCAATAGGACCAGTAGGACATATAGGACATATATGATCTGGGACCTGCATTGTCAATTGTCAATTATCAATTGTCAATTATCCCTTCTCCGTGCTCCCCGCGTCTCCGCGTGAAATCCCTTCCTGAAGCCTGAAGTCTGTGGAAGTCTCCCTTCATTCATAATTCATAATTCATAATTCATAATTTTAAAAACTGTTGCCATTATATTACCGCTTAAAAACTACAGGAGTGTTCCAATGAGAAGACTGATTGCATCTACGTTTGTATCGCTTGACGGCATCATGCAAGCACCCGGGGGACCGGAAGAAGACCCGACCGGTGGTTTTGCACTTGGCGGCTGGATGTTCAAGTACGGGGATGAAGACATGGACCTCTCAGAATCAGGTTTCGATGGCCAGGGTCGAGAGCTGGTGCTTGGCCGTCGAACTTATGAGATATTTGAAGCCTACTGGCCATACCAGCCCGATGATATGCCGATTGCAATGACTCTCAATGCAGCCAAAAAGTATGTTGCTTCGAGAACCCGGACGACCCTCGACTGGAACAACTCAACCCTGCTCCAGGGCGATGTAACCGCAGCAATCACCGCTCTAAAGGCTCAACCAGGACCTGACCTGCAGATCATCGGCAGCGGCAATCTGATTCAAACCCTGCAGTCCGCCTCATTGATAGACGAATACAACGTGTGGACTTTTCCGGTGGTGCTCAGGCAAGGCAAGCGCCTCTTCGGCGAGACCGCCAAACCATTCGAGTTGAAACTGGTCCGCTCCAAAGTCTCCCCCTCCGGCGTAGTAATGAGCACCTACAAACCATCCGGCGAAATCCACCCCGGCTCATTCGCAACCACCGAACCCAGCGAAAAGGAGTTAATCCGTCGCCAAAAAATGGCGAATGGGACGTGGTGATGGAGACTGGGGGACTTGGGGAGTGGGAGACTTGGGGACTTGGGGACGAATAGGACCAATAGGACCAATAGGACTTATGGGACCTGGCGTTCGGCATTGTCAATTATCAATTATCAATTCTCCCTTCCCTTCTTTCATAATTCATAATTCAACATTCATAATTTTCCTCTGACTACCGTCATCCCCGCCAGTCCGATGATCCCTTCGCTGCAGGTGGCTCTTAGTTCTATGGATTCCAGAAGCTTGGCTGGGTTGCAGGGGATTTGGAGGGCGTCGGCATGTGAGGTCAGGAAGCCTTCAGGCATGGCATAAGATGGTGGTGTGGTGGTGGTTTGGCCGAAGGAGACCGGTATCCCTGAGCGGCTGAAATGCTGGTAGTAGACATCCAGGTTGAACGGAGGGATCAGGGACTCGAGTGCTCTCTCTCCATCTGAATACTTCAGAACAACCTCTCCATTAGGGATGTAGTTCTTGGTCGGGTGGACATAGTTCAGCAGCAGCAGACATAGTGATTCACAGGTCAGACCGACAGGTATCTCTGCCGCAGCCGGCAGCGGGTATGGTTTCCAACTGGAAAGTGCCAACAGGTTTTTCAGCGGAGGGTTGTCAGCGCCTGGAAGACGCCCGGAGGTCAGGAATTTCCAACCATTGCTGGCTTCAACCACACGTGGAGAATCAGGCATAGTAAGCTGCGGATTATACCACCATTCCCCCAGAGTGGATGGTTCATCCATACAATCGAACGTAAACTTCAGAGCTGTGAACTCCTCAAGGGTCACATTGCGCGCCGACGCGAGGTCGAAGAGCACCATCCGGCGCTGTTCAGACTCCGAAAGCATCGCTGGTACTGGTGCAGGCTGTTGCTCTGAGAGAATCTGAGTCCCTTTTGCACGTTCTACCGGCGGTTGTGACACACCGAATCTCACTGTTACTATAGAATCCTTTTCGGACGGAGTGACAATCTCGGGACCATTCAAACTCGCTCGAACTCTCTTGACAGTAGGGACGGGGGTATGGATATGGAAAGTGGCACAGTCCCCATCACGATGCCATTCATAACTCACATCAGGCATATGGATACTTGCTTCATTCCAGTCTGATGGGAACGCAGGACAGATGTCGATTCTACCCTCATTCAACGCCGGTTCGATGCCAAACAGCTCACGCACAGTAACGTGAACGTTCGGATCAACCGCATCGATGTCTTCCCGATCAGTATTGTGACCCCCGGCTCCTGTATTGGCGATGCCGAAATTGATGCCTGGGAAATCGCTTCTAAACGCAGAACCGATAACTGTCTTTATATATGGCCACCACAGGTCAGCGTCCCCGGTTTTCAGACCGGCAAGCGCTGCCAACAGAGAGTCACCCACCGGCACCCATTGCACGCTCCAGACAATCGGCCACATATCGCTTGTCGAAATCAGATGCACACCCGGATTTGGCTCGAAACCATAATGCGACTCCAACCAGCGCATTGCACGCTGTCCCTGCTCGGGTGAAAGCAATCCAGCGTTTACAGCCAGATACTCCTCCCACGTCTGCGGATGCCCGCGCCAGATCTCCTCAGCGCCGATACATCCCAATCGGCCTTTCTCCTCATTCCACAACTCGTTGAAGATAGCAGTGCGGATCTTTTCAGCCAGAGCGTGATACCTGGCTTCAGCTTCCACATCGCCGAGGACTTTAGCCATACGCTCTGCACGGTCCGCCATTGCCCATCCCATCACGCTGGGCGTTACCGACTTTGGCCCTTTACCGCTGCCTCCGCAGTCGCAGTTCCAATATTCATACCAGTCACGCAGCAGCCCATCGCCATCAGCATCGTTATAGTCCATCATATACGCAACAGCCCGGCGCACAGCAGGCCACATATCCACAATAAACTGCTTGTCACCGGTCCATGTGTAATGCTTCCAGACATGGTCGACCCAGTAAGGGGCTGTAGTCTCTCCAGGGAAAGGTAGTAGGTTTGGACCGATACCGGGAATGGACCCGTCATCAGCCTGCAGGGCAGCATAGAGCCGCAGGCACTCGGCAATGGTTTCATGGTCGCCTGCCCATTCCTTGCCGTACCAGCCGACTGAAATATGATAGTATATATCCCAGCGGCTTACCGAAAGCACCAGACCTGGTCCCTGGTGATGGTATTCACTGCGGCAGCGCTCCCAGTTGATCAGCGCATTAAGCTCAGGATCAGGGGTGCGTATCTGGAAATCTGAGCGGCGATTGTCCCAGTAGCTGCATGTTAATCCCAGTGCGTCAGCCGGATCAGCCATCAATTGCCTGAAATGTTCCTCCGGTTCCAGCGCTTTACCAATGTACGCATCAAACCATGACTGTTTCAAGCGTTCGCGCTCTTCAGGCCAGGCAGATGTATTAGGAGTATCGAGCCGTGACATTATAAACTCCGCGCGCTCTTTGTCATATGATGTAACACCCCAGGCAGCGACTATATGATATGATACCTTGGGTGATGTGGACTGGAACTCTACCTGCTGGGAATCTCCCGGGACAACACGCCCACTGCCCTCACTATCCCAGCCGACAAGAACCATACCGTTGGGCAAGTTGGGCTCAGTGATGCGTGCGCTGGGGCCTGTGATCTCAACCTGATTGGCGTTCAGTTCATCATCTCGATAATAAATACCACCGTACTGCCAGACCAGTGGCATTGCCCTGTTGAAACTGACGCGGCAGATTAAACCGTGCGAATCCATTGATGGGGCAATACGGATAGAGCATGTCCAGTCAGCTGAAGTCAGTTGATAGTCTGTATAACCGGGCCGGAAAGTGGTGGTGATTGTAAGCTCCGGCATATCATCCAACCACACAACTTTATTATCTGAAGCTGGAAGCCCAAGCCGAAGCGTCCCCATACACGGCTGCACTTCGCCGTTTTCTCCATTCGGCCGTGGCCAGAGAGGGAAGATTTTGTCCGGCAGACCGCTGTGGACACCCTTTCCCTGGGATGCATCCATCCGAAAAATGGGCAGTTCACCCGTATAGAGGCGGTTTTGTCCGTGGGCGATCAATCGGCTGAATGTGCGTTTACCACCAGTCAGACGGAATCCACCATCCTCAACCGGTTCATATACAGGAGTAATATCCCCCAGACCATCTCCAGGAGCCTGAAAAGCTGAACGACCCAACAAAACACTCTGCTCCGGCTGCACCATCTGCAGCGCTTTCAGAGGCCCTGGCGTCAACATAACCTCCGCCCCCACCACGCGCAACCCGCCGATCAATTGTTTATCCAAATGTTCCATGTGCTTTTCCATTCCTATAGCCGAAAGCCCGAAGTCTGAGGGAGACAGGAGACAGGGTCCAGAATCCAGAAATCAGGAGCCCGCCTCTCCCATTTTCATAATTCATAATTCATAACTCATAATTTCCCTTCCGGCTTGTTCCGATCAATCTTCCGTATCCCTTCAGTAACCCCTGGCAGCAGTGTTTCCCAGAGGGGCATGTTGGTCCAGCGGGTGTCTTTGGGATTGTCGAAGTTCCACCAGCAGCCTTTTTCTCCATAGACCCACACGTATTCATCAGATACAGAGAGAGCGTGGCTGAGGGTCTTCATGAACGTATCTACGCGGGTGCCTCCCGGCAATGGACCGAAGTAGTAGTAGGGTGTGCCTTCGGGATTGGTGTAACAGTCTACATACTGACCAAATCCTACCTGCAGCTGGGTAGCGTATTTCTTTCTGTTTTCCGGGGCTATTAAGGGGAGGACCTGGTCTCTTATTACTTTATACTTGGCTTCGAATTTGCTCCCTGTCAGCAGGTAACCGGATTCTACACCATCGACAAGCTTTGCCTTGCGGGGGAGTGCATCCAGCATACCATTCAAAAATGCAGGCATCAGCCAGCGTTTAGCCTGATCGAGTGCGACCGGATCGTCCTCATCGTGAATATACGCCGTATATGTCGACATTAACATGAAAGACAACACCGTGATATTGGGATATTCCTTTGCCATTGCTGACATCATCTGAACACCGCGCTTGCGTGCAAGCTGGCGCTGGGTATCCCAATCACCCTGGGCTGGATCATATTCATACCAGGGAGGATTGCTGTAGGCCTCAGGATCAAGGAATACACCTTTCATCCCACTCTGTTTAGCCATATATGCAACTATGCCAAAGTTGGTTGCAGCATCATCCCAGAACTTATCATCAGCCCACTTTCCACGCTCACCGGTAGCTAACATTATCATAAGGAAGCTGTTCTTCATCTTGGGGCTTTTCTTTGAGATAGCCTTGAGATCGGATACCGTAGATGCAAACCAGCTTCTGTCCCATTTCCAGCTGTTTAATGCCGTGCAGATATTAGCAGTCGTCCCAGGCCGATCACTCTTAACATCAAACCCGAACGCGATACCATCAAAGGGTGATTTATTGAGGTCTTCTATATGCTGCTTGAGATTCTCAGGATTAACAGCAATAAAATCCCAACCATACCCGATAATCTTCTTCGCCGCACGATTCGCAGCATAACCCTGGCAAGATACAGCAATCAAAAACAGCACAGAACTAATAATCATCAAGAATGAGCTAAACTTTAGCATATGACACTCCCAATCAGATTAATGCTCACTTATACGCTGTCAGGCGGTGAAAATCCTGCATGTTGGGAAGGAGTCAGGAGACAAGGAGAGAGGTAGAGTGGGAGAATGGGGGACGAATAGGACCAATAGGACATATAGGACCTGGGTACCTGCATTATCAATTGTCAATTATCAATTGTAAATTATCCCATAACTTCTCCGCGCCCCCCGCGTCTCCGCGTGAAATCCCTTCCTGAAGCCCGAAGTCTGAAGCCTCTCCTTCCCTTCTTTAATAATTCATAATTCATACTTCATAATTCCCCCGAGGCCTGTTTTATTGACAGCCACCATGCTCCTCTCTATAATTCATTTCATAAGCTCTTGGGTATGAATATTCTGTTTGAGTGAGTCTATGAGGTGGTGTTGATATGAAGAGTCTGGGATATCTCTTTTATTTGGTTGTTGTTTTGGTGATGTTGTTGTCTTCGGTTGGTATGACTGCGAATAAACCAGCCGTTAGCCAGAATGACTGGATGTTCAGTATTGAAGGTCAGAACTGTGGACGGCTTGGTGAGTTTTCCGGTGGTGGTATGTTATTGGATGTATTGGAATCGAATGCGGTCAGCAGCGATGGTTACAGGATGAAGACTCCAGGTGCATTAAAAAAAAGTGACATCAATGCGCAGATCTTCTTTGGGTTCACTGACTCATTAGCTAAGTGGATAGCTGATTTCAACGCTAGCAGCAAGACCCGCAGGAACTGCCAGCTTACTCTGGTAGATAACCATAGAGCTACACTTCTGCAGATGCTATATAGTGACTGCACAATCACAGGACTAACTATTCCCACCTGCGATGCTGCAAGTAAAGAGGACGGTTTACTGGGACTTACGCTCAGTCCGACACAAATTAGCGAAGTTGAGGCTCCTCAGCAAATTTCCAATTCATTCTCTGGGAAAATGCAAAAGAACTGGATTGTCTCCAACTTTGCACTTGAGATAGATGGCAAGGACTGCAGCGATGTTATAAAAATAGAATCATTTACCATCGGTAAACAATTGGTCAAACAGAGCATAGGGTCAGAAAAGTATGAAACATCGGGCAGCGGTGCGAATGAGTTCATAATTCCAAAACTGAAAGTAACTATTCGGAATACATCCGATAGGTTTTGGAGAGACTGGTTCGATGATTTTGCTGTAAAAGGCAATAACCATCCTGGCCAGCTTAAAACCGGACATCTGTATCTTCTACCTTATAATAACAAGACAAGCAGCGCAGACCGCAGCAATCCTTTGGCAGTGCTGACGTTGAATAAAGTGGGGATTTGTGGTTATGAGAGACTAGTGTCAGTTCTTGGCAAGAACAAGGAAACGACAATTCAAGTTGAACTATACTGCGAAAGCATGCAGTTTTCGTGCGATGGCGCAGTTATTAATGCCGGTAATGAAACCACAACATCCAGCCAGCCAGATTCAACTACCTCTCCGCAAGATGACACTCCTGCAGCAAACGGTGAATGCGAGATCGGCACGGTTTACAGGATGGGCATCAAGACTCCTGTTAATATAGTAGTCAACAGCCTGGATTACTCGGCAGGCAGGGTCAAAGTCGCCGGAAAATATCTGCGTCCATCCCTGGGTGAAAAGCTGCTGGCTGTGCATTATTCGGTGACAAATCCGGGTAAATCGAACATTCTTGTAGGACAGTCCGGCATAGACTGGCTGGCTGTTGACTCCAACAATATCAGCGGGAAGAAGATTGCTGCATGTGTAGAACAGACAGGAGATTCTCTGAACCAGAACTCCCTGCTTCCTGGTAAGACCCTTGACTGCGTCGTTTACTTCAGAATGCCCATAAAAGGTGTCGCCAACAAGCTTACAATGGCCCCCTACGCAGAGAAACTAGACGCATTTTATAACCTGGACGGGAAAGTGAATCACATTCCAGCGCCATACTGTGATGTCGATGATCCAACAGGTTCGACCCCGCAGATGAATGTCGTCGGTAAAAAGGGCACAGCGTATATGGTAGGAGATTATGACATCAACGTTATATCAGTTGATAAAACCGACAAACAGGTTGATGATCTAACTCTGGAAGCCGGCAAAGTCTACGCGCTGGTAACTATTGAACTTAAGGCATTTACCCTCGATGCATACAATTTCTCAGGCTCCAACATTGCTCTGAAAGATGCTAATAATCAAGCCTACAGCAAACTCGGAATAGTCAGCACAACAGCCCTCCACCGCATAGCACTAAAACCCGAACCCGGGGAAACCATCCGATGTCGGATGCTATACAGAGTCCCCAAAAACGCCAATCTCACTAATGTAATAATGAAAGAAGACACGGGAAGAGCGATTGGGGTGAGACTTTAGAAACCAGAAGTCAGAATGGGATGAATCCGTAAGGTTCGTTTACGCCTTTGTCCCTTCCCTTTTCATAATTCATAATTCATAATTTCCCCCCGGAGGCTTGCTGTGTTACGTTTGATCTGGATTATGGTTATTGTTCTCCTTCTTGGTTCGCAGTTGGCGTCGGCGGAGAATTTAGTTGCCAATGGGGATTTCGCTGTTGTTACTAATGGTAAGCCTGACAGCTGGGATACTTCGGGGAATTTGAAGCAGGTGTCGCAGCTGCTGGAAGTGGTTACTGATAAAGGTGTGAAGTGCTCACGCTTGGCTTGCACACGGTTTGAGGGCACCGGGCCTGATGTGCATGCGATGATCGCTCAGGTTGGGATCGTTAAGCTGGAGCAGGGGAAGACTTACCAGTTCAAATGCCGTGCGCGGGCTGAGGGGTTGAATGGGCGGAGTATCACTGTAGCTATCTCAGACACCAGTGTTTGGGAGAACTGCGGACTGTATTCAGGACTGGTGCTGGGCTCTGAGTGGCGGGACTATAGCGTGGTGTTCCGTGCAACCCGGTCGGTTTCCAAAACCAGCCGCTTGCAGATATGGTACACCGAGACTGGTACACTCTACCTGGCAGATGTCAGTATTACTCCATTTGTTACATCTCAAGTTGAGTTCACAGACACAGTTCCTGCTACCAATAGCCGTAATATGATTCCGAACGGTTCGTTTGAGGTCGGAGGATCCGGCTGGAGTTCACTCGGTGTCACGACAGGGTGGGGGAACTATGCCCATCTGTACGGGAACATAATTTCATCATCCGAACCTGACCATGCGAGCTTCCTGAGAATCCCACTGGGCGGCGGACGCACACCTGTCCTGTATTTCGACTACTATGAACCGATTGCTATGCCCCAGACCCGGAGCCTGGTTGCTAACCGTGGGTGGGTGCGCGTTGAACCCGGTGCCGACTACACCCTCTCCTGCGATATGCGGGCAAGTGAAGAGGGGATTCCTGCAGTGCTGGGTGTTGTCGGTCGCAATCCGGAGAACTCCGAGTGGAGCCAGGAGTATCTGACTCAGAACGTTGTGCTAACCAAGACCTGGAACCGTTATACATACACTTTCAAACCCCGATGGCGCTATATCTTCGTTAATGCAGGCCCGAATCTCAAAGAGGACAAGCGAGTAGACATAGATATCGATAAAATTCAGCTGGAGAAGTCAGACCAAGCTACGTCTTATCAACCATCCAGCATCATAGAGGCAGTTCTGGAACCGTCATCACCGGAGGGTATCTTTATAAAAGGAGAATCCACCGCGCTGACCTTGCGTGTCCGCAGCTACATTCCGAAGAATACTCCTGTCAGAATTGATTTTGAGGCCACTGATTATTTTGGAAAGAAAGTTAAGCTGGCACCAGTTTCGATAATTGCCAAGTCGGACACCTTGACCACTAAACGTATCCCGTTGCCAAAGGACTGGCATGGATACTATTTGGTGAAATCTAATATCCATTGTTCGACACCGGTAACAATGCTTACTCCGACTCTCCGGTTGGCTTTTGTTCCAGAACCCAGAAATGATACTTTTATAGGCATCAACCACGCTTTCTCGGACGATTACCTGCTTCCGCTTGCATCCAAAGCCGGGGTCGCTTGGTACCGTGACTGGTCGCTTAAATGGGAGCATATCCAACCGTCACCGACCGAGTGGCGCTGGGACATAAGCGATACCCAGATCAATCGGGTGTTGAAAGATAAAGTCCGCCTGATGGCGCTGCTGCCTCCATTCCCGTCTGCTGAGTGGTCATCCGAAGCTCCTCCGGCTGCTAAGACAACCAATTACCCGGGCATCCGGCTGCGTCAGTCCGCTGCCCCCAAAGATCCGGCCAAGCTGGCGGATTTCATCCGTAGCTGTGTTACACACTATAAGGATCGGATTAACGTCTGGGAGTTCCTCAACGAGCCGGTTTATACCAGTTACTCCTTGCCTGGTCGTGAGCAGGAGGGGTATGTCGGACCTACTTACAAGGTTGCTGACTATATGAGGCTGTTCAAGATCGCAGCCGATGCTATGCGTGCGAGCGACCCTACCTGCATGGTCATCGGAGGAATGGGAGCAGGACCGGGGGAATTCACACAGGAGCTTTTCGATGTTGGTTTCTTAAATGTGGCTGACATCCTCAACCTGCACATCTACCCCGGCACCCGGGCACCGGAAGCATTTATTCCGGAGATGGAGAGCCTGCTTAGGAACATGGACGCGCACGGTGTCCGGAAGCCTATCTGGATGACAGAGTATTCATACTATGGAGTAGATAATCCTCCGCAGGTGCCGAAAGTCTCCGGTGGAGGAGGGTGGGCAGAGGAACGCCTGCTGCAGGATGAACGCGAGTGCGCCGAATACACCGTCCGGTATATGCTGGTGATGCTCTCCCACGGTGTAGAGAAAGTCTTCATACACTCAGGTTCCAGTGGCGCGGTAAACGCTCCCTCATTGGAGTGCTGCCTGTTCGACTACGGCGGAGCACCTAGAAAAATCGTCCCTGCGCTGGCGACCCTGACCGATCTATTAGGTTCCAACCCAAAATGCATAAAGAGCACTGCTAAAAATAATCTCTACACAGCTACCTTCGAGACCAGCAAAAACAACATCACCGCAGTCTGGTCCACAGGAGACAAACCAGTGCGGATTCTTGTCCCCAAAGGCAGCAGATGCCTTAATATAGTAGGCCAGGAACTAAAAGGCTTAAGTATAGAAGCCAGCAGCGCACCGGTATATTTGGTGAAAAGCCGAACTTGAGATATCATTGACGAGTGGAAGTGACACAAGAAGATTGGTTATTTGCTAAGAATACAGTGGATGCACAGCCCAATTCCATTGGAAAAGGGGTAAAAAGGCAATGCTATTTTCTTAGTGCATAGATTCTTATATAAAGTAACGTAATTGTCATCCTTCGTGCCTCAGGATGACAGGTACCGCACTCTTAAATTGAAACTGAAAGGTTATCTATTATAGGAGCATTCGTAATGATTGTTAAAACTTGTATCTTTGCTGGAATTTTGAGCTTGTTTATTGGTCTGGTTGGGAGTGGGTCTTCTGCAGCCGGGTTCACTGGGAAGTGGATATGGGCGGATGCGCAGGTTAAGGTACCTTTTCAGCATGTGATGTTTGAAAAGAGCTTTACTCTTGACTCGATCCCGGACAAGGCTGAGGTTTATATCACAGCGGATACGTTCTATCGCCTTCGGATAAATGGGGCTTTTGTTATGCACGGTCCCGCACGCAGCAGTGCCAAACACGCAACCGTGGATGTCGTCGATATCCGTTCTTATATCAAGACCGGACGGAATATTCTACGGGCTGAGGCTGTGTATGGGAATTATATGTTTGAAGCGCTTGCACAAGCCCCGGGATTTCTGTGTGAGATTCATACAACTAAATCTGGGCAGCTGAGTGTGATTGGATCTGATTCTTCCTGGAAGTCGTGTGAACTTACAGCATGGGACCGCAACTCCCCCAAGTATTCACTGCAGCGGGGTTGGGTTGAGGATATCGATGGCCGCAAAGACGTCAAACTCTCCTGGAAACCTGCAAAGGTGCTTGGGGAAGTCGGGATGAAACCCTGGACAGTTGTTGAGCTGCGCGATGTACCTCTGCCTGCTACTTTGAAGGATGTCCACCCCCGCACTCTTGTCTCAGTTATGAGAGGAGCAGAATATAAGCCTGATCAACCGGACAGCACACTTGCATTTTCACAAGGCACAGCTGTATTGCCTGCGACTCACTGGGTCTCTCGACTTGAAAGAGAGGATGTTGTTCCTGATCAGTCAGCTGCATCGAACCCGAATGGAGTTATCCGAAGTGGCCGTGGTGACGTAATTGTGCATGGCAACAATTCCCAGGTTGCCTACGATTTCGGAGCTAACTATGTAGGTTTCATCGGCTTCGAAGTCACAGGCAAAGCTGGTCAGGTGCTGGAGCTTTGCTGGAATGAGCGATTATCCGATCACAGCAGTGTCCCAAGGCCTGGTGAGACTGATTCGTCGATTATGGCCATGCGCTATGTCCTGCGGGACGGTAAGCAGACATTCATGACAATGGAACCGGAACTTGCACGGTTTATAAGGGTAGTCAACCGCAGTGGGGAAGACTTCAAACTGAACTCACTATACATCAAAGAATACAGGTTCCAGGCGCAGAAAGCAGGGGATTTTGTCTGCTCTGATGACTCTCTGAATGCCATTTATAAGACTGCCAGGCTGACTGCTACTCTGAATACACTCGATGTCTTTATGGACTGCCCCTCCCGCGAGCGGGGATCCTGGTTGCACGACAGCTACTGGACAGCGCAGGCGGTTTACTCTATGTTTGGGGATACTTCGGTAAACCGGAGGATGTGCCGTCAGGCAGCCGAGAGCCAGGAGGACCCTGACCACATCGGTCCAGATGGTATGGTGCATATGCTGTATCCTGCCAGTATCGCCAGTTGGACCTGTGTCATCCCGGCCCATCAGCTCTTTTGGGTATTGCAGGTTGGACTCGACCAGCAGTTCACCGGCGATACTGCTTATATCAAGAAGATGCTGCCTTCTATAAGGCGGATGTTCAGTGCATTCGATTTCTCATGCAACTCCGATGGACTGCTTGAGATCCCTTTCAAATGGCAGAACCAGCAGATCAGTCTGTGGAACTTTATTGACTGGTCGGATACCAGGACCGATGGAGTGAACATCGGTCTGAACGCTGTTTATGCGGTTGCACTGGACCGGGCTGCGGAGATGGAGAAGCTGGTCGGCGATCCGAAGATAGCAGATAAGTACTCCAACCGCGCAGCACACATCCGCAAGGTTATCGAGCAGAACAGTCCCGGTGACGGTTACTATCCGGATACACTTCTGAGCAGTGCTGATGGAACTCTGACAGCATCCAGGGAGATGTGCGAAACTACGCAGTATTATGCTATCTGGGCTGGTATAGCATCTGAAACTCGAGCCCGAAACATATGGGCAAAGATGCGTGACCCATTCAAACCAACCCCAAAATCCAAAGTCCAACCTATTGATGGACTCAACAGGGCCGGTTTCTACACATTCCCAGAACGTTTGCTGATTGCGCTTCGATTGGGTGATTCAACTGCATTCCTCAGAGATATCAAGCTGATGTGCTTACCAATGCTGCAAACAGCTCCTGGAACATTCTGGGAAACTCCATGGGCTGACAATTCACTCTGTCACGGCTTTGGATCATTAGTAGGCGCCATGCTGACCGAAAAGACACTCGGTATACACCTCGGCCTGCCAATTGTCATATCCCCGGAGGCTATCGGAGACCTCAAATGGTGCAAAGGCTACATAACGACTCCAAAGGGCAGGGTAGCAGTCGAGTGGAAGCTTTCACCAGACAAGTTTATGCTCAAAACATCCCTGCCAAAAGGGGAGCGCGGGACAGTCATTCTACCTGCAGAAGCCAAACAAATATGGGCATCACAGCCGACAGACACTAAGTGGACGGATTCGATTTCGGTGACCGGTTCGACAACAATCGTAGTGACGCCGGGGGCAGTTATTCATTAACTTTTGAACCGCGAAATACGCGAAAGCACGCGAAAAACTTTGTCATCCTGCGAAATTTTGTCATCCTGAACTCAGTGAAGGATCTCAAAACATGTCATCCTGAATGCAATGAAGGATCTGCTTTTTGGTCTACAATAATCGTAAAAGCAGATCCTTCACTGCGTTCAGCTTCCTATAATGTAGTAGGTGCTTCTTGGTATTATTAATGTGCACAAAAAAACCAAGGAGAACCTACCATGAAAAGTATGCTTATTAACAAGAAAGATTGTCAAGCTGTCCCAAATCCGGTGAATGGTATAGTTGTTGGTGTAGACATCAGCAAGGGATGGATCGATTACGGTGCTTTCCGGTATGCTGAGAAATCCATTATGCACCGATCCTTACAAAATGCCGATGGTTACACAGAGTTTCTATCATTCGTGAATATCCTGATTTATGCAGGTTACGATCTCTGGATTGCTTTCGAGCCGACTGGTCCATACAGCACTTGTTTCAGGGAATGGGTGCAACGAAATGAACTGAGGTTAGTCCAGGTAAATCCTTACCATGTGAAACGCACCAAAGAAGTGAGAGATAACTCTCCCAAGAAGAATGATCTTAAGGATCCGCGTGTGATAGCTGATCTAGTCTGGCAGGGATGTTATCAGGAAGTGCAGGAGCTGACGGATGAATATGCGCAGCTACGCTGCGCAATTGCAGAATGGGATTCTCTGACTAAGAAACGCACTTCTCTCAGGAACGAATTTCAATGTCATCTGGAAGTGTGGTTTCCAGAGTTGAGAGACATCTTCAAAGACGCTGTTTGCAAGAGTGTGAGAGGTATAGTTAGAAAGTATACAAATGCTGATGAAGTAGCCAATTCGAGGATAACTAGTATAAGGTGCACGCTCAAAAAGGCGACTTCCGGCAGAATGGCACACAAAGCTGAAGTGGTGGCCCTGGCTGCAAAGCGTTCTATTGCGGCAAAACTGGGTCAACAGACACGACATAATGCGATGGTATCCTTACTGAATTATTTAGAGATGGTCGAATTGCGCCGAGAACAACTGAAATGTGAAATGGATGCGATCCTTCAGACACTCAAGATAGCGCAGTGCCTGCTTAGTCTGCCACGCGTGGGAGTTGTAAGTGTGGCAGGTCTATTGGGTGAGTGCGGGGATATAAGCAAATATGATTCATATGCATCACTTGAAAAATATATTGGATTGAACCTTTTTGAAGTCTCCAGTGGCAAACACAGTGGAGAAAAACACATAAGTAAGCGTGGACGCGCACTGGCAAGATATATAATCTGTCATATGGCCATAATTCAGATCAAAACAGGTGGCTTATATGACTCATATTCAAAAGAAGTAAAAGCACAAGGCAAAAAGACAGGGCAAATCAGAATTGCTGTGGCACGAAAATTCCTAAAGTTGATATATGCAATAGCACGTGATCAATCGGAGTTTGATCCACAGCAATTTGCAAAAGCTAAGGCGGAGGACGGTCTAGTCATCCAACAAGGGACGCGACAAGTCGCGTGATCTTCTCGTTCAGCAACATACCGGCTCCGCCTGCTTCTGCGATGATCGATGAAGGAAGTTTATGGGCCACTAATGTGGGACCATCAAGTATAGTAGGGTTATCACACAGAAGCATAGCGAACACCAAGAATTAAACTTGACTACATTAGAGTAGGATGACATGTTTTACTACGTTCTGGATGACGTGTTTGAATATCTGAACCTGGTTAAGGCATATACAATATATTGATTCAAACTGGTCCCGCTGAGTTTTGCGGCTTCAGCTAGGTCTCTGTGGAGTTCCCTGGGAATGCGCGCTATGAACTTCCCGCTGTATTCATCAATATCTTCAGTAGGAGGCTCGATTATTTCAACTCCTGCTGTCAGCAATTCCTCGAAGATTTCCTTCTTACAATCCTGTAAATTGTTATATGCCTCTTCAGGGGTGTCTCCGTGGCCAACAAAGGAACCGCGCCCTAATATTGGAATGGTTGCCTGATACCCCCCGCCATCTTCCTGCGTGAAGTGCCTTATTTCCACCGGATATTCCAGTGAAAGATAGTAGTTCAAATCCTTATTCATCGCTTGAACCTTACTTAATATCAGTTTTGTCTGTGGGCTTTTAGCATTTCTCAATCAGCTATTCATATTTCATAACCCGTCCCATTGGCATGATACCGTATATAGTATCATCTGTAAACGAAATAATATAATAATACACCGATGCTGCTACTCTTTCTGTAAAGTATATTATATCTACGGGAATATATGTTGCAGATTCTCTGCGCTACTTGTTATACCCCGCGACTATATCTCCCTTATCCTCAAATACCACCCATCGGAGCTTGGGGCCTTGTGGTCTGATTACTGCTTTACCATTGTTATCTTTTAAATCAGGTCCCAGGCTATATAGAGTGTAGCGTTTGGGGGTGAGTTTGTATTTGTAGGTAGCACCAGCATTAAAGGGATCCAATGGTATCGACTTAAGATACCCAGGTGCTAAATCCCCCAGCTTTGCCGGGTACCTGTTATTTTCAAGTTTGTAAGCATGTAACGCCAACTGAAGCAGCAGCAGATCATTCATACAGCGGTTGTCTTCATATTTGAACCGTAATTTTTTGATTTCATAGGGAAGGAGAAACTCAGAGAACTCATTTGACGGCTGTATGTTTGTCTTTATACAATCCGCATATGGTAAATCAGTTGATTCAATCAACTTCGAGTAGTCATTGTATACACCGGCAAACAACCCTCGCCGCGATTTACAGAAAGTTTTTGAGTATTCCTGGTAATATTTAACCGTGTTTCTAATTGACATTGCATCCGGTACATGAAGGAAAGCCACACCACTACGCCAGTCATTTGCATTCAATATCTCTTCAGTCAATGAAAGTGCATAGTCCCTTTCTGAGAGTATCGCAGATTTGAAAGGAACGGTTTGTGAAATAATGCTTTCCAGTCTGCTTATAGCTTTTCGTGTCTCCACCAGGTCCAGTGAATCGACAGTTTCCCATACGTTTTTTCTTACTATGGCTTGAATCGCTATTGATGTTGAATTAGCCATAAGATTGCCGCCCCTGGCTGTGTGAGTTCCCAGTTCCATACCATCCAGGCAAGTCATCATACTCTTCCCATTTTTACCGGATTCTCTATAGACCATAGCTTCCAGTGCAACAAGACGGGCAAGGCTCCTGAGCTTTCCAAACTTCGGAAAACTGCTGGAAGTAGATTCCGGAAGTAAAAAATCCTGCTTCAAACCTTGCCTGAAAATGCTGAAAGCCTTTGTATTAGACTTTATAACAGCTTGTTTTTCGGACAAGTTATAAGGATGGGTCAACTTACCTTCCACTGGAACTCCAGGTGGTAATGTAGTTGCAGCCGTTGGAGAACTGGAAATCCAGGGTTTGGAGTAGAGCGCCTCGTAAATCTGCTCTTCACTTACCATGCTCTTAGCAGCACTTACATATGTGTCATAAGCGTTTGGATGAGGCAAAGCAGGACGTGATGGAGCTCGATACACTACATGTGTGGTAGAAAAAATCATCCACAAGAACCCAATTACAAACAAAACAGCAATAGGTATGCATATGATTAATAACTGGTACAGCCTGATTTTCCTTTGATCAAGCATGATAGCTCCTTACATCCACAAAATTACACAATAGAAACATCATAGAATGTGCCCGTCACTACACATCGGTTTGTGAGCACGCAGAACTGCCCACAGGATCTTTTAATTCATTGATAGCTTAGCGTCCTACTTCACAACCACCCTATACTGCGCATGTTTCTCAACTATTGCTGGTTCTGCCCAGGCGGCCCAGTCGGCGGCGGGGTTGTCTTTGGGGCCTACATCGGCTATGAATTTCAGGCTGATCTGCTTGCCGGCGTACTCAGAGAGGTCTACGGTGATCTCTTTCCATTCACGTTTTGCCCAGTTTTCTATCATTATCTGTTTTGATGCGCCTGCGGAGTCGATTGCATATACTTTGAAATCTACTCCGTCGGATGGGTTCCCGCCGTCGGTCAGGCCTATGAACACGTGCAGAGCGCTGGGTGATTCCGGCAATTGGATCGGGTTTGTGACTGCGAATGTATATCCGACACCTCCAGTGTAAGGAGGGTGGGTGAACAGTCCGTTTTTCTGGACTCCGCCTGAGAGTTGAGATCCCCACCGGCAGGTTGACCCTGTCCCGGTATCCAGCGGTTTTTCTTTCTTGTTTCTGAATGCCTGTCCCATGCTGGTGATATCGGCATCGGATGACATCTTCCATATTGTAGGATACTCAGCTTTGACGGTAAGGTCCAGTGTTTTGATGATCTCGAATTCATCTGTGAAAGCTGTTATTATGAGCTTGTCCTGTGCTCCGTCCTGTTGCAGTGTAGGAGTCAATACTATCTGCTTTGCGAAATCTGCAAAACTTGCTGCGACTATTTTGCCTCCGGACTCGGTAGCCAGTTTTCGTCTGGGCCTGGTCTCATCTTCAAGGTTGTTGACTACTGAGATCGATAGAGTGTTGTCTGATACATTCTTTGTATCTATCCGAAATGCCGGAGCAACCTCCATCAGCTTGTAGATTTCTATCTTCTGATTGATTGTTTCCACTTCCAGAGCAACAAAAGTTGTGTCTCCGATTTTCAGGTCATCAGGGACGGTGATCTGAACTTTAGACTGCAATGGAGAGCCTTCATACACACTCTTTTCCTTCATATCAGTAATAGTCACAGAAGCCTTTCCTATCTTAAGGACTACACTATTTAATGAAGCACCCACAGAGGATTTCAATGTGCAGGTGACGATGATCTTCTCACCAGGAACCAGCTTTTCAGCTTTGGTATATATTGTTCCAGATAGCGGCATTTCGGCCTTGGTTCCGGTAGTTATCTTGTAGCTTCTGGCTTTAGTGTCAGCAGTAAACCATGCAAACCCTTCCTGGTCAACAGTAAGTTCAACTGATTCTATACTCTTGCCTGCTTCGTCAAAAGCTTCACAGGATAATGCATCAGGGGCCTTCACTCCAATCATCTTGTTGCTGTCTATATTGATTATCTCTATGCTTCCAGGTTTACGTCTGACTGCAATGGCGCCGGATGAAGCCATGTTACCCAGTCTCGTGAAGACATCCCGGCCATCCAGATATTCATAGGAATCGGAGTCCACATAGTCCACCCGGTGTCCATCGATTTCTGCGCAGTATGCAATGAAATCATCCTTGGGAGTATATGCACAATACCCCCAACTCGGTAGATGTATCAACCGCTTATTTACAAGAATATCCCAGGTCGAGTTGGAGCCATTTATGTACACTCGCAATCCGTTTGCATACTCTACATACAACCTGGACTTTTTGATCACATCGGTAGCTATAGCACTTGAAACACTCTGCCACTTGTTCTGATCGTCTGCATAGAGTATTATCTTCGGCTTTTCAAGCGCATATCGCTTCTGCACCTGCTGGAGCATATAGTATGACCGGCAGGTCCTGCGGATTCCATATGATTCCTCGATCATCCAGCCAATGTGTCCATATGCCATAGTTGCAGCTATGAAATGGTCGAAGTCTATGTCTTCCCTCTTGAAACTCTTCAGGAAGTTGTCAGTCCAACCCATTCCTATGTCACATTCTTTGCTGTGGATCTGCATAAGGTCAAACGCAACATTGAGAGGTTCCACACCATAATCGGCAGTCCCATAATCCAGAGCATAGTTGCCTGTAGCCAGACCTGCATATAACCAATGATATGTGCCTTCAGACCATGTTGGGCCGTATACATGCTGGTCATTCCACAGCAGTTCCCCGTAGGCATAGAATGTGGATGCCAGTGTTCCAGCTCCCGGGTTGCGTGCATCCATATCGCAGTACGCCCATGGAGCGACTGCTGTATGGACATCGGTATAGGCTGCATTTGACCCGAACTTGGCCTGAATCTGTTTCGCTAGCTTTGCATCGAACTCTACAGCTCTTGCAGGTTTTGCAGCGTAGCACCTCGGCCAGCCCGGTCTCCATTCGCCATTCTCATCACGCTGCACATTGTCAGGGTCCCAGAAACTGTTGACTGATGCGTAATCGCAGTAGTTTGTATAGAGTCCGGAGAGCCAGCCGAGGGATTTCTGGGCAGCCACATACTTCTTCAGGGCTTCATCTCCACCTTTTTTCGGAGCTGCATTGAGCCTGTATGTGAAGCTCTCCCCTTCATCTCTCCATGTAATCTCATGGTTACACTGGGTCAGCATATCGATACCATATGACCGGAGCTTCAGGGAGCGTTTGTGCTCAGCTTCGTAGTCACCGGGCCCCCAGCTCTCCTGCCAGAGCCTCTCACCTGCTGCTTTACCGATTGGTGAAGGGGGATTGGCAACCACCGGCAGTGTCTCTTCAAATGTAGGGGAGACAGTCAGGAAGAGCCGTTCATACAGGTCATTCCGCTTGCCATTTGTTTTGGGAGAGTATCTGACCCCTCCATTTATCCGGGCAACCTTGCCGGTCATGCCTTCGTTGCTCCAGAACGTTGTGCCATTTGTCCGGTACCAGTCCACCCAGACCGATGTAAAGACCGGAGCATCAGAGCTCCCTGAGCACAAAACTCTGGGGTGATTACTGCCGAATGTCAGGAACGGAACCAGGACCAGCTTCGGGTTCTTCGTTCCAGTGACTTTGCCGACAGCAACTCCGGTAGCTTTTCCACCCCGGCAGATAAAGTCCATCACCAGCGACTTCCCCCATATTCTGAAGCTGTATTCTACCGAATAACCAGGTTTGTTTTTGAATACAAATACTGTTTTGAGGACTCCATTTGCCAGCTTTGCTGACTTTAACTTCCCAGATTTAGCCTGAGTCCCGTCAAATTCCATTCCACCACTAGACAACGGAACACAGCTCTTCTTGCCATTCACATACGCAGCAATCTCCCCAAGGCTCCCTGCTTTTGGTGTATAAGTATATTTAACTTTACAGTCAGTTCCTGAATAATTGAACTCATAGGATCCGGTTTTGTTCTTTACGACACTGTTCTTGAACTCTTTAGTGAAGTTGACAGGTAGTATAGTCTGTTCGCGAGTGGGGAATGGTAACTTGCCCTTGCCTGTTCCATTAGTCCCCTGAGTCTGCCCCGGAAACAGTTTCAGGTTTCTTGCCGGTCGCGGTTTGAACTTCAGTGGCTTCAAGTTTTCCTTATAGAATGAGAGCGAATCAAAGTAGATGGTCCTGAACTCTGTATTGTTAACACCCTCTATGCGTAACCCGACGAACTTTGCGGATTTTAAAGGCATCGGATAGCGTTTATGAGCCAGCCACCACTCTTTCCACGTTACGGTTGCTATCCGCACAGTATTCTGGTTGCCGTTGGCATACTGAATGATAATGCTGACGCCCATCATTGGAGTTCCCGGCTCAGGCGCCCAGGACCAGTTGTTGCCGTATATCCACAGGTCAATGCTGTCGCTGCCATTAGGTATCGGGATAGGATTTGCAGGCTTCAATATTATAGCCCCGCCGGGGGTTGTCCCTTTAGTTACAAGCTTACCAACATAACTGCCCCAGAGCTGCTGTTCCCGTGAACGGATGAAATCAGCTTCCAGGTTTTCTTCAGTAGACACAGTCCAACCCGATAGGTCTTCAAAATTAACAAGAGCAGGTCTGGGTTCAGGTCTGTCCTGCATCTCATAAGGCATAGCCCCTTGAACTTCTGCTTGAGGGGCACTATTGAGCGCAGGTTTATTCTGCAATGCTATACATTGTTGTGCAGATATCAATAGTATAGAGATTAACAATACCTGTAGCCATGTCATAATACTGCTCCTTGGGACTGGAAGTTGGATATTGGATATTTGATGTTAGGATCAAGACCAATCTGCTCATATCCTTTGTCATTCTGAACGCAGTGAAGAATCTGCTGTTAAGGACTAATTTTCCTGGTGGCGATTCCAACATCGCCACCAGGAAAAGGCAGGCTGGAAGCCTGCACCACAACCTAAGGCAGGCTAGAAGCCTGCATCACAATCATGTTTCGCGTAATTTCGCGTGTTTAGCGGTTCTCTTTATCGAAAAAGAGCTCACTCCACAACTATATCCCTGGTAAATGCGCTGTTGCCGGCTTCATCTCGGGCCCAGATTGTGCAGCGTCCTGCAGTGGTAGCTTTGAAATTACCGGTCTTTGTATCGAGTGTACCTGCAGGGAAACCAGTCATTGACCACCTAAAGAATGTCTTCCCGGTTGGATAGATCCCTCCGGTCACCTTGAACGGGATCTCATCTCCTACTTTGACCCACTTGATATCGGGATCTATTGCAGGATGAATCTCAGCAGAGGCTATCATTCTGATAAGTTTTCCGTCTCCCGGAAGCATGTCCAGATCAAATTTGATCCCGCTGGAAGTTCCGACAGCAATTATCGCATTTGTTGCAGGATCAACTGCAAACCATTTGGTGTTACGGGCAACTTTAGGCAGTGAAGCTGAGACTGATACCTTCGATGTCCCAATCTCTTCGCAGTTGCGGTTGACTACAATTAAGTAAGGAGTTGAGTGGCTGTCTTTGAAAGTCTCAACCAGTGCAGTCTTGTAGTAACGACTTCCACCACCCTTGACTGATGCTATATTCTCAGTAATCCTGCAGTCCAGAAGAACATCTGTTAGTGGGGCTACGGAGTCATGGATGGACTTAATTGCAGGGAACAGCAGCGCGTGGTCTCCGAATGAACGCATGTGCTCATAACCGAAATAAGCCAGCCCTCGGCAGCCTTCGGCCAGTGAAATCCACGCCAGGCAGCGCAGCTCAGTTGCAGTGGGAGCACGCCAGTCCCAGTTAGGAGCTTCGTAACTTGCTTCTCTAAATGATGCCAGCCAGGGCCACAGTGCCCGGTCTTCTGCAAGGTGCGGTCGCAGGGCTTTATACTGGTCCACCAGGTCAACCGAAATCCATCGCTCCCCCTTTGGGTTCTTCTTGCTGCCATCTACAAAACCGGCATTTCTAAAATCTCCGAGTCCAGCTTGATAAGGTCTGTTCCAGAACGGATAAACCTCCGGCATGTAGACAGGCTCATTCAAATTCTTCAAATGGGGAATAGCATCCCGCTCCAAAACGCTCCATGTTCCCTCGCACCAAGCAGGATGATCGGGATCAAGTTCAGCAAAAATCAGTCTGAGTTTCTCTGCAGATTTAACCTTCTCTACGCCAGCAGTTATAGGTTCATCACCCAGCCACCATCCCAGTAGAGAAGGGTGCTTCCTGCCTTCTTCTACAAACGGAGCTAGTTTTGCTTTGATCTCATCGTGCTTGGCATCAATCTCTGCAGGCTTTAAAGCAGTCAGCTGGGTCTTGATCAACGGACTCAGCCCGACAAGCATTTTTATGCCTGTTTTGTCTGCCAGATTCAACATAGAGGCCAGTGAAGCCTTATCCGGTGAATCCGGGGGCAGTTCGGTGTAGCAGTTGGCTATGGCAAAGTTGATACCGATACTCGATATGTCCTCAGCCATTGTAGGTTGATATATACCTTTATCCGTCAGGTAACCCTGATACCATATTCCGAAAGGAAAGAAATTATGCACTTTATCAGTTCCTCCATTCGCACAACAAATAGAAGACAGAGCCAGAATCAAACCTAAAGTCAGCAGTGTCAGCTTTGACATGAATACCTCCGGGTAATGCATTTAATAAAATACCATTAGCCACATACTTCTTCCGCCGGAGTCCGTTTTCCTGCCTTTTTCAAGAGAGACTTCAGGATGGAAATTATGAGTTATGAGTTATGAATTATGAAAAGGGAATGGGCAATGGCATTCACAGAGCCTTTGTGTCCTATTGGTCCTATTTGTCTCCTAGTCTCCCACTCCCCCCGTCTCCCCATCTTCCCTTCTTGCCTGCTCGGGCTTGCGGGGTTATACTTGAATGCGGAGACATTATGAAAAATCTTACTATCGGTAAAAGAATAATCCTGTCCAGCTTGATTTTGCTGCTGCTGCTTATTGCAGTATTGGCGCTGGATATTTCATATGGGGAAAGCCATCTGCCTTTATCCACTGTTGCACGCGTGGTCTGGACGCACATCAGTGGTGGTCACCAGGAGACCGGGAACACTGCTATTATGGAGGACAGTATAGTCTGGGGGATAAGAGTTCCCAGGTCTATGCTGGCGCTGCTGGTTGGAGCAATGCTGGCAATGGCCGGAGCAGCTCTGCAGGGATTGTTACTTAACCCATTAGCTGACCCATATACTGTGGGAGTATCCTCAGGCGCTGCATTAGGTGCAGGAATAGCAACTGTTTTAGGACTGGATAAACTTCTGGGAGGGTTCGGAGTACCTCCGGTTGCATTTGTATTTGCTATGGGTGCAATGGCCATAGTCTATGGTCTCGCCCGTTCATCGGGAAGAGTCTCAGTCCAATCTTTTTTGCTGGCGGGAATTGTTATCGGTTCATTCCTCTGGTCCTTGCTCAGTCTTATTATAGCAATGTCATCAGGTGATCCTGCCGATGCTCAGGCTAAGATTATTGCATGGCTTATGGGAAGTTTCTCAAATGGTGACGGATGGCAGTCGGCAAAGATAGCTGCTCCATTTGCTCTGCTGGGATTTATTGGCCTGTGGTCATTTGCAAGGGATTTGAATGTTTACTCAATGGGAGAAGAGACTGCCAAGCACCTGGGGATTGAAGCAGAGTACCTTAAAATATTTATCATTTCTATATGTGCATTAGTGACAGCTGCAGCAGTGTCGGTGAGTGGAATAATCGGATTTGTCGGGTTGGTAGTGCCGCACATGTGCAGAAAGATGTTCGGCCCCGACCACCGTGTCCTGATACCGGCATCAGCATTAGGTGGAGCAGTGCTGGCCGTGCTTGCCGACTTCGCATCCCGCATAGTGATGCCCCCGAGCGGTATGCCGGTAGGAGTAGTAACAGCAATGCTGGGTGCTCCTTTCTTCCTGTATCTACTCCGAACAAACAAATAAAATCCCGTACCTGGCGGCAGGCTGGAAGGGGATGGGGAGGCAGGGGGAGTGGGAGACGAGGAGACGAATAGGACCAATAGGACCTGGGAATGCCCTTGCCCCTTCTCATTTCATACTTCATAATTCATACTTCATAATTTCCCCTCCTGAAGTCTCTCTAATTAAAATATTTGTTGACACAAACAGGCTGGCATGATAGAATTATGCCTGTAACCAGCTATATGGCCCCATCGTCTAGCGGTTAGGATGCATGGTTCTCAGCCATGAGATCAGGGGTTCGAATCCCCTTGGGGCTACCAAAAAATGAGCGTGGATTTGTATAAAATCCACGCTTTTGCTCACTATTTGCTCACGGAAGAAAAAATCACCCCGTCATTGAATCCTTTTTGCTCCCATTTGCTGCTTCCCATTCAGCGTTCAAAATGTCTACTGCCGGGACTTGCATGTGTGGCAGAACGTGGGCATAAACATTTTCAGTAATATTTGTTGAAGCGTGCCAATCCACTCTGATACTATCATTGTGGGAACATCTGCTATTATCAACTTGGTTGCCTGATCCACGACCCGCTTACGTCCAGATTTTGGTAACTTCTCTGTAACCGCTCCGTTTGTTTGTGCCATCGCCCTTGCAATAATCAATGTTTTGGTGTCTGCTCGAAAGTCTTCCCACTTCAGTCCAGCAACCTCACCCCTACGCATCACAGTTCCAAATGCAGTATAGTCGGCCTTCTTGTTGCGCAAAGAATATCGTCTCTACCTATCGTGTTCAGTTGTGGAAGCTGAAGATCCATTGTTTGTATGGATACCTGTAAAGCAAACATGGTTTCATTTTGCTATGTCCCCTCCGGAGAAGACCCCAGCTAATTGGAATAGATTAGGACGTATAATCCGATTAGAAAATGCAGAAGAGACGGCTTTCGCGTCTAAGAAAAACCGCCTCTTCTTGTAGTATTCTCCAGTGATAACTCGTGGAGGTATGTCGTTAACTTCTATACCCAGGATCAACTGATGCCCAAACCTGCTCACGCCTCGCACATCCCGCCCTGAGAAGACTAAAGTTTTTGGGAATAGATCTGGATGTATAACCTGATAAGGAGGTAGAGACGCAAAGAATGCCGTCTCTACCTGTCAGTTGAGGAGCATGAGAAATTCAGTGCTTATCCTGGTTACACGTATGCCCAGTTGAAGCAGACCACAAACGTTTTCACACTTGTTACTACCGACGGGACTAATGAGATGGATTTGGAGGTATAATTCGGTCAGAATGCAGAAGAGGCAGCCTTCGCGTCTAACAAAAAACTGCCTCGTCTATTATTCCCCAGTATTTACTTGTAGAAAGGTATGTCTAAAATATCTATACCCAGGATTAGAAGAAACATAACCAGTTTTTTTGAAGGAGTATGACTCTTAAGAAGTGAATGTTTAGTGTGCTGCAATAAGCGGTAAACTACTGAGTCACAAAGGAGTTTATTGAATGGCCAACATAGGACTTAAAGCACAGACGCAAGAACAGTTTGGATACAAAGTATTGTATCTGTCCGGAGAGATAGACATATATACTCAGCCGTTATTTCGTCAGTCCGTAAAAGAAGTTATAGATATTACTGAGAATTATTTAGTTCTTGATATGCACGATATCAGTTATATGGATAGCAGCGGGTTAACTGTCTTGGTTTCTGCGGCGACACAATTAAATCCTCTTGATGGACAGGTGATCCTTGTGGGTTGCAAACCTCATTTAATTAGAATCCTTGATATAACCAGTATTAACACTATGGTTGTATTATATAATGACCTTGCCAGCGCATTAACAGCACTAGGCTTTACTTCCTCCTGATAAGTCTCGTCATCCCTTCTGTGACGCTTCATTGTTCATTGAAGGTAAACAGTCAATGCCCGACCTACCGCGTGGAACTCGCTGATTCGATCGAATGACAATTGTTCTCCTGCCAACCTGTCATTCTAGCGAAGCGAAGAATCTGTTTTGGCGTAATACAAGATTATCAATAAATAATATTTAAGTGCTATAATGCAACGTTAATTTCGACTATTACGTCCGCATTATCTGCGTAAAAGCCGTACACGACATCAGCAAATATATATGCATTAAAACAAGAGAGGGAACTGAGGAATGGCTGGAAACAAACGATGATTATGTTTTGTGCCTGTATGTCGCAGGGCAGACCCCAAGGTCAACCAAGGCTATTATGAATATACAAAGAATCTGCGAGCAGGAGCTCAAAGGCCATTATGATCTTGAAATATTGGATATCTACCAGGAACCCGAACGAGCCAAAGGTGAGCAACTTTTCGCTGTGCCAACACTTATTAAGAAATTACCAGCGCCATTACGAAGAGTGATAGGTGATCTGTCCGATACAGAGAAGATCCTTGTGGGCCTGAATCTTCGTCCGAAAGAACATTAAGTTTCGAGGTAGTAAGAAATGCCCGAAAATAAGACCAAGACACTGGAAGAGGTAATAGCGGAGAATGAAGAACTTCGCGCGCGGTTGGATGAAGCCGAAGATGTTATACGTGCCATTCAAAGCGGAGAAGTCGATGCAGTTGTAGTATCAGGTCCCGAAGGAGAGAAAATATACACTCTCTCTGGTGCGGAGCGTACATATCGCATCCTGGTTGAGGCGATGAACGAGGGTGCATTAGTACTCTCACCTGAAGGCGTTCTTATTTATTGCAATGGCACATTCGCATCAATGCTTGGTTCGCCAGTATACGATGTTCTCGGCCATTCTATATATGAATACGTGGCTGAAGCAGACGTGGAACACCTGAGGCAAATGCTGGAACAGGCTCCGGATCGTAGCAGCAGAAGAGAAGTAAACCTTAAGCATTCTGATTCTGGGTCTTTGCCTGCATTTGTGTCTATCAGTAACCTGGAGACTGAAGCAGGACCATCGGTTTCGGCTGTTGTTACCGATCTGTCCGATCACAAACGCACTGAAACCCAACTGCGGCAATATCGCGAACACCTCGAGGAGATGGTAATCGAGCGTACTAAAGAACTAGTTCAATCCAACGAGAAACTACAATCAATGGCTGAGCAGCTCCGGGAAGAGGTAGAGCAGCGTGCAAAGATAGAAGATGAGCTGCGCGAGAGCGAGGCCAGGGCGACTTCCATTCTGAATGCGGTGACGGAGTCGATTTGGTCGTTTGACACAGAAGGTCGTATCGTAACCGGGAATGCAGCCGCGTTCGAATGCTGGAATATGACCCCCAACGAGATGATCGGGAAGATAGCCAATGATTACGTGCCCCCGGACTTGGCTGCCTCCCGAAAGGCGATCTTCGATGCTGTGATTCGCGATGGCGTGCCTGCTCGATGGGAGGATAAGCGGACGGGTGTAGTATTCGACCACAGCGCATATCCGGTGCGGAACTCGGAGGGGGAGGTCACGGGAATCACCGTCTTCAGTCGAGACATCACCGAACGCAAGCAGGCCGAGGAGGCACTGCGGCAAAAAGAAGCCGACCTGACAGAGGCCCAGCGCCTCGCTCACCTCGGCAGTTGGTATTGGGACGCGGAGACGGATGTTACTACCGGGACTGATGAACTCTACCTCATCTTCGGCCTCAACCCGGCCAGACAGCCCATACCTGCATTCAAAGAGCAGGAAGGACGGCTTTACCCTGCCGAGGACTGGCAGCGAATCAATGTGGCCATTCAAGAGACAATGCGAACGGGAATCGGCTACGATCTTGATGTCAAGGCGATCCGTAACGGTCGTCCGATATGGGTCACCACGCGCAGCGAAGTCGTGCGGGATTCAGATGGCCGGATAACAGGGCTGCGAGGTACAGTTCAGGACATCACTGAACGCAAGCAGGCGGAGGAGGATCTGCGGCAGAGCGAACGCCGGTATTCGGCGCTCTTCGCGAACAAGATAAACGGCATGGCTCACTGCCGAGTCATTACTGACAAGGACGGCAGGCCTGTAGACTATCGGATTCTGGAGATAAACGAGGCCTATGAGCGGATCATCAGTGTCAATAAAGCGGACGTCGAAGGCCGTCTGGTCACGGATGTTTTCCCGGACATCAAGAATTACGAGATCGATTATATAGGCATGTATGGCAAAGTCGCCCTGGAAAGCGGGGAGATCAGGTTCGAGGAGTTCTTCGAAGCGAGCCAGCAATACCTCTCGATCTACGCGTATAGCCCGATACAAGGTGAATTCATCGCCATATTCACCGACGTTACCGACCGCAAGCAGGCGGAGGAGGATCTGCGGCAGAGCGAAGCGAGAGTCAAAGCCATCGCACAGGCTGGTGGCATCGGTTTCTTCGAGTGGAATGCGTCGACGGACACCGCCTACTGGAGCCCTGAGCACTATGCTCTGTTCGGCTACGAGCCCGACTCGCCGATTTCATGGCAGCGATGGCTGCAAGGCGTGCATCCCGAAGATCGGGAGCGGGTGGAGGATAACGCTGCCCAGTTGCTGGAGCGCTGCCGCGCGGGAGGACAGGTGCAAGGCCACAAGGACGAGTATCGCTTCATTCGCCCAGACGGATCCGTGGTCTGGCTGGAATCGGACTTGTCGCTGAGCATAGTCGGAGATGAAGTGATTGCCCGCGGCTCGGTCCGTGACATCACCGAGCGTAAACAGGCTGAAGAAGCGCTGAGGGAGAGCGAGAGGCGACTGATCGGCGTGCTGGAGAGTATGCCGGATGCCTTCGTGAGCTTCGATAGTGATATGCGCTATACGTATGTCAATAACAATGCAGAACGTCTTCAGTCCGCGCGTCGGGAGGATCTTCTGGGCAGGTACATAAGGGATGTCTACTCGGATGAAGAGTCCCTCAAGACCATCCGCGAATACGAACGGGTAATGCAGGAGCAGAAGTCTGTGATCTTGACGTCCTATCATGCCGGGTTCGATGGGTGGGTGGAGCTCCGGGCTTTCCCAACCCCGGATGGGGTATCGGTCTTCTACAAAGACGTCTCGGCGCAAGTCAAAGCGGAAGAGGGATTGCGCGAGAGCCGGGACCGATTCGAAGTCCTCACACGGAACCTGCATTCCGGGGTGGCATTGGTTGACGAACTGGGCAGGTTCTCCATCGTAAATCCGGCATTCCTGCGGATGTTTGATCTTTCAGAAGACTCCGACATTGCAAACGTCAATGATCGCGACTGGGGGGTATGGCGGGTATACGACGAGTTCGAGGTGCTACTGGATGTGGATGAGCACCCTGTCCGCAAAGCCGCAATGACCGGCAAGGCCGTCCGGAACAAGCTGGTGGGTGTCCTGTCGCCTGCAGGCGAAACCCTAAGATGGATGCTCGTTAGTGCGGATCCAATTATCAAGCCAGATGGGCGGATTAACGCGATGATTTGTACCTACTACGACATCACCGAACGCAAGCAGGCTGAGGACATCCTGCGCGAAAGCCGGGAGGATATGGCGCGTGCCCAGGAGGTCGGACAGATAGGGAGCTGGCGATTGGATGTTCGCCGTAACATTCTAACATGGTCCACCGAAAATCATCGTATCTTTGGGATACCCGAGGGCACTGCATTAACCTATGAGACATTCCTTGAATCCATTCATCCTGACGACCGCGAGTATGTTGACACGCAATGGAATGCGGGTATGCGTGGTGAACCTTACAATGTGGAACACCGCATCGTAGTGGAAGGGCAGGTGAAATGGGTACGGGAAAAGGCTTATCTCGAACTCGACAGCGAGGGTAATCTGCTGGGTGGATTTGGGATAACCCAGGATATCACAGAACTCAAGCAGACAGAAGAAGCGCTGACTCAAGCCCGTTCGGAAGCGGAGCGACGCACCGCCGAACTGGAATCATTCGTCTACAGCCAAGTGGATGGTGTCAGCATGTTCGACTCGGAAGGCCGGATACTGTGGATGAATGACGCCGGCAGAGAGATTCTCCGTGTGCCGCCTGAGGAGGACTTTTCGGATTGGGTCTCGCGTTACGAGGTCTTCAATCTCGATGGAACGCCTCTTCTCCCGGAACAGCGTATGGCGTATCGTGCCCTTGGCGGAGAGCGAATCAGCGACTTCCGCTACAGGATGGTAACTCCGAATGGCGAAAACATCGTCTTGAGCGTCAGCGCTTCACCTGTGTTCGACGGGCAAGGATGCGTGATCGGCTTGACGTCCACGTTCTGAGACCAGTCCGAGAGGGTCACCCTGGAGAACGAGAAGCAGCGTGTGCTCGAACGAGAACACCGCATCTCCGAGATGCTCCAGCAGGCACTCATCCCGGCCCAGATACCGACGACTGTATCAGGCTGTCAGTTTGCCGCGAAGTACGTGCCTGCTCTTGATGAAGCCCAGGTTGGTGGTGATTTTTATGATGTATTCGACCTGGGAGGCGGTAAAGTAGGCGTGATGATCGGCGATGTTGCAGGCAAGGGTGTGCAGGCCGCGATGCAGGTGTCAGCTGCAAGATATGCATTCAGAAGCTATGCTTACATCGATCCGAGTCCGTCACGTGTGGTTAGTCTTGTCAACAATGCATTGTGCAAAGACCAGGGTCGAGATGGATCAATGTTCACCGCATTCTTTGCAGTCGTTGATACTCATACTCACACGATCAATTACACAAATGCAGGACACGAGCCGCCTGTGATTCGCCGGGCGGGCGGTATTATGGAAGAGATGAGCGTGGGAGCCATGGTATTGGGTATTTTGCCTGACCGTGACTACCCCGAAGGGAGTCTTAATCTTGAGCCGGGGGACGTGGTGGTGTTGGTCACAGACGGAATCACAGAGGCCCGGTCAGAAGAACACGGTATGTTCGGTAAGTCCGAGATGTTACAATTCCTCGTCGGGGAGGATTCACCGCCGTCTGTGTTGGTGGACAGACTGCTTGAGAAAGCAAGGGAATATGGGGACGGGCAGCTGCAGGACGATGCAGCGATAGTAGTGCTTGGACTTGAAACTTCATATACGAAAGTAGGTTCTAATGATTGAGAATGGACGAGTGACCGCATCCTGCTGTGATGGGGTTGAGACGATAACCGGTGTGGGAGATTTGAACATATATGTTGTTGAGCCATTCAAGCAGGCTCTTGCGGATGCTGTTGCAACGGGAAGTGAGATTGTGGTGGACTTCCTGCAGACATCATTCATTGATACAGCATTTGTGGTAGCGCTTGTTGAACCTGCTAAGTCGCTGCTTGAACGCAATAGTCGTCTTAAGGTGCTGGTGACCGACGGTGCATATCCGCAGTACGTGTTGAAGATAGTTGGGTTTGCGGACTTAATGGAAATCGAAGTCGAAGATAGCAGCGCATCGTTAACGTGAAGGTATGGATGCAGCCATAAAATTGACAGGTAGAAGCACTGCCGGTGACTGGCGGAACCAGGGAGATGCAGATGCCGGAGATCCTTGCAAGAATCAGAACAAAGATAATGAGTTTGGGGATCAGGATATCGCAACATGAAAAAGGATAGGGACACATCAGATGCTACTGCGCTGAGGCGTAGGGCAGAAGAAAAACACAAAGCGGAGAACATATCGCATCCGGCCATTACAGAGCTGGATATCCAGCGGTTGGTCCATGAGCTGGAAGTCCATCAGATTGAGCTGGAGTTGCAGAACGAGGAACTTCGGCAGGCAAAGAACGATGCAGAAGCCTGGCAGGAATGGTATACCGACCTCTACGAGTTCGCTCCGGTTGGCTACTTCACTCTCAACCGCCAGGCTGATATACTTCAAACAAACCTGACCGGCTCGAGTCTTCTCGGTGTTGAGCGCTCTCGGCTGATACACCGCCGCTTCGCTCTTTTCATTTCACCTGAATACCGACCGGCTTTTAGTACATTCATGGAGAGCGTTTTTGGGAGCCAGGCGAAGCAGACATTCGAGATGGTTCTCGAGATAGAGTCAAGTGCACCGATTTACGTGCGCATAGATGGCGTTTACAAAGATTGCAAAGAGTGTCGGGTTACTATGCTAGACATTACTGAGCACAAAAAGTCGGAAGAAGAAGCCCAGAGACTCTCCGCAGTGGTGCAGCAGGAGAAAGACAGGCTTTCGACGTTGATCGACAGTATCAGCGATGAGATATGGTTTGCCGATGCAGAGAAGAGACTGGTCCTGATGAATCGAGCCGTGTTCGACGAGTTCGATGTTGGTCCTGGCGAGATAGCTGAGGTGGAGAAGATCTCTGCACACTACGAAGTCTATCGTCCTGATGGAACTCCCCGTCCCGTTGACGAAGCTCCCCCGCTGCGTGCCCTCAAAGGCGAGGTCGTGAAAGATCAAGAGGAGATTGTCAAGACTCCGGCGACGGGAGAGTTGAGGTATCGCTCGGTGAATGCTTCCCCGGTGATGGATGCCGGCGGCGACATTATCGGGTCGGTGTCTGTTGTGAGGGATATCACCGACCGTAAGGAGGCTGAGGAGGCGCTGGTTGCGGCTCACAGGCAGACCCAGAGTGTGATTGACAATGCTGCGGCTATTGTCTACGCATTCGATCTGGAAGAGCGCTTTCTGCTGGCCAACAAGGCCCTCGCAGAGTTGCTGAACTCTACGCCGGAGCAGATGATCGGAAGGAGACGGCATGAGTTCATGCCCAAGGATGACGCAGACTGGCACGAGGCAAACGATCGTCAAGTGATCGAGACGGGGAAGGAACTGGAGTTCGAGGAGCACAGCCAACTCAAGGGGCGTGCGATAACATGGCTTACTTCGAAGTTCCCGCTTCGTGACGGGCTGGGCAAGATATACGCGGTAGGCGGCATCTCTTCCGACATCAGCGAGCGCAAGCGAGTGGAGGAAGCATTTCAAGCGAGCATGCAGGATTTTCGTGCCCTGGCCGAGTCCGTTCCGGAGATCATTGCCTGGGCCACCAGACCCGATGGCCACAACACTTTCACCAGTCAACAATGGGTGGATTACACCGGCTTGACGCTTGAGGAAAGCTATGGCGATGGCTGGATTATTCCCTTCCACCCTGACGACCGACTACGTGCCTGGGAAACGTGGCAAAATGCAGTGAATAAAGACACGGCATACTCGCTTGAATGTCGTCTAAAGCGAGCTGATGACACCTACCGATGGTGGTTGATCCGAGGCACGCCACTACGAGATGAGAGCGGAAAGATAATCAAATGGTTCGGTACTTGCATGGATATCCATGATATGAAGGAGATCGAAGACGCATTGCGAGAGAGTGAAGAACGATTCCGAACAATGGCGAACGCGATCCCGCAGCTTGCCTGGATGGCCAACCCCGATGGCTATATATTCTGGTATAACCAGCGCTGGTATGAATACACCGGAACCACGCCGGAGCAGATGGAAGGCTGGGGCTGGCAGAGCGCGCACGATCCAGAAGCGCTTCCGAGTGTTGTTGAGCGATGGAAGGCCTCAATAACCACTGGCGAACCGCTCGATATGGAGTTCCCACTGCTTGGGGCTGACGGCAAGTTCCGCCCATTCCTGACTCGTGTGATGCCTATGAAAGATTCTGAAGGACGTGTCTTGCGGTGGTTCGGGACGAACACCGATGTCAGCGAGGCCCGCGAACTCGAAGTCAACAAACGCGACTTCTATCGCAGGACCATCCTGGCTGCAACTAGCGGTAAGCTTGAAATCGTTGAGCCAGAGCAGATACGAGCGCTGCACGGAAACCTGGTTCAGAGTTGGCGATTCTCCAAGCCAGATGAATACTCTTCGGCACTTGGACAGTCCTTTGAATTGGCCGAGAACCTCGGCTTCGCGGGTGACAGGCTGCACAGGTTCATGTCTTGTGCGGGAGAGATGCTAGGCAATGCGCAGAAACATGCCAGAGGCGGGGTAGCATCTTTCTATAGGAAAGATAGCAGTATTCTCTTCGTGGTCTCCGACACGGGTCCCGGCATCGATTCCCTTAACGTGCCAGAGATCGCATTCGTCAACGGTTACTCTACAGCCGGCACTGGCGGACTGGGCTACAAGTTCATCATTGGCTCTGCGGATAAAACGTATCTCGCGACCGGGCCAGGTGGAACTACAGTGGCTGTGGAAATAAGCTTTCATGAACTAGACGCTAGTCCATAAATTCACTTATCAGAAGATTTTGAAGATTTCGGTATACATTTTGTTACGGTTTTATCCACCTACCATCATGCGTGCGGATCTAGCGTATTCTGACTTTAGGAATCGGATCAATAACATCGACTGCATGATTTCCAAATATTATAGTCAAAGTTCTGTTGAGCTGTATGAATCAGATACCCAGAATCGTATCGGATTGAGTTTCTGTGGAAAATGAGCGTGGATTTGTATAGAATCCACGCTTTTTTGTTTTAACTACTCTCATTGAAGATAACAACTTCTGTATCAGTCCAAGATCCCCTTAATATCCCCGATTAACTTAGATTTCTGCACCAGGTAATTGCTTTGCGACTAATTGTTCAGTCTTTATTTCCTCATTCGAAAATAGAATGTTTTCGTCCCTTCGTAGAGAGTCCGGCAGGTTTTCGCTGCAGGTGAAAATCGAGAGGACTCATGCTACGATTCCACAAATAATACCTGGTAATCATTGTGGCTGATGTAAGAATATTGCATTAAATATGAAAACATAAGAAATATATGGACGCAATAAACATATTGTATATAGTAATAGCGCAACAATATGCTATACATGATAAAAAGCAACACTGAAAACAAATACCTGGAGCATGTCTGGTTGATATATTATCTTTACTCATTAGGCAGTAATACCTAGTAGTATGTCTCGAATAATGAGCGTAATGTAGTGGTATGTATGCTAAATGTGACAGGACAACCGTCGAGATGTGCTAAGTTGACCTCTCTACTCACACTAAGTAGAGTTGACAGTTCTGTCTGGTGTGAAAATATCGTATATATGTAATGTTATGTGCGTTTAAAAGAAGGATATGTATGTAAGTTAAGAGTATAAATAGAAGATGACAATGCTTACGAAAACAGATATATAATTGAACCAAATATCTGTATACTCCGCAATTGATTTTCTTCTGCGCAGTAAAGCCCTTCATATTAGTATGAGGTAAGAACACTACGTATACCGACATATCATTGTTCTATTCCAACAGTTGATTATATAGTGCTGCATATCGATTGGTCTCAATATGGCAGTTTTGATGTCGCAACAAGGAACAGGAATTGTATTATGAAAACAGATAGAGAAGGATTAAGGGATTATACAGGAAATACAAACCAATCCTACGATGATTTGGAGAGTAAATACCGACGATTTGAGAGTATTGTAAAGAGCACAAATGTAGCGCCATTTGAATTGAATATACAAACTGGAGAGGCTGTGTTCAGTGAGCGCTGGATTGAAATTATAGGCTATACATTGAGCGAACTGGCACCCCTAACTCTGGATACGTGGAAGAGACTCACTCATCCTGATGATTTAAAAATAGGGATGATGCGGTTGGAGCAGCATTTTAACAGACAATCAGATTATTATGAATTCGAATATCGGATGAAACATAAAGATGGACACTGGGTATGGGTGTATGATCGTGGTCGTGTAGCCAGCTGGACCGATGACCTGAAGCCATTGATGATGTATGGAATTCACAAAGATATCAATGTGAATAAGCTTACAGAGCGCGCACTGGAAGAAAGTGAATCCAATTTCCGGCTATTTATTGAGTCGATGAGCGATATAATGCTGGTAGCCACAGTCGATGGCAATATTATCTACGCTAATAAAGTTACAACACAGAAATTAGGATATAGCACAGATGAACTTTATTCCATGCACATCCTTGACCTGCATCCTATAGGTTGCCACAAAGAAGCTGAAGATATCCTTGCCTCTATGTTTCGTAAGGAACGCGATACATGTCCATTACCGCTTATAACGAAAGATGGGGTGCTTGTTCCTGTTGAAACTAAGGCGTGGTGCGGTCAGTGGAACGGTGTTGATTGTATCTATGGAATCTGCAAAGACTTGTCACCACTGGTAGAAGCACAGCAGCGCTTTGAACGGCTTTTTCATAACAATCCGGCGCCTATGGTGCTATCAACTCTCTTTGACCATCGTTTCTATGATGTAAACTCTGCATTCCTGGCTACTACAGGCTATTCTCGAAGTGAAGTTATCGGGAAAAGCAGCCTTGAAATGGGAATGTTTACACAAATCGAAGAACACCAAAAGCAGTTGAAACGACTTGAAATCGATGGAGCAATTTCAGACATCGAACTGCAGATCCGCTGTAAAGATGGTCGGGTTTTAACAGGTCTCTTTTCTGGTGAGTTGATTTATAATCAGGGGAAGCAATATCTGATTACTGTTATGATTGATATCACCGAGCGTAAGCAAGCGGAAACAGAACTGAAGATAAGCCAAAGCCGATTCCAGGATATTATTGACAATACTGCAGCTGCTATCTACGTCAAAAGTCCTGAAGGCAAGTTTATCATAGTAAATCAGGCACTGGCTGATCTGACCGGAATCACGAAAGATGAGTTGATTGGTCGTACTTCATTCGATTTGTGGTCAAATGAAATAGCTGCTCAGCATACAGCGAATGATATAAAAGTATTGGCAACAGGATGTTTGCTAGAGAATGAAGAGATAGTGACTGACCCGAGTGGTCAAAGAATCTTCATTTCGCAGAAATTTGCCCTGCGAGACAATGAATCGAATATATACGGAGTGGCGGGTGTCTCAACAGAAATCACAAGTCGTAAAAAAGTAGAAGAGACACTCAAGGGCAGTGAGCATAACCTTCAAACGCTTCTAGATACAGTAACAGAAGGTATTGCTTTGAATGAGATTGTCTATGACGAAAACGGTGATATGGTTGATTATCGGATATTGAGTGTAAATAGGGCATTCTATGATATTGCTGATTATACCGATGACCAATTAATTGGCAATGTTGCGACGAAAGTATATGGTATGTCTCCCGAAATGATCCGTTCTTTCTGGGAAAAGCATCGTTATGCAACAGCAACCTCATATTCGGAAATGTCTAGTCCGTTGAGACAGAAATGCTTCTTCGTCGCCACCTCACCGTTTGCAGATAACAAATTCGTTACAACCTTTGTCGATATCACAGAGCAAAAACGCACAGAGCGCGAGTTACCCTGGCAGACCAACTTACTTCAAGCTATAGCCGATATGTCTCCATTTGCAATTATTGTTGTCGACATTCGGACAAACGAAATACTCTATTCAAATCACCATTTCTATGAACTCTTTGGAATGTGCGATATTGAGCAAGAAATTGCACAGGGCACAATGAATAAAGCAGATGTGTGGTCCAGATACTTATCACTCATCGAAAACTCTGGCAATTCAGAGTCAAATGATTTTTGGCAGAACCCATCTGAAGTCGAAGTAACTGATTGTGTTATCAAGCTGCTAGATGGTCGAACAATACGTCGATTATCCACCATTGTAGGCAGTTCCAGTGATTTTCACTTTGGTCGTTTGACTATTTTTGAAGATATTACACAGCGCATAGCTATGCAGGAAGGACTTGCGCTCGCAAAAGAGGTCGCTGAAGCCACGACTCAGGCTGAAGCGGACTTTCTGACGAATATGAGCCATGAAATGCGTACCCCTCTAAATGCAATCATCGGACTTTCAGGATTGCTGTTGAACTCTGAACTGACACATGAGCAGCTGGATTTCATTCAGTCGATCAGAGCGTCATCAGATGCACTGCTGTTTCTGGTTAATGATCTTGTTGATCTTGCAGCAATTGGCAGCGGGAAGTTGGTGTTCAACCAGAATAGCTTTTCATTACAGAAGCTTGTTGACGATATTGTGCGCATACACACGACAGTTGCTGAGAAAAAAGGACTGCTGCTGGCTGCCAATGTGGCATCCGATATTGAAGACAATCTGGTTGGAGATGCCGGACGCATCAGGCAGATCCTGGTCAACCTGGTTGAGAATGCGATCAAGTTTACGGATTCAGGACATATTGTGATAACAGTCAGAGCAATCTCCATGACCATGAACTCCCTGGAGCTGCGTTTTGATGTATCTGACACAGGACGAGGAATATCTCCCGAGGAACAGGTGGGAGTATTCCACAAATTTGTTCGAGTGGGCAGCGATATGGGAAATGGGCACGGAATTGGACTGGGCCTTACTATCAGCGCTCAACTGGTTGAAATGATGGGCGGTCGTATCTGGGTGGAGAGTGAGACGAACCGGGGAAGTAGATTTAGTTTTACACTTCCTATGGGAATACAGCCCAGGAACATAGATATAGTCCCTGATGCTCATTCGGAGCTACCATATCCATCAAAACTTAGTATAGACAGGAGTCTGCGTATACTTGTTGCTGAAGACAATGATATTAATAAGAAAGTTATAGTACACATGCTTTCGCACTACGGTCAGAATATTGTCCTGGCAAGCAATGGAGAAGAAGCACTGGCATTGTGGAAAAGTGGGGATTTCGACCTCATCCTTATGGACATTATGATGCCGGATATGGACGGATATACCGTAACTGCCGCGATTCGTGAGTATGAAAAATCTACCGGTCAGCACATCCCCATCATTGCAATGACGGCAAGAGCTTTGAAAGGCGATGATGCAAAGTGTCTGGAAGCTGGTATGGACGCTTATCTAGCCAAACCCATCATGGAAGAGGAGCTTGTCATTACAATCGTCAACGTGACATCATTGCCAACAGTCGCTCATTCTGCAAAACGCACAAATAAAAACAATGGAAAACGCAGAAAACTGCCTGTTTTTGATATGGTGGCAACACTGGAGGATTATGGAGGTGACAAAGAATTTGTAATGAGTCTGCTGTCGGATATTGTGAAGGACTGTGATTTACAGATCGCCGAGATGCACCGCACATACGAAAGCGGCAGTAATCACCAATTAAGATATGTCGCCCATACTCTTTCTGGGTTATTCGCACTTGTTACTGCTCCATATGCCAGATTAGCGGCACAAAAACTGGAACAGGCAGTCATCATTAATCGCCCGGCTACAGTGGCACTCGCATTGGCACGTTTGAAAAAAGAGGCAAAGATCTTGCGTGATGCCTTGCAGGAGTTCATAGACGAAACGTGATATCTATGTAGAATAGTGTATCCTCTGTCCGCCAGGCTGTTGGTCTGTGTCCAAGTAGGTAGTAAGTCCATTTTTGATAGCGTACCTGGTGAGTTCGACTATTGTATGTACACCGAGTTTTCTGAAAATACGCAGCTTGTGCGTTTTGATCGTGCTCATGCTTACAAAAAGCATTTCGGCAGCCATCTTGCTGGAGTAGCCAGCCGTTATTAGCCTCACGACTTCCTGTTCTCTATCCGAGAGTGGAGATGAGTGGGTCACATTGGTCAGTTTGTATTGCAGTGAGTCAGGGGCTACAAACATCAACCCTTTCTCGGCATATTCCACAGCCTCGGTAAGCTTGGACATTTTGCACGACTTTGAGACGAAGCCTATACCGCCGGTATTCAGGAACTCACTCACACATTCCGGTGAATCATAGCCGGTAAAGGCAACCACAGGTAAAACACGTTTCCCCTTTAGCAACCTCAATATATCATAAGCACTCTCTTCACCAAGCATTATATCCATCACCGCAACATCAATATCTGTTCTATCTATGCATGACATAGCTTCGTTGACAGATGTCGCTTTTGCTACTATTTGGTGATTCTGCCTTTCAAGGTAACCGGAAACAGCCTCTACAATGACTGGGTGATCATCTACAATCATCAAGCGCATATATATACAACCTCTCTAGCTGTTAACAAAGTTGATAGGACGCATATATTACCACGTTTCGATTTTATTCAGACTCATTACTGCTATATTAGGCTACGCCTGGCAAATTCCTTCCACCGACCACTCATTGTAATGCATTTTTATGAGATTCAGGTAATTGCATGACAAAGATGACAGCATGATAAGCCAATAAGCATTATGTGCGATGTACATCACTTGCGAAATGCTAACGTAAAATCCGAACCCTTTTTACCAAGTTGACCAGCTGTTAATACTTCCGGTCATAAAGATGAAAAGTCAAAAGAGTAGAGTCTTGCAGTAGTGGATCCAAAATCATAAAAAATCAAGGAGCATGAAGATGAAATTGAACTCTATTAAACTCTTACCGAGAATACTTGGTGCATTTGTCATTGTAGCAGCGATCGCTGCTGTAATGGGATTCAGGGGACTTTCGGGAATGGAATTCACCAATAAGTCCTACAATTCCGTGACTCGTGTATACATGCCCAGTATCTCAGCAATCCAGGATATGAAGCAGCAAGTTATTTTGGTGCGCATTGCCGAGAGGAGTCTTTTGATCCCGGGTTTGAGTGATGCGGTGAAAAAGACTAATGACAAACGCCTTGTTGATGCCTTCAAAGAGTTTGAGGCAGCCCGCAAGAAATATGAACCACTGCCACAGACGGCGGATGAAACCGCTGTCTGGAAGTCGTTTGCCCCGGCGTTTACCGATTGGAAGGAAAAAACAAGTGAAGTTATCGAGCTGGCAAAATCAGGAAAATATGCTGAAGCACAGGCATATTCATATGGACCAGCCAGGGACAGTTTCAATGCACTCGATAAGATACTAACAGAGACAGAAGAAATCAACGTCAAGAATATGAATGTCAACAGCAAAGCATTTGAGACAGCATATAAAAAAATGAAAACGAACATGGTTGTGCTGGTCATAGTGGGAGTACTGCTTGCTTTGACTTTTGGCATTCTAATTACGTTTAGTGTTTCCAAGCCAATAGCAACAATGAAAAATGTGGCTAAACAACTTGCTCTTGGTGAAGTAGATGTCGACCTGAATGCTAGTGGTAAAGATGAAATAACAGATCTCACCAGAGCTATGCAACAGATGGTTGGCGGTATCAAGTTAACAGTGGCTGCTGCTGAGCAGATTTCCAGAGGTGATGTATCCACCCATGTTGAGCTCAGATCCGACAAAGACGTGCTGGCTATTGCTATGAACAACGTCGTTGGATCAGTCAAGGGGCTTGTAGCAGAAGCTGGTATGTTGAGTGATGCTGCTGTTGAAGGACGTCTGGATACCAGGGGTGATGCCGATAAGTTTGAGGGTGGATTCCGCGACATAGTATCCGGAGTCAATGAGACACTCGATGCAGTTATCGGACCTCTTAATGTGGCTGCCGAATATGTAGAACGAATTTCCAACGGAGACATACCTGCGAAGATCACTGATAACTATAATGGTGACTTTAATGAGATAAAGAACAACCTGAATAAATGCATCGACGCAGTCAACAACCTGGTTGCAGATGCTGGAGCACTCAGTGCAGCAGCCGTAGAAGGTAAACTGGATACCAGAGCGGATGCGGCAAAGCATGGCGGTGACTTCCGCAAGATCGTCCAGGGAGTCAACGATACACTGGATTCCGTGATAGGACCGCTCAATGTAGCAGCTGAGTATGTAGAGCGAATATCCAATGGAGATATCCCTGCAAAGATAACTGACAACTACAATGGTGACTTTAACGAAATCAAGAACAATCTAAACAGATGTATAGACTCAGTCAATGCGCTGGTTGTTGATGCAGTAATGTTGAGCGGAGCTGCCGTTGAGGGCAAGCTAGACACCAGAGCCGATGCGACCAAACATCAGGGTGACTTCAGAAAAATCGTCCAGGGTGTCAACGAAACACTCGATTCAGTCATTGGACCTCTGAACGTTGCTGCTGAATATGTAGAACGGATCTCCAATGGGGACATCCCCACTAAGATCACTGACAACTACAATGGTGACTTCAACGAGATTAAGAACAACTTGAACAGGTGTATAGACGCAGTAAATGCACTAGTTGCAGATGCCAACAGTCTCAGTATTGCGGCTGTAGAAGGCAGGCTGGATACCCGAGCCGATGCAACCAAACACGGCGGTGATTTCCGCAAGATAGTCGAGGGAGTCAACCAGACACTTGATTCAGTCATCGGGCCTCTCAATGTCGCTGCAGAATACGTTGAGCGAATTTCTAATGGTGACATACCTTCGAAAATCACAGACAACTACAACGGCGACTTCAATGAGATCAAGAATAACCTTAACAAGTGTATAGAATCCGTCAATACGCTTGTTGATGATGCAGTGATGCTCAGTGTTGCTGCAGTAGAGGGTAAACTCGACACCAGGGCAGACGCAAACAAGCATCAGGGAGACTTCCGCAAAATTGTTCAGGGAGTCAATGAAACACTCAATTCAGTCATCGGACCACTAAACGTTGCCGCAGAGTATGTTGAACGTATCTCTAATGGAGATATTCCTGCTAAGATCACAGACAACTACAATGGTGACTTCAACGAGATCAAAAACAATCTCAATAAGTGCATAGACGCTGTAAACATGCTGGTAGATGATGCCAACATGCTGAGCATTGCAGCTGTGGAAGGTAAGCTGGACACCAGAGCTGATGCAACCAGGCACGGTGGTGATTTCCGCAAAGTAGTCCAGGGAGTTAATGACACACTGGATTCAGTTATTGGACCTCTGAACGTCGCCGCTGAGTATGTAGAGCGAATCGCCAATGGCGACATACCCGCCGTGATCACTGACAATTACAACGGCGACTTTAATGAGATAAAGAACAATCTGAACAAGTGTATAGATGCTGTCAATGCTCTTGTTGCTGATGCCGGAATGCTGGCTCAGGCAGCAGCAGATGGACGGCTTGCTACCAGGGCTGATGCAAACAAGCATCATGGTGATTTCCGACAGATCGTAAGCGGCGTTAATGAGACTCTGGATAGAGTTATAGACCCGGTTAATGAAGCTGCTGCAGTTCTTGAGAGACTGGCAACTAATGACCTGACAGCAAGAGTGAAGGGTGATTATGCTGGTGATCTTGGGAAGATCAAAAACAGCGTCAACACTGCAATTGAAAATGTGGGAGCGACGATCCAGCAGATAGCTGATGCTGCAAATGTAGTGGCTGATTCAACAACTGCCCTTTCCGTGACAGCTGAGGGTGTAGGAAAAGCTTCTCAGCAGATTGCTCAGACAGTGGACCAGGTTGCAGTTGGTTCCCAGGAGCAATCCAGAACAGTACAGAGCAGTGCTGAAGCAATGGAACAGTTAATGAGGGCCATTGGTGAAGTAGCTGCTGGTGCACAGAGCCAGGCTAAACAGGTTGATCAGACTGTCGGTCTTGTTCAACAGATAACCGAGGCCATCGACGAAGTCGCCAAGAACAGCAGCAATGTAGCCCAGGCAAGCCGCCAGGTAAACGAAGTTGCTATAAATGGTGGCATGCAGGTTGCCAAGTCCGGAGAAGGCATGGTTCGAATAAAGGATGCCACCGACAAGGTTGGCAATATGGTCAAACAGCTTGGTGACAGCAGTAAACAGATAGGCGCCATCGTCGAAACTATTGACGATATAGCTGAACAGACAAACCTGCTGGCTCTGAATGCCGCAATTGAGGCAGCAAGAGCAGGTGAACATGGTAAGGGATTTGCAGTAGTTGCTGATGAAGTTCGAAAGCTGGCCGAAAGGTCCAGTAAAGCCACTGGCGAGATTGCAGATCTGATCGGTACTATGCAGAATATGATCAATGCTGCAGTAGAAGCAATGAACATTGGCAGCAAAGAGGTAAGTGAAGGAACACTACTCTCCGCTGAAGCTGGAGATGCTCTAAAGAATATCCAGGGAGCTGTCCAGGGCATAGTATCTCAGATAGATAACATGGCAGCCGCCGCTCAGCAGATGTCGGCATCGAGCAGCGAAGTAGTTAAGGCAATTGAGAATGTTTCTGCTGTTACAGAAGAGACAACTGCTGCCACAGAAGAGATGGCTGCATCGAGCAGCGAGGTTTCTCGTCAGATAGAGCAGGTAGCTGCTGTTAGCGAAGAGAATGCCGCCTCTGCCGAAGAGGTCAGTGCTACGACTCACGAGCAGACAGAAGCAGCTCAAGAGATGATGACAGGAATCGCTGGTGTCACTGAAAGCCTGCGCCAGTTAATGTCTGCATTCAATCTTGATACGGATACTAACAACTTGCACGGTGTGACCGAAAAAGTGACGGCGCGCAAGCAGAAGAGAGCAGCGTAAGATCAAGCTGCCGAAGATGTAAATGTCGCTCACATTTACATCCATAGTGTTGGCGGGCGGGCAGTTCCCCCGCCAGCAACTTTTTTTTTGAGGAAACAAAATGCGTGTTGATACTGATAGAAGTCCGCTCAAAATCAGTGCATACCTGGAAGACATCAAATTCCCGTGTTCTCGTGAAAATCTTCTAGGTTGTGCAGAAGAGAATAATGCGCCAGACTTAATACTCGATGCTATAGAAGACCTCCCGCAGAAACGCTTCAACGGCGTTTGGGAGATACTTGCCAATCTTCAGTCTTATAACTGGAGTCCAACTCATAAAGGAGTAAGAAATGGACGACATAAAGGAAATTGGATACGAAACGTTTGAACAGCTTGTAGTATTCCAACTCGCTAACGAATACTACGGTGTTGATATAGGAGCCGTCAGCACAATAATCAGGATGCAGGAACTTACGGCAGTGCCACAAACCCCGACTCATGTTATGGGGGTCATTAACCTTAGAGGGAGCATCATACCGGTAATTGATCTGCGGAAAAGGTTCCACCTGAAGCAGGAAGCAATAACCAAGTCCAGCCGGATAGTAGTAGTAGAATCTAACGGGGCCATGGTGGGGATGATAGTAGACGCTGTTGCCGAAACTATGCGGATCTCTTCGAGTATGATCGAATCGCCATCAGTTATGATTGCCTCGGTAGAGTCTGAATATCTACGGGGGATTGCAAAACAGGATGACCGGCTGGTTATACTGTTGAATATCAATATTATTCTTGGGAAAACTGACCTGGATACACTTACAGTGACTCAGGAAAAGGTTAGTGATACAGGAGCAGTGGCAGCATAATCCTTTGGCGTCACCTAACCCGCCTTATTCAATGGACGTAGATGCATAGCATATACCAGTTCATGAATAATGCGGGTCAAATCGCCCGAATCGTCGCTCAATATAACGAATCGAATTTTGTCTTTAGCTGCTGAATGTCCGTATCACCGACATTCACGAATCGTGTATGTGGGATCTAACCCGCATTAGTTGTTACTACAGCGGGTTAGCATGGATGTATTTCACATTACAAGGTTCAGAATATAGTGAGTATAGCAATGGATCTTCTAGAGAATTTTAGATATATGGACATATCGTCAATTGTTTCAGGTATTGGAACGGCACCCGGCGGAATTTTTATTACAGATACTGATGGGTGTTTTCTGTACAAGAACAATAAGTGGTGTGAAATGCCTGGAATGGTTCTTGAGGAAGCCATTACTGACGGTGGGATAAATGTGGTTCATCCTGATGACCGTGCGAGAGTGCTGTCTGAATGGCAAAGAATGATTAATTATAACGATACATGGGAGCTTGAGTACCGTCTTATTGCTCCATCGGGCAAAGTGATCTGGATCGAAGGGATTGCGTATGCTGTCTACGACCTGTTCGGAAAAGTTTCCGGTTACATTGGTATCAATACGGATATCACTGAACGTAAGGTGACGCAGGAGATGCTGGCTAAAGCGGATGAGCAAAGCCGCCACTTAATCCGCGTTTTGCAGGAAACAATAGTTCCTTCGGTATTACCCGCAATTCCGTCTGGATATGAAATAGCAGTCAGGTATAGGCCTGCTCTATCTGAAGCAGAAATATGTGGTGATTTCTATGATGTATTTGAGATGGGTGAAGGCAAGATAGGTATTATTATAGGAGATATAGCAGGTAAAGGGCTGCAGGCAGCCACTCATATAAGTGCAGTGAGACACACCATCAGGAGCTATGCCTTCTTGTATGATAGTCCTGCAATCGTAATGACACTCGTCAGTGATGCACTGTTCAAAGATATCACAGACGAAAACGACATGATGACCGTGTTTTTTGCTGTGTTGGATATAGCCAGTAGAAGATTGACATACACTAAAGCTGGTCATGAACCTCCAGTGCTGAAACGCTCAGACGGTAGTGTAGAATATCTTAATACTGGCGGGCCAATGCTGACCGGGCTGGAAAAGTTCAGCTATCTTGAGGATAGTGTGTTTCTTCATTCAGAAGATATTCTCGTGTTATTTACGGATGGATTAACGGATGCCCGAAAAATCGGAACTTTGGAGACTTTCAACAGGGAAGGCATTCTGAGTAGTCTATCATCCGGAACTTCTCACTCTTGTGCTGAAGAGATCGCATCAAGACTTATTGAAGATGCATTATTATTTTCAGATGGAGTCCTGATAGACGATACCACTGTTGTTGTTATGAGTAAATTGACATAGTCAATAGGAATGTGAAATCGTGGATACTATAAAATTCGGATTCTCAGACGAACAACAATTAAATCTTGCGACCAACTGTGGCGTGCCTGTGAGATTGTCGAACAGGCATGTCATGGTTAACAAAATGGTCCGAATGATCGAGCGTGCCGAGTGTGCAGGAACATCCTTTGCTGTGATGCTTCTGGGCTTGAATCGTTTTAAGATGATCAGCAATACATTAGGCAACAAAATCTCTGACCACTTGATTTTACAGGTCTCGGAGCGGTTGAAATCTGTACTTGAAGCAGATGATATTATAATGCATACGTGCGGGACAGAGTTTACAGTTCTGCTTTGGGATATAAAGACGCCGGATAGAATAAATGATACTCATTTTCGGATTTACGAGGCCTTAAGCCAGGTATTCACTGTCGATGGCAATGCGTTGTTTATATCACCGAGTATCGGCATAAGCATATATCCTGAACACGCCGTTGATGCCGAAGGTCTGCTTATGACAGCTGGGGCTGCAATGTTCAGGGCCAATGAATTGGGCTCGAGCTATTATCAGCTTTACTCAGAGGAGATCGGGCAGAATAATCTGGTGAGACTTGTGATGGAAGGTGATCTGAGACTTGGCCTTGAGCGTAATGAGTTTAAGGTACATTACCAGCCGATTGTTGATATAAGTACTTTGCAAATAGTGGGTGCTGAAGCTCTGCTTCGATGGAATCATCCTAAGAAGGGAATGATCTCACCAGCTGTCTTCATTCCAATTGCTGAGGAGACCGGTCTCATATCCAGACTGGGGGAAATGGTGCTGGAAACAGCCATCAAACAGTGCAAGACGTGGCAGAATATGGGCTACTCAGATTTCGAGATGTCGGTAAACGCATCGCCTGTACAGCTGCGACAGATTGGATTTATCCAGGAAGTTCATAGAGCCCTTTCACACGCCAATTTGGCTTCGCATTGTCTGAAAATTGAGGTCACCGAGACTATTCTATCCATGAATGAAAACGACGAGATGGATATTCTGAGTATCCTGAGGTCTTTGGGTGTGAAGATATGTATAGACGATTTCGGGATTGGCTATTCGTCGCTGAGTAGATTGAAGAACATGCCGGTTGTCAGTATGAAGATAGATGGTTCTTTCATTAGAAATATACAGCATGATCCAAACGATAAGGTTGTGACGGCATCTATGATTACAATAGCCCACAGCCTCGGGATGCTAGTAACAGCGGAATGTATTGAAGATGAAGAGCAATTGGCGGCTGTGAGATCTCTACAATGCGACCATGCACAAGGATATCTGATAAGTGCTGCTCTGCCCGCAGAACAATTTACCAAATTTATACAAGATTGGACACCCGACCAACTGGCAGCCTAAGTTGGCCATTACAGACACTCACCCCCGCTTAATTCGCCAAACTTCCTCTCACCACAGGATTTTCTCGTCCATAATCTGCTGATTCCGGTATAATAGTAGTCGTGATTATAAATGACAACATATACACCGCAAAGTTGTCCCACAGAATCAGGTAATGATTCCACTGTGTTTTTGAGGAGAGAATAGTGCAAGAGAAAATAGCTGTCATCGGATTGGGATATGTCGGGCTTCCGGTCGCTCTAGGTTTTGCAGGGAAATTCCCCGGGACTATTGGTTTTGATATCAATGTTAAAAGGGTTGAATCGCTTCGTAAAGGTATCGATAAGACAGGGGAATGTGATTCACAGACATTAAATAAATCCGCAATCCATTTCACCAGCAATCCTGAAGACCTTAAATCAGCTACATTCTTTGTTGTAGCAGTTCCAACTCCAATTGACAAAGCGCGGCTTCCCGACCTTCGTCCGGTCTGCAGCGCAACCCGGATGCTTGGCAAAGTTATCGGCAAAGGATCTGTCATAGTCTATGAATCGACCGTCTATCCCGGAGTTACCGAGGAGATTTGCGGGCCTATACTCGAAGAGGAATCAGGTCTGAAACAAGGTGTTGATTTTAAGCTGGGATATTCACCGGAGCGTATAAATCCCGGTGACAAGGAACACACACTGCAGCGCATTATAAAGGTTGTTTCCGGAGAGGATGAGGAAACGCTGGGTAGAGTTGCAGCAGCTTATGGAGCAATTGTTGATGCAGGGGTGTTCAGGGCGACATCCATCAAAGTCGCAGAAGCTGCCAAAGTTATAGAGAATACCCAGAGAGACCTTAATATTGCATTGATGAATGAACTGGCAATGATCTTCGATAGAATAGGAATTAACACTTCGGATGTACTGGCGGCATCCGGTACAAAGTGGAACTTCCTCAAGTTTTCACCAGGGCTTGTTGGTGGACACTGCATCGGGGTAGATCCGTACTACCTTACAACCAAAGCCGAAGAGGTCGGATATCATCCTGAAGTAATACTGGCCGGCCGGCGGATAAACGATAACATGGGTAAGTTCATAGCCCAGCGTGTCGTAAAACTGCTTATAAGCACTGGTACGTATATCAAGGGTGCAAGAGTAGGGGTCTTTGGCCTTACATTTAAAGAGAACGTACCGGATCTGCGCAACAGCAGAGTCCCGGATATTATAAATGAGCTGTCTGAATTTGGAATGCAAACATTCGTCCATGACCCGATGGCAGATGCCGATGAAGCTCTGCATGAATATGGTCTCCCATTGACCCAATGGCAGGATTTAAAGAATCTTGATGCCGTAATAGTTGCTGTCCCGCACAGTATGTATAAACAAATGCAGCCGGACCAGCTCTTCGCTTCATTGAACAGTGGGGGAGTAGTTGCTGATGTAAAATCGATTGTTGACGTTAGGAATATTCGGGAAGATTTGGTATACTGGTCACTGTAGAATCGGAGACGGTTGGTTCGTTATCGGGAAGGACTGGATACCTTAGTTGAAAGTATTAGTAACTGGCGGTGCTGGATTTATCGGCAGCAATATAGTAGATGCATTAGTGGCTCGTGGTGATGAGGTTGTTGTTTTAGACAATCTGGTAACCGGTAAGATTGCAAATATTGATCATCACCAGGATCATATTGAATACATCGACGGCGATATACGCGATCTCGCCAAAGTACGCGAAGCCGTAAAGGGTGTGGAAGTAGTCTGCCACCAGGCTGCATTGGGCAGCGTTCCACGCAGCATTGCAGACCCTCTCACAACAAATGAGGTCAACATAACCGGAACGCTGAACGTTCTGGTCGCTGCCAAAGATGCAGGCGTCAGAAGAGTGACCTATGCAAGCAGTTCCAGCATCTATGGTGACACACTGGAACTCCCAAAGCACGAAGGCATCCGCCCAAACCCCAAGAGCCCATATGCGCTGTCAAAGCTGGCAGCTGAGGAGTATTTCAGAATCTTTAACCAGGTCTATGGACTAGATACTATAGTCTTACGGTACTTCAATGTATTCGGACCTCGCCAGGACCCCAATGGCCAATATGCAGCTGTTATCCCACTGTTCATCAAAGCTGCTTTGCAGAACACTTCGCCAACGATCCACGGTGACGGCATGCAGTCCCGTGATTTTACATATGTAGCAAATGTTGTGCATGCCAATCTACTGGCTTTCAGTGCAGATCCCAAGGCGGCTGGGCGGTCTTACAACATCGCTTTAGGTGGTCAGGTTACGCTGCTTGAACTCTTCAACGGGATCAAGAAACTAACAGGCGCCACAGCCGACCCAATCTTCACACCTCCCAGAGCCGGTGATGTAATGCACTCATGTGCCGCAATCGACCTGGCAATTGAATGGCTCAAATTCTCACCGGTGGTTTCTTTTGAAGAAGGACTGGCTAAGGCGGTTGAGTCGTATGCTGGTTGTGTTTCGGAATAATAGTGGAATGGTTGAGAGAGTATTTTTGGATTGGAATATCAGCTAGCCCGCTTGATTCACCAAGCTTCGCTTTTAGCCGGTAGTAGGGGTAAAAGCTGGGTCAGTCATGAATAATGCGGGGTAGCCAATGTGTTCTTCGAGTCGTTCTATTTAAGTATTTGTTCATGACGATAGAATTGGAGTCATGCAATCTTATGTTTTCCCGTATTTGTAAAGTGTTGTTAGGACTGCGCATCCCACTGGGTCGAGTAAATGGGACGTTGCTTGAAAAATTATCACGGGTCACATCATCTGGAGGATACGTTCCGCAGATTGACGGTCTTCGGTTGCTAGCGATAGGATGTGTTATCGCTTTTCATGTATATCGGTATGTTCCACATGAACTCTCGTCTGATTCGCATTCAGTCTTCGCACGCAGCTTGCATGAACTCGCCAATGCTTTTTTTGCGAAGGGTTGGTTCGGAGTAGAACTTTTTTTTGTGATAAGTGGATTTATCTTGTCGTTGCCTTTTGGATCAGCGTATCTGAAAGGAACCCGGATGCCCTCGATTGGTAAATACTTCATTCGGCGAATAACACGGTTGGAACCTCCATATATTCTGAGTCTACTAATAGGCTTGGGTTTGCTGGTTGTCCTGCATAACTTTACGACAGCCAGAATTATCCCTAGTCTTGGCGCGAGTTTGGTATATAGTCACGTTCTTGTTTTTGGCAAGACTTCATTAATCAATGGTGTTCTGTGGTCTCTTGAGGTTGAGGCACAATTTTATATTCTGGCGCCGCTATTGTGTCGTTTGTTCTCAATACAGTCTGTGAGAACCCGTCGCTTGGTCATCATTGGCATATCAATTGTGGTAACGTCACTGTCTTTGCTTCGGACGTTGCCTTTTCTAGAAGGCAGTCCGGCATGGCTGATCACTCACGCTTTAGGCAGAATATTAATATTTTCATACATAGGTTATTTCCTATCGGGACTCCTCCTCTGTGATCTCTACCTAACTAACTGGGGTGGCAGATTTGATAAATATCGGATATGGGATGCGGTTACCTTCATTGCCTTCGTTGTTCTTGCGTGTCTTGTGGAAAATAGACCAGCTGGAATTTATAGCGCAGCTCTCAAAGCAGTTATTTATCCTGCTATCATCCTGGCGGCGTATCTAGGAGTATTTAGAGGGCGGCTATGGAATAGTGTGTTTGGCTGGCGCTGGGTAGCTGTTTTAGGTGGGATGTGCTACACAGTTTATATGTATCACCAATATATAATCCATTTGCTGAGCCCGTATGCAAGCCGAGTCACGAATAGTCTACCGGTTCTATTTATAGGCTTCTTTGTAATCATATATTGTGTATGTTCACTATTATTTGTCATTGGTGAGAAGCCATTCATGTACAAAGATTGGACATCACGTTTACAGAAAGCCGTGAATACGAGGCTAAAGCAATAAACTGCCCGCGATGAAGTTGCTTAGCACGTCACCTGAATGAGTCATTAACTTTATGCTTAATTCAAAGTACAAGTCTTATATTGGGAGCGCTATCAAGAGTACTTTTGTTAAAAATGTGGCAGTATTAATGACTGGCACTGTTGGTTCACAACTGATCAATTTCATGATTACTCCGATACTTACACGGATGTATTCCCCTGAGACTTTTGGTGTTTTTGGTATATTTCTTTCGATTACAGGGGTTATTAATTCATTCAACACACTTAGACTAGAAGGAGCTTTAATGCTGCCCAAGCATAAAGAGGATGCGGCCAATGTGCTAGCTGCTGCATTATCTGCTCTTTTTTTTATTAGTCTGATATGTTGGATATTGCTCTTGTTGTGGGGCAGGGCTTTTTTTGCATTGATTTCTGCCAGTTCACTTGCAGAAATAGCATGGATAATACCGTTAGCTGCTTTTTTTATGGGTTTTTACCAATGTATCAACGCTTGGGCGACTCGTGAAAAGAAGTTCAAGCAAGCTTCGTTTTCACAGGTCGTACGCTCAGTATCATTGGGCTCTTGCCAACTCATTTCCGGTTTGAGCAAAGTAGGTTCGTTAGGCTTAATTGGGGGCACGGTATTTGGAGACTTCATAGGAGCTATTACATTAGGGTATCAGGTTTTTAAAAAGGATTTTGCAGATATATGGAAATCCATCTCAATAAATAGAATCAAAGGTTCAATAAAAGAATATTCAGATTTTGTAATATATGGTAATTCTCAGAACTTGCTAAATGCAGTATCGCAAAATATACCTGCCATTATGTTGGCGCATTTCTATGGAGTTTCAGTTGCTGGTTATTATGCTTTAGGAATGAGATTGCTGCAAGCTCCAATGAACTTGATACTGGCGTCTTTTAGACCTGTTTTCTTGCAGAAGGCGAGTGAGACATTTAACAAGAACGGTGATAATTTCGGACTATTCAAGAAATCTACAGTATATTTGTTATTAATAGTAATGTTGCCTGCTGTAATATTCTTTCTATTCGCACCTGGAATATTCCGAACATTTTTAGGTGAAAAATGGAATACGGCAGGCATATTTGCTGGATGGTTGGTTATATGGATGTCAGGCAATTTCTGCAATGTACCATCTATTCTTTATGGCCAAATATATCGCAAACAAAAGCAATTGTTTGCGTTTGACATAGTACTCTTGATTCTAAGAGTAGCTGTTTTGTACTTTGGCGGAATGTTGTTGTCAGCAAAAGGTACTATAATAATATTTAGCTTACTTGGTATAGCTATGAATATTTTCATAATTGTGTGGGCAGGTACAATGATAAAACGGTCTATGTCCGCGAATATTGGTACATAACTGAAATGAACTGTGCTTATGGAAATCAAGTTAATAATGGAAATACAGTTTTACATAAGTACGCTGAAGTAACCTTGTATACAGGAGCTGTTCATTGGATTAATGGAGAAGAATGTTGAAGCAATATTATTACGATTGGTCGCTTAATAAGTCATTAAGCCTTGATGATGCTTGTGACTACTCTGATTGGTGTGCAAAATCGCAGGAATATCCGTTTGCAGTTCACCCAAAAGGTTTCCTGGTTTTTCTACCACCGTCAGAGTTGGATATGTCAGATGAGTATGAAGAAACAGACCCATACGGTGTGGAACAGAATTTGCATAATGATTTCCACCGAAACCGCATGCAATGCACCCTGGAATTAGCTTCAAAGGCGATGGATACTGTCGAGTATCCGAAAATATTAGACCTTGGTTGTGGGCAGGGACACATAACCTCAGCGTTAAAGGAGATGCTGCCTTCAGCCGATATATGTGGTCTTGATTATTCAATTTCTGCGATCAATTACGCTGCAGAGCACTTCAAAGGAATAGATTTTGTCGTTGGAAATGCTTATGAACCACCCTATATGGAAAATTGCTTCGACCTTGTTGTTTGTAATAATCTGTGGGAACACGTCTCTGATCCGCTGCACCTGCTTGAAAAAATACGGCTGATTATGAAGCCGAATGGACGCCTAATCGTTTCAACGCCTAGTCGTTATCATGCAAGGAACCTGCTTCGTGTCATAAGAGGTAAGCCAGTCGCATTATTATCAAAACACCATGTAACTGAATACTCAGTAGGGCAAGTAATTGAACAACTGGCATATTACGATTTTGAGGTAGAACAAATCCATAGCAGGCCAGTAAAACAAGATACATGCAGCTTTAAAGAGAAGATCCTGTTTAATATCCTCATACCGAATATCAGGAGATATCTTAAATTTATAGGTTCACATCATAGTCTAGAAAGCACAGTGTTCTATCTGGCTAAATCTAATAACAAAACGGCTGAAACTTGATTTTTGGCACCAGGAGATACAGATTATTTAATTTTTATTGCTCATGCTCTCTGTTGTGAGTATGTTGGTCGCCTAAGACAGATTGTTATTGATGTCAGGCGATTTTGAACGCTGGTACTCAGATTGACTGTTAACTGAAATAGGATAGGATAATTACAAGTATGTCAGCAATTGTTTTCCTTGGAGATGTGTTTCTGCCAAAGCCTGTTGACGTGAGGGTCAAAGGTTTAAATAACCTTGTAGTGAACTTTGAATCTCCGATAACTAGTTCCTGCATTGGTATACCGGATAAGATCAACCTAAAGGTGAAAGATAATTATCTACAGGATAGTTTCGGAGAAGTCCCAATTACTGTCTGCCTGGCCAACAATCATATGCTGGATTATGGTGAACAGGGATTTAATGATACTATACATAATTTAAGTGTTGCCGGTATTGGGTATTTTGGTGCAGGAAGCATTAATAACAACTGCAACAATCCCTACTTTATAACTGTAGATGGAGTTTGTATTGGTCTTATTGGTTATGCCTGTTATTCAACAAATGCCGTATTTACAGATGGGGAGCAGACTGGTGTTAACCCAGTAGTCTTGGAGTCTATTGTCAATGATATAGCTATCGCTCGATCACAAGGAGCAGATCGTATTGTAGTATCGCTGCACTGGGGAGCAGAGGAAGTATTCCTACCCAAACCAGACGATATTCGCATCGCACATGAAATAATTGATGCAGGGGCTGATATGATTGTTGGTCATCACTCACATTGCATACAGGCATACGAATTATATAATGAAAAATATATATTCTATGGATTGGGCAATTGCATCTTTCCTTATGAACATATCCCCTGTGATTTTGATGACCATGGGGTGCCAAAAAAGTCATTCAACAGGAAGCAATCAATTTGGAACAGGCGTTCTCTAGCGGTTCGATATGAACCTACCGGCAGTGTAACTGTTTCTATGCTGGTTTTCGATGGCAAGAAGTTAGTCATGTTGAAGAATGATACCAGTTGTTATCGCAGGGATTTTGGAGATATGGCTGATTATCATAGAGTATACAAACGATCGTATAGGATCGGTATAGCAAGAGCGGCATTAGCCAGTTATCTTCTTCGCCCAAAGTTACCGGGAGTAAGACACATTCGTGCAATGTTAAATTTGTTTCGAGCTAAGAGCTAGAAATGAGGATCTTTGACTATTCTATATGAAACTAGCCAGTATTATTCATGACTGAACCAGCTTTTGCCCCTGCTGCCGGGCAAAAGCGAAGCTTGGTGAATAAAAAGGGCTAGGCATTGCCATTTATGATTTGGTGATTTTATGTCGTCCTGAACCCAGTGAAGTAAATGCATCTGCTGTTGTAAACCTTTACGTCTGAGTTTCTTTTCTTCGTCAATCATGAATAATACGGGCTAGGCAACCAGTTTTTTGACAACGTCAGTTGAGGGTAAATAATGATCGGGATAAAATTAGCTATACATTGTGCTCCAGATGATTTTTCAGCCAGGTGGATAGAATACTGCAACGAGCATGAGATACCTTTCAAGATTGTTGATTGCACTTCATCAACGATAATAAATGATCTTGCTGATGTTCAATGCCTGTTATGGAATTGGGGTAAGGTACCCGTAGATTATTTGGTTGCAAAACAACTGCTGTCAGTAGTTCAACTTATGGGCATAGTTGTATTTCCTGACTGGAATACATCCTGGCATTTTGATGATAAGGTTGCTCAAAAATACCTGCTGGAATCAATTGGTGCACCCTTGGTGTCCAGCCATGTATTCTATGATAAAAAAACAGTTTATGAGTGGTTGAAAAATGTGGAGTTCCCTACAGTTTTTAAACTACGTGGAGGAGCAGGATCGCTGAATGTTTACTTAGTACATAATATTCAGCAAGCCAAAAACTTGTGCAATACAGCTTTTGGCCGGGGATTTAAGCCGATTGCTGGATATTTTTCGGATTATAAGACCAAATTGGAAAAATCAAAGTCATCAGGTGGATTGCTACAAAAGCTTCGACGTTTGCCATCAGCTTTGAAGAAGATAGCTCTTAGCAATAGAATGCTCCCTATACAGCGGGGATATGCATACTTCCAGGAGTATATGCCTGATAATGTGTATGATACAAGAATAACTATAATTGGCAGTCGTGCATTTGGCTTCCGGCGCCTTGTAAGACCAGGTGATTTTCGGGCATCCGGAAGTGGCCGCATCGACTACACTCCAGAGAAAATCGATAAAGAATGTATTAGTATAGCTTTTGAGACAGTCAGTAAACTTAGGACTCAAAGTCTTGCATTTGACTTCGTGTATGATCAGAACCGTAAGCCACGGATCATTGAGATTAGTTACAGTTTTGTTGCTGATGCGGTGTACAAGTGTCCAGGATACTGGGATATGCACATGCAATGGCGCCAGGGGCATGTTTGGCCGCAGGATGCCATTATTGAAGATTTACTGTCAAAATGTAAGGCTGAACAGTGTGATACAGTAGAGGATATTATACCAAATTGTAATGATAAGCCCTTCTGAGTAACAATGCAGTTGGTTATTATTGCCGTAGACAGCATTCTACACATACTGATGGTTTTACTCGGTTTTCTGTGAGTAGTAGTGGGAGTTGCAGTCTGTGCTTTTTGGGAGTGTTGACAGTATGTCTCCATTATAAAAAACGGAGTGAAAAAGAATGCGATATGAATACTAAACAGGCCTTCATTCGCACGCATATATACATAGCGTGCACTTTTCTTGGGAGCGACCTTTATTAATGAAAGTACTTTGTCTCATCGATAATCTCGGATCGGGAGGTGCACAGCGGCAGTTATGCACTCTAATGGTATTACTTAAACAGACCGGCTGGGACGTTTCGGCGTTAACATATCATCCTGATTCGTTTTTCGCTCCCATTCTTGAAAAGGAAGGCATAGAGCATCAGTGCATTAATCCGAATGGGTCGAATATTGACCGCATCCGTCGTCTACGTTCCATAATTAGACTGGGGCATCAGGATGTTGTATTGGCATTCCTGCACACCCCATGTTTTATAGCAGAACTAGCAGCATTGCCATCGCGCAAATGGGGACTGGTAGTGTCTGAACGATCGGCCGTTCCGCGCAATAAAAGACAAGGAACTCAGAAACTGGCATTCTTTCATCTCCTTGCAGATTATGTGATTACCAATTCCCACACTAACCGCTTGATGCTTGAAAATGAATATCCGCGCTTATGTGGCCGCACTGTCACAATTTATAACTGCGTTGATTTTCAGACATTTCATCCATCTAGCCAAAAGCCATCCAGGCCGGAAAATGAAGTGCGATTGCTTGCTGTAGCTAGCCATCAAAAAAACAAGAATTTATCCGGTCTAATTGCAGCTTTGGAGATAGTTCACAGCAGAAATGATAACTTGAAAGTGCATTTGGATTGGTATGGCGGCTATCCATTTTATCCGGATGGCCAGCCAGACATGAGTGTGTACAATGCTGCTTTAACTCAAACATCCAAATTGGGCTTAGATGAATTTGTCCATCTGCACCCACCTGATTCTAACATATCAGAAGCATATAGGAATGCAGATGCCCTTGTGTTGCCATCTTTCTTTGAAGGATTGCCAAATGTTGCCTGCGAAGCTATGGCTTGTGGTTGCCCACTGTTGATGAGTGATGTGTGCGATTCCGGTAATCTGGTAAAAACTCAGGTAAATGGTTTTCTATTCAATCCTTCTTCACCGGAAAGCATTGCAGACGCAGTTTTGAAGTTTTGTGAAATGCCGCCGTCAGAGCGCATAATTCTCGGACTTAACGGTCGAAAAATGGCTGAGACAATGTTTTCGCCGCAAACGTTTGTTAATCATTATTCAGAAGTGTTGACAGCAGCAGCCAATCGCCATCGCATAAAAATTGAACACTGGATGCCGGATGTCCCTGAATCCGCTATAAGAACAGCTAATCAGTAAATTACATTCTTAATTGGAGACTGTCAAAATGAGATTTATTGCATCTGTTTTCCTGCTTGTCGGAAAGGTAGTAAGACGTATAAAAATGTATCTGCTGCGCCCATTATTCGGATCTTACGGCAAGAAGTTTCACTTTGATCCAAACGGTTTTTATTCATTCGCGAATATCTATGTAGGAGAGGACGTTAATTTAGGTTTAAACCCAATACTGTTGGCTGCCCTTTCTCATATACGCATTGGAAATCACGTAATGTTTGGACCGGAGGTAGCCATTATTGGCGGAAGTCACAACACTAGTAGTCCAGGCCGCTTTATGACTCAGGTTCATGATAAAACTGCAAATGATGACTTGGGAGTCATTATTGAAGATGATGTTTGGATAGGTGCCCGTGCGATTGTTCTGCGTGGAGTTACTATTGGGCGGGGATCCATAGTTGGTGCTGGTTCGATAGTGACTAAATCTGTTCCACCCTATGCAATTGTAGCAGGAAATCCGGCGCACGTTGTTCGGTATCGTTGGGATTCCGAGACTATTGTCACTCACGAGCAATCTTTGTATCAGCCAGAACAACGGTTGTCAATGTCAGATTTAGAGTGTATCCAGAATAGCAAATGCATGAAAACGCCAAGGCGAGTGGAAGTTGAATAATCATAGCATACGCTTTTATCGAGTCTACCCATTGCGCTCCCTCCAAATAGAGGTGCATACTGGACCATGATGATTTGCAATCACTTCGCAGTATATTCTGCTGTAAACTTATGCATAGGAGACATAACTCCCCGCTGGAGAGCGGCTAGTGTAGAAGTGTGTGGATACAGGAGCTTTTTGCTAGTACTTGATGTTGTGCTCTGTGGGTGTTTTAATGAGTGACTCATTCAAATTGGTTATAAAAACTCGAACTCTGAGCATTATGAATATATTGGCGTTTGCTTATGTGTTTGGATGTGCTGTTGTTCGTGGCAATCCTCAATTGTCATTGTTGAATATTGTTTTTGTTAGCATACTTGCTGTTGTTTTGATTCATAAGTTAAAATCCAATGGCAGACTAGCGCTTCCAAAATTGTGGCAATTTCCTGCATTGTTTTTTGTTCTGGTTATGGCCAGCATATTATTCGCTCCGCATCCTGAAACAGCAATTGCATATGGGTTCACAGCGTTATCAGCAATCTTTGGGGCACTGGTTATATGGGTTGCACTTTGCAATGGCGTTTCATACATGGCAATTGTTCTAGGAGCATTTGCTGGGTCAATTGGATTAGTTATTTCATGCCTGGCGAATCCTATTAATACAACTGAAGGCTTCAGAGCTACAGGTACACTTGGGAATGCGAACAGCGTAGGTGTCTATCTAGTATTTTCAGCATTCATTATTGTCAGTATTTCTGCAAAACTTAGAACTAGCAAGCTGGCCATCTTTACTGCATTGGGTCTGATTCTGTTCTCTATTGTATATACAGGCAGCCGAAAAACCCTCATAGCTTTGCTGATGTTTGCAATTTACCTTTTTATAAGAGCGTTACCCGTTATTAAACTCAGGACTGTTCTTAAAATCAGGACCGTTCATAAGCGTAGGAGTGTTATTACATACAGTCTTGCACTCTTGCTGGGGATTTGTTTTATGATTCTAGTTGTTCCATCAATAAACGTCGATTTTATAAGTAAGACATTTGAGCAGATTGGAACTATACAACGTTTTGAAAGAGGACTTGGAGGCAGTGATACTAGTGCAAATGTCAGAAAAGAACTGTTAAATGAAGCAATAATGCTGTGGTCACAGAAACCTCTTTTCGGACACGGTTATGGAGAGTTTGCCAGCCTATCTTCGTATGGCCTCTACTCACACAACAATTATGTTGAATTGCTCTGTAATACAGGACTAGTCGGTCTGTTTATTTACTACGGTTTCCATATTGCAATATTATTACAGATTGGGAAACCTCGCAAGAATAGCAAACTAATAGCGCTTTTCATACTACTGCTAATATTTGCTATGGATACTGGGATGGTATCGCAGGTTGACAAGTATTCCTGGTTGTGTCTGATCATCACTGCGTATCTTGCCTCACGGTACTCGGAAGATTTGGAAAATAAGGATGCAGGTATATCGAATCATTAATCATCCAGAAATTGGACATGACATTGCTAAGTCCTGTTCTCACTGACATATTGACATTAGTCATTCACTGATATGTAATGTTTTTAATGCCATAGGATACTATATGAGCAACAATACAGACAGAATAAAGATACTACTCGTTTCTCCAATACCGCCGCCCTATGGGGGTATTGCACATTGGTCACAAATGATCTGCAATTACTCAGCAACGCGCTCAGATGTGGATATCAGTAATGTGGATACTGCGGTTCGCTGGAGAGCTGAGGATGATTGGGTAATCTGGAAACGTGTTGTGTTTGGAGGATTGCAGCTAGTTCGCGATGTTTTCCGCTTTATCCGACAATTGCGCTTTCATCCACACGTTGTTCATTTGAATACATCGGGTCAATTGTCTATTATTCGCGACTTGGTAATAATACGAATTGCGCATGGATATAGAATTCCTGTAACCCTTCATATTCGGTTCGGCCGTATACCTGAAATCGCTGTCGCGAACACAACAGAATGGAAGCTGATGTCGAAAGCAATTTGTATGGCTGATACTGTTATTGCAATTGATGCTTCTACTGAAGAAGCTATTCGAACTCATCTGCCAAATGCTAAAGTGACTCGAGTTCCAAACTGTGTGAACACGAATGCACTTCCTGAATCTTTTGCCAACTCGTCAGGACAAAGAACATTGATGTTTCTCGGTTCAGTTATACCTACCAAGGGCATCGAAGAATTGGTTCAAGCCTGGGTTCAATTAAATCATCTGAACTGGAAGCTCATTATTGTTGGTCCTGGCAGTCAAGAATATCAAAACCAACTCATAGCTAGATATATACCGGAAGACTTGGAATTCACTGGTAAAAAAGAACATGATGAAGCTCTTAAAATGATGGCGGCGTGCGATCTATTTGTTCTTCCCAGTTATACCGAAGGTTTTCCGAATGTGATAGCGGAATCAATGGCATTGGGTAAACCAATTATCGCCACTCGAGTGGGTGCAATTCCTGAGATGTTGCCCGAAGGACACGGTGAGCTCATCGAACCCCAGAATGTAGACGAGTTGAAATCCGCCCTTCAACGTTTGATGGCGGATGATGTTCTAAGAGATCAACTAGGGAGTCAAGCTCGTAAGCGAGTTCTACGCGAATATTCATTGGATGCTGTTTTTGAGCGATATATGGGTATTTGGAAACACCTGGCCAAGTTCAAATAGCGTATTTTATGTATGAATCTATAGCCGTATTTCTAGCGCACATTGAAAAACAAATGTTTTTGTTCTTGGACAGGAATATGCTGACAGTGTTAATATAGCTTGACAGCCAAGTTAGCCTGCAAGGTTATAACTTTAGTTATTCGCTGTGTATTGTTCATCGCTAATGAGCGTGTTAAAAGCCGCATATGAGTATTGAATCTATTAAACGTCTCATTATTGCCATCGTTATCCGGAGGGATAACTACTTGGACATCAGGTCCTATATTTATCTCGATTTATAAAACAGAAAAACCCAGGGATTTGCTATGTTTAAAAATAAAACGCTCTTAATAACCGGTGGCACCGGTACATTCGGTAATGCGGTTCTTAAACGCTTCCTTGAAACGAGTATAAGCGAAATTCGTGTGTTTTCTCGTGATGAGAAAAAGCAAGACGATATGCGTAAGGCATATGCGAATTCAAAATTAAAGTTCTATATCGGTGATGTTCGCAATGCGGATAGCTTGATTGATGCAATGACTGGTGTTGATTTCGTATTTCATGCAGCAGCGCTAAAGCAAGTGCCATCTTGTGAATTCTTTCCATTGGAAGCCCTGCGCACCAATGCAATTGGGACGGAGAACGTATTAACATCTGCGATGCAAAGCGGGGTAAAACGGGTCATTGTTCTGAGTACAGACAAAGCAGTCTACCCTATTAATGCAATGGGCATCTCAAAGGCTATGATGGAGAAGCTGGCAGTAGCAAAATCACGTGTCGCTGGTTCGAATACTGTTATCTCAATTACGCGATATGGCAATGTTATGGCTAGCCGCGGTTCAGTAATTCCATTGTTCATCCAGCAGATACAACAGGGGCAATCCTTAACAATCACAGATCCTGCTATGACTCGCTTTATGATGACAATTGAGGATGCAGTTAATCTGGTCCTCTATGCTTTCCAACACGGGACTCCGGGAGATACTTTTGTGCAGAAAGCTCCTGCTTGCACTATTGAAGTATTGGCTTTGGCACTCCAGAAACTGCTGAACTCTGATAATCCTATTAATGTAATCGGCACCAGGCACGGCGAGAAGCTTTACGAGACATTGCTCACACGTGAGGAGTTCTCCATTGCAGAAGACCTGGGTGGGTACTACCGGGTTAGAGCAGACAACCGCGATCTCAACTATTCGGCCTATTTTAGCGAAGGAAAAGAAGAAATAGCCCTGCGAGACGACTACAACTCGCATAACACGTTGCGTTTGGATGTTGATGGCATGAGCGAATTGCTCCTTAAGCTAGACTGCGTGCAGAAGGCAGTGCGTGGAGAAAGAATCGAAATCTGATGTCTTTTAGGAATACAGAGGAAGAAACGTTTTGAGAACATTGGTTACTGGAGCAAAAGGATTCGTAGGCAAAAATCTGTGTGCAGCGCTGAAATGGTTGGATGACATTGAACTATATGAATACGATATAGACAATACTCCTGAGGAGCTTGCCGGTTGGCTGCAGAAAGCTCAGGTTATTGTTCATTTGGCTGGTGTAAATCGTCCACAATCGCCTGACGAATATCAAACAGGAAATACTGGTTTAACTGAGGACATATGCAGGCTGCTCATAAAACATGCTTGTGCCCCTAAAATACTCTTGTCTTCATCAATACAAGTTGAGCTGAATAATCCGTACGGTGACAGCAAACGCGGAGCTGAGGAAGCATTGCGCCATTACTGTGAAGAGACAGGCGCTGAAGGCGTGGTATATAGGTTCAAAAACCTCTATGGCAAGCTGTGCAGGCCGAACTATAATTCGGTTACTGCAACCTTCTGCTACAATATTGCCCACGGTCTGCCGGTTCAGATATCCGATCCAGCAAAAGAGATTGATCTGACATATATAGATGATGTAGTCGAAACAATAATAAGTGAAATAAAAGCATCGGAGCAACCGGGATTCCGCTTTGCAGACCCTTTGCCCTCTCATAGTATTTCACTGGGAGAGCTGGCTGCAAAAATTCAATTTTTCCGGGATAGTCGTTCTACGCTCTTACTTCCTGACTTTGGCGATGAATTTACAAAACGTCTTTACTCTACTTATTTGTCCTACCTGGAAGAAAACGATTTTTCATATCAACTTGACGTTAAATCAGACGATCGAGGCTGCCTTGCGGAGTTTGTAAAGAGTCCGGGCTTTGGACAGATTTTTGTTTCACGTACTAATCCTGGCGTTACCCGTGGAAACCACTTCCACCATACAAAGACTGAAAAATTTATGGTGGTAGAAGGAAAAGGGATTATCCGATTCAGAAAGATAAACAGTGATCAGGTTCTTGAATACAGTGTCTCCGGTGAACAGTTTATAGTAGTGGATATTCCTCCAGGATACACTCATTCGATAGAAAATGTTGGAGATACTGAGATGGTGACGCTATTCTGGGCTTGTGAGATGTTTGATCCTGATCGTCCAGAGACTTATTTTGAAAAAGTTATTAAAAGCAAAGACTCAGATAAGTGATCTCCTTGCTTAGTGCGGAATTGTAGGAGTTTCTAGATTATGAAAGTAATGACAGTGGTTGGCACACGGCCCGAAATCATAAGGTTATCGCGTGTAATGGCAGCGTTGGACAATCACGTTGAGCATATTATAGTGCATACAGGCCAGAACTACGACTATGAACTCAACCAGGTTTTCTTTGATGAGCTGGAGATTCGTAAACCGGATTACTTCCTTGAAGCTGCTGGTGATACGGCTTGTGAGACCGTAGGCAACATCATAACAAAAATCGACCAGATACTCGCTGAAGTGCTACCCGACGCCCTGCTAATATTAGGCGATACAAATAGCTGTCTAGCTGCATACCCAGCCAAGAGACGTAAAATCCCCGTGTTCCATATGGAGGCCGGCAATCGTTGTTTTGATCAGCGTGTTCCGGAGGAAATCAATCGAAAAATCGTAGACCATATTAGCGACATCAACATGCCCTACAGCAGCATATCACGTGAATATCTGCTTCGCGAAGGTTTGCCGCCTGATCGTATCATAAAAACTGGAAGCCCAATGTATGAGACGCTTCACCATTATGCTGACAAAATTGATTCATCTGACATATTATCCAGGCTGAGTCTGGACGAGTATGATTATTTCGTTGTGAGCTGCCACAGAGAAGAGAATATTGATTCGCCGAAACAATTCGCAAAGTTGGGTATTTTACTTAACGGACTCGCTGATGCTTATGGAAAGCGTGTGATTGTTTCTACACACCCTCGGACCCGAAAACGCATTGAAACTGAAGGAATACAACTGAGCGATAAAGTTGAGTTAATGAAACCATTGGGTTTACTAGACTATGTGAAACTGCAAAAGTATGCTGCTGCTGTTCTATCAGATAGCGGGACAATTACCGAGGAGTCATCTATCCTTAACTTCCCCGCCCTAAACATTCGGGAGGCCCATGAGCGCCCTGAAGGTATGGAAGAAGGCGCAGTAATGATGACGAGTTTGGACCTTGACAATGTTTTGAGATCGCTTCGAGTCCTTGAATCACAGAAGCGAGGCAGCGAAAGAACTCTGGATATTGTTGATGATTACAATGTACCTATTGTTTCGGAGAAAGTTGTCAGGATTATACTTAGCTATACCGACTATATAAACCGGACAGTCTGGCACAAATAGTCCTTTTAGTCTATAGAGAGGTAAATAGAGTTGGCGCTGTATTCCATAGCAACTCACACAATCTAAGAATGAGAATTTTATTTTTAACCCAGTGGTTTCAACCAGAACCATTCTATAAAAGTGTGAGCTTTGCCAAAGCACTTATAGACCTTGGACATGAAGTAGAGGTTCTGACAGGATTTCCAAATTACCCGGGAGGCAAGTTGTATCCCGGATATAAAATCCGGCCCTGGCAAAGAGAAGTAATTGATGGTGTTAGCGTTACACGATTGCCGTTATATCCAAGTCACGATGAATCAGGCATCAGACGGATGATCAACTATTCCAGTTTTGGGTTGAGCGCTGCTGCATTGGGACCGTTTTTGGTCAAGAAACCTGATGTTATTCATGTTTATAACCTTGTTACACTAGGAATGGCTTCTTACTTGATGAGAATGCTGGGGGGGTGTAAAGTAGTCTACGATATACAGGATCTTTGGCCGGATACTGTGACAACGTCTGGTATGATGCGCAATCGATTTGCACAAAAAATACTGGGTGCTTTCTGCAATTCAACCTACAATCGAGCAAATCACATCGTCGTACTATCACCGGGAATGAAAACATTGTTAGTTCAACGGGGCATCCCAAGTGATCACATTGATGTTATTTACAACTGGTGCGATGAGAACACAATGGAATGTACACAAGAGGATCTCCAGACCACCAGAAAAGAACTGGGTTTCGATGGATACTTTAATGTTGTGTTCGCTGGTACAATAGGGAAAATGCAGGCACTCAGCAGTGTACTTGAGGCTGCTGAACTGATTATGCATGATACTGCAAAAGTGAAATTCACTTTTATAGGGGGCGGAATTGAAGTAGATCAGCTCAAGGCTAAGGCGGTGCAGTTAGGCCTGACAAACGTTCAGTTTCTTTCGCGTCGTCCAGTCTCAGAAATAGGTAAGGTGTTATCTGCCGCAGATGCGCTGCTGGTCCACTTAAAAGATAATCCATTATTCCACGTGACCATACCGAGTAAAATACCGACTTATTTGTATACAGGTCGGCCAGTTATTGCTGCTGTTGATGGGGATTCTGCCGATCTGGTAATAAAAGCAGGGGCGGGTTTACATTGTAAGCCGGAGGATAAGCATAGCATCGCAGATGCTGTAATGAAATTGTCGAAAATGGATGCCGCCACACTAAATCAATTTGGTTTAAACGGACGTTCCTTCTATAACAGAGAGCTATCTTTTGCAGCAGGTGTAAAACAGTTCGATCAGATCTTCCGCAATGTGACAGGTGGCTCCCCCGATAATGCAAATGAGGTAGTATAGTGAATGCATTAGTTATTGTTTCTGCACGGGATACTCAACTATTGAGGGCAAGAGATACATAAATTATGATAAAACGGACCTTTGATATCATAGTGTCTTTCTGTATGTTTATAGTTCTATTGCCTCTGATGATTGTTACAGCAATTATCGTAGCCGCAGTCCTTGGAATGCCCGTCTTATTCTGCCAGGAAAGACCCGGACTCAAGGATAGGATATTCCGGATGTATAAGTTCAGGACGATGCGCAATGCTGTTGATAAGAATGGAATACCTCTTCCTGATGCTGAAAGGATGACCCGCCTGGGGCGTATATTGCGCGCCACAAGCATAGATGAACTGCCGGAATTGCTGAACGTGCTAAAAGGGGACATGAGTCTTGTCGGTCCAAGGCCATTGCTTGTGGAATACCTTGATAAATACACTCCAGAACAAGCCAGACGGCACGACGTTCGTCCTGGAATTACCGGCTGGGCACAGATCAATGGCCGCAATTCGATATCGTGGGAAGACAAGTTTAAACTGGATGTCTGGTATGTAGATAATTGCAGTTTCCTGTTGGATTTAAAAATACTCATAGGGACTGTGCTTGCTGTTTTTAAGCGTAAGGGCATTTCGCAAGCAAACGAGGCTACTATGAGTAAATTTAACGGAAGCGAGCAGAGCGAGTAAATATGACTGACGCAGACCTGTATGTAGCTGGTGCTGGAGGGCACGGAGTCGTAGTTGCAGAGATTGCTGAGCTTCTGGGGTATCAAAACATACGGTTTGTTGATGATGACAAAGCACGATCGGGTGATCACATTCTGCAGTGGGAAATTATTGGTGACCGAGGTGCCATCCCCGAAGGTGCTACGGTTGCTCTCGGTATAGGCAGTAATGAAGTCAGAGCAGGACTCCTGGCGTATGCCGACCAGTATAAATGGAAGTTACCTGTCCTTGTACACCCATCTGCTGTGATCTCAAAAAGCGCTGTTTTGGGACGAGGGACTGTAGTAATGGCTCAGGTGGCTGTGAATGCGCGAGCCGAGATAGGAGACGGTTGTATTCTCAATACTGGCTGCTCCGTTGATCATGACTGCACCATTTTAACAGCGGCTCATATATGTCCCGGTACCCGACTTGCTGGTGGAGTCCGGATTGGCGAATTATCTATGATTGGTATAGGCAGCTGTCTTAGACAGAATGTAATTGTAGGTTCCAGGTGCATTATTGGCGCTGGTTCAGTTGTAGTAAATGATATACCCGACAACTCAAAGGCATATGGCAATCCTGCTAGAACTATTTTATAGCTAACAAGCACTATTTCACCACTTGATGCGACGCAAGAATATATAGATTGGAAGCAGCAATAATGGCTACAAAACTCACGAATCCGATCCCAACTCCCATATTAGAAAACGCTCCGTGGCCATATTATGGGACGGACGAAATAGCAGCCGTAACGCGGATTCTGGAATCGGGCAAAGTTAATTACTGGCATACTGGTGATGAGTCTAAGTCATTCGAGGAAGAGTTTGCCGCAGCCATGGGGTGTAGATATGGTGTAGCTCTGACTAATGGCACCGTTGCACTGGAGCTTGCTTTATATGCTATTGGTATAGAACCTGGTGATGAAGTTATTGTTACTCCCAGGACTTTTATTGCTTCTGCAAGCTGCGTTGTTGCACGGGGGGCAGTTCCTGTATTTGCGGATGTGGACAGGGACAGCGGTACTATCACAGCTGAAACAATTGCAGCTGTGATTACTCCGAAGACACGGGCGATAATAGCCGTACACCTTGGTGGATGGCCCTGTGATATGGACCCGATACGAGAGCTCGCTGGTCGGCACGGTCTGAAGGTAATAGAAGACTGTGCGCAGTGCCACGGAGCAACCTATAAAGGCAAGCCCTGCGGTTCGCTTGGTGATGTTGCTGCATGGTCTTTCTGCCAGGACAAGATAATGAGTACTGGTGGAGAAGGCGGGATGCTGACTACTAATGATCACGATATCTGGAATAAGGCCTGGTCATATAAAGACCATGGAAAGAGCCACGATGCCGTATTCAATATGTCGGACAAACCCGGATTCAAATGGCTTCATGAGTCATTTGGGACCAACTGGCGTTTGACTGAGATGCAGTCAGCTATCGGTCGCATTCAACTCGCTAAGCTGCCGGACTGGGTGAATAGGCGGCGTGCAAATGCTGCATTGTTGATTGAAGCGTTCCTGAAGATTCCTGCCCTGAGAGTACCCCAGGCACCTGAGTATATATCCAACTCATTCTATAGATGCTATGCCTATGTGAAGCCAGAGATGCTGAATGATGGTTGGAACCGTGACAGGATCATCGCAGATATCGCTGCACAGGGTCTTCCTGGTCTTAGTGGTATCTGTCCTGAGATATATCTTGAGAAAGCATTTGAGTCAGCTGGATTATGTCCGGATGAGCGCCTGCCCATTGCCCGTGAACTCGGTGAGACTTCAATGATGTTCCTGGTTCATCCCACAATGGGGTCTGAGCACATAAACAAAATGATTGAAGCTGTGAACAAAACTATGGAGAAAGCCAGTTAATCTGATATATTCACCATTAACTTGGACTTGTATAATGACTTCATATTACGATATCATCTCTAGGATGATCTGAAGATATCTGTATTAGTTCTCTAATTACTCTATTGTTGCATCCAAAACAGGAGATATTTGTTGTATATAATACGCACTATAAAATCAATCATAGCTGTTGGGGCGGTGTTGCTCGCAGTATCGACGTCTCAAGCATTTGCTGTGTTACCTCCGGCTGAGCAGTATATAAACGTAGCGCCACTTCCGGGTGCTGGTATGGCGCTCAATTCTGAAGGTGTTCCGGATGGGCAAGGGGCTTTGCAGATCAACATTCCTGTTGCTTATACTCCTGGTAAAAACTATATCGATATAGCTTCATTTGCCGGGCAGTTTGAGGGGGATACGACTGGCAGGGGGCGTAAGTTTTGGCAGAGTGGTTCCGGGTTTGTGGGGATGGGATTCGGAGTGAAACCCAGAGTCTATCTCTCTGCTATGGCAGCAAGCAGCATTATATTTAAAGACTCCAAGTCTATGAATATCCAATTGCAGGTCCTGGAGGAAACACCGGAGCATCCAGCTCTTGCATTCGGCGCTCAAGACTTTGCAATGAAAGAAAAAGAACGCTCTAATGTTGCCGATGTGCGAGTAGGATATTATGCAGTTGCCACTAAAAGCTACACCTGGAAGCAGCGTCCTCTATACCTGACAGCCGGATATGGCACCGCGCGTTTCCAGTATTCCCCCATTGGTGGTCTCTCATACTCCATAAATGACAGCTACAGCAGCGCCCTGGAATACGACGGATACCAGGTCAACGGAGCAGTCGCCTGGAGACCCAACGGCAGGTTCTCGAGGATGACCGTCACCGCCGGTTTCAACGGCAAATGCGGTGTGCTGATAGGCGTCCATTTCACCGGCAAACTAGACAGCAGCTGGGCCCCAGTCATAGCAACCTCAATGCTCAGGCGATGGTATTGATAACCAGTTTGAGATCAAAGTGTTTGTGTTAGGAATACAATGAACCGCCAATCACGCAAAAGCACGCAAAACCAGCGGTCATTGTCATTCTGAACGCAGTGCACTACCATCCCATAACCTGTAGAAACAGCCTGTTTTTCGCTATATCAGGCTCAGATTTAGGTGTTCTGTAAACACCCCATTTACGGTTTTTTTATCTAGGGTGGAGCAAATCCCGGCAAATAACATTGTTCGGGTGCTGCTCTCATCCTAATTTTATCATGTGCTATCCCACAGCAGTTTAGAACACTAAAAAGGTCGTAGTAACTCCAAAGAACACCGCGTATAATGGTAAACAGACGAGTAAATGTATGCTTCCAACGACCCTGGTATGATATAAAACGAAGCAAAATATACACAAGCAAAGCTGTCCATATCTGCCATCGTATAGCGTTTTCGTTATAACCTATAAAGTCGGCTAACTGCAGAGTCTGCTTTATCTCCTTAAAGAATACTTCAATACCCCAGCGTGATTTGTATAGATCGCAAATAGAACTTGGCGCCCATGTCTTGTTGTTGGTAATGAAAACCATCCGCTTGAGTTGACCATCTATTTCGACCATGGCCTCTACTAGCCTTAGGGTTTTAGGATATTTTTTCTTGGACTTCGGATCCGTAAGCTTTATGTATACATCCTGGATGATATTACCCTCTGGCTTGCTATGCTGTCCCACAATATCATAAACAGCGTTATCTTTAGCACGCGTAACCCAAAAGACACCGCGCCCATCTAGGATATAGAGATGATCAAAGTCCACATAGGCCTTGTCAAAAACAACTATTTCACCAGCTTTTACATCTGCACAAAGCTCATAAGCTTCTGCAAGGTCACTGGTATTTGCAGATTTGACCAGCACATATTTAGGTAAGAAAGTATGTAAGTCCAATCGCAAATGCATCTTTGCAGCAGCCTTGCGGCGATTGTGCTTAGCCCAATCAAGACTATTAGCCAGCAGTCTGATGGTGCTGGAATCAACCACATTTATCGTACGCCTGAAACGACTGGGAATCCCGCGATATTTACGACCTTTCAAAAAAAAGTCTGGACATATCCTTTTGAACTCATCCATAACAGACCAGAATAAAGCTTCCGCCATCTCTGGATTACGTATACGGTTTGCATGAGACAATGCATTCCTACTTGGAGCGACTGCTTCACGAATATTGCTTAAAGAACCACAGTGATTATGCAAACAATCACATACATCGTTCAGGCTTATGGCGTGTGACAGTTGAGCAAATATCAAAGCTGCCACATGACTTGTGGCAGTTATCTTCCGAGAATTCTTGCACACACCGTATTCTTTTGCCAGTTTAGGAATCAGATTCCGAGGAATCAGTTTGAAAATCTGGCCTAACACTGATAGACTATGCTTTGACGGGTTCATTGTATACATCCTTTGATTTGTAGTTAAACAAAGGATACTATGAACCCGTCAGTTTTTCCAATCTCCCCATTTCACTATGGGATGGTAGTGAACGCAGTGAAGAATCTCGGTCTGTGGTTTTACGAAAATAGGATCAAGTTGGTCTGGTGAGGATAACTACACTCATGTACATAGTGACGGTCTGTATTGCATTAGTCATGTTAGCGTGCCTGCCGGTTTCCTCAGCTGCGACTGATCCTGATCCGTTGCCTGAATCAAAGGTTTTCAAGTATAAGGACAAGAGCGCCTTGGTCTTCCTGCCAAGAAACTATACCACGCAGAAACGCTACCCGCTGGTTGTATTTCTATATGGTCGCGGGGGGAGTCTGCAGGATAACAACTACATCTCACCGGAGTTTGCAGCGCTCCGCAGCAAGTTGTGGGCTGGCGGATATATAGTTGTAGTCCCCGATTATGGTTCCGACTGCTGGCTGAATGCATCAGCTGAGCAGACAGTGCTGGAATGCCTCAAGCACTCGATGGTAGCTTTTTCAGTCAACAGGGACCGGGTCTACATGATGGGAGTGTCAATGGGCGGCGGCTCATCGCTTGTATTCACAGCCAAACACCGCAGCCTTATAGCCGGAGTCTGCGATATCATGGGAATCACCGACTATACCCGCTTCTCAAAGGAAAGTAATTACACATCAGACATAGCAGCAGCCTACGGAGGCACCTCAGCCGACCTCCCCGATTTCTACCGCGATAGATCAGCACTCCACCACAGAAAAGAACTCTCAAAACTTCCGGTACTGGTCATTCACGGAGAAACCGACCCCGTAGTCCCAATCTCCTACTCCGAAGACCTGTCAAAATCCCTAAAACCCGCCAACCCAGCCTTCACATTCATCCGAGTCCCCAACATAGACCACTCCAACGCAGTAATCAATGGTCTGGAAGATAAGATAGTAGAGTTCTTCAAGAACAAAAAGACAAACTTCCTGAAAAAGTAGGTTTAATTGTGATGCAGGCTTCCAGCCTGCCATCCTGGGGAATTGTCATCCGACTGTCTGCCGAAGCAACAACATCTCGTGCAGGATGAACGCATCTTATTCTATTTACAGTTCAATTATCCAAGTAGAACGGATGTGACATGTTCGAAATATTGCGTGTTTAGCGCATTTTGCAGTTCTCTTTTCTGAAAATCTGCGTAAATCTGCGAAATCTGCGGATTATTAATCTTGATGCGTTTGCCCTGACATCCCGTGGAGTTGATACCGCAGTTAAAATCGATATCTGCTATAATATGCCCATAAACAAGAGTGTAGTTTGCCCAAATCAGACAGGGAGACCATTTCTTTGAAAGAACTGAGTATTGCATATCTACCATCCGAAAATGGAAATCCACCTCACGTCAGAGTCTCCCGCACTGATCAACCGGGCATGCAGCCCAAAACAGCCGATGTTGACTTCGATTTTATAATCACTGATAATGAACGCCGTGATATCCAGTGGTATCTTGAGGAATCTCTTATGTGCCCGTGGGGAGAGTTCCGCAACCGCGCTGAGCGGATCGAAAAAGAGATGCAGGAGATTGGCGCAAGGCTATTTAATGCTATTTTTGAGAGCGGCGCTGCTGCAAAGGTGTATTCTCCGGTATCAGATGAACTGGGAAACACAAAGATCGTCATCCACGCAAGTGATCCAACCGGTATCGCGATCCCGTGGGAGTTGATTCGCGATCCGGAACTTGATTATGGTGGTCTCGCACACCTTGCTCATTCCTTTGTCCGCAGCCAGCCGAATTTGAAAAATCCCACAGTCAATCTTCCGCAAAGTGATACTCTGAATATCCTCATGGTCATCTGCCGCCCAGGTGGACCGGATGGTGATGTGGGTTTCCAGTCTGTAGCACGTCCGCTTCTGGAAATCTTCAGAGACCATCGGGATCGAATAAATCTTGATGTGCTCCGTCCCCCGACATTTGAAAAACTTTCCCGTGTCCTGGATGAGAAACCGAACTACTACCACGTGCTGCACTTCGATGGTCACGGGACGTTTGCTAATAAAGGAAAGAACTATAGTACCTCATACCTTGGAAAGGATGGACAGCAGGGAAGACTCCTGTTTGAAACAGACAATGATGGTCACCGTGAGGTAACAGGCAGCGCGCTTGGAGAGCTGCTTGCCCGCGCTGGAGTACCGATTGTGCTTCTGAATGCCTGCCAGTCCGGTATGACACATCCGGAGAGTGCATTTCCATCTGTCGGTAACCAACTCCTGCAGGCTGGTGCACGTGGAGTTGTGGCGATGGCGTATTCGGTGTATGTACATACTGCAGCACGGTTTATGAAACGGCTGTATGAGTGTTTCCTGTCAGGTCACGATCTTTCGCGGTCAGTTCAAATGGCCCGTAATGATCTTTATGCAAGTCCGGATCGAAGTACAGCCAGAGGTCGTCTACCTCTGCAGGACTGGATGGTCCCTATACTCCTGGAGTCCGCAGAGGTTAATTCACCTGCACCCAAAAAAGGGCTGGAGATCGTCCTTGGAGATATCGAAACCCGGCAGGCCGCAGTCGGCACAGAGCTGGACTTTCCTGAACCTCCGGATTTTGGTTTTATAGGCCGGGATAATGTGATCCTAGAACTGGAACGGGCATACAGGAAGAACAACATAGTCCTGCTGGAAGGCATGGCTGGGGTAGGGAAGACAGAAACATCCGCAGCCTTTGCCCGCTGGCTTACAGAAACCGGTGGGCTGGATGGTCCGATGTTCTTCTTCCGATTTGAACGATACCTACCGCTTTCACAGGTGTGCGATAAGGTCGGCATAGCATTCAATCAGATTATTAAGCAGCAGATAGGTGGTGATTGGCATTTATTGGATGCTGCACAGAGACAACAGGTAGCGCTTACAGTCTTGAAACAGATAAAGTGCTTCATAATCTGGGATAATTTCGAACCTGTTGCTGGTTTCCCATCAGGAACCCCATCCACGTGGAGTCAGGAGGATCAGAACGACCTTCGAGGATTCCTGAAAGATCTGCATGGCGGAGCAACTAAAGTGCTTATCACCAGCCGGAGAAACGAGGACTGGTTGGGGAAGATTTACAACAAGGTTGAGTTGAGAGGACTGCGTCTGCATGAATCCCAGGAGCTCGCCGTAAAAGTGATGGAGCATGCGGGGCTGAAACCGAATGTGATTCGCGAATTGCCGGACTACAACGCTTTACTGAAATATCTGGCTGGTAACCCTCTGGCGATACAAGTGATCATTACCGAACTGAGCAGAATAAAACCGGATGCTTTACTATCCACCCTTAAATCAGGTACTGCTAATCTTGCTGATGATGATAAACGGGAGGGACGCGAACACTCCCTGGCAGCATCACTTAGCTACCGGCTGGACGCACCGGACCTGACGCTTCGTAAACGACTTGGTGTGTTGGCGTTGTTCCAAGGGTTTGTTGATGTTGGTGTACTGGCAATCATAAGTCAAGAAGACACCTCTCCGGAATTGATAAAAGGGCTGGACAAAAACGAATGGATCCGTGTGCTTGATCCGGCTGCAGAAATTGGGTTACTTAGGAAGCTATCGGAGGGAATCTATACAATTCATCCTGCTGTTCCGTGGTTTCTGCACGATCTGATGATAGAAGCGTTTCCGGGGGAAGAGTCAGATGGACTAACGAAGGCTTTCTGTAAAGCATATAGATCATATGGCAACTTCCTGTATAGACTCTTCGATTCTGATGCTCAAATGGCTGTAACGCTGCTCAGGTTTGAAGAGGGTAATCTGATGTGCGCTCTCCGGCTTTCGCAGGAGATGGAAATGTGGGACGAAGTACAGCATGTTTTGTATAGTATCAATCGACTGCTGACACTTCAGGGACGATTTGTCGAATGGGAGAAGATAGTAACAGAACTTGAAACAATGACTCAAGGAAGTGACGGTGAATTGCTTCACGGATGTGAGAACCTGTGGATTTCACTACTCGGACATCGGTGCGAACTCGCCATGGAACACCGAGATACCAATGCGGCCAAAACCATCTATCTATGCCTAAAAGAACATTATGAACAGATTGGTGATGATCGCAACCTTGCGGTTGCGTTGCACCAGTTGGGAATAATCGCTCAGGAACACCGGGATTTTGATAAAGCGGAGGAATTGTACAAATGCAGCTTGGAGGTCGCGGAACGATTCGGAAGTGAACAACCTCAGGCAGACACATTTATCCAGCTTGGAATGCTTGCTGAGGAATGTGGAAAGCTCGATGAAGCTGAAAGATGGTTTAAACGCGGCTTGGAGATTACTGAACAGACTAGGAACGAACAAGGTCATGCTGCTATACTTCATATGTTAGGTATAATTGCGGAGACACGTGAGGAGTTCTCTGAAGCGCAAGATTGGTGTAGACGCAGTCTGGAGATAAAGGAACTGATCGGTGATAAAAAAGGTCAATCTGCTTCGCTTCACCAGATGGGAGTGATCGCTGAGAAATGTGGAGAACTCGATGAAGCAGAAAAATGGTATAAACGCAGTCTGGAAATAGATGAATGGATTGGAGACGATTATGGTCAGGCGACTACACTTCACCAGCTTGGAAGAATTGCTCAAGAACGTCGGGAGTTAGATGAAGCGAGGGGATGGTATAAACGCAGTCTAGTGAAAGATGAACGGATCGGGAATGAACATGGTCAGGCGACTACGCTTCACCAGCTTGGAAGAATCGCTCAGGAATGTCGGGAGTTCGATGAAGCGAAGGGATGGTATAAACGCTGTTTTGAAATCATGTCAAAGATATGGGATGAGCAGAGTCAAGCTACAATACTTGGTCAACTTGGATTGCTTGCAGAGGACACAGGTAAGTATGGGGATGCTGTCGACTTTCTGAAACAGGCAGAGGCTATATTTATCAAGGTGGATGATGTTCAAAACCTGGAGACCACTCGCGACAATCTTAAGCGTGTGCGTGAAAAGATGAATGGAGAAGGCAAGGATGGATAGTGTTGATTTTGCTATACAGACAGCAGAAAACGAACAGATAAAACCACTACTCAAAGATATCGCCAAACAAGTAGAACAGGATGTGCATTTTGAACAAGGTGAGAAGTTTGAGATCGGAATCACCAGTGCCGCGATAATGCTTGCCTCTCTTGCACTATACCGTTGGATGACTAACTACTTCGATCAACAGCGCAATCTGAATGAAACAGAGATCACCAAACGCCGTGCAGAGCTGATTAAGGAGCTTGTGGAAGAAGATACTGTCAGCCTCGAACAGGCAACCGCTGCAGTTACAGCCATTATTGACCAATTAGCCAAACGAGGAGAAAACGATTCCGCAGTCAAAGCCGTGCGCGAGCTGCTGGGGTTGAGTTGATATCTTCACTACGCCATATCCATATGCCGTAATGGGTAGTACCATGTAAGGTGAAAAATGAATAAGTGTATCTTTTGTCTTACCGAAGACGACAGTTTTCACACACGCGAGCACGTACTTCCGGAATCTCTAGGAGGTGCAGACTGGTGTGTTTTACCAGATGGACTCGTATGTGATAAATGCCAAAATTACCTGGGAGCAAAAGTGGAATTGGAAGCCTTGTCAGATTATCCATTTTCTGTTTTTAGGATATCCTTAGGGATTGCTACTAAAAAACACAAACCGCCATTCATGCAATCTATAGAAGGTACGATTACAGGATATGGTAAAGGTCGCCTTTCAGTCGATCCTTCTCCTGCTTTTGGGTCTGCTTGGTTAAGCGATAATAAGACAGAAATGCGTATTCTCGCACATCCGTTAAATGCAAGGGCTACCTGTCGTCTTTTATTGAAAATGGGACTTGAAGTAGTCGCGGCGGATAATCATTCAGATGCATTTCTTGATAAGTTTAAAGCAGCAAGAAAATTTATAAGACAACCGACTCCCTCGGCAAAATGGTGGTTTCTACAACGCGAGGACATGAATAAGGCCTCTAATTACATAAGAAATGGAGTAACTATGTCAGAATGGAGTGAAAATGTAGAATTGAACATAGTTGATTGTGGAGACGAAGCCGAATTATTTCATTTGAAATTGCTGTATCTAGATTTTATGATTCCTCTAGAACAACGTATAATTCTAGATATTGGTGAAGAGCTTCAGGAACCTGAATACAGGTTGTTTTGGGTGTAACAAACTGGTATTGAAAGCAAGTGGATTTATGCCGTTTCTACAGTGTTTTGTGCTGCGGGAACGCTCCCATAATATTTCATATTGCTACTTTAGCAAGCAAGTCCCCGCAGCAGCTTGATATCATTTATATTCTGTCTATCCGTCCCTTCACACCTCATCCGCCAAATACTCTTCCAGTTTATCAAAAGACTCATTCCAGCCTACTATGCACATGTCTCGGTTTTCGCCGGGTGGGATGCCGTCGTGGTAGAGGGTTAGGAGTGTATGGCCGTTGTGGTCTTCGAAGGTTACGGTTACCAGGGCTTGCAAGGGCCATTCTTCGGTCATTCCGTAGTAGGATGCAGGGACTATGGTGCCTTCTGAGTCTGCGAAAGAGTCCAGGTAGACCAGCTTTTCAGGGCGGATGATCTCTTTGTAAATGCTTTTATTCCAGAAGTCTACGCCATCCGGAGAACGCATACTGAAGAAGCAGCTGCCTCCCACATGCAGATCCACGGTACAGAATGGGCAGGTGAATCCCCTGGGTCCCAACCATTCCATCATTCGGTCAGGTTCGGTCCAGGCATCGAATACCAGTTTGCGCGGGGCGTGGAAGATTTGAGTGATCGCAATCGTCTGCCCCACAGCTACGCCGGGATATTCCTTAGTTATACTCATGGCTGTATGCCTCCATTTCATTGTCGTTATTGTGCAAACTTGTGATAGATAGCATGGCGTTCGTTACTCGATTCTTATATTCTTTTTCAGATCTAGTGAATTCTCACGCAAAGCCGCAAAGGCGCTAAGAAGGGAAGAGTTAGTTTTCACACCTATAGCAATTAACCGGAAACCTGGTCTTGTCTATTACTACAACGTATACAGTAGACAAAATCCCCTTCCTTCTTTGCGCCTTAGCGGCTTTGCGTGAGAAAATACAGGTTACCGCATCACTCAGCCTGTATACGGCGATCCTCACACCTCATCTGCCAAATACTCTTCCAGTTTATCTAAAGACTGGCTCCAGCCTTCTATGCACATGTCTCTGTTTTCACCTGCAGGGATACCCTGGTGGTGGAGGGTGAATACTGTTTGGCCGTCGTGTTCTTCGAATGTTACTGTTACCAAGGACTCTTCCGGCCATTCACCGGGCATTCCGTAGTAGGATGCCGGGACTATGTTGCCTTCTGAATCTGCAAAGGAGTCGGAATAGACCAGCTTCTCCGGTCGGATGATCTCTTTGTAGATACCTTTACTCCAGTAGTCCACACCCTCCGGACTCCTCATGCAGTTGTGGCAGCTTCCTCCCACACTCAGGTCTATCGAACAGTGCGGGCAGGTGAACCCTCTCGGTCCCCACCATTCCATAAGCCGGTCAGGTTCTGTCCAGGCATCGAATACAAGATCGCGCGGTGCATCAAAGACCCGGGAGATAGTAATCTCCAGTCCCACAGCTCCCTCAAGATTTTCATTTATACTCATGGCTATACGCCTCCATTTCATTGTCAATGTAAATACAGCTGGTTCTAGTATGGATATTTTCCCCAGTATGAACGATGCAGTAAACCCCTGATAGATAACCCAGCTTTCTTATCTCTTTTCATGTATGAGGTTCAGGGTCTAGTAAATTATCACGCAAAGCCGCAAAGGCGCTAAGAAGGGAATAGTCTAAAGCATTTCAATATGATGATTAACCGGGAGCTTGATCTCGTTTGATTCACAAAGCATGCAATAGACAAAATGCCCTTCCTTCTTAGCGCCTTTGCGGCTTTGCGTGAAAATATAGCAAGTAACCAGTATCACGCAGTCTAAATCCGAAGCTGCAATCCATTTCAATTTGACAGATATACCACAAGGAGCTAATATAAATAGCAATTGGTATGACCTAGTAATCTATTAAGGACCAAAGCAGGACTATATGCCTATTCTCAATAAATCTCAGCAAGTGGAAGACCTGCTTAAGCAGCGGATCAGCAGTGGGGAGTATGCACCTGGGGAAATGATGCCTCGGGAGCGGGATCTGGCTGTGATGCTTGGGGTCAGCCGGACTACGGTCCGGGATGCGCTCCGGGGGCTTACTGACATGGGTCTGTTGCTGAGGGTCCAGGGCAGCGGGACGTATGTTGCAAAACAGGACTCCAAAGGCACTATTGCACTGGTATCTGAGCTCGGGCTTGTGGCTTCGAAGTATGGCTATACTCACCAGAAGTTGATCACCGAGAGCCAGAAGCTGGTCGATGCTGATGGATACACCGGGGTGCTGTCGATAGGCAATGGCTCCACGCCTGAGGAATTCCTCAAGTCTATTAGACTTCAGGACAATCGGGAGACCGAAAAAGTAACCGGGGCAATTATAACTGCAGGAATGATGGAACTGGACGCCAGGCTGGCTCAGGCTGGAATCCCATCAGTCAGCATCAGCAGCGCCACTGCTCTTTCAGACAATGCAGTTGTGCTGGATTTTGATATGCTCTTCCACGAAGCAGCCAAAGCCTTCAAAGCAGCTGGCGTGCAGGATTTTGTAGTGATGTTCCCTGATTACATGCTGGCTAAGTTATATGATCGCCGTGAGACTATGGTGAAGAAGTTCAACCGCCTGATCAACGACATAGTAGAGGGTGACACAACCAGGTTACTCCCGATAAGCGAAGCCAACATAGAGAGCGCCGGAAAAGTTTTCATAGACTGGTGGAACTCACCGAATTGCTCTAAAGCCATCCTGTTCGTAGACGATGCCCTGTTCGGAATCTGCCGGGACACCATAAACGCACTGGAAGCAGAGTCCTGGAACGACTTGAAAATCATAACCCACTTCAATCTGGGAAGACCAGTAGAGTGCTCCTTCCCATGCCTGAGGCTGGGCTTCGATCTAAACGAAGTAACCACCGAAGCCTGGAGCATCCTGAAAGAAGTAATGACCGACCCTGACCACACCGGAATAGTCAGATACATAGAACCAACAACAATCGACAACCGCTGAGATCCTTTTTTTAAACCACGGAATACACGGAATACACGGAAAAGGGAAGGGAGAGAACATAATCTTGATTGTGCGTTACCAGTACATTGTGCCGTTTTTCTACACTGGCTCTCGTTCTATAAATAGCTGTCCAAAACTGCAGGAGCCACTTTTATTTTCTTTCCCTTTTCCGTGTATTCCGTGTATTCCGTGGTTATTAAAAAAAGACCTGCCGTTCTAAGCATAGGAGGAGTCTTCATGTCGCGTTTACTTACTATTATATTCATCTTATTCAGTGTGTCAGTGTTGTCTGCTACTTCCGAGGTTCGGTGGTTTGAGGGGACGAAGGCTGCTGCTCCACAGGGGAAGCTGCTGACTCCCAATGTTGATTACTGGGGAAATAACATCTCTACAGGTGTTACCTATCAATATGAAACAGGTTTGACCGGTGTTGCTGATACTCCAGATGATGAGAAAGCGTTCTCCGGCAGGCGTCTGTTTGATGGCATCGAGCCCGGCTGGTACCGCAGACCCTCAGGCCCGACCCTGCAGACATCCGGGTCAGTGGTTTTTGATTTCAAGCGAAAATGTAAGTTCACCGAGATAGACATCCTCACCGAGACTACCCCTGTCAGATTCCAGATTGAAGTTTCATCGGATAAAGTGACATGGAAAACCGCATACGATTCTATTCAAAAGACTCCATCAAAAACACCATTGCGCTGGTTGCCTCTCCGCTGTTCCGGACGTTATCTTCGTCTAAAAGTGGAAGCTGATGGTAATGTAAACATATCGGAAGCCTGGGTCTGGGGCGATACCAGGATGTCTGAAAAAGACTATGCAGCGTCAGGCCTGCCCAGCGCGCTTGATCTCATAAAGGCTGATGGCTTACCCGGGATTGCTTCTACTAAAGTCAGCGCCGATGATTACGCAAAATGGTCAGCTGAACTATATGCAAGCGATACCAGTAGAGCTCCGGCTGTGTGGTCGAAAGCATCCCCTTGGAAATCACTTGCAACAGCTCCGATCCTCCCGAATAGATCGTTGATCAACAAACCAATCGAGACCGTAGTCTGCCGCAATGAGAGCGAACCAATAGCTGTCTATCTCACCAACACCAGCCGGAACCGCGTCAGGACACTGGATGTTAAGCTGTCGGGTTTTGTAGATGCAAACGGAGTCCGGGTACGCAGCATCACTGGCGAACTCTATGTATTTGGAGTCCAGCAGTCCTGGGCGCACGGTGCAACTCCTTATGTATTGATATCCTCAAACAACAAACCAGGCCGCGATCTCCTCCGCAAATATTGCCTGAATGGCACGCAGATAATGGACTTCCCGACTGTCAGACTCTCTCATGCCGGCAGCGCCATCTTCTGGGTGAAAGTCCGGACTAATAACTGTAAGCCAGGCAAATACACCGCGCAGCTCTCATACAAAGGTGGGCCGTCGATCACGCTGACTGCCAATGTTGTTGATGTAACCCTTCCTAACCCCAAAGTCTGGGTCAATTACTGGACGCATGAGACCAATATGATGCCTTTCCGCCCGGTAGACTGGGTAGACCGCGAAGCCATCGTTCGTCATGAATTGGGGATGACTGTGGTTGCCGGAGTTTCAGCCGATGAAGACGGTTGGCCGTGGCCGGGCACCGGTGCTGAAGCTCTGTATAAACTGGACAAACAGGTGCTCTTTAAGATATGGGGGATGGGTCGCTATGGTCATATACTATGGTCAGCAAAGAACACCGATGGGGGCTTCGGAGTAAAAGATTTCACACCGGAGATGCAGGCAGACCTAACAAATATCCTCAAATCCCACGTTGAGACTGCCAAAAAGCTGGGGATGGATTATTCCCAGTGGTTCATAGAGAGTGGGGACGAACCCAACCCGAAGAACTTCCGCTTGTTTGGGGAGATGGCCAGAGTCTGCAGGGAAGCTGATCCTAATGTGATGATATACATAAACCCCTGTGGCTGGCTCGGTCTTCCGGAGAAACTGGTAGAGGATGACTCCACAATGTATCCTGGATTGAAGGACTGGTATAACAAGTATATCGATATCTCAGTGCCAGGCTTTTTGCATCTGGATGGTTCACCCAACTCCCATACATTATATACAGCCCCCAGGGCTTATAACGCTCTCTACGATGTAATGGGTGACAAGACCCGCTCGGATGCCTCATACAGCCTGATCAACTACCCCAGATACCTTGCCTGGAAAGCCATCGAGCACGGCTTGAACGGGTGGGGGTACTACTCCACATATCAACCAAGAAGCAACCCCTGGGACGATACCGACAACCCGGAGTGTGACTACCAGACAATCTTCCCAGGCCCCAACGGCCCAATAATAAGCCGCGGCTCAGAAGCATCCGGAGAAGCAGCCGAAGACTACAAACTCTTCTACCTGCTAAAACAACGCAAACCCGATATCCACGCCAGTCTAGTAAAAAAATGGCAACTAGACGGCAACTACGACAACGCCCGAACCCAGGCCATAAGAGCACTGACCAACAAAACCGGGGAATAACACCATGTCATCCTGAGGCACGAAGGATCTGCTGTTTCCGAATAGAACAGCAGATCCTTCGTGCCTCAGGATGACATGGTGTCTGTAGGATGACATGGTCAAATTGACAACAAGTCTCTATTGCATTAGCATTAGTCCCAACCAATAGTCCATTTGGATGTCGTGGGGGCCTTTTGCTTATGAAGCGCATTGCAATACTTTTTGTGTTCGTCTTGTTACTGGCATCAACCTGTCTCTGCGCAGTAACTCTGGATATCACACAGGGGGATTTTAAAGGCTGGCAGGCTACCGGTTACCAGGAAATATCGGAGAAAGACGGCACGTTGAATGGTGTGATCGGTGACTGGCCTTTCTTTACATCTCCTCAGTTGAACATCGATACCGGTAAAATCAAACGAATGATTATCACCATGACATCCGATACCTCCGGGCTGGGATTGGTCTATTTCAGACGGACCGGTGAAGGCCTTGCAGAGGTTAGGCTGTGCCGGTTTAATATTGAGGGGGATGGCAAACGGCACAGTTATTCAGTCGATCTGACACAGACACCTTATTGGACAGGCACTGTTGAAGGGGTCAGGCTGGATCTTCTCTATGTGCCCGGTGCCAAAGTCGAGATTTCAAGCATGCGTTTTGCTGAACCCTCTACCAGTGGACTTGTAAAAAACGGAGACTTCAGCATCAGCACCGATGGTAAGGTCCCAGATGACTGGACAGTAAGCGCTAAAAACGGATCAACCTCTGTGATAATCGAATCCGGCAAGCAAGTGGTTGTAATGTCGGCGAACTCAGGCGGGCGAGTTTTATTGTCCAACAACCTGCTGATCAATGACCTTGGAAAGTACAAGCTGACTTGCAGTTATAGAGCCAATGAAATCAGAGCAGGTGATCATCTCAAGCTGCGTTTAAGCTACTCAGATATCTTCCGCAATAAGACAGCTGGCAGTGTCGAGTATGACTTAACCACCGGCAAACCCGGAATCCAGCAGTTCGAGCGGATCATCGATATCCCCAAACTTGCAGCCAGAGCTCAAATATCTGTCCAGCTTGAATCTGCGAATGGAAAAAGCACTTTAAGGCTGGAGTCTATCGATCTCAAAATGGTTGATCCCTACAAATGGAACTCCGCAGCCAAAGTCGAACGCCACCGGAGCCACTACTGGAGCGCCGAATGGATATGGAAACCGACCGATGCCTCCGATGACAGCACCGCAGTCTGCCAGTTCCGCAAAGAGTTCGAAGTTCCCGACAAAGATTCCATAAAGCAGGCCTATGCCGAAATTACCGGGGACAACTACTGCACGCTCTATATAAATGGAAAGAAGCTGCCCCACGGTCCATTCTTCTCTGTCTGGACCGAACCCGATCTGTATGATCTCAAACCCTACCTCGTATCCGGCAAAAACGTTGTCGGAATCGAGATCGAAAACTCCGGAGGGCAGGCTGGCGCGCTTGGTGAAGTCAACATATTGCTCAAGAACGGCAAGAGTATATCCCTGAAGACTGATCCCTCATGGAAGTGCGGACGCAGTCAGACCGGCGATTGGTCGAGTGTAGCATTTGATGACTCAGCCTGGGCTCCTTCGCTCTCCTATGGTGTTCCCCCGAATGGTGTCTGGAGCAACCGGATGTCCTATGTCTATACCGGAGTAATGAACCCGGTGCAGGTCCTGTCCCTCTCAGCTCCAAAGAGTATCAAACCAGATCAATGGCTGAGTTACTCACTTGTCATCAAACCTGCTAAGCAAGTCTCAAAAGGCACTGAGCTGGTTGTAGAGCTAAACAGCTCCGGAGCATCAAAAGGCAAACTACTGGGCACTCAGGCACTTCCATCAATCCCCGCAGGGCAGAAAAGAACCATCACTGGTAAGGTCCGGCTATCAAAATATATCCAGCCGGGTTCATACAAACTCAGCTTCACCACTGACTCCTTCGATATGACTCCTGCAAAGAACTCTAGCGTTGCAAAGCAGATGTTTTCTGTAGTCAGCAACCTCAATATCAAGAAAGACTTACAGCTCTCCAGCATCCCTACAGCCAAACTCTCAACTATAAACGGCACCCCGGTGTTTATGGTCAACGGCAAACCCCTGACTACTTTCAATACAGAGGTCTACCTGTATAAAGAGGAAGCCAAGGTACTGCACGCAAATATCGGCAGGGCCGGGGTCAACACCTACCTGCTCTCCTTCGATTTCATTCCGTACCTCGGCAAAGGGATGTTTGACTGGGCGCTGATGGATACGGCCATTATGGATATCCTGGACGCCAACCCGAAAGCCTATATAGTCCTGTTCCTGGCAGTCGACGGTTCCCGGAACCCCGGGCTTGCATCCTATGATAAGGAGCATCCGGACGAATACTGCCGGACAGAGTCAGGTTCCATCGACATTCCGGCCTACCAGGGGAATGGGACCCAGAGGGTGCCTTCGCTTGCGTCTGATGGTTGGCAGAAGAGGACCTGTTATCTGCTTAAGGAAGTAGTCAAGCACGTCGGAAGATCGAGTTACGGCAGCCGGGTCATCGGGTATGCTCCCTGCAGCGGTATAACCTGGGAGTGGCAGATGTGGGGATCGACCTTGTCTCCCTCCCAGATGGTCTATGTCGACTACAGCGAACCCGCGCGCGTCGCCTTTGAACGATTTGTCCAGCAGAAATATTCCACTATAAGCAACCTGAACCAGGCCTGGAAGACTAATCTGGCATCCTTCGATGAAGTCCGGATTCCCAGCTCCCAGCAGAGAAATAAGGCTGACTTCTTTACATTTATAAATCCCGGCAATGGCAGGTATGAGTCCGACTACCGCAGGTACTACTCCGAAGCGCTGTCGATGGCCATCAGCCGGTTTGGCAAGGCGATCAAAGAGGAGAGCAAAGGTAAGGCGCTGGTCGGGACATACTATGGTTATGTGACTTTCGTAACCGGCGCCGGCAGATATCAGGTCACCGGGCACAACGGGGTCAACGTCTTTACCCACTCACCATATGTGGACTTCGGCATCGGGCCCTCGTGGTATTCCGGCAGAGCGATGGGAGAGGGCTCAGGTTTCATGACTGCTGCAGAGTCTTTCAAGGTCAACGGTAAGCTGTGGATGGACCAGGTAGACCACCGGACTCACCACATGCAGGACGGATTCACCCCCTCTCAGGACATTAACGACGACGCAGCCGTGCTGATGAGACACTATGCGAAGTGTCTGGTTGCAGGTGCGTCAGCTCAGGTAATGGACTTTGGCACTGGCAGCACATTGGGGGATCCGAGGCTGCTGCAGATGATCAAGAAATACTCTGATATCGAACGCAGCATGCTCAAGGTCAAACGCAGACCCAATGACCCCACCAGGTCTATCGCTGTGATAATGGACGAAAGGGCAGGGGACTACACCAAACTCTTGTCCAATATACACTACGACCTGGTCAGCAGGCAGCTAGCTGAAATGTGCAAGACCGGGGCAGGTTTCGACGTCTACCTGATCGATGACCTCGAAAAGATTCCTGACGGCTACAAGTGCTACCTGTTCCTGAACACCTTTTCCATCGATAACAACCAGAAAGCCTATATCGATTCCAGGTTCAAGAAAAACGGCAACACGCTGGTCTTCCTGTATGCTCCGGGGATTATCGATGGTAACAAGATCGACACTACCCGAGTCTCAGAGATCACCGGAATAAATATGGATGTCCGGAGCACCGAGAAGAAGCAGACTGTCACTGTTCTGAGCAACTCCGACAACATATCCAGTCTGCTTACTTCAGAAAAGATAACCTACTCAGACATAGAACCCTACGGACCGGTCTTTGTCCCAACCGAGGGGGAAGTTATCGGAACTACCCAGGACAACATACCAGGATTAGTAGTGAAGAGACAGCCTGGCTGGACCTCCGTCTACTCCACCAGCCCCGCCATCCCTGCATCCTTGATGAGAGGAATAGCCGAACAAGCCGGAGTAATCATCCCAAACACCCATGAGGGCGACGTCACCTATATAGGAGACAAACTGATCTGCATCCACACCATAACCGGAGGCACCCGCACTCTTAACCTGCCAGGATGCACCGGTCAAATAACCGAACTTTTCACCGGCCAGAAGTATCCGATCAAAGATGGCAAAGCAGTAGTGACTATACCGGAGCGTTGGACGGCGCTGTATTTAGCGGAGGAGTCAGGAGACAGGAGTCAGGAAGGGATTTGTCATTCTGAACGCAGTGAAGAATCTCGGTCAGATCGGTCAGATCGGTCAGCTCCGTCAGATCATCCGCTGGACAAAAAATTACCCCGGCAATAATAAAATCACCGGGGCCCAAAACTTGGAGACCAAAAGGAGGTCAAAAGGTTTTACACTAACTACATAGACTCGGCATACTGAAAATACGTTACAATATTTAGTAAAAATATTCTGGTTTTTGTTGGCAAGGGTCATCCATGACCCTTGCCAGATTCCCTGGACATCCATGTCCACTACGCCGGAACAGAACAAAAAAACGTGAGGCAATAAAAATGAGTGAGAGATCATATAAGTTCAGACTATTCTCGGATGAGTATTTCACGCTTATGAACCAGACCGGTGTGCGGCAGCGGATTGGGCTTTGCGATATAGACTATCCCGGCTGCTGGGATGTTAACCTTTCCCCGGATGGCACGCTCTACTACGCGGCTTCGGATGAATCCGGACGCGCGCGCCATACGCGGCTGATTGCCTATGATTACCCGACCGACACCGCCAGGATCTGCGTCAAAGCTGAGGAAGTCACGCTCCCGACAGCACGCCAGCTTCCGGTTACCAAGTTCCATGAGTCCATCTCAATGCTCCCGGACGGCAGGCTGTTTATGACTACTCACTCGACCGACCGTGCTCCGGCGCATCCTGAGTGGATGCCATTCGCCCACCACACCCACATCTGGGAGGGTTGGCCGGGTTCCACTATGGTCTGTTACGATCCCAAGACCGGCAAGTCGGAGAACTGGGGCATTCCTGTCCCCCGCGAGACCATATATGGCGCCACCTACGATGCCAAGCACAATTGCGCCTATATGATCGGGTTTATGCGGGGCCATGTCTATCGCTACTCGCTGGATACCAAGACCGTCAAGGACCTGGGCAAGGCAGCTGAGCTCTACTGCTACCGCCTGCACGTCGGGCCTGATCAGCACATCTACGGCTGCACGAAGTCCGGCTACCTGTGGAGGATCAATGTCGACACCGAGGAGCTGGAAGACCTCAACTGGAGGGTAGCCGAGTGTACCGACAACTACTGCAACAACACCTGGTACCGCTACATGGCCCACGCTCACAATGTGGATGACCACACCTTCATCTTCCTGCCGGCGTGCTCGGATGAGTTCTTCAGCTTTGACACCAACACCCTGAAGGTAACATCGATCGGACGCAAGACCACGTTTGATGAATTTGTGGACTATATGCCGACCACCATGGCCATCAATGAGTTCGCCATCGATAAGTTCGGCGTCCTCTGGTATGTCATCGTCGTCTGGCCCCTACAGAAGCCTGAAAATGACTATCGCACCTATGCTATGACCGACTATCTGATGCGCTGGGATTATCTGAACGGAGAACCGCCGGAGTGTCTGGGTGCTGTAGGGACAGTCAAGCACGCGCACGCCACGACCAGCGGGGTATGCATAGACAAGCAGCGGGACATACTCTACCTGGTAGATAGCGGAGGGCACGATGGCGGATTGAGCGTGCTGAGCGTTGACCTGGAGAAATTCCGCCCTCACATGCACGAACCAGGCCCAATTACGACCGACCAGATCTTCTACCCGAAGGACATGACCGATGAACAGATAGCAGCCTACATTAAGCGCGGAAAAGCCACCGAAGAGGTCACCGCCGCAAACCCGTTCAACGCCTTCCCGATAGAGACCATCACCCCCGTCCGCCTCTGGAGAAGCGTCCCTCACACGAACATAGAAGACTCCAAAGTCATCGGCCTGGTCTGGGACGAAACCAACACCCTCCACGGCCTCTGCGGGGACAAAAACAGGTACTGCTTCACCATCAAAAACAAAAGGATCGACACCTTCATCCCATTCGAAGAAGCCACCGCCCTCTACAAGACCTGGCTCCTATCCAACATCCTCCCGCAGCCACTTGCCATAGATGGGACAATCTCCCAGCCAGGCACCAACGATAAGACCATCTTTCAGCCTGGCTTCGACGATAAAACCACCTCCCAACCTGGTACGGACGATAAAACCATCCCCCAACCAGGCACAATAGACGACACCCTGGTCCTCCCGCACGCCGCTGGTCGGCAATACCTGGCCAAACCCTCCGCTGTAACAGACTGGAACAACGGTAGAAAGATAGTAGCCACAAAAGACGGCCTCCTGGCTATTATCAACGGTCAGGATGTCTACGCCCTGGGCAACGCCGCCGCGTACGGCCCAATAAGATGCCTCTGCACCAACGAATCCAAAACCCGCCTCTGGGGCACCGCCGGAGACATAGAAGACCTCGGAACAGTCTTCTACTACGACGACAATGTAGGCCTGAGGCAGCTGGGCTTCCTGATCTACAACATCCACGGCTATTTCGACGGCCCCACAGCCAGCAACATCCTCTCCAGCATAGCTGTCAGCAAGGATGAGAAGCTGATAGCGGTAGGAGGAGCAGACAGGATAGGCTCCATCCACATAGCAGACCTTTAATTGACAATTGACAATTGACAGTTGAGAATGGGGGGGAATGAAATCCCCGGGAACGCCAATCTCCTGATTGGCGCTCCCTTCTCTGGTTGCATCGGCTGTTCCGCTACACTCGACAACCGGGGCAACAAACCAAGCTTATAGTTGCGAAACAATCCTGCATGGAGGCCTTCTACAGCCTCCCGTAATCTGTCTGAACAGTTCGTTTTGGAATTCAAAAACAGGTTCCTACCAAAACAAATCGAGCTCAGATTTGGAGTTACTGAGCGTGGGACAGTTCGTTTTAACAATGTAAGTATGTAAAAACATTCAACTCCCCCTGGATGTGGCTGGATGCTGGTTTTGACTCCTCCTTTTTTGCAATGAGATGATACCGTATAGTCACAGCAAACAATGAAATGTCACGTTTTGACAGGTAGTTCGTTCGGGAAAATATTTTCATGTAAATTTCCCACCCTCACTTGGACTGACTTGAGCTCAAAAACCTTTCAGAAACGATCGAAAACACACTTGTTTTTTATTGAAACCTGCTTGTTTTTATCTGAAGTTGTCGGATATTTGCAGAAACACACGGATTATTTGCTTTTTCTTTGCTATAATACATGGTTGTAAAAGTGAATCAAAGTGAATATATGGGCAATATATTGACTTCGTTATGAAACTGGCTAAATTTTCACGCAAAGCCGCCAAGACGCTAAGAAGGGACTGGTTGTAACATATCCGGAATGGACGTGCCTTTTAGCATCGAACAAAAGTTCTATATTATAAGACGCTGGAAAATTGGAAATGTTCCGGGATTTGGAAAATATTTTTTTAGAGAGTAGGGGAGTGAGATTATGAAACGGGTGGTTGAAAGTGGCAATTCCAGTTGTTGCGCGCTGTATCGGCAGTTATTCTCGACGTTTGGGCATCGGTGCGTTATAATCTCTATGCTGGTATCCAATATTGATACCTTATTTATACGGAAGTCGAGTGAATAGGAAAAGGTATGTGCTTCGGCACTTTATAATATGGCAGTAAAAAGTAAAAACAGTAAGAACAACAAGAATGGTCAGGAGAATGGAATCTCTGATCTCATAAAACAGCTTTGGGAGGCGGCGGTTAATCTGCGTGGTTCTATTGAGCCTGCGGATTACAAGCGTTATGTGCTGCCGATTATTTTCCTTCGGTTCCTCTCTCTTCGGTTTGAAAAACGCCGAGATGAACTGGCTAGACTCATTTCAGACCCCAAGAGTGAATACCACACTACCAATCCCAAGCAGATTAGCGATATACTTGAAGATCCTGGTGAATACCGCGCTGGCGGTGCGTTTATGGTTCCGACTGAAGCACGCTGGGATAATATAGTTGCCAAAGCACAGAGTGATGATATAAAGGTAAGACTTGATAACATACTGGAGCTACTTGAAAACACATATCCTGCCAAGCTAAGGGGACTTCTGCCAAAGATATACTCCGGTTCCAATCTGAGCCCTGAGAACGTGACTGGTCTCATTAACCTGTTTTCCAAGGATATATTCAAGCAAGAGCACAATGGTGAAGACCTGATAGGACGAGTTTACCAGTATTTTATTGGAGAATTCGCAAACAGTGAAGGCAAACGCGGTGGAGATTATTTTACCCCTCCAAGCATTGTTCGCACACTCGTAGCAATGCTGGAGCCTGAAACCGGGACTGTATATGATCCATGCTGTGGTTCAGGCGGTATGTTTGTTACATCTGATGAGTTTATACATCATAATCGTCAGCTTTCATTTTATGGTCAAGAAAGCAAGGATTTTACTTATCGTCTTTGTCGTATGAATCTCTTTATACATGGTATAGACGGAAACATTGAATTAGGCAATACATATTCAGATGACCAGCATGCGACATTAAAAGCAGATTACATAATATCTAATCCCCCATTTAATGACGGCGCCAAGTCTGATATCGGCTGGGGTGCGAGTGGTCTACCGGACAAGGACCCGAGGCTGAAAATTGGTGGAGTAGACATGTCCCTGTCACCCCGGAATGCAAACACTATGTGGATAATGCATTTTCTCAGCCACTTGAAACACAATGGGACAGCCGGATTTGTAATGGCTACAGGTGAATTGTCTACATCCGAGACTAACAGGTTGGAAGTTAGAAAAACGCTCGTAGAAAACAACTATGTAGACTGTATCGTTCAGCTTACCGGTCAGCTTTTTGCCAACACTCAGATTCCATGCTGTCTTTGGTTCCTGTCCAAAAACAGAGATGGAACCGGTGGATATAGAAAACGAAAGAATGAAATACTATTCATTGATGCCCGCAGGCTTGGAATACTTATACCCGGAAGCCGAAAACAGAAAGAGTTGTCTGCGGAAGAGATAGAGCAGATAGCTTCAATATATAGGACATATAAGCGCATAAATGCACCTGATGATATCCCCGGATTTTGCAACGTCACCAGTATAGAAAAGATACGTGAGCATAAATATGCACTTACCCCTGGTCGCTATGTTGGCACTCTTGATGATGAAGAAGATGACGAAGATTTCGAGGAGAAGATGCTTCGGTTGGTTGATAAGCTGAACGTACAGTTTTCTGAATCGGGACGACTGGAAGATGAGATACGCGAAAATCTGAGAATGTTGGGATTAACAAATATTACTGAGGGTAAATAAGATGACATTTGATCCTATGAAACCATATAACGATATACCCGATTTGCCACCCAATTCCGATATCGAAACAAAAGCTATCCTCAGAAAAGCAATAGATGCGGGTAGAGCGTTAGCTGAATTGAAAGGATTAGGGGAAACAATTCCTGACCAGAGCGTTCTCATAAACTCAATTGTGCTGCAGGAAGCTAAAGCAAGTTCGGAAATAGAGAATATAGTTACTACAAATGATGCACTTTTTCGTGCACTCACAACTATGTCAGCAAATGTCGATCCTGCTACAAAGGAAGTTTTGAGATATCGTGAAGCATTATGGACAGGCTATCAAAATATCAAAAAGCGTAATATACTGACTACGAATGTATTTGTAGATATCGCTAACACCATCAAGAAAAATACTTCAGGCATAAGAAGTATGCCGGGTACTGTTCTAAGCAATCCTGCCACAGGAGAAGTTATATACACTCCACCTGAAGGTGAAGCTCTTATCCGTCAGAAACTGCGAAATCTTGAGGAATATATTCATTCAGAAGATGGACCGGACCCTCTGGTAAAAATGGCAGTTTTACATTATCAGTTTGAAGCTATTCATCCATTTTCAGATGGCAATGGTCGTACAGGACGCATTATAAATATTCTCTATTTATTATGCAATGATCTCCTGGAGCTTCCAGTATTATATCTAAGCCGTTATATAATCGAAAACAAATCCGAATACTACCGCCGCATACGCGGTATTACAGAAAGACAGGAATGGGAACCGTGGATATTATACATGCTGGAAGCAGTGGAGCAAACATCTATTTTTACTAAACAGCGTATTCTTGATATTCGTGATCTACTAAATTGGACCGTAAATTCTGTGAGAGAAAGCCAACCGAAAATATATTCAAAGGAATTGATAGAATTGCTGTTTATGCAACCATATACCAAGGGACAATTTCTGGAAGACGCAGGCATAGCAAAACGTCAAACAGCCGCCTTATATCTCAAAACTTTAGAAGAATCAGGTATATTACGATCTCTGAAAATAGGTAAGGAGAAAATATACTTGAATGTAAAGTTGTTTGATCTTCTCTCACATTAACGTGTCGATTGAATCGACACGTTAATGTGACGTGTCGAAATAAACGCAAATAATCGACACGATGAAAGTATATGTCGATTGAATCGACACGTTATATATGACTGAAGTGATGAAATTATACAAGATGAATGATAGGATAAAATGCCAACTAAATCATTGCACAACTTAATATCTGTCACTTGGTTGCCAGTGAGAATGATTCATGACAAGTGAGTGGATAGATACTACCATAGGAGATCAGGTTCTTTTACAAAGAGGATTTGACATAACCAAAGCTCAGCAACATGCCGGAAACATTCCTGTTGTCTCATCAGGTGGAATATCCAGTTATCATAATGTTGCTATGCAGAAAGCTCCTGGAGTGGTTCTCGGTAGAAAAGGGACACTCGGGACAGTATTCTTCTTGAATGAAGATTACTGGCCTCACGATACAACCCTTTGGGTAAAAGATTTCAAAGGCAATAATCCAACGTTTGTGTATTATTTCTTTAAATTGATAGCAAATGATCTTTTGTTACTAGATAATGGGTCTGCAAATCCGACTCTAAATAGAAACCATGTTCATCCCATTAGAGTAAACTGGCCACCTATCGATGAACAGCGCGCAATTGCTAAGATGCTTGGTGCACTAGACGATAAAATTGAGCTTAACCGGCGTATGAATAAAACACTGGAGGCTATGGCAGCAGCTATCTTCAAGTCATGGTTTGTTGACTTTGATCCAGTAATAGCCAAGTCAGAAGGAAGACAACCATTTGGTATGAGCCCTGAAGTTGCTGCACTGTTTCCGGATTCGTTTGTAGAAACTGAAGATGGGTCTATACCGAAAGGATGGATTCATTCTACGCTTGGAAATATCAGTGTGAACTACAAGCATCAGATAAAGCCGTATAATGTCAACGTAGATACTCCTTATATTGGTTTAGAGCATATGCCAAGGAGAAATATCGCTTTGCATGAGTGGGGATATGCTAATAGCGTTTGTAGCGGTAAATATTCGTTCCAATGCAATGATATATTGTTTGGTAAACTGCGTCCTTATTTTCATAAGGTTGGTGTTGCGCCTATCAACGGTGTTTGTTCTACAGACATTCTAGTTCTTAGACCAAAAGGCCAAGAATTCTTTGGAATGCTACTAGGTTATGTGTCGAGTAAGGAATTTATAGATTATGTTGATGCATCGTCTGGTGGCACAAGAATGCCGAGAACAGACTGGTCAACGATGAAAAGATATAAAGTTCTGATACCGTCTGATCATGTAATTCATAAATACAATGAAATGTGTTGTAAACATATTAAGAAAATTCAGTTATCAATATTTGAATCCAAGACACTTGCTGATCTACGAGACCGATTATTACCAAAGCTGCTTTCTGGTGATATCCAAGTAAAACAGGCAGAGATTATGGTGGAGGTTGTCTTGTGAACATCGTAAAATATGATCTACCTGCAAAATTAGGTAAACTATTCTCTTTAATGTCAGTGGACTATGGGCGGAAAGGCAATAACTTACTTAGAGACCTGCTACAGAGATCTCAATATTCTGTTGAAGAAGGTGTTGTATATGACAACCTAGACGGAGGGATTGATGGACATTCTGTTCACTTTCTTGTGCCTAGGGATATCTATTTTGAAATAATCGATAATCTAAAAGATATTGGCAGTGAAATAGCGCGACGTGTTAATGAGTTAAAATCGGTTCCGCATGAATTCGTATCGGACATTTATTTTGACACAGAAGAATATCAACCAGTAGTAACAGAACAGAAATCAGAAAAGAAAACTCAAAAAGCAAAAAGTATCCCTACAGAATTACGTCAAGACATTATTGACTATCTTAAGATTGAAAAGATACATTGGTCTGGATGTCTCAGTGATCTGGAATTTCTAAACCGTTTATATGACTTAACTACATACGAGTCTAATGATTTTAGATATCAAAATGCTAAAGACGATATATGGCAGCATACAGTAAATAACAATGATTATGATGAAGACTGGATATATACTGACCTTAGATTTGATCTGCTCAACACAGATGATGCCAAATTTGTCGCATTTATCTGTGAGATTATACATCCAGTAGTCAGACTTGATTCCGATGAGTCAATCAGAATAGTAGATGCTGTAAATAAGATATTGTTACCTACTACCTGGCAAATTGTTGTTACAAGATATATAGGTGAGAAACCAATATATGGCGCTATTGATCATTCTACTATAATCGATACAGATCCTACGGACAAAATTGATATGGTAGCCGTGGCTGATACGGAACTTGATCGTATATGGCATTATCCTGGATATTATCGAGTTTTCTTAAGCCATAAAGTAAGTTATAAATCAGAAACAGCCAAACTTAAGGATGCTTTGCTCAAGTATGGAATTACCTGCTTTGTGGCTCATGAAGATATTGAACCAACCCGTGCGTGGCAAAATGAGATCGAAAACGCTCTTTATAGTATGGAAGCATTTGTTGCATTATTAACTCCAGATTACCACGATAGCAACTGGACTGATCAGGAAATTGGTGTAGCAATCGGACGGAGATTACCGATTATTTCTGTAAATCTGGGAATTGTTCCGTATGGTTTTATTGGCAAAGACCAGGCATTGAATGGATTACATCTAAATGCAACTATGTTAGCAGAAAAGATATGTAACCTCTTCTCTAAATTTGTACCTGGTAGTGTTCGAAGTGTCACAGAAGCCAGTGATCGAAATACTGTAGAGGCTCTCGTAGATATATTTGAAAACGCAGGATCTTATGATCAAGCAAATCAGATTATGAAACAACTGACAAAACTATCTTCAGTTTCGCCTGAAATACTTGCGCGTATTGAAAAGGCTCCAATGTTAAATCCACAAGTCGAGAAGGCATTTGAAGTCAAGAAACGTTTGCCAGATCTTATTAAACGTTTAAAGGAGCAGATTATTGAGCCATCCGCGAACTGAAACCGTTACAATCGACTGGTGTACATAACGCTGAGAGATTGGTAAATAACGACAGACACTTAGTAGGCAGTGGCAATCTACTTGGTAGGTAACGACTTTACTTGGTAGGTAGTGGCAATCTACTTGGTAGGTAACAAACTGCTATCCTGAAGAACCAAACCGACCGGATCAAGCATATATTACTGTGCAAATAAAGAATGAAGAAGAATAGATGATATAAGATGAACAGCCCAGGAAGCAGAATGATATGACTCATCGGGGAACTGAGACGGATTTTGAGCTTACTACTATTGAGCGACTGGATCAGCTTGGTTATGAGTATCAACTCGGCTTGGAGATCGACAGGCCAAAACATGAAGTAGTTTTGAAAGACAGGCTCAGGAAATCGCTGGCCAGGCGTTATCCGGATTTACCTAAAAATGCCCTGGATGAAGCTGTATCTCAAATCTGTCGTCCGGACGGTGTTGATACAATCCGCAGAAACCTGGACTTCCATAAAAGACTCACCCGGGGATTCGAACTGCGTGTTGACTTGCCGGATGGCACACATGAATATAGACACATTTATCCGATATCCTGGGATGAACCGGAAGATAATGAATTCCTTGTAGTTAACCAGTTCCCGGTCAGAGGCAAAAATGACCGCAGACCTGATATTGTTATCTTCATAAACGGACTTCCTCTCGTCCTCTTTGAACTTAAGAATCCATATGCCGAAGATCCGACTGTAGAGGATGCACACAACCAGATCAGTCACTATAAACACGGCATTTCACAGATTTTTGATTACAACGCATTCACTGTGATCTCAGACGGTATAACTACATTTCATGGAATGTGGTCGGCTGATATGGAATGGTTTTCACCCTGGAAATCTATTGATGGTCACAATGTAGAAGCTAATACCACCGGCAGTATGAAAACCCTTATCGAAGGCTTGTTTCCCAAAGACAGGTTGTTGTGTTATATAAGGAACTTTATTGTCTTTGAAGAAGAAAACGAAAAAATCACCAAGAAAGGTGCAAGATATCACCAGTATTTCGCCGTCAATATAGCTGCACAAAAAGCCATTCAAACAGTTACAGAGGGCAAGGACAGGCGGATAGGTGTTATCTGGCACACAACCGGTTCCGGTAAATCGCTTTCGATGTTGTTCTTAATCGGCATACTCAGAAGAGCTCCCGAGCTTGAGAACCCAACATTTGTTCTCCAGGTGGACAGGACTGACCTTGATGACCAACTTCATGACCAGTTTGTTGCAGGAAAATCTCTTGTAGGTATTGTAAAGCACGCAGAATCGGTGGATGATCTACGGGAGATGCTCAAAACTGAGGGCGGGGAAATTATCTTCAGCACCATAGAGAAATTCAGACTCAAAGATGATGGCAGTGAGATAGAGCATCCGGTCCTTTCAACACGTTCTAATATCATAGTGATTGCTGATGAAGCCCACCGTTCGCAATATGGTTTTATGCAGGGTTACGCAAGATATCTGAATGAAGCTCTACCAAATGCGAAGCGCCTCGGTTTTACAGGAACTCCCATCAGCTTTAGTGGAGCGGACACCATTGAGGTTTTCGGTAACCTGATTCACACCTATGATATTAAGCAATCCCAGGAAGACAAGGCAACTGTACCAATCTTCTACATGCCGCGTTTGATCAAACTGCAGTTGAGTAAACACGATATCGACGAAGCCTTAAGCGAGATAACATCGGGTCAAGATGTGGACAACCTGGAACGCAAAAAAGGCCAATGGGCAGCTCTGGCAGCAGCGGCTGGGGCCAAAAGCCGCATGGCGGAACTGGCTCAGGACCTGCTGGTGCATTTCAAAGAGCGCACGGATACTCTGCGCGGTAAAGCAATTGCAGTCTGCATGACTCGTCAGAACTGCGTTCGACTATATAATGCTCTTACAGCATTACCAGGCTGTCCGGAAGTAAAGATAGTAATGACTGGTGATTTATCTAAAGACCCTCCGGAATGGAGCGAGGATGGACATATAACAACCAAACCACAGCGAGAAAAGATCAAACAGCGGATGATTGACCCGGATGATCCGCTTCAAATAGCCATTGTATGCGATATGTGGCTTACAGGAACGAATATCCCATGTTTACACACATTGTATATCGACAAACCGATGAAGGGACACACCATCATCCAGGCTATCTCACGAGTAAACAGAGTGTTCAGTGACAAACCGCACGGGTTGATTGTAGACTACATCGGTATTGGTGATGAACTGCGTGAAGCTACAGGAACTTATACCGAAGGTGGAGGCCGTGGAGAACCAGCACCGGAAGTAACTGAGCATGCTATTCCAGTCTTTATGGACTGCAGAGAAGAGATACTTCAATATCTGCCGGATGGTATAAATTATGGAGACTGGAGAAAGCTGACTCATATAGAGATTGAAGACCGTTATGCTCTTGTATATGGCGTTCTCACGGAAGACGACAGCATACGGGATAATTTCATTCAATCTGAAAAGAAACTGAGCGATGCGTTCCTGCTGGTTAAGCATTTAGATGAATGCAGGATATATGCCGATGAAATCATCTTTTATCAGCAGGTCAGAAAGCAGTTGCTAAAAACGATACCCGGTACCAGACCAAAACCGGATATTGAGAAAGCTGTCAGGGACCTGGTAGATGAATCGCTGACATCTGAGGGGGTAGTTGATATATTCAAATCTGCCGGAATACCTCAAGCTGATATATCGATTTTGGATGATGATTTCCTGCAGACTTTTAAAGACAAACCATTCCCAAATCTAAGATTGAAATTACTGGAAAAGCTGCTCCGTGACCAAATTTATGCTTGTATGAAAAATAATCTGGTCAAAGCAAAGAGCTTCCGTGAACTTCTGGAAAATACTCTACAGAAATACCACAACCGAATCATCGACGCTGCTGCAGTTATAAAAGTTATACTGCAAATTCACAACGAAATAGAACAATCCAATCAACGTGCTGCTGAGTTGGGACTGGAAGAGGATGAACTGGCATTTTACGATACAATTTCAGCCCTGGGTGTTATTGTATATGACACCGCTCTTATGAGAGACCTGGTGCATGAAATAGTACAGACTCTTAAGCGCAACTTGAAGGTCGACTGGACTGAACCACACCGGGACGATGTCAAAGCAAGTGTAAGGTCTGCGGTTAAACGGGTTCTACGTAAGCGTAACATATCAGCAGAACAAATAGATACAGTTCTAGATGCTGTTATGGCACAGGCTGAAGCACTTTTCGCAGGTTGGCCCGTTGCGGCATAGTTAACGAAACTAATCCTGGAGATCCAAATGCCACCAAAGAAAAACACCAGCCATCATTCATTAATCACGTTCATAACCCTTCTCCTCACCATCTGCATATTCACCCCACCAGTATCCGCAGCGGTACCCAACCCCTGGACCCCAGTAAAGATTAAAGGAGTCTCCACGCACGATCTGGATGTCGATGTCTGGGGCAGAAGCTATCATTTCGGTGATGTGCCTTTTCCTGTACAAATCAAAACAGCAGGCAACCAGATACTTGCAGACCCGGTTCGTCTTGTTGGGCGGACTGAAGCGGGGGATGTTGTTTGGAAGGAGCATGGGGTTCGGGTGTTGGAGCGGGGGGATCGGGGGGTTACGTTGGTTGGGTGGCAGACTTCGGATGTGGTTACGGTTAATATGTGTGCTGTAGTGGAGTTTGATGGGTTTGTTAAGTTTAAAATGACTCTTATTCCGAAGAATGGTGATGCTGTGAGGTTGAAAAGTCTGTGGTTGGAGATACCGTTGGAGCGGCGGAATGCGACACTGTTGCACTATTGGCCTACCATACGGTTTGGTGGTTTTGCTGGTAGTTCCAACAGTCAGGCATTGAGGGATGGGGTTAAGACTCTTCCATTTAAGGCAAATGTCTGGGTTGGCTGGGAGGATGGAGGGTTGTCTTGGTGTTCGGAAACGGATCAGGAGTGGCGGCTGGGTGATCCGGAAAAGGCGATCGAGATCATTGCAGATAAGGATAAAACGGTTCTGAGATTGCATCTGTTGGACGAGTCTCCTGGAACGCAGCCGGTGTCGTATACATTTGGATTGCAGGCAACGCCGGTAAAAGCCTGGCCGGCTGACTATCTCGATATGGCAGCGGTGAACCGGGATTTCTACAGTGATTACAAACAAAACCGCACTACTGCACTGAAACCGGTGCTGAGCGGATGGATAGAGCAGGGCATCAATACACTGATACTGGACCAGAGATGGGCACCTATAGACAACCACTGGGGTGTGTTCGAAGATGATGTGCCTATAATGAAGTCAATGGTGTCGGATTGCCACAAGCTTGGCGTAAAGGTCATACCCTATTTCGGTTATTGTATGTCCACCCTTTCCCCGGAGTGGTCTGAAGTGTCTGATGAAGCGCTGTTTAAGCTGCCTGCCGGACAGATATTGCCTCAACTCTACCGTGACCCGCCTCAGGAAGCATACATATCCTGCCTGAAGAGCAAGTGGTCCGACCGTTGGCTTAAGGAAGTGCTGGGTGTCGTTTCGAAGTACCGTTTTGATGGGGTTTATCTGGACGGTACCGTAGTGCCCTGGCCGTGTTCGAATGAAAAGCATGGCTGCGGATACCGCTCAGCGGATGGCGTTCTTCATGAGACTTATCCTATATTTGCCGTGCGTGAGAAGCTTATGAAGCTGTATGAAGAATTACACGGTCAGGGCAAGCTTATCAACGCACATCTAAGCACTTACTGCGGCACCTCCAGCCTTTCATTTGTGGACAGTTACTGGGATGGTGAACAGTTCATGGCTGGTGAGTTGTCGGAGGACCCATCCACGGTGCTGCCGCTGGAGAGTTTCAGGACGGAGTTCATGGGACGGAACTTCGGTGTGCCTGCGGACTTCCTGGTCTATCCGCAGCCTCCGAACTGGACAGAAGACAAAGCCCTGTCATTTACATTGATCCACGGTGTAATGGTAAGGTCACTCTGGCCGGAGAAAGTCGGGGCCATCAGGCATGCCCTCTCAAAGTTTGGAGTGAGCAGCGCGGAGTGGTTCCCATACTGGCGAAACTCTGACCTGATAAAAACCGATCCAGATAAGGTAAAAGCAAGCGTATATATGCATAAGCGGGTATCAGGAGACAAACCGCGCATGTTGATAATCGCCAGCAACTTATCGGATGTGCCCCTTTCTGCCTGTCGATTGGAATTAGTAGAGAAAGCAACTGGCCACATCAAATCAGCAACGGATGCGCTGACTGGTGAGGTGCTGTCGGTCGAAGGAAATGCCGTAACTCTTCCAATTCCCGGATGGCGAATGCGTATGATCCTGTTACAATGATATAATGTTCGGGATTTAAGCGGATTCGTGGTATATTAGTGCTGCCGTTAAGGATACTCGATTATATAACATTCAAAATACGTAACATTTCAGTTTTGTGAGAATTTGAAGTCCATTCATACTTCGATACGCGCTTTGCGCTACTCAGCACGAACGGACTTTGGGTTCTCAAAATACGTAACAGTTCAGTTTTGTGAGAATTTGAAGTCCATTCATACTTCGATACGCGCTTTGCGCTACTCAGCACGAACGGACTTTGGGTTCTCAAAATACGTAACAGTTCAGTTTTGTGAGAATTTGAAGTCCATTCATACTTCGATACGCGCTTTGCGCTACTCAGCACGAACGGACTTTAGGTTATTTCAAAGTAAATTGAACTCTTTCCAAAATACTGGAGATATCACAAATGACGCTTTACTCGATTTTACTTCTGCTTGTTTTGCTGTTTGCAGTGACGCCTGCGTTTGGGGCTGATGAGTTCATGATAATGCCGGGTTGTGGGCCGCGCACGGATATGGACCTTGAAGCTCGTTATGCGGAGATTGCGGAGTGTAACTTTAACTATGCGCCTCCTCCTGTGGATTTTTATGCTGTGACTGTGGAGATAAACAAGAAGATCCTGGATATCTGCGCTAAGCATAACATGAAATACTGGGTTTGCGATCAACGGATACAGCGTTTGGTGCTGGGCAAACCGGAAGAGTTGGCTGAGGGCGTGAATGCGGATGTGGATGGTGTGGTAGCGGATTATAAAGGATATCCGGCACTGGCAGGCTACAGCGGTTTCGATGAACCCTGGATATTCTCGTTCTTCTGGGTTGCCAGGGTCGTTTCCAGTTTCAGTCAAAAAGACCCGGATCACCCCATCAGTGCCAACCTCCTGCCGAATTACGCATCAGCTGAGGCTTTTGGGCCTGGTGGATATGAAGGTTATGTTGACACGTACTGCAGTATTGTGAAGCCAAAAATGCTCTCGTTCGACCACTACGCGATTTTCAAGGACCACATTGCCGAAGCAGCCTATTTCGAGAACTTCGAGATCATCCGCAGGCAGGGATTAAAGCATAAGCTGCCTGTATGGTGTTATGCTCTGATTACCCCTGTAGGTGCGCTGAGGAGCCCTACCGAAGCAGAGATTCGCTGGCAGGTAAATACCGCCCTGGCATATGGTGTGAAAGCTGTACAGTATTTTACATATTGGACCCCTCCAGGGGATTTCTGGGGTAGTCCGGGAGCTATCACATGGGATGGCAAGAAGACCGAACACTACGATCAGATCAAGCGGGTCAACCTGGGCCTGAAGATGATGGCACCAGTGCTTGGCAAATTGACCTCGACCGCCGTTTATCACACCGGTAAACTGTTGCCACAGTGCAAACCACTCGATTCAAAGTCACCAGTGCAGGTTGAGAATAAAGTGCCGCTTGTGATCGGATTATTCAAACATAAAGACCGCTCAAAATGGGCAATTATAGTCAACCGCGGCCTGAAGAAGGATGCAGTGGTCAAGTTAAGTTTTGCCCAGTCAATATCATCCGTAAAAGTATTAAACCAAACCAACGGTGCTTTGGATGAATTGATATTGCAGAACGGCAAAGCCAGTGTTAATCTTCGTGTTGGAGATGCTTGCCTGTTGAAGCTTCGCTAGTATTATCTATGTCATCGGCAGTCGAATTTAACACGACTGCCGATGAAGATCCGTTGGAATAGTATACAGTTACTCCTACATGCAACTCTCCAGCGTAAAATAAAACACCGCACCTGCACCAACTTCACCTTCTGCCCAGATGTCTCCATTGTGTCTTTGCATAATACGTTTTACTGTAGCCAGGCCTATGCCGGTGCCTGGGAATTCTGTGTCTGTTACTAATCTCTGGAATACTATGAACAGTTTATCGGCATAGGACTGATCGAAGCCAGCTCCGTTGTCTTTTATGAAGTATATTTGCTGGTCTGCATTTCGAACGGTTCCAAATTCGATGCGTGTGGAGTCGGTTTTGCTGGTGAATTTCCATGCATTACCAATGAGGTTTTCCATGGCGATCTTTATAAGATTTGCGTCTGCATTTACTATCACATTCGGTTTGATCACGAATTCTACTCTGCGGTCGGGTTGGCTTTCTGCAAGTTCATTGGCAACGGACTCCACTGTTTTGCTCAGGTTTATGCTATTCCACTTCATTTCCATCCGATTGATTCTGGATAGTCTGAGGATGTCATCAATGAGGATTCCCATTCTTATTGATGCAGATTTAATGCGGTTCAGGTACTTTGTGGCGGTTGTATCCAGAGTATCTTCATAGTCCTGAAGCATAGCCTCGGTGAAACCATTTATAGCTCGCAGCGGGGTGCGGAGGTCATGGGAGACTGTGTAGCTGAACGCTTCAAGTTCCTTGTTGAGATCTTCAAGCTGGATGGTCCTGTCTTTTACACGCTGTTCCAGTTCTTCGGCGTTACTCTTTACCTCTGCAAACAATCTTGCTCGATCTATGGCCAGAGCAATCTGCTTGGTCATTGTCTCCAGTAGTTTGAGACTGCGCTCGGTGGGTCTCTTATCAGTCCTGGTGAACACGCAGAGCACGCCTATTGATCTCGATTCCACTACCAAAGGGAATGCTGCATGGAATGTTATGTTTTCCTGTCTCTGAACCTCTCTTGTAGCGAAATCAATGATCTCTTCTTTACTCGATAGAATCAGAGGTTCGCCTGTCTTTGCACACATTCCGCAGAGGCATTCACCAACCTTGATATTGCCAGTATTTATGTCATCAATGGTCTCTTGCGATGTAGCTCTGTGCGCAGCCAGTTCGAGAACATCATCCGGACGGACAAGGCAAATCGTCCCTCCTTCGAGCCCTGCGATCCTGAGTGCCTCATCTACAGCCAGGTCAAGAATAGATTCGGGATCTGCGAGAGCTGTGGTCTCGGAAATTAATCTGTTGAGGATACGGAACTCTTCGTTTGCTGACCTGAGTTCTCTTTCAACCCTCTTCTGCTCAGTTAAGTCGCGGATGATGGCTATACGATATTCGGTGTCTCCTTTTTGTAGTGTCTTTCCGTGAATCTCTACTTCCACACGCTCCCCACGTGAATTAATTAATAAACATTCACAGGGATCAGTCCTGTTTGCAATTGCTCGCTCGGATACCATATCACGCGATTCCGGAGCAACATGATTTATAGCAGGAGTGCCAATTAATTCCTCTCTGGTATATCCCAGTAGCGTAACATATTGGTCGTTAACATCGACATATATCCCGTTATAAGTGATAGATACACTTTCAGAAACTGCATCCGCCAGCGTCTTGTAACGTGTTTCACTCTCCTCCAAATCCTTTTCGGCGCGTTTCCGTTCGGTGATATCGCGGAAGTTTCCAACTATTCCCTTTATCCCCGGAACATCCAACAGGTTTGTGATATAGCCCTCATTTATCCAGTATGAGCCGTCTTTACTCTTTAATCGCAGTGTTGTTGCAATTGGAACACCAGGATTTTCCATGCATTTCTGCAATAGTTCCGCAATCTTTACAGTGTCGTCCGGGTGTGTAAAGTCTGCTATACTGTGACCGGCTAACTCATCCATATCATAACCTGCGATTTTGGCACGCTGTGGATTTAGATATGTGAGTATGCTATTACTGTCAATCACCGTGACAATGTCAATATTGTTCTCAATAAGCCCTCTAAATCTCTGTTCACTGAACAATAGAGCTTCTTCAGCTTTTTTACGCTCTGTAACATCATGATAATTCCCGACCATACCGTTCACTCCCGGTACATCCAGCATGTTCGTTGTGTGCCCCTCAATTGTTATGCTGGTGCCATCATTCCGTAATATTCGATAGGCCATTGGGACCGGAACGCCCGGGTTACTTATACATATTTGAAATGCTTCTCTGGCATGTTTGATATCGTCAGGATGGATAAACTCGCTTGCCATGTGACCAATGACCATATCAATGTCATAGCCGGATTTTCTGAGGATCGCGGGGCTTGCATATTGAAACACTCCTTGCGGAGAAATCACTGATATCATGTCAACGCCGTTCTCGATCAGTCCTCTGAACTTTTGCTCACTTTGCAGTAGGGATTCCTCAGACTTCTTGCGTTCAGTGATATCGCGGATAATCGCGCAGTTGTATTCTATATCCTCAAAGGTTACTACATTGGCCCTTATTTCGACCGGTATGGTGCGGCAATCTCTGGTCAGCAGGCTGCTCTCGAATATCATCGTATGCTGATTGCGGACTTCCTCCCAGTGTTGCACCCAGGTTTCTGCAGAGAAATCGGGATCAATATCCGGGACCGTCATGTTAAGAAGCTCTTTATTTGTATATCCCAGTAAATCAGTTGCAGCTTTATTTGCATATACCAGGTGTGCATCGGGCGCGATCCAGATTGCTGTGTCCTGCATATTGTCAACGACAGACTGAGTAAACCGGAGTGTTTCCTCAGCTACTACGCGCTTACTTATATCCGTACTCATACTAATGATTCCGGTGGTGTTGCCTTGCCCATCTTTTAACTGAACAGCAAATATGCTGACATTTAATCTGGTCCCATCCTTTCTCATACGGAATGAGTCGACATTTTCGGATACTGACTCATCCATAACTTCCTGCCATAACATATCGTATTCTGCTGCTTTTTCTTCAGGGATATATGGAGCTGGATGCCCGACTACTTCGTCAGCAGTCCATCCGTAAATCTGTTCTGCCGTGGGATTCCACAAGGTCACATTCTTATTCAGATCAAAAACGACAATAGCAAGTGGGGATGAATCTATCAGGGTTTTAAGGCTTGTGTTTGCAGATATGATCTCTCTTTCTACCCTTTTTTGTTCGGTTAAATCGTGTATTACTGATATCCGGTAGGGGATATTACCTATTAACACAGATTTGCCGCGGACTAACACATCCAAACACTCGCCATTTGGCTTGTGTAAAACACATTCATAGGGTTCATGTTTGTTTGTTTTTATGGCATGGATTACTGCTTCGTGGTATTCAGGAACTACATGATCGATAATCCGCGTTCCGATCAACTCCTCTCGAGTGCATTCAAGCAAAGCGGCATACTGGTCGTTTGTATCAGTGATGATTCCTTCGCGAGAGATGACTATGCCTTCAAATGCCGATTCGGCCAGGGTTTTATAGTGGGTCTCACTGTCGCGCAGTCTTTCTTCCTGAAGTCTGCGTTCAGTTACATCTACCAGCGATAACAGAAAATTCTCGCCCAGAATCACAGCATTGAATTCTATATACTTCTGTGAGCTATCCTTGCAGGTTACCAGTATTTCCAGCGGTTTGGGCTTTGCATTATTATTAACTATCTGTTCAGCGATATCTTGCCAGGTGCGTTTCACATATTCCCGGTATTGTTTGTCCGGATATGCACACGACATCCATTCATCTACTGTAGGAATATCATCAATTGTGTAACCGAGTAATCTCTCAAATTCCTTGCTGATATAGATCATGCGTCCGTCCAGACTGTGCAAAACAAACGCTACAGGCATCGCACCAAGCATCTGCACAAGCATTTCTCTATCAGCCAGCAGTTCATCTCGATGCTGAATGCTGTTTCCCATTCTTCTACCTGACTTTCTGAAGTTTAGCCTTGTATAGCGCCCGATTGGTGAACAAAATATTGGTGGTATGTATACCCATGATTAAGCAAGCACAAACATGTGGCGAAAAACGACAAGTGTGATACTGTAGTCATTGACATGCTGAGTCTGATGAGTTAATAACACTGTTTCTTATCGAATAGTCGCTGCACCACTCCTGGTAGTCATCGACACCATTTCGTGCCCGACAGGGAAGCTCAGGAGTTTTACTCCGACATGACCGTCCCACGTTTTGATGATTCCGGCGTTAAGTGTAATTAGCTCTTTACCGGGAACAGTATCAACATCCGCTACAGCAATTGACCGAAATCCGTGTCCGATCTCTATCAACTTCGTGTTCTTTCCTGTAGCAATGTCATATAACCGCACACAGGAGCCCGTAATATCCAATCCTGTATCCTCCCCGTCGACAAAACTACCGATTAGTTTCCCATCAGAAGTCGAAGCATCGATTGAAGCGCCCGAAGCGTCATATGCAAGCGCAGCGCCTCCATCTGAGGGATATATCAGGATGTTATTCTCATTCACAACGATACGCGCTGCTGTTTTGCCTTCGGGGATTGACAGGCGGACGGACTTTACGAGTTTGACTTTATTCCCCTCGTATATGCGCATGACGCCTTTTGCGCTGACAGTGATTACCGGGGAATCAGAGATACCTGCAAAGGTTCGGCCCACTGTTAGAGCTACATTGGGATCGCCTTTGTCTTTGCCGTATCGCCGGAGACGTTCACCGCTGATAGGATCCCATACATGAATTTCTCCTGAGTGGATGGTATCGCTGAGCGTTATTATCTCATCCGGCACGGTGGCATTTGGGTCCGGAACCTGGATAGGCTGTCGGTTGGCCCATGTCATATCCCCGCGGTCCAGAGCAGTGTTCGCCTGAGCCCAGTACGCCATCATATCGTCAGTCCAGTCCTGCTGGTTGCCCTTATATCCGGTTGGGACGTACCAGTCAGTCCACACCCAGTAGCCATCAGCAGCTGCGACGGAGTTGAAAGTATCCCTTGCGGTGAACTTATATTGAGTGCCATCAGCAGGTCCGGAAGCTTGTGGATAATGTCCGGACAGCGAGATAACCGGGAAATCCATCTCCCTTGAAGCTTTTGCTCGCATGTAATTGCCGATCAGATTGTGCCTGAGTCCACGCCGGTCTGGTTCGTCGGCATTATACCCACCTGCGAACTTGCCATCATACGATGTGCGTCCATATGTTTCCGCATCCATAAAGAGTGATGGTGCCTGCGGTGTTGACATACCTCTCAGCACAGTGATCTGGAAAACACCCCATCCATATACACCCACCTGGAATCCGGGATTCACCTCATCGATCCTTCTCCGCGCTTTTCTCACTTCCCGAAGCAGCAGATTGGTGCTGTATTGGACATATTCCGTTACCAGCTCTCTCTTCTTCAAGAATGCGGAACGGTCTCCCGGCGCGGATATAGGAGGCATATCCAGGCCTTTGGACTCCATAAAGCTCCTGAATGTCTCAGCATCATAAGACTCCGAGAACCCTGGTAACTCCCCCCTGTTTTCGTCATATACTTCAAAGTCGAGTACTGCTCCCTTGAGGTTAGGTTGATCAATAGAGAGAGTTGCCTGCTTTACCAGATCATCACCAATCTTCTGCCACGAATATGGAGAACATGGACGGGCATAAGCCACAGTTTTGCCGGAGGAAGCAACCCACTGTTCTTGTGCATCGGGTGATGCAGGCAGACCACCATTCCAGGAGACAACATCCAGTCCCATCTGCGATGCCCGGGCGCAGAAAGTGCGAAGATCCTCCTTCCACATATCCACAGCCACAGTGAATCCGGCATCCCGCAGCTTCCGGAAATCTTCCAAGGTTAGATTCCCATGGGTTGGAATGCACTTGGTCACAAACATCCGGGCACCAGGTCCTACACCTGCCGTAAATCCGACATTCGATACTAAACAGCACCAAATCAAGCTGCACATGATAAGACCTACTGGACGAACGATGCGCTGGCAATTCCCCATTATGAATCCCCCATTGATGTAGATACGAGTTTGTAGCAGTAGTATACAATATCATACATGGCTAGAACAGTCATCATTCAGATATTTGAACAGCATATTCTGTTGATGCGGGCTAAGCTTTGCTTTTATCAAGCTTCAGAAACAGCAACGCATCAGCACCTTCGAATGGTGAAGAGAATTTGTTGATATCACTGGTTGCTCTGGCTGGTTCTGGTTTGGTTTCTCCTGTGTTGGGATTGAACCATTCGATGGTGACTTTGCTCTTTATTGGGGGCAGATTGACTGTGACTTCTCCACCGTTGGGCAGGTAGACAAGGTATTCTGATCCAGGATTGGACAGGCAATAGGTTGATGAAGCCAGTTCGCTGTGGGGGACCATTTTTCTCATATTCACACAGCGCGAATAACTCAGGATATATCCCATGCTTTTGCGTATTGGTTCATATTTAGGTTCAAAGGGTTCATTCAGGACTACACCGTCATAATTGTCCATGAACAGGGGGTTCAGGCCTCTCATAAAGCTCTTCCATACCCACTGAGAGTTACCGCCCATTCCCCATAGGTGGTCTGTGTCGCTTAGAATTACTTTTTTGCCGTCGTTTACAGGTGGGTTGTCTGTGTAGCCTCCATCAGGATTGGGGGAGACCCAGTCTGCCGGGCTGGCGAATAGATTCGGGTTGGCGCCGGATGAGGAGTATTGATAGGTCATCCCTACAGGATGCTGCTTTGGTTTCTTTTTTTCGTAATCCTTGATGAACCGGATGATATAGTATTGCCAGTCTGTGGATGAGCTACCCTCAATCTCTGCCGGTGTCTCATTGGATACTTCATATAGCACATTATCCAGGCCATTGACTGTATCGATGGTCTTGCGTATGTAAGCCTCCTGGATCTTTTTGACCTCAGGAATAAGCAGCGTATGAGTCTCTCCACCCAATCCGTTGCCATTTGGATCACCATTAATCCTGTTTACATTGTTTGCAGAATTAAATGGATGACTCTTCCAACCTATGGAACTCATACTGGTTCCCCAGCCGCAGAAGAACATAACAGACATATAGATGCCTTTCTTCCGGGCTGCAATCAATCGGGAACGCAACATCTTGAAGTATGTCTGATCAAATGCTTCGAGGTTATACTTCGGTTTGCCATCAAGTGCTAAACCTGGTCCTGTCCGAGCCCAGGGTTGAGGAGCTACCCAGAATGTGTAGGGTTCACCGTCCGGCTGGATATTTCCAAACTCAAACCGCCAGCCTCGGATGAAATTGTGTCCGTATTTGCTAATCCAGGTGAGATAAGCATCGAAATCGAACCGGTGTGGAGGGTCTTCTCTACCCATATCTTGCAGTACTGACCATGTATGAGATCCTGCGAGTACAATCGCCTTTCCATCCGGACGCATAAAATACCTTGGATTGTCAGGACATACTTTGAGAGGGCCTATAGAGGTGCTTCCGGACTTGCTGTAAGCACTTGATGCAATAATAAGCACAGCGGTGATAATCAAACACCGGGTTAGTAACCACTTCAGAACCATCTTCAATCCTCCACAAGCAGCTATTTGATTATCGGAACCTTGCGCCAGCCCTGGCCTTCGGTGAACTCCCGGACGCTGAAGCACCAGATTAGCAGCTTCTTGCCTTTCATGTTGTCTTTGCGGCGCATGAGGTTGAGTCTGGCGGGAGTGGCACCTGAACCTCTTACAGCGACTACATCGACAGGGAATCCGAGCTGTGCTGCAAGCTGGTCTGCAAGGCCTGCTCCCTGTGCCTGCATGTCATCTCCTGAGTGGAATATCAAGTTGTGGCTGTCTCCAAGCAGCAAGACAGGGCTCTGTCTCCAGTCAGCAACAGGAATCAGGCCGGCTGGTGTCTTCTGTTTGACGGTTGACAGCAGGATTGTCTCGGGTTTTACTGACGGGTCTGCCAACGCCTCCAGCAGATCGCCTTTTATAGTTGTCTTGCTGTCTTGTTTTACAAATTGCTTCTTTGGAACAGCCTTGAACCACGCCTGTTTGCGGATTTCAACGGTGATCAAATCCGCGGTGAGAACGCAACCCAACCCGGACCAGTGAGTGTCCTGTTTACAGTATAATGGGCCAAGTTTGCCATTCCGGTTTTTTAGGAATGATGGCACAAGATCGAGCACATTTATTCCATTGGTTTTGAGGATTTTGTAGAACTCCTGGTGGTTTGGGTCCATTCGGGTTACCGGTGTACTTACATTGGTGATGTAATCCGGATAGATAATGCATTTAGCTGGTACAGGAACCATTATCAGGCTGATTTTGGCTTTGTCTAGTTGTTTTTTGAAGTCCAGTATCGCTGGAATAGGGTCGGCATAGGCAGGATTGGATGTTGTATTAACTTTGGCTGCAGCGTCTCCCCAGAATCGACCGGCGCTCATACTCCGAAGCTCAGGAACGAAGAATAACCAACCATCTTTACCTGCAACTACACTTTGCCCAGCGTTTTCTGCTTGCGTCGTTTTTGCAACTATTTCAGATATGAACTTATCGTATTGCGAAGCTGCAATCGCACTTGTGGATACACAGGATACAATCAATAAGCAAACTATTGTAATCAGTCTTTTCATTTGGTTTACTCTCCCCAGAAGATATCGAGCATCAGCAGGTTGTCGTCATCAAGCTCAACACGGTTGTAACTGCCAAAAGTAGATTCTGCAGAATCCCAGGGTTTGAGCTTTAGTGTCACACGCTGACCGATCCTGTATGACGCAGCCGGCATCAGTTTATTCTGACGCATCCCCCATATGAAAACTACTATCTCTTTTGGCGCTATTTTACCACTTTTCACTGAGATGTTCTTCAGATGCAAGGCTATTACGCAGTCGGCATAGGCTACAGTGCCTGGTGTTGGCGACTCAGACTTTGCTGCGACGGTTGCCTGCACTACAATCTGATTATTTACAGGTTTTGCCGGTTGGGCTTTTGGTTTTACAGGAGTTTCAATTGGTTTCCCTGAAACTCCAGGTTTCGGCGACACGGCTATTTCAGGCGTTGGAATCGGTTCTTCGCCTGGAGGTGTTATCGGTTCAACTTTGGGTTCGGTAACTGGTATTGGTGTTTTGGGTGCTGTTGGTTTGTGAACTGCCATCTTCGGAAGAGGCAGATCGATTACCTTCCAGTTTCCCGAAGAGAGTTCCCTGGCCGCGAACTCATAGACCACAACGCGTTTGCCATCCAGCCTGTTCGGGTTGCGAGTCAGCTGACGTTTCAAATCCTCGCGTGTTGCATATGATCCGCCGGCATTTATAGATATCTTGTCGATAGGTCTTTTTAACTGGTAGCTTAACTGTTCTGCAAGTCCCGCGGATTCACCCCAACCCATGCCTTTCACGGAGTAGATATTGCTGAAGCTGTCACCCATAAACAGGATATCTGCGTTCTTGTCGGATTTCCACATATTACCGTGAAACTGCACCTTGTGTGTCGTTACAGTAGACCGATATTGAGCATCTTTACCCTTAGGGAAATCCAGCATCAATGCAGTATCCCCAATCCCATTAACTGATAATGCAAGCCTATTGTAGCTGACTGGTTTAGTAGTGGGAAGCACGGTCTCTTTAGTGATGAAGTCACTGAGTTTTGCAGCTATCTCCTCGACTGCTTCTGGTGTCCAGTGGGTATCAGAAGCCAGATACTGCGGTTTGTTACTACGGTTTCTGGCGTTGACCAGCACATCTGTTGTGTCAAATACAAGAATGTCTTTGCTCCTGAGTTTGCTTATAAACTCAGAGTAGCTTGGGTTCTGCATAGGATCTGAGTTCGATGCATAACGCTCTGAGACCAAGTCAGGATGTATTGCAGGCTTTGGTGCAGCAGGCATAACGATCAACTGGATCCCTCGAGCCTTCAATTGCCGGTTAAAGTCTGTTATTGCTTTTAAAGGGTCAGTGTTGATATCTGAACGATTATTAGTGCTCAGGAATCCAGGACCGGTTACATAATCTATGTCAGAGCGGTAGAACAACCAGTTATCTATGCCTTTATATACCTGTTCATTACCGGCCCCAAATACTTCAGTGAGAATATACTGCGTATTTGGCTGTATCCAGTTAGCGACAACTGACTGCTCTTCCAAGTTGTCTTCATAAGCACGGATATCCTCAACTGAAGGCAGGAACGCATTTGAAAACTCGGAGCTACTATTACTGGACTCTCCACGAATACCGGGCAGGAGCCTTAAAATATTGAAACTAGGATATTTTCCTGCTGCAGATGCCTGCTGCGTATATTCCGTATGGGCTGTTTTATTTTCATGAATGAACTGTAAAAGCGGTACAAACAGGATTGTGAAGATCATGCATATGATAAGTATCCAGATATTGGTTCTGGAGATAGTGGTGTTTTCCAGGCACAGCTTAGCCTCTTCTTCTCTACCCAGATGACCGGTAGCATTAGGATCTATCTCCACAAGATTTTGTTTAGTTTTCTCAACATCGTTCATGTTGAACTCCTAGAATATGAAATAAATAAAGGGATTGTAAGCCTGGGTTACAAGAAGAGCGATGGACAACCAGAGGAACCCGACACACATGACAGTTTTCCTCAGAGTCAGTTTCTGAGTCCAATACCAGGAATCCGTCCAACCCCATGTGACTACTGCGGCGGCTACTATGGTCATCAAATAGTAGGGCTTGTATATTATTCCGCCAATTAATCCGGCAGCCTGGGTGACATGCCCCATACCGAACATGCTGGCGAGATAAGTGCCTGCCCCGTGTAATCCGTCCGCTCTGAAGAACACCCATGTGATCAGAACAACGAAGAATGTAATCGCAATCTTTGCTGCTGCAGGAAAACGGTTATAAAAGCTGGTTTTCCCCTGAGCGCGCTCAAGTGCGAGCATCCCTCCGTGGATTCCTCCCCAGATCACATAGTTCCAGGCCGCACCATGCCATAATCCACCAAGGAGCATTACAAGAGATAGATTTACATATGTGCGGACATTTCCTTTGCGGTTACCACCAAGTGGTATATATAGATAGTCGCGCAGCCAGGTGGAGAGTGAAATATGCCAGCGCCTCCAGAACTCAGTAATCGACTTCGACTTATATGGCATGTCAAAGTTTTTGGGGAACACGAAACCAAGCATTAGCCCCAGACCAATCGCCATATCGGAATAAGCGCTAAAGTCAAAATATATCTGGAACGCGTATGCAATAACACCATACCAGGAATCAAGCATACCAATGGAACCCGCACCAAAAACCGTATCTGCTACTTTTCCACAAGGGTTCGCCAGAAGTATCTTCTTAGCCATTCCCATAGAAAACAGCGCTACACCCCGTGCGAACTTATCCAGTGTGTGCGTTCGACTCTGCAGTTGGTCTGCTACCTCTGAAAACCGTATGATAGGTCCAGCTACCAGCTGCGGAAACATCGATACAAAGCATGCAAAATCAATGAAGTTGCGCATAGCTTTGGCATCACCTCTATATACATCAATCGAATAACTCATCGACTGGAATGTGTAGAAGCTGATACCCAATGGCAGCGTTATTCGAAGCACGGATTCCCAAGCAAGGTGTGACAATCCAAGCAAAGACATCAACGAGTTATAGTTGTCCACTCCGAAGTTAAAGTATTTAAAGAAACCAAGTAAAGACAGATTAGAGACGATCGAAACAACCAATGCTGTCTTTTGCCTTCGTGTTCTTGGTCCTCCCTTTTCCAGTAGCTCCACAGGTTGCCCCGATGCCTTTATCCCTTGTTTAGACAGCACCAGACCGCAGATGTAATCAATAAGCGTCGATACCATCATTAGTACTGTAAACATTGGGTTCGCCCAACCATAGAACACATAGCTGAACACTGTTAGCATGAGGTGCTTTGCTCGAAATGGAGCAAAATAGTATGCAGCCAATGCCAGGGGCAAAAAGTAGAATATGAATAGTTGTGAACTGAAGACCATTGTAACCTCCGGGTAAATATGAAATAACTCTACAAGGCTGTATCATAATAAACCGGTATATCCGGATTCGGATCTAGTGTATCTGATATATACGTGCTTTCCAGCTGAGGATTCTGCTCAAATGGCAACAGTGACAGAGTAGATATAGTACCCGGCGTCTGAGCGATATTTTTCAATTCTTCACCACCCAAAATAGCCCACTGCGCAACTCTGATTGTCTGCAATTTGCACATACCTTGCAATACTTTCTCTACTTTGTATTCACGAAGAACCAGGCCTTCTCTGTAGGGTTTGATTTCTTTCAATGTTGGCATTGGAGACGTAGAAATGAGCTTTGCTGTAACCAATACGGGTGAAATGTTACTCTTTGGATGAAGAGCAGCATAACTGTCGTAGTTTTTGGATGCCTCAGCAGCGGAGATTACGCGGTTGTATATGGCAATGCCTTCAATGGTACCATGCCACGAACGTTGTCCCTCCCATTCATCTCCAATCATTAAGTGCTGGGCAGTCCAATTGCTGAAGTCTCCCTTAACCTGATCAGATTTTAGTATTTGCTTACCATCGACATAACATATCAGTTCTCCCGGTTGGTAACTGATAATCAGGTGCACAGGCTTGTCTGCGGATATGGAGCACAATTGAGTTTCGGGCGAACTGCCATTTTCACCAGTATTAGGAGTTCTCAGGCGTAAAACCAACTGGTTTCCATTCTGGCCTATCGTAAAGTTTCTGCTTCCGGTTCCGGATGAGAATGTCAATAATCTTGCAGGCCCGCTCTGTTTAAGGTTGTTAGTTAGAACGGTAAGTTCGATAGAGAGTTTGTTGCTCTGCTGACATGCTTTCAGTATTAGGTCTTCTGTACCGGATATCGTATAGCTACCACCAGCAGTTTGCATGCGATATTGGTTGTCTAGTGTAGCACGCCCCATTGCCTGTACCGCAACTCTTTTTCCTGAACCAGTCACGCATCCGGTCTTTCCATTTTCCCACAACAAAACCAGGTCCTGTTTGTTAGTTGGCCATATATATGTCTTGATTTCAAGAATTTTTACAGGCATTTTGTTGGGCGCCTGGGCTACATCGCTTACACCTTCAATACGAATCTGGTCGCCCTTCAATACGGCTTTTGTTAGTTGTAATGAAGCACTGAGTTTATCCTTTGAAAGTGTAAACTGTGGGATTTTCTGCTTACCATTGATAACGAACTTGACCTTGGTGAGATTCACAGGCTCACTGAATGTAACTAATATCTCTTTGTCAGATCTCAGTGATGCGCTCAATGCATCCGGAGATTTTGCAGGTTCCACCGATACACGCCCGTGGAGAGTCGTGTCTCCAGCCTTGCATTCAACAGCATAAGCTCCAGGTTTAACATATTGGTGGGATTGCACACCTCCTGTTGCCGAAGAGCCATCACCGAAATCCCAGTTCCAGGTCTGCTGCGTGCCTTTGGGAGTGAACTTTACTGTAAATGGCGCTTCACCGTTAAAAGTGCCTAAGTCCAGGTTAGATATATAAACATCCGGAAACCGGTCGCAGCCCGAGTCAAATGAATAACGGACTGGGTTAGATGTGATTTCCAGCGTTTGTGGGTCGATTGGCGCTACAAAAATGTCATAATCAGACTTGAAGTGATCGTGTTGATTGGGTGATGCTGCGAATGCAAAAAGCCGACGGTTATTAGAGAGCATCGGAAAATAGAGATAGCTACGGTCAGCTGGCATTCGTGGATCTCTAGGAGTGAGAATTGGGGATATCTTGCCGGTTTCCAGATTGAATCGATTTATGGGACCACCCCCACCTCCCATCCAGAACCCCCATTTACCATCACTGGAAAAGTACGGCTGGCAACCTCCAAGTTCTGCCACCGAAGATATCTTTTGGGTACTGGGGTTGTATGGATAAAAAGCTGCGGGCCATCCGGGAACAGCAAAGGTTTTCTGCGCATTGATCAACCAACCGAATCCTTTTGAATCTCCAGTGGCAAGCGGTGTGCTGGTGTTCTTCGATATGCTGTATTCACACGCTGTACCATTACCATCAATATAGTTGAACCTGTCATTATCCACCCATACAACAGCACGGTCTTCACCATAAGCGCGTGCATTGGATATTAGAATCCTGTCGGATGTGCCATCATTGTTCATTATATGCATGGGAGTTTTGGTGCTGCTGGAATGTGCGTTGTATGTATCTGATCCATTAGGATAACTCAGATATATGAGCTTTTTGCCATCCGGAGATAAATGCGGACAGTAGTGCTCCATACCTTTCTCATCCGGACTTATTTGCCGTAAGCCAGTGCCATCAAGCTCTATCCTGTATAAGCGCCAGTTACCTGTACGGCTGGACTCCCAGACGATGAACCCATCACCCATACTCGTGATGGTGTTCAGAGCTTTAATCCTGTCGGGATCAATGAGGGGTTCGGAAGCAAATGAATAGCAAGCAGTCATTATGATTAGACACGATAGGATAGCAGTGCAAAAATGTCTCATGCTGTTACTCCAAAGTCATGGTGGCTGAAAACAAGGATAAATACTATATCCATTATTATTAGACAACTGGAATGCGGATATATTTCACCTTTTAATTTATTAATTTTGATTACTGTGTAGTCATCATTAATGTGGTAGAGTTATTGTGTAATTCTATTAATCTATAATTTATGGGTTGGAATGGTGCCATTAAGAGAGCGAATATCAATTCTGTTATGGACTTCAAGCGCTGTCCTGATTCTTCTGGGGATTGCTTCAACAGTAAATGCCAGGAATTCTAATCGAATGCTGGTAGCGGAGGATGGGGCGGTCTGTTATATCGACTTCGAAAATCCGTCGGATTTTCCATCAAGAGGCTTCATCTCCTTGTTTGATTCGAAATATCAAGGACCGTTATCTCCTAAACCTGCTGCAGGGAGCAGTCAGGTGGTCATTGTTTCGAACGGTATCGTCAAATCAAGGGGGGAAGCTGCACCTGCGAATATCGGCAAAGGGGATTATGTCGTGTGGGCACGGTTTAATGACTGGTTGGATGTCCACGCTGCCCCCGGGAGCAGGTTGCAAATAAAAACAGCTGCTCCATTCAAACCAGACTCACACACACATCAGCTGGACATTGTAGATGGGACAATCACCGAACAGTTAAATATGGCTTGCTATACACCTGGATTCGGAAAGCGTACCCCGAACACAGTGTTCAGACGTGAGGCTATTGTGTCCCGGGGCAGGATCATACGCCTTGGAGGTGGCAACAGCATAATACCTGCGGATGGCTTTGTTCTCAGCGGCTGGGGAATGTCCGCCCTGTGGATATCGCACTGGGGATTGGTGGGAGCGAATGTCTCTATCGATAATAACAAGGTTACTATCATCGTTGATGAAGAAGCCTGGTTGCGCAACGCCGAATACTATATATCGCTGCTGAACTCGCGATTCGCCAGCAAGCTTCGCGTTGGGACGGTGTCGCCAGGGGATCAAGCAGTTCGTATGAAGACTCTGCAAAATAACCTGGTGAAGGCACGTTCATTGCTTCGGTCTCATCCTGACAAGAGTTGGGCAATGGTCTACCGGACTATCGCAGACGCTAAAAAGTTATTGTATGAGTCCACATCGTCTCCGCCTGGTAAAGTGAGAGGGGTGATTCTGGCAAGTGTGCCAACCGGTGCCAGGCTGCAGGAATACATAACCCGCTTTGAATCTGCAGGAATCAACACGATTGTGCCATTAGTCAATAAATACGACGACCTTAAGCAGTTGGATATAGTTACACCTCAGCTCAGGTCACACGGCATAAAGACCATAGCCTGGATGTGGCTGCCCTTAACGCCAACGGGGAAATTTGATGCAATGCTGAGTGATCATCCCGATTGGGCAGACAAAGGTCCCGATGGCCCTCTGTCGACACCAGATCCTGCCTGTCCTGAGGCAATGAAGTGGTGGTGTGAGGACATTGCGATAGCGTTTCGCGCCAGCAAGATCGATACCTTACTTCTTGATTATGAAGGCTTTCAGGGTGGATACAGTGAACGCAGCAGGCAGCAGTTCTGCGCCAAAGAAGGTATTGACCAATCATTCGACCCGCGTAAACTGAATCAGTTAAGCAAGGACGACCCGGTAGTCCGCAAATGGTCAGCCTGGAGGAAAGAACTGACAGTAAGGATGGTCGATCAGCTTGTGAAAGCTGTGCGCAGGGGACGCCCTAAGGTTCACGTGAACGCCTGCGTGACGGCTATAAATTACATGGGAGGTGATATACCAGTAGACCAGACCCTTCACATGATCTGGCCTGACTGGGTCCGTCTAAAGACCTTCGACTCGATCTCGACGATGGTCTATGCCCAGGATGCAGGATGGGTCGAAAAGAGCGTCAAGGCTACTGTAAAACTGATCAACGGAACTTGTCCCTACTGGCCAATATTGATACTTTATCCTGAAACTGGAGGTTCTATGCCAATCGAACCTGAACTGTTGATTGCGGAGATGGAAGGTGCCAGGAGAGCTGGAACAAATGATGTGCTCCTGTTTTTAGGTGATCAGATCATGCCGGTACAGGGTTCGAGCGGTGACAACCTCTACAATTGTCTGAGATATGGTCTGTTCCGCAGCAGTGTGCGATGATTATACGCTGCTGGGTCAGTCAGGAATAATGCGGGATAGGGTATTAATCCTATTTATGGTTTGGCTGTTTGATCGGCTGATAGATCGCCACTCCAACCAGAGAGTCTGCGCAGCCGTAGTAGAGGAACCATTTTCCTTTGAAATAAGTCAGCCCTTCAGTAAAAGTAGTTCCGGAGGGGTACTGCCCGGTCTTCTCGAAGTCTTTCTCTGGTCTGAAGTAGGGTGTATCAAGTCGGTCGATTAGTTTCGTCGGATCTTTTAATGAGAACAGCGCCTGACCGGCAGCATATGCCCCTGGATCAATTGTTGGGTCACCGCCGGAGGAGCTATTCTTGCCGTTATATAGCACCAATATCCCATGACTGGTGACAATTGCAGCTGGTCCTGCTTCCACTAAGTCACTATCGAAGCTTCCAGGCCTTTTGTCCATCACCTTGAGCGGGTTGCCTTGCTTGTCTTCAACCATGGTCCAATCCTTGAGGTTATTCGAATAAGCCAGGCCAAGGCTGCCTTCTCCCCAGTACATCCAGTATCTGCCATTGATCTTTACAGCGGTCAGTTTGCCATTCTTCAAAGCAGTCACAATAGATCCTGACTTCGACCATGTGTTTAGATATTTACCATTGAGAGCTTTCGCAAAAACCGGGCCGTGTTTGGTCCAGTGGAACAGGTCACGCGAAGTAGCCACTGCCAGCCGCGCCGTCTTACGGTCCCACTGGGTATAGGTCAACACATATGTGCCGTTGGTTGTAGAGACAATCCGCGGGTCCTCGCAGCCACCATCCTTTTCATAAACCTGCTGCGAATCATCCGCAGGAAACAGCACCGGAATCTCCCGTTTGTGGAACCTGATCCCATCGCTGCTCGAAGCAATCCCTATCCGCGAAGTATGTCCGCCGATCCCATCGCCAGTGTCATCCTCTGCCCTGTAAAGTATGTATATTCTGCCGTTCATTACCGTTGCTGCCGGATTGAATGTATGCAGTGCCTGCCAATTTACAGCCTCATTTCTCATCGGGCACACAAACACTGATCCTGGATTTGGCCGGATAACCGGTCCCACACCAGCAGGCCTGACGAACGGCCCCATCGCCCATTCCGGCAGATTCCCAGCCAGAGCACTGGATGCCAGTAGTGCTGCAATCAGAATGCAGATTATGCGGAACCTGAACAGTTGCTTCATGAGTAATACACCCTACAGCCATATTTAAGTGTCGGATCAGACTTGTCAGATCCGTCAGATCAATTCTATTAAATACTTGATTACCTTATTATACGATATCCATCTTGCACTTGAGATATCCATATAGTCTGTGGGATACTAAATGCGATCAGCCGAAGGAGTGTCAAATCAAATGAGAATAATGTGTCTTGCGATTTACTTGTCGGCACTGCTGCTTATGCCCTGCGTATGCTTTTCTGATGTAACTATCAATATCTCCGCATCTCCAGCGCTGCCTGTGCAGAATTTACTGAACAATCCGGACTTCGAGCGCGGGTCTGTTACTCCGGATGGATGGACTATAGTTACCGGTGAGAGATGGATATTCTCGTTCGATCGCATACCGACCGGCGGCAGGCACGGGGCATTTCTGCGGGTTAAGAGCCGGATAGCTACGATAATGAGTGCAGGATTTATGTCTCAGGACGTTTCGGTTAAGCCGGACACCCTATATACTGCAGGTTCCTGGGTCCGTCTTGCCGGTGGACAGGCTAACCTCTATATAGGGCATCCCAATGGAACCACAACTGAAGCCACGCGCTCTTCCTGGGGACTAAATCCCATTGTCCCCGACTTTGTAACTTACGAGCAGGCAGGCAGCCCTCCAAGTGATGAATGGTTCTGGCTGGGCAAAGAGTTCCGCACCGCAAAGGACCAAAACAGCCTTATATGCCGCTTTGGCACCTATCAGGAAGTTACCTCAGTCGATTACGATGACGCATTCCTTGGACTCGCGTACACGGACCTATCGCTCAAAGTGGATGGAGTTAATATCAAGCAGGTGCTTGTAAAAAACGAAGCAGGCAAAGAGTTGTGGGACAGCGGTATACTTGCAGCTGGAACTTCCACGCTTGAACACGTCATCCAGCAGGTATCAACTATTGCACGTTACGAGGTCGTAGTGATTACGGCTGATATGAAGGAGATACACAAATGGTATCCCGAAACCCCCTAGGATTCTTTGTAGCTGTCGCGTGCACACTGCTTTTGATCAGCGTGGAGTGCTCTGCAGTAGTTGTATCGAATACACACTCAGTAAACATTAAATCCGGCACACTGGAAATTAAACTCGATCGTCAGACCGGTCAGCCTAAGACAGGAGGGCTGAAGATTACCGAAGGCCCCGGAGTTGCTCCATTGCAATTTACTTATGCTGCTGACTGGAAACTAGACAACAAATCAGCAGCATACACACTTCAGGAGGTAGGCGGGGATATCAACCTGCGCGTCGATTATCGTACATCTGATTACACGCGCATTATCCTGGGTTTCACTAATAACAGCAATCGTCGGAGGCTTCTTGAGGTCGGATATGCTTTGTTTGAGGCTGGGGATAACCTCAAATGGTGGGACGGACGGATGGAGTCCGAGCCCGGCACAGATGAAATGTCCTATGACAGGATACTGCTGAGGCTGCCGATGAGTGCGGTTTACAATAATAACCATGGAACCGCTGTAGGAATGGACCCTCACCAGTATTCATCCATGTTTGCCGCCGGAACTGAACGCACTAATGGGGGACTGCTTGTAAACTATAGGACCCGTATTGTCCTTGATCCCGGACAGAAACTTGCCATACCGCTCTATGCATTCTCATTCATCCCGAAATATGGATACCTGGATACAGTGCAGAGACTGCACGATATCTATCCGGATGTTTTCAACATGGCACGGGGTATAAGACCGATAATGCGCAGTGCTGGTGGGTATTTGTTCTCCGGTAAAGATGCAAGACATCTGCAGTATGAAGAAGCCCGCAGGTATGGCCAGGGATGGGAATGGGCTTATCAAGTGTGGCAGAAGTATGGGAGCGCCTACCCGGATGAGCACACCTGGGATATGGATATCGGTTATGCCGGCGATATAGATGCGCACGTCCCGGTAGTAAAAGGAAGTCTGGAGGACTTCCGCAGAGATATGCGCGAACGCTTCCACAATGGCTGGCCCGGCACTGCTCTGGCGTATTATATTATGCCAAACGCCGGTGATGAGAGGGTGATGAAAGACTTCCCTGACAGTCTTGTGCTGGATGCTCAAGGCGCTCCCTCTACATGGTTCACTATAGCCCAGGGCAAAGTTGCCATCCGCAATGCATATCCCTGGGGCAACAGTTACGGGCGACAGGTCCTGAAGGACATTGCCAGTATTGCTGCCGATTTCCAACCCAGCGCCATTGCTTTCGATGAAGCCTACAGGATGGATCCCCAATACGGCGGTGGTATCGAAGGTGATCAGGGTAGGGCGTGGGACAGTGCAGGGAATGTGTTCTGCTCCATTCAGGTTGCTCTTTCCAGGCTTTTGGACAATGTTCACACACAGAAAGTCCGGGGCTACACTATGGGAACAGCCTGCAACAAACCCTGGACTTACATGACAGCCACACGAGCGGATGTTGCTATGCATGAATGGGTTCCATGGGAAAACCTTGATTCAGCCATGAGTCTGCGTCTGCTTTTGGGTAATAAAGCCATGTCGTGGTGGCAGGACCTGAACCTCACAGGTCTCATCAAGTGGGAATCCCTGCCTCCCCAGCAGATTCGGGAAGCTACAATCGGTGTCTACGATTATGTCAGGCTTATCAGTTTCAAGTATGGCGCAATTCCAGCGAACTTCCAGATCAGAGGATCAAAAAGTCTGACCGAAATGATGCCAGCACTGACTGAGCTCTGCAGAGAGGGCTGGCAGGTGGTTCCTGCAGTAAAAGGTGATGAAGGGCTGTGGCTGTCCAGATATGGCAAAGGGGTGCGCACCTTCATTGCCATCGGAAACCGTAAAAGAGAACCGCGCAGAGCAGACCTGAATATCGACACCCAGTACCTCGGAAAAGGTCATTTCCTGTTCAGCGATTATACAGGTAATGCACTGAAAGTTAAATCGACTGCTGGTGTCGAAAGTGTCGATGCAGGTATGCTGCCTCCCCACGGGCAATTGATAGCCAGAGCCCTTGTGCAGCTCGTGACAGAGCAAGATTCGCAGCTAACCGGAACCGCATCATTCACTTCCGAAGCGTCTACTACTGGCAGTGTTGTGGCCAACTGGACCATATCTCGAAATAGAAAATCCACTGCCAAAGCTAATGATAGTCTATCAATTAGACTTCCAAACAGCGCTGTTCCGGGAGTTTTGACGCTTAACGGAATAAAGTGCCGGTATTCGGCATCCAATGGCATAGTAATCTATAAAGGTCCTGTTCCCGACAGATGCAGTATGCGGTTGACGTACAGGCCGTCGATCAGCATCAAGACAGAAATCGCGAAACTGACAGCGTTTCCGTTCGTAGTCGATAACAAAGCCAATGCATCCATTCGACTGCCAGGTAATGCCGGAGATATGGACCGTTTCTCCGCGCAAAGATTATCGTCATACTTTGAATGGTTCTACCGTCGCCAGTCAGCACCGGCTGTCATCCTCTGGGATCTTCCAAAGAACGGACCTGCTGTGGTTATACCGATCAGAGATTCATTTGAATCCATACAGACGCCTTATACAATCGAGTTGAAACCATCAATGGGACCAGCCGCTGTCTCATTATCCACCGATGGCAAACACCTTATAATCTCAGGCAGAACCGCAGAAGAACGTGATTCAGCAGTGTTGAAATTATTGTCCATGCTGGATAAGAAGTACCCATTCTACGGTGTCCTGCCCGATACCCCGATCTACCAGAAAGCTGGTTTGGCTGGTAAGTATATTCCGTAATTACATATCTTTACATCCGACTGCAAATTGTTTCTTGAGGGTTAGGAATGAGTTCACAAATCGATAATAATAAGCAGTTTCTCAGAGACTTGTTCGCGGGATCATTTCGAGGGCACGCGATTATAATGGACCCATTATATGAACCGTATGATTATACACGCGGTGATATAGCAATATCTCAGAATCCAGTGAAAGAATGGGTTCAGGTGCATCTGCAACGATATGAGACTATGTTAAAGTGGCATTTGGAGATTGAAGATGACAGCGTACCCCACGTTCATTTGGTCACTGGAACTGAGGTGTTCGCTGCAGCATTCGGTGCATCATCGCATATATTCGAGAATGACCCTCCCTGTGCATTGCCACTGGTTATAAGCTCGGATGAAGCTGATAGACTCACAACTCCCAAACTCGATGTGCGTCCTCTTGCTCGAATATTTGAGTTGTGTGAATTGCTGAGAGAGCAGGTTGGACCGGATGTCCCTATCTCAGTTCCGGACATGCAAAGCCCTTTTGATATAGCCGCACTTATTTGGCGCAAGGAAGATCTGTTTATGGCGATGCATACGAATCCCGAGTCGGTACATATGCTTGTAAGTAAGTGCCATACACTATTGCATGATTTTTTATTGGAGTTCAAGCGTCGTGTTTCAAATCTCAATATGATCCATTGTCCAAACATGTGGGCTCCACCGGAGTTGGGTTGCGAGGTAGCGGAAGACGAGGCAGGGAGTATGTCAACGACAATGTTTGAAGAGTTTTGTCTGCCAAGTTTGACCAGCCTGAGCGAGACATTTGGCGGTGTATTTGTGCATTGCTGCGCGACTGCTGACCATCAGTATGAGAATTTCAAGAAGATACCAAATCTGCGCAGTTTGAACAGAGTATTCCAGGAACCTGGACCAGGTCCGGCAGTAAAAGCCTTCGCAGGCAGGACAGTACTTGCTAACGCGTGGTTCTCGGAGGAGATGATGTGCGAGATAGCTGACCTGGCTCTCCCGGAGAGCAGATTTTTATTCAATATGCCAGCGCAGCCACTGGAGGACTCGAAGCGCACATTTGAGCGTATGCGAAAGCGTTGTCCAAGGAGTTAGAAGAAAGATAACTATGCCAATTTTCGCGGCTTTACGCCATCGTCAATACGCAGATTGATGCTCATGGAGGTGAATGGGTTGACGTTTCGGGTTTGTGTTCTTGCATTCATTCTTCTCTTGTCCACCTTGCCTGCTTTTGCTCAGGAATCCAATATTACTGAAGCAGTGGACAGCATTACAGTCACGACAGACGATGGCCTGGCTCTGACCTTTGGCAGGTCCAGTGGCGTCTTGAAAAACCTTGATATCGATGGTAAAACGCAGAGTACTGAATGTGCTCCTGTCATTCGTTTTGAGGAAGTCGTACCAGTAGCGGGAGCACGGGAACTACTTGGTAAATGTGACAAATCCCGATGGTTACCCACAAGTAAGGTAAATGCAGGACCAGATGTATGGCTCAAGGTTGCTGGACAGGATAAAAACAAGCCTTCAAGAGTATTGAAATTGAATCAGAAGCAGGCAATCCCACTTATCCTATCAGCAAAATGCAAGTATAAGGCTGTTGGAGATGCAGAAGGTTGGATGAACAGACATCTGGCAGTTAACGCTGTCTGTCAGTATTCAGATGGTTCAATCATGCCTGAGCAGTCGGTGTATTTCGGACAATATAACCACGAATCCCAGAGTAATTCCACAGTTATCTGCCCCGATAAACCGATCTCGAAAATCAGGCTTGAATTGACTGCAAATGATCCGAAAAGCACAGCCTGGTTTTCCGATATATCACTCAAACCGGCAGCCTACAGGATAACTTCACCAAAAGACAAATGCCAGCGTATAGATGCCAGGATAATCCAGGACTTTAATATTCAGGACTCCAGTATCTCCGGTCAGGTCAGTTATCAAGCTGCTAGAGATCATATCCAGGTTAGATGTCTGTTCCACTCGACTAACAAATCTGAGAGAGCTGTCAGCGCTTACCTGGTTATTCCTTTTGATGCTGTTGGCGGAACCTGGTATGACGATGCCCGGAGAGCTCAGAAGATAGAACCGAACAGAATATACAGGAATGCGGTCTGGTATGGTGCAGGAAGAGATGGGTATTTCAGCAGGTATCCAATCGGTGTTATAAAAACAGCAGGCGGGGTAGGGTTGGCAATCGGCACCGCCCTAGATGAGCCAAGAGTGAACCAGATCGAATACGATTCTACGAAGAAAGAGCTGCGAATCAGATATGATTTAGGCCTGACTCCGGATTCAGGAAAATGGGCAGACAGAGGCTCTTTTACCAGTTATATATATACTTATAACGCTCCTGACGGGTTCCGGGGTGCAGCAGAGAAATTCCAAAGCATAAACAAATGGGCTTTTGAAAAGAGAGTCAAAAACGAGGGCTTGTGGATCGCATTTCTGACCCCCAAATCAATTCCTGGAGGCTATGAGGACTTCCATTTTCAGTTTGTAGAATCTATGTGCAATGTTGCCTGGGAACAGCAGCAGGGGATGACATCTTTAAAGTATGCTGAACCCTGGATACATCACCATGAGTTCAATCCGTCCGCGCTTCCATCCGAAGTTACCGGGCCAATTGATCCACTGGCACCAGTAAGGACTGCTCAGCGACTGAAAAATGAGACCGGCATAGAATATCCACCGGAATATAGAAACAGATATGCAGCATACCTGGGTTCATATATTACCGATAAATGGGGGAATCCTCAGGGGTATTTCTTCAGAGGTGGCCGGAATGAGAATATGATGATAGTGAACCCCAATCCGGACTTGCCTGTCTTTGATGGTGCAAACTATTCGTCCGGCGCATATGATATGGAAGTTTATAAGGAAGCAAGTCTGCTGTGGAAGCAGTGGAGTATAAATGGTTGGAACCTTTACAGGGTAGATGAGCGGCCTTGCCTTGAGGTTGATAACCAAATCAAGCAGTCGGGCAGGCAGTCCATCAGGTTTGATCCGGTGCGTTCCAAGGGGTTCTGGTCTCACTACGTCCACGGGATCAGCCAGTCTGTGTACTCCTCCAAACCCGGTCCATATGAGTTTTCATTCTGGGCAAGAGGCATGGATGTGCCTGCTGGTGGGACACAAATGAAGTGGAATGTGGAGTTTCAGTCCGGTGAGGATAAACTGGAGTCTTTTACTGTTGAGCTCAAAGGATTGTCAGGCGAATGGAAGCATTATTCGATCAAACTGGAACCAAAACTAGTCCCGGCGGCTGTGAGTATTGTTCTGGTCAATAACCCATGGATTCCTGATCCCACTGTCTTGTGGATAGACAACATAAGCCTTTCATCTCAAACAGATGGGGCAAATATGTTGGTTAATCCGGACCTTGAAGAAGCTGATTTGCTAACGGGTGAAGCAGGAGGCGTATATCTGGATACTATGGAGTGCTATGCCAACAACCTGAATTATCGCAGAGAGCACTGGTTGTATTCGGCAGAACCCCTGACATTCGATACAGCCCGTCAGCCAGCGCTCCAGCAGCAGTTCTCTCATATAACATATGCAAAACAGATGTCGGAGTATTTGCACAGCCGCGGTAAGATCCTGTTTGCAAACTGTGTGCCGGAGACTGTTTTTGCTGCTCCATATATAGATGCACTCGGTATGGAGGACAACTGGCTGCCAGGAGGCAAATACACTCCAAGATCCGATGAAGGGTTCTGTTTTGACAGATTTATGGCTGGGTCGAAACCGTTTTGCCTGTTGAACTATGCAGATCTATCTTTAGAGCAACTGGAAAAATATGTAAGGAGATGCATGTTCTATGGAGTCTTTCCTGGTATAATCTCCTCTTCATCGACTTCAGGCAAGTGGTATTGGACCAACGCTGTCAGAGTCAAAAGAGACAGGCCGGTATTCGCTAAGTATATGCCTTTGATAGTAGAGATTGCCAAAGCAGGCTGGCAGCCGGTGACCCTTGCTGAGTCCGAAAATTCCAGTATTTGGCTGGAAAGATTTGGGAACGGCGCAAAAGTTTATCTGACTTTATGCAATTCTACCAATCAGTTGCAGAATACACGTGTTTTATTGGACAAACGATTGTATAATAGTGGAAAACTCCGGGTGACTGATGCAGAAACTGGTAAGGAAATCGATATTTCTGGTGCAGGTTTCGACATTAGAATCTTACCCGAAGATACCCGGGTCTTGCGAATCGAACGGCTGGAGTAGTTGTAATCATTATAATCCCGACTGGAGAGTGCAATAATTGGATAAATCAGATATTGAATCAGTGCGCAGAGCTCATTTTCGGGGTGATGGTGTGCACCATGCTACTATCAATAACCACCGGTTCCATCTCCGTCTCTCAAAGAATACCCATCATCATCTATGGATCGACGGACGCCAGCCCCCGCTGACTCTCGATCAGACCGCAGCTGATTTCATTACCCATATAATTGATGCAATGTGGCTCTTTCAGCGTGGAGAGGGGAATGAGTCCGAGCAGGTGATTGAATATGTCGTAACGGCGATGCATAAGAAATATGGTAAGAACAAAAAAGTTACCCGGGAAGTGTTAAGGGCTGATCTTGACCAGCTGTATGGAACGCTCATGAATCTGGCTAATGGGCAGTGTCCGGTAGAGCTGGGTCTTGAGCAAAAAAGCATCAATTACGATAAATGGAGTGCCCCTGCTCGCATGGACCTGGCTGTTACGTACCGGTGCAATTTGAAATGTGGGAAGTGCTACCTGCCGGATTCTCCGCAGGGATCGGAACTCAGCTTTGAGGACTGGCTGAGGGTCTATGAGATTCTTTGGAAGCAGGGCATACCTCAGCTTGTATTTACCGGAGGTGAACCGACTCTGCGCGAGGACATCGTTCAACTAATTACTGAAGCGGATGAGTTTGCGACAGGCCTGGTAACAAATGGAACACGCCTGGTGGAGCTGTCGGAGCCGCTTTGTGAAGCCAGCCTGGACTATGTCCAGGTGACAATTGAGTCATCTGATCCTGATGTGCACGATACGATGACCCGGACATCGGGTTCACACGCTCTAACTGTTACCGGAATCAGAAAAGCGATCAAAACCGGACTCCAGGTAGTGACCAACACCACCCTGACCAGCTTAAATGGTCCGGATTTTATAGAGACAGTAAAATGGCTCCACGGTGAACTCGGTGTTTCTCACATTGCCTGTAACACTCTGATCTGTAGTGGAAAGGGGACCAGTTATCGACAGGAACACGGCATGAGTGACGAGGAACTGAGGCCGGTTCTGGATGAGGTCTGCAATATCTCCCGCGAAAAGGATATAGATTTCCAGTGGTATTCACCCACCTGTTATAACACCGGAATCAACCCGATGGTGATGGGTTTGGGGATCAAATGTTGCTCTGCTGCAGCGCACAATATGACAGTCCAACCCGATGGTACAGTCCTCCCGTGCCAGTCCTGGCCTGCATCTGTGGGGAATATTCTGACCGACAAATGGGATGCAATTTGGCGCCACAAGACATGCGTAAACCTCCGCAACCGCAATCTTGCTTCAGCAGAATGCAACAGTTGCGGTCACTTCGAGACTTGCGGAGGCGGCTGCCCACTGGATGACTCTCCAAGACAGAAGATGGGAGGTGAATAATATGTTGAAGAGGATATGCTATGTTGCAGCTATCGTTATCCTGACGTTTTCTACTTTACCAATATTTGCTTACGGTGGTAGTGACACCGGGACCTATCGCATCAACCAATATGTTGTTGCGCTGACCCCAATGCAGGATGGCACAACCAGGATCGAATACTACCAGAAATGGTTGGTTACAGGCGGACACATTCCCTGGATCACTGTTGGGGTGCCGAACGACGATTATGATATAGTCAGTTCCAGTCTCGCAGTATCGCATGCATCCACCCGTAACAGTGGACAGGAAAGTTTGGTGCGGTTGGACCTTGATCAGGACTACCAGCAGGGTGAGTCATTCGAAATCCTGTTTGCTATCAATCAGAGGCAGTTGTTTCAAAACTCTGATAGTGGTTACGCAATCTCGTTTACTCCAGGTTGGTATGACCGTGCTGTTGTGGACTCTCTGGAAATCCGGCTTAACTCATTGTGCAACGTGTCAGAGGCATCAGCACAACCAGCACCTTCATTTCAGACTGGAAACGGAATAGTCTGGTCAGGGATCACGCTGAGTGAGGGTGATAAATATCCCGTCTCATTTTCTTTTCCAAAAGCATATGCGCCAAATGCAGCTGTTTCGAAGGGAATTCGACACTCTAGCAGGGATATTGGCGCATTTGTGTTTCCTGCCCTTTTTATCATCATCATTGTATATCGCATCATAAGGAGATTCCGAGGTGATGATTATTCCGGAGGCGGGATTTTTCATGGAGGGCGAGGCGGTGGCAGCTGTTATGTAAGCTCCTGTGCCTGCGCGTGCGTGAGTTGCGCTTGCGCCTGTGCCTGTGCAGGAGGCGGAGGAGCAGGCTGCAGTCGCAAGAATCAGCATATCTGTCCCGCATGCAAAGAGAATAAATCAGAGGAAAAGTGCGTTGTATAATATCGTTGTCACCTGGAATATTCCTATGAAATAAAAATTTGTATTTTTGCGCCCCGGTAAACGACTTATCTATGCAAGTGCAACTGTGAAGTGCCTGTGTGTCGGAGGCACTTCACAGGTTCATTCTCACATATCCAACTCTAATTCGCATTATATCCGTCTGTAAGCGTTTGCAGGAAAGCTACAATGTCATTTTCCTCTGAACTCGTTAGACCCAGTCGTCCGAATGTTCCATCCATTGGTGGCATATGTCTGTGTACATTCATAGCCACCTCTGAGAGTGGCCAGTATGCCACGCCTCCCCAGGTTGCAACATCTCTGGTGTTATTGAAGTGAATTACTTCCTTCAATGTACTAAAACACCCATTGTGCATGTAAGGTGCTGTGACAGCGCAGTTACGGAGAGAGGGGATTTTGAATTTGCCGTTTTCCATTGCCATACCCAGGAAACCTCCAAGCCCCATGTCAACATAGGCGTCGCCGTCGGGATTGAAAATTGAAGGTATTCCGTAGAATGGGTTATCGGGATTTTTTGGCACACCTGTATTCTGGTGACCAAAGTGTGTAAAGAGTGCTTTCCCCATGAGACTCGTATCCATAGAGTGGCAATTCATACACTTGGCTTTTCCTGAAAACAGAATAAGCCCCCTCTCTTCCTTATCGGTAAGTGTCGCTATTCCAGCTACGTATTGGTCGTATTTGGAATTGAATGGACAAACCTCACTAGACTTCTCATATTCCGCAATAGCTTCAGCGATACAATTGAAAGCTGTTGTTACATCACGAAATGCCTGTGAACCGAAGGCTTGGCGGAACAATCCTGCATATGATGAGTCTCGTACCTTTAATACTACCGCCATAGCACTTCCGTTATTCATCTCAACTGGATTTAGGAATGGTGCTTTTGCCTGTTCTTTAAGATCAGCAGCACGTCCATCCCAGAAGAGTCCTCCTACATACATGCCTCCCATAGTGCCTGGTCTTGGAGTGGAATCATAATGCAGTGTTGGACTATATGCAGCATAAGTAACGCTTGGAGCATTCCTGTTTCCAAACAATCCATTTACAGCTCCACGTGAAACTGGCAGGTCGTTTCTGGGATCTGCAAATCCTGCATTAGGACTATGACAGGTTGCACATGACATCCCGCGCGGCGATGACAATCTTTCATCGAAGAATATTCGCTTACCAAGTTCCTGTTTGGCAGTTAGTCTTGAACGAACGCAATCAGCGTTATGCTGTTTTTGGGCGTTCGCCTGAGTTGTTAATAGCAATGATATAATCAATGCTACAAAAGCAGTTAACAAAGACGACTTGCTGTCTTTCAGACCATTTAACATAGTGACTTTCTCCTTACCTTGTGTAAAAACTAGCATTCTTAAGCGAGTAGCATTTAGTCATTACTCCCATTTGAGGCAGACCTGCAGGTTAATTACCCCCGCTTTTTTAGCTTTGAAACCTAATGTGTAGTAACAAATAGGTGTATTTAACAATTACATTTCATGGGTAAATCTGAGTGAATGGTGCTACCGGTTTTTAATGAGTTTGGTATAATTGTTGTGCTCTAGATGGACCAGGCAGATTCCACTCACTTGAGATAATAATAGGGTGTGTGGGATATTGGATGAGAGTAGATGATTGTTGGTTCTCGGTATTATTGGAATTCTGCCGAATCATGAGTCAACTGACGATCCTGGTTATGGCCAGTTTGCACACTGCTGTTCGTAGAGAAATCACGAAAGGTGACATAGATGAAACTTACTAAGTCTCAGCATAAAATCGTAGACAAATTGATGGGGGAACTAACTCCTGAGGAGAAGATCGGGCAGCTGCTTTGTCCTACTTTTACTAAAGAGGAAGAGGACAGGCTGGCCGAGATTGCGGAAGAGGTGCCAATCGGGGGGTACTTTGTCTATGGTCGGAAGAAAGATGATGTTGGAGCTTTCTCACAGCTCTTTAACAGGCGCCTTAAAGTGCCGATTATAGTCTGTTCCGATCTTGAAAATGGGGCAGCTCCGGCTATTCCGGATATGCTTGAGTTTGTAAACCTGATGGGGTTGGGAGCAGCGAATTCTGCTAAACTCGTCAAAGAGGTAGGCAGGATAATTGCGCTGGAGGGAAGAGCCAGCAGTATCCATTGGACACTTGGGCCTGTCTGCGATTTGAATGTGAACTCGAACAATCCTGTCACCAATACGCGTTCGTTCGGAGATAAAGCAGGGCATGTTGCAAAAATGGCTTCGGCGTTTATAAAAGGTGTCCAGACGAATCAACTGATGGCTGCGACTGCTAAGCATTTCCCGGGTGATGGAGTGGACGACCGCGACCAGCACCTCTGCACTTCGGTAAACTCTCTCAGCCGTGAGGAGTGGATGCTGAGTTTTGGGCATGTTTGGAAGTCAGTTTTTGACACCGGCGTTATGAGCGTGATGACCGGACACATCGCCTTGCCCTGGAAAGACAACGAGATACGCGACTACCACGGCCCGCTCCCTGGTTCGCTCAGCACAAAGATACAGGTAGATTTGCTCCGAAAGGAGTTGGGCTTTGATGGTGTCATAGTATCAGATGCCCTCCCGATGATCGGTTTCTCGGCGCACGTGCGTAAGGGAGAAGAGGGGATCGCCAACTTCCTGGCAGGAGGGGACGTGATTTTATTTGCCAATCCCATCGCTGATTACAAACGCCTCCTCGAAGGCTTCAAGAATAAAGAGTTTTCAGAGAAACGTCTCGATCAATCAGTCCTCAGAGTTCTTCAAATGAAAGCTGCACTGGGCATTCTTGAGGAGCGTGCTGATCCGGTGATCAGTGATGAGCAGTCTGCACTGCACAAAGAGACCGCTCAGTTAATCTCAGATCGCTCAGCTACACTTGTCCGTGATGCTAAACAGACCCGGCCTCTCAAACTCAAAAAAGGCTCGAAAATCCTGACTGTCACCATAGGCTATGAGATCGACGCTCCATGGTATGGGTCAAAGGACTTCTATGTATTGGACGAAGAGCTCACCTCCCGCGGATTCGTTGTAGATCACATGTTCAATCCAGGCCACAATGACATCCTGGCAAAAATCGAAGACTATGATGCAGTGTTTGTAAATGTAAAGACCCGCGCACACTGCCTGATGGGAACAATAAGACTGGTCGGCCCGCAGATCATGCCCTTCTGGCGTGCCTTCTGGACTGAGAATGAAAAAGTCCTCTTCACATCGTTCGGAAACCCCTACCTAATCCACGAACTCCCCCACGTTCCTGCGATGCTAAACATGTACTCCGCCACCGACGAAGCCCAGCGCACAGCAGTAAAAGTCTGGCTGGGCGAACTAGAGCCAGAAGGAATCAGCCCCGTCTCGCTCAAGAAGGAAGGGCTGGTGTTGTAGCAGAGTGGGAGATGGGGAGAGTAGGAGACGGGGAGAATAGGTGACTTGGAGATAAATGAACAGCAGGTAGGGTTTCTTGAAGGGTTTTGGGATACCTGGAATTATTCAGTAGATGTAGATGCAGGTAATTCAAGGCTTGAACAGCTTTACCAGAGTGCATTGAAAAATGGACGCAAGGATGAAGCGCTTCTCTATGAGGCCATGCAGGCTGATGAAAACGATCAGTATGAACAGGGCATATCTTTGCTTGCCGGGATTTCAACTGAGAGTTATCTATATGTACACGGTGTTGTACCTATACAGTATGGATATCTATATTACCATCTTGAGAAATATGATGAAGCAATAAAATGGTATAAGCAGGCACTTGATGTCGGCCTGTTAGAAAATGCTTGTCATGTGTGGCATTATCTCGGTTTGGTATTTAGTGAAAAATGCGATCACGATGAAGCGATAAAATGTTACCAGCAAGCTCTCGATTCACCCGGTGATTTTAATCCGGGTGGCGCCTGGTTCAATATGGGATTCGCATTCGGTGAACTGGGTGATCCCAACGAAGCAATAAAGTGCTATTTGCAAGCTATCGCTTCACCAAACTATGATTCCCCTGGTGATGCCTGGTACAACATGGGATTGGCATTTTGCAAAAAAGGCGACTACGATGACGAAATAAGATGCTATGGACAAGCACTAGATATTCCGGAATATGATGAACCAGGCAAAGTCTGGTTTAACATGGGACTAGCATACAGTAATAAGGGTGACTTAGACGAAGAGATAAAATGCTACAGGCAGGCTCTCGATTCAACTGAATACGATAATCCAGGCAAAGTCTGGTACACCATGGGAATTGCATTCGACGAAAAGGGTGATAACGACGAAGCTATAAAGTGTTACAGGCAAGCTATCGATACTCCAGGTTACAATAAACTGGGTGAAGCCTGGTACAACATGGGATTCTCATATTGTGACAAAGGCGAGTTCAATGAAGCAATACTCTGTTTTAGAAAAGCTATTGATACACCCGATAATGATGACCCTGGTAGTGCCTGGTTCAAAATGGGATTTGCTTTTGATGAACTGGGTGATTATAACGAAGCCATAAGATGTTACAGGCAGGCTCTCGATGTGCCCGAATATGACGGGTTGGGTAGCGCATGGTACAACATGGGAATAGCATTCGGTGCGTTGGGTGATTATGACGAAGCTATAGGATGTTATAAGCATGCACTTGAGGAATCGGATTTTAACTTACCAGGCAGAGCATTATTCAACATGGGACATGATTACGATGAGTTAGGTAAATATGAAGAGGCTATTAACTGCTACAAGCAAGCCATCGAAATACCTGATTATGATAATGTGGGGCAAGCCTGGTGCAATATGGGGTTGTCATACAGTAATCTGGGTGACCGTGATGAAGCCATAAGGTGTTACAATCTGGCTCTCGGAACTATAGGTTTTGATTCCCATAGTACGGCTTGGAACAACATGGCATCCGAGTTCTCCAGGAAAAGTGAATACGACAAATCGTTACATTGCTATAGGCAAGCCCTCGACTCACTTGATTGCGATGAGCCAGGTAGAGTTTGGTATAACATGGGGACAGTGTTCGGTAAGCAGAATGACTGCGATGAGGAGATAAAATGCTATAAACAGGCTCTGGATTCGCCGAATTACGATATACCCTGTAATGCTTGGGAAGATATGGGCCGGGCATTCGACAATAAGGGTGATCAAGAGGAAGCGATAGAGTGTTACAAGCAGGCCATTGCTGTATCGGGTCCCGAAAAAATGAGTCACCTATATACACTCATGGGGTTCACTTATGGTGATATGGGAGATTATATCGAGAACATAAGGTGCTTCAAAAAGGCGCTTGATATGCCGGATTGTCGTAAACCCGGGTTTGTTTGGTATTCTATGGGATTGGCTTATGCTCTGATGAGTGAATATGGCACAGCTATAAATTGCTATAAGCAAGCTCTCGACTATCCGGACTTCGATCTAACAGGGAATGTTTGGACCAACATGGCAAATATCCATGAGCAACTGAGTAATGCAACTGACGCCCTGAATGCCTGGAAATCTGCTCTGGACTGGTATGAAAAACAAAACGATCAAACAAAAATGGAATATATCCGTAACCGTATTGATTTTCTCACGTTAATGCATTGATAACTCAGCATTGGCACTACATTTCCATCAACTTGGCGTATATCATCTGCAGCTTTCCTGGGTTCCCTTCCCTGAAAAATCTGCGAAAATCTGCGAAATCTGCGGATTATAATCCCTGATGCAGTCGCCTTTTCCAATATTCTTCTTGACACTATATCCTGCCCATGATATAGTTAGGTAACACTAACTTAGTTTAAACTAACAAATTGCAGGATGAGGTGAGATTGTGTTTCATCGAGACTCGAAATTATCTCGATCTTTGGAAGATTACCTGGAGGCTATCTTTAATCTCTCGGAGCAGGGTGTTCCAGCCAGGGTTAAGGATATTGCAAAGAACATGCAGGTGACTATGCCCTCGGTCAACGGAGCCGTTAGGTCACTGGCTTCCAAGGGACTTGTAGAGCACAAACCATATGAATCCATCGCCCTTACTCCGGAAGGCACCCGCAAAGCCCGTGGGATAGCCGACAGGCATGCAGCAGTTAAACAGTTCCTGGTAGATGTCCTGCGTATTGACCCGGCTGATGCTGAAACTGAGGCATGCGGTCTGGAGCATGCTATTCGTGAAGATACCCTGGAACGTTTGGTTGCATTTGTTCGGGATTTCAGGGGCAACGGCGATACTGCTTGTGAGATAGATGATACCCTCATCGATTCTATTGATGAAGACTTGCCAACCTGTGAGTTTGTCCCCGATACCGAAACCACCCTCGATCAACTCTGCCCTGGACGTTGCGGGACAATTCTGTCTCTGGCAGGCAGGGGAGTTTATAGAAAAAGGCTGATGGAGATGGGCCTGGGGCCGGGTGCAGACTTTGAAGTCCTGCGCATTGCGCCATTAGGTGATCCAGTTGAAGTAAAAGTGCGCGGATACCTGCTTTCCCTGCGAAAGAGCGAAGCCGCGTTGATAAACGTCCGCATCCTGGAATAGTTTTTTAGTTGATAGTTGAAAGTGGAAAGTGAAGAGTCTAGTTGAAAGTGGATAGTTGATAGTGGAAAGTGAAGGATTTGGTTGATTGTTGAGTGTTGAGAGTGGCGAGTTTAGTTGATAGTGGAGAGTTAAAAGTTGAAAGTGAATGGTTTAGGTCTTTTCACTTTCCACTTTCCACTTTCCACTATCAACTAACAACTATCATCTCTCCACTAAAAAAAGGTTAATATGGCAGATACTCATTCCGAAATCGTTATAGCGCTGGCGGGGAATCCTAACAGTGGGAAGACGTCGCTCTTTAATGCTCTTACCGGCAGCCGGCAGCATGTCGGCAATTGGGCAGGGGTTACTGTGGAACACAAGGAAGGGTTTGTCACCCGTGAATCCACAGGCCCCGATGGTGTCGCATTCACACAGACATATCGTTTGATCGACCTTCCGGGTATCTACAGCCTCTCAACCTATTCAGAAGAGGAAAGAATCGCACGGGATTTCCTGATCGACAATCATGTCGATGTAATAATAGATGTCGTTGACGCCGGTAACCTTGAACGGAACCTATACTTGACTACACAGCTCCTGGAACTCGGTATCCCTGTGGTTGTTGCACTGAATATGGTCGATATGGCTGAGCAGTTGGGTATTGGAATCGACCTTCCCAAGTTTTCAGAGATGCTTGGTGTTCGGGCCGTTAAAACAGTTGCAAGCCGTGAAGAGGGTATAGATGCTTTGCTTGAAGCTGCTGCAGAAGCTACTGTTTGTCTGGCCTGCGATCCTCCACGATCTGCCAGGCTCGATATTGAGCTTGAAATAGAGATATCCCGACTGGAAGAGAAACTCATATTTACTCCGGGAGGCACTATACCGCCCCGCTGGTTGATATTGAAATCCCTTGAAGGTGATAAGGACATCCTCAAAAGACTGCTATCAGGCCTGGAGAACTCTGAAACCGCTGAAGCTCATATCGATGCCACCCGAAAACATCTGGAAGAGCAGTTCAGAGATGACCTTGAGATGGTAATTGCTGATGGACGATACGGGTTCATCGGCGGACTGATGCGGGAAGTCATTACGAAGCGTGAACCTAAAAACCGGTTCCAAATGACTGAAGCTATAGACAATGTATTGCTGCACAAATGGGTCGGGCTGCCGATATTCCTGCTGATGATGTGGCTGACATTTAAGCTGACATTTGGGGTAGGGGGGCAGTTGGTTGGAGTTATTGACCACTGGATAACATTGTTCTCACGCTGGACGACCAGTGTGCTGCCAGCTGGACCTCTCTCTTCCCTGATAACCAACGGAGCAATACCGGGTGTCGGCGGAGTATTGGTCTTCCTCCCAAATATCATAGTTATGTTTGCAGTGATATCGTTTCTTGAAGACTCCGGATATATGGCCAGAGCAGCATTCCTGATGGACCGGGCGATGCATACGCTTGGCCTGCACGGGAAGTCATTTATACCGCTGCTTATGGGATTTGGATGCAATGTGCCGGCGATAATGGCTACCAGGACACTCGATACCCGGGAGGACAGGCTGGTAACCATCCTGATCAATCCTTTCATGTCCTGCACAGCCCGTTTACCTATATATATGCTGCTGGCCAGTGTGTTCTTCAAAGAGCAGGGTGCCCTTGTTATTTTCAGTATCTACATACTTGGAATATTGCTCGCTGTAGTCTCAGGCAAGTTATTCCGCCGGTTCCTGTTCAAAAAGGCAGCTTCCCCTTTTGTAATGGAACTCCCTCCTTACAGATTCCCAACCCTGAAAGGCACGATACTGCACGTTTGGGACAAAGTCAGCCAGTTTTTATCCAGAGCAGGAACAGTAATCCTGGCATCTGCAATAGTTGTGTGGGCCTTGAGTTCACTGCCCTTTGGAATTGAATTTGGGAGTGAACATAGTCTTGTTGGGATAATAGGAAAGTTCCTGCAGCCTATTGTCCAGCCTCTGGGTTTTGACTGGAAAGGAGCAGTAGCTCTGATCTTCGGAGCAGCTTCCAAAGAAGTTGTTGTCAGCACACTTGGGGTATTAGGCGGAGCAGGGGCTACTACGCATTCCGATCAATCGATAGGCACAGCAGTAGCCGGAATGTTCACTCCTCTCACTGCCTATACATTCATGGTAGTGAGTCTGATATACCTGCCCTGTGTAGCAACAATAGCCGCAATCCGCAGAGAGACCGGCTCATGGAAATGGACCCTGTTCTCAGCCGGATACAGCCTGGCTGTTGCCTACATACTGGGATTCTTGACCTACCAGGTCGGAAAGTTGCTGGGACTGGGATGAGCGCAATAGTGCAAGGAATAATAGTCGGACTGATAGTTATCGCAGCCGCAATATACTTGATCAGAAAGCTGACCACAAAAAAGGATACCTGCGGCGGCTGCTGCGACGGCTGCAAAAACAAACCGCACGGTGAATAGTTGAAAGTTGAAAGTGGAAAGTGGGGAGTGGAGAGTTTACAGCTGCTGATTTTTTAGCTGCGGGCAATCCGATACATCAACTGCAGAAACATTCGCTTAAATTTATATTGTCAGGATTATCTATATTCTTGCATTAATAAATTGCTCAATTCTTCACGAGAGTTTGCATGCCTATCAAGATTCCTAATAGCGTGATGATAATTCATGAGCCTTTCATCAAGTTTATGTGGATATGTATAACCCAAGTTTTTAGCTACAATAATTGCGATTCTTCTAAACAATGCTATTGTTCGAAAAAGAGATTCCCATAGTTCGTTGATATCCCCTCCGGCATAGGACTCAACCAATTCTCTGTATGTGTCCGAGTCCAAAACCTTCTTCATGTTTTTTCCGGTATGACCCGGCTTCCAACTCCAGTTCTTGTCGATTTCAATGTACCACTCCAGCATTCTGCGAAGATCGCTGCCTTTTAACCAACGCACCAGCATGAATTGGGCTGGCATTACATCATCTCTCCAAAGATACTTCGATGCATAAGTGGAATTGAACCAGAACTCGTTTACTGCAGCCAGGTACTCAGTTTCTGTTGGAACCAATGGGATAAAGGCTTTATAAGATGGTTTTTGAAGTACGTTGGTTACCCCGTCTTTATCAAGTAGAACTTCGTAACCAGTGTCGAAATATGGGGGTAGTGCATCTTCAAACCTCTTGAGTGTATCTGGATGTGCTATTCCAAAATCGATTTTGACTCCATCTTCATATATGACCAAGCGAGTGTACCCTTTGTAGCGTTCACTTGGTTCTTCTCGATATACTATTAATACAGGCCCGAACTCCTCGAACCATTCATCGCTTTCACCCATACGTGCTGGATTCTCTGCAAATATCTCTATATCATAGTCCGAGAAAACATCGCATTCATTACTGGGTTCAGTACGCGAACTAAACAGGATCATTGCACGGATATTATCATATCTGTCGCCTAAAGAGACCAGTTGCTGAATAATCCTATCTTTGGAGTTTGTATGCATACTGACATTCCTGTCTTCCAGTCGAATCTGCAGATGAGTATATTTTAATTGTTATGACTGCTTGGCGCAACGGGAATTGGCTGGCATATAACTACTAACTCTACATGAGTATAACTTATTATAACCACCAACTTCCACTTTCCACTATCAACTTTCAACTTTCAACTAAAAAGTTGAGCTCCCTCAATTGACAATTGTCCGTATTCAGTGGACAATGTGATTTACAGATTTTCACTTTCAACTATCCACTCTCAACTTTCAACTAAAAAAGTGAGGTTTCCCAATGCCACTGCAAATCGATATCCTAAGCATTCAACCTACACCATTTTTGAAACACGCTGGTAGTTCTCTGCATCAGATAGCCAGGATTAGTGTCAGTAATACTGGTTTGTCTCTCTCCGGAGCATTTCATCTTACTGCAAATGGTCAGGAAGTTGTGACACCGGTCGAGATTCCTTCTGGTGAAACTATCCTGGATGTCGAAGTTGCTGAACTGACCTCTCCAGGTGAGATCAAGGTTTCATTGGTTGTTGATGGTAAAGTCATAGCCCATAAAGATACTTCCTGGATACCTCCCCGCCGTTGGACTGTTCATGTTGTGCAGAATTCGCACCATGATATTGGCTATACAGACCTTGCTTCACACGTTATCCTTGAACACGATAGGTGGCTGGACTCCATTATCGATATGGCGGAAGCTACCCGGGACTATCCTGAGGATGCAAGGTTCAGGGCTGTAGTTGAGCAGACGTGGTCACTGGATCACTATTTAACTCACGCCAAGCCTGAACGTGCAGCTAAGATGCTGGATCTGCTGAGAAGCGGCGATATCGAGATGACTGCGCTGTTTGGAAATATGGTAACAGAGCTGTGCGGGCATGAAACTTTGGCTCGGAGCACTTATCATTCATTCCGTCTGAAGCAGCAATACGGAATCCCGTTTATTTCTGCTGAACACAACGATATTCCTGGCTTTACCTGGGGACTGAGTCAGGTGTTGACTGAAGCCGGGGTCAAGATATTCTCTCCTGGGTTACCTCTATACTATTCCTGGGGACATCCCGGAGCTCCATCTTTCTGGGATGAAGCTGCATTGTTTGGCGCTGCTGAGATTCCGGGAGCTTTCTGGTGGGAAGCACCGAATGGCAAACGGGTGCTCTTCTGGAGCAACAATCAGGGCTGCGGCGGTGACTGCCATACGCAGCTACCTGCCCTGGCGCCACGCTTACAGGAGTTGGCAGAGAGCAAATATCCCTATTCAATCCTGAGGTGGCCGGTTATCGGCGGTGCGCGGGACAATTCCCCTTACATCGATGGATACGCTAAGACGATCAAGGACTGGAACGAACGCTGGGCCTATCCACATCTGGTTTCAAGCACAAATGCCAGGTTCTATGAAGAATTCCTGCCGCAACTGCCGGATTCACTGCCGGTTGTGCGTGGAGATGTGCCGGGGCAGGACTATCCGGTCGGTGCAACATCGACTGCAGCAGCTACCGGAATCAACCGCCGCACGCATACCGATCTCCCAGCAGCAGAAGCTTTGGCAACTATGGCTGGAACTGTAGCTGACTACAAATACCAGAGCGAACGGATTTTTCAGGCATATGAGGAAACCCTGTGGCACGATGAGCACACCTGGGGACATCATTTCCCATCCAGCGGTCCTACTGCAATTACCTCAGAAATGGAGAAAGCGGTCCACGCCTACCGCGGTGCTGCACTCGCACACGATGTTGTAAACAAAGCAATGGCACAGGTGGCTGACTCGGTGCGCCTGGAGAATCCCGGGCTGCATCTGGTTGTATTCAATCCATCAGCCCACGATCGCTCAGGACTTGTAAAGACTCCTATGAGAGAGTTCGACAACTGCGGAAGTGATATGGTAGCTACAGAGGATGGCAGCCTGCGCGGGGTGATTTTACAGGACCGCTGGCATGTGAACCCTGAACAGGATTTCGTTGATGGCAAGTTTGATTTGATTGATGTAGAGACCGGTAAGAGTATTCCCTACCAGATCAACATAATCCAGTCTTCACGGGAACCAGTTCCATATGCAGCTCAACGGGTGGGGATAGCGGACGGCGGCAAACGCTACGGTGTATTTGAGGACCCGGCAGGCCTGAAACGAGACCTGGTCTTTCATGCAGAGGATGTAGGGGCAGTAGGCTACCGGACCTATTACCTCCGACCGCGGGAAGATAAACCAGCGTTCCCCGATGTTTTGACGGTTACAGATAATACTCTGGAGAACAAATTCTACCGCTTGGAGCTTGATCCAAACACCGGAAGCGTTACCAGTCTGCTGGATAAAGAAACAGGACGGGAATTGATTGATCCAACCTCCCTGCATTCATTCGGTTCACTGGTTACCCGGGATCCGTTTGGTGGAATGACAACCTCCAGTCTGGTCAGTGTAAGTGCGGGTTATAACGGTCCGCTGGAGGCTTCCTTGCGCGTCAGTCTCTCTGGTCAGGGCAGCCCGCATATTGAACAGACCTACACGCTTTATGCAGATATTAAGCGGATAGAAGTTGGCGTTTGTCTATTGAAAGATCCCACTGCGCTGTTGGAGACATACCTGGCGTTCTCATTCAATCTGCCATCCGGCAAGTTCAGATATGAAGGACCGCTCTGTGCAATGGACCCTGCAGAAGACCTTATGCCGGGTGCTTATGCGGACAGGTTGACGGTACAGAACTGGGTATCGGTCTCAGATGGTGAACTATCTGTGCTTTGGAGCAGTATGGAAGCCCCGGTTGTCAGTCTTGCTCAGCTCTGGCCGGGTAGAGTGTCCCCAGCACATTCTGCAAAGATGCGGGATGATGTAGAGCATCCGCGTCCGACTGCAGAGCAACTGCGCGGTGGAACTATATACTCCCTGCTGACAGCCAATAACTTCGGCACTAACTTCTCAGTAACCCAGTGCGGGAGCCTGTTATACAGATACTCGATCACCACGGCAGCAGGCCCACTTTCAGATGATCAGGCAGTGGATCTAGGTCAGCAGTCTGTAACACCATTCTCAACAATCTTCACAGAGCACCCAGGCACGCGTCCCCTGCCACCAACCGGCACTTTCCTCTCCATTGATAAACCCGAAGTGCAGATGGTTACACTGAAGCATGCCGAAGATGGGAACGGCCTGGTCCTGCGCCTCTGGAACCCAAGTAATAAGTCAGTGACAGCGCAGATTTCTTTACCAGGCCTAAAATTGACCGGAACCAGACTGTGTAACCTCGGTGAAGAAGTCACTGGCGAGGCTTTGGATTGTGATGAACACTCGGTCGCCGTCCCAGTTGGTGCGCAAGGCATAGCTACCATAAGACTGCTAATTTAAACTACGCACCATGCAAACCTTGCAAACCTTGTCATTCTGAACGCAGTGAAGAATCTGCTTTTGGAGCCGGAATCGTCGCATATACCGAGATTCTTCATTGCATTCAGTATGACATACTCACGAGATTCTTCATTGCATTCAGAATGACATTATTTCACGATTTGGAATTGTTATAACGGGAGTATTTATGCGGTTGCTTATCTTACTTTTTCTATTAATTGCATTAGGAGTATGTGCGATGCCTTGCGTTGCTTCACACCTTGACCTTACCGGAATTGATATCAACCGGTTTGTGAAGAGTTATGGAACACTACCTCCCTCTCCTATTGGTGAAGGGCACCTGGGAGCAATTTCTAATGAAAAGACCGTGCAAATCCGTTATAAAATCCCAAACAAACGCCCCATATCGTACGGGCTGGACTTCCACAATATTGTCCCTATGGCTGGAACAGGGAAGAGTTATCAGCTTCAACTCAGGCGCGATTCCGCCGCCGGTCCTCTGGTATACGATGGCCCAGCCTGCAATCTCTATTTCCTGGCATCCACAAACAGGACTCCATTGGAGATAGCTGACTGGCTGACTGATGAGGACATCAAGCGGGGGTACCTGGATATCTATGCTTCCTGCAGAGTTGAGGGAGATGACACCTGGACAATGTACCGCGATGCTCCTGATGGAGAGCACAAAATTCGGTCCCTGGTTATAGAGGACACTCCCGAGTTAAGAAAAGCCCTGGATGATGCAAAGCAGTTCAGAGAAAAGAACGTCCATCTGCTCCCGATGCCCCAGCAAATCACACTGACCGGGACTGATTTTAAAATCACCGCTCAGACACATATCCTGGTTTCATCACAGTCCCCTGAAGACAAATTTACCGCAGAACTGCTCAGAGATGAAATAGCTAATATCATGGGGACCAAGCTTCCGGTTCGAATCGGAATAGAAAAAGCTTCAGACGCAGATATCATCCTGCAAAATGATGCAGACAACCAGTCCGGTGACCAGTCATATAAACTCAGAACAGACGGCAAATTCCACGCATCAGCACATTCATCCACTGGTTTGTTCTATGCAGTCCAAACGGTCATCCAGCTCCTGCGTAAACAGGGGAAAGATACCGTAGTTACCGGAGCAGTGATATCGGATCACCCCAGTCTGGAATACCGGATGGTGCAGTATGATGTTGCCAGGTTCCAGACTATTAATATCCCATATCTGAAGAGAATTATCCGCGAAATGTCCCGGTTTAAGCTCAATCAGCTGATGCTGTATATGGAGGATGACTTCAAATATGCCAAGTATCCATTCACAGGCAAACCCGGCACATTTACCCCCGAAAGCGCTCGTGAACTGGCTGAGTATGGTCGAAAGTACCACGTTGAGGTGGTTCCTCAGCTTGAAGCCCTGGGGCATGGCACAGCGCTGCTATCTCATCCTGAGTTTGCTGATCTGCGGGAGAATGGGAACCCCTGGGTCTTCGATACATCCAATCCCCGGACATGGCAGGTGTTGGAGGACATGATCGGAGAACTTACGGAGGCATTCAACGGGACAACGTTTATTCACTTGGGCTGTGATGAGTTCGAGGATGGTTTCGGCAAGTGTCCGGAGTGCAAGGCCCAGATAGAGAAGATAGGGTGGGGTGGGCTTTATGCTCAGCACGTGACAAAACTCAATGAACTGGCAAAGAAGCACGGCCGGACGATGATTATCTGGGCAGCACACGGTGGACGCGGCGATGTGACTGATTATGACATCACAATCAAATACGCCAATTTACTTCCGAAAGATATTGTAGTAATGGAATGGAACTACGACCCTCTCCCTGACTATCCCACAGTCCCCAGACTCCAGGAAGCCGGGTTCTCAAAGGTCTTTGTAGCTCCGGGAGTGTTGGCTTACGCAATGGTCAATCCTGACAACGGAGTATCATTCGGCTCCATCAGAAACTTCACCAGATATGGAGTAGAGAAAGGTGTGTCAGGTTCGTGCGCTTGCACCTGTGAATTGGGCTATGGATCCCAGCTTGAGAACCATTTGTATGGACTGATCTATTCCGGCTACTGCGGATGGAACTCCAACGCTTGGGGAGGATGCATTCCAGAGAGCTTTCGCCCAGCACTGGTTCGGATTAAAAAATGCTGACTCAACCCCAATCCGCAAGCTGTTCCATCTGGAGAACTTGAAAAAAAACGCTCCCGTACAGTGGGCAAATGGTTCAGGAGCAGCATGGATATTCTGGACGAAGCTCCAAAACTTAAAAAAGGAATCCGGGTTGCACTGGCCTACTCTGGTTGCAGGTGCACCGGAGATGGTCCGGAATTCGGATGAGATGCTGAAATACATTACTAACATAAAATCGGAAGTGACCAGCAACCAGGTGACTCTGGAAGCGATGGAGACGACTGTTTATATTTACAGGACTTCTGCGAAGAAGATCCTGGCGATTGATAGAGTTATGAAGCTTTACAGGCAAGCGCAGACTTTACGGAAGTCGAATAAGAAGAAAGCATCCGGACTTATACAGATTGCGATTAATACTCTTTTACCTCTAAAAAACGACTATGCGCTTGTGGTGAAAGGGTTAGAACAGGCAAGAGACCAACGAGGCGCATCCCCCAACGATGTAAAGGATGCCATTGCAGTCTCCGGATCTATCGATAATATGGTCAACAGACTAAAGTCCTACAAAGAATTACCCATACCGAAACCCGAAAGTATAGGACTCTAAAGGAGCAAAACAGTGTGCAAATCAGACGTTTATAAAAACGCAGGCATTCTTTCTGTATTATTCCTATTGATCGCTGTTCCAGCATGTGCCAATGCCGGAATGTCTCTGATGTGGTTTACTACATTACAAGTGCTGCTGGGTAGTGCAATTTTTGGAGTGATTGAAGGCCTAATTCTAGCTCGCGTATGGAAATCGCCAAAAGGATCTGCCTGCGGCATAATGATTGGCGCTAACTATGTTTCAGTTATTGCCGGATATATGCTGCATTATCTGTTAATCATTGCTTGTGGTTTAAAGGACGACAGCACTATACCGTTTTCCACGCTCAAACTGCTACTGTTTGTGTCTGTAGTAGTGGTATTTATAATTACTGTCTTGATAGAGTGGCCTTTTATCCGCAATGTCTATATAAAATCAATAGAACCAGTTGAGAAGCCATGGTTAAAGGCAATAAAGGCATCAACAGTGATCAATCTGGTCTCATACACAGTAATGATGATACTGATGTTTCTTTTTGGTGGTATCAGCATTCTCACAAAAACGGTCTATGACCAGTCTGCTTCATTTCTCAAAGGTAGAACGGGACATATATACTACTATGATGATGCAAGTCATGCAGTCCACAAGATGACTCTGGAAGGCAAACACGATACGGTTCTTATCCACGCTTCACTTGATATAGACTCTAATAACAAGTATTTATTTGCCCGTGCGAACAAGAATACCGGCATGTGGGATTTATGTACAATGGATAGCAGCGGAGACTGGGATAAATCAGAGGATCTGGCCAATGATTTTTCAAAATCAACAACTGATGTGTTTTATGGTTATGACGGCTTAAAGCAGCAGAATTCTACTAGCAAAGATTTCTGCTATGCAATAGATTTTAGAAAACCATCTGATGTGGATTATTTCGTTACGACTGGAGACTGGGCTGCAGAAGGGCTTCGCATCCGCAATAAAAAGTCGAATACAGAGACTTGTTATGGTCTGGAAACCAACTTTATAGTAGCTTTTAGCCACCGTCCAACTGTTTTACCTGGTGATATCGTTGTATGGGAGTTAAGTGGGAGAATAATGGCGATGGACCTTAACAGTAAACACATAACCCAGCTTGCTCGCGGGAAATCACCAGTGGTTACTCTAGACTGATGAGTCAGACAATCCAAAAGAATAACGGACATGGATGTCCGGAGAACCGGGGTAGATATATAACTAACGGATGAATTAGCAATTTTATAGATACCTTCAGCTGCATAATGGGTAAGAACATAAGGTTCAATTATGCTGACATCCGGAGGTTGTGATGAGCGATGATCTTCCGCGGCGTGAAATGCTGATATCTTCCCGTTGGTTGCAGGTTGCCATCCTGACATTCATATTCGGGTTTGGTGTGCTCGGATTCCTTGCCCGTGTTATCTACAACGAGCATCCTCCTATCCCGGATAAAGTAGTTGGTGAGAACGGGGATGTCTTGTTCACCGGTAGTGATGTTATGGAAGGCCAGCACCTGTTCCAGAAATATGGTCTCATGGAATTCGGGACTCTATTCGGGCACGGCGCCTACCTGGGACCAGATTTCACTGCTCAATATCTGCATAAATCGACTGAAGCCGCCATCCAGTTCTACGGACAGGGTAAAGGCATATCTCCGGATATACAGGCTCGGGTAAAGGAGGAGTTCAAGCGGAACCGGTACGATTCAACCACACAGACTCTGGTGTATTCCCCCGGTCAAGCCTACGGATTTAATGTGCTAATAGATTACTATACTAAATGGTTCAGCGAACCCTCTTCACAACGGGGGCTTCAACGGCCGCATATTTCTGACCCGAAAGATATACACAAGCTGACTGCATACTTCTCGTGGGCAGCATGGACTTCATCTGCCGCACGACCAGGCGCTGACTACTCCTATACCAACAACTGGCCATACGAACCTAACGCAGGCAATTATCCTACAGCACAGTCATTCATCTGGAGTGTGCTAAGTCTGGTAGCTCTACTTGGTGGAATAGGACTGATGCTGTTTATATTTGGTAAGTATAACATCCTGGGCTGGCATCACTCTGTAGAAGAGGAACCGGATGCCAGGCTGAAGTTTAAAGCTCCGGAACTTGTAAGGCTTACACCATCACAGCGCGCCACTGCCTGGTATTTCCTGGTTGTATCCGGACTATTTTTAGCCCAGGGACTTCTCGGGGGTGTCAACGCCCATTACCACGCAGAACCAGCCGGATTTTATGGAGTGAACATTGCGCAGTGGCTGCCCTACAACCTGAGTAGAATGTGGCACCTGCAGCTTGCACTATTCTTTGTTTCAGCGAGTTTCCTTGCGATCGGTATTTTCATTACCCCTATGATTGCCCGTCGGGAGCCTAAGCATCAGGACAAACTGGCAATTGCACTCTTTGGTGCGGTTGTGCTGGTTGTGATTGGAAGTCTGCTTGGAGAGGCTGCCAGCTTGAAAGACTATATCAAAACCAGTGGACCATGGTTCTGGGTCGGTTCGCAGGGTTGGGAATATCTTGACCTTGGGAGGCTCTGGCAGATCCTGCTTACTATTGGGATGGTGTTATGGGTAGTGATTCTAGTGAGAGGCTTGCGAAGTCGTCTCGCGGGAGAACATCCCGGGAATCTGCCTTATCTCCTCTTATACAGCGCAATATCCATTCCTGCATTCTATGCGGTAGGTATGGTATTCGGGAAAATCACCAACTTTGCAGTTATGGACTTCTGGCGGTTCTGGGTGGTGCATCTGTGGGTTGAAGACTTCCTGGAACTATTCACAACGATTGTAGTCGCGTACATATTCGTGCTGCTGGGAGTTGTAACTCAGAAAACAGCGACTCGCGTTGTGTACCTGGATATCATTATCTATTCGGTAGGTGGAGTCATCGGAACGATGCACCACCTCTACTTCAGCGGATCTCCAGCGATACATATGGCATTAGGGGCATTCTTCTCTGCGATGGAAGTTATTCCGCTGATGCTGCTAACCGTCGAAGCATGGCAGTTTATGAAGCTTGGCAGCTGGAAATCAAAAGAAAGCGCAATGTCTTCTTCATCCGCCGATTTTCCACACAAATGGGCAGTGATGTTCCTGATAGCAGTCGGATTCTGGAATTTCCTGGGAGCCGGAGTGTTCGGATTCCTGATCAACCTGCCTATTGTAAGTTACTACGAGATAGGCACTCAGTTCACTGCAAACCATGCACACGGCGCAATGATGGGAGTTTACGGGATGCTGGCAATCGGATTTTTAATGTTTGTTGCCAGATATTTCATTCCACGCGACCGAAAAAGCGAAATGGCGATGAAAGTCTCTTTCTGGAGCCTTAACATAGGGCTCTTGTGGATGATGTTTGTGAACCTTTTCCCTATCGGAATAATCCAACTGTTCGACAGTTTCAACAATGGTTACTGGCACGCAAGAGAACCTGAGTTCTTCGCCCAGTCAAGCGTAAAATTGTTCGAATGGCTCAGATTGCCAGGTGATATGCTGTTCATTGTCGGAGGCATACTACCGGTAGTCTATCTGGCCATAAGAATGTTCCAGGAGCGAAATCGCTACCCCAAACTCCCGGACGGAGCCCAAACAGAAGAATTTACGCAGATATATGACGAGGGAGACCGCTGAGGGTCTCCCCTACGGGTTGAAGTTCGATTCCATTCATTGAGCGTCCGGGAAGAATTGCAAAGGAAAATCAGATTCATTTTCGTCAGCATTTGAACTAGATTCTTCACTGCGTTCAGAATGACAACCTTTCCATTCGGTGTATCCGATCTTCTTTAGTATGTCTTCGAAATCGGCTGGAAGATCAGAAATTGGTTCTTGATTACATTCTGATGCGTGGTTTATTAAGTTGAGCAACAGTCGATCTGCTGCTGGGTTTATATCCAGGTTATCCAGGATGTTTAGAGCGTTGATTATGAACCTGCCGGAACCTAAATTGTAGGAGCAGATTACTGTTCCGTATGCGTAGCCTCCTCCTTTGCCGTTGTCGCTGCAGTAACCTACTGCGAATGCAGCTGCTGCAGTGTCGTCCGGGGTGTCCTGGCCCTCCAGGATAGTGTGGGATATCACCTGCCCATAGTAGTCCCAGTCCAGTATGCTTTTGGATGGAAGACCCTCAAAAATGGGATGATATTTACCGACGGTTTCTTTGTGATACAACCAATCGTGGAAGTCATAACACCTGCCTTTGTTTTCAAGTGGCAGCCAGCCTACTGGATCGGGCTCTGGCCGGTCGGTTTTGCGGCTAAATGCTTTAGGAGAAGCAAAAACTGCGGTGCTGCCCTGAGTAATTCGACTGGCGATTTCTATCCAGCCATTCAAGTTATCCGCCAGTACGATAGAATCTCCGATTAGTATGACTTCTCTGTTCTCAGGTGCTGGATCTTCGAATTTAGTTGTAGAAACACCCTGCAAGTGCAGCCAATTCTCCGTTTTGGAATCAATTCCCCAGAGGGTTACGGCAGATTCCACTTTCGGGTAATTGGCAGATTCTGATATGTAGAATCTGATGCATCCTGCACACGGCGCAGCGTTTTCCATGCTGGCATGCAGTTTGTATTTCCCTTCAGGGACGTTGAGAGTGATGTTTTCACGCATCACCTGCCATGTAATGGGCGCGTCTTCACCTGGTTTAGTTTCAGGTATATGAAGTGTGCTCTTGTGCTCCCAGACTAATCCTGCTGCTCCAGTTATTCTGACACAGACCGGGTAATCGCCTGGTTTGAGAACATCTTCACTGGCAATGACTGCTTCAACTTCAAATTCTCTTCCGGAGTAAACGTGGGTCGGTTTGACGAACAGGCACCAGCGCAGGGGAGCCCAGCCATCGCTCACAGCTTCGAGCATCCCCTGTTTTATCTCACGCCAAAATGTCCAAATGCCTGAGCCGGTCATTACATCATCTATCATGCTGGTCAGACTGTATCCTGCGATTTTTGGATTTGACCTGACAAGGTTGAAGTTCTGAGTCCTCCAGTGTGAAGATAGAACCTGGCTGTGCTGCAGCATGTCTTCCGGGAATGCATAGGTCCAATCAAAACCCAGCCGATTCCAGTCTGCTATGTACCGCTCTGACATTTGCTTCAACAGGACGACATCTTCAGTATTGGGGTTCAGACCCGCTTCCATGCATTTTCTATAGTCCCGGATGGTATTCATCTGGCTGCCGATTCCGTATTCAGACAGGAATACAGGTTTGGTATCTTTCCCAAGGTTCCTTACAAAATTGTCTGAAACCTCGTTCGGTGGAACTATAGGGTAGAAATGGATATCCCCGGCGAACTCTCCGCATATCCCCACCAATGGCTGGAACTCTGCTGTCCCACCGTTTGGTTCTTCAGCCCCCCAGACATATTCCCACTCAGCGCTTCCGGGGTTGGAAACAGACCCGGTTCCCAGTTCTGTATCCCACCTCCCACTGTCCAGCAGCACCAGCCGGGTATTGTCCAGTTCCCTGATAAGCGGGAGACAGGCTTTCGCATGCTGGTATGTGGGAGTGTTTTTAGTCTCATTGAGCAGTCCCCACATTGTAATACAAGGGTGGTTGCGGTCTCGGATTATCATCTCTGCGTATGACTGGTCGTACCGCCTGGGCATGTGCTCGGAGTCTGCCAGGAACCAGCCAGCTCGTGATTCCTCGTGCACCATCAGTCCTATTTCATCACAGATATCCAGTACATATGGCTGCGCTGCCTGGGCTATGAATCTGATTGAGTTGAAACCCAGGGCCTTGGCATATATCATATCCCTTCGCAGCATATCATTGTCAGGAGTCGGAGACGTTATCCCCCCTCCAGGGCAGCAATTTATAGTGAGAGATCCTTTCAAGAATACACGTCTGCCATTCAACCGGAAGAAACCATTCTCTACCCGAAAATCCCTAAACCCGCACCGGACCGATCTTTCGTCGGTTGAATCATCCGGCATGCACAGTCTGACAGTAACCCTATACAGAAACGGATCCTCCAAATCCCAAAGCCTGGGTTCATTGATCCGGATATCAGTTTCGATTATACTTTCGCCTGCTGGTATCACTCGTTCGAACTTGCACAGATTAGAATCATCCCCCCTAATAGCTGGAGCTGCAACAAACTGCACCTGGCACGTCAGTGAATCCGTTCCGGAGTTAATCACAGTTGCTTGAACATGTATGGTGCCGGTCCTGCAATCCGGATTGGCGTAGATGTCAGTAATTCTGACCTGTGGGGTGAGCAATAGTTCAACCGATTCCAGTATCCCCCCTATATTAAAGCAGGCCCCATTGCTGAATGGAATAATCCTGCACAGGTGTGGAGTCTCCGAAAGAACCACCCCATCAATAGGCTCATTGGTAGGGTTAAGCACACGCACAGCCAACCGATTCTGCCCACCCTGGACCACACAATCCGTGATATCCAGCTCAAACGGACACTCCCCGCCTTCGTGTGAACCAACCTGAACATCATTCACCCAGACATCAGCTATATAGTCTACACAATGAAACTTAAGTATAACCCGTCCGGAAGCAGCCGGATTGATCGGACAATCGAATGTCCTCCAATACCACGCAACCCCGTGATACTCAGGGAATGCATCCTGAATGATCTTTGGAACCAGTGTTAGCTTTGCACCAGGCTGTGGACCTGAAAACCATTTCCGGTCTCGTCCAATATTGTCAGGATCAATCCCGATCATCCAGTTACCGTCTAGTGATATTGATGTTGTGGATGAAATATTCATATGATTATACCCTCGGTAGTTGTTATCCTATATTCCGAATTTAAAATCCACACAGGTCTTTGGCGGAAGAATTGTGGTGCAGGCTTCCAGCCTGCCGTCCCCCGGGTTTCACATGTGTTACGAATGATCCGCATTCATCTTAATCTCAAAGTGATGACGACAGAATAGCCCATTCCGAAAAATCCGCGTGATTCCGCGTAATCCGCGATTCAAAAAACTTACTTAAATTCAATCATCTTCCAGTTTCTTCCGGCGATTGGCAGGGATATTATACCTTTACTGATCTCGATTGTCTCTCCAGTGATGGCATTGCTGGCTGTTACTCCGATCGGGAGTTTCTTCAGCAATTGAGCAACGCTTATATTGCAGTCGGATGGGTCTTCAGTCTGGCTTCCTATTACCATCAGCGCCTTGTCAGGTTTTAAGTATACGCTTGCCAGGACGTTCTTTGCATTGACTTTATAAAGTGTTGAATTGTCCCAGTAGGGGATGAATCTGGTCTTATCATCCTGATAGTTCAACAGAACCCTTGTAACATACCCAGGCTGCCAGCGCATTTCTATGTCGTTGACAAGGCATACTGCAAGTGATTCATCAGTAGTGTATTTATCAGCTATGAGTTCACCCCTGTACCCATAATTGCTCCCAAGATATGAGGAGATGATCGAACCAGAGTCCAGTATGTAGCCCTTTTTATAACGGTAGAGCGCTTCTCCATCCAGATATGAATCGCACAGGGAGGTTGTGGCAATATTAATACCACCGCCGGTGTGTGCGCTCATGTAGACATCTCTGCCCTGCTGCACGAATATGTTCCGCAGCCGCATCAGGAATTTCCTGGTTGCTCGCAAAGGCATAGTCATCCCGTATTTGCCATTTCCAAGTTCAACTCCGCAGCCAACATGGGTCGGGTTCTCGCACGGCCAGGCAACACTGGTCCCGTCCATATAAACGCCGTCGATCCCGGTCTCTTTGGCAATCTTCTCGATTCCATCCAGCAGCAAGTCACCGAAAGGACCGTTTACACAGGCGTAGTAGCCCTTCTGCTTGATCTCATCATATTCACGCCTGTAGCTTAGCAGAATTCCACCGATCCCGAAGTCATATTCCATGCCCTTCCATTCCGGAGTAGCATCCGACACATCCTGATTAAAGTAGATTACAAACCGCATTCCCCTAGCATGACAGGCATCAGCGACAGCCTTGAGCTTGGGAATTTGAGCTAAGTCCGGATAACCCTGATATCGTGACCAGTTCTCATGGAACATAACTGTCCTGAATCCTTGTTTATACATATTGTCGAGATGCAGACCGGTTGCATTGCGACCTATTGCATTTCCGAATCTGCCGGGGACTGATATGCATCCATTGACAGTGACTGACGGTATGTTGCGGGTGCCCTGGATAGGTCTGTCTTCATTCTCGCAGTTAACCAGCAGCAGAGTGTCGGTATCCTCTGTGAATTTAGATGTGGGTGTTGATGAAATATCTCTCTGTATGCTGGATACTCGGATGTCATCTATCTGGAAGTTATCCAGGTTGAAGTTCATATCTTTGGTCTCAAGTCTACCCTTTAGCAGGCCTTTAGCTTCGGATTCAACTACTGTATCATTGACTTTCAGCCTGATTTTGTCGCCCCAGGTAAGAGACACATAGTTCCATTTGTCAGTAGACAGCGCTCCTCCGCCAGCTCCTAAGACAGTCATATACTCCCCTGCAGCATTCTGTCTGATCAGGACGAAACTGCGGTTGTCTGCATTGTAGTAGAGCAGCAGAGTTTCGCGTTCAGTGGTGGTGAGTGTAAAAAACTGCCTGTTGTAGATTGCCCTGTTTTTTGCAGGATCGTAGGTTTCATTGGTATCGAATGTCGGTTTGACCCAGAACTCCATTGTGCCTTTATCGAGGTTCACGCTTTTTTCAGCCCCGATATTCATGAAACCGCTCTCGAAGGCAGTCGGCATGTCCCATTCTGCTTGAACATGATATGTATTGTATTTGCGCAGTGAGACTGGCTTCGTGGGTGTATATTGCAGAGCGAATGACATATTGTAAGGGGATGAAAGGACCGTCCTGGTGTCGATGAACATAGTCTTCCAGCGATTATTAATCACTTGCACCTGGTTAGGGATGTCTTTGCTCTTGATCCAGTCTACTCTTTCAGTAAGTAATGAAATCCCTCTGCGTTCATCTCCAATCCACATATTGTAACTGATGGAGAATTGCGTCCGCAGTCCAGCAGGGGATATTTTCCCACCCAACTGTGAACTGCCCAGGCAGTAGTATTTAGGGACCCCGGCAGCCATCGGCATGTCCAGATAGACCGCGTCAACCGGCTGCTTGCCTTTTGGTATGATGGAAGCTTCATTCCAGGTGAAGCCATCGTAGTCAATGGTTGATTTGATGCGCAGGTCGAAGTTTCTGCTGCGCCAGATGCTTTCTACCTTTGCCTGGGTCTGATCTATTGAAGTGACTTTGCAGGTTTTTGACTGCCATGCAACCGGCTTGCCATTTGATCTCAGCACAATTTGAATAGGAGCAGAGAGCATCTGCTTGCCTGCACTCAGTGCTTTAGCAGGGAGGGCTGAGTCAGAATACTGTAGAGTTCTACCAACTATGTTGATGTTATTGCCTAAAACTTTGACAGGTGTCCAGGGAGGTAGAACTTTCAAAGGCAGTCCGGCTTTAGTTCCAGCCCAGGAATATTTTGGCGCTATAATGCTTGTGCAAGTCTGCTGGTCCAGCACTTTTCCATCTTTGGATGTAACGATCAGTGTGCCTGTATATGAATCTCCGGGATTACCTTTCAGAGGGACCTTGATGGTTGTGCCCTTGATATTAACCAGATCCTCTGTTTTGGACAATTCACCGCTGACTCCCTTTACTGTAAGGACAGCTCTAGCAGCACCGGAGCCTGGGAGCAAGACTATATCAGCCCAGACCTGTCGGATTGTTGAGTAGTACCTGAGCTGTGTCTGCAGTTTCTTCGGGAGGACCATTCCAACATTTCCGGAGAGCAGGGGAGTGGCTTCTCCTGCTACTCTGAGATCATACCCCGTCGACAGACTCCCTTCACTGCCCAGCGAATAATCCGCAGCAATGTCAGTAGTGCCCATTGGAGATAGAGTGTATGTCTTCTTGATCGGAGACTCACCAGGAGTCGTAACCGTCAGGTCAATGGTTGTTGCAACTTTCGTGTTGTTGACTGCAGTGAATGCCAGCTTGTTTGCTCCGGTTTTAGGCTTTGTGGTAAAGGTTTGCCGGATTATTGGGTGATCCTGGGTGAACAAGATAGCGCCGACCGGTAGGGGAGTGTAACCTCCATAGGCATTATTGACCCAGCCGCTGCGTCCATCTGGTCTGTTTCTGAAGATATTGAACCCCCAGAGTGTATTTATTGGGCAGGCGGATGCACCAACCGATGCGAACGGAATTGCATATTCCGCTGTCCAGTAACCCTTGCTAATAGATACTTTGGCTTTCCAGGGAGCATCCCAGGTTGTGACATCGTTCTTTGCTTCAGCCATTGAGCCTTTACAGTTTATTGCGAACTCATAGTAGGCTTTGATGTCCGTATACCAGTTATCGAACGACCCCGCATATCCACCAAAAGATGCCGTGGCTTCTTTAGCTTTGGTCAGATCTTCAGGCGCCAGATACACCCTCACACAGTCGTCATCCTGCACTTTATCGTCATGCTGGCGGACAAATCCCGTAGGCCTGCCTGTTTTGTTTTCCGGCATACGAATGGCAACATAGATGTTTTCATTATCATAGGTTATGAATGCGATAGAATTGGGACTGGAAGTAGAAATGCTGTCATTTTCCAGAAAACCGCTGACTGCAGCGGCATCTTTCCATTCGTCCGGACCAATTTTGCCATCAATAATTGGGGCCTTTGTGCACGTAGAAACCGTCACACATGCCCGGTCTGCTGCAAAAGAACTGGTAACCAATAATAATAATACAACTGAATATGCGAAATGTTTCAATTGAATACTCCAGCACATAGAAGTCTGATTGTGAAGAATAGCGTTAAGGGATACCCGGAGTAGACGGAAGTCTACTCCGGATACGAATCTTGTGGTTTAATAGGAGAGGTCTACGCCCATACCTTCGGCGAATGGGAATCCGGAGACGGTGTGGGTGCTTGTGTTGGTGTAGAGTCCAAATAACCCGGAATGCAGGCCCTGTCTCTTATACCATTTCACATGTCCATCCACAAATGAAAGGTTCATTCCACCACTGTGCGGAAATCCGAACAGTGAGTTATTTCTGAAATACCAGTAACCAGGCCAACCAGTAGGAGAGGTCCGGTGCCAGGTCTCGTTGATACTGGTATCCTGTCCTACTCCTGAGTTATCAAAGCCTGCTTCCATCCCGAGTGTGATGCCGGATGGTTTACCTATGGAGGCAAGAGCTCTATTACCATATGCTCTTTCCAATATGACTCCATTCCATCTTACGCCTTGTCCCGGTACATTAGGAGCACCGCTGGGGCAGTTGAAAAGCTGCTGGTTTTTGATGTATGGGTCAATCATCTGGTTCATGGATGTAGGGTTGTTGACAGTGCAGTCCCCAGACCATGGGCCGGTATACGAGTAACCGCCGGCGTTGAGTATAAGACCTTCAACATCGCAGACTGCCGGTAAAATTTCATCATAATCCTGAGCATAAGCCATAATAGCAAGGGCAATCTGTTTCTGGTTGCTGGCGCATGATGACTGTCTGGCCTTGTCCCTTGCTTTCGCAAACACAGGGAACAGAATTGCTGCCAGGATAGCTATTATAGCAATAACAACCAGCAGTTCAATTAGAGTAAATCCTTTTTTCGAAATCATTTCATTCCTCCAAATAGATTGATAATAACTGGTTATAGTATACAGTAATATTATGAACGCTTGCTTTTTAATAGATATAAGAGATTAATCCAGTACGGACTAACCTCATTATATAGATCACTTGCAGGTAATGGTAGAAGGAATATTTTGCAATAACGGGTAGATTCTTGCGGATTGAGGCTATTCCATCTTCCGCATAGCCCGGATCCTGTATTCTCTGGGCGATACACTGAAGTGGAGTTTGAATACTTTGCGGAAATAGCAGGCATCTGAAAACCCGACTGCCTGGGCAATGCTGGTTACGGTAGCCTGCGTACCGGTGAGTAGTTTGGCAGCGTGGTGCATCCTGACATCAGTGAGGTAACTGGAGAGTGTGAACCCGCTCTCCCGGCTGAATATGTGTGACAGGTAGTAATCGCTGATGTTCAATGCGGAGGCTATTTCACCGAGTGTGATCGGCCTCTTGTATTCATTTCGTATGAAATTCTTAGCTTCCTGCATTAACATGTGGTTCGAAGTCTGCTGGTTGACCGGTGGTTTGATGCCGGCAATAGAGTCTGCTGCCTGGAAGAGCCGCAGGATAATAGTCAACAGCATGGAACTGCCTATCTCACGGCTGAGGGAGCTATCCTGAATGAGGGTCTGGTAAAGGTTGTGGATTTCTGCGGATATTTTTCGCTTGTCCGGTTTCTGAATGGAGTACAGCTGAGTTGGAGTATACTTTCTGAGCATATTGATTTCATCAGGCCAGTCGAACTGTATTAAGTAGGCTTCAAACATAGTGTCTGTAGAGAAAAGATCCTGGTGAGGGGTGAATGCCGGGGTGTAGATGATATCCCCCCTGGTGCCTGTAATAGTATACCCGGGTGTTTTGACTACCACCTTGCCGTGCAGCACATGCAGCAATTCCGAGAACAGGTTCTCATGCTCCTTCTCCGCCCAGATGGCATCGAACGTTGAGCGCCCAAAGATCTTTATCTGCGGCAGCGAAGACACTACCTCATTATATTCCGGATTCACATGCATACCATATATTAAAGTAGATTAGCTTTAGATAGCAACATGAAGGGAGACTTGGGGAGTGGGAGATGGGGGGACTTGGGGAAGGGAGTTTCACGCGGAGATGCGGAGGACGCGGAGAAGGGGAAGAGTTGGAGATTGGGGGGAGCTGTAAACATTGTCATCCTGAGGAACGAAGGATCTGCTTTTTCTGTCTCTCAACAGTCAACAAAGCAGATCCTTCGTTCCTCAGGATGACAATTGCTAGTATCCGATCCTTTTCAGCTTCTCTGCAAAGTCCACCGGCAGCTCAGCAATTGGTCCCTGGGTATATCCTGCTGTGTAGTTCAACAGGTTCACCAGCAGGTGGTCAGCAGCAGGAATAATATCCAGGTTCTCCAGTATCCGCAGGGTGTTAATTATGAACTTACCTGAGCCGAAGGGATAGGAGCAGAGCATTGTCCCGCACATGTAGCCTTCACAAACTGGACTACCATATGAATGACCGACAGCAAATCCGGCCACGATGGTTTCCTCGGGGGTGTCCTGTTCAATTAACAAGGTGTGAGATACTACCTGTCCATAATAGTCCCAGTCCAGGATGCCTTTAGCCGGCAGCCCTTCGAATATCGGATGGACTTTGCCTACTGTCTCTTTGTGATAAAGCCAGTCCGGATATTCCAGGATTTTACCTTTGTTCTCAAGAGGCAGCCAGCCGACTGGATCAGGCTCCGGTTGGTCGGTTTTGCGCTGGAAGGCTTTTGGTGAAGCAAATATAACGGTGCTTCCTTGAGCAACCCGTTTGGCAAGATCTGACCAGCCATCGGAATCATCAGCAAGCTCAGCGGAATCTCCAACAAGTATGACTTCTCTCTTGCCGGAAGTGGATTCACTCAGATTTGTGCATGATACCCCCTGAGAGTTCAGCCAGTTCTCTGTGTTGGAATCAATCCCCCAGAGAGTTACAGGAGATGCTACCTTAGGTAGATTAGCAGTCTCTGAGACATAGAAACTGATGAATCCAGCTGTCGGAGCTGCGTTTTCCATATTTGCATGCAGTTCATACTTGCCTGCAGGGACATTGAGGGTGACCTTTTCACACATTACAGGCCAGGCCAGCGGTGCTTCTTCACCGTCTTTAGTCTCAGGGACATGCAGAACAGTGCTATGCTCCCAAACTACCCCGGTATCTCCGATGATTTTGAAACATACCGGATAGTCTCCAGGTTTCAGTATGTCTTCACTGGCAACCACAGCTTCTACTTCGAATTCTCTGCCTGAATACACATGCATGGGTTTTACAAACAGGCACCACCGCAGCGATGCCCAGCCTTCGGACATTGCATCAGCAATCCCGGGCTTCCATTCTCTCCAGTAGGTCCAAACGCCTTCTCCGGCCATTACGTGGTCCAGCATACCAGTCAGGTTGAATCCGCAGATGTTGGGATTCGACCTTATCAAGCTGAATCCCTGGGCTCTCCAGCGTGAAGAGAGCGCCTGGCTGTGACGCAGCATATCCTCAGGGAAAGCATAAGTTCCATCAAATCCGAGCCTGTTCCAGTCTGTAATGAAGCAATCTCCCATTTTCCTGAGCAAGGTAACATCCTCAGCATTGGGATTCAGTCCAGCTTCGATACATTTTTTCCATTCCCGGACAACATTCATTGTGCTGCCGATGCCATATTCAGAGAGGAAGACAGGTTTGGTTCCTTCACCAAGGGTCCGAATAAATGCATCAGCTTTTACAAGGGTGGGGACTTCGGGATAAACATGGATGTCTCCGGCACCATTTACACAACCTCCAGCTAAAGGTTCCCAACTGGATGTTCCCCCATTCGGGTCTTCATAACCCCATACATGCTCCCAGACACTGCTGTCCGGATTGGAGACAGATCCTGTCTTCCACTCAGCATCCCATCTACCGCTGCTCAACAATACGACTCTGAATTTATCATATTCCCTTACCAACCTCAGACTATCTTTGGCGTGCTGGTAGACCGGGTTGTCAGGAGTTTCGTTTAGTAGACCCCAAATGGTAACACTGGGGTGGTTACGATCTCGAATTATCATCTCTCGGTAGGATAGATCGAAACGCCTTTTCATATGCTCGGAATCAGCCAGACACCAGGCAGCCCGGGACTCTTCATATACCATAAGTCCTATCTCATCACAGATGTCCAATATATATGGATGTGTTGCCTGGGCGATGAACCTGACCATATTGAATCCCAGGGTCTTGGCATAAATCATATCCCGTAGCAGCAGGTCTCTGTCGGGAGTAGGGGAGGATATCCCACCACCCGGACAGTGGTTAATTGTATGCGTGCTTCGGAGGAATACTCGCTTGCCATTGAGTCTGAAGAACCCGTTTTCCACTCGGAAATCTCTAAAACCACATCTTATTGAGCGTTCGTCGACTGAGCCTGTCGGAACACACATCCTGACCGTAACTCTATATAAAAATGGATCTTCCAGTCCCCAGAGCCTGGGTTCATTTATCTGAACCTCGGTCTCAATTGTGCTTTCCCCAGCAGGTATATTATGGTCGAATTTGCTCAGGTTAGAATCATCCCCCCGGACTGCAGGAGCCACCGTTACCTGCATTCGGCAAATTACTTCAGGACCCGCATTAACCACTTTTGTTTGAATGTGGATGATACCTGTTTTGCAGTCTGGATTGGCATAAATGTCTGTAATGCGGACCTGCGGGCAGAGCATCAATTCAACCGATTCCAGGATACCCCCGATATTATAGGAATACCCGGTATGAAAAGGAACAGACCTGTTGAGGTGCGGTATTTCTGCGAGCGCTACTCCATCAATAGGCTCATTAGTGGGGTTGAGTACCCTGACTGTTATGCGGTTCTGATTACCTTGAATAATACTGTCAGTAACGTCGAGTTCAAATGGAGTCTCCCCTCCTTCGTGCCCTCCTGCATAGGTATCATTGACCCAGATATCAGCTATATAATCCACTGTATGGAACTTGATTATGATGCGACCGGATGGATGAAGGTTTACAGGACAATCGAAGCTCCTCCAATACCATGCAACCCCATGGTACCCGGGAAACGCATCTTGAATGTTCCCGGGAACAACGGTCGATTTAGCATCCTGCCTCGGTCCAGTGAACCATTTTTCCTCCCGACCTATATTCTCAGGGTCAATTCCGATAAACCAATTACCATCAAGTGTATATACAGAAGTAGATAACATATCCATAGGAATAGCCTCGCATAATCAATTGATACTTCATAGAGGATTAGGTACCGGAGTGGGAAGTCCTTCCCTGGGAGACTTGGAGAAGGGAGTTTCACGCGGAGACGCGGAGGGCGCGGAGAAGAGGAGAGTTTGGGAATATTTCTCTTGCGAGTGTGATATATATTACCAATAGGAGTAAAATTTGGATGATAGTTATTGAGGCAAGATTATGGCTAGTGTTCGCGTATCCCCGAAATTCTTGGTGACTCTACCTAAAGCCATACGTGATAAACTCAACATAAAGGTTGGCCAGCGTTTTGCTGTATCTGAGGTAGATGGTTCAATCCTGCTTACTCCAGTCCCCGACAACTATCTGCACTACCTACGCGGTATTTTAGGCGATGGACCCTCAGCAACCGAAGATTTGCTTGAAGAACGTAACAGAGACCTGCAGCACGAATGACTCTGTTGAGCCCGATTTACTTATGCATTCTCCTTTTTCGCGTGCTTTAGCGTATTTCGCGGTCTCCCTTCCCAAAAAAATCTGCGAAAATCTGCGAAATCTGCGGATAATCCGAATTCCCACTCCTCAGTGTATAATGTAGTGTGTTATCTTATTTTCAAGGAGAAAGAATGTATATGTCTGATATCAGGAAGCTGTGTGTTTGTTTGCTTCTGATGGTTTGTTTGTCCTGTTTTGCAGGCGCGGTTCTGGCTTTGGATACTTCGGAGGCTGCTTTAGTTATTCCGAATGTCTCTGCCGGGTCTGCGGAAGTGCCATTTTTATATGACTACAACAACAAGCGCCTATGTGTTCCTCAGAAGGCAACCTGCCTTGTAAATAGCGACGGGCAGTCGTTGACTTTTAAGGTGACCGTCCCCATTAAGTCGGGTTATAAACCGACCGGTCTGAACCAGCGGGATGGGGTTATATGGAATGATGACCGCATAGAGGTCTTCCTGCAGCCGAACGGTTCCGGGTCATTCTATCAGTTTATTCTGAATGTAGCTGGAGCGATATATGATTCCAGAGACCGGGACAAAGGTTGGAACGGAAACCCGGAGACCAAAATCACTATCAATCCGGACAATTGGCAGGCTGAGATAAAGGTGCCGTTTGCTATGATCGGGTTCGATCCTGCGAAGAGCAATATCATCAGAGGCAATGTAGCAGTGGCCAGCAATGAACCCGGCAACACATTCTGCCTGACCTGGATCAAACTCCCGGTAGATTTCCTGCACGTCGAGTCATTCGGTATCTGGAAACTTTCAAATGACCTCCCTTTCGTAGAGAAAATAGCAGTTTCTGATACTGCATATGATACCACCGGTGCACACGTCAAAGTGGATTATACTGTTAAGAATCCAGGTGCTTCGGAAGTTACTACCAAGTCAACAACTATTCCGGCTGGTTCGGAGAAATCGTTCTCTCGGGATATTATTCTGGCCGGAACAAAACTGGCTGTGCTGGATATAGGACTTGGTGACTGGTTTGCTTACAAATCCGAGGTCAAAAACGGCCTGGTCCCCACAGTTGAGCTCAACGCTCTGGACACATATCACTTCACAGTAATCCCTCGTAACTCTGAGATCCTCTCCCGGTTTGCAGACAGCCTTTCACTGACAGTTGATGGCGAGAAAGTCCTGACTTGCAAGTTGGCGGATTTGTCCAAAAAGGTAATTGATACCAGCAAATGGGCAGAAGGTGATCATAAGTTTGTGTATGAGTTCCTGGACAAGTCCGGGAAGTCCTATTCTGTTCTCAACGAGACAGTATACACGTTCAAGCCTAAAAAACTTGATTATGATATATCCAAACTTGATGCTTCCAGATACTACCCGGGCGTCAAATATAGCAGCGGTAAACTGAGCGCTGCACGGAGTGTGTTTAACCTGGCTTCAGGCATTCTTCCGCAGCAAATCCAAGTCAATAACTTACCAGTGCTGGATAAAGGCGTTCAGATAGTCTTTGATGGCAAAGCTCTACCAGTAAATGGCAAAGTCAACAAAGTATCTGCCAACAAAAACCGGGTGAAGCTGGTCTCTGTCAGCAAGTCGGGTGACAAGACTATAACTATCAGCGCTGTCCATGACTATGATGGATTTACCTGGTATGAAGTAAGCATTAAGTCCAAAAAAGCTTTCGGTTATGGCCCCTTGTCTGTCGTATTGCCAATGAAGCTGGACTCTGATATTACTGTCGGTTATGAGACACTCTACTGGGATGCGCTGTTCGGTAAAGAGAAGATAACCAATATCGGAGCGCCGACCGATATCAAAGGCCCTGAGTATGACAACAAATACCTGACTCATGGACGCTTGCTCAAAGACAATGAGAAGCTGACACTGCCTCTCTCCACATTTGTAAGTCTGTCTACTGATACCGATGAGAAATACAAGGGCCTGGGGTTCTCAACAGAGGGTCCTAAAGGCTGGAACCTGTCCAACTATGATAAGACCTATGAAATAGTCCGGGGTACAGACGGTCGAGTCAATATGACTGTCAACATCAGTGATGGTAAGAAGCGTTTGAGCACAAAGGAGATCAAGTTTGCCTTTGGCCTGGAACCTTTCCCGATACGTGAGTTCCCCAAAGACTTCCATGCCGATTACCGCATAGACTGCACTTTTGCACCCAAATTATGGAAGCCCTATCTGGATGAGAAAACCGGCAAGATGACTGACTTCTTCGAGAGACTCAAGGCAGATGGCGTCAGAACGGAGCTGGTCCACGAGAGCTGGACTGTCTATGAGAACTACTGGAAAGCCGGTTCCAATGAGTATGATATGCAGATGTATGTTGATGGGGCAAAGAAAGCCGGCATTGACCTTTTCTTCTACTTCGGATTCCTGTTCTCAGACAAGATACCGGAGTTCCCTCTGTATCACGACCTGGTGTTCGTAAAGCCCACCAGCTATCCGGATGGTGGATTCCGACCCTATGTCTACTACAAACAGGGAGATCCGGACCAGAACAGTTGGAGTGTCTGCTATAAGAGCATCTGGGGTGATAGATTTGCATTGGGAATTGCAGAGGTCATAAAGAAATACAACCTCAGGGGTGTATACTACGATGGAACCCTGGTGGCTGGTGGATGTGCCAATACTAAACACGGCTGCGGAACAGTCGATCCATACGGCAGGTCGATTGTTACTTTCCCTGTCAGAGCCTATCGCAGGCTGGGAGAGATCGTATACTATGAAGGCCTCAAAATCCGCCCGGATTTCCAGGTGGACCACCACGTCGGTTATCCGTATCCCCCTGCAATGGGTCTGATTGCAGCATATTGGACCGGTGAAGCTTCTCATCTGTTCGAACCAACCAGCGCCCGGACTTCTCCGGAGTCTCTGAGGGGTATGTTCAACGGCAGGCTGTATGGAGTCCCGTCTGATCACCTTACAAGGCCGGAGACCAACATCAACACAGCCTGGGCACAGGCGCTGCTGGTTGATGTCTATCCGAGACTGACTGAGGGTGGGGGAGATGTCTTCACATATCTCCATAAAATGGTCTGGGGAATACATGACAAATACAAACTGACAGCAGATACATTTACACCTTACTGGGTCAAAGCCAACAAAATAGTAACCGACAACCCAAAAGTCCTGGTCAGTTACTACGACACCGAGAAAGCATTGGTAGCTGTAGTATCAACCTACTGGTGCAACGAACCGCAGAAAGTAACAGTAGATGTCAACGCATTCAAAGGCCTGAAACCCAGATGCTACGACGCCTGGACCCAGAAAAACTACGACATGCCCAGCGGCAAAGTAACCCTGGAACTAGTAGGCCAACATTTGGCACTGCTGGTGATAGAGAAGGAATAGGATAATGTCATCCTGACAATTATGTCATCCTGAATGCAATGAAGGATCTGCTTTTCCGTATAATCAAAAAAAAAGCAGATCCTTCGTTCCTCAGGATGACAATAACCTATGACGTGTTATATCAAATACAACACCCCAGGCTTAATCATCTCTGCAATCGTCATTCCTGCAAACCCTGTTGCTTCTATGGCCATCCCTCCCCAGCTTCTGGAACCGAACTTATTGGCTGGGTGTTCACTGTCATTCGCCATCACTCCCAGCCTGCGGGAATACTCCGGAGTGCAGATCACTTGCTGCAGTAGTTTCAAAGCATTCTCCAGCTCAGGGGTGGACATATCGAAACTCTTTATTGCCAGCAGTGTCTGAACCATCCCCAGGCTCTTCGCATTGTTCCATACGTCCTGCACAGGCCACCAGACCCCATCTCCCAGTGCCCGCAGCAGCCCGCAGTCTCCAAAAACTCTATGCTGGAGGGCTTCCAGTAAGTCACGCTTTAGCTCAGGATCCTCTGCGTAGTGCGCTGAAGTAATGAATCCCTCGTCGTAGTACCACTGGTCCCCAAAATACAGAGTCTCCATAACAAATGGTATGCGGTTGCGTACCGGCCAATAGGGAGCTCTTCCGACCATCCTGCCGTCTTCCATCCAGTCAGGCAGCAGGAACCGCATGGCACGCTTGGCGCTTCCAAGGAGCCTGGTCTCTCCTGTTGCTTTACTGGCCAGTGAAAATGCCGATGCTTCGATTGCAGTCGCGCAGCTGTATGTTCCTGTGTTGGGTCCGTCTGTGAATGAGCCATCCCGTTGTTGAAAAAGTGGTGCCCATTTATCACAGAATAAGACCAGGCTGTCCTGGTAGATTTTCTTCCGATCAGGTCCAGCATACTTGGTTGCAATAGCAAGTGCCGAGACCACAGAGCCGACATCCGACATAGGTAACCGCTCGGTCTCATAGATATGCTGGATTTCAGCTTCGGTTAGTTCCGATGTAAGTCGTCCACGCAGCACCGCAGGGAATGCGCCGTTAGGAGTCTGCTCAGAGGCAAACAGGTCCATAATAGTGAGTCCTGCGTCAAGATATTTCTGATCTCCCAGGATATCGTAACCAGCCAACAGGGCTCGCACAGGCATCGATGCTGTATACCAGTACGGAGCATTACCCTCCCAGGCATCTCCCAGGAAACCATTCTCTCTGCGATGCTCCAATAGCCAGTCACACACCTCACGCAAGGCTGCTTCCGGTTCACGACAGAGGCTTGAATCAAGTTCAGTCTTACCAGGCATCTTTGCAGGAGGTGCAGTCTTGAAAACCGGCAGCGCTTTCTCATTGTCCTGTCCAGTAATGACAAGAGCATTCAGCACAATATCCTTACCATCTTCAGGAGAGAAATGGAGTGTCACACCACCATCTTCCGATTGGCAGTAAAAACTCTTTTCAAAAATCTCTCCGGCAGAGGTAGTGCACTTTGATAACACCCGTGAATCACCTGCTACTATTGAAAACGGCCCGTGATCTTTTATTGGGTCATAGAATGTCAGAGTGACCTGGTAAGTCCCGGGACTCAGCCCGATGCGCAGATCAGCAGGCTTAGGAATCCGCACAAAACCCTCAAGCAGCGCTTCGTTTACGTTCATGTGAGCGCCATCAAGTATACCATCTATCCAAACGCACCGCGGATCGGTGTAGATAAGCGTGATAAGTTTATATCCAGCCGCCCGCCTCTGGTAGGTGTTCCCAAACTGGACCGCCAACACTCTCTTATTATTCATTCCTCACCCCATCTGACTACTCTTTTAGCACCAAATGCATCAATAGCCCGATAATTCAACGAATACACACCATCATGAGGTGTCCCCGCAGGTATAAAACACTCATCCCCAGCAACCAGAGTTACTTTCTTGTCGCCGACATTTGACACACAAGTCCCCTGGACAACAATCGCATACTCATCAAAATCATGCACATGCATATCAGACTTTCCACCCTGCGGACACTCCCATATAACCATCTGGGTCCCATCAACACCTTCATAGACATAACCCTCCATGCCGGTTGTTGAGTCAGTTGCCACAGCATTGCAAGAACGTTTCATAAACTCCGGAAAAGCATTCTTCATAGTTCAATAACCCTATCTTATACTATCCCTGAAATCAGGAGATCAACCTTTATTCATTATGTTTCTCTGCATCCGTGATATTTACCTCCAGTAAAACGGGATTAAATAGGAAGATAAGCCCAAAATTGTGATGCAGGCTTCCAGCCTGCCCGTTTCTCAGGTTGATTGGTATGTCGCGAGTATATGTGACTCGCTGCAAATGTTGCACAATTTTGGCAAATAGGCTTAGACTGGACTTCAAAAGCCAGCAAGCAGATCCCGGAGGTATATATGACACAGCAGGAATGCCACTTGACTTTTTTTATAGCAATTCGAGAAGGCCGGACAGATGATGTCCGCTCAGCCCTTCTTGAAGATCCTGCGCTTATTAATGCAAGCTATGTGGATGGCGAAATCCCGCTGCACCTTGCCATTCAATGTGACTGGCCGGATGTGGTCGATGTGCTGCTGGAATATGCGTCTGATCCTACTCCGGCATTATGGCCAGCCTTGGTAATACATAACGAACGAATCCTTCGGAGCCTGTTTGAAGCCGGAGCAGATCCCGACTATCGGATGTCCGATGGTAAAACTGTTGCTCATTTTGCTGCAGACTTCAATGACAATGGTCTATTAAAAGTATTTCTTGATTATGGAGTGGACCCAAAATTACGCCAGGACGATGGAGCGACACTGCTTCATTATAGTAATCACGGTTTAAAGGATGTATCTACGGCTGAACTCATAGAATATGGTGTGAGTCCTTTTGCAAAAGATAACGGTGGAGATACTCCATTGCATGTCGCTGCCAGTTATAACGATTCCGAGATGGCTAAAACTCTACTTGCTGCGGGAGCTGACCCAATGGCAGTTAACAATGATGGATACACACCTTTGTCTTACATACTTATGCCTATTGAGGCAGGGGATTTCGGCATCTGCGACGATGAAAATAATGTAGTGCGCTGGGTTGGTGGCGAAGCTGAACGCAGTGAGATCATCAAAATGTTCGTGCAGAGTATTGATCCTGAGAAACTGTCACTCTGGGAAGTATCTGCTTTAGGCTGCATTGACCGGATGGAGTCTTTACTTGTTGCAGGTCCCACTCATTTGGATGCCCTTTGCATGGGAAGTTATCGCCCTCTTCACTATGCGGTGTTTTGGAACCAAGTGGAGGTATTGAGGTTCCTGTTGAATATAGGTTCCTGTGTGGGGTTGTTGCAGGAGGATGATGACTCTCCGCTTTCAATTGCTGCTGAGAGAGGCCATCTGGAAATCGCCAGGATTCTTATAAAAGCCGGTGCAGATGTAAATGAATCAGACGATTTTGGTTACACTCCTCTGCACAGTGCTGTCGACAAGGATCACTCAGGTATGGTACGTCTGCTTCTGGAGCACGGTGCAAATCCCAACATATGCAGCGAAGAGGAATTCAATACCCCACTGCTGGATGCCGCCTGTAAATCACCGGAATGCACCGCAATTCTCATCCAGGCTGGGGTGGATGTAAACGTACAGGAATGGAAAGGTAATACACCGCTTCACCAGGTTGATGATGAGCATCCTGAGATCGCAGGAATGTTGTTAAAGGCAGGCGCTGACTTAACATTACGCAATAATCACGGAAGAACTCCCCTGAATGAAGCTATTGCCCAGCGCAAGTGTGAGGTAGCAACGGCAATACTCGATTTTGCAGAATATGATATGGTAACTACATACGAACTGGCAGCTCTTGATGACATTCACAATCTGCGGGAGAGATTAAGCGTCCAGCCGGAACTTATGAGTTTACCTGATGCAGATTATCTCAATAGAACCTTACTACACTGTGCTGCAGAAACCAATGCCTCTCGTGTTGTTGAGCATTTATTGGAGTCAGGGGCTGATCCTAATTCACAAGACTCGGACGGTAATTCTCCGCTCCACCTTGCCGCAGAATCGAACGGATTAGACGTGGCGAAGTTATTGCTGGATTACGGAGCAGATCCCAACATCGTCGACAATGACTGGAAACGCACCCCATTATTCGAAGCTGCCTACCATCAGAACCACGAAGTTGCACGAATGCTGATCGATCAAGGTGCCGATGTAAATGCAAGGGCAGACGATGGATACACCCCCCTCGACAGCTCAGAAGGCCGCGCCATGCATATCTTCCTGCGAAGGCACGGAGCAATATCCGGCAGATGTGAAAGTCAGGAAACAACTGAAGAGTGATGACAGTGTTTTCGCAGCACTGAAATATTACGGTTTCTTTTGTTCTATACTTTGTTGTGGTATATAATATATGTAAAGCTATTCTATAGTGGGGACACCACAATGGCCACATCATCATTCGACAAGACAATAGTGATCACAAAACAAGCTGCAGAGGCTATTGCCGCGCATCTAGACAAGCCCAGCGTTGCGGATACCAAACAGGTGACCACCACCCCCTGCAAACTGGCTACCAAAGCTATGCTCGCAAGGCGAACCAAACTACGATAGGGAATAGCTGTTCTCGGGTGTAATCTACAAGTACACTCGCAAGAGAATAGGTTGGAACCGGCATTCTGTTCCGGATGCGATTGCAAATCGCATCCGAGCGCAATATTAAAACTCTGAACTGTTACCATTCTGCTTTCTGGCAGCAAACCGGTTAACTGCGTCATCCAGAAGTGAATACACCACAGGCACAACGAACAGTGTCAGGACTGTGGAGGTCATTAGGCCTCCGATTACTGCAGTTGCCATTGGGGCCTGGATCTCTGAACCTTCTCCTATTCCCATTGCCAGAGGCAGCATTCCGAGCATTGCGGCTGATGCTGTCATAAGGATCGGACGGAGCCTGGTGGGACCAGCGGTCAGGATGGCTTCGTGCCTCTCTATTCCTCGTTTACGCAGGGTGTTGGTGTAGTCAACCAGCAGGATTCCATTCTTAACAACTATTCCTACCAGCATCAATAATCCAATGAAAGCTGTCAGTCCGAAGCTCCTGCCAGTCAGGAAAAGTCCCAGCAGGACTCCTGAACCAGCCAGCGGGACCGAGAGTAGAATGGTTAGCGGGTGCACATATGATTCGAACTGAGCAGCAAGCAGCATATATATAAGCCCGATAGCCAATACAACCGCCAGCCACATACCGCCGAACTCCTCAGCTCTCCGCTTCTGGTCGGTTCCCCAATCCCAGCGATATCCGGAGGGCATCTGGAACCCTTTCATAGCTTTTTCGACGTCAATCTGAATTTCACCCATCGAACGACCCTGAGGCACACCGACTACGGCAGCATATCTTTGTCTATCTATACGGGTGATCTCGCTTGGCCCGGTGCCATATATGGGAGTTGCTATCTGGCTAAGGAAAACCGGCTGCGAATTGGCACCGGAAGGTTTCACTATCAGGTCTTTCATCTGTTCAGCAGTCAAACGTTCAGATGCAGGCAGTTCAACTGTAATCGGATACTGGAATCCACTCTCCTGATAGTAGCTGCTAACCTTGCCATTGGTGGCTGTATTGATGGTATCTGCAACGTCCGAGAATGAAATGCCCATTTGCCGTGCTTTTAATCTGTCTACTTTCCACTGGATCTCAGGCATTGCTTCCTGCCAGTTTACATCCAGGTTTTCCAGCCCTTGCACATCTTTCAACCGCCGCATAAGGTCTTTGGAGAGTAGCGAAAGTGTGGTAAGGTCTTCACCAAATATGTCGATTTCCATATTCTGGTTACCACCGGACATTATCTGGGTTACCAGGTCAGTCATCTGGGGACGTGCATTGACGCCTGAAATCCGCCCAAGCTTCTTCCGCAGGTTCTGGATAACATCAGCAGTAGCCATCTTCCGATCATCTTTTAGTTTGACTGTCAAAGAACCCTGGTAAGGTCTTCGCGTGCCCCCACCACCACCTCGTCCGCCTGCTCCAGTGGTTGCAAAAGCTGTAAGAACGTTTGGGTCATCCAGAACGACGCTCTCTACCTTCTGCATCGCCTTGTCTGTCTCTGAAAGTGCAGTCCCTATAGGCATTTTGATATTGACCGAGAAGTCACCGCTGTCAGTAAGCGGCATCAGCTCTGTTCCGATATATGGGAAAAGCAATAGACTCGATGCCGTGATAGCCACTGCTATGACCAATATATGAGGACGATGGTGCAGTGCCCACTGGAGTCCACTGTGATAAGAATTGTCCAGTGCCTTTAGCGTGACCCCGAACCTTGCAAACATCCTTGTTAAAAGGCTTCGTTTATGACCTGTGTTGTCTAATGCCTCTGCATGTGCTTCTCCGGATATCAATTTTGTAGATAACATAGGGACTACTGTAACAGCATCCAGCAGCGATACAGCCAGGGAGAAGATAACAACCAGCGCGAACTGGGTATACATCTGTCCTGCCTGCCCCTGGATAAGGAGTAGAGGAAGGAAGACTACCATTACAGTCCAGGTAGATGCGATAACTGCCGAGAGTATCTCCTGGGTCCCGTCTATTGCAGCTTCTCTGGCGGATTTTTTATCTCTTTCCAAGTGCCTGAATATGTTTTCCAGCACAACTACCGCGTCGTCGACAATCAACCCGGTGGCCAGTGCCAAACCTCCAAGCGACATAGTATTTATGGTAAACCCGCACATATAGACAAGTGCAAATGTGGCAACTATGGATATCGGAATCGATAAAGCTACAACCAGAGTGCTTCGGACGTTGCGAAGGAAGAACAGTAGTATGAGGACAGCCAGCACGCCTCCGATAATGGCGCTGTCTCTCATATTATTTACTGACTGGCTGATAAATTTAGCCTGGTTGTATGTCAGTCCAAACTTGAGCTCAGGATAGAGCTTGCGGATCATATCGATTCTTTCATTTACAGCTTTTGCTGTCGTGATCGTATTCGCACCGCTCTGTTTTGAAATGGACAAGCTGACCGCTGGTTGTTTATTCAGCCGGGTGAAAACCCTTGCTTCATCGTGAAAATCTTTGACTTCAGCTACATCACCGAGTACCGTAGTCTGTCCATTTTTCGATGATATGGGAATGTTACGGATCTCATCAACGCTGGTAAACCATCCCATACTGCGGATTGTGTACTCGGTCTTTCCCTGCTTAGCAATCCCTGCAGGTGCGTTGATATTCTCTTCCACAATCCTTTTTGTAATGTCTGATAGCGACAAATGGTGGGCCTGCAAGCGATTCGGGTCAACGTTGACCATAATCATTCTTGAAAGGCCACCCGATACAGTTGCCGAAGCAACCCCGTCTGCCGAGTCCAGCATAGGAGTTATCTGATTGTCCAAAAGGGTCCGCAACTTGACCGGGTCATCTATACCCGATACACCATATGAGAGAATAGGGATCTGGTTTGGATCGAACTTCGAAACAGTCGGTGTTTCCAGGGTTGAGTCATTCGGAAATGACCTTTGTGCTCTCTGGACCTGTTGCAGTACATCAACAGCTGCTTGTCCAATATTCGTTCCCCATTTGAACTGAATACGTACCTGGGATGATCCGGTATTGCTGCTGGATGTTACCTGATACATATTTGGCACAGAGGATACGGCCCTCTCCAGCGGACGTGTGATCTGAGCCTCAATCTCTTCAGGCGCTACATTTGGCCATGTAGTCGAAACGCTGATTGTAGGCAGACTTATAGCAGGAAGCAGATCAACTGGAAGACGCAGAAAACATATCGCACCCAGCAGCACAAGTGCGGATATCTGCATTGTAACAGCAACTGGACGACTTACAGCGAATTTTGCGATATTCACTCTGGTCGTCCTCCTCTTTTCTGCCCTGGTCCTTTTTGTCCCTTACGACCACCGGAGGAGACAGTTTGACCTTCCCTTACAGGACTCGAACTCATAACAACAATCTTCTGTCCCGGTTTCAAAGCATTACCTATATTGATGTAATCAGCATCTTCACCGGATGGCACAACCGCTACGCGCACCGCTTTGCTGTCAGCGTCAACAGTCATAACGTAGCTGCCCATTTTATCCCTAAGAACAGCCTCTCTTGGCACTACGAGCGCATTTCTTATCCTGCCGGTCTCCAGTGACATTCGAGCAAACATGCCAGGTTTTAACTGATTGCTGGCATTGCTCATAATGACCCGGACCTGGAACTGTCGGCTTTGAGGGTCGGCTGCAGGATTGATCTGGATAATACTGGCAGTGTATTCTTTACCGGGCTGGGCATCCAGTCGTATTTTTGCGGTCTGACCAATATGCAGCTTTGCGCAGACTTCTTCAGGTACCGATACTGTCACCCATACTTGTTTCATAAATTGAACAGACAATATGGGTTGATTTGGGGAAGCGATTGCCCCCGGGTCTCCAAGCCTCTTCGTAACGAAACCATCCAGAGGAGAGATCAATACAGTATCTGCCCGCTTGGCTTTGGCATTTTGTAGAGCTGCCTTTACTGCATCAACTGAGGCTTTGAGAGCAGCGATGCTCTGCCTGTAAGCCAGTTTTTGTGATGTGTTGGCATTTGCAGATTCCAGTGAAGCTTTGACTTGAAGTATCTTTGTTCGAGCTACTTCGATGTCGGCTTCTCCTTTGGCTTTGAGGACATTATACTGCTGTTGCTTTGACTCTTTGGCATCAATGGCTGATGCCAGCTGGCCCCTGGCTATTTCCAATGCAGATTCCTGAACAGCAAGTGCTGCCTTTGCATCATCTACAGCCTGAGTAGAAACGAAGCCTTTTTGATATAGACTCTGAACTCGGTTGTATTTGGCTTTTGAGTTTTCAAGGTTTGCTTTGGCGCCATTGATATTTGCGTTTGCGTTATCGATTTTCGACTGAGCATCCCGAACATCAGCTTCGGCACCCGCAAGCTGGGCAATATTTGAAACTTGTGCTTGTTTATACTCAGCTTCTGCGCTAGCTCTACTTGCTTTTTGCTGACTAATCTGAGTGTTTACAGCGACATCCGCAGGGTTCTGATTGAGTTTTGCCTGCGCCAGTCTGTACTGGGCTTCTGCCAGATTGGCCATTTGCAACTGCACATTTGCTTCAACATCGGAGGCGTCTATCTTGACTAGTACCTGGCCCTTATGCACAGGATCACCTTCACGAACATTGATCATATCAATTCGTCCGGTGATCTTTGGGGCTATGTCTACACTTAGAGGTGCTTCCAGAGAACCTGCCGCTTCAAACACGTTGAATATATCTCTGGTCTGGACAGTAGATACCGATGCTGCTACCGGTCTTTTACCTCTGGCTGACTGCATACCGGCCATTTCAGCATTTTCAGCATTCTTAATATTAATCCGCCAGACTATCAAATACGCGAGAATAACAACAGGAATCAAGATGGCAATCCATTTTTTCATAAACAACCTCAAAAGTCTTGGTGCATTACCTTAAATATACAGTGGCTATATAGACGCGTCAATCGGATGGGGGATAATCGTAGTGAATGGGTGATAACCCACAAAACGCACAATAAAACCAGTATATCAGACGTAGATTACAGGCGGTGGTTTCAAAGATAACACAATGATCTGTATACTTATTAACAATAAGGGGATAGTTCCCTCCAGATTAACCACCTGGAGGGATAGTAGATATAACTGGGGATTTATTACAGTCTGCAAACCTCAAGCCCCAGCTGCTCAGCAAACAGCTCCAACTGGTCCCGGACATCTCCATAGGCTGCTATCGAATGGTGTGCGAAACCGAATTTCATCAGCTCCTTGAAATACTGCTTAGCCGGTTTATCCACTTTGACAACCATCGCAGATTCACCCAGCCTGGAGAATGGAGGAGTGTTCAATACTTCACCACCTGTAACCAGAATCCGCCAGCCATTTGCATCCTGTATCGCATGGGTCATAGTAACCGGTCCCGGTTTGAATGAAGCCTGGAAACCGAAGCCATTTCCCTCGAATCCCCATTCTTCGCAAGTCGGAGCTACGATTGGTCTATCTTCGCGGACGATTCTGGTATCAACAAACCCATGCCCTAGCAGCATGATAGCATTGAGGTCCTTGTCATACTCTTCCCACTCTCCAAAGAAAGGAGTATGTCCTGTGAAGTCTTTCAAGACTTTAGACATTATCAGGCCTATTACGTCCCCTTCAGAGACAGCCAGAGCTTTGTCTGAACGCAGAATCTCGGAGACACCCAAATGACATGTGGAGTTAAACAAACTCTCAATGTAATGCTGACCGAGTAACGCAAGGCCATTCAGTTTATACCGGTCAACACACTCAACCAGGCTGACTCCCAATCTGGCAGCCCGTGAGACTTCCTCATCATTGAGCTCCCGGACTTCGTAGTTGTCGAAAACATGCTTCTTCAATGCAAGCACTTTCGGATGGTCCAGCTCGTATTCTTCCATTAGGCTGGTCAGGTGTGAACTCTGGAGTTCCATAACGTGAGGCCCGAACTTGCCCTCCAGCGCTGTCTTGTCATACTGGAAGTCATACATCCCCCGGAACACGTGCCCGATAACCCCGATAGTCCACTCTTTGAGCTCAGCGATAGTCGTTCGGACCTGTATGAATTTGTCGATCTCTGCATAGACTTCATCTTCATGAATGCATCCGACCACAACTTCATAGTCCCGGTACTTGTCCATCTTCTTGAACCCGGCTGTCAGCTGAATAAGTGCCATAGGACCGGAGTTACGCAGAGACTCATCATAGCTGCAATCAAACTTGAGCTTGTCGTGTGACTGAGAAGCAAATATCAATATCGGGATATCTGCAGGCAAGTGATGCAGCGCCTGGTGGAGTATGAAATCCGGGGTGTAGGTTGATTCTGTGATAATCAGCATATCGATTTGGTTGTTCATAAAGACCATACCGGCATCATCGGATTCATCAAGTGTAGTAACCAGTCCCGGATAGACAATAGTCTGGTTTTTCCCCAGCTTATCTGCAACCATCTGCATATCTCTGGCACAGTCTGCTTCCAGGTTGTCATACATCCTGAAATATTCAAAATAAGCCGCAGCAAGAAGCCCAACTTTGAGTTTCTTCTTACCCACCGGCCTGCTCAATAAGTCTCCGCTTTTCTTACCCTTTGTAACTTCAAATGACTCTACAGCCATGTGTTTTCTCCTGTTTATTGATATCGAATATACACGAACTCATGTTTCGTATTGTTCGTGTTATTGGAGACATAATCCTTCGTATGGTGAAATCCGATAGGAGTGCTGCGTCTGATACTGGAGTATTTATATACTATTTGTTGTCGATGTTACGAAATAGTAGTGATATTCTGATTGATCTATCCCAGCCACTTCGTGTAGTTGCACTGCTGCGTAGATTGTTTGCAAGATAAGTCAACCGAAGTCCTATATTGGGATTTAGCTTGAAAGTTAAATTGGCACGAGAATCAATCAAGATATCAGATTCAAAGGGGCGAACAAAAAGAATGTCTCCTTCTAGCACTGTCGAAGACGACACACCGCGTTTCATTTTTAGTGTGTAGAATGGTTGTATTTGCCTTTTAGTAACTTTATTGTATGTATTTACTGCTGCTATTCCTACCTCGCAGTCGAGTCCATTGGTTATAGTACGTCCCACTCCACCTCCGATAAGGGAGAAACCAGTTGTTGTAGTTGTCGAATTTTGTGGAGTCACTTTTTTTGTATTTACATTCCCTACCAGAAAACGATAATGATGTGGGTTGTCCACTCTGTATTGGAGATCACCAGTGTATGTGTCGGTCTGGGTGGTGTAAACTTTAGTCTTCGAATAGCTGTAACTCTTATTCAGATTACAACTGCTTTTGATAATCAATTTCCTGCCATTTTGTTGGCGTGTGAAACCTATTCGCCCAAGAAATTGATCGTTTAGTTCTGACGTGAATCCCCCAAGTTCGAATTCTGATATGGTCTGACGTTTGTTTACAGGTTTTAGAGTTGGCTTGATATTAGCCTTCGCAGCTGGTTTTGCAACGGGTTTTGCAGGAGTAATCTTCGGAGAATTGGTTTTTTGCGCTGCAGTAGGTGCTGTTGCTGCTATGCATACGAAGGGTAGAGAGAATATGTATACCGAAAAAATCAATAATATGAAAAGCGTTATTGTATCAGAGAATTGATAGTGCATGATTATCTAACCAACCCGCATTATTCACCAAGCTTCGCTTTTGTCCGAGTGCATATGCTATGCAAATGCACCGGCAGTAGGGACAAAAGCTGAGTCAGTCATGAATAATGCGGCTAAATGTCTACGGAGTCCTGGATTACAAGTTTCCTGAGTTTGAGCAAATGCCTTCTTACTAAACATACAGATTTTAGAATGTGCTCTTGCTTCATCCACTGGATGATACAGCACGACAGCGCTGTTGTCAAGCACGGCTTACCAGATGAACGTATTTAGTGCATACGTAACTAAGTCTTGTAAATATCTGATTTCCGGATACTACATAGACTGTTTATAGTCAGGTAACAAGACTACATTGGCAAATGCAGCATGGACCAATCACATATGCACTGTCTGTTTTTGCAGGTATAATACTTTGTATGGTGAAGTAAACTGAGTAATAAACGCCTTGTCATCCTGAGCCCCCAAGTTGGGGGTGCCAACTTATTTCGATTGGAAACTTGTGTTAGACTCAGGAGGCCAAATTGTGGTGCGGGCTTCTAGCCTGCCGTGCCCCAGGTTTCTCCGGAGGAACGAAGAATCTGCATTCAGGATGACCATGAACTGATACCGGGAGACAGATAACATGAATTGTGAATTCGTTATAACAAGTGATTGCAAGATCCTGCGCCAGGTGAAGGTTCCTATGAGGGATGGCATTGTGCTGGCTACTACAGTATATTTGCCTTTGGAAGAGGGCATATACCCGACTGTATTGATCCGCTCTGCATACAATCGCATGTACAGTTATGATCCATATTTCCCGATGCATGGAATGGCACTTGTGATACAGGACTGCAGGGGCAGGTATGATTCTGATGGCGAGTTTTATCCGTTCATTAATGAAGAAAACGATGGGTTTGATGCTCTGGAATGGGTTGGGAGTCAGCCATGGTGTGATGGGAATGTGGGTATGCTGGGTAACTCATACCTTGCAGCCACGCAGTTCTCTGCAGCACTGTCCGGCAGTTCATATCTCAAAGCCCTCAACCCCCTCTTTATGGCTGGGGACTACTGGAAGCAAGCCTATTACAGCTCAGGCGTATTCAGTCTGGCTCTAACTTGGAGCTGGTTCTGCTTCGAAGTAGCTTCCAGGGCTTCTCACGCAATCGAAATGCCTTTGCTTGATGTTCCCGATACACTAAAGTGCCTGCCGATATCCAAATTAGATGAAACCAGCGGCAGCGGTATTGTTCCATTCTACAAAGACTACGTTGCTCACGGCAGTTATGGCCCTTTCTGGGAGAAACTAGGCATTCGGAACAATTATGACAAGTTCAAAATGCCGGTCCTGCTGGTCGGAGGTTGGTATGATTACTACCCCGGTGAGACAGCAGAGAATTTCCTGGGTCTGATGGCTTCTGCAGCATCAAAAGAGCTTGTAGAGAGCCACAGGATGATAATCGGACCCTGGACACACGGTATGGCTCCAACGTCCGTGTTAGGAGAGCTAGATTTCGGAGATGATGCTTTAACTGAGAACGATTGCACCCACCGTTGGCTGGAATGTATTCTAAAAGGCAGACCTGCATCCGAGTTCCAGCAGGCTCCTATACGGCTCTTTGTAATGGGAGCCAACCAGTGGCGGGATGAATATGAATGGCCGCTTGAAAGAACGCAGTACGTGGATTACTACCTGCACCAGGACTCATCTCTAACCACTCAGATGCCAACCAATGAGCAGCCGGATTCATATACCTACGACCCCGAAAACCCTGTCCCAACCCTCGGAGGAAACCATTCAGTAGGCCCATATAACCCGGGTCTATACGACTTCGTGAAACCCGGCCCATACGATCAGCGGTTAGTTGAGCAGCGGGACGATGTGCTGGTATACACCTCCGAAGTTCTCGAAAAAGATGTCGAGGTTACCGGCCCGATTATCGCAAAGCTGTATGTTTCTACCACGGCTTCGGACACTGATTTCGTCGCCAGGTTGACCGATGTCTACCCGGATGGTCGTTCGATGAATATAACTGAGGGGGTCATCCGCATGCGGTTTAAAGACAATATCCACGGCCAGCCAAAATTAATCGAGCCAGGCAAAATATATGAGATCGCAATTGAACTCCTGCCGACTAGCAATCTGTTCAAAGCTGGTCACTGCATCAGACTCCAAATTACCAGCAGCAACTTCCCCCTGTGGGACCGAAACCTCAATACCGGAGAAAATCCCGGTACCGGCACCCGAATGCAGACAGCTGTGCAGACCGTTTACCACGATGCAATCCGGGCTTCTTGTATCACGCTGCCGATAATAGATGCCTAGGACGCTAAATGTTATTGATGAGTTCGTGTGGAGTTATAGGGATAATGCTTTCAAAACGAGATAAGTCAGGTATCTCATAATCCACGTGGTGGTTCATACAATTGTTCACGTCGAAAGGCTTCATCAGGTATGTTTAATCCTGATATACGATTTGATTTCAAACGGTTCCACGCAGCCTCCTGTTCAATGGAACGTCCATGTTTAGTTGGTCTCGCTTTCAACTCGAACTCCAGCGGTTCATTGACTGGTAAATCAACAGGTTCGTCGGGCACAATGTTAGTGCCATCAAAATGTGCTTTTATTACAACTGACATACATTATACCTCCACCAATATTGTACCATTTGTTAAGATGTTAGTCTATCGCGCATTACTTACCATAATCTACACGAATAATGTGCACGTAAGTCAAAATTATGCTAGAATCTGCTAACCCGCATTATTCACCAGGCTTCGCTTTTATTTGCCAGTAGAGACAAATGCTGAGTCAATAATAAACAATGCAGGTTGAGTGATCTTCTGTGGAGGTATCGATGAACCGGTTACTGAATGCTATTTTGCTGATATCCCTTGTTTTTGTTCCTATGATGGTTTCTGCAGTTACACTGGTCGATAAGGGGCATCCGAAATGCGTTATTGTCCTGCCGGAAAAGACTGATGAAACTTTGAATTATGCCGCAAGTGAGCTGGCAAGCCACCTGAAGCTGATGTCAGGATGCGGGATTGCTATCACTTCGGAACGCAGCACTCCCAATCAGTCACACATATATATAGGCCTCAGCCACGCAGCAAAAACCGCGCTAGGTGCGGAGGGAGTCAAGCTTGTAAGCAACATGGCAGAAGATGAGCTCCTGATCAGGACCTGCGGCAATGACATCGTATTAGCTGGCGGGAGTTCCCGTGGAGTTTTATATGCTGTTTATGCTCTGCTGGAGGATGTGCTTGGCTGCAGATGGTATGCACCAGACGCCACATATGTTCCGAAGCACTCTACTGTAAGAGTAGGCAAGCTGGACATCCACCAGAAACCGGGATTTGAATACCGCCTCGCAGGCACTCAGGTGTATTACAGAGATCCTGTGCTGGCTGTTCGCAATCGTGTAAATGCTCAGGAGGACTTCAGTGGATACTGGCCCGGAGGTAGATATGAGTTTGCTGTAAGGTATGTCCATACATTTGCCTGGCTGGTTCCTATCTCAGAGATGGCTACGCATCCGGACTGGTTCAGCGCCGGGACCAAACCTGAAGACTTCCAGAGCACCGGTCAGCTCTGCTTGACTGCTCCAGGATTAGAAGACTACATAGTCAACAGAGTCCGTCAGTGGCTTACGGATTATCCCAATGCCCGTGCAGTTTCGATCTCACAAAACGACAATGTAAACTTCTGCAAATGCGAGAGATGTGCGGCTCTGGCAGAAAAGATTGACCAGTCCGGCATAATGCTGGACTTTGTGAATAGAATAAACGCCAGGCTGCATCCTGAATATCCCAAAGTCAGATTTCACACACTGGCTTATCAATATACCGAGACACCTCCGAAGACTATAAGGCCCGATGACAACCTGCTGGTTCAACTCTGCACCACCGGTGCCGTTATGTCCAAACCACTCGGAGCGCAGCCGTATGCTCAGAATGTAAAGGACTGGGCAAAGGTCTCAAACAGCCTTTCAGTCTGGTATTATGCATCCAACTTCAGCCAGCTGCTGGCTCCCATGCCGATATACTACAACCTGGGACCATCGTTCAGGTTTATGGCTCAAAACCACGTGAAAGCAGTTCTGGTACAGGACGGATTCCCCTCAAGTCTCCTGCACGGTTGCGATTTTCCTGAGCTTAGAGCCTGGATGGTAGCCCAGCTGCTGTGGAATCCATACAAAAACGACCGTAAGCTCCTCCGGGAGTTCTGCTATGCATACTATGGTCCTGCTGCAAAACCGATCCTGGCATACATAGACTTGCTCCAGAAATCGACAGCTAAAGAGGACTGGGGTTGGTTCACATCCGGTGCCCCCAATATGCCCAGCATGAATTGGAAGTTCCTGAAGCGTGCTGAAGAGTTATTTGAGAAAGCAGAATCCGCTGTTGCCTCCGATCAGACACTACTGAACCGGGTCCAGAGAGCAAGGCTGGCAGTTGATTATATAGTAATTCTCAGAGGCCCGAGCCTTGCTGAAGACGAGACTAAAGCCAAGAGCACCTGGCCGGAGCGTTTCTCACGCAGCACCCGTTCCAGAGCATTCTTCGACCTTGGAGAGAGGACAGGGCTGGTCAAAGAATGGTCTGCTGGCAATGGCACCAGTAACCCGTTTGGCAGCGATATCTGGAGTGAGTTCGTCCGCAAATACGACCGTCGCAGCACTCCGGAGATCAGCAAGTCTGAAGTCGATAAGTCTATCAACGAAACCCGCAGCAGTTTGAATTCTTCTGGGTTGGATAATGTCGCAAAATGTCGAGTAGGAGTCCTGTTAAATGCTGCCGAATACGCCGCCAAAAATGACACCGCAACAGCACAGATGCACGTAAAGCTGGCAAAGAAGGGTATTGATGAAGGTGGTCTATCCACTCGTCAGATATCAGATTCAACCCAGGCGTATCGCTGGAAATCTGACCACAAGTTAGGAAGCTGGACTGACTGGGATAACCTGCCACTTAGCGGAAACATCGCACCTGACAGGGCCTGGTATGGTAAGGTAAAAGATTCCGCTGACTGTTCCGCACAGTTCAAAATGGCCTGGGATAAGGAGAATCTATATTATCTCATCACCATTACCGACGATGTATATGTTCCCGAGCCAAGACCTGATGACTACTGGAAAGGCGATGGCATAGAGCTTTATATCAACGTTCTCGATGACTATGGTCTGCGCGGACCAGATGGCAAACCTACTACCGCATTCGGTCCGGACGACTTCCAGGTGGTTATTAATGCAGATGGCAAAATATGGGAATACAAACCCTCAACAGGAGGGCAGGGGAACACTCTGGCAATAGGTGATATCCCCGGAATGAAAACCGCAACACACAAGACTGCAAGTGGTTATGAACTGGAAGTAGCGATACCTTTCAAATCCATCTTCCTGACAAATCCTGTTCCGGGATATACACTGGGAATCGATATAGCCATCAATGAGTCCGACAAACCAGGCGCGCTGAAAGCCCAAATGAGATGGAAGTCCGACAAACTGTTCTATGATACCACCGGCTGGGGGAGAGTAACTCTGAGTGAATGAATGCTTGCCCCTGTAACCAGCAACACGATGTTTCGTCCAAACAGATAATAACGTTTGGGCATAAAATTGAGGTGTAAAGATGGATCTCAAGCATCGTTTCTGGACAGTTGTCTGGATTATATTGCTCTGTGTAGCGACAAGTTGCGTATATGCTGCCGGACGTTTGGCGGACAATCAGGACATTACAATCCAGACAGCCGGACACTCCTGGCACTGCAGTGTCCATGTCCCGGCTGGATATGATAAATCAAAACCTACACCCCTTGTATTGATCCTGCACGGGGCTGGTGGTAACGGCCAAATATATCTTACGAAATGCGGATGGGCTGCTAAATCTGACGAAGCTGGCTTCATTGCTGCTGCTCCGGATGGCTTGCCGGCAAGACCGAATCAGCCTATGAATTTTAAGACCAATCCCAATCTATGGAATGATGGTCAGCTGCGTCCGCTCTCTCCCCGTGCCAGAGTAGATGATATTGCGTTTTTCAAAGCTCTCATTGCCGAGTTAAAACGTCGATACAACGTAGATGCAAGCAGGGTCTATGTTGCGGGGCACTCAAATGGAGCAGGAATGACATTCAGGCTGTGTGGAGAGATGGCTGATGTGTTTGCGGCTATTGCCCCGGTCGCCAGCCACTGCTGGGCAGCCAATCCCAAACCAACCAGACCTGTGCCAACTCTGTATATAATAGGAAACCAGGACACACTGGTACCGGTTGCGGGGGGCAGATCCACAACCCCCTGGAATACCCGCCAGCTTCCTCCGGTTTCAGAATCCCTGTCAAAGTGGGCCAAAGCAATAGGCAATTCACCAACCCCGGAGCCGGTAATTGAGAAAAACGGCTTAAAAATAATGACCTACCCAGCACTCAGCAATGGAACAGACATGTTTGCATACTACATAGAAGGACAGGGACACAACTGGCCAGGAGGAAAACCAATGCTCCCCAGCCGCATAGTAGGCCCCACCAACCCCTCCTTCAGCGCAACCAACGCAATCTGGGACTTCTTCACCAAACACCAAAAACAGTAACCGCCCCCCCGTTTGTCCTGAGTCCAGGGTGATCCATGACCCTGCCCACGCACTCGGTGCCCAAACTTGTGGTGCAGCCTTCCAGCCTGCCGTTCCAGTTCCCTTCCTGAAGCCCGAAGTCTGAAGCCTGAAGTCTATCCCTTCCGTAGCCCCGGAAACAGCCTCAGCGCATTGTCGCAAAGTATAAGTTGCTTCTCTGCATCTTCAATAGCTGCAAAGTCGACTCTGGCTCTCTGCATAGGGGAGTAATACAGGGGTGAATCAGTTCCGAATAGTATCCTATCCGCACCGATTTCATTAACTGCCCATTCCAGCATATTAGGGAAGATTGATCTGGAGCTGGATGTATCGGTATACACGTTTTTGTGCTGGATGCTCTGAATAGCCCTGACTTGCTGAGTTACATCATTGTCCCAGTGATACCCCAGGTGGGATAGTATCAGCCGCACTTCAGGGAATGCATTAGCAAACGGCACATAGTCCATAGGTTCGCTGTTGGATTCTCCGCTGTGGGTTTCTATCACTGCACCAGTTTCTGCAGCAAAAGCAAATATAGCATCACCTTCATCGCTGATTTTATAATGATGCTGTTCAGGATGGATCTTGATTCCTATACACCGGGGGCTTTGAAGCAAGTCTCTAGCCTGAGCATATGTATCAGGCAATAACGGATTGACCACAACCCAGTGCAACAGCCCCGAATATTTTGTCGCCATCTCATTTGCATGCAAGTTAGCAGACAAGATCTCATCCGAATTTGACGTATACAGAGCAGCCAGCGGAGACACCAGCGTATATTGAACCCCGGCCTTCTCCGCACGCTCAACAACAACACCCGCATCCCCGGACAACAGCTCATTAGTCAGCCCATTATCCTGATCAATAGCTGCCCCATAATGTGCATGAACATCAACAGCAAATATCTGCTCCATATCGCTACCGCCTGTAAATCTATGGCATCCCGTAAAACTGTGTCATCCTGCAAATTTTGTCATCCTGAAGAATGAAGGATCTGCTTTTCCAGGCCTAATAAAAGCAGATCCTTCATTCTTCAGGATGACATAATATCTACAGTTCCAAAAACTCCGGCATGTTTTCTTCCAGCCATTTCTGGAAACCAGCAAGCATCTCCGGTGTGCAGGAGGGGTAGGGTTTCCGGCAGATTAGACTGGTCTTGAGGAAACCTGCAGAGAGACCCAATAATCTATCCAGTGCACTGTCTTCGCAGCCTGCATCGAACCCGGCCTGCAGACCTTCGTAGATCATCTTATTGAGTTTCTGCATCCAACCTTCCAGCTCATCCCACTTCTTCTCAAACAGCAGGTCGAATATCTTCAGGATTAGCCTGGGGTTCTGATAGACAAGTGAACTGCAGGAGCCTATCTGGCCGCTGGGACCCAGAATAGTCAGCTTATTCTCACCGGAAAATACATGGTAGAGCTTGCTGAGTTCCGCGCAGCCTTCCGGAGTAGCGCCAATGGTGCCTTCGTTGGACTTCACACCGATCACTGCCGGAATCCGCTGTTTGATCTCTTTGTGCATCTCCAGGGTTATCGCCTTTTTCGCACGCATAGTCTCATATATCGTGATAGGCATACCGGGGACAGCTTCGGAGACATCAACAAAGAAATCCACAACGCAGCGGTCCGGGATTTCCATCCAGAATGGCAGTGCTATCTGAACAGCGTCCGCTCCTTTGTCCATTGCATACCTTGCACGTTTGATTGCCCCAAGCGTATACAGCGATGTGCAGCCGATCATAACCGGAGTCTTTCCATTCTTGCACTCCTGGATAGTTGCATCAGTTACTGCCTGGAATTCATCGAAATCAAACGCATAGAACTCCCCGGTAGTGCCGCCCGTATAAACACCCGGCACCCCAGCTTCGCAGCACCTCGCAACATCACCCCGATAAATAGCTTCATCAAAAGAGTAATCATCATGATAAGCCACCGGCAACCCCGCCCAGGGCCCTTTAAACTGTTCGATTTTAAGCATAATCATAATCCCTTTCTGGAAGTTAGAAGTTGGATGTTAGAAACATGCATCTATACCATTACAATGTCATCCTGAACGTTATAATGTCATCATGAACACTACAATGTCATCCTGGAGCGCAGCGAAGGATCTGCTTTTTATATACCTGACTGTAAAGAACAGCAGATCCTTCGCTGCGCTCCAGGATGACAAGGTTTGTCCAGGATGACATAGAACTCATTTCACTTGTATTTCAGTCCAGTTAATTCCGGCTCTTCCCTGCACAACACACCAGTAAACAACCATATACCTGCCCATCCCCAGGCTGATTGCCGATGGAGCTCCGAACTGGAAGTCTGTTACTGCATAGTTGTCGCTGGAAATAGTGCTTTCGGTCTTTACCTGAGGTTCGAAGACTGGGGCATCGAAGATCATCTCGCAGCCGGAATCATTAAGCCTGCTAATCATCCCCCTGACTCCAACCGGACTCTTTCTGTGATTGTATACAAATAGTATGAGATCATCTCCAATGGCAATTGGCCAACCTGTCTGACCGGCAACAGGCATAGATGTTGGAACACTCCATAAGACACCGCCATCTTCGCTGATTGAATATTGGTTGTTGATGTCCTGATCGGTGGTCCAGTCGTGTGCCCAGCACGTTGCAATCAGTTTACCATCAGGCATCTCAGATATTCGCCCTTCCCAATAACCTGTATTATCAGTTGGATCATAGAAGATCGTAACCGGTTCGCTCCAGCTTTTGCCATTATCGGAGGATCGAATAACCATTATCCTGTGCCCGTAAGGACAGGACCCATCCCAGTCTTTCCATGTAGAGAATGATACCAGCAGGTCGCCATTACTCAGAGTGACGACCCCTGTCGGAATCTCCAATGGAGCATCTACACCGTGCGCAATAATCTCCGGTTCACTCCAGCTATTCCCGTTATCTGAAGAACGCCGCAAAACCATCTCATTGCGCCGCATCCCGCATGTCTCTGAATCAATAATAGGTGTATCAGGAGAGTCGGAAACGATAGGCCAGCGTCCACCAAGACAAAACAACAGACCATGCGACCCACGGCTGATAAAACCAGTCTCTGAGTATCCGTTTGCAAAATCCACAGATCCCTCTAGTGTCCAGTTTTGTCCAATACCGGTGGTCATTGCTATCATCGGGTGCATATCCAGCGTTTCCAGAGCCTCAGATGCAACAAACGAGCACACAAACTCATCTTCAGAAGTCTTGACCACCCGGGGATAATACCCCTGCAATCCGGATTCACAGCGATATATAACTCCACTGGATACTACATCGAAAACCTTTTGACTCATAACTAATTAGTCTCCATATATTTCAATCCGTTTCAAGAACACCCGGCCATTTGGACTGTTGCTGGCTCTGGTAATTGTCATACGGATCGAATCAGTAACTATTGGGTTGAAATTGTATATGTGTGCATAATTATTGTGGTCTTTCTTATGCTCATCCTGCCAGGTGAAGTCCGGTTTTCCAGCTGCATTCTGCACAGGCGGGACGATCTGTGTCCATTTACCTGACTTCTTATACTCCAGCTGGTAATCGAGTGGCACACGGGACATGTCCAGACTGGAATCAGTATTTGGGTCGCCGGTGAGTATTCTCAATTCATCAATCTTGTGCCGCTTAGGCCAGGATATCTCAATTACTGCTGGAGATGTATCAAAGACTAGCCCGGGAGGGAACTGCGAGTATAAATAGGGGTTTTGCAGTACCAAAACCGGATCATAATCGCTATGTGTGGATGATACTTTAGCACCCAGGTTAGCCATCGCAATATTGTGTCTGCCGGAGACTTTGATCTGCTTGCCGGTCAGTATCGCCGGATCGAACTCATTCCTCAACACCGAATCATGTGGAGCCATGGAATAGGTCTTGTCTTTATTCAGGCCTTTTTGGTTTATGTTCCACTTGACCAGGCCGATCTTGGTATATTCCATATTAAAAGCCGTCAGAAGAGTGCCATCAGGCAGGACAGCAGTGGATGCATTGGATGTCGCCCCCTGGAAAGCCCAGAAGTCTTTAGCATGCACATTGCCCTCGTAGACATGCAGAATATAGCGGTGGTCTATATCCCAGGTTTGACCATTGTCACGACTGACCACTGCCTCTATACCGAACTGTGGGTAGCCGCTTGGGGCATCGGGATACCCTCTGCGGACATTGTAACTGAGGAGCAAATCGCCATTTTGTAGCGTCTCCAGCCACATATGTGTCCTGCCCCAATCAAACAGAATCATCTTCGGATCGTGAGGATCGGACCATGTCTTACCATTGTCTTTGGATATGGAGATACCTGTCCCGGTGTAGTTGTCCATAGCAGTAGGGTCCAGGAGTTTGTTCAGATCCAGCCTGCAGGCAGCTATCATGTCTCCGTTTTTAGCCCGTGCAAGAGCAATCTCACTGACACTCAGCCATTGAGGAACCTTTATCTCATCCTGCCAAGTCTTGCCTTCATCGTAGCTGAAGCTGATATATCCCTGAGCATATGGACCGGTGAGTCCAGTGCCCCAGGTCCTGACAGGGCTCCAGTAGGCTTTCGCCAGCCGGATAACTTTGCCTGTGTTCGGGTCTTTGTCCACGAGTGCAGGCAGCCAGACTTCCCTGATATTCTGCTTAGGCAGCGCTTCCCAAGTCTCACCGTAATCGTGACTCACCATATGGTCACTGAGCAGAGTGCCATTGCCGAGGTAAGTAAGGGTCAGACCAGCGCCTTCAATGGTTTTTGGAACACTCCATGTAGCTCCATGGTCATTGCTGAATGAGATAGCCGGAGGCCCATAGATAACCAGCATCGCCAGTCTATCTTTCTCAGGCATATAAGCAAGATAAGGCACCATCGCAGGCTTAGGCCAATCCTTTGACACAAGTTGAAACTCACCCGGTAGTTCAATCGCTTTAGCTTTTCCATTCAGTTGATAAACCACATGCTTGCTCCAATTGGTATCGTTCTGCGCAGCCTGGCACACATGCAACCCGGTACATAACCAGGCCAGGATAAGTGCAGACAGTAAAAAAATAGCTAAAACTGATCTTATTGAAATCCGTTTATGCATGTCAGACTCCATAATTATTGCTGTTTAATGCTTGAGGGTAGGTGAAGAACACACTAACTGTTTTTCGCCAGTTATTGAAGTATTCCTTCTTTGTATTTAAGGAAGTTGGGGGAGTTGGATATTGCAGGTTTTCAGAGCCAGATTTCTATGGAGACTTGAATAGCGAGAATATAGCGAATATTATGGGTAGAGATAGAGCTATAATGGCAACTAATCGAAGCCACTGTGGAACCGGTCTTGGTTTGATCTCATACAACTCCGCAAGAATATTGGTAGCATCCTCAACATCATTGCATTTTACAGCGAATTTTACCGGCCCTACGATAAAATTTGATCCAGTTCCTACGCGTCCCCAACCGAACAGATCCTGGGTACTGTTGTTTGTTACTATATAGTTGATCCCAGCAGAATCCAATAATGTCCGTGCAAGAAGTTCAGATGCTTTGTCTCTTGCTACAAATATAGTTTTTATAAAATCAGGATTACGTTGTTTACGCTTCCAAAACATATATGTGCCTCACTCCTATTTATGTGATTGTTTCTTTTGATTGGCAGGGATTTACAAACATTCTCGCAAGAGTGTCATATTAACTTACATGCATACTATTGCTTGCCTAACCATAAAATGTCTCTTCACAGAACTCCTCGGGTGGGTTGCCTAAGTCCGGCACATCCAGGAGTTGACCTTCTTTCATTGAAGACTCATGAGCTATAAGGCCTGGGACAAGGTATCGGGCTGCCATCCAGATGTTGTTGGGAGGCATTCTGCCTGTGTTGCAGGATCGCACAAAGTCATCAACCAGGAACTGGTGAGATCCCAGATGGCCATTAGGTTTACCCGCAAACTCAATTGGGAGCCTGTCTATGGGATGAATTGCTGAGGCAGTCATGTGGGTTCCGGCGGCAGTTACAGCCTGCATAGCTCCAGTTCGGGATTCTACCGGCAGTTCGCGGCATTCCAGCAGTTCCCGAAGGTCTTCTGTCACGCCTTGTTGCTTGGTAATCCAGGCCTGGGAACCGGTCTGTTCTTCGTAGCTGCCAAGAGTGCCGTAGAGAGACATCCCTACAGTGCCCGGGTGACCAACGCGGCGGAACTCGTTAATACGGCTTATACTTCCATCGGACATCCGGAACAGAGCGCACTGGTTACTGAAAGGATTGTGGTAGATGTTGATATCAGGGTCATACAAACCGTCTTCGCCATTGTCAACGAAACCCATACAGGAAACTGATGTCATTCTTGCGCCTGTTACAGATACAACCATACTTACAGAATGTGTGGGATAGTACATCGGAGGCGCGCCGCCTAATTCCCTCCACTGGTCTCCAAATCTCCACCTTAGAACATCATATATTCCGTGGTCGAAGTCGTGGTAATACTCAGCTTCTGCATATACGGCTTTACCAAAGTCTCCCTTGCGGAACCGATCACGGCAGTAGATAGTGCATGGATAATAATAGCTGGTCTCCCCAATCATATAGGTCAGACTAGTTTCCTCTACCGCAGTCACAAGGGACCTGATCTCTTCCATAGTAATAGCAGATGGGACCGCAGAATAAACATGCTTGCCTGCCCAAAGCGCCTGAAGAGCCTGCGGTCCGTGGCGGTCATTCTGTGTAAAGATTGCAACAGCATCGATGTCTCTACCGCACACGTCATCCAGCGATGGTGATTTAGAACTGATATCAAACTGCTTGCAGGCTTCGTCCAGTTTGGCACTGTCAAGGTCACACAAAATGATCTCATCGACCCCTGGATGGACTTTAAATAGAGGAATAAAACACTGAGAGAAAGCTCCAGTTCCAACAATTGCTATTCGGATACCCATAACTATATACCATTCTTTTAAAATGAATGTTTTTAATCTGAGTCAGTCGTTTTTCGAGCCGTACTGTACAAATCCCGCATCAGTGAAATGTTTGTCAAAACCTATGAAGTTAGTGATTTTGTTTGAACGCATTACGAGGAAACTCATTACATCCACAAAACTCATTTTGGATGTTCTGTTTTGATCTATATATGTAACAGCCTGTGCATGTAGACGTGAGTCCACCCAATGAATATTGAACTGGCTTGCTTCTTTCAGGAACCTGATTGATGAGTCAGAACCCAGCTTTCTTTGAAGTAATGCTGCAGATTCGACAACAATATAATTATGCAAAACTATATCTTCTCCTGATTTTTGTGCTGACTCAAACATCTGCACAGCCCGGTCATGAAAATCGTCAGTGTTATCAGCGAGTGCAATTACGCCTGATGTATCGAGGAAAATCAACTAAATGCCTCCTCGAGATACTTATCGTGGTTTATGGATATATCGCTCTCATCTGATGATCCGGAGCTTATAAAACTGAACTTATTTTTCAAATCCAATTCTTTCGGTTTACGATCAGGCAGACTCTCTTTTAGAATTTCCCTTACAACAGCAGACATGGATTTCTTCTGTTTATGTGCTGACTCCCGAAGTGCTTCATAGGTATCTTCATCCATCTGAATCTGAGTCCTTATCATAACTAGCCTCCAAATACAGCAAATGTTATTAAACACAATTGCATTATACCATCATGATGTAGGAATGCTGCATAGGCTGCAGATGATACATTCTTTTTTACTGTCGGCCTGGCAGTTGGATTCCGCAAGTATCCCGAAGCCATTCAGGTATCGGGATAGGTTTGTCGATAGCTTGTCTGGCGCGGCGGACAACTGCCAGCAGGAAACGAGCATTATCAATGTCATATTCATCATTATCATTCAGTTCGCATGATATGAACATATCAAGTATATTTGGATTGTCTGTAATCAAAGCTAAACCAGCACCAGTATCATCACAATCCCATGACACATCAACTACATCTGACCAGTTAGTAATGCGAGGGTTGGTGCTGAAGTGTCCTGTTTTCATTTCTTTTGCAGATGCACCTTCGACCTTCTGTGAGATATAATCGTGACACAAGCAATTGATTATCCTCCAGTGTGGTTTCTCTGGTGATTGTTCAACATATTCTTGTTCTTCAGGAATATCGTCTGGAATTTCTGCCCACATTGAAAGCACATTGTCAGATAGAATGAAATTCTCAGCTTTACCGTGTCGTCTTAAGTGCTGCCAGATTGCTGCTATGATTCTAGGATGATCGTTACCATTGATCGGTATGCTTATTACACCATTACTCCCTGAAATCTCTAGTATATTACACCTGTGTGTCCCGGTAGTTAATTGTGCACCAATGACATCTATCCATTTGATGAACTGGTGCTTGTAGGGTCGATAGTAAGCAAGACCATCAGTATTAACATGGACTTTACTGCTAGATAACCAGCCCACTAAAACAATAACAAAAGCAATTAATGCTGCCACTACAATACCAGTGCCTACATTCCATATAATCCAGCAAAGAATGAAAGGAATGAAAACTCCAATGCTGGCATAAAAACATGCGCAACTGGGGCTAATAGTCTCCTCTTCCTCTTCAATTCCCGGAAGATCTGGCAACTCATCAATGGTGCTTAACACTATAAGTCCTCATCAAAGATCATCAAATTGGGCAACAAAAGAAACCCCAGGCCTCAGAAACAGTCTCCCTTCCTAAAGCCTGAAGTCTAAAGCCTAAAGCCTATCCCAAAGCCACCGTCGCATTCATCTGCGCCAGTTCTGATGCAGTCAGCACTATGTCTCCTGCAGCTGCGTTCTCCAGTGCCTGGTAGCGCTTTCTGCCTCCACAGAGGACGCTGGTGACGCCGGTCTGGGAGAATGTCCAGGCTATGACAGTCTGAGCGATAGTAGCGTTGTGCGCTTCGGCTATCGGCTTGAACGTATCCAGCATGGCATTTACCTTACGGACATTATCCGGTGCAAATCTGGGGTTGTGGGTGCGCAGGTCGCCTGGTCCAAACTTGCGGTCTGGGTCGGTTGTGCCTGTCAGTAGTCCCAGAGCCATAGGAGAGTAGGGGAGCACTCCGATGTTATTGGCTGCGCAGTACTCCAGCTGCCCCTCGGCCATTTTTCTATCGAGCATACTGAACAGTTCCTGGTCTGCATCGATCTCGCCCGCTGCCCGGTATTCATCCAACTGTCCGACTGTAGCATTGGATGCCCCTATAGAGAGGATCTTGCCCTCTGCTTTAAGCTGCATCAGAGTTGCCATTGTGTCCTGGATCGGAGTTGTGGACTCCTGCCAGTGGGTCTGCATCAGGTCGATATGGTCTGTGCCGAGTCTTTTCAGGCTGTCTTCGACTTCACGTTTGATGGACTCAGGTCCCAGATACTTGTTGACCTTATGGCCATCGGCATCGAAGAAATATTCACCCTTGTCAGTATCCCACACAAGTCCACACTTGGTTGCCAGCACGACTTTGTCCCGCCGGTCTGCAACTGCCTTGCCCACGAACTCCTCAGAGACTCCCATACCATACATAGGAGCTGTATCGATAAGGTTAATGCCGGCCTCAATGGCAGCATGAATGGCGTCAACCGACTCCTGCTCCTCAGTTCCACCCCAGGCCCATCCACCAATAGCCCAGGTCCCCAATCCAACAACCGAAACATCAATTCCGGAATTACCCAGTTTTCTGTATTGCATCTATTACCTCTTATTAAATCATATAGATCTGAAATCCCAGACCCTGTATAGCATAATACCCTTTACCCTTTCATGTCTAATTCACTTTTTTATATTAACCACGGAATACACGGAATACACGGAAAAGGGAGTTAAATAAAAATGTGTTTGTGCAAGACAATATGTGGATTGCTTATCTTCGTAATAGTGCAATAAGAATCACAAGAATCCTATCTCTGCCAGGTCATTTTATTTCTTCCCTTCCCTTTTCCGTGTATTCCGTGTATTCCGTGGTTATTAAAACTCCGTGGCTAATAATTGCAGGATTATCGGATGCCGACCAAGTATTAGCTGTTTATGAATACTGTTTTAATATTGGAGTTGAAATATGAGTAATTCACCGGGTCCTAAAACTGAAGTGCGTGATTATAATGGTATTCCGACGCTGTTTATCGATGGCAAACCCTCTCCTGGGTTGTTCTACATGACATATGGTCCCAAAACTGAGAACTTTAAGGCTTTTGCCGATATTGGAGTATCCCTGTCCTCATTCTCCTGCACAGGGGATGAATGTCCATACGGCATCTGTGCTCCGAGCTGGGTTGCTGAAGACAAGTTCGACTTCACTCAGTTCGATGAACGCATGGCAATGGCCTGTGCTGCGGAGGGAACTCTGGTAATGCCCAGGATATACTCCGGAGCACCTAAGTGGTGGATGGACCGATACCCGGAGGAGTGTGTTGTCTTCAATACTGAAGTAACTAACCCAAAATGGTCATACACCATCCTCCAAGCCCCCAGTTTCTCATCCAAAAAATGGCGCGAAGCTTCAGCATATGCCACCAACGCCTTGATTGACCACATAGAGAACGGTCCCTACGCTGACAGGATAATGGCCTATCACATCGCCGGTGGGAACACTGAGGAATATTTCCAGTGGGGTTCACATTCGGTATACTGTGCAGACTACAGTGAGAAAAACCGTCAGGCGTTTGGCGAATGGCTTCATAAACGCTATGGCAGCGTAGATGGACTGCAAAAAGCCTGGAACAATCATGAAGTTACTCTTGAAACTGTATCTATCCCTACAAAGGATGAGAGAGACGATAGCGATGGCAGTCTTTTCTACGATCCGCAGACCAGGCAGCGTGTGATTGACTACAACATCTTCAATGGAGAGATGATTGTAGAGACTATCGATTCTCTCGCTAAAGCAGTCAAAACCAGGACTCAAAACAGCAAGATCGTCGGCTGTTTCTTCGGCTATGTGTTATGTGGAGGCTACTGGGACCGGTTGTTGCTGGACAGCGGACACCTGGCTTTGGGTTCACTGCTAAAATGCGACTCCATTGATTTCCTCACATCTCCTACCGGATATGGAGAACGATCTTGCGGGCTTGGCAGCAGCTACTTCCATGTGCCGGTTCAATCCGTTCAAAGGGCAGGAAAACTGTGGCTGGATGAAAACGACATACGGACTCATCTGACTGAAGGAGATTCCGAGGGTGCTGACTGCGTTGAGAAGACCATCGCTGTGCAGCAGAGGGAGATGGTGCACTGCTTGACTGCCGGGGCCGGGCAGTGGTGGTTCGATATGGGTGGAGGTTGGTATGATGACGATAAGACTATGGCCACCATCAAACAACTCAACGCAATAGCTGAGGCCGGACTTCACTCAGACCGCAGCAGCTGCGCAGAGATTGCGATGGTAGTGGATGCCGAATCGCTCTATCGCTGCGCACCCGATAACACAGTTGCCAATTGCTTTACCGAGGGCCTGAATATAGTTATGGGCCGTGCAGGTGCTCCTGTCGACCGGTTGCTCCTGGATGATGCCCTGGACGGACGTGACTACAAGCTCTACATAATGAGCGGTTGTTTTGCGATGACGGATATCCAGCGTGAAAAAGTTCGTCAGAAACTATTGACCGCTGGCAAAACAGTCATCTGGTTGTATGCTCCAGGCTACATCCGCAACGGTGTCGTAAATGCTGACAATATTTCCGATCTGACCGGTATTAAGGTAAAACCAACGAGTCTGCATCAGAGGATACTGGTCCAGACCGACAGCGATCTCCCCGGACCAATCCGCCACAGCGTGCTGATGGGACGCCATTTCTCTGTTGCCCCTCTGTTTGAAGTAGTAGATGACCAGGCTCAGACCTGGGGATATCTGCATACACTCGGCAGCGTCGGAATGGCGTGCAAGAATGTTAACGGAGCAAACAGTATCTACTGCACAACCTCACCCATCGATCCTGTTGTCCTGCGTGACATCGCCAGGTTTGCAGGCATACATATCTATCTGGACACCCCGGATGTCAGCTACTACAACCAGTCATTCATAGGCATCCACACCCGAAAGCCCGGCATCCGCCGGATCGAACTACCGGATACCGAGGCCCTGTATGATGTAATCAACGACATGTCCTTCGCAGAAGCCGAAATCCACGACGTCGAAATTGCCGGTGACAGCACAGCCATATACTTCCGAGGCACCTACTCCCAATGGCAAGACCTGCAAACTAAATAAGGATATCGACAACTAATGCTTTCCAGTGGAGGGACAAAAACCTCCCTCCACTGGAAATCTCATTGTCAACTATCAACTTTCCACTTTCCACTATCAACTTTCCACTATCCACTATCCACTATCCACTTTCAACTATCCACTATCCACTTTCAACTATCCACTATAAACTATCAACTTTCCACTATCCACTTTCAACTATCAACTAAAAACCGAGCCACTTATCAATAAACTCAAACGCCTCTCCCTGCATCTCCCGGTTAAACACATGAGGCACATCCCATAGTTTTGTAACCAGTTTATCGGAAGCATCCTTGCTGGACCAGATCCTGCGCATCTTAGCGTATGCATCCTTGACACCGTCAACCGGAAAAAGACCGTCCTGCTCCCCATTGAAGAAAAGCATAGGTTTTGGACAGGCAATAGACGCTACATCCAGGTAGTCCATGAAATTTCGCAAATTTGGAAAGATCATGGAGAATGCCGACTGCCCGGTAGTCTGGTTGTTGCCTGGTACCATTAGAGATGCAGTAGTAGCCATCCAGCAGATTGCCGCCCCTGCTTTTATGCGGTCACTTGCAGCAGACAACATCCATGTCCTGTGCGATCCAACAGATAGACCTATCGCTCCTATTCGATTAGAATCTACCTCCGGTAGAGAAGCAACAAACTCAGCACTGCGGATATCATCCCAGGCAATAACACCTGACCAGCACATCCCGATCTGCAATAGATTAGCTGCCAGCTGCTGCTGGGTCTCAAAGTCTATGCCCTCACGTCTGCCCCGGTCACCCCAGAACAATGCATCCATCGAGAAAACCACATACCCCCCCTTAGCAAGCTCATCCCCGATAAACCGTCCTCCATAACACTCTTCAACCCACTGCTCAGCATCCTCAGTTCTCTCGCTGCTCTCATCAAATGGCCGGATCACTTTCTCTTTACCAATAGAAAAATGCGCCCCGTGGTCGTGCAGAGCAATAATTGCCGGAAAGGGCCCCTGACCTTTCGGAATCATCAGGTAGGCCGGTATTCGACAGTCTGAAGAGACATTAAAAACCAGCTTCCGAGCTTCATAACTGCCTCTGTCCTCAGTCGCAATCACCTGGGGATCAAATTCAGCCAAAGGAGGAGGAGTCAGCAGGCATTCCAACAGCTTTTCCCTGGCAGATATCCGCCAACTGTCAAAATCCAACCAGCAGTCCGGATTATACGCCAAAGGGAAGGCCAATCTCTTAACCTGAGCTTCGCTAAACGTAGCAAGTCCATCCGCCATCCCATAACGAACATACTCCCCTGAGCCCATATCGAATACCTCCTGCTAGAAATCGTAATCATCTACTGTTTGTAAAAAAGACTTTTCCTAACTTAATTCCCAAAATTTCCGTGTATTCCGTGTATTCCGTGGTTAAAATCTGCTATTTTGCTTTCATCCGCCCCAATACAGACTCCAGCTGAGGAGTAGCCTTAAACAGCCTGTCAGCAGACCGGTGTTTCAGGTAGAACTCCATCACTTCCCAATAGTAAACAATGCCTTCCGGGGGCGCTCCGCCAATCCCGATTGCTCCCTCAGTGTAGTCCCTGCTGGGGTCACGGTCATCAGGCTTTTTATACAAATCAGCGACTGTCTTGCCGTCCTTGAATACACCTGCAGTATCCTCCCATCCCCCCAGACCATTGAATATCATCCCGGTCTTCTGCCAGGACAGGACCCGGCACTGCAGGACTCTCTCAATCGCATCCAGCAGGTTGTCAACAGGCTCCTTCCTGCTCTCCAGATAAGCAGCTGCACGCGTAATCTGAGCAGCATGCTCTATACCCTGGCTAACTATCATATATCGGGACTGAGGGTGGGGATAACGCCAACCGCCAACCGGATCCTGCGACCTCGCCATAAAATCCGCCACAGCTCGGACAACATCGTGCAACTTTGGCTCTTTTGGCTTCAGCTGAGCAAGCTCCGGCAGGCCAAGCAGTGCATAACCTATGATATAAGGCTTCGCAAATGGATGCAGATACCCCTGGGTATCGTCATTAATAAATGGTAAATTGTGATCGATTGCCTTCCCACCCTCAGTAAACAGATCCCCAGTAGACAGGCATTCCCTAAGCTCCGAGAACAACCGCAACGCATCGTTGATATACGTTTTGTCTCCAGTGTAGTTGTAGAGGGTCAGGAAATCCGATACATCACCGATGCACCTGCAGTAGTTCAAACCTGCATGGATCATATGCCTGGTATAATCCACCTGCCAGCGCAGAGCGTTCGCCATCCGCGGGTCCCCGGTCTCTTCATAGGCAAAGAAGAACGTATCAAACCCCTTTGTACAGAAAGTTACTGCTGAGTTTGATCGCCACATGAAATTCGGATTGTCCGTATGTGTAATTCCAATTGCTGTCGCGTTGTTATAACGTGTCCCGCCGAATTCCCCTTCGTTCTTCGTCCCCCACCAGATAGACAGATCATAAAAGTTATCGCACCACTCAATAGCTGTCTCTCGCAGACGTGCATCACCTGTCCGGTAGTATTCCATAATAAAAGGAGGACAGTGATTCAACCGATTCATTCCGAACGGATTTGGAGGATTCGCCGTTACATTCCCATAATCATCCCCCCGCATAGCGCTGTTAGAGATCACATCCCGATGGTACACGCTGAGGTCAGCTAAAACCGGCCATTTAGAAACATTCTGCTCTTTACCTGAACCATATATGGCATCGAAGTATTTCGCCGGGATGTTGATCTTGTGTGATGGTTCCAGGACAGCATTCAATGGAGCAGCTCTCAAAGGACTGACAACAAACTCCGCAGTCCGCCATGCAGCTTCCTGGTGCGGGATTTTATCCGCCGCATGACTTCGCATATAGGTGACATCAGAGCCTGTAACTGTAATCTCACCACGCCGGAGCATTGGAGCATCCGGAAAACTGACACGGTTGTAATCAGTCGATACAAAAGCTTCATTTCCGGTTACAAACGAATGAACAACAGGCTCCTGTGCAACCTTAAGCTCCTGCTCAGCTGACTTTACTGACTTTGCTTGCAGGCCATTTATCTTCCAGCCAAGGTTCGGAGCATAACCGTCCTCTGCTTCCATCCGCTGAATATGCGCCTTTACAGCAACAGTTCCCAGAGAATCAGCACGGACCTCGATAATCCGGGGCCATAATTCATCCGGCACAAGCAACCTTACCCAGAGATAACTCCTGCCATGTTCAACAGTCTCCAGCACCGGAGTTGATGTTGATTTAAGGGGTGGGGCAATCAGTTCAGCATTCCACAGATCTCTTCCACCTCGAGTAACCTGCACCGAATCATCAGTAAAACGAATCGCCAGATCCCCAATACGTGTGTCCTTATCGACTGCCTTGTTCACCTTACCAGGCGCCAGTGCAAGCGCAAACTGCCGGGTTCTCATATCTGTAAACTCAAAAACAAACGTAACAATAGCCCTGCGAACACAACGTGGCTTACCCGGGTGGTAGGTAAGTACACGCAAATCAGGCACAATCTCGCTCTTACCGGATCTGACAACAACCCCCGCATTCTCCGGCAATGACCGGGCAGGAAACGGCAGCGAGACTCTAACAATCTGCCTCCCAATTGCAGCAGGAGTCACCGAGAACCCCGGAAGCCCAACACGGCTCTTTGCACAAACTCCATTACCCACAGCCACAGGCTGATAATTCCCAAACCGTCCAACCCAGTCCGTTCCCGGGACCGCCGAACCCCAGTTCGGCACCAGAAGCAATACCAACACTAGTACGCACAGTATGAATCCACCCGCAAAACTCACAACAATCCCCCATATCACAATTGACAATTGATAATTGACAGTTGACAATGAATCAGAGTTAAATGTCTCTGTTCTTTTTCATTATGCATTATCAATTGTCAATTATCAATTGCTGTTGTCAATTATCAATTACCGAGGTTAGCTATGTATCCCAAAATCACCGGTAAATGGTATGAAGCAGAGGTTCCGGATACGCTGGACCTTGCAGAGCGGGCTGGGTTGGCTGTTAATGGTATGGGTGGCTGCATCGATCCTGAACTGATGACGATGTTCTTCCACATCACTTTCTGCTGCGACCGGCCTTTCTTTTCACATTGGGGTTCCGCAGGGACTACCTGCGATACCAAGTTTGGTGAGTCATTCCCCCTGATGCGGATTATGTCCGGTAGCGATCAGTATGCAGACCTTGAAGCTGTGTTCAGAAAGGAACTCGTCAGCCGCATAGAGGACGGTCTTTACTGGGACAGGTATGACCCGAGAAGACCCTGGCGCAATGTCTATGCGCCTGCTTTCTCCTCTGAAGGCAGGGATGAGGACTTTGCTGTCAGCATCTCCGGTCGGATGGTTAGAGCCCTTATGGTTTGGAGTGAAGCCGGTGGAGGTGAAGAATGTGACAAGCTGGCTGATGAACTGACCGACGGTATGAGCCGTATTGCCATTCGCAAAGACGACTACTGCTACTATCCTACAAAAGGTGGATGGGGAGAGCCGTTTACTTACCCGAAATCAGGTTGGATAAACACCGATGAACCCCTGGGAGAGACCGAAGGGGGAGAGGGATCAGTTGTAGGTTACCACGGTCATCAGATATATGGAGCAAGCCAGTGGTATGCAAGGACCGGTGATCCGGTTGCGCTGGACCTGGCAACCAGGCTGACCAACTTCTGCATGCTCCCGAAGTTCTGGGGAGGGGTGCTTGATCCGGATGGTGACCGCACAGGTCTTGCAGGGCAGGTAGCTCCAGGCAAACCGGATCCTGCATTTACAGCAGGCAGCGAGCAGGGGCACTGGTACAGCCATTTTCATGCACGTGCCATAGGTCTGAGAGGCATACTGGAATATGGAAGGGCCACAGGAGATGAACGCGCACTGGAGTTCGTGCAGCGTGCATATGAGTTCACCCTCAGCCAGGGCATCCCCAGAATAGGCTGGATCAACTGCTTCCCGGGTGCTCTCAATATGGTCGAAGCCTGTGCCCTTGGTGATCTCACTGCACTCGGTATAAGGCTCTCAGACTGCGGATTAGGTGACTACTGGGACAACGTAGATTCGGTCGTCCGCAATCACCTTGTAGAGCAGCAGCTTACCCGCACGGACCTGCTGGAGAATATAGTCAGTCAATTTGCCGGGCAACTTTCGGACAAAGAAACAGGGGAATACTGGCAGTATCCCGGGCAGCTCAATTATGACAATGTCATCGCCCGCAGCATCGGAGTATTTGGAGGACTCTCCACTCCATCAAGTATAAAAGACCTCTGGGTAATGAACTGCTGCACAGGCAACGCCACCCAGGGGCTCTACTATGCCTGGGAAGGAATAGTCCGTGAAGATGGTAACAACGCCCAGATAAACCTCCTGCTGAACCGTGCATCAAAACTCGTAGATATCAACAGCTATCTGCCATACGAAGGCAAAGTAGTCATCCAAAACAAATCAGCCAAAAGAATATCCGTCCGCATCCCCGAATGGGTAACCAGAAAAGACCTCCGTATACAAGTAAACAACACCGACCGCCCCAATGACTTCGTAGGCAACTATGCCATAATCGATGACCTCAATCCTGGAGATAAAGCCATCCTGACCTTCCCCATCAAGGAATACACCACCCACCACACAATAAACGCCAACTCCTCCGAAGAACAGGTATACACCTGCAAATTCCGTGGTGGAACCCTGGTAGACCTATCCCCCAGAGATGACAGCAAGGGTTCATACCCAATGTATCTAAGGGATCACCTGAAAACTGCTAAAGCTGCGCCAATGAAAACTGTCTGTCGATTTGTGCCTGATAGGGTAGTGAGGAATTGGTAAGTGGAGATGGTAGTTGCTTTGGGAATGATATCGGGTCTGATCGCGTAATTGGATTGGTTGTAATGATGGAGGATCTGAATTATGTGTCGATATTTCTATCTTAGTATTGCCGGATTTCTGACACTCGTTGTTGTAATGTGTTTGCAATTACAAGCTCCAATTCAAGGTAAACTCAAACCAGAGAAGAATAACACAAAACATTTAACAACCAGAATCGGCTATTTATTACCTGGTCCAATTGAATTTAGATATCCAAACATACCTGATAAAGTGAAAACCAATGCATATGACAAGACTGGATGGGATTTACTTCGTACAGCGAAAACCAGATCTGAATTAGTGACATGGGCAGATAAGAACCACTTTGAATTAGTCCAGAATATTGGACGTGATCTATTTCTGGTTGCTCATGATTTTGGCTATGGTAAAGCTGTATGGGTAGTATTCATCTATAGTAATGTATCCTACCGATATACCAGTTGGGAGCTGATATATGCAGGAACTCCTGCATTCAAATCTGATCCGTTTTTTGACTATGTGACTGTATTACGGAATGAACGAAAAATACGCTTTGGCAATAACCACGGTAAAATACTCTGCGAACTCTCCATAGGAAAAGAATGGGGATTAATCTCGCAACGAAAAGGCGAATGGTAGCATATTGACTGTCTGCCGTTTTGTCTCTGATCGGGTGGTAGGGGAACTGGTAGAGCAACAGGCAGTATAGCAATGTGCTTGCGCAAAGCAATTATTCGCAGGTTGAATCGGTGATTGTGAATGGCAAATCACTCGATTGATTCATAACCTAGGTGCGATGTCTCAGACAACATGTTTGCTTTTTTCTAATATATGGATAATAATAACTATAGAAGTAAATAAGTATAGGTATTACTATCATGAGTGAAGTCATAAACCAGGCCGCTGCAGAACAGAAAGCCAAACAACTTATTGAAAATATGGGTGGAATAATCCGGACGTCCGAAGCGTTGCGGGATGGGATACATCCGCGTGTCTTCTATAATCTCCGGGACAATGGTATCCTTGAGCAGATCTCCCGTGGGGTCTTCAGACTGGCTGAGCGGAAGCCGCTTACGAATGTTGATTTGGTAACAGTTGCATCACGAATTCCAAGGGCAATTATCTGTCTGGTTTCTGCTCTTGCATTTCACAAGATCACAACACAGATTCCCCATTCAGTATCGATAGCTCTGGAGCTTGGTGCGCAAACACCACAGATCGGTTATCCACCACTGACAGTCCACCGATTCTCCGATAAAAGTCTCGAAGCAGGGGTAGAGGATCATATTATAGACGGTATTTCAGTTCATATCTATAACAGGGAGAAGACAATAGCCGACTGCTTCAAGTTTCGGAATAAACTGGGAATGGATATAACTCTTGAAGCACTCAAACTATATATGCAGCAAAGAGCATTCGATGCAGATAAACTACTCTGTTATGCTCGTATCTGTCGAGTCGAAAAAATAATGAAACCATATCTGGAGGCAATGCTGTGACTCCAAAACCAGTCACCAACATTCCTGCTTCAATTCGACAGTGGTTACTTAACAAAGCAAAAGCTGACAATCGGACGTGTGATCAATGACCAAGGCGCAATATAGTAGACATTCATGTCTTCATACAGTAACTGGACATGGATGTCCACTGAGTTATTTCTTGGTCGTAGATAATTAAGACCATCATTGGTTTGTTAGAGACAATTACTATAGATGCTTTATCCTAACAGGCTGCGGTAACGGATTTACCTCTGGCTTTCGAGGTGGTCCATCAGTATACTGCCCATCCTCGTAAAACACAACCAGCATAATCTTTCCATCAGTCCAAGCATATAACTGGATCCCCATTGATGATTTTTGTGGCCATACAGCCAGAAATATACCACCTCCCAATTTTTTGTGTACGGGAGGCAGGATACATTCTCCGGTTAACATCCGCAGGTCTTCGGACTTCAAGAAATCTCCTAATTCCGGATTTAGGAAAGATTGCAGGAGAAACAAAAATTCACATTCTGTCTTTGGTAGATGGATATCTCCAGATAAAGGCGTAATAGCCATGACTATGGCTTTGATCATTACGTGCGAGCCTTTAGACATAGGTTTTTGAGCTTCGCGTATCCGGACTTGATACTCAGCATTCGTCTTCACATGAACAAATCCTAAATCTGTCAGATATGGGACACTTTCGATGTCATTAAATAACCACTGGTTATTTACAGTGCCTCTAATCCATTTTGTGAAGCGTTCTTGGTCGACTTCAGTAGGTACAGATGTATTCAAGACTAGTTTTTCTACAATCATCGAAGGCCAATTACTTGCAGCAGCAATCAACCAGGGATTGCGTATAACAGTTTTGTCTATAGGGTAATTAAGTGCACCAATTTCAGATGTTTTTATAGCACTGCTACCTGATGATGCAAGAATCTCTACACATGTCAGCATCAGCAATATAACTGCTAGTAAAACAATCTGAACAAACGAGAAATTGAAGACTTTGGAATCTTTCATTTGGATAATTCCCTTTGTATTTCGCTAGTGATACCGTCAATATGTTTAGCTATCTATGGAATCTACTTCCCCAACTCCTCCGCCTTCTGCTTGCAAGGTATAATAGTATTCCCAAACCTCGCAACCAGTTCCCGGTAGCCGGTGTTATCACGATCCTCCGCAAGCCAAAGTCGCTGGAAGTCGGTTTTCATACCTTCGTAGGTTTTTACTAGGGCATTGAGCTCCTCGGCGACCTGTTTGCGGGGGATGCTGTCATTCCGGTAGTCTGCCAGCATTTTTAGTTTTGCGCCCATTGCCTGGAAACCTCTGACTCCGAATGCCAACTGCTCTATGTTGTCTTTGTTTCTGGTTGCCTGCTTATCAGCTTCAGTTAGCAGTGCCGCTGCTTCGTCTGCGGATTTCAAGATGTCTGCGGCGGTTGCTGCCGGGTCGGCGATTTTGGTTATGTCCGGATTGGTGAATGGGTCCTGCCAGAACTCCCAGTAGTGGTAGCTGATGCCTTCGTAGACTTCTTTCTTCTCGTTCCAGAACTTGATCTTCTGGCTGTTGATGCTGCCTGCAAGGTTTATTGCCCGGGCGATAGAGTCGTTCTTCACTCCATAGAATAATCTGGTGAATGCCTGGTCAAAGTAAGCCCTGTCCAGTTTTCCTCCTGCCCAGGTTGATGCACAGTGGTAGACATACGGATACCAGGTCTGTCCGGTGAAGTGATAGTGCCCGTCATCTCCCCAGTCGGTTGTAATGCTGCCCAGGGCTCCGAACTCAGTTCCTTTGCTTGCATGGGAATCAGACTGGTCCGCTGAGTTGACGGTATCCGGCAATATGCGGATGTGCGAGTTGATCCAGGGTTGAGCGAAGAAATCGATCCCGTATTTCTTGAACCTTGGGAAATCAACCTCCCACGCTGTCCCATAAGCACCCGGTGGAACTGTGTAGTAGCTTGCGACCATAATATCCTTAGGCAGTTTATCCAATACCGGTCCAAAACCTGCCAGCGATCCGACGCTGTCCAGAGGCCCCTGTGCGATCATCAGCCTCATACCATATGGCTTGATCATATCCCGCAGCTTGAGCACATATTGATAGACCATCTCGGTGGCCTGTTCAGTAGAGGTGCCGCTGGCGTTGAGTCCGTCGATGTCGATCTCAGTGACATCAACAGTTAAGAATGTCCCGGGGAAAGTCTCGCATATCTCCTTAACCAGGTCGTTTATAAATGCAACCGTCTCAGGCTTGCGGATATCGAATGTGATCATCCAGGGCTGAGCCGGTATATCCCTTACCCAGTAGCGCTGGTATGGAGGCAGACGGAGGATTCCGTTGGAGTGCCCCAGCACCTGCAGCATCGGATGCACTTCAATCCCGTACTCCGCTGCGTAGTTAAAGAGTTCACGTCCTTCTTCCGGAGTAATAGCCTCCGGTGGTCCAATGTCAGGGTACTTCTTCCATTTGAACAAATGCTCAATATAGAGCTCCAGAATATTCCCCTTGCCTTCTGCCAGCACCCGTGTAAGGCGTTTGAAAGTCTCCTGAGTAGGCACCTGCCCACGGCTCATATCCTCGTGAGCGCCTCTATACTTCAGCACAGGCCAGTCCATGATCACGACTCCGGGAAGCATGCTACGATCAGATGCAATCTGTGCCAGAGTGCGTGTCGCATAATACAAACCGGTCTCAGTCGATGCAACGATCGTCACTCCGCCCTTGTCCACTTTCAAATAATATCCCTGTTCCCCAAGGTCCTTCAGGTCTTCAACCTTCAGCGAACGAACAGACTTAGGAGGAATCGAATCAGGACACAAAACCAGCGATATGTAACCAGCCTTCGGATTACCACTCGATACTTCCAACCGCACACCGGACCGCTCTTCAATCAACTCCGGAAACGCCTTGGTCAACCGAATAGAATCGCACCCAACAAGCCGGATTCCTTTACACTTCTTTAGGTCAAAGTGACCTCCGAGAACCGACACTTCCTTAGGCTGAGGCAGCAGCCATATATCAGATGCAGTGAGAGCTTTCGCAACCTCTGCAGGATCACTGATCATCTGGCCCACAGCTTTTGCCAGCCCATAACCTGCACCCTCTGTAAGAGCAACTACTAAAAGGATAAGCATTGTGAGCAGCACTTCTCGCATTGACTAGGTCTCCTTTGTGTTCCGGGGTAATCATTTTAAACAATGACTAATTGTCTATTGCAGATCGTATATTGTCAACAAATTACGTGATATAATTTCATGCAGTTATACAACCCGAAGTTGAATTACTGGAGATTATTTATATGTGGGAATATCTGGCGGGTGTATGTATCAGGATTATTGTTATTGGCGGACTATTTTATTTGGGTCACTGGTTTTTAATTGAAAGAAACGAAATTCCATTCCCGGCATACGATCAAAAGGCGTGCTTGAAATGGTATGCAATCATATTTCTGAAATCCCTAGCGATTACAGCTGTAGTATCTCCCATATCAGACGCTATCAAGAAATACTTTGAATAAGTACTGAGACTAGGACATTACCATTCAGCTAGAAAACTCATGTATCAATTTACAAAATCCTCATTCCCTTCCCTTTCCGTGTGTTCCGTGTATTCCGTGGTTAAATTATCGCTGCATCCGCCATAGCAACCACATTCTCCGGAGGGACTCCGAGTTGGATGTCGTGGATGGCAGCGAAGACAAATCCCCCACCTGGTGCAAAGGTGTTGATACGTTCTCTGACCTCTTCTTTTACATCCTCTACTGTTCCGAATGGCAGTGTTTTCTGGGTATCTACTCCGCCGCCCCAGAATACTATCCTGCCTCCGAATCTCTTCTTCAGGTCATATTGGTCCATGTTTGATGCGCTGGTCTGAATAGGGTTGAGAATATCTGCTCCGGCTTCTATGAAATACTCGATAATCTCAGAAACAGCCCCGCAGCTGTGATACATAGTCTTTGCTTTGCTGTTCTTGTGTACGAAATCGTTCATGAGCTTCATATTCGGCACATAGAGGTCCCTGAAGATATCCGGGCTGAACAGAGGACCGTGCTGGGTGCCGAAATCTGTCCCGGAGATGAAAATGGTATCTATATAATCTCCAACTGCCTGCAGGTATAGCTTGAGGTTCTCAATATTGCGCTGGGCAGTTGCCTGTAGAATAGAAAATGCGTAGTCTCTCTCTGAAACCAGCATGCACAGCCAGTCTGTAATCGTATGACCGGCAAATATCCCGTTCGATCCCAATCCTCCTCTCAGAAATCCACCATGAACAGAATATTCAGTGTTTTCGTAGAGGTCACGGGCATTCTTTTGTATGATTTCGAGGTGTTCATCTGTATAAAGAGGTATGGACTGCTTCCATTTCTCCGGGTCCATCATTTCAATGTCATCAGACATCGTAGTGACGCACGCCCGTTCGAAATACAGCCCGCCCTTGGGCATATAAGCAAGGATCTTCCCGTTGGCATCGAGGATGTTGATGAATCCGTTTTCATCTATTACCGGTTCAAAGTTCCCCGGCATCAGCACTTTATTGCCCTTGCCGGTGACCCACGGTTTCCAGTCCCTGTTCTCCAACCCCCAGGCTTCAGATGGATTTTCCAGTTCGATTACATCAACATGAAGCCTCTGGCGCACTGGTTCATCCAGCCTTGCTATCATCCCAAACGGTTCATACACAGTAGGCAGTCCCAAATCCAAGCCTAAATACTTCACCAGTTCCACATACTCATCGATACAAATCCCGCTGACCTTTGTGCCGCCTATATCAATAGGCACCCGGTCAGGTTGCTGGAAGTTAATCGCCAACCTTACGCGCTCGCGCGATGACATTGTATCTTGAACAGGCATACCGTGGATGCTCCTTTATATCTTATACAGCTCTTCCAAACGGGATTTCAATTCCTGGAAATCTGATTCTACTTGTTGAATAAGTCCATCAAGTAAGCCGGTGTCCTCGGACTCACAGGCTTTTTCCAGGATTTCTGCAGATTGGCCAAGCAATTCTGCACCTATGTTCCGTGAACTGCCCTTAATTGAATGAGCCTGCAGGCGTAGATCAGCAAAATTGTGGTTCTCGTTAGCCTCTTTAAGTGCACTGATGCGCTTAGGAATACTGCCTAGAAACTTGATCAAGACTTTCTCAACAATTTCCCTGTCTCCTTCTACACCTGAAAGCAGGAAGTTTTCATCAAAAACATTCTGTCCATTATATTCTCGAGTAAGCTCTGTTGCATTCGAGTGTGACTGATCATTTCTTTTCATATCCGCAGCAGGCTGAGGTGCTGTTACAAGTTCAACTTTAAGCCATTTAGCCAGTGCAATCCCCATTTTGTCAGCTGTTACCGGCTTTGAGAGGTAGTCATCCATTCCAGCATTAAGGCATTGGTCTCTGTCACTATCCATTGCATTAGCCGTCAGAGCAATTATTGGAACCTTTGGATTCCTGATGCCGGAATCTCCTGCACGAATAATTGCAGTTGCTGCAAACCCATCCATCACAGGCATCTGGCAGTCCATAAGGACCAGGTCATAGTCGTGTTCCTGCAATGACTTCACGGCCTCAGCTCCATTATCTGCAATATCAATCCGATAACCAAGTGTTTTTAGAATAGCCTCGGTGACCATCTGATTTGTTTCATTATCCTCTGCCAGCAGGATGTTGAACCTCTGGTTCTCTTTTCTGGTATGCCGATTAGTTCCAATCTCAATAGGAGGTGAATCCGCTGTCTGATTTGCAGGAGAGATGACTGATATTATACTGTTATAAAGAGTAGATCGTCCAACAGGCTTGTGCAGGCAGCGGTCAAATCCTTTTTGACCATATTGCTTGCAGTCATTCATTTCTGCGAGTCGGACCATGACTATCAGGCCCATCATTTCTGTAGCATTATTAGACTTGATAGACCTACACAAGTGTGCCAGGTCTGTATTGGGCAGGTGAGCATCGATGATCGCAACCCCGTAGGGGGTTCCCGACTCAGCGGCCCTTCGCATCTGTTCTACCAATTCATCAGCGGTTCCAGCAGCATCATTGCTGATTCCCCAGCTGTCCATAATACACTTCAAAACCAGCCTGTTTGTCTTGTTGCTGTCGGCTACAATCACTCTGGTTGACCTGATGGTCTCGATATCCGGTGTTGATGCTTTTGCTGCATTATGTGCTTTTTGCCTGTCTAAGGCTACTGTGAACCAGAACTTTGATCCTTTCCCAACCTCACTTTCGAAGCCCAAACTGCCGCCCATCAACTCAGCGAGCTGTTTGGATATGCTCAGGCCCAGGCCTGTCCCCCCGTATCTTCGTGTTATGGAGCCATCTCCTTGAGTGAAAGGCTGCAGGACGTTCTTCTGATCTTCTTTGGACATTCCTATGCCTGTATCCTGCACCTCGATCTTGACCAATGTCTTGTTGCCTGGTAAAGGAACAGGACTGAGCGTAATAATGATCTCACCCTTGTTTGTGAACTTAATAGCGTTGCCAACTATGTTAGTCATTATCTGCCGTATTCGGTTTGGATCTCCGATAAGAAATCTGGGGGTTTCCGGGGCTATATTGAATACAAGCTCGAGTCCTTTCTCTTGTGCGAGCATAGCCATAGTCTGAGAGAAACTCTCCACCAGAATGTATATGTCAAACTCGGTATTGTCTATCTGCAGCTTTTTGGCTTCAATTTTAGAGAAATCCAGAATATCGTTTATCACCGCAAGAAGGGCTTCTCCGCTGCTGCGAATCATTTTTACATAGTGATTTTGTGTAGAATCGAGTTTGGTGCCAAGCATTAAGCTTGATGATCCAATAACGCCATTCAGAGGTGTCCTGATTTCGTGGCTCATATTAGCCAGGAACTGGCTCTTGGCGACATTTGCGGATTCAGCTTTCTCTGCCATATCGTTTGCTTTGATTACAGCTTCTCGCAGTTGAATGTTTACCTGTTCTGTTTCAGCTTTTGCCATCTCAAGGGATCGCAGAGCAGCCTTGCGCTCAGTTATATTTAACAGTATTCCGTCCAAATAATCTTCTTCAGGATATGTCATCGCCGAAAACAGAGCAACGAATTGGGAACCATCGGTACGGTGTAAATCCAGTTCCATTGGATGGATTATATTGCTGCCTGCTGGGGAGGATACAGTAAATGTCTGATCAATAGATATACCATAATCAGTAGTTTTTATGTCCTTAAGGTTATCAATCGAAATATCTGTAATGCCACATAGGTCAGCCAGATACCGATTGCACTCAAGAAATACTCCATCACTCAGCCTTGCTCTGAATATACCAACCTGGGAATTCTCGAAGATTGACTTGAATTTCCGCTCACTACGCCTTAGGTCAACCTCAATGCGTGCTCGTTCTCGAGTCTCTTCCTCCAGTGCAGCTTTTTGTCTGACAAATTCTTGAATTAGCAAAACTAGTTGTCCTAGTTCACTATGATCTTGATTGATGTTAGTCAGACTATCAGAGGTTTGGGCTTCCATTGCAGACGAAATGAGTTTGATTGTCTGTGCCAGAAATTTTGTGAGGCCAATATAGAGCACTCCAATCATAACTGTAGCAAAGAGCACCAGCAAAATAATGGTCTTTTTGGAATATACTTTATGCACTACTCCATCATCGAATGGCATGCTAATACACAAATACTTCAGACCTTTTCCGTCCATACCTGTCAGCAGTTTCCTGTAAACGATCAAATCGCGAGCGCGTTCCCCTGGTAATATCTGAGTGCCGGTAGAGATATCCTGTATTGATCCCTTTCCATCAAGAAGCAATGCTATTTCTTTTATGTACTCCGAATCCCAGATTTTACCTCCCAAAAAATAACCGTAACAGGGTCCTGTGCGTTTTTCATCTGCACTGGTGACAATTTTTGCGCCGCGCACTTCTAGTAGTCCGTGATCTGTGTTTAGGAAAAAGTGGCAAAATGGGCCTGATGCGAATAGCTTCTTGATTTGTTCTGGTTGGGTGGGGAGTAGGTGTCGGTTTTTGTCCTTAAGGATACTGGCAGTGTAAATTTGAGTTCCACTGGGATTGTAAATGGATACTACTGTAGACTGGAAACTAACCAGCCCCTGTACCAGGTTGTCATCAGCCCATTTGGGATCAAGCGACTTAACGAAGTCGACCATTTCATCCCAAAATGTGTAGTCATACGCCCAGGTTGCAATTTTTTGGCCTTTTAATTCGAGGAGTTTATCGGCTACACGAGTAGTTTCTGAGCATTCCTGCTTGTATTGCAGCTCGAATCGCCTGTGTTCTTGGAATAGCCAGGCGACTATTCCAAGAATAAATAGCAACGCTACACATGACAGTAGCAATATCATGCGTTTTCTAATGACAGCCAAATTAGGACCCCGATTCCTGGTTAGTTGAATCAAGCAAAATATTCGTTTTGCTGAATTACGTTAATCGTTATCGATTCAACTGCTATTCCAACTATTCAAATGCAAAAATCTTTGTGAAAGTTGGTTAGTAATACAAATGTCAATTCATCTGTCACTGACTGTTGAGTTCCATAATTCAGAGTCGACCTATTGATTGCCAAAAAATGGTTAACTTATACTACCCTTTATATTCCATGTTAAGCTATAAATTAATCATTGTCAAAACAGCTAATCTCCGTAGCTTTTACTGATAACTCGTACGAAACAAGGTTGAAAATGGAGGTATGTGTGATATTGTAGTTATTTAGAATGCATTGTTGACTGATTCATGTGTTTCTTTCAACGTAAGTAAGCTGGTCTCTATCTTCTAGATTCACTGAAGCACTAATCTGTTAAAGTTGAAGAGTTTACAATTCCCCCAAATATGTGGTATCTCTCATACATCAATGCGTATTATTCCACAAGCTTCATAATAATACAACTAGGCATATGAATGTAGAGAATGCTGTGAGGTTCTATCTGATGGATTTGTATAAGAACAATATTTCTGTGCTCCTACTGACTTGTGTGATTTTATGTGCTGCAGGTCTATCAGTGTTTGCTCTAGATAGCAGCGATCTGTTGTTCTATGCTCCTTTTGATGGCAGCACAAAAGCAGCAGTTGCCGGCGGTAACAGTGAACAGACATTAGGGACAGCCGAGTATGTAGAAGGAATCCGGGGCCAGGGGGCATTGGTCGGTGGAGAGACTGCTCCCCTCAAATATCAGACTTCGGGTAATTTCAACAAGGACCAGGGCACAATGTCACTCTGGATCAAACCTGTTGACTGGAAGCGTGAGGATGGCAAGGGCCACACTTTTCTGGTGTTTCCCGGAGAAGGACCGGTCGTTCAGTGCTATCTACTATACAACTATGCAGTCGGCTACACGTGGTTCCTGATTATGCGGCCAGGAGGCAATAACCGGTTTATTGGCAACTTCGAACCTAAATGGGAACCGGGCAAGTGGCACCATCTGGTCGCAACCTGGAAGAAAGGTGAAGTCTGCACCTATCTGGATGGAGAACTGCAGGCCCGTGAGACAGAAGATATCCCCGTGATGGAAAAAGCAGCTCCGGAGTTTCAGGTCGGAGAGAACCAGAACAAAACAGTCTTTGATGAACTGATGATCTTCAACCGTCCATTAATGCCCTCAGAAGTAAAAGCACTCTACCAGAAAGATGCACCTGTTGAGAACAAGTCAACGGCGCATATAACTATTGGCAAAGCAAAAACCGCACCAGGCATCGATGCAATCAATACCCAGGATGAGTGGGACAATGCAGCAGGCGCAGGCAATCTGCTCGATACATTCTTTGGCAAATCTATCCAGGAGCAGTGTTCGAATATCCTGATGTCATACGATGACAGGAATCTCTATCTTGCTCTGCGTTTTCCAATTCCCGAGGAAGTCCGTCGTTCACCCGATCTCTACCCCCGTGGTCCACTGAAAAGCGATATTCGAGAGAGAGATGGAGATATCTGGCTGGATGACAGTTTCGAGATCCTCCTCTTACCCCAGGAAGGCAATACGCAGCATACTTACAGATGGGTGATCAATTCAATCGGAAGTGTGTTTGATTCTAAAGATGGTCAGAAAGAATGGACATCCAGCGCAACTATAAAGAGCGTTGCTGATAAGAACAATTGGATTCTGGAAGCCGCCATTCCATTTTCTGGCTTGGGAGTGTCTACACCTGCAAATGGTTCAACCTGGCATTTTAACCTTGTTCAGAACTGGAAAACACTTGCAAATCAAACCGGTAAATTGGCAACTGGTATGGCTGACCTGGTGTTTTCAACCCAGACACCGATCGTTCAGATTAACAGCATCGGTCAACCGGATCAGGGTCAGATGGTGCTGGATGGCACTGTTAGCAACCCCGGAAGTTCCGAGGCCAGTGTGACTCTGACCGCCCAGACTCCGGGCAAAGAGATCAACGAAACTACCACTCTGAAACTTGAACCGGGAGCATCGAAGAGTTTCAAGCTTCAGTCAGCAGTTGCAGAGCAGACAGCTTCGACATTAATAGTTGAGTGTAGGGATTCGACCGGCAAGAGTCTATATCTGAGGCAGTTCCCGTTCGTATTCAGACCAATATTCATGCCCAGCCTGCATCTGCTACCATCCAAAAATCGCATGGTAGTTGATATAGACCGGACCGGAGCAGGCACTCGTCCAACGGATAAGTCATTCTTTACTGATGTAACCATCCGTATTCCAGGTTCCAAAAAGGCTCTGAAGCATCTCCAGTCTGAACAATTTACCCAGACCAGGCAGCAGGTGTCGGTTGACCTTACTGATCTGGTTCCAGGATCGTATGAAGTTGTAGCCTCATTATCGACACCAGACCGCAAACTCGGCGAAAAGATTCTAAAATTTGAAAAGAAGACACCCCCTGCATGGCTCAATAACAAAGCCGGAATATCCGCCAAAGTCCCATCGCCATTTACCCCTCTGAAAGTTCTGAAGACCGGTAGCAAACTGGTCAAAATAAGCTGCTGGGGACGCACGTATGAGTTCAATGGAAGCCTGTTTCCATCACAGATAATAACTCAGGGAAAGTCATTGCTCTCATCTCCCATTCGACTTGTCTTGAGTCTTAATGGTAACAAAACAATCTTGCAGAGCGGAGACACTACAGTCACAAAGAGTTCAGATACTCGGGTCATATTGGTTTCAAAATGCATGCTGGACTATGCCCAAATCAATATGAAGACTACTATCGAATATGATGGTTTCATCTGGTTCGATATCAGTATCAACAACAAAGCAACCCTACCAGTTGAATCCCTGGCATTCGATATCCCATTTACCTCCGAATATGCGACACTTGTCTACAACGGTCCCAACACCGGGGGAGCGCTCAAGGTTGGTGAGTATAATTCGCAGTTTACGAATTTCTTCTGGGTCGGTTGCGAGGACGGTGGTATCGAGTGGGTCACCGAATCTCAGCAGGGCTGGAAAATCACCAAACCCCAGCAGACAATCCAAGTGTTAAATGGCTCAAAGCCAGGCACCGAAGCAATTACCCGGTTCAATATCATAGACACTCTTGTATCAATTAATAAGCCCATAAAGCTGGGCTTTGGTATTCAAGCAACTCCGGTTCGTCCCAAACCCAAAGGCTGGAGGCAGTGGAGGCTTACAAGCTATGAGCATCCCAAACAGGAACAGCCAAATATCGATGCCAAGCCATGGATTCTGATGTGGAATCCCAGATGGTCTCAGTATCTAAATTATCCCGTAGTCAATCCTGAATGGAAACCTCTGCTAAAGAGGAGAGAATCAGAAGGCACCCGCTCCTGCTTATACGCCCAGATAATGCGCACATCTCCCATACCACCTGAGTATAGATACTTCTATGAAGAATGGCGCATGACCCCATCAACCCAGGTCGACTTCGATACAATCTTCGAAACAATCAAAAAGGACAAGAATCCTGACTGGACCCAGATAGGCTCAGCTCCTGTCTGCGTAAAATCCAGTTTTACCGATTTCTATATGTCACATCTGAAACAGTCAGTAAAGCAAGCCGATATCAAAGGCTACTACTTTGACCTTACCGGACCTGAACCATGCTCCAACCAGGAACACGGCTGCGGTTGGGTTGACGATAATGGTGAAGTCCAGGCAATATGGCCGATCCGGGCTGTACGGGAGTTTATGAAACGAACCTATGTGATCCTGAAAGAGAATGATCCCACATCAATCATAGGTATGCACATGTCCGGACGTAATCTGCCCCCAATGGATGCATTCTGCGATGTCATGATCGATGGAGAACTGTTCAATCAGGATATCCAGAGACAGATTGCAGCAAAGGGTAAAGACAACGGTTACTGTGACTTCTTAACTCTGGACAAAATGCGTGCAGAGTATATGTCATCGACCTGGGGGCCTCTGACAGCTTTCCTTCCGGCTTTTGTGCCAGGGGCAGGGGAGAAATATCATCAAGACTCCCCTGAGGCTATTGCAAATATAGAGCACCTGGTAGGTCTTTTTACACTCCACGATTCCCAGATGTGGCCTGCCTGGATGAACCCCAAGCCTCTCTACGACACCTGGGCAGCCCAGCAAAAGTTCGGATGGGACGATAAAGTGAAGTTCATCCCCTACTGGGACAAGAAAATCGCCGAATACATAACCATCGATTCAAATGGAGTCCAAGCCGTGGTCTGCTCAATATTCAAGCGCGCAGATAAGGTTATGCTGGTACTGTTCAACAACAGCGACACAGACACCGAGGTAACTATCCACCTCCGCCCCGACAAACTGGGCCTGACAACGCGTGAGTTCCCAGGCATCAAAGACTACTACAGCAGCGGCTATTTCTACAACCTGAAAGACGAAAAAGCAGCCTGGAAACTCCCACTAAGAAAACGCAACTTCAGAATGCTGGTCCCGGGGAAGTAAGAGAAGATATTTCCCATGTCATTCTCGCTTCCGGACCGTAAAATAGTGGTTAGAATGCACCACCTGATTCCCCCTTGGAGAAGGGGGGTAGGGGGATTGATTCCCTTCCGCACAATTACAAACCGGGGAACAATCCCAATTCACCCATATATAAATGCATCGGTATCAGAGCGAAGGGACATAAAACTTTCAAATTCCACAACCCGCCGTCCCGTAGCGTCGATGCCGATGCACCCGCTATGCCGAAGACTCAACCTAATTCCCCCTTTGAAGGGGGGTAGGGGGGATGTGACACACAGCATTAACCCTCCTCAAGCATCGATTTTTACCTTAAACAACGGCAGATACTTCCCATCAGGCTCAAGCCCCATCACAGTGTTACCCATCCAACACACCTGATAACTTCCCGAATTTACTCCAGCATCCAGCTCAATTTCTTGTGTAAAACTGACAACCGGGTAACGTATGCTTATCTCCTCACCTTTCACTGCATTCTCAACTTTGATATAATCCCCAACCCAAACAGATTCAACCTCGCTGCTGTTTCTGTAAACCATAACCTGCTTGCGCGGAGCCCATTTCGGTGGTCGCAGGAAATAATCGCATTCATTCCCGGCAATCACTGTCAGCAGACCTGCCTCAGGTGAATATGTTCGCACCTCTGCAGATTCATGTTTACACGGTATCGCCATGTTTATGTAGATTCCATCTTCTTTCAAAGTGATTGCATTCTCCCAGACCGCGTGCAGTGCGCGCATTCCTTCCGGAGGGCAGCATCCCATAAGGTCCAGCAGCATCGGAGGATTGCCGGCAGTCCCGTGGTGTTCGATATCTTCATCCACAAGATCATTCGGAGTCGGAGAAGCAACGAATCCTCCCTGTATCTTCTGGAGAAAAGCCAATTGCTCCTCAACTTTTTCGGCAGGCTGATCTGAATGGATTCTGCGATACAATGCCTCCAGCCCAGGAGTGACAAAGAACTGGGAATACCGGAGCAGGTTCCTTGCGTATCTTTCAGCGTGATCGAAATACTCCGGATAACCTGCGTCTCCCAGCCAGACTGCAGTGCAGATCATATCTGCAACAAGGCAAATCTCGGTGTGGCGCTTATGGACAATACTGTGCTGGTCAATTGCTTCAGGGAACCAACCGTAATCAGATCCCATACCCCTGATATATTCATAAACCCGCCTGGTCCATTCGATATAGCGTGGATCACCTGTTACAGCTCCAAGATACGCAACTCCACTGACTGCGTGCATCTGGCAGTGCATGTGAGCTACAAATGAGCCATCCGGCTGCACCGCAGCAGTCTCAAGTCCAGGCTGAAGGTCCGCCATCATACCATCAGCAAATGCACAGGCAAAGTTCAGTGCTTCGTCATCACCAGTAATCTCCCAGTATCGGACAAGAGGGGAGATTACATAGTGATATGGCCCGGGAGGATCCGGAACAGTCCACTCTCCATTACGCCAGGTTCCTCCGGCATAGAAAGCCCTGCCGGTGTCCCAACTCGCCAGTTGCTTTAGTGCGATGAACAGCTTATGTGCCAGTTTCTGGTGCTCAGCATCCCCGGTCAGTCTGAATAACTCTGATTGAGTCAACAATGCTTTGGCGGTAGTCCAGACCACCACCCGCGGACTATTATCTTCCGATCTGAATCCAGTTCCTATAGGTCCCGGCACATAGCTGAGATTGTCTTCTCCGATATAACCAAGCACTCTTTCCCGAACACCGTCCTCAGCCTGCTGGACTGCATCATAACTGCCAGCCATTTCACGCATGTAAACGTAAGCATAGTCCATTCGGCTGTCGGTATCGCCTGCAGTAATAGGGTCGATCATCCCGATCTCATGGAACTTCAAATCAGAGGAAGCACAATAAGGCCAGGGATCGAATACCGGCATATGCAGCGCCCACAGACTGAACCGACACTGCCAGTCCGGTTGCTTCACTGGGTCGTTAGCCAGATAATTCTGACACCACCGGGCCATAACTACAGGATCAAAATCATCAGCAGAAGATCCACAACCTTCTTCGAATTTAATATTGGAATGCTTTCCCATAAAACCAGGTATGATATCGTATTTAGACAAGCCCATTTACCTCTTCCAGTAACAGTATAATTTTCTATAAATTGCAATAAATCTCCGTTAGTCCTGAGTAGCACAGCGTATCGAAGGACGGTCAGTTCCGCACAATCTTTCAGGGAAAGATATTATATTTAGCCAATCGTATGAACCCCTTAAGATTCCAGTATGATTTCTATAAATTGCAATAAATCTCCGTTAGTCCTGAGTAGCGTAGCGTATCGAAGGACGGTCGGAAATTTGCTCACGTTATGCCGAACTCATACCCTCTTCCCTACTTACCATTAAACACAGTCGATTCCGTAATCTTTCCATTTTCTCTCCGCACAAACCTGCATTTGGTAGGCTTACCTGCCATATCTCCACCTTCCAGGTTGATCGTCTCCTCAGCCCCATCTGCCAGCTTAACAGTAATCATATTGCCTTCTGCAACAGCTGATACCACTTTTGACTGGTTTTGATAGCCTTCCAACAGGTTGATAAATCGAGTTGTCCCAGGCTGAGCAGTCCTGCGGGAGATCAATAATGCATCCGGTAGAAGCTCATCCGGGCCATACCACTCTGGCTGTTTTCCACGCTCGGGTTTGTGACCTCTGCGATATCCGACCGGACCCCTGGCAGCGATTAGCTTTGTCTCGCTTCCATCAAGAGAGACCAGCCGCAGTCCGATATTGTCACCAACATCCCAGTCAGCTCCCCACTGACCGCCAGCAGCACCTTCCCTAAGAACATCCACATACTGATAACCATCCATTGTACCGAGTTTCCTTGTGTTGTTCGGTAAAGGTATGGTTGTAGTCAACTGACCATCTTTGCCTGTCCCGTGTATCAGCAGATCAATCGTGTGAGGTTTAGCACTGGTCACACGATCATAAATAAGCAGGTAATCCCGGGTCATCAATGCAATTCTTCTGACTCTAGCATCCTTATCTGCATATGCGCTAATTGCTTCCAGCTCTGTCATTTGAATCCCGGATGAGGTTGCGAATGTCAGGCACTTTTCGCCGGTGCTCGGAAGCTGGGCGGACTCATCGATGATAATAGTATTGTGTGCAGCACTTTGTCCGAAATATCCGCTCCACTCAGGAGTCTCTAGATCAGATATAGGCAAGTCCGGTGCAAGTTCTTTCCCATAACGCCAGAAAGTGAATGCCAGCTTGTCCTTGTGCCCGTGAGCTCCGCCGTGGGGACCATAATCCATCAGCAGATACTGATCATCCAGTCTGTTACCATCATTGTTTTTCATCAAAGCCCAGCCGATAGCCGAAAGGTTGACACTCGGTCGCTTGATGTCATCTGCTTTCTTAATAAGCATCAAGCGTGCATCACTTGGGATCTCAGTCTCTGCACCCTTGAAATAGGCATTAACCTCATCCCGGCATACTGGGTTCTGGAACAGGACAGAAGGAGTCTGCAAAAAGACACCTTCCGCTGTGTCATTTAAGCTTGGGAAGTGCCAGTTAGGATAGGCGACATCAACCATACTGTAAAGGCTGTCCATATATGTGCGGGTTTTACCTTCAGCAACAGTATCGTGCTGCCAGACGCTGTTGAATGATGGAGTCTCAACGTCTGTTTCATATGTATGGTTGCGGTCGGCTATGACCGGACACTTCATACGGAACAGGTCTATTCCCGAATACCCGGCCATATCAGCTGACATCCCCAACACCGGCCAGGTGATAGCGAACATATAGGACAATGTCCCCTCCATCGTCACACCGCTCAGCATATCATGACCTATATGATGTTTCCAGCCGTTTTCTCCATCGATTGCGTATCTAATCAAGTCAGTATCCTGCATAGCAAGGCCAATCGATAGCAGTGATGCCACTCTTTCCTCGCCGCCGTTTGCACAGGAATTCAAATATGCATTTGTATGCTCCCAGGCCAGAGGACGCAGGAAGTTGTCCTCTACACGCACTTTGTCTTCAGCACTGAGCAGTTTCGAATCATATATCAAATCATATGCCTGTCCGACAGCAATTGGGGGCATCCAGTGAAATGCATTGAGCCAGGTCTTCATCTTAGCCATTGGAGGTTCGCTGTTGGGTTGGCCCGAGAGAGCAGCGAAGTCATTTATACACAGAGCCCGATACCCATTAACCGGATCACCCATCAATCGGAATGTATCAGCCAGTTCCTGTCCAGCCTTTTCATTCCCAAGATTGTATGCAATGGCACACCTGTACATCCAGTACATCACATCAGTCGCATCAGACAATTTTGGTCTGGGATAATATGAAGAATCACCGTTCTTCTTCGCAGCATCCTGGCTCAATGTTACAGGATGGGGGAGTTGAACAACAGCGCTCAGACGAATAACATCTTCAGCAGGCGGATTGCCAGGGTCCTTAACTGTGACTATATATGTCACGGCATCACCGGGTTTTGCAGTGGGTTTGGGAGTTGCAGTTAGTGTAAATGTAGAACTGCCTTTCGGAAGGACCGACAGTTTTCTATTTGATAGCTGATATGCAAAAGGTTTCAGTGTCTTTCCATAAGCGAATTCTTCAGTAGATACACTGATATTCAGTCCGCGCGGAGTGGCTTCCACATTGTTTACCGTCAATTCGAAAGTCACCGGGTCAGTCTTGGTAAGTAGAAGATCACGCTTAACAGATATCGATACAGGACTTTGGCTTAGTCTGACAGCAGCCAGATTGATCATTGTGGCAGTTTTCGGAGTTCGTTCAACATGCACCCCGATACCCATCAGCTGTTCGTCCAGCCACATAATCGGTCCGCCGTATGCCCGGAAGTTTTCCCGCCGCAAACGAAAAGTCTTCCAGCCGGTGAAGTTAAGGGGGATATCATAACGGAACCAGCCATGTCTGCCCCGTGCAGCTGTCCAGAAAATCTCCGGGTCTCCCATTCCGTAATAAAGCCGGAACTGGACCACTCCTTTATTGGCAACTGTATTATGCAATGCAAACTCAATGAAATCCCACTTTGGCTTAATGCTTATAGGATGGAACGCCAGATATCCCTGCTCCAATGAAACCAGCTTACCTGTGGGCTTACCATTGAATGTGAGTGTATAGTCAGTAATAAAACCGCCGGGTGTCGTGCGAGACCAGCTTGCCCAGTCAGTATCATAACGGGTCTTCGAACCATCAGCGAGGAACCCGCGCCACCCAGTGTTCAAACCAAAATCAGATCTATTCACGATATGGGGATTATAGTCCGCAGAACAAGCAGGCAAAGTGCATACCTCCACAAGAACTGTCATCAGTAAAATCGAAAGGATGCATTTAAAGCTAAGCATATGAGTCACCCTCGTACAGCAAAAGGATTGTTATATCCAATGTTCTATTTGTACAAGGATTTACCTTCATTAATGTGTGAATATTAGCGGTAGAAAAAGAGCGAGACTATTTGTCTGATTCCCGACCGAGTATCGCTTGCATCAGTGCATCATGCATTATGTCAGTAGGGGGATATATTCCAGTCCACAGTTCAAATGCCACAGCGCCCTGGTAGACCAGCATTTTCAGACCGGAGACAGCAGTTGCGCCCTTAGCCCTGGCTTCTGAGACAAGTCTGGTCTCCAGTGGAGTGTATATCAGGTCATAGACACGATGATGAGGTTGGATCAGTTCAGCCGGTAATGGAGTAGCATCCGGGTGCGGAGTCATACCCAGAGAAGTCGTATTTACTATAAGATCGCATGCATCAGCAATTTCCGGAAGCTCAGGGGAGTCCGCGGTGATGACATCGACCGAACCTTGTGATGGGAACCCGAGCAGCATCTTTACCAGCGCATTAGCCCGCTCAAGTGTCCGGTTGACGATAACCAAATCACATCCCGCTTGCCTCAATGCCACACAAACCGCCCTGGACGCTCCGCCGGCACCCAGCACCAGCACTTTGCACCCGGCAATACTCCCCAGTTCATCCTCTGCAGAACGAAGAAATCCTTCCCCATCAGTCGAATGACCGGACAAATGTCCATCACGGTTCACAATGGTGTTGACCGAACCTGTGAGCAGTGCTGTTTCGCTGATCTCGTCCAGATAGGGGATTAGTATCTCTTTGTGGGGTATTGTAGCATTGATTCCGGCAATATTCAGCACTCTGAAGCTGTTCATTGCTTCAGCAATCCTGTCCGGGTGGACTGTAAATGGCACATAAACATAGTCCAGGCCAAGGGCCTCAATAGCTGCATTGTGCATTACTGGAGATAGGCTGTGTCCGATTGGATGCCCGATAACAGCCAGCACTTTGGTCCTGCCGGTGATAACCATCAGAGTTCCCTTTTTGATACAGGTTTGCGGTGAAGAGAGGACATTATTGCTCGCTCAACCAGTCTGCTCAGCTTCGTCCCGATGAATTCGTGGTTGTGCATCGGAGTAACCAGAATAGTCAGCATACCGGAGCGTCTACCGCCCCAAATGTCGGTCAGCATCTGATCCCCTACAACAACGCAGCGCTCAACTGCACTGCCAAGCATATGCATTGCACTGTTGAACCCTCTGCGTCTGGGTTTGACTGCCTGGAATACGGTCTTCACACCAAGTTCATCCCCGACAATTCGAAGTCTGCGCGGGTTGTGTGTGTTGGATACGATGCATACCCCGAAACCCAGCGCGACAGCACTCTGGACCCATTCTCTGGATGAATCCGGTATGTGAATACCTTTCCAGGGCAGCAGGGTGTTGTCCATGTCCACCAGCAGCGTATCATATCCCTTTGATCTTAAGTCTATAAGATCGATGTCATTCAGTGTGTCGGCATATATATCCGGCCTGAAATTCTCCCAGAAGCTGCTTTTCATTGTCCTGATCTCTCTGCTGCATTCTTTGCAGCAAGATGTTCCTTGTAAGTGCGGGAGAATATATGACCGCCATCACCCTTGGCAACATAATAGAGATAGTCCACCTTAGCCGGTTCCAGGACTGCTTTGATGGATGCAATGCCGGGGTTGCAGATTGGGGTGGGGGTCAATCCGTAGTTACGATAGGTGTTATATGGTCCATCTTTTTTCGTGTCGACGATGTAGACCTTACCCTTGTTCTCTCTGCTTTCACCAGGCACATAACTGACAGTCGCGCATATTTCAAGCCTGATGCGCTTATCCAGTCTATTCCAAAGCACAGCCGCAATAACAGGTCGGTCTTTGGCCAGCTGGGCTTCTCTTTCAACTAAAGATGCCATTATCAACACCTTGTAAAGGCTTTCATTGAACTTATCAGGACCAAGCCCGAAACGTTCTTTGCCAACTCTCTCTATGTCTGCCTTGTAAGGGGTAACGACTTTGTGCTGGAAGGTACTAAGCATTGTCTCCACTATTGTGTTTATGTCTGCTCCGCGTTGGAATAGATATGTATCCGGGAACAGATAGCCTTCCAGATTGTGGCCGAACAGAAATGCGGAGTTGGGGAATTGAAAACCCTGTGTAAGTGTCAGCCTGACAAAGGATTCCGATGTAGCAAACTGCCTGGCTTGCAGTTCATCTGCGATTTGTCTGATCGTATAACCTTCAGGGATCGTTAACCTGGTCTCAATTGTCTCACCCGAGACAAGGTGGTGTATGACCTGCTGCACGCTCATTGATCTCGATACATCATATACACCAGGTTTCAGCTTGCTGCCTTCTCCAGTCAGCCGACAGGTCAACACAAAAACTGTAGCGCTCCGTATAAGGTGTGCCTTCTTAAGCACTGCAGCAACCTGACGCGCAGACGCACCCCTGTCAACAGTGACGCTGACGAGTCTTGACTCATTTGACACAGGTCTGGAGCCAATCACCAGCCCCCAAATCGTTAACGCAAAGAGTGCTAGTAGAGCTGCAAGATATATTCTTATGCGGTCAAAAAACTTCACTGATTCTCATCCAGATAGCTCTTTAAAATGATTACTGCTGCCATTTGGTCTATAACCTTCAGGCGCTGTTTACGTGTAAGGTCCATTTCCAGCAGCTGACTTTCAGCTTCCTGGGTTGAGAACCTCTCATCCCATAATACCACGGGAATAGATAATCTGCGAACAAGGCGGTCATAGAAATCCTTGACCTTTGCTGCCTGCGGGCCTTCCTCACCTTCCTCGTTAACGGGATAACCAATAATAACTTTCTCAGCATCCAGGTTATCCAGCAGTTCAAGCATATTTCGGATATCGTCTTTTACGCTGACTGTCCGGTGGACGGTCTTTCGCGGTGCAACAGTAATCCCGAGCTCATCGGTGGCCGCGACACCAATCCTGGCGTCTCCAACATCCAACGCAACTATTCGTGACATTCGGTAGCCTCCAGCTCAAACAATGAGCATAATAACATAGACAACATGATCCCAAGCATAATAGCAGCCATTACTATGCCGGAATCGTTTAGTATGAATGCAACACCGCTGCCTATGAGCATTGCAATGTATCCGGAGCGGACACCGGGTATGGAAGCCAGCATCTGGTTGGCTTTTCCCTGGATCTTGTGGAACCATACAAAAAGAAAAGGTGTGAACCCCAGAAAAATGAGGCATGCAGTGGATCCAAAGACTGTCTTCAGGTTAAATCCTATTTTCCTGAGCATCATTTCAAGCAGGAACCTTGTGCCGTCTGTTCCTGCTACTCTGGCAGCACGTCCTGCATGCGTACTCATTCCACCCATTATATGGGCATCTATTTCTGAGAGGGCAAATGATACCACGACTCCGGCGAATATAGACAGCACAACATGCCACAGGCGCAAACTGCCTTTACCAAGAGCAATAGCCAGTAGGATAAACGTAGTCGTAGCAGCGGCTGTAGCTCCGTAATTTGCCCCGAAACTACCCCAGCCTAGTGCGATAATCAATACTGTCCCAAGACCAGCCGTTATTTTCCATAATAAGCTTGCAAGGTTGGGGATTGCACTTCCAAGGAACAGCATCGTGCAGCCTGCCATAGCAATAGCGAATGAAGCAAACTCATTTCCTGTTCCATAATAACGCATTCCCGAAAGCTGGTAAGAACTCGGCATACTTATCCGGCAGAGTGGGGAACCTGCGAAAGCATCAGCAATTATGATCAGAGCAGTATAAGCACAAATGAATGCCGGAGCGCTCCCTGGATAGCTCTCACACTTGCTTGCCATATAAAGAGCCAGCGCAGTCAGTGCGGCAGCTGATATTACTGTGCCCCCAATATACCAGTAGATTCCCGGTGGAAAGACTGCAGCAATCATTAGGGCAGCAGGCAGAGATATTACACTTATCATCCCAACCCACATAACCGACCGAAGCTTCTTCGATATCTTCAGCCCAAACGCAACAACCACCGCAAGGGAGCAAAATGCAACAGCTGCCAGTCCCGCACAAGCTCCTCCCATGGGATCCAATAAGATTCTGTTCACTCTGACTCTGGCATTGAGATCCTGTAATTCCACCATTTTACGCTGGAGATAGTCCATTGATGACTGCCCGCTGTCCATTGTCATCGAAGGTCTGCCGGTAACTCTCCTCACAGGTGTTGTTCCGGTCATCTGCAAAATTGTCGGTGCAAAGTCAGCAGCAGTTATAAGCCCGGTAGTTCGTGTACTGGGGGACATCAACAGGCCGCTTCCGTTGCCCCATACCATAACAGGAGTCAATTCTGCCCATGTCTTTGGATATTTGGGGTTCTTAATAATGAGATCAGGGAGCCCAAATGATACCAGCACCAGGGTTGCATCCTGTTTCTGGCACTCTTCCATCAAGTAGCTGGACATGACATCAAGCCTGCGGAGAGCACGTGTCTTCCACTCATCAAATGACCTTGCAGTCATATAAGGACGCATATTATCCAAACGGACAAGGTCACCAAAGCACAGGACCACCAGGTCGTTTTCCTGTAGAGCTTTCACTGCCGATGCAGCTAATGCATTCGGATCTGAAAGCCAGTTTGTCTTGCCTGCAGGCGTTCCTGAGACAAATGGATCAAAACGGTCGATCAATCCTTGAGAGTCTGCCGCAATAACTGCAGCTGATCTGTCTGGTATAGCAGGAGTAATTTCCGATTCCACATCCGCGCTGCCAAGCACACAAACTCTTTTACCAGCAGCTTCCAGCGAATCACCGATTAAACCTGTTTTAAAAGGCCTGTCGGAGAGAGTGTTAAGTTTCACAGCTTCAGCAAGTTGGAGAAATACTCCTGATCCTGGCTTTGCCGTGTTTCCTGTGCGGAGTTTATAGTCAGCAGCAGCGTTAATGGCAGTAGGGGTTTTCTCTTCAGCGGTGCGTATATCCCTGATCCAGACATCAGCCATAGCCGGATTGCCTGAGGCAGCAGTCAACAAAACAGACGCTTCAGATTTAGGACCGGAGCAGTTAGGACTTAAGAGCCCGACAGCTCCGAACGCCATCGAATTCGATATATTAGCAGTAGAATATCCCGAAATATCAGCCAGAGTCAACCGGTTAGCAACAACAACAATAATCTTCCGAGCACAAACAGGCCCACTGCAAATAACTAACAGCAGCAGTGAAACACAAAACTCTATCTTAGTTAAGCGGGTAATCATACTTTTATAACTTGTCATTCTAAACGGAATATGGTCATTCTGAACGTAGCCATGTCATTCTGAACGTAACACTGTCATTCTGAACGCAGTGAAGAATCTGCTTTATCCATATGTATCAATGCAATAAACTAATGTATCGTACAAGCACAACCAAATTCCCCCTTTGAAGGGGGGTAGGGGGGATGTGATCCCAGCAACTGCCAAATCACAAATGCATCGGTATCAGAGCGAAGGGCTACAACGTTTCGCTAACTCACAATCAATCGCCCCGTAGCGCCGATGCCGATGCATTAGTAATGCCGAAGAATCAACCAAATTCCCACTAGAGCAGCTAACTACGCCGTCGCCTTAGTCGTAATCAACTCCGCAGCCAATGCCAGGGCTTCGCCTATCTTGCTTGCATCCTTACCGCCAGCCTGAGCAAAGTCCGGTCGACCGCCTCCGCCTCCACCTGCAACTCTTGCAATCTCTTTTACAAGGTTACCGGCATGGAAACCCTTAGAGACAAGGTCCTGAGTGACTTTACAGACAAAAACAACTTTGCCCTCCGAGCCTGTCGCCAACACAACAACACCGGAGTGCAGTTTGTCTGCTATATTGTCAGCCAGCTTCTGCAGCGTCGCAGGGTCAACTCCTTCAGCTTCGTAGGTGATGAACTTAATGCCGTTAGCTTCTTTTGCAGATCCTGCAAGGTCGGCTGCTTTATCTACAGCTTCACGTGAACGGATCTTCTCCAGTTCCTTAGCAGCGTCCTTCACAGCCTGGGATGCACGCTCTGCAGAGCCTACTAATTCAACAATAGATGACCCCAGAGCCGCAGCAGCATCTCGAATCTTGTCTTCCAGCTGATGGACAAACTGAACGGATGCTCTTCCGGTAACGCCTTCAATTCTTCGAAGTCCTGCACCAACACTGGACTCAGATACCAGCTTAAACAGCCCTATCTGAGATGTGTGGGTCAGGTGTGTTCCGCCACAGAACTCGGTAGAATGCTCTCCCATACTCACAACCCGCACCGTATCGCCGTATTTCTCACCGAAAAGTGCAGTGGCACCCATCTTCCGGGCTTCATCGATGCTGGTTACAAGCGTATTAGCCGAATAGTCAGCCAGGATCATCTCATTGACCCTGTCCTCAATCTGCCTGAGTTCCTCAGCTGTAACTGCCTGGAAGTGTGAGAAGTCAAAACGCAGTCTTTCAGGATCAACAACAGATCCCGCCTGCAACGCATGCTCACCAATCACTTCATGCAGCGCGCTGTGCAACAGATGGGTAGCAGAATGGTTACGGGCGATATCCAACCGACGGTTCACATCTACTTCAGCTGTAACTTTATCTCCGACAGCCAGAGTTCCCTGTTCCAGAATAACTCTGTGCAGGAAAAATCCGGAAAGTTTTACCGTGTCATTAACCGTAGCAAGCAGCCCATTGGATTTCAATACTCCAGTGTCGCCGACCTGACCGCCGCTCTCTGCATACAACGCTGTCCGGTCGAGGATAACATCAACTTTGTCTCCTGCATTGGCAGACAGGACAAGCTCATCCCCCTGGATTATAGCAAGGACAGTTCCTTCAGTCGCCAATTCATCATAACCGACAAATGTAGTAGATTCCAGGCTGGACTCAAGCTCGAATACCAGTGAACCGCCCGCAGCCGTCATAACACTGCCGAAGTTTCCGGCTTCCTTGGCTCTCTGGCGCTGCAGTTCCATCGCGGCTTTGAACCCATCGATATCAACAGTAACATCGCTCTCAGCAGCAACTTCACAGCTCAGTTCCAGCGGGAATCCGTAGGTATCATACAGCGTAAATGCCGATTCGCCGTCGATTTTCTTGCTTCCGGCCTGCAGGGCATTCTCAACCATGTTGTTGAGCCTGTCCAGACCGCTGTCGAGTGTCCGTCTGAACTTGTCTTCCTCAGAAGCTACAACCTTCTCAATGTAAGCCTTGCGCTCAACGATTTCCGGATAAATGTCACCCATAATGTCGCAGACAACCGATACGGCGTCCGACAGGAACGGGTCGATCATCCCAAGATTGCGTCCCTTAAGGACAGCATTTCGCAGGACTCTTCGCAGAACATAACCCCGCCCAACGTTAGAAGGCATAACTCCGTCAGCGATAGTAAACACTGCTGCACGGATGTGGTCGGCGACTACTCTGATCGGGCGGTTTATCTTCTCGTCAGGCCCATACTTCTTACCGGAGAGCTCCTCTATGCGCTGGATGATCGGCAGGAAGAGATCGGTTTCATAGTTGGTCTTGAAGCCGTTGAGAATTGATATTGTTCTCTCAAGGCCCATACCTGTATCGATGTTCTTTGTAGGAAGAGGAACCAGCTTGCCTTCGTCCTGGCGGTCATACTGAGTAAACACCAGGTTCCATATCTCTACAAACCTGTTGCCGTCGTGTGCAATCGACCATTCCGGATTCTCAGGACGTCCCAGTTCGGGGGTAGTATCCAGGAAAATCTCGTTGCATGGTCCGCAGACTCCATTTGGCCCTTTGCTTGGACAGTTAGCAGGCCAGTAGTTCTTGTCTTCACCAAGCCTTACAAGTCTGTCCGCCGGGAACCCGACTTCATTGATCCACACATCCGCAGCTTCATCATCGTCAAGATAAACACTGGTCCAGATGTTTTGAGGATCGAGCTCAAGGACTTCCGTCAGGAACTCCCAAGCCCACTTAATAGCATCTCGTTTAAAGTAATCCCCGAAGCTGAAGTTGCCCAGCATTTCGAAGAATGTATGATGAACGGCATCGCCGACTTCATCAACATCATCTGTACGCAGGCACTTCTGGGATGTAGTGATCCTGGGACAGGGAGGCACCCTCTCACCCACGTAATATGGCTTAAACTGCACCATTCCAGCGGACGTATACAGCAGCGTAGGATCATCCGGCACCAGCGAATCACTGGCATGCACCAAATGCCCCTTGCTCTCGAAAAACTTCAGATACTTTGAACGAAGATCTTTGCTATTCATAAATTATCCCAAATCCCACGTTTCTAATAAAATCAAGATTGAGCCAGGCAGTTAGCCAAACTAATTTCCCCTCTTGGAGAAGGTGGTTAGGCGCAATACTGTTCAGGTGAAAACATGCTCATGTTATACCAAACAAAGTGTGGTGCTTGTCATCCTGAGGAACGAAGGATCTGCTTTTCCTTCCGAAAAAAGCAGATCCTTCGTTCCTCAGGATGACGGGTACATCACATTCTGACGTTACCGCCATTTCCGCGAAATCCTAAAATTTCCGCGTCATTCGCGATTCAAAAGATTACTATATCTTGCAGTTGCAGAACTCGCCGTCGCAGACTGATCCGCCTTCCATTACTCTAATGAAAGCCTCGATTGTTGCCTGGTCTTTGATTCCTGTGGTTGCTCCCAGAGCAGTTACGCAGAAAGCACCGGTTGCGTTGGCGAACTTGCCTGTCTTTTCCAGGTCCCAGCCATTGGAAATCCCGGCAAGGAATCCAGCTGCAAATGCATCACCCGCGCCGCATGCGTCAACTGCATGGACAGGATATATAGGCAGCCTGATCTCTTCGTCAGCGCTTCGGATATAGCATCCCTGATCGCCCATCTTCAGACCGACAACCTTGACGCCCATGTCCATCAGAGCCTTGGCAACATCTGCCGGATCTTTCTGACCGGTGCACATTTGGGCTTCGTCTATACTTGGCACAGCGTAGTCTACATATTGAAGGCAAGGCCCCAGAAGTTTCATCCAGTTGCCGCGGGAGTCCCAGGCAGTATCGATGGAAGTCGTGACGCCCATCTCTTTGGCCTTCTTCAGGACTTCGGCAGTAGGTTCGCCATCAAAACCAGGCATAAGGAATGATCCTGCAACATGGAGGATCTTGCTCTCTTTGATTACATCGAAATTGATATCTGCAACCGTGATCGCAGCATTGGCGCCGATATAGTGCAGGAATGAACGCTCACCTGCGTCATCGACCATAACCATCGTAGCCGAAGTAGATACATAGTGATCTCTTGCTATTCCACGGCAGTCAACGTTCAGTTTCTGTAAATAGCCGATTACAAAGTCGCCGAAACCGTCATTGCCGACTTTACCCATAACAGCAGTATCAATCCCGATTTTAGCAAGTGTTCCACCGGTATTTGCTGCACATCCACCGGAATGGAGTTCCATGCGCTCAACAAGAGCCAATTTCCCTTTTTCAGGAAGCTGATCAACAGGCTTGCCGACAACATCGGCCACTAAAATTCCAAGACACGTTACATCAGGCATCGTTAATATCCTCGCAGATGAATTATAGAAATAGGTGACCTGTCATTCTGAACGCAGTGAAGAATCTGCTTTTCCCAATCACAAACAGCAGATTCTTCATTTCATTCAGAATGACAAAAGCTGCATTCAGTAATGACAACATTTCATTCAGACTAACTTTTATCTTCTGATTTCTTTTCAGGTACGCGCCAGCCTTTGTCCTCTGGTTCTGTGGGATCATCGGGGGTAAGGCCGTAGCTGATGAAAAGTTCCTTGAGTGCGCTGCAGCAGAAAAATGCGCAGCCTCCAACAAGAAGAGCGACCCAGCCGGCGAATACAGGCAGGGCACAAATAACCGTAAACGCGATTATAACAAGAAAGAGCATCAGTGTAAAGACAGGATTCCCGAATGTCAGGATGAACGAACGCTTCAAAATCCCCGGCACTGTAGACTCTTTGCCTCCATCAACCAGGAGAGGAAGGTGATAGAGGGTCATCATTACCCAGATGATGATCAGGTAAAAACAGAAAACAGCCAGCGCAGTCTGAAGCAGCTGTCCGGTACTCATCGCCCAGTATGCACAGTAAACAAAGTCGGATATTATAACCAGCGTAATGAACAGATCCAGCGCAAACAGCAGCAGGGCCGGACGGATAAGCTCACGGATAGCTGTAATAGCATCCATAACCACAGGGTGTTCATGCGTTACAGCTTTGTAAGCGTAATCATATATCCCCACAGAGCATATCCAGCCAGCCATCGCAGGAATAATATAGAACACCAGCTGCCAGGGGGCGAAGGGACGGCATATTGCTGATATAATCCATGCCAGTCCAAAGGTTATAAGGGTAGTCATTGCCGACCCAAACAGCACAAACCCCAGGTTAAAATAACCCTCACGAAGCCCACCCAGTGCAGCTTTACGAATATTCGGTTTACGAACTCTCTCTATTGCTTGTTTCATAACAGATACATTATACAGTGTGAACCCCCGTAGGGACAATCACACGTAAACTATCGAGTACCCCAACCCCAAATCCCTACATTATCAAATATCAATTCCCCTTCCCCCACTTTCCACTTTCAACTTTCCACTATCAACTCTCCCTTCCCTTCCTGAAGCCCGAAGCCCGAAGTCTGAAGCCTGCTCCTTCTTGACACGTTAGCCCGACTGTTCTATAGTTGCTTCGAGTGTTATCTATAGATATTCGATCTGTATTAACTAAGGAGCAACCGTAAAATGAAGCTAGGTGTTAGCAGTTACAGCTTTTCAAGATATCTGAGTGATGGCCGTCTGGACATGTCCGGGGTTATCAAAGCTACAGCAGAGATAGGGTTCGAGGGAATTGAGTTTTCAGGATTTGGTCCTGAAGCCGAAGGTGTTAATGAGGTTGAATTTGCCAGGCGCATGAAGGATGAGTGTGCAGCTGCCGGACTCAAAATTATGAGCTGGACTATCGGAGCAGACTTTTTGAATGCTCCTGGTGGAAGCCTAGAGTCTGAGATCACCAGACTCCATGGAATGGTGGATGTAGCCGTAGCCCTGGGTGCACCGGTTATGCGACACGACGCCACCGGTGGATTCCCTGGCCGCAAGAACAACCTGACAGATTTCATCGAAGCTCTTCCAATCGTCGCCAAAGGTTACAGAGGAGTTACCGAATACGCCGTAGACAAAGGTGTGAAGACGATGATCGAAAACCACGGCTACTTCTTCCAGGACAGCGACCGCGTTGAAGCTTTAGTTGAAAAAGTGAATCATCCGAACTTCGGAGTACTTGTAGACATAGGGAATTTCCTGTGTGCAGATGAAGAGCCGATGCGTGCAGTCAAGAGGGTTGCCCCGTATGCTTTCCACGTCCACACAAAGGACTTCCACGTAAAATGTGCGTGTGCTGATCCGGGTGATGGTTGGTTCAAGTCCCGTGGAGGCACCCCTCTGCGCGGAGCAATCGTCGGGCATGGCAATGTCAACGTAAAAGGCTGCCTGAAGCTCCTCAAAGATGCCGGATATGATGGATTCATCTCCATTGAGTTCGAAGGTATGGAAGACAACCGCCAGGCATTGGAAATGGGCTACGCAAATCTGGTCAGATATACGGCTGATTTGTAAACTATATGCTGATTATAGATACGCAGTGACCATTATCCAGAATTAAATGGCTGCATAATGAAGGAAAAATTCTTTATTGGTGCGAATCTATCTGTAGTAAGGGTTTAAAGGCCTGATTTTGGAGATGGAAATATGCGATATCTATATGCAGTGATAGTATTACTGCTGGCTGCAAGTTGTGCGTTTGCTGATGACATAGTTACTATGCCTACAGCAAACCAGCTCAAGGCAGGAGAGGTGGATGCTGCTGCATACTACCTGACACTGGACTTTCCGGCAGGGGCGCCTCAGTTCGTGCAGTATCAGACCCTGTATGTGGGACTGACAGATAAGCTCGAACTCGACGTTCATCGCTCAGCAGTAGACAAAAACGAGACCGGGACTATCCTGGTAGCGTCCTATAAACTGATGTCGGAGACTCCTGTCAATCCCGACCTGGTTGTAGGTTGTCGCAACATTGGAGGCACGCCTACATCACTGGATAATCCCGGTACGTCAGTTAACGAAAGAAGTAAGAGCAAGGATCAGTCCTACTTTGTATCAGCAGCGAAAACATACTTCCTAAACCCGGCACAGCCAGGTGCACCGTTAGTAAGAGTGCACTTGAGTTTGGGCACTGAGGACTGGACCATACTTGGTGCGAAGAGGCACCAGGGTGTTTTTGGTGGACTGCAATTCCTGTTCAGGCCTGAACTTGGAATGGTAGTACAGAATGATGGGAGAGACCTGATCACAGGTATCACCATTATGCCAAAGAATACAGGACTCACGCTAAAAGGTGGCACATACGGTCCCCACACATGGGTAGGACTAGCATATAGAACAACCTTAGGCTTCTAAGTCTATTGATATCAATTGAGGATAGCCTGCTCTGCGATCTGTAGAGCAGGCTTTTTTTTCAGCGTGCCAATGCACTAATATTCAACACCCCAGGAGCATCCAGGGTCCGCCTTTTACCTTTAGGCGGGGCAGTCATGGATTTAATAGTTACTTCCAGATCCAAAGCGCCTTTCTCCCCAATCTCAGGAATCGAAGCCAGGAGTTTGTGGTCAATAACGCACAGGTGCCTGAGTTTATCAGCCAGTCTACCTGCATTAGGTCTCGAACTTGCAGCTGAAAACACATAACAGGCCACAGCTGCTGTAACTCCCGCTGAAGGACAAGTGCCCCCCGGTCCGCTGGCATAATATGATGGAGCAATAACATTCACAACAGCTATATCCTGCCCCGGACGGTCCAGAAGTGTGAGGATTCCCCCGCCTTTCTTGGCCAGTGGAGCACATGTCAGCAGGTTGCGAATAGTGCCCTTCATCCACGGTTTAGTTGAATATCCCTGCACGGCGTTTTTAGTAGGTCGATCTCCTACTTCTCCGTATGGACCAATAAACAGTGCCCGACTCTTTCGCATTGCATCCAGCGTAGGTTGAATATCATCCCAATAGGACTCATAGAACACAACCACATCGCACTCTGATCCTGCACGTGCATAGGCTTCAGCCCAGGCCTTAGGTTCATCGGCTGCATGGTAGATTGTTACATCGGTTGGCACCTTCAGTGCTTCAACCAGATCAAACACCACCCGAGCCTGGCTGGTATCGTGTGTCTCATAGCCGGGATCAGGATTAGCCATATCCGGAGCCAGTTTATACGTGATTGTAAGGTTTTGTGAAAGATAATTCTCCAACAGCTTCCGGCTGACACCCCCAGTCCCAACCATCCCCAACCTTACCCGCCGTTTACCTGACATGCTGATGAGTTTCTGCATGATTCCCGGTTCCATAGCCCCCATAACCCGCAGTTCCCAAGCCGCCCCCTCAGCAACAGGTTTAGCATCCTGAGCAGAAACCAATGTGCATAATGCAAAGAGCAAAGCTAGAATAGACATAATTTTCATAAGGGATACTCCTGTCTTAAGGTGTGAGGTCATTATAACGCGTTGATATAGGCTCTGCAAAGAATCCAGTCATTGCATTAGGGTGAACGCATCAAAATAAATATCCGCAGATTTCGCAGATTTACGCAGATTTTTAGAAAAATGGATCTGTGTGCTTAACATGCAATATTCAGAACATGTCACATCCGTCCTACTTGGAAACTTGATCTGCAGATAGAATAAGCTGCGTTCGCTTTGGTTATTGCACTAGACTTCATTACGGCGGACTCTCAAAAATACATCCTGATGCTTAAGAATCCTGCGAAGTTCACATCCTTTGTGGTTCTTCTTCCCAAAAATCTGCGAAAATCTGCGTAATCTGCGGATAATTCCCATTCCCTTCGATTCATTTTGTCATCCACACCTTCATAGCATACAATGGTTAAGTCATTTCGAAAACACACAGGAGCGTGATTGTGCACGAGCAAATTATACCAAAGCCATTTTTACCACTAGATATAGAAGTTATCAACAACAAGATATCCCTGCATGCATCGTGCGGACAGAGTATAACGGACTGCGGGCTCAAGCTATACTGGCGCTACCCGGGAGAACAGCTGTGGATCACATCAGCTTCCTATGAATTTGAGAACGTCACATGCTCCAATGACAAAATCTCATTCACCTGCAATCTCTCCGATCAAATAGCACATATATCCATAATCAGATTAGGCACCGATAACGTCTGGCAGTTCTCCGGAAAACTTGAAAATGCGGGGGATAGATCCATCGAACTCGCCAGGTTCTGTTATCTGACCGGCACTCTCCCTGATCATCTGAGCTTTCTTGAACTCCAGGGGCCGCGTGAAAAGCCTGTTATTAGAAGCTCCGGAGATTCCCTGACGCCATCCCGGCAGGATGTTGAGGGTTTCTGGGGTTCAATGAACGTGAGATGGCCGAGGATGCCGGATGCCATCCACGATACCCCCAATTGGTCCATATCCAGAGACGTTGGTCTGTTTTTACAGGATTGGCAGAGCAGCGGCTGGGGTTTCGCATTCACCGGCCCACGCACAGCGTTTGGTGAAATCGGATTCAACACTTCCTTGGCACCTGCAGAGTTCTACGCAGGAGTCCTGCTGGACAATATCCTCCTTGACCCGGGTGAAACACGCACGCTGGAGAATGCAATAGTCTGGAACGGTGACTGGCAGGAGGGCCTCAAGTACTGGGCCAGGGCCTGTGCAGAAGATGCCGGCGTAATGTTAGTAAAACCTGCACCAGTTGGATACTGTTCATGGTATCAGACCTACGATAAAGTGACTCCTCAGGAGATATTAACCGCCGCTGAAGAGTTCGAAAACTGGACGACACCTCCCGGTGGAAAGACAATCCAGATAGATGATGGTTTCCAGGAGAAACCAGGTTGCTGGGGGCCAAATGACAAGTTCAAAGAAGCCTGGCAATCCCTTCCTGAAAAAATCGCTGCAAACGGTTCAATTCCGGGTATCTGGGCCGCTCCCACAACCGTCCACCACAGCCATTCAATAGTAAGTCAGCACCCCGAATGGCTGCAGAGGATCGATGGCATTCCAGCTATATCGTTCGGCAACTGGGATGGTGACACTTACTACCTTGAAACAGACAACCCCGAAGCCAGGGAGTTTATGTCCGATATCATCCGGCAGCTGGTTGACCAGGGATGGAAGTATTTCAAACTGGATTTCACATATCCGATAACCGCAGCAAGACAAGCCTTTGACCGCAAGAAGACCATGCTGGAATCCCTCCGAAGTCTGTATCAACTTTTAAGAAATGCCTGTGGACCTGATGTCCTTATGTCTGCCTGCATAGGATCTCCAGGCCGCTATGCCTTGGGTTCTGCCAACTATGCCAGGCTCGGAGGAGATATAGGCTCATCCTGGGAAGCAGTGCAGCAGACAGTGAGAGGCTGGCTGACGTGGTCATGCACCCAGGGAGTCTGGTGGCAGGGTGATCCGGATGTGTTTATGATGAGGACAGAAAACTCAACCCTCTCATTCGAAGAGAGCTATCTGCTGACTGGGACAATAGGCCTTTTCGGAGGTCTGTTCCTGACATCCGATATTCCATCGCAGTGGTCACCAAAAGCCGTCGCAGCCATAAAAGAGTTCTGGGATGACAGAGGCCCGAGGACTCCATACGACCATCGAGTTTACTGGGGCTCCGATGGAAACATTAAGGCGTACCGTGTAACTGTCATAGAAAACGGCAGAATGTTCCACAAAGTTGGACTATACAACTGGACAGAGAATGAACAGGACACTAAGGTTGCACTGGAAGACATAGGCCTTCATTCAAACCTGTCCTGGTATCTATCAACGACTCCAATAAACGACGGAATGATCCTGGATGGTGGCATCTTATCAGCCCCAACCCAACCAGCCCACAGCCTGAGAATCTGCACGCTGGAATCGTAAGATTGTCATTTTGACTGGATATGTCATCCCGAACGGGATTTGTCATCCTAACGGACTTTGTCATTCTGAACGCAGTGAAGAATCTGCTTTTCTACTAAGCATAGGTTCTAGTGCAACCGAGATTCTTCACTGCATTCAGAATGACAATTACGTCTAGTAACCTTTCGGCACCCAGTTTATAGCTGATTTAATATCCCCGAGAGACTGCCTATCCATCAGCCTGAAATATATATCCGCCATCCTGCGAACTTCTGAGTCAGTCTTGCCACCGATCCACATCGTATCACCGATATCACCGTGACACGTCTTTACAAATCCACCATCAAACTGTATGACTGTTTTCTCATCCTCTTTCGTCAATACACAGTCGCGATAGCCTGAGGTTGCGATTTTTCCTACAACAATACGCCTGCTATAAGATGATTCATCTGCCTGTGAGCATGTCAATATAGGAACACCTGATGTCCGTTCCCAGGTCTTGCTCATAAACGCCGGTTCACCCTCTCCTGGACGTTCTCTATATGCTTTGACGAATGAATAGTAGGACTCCAACTGCTCAGCAACAGTCCGTTCAGTCCTGCTGGCATTGTCCGGGATCACTATGCACATTTTACTGTTCTTATCCAATGCATCACTCTCAGAATAAAATGCCACAACATCATCTTTAGGAGAGAGGAATCTGGATGCAGGTTCATATGTAAGTCCTATTCGACGGTTTTTAGCAGAAGCAAGCTTGATCTCAAAACCATCCTTACTCACCTTCTGTTTGTCCCCAATTGTTAACCCGTCAGCCTTGATAAAACCAAATCCAAAATGGTCCCGGTCACTGCTCTTGATCGTCACTCCGGATGGTACCCCGGATATCTGAATGCCGACACTATCAGTCGTCTGATCTCTGCTTGTAATCATCTTGACACCATTACCGGCATTCATAATCTCATATGTCCGCAGCACCATTATCTCTTTAGGCTGCAGGTTAATACTGAATTTGGTGTATTGTTTGCTTACCTGCTGTGTAATAGACTGCCCCTGGTCCGATACAAACGCATATGCACCATCACCCAAATAAGATGATAAGACTGTCAGGTCAGCCTTAATCGGTTCTCGCTTCGGGTTGCTGATTGTAATAATCGTCCCCATTCCCGAGCCAAACCTGCCGATCCAAAGGTCCTTGCTCGTGGATAATACAGCAGGCGCCGGGTTCCAACCAGCCTTCTTGAGATCATTGATCGTAGGTAACCAGTCATAGCCGATATCCCGGGCAGCCCAGGTCATCGCACTTGCCCCAATTCGCAGGCACGTGAACAGATAGTGCTGGCTGAGTTGATCGATGATCTTTTTGCCCATCTCCGGATCAGCCATATAGTCCCAGCGTATGCCACCGTTCAACCGTGCACACTCAACGCTCCCCCAGAATGTCATAGGTTTTCTTCCACTCAAAAGCCTGAGAGGCATTACATTCCGGGAATTCATTGCAGGACCTTGTTCATACATAACTGCATCTGCATGGAAGACAGGAAAGCACTGGCTCCTGGATATTGCCTGGTTCATTATCACTCCCATAGGCTTACTGTCTCGTTTCATCCTATGGATTGCATCAGCCACGCAAACCCCCACCAGCGTGTCCGGAGTGTATATCTTTCCATTCTCATCGAATGACCGTGCAACACCATACTTGAGCTGAGCCGGACCGTAGTCATCTATGCCGTGGTTAGCCATATCAAACGAAAACCCGCTGACCTGGTAATTGCTGACAACTTTCCGCAGCTCGCTCTCAATCCTCTCTGCCATGCTTGTCCCGTAAGGAAATATATAAGTCGTTTTTTCACCCACCAGTGCATTCATCCCACCGGTAGACTTCATCCCGTTTTTAAGCACACTCTGAGCATCCGGATATTCCTTCGTCACCAGGTCCAGATTGCCGTCCTTGACCAGCAGGTAGTAAAACATTGCAGTTGTCTTATCTCCCTGGTCAATTTCGGTCTTGCGCACGCGGTTGTATTCCTCCCACGTCCCTTTATACTCATCTCCGTAACCTTTATAATGCCGGATAACATCCCTGCCTTCTATCCAGTCTGCCTTTTCCGGGTAGTAGTCAGCTGACCTGACCCACGGAGCATATACCCACTCCCAGTCAAGCCCGACTCTCCTCCCGGTATGCAGCTGCATCCGCAAAGAACTGTCCGATGATATAAAATACCCACCGCTGCCATATACCCGCTGGTCTATACCGTCAACCGGCTGGAACCACTTAGGGAACATATCATAATAAGTCTGCACCGCATCCAGATACCCGAATGTCGGGCGGAACTTGTATACGACGTACGTCACTGTCTGTGGGTGATTGGAATCTACAACCAGCTTGGTCTCGTAAAAAATCTCACATATTGCGGAGCGCAGCCGTACCCCTGAATGCAGAGAACTTGTCAAAGTATCAGGAGTAAACCCGACAGCCAGCCCATTCTTGTTGTTCCAGACACAACTCACAGGAAATGTGTATTCAATATTGTCCCGCTCAACAACCGATTTCCCATCCCACTTGTGCTCATCCAACCCATCCCAGAATGAGACATTCCGTGCCATTGTGATCGGGAGTGCCAGAGACAGCTTAAGTAATCGGTGACTCGGTTTTGATCCTGAATAACTCACAGTCACCTTATATATGGATGTGTGCGGTCCGTTTACCACGTTGACCTTTGCCCGGATAAATTTGTCAGCAGAGCCCCAAGTCAGTTGAGTAGACCTGGCTGCTTTAGTCGTTGACACGATCTTTCCTGGTATAGTTTTACCGCTCATGCCATCCATCAGCGAAATACTGCAGGTGCCTGCTTTCGATGATGGACTATTGATCAGCGGTAAGTGATTGTTAGATGATGCAAATAGGGGACTTGAGAGGAGCAATATACCCAGTGTTATTATTCTGCTGGTCATTATATTGCCCTCCGGTACTTGCGGCCGTTATTGTCTGTTATTTCCAGGTAGTAGTGAACAAGTCTGCTGGGGAGTCTCATAGTTATGATTTTAGGCCCGGTTTCACTCAGATCCCAGTAATATTGAAACTTGCTAGCCAGGTCATACAAATTAGCGCATTTCAGATTTGAGCTGTTTATCTGCAGAGAGACACTGACCTCAGCAGGCCCAGCATAAGCATAACTCAGATCAGTCCACCCATATCCATATATCCCGCATGTAAAATTATAAGTATCGATGTCATGCCCGGCAGGCACCGTAAACTCCAGCTCCCTTATAGCCCATTTATCTTTGCTGACCGGGTTCAGAAACTTCGCATCAAGGAAATCCTCCAGTCCTTCACCCTGGCCGGGTGTGGCGCAGTCTCGCACCTCTGTGCTGCTGCTCTTGTCTGCCCAGCTCCCGGAATCTGTAAACTGGTCGGTATACACTCTGAGCAGGAACTCGCAGCCGCCATCAAATCTCGAACCCACCGCGCAGTAGTACCGTTTCCCTTCTTCAACTTTCATAACCTGACCAATATAAGCCGGAGCATCCTCTTTTGATGTTATCTGCACATATTTCCGACTGTCTGATGGATCAGTCTTAACCTTATACTGCACAGCCTTTGTCTGCAGGGGGTTCATTTCAAACCAGTCATCCGGTACCGACTGCCCCGGCTTCATAACCTTAAAATCCCCGTTAGTCAGCATATTGCCCTGATAGGACCTGTCAATCTCAACGATATCCAGAGAAGCCTCATTAACAGCAGTTTTCTTAGTTGACTCAGCACCATATGTTGAATGTACCATGCATAATAGCGACAAAGATAGCAACAACGAGATACAGGATATTTTACTCATACTACTCCCCCTTGAGAATACCACGACCATAAAGATATCAGAACACAAGCAATGGTTCAGAGTAAACCGCGGCTAAAACCTGTAAACCCCATAACCATACCCGGCTAACTTGAGCTCAAATTTACCGTTTTTAACCGTTATAACCTTACCGCCCGTAATATCCGTGAGTTTTCCACTAAATGGAACTGCAAATTTGCATTGCCACTTGCCGGGATTTGGGCTGGTGTTTGCAACCATCAATACCTTTACCTTACCGGACTCATTAATGGCAGTCATCACAGCCGGATCTTCATTTTGGTTACTTACTACAGATATTTCACGCTGAATCTTGAGCACTTTCTGCACGATCCCGGCCAGCAGATTGCTCAAACCCTCGCTGTAGATAGAATCGAATGCACAGTAGACCACCTGCCCATCGCTGGATTGAATTATAGATGGATACGCATCCTGGTTTGCTGCCAGGGCCGTTGTTTCGACTCTTGTTTTTGGTATATAGCCGGGAATCAATTGTTCCATGGGCATCGCATCCACGATTTCCGGTGACTGCACAGTGATTTCTGTGTGGAAAGCAGGGAATAGCTCAGGAGTTACCTCCACAATACGCATCTGGCCCCGGTTCCATGGAGATGGTCCCCGAGATTTTAGACCGAGGAATGCCGGCGCAGCAATCGGTTCAAACCATTCATCTCTCTCCAATGACTTTCCGAAAGCCACGATTTTTCCGCCATTGGCATGGAACTTAGTGACCTCTCTGATGTTCTCTGCTGAGAGTATCGAAAGACTCGGTATTACCAGCAGTTTATAACTCATCAACTTATCACCGAACTGCCTGTCGGATATGAAATCTACCGCAAAATGCTGGTTCCGGAGCATATCATATGTCTGGTTTACTCGCCTTGTATATTCATCCCGCATCGATGACTCTGCAACGGTCCCATAATGGATGGTTGATGGGTTCGAGAGCAGCACTGCAATCTCCGCCTGCTTACGCGGGGCTGCGTATGCATCCTGATTATCCCGTATGGAGCAGAAGAGCTTAGTGATCGTCGCCCGGACATCTGGGGGAGTTGCACTGTCAGTTTCAATACCGAATGATGGTTCATTACCGAAGCAGAAATAGAACATCCCCCGGCATCCACCGAGTATCTGGGCGAACAACTGGAGCGCAGATGCTTCCGGTTTAGACTGCCCCAGAGCTTTCTGTTGCCTGGTTTCGTATGTGATGACCGGACCCTGCCTGTTCAAGCTCCGCGTCACTTCCATTATGTTTCTGTAATGGAAGATAGATCCATTGTAACCATCGCATCCGTAAAAATCCTGAGCAGCAGACTGGAGCACAGGATCGTTGCAGAAGAGTGCATCCCCTGTCAGTGCCATAACCGGATGCTTAGATGTCACCCGGGCATCCGGTGCCACCGATTGTATTATCGTCCGTTCGTTTGCAAAGAAACCTGCAAATGCCTGCTGATTGTAAGTAACCCAGGCATACCAGAACCTCCGGTTGTCGTCTGGTTTGGAAGGAGGAATGACATTTTCGAACGATTCAAACTTGGTGCCAAGCTCTTTGTTCATTGCATTAATATCAGCATATTGCTTTACTAGATATAATTGGTAGGCTTTCACAGCATCCGCAGTCATATCCAGTCCATAGCCTGGCTCATTCCAGTTCACGAAAGCTCCAACATTAGGGTCCTCGCCGACTTCTCCTGCAACCGTTTTCCAAAACCGTTCAAGGGCACCCAGAAATACCGGATTGTGAATGCTGTATTCAAACCACAGACCGATCCTGTTCCCGGATGCATCAACAGGTGGCCCTCCGGCCTTTTCACGCAGCCATTGCGGTATATAATGTCCATTCAGAAGAGGGAACAAAGTCAGGTTGTGCCTGGCTGCTCTTTCATGCAACCCTTTCATTTCCGCCAGACCCTTTGGAGAAACCGAGTCCGGTGAATCCGGAAAAAGTGTCGATAAGCTGTATTCCATGTGCAGGCTGTTTGCACCAAGAGTCTTAGCATGCTCCATTTCTTCATCTGAAGCACCGAATACAAACCCGATCGGGAAGAATGCCTTGCTGCCCTTTACCAGTTGATGATCCCTGATCTCCATCCGTTCCATCTTTGCCGTCTGTTCAGCTTTGCTTTGTATTGCAACCTCTGTCGGATAGTCGCTGCCAAGCTTCATAAAAACAGCTTTCCCGTCCAGCATAACCTTCTTCTTCACTGCCCCGGCAAGACGCTTTTTGTCATTTACTCTGGCATCTATCAGGTATTGGAAGATTGGTCTGATGGTTTTCCCATCACGGCGCGTAAAACCGAACCCGTAGTCGTCCAGCTCCATTCCAGCGGGAAAATTGGGGTTTGCAGCCTTAATCTGATCGTTCATTCCCTCATTACCTGCTGCATACTGGTAAGCAAAGCATTTCTGGTAGAGTCCTGATTTTCGATTGAAATCCAGGCAGGATGAGATCATATCCTTCTGGTATTTATCAAAGGCCGCACCTGCATCTTCCTCAGCTTTAGGCATGCCCCAAGCTGCAACAACCGACCCCGCATCCAGACCGAACTCTGTGTTCCACATGGGTTTAGTAGAGTCGCCATTTGCCTTCATGATTTCCCGCAAAGCTTCTCCGCGCTGCACAAAGCTCCACTGCAGAGGGATCCCGTAAGTGTGGAGGTTCATTATATCGAAGTAATCCTTACCGCCGCCCTCATATATCCCAATAGGAAACTCTCCGAAGTCCGTCATACCGCCGCTTACAACAATAGCCTTCGGATTAACCTTTTTGATAGCCGGATATACCATCTTTAGCATCTCAGCATAATACACGCCGCGCTGTTTCAGTGGAATGGACGGTTGCTCGCTGGCTCCGAATAGATCAGTAAAAGCAACATCCATCTCATTCCAAAGCTCCCAATATCTGATGCTGGGATACCTTTTTGCTATGAATGTCATAAAATTGGTGAACCGCTTGTAGCTCTCAATCCTATTCGCAAATGAGCATCCGGGGGCGTTACCATGTACAATTATTACAGGGATTATATTGTTTTTCTTATACAATTCTACTAGTTTGTCCCAGGCATCGAGTGCAGCAGGATCATACTTACCAGGCTGCGTTGTGTTCTCAATGGTATACCAGTACATCGTCTGTCTGATAAACCTTATATTCGCACGCTTAAGGTTATCTGCAACACTCTGGTTAAATATATGCACCCCGATCCCAAATTCCGGACGGGAGTCAAATACCAGGCCTTTACCATTTGCCCTGGTCAGATAATAAGCCGGAGGTCCCTGCTTTTCAAGCCGTACCCTGCTGGCATTATAATCAGCCTCCACCTTAGCCCAGTCAACACAGAACCCCTCAGCGCCAATCAACATCAGCAGCACTGCAAACAATAAAAATTGTCTCACGATAGTATTCCCACCCCTGATTTCATCTTCTACGAACCTATTATACACATGAAACGAAGTGCTATAATACCACTAGATCGAAAGCCCAGCGGATATTGTCATTCTGAACGCAGTGAAGAATCTCCAGCCTGCAAATTTAGATTTATCTCATTGAATAACATATTGATTGAAAGGTGCTCATTATGTGGTGGGGAACCAGATCAAAACTTAATACGAAATGTCCTGTTTCACTAAACCTGTTTCCCTCCTGGTGGAACAGGAATTACGGAATCACATATGGCATGAAGATCTTCGAAAATCCCGAATATCGCGCACAGACATTCAAGGAGATGAACCGCCTGGCCTGGGAACGCTTCGGTGATGTCGGGTTTGGGGAAGAAGAGGCTGATATGGTCTGGACCCTCGATGATCTGAACAACGCCACCATGCCTGCACTTCTCGGCTGTGAAGTAGTATATCCGGATGACAATTACGCCATAGCCAGGCCTATTTTAGAAGAACAGATCATGTCTCTAAACGCACCTGAAGACATCTCAAATACTTGGCCGATCTGTGAGATAATCCGCCAGACCGGGTATATCAACAATAAATATAACCAAAATCTCAAACCCTCCTGGGCATACATGGGAGTGCAAAACATAGCATCCATAACTCGAGGTGTAGAGCTCTATTCCGACTACTATCTCCAGCCTTCATTAGCCAGGCACCTGCTTGATATCTCAACCAAAATGATAATAGATTCAGTAGAATATTTCCGTGAAACCGGCAGTGAGATAAGCGTTATATGCAACCAAAACTGCACAGTCCCATTATGCGGTCCAAAGGTGTATGAGGAGTTTCTGCTGGATTATGAAAAACAGCTCTATCAATATGCAAAGAGCATAAACGCCCAGTATTACATACACCACTGCGGGATACTTGACCCGTACCTGCAAATTTACGACCGGATTGAAAATATATATGCATTCGATATAGGGTGGGGGTCCGATCTCCGGCTTGCACTGGATGCTTTCCCGAAGTCCTCTTTCAACTTCATCATCGGTCACACATTCATAATGCAGGCAACAGCCACCGAGGCCAGAGATATGGCTCTCCAAATAATAGACACCGCAGGCCCTGACATCAACAGACTCTCCGTAGTCTTCTCAGACCTGGAACACCAAACCCCTGATGAAAATATAAAAGCCTTCACCCGGGCATTCATAAACTAGCTGTTGGAACTGTCATCCTTGTGGTGCGGGCTTCCAGCCTGCCTTCTCCCGAATTGTGGTGCGGGCTTCCAGCCTGCCTTCTCCCGAATTGTGGTGCAGGCTTCCAGCCTGCCGTCCACAGGTTTCCAAGAATAATCACAGGCTCAGTTTTTATTCAGGACAATCAATAATCAACCCCATGCAATATCCTATTAGTTCCATAAGTCCTATATGTCCTATCCAGAATTTAACCCATCTTCCTACCCAATAAACTTCAACAGTTCCCGTGACTTAGGTTCGTCCGCCGCACTATCATACGACTCGATTTGCCGCTTATATAGTGCATCAGGATCAACTGTCACACCAGCGTGAACAACTCGCCGCACGTTGGATATATCCTGAATATGCTCCAAAGGGTTCCCTGCAACAATCGTCAGGTCCGCCTTCATTCCAGCAGCAATACTTCCAATATTTGGCTTTTTCAAAATCCTGGCAGCCTGTGAAGTCGCGCAGAACAGCGCATCAACAGGAGATATCCCTGCATCCACATACATGCTCAGTTCATCGTGCATACTGAATCCTGGTATTAAATAAGGCCATGGGGAGTCCGTCCCGACGGGTAGCGGGATCCCGCGTTCGTGTGCCCTTAAAATGAAGCGTTTCATATGCGGGATTGCAGCCTGCATCGGTAACCTGGCTTCGGGTGCAGCAAACTTATTTGGAATACCCTTCCAGATATCCCTGTAAGTAGGATGCACCCACTTGAGTCTGCTGTCATTTGCATACACCGGATCCAGCATCCCACCAAGCCTGTCCCACACCACAATAGTAGGCACCAGCACAATCCTCTTATCCAGCAACACATCAATCAACAGATCCTGCTCTAATACCGTGCTGGGATTCCATGCCGATTCACATCCCGTCAGGTGCTCAATCTCATCAACACCTGCTTCAGCTGCCTGCTGGGCCGATAGCTGCCCAAGATGCGCCAGCACCCACTTGCCCTGAACATGCGCTTCGTCTACAGCTGCTTGAAATAACTCCGGAGTCAAGGTTACATAGAGTTTTATGTAATCCACACCCCGTTCACACTGCATCCGGACCATCTCGCGGATGTGTTCCTCAGTTTCAAATCCTCTGCCAATAGTCGGCCAATGAGCAGGGAAACCATCCACCAGGAACCCGCAGCAGTGTATATCCGGACCACATAACGGATTTACTGCATTTTTCTCACGCTGAGTTAGTATCCAGTCCAGATCGTTCCCTGTGTCGCGCACGGTAGTCACCCCGGCAGCCAGGAAAGATGGCCCCATTACCGCGCTATAGTGCACATGCATATCGATCAGACCAGGCAGTATTGTGCAGTTCTCAAAACAGAGTGTTATTATGCCTCTGGGTAAATCACATAAGGGGACAATATCCTCTATGCTCTCACCATTAACAATAATTGCATTGCCTTCCGAGGTAACGTCCGACATCCCGTCCCATATCCGGTCTGCTGTTATTGCATACTTTGTAGAGGTCATTAAATCGAACACCCCTTCCATCTGCTGCCCAGTTGATAGAAATCCCAGGGAGCATCGTGCAGCAGTATACGCGCGCGCTCTATTGCTTGGTCTGTGGAGCAGCAACCGCGCTCAATACGTTTGCTAAAGACAGAAGCCAGCATCTCATTGGTCATCTCAAGGCATACGCAAGTCTCAAAGAAAGACAATGCATCACCTCCGAATCCCAATATCTTGTTGGTAGGCAGTATATCCAGCCACTCATCCAGCCATATAGATGCCATCGGCCCTGAGAGTGATGATACCCAGGCCATGTCTATATACACATTGTCAAAACTCCGGGCAAGACCTGTGAGTTCAGCCATATAAGGATAAGACCCATGCAATATGGCAAACCTGGTCTCCCGAAACTCAGTCAAACAGGGGATAAACACATCCGGGTTACCATTCCATGGCTGCTCAAACTCCAGACCGCTGTGGACCTGCACCGGCATATCGTGCTTGCCTGCCCATTCGAAACAGTGCCTGAAACAGGAGTCGTGGAACGGTCTGAGGCTATCCAATACATTCGGCTGGTCCCAATCTCCATGGTTTTCCAGCAGGAAATCATATGAACTATTAATCTCCGATGTCGTATGCTCGATGAAATCAATCGGTCTACGTCTTGAGATCATACTAAGCTTCAGTGACACTGCTCCATCAGCTTCAGCCTTTTCCATATAGGAGTCCAGCGCAGAGAGAAACTCATCATAGGTAGATGGCGCTCTGTCAGGAAACGCAGCCTCCAATTCATCACGGTTCACTATCCCAGCCAGAGTATCAAGATAACAGATAGGCGCAAAATAATGCACTTCACCGCCATCGTCTCCAACTCTCAGGCACACCTTAATATGGTGTTTAGTCTGTAAGTATTCCTTATATACACCCGGATATTGATACTCAGGAATCCGTTCAGAAATCTCTACACAGGTATGTTCATTCAGATCAGATACATCAAAAAACCGTTTCAATATTCGCCTGGCACACACTCCGTATCTGGTATCCCGTACTTTAGCCCAATATGGTGCAATTCTGCTCCATTTTTCACCCGGATCAGAGCCATCCAACAATATCAGATGCGCTCCTCCCCATGGACCATGAGGCATACCAGCCAGACCTAAATCCAACCCAACATATGTCCCCATAATATGGCTGAAGTCATATATGCCGGTTTCAAACGCTCCTTCGCTCATCAAATGCTCATGCGTATCCACCACCGGCAGTTTCGATATCTCACCCAGTAATAGCTCAGTTTCATTTGTCATTTAGTCATCTCCAGCATACGCATTGCATTTCCCCAGAAGAAATCTTCAACTTGTTTATCGCCCAGTCCCATGCTCCAGAAAGCTGCCTTGATAGCACGCAGGTTTTCGATTCCAGTCAATAGGGGAGGTCTACTAATGGGGATAGCATCCTTCCAGACATCGGAGTCCTCCGGTATCCAGATAAATCCATCCCCTGACCATGTATTTATTGACCTCAGATGAGTAAGGCAGAAATCTGAGCCATAAAGCATCCTCTCTGTTCCGATTATCTTTATAACAGCCTGGATTGCCAGTGGATTACATACAACTGATGTATCGATCCAGAGGTTTTTCAGTCCAGTTAGTTTCTGCAGGCCTTCGATTGTGTGGTAAGGATTAAACCCGCGGGCACAGTGGTCCAGGATCAGTTTGATGTTGGGATACTTCTCGCAGTAGTGACGTATCCAGTGCTGGTTTGAGGCATCCGCAACTCCCCGGTCCCTGATCAGGTGCAGAGTTATGCTCCACCCTTCCTGGTTTGCTACATCTATCAACGGCTCAGGCAGGTATTCCGGTATCTCAGATTCGTAGCTTTTCTCTCGAGTGCTGTATACACAGAAAGGCTTCAGTCCCCGCAGTCCAAGCCGTTTGATTTCCTGCCTGACCCATTCTGGATCGTCAGTCGGACGAACCAGGAACTGCCCGCGTGCCAGAGGGTCCTTCTTTACCTGCTCGGATATCCATTCGTTTCCGGGCATTGTGTCCGACACAAAAAGCAGTGGAAAATGCATTCCATGGATTTCCCGTTCACCGAACAACAATCCCATCTGTTCACGGTACACCTCCAGAGTTGCATCGGGAGGTATGTTGACTGGATATGGAAATGGACCCTTATCCCAAAATTCTGCCCGGTAAAGATGCGCATGGACATCATATATCCTGTCCGGCAGAAAACTCTCCAGTTCTCGCGCCATAATCTCCCGTTCATAATCCAGCAGAACGCTCATATACCCAAGTCCTCACAGTGGCAATATAATGAAACTACCAAACACCTGAATGTATTCTAGACAATGTTTTTCGCGTGCTTTAGCGTGATTAGCGGTTAATAAATCCGCGCTCGGGTGCGATTTGCAATTACACCCGAAACAGAATCGGTCGCTAACACCCCCGTTCACCCTGAGCCAGTCGAAGGGTGGTCACAATGTGTAGGAACAAATAAAATCCCTTCTTAGCGCCTTTGCGGCTTTGCGTGAGAATATAAAAAGCCAACACACCAATCCCTTTTCGCGTGCTTTAGCGTGATTAGCGGTTAATAGAATCCAGATCTTACCTCTTTGCAAACCCCGGATTCCGTGAATCTCGCAGTATTTTAAAGTAAGCGTCAGCATTTTTAGGAAGTGGAACGCCGAAGGCTTTTATATCGAGTTTCTTAACTCCCTCCGGATAACAGGTAAAGCCGGACTCATAGGCAAAGATGAAGCGATATTTGGTAGACAACTCACTCATCATCTTCCATTGCACTGCAAACTCCTTCGGTGTCTGCCAGCTCTGTTTGCCTTCCTTGCCTCCACCCATTACAGTTGCGCCGTGTCCAATGCTGCACTTACTCATCCAGTACATAGAATCTTCCAGTCCGAGCACCATTGAAGCGTTAAACTCGCCGTGCATAATGGCAATCTGAATAGGATCTTTCCAGAAATAACCGCATTCTGTCATTACAGTTATCCCCTGCTTTGGTTTTGAGCTGACCAGGCCCCTTATGAACTGGATCCAGTAATGGTAGATATTGTATCCGCCGGGTGCATTCTTCAGGTCTATGTATGATCCTTCAGGCAGGATGATGATCTCTGCATCAGGATATTCAGAGAGTATGGCATCCATAACTGCAGTGCCTGTCTGTTTTATGATAGTATTCAGTTCGATTTGTTTGTCTGCCGGATACCCGGATGGGTCCCAGATCTTTGGGGAATAGGCTTCAGTGTCTATAGCTACCCCTCGGCAACCGCTCTCTTTCGCCATCTTTCCCAAGGCCTTGAAAGTAGCTATAATCTTATCTACCCGGGGTTGATCGAACCAGTCAAACGTAGGATCATCCATATTTGCATGAACGAAGTTTGAGTCTATCCCAGCTTTGCGCAGCACACTGACGGTCTCAGGCAGTTTCTTATATAGGCTGGCTATCTTCTCTGGTCCGGAATCCCATCGGACAGGCCCTGCATTATAATCATTAACAAAGCAGAATATAAACCCGTCTATCCCCTTAGTATCGTGCCATATTTTAGCATTAGCCCGTAGATCATCAAAGTCTGTATAACTCCAGATCAGAGTCTTTGGAACAGGCTTTGGTGCAGGTTTTGTTTGCTCAGCCGTTAAAGCGCAGCTCAAGCAGATAATCAGGGTAAGTGAAAACAGTATGGTTGAGTATTTCATGCGATTTCCTCTAGACACGTAGTTGTTAGCGCGCATTATTCACCAGACTCTGCTTTCGACTGGCAGTAGGGGCGAAAGTGAGTCAATCACAAATAATGCGCGTTAGTGTTTGTTTCGCAAGCCTAACATAGCCCGACAAGTTAGTCAATATTTTTGAAATTGGTAAATATATACAAAAAGCACTTGACTTCGAGTAGAATCATGATAATATACTAACATTAGGTTATACTATCAATTATGAATTAATGCGTAACCGGAGGAAAATGATGAAGAGAAAAGGATTTACCCTTATTGAATTACTCGTAGTCATCGCTATCATCGCAATACTGGCAGCTATACTGTTCCCGGTCTTTGCCAAAGCAAGGGAAAAAGCCAGGCAGACAACATGCCTGAACAATCAAAAACAGATCGGTATAGCACTGATGGCATATGTGCAGGACTATGATGAGATATACCCATCAAGCTGGCTGACTGATTCCTCATACAGTATCTACTATTCCTCATATGTAGATCAGTTGATGCCGTATATGAAGTCAAAAGACATATGGGTCTGCCCGAGTATGGCTAAACCGGGATTCACAGAATCCAATTACCTCGCTCCTGCAGGCGTTATTTTCTCTGTTCCTCATCATTATGAGGCCAACTATTCAATGATAAGATGGAGCAACCTGGGTTCCGCAAGCCTTTCTCAGGTGCAATCACCTGCCGGAACTATTACATTCTACGAGTTGTATGGACCAAACAATGCTGCAACCAGAGATATTTCATTGGACTGGCCCAACTACAACTATGTAACCAGAGTCAGACTCGATCGTAGTACAAATGGTGTCCCCAACAGTGTAGTCCACAATGGTGGTATGAACATTATCTTCGCTGATGGTCATTCGAAGTGGATGAGAGAAGAAGCTGCCTGGGCAGATCAAACTCTTTGGGATCTGCAATAATCAGGTAAATGACAAATATAGCCCTCCTGAACCTGGGCTGGATACATGAAAACTATCCAGCCCAACATCCTTGTTATTTTTGCTATGCACCCCATATTGCTAAAAAAATACTTGACTCCTCCGTAGAATGTGATATCATACAGTTATAAGGTTATACTATCAATTTGCTAATATGTAGTTATTGATGCTGTTTATGGTTGACCAGTTGAGACAGAAACAGACTTGCAGTTGCTGGGTGTTATACTTAAAATAAGTATGACAACATACAAAGCGCGCAAGACAGCATAAAGGTGGTTCTTCCAGTGATTGACATCAAACCAATAAAACGCAGCAATCTGGTCCCTCAGGTTATGGAGTGCGTCAAGGATTATATAGTAGATAACAACCTGGAAGCAGGGACAAGGCTTCCTACCGAAAAACAGTTCTCAGAAATGCTTGGGATCAGTAAGACGATTTTACGCGAAGCAATGAAATCTCTGGAGGCCGTCGGGATAGTTGAAATCAATGTTGGTAACGGGATGTTTGTCTCTGATGTCGATTATTCCAAACTTGTAGGGCACTTGTCATATGCGGTCCGCAGATGTCCACAGGACTTTATCCATCTAGTCAAGACCAGAATGCTGCTGGAAGTTGGCTCATTGGATGATGTGTTGGAAAACATTCAGATGGATGATCTGGTCCGGTTGGAGGACATCTGTGACAGAGAGGCCAACGCAGAGACTCCTGAAGAGTATCTTGAATGTGATATGGGATTCCACAAAGAACTTGTAGCCTGCTCTAAAAATCCCTTAATCATCGAATTAAGTGCATTCTTCAGTGTGTTTTCAGCGCATATAGCGCCTATGATCAAGACAGATACAATGCAGGACAGTAGAGTAGAAGATGCTCAGAGTCACAAGCAGATACTTGAAGCAATTAGGCACAGAGAATTAGATTCAGCAAAAAGCATGTTGAGACAGCATATCGGTCGGTACATTAATGGTGGCTAATTAACTCTATTGAAATAACAAAGACAATCACAAACACAATGATAACGTAAAAAGACAAATACTGGAGGGGATAATGAAAAGACAAGGATTTACACTGATAGAGTTGCTCGTAGTAATCGCGATCATAGCAATACTTGCCGCGATACTATTCCCCGTCTTTGCTAAAGCCAGGGAGAAAGCCAGACAGACTGCTTGCCTGAATAACCAGAAACAACTTGGTTTGGGACTTATGCAGTATACGCAGGACTATGACGAAACATATCCGCCATGTGCCTTCTATGATGGCGGCGGTTGGGCATTAAGAAACCTGCTCTCCGATCTACTTGAGCCATATACAAAGAACAAGCAGATATGGCATTGTCCCAGTGAACCCGGCACCGGGATCGAATACTCTCCTGCTGACGGTGGATATTGGCCAATGGACTTTGCGGTCAACTTCAACCTTCATCCCTGGTACAACAGGGACTACAACGGGGGAACAGGCACCACTATAGTCTCCATGGCAGCAGTGCAGAATCCCGCACAGGTTTGTTCGATGTTCGACGTAAAAACAAATCCAGGCAGCGCTGGTTATGCATTCTGGCTTCGTTATGTTGACTATGTCTGGAAAAAGACCCAGACAGGAAGCCCGAAAATATTTGAGATCCACAGTGAAGGACTCAACTTCATTTTCGCCGATGGCCACGCCAAATGGAGCAAAGAAGCCGCAGTAAACGCAACGTTCTTTGATCTATAAGTAATACTGGTGATAATTGGTAACGGGGTTCCGGGAGTAAATTATTATAAACTCAAGGAACCCCAGATTCTTGTTGCTAGCAAATATCGTGTCAGAATTTTGGACTAATTTAATATCTGATATTCACTGGGAAAAGAGCTTGAAATTGCTGCATAAATATCGATATTATAGATTATATAGAGTATAATTTTACTAGAATCGCAAACAACAAAACGGAGGATATTTTGAAAAAAAGAGGATTTACCCTGATTGAATTGCTCGTCGTTATTGCTATAATAGCTATACTCGCAGCAATACTCTTCCCTGTTTTCGCAAAGGCAAGGGAGAAAGCCAGACAGACTGCTTGCTTGAACAATATGAAGCAGCTTGGACTGGGCTTAATGCAATATGTACAGGATTATGATGAGGCATATCCCTCGGGATTCCCCTGGACAGAACAGATTGCACCTTATGTAAAGAGCACTGCTGTTTTTGTTTGTCCCAGCCAGCCAAAGCCAACACATATGTGGGTTGGAGGAATGACATTCCCAACTTCCTTTGGCTTTAACTACAACATGATGGGCTCATCACAAGCTGCATCAGTTAAGCCGGCATCAACAATTGCTATGTGTGATATGGGAGCTTTTGCTGAGATACCTGGTGATGTAAATACTCCAGCTGTTAATGTGAATTCCATACAGAACACAGGTGCCTGGATCTTATGCCCACCTGAGATCTACCTTCCAACCAGTGGCAATGCTAACCCGGACTGGGCCGGACCGTCTATGCGTCACAGTGAAAAAGCTAACGTAGCTTTTGCTGATGGCCATGCAAAAGCAATGAGTGCCAATTGGTACTATATCTACAGTCCCTGGTTGAATCCAGGAGTCGGTGGAAACTAACCGCATTATTGATAAATAATGCGGCTGATTAAGCCTATGCATTAAATATTACTCTTGTTGGCCCGGGTTTTTGGGATACCGATACCCGGGTCAACTGCAAATCATAGCTCTTTTCTTACTTCTGGACCCCTGAATACACACTAAATCTGCAACGGAGATGTTTATCAAATGGTAGTATCCCTGGCATCATTGTCGGTAAATTGGGCGCAGAATAGCGCTGATTTCCGACCGAGTGCGTTTTGGTTTTGGAACTCAAATATGACCGAAACCCGCACACGCCAGATGATCGCCCAGATGTCCGAAAGCGGTGTCCGCGAAGTAATCATCCATCCAATATACCCGATGGAACTCGAATACCTCTCCCCGGAGTTTTTCGACCACTACAGATTTGCACTGAAACTAGCCAGAGAATACGGTCTGAAAGTCTGGATATACGATGAATATGGGTGGCCAAGTGGGAATGCCGGCGGCAAACTGCTGCGAGAGTTCCCCCAGTACAGAGGCTGGATTCTGCAATTCAAAACGAACTCAGATGGAAACGTAACCGCTGAACCAGTCCAACCGGACCGCATCCTGGACAACAGCGTAGGCGCCCCGTGGGCAGGCTCCGAATCAGGATATTTGAATACCCTTTCTGTGGAAGCTGTTAGCGAGTTCATCAACCTGACCCATAACAAATATTACCAGGAATGCAGTGAATATTTCGGCGATGTGATTGTCGGGTTCTTTACCGATGAACCAGTAGCAATGATGGCACCGTGGGACGGACTGAATCATGGATTCCACGCAACAGGAATGCCCTGGACTCCCGAGTTCCCATCAAGATTTCATAAACAGTTTGGATACGATATCACACGGCACTATCTTGAGCTTCCAGGCAATGGACCATCCCAGGTTAAGGCTGACTACTGGAGCCTGGCTAAGTCTATGTATGTTGAGGCTTATCACGCCCAGATCGGACAATGGTGCAGGGATCACGGGGTCAAGCACTCAGGCCATGTCGGGGAAGACTGGCCCCTGCAGCAGGTCAGGTATTCCGGCAGTATTTACCAGTGCCTGAGCCAGATGGATGAGCCCGGTATAGATTTCCTCGGCCTGGGTCCTGAGCCGGAACTGAGATCACGTCACCAGGTTTTGGTCCCCAGCATAGCCAGGCACTCCGGTAAAGACAGAGTTATTTGCGAAGCCTACGGGATATCACCTTATGATATCCGGCTTGGTGAAATGCTGAGAAGAGCTCAGATGTTCGGTATCAACGGAATCGATGACATTGCTTTAATGGCGTTCAGTCAGAGCCTGGATGGAGTCCGGAAGCAGACTTACTGGCCTCCGCTTTTCACCGAAGCCCCATGGTGGGAGTTTTACCCCCAATTCCGGGATGCCTGCGCGAAATCTCTTACTCTCACATCTAATGGATGTCGAAAAGCCAGATATGCCATACTATACCCCCAATATGAGCTCGAACAAGCCGATCTGCTGGACCCATCCGCTGGTTCCCTGGATGGACCAGCTGCCAGGATGATAGACATCCTGAGCGATACCATATATGCAGCCGGTGAAACATTCGAGTTTATATTCCCGGAAATCATATCTCAGGCTGATGTGGTTGAAGACAAAATAGTCTTCCCACACTCCGAATATGAAGCCATTCTTGCACCCGGCAATATTCGTTTCTTCCCCGAGAGCATCCTGGAACTAAACAGACTCTCTGCTCAGGGTGGCAAGATAATCGATGCTCCAGTATCCGCTGCAGCTGAGCAAGTTTTGAACACTCCTCCTTCCTGGCAGGACATGTTTAAGATGGAGAGCAGCGGTAAACCGGGAGATATCAGGGTCTACAGGTTCGATTATCCCGATGGAAAACTCTTTACACTGCGCAATATCACTGATGCTCCGGTGTCCGTAAAAATCCATTCGAAGATGGCATTAACCACATGGAACCCGATGACTGGTGAAATATGCGGTCACAATGGCTCAATCAACGAAACAATACCCGCTCACGGCACTCTATATTTCTCAATCTCTGAGAGCCGTTTCAGTGAGACAACCTGTATAGAACCACATGAACAGATCATTTTGGATACCAGTTGGACTGTAACTACAGAGCGGCCCAATATGGCCAGACTCTCAAATCTGGAGTTCCTCCACACAGAAAAAGGCTGGTTAAAAGCAGAGGACAACTCAATCCTGGAGGTCGGCAAGAGCTGTTATCCGACCGGAATCCCACTGGCACTATTTGGTTACACCCATATCGAATTCCGTGGTGACTTCAGCTGCACCGGAACCGACGAATCCCTGTCCGTGCTATTCGAGAGCAATCATCTCAAAACCCTTCTTATCAATGACTCCCCCGTAAACCTTGACGATGCAGGACCGATGCCTGTCTGGGACCAGTCCTGCTGCCGGGTCAGGGTAGGGGATCTTGTTAAAGATGGAGTAAACACTATCAGCGGAGTCTTGCAGTTCAAACAGTTCGAGACCAGCCTGACAAACCAGGGCCTGCTCTGTGACGGTGTGATGCCCCTGTGCGATGTCTGCATATGCGGAGAATTCAGGCTTCTTAACAATGAATTGATCTGCAATAGTGAAGCCGCATTTACCATGCCTGTCCACTTAAATGATGAGGGTTGGGAGCAATACGATGGCATAGCAGTCCTCCATGCAAAAGTTAGCATAGATAAAAACCTTGCCGAAGATGTTGAGTCTTTGATTGTAGAATCAATTGCAGAAGATTGCCTGGAAGTCATTATTGATGGTGAATCCCTGGGGAAATGCATCGCAAGTCCATATCGTTTTGCAATTAGGGACTTGACCGCAGGTGAACACGAGATTAAAATACGCATCAGTGGCACCAGTGCCAACATACTAGCCCAACCCAGCCCCTGGGGCATAAAATCAGTCTGCTGGGAGTCCGTTTTAGAATAAATTGTAATCCTGCCAATTGTTATCCTGGCAATTGTCATCCTGAGGAACGAAGGATCTGCTTTTAAACTGAATTGTGGTGCAGGCTTCTAGCCTGCGGTGCACGGTCTATCATAAACCAGATTCTTCATTTCATTCAGAATGACAAATACTGAATCTAATAGCATATATGGAGCACATATGAACAAGACAATATCAAATATGCTTGGTAGAATCACCCAGAATCCGGGAGAGAAACGCAATATCCTCTCCCTGGGTCTGAATATGCTGATCAAAAATGCGGATGCTCCATTGGTCGCTGGCACCGAACTGCAGGCTTTCCAGGTTAGAATGGGCCTGACCAACTCACAGATCGGCTCCCTGGGTTCCGTTGGTCAGATCACAATGGCAATTGCCACATTCCTGCTGATGGCGCTTCCGGACAGGATAAAGAACCAGGTCAATGCATTTGTTTGGCTCACCCTGGGAATGGCGATATACCCGATTGCACTGGTCTTGATGTCAGTCGGGCCAAGTATCATGCGCCAGACGTCTGTGGTCTTTCCTACGATGATTGGCTTGGAGATCATTGATAAAATCCTCCTGGCGCTGGGCGGGATGGTGTTTGCTACGCTTTTTGTCAGGACTATCCATGGCAATATCCGTGGCCGGTTTATGGGGATTATCGGAGTTATCGGCGGTATCATCGGAATCCTGTGTGGTCTCTTATCAAGCAAAGCGCTTAAGGTGTTTGGTTACCCTCATGGGTTCACAGTCTCTTTCGGTCTGGGAGTTCTACTTCTCCTTGCAGCAGCATATGCTGTGAAGCACGTCCGTGAACTGCCAGAGTTATCTCACGAGAATCCACCAGCCACTGTCAACCCACTTGCAAGTCTATGGACTATCTGCAAAATGCGTGAGTTCAAACTCCTGGCTCCTCCAAATATACTGCGAGGACTGGGAGATGGTGCATCTTTCTTTGTAATGGCTGTAGGAATGCAGAAATTGCACCTTGGAGTAGAATACGCAGGTTATACTACTTCATTGATATTCCTTGGCCTCATACTCGGCACTTCCATTCTGGGCTTCACTGTAGATAGATATGGAGCTGGACGAGTTCTCTTCAGTTCCGAGGTATTTGTAGCTATCGGACTTATGGGTATCGTGTTGACACACTCCCCGATTTTCTTTTTGGTATTCTTTCTGGTGCTGCAGGTTGCCTCAAATGTCGAAGCATATACGATTCCATTGGCCCACTATGCAATTGTTCCAGCCCCGGTAATTGGAGCTTTCTTTGGTGTAAGACTGATGCTCCTCTATGTAACTGCAGCCATAACGACACAAGTATCAGGAATGCTTCTCAAACGAGTAGATTATTTCATATATGTCTTCGCTGTATGTGCAGTGCTTAAGCTTGTTACCGGCGTATTATACTGGTATGCATTCAACAAAGGCAGAAAAGACGCCGACTTGGAAGCAGCCAACGCTGCACAAAGCAATGAAATCAACAATGGAGATTAAGGGTTGAAAAAACTTGCCTGCTTGCTCTTATTAATATTCATAATGTCTGGCTGTGGACCGCGCAAGACTTACAAGACCACAATCGTGGTCGGTCTTCAGACGGATGTCTATACTCGTAATGCCTATACCCACGCCAAGGAACGCTTCGAGCGCGACCATCCCGGGGTCGGGGTTCAGGAACTTGCTGTTACCGGTCGGGATTACTATCAGAAGATGCAGACCATGTTCGCGGGCAGCTCGGAGCCTGATGTTATGTGGCTTGGGATGGGGTTCGGAGATTTCGCTGCAAAGGGAGTCCTTGAAGACCTTGCTCCCTTTCTGAAGAAAGAGCCGAAAGGCTTCTATGAGAACCTGAACACCAAAGCCCTTAATGCTTATAAGAGGCCGGAAGGTCAGTTCGGGCTCCCATTTGGTATAGATTTCCAGATACTTTACTTCAACAGAGACCTGTTCGATAAAGCCGGGCTCTCATACCCCAATTCCAACTGGACAAAAGAAGACGTGCTGAATGCTGCCAGAAAACTTACTATTTATGAGCCTGGTGGGAAGCGGCCCAAAATCTACGGTCTGGTAGGCGGATTCCACCTTATTGGTTTTGGGGGACGGACGGTTTCGGACGATGGCAAAAGGTCAAAGGTCAACTCTCCGGAAATGGTCAATTATCTCAATTACACACGCGATCTGTATGAAAAATACAAAGTTTCCCCCAAAGGCGGAGCTGAGCAGCTGGTCGGCATGAGCGATGTCATGATGTTCGCCAGCGGTAGAGCGGCTATGGCTGTGCTGGCTAACTACGACCTGCCAGCACTGCTCAAAGGCACCAGATGCAAATGGGATATGTGCGCAATGCCATATATGGGCGGCAAAGAACACAGGCTCTGGGGCAGCACAGCAGGATACTGCATGTCCAAACGCAGTAAGAACAAACAACTTGCATGGGAATTGATCAAAGAATATATATCCCCGGCATTCATGAAAGAATACTACCCGGCCACAATTCCATCCGACGAAGAGTGTGCAAAACAGATGGTTGGTAATGACAAGAGACTCCCACCCGGCGCCCTGAAAACGATATCAGAGAGCATGGTCTATGTATATATCCCGCCAAGAATCAAGAGCATATTTGAAGTAGAAAACATATTCGGCACATCGGCAGAAAAATTCTGGATAAAAGAACAAACCGCCGAAGAAGTCCTTAAAGAAGCCGACACCAAAATCACAAAAGTGCTAACACCAGGAGACTAAAACACTGTCATTCGCATATGTCATCCTGCGGAAAAGCATGTCATCCTGAGAGTCGCACACTGTCATCCTGAGGAACGCACAGTGTCATCCTGAGGAACGAAGGATCTGCTTTTAATACTGCAATATTGATCAGACACAGTAATTCTGAAAGTAACATGTCACGTTCAGAATGACTATTGAGGATAAAACATGAGACAATTCTTTTCAAAGCTGGCTGCTAATGAATCATTGGCAGGTTTTGCATTTATTCTACCTAATTTATTGGGGTTCCTTATATTCACCCTGCTTCCGGTGATCGCATCGCTGTGCCTGGCGTTCGTCAAATGGGATGTGCTGACTCCTCCCCATTTCGTCGGCATCAAGAACTTTGTCGATCTGCTGGGGTTCCACCAGGCAAGCGGCCATCATGTCCCAAATGACCCACTTTTCTGGAAATATCTCTACAACACTGTATTCTTTATGCTCAATATCCCAATCTGTGTGATAGCTTCCTTGATGGTTGCTCTGATGATGAACCAGAAGCTCAGAGGAATTACCATATACCGAACTGCGTTCTTCCTGCCAACCATATGTTCAGGGGTAGCTGTCTGTCTGCTCTGGAGATGGATTCTCAATCCTGACTTCGGTCTGCTAAATGTAATGATTACCAACATATCAACTTTCCTCCACCTGGATTTCACCCCACCACTTTGGCTAATGGACACCACATGGGCGAAACCCGCTCTGATGGTAATGGGCCTGTGGGGTGGAATCGGTGGTATGAACATGATCCTTTACCTTGCCGCTCTGCAAAACGTGCCCAAAGAATTGTATGAAGCCGCAGAGATAGATGGAGCCGGTGCCTGGACCAAATTCCGGACAGTGACAGTCCCCTTCATCTCTCCAACAACGTTCTTCATAACAATCATGAGCATAATCGGTGGATTCCAGGGTGGTTTCATGCAGGCATACGTAATGACCGGAGGCGGCCCGGCCGGAGCCACTACAACCATAGAATACTACATATACAGCAACGCCTACGAATGGTTCAAAATGGGCTACGCATCATCAATAGCCTGGTTCCTTTTCGTAGTCATATTTATAGTAACCCTAATCAACTGGCGCTTCGGCGGAAAACGTGTGCACTATTAATACCAATCATTCTGTAAATTTGTCATTCTGAACGGTAGTTGTCATTCTGAACGCAGTGAAGAATCTGCTTTTCAGAGATTCTTCACTGCGTTCAGAATGACAGGAAGCGTTCAGAATGACAAAACGGCACCTTATCGGAGAACAATCATATGTCGATAATAGAAAACAAAACGGCAAACCTGCGAGCAAGCGACGCTGCTGACCTCGCGATCAAGAAACGCCGTAAGCGAAAAGAGTTTACCATCAAAGCCCTCCTGCACGCTGTGCTGATTACAATGGGCATCTCAATGGTAATCCCGCTGCTCTGGATGGTCTCGACATCGCTGAAACAACCGGTCGCCGTGTTCGATTTCCCTCCCCAGTGGATCCCGCGCCCGATTGTCTGGGAGAATTATGTGACGGCGTGGAACTCGATGCCGTTCGCCCGGTTCTACTTCAACAGCCTCTTCGTAGGAACTGTAGTGACCGTCGGACAGGTGCTGACAAGTGCAATGGCAGCCTACGCATTTGCCAGGCTCAATTTCCCGTTCAGAGACAAACTCTTCTTTGGCTACCTTGCAACAATGATGATACCAGGTTCTGTAACAATGATCCCGGTGTTCATCCTCTTCAAACTGCTTGGTCTCGTCGATACCTACTCAGCCCTGATACTCCCCGGGTTCTTCAGCGCTTACGGGACATTCATGCTCCGCCAGTTCTTTATGAGCATCCCGAAAGAGCTCGAAGAAGCCGCAAAACTCGACGGTTGCTCCCTGTGGGGGATATTTATAAACGTAATCCTGCCATTATCAAAACCTGGCCTTGCTACCTTGACGACTTTTACCTTCATGGGTTCCTGGGGCAACTTCATGTGGCCGATGATCGTTACTAACTCTGAGGAGATCAAAACTCTCCCGATAGGTCTGCTCTCATTTCAGGGGATGTACAACACAGACTGGACATTGCTGATGGCAGGCTCACTTATTGTTCTAATACCAGTAATAATAGTCTTCCTGCTAGGTCAAAGACACTTCGTAGAAGGCATCCAAATGGGTGCAATAAAAGGATAGGTTTTTTCATGACAAAATACACTGCAATATTATTAGGCTCCGCATTGTGCCTAAGCCTGCTCACTACAAGTTCATATGCAGAGAAAGGTGGGAACACCGATATGACCGCTAAGAACGCCAGGTTAATAGCAACTCACAATCCTCCGACTGGATGGCAGAAGCATACAGTCGTCCGTGCAGGCGGTTCATCTGAGCCTCTTTGCCTGCCTGCTATGTTCAACCTTGTCAGTGCACCATACGGTCACGAGAACATGCAGATGCCGAGTCTGGTCTATATGCCTGAGAAAAAGCGCTTGCTCATGACAGCGGAGTTCGGTGTAACTACTTCGATAAAGACAATAGTCATTGCCAGCGACGATTTCGGCGGCACGTGGACGAACAGGAGATGGATGCACACCGACGCAAACGGCAACCCGGACATAGGCGGAACTGTTGGAGTAACTTACCTTGGCAATGGAGTCTTAACTGCAAGCCCGGAGTCCGGTAAGCGGGTATTCAGCCGGGATTATGGCGAGACCTGGAATGAGTCCTATCCTATCCCCGATGGCGCCAATGGCCGGGTGCTCTACCACTGGGATCCGGTTGTAGTAGACAGGGACAAGTCAGGCAATATCGTCCGAATGCTTGAATCCCGCTGGAATGAGACCGGCTATGACAGGAATGATCCAAGATATAAATACTCGCAGGCCTATATCTGGACCAGTGAGGACGTTGGTAAGACCTGGAGTAAAGAGGTCCCGATCCCGCAGTGGTACGGAGTCAACGAAGTCGCCCTTGTCCGCGCGAAAAATGGCGATCTCATTGCAGCCTGCCGTACGGACAATCCGGTCAGGTTCACCGACATCCAGGATATGTGGTCAGGGCTTGGGATCTCCATCTCCAAAGATAATGGAAAGACCTGGTCACCGATCAATCATCTATACGAATACGGACGCCACCACGCGAGCTTTGTTGTCCTGCCCAACGGTCACATAGTTATGGTGTACATAGTTCGCACTGGCTACACAGACAGCAAGGACGGATTCACCCAATACGGAGTTGAAGCCGTAATCAGTAAAGACAATGGCAAGAGCTGGGATCTGGACCACAAATATATTCTAGCCTGGTGGACTGGACAGGTAAAAGGTCCGAACTGGTGGTGGGGCCTGCCACAGAGCTCTGCTACAGTGCTCCTGCCTGATGGATCACTGCTCAGCACTTTCTGCATAGGCTTCCGAAACGAAGCATCCCAACCGCTGTGCATAATGGACACAGCCCTGATCAAATGGAGGCTCAGCGACAAACCAGTAGCCCGATCCAGAAAAATCCGCAACGCACCATACGATTCAGAATTACGCAACAAATACAACCCGGAGCAATGACATTGCGGCTTTGCGTGAAAATTTAAAAAATTAGGAGTAATAACAATTGAATAATCAATCAATCAAGTATACATTCATCTCTGCAGCGGTTGCGGGTGTGTTATGCCTGCTGCCTGGAGCTGCAAAAGGAAGTGATAGTATGGACACAAAAATCGTACCCCCTCTGGCCTGTGATATGAACTCCAAAGTCGACCCGCGCGATGCCCCCTGGACACATTGGGGCTGGCAGAAGCACGGTGTAATCCGGACAAATGGCTCCAAATCTAAACAGACACTGCCTGCACAGATGTATTTTATTGGAGGGGAATGGGAGTATAACAATTCCCAGATGCCCTATCTGGTCTATATGCCTGAGCGTAAGAGGATAATGCTGGGAGTCTCGGTTGATAAACCTGTAATTAAAGCAATCGCAGTCTTCAGCGATGACTTCGGCAAGACGTGGACCAAACCCAAGTGGATGCACACTGGTTCAGATGGCAATCCCGATCTTGGAGCTGCTACTCAACTTACATACTTGGCAAAAGGCAAAGTCCTGCTTGGATTGGAGACCAGGTACTGGGCCAGCACAGATTATGGGGAGACCTGGAGTGATTATGCTCCGGTGCCTGTCGGATCTGACGGTAATATGGTCTATCAATGGGACCCGATGCTGGTAGACAAAGACCCGAAAACCGGCAAGATCACCCGTCTGGTCGAAACCAGATACACTGGCTACAATACATTCGATACAGCAGACTACTACTCGCAGGGTTGCATAAGGTTCAGCACAGACGAAGGCAAGACGTGGAGCAAAGAAATTGATGTTCCACAATGGAAAGGCGCCAATGAAATAGTGCTCTGCCGGGCAAAGAACGGTGATCTGGTTGCTGCATGCCGAATGGATAATCCTGTGAAGTTCCTGGGCACGGACAACGACCAATACAGCGGTCTGGCTACATCGGTGTCTAAAGATAATGGATATACCTGGTCAGAGTTGAACCATTTGTACGATTGGGGCAGGCACCATCCGCACATGATCACTATGCCGAGTGGCGATATAGTAATGACCTATGTAGTCCGCAACGGTTATGTCGCAGGTAAAGACGGACTATGCAGGTTTGGCATAGAAGCAGTAGTCAGCAAGGACAACGGAAAGACCTGGGACCTGGACCACAAATACATCCTGGCATCCAATAACTCCCCCATGACCGGTAACCGTGAGAACTGGGGCTCACCGCAGTCCACATCCAACGTCCTATTGCCGGATGGAGCTATATTGACCACATTCTGCACCGGAGTCCGCAACATGCCAGCCCAAACTCTCTGGAAGATGGACACAGTGTTGGTAAAATGGCGCTTAGGCACCAAACCAGTCAATTCAGACAACACCCTGCGCAAAGCCGACTACCAATCCGACCTGCGCAACAAATACGATCTTGATGTTTTGAAATAGTACTCGTCTTTAGAACAGGATTAACAAGATTTTCAAGATTAACAGGAAGGGAGATATAGATTCACCATTGGGAAACCATGTCATTCTGAACGGAGTGAAGAATCTCAAGCATTCAAAAGCAAATTCCTCATTGCATTCAGAATGACATAAATTCCCTTCCTGTTAATCCTGAAAATCTTGTTAATCCTGTTCAAACACGAGCAATCATAATCTACTCGACCATAGAATATAAAAAATAATTTCGCGTGCTTTCGCGTGATTCGCGGTTAATAATAAAAAAAAGGAACCAACCAAATATGCAAACAATAAAATTCGCGGAATACAACCTATCCAAACTTATGTTGGGAACAGTCCAGTTTGGTCTGGACTACGGTATCAGCAACAATAACGGACGCCCGAGTTCTCAGCAAGTCCGCGATATCATAAAATGTGCGATGGAATGTGGTATCAACTGCCTCGATACAGCCAGGTCATACGGTATAAGCGAAGAAGCCATTCACGATGCTCTGTCTGAGCTCAAAGCATTCGATAGTTTTACTGTATTCACAAAAGTCGTGCATATCGGTAAAGAATACAAGAACCAGGACGTCTTGGATGTAGTGCGTCAATCAGTTCTGAACTCCCTTGAAACACTGGGATTGGATTCCTTACCGATGTGTATGCTTCACCTGGAGGGGGATTTTCGATACATCGATTCACTGGTTCGACTCAAGAATGAAGGTCTGCTAAAGCACATCGGAGTCTCAGTTGAAACTGCCGAAGCTGCAATGCATATTGTTGAATCCGGCTTAGTTGAAGCAATTCAAGCGCCGGTAAGTATGCTGGACAGGCGATTCCTGGATTCAGGAGTATTACAAGCAGCACACAAAAGAGGTGTAGCTGTCTTCGCCCGAAGTGTCTATCTGCAGGGTCTTATTCTCATGGACAAAGCCGAAATCCCTGCCTATCTATCAGAAGTCACTCCCATCATCAAGTCATTGAAACACTTAGCAGAGCAGGAGAACATGTCCCTGGCTGAGATGGCAGTCCGTTATGTTCTTGGGCTCGAAGGCGTCTCTGCCTTGGTGATGGGTGTGCTGGATGCAGACCAGTTGCGCCAGGATTCCAAACTGGTCTCTAAAGGCCCTCTTGATCCTGCCCTAATCCAAACAATAAACGAACTCGTCCCGACTCTGCCTGAAGAAATCCTACTCCCAGGCCGATGGATAACCCTCCGCACCCGATCATTGCAAGAAGCAGCAAAATAGCATCAAATGAGTAGCCATTTGGAAACGTAAGAGGTCAGTCTTGGGTAATATGTCATCCTGAACGCAGTGAAGGATCTGCTTTATTGAGATCCTTCACTGCGTTCAGGATGACATTGTCACCGCAAACCTGAACTGTTACTCAGAAATAATCATAGTGTCCAGGCGATCCGTTCGTGCTGAGCGAGTCAAAGTCAGAGATAATTCACTCAGGGTTGGTAAGTCGAAGTAGGGACGGATCGCACGCCCATGATTCGTATTTGGAGAATTATAAATGAAACGATTTGTATTAACCTTATCATTATTGCTCATTGCAGGTGTGTCATCAACAAGCACATATTCCACCCAGAACAACCCCGCAGACTGGCAGAAACACACAGTCTACCAGTTAAATGGAGCAGATAAGCGCATCAAACTGCCTGCTGACCTGTGGGTTGTTAGTGGTAAGTGGAACGAAAGGGCCCAGCTGCCGTATTTTGCATACATGCCCGAGAAGAACAGGCTCCTGCTGCACCTGGACAGGCAGAAGATAGCCAACCCCGGACCGATGTTCATATACAGTGATGATTCAGGCGCTACCTGGACTGATCCTTATTATATGCATACAGATGCTCAGGGCAATTCAGATGGAAACCCGGCAACCGGTGTAACATACCTTGGCAATGGAAAACTGATTGCTGCCCAGTCCTACTACTGGTTCAGCTCTGATTACGGTCTCACGTGGGGTAACCAGACTCCCGTTCCAAATGCATCAGATGGTAAACCCTTGTATGAATGGGGACCGTTGATGGTAGATACTGATCCTGCAACAGGCAAAATAACCCGCCTTGTTGAGACCCGCTATAAAGAGAACGCTCCCTGGGGTGTTGATGATTCCCTCACTAAAGATATCTCTCAAGCTTCAGTAAGGTTCAGCACTGATGAAGGCAAGACCTGGGACAAAGAGATCAACATTCCGCAGTGGAGTGGAGTAAACGAAGTCGAACAGATCCGCGCAAAGAACGGGGATATCGTCGCTGCTCTCAGAATAGACATGCCAATGCCCTACAAGACCCTCTGGCACGATAACTACTGCGGACTTGGAATATCCATTTCCAAAGACAATGGCTACACATGGTCTCCAATAAATGAACTCTTCCGCTGGGGCAGGCACCACCAGAGCCTGGCAATGATGCCTAATGGTGACATAGTCATGAGCTACCTGGTCCGCCGTGGATACCCGAACACTCCCGATGGTCAGCGCTGCCAGTATGGCACCGAAGCAATAGTCAGCCACGACAACGGGCAGACCTGGGACCTTGATCATCGATATTTGCTCTATGTCTGGGAGAGCACAATCAGCTCAAGGGATACTTATGTAGACATGGGCACAGGCTGCGTAACTTCGACTGTAGTACTGCCCGATGGCACAATATTCACAGCTATCGGAGATGGTCACAGAGTCGATGTTACCAACAGGGACATCACACCACGGGATATAACAGTAGTTAAATGGAAATTGAACCCCAAGCCAGTAAACAGGGACAACCGGATCTCATCAGCTCCATCTATTTCCGATCTGCGAAACAAGTTCACTCCATTCCCGAATAATAAAACCTCCAAAGCAGCATCAAGAAAGAACGTAGCTACATTAAAAGAGGGAGCAAGAGTATCGACATCCAAATGCAGCCTTGATCCGAAGTTCCTGCTCTATGATGAATATCTCTATCCCAACAGCACAGCCATGACCAGCATACCAGCCTGGGTGCAGATTCAGTGGCCGGTTGCAAAGAAGATCGGTTCCATAGACATCTACCCCGGAGATCCCAGTGGATATGCCAACCCGAGCACAGAGTGCACTCCTGTAGACTACCAACTCCAGTATATGAGCAACGGTCAGTGGGTAGACCTGATCCCGCCGGTAGTCAACGCTCCACGTTACACAGACATGTGGAAACCAGGTCAGAGGGTAGATAGCTTCATCTACAAACACACATTCAAACCAGTCACCACAACTGCTATTAGAATGTTCATAACCAAATCCAGCGACTCCGGAATGAGAGTCTCATCCGCCGGCAAGGTAGTAATAGAACCCCAGGACCGCTGCATAATCATCAGAAGCATCGACGTGTTTGAAGCAAAATAGATATGTGACTGGGAGATTGGACAAGTACAGAGTTGATACGCTGCAAACAATGATTAGTTTGCAGCGTATCAACCAGAATTTAATATTGGGTGCTGTTACATACAAAACAACAGCACCCACACTTACATAATCCTATTTATCTAGAATTATGATCTGCGTCTGCGAAGCCATCCAACAAGTCCAGGACCAGCCATAGCCAGTGCTGAACCAAAACCAACCAATGTTGATGCTTCCGGAACTGCTTTGGCGAAAGCCATTGTTCCACCAGCGGAAAGACTGCTACCGGCTTCGCTGAATGTGATATTAAGCTCACCGTTGTTCATTGTATTGGTAGGGTACCAAAGGCCCGGAGTGAATATTCCTTTTAAGGAAACATCCATGAAATTGCCGTCGAGGCTGTGCTTGTGTGTCCCACTTGTAGTTACCCAGCTGCCGAAATTTGCATCGGTAAAACTAAATGTTAACAATGATGCGTTCGAAGTAGTTACAAGCAATGTAGGGTCCGGGATGGAACCTAAGAAACCAGGAAATGTAACAAAATCTCCTGTTCCGGTGATCTTCTTCAGATCGGTCAGCCAGAATTGGTTACTGGCGGCCAATGTCAGGGGGACATCCTGAGTAACACCAGTGGCTACCCACGACAATGATCCTTCAATAGGTGTGGTTGCCTGAGCAACGCTAACCAAACTCAACAATGCGACAGCTAACACTATCAGAATACTTATCTTTTTCATCTTTCATTTTCTCCTGTTTTTGTTTTTTGTTTTTGGATTGGTAAAGTCATCTTGACTGGAACTTCCGCAACTATATATTATTGCGGTTTCACAATCCTCTTCGATTATGAAAAAATATGCCTCATTTGTTACTGCTATACTGCCTATATTCACCTTACTTTCGAGCTGACAGACTGCTCAAGGTCGTTGCATTATCTTCGCCAGGCTACACAGATTCTGTGCCGACAAATTCATTGTTGATCGGTGTTGTTTGTGTTTTTGTGCAGCGATAGACCTTAGGAACACCCGTTTTGAGCGCTCCGGCAGCAGCTACAGTTAACAACACCGGGCTTACAATCAATATCACTAATACGGACAACATAGTGTCAACATATATTGGTAAATGAGTTGTGTAACTGGAGGCATAACGTTTAGCGCTCTCACGATTGTATTTTCTTCGCAGGTAATACCGTGAACCGGCAAGCCCAATGCCATTCAAGACCAGGGCTGCGGCAATTCCAGTTACTGTGCTAGATTCAGGGACAGTCAATGCCTGATCAGGTTGATGTCCTGCTTGGAAGGCAGGAATGATCATATCTGTATGCATTGGAGGATTACTAGTACGGTTTGTATACTTAACACTGTGGATAGTGGTAGTGTCTTTGCTTCTCTCGGCCAAGGTTACTGCCATGCTGGTTGTTGTCAGAAACAGTCCGGCTAAACAAATATAAAGCATATATAAGTTGAAAATCATTCGTGTATTTGGCATTGTGTAACTAATTATCCAATTAACTATCATTGTAACTATGTCATTTGTCGGGATGTTCATAATATCCGAATGGACTGTTTATATATGCTCACAAATGATACCAATCAAACCGAAATAGCAATAAAAAAGATAATAGATTCAAATACCATTCAATAAGCAAGCGTAGTGATGTTTGGCTATGTGTTTGACTATTTGCGTAATTGGGAAATATGTAAATAATAGGTGACTTAGCATTAATAATGTGCATGTTCTGAATGATCAATAAAGGGGATTTTGCATTGAAATATAGGATATATACTGATAGGTGTTGACACTTTGTCGGGCAATATCGATGAAATCATATCTGTAAGGACATTAACGTGCTGTTTTACGGCGCAAATGGTGTATAGACATATTCAGGCTGTAACTACAAGGAGATTGGTGTTCCATTATGAAACTAACCCAAGCAGAAGATCGAGTGTGTGATACAGTGATTTCACACGGATATGAGCTTACTGACAGGGAGATTCACATTCTGCGCCTGCTATTTAGTGGTCAGTCTTCTACCGCAGTTGCAAACAACCTTGGTATTAGCAAACGCACAGTAGATTTTCACCTGGCACAGGCATACGTGAAAATGGGAGTAGCAAACAGATATGATGCATTCAAAAAAGCTATTGAACTTGGTGTGATTGGGGAATAGCCATCAACACAAGCAATAACATACTTGGCGTGCTCTATGTTGTGGGCTATGTTTAGATGAGTAAATCAATATCGCTCTATTTGCAAACGGAACGTTTCATGGCGATGCTGCAATAGTTGTGATCAGGAAAGCATTCTAGCAGTCTCAGATATTGCTTTCATTGCATCTGCCATATTCTGGTGTAATGATATGATTGTGTCGAGGTGAGTGATATGCATCAATCGGCCTATTGAAGGGGAGCAGCCGACAAGATTTATTGTTCCAGCTTTAGGGATAAGGCGCTTAATTGCAGTGATTAATACCCCAAACCCGCTGCTATCCATGTAAATCACATTATGCATATCTATTGTCAGATTCCTGTCCACCTGATCCAGCATTTCCGTCATAGCTTCCTTAAACAACGGCAGGGAATAGGCGTCAATTGCTCCGGATAAGTATAATACTTTCGTCCCGTTGAGTTCGACAATTTGAGTCTCAAGTATCAAGTCATCATCAATGCATATTTGCTTTATTGTGTCTCTGTCTTCCAGTATTCCGTCGCCATTGTCAGCCAATTTGTTCTGCTCCTTATGATGTGCTATCTGAATAAACATCTAGCCTTGATTATTTCATACATATTTCTTCCTGTCAGAATAGTCTGCATATAATATCGAACAGTGATACGATAAAATGTATACAAATATCAAACAAGACGATCAATCTATTATAGAGCAATAAATCAATAATCCAAACCTATTTGCAATTCATTTTCCTGTATCTGCGATATTTTATACCCGTATCCACATGCCGCAGGGGGAAATGTCATGCCCAAATCCCCGATGCCGATGCACCAGGTGGCTGCGAAGCACTCTCCCTTCGACCCGCTCACATCCCATGTTTACAATAATATTGCAACACAGGATAATGGTAGGAATTGATAAGTGGTCAGGCAGTAGAATATTGAACATGTATGGTTATTACAGGGGGTATTATATGAACGCAGCGGTGAAGCAAAGACTGAAGATAGTATTCCTGATTGCCTTCATTCTTGTTGCTGGAGTAATATGGCTGGATCGTGCAAGCCTGTGGCAGGAGGGCAATCCGTTAACAATACTACCGACCCTAATAAAGCTGGAAAGAACTAAAGCAGATATCCTTCCGGTGAACTCCAGATTGTTGATATCAAAAACTTACCATAGTAACGATGCCATAGACAAATACATGGCAAAATATGGCTGGTGGAGAAACGACCAGCGGGGGTCATGTCTGCCATATCATAGAGGTAAGGAAGAGTTGCGTGTTATCCTGCGCATATACCTGCACGGCAATTATATGGCCTATGAACTCAAGAAAGACCCGAAACCGCGTTAATGTGTGAAATAGTAAAATTTCCGTTCGTCCTGAGTAGCGCGAAGCGCGTATCGAAGGATGGACGGAAATTTACTCTCAAATACTAAACTGTTTGACAGCACATATGCATATGGATACAATGAGGCAGGCTCATAGAATAGCGTTTTCAAGGTGCTAATAATGAAAATCAAATTCAATGTCGACGTAGAGGACGTGGTAGCATATTTACAGTTTCCCAAACGCATTACACCCAGCATGCGTAAGGTGAACAATAAATATAAGATTTTCGGATTAGTGTGTTACCTTTGTATGTATACAGCAGTTTTACTCGTGATGGGCCAGCATTATTCGGACATTATACTCACTTGCACTATCGGTTGTGCGGTTTGGTTACTTTGTGATCGTTTTCTAAGCAACTGGAAGTACACTCGAAAATTGATGCAAAGGAATCTCTCCAAAAATGTATATATAAAACTGCTTTGTGGTGAGAAAATTTTGGAGTTAGTTCCCGACGGTATCCGGGAGATTTCTCATCATGCAGTCTCATTCACCAAATTCACCGAAATCGAATCCATAAAAGTTACCCCGACCCATGTATTCATATTTGTATATCTGACTTTTGCAGACAATTTAACCGCCTATGTCATCCCCAGGACAAAGGTCACCGAAGGCGATTTAAACGCATTCATAACTGACCTGAAAGGCACAATGCATTCCACTACAAACAATCAACCAGTCCTGGGTGTTTCGTAACGTGGAGCATTGCCTGATTCCACATTAAGATAAACAAGCTCCCCTCCAACCCGAAAACCCCAAAATCGACGATTGTAAGAGCCATTGTTCTGCGACTAATCTATGTTGCTTTCTTTCGAGATCTCCGAAGTGAATGGTCACTTTCACTCTCAGTCATCACCTTCATTTTTTACTCCCTAGATCCCGAACGTCCTCACGCGATATATTGTCATTCAGAAAACAGAGAAGATTTATCCTGCTTAAGAAGAGCTTCAAATAATGCCTTAGTTAATGGATCCACAAACTTCTTGATTTCCTCATATATTGAACTCTCCATCAAACTATATGGTTTATCGAGCAGGATAGTTCTATTATATTCATGTCCCGAGTCTTTTCCCAAACCGACGATAAGCTGCATATTAGCAGGCAACTGTTCAGCAATAAAATCTAGCACAACTGATAGATTGAAATCATCTTGATCTTGCTGATTCGGTGAATCTATTGCAACTGGTACAGGGAACACAGAATTTGTGAAGTCACACGTTCGCCAGATTGCAGCATAATAAGCAAGAATGGATCGGGGTCCACCACTTCCTGATAGATCTGGACGGCTCGTAAGCCTAAGATTCTTTGTTGTGACAGGATTTAGATGCAAATACTTTCTAGCAGCAGCATAGGCTTGACGGAAGTGATCATTTATTTCACGAACACGCTTTTTATTCACAATTTTAGCAAGTTCCGAATCTAGCAAGAATATATCTCCAGAGAAAGAGTCAATATCCTTTTTTATGTCTTTGTCTCCAAGTTCAAAAGCCCTAAATGCAGTTTCTGCACCCATGCTTTCGACTACTTGCCGAAAATCCAATTCACCACGTTTTGTATCCAGTATTTCTGAGATTCGATGATAGTCATCTTCTAGCTCTTCAATTTGCTTTTGAGTTGCTTTGTGTTCTTCATGCACAACACAACTATCCTTGCGAAGTTGAACCAACATATCACGCAGGACACGGGCATCTTCAGCAAATACTAAATATTCAAGAAATTGTTCATTATGCTCAGACCCGCATGTTGGACATACTAGTTTTTCTTCTGGTTTCTTGTGAAGATATGCCATGTCAAGATCATAACCTGAAAGTGCCTCTGTTGCTAGATCAATTTGAAGTTTAAGACTAGATGATAGTTCTTCCTCACGAACTGATTTTGCCCGGAGCTTTTCTTGCTTGGCATTTATGAGAGTAACTTCAAGTGTGAGATGCTCAATCTCCTTTTTGAAATCGGATGATTCCACTTTTGGACCAGATAACGGTAGTTCTTGATCTATTCTGGCACGGGCTCTTTTCAGTGCAAGACGATCCTTTTCTGATTCTCTGAGAGATAACCTTTTTTGGTCGCGTTCTGCACGCAATTGATAATACTCATGTGGTCGTAGTCCGCAGAAATACTCTAGGATGTCTTTGTGTGGTGACCTGTAGTGCTGCATCCTCTTGAAGGTGTCCCAACTTGATTGCCAACTTCGATCCTGATTAATGTAGAATGGTAAAAAGAAACAACTCGGATCAGCAGACAATCTTGAATGTTCTGTATCTCCGAAAACAAGATTAAACCCAGTTGTCTTGGCGAAACAATCGCTCCATTCTTGGTAATCGCCTGTAGCAATTACTAGATTACCATTGATATCAAACAAAGCTCGATTGCTATGGTCATGTAACGCAAGGAAGTGTTCATTGTTAACACAAAATTCTACAACAGAAACAGTATTGGTGTCCCACCTGTCTTGCACCCCTTGCGGGCTAGCACCTAAAGTTTCAAATAAAGATCTAATCAGACTCGACTTTCCCGTGTGGTTGCCGCCCAAGATCAAGTTCTTGCTCGGATGGAATGTTACTTTTCTGGCGCTTTGCTCCTTGTGTGATAGCAGCCATATACTTTCGAATCTGAATGTCTTCATACGATTTTGTCCTTAGGCTTCTTATTAATCTTCTTAGATTCGGTCCTCGCATGTTTGTATAGCCCTCATTATTAAAAAAGCAAATATTTCATGTGCCCGGAACAAGGAATGTTTTAGTTTCAGCACATCATACGCACGTTCAAGTAAAGGAACAAGCGGAATTACAAATTCATTATTGTTAAGCCAATCGTCGCAGTCATGAGTAAGTCTAATTTCATCTTCCCTGATCAAATTGGTTAGCTTGGAACGTTTAAATCGTGCAGCAACTGTTCGAATACCTGATATCGTGCGAAGATCCATCTTTTCATCTATCATTTGGCGTAAATAGTCCTCAAGAAGCTGCTGTTCATCTGGTAATGGTTCTAAGTTATTTAGTGCTTGTCGTAGATCATATCTACTAAAGCCTCGGGCCTTACACATTTCTTCAAATGTGGAATGTCTATCCGTCTTGGCGCATAGATGACTAATATTTGCTAGCAAAGCATCCATCAAAGCTCGTGCCTGTGATACGTTACGTGGGCTTTTTATAGAAAGATAGTCGGCAACTTTACCTCGAAGATACGGACCAGGATCATTAGGAGGAATGTCCACACGTTTTATCATTATACGCGATGGGTCTGGAATCAGTTTACTATCCTTATGAAGCGATGCAAGTCCTGATTTTAATAATTCTAAGTGCGGTTCTGCTATATCTGATAAACAACACTCTTCATAACTGGTGGCATTCCCTGCGTTCACTAGAGGAAGATCGCAACCCGAATTAGATATGAAAAATCCTGAACTACCGATATTATTAAACGCTATTACTGATGCATAAAGCTTGCCAATAATGCTTTCAGATATTATATCTGGTGTTTGTTTCGAAAAAGCAGATGATTTACTTTTTCCATTGGCGTTTTTGTATTTTGTAAGTTCATTCCATGACCAGTAGCTGCCTTCTTTTTTTTTCGCTTGATAAATGCGCATCGTTTTCGGGTCACTGACTGAGTCAAGTTCAGCAATATCCTGTATGGCTTCAAAAAGGATCAGAAAATCATCGGCTCCACTGCTTTCTAGTTCAAACATCCGCATTATAGCCCAATGACGTTGGAAGTTTCCACCTTTTTGATCATGTCCACCTCCCACTTCTCCAGAGTTGGCTATTTTCAGAATCTCTTCCTTTGTATCGTTACAAGACATTGCACACCAGCTTCGCCTTAGGACGGTATGATAGCTTCGGCTGTCATATTTTTGACAATTCGTGATATCTGATATAGAGGAATTAGCCTATTAGGCTGTGGATTCCTGCTTAGTTCCTACATCTATGTTAGTTTATAACATTGGTTGTTGAATGAGACGTACAACCGGAGTTAGGCTTGTTGAGTCAGGTTATGAGTGATAGGCTGACTTTTCTTGTATTGGCACTTCTTTCATACTCGATTATCGATGCAACACACTTGTTTTGAGATGAGTTTGGCATCAGCTTCTTCTCCATCATCCTTGTTTATTAACTTGTATGGATAACTCGGATCATCACCCTCAACTATTGATTGCGCAGATATCAATCGGATGTATGTTATGAGTGTAATTCTCTGATCAAATGGGAGTAAATGCGGCAGACACCATTTCATCCCAGCCAAAATCCCGAAAACATCCGCCCGTACGATTAATCATTTTGCGACCAGCCTTGCTGTTTCGAGACAGGGGTGTCCCGAAACAGCAAGAAATATACCTAATAGACATTGACATGCTGGGTTGGTTAGGGTAGAATGCGGAAAATGTCTTCGGAAAGATCACCAAAATCAAAGAATGCTGAAAAAGGGATATTATTAATATGATCACGCATATAAGTATGTCGAATTATCGTGCCTTTAAGAATGCGCAGTTTGATCTTAGCCGGTTGACAATAATCGTAGGGCCAAATAACTCAGGAAAATCGGCACTTCTCAGTGTATTGGGATTACTGAGTCAAACGTTGAAGAGTGGTGATACCAAAGTGCCACTCTTATTACGAGGCGATTTAGAGGATCTTGGTACATACAAGGATGCTGTGCATGGTAATGACCGTCGTAGTCACATGTCTTTTAGAGTAGAATTCAAACTTGAGCAACTAAAAAATCTTCAGCATAAATCAATCGCACTTGATGTTGCATTTGGCTATCGGATCCAAAGACGTGAAATGTACTTGTCATCTGTTGGAATAGAGAATCCTATAGGACAAAAAATATACGAGTCACGAAATTCGAAAGATTCTGACAGACAGATTGTAAAGACATGGGGACATCCTAGTATTGAACCACCAAAGTCCGTCCGAAATAACCATTTTCTAGCTGGTGGGTTTCTAATGCAAGAAACCAATCCAAATTCATACAGAATTATGCGACAAATAGACACATGTTCGCGCAGCCTACTCCATAATTTATCAAGCTTGGAATTTATTGGGCCGTTTAGGGTTGCACCTAGTCGGACGTATTTGTTCAGCGGAGAAAGTCCTGCTGCAGTTGGTCGTTCTGGCGAGCGAGCTGTTGATGTACTGGTCTCAGATTATCTGAGACGTGGAAGCAAACAAATTGGGATCACTAGTCAAGTAGGAGAATGGTTAGCGAGATGTTCCATTGCGAAAGATATTGATGTTAATGTGTTGACAGATAGACACTTCGAGATAGTTATCGAGCATCCTATTACTGAAGAAAAGCAGAATTTAGCTGATGTTGGTTATGGTTGCAGTCAAGTACTGCCTATACTAGTTGCAGGTTTTAATCGTCTTCCAGGAGAAACCTTACTTGTAGAACAACCGGAAATTCATTTGCATCCCAAGGCACAAGCAGAACTCGGAGACTTTTTTGTACAAAGAGCCTTAAATGGTGTTCAATGTATCATAGAGACGCATAGTGAGCATCTTTTATTGCGAATTCAAGCTGCTGTTGCTTCACTTGATAATGATCTCAAGGCTAGTGACGTTTGTGTATACTATGTGCATGCCCCGAACAACCAGGGGAAAATCCTGACTCGATTGAAGCTTAGAGATGATGGTATTTTCGTTACAGATTGGCCAGACGGTTTTTTTCCTGAGCGATCAGAAGAAGTGAGACGACTAGCACTTAATGCGATGCTACGGTCTGAACATGAAGGAACTAGCAGTGAATAATGGGATTGTCATAGATGCCAATGTAATCCACATATGGTACAGAGAGTGGCTTGAACAGCGAGGAGATTTATATAAGCTCATATTTGTTTTATCACGAACCATAGGATTGGCCGCAGATGCCAAAGGCCGTATACTAAATGAATGGGAGCACCAAGCTAAACTGCCTGGAATACGCGAATGGATTGATGATGAGTTGAAGAATGGTCGTTTATCACTTGTCAACGCGACTCCGATTGATAAGCACAGTAGTCAGTTGCATATAAAACTTGGTCTAGATAGATCTAGTACTGACACCGTATATGTATGGTGTGCATATTCCACAACTACAAAGCATATAATGTCATGGGATGTTGACCTTTTTGATCCAAAGGCAAAATCAGATAGCAAGAAACGCGCTGAAGCTATGACAGACCGCAAAGGAAAGCTGTGTCGATATCTAGAGAAAAACCTGGACGTGTGTGTATGCGAAGGCAAACATTGCATGAATTTGTTAGCATCGCTTATGTCATCACTTGATTTATGAGATTCCTGGAATAAAAGGGGAATGAATCAAAGTGGACAGATACCATTTAGAATCTATCGTTCCTTGCCTTTTCTGTTTTAGATTTTGGGAGCGGTTGGAGGGTTTTGGCGGTTCCTGTTTGTTAGGCTGGCGACCAGACAAGAGTGTCTGGTCTACCAGTAGGAACATCTGACCAACCCAATTCCATTCCATCAAAACAAAAATCAAACCCATCCCTTCCCTCACTTTCAACTCTCAACTTTCAACTATCAAATACGAGCCAATGTTCTTTGACCAGCCTCTGGTTGTTATCATTCGGGAGTTCCTAAGTGGATGGCTACATTTATTCTCAATTGGGGGGTATAATATTGCCAGGTGAAAACTATCTTTAATGGTGTTGGGATGAAGCTCAGATTATATCTCGAAAGCGTGCAGAGGTGATTCAAGTTAACACTGTTCTTGACCTACCTGCGATAGAGATATTGTCACCACCGGAACTGTGAGGTACTGGGCAATGAAGTACTTTGATTATGAACAACAGCCAACGAGGCAGGAATATCGGAGCAGGATTTGCAGTCGATAGTCCAGGCCATGTGCAGTGAGTTTCCGGATGATGACATGATGCGGGAACTCCACGTGCTAAGGGTGTGTCTAGCAGTCAGGGACGGGAGAGTCGCATTAAATGAGGTTCTGTCATTTAATTGACAATTGACAATGGATAATTGACAATAAAATCTCCTCCCCCCACGTTCAACTCTCAACTATCACCTTTCAACTTCCCCTTCCCCTACTATCAACTTTCAACTTTCAACTCTCCCTTCCCCATTTCATAATTCATAACTCATACTTCATACTTTCCCTTCATTGTGTTACAATCGTCCATAGGACAAAACCATGAACATAAAAAACAAATTCATAGAGATGCTTCAATCCCTGCAAAAAGTTGATATACACACAACTTACTATGAAGTGCTGGATGCTATAAAGGACAATGACTGCTGCCCGCTGTGCAAACTGGAAGCTGACAGCGTCCGCCGTTATCTGGATTCCGTGCTTTATGAAGCTGTCAATGATCCGGATACCAGAGCTGAACTCATCCGCTCCAGGGGTTATTGCAAACAGCACACTCACACGCTGGCAAAGCTGGGGAATACTTTAGGTATTACAATTATATATATGGACCAGGTGAAACTGGTCACGCAGCTATTGGATGACCTCCCAACCTCACCCCCGAAACGCACAAAGCGCCGTCAGGTGTGGCAGCGGGATGACTCCTGCCCGGCCTGCCATGTCCAATCGGAGTGCAGGAAGCGATATACGATCACGCTACTCCGTGGTATATCCGAAGAAGAGATGAGCTCAGCATACTCAAATGGATCATGCCTATGCATCCCGCACTTCCTGCATGTCCTGGGAGAGACCCACGATACCGAAACCTACCGCTACCTGATCACCCAGCAGCAGGACAAAGTAAAAGACCTGATGCACGACCTGGAAGAATTCCACCGCAAACACGACTACCGATTCACCAAAGAAGGCTTCGGCAAAGAATCCAACTCCTGGCTCCGAGCAACAAGACTAATAGCCGGGACAATGGATAATTGACAATTTACAATTGACAATGAAAAACTATGCTATAGGTTTTTCGTCTGAATGGAATGGGTCACTTGACAAATGGACTCAAATTGAGTACAATTGGACTCATTATGAGTGCAAATACCAGAGATAATTCAATGCTTACTGCTCTGTTCGGGGGTGTCCGGTGTGATGTTCTATCACTGCTGTTTACCCACACTCAGGAGTCTTTCTATCTCCGGCAGATTCAAAGAATACTGGACTCGTCGCATGGAGCTGTTTACCGTGAGCTTGGAAACCTTGTGAAGATAGGATTGGTCGTGCGTGTTAGCCAGGGTAAACAGGTCTATTATCAGGCAAATTCAGATTCACCCATATTTAATGAAATTCGCGGATTGATAGTAAAAACGGCTGGTGTAGCGGATGTACTCCGCAGTGCTCTTGCACCATTTGCAGATCAACTCAGTGCTGCATTTATTTATGGTTCTTTCGCACGAGGAGAGGAACTCTCCGGCAGTGACGTGGACGTGATGTTGATCGGGGACATTGCATTCGGGGATGTGGTGAGTGCTTTTCGACCTGTGCAGGACAAACTGGGCAGAGAGATTAATCCATCCGTATTTACACAGACAGAATTCATCTCAAACGTTGCCAACCAAGAACATTTCATTACCACTGTGATGAACGCTCCCAAAATAATGCTGCTTGGAGAAGAGAGTGAGCTTAGAAGAGTGGCTTGATTACAAATGGCTGGTCCCTCACACAACAAGCCATCAGGAAATATCTGGCTTGGTGGCTATTGTTGACCGCGATATAAGAGAAGCTCAACTACAGGGGTTATCTGCTGATTGGCGGTTGAATATAGCCCACAATGCTGTCCTCCAGGCAGCCAACGCAGCACTTGCAGCTTCAGGTTACAGAGCATCACGTGACTCTCATCACTACCGTATTATTCAATCCCTCGAACTTACCATAAGCCTCGATTCCAACACTATAGACATCATAAACAAACTCCACAAGAAACGAAACATGGCCAGTTATACTTCCGTGGGTGCAGTATCTGAAGGAGAAGCTGATGAAATGCTGCGCCTGGCAAAAGACATTCGGCAGCGAGTCGCTCAATGGCTGCAAGACAACAAACCGGAACTATTACAACTCTGCTAATAGCCATAAAAACACCTATTGTTAAAAGTATTATCCAATTAATAATGCTGTATACGCCAATACTTGACATTAGAATAGAATTAATATATGCTCCAAGTGTTTATTAGGGTCGACCAACTAGTGAAAGGATAGTATTATATGCTATTTTGGATCATTTTAATGCTATCTCCCGCCTTCCTTACGAAGCTGTTGGGAATAAGGTCTTCAAAAACTAAGTCCGATGAGGCTTATGCAGACTGGATGGACATCCACACCCTTATGCAATGGATTATTGGGCCCCTTATTGTTGTAGCCATACCTGCATTGATGAGTTATGGTATCAGCGGAACAGTCGCAGGATTGATAGGCGTTGTATCTATTGTATTGTTTATTGTCCCGCTGCAGGTGTTCTTTTCCAGTCATCAAGAAAGTTTTAATGTAACCGCAAAATTGATCTTCGTGCATTCAGCCTCAGCTTTCGGAGTGTTGTTGTATCTGATTATCGTGTTGCTATCAGGCAAGACGCATCTGCTTGAGCCATCGGCGTTATCTTACTGCTCACTTGTTATCGCCTCAAGCCTGGTATCTTTTGCCGGAACCTGTGTTTTGCACAATATGTTTGATACTTACCCTCTTGCTACTTGTGAACTAAAGGATAGGATACAAGAGATCGCTGGCAAATATGATATAAAGCTCAGAGAAACCAATATTATAAGACGGATATCCGGTTATAAACAGATTTATACGGCCGCTGTGATGAACGGAGGTCGCATTGCTTTATGCGCAGATCTTGTGAACGCTTTAGAAAAAGACGAAGTTGATGCTGTCATTGAACACGAGATCAGCCATATTGCAGATGATCACGAGTGGACTCTTGATCCGATATTGAAGTTTGCCTGCTTTAATATACTCATACTCCTGATGTTTCTAGCACAGTCCAATATAAGCTCGCATGGCCAGTGGGCCTATCTACTGTATGTCATATGGTTTGCAATGTTCATAGTCCCCAACATGTTGAACTTGTGGTATAGCAAACGTAAAGAATTGAAAGTGAACAGGAACCTTGGATCCAAGGCCAATCCCAGATATGTTATCGCTGCATATTATAAGCTATCAAAATTGGATAGATCACCGTTTGATAGACCCCTGTGGTCAAGGTTGCTGGCAAAAGATCTGTACGCTAGAGAGGTTGCAACCGATATCGCAAAATGGTCAGGAATGTTATCTGAACAGGTAGAGGATGTGCTGGATCAGGCAAAGAATGGAAGCGCGGATGAAGGTGCAAGATATGAACTACCTGTGGATAAAACTATCGTCGAAACACCACTAAAGAGTCCATCTAACTCCATAGGTTTTATAATGGGCCTCCGACTGGCCATTGGCGTTGTGTTGATTATGGCGGTCTGCATTGGTTTGGTAGTGTTATTCCAGAACAACAGTGTAATATGCATAGCATCTATGATAGTGGCTTTGGTCGGAGGACTGTTATATCCCTGGTTAAGCAGTGATCGCATCAAACAAGATAGAATACAGCTTTACTACAGCCAACTGATGGACTTATTGATTTCAAGATACGGAGAAGATGCAGTCTCAAAGGGTCTGCTAGTAGATGTAGTGTTTAAGAGCGATTCAGGTGAAATACCCTGGCAGGCTGCGCTGTTAACAGCTGAAGAGGGTGAGTTCGCCATTTTAGGAGAGCTCAAGGAGCTGAGAATACCTGCATCCACCCGTGTAAACATATCGAAGATGCAGAAATCATTCCACTACGGCGGTGATTTTGATGAAGTAAGGTATGACCACGCCGCAGGTATGGTCCAGTTGTCTGTTCCGGAGGATTCAATTATAGTAAAGATCAAGGAGTTTCCACAGCGCCTCGGACCGAAAAATTTACCAGAATTGTATGACGCCATAGCCCGAATACTACCCGATGCCAACCTGCAACAATCAATGAACACTCCTAACGCCATTACACGAGGCAAAGAAGAGATACAAGAGCTATCAAATGCAATCAAACCCATAGTCAGTCATTTTAAGTGGTCTATCAGAACGCCGGTCGCATTATTGCTGTTTATAGGAATTCCCACACTCTCCAGTATTACTTCACAAATCCTGGTCGGATATCACTCTCATATATCTGGTTTTGTAATACTGATAACCGCCTCGATGCTACACGCCCCGCTGTGGAAGTGGGTGACATACAATGGTAAAACACGCTGATATACCGATTACTCAAAGGCAAATGCAATTAGCTCTAATCTTTCTTGCGCTGCAGCATGATATAATGGAACTAGAGGTAACCAATATGTCTGTGATCATCAAAGCGCATTATGATGGCAGAACCATAGTACCGGATGGGCCGGTTGATTTGCCAATAAACAAGCCACTTGAGTTCGAACTCGTACAATCCTCCGAGGAGTTGGTTTGGGATCCGGAGAAGGCTAAAGAGGCCGTGCGGCGGATCGCATCAAGAGCTGTGCGTGGACTCAATATCTCCGATGAGTCTCTGCGACGTGAGAATATGTACGAGCCACCACGCGGGTTATGACGTACCTGATCGATACTAACATTCTGCTTCGCTGGAGTGATGCAGACTCCAATTCTCACCAGGTCTGCAAGGATGCCATTACTCGTCTGGCTGATACCGGAGTGGAACTTCGAATTTGCACTCAAATAGCAATCGAGTACTGGGTTACTGCCACTCGTCCAGTGGATGTAAATGGCTTCGGTCTCTCCTTTTCTGAAGCTGACAAAAACCTTATTGAAATGACCTCTGCATTTGCGTGTTTACCGGAACCTGCTGGTATCTTTGAACTCTGGCGGCAGCTGATAGTCAGGTATGGAGTGATTGGTAAACAAGCTCATGATACCCGTATAGCTGCACTAATGCTGGCGCACGGTGTCACACATATTCTTACGCTCAATCCTGCTGACTTTGCCAGATATACCGACATTACTGCTGTTACTCCGCTAGACATCCTCAGCCGATGATCGCTTATAGTAATCAATCCATTTTCCTACTACTAGTACCTACTTGCAGTAATCCGCGTTAGTAGAGGAGGCTCTCTGCAGCCTCCTGTTTGGACTTCGGTCGACCGCAGAGGGATCGCCCCTACGGGTTAACATACGCGAAATGTATAGGACGCGAACATATGCAAGTAGGTACTAGTCTATATTGCATTAGCGGTTGCTTGGTTGGCGGTTTTTTACACACGGGTTGAACGTTACCGTGTCCTATTAGTCCTATAAGTCATATGCGTCCTATATGTCCCATCACTCCCGAATTCTCCTCACCCCCACTTTCCCCCATCTGTTGTATAATACTTTGTGAATAATCGCTTAATCCAGGAGATACCTCCGATATGAAGAAAAACCTGTTGGGATATGCTTTTCTCAGCCCTTGGTTGATAGGTTTCCTCGTATTCACCCTGATTCCATTCGTAGTCAGTATTTATCTCTCATTCACCAGATATGAAGTTGTCAGCTCCCCTGTTTGGGTAGGGACGGCTAACTATGGAGAGATGTTTTCGAGGGACCCTATCTTCTGGAAGGCTCTAGTGATAACCCTTAAATATGCAGCCGTAGCTGTGCCATTGGGAACTGTTGCCGGGGTGGGGTTGGCGCTTTTGCTTAATGCCGATATCCGGGGCATGTCGGTTTACAGAACGCTGTTCTTTATCCCCTCGATTGTCCCTATGGTCGCGACTTCGGTTGTGTTTATATGGATCCTCAACCCTCAGATAGGACTGGTCAACGGTATACTCAAGAAATTCGGAGTAATCGGACCAGCCTGGCTTGCTGATCCTAAATATGCTTTCTGGTCCCTGGTAATGATGGGATTATGGAGTGTTGGGGGGAGCATGATCATCTACCTCGCCGGGCTAAAAGATGTCCCCCCGCACTTATACGAAGCTGCAATGATAGACGGTGCCAGCTCCTTTCAACGGCTCCGGCACGTTACACTGCCGATGATAACCCCAGTCATTTTCTTCAACCTCGTAATGGGCGTCATCGGAGCCTTTCAATACTTCACCCAGGCATACATAATGACCAGCGGAGGGCCTGAAGACAGCACAATGTTCTATGCCCTCTACCTCTTCAACAGGGCCTGGCGGTATCTGGACATGGGCTATGCATCTGCAATGGCATGGGTGCTCTTTATTGTAATCATGATCTGCACGGGGCTCATATTCAAGTCCCAGAAAAAGTGGGTGCATTATGGCGGGTGAGAGAGAAGAGAACGGAAAGAGTTTCAACGCGTTTCTGGCCCTGGCTATAGTGATTATAGCCGGGTTTGCATTCTCCTATCTGCAGCCTCAGCCCACTGTCAAGACCTACCCCAGCCGGGAAAAGGTCATCTTCTGGCACATGTGGACTGCTGAGTGGAAAGGTGTTATCGACAAAATCGCTCTGCGCTTCAACGAGAGCCAGGATAAATACGAAGTCATAGCTCTATCGATCCCATCCTCAGTAGCAGACTCAAAGTTCCTGCTTGCAGTTGCAGGTGGAAACCCTCCGGATGTGATGGGTCAATGGAGCCCGGTTATCCCCAAATGGGCTGAGAGCAAACTCCTGCAGCCCTTGGATGGATTCATGACTCCTGCTGAGTGGCAGTATTTCCAAAAGTACGCCTACCCGGCAGCGAAGAGAATCGGCATGTATAAGGGTAAACTGTACGGGATTCCATCCGGTATGAATGCCTTCGCTTGTTACTACATGCCAAATCAATTCGTGGATGCAGGCTTGGACCCCAATAAATTCCCCGATACTCTTGAGAAACTCACCGCAATCGGCCACAAGCTCAACCGGTTTGATGACAAGGGCAACCTGACCCGCATTGGTTTTCTCCCTTCGCAATGGCCGGGTGTAGGCATGTATGCTCCGGGTTATGGGGGAGGATATTATGACTGGAAGCATGATAAACTGACTATCAATACTCCGATCAACCTTAAAGTCCTGACATACCTGGTAGATGAACGAAAACGCCTCGGTTTCGACAACGTCCTGCGCTTCGAGTCCGGCCTGAATAGCGGATCATCAGGCAGCGTAGACTGGCCGTTCATATCAGGAGCTTATTCGATAACATTGGACGGTCAATGGAGAGTAGAACAGCTCCGCAAGTTTGCTCCTGATCTGAAATACAAAACCGCACCTTTGCCTCCCCCAGCTGGTGGACCCAAGAACTACGGCTGGACCAATGGCAACTTCCTGATCATCCCCAAAGGCGCCAAACACTCAAAAGGTGCCTGGGAGTTCATCAAGTTCTGGTCCGGCATAGCCAAGCCCGAAAGAGCAGCGGAGTTCTATACGTGGGGTGGGTGGATACCCTTGTTCCCTGCTGAAGCCAACTCTCCGATATTCAAAGAATACGTCAAGAAGAACCCCGAATTCCAAACGTTCTTGAATGTTGCCGCAAGCGAACACATATATCCGATCCCACCTGTTCCTTATCAGGTCTTTCTAAGCGATCGGATTGGTAGATATGAAGACCTGGCAATCCGCAGCAGACTGACTCCGCAGGAAGCCTTAAAACAACTTGACCAGGATATTAAGCAGGAGCTTGATCGAAGAAAGAGGTATCACTACAATGATTAGAACTAAGTCCCGTCGTGATGCCTTTAAGCGTCTATTCCTGCACGGAGTCTTGATAGCTCTTAGCATCCCGTTCATACTTCCACTCGTCTGGATGGTATCAACGTCTTTAAAATCAGACAGTCAGATATACCTGAAAGGAGGACAGGCGTCCTCTCCGGTATCGATCAAAGCTCTGATCCCGCATCCTGTAAAGTTCAGCAACTATCCTGAAGCAATGCAAACCGTGCCTTTTGGTTTGTATCTGAGGAATACGCTTTTTCTTTGCGTAATGACCGTCCTCGGGGCCGTCCTTTCAAGTGCAATAGTCGCTTACGGTTTCTCCCGCCTAAAGTTCAAAGGCAGGGATGTGCTTTTCTACGTGATGATATCGACCATGGCCCTCCCGGGTCAGGTCACAATGATACCTGTATTCGCACTGTTCCGTTGGCTGGGATGGTATGGGACGTTCCTTCCGCTAATAATACCTGCCTTCTGCGGGAATGCGTTCTATATATTCCTATTAAAGCAGTTCTTCGCCACAATCCCAGAGGAACTATCCGAAGCAGCCAGGCTGGATGGAGCCAGCGAGTGGAGGGTATTCACTCAGGTCCTGTTGCCGTTAGCCAAACCAGCGCTTGCAACCTGCGCGCTGTTCCAGTTCCTCGGCACCTGGAACGACTTCTTCGGTCCATTGCTCTACATAAACGACCCGAACAAATACACCCTGGCCTACGGACTCCAGCAGTTCATGTCCAGCTACGGAGGCAAATGGGCCTCCCTGATGGCCGGTGCCTGCATATTCACCGTCCCAATTATTATCCTCTTCTTCTTCGCCCAGAAGACCTTCATCCAGGGGATTTCGACAACGGGATCGAAAAACTAATTGATAATGGATAATTGACAATGGACAATGAAGGGAGTTTCACGCGGAGACACGGGGGACGCGGAGAAGGGGAGATTTGGGAAAGCATATACTGACCGTTTGGGAATAGTAAATAAATAGGATTGAGGAGAAATGAGATGGTTATCAAATATCAGTTGCAGACTGTAAATAATCGAATGACTGTTGTGTTGTTTGCCTTGTATTTGCTGATGAGCGTTGGTGCTTATGCAGCGGATGCAAAGGGTGGGGGAGACATGGATTTATGGGTTTTAGCTGGTCAATCGAATATGGTGGGGGCTGCTCCGATGCGGGAGTCTGGTAAGACTACTGATCGCATTATGCTCTTCAATCTTGATAACAAATGGAGTGAAGCCAAAGAGCCGATACACCGGTTATACGAGGCAGAAGCTCCGATCTTCAAGGAATTGTTCCTGACAAAGAACATTGGTGTCACAGAACAGCAGTTTGAACAGGCTCGAGCAGCAAGCAAGAAGTCTCCATTGGGACCTGTTGGACCGGGACTGTTTTTTGCAAAGCACCTGATCAAGTATATTGACAACAAGATAGGGCTGCTCCCTAGTGCATATGGCGCAACTTCCTCTATTGACTGGGATCCTGCTCAGAAGGGAAAGGGAGGTAATTCGCTGTATGGAGCAATGATTCAGCGGATTGCCCTTGCAGGTGGAAAAGTAAAGGGTGTGCTCTGGTATCAGGGTGAGAGTGAGAACGGGGTAGGTTATGTGGAAACATTCCTGCACTTTGTAGACTGTGTCAGAAAGGATACCGGAATACCAGACCTGCCATTTATATATGTGCAGATAAGCCGTTATGCATTGGATTACTCTACTGAGAACAAACGCTGGGAAATGATCCGGGAGGGTCAGAGACAGGCAGCATTGCAAGGTCATAATGTCTATATGGTCAGTGCCATCGATCTTCCATTAGGAGATGCAATCCACCTTTCATATGAAGGCCAGGAAAGACTCGGTAAACGCCTTGCAGAGGTTGCATTATCAACAGTATACGGAAAGAAAAACCACGGAACCCCGATATACCTTGACTCGATTGAAACATTGGAACAGGTCAATGGAATGGGCAGACTGCGCGTGCGATATAAAGGAGTAACCAAAGCCCTCAAAGCAGGCAGCGCTCCATCAGGCTTCACACTCCGCAGCAAAGAACCTGACAAAGGAGGCCCATCTGTCTTCCGCGTAGACTTCGACCCCATAGACCCATCATCCGTAATAATATGGCACTACCCAGCCATATCAACACCCGTTAGTCTATACTACGCCCCAGGCCTGAACCCCTACGCCAATATCGTAGACGAAAAAGACATATCCCTCCCAGCCTTCGGCCCAATAGAGGTGCTACCTTACGGGAAGTAACTCAATTGACAATGGATAATTGACAATTGATAATGCAGGGAATCGGATTCAGTCATTACGTCACAATTCCGATTCTATCATGTTTCCTTCATTGCCAATTATCCATTGTCAAATATCAATTATTAAGCTGTCCAGGTCAAAACCCGCATAGCTTCCTCGCAGGTAGTCAGCCCGTCAAGGACTTTGCGTTTAGCGTCTTCGGTTATAGTCATAAAACCATTATTACGGGCTGCTTCCAGGATTGATTTTGAATCTCCGCATTCTGCTATGATCTTGGCTATCTCGTTGTTGATTTCCAATATTTCAAAAAGTCCGCTTCTACCCCGGTAGCCTGTATTTCGGCATTCATCGCAGCCTTTTCCTTTATACAGGACCTTACCTTCAAGATCCTCATCGGATATTCCAAGCGCTTTCATCGCAGCCAAGCTGGGGTGTGCGGGTTCTTTGCAGACTTTACAGATTTTGCGGACGATTCTCTGATTGGCTATACCCAGTAAGGTTGCACTGGTCAGATAGGGTTCCAAGCCTATTTCTGACATTCTTTGGATAGCGGCGATTGCATTATACGAATGCATTTGTGAAAGCACTAGATGTCCAGTTAAAGCAGCTTCCGTAGCACCACGCAGCGTGTCCAGATCGCTGATCTCACCAATCATTATGATATCCGGATCGTGTTTGAGCATTGCTCTTAGTGCTATAGGATATGTGTAGCCCGTGTTGTGATTAATCTGCGATTGATTAATTCCTTTCATCAGGTATTCAACAGGATCTTCAATCGTCATCTTCTTACTGCTTTCGCTGGTATTCAGAATTTTGAGCATCGAATATAGGGTCGTCGTCCTTCCCGAACCACTGGGACCTGTTGCCAAAATAATACCACAAGGATTATAGAGCAGTCTTAATAGAAGATCTCTTTGGTCAGGATACATCGTGATCTTGTCCAGTCCTAACAAGACAGCGGAGTGGTCAAATATGCGGATGACAATTCCATTGCCATATAGGAAAGGAATGGATGATATCCAGAGAACAAACTCCTTGTCCCCGATTTTCCATGGTATCCTTCCATCCAAAGGAACTCCGGACTCAGCAGTATCCATATCAGCCAGCATTTTCAAACGGCATATTACACCTTTATGTTGGGTTGAATCTGCCTTTTCTATTTCATGTAGAACCCCATCTATCCTGTATCTTATCTGTAGGCTGTTGTCATTCAAAGGATCGAAATGAATATCAGATGCTCCACCCTTGATTGCATTGTCGATAATCTCTTCAACGTGCTTAATCACTCCCTGTTCAGATGCAGCCTCGGTCCACGATAGCAACCTTCTGGCGCCTTCGAGTTCGTGTCTGCAGCCAGGGCATCTGGCTAAATGCTCCTCTAAACGAGTTTTTCTTTCACCTTGCAGTTCATTCTGCAAATATGCTATTAACTCAGTCCTTGCCTGATCACAGTTCATTTGGATTCCTCCTTGAGTAGTGTGCGAAGGTTGTTGACTGCTGAGTGCATCCTGGATTTTACTGTCCCAACTGGTATCCTCAGCAATTCTGCTATTTCCGAATAGTTCATATCTTCAAAATGAGAAAGGACAAATACCAGTTTCTGGCCGTCCGGTAGAGTCGATATCGCCTGCCTGAGACGGAACCGCCGGTAGTCCTCCATCAAATGCACTTCCGGTTCTATCCTGGCATTTGCATGGATGTTCTCAAATGGATCACTGTCGAAACTATATATCTGCTGTTCAGATTCATTCCTATTTCGATCATGTCTTAATTTAGTGATGTAGTAGTTCTTCGCTATTCGAAAGACAAAAGTTTTGAACTTCCCGGTAGGCTGGTAACGGTTGCGTGCCCGGTATAATCTAAGAAAAGTCTCCTGCAGATAATCTTCCGCTGTATCCTGGTCCCAGGTAAGTGAAAACAGAAACCGTCTGAGGCCTGGAGCATACCGGTTATACAACTCATCAAAAGCCGCATAATCTCCGTCTTTAACAAGCCCCATCAACTCCGTATCCGATAGCTGGTCCATCGCACCCCCATTTTCCACTCTACATCCAATTAGAACGCTAAAATGCAGAAAAGGTTCATTTATTAGTTGAAAGTTGAGAGTGGAGAGTTGAGAGTTAGGTAATGCAGAATTTGATCACATTATACGTCCTTACCTGTTTTGTCCGTAGACTGCTCTGAAAAGACTAGTTGTTCGCGGACGAGTTCAGCTCTCAGTTCTTCTTCTGATGGGAGAATGAGTTTGTATTTGGTGGCGAATAGGTGCTCGTTTTCGTGGAGGACGGAGTAGCGGACGACTGATTTGTCTTTATAGGCACAGAGGATGATACCCACTGTTGGATTGTCTTCAAGTCCGCGTTTTAGGTCGTCGTACATACGGACATACATGTCCATCTGACCAATGTCTTGGTGGGTGAGTTCGCCGGTCTTGAGATCAAACAGGACAAAGCACTTAAGGAGATAGTTATAAAACACCAAGTCTATGTAGAAGTCCTTGGACTCTGTGCTGATACGCTGTTGGCGTGCAACGAAAGCAAAACCTTTCCCCAGTTCGAGCAGGAATGATTGCAGGTTACTGATGAGTGCATCTTCCAGACTGGATTCCAGCAATTTGCCAGTGTTTGGTATTCCAAGGAACTCCAATATGACAGGATCATGTATGAAATCTCGAGGGGCAACCGATAGTTTAGAGATATTTGTATCAGCCTCCTCTCTAACTGTCTTTTGGTCCTGGCTTGCAAGAAGACGTTCATAATACAGTGTATTGATTTGTCTATCCAGCGCACGAGTGTTCCAGTTTTGTTCAGCAGCTTCGTTCATATACCATATCCGTGCGTGAGCGTCTTCAACCCTTAGCAGTGAACGATAATGAGTCCAGCTTAATTCGGTACGCAGTGCGTTCCAATTTGGAAATACTGCATAAAAAGCTCGCATGTTTCTGAGATTGCGCTCATCAAACCCTTTGCCAAACTCAGTTGTCAGGTTCTCTGCCAAATCTACAAGCAGGCGTTTGCCATAAGTAGCTCTGGTAGCACCCTGCTGTTCAAACTCTACAATGTGTTGTCCCACAGACCAGCAAGTGCGAACCTGTAGCACATCGACTGCACGCAAGGCATGCTGCCGGGCAGTCCGTATAGTTTCACGTAGACTGGAGAGCAGGTTGTTGATCTCATTCTCATGCAATTCTTCCGATTCAGTTGGGTTGCTGACAGCAATCATTTGGCTAGATGGTTCATGTATAGTATCAGTGCTTTTCTTGACTTTCACAGCAGTTTTCCTTTCGTTATTATTATCTACCTCTGCTTCAACAAGAAATACATCGCAAATATCCCCATTACAAACCAAATCCAAACGATGATCAGATAGTAATGGGGATACCATTCCCTTCACTCTCAACTCTCAACTTTTAACTCAAGAAAACATCCTCCCCACCAAATGAATAATAGTAAGATAAAAATTGGACTCCTGAGCTCTAAATATACTGAATGGAGCCCCAGGCATTCCAATGAAAGGGCGCATCATCCATGCCATCTGAGTCCCTACTATTGCGTAGGTGAAGAGCCACCAGTTGATGATCGTCTTCACGTTTACGCCTTCCATATTAGCTGAAACAGTTTTCATAGCCTGTGCCAGAAACCATACCCCGTAAAGTCCCGCAATGCTGAAGATTATAACATTGAGCAAAGTGATGAATTCATAGCTCTGCGTGCTCATCATGAAGAAAAGCAAGATCATCGCACAGGCAGAGAGCAGGATGCTGGTAACAGCCAGGCTTGACATAAGAATACCAATCACAACCTTGAACTGTTCCCTTGGTCCAATAAGCACATTGAGGACATACAGCAGAGGTATACAGATAATCAGGGTCAATATAAACAGCATGGGCAACTTGATCGCAGCTGTCAGAGAATACAACCACCCATCCGGGTAACCGTGCAGCAGGCTCTGTGCTCCCATTATCAATCCATATATAACTGTTTGGACCAGAAACACCTTGAAGCATACCTTGGTTACCTCAGTTGTCTTTGTCCCATTCTGAATATCCGCAATCACTTCTTCTCTGTTCCTAAGCAAATGGTCAATGTAAGCTATGATACTCATCACATTCTCCTTTGATTCATTAATAAGACTTTGCAAAACAAAGCACTTTGGTATTAATACGAGCCCATGCCGGAAACAGTTCCCGATTTTTTGGGAGTGGGAGAGTGGGTGAGAGGGAGATAGGGAGAAAATGCACGCAGTGCGTGCAGAATTGTTTGTGAGTAGATGAGGATTAGTATGTAAAGAGATATTTATTACATGTTGTCCAGGACTCGCTTAATTCTTGTACCGGTATTTCCTTACTATTCATGCTGGTCTATTGCGTGGTATTATACGTGTGGGAATGGAGAGAAATGTGTAAAGGTGAATGAAGAATTCAGCTTTAAATAAATTCATATTCCGGAGATTTGAATATGAGGATCAAGACACATCGGGAACTTAATGTCTGGAACAAAGCGATGGATGCTGCTATGACTATTTTTGATGTGACAAAACGCTTTCCACCTGAAGAGAAGTATTCTATGGTTGACCAAATCAGACGATCATCCAGATCAGTTGCCGCCAACATTGCCGAAGCTTAACCCGCTTTATTCACTAAACTTTGCTTTTGGCTGGCAGTAAAGACAAAAGCTGAGTCAATTATGAATAATGCGGGCTGGCGAAAACGACGGTATAAAGCAGCTTTTATAAGCAAACTTAGCGATTCTGAATCTGAGGCTTTTGAAACACAGGTATGGATAGAATTTGCGTTGAGGTGTGGCTATATTTCACCTCAGGAAGCTGATAACCTTAATGAGAATTATGAAACGATAATTTGCCAAATCGTGACAATGGTCAATAAGAGTGAGGACTGGTTGGTATAACAAGATGGTGGAGATTTAATAAGGAGTGACTTATACGCTGAATCTCCCCCTCCCCCTCTCTCCCCGTCACCCACTCTTTAATGCTTTCTAGAACAAACACCAAGGAGGAAACAAATGTATAAATTTTTGATAATCGTGGCGGTCGTAGCAATGGCAGCCATTATATCAACTCCCACTCAAGCAATAACCCTAGCCACCTCTGGCAAGACTAACTATGTGATTGTCACACCTGCGAAACCAGTAATAACCGAGGTTACCGCAGCTAAAGAACTACAGGAGCACCTGCTGGCTATCACTGGTGCCAACTTCCCTATAAAGTCAGAGGCCAGTGTTGGCAAAAGTAAGAAGCTTATTCTTGTTGGTCAGACCAACATTACTAAAAAGCTTCTCCCGAAGACAGACTGGAAATCGTTTGGTTCTGATGGAACCCTGATTGTCACTAAAGGAGATACTATAATCCTCTCAGGTGGAAGAGCACGTGGAGGTATGTATGCTGTCTTTACATTCCTGGAGGATGTTTTAGGGTGCCATTGGTGGAGTCATAATGAGTCGTTTATCCCCAGGAAGCCCAATCTTAAGATAGACAAGCTCAATATGAAATACGTGCCTAAGATCCTGTGCCGCGAAGCACACTACTTTGAGCCTAATAATTATGGGCAGTATTCAGCCAGAAATAAACTAACCGGACACTTTAACAACGTGCCAATAGAATATGGCGGACACTACACAATTCTTGGGTTCTGCCACACTTTCTTCCAGCTGATACCACCTGAGAAGTACTTTGCACAGCATCCGGAATGGTTCAGCATGATCAATGGTAAACGTAAAGCCGAAGGAGCCCAGCTTTGTCTTGCTAATGAAGAGATGCGAAAAGAGTTGGTAAAGAACGCTCTAGAACTCATAAAGACCAATCCAGCAGCCGGGATAATATCGATTGCACAGAATGACTGGCTGGGACAATGCCAGTGTCCTGAGTGTAAGGCTGTTGAGGATGCTGAAGGCTCTCCTTCTGGACCTGTAATCAAGTTTGTTAACAAAGTAGCAGAAGATATTGAGAAGCAATATCCGGATTTCCTCGTTGAAACCCTTGCCTACCAATACACACGTAAAGCTCCAAAGAACATCAAACCCAGAGACAACGTCCTGATCCGCTTGTGCAGTATCGAATGCGATTACGGACTTACCATGAACGATCCTGACCCAAAGAGCAAGGCTTTCAAGCAGGATCTTGATGAATGGGCAGCGATTTCAAAGAACATGTATATCTGGACATACATAGCCAGGTTTGGCAACTATCTATATCCGAATCCCTCTCTACCTGTCTATGAACCCAACATACGGCTATTCGAAAAGAACAAGGTCGTTGGAGTATTTATGCAGGGTGATGCCTACAATGAAGGAGCCTGCTTCGTGCGTCTCCGTTCCTGGGTGATTGCCCATCTATTGTGGAATCCTGCACTTGATCAGGCAACTTTAGTTAAGGAGTTTATGGACGGCTACTATGGCCCGGCCAGTCCGTATCTTACAAGTTATCTGAAGTTGATCGAAGAAGCTTACGCTAAGAAAGAATCAAAGAGCTGGATGACACCGAAGTATATTGTTGAAGGCAGGAAATTGTTTGACCAGGCAGCCAAAGCAGTTGCAGACAATCCTGAGTTGTTGAATAGAGTCACCCGGGAAAGAATCCCTCTGGACTATCTGTTGATCATGAACTACGACATTGTTAAGTCATGGGCAGCAGAGAACAATACTGAATTTTATGGTCCCGGTGACCTTCCTTCAACTATTGCTGACTTTGAAGCAGCAGTAACAAAGCACAATGTCGGATATATCAGTGAAGGAGGAGCACTGGCACCTCGATTAAATAGCTGGAAGTTGCAGTTTGGTAAGGTTGCCATACCACCAGTTGAGCTTGGTGATCTGACAGGCAAGAAAACAGTAGATATGCAGGAGTCAAAGATTACGCTATATGCAGAAGGCACCTGGGTCAATATGAAAGAAGACCCCGAGGCTTCTAATAATATGGCCTGCGTGATGAATGGAACAGGCACAAACTGGGCCGTGCAGATCCCTGTAGATGGCCAGTCAGTCGGCAAGTGGCACTGTTATGCTTCAGTTAAAATTGATGCTATTCAGAAATCCGGAGATGCCTTTATGGTCGGGATTTACGACACAGATGCAGCTATTGGTGTTGTAGAAAAGACCATAAGTATAGAGGAAATGAATGGCGGTAAATATAAACTGATCGACCTCGGAGTACACACCCTGAACCTGAACCACTACTTCTGGTTCTCCCCAGCCGATAATCCGAAAGGTGTAAAAACAATCTCTGTTGACCGTGTATTGCTGGTAGCTGAGTAGAGATAAAAATACCAGTCGATGACACTATCGACTGGTCATATCGCATCTCACACAAAGCCGCAATGAAGATCAAATATGATCCTCTTTGCGGCTTTGTGCTAGTTGATCGAGAACTTGCTGCTTGGACCCGCTGCGGTAGAAATGTTACCGGCTGTGTCAGTTGCAGTGCCGGAACCAATTGAGATACCCAGTTTGCCCGTGCCGGTGATACCGGAGATTGTCACAGTTCTGGTAGCGTTTCCACTACCTGTGACATCAACTGTTCCGTTAGCTGTGCCAGTTGGGTTCAGTGTGATGTTTCCGGATGTAAGTGTGATTGCAGCAGCCCCAACGTATGTGACTGTATATGTTACCGGACCGCTTGTTGTTGAGGATGCTGATGGCGCACTTATTCTGATAGTAGGAGGAACGATATCATATTTAACAGTATTGTCCGCGCTGGTGGATGCAGTGCTGGTGTTTCCAAGTGCATCATGTGCTACTCCGGCTCCAAGACTTGCAATGACTGTCCCATTGGATGTCATACCAGTAATAGCTACATTGTATGTTGTGCCACTACCTGTGACAGTTGCAATCATGGTACCGCCGGCAGTACCCGAGATAGTCACGTCCCCAGCGTCGAAGTCAGACACCGACTCACTGAACACAACCGTGAAGTTAACCGGTGATTCGTTGGTTGGGGATATCTGCTCAGGTGCCTGGTTGATTTTCACGCTGGGAGGAGTGTTGTCCACGGTGAACCTTGTACTCGGACCCGCTGCCAGAGAAACATTCCCGGCTAGATCCATTGCAGTAGCTGCTCCTATTGAAATTCCCAGCTTACCCGTACCGGTGATACCTGAGATAGTTACAGTTCTGGTCGTAGCATCGCCACCCGTCACTTCGATTGTTCCATCAGCAGTACCTGTTTTGATAAGCGTGATATCATCCGACGCGAGTGTGATAGTAGATGCCCCTATATATGTAACTGTATAGACTATCGGTCCGTTTGTAGTCGAGGTTTCCGATGGGGCGCTGAATCTGATTATTGGTGCGATAATATCATATGCAACTGTGTTGTCTGCACTGGTTGATGTGGTGTTGGCATTTCCAACTGCATCGTGTGCAACACCAGCCACGAGACTGGCAATGACTGTTCCATTAGATGCCATACCGCTAATAGCCACATTGTACGTCGTGCCGCTGCCAGTAACATCCGCAGCCATTGTGCCGCCGGCAGTGCCTGAAATAGTCACGTCATCAGAGGCAAAGTCAGATACTGGTTCGCTGAACACAACAGTAAAGTTGATTGGCGAGGCATTAGTTGGGGACATCTGACCCACTGCCTGATTGATCTTTACGGTGGGAGAGGTATTGTCTACGGTGAACTTGGCACTTGGACCTTCTGACAATGAAATGTTACCCACTGCATCTGATGCAGTTCCGGCTTCTATTGTAATGCTCAGCTTACCAGTGCCGGTGATGCCTGAGACCGTTACTGTTCTAGTAGCCGTACCACTTCCGGTGACACTGACAGTTCCATCGGCAGTACCTGTCTTGCTTAGTGTAATATTCTCTGGCGCAAGTGTAACTGTTGTCGCACCGACATATGTTATTGTATAGCTAACCGGACCGTTGGTTGTCAGCGTTTCTGACGGTGTGCTGATCCTGATGACCGGAGCAACGATATCATATGTAACAGTGTTGTCTCTGCTGGTCGATGCAGTATTTGCATTTCCAGCTGCATCGTGCGCAACACCTGCATCCAAACTTGCTATAACCGTGCCGTTCGATGTCATACCATCAACAGCCACATTATATGTCGTCCCGCTTCCCGTAACAGTTGCCGTCATTGTACCGCCTGCAGTGCCCGTGATACTCACATCACCTGTAGCAAAATCAGAAACAGATTCGCTGAACACAACAGTGAAATTAATCGGCGAAACATTAGTCGGAGCCTTCTGGCCTGCCGCCTGGTTGATGGTTACAGATGGTGATGTTGTATCGGGTTTGTTGAACTGCACAGTGTTGTCGATGCTTATGGATGCCTCATTACCATTTTCATCATCATCGTGGGCAACATTTGCAGGGATTGAGACAATAACTGAACCATCAGCCGTCATTCCGCTGACTTCAATAGCATATGTCATCTGATCACCACTGGGATTCAACACAACAGCAGTGGTTGCTCCAGCTGTACCTCCGATAGTAACATCGCTGTCAATAAAGCCCGTCACCGGCTTGCTGAACACAGCTGAGAACTTGATTGGCGATACACTGCTCGGATCTGCCTGATCACTACTTTGATTGATGGTCACTGTCAGATTGTTTGGTAACTCAATAAGTTGGAAAGATTCACTCCTGGATTCTCCTTCTGTAAGCATCAACGCTCTAGTGACAGGAACATATCCTGGCTTGCTCACAATAATTGTCATCGTGCCTGCAGGTAAATTCTCGAGGGTAAACTCTCCATTAATGTTGCTGGAAACTGTTTCGATTCCATCGATACTTGCACAAGCACCCTCCAGTGGACCAGTAGTATTACCTGAGTCATCCAATCCCGTAACAACACCTGAGACAACAGCCGTCCCACTGCTTCCTAGTTCACGCACAAAGATATCTCGAAATCCATTTGTATCGCCGGGTACTAGATTGTCCGCATTTGAAGCAAATGCAATTGATCTACCATTTGCGCTGATGGATAAGCTATCGCTGTCACCATTACCCTGGATCCCCTCATTTGATACAGAAACACGTTCAGTTTTGCCGGTATTTCTGTCGTAGACAAAAACATCGTTGCATCCATTGGTATCATCAGTTACCAGATTCACTGCATTGGATCTGAACGCGACAAACCTGCCGTCAGCGCTGATAGATGGACTATATACCCAGTATTTCTCCATAGTCGGTCCATTTGTTGGTGCAGATACCAGAGTTGTCGTACTGGTTTGTCTATCACGAACAAAAATGCCTTCACCGACATATGTACTACCTAATATCAGATTATCTGCAATTGAGACGAATAAGACAAACCTGCCGTCTGCGCTTATGGATGGACGTTCATATATTGAACTGCACATATTGCCCTGCGTTCCCTCACTAGAGATAGATACTATTTCCGTTTTTCCAGTCTGTCTATCATGAACAAAGACATCTGATCCTCTAGGAGGGCAGGGGTTACCATTTAAATCGCCAATAACCAGATTGCTTGCCATAGATTCAAAAGCGACAAATCTACCGTTGGCACTTATTGCAGGGAAAAACATGCTGCTCTCATTTGCTTGTGCCCCTTCACTTGAGATTGACACGCGCTCTGTTAAGCCAGTCTGCATATCGTGAACAAAGATGTCCGGGTATCCATTTGTATCATCAGTTACCAGGTTATTCGCACTGGAAAGAAACGCGATGAACCTGCCGTCAGCACTTATAGATGGACCACTGGAGTCGGAGTTAGCTTGTATGCCATTACTCGACAAAGAAACGAGTTGAGTTTTACTAGTCTGTTTGTCGAAGATGAATACATCGCCAGCACTATTTGAATCACCAGATACCAGATTGTCTGCAAAGGATTCAAATGCAGTGAACCTGCCATCAGCGCTTGTAGAAGGGTTTCTGCTGAAGTTGTTTGCTTGTGCCCTTTCAGTTGATATGGATAATCGCTGCACACTTCCGGTCTGCCGGTCTTGAATGAAGATGTCCGTAAATCCATTTGTATCACCAGATACAAGATTGTCCGCGTCAGAAGCAAATGCAACAAATCGACTATCCGCGCTTATGGATGGGGTATCACTGTCCCCATCTGCCTGTGTGCCTTCGCTTGATGTAGATACGCGTTGAGTGACGCGAGCATATGTATTAACTAGACAATTAGCAGCTCTGTTGCCATCAACGGAGGTTACCGTTATTGTACATATCCCATCCCCAACAGCAGTCACTTTCCCATTTGTATCGACTGAAGCAATATTATCATTGCTGGATGACCATGTTACATCCTTATTGCTTGCATCAGATGGAATAACGGTTGCAATCAGGGTTTCAGAAGCTCCTATATTAAGGTGTATTGCGGTCTTGTTGAGAGAAATGTCCATCACCTGGATGCCCATTTCATGTATAAAGATATCTCGGAATCCATTCGTATCGCCGGGTACTAGATTATCGGCATCTGAGCCAAACGCAATAGACCTGCCATTTGCACTTATGGACAAACTAACGCTATCACCGTCACTTTGTATTCCATCACTTGATACAGATACTCGCTCAGTCTTGCCAGTAATTCTGTCATAAACAAAAACATCACTGCATCCATTTGTGTCATCGGAAACTAGACAATCTGCTCTTGAGAGAAATGCCACAAATCTGCCGTCTGCGCTTATGGATGCACTGCTGCAAAGCGAGTAAACCGATATTCCATCGCTTGGTTCAGATGCTTGTGATGTTATCCCAGTCTGTCTATCACGAATAAATACATTGTCCCTCCAATTCGTAATATCAGATACAAGATTGGTCGAATAAGAGCAGAATACGACAAATCTTCCATCCGCGCTTATAGAAGGACCCTCCGTTATTGAATTGCACGCGTTACCTTGTACACCTTCTGTCGAAACAGATATTATTTCGGTTCTGCCAGTAAGTCTATCATGTACAAAAACATCTGATCCTTTTGTAGCACACACGCTGCCATTCAAATCACCTGGTACAAGATTGTCTGCAAATGATTCAAATGCGATAAATCTACCGTCAGCACTTATGGATGGGATGTAATAACAGTCGTTATTGCTTTGTGCCCCTTCACTTGATATTGATACGCGCTCAGTTACACCTGTCTGCATATCATGAACGAAAATATCCTGATATCCATTTGTATCATCAGTTACCAGGTTATTCGCACCGGAAAGAAACGCGATGAACCTGCCGTCAGCACTTATAGATGGACCACTGGAGTCGGAGTTAGCTTGTATTCCATTACTCGACAAGGAAACGAGTTGAGTTTTACCAGTCTGCTTGTCGAAGATGAATACATCGCCAGCACTATTTGCATCACCAGGTACTAGATTGTTTGCAAAGGAATCAAATGCAGTGAACCTGCCATCAGCGCTTGTAGAAGGGTTTCTGCTGAAGTTGTTTGCTTGCACACCTTCAGTTGATACGGATAATCGCTGCACACTTCCAGTCTGCCGGTCTTGAATGAAGATGTCCGTGAATCCATTTGTATCACCTGATACAAGATTCACCGCATCCGAAGCAAACGCAACAAATCGACTATCCGCGCTTATGGATGGGGTATCACTGTCCCCATCTGCCTGTGTTCCATCACTTGATGTAGATACATGTTGAGTTATGCCAGCATATGTATTAACTAGACAAGTAGCAGTTTTTCCGCCATCAACTGTTGTAACTGTTATCGTGCATATCCCATCCCCAACAGTAACTACTTTTCCATTGGCATCAACTGCAGCAATGCTATTGTTGCTTGATGACCAAGTTACATCCTTATTGGTTGCATCAGATGGGATAACGGTTGCAATCAGGGTTTCAGAAGCTCCGGGATTGAGTGCAATGACCGTCTTATTTAGGGAAACTCCTGTTACAGGGACATCCAACTGATGTACAAATATATCATAGCTTTCATTTGTGTCTCCAATAACCAGGTTGTCAGCCATTGATTTAAATGAGACAAAAACACCATCTGCACTTATGCATGGACTAATGCAATGGGCGTTAGCTGGCACGCCAGCACTTGACACGGATACTTGTTCTGTCATACCTGTTTGTCTATCGTGAACAAAAATGTCATATGTCCCAAGAGTGTCGCCAGATGCAAAATTGGTTGAAAATGACTCAAATGCGACACGCCTGCCGTCTGCGCTTATGGATGGACCGCCCACATTAGAATTGCAAGCATCACCTTGTTCCCCATTACTCGAAATGGATGCAATTTCTGTTCGACCGGTCAGCATATCATGAACAAAAACATCCGGGCCTCTATAGAAACATGGATAACCGTTTACGTCATCTGGCACCAGATTGTCCGCATAGGACGCAAACGCAACATACCTGCCATCTGCGCTAATGGATGGGATATATGAGCTGTAGTTATTTGCCTGCACTCCTTCACTTGAGATTGATGCACGCAATGTCTCCCCCGTCACTCTGTTATGAACAAAAATATCCTGGTATCCATTTGTGTCATCAGATACCAGATTGTCTGCAGTAGAGAGAAATGCTACAAACCTGCCATCTGCACTTATCGATGGGCCACCACATTCAGAATTACCTGGGCTTCCATCGCTTGATACGGATGCGAGTTCTATCTTGCCGGTTTGTCTATCGAAAACAAAAACATCTCCCGCATTATTTGTGTCACCTGTTACCAGATTGCTTGCAAAGGAGCAAAATGCTACAAATCTGCCATCTGCACTAATAGAGGGGTTTCTACTGAGGCTATTACTTTGTGTACCATCATCGGCTACGGAAACACGCTGTGTAATTCCTGTCTGCCTGTCATAAACAAAAATATCTTTGCATCCATTAGTATCGCCAGATACCAGATTATCTGCTTCGGACGCAAAGGTTACAAACCTGCCATCAGCACATATTGATGGACTATCACTATCACCATTGCTTTGTATTCCATCATTTGACACGGAAACAAGTTTTGTTTCGTTGGCTTGCCTATCCCGAATAAAAATATCCCAGCATTCGTTTGTATCGACAGATACAAGGTTGTCGGCAGCAGAGGCATAAGCTACAAACCTGCCATCCGAGCTTATGGATGATATATCACTATCCTTATTAGCTCCCACCGGATCAATTGCTACGTCACCATCGTTGTTACCCTCTGTATCACCGCTTGATACACTTACACGCTGCGTAACACCAGCGTTAGTTATTGAAGCTACACACATTACTGCACAGAGAAACAAAATAAAAGATAACACACAAATCCTATTCATCCTATATGCTCCTTGACAACTGCTCGATCTTATGTAATAGAACCCACATTGTCACCATTCTGAACAAGCTACCTTTGCCAGGATGCGGACTGATGACATGATGACTATATAGAGCCATCATTTAAAGGTTGTCGCCCACAAACATAAAGTAGTGTAGCATTAAAGTGAAGAAAATGATAGTGTCAACCGAAACATACAGAAAAACTATAATACAGAATGATAATGGGCGGGATAGTGTGTCGTAGTTACGTAATATTGCACAGGCGTATCAAGTATTTGATCGATTGTGGTTAGTGTAAGAGCTAGTTCGAGAATCAGTCAGTTGGCACTGAGTCAGTGGTAGTATGAGCTGTCATCTGGTAACCAAATGACTAAACCTGGTATACGTCCATGGCTTCAGGGGCAAAAGGTTCTTAATTCACCGAAACAGTCTGAACCTGGCTACCTGGAGCCGCTTTTCTCACCCACCACAGGCGGCAACAGCTGTATAGTTCGCCAGCCTGTATTATCTACGGTGATTCCGGAGAGCTTTGTGGTGATTTGTATGTACAAATGATCCCCGGCACCGAGTCTGCTCAAAGGGATTGTGACCTGCAGTGAGTTACCCTTGTAAAACCACATCAGCCCATCAGGATTGCTGAATGCGAGCTTGTTTATGCGGATTTCGTATGGCTTGGAATCCTTAGGCGCATCAGGATTCTTTACAACTATTGAATATGTCACGCGTTTGGATAGCTTGCCGGCGAAGTCCGTTCGCAGGAACAGAAGTCTCTTATCTGTGGCAGCATATATTGACCGCACATCACCGCCTTGTGACATCTCTGCCATCACATAATCCCCAACCGGATCGGTGGCTACCGGCACAATACCTCGCCATTTCAATAGGTCGATTCTTGGTTGCATAAATCCCTGGGGAATGTTAGCAGCGATTCCGGACTGCACTATGCCAAAGATTTCGTTTGGCCTGGCAAATCCCAGCAGAAAAGTCTTTTCCAAATTGGTCTGCGTCTTGTAACACATAATAGCTGTACGTTTTGCGCGGATAACATCGTCTGGTAACGTAAGAGATATCCATGAAGTATCCCCCTGGACCAGTGAATGTGGGGGCATGAGCATTGAAGCGTCTGCTCCTTTGTTGGATGAAGGCCAGTCTCCCCTGTGGACCAGGTATGTGTACAACTTAACCTTCTTAGCAAACTCCTGCCCTTCAGATGCCAGTTGCTCAAGTGCACTGGTTACAAAGCAATATGTGCCGTAGTGGTCTGAATGATTATCCAGAGGGTGGGGGATAAAAACAATAGTAGGTTTGCTGGCGATTAGCTGTTTCTCTATGTCTTCGAGTAGACTTTCACCGCAATATGGCGCATACCTGGAAGGAGCATTATCATATCCTACATAATTCCATCCGGTTGCTTTTGAGGTGTATGGTTGTTCAGGACTCCAGTTCATTTCCCACATTTTAGCAATGCCACGGTCCGGATAACCCAGAAAATCAACATCGCAACGGGATAAGCCAAACTGTTGCAAGGCATTGAGTGTCTCTCCCTGCCTTCTATATGCTAAATCGATCATGCGCTGATGGGTCACATGGACAGTTTTATATGTCCGAGCAGCAGCAAATCGGAACCCATCCCCATTCGTAAGCAAGACGATTTTGACCTTTGCCTTATTGCTTTTTGCCAGTGCGAGCACACCCCCACAGCCCAGAGTCTCATCATCTGAGTGTGGAGCGAATACAACCACAGAGTCATTCGCTCCAGGAGGTTGCATCCCGTGAATTGAGGAGTAAGTCTGCCATTGATTGAGGGTGTGAATGCCGAATTGAATTGCTGCAGCTGCAAATATAAATAGGCAAGCAAGTATCGTAATCACTATGATTACCAGGCGTAGACCATGACGAATTGTTCTATGAGTCATATATGATCCAGTCAGGTTGTCGAGATATACTGCACCTAGTCTATTCCCATTTGAAGGGGGGTAGGGGGATGTGATTCCCTACCTGATTCTGCCTTAAATATTGCACCCGCCCAATTCCCATTTTGAGAACGCATAGCCCAATTCCTTTGGAGAATGCTACAACCTAATTCCCCCTTGGAGAAGGGGGTTAGGGGGATTGATCTCGTTCTTAGACGCTCAAAGGAAGAATAGCGTTTTAATCCAGGGAGATATTTTACAGTAATGTCATCTACTCGACAGGTGCTTCGGCTATAGCTATAGCGTCAGCCAAACGCATTGCACCGGAATATAATGCTGTAACTACTATCATCCCTTCAAGTCCCAGGGGTTCCAGTTCTTTCAGCTGGCGAACATCTTCCAGGCTGCTGATACCACCGGAAGCTATTATTGGTATGTCAATGCTCAGGGCCATACGACGGAGTTGAATCACATTAGCTCCACCCCTCATACCCTTACGGGAAACGTCAGTGAAAACAACCCGGCGGGCTCCAAGGCCTTTCATTCGCAGGGCGAACTCTTCAGCTTTCTCGTCAGTCCTCGCCTGCCAGTCCCTTACTGCTACATATCCATTCAGACTGGCCAGACTAACAATCGTCCTGTCTCCTACCTCAGCAAGGAGTTCTCGCGCCAGACGGTCTTCCAAAGCTGCTGTGGTCCCGATAACAATGCGGTCTACTCCGGAATCCAAAACTCGTTTAGCTGTGTCCAGAGTCCTGATTCCACCGCCGAAGTCAATAGGTACGCCGGATTCTACCAGTTTCTCTACTGCCTTTAAATTCTTCGGTGAACCCATTCGCGCGCCATCAAGATCTGCTACATACAATCTGCTTGCGCCTTGACGTGCCCAGCTTTCAGCAACTTCAGATGGGTCATGCGAGGCAGGACGATCGACTGCAAAAGGGTTATGCAGCGCGCAGACGCACTTACCGTCCATTAGATCAATACCGGGGATTACATCCATATTCTAAAGCAACAATTATCCTTGTGTGATTTTTAGAGCTTGTGAAAAACCTATATGTCCAGTATACAGGGCTTTGCCCAGTATAGCTGCTTCAATTCCAACCGATTCTAAAGCCGCCAGGGCTTTTACGTCATCCAATGAGGTCACTCCTCCGGATGCTATCACCGGGACTGTCAACGCTTCGGCCATTTGCCTCATTGCTTCAATATTAGCGCCCTTGAGCATACCATCCCTTGAGATGTCCGTATATATTACCCTTTTGGCTCCATAAGATTGCATTCTCTGAGCAAAAGCAATAGCCTCTTCGCTGGTCGTCTCTTCCCAGCCTTTTACAGCAACAAACCCGCCCTTGGCATCCACACCAAGCACAGCCTGTTCACCAAGCCATGCAAACACGCTTTTAGCGAAATCCTCATCAGTTGCTGCAGAAGTCCCTATAATGACCCTGGCTACTCCGACGTCAAGCACCTGCTTGCAAATATCCGAAGTCCGGACCCCTCCACCCATCTGCACCGGAATCTTGACTGCGGCAACTATCCTCTTCACCGTCTCCAGTTCCAGAGGATGCCCCGCACGTGAGCCTTCAAGGTCAACAATATGCAGCCGCTGTGCTCCCAGAGATTCCCACCTTAGTGCAACCTCAACAGGATCATCAGCGTATACGGTCTTGTCATCAAAAACACCTTGAGTAAGCCTGACGCACTTACCGCCAATCATATCAATTGCAGGGATCAGTTCCAAGTTTCGGCCTCCGCGAAGTTTTTCAGCATCCGCAGACCGATGGTCCCGCTCTTTTCAGGATGGAACTGAGTGGCGAAGATGTTCTTGTGCCAGATGGCGGAACAGTAGTCGATTCCGTGGTGAGTGGTGGCTGCGATTACATCAGAGAGTGGATCTACGTAGTAGGAGTGAACAAAGTAAACCATTGACTGGTCAGGTATATTGCTGAACAGTGGGGAAGGTTTCTTGATACTTATCGGACACCAGCCCATGTTCGGAATCTTTAGCTTCTGGGTCTCTTCAGTAATGTCTTCCGGTTTGAAAAACTTTACAACATTACCGGGAATAATCCCCAGTCCCTGGTGTATACCGTATTCTTCGCTCTGCTCAAGCAGCACCTGCATTCCCAGACAAATCCCCAGGAAAGGCTTACCCGAGTTGGCAGCGTCTTTGACACATTCAATTAAATCGAAGCGTTTGAGGTTGTCCATCGCGGCGCCAAAAGCGCCGACTCCCGGCAATATAACCCTGTCGGCAGATTCTATCGACTTTGGGTCTCTGGTTACACATGTCTCATACCCCAGAAACTCCAACGCCTTATCCACACTGCGGAGGTTCCCCATACCATAGTCTATGATAGCTATCACTTACACGTCACCGTTCAAAAGCTGGCTCTATTATACCAGAATCGTCAGAAAACGACCAGATTTCCCCGAGCTATACTGATAGAATACAAACGAAAGCAGTCGCGGACCATCTATGATTTCTTACAAGTAGGCAGCAGGAAACGCGATATTTCAAAAAAACTGGGTATAATCCCATTGCGGAGTCTGTGAAGACCGCACGACAAGAAAGGATGAGCTTGCCTGGACTGAATTCTTGTTCAAGAATTGCCAGTCGGTGAGTGTGGTGGTTTCTAATGCCATATGTGTCTGGTAGAAACATCGTTGAGCGCTTCCCCGGAAATCCAGTCATTACGCTGGAGTCTGTGCCGTTCCCATGCAATACTGTGTTTAATACAGCCAGCGTTAAGATGGGGGATGAATATATCCTCCTGTTGCGGGTGGAAAATCTCAGGGGGCACTCGGTATTTGCCTTAGCTCGCAGTTGCGATGGTTTCTCATTCACAGTTGATCCGGCGCCTGCAATGGTACCCTCTGATGTAGAACCATTTAAGACATATGAAGAGTTGGGGATTGAAGACCCCCGGATAACTTATATGGATGGCGTCTACTACATAATGTATTCAGCCAGTTCCCATCACGGTGTCCGGCTGGCCCTGGCTAAAACAGAGGACTTCAAGACCTTTGAGAGAATCGCCCTAATCTCCGAGCCATACAACAAAAACGGAGTGTTGTTCCCAAAGAAGATCAATGGCAGATACGCCCGTCTGGACAGACCATTCGGAGGCAATTATGGCGCTATATGGGTGTCATACTCCGATGACCTGGTTGCCTGGTATGATTCCGAAGTTGTAATGACCCCCAGGGGTGGGTATTGGGATACAGACCGGATTGGTGCCGGCGCCCCTCCAATTGAACTCGACTATGGCTGGCTGGAGATATACCATGGAGTCAAGAATACCAGTGCAGGTCCGATATACCGGATGGGAGCAGTGCTGCTGGATTTGGAAAATCCTGCCATAGTAATCGCACGAAGCGCCGTCCCTATCCTCAGTCCCAAAGAACTCTACGAACGGGTAGGGGATGTAGGAAACGTTGTCTTTGCCTGTGGAGTCATTGTAGAGGATGACGGTACCATAAAGCTCTACTACGGCGCCTCCGACACCCAGATATGCCTGGGCACAACTAAAATAACAGACCTGGTAGACATGTGCCTCTTCGACCGCGACTCCCAATAACACCTATATGTATGCATCGGTATCAGAGCGTAGGGGGAACCCCGAAGCGTCGATGCCGATGCACCAACCCGCATTATTCATGATTAACTCAGCTTTTGCCCCTACTGCCGGGCAAAAGCGAAGCTTCGTGAATAAAGCGGGCTAGCTATGCCGAAGAATCAACCCAATGCCCCTTAGAGAAGAGTATAACTTGAAGAGGAGCACACCCCAATTCCCCCTTTGAAGGGGGGTAGGGGGGATGTGATTCCCTTCACAAGCCCATTTCTCCCTTACGTGCTTACCAGCGTTGCATTAACAGCAGACTCCTTGTCCTTGTGTATGTCGAAGAGCCTCTGCATACGCACCAGGTCGAACAAAGCGCTCACCTCCGGACTCAATCCGAACACCTTAAACTCTCCGCCATCCATCTTAACTCTTCTGAAGACGGATATCACCGCGCCTAGACCTGCACTGTCCATGAAACCGACATCCTGCAGGTTAAGGACAACCCTGCTGTGCCCGTCTACCAGTGAAGCAGCGCTGCCTTTGAACTCTTCAGCATTGCTGGCATCCAGATCCAGTGCCGGGGCCCTTACGATTAATACATTGTTTGTGATCTCTGTCTCTAGTTGCATGAGTCTCTCTCCTACTACACGTTAAAATGCTTGATCAGTTCAATGAACTGCCTGCCATCAGGATCCTGACCATATTCCACTACGTCCAGTGACCGGTCGATTATGAACAGCCCGAGACCTCCCTCTTTTGAATCATCCAGGGATGGGACAGGGACCAGGTCGGCTCCGGTGAATGCTTCACCATCGTGGGTCAATCGCACACGCAGCGTTCCACTTGCCTCATCTATCCGGATATGGATGGCTTCATCTGCCCTGCCGTGGTATGCGTGCCGGATAATGTTACTGGCTACCTCATTCAAAGCCAGGGCCAGAAGGTTCAGCTCATGGTCGGTCAGCTTGATACATCGCATGCCTGTGCAAAAATTCCTGAAAAATGCCCTTATAGTATACAGCTGACCCAGGTCACTCGATATGTGCAGTTCATCAGTCTGGGGAGGTTGGGCTTCAGTGAGGTCAGATACAACCCGGATGACAACGCATGTCAGATCATCTGAAAGCACCGTCGATACCATAAAGTTCGTGACTGCATCCTTGACAGCCTCCACGATATATTCTGGTGCGCGTTTGTGATTTAACGATACTATCCCCTCCAGCCTCTCCAGTCCGAACAGTTCCCCCTTCGGGTTGCGGGCCTCTGTCACTCCATCGCTGTAGAGCATAAAAAGGTCACCCGGAGCATAGTCGAGTTGGGCCTCCGCATATACTTCTGTCTCCATGAACCCAAGAGGAACATTGAATCCTGCAAGATAGTCGATATTTCCGCTGTCCCAGGAGCACCGCATCAGCCTGGTGTTCCCGCAGTCTACCAATGTTACCTTATTAATAATAGGGTCCAGGCGGAGGTAGCTCAGGGTTGCGAAGCTGTCCAGTTTCATCAGCTGAGGTGTCAGCACGCTGTGAACATCGTTGACGATGTCCCTGGGCTCCGGTATGCTGCCCCTGGGTGAGCTGACCAGCAGGTGGGACATACTCCTGAGGAACTCTGTCTTTGCACCGGCGGAGATCAGGGCAGCAGGCACACCCTTACCCATCACATCCCCCATTATTATATCCAGGCAGCGGTTAGGGTGGAGAAGGAAATCATAGAAATCTCCGTCAATGCCCAGGGATGGGATAGTCAGGGTAGCGATCCTGAAGTCTATTGAGTTCAGCGGTGGTGTGCTTAGCAGCAGGGTCTGCTGGATCCGCGAGCCTATCTCCACCTCTCTGGCCCTGGCAGCTTCCAGCTTATTCTCAGCATTCCTCCGGGCCATGGCACTGGCAAAGACGTTGCCCACCATAGAGAGCATGTTCAGGATATCCTCCGACCACGGGCCTTTCTCCTCGGAGTTCTCGACACAAATGAATCCCAGCACCCGGTCAGCTTGGGACATTGGGACAGCTAGCAGTGACCTCAGGTCCCGCTTGTGCCAGAGTTTCTGTTCAGCATGGGCAGCCGCAGGAATGTCCTGCAGTCCTGCTACCCTCACCGGCTGGCGCTTGTTGATCTGGTCGATCCAGTAGGGGGTCAGCGAGGTCGGGAGGGCTGTTCCCAGAAACGGAGTGACACCGTCAGCGTGCCACTCATGTGTGCAGACCATGGTTGAAGCGGACTTGTGGAAGATATACACCTGGGTCCTGGTGCTGTTCAGGAATCTGCCTACCTCCTCCAGGGCTTCATTGATGACACGGTCTACCTCGGAGAGCTGGGTGGTGGCGAATGCGGTGGAGATGCGGGCTACTGTCCGGTCAAGTTGGGACTGGTGCCTTATGATGGCTTCGGCTTTTTTGCGCTCAGAAACATCCCGGAAGACGAGTATCACGCCGAGGATCTCATCCTGTATCCCCTGGATAGGGGAGCCGCTGTCCTCTACCGGGACCTGTGACCCATCCTTGCGGACCAGCATGGCATTAGCCGGCAGTTCGACCTTAAAGCCGGATTCCAGGGCCTGGCGGGCGGGATTGGGGAGTGTAGCGCTGCTGAACTCATCAATCAGCCTGAACACATCCTCTATGTTATTCCCGATAGCATCAGCCAGGTTCCAGCCTGTAAGCTTCTCTGCTACAGGGTTAAGGAATGTCACCTCGCCATTATTGTCAGTGGTAATGACAGCATCCCCGATGCTTGCCAGGGTGACAAACAGCATCACCCCTCTGCTCTGCAGCTGAGACCTGAGCAGTTCCCGCGCTTCCGTGCCTACTTCACCAACTCTAGTACCAGACGCCATCAGGAATCCTCCATGACCCAGTCACCTGTCTCCGACCGACTATACCTGTAGCTAGTGTACGCCAAAAAACAGAAAACCAAACCGTAAGGCAGCTTGGGCAGGAGACAGGAGACAGGAGACAGGAGACGGAATCCAGAATCCAGAAGCCAGAAGAAGGGAGCATGCTCAGCCAATTCCCCCTTGGAGGAGGGGGTTAGGGGGATTGACTCCCTTCCTGACTCCTTCCCAAAAGCAAAACCCCCTGCCGGATTACCGACAAGGGGTTTTGCAGAAACTATGTTGGTCGGGGCGGGCAGATTTGAACTGCCGGCCTCTCAGTCCCGAACCGAGCGCTCTACCAAGCTGAGCCACGCCCCGCCGACCGAAATTTGCCAGGAGAACAACCAAAATCACTCTCCACCAGCTTGTAAATGATACATGAAAATGCGGCCCACTGTCAAGTGAGAAGACAGAAGACAGGAGACAGGAGACAGGAGACAGGAGTCAGGAGTCAGAATCCAGAATCCAGAATCCAGAATCCAGAATCCAGAAGACTGTCATCCTTGGCTTGTGAAGGATATTGTGGTTGTGTGCTTTGTCCTGTCTTTCAGGTCCCTTAAAAAATCGGCCCCGGCAATTAATGCCAGGGCCTGATCCAACGGAGACCAAAAGGAGGTTAATAGATTTTACACTACAAGGTTAGACACCACTTATTACCTCCTGGTTACATGAATTACAAGAAAAAATGTAATTATTTAATATTGAGAAGTCGGGAGACAGGAGACAGGAGACAGGAGACAGAATCCAGAATCCAGAAGTCGGGAGACAGGAGACAGGAGTCAGGAGTCAGGAGCGTACCGGGACATTCATTTGGAGAATGGGGTAGGGAGATTGACTCTGTTCCTGAAGTCTGAAGCCTGCGACTGAAGTCTGGGTTGGGTGTTGTTACCTCCTTATGGGATTTGTTTTGGGTTTTTGGTATGGTGATACTGGTGTTTTTTGGAAAACGAACTGAGCTCAGGATTTATTGGGCTGAGCTCAGTTTGGATTCGTTTTGGTGTTTTAAACGTTTTAATATTTTCGGTCTGGGAAGTCTGGGATGTTGGTTGCTCTTCTTTCTCCGGCTGTTCTGATTTCTGGTAGATACTGGTCGGTTGCCGGTGGCGTTCTTCGGGTGCGTTGTATTCTCTTTTGGTCCATTTCCCTCTTTTTAACAATAGTTGAGATGATACGGTGTATCTGTAGGTCAGCTGAGCGTTCGTATCTCTGCAGTGATTCCAGTGAAGTGCTGATAGAGACGTTGTGCAGGTGGCGGGTCAGGATGATCTTCTCTATCTTCCTGCATCTCTCGAACTTGATAAAGCACTCGGATATCTTCATTACAAGCTCCTGCTCCAAACCATCCTGCGGCTTGAAATACTCCAGCATCTTTCTGTGAGTCTTGTCGAAGTCTACTTCGAGTTCCTGTGCGATTTTCTCCTGTGCCTGCGGAGAGACAGCGGTTAGTCCATGCTTGAGGGCGTTCAACGAACTACGGCGCTTACCCTCGGGTGTCTTTGGTCCTGGTTTCGATTTTAGTTCTTCTTGCATTTTGGTTGCTCCTTTCGGGAAGACAGAAGTCAGAAGTCAGAAGTCAGAAGATGGGAGACAGGAGACAGGAGACAGGAAGTCTCGAGTTTGATGCCTGAAGGCTGACTTCTGAAGTCTGAAGTCTGATTTTTTTGATACCTCCTTTTCCGGTTGCATTGTTGGTGAACGGTGTCTTTGATATTTCACGGTTTAAAATGGATTCGTTTCGCAGAGATTCTTAAAAGGGTTCGTTTGGTAAGGATTTGAGATCAGGTGGGCTGAAAATCCGGTCTCAAATGCCTCTGTTTTTTGCTGAAATGTAGTGAAAAAACTCTGAAACCTATCAGATTTTTGCGGAAACTGATGGAAACATGCAGGAAACCTGCTGTTTCTGGTTGATTACGTTTGTGTCAAGTTTGTTGTTTTCTAGCAAGAGATGCACGGAGAGTAATGGATAATTGACAGTTGATAATTGAGAATGAAAAGACGATGCACGGGAGAGAGAAGGCAGAATCCAGAATCCGGGAGACAGGAGTCAGGAGTCAGGAGTCAGGAGATTGGTGCCTGAAGCCTGGGTCTGATGTCTGTAGACTGGTGCCTTCTTGTTAATCTTTTAATCCTGTTAATCTTGTTCAGACAGTTTTGTTTGGAAGACAGAAGACAGGAGTCAGGAGACAGGAGCGGGAAGCTCAAGCCTTTGTCTAGAGTCTGGCGTTTGATGTCTGTAGTCTGGTGCCTTCTTGTTAATCTATTAATCCTGATAATCTTGTTCAGACAGTTTTGGTTTGGCTGTAACGAAAAACGCGCACTATATATATCTGCCTGGTTTTTCCTTACTGGATTAAACCGGGGTGGTTATATATGGTGCGCGCTGAATTGTCTTATCGCGAAAAAAAGAATTCTACATGATTATAAGACGCCAACAACGCGATTTTGTATCACTTTTTCGCGGTATATTTTCATAATATTTTAGTGAAAGAATCTTAAGGTGGGAATTTGAGCTCAAAACTGGTGGTGGAAGGGACTAGTTATCCGCAGATTTCGCAGATTTACGCAGATTTTGGGAATGGTTAGGGTGGGGTGTTTTATTGTGGATTGATATTTGCAATAATTCATATGGAGGTTCCGCCGAGGGGCGTTTGACCCTGAGGGCTTTACCTTCTCTTTTTAGTGCCTGGGAGTGTACAGCCCAGGCACATTTATTATAGTAGAGTCTGAATACAGGCTTACAGGTACATAGGTATTTGTGTTAGCCCAGCTTCGGCTGTTCCGTTGCACTCGACAACCGAAGTAACGACTTGACAACCGAAGCAACGAATTATCCGCAGATTTCGCAGATTTACGCAGATTTTGGGAATTATTAGCTTAACCTGTGCTTACAGGACATGCATCGACTAGTTCATCTTCCTGGAACGGAAGATCATTGCTTGGTTCGATGTTCAGCCAACCAAGGGCAGCCAGGTTTCGAATTGTGTCTGCGATATCCTGTTCTTCAAACGGTGGTTTATTGTGTTGTTTCCAATTCTTTACATCATCAAAAACATCATACTCTGAAGGTTTTCTTTGGAGTGATGACTCCAGGCTGGAAGCGGAAAACAATACAGTGGCTACTATCTCGGATTGACTTGTATTCGTACGGCAGAAAAGATCGGTGATTCGTTCGATGATATCATCCCATTGGTTTATCGAATCCAAATATGCGCATCTGGCATCCTCAAATGTTGGGCCTACTCTGACTGCAAACATTCGGCCTAATCGCTCTTCCTTTATTAGCCCATTATTTAGCAGACGCGTTATTTGGCCCTTAAGCTCAGGAGCGAATGGACCAAAGCTGCTCTTTTGGAAGTTCAGTCCAGTTGGGAGGCCTTCACGTGTGGCGACATAGGCCATTTTCTGAAAAGTTGTCCTCCCTACAGGCCAGTGGTATGGTTCTTTCTCAATTCGCTGCAAAGCTTCAACCAAGGCAATCCATGCTGGTTTCACAAAATCCGGTTCAGGCATAGACACCCCACAATTATCATTCGCTAAAGCCAGGAATTCTTTTTGAAGCTCATCGTGGGGAGTACCATATGGAGCGTAGAGCATTACCGGAATATCCATTTTGTCCAGATAGCAGTGAAGCGTCGGTCCAACGATTCGCCATTCCAGTTGACCTAGCCCACATCCCAGCGGAGGAACGGCAAGAGACTTTATACCCCAAGCTCTGTAATTATCTATGAGATATCGCAGTCCATTTTCAATATCATGAAGAGTAGCCACATTACGCCAATGGTCTTTTGTTGGAAAATTAAGTATCCAGGGCTCAAACAGACGCTTATACAGGTAAGGACGGCCTAAACGCACTTCACCTCTGGCACAGCGCTCAGTGTAATCCTTATACATCTCAGGGAATCGCTGCTTGAACTCCAGTGCAACCCCTTTACCCATAACACCAACGCAGTTGATTGTGTTAATGTATGTCTGAGCGTCGGATTCGAACATATCACCAATAACAACTTTGACCATATCAATGATTCCTACCATCTGCAGTCACCAAAAATCACGAACGGAAGACTGCAGAGAGCCTCAACCGTATTTTTCACGTTTTCGCGTGATTATTCACGCGCGCGTGTAAATATATTCGCGCGCGCGTGAATAATCACGCGTTAAGCTCGTAATGTGCTCCTTTGCTAACACCAACGATTCGCAATTCGCCAGATTCTATTAGCTTAGTTAATAATCTGTAAGCTTGATCCGGACCAATATGGCATAGCTCAGCAACATCCACACGTTTTATTCGCCCCTTAACCTTTGCCAGGTTTAAAACCATCTGCCGTTGTTGAATGGGATCGAATCCGGCTTGGCGCACATATTCTGTCGTTCTGCCTTCAGCCTTGTATACTCTGGCGCTGAGCGTATAGCTTCGTCCGCGACCTGTTCCATGCGCTTCTACTAGTCCAATTTCAAGCAGTTTTTCCAGCAATGAACGTGTCACAGATTCCGAGCGTCGCAATGTTTGCGCTATGTCCTGTGTTCGTAATCGTCTCTCATCCCTGAGATGTGACAAGATCAGCAGATCATCGAGCGGCAACGGACTGCCTTGTTGTTGCTCTGCATTGCGAATCATCTTGAAGAATGAAGTATCTGCTTTTGCTCTTGATAGTCTCAAGTTAATAGTAGTGGATGTACTACCGGTGTAATCAGGTTCAGGCCTACCATAACGCAGCATACCTTCAAATATACGGTCAACTCCTCGACCTGTGCGTTCAGCCAAGCCTACTCGTTTTAATGCATCAGCTAATCTCGGATTACGTGAACGAGGTGGAGCGGACAGGAGGTTGTCAATTGTGACACCTTCAACAAAACCGCCGGGATTCATTATAATCAACTCAGTGTCGGTCATCTGCACATGCACTGCTCCAAGCAATGTATAGTCCCGATGGGAAAGTGAGTTAATCAGAGCTTCTCTGAATGCACGTTCGTCATAATCCGGAACCGGAACACGAAACATGCCAATATCAATCTCCTCTTGTTCATTTCGTGCACGAAAGCGTTCCAGGAGAGTTTCCATCAATTTGAGCAATGGATCACGAAAAGAATCGTTAACTCTAACCGCTGTTCCGGACAACACTTGAAACATAAGCTCATGTGTGGGTAATGAGCGCCTGATACTCTCTTCACGCCCTATCATCAAGAGACCCGTGACAGTTGGAACGCGTTCATTACCGATTGTCGTCGTAAGACCAAGCGCACCATCTAGTTCCTCATCGCTTAATGCAAGCAAAGCCTTATCGCCATTGTAGCTGTTTATTATCTGTCGAAGGCGTTCTCGCTCTAAAGGGTCTAAATCAACAAGGGTTGCAGATGGAGCCGGTTGTTCTGAGATATCCAAGTTTCCAATATTGGAGAGCATCCGAGGTATTTCATAGGGATACAATGGTACCGTTTCAGGAGTTCCGTCATGCTTCAAACGCCTGCGCATTATTCGGCCTGATACTGTTGATACGAGAGTTCCGGAGTGTGGTGGCACTGAAATTGTGATAATCTGAACTCCATCGACTGTATAAAGTGTAGTCCTGGCAGATACAGAAGGTACTGTTTTATTCCCCAGCATTGCAGCAAGACGAACAGGATCGCTGTGAGCTGAATGCAGACCAGTTGGAGTTCCATTGTCTTCAACCCCAATGTAGATATCACCACCCTGAGTGTTTGCCATGGCAACAACCTGTTCCAGAATCTCATCATCACTCAAACGTTCACTATCGCTCTTGAACTCAACTGTAAGTGTTTCTTTATCAGGTATAATGCTCAATCACAGTCCTCCTCTCTTTTCCTGGTTCAAATCCTATACGATCATCAATTAGCATTTCTATGCGCTATTTTATGCGCCAGCGTTTAAGCATATACGCTGTGATTTGTGCGACTATACGACAGCAAGCCCAGCATGAAAATTGATTGTATGTTTGCAATTGGAGTTATATAGTGCAGTTCCGTTAATTCATACCGCTCCATATTGATGCCAGTCTCCGCTGATTATGACCTTGATGCTCATTTCTGGGAGAAACATATTGTTCAGTATAGCACACGATATGATGGTTAGATAACTGTCCTTTCGATGTCTGTAATGCAATCTATGCTAGCCCGACTTCGGCTGTTCCGTTGTACTCGACAACCGAAGTAACGAAAACAGAAGGTGAAAACACGATAAGAAGCTAACTACACATAGACCATATGTTTTATATTGTTAGGAGTCCAGATTGCTGAAACCCGGTCTCTATGAAGAAGTTATAAATAATTCGCTTGATGAATCGATCTCTGAATTGGCATCTGATCTTGTGAAAATTGAGGATATAGATGAAGGTGAAAGTCATCACGTGTTGTCAGAACACCTAAAACACTTGATTTCTAGTGCTCTTGCAGGGATTAGTGGTCAAAATCAGGTTAAGAAGCAAGTGTTGCTGTGCAACAGTATAATTAAGCAATTATATCAACACGACTACAATAGCGAAGATATGCTCATTCAATCTTCTGGCAAACGGTTGCTGTCGGTGACTGGTCCAAATATATCGCATTCTCAAAGGCCAGATACCCCACTTGCGCGTAGCTGTATTCTAACTGGTACTAGACTTGATCCAAGTTTTGAATCTCAGATCAAAAAAGAAATCCTAACAGCATCAAAAATAGACATCCTGTGTTCATTTATAAAATGGAGTGGGATTCGTATTCTTCAAGACGAACTCAATGAGTTTACGCATAGACCGGATACAATGCTCAGAATTATTACAACTAGTTATCTCGGTGCAACTGATCTTAGAGCAATTGAGTTCTTGAGAATATTACCAAATACGGAAATAAAAGTTTCTTATGATACAGATCGCACACGACTACACGCAAAAGCCTATACATTTTATCGTAATACAGGTTATGGTACAGCCTATATTGGATCGTCAAACCTTTCCCGTCCAGCTTTAACTGAGGGATTGGAATGGAATGTAAAGATTAGTCAGTCTGAGTCAACTCATCTTTGGGAGAAAGCTTCTGCTGCTTTTGAAACATACTGGAATGATAACGAATTTGTATCTTATTCTGAAGCAGAAACACCAAGGCTTTGTGAAGCTCTAGATAGACAAAGAGGTAGTACGGGTAACGTTGGGTTCTCTGTGAATTTCGATTTACATCCATATCCGTTCCAGAAAGAAATACTCGATCAACTGGCTGCGGAGCGATATATACAAGGTCGTAACCGACACTTAGTTGTCGCTGCTACGGGAACTGGCAAGACGATGATCGCTGCTTTCGATTATAAATACTGGTGTGGGAAAGAAACTGCGAAAAGACCAAAGCTATTATACGTTGTGCACAGGGAAGAAATTCTCAAACAAAGCCTTGGAACATTCCAAGCAGTAATGAGGGATCAGAATTTCGGTGATCTGTGGGTCGGTTCGTATACTCCCAATAATATGGATCATTTATTTGTTTCCATTCAAACCTATAATTCTCAGAGACTCTGGGAGGGAATTCCCGCTGATTATTACGATTATGTGGTTGTCGATGAATTCCATCGCACTGGAGCTACTTGGTATGATCGATTTCTCGAACATGTGAAACCTGGGTGCTTACTTGGTCTTACTGCTACTCCGGAACGGAGTGACGGAATAGATATACTGCGATATTTTGACGGTCATATGAGTGCAGAGATTAGGTTGCCCGACGCAGTTAACAGAAAACTTTTGTGTCCTTTCCAGTATTTTGGTGTATCCGATACTGTTGACCTAAATGGATTTAGTTGGCAGCGTGGCGGTTACAAAGACAAAGATTTGAGTGAAGCATATACTGGCAATATACAGCGTTCAGATCTTGTATTGCAGAAAGTAACTGAGATATTACTTGATGTTCGCCAAGCACGGGGATTGGGGTTCTGTGTGAACATTGAGCATGCCAAGTTTATGGCAGAGCAATTTCAGGCTAAAGGTATACCGGCTGAAGCATTAACCAGTCAAACTGAACAAGAATATAGAATGCATGCACAGGAAAGGCTTCGCACAAGAGAGATAAACTTTATTTTTACAGTAGACCTTTACAACGAAGGAATAGATATTCCGGAAATTGATACTGTTCTGTTTCTAAGGCCTACTGAAAGCCTAACTGTTTTCCTGCAACAATTTGGACGTGGGCTGCGTAACTGCGATGGCAAAGACTACCTGACAGTTCTGGACTTCATCGGGCAGGCACATCAAAAATACCGTTTCGATGTGAGATATCGTGCTCTGGTGGATGATCCGTCTAGATCTATTACTGATCAGATAGATCAAGGGTTTCCCTACTTGCCAGCAGGTTGTTCAGTCCACCTGGAACGAAAAGCAAAAGGGTACATACTAGACAATATCAGGCAAAATCTACAAAGAACTCGAAGTTATCTGGTTCAAGAGATTACCGATCTTGTGGAAAACACAGGTAGTGTTCCTACATTGGGCGAATTTCTCGAGTTTTATAGACTCGAACCAGAAGATATATATAAAAAGGGTGTGTCGTGGTCGAGATTGTGTTTCGAGGCCGGTGTGCTGACCAATATAAATGATCCTGATGAAAAACGTCTGACAACGGGTTTACGACGAATCCAACACATAAGTGGGCTTGATCAGATTAAGAAGTTGATTAGTTTACTAGCAACTGAATCCTCATTACCTGATGATGTTGAACTAGATGATATCACCAAACGTCAGTTATTGATGATGAATTTTAGTTTGTGGGGAAAGGATTACAAACTCTGCAGTATTGTTGATGGATTTAACCGTCTTAAGAGTAACCCTACGTATTGCAATGAGTTTGTACAATTACTGAATCATAAATTCAATCATATAGATGCAGTACCACCAGAAATTGAATTGCCTTTTGCTTGCTCATTGACTATGCATGCTACATATACAACTGATGAGATCCTAGCAGCAATGGGGCATTATAGAATTGATTACCACCCACAGCTCCGTGAAGGTGTTTTTCACATCAAGCCTTTAAAAACAGACATCTTTCTTATTACACTGGATAAGACCGATAACGAATACTCATCGACTACCATGTATGAAGACTATGCCATAAGTGAAACGCGGTTTCATTGGCAGTCACAGAGCACTATATCAGCGGAATCTCCTACAGGACAGCGCTATATTAATCACGGTAAACTCGGTCATACTATTCTGCTTTTCGTACGTGAACACAAGGAGAAGAATAACCTATCGGTACCGTATCACTTTTTGGGACCAGTGGATTATGTCAGTCATTTGGGCAGTCGGCCTATTAACTTTGTTTGGGAGCTACGGCAACCTATGCCAACGAAGCTGTTGAGGAAAACAGCTAGAGCAGTGGTATCGTAAATCTTTTTGTATGACAGAAGAAGCTGACTTTGGAGCAATTCTTGAAACAATAGGAATATAAAGCAGATAACAGAGAAAGGAAGACAACATGAGTGATATCAAACTCTTCCAATTGGATGGTAATAAAGTAACACAACTGATTAACACGTCTCTTGCACTCGAAAGATCCCTGCAATCATTGATAGAACAACACTTAGAGGATTTCTTAGGCGTTCGATTCTTAGCGACTGAGTATTCGACAGGACCAATCCACGGTGGTCGTATAGATTCATTAGGTATTGATGAAAATAGTTGTCCAGTGATCATAGAATATAAACGTGCCATAAACGAAAATGTTGTGACGCAAGGTTTGTTCTATCTTGATTGGTTAATGGACCATAAGGCAGACTTTAAACTTTTAACAATGGAAAGATTCGGCAAAGAAGCTGCAAACTCAATTGTGTGGGCTACTCCCCGTCTTCTCTGCATAGCAGGAGACTTTACAAAATACGATGAACACGCGGTTAAGCAGATGAGTAGGAATATCGAGCTTATCCGTTATCGGCATTACGGTAATCTTCTCCTTTTTGAGCTTGTGAATAACACTAGTAAGGAATTAATCGTCTCCCTGGATGCAGATGGGACAACAGTGAGGAAAACCGACAAAACAGTCACCGAGCATATTCAGCAAGCTGATGTTAAAATCCAGGATCTTATTCAAAGCATTCAAGATTACTTGTTAGCTCTCGGCGATGATGTTCAGATGAACACGCTGAAGCTCTACATTGCTTTCAAGCGTATCAGGAACTTTGCATGTGTTCAGTGTTTACCGAAGGGAATTATTGTTTACCTAAAACTCGATCCTTCGACAGTGAAAATGGAGAATGGTTTCACCAGGAATATGACTGATATCGGGCACTGGGGCACTGGAGATTTAGAGGTTGTGATCAGGTCAGACGAAGATTTTGTTAGGGCTCAACCTCTATTTAATCAAGCCTATGAACTGAGCTAGCGTTTTTCAACTATAGAATCCTAAAGCACTAAGTTTAGCATTTCAGTTTCACTCGAAAATTGAAATAATAGAAAACCCACCGAATTTCGCATGCTTTTCAGCAGAGGCGCGGTGGGTATGCTATCTATATTATAGGTTTCTGTAATTAGTATGTAAACAATGCAAGGTTAGTCTGAACAGGATTTTTGGGATTTACAGGATTATTGTTAGTGATGACGCCTGCCCTTCGACTGGGCTCAGGGCGAACGGGGGGTGGGTAGGCATCAGGCTCCAGGCCTTGGTCTCCATTATTAGCCTTCAAGTCTTTGACTTTGGCCTTCAGGAAGGGATCACATCCCCCCTGCCTCCCTTCAAAGGGGGAATAGCTGGGCGGTTTCCGTCTTCTGTCTCCTGACTTCTGACTTCCAAAAAAAAGCGGTGCCCGGGGTTGGTTTCGGGCACCGCTTTGTGGTTTTATTAGCTCCAGGCTTGAACCTAGACCTTTGCTAGTTTGAGCGCTGGCTCTACTACTTTGTCCAGGAAGGTGTTTACCTTGTCTGGGGTGATTTCGCCGTGTAGGGTGCCGTCTACTTCTACGTTGGGGCCCTGGCCGCAGTTTTCGAAGCAGAAGCTGGCTTTGAAGTCTATTTTCTGGTCATAGCCTCTCTCCTCGGCGGCGTCCATCAGTAGTTTCATGGTGTCATAGGAGCCGTTTGTATAGCAGCAGGTTCCTACGCATACCTTGATCTCTACCTTGTTCTTGCCTTCACCCTCCTGCACGTCGATGACTTCTCCGGTCAATCTGCGGCGGTGCTGGTAGGCGGTGTGCAGAAGCTCATGGGCTGCGTGGCTGTTGGGTTCCTTGAGCCACTTGCGGTAGACTTCCTGCACGAACGGGTTGTCCTTGGCGTTGTGGAGGGTCTGGACCCTGTCCACATCATAGAGGGCGTTCTTTCTGCGCTCTCTGGCTTCCATATTGTTAGGCAGGGGCTGACCGGCTCCACCGATACATCCACCTCTGCAGCTCATGATCTCGATGATGTCGTAGTGGACTTCTCCAGCTTTCATCCTCGTTATCAGCTCTTTGGTGTTGGCCAGTCCGCTGACAACTGCCAGCCTGACCACTGCATCGCCAAGCGCCAGCTCAGCTTCCTTGATACCCTCAAGTCCCCTTACATCCTGGAACTCATAGCTGCGGTTGGGCATGCCATCTTTGGCGGTTGCCAGCCTGAGAACAGCCTCAGCAACTCCGCCGGTGGTCCCGAAGATAACTCCAGCGCCGGTCTTGAAGCCGAAAGGCATATCCATTGACTCCGGAGGCAGGTCTGTAAACAGGATACCTGACTGCCGGATCATCTTGACCAGTTCCTGAGTAGTCAGGACGTAGTCAACATCCGGGACGCCGTCAACAGCCAGCTCCGGCCTTGCAGCCTCGAACTTCTTGGCTGTGCAGGGCATGACCGATATGACTACCAGGTCCTTTGGATCAATGCCAAACTCTTCCGGCAGGTACTTCTTTGCCAGGGAGCCGAACATAGCCTGAGGACTCTTGCAGCTTGAAAGGTTGTCTATATACTCCGGGTAGAACTGCTCAGCATACTTCACCCACGCAGGGCAGCAGCTTGTGAACTGAGGCAGCTTCTCTCCGGTCTCCATTCTCTTCAGGAACTCGGTGCCTTCCTCCATTGTAGTGAGGTCAGCGGTGAAGGATGTATCATACACCCTGTCGAACCCGATGCGGCGCAGAGCGGCAGCGGTCTTGCCCATTGCAAGCTCACCGTCCAATATGCTGAACTCTTCGCCCACTGCAGTCCTTACAGCCGGAGCTATCTGGACTACTACAGTCTTGGTCTTGTCATGGACAAGCTTCCAGACTGCAGGCAGGTCGCTCTTGACAGTCAGAGCACCGGTCGGGCAGACTGTTGCGCACTGTCCGCAGAGCACGCACTCAACTTCCTTCATTTCCTTGTTGAATGCAGGACTGACGCGGACCGATGAGCCTCTGCCTACGAAATCCAGCACGCCGACGCCCTGGACTTCCTTACACATTCTCACGCAGTCCCCGCAGAGTATGCACTTGTTGGGGTCGCGGACTAAGGATGTGTTGGAATTGTCGATAGGCTCCACAGCGCTGTCATTCGAGAACCTTACGTCAGAGACGCCGAGTCTTTCAGCCAATGTCTGCAGGCGGCAGTTGGTGTTCTTATCACAGGTCTGGCAGTTGCCGTGGTGGTTGGCCAGCAGCAGTTCCAGAGCCATCTTCCTGATTTTCATTGTCTTTTCGGTGTTGGTGCGGATCACCATGCCAGCTTCAGGAGGAGTGGAGCAGGTAGCCTGCAGGCCTCTTCCCTCGACTTCGCATATGCACATCCGGCACGCGCCGTATACTGACAGCTCCGAATGGTAGCAGAATGTCGGCAGGTCGATGCCTGCCTTTCTAACAACCTGGAGCAGATTGGTTTCCCCAGCCAAGGGGACGATTACACCGTCAACGGTTATGTAGTTTTTAGACATTATCTGATCCCCTTATAGCGTTACCGCATTGAACTTGCAGACATCAGCGCAGACTCCGCACTTGATGCACTTTGCAGGGTCAATCACGAATGGGCTCTTGATCTGGCCGGAGATCGCTTCGACCGGACACTTCTTAGCACAGGCACTGCAGCCGATACACTTTTCAGCATCGATTGCATAGGTCTTGAATGACTGGCACTGTCCAGCAGGGCATCTCTTCTCGACCACGTGGGCGACATATTCATCGCGGAAATATCTGAGCGTAGACAGGACCGGGTTCGGCGCTGTTTTACCAAGACCGCACAGGGATCCGTCCTGGACTGTTTCAGCAAGCTCAGCCAGCGTGTCCAGGTCCTCGAGTGTGCCGTTGCCGGCGACTATCTTCTCAAGGATTTGCAGCATGCGCTTGGTGCCCTCACGGCACAGGACGCACTTTCCACAGGACTCGCTCTGGGTGAATGACATGAAGTATCGAGCTACCTCGACCATGCATGTGCCTTCGTCCAGGATAACCAGTCCTCCGCTGCCGACCATAGCTCCGGCTGCTCTGAGGCTGTCATAGTCCAGAGGCAGGTCCAGGTGGTCTTTGGTCAAACATCCGCCTGATGGTCCACCGATCTGAACAGCCTTGAATGGTCGTCCAGTCCGGATTCCGCCGCCGATGTCATATACTACCTGCCGGATGGTTGTTCCAAGAGGGACCTCGATCAGTCCGGTGTTGACTACTTCTCCGGTTATGGAGAATGTCTTGGTGCCGGGTGACTTCTCGACGCCGAAACCCTTGAACCACTCAGCTCCGTGCAGGATTATTTTCGATATGTTAGCGTAGGTCTCTACGTTGTTGATAACTGTCGGCTTGCCCCAGAGTCCGCTCTGTGCGGGGAACGGCGGCTTTGGCCTTGGCATACCTCTTTCGCCTTCGATTGAGGCGATAAGGGCTGTCTCTTCACCGCAGACAAATGCTCCGGCTCCCTCTTTGATATGGATGTCAAAGGAGAATGGGCTGCCCATGCAGTTTTTGCCGAGGATTCCGGCTGCCTGAGCCTGCTGGATAGCAATGCCGAGGGACTTGACTGCCAGAGGATACTCTGCGCGGACATAGATGATTCCCTCGTCAGCTCCGATTGCATAACCGGCGATCAGCATTCCCTCAAGGATTGCGTGAGGGTTGCCTTCCATTATTGCATCGTCCATGAATGCGCCCGGGTCGCCTTCGTCACCGTTGCAGACGACGTATTTCTTCTCGGACTGCACGATGGCTGTTAGTGACCATTTGCGGCCGGTAGGGAATCCACCGCCTCCACGTCCGCGGAGACCTGAAGCCAGGACCTCTCTGCAGACATCTTCGGGGCTCATAGAGAATATAACCTGAGCAGCGGCACTGTAGCCATCGTGAGAAATATACTCACGCATGTCCTTCGGGTCGATAAACCCGCAGTCGTTCATCAGGATGTTGGTTTGATGTTTGTAGAACGGGATGTCTTCACGGGCCTGGTAGGTGCTGGACCCATCGGGGGTCTTCATCAGAAGCCGTTCGATCACTTCACCGCCGATAACTGATTTCTCAACGATCTCAGCAGCGTCCTCTGCCCTTACATTAGTGTACAGGACATTGAGAGGAGTGATGCGGAGCAGGGGACCGTGCTGACAGAGGCCCTGGCATCCACTTGCTGCAAGCCTGACGCCGCCTTCGCTGACTTCAATCAGGTCAGCTTTCATGGTGACGTTCTGGGCTTTGAGCTCAGCTTCAAGAGCTTCATATGCGAGTTTAGCGCCGGCAGCTATGCAACCGTTGCCACAGCACAGCATCAGCCGTGTTTTTTCGGTGGCTGCTGCTGCAATTACCGATTCTTTGATGTTCTTCAGTTCCTGAGGAGAACATATTGTTTTCACTGGGCTCATTTCTTCACCTTCAGGTTGTCTTCTTCCAGGATTTCATTGATTGCGGAGATGACTTTTTCCGGGGTCATACGGCCGAATATCTGTTCGTTGATGACCACAGCCGGTGCAAGTCCGCAAGCACCCAGGCAGCTGACCTTTTCCAGAGTCCAGCGCATATCGTTGGTTGTCTGCTCTCCGGATCTGAGGCCAACCTTTTTACAGATTGCGTCGATGATGGTCTTGTTACCACGCACGTGGCAAGCGGTACCATCACAGACTTTGATGATGTTCTTTCCCTTGGGTTCAAGTGAGAACTGAGCGTAAAATGTTGCCACTCCGAAAACCGTTGCCGGTGGAACGTCCAGAGCTGTGGCGATGAAGGCGAGGATCTCCTGCGGCAGGTATCTGTATTCTTCCTGTACCTTCTGTAGAATAGGAATGAGGGAGCTTTTTTTAGCGCCACACTCCTCTATGATTTGCTGAACGCGCTGAAAGCTCCGCTCAGCTGCCGGTTTGTCAATGACTGCTTGTGACAAAATTCACAACCTCCCACAGACTAAAATTGCGTCTTGAGACAAAAGTCGGTCGTCACCCAACTATGGCCTGATTCAGGACGCTTCCTTGAGTTTAAATGACAGAGTCATAAGGCCCTGCTCAAGTCTTTGGTTTTCGACGGTGATACCGCTGGGAACATTCAGTTCGATCGGCGAAAAGTTCCATATGCCTTTGATCCCTGCGGTTGCGAGCATGTCTACTACCTGCTGCGCTGCGGGGGCCGGTACGGTGATGCATGCGGCTTCGATGGCTTCACTTTTGATGACTCCAAAGAGCTCTGTCATGCTGCGGACTTTTACTCCGTTCACGTCTGTTCCGATTATCTTGGTATCTACGTCGAATATGGCTTTTAGATCGAATCCGCCGTGGGTCCAGATATCGCTGAGTGCGAGTGCTCTGCCCAGGTTTCCGAATCCGATAAGAGCCATGCGTTTGCGTGCATTGAGGTCGAGAGCCTCACGGATCAGCGCCTGCAGGTCAACAATGTTGTAACCTGAGTGCGGTCTTCCGACAATTCCGAGTCCAACCATATCCTGTCGGACTCTCGAACTGGATATGCCAAACAGATTTGCCAGTTCCTGACTAGTTGCTGTCGTCTTTCCGAGCGCTTTTAACTCGGCAAGGTAAGAGAGGTAACTTTCCAGTCTCAGTATAATCGCCTTCGGCATTGAATCATCCCCTAAACACTCTGCTTTGAGTATTTGTTACTGCACTAACAATATAAGTCTACCACTGTGCGGCGAAAATCGTCAATAGAATTTTGGCAAAACTGGAAAAATTGTTATAAAATTAACGGATAGGGTCTTGCGGCACAAAAATAGGCCAGTATATATAGTAAATTTCCGTCCATCCTTCGATACGCGCTTTGCGCTACTCAGGACGAACGGAAATTTACTATATATGCTTCGGCATAAAAACAGGCCACAACTTGACAGCATGGCCTACAATATAATTATGGGTATTACACCGGGGATTCTTTAGCATGCATCAATAATGATGTATGCCACCGGTTTTATTATTGGAGGAGTAAATTGCAGAAAGCCGTTCAGTTTGGTGGGGGCAATATTGGGAGAGGTTTTACTGGGCAGTTGTTCAGTGAGGCCGGGTTCGAGGTGGTGTTTATCGATGTGGTGCAGAGTCTTGTCGATGAAATCAACCAGCGGAGGTCCTATCCTATAAGGATCGCATGCGAGGAACCTTATATTGTGACAGTTGAGAATGTAAGAGCAGTCAGCGGGAAAGATATTCCTGCTGTAGCTCAGGAGATAGTTACAGCTGATGTGTTGTGCACTGCTGTCGGGGTAAACGTGCTGCCGTTTATAGCTCCGGCAATAGCTGCGGGGGTCAAGGCCAGGGCAGATGCTGGGGTGAAGATACCTATTAATATAGTTATCTGTGAAAACATGCAGCGGATGTCTGTGTTCCTTAAAGAGAAGGTCAAGGCAGAGCTGGATGAGTCATATTATGCTTATCTGGATGAGATGATAGGGTTTGTGGAGAGCGTAGTAGGGCGGATGGTTCCGGTGATGACTGAGGAGCAGAAGAAGGAAGACTCCCTGCTGGTGGTAGTTGAACCTTACAAGCATCTGCCTATTGCAAAAAGTATGATAAAAGGGACGTTCCCGGAGGTTGCTGGGATTGAGCTTGCGGCAAACTTCCAGAGTTTTGTGGATAGAAAACTGTATGCTCATAATGCAGGGCATGCTTGTGCTGCTTATCTGGGATATTTAAAAGGGTATGAGTTCCTTTATGAAGTTATGAGGGATAAGGAAATCTACCAGCAGGTGCAGGCTGCGATGCTTGAGACCGGGGAAGCTCTCATTAAGAAACATGATCTGAATGCAGAGGAGCACAGGGCACATATCGAGGACTTGTTGACCAGGTTTGGAAATATTGCACTTGGAGACCAGGTGTCCAGGGTGGGACGGGATCCGGTCCGTAAACTGGGGCCTGATGACAGGCTGGTAGGCGGCGCTAAGTTATGTCTGGAGTTTGGTGTCATACCGGTTCATATTTGCAAGGCGATTGCTGCGGCTTTGAAGTTTAACCCGGAAGGAGACCCCAGTGCTCCTAAGGTTCAGGAGTTGGTGGCTGAGATCGGTGTTGCTGGAGCTTTGAAAGAGATAGGCGGACTGGCGGAGGACTCTGAGATTACTGAGTTGGTGGTGGAAGGATAGGCTTCAGGCTTCGGGCTTCAGGCTTCAGGCTTCAGGCTTCAGGAATGGAGTTTAGGCGGAGGGCTTAGGGAAATTATGAAGTATGAGTTATGAATTATGAAAGAAGGGAAGGAAAACTTCGGGTTTCGGGCTTCGAGCTTTAGGAATGATTGAAGTGGAGGCGGGAGCCTGGGTATTTATGAAGTTTGAGTTATGACCTGGGATAAGGGTTCTGAATGATCCCCCCCATACATTAATAGAATAACGTGTTAATGCGCCATCCTGGGTGTACCGGGGTGGCGCATTGTTTTGTTTGAGACTAACCTCGCAGTGAATTGGCCACTAGGTAATGATTTTGACTACGTAATATCCATCGATTGTTGTGATTGTTGGATGCCCTCGACAGGTGTGTTATATGTGAAACGAGTGAACATTAGATCGCTGATAGATGAAATATGTGGATACTAGATACGGGTATTGCGAACAATAATAACAATGTGTTGCCGCTAATATGCAACTATTGTCACATGAAAGCCCGTTTTTAGTTGTGATATTTAACTTAAACAAAATAAATCATGACTATTATAGCAAAATATATTGACACATGCTGTTTTGTGTGCTACACTGCTGCAAATATAACGTATCGGTATATATTTACCTATACTATAAACAGCATATTTCGGAGGTGAGTCAGGTAAGGGATTGTAGTTGCGATATGAAGTAAATACTGGTAAGACAAAAAATCACAAGGAGAATGGTATGAAAAGATTTCTGCTGTTACTGTTGTTGAGTTGTTTATTATGTATGCTTTATTGTACTGCAGTGTTCTCGATTGATACACCGACTTTCAGCCCTGATGGAGGTTCTTACTCCAGTAGTGTGACGGTCACCATGGCATGTGGGACTCCTGGGGCGGTTATCAAATATACTACGAACGGTGTTGACCCGACTCCGATGACTGGGACAACTTATTCCTCACCCATAACCCTCACTACAACCACTAACTTAAAAGCAATAGGCTGGATTATGGGACAAGGTTATAGTTCTGTTAAGTCAGCTACCTATACTATCTCGGCAGGCGTCGCGACCCCCACGTTTAGTCCTGATGGTGGAACATACTACGGCACCCAGAGTGTCACAATGTCCTGTTCCACGTCCGGAGCAGAAATACGGTATACTACCGATGGAACAGATCCTACTTCCAGCAGCACCCTGTATGTAAGTGCTGTCAATATTACTCAGGATACAAATCTTAAGGCTAAAGCATTTCTGGGCGGAACGGGTAGTTCCATAAAGAGTGCTTCGTATACTATTCTCACCCAGTGCGCCACTCCGACTTTCAGCCCGGATGGTGGTTCATATAACAATTACCAAACGGTTACAATGTCCTGCACTACCCCCAGTGTAACCATTCGGTATACGACCGACGGTAATGATCCCACGGACACAAGTACTGCCTATTCTTCTCCAGTAGCAGTAAACAGCAGTCTCACCCTCAAGGCAAAAGCTTTCAGGACTGATCTTACTGCCAGCGCTGTGAAGTCAGCTACTTACACCCTTACAGTTGCGAATCTAACTTTTAGTCCTGATGCAGGGACCTATAATAACAACCAGTCCGTTACCATTTCCTGTGCGACTACTGGAGCGACTATAAGATATACTACGGATGGAACCGACCCGACAACCAGCAGCACGACCTATTCCGGCACTGTTTCCATATCACAGAGTTGGACATTAAAAGCTAAAGCATGGAAGACCGGTATGACGGATTCCGCTATAAAGTCGGCAGCATATGTATTGCTGGCTTCAACACCGACATTTAGTCCTGACGGCGGGACGTTCTCCACTACACAATCCGTCACTATGGCTTGTGCAACTTCCGGTGCAACCATCCGGTATACAACAGATGGTTCAGACCCAACTTCCGGCAGTACCCAATATACCGGTGCTGTATCTGTTGCTCAGCCTTTGACTCTTAAGGCTAAAGCTTTCAAGACTGGCTACACAGACAGTTCAACAAAGAGCGCCGGGTTCTCATTTTATGTAGCAACACCGACATTTAGCCCGGATGCGGGGATATATGGTGGAAATCAGAATATAACAATGGCCTGCAGTGCATCTGGTGCAGAAATACGCTACACGACGGATGGTAGTGAACCAACAACCGCTAGTACATTATACAGTGCACCGGTTTCAGTTACTGAAGATCAGACCCTCAAAGCGAAAGCTTTTAAGACAGGTTGGACAGCCAGTGCAACCAAGAGTGCTTTCTATGATCTGCGGTTCAGCGGAACTTGTGACACACCAGTGTTACATCCCACGAAAATATACCCATATGTACCGCTTGGTGTATCGATCACGTGCACTATGACCGGAGTAAATATCAGATATACGGTTGATGGAAGTGAACCAACTGAGAGTAGTACATTATATGATCCGGAAGGGTATGTAGTTGTGGGTACACCTATGACCCTCAAAGTGAAAGCCTGCAAAGATGATTATCTACCCAGTGCTACGGCTTCCGGGGTTTATGTTAATGAGGATGTAGTAACACCTCTGCCTTATTTGTGGGAACAGAGCGTATCCACTATCTCTCCTATTCCAAGTGTTATTATCTCTGATATATATGAGCCCAATACAATTAAACTTAGTATTACTGGTGGCCATACTAATTTTGAGCTGAAACGCAGCGATGGTACTACGGAAACCACTCTGAGTACCAACAGTACGGGTATATATGCTGATACATTCAACTTTACATCAGGAGCTACTTATACATATTCGGCGCGTGGCCTTGGTGGTGCCTATGCTTCCTTGGGACTTCCAGCCCCACCTCAAGGAGCTGATCCAACCAGGATTTACACTAGATATACTTGGGGAACCAGTGAATGGAAAAATGTGGATGTTAAACCTGTCCGCATCAAAGCTACTGAAAACCAGGCAGTCGATAGTAGATATGACTTAAGAAGAGCCGACTACCATTTTCTCGATTTCCAGTTTGGGAATTTGGCATACAGAGGTGGGTTATTCGCAGGTTATGCAAATGATCCATCAAGAGTAGGTAGAAGCTATGTAAAATTCGGACTCACACCACCTACTACTGATAAAAATATCTGGGCTTCCAGTGTCAATACTTATTATACAATGTCAGTTGCTAATGGTAGTGCAACAGTGGGCAGCCACTTTATTAGCGATGATTCCTGGAGCCAGAACTCTATAGTATGGACAACAGCTCCATCATTCAATCCTGCATCACCTGTATACGAAAACACAGTTACTTACGATAGTGCAAATCCTCAACCCCGATGGTGTAACTGGTGGTTCGGTAATTATCGGACTTTGGACCAAATGTATGGAGACGGGAATTTGTCTGTAGCATTTGCAGCCAAGAATGAAGCGACAAATGCATGGCCGTATTTTGCGAAGAGACAGTATGATGAGAGTTTGTCTCCTAATATGTTGCTTGCTTATAAAGCACCATTACGTACTCTTCAGATTGTTCTGGACACACATACCGTTAAGGGAGGGCTCACTGTCCGGGGCAGGATTTATCTAAATGGTCCTGCACCTGTTGGTGGTCTTGCATTGAATATCGGTACTACTGACCCCTACCACGTTTTTATTTCACCTTTGACTATACCTGCCGGAGAAACCAGTGCGCCGATAGTGGTTTCAACTGCCATAGTCTACCAAACGTGCAATGTCATTCTGGTTCGTGAAGATCGCACCGATATTGCTTTGGCGACCCTTACCATTACCCCGTAAACGCGGTGACAGGAGAAGAAAGATGAAAAAGTTTCTTACAAGCAAAATATGTAGACTGACCTCTTGGACAGTTGTTATAGCTATGTTCATTATGATCCTGCCACTGCAGGCCATAGCGAACCCTTATACACCTCAGCAAAGGATGCTTCGGGAACGAGCAGAATATGCAAGGAAGAAAATACTTCAGGCAGAAAAGGCTAATCAGATCAAGCCAACTAAACAACCTGATATACAGACTCTGACTTCTGCACAAATGAAGTCTCTGCTTGGTCGGGGAGCATACAGGAATAAGTATCTTGTCGGTGCAATGCCCTGGCATTCTACATTCAGAAATGTAAATCTTATAACTGGTAACCTTTCCCTGAATGCAACCGATATCCGGGTTTCTCCAGCAAAAGGAGCGGGACTAGTCCTTTCACGAACCTATAATAGCCAGGATGACAATATTGGTCCGTTCGGGAGGGGTTGGCAGCATGCCTATGATATACGAATGGAAGAAGCCGGGAATAATAACGCAGATCAGACCGACTTCTTTGGTGGAAAGCATGTATATAAGCGCGATGCGGATGGCCTTTATACTCCCCCAGCCTATAAACATGATTTGATGGAAAGTGACTATAAGTCTGTCCTTACATTAGGACCGTCTGATATCAATTCCGATCTACAAACAGGACAGGATGGAACCAAGAAGCATTATATCCTGATGGGAACTGTCCGTTATTGCGACTATATTGAAGACCGATTTGGAAACAGAACAAACCTGGTATATGATGCCAATAATCTGCTTTCTACAGTTACAGATCCTTCAGGTCGTGTTTTAACGTTTACCTGGACAAACTATGGAACTCAAGCTAGTCCAATATATAGGATCACAGAAGTTGAAGGCCCACTTCAGACTGTGACATATGAATACTACACAAGCAGCAGCGACCCTGATGCAGGGGGTGAAGCGTATAACCTGAAAGCAGTCCATATTGATCCTAGCGGATTGAACAGGATTACTACATATAAATATACCAGCATGACAGGCACCCAGGGAACAGAATATGGTCTCGTAAGAAGTATCTCTGATCCTCTTGGACATACAATGCAGTGGACATATAGTCTTGATACATATGCTGTAACTACAGGAGCACTTGGGATTTCTTCTATTACCGAACCTGCTGGAGTGGACAGTAATAATAATCCCAGAACATATACCTGGACTATAAGTAATGTTACATATAATTACACATACTCCAACTTCTGGATTATGCTTGGTGGGAAATCACTCTGGGTGATATTTGATAACCAACTTCGGAAAACTCAGATACGAACTGGTGGCTTTACACACAGTCAGTATGCGATGCGTGAATTTTCCTATGATACAAGCAACAATCAACTTACTGCTACGCGGCGTGATGACCGCATGATGATACCGCAGGGTGGTGACAGCCAGTATCGTGTAAGGAAAGATATATATACATATGGACCACACGGACATACCCTAACCCACAGTATAGATGGATATTCCAACCAGGATACCTATACTTACTTTGATGAAACGAAGTATTTCCAAAAAGCAAGTGTTACAGATATGGCTGGGCGCACATCCACTTATGAGGTTGGTGCTGCTGATGATTCTAATCCAGGCAACAGAGGAAATGTTCTCTGGGTAAGGGATGCAAGATATTCTCAGACGGGAAGACAATTCAGTTATACATATGATCAATATGGACGCAAGACAAGTGAAACCAACCTGAACAATGTAACTACTACTTTTTCATATACTGACCAGTGGGGTAATATGACTGAGACAGTTCAGGATCCTGGTGGTTTGGCAAGAACAACCAGTATGGTCTATGATGCTGCTGGAAAAGTCACATCAAAGACAGATCCTATGGGCATGACTTCAAGTATCGAATACAATACAGCAGGTCAACTTGAGGAAGTTAGTTTCCCTGCACCATATGCTGAGACTATATGTTATAACTATGGGGCAAATGGTCGTACAGAAACAGTGACAGACGGCCGTGGAACTACTACTATGAGTTACGAAAATGGAAGCGACCGAGTAGCATCAGTTAGTGATCCGGTAACTGGAACTGTTTCTTACAAGTATCTGGAGACTGGAGATCCACTGTCAAAAACGCTTCCAGATGGCACAGTGACTACAGTTCAGTACCAGTGGGAAGAAACACCTAATCCTCCATATCTTACGATGCTTCCACAGGATAACAATTTCGATAAAGCTGTATGGATGCCATACAAGACCAAAATCAGCAGAGCTGGTTTGGCTGACCAAACTACTCTAACAAAAGTGGACAGAAGTGGCGTGCTTTATTATCAGCAATACGATTATAAATACGACACTAACGGTAATATAATCGGATACATGTCAGTAAATAACGAGAACGAGTATGTAACCTCAGCAGATGGATATAGCAGGATTGTTCGAGATACTCTATTATATACAATTACTAAATGGCACTGGAAAAATGCTCAAAATCAGTGGCAGGAAAAGCTCATTGCCGAGAATGACTATACCTATGATACAACAGGCAATCGACTTACCAACACCATAGCTCTCCGAGACCAGACTGATGCTACTTCTGCCCGGACAGAGACTTATGGTTATGATGAGCTTTACAGGCTGACCAGTGTCAATTATGGGGATAATCAGACTCAAGGGTACACTTTTGATCCTATGGGAAACAGGACTCAGAAGACTGACAGTCTCAACCCTACGGAGAATTCTACATATAACAACGCAAATATGTTGTTGACTAGAAATCTGAATAACTATACCAATGATGCCAACGGCAACCAACTTACCGGAGGCGGTCGGGAAAACACATGGGACAGCCAGAACAGGCTCCGGCAGTGTGTAGCTGGTGGTGTTACAACCACATATACTTACGGCTCTGATGGTCTACGCAGAAGCCAGACACGCAATGGTGTGACTACCCGGTTTATACTGGATGGAGATACTGTTGCACAGGAGTGGGTAGATGCAGATAGTGATGGTATAATTGATCCTAATGAGACTGTCACATACTTCGGTAATAGTTTCAGGAGAGATGATTCAACTGGATCGACAAGATGGTATGTAAAAGACGGTCTCGGAAGTGTACTTGCAGAAGCTGGAGACCCGGACGCGAACAACAACCCAATAAAGTCCACTCGCAAGATGGATGTTTATGGTTTATTCCGAGCAAGTAGTGGAACTCCGACCAGTAACCATCGGTTTGTTGGCAATCTGGGGCATACTTATGATGATACCACCAGCCTGATTTACATGCGTGCTCGGTATATGGATCCGATGACTGGGACGTTTGTGAGTGAAGATCCGGGAATGGACGGGGTGAACTGGTATGTGTATTGTGTCAATAATCCTATAAATGCAGTTGATTCTAATGGTAAACAAGTAACATTTGTTAATGTTACTTTTTGGATTATTGGGATGACCTTTGCATTGCTAGCATGTGGCAATTTACGTTATGCCAGGGGTTTACCCCCAAGCGCATTCTTTAATTCGATGCGCAACGGTGCATGGAATATGGCGGCTGCATATGCATCAATGGCAGTGGCATTTTTTGGCATAGCGTCAGTTGGTCTCAATGATCCGACGATTATTGCATATGTACTCGCTGGAACGTTTTTGTTGTTAGCAGTTCTTCAAGTTCTGGTAGCTGCTGAAAAGATTGGACAGAATACATATGCTGCAACTGCGGTTACCCAATGTTTTATATATAGCTTGATTTTGTTGGGTGAAATGTGTGGAATAGGTGCAGATGCATGACATCTGGAAAATTTGGTGGATTGTATGATACAACATTTCTATGATTACAGGATGATAGGACTGCTAATTTTGGCATTGTTTAATGTTTTGACTATGGTTGCTATACCGATAACAATTCAGTTCAGGAAGTTAGTACCAGATAACGCAAAAAGAAAAATGAATGATATTCCCTATTCTTACACGTTCAGAACAATATATGTCTCGATTATATCATTTGTTATTGAACGATTGTTTTATGACGTGTTATGGATCAGGGTGGTTCTGTGGATATGCATCACAATTATTAGCATTTGGGGATTAATGAGTATTGTGTTGTACTTACTGTATTGTAATAATAAAAAATAATACAGAAAAAGGGGACTGCAGGATTTTGTCTTTGGTATGCTGCGGGAACGACGGGATGATGAAGTGGACAAACTTCATCGTAGCTGAGTTCCCGCAGCAAAACGCACTACCTTATAAACACAAAGTAAACAGGTGTCCAGTCTATGCTGGCTTGCGGATGAAAAAGAATGAGTAATAGTCGATATAGAAATACATATGTAGACGGCTGCAGTCATTTCTGCACAGCCAGCATATGAAGGGAGAGGCTTCAGGCGTCAGACTTCAGGCTTCAGGAAAACAAAAGGGACAGACACAGTCAATCACAACTAAATAAACCAATCCTCAGGCGGGCAAGGTGACTATCCTGCCTGCCTGTTTTGTATGATACAACCGAACGGAGGCAGAATTGAAAAACAATAAGTATCTGAAGTATGAGATTATTATGGTAGCTATAATTGTTCTGGTCGCTGGGGGTGTTATTGGCTGGTATTATTATCAGAATAGGGATATCAAATATACCCGGGAGGGGTATGGCGGGTTTGTGCATGTGGATCGGAATGCGAAGGCTAAACCTCAGGCTCCTCTTGATCGGGCTCAGAGCGCTTATGACAGCGGGGACTATAAGAATGCTGAGGCTGATGCTCTGAAGATTGTTGAGAAGGCTAAGACATCCGCTGATCCGGAGTTGAAAAAAGACTCTGCCAAGGCCCGGTATATATTGGCGTTTTCGTCTGCCAGGCAGAAAGACCTCAAAGAAGCCAGGGAGCGGTTTGCTGTGCTTAAGACCGAAGCCTCCAAACTGCCGGATAAGGGCAAAGAAGAACCCATCCCCGGTCAAGCCCCTACAACCCTGGAGGAAGAGGGAGCTTACCAGCATGCAGTCTGCACCGCTGCCCTGGGGGATAAGCAGGCTGGGGAGGACGAGTATATCCAGTTTATGAAAGACTACCCGGAAAGCCCCCTGGTCCACGGTTGCATCCAGCGCATAGCCAAACTCCACGGCGGACACTATCCTCCGGAGGCTGAAGCCGTCTGGAAACAGGCTATGGAGATTGGCAAACAGAGAGAAGAAGCCCGTCAGAAACGCGCAGCCCTATGCGGTCCGGAATGCCTGGTAGAATACCTGAACAGGCAGGGAGTCAAAACAGACGCCAAAACCCTGGCAGCAGAGATGAAAACCTCCAAAGACGGCACCTCCATGAAAGCCATGTCCGACGCCTCCGCCAAACGCGGTATCCCTCTAAAAGGCCTCCGAGTAACCCCCAAAGGCCTGAAACAACAAAAACTCCCCCTGATAGCCCTGGTAATGCCCGGCCACTACATTATTATAGAGAGCCTGGATGAAAACACAGTCCAAACCTGGGATGCCAGCGGAGCCGGAATAGGCAAACCAGCCCGGAAGACAGTCAAGATGAAAGACTTTGAGAAGATGTGGGACGGAGTCATCCTTGGGAAATGATGAAGTATGAATGTTGAATTATGAAGAAGGGAAGGGATTACACGCGGAGGCGCGGGGGCGCGGGGAAGGGGAGACTGGGAGAGGGGGAGACTGGGAGAGGGGGAGAATTATGAAGAAGGGACGGGAGGCTTCATGTTCGTTTCGGCTTCTTTCATTATTTCAATGACAGCATCATCATTTTTCAATATATCAGATGCAATCTGGTGTAATTCATCTGTGGCATAGGGTTTCTGCAGATACCAGCCGGCAATGTTTTTTACCAGAGAAGATCGCATTGCGATGAGTTCTTGCATTTGAATGGCAATTTCATGAGCCTCTATTTGTTCTGCATGTTTCTTTACTATTGCTTCCCGTCCGGGTGAACATTCAGGGACATCGTATTTATCAACACCTGGAATATCAAAAGCATCTGAAGACTTTGGTACTTCATTATCCAGAATGAGTTTTAACGCGTTCAACAGGGGAACTATAAACTGCTTCCGTGCTTTGGCAAATTCAAGAGAGTTGACTCCTACATACTGTTTGGCCTGTACATCGGTATCGTGGTAATACTCTATGATCTTCTGCCGGACGTCTGCAAGTATGATTTTTCGTGATGCTGATTGCTTTGTGGTATCGAACTCATCCAGGACTCTCTTTATGAATGAGTTCCATTTGTCGGATTCATAGTATATTTTCAGCACTTGGATCATTGGCTGGATATCTTCTCTGGGCATTGATCTCAATAGTTCAAGTCCGGTTTCCTGGACGGGTTTTGTGTTGGCTTTTGTGTTGTAGATGGCCAGCAAGGCGGCTATCATTGCAGCGTAGGGTTTGTCATCTGTGGTAAGAATCGTTTTTTTGGCCTGTTCTATCTCTTCCGGGCTGGGTAGAGGGGTATCGGTATTACCTAAGCCCATAATGGTTTTCTCGGCCTCTTTTAAGGTATTGGAGACAGGTTTGTTTTGCAACGTTCGCAGAGTTTCATAGACATTCCTGTAGGAATACCCCTTTTGGGGAGTTGAGACCAGTCTTTCAAGTTCCGGCACGGCTTCTTTCCATCCAAACTTAATGCAAGCTTTGCATATTTCATTGATATACTTGTCTTTTTTTAGCATATCAAGGTACTGAGGTTTTGCTGCTTCTCTGAATGGTTTGTTAATTAATGTATGTGCAACTGCATCGGCGAGTTTTTTGTTGTCCGATGCATATAACGACTGCAAGAGATTTGTTGCTTCATCGCCGGGAATATAGCCAAGCACAGATATATATCTTCCTGGAATATCAGACATATGCTCATCGATGGATTTTCTGATATATGGAAGATCTTCCACGCCAACATGCTGTAACAATGCACCAACAGAGGCGGCAGTGCAATATCCCTGGTCCACTACATCAAGGGCACTAAACAAAATCGGTAAGCGGTCCTCTCCACCTGATAAATATAAGCTGGTGCGAATGATGTCCTGATAATAAACTGTAGTATTCGCAAACCAATGATAACCGTGCCCTTTACCCATATAGAATGCCCGACTATAGAATGTCTGTGCCAGTTGCAGCCATGGTATTTTGTCTTTATCGATATCGTGTTTCACTGCAGATGTTGGAAATAATACAAGATCCAGGTAGTCATGACCCTTAACAACCATGTCTACCTTTTTATTCATTTCCTCACGCTGCCTCAGGACAGCAGGTCCCATAATTGCGTGCTCAAATACGACTCTGTACCCATGATACTCCCCAACGTCGACACTTGGTTTTTCATCGCACTGGATTACTTTCCAGTATGTAGGTTTTCCTCCAAATATGTTCGAAACTGAATCGGAGAGATCTTTTATACGCGAAGCCTGGTTGGCATAGAGATTAGAGGATGCGCACACCATTGCAGACAGGGCAATGATAAGAGTGTAGAAAGACAAGTGTTTTTTCATAATCATCCCTCCGGATATTCAGGCACGACATGATCACTAGACGTAGTGTAATGGCAGCTATTGTGAAAACTCGCTACTTCCTTTCGGGATTTCCGGAGTGAATGAGCACTTTCGTTCTCCGTCAGGCAGCTGGTAGCGCGCGACCAGTTCGCCAAAAGAATCAATCTTTCCCTTGATAACCAGAGCTATAATCTGTTGATCGCTCAGCAAGTTGTTCTCCAAGGCATTATTGCCTTCACACTATTATAGATGCATACAAATGAGAAATCTTACATAAAAACTAAATAATTTTGCATTAGTTTCAATCCGGTGACGGGAAAAGGTTCAGGTTTTAGACTTTTTGAAGGGAGTTCACGCGGAGACGCGGGGGGCGCGGAGAAGGGGGGAGGCTTTAGGAAAATTATGAAAAAAGTAAGGGATAGGCTTCCGACTTCGGGTTTCATGCAAGACGCGATGTGTGATTGGCCGTGGTAATGAATTTGTGTTGGGTGAATAAATATGCCCAGTGGTGAGAATCATCACCGAAAATATGAGTCTCATTTGAAGTCTGAGCTTACCACTGTGCAAATCCATAGTGTACTTTTCTTGTCTTTAATTGACTATTCTTGCGATTTTTTTATTGATTTGGATGATTTCTGATGAGAATCTAGTATTATTAATGCATATTAAAAAAACAGAAGCATGGCCTGGTTGAGATGCCATTGCACTATCTACGATCTTTTCTCAGGAATCATGCTACGAAGGGACGAAAATATTCTATTTTCGAAGGAGAATTACAAATGATGCTGACAAATCCACAATTACTGTTGCTGGCTCTCTTGCTGGGCGGGATATTCAGTGTGTCTTCAGCCTATGCTGGTCCTTTGCTTACTGTTCGCTCAGGGCAGGTCCACTTTACTAAAGGTGTTTATGGGGTGTCCAAGAACCTGGTGTTCGACAAACCTGTAAAGTTTGACGAGGGTGCTGTAATGAATATAGCAAAGGGAGTTACAGTAACATTCAATGGTTCGTTCTCCGCAGGGGAAGGACAAATTTTCTCCGGTGATGGCAAGGTTGCAGGACTTCACAGAGTTACTCCGGAGTGGTTTGGCGCAAAGGGCGATGGCAAGGCGGACGATACCGTGGCATTTCAGAAAGCGCTGGATAGTTTTCCTAATCTTGGATTTGGAGAAAAAGACTATAAAGGCTACTATGTTTTGCTGCTGCGCAAGGCGTACCTGCTGAGCAGTGTAAATGTCGATGTGACTTACCTTAATATACAATCGGAGAATGCCTGGTTAATCGCAAAGGACAAGGGGAAATATCCTTACCTCATCCGGTTCACACAGCATTTCTGTTCGATCAACGGCTACTTGAGCATTGAGGGAAGTTACAATCTGGGTTATGAATGTATGGTCAACATAAACACCCGGCACTTCTCCTCCCACAATGTCAACATCTGGCGGGCAAGTCTCGGCTGGCGTTTCGGCAATATGGAATGGGGCGTGACTAACGAGAAGCCGGGGATGTCGGAAAGAGGGGACAGCGAGATCGAGATTATCGGCGGCGCAACGATCCACTGCCTGCGTGGTATAGAGGCAATCGGCTCCAACACCATCGTTACATTCACAGGCGCTCTGGTTTACTCTTATCCCTGGACTCTGCCCAATGACGACCCCCGCAAAAAAGCGTGGGAAAGCGCTGATTCTACACTCATCCGCTCCTACAGTGCAATTATTTACTACACAGGAGGGCAGTTGGCTAACTTTTCCTCGACGGTCCCAATGGTCGAAGTACAACCACTGCGCAACACCGCACCGGAATATCTCAGCCAATATGGCACCGTATGCATATCCAACACTCACATAGAGGCTGGTTACCTTTTCCGCACCGCTAATCCCCGCAAGATACCTCAGCAGGATTATCAAGGCACGCCTCTATTTCCGGCTAAGAATGTTGCATTATGGATGATCGGCTGCGCGGGTTATGTGACTGGTAACGCTTTCCCGGTAGATACTGACCCCCTGTTCACCGGAACGCTGATCTTCTCGGACTGCAACTTCTATGGTGCCAAATCAGGTAACTTTGCCAAAATAGGCAATCCGAATGCAATAGTTAAAGTAGATGATGTTACGCTGCGCAATAAATGGAACGCTGGACTGAGTTCAATTGAAGGCGGATCCCTGCTGTTCAGTAACAAGATAATTCTGGATGCTGGATTGCTGCAGGATCAGAATATCGGACTGGAATCTACCCCAGTGCAGTTTGGCAAGTTCATAGCCAATGATGATTCAGGACATTTCCGCAGCAACTATGATACAGAGAGTGGAACGTTCACAGTCCCTCAGGGCGGATTGGATCAGGTGAATATCAGCGTAAGTGTCTGTTTTGAGGAAACAGCAGACTCCGGGCAAATCCGGCTGGCACTGCTGAAGAATGGGACAGAGGTATTTGCAACCGCCAGCACGGGACCATCCGGGACCCTCAGCTTTAAATTCAGCAGACTGGCTGAAGGGGACCGGTTGTCAATATCCGCACGCTCATTAACCGGAACACGAAAGATAAAGGCTGTGGATGGAACGGTATTTATGATCCAGGCCAGTAGGTTCTGAGTCTGATTCGGGAAGGGAGTGGCTTCAGGCTTCGGGAAGTGAGTTCACGCGGAGACGCGGGGGGCGCGGAGAAGGGGGGACTTGGGGACTGGGAGATGTTGTTCGGCAGTTCAATCGTGTCAATCAATTAATCATTGTAATCTTGTTCAGAGGCTTATTCTGCTTGTTTATCTGTGATTGCGGGTAAATTATTTATGTAGATTAATTTCAGAAAGTGTGTTCTGCTACTCGCATAAACTTTATAGCCCGTGCCTGCCAGAACACATTGTGGTGTATCGGAGGATCATCATGTTTAGGCACAATAAGCTCGCATTTACACTGATTGAACTACTGGTTGTCATAGCAATAATAGCTATACTGGCAGCCATACTCTTCCCCGTTTTTGCAAAAGCCAGAGAAAAAGCCAGGCAAGCCAGCTGCGCCAGCAACTTGAAACAACTCGGAATTGCCCACCTGGCCTATGCTCAGGACTATGACGAAACATATGGTGGAATCAGGATTACAAAGACTGATGAACCATACATGACTACTGCATACGGTGGTCCCTCATCATACTATACTCTGTATCTGGAACCGTATGTAAAGAACAATCAACTTTATGTTTGTCCAAGCGGTGAGATGCAGATTTGTTGCACAAATGGACTGGTCTCGAACGGAGTAACATCTGCCATATTACCCCGCAGTTACAATATGAATCTGACAATGGTCGGCTATTCCGGAATAAAGATGGCTTCTGTGACGAGTCCGGCTAATACCATAATGATGGCAGATTCCGGGAAGCATATCCTATTCGGTGATGGAGCTACTTCATATGGCTTCTATTCAGGTCCTCCGCCAGCAGGTGCCGTTGCTGGTTCCCCTACATGGAATTACGCAGACTGGCCATGGGTTGCCTGGAGGCATAATGACGGAGCTAACGTTCTCTGGACTGATGGACATGTGAAATGGATGAAAGCCAATAGCATAGTTCCATCTACCCTTTATCCGAACCAGTAACCTGCAATAGAAGACCAGCAGAGATGAATGCTCTGCTGCAATTAGTGTACATTGTGCCATCCCGTATCTAACGGGGTGGCGCATTGTATTGAACGTGCAAGGCGTTTAATTACCCTCGAAGAGTGGTTGTACTTGTATGAAATCGTAGATTATCTCCTGGTCGATTGGGCCGCCGGGGGTGGTGGGACCTGACCAGTCGGATATTTCCAGCATGGCTTTGCTAGAGACTGCTCGGAAGACACGATAAATGTAGTTCCAGCATGCTGTGTTTGATCTGGTGCCTTCTCCTCTCTGGATGTCCTGCAGACTCCGGTCGGGCAGCACTTTTGCGCCTGGGAGATTGATTGATACGGCGTATTTCTGTGTGATGCCGGAGTCTCTGGGTTCGCAGATGAACATTCTCAGTGAATAGAGTTTACCAGGTTTTAGATTTTTGATTTCCTGGCTGATGGTATTTGGTTTTACCTGACTTCTTTTGGTCCAAAGGAGATTGTTGCCTATTGGGAGATAGCCTTTTTTGAACGGGATTTCGCCTATCTTCTTTATGCCTATGCTACCATTTTGTGCAGGGGTGAAGGTCCAGTCTTTTTCGTTTTCTGCGAAGAGTCCATTCATTATATGATCTGCAATGTATGTGTAGCCAAACTGTGATGAGAGCATGCTTTTTTGACCGTCAATGCAGTAATGCCGATAGAGTGCACTGAGCCAGCGGATGATTTCTGGGTCGGCGTAGATTGATTGATAAGCGGTGACACCATATAAGCCTTCGAATGCTGGGTCATTTGCCATTATATTGAATTGCATATCCAGCCAGACTTTGTAATCGACATTCGGGATGACGTCCCACGCCTCAAGGATAGACGGGCATACTACGCAGCTCTTCTCACTACCCGGATAAGTCTTTCGAAAATCAAGCATCCTCTGACGAAGCAGCTTGTCCAGGTTATCTTTTGCCTGGAGTAATGATGGCTGTTCGAACAGGTATACCTCGGGAACCCACCGGTAGTTGCAGCGCATGAGTGGTTCCATCAGCTTGCGGAAATCCTCAGCTTTTGAGCCATAAGGGAAACCTATGTAGGCATAGAATGTACCTTTGAGATCTGAGGCATCGTGGATCCGACTGATTGTATCAATGATATAGTTCTCGAACCCTGTGTCAGGTGGAACGAACTCATCGGCAATCAGACCTGCAGCCGGCGCTTTGAATGACTTGCTCCATCCCTGATAAAGTTCTTCAGGATCTTTAGTAAAGAACCAAGCACCGTCTACAATTTCTTTGCCCTCTTTCTTCCATTGGATTATTTCTGAAGGACCCGGTGTTCCGGATATTACGTTGACGTTTTTAAGGATGGTTTTAGAGAGGAAATCCCAGTAGTATAGATAGAGCCTGTCCGCGCCATTTGCTTCACGCGTAGAAGTTCTGTATGGTGATCCGTCCGGGGAATGGACATCACCTGTGAAGCGGATGAACATAATCTCAGGCATTGTGCGAATGGTGAGGGTTGCATTTGGTTTTCCATCTGCCAGGATTTTGATCTTGTGATTTCCTACGGGAAGGCGTCTCATTGCTTCTGAGGAGTGTTGCTTATCCTGAATTATAATAGCTATATCTGAAGGTTGGTTGTCTAGCAGGACTCTGATTTTGCCTGAGCTGGATTTGCTTGTGGTCAACGAAAAAAAGACCCAGCCAGCTCTTGGATTGGTGAATATGTATTCTTTCTGTACTGTCTTATTCAAGCGGACACTTAGAAGTTTTGTGACGAAGTTGTTGAGCTTTTGGGGTTTGGGAATGGCTTGCGCAGGTTGAATTGTTACACATAGACAGCAGTATGCCAGCGCTATTAACCGGATTACCCTATAAGACATTTTGCCCTCCAGTGTGTCGAAACTCACAAGCATCTGCATGGATGTTACTACATCTGGTCACAGGATGCAATATGCACCAGAGCAAACGCATCATAAATGATTATCCGCAGGAGTATTTGGAAATAGAATTAGTTTTGGGTTCCGAATACTCTAGATTTCCCAGATTTTCAGGGAAGGGATTGGGCAACCACGGAATACACGGAATACACGGAAAAGAGATTGGAATTGTGTGGAGGCTTCGACATGGGTGGTGCACTGGCATCGACGCTCCGGGGGCTGGGTTCGTACTTCAACAAATCCCGACAAAGCGACAATCCGTTAGCCCTGAGTAGCGCAGCGTATCGAAGGGCGGTCGGTTGTGCAGGATCTATCGGGATAAGCTCTTCGCAGTCGCCCTTCGATACGCCTGCGGCTACTCAGGGCTAGCGGGTGTTGTCCGCAATTAACTCCACCAATTAATGCCAGATACAGGGAGTAATTAACCACGGAATACACGGAATACACGGAAATGGAATGGAATTGCGCGGGTACGTTTTTATTGGGGTGTCTAAAGGTGTGCGTGTTTGATTGGGGCGTGGTAGACTTATGAGTATCTGTGGTGTTGATGGGTAGACATTGTATTTTGATTTGTACAGGAGAGCGGAATATTGAAGTTGATTAAGAGCGTGTTGGTGTTGCTTGCGGTTGGGGCAGGTTTGTTGAATGTTTCTTCGGCGGCGGTTGGGGTTCCGGCTCTTTGTGTGAATCGGGCGCTGACTTGTCCGGTTATTGATGGCAGGATTGGAGTGGATGAGTGGGCTGGTTGCGCATCTATCGGCAAGTTTGTCCGGTTTGGGAAAAGGGACCTGGAGAAGGATGCTACTCAGCTTTTTGTTACATATGACAAGGACAACTTTTACGTGGCAGCCAGGTGCTATCAGGTGGATAAGCCAGTAGCTGATAATACTATCAGGGATGGCAGTATGTGGTTGGATGATTGTATTGAGATGTTTATTCAGCCTGACACTAACAGTCCTGTTTACTACCAGTTTATATCCAATGCTGCCTGCAATAAGTATGATGGCAAGGGGCGCGATGCTGGCTGGAATGCTGATTGGAGTGTGAAGACCAGTGCTTCCAAGGGCTTTTGGGAGATAGAGTTTGCTATTCCCTGGAAGTCAGTCGGTGTTGACGGGTTGAAGGACAATGCAGTGATCGGCGCGAATTTCTGCCGGAACCATCCGTTTGGCGAATCCAACTACTCCGGTCCAACTAATATTCCGGGGGTTGTCAGCAGCACCTGGTCCCAGATCAGAGGCGCCACTTATCATGATCCATCGATGTTTGGTTTTATCATGCTTCGGGAGAGTGCTCCGGAAGTCAGGGTGAATAAGCTGACTGGTGATCCGATATCAGGATTAACACTAGAAGCACAGATTCTTAATCCATCAACCGGTGACGTCAGAGTAAAGGGATACTTCGAGAGCACAATGGATGGAGTGACTACTAAGGATGAGAAGCATATTGTTGTGGCTGCCGGTAAAAACAGTGATCTGCAGTTGCATATACCTGCGAAACCCGGGGTTTATGACGGGGTGTATGTCTTCACTGATGAATCTACAGGAACCACATTGCAGAGCCAGGCATTTTCCTGCACTATAGGGCGTCCGTTGTCTATTAAGGCACGCTGGTTTAGCGGCAAAATTGTTCCAGTATTGGATGCGCGGCGGTTCAGTGAATTTGCTGCAGACAAATGTGAGTTCATTCTGACAGGATCGAGCGGCAGTTCAGTAAAGGTGTCAGGGAAGAATACTCAGGGGATCTGGCAGGGGAGTATTGATGTCCGAAAGCTTGCACCCGGTGAGTTTACCCTCAGCGCTGCGTTGTCTAAGGGTAACATGAGCAAAGTTTTGGATGAGATACGGTTTTCGAAGCCTGATACACCTGAATGGTTCGACAGTAAGATGGGTATGGAAGACAAGCTTTTATCTCCCTGGACACCTATGAAATACTCTAAGAACAGTATCCAATGCTGGGGAAGGGAGTATGTCTTTGATGGGGGAAGTTATCCGGCAAAGATAGTCAGTCAGAGCAAACAGATTCTTGCTGGCCCTATTATGATGCATGCAAAGGTGGATGGCAAGAGTGTAACATTCATTCCTAAGTCTAAAAAGCTTGAGACCGTGAAAGATACAAGGATAGCATTGAATCATGTTGTCAGTGGCGGCGGTCTGAATCTATCTACCCGGTCAGAGATAGAGTTTGACGGTTTGGCACGGTTCGATACTTTGATTAGAAGCACCAGCGCGAAAATGATACAGGAGCTGTATCTGGACATTCCAGTTACAAAGGAAGCATCTATTCTATTTGATGCTGACCCTACTGATCCTATTATGATTGGTTCATTCCCATACTGGCGCGGCGGTCCCGGTGGACTATTGCCGAAAACGAAGATATCAGGACCATTTACACCTCACATTTGGATCGGAAATGACGATGTTGGCTTGGTGTGGTTTGCTGAATCTCAGAGGATGTGGGCTAATAAGGACCAGAATAAAGCGATAGAGATCATTCCGGGCAAGGACCGCAGTATTCTGCGGATACATTATATTGACTATCCGATAAGTGCGAAGGAAGCTCTATCTTATACATTTGGTCTGCAGGCTACACCTGTGAAGAAGTTTGCTCCTTATAAGAAATTTGGGATGTATAGTTACTACGGGGCTGAAACAAAGCGTATACCGAGGGATGGTCCTAAAGAGGCAATGCTGACTTATCCGGCGCAGGGGAATGTGAATATAGAGAAAGGCACGGTGCATTTGAGGGTTGCTCCGGAGTTTGATCCGTCCAGGCAGGTAATTGAAGGCACGGTCAGGGATCCTCGCGGGGATACCGATTATGCTCTCTTCTCTGTGGACTTTCCTAATGGGGACAAGTTCGGGCTGTATTTTGGGATTACTGACATGGTTATACGGGCTCAGGCTACTACTGGTGTGAACCGGCAGATCAAGGAGCAGGCTGTTGCCGAGTGGCGTGCGACTGATTGGAAGCAGGGAGAGATGCGGGATATCAGTTTTTCATGGGGAGATGGGAAGATATTTATATGGTATAAGAATGTTAAAGTATCTGAAGTAATCTACGACTCTAATGTGTTTACTGCCCCTGTCTTAACCGCAAGGATTCGGCTGGGTGGTTCCTTTGTGTATGATGCGTTGAAAGTGACCAGTGACGCTTACGGGGGTGGGGATTATGCGTTCGAAGTGGATCCATCGACAACACTGTTGGATACTTTCAGCAAGGTCAATGTTGCAGATGCTGTCACTGTTCCTGATAAAACTGTTCAAGAAAGTGTAGGAAAGCTTGCAGGAACCTGGACATGTTCGGATGGCAAATTGACACTTGTTGCAGACAAGCGTGTGGATTCGTTGATTGGGTTGTGGAGTTCGGATGGGATTGACCTGATGCACCTGCACGAGAGCTGGACGGAATCACAGGGTTATCCAAAGACTACAAAAAACGCAAAGCAGCTGAAGTCCTTAACTGATGCCAGCAACAGCCTGGGAATAAGGGTTCTTCCTTATGTTGGCTTCCAACTGGGTGACAATGCTCCGGAATATGCAAACTATAAGGAAGAGATTGTAGTTGAACCTTTTGTTGAGGAACGCGGTTGGAATAGAGGGGACCATCTGGGGCAGGATATCTGCTATGCGGGACAATATCAGAACTTTATGGTCCATAGCATCGATAAGATGATAACGGATTATGGGATCGGTGGGCTTTATATGGATGGGACCTGCGCGGCCCCACGGTGTCAGAATATTCTCCACGGCTGCGGTTACTATGACAGGCAAGGCAAACTGAGACCCAGTTATCCTATCTTTGAATACCGGAAATTCTTCAAACGCATTAGAACGGTTGCTTTGGCACATCGTCCGGATTTCTATATGGATATGCATACAACAATAGGTATTTGTCCCCCGGTAACGGCATTTGGAGACAGCATATGGAAAGGTGAACAGTTTACATTCCTGGTTGGCAGAAAGGGCGGCATCCGCGAACTCCTCAATCCTGACAGTATTAGAGCTGGAATGGGTAAGCAGTATGGGATACCCATATATTTCCTGAATTACGACCAGATGGACGAGTGTGCTGCGGTCTGTGCAGTATTGGATATTCCTTTGAGGCTGGATGGCGGACTGAGGAACAAAGTGCTTAGATACTTCAGCACGGATACGGCGAAGTGGGTTCCTTACTGGAAGAATTCAAATCTAGTGAAAGCTTCTGATGCGAAGACATATGTCAGTTACTGGAAGAGAGCGGATGGTGCGGTGATCGCGGCAGTATCGAACCTGAGTCAGAAACCTGAGTCTTTTGTAGAGAATATCGTGCTGGATGAAGGTAAAATAGGACTCCCGGCGAATAGTATAGCATCCGATGCTACAACCGGCGAACGTTTTGAGTATGGCAACGGAACTCTGAAAATCAGACTGACGCCGTGGAGATATCGCCTGGTGCTGATTTCTCCGGAGAGTGTACAGAAACCGATAGCGGTAGGGACGGTTTGGGCGCATACGGGGAAGGCGGGAGAGTAGGGGACTTTTGGGACGGGGAGACTGGGAGACGGGGAGACGGGGAGAGTGGGAGACGGGGAGACGGGGAGAGTGGGAGACGGGGAGAGTGGGAGATGGGGAGAGTGGGAGACGCAATTTATCGGGACAGGTTCTCCGCAGCCGCCCTTCGATACGCCTGCGGCTACTCAGGGCTAACGGAGTCGGGAAAGGAATCAATCCCTCTAACCCCGTTAGCCAAGGGGGAATAGGTTGTGTGATTTCCGTATAGTTGTGCTACGAGCTTCGGGCGACCGCGGAGGGATCGCCCCTACGGCTCAACTGTCAACTGTCAACTGTCAACTATCAACTATCAACTTTTAACTTTTAACTTTTAACTATCAACCTGAACTTTGAACTAAAAACCGGAGGGTGTTATGTCGGCTAAGATTTGTGTTATTGGGGCGGGGAGTTATTTTTTTGGGCGGGCTTGTGTTTTGAAGGCTGCTACCAGCCCTTATCTGGCTGGGGGGACTCTGGCTTTGGTGGATACTGATTCTGATGTCCTGGCTACTATGGTGCAGTTGGCTAAGAGGGTGACTGAGCATACTAAGTGCGGGGTTAAGGTTATAGGGTCTACGGACAGGCGTGAGGTTATGCAGGATTCGGACTTCACTGTGCTGACCTTTTCCAGGGATAACACCAAATACCGAGGTATTGATACCGATATTGCCCGGAAGCACGGGATTCGCATGTGCAGTTCGGATACTATTGGCCCTGGCGGGATATTTCGGGCTTTGAGGGAGATTCCGGTGGCTCTGGCTATTGCTAAGGATGCTGAGGAGCTTTGTCCTAATACCTGGCTGATCAATTTTGTTAACCCTACATCAGTTATGGGGATTGCCCTCATGCGGTATGCTCCGAATGTCCGTAGTTTTGCACTATGCGACGGTCACCATGAGCCCGGCAATACTCTGCATTGGCTGCAGTATGTTGGGATTCTACCTCCTGAAGCGGATACTGTTCCAGCTGATGTTTATAATAAACTGGACCTGGCGATTGGCGGAGTTAATCATTTTACCTGGCTGGTTAGATTCAACTATGACGGCAAGGACTATATGCCTGTTCTGCATGAAAAGGTCAAAGAGAGCGCTGAGAATGAATACGCCAACCCCGGGGAGAACTCGAAAGCCCGGTACAATATGGTCTACGCCCTGGAGCTGTTTGACCTGTTTGGAGCATATCCTACAGCCCCCAGCCATACCAAGGAATATGTACCTTATTTCCAGGGATACGGGGCTGCACCGGTGAAACCTGAGCCTATTCAATACTTTGATGCACCTGGTAGAGCGGTGGATATGGCTGCTGCTATGGATGTTAACAGGGAGTATGCGTCGGGCAAGCGAACACCTGAGGAGTTTCTGAGAGACGTCCGATCTGACCATGCCAGCGATATCATTGAATCTATGTGGGGGAACCTGGGTAAACAGTTCTATATTAACAGCCCCAACAAGAACGCAGTCTGCAATATGGCTTATGACGCATTTATAGAACTGAGATGTGATATCGATATGCACGGCCCCAGACCTCAGCCCTTTGGTAAAATGCCCCGGGGATTGCTTGGCTTGCAGCAGCAAGTGCTGGATACCCACGAGCTGACAGCTGAAGCTGCGGTGACACAGAGTAAGTCTTTGCTGCGCAGGGCGATGCTGACAGACCCTATCTGTAACAACATTACGGATGCAGACGGGTGCATTGCAGATTTGCTGGAAGCGGAGAAGGAGGCTTTGGGAAGAGGCTTTAGACTTTAGACTTTAGGCTTTAGGAAGGGAAATCTCACGCAAAGCCGCAAAGTCGCAAAGATGGGAATCGTATAAGTCTCGTAACTGGAACTCCTGAATATTTAAGTGCAATTGATCCATATAGCATCTAGTGACGTAGATGCTGCTTTTTCTTTGCGTCTTTGCGGCTTTGCGTGATATTACATAGCTGAAGAACATTGTCAGGCATCAATGGTTCCGGTTGTGACGGTCCAAGAGTTGATATATGAGATGGATCTTTGCGTAGGATGTTGGTTGGAGTCAGTGGATTCAGGGAAAGGTGAACAATGTGATACATATTGATGGAAGTTCGGGGGAGGGTGGGGGACAGATTCTTCGGACTTCTCTGTCTTTGGCTGCTATTACCGGGCAGGAGATTACTATTGAGAACATCAGAGCTAAGAGGGACAAACCCGGGCTCCGGCCTCAGCATTTGACCGGTGCTCTGGCTGTGGCGGAGATCTGCGGCGGGGAACTTCGCGGCGGAGCTGTTGGTTCTATGCAGCTGACTATGAAACCCGGTGAGGTCAAGAGCGGGTCATACTGCTTTGATGTCCGCAAGATAACATCCTCGGCAGGGGCGGTGAGTCTGATTTTGCAGACTGTGCTGTGGCCTCTTGTGTTTGCCAAAGATACCAGCCATATAACATTCAAAGGCGGGACCCACGTTCCCTTTGCTCCCTGTTCACACTATTTGAGTGAAGTCTTTCTGCCTGTAATGGCCAGTATCGGATTGAAATATAAGTATCGAATGCTGCAGGCTGGTTATTATCCTACAGGCGGGGGAGAGTTGCATCTGCAGATAGAGCCTGTGGAATCTCTGGAGCCGATAGATTTAACGAATAGTGTTGGGAAACCGGCTGTTGAGATTGTTTCCGCAGTCTCTAATCTACCTGTAAGCATTGCTGAGAGACAGCTGCATCAGGCAGTTACCCGGTGTAAGGAACTCAAGCTTGTTGTGAATGGCAAGGTGATGGAGATCCCATCTCCGGGTAAGGGCACGGTTCTATTCATAAAATCTAAATCTGATGGTGCAGTAGCGGGGGTTCAGTCTCTGGGTGAGATCAGAAGGAGCGCTGAAAGAGTGGCTGATGATGCTTGCGATGAGCTGCAGGCATACATTGAGTCCGGTTGTGCGGTAGATAAACACCTTGCGGACCAGCTTATAATCCCAATGGCGCTGACTAAAGGCTCTTCGAAGTTCAGCACATGTGAAATAACACAGCACCTATTGACTAATATAGAGGTGGTGAAGAAGTTCTTGCCGGTTCGTTTTAATGTAAATGGTGAGCTTGGGGGAGCGGGTGTTGTGGAGAAAATGGATGGGTGAGGGTGGCGATTGGCATCAAATATCTTGCTCTGATTGAATTAACGTGGTAATATTGGGCTGAAATTACCACGTTAATTCGAGTTATTACCACGTATATGGCAGAGTGGCTTTTGGTATCGTTCATCTTTTCAATGTCCATTCCTCTCGTTGAACATTATTTCCTCATGTAATATTCCCCCTTATATTGGGTAAGTCCTAAGTAGATGATGTTTGTTAATTCACGGTTTGTGAGGGCATTGTGGGACTTGAGGATTACCAGAAGAAGCGGCGGTTTGATGAAACTCCTGAACCTTTGGGGGAAGAAGCCAGCCAGGTTGGGCATCGGTTTGTGGTGCATGAACACCATGCCAGCCGGCTGCACTTTGATTTGCGCCTTGAGATGGATGGTGTGCTGAAGAGTTGGGCGGTGCCGAAGGGGCCTTCTATGGATCCCTCCGATAAGCGCCTGGCTATGATGGTTGAGGACCATCCGCTGGAGTATATCTCATTCCGCGGGGAGATTACTGAGGGTAACTACGGCGCGGGATATGTTGAGATCTGGGACAGCGGGACTTACGAGCTTAAAGAGAACAACCTGGAGCACGGCAAACTGATCTGCGATTTTGCTGGAACAAAGCTCAAGGGTGATTTTCATATGGTCCGGCTAAAAGACTCAGCGAATGAATGGTTGCTGATGAAGTCCCGTGATGAGTTTGCAGAGACCGGTTGGACTCTGGAGCAGATTATCTCCGGTGGGAGCCGGAAAGATGTCCTTGAGCACAAAGGAGCAGCAATCCCCGGCATTCTTGATAATATAGATCCAATGCCTCAGAAGATCTCCCCTATGCTTTGCACGCAGGTAGATAAAGCATTCAACAATTCTGACTGGCTGTTTGAATCCAAATATGACGGCTACCGGGCTTTAGCATTTATTGAAGAAAATTCATTCCGGTTTATCTCCCGTACCGGCAGGGATATGCTGGAGCAGTTTCCCGTGGCTAATTCTATTCCCGGGACTGTGAATGCTCGGACTGCTATTATTGATGGTGAAATAATAGCAGTTGGTTCCGATGGCAAGCCCAGCTTCCAGGCTCTGCAGAATGCTATCAAAACCCCATCTCATAGCGACAGGCTGATCTATTATGCCTTTGATCTCCTCTATTATAATGGTTCAGACCTCCGCCAGCGGACTCTGGGGGAGCGTAAAGAGATACTACGATCTATTATCCGGGCTGATGGTTTCTTGAAATACTGCGATCACATTGTGGAAATGGGAGAACTCTTGTTTAGCGAGGCTGGTAAGGTTGGTTTTGAGGGGATTATAGCAAAACGGATCAGCAGCCCTTATGTTGAGAAACGTAGTAACAACTGGCTGAAAATCAAGATCTCACACAGCCAGGAAGTTATAATCGCAGGCTATACGGAACCCCGCGGAGCCAGAGAATATTTTGGTGCGTTGATTTTGGGTGTCCATGATCAGGGGGTATTGAAATTTGCAGGGCATGTGGGGACGGGATTTGATGATGCTACACTTAAAGACCTTTATGATATTATGCAACCTGTAAGGTCGGATAAGTGTCCATTTGCTGATGAACCTAAAACTAATGAACCTGCTACCTGGATCAAGCCTGAGCTGGTCTGTGAGGTGAAGTTTGTCCAGTGGACGGATGAAGGTATCCTGCGTCAACCGGTGTTCCTAGGGCTAAGGACGGATAAGCATCCTGCAGAGATTGTCCGGGAGGAAGCACGGGAGGTGGATAATTTGGTAGAGAGCAATCCATCAATTGCAGTCAAACAGCATGGCGTTCCGGCAGATGAGGTGTTTGGGCGAAGAGAGCTGGAAGGGGACCAAGTGGTGAATGTCGATGGGGTCGATGTGACTCTTACACACCTGGATAAGATCTATTGGCCTGGGGATGGGATTACCAAAGGGGAACTACTGCGGTATTATTATCGTGTCCACAAAACGATTGTTCCTCATTTAACTGGACGGCCTATTATTCTGAAACGGTATCACGATGGCATAGAAGGGGAGTCTTTCTTCCAGCACAATTTGAAGGATGCTCCGGACTTTGTGCGGCGGGTGCCGGTGCATGAGGATACGTCCGTTGTGAATTATGCTACGATCGACAGCACTGCGAGCTTGCTTTATATAGTGAACCTGGGTTGCATTGCCCAGAATCCATTCAGTTCGCGGGCTGAGACTCTGGACAAGCCTAACTGGATAGTAATTGACCTGGACCCAGAGGAAGCTCCATTCGACAGTGTGTGTGAAGTAGGTATGGTTGTGAAAGGGATTCTGGATGAGATTGGACTGGTGGGATATCCTAAAACCTCCGGGTCACGCGGGTTGCATGTGTATGTTCCTATTGAGAATGTCTATACCCAGGAGCAGGCAAGGGAGTTCGGGAGAGTTATTGCGGCTGTAACTGCGGCTCGAAGGCCTGATATTGCGACTATAAAGCGGATCAAAAAGGACCGGACATCGGAGCAGGTATATGTTGATATCATACAGAATGGGCCGGGCAAGTCTCTGGCGGGCGCTTATTCGGTTCGGGCTGTACCGGGAGCGACTGTCTCTACACCCCTGACCTGGGATGAAGTAGCATCCAAGCCGGATAAGATGCAATACACGATGCAGACGGCGCTGGAACGGATTGAGAATCACGGGGATTTATTTAAAGAAGTGCTTACAAGGAAGCAGCATCTTGCTGAGGCGTTGGAAATGTTGGAAGGGATGGGGGACAAGCATTGATTCACATCCCCTCTTCAAAAGGGGGAATTGGGTTGTGTGATTCACGTAGAGTTTGTTACGAGCTTCGGGCGACCGCAGAGGGATCGCCCCTACTATCGACAGTTCCATATTTTACTATTAGTGACTTGACGGTACTTTACCCCGATAGTCCTGAGTAGCGCAGCGTATCGAAGGGCGGTTTGTTTTGCACGATTTAACGGGACAGGTTCTCCGCAGCCGTCCTTCGATACGCCTGCGGCTACTCAGGGCTAACGGAGTCGGGAAAGGCATCAATCCCCTTAACCCTCCTTCTCCGAGGAGGGATTGGGTTGATGGAGGGTTTTTATTATGCGGGCTAGTTGGACTGGGATGATTAGTTTTGGGTTGGTTAATATACCGGTGAAGCTGTACAGTGCTGCCCGGGAGGAGAAGACTACTTTTCATCAGATGCATTCTGAGGACAGCGGTCGGGTTGGGTATCAGAAAGTCTGCAAGGTATGCAATAAGACCCTGGAGAGTGATCAGATCACCAAGGGATATGAGTTCAAGAAAGGGCATTATGTGCTGATGACCGACGAGGAACTGGATAAGATCAGTTTAAAATCGGCCAAAACAATTTCCATTTCCAGTTTTGTCGGAGTGGAGGAAATTGACGCTGTATTGCCTGCGGATATCCATTATATAGGTCCGGATGAGAACGGTGAGCATGCATATGTCCTGCTGAGAGAGGCTCTGGCCCGCAGCAATAAAATTGGGATCGGAAAGATAACAATGCGCACCAGAGAGCAGTTGGTTGCTGTCCGAGTGGTGGATGATAAACTGGTGCTGCAGACCCTGCATTATGCTGATGAATTGACCCGCACTGATGAGCTTGGTATACCCGGGACCGAAGTGCAGCTGCCGGAGGCTGAGATGGAGCTATCACAGGTCCTTATACAATATATGACCCGCAAGTTCGATCTCTCAGCCTACCACGATGAGTATGAAACTGCCCTCAAAGATATGATCAATAAGAAGATAGAGGGACAGGAAGTAACTGTGCCTGCTGAACCTCAGGCGACAGAGGTAATTGACATCGTAGCAGCTCTTAAAGCCAGTCTGGCAGCTTCGGAATCCGGTCACGAAGAAAAGAGCGCTTGAGTCTTGTTTTGAACAGGATTAACTAGATTTTTAAGATTAACAGGAAGGGATTTGCATAGGCAACGGGAGATGCAAACTTTGACGGCAGGGTCATGGATCACCCTGCCCATCAGTTGCCCATCTTGGAAAGGGCAGTTATTTGCCGTTTTTGATGAAGAAGTCTACCATTGGTTGGGATTCGAAGAATTCGTTTACTTCCTCGTGGCCTTTTCCTTTGATTGTGATCAGTTCTATTTGTCCACCCAGTTCTTTGTAGCGTTTAGAGAGTTCCAGACTGTTGGTTTCCAGTGGGACTACCGTGTCTACATCTCCATGTATGCTGAAGATTGGGATTTTGTGTTTGGCAAGCGGAGCCAGACGGTCTATTGGGTTGAAATCCGGCAGGCGTTTCATTAGGTCCTCTTCGGTGATCCCATATGCTTCAGCCGGGATTTTGTAGCCTGAATATGTGCCCAGCATACATATAGGGTAGGTTGCTCCTATGCAGCTTATCAATTCCGGATGGTCTGATGCCCAGTTGAAGTGCATGAGTCCTCCACGGCTCTGGGCCCAGAGGCAGGCTTTTGAGGATAGATTGAACTTTGAAGTTACAAACTTATAAAATGCGGTTGAGATATCTCTGCCTTCAATGCTTCCGAAAGATTCCCCTATGTCTATTCCACACACTGCGAAACCCTTTGCCAGGAGCCTGCTGAATATCCAGGTCTGCCTGTCATTCGGCAATACTCCATCAAAGGTCGGGGCATACCAGATCCAGCGGATGGGTTTTTCATCTACAGAGGGATCTGGCAGGACTATAAAACCTTTGTGATCATTCACAGTGAACGACAGTTTTTTATGACCATATTGCGTTGACTGATTGTATTGGGAATCTCTCAAATATTCAGACATCATTCTCCTCTTACCACAACAGGATGCAGCATCAGCGGATGGCTGTATGAAGAGAACAGCCATTGCAACAAATACAGCACTCAGAAATATGTTTACTCTCATGTCATTATCCTTTATCCACGGAATACGGTTATATTTTACCACGGAATGCACGGGTTGCAAGGGAAGAGAATAGCATATCCGCAGATTTCGCAGATTTACGCAGATTATTTGGGAAGGGATTCTAACCACGGAATACACGGAATACACGGAAAAGGGGATAGGGAATAGGATATCCGCAGATTTCGCAGATTTACGCAGATTTTTTGGGAAGGGATTTTTAACCACGGAATACACGGAATACACGGAAAAGGGGATAGGGAATAGGATATCCGCAGATTTCGCAGATTTACGCAGATTTTTTGGGAAGGGATTTTTGACCACGGAATACACGGAATACACGGAAAAGGGAATTGGGAATAGGATATCCACAGATTTCGCAGATTTACGCAGATTATTTGGGAAGGGATTTTAACCACGGAATACACGGAATACACGGAAAAGGGGATAGGGAATAGGATATCCGCAGATTTCGCAGATTTACGCAGATTATTTGGGAAGGGATTCTAACCACGGAATACACGGAATACACGGAAAAGGGGATAGGGAATAGGATATCCGCAGATTTCGCAGATTTACGCAGATTTTCAAGGAAAAGCGTATGCTGATGTTGGCATGCTACATACTCCGTCCGCTCTTCGACTGTGCTCAGGACGAACGGGGAAACGCCAATCAGGAGATTGGCGTTCCCGGGTTCAGTATCCTCCGTTCATCCTTCGACTACGCTCAGGACGAACGAGGGTGGCCAGGATCATGGATCATCCTGCCCATCTAAACTAATCCCAATATTAATTGGGTTATGGGGTTGTGGCTGGTTTGTCTGATGCTGGGCCGTGGTTATTTGATTCTGGGTCGGTTTTCTCCCCGGCTATTCCTGTCAGTGGTTGGATGGAGAGTTCCTCTTTGGTTTTAGCTGTCAGATCAGCGACATCCTGTTCGGTTTTCAGGATTCTTGGGGTCAGGAAGACCATCAACTCACTCTTAGTTGTCGTGTTGTCTGTGCTCTTGAACAGTTCACCGATAAAAGGAATACTGGAGAGCAGCGGGATTGCTTTGGTGATACGGTTTGTGTTTTCCTTTATAATTCCTCCAATGACGATGGTCTGACCATCATTTACTGAAACGCTGGTTGTTGCCTGCCTGTTAGCGATTATTGGAGCATTCAATGTTGGTTCACGACCGATGATCTCATTGATTGTCTGCTCAACTTCAAGTCCGATCACATCACTGGAACCGTTGACATGTGGTGTTACAACGAGTGAAATTGAGACATTCTTGAAGTCAACAGTGTTGCGCAGATTGCCACCGGATGTTTCAGTTGTCTGTGATACAAACGGTTCATCCTGGCCAATACTAATCTTAGCTTCTACATTGTCGGAAGTTGTGATCGTGGGGGTAGACAGCACCCTTACATTGCTTTGAGTTTGAAGCGCTCGCAGCAGTGCTTGAAGGTTTCCACTAACCACACTATATTTCAAACCGGTTGACTGTGCAGCAAGTCCGAAATCGGTCTTCACATTCTGCAAAGGTGTGCCAGCAGCAGTTGTGTCGTTGCTGTGCCACTGCCACTCAATACCAAACTGGGTATTTTTATCGAGTGTCACATCAACGATAGCAACTTCGATAAACACCTGTGCAGTACGTTTATCCAGCTTCTTGATTAGTTCGTCTACAACTCCTGTAGAATTTGGTGGTCCGGTAACCAGTAACGAGTTAGTCTTAGGTTCAGCTACTACGGTTATATTCTGTAGTTGTGATAGTGGGCTATTTGTTTGAGAACTGTTCATAAGCCCGAATATAGCCGCTATACCACCTCGCCTGCCGGAAGTATTACCCCGGAAAAGGTTAGTGAGAGTAGTAGTGAGCTCCTGTGCTTTAGCAAATTTGAGTGGATATACTCTCGTGACCTCGCTTAATACCTTTGGTGCATCAAGCTCTTTGATCATAGTCTCAAATGACTTCATATTCTGCTCTGTGGCAGTGACGATCACTGAGTTTGTGCGGATGTCCGGTACTACAAGGTTGCGCTTGAGACCGGCGTATGCGGACATTTGAGTATTACCACCACCGAAGAATGGGAATCTATTTTGGTTTGACGAACCCTGGGGTTGTTCAAACATGCTGTTTAATTGATCGGCTGCAGCCTGGGCATCGGCATATTCAAGAGGGAAGAATTTCACTTTAACTTCGGACTCAGTATCGACATCAAGCTGCTTCACCACTCCAAGCACCACGTCAATTCTGTCTTTAGTTCCGGATATGATAAGGCGATTGGTCCTTGAATCAGCAGTAAAAGTAAGCTGGCCTTTAAGATAAGCTAATCCGCTGGTATCCGGACCGGTGGGAACTGGAGGTGCTCCTGGTTGCTGTGGCATGGGCTGATTACCACGACCGCGTTGACCGGCTTGTCCGGTTGTATTTACCTGGAACAATGTATTCAGGTTATTGACAAGGTTATCAGCGCTTGAGTATACACACTTATATACCTCTACAGCGATGACTCCTGTAGTATCTGTATCTAGTCCCTTGATAATCTGTATGAGCCTTCTAACATTGCCAGCTGTATCAGTGATTATAAGGGTATTTGTTGATGCAACAGATACCAGGCTGGCTTGATCAGACGATACCAGTGTTTTTAACTGATCTCGAAGAGTGTCTGAACTCGTATATTCGAGTGGCACTATTTGAGATATCACATCGTAATCAGATAGGTCTGCTCTTACTTCTTTTCCTGTACCAATCTCAGTTACATCGGTGACAGCTTTCTTTACCGGTATAATACGTATACTTTTACTGCCGATGCCTCCAACCATTGTGTACCCACGTACCATAAGAGCAGCACCAATTATTTCATATGCTTCCTGGGGTGTCATACCCTTGGATGAAATAATGGTGATGTTTCCTTTGATATCCGGGTCAACAATGATCGGCGTTTTGGTGATCATACTGAGGAACTTGATCACGCTCTGGATGTCGGCTTTATCAAAACTCATCTGTATCTGGGTCTTGCCATCATCTCCGCCTTTACCTGGCATTCCCGGAGCGCCTGATTGAGGCTGGAAACCGTTTTGATTGTCTCCAGATGAACGATCTCTGCGTCTGGACTTTCCGTCTCCATCTGTTTGTTGTTGACTGCCAAATGGGACTGACGGTGTATTACCGTTATTTATCCCACCTTGAGAGGTTGTTTTTTTACCTGGCTTAACTGCCTTCTTAGTTATCTTTTTGCTAGTTGTTTTGACGGATTTCTTTGCTTTAGGTGCGACGGTTTTTCCTGTCTGTGCAGTTTGCACAAACCTGATATTATCAGATGACTGACCGTATGCTAATGCGCTGAGTGTCATCAGGCAGGCTATAAATACTAATCTAATCGAAAAATGCATCAGACTTCTTTCCTTTCAGTAGTCGCTGCAGGACTTACAGTGCAATCCATGTATGTATGACTACACAACGAACCAGATTCATTAATACAATACACAGCGTTTCCGCGTGTGTGGAAATTGAACTTAGTTTGCATTTCTACGTCGTCCTCCTGCTTGGCGTGACCTGTTATTACCAGTCGCATTTCGAGGTTGTGCCATCGCGGGCATAGGAGTCGGTTGCATCGCGCCGGGTGGCATTGCACCAGGCGGCATTCCCTGCCCAGGCTGTGGAGGACCTCCTTGACCCGGCGCGCCTGGAGGAGTTGCAGCGGGCGGAGGTGTGCTGATCTTGTTTTCACCCAGTGCCAACCTTACCGGTTGACCCTCTGAAATGATTGTCACTGCAGTTGCACTTACCTCGGTAACCGAAGCTCCAAAGGCGTTGTCTCCAACTCTGACATATTTGGTCTCGTTGTTAGCTGTATTTTCAAGCAGCGCCATTACTCCTTCAGGAGTCTGAACTATGCCAGTGAAAGCAATTTTTGATTTTCCCTGTTCGGGACCTCCACCAGGGCCACGCATCCCACCCGGCATTGAGGGCATTACTCCCAGGGTAATAGGAGGAATCGGTTTATTACCTCCAGGGACTGCAGGAGCTGAACTTACTAATGGTTTGAAGATGTTGCGTTGTGCGATCAGTACACATGCATCAACGGGTTTTGCTGTGATTGTGTTTTTGTTGGCCTTTGCAGGTGTGCTTGTCTTGACACTATCTTTGAGTGTAACTTTGACCTCAGGAGACCTGTTTGTGATCTCGGTTGCCAGTTCGGTGTTTTGCGGGGGCATCATAACACTCTTTACTATAAAAATGATACCACCCACCACTATTAATGTAATTACAGCAAATATAGCAGCCGTCTTTGGTGTGACCTGGGTGCTTTTCAGGTTATCTACTACGCTCATTGTGGTCCTCCCGGCTGCATTGAGTTGCTGCCTGGTCCATTGGCACCACCACCTTGAGCACCGCCCATGAACCTCTTGACTGTCTCCAACTCATTTGTATCAATAGCGCCATCCTTGTTCATATCTACACGATCAAACCAGGGAGCGCCACCAGCTTCTTCTTTTGAAATCTTACCATCGCCGTTTTTATCCAGCGATTTGATCACGGCATCAAATCCGCCTCCTGGCTGTGCAGATGGCGTAGTTGGTGTGGCACCACCAGGATTCTGTTTGCCACCGAAAGAACCGGGGTTGGTATTCATCCCAGGTTGAGGAGCCAGCATCGGCAGCGGTTTGATATTTACATTTGGTTTAACGATATCCAGGTTGTTTTTTGTCACTTTTACGGATGCGCTGCTGTGCAGAGGTGTGACCTTCGGCATTTGCGGTGCGTCCTTGTCTGTAATTGCATATGATGAAACAGTCATTTCGGACTGCAAAAGATTAGACTTTTCACCTGCGGATCTGATATCCAGACGTTCAATATTAAGAAACGGGATTGTCTTTTCTATGTCCCGGACTACCTTAGCCATGTCCGCAATACCTGCTTTAAAGCCTATGCGCAGGGGCAATTGTGAGACATTGTCCATTGTCCTTATAGGGTCTGGACGCAGGGTTTCTATCTTGACTCCATATGCCTGCACTGCGGCTGTCAGTTGATTGACCATAAATGGTATGTGCCGGCTCCAGGTGACTTCTTTGTATCGGCCTCCCAGTTTAAGAGCCATATCACGATATTTTTTGTCCAGATTAACATCGGCAGAGGTGTCTCTGGACAGGCGGTTGAACTTTTCGTTCTCCTGCTTTATCTGCATAGAGAGATTGGAACTGCGCAGCTGTTGATCCAGGAGTGCAATTGACAGGCCTATAATGATCAGAATCAGGACTGCGGCTGCAATTACTGTTGGTCTGAACTTACGTATTTTCATCGCACAACAATCCTTTCTTTCCTGGTGGCTTTATTCTTTTTTGTGCTTCCAAGTATGGATGCATTTGGTGATAATGTGCACTTTATCTGGAAGTCATATACTGCAAGCGTTGTGCTCTTGCCAAGGTTTGAGTAGTCCAGCGAAACGGACTCGAACCCGGCGGTGTTTGATAACATATATACAGCATCAGCTACTGCGGAGTTGGACAAAGCATTTCCTCTCAATACTATTGATTTACCGGATTCGAAACGGAATTCGGTCAACCAGCAGCTTTTGGGGAAGTTTTGGCTCAACAATTTCAATGTCTCAAAAGGACTGTTATTCTTGTTTTGCAGATCTGTTGTTATGGTCTCCATCAGTGTTGTTGTCTGACGGATTTCCGGATCTATTGTCTTTTCCTGCTTTACGTGAATTGATTTTGTTTTCAGCTTCATAGTTTCGAGCTGGGTCATTTTTTCGCCGATGGCGTACTGGCCCAATAGAAAGATAGCTAACAAAACAAGTGGGAGAATTGATAGGGTTGCAAGCAGGGCAACATCCTTACGTTTTTGTCTATCAACCTCTGCACGTTCGCTGGGCATCAGATTGATGAAACTTCCATTTTCCAAACCAGTAAGCGCGAGGCCTGTGGCAACAGAGAAGACTGCGGGTATATCACGCTTGTTATGGGCAGCTACCAGACTCAGCGACATCCCGTTCCACGGATCACCAGTCTTAATAGTGATCCCTGTGCTGGCTGCCAGCATCCTGGTGAGGCCAGCGACTGCGGCTCCGTCTCCGGTGATGACTGCTGCTCTCAGGTCCGTGCCGTGAGTTCCCTTGACAGGAGCTAATGCAGAGCGGCGTATCTCTGAAGCGATGTGTTCAACCCAGGTTACTACTGACTTGATATTCGAAGGATCTTTGCTGAATACTGAGTCGTCAATGCTGCAGTCTTTATAGATCAATTCGCAGGCTTCGTTTATCTCCACACACAGGTCAGCCGCTACAGAATATTGCAGACCGGCTATTCCCATCCTGACGCTTCGGCACGATGTGACCTTACCATCTGCGACAGTAGTAAGATTTGTCCACTCTTCTCCGATGTTTACAATGACAATCGGGCCATCGGCGGTACCGATATCGTTAAGAATTGCTTCGGTCTCTGCCAGCGATGCAACCATTGCTGCATTTATATGTAAGTCGGCTGCTTCTATGGAAGCTGCTGTTTCCTGGACTATCGTCTGCCGGGCACCAGCTATTATTACGTGGCTGAGCCCATCCTCTTTTGATGGCTTTCCATTGGAATAACCCCATATAAGATCAGCTAATGGAAGTGGAATCTGAGACTCAGCTTCATATCTTGCCATTCTGGCGATTTCTGAATGACCGGTCTTTGGCAGCTGTGCAAATTTCACCGAACATTCATGAGTCGGCAATGACCAGACGACCTTTGGGTTGTCGGTGTTGGTCTCTGCCAGGAAATGCTTCAGCGCATTGGTGATGCCACTGCTGCCTATTTCCAGCCTTGATGCCTGCACAACCTGATACTTACTGCCAGATTTGCGCAGCTCAACTATCTTGATATCCTTGTCTGAGATGTCAACACCCAGACAGGTTTTTCTCTCCCACATGTGTTATCACTCCTGCCAGTATCTGATTTGTGTCTTTCCGTCGCTTGAGATCTCTACAATGCATGTGATGGTAGCTGTTGCCCCGGATGATTCCAGGCTCCCTGTAGATATAATCCTGAACACGGTAGACTTAATAGTAAAATATGGCGCAGCACTCACGAATGCCTCATTTGTCACTTCCTTAGTCTCCAGCAGTTGGGCAACACTACTGTAAGCCCCCTGGTCTTTACGATAGTTTATAATGGCTGTTGCTATGTCTTGATCGAACCCCGGTATCACCGAGAGCACATCAACGGACGCTGTATTGATGTTCACTTGTCCCTTTTTGGCTTCAACCCCCGATACTGTAAGCCTGTCATATATCTGTTCTATCTTGGAACGGTCCAGGCCGGGGACTAATACTATCTCTGCTGGTGTTTTGAAAGCCTGGCCCGTCCTGTATTGAATAATTGCAGTGATGTCATCTGCGGTCAGAACGCTTCCCAGTGCGCTCTGTAAACTCTCCTGCGTTGCAGACTGAATATCCACAAGTCCGCTGGTATCAGCTGTTGTTGCTGTTTTGGGAGCGAAGACAGTCAGCATATCGATTAACGGCGTTGTCCCGGTTGTCATTGGTGCAGCGAGAATATCGGATGTCACTCCCTTAACTAACTGCAGTTCGCGGACGGTTTCGAAGTCGGCATTCTTGCAGTTATAGGAAGGTTTCAGAGTATTATAGTATTCCGTCTCTGCGCCATCTGGCCCCGGTGTTTCGTCAGTATCTCTCCAGTCAATAATGCAGTCAACTATATCGGTTGTTTCAAACAGTTTGGTCAATGTAGGCGCTTCAGCTGCGTTGATGTTCACTCGGCTGGTCTCATCTTGAATGACTACATTGAATACGTATCCTCCGAAATCCAGTGACAAGTCATCTGATGTAACTGTATATGGTTCTTCACCCAGGTAAGTGGTCTGCTCCTCATTGAGTGTTTTGAGTTTTTCCATTGCGCTGTAAATGCCTGCACGGGAGGCCCAGCGACAGCGGATCAGGTCTGAATGGTTTCGCGATATTTGCGTTTCTGTGCGCGCCATAATCGAGATCCCGGCAGCCAGCAGAATAAGGGCCAGCATGATCCAGAGCACCAGTATTAACGCCATTCCCCGGTTATTATTGCGCACTGTTAGGTCCTCCTGTTGGAGTGCCTGTGGTGGCAGTGTCCGTTGTCGTGCTCCACGACGGCAGGTTGGTTGTCGAAGATACTGTTATCGATGTTGAACCTGCCCTTGGTGATTTGAGAATGAGTTCTATCCGCACGGCTGAAGGCAGGGTGGTCTTGTCTATCCACTGGTCAACCCATTCATCGGTATCCGGATCAAGGTATGTGCAGTCCATGCCTATTACCAGGGTGCTGAGCTGCACTACTTTATCCGGGTCCGGATTATCAAGGGTCGTCTGCTCATCTGTATGCAATCCTGGTGCATAGTCCTCTGTCACATAGAAACCGATCGGTTTGTTTTCCTTATCGTATTCAGCTGAATAACTAACAGCACAGACATCGCCCTTGATTGTCTGTTTTCCATAAGGCTGATGGGAGACGGTAGTGAACGATATTTTGTCAAAGAACTGTGGCCCGCCTTCATCCTCGGAGTTTTCTCCTCGAATGAAATCCGTCTGCTGGCCTGAGCGTTTATGAATGCTGCTGAGCTCGGAGTCTATGCGTCCGAGCAGAGTTCTTGCCGTTTGGTTAAGGTCTGCACTCTCTTCAACCAGCATCGAGCTCTGGGTGCCTGCCCGAAAAGCTCCATAGATTGCGCCTACGACAATTATGAGTATGACGATGGCAACCAGTATTTCTATTAATGTGAAACCTTTTCTATTATGAGCAAACTGCATATGATTTAGCCCCCACCAGTTGTGCGGGAGGACGAATTAGTAGTTGAATCCTGCGCAGTGCTCTCACCTTGTGGGTGCAGGCAGATTACCATGTCGAAATTCTTTGGGTTTGTATCGGTGCCCCAGGTTACTGTGATTGTGGTCCTCATTAGATTATTGCTGTCTGCTTCTTCAACGGTTGCTACCCAGCTGAATGCGGGAGTGTCCTCAAATGTGCCGGAGAGTTCACCAGCGGATACTGTCTCCTCACGGTCGAGTTGTGATGCCACCTGTGCAGCAAGATTTGAAGCCTGCGAATAGAGTTCGGCCTCTTTCGTGGCATTCATACTGCTGGAAAATGCCCCTAGAACACCCACAACTCCCATAGCCAGAATCGCCAACGCAACGAGGGTTTCAAGTAGGGTGAAACCGCGGTTGGATTTGTGCTCCTTATGGGTATTAATGTCACGGGTCTGCATTATTTTATTCCTGTTTATTCTCACGCAAAGCCGCAAAGACGCTAAGAAGGAACAGGCGCTCTGCTTTTTATAAATAATTCAGTTTTGTATAAATTTGACGTCCGTTCATACTTCGATACGCGCTTCGCGCTACTCAGCACGAACGGACTTCGGTAGTATCGCATGTCTGCATGATTACAATATTTCTGATCCGGTATACCGGGGGTAAAAGGGTCTACTCATTTCTGTTACTAGTACATATCTTTCTTGTTTTTATTCTCACGCAAAGCCGCAAAGACGCTAAGAAGGAACAGGCGCTCTGTTTTTTATAAATAATTCAGTTTTGTATAAATTTGACGTCCGTTCATACTTCGATACGCGCTTCGCGCTACTCAGCACGAACGGACTTCGGTTGTATAGCATTTATCCATATACCTGCAGTTATCAATATGCATATAGAAGATAGAATATGTGTTCTTTCTTTGCGCCTTTGCGGCTTTGCGTGAGAATTTATACGGTTATAACTCTATTCACCCAAAATCCGAAGCCGCAGGTTTATTTGACAACCTGCACGGAATCGGCGGATTCGTATTGTTGTTGCTGCTCATATGAACGGACCTGGCAGCGGCCGGTCATTGGGTCTACGCTTACGTATTTTAATTGGTCCTTGCCATCGGTCAGTTCGATCCGGGTTTCTTCTACCTGGCCAGTTCCAGTAAACTCTACCCAGTTTTCATTATCCTCGGTGCCTGGTTTTGTGATCTGGGAAATGGTGATGCCTTCAGGCAGGTTGTAATGCTTGCCTGCAGCAGTTGTTACTACCTGCCAGTCTTCAGTGCCTGAGTCATCGGTTTTATATACGTGTGTTTCTACTGTTTCGATATTGTCGTTTTGATCGAATACCAGGCGCGTGCGTGTGTTTGTGGCTGCTGCATGGCTCCTTGCATAGTTGAGCGATGAAGCAACCATCCTGCACGCTGACCGCATCTTGGCATCCTGCAGTGCGGGTTGCATTGACATAGCGACGACTGTGCTCATGACTACAGCAATCACGAGCACAACCATCAGCTCAATCATTGTAAATCCGCTGCGTTTATTGCGAAAAAACAAGATATTAGTCCCAGTTGGTAACGTCTGCATCAGGGCCTTCGCCACCCTCTTTGCCATCACGCCCCAGTGAAGACAGATCGTAAGACTCCGGATTTTTATCACCAGGACACAGATATGTGTAGGCTCTGCCCCATGGATCGGCAGGTACATCTCTCTTGATATAAGGACCTGACCAGTTGGTCATATCATCAGCCTGAGGCTTTACACGCAGTGACTGCAGACCCTCTTCGGTAGAAGGGTGCCTGCCGGTGTGGAGATAGAACTGGTCAAGAGCCCCGCTCAGTGACTCTATATCCGTAACTGCCTTAGCGTGTTTGGCTTCTTCTACTCGCTTGATAACAACCACTGTTACTACACTTGCGAGCAACACCAGGATGACCATTACTACTAGAAGCTCCAAAAGGGTGAAACCCGATTTGCTCCCCATTACCTTAGAACGTAACTGTATCAATTTATTCCTCCTAGAAAATTATGGCTAATGTGTTCCTCGGCTTCGGCAGTTCCGTTTCACTCGACTACCGAAGAAACTAATTATGAATTATGAAGGGAGTCAATCCCCCTGGCCCCCTTCTCCAAGGGGGAATGGGTGGGTGCTTCGACATAGCTAGTGCATCGGCATCGGCGCTCCGGGGTTCCCCCTCCGCTCTGATACCGATGCATATCCCAAGTTATGAATTACGAATTATGAAGGGAGTCAATCCCTCATCCCATCATGTTTATCTGGAATACTGGTAGGAGCATTGCCAGGATTATGAAGGCTATTACGGAGCCTATTATTACTATGATAATTGGCTCCAGCAGGGCTACCACGCTTTTCAGGGTGGTCTCTACTTCTACATCGTATGTGTCTGCTACGGTGATCAGGACGCCCTGAAGGTCTCCTGTTTCTTCTCCTACTGCTGCCATGTGGGTGAGTAATGGAGGGAAGACACCTGATTCTTTCAGGTGTGCGGAGAAGCTCTGGCCCTCCCGCATTCCTTCTCTTACACGGTCAACACCCCTTGCAAATACTTCGTTGCCTACTACATCCCGGACGATAGCCATTGAGTCGAAGAGGGTGACTCCTCCGTGCATCAGTATGGCTGTTGTCCTTGCGAACCTGGAAACGGCTGATTTCATGTTAAGCTTTCCGAGCAACGGCAAACGCAGGCTGAGTGTATCAAATGCCAGGCGTCCCTGGGGAGTCTTTACATATGCCTTGGAGCCTGTAACTGCGGCAAAGATTACTAAAGCAATAATCCACCACCAGTGGACCATAATGTTCGATAGGCCGATCAGGATTAACGTAGGTGTAGGCAGAGCTTGCTCGAACTCCTGGAACATGGAGACAAACCTGGGGACGATGAATATAACCAGGGATACAATTGTAAGCGCTCCAACGCCAGTAAGAAGGGCAGGATATGCAAGAGCTGAGCGGATCTGGTTTTTTCGCAACTGTTCCATTTCAAGATAAGTAGCGAGCCAGTTGAGGACTGATGACAGTTGTCCGCTGGCTTCTCCGGCTTTGACCATGCTTACATAAATTGGTGGAAAGATAGTAGGGTATTCAGCAAGAGCTTCCCAGAGGGCTTTTCCACCCTTTATTTCCTCTTGCATCCGGTTGAGGACCTCTGCAAAGCGGGCGTTCTCGGTGTGCTCGGTAAGGGCTGTGAATATGCGCATCAGAGGGAGACCGCCCTTTACCAGGTTAGCTAGCTGCCTGCTGAATATTGTCAGGTCAGAACTGCGGACTTTTCCGGAACTGTTACCATTGCTCTTGCGGGTGTGAGCTGCCGGCGTTTCCCGGGCTATTTTGATGTCAGTTGGGTATACACCAAGGGCTTTTACCCTGATCAGGGCTGAGTGCCCATCATCTGCACTGATCTCCCCGCTGATCTGCTTGCCCGATTTGTCTAGTCCATGATATGAATATTGCGGCATAAAAGGCGGTCCTTTATTTGTTGCGATTGCTAAGGCTTGTCGTTTTTGACAGGATTAACAAGATTTACAGGATCAAAAATTAATATACCTCGGCTTCGGCAGTTCCGTTGCACTCGACTACCGAAGGAACTAAACTAAACTAAATTAGTATCTAGTGCTCACATTTCGGGATTTCCGGAGCGGGTATGGCTTTGGTTATGAGCCAATGCACTTGACTGCGCTCCTCAAATCCCGAAATACCTTTGAATATCTGTTGCTAACAAACCTCGGCTTCGGCAGTTCCGTTGCACTCGACTACCGAAGCAACTAAAACTAAACTAAATTAGTATCTAGTGCTCACATTTCGGGATTTCCGGAGCGGGTATGGCTTTGGTTCTGAGCCAATGCACTTGACTGCGCTCCTCAAATCCCGAAATACCTTTGAAAATTTGTCATCCAGACAGCAGATCCTTCACTGCGTTCAGGATGACAGATTCGCGTTAGATGCCCTGCATGTCGTCTTGCTGGGTTACTCTTACTACTTCGTCTATTGTCGTTAGTCCCTGGGAGACTTTTATCCATCCGTCTTCTCTCAGGGTTCTCATTCCGTGCTGGCAGGCGGTTTCTGCTATGGCGGTTGCTGGTGCGTGTTCCAGAACAAGCGCTCTGATTGCATCATCTACCAGAAGCATTTCATATATCGCTGTCCGGCCTTTATAGCCTGAGTTTTTGCACTGGTCACACCCACGGCCATGGTAAACTGTCTGCAGTTCCGGGCCAACTCTGCCATTCCGGCCCATTTTTGCCAGGTTTGTGCTTGCGCCTTTGAATACCTCTTTACAGTTGGGGCAGATCGTCCTTACAAGCCGCTGTGCTATCAGAGCTTCTACGCTGGAGGTTACCAGGTAAGGTTCGATTCCCATTTCAAGAAGACGGGTTACAGCACCGGCTGCATCATTTGTGTGGAGGGTGCTGAAGACCAGGTGGCCTGTCAAAGCTGAGTGGACTGCAATCTCGGCAGTCTCCAGGTCTCGTATTTCACCTACCATAATGATGTCCGGGTCATGCCTTAGTATATGTCTGAGACCAGCTGCAAATGTCAGTCCGATCTTGGGATGGACGTGGATCTGATTGATACCATCAAATTGGTATTCTACCGGGTCTTCAATGGTAATGATCTTCTTCTCCGGCGAATATGCTCTCTGCAGTGCGGAGTAGAGGGTTGTAGTTTTACCACTGCCGGTAGGGCCTGTGACCAGAATCATACCGTGCGGGATCTTTATGATTCTCTCCATCTGTTCCATCATATCCGGGAGCATCCCGATGCTGTCCATCGAGTAGTTCATCGCACTGCGGTCCAGTAGCCTGAGGACTACGCTTTCACCATACAGGGTAGGGATAGTGGAAATACGGATGTCTACTTCTCGTCCGGCTATTTTGGTCTTGATGCGGCCATCCTGTGGGAGCCTTCTTTCGGCTATATCCAGACTGGCCATGATTTTCAAACGGGAGATAACTGCTGCCTGGAGCCTTTTCGGAGGTGATGATACTTCACGCATGACTCCGTCGATCCGGTAGCGGACTCTCATCTCCTTCTCGAATGGCTCAACATGGACATCACTTGCGCGTTCCTGAACAGCCTGCCTGAGGACAAGGTTTACGAATTTGATGACCGTGGCTTCCCTGGCCATACGTTCGATGTCGCCTAGTTCTTCGCTGGTGTCATCCAGGATCTCAACTTCTTCATCCGTGGTATCGGCCATCATCCTGCGCATATAGTGTTCTTCAACCATACGCTGGATGTCTACAGGGTTGGCAAACACGATTTCTGCAGTTCGGCCAGTGACCATCCGGATGTCATCGGAGACGGCTACGTTGAACGGGTCGGTGACGGCAACACGGATAGTAAACTCATCTGCACTGAGAGGTAGTATATGATGGCGGTACGCGAGTTCAGGCGGTAGCAGAGCGATTGCGCTCGGGTCGACATCGCGTTCACGTATTTCAACAAATGGGACGCTTGCCTGGTTAGCAATTAATTGGAGGGCCTGACCTTCAGTGCATACACCCAGACTCACCATAACGTCAGAAAGGGGTTGGCCGGTATCATTGTGTATTGAGATAATATTATGAAGCTGGTCATCGGTAAGTCGGTTTGATTCATTTTCGATTTGTACAGGAGTCATTAAAAAAGCCTCTATGTTCCAGCACATGAATGATTGAGTCTTGCCTGTATCCAGGCAAGACTCAGAAACACTTATACTAGAATTATACCAGAAAAACTCCAACTGTGGACACCATTCCAGTGCCAGTCAGCTGTGTTTGCTCTGGTGATATGTTCAATATGTATACTTATTTACCGCAAATATTTGATTTGTTGTTGTCGTTGTTTGTTTAGTTCCGTATAAGTGGTTATATTATTAGACTCTCTTCCCGGTCCTGTAGTTAACAACGCAACACCGGATTATATCTATTGTGGTGCGTCCTGGGTATCACTGTTGTTATTGTTGTTGCGTCTTCCGCCGCCGCCTTGTCCACCCTGGCCAGCGCCGGGAGCTCTTGCGGGCCTGGTGGTTAGGGCAACAAACAGCTTCTGCAGCTGTTCATCAGTCAGGATATTGTGGAGTTTTGCCCAGTATGTAATGTTGATTACTACTATTGCATCTTCTGCTTCTTTACAGGCTTTGATCTTTTCCTTGAGTGTGTCAACGCTAACACCTCTGGTTGTGAGGGCGGCATTGAGTTCTTTGCTTGCTTTCTCCATAGCTGCCTGTGGACTAAGAGACTTTCTTTCTTCACCTGCTGCAGCTACGGGAGTTGCAGCTAATGCTTTTCTGTATTCGGCCTGGAGTTTGGTTACTGCTGTCTTCTGTTCTTCTGTGAGGTTGAGTGTGGAGTTCTGACCGGTCAGCAGGTTTGCCTGCGGGAGAGATGTGAGAGCTAAAAGTCCAGCTGAACGCATCTGCATATTGCCAGCACGCCCGGCTCTTTGGCCTTGAGCAGTATTGTCGATCTGAGCAAACACGCTCAGGGAAGTTACCATGACCAGAATGACTGTAAGGCTTACTACATGGTTACATTTCATTTAAATGCTCCTTGGAATTCTTTTGTGTTGTTTATTTGCAAAGCGTATACAAACGGGTCTATGCAATCGCATCAGATTATATGACGTAACTAAATGCGTCTGGTTGCATACTATTTTCAATAAAAATCTAAGTTATGGGTTAGGTAGGATTTTCGGAAGTATTTGCACATAGGTAATGACGCTGCGAAACAGAGATTTTGTATATGCCGTATGAGATAGACTTCGGGCTTTGGGGTTCGGGAAGGGAGTTCACGCGGAGACGCGGAGGGCGCGGAGAAGGGGAGAGTTTGAAAGTATGAATTATGAATTATGAATTATGAAAATGGGGAAGGGGAGGCTTCAGGCTTCGGGCTTCGGGCTTCGGGAAGGGAGTTCACGCGGAGGCGCGGAGGGCGCGGAGAAGGGGAGAGGGGGAGACTTGGGGAGGGGGAGACTTGGGGAAATGACGCATGGAATTGGGGGACACTGCTCTTTATGCAGGCGTGCCTTTATGGTAATCATGGGTATACTACAATGCCTGCTTATTAATATTGCAGATGCAAAAGGGTGATGTATGTATATTCGGAATAATGTTGTTTTGTCGTTTGTGCTCCTGCTGTTGATTGTTACTGGGCCTGCCTGGGCAGTGACAGTGCAAGAAGAGATTGAGATAGGGAAGAAAGCGAATGAGGCTATCCTTAAACAAGATAAACTCTATCCGGATACCCATGCTCAAAAGAAGATGCAGAGACTGGGGGCGGCTCTGGTAAAGCATGTGAAGCGTAAGAATATAACTTACCATTTTCAGATTCTTAATCAGGATAAAGAACTGAATGCTTTTGCTGTGCCCGGGGGATATGTTTACTATACCAGCGGGTTGTGGAAACAGCTCAATAACGATGAGCGAGCGGGTGTGTTGGCCCATGAGATCATACACGTCGATCAACGTCACTCTCTAGATGCAATGCTAAAGTTCCAACGTCGAAGGATGTGGACTGATCTTGCACTGGTGCTTTCCGGAGCTAATTCTACAATCCAGAATGTAGCAGGTATGGTAAACACTCTACATGAATTGAAGTATTCCAGAGGGGATGAAAAGCAGGCTGATACTATGGGGGTAGCTCTGCTAGTGAAGTCCAAAATGAATCCTGCTGGTCTACTGATGGCTATGCGAAAAATCTTACGCAACGAGAAAAAATCAGGCGGTGAAAGTCCGGCAATATTCTCCTCCCACCCTCCAACCAAGGAAAGACTGGCCTATCTGGAAAAGATGCTGAGGGATATGCATGTGAAGGTGCCTAAGTGAAGGGAAATTATGAAGTATGAGTTATGAATGATGAAAATGGGGAATGAGGAGGCTTCAGACTTCGGGCTTCGGGAAGGGATTTCACGCGGAGGCGCGGAGAGCACGGAGAATGAGAGACTTTGGAAATGATGAAGGATGGGTTATGAATGATGAAAATTGGATTAGCCCGTAGGGGAGGCTCTCTGTGGCCTCCTGTTTGTTGTTTCGGGGGACCGCAGAGGGTCGCCCCTACGGTGTTTTTAGGAAAATTATGAAGCATGAATTATTAAAATTAGGTTTCGGGTGGTTGGTGGTTGAATTGTTAGCTTCTAGAACACGATCCATTCTGAACCGGAAATCTTGACATTATCTACTGCATGGCTTCAATAAGGCTGTGTCCACTTGTTTATCCTCATTTTTTACCCGTTTTTTTGTGAGAACCGCTAAACACGCCAAATACGCGAAAATTAATGTGTTATGAATGTCCTGTGTTGATGTTGACTGGTTTTAGTAATCTTGTTCTGGTGCGTTGGGAACATCAAAGATGGTTGGGCAGTCATTTAGGGGAATTGAGTGGTAATCTGTAGTCCTGAAGTAGTAGAAACAATTATCTCACGGGAGGGGTTGTGTTATGCGTGGCGGGATTAAGGTGGTTTGGGTTTTATTATTTGTGATTGGGATTATTGCGGTTTTGGTTCCACGGGTGGTGGGTTCGGGGTATCATCCGGGGATTGATCAGGCTATATCGGAGGCTAAGATTATTGTTGTTGGGCAGGTTACGAAAGCATGGAAGCCCAAGGCGCGATTGAATGTCAAGAACTCCTCGCACATTTCGGGTGAGGTCTACAGTATGAGGGTTACGGATGTCTACAAGGGGAATGTTAAGGTGGGTGATGACATTGTCTTTTGGGATCCATCGGCATGGACTTCGGCTGGTTACTTTGTGATTAATGGGAGGATCAATCTGACGTTTCTGGTGGATGGATCGCCTGATGCTGACGATCTGGAGTTATATGATTATGGTGCAGAGATAAAATATGCTCCGATCGGCAATTTCATGACTCCAAATGCCTATCGACCAGAGGAGTATGACACCTGGGTGTATCTGCTCAATATGATCCTTCGCAATTCTCCTCCCAAAAACATCGATTCCTACAGGACGATACTCAGTATGGAGAAAAACACAGGTGTGCTTAGCTACATACTTGACGACTGGCCGAAGGAGATGAGTAATGACGATGAAGTGCTTTTTCGCGGTCTTCTTAAGAAGTATAAGGATGATCCATCTATAACAAGCCCGATACTTGAACGATTGAAGAAGGCAGGTAAGGGGTTTACCACGGCGGAGATAGTGGAGATGCTGAAATCCTGCGCAGAGTTTGAACGGGAGGAGATGCTTGGATATGTAAATTCCGGGAATATAGCTGCTTGTCGGGAGATCATCTTTGGATGGATTCTTACAGAGTGGGCCTGGGATGAGTCGACTGCAGAGCTCGCTAAACTGGCGCCGGACTATTTGAAAGAGCAGCTGAGGAAGCGCGATCTACCGTTTTGGGTGCTTGTACCGTGTCTTCAGGAACTTCATATTAATGGACGTGCAGTTGGTAAGCGGGATTTTCCAGCAAGCGTATTTAAATCGAATCCCTATGTGCTACGGGAGTTTGGCAAGGTTATAAACGGAAACGACTTGTCTGCATTGAGTGCGATGGAAGACCCCGAGGGCAATTCGGACTGGCGAGTCGGGTTTCCTCTGCTGGATCCATTGCTTGCAGGTAAGGACTGCTTTGGACGCCGTTTGATGGTAGCTACAATGAGGACGTTTGGGGAGAATGTTAAGCGCACAGGCAGGGGATATACAAGGGTCCCGGGCGGTGCTAAGTTGAAAAGCCCTGTCAGGATCGAACTTGCAGCGAATGGTCCAATGAAGATTGGTAAGCCTATTCTAATAAAAGTGAGGGAGATTGGCCTGGTAAACGAAGTGTGGATATCATATAAAGGCGAGTTGGGCTACAGTATAGCGGGGCCAAAGTACGGTACACGTGCGGGTGTTGGTTTTGGGATTTGGAAAGACACGAGAGCTCCCAGGCGAGATTTTACCAAACTCAGAAAAGGCTCTGTGCATGTTTCAACGGATGATATCAGCAGTTATATTGATAGACCGGGTGAGTATCGGATAGAGATAAAGAAGTTTTATCCGCATGAAGGTGTGAGTGCGGGAATAGATGCATGGACTGGGGTGGTGTTTTCTAAACCGCTGAGGATAAGGGTTGTGAAGTAGGCGTATCTGGACGATGGAATAGTTACTTCCTTATTGACATTACCTGTTGTCGGCTCTATTATTGCTTTGCGATATTGTCTTGAACAAGATTTTTAGGATTATATGATTTACACGATTATGTTCTTCGTAGCGGGCTGACCAGCATTATTCATGATTGACTCAGCTTTTGACCCTACTGCTGGTTAAAAGCGAAGCTTCGTGAATAAAGTGGGTTAGTGCATCGGCATCGGCGCTTTAGGGGATATTGGTTGTGTTGGACAGTTTGGTTTGTGTTCCCCTGCGCTCTGATACCGATGCATATTGACTGATCCATGTTGGAGTGTTATTTCTCAGTTTTTGATATCGATTTCCTCTATTCCTGAGCTTTTGGGTATGTATGTTCCTGTGCAGTTGCGGGATTCGGTGGAGATTTCGGCTCCTTTATCGTCCAGTTTGGTCAGGGACATTGTTGAATCGAATGAGCCTTCGAATTTGGACTGGGTGTAGTCAAGATCGTAGATTTTGCCCTTGGAATTGGTGTTGAATTTGACTGTTCCTGACAGGTCGAAGGTGGCTTTGTCGGTTTGTATAAATCGAATGTCCTGGCCGTTTCCGTATTGGGAGACATAGTTCTGCCCTCCGGTGAGTGTGCCTTTCATCGTGAATTGGCCTTTGGGGGTCAGGGTTCCGGTTCCGGATATGTCGGTGGACATATGGCCCATTCCGGTTACTTTTTTCTGGAAAGTGAATGTACCATCTTTGTTTAGTTCTATTTCAAACCAGGTGCTGAGGTACATATCCTGCCAATCCCCCGGCATTTCACTGCGGCCTTTGGCTTTGGAATCCATATTTAGTGTAAACAGCATACGGTATTTGGCGGGGATGGAGGCTGTCTTGCCCAGGAGTTCCATCAGTTTTGAATGCTGCTCTGACTTGCTCAGATTGCGTATAGCTTCCCAGTAGACAGGATACTGCTTTCCCCAATCAGGTGTGAGTTTACCATCGTTGATCTCGATAACCATAGAGCGCATTCTGCCGAAATCAGCGCTGCTGATGTGTCCGACGTCCATGTCCCAGTTTTTCATCTCCTCCGGAGCATCCAGGTATAGAGCTGTCTCCTGAAGAGACTTTGTTACGCTTTTATTCCAGATTGAAGCCAGCTTTTCGGTAGTGAGTTCGCAATTGCCGGAGAATGCCAGTTCGCCAGCTACCTTACCCTTCAACACAACAGACATCTGCCTGACGCTGGGCTCCTTGACTCCGACAACTGACGCTACGAAAACATAAGGAATAAGCACATCATATTTATTGACGGGGTTCCATATCGTCTTGCGCAGGTATGCAGTGAGCTGGCCTTCATATGCTCCATGGATCTTCTGCTGGGCACTGGTTGTGAACGAGTAGGCATCGGTAACACCCGTCATCCCATTTACCTGCTCATGGACATTCATATCAACGATAAAATGGCTGTACCATCCATACGCGAAAGCCAGCTCATTCTTGGCTGCAGCAAATGCCTTGGAATCACGTTTTGCAGCAGCAGCCTTAAGATCAGCCCGTGCCGTTGTAAGTAATTTCATACTCAAATTGGCAGTGGCGCCATAGTGGCTCTTAGCTTCCACCAGGTCCGGACCAATAGCTCCTCCGCAGTATGCCCGCTGACAATCCGAATCCCTCAGCAACTGCTTCAGTTCATTCGGAGCCTGAAACCCACCAGACACTATGTTGCTGATGACCTTGCGGGCAATGACGTAATGGCCCATGGGTCCAGCTGCGTGAATGGGGAGTGAGGTGATTGTGGTTAGTATGAAAGCTGCTAATGCTAGTTTTTACTTCATATTGGAATACTCCGTGGTAAGGAAATGTAATTGCACTATTTATTAACGGTTGATTGGGCGGGAAACAAGAGGCTTTAGGAAAAGTATGAGTTATGAATTATGGTGCGCCAGGCTAAGCTTGCTTAGTTCCTGTCGGTGAAAGTCCGATCTGGGTAAAGCCTAACCAGCAGCCCAGCACTGATCTCCGCGTATAGTGAGGTAACGAACTGTGAGGCTGATTGAAGAGCCGGATGCGGGCAAACCGCACGTCCGGTTCTGTGGGGGGTGTCAAAGTGTCCAATTATTTGGATAACTGATGTCTACCCGACAAGGAGGAAGGGGCTAGGCTTTAGGAGACTGGCCTTTCGGTTCTAGAGCCTTATAGTCTTCTATGCATGTATCAAGGCCGTATGCCTCCGCCGTACTCCAGGTCAGCTCCTTTAGGGCTTCCAATTCTTGACCGGTGATTAGGATGCTTATGCGGATGTCTTTTTTGGTTGGTTTCATGGGGAAGTGCCTTTCTGTATTGGTAGGGTATAGTAAATCAGATTGTTGCGGATTGCTTTCGGGATTTCTGGCGTGGATGATTGCTATTATTGGTGTATAATTCCATAAATGCGACTAATTGAATTTTGGAGACCAAAGGTCAGCCTGACCATCTGGTCGCTTGGATTATAGATGATCAGGATTATTGAGCTCATCAAGGATGACAGGAACACCGCACACTTTTAAAAGCTGTGATTTCGATAGCTGATCTTCTGTAAATATAGCACCTTCAAGATTGGCGCCTTTGAGATAAGTGTTCTCAAGTTTAGCACCTCTGACATCGGCACTGTCAAGATTGGCACCTTCAAGTTTGGCACCACTTAGATCGGCACCTCCAAGTTTTGCACGTTGAAGATTGGCATTTCTTAGATTGGCGTGCTTTAGATCGGTATTCACAAAACTGGCACCTGTAAAATTGGCACTCTTAAGAGAGGCGTGACTGATATCAGCACCGCCGAGGTCGGCACCACTAAGATTCGCATACTCCAGTTTAGCGCCATTAAGATTGGCATACTCAAGATTAGAGCCATTAAGATTGGCATACTCAAGATTAGAGCCATTAAGATTTGTGTGCACAAGGCATGCAAATGACATGAAGGCACTGTACAATCTTACCATCTTCATACTACTGTGTTCAAAATTAGTTTCATAGAAATCTGATCCGTCTAGAACCGAATTATCTAGATCCAAAAAGCTCAAGCAATTCAAAACAAGTCTATTCTCTCCACCCCAACGTTGTCCTTGTAGAAAATGAATCCATTCTCCTGCACTGGTTTCATTAGGCCATTTTATATGACTTATATCTTCAGTAGATCTTGCGCAAGCATTCAATACAGCTAATAATGCTTCTTCAGCATTTCTTGCCTGTCTCTTCTGCTCGAAATATGTTATTCTATCGCGTGCCTTCTCCATTGGCATTCCATTTTTCAACATATAGCTGATGAGGTTCTGCAACGTTTCCTGCCATGGTTTAACCTCATTCTCCTTGTCTTGCTGTTGTATTTCTCTACATAGGAAATCAAATATGTAAGTAGTAATTGGAGATGGACCAAATAGCCAGGCCCATTTACATAATGCGTCTTCATAATCCCATCCTGTGCCGCGGGTAGATATTCGACGTCTAGTCTCTGAATTGACCAATTTCAACAGTCTCATTATCCGCTTAACAGCCAGGTATTCTCCGAAGCTCTTGTGTGTAAATTCGAACGTATGCTCTGTGCCCCGAATTTCGTCTGCTTCTCTGAAATAAAATGCTGCCAGTAGACGCGTTACTCCTTTCTTCGCACCTTCCTGAAGTTTCTCTAAAAGATCATTATTGCCACTATAATTGCAACAATTCATTATTTCACTGATAGTTGTAGTTCTCCCATTACCATGCCATGCGGAAAGTCCTATTTCTTCGAGCACACAAGAGAAATCATCTTCTGACATTTCAGGCACATTTCTGCGTAGACGATTGTCACTATATCCACGTTTGTATACCTGATTTAACAGATTGCTGTATATGCTGTTTAAGTTTATACCATCAGTTAAGTCAAAATTTCCTTTTGTATAGCTGAGAGCAAAAAGATAATTCAATAGTGGTTCTGAAGTAACATCCTGCAATTCTTTGCTTTTAAGTTTGTCAGGCATGCAATCATAATGTCCCCCTGCTGCAATTCCGTATTTATTCCACCAGAGATCACGTTGATCGATTTCTAAAAGTCTTTTGGGATCATATATGCTTCTAGCGAAATTTGGAGATTCATAATACGGTAGTACATTTAGAATTTGTTCCGATTGCCTGAATTCTGTTGCATTAGCCTGCACAAACAGTGTTCTACCACTCAATAAGACTTGAACACGCAGCTCAATATTATTACGCTGGTTTACTTTCATCTCGATTTCTCTGATAAACTGTTGAGCTATATCTGCACCGACTTTACCTTGTTTTGAAATCTCATCAAGTCCATCAAAAATTATCAATAATCGCTTTTCACCATCCGCTGGGCTGAACGGGTTGTAATCGAAATGATCTGTATTGATTGCAAAAGACCCGACTGCATGAATTAGATCATCTTGCGGATCGAATCTGTGAAGTGGGATAAATAATACCTTTGTCTCGCCCCTTAGTGCTACATGAACCGCGTACATTTTTGCAAATGATGATTTACCACAACCTGGTCCACCGCTGATTACGCGTATTGCATCTTCTTTATTTCCTTTTTCTAGCCACTTGTCCAATTCTGTTTGCATATCTACTATATGGCAAGTAAAGCCTTTATCTGATTCCAGTTCTATTGCTCGATCGATATTCTGAGGTTCTTTACTTATATCTTTATATTTAGTTATATAATAGGCGCGAAGCGGTACATAGACCTGGTTGAGACTGAATGCTTCATCGAACATGCTGACGTCAATTTGCTTCTGCAGCCAGGCGTTATATTTGTTCCAATCTCGTTCTCGTTTCTCTGCTTTGGTAAATGGAGTATTAACCAACTCGCGTATAATCTCGTAATCTGACGGTTTGCTTATCCACTCATTATTTAGCGCAAAAACAAAGTAGCTTCTTAATCGGGCTGATATACTATTCGCCTGAGCTTCATCAAGTCCACAACAGATTAGCCATTCCCTAAATACAATGCGAATATCCTGTAAAAATGGTAGATCACCAGGATGATTGAACAGGTTCTCATCGATTATGACCGGTTTTTCTTCTAGAGAAAAATCCAGATGATTGCATACTAATGTGGTATCTTCAGGGAAACTTATGAATAGATCCCTACTTTCATCAACAAGGTCACGTATTGCTGAGGTAATAGAGCGACATATGAGCATCCATACACACTCTTCTGTCTTTGTCTCTATGCTCAGACTGCTGGCGATTTCTACAATGTCTTTGGGTAGGGATGCTATGTCACCTTTTACGATATCTACAACGGTGCCAGTTAACGCAATGAAGAAATCTTTAAAATTGAGTTTTAATGGTTTATTCCAGACAGAGACAGGTTTTTCTGCCCTAAACATCAAGGTGACCTCCAGCATATATTGGGATCATAAACAATAACACGTTGTGGTAGTAAGTGATATTTTGTGATTAGTTATTGGCAAGTATAGTGAATGTAATTAGAATATGCAAGTATGCTACATAAGCAACTAACCCCATTTCGAACTCGAAATCCACTTTGAGCAATCGTTGCTAATACAATATACCAATGTCACATTAGGAGACGGTGGACAGGAGTCAGGAGACAATGGGCGGAGGGAGCCGATGGTCGGGATATTGGATGGGGCCGACCATCGGTTTATTACTGGAGTGGGCTACTGTATGCTGTATTTGTAGATGTGGACTTCGAAAGGTTTGAAGGTGTCTTTCAGGGATGAGCCTGTTAGTGCAACTTCCTTTCTTGTTTCATACAGTACCTTGGCAGTCTTGAGTCCGATTTGATTGTCGAAATCGATCCGGACATCGATTGGGGCATTGTCTATATTTACAGCGAACATCACAAAATCGTTTTTGTAACGTTTCAGGATTGTGCGGATAGGAGTCTTGGTTTTGCTGTCTCCCTGCACATAGACACTGTAATCGATATCTGATGTCGGTGATAGTATCCATGGAGTCAGAGCTTTGAGCTCTTTGTTGGTTTCAGACGCTGTATTCCAGAGCTCTTTCATAAGATCTCGTCTGGCACTGTCAGCAGCAACTCCAGTACCCTCAGTGTAGTGTTCTTTGGGGTCGGGTGAAATACCATACAAACCAGCCCCCCGGACTATGTCGTTATCCATGGTGAAATATTCCATTGCTGTGGCGCCATGGACGATGGCTGTGTATACCATCGAACGCAGCTGCACAGAGGTAGGCAGTCCCCAGTTAACAGGTTTGTCCTCAGAAAACGCTTGAGCTATAAACCAGACCGGCTTCTTTTGATCATTAAGTTTGACAGTCTGAGAGAGATTTTCCGGTATTCCATTGGTCTTTGACCAGGAATCGGGCTGAGCTGGGCCAACAATGTAGTTGTCCTGGCTGGCAATATCGCCTGTCTGCTGCCATTTTGTCCAGTATTCATTCTGAATCCATGTGGTATTTACATAAGCAGGATGGACCTTGTCAGTTTCTCTAATCATCTGCACACGCTTGTCAAAGTAGTCAAACCTGCTCGGATATTCTGCAACCTTGCCATCTGCTTCCGGTTCATCCATCACGTTCCAAGCCAGCATAGCAGGATGAGAAGCGAACTGTTTGACTTCTTTCTCCTCAGCAACGACTTTGACCATCCGCAGATCGTTTGCCTGCAGGCGGTCCATATAAGCCTGTGTCATACCACTTTTTGTATAAGCAGAAGTGTGAACACCATTGAACCCAGCCTCACGAAGCTTATCAAACGGTGTAGGCATGGTTTCTGCTGTGTCCAGGAAGTCTGTAGCGTGGTAGAGGAGAATGGGGAAGAACGAAGTCTTCGGGTTAAACTCGGTGACGGTCTTGCCGTTTACATCGATATGCGGTACACCCTTGGTGTATATCTGCTGCCGGGCATCGGCGCTCAATTTGTAGGACGTGTCCTGACAATAGGCAACCGAGGTAAAAGCCAGTAGTAATGCCACGCAGGTGGCGACGATCAGGTACCGTGCTTTCATACTTAATGTTACTCCTTTACTGAATTGACGCAAATCTACGGATCAACACTATAGATCATACCCAAATATTCACGCTAAGTCAGTTTACTGATTTTGTGTTGGTGCAGGAATTACCGGCAATCCGGAAGTGTATTGTTCCGTACGTACCAATCGCATATAGTTAGACACCTCACGTGTGGGTTGGTTACATGGTTTGATGAAAATAAGTAATTATGGGGGGATTTAAATAGGGGTCATTCATTGCCCCGATCTCATGGTCGGGGCAATGAATCAGATTCTGAATATAGTATTGCTATCGGTGCCTGCTGTCGCTTTCGATATAATCGGCTAAAATATGTCCCATCTCTGATTTTGAAGGATATTCAGTATTCTCTTTTGGTATTGCGTCAGTCTGTGTGGAAATGAATGTGCTGCGTCTTGTCAGGGCTTCAGCTGCACGTTCCAGCGACTGTTTGATTATGTCTTGATATTGCATGCACATATAGGCTTCCATGACTTTGGCGTTAAAATGTTCACGGCATTCTCTTTCTGCCTGATCAAGTTTCGCAGCAAGTTGCTTGAGGTCGCTCTTATTATCCTTCGTATGCGCAGGTTCGGAAAGGACTATTATTTCCTTTGCAATTTCCTGTATAACCTCGAAAAATTGCGCTACTTGACTATCAATTTCGGTAACTGAAGTTATCCAAGTCTCCGCCCACTGAACGCTATCGTCTATTGTGAGTTTTAATCGAGCGACTATTTCTTCATCCATTTTCTCGATTGCCTGTATGTCCAAGTCCTGTTGCTGCTGCATGTCTCCCAAGTTATCACCTCCAATGCCCTGAATGCCTAAAGAATGCATGTCCTGCTGAATATAACGCCAGAATGTGTTTTGGTAAGTATCAACATCTGGTTGATGTCGAGTTTGACCAGACTACTATGTGCGACAGGTGTATGCTCCGGTGGGTACGCAGACTTTTTTTAGTACCTCGAACAGTTCATCTCTAAAGTTGGCTTTAGTGAACCATCCGGTAGCTCCTGCGGCTCTGACTTCGTCCTGTTTCTCTTGTTTTTTTTCAGTCGTCAATACATATATTGGGACAAAACGAAGCGTCCGCATTTTGCGGGCTTCTTTAACAAAAGTCAGACCATCCATATTCGGCATATTCAAATCGGTGATGATAACGTCAGGTTTCAACCCGGCGTTGAGCTTCCCCAGTGCATCAACTCCATCGCATGCCTCGATTACCTCAAAGTCCTGTTTGCGCAGGCTCGGAGGGATGGATGCACGCATGATCGAAGAATCATCAATGAAAAGTATAGTTCTCAACTTGCAGTTCTCCTTATCACCCTAATTCTTGTAACAGTTCACTGTTAACAGAATATTGTCATCCTGAATGCAATGAAGGATCTCAATAAAGCAGGTGTAAATGCCTTAGCATTTACACCTGCTTTATTGCATTCAGGATGACATACTACCCAAGACTCAACACTTACTAATTCTTGTTCGCAAGAGCTGCTTTTAACAGCCAGGCTAATCGCTCATTACTGGGTGGGTTGATGTTTGCGTGTGCAGCCATCAGAACCTGCATTAGCGAACAATGCAGGTGTTCACAATCTTCCAGGTTTACCTTTTTATCCGGTTGTTCCAGGAGAAAACCGAGTAATATGTCAGCTTCTTCAGCGTTGCATTCTCCGACCAGGGTTATCTCTCGTTCATAGTTATTTACTGGCATTGGACAAGCTCCTTTAGGTCAAGAATCAATAAAACGGACCCATCACCAAGTAGTGCTGTATTGGTAAAACCTTTTATCGAAGTCATGATTCCTTCCAAGGGTTTTAGAATGACTTCTACATTGTCATGAAAATCGTCTACCATTATTCCGATGTTTCCACCCATAAGGCGAACCACCAGCACTGCACATTCATCGTCTGCATTGGCAGTATTCTCTCGAAGGTGGAGAGCTTTTCTCAATTGAACTAACGGTACGGTGCGTTCTCTCAGTACAAATACTTCTCGCTGCTTGATTTTGAATATCGAACTGCGAGGAATCTTAACGGTTTCAACTACCATTTCGATTGGAACTCCAAATGATTGTGTGTCCGCTTCTACAAGCACCACGTGTGAAGTGGCCATTGTCATCGGAAGGGAGATATTCACAGTAGTCCCATGTCCGGTACGACTGCTGAGCGAGACTGTTCCACCGGCACGTTCAACTCCTGACCGGACTACATCCATTCCAACCCCTCTTCCGGACAATTCTGAGACTTGCTCCATTGTGGAGAAACCGGGGCGAAATACCAGGTTTATCAGCTCTCGTTCGCTCAGTGAAAGAGCTTCTTCTTCGGTAATTAGACCCTGTCTGAGAGCTTTGTTTTTCACAGCTTCTGAGTCGATGCCGTGGCCATCATCGGATATTTCGATCTCAACTCGTCCATTTTCCTGGGAGCTGCGGACTTTGATCGTCCCAGTTTCCGGCTTTCCAACTGAAAGCCTTTGGGCAGGGGATTCTATTCCATGGTCTATACTGTTGCGAATTATATGGATCAACGGATCGGAAAGTGCTTCGATCATATTCTTGTCGGCTTCGGTCTCCTCACCAACAGTTACAAATTCTATTTTCTTGTCCAGCTTTTTGCTCAGGTCTCTTACAAGGCGGGGGAAGCGTTGGAGGACATGGGATACCGGCAGCATACGGACTTCCATAATCGCGTCCTGCATTTCCTGGGTAATCCGATTTATGGATACATATTGCTCTTTTATCTCACGAGCCAGGCTACGGACGCCATATGTAGTCTCTGCGCGCTGCGATAAGTATGGAAGGCTGTTCTTTGCTACCACCATCTCACCTATCAACGCCATTATTCTGTCCAAACGTGCTTGGTCAACTTTCAACACCTGGTTGTTCGAGACTCTCGATTCTGCAAGCGGATCTTTGCCAGCAGGCGAATCAGCGCGGGGCTGCTCTCTCATGGCTGTTCCAGTTTGTGCAGGTTTATTCAGGGAGTCCAGTATCTTGCGTATACACGATTGGATGGGTATGAAGACTACCTGATCAATTGCTTCGCATTCCGCCTGATTAATCGCATCGACTATCGAGTGCATTTTTGATGACTTTGCCACACTGCGAAGCACTTCGGATGTAGACTTCACTCGACCTTCGAATACATCGGCATCTGATATCACATCCAGTGCGGTCAGTGTTTCGCGCAGTATACTTTGCAGACAGTTCAGCTCTGGTGTAGCAACATCAGGCTGTGATTGTTCCTGCATCAAGTCTTCCGGGAATATCTCGGTAATGGTAGTCTGATTGCGACTAAACCTGAAAAGATATTCCAGTTCCTCAACCGTTTCCAGGCACAGGACGTGGAAGTATATATTGCAAGCGTATGGATCCAAATCTTCGAGAACCGGGAAGGGATTCACAGGATTTATTTCCATCCACAAGTTGTTTTGGACCTGTTGTACCAGACAAATCGGATCTTCACCTCGGAAGAAACACTGGTCGTCAGGGGTGTATTCTACTACACACATTGGCATGCATTCTAATGTTGCCCGCTCAGTTGCGTCTGTTTTAGTTGATTCAGGTATATTCTGCAGCCAGGTAATAGTACTCACATTACTAGCTGTATTCGGATTTGTGGTTGTATTATCTGACAAGAAGACTTGTAATTTCTTGATCACATCGTCTGCCATATTGGTAGCCTGTAATGGCAGACACTCATCCTCTTCCAGAGAGCCTAACCATGAACTGATTAAGTCGCATGCTTTGAGCAGAGCATCCACCATGTATGCATCGAACTGGATGTTGCCTTCACGAAGCTGGTCCAGCATATCTTCACATGTATGCAGTACACGCGTTATCGGTTCAAATTCGAACAGACCAGAATCACCCTTGAGTGTGTGGATTGCTCGGAACGAGATGTTGAGAATGTCGGTGTCGTCTGGATTCTTCTCCAACGCCAGCAAATTAGTCCCGGTGTCCTCGAGCAGTTCTCTAGCCTCATTAATAAATTCGATCAATAATGCATTCATCTTTGATCTCCCAGGATCATCCGTACTCTTTCCAGAAGCAAGTCTGGTTTGACCGGTTTGGTAAGATACAGGTTGGCTCCGGCGGCATAGGCCTTGGTCGCATCTATGTCTTTGGATGCAGTGCTCATCACGATTATCGGCACTCCTTGATTTGTCGGATCTTGACGAATAGTTGTAACAGCAGAGTAACCGTTCATTGTTGGCATATTGATATCGGAGATAATAAGGTCATAATGACTCTCTCCTGCTTTCTCTACGCCTTCAACACCGTTATCTGCTTGTTCTACACAATATCCATCAGTGGCCAGCAAATTGCTGACAAACATCCTCACAGTAACCGAATCATCTATTATAAGAACTGTCTTGCTCATAGTGGCCTCTGGTATATATGACTTTCAGGAAAACGACGCAGTTTGAACAGCGCCGAAGTATGGCTGAGAGATTCAGTTGGCGCGACACACAGGAAGCCTCCTGGACGCAGCGAATCGTAAAATACGTCCGCAGCAACCCGCCGAGATATATCATCGAAGTAGATCAGCATGTTGCGGGAAAAAATCACATCAAACTCACGGAATTGTTTGGTCTGTACCGGGTCCATAATGTTCACCCGCTTGAACTGCACAACCGATTTGATATCATCACTGAATTTGAAATCTCCGCCTGCAGTCTCTTGAAAGTACTTCGCCAGAATAGATTTGGGTAAATGCTGGACAGACCTCCATGAATATACTCCCTTTGCAGCCAACTCCAGTATGTGTGTATCGATGTCGGACCCAACAATTTCAATATCATACATATCCACCTTTGACCAATACTCCAGCAAATACAATGCCAGTGAATAGGGTTCTTCTCCTGATGAACACGGTGATGACCATATCTTGATCGTGCGCCCCTTTGGAAGCTTTGCCACCACTTCAGGCAGTATAGACCGTACGAGACATTCAAACTGAGACTCATCCCGAAAGAAGTATGTTTCGTTTATAGTCATCACATTGACCAGGTGCTGCAATTCGGCTTTATTGTCCTTACGCCTTAGCAGGACCATATAATCATGAAAATTACCCGCACCGGTTTCGGTGATTCGACCAAGAATTCTCTTATCCACGTAGTAGCGTTTTGACGATTCAAAACGCATCCCGGTACTGCGGTAAAAGAAGTCTTGAAAAGTGTCGAATTCTGCCTGTGTCAGTTCTCCAGCAAATTCCAGCGGTTTCACGCAACACCTCTGGTTGTTTGCTGAGTAGCTTGCAATTGGCCAAGAGCCATATCAACAGCAAAGAGGATGAATGGTTCGCTATGGAACTTTTCTTTGAGTCGTGATAAGTCAGGAATAGCTTCAGTAGCATCCAACTCTCGGATCACATCAATTACAGTTGCGCAAACATTAACATCAGACTCATGCCTTAGTACCTGCATAAGCCAATCAACGACATTTGTATTGCGGAGGGACGCCATTATGTTTACTGCGAATATCCTTACATCGACATCATCATCGGCAAGCAGATCGTGAAGCCTGGATGCTACGGTATCCGACATTACTTTTAGAGCATCAGCCGCTCCATTGCGCAGATATGCATCTTCATTTCTCAACAAATCGAATAGTCCATCGACAGATTCAGGATTGTGAATGGTGATGAGAGATGTGAAGATCATTTCCTTGACTATAATGTCTTTCTCAATCTGTAATCTGTCGCACAATGCGAACACCGACTCCGGATGTTGACCTAAGTCACGGGCTGCCCATCTGCGTTCTGTTGGAGTCTCTGTATTGAGTTGCTCAAGGAGAAATGGGTAGGTCCTGGATGCTTTTCGCGTATTAGGTGTCCGTATTTCTTTGTCTCGCTTGACTAGTGGCATTACCATCTCCTTGGTTGTTGTATCATTAATAGTGTAGTTAAGCAGTCCAGTTTTCCAGCTGAGCTGCAATGCGTCCTGCCGGGAGGACCGATGTAGCTCCATTTCGTGCTATTAGTTCTTTTGGCATACCGAATACTATGGCTGTCTCTTCTGACTCGGCGATCGTCCTGCCTCCTAGTTCATGTAGCTGGGCCATAGGTTTCGCGCCATCATCACCCATCCCTGTTAACTGGACAGCTATTATGTCAGCAGGTTCGTAACACTGCATAGCGCTGGTTACCATAAGTTCTACCGATGGATGCCAGTTGTATTGACTACTCATTGGTTTACAACCAGCCGTAACTCCTGATGGACGTCTGCCGAGTACGATATCTGCATCGCCTTTTGCTATGTAAATATTGCCTGGCTCTAACTGAGTTGGACTTATTACTTCACGAACGGATAGATTGCACATTGTATCGAGTCTTTCAGAAAAGCTCTTTGTAAAAGTGCTGGGCATATGCTGTGCAACGACTATTGGCCAGGGGAACTCCTGCGGCAATAATGGCAGGATTTCCTGCAGTGTTCCTGGCCCACCGGTAGATACTCCTATCAGCACAACTCCTACAGCCCCGGTGTGACGTGCTTGTTTATTCCGGACTGTTTTTACACCACAACGAACTGGTGGCTTTTGCTTTATATGTGCACGTACTCTACTAGTCGCCGCAGACCTGACTTTTGCAATAAGCTCCCGTCCGACCAGTTCCATTTTTTGAGACATGGTTCCATCCGGTTTCGCTATAAAATCCACTGCCCCCATTGCAAGAGCTTCATAGGTTGCCATCGCACCTCGTTGAGTCAGTGATGACACCATTATCACCGGAGTAGGGCGCTCGTTCATGATTTTACTTAAGCACGTTAGCCCATCCATCTCAGGCATGTTTATGTCCAGAGTGATGACATGCGGTTTGTATTCGTGAAGTTCCTGCAGAGCCTCTACACCGTTGCGACAAGCGCTGATCTCTACATCGTCCTGATCGTTGAAGATGTTTACCAACTGCTTGCGCATCAGCGCAGAATCGTCCACAATTAGCAATTTGATCATTTCCAACCTCAATCGAGTGAATTTGTTCTTTTTCGGGTGTGATTACAAATCACACCCGAGTTAATGCCTTGCGTATTCTCAGGGCTGTCCCTGCCGCAGGGACGGCCCTTGAGGTTTATGCCGCCATTGATGCCAGCTTATTGGTCTCTTTTATATCCAATAGATGCGTTACATCCAGCAGCAGGATCATCCGACCCTGATTGCCTATATTGGCGACGTTTCTGATCACATTTGCCTGTTCTTCGGAGAGGCTAGGAGCTGCTTCAATAGATTCCTTTGGAATCTTGAAGACTTGCGATACTGAGTCAACGATAAATCCCGTCATAGTACCAGCGATGCTGAAGACAACGATCCGCTGTCTGTCATTGCGCTCTATGGCTTCCAAACCGAAGCGTCGTCTCTGGTCAATGACTGGAAGCACTGCTCCTCTCAGGTTTATTACACCCTCAACGAATGCAGGAGCTTTTGGGACTTTGATCAGAGTTTCGGGAACACGGACTATCTCGTTAACAGTGTTGATGGGAACTCCGAACTCTTCGCCTCCGAGGCTGAAAATGACTACCTGTTCTTCGTCGTCATTTCCGGTGTCGTCCTGTTGTTCCAGTAACTGATCATCCATTGCTGTATCGACCTCCTGTGATTCGACCGTCTTAAGAGCATCTTTGACGGCTTTACTGTTGAACATTGTCTCAGCAGAAATGAACGATACGAGGCGTTTACCCCCGTCCAGCCGACCTATTGCACTGATATCAACCATTGCGTGATCTGCTGCCAGGACCGCCGGAAGCTCATCCACTATGCTACGGTCTACTCTGAGCACTTCGTTTACTGTATCTGTAACGATCCCTACCGAAGTGCCTGCTCTACGGTCTGTGCCTTTTGACAGGTTTATAACTACGATCCGGTTATGCTCATTCAGCGGTTCAACCTCAAGTGCGAACATGTGCCTCAGACTTACCAGTGGAAGCAGATTATTGCGGAGTGTCATCACACCCAACACCTGAGGAGCAGAATTCGGAACCTGTATTACCTGCTCAGGAACCTGGACAATCTCCTGAACCTGTTCAATTGCAATTGCATATTCCTGGCCATCTACAGCAAAACTGACAAGATGCAGTTGGTCAGAGTTATCGTCAACATCCTGAGTATCAAGATGGGTCTCTGATACAGAATCGGTAACCTTTGAGCGAATGGATTCTTCCAGAACTGAGAACTGTGCTTTCAGAACATTCTCAAAGTCCAGTACCATCACCATCTGATGTCCGCCAATGTTCTTGATTATTCCGGACAGGAATCCAGCATTTACCGCACACTCGATATTCTCGACGCCCTCTATTTGAGCGTTTTCGACGCTGACTACACTGGAAACTTCGTCCACAATGAATCCCAATAGAATTCCGTGGTTAATGACCAGGACGCGTGTAGAATCATCATCCTCTTTTTCAGGACAGTTAAAGACTGATCTGAGAGAAACAATCGGTAATGTAGTCCCGCGCAAGTTAGCCAATCCCTCAAGATTGTCCGGACTGAGTGGAACGTGAGTTACGCTGGGAACCCGGACTATCTCCTGCACTTCTGCAATAGGCACAGCGAATACTTCGCTGCCTACTGCAAAGGTTACAAACTGGCTGGTACCGTCATCTACATCTTCAGACTGTATGATTGTATCTTCACTTGATTGAGCAATAATAGTTACGGTTTCCTGCAGAGATTCCTCCGCACAAACTTCCGTCACCTTTTTTTTACTTACACTCATAATATAAATCGACCTTTCTAGGTTTCACTGTCTACTGAGGTACAGTATTGACGAACATCAAATTTCCTCATTCAGATTGAACGAAGGGGGGGGGAGGAATCTGCTCTTGAAGGTGGTAAGAGCAGATTCCTCAGCGTTCTATCCTGTGATGAACGAATCTAGAGTGATTGTCGAATACTGGAGCTCAATATAGGTCAAGTCGTTATTACGACTGTAACTCGTCTGCCAGTGAAGATATCTCGTCTATGGCAGTCACCAATGTATTAGAGGCTTCCAATTGCTGTTTAGCTCCGGAAGCGGCTTGCGTAGTGGCTGTGGCAGACTCATTTGCTGCAGATGCTACTTGCTCAATACCCTTCTTGAGTTGAACTAACGCTGTCGAGATTTCCTCTGCAGCTAAACCGATTTCCTTATTGCCGTCCAGCACGACTGCCATATCTGTCTCTACAAGTGAGAGTTTAGATGTTATGCCTTTGGTTTTTTCGACTTCCGAGGCAGTTGTGGATGCTAATTCATCGAGATCACGGCGGACTGTGCCAACCTGGTCCTGGACTGATTTCACCATCTCTTTAATCTGATCGGCGTTTTCAGCGGATTCTTTTGCGAGGTTCCTGATATCGGTAGCGACAACTACAAACCCTTTGCCAAACTCGCCTGCTCTAGCGGCTTCGATTGCGCCGTTTACTGCCAGCATATTGGTCTGGATTGAGACCGTGGTGATTGAGTCCACGATCTTGTCGATCTTACGGCTCAGTTGCTCCAGGGTTTTGATCTGTTCGCGGCTTCTGGTGTTTTCATCAAGAGCGAGTGTTACACCGCGGATTAAATCTTCAATATTTCCAGTGGATTCCTTCAATAACTGAGATATCCCAGTTCCCTTTTCAAGGGCTAGACCCGAGTTCTGGTGTGCAACGGTTGCTGCTTTCTCCAGTTGAGTTATAGCTGTACTGGAGCGTTCTGCGGCTGTATTCTGCTGTTTTGCACCAGCAGATATCTGTTCGAGAGCTGCAAGAATCTGGGTTGCTGCCTGGTTGATTTCCTGAGTTGCCTGTGAAAGGTCTTCTGCAGTAGACGCAACTTCTTCTGCGCTCTTGGAGATGTTTGTACTTGTCCTTAAATCTTCTGCTAAAGAAGCGAGTTCTTGAGATGCCTGCTGACCCAACTCGACGCCTTTGGCCTGCTGATTTACCATCTGAACGGCTTCTTCACATGCTGAGGACTGTTCTTCGGCTGCGGAGGCTATGGCAGTGGAGCCTTTTTCAGCTTCGACAGCGCCTTTGTTTGCATCGATGGCTAATCGTGAGATCTCAGCTGCTCCTGATTTGATCTCAATCATATCTGTGCGGACCTGATCAAGTTGTTTGGTTACTATACTGCCTTTTTCTACTTCTTCTATAGCAGTCATAGCAGATTTATTGATGCCATCAGAAATTGTCTTAACATCTGATCGGATCTGTTTTACAAGGTCCTGAATTTCCTGTGCACTCTTTTCGGATGTTTCAGCCAGGGTCCTTACTTCGTCTGCGACTACCGCAAAGCCTTTTCCATGTTTGCCGGCGCGTGCTGCTTCGATGGCAGCATTGAGGGCAAGAAGGTTTGTCTGGTCTGCTATCCGTGCAACAGCTTTGACGATATCACCGATATTAGCAGCCTGTTGCTCCAGTTCTTCCATCAACTTGACTGAGTCAGTCTGACGTTCGGCTGCAGCGCCTACATTGGTAATGGTGTTGTTGATCTCAGCATTGAGTGATGCAAGCAGGTTTTGCAGTGTTTCAGTTTTTTCGAGAGAAGTGTCTGCATTATTCCTGACCTGAAGCATGGATCCTGCCACCTGCGTTACGGCCTGCAGGGATTCTTGAGCAGCGCCAGAGGCTTCTTCGGCACCGGATGCAATCTGGTCTACAGCTTTCTTGAGCTGTTCAGATGCTGTTGCTGCTTCGGTGATACTGGTAACCAGTTCTTCGGTTGCTGCTGCTATTCTTTCAGCAGCCTGCTGTTGCTTTGCAATAGTGCGTGCCCGACGTCTTTGGCTATCGGCATCACGTGAACCTTTACTGTCTCCGGATTCGACGACTCTGAGCTTTACTTCCGGCTCTTCGTGACTTGAATAGTCTTCGCTGATGGCTTTCTTAACTAGTGGCATTTCATCCTCCAAGATAGATTCTGGATATGCTGGCACAAGATTTACCAATACATCCATTTGCGATTGTCTTTTTCTTATGTCATCCATGTAGTGCTTCGATTAATGCTGATAATGTGAACAGAACCAGGATGGGCAAGTGATATGGAACTATGTCAAATACTTTCAAAACAGCAAGTTAACAATATTCATATTCGAACTCAAGCGTCTTGAGATACTTAACGATATCAACCTAATGTGTTCACCCTAATATGTTCGGGACGAACTCAATACTTACAGTATGGGCACTAGTACTTAGTGCTTGCCTGCGTCAAATACGTAGATGCGAAATTTATGAAATTCGGGTGGAGAATAATAGCAGATGAGCGGATGCTATTAGAAAGCAGCTGGATGTTGGGGGATGTAGGCAAACCTGTGACGGTTGCTATGGTCGTTGCAGAAAAAAGCTGAAATATGGAGGATAATATTTACGAATCCAGCAGTCCGCAGCTCACAGCGAGGCGAACAAGATCGGCTTGGCACGTGAGGTCCAGCTTTCGCATAAGGTTGGAGCGATGTGTTTCAACTGTGCGGCTACTGATTTTCATCTGACCGGCAATACTGGTGTTTGTGTGGCCTTCAGCAACCAATCGAGCAACTTCCCACTCCTTCGGGGTTAGTTTATTTAACGGATTTTCAGGTTGCAGTTGCACATTGGTTGATCTCAGGTAAGCATTAATGGCGTGTTCAACCAAGGGGGGGCTGAGATAACGCATGCCCTGAATTGCATCTCGTATAGCGCGTACAATTATGCTGACTGATTCTGTTTGTAGTACATAACTATCTACGCCATTCTTCAGTGCACCAAAAAGGCATATTTCTTCCACGTGCGTCGTGAATACAACGATCTTTGTTTCAGGTTGTTCTTTACGTATCTTTTCGATGATTTCAAGACCATTAGCATATGGAATGGCGATGTCCAAAACGATTATGTCAGGAGTAAGTTCACAAACCAATCTGATGGCTTCGTCACCGTCAGAGGTTTCTCCAAGAACGATAAAGTCAGATTCGTGCTCGAAAAGAGTTCTTAACCCCTGCCGCAACACCGGGTGAACGTCTGCAATTATAATGCTGATCATATCAATATACTGCTTTCCAATGCCAGGCATTTAACCCGCATCATTCGTCACTGACTCAGCTTTTGCTCTTACTGCCGGTCAAAAGCGAAGCTATGTGAATAAAGCGGGCTGGAACAGCCAGATGAAGTCGGCATCCGGTTCTCACATTTACATCTAATGTGATTAATGCTGCATTTATACAAGAATGAATATCCATCATTCTCTGATAGGCTTGTTTCAATACATCGGATTTAAATCAACTCTGATATCAGTATTAGTACGGTGTGCACGTGGACAACTACTCTGTTGTGTGGCTTCAGAATCTATGTGCAGGGTCAAAATTGTACCAAGAAGAATATCTTTAATTGAAAGAATTTTCGAGTGGTTGTTTAACGAATGCTTTCAGGAGATTGGACAATCCTGATGGAGACAGCATAGGTTAGCATATGCAACCGGAGATATACTGTCCGCCATGTACTGAACTTATCGGGTATTATAATGCTTCGCTCAATGAGGACAGCGTCAAGATGCTCATGCGAGGCATCATGGATACACTGTTATTATAGAGTATTATTACCATATTAGTCAAATATCCCATGTATATATACGTAGTTGTGTGTGGATTGGCTCCGTCGCGCAGCTTTGTAGAAATAGAATTCGAAATATTGTCTAATTAACGGGTTGCTGGATCAATAGTTCTTTATATTCGCCTTTCGTTATTCAAACTTTTGGTTTATAGTCTATGCACATCATGTGGTGGCCGTTGCATTCTTGCTGGTTAGCGCAGTAGGAGCATAGGGAGTCGTCCTTCGACTCGCTCTTGGTGAACGGGGGGGTGGGGGGCTGCCCTTCGACTGGCTCAGGGCGAACGGAAGGGTGGGGTTGCTGATCGTCATTTGATATGGTCTTTGGTTTCTTGCTTTTCATTGTAAGCCTCGTTACTCGATCTTCGACGGGGGGAAGTCTGGGTTTCTCAGGATGCCGGTAGTTTGGATCATTGACAGGTAGTTTTCTGCTCTGACTGGTGGGTTGATTTCGCTGGAAGTGGCTATGAACATTCCTCCGGTTTGGAGGGCGTTGGTCTCGGTGATGTGTTTTATGACTTGATCTTTGACCATTTGGGGGGTGCCCAGTTCCATTATATCTACCCCATCGATCCCTCCGGCCCAGACCATTTGGGGCCAGGTGTTTTTTAGTTCTACTATGTCCATTCCTACTGCAGGCTCCAGGCAGTAGAAGCCATCTACTCCACACTCCATCAGATCCGGGACTACTTTCTTGTAGTTGCCATCGCTGTGGTAGAGGACGGTGATCCCCTGGTCGTGCCAGGCCTGGGTCAGGCGTTTTACGTAGGGGAAGTGGTATTTATTCAGGAAGTCCGGGCGGAAGATGGGGCCTTGTTTGGTGGCGAAGTCTTCCGGGATCAGGATGACCGGCGTCAGGTTGATGTCGGCTGCGGCATTGGCGTGATTTACTGCAGCCTGGGTGCTCAGTTCCATATATTCAGTCAGGTCATCGGGGTATTCTTCCATGAAGAACGTGAAGATCTCCAGACCCATGCAGTCGAATACATCGCAGAACCCGGTCCCGCTGAATGCACAGATCACTGTCTCTCCGATTAATGCCTGCTGGGAGGTGAGGAATGTTCGGAACTCTTCCCTGGCTGTGTTTGGGTTGAATTTAGTTTTCTCCAGAGCTTGAGTGCGGTATTGCAGCCATTGCCTTGCTCCGTGTTCATCGGTGAATGGCCTGGAGACTCTCCAGGTTGTCCAGTTGTCATATTGCAACACGAATCCATCAGGCGAAGTTATCCTGGCAGTGCCGGTGGGAGCAACCATTGGAAAGCACATGTCCAGAGAGTTGCGGATAGCGCAGCCGATGTCTTCTAGCGTGTAATCGAAGTCAGTTATGGTCCTGCCGGTGTAGTGGGAGATGACACTGGCACTGTAGCTGAGCTGGTCATGCAAGGCTACGCGGTCAACAGCCTGGTGCCGAAGAGTCCGCTCAACCCTTTCTCTCTTACTCAGGATATCAGCTGCAAATAGCTTTTCCATTTGTGCGCCCTCTTGTTCTGAACACGATTTTTAGGATTAATATGATGGACAGGATTGTTGTGTATGCAGTCGTTGATTAGAGTTTAACAGCAGATCCTTCGCTGCGCTCCAGGATGACAATTCCTATTTTCTGAACACGATTTTTAGGATTAATATGATGGACAGGATTGTTGTGTATGCAGTCGTTGATTAGAGTTTAACAGCAGATCCTTCGCTGCGCTCCAGGATGACAATTCCTATTTTCTGAACACGATTTTTAGGATTAATATGACGGACAGGATTGTTGTGTCTGTATACATTGATTAGAGTTCAACGGCAGATCCTTCGCTGCGCTCCAGGATGACAATTCCTATTTTCTGAACACGATTTTTAAGATTAATATGATGGACAGGATTATTGTTTCTGTATACGTTGATTAGTGTTTAACGGCAGATCCTTCGCTGCGCTCCAGGATGACAATTCCTATTTTCTGAACACGATTTTTAGGATTAATATGATGGACAGGATTGTTGTTTCTGTATACATTGATTAGAGTTCAACAGCAGATCCTTCGCTGCGCTCCAGGATGACAATTCCTATTTCTGAACACGATTTTTAGGATTAATATGATGAACAGGATTATTGTGTCTGTATACATTGATTAGAGTTTAACAGCAGATCCTTCGCTGCGCTCCAGGATGACAATTCCTATTTTCTGAACACGATTTTTAGGATTAATATGATGGACAGGATTGTTGTGTCTGCAGTCGTTGATTAGAGTTTAACAGCAGATCCTTCGCTGCGCTCCAGGATGACAATTCCTATTTTCTGAACACGATTTTTAGGATTAATATGATGGACAGGATTGTTGTGTCTGCAGTCGTTGATTAGAGTTTAACAGCAGATCCTTCGCTGCGCTCCAGGATGACAATTCCTATTTTCTGAACACGATTTTTAGGATTAATATGACGGACAGGATTGTTGTGTCTGTATACATTGATTAGAGTTTAACAGCAGATCCTTCGCTGCGCTCCAGGATGACAATTCCTATTTTCTGAACACGATTTTTAGGATTAATATGACGGACAGGATTGTTGTGTCTGTATACATTGATTAGAGTTTAACAGCAGATCCTTCGCTGCGCTCCAGGATGACAATTCCTATTTTCTGAACACGATTTTTAGGATTAATATGATGGACAGGATTGTTGTTTCTGTATACATTGATTAGAGTTCAACAGCAGATCCTTCGCTGCGCTCCAGGATGACAATTCCTATTTTCTGAACACGATTTTTAGGATTAATATGATGGACAGGATTGTTGTTTCTGTATACATTGATTAGAGTTCAACAGCAGATCCTTCGCTGCGCTCCAGGATGACAACTCCTATTTTCTGAACACGATTTTTAGGATTAATATGATGGACAGGATTGTTGTGTCTGCAGTCGTTGATTAGAGTTTAACAGCAGATCCTTCGCTGCGCTCCAGGATGACAATTCCTATTTTCTGAACACGATTTTTAGGATTAATATGACGGACAGGATTGTTGTGTCTGTATACATTGATTAGAGTTTAACAGCAGATCCTTCGCTGCGCTCCAGGATGACAATTCCTATTTTCTGAACACGATTTTTAGGATTAATATGATGGACAGGATTGTTGTTTCTGTATACATTGATTAGAGTTCAACAGCAGATCCTTCGCTGCGCTCCAGGATGACAATTCCTATTTTCTGAACACGATTTTTAGGATTAATATGATGGACAGGATTGTTGTTTCTGTATACATTGATTAGAGTTCAACAGCAGATCCTTCGCTGCGCTCCAGGATGACAATTCCTATTTCTGAACACGATTTTTAGGATTAATATGATGGACAGGATTGTTGTGTCTGTATACATTGATTAGAGTTTAACAGCAGATCCTTCGCTGCGCTCCAGGATGACAACTCCTATTTTCTGAACACGATTTTTAGGATTAATATGATGGACAGGATTGTTGTGTCTGCAGTCGTTGATTAGAGTTTAACAGCAGATCCTTCGCTGCGCTCCAGGATGACAATTCCTATTTTCTGAACACGATTTTTAGGATTAATATGACGGACAGGATTGTTGTGTCTGTATACATTGATTAGAGTTTAACAGCAGATCCTTCGCTGCGCTCCAGGATGACAATTCCTATTTTCTGAACACGATTTTTAGGATTAATATGATGGACAGGATTGTTGTTTCTGTATACATTGATTAGAGTTCAACAGCAGATCCTTCGCTGCGCTCCAGGATGACAATTCCTATTTTCTGAACACGATTTTTAGGATTAATATGACGGACAGGATTGTTGTGTCTGTATACATTGATTAGAGTTTAACAGCAGATCCTTCGCTGCGCTCCAGGATGACAATTCCTATTTTCTGAACACGATTTTTAGGATTAATATGATGGACAGGATTGTTGTTTCTGTATACATTGATTAGAGTTCAACAGCAGATCCTTCGCTGCGCTCCAGGATGACAATTCCTATTTTCTGAACACGATTTTTAGGATTAATATGATGGACAGGATTATTGTGTCTGTATACATTGATTAGAGTTCAACAGCAGATCCTTCGCTGCGCTCCAGGATGACAATTCCTATTTTCTGAACACGATTTTTATGATTAATATGATGGACAGGATTATTGTGTCTGTATACATTGATTAGAGTTTAACAGCAGATCCTTCGCTGCGCTCCAGGATGACAATTCCTATTTTCTGAACACGATTTTTAGGATTAATATGACGGACAGGATTGTTGTGTCTGTATACATTGATTAGAGTTCAACGGCAGATCCTTCGCTGCGCTCCAGGATGACAATTCCTATTTTCTGAACACGATTTTTAGGATTAATATGACGGACAGGATTGTTGTGTCTGTATACATTGATTAGAGTTTAACAGCAGATCCTTCGCTGCGCTCCAGGATGACAATTCCTATTTTCTGAACACGATTTTTAGGATTAATATGATGGACAGGATTGTTGTTTCTGTATACATTGATTAGAGTTCAACAGCAGATCCTTCGCTGCGCTCCAGGATGACAATTCCTATTTTCTGAACACGATTTTTAGGATTAATATGATGGACAGGATTATTGTGTCTGTATACATTGATTAGAGTTCAACAGCAGATCCTTCGCTGCGCTCCAGGATGACAATTCCTATTTTCTGAACACGATTTTTAGGATTAATATGATGGACAGGATTGTTGTGTATGCAGTCGTTGATTAGAGTTTAACAGCAGATCCTTCGCTGCGCTCCATGATGACAATTCCTATTTTCTGAACACGATTTTTAGGATTAATATGACGGACAGGATTGTTGTGTCTGTATACATTGATTAGAGTTCAACGGCAGATCCTTCGCTGCGCTCCAGGATGACAATTCCTATTTTCTGAACACGATTTTTAAGATTAATATGATGGACAGGATTATTGTTTCTGTATACGTTGATTAGTGTTTAACGGCAGATCCTTCGCTGCGCTCCAGGATGACAAAAACACAGACACTGCGTTCAGGATGACAATATTTACGGATGCCACTGTTTCCTTCAATCCTGTTAATCATATAATCCTGAAAATCCTGTTCAAGACAGTTCCTAAAAATCGTGTTCAAGACTACAGCAGCTTTTTTAGGAAGCGGCCGGTGTGGGAGGTGGGGGTGGCGGCTATTTCTTCGGGGGTGCCCATTGCTACTATTCCGCCTCCCTGGTCTCCGCCTTCCGGGCCCAGGTCTATTACGAAGTCTGCTGTCTTTATTACGTCCAGGTTGTGTTCGATGACCAGTACCGTGTTGCCGGACTCGGTCAGCTTTGTTAGAACTTCCAACAGTTTCCGGACATCGTGGAAGTGCAATCCGGTTGTGGGTTCATCCAGTATATATAATGTACGTCCGGTGCCTTTTTTGGAAAGTTCAGCAGCGAGTTTTACCCTCTGGGCTTCTCCTCCTGAGAGGGTTGTAGCTGGCTGACCGAGTCTTATGTAGTCCAAACCGACATCGTGTATGGTCTGGAGCCTGCGGTAGATTTTGGGTATGTTCTTGAAGAACTCTACTGCCTGGCTCATTGTCATGTCCAGCACGTCGGCGATGTTCATACCCTTGTATTTGATGTCCAGGGTCTCTCTGTTGTAGCGTTTGCCCTTGCAGACTTCACACGGGACATAAACATCCGGCAGGAAGTGCATTTCGATCTTGATTATTCCGTCGCCTTTACAGGCCTCGCATCTACCGCCCTTGACGTTGAAGCTGAATCTGCCTGGTGAGTAACCTCTGACCCTGGCATCCGGAGTCTGGCTGTAGAGTTCTCGTATGATGTCGAAGACACCGGTGTAAGTGGCCGGGTTTGACCTTGGAGTGCGGCCTATCGGGGACTGGTCGATATCGATGATTTTGTCGATATGTTCTGTACCGGTGATGCTGTCGTGTGCTCCCCAGGCCCTGTGGGTGCCATTGATTTCATACATCAGGCGGGGTACAAGAGTCTCCTGAATCAACGTGCTCTTGCCTGAACCTGAGACTCCAGTGACACAGACGAACATCCCCAGTGGGATTTTAATATCTATCTTTTTGAGATTGTGAGCAGATGCTCCTTTGATCTCGATAAACCTGTCATCAGGCGGCTTGCGGATCAGGGGGATGGGAATTGAGAGCTTTCCGGAGAGGTATTTGGCTGTGTAGGACTCCCCACACTCCATAATCTCATCCATTGTCCCTTCACATATCACCTCTCCACCGTGCTCACCCGCACCAGGACCGATATCGATGATGTGGTCAGCATGCCTCATTGTGTCTTCATCGTGTTCTACTACGATGATGGTGTTGCCCAGATCTCGGAGTCTGATCAGGGTGGTTATAAGCCGGTCATTGTCCCTCTGGTGCAGACCAATGCTAGGTTCGTCCAGGATGTAAAGGACTCCCATAAGTCCGCTGCCTATCTGGGTTGCAAGTCTGATTCTCTGGGCTTCTCCACCGGCCAGTGTCCCGGCAGATCTGTTGAGCGTGAGGTAATCCAATCCTACATCCAGCAGGAATTTGAGGCGGCTGCATATTTCCTTGACTACCTGATCACCAATGGTGTGTTCACGGGGGCTCAGGGGGACATCTGTGAACCATGCAGAGAGCTTCTTGACCGACATCTCGGACAGGTCAGCTATGTTCATGTCCGACACTGTGACCGCCAGGCTCTCAGGCTTGAGTCGTTTACCATGGCAAGCGGAGCAGGGAATGTCGGACATGTATTGCTCAATATCTTCCCTTACATAATCCGACGACGTGCTGTCGTGCCTGCCAAGGAGCATGTTCATGACTCCGGCAAATTTTGTGTTGTATTCGTATTTCGTATCCCTGAATTTGCCTTTGTAGGAGACATTGACAGGTTCGGTGACTCCATAGAGTATAGCCTTCATCTGATCAGGCTTGAGGTTCTTGAGTGGAGTGTCCATAGAAAACTTGAGCTTTTCCGCGAGACCCTTAAGCAATGCCAGCGGCCATTCCTGCTGTCCCCGGTTGAAAGGTGCGATGGCTCCTTCGTTGATCGACTTGCGTTTGTCCGGTATAACAAGATCCGGGTCGAGTTTCTGGTGGCTTCCTAAACCGTGGCACTCCGGGCAGGCTCCATATGGGGTGTTGAATGAGAAGCTCCTGGGGGCGATCTCTTCCATACTGATCCCACATTCCGTGCATGAGGAGTTTTCAGAGAACAGCATGTCCTCGCCATCGATTACGTTGACCCCAACAACTCCGGCACCTTTTTTGACTGCGATCTCCACTGAGTCAGCCAGACGTTTCTCAATCCCGGGTCTTACAACAAGGCGGTCTATGATGATCTCGATGGTGTGCTGTTTGTAGCGGTCGAGTTCGATATCTTCGGAAGTCTCATGCACTACTCCATTGACTCTGACCCTGGCGAATCCATCTTTCTGGGCATCATCTATTAGTTTCTTGAATTGTCCCTTGCGGCCACGAACAAGAGGTGCCATTATCTGGATCCTGGTGTTTTCGGGCAGAGACATGACGGCGTCTACCATCTGCTCCACAGTCTGCCTGGCGATCTCTCTTCCACACTGTGGACAGTGAGCATGACCAACGCGGGCGAACAGCAACCTGAGATAATCGTGGATCTCGGTGACGGTTCCTACAGTTGACCTTGGGTTGCGTGATGTGGACTTCTGGTCTATTGAGACAGCAGGGGAGAGCCCAGTGATATCATCAACATCAGGCTTGTCCATCTGTCCCAGAAACTGTCTTGCGTAAGATGAGAGAGACTCTACATACCTGCGCTGTCCCTCAGCATATATGGTGTCGAATGCCAACGACGACTTGCCAGACCCCGACAGGCCAGTAATGACAACCAGTTTGTCGCGGGGGATTTCTACATCAATATTCTTCAGGTTATGCTGCCGCGCACCGCGGATAACAATTTTATCTAAAGCCATAATTATTTAGTTGAAAGTGGAAAGTTGAAAGTGGAAAGTGGAAAGGTCAGAGTGGAAAGTTGAAGTGGAAAGTGGAAAGTGAAGGGACTCGAATCTGGTCACTTTCAACTATCAACTATTAACTTTCAACTATTATCTTTCAACTAACAACTTTCAACTATCAACTGTCAGCTTTTATCTCTTCTTTCGTTCATTATTTTTCCGATTACGTTTGTGGTGGAGAATCCTTCGGAGTCGGTGCTGGAGAAGGATACTATTACTATTTTACCACCGCCAGCAATGACAGCTTCAGCTTCCGGAAGGTCTTCAACTTTATAGTCTCCACCTTTTACATGGATGCTGGGTCTTATGGCGGTTATTAACTCTACGGGGGTATCTTCATTAAAAAGTGAGACATAATCTACGCACTGCAGAGCAGCCAGTATTTCGGCCCTTTCCCATTCGGATACTACCGGTCTGGTGGGTCCTTTGAGTCGGCGGACGGAATCGTCTGTGTTGACTCCTACTACCAATAAATCTCCCAGTGCTCTGGCATCCTGCAGATATCGAACATGACCGACGTGCAGGATGTCGAAGCATCCATTAGTGAATACAACCGTTTTTCCTTCTGCACGTGCTTTCCTGACAGCCTCCGCAAGTTCGCTGCGGCGCTTGAGCTTGTTTTCTACTGCTCTGTAGCTAATACCCATAGTATCCCCCGTTTTTTGAACTTTTACTATTATATACCTTTGAAGGTAATTATGATTCCCAATTATGAATTATGAATTATGAATTATGAAATGGGAAGGGAGTCACATTCCCCCTCCAAGAAGTCAGAAGTCAGAAGTCAGAATATTTGTGGCTTCTGAAGGCAGAGATTATATCCCCCCTGGCTCCATTCAAAGGGGGGGAATGGGTTTGTACTCCGGCATAGCTGGTGCATCGGCATCGGCGCTCCGGGGATTTCCCCTCCGCTCTGATACCGATGCATACAAATCTCGTTATTGAGTTATGAATTATGAAGGGAATCAATCCCCCTGGCCCCTTCTCCAAGGGGGAATTGGCTAGTTGCTGCCGATGGGTTTAGGGCTTTGGTTAGTTGGTCAAGGGTTATTGTGCCTTGTCTTAGGATTTTTAGTTCGGTGTTGGTGATGGTGATTACCGTTGACGAGGCTCCTATTTGGCAGGGGCCGGAGTCTATTATCAGGTCTACACTATTACCTATCTGATCTGCAGCTTCCCGGGCGGTTGTTGGAGGTGGGCAGCCTGAGATATTTGCGCTTGTGGCTACTGCGGGTGCGTTCAGTTCCTTTAGAATCTGCAGCATTATTGTGTGGTCGGGTATTCTTACACCGATTGTATCGTTGCCTGCAGTGACTGCATCTGATATGGACGGGTTTCTGGGGAGGACTATTGTCAACGGGCCTGGCCAGAAAGTTCGAGCTAATATATAAGCGTTATCTGGTGGGTTAAGTGTTACAAGCGGCAGCATTGAAATGTCTGCTATCTGGACGGGCAGGGGAGTGTCGCTGGGGCGTTGTTTGGCTGTGAATACTGAGAGGACAGCTTGCTGGTTGCTTGCGATTGTCCCGAGCCCATAGACTGTTTCAGTCGGGAAAACTACTAGTCCACCCGCCCGCATTATATCTGCAGCTTCGCGCAAGGCAGGATTGTCAGTGTCCTGCAATTCCACTCTTACAATGCGGGTCACTTGAACCCTACTACCACACGATCAATTCCGGCCAGGTCAGTAACGCATCGGACATCACGAAGACCGGATGATTCTGCTATTTCGACAACTCTCGCTGCTTGCCCAGCACCTACTTCGACAGCTACAAATCCACCTTGTTTGAGCGCAGTGTATGCACCAGTGAATATTGAAGGGTAGAACTTGAGTCCATCAGGCCCACCGTCCAGCGCTTCCCTGGGTTCGTATTGACTGATCTCAATCTGTAAACCATCGATGGCAGCAGATTCGATATAAGGTGGGTTGGATAGAATTGCCTGGTATGAATCAGGCTGGCTTTCCAGTACAGTCTGCAGGTCTTGTTTAGAAACATGCACTCTGTCTGCCAGATTGTGCTTATCAATGTTGTGCTGCGTGGTATCTATAGCAATACCTGAAAGGTCATATGCATTAATTTCCAACTCAGGAATTGCTGTGGCAAGAGCTATGGAGATACATCCACTCCCACATCCCAGGTCTGCAACCAGGCAGTCATGTCCAAACAATAACTCAACGGCTACTTCTATCAGGGTTTCTGTATCATCCCTTGGAATAAGAACGCCTTCAGTTACGTCTATTTGTAAACCGTAGAACTCCCACTGCCCCAACAGATACGCCAGCGGGTAACCGGTGATTCTGCGGTTAAGCAGGGACTCTATTTTTTCGACAGCATTTGCTGCTATTGGTATTTCCGGATGTGCAAACAGAGTTACTCTGTCTACTCCGGTCACATGGGCAACTATCAGGTCTGCTTCCAGACGATAGCATTCTAAACCGGCAGATTTTAGCCTGCGGATTGCTCTGTCCTGCACATCACCCACATAGAAAGTATTCGTAATTGCACCAGCGGATTTTATTAATGTGCTATCTTGTCCGGGACTATCCATTATTGACCCTGCCCTTTGAGTATTTCGGCCTGGTCGAAGGCAATCAGGTGGTTTATCAGGTCGTCCAGATCCCCATCCATAATTCCCGGCAGATTGTATATATCCAGGTTGATGCGATGATCGGTTACACGGTTCTGCGGGTAATTGTAGGTGCGGCTTTTTTCACTGCGATCTCCAGAACCTACCATCGAACGCTTAACTGCATCAACTTCATTTCTCTTACTGATAACTTCTCTTTCATAAAGTAGAGTTCTGAGCATAGTCATAGCCCTAAGTTTGTTCTGCAGCTGGGAGCGTTCATCCTGACAAGTTACAGTAATTCCCGACGGCTTATGCACGATACGTATAGCGGTCTCGTTCTTCTGAACGTTTTGTCCACCAGCACCTGCAGACCTGTATGTGTCGATATGGATATCATCATTGTTGATCTGCACATCGATTTCATCTGCTTCCGGTAGTACACTTACAGTAGCTGCGGAGGTATGGACTCTTCCGCTGGACTCGGTGGCGGGGACTCTTTGAACCCTGTGGACTCCACCTTCGAACTTGAGTCTGCTGTATGCCCCTTTGCCTTTGATTGATATGACAGCTTCTCTATATCCACCAATGCCTGTGTCAACTGAGTTCATAATATCTGTCTGCCAGCGCATGCGTTCAGCATATCTCATATACATTCTCAGAAGTTCAGCTGCAAAGAGTGCGGCTTCTTCTCCACCTGTCCCTGCACGGACCTCAAGAATGACGTCTTTATCATCATTGGGATCGCTGGGCAGGAGCATAATGCGGAGTTCGTCTTCCTGGGTGGTGATCAGTTCTTTCAGGGACTCGAGTTCCATCTGTGCCAGGTCCTGCATATCCGGATCCAGTTTTGCTGATAGCAGCCCTTCAATCTCTTTCAATTGCTCTCTTGCGGATTTGTATTCACGCCACTTGGCAACAATCCTGGACATGTCGGAATGGGCTTTGGCTACTTCTCTGTATTCTTTTATGTTGCTCATAAGTTCGGGGTCTGAGAGCTTTTGCTCTAATTCATCGAACCTATCTTCAACTTCTGCTAGATTTTCAAACAATATTATTTCCTCGGGGCGGTTTCGGGACATGGATCTCCCGAAACAACTAAATTTGAGAGACTGCGGATGACTCACAACTATCAGCTGATATTGGTGGGTTGTCTCTTTGTTTTTCGGCTTCCATTACTTTGTTTAATGACTCTATGGCAACATCTAACATATCATCATCAGGCTCGTGCGTGGTGACTCTCTGCATTAGCAGACCTGGTGCCAGGATGATTTTTGTCAGTAACCAGTCTTTACGGCTCCCAGCAAACTTAATGATTTCATATGCAATCCCTGCGACTAATGGCAGGAGTGCGAGTTTATAGACAAGTCTCAGCCAGATGCTGTCCCATTTCAGGAACATAAATACAACAATACTGATGCACAGGACTACCAGCATGAAACTGGTGCCACATCTTACATGTACAGTTGAGTACTTGCGGACGTTTTCTCTGGTCAGGACTTCCCCGGCTTCATAGGCATTGATTGTTTTGTGTTCTGCTCCATGATACTGGAATACTCTGCGGACATCCTTCAGCAGAGATATTACCATTACATACCCGACAAAGAATGTAATCTTTATCAGGCCCTCAAGCGCAGTCATCTGAAAACCTCCGCCCAAATAGGGTTTCAGAGGCTTTACGATTAACATCGGAACAAACATAAAGAACAGCAGGCCTATTGCCATCCCCAACACCATAGTCAAGCCAACTACCATATCGTTGACTTTTGTTGGCTCTTTGGGTGTACAGCTTTCCGGATTGGCTTCATTAGCTTTCTTGCATTCAGCTTCTGTGGCATCTGCCATCGCAATATCAGCTGAGAACTTTAGAGCTTTGATTCCCAATGCCATTGAGTCTATAAGGGCTAGTGTGCCTCTCAGGAAAGGTTTTGCCATCCAAGAGAGTCTACCTGTGACTGTGTGCACGCTCTCAGTTGAACTGACAATTTCACCGTTGGCCTTCCTGACTGCGATTGCAAAATCCTTAGGACCCCGCATCATCACGCCTTCGATAACAGCTTGTCCACCATATTTAGATATCTTCTTGCATTCACTCACAGGCTTGTAAGCCCCCTTAATAGTAATATAAGCCAAAAGAAGCGTAACCAGGCATAATTGCCCGAATACGCTTCCCCTGTATAGTTTTAACCCGTGGTGCTCATCGACACTATCCCTGGTGTAAAAATCTCACATCAAGAACAACAGTAGCGAATGCGGGTAACAATTACACCGCGAGTCCTGACTCGGGCCACTATGTGTATGTGTAACTGAGTCTTTTTGAGAATCAGTTACAGATTTACTAGTCCTTCTTCATACCATATCTTGAAAGGAACTTCTCTACTCTACCCTCAGTGTCAACGATCTTCTGTTTACCTGTGAAGAACGGATGGCAGGAAGAGCAAATTTCAACCTTGATATCACCAGCGGTTGAACGTGTTTCGAATGTGCTGCCACAAGCGCATGACACTTTAGCAGTTTCATATTTAGGATGAATACCAGATTTCATCGGTTTACCTTTTCTTCCTATTACGTAATATTCCATACATCTATACTTTACCCAAATACAAGAGTGGAAGCTCAATGGGTCGGGAATATTGCGTGCTGATTATTTCTGTGATTATATCATGCGAGCTTCCCCATTGGCAAGCTCGCGACAGTCCTGTATAATCTATTACGGTATAACGCGAAGAGATGATACTGTTTGCTTGAAGGAACAAAGCATCCGCAGATTTACGCAGATTTTCAGGGAGAGAACCGCTAAAGGTGCTAAATACGCGAAAAGGGAATTATCCGCAGATTTCGCAGATTTACGCAGATTTTCAGGGAGAGAACCGCTAAAGGTGCTAAATACGCGAAAAGGGAATTATCCGCAGATTTCGCAGATTTACGCAGATTTTCAGGGAGAGAACCGCTAAAGGTGCTAAATACGCGAAAAGGGAATTATCCGCAGATTTCGCAGATTTACGCAGATTTTCAGGGAGAGAACCGCTAAAGGCGCTAAATACGCGAGAAGGGAATTATCCGCAGATTTCGCGGATTTACGCAGATTTTCAGGGAGAGAACCGCTAAAGGCGCTAAATACGCGAAAAGGGAATTATCCGCAGATTTCGCAGATTTACGCAGATTTTGGGGGAGAGAACCGCTAAAGGCGCTAAATGCGCGAAAAGGGAATTATCCGCAGATTTCGCAGATTTACGCGGATTTTGGGGAGAGTGAACCGCTAAAGGCGCTAAATACGCGAAAAGGGAATTATCCGCAGATTTCGCAGATTTACGCAGATTTTAGGGGGAGAGAACTGCTAAATACGGTAAATGCGCGAAAAGGGATCTGTGTTTGGGCGGGAGACCGCGGAGGGTCTCCCCTACGGGGTTAGTTATATGGTACCGGGGATTGTACGGCATCGTTAGATGTGCGATATAATAGATAGCGATATGGATATCACCATGGGTGTTGGAACAAGTTTAACACCTTGTGTTGGGGATAATCTGTTGGTTTTTAGAGTTAGTTATAACGGAAATCGCCAATCAGGAGATTGGCGTTCCTGAGGTGTCCGATTAACACCACCAGTATGAATGGAGTGAGAATATAGTGTCTATAAACAATATGAGTATTGATGAGCTTGCAGTCAATACGATCAAGTTTCTTGCAGTTGATGGAGTAGAGAAGGCGAAGTCCGGACATCCCGGGCTGCCTATGGGTATTGCTGATGTGGCATATGTCCTCTGGGCAAAGTATCTCAGATATAATCCTCAGGACCCCCATTGGATTAACCGCGACCGGTTTGTCCTCTCCGGCGGTCATGGCTCTATGCTCCTTTACACCCTCCTGCATTTAGCGGGATATGATATCTCCCTGGACGACCTGAAGAACTTCAGGCAGTGGGGAAGCAAAACAGCCGGTCACCCGGAGCATGACATTGATCTTGGTATTGAAACTACTACAGGACCTCTCGGACAGGGAATTACCAATGCAGTTGGTATGGCGATGGCTGAGATGCGGCTTGCGGCTACATTCAATAAACCTGGCTATGATCTGATTGACCATTACATTTATGTATTTGCCGGCGACGGGGACATGATGGAAGGTATCAGCCACGAAGCCTGTTCGTTGGCCGGTCATCTTGGCCTCGGGAATATCGTGCTGGTTTATGACTCCAACCAGATTTCAATCGAGGGCAGCACTGCTCTTGCATATACCGAAGATGTTGAAAAGCGCTTTGAAGCATATAACTGGGATGTCCAGCGCATTGACGGTCACGATAAAGTGGCGATTTCTAAAGCAATCGAAGCAGCTCAGGCAGTCAAGGACAAACCATCCCTCATCATTGCTGAGACAGTTATCGGTAAGGGTGCTCCTAATAAACAAGGAAAAGCATCTGCCCACGGGGAGCCTCTCGGCGCTGTAGAAACTGCTGCTGCCAAAGAAGCTATCGGATGGCCGGTTGACCAGCCTTTCTTCGTCCCTGATGGTGTCCGCGAAGCATTTGCTCAGCACGTGTCTGAAGTTAAGAACTGCTACGATGCCTGGCAGCAGAAGATAGCTAAATATGGCACCGACTTTGCAGAAGATATGAAGCTTTGGAATGCTGTGATGAGCAATGAAGTTCCTGCCGGACTTGATGATACACTTCTGGCTTCTTTGGACTGCAAGAAAGCAACGGCAACCCGAGCATCTTCCGGAAGCGTTATTCAGGAGATATCGAAGTTGGTCCCTGCATTCTGGGGTGGTTCAGCTGACCTTTCACCATCCAATAAGACTGATGTAAAGGGTGGAGGAGACTTCTCCAAAGAGAACCCACTAGGCAAGAACATCCACTTCGGCGTCCGTGAACACGGAATGGCTTCTGCATGTAATGGAATGGCTGTTTATGGTGGAGTGATACCTTACTGCTCTACATTTATGGTATTCTCTGACTACTGCCGACCAGCTATAAGGCTCTCAGCCCTGATGAAGCAGCAGGTTATCTATGTCTTTACTCATGACAGTATTTTTGTGGGAGAAGACGGACCTACCCATGAGCCAATCGAGCATACAGCAGCATTGCAGCTTATTCCGAATGTTACGGTTATAAGACCAGCGGATACTGCAGAGACCATTGTTGCATGGGCAGTTGCGCTTGAGAATACTACAGGACCGACTGTTCTGGTGCTTTCCAGGCAGAACCTGTGTTCTCTGGCAGAAGACCAGACAAAGGCTAAAGGACTCCGCAAGGGTGCCTATATCGTCAGCGAGCCTGCAAAGGTTGATGCTGTTGTTATATCTAACGGTTCTGAGCTTGAGTTGTCTGTTGCTGCAGCTAATCTGCTTGCGGCTAAGGGAATTGGACTCCGTGTAGTCTCAATGCCCAGCCAAGAGCTTTTCCTGGCCCAGGATGAAGCATATCGCGAGAGCATATTGCCATCCTGCACCACGAAGAAGATAGCAGTTGAAGCTGCTTCCCCGATGCCCTGGTATAGAATCGTTGGTTGTGAGGGGCTTGTGATCGGGATGAACAGTTTCGGAGCTTCGGCACCTTACGAGAAACTGGCTGAGGAGTTTGGATTTACTCCTGAGAAGGTAGCTGCAAGGATCGAAGAATATCTGGCTTAATAGAAGACACGACTGAAGATTGTTTGTCAGTATGAGGCGTTATTTGTGGTGTTTTGCACAAATGTGGCTGTTGCAAATAGCGGCTGTGTCTGCTATACTTTAGCTAGAATTGATTGACGGACGCGAGGAGAGTGGGTTTTGCGCCCACTCTTTTCACTTTTATCCTTATGGAGCCTCCAAGATGGGGGTTGCCAACCTTTTTCGAATAGAAACCGTTGTCATTTTTAATCGTTATATCGACACTATGACATAGTGGTTTCTCAGGAGAATAACTGTTCGATGAATGCTGATTTCCTTGACGCACTTAGGCAGATAGAGAAAGAAAAGGAGATACCTTTAGAGGTACTCCTGAATATGCTCGAGAACGCCTTAGAAACGGCTTACAAGAAGAACTACGCCATGACAGGTGATGTTCGGGTTCGTGTGAGTTCATCTAAGGGTGGTTTCCACGTTTTTTGTGAGAAGCAAGTCGTGGAAAAAGTTGAAAATGAGCATGGCGATATAACTCTGGAAGCTGCTCGTAAAATAGATCCTAACCTTAAAATAGGGGATTCATTAGAGATTGAAGTAACCCCTGAGGACTTCAATCGAATAGCTGCACAGACTGCTAAACAGGTAGTTTTTCAGCGTATTCGTGAAGCTGAGCGCGAGAGAGTATATGACGAGTATGGCGACCGGGTAGGCGAGATAGTCACCGGTGTTGTGCAGAGACGTGATCAACGGAATGTTGTTGTGAACCTTGGTCGGATAGAGGCTGTTTTGCCTCCAGCTGAGCAGGTTCCCAGTGAACCCTACCGTTTTAATGACCGTATCAAAGTATATATCCTTGAGGTGCGCAGGACTTCTAAAGGACCTCAGGTTGTCGTATCTAGAACTCACCCGAGTCTGATCCGACGGCTTTTTGAACTAGAAGTTCCTGAGATCTCAGAGGAGATAGTTGTAATAAACTCTGTTGCACGTGAACCAGGCGCGCGGACTAAAGTTGCTGTTCATTCGAGCGATGACAAGGTTGATGCGATGGGTGCGTGTGTAGGGCATAGAGGGACAAGAGTCCAGTCTATAGTCAATGAGCTTTACGGTGAGAAGATCGACATAGTCCGTTGGAATGAGAAGATTGATAGATTTATATCGGAATCTCTGTCCCCGGCCAAGGCCCTTTCTGTAAAGTGTGATGAAGATACTAAGACAGCTCTAGTGGTTGTGCCTGATTCTCAGTTGAGTCTGGCTATTGGTAAGTCTGGTCAGAATGTTCGATTAGCAGCCCGTTTGACGGGATGGAGAATCGACATCCGCAGCGAATCCCAGTTATTGAAAGCTGGAGCTGAGGGTAAGGATGTATCTGAGTTTGAAGCACATGCAGTTGCTGAACCGGATACTGAAGAGCATATCACTACGGCTGAGTGATTGGTAAGACTTCAGTCATTCGGGAATTTGTCATTCTGAATGCAGTGAAGAATCTAAAAGCAGATTCTTCACTGCGTTCAGAATGACAAATTCCCATCATGATGAATAGTTACGAGTGATTGTATATAATGATTAAAGCAAAACCGGTGCGAACTTGTATTGCTTGTAGAAGACAATCTGATAAAGGTGACTTTGTCCGTGTTGTCCGAAATGCCGATGGTAATGTTGAAATTGATTTAAAAGGTAAGATGCCTGGCAGAGGCGCTTATATCTGTGGGAACGCGGAGTGCGTTCGGCAGACAGCAAAAGGCAACCGCTTAAGCAAAGCACTCAGGTGCCAGGTACCTTCTGAAATAATTAAAGCATTGGAGGAGTTGCTACCAACCCGCATTATTCAAGACTGACGGTGTAATTGCTTTGCATTTACACTCTCAGCTTTTGCCCCTACTGTCGGTCAAAAGCGAAGCTTGGTGAATAAAGCGGGATAGTAAGTGATACATAATCAGTGGGCGTGGTTTAACCATGTTAGCTGACTGGATTATAGATCCTAATGTATTGTAAACTATAGCGGGATAAGTAAATTATGCAAGTTAGTGAAATGTACAAAATGTGTATTCGTAATGGTAAGATGCGATGAAATCTGCGAATACACCGGGTAGATGGTCTATGGATAATCAGTGACGTCGGGCGCAGGTTGAGCCTGCATTACAAGACTTCTCTTGAGCTCGTATAGCGAAATCCTCTGACATACCTCCCCGGCATAATTGTGAACCAATTGTGCTTTCAGGAAACCTCTTTTGTACACTTCAACCATCTTGCTCTATTATTCTAACCATATTGTTTTAACTGAGCTGTTGTCCCTACTTCGGGATAAAAAGCGAGGTCTGTTGAACAGAATGGGTTGGATTAGTTTCTGATAGCGTGGGCATTGTAGTGTAGTACTTTGGTATCTACACCTGTTGATGGAGAGGCGATACTGTATATGAGCGATGTGAAAGTTTTTGATTTAGCAAAGGACTTGGGAATTCCAAGTGGCGATTTGCTGAGAATACTGCGGGATCTTGGTGTGGAAGCGCAGGGAGCATCTGCGGAATTAGATGCTGCGACTGCTGAGACAGTAAGGGAAATGGTGAAAGCCGATAAGACCTTACTGAACCAGGCGAAGACCATTGAAATTCCTCAGGCATTGTCCGTGCGCGATCTCGCGACTGCTCTCGCCGTCCAGACAGCTGATGTTCAGAAGCGTCTTGTTGAGATGGGGATACTTGCCAGTGTAAACCAGGCTGTGGGTGCTGATGTTGCTGCAAAAGTAGCGGAGAAGTATGGTGTTCAGGTCAAAGTAGCTACCAAGATCGAGACCCGTGAACACAAAGTAACCAAAGCTACACCCCAGCCAAAGAGCAAGCATGCCGGCAAACTACAACCCAGACCTCCAGTTATTACGGTTATGGGACACGTTGACCACGGCAAAACGACCCTCCTCGATGCTATTCGAAGTACTAATGTAACAGAGTCCGAGCATGGTGGAATTACACAGCACATTGGAGCTTACCAGGTTATATGGAAGGAAAGAAAGATCACTTTCCTTGATACCCCTGGTCACGAAGCATTTACTTCAATGAGAGCTCGCGGCGCCAGTGTTACTGATATTGCTGTTCTGGTAGTAGCTGCAGACGACGGGGTTATGCCTCAGACGATTGAAGCTATTAACCATGCTAAGGATGCTGAAGTCCCGATCATTGTTGCAGTGAATAAGATAGACAAGCCAGGTGCTGATCCTGAACGGACCAAGCAGCTTCTTGCTGAGCATGGTCTGATGGCAGAAGAATGGGGTGGAGACACTACCATTGTTCCCATCTCTGCAAAGATGAAGACCGGTATCGAAGACCTGCTTGAGATGATCGTTCTGACTGCTGATATGCAGGACCTGCAGGCTGAAGTATCGGCTGGTAAGGTTGTTGGAGCGGTTGTTGAAGCCCAGGTAGACAGAGGCCGCGGTCCTGTTGCTACCGTGCTTATTCAAAAAGGAACCCTTAAGATTGGCGCTGCAGTTGTTGCCGGTGAAGCCTATGGTAAGATCAAGGCTATGTACGACGACAAGGGCGAACGAATAATGAAAGCCGGTCCTTCTACCCCGGTTGAGATTGTTGGTCTTTCTGAAGCTCCTCAGGCGGGTGACCGATTGGAATCTGCTAAGGACGAGAAGGAAGCCAGAGCTATTGCTGAGAAGCGGTTCCAGTCAGCCAGACGCGAGCGAATGTCTGTTGACAATAGAATCACCCTGGAAGATTTGTTCAAACAGATTCAGGATGGGGTTGTCAAGAAACTCAGTATCGTATTGAAAGCTGATGTGCAGGGATCTGAAGAAGCAGTAAGACAGTCTCTTGTGAAGATTACTCACGCAGAGGTCCGGGTCGATATTATCCACTCAGGTGTTGGTAATGTCATCGAATCGGACATCATGCTGGCGTCTGCTTCGAACGCGATTGTTATCGGATTTAACGTAAAGGTTGATCCGGCTGCTGCCAGAATGGCTGAAGCTGAGCATGTTGAAACTAGAACGTACAATGTTATCTATGAACTGACCAAAGACGTCAAGGGTGCTTTGGCCGGTCTGCTGGCTCCGGTTTTTGAGGAGATCAAGCTGGGTGAAGCCGAAATCCGTGCTACATTCAAGATTCCAAATGCCGGTGTGGTTGCAGGATGCTATGTGAGAGATGGAAGAGTTGTCCGTGGCGAATTGATCCGGATACACAGAGGAAAGGATATTGTCCACGAGGGCAAACTTACCTCCTTGAGACATATTAAAGACGAAGTTCGGGAAATGGCTACGGGTTATGAGTGTGGTGTAGTCCTGCAAGGTTATAATGACCATCAAGTGGGAGACATTATTGAGTGCTATCAGAAGAAACAGATTGCCAGAGCACTCTAATTTAGATAGGTAACAGTTCAGTTTTGTGAGGATTTGAAGTCCATTCATACTTCGATACGCGCTTTGCGCTACTCAGCACGAACGGACTTTCGTTCAGTTCACAGTAAACTGAACTTTTCTTAGATAGGTGATATTTGCCAATGCTTGTTGTCGGGATTCTTACAGTTGACTTGCGTATACCTGCAGCGTTATCCCTCAAGGATAAACGCAGTGTGGTAAAGAGTATATTGGAGAGGTCCCGGCACAAGTATTCTGTATCATCAGCAGAGATAGACAAGCTTGATTCCTATCGGGAAGCTGTGTTGGGATTCTCTTATGTCGGAAATGCAAAGGTGTTCGTTGAGGGCGTAATGCATAAGGTTGAAGATTATATCGCCTCTTTTCCGGAGTGTGAGATTATCGACTGCGACATTTGGTTTGAATGCGGCAATGACAGTGAGTATGTTTAACAGTTTAGTGGGTTACTGCTGGCTAGTAATCTCACAGGATTAACAAGATTTGCAAGATTAACAAGACGGGAATTCTATAACAGTTCAGTTTTGTGAGAATTTGAAGTCCATTCATACTTCGATACGCGCTTTGCGCTACTCAGCACGAACGGACTTTAGGTCAGTTCAAAGTAGACTGAACTCTTTCGGAATTCTTATATCTGTATATCTTGAGATTCTTGTCAGTCGCAGTTGAACTCTTTGAGTTTATTGATTGAGATCAGGAAGTGTAATATTATGTCTACTAGACAAGAGAAGCTGGAGGCTTTGCTTAAGCAAGAGATAGCCGAGATTCTACGCAAGGAGTTTGGAGATCCCCGACTGGGGTTTGTCACCATCACCGATGCTGAAGTTTCTCCCGATACCAGCCATGCCAAGATATTTATTAGTATACTGGGAAGCGAAGTTCAAAAGGCAGAGGGTCTGAAATTGCTCAAACATGCCCAGAGCTATGTGAGACAGCTTTTGAGCAAACGTATCAGCCTTCGGACGGTGCCGACTATAGATTTCCGTCTGGATACTTCGATTGACCAGGGAATGAAGATTACTGAGCTCCTTGAACGTGTTAAGGAGGATTCGTAATTTGTGTGATACGTCTCCTGTTCACGAATCCCCCAATTCATGCTGTAAAACTGAAGAGTTGGTGGCCAGTTGGTCCCGTATTGTTGAAGCTAAATCAATTGTAATGGCTTGCCACGAACGGCCTGATGGTGATACCCTGGGCAGCGCACTGGGGATGGCCCATATTTTGCGAGCTATGGGTAAAGAAGTAACCATTTTGTCTGTTGATGGTGTGCCTGAGAACTATCATTTCATTCCGGAAAGCAACACTATTCTGGCTTCTACGTATCGTAGAGACTTTGATCTGGGTATTCTGATGGATAGTGAGTCCGAGAAACGGGTGGGTGAGGCATTTGAAGCTGTTGACCGTGCCAAAGTTACGGCCTGTATAGACCATCATATCCCGGAGCACGAGTATGGCGACATCAGAGTTGTTGATCGAAAAAGTGCATCTACTGCTGAAGTGGCTGTTGAGCTGCTTGAAGCGAACAATGTCAAGATCGACGCAATTGCAGCCTCTCAGTTTCTTACCGGACTTATAGCAGATACCGGCGCTTTCCGTTTTGCCAACACAACCCCTCACACATTCGAGATAGCAGCCAGACTTACAAGTCTTGGCGCCGATCCCTCATACATTTCCGAGCAAGTCTTCGATAGCCGTCCCTTGAGAGCCATTAAACTTCTGGGCAGAGCCCTGGATTCCGTCAAAGTTAATTCAGCCGGGAGAGTTGCATATGCTGTTATTACCCGAGATGATATGGAGTCTTTGGGGGCTGGAGACAATGATTCGGAGAGCATAGTTAACTATGTTGGTATGGTCAGCGGTGTGTTGGTGTATATGCTGTTCCGAGAGATCGAGCCTGGCAACGTGCGGGTGAGTCTGCGGTCCAGAGATGGGTTTAATGTTAACAGGATTGCCCGTGTGTTTGATGGCGGTGGTCATCAGGCTGCTTCTGGCTGTACAATATATGCGGATATTCATGATGCCGTAAAACAGGTCATAGGCGAGGTAAATAAATGGATGGAGTCCTGAATGTGCGCAAGCCTTCCGGGCCTACATCTCATGATATTGTAGATAAGGTTAGAAGATTTACCGGGACCAAGCGTGTTGGGCATGCCGGGACTCTTGATCCGCTTGCATCGGGTGTACTAGTTGTTTTTGTGGGTAAGGCTACCCGTATGATCGAGTATATGCCTGGTGAACCCAAGGTTTATACTGCAGGTCTATTGCTGGGGTTAGCTACGGATACCGGGGATGTAACCGGAACTACCATAGAGGAAGCATCTACAGAGAACTTGACCGAAGACCAGTTGCGAGGTGCTGTAAAGAAGTTAAGAGGAGTGATTGAGCAAGTCCCTCCGATGCACAGTGCAATTAAACGTGACGGCAAGAAGCTGTATGAACTGGCAAGAGAAGGCAAGACAGTTGAAAGAGCGCCACGCAGGGTGACGGTTTTCGACATTGAAATGCAGAACTTCGCTGCCGGTGAAAAAGCTACTGCAACTCTGACTGTTTCGTGTTCTTCCGGAACCTATATTCGGACACTTTGTGAGGACATCGGGAAGCAATTGGGTTTACCGGCCTGTATGAGTTCACTTGTCCGCAATAAAGTGGGACGATTCGGGTTTGATGATGCTTGGAATATGGATGATCTGGGCAAACTGGCAACAGATGGCAGGATCGAAGAAGCTCTGCTGCCGATTTCCTGTGCGCTGGTGGATTTGCCTGGACTGATATGCAGTGAAGAGCAATCAATTTTGTTGAAGCGTGGGAACCCGATTGAGTATGAAGGAACAGAAGCCCCTGGAGTGCTATTAAGCATGACCGACCAGAATGGAGTTCTGGTTGGAGTGGGTGTGATTTTGAAGGAAAACGCGAGACTAATAGTCAAGCCGGAAAAAATACTGGTTTAGTGGAGAGTGGAAAGTTGATAGTGGAAAGTTGAAAGTTGAAAGTTGAAAGTTTCGGGATAGGTTTTTTCACTTTCCACTATCAACTATCCACTATCAACTATTAGCTAACAACTTTTCACTATCCACTAACAAACAGTGGGTTGTTTATGAGTGTTATACAGGGTATAGAAAACCTCCCTTCTAAAGTTGAACGAGCTTGTGTCGGAGTTGGTGTGTTTGACGGTGTTCACTGGGGGCACCGGGCAATATTCGAGAAGGTCCTGGAGACTGCTGACAAAGGCTGTATGGCTTCGGTGGCACTGACATTCGACCGGCATCCGGCTGAAGTTCTGGCTCCTTCGAAAGCACCAATGTATATATCCTCTCTTGACCAGCGAGTTGAGCTTATTATGCAGACCGGCATAGAATATGTCGTTATTGCTGAGTTCAATGATCAGCTCGCACAAATTCCACGACAGGACTTTCTACAAAATGTATTAGTGAACAGTCTCAAAGCGAGAGCTGTAGTAGTTGGGGCAAACTTCAGATTTGGGAGAGGTCGTGAGGGTGATGTGCGTTACCTCAAAACCGAAGGTCAGAAGCACGATATAGAGACCGCAATTGTTTCAAGTGTTATCATAGATGGTGCACCGGTCAGCAGCACCCGGATACGTGGACTGCTTGCTGAAGGCAATGTAAAATCTGCTGCAAATATGCTTGGACACTCATTTGTGCTAAGAGGCAAGGTAGTAGTCGGCAGGCAGGTAGGGCGGACACTTGGTTTCCCCACAGCTAATGTCGAAGTTTCTCAGAAACATGTGACTCCGATGCCTGGCGTGTATGCAGTGCGGGTGGCTGTCGGAGCCAGGACCTATACTGGACTTTGTAATGTCGGTAATAATCCGACTTTTGGCTGCACGGAGACTACAACAGAAGTTCACTTGATGGGTTTTGATGGAGATTTATACGGACACGTCCTGGACGTTGAATTTATTGAACGAATAAGAGGTGAGGTCCGATTTAACGGGCCTGACGAATTGGTAAAACAGATCAACAAAGATATTTCGGTATTGGAGAACTTATATGGCATACGGGAATTATAAAGGCGTAAATACTAATGAGATATCATTTCCCCTCGGTGGAATAGGGTCCGGTTGTATTGGTCTGGCCGGTAATGGTCGGCTGGTGGACTGGGAGATATTCAATAAGCCTAACAAGGGCAGTTTTCACGGACTTAGCCATTTTGCTGTAAAAGCAGAATCGGCTGGGAAAGTTGTGGATGCCCGTGTCCTGCACTCTGATCTGCAGCCTCCTTATAATGGGGCAGGACCTGGAACATATGCCGGGTTCGGATTCGGTGTTGCACGGAACACTATGGCTGGGTGCCCTCACTTTGTAGACTCTGAGTTTACGGGGAGTTATCCATTTGCCCGTATAGATTTTATTGATGAAGTCTTCCCCGGGGAATGCGCTATTGATGCGTTTAACCCTTTGATTCCTCTAAACGATCTGGATTCCAGCATACCAGCAGCCTTTTTTGATATAACCGTAAAGAATACTACTGCTGAAGCGCTTGAATACACCATCTGCGGGGTTCTCAAGAATCCACAGGTAAAAGGTACACGGACACAGGTCAGCGGATGCGACGGTCAAACGGTTTTGACCCTGGACAGCAGATGCTCTGAAGTTGACAGCCTGGAATATGGCGATATGTCTATCTCGACTGATGCTGAAGATGTCAGTTACCAGCGATATTGGTTCCGTGGTACCTGGTTTGATAGCCTGGGTATATATTGGAGAGACCTTTGCACCGCGGGTAAGTTCAATGACAGGGACTATGCAGATGACTTTGGGCCTGTTGATGCTGTTTATGATGACCACTGTACCCTGGCTGTTCATTTACATGCTGGACCCGGAGAGACAGTAAAAGCCAGGTTTACCATCACATGGAATTTCCCCAACAGGACTGCGTCCTGGCGACCTGAAGAAGCGAAATGTGAGTGCGGATGTGTTGAACCACCCAAAGTCTGGCAGAACTACTATTCGACGCTGTTCGATGATTCACGGGCTTCAGCTGCATATTGTTTTGACAACTGGGACAAGCTTCATTCAGAGACAGCACTGTTCCATGATGCTCTGTTCTCCAGCACTGTGCCTGATTATGTTCTGGATGCAGTATCAGCAAATATTTCGATACTGAAGTCACCTACAGTAATGAGACTTACTGACGGTTCGTTCTACGGGTTCGAGGGATGCCATTGCCAGGAAGGGTGCTGTGAGGGTTCCTGCAGCCATGTCTGGAACTATGCATATGCCCTGCCTTTCCTGTTCCCGAGCCTGGAACGGTCCATGCGGGACCTGGAATACGGTTTCAGCATGCGGGAAGATGGTAAAGTAGATTTCAGGTTACAGCTTCCTGTTGGAAGAGATCCTTCGGACTGGAGACCGTGTGCAGATGGGCAGTTCGGCGGGATTATTAAAGTTTATCGTGAATGGAAGATATCCGGTGATGATGAATGGTTGCGGACAATTTGGCCGTTAGTCAAGAAATCACTGGAGTTTGCCTGGTCTCCTACTAATGAAGAGAAGTGGGATCTAGACAAGGACGGAGTGCTTGAAGGCCGGCAGCATCATACTCTGGATATGGAACTGTTTGGACCAAATGCTTTCCTGACTGGTTTCTATCTGGCAGCTTTAAAAGCTGGGGCAGAGATAGCTACTCATTTTGGTCAAACAGAGAGTGCCCAGGAGTACACTGGTCTTTTTGAACGTGGCAGCAAGTGGGTCAACGAGAATTTGTTCAATGGTGAATATTTCCAGCAGAAGATAGACATTAATGACAAGTCTATACTGGAACAATTCCCGGATTCGAGTGCGAAGTGGAGCGATGCGGTTGCTTCATATTGGGACTCTGAACACAATGAGATCAAATATCAGGTGAGTGATGGCTGTCATGTTGATCAGGTTATCGGCCAGTGGCATGCAAATCTGTGCGGATTGGGACAGATATTCGATGCTGATAAAGTTCGTTCTGCACTGGAAGCTATCTATAAAAATAACTACAGACCAACGCTGCGGGATTATTTCAATCCCTGCCGCATCTTTGGTCTGAATGATGAGGCAGCAACTGTTATCTGTTACTGGCCTGACGGGAAGTATAAACCGGCTGTTCCTATTCCTTATGCTGAGGAATGTATGAATGGTTTTGAATACCAGGCTGGCATACACATGATCCAGGAAGGGCTGGTTGACGAGGGCCTTACAATTATCAAAGCTGTTCGGGACAGGTATAATGGGGAAAATAGAAACCCCTGGAATGAGATCGAGTGCGGCAGCAACTATGCCAGATCAATGGCATCTTATGCAGCGCTGAATGCGTTGAGCGGGTTTGAGTATGATCTATCTGCCGGGCATATAGGATTTAATCCGGTCCGTTATACGGATGGCAAATTTAAGTGCTTCTGGTCTTTAGGGACCGGTTGGGGGACTTTTGAGTGTACTCCGACAGGCATGAAACTTACTGTATTACAGGGCAAACTGGTTCTCAATAGCCTGTCTGTTCCTGATAATATTGCAACTTTATTCGATATAAAAGGCAACAAGACTTGCTTCCGGGAACCTGTCACAGTTGAGCCTGGTAAAGACCTTACGGTTGGTACTTGTTAACACTCAAGTAGGCAATGGAGAAATATGAATTCGACCGATTTAGAACAATCAATAATTAAGGCAAGGTGGATCAGAATACCGACCGGCTTGCAAATCCCTGCGGGAGCAATCCTGCGTTTCCGGGGTGTGGCCAGGCTTGACCGTGTACCTGTGAGTGCGACTATTTCCGTCGCTGCCTCCGTACCTTATAAGTTATATGTCAATGGAGTTTATGAAGGTCGCGGACCTGTGCCGGCAGGGCCGGACTGTGTTTATAGTGATCAATATGATCTTTCAACCAAGCTTAAACGCGGTGCCAATGTTATAGGCATAGAGATGCAGTCGGGTTCTATTCCGGCTGTAGTTTATGCGAAGGTAAACGCCAGCACTCGAGCAGGGGATATGGATTATGCTACGGATGAAAGCTGGGTATGCTCAGTTGCTGATGATTACGAAGTGTCTACCTACTCAAATGGTTTGTGTGAGACTTACAATGACTCCGGCAAACCGGGCGAATGGCTGGGTGCAAGGTTTGGTGCGCGTGGATGGCCTGCGGTTGAGATTGCACCGGGTCTGGAATCTGTAGATATAAAAGATCGCCCTGTGCCTCCTGCATCTGTTACACAGATACCTCCGGCATTTGCCCAGGCATTTAATGTGCCTGAGAGGCTCAAAGATGCTGACATCGCGGAATCTTTTCAACAGGTATTAAAGGGTGATGTTACGCTGCTTAAGGCTGGGAGCGTTGTCGGACTTGAGGCAATCACAGACCCCGATGAGAAAAAGGTTATAAAGACTCCAAGAGGAGACCGTGGAGTTGCTGTAATCCTGGACTTCGATAAGTTGATCTCCGGCAAACTGGGAGTAAACTTCGAATCTGCAGGCAGCGGAGTTGCTGATATATTCTTTGCAACTTCACAACCTGATGATGGCGGAGTACCTCTTCCTGATACTTCCCTTGGTATGATGCGTGTCAACTTCCGCAAGGGAGATATGGACATCCGCAGTCTTGTATCCAGACAGGCGCGATTTATCCAGATAGAGTTCCGACGATGCAGCAAACCGATAATGCTTAAGACTGTAGACATCGAAGTAGGTTCGTTTGCATCTGATAAAAACACCCACTTTGAATGTAACCGCGGCACCTTAACAGGATTGTGGGAGCAGTGTGCGGAACGTGCGACAAGTCTACTTGGTAGTATAATCGGAGTTAATGACACGGCATTTACACTCGATGCTACGTCTTTTACGGCGATTTCCAGGGCTGCATTCAGCCTGTATGGCGATACCGGTGTTTCAAGTTATCTTCTGGATACTATTGAGACGTGGTGTAAGGACCCACTGGATGTACCTTCGATCCTACTGGCGCATGCTGAGCTTACGGGTGATAATTCACGGGTGTGTGATCTATATAAAGTGCTTGATCTGCATATAGAAAAGTCATGGTCTATGCGCAATGCTGATGGCCTGGTAGAGATCTCCGGCAAAGTCACTACGCTTGCCAATTTGAAATTGTGTCGGGCTTTAGAGGCGATGTCTGCGGCGGCCTGGTTGTGTGGTAGAGAAGATGATGCTTATGCACACCGGGATAAAGCAGTGATTCTGCGCAAGGCAGTTATTGGACGGTTGTTTGATGAACGCAAGGGACTGTTCTGTATTGGGCTGGACGGCTGGCACAAGATTCGTGAATATTCAACTGATGTAAACATCGAGGCTGCTTGTGCAGGTGTTCTTAACCAGTATGAGAGAAGCCGGATTTTCCATTGGCTTGCCAGGCCTGAGCTGGAAACAGCGTTGAAGCCTGAACAGGCTGCAGTGCTGGCTATGCAATTAATAGCAGACAAGCAGCTGGATGGAGCGATGGAGATCATCGGCAGTACTTTGGGGTCTCCTAAGGGAGCTGGTTCCGAGTATGATGTGTTAGCTTGCGCTGGACTATTTGCTGTTGTTGGCGGAGTTTTGGGAGTCAAGCGGGTACTTGGAGTTGCAGGCAGGTATTCTGTGTCACCGGTCAGATTAGGACTCAAGCAAGCAGACAGTTCTGTAGTTATTCCTGAGGGAGAGATACTGGTTGGTTGGAGAGGGACCCGGAATGGGACTCTTATGCAGATAGATGTTCCTGAGAATGTCCGTGTGGACGTGTATATCGGGGATGACTTTGGCAACAGCTTCAGGCTGAACGGACGGACGCTGGTGAACGGGTGTGTTACCTTGAGTACCGGGAGCCACAGGATCCATTGTTCTGATTTCAGTGCCCGGAGACCGGCCCCGGATAAGTCATTGCTTCCGGAAGTCCCATGGGCATCTGTTGAAGTCCTTGATGGTGTCTCACAGTATGGGGTCCGTCAGCGGCTGGGACGCGGCGGAGACCGCAGACGCCGCAAAGAGGATGAACCAGTTACTGCTGCGATTGATGGTGTTGAGGTTGCTGAGGTTGTTGAAGCAGTGGAACCAGCAGCTGTTAAGCCTGAGGACAAGTCAAAGAGACGCAGACGCAATCCCCGGGGCAGGAAACCTGAAGAGGCTCCGGTGCAGCCGGTGGCAGAAGTTGCTGCACCTGAGCCAATTGATAATGGACAATTGACAATTGACAATGAAGAATTGTCTCCAGAAGCGGTTGCGGATGCGAAATCTAAGCGTAGACGGCGGACTCGGCGCCGAAAACCGGCGGAGGCAGTCGATGGTGCTGCTGTTGTTGAGACAGAAATTGCTCCTGAGGCTGAATTGGTTGGAGAGCAAGAAGAGAAGACAATTGAGGCGTCTGAAGTGGTTGAAACTCCGGCTGAAGCTGCTGCGGAGTCGCGTTCGAAACGGCGTCGTCGAAGCAGGAGCAAGCGGAAAACTGCGGAACTGGTGGCTGACGGATTGATTGATTTCGGAGTTACTCCGGATGAGGAACCAGCTGAAGTTGACATTGTACCGGTGGAGCCGGCTGTTGTTGATGGTGGAGAGTTGGCTTTAGAAGAAGCTGGATTGTCTCCTGAGGCTGTTGGGGAGACCCGGTCCAGACGACGCAGACGCAGCAGGAGCAGACGGAAACCGGTCGAAGCAGACGGGGAATTGGCAATTGATAATGGACAATTGACAGTTGACAATGCTCCTGAGGAAACGGTGGAAGTTGAGAGTGAGCCATTGGCTGTTGAGGGTGCGGAAGTTCCTGTTGGGGAGACCCGGTCGAGGCGGCGGAGACGCAGTCGAAGCAGGCACAAACATGCGGTTGAAGCAATTGATAATGAACAATTGACAATAGATAATGGGGAAGCTGTTTCTGATAGCGGTGAGTTGGTAGTTGAAAGTGTTGAGGTAGAAGCTGCTGGTGAGGAATTGCCTGTAGATGATGCTTCGATACTTGAAGAAGTTCCTGTAGAGGTACCTCATAAGCGACGGCGACGGAGTCGGTCCAGGCGGAAACCAGTAGAGGCTGTCATTGACGATGACGAATTGACAATGGAAGAGCCTGTGGCAATTGATAGTGGACAGTTGATAATTGATGATGATGCTGCTGAAGAGGTTGTTGAGGAAAAACCAAAACGACGTCGTAATACGCGGCGGAAGAAACCGGCGGAAGTAGTTGGGGGCTTGACGGTTGAGGATTTTGACTATGATCCTTTTGCTGAGTCTGTGGCTGTTGCTCCGGTAGTGGAGGCTCCTCCGGTAGTAGTTGAGGTTGAGGAAGTGAAGCCTAAACCTCGGAGACGGGCTCCCCGGAAGAAGCCGGAAGTGGCTGTTGAAGAGACCGTTGCACCTGCTGTGGCTGAGGCTGTTGAGCCAGTCGTGGTTGAGACGCCGGATGAGGTGGTTGTTGAGGTGAAAAAGCCTCGGCGAAAACGAAGCCCTGCGAAACCTATGAAAGCTGTGGAAGGTGAAGAGGTTTTGCCTGAGACGGCTGGTGATGTAGAATAGTATATATGTCATTCTGACTAAGAAGCAGTGGTCTTTGTTTCGGGACTTCCGGGTTGGATGTTAGCTTTGTTGGTTACTCCAACACTAGCATGTCCAACCCTCAAGTCCCGAAACACCTGCACATGACAGTATTTCGTAGCAGTTCAGTTTTGTGAGAATTTGAAGTCCATTCATACTTCGATACGCGCTTTGCGCTACTCAGCACGAACGGACTTTAGGTCGGTTCACAGTAGACTCCTAAGTAACACGATAGTTGTTACTTCATTTAGATAACTCGGGGTTCCGCGTGGACCACTGAACTCTTTCAATATTTTGAGGTTGGTTTGTAACTTCTAACTTCCAACCTCTAACTTCTAATTACGGGGTGTGATCTGGTGACGGGTAGATTGATTAGCAGCGTGGAGCTTTCCGGAGTAGTGGAGAGGCGTGTCTTTGAGACTCCTGTGCTGGATATACATACGCATTTATATGACACCCGGTTTGGTTCTCTGCTGTTGTGGGGGATTGATGAGCTCTTAACTTACCATTACCTGGTGGCTGAGGTTTTCCGTGTTGCTCCAATGGAGTATGACCAGTTCTGGGCTATGTCCAAACAGGAACAGGCGGACTACATATGGCAGCATCTGTTTATTGAGAGGTCTCCTATATCTGAAGCGTGCAGGGGAGTATTGACCTGTATGAGCGCTTTGGGTCTGAATGTTGGCAAGCGTGACCTCAATCTTCTGCGGTCCTACTTCGCTGAGCAGACGACGTCCGGGTACATTGACAAGGTCTTTGAGACTGCTAACATACGCGGCGTGATTATGACCAATGATCCATTTGATGATGCTGAGAGACCATTATGGGACTGTGAAGAACGGGACCCGAGGTTTAAGGCTGCTCTGCGTATTGATGCACTGCTCAATAATTGGCCTGCGGCTTGCTTGAGACTGTCTGAGTGGGGATTTGCTGCCAACGAGAGTCTGGATGATGCAACTTGTGCTGAGGTTCGAAGATTCCTGAAGACCTGGGCTAAGCGGTTTGATCCGGTTTATATGGCTGCTTCTTTACCTCCGGATTTTTGTATACCAGAGGAATCTGCGCGGGGCAAACTGGTTGAGAAATGCGTATTGGCTGTTGGTGAAGAGCTGAACCTGCCATTTGCTATGATGATCGGGGTCAAGAAACTGATCAATCCTGACTTGAGGCTGGCAGGTGATGGTGCAGCTCGAAGTGATCTCCAGACGGTTGAGTATCTGTGCAGGGAGTATCCGAAGAACAAGTTCCTGCTGACTAATTTGTCCAGAGAAGACCAGCATACGGCGTGCGTTGTGACCCGGAAGTTCCACAATCTGCATCTGTTTGGCTGCTGGTGGTTCCTGAACAATCCCAGCATTATTGAAGATATGACCAGGATGCGGTTTGAGACTCTGGGGCTGTCTATTACTCCTCAGCATTCTGATGCAAGGGTTTTGGACCAGTTGGTATATAAGTGGGCACACTCCCGGAAGATAATTGCGAAGGTGCTGACTGATAAGTATCTGGATATTACAAGGACCGGTTGGAAAGTTACTGAGGATGAGATTGTCCGGGATGTGAAGTTGATATTTGGCGGGGCTTTTGAGGAGTTTGTGGGGCGGTGAGGATTGTGCTTGCGGCGGTTTCGGGACTTCCGGGTTGGGTTTGAGGTAGTTAGTTATACTGTTAGTTGATTTTCCAACCCTCAAGTCCCGAAACACCGGTGGGTATTAAATGAATCTGACGGATCTGACGGATCTGACCGATCGGACTGATTTTTGTTCGTCCCGAAAGACTGGTGAAAAGCAGATCCTTCGTGCCTCAGGATGACATAAAAGACTGATCCTTTTTATTATTGCTTTCTTGTGAAGATGCCTTGGGGCATCTTTGTATTTTAACTGGAGGAATGGCTTCTACGATGAATGAGAAAACGCTGTCTACTGTGTATGATCCTAAGAGTGTAGAGAAGAAATGGTATGATTTTTGGCTGGAGCAGAACTACTTCCATGCGGAGCCTGATCCTGCTAAAGAGAAATACAGCATAACTATTCCTCCTCCCAACGTTACCGGGTCTCTGCATATCGGGCATGCCCTGTGTTATTCGATCCAGGATGTGTTGACACGCTGGAAAAGGATGCAGGGATACAATGCTCTGTGTCTGCCTGGCACGGATCATGCGGGTATAGCAACACAGAATAAAGTTGAGCAGCAGCTTGCAGGTGAGGGACTTACTAAAAACGACATTGGGCGTGAGAAGTTCCTGGAGCGAGTCTGGGCATGGAAAGCTGAATACGGCGGACAGATCCTGCACCAGTTCAAGACCATGGGGTTCTCATTCGACTGGGAGCGCGAACGTTTTACAATGGACGAGGGCTATGTTGACGCAGTGCTGGAGTCATTCATCAGACTGTTCAACAGAGGCTATATATATAAAGGTGCCAGGGTTATTAACTGGTGCCCTAGGTGCCATACGGCTATCTCGGATATTGAAGTTGAACACCAGGAGCAGAACGGGCATCTGTGGTATATCAATTATCCTCTGGCTGATGGATCGGGCTATATAACAGTAGCTACTACACGGCCTGAGACTATGCTCGGAGATACAGCGGTTACGGTGAATCCGGACGATGACCGGTATAAGGCATTGGTTGGCAAGACAGTTAAGCTGCCTTTGACTGATAGAGAGATTCCGATCATTGCTGATGATTTTGTTGATATGGCGTTTGGAACCGGTGCTGTTAAGGCTACCCCTGCACACGACCCTAACGACTTTGAAATAGGCCTGCGGCACAATCTGCCCCAGGTGGTGGTTATCAATCCGGATGGAACGATGAGCCCCAAAGCCGGGCCTGATTATGCGGGACTGGATAGAGCGGATGCCCGCAAGGCAGTTGTGAAAGACCTGGAGAAGCTGGGATTACTGGTTAAGATTGATGACCATACCCATCAGGTCGGCACCTGCGAACGCTGCCATACGGTTATTGAGCCATTATTGTCTGAACAGTGGTTCTGCAAAATGCAGGAGCTGGCTAAACCGGCTATCGATGCTGTAAAAGATGGTAGAGTGAGTTTCTTCCCTGATAGGTATAAAGGGATTTATCTGGACTGGATGGAGAATGTCCGGGACTGGTGTATATCCAGGCAGCTATGGTGGGGACACCGGATTCCGGTCTGGAAGTGTGCTGACTGCGGTGGCTTTACAGCGGCAAAGGGTGCGCTTGAGGCATGTTCAAAGTGCGGTGGTAAGAATGTTACCCAGGATACTGATGTACTTGATACGTGGTTCTCATCGGCCCTGTGGCCTTTTGCGACTATGGGTTGGCCTGAGGAGACGGAGTTACTTAAGTCTTTCTATCCTACCGATGTTCTGGTTACATCCAGGGAGATTCTTTACCTGTGGGTTGCGAGGATGATCTTCTCCAGTTTGGAATATCTGGATGGAGAGATACCCTTTAAGGATGTCTATATTTACGCTACGGTGTTGAATGAAGAGGGCAAGCGTATGAGTAAATCCCTGGGCACTGGAGTGGACCCTCTTGAGCTGATTGATAGATACGGAGCTGATGCTCTTCGGTTCTCTCTGGTGCTGCATGCAGGTAAGAACCAGGATATGCGGTTCTCTGACCAGCGCGTTGAGAGCGTCCGGAACTTTGGAAACAAAATCTGGAATGCTTCACGGTTTGTGATTATGAACCTTGAGGGTTTTGAACCGGGTGAGATTGATAATAATGCTCTGAAGCTTGAAGACAGATGGATTCTTTCGCGGTTGAACAGGGTGATTGAGACAGTAAATGTCAGCTTTGAGAACTACGATATGGATGATGCGTCCAAGGGGATGTATGAGTTCATCTGGAGCGAATACTGTGACTGGTATCTGGAAATGGCTAAGCCCAGGCTTCGCGGCGAGGGTGCAGATAAAGCAGTTGTCCAGAATGTGTTGTATACAGTGCTGGAAACCATTATGCGATTGCTGCATCCGGTGATGCCTTTTATTACAGAAGAGATTTGGCAAGCGTTGCCTCATACTGGCGACACTATTATGCTTGCTCCATTCCCTGCGTGTGATGCTGAGCTGCTGGATGATAAGTCTGAATCCGATATGGAGACCCTGATGGAAGTAGTGCGGACTATCCGGAACCTGCGTGCGGAGACCGGAGTTCAGCCAGGGAAGCCTATTGATTTGATCTCAATTGCAGGATCCGAGATACGCGGACTTGTTGAAGCTTCTATGGGTAGAGTCTGTTCATTGGCACGGGTACAGACACTAGAATTTGTTGACGAGATAGCTGAAGCTGACAGGAATAAATATGCTGGGGCACACATGTCCGGGGCTGATTTCTATGTGGATATCGCTGGACTGGTTGATGCAGAAAAGGAGATTGCTCGTATAGATGCTGAGCTGGCATCTATCGGCAAAGAGTTGATGCGAGTCAGCGGCAAGCTGTCCAATGAATCATTTGTTGCCAAGGCTCCTGTAGAGGTGGTTGAGAAAGAGCGAAGAATAGAAGCTGAGCTCAAAGACAAACAGGCCAAACTGCAGGAGAGGAAGACGCTTTTTGTTAGTTGATAGTGGAAAGTGGAAAGTGGAAAGCGAAGGGACTAGTTGATAGTGGAAAGTTGAAAGTGGAAAGTGAAGGGAGTGGGTTGTTGAGAGGTATCAAATTTTTCTCGAGCTTTTCCCTTCCCTTCACTTTCAACTTTCCACTATCAACTTTCAACTATCGATTAAACACTTCCGCTTTCAACTGTTCAGGAGATTATTGATGGGAACCTCGGATAGTAATTCGGTTGGTATAGTTGAGACTCAGTATTTTACGTTTGCTGCTCCTCCTCGGGAGATGGAGCTTGAGTGCGGTCGGAAGCTGGGGCCTATTGTCCTGGCTTATGAAACGTACGGCACAATGAATGAGGATAAGAGCAACTGTATTCTGATTGAGCATGCGCTTAGCGGGGATGCACATGTGGCTGGCAAGCATCATGCGGATGATTCCACTGCTGGTTGGTGGGACAGTATGGTGGGGCCTGGTAAGGCGTTTGATACAAACAAATACTTTGTGATCTGTTCAAATGTGATTGGTAGTTGCAAGGGAAGCAGTGGGCCTGGTTCGATTAATATTGAAACCGGTATGGCCTACGGAATGGATTTTCCGATTGTAACTATTAAGGATATGGTGAAAGCTCAGAAAGTGTTGATTGACTCTCTGGGTATAGAGCAGCTTATGTGTGTGGTCGGCGGGAGTATGGGTGGTATGCAGGCTCTTGAGTGGGCTGTGACCTATCCTGAGTGTGTGCGGATGGTTATTCCAATTGCAACTACAGCCCGTCTTTCCCCTCAGTCGATAGCCTTTGATGCGGTCGGCAGGCATGCAATAATGGCTGATCCTAACTGGAAGTTCGGAGACTATTATGGGTCTGAACCTCCACGGCAAGGGTTGGCAATTGCTCGAATGATAGGGCATATAACCTATCTTTCGGATAAATCTATGCACACCAAGTTCGGGCGTGGACTGCAGAACAAAGAACGGCCAAGTTATGACTTTTCTACTGAGTTTCAGGTTGAGAGTTATCTGAACTATAAAGGTGATGCGTTTGTAAAGCGTTTCGATGCGAACTCTTACCTATACATATCTAAGGCTATGGACTACTTTGATCTTGCGGAACCGAGTGGTGAGCTTAGGACTGAGTTAGGTAAGGCTAAAGCTGCTTTTCTGGTGATATCGTTTTCATCTGACTGGTTGTTCCCTCCCTATATGTCCAGGGAGATAGTATCTGCACTGCGGCGGAATAATCTGGATGTCAGTTATGCGGAGATACAATCGGACTACGGCCACGATTCATTCCTGCTGGAAGTGGAAGTGCTGAGCAGGCTTATTGAAAACTTCCTGGATTATGCGGACCAGGTTGGGGCGAAAATCGATGAGTAATGATTTGAATGAACAAGATATCCTCCAGTCGGTGCCAACTGAGCTGAGACGGATTATAGATATTGTAGAACCCGGCAGCAAGGTGCTTGACCTTGGATGCGGTGAAGGGCATCTGCTTAAAGCCCTGCAGAAGATCAAACGTGCCAGAGTGCAGGGTATTGAACTCTCTGATGTGGCGATGCAGGAATGTATTGCAAAGGGCCTGTTTGTATACCACGGTGACCTGGACGAGGGGCTCTCTGACTTCAGTGATAAGTGTATGGACTATGTAATCCTGACAAATACCCTGCAGGTGTTGCACAGACCTGACAAGTTGATAATGGAAGCTGCACGTATCGGCAAGAAAGCGGTTATTTCAATCCCGAACTTCGGGTATTGGAGAGTCAGATTTCAGCTCATGTTTTGGGGGTCAATGCCAAAGACTAAAGGACTGCCTTTTGACTGGTATGATTCACCCAACATCCACCTGACAACTATCCACGATTTCCGAAGGTTCTGTGGTGAACATAATCTGGAGATTGTAAGTGAGATGGATGAGGTAATCGGGGGTGGGGAAGCTAAGACAGTAACCACAAATCCCAATTTCTTCGCTGACTATGCGATTTTTGTGCTTCAAGAGAAGGGATAGGCTTCGGAAGGGATAGGCTTCAGGCGTCAGACTTCAGGCTTCAGGTCGGAAGGGAATGGTTTTTTTGCAGGCTGTGGATTACCGCGCGTTTTTCCCTTCCTGAAGCCTGAAGTCTGAAGTCTGAAGCCTTTTTAAATACACGGGGAGATGATTAATATGGGTAAATTGGACGGGCTGGTGGTGCTCGTTACTGGTGCTGGTAAGGGTATCGGTAAGGCTATTGTTGAATTGTTTGCTGCTGAGGGTGCTTTGATTGGCGCCTGCGGGCGGAATATGGCATCACTGGATGCGGTGTGCAGCGATGTTGTCAGTGCTGGGGGGAAGGCTGTTCCTATTAAACTGGATCTTCAGAATGAGGCATCTATTGAGGCTGCGGCTGCTGAGTGTGTGGCTGAGCTTGGGCCTATTGATATACTTATCAACAATGCTGGGATTATTGCTTTAGATAAGCTGAATGATACCTCTGCTGAAGTTTGGGATGAGATTATGTCTACCAACGTGCGGGGACCTTTCCTGATGTGCAAGGCTGTTGTGCCTTCTATGATGGAGCGTCACACTGGACGGATTATCAACGTTGGTTCAATGGCAGGCAGGCGTGGATATCCGGAGCAGGGGGCATACTGTGCTTCCAAGCATGCTCTGGTGGGTTACAGCAAGGTGCTGGCACTGGAGACCCAGAAGTTTGGAATTCGGGTCCATATGCTGAGTCCTGGTGGAGTGCTGACGGAACTCTCCAGAGACCTCAGAGAGTTTAGAGGGGAATCTGAGGACTCTCCTGAATGGATGACAGCCCTGGAGTGCGCTGAAGCTGCGATGTATCTGTGCACACAGACCGGTGCGGCATTTACGGATGAACTGGTGCTGCGCAGGTTTGCTTCGGAGCCCTGGCGGTGAATTTTATTTAACCACGGAATACACGGAATACACGGAAAAAGACTTTAGTTTTAAGTATTGGGGGACTGATTATGGTTGATGGGTTTGGCGTGGACGAGATCAATCCCCCTGGCCCTCTTCTCCAAGGGGGAATGGGTAGTGCCAGTCCAAGGCTTAGCTCTATTCAGTGGGTTGGTAAAGCATCTCACAGAATTGTTATTAATGTAAATCCTCAACCTGTTACTTCTAAAGCTCACCCGATTGATGTTGCGCCTGCATTGATTTGTTTGGATTTTGAGGAGTTGTTTGGGTTTGGGTGTGCTCCGGATCTTGGGACTTTGCAGGTAATGCAACTTGACTCTGTTACTGGGGAGCCCATTAGACAGTGTGGGTTTGATGGGGCACTCAGTCGGTTTGATCTTCCTTTTCGTTTTGACTTCGATGATTCTTCCTCTGCAAAGTTTAACCACTGGTTCAATATCCCCGGTAAGTCTACAAGCGGTAATTTGGTCTGGAGCCATATTCAGACTGGTGATCAGGCAGCTTATTATGCTGTGTATGTAGATCAGCTTGAGGACGGTGCACGGCAGTCTATTCCTCCCAGGCCTGTAATTGGTGATTGTGATGCGATCTACAGGAAGCACGGTGGGCTATTTCCTGGTCTGGTGACGTCAGCTCAGCTGGTGGATTTTGGTGGGGATGGACATTATGAGATGCTGTTTGCATTTTATAATGGCCAGATACTGCGGTATTGGAATTCTGATGGCAATCCGCTGCCTCCCTACGAGAACCGGGGATTTGTGATGACTGACGGCGAGGTGATGTATCAGCCTTTTGCCAAGCTCTATGTTGTGGACTGGAACGATGACGGGAAGCTGGATATCCTGCTGGGGACTGAAGGCGGTGGAAAGCTGCTGTGGTATGAGAATGTCTCTAAGGACGGGCAGAAGGCTGTCTTTGAGTTCAGAGGGCCTGTCCTGGATAAAGATGGTATGCCTATAACGACTCCGGCTTCTCCATGCAAGGAAATCCCTGACTACAAGTATGATTATTCCCCATTTGCCCAGGTGTGTGACTGGGATGGTGACGGCAGGCCTGATCTATTGCTGGGTGGGTATGTTACAGGGATGATATTCCATTACAGGTGTCTTGGCAGGAATGCTGATGGAACGCCTGTATTGGAGTATGTTGGGACTTTGGAAGCTGACGGGGAAGTGCTGGATGTGACCTGGGCAGCCAGTCTTACGGCTTTTGATTTTCGTAACTGTGGGCTGTTGGACATTGTATGCGGTTCACAGATGACGCGTCCGAACGGTGGACTGGATATCGATGCGCATGCGCTGCATTATTTTAAGAATATCGGCAGTAAATCTGATCCGAAGCTTACTGAAGTTCCATTTCCTATTAAGGAGTCGGGTACTATCAGGGGGATTGCTCAACCCCGGGCTGTTGACTGGGACAATGACGGCAGGATGGATCTGATTGTATCGACTGACAAGATCATATTTCTCAGAAATACAGGTACCAATGAAGAGCCATTTTTTGAGAAAGCTTATGTCATGGAATCTGAATGGGAGCATGCTTATCTGGGTTCTGTGATCAGTGCGGTTGATACGGATGGATCCGGTGCATTTAGTATTGTCAGCAACAGTGAAAGCGGCTCTCCCGGCTTTGCACGCAGGCAGGATTGTATAAATCCTCCGATGTTTGATGTTGCTGAACCTTTGAAAACTGCTGATGGGAAGCTGATATATCATCCCTCTCTGACTGGTGATGACTACACTTCAAGTATACTGTATGACTGGCGGAAGTGCGGTGTTGTGGACTTGTTTGTGGGGGATTCTCAGGGGCATGTGTTCTACTACCGGAATGATGGCAGCAATGAGAAGATGCAGTTTGCTTCAGGAGTTCAGTTGAAAATCTCTGATGTAAGCTTTCTTAAAGTGGGGAAGCAGACCAGGGATGTGTTGACGGACGGGAATGACTGGGGGAGCCATGCAGGAACAAGGACGACCCTTGCGGCTGCGGATATGAACGGGGATGGGATTACGGACCTTGTGATAGGTTATGTTGTTGATGATGTAGATGGATATGTAGCCTATTTTGAGAATGTTGGAAGCAATGAATCTCCGGTGTTTGCAGAAGGGCGAATACTGCTAAAGGACAACGGGCGGACGTTTGTGACTTTGACTGACTGGAATAATGATGGGCTGGTGGATATTATTGCAGGATGGGGGACATCGCTGTTCTTTTGTCCAAATTGTGGTTCTAGTGAAAATCCCCAGTTTGGTGAGAAGATACCGATTGATTTACCGGTTACTATATATTATGCCTGCCCCTCTGTCTGTGATTTTGATGGCGATGGTTCCGATGATCTGCTTATAGGTGGGTCTTACGGGTATGCTTATCTGCTGGATAGGATGTTTAGTGAGTTTGGATACGCAGCTGGAGAGATAGTGGGTTGCGATGTCCGGAAGCATCTGCCAAAGAAAATGAACATGGATGAACAGGATTAACAGGATGGGGAGTTTAAGATAGTGCCCCCTGGTGGGGAAAATCCCACGAAATATGGGACTTTGATGTTGGGGGCTACAGAATGTTTATGTTAATCTATCATATCTCGATTGATTTGCCGCCGCGCAATCCATTCATACTTCGACTCCCCGAACACCAGTTAGCAAGAGTTACCTTTAATTCGCTCAGCACGAACGGATTGCGCTTTGCTTGGATGAACCGGTGTAGCTAGATTCATAATCCCAATATCTAGAACTATGTCAAATATGCTACTGCATTTGCCCCTTGGTCTGATTATGTTGTATACTCCTGCCTGAGTGTATGTTTTTATATGGAGGGATTCTATTGGTTTTTAGATATGTGCGGACAGTATTTTTGCTGTTTGTTTTATTTATTTGTAGTTCATTGGGGTTTTGTGCGGATGGTTTGATCACGCTTGGGGATGATCAGGTCCGGATGGTGTTTACGCAGTCGGGGGCTTTGGTGGGGATTTATGATGATGTGACCGGGACTACGGTTGCGCGTCAGGTTGATGGATTACCTGCATGGACTGCTGGGACTATTAAGGCTAGCGATGGTGGGGGCTTTGACAGCTCTATGTATCCTGCTCCAAAGGTTACTCTTGCTAAGGATAAAGTTCAGTTTGAATGGAAGACTGAAGGTAAGGCTGGGATTACCGGAGTTGTTACATTTAATAAGGTTGATCGGAGTTTTCATACCAAAATACTGGTTAATAATACGAATCCATTTGCTATAGGTGGTATTACTTGGCCTGCGGCTGTTGGGTTTTTACCTAAGAAGTCGGATTATGCTATTTTCTGCATGGATTCAGGTTTTGAATCTCCGATAAAACCCCTTGATACTATTAAGGATGATTTAATGGTCTATCCAGGGCATCTTCTTATGCAGATGGCAGGGTTTAAGGTGGGGGAGTCTTCTCTGCTGATACATACCAACGATACCAGCGTCTATCCGAAGGCTATGAGAGTCGGGCATGACAAGGGTATGGTTAGTTTCAATTTCCAGAACCTGCTGCGAATCAGGGCAAATGAGAAGCGTGATATACCTTATGAGATGGTTTACAGAGTCTTCCCGCGCGGAGATTATAACAGTATTGCTGTTGGATATGGGGAGTGGGCACGGAAACAACGCTGGATGGAACCGACCTTTGCTCAGAAACTCAAAGAGCGTCCTATGTTGCGCAGGTATATGGAGGATGGGTTTATCCGTATACACTCAGTGGAGGACCTGTTTGAGAGAGTAAAGGATGGTGTGAGGAAGAGTATCTATTCTCAGCCTCCAACAACTACCGATGACGGTAAGTTGGAATATACAGGACCGGTTGATTATAACCATGCAAAGAATGTGATCAAGATGATGACTGAGTACCGGGATGAGATGGGGATTCAGCCTGGACTTTGGGATCCTATATGGCATGGTAAGCTGTTTGACTCTACATATCCTGATTACCTGCCTATACCTTCTTATATGGGGGATTTTCAGTGGTTCCGTGAACAGATAACAGAAAACAAATGGCCTGTTATGTATCATATGAATTTGGTACACTGGTCGAAAGATGCTCCATCTTATAAAAGAGAGTGGATGATCAAGTTTGGTGATTATTATCTGGACAACATGACCGGTTGGACCTGGTTTAATCTGGCTGGTGGTTGGACGAGTCCAGGGCTTACATATCCTACTGACAGGAAGACTATCCAATTCTTGGCGGACAAGGCTGGATATAACGGGCTTTATATGGATGAAATAGGGCATGCGTTTGCGGAAGATGAGAACCCGGACAGTCCTTATACAAAGACTGATGCTGGATATCAGCGTGCTGTCTGGGACATATTTAAAGATGCACGTCAATTGATCAAAGGACCGATAATGACTGAAGGCGGCAATGAGCTGTGGCTTTCATATTGCGACCTGTTTTATGGAACAGTCGGTGGCCCGGAATCGGACTATGTGCCTATCTTTGATATGGTGTATGGTGACCGAGTGTTGAGACTTACCGGGTTTGATAAACAAGCTTTCGACAGGACATTCCAGAACCACACATGGATGGTAGGCGGAGCGATTGGAACTCAGGGGAAGAATCCTGATCTGTATGAACTGGTCAACAAGCAGCGTGTTGTATCCAATATGATGGGCACTCTGCTATTGAGGTTCGACAGAATAGGGGATACGAGAGTTTCAAACTGGAAGAGCGGAGTTGTGATCTGGAATAAACCCTCTGCATCAACACCTGCGGATGCTGAGTTTAATACTACGCTTGGGAAAGTGATTATCAAGGGGGCGAAGTCGGATTCATGTGTGATACTTGCGCGAAACGGTGAGTTCTCGGCAGATGGAGTTGGCAGCGTTACACTCAACGGAAAGCTGATATATTCCAGTTCGGATTCTACATTGTCTTGTTCATATGCAAAGGGCAGGTATGTGTTGAGGAATGTGCAGGACTCTCCTAAGCAGGCGGAGGCGTATGTTCGTTGCAGCGGTAAGACTATGCCGGCTGCTCAAGGGACTACAGCTGAGAAACATCTGACGGCTGCGATTACTGTTATGCCTGAGAAGGGTGGGTGCAGGTTGTCGGGGTTGATACCGGGGAAGGATGCTCTGGTAATCGGATCCGGAGTAAAATAGAGGACAACCGGGGGACATGGGGCAACCATGTCCCCTGGTTGTCTATGCGGTTTCTGATGTAGATATTCCCAGTTGTGCTGCTGCTGATCTTAATCTTGTTATTTGTTTTTTGACTTTGCCCCAGGTGGATTCATCATCAGTATCCAGAACCACCCCAGAGTGCATAGCCATTTTTAGAATAACGGATTCTGCATCTTTATAGCTGGTTACTTCCTGGAGGAGCAGTTTGTAGTTGTTGATTGAAGTTAAAATACTAGAACGTGCAAATACGGACACTAGAGCAAATATAAGAGCTATAGACAACAAGCTAAATACTAGTATAACATCAGGCTTGTTCGTTAGACCTATTGGTATTGAAATCAGAAAAGCGGCAGGTATAATATATTCGGCATTGAATATCTGTTTAACCGGGGTCAACAGTTTCTCACCTATTGCGAATTTTAATTCACTATCGGACAGTTCCATTGCAGCTCTTGCTGAAACGATTACTGGGCCAAAATATTGATCTACAACCCAGGTGGTTTGAACCCCCTCATCACTCAGATCAATTTTTACCTCTTTGGGTCTCTTTTGCAGATTTTTAGCAACTTCTTCAGAAATGAAGCTGAGAGCTTGCTCTCTTTGTTGCAACCTCCCATTACCGTATGCTTCGCTGTTTCTGCGGGTGTATACTGCTTTTAATCTATAAAGCGATGGACTTGCGAGAATCAATAGATAAATGATGAACTTATATGGTGATGGAATATGTGATTGGAACATAACCATCAGGGGAAGAAGAATGAAAAGAGTCTTTGTAAAAGTAATCTTGCTCTCAACATCCTTCGTTTGTTCCGGAATGGCTGGAGTGTTCTGTTCTTTGAGAGCCTTGATAGATATGATTTTTATACAGACCATATAATTCATCATCAGGATAAATATTGACATTGTCAGTATTGCGATAATAGTAACAAAGGACATCAGTGGATCATTGACACCGTCCCAAAGATCGAATGCAATGTGACCGAAGGGCATTATGGATGCTGTTACTACTGCTCCTGCAGCAATAATAGAACTGATGATAAATGGCAATATTCCTCTGGTTTTTGCAGTATTCAATTTTACACGGGCTGGAATATCATCTCTGTCTGCTAGAGATGCGAGTTTCCATATACCTGGCAGTCCTATAAGTAATGCAAAGGCAAGGCAGGCTAGCCAGATAGTGGGAACTGGACCGGATATATCTCCTTTGGTTGTTACAACAATGTCCTTTGGAAAGGTATTTGTGTTGTAGATAAGGAAGCGCTTGCTTACGAGCATCGGTTGGGCATTGACTGATGAATGCAGGTATTTGGGGATGCTCAGGTATATATTCGCAGATTTGGAATTATTCAGAATTAACTGTGTAATCTGGCCTACAGGAAAACTCTGCTGCGATTTGGTTAATCCGAACTTACTGTGTCCGACTCTGATCCCGAATCTCAATCCTTGAGAATCGTCTTTGAACCCGACAGTTGCCAGTGGATATCCTGATGAGCGCAGGAAACGCTGCAATTGTTCCGATGTCTGTTTGCTTTTGATGGGATCTGAGAATGCTACAGCGATGTTGGTATATGTGATACCTGTTTCGATTGCGGCAGCAGTCTGTCCAGGTTGTACCCGTGGAGTATGTTGGCCTGGTTTTGTGTTGTTTATAGTCCTGAATGTGCCGCTGCCACTTAAATACCAATAATCAGAAGTTTTATGATGCATAAAGGGAAGAATTGCGCAACTAATCAGCATCATTAGATTGAGCATTATAACCATTATTCTTGCTTTCAATAGTATCCTCCTGGAATACGTTTTATGATAAGTATATCATTGCATCTTAGCATATGATATGAATATATGACATCCACTCATATCACATCCCCCTTGTTCACTGCGTTCACGAGCCCCCTTCAAAGAGGGAGTAGAGTGTGACTCTTCGAGCATGGGTGGTGCATCGGCATCGGCGCTTCGGGATTCTCCCTTCGCTCTGATACCGATGCATCTGCTGGTTGTTCAGTTAGTCAATCCCCCAACTTGATCAGTTTTACTTCGAATGGTTTTATACTTAGTTTGATGGTGCCTTTATTGACTGCCAGGTATTTTTCGTCCTCTTCGGCTCTTGTGAAACCTAGTGGTGTTGTTATGTCGGTAGAGATGGTTTTATCTGTTGAGTTTACTGCTAATAGCCAGGTGCCTTGTTTGCCTGTGACGGTTCTCATTATCAGGTTTTTGTTGGAGGACCTGCAGGGGGTGGGGTGTTCGGGTTGGAGGAGGATTGGCAGGCGGGACTCTATTTCTTTGCCGAGGGCTACGAGGTCGGTCCAGCGTTGGTTGAAGTTTTTGTCATCTTTTAGCTCGAAGTATGCGTAGAATAACAGGCCTTTGGCCCCTTTGGCTATTGAGATGTAGGTTAGGGCTTTTAGTTTTTCTGACCCTTTTGGGTCGTTTTTGAAGTGCCAGAGGCATCCCCAGAACGGTGCGGATTTAGGGAGACTGGAGGTTACTCTGTCTGACCAGTCGGCCATGTCTTTGAGTTTGTTGCTGTAAGGGGGATAGAGCTCAGGACCGAAGATATCGTAGGTGGCGGCGAGTTCCTTTATATAATCCAGGTCATAGTGGACGCTCAGGGTTGGGTGCAGGGGATCCTCTTCATGCAGCCATTTGCGGGTGTTGGCGAGATCATTGTAGAAGAGGGATGCTAGTTCATCATTTGTGTAGTATATGGCTAGTGCGGGATTGTCTTTAAGTTTATTAGCCAGCGAACGGACTATTTGCTCCGGAGTGTTGGCACCTGCCGGGAAGTCCTTTTGCCTTTTCGCCAGACCAGCCCAGTTGGGATAGACGTCCTTTACTGACAGAGCCAGGCGGATGTTCCGTTTGGCACATTCATCTGCGAACCTGACGGTTTCGTCCAACCCTCCTATTGGGGTTGCGTAGTCCAGGATTCCGAATGGGGTACCCTGGACGTGACTGAGAAGATCACTTTCCAGGCTGGGGATTCTTTTGTCCAGTTCTGCTGTTGTTTTTAAATCAAAGGCTGTGTGGGCGTAGATGAACATTGGAAACCAGGTTTTACCCTTGACCTTTAGCAGGTTGTCTTTACCTATGGTGACTGCTCTATCAGCTTCTGACTGGGTTAAGACGGTGAAAGGCAGAATGTATGAGTAGTCCGGGTGATCAGGGGATGTAAGGGTTAATACAGCCTGGTACTTGCCTGGGACCGGAGGCGTTTTGTTGATGGTTAGTGTGTAGTTTTTGCCTGCGGTTATCTTTTTGGACGAGTAAGAGATGCTTTCGCCATTGGGGCAGGTGATTATTCCGGATATTTGACCGCTGCGGTAGGCAGTTATTTCTATTGCTGGTAGTTTGTCTCCAGGGAGTAATGCTGCACTGTGAGGGTCAAGCAGGAGCTGTGCGGGAGGGTATTTCCAGACGGTGGCTGACTGCTGGGGGGCAAGTGTTCTGCCATCTGATTTGCTCTTTATATCCAGGGTTATTTTGTATTCACCTATGGAGAGACTGGAAGTATTGAATGTGACATTGCCTGCTCCTGGAAGCTTCTTCTCTTCAATTGGAGCATTCCATGGTGGTGCGCAGAGGGAGACTGTGTATTCTATCTCCTGTCCGAAGATAGTGGGATCAATTGAACCAACGCTAACTTCAAAGTTCGGGGAGTCTTTATCTCCTACGATTTTGGGGTTGGTGACTAATGGCTTGGGCATCGTGATGTCCGGAATCTCGGTTACTGAGATATCATCAAACCAGGCTGTCCCATGTCCTCCCCAGTCTATGCACGTGTAGACATCCGATGAAGTGGTGCCTGCATTGACCGGATTGCTGAGGAAGACTACATGGGTCCAGTCCCTGTCATATCCTATACCGATCTGCGAAGAACCTCCTATACACTCTCCTTTTGAGTTCCAGTGTTCTATTCCTACTGTTGCTCCATTGTAAGCTCCCATAACTCCGGTGCATTTGACCCATCCACTGACCAGGTATCGTTTTCCTGGTTTCAGAGCTATCTTTTGGTATGCGAACTCACGTTTGGCTGGATCATCGAAGGAGATCTTTAGGGATTTCGATCCGGAGTGCGCGGTAGTTTCGTCTATCTGGGCTACTGCGGATGGCACTACCCAGCCTTTGGTGCCTTCTTCGAAACCTGGATTTATTACTTCGCTGAAACAACAGGAGGCAGCGAGGAATAGACCGCATATGGATAGCAAAAGTGTGTTGTATGGGTTCACATTGGGACTCCTGGAATTAGCCCGCATTATTCATGATTAACTCAGCTTTTGTCTCTACTGCCAGCCAAAAGCGAAGCTTGGTGAATAATGCGGGTTAGGTTTGTTGAGATATTCTATTGGTTTGTGATGGGCGAGGTCAACCTGAATCGCGAAGAACGCGAAAGGATGAGAAGAACGCGAAATATTATTAACCGCTAAACACGCTAAAGCACGCGAAATGGGGAGTGGGTTTTGAATCGCGGATTTCGCGGAAGGGGATGGATTGCACGGAAAATTTGGACCGCTAAACACGCTAAATCACGCGAAATGGGGTTGGGTTTTGAATCGCGGATTTCGCGGAAAGGGATGGATTGCACGGAAAAATTGGACCGCTAAACACGCTAAAGCACGCGAAATGGGAACGGGTTTGAATCGCGGATTTCGCGGAAAGGGATGGATTGCACGGAAAAATTGGACCGCTAAACACGCTAAAGCACGCGAAATGGGGTGGGTTTTGAATCGCGGATTTCGCGGAAGGGGATGGATTGCACGGAAAATTTGGACCGCTAAACACGCTAAAGCACGCGAAATGGGAACGGGTATTTAACTGCGGACTGTGGTAAGTAGAGGGATTGAAGATGTTTGTTTGCTGTGTTTTTGTATGGTGTGGCTGTGGGTAAAATGTAATGATATGACCTGTTACTTTACTCTAACCCGCATTATTTCACCAAACTTCGCTTTTGTCCGGCAGTAGGGACAAAAGCTGAGTCAATCTGAATAATGCGGGCTAATCGGTAGACACGATAGGGGGGAGTGCGATGGAAGAGAAAGTTGGCAGAGTAACCCACTACTACAACAAGCTTGGTGTGGCTGCTATAGAAGTTGAACATGGCAGACTCCATAAAGGTGACCATATTCATATTGTTGGTCATAGCACAGATTTTGAACAGACAGTAGAGTCTATGGAGCTTCTACACCAGCAGGTTGTTGAAGCAGGTGAAGGACAGGATGTGGGTATTGAAGTTGAGGACTATGTTCGGGAGAATGATTTTGTGTATAAGTCGCATATTTAGCGTTTGGGAATGCTCCATGAACATGGCAAGCCGGTTTGCACTTCGACTATTGGATTGTTAGGATTGAACACTTGTTTTTTGACATGATTAACAAGATTTTCAAGATTAACAGGAATGGATATGGTGGGATTGTGCGCGGTCCGTTCGCACTTTGAAGGGTTCAGTGTGAAGCGGTGGTTTATGCTGAATATGGGTGTATTTGTGTCGTTTTTTCTGACGGTTGTAATAAACTCAATCTTCTACTGGGTCCGCAATGGACATGGATGTCCAGGGAATTGGGTCGGGGGCATGGAGAGAGTGTCTATTAAATATAGCACCTATCGATAAATATATACTTATATCATTTTAAAGGAGATTGCCCTCCATTTGTAGAATTTAAATATAGTGCTATCTTGCAATGGAGGGCTTTTTTAATGCGCAAGCGTGGAGAACAGTGCCATTTGGTGATGTCCGATTGTTATGAAATACTGGTTCCTAAGAATCACTTTCTGCGCAAGTTGGATAAGGCTATAGACTTCAACTTTGTTGAGGATCTATGTCGAGAGAAATATCATGTGGTGGATGGTGGCCCCGGTCGCCCCCCTGAACCTCCTGTGAGAATGTTTAAATTGCTTTTACTGATGTTTCTATATCAGGTGAAGTTCGAACGTGCGATGGAACGTATGACAAACGATACGATATCGTGGCGTTGGTATTGTGGATATGCTCCCGATGAACCTGTAGCATCTCATAAAACAATGTGGTTATTCCGAAAGCGTTTGGGGCCAGATGTATTCGACTCAATCTTCACTGAGATCCTGAATCGCTGTATTGATTCAGGTTTGGTTGATAATAAGCGCTGGCACGTAGACGCCACAAAACAGGATGTGGCTGCAACTATATACAATAAGTGTGATGTGGCAGCCATTTTAACTCGTGCAATGATAGCTCGTATCCAGGAGAGCGCTGGCGGTTCCGAAGTGGACAACGGTGCTCCGCCTGTTGAGATGGATGATGATATGAAGAAGCTGGTTACGCAAGCGGCTTGTGAAGTATCTGGTTTGAAAGTCCCCAACATAGATCGTATGTTGGCAAAGGCAGAAGAAAAAGAATATATTCCTGAATGTAAGAAAGAATCCGAATGCGATCAAGTTGAAACGGAGCCGGATGAACGCTTATCAGGTTTGAAAGATATGGCAAATGAGATATATAAAACCCTTTCTCCCTGTGCAGGTGATAAGGATGCGCGAATAGGCCACACTTCTGTGGATAGTTTTTGTGGTTATATCTCTACATTGGTTGTGGATGAGAAACACGGAATAGCTCTTGGTTATGAGACTTATGCTGGCAATGTCGATCAGTCCAGGACATTTATTGATCCATACAATAAAGCAATGCTGATAGCTGGAAAACCTATCGAACTGGCAGCAGACAGCGGATTTGATAATCTGAACATTAGAAAGCGACTAGATGCCGATGGAGTTATCGGTTATATATCTATGATGAAGCCGGGTACCAAGACAAATGCACTTGGTTCCGAAAGGTTCAAAGTGACGAAGAATGATGACTGTTATTGTGTAGAGTGTCCTGCAAAGCGCTTAATGAAATTCAAATCATCACCAAAAGATGGCTCCTTGGTATACAAAGGGATTGGATGCTCTGAGTGCAGCTTGCGTGAACGTTGCACTCAGAACAAAACAGGAATACGTTCATTCAGTTTTAAACCTGAAACTCGTGTATACCAGGAAAGACAATGGTTGGTGCGCAAGACACCTGAATATGTGAGTGCGATGAAGGCTCGAATGGCTACTATCGAACCGATTTTTGGCCATGCAAAGACCTATCACAATCTGGGAAAATGCATCTATCGCAGCCAACCTATGACCAAAATCCAAACAGCAATCTCGTTTATTGTTATGAATCTGGAGAAATACCTAAAGTATGGACAGTTACCTCAGACAACATAACTCTAATACAAGCAACATGCATACATGAACGCTACACGAGATCATATAGGCCTAAGAAGGTTCTGAGTTCATGCATTTGAATAGTAAAAAATACATTTTACCAAGCTTATACTTCGAAAAAAAGAGAAAGAATGGCTTGGGTGAAAAAGATAGAGATTAATAGACACACTCTGGATCCCCCCGACCAACGGTAAGTGGGGCAGGGATCCCTCCGACCATCGGGCACTTTGATATGCTCAGCACGAACGGAGGGGAGCTATTGGGTTGTTTGGATTGAATACTTGTTTTTGACATGATTAACAAGATTTTCAAGATTAACAGGAATGGATATGATGGGATCGGCGCACTCCGTTCGCACTTTGACGGGTTCAGTGCGAATGGGTGGTTTATGCTGTTTTTTTGATTAGTCTGGACTTGAGTTATAATATTGGCGAGTCGTGCCCCCGGTTTGTTTTGCCGGGGGTATCTTGGTTTTGTTTGTTATTCAATTGCGGTTGTTGTGGGGGCGTCTCCTGTGACTTTTAGCACTTTGCCATCGGGATTCAGGGTTACTTTTCTTTCTTTGCTGAAGCTTATGCCATTTCCGTCCCCCAGGCATATACTGAACTTTAGCTGCATTGTAACTATGTATATATCCTCAAAATCGGTTGACGGGGGACTTGCCTGTGCACTGTCGTCTTGTTTGTTGGTTTTTTCTACACTTTGAACGGAAGCTGTATACGTGAGGTGGCTTCCGGTTTTATTTGTATTTGTCGAATTCTGTTTGGCATAGGTGTTAACCAGGTTCTCATAATATTGAACCGCTTTACCTGTAATGGCAAATGGAATTTGAATGCCGTTCAGCTTTGAATACCACCATAGATTATCAGGGCTTTCGATTATTTGGGAATCGTTACCGGCTTTTGTGGCAGCACTTTGCACTTCAGCTATGGAAGGAAGCGCGTTTTCGGCACACCTGATGATATGGAGCTCATTTTCATCCTTTACGGTGAGTTTGATGCTTGAGCTGTAACCATATTCATAAGAACCGGGATCGAACCCGATGTTTGGTTTTGTTGGGGTTAGATCGGTTCCTTTTGGTGCTGTCCCCATAACTCTGATCTCGGATACCTCTATGATATCCGACCCAGGGAATATTACAGTGATTTCACTGACGTTGTTTAATGGTTTTGGCAGATTGTATGTAGACCTGAAACCTACGATTGCTACGGAATCAATACTAGACACGACCTGTTGCTTATCTTTGTCTGTTTGGACAAGTTCCATTGCATACTGGGTGGGCGGTGTGACATACGCCCTGGTTGAACTGGACTGAGCAGTAGTTTCTACAAAGACAGAGTGAACCCCAACCGGCTTTGTAAACTTCAACTTCACCCAGTGTCTGGTAGCACGATCAGTCAGCCATGTGGTGTAGATGAGGTTGTTAATGCGTTCCTGCCCACCATCATCGAAGAGGTTGATTGCTCCATGATATGGATTGCCTATATCCCTGTTTCCATTTGTACCACTTGCAGTTATGTGCGTGATGGACAACCGTCCCAGGTTTACCAGCGATGGTTCGGAACCGGCAGTGTTTGCAGTCGCGAAAATGACGATAAACATCCATGAAAGTCTGTAGATTACCTTACGCATGGCTGATATTGCCTCCTGTATAAACACGCTTTATGAATACATATAGAATGCTATGAGCTTATACAATGAGACGAAGTTCAGCAGGACATTGTTACTGTCTTTATGCGGAATCGGTGTATATTCTCATCTTTTTGTAAAATCAGGTTGTTGGTGCGGGTGTTGGGTTTGCTTCTGCGTAGTCGGCTCGTTCTTTTTTGATTTGGCGTTCTATCCAGAAGAACATTGGAACTCCAATACCGGCGATGATGGCTCCTATTATGAACGCGTATCCATAGTTGCCTCCGAAGACCCTCTTGATTAATATTCCACTGATCTGTAGTAGTATCGCACCTATCAGCTGGATTACTGCTCCATTGCAGGTCCCGAATGTAGCCAGGTCCTCTCTGCGGATACAGGAGGCAGCGAAGATATGTTGTGCCCAGTAAATGAAAGTACCGGACAAGACTACGAAGATATTGGCAACTGCAAGGACGAAATATTTTGTAGGCACATAGCTGCTGTTAGTCAGGCCTAGTATTGGTTTCAGCATTGCTCCGAAAGCTGCCAGGATTGTCGGGTTGTTGGGGTTGAATCCCAGGATCATAGCTATAACGGCCAATATCAGACCCAGTAGCACTGTCTTGGAAGAGCCGATCTTGTCTATTCCCCAGCCCATAAAGAAGGCTATTGCAGTGGAGGCAATGGTGCCGTATTGAAGAACATCATGGCCGATTGCTCCCTGAGTCATATGCAGGTTCACTAATGCCTGGAGAGGTATGTAGAAGCCAACCAACCCTCCTCCGCAGACCAGTCCATTTGCTATAAACAGCTGTATATGGCGCTTGTTGGTGAATCCAACCTTGATTACATGCTTGATGACTTCTACGGGGTTGGATGTGGGTTTGGTTTCGGAACGGATGGGAGGTTCTTTTGAGAACATTACTGTAAGGACCGATGCTACACCTACAATGATAGACGCCAGCATATAAACATAGTTTTCCCCCCGGGTATCCATCATCGGCATTAGTATGACCTGCCCCAGCCAGGTACCAATACCTCCGAAAACCAGGTTTAGCCCATTTACTCTTCCCCAGTATTTCTTTCGAGCGATATCATAGGCAATGAAAGGATAGGTGTCGTATTTGACGTTAGTTCCTATGTTGAATATCGTGAATATCAGGATACAACCCAGCAGACTTCGTGTGTATGGAAAGAGCCACATTCCAACTACCATGAATGGTATGGAGGCAGCGAGAAATGGTAAGCGTCTTCCTCTCTTTGACTGCCACTGGTCACTCAGCTGTGCAAGATAGAGTGCTAGAGGCAGGGCTAAATATCCTCGGAAGGCCATTATAGAGGAGATCTGTTCTGCATCCAGACCTATTTTGGCCATGTGCAGTGGCATGGTTGTTGAGACTGTGCTGATTCCCAGTGAAGCGGCGGCTCCTCCGACAACCAGCCAGAATACATTTATGAAGAACAGTCTTTTATTGTCGTAGAAGGCTTTGAGCTCAGGGTGTTTTTGCTCTGCGGCCTCAAAGTCTATGTTTGTTGTCATTCATTTGTTCTCCCTGGTGGGTTTGTTGTGGACATGGATGTCCAGGGAATTGGGTCGGGGGCATGGATCCCCCCGACGAACCAAACACGGCATGGATCCCCCCGACGAACCAAACACGGCATGGATCCCGGATTGGGTCGGGGGCATGGATCCCCCCGACGAACGATTGCTATTTAGTTATTGGATTGCCTTTGGTTATTATTGTTATGGTTAGTCTGGGATTTAGATCACCTGTGGTTTTGCAGTTGAATGTTGCTTTGTTGGAGCCGGATTTGGCTATGGGGATGGTGCCTGTTGGTTTCAGGTTGGCGATTACGGCTCCATCTGCGTTGTAGACTTTGCAGTCTTTGGTTGAGCGGTATTCTATGTATTGTCCACTCTCCAGAGTTACCGGGAATGTTATTGTTTTGCCTGCTATTTCTATTGACGGGTTGACTATTTTTGCATACTTCAATGGAAGCGCTTTTATGGGAGAAAGGTATGTTGTGACTTCTTTGCCTACGGGAAGGTTGTTGTACCATATCCCCATCAGTGTAACATAGTTGATTGCACCATACATGACATATACTGTATAAGCTGTTGAACTTGGAGGAATCCGCATTTTGTGGACTGAGGGACCATTTTCAGTGTATGCCCATTCGGTTTTTTTAGAGACAGTTGGCCAGTCATATTTAGACATCTCAGTAGTCTCAGGCTCAACAAGTTCAAAATACTTCCATCCGGTGAAGTCCACTTTAACATAATGGTCACTGTATCCGGTACTGGACGGTACCGACGTGGTCTGAATGTTCACTATCTCTCCCAGACCATCTCCATATACCCAGAACCCAAAACCTTTCATACTGCCGTCAATGCCGTAGATCAGCCTGGTTGTAGAACCGACCCACGACATCGGATCACTGGCTGTTGCTTTAAAGCATACCAGGGGCTCCGGACGACCGAGTTCCGGAAAAGCTCCCGCTGTCAAGGAACTTGATTTCACACCTTGAATCTGGTCGATTTTCGGTAGTTTTTCGTTGGAACCATCAATCTGTACCTTGGCTTCCGGTGAATCGTATGGATCGATTGACATCAAAGCTTCTATTCGGACCTGAGCGGGTTGGGATGTGTATTTATTGTTTACGCTCCAGGTATAGGTGCTGCGGTCGTATCCGTTGACTTTATGTTTTGCATATGTGACTGGTCTGAAGAACCATTTGTTATTGGCTTGCTCCAGTGTATAATCTGCTCCTGATATAGCAAGTTTCTTTCTGATGGATTCCGGGAAGTAGTTTTTGGTGCGGAGTCTCTCATATTTGCCGATCAGCTTGCCTATTCTCTGGGCATTCTCGGACTTCATATAGTTGTCCGGATTCAGATAAGCCTGCATTGACATCCCGCAGTCTGCAGCCATGCTTTTACAGAGGAGGAACTCTATATCATCATCAAATGTTCTTTCAGGTTGTACTGGAGACCATTTACGGACATCACACCAGCCCAGGTGAGTAGGCATGAATGTCTTCTGGTAGAATAGATTGTCTACAAAATGGGCATCATAGCATTCTTTCTCTGCTCTGACCGGGACATCCCAGGCTCCTATTCTGGAGCGTGCAAACCACAACCCATGCCAGAATGTTGACCCTTCCAGCATCACAGGCTGCTTTACTTTCTTTACGATTTCATTGACGAACAGTGTTGCCCAGTACCATCCGTTTTCAGGTGTATCCAGGCTGAAATATGAATCTATCGCATCCAGATACATCATATCGAACCCATATTCGTTGGCGGTCCGTGCGAGGTTACCTGCGATCTCTTTGTATATCGTGGTATGGACATCCGGCATGAATACAGCAAAGACCTGCCTGAGTTCAGCTACAGTAGATCCGGTTTTATGGCTGGATGGTCTGGTTTCCAGGAATCCTCTGGTGCATCCGGTTATGGTAAGTGGAGATGTTTTACTGAAATCTCCGAGTGATATAAGTTCATTGTCAATCTGAACAATAACTCCAGGGCCTATTCTGTTAAAATCTAGACCGGGTTCGACTGAAATGCTGGTATCTGTGTCATTTACGTCAGCAGTTAAGGTGAATTTTGCTCCTTTGAGGAGACGAGGGTCGGGGATTGGGCTGACATACTTTTTGCTTTCTCTGCCTATCAGGAAAGAATATGTATGGAGTCCGCAGCGTATACCGGCAGCTTTGAGTCTCTTAATGACACGCTTGAGTTCTGCTTTTCCTCCGGGTATGAACTTCGGGTTTACTTCATATTCCCCTACGAAGAAGTTCCAGTTACTAAAGTCTATCTGGTGGATACCGGTGTCAGAGCAGATTTTGATCCATTTATCGACAGTATCATCCCTCATCTGGTTGCAGTCTACGATGTATGAACCTTTAATGGATTTGATGTCCATAGCCCAGGGACCACCATATGGACTGTAAGGGACACTGTCTTTGGCAGCGTATACGACTTCCTTCATAATGGAGCGCATCTTGCTGGATGGGGATCCAATGATACCTACTTTGGCTCCTTTTATACCGAACTGGGAAACGCAGGTGGCGAGCAGGCTATCTCCTATTCCTGGAAGCGCGGGGACGTTTGTATGCAGGTTCATTGAGATTGCTGCCCAGGAGAAAGGGGAGGTGTTAGTCTGATGTATTAGTTTGATATCCAGGAATGTGAATTCCTGAATAGTATTATCACTGACACTGCTGACTTCGAAAACTAAATAGTTGGGTTTTACGGTTACTTTTATGTTTGCGGTGGTGCTGGTATTGGCAAAACCCAGCAGGAGTCCGTCTTTTGTTTTTACAGCAGAGTTAACTGTCAGGACTGTGTCGTTTTGTTTGATGCCAGCAATATAGCCTGCTGGAGAGATTGCATGGTTTTTTCCAGAGGTGCGATCGAACAGGCCTGAGACTCTTCCATCTTTTTCTATATTCAGCTTCACATACTTGTTCTGAAATGAAATTGCCTGTGCATTGGCAATTCCGGTGCACAGTGCAAGCAATGCTATAATAACTAATCCTGATGTCAGTTTTTTCATTGTTGAACTCCTTGTTTCGGGACTTCCGGGTTAGTTGGTGGGTTAGTGGATTACTCCATTGCCATTGTATCTAACCCTCAAGTCCCGAAACACCTGCTTATTTATGAGCTATTTGGTTAACGGATTTCCTTTGGTTATGACTGTTATGTTTAATCTTGGTGTGACTCCATTTATGGCTTTTGAACTGAAAGCTACCTGGTTTATGCCGTTTTTGATGACGGGAGATTCACCGGTGGGGGTTATGGTTGCGATGGTGGTGCCTTCGGCATCGTAGACTTTGCAGTCTTTCATTGAGTGATATTCTATGTATTGTCCACTTTCAAGAGTCACCGGGAAAGTGATTGTTTTGCCTGCTATTTCTATGGATGGATTCTGGATTTTGGCTGTTCTCAGGGGAAGAGCTTTGACTGGAGTCAGGTAGGTTGTGACTTCTTTTCCGACCGGTAGATTGTTATACCAGATTCCGAATATCGAAACTGTGTTGACTGTTCCATATTGAATGTAGACTGAATAAGCCAGGGTATTCAATGGCACTCGTGGACTACCGGACGCAGGGCCTTTCTCTGTGTATGCCCATTCTGATTTTTTTGATGCATACGGCCAATCGTATTTGGTTATATCAGTTGTTTCAGGTTCAACAAACTCAAAGTAACGCCATCCGGTGAAGTCTATCTTAATATAATGATCACTGCGTCCGTTGCTTGTATATATTGGGGATGTATTCTGGATGTTGATGATTTCTCTCTGTCCATCTCCATATATCCAGACTCCGAAGCCCTTCATGCTGCAGTCTACCGGTGGCGTCAGATTTGCTGAGTGCATTACCCAAGCCATAGGATTATTGGATGTTGCTTTGTAACATGCTATTGAGTCTGAACGTCCGAGTTCGGGATAACTGCCTGGTGTGATCTTGCTTGAGGTTATCCCTGAGGATTGTATAGGACTATTGAAACTACCATCCATGTAATTGGTCAATATAACGGATTCGGGTGAGTCGTATGGATCGATGGACATCAGTGCCTCTATGCGCAACTGAGCGGGTTGAGATGAGTATTGGTTGTTGACAGACCATTTGTTTGTGCTGGTGTCATATCCGCCGGCTTTGTGTTTTGCATAGGTGACAGGTCGGAAGAACCAGCCCTTTTTGTCCTGTTCCAGGGTGAAGTCTTCACCGGACACTTTGAGTTTCTCTCTGACGGATTCCGGGAAGTAGTTTTTAGCCCGGAGTTCTTCATAGGTCCGGATCAGTTTTCCTATTCGTTGTGCATTTTCGGACTTCATGTAGTTATCCGGGTTCAGATAATTCTGCATAGAGAGCCCACAATTGACAGACATTCCCTTGCACAGTAGATATTCTATATCATCAGGGAATGACCGTTCCGGCTGGATGGGGGTCCATTTGTGCGCATCACACCAGCCCATATGCGGGGGCAGGAATATCTTTTCGGAGATCAGATTGTCTACAAAGTGGGCATCGTAGCATTCTTTTTCAGCCCTTATAGGAACGTCCCAGGCTCCCATCCTGGAGCGAGCAAACCACATTCCGGGCCACAATGCGGAACCTTCCATCATCACAGGTCTATTAACATGCTTTACGATTTCGTTGACAAATACGGTGGACCAATACCATCCATTCTCATAACCATCCAGCAGACCATAGGAATCGACTGCATCCAGATACGTCATATCGAACCCGCATTCGTTGTATAAACTAACTATATTGGCAGCTACTTCTTTGAACAGGGTGGTATGAACATCGGGAATGAACATATCGTAGACTTGCTTGAGTTCGCTGGCCTCTGAAGATACCTTGTGTGCGGTTGCTTTGGTTCCCAGCAGACCCCTGGTGCATCCGGTGAATGAGTATGGGGCGGTTCTATTCACACCTGCTACGGATATCAGTTCATTGCCTATTTGTATAATCAGTCCGGTGGTTGTTGCCTGGTCTGCGGCATATTGAAGATTTGGGTTGGATTCTATCGGAATAACGGTGTCGGTTGCATTCAGATCGCTGGCAAGGTTGAACTTTGAGCCTTTCAAAAGGCGAGGGTCAGGGATTGGATTTACATATTTCCTGCTGTGTTTTCCTACCAGGAATGAATAGGTATGGAGCCCGCAGCGTATTCCTGCAGCGTGGAGTTTCTTGATGATACGTTTTAAGGCTTCTTTACCACCCGGGATGAACTCGGGATTGACATCGTATTCTCCATTGAAGAAGTTCCAGTTGTTGATGTCTATCTGGTGGATACCGGTCTCCTTGCATAGCTTTATCCATTTATCTACGGTATCTTCCCGGGTCTGCATGCAATCCACTATATAGGAACCCCGGTTGAACTTGTGGTCCATGGCCCAGGGACCACCATAGGGGTTGTATGGGACATCGTCTTTGGCAGCGTAAACTACTTCCTTCATAACTGCGCGCATCTTGTTTACGGGAGACCCTATGACTGCGGCTTTTGATCCTATGATGCCGAATGTGGAATAGCTGGTGGCAAGCAAACTGTAGCCCAATCCAGGGAGTGCAGGGACATTTGTGTGCAGGTTCATTGCGATAGCGGCCCAGGAGAATGATGGTTTTTCGTTGGCTGCGGGATTGAGTTTGATATCCAGGAAAGTGAACTCCTGAATGTTGTCCGGAGTGACGCTGGTTACTTCAAATTCAAAGTAGTTGGGTTTTGGGGTGACTTTTATATTTGCTGTAACGTTGGAGTTACCAAAAACAAGGGATATGCCTTCCTTTGTTTTTGTAACGGATGTAACAGTCAGGATTTTATCGTTTTGCTTGATAGTGGCGAGGTAGTTTGCAGGGGCAGTTATTGCATAATTCTTACCTGTGCTGCGGTTGAAAACGCCGGAGACTCTACCATCTGCTTCAATAACCAGTTTTGCATACTTGTTTTGAAATGTTACTGCCTGTGCATTGGCGATTCCGGTGCACAGTATGAGTAGCGCTAAAATAATCCATCCTGGTAACAGTTTTTCCATTGTTTACAGCCTCTGATTATTGATGTATACACTATTGTAGGGAGTATATCAGCAACAGGCAAGCGTGGCGTACTACTGCAATGGTTGTCTCGTCGTATACCGCCCTTCGATACGCCTTTGGCTACTCAGGGCTAGCGGGGTGCGGGATCGGTTTCGCATGATCTTTCAGGGCAGGTTCTTCGTATACCGCCTTTCGAAACGCCTTTGGCTACTCAGGGCTAGCGGGGTGCGGGATCGGTTTCGCATGATCTTTCAGGGCAGGTTCATGGTATACCGCCTTTCGAAACGCCTTTGGCTACTCAGGGCTAGCGGGGTGCGGGATCGGTTTCGCATGATCTTTCAGGGCAGGTTCTTCGTATACCGCCCTTCGATACGCCTTTGGCTACTCAGGGCTAGCGGGGTGCGGGATCGGTTTCGCATGATCTTTCAGGGCAGGTTCTTCGTATACCGCCCTTCGATACGCCTTTGGCTACTCAGGGCTAGCGGGGTGCGGGATCGGTTTCGCATGATCTTTCAGGGCAGGTTCTTCGTATACCGCCCTTCGATACGCCTTTGGCTACTCAGGGCTAGCGGGGTGCGGGATCGGTTTCGCATGATCTTTCAGGGCAGGTTCTTCGTATACCGCCCTTCGATACGCCTTTGGCTACTCAGGGCTAGCGGGGTGCGGGATCGGTTTCGCATGATCTTTCAGGGCAGGTTCTTCGTATACCGCCCTTCGATACGCCTTTGGCTACTCAGGGCTAGCGGGGTGCGGGATCGGTTTCGCATGATCTTTCAGGGCAGGTTCTTCGTATACCGCCCTTCGATACGCCTTTGGCTACTCAGGGCTAGCGGGGTGCGGGATCGGTTTCGCATGATCTTTCAGGGCAGGTTCTTCGTATACCGCCCTTCGATACGCCTTTGGCTACTCAGGGCTAGCGGGGTGCGGGATCGGTTTCGCATGATCTTTCAGGGCAGGTTCTTCGTATACCGCCCTTCGATACGCCTTTGGCTACTCAGGGCTAGCGGGGTGCGGGATCGGTTTCGCATGATCTTTCAGGGCAGGTTCTTCGTATACCGCCTTTCGAAACGCCTTTGGCTACTCAGGGCTAGCGGGGTGCGGGATCGGTTTCGCATGATCTTTCAGGGCAGGTTCTTCGTATACCGCCTTTCGAAACGCCTTTGGCTACTCAGGGCTAGCGGGGTGCGGGATCGGTTTCGCATGATCTTTCAGGGCAGGTTCTTCGTATACCGCCTTTCGAAACGCCTTTGGCTACTCAGGGCTAGCGGGGTGCGGGATCGGTTTCGCATGATCTTTCAGGGCAGGTTCTTCGTATACCGCCTTTCGAAACGCCTTCGGTTACTCAGGGCTAGCGGGGTGCGGGATCGGTTTCGCATGATCTTTCAGGGCAGGTTCTTCGTATACCGCCTTTCGAAACGCCTTCGGTTACTCAGGGCTAGCGGGGTGGGGATCGGTTTCGCATGATCTTTCAGGGTAGGCTCTTCGTATTCCGCCCTTCGATACGCCTTCGGCTACTCAGGGCTAGCGGGGTGGCATGTTGTCCCATAGCTAATCAGAATCAGGATTGTGAGAACGATCTGCAGGTTTTTCGGGTTTTCTCATAATTGACTCCGCATGCCGTTCTCTGTAGCCAGCCCAGTCACGCTTCTTAGACAGTATTGAGACTTTGTCAAAATCACTGCCTATTAATGCTTTCTTTTTTGCTTTGCTCCATCCCTTTATCTGTGTTTCGGCAGCCTTGGCTTCTTCTCTAGTAGCAAACTCCTGGGACCACACAAGCTGTACAGGGCAACGCTTTGAAGTATAAGCACAACCTATACCGGACTGGTGTTCAGCAACACGCTTGAACAGATCATCTGTGTGGCCCAGATAATATGAGTCATCAGCGCATAAAAGCATGTAGGCGAAGAAAGGTTTTGACATTATACCCCTCCAATAACAGTGTTTTTGTTACCATTCGCCTTTTGGCATTCCTGCTACTCAAGGTTAGCGAGGTGTAAAATTGTTTAGCTTATTATACCACTCCAGCTTGGTTACAGTAGATCGTGCTTTTCTGACAGTTCTACCTTTGGCTTCTTAGGGCTAGCGGGGTTGGGGGTGGGTTTCGCATCTTTCAGGGTTGGCTCTTCGTATTCCGCCCTTCGATACGCCTTTGGCTACTCAGGGCTAGCGGGGTGCGGGTCGGTTTCGCATCTTTCAGGGTTGGCTCTTCGTATTCCGCCCTTCGATACGCCTTTGGCTACTCAGGGCTAGCGGGGTGCGGGTCGGTTTCGCATCTTTCAGGGTTGACTCTTTGTATTCCGCCCTTCGATACGCCTTTGGCTACTCAGGGCTAGCGGGGTGCGGGTCGGTTTCGCATCTTTCAGGGTTGGCTCTTCGTATTCCGCCCTTCGATACGCCTTTGGCTACTCAGGGTTAGCGGGGTGCGGGTCGGTTTCGCATCTTTCAGGGTTGGCTCTTCGTATTCCGCCCTTCGATACGCCTTTGGCTACTCAGGGCTAGCGGGGTGCGGGTCGGTTTCGCATCTTTCAGGGTTGGCTCTTCGTATTCCGCCCTTCGATACGCCTTTGGCTACTCAGGACTAGCGGGGTTGGGGGTCGGTTTCGCATCTTTCAGGGTTGGCTCTTCGTATTCCGCCCTTCGATACGCCTTCGGCTACTCAGGGCTAGCGGGGTGGGGGGCGGCTGATATGCTGGGAGAGGGCATGGGTGGTGCATCGGCATCGACGCTTCGGGGTCTGCCCCTACGCTCTGATACCGATGCATAGAAATTCCCGCCTTTATAGTGTTTCGCTACATTGGACTTAAGATCATCTTTGCTATTTTTTCTCTGGTTGATTGTAGTTGGGTGTAGTCTCTTGTGTTTTTGTCTTTGTCGGCTACCAGGTTGCTGGGGACTGACAGTAGATTATCTGCTTCTTTTGCCCAGGATGGGGTTTTGCCTTGTTTTCTTAGTTTGGCCAGTTTAGTTGAGAGCAGGTATAGGTATTCGTAGTCTTCTACTCCATCTCTGACTGCTTCCAGTCTCTGGCAGGGCAGGGGACCGTTGGGGCCTGGGTAACAGATTTGGCCGGAATATTCCCCAGAGAGAATCCAGGGGGTGTTGGGCCAGCGTTTGGCTGGGTCTTTCTGGATGTTCGTAGTGCCTTCAGGTGATGGCGAACACCAGTAGTCTGAACCCCAATAAAGGAGACCGCTGAGATTGTATTTCCAGGTGGTCCAGAAGGTCATTCGGATGTCCATTGCAGGAACTGAATGGTTGAAGCGTCCGATGATATACCACCACATTGTCTTGCCTGCTGCCTGCTGTTGTTTGGAGACTGTGGGGTTGAAATAGACATCAAGCGGACACCAGATATCTACGTGTCCATCAAGCTCAGGAACAGGCTGCTTGGTTATCAGGCATTTCATATCCGGGATGACTTTGTGTACGAAATCATATAGTTTGACTGTATCTTCGTAGGAACCGGGACGGCCTTCTCCAGGTTCGTCATTGCCCTGGTAGTAGCAGTACTTCCACCAGCCTTTATCTTTCATGTGTTTTGTGATTGCTTTCAGGAAGGATTCATACATTGTCCAGAATCCGGGATCCTGGTAACCCTGGAACTTGTATACGTAGTCCTCTCCTGTCTTGCGGTCTCTGATTTTGATCAGATCCCAGGGAGAATTTCCACAGCAGGCTAATGCTATGTTGAATGAGTTCTGACCTTTATCTATGCAGCGTTTCAGGAGCTTGTCTACTTCGCTGAAATCGTATGTGAATGTTCCATCAGCTTCGCGGAATTGTTTGAAACCACGGTTGTAGGGATCTATGTGGTCAGGACCGGCGCCGGGGAAGCTCATGCCTATCTTGTATTCGTTCAGGAAGTCTGCGAATTTGTATTGCAGAGACATCGGCAGACCATTTGGCATGTTGTAGATAGTCTCAGCTTGTCCAAAGAAAAACCAGAACGCCATTTTCAGGTGACCGGTTTTGGCTATGGTGAAATCCCAGACTGTTACTGTGACAGGGACCTGCACAGTGGGGGCATTGGCGGACTTTACGGTCAGTTTTCCACGGTAGACTCCGGCTGGAGTATTGGCTGTTGTGTGGACTGTAAACCAGACTGCCCTGTTTTGGCCTGCTGGGACGTCGAATGATGCATTTGGGAGTAGTGGATCCGGCCACCAGTCGGGACTCTGACCAAGCGCTGGACGGTTGTTTTCAACATAGTCTACACGCCAGAGTTTGATGTCGCTATTGGTGATTTTACCTTTGGATCCGATTAAATCGCTGCAGGAAACTGTCACTTTGGATAACGAGTTTGTGCCGGATGGGATTATGGCTACCTGGGCGGATTCATATTCCTGTTTGGCAAGCTTAAGGTCTATTGGTTGGGCTTTAAGCGAACTATTGGCCCACTGCGGATTTAAGCGGTCTTTAAAAACGAAATATTGAGGAGATTCGGTGCGGAGAATGAATGGAGGGAGAGCTGAGCCATTGGCTACTCTCTGTTCCAGCATTGTCCTGTATTGTGTGTTGATGGCCTTTGCAAGGGTGGCGTCGTCAGAACCGAGTATTCCTCCGAAGTCATTGGTGTAGTCGGGACTGTCTGCATGCGTGCAGCCCAGATATGGGAGTTTGTTTAGAGGACTGCCGGGGAAGATAACTGCAAGCAGGGCTTTGTCATTGTATAATCCACGGACCAATGTGCCGATTTTGACCTTACCATCCCAGTCTTTTGGAGCTTTTGCAGTGATATCGAATGGTATGAAGGTATCAAGAGTTCTGGATTGAACTCCCAGAGTGTTCTGTACATTAGGGGGTGTGGACCTGGCTGCATCACCTTCGAGTTCGGGAGTTCCTCTCCAGCTTGGTCCCCATGCATAGTTAACGCGGTGGGTATATCCTGCGGGGGTGTGGTAATCGACTACCAGACCGGCCCAGGAATCCGGGTACAGGTTGGGATCGAAATCTCCTCCTATAAGAGTCTGGATTTTCAGGGAGCGTGCATCAGCGAGTTCGATGGAGGAGTAGCCATATCTGCCTCCACGGGCAACTGAAGCCAGTTCGTTTGGGTTGTTGGAAAGATAATCACAGAGTGTATCGAGGGATTTGAATGATTGCGGGACTACTACAAATCTATCGAAATCGATGTATTCTGACGCATCCGGCGAAATGTTGACCCAGAGTGTCTGTTCATAAGGTGCAGGGATCCAGGACCCGGTGTCATAGGCTTTCCAGTCGGCGGAGGACTCCTCTGCTGTCCACATGCGGGCGTTGTAGACTGCTCTTTTGGCTATGTAATCATATAATCCGATTCCGAACGTATTGCCGGTTGGTTTTGCATTGAATTTTACTTTGGCTACTGTATACAGCTTATATTCGTAACCTTTTTTAAGCAGACTGCCATTTATTCCATATTGAATTCCCCAGCTTCCATTGGGATCCAGTCTGGCTGCCTGGCTATTTAAGGCGGTGGGATCTGAGATGAGTTTTACGAATGCCGGTGCAGCTATGCTGAAGCTGGATGCTGGGTATGTAACTGAGCCTGCAGGGAAGGCAATTTCTGCTTGAGCGGTTGAAGAAAAGATTACAAGGACTATGGCTGTATATATGTATGTTGAAAAACGGTTCATTTTTTGCTCCGAGGGATTATTGTCTACTAGTGCGAGTTCTGTTTTTGCCCACGGATTTCCTGCTTTTGGGACAGGCTGTAGACTTTAGACCCTAGGCTTTAGGAAGGGAGTTATTAACCACGGAATACACGGAATACACGGAAAAATGGGGAAGAAAGGAGTTTAAACAGATTTGGACTTTGGACTTCAGGTTTTAGGAAGAGATTTTTACTTCTGTTGACAGGTTGGTGGATTATGAGTAATGTATTTGCACGTTGATTGTTGGGGGAAGGGCGAACACATCGGAATTAATTATCCGCAGATTTCGCAGATTTACGCAGATTTTTTGGGAAAGAGAGTTGCGAAATGCGCAACACACCCAAAATACAGAATATGCGCTATATGTGGTGTATGGAAAAAATCTGCAGATTGAAGGAGATGCGTTTATCCTGATGTTGGGGGGAGTTTATGGATAGTTGTCATTCTATTAATTCAAGGCCTGATACTTGTTTTATTCAGAGAGCAGTTGAGATGGGGTTGAGGGCTATTGAGGCCCGGTTGGATGTGGAGGAGGGGTATCGGCCTTGGTTTTTGTTGCAGCTTTCTCCTTTTCCACAGTTGCAGCACAGTATTTGGGACCTTGGGGATATGTGCAGCAGGTATGTGGATGCAGGTATTCTGGGGCAGCAGGCTGTCGGGCATGGACTTCCTGAACATATTGATCAAGCCCTTCGGGGGATTTTGTTTGGTTGTGATCCCTACCTGGAACCCTTTATGGCAACCCGGATGATGATTACCTATGTAGATATCTATCTGCAAAATCCTACCCCTGAGAATAAGGAGCGGGTTGAGGATCTGGTGACTCTTGTCCGGTCCAGGATGACGTTTGAAGATGATTATGCCTATTACTTCAGACAACCTGAGGGATGGAGTTCTCAGACTCAGGCAATGGGACATTTTATTCCTTACCCTACATATCCGATTGGTGGGTTAATAGTGGGGTTATCCCGGTATCTGGAGGTTGTGGAATCGGAGGATGCCAGGGATCTTAACGACAGGCTGTGCAAGTTTGTGCTTGATATCAGCGGAACCTTTGATGTGCAAGGGCATTATAAAGGGCATACGCATTCGGGAGGCATTCTGACAGCGGTGGCGGGGATACTGCGGTGGGCTATCAATAGAGGGGATGATGCTGTTGTTGAGAGAATGAAAGGGGCATTCGATTATACATTGCAACATTCAGGATCGACCGGGTGGATTCCGGATGGGCTGGGGGAGAGCCCTGGTTCCTGTGAGACTTGCACACTGGCGGATGCTATTCATGCTGCAATATTGCTGGCCCGGAATGTTGATACTGCCTATTATGACTTTATTGAACGATGTGTCAGAAACCAGCTGCTGGAGAACCAGATTTTGAAACCTGAGCGGTTTATGGGTGATATCAGCAGTCCGGAGATGAGGAAGGTGGTTGATGCTCTGACTGGCAGTTGGGCATCTTATTCTCAGCCTAATTCACTGGACAACTGCAGCGAAAGCGTTGAAGGGTGCTGCCTGGGTTCGGGGATCAGAGGACTGTGCCTGGCGCTGGATGCAGCGATTGAGAAGCGTGGTGAATGGGTGCAGATAAATATTCCATTCAGCCGGAATTCTGAGTGGTGTGAAGTTGTATCTTATGAACCTTATGCTGGGCGAATGGATATTGTTATGCACGATGATTCGAAGCTTCGGTTCAGGATTCCTGTCTGGGTTGATCGGAAGGATATTAGGGTCAGTGTTGATGGTGATTCGGTGGAGTTCGATATGTCCGGAGATCGGTATGTTGAGATGGGTGGAGGATTTGCTGGACGGACGATCTGTGTTGAGCATCCTCTTAGGAAAGAGAAGATTGCTGAGAGTATAGATGGTAAGGAGTATGTGCTGGACTGGCGGGGGAATACGGTTGTTGGTATTGAACCCCGGGGGAGTCTGTATCCGATATATGAGCGAGAGCTTTGAGACTTGGAGAGGGGGAGAGAGGGAGACTTGGAGAGGGGGAGAGTGGGAGAGTGGGGGAACTCACAAGCTGGTCCCTTCCTGACGCCTGACGCCTGAAGTCTGAAGTCTGAAGCCTGGTTTGACAAATGTATTCGGGGGAGTTATTGTACTTGTATGACAAGTTGTTTTGTAGAAAATGGGTTGAACGGTAGATGAGTGTGATGGATATTGAAGCGGCGGTGCGGACTACGCTGACTGATGATATTGTAGAGAAACTTATATATTATATAGCTGAGAATGGTCTTAAGGCAGGGGATATGCTTCCCAGTGAAAAGCAGTTGACTGAGGCTATGGGAGTCAGCAGGCTGCCTCTCAGGGAGGCTCTTTCACGCTTGAAGGCACTTGGGGTTATATCTGTAAGGCAGGGCAAAGGCGCTGTCATTATGGATGTTAATGTCTCCAATCTTTTCAGGCAGCTTTCTCCTATAATGCGAAGCCAGGGGAACCTGCGTAAGGCTGATATGATTGAGGTCAGGCTGGCTCTGGAACCATCAGTTGCAAGGCTTGCTGCGATCCGGCGTGATGAACAGGCATTGACCCATTTGGAGGACTGTATTACCCGGATGGAATCAAAACTCAACGATAAAGCTGATTTCATACAACAGGATATGGAGTATCACCAGTTCCTGGCAATGGCAACCGGGAATCCGGCATTGGATATCCTGGTCAGCACCATACACGATATTATGTATGCAACTCAGTGGGGGTTCCATGATAGCAACGAGACCCGGCAGCAGTCACTGGAACACCACAAACGGATATTGAAAGCAGTGAAAGCAGGGGATGCTTCGGGTGCTGCTAAGGCGATGGAAGAGCACTTGAATGATGTGGGAGCGAACCTTGACTCTTAATTATGAATTATGAATTATGAAGGGAGAGGCTTCAGGCTTCGGACTTCGGGCTTCGGGAAGGGAATTTCACGCGGAGACGCGGGGGGCGCAGAGAAGGGAATGGGATATCCGCAGATTTCGCAGATTTACACAGATTGAAGGGAGAGGCTTTAGGCTTCGGACTTCGGGAAGGGAAATTCAACCACGGGTGTAAATGCTGTGCATTTACACTTGAATACACGGAATACACGGAAATTTGAGTGAAACGGGATCGTGGAATTGATCCGACGTTGATTTGGTTTACTGGGGAATTGGAAAATGGGTAGAAGTGATAGTGAATATGAGATTTTGATATGGACTCCAATCATTGGGTTTGATATGGATAAGAGTGATCGGGGAGTTGATGAGTATTATAACGAACTGGGTTTTGTTCCGGATAAAATATCACTGTTCCTGTTTGCTCCGGATATTGTTCATAATCACTGCAATTTGGATACGGAAGTCCCACTTCCTCCGGATAACTGTAATTATTATGGCAACATACGCAACGAGAAACGGTCTATTCAACCCTGGACCAACTTCAAACTGCGTGAACTCATAAGCAATATCAATGCAAAAGGCACAGAAGTATATGCCGGAATAATGGGCGTATATGATGATGCTGACCACAGCAGCCCAAATTATTATAACTGCGCACCCAAACAGTGGTTGGACGACCACAAAGAGTTAATGCTTGTAACTACGAACGGAGCTAGTTTCCTTAATGTTTTGAAGCGGTTTAAGAATGGTGATTATTATGAGGATTTTCTGCTAGCTAGACTAAAAGTAATGTTGGTAGATTATGGTTTTACAGGTTTACATACAGCCGATTGCATGTGCCCACCTTGGCCATCTATTTTTAACGGCGATTTTTCAAATGATATGGTTGATCAGTTTGTATCACATACTGGTGTAAAGCTGCTTCAGAGTTTGCTTGAACCCATTGAAGATAGTGATTCAGCAGGCTTGAAACGAAGGGCTGATTATATATGGAATCGGCTGCGCCGTGAATGGATTGAGTTTAATGCATGGCGTTGGGCTGCATTTTGGAAAAAAATCTGCGATGGACTGCATGCAATTGGCAAAAAAGTTATTACTAACAATGCCTGGTGCAGTGATCCTTTTGAAGCATACTACCGATTCGGAATAGACTACAAAAAGTTCTATGAATCAGGTGTAGACTATATCGTCGCAGAATCTCAAGCGACTGCCGTCAACAGTAATGTTTCAGATGACAACACATATAGGTTGCACCAGTATATGACTATGCCTATGTTAATGCGTGCGTTTGCTCCCCAGGGTAAATTGCTGTGTATTAGCGGTGTGAAAGACTCTACTGAAGAATGGAATGCCCTGGAACACCTGCCCAGTGCAGTTGAACGTGAGATTTACACTGTAGCGAACATGTATATCCAGGAAGGCAAGGAACTTGCACGTGTCACTGACGGGATATGTGTTTGTCTTGGGGATGGAATTACTGCAGATGAATGGAAGTGGCAGCGTGAAAGATGGGATATAGGGTTTGCAGATGCACCCCTGGAGATTCTTACCCCTACTTTAATATGGTCCGACAGTGCAGTGTATGATTTTCTGGATGAGTATATCAAAACCAGGCGCTGGTCTTTCCACAAGACAGTCTATGAATTAGCAGAGCACGGCGCTCAGTTTGCGTGTATTTCAGGTATTGATAATCTCTCCAATGTATCCGGAGCAATTTTCATTCCTAATGTGGATATACTTCCGGTCGATCAGCTTAAAGCTATTGAATCATATAAAGGTGGACCTATTATATGTACGGCTGCTTCCAGTAAAATGCAGAAGCTAGATGGACTGGGCAGACCTGATGTGTATTTTAAAGATCCATGTGTGGACTATAAACTGTGCATGTTTGCTTATAATATGCCTTCAATTGACTATGCGAGGATAATTGAGACACTTGGACAGGATGACGGAACCCCGGATATTGTGGGCGAACCTATGTATGCTGCGGAACCGGTGAATTTCCATTTTAGTATGATATACCGGAAAGTGTCTTCAGGATTTGTTTCTGCGTGTGCCAGGCTGATCAGACAGCTTTATACTGACGTGATTTACACTGATGAGGACGGGATGATGATCTCGATGGTGTATGGAGAGAACAATGTAAGGTTGCTGGTAGCAAATGAAAACAGGCTCCAGTATGCAAAAACAACTGTTCACTGCAGACGGCCAGTTAAGGGAATTCGGAACCGGAGTAAATTCCCTGCACTGCCTGCGAAACTGCTTGACGAAAATGGCGGGATCATTATTCCTAAGTCGGAGGAAACACTTATACCGGATAATGTGTATAGTTTTATAGTAAAAACAGTACCCGGGGGCATGAGTATACTGGATGTTGAATTGCATGCGGCAGGATCGTAGCGGACCGGGATTCGGACTTGGGCTTCAGGAAGGGAGTTTCACGCGGAGACGCGGGGGAGAAGGGAATGGGAGATCCGCAGATTTCGCAGATTTACGCAGATTGAAGGGAGAGGCTTTAGGCTTCGGACTTTGGGAAGGGATTTTTAACCACGGGTGTAAATGCTTTGCATTTACACTTGAATACACGGAATACACGGAAATTGGGATAACATTTTACAATATGATCTCAGATTAACGATGTAAGGAGACGTTGATGGCGTGGGTATTGACAGATAAAGAATATCAAGCTGTAATCAAAATGGCTGCACCAGAAAGGTATGAATACCTGATTAAGAAGATTGCAGATAACGAAGATATTTGGAGTCTGGCATCGGATGACGGATGGGTTATGCTTGGTGATGGCGAAGGACACGAATGTATACCAGTATGGCCTCATTCAAGATACGCAGAAGTATGTGCTGTTGGATCATGGCTCACTGCAAATCCGCAACCTATAAAGCTTGACGAGTGGCTAGATAGATGGCTTCCAGGACTTGAAAACGACAGCCGTTTAGTTGCTGTTTTTCCCACTCCTGTAATGAATGCTGCAGTTATATCTCCGACGCAGATGAAAAACGACCTGCTTGAGGAACTAGAGAACTACGAGTGATGAATTAATAATGGTATATTTTGATCTTGACAGTATGGATGATTCGTTGTTAACATACGGCTGGTGTTACGTCAAACCTGAGGGTGTTTGTGCTTGATTGTGGCATCGATCTTGTTATGATTTTGTTGAGTGGAGATACGTAAAATGGACAGAACTGGCAACGAATATGAGATTTTGATTTGGACTCCGATTATTGGGTTTGATATGGACAAGAGTGATCGGGGGGTGGATGAGTATTATACCGAACTGGGGTTTACTCCGGATAAGATATCTCTGTTTTTGTTTGCACCGGATATTATACACCAGCACGAGGATATGGCTACGGAGCAGGCTTTGCGGCCGGACTATTGTAACTATTACGGCAATATCCGAAACGAGAAACGTGCAATACAACCCTGGACTAACCACAAGCTGCGGGAATTGTGTAATAACATAACCAGCAAAGGCACTGAAGTCTATGCAGGGATTATGGGCGTGTATATTCCTACTGACCATGACAGCCCTACTTTTTATAACAGCGCTTCCCACGAATGGCTTGATGATCACAAAGAGCTGCTGACTGTCCGGACTGATGGAGCGGACTGCCTCAATGTCCTGAAACGGTTCAAAGACGGTACTTACTATGAGGACTTCCTGCTGGAGAAGCTTAAAGTTATGCTGGTGGACTACGGCATGACCGGGCTCCATACGGCTGACGGGTTCTGTCCTGTGACGGGAAATGCCTGTATATATAGAAGTGACTATTCTAATGATATGGTTGATCAGTTTGTTATGCATACCGGGATTGTGCTTCCGGAAGCTCTGCTTAAACCTATTGAAGATACTGATCTTGAAGGTCTGCAGAGACGGGCTGATTATATTTGGAACAGACTTCGCAAAGAGTGGATTGAGTTCTATGCCTGGCGGTGGTTTAAATTCTGGAAGAAGATCAGTGATGGGCTGCACGCAATAGGCAAAAAAGTGATGACCAATAATGCCTGGTGCAGCGAACCCTTTGAGGCTTATTACAGGTTTGGTATTGACTATAAGAAGTTCTATGAAGCTGGGGTGGATTGTGTTGTAACTGAATCTCAGGCTGCGGCAGTTAACAGTTCGATAGAGGGTGACAACAAATATCGGCTGCATCAGTATATGACTATGCCTATGTTGATGAGGGCGTTTGCTCCTGAGGGCAAGATGCTGTGTATTACCGGTGTTAAGGACTCTACTGAGGAATGGAACGCCCTGGAGCATCTTCCCAGTGCAGTTGAACGTGAGATATATACGGTTTCTAATATGTATATCCAGGAAGGCAAACAGATTGAACGGTGTACCGATGGTCTGACTGTCTGCCTCGGGGATGGTATTACGGCTGATGAGTGGAAATGGCAGCATGACAGATGGGATATAGGCTTTGCCAAAGCCCCTGAAGAGATCTTGACACCAACCCTTATCTGGTCTGACAGTGCGGTTTATGACTTCCTGGATGAATATATAAAGACCAGGCGGTGGTCTTTCCACAAGACTGTATATGAACTGGCGGAACTTGGCGCTCAGTTTGCGTGTATTTCCAGGATTGAGAACCTGGCTAATGTGTCGGGAGCTATTTTCATTCCCAATGTGGACATACTTCCGCAGAATGAACAGGAAGCGATTGCTTCATATAAAGGTGGTCCGATATTGTGCACGGCTGCTGTGGATAGATTGCAGGCTCTTCCTGGTATAGGCAAGCCTGATGTCTATTTTGCAGACCCGGTGGCTGACTTCAAGCTTTGTATGTTTGCTTATACCATGCCTTCATTTGATTATGCAAAGGTGCTGAAACCTCTTGGGGAAGATGACAACCGGCCTTATATAGTCGGTGAACCGATGTATGCAGCGGAAGCTCCCAGTTTCCTCTGGTGTATGACATTCCAGAAAGCTTCTACAGGGTTTGCGGCGGCTTGTGCTTTGCTGGTCAGGGAACTGTATAATGAGGAAATATACACTGACTCTACCAGTATGATGATCCCACTGGTATATGGACCTGACAGTATCCGGATCCTGGTAGGTAATGAGAACCGGTTGCAGTACTTCAAAACGGTGGTTAAAACCAAGCGTGCAGTGAAGAATATCATAAACCGGAGCAAGTTCCCTGCACTGCCAGCTAAGGTGCTGGATAACAATGGCGGGATCATTGTTCCGAAATCTGAAGATACCCTGATTCCGGATGACGTGCATGGATTCATTGTGAAGACTATTCCTGGTGGATTGACCATATTGGATATTGAGTTGAAATAGCGTGATGTGAATGATCATTTTTGACAGGATTAATAAGATTAACATGATTTACAGAAATGGAAATCTTGGGGCTTGTTGATTCTGTCTGGAATGACTTGGCTAGTTTATGCAGATTTCGAACGGGAATATAGTATCTCGAACAGCTTGTTCCAATGAAAGGATTATAAATATGAGCAAATTTAAAGTAGCTATAACTGATTATGTGTTTCCTAACCTTGATCCGGAAAAGGAGATTTTGGGGGAGGTTGGGGCTGAGGTGGTTTTTGGACAGTCCAAGACCAAGGCTGAAGTCATTGAGCTGGTTAAGGGTGTAGATGCTGTCCTGAATACCTATTATGGTCCTATTGACGGGGAAGTAATGGATGCTATGCCTGACTGCAAGATCATAGTCAGATACGGTATCGGGGTTGATACTATTGATGTTGCTGCAGCTACTGAGCGGGGGATAATTGTTGCCAATGTCCCTGATTATTGTATCGATGAAGTTTCTGATCATGCGCTGGCTATGTTCCTTTCACTTACCAGAAAGCTGCCTCAGGCTGATGCTGGGATACGGGCTGGGGATTGGAAGCTGGCAGGTTTGAAGCCTTTGATGCGGACCAGTGAGATGACAGTCGGAATTGTCGGCATGGGCAGGATCGGCCAGGCTATTGCAAATAAGGTTGCAGTGTTTGGTGTGAAGATAGTATTCTTTGATCCATACTTTACTGGTGATGGGCCTGTGGGATCGGAGAGTGTCAACTTCCTGGAATTGTGTGAGATGTCGGATGCGATTATAGTCCAGTCTCCCTCAACCCCGGAGACCAGGCATATGTTGGATGAACAGGCTTTTGCAGCTATGCAGAAGAAACCGATCATTATCAACTGTGCCAGAGGGGAATTGATTGATACTGATGCACTGCTGAAGGCTTTGGAGAGCGGGCAGGTATCGGGTGCAGGTCTGGATGTTATAGAGGATGCACCTCCACTTGCAGAGGACCATCCGTTCCTGAAGATGAGCAATGTGATTCTGACACCTCACTCTGCATGGTTTTCCAGTGGAGCACTGTATTCCCTGCAGCGTTTGGCAGCGGCAGAGGTAGCAAGAGTGTTGAATGGTGAGAAGGCTAAGTCGCCTATTAATTAGGCTTCAGGCTTCAGACTTAAGGCTTCAGGAAGGGAATTGTATTCCCCTCGTTCGCAAACCTCATGAGCTTTTTTCACAAAGGAGTGTGGAGTTCTGTCTTGCGACGAGTAGAACCGAAATCAATCCCCCTAGCCCCCTTCTCCAAGGGGGAATTAAGTTTGTGCTCATTCTAAGGATGAGTTGTTTTACTTCCCACTTGGGAATTGCTGGTATTAATAATATATTCGGAGGATGTTACAGATGAAAGAATATGGATTGTTTATAGACAACCAGTGGCATGATACGGCCCAGAAGTTCGAGAGTCTGAATCCTGCTACAGGGAAAGCAATTGGTAGATTTGCTGCGGCTGATGAGGCTGATGTTGACCGGGCGGTAAAGTCTGCTCGGAAAGCCTTTGACAGCGGAATCTGGTCAGGCAAGACAGCTATGGAGCGTGGAAAAGTCCTGCGCAAGATTGCTGAGATTATGGAAGCACGTGCTGAAGAGTTTGCAGTTGCTGAGACTCTGGATACCGGGAAACCTATCTTTGAAAGCAGGAATGTAGATATTCCGATTGCTTATGATTCGATGGAATATTATGGCTGCTTGATAGTTGATCTTGTCGGCAGGACTATTCCGATCAAGGAAGGCGTGCTGGACTATACTGTCCGGGAGCCTATAGGTGTTATTGCGGCCATTACCCCCTGGAACTTCCCTCTGGTGCTGGCATGCAGGAAACTTGGACCGGCTCTTGCAGCAGGAAATACAGTTGTCTTGAAACCAGCCAGCGTATCCCCTCTGACAACTATTATGCTGGGAGAAGTGTTTATCGAAGCGGGACTGCCTGCTGGAGTTGTCAATATAATTACAGGTTCCGGGAGCAAGGCTGGAAATGCTCTGCTGCATCATCCTGAAGTTGATAAACTCAGCTTTACCGGTTCTACAGAAGTTGGCAGGAACGTAGTAAACGCTGCTGCTGAAGGTATATGTGCCTGTTCATTGGAACTCGGTGGCAAGTCTCCGGCTGTGGTGCTTGCGGATGCTGATATTGATGCAACGGCTGATGGGATCCTGTTTGGTGCATTCCTGAACCAGGGTGAGTGCTGCTGTGCTGCTACCCGGGTGCTTGTGGATAAGAAGATACACAAGCAGCTGGTGGAGGCTCTGGTAGCTAAGACCAAGACTATCAAGGTCGGTGATCCATCTGATGAAGATACCAGAATGGGTCCGTTGATTTCTGCTGACCAGCGTGACAATGTTATGAGTTACATTGAAAAAGGAATCAAGCAGGCTGGAACTCCGGTAGTAGGTGGAAATGCTCCTGCTGGTGACGGTTACTTTGTAGATGCAACGATCTTTGACAACGTGCCTGTGGATTCTGTTATCTATCGGGAAGAGATATTCGGACCAGTGCTGACTGTTACTGCATTTGACGGTATAGATGAGCTTGTTGCAGCGGCTAATGATACTCCTTACGGGTTGGCTGCCAGCATCTGGACCGCAGATACAGCTACCGGGCAGAGACTAGCTGGTAAAATCAAGGCTGGAACAGTCTGGGTGAACGTCCACAACTTTGTCTTCAACCAGGCCCCTTACGGCGGTTTGAAACAGAGTGGTATGGGCAGAGAGCTGGGAAGAGAAGGCCTGGAAGCCTATACTGAAGTTAAGAACGTTATTACCTGGCTTGGGCCTGATGCTATGAAGTGGTATTAGTTTGAATCCAGAATCCAGAATCCAGAATCCAGGAGTCAGGAGTCAGGAGTCAGGAGTCAGGAGTCAGGAGTCAGGAGTCAGGAGTCAGGAGACAGGAGACAGGAGACAGATGTGGCTTGCCCCTTCAGGGATTTTTGACTGGAGGGGTGGGGTTGTTCCGGGATCAATCCCCCTGGCCCCCTTCTCCAAGGGGGAATTGGGTTTGCGGGATATTGAATTGTTGTGATTTTGGATTGATTGGGTGTATCACATCCCCCTTACCCCCTTCAAAGGGGGAATAGGTTGGGGAGATTCATATTGGTTAGGGTTGGGTGTTAGGGCGTTTTTATGCAGATTTGTTTGAATTATGGGAAACTTGGGTTGGAATTGGTCTTGCCGGATGAGTTGGATGTTACGGTGATTCGGAAGAAGAATATGCCGGTGCTGGAGGATCCTGTTGGGTGCGCTAAGCGGGCTTTGCTGGAGCCTGTTGGGTGTCTTGCTCTTCGGGAGGAGGCTGTCGGCTGCAAGAGCGCTTGTATTGCTATTTGTGACATTACAAGACCTGTTCCGAACTCGGTGTTTCTGCGGGCTATTGTTGAAGAGTTAGTTTCCGGTGGGGTTCCTTTACAGGGGATTACTATACTCATTGCGACGGGATTGCACCGGCCTAATGAGGGTGATGAGCTTAAGTATATAGTTGGCGACGATTGGGTGCTGGAGAATGTCCGGGTTGAGAACCATTTTGCTAAGAATGACAGTGACCATGTCTGCCTGGGTAATACTTCCTGTGGGACTCCGGTAAAGATCGATCGCAGGTTTATCGAAGCTGATCTTAAGATAGTTACCGGACTGGTGGAACCTCACTTTATGGCTGGTTTTTCCGGGGGTAGGAAGCTGATAACTCCCGGCATGGCATCAGATGAGACTATCAGGCATATACACAAGGCTGTTTTCCTGGACCATCCGAAGTCGGATAACTGCATACTTGAGGGAAATCCTGTCCATGTAGAGCAGATGGAGATAATGGGGAAGATCGGCAAAGTGCTGGCGCTGAATACTGTTTTGGATGAGGAAAGACGGCTTTCATACATCAATTTTGGGGAAGCGGAAGCAAGCCACAAAGACGCGGTCTCATTCCTGATGAACTATGTGGAGTGCCCTGTTGATAAACAATACAGCACGGTGGTTACTACCAATGCCGGGGACCCATTGGACAGGGTGTATTACCAGGCAGTCAAAGGAATGGTGGGGGCAAAAGAATTGGTTGCTCCTGGCGGGAACCTGTTTATAGCCTGTGAATGCTCCGAAGGATTGGGTTCCGAGGAGTTTATTGATGCCCAGAAACGGTTGATTGAGCTGGGACCTGAGAAGTTTATGGAGTCTATACTGAAAACTCCATCAGCTGAAATAGATGAATGGGGTACCCAGTGTTTGATAAAGGCAGTTGTGAAATGTAAAGTGAATCTGTACGCTGATGGGCTTTCGGATGAGGAAAAGGCTCTAACGGGTGTGCACATTGTTGAAAACCTTCAGGAATCGGTGCTTGAGAGCATAAGGCAGTCCGGGAACAACCAGGTGCTGGTGATACCGGAAGGGCCGTATGTGGTGGCGGTGCTTGAAGGGAAATTATGAAGTATGAATGATGAATGATGAATTTGGGAATCCAGAAGTCAGAAGCCAGAATCCAGAATGGGAACGGCTGCTGTTTATTTAGTTCAGCGAGAGAGGGTATGAAATGAAAATTGTTAGATTTAGTGCTGGTGGGGTTGAGAGTTGTGGGGTGCTTGAGGGTGAGAGTATTAAGGCTTTTGCTGGGGAGCCCTGGGGAGAGCGGACTTTAACGGGAGTAGAGTATAAGCTTGCGGATGTTAAGCTGCTGGCTCCTGTGAATAATCCTCCTGATATTTTTGCTATTGGTCTTAACTATAGAGCACACGCAGATGAGAGTGGATTTAAATATCCTGCTGCTCCTGTGGTTTTCATTAAAGCCAGCAGTTGTGTAGCAGGCCCTGAGGATGCTATTGAACTGCCGGCAATGGTCCCTGATGAAGTGGACTATGAAGCTGAGTTGGTATTGGTTATTGGAAAGACCTGCAGGAATGTATCTGAAGAGGATGCTCTGGGCTATGTGCTTGGCTGCACCTGTGGGAATGATGTCAGTGCCAGAGATGCTCAGATTAAGCTGGATGTCCAGTGGGCTAGAGGTAAGAGCTTTGAGACATTCTGTCCTACAGGCCCCTGGATCGAGACAGACGCTGACCCGGAAAATGCTTCTGTGAAGGCAATTCTGAATGGGGAAGTAATGCAATCCTCCAACACCAATGACCTGATCTTCTCCTGTGCCAAGCTGGTCAGTTTCCTTTCCCAGGTAACTACTATGAAACCCGGGACCTTAATTATGACCGGAACTCCTTCTGGAGTAGGCTTCACCCGCAAACCTCCGATCTTCCTGAAAGCAGGAGATACGGTGGAAGTAGAAATAGGCGGAGTTGGGAAGCTGGTTAACAAGGTAAAGTAGAGGCTTTCCGGGAATAGGACGGATATGACCAATAGGACTAATAGGATCTGCGATTGTCAGGTCCTATTAGTCCTATAGATACGTGTTTGGATTGGGTTAGTTTCTAGAATTGCCTCTTCTCCTGGGAACTGGAGGCTTTATGCTTGGTTGGTAGGATTTGAGGCCGGCATCACCTGTCAATATTTCCACACTACATCCACTCTGCGCATAAAATTCAGCTACCTGTTTTATGGAATAGTCACCGATGGAAATATGTTCTGCCGCTAGACCAGGCCATTCGACTGCTAGTTTAAGTAGGCTTTCTTTGCTCCACATATAGGATTGATCAGTGAAAGCTGCCCAAGGTGTCGATTGTACAATGGTATCTGATATTACTCTGGAAAGCCTTTGTGCTGCTTCATAACGGTGATCCGGTGCCTGGGATATATGGTTTCCTGTTTCTATAATTGCAGCCAGAGGAAGAACAAATGTAGCTTTGTGTTTTATTTCTTTATCAAGATAAATGCTGACTCTTGCGGAATCCCATCGATCATTATCCGCTCCGCATTCAAGCTTACCCGGCACTTGCAACCAAACACACAATATTGAAGTGTCTATTACAAGCACTTTACTCAACGAACTAACTCCAACGGGACTTGAAGGCTTTCTTCTATATCTCCGCGAGACGATAGTTTGCCTAATGGACCGGATGCCAGTAGCTTAGGCAAATTTTCAATATCCTCCAGTAGAGTCAATCGGCTGTTTCCACTCTGCGGGTCTCTATTTGCAACAACCACAAATGGTACCATTTCCGGCCCCATAACGTCTAGAAGTGCAGGATTGTGAGTAGTAATGAGGACATCTATATGTCGTTTTGATCCGATCTCCTTAAGCATTCTAAGTAGTTCGCCTGCTCTTGATGGATGTAATCCATTATCAACTTCTTCAATAATAAGCTGGCTATATTCAGGTCGAACCATCAAAGCAGTTAATATAGCAAGATATCTTAGTGTGCCATCAGACATTCCACGTGCATCTACTGTATTATATTGTTCGTCAGTCCATTCCTCTTCACAATACAACATTGCATCGCTATTAAATCGCCCAACTGTTTCAGCCCATATTCTGCGAATATCCCTTTCAGGAAGATGCCTTGAATATTGAGTTAACACCTGTTCTACTTCTGTTTTTCTATCTTCCGGCAATGCTGCCAGAACTCCAGCTATGTTTTTTGCATCAGACAGCAAAACATCTGACAAAGGCGAATATTCTCTCATATTCGACGGAATAGGGTCCAGTACGAAGATATTACGCAATGCTTTCAATACTGTCTTTATACCCTCAACTATTTCTTTTCGGTTTGATATATCTGAAATCTGAACGAGGGCAGCACTTGAGCGATGTATATCTTGTGGTCTGCCTTTTGATTCATTGTATAATCTACTTGTAATAACTGGAGATGAATCATCGACTGGATCAGTTTTGTAAAGATATAAGCTTGAAGGATGGGATTTTGTTTTGATTCTATATTTGACCTGCGTTAATGATTCTGCTTTTAGCTGGATCACTGGTGCGGTTTGAATAGTGATGCTATATATATATTCGATGTTATCCGAAGATCCTTCAGTTGTGACTGACAAGGTAAACTCAGTGTGTGGCTGTAGCACTGACCATTCCACACCACCTCTTATTGGGGGTGTGGCCATATCTCCAATAAGGGAGGATTTAATATCTTTTCCCATAGCAAGCCTATTCAGGAATGCAAGAGCATCAAGTGCATTTGATTTTCCACTTGCATTGGTTCCGATCAACACTGTCAGGGGATCCAGGTATAGTGTGGCTTTATCGAAACTCTTCCAATTTTCAAATGTAATATCTTTTATCATAACTCTACAATGCACCTGACCTTTTACGCTCAGCTTTATTAGCCATCGAAATCCACGTGTGTATGAACCTATCGGAAGTCTGGTATTATGCCTGTCTATCGTCAATATTATACCATCTTGATTGAGCTTTCAATATTTTTGATGGGTTTCTGGTCCAACGTATGCATTCTCATCCAGGTAAATACTGATACAGGTTAATATTCCATCCAGTTGACAAAGCATGTATTGCTGCATAAGATACCAGTAAAGCTGGCGCGACTTTCATTGGTTAGGTGAATCTTATGCGTGTGTTGCTGATGGTTTTGTTTTGTTTTATGCTATTGACTCCTCTTTTTGCTCAAGGGACTAATCCGGATCCGCGGGTTGTTTATGCTCCTGATGTGGTGGGAATTGATCGGCTGTTTATGATCTCTGTCAATACTCCGCTGGATGCTCCTGCAGCTAAGGTTGTTGTTCCTGCGCAGGTTAAGCTGTTGGACCAGACTCCACTGCCTGCTAAGTCTGACGTGCGCAGGTATTATTTTCGTTCAACCAGTCCCGGAAAGAGTGTCAGTATACGATTTGAACATCCCTCAGGACCGGTTGATGTAACTATCGATATATGGTCCTTTGATCAGCTCAACGAATACCGCACCCTCAAGGGTATCCAGCTGCCACGGCGCTGGCCTTTGGGTAAAGAACTGCCGGAACTTAAAGAGAAGCAGACTATTACAACAGAAGCGCAGAAGGCAGCAGCACGGAAGCAGGGGGGCGGAACTAGTTGGGGGGATGTTCCGGATGATGACATCTGGAACCTGCAGCCGGACAGCACTATTCCCCGATGGCACTGGGTCAATGTACAGTATGGTTGTCCCGTCCACGGTCAGGAGATATACACCAAGGGTGCGTATTATCCATGGATAAAGAATACTGCTTTTCCATATTCATGGAAGATAGAGTGTCCGATCGGTAACGAGTTGTATCCATCGAATGACTTTGCAAAGGATGATTTTACCAGCGGATTGTTCCCTGATGATGGTGTCGGGGGCGGGTATGTGGCCCCTGATGGGAAGCATTATGGGTTTATTGCAGAGCTTTCACAGAAGTACTGCCATGTGATACTGTATGTTGCGCCTGCATGTGCTGATGCTTACCTGCGGACCGGTGAGATGAAGTATGTCCACAAGGCGCTGGTTGCAATGAGCCGCCTGGCAGTTGAATATGCCTATCTTGCGACTATGACACAGCACCGGCATCGTAATGATACATCGCAGGTTGAACGGTTTGGGCAGGGACGATTTGATGAAGGTCCGATTATCGGTCAGACCGGACTCACTGTCTATGCTATCGATCAACCCGGGTATCAGGTCAGCCATGCAGAGGCTTATGACAAGATATTTAATGCCATTGATCAGGATCCGGATATTGTTCCATTCCTTCAGAGGAAAGGCTTTACTAACATCAAATCCCACGAGGATGTACGGCGGTTTATTGAGACTAACTTGATAGCTACATGGATGCAGGGAGTGTTGGATGGAGCTACGACTTCCAATCAGCCTTTCCATCAATGGGGAGCAGCCAAAATGGCTGAGATGCTCAACTATAAGCAGGGCTCCGATTTTATGGATTGGCTATTTAATGGAGTGGGTAAAATGCGGACGTTTGTCCCCAATGACTACTTCCGCGATGGCGCTCCCTATGAATCGACCGGTGGATATAACAGCATGCATGTAACGGCATTAGGGCCGATAGTGGACTCTGTGGAGCATCTCCGAAGAATGCGGCCTGATGTTTATACTAATGAGAAGTATCCAGCTCTATCTCAATCCCTGCGGTACCGGAATGTGTTTGATTTCTGTATGGAGACTATGCTGATCGACCGCACATTCCCATTGATTGGAGATACTGGAAGTCATCCGAGCTACAGCAAGATGCCAAAAACCAGCTACCACGATGCAGATAATAATGCTTTTGAGCATGCTTATAGACTCTTCAAGGATCCCAAATTTGCGTGGGCACTGGCTAAGTCACCCGGTTGGACGCCATCTCTCGACTTTCCATATACAAAAAAACAGATCGAAAAGGAAGCCAGGAAGCTGCCTGATACCTGGAATGATGCAAGCTCTATACATGATGGCTATGGAGTGGCTATTCTAAGGGACGGTAAAGGTGACAAAAAGCGTGCATTGTGGATGATGTATGGACGGGCACGTGGTCATGTGCAGGACAATATAATGGACATAGGTCTTGCAGCAAACGAAGGGACGATTCTCCAGCATATGGGATACCCACGCAACTGGGGGTATTGGGAGTATGCGTGGAGCAGCCATAATGTTGCTAGAGTTTTTCCCTATGATTATACAATGATCGCTCAACCACAGCTCTTTTCAGATGCTGGAGTTGCGCAGGTGTGTGAAGCCCGGGCTCGATCGTATGGCGAGTGGGATAAAAACGGCAATCAACTGCCAGCGAATGCGGATTACTGGCAGCGGCGGATGCTGGCTATGGTGAATGTTGGGCCCGATCAGTATTATTGCGTTGACTTGTATAGAATCTCCGGAGGTAAAGAACACTGGTGGGCTTTTCACTGCCAGGAAGGGAATTTTGAAACTACCGGTTTGAACCTGACAAAACAGGCTACAGGTACTCTTGCTGGAGCGGATGTGCCTTATGGGGATAACGAATGGTTGGAGAAACACTGTCCAAATCCTGATATATACGGGTTTAAGGGTGTGTATTTTCCATTCCCATGGCTTTATAACGTTCAAAAAGCTCCCAGTCAGGGTGTCTGGACGGCAGACTGGAAGCTAAAGACAGGCAACGGTCTGCATTTCAAGCTGACTTTTCCGCAGGCTGAAGGCATGGAGGTCAATCTGTGCGATGGTAAATCTCCTGCAGGTGGTTCTGCTTATGAGATGAAATGGATAATGATGAACAAACAGGCTGCGGAACCGGTGAAGAGCCAGGTTTTGACTTTGATGGAGACATACAAGGGTCAGCCAGTGATAAAAGAGGCTTCGAACCTTACGCTGTCCGGTGGGGATGAGAGCGGATATGCTGCAGTTGGGTGTGTTGTGAAACTGGCTGATCGCACTGATACCATATTTGCTTTCGCTGATCCTGGTGTAGTGAGGACTGCTGAAGGAGGCTTTAAGTTCGCTGGTCGTTTTGGTTTGTATGCAGAAAAGGATGGAGTGCCGGTTGCGATGAGTCTTGTTGGCGGGACTGAACTGAGTAAGGATGGTTTTGGTCTAAAGATAGATAAACCAGAATACCGTGCAAAGATCATAAAAGTGGATCACAAAGCTGCGACGATCACTCTTTCACCTGCACCACCGATTGTTAAAGCAATCAAAGGCGCTACAATCTTCATCACCAGTGGCAACCGACGGCTGGCTTATAAGGTGCTGGATGTTAAGTCTATCAGGAACGGTGTGCAGCTTCGGCTTAATATGGATTCACGCATTGGAACAGGCAAAGTAACCGGCACGAAGGACTATATGGTTCTTACCGATACTCCTTTTATCCTGCATTACTATGGATACTATGAAGGTGCGCGGATGGTTAATGCTGCAAAGAACGCAGAATATCGCATAAATGAAGTCCGACACCAGACTGCTGCGTATATAGACAAGCTTGCTGCACCAAAGGCAAAAGCTGATATACTTGCAGCCCAGTTCCCCATAGGCTCGTGGTTTGAAGTATATGATTATGGTGTGGGGGACGAGGTGATATGGCCTTATGCAGTAAGTGTCACTCGCTTAAACACAGGGAAATATGAAGTGAAATCGCCGGTTAAAGTGAAGCTGAGTCTGCCTAAGGGATAACAACCACGGAATACACGGAAAACACGGAAAGGGAATGGGAGAGGCTTCAGGCTTCGGACTTCGGGCTTCAGGAAGGGATTATCCGCAGATTCCGCAGATTTACACAGATTTTTTATTAACCACGGAATACACGGAAAGGGAATGGGAGAGGCTTCAGGCTTCGGACTTCAGGCTTCAGGAAGGGATTATCCGCATATTCCGCAGATTTACGCAGATTTTTTATTAACCACCGGTGTAAATGCTGTGCATTTACACTTGAATACACGGAAAACACGGAAAGGGAATGGGAGAGGCTTCAGGCTTCGGACTTCGGGCTTCAGGAAGGGATTATCCGCATATTCCGCAGATTTACACAGATTTTTATTAACCACCGGTGTAAATGCTGTGCATTTACACTTGAATACACGGAAAGGGAATGGGAGAGGCTTCAGGCTTCGGACTTCGGGCTTCAGGAAGGGATTATCCGCAGGAGTATTCGGAAATAGTAAGATTGGATTCAGATTCCGAATACTCTTGATTTCGCAGATTTACGCGGATTGAAGGTTTTGGGATTCTGTTTCGGGTGCAGTTGCAAATTGCACCCGAGCTAAATTGAGGCTCAGAACGAGCGGAATTTAACCACGGAATACACGGAAAACACGGAAAGGGAAATAACATGGAACTCTTCCATTCCTTGAGCGGAGTCGAAGGGAATCGCATGGTTACTTTTTACTACGTTGTTTGCTGGTGTCTTCTACCAGGGATACCAGCGGGAAGAGGTCGTTGTAGTGTTTTTGGATGAACATTGGGGCTCTTTTGCTGTAGAGTTTTTCTGATAGTTTATCTGCTATTGGCATTATCAGGCGTTCGTGGGCGCATTGGGTGGGGGAGACGGTGTCTATTCTGCCTGTTGCCTGGCGGTTGAGGCATCCGCAGTAGTGGTTGCATCGCTCCCGGATTGCGCATTCCCTGCAGGTGTCTTTTTCTTCCCTGTTGAGTTCGTATAAGCGCTTTTTGACGGATTCGTCTATTCCATCTGTGACGTTACCTATGCAGAACTCGGAATCTCCTACGAATTGAACGCATGGGTATATTTTGCCGTCCGGAGCTATGGATATCTGTGTCTGCCCCAGTTCACACCTTTCGGCTTTGCAGCTTCCGGGGTAGATGTGGGATGAGATTTTGACCTCGAACGGGCTGAAATAGAACTTCTCCTCTTTGACGGTCTCGCGGTAGTACCAGTTTGAGAGTTTCTTATACTGCTTTGCCAGGCTGGCCATGTCTTTTTCGGTCCAGTCTGAGCTGTAGTCCAGAGAGCATATAAGGTATTTGAATCCCCGGTTATACAGGTATTCCACTGACTCTGCAAAATAGGGGACGGTGTTGGGCGTTGTGACTTTCATTACTGGTGCGTAGGGATGGTGCTTTAACAGGACATCGATTACCGGGTCCAGGCGATCGAATGTGCCTTTGTTTTGGGAGTCTACCCGGTTGGTATCGTGGGCTTCACGGATGCCATCGTGACTGAGGGCTATCAGGATATCGCTGGTTTTCGGATTAGTCATGAACTCTTCATCCAGCAGGGTGCCATTGGTTGTGATCTTGAAGTGAAAGGTCTGCCCGGTTTTCTGTTGAATATCCTTGCAGTGGGCGGTTGTCTGTTTTATTAGATTGAGTTTGAGCAGGGGCTCTCCTCCGAAGAATATGATCCCCAGGCTCTGGTCGGATGGTTTATCAGCTAAGGATTTTAATGATAGCGATATTGCGGATTTGACGGTATCGAAGGTCATGTCGGTGTCTTCAGATGGGTTTGCATAACAATAACGGCATCTGAGGTTGCAGCGGGATGTGAGATGAAATGTAAGGTGCATTAGATAATTCCCTCTGTTTTTAGCCATTTTATGAAGTCTTGTACCTGAGCGCGGAGGAGTTTTTTTGACTCTGTTTTTGCTTTTAATTCATTCTTGAGTTTTTCATTTTCTATCAATTGGTAACGCTGTGATTTCGGGAACTTACTGTATTTTCCGTAGTTACATACAGGCACATCGGTTACTGGGTCGTAGAATATACCGTAAACACCCGTTTGACTCGATGTATTTAGTGTGTTTCTAAGAGATTCAGCATTCTGTTTTGCATTGGTACTGGATACTGAATACGTGACAGGCTCATCAGGTTCCAGTTTTAATGAGTCATCTACAGAGATGTATTTATAATAGATATGTCTCTTTTTATTGATTCCATCAATATAGACAGGATGAAATCTAACCCCGAATCGCCTTTTCAGAAGCTTTGAATAGCGAGGCACTGGAACTTCAATTACGGGATTATGGGTTAAATCAAATGCAATACCCGCTTTGAGTGCTTCCTGGCGTATGACATCTCTTGCTTCGACTTCGCTTAAGAATACTGGGGGTGTAACCATCACACACCCAAATGCTCCTAGACCTTCACCATGCTTGAATACAGGAGCGACTTTGAGATTAGGTGTTTTATTGGGTCCTGTGTTGCTTTTGCAGGAAGATAATAGCATCACTGTTCCAGCAAGAGCTGTCAGCACTACTGCATCCGTCATCCAGCGGCGGGGGATGTGGTTTAGGATCTCCGGGTTATAATCCACGTAGTCCCTGGTTGGGATTTGGGGTGAGTGATAACTATCTAGAGGTTGGATTTTCATTAGATAACGCCCTCTGATTTCAGCCATTTGATGAAGTCTTTTACCTGAGCGCGGAGGAGTTGTTTTGCTGCAGATTTAGCGAGTTTTTGTGAGTTAGTTAGTTCAGTTGTTGATCTCTTTACGGTAGTATTCATATATTCTGACGGATAGATTGGTGGATTATAGAAAACTCCATATCTGCCGTGTGGATAGGCTTTGCGGAGTTTGTTTTGCAATGTGGTTGCGGCTTCCCTGGTATCGTACATTGATATATCTGCCGGCACTACTTTATTGAGACGCAGGCCCACGGTGTCAGTTGTGGTTATTAACTCGAACATAATATTGCGTTTCTTGTTAATACCATCAGAGATAACAGTGGTGTACAGGTTTTTGTTTTTACTTGTAATGGTAGGAACTCTGACAGATTTCTGTGCATTATCCGATGTGTCGAATATGATGCCTTGTTTTGCTGCTTCCATGCGAATAATGTCTTTTGCAGTATCTTCACTGAGATAAACAGGTGGAATAACCTTACCAAGATATACTGTTCCAGCATTACCCCGGTGCAATACTGAAGTGAGTTTGTTATTGATTGTTGCTTTTACATTATTGGTTTTGCAGGAAGAGAGTAGCATGGTTGTTCCGGCAAGAGCTGTTAGCACCAAGGTATCTGACATCCAGCGACGGGGGATGTTGTTTAGGATCTCCGGGTGATCGTTTACATAATCCCTGGTGGGGATCTGAGGTGAGATATACTTGCTTACTGGAGTAACTCTCATACTATTATTATATCACTCCCTGGGTTTTTAGCCATTTGATGAAGTCTTTGACCTGGCTGCGGAGTAGTTCTTTTGCTTTATTGTTTTGAGTCCATTTTTTCATTGAGATAGTTAGTGGTTTTTGTATGTTTTCAAATGTGCTAAAAGATACTTCAGATTTTGCAGCTTCACTGCGCATAATATCCCGTACATCAGCTTCACTGAGAAAAACATTCGATGCTGACAGACCCTGGGTGCGTCTTCCACAGGATGATAAACACACCACTGCGCTGGCAAGCACTGTAATTACAAACGCATTTCTAATCCATCTGCGCGGTATGTGGTTGAGGATCTCGGGATTATCATCTACATAGTCCCTGGTTGGGATGTTGGGTGAGTGATAACTATCTACAGGTTGAATATTCATCAGATCACTCCCTCTGTTTTTAGCCATTTGATGAAGTCTTTGACCTGGGCTCGGAGGAGTGACTTTGCTTTGATTTTTGCCTGCAAACTTGTGCTGGCATATACTTTTGCATCACCCTCTTCAGGGAATTGTATAGCGTCAGTACGGTAGATAACCGGATCATAAAACACGCCATAAATGCCGCGTTTGCATGCTTTACGCAATACACTACGTAGTTCCTTTGCAGTTATTTTGGAACTCTCGTTATATGTTGAAACTGGCGAAATAATCTTGCTTGACTGCAAACTAGTGGTATCGTCGCGCGAGATGAACTCGAAGTATATGTGGCGTTTGTTATCAGAGCCATCGAGTTTGAAGGGGATATACCTCTTTATTCCTTGTTTACCGGTTGTTTTTGGAACAGATATTACTGTTTGCTGTTTATCAGAGGTGTTGAATAATATATCGTATTTTGATGCTTCATCACGAATGACTTCCTGTGCTTCAGTTTCGCTGAGGAAAGTCGGGGATACATCCTTTATAAATTTGCCTGTAGCAGGCAGCTGAACGCTCCTATTTGGCGTATTATTACGAATGATATTCCTAACTTCATTTTCACTGAGGTAGACTGGTGGTCCCGGCATGCCTGGCATAGGCCGTGCCCATTTGCCGTCACCGTGCAGAAATACCGGTGCTATTTTTGCAACGTTGGCATTTTTCTGAGTAGCAACGCTTCTACTTATGGATAAAAGCATCACCGTTCCAGCAAGCGCAGTTATTACAGCAGCATCCGACATCCAGCGGCGGGGGATGTGGTTTAGGATCTCTGGATTATCGTCCACGTAGTCCCTGGTTGGGATGTTGGGTGATTTGTAGTTGTCTGCTGGAGTGATTTTCATATTGGCCTCCCAGTGACTACGGGATATTACATCAGTCAGACTACTCCCTCGGATTTCAGCCATTTCATAAAATCCTTTACCTGGCTGCGGAGGAGTTGTTTTGATTTGATGCTGGTTTGATCGTTGATCTGTGTAAATACTGATGTAGTCTGCACGCGATCTAAATCATTGAGTGAAATGTCGTATTTCCTTGCTTCATTACGCATTAATAGCCCTACGTTGGTTTCACTGCTGAGTGACGATATTGGAGGAGGGCCTGGAGGTAGCGTTTCAGTTTCGGGTTCGGGAACAACATTGCTGTCTCCACCAGATCCAGGTGTGGAAACCTTATGGCTGCCTCCACCACATGAGGACAATAGCATGACTGTTCCAGCAAGGGCTGTCATTATCATAGCATCCCTTATCCATCTACGCGGTATGTGTTTGAGTATCTCCGGGTGTTCATCTACATGTAATATTGTCGGGATGTCAGGCTTGGTATAAGTGCCTACGGGAGTAATTTTCAATTTTCTTCTCCAATAAAGTTTTTCATTACTGTTAATAAGTATGCTGTTTTGCTGAAAATGTTCCGTTTGGAAATGCCTGATATTATATTAGACACCTACGTGTGAGTAATCTTCAGTAATTATTGCATATATTTTTGGGAATTGCTGTATGAACGCATTTAAGATAATTATCCGCAGGAGTATTCGGAATTTGAATTAGGTATAGGTTCCGAATACTCTAGATTTCGCAGATTTACGCAGATTTTTGGGAAAGAGAACCGCGAAAGTTCGCTAAAGCACGCGAAAGGGATTTCATCTTTTTTCGCGTGGTTGGCGTTGTTTGGCGGTTTATAAATGAATTGGCAATTGATTGTTGATCTATAGAGGGTATATTGCTGGTTTTGTCGAAGCTTTTGGTATTCCAGTAGCAGGAGAAGAGATTATGCTTCAGAAGATCATGGTTTTTGGAATGTTGGTTTTATTTGGTGTTTGCAGCATTGTGTCACAGGCAGCTTCAAACAAAATTGCTCTAACAAGCAATGGTCAGCCGGTGGCGACCATTATAACTGCTGAAACTCCCACATTGCCGGCAGCTTTTGCAGTTAAGGAGCTGAATGAGCATATAAAGCTTATTACGGGGACCACACTGCCTGTAGTTAAGGATGACACTAATGTTACAGGACCCAAGCTTTATGTTGGGGACAGCCCCGGTGCCCGGAAGCTTGGTGTTTCAAGTGACGGTTTCAAAGACCAGGAATATGCTGTGAAGTTCCTGCCTTTAGCAGTTGTTTTTGTGGGAAAGGATGAAAATGTACCGGCTCCTGCAGATGGCGGCCCCCAGATGCCGGATTTCTTCCACAACAAAGGCACCCTGACTGCTGTCTATGATTTTCTATACTACAGCTGCGGAGTTCGCTGGTATATTCCTAATGAACTCGGGACCTGCTACGATAAGAGGGCTTCCCTTACTGTCAGCGGACGCAGTGTCAGGCGTGTCCCTAATATGCGATATATGTGGATGTACAATGTTGAGCTGTGGATGCCTACAGGTGAGGACAATGTCCCAAGGCCTGAGGCTAACCTTTGGAAGCTGCGGGTAGGGCAGGGTGGCCAGCAGTTTACAGTCAATCACTCTTTTTATGGATACTATGACAGGTTCCTGAAAGACCATCCGGACTGGTTTGCACAGGGATATGAGAATACCGGGGTAGTGCCTCCGCAGCTCTGTTATACAAATCCGGAAGTTATAGCCCAGGTTGTGCAGGACGCCAGGGACTATTTTGATGGTAAAGGGATTCAAAAAGGCGCTCAGGCGATGGGGGATTACTTTGGACTTGTTCCCATGGACAATGGCGATTTCTGCAAGTGCGCCAGATGCCAGGCAGAATATGGCAACATGGACAAGAATGATACCAATTTCTCTACCGGTGCAGCCAGCAACTATGTATGGGGATTCATAAACAAGGTTGCCAAAGAGGTCAAGAAGACTCACCCCACTAAATACATTGCAGCGCTCTCCTATTGGGCGTACTCGAAGTATCCTACAAATGTTAAGCTGGAATCCAATATTGCAGTGATGTTGTGTATGGACACTCGTGAATGGTATATGCCCCAGACACGGGATAATGGAATGGCGATCTACAACAGCTGGGTGACTAAAGAGAAAGACCGGCAGATGTACTTGTGGCTGTATTTCTGCTTCCCGGCATTGACGGGTATGGGGAGCAAGTTCCCTGTGTTCCCAGGATATTATGCCAGCACGGCTGTAAAGCATTCGACGATGTTCAATAAGAACAATATCCAGGGCATTTTCATGGAGCATTCGAGCGAAGCCCATTTGAGCCATTTGCTTGACCTACCTGAAGTTTACCTGACAGTGGTAATGGGACGTGATTCCAGGATCAATGGGAAGAAAGCATTAAATGAGTTCTTCAAGCGGTTTTATGGCAATGCTGCTAAACCGATGCAGGACCTGTATAAAGGTATAGAAGATACCTATTATAATCCCAAGAACTACCCGACTAATAACGTCTGGTTTGGTGGACAGACTGAGGAAATAGCCTGGGGGTATCTGGGAACTCCTGAGAGAATGGCTAAGTTTGGTCTGTTGATGGAGCAGGCGAAACTTGCAGCAAAGACTGACCTTGAGAAGAAGCGGGTTACTTATTTTGAAAAGGGTGTCTGGAACTATATGAAGGAAGGCGTTGAGCTGCATAAAGGCCTGGTTATAATGCGTTCACAGGACCCTCCCAAGGTCAGCATTCCTAAGCAGGCTGCTGTGATTTCTGACGGTGATTCCTCCAAGGTTGACTGGTCAAAGGCAGTGTCATTGACCGGCTGGCGGATAGTGTCGGGTAAGGAATCCAAGCGACAGATAGAGGCTAAGCTGACACACGACAGCAAATACCTGTATGTTCAGTTGGAGGAGATGCTTGATCCTAAGACTCTAAAAGCTGCTGGTGAGATCTGGTTTGATGACGACTTCGAGGTGTTCATTGCTCCTAAACGCAGTAAACCTTACAGGCAGCTGGCGATGAATCCTAATAATGTCCACGTGGAATATGAATGGGATGCAACCAGCAGCAAGTGGGACAGCGGGGCTATATTTACATCAAATACCAGCCTCCCTGACCGCTGGCAGGTGAGGATTGCTCTGCCTTTGGATAAACTGGTACCGGGTGGAGCTAAGGTTGGAACACCATTCTATGCAAACTTCTACAGAACAATAGCTAACCAGTCTGAGTTTTTAGCCTGGAGCCCTAACTTTGCAGGGAACTTCCAGGAAATGAGCAGACTGGGGGAGATGAACTTGGAATAGGTTTCTATTCCACCACGGAGTACACGGAAAGCCTTTTTTAACCACGGAATACACGGAATACACGGAAAGGGAAGGGGATGTTGGGATTTAGCTTTCAGCTTTGTTTCACATCCCCCCTCTCGCTCAAATGGGGAATTGGATGGGTGCTTCGCGAATGGGTTGGTGAAGACCATTCACTGAGCAGGATGACAGTGTTGTTGTTGATTTTATGATATTTGGAGATGGTATATGCGGTTAATTATTATATTGTGTTTATTTGGGACTCTGCTATTTGCCTTGGTTGTTATTCCAGCACAGGCAGTTCCGATCAGGCAGGTTCTAGTCAAAAATGGTGTGCCTGTGGCTTCTGTTGTTATTGCTAAGAACCCGACTGTTGCAGCGGCTTTTGCGGCTAAGGAGCTTCAGGAACATGTGAAGCTTATAACTGGAGCTGAGTTGCCTTTAGTTACAGATGAGAATGTAGTAAAGGGATTGAAGGTATTTGTAGGTAATAGTCCTGCTGCACGAAAACTGGGAGTATCCAGTGATGGTTTTGCCAGCCAGGAATATTCACTAAAGTTCATGCCTGATGCAATATTTCTTGTTGGCAAGGACAAGGAAGTATCTTTACCTGCAGATGGTTCTATACCAATGCCGGGATTTTATGAAGATAAAGGAACTCTCACTGCTACATATGAATTCCTTCGCACGTATTGTGGAGTGCGATGGTATCACCCTACGGAGATGGGAACCTGCTTCAACAAGACTTCCAATTTGATAGTCGGCGGGAAAGATGTCCGACGTGTGCCTGACATGAAGTATACCTGGATAGAGGATACCGATCTCTGGATGCCCAGAAAAGAGGACTATGTTCCGAGACCTGAAGCTAATCTCTGGAAGCTACGAGTTGGCATCGGCGGTCAACCGTTCAGAGCCAACCATTCATTTTATGGATACTACGACAGATTCTTAAATGAGCATCCTGATTGGTTTGCACAGGGGTATTCCGGAAAGCCACCGCAGCTTTGTTACACTAACCCGGAACTTATTGCTCAGGTTGTGCAAGATGCCCGGGATTACTTCGATGGCAAAGGAACTCATTCGGGAGCAATGGCTTTGGGTGATTTCTTTGGACTTGTACCGATGGATAATAACCAATATTGCAGGTGTCCAGGCTGTCAGGCTGCACTTGATACGTCGGATAAGAACGCCCAATTCTTTGGTGGTGTTGCCAGTAACTACATATGGGGCTTTATAAACAAGGTTGCAACCGAGGTTAAAAAATCTCATCCGAATAAGTATATCGCAGCCTTGTCTTATTGGGATTACTCGGACTATCCGACAAATATTCGCCTGGAACCAAATATCGCGGTAATGTTGTGTATGCAGACAAGAGACTGGTTTGCTCCCTCGATCAGAGATAATGGCATGCGGATATACAATAGTTGGATAACGAAAGAGAAAGATCGCCCGATATACCTTTGGCTTTACTATTGTTTCCCTGCATTATCCGGTTATGGCGGAAAATATCCGGTATTCCCTGGTTATTTTGCACACACTGCAGTTGAGCAGATGAAGATGTTCCAAAAGGACGGAATTAAAGGGATATTCCTTGAGCACTCCAGTGAGTTTAGACAGACCCACTTGCTTGATCTTCCGGAATTGTATCTGACAGTAACAATGGCCAGAGATTCACGGATCAAGGGTAAGGCTGCACTTGATGAGTTTTTCAAACGCTATTATGGCAGCGCTTCAGCTCCGATGAAAGACCTTTATACTGCTATCGAAAAAACCTATACCAATCCTGCCAACTATCCATTCAAACCAAATGAATTCGGAGGGCAGACTGAAGCGATTGCCTGGGGTTCCCTGGGCACTCCTGAGCGGATGAAAGTGTTTGGTGAGATACTTGACCGTGCCAAACTAGCCGCGAAAACTGACACTGACAAGGCTAGAGTAGCATTTTTCGAAAAGGGTATCTGGGACCACATGATGCAGGGAGTCAAGATGCATCCGATTATCGAAGCTATGCGGAACCAGCCTCCACCAAAAGTGACTGCAGCAAAACAGATTATAGAAGCATCCACTGGTGACCCTGCCAAAGTTGACTGGTCAAAGGCAACGGTATCGACTGGTTGGCGTGTTATATCTGGTGGTGAAACTACTCGGAAACTGGAAACCAGGTTGGCGAATGATGGCAAGTATCTATATATTCAGTTGGAAGAGATGCTTGATCCTTCCATATTGAGATCTGATGATGCCATATGGCTTGGCGACGACTGGGAGTTGTTCTTTGCTGCAGCTCGAAGTAAACCCTACAGGCAGCTTGCTATAAATCCCGCAGGCAAGTTCATCACATATGAATGGGAAGCTGATACAAGCACCACCTGGGACAGTGGTGTTATAGTCAATTCTAATACCAGCCTCCCCGACCGATGGCAGGTGCGTATAGCTTTGCCTTTAGAAAAACTGCTGCCAGGAGGAGTCAAAACAGGTTCGAAAGTCTATGCCAACTTCTACCGTTCAATTAACGGCCAGTCTGAATATCTGGGATGGAGCCCGAACTTTGTGGGCGGTTTCCATGAACTCAGCAGGATGGGTGAGATAACGCTGGAGTAGATGGGAAATTACGAGTTATGAATTATGAAGTATGAAGGGAATCAATCCCCTAACCCCCTTCTCCAAGGGAATTGATGTGGTTGGATTTTCCAAGGTTTATATTGAATTGCAGGCATTAGATCGTGCGTGAAGTGGTTGAACATATATTGCCGGATTATTTGAAGATTGGGTTGGATGTTGTGTTTGTTGGGACTGTGGTTGGGGATGTTTCGGCGGAGAAGCAGCATTATTATGCGGGGTATACTAACGCATTTTATAAGTGCATATACCAGGCAGGGATTGTCCCTGAACCATTTGGGTTTGAGGATGACTGGAAGTTGAATGATTATGGGATTGGGTTTACCGATCTGGTTAAGCACCGGCATACCGGAGATGATACCAACCTGACCTCTATTGAACTCTCTGACGGTGTACCTTTCCCTCAAAGAGAAGATCCTCAAGTATCAGCCTCGGTTTGTGTGTTTTACAAGCAAGACCGGATATAATGCTTTTGCTGGTCCAGGCAGGCACCATTACGGGCTGACCGGGAGGAGTATCGGATCTTCACAGGTGTTTGTGATTCCGTCTCCATCCGGCAGGGTTCATTCGGAGAAATTGTTTGATGGTAGAACGAGGCTTGGGTGGTTTGAAGTGCTGGCTGGGTTGATCAGGAACGGTTTTGTTTGAGTGAATTTCCGACCGCCCTTCGATACGCGCTTTGCGCTACTCAGGACTAGCGGGGGGTGTTGTCCGCATCCTTCGACTTTGCTTTGGTTGAGCTGGGGATTGTATGAACCGCTAATCACGCCAAACACGCGAAAAGGGATGGTTGTGAATATCAGGCTTCGGGAAGGGAATGGCGCTTTGCAGCCGCCCTTCGATACGCGCTCTGCGCTACTCAGGGCTAGCGGGGTTTGTTGTCCGCGTCCTTCGACTTGGCTTTTGATGAACGGGGATTTTATGAACCGCTAATCACGCCAAATACGCGAAAAGGGATGGTTGTGAATATCAGGCTTCGGGAAGGAAATGGCGCTTCGCTGCCGCCCTTCGATACGTGCTTTGCGCTACTTAGGGCTAGCGGGGGGGTGTTGTCCGCGTCCTTCGACTTTACTCTGGACGAACGGGGATTTTATGAACCGCTAATCACGCCAAACACGCGAAAAGGGATGGTTGTGGATATCTGCTTCTGGAAGGGAATGGGGCTTCGCAGCCGCCATTCGATACGCGCTTTGCGCTACTCAGGACTCGCGGGGTTATGCTGTCCGTATCCTTCGAGTTTGCTTTGGATGAACGGGGGGGTTATGAACCGCTAATCACGCCAAACGCGCGAAAAGGGATGGGTTGTGGATATCTGCTTCTGGAAGGGAATGGCGCTTCGCAGCCGTCCTTCGATACGCGCTTTGCGCTACTCAGGACTCGCGGGGTTATGCTGTCCGCGTTCCTTCGACTTTGCGTTTAGATGAACGGGGATTTTATGAACCGCTAATCACGCCAAATACGCGAAAAGGGTGGGTTATGGATATCTGCTTCTGGAAGGGAATGGGGCTTCGCAGCCGCCATTCGATACGCGCTTTGCGCTACTCAGGACTCGCGGGGTTATGCTGTCCGTATCCTTCGAGTTTGCTTTGGATGAACGGGGGTTTTATGAACCGCTAATCACGCCAAATACGCGAAAAGGGTGGGTTATGGATATCTGCTTCTGGAAGGGAATGGGGCTTCGCAGCCGCCATTCGATACGCGCTTTGCGCTACTCAGGACTCGCGGGGTTATGCTGTCCGCGTTCCTTCGACTTTGCGTTTAGATGAACGGGGATTTTATGAACCGCTAATCACGCCAAATACGCGAAAAGGGTGGGTTATGGATATCTGCTTCTGGAAGGGAATGGGTCTTCGCAGCCGCCCTTCGATACGCGCTCTGCGCTACTCAGGGCTAGCGGGGTTATGCTGTCCGTATCCTTCGAGTTTGCTTTGGATGAACGGGGGTTTTATGAACCGCTAATCACGCCAAACACGCGAAAAGGGATGGGTTGTGGATATCTGCTTCTGGAAGGGAATGGCGCTTCGCAGCCGTCCTTCGATACGCGCTTTGCGCTACTCAGGGCTAGCGGGGGTGTGTTGTCCGCGTCCTTCGACTTTACTCTGGATGAACGGAAATTGATGCAATTCACAGAAAACTAAACTATTACCATTTAAAATAAGGGGTAGATGATTTGAAGCAGATGATTGTTGTTCTTGTGTGCGTGCTGTTGCTTGGTTGTTTGGGTTTGGCTAATGCTGTTGAAGAGAAGGTGCTGCTGGCGGCTAATTGCAACCAGGGGAACGGTTGGAAGACTGAAATGGCGTTTCAAGGGCCTGATTATGGCACCTTGCGGAGTTATTTCCAGTGGGATTTGTCCAGGATTCCATCTAATGCCATAATCCACTCAGCGAAGATGTATTTCTATGTTGGGGGAGCGTATTACACGGATGCAACAGTAAGTATCTTTGCCCGGGAGATAACTTCTGCATGGACTGAAGGCGGGGAGTTTCAGAATCCATCTGTTAGTACGAATGATTTGGGGGCACCTGCTACGTGGACATCTACTCCAGGGACTTCGGGCTATCAGATGAAGGAACTGCCTAAGGGGCTAGTTCAGGCGTGGATTGAGCATGCTAAAGCTAATAACGGGGTTTTGGTCTCGAAGACTACTTCCAATGGGTATTTGACGATTATGAACAGAGCTTCTGATAATCCTCCTTATATGATGGTGAATTATTCAGCTCCGGTTGCAGATGAAAGCAGTATTGGCAAGAAGCTGAGTGTGCTTAAGAGTAAGAATAGTACTATTACGTTTGAACTGCAGGGGAACAGTATCCGGCTGGTGGGATTGATGGATAATACCTCCAAACGGCAGTTTATCAAGCGATATCCTGGTATGCCGGGGTTGTGGCGGTTGGAATTTAGAAAGCCTGACGGCAACGATAATGATATTGAGATACTGGACTCCGATGTTAGCACTGTTGCTCCGAGTGTTATGGCTAAGAGTGCTGCGGGTATGACGATTGCATGGAACGGGATGGCCCTTGGAGATGAACCCAATACTATCGACGTGATCATGGTTGTTAAGCAAATTCAAGGGACTGTGTTTACAAACTGGCGGATTGGCGTCAATAACAGGTCTAAGAAACTGGGGCTTTGGGGAGTGAAGTTCCCCCGGATGTATGGCATTACTGCAAGTAAAGAAGCTGAAGCTACTACCCCTTTTGCCTTTGGGATGGTTGTAAAGGACCCTTTGAACGGAGACTTTGGTTTCTCGGGCAGGTATCCATCTGCTCTGTATTCGATGCAGTTCTGTGCTTTGTCGGACAAGGGCGTAAACCTCTACATGGCTACACACGATCCTGAAGCCTATGTAAAAGAGATGCGTTTTGAGAAGCTAGCTGACGGGCACGGACTGGTCTACGAGGTCAATCAACTTCCGGATAATATGGGAGTGCCTGGGAAGAGTTATTCTCAGACCTATGAGTGTGTTACCGGTACATTCCCTGGAGACTGGGTGAGTGCTGCTAAGGTGTATCGGAAGTGGGTTTTAGGCAATTCAGTGTGGATGAAGAACAAGAAACCCTTATATATGAGAAAAGACATACCTGAAGCTACCAAGCGGTTACCTTACTGGGTGGGATTCCACGGTATGACCGAAGAGAATATGGTTACTATTGAGAAGCTTCTTAAATATATAGATGTGCCTGCTGGAGTGCATTTGTATCACTGGATGAACTATGATCACGATACTTTTTATCCTGAATTCTGGCCTCCCAAGGAGCAGGTCTTTGGATTTACTAAACGAATGCATGCATTGAATGCTCTGGTGATGCCTTATACAAATCAACACCTGATGGATGAGCAGGCTGCTTCCTGGAAAAATGACGAAGCTTGGAAATATGTAGCCCAGGCTTCCGGGGGAGCTGATAAGGTGGAAGTGTGGTCATCTGCTGCAGGGGTGAAACTCCGGCCTATGTGTCCTGCCACTACATACTGGCAGACTGAGTTCAATGAGCTGACTGTGCAGATGGTCAGGGACCTTGGTGTGGATTCTGTATACTGTGACCAGGTAGCTTGTGTTCCTCCTGATTTGTGCTTCAATCCTGATCACGGACATACTATCGGCGGCGGGAGCCATTGGGTGTCTGGTTATGCCAAACAGATATCCAATATGCGCAAAGCTGCTGCAAGTGTGAAGAAAGGGGTGTTCTTTACTACTGAGAGCGCTGCTGAGCCTTTTGACTACGATATGAACCTCAGGTGCAACGAGGGGGCTCCTTTCCTGACTCCTGTCTGGCAGATGGTCTATGCGGGTTACAAGCTGAGCTTCGGGTTCTATTTCTATGATCAGGAGGAATGGATTCCGAAGTTTGCTACCCAGTATCTGTGGGGGATTCAGATCGGCTGGGCAGGTCAACATGATCCTGCAAAGATGCCAGAGATTTGTGCTTTTGAACGGGAAGTTGCAAGAGCGAGATATGCTGCCAGTGACTATATGGCACTTGGAGAGATGCTTCGGTTCCCTAAACTTACCGGTGATTTCGACCGGATTAAGTTCACCTGGCAAAACTTTGGTACCAAGATACCGACTGACTGGCCTGCAGTTCAGGGAAGCCTGTGGAAGGCTCCTAATGGTTCGGTCGGGTTGGCACTGGTCAATATGCATACTCAGCCTCAGACAGTTACTTTCAATCTGAACCGGGGAGAGCTTGGGTTTGGGAAAGGAGCAGTCAAGATGAGCGCGCTGTATCCGAAGAAGCTGTTTGCTGACAAGAGTATTACGACGAATAGTTTGAAACAGACTGTTACCTTGCCTGCCAGGTCTGCTGCGATGGTGGTGTTTTCTGAACGCTTTTGAATCGCGAATGGCGCGAAAGTTTGCGAATTGCGCGAAATTTGGCGTTTATTGTTGCTTTTGGAATGTGGGGAAAACAGATCCTTCGTGCCTCAGGATGACAATTGGCATGAGATGATTTTGGTGGATATGTTTGTTGGATGTAGTGTTGTATGACTAAACCGTTTTCTTTGCTAATTAAGCCAGCTTCGGCTGATTGTAATCTTCGGTGTGAGTATTGCTTTTATCTGGATAAGAAGGGGTTGTATCCGGAGAGTGTGGTGCATCGGATGTCGGATGATGTGCTGGAGGGGATTGTAGCGGGGTATATGGCTACGGACCAGCCTGTTTATGCGTTTGGTTGGCAGGGTGGGGAACCTACTGTTGTGGGGGTGGAGTTCTTTCGAAAGGTTACTGCCCTCCAGCAGAAATATGGGAAGCCTGGGTCTGTGGTATCGAATGGGCTGCAGACTAATGCTACGCTGATTGATGATGAGTTTGCCAGGCATCTGTATGAGTATAAGTTTCTTGTGGGTGTTAGTCTGGATGGACCTGCTGAGATACATGATTTCTACAGGAAGCATGGGAATGGTTCGGGTTCGCATGCGGAGGTGTTGAAAGGGATTGAATGCCTCCGGAGAAACAGGGTGGAGTTCAATACTCTGACTCTGGTTAGCTCTGCGAACGTGATGCGGGGCAGGGAAGTATATAGATATTTGCGGGATATGGGGCTGGTTTTTCATCAGTATATTCCCTGTGTAGAGTTTGGGAGTGATGGAAATTCTCTACCCTGGAGTATTAGTAATGACCAGTGGGGGGAGTTTCTGTGCGGGGTTTTTGATGAGTGGTATTTGAGTGATACCAGGAAAGTCTCTGTCCGGCTGTTTGATTCTATTCTGGGTTTTATGTTGGATGGGAAACGCAATATCTGCCACATGGATAACAATTGCTGTCAGTATTTTCTGGTTGAGTATAACGGGGATATTTACCCCTGTGATTTCTACGCTGAACCGGAACTCAAGCTGGGGAATACGTCAGTTGATGGTTGGGAGAGTATCCAACAATCAGAGAAATACAGGCAGTTTGGGGCTCAGAAGCTGCAGTGGAACGAGCAGTGCGTTGGGTGTGAGTTTGTTAAGTATTGTATGGGGGATTGTCTGAAGCACAGAGCGCCTGGCAGTGGTGATTTGAGCCATTTGTGTGCTGGCTGGAAGAGGTTCTTTGAGCATTCGCTGCCTGGGTTTGATATGCTTGCAGGGCAGATCAGGAAAGAACGGACGCAGATTGATCCTGGTGTTAGAGTTGGGAGAAATGATCCCTGCCCCTGTGGGAGTGGGAAGAAGTTTAAGAAGTGCCACGGGGTTGGGTAACTCCATCCGGAAAAGGTTTCACGCGGAGACGCGGGGGACACGGAGAAGGAGAAGGCAATTTAGATAATTATCCGCAGATTTTTTGGGAAGGGATGTTAACCACGGAATACACGGAATACACGGAAATAAAGAGAAGATAGTTTGATTACAATCCGCAGAGTTCGTGGTTTTATGCAGGGTTTGGGAAGGGAATTATCCGCAGATTTCGCGGATTTACGCAGATTTTTTTGGGAAGGGATAGTTCACCACGGAATACACGGAATACACGGAAATAGAGAGAAGATAGTCTGACTGCAATCCGCAGGTTTTGGCGATTAACTCAGGATTTGGGAAGGGAATTATCCGCAGATTTCGCAGATTTACGCAGATTTTTCGGAAGGGATTGAATTGGTGTTTTGGGAGTGGGAATGATGGATGATCGGATTGATGCATATACATTTGTTGATAATAATAAGCTGCACATTGGCAATGGGTGTTTGGAGGCGGAGGTTGAGCTTGAGGGGGAGGTTCATTTAAGTGGGCTTTCTAATAAGCTGACTGGGCGGAGGTATACATTCGGTAAATCTACTGAGTGCGTACTTCGGTTGGGGGTTAGTGAGTATCGGATAGACATTCCTGGATGGAAGTTCTGTCCAGGGTCGGGGGAGGACGTGCCCAGGGACGAGGAGTTCGGGCTGGTGTCCGGGTTCCAGGGATCTGAGCTGGATGACAGCGAATGGATGGGTGCCGGCAGGATCAATGAATGGCCTATAGGGAATGTGTTTTATGCTACGGTTACATATCCTGGTTATGGCTGGTACCGGCATTCGTTTACGCTTCCGGCGGATGCTGAGGGGAAGATTATTGAGCTTGGTCTGGGTGGTTATGATACTTTTGACTGGCTGGAGTATTGGGTCTATATAAATGGGGAGTTGGTTGGACAGAGTGCACCAGGTGGCTATTGGCATGATTCCCCCAAGTATGTGCTGAAACCCGGTGATGAGGCTTATAAGTCTTTAACGTTTGGGGCTTCTAATGTGCTGGCAGTGCAGACTAAAGGGCTGGACAGACGGTTTCCGGGGATGTCGGAACCTGATGCTGAGCGCTATTCTCCACACAGTATAGTGGCAGACCAGTATGTATCGGTTGGTGATGCTATGCGGGATGTATCGGCATTCAAATTGTTGAAACATACGGAGAATGCAGCAGATGGGCGGGCGGATGTGCATTTATTGCTTGCTAATGATGATGAACGGCTTCAGGTGGATGTGCATTACTGGGTGAATCAGGATGAGCCGGTGATATATAAGCAGATTACGGTTGAGAACCTGGATAGTGCAGAGAAAACGCTGCTGGAGATCGATATGCAGCGGCTTAAGGGTGGATTTACTGCTTCGGGCGGAGCTCAGGGGTTCCCCTGCAATATTGGGGATGATGTCTTTTGCGGGATCAGACATCCATCCGGGATAAGTGTTGGCTGGAATGATAATGTGTACCTGGGCACGCTGCCTGGTAAGAAACTGGCTCCTGGTGAGATATATCAGAGTAAGGAAGCTGTATTCGGGGTTGGCAATGAAGGAGACGCTGGACAGGCTTTTGTGCGGCATCTGGAGACACATTGTGCCCGAAAGAATGACCTGATTCAGTTTTATCATAGCTATGGAATCCACGATGTTGCAGGCCTGGATAATCCTACTTATCTTACTGAAGAATTGGTTCTGGACAGCCTGGACAATATTGAAGATCTCAGGAAATATGGGGTAGATTTTGAATACTACTTTCTTGATGCAGGTTGGAGCAATCCCCATGGTGATCTGACTGACTTTGACCCCAGGTTTTTTCCTAATGGTCCGGCCAAAGTAACCGGCAGGATTAAAGATATGGGGATGAAGCTGGGGCTCTGGACTTCTCCTGCATGCGGGCCATATGCTTTTCATCCTAATGTAAAGAATGAGCAGCTGGAACCCAGTATGACGGAGAAGAACGGGTGGGCTCTGTGCATAACATCTGAACCCTGGCATTCGATGTACCGGGATGCTATTTTGCACCATATAAGGGTGAACAATGTTTCCGGGATTAAGCTGGATGGGGGGATGTTTCTTTGTAACAATCCTGAGCATGACCATCTTCCCGGGAAATATTCCACTGAGACCATAATGGACTCTACATTGCAGATATTTGCTGATCTGCGGGTGGAGTGTCCTGATTTGTTTGTGATGTATTACTGGAGTACGAGGTCTCCCTGGTGGCTCCTGTGGGGAGATACGATTTACGAAAGAGGGGTGCTGATGGAGGGAGCGACTCCTTCTGATACTCCCAGCAGAGAGCTTCGGCAGTCTGTTTCTATCAGCCTGGACCAGGTTGTGCAGCATGCGTGGGACCTTGTGCCTCTTGCCAGCAGCGACAGCCTTGGGGTTTGGCTGAGTGACACCCGGTGGGCAAGTTACATGGGTGCTGAAGGTTGGCGGGATTCCTGGGTTATGGATATAGCCCGGGGTAGTATGCTCTCCCAGATGTGGGGCGATTTGAACATGCTGGACAGCGAAGACCGGCAGCTCTGGGGGAGAGTATGGAAGTGGCTGAGCGGCTGTAAAGCATTGAAGCAGAAAGCTGTTCGGATACTTGGAAGTCCCTGGAAAGCAGAACCCTATGGGTATGCTTATGCTGATTCAGAGCAGGCGGCGGTGTTTGTTTACAATCCTTCATTTGATGCAAGGCAGATAACATTGGACATGGGTGAGTTGTCTGAGACGTTTGGGCAGCCCTGCGAGATCAAGAGTATTTATCCGGAAGAATGTGCGCTGGGGGTATTGGCATCGGGCGGCCAATTGTCTATGTGGCTGAAACCATGGGAGGTTAAGCTGCTGAGTGTTGTGCCTGGTGGAAATGAGTCTGTTGGTCAACCTTATGTGGATCAACCCTATGGGCAAGTGTATCTCAGGCTTCCTTGTGATTTTGAAGAAGAGAGTAGAGAGGTTTTATCCTGGGATGATGAAGCTAATCAGCCTATGATCGGCAGAGTTGTCAGAGGGCGGGAGCAGGTGATTTATTCGGATGACTTGTTCCGGCAGGCAAAATACTGCAGTGATGAGCGGGACAGGCATGTCTCTCTCAGGAAGATCGCTGGTAAGGTGAGTGTTCAATCGTCTGAGAAAGGAATGCTTATTGTTTCTGTGAAGACTTCCAGGGATGGCGTCAACTGGCATCATCACTGTTTGCACGAGATGATGACGATGAAGATATCAGCTGGCGGGAGAGAGCTGGAAGTGATTCCATCGCAGTCCAGGTGGCATGAGCAGGCAGGCGGGCGGAGTTGGATTAACTTCTCTTGTGCATGGTCCAGCGAGACAACGGAACTGGATGTTGAAATATCGGCTTACTTGCCGGACGCGGTGGATGTTGGATTTGAGATTCGAGTTGAGAGTTGAAAGTGGAAAGTGGAAAGTGGAAAGTGGAGAGTGGAGAGTTGAAAGTGGAGAGTGGAGAGTTGAAAGTGGAAAGTGGAGAGTTGAAAGTGGAGAGGTGAAAGTGGAGAGGTGAAAGTGGAGAGTTGAAAGTGGAAAGTGGAAAGTGGAAAGTGGAAAGTGGAGAGTGGAGAGTTGAAAGTGGAAAGTGGAGAGGTGAAAGTGGGGAGGTGAAAGTGGGGAGGTGAAAGTGGGGAGTGGAGAGTGGAAAGTGGAGAGTGGAGAGTGGAAAGTGGGGAGTGGAAAGTGGGGAGTGGAAGTTGAAAGTGGAAAGTGGAAAGTTGAGAGGTGAAAGTGGAGAGGTGAAAGTGGGGAGGTGAAAGTGGGGAGTGGAAGTTGAAAGTTGGAGAGTTGAAAGTGGGGAGTGGGAAGTTGAAAGTTGGAGCGTTGAGTTGAATGACTAATCGGGAGAGGTTTTGTCGGGTTTTTGATTTCCAGGATACTGACCGGATGGTGCACTGGGAGGCGGTGGCTTTTTGGGGGGAGACTGTTGCTGAGTGGAAAGCTTTGGGTGGACTCCCTGCTGATGCTCATGCGATGGAGTATTATAAGATCGATCCCCGGCCTGAAATTACAGGTGGTCTTGGGTTGACTTCGATGGCTCTGTCGGGGCCTGCTGTCCAGAGTTGGATTGTTGAGAGCGATGGGCATACGACAGTTTTGGAAGATGACCTGGGGAAAGTCTGGCGGGAGAGAAGCGACGGGCCCAGCATGCCCCAGTGGCTGAAGTTTCCGGTTGAATCTGACCTGGACTGGATAAATCAGATCAAACCCAGACTTAAGCCTGAAAACCACGATTTTAGTATCCTGCAGCAGGAGATTGATCGGCTTACGGGGCAGGATGATCCGATTGGTTTTTATCTGGTTGGGTTGTATGCGTTTTGGCGGAACTTCTGGGGTGAGGAGAAGCTGGCCTATGCGTTCTACGACTATCCGGATACCCTCCACGATATGGCCCGGACATGGCTTGAGATGCACTTCGAGTGTACTCCCAGAGTGTTTGATGCAGTTGATTTTGACTATGTGCTGTTTCATGAGGATATGGCGTTTAAGAATGGTCCATTGATCGGTCCGGGACTGTTTGATGAGTTTATGGTCCCTTATTACAGGGAGCTGTTTGCTCATTTGAGAGCACATGGACAGCGGCGGTTTATGCTGGATTCTGATGGCAATAACGGCTTGGTGCTGGACCGGTTTATTGAGCTTGGGATGAATGCTCTGTTTCCATTTGAAGTGGCTGCTGGATATGACGTGGTGGAGTTCAGAAAACAGCATCCGGACTTTGTTATATGGGGTGGGATAGACAAGCGGGTGCTTCTTGGCAGTAAAGAAGATATCAAACGAGAGATAATGTGTAAGGTCCCGGTGCTGCTGGAGAGTGGTGGTTACATGCCATCGCTGGACCACTCCGTCCCTCCCTGTCCCCAGGAAAATTTCGAATACTACCTTGAGCTTGTGCGAAGTTTAGGTGGGTGAGTTTGTTCGGAAGGGAGTTTTTGACAGGATTAACATGTTAGGGTATTTGAGGTATGCTGGTGCGTAAAAGCATTGTCATCCTTCACTGCGTTCAGCTTCCTATAATGTAGTAGGTGCTTCTTGGTATTATTAATGTGCACAAAAAAACCAAGGAGAACCTACCATGAAAAGTATGCTTATTAACAAGAAAGATTGTCAAGCTGTCCCAAATCCGGTGAATGGTATAGTTGTTGGTGTAGACATCAGCAAGGGATGGATCGATTACGGTGCTTTCCGGTATGCTGAGAAATCCATTATGCACCGATCCTTACAAAATGCCGATGGTTACACAGAGTTTCTATCATTCGTGAATATCCTGATTTATGCAGGTTACGATCTCTGGATTGCTTTCGAGCCGACTGGTCCATACAGCACTTGTTTCAGGGAATGGGTGCAACGAAATGAACTGAGGTTAGTCCAGGTAAATCCTTACCATGTGAAACGCACCAAAGAAGTGAGAGATAACTCTCCCAAGAAGAATGATCTTAAGGATCCGCGTGTGATAGCTGATCTAGTCTGGCAGGGATGTTATCAGGAAGTGCAGGAGCTGACGGATGAATATGCGCAGCTACGCTGCGCAATTGCAGAATGGGATTCTCTGACTAAGAAACGCACTTCTCTCAGGAACGAATTTCAATGTCATCTGGAAGTGTGGTTTCCAGAGTTGAGAGACATCTTCAAAGACGCTGTTTGCAAGAGTGTGAGAGGTATAGTTAGAAAGTATACAAATGCTGATGAAGTAGCCAATTCGAGGATAACTAGTATAAGGTGCACGCTCAAAAAGGCGACTTCCGGCAGAATGGCACACAAAGCTGAAGTGGTGGCCCTGGCTGCAAAGCGTTCTATTGCGGCAAAACTGGGTCAACAGACACGACATAATGCGATGGTATCCTTACTGAATTATTTAGAGATGGTCGAATTGCGCCGAGAACAACTGAAATGTGAAATGGATGCGATCCTTCAGACACTCAAGATAGCGCAGTGCCTGCTTAGTCTGCCACGCGTGGGAGTTGTAAGTGTGGCAGGTCTATTGGGTGAGTGCGGGGATATAAGCAAATATGATTCATATGCATCACTTGAAAAATATATTGGATTGAACCTTTTTGAAGTCTCCAGTGGCAAACACAGTGGAGAAAAACACATAAGTAAGCGTGGACGCGCACTGGCAAGATATATAATCTGTCATATGGCCATAATTCAGATCAAAACAGGTGGCTTATATGACTCATATTCAAAAGAAGTAAAAGCACAAGGCAAAAAGACAGGGCAAATCAGAATTGCTGTGGCACGAAAATTCATAAAGTTGATATATGCAATAGCACGTGATCAATCGGAGTTTGATCCACAGCAATTTGCAAAAGCTAAGGCGGAGGACGGTCTAGTCATCCAACAAGGGACGCGACAAGTCGCGTGATCTTCTCGTTCAGCAACATACCGGCTCCGCCTGCTTCTGCGATGATCGATGAAGGAAGTTTATGGGCCACTAATGTGGGACCATCAAGTATAGTAGGGTTATCACACAGAAGCATAGCGAACACCAAGAATTAAACTTGACTACATTAGAGTAGGATGACAAATTTAATCCTGTCAAAAAACTTCCTTCTTAAAAGGAGACTGTTATGGATGTTGTTAAGTTGGTTCCGGTGCGGGTTAATCCGGTTTTGGTGCATGGTTTTGAGAAGCGGATGTCTCTGGATGGGGCCTGGCAGTTTCATCTGGACCCTGACGATGTGGGTGTGCGTGAGAAGTGGTTTGAGGATGAAAATGCTCTGGCGGGGTTGATTGAAGTTCCAGGGAGCTGGCAGGGGCAGGAGTTTGGGGATGAGGCTAAGGAGAAAGTCTGGGATTTTGGACTGGAAGCGAGGACTTTTCAGGCCCATTATGTTGGGACTGGTTGGTATGGGAAACAGTTCAAGCTTCCCTCTGACTGGGTTGGCAAACGTATCCAGCTAAACTTCGGAGGAGTGCATCCCAGTGCGGAAGTCTGGTTGAATGGGACTAAAGTTGGGGAGAACGGTGCTCCTTTTGTGCCTTTCGGGTTTGATGTGACTGAACTTGTCCATTATGGAGAGAGTAACCATCTGGCGGTGCGGGTCCACGAGCACAATCGGATACTTGGGATGGCGTTTAACTGGCAGGGGAACTGGTCCGGGTTGTATAGAGGTGTTGAGCTTACTGCGACCGGTGAGAGTTTTATTGAGGGGTTCTGCACTTATCCTGATGTGGATTCTGGGCAGATGAGATTTAAGATTAAGATCGGTGGTGTTATAGAGCCTGCAAAGCTGCGGATATATGTGAAGAGTATAAGTGGAGCGGGTGGGGAGCAGCATTGTGAGGTTCAGGTAGCGACCGGTGATGTTGAATGCGTGATTCCGGTTGCGTCCCCTGATTTGTGGAGTCCTGATGCTCCTAAGTTGTACCGGGTTGATGCAGTACTCATGCGTGGAGACGTGGTGCTGGATGCTTTGAGTGAACGGACAGGGTTTGTGAAGCTCTCTGTTGACGGGAAGCATTTCCAGATCAACGGTGAACCTTACTATATGAGAGGAACCGGAGATTTTCTCTCCTGCCCTGAAACCGGATGCCCGGATACAAACAGGGACCGATGGCGGAAGAAGCTGAAAGCTCTGCGGGATTATGGTTACAACTATGTCCGGTGCCAATCCTATGTGTATGGTCCTGAATATTATGACGTGGCCGATGAAGTTGGGCTGATTATCCAGAGTGAGATGGGTATGCTGGGGGCCTGGGGTGGGAATACCATTGAGCACACTTATGCATGGCCTGTGCCTACACCTATTATCCGGAATGAGCTCAAAGAGCAGTGGGATGATGTTGTGCTGAGGGATGTCAATCATCCATCTGCTAATATCTATTGCATGAGCAATGAGCTTACTTCTGCGGTGAATTCGCGCGGGATTCCTACTAACTTCCCCCGGACTGCATGGAAGTGTTATAACGATACCAAAGCTATCAAGCCTACAGCCTTTGTGATCTGGACTGATGGGGGGTATCATGCGGACTTGCCTGGTGAGTTTGTGAATGCAGAGGCAGCATTTGATTCACAGTGTGCTCTGCCGGTTATTCAGCATGAATACAGATGGTGGTCCTCTTTTCCGGATGTGCGGGCGATGAATAAATACTCGGGTGCGATAAGACCCTATGCTGCTGAAGCTGCGCTGGCTGCGGCTGAGCGGCACGGGATTGCTCATGTTTTGCCTCTTGCGGCGGTTAACAGTCAGCATCTGCAGTTTCTGGAAGCTAAAGCAAAGATGGAGTTTTGCAGGAGGGATAACCCTACGCTTGCAGGGATCTGTCACTTTAATGCGATGGACGCGAACCTCTCTCCCCAGGGGATTATCGATGAGTTTTACGACCGGAAGATAGCGGATTCTTCAACCTGGCTGCAAACAAACGGGGATACTGTGGTTATGTCCAGTCTTCGGTTTGCTGACAGGGTGCTGTCTTCCGGGGATACTATTAAGTGCAGTTTCTCGGTATCGGACTATTCCCATCCTCCATTGAAGAATCCAACACTTTCATGGAAATTGATTGCGGGGAAAGAAGTGTTGGACTATGGGCAGCTGGAGTATACACATCAGCCATTTTGCACGTCCAGCGTGGGTGATATAAGTGTAATTGTTCCGGATGTAACGGTTCCAATGACGGCCAAGCTGTATGTGACACTGGATGAGGGTAAAAGGCAGTTTACTAACCAGTGGGACTTGTGGGTTTTTCCTGCAAATCCGGATAAATGGCCGGCTGTGAGGGTGTATGGAACTCCTGAGTATACGTGGGTGAAGCAGCTTGAGAAGGTTGAGACTGTGCCTGCTGACCAGCTTTCTCCTGAAGAGGATTATGTAGTTATTACTGAGCGGCTGGACCAGGCTCTGGTGGACTTTATTAATGAGGGTGGACGGGTGGTCATGGCGGCATCTGAGGGGCTGGTGCGTCCGTTTAATCCGAAGTTTGGGTATGTGGAGGGGCATTATTTCTTTACTCCTCCTGCTAACTATCCTCCATATGAAGATGGGCATGATGGGACGATTATAGTTGACCATCCTATGCTTGGCTTGTTCCCTCATGCTGGGTATGCTGACCTGCAGATGTTTAGAATGATGGCAGATTCTGCTCCGATTGAACTGGAACCTTTGGGATTGAATGAACAGGACCCGGTGTTAAGGGTGATGCATTCATTTCCTGTTGGGCGTTCTCTGGGGTATTTGCTGGAAGTTCAATATGGCAAAGGCAGGCTGGTTTTGTGCTCTATGGACTTGAACCAGGCATGGCCTGAAGCAAGGTGCCTGCTGGCTGGGATTGTCAATTATCTGCCTGGTGAAGCGGTGCGGCATTGTATGCAGGTGGACTCTGGAGTGATGCAGAGGCTGGTGGGGTTGACTGAACTACCTTGAAGGAGCAGACTTCAGGCGTTAGACTTTAGGCTTTAGGCTTCGGGAAGGGAGTTTCACGCGGAGACGCGGAGGGCGCGGAGAAGGAAGAGGGTTTTGGATGAGGGGATTGGTTGTGCTTGGTGTGGTTTTATTGGTGCTTTGTGGATTAGGGCAGGCTGCGGTTTCTGGTGAGTTGGGGACTGCAAAGATGGGTTCAGAGATGGAGTATTCTTTTGATATTTGGGATTGGACTGGTCCGGCGCGGGAGTTGGGGGTGTTTGAGGCCTGGGTTGCTGATCTGAAGGGGTGTGGGATTACCCGGGTGGAGATATCTTTGCCCTGGAACCTTTTGGAGCCTGAGGCTGGGAAGATTGATCTTACTTTTCTGCGTGACAGGTTGGCTGTCTGTAAGAAGTATGGTCTTGGAATGAGGCTGCGGATTAACAGTTATTATGCTGGTGCGACTCCGGGTTGGTATAAGGGTGATTTCTGGCTGGATCCAAACGGACAGGCTTCAATGGGACCTATGCCATCTATTGCTGATGAGCGGTTCTGGGAACATTATGGGCCACTGTGTACGGCAATTTCTAGGGAATGCAAGGGGGAGGATGTTTACTTCAATGCATTTATTGGGACACATGCGGAGCTGAAGTACAGTGACTGGTGGACATATGATGCTTCTTCACTGGCACTCTGGCGAAAGGCTATACAAACACCGAGACCTGAATGGCTGGCGAGGGTTGTTGGGAATAAGGTGAATCTGCCGGAAACTCCTCCTGTTCCGGGCATTACGCATGGTTCCCCTGATAATGATCCTGCTAATCTGGCGTTTATTGCTTTCAGAGAGCATTGCTGGCGGAGTGCGGTGGAGCGGTTTACTAAGGCTATAAGGGCAGGGGACCCGGATGCGAAAATATCCTCTCCACTTGGTGAGAGCTACCGGAAACTGAGCGCACAGTTCTCAAACCTGGACTACTGGGGGATGACCCGGGGGAGCGATCAGGTAGTGCATTCATATGACTTCTTCTGGCATCCGGGGAGTACTCCTTTATGGCATGTAAATGCTGTGATCGATACATTCAGGGGTGTAACCGGCAAGCAGGTTTGTTTTGAGTTTGATGGACTGACTAATATTGCGCAGTTTGGATACACGAATGATATCTGCGAAGCGATGGGAATGGAGATCGTAAAAACCGGCGCGGGGATAAAGATAGCGAATATGTCTTATGCCAAGGAACTACCGAGTGCATCTCCGGTGATTCCATACTTTGGTAAGCTGATAAAATCTGCGAAAGCATCTCGGCCAAAGACACTTGAACCTAAGAAGACTGTCCTGCTGTTCTTTTCTAAGTGGGCTAATTACAGGTATAGAGAGGAAACAGAATGGCTGCACGATGCCCAGTTCGGGTTCTGGAAGCTACTTACAGATATGAAAGTACCTCTGCGGGTGATCTGTGAGGACAACCTTGGGGAGAACTTGAAAGTGTATAAAGGGTTGGTGCTGGCATTTTCACCTCTTGAACTGATGCCTAAGAAAGACAGGGACGCCCTGGCAAAAACCAAGCTGCCGATGGTTGTGGATGTCATGCAGGTTCCATCAGCTCCTCCGAAAGAGTTGATACAGATCAGCAATTGGGATGGATTGTTGATCACAGATAGACAACACCGGACCATTATCGGCTATCCGCTGGGTTATTATTATTTACATGGGGCTGATCCTGTTGTTTGCAGGCAGATTATGCAGAATGCTATGAAGGATTCGCTATTTGGGTTGTAATGAATAATGGTTTGGGATTTCCTGAGGATGGTAGTTTTGGTTAACTACCATCCTCCTGATCCAGATAGTTCCTGCTAATTATTACTTCTTTTCTGCTTTAGGTGCAGTTGGTGCTGCGGGGGGCGCGGGAGTGATGACGGGTTTGTTTTTCTTAAACCACTCCATATCCCTCTTAGCATCTTCAACTGTAGATATCGGTATGTTGGTATACGTGGAGTAAATACCATATATAGCAGCAACTATTACAACAATGATAACTATAACTACTGAAGTTGGAATGTTTTTTTTCATAATTGTCCTCTTTGAAACTCCCGATATAGAGTCTTGAATAGGGCAAAAAAGGCTCTCTCCCATTTAGCGTGTCGGAGGTGCGGACGGATTGTCCTGCAGTTGGGTCTTACTGTCTGTTCCTGACTTGCTATTCATCTGTTGCATCATGCGTTTAGATTCTTCCATAGACATCGGTTTAACAGGTTTTAACTCAGTGTAGTGCATTAACATACCCCAGGCAGCTACTAAGATCACAAGAATGATCGCAACAACTACAGGTATCGGAATACTCTTTTTCATGATGGTCTTCTTTCTGCAATTCCATGCGTGTAAGCATTTATATGCTTGGGATTTCTAATTCAGGGATTACATTAAAACTAATTCAGATTTAGACTGTGTTTCTTAATAATCCTGCTTTCAAGGGAAAATTTATTGGATTGTGTTGTTCTAAAGATCACTTTTGTCCACTAGCCTGAATTATTCATATTTAACTCAGCTTTTGAATGCAGGCCGGAAGCCCGCATCACAATGGATTGCTTTGTTGCTTTGAAACCGATTCTTTACAACAGAGGTAAACATAGTGATGTTGTCCAATATAGTTATGAAGTGTTCTGATCTGAAATTTTAAAAGGTGGTGTGGGATGAATATGGTTACTTTGTTTTTTGCGGTATTGGTGGGGGTGATTCTGCTCTCGGTGAGTGCTCCGGAAGTTCAGTGTGATGAAAATGATGCGTATGTTATTACCTCAGCTGAACGTACTCTGGAATCGATAAACCAGATATATGCGCAGATTCCTCCGGTTAAGTATGCTCCTCCTAAAGATCGCTGGAAAAACCTGCCCCGCATTGCTGATATCCTTCGCAAAGGTGGGGCATTGAAGATTGTTATGCTGGGGGACAGCATAATAAACGACAACAGCCGGTCCTCCTGGGAATTATTGCTTCAGCAGCAGTATCCTAAATGCAAAATCTCTAAGGTTACCAGTGTCAGAGGCGGTACCGGGTGTTGGTGGTATAGAGAACCCGGCAGAGTGCAGAGATATGTGCTGGATTTTAATCCTGACCTGGTGATTATTGGTGGTATAAGCCAGCGGGACGATATAGAGTCTATACATGAGGTTATTGACCAGATACGTGCCAGTTCAGAGGCTGATATCCTGCTGCTGACAGGTCCGTTCGGCACTGTTGACCCTAATGATGAGAAACAGTTCCAGTTTAAGATCGATCCCACGGGTGATAGTTACCGTTCGAAGTTGATGCGGCTGTCTAAAGAGATGAAGACCGGCTTTATGGATTTGTGTGGGTACTGGGGAGTATACGTCCAGAAATCCGGGCATCCTGTGGATTGGTTTAAGCGGGATGTGGTGCATGCGGATGAGAAGGGGGAGCAGATTATCGGGCGGTTGCTGGCGGCGCATCTTGGGAAGTGAAGAAGGAGGCTTCAGACTTCGGGCTTCGGGCTTCAGGAAGGGAGTGGCTGGTTCGAGATTGGGACGTTTGTGTTTTAATATCAGATTGTAATGTGTTGAAAAAACATGGGGCGGTGATTTATGCGAGATCATAAGAAACTACGCGCATTTGAGTTAGCTGATGAAGTTGCAGTAATGATCTACCAGATAACCAGAACGTTCCCTAAAGAGGAGATATATGGACTGACTTCTCAGATGCGGAGAGCGGCGGTTTCGGTTCCATCAAATATAGTCGAAGGATGCACACGGAAAAGCCAAATCGACTATGTCCATTTTCTTGAAATAGCATATGGTTCTCTGATGGAACTATACTACCAATTTGGTTTGGCTCAACGTCTGGGTTATACAAATGATCAGGATCTTCGCAAATGTGACTCGGTAATGATTGAAGCCCAAAAGGTTCTAAATGCGTTGATTTGCTCTCTGCGCGAAGGTTGAAGGGAGGCGTCAGGCTTCGGGCTTCAGGTGGGGAGGGCTTGATGGATTTTGATCACGAATCAATCTATCCGTTCAAATCGAGCAAATCAAAGCACGAACGGATTGATCGATCCCCAACCAAACTTCACCCAGCCCTCCCTTCCTGAAGCCCGAAGTCTGAAGTCTGAAGCCTCCTTCCCTTGACGATGTATCGACAATCGCTTATGCTGTAATTATTATGCAAACCTCTAGACTTTCTGCCTCTGTAATTGAAAAGCTTGCTTCTATTGTCGGGTCTGATTTTGTGCTTACTTGCGATGAGGACCGGATTTGTTATGCTTATGATGGTCAGCGGGAGGAGTTTCTGCCTGATGCTGTTGTGCGGCCGGTTGATTCGGAACAGATATCCCAGCTGCTTGTGCTTGCCAATGATGCGCGGTTTCCTGTTGTCCCGAGGGGTGGGGGAACGGGGCTGAGCGGTGGTTCGGTGGCATCAGGCGGTGGAGTGGTGCTGGACCTTACGCGGATGAACCGGATTTTGGAGATTGATCCGGCTAATATGCATGCGGTGGTGGAACCGGGGGTTATTACGGCTGCTCTGGTTACTGCAGTGGAGAAACACGGGCTGTTATATCCTCCTGATCCGGGTAGTTTTAAGGTTTCTACAATCGGCGGGAATGTTGCTGAGAATGCCGGGGGACTGCGGGCGGGGAAGTATGGAGTTACCCGGAATTACTTGATGCAGGTATGTGCAGTTGCTCCTACTGGGGAAGTATTTAAGAGTGGGGCCAGGACACGGAAGTGTGTGGCTGGTTATGATCTGGTTTCACTGCTGTGCGGGTCTGAGGGGACACTTGGTGTGTTGACTGAGATTAGTGTGCGGCTGGTTGCTCTCCCCAAACACCGGAAGTCTATGACTGCTACTTTTTCCTCTGCTGCGGCTGCCGGGCAGGCTGTATCGAACTTGATGGCTGCTGGGCTGGTACCTGCTACGCTTGAGATTATTGACAATTTTACCCTGCGGCGGATTGAAGAATTTGCTCACTTGGGGCTGCCTGTTGATGCAGGGGCGTTGATTCTTGCTGAGTTTGATGGGCTGGTGAAGTGTGCTGTCGATGAAGAGGGTGAGCTTGGCAGGAGTGTGCTGGTTGAGAGCGGGGCTGATGCTCTGACTGTGGCTGAAGATCCTGCACAGAGAGACCGGATATGGGAAGCCAGGCGGGTTGCACTGGCGGCACTGTCGAGGGCAAAACCTACATCTATTCTTGAGGATGTGACTGTGCCTTTGCCGAAACTCAGCGATATGATACGCAAGGTAGACCAGATTGCAGCTGAGAATTCATTGCTTATAGGGACATTTGGACATGCTGGTGATGGGAATCTGCATCCGACCATACTTACAGATGACAGAGATGAAGCTGAGATGGTGAGAGTCCATTTGGCAATCGAGCAGTTGATTGATGCTGCACTGGAACTGGGTGGAACGATCAGCGGGGAGCACGGGATCGGGTTTGCTAAGGCCTCTTTCCTGAAGAGAGAAGTCGGTGAGGGGAGCATGAACGTAATGCGCAGTATCAAGGCTGCAATGGACCCCAACAACGTGCTTAATCCGGGGAAGTTTTTGGGCTTTTCGTAACAGTTCCGTTTTGTGGGAATTTAAAGTCCATTCATACTTCGATACGCGCTTTGCGCTACTCAGCACGAACGGACTTTAGGTTAGTTTGCAGTAGACTGAACTCATTCGCCTTTTCTTGTTTATCATCACGCAAAGCCCATTCTTTGCGTCTTTGCGTGATAATTAATGCCTTCTTATAAAGGAACATGCTTTTGTTATCCAATGCTACTAAACAACTTGAGGATGCTTTTGCCAGCTGTATGAAGTGCGGGTTTTGTAAGGCTGGTTGTCCGGTGTTTTTGGGGAGGGAGACTACTTCTCCGAGGGCCAAGGTGCGGTTGGCGCGGGCTGTTGCCGGCGGGCAGATTGAGCTTACTGAGGGTGTTGCAAAGCAGATGGATAGATGTCTCAACTGCAGGTTCTGTGCCAGTGAGTGTCCGAGTGGGGTTGAACCTAACAAAATAGCGCTGGCTATGAGAAGAGCTGTTGTTGAGCGTGACGGTCTGAAGCCTGTTAAGAAACTGATCTTCCACAAAGCCCTGCCTAATCCGAAGCTGATGGCCTGGGGACTGAAAGTAATGGGACTCGGCCAGCATGTGTTGGGATTGGACATACAGAACAACCCTCTGCGGGATATTCTGCCTTATATGGGGATCAGACGTGACAAGGACCTGCCTGCACTCGGTCGGCGGACGCTGTTTTCTATTCTCCCCGAGACCCTGGAACCGGTTGCTGAGTGTAAAACCACAGTAGTGTATTTTCCCGGATGTGCGACTGATCTGCTTTATCCTGAGATGGGGCAGGCGGTTGTCAGTGTGCTGAGGAAGCTTGGGGCAAGAGTGATACTACCTCACGGCCTGGTCTGCTGCGGAACTCCTGTGTTTAACTCGGGGGATATTGAGGGGGCAAGGCGGCTGGCGGAGAGTAATGTCAAGCTGCTGTCGGGTATCGATGCAGACTTTATTGTTACATCATGCGGATCCTGCGGGCTTACTATTAGGCAGGAATGGTCTGAAATCCTTGGACTGTCTGAAGCTGAACAGTTGGGGAAGAAAGTAGTGGATATATCGGAGTTCATTGCCCGGTATGTGGATGCTTCCAACCTGGCTGTGCTTGAGGATGCTGAGGTGGTTACGTATCACGACTCCTGTCACTTGAAGCGCGGGTTGGGGGTTCATAAGGAACCAAGGCAATTGTTGGCTGCAGCTTTGGGGGATAAGTTTGTGGAGATGGAGTCAGCGGACAGGTGCTGCGGAGGCGGGGGAGCGTTTTGTTTATATCATCCGGAGCTATCGCAGATTGTGGCAGATGTCAAGATGCAGTGTGTAGAAGATAGCGGAGCTGGGAGAGTTGCGACAGGCTGCCCTGCCTGTGTAATGCAGCTGAGAGATTCATTCGTCCACAGAAAAATGCCCCAACGTGCCCTGCATACAATTCAGATTATAGACCAATCCTTGAAATAGTAGGAAGGTAACAGTTCAGTAAAATTGGAACATTGTCATCCTGAGGAACGAAGGATCTGCTTTTTACAGATAAAAGCAGATCCTTCGTTCCTCAGGATGACAAATTCCAGCAACTGTGAATTGTTATGAAGGAAGCTGGTTCCCCTTTGGACAATATGGTATAGAGATTGAGTTATCAAATGCCATTCCAATGGAAATGACTGGTGGAACTTGTATGCGTTTTTTGACACTGTTTTTTAGCCTGGTGCTGGGACTGATTGGTTGTTCATTTGTCTGGGCGCAGGATACCAAAGGCTATTATCCGACTGATAAGATTGAGCGGGAGATTGGGAAGCAATCAAAGACTGCAATTACGTCCGGGGTGGCGATTAAGGGTGAGAAGGTCTTTGAGCTTTCTGATGGGTTTGTAAAGTGCTCTATCGGAGCTCAGACCGGGCGCATACTGGGGGTTGTCCTTGTTGCTTCAAAGGCTCCACTGGTTGGCGGAGTGACTGATGATTATAATATTCAGTTTGCAGACAAGAGCGAGTGGGTGTCGGTTGAATTGCTGGACAAGGCTGTTGGAAGTCCGAAGATAACCGGCAAAGTGCTTGAGATTACCTGCGAAAATCCTCAGCTCAAGGGGATTCGATTCAAGAAGACATTTACACTTACCTACGGTGTACTCTCTAAGAAAGTTGTAGTTACCTCCGAGTTTACTGATCCTCCACTGTTTAGAGTATCCATGCTCTGGGACCAACTTGACAGGCTCTCTGCTGCAGGTGGCGGTTACGGGATTGATTCTGCTTATGGATACTTCCCGGATACCCATGAATATAACTTCACAATGGACAAATGGGGGCCTGCAGGAGTTCGAATTATTCCGGCGGTGGTTATCCCAAGCCTTGGGGTGACTGTTGGTGTTCATACTATCCACGTAAACAATCGTTTCATACACGCCCGTTACTGTGACAGCTGGATGCCGGTTGACGGGAAGCTGAAATATGCCGGTGGTATGACTGATTTCATAAGCAAGACCAGGCGGTTCTCCTATGAATACCAGGTCAGGTGTGTAAAGGGAGATGGACTGGATTATTATAGATCATACCAGAGCCTGCCTGAATGCCGGGCGTTGATGATGGACCAGAAGACTCCTGGGTGGATGGACAGGGTTACATTTTTAACAGATTGTGGGCCGACGGATATCCTGGGTGTGCATGCAAATGACGTTGTGCTTCCAAAGATTGAGCATGTATATGACTGGATAGACTTTGGTCATCTTGGAGATAAGCGCAACAGCAGTTTGTGGGTGCTGTTTGGATGGGGGAGCCTTGGACCTCTTCCTACTGAAGGCAAATGGATGACTTATGAACCCAGAGAGTTCCCTATGAATCCTGAAAAGGTTAAGTGGGCGCTGGAACAGTTCCGCGGGTCGGAATCGATGGGAAAGGTTGCTCTTTATGACTGGAACTGCAGTTTTGACCCCCGGCTTCCGGAGTTTGTGAACCATCCTGATTGGGCAGCTAAGGATATTGATGGGAAGATAATGTATTCGTTCTACCACGGACTGGCTGACTACTGGCCTAATGTTGATGCACGGCCTAATTATTTGAATCCTGGTTATCGCAAGTTTATGGTCGGGCGTTATGCAGAGCTTGCCAAAGTGTTTAAGGTGAATTCCGGATATATCGATGCTGACATAGGGTATGGTTATGCTGACTGGTCTACCCGGACATTCTTCCAGCAGTATGACGGTTATGATTTCCTCCGGGCTCTGAGACATTCTACGACACCTGAGTTGCCTTTCGCCAGGAACAGTCCGAATAATCCATACTCTGATGCTGCCTACTGGGAAGGCCGGGGGCTAAACAGTGCGGGTATGGAAGAGCGTTGGCAGGCGATGGGCGGGAAGATGCTTGTTGAGAAAATCTGGCAGGTTAACCACAGGTGGACTGCTCTGATAAAATGGCAGCCCAGCGGATTCAATGAGCCTTATTACTGCAACTATATAGTGGGACTTGGATACAAGCCCCATGCTCCTGATGAACTTGTCCGGAAGTATGGCTATATGAAGGCTGCTTTTGAGATGAGGCATCTGGAGCTGATTAATGCTAAGTTTACTCCGTGCTTCTGGAGAAATGAGAACACAGATGTTGAAGCTTACCTGCTTAAACAGGGGAATGCAGTCTATGCAAGCTGTATTGGGCATGCTAAAGAAACAAAGAAAGTCAGTCTGAAGATCGACCGGCGAGGGCTGCCGATCCGTTTGAACAAGCCTGTGTTTATCTGGCAGATTCAGCTGGAAGATCCAAGGGTTATGCCTGCAGAGATGAGCGCAGATTATGAGAAACGAATCGCAGCTAAAGAGGATGTATTTGCGAATAAGGAGCTTCTGGCAAAGTGGAAAGCCAGGGAAGTAGCTAAGTGCACGTTCATTGGGACCTCTACTGCTTCAACGTCCATAACCATTAACCCCGAGGTCAGGCCATCTCTGCTGACGATGGTAGCTATTTCGGAGATACCGGCGCTGGTGATTGGTGAAGGGGATGAAGATTGCCAGATGAAAGTGCCTGTGACTGCGGATGTGGCTCTTAGTGGGGATTTTGATCTTACACGTCATTCGATGGTTATGAAAGTAGTGAGTGTTCGGAAGTGCCGGGTGGCTTTGCTTGAGAGTGGGAGTAGAGTTAAGAGCGCTGTGATGAATGGGAAGACTTTGGCACTTAAGAGTGTTACTGTTGGGAACGCGGAGTACGGGGTGGTGGATATTCCGGCCGGTGGTGGGGTTGTGAAGGTTAGTTATATTAGGAAGTAGTTTTTTGCTGAGGGGAATTGGTGTGGCTCTTCGGCAGGGGTTGTGCATCGGCATCGGCGCTACGGGGCGGTTGGTTGTGGTTTGTGGAAGCTGGAATCCCTTCGCTCTGATACCGATGCATTTTAACTGGGGTGTGGCTCTTCGGCAGGGGTGGTGCATCGGCATCGGCGCTACGGGGCGGTTGGTTGTGGTTTGCGGAAGCTGGAATCCCTTCGCTCTGATACCGATGCATTTTAACTGGGGTATGGCTCTACGGCAAGGGTGGTGCATCGGCATCGGCGCTGCGGGGCGGTTGGTTGTGGTTTGTGGATGCTTGTAGCCCTTCGCTCTGATACCGATGCATTTATCGTTTGCAAGGGGAAAATGGGTTGGTTGTTTTTAGACTCGGTTTGGAGGATTTGGATATGCTTAGGACTATGCTTTTAATTGTGTTGTTATCTTTGTTATTAATTGCTTTTGGTAGTGTGGGGGTTATTGCTGTGGAGGGTAATCGGGTCTATTTGGGGGATGTTTTGGACAGGATTATTCTTGTTCAACAGGACTGGGGTGTGCTTGGGGTGGATACGGCTGCACACGATGCCAGCATTGCTCCGATGTCCCTGGAGATAGCAGGGAAGAAGTATACGAAAGGAATCGGGACGCATGCTGCCAGTGAGATTGTTGTTGAACTTGGCGGACAGTATACTGAGTTTTTTGCTGAAGTGGGCATACAGAAGCAAAACAATCCTATCGGAAGTGTTGTGTTTAAGGCGTATGTTGACGACAAAGAAGTTTTCAACAGTGGCAAGATGGTGCAGACGACTCCGGCTAAGCCTGTGCATATCAAGGTTGCCGGCGCTGAAGAGTTGAAGCTGGTGGTGAGTGAGGCTGGTGACGGGATTACATGTGATGTTGCTAACTGGGCTGATGCATATTTGATTTCTGATCCAAACGCTAAACCACTCAGGGCTCAGATGGAGAAGTTGAATATTGCTCCATTTGGTGAGACTCTTACGTGGGATGCTAACCGGGTTGAAGGCACCAAGGCCAATCGGCTTCAAGAGTTTCCACTGGAAGATTTGTTCACAGAGACAGCGGTCCTCCCTCAGACTGATGGGACCCATGTGGTGCCTGTTGATAAGGATGGCAAGGGGTGTATCGGCACTCAATGGATGGAGCGCAGGCGGTTGACGTCGGTTGGGTTGGAATTTGCCGGCAGGATACCTTCCTCTGAGGGTGTTCTAGTGCAATACTGGATGATGGGCAGGGGTGGGGGATCACCTGGCGGTTCCAAGTGGCAGGGACGATGGGTGCCTCTGGTTGGTAAACTTACACAGGATGGTAACCGGTGGTCCTATTTGGTTGACTGGACAGGTAATCAGGACGCTAAAACCGGAGCTTTGAAAATCAGGTGGATTTTCCCTGTTGTAAAAGAGCCGATTGTACTGAGCAGATTGATAGCATATACCGATACCCGGTGGAAGACTGTCAGGTTGAGGATGGAGTCTGAGAAATCGAAACTGGCTTCTGCAGGCGATATCGAGATATATAACGGTGAGATGTCCTCTGAACCTGATAAGATGCACCGGCAGTGGGATATCAATAAGCCTTTGGATCTTTCAGTTAAATACTCCTCTAGCAAGTATTCCAAAACTGACAGAACGGTTCTCCGTTTTAGACTGCCCGGCGGAAGCTTTGGGGTGGCTGTGGATGATGTGGTTGCTAATGGGTGTGTTTATGTCAAGGAGTATGGCGTTTATGTGGCTCTTGATTCTGTGAAGGAGAATATGGCGCAGTACAAGAGGAAGATTGCTCTTAAGAAGACTGTGCTGGAATCTGTCCGGGGTATGAAAGACCAGACATTAAAGAGAGCGATATCGAAACTTTATAAACCAGTGCAGGACACAGGGCCTACTATACTTTCGCTTTCGTGTGATAACCGGAAATTTATCGAATACAGGGATGGTTCAATTCTATTTGATAACAACCCTGATATTTACAATTGTGCTGACCACGCTGTGAAACCCTATGTGATAAGAATTGCTCCGATTTATGGCTCAGGAACCAGCAAATCAATCAAGCGGTATCTGGACAATGGCTGGATGCCGATTCAAGTTGTGGTTAACAAAGATAGTGGTATCACTTACACGCAGCGCACGTATGTGGCTCCTTACAGTGTATCGACAGGTGTTGAGCCTTTGGGAGTAGGGGAGATTACGGCTGAGAATACAAGTTCGAAGTCTACACCTGCCAGCATCAGGTTTGCCTTTACTGCAGATACAGAGACCGGCAGACCGGCAACTGTGCAGGTGTTGGGGCAGTGCGTGATAGTACTCGACAACGGTAAGGTTGTGGCTGCGGTTGATATTTCCGGTTGCAATGACTTGAAAGTTGAAACAGTGGATGGGGCTCTATCTCTGACAGGTAGTATTCCTGCCAAATCTAAAGTTGTATGCAGGTTGAATATGCCTCGATGGGAACTGAGTAAAGAGCAGGCAGCGGCTGTAAAATCGAGTGACCAGACTCTTGATGCTACTAAAGCATATTGGCAGGCGCTAATGGCCCCTACTATGCAGGTCCAGATTCCTGATCCACTGCTAGAGAATGTCATCAAGGCTTCTCAGGTATACTGTCTGCTGGCTGCACGCAACAAGGGTGAGGACAAGGTTGCCCCCTGGATAGATTCTCTGGTCTATGGACCTTTAGAGAGTGAAGCTCAGGCTATTGTGCGGGGTATGGCTTATATGGGGCATACCGACTTTACACGAAAGTCCAACGACTACTTCATATCCCGGTATACAGCTGAGGGCTTCCTGACTACCGGTTATACGATGATGGGGACCGGCATACACCTGTCAAGTGTTGATGAATATTATGAGCTTACTAAAGATGCATCGTGGCTTAAGAGAGTGGCTCCTGAGATCAATCGGGTCTGCAGGTGGATAATGGCGCAGAGACAGAAGACTCAGAAGCTGGATGCTCAGGGAAAGAGGGTGCCTGAATATGGGCTGATGCCTCCGGGGGCACTTGCTGACTGGGAAGTCTATGCCTATTACTTCTATGCTAACTCTTACTACTGTGCAGGTCTTGAAGCTGCGGGAAAAGCGCTGAAAGCTATCGATTATCCTGGTGCGGTGGAGATCGTCAGCGATGCTGCGGAGTTCAAAGCTGAGATCAATCGGGCATATCGGCAAATCCAGACTATTTCCCCTGTCCGGCAGATGCGGGACGGGAACTGGATACCTCACGCTCCTACCCATATGCTGACGGCGGGTCCGGTGAGTTATCTGTATCCGGGAGAGGACTTCGGTCGATCCTGGTGTTATGACGTTGAATTAGGCGCTAACCACATGGCTTCAGCTGAAGTTATTGATGCCAATGACAAAGAGGTCGATTGGATGGTTGACTTGCTGGAGGATATTCAATTCCTGGAGAGCGGATGGTTTGCTTATCCAAAGGAGGAGAACTATAAGGACTGGTATACCCATGGTGGATTTGCTAAAGTGCAGCCCTACTACACCCGGGTTGCTGAAATATATGCTCTGCGAGATGACGTGAAGCCGTTTGTCCGCACGTATATGAATACTATTCCTACAAGTCTTAACATGGAGAACCTGAGTTTCTGGGAGCATTTTAATGCTAGCGGCGGATGGAACAAGACACACGAGACCGGGCATTTCCTGTGTCAGACCAGACTGATGTATGTTATGGAACGTGGGAATGACCTCTGGCTGGCATCATTTGTTACGAATAACTGGATGAAGAATGGGATGGAGGTTTCGATCAAGAATGCTCCTACCAGGTTCGGGGACGTCAGCTATAGCATTAAATCGCATGTCAGTCAGGGATTTATTGACGCTAAGGTTGAGCTTACGGAACGTTCCAAGCCTGGCGAGATTGTTCTTCGGATCAGGCATCCTGAGGGGAAGCTGATGCAGTCGGTTACTGTGAATGGTAAGTCATGGAAAGACTTTGACGCCAAGCGGGAGATAGTGAGACTGCGCGGTGAATCGGGGCAGTATAGCGTCAAAGCTAGATATACTGAATAATCTTGTTTTTATTTAACCACGGAATACACGGAATACACGGAAATTGAGCGGTATAGGGCCAGGTCATGGATCACCTGGCCCATCTTATTACGTGGATCAACTGCCCCATCTTTCTATGATTGCTGCTAGTGTTGCGTATTATTTCGTATCTTATTCGGCCCCTAATGCGTTATAGTAATTGTATTGTTTGGCACTGCGTTCCTGTCGTGATTTTATCCGGAGATTTGGTTTTGCTTAGACGGTTTGTTGCGGTTGTTTTGCTGATTGCTTTGGTGGTGATTGGCTGGTATGTTGTTTCGTCTAAACGATCTTCCGGGCCTGTTGATGTTTGTTTGTGGTATTGGCACAGTCCTTTTTATTATTCTCCGGTGGAAACTGAAACGCTCAAGGAAACAGGGATTAAGCTGCTGTTTGTGCGGGCTGGGACTGTTAGTACTTCGGGGACAGCTATTGAAATTATACTTCCACAGAGCTGGCAGAAGTCGGAGAAGTTGCCTCCCGGGCATCTGGTCTATGCGCTGGATTCCGGGATTGTCAGGCATTTTGAGGACCTTTCCAATGCAGCTATAGCTGATTGCATTGTATCATCATTTACGAGACAGAAGAGAGAAGCGGAAAGTGCCGGGTTGAAGGTGTTGGGGGTGCAGGTTGATTTTGACTGCGCTACCCGGTTGCTTCCTAAATATGCTGACTTACTGAGCAGAATCCGCAGAGGCCTTCCAGATAAAACGCAGCTTTCAATTACTTCTCTGCCTACCTGGTTTACCAGCCGGGATTTGCGGGATGTAGTCGGTAATGTGGATTTTTATTGTCCCCAGTTCTACGAAACACAGATTGGAAAGTCTATTGCAGATGCTTATCCGGTGTCAGATATACGGATGTTGGAGAGGGGATTGGAATCGGCTCGTAGATTAGGGAAACCGTTTTATGCGGGGATTCCAGCTTACGGGCATTCGTTTATGTTTGATGATAAAGGCAGGCTGCTGGGGACATACAGGGGTATGAGTGCGGCTGAAGCAGCGCAGCACCCTTCATTTCGTCTGGCGAAATCCTGGCCTGCGGATGCATCCGGGAAACCTGCTTCAGATGAAAAAGATTGGACCGGTGAGGAGTTTGTAGACTTTGAGGCTATTCGCCCGGGTGTTGGGGGCAGGGGATTGGGGTATCATTTACTCTATACGATACCAACTGTACGTATGCTGGCTTTGAATCTGGATGCTGTAAGGGAAAAGCGTCCGGGGAATTGTCTGGGAACTGTCCTTTTTCGCAGTCCTGAGCAGGATGAGATTATGACACTGCCTGCTACCGCTATTAAGTTGGCTGTCAATAGAGCTGAAGCAGCCATTAGTGTGAAAGCCAAAGTAAAGGTTGAACAAGAACCGTGGAGCCTGATTGAGGGTGGACAAGAGGGCAGCACCACATCGGTTGTTACTGTTTCGATTACCAATACCGGGGAGGCCAGTTCGTGTTTTGCTGACTCTGCTGCCAGGATTACTCTGCGCTTTGATGTGCCTGGAGTAAAAGCTGAGTTGGGAGATTATAATCGAATAACGTGCTATTCAGAAAATGGCTTGAAATCTGGCCCTCAGAGGACTTCTGAGGTTATTTTTAGTTCTTCGAATCTCAGAGTTGGGCAGACGTTATCAACAGGTCCGATTCGTGTTTTTGGTGGTGCCCGGACGATGAGTGGAGAATATGAGATTATGAAACCGGGAGGCTTCGGTTTTATTAAGAGTAGAATTGAATTGGTGAAGTTTCAAGAGAAAGAGAGTGAGCTGTGAGGTATACTGCTGCGTTTGTGATTGGATTCCTGCTTGTGTTCGGGCTGTGTTTGGGGAGTAATCCGGTGACGGCTTGTTCGGGTGGGAACTATCCCAGTGTCCATTTTAATACCGAACAGCCGGATTTCGGAGCGCCTCCACGGCCTTTTAGCGTTCAGGTATGGGGTGAGGATGCTGACCGACCGATAGGTGATGCCAGCCGGAAGACCAGAGACTGGAACCAGGAAAATTACCTGCGCACGCGCTGGGAAAAACGCGGAATTGAAGCTTTGGGCAACGCACGCAGGCTTGAGAGAGCCGGAAAGCTGGAAGATTCCATCGAACACTACAGGAATGCACTAAGGCATGGGATTGGCAATGCTGCAGATGTCCGCGATAGAGTGGAAATTTGTGCTGAGATTTCACGCAAGACTGATAGAAAGCTTTTGAATGAATATATCTCAGCGCGTCGTGATTATGAATTCCACAGATATAAACAATCTGAAAAGCGAATGAGGATATTGGCGGATAACAGCAAGGCAGGTTTTCTTCGAGCTCACGCACTTTATACTCTTGGTGCAATTCAATATGACCGCAATAAGTTCACTGAAGCTGCAGGAGTTTTTGAGAAGGTGGCGAAGCTCTATCCTAAGAGTCCGCGACGTGAATCTTCGCTTATAATGGTTGCACGTTCATTGGTCAGGAGTCCTGCACAGACAGACGAATTTGTTTGGGTTGATAGTACTAAAGCCAAAGCGGATGCGGTTGCACGGACAAGGGTTGCGCTGGCTACTCTTCTCAAAGATTATCCTCAGACAAGGTTCCGTCAGGATGCACTTGGATGGCGGGCACGTTGTGATTATGTCAGCGGGCAGCGGGTTGCTGCATTGAAATCGTACTTGCAGCAGTTTGCTTCTTCCGGCAATACCTCTTACCGGATAGGTGCAGGGGCTTCTATACATTTCGTCAGCCGGAATATGAATGTGGCTGACAGTAAACAGTTTGCCAGAGCCCTGCAGCGTGATCCATCTTTGCTGGCATCCTACCTTGAGTATCGTATTTATCACAGTCACCCAGAGAAACGTGACCTGCAGCAACTTGCGGATATGGCGACCAGAGCTACCAGGCATAATAGACTTTACCTGCCTGCAAAGATATCTGCGAGACTGGCGGAGATCCAGTATTTGAGGGGGAGATATCACAATGCGGTTTCGTGGGCTAATAAAGCACTTGCAGCTGGTTCACGTGATGGCAGGGACCTTGTGATATATGTGCGGGGTTCTTCAAAGCGTAAAATGGGACTATCAAAATCAGCAGAATCTGATTTTAGCAGATTGTTATCGCAGTATCCCAAAAGCTATCTGTGTGGCGCTGCCCGTGAAAACCTTGCTCTGATTTATGAAAACAGCAAACGACCTGGTCTAGCGTTGGACTTGTATTTTAAGCTGGATTATGAAGAGGATATTGCATATATTCTTGATGCCAGAATGACTACAAGGCAGGTAGCATCTTATATACGGACTCATCGAAGTCATCCTGAGATGAAGATGCTGGTCTATACGCTTGGTATACGACAGCTCAGAGAAGGGCGATACTCTCAGGCTGCAAAGACACTTGCGAAATTGTCGGATAAGAGTGTCCGGTCTATGATGGTTACTGAACAGGCCTACTGGTGGGACAGCATTCATACCCGTCCGCGCGATCCCCGCAAGTCAGCATGCGATCTTGCACATCTGGAACGGGCAATAGATAAAGCAAAAGGAAAAGAAGCGAAAGCTGCAGCTATGTTTGCTCAGGCATCTTATATATATGACAACCGGGACTTGCTCTTTTATAATGCAGCTCTCTGGCAGGGCAACCGTGGATTGTGCTTTACCGAGTTCTGGGATGAAGAAGCGGCAACTCCACGTGATGAGGCAGCTGTTCGCAAGCACCATCATATACACGAGTGCCTGTATGCAACCAGGGAGTTGTGCTTGAAGATTGCAAAACGGTATCCGAAGTCTCCAACCGCACCTAAAGCACTCTACCGTGCTGCTTGTGCATCTCAATATGTGGCGGAGTTAAATGGTTGGTGGAGGAATGAAGCTGAACGGACTGGTTTGTGGAACCAGTCTTATCGGTTGATGAGGCGTGTGTATACTAACTATCCAAATGATCAGCTGGCTAAGTCTGCACGCAAGTATTCAAAGGTGTTTGCCAAAGCTGCTGCCCAGAATAACCGGAGTGGGATGTTTGAAGTGGCAACAAAGTAAGTCTTGCATGTGCGTGCATTTCATTGCACGCACATGCAACCTATGTTTGTATCTTATGCAGCTTCAATGCCTGTCTGGTTATTCTCGAATAGTTTGGTGAACTCTTCGACAACTTCCGGATCGAACTGTTTTCCTGCTTCCTGTTTGATTTTTACCATTGCTCCTTTATGGGATAGTAGCCTGTAGCTGTTCGAGTTTACCATTGAATCATAAGCATCTACAACACATATTATACGAGAGATGAGAGGGATGTCCTCACCTGCAAGATGGTGTGGATATCCTTGTCCATCATATCTTTCATGGTCATGCCCTGCAGCATGCCCCAATGTTATTAGGGATTCATTCTCAGGAAGGCAGTTGAATATTTGAATTGTCAGGTTGGCATGTTTGCGGACCAGATTCATTTCCTTGTCGTTAAGTCTACCTGGTGAATTAAGTATTTGACCAGGAATACCCAGTCTCCCACAATCGTGCACCAGACCGGCGTGGTAAGCCAACTGTACTTCATCTTCGGACATATCCATTGATTCAGCCAGAGTCTTGGTTAGTCTTGCGACACGGACTGAGTGACCTCGAGTAGATACATCCTTTGTATCAACCAGCATTGAAATTAGGTTGAACAGGCTTTCTACCCCTTTGTCAGTTGTGATTTCTTTTGGCGGGGGGCATTCTTCAAGGTATTGAGCCATAAGACTACCGATTGCATTGTCATTTAGTATTAATTTGTAAAATGCAGCATCCTTAAGTGATTCGATGAATGCGGTCCAGAGTTCACTTGACCATGCATTTCCGGTATATGGGACAAGAGCTTTCAAGCAGTCGGTCAATTTGTATCCACGCTCAAAGGCCCCCGACAATACCACTGAATCAACTAAACATAATATCTGTGCTCCAAACGGAATCTGTCTGCCTGACAATCCCTCCGGATACCCGCTGCCATCCAGCCACTCATGGTGCGTTTTCACAATATTCGCAATATCTTTGATATCCAGAACTGTTTCTAGAAACGATGCGCCTCTTACTGGATGATTTATGGTTGTAGGATTGATTGCGCTACATGCAGGAACTATGAAATCGTGTTGTTCTTCTGAGCATCCGACATAACCTATATCATGGAAAAGTCCTGCATAAAAGGTTTCATTTTTTACGGATGGAGCAACAGTTTCCGCAATTTTACCGGCAATCAACGCGACTCTCCACGAATGCAGGAAAGTTGTATTCGGGGCCAGGTCTATCATATATGATATTGCGGCAGCAAGATCCTGTGCTTTCAATACTAATACCTCTACTTCGTTTACAGCATGTTAGTTATAAACGGGATGCATATCCAAACAATAGCATTACATATGAAGATAGACGCTATTTAGTGATTGGTGAATAATCAACGATTAATCATTCCATATTTCTTGCATTTTGCCCGCATTATATATGTTCGACTTAATTCTTATCCCTACAGGTGGTTAAAGGAATAGAGTGATCAATAATGCGGGCAAGGATGTCAATTTACAACATCGGGTGTAACAGTTCAATGTTGTGAGTAAATTTTCGTCCATCCTTCGATACGCGCTTCGCGCTACTTCCTTCGATACGCGCGTTGCGCTACTCAGGACGCACGGGAAATTATTATATTAAACACCAACACTGAACTCATACCATCGGATGCCACTCGGCGTTGGGCCAGGAGTATATATCTTTGGGATCAGAGATTTTCCAGGCTACGGTGTGGGCATCTATTCTTCTGACTCCCGGGATTTGTTCGTAGTTGTCGGCATGTTCACTCCACGCCCACTCGATTTCGACTTCGATAGGAGGTTCGACTATCCAAGGTTTGGCCTTTTCTATATTTCGTATTGCTTCAGCCATGTCTTTTCTTATGTTTGTGCGGACTTCTTCTGTGGGGTATAGTTCGCACTTTGCCCAGCCCAGGCCTTTTTTGGTGGGAGTGGTGATTGTCCAGGGGAACTGCTGTTTGGCTTCGGTGCACAGTGCTTCATCACCAGAGGCATAGATGAGTGGTGCACCGCACGAGCCTGCATACAAAGCGAACTGTCCCAGTTCACCATTTCTGACACCGTTTATTTTATAGCTGCAGATGGTTTTTGGGATTTGAGTGTGATCAATGAAACCGTGAAGTGTTCCGGCCATTGAGTGTTGACCGATGACTGCTACGCAGTCCACCGATTCATCAAACTTTTCCATACGGGTAGGATTGAACTGAGGCATCCATACCCGGGTGATGCGCGGGTCTATTAAGCCGTCTATGAAGCCTTTGTTTTGGTTGCGACCGTGGCCGTCTATAACCCGGACTTCGTCAGCACCGGCGTCGAAGCAACCAGCTACGGCAGCATTGACATCTGCATTGAGCTGTTCCAGACCATATCTATATATTGGAGAGTCATCATCAGGGTCATAGCACTGGTCCCAGCTGTCTATGCCAGCAAGGCCTTCCATATCAGTTCCTATCCAGACTATCATGGGGGTTTACTCCTGTATGTTTAGTCAATATAGTTATGATACATGGAGCGGGGGTAAGATGCAATGTGTGGTGGGTGTGTTGCAAGGCGAACGCGTCAAAAATAATTATCCGCAGATTTCGCAGATTTACGCAGATTTTTTAGATAAGATAACTTCAGACTGCGCAAAACCTGCAGATTACAGAATCTATTCCATCCGTCCTGTATGGTAAAGTGAACTGTGGTTAGATAAGATGCATTCACCCTTGTGTATGTTGTTTTGTATATTGGTGTTTTACTAAAGCAGCTGCTTCATTCTTCAGGGAACCCCCGGGAAGGCAGGCTGGAAGCCTGCACCACAATTTTTGCGGTTTGCTTGTATCGAGCGGGTTTTCCAGATACAATATTAACCATGCCCAATGGGTATAAGATTATTCAAGTGTTTTAGTATTAGAGAGGTTGTTGCGATGAAACTGTTACTGATTGCGATGCTGGTGGCTTTGACGGCTGTCGGTGCGAGCGCGGAAAGTTTCTTGATTGCTGATGGCGATAGGGCGAAAGCTGCCATTTTGATATCGAGAAGCGCTTCGGAGCCGATGCGTGTTGGAGCTTCGGAGATTCAGAAATACATCGAGATGATTGATGGCGCTAAACTGCCAATTATTGAAGTCTCAAATGTGCAGAACCCGATGATTCCAATGGAATACAAAGGGGCTATTATTATTTCCAACGAGGAGACTGATTCTCGTTCAGGAAAGCCAATATCCTTCAAATCTGAAGAGTATACTATAAAGACAGTTCCTGGTAAACAATACCAGATACGGATTTCCGGCGATAAGAAACGCGGAGCTCTGTATGGCTGCTATACTTTTCTTGACGATGTGCTTGGATTTAGATGGTATACACCAACAATCACCAAGGTCCCTAAGAAGAGTAAAGTTTCTGTAAAGGACCTGTGGATACGCCAGAAGCCGGCTTTTGAGTATAGAGAGCCATTCTTCCAGGAAGCATTTGAGAAATGGTGGGCAGTCCACAATAAAACTAATGGTAACACCCAGAAGTTAGATGATTCTGTTGGTGGTAAGATTGCTTATGGCAGATTTGTTCATACATTCTCGGAGCTTGTGCCTCAGAGTTACTACGCTGAGCATCCTGAATACTTCTCTCTGATAAATGGGAAGAGAATGGAAGGCTACGCTCAGCTGTGTCTGACTAACCCTGATGTGTTGAAAATCAGCATAGCTAAAGTCAGAGAGTGGCTGGCGAATGATCCTAAGTCCACTATTTTCTCAGTTTCTCAGAATGATACCGGATATCCATGTGAATGCGATAACTGCGCTGCTATAGTCAAAGAAGAAGGCGCACAATCAGCTCCAATCATGATATTTGTTAATGCAATAGCAGACGATATTGCTAAGGACTATCCGAATGTGCTTATAGACACACTGGCATACTGGTATTCGGAAGCACCTCCGAAGACTATCAAAGCACGCCCAAATGTCCGAATCAGAATGGCTCCAATTACTAACTGTTTTGGACATGTGATGGGGACATGCGAAAAGAATATTAAGCCATATGAGAACCTGGTTGCATGGTCAAAGATCACCGACCAGCTTTACATCTGGCACTATTCCACAAACTTTGCAGCCTATCTGATGCCGTTGCCCAGTCTTGACGAGATTTCAACCAGCATACCGATATATAAGAAATTCGGAGCTGTTGGACTGTTCTATCAGGGTTCTTACCAGTCTCCGGGTGGGGCACTTGCAGAGCTTAAGTCCTATTTATGCGCTAAACTTATGTGGGATCCTTCCAGGAACTCAAAGAGGATTATTAATGACTATCTGAGCGGTGTATACGGCAAGGGTGACCGCGCAATGGGAGAGTGGCTGGATCTGATACACAGGGATATTAGAAAGAGCAAAAAGAACCATGCGTTTATATACGATGGTCCAGAGAACCCCTATATGAACGATCGTGTTATTGCACAGTCTTATGTGTTGTTCGATAAGGCATCCAAGGCTGCACAAGACAATCCTACTGCTCTGAAAGAGATCGAAAAAGCCAGGATGTGGATGCAGTATGTGTCTTTGACCAAGACCAACGTGAAATATCAGGTCACAGGCAATGAATACAAAGCCACAAACCAGTCAGTTGATCAGAACATGAAAGATGCCTTTGCAAAGAACCTTAGAGACTTTGGTGTTATCAACATCAGTGAAGGCAATGCTAATGTTGATGGATTCATCAAGTCACTGGGTAACAACAGTGTAATGAAAGCCTATGTGCTTGAAAATGATGCTTTGAAGGTTGATATTGTTCCTGAAGTTGGCGGTAGAATCGTTGCTGCTACCATTAAAAAGAGCAATACCAATATATTCAAAGAAGCTCAGGGTGCTTTGAACCTTGCAAGCGGAGGTTATGAGGAGTATTTCAGCCATGACTACCGTGGACCTGGATATTCGGAAACTTATAGCGTTGATGCCGGGCAATCAACAAAAGATACTGTTGTTATGAGCCTTGGTAAGTTTAGTCCGATTATGGTTACTCGAAAAATCAGCCTCAGTGGCCGGACAATAACCATATCGACATCGGCTACCAACAATGGTTCTGTTGTTTACCCTCTGAAAATGCGTTCACATCCGGAGTTGTCGATTCCGGACAAGACTAAAGCATCCTGCACGTTTGTAGATATGACCGGGAAGACCATTGATGTACCATTTACCGAGTCTGAGGAGAATAAGTTCTTCAGTGGAAACAATAAGCCGAACGGCAAATGGACAGTCGACCTGGGTGGCTATTCAGTTACCAACACATTTGATGTGAATATGGTCAGCCAGGTTTTGCTGAACTCTACATTGACAGCAAAGCGGTATAATCTGGAGCTGTATTCAACAGCTATGGAGATTAAGCCGGGTGAAACACTGACATTTACTAATTCATATCAGATTGATGTGAAATAGGTGTGGGTTGGCTGCGGGAACTTTGGTTGGGGATAAGGCTGATATCTAGATTAGACCGGCGTTCCCGCAGAATAAACTGTGGGTAATGTTTCGGGACTTCCGGGTTGGATGTTAGGTGTGTTGGTTACTCCAACACACCTAACATCCAACCCTCAAGTCCCGAAACACATGGGTGGGTTTGTTTATGAAATTACAGCGCAAAAAGCGCGGTCGATTACTTAGGATGACATGTATGTAACCTTTTTTTGGATTCACAGGATAACCCGCATCACACCGTCAGCTTTTGCCCCTACTGCCGGATGGAAGCGAAATTTCGAGTAAAAACAACTGGAGTATTGGTGGTTGCAGGATGAGTAAGGTTCTTAGTCGGCATCGCAATCTTTATAATGGAGATTTTGGGCTTTATTTCTGGACTAAGGATCTGTGGCAGCCAGAGGGTGGGCCTTTTGGTCGTCAGGCGATCCACAGGTTTGTTGAGTTGCTGGCGAAGAGTGGGGTAGACACTTTTCTGCTCAATCCTAATACTCAGGTTGCGTGGTATCCGAGTAAGGTTGTACCTACGATTATTGATGGGTATGTCCGGGGAGATGATAGCTATCTTGGGGGCACGTGGGGACCGGATATACTAGATCCCTACCTGGATCTGGTTGAAGCTGGTGTGGATATTCTGGCTGAGACTATTGCTGCCTGTAGGGAGAACGGCATAAGCCCCTGGGTGTCTGTTCGAATGAACGATATGCACTGGGGAACTCAGATTGAGTGCAAAGCGAACTCTCCACTGCTCTCTGACCCTGACTGCCGGTTGAGCGGGAAACCATTTGATCCTAATAGTCAGCCATACATTTACTGGCAGGCGCTGAAATACGAGAACCCCAGAGTCCGGGAATATATGTTGAGTATGATCCGGGAGCTGGTGATGGACTATGACTTTGAGGGGCTGGAACTGGACTGGATGCGGAACCCGAACTGCTGCGAGCCTGTTGCTTCACAGGAGACTATTGATCTAATCACTAACTGGCATTCTGAAATTCGCTCTATTACCAGCAGTAAGTGCGATTATCCTCTGGGAATCAGATGTCCGGTCAATTATGGGCTCTTTCGTGGGATCGGGATTGATGTAAGGGAGATAGTCTCGCAGGATATCCTTGACTTTGTATGTCCTACCAATTTTATGCAGACGACATGGGATGCTCCACACGACAGTCTGCGCAGTGAGTTCGGAGATAAGGTAACTATCTACGGTGTCAGCGAACTGATGATCAACTCATTGCCGGGATATTGTCCTGCGACTGGTGTATCGGAGGAGCGCAATGTCTGCTCTCATCCGGCTGCTATCCGTGGGAATGCGGCAGGGAAGCTGGTAATGGGAGCGGACGGGATCGAGCAATACAATTTCTACTGGACACACGGCCTGGAGAACTATGAGGCTCTTGAGAATTTGTGTGATCTTGATTATTTGAGGGGGCTGGAGAAGCACTATGCTATTTCATCCCTTGGGCACCCCTGCCATTATTATCCGTTTGATATAGTTGAGCCGCTTCCTCGAAATCTGCTGCCTGGTTCAAGGGATAGTTTCTCGCTATCGATGTGTGCGGAGCCGCCGGATACTGATCTTGAACTGATTGTGCAGATAGTGGTGCGTGGGTGTGAGGAAGTGTCATGGCTTGGTGTGAGTTTTAATCAGTCCTGGCCTGTATTTGAGTCTACTGCCTCCAGAGATCTTCTTTATTCAAATGGACCGTCTACTCACATTCCTCCGGATCACACAGCTTTTAATTATAGATTCTTCGTATCAGAGATACTGGATGGTTGGAACGACATAACTATCTATCATTCAGATAGCAGCCCTCTTGTTGAAGGGATTAATGTGGTTAGTATCGAACTTGCTGTCAAGACTATTTGAAGAATTGGCTTCAGACTTCGGGCTTCAGGCTTCAGGAAGGGACGGGTTGTGGGATTTCTGTTGAGTCTGCTTTTTTACGTAACAGTTCACTATTTGTGAGTAGGTGTCTGTCCGTCCTTCGATACGCGCTTTGCGCTACTCAGGACTAGCGGAAATTTAATCCTTCGATACGCGCTTCGCGCTACTCAGGACTAGCGGAAATTTAATCCTTCGATACGCGCTTTGCGCTACTCAGGATGAGCGGAATAGGAATGGCTTTCGAAAGGAATTGTAGTATGAATTGCAATGTGTTGGTTTTGTTTTTGTTGGTGATTATTGTATCAGGCGCTGTTGTGGCAGAAGGGCAGACTTCGGTAACAGTGACCCGGAGCGGAAAACCTTCGTCGACAATTGTGCTGGCTGCAAAACCTACACGTGCAGCACAGCTTGCTGCGTTTGAGATTCAGCACCATATAAACCTGATATCCGGTGCCACGGTTCCGATTATTACTGAAGGCAGTGCGATAAAGGGGCAGGGGATATATATTGGAGATACTGATGCTGCTCGTAAAGCTGGACTCTCTGCTGCTGGATTTAAATCCCAGGAGTATGCGGTCAAGTTTGTGGCTGATGGGATAGTTTTGGCCGGCAAGGATGCTAAAAGCTACGAGACAGTTACCTATGACGCAAATCACTCATCATACAGCGGGTTGCCTGGGTATTGGGAAGAGCAGGGGACACTGCATGCGGCTTATGATTTCCTGGAGCAGTTCTGCGGAGTCCGTTGGCTGAATCAGACTGACTTTGGGATGAAGATACCCAAGTCCAGCACATTGAAAGTCAAACCACACGATATCCGCCGGGTACCTTCGTTCCAATACAGGGACGCTCTGGCTGCAATCGGCGATTCTATTATGCAGTATGATGCCTATACAACATTCTGGCCTGACAATTCGCTGGAGTTCAAGGCTTGGCAGCAGGCAGCATATGCGGATTTGGGGACGCGGGGTGCGCAGGCGAACCTTTATGTCTTGCGGATGCGCAATGGTGGGAAGATGCAGCGCTGTAACCATTCGTTGTATGGATATTATGCGCGGTTCTGGGCAAATCCTGAGACACGCCGGCCTGAGCTGTTTGCAAAAGGTTATGAAGGTGAACCACCGCAGCTCTGCTTCACCAGTCGCGAGCTTATAAAGCAGGTTGCGGAGGATGCACGTAAATATTATGATACCGGGGATAATCAGGGGATATTCTGGAATCCTCGTCCTCCTAACTGGTTCCCTGTGGAACCTATGGACAATGGCAGTTTCTGTAAATGCGACAATTGCCAGGCGTTGTTGACTGAAGATGAAAAAGACAACAAGGATTTCTCCAACGGGATGCACAGCGACTATTTCTTTAATTTCGTCAATGAAGTAGCGAAAGAGCTTCGTAAGACACATCCAAACCGCAGTGTTGTGACTCTGGCATATATGAGTCACGCTAAACCACCATCCAAGATTAAGCTTGATCCCAGTGTAGCTGTGCAGTTTTGCTTTGCAACTAACCGGGGGGCTATCTATAGCAAGAGTTATGACCGGGAGATTGAACTTCTGAAACAATGGACAACAGACGGCAGCGGTCGCCCGGTGTATTTGTGGCTGTATGATACGTTTCCACTGGAATCTGCCCGCAACGCCAACCTGCACTGCTGGCCTGGAGCGTTTGCACATACTATTGGCGAACAGATGCGGTTATTTAAGAAGCTGGGTGTGCTGGGTATGTTCCACTGCGGATATGGCCAGGATGTCGAAGCTTATGTGACTTTCAAAATGATGAATGATTCCAGCTTGAGTGTGGATTCGCTGCTGAATGACTATTTTAATGGTATATATGGAGCAGCGGCTAAGCCTATGAAGACATTCTATCTGGAAACAGAGAAGAGTTATAAAGGCAAAGCTCCTCAATATACTGAACAACGCATGGCACAGCTGTCGGAATTGGTCAGGAAAGCTGATAGTTTGGCTAAGACCGATTCTGAGAAGCGGAATCTGGAGCAGTTCAAGTTGAATACCTGGGCTTACATGCAGGAGGGTATGAAGCAGAGGGAGTTGATCAACCAGAGTCCGGTGCCGTCTGTCACAGTGCCTCGTGTCTCTGATGCTGGTGGGGATGGAGCAAAAGTCAGTTGGGATAAAGCGATTACTTTACCGGGGACATGGTATCAGAACAACAGCCATCTACCTGCACTTCACAAGGTGTCCGGTCGTGTTGCTCATGATGGCAAGTATCTGTATCTGGAATTAGTTGACCTTTGTGATACTGCGAGCTTGAAGTCTTCTTCGATGGTGTTCCCGTTTGATGACTGGGAGGTGTTTGTGGCATCTCAGCAGGGACTGCCTTATCGGCAGTATGCAATTAACCCGGATGGGTTGGTTGTGGGGCTGTCTCATGGTGAAGTCAGCTTCAGGATGAATGTACCGATGGACCAGGTGCCATTGACCGTTGTCAGTGATAAATCTGCTGCTGACCGATGGGTGACACGGTTGGTCTGGCCTCTTGATAAGATAGTGCCGGAAGGCGTCAAACCCGGCGTGAAGTTCTTTATGAACATATTGAGAGTCTGGAAACTGCCAAGCCAGGGAGTTCCTGTAGGTGCTGGTATAGAGACCTGGGGACCGTTTACTAAGGTGCATGATATGTCCCGCGCTCCTGCATTGACTCTGGAGTAGTGAGTCTGTGATAAAATACCTGGTTCATATGTTTGTCGTGCTGATGCTGTTTATACCCTCATATGCTGTAAATGCAGAGGGTACAGGCAGCACTGCGAAATCATCAGGCAGTGTGCTGGTGAAGTGTACGTTTGATGGGCGGGTCGGTAATGGGCAGAAAGTGAAGCGGACCAGCAGCGCGCGGTATCCTTATAATGGAGAAGATTATATACCGAATCCTGCTGCCGGTGAGTGCGGGCCTGTGCTGTTAAATCCTGGCGGTGAGGGAGAGCAACTAGCCTATTACCGTTCATACTACAACAACGATGCTACGGATAAGGCTGATGGCAGGCAGACATTAGAACTGGAACAGCACCATTCCTGGTATCTTGACTCATACTGCACGAGCAACGGTGAGACCGTTCTGCCTGCCAGCGGTTCGTTTACCTGGGAATTAGTAGTGAGGATTGATTCATATGATGGCAGCGACCACTGCGGGATGCTTCTGGATAACAGCAAAGGCGCTGGTAGGTATCCCAACTGGCCGGGTGAATTTGGCAACAGCTCTGTTATTACGCGATTGTGGATGGGACCGGTAAAGGATGGGGTGTTTGCGCTGCAGTTTACGGTGCCTTTGGATGAACATGGGCGGGCTGTCACTATTTCCTCGGATATAGCGATTGGGAAATGGTATCACATTGCTGCAGTCTACGATGATATAGCGCACAAGTCCCGTTTGTATATCAATGGTAAGTTGGCGGCAGAGGGGGATGTTATCTCCTGCAACAACCGTGCAACCGGGTTTGGCATCGGCTGGTATGGACCTGAGGTCTTCCGGGTAGATCATCCCAACCGGCTGCAGAAAGCACTGTTTGATGCGGTTGCTATGACTGGTGATGCACGGGGGCCTGGGGCGTTTGTGCTGGGGATTTAAAATGAACCGCTAAAAACGCGAAATACGCGAAAAAGACGGATTTTGGTTGTGGGCTTTGTGCGATGTTATGGACTGCCGCGTAATCCATTCATGCTTCGACTCCCTGAACAGCACCTGGTAAACGTTACCTTTGATCGCTCAGCACGAACGGATTGCGCTTAGCTTTGATGGGATTTGCGGACATGGATGTCCGGGGAATCTGGTCAAGGTCATCCATGACCTTGAGCAATAGGGTTGTGCTGGGGATTTTAAAATGAACCGCTAAAGACGCAAAATACGCGAAAAGGATGGATTTTGGTTGTGGGCTTTGTGCGATGTTATGGACTGCCGCGTAATCCATTCATACTTCGACTCCCCCGAACAGCACGTGGTATATGTTACCTCTAATTCGCTCAGCACGAACGGATTGCGCTTAGCTTGAATGAACTTAGCGGACATGGATGTCCGGGGAATCTGGTCAAGGTCATGGATGATCTTGACCAACAGGGTTGTGCTGGGGATTTCAAAATGAACCGCTAAATACGCGAAACACGCGAAAAGACCTGGTTATAGCCTTTGTGCGATGTTATGATCCGACGCGCAATCCATTCATACTTAGACTCCCCCAAACCCTATGTGTAAACGTTACCTTTGATTCGCTCAGCACGAACGGATTGCGCTAACATCTGATTAGTCGGTGGAGTTTTACTTTACCTCAAACTATTGAACTCTTTTTATGATAGTTCAGCCCTTCTTCAATCTGTGGTTTAATGGTATTATATCTCTGGCTCTATTTTGAGGAGTTTTGGGATGAGATTGTTGTTGTTGGTTGGTTTGATTATTTGTTGTTTGGGGGTTGGTGTGGCTGCTGATAGTTCGCTTGTTTTGTGGTATGGAAAACCGGCTCAGGACTGGGAGACTCAGGCTTTGCCTGTTGGGAATGGGCGGATCGGGTGTATGGTGTTTGGCGGGGTGCCTGTTGAGCATATACAGTTTAATGACATCAGTCTGTGGAGTGGGAATGAGACCGATACCGGTAACTATGAAAACTTCGGGGATGTGTTTATTGAGCTTGGTAAGGGTAAGTATGAGGACTACCGCAGGCAACTTGATATAAGCAGGGCTGTGCAGCAGGTGAGTTATGTATCAGACGGAATTACTTATAAACGTGAGTATTTCTGCAGTGCACCCGCGCAGGTTATTGTTGGAAGATTTACTGCCAGTAAACGCGGGGCTTATTCGGGTGTTATACGGCTTAAAGATGCACATACGGGGTCTGTGTCTGCTGATTCGAACCGAATTTTGCAAAGAGGCGTGCTGGGCAATGGGCTGAAGTATGAATCCCGGCTGTTTGTTAAGTATGATGGCGGGAGTGTGAAGAGCAGCGGTGACAGTATTGAGCTGGCGAACGTTAACAGTTTTACTATTTATCTGGCTGCAAGGACGGACTATCTGCAGGACTATGACAAAGGCTGGCGCGGAGCTGATCCGGCTGAGGGAGTAGCAAATGATATCGATTCGGCTGTGAAAACCAGATATACTTCACTGCTGGCTTCTCATGTCAAGGACTACCGGAAACTGTTTGGCCGGACCAGCTTTGATTTGGGATCGAGCAATGCGGAGGAGATGCCTACTGATCAGAGGTTGGAGAAATATACCGGCGGTGCGGTTGATCCTGGGTTGGAGAGTTTGTTTTTTCAGTATGGCCGGTATCTGTTGATAAGTTCATCCAGGCCGGGATCTCTTCCGGCTAACCTTCAGGGACTTTGGAATAACAGCAATACTCCCCCCTGGCGGAGCGATTATCACTCTAATATCAATATCCAAATGAATTACTGGCCTGCAGAGGTAGCGAACCTCTCGGAGTGCCACGTGCCTTTTATAGCCTATGTTGAGAGCCTGCGAAAGATACGGACTCTGGCGACCAGAGCCCATTTTGGTGATGTCAGGGGCTGGACTGTGCAGACTGAGAACAACATATATGGGGCTTCAGGATGGGAGTGGAATACAACCGGCAGCGCGTGGTATTCCAGGCACCTCTGGGAGCATTATGCATTTGCAGGTGATGTGAAATATCTGCGTGATGTGGCTTATCCTGTGCTCAAGGAAGTCTGTGAGTTCTGGGAGGACAGGTTGAAAACTCTCCCAGACGGCACGCTGGTTGCCCCGGATGGGTTCTCCCCTGAGCAGGGACCTCGGGAAGATGGTGTTTCATATGACCAGGAGATTATATGGGACCTGTTCTCTAACTATATACAGGCAGCCGAGGTTCTGGGGATTGATAAGGATTATAGAGCAAAGGTGACGCAGATGAGGTCACGGCTGCTGGTGCCTAAGATCGGTAAGTGGGGACAGTTGCAGGAGTGGATGGTTGACAGGGATGACCCGAAAAACAATCACAGGCATGTATCGCATTTGTATGGTCTTTATCCCGGCTATCAGATATCTACCAACACTACACCGGAGCTTGTAAAGGCTGCGAAGATATCCCTTACTGCCCGGGGAGACAGCGGGACGGGTTGGAGCAAGTCCTGGAAGATTGCATTCTGGGCACGGCTGCTTGACGGAAACCATGCCTACAAGATGCTCCGGAGCCAGTTGACCCTGGTTGATAATACTGAGATGAACTATGTGGATAAAGGCGGAGTCTATGCCAATCTTTTTGATGCCCATCCTCCTTTCCAGATAGACGGCAACTTTGGAACAACTGCGGCGATAGCAGAGATGCTGGTTCAGAGCCATGCTGGCAGTATTCAACTGCTTCCTGCTCTTCCTGATGCCTGGAAAACGGGGTCGGTAAAAGGATTGTGCGCGCGGGGTGGGTTCGAGATTGATATCAGGTGGAAGAATGGGAAGCTGGCCTCGGCGGTTATCCATTCGAAGCTAGGAACTGCATGCAAAATCCAGTATGGGGATAAGAGCGTTGAGTTTGATACTGTGAGAGGGAAGAGCGTTCGTATTAGTGGAAAGTGGAAAGTGGAAAGTGGAAAGTGAAGGGACTGGTTGAGAGTTGGAAGCTGAAAGTGAAGGGACTAGTTGATAGTGGATAGTTGAAAGTGGAAAGTTGAAAGTGGAAAGTTGAAAGTTGAAAGTGAAAAGTGGAAAGTGGAAAGTGGAAAGTGAAGGGACTGGTTGAGAGTTGGAAGCTGAAAGTGAAGGGACTAGTTGATAGTGGATAGTTGATAGTTGATAGTTGATAGTTGATAGTTGAAAGTTGATAGTTGATAGTTGAAAGTTGAAAGTTGAAAGTGAAAAGTGAAAAGTGAAAAGTGAAAAGTGAAAAGTGAAGGGAGCTGTTGAGAGTGGAGAGTTGAGAGTTGCTGGATAGAGTGGGAGCATTGGGCGAGAATGTTGTTTCGCTCTCAGATCTCAACTAAAAACTGGTTACCACTCCCTTCACTTTCAACTTTCAACTTTCAACTTTCAACTTTCCACTATCAACTTTCCACTATCAACTTTCAACTATTCACTTTCCACTTTCAACTAAAAAGGAAGGTGTTTTATGAACGGGATTGTGTTTGGTCTGGTTTTGATTGGAGTTTTGCTGCCGGGTTTGTGTTTGGGGCAGGGGGAGATGAGCGATGCTGATCGGGCGTTGTGGGTGGATATTAAGGTTGAGATGCCTAAAGATGCTGTGAAGAGGCTGACTGACAAGTATCCGCTGTCTGACCAGAAAAATATCGCTAAGTGGAAGAAGTATAACCCTATGAGCGATGAGTTCAAGGGGAAGAAGCTGGATGAGAAGAAATGGTTCCCTATGAATCCTACGTGGAAGGGAAGACAGCCTGCATGGTTTGACCCTGAGAATGTGGTAGTTAAGGACGGCAGTCTGCAGTTATCTATGCGGAAGGCTGAGCCTGCTGCTATGCCTAAGAATGAAGGTTATCATACCTATACATCAGCAGCAGTGCAGAGTAAAGAGACTACTCTGTATGGATATTACGAGGTGCGGGCTAAAGCTATGAACTCGGCTGGCTCCAGTGCATTCTGGTTCTATAAGGCTGATCCTGACCGCTGGACTGAGATTGATGTCTTTGAGATAGGCGCTAAGGCTGCTGGATTTGAGCGCAAAATGCACATTACATTGCATGTAATGAGGACACTGGAATATGACCAGCACCAGAGTGTCGGTAGTGCTTATGAAGCGCCTTTTAATCTTGCTGACGATTTCCATGTCTATGGGTTGGAATGGAATGAGAAAGAACTCAAGTTCTACTTTGATGGTGCACTGGTCCGCAAAGGGCCCAACACTCACTGGACCCAGCCTTTGACACTTAACTTCGACAGTGAGACTATGCCAGATTGGTTTGGTCTGCCTAAAGATGAGGATCTACCCTCTACATACTATGTTGATTATATAAGAGCTTGGAAAGCGAAAGGATAGTTATATGCTAAAGAGTAAAATATGGGCCTGGGCCCACACAGTAGACGGTCATTTTGGGTCATACACGATCGATGTGCATTCAACAGCTACCCCTATGAAGGGTGCAGAGCTGTTCCATGCGGCAAATGTCCTGATGGTTATGCCTCCATCGGAAGAAGAGGCTGCGGCAGTGGCAGGACTGGATAATGTTATCTGGTCGATTACTGCTAAGGAGAACTTTGATTTCTCAGAAACTCTGGATGCTGTGAAGGCGCTGGCCAGGAAGTATCCGAATATTAAGGGTGTGATTATAGATGACCTGACTTCTCAGGAAATAAGTAAGGGCATGACGCCTGAGGACCTTGCGAAAGTGCGGGAGCAGGTTAAGTCCGGGGATGTGCCTCTTGATCTGTGGGGTGTGCTATATACTATGAACTTCAGCATCCCCCGGATTGAAGAGTATATGGCTCTGCTGGATGGGGTTACTTTCTGGACCTGGGATTCCAAGGACCTGGTGAACCTGGAGAAAGATTTTACCAAGGCTGAAGAGATTGTAAACGGCAAACCGATGATGCTTGGGGTCTACATATATGACTTTGGCGGGATCCAGGAGATGCCGATGGAACCTATGAAATACCAGTGTGAGATAGCCCTTAGATGGCTCCAGGAAGGCCGGGTGCCTGGGATTATTATGCTGGCAACCTGTAATTCCGATCTGCCCTATGAAGCAGTGAAATATGCTAATGAGTGGACCGGTGAGATATCCCAGTTACCTGGATAGGTGCGGAGTATTTATGAAGCCCGGTTGATTCAGCCGGGCATCATATAACGTTAATAAAGAGTGAATGCAATGCGAAAGATAACTGTTCAGTATTGTGAGTAGATTTCTATCCGTCCTTCGATACGCGCTTTGCGATACTCAGGACTAGCGGAGATTTATTGTTTTACACATCAACACTGAACTGTTACTGCGAAAGGGGTTCAGTGTAGGTAATCCTGGGTAAATAGTATTTAGGTAAGCAGGTGTTAGTTAAGTAGTATTTGTGTATCGTATGTTGTTAAGTGTTGAAATAGATAGTAGGCGATGAGCCTTTACCTCTGTAATCACCAGTCACCACCACGTTTTGTCATCATCGACATTGATTGCACCGATCCAGCCATTGTCTGAATGTAACGAACACTACAATTTAACTAATATCGCGTTCAGATGGAACAATACAGTTAATCATATGCGTCTTACTTGCAGATGAACTGAAGTTTTGTGAGGTAGAGATATGCTTAGGATTATCAAATGGAATGTTGCTGCAGTATTGTGTCTTTCGCTTGTGTCAGTTCAAGCCTGGAGTGCAATAAACATTAATACTGGTATGCTGCTCAAAGGCGCAGCCATAGGGTATGCAGTAAAACAAACCGGTCCTCAACTGAACCATTTTATCAATACAATAACACTCCGGAATCACATGCAGACAAAGATGGCTACTAAAGTAGTCCCTATTCTGAGTGTTGGTGAAAAAGGCTACATCGGTGGAGCACAGGTTTCCGGGCCAGCAGTTTTGATCAAAAAAGTGCAGGCTGTGTTCCAGTATGAAAAGAACCTCAGTAACAACAATTATAGAGTAAAAGTCCTCGTTCCAAGTGCCAGTCTGAATCCATTGGCATTGTCCCGTGTTCCTAAGACTGGTGTTACAGCTATTATTGATGTTTCCCTCGATGGAAGTCTCAAGAATGGCACAATTGGCACAGGTATCAGTATTACTGACGCTGCAAAGGTTGCAGGTCTACTTGTATTGATCCATAATGTTGGACCGACTATCAACAAAGGCATCAATTTCCTGACCTTGAACAAAGGACAGGCTACTAAGTTCGTTCCATGGGGCAGCATTGGTGACAAGACCTACTTTGGTGGGGCTCAGGTATCTGCTTCTGCTACTACCATTAAATCAGTTAAGGCAGTCTGGCAGTATGACGGATTGTTCGGAAATGGCGCTTTCAGAGTCAAGGTTATGGTTCCAACTAACAATACCAACCCTCTGAAAATAAAGAGAGTTGATGGCGCTGGAATTACTGCTGTAGTTGATATGGCTTTGTCTCCTCAGAAAGTCCCAGTACTCAACAAGACTCCGATCCGTAATTACAGATCAACGAATGCTACTAATTATGGCACTGCTGCAAATCCAATCTATCGAACTACATCCGGCACTTATGTTGATAAGTATGGAAACATAGTCGATAAGAATGGAAACATCATAACCCGCAAGGATGACGGCAAGGACAATGGCAAGCATAAAGGCTGGACTAAAGGCAAGGGTAATCAACGAAAAAATGAACATGGAAGACAACATGGTCGTTAGTATATATAGGACTTAACTGAACCGATCCTACCGAAGAAATAGGACAGGTTAATACACAAACGCAATAGCCAGGGGTAGATCATTTGATATGAGATACTTACCTGGCTACTGCGTTTTGTGTTGTTTTGCTCATAAAGCAGGTTAGCATTAAGGCATCATAATATTAATGATATGTAAATGCCCGTCAGAGACTTCCCTCCTCCACTTCCGTCCATCCTTCGATACGCGCTCTGCGCTACTCAGGACGGACGGAAGTGGAGGAATGGCAGTAACAGTTCAGTTTTTGTGAGAATTTAAAGTCCATTCATACTTCGATACGCGTTTTGCGCTACTCAGCACGAACGGACTTTAGGTTAGTTCAAAGTAGACTGAACTCTTTCGTACAGCATATTTAGATGCGTTTATCCTGTTAAGCCGGTATGATCATAGGTGTTCCGGCGGTGGACTGCATTTTTATGCCATCTACGGTTACCTCGAATTGATCCTGATTGGCTGATATATCGAGTGTTTTACCTCTCAGTTTCAGGCCTGTCAGTTTCAGTTCGGGTGAGAAATCTGGGACGGATGGGTTGACGGTGATTGTGCCATCTGAATCTACGGTTACTCCCAGCATCCCGAATATGATACTCTGGGCTGCAGCTGCTGCTGATATGGTGTTTTGCAGTGGAGTGTCCTTGCGGTAATCCATATGATTGGCTACTATCGAGTCCCCCCAGTATGGGAGTCTCTCACCCCACCAGAGAATACGTTTCAGGATATCCTCGGCAACTTCCGGACATCCGACCCTGTAGAGTTTTTCCATAATCTGCGGAGGGAAGCCCGTGTAGTTGCCTCCTCCACCATTGTCTATGTCTATCTGGTCGAATGACTCATCCTGCTTGGACATACTGTGAAGGCCATACTCGGAGAGGAATTCATCCTCATTCAAGTGGCTGATCAGGCCATCCAGCTCTTCGGTATCCAGCGATCCTCCGGCTATCATTTTATACATCTGTATGGTGTAACGTGTTTGCCTGCCGAAGTTTATGTCCAGGTTGTTGAACCATTTGATATCCGGGTTCCACATCTTCTCTTTTACAAGCTGCTTGAGTTCTTCTGCTCTGTCCAGCAGGTACTGGTATTCCTTGCCAGCGATTTTGCAGAGCTGGGCAGCTGCTTTGTAATTGGCGCAGCGTCGGCCATTGAGATCAGGCAGGAAGTTGTCATATCTGAATGACTTTCTGAGCTCAAGGTGGTTGTTACCATTTCCGTAGTCTATCAGAGCAACTGGACGGGTGATGTCATCTCTATATGTGGCATGCAGCAATACATGATCGATAACAGACTTATCAGCGACCATTTCCTGCAGGAAGTCCTGATCCCCTGTGAATAATACATAGTAGTAAATCAGGTGAATGATCTTCTCCTGATTGACCGGATACCAGGGGCCGAAGGGTTCACCTGTTACTGGAGTGAATGCAAAGTGCCGGGTGATATTTGATACCAGGAACTGCTTGATATGACTGCGGGTAGATGCAGGATCGTATATCGGGAACATCTCCCATATCTCCCCGAAGTCCCAAAGATAGCTGCAGACACATCCGCCGATCATACCTCCAGTTGAGTAATACGGGTTCAAGATCAGATCAGAAATGTGCCACTGGTTTATGATCAGAGCCAGGACTGATCTGTTATACCATTTGACCAGTCTTTCATCTGATGCTTCCAGCTTTGGAATTCTGGTGAAGAGATCATCTACAGTATCGGACCAATTCTGGTCTGCTTCTATAATTGTTTGGGCTGGATTCAGTAAGAGAGAATTGCAGTCTTCCATTGCCTGGGCTTCTTTACCGAGAGCAAATGCGATGTGCTTAGTGGCTGTCTCACCAGTCTGAAGTGTAAAATCACCCTCCCAGTGGCAGCAGTATCCCAGCCATTGCATGTTTTCTATATCGGTGCCCAGAACGACGGCCCCGGCATCGTTGCTTTTGACTAATCTGTTGCCATTGAATGTGTCATTTGTCAGTTGTTCACACTTAGGCCAGCCGAATTCCCAGAATGACTCATAGCCAAAACCTCCGCGGATAGTGAACTGGATGGGGACGGTTACGGGCTGCGGGTTGGTGTTGTGGATGGTAATAGCGAGGATACCACCGCGTTTGTCTGCGGGTAGGACTATTTGGCTGGAGATCTCGAGGCCATTCAACAAGCCCTGGCGTTCCACTTTGTATGCGTGCCAGGTGTAGTCTGACGTTAGGACCTTTTCACCACAGATCCTGCCTTCACAGATGAAATCCGTGCTTCCATAGGGTGGGGCATACAAGCCTTTAAATGAACATACATCCCTGTATAGCACATTGAGCGTCATTGCTCCGTTAATTATCCCAAAATGCGTCTCATCAAGCAGACTGCGCTTGCCCTCTAGTGCGAAGATATCTGGATTGCTCATTTTTATACCTCTTCTTAATTATCCGCAGATTTCGCAGATTAGGGAAGGGAATGACAACCACGGAATACACGGAATACACGGAAAAGGAGAACATAAAATAGCGTCAGAGATTGACTTATTATCTGTTAGCTTGTTTTGTATATAAAAACAATATTCTCAGTTTTGGTGGTAAACGACTATTTCCCTTCTTCAGTGTATTCCGTGTATTCCGTGGTTGTAATTTCTTCCCTTCCCTAATCTGCGAAAATCTGCGAAATCTGCGGATTATTTCCCTGAAGATCCTGGATAGTGTAATGGTATTTTGATCAAATTGGCGAATTCTGATAGTTCGGTGGTTACATCGCCTTCGCAGATCATCCAGTGGTGTCCGAGGCCTTGTGTTGCCACGTCTTCTATATAGGCTGCCATTGGGACATCGAGGCGGACTTTTACGGGGTTGCCGGGGAAGACCAGTTCTGTAGGAACTGCTTCTCCTGTTACTACACCCATTCTGTAGGTGCCTCTGCGGCCTACGATGTTAAGCAGCGTCACTCTGCCCGGTCTACCGGGATATTGAACGGTGACTCCGATGTCCATCAGCCTGCAGGAATCCAGCCTTATATCTGATCTGCATCCGGCAAGGCAAAAAGCCCCTGAACCACAGTGCGAGTAAACAGCGGAGTTATCTGCTGGATCATCTGCCAGCAGGTCGGTGTTGTGGATGGGACCGGCTGAGAACCAGGATAACAACCTCATAGCCAGGGCGCTGTTTACATCACCCTCACAGGCTCCTACGACGTCCTCTTCAGCCAGCATTGCAATGGGAACACAGACTCTGCCCATTAGCTTAGGGTAGCACTGAATAGCAAAGGCAGAGATGTCTTCTTCGGTTATAAAATCTTTGAGTGCCAGGTAGTGTTTCATTGCCAGGATGCCTTCGGAGTCAGGAACTCCAATGGAACCGGCAAGCGGACTGATACGTTTCCAGAGGTCGATAGCTTTCTCAGTGTCGGCTGTATTGACTTGTTCTTCCAGCCAGTCCAGACCTCGTTCTACTAACCTGGGGCCAAACAGGGATCGGAGTTCCAGTTCATCCAGAGTAACTTCAGTCATTCCTGCGGTCCTTGCTCCGATGCGACCTATGCGGGAGTTGCGGAGTTTCTTTCTGGCAGCACAGGCCTTTGCATATGCTACAGTGCGCTTGATTGCGTTTGTATCATTGAGTTCACCATATACGAATTTGTAATCTATCCCGATTTCTTTGAGCACGCAGCAGAGCTGATGTGTTCCGCACAGGGAACCGGTATGCAGCCCCGGCACTCCCCAGGTGATTACAGGGGTAGGGGATTCGATAGCAGCCAATACATCCTGGACGAGGTAGTCTTCACACCAGGTTGCAGCCACTGCGCATATGACATCCACTCCTGCGAATGATGCTCCGGCGGACCTTGCTTTATTAGGATTGTCCACGAGACATGATCCCTGGACAGCAACTCCGGCATTGCTCAGCATAGACTCTGCCTTGACCAGCATCTCGGCAGCGTTGTCTGCTCCTACTTCAAGTGGACTGCTGATGACTATTAGTCCGATGACAGGTTTCAGACCTAGAATTGTTTTATTAATCTCCACTGTACCCTCACACTGTTTTGCTACCGGATAGACTTCCATGTTCGTTGTGGATTTTCCTGCATGGGAAGGGAGTATAACCACGGAATACACGGAATACACGGAAAAAATCATGATGCATGGTTATGCAAATAGCTTGGTATATGTACACCCAACAGGCGTACATTTGGGGTATAATATATCTGGAGGGTTATTATGGATGCAGTAAAAGGTAAGAATGACCGGCTGAGTGTCAGGTTGAATGCTGATCAGAAGATGTTGTTAGATCAGGCTGCTCAGGCTGTTGGTGTCAGTACATCGGGTTTTGTTTTGTCATATGCTCTTGAAGCAGCAAATACGATCATCGGACAGCAGCATCGTATTGAACTCTCAGAGCGTGACTGGAGCAGGTTTTTAGAGATCATTCAATCTGATGATGAACCGACTACGGCGGCTGTTGAAGCTGCCAAACGTTACAAGGGACAATGATTTGCACGAGTTGGTCGGTCGGATAGAGATCATGAACTCTACGCACGATAGAGAAGCTTTCTATTGTGGTGTTGAATCGCTGGACATATATATCAAGCGGCAAGCTTCACAGGATGCCAGACGGCGCATAAGCGTAACTCATGTTGCAGTGGCAAAAGATATTCATACAAAGATTGTTGGCTACTACACTCTGTCGGCTACAACTATCACACCTGCCTTGATACCGGAAAAGGGGTTCCCAAAGGCAATTCCATTGCCTGCCATTTTATTGGGGCGCCTGGCTATTGATGTGTCTGCACAAGGCAGCGGATTGGGATCATATCTGCTTATGGATGCTCTATCGCGTGCCCAGCGGGTGGCTGAGTCTGAGATGGGAGCTGTTGCTGTGGTTGTGGATGCTCTACCTGATGCAATCAGTTTCTATGCGAAATATGGATTCCAAAGGCTTCATGATGATGATCTGCATTTGTATTTATCTATGGATACTATCAAGAAACTTGCCTTAAACTCGTAGATAATGTAGGGTGCGATAGACCGCACTACTACTGGTTGTTTGGCTGTTCCATACCTTCTGAATCACCCCTATTATCATTGTTTGTATACAAACACCCCATTGCCATGTGTCCCAGCGTATATTTGTCCGGGGATGTGTGGGTTGATGGTCAGGCAACTGATGTTGCGGCAGGTTAATTCTGGGGTGTTCAGGGTTTGCCAGGTTTTGCCTCCATCTTTTGAATATGTTACACCGGATCCTATGGCTTCGTCGTGGTAAGGGTGGTCGGTGCCTCCTGCATAGACTATATCTGCATTGTTTGGGTCAACTGCCAGGGCTTGGATGAATCTGTCTTTGAGGACCTGTGTCCAGGTGATTCCGCCATCTTGAGATACGAAGACTCCACCTGGATAAAACTTGCCGGCTATCCCTTCATCTCTACTGGATACGTATATGCGATTTGGATTGGATTTACTGACTACCATTGCGGTTGCGTTTGACCAGGGGATATCTACTGATATTCGCTGCCAGGATCTGCTCTGGTCTATGGTTTGATAAACACCTCCACCTGCAGTTGCTGGACCGGAGATAAGGGTCAGGAGTGTGTTTGGGTCCTTTGGGTGTTGAATCAGGTTACGGATTCCTTTGTTTGGAAGACCGCTGCTGCAGGATTGCCAGGTGTTTCCATTGTCTGCTGAGTAGTATATTCCAGAGCATTCTACACTGACATATATTCGTTTTGGGGTGTTGCCAGCATCCACAATAATGTTGCGTATCTGTCCATCCGGTAAGCCGGTTTCCGGTTTGCCTACTACTTTCCATGTGAACCCACCATCATCTGACCTGCATAAGTCACCGCGGTTGACGGTCCATTCACCTGTAGCTGCATAGACGATATTTGGATCATCCGGATCGAATGCAACAGTAAAGGTGTTATTTCGGTAGGCCATGCCTTCGACAGTGTGAGTAAACGACTGACCTCCATCAAATGACTGAAGCAAGCCTATGTCGAAGTAGCAGACGTATAGTCGTTTAGGGTCGCGGGGGTGAACTACTACCTGGTTCAGACAAGTGACCTCCAGACCTGTTGTTTTCCACCATCCTTTTGGAGTTTGCGGAGCAGAAGCTGGTTTGGTAGCTGACATGGTGTAGATTGCCTGCCAGTGTTCCCCTGAGTCAGTAGTGCGAAATGCATGTCCGCTGGTGGTGAAATAGAGGTTCGACGGCTTACGAGGATCCATTGCCAGTGCCATAACAGACGGCCCCCACATGGTAATCCAACCATACTTCATTTTAGGACTTGAGGCATCCGTGGTCTTCTTCCAGGAACTACCACCATTGATTGAACGATACACCCCATCAGATACCCAAGACGTATCTCCTGCATACACAACATTTGGATTCTTTGGATCAACTGCCAGGTGGTCTACGTTGGAAGTCAATTCCACAGGTTCGTTAGGCTGACCAACTCTGGTTCCAAGGCCATTATTGCAGGGTTTCCAGTTGTTTCCACCATCGGCTGAGCGGAATACTCCTCCCTGCCTGGGCTGCTGTCCCGGCAGGCTATCGAAGCTTGCATACATAATCTCTGGACGGCTGGCACAGAGGGCTATGCGACGGGCTCTGGTGACTGGTAATCCCCTGCTGAGAGGTTCCCAGGTGCTGCCGGAGTCATTGCTGCGGTATATGCCGTGGTCGGTTACTGCGTATATTCGTTTACTGTTGCGGGTATGCACGATCAGGCTGCTTATGGCTGCGGACGGATCCATACCTCCACCACCCGGATTCACAAGTTTCCAGTGTGCTCCGGAGTCCTCAGTGCGGTATATTGCACCTTTGCCCCCGTCGTTCCACCTTGGGCGTCCTATACCTGCATATAATACGCTCGGGCTTAGTGGATCGATTGCAAGGGCTCCGATGGGTGCGCTGAAACTGTACATTTCCGGAGCTGGGAATCCATTTCGGAGCCATTTCCAGGACTTACCTCCATTGGTTGATTTGTGGATGCCTCCCTGTGTGCCTATGTAGATGACATTCGGGTTTGAAGAGTGGGGGACAATTGTTTCTACATAGTAGTCGTGGAGACCTGTGTTGTATATCTTCCATGTGGCTCCGGCATCTGTGGAACGATAGAACCCACCGACATCGCAACCGGCGTATATGACTTTGGAGTTTACCGGACTGACAACAATAGCCGGAACCCATCCACCGCCGCCGGGACCTATATTCTGCCAGGCTGGTGCAGCCTGGGATGGTATAGCTGATAACAGCAATAATGATGTAGCAACAATGTGCAGGCGGGTGATGATTGCTTTATGTCTGGTCATTTATTGACCCTCATTTCGATTATTCAATGTATTAATAATAATTCATTTTGGTTTGGATTGCATCTGCGGATCGTTTAAAAAGAAATATCCGCAGATTTCGCAGATTTACGCAGATTTTTAGGGGAGATTCCTGCACCATTTACAAAAACGAAAAATGAATGCAGTGTGCTTGCTTGTATAGAAGAGGGCGAGGAAGTTCTTTATATATAGAGGCATTCACTTTAGTCGGCGTATACAATTTGGTAGAGGATATCGGGTGTTCAAGTATAATATATAATCATTCATATATTTGCCATTAGGAGTGTGGAATGAAAGATCGACCTTATCTGGTGCAACTTGAGAATGTTGAGCACGTGTGCGAATTTGAACTCCCATCACTGTCATTCATTCTAATAACGATCTTGCTCACATTAATGTTTTCAGAGATTCTCCGATTGCTGCATACACCAGGATACCTAAGTTCTGTGTTATTGTTGGTGTTGATACCAAAAATGTCATGGAGGTACAGGACTGATTGCGATGGACTGCACATTGAAGGACATAGCTGGTTTGGTTATAAGCGGTCAAGCATTATTAAGTGGGCAGATGTTGCCGATGCACACTTAATTAATCCGAAATACGGCAAGATAAAGTTACGACTTAATAATGGCAAGCGCCGATCAATTACTCTTGGGGATATCAGAAACAGTTATATCGATATGTCCAATCACAAGCTTGAAGCCTCGATATATCAGTATTTGCAGAAAGTTGAAAGAGCGGGCAATTTATGCCTGCGACCGGATGCTGAATCGTATTTCTTGGAGATACCAGACTGGATCCCGGAGACAATGTTCGTCGATAGAACAGAAGTTGGAGTTTTAACAAGATATAGTGTGGATACGGAAGCTCTAGAGATTAAATGCATACCTGATGGTGATGAGTCTTCATATGTTGATGATTTCCCTAAAGACAGGATAGAGTTTGATAAAGCTCCGAGTTTCGAATGGTATGCATATAGCCTTAACGAGTTTGAGGTTGAAGTATCTACAGACAACGCAGATACAAAGATAGAGGTCAAAGAAGACGAACTGGAAATGCAAAAGCTGGTGCTTGCTTTTGTCAGACAACTCAGAAAGAATCCCGCTACTGATGCTATATGGTTGCCTGATGTGCTGGTGGAATATGTAAAGGAAGGAAAAGGGAATTGTCGGCAATTTTGCCCCGTTAGTCCTGAGTAGCGCAGCGTATCGAAGGGCGGTCGGTTATCCACGATATATCAGGACAGGCTCTCCGCAGCCGCCCTTCGATACGCCTGCGGCTACTCAGGACTAACGGATATTTTCCATTTTTATTTCTTTGGCAACGAATACACGGAAAAAGAAGGGATGTGGAACAGGATAAATGTATTCGTGCTCATACATCAGCCTGCCCAATCCCCTTCTTTTAATCTGCGAAAATCTGCGTAATCTGCGGATAATTATTCCTTCTACTTGATCTTGATGATCGGTGCTGTGTCTTTGAATTGGAGTTTGGGGTGTTTTTCTTTGGTTCGGTTCAGGGCCCATTCTCCGTCCAGCAGGATGGCTGAGCGGCCTTCGGTGTCTTCTACTATTCGGCAGCGCATTGGGGCAGCTAGTTCTGCAACATCCTCAGGGGTGCCTACTATCCAGCGGGCCAGCCTCAGGTCGGTTATTTCCAGGTGTGTCTCTACATTGTATTCTGCAAGCAACCGGTGTTTGATTACATCGAACTGCAGTTGTCCAACGACAGCAATGATTGGCTCGTGGACTCCTCCTGCTCCCAGCGGGTAGAAGACCTGAACAGCTCCTTCTTGAGTCAGCTGATCCAGACCCTTGACGAACTTCTTGCGGTTGGCAGGATCGGGGCAATGTAGAGTTGCAAAATGCTCCGGAGCGAACCTTGGGATGCATTCATATTGAACAGGACCATTGGCACTGACAGTGTCTCCGATAGCAAATGCCCCGGGATTGATCAGTCCCAAAATATCACCGGGATACGCATCCTCTACGGTGTCTCTGTCCCTGGCAAACATCTTGTGTGGACGGGAGAGTCTCATTTTGGTGCCTAATCTTGAGTTGTGGACCTGCATATCTTTTTCGAACTTGCCTGAACAGACCCTCAGGAATGCTACGCTGTCCCTGTGCTTGGGGTCCATGTTGGCTTGGATCTTGAAAACAAATCCGGTGAAGTGCGGGTAGTCAGGCTCTACGGGACCATCTACTGTAGGTCTGGCGCCAGGATGTATCCCGAAACCCAGAAATGAGTCCAAGAACAGCTTGATACCAAAGTTATTGGCAGCACTTCCGAAGTAGACCGGAGTTAATGTTCCAGCGCGTAGCTTGGCTTCATCGAACTCTTCTCCCGCCATCTCCAGCAGTTCCATCTCGTCCATGAACTGTCTGTGAGTGTTCTTGTCTACAAGTGCGGCACACTCAGGACTTTCAGGTGAAGTTTCGATGGTTGGAGCCATTGTTGCCCCGTGCTCAGTACGATCGAACAGGTGCATCTTTCCATCCATCCGGTCATATACTCCGCGGAAAGTGGATCCATTACCTAGCGGCCAGTTCATAGCCAGTGTCCGGGTGCCGAATTCTTTCTCTAGCTCATCCAGCAAGTCCAATGGGTCGCGGCTTGGGCGGTCCATTTTGTTGATGAATGTGAATATCGGGATACCACGCTGCCTGCAGACTGTGAAGAGTTTTCGGGTCTGTGGTTCGATACCTTTGGCAGCGTCAATGAGCATTACTGCTGCATCAGCTGCGGTAAGGGTCCTGTATGTGTCCTCACTGAAGTCCTGGTGACCGGGAGTGTCCAGCAGGTTCAATACAAAACCTTCATAGTCGAACTGAAGCACCGTGGATGTAATGGAAATACCACGCTGGCGTTCGAGCTCCATCCAGTCAGACGTAGCGTGCCTCTGGTCCTTCTTTGCGCGGACTGATCCAGCAAGATCAACCGCTCCGGCATATAAAAGAAGCTTTTCAGTGAGTGTAGTTTTTCCGGCGTCCGGGTGAGATATAATAGCGAAGGTCCGTCTCTTGCGGATCTCCTCAACAAGGCCATCGATCAATACAAAAACTCCTGGGGAATGGAAAATGTCCGAATGTAATTGTTTATTCCAACCTATTACATTTTACCACAGGCTGCAAATAACCACTGAATTCCAGAAGGGAAGGGAGGTCTTTAACCACGGAATATACGGAAAAAGGGAAGAAAGGGTATTTTTATAAAACTGCACCAATTTGCGGGTCATAAACACATTGCACGTCTTATGACGCACTTGAACAATATGACAAATCTTCCATATCTCTATTATTCTATATTTCCGTGTATTCCGTGTATTCCAGTGTAAATGCAGAGCATTTACACCTGTGGTTATAAACTCCCTTCCTTAAGATCATCTGGGTTTGACTGCTGCCAGCATTTCGTTGGGTTTGTTGGTGGTTATTCCGTCTACTCCGTAGTCTGCAAGGCGTTTGCCGGCGGTTGTATCGTCTACGGTCCAGACGTGCAGTTTTAATTTGGCATTGTGGACTTTGCGGACGTATTCGGCATTTAATGCTTCTGTTGCTGCAAGATCGAGGCCATTCCCTTTTACTTTTTTGATTGCAGTGATAAGGGCGTCTGCGCTGTCAGGGGTTGGGACTGTCAGCCAGTATGCCTGCATCCGGGGGCGGACTTCTTTGATGGCTTTTATTACGTCTATATTGAAGCTGATGACGGCAACCTGCTTGTCTGACTTGCGGGATTTCTTTAGTTGATCAAGGAAGACAGGGATGACTTCCGGTCCGCACTTTACTTCCATTAGAATGCGCTTGCCTTTGGGGATAGTTTTAAGAACTTCTTCCAGAGAAGGCAGCTTTTCTCCGGTATATGCAGCGCCTTTCCATTTGCCAGCATCCAGTTTGCGCAGGTCTTCAAAATTGCTCTTGGGAATACTCATTTTAGTGCCGGTAGTCCGAGTAGTGTCGGAATCGTGGCTGACGATTATTTGCTGGTCTGCGGTGAGGTAGATATCTATCTCCACAGCATCAGCTTTCATCTCCCATGCCAGATTGATCGATGCTAACGTGTTCTCAGGAGCGATGTATGATGCCCCTCTGTGAGCAACGATCTCAACTCTCTTAGCACTCTCAGCCTCAGAACCTGTAACACACAAAGCAACCATGATTAACACCAACACTTTCCAGAACATACTTATCATTTACTCCGCAGAATAGTATTACTCAAGCAAGATTATACCACTTTGTTTCAATGGGAATTCAACCACGGATTTACGCGGATTAGGGGAAGGGATATTAACCACGGAATACACGGAATACACTGAAGAAGGGAATTGTAGATAAATAAGCACCAGTTGTGCGTAATAGTCTGGTGTGAAATGGTTTTATGACTAATCTGGTATTAAACAAAAAATACACTGAACATACAGAATAATGCCAAGAGGCATTTTTCCGTGTATTCAGTGTATTCCGTGGTTGATTATTTCTTACGGGTTTCTAGTTTTCGGTTTAGGGAGCCCAGGGTGCGTTTGCGGAATCTTAGGGCGTCAGGGGTTACTTCCAGGAGTTCATCGTCCCCTATGAATGACAGCGCCTGTTCCAGACTGAACTGGCGGGCAGGGGTTATCATTACTGTAGCATCTTCGTTGGAACTCCTCATGTTGGTCTGCTTCTTGAACTTGGTTATGTTTACAACCATGTCATCAGTCCTGGAGTTCTCTCCGACTATCTGACCTTCGTATACTTCTTCACCAGGTGCGATAAACAAAGTAGAGCGGTCCTGTAGAGGATAAATAGCATACCCTGTCGCACGGCCAGTTTCCTTGGAAATCAAACTGCCCCTTGTGCGGATGGTGATGTCTCCACGCCATTCTCCGAACTCTTTAAATAGACGGCTAACCATACCAAGACCACTGGTCAAGGTAAGGAATATTGTTCGGAAACCGATCATACCACGGGTAGGTGTTTCGAACAGCAGTCTGTTGATCCCAACTTCATCTCTGTCCATTGTCAGGATCTTGCCTTTACGGCGTGACATCTCTTCAATAACAGGACCAACGTAGTCATCCGGAACATCGATAGTGACATCCTCGATTGGTTCACAGAGATTACCATTAATGGTCTTGGTTACAACCCTTGGTTTACTTACCGATACTTCGAAATTTTCGCGTCTCATATTCTCAAGGAGCATAGCAAGCTGCAATTCTCCCCGTCCGGAAACACATAGAGCGTTCGGGCTGTCGGTTGGTTCTACCTTGAGACTGATGTTTGTCTTGATTTCTCTATAAAGTCTTGTCGAGATGTTACGCATGGTGACAAACTTACCGCTGCGTCCTGCCCAGGGGCCATCGTTGACTATAAAGTCCATTGAAACCGTAGGCTCATCTATCTCAATCAAATCCATTGCTTCGGGGTTGCTGGGATCAGCGATTGTTTCCCCAATCTGGACTTCCGGATAACCTGCCAGCAGGACGATTTCTCCTGCGGTAGCTTCCTCAACTTCAACTCTCTTAAGACCTTCGTATATGAACACCCGGGTGATGGAGAATTTGTCCATCGAACCGTCACGCTTGATGATGGTTACCTGCTGACCCGGCTTGATTGTTCCACGGAGAATCTTGCCTCCGAACATCCTGCCCAGGTGATCATCATAGTCAAGGCTCGTTACCTGGAGCTGGAATGTGCCATCCAGGATTGCCTTAGGGAATGGAACCTGCTCTAATATCAGTTTGAACAGCGGGTCGATGTCCTTTGGTTCATCACTGGGATCGACTATGGCGTAGCCCTCTGCAGCAGAGGCAAATATGTAGGGGAAGTCCAGGAATTCCTCATCGCAGCCAAGTTCAACAAACAGGTCCAGGACTTCATCCACAACTTCCCAGGGACGTGCACCAGGACGGTCTACTTTATTGATGACAACAATTGGCTTAAGTTTGAGTTCCAGTGATTTCTTTAGAACAAAGCGTGTCTGAGGCATAGGGCCTTCACAAGCGTCTACTAATAAAAGAACTCCATCTACCGAACGCAGAACTCTCTCCACCTCTCCACCGAAGTCTGAGTGACCTGGCGTGTCTACGATGTTGATTTTGACACCTTTATAGTGGACAGCTGCAACCTTGGAAAGAATGGTGATACCTTTCTCTCGCTCAAGGTCGTTGGAGTCCATAACCCGTTCAGCAACAACTTGGTTGCTGCGGAATGTACCGCTCTGACGGAGAATGACATCTACAAGAGTTGTCTTCCCATGGTCGACGTGTGCAATTATTGCCACGTTACGCATGTCTTCTCTGACGTCTTTGCGTGGGGTAGGGGTTGTATTTGGTTCGATGGTGTTTTGTTCTGTTATGCTCATATTATCCTATATAACACACTAAAAAACGGCACAAGTCCTCAGACCCGGCCGCTGATGCATAATTTCCATAGTTGTTGATATTATATACAATGGCTTTCAAGGCTAAGTATAGTAATATTAGACAGTGACGAATTATGCAATTATGCATTGGCTGATTGCTATTATTACTACGATCATTATACGTCAAAAGAGCCTTTACGGTCAAACGACAGGGCGAACGCATCTAAACAGTACCTAAGGGATATACTGCGGGAATTGAGCATAGACGAGATTCGGAACATCCATTAAAACCGGCATTCCCGCAGATTCTATGGTTTTTGTCAAGCCTTTTCCGGCAACTATCTAATTATTTTTATCCAGCCGTCCGCTCAATCGGGTGTATGGTATTGCCGTATAATAGATGTGTCAAGGCCATGCCAAGTGCTATCGCAGCCTTGACTCATCTCTCATACAGCAATATATAAAGGTTGTATCGAGCGGACTGGAAAGAATCTCCTCGTTACATATTAGTTTTTACCAACGGACAATATCCTGGCCGGATCAGATTCTGTCTTGTAGGTATATATTGACCAAGCTGTGCGTAAAATCTTTCGAGCAATACATACAATCGCTTGCACCTTACTCAGACCACGTGCCAAAAGTTTTTCATATATCGGTTTCCATACTTTAGTCTTTGTCCCAGACATTGCTGCGGTATATAGCAGACACCTCGTCAATTTGGATCCTTGTTTACTAATCTTACACCGTCCAAAAAACTTACCTGACTGATTGGGCTTGGGATCAAGGCCACAGAAAGCCACATATGCATCAGCATTGACGAAAGTGTAGCATCGCAGATCACTGACGAGAACTGCACTCACAACAGGACCGACACCATTAATCTTCATAAGGCGCTTGCGATCCTCGTTACCATCAAGTATTTTTTCAATCAGTTCATCTATCCGGGCTACTAATGCATCAATCTTTGCTGTTACTTCCTTAAACTCTTTCTTCAAATAGGAGATATTTCCAATGCTCTGGGTTAGATCTCCCTTGACACTAGTAGCTTTATGACGACGGCGAATCAAGGTCTCCAGCTTCCGCTGATCATCCGACTTTGGAACGTATTCACGTAAGTCAGTATGCTCAGACTTTATAAACTTGCACATATTCAGGGCGTCCAAGCGGTCATTGTGACCACGTATTGCATGCACTTCCCGATAGTGGCTGGTTATGCGGGGATTGATAACATAAGTTCTCATCCCGCAGCAATAGCACCAGTCAGCAATAACATAATGATAGGTATTTGTAGACTCCATTGCTATGTAACTACCATCAGGCATACCCTTTACAAAAGCCTTTATCGCTTTCTTGGTATTTTCTATCACATAGCTCTTACCATCACAATAAATATCGAGTTTGTCTTTGCTTACATCTACACCGTAATACTTGTCGTTCATGTTATAATTAAAGTCCTTTACATGCTTGAGTGGAACTTCACCAACGTTTACTTGCGAGAATGGGCGGTCAAAAGCCGATAGATTCTTATTCACGTTAATGGTGAAGGTGGGGGCTATCTGCGGGAGTCTGTCATTCATAGAATGCAGAAGCATATTCTAGCCCCTCCACCCGGGTATCTTTATTTTAACCCATCAAGATACCACTATTAAAATCATACAAGTATATCCCAGCCTATTTCCTAGTGAAAAAATTAGATGCGTTCACCCTGGGTCAAACGATACAAACAATATACCATCAGATCATTGACTGCTATAATATAGCGTAAATATGATATTTTTCCTCAACAAGTAAATATAAATAATATTATCTGGAGATAGAAGTCGAATGAATAATTTGTTTATGGTTGAAAAACTTAAGCGGATAGCTGTGGCTAAGCAAGATGAGTGGGTGATTCAGAAGAGAGTAATGGATGTTGATGTTGAGGAGCCTGAAGAACAGATCAGTATGGATGTAATAATCTGTTTTTCAACATTTAATGGTGACCTTATCCGTTCTGATGTTGTGCCTGCTGATCCTAAAAAAGACATAACATCATGGGTTCTCGAATGTATGATCTCACCGGAAGTGGGAAAACCACGCAGGCCGGCTCTTCTCACTTTCGCTGGAGATAACCTTATATATTCAACAAGTGAATTCAAGGAACTCGGGATACTGATCGATACAACAGATGACGTGCCTCCCATAATAGATGAGATCATCGAACAGATGAAAGCACAGATGGGATCTTCCGAATTGCCAATATATACTGATGGAATTGATGTGGAAGATGCAGCTTGTATTAGAGCTTTCTTTGTGAATGCGGCGGATTTATATAAACTGAAACCATGGAAATGCTATGAGGAAGAAATGCCTCTGAGGATGGATATTACTTTCGGTGATAACCAGCTGTTTCTATGGGTTGATATCTTTGGTGTGGATGAGGATATGTATGGTCTGAGTATATACAAATCGTATGAGGACTATTTTGCAATGGGAAGTACCGAAGACCAGGAAGAGCTCATGGACTTATTTGCCAATACATGGTCTATGACTGTTACCTATATGAACGTGAATGAGATCGGCAGTCGGGCACAGGCTGAATATGAAGAGCACGGTTGGCCTATCGCGAGTAAATCAGCGTACCCTTCCGTTGTTATGACTGATCCTGATTCTGAGGATATTTATAGACGACCGGGTTATCTGGATTTTGATGTTCTTAATCTGGTAGTAGGGGCACTTGCCCATCAATTCAAGCTCTACAAGAAAGAGATCAAAAAGCAACTGAAAAGCGACATGGAAAACATTCTCAAATCCGGTTTAAAAATGGCTAAGCCAAACGCGGAGGTATCTGTTATGTTATATGTACCTGCTCCGGAATACATAACTGACATGTACGAAGACGATCCATTTGGGGATGATTCGGATGAGGATTAGCTTCTAAAATAAAAAAGCTCCACTTTTTCACTCACATGAGCAACGAAAAGTGGAGCTTTATAAATTATTTGTCTTGTCTAGCCCGCATTATTCATGACTGACTCAGCTTTTGTCCCAACTGCCGGACAAAAGCGAAGCTTGGTGAATAAAGCAGGCTAGAAACCCAGAATACTTCCACCTGAGCCCTGTTCTTTGCTGACTGTGAATGGTTTTACCATATCGTAGTTGGAGACCAGGTTTGTAAGTGAAGTATCTGCATATTCAACTGATGTGTCAATGTCTTTCTGGGCTCCACCTTTGAGGATTCCTTCAAGGCCAGCGACAACCTGGGTTACCCCTTGTTTATCATAATCGCCACCGGTGCTGCTGAGAGTTGCAATGATGTTTCCAATGGATTTTGTCTCATTGTAGAGAACCTGTTGATAATATGATGCGAACTCTTTGCATTCTTCCGGAGGCTGGCGTTTGCCGAAGTAATCCAGCACACCATTCCAGTTGGTATATTGTCTCGAAAGCTCATCCTTGGTGTCTTGAAGGGGATCCTTAGCCTGGCTGGTCCCTTCATCATCAAGCATATTCAACAGAGCATCCAGCCCTCCACTTGCTTTCGTGGCAGCTCCTATGGCAAAAGCATTCTGTGTGTCTTTGAGCAGCTTTTGTCTGTGTTCCTCTACAGCCTTAACGAAATTCAGGTAGTCGATAACATACTGTGGTGGCTTCGGTTTACCTGCAATAGTCTGCGCAGAGGGCAGGGGACTAGCAGGCGGCGCCTGTAGCACGTTTCCTCCGGAATTGTCAGGAAGAGGGGCTCCCAGCACATTGTCCTGGGGCTGCAGGTTCTGATTAGTTCCAAGAACTGTGTTAGGTCCCTGCGGCAGGCTTGGTGCATAAGTTATATCTGCTTGCCTGCCTTTTAAGACGGATGCGACAACAAGCGCAGCAATTCCGAGTATAGCAAGGGCGATCATTGCAGCTACAATTGGTTTGAAATATTTTGGCCGTGCTGGTCTTTCTTTTGCACTGGATGTCTTAGTCCAGCAACTGGGGCATTGACCACTTTTATCGGTTATCTCAACACCGCATTTAGGGCAGTTCATATCATCCTCCACCACATATGAATTATATAATAAATAGACCTATATGTATTATACACGCCATATCCGTAATATGTTCCGATATGGGCAAAAAGTAACAGGGCAAAAGCATTAAAATAAATATCCGCAGATTTCGCAGATTTACGCAGATTTTCAGAAAAGAGAACTGCAAAATGCGCTTAGCATGTAATATTCAGAACAAGTCACACCCGTGCTGTTTTGATATCTAATCTGTCTAGCAAGGAATTACAGGATTTAGTATTGTGAGAAACAAATATTTTAGGTGAATGCTGGCCCCCGCGCAATCCATTCATACTTCGACTCGCTCATACATGCAGTGCTAAGCGCTACCTTTGGTTCGCTCAGCACGAACGGATTGCGCTTATCTTGAATGAAGGTAGCGGACATGGATGGGTCAAGGTCATGGATGACCTTGACGAACGAAAACCACGCTATTTTACAGCAAATCATAAAATAGAACATCCTGCTGCTTACATTCATAATATATCTTCCATTCCAGCATAAAATCAGTTATAATGCTTAGGTAGGAATGCCAGATTTTGGAGTGCAGTCATTGCAAGCGGAGATTGTTTCTGTAGGGACGGAACTGCTGTTGGGGCAGATTGTAGATACTAATGCTGTCTACCTGTCACAGTTGTTACCAGAACTTGGAATCGGTCTCTATTATCGCTGGACTGTAGGAGATAATCCCGGCAGGCTTGCAGATACTCTGAGAAGCGCACTTAGCCGTTCTGATATCGTGTTTACAATAGGCGGATTGGGGCCTACTCAGGATGATTTGACCAAGGAAACTGCAGCAGAAGTAGCTGGTGATCCCTTAAGATTGGATGAAGGGGCAGCTGAGAAATTGCGTAGTTTCTTTGCATCACGCGGATACGTAATGCCGGAATCGAATATGAAACAGGCGCTTGTTCCGGTGAATGGGATAATGATACCAAACCCCAATGGCACAGCGCCGGGTGCGGTTTTTGAATTACCGGGATCTAAGATGATTGTAGTGCTTCCCGGACCACCCAGAGAGTTCATTCCAATGGTCAGAGACTGGGTAAAACCTTTCTTTGCAGAAAAGATGGGTGTTGACTCGACAGTTATAAGGTCAAGAGTATTAAGACTGGCAGGAATTGGCGAGTCACTTGTAGAAGATAGAACTAAACATTTGATGGTATCCGAAAACCCGACGCTTGCGCCTTATGCGAAGCCCGGGGAGTGCCATCTTCGTATAACAGCCAGGGCCGCAAATGCGGATGAAGCTGAAGCGTTGATAGACAAAATGGATGCCGATGTAGTATCCGTTCTGGGAGACCGGGTGTATGGCCGGGACGAACAGACGCTGGAAGAAATTGTAGTTGATTTACTAACCGGGCAGAAATTGACGCTGGCGACAGCGGAGAGCTGCACGGGTGGGCTGATTTCAAATCGGATAACGGATGTTTCGGGCAGTTCCCAGGTGTTTTTGATGGGGATTTGCTCATACAGCAATGAGGCTAAGATATCGTTGCTGAGTGTAGATAGGAAACTCATTGAAGAGCATGGGGCAGTCAGCCAGGAAGTTGCATGTGCAATGGCTGAAGGTGTCCGGAAGCTCTCCGGCGCAGATTTAGGTATAGCCGTAACCGGTATCGCAGGTCCAACGGGGGGCTCCGATGAAAAACCGGTGGGCTTGGTGTACTTAGCTCTGGCGGATGGAGAGGAAACGTTGTCAAAGCGGATAGTTTTACCTGGTGACAGGCTGAATGTTAAGCTTCTGACCTCACAGAATGCTCTAGACATGATACGGACAAGACTTAACAGTTGCCGGACCTGATACGCGCATTTGTTGCTGTGCTCATCGCCCCCGTGGTAGTAGACGCCGTCTACTCCACGCAGAGACGATTGGGTGAAATCGCTCCTCAATTAAAATGGGTCAACTCTACTAACTTCCACCTGACTGTTAAGTTCCTCGGCGAAATCCCCGATAAATCCCTCCAGAATGTCTTTGATGCGGTTATTAAATCCGCTGATGAGGCTGAACCTTTTGATTTGAATTTTAAAGGAATTGGTGTCTTTGGAAGTGCCGCCAAACCCAGGGTTGTATGGGTAGGGACCACCGAAGGCGCCCAGCAGTTGGGTTCGCTGGCAGAGTCGGTTGATAAGCATTTGCAGTCAGTCGGTTTTGCAGGAGAAGAGAGGCCTTTTAAGGCCCATTTGACCCTGGCGAGGTCTGGTAGGGAAGAGAAAGCTTTGCCGGAAGAGTTCCGTTCGGCAATAAAAGACAGTGCGGAGTTGGAGTTCGGAAAGTCCAGAGTTGATTCTCTGGTTGTAATGCGTAGTGAACTTCGACCTGGCGGTCCTAAATATACACCTATGGGAGTGTTTAAGCTTCACGGTGGTGGTCTGGAATCAGTGAATTCGTAAAGACAACTAGCCCAATTCCCCCTTTGAAGGGGGTAGGGGGATGTGAGAATTGAAGTTAGATATTGATTTTTATCTATTATCTCTGCTTCACATCCCCCCTACCCCCCTTCAAAGGGGGAATTGGGTGGATGCCTTTTCCAAGGTGGATTTGGCAGGATGAGTAGTAGTTACTAGATTTACGAATATTCGGAGTGAAAGGAATCCTGATGGAAAAAGATAAGGCCCTTAGTATGGCCCTGGCTCAGATAGAGAAGCAGTTTGGTCGGGGTTCGATTGTTATGTTGGGTGAAAAGCCCGTTTTAGATGTCCCTGTCATACCTACAGGCTCGATAGCTTTGGACGTGGCATTGGGAGTAGGGGGAATTCCCCGTGGCAGAATCACAGAGATATATGGCCAGGAATCATCTGGTAAAAGTACACTTGCTTTTCATGTAGTTGCAGAAGCTCAAAAGCAGGGAGGCATTGCTGCCTATGTTGACGCAGAGCATTCGGTGGACGCAGCTTATGCTCGTTCATTGGGTGTGGATGTAGATGCCCTGCTGGTCTCTCAGCCGGATACTGGTGAAGAGGCGTTGGAGATTATGGATGCGCTGATCCGCAGCGGAGCAATAGATATTGTTGTGTTGGACTCGGTTGCAGCATTGGTTCCCAAAGCTGAGATTGAGGGAGATATGGGAGATTCCCATATGGGACTGCAGGCAAGGCTGATGAGTCAGGCCCTGCGCAAGATCGGTGGATCCCTCAATAAATCCAACACAGCAGCAGTATTTATTAACCAGATAAGAGAAAAAATCGGAGTTATGTTTGGTAATCCTGAGACTACTCCGGGTGGAAGAGCCTTGAAGTTCTGGGCCAGTGTAAGACTGGATGTCCGCAGAATAGAGACTCTGAAAGTCAGCGGAGAAGCTGTTGGTAACAGGATTAAAGTGAAAGTCGCAAAGAACAAAGTCGCTCCACCATTCCGGGAGGCTGAGTTCGATATTATGTTTGGAAGAGGCATTTCCCGCAGCGGCGGAGTGCTTGATATGGCTGTAGACCTTGGATTTGTCACTAAATCCGGAACATGGTTTACATATAAAGAGCAGCGTTTGGGACAGGGACGAGATAATGCCAAGCGGTACCTTGAGGAGAATCCGGAACTTATGGATGAACTCGAGGGCTTGGTAAGAGCAAAGAACCTGGCTCAGGCAGCAGCGGCAGCGGCACCAAAAACCGCACAGTCGAAAGCGGTGAGTTCGAGTGGGGCGGATAACAGCGATTGAGATTCAGAAGAATGATCCTGACCGGAGATCGATATATATAGATGGTGATTTTTCGGTCGGGGTGAGTTCTGAAGTTGTCTTGACTCTGGGATTGTATGTTGGGCAGGAAGTAGGAGAACAAGAGCTGGAAGCGGTTGCTTATAGAGAAGACCGCCGAAAAGCCATTAACAGTGCGATAAACCTGCTGAGCTACAGAGACAGGACTATAGGGGAGATAGAGAAACGATTAAAAAGTAAGAGCTACCCTGAAGACCTGATTGGTGAAGTTATAGAGGAACTCACCAGGCTGGAACTTGTTGATGACAAGAAGTTCAGTAAAGATTGGGTTGAATCAAGGGGAAAGTTCAAGCCTAAAAGCAGGTCTGCACTGGTTGCGGAACTGAGAAATAAGGGCGTTGATAAAGAGCTTGCTGAGAGTGCGGTTGAAAATATCGACGACGAAGATGAGCTCAAAATGGCGAAGTCCGTAGCTGAAAATGCGGCTAGAAAGACATCCAAAGAGGGGGATGCACTTGTGCGGTACCTCAGCGGTGTTCTTGCCAGGCGCGGATTCAACTGGGAGATTATTCGCAGGGTGTTGGAAGAAATTGAACCTAAAAGTTAATGCGTATCAGTTAATTTAATTTCGTTCTACCTCACATCCAGGTCACTCCGTAGGTGTGACCATAAGAGCATTCAGAATGAGTGCTCGAATATTAAACAGGAGGTGAGGCAGGTTGTATGGTGGTTTGATTGCAGGATTAGTATCGGGACTAGCCATTGTCCTTGTGGGGGCGTGGGTAGTTATAGTCAAATATGTTCGACCGAATCAAGCATCTATAGCATCTGCTAAGGCAGACATTGCTAGTAGAGAAGAGAATCTTCTTCGTGAGGTGGAAGCTAAGCGGAAAGAAGTTCTTCTGGAGGCCAGAGAAGAAGCCTTCAAAATCAGAGGCGAGATCGAAAAAGAGAACAAAGAAAAACGTGCCGAAATATCGAGGCTAGAGCGAAGACTGACGCAAAAAGAAGAGACATTAGACCGGAGACTGGACAACCTTGACCGCAAGGAAAAGGGTGTCTCCGATATGGAAACAAACGTCCAAATCAAACTGACTGAGGCTGCAGAATTAGTTACGCAGCAAAAAGTTGAACTTGAAAAAGTTGCCCGAATGAGTGCGGAGGAAGCGAAAGCTCTCCTGCTCAAACAGGTTGAACATGACATCGAGCGGGATCTGGCCCGAACGATACGCCAGGCCGAAGAACAGGCCAAAGAGGATGCTGACCGCATTGCCAGAGACATAGTTACTTTGGCTATACAGAGGTGTGCGGTTGATCAGGCTGCAGAAACAACGGTTTCCGTTGTTCCTCTTCCTGGTGACGATATGAAGGGACGTATTATTGGTCGTGAAGGCCGAAATATACGTGCTTTTGAGACACTTACAGGGGTTGACCTGATAATTGACGATACACCGGAAGCGGTGGTTGTATCCGGTTTTGACCCCGTCCGCAGGGAAGTTGCAAGACTTGCTCTGGCCAATCTGATTCTGGATGGTAGAATCCATCCAGGCAGGATTGAAGAAACGGTAAAGAAAGCTCAGAGTGAGACTGAGCAGACAATGAAAGAGGCTGCTGAGAGGGCGGTGTTTGAGACTGGTGTTACCGGCCTGGATACCGAACTGCTTAAATTGCTTGGCAGACTCAGGTTCAGGACCAGCTACGGACAGAATGTGCTGCAGCATTCAATTGAAGTTGCACACCTGGCTGGAGCGATTGCGGCTGAGTTGGAGGTCAATGTTCCTCTGGCAAGGCGGGCTGGACTGTTGCACGACTTGGGCAAGGCTATCGACTTTGAGGTCGAGAAACCCCATGCTGTCATCAGTATGGACCTGCTCAAGCGTTATAGAGAACCGGCAGAGGTGGTGCATGCAGTAGGTGCACACCATCACGACATAGAACCACACAGCGTGGAAGCTGTTCTGGTGATGGCTGCTGATGCAATATCAGCGGGTAGACCTGGAGCAAGAAGAGAGACTCTGGAAACCTATGTAAAGAGACTCCAGAAGCTCGAGGAGATAGTTGACTCCTTTGAGGGAGTTGAGAAGACCTACGCCGTGCAGGCCGGACGCGAGATCAGGGTTATGGTCAAACCAGGTGAGTTGAACGACGACAAGACAACTAAACTCGCTTATGACGTAGCCAGAAAGATCGAGCAGGAGATGGAATATCCCGGCCAGATCAAGGTAACCGTAATTCGGGAAACCAGATCGGTGGAATACGCGAAGTAAAAAAAGGGGCGAAAGCCCCTTTTTTTTGAATCCAGAATCCAGAATCCAGGAGTCAGAATCCAGGAGTCAGAATCCAGGAGTCAGGAGTCAGGAGTCAGGAGTCAGGAGTCAGGAGTCAGGAGTCAGGAGTCAGGAGTCAGGAGTCAGGAGTCAGGAGTCAGGAGTCAGGAGTCAGGAGTCAGGAGTCAGGAGTCAGGAGTCAGGAGTCAGGAGTCAGGAGTCAGGAGTCAGGAGTCAGGAGTCAGGAGTCAGGAGTCAGGAGTCAGGAGTCAGGAGTCAGGAGTCAGGAGTCAGGAGTCAGGAGACAGGAGTCAGGAGACAGAATCAAGGAGACTAGTTACTGGGCCGATTACTGATTCTGAGATGCAAGGAAGACCCAGGTAGAACTAGAAAATGAGTTCAACAGTGGTGGCTGTCCCCTTCTATTAAATACAGATCAAGCAACGAATTGACTTATGAAGTTCAGATATCCGCGCATGCCGTTTCTCTTGTTCCACTTTTTGGCGGACATAGTCAACTTCTTGAGGCAGAGTATTATTTCGTCGATCTGGAGCACATCACTGGATGGTACAATATCCGAAGCCATATCCGGTTCCGGTTCAATTACTATTCTACCTAAACGTAACTCACACGTTTGGCGAGTATAATTCAATAAAATGTTCTCACGTTCCGAAAGCCGGAAATATCTTGGAGGTCGTCCGACTTTTTCTCCCGAATATGCATCCGCAAGAGCATCAAAAACGTGTATTACATCATAATCAGTCAGGTCCGGGTGTTGTTTGTATACACTGACTATTGCATACTCGATATTCTGCAATACATCCATATATTCCTTAACGATATCCATATTTCACAGTCCTCTGAATATAAATTGCATTGTCTTACGTAATAGTATCATAAAAACGTGCCGCAGGAATAACGGTAATGTGACGTTGACACCTCAGCTTCGGCAGTTCCACTTCGTTCGACTATTGAAGCAACTAAAGGGGCGAAAGCCCCTTTAGTTGGAAGTCAGAAGTTGGAAGTCAGAAGTTGGAAGTCAGAAGTTGGAAGTCAGAAGTTGGAAGTCAGAAGTTGGAAGTCAGAAGTTGGAAGTCAGAAGTTGGAAGTCAGAAGTTGGAAGTCAGAAGTTGGAAGTCAGAAGTTGGAAGTCAGAAGTTGGAAGTCAGAAGTTGGAAGTCAGAAGTTGGAAGTCAGAAGTTGGAAGTCAGAAGTTGGAAGTCAGAAGTTGGAAGTCAGAAGTTGGAAGTCAGAAGTTGGAAGTCAGAAGTTGGAAGTCAGAAGTTGGAAGTCAGAAGTTGGAAGTCAGAAGTTGGAAGTCAGAAGTTGGAAGTCAGAAGTTGGAAGTCAGAAGTTGGAAGTCAGAAGTTGGAAGTCAGAAGTTGGAAGTCAGAAGTCAGAAGTCAGAAGTTGGAAGTCAGAAGTCAGAAGTCAGAAGTCAGAAGTCAGAAGTCAGAAGTCAGAAGTCAGAAGTCAGGAATCAGGAATCAGGAATCAGGAATCAGGAATCAGGAGACTGACAGCCGGTGTTTGGTTTCTCTGAAAAATGTTCTCAAAACCACTATGTTCCTGTTTGTTATATTAATCCCCCAAATTGTGTTATAGTTCCTCCTGAAGGCTGAAGCTTTTCTTCCCCTTTTGTTGTTTCGGTAGTCGAACGAAGTGGCACTTACGAAGCCAGGTTCTTTTGAACTTGAAAAACAGCCTGATGGTCATGGGCATCAATGACCTGGATACATTTTGTTTATGGCCATGAATGTAGTGGTTTCAGGTGTGATGATTTGCGTGTGTTGCCATAACGATAGCTTGTTGCGAGGTTAACACCTCAGCTTCGGTAGTTCCACTTCGTTCGACTACCGAAACAACGAACTTGTAAGTAGTTGCTTGAATCTAGTAACTGCAGGCGTCTCTCAACAGAAAGGGCGTATGAACGTGATAGATAAGAAAGCTACGGATATTGGCGGCAGGCGGGAATTGTTTGTGGATGACGCGCTTATTGGCAAACTGACTGGTAAGATCAGCTTGCGATTACACAAGCCGTCAATTCGGGATGATGCCTTTGTAACGGATCGCCCCTGGGAAGGTAGTTGGTGCGGGTATATAACTACATTTAAGGACGGCGATATCTTCCGGATGTACTACCACGCCGGAGATACGGACGTTGAGGACCTCATTGGCGACTCCGACGAGTCGGAGCGCTTCCACGACGCCTATGCGGAGAGCAAAGATGGCATAACCTGGGATAGGCCCAACCTGGGCATATTTGAAGTTATGGGCAGCAAAGACAACAACATTGTGTGGGCGGGTCCGAAAGGAGTCATGGGCTTCTGCCCATTCAAGGACGACAATCCCGATTGCGAACCGGATGCACTTTACAAAGCCGTCGGCTACACGAACAGTTGCGAACCTGGGCTTTACGCTATGAAGTCTGCAGACGCCATACACTGGTCACTGATGCAGGAGGATCCCATCATGACGGGGGATTCATATGATTCCCAGAACGTGGTTTTCTGGGATACTCTGCGCGGCGAATATCGTGCTTATGTACGCGATTTCACAGAGGGGACATTCACGGGATTCCGGGGAATAAAGACTGCGGTATCCAAGGATTTCCTGCATTGGCCAGAGAGGGAGTGGCTGATATACCCCGACTCGCCGGAAGAACAGCTCTATAAGAATCAGGTTAGACCTTACTACAGAGCCCCTCACATATTCCTGGGGTTTCCGGACAGATACATAGAAAGACCATGGTCTCCGACGATAGAGGCCCTTCCGGAACTGGCGCACAGGAAACGTCGGGCGGCAGTGATGGAACGATACGGAGCTGCGGTGACTGATGGATTGTTCATGGCCAGCAGGGACGGGAAAACGTTCAAGCTCTGGGACGAGGCATTCATCCGTCCGGGACTGCGCAACGAAGGCAGTTGGGCTTATGGCGACTGCTATCAGGCCTGGGGAATTCTGGAAACCGCATCGAGTATCCCCGGAGCGCCGAACGAACTCTCATTCTATGCGGTGGAACACTATTGGAGAAGACCAGCCGCCGCATTCAGACGCTACACGCTGCGAATCGACGGGTTTGTTTCTGCTCACGCTCCACTCGGTGGGGGTGAACTTATCACGGAGCCCATCGTGTTCGCTGGTACCAGCCTGCACCTGAATGTATCCACATCAGCAGGCGGAAGCATGCGAGTGGAGCTACTGGATATCGATGGAACAGCAATAGAAGGTTACTCGCTGGAGGATTGTTACGAGATAGTAGGGGATACACTGGACTACACCGTGAGATGGGCTAACGGCACCGACGTAACCGCCCTGGCAGGCAAGCCGGTCAAACTGCGATTTGCGTTGAAGGATGCGGACTTATACAGCTACGTGTTTATGTAGAGTAAAAGTTCAGTCTTCCTGAGCCCCCAAGTTGGGGGTGCCAACTTATTTAGAATCCAGAATCCAGAATCCAGAATCCAGAAGTCAGGAGACAGGAGTCAGGAGACAGGAGACTGAAGCCTCCTTCTCCTATCGTATTGACAAATACCACACCTCGCGGGTATGATTCGATTGCAAATATTAGTATGTTGGAGGTATTTATTACCATGGAGAAAACAGTAAGTGACGGGCTTTGGATATGGGGGCATCCTGAGAATGTGTTTAATGATATCTTTGGCAGGGAACCTCAGCCTCCTGTGACACCGGCTATGGGTATGCGGGATTTGGGTGCTAAGAACATTTTTTATGTGCCTTTTGGGCATCCGATGGATATTGAAGAATACAGCAAAGACACAGACGGACTGGTGCATGCTGGATTGAGCGTGGATAGATGGGGTGTGCCGGATATCAACCGTCTTGAAAAGACTATGGAGCTGGCGAAACTTTATCCGCAGACCGATCGACTGGTCTATGATGACTTCTTCTGTGGTGGTCCTATGGATCATATATACACCTATACGGTACTTACCGTGGAGGAGTTGATTGCACAGCGTGAGATCATTCATGCAGCCGGGTTTGAGATGTGGCTGGTGCTTTACCAGATGCAAATAGAAGAGGAAATGGACATCCAGGACTATATCGATGTGTTTGACGGTGTATCCTTCTGGTTCTGGGATGAGCCTTCGATTGAACAGTATCAGACTTACAGTAAGTTATTTATTGAAAGAACACCCGACAAAAAACGCCTGATGGGCTGTTACCTGTATAACTTTGGCAAGGAAAAAGAGGCTGAGGCTGAGATGGTGCAATATCAGTTGGACCACAACCTGGAACTGATGAAGCAGGGATTGTTGGATGGCATAGTTTTGCACAACAACTCCATGGGTGGTTTCGACTTATCTGCGTATAAGGCTGCTAAGGAATGGGTGGGAGAGCACGGGAACGAGAGGGTCTGAAGGGGGACTTGGGGACGGGGAGACGGGGAGACAGGAGACAGGAGACTGGAGACAGGAGACAGGAGTCAGGAGACTGGAGACTGGAGACTGGAGTCAGGAGACAGGAGTCAGGAGTCAGGAGACAGGAGACAGGAGACTGGAGACAGGAGACAGGAGACTGGAGTCAGGGGGACTAGGTTACTGGGGGCCCATTGTTGCTTACTATTGATTTATGCGAAATGGACTTGGAATTTGTATAATCCTGTTCATCGTGTAAATCCTAAAAATCGTGTTCAAATCCCTTCCTGAAGCCTGAAGCCTGAAGTCCGAAGTCTCCCTTCCCCTTTCATAATTCATACTTCATACTTCATAATTTGTCTTGCGCAAGCCCTGAAATTCTGCTCTTTGATTTTATTTTTGTAGTCTCCCCAATTCCCTGCTTGAATTTGACAGTCTGGAAAAGGGTCTGCTAATATGCCTTTGCCCTCGCATCCTGCAATACGTCTTGTTGTTTTCTGACAAGAACGCAGGTGTAGAATGCGAATGTATAAGGAGGCGAGCTATTGCGAAGACGCATATTTCGGCTTGCGAGAATCACTACACCTATCGTCCTAAGTGTGCTGGGATTGGTAGTGATAGCAGCCAACCGAGATGGAGTCGTGCAAGCGCAGCGCCTGGAGCCGGTATTGGTCTCAGTCTATTCTGATGGGACCCAATATAGTGTCCGTACCGCCCAGACGACTGTCGGTTCGGTTCTCAGTGAATTGGGAATCGGGATCGGACCACAGGATGTGGTTATGCCGACGACGAATGTGCGGCCGTACTTAGGAATGAACATTACGGTCGTCCGTGTAGAAAATGCTATTGAAGAAAGACATGAACCAATTGCATTCGACACGGTAAAGACATTTACCAAGAACCTTAGACCGGGAATGACTAAACAGTCGAAAGCCGGTGTTCTTGGAACTAAACTAGTAAGTTATCAGGTCCGCTATAAAAACGGAGATGAAGTGAACCGAAAGGTTATCTCCTCAAAAGTCATTGCCAAACCGGTAGACCGGGTTGTTCAAATTGGCTCCAGAGGCAGATATACCAGCCGAGGGGAGTATGAAACTCGCCGGGTAGTGCGGATGAGTGCATCTGCATATGACCCGGGCCCCAGAAGCTGCGGGAAACGGAGTACCGGTAGGACTAGCATCGGCTTGAGAGCTGGCTACGGGGTAGTTGCGGTTGATCCTAGAGTCATACCGCTGGGAAGCAAGCTATATATCGAGGGCTATGGCTTTGCTGTCGCAGGGGATACAGGCGGCGCCATTAAGGGTCGCAGAATTGACTTAGGCTTCGGCACTTACCGCGAAGCAATCCGCTTTGGTAGAAGGTCTGTGCGAGTTCACACCCTCAAAAAGGCTGTGGATAAGTAACCCTCTACATGTGTAACTGCTATCGCACTTACACTAGCAGATTGCTTTAAACTGAGAAACAGGGCCGTTCGTTAACATCTGTTATCGGGCGGTCCATATTTACTTTAAGGAGATCTTGAATTGAACCTCTGCAGTATTACGGACGTTAGGGGATTACTGAATCAGTATGGCTTGAGGCCTAATAAGCGATTTGGCCAGAACTTTCTGATCGACCGCAATGTCCTGGGGACAATTCTCCGTTCTACCGGCCTGGAACCCGGTGAGTCTGTGCTGGAGATAGGTCCTGGCCTTGGATGCCTGTCTGTGGAGTTAGCACAGCGAGCCGGGAAAGTCATCTGCGTGGAGGTTGATCCTGCGATGATCGAGATGACTAATGTAACGTTGGTGGAATGCGACAATGTTACAGTAGTCAACAGTGATATCCTGAGAGTTACTCCCGATGATCTGGGTATTGCACCTGGAGCAGGCTGGATCCTTGTTGGTAACCTGCCTTATTATATAACATCTCCTATACTGGAGTGGCTTGCTAAATATACACAGTATTTTAAGAGATCCGTGATGATGGTCCAGAAGGAAGTTGCTGAAAGGCTGCTGGCATCTCCTGGTTCACCGGATTACAGTTCATTGACGGTATTTCTAAGCTACTATTTCAAGGTAAGCAGAGCAGCCAATGTATCCCGCAATGTGTTCTTTCCAGCACCTGATGTGGACTCCACGATTATTGTCCTGGATACGCTCCCAGCGCCTGCAGTTACTGTTCACAATGAAGAAGTGCTGTTCAAGGTAGTCCGAGCTGCGTTCGCTATGCGCCGTAAAACGCTTGAGAATGCCCTTGGCAACTCTCCATTGCTGAATTGGGGTAAGGAGCGGGCTGCACTGATTCTGAGCAAGGCAGGCATCGATAAAGGGCTGCGCGGCGAGAAACTCACTATTACACAGTTTGGGGAGATAGCAGAAGCTGCATATGAGCTGCCGGAATAACGTTTTATTTCGGTAATTGTTTGGGATCATCCAGGTTTGAGCAGGAGGCTCCGCACTGCGGGCATCTCCGGGTGTATGCGCTGACCTCGTTCTTACACTCCCTGCAATTTACCAGTGGCATAATCTTCCCTCACATATATGCTTTGAGAACCGGGTGGTCTATGCTTTTTGCAGCGAGTTCCCATGCTGCTTTATCTTTTTCTTCTCTAATATATGGTATGAAACCCCAGTCCAGGTATACCCTCACGGCTCTGAGGCGGTGCGTCGAGGTGCATAGAAATGCATCTGTGTGCCAGGTGCGCATCAACTTGAGAGCTGCACACATCAGGGGGCGTCCGAGCTTTTTTGCCTGGTATTCCGGTTTGATAGCAACCCAATGGATCAAACCGTGGACTCCTGGAGCGTATTTTTCGGTTTTCCATGCTGTTGTTGTGCCTATAACTTCATCTGAGTCTGTGCATAGAAATAATTGTCGTTTGCAGAGTTCCTCTGTGCTGGTTCCGAAATCACTATGATACACATCAAGAGCCTTTTCGGCTGTTTCAAAGTCTCCAACGGAGTGTTCGATCTCTGCCCAGAATATTTCATCACCAGGCTGGTAGAGCCTGAAGTGATAACCAGCGGGCAGGGGATAATCCGGCAGGTTGTCCAGATTGGGTCTGGTCATTTCTAGTCTTAATGATTCCAATTGTGTCTCCAGAAGATTTTTATGAGAGCATTATACCTGATGGAGGGGATCAATTGCACTATGGATATGCTGAGTTTATCTTTGTCCGTCCTTCGATATGTGCTTTGCGCTACTCAGGACTCGCGGGGTTTGTTGTCCGCGTCCTACGACTTAGCTTTGGATGAACGGGGATTTTGTGAACCGCAAATCACGCCAAACACGCGAAAAGGGATAGGTTGTGGATATCCTGCTTCAGGAATGAAATGGCGCTTCGCAGCCGTCCTTCGATACGCGCTTTGCGCTACTCAGGACTAGCGGGGTTTGTTAACGTGCTTCGACGTGCTCAGTATGAACGGGGGATGTTTGCACTTCCATTCCATTTCTACGCATGTTATTATAGCTCTACTAACTGTATGAGAGATTGCGGCAAGTGGGGGATATGATGCAGGTTGTTCAATCCGGGCTTCCCGGGGTGTTGATTGTTGAACCTAAGGTTATTGGGGACAGCAGGGGATTCTTTTACGAGGGATGGAACCGTCAGCGGTTTGAAGGTAATGGGATAGGCACTGATTTTGTGCAGGACAACATCTCAGTTTCTGGTAAAAACGTGCTCCGTGGGTTGCATTACCAATGGCCATATCCTCAGGCTAAGCTTGTGCAGATACTTGAGGGTGAGGTCTGGGATGTGGCTGTGGATATACGGCAGGATTCTCCTCATTTCGGCGAGTGGGTTGGAGTCAATCTGAGCAGTGAGAACCATAGGCAGTTATATATACCTGAAGGATTTGCGCACGGGTTCTGTGTGCTGTCTGAACGAGCGATATTTCTTTACAAAGTCAATGAATACTATCATCCAGAGACCGATAAAGGAGTGCTATGGAGTGATCCCAGGATAGCGGTTCCGTGGCCTGTATCTGAGCCGATGCTTTCTGATAAAGATGTGAAGCAGAGGCTGCTGGCGGATATACCGCTGGGGGAATTGCCGAGAATTATATAGGAAATTATCTCACGCAAAGCCGCAAAGAATCTCTGTCATTCTGAGGAACCGTGGTCTTTGTTTCGGGACTTCCGGGTTGGATGTTAGATTTGTTGGTTACTCCAACACTTGCCACTCCAACCCTCAAGTCCCGAAACACCTGGGCTATCTATAACAGCAGATCCTTCGTTCCTCAGGATGACATTGTTTCTTAGCGCCTTTGCGGCTTTGTGTGATAATTAAAATACTCTCCTACCCAAACGATGGTATTGGGTCTGTGGTGTCCATTAGGATAGATGCGAAGTTTCTGGCTGACAGGTCGGCTCTTTTGTCGGCTGACATTGGGATGTGGTCGTATATCTCCAGAGCTTTCTTCCAGTATTCCTGTCTAATGCGTTCGCGGTTTGGGGATGGGCCTGCCATCTCTTTGAACTTGTTAGCAAACCAGAGCAGGTCGGATTTGTATGTCTCGGGATCCGGATATAGTGGCAGCTTGCAATTGGAGACATCCGAGGATTCGAGAATATCTATTATCTGCTGGTAAGCGTCGACCAGGACTTCCTTCGACCACTGTCTGCGAGGATAGTGTCCCCAGCCATTGACTACTTCGAATGCTTCGAACAACTCTCCAAGTTGAGCGCTCTCTTCCCCAAAGACCAGTGAGCAGAACTGTTTTGAGATGTCATCCGGGTTTGAGTCCGGGTTCATAAAGAACTGTCCTCCTGCATACATGCTGAGCAGGTTGAGCTTCGGAGTCATTGTGTAGGACATTCCACCGGAATATGGAGCTGCGCTGCGCTCTTCACGCCTCTTATCAGCCATCCTTGGAAGTCTCCACTGCGGGCAGCATACAAGCTCACCCTCAGAGAGGGAATAGTCCCAGGTGGTAATGCGGCGGATTTTGGCGATCTCTCTGGCATATGGCCTGGCGTCTCCACCCATTGTTGCGTCTCCATCCGGGCTGAATCCAAGGTTGATTGCTACAATGGTGTCCTCAGGGAAGCTGGGGAGCTTTTTGATCAGATACTCCATTGACCTTTTGGCCCTGTCGGGTTTGCCATTCCATATGTGACATGGCTTTTCCGGGATATCATATTTGGGATCAATAAGCACATCCCATTCACCCTGCCAGTTTGGATTAGCACGAAGATCGTCTCCCCAGCCTGAGAATGGAGTTCCCCAGGTACCGAGTTCAATTGTGCAGCCGGGGTTGTGTTTTTGTGCGAGACCGGTGAATTCCAGCGCAACGTCAACAAAGGTGTTTTCATCACAACCGTTTCGTGCGCATCCTCCCGGATCTCCAGGGAAGATTCCGATGATGTCTGTGCCTTGAAGCTTGTGCATCCAATGGATGAATATGGACTCCATCATTTTCTTCTGCTCGGGATCGTTCGGGCAGGCAAAGAACCACTCAGGGCCGATGGTGTTTGTCCCCATCAGGGCAACGGTCTTCATATCGAGTTCATGGGCGGCTGTGTTGATTACCTGGGCTGCTGTGGCGAAGTCTCTATATATTCCATCATCTTTGAGAGCATTTGGATGGTAGAGTGTAGGCACCAACCAGTATTCAAAGCAGTTATATCCGAAGCTCTTGACCATGGTCAGGAACTTGCGCCAGTCATCATATGACCACGCGCATGGTGCGCCGGGATAAAGCATGTTTACATTCCACGTGTTCTGCAGGTGTTCTGCAAAATTGACGTAGCAGGACCTATGTTCAAATGGTTTGGGACTACACATATTAATTGGACCTCTTGTGTTGTTTTAAGTGTGCTGGAACACACTTGCGCATGATATCAGCTTCCTGCTTAACCTGCAAGGATATTATTAACAGAATGACTGCTCCTGTAACCAAATCAGATATACCGCGTCTAAATCCACATACAACACTATGATTTGGAGGAGTATATAATGAACAAGATAGTTTTAACCCTTGTCCTGGTTGTGGGATTGGCATTGTGTTTACCAGCTTTTGCTGAACGTAACGCTGGTGCAGGTAAGCAGAAACGAGGCGGAGCGCAGCCGGGAATGGGTATGGGCATGGGCAATGGACCAGGTCAGGGTATGCGCGGTGGACAGATGTTCCAGGAACTTGGGCTTACTGATGACCAGAAACAGAAACTGCAGCCAATCATGCGTGAATACAGAACTGGAATGGCTGATGTTATGAAGTCCAGCGCTACTCCCGAAGAGAAAGCTGCCAAGATCAAGAAGCTGCGCAAAGAAGCTATGAGCGGTGTCAAGGCTATTCTAACAGGTGAACAATATAAGAAAGCCCAGAAAGCCGGAATATTCGACATGATGTTCGGTACCCCTGGTATGAAAATAATGCGAGTCTTCCAGCAGCTGGATCTAACAGAGAAGCAGAAGAGCGAAATTAAAGATATCACTAAAGCTCAAATGGAGAAGACTAAAGCAATTCGTGAAGACAAATCTCTTACCCGAGAACAGAAGATGGAGAAGATCAAACCTCTTCGCAAGGCAACAGAAGAGAAGATTATGAACCTGCTGACTTCGGAGCAGAAAGAAAAGCTCAAGGAGCTGATGAAGAAGCAGCCTGGAATGCAGAAAAATACTGAAACGAACAAGAATGCTGGAACGAAGAAGCGTGCTGGGAAACTCTAGGATATTGAAGGTAAAAAAAGCATGGCGGAAATAATATCTGCCATGCTTTTTGTATATCTTAAAATTAAGGTAACAGTTCAGTTTTGTGAGAATTTAAAGTCCATTCATACTTCGATACGCGCTTTGCGCTACTCAGCACGAACGGACTTTAGGTCAATATGCAATAGACTGAACTCTTCCAAATTAAGGAGTTTTTGGCGCTGGTGATTTGTCCTTTGATACTGTTGGTTTTGCAACATTTGTATCAGGCTTCTTTGGAGTTGTGTCTTCCGGTTCCGGTTTGAATCCAGCGACTCCATCAACTGTAATATATACCTCAATCACCGGGAGTTCCGGGCGTACTCTATGACGGTTGCAGCTGATGAGTACATCATCGTCGTTAGCTTCACCCTTTGGAGGAGTATATGTATAGCTGGTCTTGCCGGATTTTGATTTATCCATCGGACAGATCAGAACAGAAGTGTCCTTCATGTATTCTTTACGTAAAATATCTAGATTCGGTGGATATTGGTCGTCGTGTGTGGCTTTGTAACGCTCTACAGCTCCGTAAATATCAGGTAAATTGAGCTGGCATTCAGCTATATTTGAGACTGCTGGATAGCGCATCAGCAATGTAACAGCCAGAATCAGCATCAGCGCTGCCAATGTTGTGATGACAGCTGTCCACCTGAGAAGTTTGATCCACCTCATGTAATTAATGCCCACTGATCAGGGTTCATCCATTTATTCATATATTTCGCCAGGTAAATAAGCTCAGGCGATGGGTTCAATATACACGTTTTTGAGGTCAAGAGTCAAACTTTGGTAGTTCAGCATAACATGAGTGGATTACCGTCCGCCCTTCGATACGCCTGTGGCTACTCAGGGCTAGCGGGGTATTCTACTCCACAATCCCGCGTACGACGCTCAGAGAGGAATTGTGAAGAGAATCAATCCCCCTCTCCCTCCAAGAGGGAATGGGTTATGCGTTCACCAAATGTGGGTGGATGTATACCAGGAGGGGAGCACTTTTGATTATTACAGTGACTGGAATGCTTCGTGGATCCATTGGTAGGTTTGTTCGGTCATGCCCATGCTGTCGTAGAACTCCAGATATCCTATGTATCCTCCGTTGAATGAACCCAGGGTGTCTCTGAGGAGGCGGGTGTAGGCGAAGATTTCTTCTCTGGTTCCGGTTATTGCGCGTCTCTGGTGATCTACGGAGCAGGCGAATGATACGTGACCGCCGAACTCTCTGGCTAAGTTCTCTACACCGAAAACATCCGGCTGGAGGAATTCAAATACATCGACACCGATCTCGATCATATCCGGGATCATATCCCACACGTTCCCGCAGCTGTGATACCAGACTTTGCGGCCCTGTTTGTGTATAAGATCGAACTGCTCTTTGTACCTTGGTTTGAAAACTTCCTTCCACTTGTTTGGAGATATCATTAAACCCTGCTGGGTTCCCCAGTCATCTCCGAATGCTATTGCATCGATGTTATATTGACTGGACTGATCAATAAGACCGGTCTCATACCCGATCACAAAATCCAGGACTTTTGCAGCGTCATCGGGTTCGCAGTATAAATCCTCTAAAAATGCTTCGAAACCTCTCAGGAACGTAGCCTGGTTGAAACCCGTTATTCCAAGGTGCATCATGCGGAATTTATTACCGGCATTTTGCAGTGTCTGTTCCATATGGTCGAATCTACCGGCTGCATAAGGATCGGGGGGACAATATGTTGCAATATTCCTTGAATCTGCCAGAGGATGAGTGTGAGGTTGTCCCATTGTTTTGTCCAGACTCTCCCAAACAAATCCCCATTCTGTCATTCCAGGTTCCGACGGCGCAATACCTGTCGCACCTCCAGCTCCTACACAGTAAAGGTCTGAGAGCTGGGTGTCTCTGTTTGTATAATACAGAGGGACACGATCAGGGCTTGTGCGTTCGATTGCTCTGGTGACTAACTCTCTGCTTGTCATTGTTGAACCTCTAGTGCTCTACGGAACATCCGAATAACTGCTTCAGGGGAAACATCCGGCTGGATGCAGTGGGCTCCAGCGAATATGAATCCTCCGCTCTTTTGAGGCTGCATTGCTGCAACTAAACGATCAACAGCCTGGTCGATTATTGCCGGATCATTAGTCGGCAGAACCTGCTGAGTATCCAATCCACCGTGGAATACCATTATGTCTCCATAAGCAGCTTTGAGCTTTTCAGGTTCCATGTTTGTGGCGTTTGGTTGGATGGGGTTCAGGATTTTAACGCCTATTTCGGCAAGGTCCAGGATTATATCGAAGACGCTTCCACAGGTATGGTGCATATAGACAGCATCGGTGAACCTAGCTGTGTATTCGATGCGCTTTTGGAAGTAGGGTTTGACGAACTCCCGGAACATATTCGGTGACATAAACAGGCACTTTTGGGTTCCGAAATCGTCCCCGCTGGTTGTAAGGTCAATGTATTTGCCAAGTCTTCGGTAGTATTCCGCAATAATCGGTTTCTGGAAATCGAGGATTTTGCCAAACAGCAGATTTATGTATTCAGGGTCAAGTGCCATCATGGTCATTATCTGATCGTAGCCGCATAACCAGCAAGCAAGCTCTAATACTCCCAGTACGGGGTGAGAACCGGCGATGACGTATTTGTTTTCATCGTGCAACTGTTTCGCACGTTTTTCGATGTCGTCAAAGATACCATTGGGAACTTGATCAAGGGTGGGGAAATCGTAGGCAGCGATGGCGTCGATATCTGCACCCCAGAGCGCTCCTCCGACTATCTCCCAGTACATCCCGCTGAACCGGTAGCGGATTCCATAGCAGTCGGTGAATTCCGTTTCGCTGTTCTGCTCATTCCATTTTGTTTCAAATGGGACAAGTATACCGACCTGGCGGAAATCGACATCCAGAGCTTCCAGAACCCGGACATCGAACATGTTGTAACTATCCGGGGCTGGAGCGCTAAAGCCCAGAATGCTGGCGAGATCGATTACGGTCTGTGGACTGTCAACACCTGCCTGCGGAGTGCCTCCGAGGTCAATAGGGCACCTGTCCACCGGTTGATGGGCTAACGTTGATGCGAATCGATCGAGATATACGCTGCCTGATCTCATATTCTTCTACAAGACTCCCTTGGTTGACGGTACACCCTGAACGCGCGGGTCGATTGTTATAGCTTGTTTCAGTGCTCTGGCGAAGGATTTGAACGCGGCTTCGATGATGTGGTGGGAGTTGTCTCCATCCAGCTGCTTGATATGCGCATTGATTCCGGCATTGGAGGTCAGCGCAGTGAAGAACTCTCTGGTCATCTCGGTGTCGAAACTGCCTAGAATCTCCCTGGGTATATCAAGATTGGTGAAAAGGGAACCTCGGCCGCTGAAATCCAAAGCGGTCATAACCAGGGCTTCGTCCATCGGCACGAATGCGGTCCCGTACCTGGTGATACCGACTTTGTCTCCGAGTGACCTGATTATAGCCTGCCCGAGCACTATTCCAACATCTTCAACGGTGTGATGGGAGTCTACGTCAAGGTCACCTTTGCAGGTGATGCTCAGATCACACATAGAGTGTTTGGCTAAAAGGATCAGCATGTGGTTAAGGAAGCCGATCCCGGTGTCTATAGTGCTCTCACCGGTACCATCAAGGCATATATCGGCAGTAATATCAGTCTCGTTTGTCTTACGTTCAATCCGGCAGGACCTGGACATCGGATGCCTCCATTTTATTGTCTAGAATTGTTACTGCTTAATCCTGGGGTTCGTTACTACCCATGAAAAGCAGCAATATAAATTCCCCCTTGGAGAAACGGCAGCACCTAATTCCCCCTTGGAGAAGGGGGTTAGGGGGATTGATTTCCCGGCATATATCTGTAACATTCTTCAATCCCCCCTAACCCCCCTTCTCCAAGGGGGAATTGCTAGTGCAAATTTTGTGAGGGGATTCGGTGTTTTGGGTGCTTTTGCGCTTACGAGTTGTTTCTTATCTTTACTGTATTCGCGTGGGCTTCGAAGCCTTCGGCTTCGGCCATTGTTATTACGGTTGGGCCTATTCTATCCAGACCTGGCTTTGAATATGCTACCAGACCTGATTTCTTTACGTAGTCATCTACACTCAACCCGGAGCTGAAACGTGCGGTTCCGGATGTTGGCAGGGTGTGGTTTGGACCGGCTGCGAAATCGCAGAGCGGGACTGGCGTGTAGTGACCGAGCATAATTGCTCCAGCGTTTTTGATGCCTCTCAGGACTTCCCAGGGATCTTTTGTAGCTATCTCAAGGTGCTCCGGTGCGAATGCGTTAGCCAACAGGACGCACTCATCCATGTCTTTGGCAACTATCATTACGCCGTTATTGGCTAGAGATTCACGAATGAGATCAGCTCTTGAAGCTGCAGCAGTCTGCTTTTCGAGTTCAACTTCGACCTGGCTGGCAATGCTTTCGCAGCACGTTACAAGCACACATCTGGAGTCTCCCGCGTGTTCAGCCTGCGAGAGTATGTCTGCTGCAACATAGGCAGGATTGGCTGAGTCATCGGCTATGACCAGTATCTCACTGGGACCGGCTATCTGGTCTATACCGACGATTCCGAACACCTGTCGTTTACCCTCAGCAACCCATGCGTTTCCGGGGCCGACTATTTTGTCTACCCGGCTGATACTTGCTGTGCCGAATGCCAGGGCTCCAATCGCCTGCGCGCCGCCGATTTTGTATATCTTCCTGACTCCGCATTCATCAGCAGCAACCAGCATAGCTTCGTGAATGGTGCCATCTTTGCGCGGAGGAGTTGCCATTACCAGTTCATCCACACCGGCAACTACACCGGGTATCGCAGCCATTAACACTGTGCTGGGATATGGTGCAAGGCCTCCGGGGGCATAGAACGCAACGCGTTCAATCGGCCTGACTATCTGCCCATAGCTGAAGTCTTCGCCGAAATCTACCCAGGACTGCCTTATCTGCTTGCGATGATATGCTTCGATATTGGCTTTTGCTGTTCGAATAGCAGCCAGGAGTTCCGGACTGACTTTAGCTCTAGCGTCAGCAATCTCCTGCTCAGTTACCAGCAGATTTTCCAGAGTGGGGCAATCGAACTTGCGCTCATACTCAAGTACTGCTTCATCTCCCCTGGATTTTACCTGCGCCAATATATCCGAAACGGTCGCGGTGATCTTCTCCGATTCAGCTCCGGACGGCGGGGCAAGTGCAAGCAGGCAAGTCTCAAGGCTATCAGTTTTTGTGTTTAGTTTCTTCATTTTATACCTGTCTGAACACAGTGATCTTTGTTTCGGGACTTCCGGGTTGGATGTTAGGTTTGTTGGTTACTCCAACATTAGCATGTCCAACCCTCAAGTCCCGAAACACCGAGAAACAGTGGTCTCTGTTTCGGGACTTCCGGGTTGGGTGTTAGGTTTGTTGGTTACTCCAACACTAGAATGTCCAACCCTCAAGTCCCGAAACACCAAAGTCCTCCGCTACGTTTAGTTTATGCTGATGGGATCCAGTCGCCGTGGGCTTCGTATAGATCGTCTACCAGGGAGTAGATCTGATCCAGTGAAAGCTCTGCGGCGGTGTGGGGATCCAGCATTGCTGCATAGTATGTGTAGTCTCTGTTGCCTGTAAGGGCAGCTTCGACGACCATTTCCTGCACATTGATATTCGTTCGGTCCAATGCAGCCAGGTGCGGAGGAAGTGAACCTACACGCACAGGCTGGATGCCGTTCTTGTCTATCAGGCAGGGTACCTCAACGCAGCACCCGGTCGGCAGGTTGTCGATCAGTCCATAGTTGAGCACACTGCCGTGGATGAGCGTTGGGACACCAGTCTCCATTGCCATAATAATTCTGGAACCATACTCAGTGGACTGTTCAAGGTTCTCGAACCCTTTGCCTTCTTCAAGCTCCTTGGCCATTGAATCCCAGCTGGCATTCTGATTGATACATCTGGTGATATACTCATCCAGCGGTATGTTGTATTTTTCAATCAGGTCCGGCTGTCCGGATTTGATGAACCAGGGGACATATTCACTGAAGTGCTCGCTGGACTCGGTTATATAGTATCCGATCTTTTTCATTACGGATAATCTCACGCGGTCCCACTCAGGATAATACTCCCCACTATTAACTATCTTTCTAATCCTTGGGTAGATGTCTTCTCCATTGTGCTCCAGTTTTAAGTAGAACGCCATATGGTTGATACCTGCACAGGTGAAGTTAACTTCCTTCGGGTCTACTCCAATTGCTGTGCAAAGGTGATGATGGCTGCCCTGCACGCTGTGGCAGAGACCGACAGTTTTGATCTTGGTTGCTTTCAAAACCGCCCAGGTGTTCATAGCCATCGGGTTCACGTAGTTCAGGAAAGTGACATCCGGACAGACTTCTTCCATTATGCGGGCATATTTGAGCATTACAGGGATTGTTCGGAGTGAACGGAATATTCCACCGATTCCCAATGTGTCAGCAATAGTCTGGCGAAGTCCGTATTTCTTAGGTATCTCAAAGTCTGTGACTGTGCAGGGCTCGTATCCGCCAACCTGGATCATATTTACTGCATAATCAGCACCAGTTAAGGCCACAACCGGGTCTGTTGTAGCTACTATCTTTGGATTTGCATTCCAGGCCTTAGCTACATGCTTAGCCATAAGCTCAGCTGTCTTTAATCTGGACTCACTTATATCGAACAGAGCAAACTCGGAATCCCGAAGCTCCGGATAGGAGAGGCAGTCGGAGATGATATGTTTAGAGAAAATGACGCTCCCTGCGCCAATTAATACAATCTTTGCCATTTACAATAACCTCACAGTAACTATTCAAGACCACAACAATCTCGGCTACATGATATCAGCTTTCATTTGGCTTTGGAAGGTGGGGGATTTTTAACCACGGAAAATTTTGGGAGAAGGGGAGACTGGGGGACTTGGGGACGGGGAGATAGGGGGACGGGGAGAATGATTATCCGCAGATTTCGCAGATTTACGCAGATTTTTTGGGGAGATGATTAACCACGGAATACACGGAATACACGGAAAATGAGAGAGAAGGTGGGAATGGGAATTATCCGCAGGAGTATTCGGAAATAGAACGTTAGGATTCAGATTCCGAATACTCTTGATCTCGCAGATTTACGCAGATTTTTTGGGGAGATATTTAACCACGGAATACACGGGATACACGGAAAAATCGGTATGAAGTGAAACAGTTTTGATATTTATTTGGGTTCTGTGTATGTGAATCCTTTTAGGATTATTTCTACTTCTTTTGCGTTGGTGGGTGGTTGGCCCTGGAAGAGCCAGAGGTTGATGTGTACGGGCATTGCTTTGTCGTGGATATAGTTGTCATTTGGTTTTGCTGTATAGGACCAATTGGCGTATCGGTTTTTTGGTTTTACAGAAAATCCGTTATATGATGCGAAGTATGCGGTATCTTTTGCGCGTAGTAACCGGTGGGTTGAGGTTAGGGATTTGCTGGGGGTGAAGGTTTGTTCTGCTTTTGGCAAGGGCATTGTTAATGGGCATAGGCCATAGCATCCGGCTTTGTCTTTTCCTCCACCGAATGTGGAGAATTCGATGTCTATTTCGTATGTTCCATCCGGCCCAACATCCGGAGTGGGATAACTGAACAGACCAAGAACTATCTGTTTATCGAAGTTATCGAGTCTTCCCTCAGTTTTGAACTCATAGGTGCCAAGTCCAAAGCGTTGGGTAGTGTATATCTCAGTGCATCTCCAGATTCCATCTACATTTCTGATCTTCAAGCGGACGGCTTTGACATTGCCTTTGCTGTCCTTATCCAGCTTTACACAATCACTGTCGAACCTGTTTGGACCGGGACCTGCAAGTTCATAATCTTTGACAAACCAGGTGATTGGTTGTTTGATACCTTGCGCGTTAATGCTATAGCCGAACTTGAACTGGATCGGGTTAATAGTTTCTGCCGATGCCATGTTATTCACCGATATTAGGATTAAGCAGATAATAAGAAATGTCCATTTTTGCATGGGTAGTTACCAAATTCCTGATTGTTGGGAGATTCTACAAGAACTGTCAATCCCGAGTCTCTAGCCTCGTTAATATAGGTAATCGCTCTAGAAAGTGTTCATATTCACATCAGGTATACACCATTATATCAGGCAAGAGATGTTTGTAAAATCTGTCAATAAACAGTCTGAAATGACAATCAGCCTATATGATAACAGCTGTGAGAGGTCATTGGAACTAGTCACGCACTTCTACATTCGCAACCGTCATCATCAAAACCGCAGGGTAGCTTCGACGTGCTACCACATTAGCCATGGCAATTCCAAAAGGCCTCCTTAGGTTTCATGTGTGGCACATAGCGGAATAACAAAAGCTACATCATGGTTCACTGGAGGAATGGCAGAAGTTGAATGCTCGTGAGGCTCTGCAGCAGAAACGTAATATAGAACGTGAAACCCTACTCATATCATTAGACCAGATTCTCGACACTCCGATGGTGATATTATCATTCATTATGTTGGGATTGTTTCTAGTCGAGATGGGTCTGGATCTGAGTCCGGGGTGGATCAGGACTATTAGCCTTATTCAGTGGTTTATCTGGTTTGTGTTCACGATTGAGTTTATGGTTAAATTTGCCATTTCACCCAATAAAAAAGCCTTTTTGCGATCGAACTGGCTTACAGGGCTGGCAGTGGTGCTGCCGGTTCTGAGAATACTACGGATAGCCAGAATAGCACGTGCAGCCAGATCTTTGAGAGCCTTGAGGTTTGTTACAGTTGGGAACCGCAGCATCCGGCAGTTAGGGTATATGCTCGGGCGTCGGCATCTTCAGTATGTCTTTGGTATAGTTGTTATTGTAACTATGCTCAGCGGAGCAGGAATATATTTTCTAGAAAGGTCTGTTCCTGATTCGAATATTCAAAGTTTCGGAGATGGACTCTGGTGGTCTTCAGGTACTATTACTACTGTGAGCACTCAGCTCTATCCGATATCAGCAGAGGGTAGAGTGCTGGCAGTCGCAGTGATGATCTTTGGAGTAGTTGTGTTTGGATATGTAGCTGGTTCACTTGCCAGCATATTTAACCGGGTAGACACAGATGCGGATGCTGAAGAACGGGCTGCAAAAGAGCCAGACTCCGACCAGTGTTCTCAGCAGCTTCTTGAAGAGATTAAGGAGCTAAAGGAAATGGCCGAACAACTCTCTAAAATTGCTTCAGGTCAGAAACCAGAACAGGGTTAAGTGCAAGGTAGGTTCATTGTAGCGATATGTCAATAGTTTGTCAGATTAAATAAAGGCGGTCAGATGTTGATCCAACTGATCTGACCGCCATCAAGTTTATTCGCTGTCTATGCACCTGTGCTCATAGATCATGCTATGTTTGAAATAGTCTAGCCTTCCTGCGGTACTGTTACATCGCAGCCCAGGTAGTTTACCAGGGCTTCTCTTACCGGGGCCATCATTTTGCCAGGGGTTACACTTACGTGGTGGCGGTGGCCGTATTTTACAATATGCATCAGGACATCCTGAAGCTGAGGAATGTGAGCTACTCCTGCGCAGCCGAAGAAGTCTTCTGCTATGGGATCTGATGTGAAGTCGCCCTCTCCTATGTAGAACTTCAGCCTGCCGGAATCTGTCAGCATACTGGAGAACGTGAATGGGGTGGGGGCTATTCGTCCGACGTTGCAGCCGTGCGATGAGCATCCGCCTCCGCCTGCATCAAGGATAGCGTGCGAGGTTACTGTGCCTTTGGCTGTCATCAGATCTGCCGGTATAGGTCCGCAGTGGAACAGGATGCACTTGTTGTCATCATCTGCATAGTTGTTGTTCCAGTCCAGACATCCTGCAACTTTTCCGGAAGCGCGGCTGAGAGCGTGCATAACTACCGCGTTCCCTACGTCAACTTCACAGGCAGCAATGATGTTCCGGTTGTTCATTTCACTCATAACTACGCATGGAGAAATCCCGAGCTGCTGCTGGAGTTCCATCCAACAACGAACAGCGACAGCGTCCAGACCGTTATCGGCTACTATGCTGTCCATAACAACTCCGAGTTTGACCAGCTTGCCGAAACCGCTTTCAGGGACGCAAGAGAAATCGGCATATGCCTTGAGGACTTCTGCCTTCTGCTTATATGCTGCTTCGGAATCACCCATCTTGTTGACGCGGTCGATGATTTCGGACATATCGTATGATTCTACAGTTATGCCGTGCTTCTGCAGCGTGACTTCATCGATGCGGACGGTTTTGAAAGGTGTTACTCTGGCTCCGAGCGTGCCTATTCTCAAGTCCTTGAGGGCTTTGACTACGCGGCAGACCTTTGCGAAGTAATCTACCTGATCTGCAAAAGCCTTGCTGCCGGGAGCTGATGTGTGGGGCTTGAGGCTGGTGAACTTGACACCGCCCTGCATAAATACATCGGTAACTGAGAGCTTACCGCAGAATGCATCTCTTCTGAGGGCTGGTGCCATTTTGTCCAGATCATCAGGATAGGCCTGTACCAGGATTGGAACTCCGGCATTTTTCAGTGCGACCAGAGCGCCGTTTTCATCTCCGAAGTTTGGCAGGCAGAGTATGACTCCATCGAACTCTCCCTCATGCTGTTTGAGGAACTTTGCATATACAGCTCCCTCAGCCGGAGTCTCGACTGCACCGTGGCGGGTTGCAGCAGCATCCATTATCAGATAGCCATAGCCCATACCTGTGAGGGCTTCCACCATCTCTTTGCGGGCGGAATCCATCAGTGATGCCGGGAAGAAGCCCCGGTTGCCAAAGAAAAGCGCGAAAGTAGTCTTTGTAGTTGTTGCAGACATTATTACTGTCCTCCTGGATTAGAAATTGGAAATTAGATTTTGGAAGTTGGAGACCAACTTTTGTATTACAATTTACTTAGCATTGCTCTGGCTTTGCCTAGTGAGTAGTAGATTTCGCGATATATTTCGAATAAGTCATTATAGCATGATGCGTTATCCGGGTTTGGTTCATAGGATTTCAGCGGTTTTGCGAATTCCTCTGAGGCTTCTGATGCGTTCCAGATTCCATTTCCGGCACCGGCAAGGATTGCAGCGCCAAGACAGGTGGATTCGGTTACCTGCATGGTGGTTATTGGTAACCCCAGGATGTCGGCTTTGATCTGCATCCATTTGTCGCTGTTTGCTCCACCTCCGATTGCTCTGAGCTCTGTAAGCCTGAACCCGGCTTCGGATAGAATCGACATGTTCCATTTCATTTCATAGGTGATTCCTTCAAGCACGGAGCGAACGACTTCGGCCCGTGTGGTTGAAAGCTTCATTCCAAATAACACTCCCGCACCATGGGAATCGAAATGAGGAGTACCTGTCGGCCCGAAATGGGGGAGCAGGATGACTTCAGATGGCGTATCTGATGCTGAGTCTATGATGCGGTTGTAAGGGTCAACGCCGTCGCGCCTGGCCTGCTCAGCTTCTTCGATAGTGATGTTATCCCGGAACCATTTGAGCACGCTGCCTCCGGTGATGTTGAAGGCGACAGTGGTGTAGGTGTTTGGCAGGACGTGTGGGTAGGTTGCCAGGTTGGCATTCATCAGTTTTTCACTCAGAATGGCGCTGGGAAGTGTAGGGCAGATGCACTCCACTGTTCCGATTGCATACGCTGCACGTCCGGATCCTGCACCTGAACATCCTAAGGCTCCAACAGGCTGGTCGTGACCGCAGACTGAGATCGTTACGTCCGGGTTGAGTCCGAGTTTATTGGCTTCTTCTGGGAGTATTTGGCCTACAACAGTCCCGGATTCTACCAGCTCAGGCAGCATATCTACAGACATACCTAATTCGTTAAGAATCTCAGTTGACCAGGTTCTTTTCTTGACATCGAATAGCATCGAACGGGCAGCAAGGGAATAGTCCGTTTTAGTTTCTCCAGTCAGTGCAAATGCCAGTAAGTCCTGTGTGAAGAGCAGTTTGGATGTGCGTTTCCAGATGTCCGGACATTCATTTTTGAGCCAGAGGATCTTGTACAGCGAATACATCGGGTATGGAGTGTGACCGGTTATCTGGTAGATACGATCGGTCCCGAATGCATCGCTCCATGGCTTGACCAGCGAGGCAGCCCGTGAGTCGGATGAGGTCATTATATTGCCGATCAGTTCTCCATCTGCTGTGATCGGTGTGAATGCCTCTCCCTGGGATGCTATTCCGATGGCTTTGACCGGGTCTGTTGACTTGACCCGGTCTGCAGCTGCGGCTAATACTCTTCGGCAGGCTGCCAGAACTCCTTTGGAGTCCAGTTCTGCAGCTCCGGGGAATGGGAACTGCAGGGCGTATTCCTCATACTCCCTGGCCAGCATTGTGCCTGACTGGTCGAAAACTACTGCTTTTACACCGGTAGTACCGACATCTACACCAACCAGACTCATATTTGCCCCTCTATAGCCCTGTTGAGACGTGAAGCAGATCCGGCGATGGAGTAGACATCACGCACAATGTGCCGGACAGTGTCGGCCACAATTGTCTGGGCTTCTTCTATGCTGCAGCCTCTTGCCAATGCCTGCTCATATGGCTGGCGGGTATCGGTGCCGATGTTGATCTTGACCATACCATTAGCGATGGCTTCCATTACATAGGAAGGAATAACTCCGGAACCTCCGTGTAGAACTATTGGTAGATTCGTGGCTATGCGGAGTTCTTTTAGCCTCTCAATGTCCAGTTTTGCCGGAGTTTTGGGCTGGTCTTTGGTTGCTGCGGAGATTGCTCCGTGGAATGATCCGATTGAAACGGAGAGCCAACTGACACCGGTCTCGCGAACGAACTGTGCTGCTTCGTCAGGGTCTGTGAAACCGATACGCCCGGAGAATATCTCTTCATATGGAGGCATCGGGCCATCAGAGTGTCCCATCACAGCGCCAAGTTCAGCTTCTACCAGAACGTTCTCTGCCTGTGCCATTTTTACGACTTCGGCGGTGACTTTAATGTTGTCTTCCAGAGAAAGTCGGGAACCATCTATCATTACGGAATCATAACCGAGGGCGATACCATCAGCTATGAAAGACCGCCAGTCGACTTCGAGACCGTCTTCATCGATTACAGGCACATGGTCGAGGTGCAGAGTGCAGATATTTGGGTCAGCCCATTTCTTATATTCTTCTGCAACATGTGCCAGGCTTTTAGCTTCGAATTTAGCGACTTCCAGCCGGGCGACTTCGATCATTGCACAGGTGTCGGTTTCTTTTAGAGCTTCCGCTGTCGGTTTCAGCATCGGCAGGTAAGGTATATTAAAGGCGGGGACCAGCGTGCCGGATGAAGCAGCTGCTGCCATTATCTTCTTAAGTCTATCTGATCTCATGTTAACGGTATCTCCACTATTACAAATATTACTCAAGACTACTTCGACATTGAATGCAATTTACCTCCTTGTGCTTGACTCAATTGGTGTCTGGGCTCTACAATCGCAGATAGTTTCTGTTGCGAAAGATGAGCCTTGCATTGTTTGCACAATGTGAGACTACTGTCATCCTCGTAAGATTGTCATCCTGAGGAACGAAGGATCTGCTTTTCTGAAAGTTAACGGGAAAAGCAGATCCTTCGTTCCTCAGGATGACACGTTAGCGAAAGGTTATTGAATGAAAGCAAGACTGATATTGGGGTTTGATATAGGCGGTACGAAGTCTACTGTGCTGCTGGGGACGGTGGACGGGGAGATTGTTGACCGGATCAGCGGAGTTACGGAACTGACTGAGGGACCGCTGGCTACAATTGATCGTATGATAAGTGACTCCCGGGTCTTAATTGAACGAAACGGTGTGGAGTTTGAGGATATAGCCGGGGTTGGAATTGCCTGCGGAGGGCCGTTAGATCCTAAGACTGGCGTGATACTGGCTCCTCCAAACCTGCCTGGTTGGGATGAAGTGCCGGTTGTTGATATTGTTGAAAAGCAGATGGGGCTGCCTGCTGCGCTGGAGAATGATGCTGATTGCTGTGCGCTGGCTGAGTTCTTTTTCGGAGCGGGAAAGAACAAGAAGAACGTTGTATCGTTTACATGGGGAACTGGGATAGGTTCAGGGATGGTGCTTAATGGTAAACTGTTCTCCGGGACCAGGGGCTGTGCTGGAGAGATTGGGCATGTGACATATAAAGACAATGGCAGGCTGTGCGGGTGCGGCAAGCGGGGATGTATAGAGGCCCATGGTTCGGGTTCATCGATGGTCCGGATTGCTATTGAAGAGTTGGAATCCGGGCGTGCATCGACCCTCTCGACAGTAGATCAGGTGGATGGAAAAGCTATTTGTGATGCTGCACGTGATGGGGATGAACTGGCACTGGAGGTCCTAAACGGTGCAGCAAGGGCGATGGGGCGGGCTGTATCGATAGCTGCGCAGATACTGAATCCTGAGGTTATAACTCTGGGGACAATGGCCCACAAGGCCCCTGATCTGCTTATGCCTATTGTGCATAGTGTTGTGGAGGAAGAAGTCTGGCCTGGAAACAGGGCGGGATTAGTGGTGATTCCATCTCCCCTGGGGGACGGGATCCAGGATTTATCTGCGATAGCTGCGTATATGGGGCGAATTAATTAATACAACTATTACAATAGTATATTTGGAGGATATTTTAATGGCTGACTTAGAACTGAATTTAGTTCCTTATCCTAAGACCTGCACAGTGATGCAGGGCAATATGAAACTCGTGGACGGTATGCAGATCGGGGTTCAGAGCAATGATATGCTGCCTCTGGCGGGTGTTTTTGTAGATGAGATTGCAGCTCTTACCGGGTTGAAGTTTAGTGTGACTACAAATATTGCTGATGCGCAGATTGTATTCAAGCTGGATTCTAACCTTGGTGAAGAGCATTACAGCGTGCTGGTGGATACGGATCGGGCTGTTGTTTGCGGGGGGAGTTTGAGGGCTATTGCCTGGGGGAGTGTTACTCTTAGCCAGCTTGCAGGCAGGCAAGATGCCTGCACCACAAATACGGGCAGGCAAGATGCCTGCATCACAAGTTTGCCTTGTGTCAGTATTACGGATTATCCGGATTCTACTCACAGGGGGATGATGCTGGACCTTGCGCGGAACTGGCATCCGATTGAGGTTATAAGGGAGAGTGTAGTGCTTTGCCGGTGGTATAAGGTTAAGTATCTGCACCTGCACTTTACTGATGATCCATCCTGGACTCTTCCATCTGCTGCATTCCCTGATCTACCTAGTGTGAACAGGCATTATGCTAAGGAAGAACTGGTTGAGCTGGAAGATTATGCGAATGCCTGTGGAGTTACGATTATACCGGAGATCGATGTCCCAGGGCATGCAAAATGTATGGTTGGAGCTATTCCTGATCTGGTAGCAACCAGCACTAAGACTGAGGGCGTGATTTGTCCAGCTCGGGAGTCTACATATGAGACTCTGGATACTTTGATTGGTGAAGTTTTGGATATATTCAAAGCAACACCATATTTCCATATAGGGGCGGATGAGGTTGATATGACTGCGTGGACTGATTGCGAGTTCTGTCACGCTTATATGTCAGAGCACGGGATCAAGACTGAGCAGGAGCTCTATAGGCACTTTATAGTCAGGATGAGGGATATAGTTACAAAGCATGGCAAGCAGACAGTTGTCTGGGAAGGGTTTGCTGTTGATGGCGAGATTGAAATCCCTAAAGACATAATGGTAATGGCTTTCGAGTCCCACTATGAGCATCCCGGCAAACTGCTTTCTTCGGGATATACGGTAGTCAACACAAGCTGGCAGCCTTTGTATGTGGTGAACGATACTAACTGGTCCCCTGAGAAGATATATTCCTGGAATATATACCGCTGGGAGCATTTCTGGGAGAAATCGATGGCACATCCGGACGGAATCGATGTCCCAACTGACTCCAATGTGGTCGGCGCTCAGCTGTGTGCATGGGAACAGCCTGCAGAGCGGGAAATCCCGAGCCTGCGGTTGAGACTGGCTGCAATGAGCGAGAGGATCTGGAACGTAAGTAAGACACGGGAAGATTTTGCTTTCAGAAGTAAGAATACGGACGACAGGCTGACGGAATTGCTTTAGGTGGCTTGCTTTCTGAATCGCGGATTTCGCGGAAAATAATGGATTGCGCGGAAGGGATTAGTTGAGGTTTTGGGGGCAAGTTTGGCTGACGGGAACTTATTCCTTCCTTCCGCGAAATCATGATATTCCGCGAAATCCGCGATTCAGGAAGGTTGACAAAACCCTTGTGTCGGTCTGACAATAAGCACGGGCTGTTTACAATTATTTGTGCGTGCCTGGTTTGGTGGAGGTTGGTTTTGTATGCTGAATGTTATTAATCCGGTTGTTTGGGCTTGGGTTGTGTTGACTGTGCTGGTTGTGTTTGGTGCAGGGGTAAGCAGTGAGGCTGGGAAGCTGGAGATCAGGCAGATCAATGGGCAGGCTGATGTTGGCACTGTGGAAATTCATGGTGTCAGTGCCGGGGAGTTTTCAGCTGGTCTTTGGGAAAAGGGGACTCTGAACCTGGTCCCGGATGTTCGGCTGCCTTTGCTAGAGCCTCGCAAGCGGGGGATGTACCGCAATATATATGCTCCATCGATAGTTGAGACAGCAGCAGGCTGGCGATTGTTTTATGGTGCCTGGGATGGGGTTGAAACCGGCAATGACCGGATATATTCCACTGATACACTGGATTTTATTGATTTCACTGACCGTAAATTGCAGATTGACCATGGGGATTTTATCCACTGCTGCAATGTCAGCGCTTTGAGATTGCCTGATGGTAGTTATCGGATGATGTGCACGGTCTATCCGGATAAACGGGACCGCAACAAGCCTGCGACATTCACAAGCCCTGATGGGATCAAATGGAACTCCTCTGAACCTCCTTATGCAGCGAAAATGACTGATATTATCGATATCCAGGGGTATAGCAAATATGCGGATGCTGATATCAATGGTATGAACGTTATTCTGTATGAAGACGGGGTCTATCGGCTATATTTCAATAACTTCAAGGACTTCGGGAAGATATATCGTGCATCATCTGAGGACGGTAAGAATTACAAATATGATGGCCCTGCTTTGGATTTCAGTGCTTGTGTGAACGATGTCAAAAAGATCACTGTCGGTAAAGAGACCCGGTATCTGATGGGGATGCATATGAACGGGGATACGCTTTGGTATAGTCTTTCAAAGGATGGAGTCAGGTTTGATCCACCGAAGCAGCTTGGGAAGAATCTTGGCGAGAAAGACCGGTACATGGTGGCTATCGGATGGGTGCTTAAGGGGAATAGTCTGCTGGGATTTTTATATGGGGCAGGGGAGGTCCCTACACTCGACCGGAACAGGATTTGGGCAAGATGGCTGCAGAAGAGAGTGGTATTTGTTGCATCAGATGGCACTCGGTATGAAGGCAGCGGAGCTCTTGGACCTGACAGACAGATAATTAAGATTCCGAAAGATAAGACCATCGAAGGGCGTTTTGAAGTGTACTCTGAAGACTCTACCACTGCCTTGATTACCAAAGTGGATGCTACTTTGGTTTCGGGGGCGGTGTTTGTGTTAGCAGACAGCAAGTAAGTGTAAACAAACAATAAATCGGAGGAAATCAAAGAAAGAACATTATGAAAAAACTATTTAAAACAATGCTGATCATTTTGGCTACTGCAGCAGTTATGGCACAGTTTGCGTTTGCTGCTCCTGTGTTTAAGAGTGGCGATAGAGTAGTCATATACGGTGACAGCATAACGGAACAGCAGTTGTATTCCCGGTACATTCAACAATACATACAGTGCCGTTATCCTGAGATGAAAATCAGGTTTTTCAACGCCGGTTGGGGTGGAGATACAGCAACAGGCGCATTGAACCGGTTGCAAAGGGATGTCCTTTTCCTCAAACCAACGGTGGTAACTCTGTTCTTCGGAATGAATGATGGAAGTTATACTAAGATCAATCAGGACATTATCGCCAACTACCGTGCCAACATGGAGAAACTGATAAAGGCATTGCTTGCAAAGAAAATCCGGGTGGTGGTCTTTACCCCTGGTTGCGTCGATTATGACCGGAATGCCGGCCTGGCAGATGTAAAGTATAACGAAATGCTTGAGGCTCTCGGTACCAATGCCCTTGATCTGGCGAAAAAGTATAAGTGCCAGTCTGCTGATGTTTTTCATCCAATGTTGAAATTCCAGACTGCTCAGAAGGCAATCAGTCCTCAGTTTACAATGATCCCTGATTCAGTCCATCCAAATGCAGCCGGACATGAAGTGATGGCTTACACTATGCTGCAGGGATTGGGTGCAGAACCTATGCCTGCTATAGGTGATATTGATCTTACAAGTGGAACAGCCAATGGTCTAAAATTAATAAGCCAGAGCGTCACAAAGATTGTCATAGAAACCACAAAACCAATCAGAGCACCATACTGGTTTGCTCCGGATGCTGCAGCAGCTGTGCAGGCATCAGGATTTATCAACTTGACTGCTCCTGAGTTAAAAATTAGCGGTCTAAACAGTAGTTATAAACTTTCGATAGATGGCGAACTGGTGGGATCGTTCACAGCTGATCAGTTTGCTGCAGGAGTAAAGATTCCCGGTAACTATTCGGAAAAGGGCAGACGTATCCATGAGTTTATAGCCAACAAAGAGGCTACCTACTTCAACATGTGGCGGAACATGAGGCTGGGACTTTTGGGATTATCTGCGATCAAGGAAATTGAAGTGAAATCCCTTGAGCTGGATAATTCAATTCATCAGTATATCTTGAAATTTGTAGCTCCTGCTAAAGCTCAAATTACCCTCGAAAGGTAATATTCCTGCGTCTTGTTTCTATCCCTCCACATATGCAAGCGTGGAGGGATAGTTCCATTCCACTCGACTACCGAAGCAAATAAATAAAGCCTCATTGTTTCAGGACAAGGTGTCCCGAAACAACAATGTCTGATCGACTCGCTGATGGCATATTTGGCTGCGCAAAAGTACAAGAGTAAGTGAGGTAAATCGATGAAAACACTTTCCCTTTACCCTTTAGACGTGCGATGCACATTGCTCACGAACATTGTCTGGGAGCCGGACGGAAACGGCGTGCGGTCGCTGCAAAAGCAGAAGCTATGGGCCAGACTGCCAGGACCTCTGGCCACCAGTGGGCTCATAGCCGAATTTCGCTCGCCAGTTGGCCTGGTACGGATAGAGACTGCCGATGATGACGCGGGCATGCATTGGCGCACTTTGGCAGAGGCAGACGTTACGGCGTCGCCCCACATCTTTACCTGGTCGTCTGAGTCGCTTACCAACATACGCGTGCACGTTGTGGAGCCCGCCGCGCCGTTATTCCCACTGGATTACCATTTCTCCAGTCTGCGTCTGCACGTCGCGGCGGAGGAGCTAGCCGCGCTCTCGACCCCAGTGCCGATCGTTTCGAGCGTGCATCTGAAAGATGTCAGTCCAAACGTGGTCGAGCCATTTGCCGGCCACGCAACAGTGCACGTCAACGAACAATTGGGAACGTGTCACGACCGGCCACAAACCAACCGCCTGCAGTTATCTATGAATGAGGACGCCGTCGAGTTTGCATCACCCGTCTTTAACCTGGGTTTCGACCGACGCCATGCTCGGGTTACGAGTCTTGGTTGGGACTCCTACGGTCAAGGACGGCACGCGGACAATCTGCTCACCACCACTCACACGCGGGGGGCGTTTCCAGTGGTGATGCGGGACGGTCGGCGGGTCTCGTCGGAGTCTTGCGGCGGCGAGGTCTTGATCAGCGGGCGCACTGTGACCTACAAGGGCATCCGTCCCGTGCCTGAGCTGACTTGGGATTATACTTTTTCAATGCGCGAACACGGTTTCACCCTCGATCTGACTTGGGACTGCACCCAGACCTTTCACGCCAGTGAAATAGCCGCGCTGCGCATCCCATTTGACCTGTACCAGTCGGTGGCAAACGTGCTGGCCATGCCGGATACGAAGGGGCCGTCGGGTCTGATCTCTCTGCCATTGGTAATCAATGCTCCTAATCACGGGGTGGTGCGTGTTACGGCGACCGGGGACTCCACCAGCGCACCTCTGCACGCCCGAATCTTGCCGTGGCGCACGCGTGCAGAGCTTTGGCTGGATATCATTCCCGGTGCAATGCCGTTGCCGAATGGCATTTTCGAGATGCCTGCCGGACAAGGCCGGGTGACAATTGATTTCGAGTTGACGAAGATTTTTCCGCTCGCAAATCAGGACCGATCGAGCCTGTTCACCTGGTGGGAGCTGCCGCCATTCTACTCATTTGCCGATTGCGAGAACATCCTTGGGGCGCTGCCCAACGCATGGCTGACGGGGCTGTCGTTCCGGCCTGACATTGGGCGGTTCGCCAACAACTCTGTGGCTGACTCCGCTGCACTCTGCGCCTCCTACTACGCCGATATTGCGGCTTATACCCCGATGCTGGCAGATGGACTTGACCCACGGCAGTTCATACGTTTCGCCGCCGAACAGATATTGCGCGACACCAATAGCGCCGCCGGTTTTTCTAACTGGCGGAACTGGCCGATGGCCGCCACTGCACCCATCGATTGCGCCTGGCTATACGTTGCCGCGTCCGGAGACTGGGATTGGGCGCAGCGTTGGCGCGAACCTATTCGCTTCTACGCAGATGCCCTTAGTCAACTGGAATACGAAGGCAGTGGGCTCGTGGTGTGCCAATACTCCGGGATTCCCGAAGAGGACGGATACATGAATGCGTGCTGGTGCGATAGCATCCGCAGTGGCCATCTCGAATCGTATCAGAATGCGCACGTATTCCGTGGTTTGCACCGCGTCGCCGAATTGCTCGAACGACTCGACGATGAACCGGCGGCGGAAGCGGCACGTTCGATGGCCGGACGGCTGAAGGCGAGCTTCGTCCCGACCTTCTACGACTCCGAGTCCAGGCAAATCATGGAATGGGTGGCCCAGGACGGTCGCCGGTTTGGCTTTGGCTCTCACATGCACCTTGGAGCTGCCGTGGCTCTTGGCCTGGTGCCGGACGAACTTGCCCGGGAACTGCTGGCGGAGTATCTCGCACGGCTCGAGGCCAGCGGCTTCACCCACTGCGAGTGGGGGCTGCCGATCTTCATGGAGCCGGTTCCGGAGGTTTGCCACAACGGATGGATGGGCAAAGGCGTAGAGCCAGATGGCACAGACCAGACCGGCATCTACCAGAACGGCTCAATCCATACCCACCAGACCTATTACATACTGCAAGCGCTCTACAAGACCGGCATGCGCCGTGAGGCAAACGACCTGTTCCTGAAAATGACGAAGCTAGTGCGGCACGGCAGCCTCTGCGGCGGCCTGCACTCGGGCATGGACTGGCGTCATCCCCTCGATGGGCGACCAGTCGGATATGAGGGGTTGCTGGCTGAGCAGTTCCATTTTCTGCTTGCGGCCATCACCGGCTATCTCGGCTGCGAACTGACCATCGATGGTTTGACCAACCACGGTCCGGATACAGCGCGAATCCATAATCTACAACCCGACTTCGCGCAACGAAAAGACGGTGAAAATGACTAACCCGCTAAGTAGGAGAAGATATTCCTCAACGAGCGATGATGACGAGAAGGCATTTATGCATGGTCTCTGGAGCTTGGCCCTTTTTAAAATAAAGAGGGGCCGAATTGCATTTTGCTATGCGGCTATTGTCGTCGGTCTATCGGGATGTATAGAGTGTATATAAATAAGAAAAAGAGCGCATGTGTTTCGGGATTTGAGGAGCGTTTGTAAAGTAATGTCGTAGATGTCAACTGATTGACCGCTCCGGAAATCCCGAAACCGCCGTCTGCACTTGGCTTTATAAAAGGTGACAGAGGGGCTGTTGAAAAAGTCCATATGAAATAGTCAATTCGGTCTAGTTGCTTCGGCAGTTCCGTTTTACTTTACTACCGAAGCATTTCTACATATGCATTTGTTTCTGGATTCCCAGTCATGCTGGGAATGACATGGGATTTCTGGTGTTTTCATTGCTGGTAAACTGCACACAATCCTCTTTCTGTTTTCCTTCTATCGCTTTAATCCTCAAACTCTGTTAAAATCAGTCAATCATACATGCTGGTTAGGAGTATCTGATGAAAAGTTTTGTTTTGTTGATTTCTGTGTTTGCTCTTCTTGTTGTCTGCGGGGGGATGGCTGAGGCTAAGTGGCAGCAGAAGGAGTTTATAGTGACCATGTGGTGTCCGCCTCCTGCTACTGAGGAGAATATGGCGATCCTTGCGCGGGATCACTATACGCTGACGGGAGTTGGGACTGAGGGTGATCGGATGAATTCCGGTGCCAATCTTGTTGCACAGCTTGATATTGCACAGAAACATGGCATTAAAGCTCTTGTGTTCAATCCGTTGTTGCACTTCAGTTCTCTGGATGATCCCACTAAGAAAGCAGAGCTTGATGCCCTGATTGATTTGGTAAAGAACCACCCGGCTATGGATGGTTATCACATCACAGATGAACCGAGCGCTACTACATTTCCAAACTGGGCAAGGATTGTGAATTATCTGAAAGAGCGTGATCCTGACCATCTGGCATATGTCAACCTGTTCCCGACCTATGCAAACCAGCAGCAGCTTGGTGTGAATTTGGTTGAGGTTCCTACTGGTCCCCTTGGTTATCCGGATAACTTTGCTGGAATAGGCGCTAATAACAAGACTGTTGAGTTCTATAATGAGCACCTGCGGCAGTATATTGAGCAGATAAAACCGGAGATAATCAGCTACGACCACTATCATTTCCTGAACAATGGTGTGGATGGACAGCAGTATTTCCTGAACCTGGCTCTGATCCGCAATGCAGCTCTAAAGACTAACGTGCCTTTCCTGAACATAGTTCAAGCCTGCACGATTGAAAAATCCTGGCGGTTAGTAAATGCTGAGGAAATGCGCTGGCTTACGTTTACTACTATGGCTTACGGTGGACGCGGGTTAAGCTGGTTCCTGTATTGGGGGCCTGTGAGTTATGGCGGAATGTACCAGGAAGGCAAGAGAATGCCTCTGGCAGATTTCGGCGCTGAGATCAATAAAGACATCGCTGTGATCGGACCTGAGCTACTTAAGCTGGAATCGACCGATGTCTACCAGACAGCTCCGCTGCCTCTTGGAGCAGTTGCATTCCCGGATAATAGTCCAGCTCAGATTACTGAAGGTGACTTCATTCTTGGGCTGTTTAAGGAAAAGGACAAAGTAAACGCCTTTATGGTAGTTAATCGGGACTACAAGAACAAGGCTACTGCGGAAGTTACTCTGAACTTCGGAAATGGGAAACTCTGGGTGTTCTCACGGACGAAGAGCAAGTGGGGTAAACTGCAGGCAGTAAAGAACGGGACAACGATTAATGTTCCTTTGAATCCTGGCGATGGTCAGTTGTATAAGGTGACTAAGTAACCACGGAAATACAATAACCACGGAATACACGGAATACACGGAAAAATAGGGAAAACGAAAGAAAAGAAACTGAAAAGAATCATTTTGGGCTCCAGGCAGGTACTTCCAGCTTGGGGCTTGGAATGACAAGTTATGGGAGAGATTTATGAGCAATGATAATGGACGGGGCTGTGCTTCACTGGTCCCTAAATTTGTGTTTTCTGATGACTTGAAAGGACAGGAAGAACATCTTTCTGGGAATCCTATTTTGCAGCGTTTTGCTGCTTCCAGGGCGAAGTTTGCTTCTGACCCTTATCGTCCTCTTTACCACTTTGTCAGTCCTGAGAATTCACTCAATGATCCCAATGGCCTGTGTTTCTGGCAGGGGCGATGGCATCTGTTTCACCAGGGATATCCAGCTGAAGGACGCGTTCACTGGGGGCATGCAGTAAGTGATGACCTGATCCACTGGCGGGACCTTCCTTATGCTATTTATCCGGATGTAGAAGAGCACTGTTTCTCCGGAGCTACTCTGGTAGAGGATGATCGTGTTATTGCAATGTACCATGGCACACAAGCAGGTAATATGGTGGCTGTTTCCACTGATCCTCTGCTGCTGAACTGGGAGAAATTGACCGGTAATGCGGTAATTCCTATTGCCGGTGCGGATGGAACCCCATTGCCATATACTGTATTCGACCCCTGTATCTGGAAAAAGGACGGGATGTATTATTCGCTCTCCGGCGGCGCTATACCCCATAAACCCAGCGATCGGAAGCTTAGAGTGGACTATCTGTTCCGGTCTCCTGATCTGATTAACTGGGAATATCTTCACCCATTTGCAGAAGAAGACGTGTTTGGGTTGGCAGGAGATGACGGGGCTTGTCCTTATTTCTGGCCTCTGGGTGACAAATATATCATGCTGCATTTCAGCCACATGAGCAGCGGCAAGTATATGATCGGTGACTATGACACGGAGCGGGATAAGTTTGTTATCTGCAACGGCGGACGGTTTAACTTTGGTACGTGGGCTGCGGGCGGCGTTCATGCTCCATCTGCAACTCCGGACGGTAAAGGCGGAGTGGTTGCGATATTTAATATCAATACCGGTTATCCGACTGAAGGCTGGGACCAGATAATGAGCCTGCCCCGTACCCTTACACTTGCAGGCAAAGATGAGCTATTGCAGGAACCAGCGGGTGATATAGAATCACTTCGCTATGATCATCGGCATATGGATTCACTTACAATACCTGCTAACAAGGAAATCGTGCTGGATGGTATTGCGGGCAATGTTATGGAGATAGATGTTGAGATCGATCTCAATAACGCTCCATTTGTTGAGCTGAATGTCCTGCGTTCTCCTGGTAAAGAAGAATATACGAAGATTGCATTTGCAAAACAGCGGGGCTTCCAGAACTGGGACAAGTTTATTGGATGGGGTGCAAGCTGGTATGACAGCTGCGATAGTCTGATAACTATTGATTCCTCATACTCCTCTGAACTGCCGGATGCACTGTCAAGGATTGAGACTGCACCGGTTTTCCTGAGTCCTGATGAACACCTAAAGCTACGAATATTCATCGACAAGAGTGTGGTTGAGGTATTCGTCAACGGCAAACAGTGTGTGGCACTAAGAGCATATCCGGGGCGTGAGGATAGTGTGGGTGTATCGCTGCGTTCTCAGGGGAGAGATGCCAGGCTTGTGTCACTTGATGCCTGGCAGATGAAGAGTATTTATTAGTTGTAGCTGCTTTGGCTTTTGGGATTTAACCACGGAATACACGGAATACACGGAAAAAATGGGAGATAAATTGGGCAGGATGGGGAGCGGATCAGTTTGCCTATCAGAGTTTTGCCTGAATGGGATGCTTGTTCTGCTTTTGCTTTTGAATCGCGGATTACGCGGAATTACTTGGATTTCGCGGAATGGGTTAGTCTGTCGTCACTACCTTTGAGATCAGGATGGAAGCGGATTATTCGTTTTTTTCTGGAAACTGGGGATGCTGGGGATTCTGTTTCGGGTGCAATTGCAAATTGCACACGAGCGGTGATTGTTTTTTTATTGTTGACACACATTCTGAATATCTGTTATCTTGTGCGTGGCGATGGGGACCTTGCTTTAGTCAGGAAGTAGATTATGACGGATAACAAGACAATGTATTTTAAGTTCATTGCATTACTGTTGGTTTTTTTGTGTTTGTGCATGCTTTCGGGTTGTGGTAAGCAGAAAACTAAGAGGACGGTTGTTCGTGTTGCTTTGTGGTCAAGTGATGTTGAGGAAAAGGCGCTGGGTAAGTCGCTGGCTGAGTTTGAAAGGCTTCATCCGAACATCAAGGTTGAATTGGAAATCGCTACCTGGGACCGTTTGAGCTGGAAAGTTATGGTCTCTACTGCCGGTGGACGTCCCCCTGATGTTACCCGGGTGAGCTCTGAATGGTATGTTCCCCTTGCAGCTAAAGGCCTTCTGGCACCTCTGGATCCTTTTATCAAGCGTGACAACTGGGATATATGGGACTTTTATCCTGAGTCTATAAAAGGCTGGGGGGAGTATAAGGGACTGATCTATACTATCCCCGGTGATGTTGATGTTGAAGCGATGTACTACAATAAAAAGATTTTCGACCAGGCTGGGATACCTTATCCTGACTGGACCTGGGATTATAATAAATACCTTGAAGTAGCGAAGAAACTTACTAAAGATACGGATGGAGATGGTAAAGTAGACCAGTGGGGGGCTTCTATTGCGCTGTGGCAGCTGTTTATATATGAGAACGGCGGAAGTATAGTCAGCGAAGATGGTAATACGTGCACTCTAGATAAGCCGGAAGCATATGAAGGTCTGCAGCGAATGGCTGATTTAGTCAATAAATACCACGTTGCACCCTCGCGCGAAGAGTCTGCTGGACGTGGTAACTGGAAGATGTTCAGTGCAGGTAAGATAGGCATGATGATTGCAGGACCTTACCTTGCTAAACTGGTGTTGGCGAATGAAGTTAAGGACTTTACATATGATGCTGCTCCGATTCCAACAGGCCCCAAGGAGAGAATAACCTTTATTGGTGGAGCTGCCTGGGCGATGCTTGGTCGATCCAAGCATAAGGATGAAGCATGGGAAGTTATAAAGTGGCTGACAGGACCTGAGTATCAGACGGATTGTGCTCTGATGAACTCCCAGGTCCCTACGCGGAAGTCTCTGGCGGAGTCTGATGTGTTTCTTTACAGGAAAGAACCGCCGGATTCCAGGGATGTGTTCCTGAAGATGATCAAATATGGCCGGGCTACGCCTCATGTGTCCTGTTACGCTGAGATGAACCAGATTATTGGGAGTGAACTAGACCTGGTGATGCTGGGTAAGAAGTCGGCTAAGGATGCTTGTGTGAAAGTTAGGCCGATTATTGACCAGTTGCTGAGGCACAGGGACTAAGGTTTTGAAGTCCGTTCATACTTGTATGATTGAGGTGTGGTACTTCGATACGCGCTTTGCGCTACGCAGCACGAACGGACTTTAGGTCGATTTACAGTAGACTGAGATTCTTCACTGCGCTCAGAATGACACGGTGTCACATCGGGTATGGTGACGGGGGCTACAGGGATTAGTTTATTATGAAAAATGGGATACCATTATCGAAATTGCGCCGCAAGGAGGCTATTGAAGGGTTTCTTTGCATATCACCATGGCTTATCGGGTTTCTGCTTCTGACAGTTGGTCCGGTTATATTCTCGTTTCTTATAAGCCTCACAAAATGGGATATGATCAATCCTCCACAGATGATCGGACTTGGCAACTATGCGACAATAATTGCGGATGATTTCAGGTTCCGTCAGTCCCTTAAAGTGACTGTGATTTACGCTTTGGTTTCGGTGCCCCTTGGTTTGGTTTGTTCTCTGGCTTTGGCTATGCTGTTGAACTTGAACCTTAAGGGTATGCGGATATTCCGGGCTATCTTCTATATCCCAGCGATTCTACCTCCTATTGCAGTGTCGATGGTCTGGTTGATGTTATTTAATGCGCAGAACGGCATTCTCAATGTTTTGCTGGGTAAGATTGGTATTGCGCCGGTGCCATGGCTTACCAGTACGGAATGGGCGCTGCCATCATTTATCCTGATGAGTCTCTGGGGTGTTGGCGGCGGGATGATCATATACCTTGCCGGACTGCAGAGTGTGCCTACACAGTTGTATGAGTCAGCAGAGATAGATGGTGCAGGCAGCTGGAGTAAGTTCAGGCATGTTACTATGCCGATGATATCACCTACAATACTCTTTAACCTGATAATGGGTATAATAGGCAGTTTCCAGGTTTTCGCCAGTTCGTTTGTTATGACCCAGGGAGGACCTGCATACTCAACGCTGTTCTATGTGCTCTATCTCTACCAGAATGCATTTATGTATCTGAAGATGGGATATGCCTGTGCTCTGGCGTGGATACTGTTCCTGGTTATACTTGCATTGACACTACTCATGCTCAAGGCTTCGACGTCCTGGGTGTATTATGAATCGGAGTTGAAGAAATGAGTATCAAACCACGCACACATTCGACTTCTCAGAGTATATGGCGGACTATTGGTTATGTGGTCCTGATACTTGGGTCTGCAGTCTCATTGATCCCGTTCCTTTGGATGCTTTCGTCTTCATTCAAGGACCCGGCATACATATTCTCAGACCCTATTCAATGGATACCCAAGCCCTGGCTCTGGGCGAATTATGCTAAGGCTTTTGAGCGGATGCCTTTTGCTCTGTATACCTGGAACACTGTTGAGATTACTTCTCTATCCCTTATTGGTCAGCTCATATCCTGTTCTCTGGTAGCATTTGGTTTTGCAAGGATGCGGTTCCCGGGGCGTGATGTGCTGTTTGTTGTGCTGCTATCAACCATGATGCTGCCGGCACAGGTTACGATGATACCGGTGTTTAAAATATTCGCAACGGTCGGCTGGTATGATACATTCCTGCCATTGATCGTGCCATCATTCTTTGGAGCACCATTCTTTATCTTTCTGTTAAGACAGTACCTGATGACTATTCCCCGTGAGATGGACGAAGCTGCACGTATTGATGGAGCCAGCACCTGGCAGGTCTACAGGCACATTCTGCTTCCTCAGATGAAACCGGCGCTGGCAACGGTATCTATCTTCGCATTCATGGGCAGCTGGAACGATTTCCTCGGACCACTAATCTTCCTCGATTCCCCCGCTAAACGCACTCTGGCCCTTGGCCTGTATGCATTCCAGGGACAGTACGCAGTTGACTGGAACTACCTCATGGCGGCTTCTACTGTAGTCATGCTCCCTCTGCTGATTATCTTTATAATCGGGCAGAAGTACTTCATTCAGGGTGTAGTAGTTTCAGGGGTGAAGGGATAGGCTTCAGACTTCGGGCTTCAGGCTTCAGGAAGGGATTTCACCCCGTTAGTCCTGAGTAGCGCAGTGTATCGAAGGGCGGTCGATTGTGCACAATTTAACGGGTCTCTCCGAAGCCGCCCTTCGATACGCCTACGGCTACTCAGGACTAACGGGATTTAGTAAGCAATACGTAGGGGCGAGGCTCCGCAGTCGCCCGTTTCTCTTGCGGGCGACCGCTGAAGGATCGCCTCTACGTGCGATACCTCGCTACAGTCTTTCGGGTGACCGCTGAGGGTCGCTCCTACATGCGGTAACTCGCTGCAACGCTTTGGTAGTATTAGGAGTGGTCTCTATGAAGTTGTTTGTTTCCACTGTTGTTTTATCAATTCTCCTTGTAAACTGTGTGGTGGCTAAGGGGTTTGATGTCTTTACTGTGCCTGGTACCAGCAAGTATCTTAGGGATGAGGTTCCGGAGAAGAGTGTTCATGTTGCGTTGGATGCTGCGGGGAATGAGCATGAGGCTTTTCAGATTATTATAAGGGGCAGGAGTGCTGTTAAATCAGTCAGTGTAACTGCCAGTGATCTTAAGAGTGGGAATGCTGTTATATCGAAATCGAATATTGAATTGCGACTGGCGCATTATATTGAGCTGAACCAGAGTGTTGGGGGAGGATTCCGGAAGGGGTTCTATCCGGATGCTCTGCTGCCTATGCCTTCAGAGTTTGCAGTAGAGCAGGGGAACTCCCAGATGGTCTGGGTCAATGTTTATGTGCCTGGAAATGCGAAGCCTGGTGTGTATTCAGGAGTTGTGACGCTCAAGCTGAATGGCAGTGTTGAGCGGGTTAAAGTTCAACTCAGAGTCCGGGGATTCTCTTTGTCTGTAGAAAACCACTTCGGGTCGGCATTTGCTCTATGGGGATCTCAGTGTGCTGATTATTACGGGATAGCAGTTGGTTCACCTGAGTATAAGGCAATGGAGGAGCGTTATTACTGGTTTATGACCGGCTATCGGCTTCCTCCCGATGATATTCCGGTGCCGGTGGATTCTCCTGAGGCTGCTAAGTATTTGAATGATCCCAGGGTTACGTCGTATAGAATACCTTATGATTCAAATGACCCAATTGGTTTTAAGAAGAGAATAGCCTATCTCAGGGACAAGGGATGGCTCTCGAAGGGGTATGTGTATACTATTGATGAACCTCCGGCGTCTGAGTTCCCAAATTGTGCTGCATATGGCAGAGTTATTGATTCATTAGCTCCGGATGCGAAATGGTTGTTGACTGCAGCTCCCCATGAAAGTATGTTTGGGACGGTTGATATCTGGTGTCCGATCCTGTCTACATACAATACACATGCCGCCGCCGACCGGCAGGCCAAGGGAGATCATGTCTGGTGGTATACTTGCTGCGGCCCCCAGCATCCCTATCCTACATACCTTATAAATGACAGTGCGGTCTCCCCGCGTATCCTCTCATGGTTCCAGTCTCTCTACAATGTGGAGGGTGTGCTTTACTGGGCTACATCCATCTGGGCTAAGTATGATGGGACTAAATATATCAAGAGGGACTTATGGAATGATCCTCTGGCATTTCCGGGAGCAAATGGAGATGGGTATCTGCTGTATCCCGGAAAGACCAGCAGTGATGATCCTGTTCCCACGCTGAGACTCGAAATGATACGGCAGGGTAGTGAGGATTTTGAAACCTTTTATATTCTGCAGACTGCCTATGCCAAATTGGCTGATGCTCTTGGGGTATCGAAAACTGAGTTCAATCCGCATTCCCGTGTTGCTGATTATGTGGGACGAATGGGGATGTCGATGATGAGGTGGAAGCCTGATACCGGGATGCTCGAGAAAACTCGCAGACAGATGCTTGATGATATAAGCAGTGTTCTAACCGGTCCAAAGGTGATTATTTCGACATTGGTGCCTGAGGAGATGTTGACTGACCAGAGGAATGTATCAATCACACTATGGACAGAAAAGGATACAAAGATCATCGCAAAAGTATTCGGCAAAAACGGATCATATATTGTTCCTGTTTTGTTGACTGAGACAAGCAATAATCTTTCCGGCAAGTTTAGTATAAAGCTGGCAGGGGATATTACACGGCTTGTGATACAGGCCCGTAAAGGGAAAACCCTCAAGACACTTACCAGGACATTCCGGATGTATTCACAGAAGCCTTTGGCTTTTGGTAAAGCTGAAACGGTCTGCGGGTGGACTTCATCAGCTGATATTGACAGGTGGGATCTCAGCAATGCAGATATGGAGCTTGCGGAGACTAAGCGGCTGGGTAAGTGTGCAAAGGTTACATTTAGAGCGAATGTTGATTTCCCAAATATCAGGCTCAACTATCCCAAAGGTTTTTCCAATGCAGACTGGAGTGATAGGGGATTTGCTGCTATGTCATTGTACAATCCCCATGCTTTTCCGGTCAGCTTTATCGTTAAGGCGTTTGACCAGGAAGGCCAGAAGTATGATGGATTTGCCATATATCTGGATGCCGGTGAGTCAAGAATAGATAGCTGGAGTCTTACTGAACTTGGCTCTGCTATAAACACCAGTAAAATAGCTGGTTATGAGTTCTGGATGTGGAACCGGCCTGATCCGGTGAGTATCTACATCGGCCCTGTTGTAACAACTCAGAAGAAACCATAATCCACATTATTCATATAAACAGCTTCTGACTATACTGTCAGCCAAAAACAAAGTCAGATAAATAAGGTGGACCAGGTGTTTTGTCAGTATTTTAACGATTGTTCTCGTGTTTTTCCTTCCACCTATAAGTAGAACACTCTAGGAGTTCAAAATACCCTAAGATTTATCGGTAAATCTATTGACATGCTGACAAATGCTGAGATATAATCTGATTATCAGGTATATAATGCAGCATTCGGCCAGTGTTTTGGGTAGACTTATGAATGCAAATATTCAGTCTTAGCTGATAACAAAGGAGACTAGTTCAAATGAAAAGAAAAGGATTCACGCTAATTGAACTGTTGGTTGTAATAGCTATCATAGCTATACTGGCGGCCATACTCTTCCCAGTTTTTGCTAAAGCCCGTGAAAAGGCAAGACAATCAGCTTGTTCCAGCAATCTGAAGCAGATTGGTCTTGGGCTTATGCAGTATGCTCAGGATTATGATGAGACGATGCCTTTCCTTTGGAGAGCAGCAGCAGCAACAGATACCGGAGCCACACAATGCTCTGATGGAGTATATCGGACAAACTGGATTACATCGGTCTATCCGTACGTGAAAAATAATCAGGTGTTTGAGTGTCCAAGTGGTAATATGCAGTGTTGTCTACTGATAAAAAGAGGATATAATCCTAATGGGTTTGCTATTGGTCGACCACTCTCCGAGTTCAAAGATCCCGCGAGAATCGTTTTTGCAGCTGATTCAGCTGTTTATTTAGCGTGTGCAGAAGACCAGTTGGTGGACGGTAGAACTGTCAATCCTGTCTATTTGAACACAGCGAATGGTTATTTCTCAGCCAGGCATAGCGATATGGTTGAGATGATGTTCTGCGATGGTCATGTTAAGGCAAATAAGACTGTAACTGCAGATATGGTCCAGACATACTATCCGTAGTCATAACCCATTATTGTAACAGCCCCTTAGTAATTGTTGCTTTGGGGCTGTTTGTGTTCCTTTCCCACGACAAGACTCTGTGATAGCTGTAGTAAGTAATCGTAAATGTTTGAGGATATGCAGTATTGGTAATAATTTAATACAGCATTCCTGAGAAGGCTGACTTGACATCCGGAGTACGGTCATGGGACATGTATATGTGAAACATAGTGGGCATGCCAATCTGTCGAAAGTTCTGTGGATCACCGGGCTAATTGCTCTTCTTGTGCTCTTGCTCTGCAAATCTCCTGCCGCAGGATTTGTATTCGCATAGCTTGCATTATTGATGATTAACTCAGCCCTAGACCTTACTGACGGGTAAAGGTGAAGCTCCGTGAATAAAACGGACCGGATGATCAACATCGATTATCCAGCAATCCTTTGTACCTCCTGGCACCCATTACAGCACTTCTAAAATGTGGTAAAATTGCCTCAGAAACTCGTGTTTAGCATCCAACCTCAAACATCCAAATCCAGGAGCATTTATATAATGAACATTGCAACTATCATGATTGCCCTCTGCTGCGTTCTGTTTCTTGTTGCAGGAGCAAGTCAGGCTGATACTGCAGGCAGGCTTATGCTTGCTTCCGGTAAGTATTCTGAGTATAAGATTGTCATTCCTAAGTCTGCTACAGATATGGAGAAGAAGGCTGCTGGGGAACTGCAGGCTCATATCCGGAAAATGTCTGGTGCCGTACTTCCCATTATTACTGACGAAAATCCAGCAAGCAGCAAGGAGATCATCATAGGCAGGAGTTCTCGTTTGAGCTTGCTGAATGTTCACATAGATTGGAAAAAGCTGGGGAATGATGGTTTTACTATTCGCACGGTAGGTGAGAGCCTGATAATAGTCGGTGGACCAGTGAATGGGACTCTATATGGGGTGTATTCATTCCTGGATGACTATCTGGGTTGCAAATGGCTCTCCGGGACTGTGAGTGTCATACCGAAGAGGAAGTTTGTTCGAGTAAATCTTATAAACGATACCCAGGTGCCAGTGCTCAGTTATCGTGAAGTCTACTACTATGAAGCTATGGACACGGATTTTGCAGCCCGGCAGAAACTCAATGGCAATTACAGTATCTGTAAAGAAGGACATATGGTTAATGAACGCCACAAAGGGTGGGGGACATGGTGCCACAGCTTCTTTACTTTTGTACCACCTGAGCAGTATTTCTCTTCCCATCCGGAGTATTTCAGCATGGTTGATGGCAAACGGCAGGCAAAGCAGCTGTGTCTTTCGAATCCGGATGTCCTCAAAATAACTGTGGAAGAGATGAAAAGGAGAATGGCAGCTGATCCGGAGATTGCGATTTGGGACGTCAGCCAGATGGACTGGGAAGGCTGGTGCACTTGTCCTGAGTGTAAGGCAATTGATGATAAGGAAGGGACTCCAATGGGATCTATCCTGACATTCGTCAACAAAGTTGCAGCTCAAATTCCGGACAAGACGATATCTACGCTTGCTTACTGGTATTCGGTGAAACCTCCGAAGACCATTCGACCGATCTCCAATGTCCACATAATGCTCTGCAATATTAGTTGTAGCCGCAGCCAACCATTAGCGACTGACTCCAGAAATGCTGATTTCAGGAAAGACATCGAAAACTGGTCGAAAATCACCGACAAGATCGATATCTGGGACTATGTTGTACAATTTGCGAATCTGGAGAGTCCCTTCCCGAACCTACGTATATTGCAGCCTAACATGCAGTTTCTGGTGAAGAACCATGCAAAAGGAGTGTTTTCGCAGGGAAACAGAGAGGCAACCGGAGAGTTCGCAAACCTTAGAGTATATATGCTTGCCAAGCTTTCCTGGAACCCGAACTGTGATATTTACAAGGTAATGAATGAGTTCTTGTCAGGCTATTACGGAAATGCGGCTAAACCGATTCGGGAATATATTAATATCATGCACGATGCTTTGGCGAAATCTGGCGCTGGATTATATATCTTCGAAGGACCTAAAAATGCTGGAGCTACATATCTGACTCCTGAATTGATGACTAAATACCGGACTCTGTTTGATGAAGCAGAGAAGCTGGTCGCTGGTCAGCCTGATGTTTTATTGAGAGTAAAAACTGCCAGGATGCCTATCCAATATGCTCAGTTGGAACTTGGATACGGGACAAAGGCAGAGCGTGAGAGCACTGCAAAATCCCTTTTCGAAACAGCCGCCCAATCAGGCCTGAAACAGTTCACCGAGGGGGGAGTGCCGGTGGAAGAGTACAAAGAAAGGCTTCAGACTTCAGGCTTCGGGCTTCAGGAAGGGAAGGGATAGGCTTTAGGAAGGGATTTCACGCGGAGACGCGGAGGGCGCGGGGAATTGGGAGAGTGGGAGACTTGGAGATGGGGAGAGTGGGAGACTTGGGGACGGAATGGATAGGTTTTAGACTTCAGGCTTTTTGGGGATGGGTTTTTGGTTGGCAGCATAGTGATTGTAAACATTCTACCCATTCCATCCTGAAGCCTGAAGTCTGAAGTCTGTTATTTAGTGAATGCTTGGCCAATTGCTCCTAGTATAAATAGTGGCCAGAGAATACATCCTGTTACTAATAGAATGATTTGTCCGGTGGACCATCCAAAATACTGCAGACCTGGGTATTGCTTCTCTCTCACCGTATTGATGTAGCGTTGAACTGGAACAAAACACAAGAATGAAGGTATAAAAGCTGAGATTATTGGTGCCCAGGCGTTGTCTGACTTACCCATAATATTACTAAGTATCGCAAGAATTACCCACCACGTAGCCAGTCCTCTTGCGGAAAATGTTGGTGTTTCTATTGAACGGTATTCAGGATCCTCGTGTATGCACCACAAAAGATTGTGACAATAGAACACTCCGAATACAGCCCGCCAAAATGGTGATATACGGAGATTGTCCCGTTTCTTAATGTAGTTGATGTTCATAAACATCCAGTAGACTTCGTATAGGCCAAAGGTAACAATGCACATTACAATAAGTCTGGCAATAGGAATGTGTAGATAAGAGTTGCTATGAATAGCAGTTGTTGATGGAATCACCGGAGGGTGGTTTTGGCTGGTGGCTCCATAGTTTAGAAAACTGGAGATGGGCTGCCAGTCTGACATCCCTTGCTGCCAACAGAGATCACCCGGGTTCAGGATTCCCTCAGTGATTTGACGAATGATCTCAGATTCATCATATGGTCCAATCTGCTGACCATTTTTTATAACGAGATAGCTGCCCATGTTGTTTGCTTCTCCTATTATCGATGATATTTGACTATGAAAGAGCACTATAGTTAAGTGAAAGCACCACTAGTGTTGTATGTGTGTATTGATAATTTCCCAATGCAGAGCAAGTTCATTTGATGAATGCCTGGGCAATTGTCCCTAGTATAATTAATGGCCATAGAACACACCCTATTACAAGCATAATAATATGTCCGGTGGTCCAACCGAAATACTTTATGTCCGGATATTGCTTTTTCCTTACTGCATTGATGTAAAGCTGAACTGGAATAAGGCATAGGAAGCTTGGAATAAATGGAGCAATCATTGTACCGTAAATGGTGCCGTCACTAGCGAATAAACGATGCAAGATTGTAAGCACAATCCATACTAGAGCTAATCCAATAGTGAAAAATTTGGGTTTGTGGACTACATTGGAATCAGGATCATCATGAATTCTGTGCAGTAGACTGTAGATAAAGAACTCTCTGAAAACAACTCTGGACATTGGTTGAACCTTCATATGTTTCTCATCCCTCAGGTAATCCCAGTTCATGAATATCCAGTAGAGTTCATACATTCCAAAAGTTAAAATTGACATTAGTATGAGCCTGCTGATTGGGATATACAGGAAATATCGACTGGGTACTACAACTGGACTTGGAACATCCGTTGGCATATTCTGATTTGTGGAACCAGATCTGAGGAAATCTGATATGGGCTGCCAGTTAGCCATTCCCTGCTGCCAGCAGAGATCACCCGGGGTCAGGATTCCCTCAGTGATTTGACGAATGATCTCAGATTCATCAAATGGTCCAATCTGCTGACCATCTTTTATAACCAGGTAGCTGCCCATATATATGATTTACCTTCTTGTTGATTGGGTGAATACATATTATGGAGCAACAAGCACATAAATGCAACAAATGTAACAGTTCAGTATGTGTGAGTAAATTTCCGTCTACCCTTCGATACGCGCTTCGCGCTACTCAGGATGAACGGGAATTTACTATATTACACATTAACACTGAACTGTTACCAACAAATTAAGAGTTCCATTTTCCGTGACTGATATTCTAGCCCGCAATATGTGTGGCATGTTATTCAATGCAAAACTATAGATACAATCTTTGGCACTGTCTGCATATTTTAAGTACGAATGTGATGAAGTCCTTCAACAATCACATCCTCGATCCCAGGTGCAAGAGGTGCAGGCCAGCCATATTCGTAGTAGCTCTGGACCTCGTAGCCACCCTCTTCCAGCATTTTTGTGGTAGGTATGTAGACCTGGCAGCCATCGGTGTAGCCCATCGGGAAAGTGATTCCTGAGCCGAAGTAATCCCGGATCAGATGACCAAGTTCTGCTACAACCTCACCCTCCAGCCCAACAATCCTAAGATCCTGTCCGAGCCATATCCCGTGCATTGAAACCGGGATGGACTCTGGAAGGGTTGTACCTGTGTCGAGTAAATCGAGCTCATGTTTTGCCCACAGACGCATTATTCTGTCGGTGTCAGGGCTTTTAACAAGCATTTCAAACCAGCTCCGGTCCGGAGCTGGCGCAATCGGTAGATATATTTCCAACTCATCTGAATAGAGGTCGGGCTCCACAGGTGATAGCCCTGATTCTACCGCATCTATGACCGCTTCAGCGACCTTTATACCCCCAGCAGCCGCATCTTCCCAGGTAGACCCGTAAACGCTCTCACTTGAGATGTTCTTTACCATTGCATCACCGCCTACTCCCTGCAGGAACAAGCTGCATTCTGCACCCATGTGGGAATCTATCATCGACATCGCAGTACCGGGATAGTCAGCCGAGATAAGGAATGAACATATGGTTGCAGGATGGCAGGAAACCGAGAACAGAAGGCAGACAGGTTTGTCTTCTGCATCCTTCAACAGACAGACAGGGATGTTGCTGTAGACTGGAGCATCGTGGTTCGGCACCCAGAGGGTATTCCCGGCCTCATCCAAAGCTCGACGACTGACCAACATATCGCTGCATGTCTCTCCGGCAGCAACTGTCACTTGACGGGCTGACTCTATGGCTCTGGAACAGGCATCCAAAATGGCTTGCTCTACGGAATCGAGATAGAGGTCTTCTTTATCAGACAGGTGAATATAGGCCCAGGTACCAGTTGCTGGGCCATCGTGGGTGTGAGAGGTATTCAGTAAAACCTGCTTCGGAGCAAGGCCGAACCTGCGTCCTACTGCACCTCTAAGCCGATCTGCAATCTGCCTGTTAAAGAACAGAATGTCAAATCCCAGAATGAGCGCTTCCTGCTCTTCATGTGAAATCCAGAGCGCCCTGACGAACAAGTCATCGTGAACCCCTTCGCATCCGTGACTAGAGTCCCGGTCACCCCAGCCGAACATCCTGGTCCCAAGGGGCGGTGTGATCTTAATCTTACTGAATCCTGCCAGCATATTTCTACCTCATCCAGATATCAAAAAAAGGATTGAAAGAGTTTATTACAATTTACAGAAAACTGAACTATTACGCAACAAACTGAGGGATAGGCTTCAGGCTTTCGGAAACATTCTACCCATTCCCTTCCTGAAGCCTGAAGTCTGACGCCTGAAGCCTGTTTTTACACGCCCTTCAGCAGCCTGATGTATTCTCTGGCTACTTTCAGGTCTTCCAGGGCTTCGGTGGCCTGGCAGGGTGGGGTGGATTCGCCTTTTATGGCTGATATGAAATTGGAAGCCTGCTGCCTCATTGCGTGGACCCAGGGCAGGGTCGGGGAACAGGTTGTCGGGACAATTCCATTGCCTGGATCGCGCATTACTTCCACTTTACCTGGACGGTTGGATGTCAGTGGCGCCGGCAAGTCTATTTTGACATAACCATGCTCGAAGCATACCAGAGCCTGCTCCTGCCAGTCTATGGTTGTCTGGTAGGGGGTCATTTCAATCGTTCCTGCAACTCCACTCTCGCTCTGCACAGCTAATAAGACCTGGGAAGGATCTGCATAGGTTACTTTATAGGATTCACCCAGCAGATATCTCATAAGGTTGACCTGGTGGATGTAATAGTTTACGAAACTTGTGTATAGCTCAGCTGTGGGAGTGTCCATGTCGGATGGAGGAGTCTCGTATTGTGCCGGAGGAGCGGGTTCATCGATTATAATCAAATCATTGTAACCGCTGGCAATCCAGTCTCCAGCAGGCATAAGCAGGCGGACATATTTCAGTGCACCGAGTTCACCGGTCTGCTTCAGCCGGTCGATTTCGGCTTTGGCCCACATAGTTGCCGGGTCGCTGCGCTTGTGGTATCCGACCATATGCCAGGTTCCGCTGCCGGCGAGGGCTGTGAGTATCTTCTCTCCCCACTCGACAGATCCTGACAACGGCTTTTCTGTAAATACCGGGATGCCAGCCTTATAGAGTTCAGGGACAAGAACTCCGTGCATGCAGAAATACTGAGCTGCTACTATACCGTCCAGCTTCTCTTTTGCCAGCATTTCTTTGTAGTCTGTGTAGACTTTGGGAATACCATACTTGGCAGCTACTGCCTTGCCCTGCTTCTCTTTGATCTCAGCGATTGCGACTACTTCACATTCAGGCAGAGTTGCGTAATTCTTGAGGTGGGCACACTGACCCATGCCTCCGACACCTACAAAACCTATTTTTACTTTGTCCATTTGATTTGACCTCGTTTTAATGTGTTATGTTATCCAACGAATGTTGTTATCCTTCATTCCTCCTAGGAAACAGTGGTCTTTGTTTCGGGACTTCCGGGTTGGATGTTAGGTTTGTTGGTTACTCCAACACTAGCATGTCCAACCCTCAAGTCCCGAAACACCTGGGTGAGTTTCTTTATGAAATTACTGTGCTAAGCGCAGTCAGATACTCAGAATGACAATGTCGTAACAGCAGATCCTTCGTTCCTCAGGATGACAATGGTTATGATTGTGCTAGTTTGCCGAAACGGTTGGCTATTGCCAGGGCTGGGTCTACCGGGACTTCTGCGGCCTGGATGTTGCCTGGGATCGATATCATCGGCTTCGGCGCCAGTTTCTTTCCTGCAAACTGTGGGAGCCACTGGGATTCTGCTGTAAACAGCTCACTGACCATCTCCCGGACCTCATGCAGCGTGCATACAGCGGCTGTCAGAGGATCAAGCGAGACTGCCTGCATTGCAAGTTCCGGGTCTCCCTGTATGGCTGCTTCTACGGTCAGTCCCTGCACCAGGACATTGGTCATGTTCAAGGCTGCCAGTTGAGAAGGAAGCGGGCCAACTACAGTCGGGTGCAGACCCATTGCATCTACGAATACCGGCACCTCGACGCAGCAACCGTTTGGCAGGTTACTTATGTAGCCGTCATTCCGGACGTTGCCGTTCAGACGGAATACTTTGTCAGTCTCGATGGCTTCCATTATGTAGCTGCAGTATTCCGCACTTCTCGGTTCGAGCTTTCGGGATTCGATGGAGAGCGGGTCGGTGTTGCGGAATTTTTCATCCAGCATTTTGCCATACTGAACATAAGCGCCGCTGGCCCCGCCGAAATCCGGCTGATCGCAGTACAGGTCCAGAGCTTTCTGGTTCTTTCTGAACCAGGGGACATACTCTGACAGATGACCTGTGCTTTCGGTCATAAAGTAACCGAAGTGGCGGAATACTTCACCGCGGACTTTTTCGTTGATGTAGTATTCGGGCAGCTCAAACTTCTCACGCAGAGTGGGGTAGAGGTCCCTGCCTTCTTTCTCGATTCTGAGGAACCACGCCATGTGATTGATACCGGCAGCTACGAAGTCGATCTCGTGTTTCTTGACTCCGCAGTATCCGGCAATCAGGTCCAGAGTTGTCTGCACACCGTGGCAGAGCCCAACAAACTGAAGCCCGGGAACTGTTCCCAGAGCCCAACAGTTGGCAGCCATTGGGTTGGCGTAGTTGAGCATGACAGCATTCGGACACAGCTCCATCATGTCTTTGGCAATGTCCAGCAGTACCGGAATTGTTCTCATTGCCCGGAATATTCCGCCAGGTCCCATGCTGTCCCCGATGCATTCATCTACCCCATACTTAAGCGGGATCTCATAGTCCATCACGAACGCATCGACTCCGCCGATCTGGATCATTATTACGACATAATCGGCTCCATCCAGCGCTTTGCGCCTGTCCGTTGTTGCTTCTACGGTTGCCGGCAGGTTGTTCTCGCGGATTACGTCTTTAGCAAAGGCTTCCATCTTTCGGAGTTTTGTCTCAGTAGGGCTCATAAGTGCAAAGTGCGCGTCTTTGAGCCCTTGTGTTGCCATAATATCGTTCATCAGCGTTTTGCAGAAAACTATGCTTCCTGCACCGATCATTGCTATTTTAGCCATTTTTTGCCTCCATGTTCTAGAGTTTATATTTTTACGGAAATGCCAATCAGGAGATTGGCGGTCCCAGGCATACTGTTTTTAGTTGTTCGCAGGCGTAGCGGAAATTCTCCCAGGGGACATCCGGGGGGATCAGGTGGTCGAATGCCGGGACGTACCGGCCTTTTTTGACCATTGCTGCTGCCAACTCTACGACTGCATCGATTGCTGCTTTGTCTTTTGCCAGTGCACGTTTGTCCAGGCCACCATATATTCCGAGTTCCGGGTATTGCTTGCGGAATTGGAGTATATCGTTACCGGCCTGGACTTCAAATGGCAGCATCATATTGATACCGTGGTTTATCATCACAGGCAGAAGTTCTGAGCAGTCGCCGTCTGTATCGACTGATATTACTCTAGCTCCTACGCTTCTGCCGAACTCTACTATCCGGTTATAGCAGGGCATCATATACTCCTCGACCATTGCCGGGGAGATCAGAGATCCCTGCCTGCCTGACATATCCTCCCAGATGTGAATATGGTCGATTTGAACTTCCTTGGCAACACGTTCCCATATCCATATCCAGAGAGAAGTCAGGTGCTGCATCATATCCTGGATCAATTCAGGCTGGGTGTAGAAGCTGACAAGCATCTCCTCTACACCCATTAAATCCCTGACAGCTCCGAAGACTCCAAATGGATAGTTCCCCACTTGGACTGCTTCTCCGGTTTTTTCGATCATTGAACGGAATGCATCCCAGTCCTGGAGTATCCGGGTTTCGTCTCCAATGACTAGACGTTCACTTTTAACCTGTTCCCAGTCTTCACGTGACTTTACGGGATAGTCCAGGTACTGGGGCATGGTCTCACAGCCCTCTCGCACCCGCTGCGTTATTCCCCGCTCATCCCGGTAGACAGTGTATTCACCCTCGTTTGAAATCACCTGAGGCTCAAACAAGGGCAGCAATCCTGAATTGGTCTGTGGAATGACGAAGCTTCGCTCAAACCCCAGCTCTTTTACAATATCCAGGTCAGGATTGCCGGATTCACTCCGCCACCGGTCCATAGCTCCGCCCCAGGGTATATAACCGAGTCCTATTCCGAATGGAACGCGGTCGATATCCTCACCCAGGAAGCATCGCATTATCCGTTCACCGCAGGTCAGCTCAAGCATTTAGTCCGATACTCTCAAATCCGGTGTTCTTGAACAGATACAGGCCTTCTTTACCGGGAACTACAATATCCAGCCGACCGTTGCCGTCTATGTCTACCACCTGGAAGAAAATTCCTGTTCCGGAGTGATGCGGGACTTTTCCGTAGTCTACTACTTGTTTGGTAAATGACTCACCATTCCATTTGAAGATGAAGACACCGACGATATCGTCCTCTCCGGGTTCATGACCGCAGTGTGCTCTGTGCCTGTTTCCGGTAATCAGCTCGCACTCGCCATCACCATCAATGTCTATCCAGATCATATCGTGATACTGAGAGAACCAGGGATCTATTGGATGCTCCAACCATGTCCGCGAACCATCAGGATTTACGGTAGGAGTATAGTAACTGATGCCGTAATTGTGTCCCTGACCGACTACGAGTTCGTTGATTCCGTCCTGGTTGACGTCTGCGACCATAATCGGCACGCTGGCCATTCCGAAACTGAACTCTTGATGGAAAACCCAGGGATCAGTCAGCGGATTTCCAGTCGGTTCATACCAGCCTGTATTGGTTACAAAGCATCCCTTGCCATTTCCAGCGACATCTCCGAAGCCCAGACCGTGTCCCTGGGGTTGGTCGGAGACGGTATATTTGATGAATTTGCCGTCTACAAGCTTGAAGAAGATCAGGGGATCGTTGGGTGTGTTGGGACAGATCTCGAGTTCTCCATCTCCATCAACATCCCAAGCCCTTGTGGTTTCTATGCAGCCGATGTGCTCTATTTCGTGGGTAGTCCACTCAACAGGCTGACCTTTGGGATTCTCGCGCCAAAACAGCGTCTGCCCCCACCATCCACCGGTGATGAAGTCCATGTAGCCATCACCGTTGACATCAACAGGGATGGTCGAGAAGTCGTCGTAATATTCGCCCTCGGGACAGAGTTCACAAAGTTTGTGCTTCTTCCAGTCCGGTCCTTCATACCAGCTGCCGCCACAGACTATGTCCAGGATTCCGTCATTGTTGACATCAAATACGCCCGCAGACTCGAAGGCGCCATCATCTATTTTTATCTTTTCCCATTGTATTCTTCTCATGAGTTGAACCACCTTAGCTGGAGATTGAAAATTGGAATTAGAGAAATGTTGTTAGCGCGCATTATTTATGACCGACTCACTTTTGCCCTAACTGCCGGTCAAAAGTAGAGTTTGGTGAATAATGCGCGTTACGATGATTATACTGTGCTGTGAGTCAAGTAGCTATGGACTGGGTTGCTGTGGATATGGACTAGCGCGCAGTATTTTTGGTTGAATGCAGGTTTTTTAACCACGGAATACACGGAATACACGGAAAGGGAAGGAGAGGGGATGATTATCCGCAGATTTCGCAGATTTACGCAGATTTTTATTAACCACAGAATACACGGAATACACTGAAGGGGAATGAGAGGGGGTGGTATGTTTGGGCTTTGAGGGTGCTTGAAAAGCAGATCCTTCATTCCTCAGGATGACAATTTGTTTAGTTTGCGTTGTGGTTGCGGTTGCGGAAATCGGTGGGGGTGTGGCCGGTGGTCTCTTTGAATATGCGGCTGAAATAGAGGGCGTCGGTGAATCCGGTCTGGGCGGCTATTTCTCCTACAGGCATGTCTGATGTGGAAAGGAAGCGTTTGGCGTTTTCAAGTCTTACCTGCTGCAGGTAACGCATGGGACTGATTCCCAGTTTTTCCTTGAACCGGTGAGAGATGTGAGTCCTGCTGGCCAGAGCTGCGTGAGCGAGGTCATCGAGTGTAAGATAACGGGCATAGTTGGTATGGATATATTGGAGGGCAACATCCACTACGTCGTGCTTAACTTCTACTTCACTGTCCCATGCACGCTCAACAAGCAGCAGGAATGCCTTCGTATATGCCTGCGCAAGTTCGGTAACGCCGTGTGCCTGGACTTCTGAGTATAGGTGAGTGCACAGCCAACCCATGTCTCCCCGGGTATCAGGAAGCCGGAGTTGAGCTCCCACGGGTGCGGTTCCCTGGGCATCTACTACAAGGAATATGGTTTCTTCGGGATCAGTGGGATCGGAGAACTCAGCATGTGACAGACCGGGTGGGTAGACAACCAGGTGATACTGCTGGGCGCGGATTGTTGTGGATGGGAAATCGATTAGCCCGGTTCCACGGACGAAATAGATGAACTCCCAAACGGTGTGCACATGGGATTCAATAGCCCACTTCGGATCAGGTTCAACCCGGCCCACGTGCGTGAGCCTGGCAGAATCTACATCGAACAAAGCAGTTTTCCTCCCTTTACAGTATTCAAAGCCAGCATACTACAGGTTTGAGGCAAATGCAAGGGGGGAATTATCCGCAGATTTCGCAGATTTACGCAGATTTTCCGGAAAAGAGAACTGTAGGATTTACTCAAGACGCAAGTTTGAGAATATATCCTATCTATTCTGTTTCAAAAGTAATTTGTAGATAGAATAATATGCGCGTGCTCCAGTGGTTGTGGTTTTTCGTGACATTATGGTGGGTTCACGGTATACTATCGTGGTTTTGGTGTGCTGGAGGTAAGATTTGTGGAGATTCAACAGATTCAGAAGGCTTTTATGAGTGCGATTCCGTCCATACGGACTCCTTTTACGAAGAGCGGGGATATCGATTTTAATTCGCTGCGCAGGATGGTGGATTTTTGCGTTGATGCAGGCAGTACAGCGTTGGTGATTACTATGGGTGACAGTCTGTTTACATCACTTTCGGAGCAGGAAATAGTGGATGTTACCAGGACTGTTGTGCAGCAGAGTGCGGGACGTGCTGCTGTTGCAGCTTGCACAGGTTACTGGAATACCAGGCAGTGTGTGGAGTTTGCCAGGAGTGTGCGTGAGATCGGTGTTGATATACTTATGCTGCTTGGATCGAACTGGTATCCGGGGATCTGCTGCGCTGATGATATAGTGAACCATTTCAAGGCCGTTGCTGAAGAGATACCTGTTATGGCTAATACTGGATATCTGGGGTGGCACGGTCACCCGACAGGTTTGGAAGTGACTAGACGGCTGGTTGATGAAGTTCCGAATGTTATAGCAGCAAAGGCCGATGTTACGGGTGAGTATGACCGGAAGACATGCTTGATTGCAGGTGAGAAATGGGCTATATTCTCCGGAGGGACCAAGCAGTTCCACCTGGACCTCTATCCATATGGCTGCAAGGGGCACATGGCTACATTCATTACTTTCAGGCCTGAGATAACCCATAAATACTGGAATGCCATTACGAAAGGTGATATTCCTACAGCTGTAAGTGTCATCAAGGACTACGATTACCCATTCTTTGAAACGATATCTGGTCTACCGGGTGGATTTGATGCCGGTATGCATGCGCTGGATGAGATATTCGGCTCCGGTCAAAGGTATCGGCGACTTCCTTATCACAGTTTGGATGATGCTGATATGGACAGGCTTCGAGCGTTTTTTGTGGAGACTTTAGGCTTTAAAATCTAGGCTTCAGACTTCGGACTTCAGGCTTCGGGAAGGGAGGGGAAGTGGAAAGTGGAAAGTGGAAAGTGGATAGTTGAAAGTGGATAGTTGAAAGTGGATAGTTGAGAGTGGATAGTTGAAAGTTGATGATTAGGGAATGGATTGTTGCGCCTGGGCACTCGATAGAGTAGATTGGTGGACATATATAGGTGGATGTGCAACACTTTTTGCGGATGAAGTAGATCAGATGAATGCATGATTTGGGAGTGTAGCCTTAATGCAGACCAATATTAGTAGATCACTTAGATCGATTGTGCTATGTATGTTTATTATTGCTGGTGTGATATTTAGTGCTGGATTGTGCTTTGCACAGGATGTTGGTGAAGGTATCACAGGGGCTAATAGAAAGCAGCCCAAGGCTCCGCTGCCTCCGGATATGAACTTCGATCCAGGACCTCTCAAGGTTGTTGATTCCGAGTGGATGAACAATAAGATCGGGCTTGACCATGCAGTCCCAGCTCCCTGGACTCCACTCAAGCGGTCAGGGAATACCGTCAGCTGCTGGGACAGAACTTACACCTTTGATGGGGCTTTTCCCTCTGCAATTCATGGACGTGAGCGTGATCTACTCTCTGGGCCAATGCAACTTGTGCTTAAAGCAGGTGGAAAGACGTACAGGCTAACGAACAACAAGGTCACATTTGATGTGGAGAGAGTTGACAGGATCGAGTTTTCTGCAACCGGCGATCTTGGTCCGTTGAAAGTCACAGCACAGAACTGGATCGAGTTCGATGGTATGGTGCAGATAAAGTTCGTTGTGGAAGCTGAGAGCGAACTTGATATTGAATACCTTGGGTTGGAAATACCTTTGACTGGTCCTGTTGCAAAACACTATTTCTTTTGTAACGGTGAATGGGGTGGTAAACCACTGGGTGATATTGGCACTGAGACGGGATGGAAGTGGGGGACGCAATGGTGGCCGATTAGTTGGGTCGGTGACGATGACAGGGGATTATCTTTTGTAGCAGAATCTACTGATGGGTGGTCTGGTGACTCTGAAGGACATATTCACGAGTTCACCCGAAACCCGGATAACGTTATGTGGAATGTCCATATAATTGGCAAACCAACCCGGATACCTGTTAAGAGCAGCTATCTGATTGGTCTGCAGGGGACACCAATGAAGCCAATGCGTAAGGATATGGCTGCATTCAATCCTTATATGGCAGCCTGGTCTGCAGGACCAAAATACTATGGTGGAATGCATCATAATACCTGGCCTGACTTTATGGGGGCGATGTATCCGGAAACGCAAAAAGGGATCAAGGAGCTTAAGGAGCAGGGTCTGAACTCAGTAACTATGTGGTGGGCTACCCGGTGGGTCTGTTTTCCTGAATTCAGGAATCCTAAAAAAATAAAGAAGGCGATTAATGATTGGCACAAGGCAGGATTAAGCGTTACCCAGTATATGAGCACGTATTTCCAGGGATATGAATCGGATGTGTATCAGCGTAACTGGAAAGAGTGGGCGCATCTGCGGGCAAACGGCGATATGTATTCGGTGGGTTATAACATAATTCCTGATGGAAATATCGGGTATGTTACCTGCTGTCCGCGAAGCAGTTTTGGTGATTTCCTGGTGTGGGGAATTGACTACATGATGCGCACTTATGATATTGATGGGCTGGGATATATCGATGCTCCAGGGCCTCTCGCATGCTACAATCCACTGCACGGATGTACCGGTGGGACATATCCTGTATTCCGTGACCGGGAGATTTTTAAGCGATGGTGGAAGATCATTAAGAAATATAAGCCGAATGGATATGTATGGGCACATACGAGTGAGGCTTTTGCGAGTCCCATAATGGCATATATGGATGCATACATCACCGGTGAAGAGTTCCGAGTCTCGGTCCATCCATTAACTGATCTGGATAAATCAAGGCTTGCAGTGACCATGACTGGCTTGCAGTGGGGAAGTCAGCCGATGTTTATGTATCAGTGTTCGGGAGGAATGCAGGAGAACTCAACGTGGGTTTCCACCCGCATATTGCCGTATGGCGCCACTCCGGTTATAGACTGGGTGGATCCATCTATTATTGTGCCCGTGCAGAAAGCCAAGATTAGCTTTGGTGTCGGTCGAAAGGATACGAAGTTCTATGCCCCGCACCAGCTTCCCGATTGGCTAAAGATGAATACGGCAGATTTCGTAATAGGTTGCTGGCAGAGGGCAGATGGAAAAGTGCTGCTGATAATATCGAACTTTGATGACAAATACAAGAATGCCAAAATCGATGGAGCGCCATTTGAGAAGAACGGCAAGTTTGCTATTACACGTGATGCATTGACAGGAGCACGGATAATGTCCAGTGGAAATACGTTTTTTGTAAGCGTTCCAGGCAATGCATTTAGAGTTATACTTGTGGAACCTGGGGTTGGGAAGTGATGGATTTTGTTGAGTGATGAGAATTGTGTAGTCCACATATATTCGCAATATACTCTAAATCATCGCAGTAAGTGCGTTAAACTGTGTGCGTATCGCTTATGTTGTCGCTATTTGAGTCCATATAGGATATAATTATTGTCGTCTGATAGTTAAATCCCATGTCGGAGAATTGATGTTAATGGCTCCTAAAAATATCCCAAGTATTGTTGCAATTGTCTTAGTTTCTTGTCTGTTTGTGTGTATAGGAATATGGTGGAGTTATTTCAACAGTAAACCTGCAATGGAGTTCCATACAATAGTAATGCCTAATCCGAATGCATTTGATAATTATCTGAAGGCAACAAAGTTGCTTGTAGATAAAAAGAATATTGATAATGCTCTGAAGATGATGACGCAGTTGAAAAAAGATTCCTCGAATGGAGTGTCACCTAAGAACCTCACATTAATAGAACGGGTTGTTGATTCAAATCATAGCGCCTTAAGCGAGCTTCGAAAAGGTTTCCCGTATGAGTATATGGGACCGCAATCAACGTCTATTAACCAACTATATCCTTACTACTCAGGTTTCCGCAAACTTGCACAACTCTTGTCTATGAATGCATATTTGAAAACCTGTAAAGCTGAATATGGCGTTGCGATGGATGAGTCGTTGAATGCTATGGAATTAGGTAGTGATTTACCTAACGACCGTATAGTAATAGCTCTTTTGGTGGGAATTGCATGTCAGAAAACAAGCAGGAGGATTGCTTGGGATGCAATTGACAATCTGAATGCCAGGGAGACAGAGGAATCGTTGAGACGTGTTCAAAGAATGGGAGCAAATAGTATCCCGCTTGCTCAAACATTAGAACAGGAAAAAGAGATCACATTGCGTACGATGTTGATGGCTATGAATACGAAGCAAGGAGCAGAGCCATTCCAGTCTTTGTATGGACTACAGAATTGGGAAAAACGACGCGTTCTTTACAAAGTATCCGGACATTACGATGAGAGGATCGAATGTGTAAAGAAGCCATACTCAAACAACACTCCGATTTTGATTTCTGATAGGCCGAGACTTCTACGGAATCCTTTTACATGGAGGGCTGACAATGTAGCGGCTGTCATAAGTATGGTAGTACTACCAGTCTATGAAGAACTAGTGCTTTTATACACAGGAAATGATACGTTCAATACCCTCTTCGAGGCATCATTGGCCTTGCATGCTTATAAACTCCAAAACGGCAAATACCCGGATAAGCTGGATCAGTTATCCAAATACTGCAAGATGCCAATACATGATCCGTTCGCTGCAAAAGATTCTTTACGGTATAAAAGGACTACAAATGGCTATCTGCTGTATAGCGTAGGCCCGGATGGAGTTGATAACGGGGGGCAACCGATTATGAATACTAACCAAAACCCGAAGAGTTTGAAGATAGAAGCTACATCTAAAGGTGATATAGTGGTTGGATTGATGAAGATGTAGTGAGTGTTCGTTCTTCATCTACGACCGATTTAAGAGAGTCATATTGTATTTTCAGGAGGGAGTATAGAAATGGGATATAGAAAGTCTGCTATTATTACCGGTGCAATCATCCTGCTGTTGAACAGTAATATTTGCTGCAGCAATCCTGTTGATATTGCGAAAACTAAAAACACTCGCGTTTCAGCTAGTCAATCAAAAGCTCCGGTTCCTAATGCGTTTGATTATTATCGTAGAGCTGCGGGATTGCTTGTTGACAAGAAAGCAATCGATAATGGGTATATAAGCCCATCAGAGGCTGTGTCTCCAAGTGTTTTAGCAGCAAGACGTGGTCTGGTGCTTAAGAATCAGAAGGCCTTGCAGGAGTTCCGTAAAGGTTTCTTATATAACTATCAAGCTCCTGAGCTAACATCTTTGGATCAGAAATTTCCATACTACAAAGGATTTCATCAGATTGTCCGGCTACTTACACAAAGCGCTTCTATAAATGAGCGTGACGGTAAGTATGCTGCTGCATTTAGTAATATGTTGGATGTTATGGAGTTAGGTGCTGATGTACCTGGCGGTGGCGGGCAGTTGCCGAGATGGATTGGGGTGGCTTTTCACAAAAAAGCGAGGCAGAACTCCTGGAACCTAATAGACAAATTGAATACCAAGGAAACCACCGAAGCGTTCAAACGGCTGCAGAGAATTAGAAAAGATACTCTGCCGTTATATAAGACAATAGAACAGACGAAAGTTACTGCGGAATGCATTTTTCAGCAGCGTTTGTATCCAAAACCTGGTGTAGCTGTAGCACCGGATTTAAGCAAGCTGTCCAGTGTAGAGAAACGATATATCCTGAACAGAGTATCCAAACACTATGATGAATTGATTGAATACGTAAATAAACCCTATCCGACAATGGGCAAAGCCCCGTCTTTGTTAGGACCGACAAAGAATCTGTTGACAGTACGAGCTGATGGTATTTCATCGACACTTGCGTCCGTTGCAGAACCGGATGTTGAAAGTCTCGCTAACAAATATGCTAGCAATGAGGCTTGTAATGCGCTTTTGGAAGCTTCTTTGGCTCTTCATGCTTACAAGCTGCAGCGCGGTGACTATCCGGAGAAACTAAACCAGCTGTCAGTATATAGCAACAAACCTATGCTAGACCCATTTGCTATAAACGCTTCTCTGAAATATAAGAAGACTGCAAATAGTTATCTGCTATACAGCATCGGACCGGATGGAGTTGATAATGGGGGACAAGCGATTAAAACCACGAGGTTAATAAATATAAATGCTAAATCTAAAGGGGATATAGTGGCTGGATTGATGAAGATGTAGTGATATCGGACAAGTATTGGAGTCAGGGACTCAGTATGTCTGGTTGGAGAAAAATCTGAAACACGATCGGATATAATTCCAGAATGCTACTACTTTGCGATTTGTCTCACTTAAGCCTGGGAATTTATATTCACTTGGTATAATGACATTATCCCCCATTTCCCAGGGATACTCTGTATTTGGTCTATCATCTTTCCCAGACGGATAATGATCTTCCAGAGCTTTGGCGACCGGTAGAATCCACGCGTCTAGATAATTCCAATAGGCATCTTTCTTTTTGAAATTCATGTACTGATACAGTTTGGGATAATATCTAGTTGCCAGGACAAATTTAACTAAACGTTCATGAGTATTTGGTTGGCGTTCTTTGCCTGACAAAACGGACAGGAAGCATTTAGCAAGCTTTTCGGTGCACATTTGCATGTATCTGAGTTTATGGCAATAAGGAACCTTAACTGATTCCAATATGATCAATACTTCATAGTCTGATACAGCTTGACGGCGATATGCTTCGCTCCAGTTAACTTTTGCCATCTGCTTTCCTAACAAACAACCGTTCTGCCTTATCCCAGCTACCCCAACCATCTGGTAACGGAAGTTCTTTATCTGCGGAATTAATCAATGCGACAGCTATTGGATACCCTATTCCATTGTCTGGATCAGCAGGAAAGTGGTAAGCAGCAATCTCATTATCCGGCGGTAATGATGAGTGAACTTCAATTAAACGTATTTCCTCGTCATTGTAGAAGAACCATATTTCTTCTATCTCCGGTACAGCTTCTGCATTTGAATCAACGAGATTTTGTGCTGTTTCCTTGATCTCATTTTGCTTAGTAAGCATAATATGCCTCAACTATGGTGTTCGGTTTGTCTGTACCACATTATATCATGCAAAAATATAAGCTAAACAAAACAGGCTTCAGAAGAGAAAACTTGTTCCCTTCTGAAGCCTGAGGCCTGAAGTCTAGAGCCTGTTTGCTGAAGCCTATTCTATTGTCCACTCCTGTTCAAACGAAGTTGATTCGCCTGGTTGCAGGGTTACTGGTTTACAGTAGAGTTCCATGCTGATCATTTCTGTTGGCAGGCCGCCGTTATGGAATACCAGGAACATATCCAGGTTCTGGGGGTTGAACCGGCTGGTTAGTGTTGTGTTTTTGAGGTTCATTACTACGCTGCCGGTGGGTAAGTCATTCCCCTTATACTCTCTGCTCTGGTCGATCCAGTTGATGCTGAAGTCGGCTTTTCCATCGATTATGTTTACACCACCACCAACCTTATCAAATGAGATTTTGACATCTCCGAAACTCTGCAGTGGGAACTGAGGGCGTTCGCATATCTTTACCGGCAATGGCTGATTCGTTGTATTCTTAACAGATGTTGTGAAGAGCAGTTTGTTGCCGTTTAAGACGAATTGTTTTGTGATCTCCCGTCCGGCGGGAGAAATTCCCTTTAAAGTCATTGTGTTATTCTCTATTTTAGAATCATATTTAACATCCCAGAACTCAGTTCCGCGGATTGGTTCTGCTGCATATCCTTCATATCCACCTTCGCCTTTGTGGAACACCGATTTCGGAGGCAGCATCAGGTCTACGCCATTCTTTTTGTCTAATAGCCGCACTACTTTACCGCCTAAAGCAGGCAGAACATCCAGACGGAGTTTGTCATTGTCCAGAGTCAAGCAGTCGACCTTGGCATTTTTGTATGTCAGCAGGTCGGATACATCATATGCACCTTCGGAAAGACGGGTCACATTGTAGTGCTTGATGCTTTCCAGCCACCTGTCAATTCTATCGAGGTCCTTATTACTTACACCGTAATTGAACTTGTCTCCCTCAACATTTCGAGACAACTTGATCTGGGCGATGCGGGTATAATCAACCCACATTCTGGCTTTTTTGACCTCTTCAAGAGCAACAGGATCGCCTGCAGAGACAGCCATCGCCTTTTCCATCAGGTCATCCGATTTATCCAAAATATCTTTAGTAAGGTAGGGTGCACTCGGCAGGTCATAAATCCCAGTAGATATCACAGTCTTCTGATTCTTGAAAGGAGAATGAATCAGAGAAAGCCATTCTTTCATTATCGGCGCTGACTTGCCATACACACTATCAATATACTCATTCAGAATCTTGTCCGGATTCTGGGTATGGTCCCACATCAGTCTGGAACACAGATATGATTTCAATTCAGACAGGCATCCGCCCGGGCTGTTGTAGCTGCCCAGCATAAACACACCAACTACACCTGTCTTTTTGAATATCGTGTTGACAGTTTTTGTATAGTTAATTGCCGGATGAATCAGCATGAAGTCATTAAATTCCGTATTGTAATCCCATATATATAGCTGGTTTGTGATCTTGCTCCAGGCTAGAAGGTCAGTATAGGTGTTTATACTGTTCTGACTGCAACCGCTGTCCAGACTGTGAGCTTTGCAGGTCCAGGGGGTACACAGACGAATTCTTACATTTGGAAGTGGTTTTGTTACCTTTGGGGGCTTCTGCGAATAGTTATAGGCCAGTGTTTCAATCAGAACATCCGGGTATTTCTTAGCGACTTCAGCGGCAATCGCGTTGACAAACCGCAGAATTGGACCAGATTGTGCTCCCTCTTCATTTAGCACCTTCTGGCAGTTCTCACACGTGCAGGCACCTTCTTCATTGTCCATTTGCGATACTGAGAATATATTAGCGCTGGGAGTCTGTTTGATTAGCTGCATAATACTTTCTGTGCAGATTCTTAAGGTATCGGGGTTTGTAAGGCATAACTGGGTATTAGATACTCGCTTGCCTTTAACCAGGGCGTAGTATTCGGGATGGGTGTCGAAGTATTTCTCCGGAGGAATCAGCCCAAACATGGTATGAGCAATCATTGTACCGAATATTACTTTTCCTCCGGCTGAATCATCTACATTGCACTGTGATCCATTTACCCGGTTTCTGACTATCCATTCCGTATTGCCCAATGCTTCATAAAAATAGGGATCACGGAGTTCAAATGACGGTTTTTGGTGGATTTTCAGATTTCCAACAGCAATGGTTTTCTTTTTGGGGATCTTCGAGATCGTCTGGGTGAACCATCTGCATCCAAGGACATCCTGAAGAAGTGCATAACAACCATACATAGCTCCGCGTTTTTTATCACCATATATGGAGATAATCCAGGGCTTTCCGGGTTTGGTTGTGATGTAGAGCTCTTCACCTCCGACTGCAGGCTGATCCATTGCTGGTTTGTTTGTGAGTATGATCAACCCTTCATAACCGCTGGGAATATCCGAATCATTTTTCTGCTTATATATAGCAACATCAGCTCCGGACATGAGGTTCAAGTGTTTGCTGAGATCTTTGGCGCCGTATTCCATTGGTGGGGTGTAGTCAGCGGGCAGGATTATGGCACATTTGGAGACACCATTCTTTACTAAGACATATTGTTCGGCAGTGCAGGATTGAGTGCAGGCAAGTATAGCGCCTGCGAGCAGCACAGGTACGAGAGAGTTAATCACTTAGGACTCCTTTGAAGGGAAATTATGAAGTATGACTTATGAATTATGAAAGTCGTCTACTTCTGAGGATTCTATTGTAAACCGTATACAGTAATCCGACAAATCGAAGTGAATGTTGGAGCAAGGATATATAGGTTTTACGTCAAACCTTTTGGTTATCATAACACGACATTACAAGCCTGTCAATTGCTGCTTTTGTGTTTCTATACTGTATTTGATTTGTAGGTGGTATGGGCCTACCACAGGTGATGATATGTGATAGGCCTTGTATTGTGAGGTTCAGAGTGTCGATAGTCTATAACAGTTCAGTTTTGTGAGAATTTAAAGTCCATTCATACTTCGATACGCGCTTTGCGCTACTCAGCACGAACGGACTTTAGTTCAGTTCACAGTAGACTGAACTCTTTCGATAGTCTTACAAAGCTTTCATAAAGGCAACAAGATCCTGCTTTTCCTTTGGAGACAAATGGAGTTGCTGGACAAGGTTGAAGTATTCCACAGAGTCTTCGAGTGTAAAGCATCGGCCATCATGCAGGTAGGGTGGGGAGTCTTTTATACCTCTCAGAGGGAATGTTTTGATTGGGCCATCGTGGGCCATCATCATACCATTTACCATCTCTTGCTTGTAGAAACGTTCAGCCTTGAGATTGTGCATGTTGTTGTCTGTATAGTAAGGAGCAGGGTGGCATACCATGCATTTCGCTTTTCCATTGAAGAGAGATTCCCCGCTTAGTTCACTGGAACTGGCCTTTGTCCGATCTAGTCCGCCATAAATGTCCAGCTTGGGTGCAGGAGGGAAATCAAGGATCGCCATGAACTCCGCCATAAAATGCACCTGCGATCCTCTTTCCAGTATGTTTACACCTTTCTTTGCGGCCATACAGTGATCTCCGTCAAAGTAAGCAGCACGTTGCTCAAACTCAGTGAAGTCTTCTACGGTCTTTAAGGCACGCTGAGAACCAAACAGCCTTTGGATGTTTACACCTCTCAGGGAAGGGGTTTCTATTCGATGTCTGAACTCCTGGGGGCGGATGTCTCCCACAAGATGATTGGCACCATTGGAGTGTCCATTTGCATGGCAGTCAAAACATGTCACTCCTAAGCTTGGTCTATCGGTCCGCCGGTCTTCTGTGGCATTAAACTGTTGTTGCGGGAATTGGGTTACAAGAAGCCGCAAACCCTCCAGTTGTTTTGGATTGAGTAATCCATTGAAAATCTCATAATAGTTGTCGATTGTGATCAGGCGACCTTTCGCTACATCACCCAGATCTGGTCGTGTTGTTAGATAGATTGCCGGTGCAGGATCGGGTAGAATGTGTTCGGGTAAATCGAAGTCCAGGTCAAAACGGATCAACCGTGGCAGCGGTTTTGTGATCATCTCAGGGAATAGCATTCCACCCTCTGCATGATCTGCAAAAGGCAGGGGTTTGTAGGGGAAGAGACCCTTCTCTTTGATCTCCTCCGGAGTCATTTTTCCGAGCTGGTCCCAATTTACACCCTGAAGTTTTGCAGTTGGTCCAACAGGAATTGGTTTTCCTCCGGACATGTTATCACTTGAGGATGTTTTGGGTGATAAGTCATAACGGGAATCCAGTAACTCCTTGTGTTCTCGGGCACGCTCTGCTTTTACTGCCATTCGTGCGGCCTTGATTTCGTCAAAGGTCTGGTCCTGGTTCGTTGGTCCATAACTGGAAACGACCTTTGCACGCTGTGCAAACACAACTACCGCAGTCATACCAACTACCAACGAGATGCAGATCCAAATCAGAGTAATACGGTGATATCTAGATCCTTTCATCATTTATTCTCCGTTTGCTTTTTAGCGATGTTTCAGTTCAGCTATACTCAGATTTTCTGACGACGATTGGGTTTCTTGTTTATGTAGTTGCAGGAATACACTATCTCCTTAATCAGTTGTAGTGGTCAGTTTTGAACGAATAAGCAGTAATGCGACGACTACTTAATGGTGTCAATATGTCACCGGGATTTTACCCTGATGTCTTAATGATCTAAACATACAGTAGATAGTGTTGCAAATGTTCTGTATAACAGGCAAACGTGTTAATATGTATAATACATGGGGTCATGGAAATGAATAATATATATTGCTACTTGTAAGCTTATTTCTAGTGGTTTATAAACCCGATGTCTGAAGCCTGGTTCCCATACCGGCTTATAAAATTTGGTCTGAAATAGTCTCAACGTTTTCCGCTTGTTCGGAGTCTATATGTTCAGTGGAAAAGAAAAGGGAGCTGCAATAGATTGAATCTGCTGTCAGATGAGCAACTTATCGCAAGGTGCGCCTCAGGTGACAGGTTGGCAATGGATGTGCTGGTTTCCAGATACCATGGTAAACTCCTGGACTTTGCATTCAGGCAGATAAGGGACAGGGAGGCGGCGGCAGATATTGCTCAGGCTGCTTTGGTAAAAGCATTTAAGTTTTCCGGGACATATTCGGGGAAGTCCAGTTTTAGGACCTGGCTTTACTCATTGACTATGAATTTGATCAGAGACGAAGTGCAGCTCAGAAAACGACGTGGGGAATCACTGCTCTCGGAGATGGGGAATGAAGACTCCGATGTTGAGCTGCAATCAGTGAGTATGTCTACGGAGGATGCAGCACTTCAACATATTGAATCTGATGAAGTGTGGAGTGCTGTTGGAGCTTTACCGGATAAGCACAAACAGGCAATGCTGATGAGATTCCGGCATGGACTAAAACACGATGAAATAGCTGAAGTGATGCGGGTTCCGTGCCCGACGGTAAGGTCATGGATCCATCTGGCGATAAAAACACTCAGAAAGAAACTTGAGAAGTAAGGATACAGGTTATGCGTTGTAAAGAATGTGAACAACTGGCATTAGCTGCAATAATGGATGAACTTACTGAGCAGGATGCTGTCGAATATTTGCAACATTTGAGCGTGTGTGAGTCTTGTCAAAGTATGTACGAGAGTTACAAACAGATTGCTCATACAATCCGGGATCCTGAATTTATGCAGCCGACATCTCAGGAATCGGCTGTTTTGAACAAGGCTTTGCAGGAGGTCATTCCAGTCAGGCATTCGGAAGCTGTTAGTGCCCTTCCGCAGGGAATGCCTGCACTGGTGTTTGGTTCCATTGCTGTGTTTATAGTTGTCGCAACTATCCTTGCTCTTCAGGTGCTTGGACATATCAATATACTAAATGGATTACAACAGATAGGTGCTGTTCCGCTGGCAGTGATAATGGTTATTACCATATTAGTTTCATCATACCTGCCAATAGCCATAACGGCCCAAAGAAGACCGTTGAATGGCATGACATTTAGAAGATGAGAGGTAAACTATTGTGAGAAGAGTTGTTGGGGCCCTATGTTATATGAGTTTATTAGCATTGATAGGCTGTGCTTGTTACTGTTTTTATGGAGTCATAACCCCACTAACCAGGGAGGGCAGTATTGTTGTCGATAATGGAAGGCGTATTGATTACAATATGGTTCAACTGCTGGCACAGAATGGAATTAACGGTGATGACAGCAGAATCCTGAAAGGATACGTCACTGCAGTGAACCCGAGAATGACAAGCGGTGGAACGTTCATGAATCCTACTGCTTCTGTTATGGACTTATTAGCCAATGTGTTGTTCAACAATGTCCATTTGGCGTCCAGGTTAGAAAATAACATCAACTGGGCAATGGTCGCTGATCCTAATGGCAAGGTAGTTGCATCGTATCCACCAAACATCGCAACTGGAATGGGGAAAATAGTTGATGACAGCTATCCCGGTTGGGTTGCTGCATTCCCCAGTAATAGAAATATATCAGTATTTGATGTAGAGTCTATCAGGGGCTCCGATGGTAAATATCTGGGTAGTATTGCGGTTTCTTTTAAACCTTATGATATGGTAGCAGTTATAGATCCTAATGATGCAGGTCTGTTGATGTCAGTCCGTCCTGTATTTATAACTGCATTAATCTGTTTACTGTCATTTTTAATATTGCTGCCTACCTGGGTAGCAATGGATGCTGCCTGGAGGGGGATGAATCCATTTGCCTGGGCAGCACTGGTGATTATCACCGGGTTAATCGGTCTCGCTGCATATTTCACAGCACGTCTATCACAACCTAAACCATGCCCGAACTGTGGGGAACGTATCAGTAAGAAATATATAAGGTGTCCTTCTTGCGGTATTGATTTATCCAGTAAATGTTCAATATGCGGAAGTGCAATAAATCCTGGCTGGCAGTTTTGTCCAAAATGTGATGGAGTTCCCCCTGCAAAGCCTGAACCGGTACCTGTTCCCGGATACAAACCGGAACACATAGCTCTTGCAAACGCTGCTCTGACTGTTACAGTCCTGGATAATAATGGAATGCCGGTGCCTGACTGCAGAGTGAAGATCTCTGGAATATCCGACTCAACTGGGATGACCAATAACAAAGGGATATTCCAGGCGTATGCACTTGAGAACGGGATTTATACTGTATCTTTATCTAAGGATGGATATGCAGACCTGCAGAAAGATATCAATGTATCAACTGTAACTCCGGCAGCTATTCGGTTGATATTGACTGCACATTCCGGAACAATCGCAGGCTGTGTAGTGAGTGCTGAAAATGGAACTCCGGTATCTTCTGCGAGAGTATCACTGGATTCCGGTAGATTGGATTGTGCGGTATTTACGGATGAAAACGGTAATTACATTCTTGAAGATATTCCCGCTGGTCCACAGGTGGTATGTGCCAGTGCAGAACAATATCTGAACCGAGTCCAGGTGGCGCAGGTTGATCCTGATCAAAAAGTAGAACTGGATTTCGCATTGGACAGCATTGCCGAACAGGTAGAATTGGAGAGCACAAATGTCACAAAGTGATTTGACGCTGCTTCGCCGCAGGGAGACAATGGCAGTTATTGCCTGGATATCCTGGTTAATAGTTATCATTTCCAGTGCTGTCGTTAATAGCACCGTTCCAATTGTAATGGGACTGGCTGCTGGATGGATAAGTACAGTAGCCTGGGTAGGATTGGATGAACAGATTAGAGAAGGTCGCTGCTCAATATGGACATATGCGACTCTAGTCAGTGCTCCGTTTTTTGTAGTGATTTACTATTTATTGCGTAAACCTGGGAGGACGTTGTGTGCGAAATGCGGCGCAGTTTTACCCAGTTCTTCTCTGCAATGCATATCTTGCGGACATACATCTCCATTGAGTGCAGTCAAGCGAGTATATAACTCTTTTGTAGAGTCTATTGTGCGTAGTCCGGCTGAACAGGCAAAAGAAACAGTCAAGCATTTGTTATTTGCACTAGCAGTCGTTGCTGCGTTTAGCACGGCTTTAATGCTGGCCAATTCTGATATTCAAAATTCAGTGCTTGTGGGACTGATGCGAGCTTTTTCAATAGCAGCAGCCTGGGTACTTTTGGCCTGGTGGGTGTATCTTGATGCCACATGGAGAAGAATGGAAGGAATCCCATGGGCAGTGTTAACTCTGGTTACCAGTGTCGTAGGTCTTGTTACTTATCTTGTAATCCGATACCCGAAGCCTAAGATGTGCAGCAGGTGTGGAGCAAGCATTGCTGAGAATCTGACCTTTTGTCCGTATTGCGGGTCTCAGGCGGATGAGCTCTGTCCGCAGTGTAAGACACCTATAAAACCAGGCTGGCAGTATTGTCCGGGATGTTCTATGCTATTGCCGACATCAACCGAGAATGCGAACATCCCCGTGGATCCAGGTAAGGGTACCCTAAAGGGAAGTGTGTTGAATGCTGAGAATGGAACACCGCTGGTAAATGCTGTTGTCTCAATAGATTCATTTGGAATTGCCAGATCAGCCTCAACGGATATTCATGGAGTCTTTAGAATAACAGATTTGGAAGTTCGACCATACATACTTATCGCATCTGCTGATGGATTTATCTCTCAGAAACAAATATACAGACCAGAAACTCAGAACCATCTTACATTTACTCTGTATCCCTCCACTGACTGAAACCTAATGTGTGGGAGATCTCTACGGTCTCCCACATGGTCAGAACCACCACTACGTAATAACCCCTGTAGAAATATATGTGTATCAGCTTAATATCTATTAGATACTTGCCGTATACTGTGGATTAATATTATAGTATTGACATTTTACTTTCGATGTGGAATAATTTAACTGACCGTTTAGTTAATACGGCGGGAGGTGGTTAGATGCATAATCGGTCTGGGACGCAGGTGAAAGAATCTGATGATGTCAGGCTGCGCATAATGGAAGCGGCTGAAGAGTTATTTGCCAGCAAAGGTTTTGCTGCCGCATCCATAAGTGACATATCAGCTGCTGCGGATGTAAACCGGGCACTGATTTACTATTATTTCAAAGATAAGCAGGACCTCTACAATTCTATCCTAAGGGATGGGGAGCAGAGCATGCTACGAATTGCAATGGATGCATATTCCTCTGAGAGGACAGCATTTGCCAGATTGCAGAAGTTTATTACCAATTTTTCCCGTGTGCGAATTGAGCATGAGAACTTTGGACGCATCATACTGCGCGGACTTGTTGACAGCGCACCCGAGATTACAAGCCACCTTGATGAGAGTTTCACGAAGATGTCTGAAATACTGAAACTGATCATTGAGGAAGGCATAGAATCGAAAGAGTTGCGCAGTGTTGATCCTGCTATGATGGTGCATACTATCCATGGTCTGGTGCATTCGCTGTATATGTTCCAGTGCAAGTGTAAAGCTGATTTTGATCTTGATAAATGCGTTGAGCATACAATGGATGTCCTTGCTAAAGGTATTGCAGATTAACAGGTAGTAGTCATCGAAAATCGATTATATAAGGTTGGGTGAATTAATGTTATTTTTAGAGAAAAGATTAACTAAACGTACAGTTATATTGTCAACACTGTTTGCGCTGTTGTTAGTTATGTCTGTTACCAGTTGTTTGTTTGCTGATTCGGATCAGAACTCACAGCCTGTGCAGCCATTTACCGCAAAGGTGTATCCGGCAGAGCCTGGTGTTATTCCGACTACCGGTGGTTCGCAGATACAATCGCAACCAATACTTATTCCAGCGAAGAAGTCCGGGGCTATCATACCTGGCAATGCGGATCTGATTACAACACCTGCTCCACTGGTTCCTGGAAAATCAATGAAGGTTCAGGTGCCTGGTATATCGCCTGCATTAATACCGGATGTGTTGAAGCAACCGATAACAATTGATCAGGCGATACAGATCGCTTTTCAGAATAATCCGAATATTCAGGCTACCCTGAGTCTGGTGGAAAAGTCCAAAGAATCAGTTGCTGAGATGAAGGCTCATTTCAATCCGACTGTCAGCGCTCAGGCTACGCAAACACAGCAGAAATCATCTGCAGTGACGCCTGGATCAGCTACGAGGGTTGGCGTTACCGTTACGATGCCTATAGATATATCGAAACAACTCAAGTATTCATATGATATTGCTACGGTGCAGTATCAGGTTCAATATCTGGCAATGGTAACAGTGTCTGAAAAACTGATTATAGACGTCAAGAGTGCTTACTATGAACTCCTGCGTGCCTGCGGACAGAAAGAAGTTGCGCAGGCGGCGGTGCAGAGTTCAGAGGCCAGACTTGCCAATATCAAAGCCAAACAGGAGGAAGGCGCAGTGCCTCGATTTGATGTTACCAGCGCCGAGGTTGAGCTTTCGAATCTGAACCAGAGTCTGATAGTCGCACAGAACCAGGTATATCTTGCTCAGTCCACACTTAACGGTGTCATGGGTGTTGATGTTAACTATCCAACCCAGATTCTCTCGGTAGATATCCCTGTATCAACAAGCGCGGTTGATATACCTAAATATGTTGATGACGCTTATACGCGACGCCCTGAGATAAAGGCTGCTCAGTCAGCAATCACTCTATCAAAGATGAATGTGACTTTGCAGGAGACCGGGCAAGCGCCTCAGCTGATAATCACTGCAGGTCCAAGTTATAACTTCAATCCTGCTGGGTCAGCTTCTAAAGAATCGTGGCAGATTATGGCGACTGCGAGTATATCTTTGTGGGATGGCGGGCTTACTAAATCCAGAGTCAACCAGGCTAAGGCCAGTGCGAAGAACTCTGTTTCTACACTCGATCAGGCCAAGATCACAGTAGCTACTGAAGTCCGCAGAGCGGCTCTCAATATGCAGGAAGCTGCACTCCGCACTCAGACGACAGCGCATGCAGTTGCTCTGGCTGAGGATGCACTCAGTATAGCAAATGACCGATATGATGCCGGAATCGCTGTGTTGGTGGAAGTTTCTAATGCTCAAGCACAGCTAACGCAGGCAAGGTTTAATAATGTAAATGCCCAATATGACTATGCAATTGCCCTGGCTCAGCTTCAGAAGGCTACAGCCGGTCAGCCGGAGCTGGACCAGTTGCAGACAGTTAATGATAATTTAAAGCTAAACATTGAGGAGGCTCAGTCATGAAAAAATATATCATCGTGCCGGTTGTACTGCTATTAATAATTGTGGGTCTAATGGGAGCTGCACGTATGCAGAAACCCAAGCCGCCAGCTGCGACTACTCAGGAAATCTGGAAAGACTCTGGAGTCCCTGTGCAGACATCAAGAGTCACAGTTGGTGATATGAATGAGGTTGTGCAGATAACCGGTGATTTGAGCGCTCTGAATAGCGCGGTAATTTCTCCGAAAATATCAGGACGACTAACTTCTATAAGCATTCGTGAAGGTGACCATGTTTCGCAGGGTCAGGTAGTGGCTGTCCTTGATCAGGGTGATGCTCTCAGCAATGTAGAAGCTCTGCAGGCAAGTCTTGAATCTGCCAGAGCCAGGCTGGCACAGGCGGTCACCAATGCTGAGGTTACAAAGACTCAGACCCAGATAGCCATCGAACAGGCACAGGCAAATTTGAACTCTGCACTCTCAAAATTGGAAGTCATTAAGAAACCATCCCGCTCTCAGGACCGAATGGTGGCGGAAAACCGGATAAACTCAGCTAAGGCTAATCTGGACAAAGCTGAAGCGGATTTCAAACGTAATGAGCGACTACTCAAGCGTGGAGCAATATCGGAATCTGCTTTTGATATAGTCAAGACGCAGTATATTATTGCTCAGTCGGACTATAAGAGCACCCAGGACCAGCTTTCATTGATTGATGAGGGTGGACGTCAGGAAGACATTTCCAGCGCGAATTCACTAGTTGACGTTGCCAGGGGGCAGTTGAGAGACGCAAAATCTAATGCAGCAATGAACAAGGTTAAGGACAAAGATATTCTTGCAGCTAAAGCTGGTGTTCAACAGGCGCAGGCTGCTTTGGATACTGCCAAACGGGGGCTTCAATATACTTATGTTAAATCTCCCATATCGGGAATCGTATCTACCCGCACATCCGATCCGGGCCAGGTAGTTTCTCCCGGGCAAACGCTTGCCAGCATTGTTGATTTGGGAAGCCTGTATCTGAAAGCGGAAGTATCTGAGAAATACCTGTCTACTGTTAGAAATGGGCAAGCTGTAAGTGTGCATGTTGATGCTATAACAGACAAGGAGTTCCAGGGTAGAGTAACTGAGATATATCCATCCGGATCTACCCTCAACAGGAATTTCTTTGCACGTATTTCGATCGCAGGCGCTGATACAAATCTCAAACCTGGTATGTCTGCAAGCGGTGAGATATTGACAGGGACAGCTCGAAAAGTGCTGCTTGTATCTAAAGATGCAATTGACGAACGCAAAGGAATAAAGTCTGTCTTCACAGTGGCTTCCGGCAAGACTGCCAAGCGACACCAGATTACTGTTGTTCGCGAAGACCGTGAATTCAGTCAGTTGGGCACTCCTAATGATCTCAAAATCGGTGATGTTGTTGTTACTGAAGGTCACAATAACCTGCAAGATGGAACTGTTATTGAAATAATGAAGAAGGGGAGTACTAGCAATGGGGTTAACTAGCACCGCCATACGCAGACCAATTTTTATATTGATGTTTGTGGTGGCGCTGATTGCACTTGGATTACAGTCAAGGTCCAAGATGCCTCAGGAATTGAACCCAAACGTCGATATTCCATACATAACGGTCATTACCTCATATGCAGGCGCAGGACCGAATGAGATCGAGACACTTGTCAGTGAACCGATTGAAAAGGCAGTCACATCTATTGGCAACTTGAAGAACGTTAGTTCCACGTCTCAGACTGGAGCTTCGACTGTAATGCTGGAGTTTGAACTGGGTACCAGTCTCGAGGCGGCTGCTGCGGATGTCAGAGACAAAGTTGCAGCTATTAAATCGACGCTGCCTAAGGACTCAGATGAACCGAAGATTGTAAAACTAGATACATCTTCAATGCCCGTTATGACAATAGGACTTTCAGGCAACCTGACTCCCAAGGAGATGAGAATCCTTGCAGATGATGTTGTATCTGATAGACTTGCCAAGATTGGTGGAGTTGCATCGGTTAACGTCAGTGGTGGAGAAGACCGCGAAATCTCTGTAGCTGTAGACAAGAACCGATTAGACTCCTACGGGATAGGAATACAGAAGATCGTTGACTCAATCCGGGATGCCAACTGGAATATTCCAGCGGGTTCGATTAAAGAGGATGCAAGGAATTACTCGATCAGGACGGTTGGTGAGTTTGCCAAGGCCAGCGAAATCGAAAAGGTTCCGATAAACCTGCCAGATAGTGCTGATGGTTCCAAGAATATCATAAGAGTAGGGGATATCGCCAAAATCACGGATACCGTGGCAGAACCTACGAAGATCGTGCGATTGAACGGGCAACCTAGTGTTGTTTTCACAATTCAGAAGCAGTCCGGTTCGAACACAGTAAAGATCGCAGACGGTATAAAGGCTGAACTTGCTGATTTGCAGCCTACATTGCCTGCCGGGGTTCATCCGGTCATAGCTACAGACCAGTCAACATCCGTCAAGGACTCTCTTGAAGCGGTTAATAAGAGTCTTATCGAGGGTGTTTGTCTTGTTGTTATCATCGTATTCCTGTTTCTCCACACAGCGAGAGCGACCTTTATTGTAGCTCTTGCAATTCCTACGTGTTTGATGGCGACGTACATACCTACGGGTGCATTTGGATTCACACAGAACCAGATGGTGCTATTGGCATTGTCGCTTGTTGTAGGAATATTGGTGGACGACTCGATTGTTGTCCTTGAAAATATCGAACGTCACTTACGACTGCGTGAACATCCGGAAGAAGCTGCCCTTAATGGAAGATCGGAAATAGGACTGGCTGCAATTACGATCACTATGGTCGATATCGTAGTCTTCCTGCCGATTGCGTTTATGGGTGGTATTGTTGGACTGTTCTTCAGACAGTTCGGTATTACAGTTGCAGTTGCAACGGCGTTTTCGCTGCTGATGTCATTCACTCTCACTCCTATGCTTGCATCCAAGTGGATGAAAAGTGAAATGGATAAAGAACTTGACGATGAGCACACCGACCAGCGTCGTCTGGCGGGTATGTTGACGATCAAGGACCGGATCGACATAGCTGCCGGTAAGATATTCGGTGGACTCGAGACAGTATTAAAAGGCCTGGACAGGACATATAGAGGTGTTCTGGAATGGGCACTTTCTAACCGGTTCCTGACGAGTATTATTGGTATTGTAACACTTTTCGTGGTTATCTCGATGGTTATTCCGATGCCTAAAGCCGGAGCTGGACCGATGGCAATGAAGATGATGATGCCACGGGTCGCCATTGCTGTTGTTGCACTGGCGCTTTTTGGTTTAGCGATGGTCGTTAACCGGAAGAGTAAGTTTCTTGCGGCCTGTTTAGGAATTTTCATGGCGATAATCACAATGACAGTTTATCTGCCATTTGGTTTTGAATTCTTCCCGCAGTCTGACCAGGGACAGTTCAGCGTTATAGTCAGGACACCGCCGGGAACGTCATTGTTGGCTACTGATGCTGTTGTTAAGCAAGTAGAGGAAGTCGTTAACCAACTGCCTGAGATGAAGACGGTTAAGTTCAAAGTCTCCGAATCAGAATGGTATAATCCTGCCAGTTGGGGTAAGGGCCGCAGTGAGTCACAGACCGGATATTGTATGGCTATGACCGGTTCCGGTTCATCAGGTATGATGAATGCAGGTGACACAGGTACTCAGTATGCCAACCTGTCCGTGAAGGTCGTTGACAAAGGCTACCGCAAACGAAGTATACAAGAGATTGTTGACTGGGTTTCACAGAAGACAGCACGCATACCTGGCGCTGAAATGATTAGTGTATCTGCGTCATCAGGTGGAGGTCCTGGTGGGGGTATAACGAAAGAAGTCCAGGGGCAGAATATGGATGATATCGTTAAAGAGGCAAATCGGGTTGCTGATATCATTAGAAAGACTCCTGGCGCGGTTGATGTAGATATTTCTTATAAACCCAGTTCTCCGGAGAGACGGATAATTGTTGATAAATATCGTGCAGCCAAACTTGGTCTTTCCCTGACTCAGGTAGCCAGTGCTGCCCGGACTGCTGTTGATGGAGATAGTACCGTTAAGCTGCGAGACAGTGGAACTGAATATCCGATACGTGTACACTACGCTTTAGCTGAACGCAATAAGATATCGGATGTCGATAACCTTATTATTGGAACAAGGATGGGTGCTCCTATTTATCTCGGTGATGTTGCTCAGGTAATCTATGAGCATGCTCCAAACAAGATAGAACGCAAGAACCGACAGAGAGTAGTTACTATCTCTGCGAACATTGCAGGCGGATCCTCGATGGGTAACGTCAACCAGGCAATTGAGATGGCGCTAAAGCAATCGAGAGCCACACCAGGAACGACCATTAACTCTGGTGGTTCGACAAAGATGATGAATGAGAGCTTTGCCTCAATGATATCAGCGTTGATGCTGGCCGTGCTGCTGGTCTATATGCTGATGGGAGCACTGTTCGAATCAGTCCTGACACCGCTTGTTATTATGATAAGCTTGCCACAGGCCTTGATTGGTGCATTGCTTGCTCTGCTCCTGACCGGTAAACCATTGAGCATCACTGCTATGGTTGGTATTATCATGTTGATGGGATTGGTCACAAAGAACGCCATCCTGCTGGTTGACTATACTAATACTCTGATAAGCAAAGGTAGAAGCCGTAATGAAGCACTTTTGGAGGCAGGTCCGACAAGACTGCGTCCAATTCTGATGACTACACTTGCTATGGTTGGAGGTATGTTGCCTACGGCTTTGGCATTCAGCCAGGGTTCTGAGTCACGTTCACCAATGGCCATTGCGGTTATCGGTGGACTTATCATGTCAACTCTGCTGACGTTGATTGTTATCCCTGTCGTCTTTACGCTCTTTGATGATGCCTGGAAATGGGTCCTGCGCGTTTTCTTCCCGAAAGCGTATCAAAAGATGCTGGATAAGAAGCCTTTGTCTGAGGGTGAGACAGTGTTGGTGGATATCTAGCCTGTCTTATTAGTGAAATGCGTGATTTCAAGAATCACGTAATTGTCATCCTGAATGCAATGAAGGATCTGTTTTTCCTAATAGAATAGCAGATCCTTCATTGCATTCAGGATGACAAATCCCGCTTCTAAGAAACCCGGGGACGGCAGGCTAGAAGCCCGCACCACAATTATTTTGCCACCCGCATCACAATTATGTTACCAGATCAACTTGCCTTGCAGGGGCAGGTCTCTGGAGGATGAGCCTATGCTTATGGTGAACTCGCCGGGTTCGGTTGTCCAGGATTTTTTTGCAACATTATAGAATGAGAGTTCTTCCTTGCTCAGAGTGAATTTTGCTGTTGTTTTCTGGCCTGGTTTTAGCCATACTTTATTGAAGCCTTTGAGCTCGTGGATGGGGCGGGGGACGCTGGCGCCTTTGTTACCAATGTATAGCTGAGCGACTTCTGCGCCTTCACGGTTTCCTGTGTTGGTTACATCGCAAGTTATGTTATAGGTGCGTTTGTCTCCGAATCCACGCTCCCTGATTTTTAGATTACTGAATGCGAATGTGGTGTAGGATAATCCATAGCCGAAGCAGAACTGGGGCTGGATGTTTTTCTTGTCGTATCCCCGGTAGCCAACAAATATTCCTTCGGTGTAAGGGGTCTTTTTGTTGTCGTTGATCTTGTAGTAGAGATATGTCGGGTTATCTGAGGCTTTCTTTTCAAATGTAGCCGGTAGTTTACCTGATGGGTTAACCAGACCGAAGACTATCTCGGCTGCAGCCTGTCCGTATTCCTGCCCGGAATACCATGTCTGAAGAACTGCAGGCACTTTGTCTAGCCAGCCTTCCCATGCAACTCCACCGCCGGAATTGATCATTACTATCGTATTCGGATTGGCAGCTACGACTGTATTGATAAGTTTTACCTGCTCAGCCGGTAGGTCGTATTTTCTGTCAGAGCCTTCACTTTCTGTGCGTGGAGTAAACCCTACGCAAACTACTGCAACATCGCATTGTTTGGCTACTGAATCGATATCGGTCCCTATCCAGTTACCCCAGCCGAATGAGATTTGGGAATCTCCTGTTGCCTGGTAGAATTCTACTCTCAGATCGTATTCATGGTCAGCTTCCAGTATTACATCTGTTGCAGTTTCACGCACTGCATGGTCTTCCCAGTCATTAAGCACCAGTTTGCCGTCCAGGAAGACCCGGACTCCATCATCTGCTGATGCAGAGAATGTAAACTCTCCGGTGGCTTTCGGCTTTATTTTACCGGTCCAGCGGACTGAATAATTATCGTTACCGATTCCGGTAGCGGGGCTTCTACCTGTCCAGTCGTATTTGATTGAATTTACCATTTCTGTGTAGACAGGTTCACCGGACAGATTTTTACCTGCGAATATTTCCATTTTCAAAGGTGACACATATTCGGAAGTGAGGGTTGCTTTTCCGCTGGAATATTTCACTTCGATATTGCTCCCGGCGATTTTCTTGATGCCGTCCAGGACGCTTATTGAATGAAATACGCTTGTGAACGCGCTTCCACCTCCGCAGTATACTGCAGGATCAGCGTTGGGTCCGATAACAGCTATCGATTTCACTTTGGATGAATCCAGAGGCAGGAGGTTGTTCTGATTCTTAAGTAGCACAATGCCTTCACGTGCACCATCCAGAGCAACTTTTACGTTCTGTGGATCGTCTTTGGGGATTTCTTTGAGTTCCTGGGCATTGTCGAAGAAACCTGCAGATATAAATGCTCTCAGCATCCGTCGGACTTTATCGTCTATTACAGAGACTTTCACGCGACCGTCTTTGACAGCTGGAAGCAGGTTTTGCGGGTTCATGAATGCACCACTCGGCATCTCCAGATCAAGACCGGCATTGGCTGCGGCTACCCCATCATATGTAGAAGCCCAGTCGGACATTACGAAGCCTTTGAACTTCCATTCGTTTTTAAGGATGTCTGTCAGTAGGAAATGGTTCTGGGAGGCATGAACTCCATTGACCAGGTTGTAGGAGTTCATAACACACTTGACTCCTGCTTTGGTAACAGCTGCTTTGAATGCGGGGAGGTAAATCTCACGCAGTGTTCTTTCATCGACTTCAGAACTGATACTATTTCTATCCCATTCCTGGTTATTACATGCGAAGTGTTTTACTGTAGCGAATACTCCCTGAGACTGTATTCCCTGGATCAGAGGTACAACCATAGTTGAAGCCAGATAAGGGTCTTCGCCCATATATTCGAAGTTGCGTCCGCACAGTGGAGAGCGGTATATGTTTACAGCTGGAGCTAATAGAATATGGACTCCTCTAGCCCGGCAGTCTCTACCCAAAGCCTGCCCATATTTGATAGCAAGTTCAGGATTCCAACTGGCTGTCAGTGCGATTCCTCCAGGATAGGACGTAGTCTCGCCATAACACCGGACCCCCATAGGGCCATCTGACATCCTGATTCTGGGTATGCCCAAGCGGTCTATAGCTTTTACATACAGCGAATCGGTCCCGCCGATGTATTCTATCTTTTCTTCAAGGGTCATCTGCTTGAGTAAAGACTCTACCCGCTTGTCGGTGTCCTTTGAACCAGCTGCATATAGGCAGGTGCAGCAGAGGATCAGCAATGCACTGAATGTAAGACTGATACGCATCTTCATATACTCTCCAGGTGTTTACTACACTTAGATATTTGTTTCAATAAATCATCTTACCATGGATACCTGTTGTTTTGCTGGTCTTATTGATTCCAGATTCTTTATATCTGAAGCTTCACGAATACGCAGAGAATCCTGAGTGGCTATGCCAGTGATAGCAACATATTGACCTGGCTTGGCTGGCAATGAACTAGCTATTCGCTTTCCGCAGGTTACCTTGATTCCTTTCTTACCCAGGCTTCCATCAGATACGATGAGTGTCTTTGCTTTCTTGTCGATAGAAGTAACCCGTCCCCACGTTGCTACCAGGACTCCATTGGGGACTTCGTGATTCTTGCCGGATACACCTATTGCGGCGTTGGCGAGTCCCAGGGGTCGCAGTATTTTACTCTTGACGGGTTTTATAGATTTGGCTACAAGTATGTTCTCACTGTTTTTTGTTTCGAGTTTACCTGTGATTTTGTAATTTTTACCTCGAGCTACCGAGACACCTTTGGGCAACTTTAGATGAACTCCCCATGAACCTGTGGCGTGCTGAGCATAGATTTCTCCATCGGTGGCATCTGCTGTGACTGTACCTTCCAGCGTCACCATACCCGGTTTGGGCAGTGACTCTCGCCTGGCAAGCATCATGGGGGTAGGTGGTGGGGTGACTTTGTGGGTGAGTTCTTTCCAGAGCCTTTGGAGAGGGATTGTAACTATACGGTCGTTGCGGGTGTCTGCTATCCAGAGAGTGTTGTTCGGGCCAAAACACATTGCCTCAGGATGGTTGAGTTGACCATCGCCTTTTCCAAGTTTCCCCCATATGCCCAGAGGTTTTCCATCAGGATCGAAGATTTGAATCCTGGAATTACCGGTGTCCAGGACAATTAGATTGCCATCATTGTCTGTCAATAGTGCTCTTGGACCATCAACCTGCCCCAGTTCCCATCCTTTGTTCGTATTCGAATAGACTTCCTTGCCCTGGGAATTAAACTTTATGATCTTGCCATAATAGAAGTCGTAGGCTATGTAAATGTTTCCATCTATATCAGCTGTCATAGATTCGGGGACTGCGTCATCGAATGGTATTATCTGCAGTAATTGTCCATTTGAGCCAATTATCCGCACTTCAACATCACCGCAGCGAGTGCGGTTATCATCCTTGACATTATGCCAGGTCAATAAACATATTCCACTGCTTGGTGGATGTGGACATATCGCGCTGACCATACGGTTTTCCAACTGCGGCCACTTTGAAGTGATCTCAAGACCGTTTTGAGTGGAAATTTTATCAATACGATTCCCCGATTTATCTATCTTTCCAAATCCGAAACCATCAATAGTGTAGTAAGAGGAATCGGGCATTGCCATCACATGACTCAACGCGCCGCCGGTGTTTATTGGATTGAGTCTCACACCATCAGAAGAGACCATAAAACCATTTTCATCTGTGGCGGTGGATGATTGCCCAACTGCGAAGCTGGCATCTGGTTGAACAGCAATTGCATTGGGACAGTTATACTGCGGTTTAGGGAACAAGTATCGGGCAATGCATCTGCCATCTGCAGTATATGCCTGGATTTCCTGCATTTTTATGGTATCTCCATAGTCACCGGAAAGCATAGCATATACAATCCCATTACGCACCTGGATATCAAAGATATGCGGGCTAAAATAAAGATTGTCAGGATGCTCAGTTGGATTTACCCAGGGTGCAATAGTGGATAGTATTTTACCGCGTGCATTCATCCTGAAGATTTTGCAGTTATTGTCAGCATAGATTGTCCCGTCACTGTCTACCACAGCATGAAAGTAGGAATTAGTGCTCGTGCCAATGTCTTGAGTTTCCGGTTTGAACTCTGCTATTTTTTGCCCTCTTCGGTTCCACACATGCATGGTGTTCAGGTAGGTATCATAGGCATGCATATTACCTGCCCAATCTGTACCTGCCGGTGAATAATGGTGGTCGTTGGCGAATCCGGTAGGTGCCGACCATAAAGTGTCTCCGTTACTGGTGTAAAACCGGATCTCATCATTATTGTACATCTGCACATATTCTCTGTCAGGCAGTCCATATACCTTGCCACAAAAGCGTCCATCCGGCAGTTTTGATATGCCTTCGGATTCATACGGACTGATTCTTAATACATCCTGTGATTCGAAAGGGTTCGCTGCGCTCTGCCCGCTGAGGAATATCAGTTCACTGGATACGACATCAATAAATGTGCGGACAACCCATTTGTTCTCACCAAAGTCATTGTTATGCCATGCGGTTTCCAGGGTACCATCGACAGCGAATACCGATATGACAGATCGTCCATAATCAATAACGTATATCCGACCGAATTCATCTACATCAAATGAACCAGGCCGGTTAAGAGGTGCACCTAGAGTGCATGTAGGGGGAGTATAAGTGGGATAATTGATATTGATCTGCGCGACTATTGAGTGATTTTTTGTGTTGGAAGCTAGAATGCCGGAACTATTGAATAAAACCAAAGCTAGAGTGAATACTGCAAAAAAGATCAGAACTGATGCTCGATGTTTCATTGCTTTCTCCTCTTTTATGGTTGTTGGGGATTATATCAGGGCAAACGCTCTAAACAGTAACCAAGGGATCTGCGGGAATTGAGCATAGACGAGATTCGGAACATCCAGCAAAACCGGCATTCCCGCAGAATATCCAGGCCTATTTCCTCGCGTACAAAATTAGATGCGTTCGCCCTGGGGATTATATACCATTCGTTAGACGACATTAATTATATGTAGTACTACACTCGCTATAAGATTTTTTGCATATCACAGGCATCAGAAAATTCATGTATTCACACTATTCCTGATGCCTGAATGATAATTTAGATCGCTAATCTGCCTATCGTATCTTTAGCAGCATACCTGCTCCTGGTAGAAGCTTGATATCGGCGTTTATCTCTTTGCCTGTCAGTACATCGACCGGCAGTTTGCCTTTCCACTGGGCAGAGATGGGATTGTCCAGGTCTTTGTTAGCCAGGATTACGTATTTTGCACCATTCTCGTGGATGAACGTGTTGGCTATTAGTTTGCCTGTTGTGGCTGGAATCGTGAACTTGGCTGGTTTGAGTTTCAATATAGTGGGGGCCAGTTTTTTCATGTCGGCATTGATCTTTGTCAGTGAATCCCAGCCTGGACCTATTGGTTTGAGCTGCATATCTACCATTCCCTGCAGCCATTCACCCTGGAACCCGGTTGTGGACTGGTAGATGAAGTATACTATACCTTTTGCTCCATTTGCGACAGATATCCAGACCTGTGCACTGAGTTCTACCGGAGTGGGGATCAGCCAGACATTAGGTTTACCGAATGCCTGGGGGATTACCCAGAGAGGCCGGTGCTCTGCGTTGCGGATACCTCTTTTAACTTCAGACTCGAAACCTGACAGATCTCTGGACCAGCCTGGGGTAATGGGATAGATATCAACTACCAGAACCTGATAGTCAACTGTCTTTAATAGATCTTCATAGCCTCCCAGCAGGCAAGAGAATGATGGGTGCTTGGGGTCCATTGCTTCGAGGAGCTTCTTGGCTGTAGTGATACGCTTTGCCATTTCCGGGGTTGCGGATGGTTCATCTACTACATAATAACCTGCCAGAGCCGGATGGTTCTTGATGTCTTTGATTGAGTTCCATGCGGTCTCAATAATGTTGCCACCATAGAATGATTCATCACTCCCGAGGGCATTGGCGATATCCGGCAGGTGGATAATCACCTTTACTTTATATTTCTTAGCTATATCAAGGACCATCTGTATGTGATCTTTCGGTGTCCAGACCATCATCAGCAGGTTGATACCGTGGTCTGCGTTGTCCTTTATGGTCTGCTCGTAGTATGCTCTAGCTTTAATTGGGTCATCGACACGACGGTTAATATATGTGGCATCGTCTTCCCAGAAGTAGTACATACCGGTAGAGAAGAAATTGTTGAATTTAGGACTGGCTTTGCGCCATTTCCAACGGGTGTTAACTATTAGGTTCTGCTTGAAGTCCTGCTTTACTGCTCCGCGCTGGACAGTCAGACGAAGTGTGTATTTGCCGTCCTTAACGCCTTTGCCATCCCATACTAATGTATGAAGGCCAGTGGTTGTAGGCTTATTATTGATAAGGCTTTTTACTACTTTACCGTCAGCGGCGACTATACCCAGTGATACATCGGCATTGCCGGCAAGTTCGTAGTTGATCGAGCAGGTCTCGAAGAATCCGTAACCTTTGGGACTGACAATGGTAGAGGAAAGCTCCAGTGCGTCGGCACTTTCTTTATATGTTTTGAAGTTATCGATCATTACAGGGGGAGAATCTACCCAGTAATCGTCAAACCCCAGCTTTTTAGATGTTTTTGCAAGACTTGTAGGGATTGTGTTGGAGTCTTCGACTTTTCCATCGACTTCCAGCTTCATCCCACTTGGCCCATAGTATAGAGCTATATGGTACCAGCGGCCGGGTTCCCAGTCTGATGTTTTAGAGTAACACCATCTGTGGTCTCCATCACTGCGTATGGCATATTCGATTCTATTGTTACCAGGTCTGAAATGGACATTTAATGCTCCCTGGAATGCCAAACCTGCACCTGTATCAGAGAGCAGAGTCCAGAACGTGCGGTCGGCTGGGATGGGCTTTGGGAACATCATATCGAACTCTATGTGCCCTGCCGTTGTGCCGAAAAACTTTGCCGGATACTCAATGCTGTCTGACGGGGTTTTGAACACAACTGCCTGCCCGTCCTTGCCCGGTGCATAAGTTACTCCGGTTGCTTTCCCAAGCGTGGATCCTTCAAAATTGTCTTGAATAGCGATAGCTTCCGAACCCAATACGACGGAAGCAGATAGTATAAGGATACAAGTGAGAGCAATTATAAGCTTCATGTTGTTCTCCAATGATTGATCTGTGGTGTCGGTTTGTCTTAATTTTAGTGTGCGTGGATGGAAATGGCAATTTTATAGGCTTCAGACTTCGGGCTTCAGGCTTCAGGAAGGGATTTCACGCGGAGACGCGGAGGGCGCGGGGAACTGGGGGAATTATGAGTTATGAATTATGAATTATGAAAGGGAAGGGAATAGCGGGTATATTTGATTGACCTTTGATCTTGGGCGGGGTACAATCAGACATTGGTGGATGGATTATTATTGGTGAGGTCTTATTAATTGAATATGTGGAAATTGGCGGTTGGGGTGGTTTTGCTTTTTGTGGCTGCAGGTTCGGGGCAGGGAGCGGTTACTGTTTTTGATTTTAATAAGGATAGTGCTCTAGCTGGATGGGTGAAGAGCAGTCCTGAGTCGGATTCATTGCAGCTTTCAAAGCAGTTTGCTACTTCGGGAGTGTATTCCCTGGATTATCACACTCCAGCCTGGAAGATGGGTATGAATGAATGGCCGGGGTTTGAGTCTGCTCCTTTAGTTAAGGACTGGAGTGGATATGACCGGATAGTTGTGGATATCGTCAACGCGGGCGTGGTGACTCCGAGATTCTGGGCGTTTTTGTCGGACAGCAAGACACCTTTTCGTCAGGGATACCAGTATTCATTTGATCTGCCTAAATGTGGACTTAAAAGATATGTGATAGAAATATCGAAGTTTCCTGCATACCTGGATCTCTCGGATATGTCGATTATGCACATGTTTACCGAACGTCCGGAAGAGATGCGATTGTTCATCAGCAGTATTGTAATCCTTAAACCCGGTGAGAATCTTCCAGTGATCCCGCAGTCATTTCTTGAGCAAATTGCCCTGATTAGCCAGAATAAGTTGAAAGAAGCTGAAAAGGCTGTTGTCAGGTGTGAGTCGACTGCAGGTGCGGGCAATTCGTGGGTAGCTGAACAGAAAGCCCGATTACGTGAGCTTAAGGCAAGTTTGAACTCATCTGAATTGTCACAGGATAAGCTGATGGGGTTTAACGAGCGTGCGGATGCTATTATTACGCGGTCCGACAGAGTGCGGCAGCTTGTTGATATGCAGCGGTTATGCTCGAAAACCGGCATGCAGTCAGGTTCGATGCTGGTTGCCTGGGCTGAATCTACAGAGAAAATACTTCCGAGGGATATGCCTTTTAAGGTTAGTGTTTCTAAGTCGGTTTCATTGAGTGTAGCCCGGAATGAGAAGGAGAGCTTCCAGATAGCAGTTACTCCATCGGAGCGTGGGAAACTGAGAGGAGTCAGCGTAACGGCTTCGGACTTGCGCGGTAAGAATGGGTCTGTATTGTCGAGTTCAAATATCAACTGTGAAGTTGTTGGATATGTGCAGACGATGACAGCACCTCCTTACCAGGTGCCTTATATTGGTTGGTGGCCTGACCCTATTCTCAATTTCCTTGGACCAGTAGATGTAGCTTTTGGGGACATACAGACTTTCTGGATACGTGTGAGGGTTCCCAAAGACCAGAAACCGGGGATGTATAAAGGCAGCGTAACAGTGTCGGCAAATGGGATTAAACCGGTGAAGCTGGCGTTGAGTGTAAGGGTAAGGTCGTTTGCAATGCCTGATTGTTCTCCACTGCCTACAGCTATCACATTCCTGGTCCCTGAGTATAAAGCCCGGATCATTAATGACATATGCGGAGCAGAGAACTGGAACAAGAAGCTGAAATATGACTATGCCGATATGCTGGCTGACTATTATATCAACTCTGACAGCCTGTATGATCGCAGCGCTCCGGACTACGAGGTGCTCAAATATCTGCACGACAAGGGCAGGCTAGTTGCGTTCAATTACGGCTATTTTACTGGGGACGTTCAAGCGAATATTGAGAAGTTCAAGCCTATCTACGAAAAGTGCAAAGAGCTCGGGATCATTGATCAGTCCTACATATATGGATATGATGAGAGTCCTAAGTCTGAGTTCCAGGCTCTGGAGGATTCAGTCAAAGCGATAAAGGCTGCTTTCCCGGATGTTATGACATTGACTACGGCATATGACCCTACGTTCGGTGCTGGATCGGTAGTGAAGTCAATGGATGCATGGTGTCCTCTAACACCTTCGTTTGATCCCAAGCAGGTTGCAGTTGCCAGAGCACAGGGCAAAAAAGTCTGGTGGTATATTTGCGTTGCTCCACTTCATCCATTTGCTAACTGGGAGATCGAATTCCCGGCGATCGAAGCCAGACTTCTGATGGGTGCGATGACTTCAAAGTATAAGCCGGATGGCTTCCTGTATTATTCTCTGACTTTCTGGAACGCCAATGAACCGATTACCAGCGGTCCTTTTACTAAATGGAATCCGGTGGCGTGGGGGACATTTCACGGTGATGGGTCGATGATCTGCTGCGGGCCTGGAGGATCGCCATTACCGACGATCCGCTTGGAGAACTATCGCGATGGATTGGAAGACTATGCCTATTCGAAGATACTTGCGGATATTATCGCGAAGTATAAGGCCAAAGGAGCATCGCTGAATAAGAAAGAGCTCAAGTGGCTGGCGGATGCTCAGTCTGTGGCGGTTGTGCCTGAGAAGCTGGTCAAGGATATGGTAACGTATTCAAGGGATGCCGGAGTTTTGTATGCCTGGAGAGATAAAGTGGCTGATATGATAGATTCTTCCGGTATGTCTGATGCAGATCCCTGGGGGAAGAACTTCGGAGTTAGAGGGTTTGCTTCTAATTGATAATTGACAATGGATAATTGATAATGAAAATGAAGCATTGGGGTGTGGTTTGATCAGTGGGGTTGTGTTTGATATTACTGAGTTTGCGGTGCATGATGGGCCGGGGATTCGGACTACTGTGTTTTTGAAAGGTTGTCCGCTGCGGTGTGCATGGTGCCACAACCCTGAAGGTCAATCGATGGAACCGGAAGAGATTACCAGCAATTCCAGTAAGAGGATATGCGGTAAGGTTTGGGAGGCTGGTGAGCTTGCAGAGCATTTGAATAAGCAAGCCAGTGTATTGAAGCCCAGCGGTGGGGGAGTTACATTTTCTGGCGGTGAACCCCTGATGCAGCCTGGTTTTGTAGTTGATGTGATATCGAAACTGGACGGGATTCATACAGTTTTGCAGACATCCGGGTATGCACTATCTGAAGTATTCACAGAAGTTGTATCTGTATGCGATATGGTGTATTTTGACCTGAAACTTATGGATTCAGAAACACATCGCAAGTATACCGGAGTTGATAATGCGCTGATTCTGAATAATGTACATTTACTTGATACAATGGATATACCATACGTAGTGAGAGTTCCCCTGGTTCCGGGGATCACGGATACTGCGGAGAACCTGGCTGCAATTGCAGAGATTGCTGCTGGATTGCATGGAGTTGTGCGGGTGGACTTGCTACCTTATAATAAGGCTGCCGGGGGGAAGTATTCTTTCTGCAACAAGACATTTGCTCCTGACTGGGATGAGACGCTGCCCTGCAATGCAGATACGAGCGTCTTTGTGCAGTTTGGTGTTGATGTTAGGGTTTCTTGAACACGATTTTTAGGATTTATGGATTGACAGGATTATAAGAATCAGGATATCAGCTCAATAATATGGAACTTTGTCATCCTGAGGAACGAAGGATCTGCTTTTCTGTCTGGAAAAAGCAGATCCTTCGTTCCTCAGGATGACAAAGCTGGATACTCTGAACAGTTACTAATTGAGGCTTTATAATATCACAGCCATTTTTAGGAGTTATTTTATGATTTTGGGATTGGAAGAGCGGAAAGAGTGGGTTTTGGCGGGGAAGCATAAGGCTTTGCGGCAGGGGCGTGGAGTTGATGTTGCTGAGGAATGCATGCGGGAAGGACTATCCTGGATGCGGAGCTGGGCCAGACAGACCCGGCGCATGTGCGAACAGGAGCATGTGGTAATAGAACCCGGTGACAGGATTGTCTTTGCCAGAACCCTGATGCATTCATTTTGCCCGATCCCTGAGAACGTACCCCGCGATACGATTGGTTCCGGAGTAGATAATGTTTGTGCTGATTGGGGAATGGCTCTATCTTTTGGTTTGAAGGGCCGTAGGGATGTGGCGGTTGAATCCAAAGTAAAATACAACGACGATGCAGAATCGGTGGAGTTCCTGGATTCAGCGATAGAGGTTTTAGATGCGATGATCGGCCTTGCTGCCAGGTATCGTGACTCAGCAGTTGAGCTTGGTCGGGATGATCTGGTAGAGATTCTGAGTCAAGTTCCGGTTGGTAAACCCCGCACGTTTCATGAGGCACTTCAGAGCCTGAGGTTTATGCAGGCTGGTGTGTGGATAGGCGGGAACGGGCACGTGGGATTTGGGCGGTTTGACCAGTATATGTGGCCCTATCTAGAAGCAGATTTGGACTCGGGCAGGACTGATATGGATGAAGCTGCTGCACTGCTTGCTGAGTTCTTTATATCTCTGAATATGGATTCGGATATGCATCCCGGAGTCCAGCAGGGGGATAATGGGCAGTCTCTGATGCTCGGAGGCGTGAATCCGGATGGCAGTTCGGCTGTCAACCCTCTGACCTGGCTGGTCCTGAAAGTCTCTGAAGAAGTCAATATGATTGACCCCAAGATCAATCTGAGAGTCAGTAAGGATACTCCGCTGGACCTGCTGGTGGAAGCGTCCAGACTTACTAAGAGAGGACTCGGATTCCCTCAGTATTCCAATGACGATGTTGTGATACCTGCTCTAATATCGCACGGGTATTCGGTTGAAGATGCCAGAAACTACACTGTGGCAGCCTGCTGGGAGTTTATTATACCTGGAAAGGGAATGGATGTTCCCAATATCAATGCCCTGTCTTTCCCTGCTGCTGTGGATACGGCGATCAAAGCCGGGCTTAAAAATGGGTCGAGTTTTGATGAAATCCTTGATATGGCTGGCTCCAATATTCTTGACCAGGTCAATATGTATGTGGATAACAAAAAGACAAAGACCAACAGGGCTCCGGCCCCTTACTACTCCTGCGTTATGACCAATTGTCTTGAAAAAGGCAAGGACATGAACCACGGTGGAGCGGAGTATTATAACTACGGGATTCACGGAAGCGGCTCCTCCAATGCAGCGGATGCCCTTGCGGCAGTCAAGTACCTTGTTTTTGACACGAAACAGGTCAGTCCGGATAGATTCCTTGCAGCCCTGCAGACTGATTATGCAGATGAACCAACGCTGCGGGATACTCTACTACAGGAATGTCCGAAGGTCGGCAATAACGATGATCGGGTGGATGTGCTGCTGGTAAAGCTGTTTGAATATTTTGCAGATGCCTGCGAGAGTATCAAGGACAACGGCAGAGGTGGGATCGTTAGGCCAGGGACTGGGTCTGCTATGTACTATATATGGTTGACCAGTGCACGGAGTTTTGACATCCTGGAACCTGCAGTCGGAGCTACGGCTGATGGCAGGCATGCTACGGATTTCCTCAGTTGCAGCCTGGCCCCAGCCTCCGGGGTTCCTGTAAATGGTCCTCTGAGTGTGCTGCAGTCATTCTCCAAGATCGACTACCAACGGATATGCAACGGCGGACCAATAACAATGGAGCTATCAGATACGGTTTTTAGGAGTGAGGATGCGTTAACTAAAGTGGCAATGCTGGTGCAGGCTTTTGCGAACCTGGGTTGCCATCAAATGCAGCTAAACACCTTGAACCCGGAAACACTGTTGGATGCCCGTGAACACCCCGAAAAACACCGGAACCTGATAGTAAGAGTCTGGGGCTGGAGCGGTTACTTCTGCGAACTAACGTCGGAGTATCAGGAGCATATTATTAGTAGGCATGTGTATACTGCGTAAGTGGAGAGTGGAGAGTGGAGAGTGGAAAGTTGAAAGTTGAAAGTTGAAAGTTGAAAGTGGAAGGGATGGGGAATCCGTTTGAGTAAAACCTTTGGATTATATGCATCGGTATCAGAGCGGAGGGGAGCATACAGCAATGTGTTACAGCCACATCCTGATCCCCCGAAGCGCCGATGCCGATGCACCAGGTAACTGCGAAGAGCATCATTATATTATGAATTATGTAAAGGGAGCAATCCGCTTGTCTGAGTGCAGTCGAAGGATAGCAATGGTTTAGTATCTGCACCTGTATTAAGACAGGTTTATTGCGATCAGTATTAATCTTCTGTTTAATAATACTTTTCATTATTAAACAAAAAGCCGTTTTCGTTTAATAATGATGTTATGCAAACCAATTGTGGGAAACATTATGGAGCACAGTAGACCTGTGAAATAAACTCAAACAGGCATACACAAGGAGCAGATTGATGGTCAAAGTAGTTGCTCATAGAGGGTTTTCTGGGAAGTTTCCTGAGAATACGCGGGTTGCGTTTGAGGAAGCTATTGGGCTTTGTGTTGATATGATTGAGTTTGATGTCCATTTGTCTGCTGATGGGGCATTGATTGTGATTCATGACCCTACAGTTAACCGGACATCGAATGGCTGCGGAAGTATTCGGGATATGTCTCTATCTGAGATTAAGGCTTTGGATGCAGGGGCCTGGTTTGGTGATGAGTTCAAAGGGCAGCGCTTTTTGACTCTTCAGGAGGCTCTTGATATTACTGCTGCTTCAGGTACAAGGCTCAATGTGCATATCAAGGCGTATGATGATGACAGGGAGAAAGTAGTTGGGCTGACGGTTTCTGAGTTAGTGCGACGCGGACTGCTTGGCCAGGCATTTGTTGCATCAGACGAGGAATCCATCGCGCTGGCTAAGTCTATAGAACCGGATTTACAGATATGTAACCTTAGCACAACACCTCTGGAGACATATGTTTCGCGATCTGCTGCTGTAAACTGCTTGATCCTCCAGCCTGGCAATCAGCAGGTAACTGCTGAGCTTGTTGCAGATGCTCACGCACACGGTATGGAAGTTAATCCTTTCTTTGCAGATGATGAGCAGGAGATGCAGAGGCTGATCGACTGCGGAGTTGATGGAATACTTACCAATCATCCGGATAGGTTGCAGGCTTTGCTGCGCTCCTGATTTTGTTTTAACCACGGAATATACGGAAAGGGAATGGGAGGGATTATCCGCAGATTTCGCAGATTTACGCAGATTTTGGAAGGGAGATTTTACACGGAGACTCGGAGAGATTGGCGATAAATCCAATTGACTGTATGGTATGGTGATTTGTGATTGGGAGTATTATCCGCGGATTTTGCAGATTTTCAACCACGGAATACACGGAAAGGGAATGGGAGGGTATGAGAACGATTGTCCGCAGATTCGGGAATGTATATTTCACGCGGAGACGCGGAGGGCACGGAGATGGATATATGCAACTGCACCGCGGGTGACTCGGAGATTTGTGTATTTTGGGAGTATTATCCGCAGATTTCGCAGATTTACGCAGATTTTGGGGAAGGGATTTCACGCGGAGATGCGGAGGGCGCGGAGATATATGTTTAACTATATTGCCTGGCGATTTGATGATTTGTGATGCGGGAGGTTAGACTGCTGCATTGTGCTACTGCTTGATGTTTTCCTCTAATCCTTTTGTATACCCCTTTTCTTGTCCATTTCTCGGAAATCCAATATACTCTACGGTATGTTCTCTCTATTGCCTCGGAGGTATGAAGTGCGGATTAGCTTTACATATATGATTTTGCTGGTGTTTGTGGTTTGCTTAATTACTGCTCTTTGCGGTTTGAATGTGTCCGCTGAAGTTGTGGGGACGGATGCGTTGTATGATGGGTTTCAGGATAGCCAGGCTGCTGTTAAGAAACTGAACTTGCAGCCTGAGAACTGGACTGTGGCTGATGGGGTGCTTACCAGCCTTAATAAATCGGATTCTGTGATTGATTTCCGTTTTGGGAAACCTGAATGGCGCAATTATGAGCTGGAGTTCAGGGTTAAGCGACTTGCGATAAATATCAGCGATCAGCATTTTGGAGTCCGCCTCCGGAGTTCAGAAAAGGACTTATACCCCCGCAGTTTTTTGCAGTTCTACTGTCGCGGCGGCAATGTTATATTTATGGAGAACGTAGCAAGTAAGACTCTGCGGCACGATGCTGTCGGGGATTTTGCGGCTCCGTTGGAGGTTGGTGCAAATGCTCCCTGGACGACTTTCAGGATAACTGTCATCGATAACGTTGCTAAGGTCTATATAAATGGGACACTGCTGGGAACTGTCATTGATGTGGTGCCCAGAAAAGGTCAGGTGGAGTTTTATACGTATGGTGTGGTTGTGCAGATTGACGATATCAATGTCACTGTATTGAGCACGGAGGATAAGAGCGTGCAGGGACTGGAACCAAGCAGGAATATTCTTTCGAACAGCAGCTTTGAATATTGCACCCAGGACGATCTTCCGGACTACTGGGGTTGTCCCCATTGGGGGATTCAGGACCAATACTGGGCATTGAATTTTGAGCGCTGGACGAAGTGTTTCAAGACTGATACTGAGACTGCATTCGATGGCGGTCGGAGTATGCGTATAGATTCTCCTTCGGATAAGTCGAATGTTGATTCTAACGGGCTGTGCCTGCGTTCTACTCAGACCGGGAGTTCTGCCAATGAGCAGTATGTGCTCTCTGCATACATGAAAAGCCTGCAGCCGGGGATGAAAGTGAATATCGGCGGCAAGGAAGTTGCTCTTACGACAGACTGGCAGAGATACAGCACCGGTTTTATCCAAGATGGGTTGAGTCCTTATGTGGATATGATCAATATTTATCCAGTGGACAATGGGACTTTCTGGATCGATGCAGTCCAGCTTGAAAAGGGCTCAGAACCTACGACCTATGTCCCATCACTCAGAGATATGGTTCTGTTAGCTCAGGTCAAAGGGGATAAATCGGCTAACCATGTCCCGGTTTGCACTCCGAACAAAGCCGGCAGCGATCACAAACTCGATGGACTGCTGGATGACGAAAGCTGGCGCAATGCTAAGCAACTGGATTTTGGTCTGCTGAATGGTGGCACTCCGGTTGAGTCCTCTTATGCAAAGCTTACATATACTTCAAAAGGGATATATGTGGGTGTCCATTGCACTGATGCTTCTGCAAAAGAGGTTAAGTGCCAGAATACTCAGCACGATAGCAATGTTTGGACGGACCCTTCAATAGAGATATTCGTAGATCCCAGGCTGAGCAAGACAGACTATTTCCACTTTGCATTCAACAAAGACGGTGTTATGTGTGATGCAAAAGGAACTGATACGACCTGGAATTGTTCGTGGAAAGTAGCTACTCATATCGGGGATGGTTTCTGGAGTGCTGAGGCGTTTTTGCCATTTAATGAACTCGGAATAGACAATATGGTCGGGGAACGATGGGGGATCAATATCTGCAGGAGCAATCAGCAGGCAAATGAATACACCTGCTGGTCTCCAACTTTTGCCGGTTTCCATACACCTGACAGATTCGGAGAGGTAGTACTCGACAGCCGGGTGCTGAATGATTACCGGGTGTTTGCAAAAGATGCCAGCCTTTCGATGCTTTCAAAAGATATCGGCAGCCTTTCAATAAACATTGGAAATGCAACAGCAAGAGATCTGGATCTGCTGGTTAAGGTGTCTGCAGATGACAACGTCAAGCCTGCAGTTGAACTCAAATCCCATATTGCCAAGGCATCCAGTGAAGTCCTGTCATTTGGTAAGTTCAAGCTTAAGGATGCGACTGCGAAGCCCTGGAGGGTTTCGATATTCACAGCAGACGGCAAGCAAATGTTGTATTCGAGCCAGTTAGCATTGAGTTGCCCGGCAGCCATAGAAATGACTCCTCAGTTTATCCTCTATACTTCTGAAAAAGAGATGCGGATCAGGCTACGGCTCGGATTTGCCGGTCAGTTGATAAATAAATCAACCGCCTTGATCAGCATTAGCAGAGATGGTAAGGATGTGTTCAAACGCAAGCTTGATCGGCTTACTCCGGAAAACTATCTTTCAGTGCCCGTTGCAAAGTTGCCCAACGGCAAGTATAGTCTATCGGCAAAGCTTATAAATAAAGCTGGTGGAGTGATTGCTGCGGCAAGCCAGGACTTTGACAAGATGGCCCCACAAAAGAGCGAGGTCAAGATAGACCGGTTCAGCCGCAGTGTGATTGTACACGGCAAACCGTTTCTACCTATCGGATGTGCATGGGAGGGGGATCTTCCGATTGAACTGCTGAAATACCTTGCTGCCAGTGGTTCGAACACAGTGACTGTTTTCTATGGGATGGATAAAATCGGAAAGGTCCTGGATGATGCCCAGGAGTGCGGTCTGATGATCAAACTCGGTATCTCTGCCAGGGAACTGGACAAGACTGTTGAGCTTGTAAATGCATTCAAACATCACCCAGCAGTTCTGGCCTGGGATATATTCGATGAGGCTTTTACAACCGATTGGGGCAAGAACAACTACAAGCACATATCCAATGCTTGCAGGGTTATTAAGTCTGTGGATCCTTATCATCCGGTGTATATTAATGAAAACGAGTATGGACTGGGTTATTTGAGATCGAAAGGTCTGGAGTTCCCGGGTGAGATCGTATCTGTGGACTATTATGCCTATCCTCCATCCGGAAACGTGCAGGCTATCGGGGATTATGTGAGACAGATGTATGAAGTCGGCAAGTCCGGGTATAAGCCAGCCTGGATATATTCCTTTGCATCGGGCTATGCATTCTGGGCCAGCCGGGATTTATCAGCATCTGAGCAGGTGTGTTCTACCTATACTTCATTTATAAATGGGGCATCCGGTTTGTTTTACTGGGCATCACATCCCAAGAGTAAATCGCAGTGGGCGGCAATCAAAGGGCTGATGTCGGAGATCAGGCAGCTTACTCCTGCAATTACATCACCTCTTGCGGTTAAACAAGTAAGAAGTTCTGCTCCGACTGTTGAAATACTTACTAAGAAGTATAAAGGGGCATTGTATCTTATTACTTTAAACACTTCCAGAGAACCTGTGTCTGCAAAGCTGGATCTTTCGTCTTCATTACCTGCAGGGCATACAGCCAAAGCGAACGTAATGTTTGAGAACCGGTCGGTTGCAGTGAAGAGCGGGGTGATCGACGACAAATATGCCGGGTTTGAAAGACATGTTTACTTGATCAAGTGATCGGAAAGGTTGATATATACCAGTGCTTAATTTATCTCCTTTAACACACGATTGCTTGCGAGCTTTGGGAATGACTGGCGCTGGTGTTTTGATGCTGCTGTTGGGGCTTCGGATATCGAAGTGCAGCGATCGGGTTTTTAATATTGTATCTGTGATGGCTGGATTTGTGGCGGTTTTGGCAGCGGTTACACATTTCCAGCCAGTCCGAGCGTGGCTCGGGAATACGTTTGATTTAGCTGGTGGTGAAGGTGTTGTTGCGGGATATGCGCTGTTAATGCTGGTTGGTGCTGCCAGAGCAAGGACACGCAGAGGGATGTTTGTAATAGCTGCCAGCCTTGCATTTGTTGTCATATTACCATTCGCCTTTTCCTCTCTATACTGGCGCCTCTTCGGCGTAGAAGTCTATTACAATTTCCCGGACAAGGACGGTTGTATACAGCAGACAACTGGAATTACTTGTGCTCCAGCTTCGGCTTCTATGCTTCTACAGAAATATGGTATTCAGGTGAGTGAAGGAGTATTGGCTGAGAGGGCTGGAACCAACCTGATCGGCGGTACCAGTGAGTTTGCCCTGGCTAGAGTGTTGTCCGGTGTAGTCAGGGCAAAGGGATACAGAGCTGATGCTGGATATATGGATTATCAGCAGGCGCGTGATTTAGGTTCCTCATTTGTTGCATATGTGAGGTTGCCAAATATTGGAGGGCATGCAATCCTGGTTACCTCGATGAAATCTGATTCTGTCAGTATTATCGATCCGTTGACTGCTTCACCTGAGAAAATATCTGCCGACGAGTTTAGAGAAGAATGGACCGGAACTGCTATTTGGATTTCGAAAATAGACACTTTATGAGTTGTGGCACGAAAAATCTTTAAAATGATTAAATTATATGCGTGTACCAGTTGACATGCGTTAAATAGTGAGGTATCATCCGTTAATTGTGGGTGTTTATTATTATGTATGGCACCTGTGATTGAGTTGAAGCCAACTTTTATGTGTGCTAAAACATTGGAAAGGAGACGAAATTGACAATAAAAAGCTTGGTAGTAATCACTCTCACTCTTATGATGCTGGTAACATCCAGTGTCATACTGCAGGCAACTACTGCTGATTCCTCTACTTGGTTATATCAGCAGAATGGCGTTTTGGGAGACACTCCGGATTTCGTTTTCAAAGCGGCAGGTTTTACGGATGCGGGTGGAGGTATTCTGGATTTTGCAGCTGGTTACCTGGACAGTCCCTCATGGTTAGCCCAGTCTGCTAACTTGCTCAGCAACGGTTACACCATCGAGACACGTTTAAAGATAACAGAAAATGGAAATGCTTTTGGATTTAGTATCATGCCGGGTGACGGTGGTCAGTTGTCCTGGTTTGATATCCGAACAAATGACATTAGAACCAATTTTGAACCGGGTGGTCTAGTCACATGGGACACTTCAGCGAATAATGATGATTTCCATGTTTTCCGTATTGCACATAGTGCTGGTAATTCAAAGTTTAAAATATGGAGAGATGGCTTGCTTGTAACAGATAACGCTTCGATGTATGGTCCATATACTGATGTGTTTATAAATATGGGCAATATCAGCGGAACCGGAGCTACCGGCCAGTTGGACTATATTCGCTGGACTGTTGGTGCATATGATCCATCGACCCAAACAACCGTTCCGGAACCAAGCTCTCTGGTAGTTATGGTATCCGGACTACTTGGCATCAGTGGATTCGTGATTCGCAGGCGCAAGTAGTTTGGTTTATTGAACACAATATTGAATTGTAAACCGGACGGCAGCAAGAATTGTCGTCCGGTTTTTATATGGGTTGATGGAAAGTTCTTGTCTTATGTTCATTCCCTTGCTCTTGCTCATTTGGTTCGATTCCAATATACTCATCACTATACATAAAACAAATCGGTATGGCACAACTGCATTGGTTATTCAATGAAGGGGGAGTATATTGCGTGGTTTTTACAGGATCCTACAGGTGGGGCTTTTTATTATGATGGCTGGAGTATTAAGTACATCAGTATCGGCAGATAGAATGTTGCTGGCTGAGAATGGTGCAACTAAATACAGCATTGTCATTCCACAAGCAGGTGGTGAAGCAGAGGAATATGCTGCCAGGGAACTTCAGCACTTTCTGGGAGAGATAACGGGAGCTGATTTTTCTGTTGTACGTGATAGTGTGCCAGAAACTCCATACGAAATTGTTCTGGGGGAAACAAACCGGTTACAGTGGGATGATATCCCGGCAAAGCTGTTGCCCTCGGCATTTGAAGGGTTTGTAATACTCCGCAAAGATCAGAAACTCCACATTGCAGGACGGTTTCCCAGGGCGACTTTGTATGGAGTATATGAGTTTCTTGAAACAGACCTGGGTGTTCGATTCCTTGCTGAAGATATGACTTACACTCCGCAAGTGATAAAGCTAACATGCAATCCGAAATCCCGAAAATTTGATCCTGAACTGGAATACCGCAATATAATGCTGGTCGACCACACCTGGGCACTACGGAACAGGATAAATGTTACCTGGGATACTATTCCCAAAGGTAATCTGTTTGGTGGTATCTCATTTGTTGGGCCATCATTTGTGCATACATTCAGCTATTTGATTCCAGTAGAGGAGTATTTTGATACACATCCTGAGTACTTCTCAATGATTAAGGGTAAGCGTATCAAGGACATGACCCAGCTGTGCCTGACTAACCCGGATGTTCTCCGGCTTTCCATCGATAAGGTAAGACAGTGGGTAAAGGATGCCGGGTATAATGCAAGCAGCAAATACCTTGTATCGATAAGTCCAAATGATTATGGCAACCTGTGCGAATGTCCTGAATGTGCAGCTATTGATAAGGCTGAGGGTACCAAAGCAGGGACACTTATCAGGTTTATCAATAAAATAGCGGATGTTATGGCCAGGGAATACCCAAATGTAGCAGTGGAAACACTAGCATATAACGATTATGAAGTTCCTCCGAAACTTACAAAACCGGCACCGAATGTGGTTATAAGGTTTGCACCCATTGCATCCGACTTTGCCCGGCGTATAGATGACCCAACGAGTGAGAAAAACAAGCGGGTATATGCCAACATAAGCAACTGGGCGAAGATATGCAATTATCTGTATGTGTGGAACTACTATACTAACTTCTGGGACTATTTTGACCCGTTCCCGGACATCAGGAATATTGATCACAATATACGGGTGTTTAGAGACAAGGGTATGAAAGGCCTGTTTGCACAGACTACTCAGACCCCCGGCGGTGAAATGAGGGATTTGCGCAATTATCTGTTGGCTAAATGCATGTGGCGGCCCGAGACCGATGGCAAAAAGACCGTAGCAGAGTTTTGTAAGCTGTATTATGGGAAAGCTTCTGGGGAACGGGTTATCAAATACATTAATTTGCTTCACTCAGAATTCCTCAAATTGGATAAACCATTACCTTGCGGTACTATACCCGATGCTGCCGGGTTCTGGAGCGATGAGTTTATAGCCAAAGCAAACGCCATTCTGACTGACGCGGAATCAAAGGCAGAGACTCCGGAAGAGAAATCCAGAGTTGCTGTTGTCCGGTTGCCGATATGGGACAAAATGCTCAAGCATGCATTTGGAAGAGAGGGGCTGGTTGCACAACTGCCAGTTGAATGGCGATTCAAGACAGACCCAGCGAACGCCGGACTTGATGAGCAATGGGCAGCAGCTAAGTCCCTGGATAAATGGGCCAATATTCGAACAGATAAGTCATGGACAGAACAGGGATGGGATTATCACGGTGCCGCATGGTATGCAACAAAAATAAGCACACCTGCTCAGGAGAGTTCAACGGGTGTGAAATATGCTCTTTTCTTCGGAGGAGTCGATGGGACTTTTGATGTATTTGTGGATGGAATAAAAGTGGGTGAGCAGAAACTGCCTGTAGTTGCTACCTGGAACGAATGTCTGTTTATGCCGATAGGGATATTGACTGCTGGCGAACACGATCTTGTGATTCGGGTGGAGAAAGATAGTTGGGCAGCGGGTATTGCCAGGCCAGTGTTCCTGGTGGACCTTTCTAAGCCGATTTCGAAAGAGTTGGCAGAAGCAGGAAAACGCTTTATAGATGTCAGTCGGAAAGCAGGATGCACGACCAATAGCGAGTATTACGGACCTCCAGGATATAAATTTGAAAACATAGTATATCCAAGGATAGAGACGTTCCTTGAGCATCCGGTGAAAGACTAGTCAGTTGGGTTTATAGGTTGGTGGATAATGGGACATTGTGAGGTATTTACATTTGTTTTTTGTTGCTTATTGATTGGTGTATTGTGCACTGCAAGTCAGAGTAAGGAACTTACAGTTGAGGCTATTGAGCACACTCAGCGTATTATATATCATTCACCGGAGACACCGGGGTATACTTCGTGGATTGGACTTTGGCAGTTGCCTGATGGGCGGTTGCGGTGTGATTTTACGCAGATAACCGGGCCTAAAGATAAACCGGTTGCTACAATTCCGGTGATTGAATCGAAAGATAACGGGGGTACCTGGACACAGATTGCTGATGCTCCAACTGAGATTACACTTTCAGATGGAATTCTGGTTGCCAATAAGGACTCAAACAGGGGAACGGCAGTGCTGCCGGATGGGACGCTGGTCCGTCCTACGACTCCTCCCTGGGATATGAAAGAGACCGGTTATGTAGAGCGCTCTAACGATGGCGGAAAGACGTGGAGTGCGAAGATATATCTGCTGCCTGATGAGGAATACAGAATGTGGCCGACGAATATCCGGCGGCTGCGAGATGGTAGGTTGGTGTTGTTTGCTGGTGTGTGGAATCGGAGCGATGGCGACCTGCAGAAGAGAATAACTAAGAATATGTTTGTGTCATCGGACAAAGGTAAGACCTGGGGAGAGCCTATTCAGTTGATGACTGCTGAAGAGGGAGTCTGCGAGGAAAGCGATTTCTGTGAACTCCCAAATGGCGACCTGTTCTGGATTCATAGAGCTGCACACTTTCCGGACCACGAGACCGATATATCTCCCCTGGCATCAAAGATGGGGAGCACTCCACCTTACTCCTATTGGTACAGCGATCGGATGCAGGGGATAGTGCACAAGCAGGGAAAGACATTTGTACCGGGTAAATGTGAACCCGCCGGTCTACCCCACAGCGGGTATCCGATGGTGATGTATATAAAAGAGGGAATCATCCTGCACTTGGCTACGGATGGTATCAAGTGGACAGCAGACCTTGGGAAAATATGGACGAAACTGGACATTCCAGGCACACCCTATTATCCCAAAGCAATCCAGCTAAAGGACGGCAGGATATTACTAATAGGACACAATGGTTCAGATGACAAGTATGGAACTGTGGATCAGAGTATTCAGATGCAGGTGTTTAGGTTGAAAGTTACGAGGAAGTAAGCCGGGAACGCCAATCTCCTGATTGGCGTATTCCCGGTGACTTAACTGACTAATGGTTTGCTCTGCGAAGATTCCGTTCACCCTTCGACTGCGCTCAGGGTGAACGGAATCTTCAATTACGGCATGTTTTATGCTGTCACATCAGCCTCGGTATATGTTATTGCCTGCAGGCTTATGTCTCCCCAGCCCCAGTATTCTCCGGTGGGTTCGGAGCCGGAGGCGTAGTATAGGACTGTTACCAGGTGTCCGTCTTCGAGTTGAATGGTGCTCGGGTAGCCCAGGTCACCGTTGCGGACTCCATCACCTGCCAGCAGGACTTCCTTATCTTTATTCCAGGTCTTTCCCTGATCATCGCTGAACAGTAGTCCACAGCCCATGGGTCTGATTCTTCTGCCGAATGTCAGCATTACTCTTCCGCTGTCGAGTAGAGTCAGGTCAGCGGGATGCTCTCCAACTCGGGTTACTTCGATAGGTTCACTCCAGGTTCTTCCAGTGTCTTTGCTTTCCAGTATCGATACAGACCCGGCCATGTTTCTGGCTGCACAGAGCATTGTGCCATCGGGAAGGAAGAGATATGAAGCTTCATTGTAACCGTACGCTACGGGAGTTTCATCACCCCAGGTCAATCCATCATCCTTGCTTCTGACCAGTATGCAGAGGTTAGTGCCGGCAGCGTGCTCTTCTCCTCTTGGAGCTCCATACACGCTCATTATGAGCTCTCCATTTGGCGCTGTGATTATCCGGCCATACGGGGATGCCAGTTTCAAATACCCGGAATGATATAATACCGGCTCCGACCAGGTGCATCCGTTGTCTGAGCTCTTGCAGTAGAACATAGCATCAACATCCGGAAGTTCGTACGCCGGGTCGGTTGCATAGGTCATGTTACCGCGTTCGTCAGGTACATAGCTCTGAAGTCCGGCTTTCCAGAATGCTGCAATGAGGTCACCGGCTTTGTTGACTCCGAATGCCGGGTTTCTGGGGTCTTCTCCTCCGGGAGTTATTCTGACCATACTCGACCAGGTTTTACCTCCATCAGCGGATGTGCTGACTGCCAGGGTTCCATTGATGCCTACATGGGGAGCATCTACTCTGTATATAACAGCTAGAGAATCAGCACCGGTCTTTGCCAGCACCGGGAAGTATCCATTATTGGTGCAGACCAGGTATCTATTGACTCTGCGTCTGGTTCCTATGAAGATATCGCTTTCAGTATTCAAACTAACAGGTCCAGCCATTTTTTATTGCCTCCTGGAATATTCAGTTAGTCAGAGGTTCGTCAGCGGGGTGGGGGATTCCTTCGGGTTCTTTGTTGTGTTTTGAAGTCAATCCCCCTAACCCCCTTCGCCAAGGGGGAATTGGTTCGCGGTAATTTGCAGGCTAGAAGTCCGCACCACAATGTGTTCGTTATTTGAAGGAATACGCTGGGTGTAAGTCTAAGCATTGGAGGAGGGGTTATGCCTGGGATTTGTTTCAGGTATGATCTCAATATTGATAATCCGGGGTTTGGTGATGGATTCCAACATCCAACCTCTAGTATTTAAAGGGGATAGTTATGAAAACTGGTACATTGTCACTTAGAGTCAGCAGGCCGATTTGGGAGATTGGTGAACGGTTTGAGGAACTGGTTGGGATGCTGAAAAGGCATCCGAAAGCTTTTGATGAGATTGCTCTCTTTACTTCATTTACACATCCACCTCTGACCCAGGAAGTGGTATATCAAGTGGCGGAAAATGCTTCGAAAGTGATCCCTGTACTTAAAGATATGGGCTATGCCTGCGGGATCAATATGCTGTCTACTGTTGGGCATCACGAGGAGAATCTTGAGTATTCCCTGAATGAGCCCTGGCAGCGAATGATGGATATTGAGGGGAATGTATCCCGGGGATCGTATTGTCCATTGGATCCGGGGCTGCGGGGGTATATATCGAAGTCATATAGGGCACTAACTGAGGCTGGTCCGGATTTTTTATGGATAGATGATGATGTGCGGCTGGAAGGGCATATGCCTGTTGTGCAGTGCTGTTTCTGTGACCGGTGTTTGGAGCGGTTTAGCGAGGAGACTGGTAAGGTTTGGACGCGGGAGTCTTTGAAAACCGCTATAAATTCTACTGATGCTGAGGAATCATTTATAGTCCGTAAAGCATGGCTCAGGCATAACAACGGCATAATGTGGGACGTTATGAACCAGGTCCGGGTGGCTGTGGACAGTGTGAAGCCGGGGCTGCCTGTTGGGTTGATGTGCGGGGAGTCTTTCTATAATGGATACGGCTTTGGGGAGTGGCTGGAAGAGCTTTCCAGAGATGCCCAGAAACCCGGGATGCTGCGGCCTGGTGGGGGATTCTATACCGATGCTACCCCGATTGCTATTCTTCAGAAAGCTCACAGTCTGGGGAGACAGACTGCGGAAGTTGCGAAGAGTGTGGTGGATATCCAGTCTGAAATTGAATGCTTCCCTTATGCCAGGCTTGGTAAGAGTATTAAGATGACCTGCACTGAGGCAGCGGTCTACATTGCAAATGGATGCACAGGAACTGCATTCAATATTATGGGTTCCCTGGGTGCTCCTATACCGGAATATGAAGCATTTCTGGTTGCGATAGAGAAATATCGGGACTTCTATGAGGTTATAGCTGATACTTTCCAGAGGAGTGACTGCGAGGGTATGTGGCAGCTTTCGTGTAAAGATTTGCTGGCCTCTGAGAACCTGGGGTCTGAATGGTTTGCAGGTGCGAAGACTCTGCCTGTGAACGGCCAGGTAATTGAACTTGCCAGTGCTGGTATTCCCATTGCGACTTCCCAATCTGCCGGCGCACTTACGTTTATTACCGGCACAGCTCCTCTGGCGTTCTCCAAAGAAGAGATAAAGAAGGTTCTGAGCGGCGGTGTGATGATGGACGGAGCTGCACTTGAGTGTTTGACCCATATGGGATTTGGGGATCTGTTGGGGTTCAAAGTTGCAAGTAAGCGCGAGGATGATACGGTTGAAGAATTGACCGATGATCCGATCAACACTGGTTTTGTCGGTTGGCACAGGGACTGCAGGCAGTCATTCAAGTGGTGGGTGGAAACAGCCTACCTGCTGGAACCGATTGATCCGACTGCCAGAGTGACCTCGAAAGCTGCGGATTTTGAGCTCAAGGGCGATTCACCGATCAGTGGGCTTTATGAGAACAGGCTGGGAGGAAGAATTGCAGTGTTCGGATACTTCCCCTGGTCATTCACAGGTTCTTTGGTCAGATCAACCCAGCTTAAGCGAACATCAGTCTGGCTCTCCAACAACAAACTGCCGGGATATGTGGAGACCTATGACAAAGTGGCGATCTGGTGCAGAAGAAATCCGGCAGGCAAGCGCGCGGCATTCCTGCTGAATATGTCCTTCGACTCAGCGATCGATCTGAAAGTGCGCCTAACAGATGCTCCTGAGAAGATGACCCTGCATACACCATTTAATGCCCCTGTTGTGCTGACTGGTGAAAATGGTGCTGATAGGTATACGACGTTTACTATTCCTGAATTAGGAAGCTGGGATATGGCGATGCTTGGTTAATTGATAATTTACAATTGACAATTGATAATGATAGGGAATATGCTTCGAAACCAAAACCATTGGTTGCAGAAAAAGTTCACGCGGAGACGCGGAGGGCACGGGGAGTTGGTGTTGAGATACTACAAACACCTGATTCTGTTGGACAAAGGTTAACAGCGAAGATCAATTAGTAATGATTGGGTGATAATGGACAATGCGGGTTCCTTTTGGGTTTGCATTGTCCATTTTGTATTATCCAAAACTCCAACCGGTGGTTAGAGAAATGGTTTCACGCGGAGACGCGGAGGGCGCGGAGAAGTGATATTGGAACAATAAAGGAGGAAATGTCGGGTTGGTATCTAACTTTCAACATATGGCTTCTGATTGTTGAGGTTGGTGTATGTCTGGTGCAAAAAAGATTTTTTATATTTTTCTTATATTGATAATTCCAGTGATGGTGTCTGTGTTTACGTTCAAGACCCAGTCGGATCGGGAGCGGAAGCGGGTATCCAGCGGTCGATTGGACAGGCTATATAAGGATATTGCAGGGCTGTCATATTATGAGTTGACTGATGCAGATGCTAGAGCAATCATTGAAGTCGATGCTGCGCGTTTGAGTGTTGGTATAAGCACTACTGATATGAACAGAGGGTTGCGGGCTGCTCAGGAAGTGCGCCAGATCCTTGGGAGATCGGAGTATGAGACTGACGTTTCAAAACGCCGTGGTATAGCTTATCGATTCCACTACATGATGGGTAAATCTAATGCTCAAATGGGGCTGATGAGTTCCCGGATGACTGCTCAGATCGGTCTGCTTTCTCAAGCGATAGGGAAGAACCTGGAATCCTCATATATACTCTTACGAATCCCCAAGTATGCCTCTGTATCATTTTCAAACAGCAAGTTAGTCCCTGTATATACAAAAGGCAAGTATAACTGGTACAGGCTGGATAATGCCTCTGTTAAAGGTGATGTCACTGTCTCTGCGGATCTGGACAGTGTACGAAACAGGACATGGGAGATATCTGCGCTGATAGCTCTTCTGCTGGGAATACTGGGGAATGTATTCGGTGCTTTTCAACTGGGTGTTACTAATTCTCCGCCTGTCAGCCGTAAAGGAATTATGGACATGTGCAGCACAGCACCTGCATATTTGGGTGGTGTGGCGCTGTTAGTCCTGGCAATCGTAGGGTTCTTTGCAAACCACGGTGATATTTACACCGATCTCTGGGTCAACTCACCCTGGCCTCTGCCTGAATATAACTCTCTGATTCCTGGTGTAGCGTTGAACCTTTTCCTGGTGATTATTGCGGTTCAGGGGATTATAGGGAACGCGTATTACAAGGAACTTGTTCTGTTTGATGAGTCTATGCCTAACAATGAAAAGTTCAGGAATATACTGCAGTCGGAATTTATTTACCTCAGAGCGTGGCTGATGTCTGGGGCACTCGAAATGATCATCGACATCACTGGTTTATCCACTTTAAGGCTAATGCTTATGCCATTTTTTCTATATGCTATATTCCTGAATTTGCTGAATAGAAAATATATCACATACCTGAGAGTCAGGCTTGATCAAGTGGACATGCAGTGGTTGTCCAGGCTGAAAAATATACTGGTAAGGTTTAGCAGTATTCCAGATAAAAAGAGTCGAATCGAACTCGATCTCAGCGAAGATGGGATGAAAAGCGCTTATATTGCTGCTCAGTATTTTGGACCATTGATAGTGACCGGCAAAGCTGGCAGCAGATTTTCTACTAATGAGCTGGAGTTTCTTATGCTGGACAAGCTGCTGTTACCAATAAAACGCATAGCTGGCTTTTGGCACTTAATGATATTTGTGTTTACATCAATGACCGTTGTATATGTAGTAACATCACTATTAAATGCACATCTTCCATTGCTGATTGCAATATATTTAAGTATGTTTGCCTTTGGAATACCAATTATCGTGTCCTTATTTCAACTACCTGCAGTATTGGGCACGCCATTTCCGACTGTCGGCAGATATCGGCGGGTATTGGGGATGACTGGCGATTATGGCGCAGCCAGGGCTGCTCTGGTGAAGTACACTGGCCGCACCAAGTATGGCAAATTGAAGAAGAGTTGGTTGTCCAGGATACTACTGAAGTATAAGCTTAGAGTTTTAAGTGAAGCAAGGGATGCTGGAACGGTTGATCTGGTTTCGTGTCATTGAGTAAGGAGAAACTGATGGATAACCGAGAGACACATTTGAATGATATGGCTATTAGAATCGTTCGAGAGTCAGGGATAAAACCACGCAGGATTGTTCTGGATTCCAGCGAGACTGGGCAGGTGTCTTATATTATTGAAGCTAAAAACAACAGAGAATTGGTTGTATCTGCAAAAGCAGTGGATGAGTTCTCCGATGATGAAATGGAATATGCGTTGCATATGGAGTTGCTTAAACCGCGTGAAACACCGGATACGGCTGTTGGGATAATAGCGTTGATACTATTGGGTGGAGTAATTAAACTGTGTAAAGAAAATCCATATATTGTATTGGGAGTTGTTGGAGTCTCTTTATGTTTGTTTTTTATATGGGCTTGTTTGCTATATCGTGCGCACAAGAAATACATTACCGCACTAGAATCATTATCTCATCCCAGTAACCCAGCGGCTGCAGCATCTGTTCTGAGTAAGTTGATACCGAAGGATATCTCCCGCGTTAAGAAAATCGGATCGTTGACAGACCGTGCATTGAATGATTGGGAGAGATCGACTGAGGAAAAAATCAATGAATAGATCAGCAGCATACGTGATAGGTCCGGTTATACTGTTGATCCTGGTTGTTATTGGTGCGCTGGGGCTAATTTTTCTGCAACCTGAAATGGACAAGGATGTATCCAGGGGATTTGGGAATCTGGAAGAATTAGTCGAAACATACAGGGTATTCCCGCGTGACTTTTACCGGAACAATGAACAGGCCAGGGTGCTGGTGCTTATTGGCAGGGCGTGTGTTGTGGTCACAGGTAGATTTGCTGATCGAGTTACTACAGAACAGACTAAATCTGCTGCAATCAGATTCCTTGATGGAAATGGATTTGATGGCGTAAAGGCTCGATTGATTGATTCCAAAAGCAGTACAATTATGCACCTGAGGTGGACTGCTGGTTCATTCAAGAGCAGTGGTAGTGTCACTTTTCCTGTCGGAGCTTTTTATAAAGCGATGCGGCCTATATGTGAAACGCAGAAAATGGTTGTTTTAGTAGAAAAATGCACGGAATACAAGAGTCCGGTCAGCACGATTATGGATGTGGATAGTAAGGTAGTATACGATGCAAGCAGATTTGGTGTTGATCAATCAATAAAAGTGAGTGGAAAGATCAGCAAATGGGCGATTTTTGTATTCTTTGTTGCAATCATCTTTACACTGGCTTATTGCACATTCCAAGCTTATATTCTGATCAACGATAAAATCCCGACAGTAAAAAGGTTGGAACTCTTGAAGAAGAGACATTTTCCAATATCTGGGGGATTTAGCTTTGTATTTCTTTTAATATGTATCGTGGCATATGAGCGTAATTTCGACCTCTTGTTTCCAGGGTATTGGTATCTTGAAGAGATTATTGGCATAAAGCAACTGCTCATATCGTTATATCCGCCAACTATACCTGGATTGCTAATGATAGTGTCATCTTTTCTGATTGTAGCTCTTGCAAAGGTTGAGGTTGAATTGGAACTGCTGCCACATACGGAGAATTTCGCCAGACTGAAGCGAAGCAAAGAAATGATATACAGCTTGATGCCATGGGTTACTTCTGTGGTGTTTACTCTTGTTTTACTTGTAATTTTCGAGGAAATATCTTTTCGATCTTCGACGATACCTCTCCTTATATGCGTTGCAATATTTCTCTTTATACCAAAAGTGTTCTCCCTGCTTAATTTAACCTACCGAACGCATACGGCCTCTCTTGATGAAACATGGATACAACTAACAAAGAGTTTTCTGAATGGTCTGAATGTGAAACTGGCAAAATATCCGAACACACGTCCATGTAAAATGGTGCTTGACGATAGTGATAATGGAGTGTTGATGCCATATATAAAAAGAGGATTGTTCGGCAGGTTATTGGTCTCAGTGAAAGCTGCTCAGATGCTGGAGTGTGATGAACTCGAATTCCTGGTTACAGCAGAAGCCTGCACAAAACGCTTTAAAGCTTTCTGGTATCTATTGGGAAGTATTCCGGGAGTATACTGGGTTCTATTTGTTATGCAGTGTGTAAAGGAATACCCGGATACCCCACACAGATTCCTGTTCGCCTTTGGCTGCGTGATGTTGTCATTTTTTTTCAGTGTGATATTTAAAGCTATCTATAAATCACATATAAAAACAGGAATCCGGTTTGCTTTGTATTATACGCATGACAAAGATGCTGCAGTGTCTGCATTTGATAAAATCATCGATTGGAAGTTCAAAACTCCTCTGGATTATCCTGAGAAGGAAATGGAGATCAACGAGTCCGTGCTTTTAGAATCGGTTATTGAGAGTAGGAAGAAAGCCAGGAGATCTGTGAGTTTGGATTAAGTTGTATTGTGATGCGAAGGGATCAGGATGACTGTGTACGCGAAGACGGCATTGGATAGATTCAGGGCGCTTGGAATCGAGGTGTTTGTTTGCGCAATTGTTTTTAGTTCTATGGGCTTTATTTATCATTTCTTGTTTATGTTTGGTAAGTATTCCCACGAGTTAGAAATGGTTCAAGCAGTAAAGAAAGTTAAAAGCAGCTTTCTTCAGCCTGGTAGTTCGCGATCGATTGTGGTTATACAAACAGGAGCATCATACTGCACCGTTGCTGCGGTGATTCCCGATAAGAAAAGTGCCACATTACTGCAGCTTAAACTAAATAAACTGCTTTTAAATGACCGCAGTACAGCCAGGAAGTGGAGAATTGTTGGTGGAACTAATGGTAAGCTCTTTTATAAGACCGCGGATGCATCCCACTTATATCAAACAGATGCTAATATTGATCTACTGACGCGTTCTGTATACTCAACAATCAAAGAAACTAATATTCCTGCGGTTGTATTTGTTCGCATACCAAGTTATCTCAAAGTTGAAACACAAACAAGACCGCTATATTCCACGTTATACTACAAATGGTATCGTGCTGATGCATTGCTAAAGAATCAGAAGCTGTCTGTTAATGGTAGTCTGCAACTGTGGCCGCATTTTATCTGGATAGGTATAACAATATCAGTATTCGGCTATGCTCTGTTTACTACGCTGGGTTTATCATACAGGCTTCGAAAATCCAGTCTCAGCTGTGAGGAAGCAGTTAAGACCATTCGGAAATGGCAAGTGATTATTTGTTTCTATTTACCATTATTGATGTTATTCATTTCCGTTATTGGATTGGTTTCAGGCTGTTTGCTTCGCATTATCGACCAGTGGTGTGGTCCTAGTAGAATATTTGAGGTTGCATTAGCATTGCTGGTGTTACCTGTGTTATCTGTTCTCTTGATAGGCGCGATCGTCACAACAGTCTACAAACGGCAGTTGTCAAGCGCTATCCAACTTGATGATCCCGATATTGCTCCACAGGAAAGGGACAAAATAAGGGATCGGGCATCTCTTGAGGTCTTCTCACTATTCGTATATTCGATGATCTATACTTGTGTGAATTTGGCAATCTTATTCCGCCATAACAACAAGTGGATCGGCATTGCGATTGGGATTTCTATCCTCATTATACCGATGATTATTTTCAAACTCTCAAAGTCGTCGCAAGTTGAAAAGCCGGAGACTTTAAATGACACCGAACCATGGATTCCAGAAAGGATAGAAAAGTATACAGACCTATCCAATGCTTTAACCGACAAGCTTAATCTAAAACCTTACCCGGTAGTTATACGCTCGCAAGAAATAGACCGTGAAAAATTGTTAGTCAATCGTAAGTTGGGGACTGTGCATGTATCTTATGCAGCTGCCCGAATATTTACAGATGATGAGATGAAATACCTGATGGCAGTTATCCTGGTCGGAGCATCCAAATCAATTGTAAGCATGATTCCTTTCGTTTTGTATTTGATGGTTATGTTTCTCATTTGTATACTGGGAACTGCGCATTTACTCAAAGGTTCAATGGAAATGGTCAGTATTCCTCTTGTCATATTAATGGCTCTGTTCGCACCAGTTTGGGCATTCTGGTCTTATGGTAATATGTGCAAACAAGCTCTTAAATTGACCGGCAATCCCGACGCAGCTTCATCAGCCCTGCGTAAGAAAGTCTGGTGGCAGACAAGTCGGAGTAATGCTTCTGTGCTGTTTGATCAGGATTACATAGCTTTGCGGCTCTTGAAACTGCCGTGCAATAGAGAGGGATAATGATTACAGCTGTTATTGGATTTATATGGCTGATATGTGTCGTTGGACAGATCTACACATATCAAAAAAATGGGCAGATCAGGCTTGAGTCAGGGGCAATAGACATGGAATGGTATGCGAGCACTGTCAAAGGTTTGAATGAAACAGGCGCCAGGCTTGCATCTGAACTAGGTGTGCAAAGGCGTCTGATTCGTATTGGGTTCACTGATGAGGATTTTGCTCAAATGAATATCAGGAATTCACCAAATGGCACATTTACGCTCTCCAACTACTTGGTAAACCAATTGTCTCCAAAAGAAATAGAGTTTATCATAGCAAGAAATCTGGTGGATTTTCGAAGACGCATGTTCTTTTACCCCGAACTTGCCAGGTTTGCAGGTGGATTATATTTTATTCCTATATCCACTATTACATATAGAAACTATAGACTGACCTTCAGTCTATTTGCGATTTCTGCGTTGATCATTTTAGTGTATATTGTTATGAGTCAGGAAATGTCGGTGTCGAAATACAAGAAGGTATTGGAATGCACTGGAGACTATAAAACAGCTCTGCAAGCAATGGCGAAACTTACAGGATATGCAACCAGGGATCTATCGGAACTTGAAATTGCAGAGTTTGTTGTGGATAACAAAAATGCCGCAAATCTCCATAAAGCTGCGTTGGAGTTGGGGATGGCGAAGATTGATAAGTATTCGGCGATTTCGGGGTGAAATAGGGAGGCCGCGGAGGGCCTCCCTTACGGGGCTTTGTTATTTTAGTTTCACATTATCGATGTATATTACTGAATCTTCGGTGGCGTTGCTTATGAAGCCTATGAAGGTCAGTTGTTTAATGCCTGGGGCGGGCATTTTTATGGATTTGAAGGTTTGTGGCTGCTGGCCGGGGAGGGTTAGTTGCAGGTCCCAGGTGCCGTTAGCTTTCTTTCCCATTCCACACGATACTTTTATATGTGCCCAGGTGCCGGTGGGGACATCGGCTGAGGGTTGATCGTTTATCAGCAGCTTTCCATTAGTTATCTTCAGGCTTGGGCCAGTGCGGTAAGGATTTAAGACCCAGTCCCGCCATTCGTGCCAGAAGATACCACCCTGGTCTACCCTTACATCGAAATCACATGTGATTATGCTGCTATCATCGCGACTTACCCGGTAGTCTATGAACGGATAAAACGCCTGGCTGAGTCCTGATTTGTCTATGAACTTTAGACTATGTTTACCGGAGGCAGCGGTTTCATCTGATACGACTATATTATCCCCTGTGCCTACCTGGAGCTTGGTGCCGAAATTCATCGGGTATGCGCCAACCTGGGTTTTCTCGAAATCCTCAGAGATGGTCTTTGCTGCAGGTGGAAGTTTCTGTGTGCCTGGAGCCTGATAGGTATATTTTTTAGCTAATGCTTTCCATTTGGAACTTCCATAGACTCCGGCTTTGGTATAGTCAAAGGGTTTGAAGCCGATTTTGGATGCAGGAGAGCCGGACTTGAGCCTGTAGTCGTTCTTTTCCGGATTAACGAATTGTGGGTCTACGATCAGGCTGTGGGTGTCATAACCCTTGGCTTTCCAGGCATCAAATGACATATTCCAAAATGGGAAGTCCTTTGTTGAAGGGTTCCAGTAGATATTATTGTCTATCTTGACGTTGTCCACCCAGTTACCACCGACCGGCTGGCCCTCGAAGATAACTATATTGCGGTCGAAAGTAAATGAGAGATGCTCTTCTCTGCGGCTGCGAATTATCTGGGCATCTCCACAGTCAGCGATTATATTGTTAGTGAAATGGTTTTCCTTACCGTAGTGCTGGTGGTATCCACCGGTGTTGCAATTGTAGATCAGGTTGTTTTCGAGAGTTATGTGGGTGCTGCCTTCATCGTTGTATAGACCCCAGCCTCCGTAAGTATGGCTTGTTACATCGTGCACGAGGTTGTTACTGACTGTTGTGCCGGGGGAGATTCCGAGAGTGTAGACTGCTCCCATATCTGAGAGCACACCGTATCCGATGTGGTGCAAATGGTTGAAGTCAATCTTGTTGTTGACTGCGTTGCTCTTGCCATAACCCCAGCTCCAGCCAACGGAAACAGCAGTGTATAAAAGGTCGGAGATATCGTTGTGGGTGACTATGTTGTCCGGACTATGGCCTATGATGACTCCGATACCGGCAGTCTGGACTTTTCCACCTCCCCGGATGATGTTGTTATCTACAGTGATATGCTTTACAAGCAGGTCATCATTATCAATGTAAGCGAAGTCACCGATCTTGATCCCTCCTGCTCCAAGGTCTTCAAGCAGGCATTTGGAGACTGTGCAGTCTCTGCTCCCTTGTTTGAACCAGAAAGCATATTTGCCTGTGTGGAGGAGTGAACAGTTTTCAAACAGCAGGTTGCGGGCATTGATGGCGGTTATTGTTGCATTTATGGTAACTTCAGCCTGCGGGTCTGCATGGCCGGTAGGTGGCAGCAGATACTGGGAGTGCTCGAAGGTCAGACCTTTGAATGATATGTTCTCTACAAACTTCTTAGCAGTTGCGTCCCCTGCGAAAACCAGGAAATCCTCTGCAACAGGGGCATAGACTACGGATTTATCTGCTTTCTCACCTTTGAGCGGCTTGTAAAGTAGAATACCGTCTCTACCCAGGAACCATTCTCCAGGAGCATCCAGGGCTTCGCGGTAGTTTTCAAACTGATATCTAGGGTTGCCAATATTGCCCATCGGGAACTGCCAGATTGCTGAATTTCCCAGCTTAACCAGACGTGAATCCGGGTTGATGCCTATAATACGATGTCTGGCTGTTTCCCATGAAGAGTAGGTTGTTACCTGGACATCAGCAAGTTCTTTGGCGGATAGACCCAGCAACGGCTTTACATCATCACTACCGGCGACAAAGGCTTTCTGAGACAGGTCTACTGTCTGACCGGATGCATCGACTTCTGAGCCAGCAAGACCTTCCATCCGGAGGTAGCCTGAATTTGGAGTCTGTGCACGGGCTGCTCTGCGGCCATTTACCCAGAGCTGCTCAAAGTACCATCTGCCCTCTCTTACACCCGGAACCTGAGCTTCCCAGAGACCATCTTTGCGGACTTTGAATCCAGCAATTTTGCGAGCGCCGGAGATGATGGGTTTGGCGCCTGATGCAGCCTGATAAGTTATTGGTGCTTTGGCTGAACCGCTGTCTTCTGGATTGAAAACGACTGGGCGGGATATTTCGTAGCGCCCGGATTCGAACAGCACTTTGACTGTGTCGCCAGCTGAACGGATCTTGCGGACTGCATTTTTTGCTCCATTCAAGCTGGCGAGTGGACCGTCACTGCCACTTGGTTTATCGGTAGTGCCCGACCAGGAATCATTTCCTGAGGGGCTTACATACAACACTATGCTGCGCGCATCAACGCGGACGGCAGCAGATATGATACCTGCTGACAGCATAATCAATAGTCCAGCAGATACAAAATACTTACACTTAAACATTATTTCCTCCCGAATTCGCAAGATTAGATATACGAATGTTGACCAAGTATATCACAGAATTAGTGCGGGAGCATCTTCAGGAGGGAGATGTCTCAGGATGAATACGTCAAAAGAATTATCCGCAGATTACGCAGATTTACGCAGATTATTTTGGGAAGGGAATTGCTAATACACCAAACAGATTATCCGGCGGTGTTTACTTCGTTCCAGGTGTCGGGGAACTCATCCAGGGTGAGGGAAGGCATTGTGGAGTGCATGTTTACTGACAATACAACTGTTGTTCCATTGGAACCTGTGCAAAGCAGGATGTTGTCTGATGCTTCCATCATGATTGAATATCCCAGGCCCATAGACACTTTGGAGGAATAGCCTCTTCGCAGTGTTGCTCCAGGAAGCAGCATAGTCGAAATGCCTGGTCCTGTATCGGATATGCCTACCCATATGCTATCATCGCGTTTACCAACATAGATTCTGCAATCGGTAGCGTGTTTTATGGCATTTGTTATGGCCTCACCAAATGCAGATTCAAAAAATCCCAGTCTGTTGCGGTCTATGCCACTTGTTATGCAGTATTCCATGATCCTGTGCCTTGCTTTTGACGCATCATGAATGCTAACGGCACAGAAGACCAGTTCAGCTGAATCCAGATACTGTTTTACGTCATCGAATGATACAAGGTCCAGTTTGCCTTGTGTAACACTTTTTATTGTATCACGATAGAATTGCCGTTTTTCTTTCTCAGCTGATATCCGTTCCGTAATGTCTCTGGTTACCGACAGGACGCATGGTTCGCCTTCAAACTCAACAATTCTTGCCGACATCATCCCTATGATTATGGTACCGTCTTTCCTACGGAACTTAGCTTCCAGGCCAATGACTTCACCTGATTCTTGAAGTCCCTGCACTAAACGGGAGCGGTCTTCAGCATTCACCCATACACCTAAATCGCCGGGCAGAGAGGAATGTCCCATAACATCCTCTTTTGTGTAGCCGGTGATTTCAGTGAACCCCTGGTTGATTTCTATATAACGACCATCTTTCAGACTATTGATATTGATAGAATCCGGGCTCAGGAAGAATGTTTTTGAAAATTTCTCTTCTGAAAGTTTTAGTGCCTGTTCCGATTTTTTGCGCTCTGTAATATCACGTCCACTTGCACGAATACCCAGATAGCTACCATTTACATCATATATTGGTTGCCAGGACATATTTAACCAGTATATGGAGCCGTTTTTGTGGAGATAGCGGAATTCGAAGTTTCTACGTTGGTTGCCTTGTATGGCTTCCTTAAAATGAGCAAGGAATACCTGGCGGTCCTCTTCAGCGACCAGTGTTTGGATAAAGTCGGGCATTGCCAGGACTTCATCAGGTGAATAACCGGTGATCTGTTCTACAGCAGGATTCACCCAATACAGACTTCCATCAGGTTTGAACCATGATTCCCAGTCCATTGTGTAATCTGCTATAGCCTTGAACTTTTCCTCGCTCTTTCGTAGTTCTTCTATAAAACGGCTGCGTGATTCCTGATCGGACAAAACTTTGCCTATGACTATAGTAGCAAAAGGATAGATCAAAATTACTGGTAGAGCAATACGTTTTAATACACCTGCGGTCATGTTGAGGGGAAGTGCCAGAGTGCACAGTAGCATGGAAATGTGGACTAGTAGACCTAAAACCAGTAACTGCCAGAGCGATACTTCAATTCTTTTATGTGTCCAGCGATAATGGCAGATTACCCCCAGGACTGCAGAAGCAGTTATTACCAATACACCCATTTGGGTGCCGACTCCGCCCTGTGATATGCGGCAAATTAATGCCATAGTAGCGGCTATACTGACTGCAACAGGACCAAAGAACAAACCACACAGACTGATAACAACAGATCTGCCATCAAATATCAGCCCGGGTCCGAAGACTACCGGTGAAAGCATTCCTATTACGGAGACGCTACCAAATAGCAGTCCCTGCAGCACTACCAGGCGTCGACGATCTCTCCAGCGTTGTCCGATATATCCGGAGACGACACTCAATACCACCAGCATAGCCAGATTGTCTATTAGTCCTTTGAATATCAATATCGTGACATCCTGTAACGTAAGCGGTACGCCAGCCTACATTATTCGTGACTCAATCGGGACTTATTGTCTTTTCATGCAAAACAAGGTTACGTAAATAATGCGCTAAAAATCAAAACTGCTAAAAATTGATATGTATGTGATATTCTTCTTCTACACCTTTACATTCATTTCCTCCCATTACATTTTATTAAGCATTTATGTGCATACACAAGTGCTATGAAACGCAGGGCGAACGCATAAAAACTAATTATCCTCAGGAGTATTCGGAAAAAGAATACGTTTTAGGTTCCGAATACTCTTGATTTCGCAGATTTACGCAGATTTTCAGAAAAGAGAACTGCAAAATGCGCTAAACACGCAATATTTTGAACATGTCACATCCGTTCTACTTGGAAAATTGCACTGTAGATAGAATAAGATGCGTTCACCCTGCTATGAAACGGGTTATGTCTGGTTGCCAGTGCAAACGCAGGCATGATACTATACGTTCAGACCTCTTCTTAATGTTCTAAGCCTGTTAAGATAACAGTTTGGTAATATTGGAACATCGTCATCCTTCGTTCCTCCTAAGAAACCATAAGGTTAAGACGGCATTTTAAGCTGTTAAAACCAGTCTGAGTTTCTAATCGAAATAAGTTGGCACCCTCAACTTGGGGGCTCAGGATGACAAACTCTAGAGGTCATCCTGCCGGTATATGAGGTCTGATTTTCATGCGTTCTTTTAGTTTTACCATTTTGATTCTGCTGACTCTGCTTGTTGTTTGTCCAGTAGTGGCGGTTGACACTCTCCCTGCAGATTTTATGCAACTCTCTCCTCCAATAACGCCGAAAGTTACTATCTATGCAAAGATAGCTGATGCACAGACTAATATTGCTGTCGTCGATAATGCTTCTGCATATGAAGGCAAGCAGGCGTTTCTGCAGGCCAGCAATGCTCCAGGAGAAGAAGGCTTTTATGCAGCGTACACTATTGATGTTGTAGGAGATAAACCTGCTCCTTACCACTTAATGGCAGGATGCCAGCCAGTGGGGCAGCCATATACTTCTCCTACAGAATTATACCTTGATGGGAAACTGGTGAAACGCTATGATTCTGCACCTGCCGGGGAAAAGGGGTGGGGGATATCGAATGCGATGAGATGGGTCTCATTTGGCCAGCTTATGTTATCTCCGGGAAAGCATGAGATCAGGTTTGTTGTCCGTGAAAAGCGTTCGATGGATCCTACATATTGCCAGAGTTATGATGTTATCGCACTCTTGAGTGAAGAGCCCGTAAGTGCTTTTGTTCAGCTTGAATCTACTGGAGTAAAGACAATCCAGGCAGATTCAGCCCAGAAGCTGAGTTTGCAGATACCTGTACGGGTTAAATCGACCTCACTTAGTCAGGAATTATACAAGCGAGTCAGAATCCAGTTACTGCGTAAAGGTGACTCGATTGCTGAGACAATTCTTACATTCAAATTCGGACCAAGCTTAGCAGGCAAGAATGTAGTATTGCCGGTAGAGCTGGAAGTGCCGTTTGATGCACCTACCGGGATTTGCAGTATTGCACTTCCGGATGCAGGAGCAAAGCCGCTTGTGATAGGAAAAGTCTTCATCAAGGGTATGTTTCCTGCTCTAAAACCTCACCAGGCGAGATTAAGAACTCTTGTGTTAAAAAGTCCAGCTAACCTCAAAGCCGGAAGCACGTGGAAATTCTCTGTATCTGTGACTCCGACTGCTAAGCTTGCGCGTTTGCCGGAGAAGCTTGTTGTCCGTTTGGAATTTGCGCCTCATGTAGCATATATCGCTCAGACTTACGATATTACAAAGTACAAAAATTGGACGGTAGGACGCAGCTTGGTACTTGGACCTTTTGAAATGAAAGTACCGATTGATCTGCCAGCGGGTAAGCATATTGTTCAGGCTGCAGTAGTCGGAGAGACATATACAGGTAAAAATCCACGAAGTCTGGCAATTGGTTCAGTAAATGTGATCAGTAAGTCGACTCAGGATACAACCAGCCTCAAGCCGATGACCTATGGAACGTTTGTTGATTCTACCGGACTTGCTCACGCGTGGTATTCCACTCCTGGGCATGCTGTTATATGGGATGGAAAGCCGTTGCTTCCGGTCAGTGGAATGTTCAATGGTCCTTATATGTCATTCGGACGAACCCCTGAGACGTTCAAAGGTCTGATGCACAATGTGGAGATTATTAAGAAGCAGGGGCTGGACCATTTGTATCTGTTCACGCAGGGTTATATGGAAGCTCTGCCTGCGAAGTCCTGGGAAACTATAATGGACTATATGGAAAGCGTAGGCATGAACTATGTCATCGGGCATCCATACTCCACTGCTGAACTGACATCCAGGCTGGCTTCGAGGGTTATACGAGCGAATCCTGCTATTGCTCTGACGGTTAAGAATGTAAAACTGCCGGGAGAATCTACAAGGATTATCACGACCGGGGAGCTGGGTTATCCTCTCTGGAGTGTGAAGTCCTGCCAAGCGATAGCTGTTAAACCTGATGGGATGGCTCTCAGTCCGGTAGATGCCAAAATCGTCAAGACTGATGACAAAGGTGTCTATGTAAGTGTGGCTTTTGATTCTGCTCCTGAGGGTGAGTATACAGTAGTTTACTGTCCACAGATCGAGGACGCAGGATCATACACCCAGAATCCCTGGGCAGACTGGCAGAGACAGGTGAAACACGCCAAAGAGTACCTTGCTAAGGTTGGACTTAGGCCGGGGTTTAGGGGATTTATTGATATGATCCTCCCCAATGAACGGGGACTGTATAACCAGTCAGAATCATTGTTCTTCGAAGAGCCGAAATTTACTGCTGACAGGGCAAACTGGCTTAAGACCAGGTATAAAACTATTGGCAATCTGGCAAAGGCCTGGGCTCTTGTAGACAGGATTCCTGCTGATTTCTTAACAGCAGCCAGACTGTATCCGGCATTTTCAGATGCAGGTCCAAACGGCGATATTATGTATTTGACCGATCCCATTGAGAAAGTCATCTATTCTGCAAATTCCAAGAAGACTGCATTTTGGTACGAATACATCGAGCACCGGGATGAATCATATGGGAGATATCAGGATCTGATCTGCAGCGCAATGCGGGACTATATTGATGCTCCTATATCTATCAAGCGCTGTGCTCTAACAAAGAGTTATCAGTCCAATCCTAACCGTTCGGATAGAGGTTTGGACGGCGCCGGATATGAGATTTATTCTGTTGGAGACGGGCTTGTAAACTATGGCGCCGGATCCGGTTATGTGGAGATGCTGCAGGCTAAGAAGCAGATGGTGGGTTCATCTACAGAGTTTGCAGAAGGCTTTTCTGCAGATAAACCAGCTAACTGGCCTGACTTGCCTATCTTCTTCTATGACCTCTCTGTAGCCCAGTATATGTGTGGAAAGAGCACCTATCTTTTCCTGTATGATGTAATTCCGGAGGATCTATACGCCAGGAACCGGATCCTCTACGATTACAGAACAGTTGAATGGATGGGAGTTTGGAAAAGGTTGGTCGATGAGCATGCTGAAGCCATTGCAAACTTTGCTCCGATTGTATATACATCGTGGCCGGTGGTTGACCCCTGGTGGGCTAACCCTAGTGAAAGGGTTGCGGTCGGTTCTGTCAGTGATGCTCCTGGAGTCAATCATATAAAAGCATCAAATGGTATCTGGGTGCTTCCGGTGTTTGATGCATTGACTCCGGCTCCGGTGACATTTGTAACTCTGGTTGGTAATCCTGGAACCAGTTACCATGCTAAAGAATTCGAGAAGTTGATAGCTAAGAAAGACCGGCTGGTAGTCTTCCTTGGTCTGCGAAAGAACCTGGGAGCACTATCAATAGACAAGTATTATACCCCTGAGACATTTGAGATTGATGGGGACGTGTGCCAGGTCCTTAAGCCAGCGTCTGATTGCAAGGTCCTGGAAAAGGACAGCAGCGGAAGAGTCTGGAGTATGCAGGCAGGCAAGCTTCAGATCGTAGCCAGGCAGTCTAAAACAGCTGTTTCGCTGGAATCTGTTGTTCAGTATGCGAAGGTTCCGGATGTCGATGATTCCCCGAACGCTTCTGCTACCAATTTCCTTGGAAAGCTGATGGGAGTGAAGTCATTCTCCATAGGCAGAGGTAAGTTCAAGGGTGTAGCATTCACTGAGAAGGGCAAACCTACTCTGGTTATACCTTCGACTAGCAGAGAGGGTGGGGAGACACTCGAGATTACGGTCCCTGATGGAAAATCCATTGAGGTTTACTCGCTGTCTGATCCGAAAGCTGTCCAACGAGGAACTGCAGGTTCGACTATCAAGATCACTCTTCCTGCCGGACCTGGTGCAGATACCAGTAAAGGGCCTGGACTGGGAGCAGCAGTTATTGTTGGTCTCAAACCTGAGGAGCTACGGCTTACGGGCCTGTCTCTGGATGCTCCGGCATCATCGAATATTGCAGACATGACACTGAGTGCTGTGCCTGAAGGATGCGAATTACCGGCGATAATTCTTCCTCCACGCAGAAGCTATTCTGTTATAGACTCAGAGAAGGCTGCAGCTGCTCTCTCAACAGCTCTATATCATTACAACAAGAAGAACAACAATGAAGCTCAACGAGTAGCTGAGGAGTGGGTGATCGGTGCTCCAAACGACCTGCTGCCTTCCTTCAACCTGCTACTGGGAAATATATACATGCTGACTGGCGACAGTGCAAAAGCTAAGGAGTTCTATAGAACAGGCTTGAAACACGCTCCAAAAGATGCGGCTTTGCACTGCGGGTTGGGAGTTGCATTACTGGCTGATGGAGATAAGATATCTGCGAAATCCGAACTGGAGCAGGCAGCATCTAGCCAGAGTCCAGTTGCAGAAACCGCAAAAAAGAACCTGGAAAGCATAAAGTAGAAAACAATGAGTATAAAGATTGCTGTAATATCGGATACACACTATTCATCCAAATCTAACGGCGATCCAGGGAGCAGGCACACAGCTATAGCAAATACTCTGCTTCTTCGGGCAGTTCATCGGCTGAACCGGTTCATTAAGCCTGATTTGGTGATTCTGCTTGGTGACCTGATAGACAATGGCTCAGGTAAGAAGTCTCAGGTAGAACGCTGGCGCATCATGGATATCATTTCGAAGCTTGATTGCCGGGTAGCGGTGATTCCCGGCAATCACGATGGAGATATAGGCCAGTTTTATAGTGTGTTCCCGAATCCGGGAGAGCAGTTTGATGTGAATGGCGTGCGATTTGTGGTGTTCAATGATCCAGAGGAACCTCACTACAATGCCAGCCGGACTCAATCGGATCTGCAGAGAATGCGTGCTGCCAGGTCCGAATATGATGGTCCTCTGGTAGCTCTGCAGCATGTCCCTTTGTTCAAACCAGGCACCAGTGAGAGTCCATATTCTTATTTGAATGCTGGGGAAGTATGGGATGCGTTTGAGAAGAACGACTACATGCTGTCAATCAGTGGGCACTGGCATCCGGGGGATGATCAGATAGCTCGAAATGCCGGTAGGTCAATAATAGCACCGGCATTGTGTGAAGGCTCTTTTCCATTCATAGAGATCAATATAGATGGAGATCAAATCAGGACACGCAGACATGAACTTCAAATGCCGAGAGAGCTTGATTTGGTGGACTACCATGTCCATTCGCAGTATGCCTTTTGTTCAGAAAACATGGAGATGTCCAAGGCGCTGCACCTTTCACGCGAGATGGGGCTTGCAGGGATGGCATTTACTGAGCACTCCGGGCAGCTTTATTATGATGCAGAAACGTTCTGGCATGCAGGGTTTATGGAGAAGGGTATCGAGACTGTAGAGGGTGCCAGCAACCGGATGCAGAATTATTTGTCGGACATAAAGGCTGTGTCTCCTCCTGCTTATGTGGGACTGGAAATCGACTGTGACTATAATGGAAATCCTGTTGTCAGGCCTGAGGATTTTGAACATATACAGATAAGGGTAGGGACGATACACTGGATTAAAGAACTTGCTAGACCTGAACCGGATATGGATAAAGTGTGCGATGAGATGCTTGGTAGGTTGGCGAAGTTCTTTGGCTGTGAAATACAAGCACTGGCACATCCATTCAGAGTATTCCGGAATAGAGGTGCAAGCATCTCTCCAGAACTGACCACTAAGTTGGTCGCTTTGCTTAAGGCTAACAATGTAGCGGCTGAGATCAACTTCCATACTCAGGAGACAACAGCAGAATTCGTCAAAGCCTGTGTGGAATCCGGGGTGAAACTGACATTCGGGAGTGATTCTCATAACTTATATGAAGTAGGAGAATTCTACCCTCATCTGGAACTGTTAAAGGAGTGCGGATACGGGCACAGCGATTTGCCGGAGATTCTGGCGGATCTGAAGGGACAGGCTTTAGACGTTAGACTTTAGGCTTCAGGAAGGGAAAATCCACGCGAAGACGCAAAGAATAACATACTGGTATATTTAGTTGCGTTTCAGCATAGGCAATAATTATGCATGTTCTTTACTTTGCGTCTTTGCGGCTTTGCGTGAAATAAGTATTGAGGTGATTGTGATGGATTATAAGTGTGATGTTTTGGTTTGTGGTGGGGGGCCTGGTGGGTTGGCGGCTGCGGTCAGTGCGGCGAGGCTTGGGGCTGATACACTGCTGGTTGAACGCTATGGTTTCCTTGGGGGAATGGCTACTGCGGGACTAGTCAATCCTTTTATGCAGTATGCTACAACTGAGGAGCAGATTATCAATGGGATTTTCCAGGAGATACTCGACAGGCTTAGCAAAAAACACGCATTCGGTCCGTATAATTCATTCGATGCGGAGGCTTTCAAGCTGGTTTCTGATGAGATGATCCAGGAATGCGGTGCAAGGCTGCTGCTTCATACATATGTCAGTGATGTCAAAGTGAATGGTTCCTTGATTGAAGAAGTTCTGGTTACCGGCAAGTCCGGTCCGCAGTCGATTGCTGCGCAGGTCTATGTGGATGGAACCGGGGATGCTGACCTTGCTTTCAGGTCCGGAGCACCTTGTGAACTGGGACGCAAAGCAGACTCCCTCACCCAGCCGATGACTTTGAACTTCCGCATGTCAGCTGTTGATATAGAACGCATGCCTGGTTGGGATATGGTAACCGAATTGTATCTCAAAGCACGTGACGAAGGGCGAGTAGATTGTCCCCGAGACAATGTTCTCTACTTCGGAACCACGCATCCGAATGAGATTCATTTCAACACAACACGTATCATATGCCTGAATGGAACCAGCAGCGAAGACCTGACTAAAGCTGAGATAGAAGCCCGTCGGCAGATGTGGGAGATAGCAGCATTCCTCAAGAGCGATGTATCCGGGTTTGAGAATGCATATATTCAAGTCTCTGCTTCTCAGATAGGTATCCGCGAGACCCGGAGGATTGTTGGAGAGTATGTAATGACAGCTGAGGATGTCCTGGAGGCTAAAAAGTTTGATGACTGTATAGCCCGGGGCAACTACGATGTAGATATACACGACCCCAAAGGCGGTGGGACAGTTATACAATCCCTGGATCCTGCTGAGAGTTATGATATTCCATACAGGGCGTTGGTGCCCCTTAAGATCGACAACCTTCTCATTGCCGGTCGGCCGATATCTACAACACACGAGGCTCACTCTTCTACGCGAATAATGCCTATAGCGATAGCAGTAGGGGAAGCTGCAGGCGCTGCGGCAGCACTTTGCACGAAATCAAACACGCTACCCAGGAATATCGATGTCTCAGTTTTGCAAAAACAGTTGAGGCTGCAGGGAGCTAATTTGGGGAAATAGTCCACAGATTTCGCAGATTTACGCAGATTTTGGGATCGTACAGACAAAGGTGGAATTGCGTTGTGCTAGTTGTGTGGGACTATTGCTTTAACGGTGGGAAGTGGATGGCTGTTGGGTGTAGTTTGGTTACAATTGCAACCATTGGGCCGGGGGAGATTATTACGACCAGGAAATAGAGGATGATCCAGGCATCCAGTTTTCTGGTCTTGCGGTTGGTTGGGATGCAGTATGCCGGTAGGTAGATCATTAACCCATAGACGAATATCCAGAATACTTCCATAAGATGGCTGGGACCACCGAACATTGCTTCCCCGGTTATTCCTTGAATTCCGTATATCAAGAACACTACTGCTGGTGACAGGTTGTATCTGCTCAGGAGCCAGGCCCAGGCAATGAACTGCGGTATGAATACTATTACACTGTGGCCAAGGACTACATCCAGATAGTTGGCTGAAGCCGTTATGTATGCCTGGCCAACTTTTACGCCGAACAGCGGTGCACAGTTGGTCATAGTGACTGTAACAGCTTCCTCCAGCAGTGCCATTACTGTTGCAAATATTACGAATTTGAGTTGCCATGAACCAGGCAGCCTTGTAACCCAGGCTCTGATTGGCTTCTTATAGCGCAAACTTAGCAGACCGCCGATGATTATCCAGAATACTACCAAGCCAAGCGCCATGCTTATGACAGCACGCATAACTGGTGATTTCGAACCACCGAGTATGAAAACTCCTATGCCAGCGATTTGAATGAAGGTGATAACAGCAGCGGCAATTACCATTCCACGAACAATCGGGCTGGTTGTTGGTTCGCTATTTTCATTGTCTTGTATAGTTACTGGCTGCGGATCCATGGATAATACCTATGCGGATTATTTTTAACCGCTAAATGCGCTAAACACGCGAAAAATGGGATTAGTTGTGCCCACCTATCTTTTGTATTTCTTAGCAAGAGTCTTTTTCCACTCTATATATGCCGGGCGGGGTTTACCGGTGTCGTCAAGGAGGCCTATATCTCTCCAGCAGCGGCCCAGGTCTTTGACTGCAGCAGGGAATGTCTCCCAGAGTGCATCAAAATCCCGATGTGCCCACCAAATCACGAACAGATATTTGTCCTTTCGAGCATGTTCCAGGAGTGTTTTCATATAGGAGTTTTGATCTGCAGGTGTCAGTGGGAAGTGCAGGTTGTATACATCGATATCCAGATTTTGCGCAGGCTGACCAGTCTCTGCGATGGCAATGGGCTTCTTAGTATATCCTCTGAATGCATCGAGAGTCCGGGAGATGTCTGCGTATGACTTCAGACCCATGAAGAATGGGTAGTAGCTAACAGCCATAAAATCCTGTTCGGCTATGAATGCTTTGATCTTTGTCCTGTAAGACTCTGCATTGGGCTGCTTGGGGTCCATCAGTTGGTGCAGAGTTACTGATTCAGAAAGCAGGAGAGTGGGGAAGTGGCGTTTTATTTCCTTATGAACACGCTTGGAGAATGCGTGATAGTTGTCCCAGTCTGTTGGAGTGTTTTTCAGGTATTCATTGGTCTCGATACCGAGTATGAAGTAGTCCGGTTTGAACGTCTTTACCATCCATATGCAGTAGTTGATATAAGCTTTACCTACATCAAGGTTGTCAAAGCGTTTTGATTCCCAGTCTGATGTTGGTTGGTAGGTGCTGTCTTTGTATGATGGAAGCAGACCATTTCTGCCGAGGTTCATGGGAGTAATATACAATACACGCTTCTGCCCATGACCAATGCGCCTGGCTTTCTCTTGCATTTTCTTAACGAATCCAGGAGGAAATGCTGTGCCTTTCAGCGCGGTATCCCACGGAATGCTTTCATCTATCTGATCGTTGATGATGTCAGCGTGTGTAGTTACGAACGTGTTTGTATCGTTGACTGCTTCAATAGTTGCGGCATACGGCCACGGAGTAAACCCCAGATGAAATGGCCGAGTTTCGATTGCTTGCCCGGTTCTCACCAGCATAAAAATGCATATTGAACAAAGAGCTAATACAGAAAACGCTTTATATCTCATAGTAATATCCACCTATTATACTAATACCTTCGGCATTACTCCGAAGTTACCTTGCTTACAGTAAAATAATCCTGTAAATCCCATAATCCAGAAAATCCTGTTCAGACAACCCTTGCTACTCAATCCCTAAAGATAGTAGAATAATGCATCCTTGCATTATACCCCGGAGTTGTCTGTAATCATGAGAACCCTTGAAGAGACTTGCATAAAACCCTCCCCGGATTTTGATCAGTTCTGCAATACACTACTCCGGAAAGGCAATCCCAACAGGGTGCCGTTCTTTGAGCTGTTTGTGAATCCGGAGATAATGGACGAAATCCTTGGTGAAAAGACAACGGACCGATTGTCTACTTTAGAGTTCTATTATAAGGCCGGATATGATTATATACCCGCATGGCCTTCAGTTAATTGGACTTTTGGTAGTTTGGTGGATACTACTTCGGATTATCCTATAAAAGACTGGGCTTCGTTTGAGAGATATAACTGGCCTACAGCTGAGAGCATCGGTTACCAGGAGTTTGAGCAAGTGATTCCTCACCTGCCGGATGGGATGAAGATGATTGGTCAGACTGGCGGAGTTTTTGAAGCTGCGCAGCAGTTGTTTGGTTTTACCGGTCTGTGTTATATGCTAGTAGACGATCCTGAGCTGGTTGCTGCAGTGTTTTCGAAGATAGAGGATGTCTATGTTGCAATGTACAGCGGTATGGCGTCCATTGAGCAGGTTGGAGTTCTTAACCTGAGCGATGATTTAGGATACAAGACTCAAACGCTTATCGGTGTTGATGATCTGCGCAAATATGTAATACCTATACACAAAAAGTTAGCCAAAATTATACATAATGCCGGTAAGCCCTGCGTGCTGCACAGCTGCGGGTATCTTGAAGAGATTATGGAGGATATCATCGTTGATGTCGGAATTGATGCCAAGCATTCCTATGAAGATTTGATTGTTCCGGTCGAAGAGATGAAACGCAGGTATGGCGACAGGATAGCTATTCTGGGTGGTTTTGATCTTGATAGGCTGTGTAGAAGCACTCCCCTGCAGGTCCGGGAATATACCCGCAAGCTGGTGACGGAATTGGGAGCAGACGGCGGATATGCACTGGGTTCCGGCAATTCCATTGCTGCCTATGTGCCTGTAGAGAACTATCTGGCAATGCTGGATGAGGGCTGGTCGCTGCGGCGTTGATTGTCTGTGTTCTGCAACATATGTATAAGTAGATAGAGGAAATAATGAAAAAGTTATACACAATATGTGTTCTGGCGATATTTACGCTCTGCTGCAGTAGTGTTAACGGGAATCCATTGCTTGCTGTGCTGACGGACAATCCATCTGATACGGAGCCGGGTATTAGAACGGGTGCGACCTATACGGCTGATCCTGCTTTTGACAATCCGGTTGATCCAAATAACGCCAGGCTCACAGACCGTGATCCTTTTCCTGATTGGACAACCACAGCTGGTATCAACTTCAAAGACCAGACGGTGACATTCGACCTCAAGAAGAACTACAGAGTAGGTAAGGTCCAATTGTTATTTGATATGCAGGCGAAACCGGCATATGTTGTTATATCGACATCTCAGAATGGGACTGATTGGACTGAGAACGGCAGGATTAAGCCAGAGACCCGAAACGGTTGGTATGACTTGAATCTGGACAAGCTGCACCTCTCCAGATATGTAAAGCTGTTTTTCAAGCTCAATGAGTGGGGTTGGTATGTGAGAGAATGCAAAATCTTGGGCAGACAGGCTGATGAACCGCTGCCTGGAGCTAAACTCAAATCCGAATCAAGTAAGGTCGGGATAGTTATAGTCAGAAGTGGTAAACCACAGGCAAGTATTGTAGTCACAGACAGTCCATCATCTAAAGTATCCAAAGCTGCATTTGAGCTGCAGGACTATTTGTATGCAATCTCGGGAGTCCGGCTGGCAATTCTCACTGAATCAGAGAAACCATCTGGCACACAGATTTTGGTCGGTCCAAGTAGAGCTGTTGCCTCAATGAAGATAACGACGCCAAAAGGTTATCCTAATGCTGAGAGGATCATCCTCAAGACTGTTGGCAACAAGATTGCAATCCTGGGGAATGATGATGCAGTTTATTCCGGAACTCAGTTTGCTGTTCAGGAGTTTCTGGGGAAGCTTGGGTGTGGATGGTTTGGCCCGGACCAGCTATGGCAGCCTGTAAACAGACTGAAGACAATCGTTGTGCCGGTGCTTAATATCAATCACAAACCTGATTTTGAACTGAGGAGTGTCTGGATAGGACAGGCCGGCAGGTGGTTCCTGGGAGGGCCTCCGCTCAATTGCAGCCATGCGCACGATACGCTGTTTCCTCCAGCCCAATATTTTGCTGAGCATCCAGAGTATTACGCATTAATAGGAGGCAAACGGACCAGCACCGGTGAGTGGCAGCTGTGCACATCAAACTTGGATGTCCGCAGGCTGACTGTTGAAAAGGCTAAAGCATTCTTTGAACTGGACTCGAATCAGGTGATGTTCTCTCTCTCTAATAATGACTGCGGAGGTTTTTGCGAGTGCAGCGAATGCCTTAAAACGGGCAGCAACCCGGCAGCCCGTATGCTGGATTTCTGTAACTATGTTTCTAAAGAGCTCCGCAAGATCCGAAAAGACCGCTGGATCCTGTTCTACGCTTACTGGTATACCCACGATGCCCCGAAGGACAATATGAAAGCCGAACCTGGTGTCTGTGTTATGACCATTAATCAGGGTTGCCATGCTCATCCGATTATGGATTCAAAATGCCCCGCCAATGTTGGATGGAAAGCTAACTTTGAGAAATGGTGTGCGACCGGTGCGAAGATGGCCATATACGAATGGTATATTCCGGGATGTTCTGAGAAGATCTGGCAGAAGCTGCCATGGGTTTCCGGTGAGACTGCGATCGAGAACCTGCGCTACTGGAAATCCAAAGGAGTTGACTGGGTAACTTACGAAAGTCAGACAGCATATGAAGATAAACCTTATCCTTTACGCTGGCCTTTGTTTTATGTTGTATCAATGGGGATGTGGGATATTCACTTGTCAGCTGATATGATACTGACTGATGCCTGCAAAAAACTGTATGGTCCAGCTGCGAAGGAGATGAGGGAGTATTACCGGATTCTGGAATCTGCGGTCAAATCGACTAAACTCCACAGCGGAAATTGGAATATGCCTGATCCCAGGGATATATATAATAGTAGCGTTCGGGTAAGAGCTGGAAAGCTGCTTGAACAGGCAAGATTGAAGTCTATAAATGCCGATGCTGCAGTTCGGCAGAGGATTGAGCAGGAGACTGAAGTCTGGGCAGAAGCTGAGAAGGCACTGGATAGGGAAAAGTAACCACGGAACACACGGAAAAATACGGGATAGGCATTAATAATGCTGAAATCAACAGTGCTTAAATATCTGATAGTGATTGTGCTGGGCGGGTGGATATGAATGCGCAGGTTGGAAGTTTGCACCACAATTCTCGTGCTCAGCACGAATGGAAAAGCAGATCCTTCATACTTCAGGATGACATGGTTATGCAGGATGACACCGTTTTGCAGGATGACATGGTTTTGCAAGATGACACCGTTTAAAAGGAGATCATAAATGAATTACGCTGCATTATTGGTATCTGCCTTATTCGCTCTACTGGTCTGTTCGTCTGTGCAGGGGAGGGAGTCGTTGTCTCTGTTGAGCCAGAATGCTACTGCTCAGGGGGACACTGACCCTTTTGCAAAGTCTGATACAGCTCCCGGGCGGGTTAAGGTTGCTGAGATTAAGGGCAAGACTCCATCCGAGGGCAGGTTTTATAATCTGACTCTGGTGCCTGGGGGATCTGGGTATCCGGGGATGAATATCAACTTCGATAAGCCTGCTGACTTCTCAAAGTATGATGTACTGAAAGTATGGGTCAAGGCTGACTATCCGGCATTTTACCTTGAGATAGTTATAAATGGAGCTGATGGAGTAATACAGGATATACCTCTTGCAAGTGTGGCAAGCAGGGGCTATGGCAGGATGAGAGCTGGTCAGTGGTCTGCTGCATACATATTGTATAAGGAAGATCCGGGCTGGGTGCGGTTCGGGGAGAAGATGAACCACACTGCTATAAAGAGCATTACGGTCTATACGTTTGCTGAATATCTGAAGAAATCCAGACCGGCTTACAATTATTCAATCGGTGGCATGGAGCTTTTGACCAAAGCTGAAGCTCGAACAGAGATTGAATCTGGTGCGGGAAGAACAGTTCCTGTTACCGGTGCAAAGCTCATGCATGCTGGGGATATGACTGTGTGGTCGTCTGATCCTACTGAAAAGGTTTATAAGGAAACACCGCTTCCATCTGTAACTAGCAAGTCTTTATATGCAGAAGGAGCTGGCGGGGAATATGTCCCAGTTGTTTGTAACCTCAAACCGGATACCAAAACAGAGATTACATCGGTGATTGTCTCGGACTTAAAAACCAAAGGGTCCAGTATACTATCAAATACTGCTCAGTGCAGGTATGTGGACAATATCAAGGGACTTTTAGAAGCATCTCCGGATCCTCTGCCGTTGGTTCAGGATAAGCGCATATCGGTTACAGCAAGAGTTAACACTTCGATCTGGACAACCTGGAGGATACCGGAAGGCACGAAACCGGGAACATACAAAGGTAAGATCACAATCAGCCTGGCGGACGGACGAAAGCTGGCTGTTCCGGTTGCTCTTAAAGTTTATGGTTTTGATCTTCCTGCAAAGACCCATCTGAAATCCCTCTACTGGATCCATCACTTCTATGGGGGAGTGCCGTATTTTGTTGAGAGGTCGGAGCGTTACTGGGGTAAACAGATTAGTGCATTCTCTCCTGACTACATTGAGTGCACTAACAATATGATAGCTAACTATGGTGAACATAGAGTTACTCCGGAGCTGGATAGAAATGAATTCCAGTATCTGTCATTCGATGACCGTCGAACGTTGATCGAAGAGTATCACTTTGACCCGGGATTCAACCTCTATCACAACTATATCAATGAGTTTCTGGCTATGAATCCGGTTACCCCTGAGAAAACTGCTGCAGTAAATGCATATATCAGGCAATCTGCGGACGAAAAGATTGCAGCCGGATTTAAGGATATCACGAGTATAAAAGTAGCTGATGAACCCAATGAAGACAGCCTTAAACTGACTATACTAGCTGCTGAAGAAGTCAAAAAAACAATTCCTGAAATTCAGTGTTTCTATGCTGGTTCTACGGATAAGATACCTGAGGGGTTAGTCGGTAAAATGGATACCTATTGTATGCAGTGGGGAATTTTTGACTATATGGGAGAGCAGGCAAGGGAACGTCTTGCGTTGGGAGAGAAGTTCTGGGTGTATGCTGCTGATTACCGGGCAAACTCAGCTTATGATCCTCTGGAGATGAGGCAGAACTACTGGCTGTATTGGAAGTTCAATATCACGGGTGTCCACTATGCACACCATATGCATCAATGCTTCTTAACTTATCCAAACGATACATATCCGCACTCTGACGGACTAAAGGAGATCCCTTCAGTAAGGTTTGAGATGCTGAGGCTGGGTCAGCAGGACTACGAATATATCTGGATCTTGAACGACCTGATAAAACGCACTAAAACCACGGACAAAGCGATTCTTAGTCTGCTGAACGTGCCGGAAAACCTGGCAAAGAACGAATGGGAATCGGCGTCGGATCCACGGATACTTCAGAAGAGAAGAAAACAGATAGCTGCTGCGATTGAGAAACTTTCTGGCAAGGGAAGGGAATAGAATTATCCGCAGATTTCGCAGATTTACGCAGATTATTTTTAATAAAGAATGGGAATCGGCGTCGGATCCACGGATATTGCAGAAGAGAAGAATACAGATAGCTGCTGCGATTGAGAAACTTTGTGGTAAGGGAAGGGAATAGAATTATCCGCAGATTTCGCAGATTTACGCAGATTATTTTTAATAAAGAATGGGAATCTGCGTCTGATCCACGGATACTGCAGAAGAGAAGAATACAGATAGCTGCTGCGATTGAGAAGCTTTCTGGTAAGGGAAGGGAATAGAATTATCCGCAGATTTCGCAGATTTGCGCAGATTTTTAATATGGAATACTACCGTTCAGTTTTGTACAAGCATACAGTTCTAAATAGACCGTTTAGGATATTAAAATAATCTGCGTTAATCTGTGAAATCTGCGGATAATAAAAAACAGGTAACCAATAATATGCAAAGATTTCTGTTATTAGTGCTGCTTTTAGTTTTTGGAAATGCTGCTTGTGCTGATCGGGTGGATATCAAGGCGCAGGCGCGGGTGTCGGCTGATTACATTTTGAAATGTCAGTTGAGTGATGGGTTGATTGCTATGAATCCGGAGCAGGATATTCGAGGGGTGCCTTATTTTGCCAACTTTTCGGCGATGGGACTGCTCAGGGCTTATCAGTTAACTAAAGATAAACGCTACTTGAGTGCTGTTCTGCGTTATGCTGACTGGTATATCTCTCATATGAACCCTGATGGGACGACGTATGATTACTCGGGCACCAGAGAGTTGCCTAAAGCTACTAATACATATGATTCTACTGACTCCTATGCAGCTACATTTATCTGGCTTTGTTATGAGACTTATTATGTTACCAAGGATACTACCTGGTTGAAGCGGATCTATCCCAGTATGGACAAATGCGTAGGCGCGATAAAGCTTACGTGGCAGGATGATGGATTGACCTATGCTACTCCGAAGTATCCGGTGAAGTATTTGATGGACAATATTGAGGTGCGGCTTGGTCTTAGGAGTGCGGTTGAGCTTGCACGGTTATGTAACGATAAGGCTCAATTGAAAGAATGGAAACTGATTCTGGAGCAGAATAGGGTGGGGATACGGAAGCTTTGGTTGAAAAGTGATAACAGGTTTGCTTATGCTATGGTAAATGATGGCTCTTTGGAAAAAGGTATGGACGTATGGTATCCGGGTGGTATGGCGAATGCTATGGCGTTAGTTTACATTATGAGTCCAAAAGATCCTGCAGCTAAGATACTTGGCAAGGAACTGGTCAGGAAATTCCCTGAAGCTTCGGACTATTGGATGTTTGTGGTTGCTGATAAGTTCGGGCATAAACTAGAGGCCGTGAACACCAGGGATAAAATGAAAGCCAGTCTGACAAACTCCCTTGACCACGCCCACTATATCCGCTCCCTGATGCCGGAGAGGGAACGGTTTGCTTATCTTGGTGAATATCTGGCAATGCCATGAATCTGCACTTTTTTTAGGGAACCGCTAAATACGCTAAAGCACGCGAAAAGGGAAATACATGCATTTTCGCGTGATTAGCGGTTTATTATGGTTGCTGAAAAGTTCGGCTATAAACCAGAAGCTGCGAAAACCCGGGATAAAATGAAAGCCAGCCTGACAAACTCCCTTGACCACGCCCACTATATCCGCTCACTGATGCCGGAAAGGGAACGGTTTGCTTATCTTGGTGACTATCTGGCAATGCCATGAATCTGAACTTTTTCTAGGGAACCGCTAAACACGCTAAAGCACGCGAAAAGGGAAATACATGCATTTTCGCGTGATTAGCGGTTTATTATGGTTGCTGAAAAGTATGGATATAAACCAGAGGCCGCGAATACCAGGGGTAAAATGAAAGCCAGCCTGACAAACTCCCTTGACCACGCCCACTGTATCCGCTCCCTGATGCCGGAGAGGGAATGGTTTGCTTATCTTGGTGATTGTCTGGTAATACCATAATATTAACTATTTAAGGGAACCGCTAAATACGCTAAAGCACGCGAAAAGGGTAATATATTCATTTTCGCGTGCTTTAGCGTGATTCGCGGTTTATTGTGTTTTTTACTAGAATCCAACCACCAGTTCTATTGATCCGTTGAATGAATCTACTAAAACGGACTCTGTTGCAGGATTGTAGGTTCCGGCGGATGTGCGCTTGGCTTTTAGGCCTTCCGGGTGGGGGAGTCTTATGTTGATGCTCTCCGGTTTGCGGTCGGAGTTGCATTCTACTTTTACTTTTATCCGGTTGTTTTTCAGGTCGGACTCTATTCGATAAGATATCGGGCCGAAGTAGCTGGCGGCACCGTCTATCTCGATCACTTTGCCATCTTCCAGCCATTTTCTTGGGACGGCAGGAAGCAGGTTCAGAGTGTTTTTATCCTCTATGTAGAGCATCCAGCGGGTCTCCAGCAGGAACCAGCCTTCCTCATGGGTCTTATGAGGACTTGCGAAGAAGTAATGCTCCCACCAATCGTAGGTGTCTCTGTCGGATAGGCCTGAGAAACCGTTGTAGTAGGTCTTTATGAACGCTTTTACCTCACCCCGTTTGAGGTGTGCCCAGATGTTTCTGCAATAGTAAGGTTGGCTGAATGCTACATTCCTATTGACGAACAGGTCTGTATGGTAGTCCATTATTGCATTAGCTATGGGCTCAGTCGGTTCCAGCACTTCACTGAAGATCAGATACATTGGGCCGATTATAGAGTCGTGTGCGACTGATGTGAAGTGTGTATAGTCCGGAGTTCTGTCCAGGACCATGAATGAGAGTGCTCCTGCTTCTGCCCATCCGGGAATTGTCGGGCACCAGGTTCCATCACCCAGAGGCACGACAGGGCTCCTGGCAATAGAATCTGACACTGCTTTCCTGACATCGCCGCATACTGCTTTAGCTTCAACTTGCAGCTTTTCAGCTTGATCAGAACCAATAGCTTTCAACATCTCTGCAACTCTATGCAAGCCCAGGCTGTAGTATGCATTGGCCATGTAGTAGCGGTAGCGGTCTGCGGGGTCTGCGACTCTACCATCCAGCATTCCATAACCTTTGCCGATCAGTTCCTCTTTACTGTTCTTTTCACGCCAGGTTCGCAGATAATCGCACGCTTTGATCAGTTTTGGCTCAACTCGTTTGACCCACGCAGTGTCTCTGGTGTATCGATAGTGCTCCCCTGCACACCATAGGAATGCCTGGGTCTCGACCTCATAACCGCTGTAGTTCTGGACGAACCCATCATCGTGCATCGTTTCGAAGAAGAAATCCAGTGACCGTTCTGCAACATCGTGCCAGCCCATTGAATCCATAAACTGAATGATCGGAGAGCTCTCTGTCCCGATCGGAGCATATACACCTACGTTCACAGCTATCGGACCATCTGGTTCTTTTCCGAATGATGAGGTATCAACATGCAACAGTCCAGCATGGATCATTTCATCTATCCGCTGCTCAGGGACTTTTATGCTGGCTGCTTTATCGAGTTTGGAGAGCCAGAATTTGCGGCATTCTTCATGGCGCTGGTCGAAATCCTGCTCCAGCAGTTTGATCGCCCGTTCTTTTGATACCTGACTGTGAGGCATGGCGAACTCCCATGCAACAGTTTGACCGGGTTTCAGCAGGACTGCGGATTCATCCTTGGAAAGTGGTTTGGCCTTATGCTTGGCTGTGCAGAAGTATAGGCCTTCCTCACAGGTAGCGAGTCCATCGGTGTAGTAAGTCTGGGTAGTTATGTCTAGAGGAACAGGGGCTCTGAACCAGGCGTATCTTGGGACTTTGGCATTGTTTACAGCAGTAACCCTACCATAGAATACAGTTTGCTCCCGCTGTGCACAAGCTGCCGGGGTGAATCCCTTCAGGCGCTCTTCCTGCTCCGGTGTGATCATCATTCCGGCAGATACAGATGCGGATTCCAGATAGTCCCAGCCTTCCAATGTTTCCAGAGTAAGCGGGGAATATTCCAGAGATGTAAAGACTGTATAGTTGTAGGATAGTTCTTCATCTACAACAGTCCCGTGTATAATAGGCAGGACTCCATCTTCCAGTCTTCTGTGCATATCTGCAACACAACTGGCTCCCCGGCCTACCTGGACATTGAACTGGTAGGGAATGTATCCTCTGTCTTCTTTGACATTGTGCCCTCCGACCGGATATAACGGGCTTATGCGCAGGCCTGTTTCGTAGCTGTCGATAAACTGGAAGAAACGAGGGTCTCTACTCAACCCAAGCCATGTCGGGCTGTGCATGACTCTGGTGTATTTGGAAGCATTTTCGAAGGATTCTTCTTCTTCAGCATCGATTACCTGTATCTTTTTCTTCAGGTCCAGGGCTTTGATAGCTTTGTCTATTTCACAATAGCTGCGGCTGTCGGTAGCTGGAATAACTGCTACTCCGTACCGTTCTACAAATACGGGGAAATCGCTGCTGACATCCCTGAGAAGGAAACTAAACGGGTTATCGCTAGTAGCAACTGATACTATGCATACATCTGAGCTGGTTTCGATGTTAACTGCCAGCCTGCATGCTCCGGATTCAAAGGAGAAATTCTCTCCCTGCACTGAACCGTTTTTTGATGCTATTTCAAGAGATTTAAGCTCACCATCACGGACAAATATCTGCCCCTTGGGAGAACCCTCTTTCCACTCTATTGCTATTGAATACAAATCAATATCCTCCAATTGGATAGTATATAGTTCATTACATACACTTTAGGGCAATTTGTATACAGGTGAAATGGCATTTCATGCAGAATACTTGTGTAATCCTGCAATTGTTACGGAGGCCTGTTTGATGACGAATGACATTCTGCATACGTTTACCTGGGATGTTCCGGTTGATGCTGGTTTTATGATATTGTGTGCGGCTGAACACAGGCACAGCGGGGCAATACTGAGTGGACGGATTGTGCAACCTTACTGGGTTATAGATTACAGTGATTCAGATACGGGTCTTGTCCGTGTGGGTTCGACCAGCATGCCATGGATCGAACGTAAAAGATCGACTGCTCATATATATGCCCCAAACACACCTTACTGGGAGGACAAACGTGATATGGAAGGCCCCTGGCACGGTGCATATGTGTGCTTCCAGCATGGGGAAATCGCTGGGCTTGAGAGGTTCACAGGTGGCAGTCAGCCATTTGCCCGTATTGCAGATTCTGATAACCGTATCCTGCAATTGTTGCATAATGCAGCAGAGGTAGGGAGACAATACGGGCATAACGGTCTCTGGAAAGCTCAGGCGGAACTGTGCAAGCTTATAGATTTGCTGCATTGTTGTGAATATCGGGATGATGATACGTGGCATATAAAAACTGATACTCAGGTTGTTGAAGGTGAACTGGCAGGTGCAGTGCGGAGTTACCTTACTAACCATATAGATGAACCAATAACGCTGCAGGACATCGCAGGGCATATAAATGTCAGCACATCGACCCTCTCTCACAGATATAGAGAACTGACAGGAGAGACTCCTCTGAATACTTATCTGGCACTCCGCATAGAGAAGGTTAAACACCTGCTGAGAATGGGGACACCATTAAAGATCATAGCAGTCCAGATGGGGTTCTGTGACATTTACCACCTGTCAAAGACCTTCAGCCGTGCAACAGGGATGTCTCCCAGAGGTTTCCTGAAAATGGATAGAACAAACGAACAATAATATGCTATCATGCGCTCAATAGAACGTTGTATTGGAGTTTGTATCAATGAAACACCGTATATTCACGACTTTTCTGGCACTACTTGCATCAGGATTGATTTACTCGTCTGCGTTTGCTCAGAACCTGCTCGTAAACCCCGGGTTTGAAGACCCGGCTGGATGGTCGAGTGGGTGGACAATCAGGGACGCCAACGGCGGTGACCAGACTTATCACTACCATTTAACTGCAAATGGAGGTGGACACGCTGATGCAAAACCGCATTCAGGCAGGAATGCTGTGGAGATATACTCCAGCGACAGGCAGACTTATCTTGTGCAGAAAGTTAATCTGGAGCCTGGAACATACAGGCTGTCTGCATGGGTAAGGGCAAACGGGATGCAGGATTATTCATTGGTGCAGATAAAACTGGGTGATCAGAAGTCCACTCTACCTGTTATCAGCCAGAAATACAGGCTTATCTGGGCTGATTTTAAGATCAGTTCCCAGGGTGAATATGAAGCAAGCCTGTATAGTCCGTCCTATGGGATTGCTGTTGATGATGTATGCCTGGAAAAGGTGACGGATATTACTCTGAAGGCTCCCGCTGTGTATATAGAACTCCATCCCAGCAGTAAAGACAATGCTCTGGGGATTCAGAATTGCCTTAAGAACAGCTTGCAGTGGGTTGATGTGTTTACTTCATGTATCGATCCAACCAGGCTCAAGAAACCTGTAATGCATATCCTTGCATCCGATCCGGTCAAAGTGTCAGGTTTGAACGAAGAAATTATTCACGCGTATAGAATGAATGCTGCAGAAGAGGTAAAGATTCAGCATCAGTCTGTTGTGAGAGATGGCAGGAAATATGTTGAGTATACTTTCCCACTGCTCAGGTATGTCAGCGGATACACAGTGCCCCAGGGATTCGGAGGCTTGTGGCTTTCGAATGTTCCTGCCAGAGATGGAAAGATGGTTATTGAGATCACTGATGGGGAGGATGTATTAGCCAGTGAAACATATAAGCTGGTGGTGATCGATCCTCCAAAGATTGTCCGGTCTCCCAAAAGATACTATGTGATGTTTTATGCGGTGCAGAATTGGATGCAAAGTCTGGATGAACGGATCAAGGCGCTTCCCGGGCAGTTTAAAATGATGGGGTTAAATGTCTGGAGCGACTACGGACTTCCTCCGGAGAAGGTTACTGGGGTTCCTACTAAAGAGGAACTGGTGCTGAAAGCTGCGTATAAAAGCGGTATACGAACTTTCTGGCCCAATTTCTCTTCGATGCTGGAAACATCTGGTGGGGTAGTCTACAGCGATATATCTGAAAAGATCAACGACAAGGATATGTACGTTGTAAGCAGGGATGGAACTGTGCTCAAGAATCTTTATAACTTCAACTATGCTGCTAACAGAGGAAGGGCCTGGATGGAGTCCTCAATGGCAGCATGGATCAATGTGCTGAACAGGCCTGCGAGGATGAATCTGCCTTTCAAATACACTGGAATCGTAAATGATTCTCTGGAGGGGATGTACCAGAGCTATGATGCATCTACACTGGCTGCTTTTGCGAAATATAAAGGGGTTGATGCTGCTCAGGTAACGATTGATAAGCTTTCTGGGGATTGGAAGAAGGACTGGCAACTTTTTAACATGGGGCTTTATACGAAGCTTGTAGACCTCTGGAGTGAGGAATCGAGGAAAGTTAACCCCGGCATAAAGATGGTTAACACTGCTTCCACATATGGACCAGGTGGATTTGATTCTCTGACACCTGCGGAGAATATGAGGTGGGCAAAGCACATTGATTATAATATGCCTCAGTGGTATGCCAGCGGATATTTCGGGGATGCATATTTGAACTTTGTAACAGAGGGTGATGCTGCAGGTCTATTTGGAAAGGCAAAGGGTGGAACGGACCTGATGCCTCTGTTGAACCTTTCAATGGGAGCAGAGCTGGAAGACCCTCTGACGTTCAGGTTCCAGTTGCTCTCTTACCTGTCCAGCAGCAAAGCAATAAAGGGTGTTGGTTACTATATTGGTACAAACGGATTCACAGATGCCAGGTTCATGGTCGGGCTTTCAAAAGTCCACACTCTGATTGCGGATATTGAGGATTACTACGCGGACGGAGTGAGGGCGGACAATCTGGTGAGTGTCACCAAGACACCCGGTGACGAAACGCTTATTCAAGGGATGGACCTTGAAGGCAAACAGGTAATGATCAAACTGGACGTTACCAACCGGGTCCGTGTCCATATGCTGGCCAAGAAAGGCAGAATAGCCCTGATCACGGTCCTCTCCTACAGCAACCAGGGAGTCGGTAGCAAGATGACCCTGAATATCAACACGAAAATGCTGCCAAAGGGTGGTAAAGGACTGATGCTGATAGACCGCCTGTCCGGCAAAAGGCAACCACTGACAGGTAAGATAACAGTAGATACGAACAAGACAAGGAATGCCGCGATCTACGAGATCGTGACCACTGAATGATTCTTATCACCACAGAGTCAATGAAAATATAACGACAATTGTGCAGTGTGGCGTGTTGCTTTTTTGTGCGTCACACTGTGCTTTTCCTTAGCTTCTCCCCTTTATTAACCACGGAATACACGGAATACACGGAAAAATGCAAAATAATAAATACCTTGTGATATCATGATGTAGTTCAAGTGTTGTGTTGGTGGTTTGGTCTGTCTTAATCTTGTTTGGGTTCTATATCTGTTTGTTTCCCTTCTTTTTTCCGTGTATTCCGTGTATTCCGTGGTTATTAAAAAAAGGAGGTAACGCAAATGCCTGTTTTGAAATTTGAGGAAGAGAGTTTTCGGATACGTGGGGCGATTTTTGAAGTTTTCCGGGAGATTGGCTGCGGGTTTTTGGAAGCTGTTTATCAGGAGTGCCTGGAAAAGGAATTCCGTAGTCAGGAGATACCATTTAGCTCCCACAAGGAACTGCTAATATACTATAAGGGTTTGCCTCTGCAGCAGATATACAAACCGGATTTTATATGCTTTGATCAGATCATTGTGGAGATTAAAGCTGTAGCTGAACTAACTAATGAACACTTTGCACTGGTCCAACATTATCTACATGCATCCGGACTGGAATTAGGTTTCCTGGTCAATTTCAATCATCACCCTAAAGCGCAGATCGAGCGGATTGTGAAGTAGGGGAATTCAACCACGGAATACACGGAAAGGGAAAGGCGTTATACTCGGATGTGGGGGTAGCAGATGACTAAACGTAAAAGACTGATGTTGTATATTGTCGGTGGGTTGTATTTGGTTACCTGGATATGGGGTGTACCGGCAGTCCACACAAAGATCGCTCGGAAGGCGGTGGCTGACTACCACGATGCGGCCAAAATGAAAAGAGGCGCAGCTATCGGAGGCCCTAGAGTGCGCTTTGGGGCTTCATATGTCATACTTCCATTTATAACAGTCAACCATTATGAATACATGATAGCCGGTGAATGGGGATGGGGTGGATTGACTGTGGATGTCTGGTATCTGACTGATAGTGTGGCAGTGTTTGGGATAAACAAGTGGATGTCTTGACCCGGAATTGCTGTGTAGTAAAGGATAATTATGAAACGAAATATACGTTGGCTGGAAACTAGCTGTATTGCTGTGGTTCTCTTTATCATAGCTGCACCTGCATATGCGAATCTGGGGTCTGGTATTGTTGTTGCGGGTTATAGCCATCTTATATTTTTGAATTTTGTTATTGCTCTTGTGGAAGCAGTTGCTGCTGTGTTGTTGCTTCGGATTCCTGCTTTTAGAACTCGATGGCTTGGGCAGATGGAAGTGGTTACTGCGGATAGTATTGGATTGCAGAAACATCCATCGGCTCTTGGTGTGGGAAAGGCGTATGGTCCGCTGCTTTTGGCTAATCTGGTGAGTGCTTTTATTGGATTGGTCATTATGGCGGAATTGTCAGAATCTGACTCAAGCTGGATATCACTCGGTATTATGCGTTTTGTTTTGGTCGGTTTTATCTTTGCTACATGGCTTTTGACCATATTAATAGAATGGCCATTTGTAAAGGTTCTTATCAACTATACAAAACTGAGCTTTACAAAACCTGTATTTGCGGCTCTGGTGCTCTGTGTTGTGATCAATACAATCTCCTACATTGGCTTGTTCTTTCATTATAAGATTGCAGGGGATACGTCTTTGGTTACCCAGGCAAATTATGACCCCGCGGCATCATTTCTGAAGAACAAACCTGGCCATGTATATTATATTGACTCTAAGACTGGTGTTGCATATCAAATGAATCTGGATGGGACCGAAAAGGAATCGTTACATATAAAAGCAGATCGATTGATGATTACTCACAATAAAACACCAGGTTATTGGGATTTATGTTCTTTAAGTGGATTGCTTATTAACCCCAAGTTCTCTCAGAAAACTGCAAACAAGGGATACCGAATCAGAACACACGATGTGGGTCTACAAGAAATAGATTCCAGAAGCAACCATTATATGAGGGAACTAAGAGGTCATAAACCAACGAACTATGATATTGAACGACGCAATGGTATGGTTTTTGCTGGTCTGGCTGCCATAAACAAACAGACCGGACAGAAACAGGATATTGGGCTGGAAACGGTGTTTTCATTGACTATGACCGGTGATGTGAATCTTCTCCCGGATGATCAAATAATCTGGAGCCTGGGTAATCGCATTCTGGCATATGACCTGAAAACCAACCAGGTTTCCCAACTGGCACTGGGGAGATCTCCGGTGGTGACATTGGATTGATGATTATAGATTGTGGGTGTAGATAATGAGCGGTGAGTGGTCGGTGGTGTTGTATTCTATTCCTGAAGATATTGCGGATTTTCGTGCGAGAGTCTATGCGGTATTTGGCAAAGAGGGGTTGGACTGGTACGGGCTGAGGATGATTGAGGGAGAGCTTAATACCGAATTGTGGCGGGGATTGTCTGAAAATGAATCTCGGCGTATAGTGCAGGAATTAAACTCACTTGGCGGTGTTGTTAAAGCAGAATTGACTTCTGAGCTGACGGATTTGGCCTATACTGCTGAGGAGATATGGGCGGATATACCAGAATCTGAGTTTTCAGAAGTTGACGGGATGGTGTTTCTGGAAGGGCCTGTTTCTGCCAGAAAGCACATAGACCAGATTAGAGAAAGAACTCCAAATGAAGCTTCATGGAGAATAGAGAGTTTTATAAATCACGAGCATGTAGACCATATAGTTGTTGCAGGTTCTGATGAAGAGTGTATTGAATATGGTGAGAAAAGAGCCGCTGAATATACTGCTGGCCTCCAAACTGCATACCCCGAACGTTCATTCACCATTTGGCATGTTCCTTGTGATATTATATCGTTTTGGCAAACAACTATAGATTCTCCTAAAGGTGATTGCATTCCAGTAAAAGATGATAGAGCTGGCAAGGCGTGGTGTGATACATGCAAAGGATTTGTTGAGTATGAGATTATTGATCACAAGAACCAGTATTTCCCAAATGCTACATGGGGTAAATGTATCCTCTGCGGTAGGCAGGTATTGGTGCATGCTTGTGAGAAACTGGTTCATATTGGACCGGGATCACCTAATTATCCAGAGGTAAATTAACTTATGTCCGACGAACTGATAAGAGCTGCTGCGTGGGATTTGATCAGTGATGATATTGAGAAGCAGAAGGTTGCTTATGATATCATCAAAAAGTGTGGCGGGGATGCTGCAGGGGTTTTGCTGGAAGTGGCGCATGAGTGGGATGAGGAGGACCAGGAGAGGTTATTGGGGAAAAAGAGAGGCAGATATAGATCAACTTGCCATATCGAATGGGCTATAAATGACGTTGAAGCTGTTGACTCATTATCAGATACTCTATCTGATCCCAATCTACTTTTTCGGGCGTTTGCTGTTGACGCTTTGGCTGGTATTGATGATCCCAGAGTCCCTGAGTTGCTTTACAAAGCGTATGAAGACAAGGATGCGAATGTTCGTGTAAATGTGATTTCGTGGTTGGAGAATCGTGGAGATCAACAATCCTATGAGATTGTTGCGGAGGCGTTAAACGATCCTGAAGAAGCTATCCGTAGCAAAGCAGCATCTGCTATGAGCGAAATTGGTGGAGTTGAGTGCATTGATTTACTGCTTAAGGCACTGTTTGATCAATCGGATACTGTAGCTTGCAGTGCAATCTCTTCATTGAAAAAGCTCAGATCAGAATCAGCAATCGAACCACTTATTGGGATAATAAGTGATGCATCTTCAAAGCTGGCTATTGCAGCTATTGATTACCTGAAAAAGATGGGAGATTCGCGGGCAATTGAACCTTTGCTGGGCATTATTTCATCAGGAACAGACACAACTGTTATATATCACGCACTGGATACACTAACAGAACTTGATCCTGAGAAGGCAGTAGAGTTAGCCATTCAAATGCTGGATGCCCCAGATGGTATTATGATGGATACTGCCATTTATATACTTGGTGATTTGCAGGCAACGCGTGCTTCAGACAGTATTGTAAATGCTCTGTCAAATGAGGATTTGTATATCCGCAATTTAGCAGCAACAGCTCTTGCAAAAATGGGTGATAAGCGCGCGTTTGAGACTCTGGTAACTCTGCTGCATTTGGTGCCAAATATTGAAACAGTAATAACCGACATGTATCCGGACAGATATGCTGAGGAGGATACGAACCAGTATATCAGAAGATCGGCAGCAGAATCACTTCGAATCCTTGGAGACCCGAGCGCAATAGAACCGCTGGTGGAAGCTCTTAATGATGAGTATTCCGGGATTTATGCGGCGATCTCATTGGCACATTTTGGTGACGATAGAGGTTGGCAGTATCTTTTTGATAAACTCAAAACTGCCGACCGCTGGCCCAGAATGGATATTATCTCTGCTTTTGGTGAGATTCAAGATCCCCGGGCAATCGAACCGCTTCTTGACTCGTTAACAGCTAGCGATGGCTATCTGGCAGATAGAGTGTTCCAAGCTTTGATCAATATTGGATCCAACGATGCAATCAATGCAATAACATCTTATATGGATGCGGATAATGATTCAGGATACTGGGCAATAAGAGAACTTGCATGGATTGGATATGAACCAGCTATTGAAAGGTTGTATGCCGAAACAGTATCTGAGACCGAAGAATTGGAATATGGATCAATCTTCGGCTTTCATAGTATTAATCATCCTCTGATTACGAACCTGCTTCTGTCAATGATTGATCATCCATCAGCAAATGTGAGAATCTCTGCCATCTACCAGTTTCCCGATCTGAGCGATTCCAGAGTATTAGGTGCCATCAAAGCCAGGTTGCAAGACCCGGATCGAAGAGTTCAGACAGCTGCGTTTACAACTCTAAATGAAATGAACAGAGGGTATGGGCAGATCCGCTAGCAAGTCTCTTCGTAGAAAGCCAGTGCATCGGCATCGGCGCTTCGGGAGTGGTTGGTTGTTGTATAGCTTAGCGGTTGTAGTCCCCTTCGCTCTGATACCGATGCATTTGACCATCCTGTTCCTCTTGATCCACCTATAACTTTTTGCATAATAGTTCAGAGTTGCGGGAATTTGTCGTCCTGAGGAACGAAGGATCTGCTTTTTCCGGATGAAAAGCAGATCCTTCGTTCCTCAGGATGACAATGTTCCCATGAAACTGAACTCCTCCCTTTTTGCTTGTTTATAGTTCTCACTATATAATACTTTCATATCCTGGGTGAGGGGCGATTTTTGTTATGAATATATGGTTGACCGGTAAAGACAAGCAGATCTCAGAATCGAGTGGTTTGCAGGAGTTTGCTTTTGAGGTTCCTAAGGATGGGTTTTTCCAGTTTGGGATCTGGTTGATCTCTGATGTTGAGATTAATGATGCGGTTTTGTTTGTGAATGATCGGGAAGTGCATTCAGGGTTAACGGTCTGTGAGCTGCCTCGGTACTATAAATGCGGTTTGGCTAATCTTGCACGGGGGCTGCATAAGCTTTCTATTCAGACTGAGCAGCCTGTTGAACGGGTCCTGCTTTCTGAGGATGATTCGATCGTTACAAGCGGTCAGGCTCAGGTTATCTGGGACAATCGGGCTGTGGATGAGATGTTTGAGATACGCAACGCTGTGCTGACTGATGAACAGCGGCAGGTTCTGGTCCGTAATGGGTTCCTGTTTGATCATGAGCACGATGCGGAGCAGTGCCAGATTCCATCCGGGGTGCCTTTGGGAGGAATCGGTGCAGGTAAGGTTGAACTGACTTCAACTGGTATATTCACTGCACTGACAACCAATAACAACCAGGACTGCCCTGTCTATCGCCTGCCCGGGTGTTACTTTGCTGCCAATGTCCAGAATAGCAATGGAATGGTAACCAGACTCCTGCAGACCCAGCAGGTTGATCAACTCTTTCAGCCTGTGCAATCGATAGATGCTGATATGGCATTTCCGGAAGTGAACCTAACTTACAATGATAATGATCTGCCAGTAGATATCAAGCTCCATGCGTTTTCATCTCATGTTCCCCAGGATATTGAGCTATCGCAGCTTCCATGTGCATTCTTTCGGTTCACACTGAGCAATCCTACTAATCTGGCCCAGACTGTAAAGTTACTGTGCTCCTGGGAGAGTCTGATCAATACCGGCGGACACATGCGCCAGAACAATCGTAATCAAGACAAGCTGCTGCCTCTTATTTACCATACCTGGAACCATTCGTTCGGGTGGTCAAACAGAACAGCTAACTTCCAGAGTGTAAAGAAGATAGATGGTGGGTTAGCTCTTTCTTTTTCTGCGAAAGATGATCAGATGAACCCGAGCTCTTTTGGAGAACATCTGATCTGGTGTTCGGGTGATGCTGAAGCTGTGCCTGACAGGGATATTGTAGCAGATGAACCTGCGTTTACGAAATGGTTTGAGGGTGGATGCGATGGGGGATTTGCGCCGGTTGGGATTGGAGAGTTCAGAGCGGGTGCATTGATAGTTACCAGGGAGCTTCAGGCTAATACCAGTGTGGATGTAGACTTTATGCTTTCCTGGTATATGCCGTGCAGTATCGATGGTTCGGGGGATGATGAGTCTGTTTCTTATGCCAATACGTATAGGAGTGCTGAAGAAGTAACGCGGTTTGGGTGGGAACATCAGTCTGAGCTTCTTTCTAAAACCCGGGAGATTCGGGAGCTACTGGAATGTTCTTCTCTGCCTGGCTGGTTTGTGAAACAACTTCTCGATAGCCGGTTTGTTGCGAATACCAACAGCACTTTGGACAAGAGAGGATGGTTCTCTATCAATGAAGGACCTACCGGTATGTGCGGGTGCCGGGGGACACTTGACCAGCGGACGTGTTCGGGGAGTTACTGGACGACGTTCTTTCCGACACTGGATGCAATCGAACTGGAATTGTTTGCAAAATGCCAGATGGACAGCGGAATGCCATCACACGAACTCGGATTCGGGGATTTCGATATCAGTAAGAAAGGAAATTGCTGGCCGGATCTTGCAGCAGCTTATGTGATAGAGGTTCACAGGCATTATCTGAAGACCGGTGACAATAAATTCCTGGCATACCATTGGTCGAATGTCCGTGCCGCGATGGATTGGGCTATCAGCCTTGATGACACCGGAGATGGGATTCCGACACTAAAAGCCGGGCGATGCACAACTTATGATAACCAGCACTGGGACGGTATAAGTTCATTTGCAGCAAGTATCCATGAAGCTGCTCTGACCCTGGCAGCAGATATTGCAGCGAGGCTTGGGGAGGAAGCGGATTCCACACGTTGGAAAGAATTCGCTGATAAAGCCCACGAGAGCCGTATGAAGTATCTCTGGGTTGACGAGGGTGATGGAGGTTATTTCCGAAACGCTTATAATCCAGCGAATGGAATTACAGATGATTCCTGCTTCATATGCAGCCTGGTTGGTGAGTGGGCTATGCTATCAGCCGGGATGAAACCTAGACTGTCAGATGAAAAAATTCGTCAGGCGCTGGAGAGTATTCGGGCAAAGAACATGTGCGAGCATGGAATGACGGACCAATCAGCACGACTGGATACCAGCGCTTTTATGCAGTATCCGATTGCATACTACGGCGGGGCAGCTTTGATGACTGGACATTCCGACCTTGCATGGGAGTTCTTACGGCTGCAGGATGAGATTATAACCAGACTGCCAAGTACTCATTACAATCAGACCCTAACCTACAAAAACGATGGTTCTCCCTCGGGGCTACCATATTACATGACTGCTACAGTCAGTTGGCTGTTTTTGGATGCTATAGCAGGGGTTGTTCCTGATGTCTCAAAGCAGACATTGTATTTGAATCCACAGTTGTTGCCAGGGGAGCAGACGCTTCGCACGCCTGTTTTTCTTACAACAAGCTGTTTTATTCTCGAATATCAGATCGAAGCAGATAAAATCAAGATGAGCATTAAACCACTCCGGCAGTTTGCACCATTCCCTGTGACTAAACTGGTCCTCGGTCTACCGGCAGGCTTGCTGGTGAAATCGATTTCTATTAATGGAGCAAAGGTGGATTGTGCATGCACTGGTGACTCTCTTACTCTCCCTGTTTCGTTCGATCCCGGAATTGATTGTCTTGCTATCAGGGTCAACTGAATCCGGCGTTATGTTGTTGAATGATGGCGCGCTTGTATTAATGGGAAAAAATCTTAAGGTGGAGTAAGAATTACTCCACCTTGTATTCATAAATACTGCATCATGTTCCCATAAATACTCATCGTGCCACTGTTTTGACCTATATTGGCAGCTAACCTTAGGTTGTCATAATAGAAATACTTAGTGTAATTGATTGGTTCCCCCTAAAGACTAAAACGTACTGCACCTATAATAATGACAATAATAAATTCCTGTAAAACTGGCGAGAAAGTGGAGCCATTCTTTGGATGTTGTGAGAAAACGCATTATGCTGCTGCTCTGCGGGGTAGCAGTACTGTTTATTCTTGGGATTGCCGGTTGGCAATTGCAGGAACGACACCGCTTGCGTCTCTTATACAAGCAGGAAACTTCTGAGATTCACCGGATTGCTGAAAATCTGGTGGAACTGCGCGGTGAAAAATTATCTAATCTGGCTTCTGACTATTCCTTGTGGGACGAAATGGCTAGTTTCGTCAAAACAAAGGATCCAAAGTGGGCAGAAATAAACCTTGTGGCTGGAATGGACAGTTATGCAGCGGACGCAATCGCGGTATATGATCCTAAAGGCATTAATATTTATAAAGCTGAATCCTCAGCGAATCACAAGTTGCTGTCCCCTGACCTTAACCCCCCTGTGATCAAGCAGCTGTTTTCCAACAGCACCAGGTGTCACTTTTTTATATGTACTACTCACGAATTATTTGAGGTTAATGGTGCAAAGATCGTAACCAGCGCAGATAGTAAACGTTCTGGACCAACATATGGATATCTTCTAGCTTTTCAGATATGGGATATGAACTACTTGAATGGAATCGCCTCGCTTATAGATGGCGAAGCTTCATTGCATAGCGTCTCAGATGCGAAAAGAATTTCTTCCGACGAAAGAAAAATGAACACAGTCGTTTTTCGAAAACCTCTGAACGGTTTTGATGGTCACAGAATTCAAACTCTGTGGATTAGTAAACGGTTTGAAGAAGGGGATATACAGAAAGCAGCTTCTCGGCAATTAGTTGAAATATTGGGAATCTTTGTAGGTTTGATGCTTCTGGTTCTTGCGCTTGGACTCTCGAGATTTGTTACTCATCCATTAGGTATGATTTCAAGTGCGATGGAAACACAATCACCGCAGACACTGGTTTCTCTTGAGCAGGATCCAGGTGAGTTTGGCCGACTCGCCACACTGATCCGAGGATTCTTTCAGCAGAAAACAGCTCTGGAAAATGAAATAGGTGAGCGAACTCGAGCTGAAGAGGAAGTCAAGAAGAGCGAGGAGCATCTTTCGATTACATTGAATTCAATAGGAGATGCTGTTATATCGACTGATGCCAAAGGATGTGTCGTCCGTATGAATCCTGTGGCAGAGGTCCTTACCGGATGGAAGCTTTGTGAAGCTGTCGGATTGCCAATCTCTGATGTGTTTCGGATTGTTAATGCACTTACGCGTAAAATGGCAGTGATACCGGTGCATGAAGTGATGTCTTCGGGTGAAGTTTGTCACCTTGCGAACCATACGACTCTTATAGCCCGTGATGGCTCTGAGCGACAGATTGCCGACAGTGCTGCACCAATTCGAGACAGCAGTGGAGCTATTACCGGTGTAGTATTAGTCTTCTCAGATGTAACTGAGCAATATAAAATCCAGGAAGCACTGCGAGACAGCGAAGATCGGCTCAATGCTGTTGCCAGTCATACCCGGACAATTACCTGGGAGGTCAACACTGATGGGATGTATACATACATCAGTAGCGTTGTTGCGGATGTTCTTGGTTATGAACCGGAGGAAATCGTTAACAAGAAATATTTTTATGATCTACATCCGGAAACCGGGCGTGAGGAATTTAAACAGGCGGTTTTTGCAGTATTTGCCCAAAGAGAATCGTTCCGCAACATGGAGAATACGATAGTTACTGCTGATGGACAGGTTTTGTGGGTGTCAACCAATGGAGTACCTGTTCTCGATGCTAATGGTAAGCTGATCGGGTATCGGGGATCAGATGCTGATATCAATGAACGAAAGCTGGTAGAAAAAGCGCTGAGTGAGAGCGAGGAGAATTACCGGCATATCATTGATAACAGTCATGATATCATCTACACTCTCGATACAAACGGAGTATTCAAATTCGTATCCCCTGCCTGGAGCGTGATTTTGGGTCATTCGTTAACGCAGGTTATTGGACAACCGTTCCATGCATTTGTTCATCCTGATGATATCCCCGTGCTATTGGAATTAATACAGAGTGCCTCTATTACCGGTGAGCGGCAGGAAGATGTCCAATACCGTATTAAACACGTTGATGGAACATGGCGCTGGCACGCATCATGTGCTGTTCCAATTATGGATGATACCGGAAGAGTAGTGACTTTTGAGGGGATAGCCAGGGATATCACTGATAGACGGCTTGCTGAGGATGCGCTGCGGGAGAGTGAAGCGACCATCCGCAGTATTACAGATTCAGCGCAAGACGCTATTGTGATGATGGACTCGCAAGGACGGATTGTGTTCTGGAATCCTGCAGCAGAACGAATTCTCGGATACACAGCGAATGAAGCGACGGGAGAAAACATTGATACGCTGTTGGCTCCAGTCAGTCACGTGAATGCCTCTGAACAAACACTTTCTCGCTTTATCAATGAAGAGTGTGGAAACAGTATCGGGCAAACCCTCGAACTTCATGCCGTCCGCAAGGATAATGTTGAGATAGTGGTTGCATTATCTGTTTCTACAGTCCAAAGGAATGCAGAATGGGGCGCTGTAGGAATACTTCGCGACATTACAGTTCAGAAGCAAGCCGATGACGCTCTGCGTAAAGCAAATTCTGAGATTGATAAAATGAACCGTCAACTTGAAGAAGCGCTATTCGCAGCTCATCAACACGCCAAGGAAATTGAGATTGCCAAGGCGTTGATCGAAGAAGATGCTGCTGAACTGGATTACCAGGCCAGGCACGATGCACTTACCGGACTGCCGAATAGATTACTGTTCTCAGAGGAATTGGATAAGGCTATATTACAGCATGGCAAGCAGACCAAGCAATGTATTGTATTGTTTCTAGATTTGGACAAATTTAAGATAGTGAACGATACTATGGGGCACAAAGCAGGTGATAATCTGTTGATTCAGACAGCTACCAGACTCAGTTCGTGTCTGCGACAGAATGATATTCTCGCCAGAATGGGTGGTGATGAGTTCACTGTCTTGCTTAAGGACATCAAATCTATTGATGATGCCACTCAGATAGCACAACGTATGCTGGAACAGGTTTCTATGCCCTATGAAATCAAGGGAACCAAATTTGTCATTGGTGTGAGTATAGGTGGCAGTATATATCCGGATAACGCAACTGATGCAGTTGGATTGCTCAAGACAGCAGATGCAGCGATGTATAAGGCCAAGGATTTGGGACGCAACAATTGTCAGTTTTACTCTGAAGAAATCAGTCAGGAAAACCGTTCAAGAGTAGACCTGGAGAATGACTTCAGACTAGCTGTTCAGCGAGATGAGCTTAAGGTCTTCTACCAGCCTATCGTAGATGCCCGGACAATGCGGATTGTTGGTGCAGAAGCACTGCTGCGTTGGAATCATCCCAGAAATGGGATGATATCTCCAAGCCTGTTTATTCCGATTGCTGAGGAGACGGGCTTGATAATTGAAGTAGGCAAAATGGTCCTGGAGACGGCATGCAGGCAGTGCAAACTCTGGCAGAATGCAGGTTTTGTTGATTTTGAGATATCAATAAACGTATCGCCTGTACAGCTCAACGACATAGGTATTATTGAGATGGTTGATAATGCTCTGTCTACGGTTGATCTAGTTCCGCAATTCCTGAAACTTGAAGTTGTTGAATCAGTTCTCGCCAAAAACAGCGATGATGAAGTAGACATTCTGAGTATCCTGCGGTCTTTAGGATTGGTGATATGTCTGGATGATTTTGGCATTGGCTATTCATCATTGGAAAGACTGTCTAGTTTGCCCGTTGGACATGTGAAAATCGATGGCCATTTCATTCGAAACATCGTGCATAAACAAAAAGGCAGAGCTATGGTTGAATCTATAGTGACATTAGCACACAATCTGGGCATGAAGGTTACAGCTGAATGGATCGAAGACGAGACGGAAATGGCAGCAATCAGATCATTGAACTGCGATCTAGTCCAGGGATATTTGATTAGTCCAGCACTATCTGCCGATGCCTTTGAGCGATTTGCCAATGATTGGAAGCCTATCATACGAGAAGAAAACGCAGCATGAGTTATAACATTCTCAGTTGATGAATTGCTGGAATATTACGCAGTGCGAAGTGTTGTATGAATATTGATGGTTGACTAACCAAAATAGGCCAAATAGTCCTGGATCAGGTCTATACGTGGCAAATATATCCGCAATATGTATGTATGCTTCGACTTAGCAACATATCACCCGACGGGTACGTAAGTTAATTACCTTAGCAATACACCTTTCCCCCTATTGATTTGGATCATCTCTTCCTATAATTATTACTGTGTATTTGTGCTGTGTTCTAGTCGCATTATTCATGACTGACGGTATAAATACCGTCAGCTTTTGTCCCTACTGCAGGTCAAAAGCGAAGCTTGGTGAATAATGCGGGTTAGTGTGCAAATGCTTGTTGCATTTCAGATAGAATAAGAGCCCTGTTTGCCTAATGAACTCACAAGTTAATTGCACGACTTGATGTGGAATCGGAGTCACTAGTTGGATATAGTTAGAAAACACATTGCACTGCATCTGTCGATGTTTGCTATGCTGTTTTTATCTGGAGTCATTTTTGTCAGTAACACTGCCTGCTCGGATGGGAAGGCTCTTGCAGGTGTGGGTGATTCTGACTATCCTCCTCACACATTTATTGACCACAATACTAACCAACCAGCTGGTTTTGATGTGGATATTGTTAAGGCACTTGCGCCTATAGTGAAACAGCGAGTAGATATTCGCCTGATGAACTGGGAGAAGGCACAGAAGTGTATTGGTGACAGCCAGGCCGACTTTATTATCAGCACACTGTACACTAAAGATCGAGAAAAACGTTTTGATTTTACCATCCCTTACCATGATGAATATTATGCCATTTTTGCAAGCAAATCATCATCAATTACAAAGCTGTCAGATTTAAAGGGAAAGGAGGTAATAGGTCTCATTGGTGACGCCTCTATTGATAAGTTCATTAAACCAATGGGGCTTTACAAAAAGGCAGTATATGTTGATTCACTTCCAATTGCTCTTATCCTTTTGAATTCCGGCAAACACGATTTTGTTGTAGCTCCATATAATCTCGGCATGGACACAATCGCAAAACAGAGTCTTGATAACATTCACGTCGTTGGGCCCCCAATCTTACCGAGTTCATATCGTCTGGCTGTGAAAAAGGGAAACACCGCACTGCTGACACGATTAAACGAGGCAATCGACCAGATAAAGCACACCCCAAAATACAAAGAACTTAATCTGAAATGGTTTAAATACCACCGGAATGAACATTCGTCTACAGCGGTAATATTGAAATATGCCGTATATGCAGGTGTTGTAACCGCACTAGCAATGTTTGTTTTTATGGTGTGGTCCTGGACACTTAAAAAACAGGTGAACAGAAAGACTCTTGACCTTTCAAGATCGCAATTGGCTCTGCAGGAAAGTGAAGGACGTCTAAAATCACTCATCGCAAGTATGGATGACCTTGTCTTTGTGATGGACAAAGATCTGGTTTTCAAAGAGTATTATCAATCCTGCAATGATAAGCTTTATGTTAAGCCGGAGATGTTTATAGGTAAGCGGCTTGATGCCATTGGTTTGCCTGATGATTCATATGCAATTGTTAAGAATGCTTTAATGCAAACACTTCATTCCGGGAATCCTGCCAAAGCCGAATACAGTCTGGATATTCAGAACGCTCTGAAATGGTTTGATCTTCAAGTCACATCGAGTTACGGAAGTGACGGTGTTTTGGCTGGATTGACCTGTGTAGTGCGGGATATAACTGAGCGTAAGCAGATTGAAGATGCTCTTCGAGCTAGTCAGAGCCAACTGACGGACGTTATTGATTTTCTGCCTGATGCGACTTTTGCGATTGATACGAACAAGCGCGTTATCATTTGGAACAAAGCCATTGAACAAATGACCGGTATTCCAGCAGATGAGATGATTGGAAAAGGTGATCATCTCTATACCGTACCATTTTATGGTGACGCACGGCAGCATTTGATGGATATGGTTCTTGATGGATATCTAGACATTGAGACCAAATATCCCAGCATCACCCGTGAGAGCGATGCATATTCGGCGATAGTGTTTTGTAATGCTCTTAATGACAATAAGGGAATGTGGGCATATACCAAGGCTTCTCCACTTCACGATCAGTCCGGTAACGTAATTGGCGCGATTGAGAGTGTTCGCGATATAACTGAGCGCAAACAGGCCGAGGATGAGTTAAAAGAAAAGAGCGAAGAGCTTGAGGCATCATATGAGGAGCTGATAGCGACAACTGAGGACCTGCAGGCAAAAGAGAAAGCCCTTATAAGCGAAAAAGAATTTACCAAGGCGCTGTTAGAAAGTGTTCCTGGATTCCTGTATGTATATGATGAACAGGGTACCCTTGTCAGGTGGAACAAGAAGCACGAGTTAATGACCGGTTATAGTGCCGAAGAACTGTCTCATATGAACATTACACAATGGTATGATGGTGAGGAGCTTGCAAAGGTCAACGCGACGATTGAAGAGGTTTATGAAACTGGTTACGGTGAAGTTGAAGCCAATCTGATAGTCAAAGACGGTAGTAAACTCCTTGTCCACGTGAATGGAGTCAGGCTTGATATAGATGGTAAGACTTATCTTACAGGGGTAGGGCTTGATATAACTAAACGTAAGCAGGCGGAAGATGAAATTAAACATAATTCTGGTCTGATAACTTCTCTACTTGATTCTATTCCGGATCTGATTTTCTTCAAGGATGTTAATGGCGTTTATCTCGGTTGTAATCCGGCCTTTACGGAGTTTGTTGGACACTCACGGGATAAAATTATTGGATCAACTGATTACGATCTCTTCGATAAAGAGACTGCAGATAGTTTCAGAGATTATGACCAGCGCATGTTGGCTTTGCTTGAATCGCGGAACAACGAGGAGTGGATCACATATCCTGATGGTCGGATGGTAATGCTTGATACCCTTAAAACACCCTATTGGGGACCTGATGGAACATTGATCGGTGTGTTGGGAATTGGCCGTGACATTACTGATCGAAAGTTGGCCGAGGAAGCATTACGGGACAGTGAAGCAACAGTTCGGAGCATTACCGATTCGGCACAGGATGCTATCCTGATGATGAATGCACGTGGCCAAATTGTATTCTGGAACCCTGCCGCTGAACGTGTTCTTGGATACACAGCAGATGAGGCACTGGGGTTAAATCTCCACAAGCTGCTGGCGCCTGAGCGTTATCACGATGCTCATAACCAGGCATTTCCTGGTTTCCTGCAGTCTGGACGTGGTAGTGCAATCGGACAGAACCTGGAATTGCATGCAATTCGCAAAGACCAAAAGGAAATAACAGTTGCTTTGTCTCTGTCAGCATTCCAGAGAAACAATGAATGGGGAGCAGTCGGTATACTACGTGATATTACTGCACAGAAAGAAGCAGAACGGGCTCTAAGAGAGGCATGGAACATCATTGAGAGAAGTCCTGTAGTTGCTTTCTCATGGGGAAATGAACCCAACTGGCCAGTATTATTTGTTTCAACGAATGTTGAGATGCTATTAGGCTATTGTGCAGAGGATTTTATCTCTGGTGATATAGACTACATCAACGTAATTCATCCAGATGACTTAAACTTGGTTGAAGAAGAGGTTAAGCAATATAGTAGTGATAATGAGCAAGTGGCATTTAATCACAAACCTTACCGGGTCATTACAAAGGGTGGACAGGTAAAATGGATAGATGAAAATACGTTCATAAGACGTGATGAAAACAGCATCATCACGCACTATGAAGGTACTATCATGGATATTACCGCACAGAAACAGGCAGAATATAAAATACTTTTAGCTAATTCAGAAATTGACAATATAAACCGTCAACTCGAAGTGGCATTGCTTGCTGCCCATCAACATGCAAAGGAAGTGGAGTTTGCTAAAGAACAGATAGAAGTAGATGCCGCAGAAATGGATTACCAGGCAAGGCATGATACTCTTACCGGACTGTCGAATCGATTATATTTTTCTGAGGAACTGGCATCGGTAATAGATGATCATAAGACAAATGGCAAACAGTGTGCAGTTCTATTTATCGATCTCGATAAATTCAAGATGGTAAACGATACCATGGGGCATAACGCCGGGGATATACTGCTTGTGCAGACAGCTGCAAGACTTGGATCATGCCTGAGATCCGGAGACATACTGGCCAGGATGGGCGGGGACGAATTCAATGTATTGCTAAAGAATATCAAATCTATAAATGATGCTGCGGTTGTAGCTCAACGTATGTTGAATGAGGTTTCAAAACCGTATGAGATTTCCGGAAGCAAACTGGTTATTGGTGCCAGTATAGGGGTCAGTATCTATCCTGACAATGCACTGGATGCAGATGGGCTTCTTCGATATGCTGATACAGCTATGTATAAAGCCAAGGAGTTGGGGCGGAACAATTGTCAGTTCTTCTCTGATGAGATCAGCCAGGAAAGCCATGCCAGAGTAGAGATGGAGAGAGATCTCAGGCTCGCACTGGAGAATAATGAGCTTCAAGTTTACTATCAACCTATAATCGATGTGAATACGATGAACATTGTAGGCGCTGAAGCCCTCCTGCGATGGGACCATCCTGATAAAGGCATGGTGTCACCAGGTCTCTTTATCCCGGTTGCTGAGGAAACCGGGATGATAGTCCAAATGGGTAAGATGGTGTTGGAAACAGCTTGTAAGCAATGCAAAGCCTGGCAGGATAGTGGATATGATGATTTCGAAATATCCGTCAATGTTTCTCCTGCCCAGCTGAGTGAGATTGAAATAATAAATGTTGTGCATGGAGCCTTATCGGATGTCGGGTTGCACCCGAGTTGCTTGAAACTGGAAGTGACCGAAACAGTTCTTGCTAAAAACGACAATGACGAAGTGGACATATTGAGTATATTGAGATCTCTGGGACTGGTTATCTGCCTGGATGATTTCGGGATTGGGTATTCATCTCTGAGCCGGTTAAATAACCTGCCAATAGGCCATATGAAGATTGATGGGTATTTTATCAGGAATATCGTCCATAAACAAAAAGACAGAGCTATGACTGAATCTATAATTGTTATGGCTCATAATCTGGGGATTAGAGTTACTGCAGAATGGATAGAGGATGAAGCACAGATGGCAACTATAAGATCATTGGGATGTGATTATGCTCAAGGTTATCTTGTTAGTCCTGCACTCTCTGCAGATGCATTTGAGGTGTTCTTGAGCGAGTGGGGACCAACGCTGGAAAATACACCCGCAGCCTGATGGGTAACAGTTTAGTATTCGTGAGAAAATTTCCATCCGTTCTTCGATACGAGCTCAGCACTACTCAGCAGGACCAGCGGATTTGGTATGGTAGTTTTGGAAAGAATGGCTCTTCGTAGCCGCCCTTCGATACGCCTGCGGCTACTCAGGACTAGCGGAGATTATATACAATCCACAGTAAACAAATTGTTGCCTTTGGCATTCTGGTGCTCTTCTGTTATCATTTAAGTGTTAATATGGTTTGACCGCCTGGTTATACACTTCCTCGCCCTCACCATTATTCAGCAATCAGCAAAGGCATTATTGTATGGAAAAATTACACCTGTCTAACCTTAAAGCTCTCGAAGCTGAGAGTATACATATTATTCGTGAGGTTGCTGCGGAGTTTGAGCGACCTGTGATGCTCTATTCAGTGGGTAAAGATTCCTCTGTTATGGTCCGGTTGGCCCAAAAGGCCTTTTATCCTGGAAAGATACCATTTCCTCTTTTGCATGTTGATACAGGGATGAAGTTTCCTGAGATGTATGAGTTCAGGGACAAGTTTTGCGAAGATATTGGCGCCGACCTGCGAGTTTATAGACATGAAGAGGCTATTGCTCAAGGTACCAACCCATGGGATCTCGGAAGCGTGAAATGTTGTGCTTTACTCAAGACACAGGCTCTTCTGAATTCACTCAGTGAAGGCGGGTACGATGCTGCTTTCGGTGGTGCGCGCAGAGATGAAGAGAAGTCACGGGCAAAAGAGCGCGTCTATTCATTTAGAGACTCGTTTGGCCAGTGGGATCCCAAAAATCAAAGACCGGAGCTGTGGAACCTGTATAACGGACGGATAAAGAAGGGGGAGAGTATACGTATTTTCCCTTTGTCCAACTGGACTGAACTTGATGTCTGGCTTTATATCTATTCAGAAGAGATTCCGGTAGTGCCTATGTATTTTGCTTCTGAGCGTGAGATGGTGATTCGAGAGGAACGGTTGATTCCGGTATATGAAGGGACGCCAATATTGCCCGGGGAGCATCCGGAGAGAGTCATGTGCCGTTTCAGGACACTCGGTTGCCATCCGTGCACCGGTGCAATCAGGTCTACAGCTTCTAATATAACGGAAATTATCGAGGAGATGATGGTGGCGAGGAATTCTGAGCGTATTACTCGTCTCATTGACCATGACCAGGACAGCTCTATGGAGCAGAAAAAGCGTGAGGGTTATTTCTAATGGCACTGGAAGAATTTGTCCAGCAGGTTAAGGAAGCCGACCTTTTGCGCTTCACAACAGCAGGCAGCGTGGATGATGGTAAATCAACACTTATCGGTCGGCTCTTGCATGATTCCAAGAGTATATATGAAGACCATCTGACATCTCTGCGGAACGATTCCCACTCAGCCGGCAGAGAGAACATCGACTTTGCGATGATTACCGATGGACTAAAGGCGGAGAGAGAGCAGGGGATCACCATTGACGTGGCATACCGGCATTTCTCAACACCTAAGCGCCGTTTTATTATTGCGGATACTCCCGGGCATGAGCAATACACCCGGAATATGGTGACCGGTGCATCCACGGCTAACCTGGCTATTATTCTTATAGATGTTTGCAATGGTGTGCTGACTCAGTCAAAGCGACATGGGTTCATTGCTTCGCTGCTTGGAATACCTCACCTGGTAGTGGCAGTCAATAAGATGGACCTTATAGGTTATTCGCAGAAGGCGTATGAGGATATAGTCCAGGAATACAGCGAGTTCTGTGCCAAACTGCCTGATAAGGACGTGAAGTTCATCCCTATCAGCGCTTACTGTGGTGACAATGTTGTGCAGCGCAGCACCAATATGCCTTGGTATGATGGAGCACCGCTGCTTTCACACCTTGAAAATGTCCACATTGCCAGTGATCAGAACTTAATAGACTTCAGGTTTCCGGTCCAGTATGTGCTCAGGCCTAACAGCAATTTCAGAGGGTACTGCGGGACAATGGCATCAGGCGTTGTGAGACTTGGTGATGAAGTTATTGCGCTTCCATCGGGTAAGACTACCAAAGTACAGCGAATCCTGGATGGTGATACCGATGTAGACCATGCATTTCCACCTCAGTCGGTAACGATTTGTCTGGATGATGAGATTGATATCGGGCGGGGCGACCTTATAGCCCATCCGGCTAATATCCCCTGGTCTGCAAGCAAAGTGGAAGCCATATTAATATGGATGGACACGGAGCCGATGAAGCTCAACAGTCAGTATGTGGTGAAACATACCACCAGGACTGTCCGGGGACGCTTTACTGAGCTCAAATACCGTATTGATCCCAACACCCTGCACCGGCAGCCAGCTGATGCATTGGGGCTAAATGATATCGGGCGTATCAGCCTGGAACTCTTTAAACCGATTCTGTGTGATGAGTATGCTCGCAACCGCCAGACCGGGAGCTTTATAGTCATTGACCCGATTAGCAACTTCACTGTGGGTGCTGGAATGGTTATTGACCGGTCACACCGCTATGATGTGCCTGCTCCTGTAGCTGCAAATGAGCGCAATATTACGCGGCATCATGGATTGGTGACACCTGATGAACGTGCCAGGCTGTTTGGACATAAGCCTGTAACTATATGGCTGACAGGGTTGAGTGGATCAGGAAAGTCTACACTGGCATATGCGCTTGAGAAACGGCTGACTGAAGAAGGATATGCGTGTTTCGTGCTGGATGGAGACAATGTCCGGCATGGTCTGAATAAAGACCTGGGCTTTACTGCTGAAGACCGCTGTGAAAACATCAGGCGAATTGCAGAGGTGGCCAAACTGTTCAATGAAGCTGGGGTGATAGTGATAACAGCATTCATCTCCCCATTCAAAAACGACCGCCAAAGCGCGAAAGAGATTATCGGCCAGGACCGCTTTGCGGAAGTATTTGTCGATACCCCGATTGAAACCTGCGAACAGCGCGATCCTAAGGGGCTGTATGTAAAGGCAAGAGCCGGACAGATTTCGGATTTTACGGGGATATCTTCTCCGTATGAGGCGCCTGAGGAACCATCGGTGAGGTTGGCAACAAGTAACTTATCTGTAGAGGAATCTGTAAATACAATGCTGTGTTATTTGCGGGATACGGAAATTTTAGATGGCTGATGCCGGGCTTATAGGTTTTAGACGTTAGACTTTAGGAATGGAACTCTTCTGTTGGATATGGGTATTTTGCCCCGTTAGTCCTGAGTAGCGCAGCGTATCGAAGGGCGGTCGGTTGTGCACAATCAATCAGGAAAGGCTCTCCGTAGCCGCCCTTCGATACGCCTGCGGCTACTCAGGACTAACGGGTGTACTATGCTTCTTTCAATACCCTAATTCCGCCATGTCTTCTATCAGGAAACCGAGATTTTAGATGGATGATGCTGTGTTCAGGCTTTAGACGTTAGAAAGGGAACTCTACTGTTGGATATGGGTACCTTACCCCGTTAGTCCTGAGTAGCGCAGCGTATCGAAGGGTGGTTGATTGTGCACAATCTATCAGGAAAGGCTCTCCGCAGCCGCCCTTCGATACGCCTGCGGCTACTCAGGACTAACGGGTGTGCTATGCTTCTTTCAATACCCTAGCTCTGCCCTTCGATACGCCTGCGGCTACTCAGGTCTAACAGGTGTGCTATGTCTCTTTCAATACCCTAGTTCCGCCATGTCTTCTTTCAGGAAATCGAAATCGTGGACTCCGGTGTCGGTTTTCCAGCGGCCTACGGCTTCTGGTCTGACCTCTATTTTGGCTAACGGTATGCCAAGGAACCTCTCTATCTTGGCCAGAGTTGCATCCTGGTCGAGAACGAAGTCTTCGAAGCGGATATCGATAGTGTGCGCGGGTGGGGGAGTTGCTTTTATTATCTCCCTTTGGTATTTCCAGCTTATCGCGCGTTTTAACCTGATATCTTCGGTGTGATCATACGGTATATCGAAGTCGGACAGGTCGTCGGTCACATGTCCACCGAGTATGGAGTCTCGCGGATCACGTGTCCAATGGATATAATACGCTTCAGGAAACATCCTAATAATCCAGGGATAAGTCAGCACTGTTTCCGGCAATTTCCAACCCTTATTCTCAGAGTCACTGGAGAGCACAGAAGATAGATAAGACTCTACCAGGCGGGTGAACTCCGGGTCTATCGGCATCGTGTGGAGCTTAGAGAAATCCCACTGGACTCCTCCCAGATGCACTACGTTGCGGGATATTACCCTGCAAGCCTCGTAAAGGTCATCGGCCGGGACCAGATCACTGGATGGATTGAGCTGTGCCCCCATATATACACCGCTTTCGGAGAGCGTGTGTGAGATTGCCCTTGTCCCCCCATGTCCTCTGCCGATCACTGTAACTAACATAATAAGCCGTCCTTCCATATTCAAAAACAATTAAACCAGCATACCATACCAGGTTAGCGATTGCCAGTTGCTTGGAGATTTGAGCACAATTGCAGTGCGTTTTTGGATATAGGATGAGTTAATAATATATTTTCACGCAAAGCCGCAAAGGCGCTAAGAAGGGAATACATTCAATATCCTAACTCTCCGCAGCCGCCCTTCGATACGCCTGCGGCTACTCAGGACTAACGGGTGTGCTATGTCTCTTTTAATACCTCTTTGCGGTTTTACGTGAGATTAATAAGCTCTGGAATCTTATACTCGTAAAGGTTTATAAGTAGGAGCTTCGTTTTGCCTGAATTGTTCTATTCAAGGTCCATTAATGATGTGGCGGTCATTATGTCCGCGAAACGGTCGGACATGGCGGTCAGAGCTGCTGTGTGGACTTCGGTAGCCGGCATTATGCCTTTTCCATCGAATGTCGGTAAATCGCGGCTGGCGCAGGCATCGGAGACTACTACTGCTCTGTAACCCATCTGGGCAGCGTCCCTGGTGGTTGTCTCTACGCACATATGCGTCATAAGTCCGGTTATGATAAGTGTTGTTATCGAGTTTGTCTCCAGGTATTCCTGAAGCTCAGTGCCCCGGAAGCTGCTGGGGAAACCCTTCTGTATGACTTTTTCATCCGGTTGTGGGGTTACCAGTGGATGGAAATCAACCCCACTTGAGCAGGCAGCAAAAATAGGGGCACCAGCTTGAGAGACCTGCTGAATGTGTATGATGTGGATTCCCTTATTGCGTGCCCACTCTCGAAGTTTTGCAGTGGTATTGATCATTGCTTCACCATCGGGAATAAAGAGCTTGCCGGGAGTGAAGTAGTCCATTTGGATATCGATAAGCAGCATTGCAGTTTTTGCAGGATCAATACTGGAAATAGGGGTAACACCTGCGATTTGAAAGAGTGTCTTTGGAAGCATGATTATTCTCCTTTACGATGTTATTTGATAGGATTTTAACAATACTCCTGGGTGGTGTCAACAAGGAAGATTTCCATCATTCAACGGAAATGTCATTCTGAACGCAGTGAAGAATCTCGGGCCTTGAGATTCTTCACTGCGTTCAGAATGACAATTCACTTTTCATAATAAATGATTTCAAATGTGCTCTTCGCAGTTACCTGGTGCATCGGCATCGGCGCTTCGTGGGATCGTGGGTGTGACTGTAACATAATGGTCTATGCTCCCCCTCCACTCTGATACCGATGCATATCAACCGAGGATTTTACAGAACTGGCCCGTTAAGTCGTGCATAACCGCCGCCCTTCGATACGCTGCGCTACTCAGGACTAACGGGGTAAACAGGCTCCCCTTGCGATTTCATATAACGCCACTTCATAATTCATAACTCATAACTCATAATTCCCCTTCTTAACGCCTTGCTGCCAGGTAGCCCCAGCAGTAGAGATTGGGGGCTATTGAGTCGTGGATGGTGAACTCGCATAGCAGGGCGTTCCAGAATATGTCCATGTATGTTTCTACCGATGGCCAGGTTTGCAGGTCTGGATAGCAGTATGGACCAAGGAGCTTGCGGCCCCAGTCTCCTTCGAAATATGAGTTTGTCACATCGAACGGTCCGAGGACGGTTATCCCTTCCGGAGGTGTCTGACCAGTAGTTCTGGAGTCAACATGCAGTGGGTGTTTCGGATATACCTGCCCGACACCAGTTGTCAGGCATATGTTGGTTGGATTTGCTCCTGCTCCGAACTGAGCTGCCAGTATTATGCCACTCAAATACTTTGGATCTTTTGTCAGGTAGTGTGCCCAGATCATGTTGGTAGCATCAGGAGTTGCGGGTATTCCGATGCCAAATGGCCTCCAGGGGTATTTTGTCCATCTGAATGCAGTTGATTGACCGCCTGCTAATCGTTCGTCTGCTGTTCGTTTGATTGCTGCCAGGCAGTCGTCTTTGAGTCGTTTATCTACGCCTGTTGCATCGGTCCTTACATACACCCATGCAGCTTCAGACTGGTCGTGGCTCAGCCACTGTGCCAGAGTTGCATTGGGTTTGTTGAGGACTGTTGTGCTTTTAAAGAGTTCGTTCCAGCGTTTATCGTCTGTCAGACGGAACAGTTCTGCTGCTGCGTAGTTTTTTGCATCACGAATCAAGTGGTATTTATGTAGTGGAACAGGATAACCTGCATTTGGCGGGACTGTCATGTCAGCGGGCTTTGCAGACGATTCTGGCTGCGCGTTCGCCCATGCCATCGCTCGCAACGCGCTGGCTCGGTATTCATTGGCAAGTGTTGGATCATATGCTTCGAGGACATGAGCAGCTCTTGCGGCAGTTCCTGCATATAGGTATGAAGACCAGACATCCGGAGCATAGGTCATCACTGTCAGGGATTCCTGCCAGCTTGTTTCACCGTGACGGGGATGCTCTTCGGATTCAATGCCTCCACGGATACCTCCTTCTGCTGTTTGAAGACGGCGGTAGACGTCCAGTCCAAACAGGGCTTCATCCAGCATATCCGGGAGCTTGTTACCTGACTCCGGGATGTTTAAGCCAATCTTTGACGAGAATTTGGGAAACATCTCTACAAGATCAAGCAAGTTTCGGGTTGAAATAAGGTGTTGAATGCGGCGGTCCCAGTCTCCTGCATCGTGGTAACCTCCCCAGGCATTGGGGACGATGGTGTCAGTCTTTCCTTTTACCAGGTTGGCGAAATTTGTAGGTTCGATATCGTTGCCTAAAGGACCATCACCAGTGTCGAAGATGCTTGTTGTAGATGCATATACTTTTACACCATCGTCGGGATTGAAATCCCGCGGCCTTATGAACTTTGTATAAGGAGGGCCAAGAGTGATACCGCTGCGCTGGTGGAAAAGACCACGGACTGATGTGCGAAAAGGAGCCTGCCATACATTGGGGCTGATTGTGAAGGGCATGGAACGTCCGATTCCAGGGACAACAAGCGTATAGTGTCCGGGTTGCTTGAGACTTGCGAAATCCGCCATGTAAACATCGGTCAGGTTATAGTTGCGGTTGTATACATCCTCAGTTTTGTCATTTGCTGCTTTGGAGAGAGCAAATTTGGATTTGTAGACTGATTTGCCTGAGTTCGTATCCAGAATCAGGAAAGGCAGATTGGGTTTGTATGATAGTCCGCCACCGTCTCCCATCCAACAGGACAGAAAGGCTACTTTCTCCGGGTCATCGGGTCTAAATCCTATCTGGGAAATATGTATTGCTTCACTCTGCATGCTGGTTGATTTGATCGTGAAGCTGTAGGGTTTCATGGGCATATTGGAGAATGTGAGGGCGTAGGTTGAGCCTTCTTTTAGAGGTTTTGGCAGTTTGAGGTAAATCGTGTGCGAATATGCACCTACGAAATCCCAGGGGCCAGTGCGACCCATATTATTCGGGAATGATTTTCGATATATTGCTGATGGGGAAATGATCGTCTTGCGTGTAGGATCAGACGTTGATATCAATTGGAAGTTTTTAGGGTTTTGGAGCTGTTTTGGATCGAGGGTCCCTCTTACCACTTTATCGAATGGCATGAAGATATCTTTCTTCCTGCCTGCAACTGCTCCGATGGCGGTTCCGTCCCTGAACAACCAGTTCTGAGGGAAATTGACAACGATCTTGTCGGATGGCTGTGGTGTGTAGGTTGTGGGTTTGCCTTGCTGCACTATTCCATCCTTAATGGATAAGCTTATGATATCCGGTGCAACGAGGCTGAGAGCAGTGATTTTCGGAACAGGTGTTAATTCGGAATCATAACAGGGCAATGACGCTGCGATACTGAGCACAGTGAATAATAGTGCTATTCGAAGTGATTTGGTGGAACGCATAATTCTGCCTCTTGAATACAATATCGATAAATGAAGATATTATTCTCATTATATGCCTGTTGGATGGTTGTGTCGATGTGGATCAGAGCAAGTGCATCAAAAATTATTATCCGCAGATTTCGCAGATTTACGCAGATTTTCGGAAAATAAAATTGCAGAATGCGCAGAAAATCAGAAAATATGCCCATCCGTCCAATATGATACAGTGATCTGTATATACGATTTTTTTGATATCTAAGGATAATTGAGATGTAATGTTGTATATTGAACAAGTAGTGTTTCAGGAGGTGGGGAATGCGTGTTTTGGTGTTGCTGGTTGTTATGGTTTGCTTGCTGAGTGTGTCTGCAGGTGCTGGTGTATTTTTCCATGTATCCAAAAAGGGAAATGACAAATGGACTGGTAAACTCGCTGCTGCTAACAGGTGGGGGAGTGATGGTCCATTCGCTACACTTGAAAGAGCAAGGGATGCAATCCGCGAGTTAAAGGAACACGGGAAGTTCCCCGATGGCGGCGTGACTGTTTTTATACACAGCGGAACCTATGAGCAGAGAAAATCATTCGAGCTCAACCGTATAGACTCCGGCACACCACACTCTCCTGTTACCTATCAGAGTTATAAAGGTGAGAAGGTTGTGATCTCGGGTGGTGCGACAATTCCTGATAAGGTTTTTACACCGGTCAGAGATGATGCAATTCTAAAGCGTTTGGATCCCACGTCCATGGATAAAGTGCTTCAGGCTGATTTGAAGTCGCTTGGGATTACCTACTTCGGTGATCCGTGGCCTGAGAATTTCCTGGGTTACACAGGATGGCCTGAGCTGTTCTATGATGGAAAAGTCATGCAGCTTGCACGCTGGCCGAATGACGGATATGCAAACGTAGCCAAAGTTATCGACCGTGGTTCCATGCCCAGATATGGTGAAGCTCCGGACCGTCCGGGAACGTTCCAGTATGAGGGTGACCGTCCGTCCCGCTGGCTCACTGCACCGGAAGTATACCTTAACGGTTTCTGGGCATATTCGTGGTTTGCGAACTGTATGAAAGTAGCAAAAATTGATAGTGACGATAAGACAATTACATTTACGACTCCTCACCTTTACGGTCTAGGTGGACCCAGCGGAGGTGTCTATTATGCAATGAACCTGCTGGAAGAGCTTGATTCGCCTGGCGAATACTATCTGGACCGCAACACTGGAATCTTGTACTTCTGGCCTCCCGAAGGTCTTGCAGGCAAAGACATATCACTCTCTATACTTCCAGCTCCGATAGTTCTGCTCAAATTTGCTTCCTATATAAACTTCCAGGGCCTGACATTCCAGTATTCCTGTGGAGAGGGGATCAAGATACAACATGGCGACCATAACACGATTGCAGGCTGCAACATAACCAACATTGCCAATACTGCAGTGAATATGGATAGCGGGACTGTTAATGGAATAGTCTCCAGCGAAGTCTATAACCTGGGTGCTGCGGGGATTATTTTGAATGGAGGGGACAGAAAGACTCTGACTCCCTCTCATAACTATGCCAGGAACAATCACATCCACCACTATGGACGCCTGAAACCGAACTATGAAGCCGGGATTATTCTGCGTGGAGTAGGATCTATTGCAGAGAACAATGATATCCACGATGCTCCACACCGTGGGATCGGATTCGGTGGAAATGACCACTTGATTCAATATAACCACGTCCACCATGTCGGTTTGAATGCGGATGATGTCGGAGGAATCGGCACTGGAGGAGACTGGAGCGAGCGGGGAACTACTGTCCGGTATAATCTGGTGCACGATATAGGCGGTGGATCGGCGGTTGGAAACATCTGTATTTATTTGGATACCAACACGGCCGGGATATCTGTCTATGGGAATATTATGCACAGCACCAGGCGTGGAATGCTTGTAAACGCCGGGCGGGATAATCTGATTGAGAACAACATCATCGCCAAATGCGATATGCCGATGACGATGAGTTTCCGCATAGCTGATGCCTGGGATGAAGTAGAGCTGCCTCAGAAACTCAACCTGGTTCCGTATAAAGAAGAGCCCTGGAAGACCAGGTATCCTCAGCTTGCAAATATTCTTAATGAGAGTCCGATCGATACTAAGAATCAGATCATTCAAAAGAACCTAATCTATCAGTGCGGCAATGTGGAAGTGAGTGATGCTATAAGGGCTGCCGGAGTCTGGAAACAAAACGTTGAGACTAAAGATGATCCGGGTTTTGTTGATGCTGCTAAGTTCGATTTTGCACTTAAGAAAAATGCTGAGGCATTCAAACTGATTCCGGGTTTCAAGCCAATAACTGTCAGCAAAATCGGGTTGTACAAAGATAAATACCGCAGGAAGCTGCCTTAATGAGTGCCTGGCTGAAGGAATATGTAGTGCGCACACATAAGCCTCTTAAGGACGAATTATGGAGAGTAGCGGATGAAGTATGATTTCAGTGCGGAGATAAAGCTGCTGGAAGGGAAGATGAAGTGGAGTGTTATCTACTTTCCATATCCTGCGCAGGAGCATTTTGGGACTAATGGGAGAGTAAATGTAAATGTTATAATAGATGGGCACCAGTTCGACGGTGTGCTATTGCCTTCGCGCAATGGGCATTATCTTGTCTACAATGCAGCTATGAAGAAACTGGTGAAGAAGCAATTAAGTGATGCCGTCCAGGTTGAGCTTGAGGAGTGTGTAGAAAAGCGGGAATTGGTAGTTCCGGAATACATATCTACTGCATTGAAAGATGCTGCTGCATTTGAAAATTTCCTGGAGATTCCGGATTATATTAAACGGGAGGAGATTAATAAAATAGAGTCTGCACAGCGTGATGAGACAAAATCCAGGCGTCTGCAGACATTGGTCGAAAAGCTCATTTAATAGCCGGATTTTGTGCAATTATATTTGGAAAGTTTTAGAGGAGTTATTATTACATTATGTCTATAAAAACTGAATTTGCGCCAGTTGTGGAGCGTTGGAAAGCTTTTTGGGTCAGTGAAAATCCGAGACCGATGGTGTGGGGGAATTGTCTCAAGGACGATCCCGAAATCTGGGCTCTGGCTGATAAAGTGCGGATGCCATATCCGCTCAATATAAATGGGGATTACAGACAGATGGCCCGCAATGCTATGACCTATTACAGGGAATGTGCGGAGTTTGTTGCAGATGAAGTGCCTGCTTACTGCCCGAGTTTTGGACCCGACCAATTTGCAGCCTTCTTTGGTGTGAAGCTGAACTATTCAGAAGACAGTGGTGTTACCTGGTCGGAACCTATGGCGGGAGAGCTTCCAGACATATTGCCTATTGAGATGTCGGCAGAAAATCTTGTATATAAGGCGATGCTTGAACTTGCTTCTGTATTTGCTGATGAAGCAAATGGTGACCTGGTTGTAGGCAATATAGACATGCACTCCAACTTTGATGGCCTGGCAGCTGCCCGTGATCCTCAGAATGCATGTGTGGATTTACTGATGTATCCGGATGAATCTAAAGCTGCATTGGAGCAGATAGATGCCGTGTATTCCAGATTTACAAAAGAGTATTCAAATGCAGCCAGGCAGAAAGAAACTGGTTCGTATGCATGGACATCAGCATATTGTGAGGATTTGTTCAACACTATACAATGCGACTTCGTCTGCCTGTTGAGTCCGGCGATGGTGGATGAGTTTGTGATTCCATATCTGGCACGAGAACTGGATGTGCTGGACCATTCCATATTCCACCTCGATGGCCCGGAAGCTATTCCACATTTGGATGCGTTACTCAGCCTCAAAAAACTGGATGGTGTTCAGTGGGTTCCCGTTGCCGGACCAGACAAACCGCTGGCGGACAATCCGCACTGGTTTGAGCTGTATCACCGGATACTGGACGCAGGCAAGTTCCTGCATATTGCTGTAAATGCTGAGATGGCAAAGACTATCCACCGCGAACTGCGCTCGAACCGGGTGATTTATAACGTGGGAGACAGCCCAGCAAACACCAAGGAACTAGTGGACTGGTTGGAGAAGAATTAAGTTCACTACCTGTTAAATATGTATCTTGTAAATCTTGTTGATCCTGTCTCCCTAAAAAATCCTATTGACGAAACCGTCCTCTGGGGGTAAACTTCAACAGGCGGGGCAATTGTTGTCCTGAATTCAAAATATTAATGCAAGCTTTATGGCTTTGCTGGAGGTATTATGGTTAAGATTCCTGATGGCCTGGATGTATGGGTGCTGGCTGGGCAATCGAATATGCAGGGGTGTGGAGCGCTGGTCGGAGTGCTTGAACCGGACGAGAGAGTTTTCAGCTTTACTACTGCAGGGAAGTGGGAAGTTGCCTGTGAACCGCTTCACCGGCTCTGGGAGAGTTTTACCCCGGTCCATCAGCAGTTTATGCGGCCTGCTTATCCTGAGTTAGCTGACAAGACTGATGAAGAATTGGCTCGTATGGAGGATGAAAACAGGGTTGGCGGCTCCGGGCTTGGGATATCGTTCGGAAAGACACTGGCTGATGCTCTCGGAAAGCCGATAGGTATAGTTCCGGCTGCGCACGGTGGGACATCCCTTGAGCAGTGGAACCAGAACAAGAAGGACCAGGGCGGCAGCAGTTTGTATGGTGCAATGCTTGAACGTATCAAGCTGGCTGGCGGCAACGTTAAGGGAATCCTCTGGTATCAGGGTGAATCCGATGCCAATGAGAACGATGCTCCGAACTATCAGGAACGTATGATCAGCTGGATAGAAGCTGCCAGAGCGGATACTGGTATACCCGACCTTCCGGTGATTGTAGTCCAGCTTGGGCGGTTTGTTTATCCTGACCAGAGCATTGCCCACTGGTGGGACGTTGTAAGAGAAGCTCTTCGCACACTTCCCGATGTATGCCCTAATACGGCGTGTGTATCTGCGAATGACCTTGGACTTGCTGATGCTATTCATATTGATACTCCTGGTTTAATTAAATTAGGCAAGCGGATGGCTCAGGCAGCTCTTCGAATGGAGCAGAAGTTACCAGCTGGTCCTGATGTAGTGAGAGTTGAAAAGTGCAAAGCTGATCAGCCTCACATTGGTGCACTGCGAGTTATATGCAAGGGTGTGACAGGTAAATGGAACCCGGAGAACCATATAGCTGGTTTTGAGTTATTTGATGGTGAAGGCAATCCTCACCAGACCCGGTTTGTCATAGTAGCTGACAGAGACAAAGATGACCCTACATGCATAAGAGTCACTCTGACTGAACCCCTTGTAGATAACAATGCCCGCCTGGGCTACGGACTGGGCTTGAACCCATACTGCAACGCAGTAGACGATTCCGATATGCCTCTTAATTCATTCCTGCCGATCGCGATTGAATAGTAATAGTGTAAAACAAAATCCGACCGATCTGTCCGATCCGACTGATCGGTCGGATTTTATACTTTCAAGCACCTGTTTGTCCTGCTAGCCTGAAAAATCCTCGAAATAATTCAAAATTCGTGTTGACATACCTAGACATTCGGGGTATTATCTATGCATAGATGTTCGATGTAATGAATGGAGGATATTGAGATGCCGTTTAATACTGAACTGGTTGGTAGTACTGTGGAGATGCTGGTTTTGAAATTGTTGTCTGAGAGGACGATGTATGGGTATGAGATTATCCAGATCGTCAATGAACGGACTGATGGGGAGTTTAGTTGGAAAGAAGGGACGCTTTATCCTGTTTTGCACAGAATGGAAGGCGCTGGTTATTTGATCACAGAGTGGAGAGTAGGGGATACCGGGAAGAAGCGCAAGTATTATGGGCTGACGGTGAAAGGGAGGAGTCACGCTGAGAGTAAAGTCCAGGAATGGGACCGGTTCTCACATTCAGTGAACTCTGTTTTATATCAACCTGCGAGGTGATGATTTTGGATAACCAACCGTTTGAAAAACTGGCAGAACAAGCAGCTTCGGGACTCAAAGGCGATCCTGAGTTGTATCTGGATGTGAAGCAGGAACTGTGCTGCCATCTTGAGGACAAAGCTGAGTTCTTTGCTGGAGACGGTAAGAGTGAAGAGGAGAGTGTTGAGCTTTCCTGTAAGTCTCTGGGTTCCCCAATGGACATGGCAGCGGAACTATTGAATGGTAACAAACAGCGCATGAAACTTCGCAGTTTGATGAGGTTGTTTCTTGGTGGGTTGATTGTTCCGGTTGCTATAATACTGGCTTTTGGAGTTACGTTTTGGCGATATACGCGTGCATCTGACGTATTGGATGTGCCTACATGGTTGGGCTCTTCTGCGTTCTTCGGCATCGAAAAAGTGGGTAGGAAAGATCAAAATTTACTTGCCTATAAGTTAAGAGGTGGAAATGAAAATGCTCCGCAGATAAGAAAACACTGGGAGACTCATCGTAAGGACCCAGACAGCCGGATTTATTATGCCTATTATGCCATGTTCCTTGATCCGAAGAAGGATACTTCATTTGTTGACGCTATGCGTTTAGGTGAGAAAATAGAGCCGAAAAATGCACTATATAATGTGCTTCTGGCTCATTATTATTTGAAACGTGGGCTTCAGAGCCGGACTGATTTCCCACTGGATTCCAAAGAAGTCGCAGTGGACAAGATACTGGACCATGATGCATTTAGTCTAGGGATAGCTGAAATGCGCAAAGCGTCCTTAAAACCTTATTTATACACCTATCAGATGCAAATACTTCGCAAAAAGCTAAATTCACTTCCCAATCCCGTTTTAACAGAAGATTATGTCCGCCACATAAATGTATCAGCAAGTGAGTTGTTTCCTAAAATGGCGACATTTCGTGATGTTGCAAGGCGCATGCCGGCAGCAGTTCGTTTGCTGATTGCGAATGAGCACCGTGCTGAAGCAATATCACTAATGGATACCTGGAAGCCATACGCAAAACTGTTTGCTTCAGAATCAAATCCAATACTAATCCATTGCCTGGTCGCTCATGCAATTGATAGCATCTTAAGCAAAGAAGCAGTACCGATCTACAAGAACCTGGGATTGAATTCGAAATCTAAAGAAGCTGGTGATATATATGCCAGGCTTGCCGAATTAAAGCATCAATGGAGATCGAAGACTTCATTATCATCTAAGAGCACTGAGAAGATGTCGGATGAACATGGATCAATGCTGGCGAGAATGTTGGTACCCAATATGGGAGACGTGAAGATGACAGACAATGATCTCAGGCCCAGTAGGATGCATGAGCATGTGATGATGGAGGAAGGAGTTACTCTGGGCACTCTGGTTGTCCTGGCTCTATTGCTGATCGGCACTCTGGTTCAGTCGATTCTGTGGTTATATAGACTTCGTCAGGCTGCATCTGTTCCGATCTTGTTGATGCCTCCGGGTAAGCTGATAGTCCGTGCACTTGTGTTTGGCATTGTGGTCCCTGTTTTGATCTATTGGTTCTATACACGTGTGCTTCCATTTGGCGGGCGAGATTATGGCCTGGCAAGTGTAATGTGGCCAAGGTTTGTTGCCGAACTGAGTGTGATGGCGCTACTAATGCTCAGTATACCAACGATTATCATACGAAGATATATCCGGCGGCGCTGTGTTGATCTTAACATAGCAGTTCCGAGTGTGAAAAACGAAATTGTGAGCACATTGATAGTAAGGGTCGCAACGATTCTGGCGGTATTACTGGTAGTAGCTACCGATACCAATAGAGACATTTCACCGGTAGTGTCTTCGCTTGGAGTGGTATTTGCCATTGTAATCATAGCTTTAGGGATTCGGTATATTATACGGAAACGAACCCAGCACGGATTGTATTATGGCACCCTGGCGAAGTCCTTGGTTCCTATCTATGCGGTATCGATGATCTTGATTTCTGTAACAGTGCATCCGCTGCTGCTGCGAAGTGAAGCTAGCTTGCTTAGGAAAGACAAACTCATCTTTGGCTACCTTGCTGACAAGCATAGCTCCACTGTTGGGTTTACCGGTATGGAACAGAAAGCATCGCAGAGATACTGGAGATTACTGAAGCAGGCGTTATCTGATGTGCCTGGAAGTAGCAAACAATAAAAAAATCTGACGGATCGGTCGGCTCGAACTGATCCGTCAGATTGTGAAATCTGCGGAAATCTGCGAAATCTGTGGATAATACCTTCCCTGGGTGCGTGTAGAATCTACGGAAAATAGTTGGCAATAAAAAAAGGGGAAAATTCTAGGGGATTTTTGCATGAATAGTCGGGGTCGATGTCGAAATCATTAGTTAGTGACAAAAATGATAGGAGGCATCACCCCGACCATGTCAACAGAGACTATTGTATCAAAACTACTGGAGTTATTCCAGATCCATATCACTGAATCCTCAGGCAAGAGTTTGTCTGAGAAAGAAGAACGAGCTCTTGCTATCGGTCGTTATGCTTCAGAGCTTGCAATGTCTGAAATGATTGCGAATGATCAAGAAGAAGCAAAAAGTATCATTTGTAAATGCGGCGGTATTGCCATCGGCAAGGAGAACCGTTCTCGAAATGTCGTAACTCTGGCTGGGACTCATGAAATATGGCGGAGAAAGTATCGTTGTGAGAAATGTCGTGAGTGGATAGTTCCTCGTGATGGTGAACTTGGTATTGGTTCTGGCAACTACAGTATTGGTGTTGTTGCACTTGCCTCCGAGGTATCTGCCTGTTTTCCTTTTCAAGCAAGCGCTGATTTCCTTGCCCGGCGCTTTGGTCTGGATATATGCTATAAGCAAGTGCAATCTCTTGCAAAGCGCACCGGTACGGTTTTATGTGAGCAGGAGTATGAGCTTGCTCTTGATGTAAGCTCAGGTAAAGCTGTATATGCATCAGCGGAATGCCCGAGTGTACTTACCATCAGTGCGGACGGATTGATGGTTCATTCTGGTGGTGGGTGGACCGAAATGAAGTGCGGCTCTTTTATAAGTGAGGAATATGGGAGAAGCATAATCGGAACAATGGAGCGTACCGAGAAGTTTGGCGAACTACTATATCTTGAAGCTTGTCGGCGTGGTGCCATAAGGGCTGGTAGATTGGTGTTTGTGGCTGATGGTGCTGCATGGATATGGATACTTGCGGCACATCACTTCCCAGATGCAGTTGAGATCGTGGACTGGTATCACGCCATTCAACACTTATGGGAAATAGCTAACGGCTGGTATGGTGAAGGAACGAATAAGGCCAAAGATTGGGTTAAGCGAAACAAGACTCGACTGATGGAAGACGGAGTGGATCGTGTGGTCTCCTCAATAAAGCAATGGCAGCCTAAAGACGATAATGGGCAGAAAATAAAGCGGGAGAATCTGCACTATTTCACAACCAATGCCAATCGTATGCTCTATGCGACTTTTCAGTTAAATGGCTTTCACATTGGCAGTGGCAGTGTTGAAAGCGCCTGCAAGCAGTACGGTCAGGGAAGACTCAAACAGGCAGGTATGCGGTGGAAAAATGATGGAATAGAAGCAATAGCGCACTTGAGATCAGCTGTAATCAACAAAAGAACCAATAATATTCTGGAGGCTGCCAGCATTGCAGCATGATTCCGTAGATTTCACATGCGCCCCCTTCCCTCCTTAACTTGACCATATCACCCTCAGAGACCTATAATTCCCAATGTGTTACCCTCGTAATAATACCAGGAGTTATGCTTCGTATGCCTACAGAACAAGTTTCGACACTCAAGAGAATTGTGATTGCCAGTCGTCCCTGGTCTTTTCCTGCATCTACTATGCCGGTCATATTTGGAACTGTGCTTGCAGTTACAGTAGGGCATGCGGTATTTAACCCCTTGTTTTTTCTTATGTCTTTGATCGGTATGGTCGTGCTGCACTCCGGAGCAAATGTGCTCAGTGATGTCAACGATTTTAAGAATGGGCTGGACACTGAGATCACTCCTGTCAGCGGGGCAATTGTGCGAGGTTATTTCAGTCCAAAGCAGGGTCTTGTAATTGGAGCCATTATGATGGCAATCGGATGTGGTATTGGATTAACTCTGGTCTACTTCGTTGGGATGCCGATTCTGTTGATCGGGATTGTGGGAGTGATTTTTGGCCTCTTTTATTCGGCCCCTCCATTTGCTTTTAAGTATCATGCAATGGGTGATTTTGCGGTTTTCATGGATTTTGGAATACTGGGATCGCTGGGTGCGTGGACAGTGCAGACCGGACATTTATCAGCTGAACCAGCTATCTGGGCTGTGCCGATGGCTTTGCTGGTGATCGGCATACTCCATGCCAACAACTGGCGGGATATGTTAAGTGATACTGATGGTGGAATTAAAACCGTTGCCTCACTGCTGGGGGATCGAAAGTCACTCTACTACTATGGTTTCCTGATATTTGGACCTTTTGTGATAGTGCCTAGTATTGTCGCAGTTACCCATCTTATGCATACCAGCATGCAGTTACCATTGACATCTCTGGTTGTGTTACTTGCTCTACCTACAGCATGGAGATTATGGAAACGGGGATGTATAAGGGCAGAGTCTGCAGATCCTGTCAGTTTCATATTGCTGGACAAAGGAACGGCTGACTTGAACTTGATATTTGGGTGTCTATATACTGGTTCGCTGCTTCTAGGGAAGTTGCTGTGATTTCTGAAAAATGGCGAAAATGGGCATTGCTGGCGCTGGCGCTGGCGATGTTTGTGCCTCTCTTTTTGACGAGTGGGCTGCCAGGGTTTGATTTCTGGTGGTGGATGACCACAAATGCACTGGTCCTGGTAACTCTTGCATTTGTGCTGGACAAGGATTATGCAGGCGTACTGAAAGCGGACCTGCGGGAAAATGCAGCACGCAAGATCGGTCTGGGATTGGCGGCTGCGGTTTTTCTGTATTTTGTTTTTGCAGCGGGGAACTATCTTGCCCAGATGCTTCCATTTGCTAAGTCGGGAATACATAATGTCTATGATCTGAAACACGGAATATCTTCTGCCAGGATTGGTTTCCTGATGGTCCTGGTGATTGGTCCAGGTGAGGAAATCCTGTGGCGGGGATATTTTCAACGGGTGTTTGGGAACAACTATGGGGCATTTATTGGTCTGGTTATAGCAACATTCTTCTACACTATCATGCACGTTGCCAGCATGAATATTATGCTTATCGTAGCCGCTGCAGTGTGCGGTGGATTTTGGGGACTGCTATATATGAAGTATCGCTCAGTGCTTATGAATGTTGTCAGCCATACAGCCTGGGATATAGCGGTGTTTTTATTGTTTCCATTCAAGTGATCTCTGGTAACAGTTCAGTTTTGTGATAGTTTAAAGTCCATTCATACTTCGATACGCGCTTTGCGCTACTCAGCACGAACGGACTTTAGGTTAGTTCACCGTCGACTGAACTCTTTCGATCTCTGCTCCTATTGGAGGATACACATGGTGCGATTATACTTTACAGTTATAGCGTTTTGCCTCTTTGCCAGTACAGCATTTGCTGCTTCTTTTGATGTGCCTGATGGTGGGCGTATTGGTGTTGTTTCCTCTGTTGTAAATGTGTTTCCTGAAGTAACTATGCAGGATAGTGAGTTTGATAATCAGATATCAATATCTGCAGCCAGGGGAGAGTCTGAGAGTGCTCAGGTTGTTATCTCTGCTGGAACCAGTGCTGTAAACATACAGAAGGTTGTAGTCAGTGGGTTGAAGTCCAGGACAGCAGCTATTAGTTACAGCGCTATTCAGGTAGAGCTTGTAGCTTATGCAGACCTTAAGGAAAGTTCATGGAGAGGTGTCAAACGCCTCGGACTCTGGCCGGATCCAATTATAGCTATGCGGCCGTTTGAATGCCCCGCCAACGAATCCCGCAGCCTGTGGATCACAATCACAGTTCCACGCTCAGCTAGAGCTGGTGAATATACGGGTTCCATAACAATCTATTCGAATACCGGAAAGCTTGCTGTGATTCCGATTAACTTGAATGTGTGGAACTTTACGCTGCCGGAAGCTCCTGCTCTACATACCAGTTATTGGATGGACCTGGAGTCTCGCTACAGTCCGGTTAGTGACCCTCAAGCCAAACAACAGATGATTGAGCTGTTCGGAAAATACCGGACATCTACTAATATCTTCGAAATGCCTGATTATTATCTGGAACGTGATGGCCGTGTTACCTGTGATGCTTCAAAAATGAAGAAAACCCTCCAGGAAGCTGTTAAGGCGGGTTTCCGGACTCTGAACCTTGGAAGCGGGTGCTGGTCGATGGCATCATTTGATAATGTCATCATAAAAGACCGGAAAACCGGCAAGCCTTTGGAGAAAGAAGCTCAGAAGTCAGCCCTGGATGTGCTGGATGCCCGTGAAAAGAAAAAGGATCTGCCTGGTGTTGACCAATGGTTCTTTGCTCGAATGTATATGAATGATATCTGTAACTGGCTTGAGTCCAGGAAATTGCTTGACAGGTGTTATATACAGTTGTACGACGAGGAGCCTAACCCTGAAAACTATCCGAGCATAGCAAGTTATTACTGCCAGTGGAGACAGTTCGAACCTCGTGCAAGATATCTAGGGCTTCTGGGTGTGCATCCAAATATGCAGGGCGTTTTTGATATCTGGTCCCCTCATATCGTAACCTATGAAAAAGAAGCATTCCGGATGGTGAGTGAAGGCATTTCACTAAAAGGAAAAAAGAGCTTTGCGGCGGAAGTTACAGCAAGCTCAACCGGAAAGTGGGGGACGGCAGCGTTCTATGCATACAGGCCTGTTGATGCATATGATGGCTGTGATTATACCAAATGGACTCCGGCTGAAAATCCTACACCCGAGAATGAACAGTGGTTGAGGTATGATTTCAAAGTACCTTCGGAGATTGATGGGATTAGAATCCTGCCATATGAAGAAGCTGGATTCAAAGTGGCATTGGGTTCCGTCAGCCTGGAACTCTCAAAGAATGGGCAGAGATTTAGACGAATTAAATTGGCAGCAAGGGAATCCGACTCCAGTGTCTATGATATACCAAGGGGTTTCTATAAATCAGTGAAGATAGTCTTCTCATCCGTTGATCTGCAGTTCTCACCAACCGTTGAAAAGCCATTACCTTCACTGAGTGCGACGGTTTTTGGAGTTCGGGAAGTTGAGTTTGTCAGGTCAGGATTACCCCGTGAGTCAACGCTGCCCCGCGAGAGAGTGCGCAGCTCGGAGATGTGGGAATATCAGGTTGGAGCAGATTTTCCTGGAGTATGCATAGATGCTAATCCTACAGAGATAGGTCATACCGGTACACTGATGTTCCAACGCAAGAGTAAGGGTTACTTGAATTATGGTGCCGGGCAATGGCAGCTGGAAGGCCCCATAAACCGCGTAAAAGACGAAGATCCTATGGTCTGGCAGATAACCCCATCAAACGGATCTGCATGGATTGTTTATCCCGGGAGCAAAACAATATTGCCATCAATCAGGTTTGCCAGGTTCAGGGATGGAGTGGATGAGTATGACTACATGACATTGTTGGAGTCCATAGACCCGGGCAATATCCTGATAACGAACTTTCGGGAGAATGGTGAACTGGCTGCCAGGGCAGAATGGGCAGAAGCGATTGAGAAATCGAAAAAGTAACCTAAGCCTGCATTATAATGAAGGATTCAGATGGTTGAATAGCGAAAAATATCACGTTAGTGGACTTGTCGGGCAAAAGCGAAGCTTCGTGGACCAGAACAATTGATGCAAGAGACTCTGGGTAACAGTTCGGAGTTGCGGGAATTTGTCATCCTGAGGAACGAAGGATCTGCTTTTCATCCGGAAAAAGCAGATCCTTCGTTCCTCAGGATGACAATGTTCCCATATTACTGAGCTGTTACGATCCTGGTAATCAGTTGACAAAGGACGCTGAAACGTGATAGATTTCGTATCAGTCTGTTGCATGTAGCAGGAATGCTCTTAGTTGTATGCAACGGTGAAATTACAGGAGTGTTAAATGGAATACTGGGATCGTGACGCTGAATGTATAGATCGAGGGCAGCTTCGAGAGCTTCAAAACAAGAGGCTGGTTGAGACTGTGAAGCACGCTTATGACAATGTGCCTGGCTATAAAGTCAAGTTCGATGAGATGGGATTAAAGCCCGAGGATATCAAGGGGATCGATGATCTTCATTTGGTACCATTTACGACCAAGACTGACTTTAGAGACAGCTATCCGTTCGGTATGTTTGCAGTGCCAATGTCCCAGGTTGTTAGAATACACGCCAGTTCAGGAACTACTGGTAAATCCACTGTAGTAGGATATACAAAGGATGATATAGCGACATGGGCTGAATTGATGTCACGGACGTTGGGTGCCGGCAATGTGACGGCTGGAGATATTGTGCAGAATGCCTATGGCTATGGACTTTTTACCGGTGGTCTGGGAGCGCACTATGGTGCAGAACGAATCGGTGCATCTGTTGTCCCAATTTCCGGAGGCAACAGTAAACGTCAGATACAGATAATGCAGGACTTTGGTTGTACAGCTCTATGTTGCACACCCAGCTATGCCCTGATGCTTGCAGAAACAGCCAGGGAGATGGGTGTAGATTCTGCAAGTCTTCCTGTAAGGGTTGCGTTTCTAGGTGCAGAACCGTGGACAGAGAGCATGCGCAAGCAGATTGAGACTCAGCTGGGTATTGACGCTCTGGATATTTATGGACTGAGCGAAGTTATGGGACCTGGAGTTTCTTATGAATGCATGGAGAAGTCCGGCCTGCATGTAAACGAAGACCACTTTATAATAGAGACTATAAATCCGGATACCGGTGAGAATGTGGCTGATGGTGAGAAAGGGGAGATAGTCTTTACTTCTCTTACAAAACAAGCCCTTCCACTACTGAGATACCGGACAAGGGATATCAGTATACTCAACAATCAACAATGTGCTTGTGGGCGGACCTTTACCAGAATGAACAGAGTTATGGGTCGAACCGACGACATGTTGATCATCCGTGGGGTTAATGTCTTCCCATCCCAGATCGAGACTGTTCTGATAGAGACCGAAGGCACAGAACCGCATTATCTTATTGTTGTTGACCGTGAAGATTCGATAATGGATAACCTCGAAGTCTGGGTGGAAGTTTCTCCTGAATTTGCTTCTGATGAGGTTAAGGTTCTTGAATCAATGGAGCGCAGAATATCTGCAGAACTTCATAGTGTATTGGGAATCTCATTGAAAGTGAAACTTGTTGAACCCAAAACTATTGCACGGAGTGAAGGCAAGGCGAAGCGAGTTATCGATAGAAGGGATCTGTATAAATGAAAGTAAGCCAGCTGTCTGTATTTATAGAGAACCAATCAGGCCGATTGGCCGATGTTACCCGGGTGCTTGCTGATAATGCAATCAACATCCGTGCTTTGTCTGTTGCAGATAAGGTGGACTACGGTCTGCTGCGTCTAATCGTTGATGACCCGGAAAAGGCGAAGGCTGCCTTGAATGAAGAGGGATTTACAGTAGCCGTGACCAATGTTCTGGCAATTGAAGTGCCAGACGTACCGGGTGGTCTGGCTGGTATTATTGCAATACTTGCCGATGCTGGAGCAAACATAGAGTATATGTATGCTTTTGTCGGCACGTCCGGCAAGAATGCTATAGTAATCTTCCGCATTGAAAATGCCGATGATGCTATAGGGATTCTCCAGAGTCGGGGAATCAAAATACTGAGTGGCGCTGAAGTCTACGCGCTATAAAATGCACTGTATATTGTAGAGCAGTGCATCTATGTGATGCTTGTGGTATAAAACATTAACTGACATATGCTCATGAGTTAGAATGTCAATATCTAAATGAACTGTATGATATTTGGCACTCTATCTATGTGTGGTCTGTTACTATGAATATCACATGATTATGTTATTGTGGAGGAGTAACTTGAAGAGGTTTGTTGTTATTTGTCTTCTGCTGGTGCTTGCTTGCGGAGCAGCTGTAGCCCAGTCCGTTCAGGGTCTTGAAATGCATGGGTATATCCAGAACCGGTTTTATGCAAATCCGGATACCTCTGCAGCTTTTGGAGTTGATAGAGTATCCCTCATTGCAAAGGCTAATCTACCTGAAAATGCTAAGCTGTATGTCGAATACTATATCCATCCCTGGGTGACTGATAAAGCCGCTTTGACCTTTGATTCAAATGGTGATCTCAAGAGCGCAACTATTGCAGAGCAGTCCAGAAACTATCTAGAGAGTGCTTATGTTGAGTTTCCTACAAAGGACGGATTTTTAAGAGTTGGTAAGGGCAGGGGACTAAACTTTGGTGTTATCCCTGCATATGCTAACCGCAAGACTACTCAATATGGCTCCCTTGCAGAGACTTTTACTCAGGATAGAATTACAGGTGTTCAGTACTGTGTCCGTGATGAAAAGTTTGAAGGTGGCATTAGTTTATATGATGCTCCTCACGTAGGCAATAGGGGCCTTGGATCTTACATTGTTGCAGGAAAAACAGTCAAGCATCTTGCAGAGAGAGATGATAATGCTAACCTGAGTGGCAAGCTAGCAATTTCCGGTAGAGTTGGTTGGGTTTATGACAACTTCAGATGGCATCTGTCCGGCAGCACAAGCAAGATGATTAATGCTGAAGCTGACAAGATTGCAGCTAATTATGCCCCTCCGACTACAGGTTATTCCACAGATACTACAATGAATAAATATGGTCTGGATGCCACATATCAGAACGGCAACCTGTTCGCACAGGTCGAGGCATACAGAGGACAGTATTCCGTAGTTCGTGTTGATGGTTGTGGTGTTATCCTTGGCTATGAGCCAAAAGATAAGCCCAGATTCTATATGGCATACAATTTGCTGACCAATAATCTTGCTCCTACAGCAACTCAAGAAACCTGGGATACCAGACAGACCATATTTGGCTATGTCTATCCAGTCTCCAAGGGAGTCTGGGTTGAGGCCAACTATCTGAAGAACCAGGAAGTTCCTGGAGCAGGGTTACCTTCTGTCAAGAATGACCTGTTCTTCATAGAGCTGTTCACATCAATCTAGTATTTAATTAAAATTGGCCAAAAAATGAGACCGGGGAATAATCTCCGGTCTCATTTTGTATGTGTGGTGAATAATGTGGGTTAGTCGATGATATGGGCGACTCTTGCCTGGTAGAAGATCTCTCCCGTGATTCCAAGTTCGGATAATAGAGCAGTGGCTTTTTCGAAATCTCTGCGGATGTGTTCGGGTTCATGGGCATCTGCGGTGACTATCACCTGGATACCACGCTTCAGGCAGCTACGGAGTATATTTCCGCTGGGGTATTGTTCTTTAACAGGTTTATGCCAGCCTGATGTGTTCAGTTCAAGACACATACCGGCAGCGGCTATAGAGTCCAATGCAGCATCAATCTTGTTGGTCAGGTCGATGGTTGGCAGATAGGCAAACTTTTTGTGCAAATCAAGATGACCAGCTATATCAAAGACTCTGCTGTCTGCTAGTTCTTTGATTCTGTCCCAATAGGTTGAGGAAATCTGGTTGCGTTTATCCTGGTCAATTGCTTCCCAGTAGTCCGGAGTATCATCGATTGGGAAACCATCCACAACATGCACCGATCCCAGCACATAATCGAATGGAAACTCCGCAAGCTTTGCCTTCAATTCATAGACAGTCTCAGGTAGATAGTCTGCTTCAAGTCCGAGTCTGACAATAATATGCTCTTTATATTTTTCTTTCAGCGCCAGAACCCTCTCAACATATTGTGGGAGAAAGTCCAGCGGCATACTCCAGTCCAGTGTCTGTCCGTTTGGGAACATCAGGTAGTGATCGGATATGCCGACTTCCTTAAGTCCTGCGCCGATAGCAGCGAGGACCATCTGTTCCATATCTGCGATGCCATCTGAGAGATTGCTGTGAACGTGATAAGAGGTGAGCATGTGGGGACTCCGAAAAGGGCTGCGATAATGCAGGGATTGGTAGAAATGGCGCGCCTGGAGGGACTCGAACCCCCGACCCTCTGATCCGAAGTCAGATGCTCTAATCCACTGAGCTACAAGCGCCGTCAGGTTTACTGTTAAAGTATAACATTTATGTGAGTTGAGTTCAAGAGGGGGAGCAACTTTCAATTATGAATTATGAATGATGAATTATGAAAAGGGAAGGGAAGGGGATTTGATCCTACTACTAGTGCTTTTTATCTCAGCTCGGGTGTGATTTGTAATTACACCTGAAAGAGAATCATTTGGAACAGGCATTCTGTTCCGGATGTGATTGCAAATCGCATCCGAGCAGAGAATTAGGAATTATGAAAAGGGAAGGGGATCAATCCTCAATGTTGGCCTTTTTGCCAACATGGGGGTCGATTCCCTTTATAGTTTCTATCTTCCGCGCATAACGTAAAGATCCTGTTCTTTTATCTCTTTGGCTCTTTTTACTATGTCTTCGAAGTCGGTGCCTACTCCGAATATTCTTCCGTTCAGCTCGGGGCAGGCGATTTTGATCAGCTGCATAGTGGCTTCTGCGCAGGCTTCGGGTGGGTATGTCTGACCGGCGTCCATGGCATCTTTACTGCCTGGTATCCACTTTCTGCCCATTGGGTTGTCGATCTGCAGCATGGTCATCTCTGTTTTGACGAATCCTGGTCCCATTGCGAAGACCAGCACGTTAGAGCCCTCTCTTTCAAGTTCAACCGCGAGGGTATCGGTCATTCTTAAAAGGCCTGCTTTTGAACACCCATATCCGGAGCCGCCGTTCAGAGGAGAAGTGGAGCCTCCGCCATTCATATTGATGATAATACCTTTGTCCCGTGCCATCATGTGGGGCAGGACTTCGTGCATACAGAGCATTGGTCCAAGCATATTGACTGTGACATCGTGCCACCATTCCTTTGGATCAACTTCCCATATCGCTCCGAGAACATTGAAACTGCCTGCGTTGTTGAAGAGGATATCAATCTGGCCGTAGGTGTCCAGAGCCGTTTGAATCAGATGTTTTACATCTTCTTCATTGGTGACATCGGTTTTGACTCCGATCGCGCTCCCGCCTGCTTGTTTTATCAGGTCAACGGTCTCCATCACCCGGTCTTCACGTCTTGCGCAGCAGACAACATTCGCTCCCTGCTTTGCAAACTCGAGTGCCAATGCACGTCCGATTCCAGACCCGGAACCGGTTACAATTGCGGTTGTTCCTTGGATATCCATGAGGTGTCCTCCATTATAAATCCTAACTGTTCAGAGTTGCTGGAATTTGTCATCATTCGTTCCTCCTAAACCCGGGGAGGGCAGGCTAGAAGCCCGCACCACAATTTGGCCTCCCAAGACTCATACAGGTTTCTATATAAGTTGGCACCCCCAACTTGGGGGCTCAGGATGACAATGTTCCCATATTACTGAGCTGTTACCATAAATCACTCGGGTTGGATTTCGTAGCAGCTTATGTATGGCAGGTTGCGGTATAGGCCATCATAGTCCAGGCCATATCCTACTACGAACTTGTCCTCTATCACGAAGCCAGTATAGTGTATATCGACGTGGTGGGTGCGGCGGGTTGGTTTGTCCAGTAGGGAGCACAGCCTGACATCCACTGCGCCTTTTTCGATGAGTGCATCTACAAGGCAACTTTCGCAGAGGGTTCTGCCGGTATCGATGATGTCCTCTACGATCAATACGCGTTTGCCGTTTACATCAGCTTTTAGACGCTTGGTAACTTCCAGAGGGCCATTTGAAACGGAACCGTTGTAGCTGCGGAATCCGACGAAGTCATATTCAAGTGGAATATCTATCTGCCTGACAAGATCAGCAAGGAACAACACGGCGCCATTTAATATGCCAATTGCCAGTAGTGAATCACCATTGTAGTCGTGGGATATTTCAACAGCCATCTCTTTGATGCGAGCTTGTATGTCTGCTTCTGAGAGCAGGCATACAAGTCCATCAGGATGTAATTCTATTCCCATTCCATCGTCGCCGGAGGCTTGGAACTGATATCGTATACGACCCGGTTTACACCTTCAACTTCATTGATAATCCTGCTGCTCATTACTTCCAGGAGTTCATAAGGCAGCTTGGCCCAGTCTGCGGTCATTGCGTCATCACTGGTTACAGCGCGTATTCCTATTGTATAGTCGTAAGTCCTCTGGTCACCCATAACACCAACGCTTCTTACTGGAATCAGGAATGCGAATCCCATCCAGAGCTTTCGATACCAACCGGCTTTCTTGATTTCATCAACGGCAATAGCGTCGGCGAAACGCAGGATATCAAGTCTCTCTTTGGTTACTTCTCCAACGACTCTGATCCCTAATCCGGGGCCGGGGAATGGATGTCTCCAAACCATATCTTCAGGTAAGCCAACTTCCAGACCGACTGCACGGGCTTCATCCTTGAACAGCCACTTGAGGGGTTCAAGGACTTTCAGGTTCATGTGCTCAGGAAGTCCACCGACGTTGTGGTGTGATTTTATAACGGCAGCGTTCTTGGTGCCGCTCTCAATGACATCCGGGTAAAGAGTGCCCTGTGCCAGGAATGTTGCGCCTTCTATCTTTGTTGCATATTGTTCAAAGACTCTGACAAACTCCTCGCCGATAATCTTACGCTTTCTTTCAGGATCAAGGACTCCGGCAAGCTCAGTAAGGAACTTTTCTTCGGCGTTGGCATAGATCAGTTTGATACCGAAGTGGTTCTCAAATATTTCTTTGACCTTTCTACCTTCATCCAGCCTGAGCAGTCCGTGGTCTACAAATATGCAGGTCAGTTGGTCTCCGATAGCTTTGTGTATCAGAGCAGCAACTACGCTGGAATCTACTCCTCCGCTGACTCCGCAGACAACTTTTGCATCTCCTACGGTTTCGCGTATCTCGGCAATAGCCTTGTCTACAAATGATGCCGGTGTCCAGAGTCCATGAAGTTCGCAGACTCCATACAGGAAGTTCTTGATAAGCTCATTTCCAAAAGGAGTATGCACAACTTCAGGATGGAACTGGACTCCGTACAGCTTTGCAGGCACATTTTCCATAGCTGCGACTGGAGTGTGAGGTGTCTGAGCTGTTACTACGAAACCTGCAGGAGCTGATTCTACGAGATCACCGTGGCTCATCCAGCAGGTCAGATCATTGCCCAGATCCTTCAGCAGATCAGATTTATTGGTTATTGAAAGGCTGGTCTTGCCATACTCTTTACTCTGGCCTGGTGAGACTTTACCACCGAGTCTATGTGCCATAAGCTGTGTCCCATAACAGATGCCCAGGATCGGTATCCCGCACTCGAATAATCCCTCAGGAGCATCCGGAGCGCCATCTGAATACACGCTGCTGGGTCCACCGCTAAGAATTATAGCCTTGGGAGTTATTGCGAGTATCTCCGACAGCGGAGTGTCATACGACAATATCTCACAGTATACTTTGCATTCGCGTACGCGTCTGGCTATAAGCTGTGTGTACTGTCCACCAAAATCTAGAACGACCACCATTTCAGCGGTTTGTAAAGGGGATATCTGGGACAAATGGGCCTCCAATAAGCGATCCGTAAAGGGAATATGTGATCATCGCTACGTGAAACGATGAAAAATTAGCACGTATAAATTATAACAGAAATGGGCTTTAGGAGGTTAGATTGCATGTAACAGTTCAGAGTTGCCGGGATTTGTCATCCTGAGGAACGAAGGATCTGCTTTTTCCAGATGGAAAGCAGATCCTTCGTTCCTCAGGATGACAGTGTTTCCATATTATTGAACTGTTACGACTGCATTTTCTTTTCAACTGATAACCTTATAAATCAGTGTCGCTCTTGCCCGGAATTGTCCAATGTTGTATAGTAAGTAGGCTAAGTTTCTTGTGAACCCGATTATGATGTGTATTTACGCATATTATTACGGATATAAAGCATCAATTGTGGTTCCCAGCTACTAACTTCCAATTACTAATATCTAATCACTTAGGAACGGTATATTGAATGAGAATAACCGGATACTATCGTAAATCTTCTATACTCACACCTTTGCGCGGACTGGCAGCAGTTGGTCTTGCATTTCTTGTTTTCCTGACAGGCGGATGTGGCGACAAGTCTGAGAACCAGGCCAATGGAATGCTGACGATTACTGTCTGGCATCCGTGGGGTGGGGCGCAGAAGGAAAGACTTGCCAGTGTTGTAAAAGAGTTTAACCGTGTGCACAAAGATTTCCAGGTGCGTGCGCTGTTCTCTCCCACTGATTTGGACACCAGCCAAAAGTTCTACACTGCAGTTGCAGCCAATAAACCGCCGGATGCGGTGTTTGTTGATGGAACACAGACTGCAGCCTGGGCGGAGCAGGGGGCTTTGCAGCCTCTGGACAGGTTTGTGAAGAGCTCTGGCGTTAAGCCTGATGATTTCTTTGCACCATGCTGGCTCCAGAACTACTATCGAGACCAAGTCTGGGCAATGACCTATTGTGCTGACCCTAACTTTGCATTTGCCTGGAACAAAAAAGTATTCAGGGACTGTGGGTTAGATCCTGAGAAGCCTCCGAAAACGATAGCGGAACTTGATAGATATAACGATATCATCTCAAAAGTGGAGGATGGTAGAATAACTCGCATCGGTATCATCCCATGGGCACAGTTTGGCAGCGCTAATGCTACATTCACATGGGGATGGGTATATGGTGGCAGCTTCTTCGACCCCAAAACCAACAAGATCACATGTAATGACCCCAAGGTGCTGGAAGCTGTTGAGTGGATGGTTGGGTATGGTAAAAAATACAACATTACTAAAGTAAATGCTTTTGCATCAGGATTTGGCAGTCGAGATCAGAACCCGTTCTATACAGGTCAGATCGCTATGGTGTTCCTGCATATTTCGCAGATAGACGATATCCGCCAGTATGCTCCTAACCTTGACTATGGTCTCGGATTTATCCCCGCTCCTCCGGATGGTGAGCAGAATTCATCGTGGGTTGGCGGTTGGTGTATGGGGATACCCAAAGGTTCAAAGCATCCAAAGGAAGCGTGGGAGTTTATCCGCTGGTGCTGTAGAGATCCCAAGGGCACAACCTTTGTCAGCAGGACACAGGGACTGCTGCCTGGTTACAAAAAGTCCCCTTATCTGGATGAAGTCAGGCACAAACCTGGTTACGATCAGTTTGTAAGGATCCTTGAAGAGTGTAAGCACCAGCGTCCTGTAATGCCTGCTCAAACATTCTATATGGGTTCGCTAAGCAGAGCTATTGACTATTCGTTGTATGGAACGCTTTCCTGTAAACAGGCGCTGGACAATGCTGCTAAAGAGACACAGACTGAGCTGAACCTCAGGCTTGCGGGTAGGTGATAAATGAATAATCCAAAACAAAGTCGTGTAGAGCGCAACAACCTGAGAAATGGCCTGCTGTTCTGTTCACCAGTCATAGTCGGTCTGCTTGTGTTTACGCTATATCCGGTACTGGCTTCGCTGTATTACAGCTTTTGTAACTATCCGATGTTGAAACCGGCGGTGTGGGTTGGTCTGTCTAACTATAAGACAATGTTCCACGACCCGGTATTCTACAAGTCTCTCTATAACACGGCGTATTATGCTGTGTTTGCAACTCCAATCGGTATAATCGTCGCTTTCCTGCTGGCTTTGCTGTTGAACCAGAAGGTCAAGGGAATGGCGATGTTCCGGACTATGTTTTTCGTGCCATCTATTGTGCCGATGGTAGCTGGTTCGGTCCTGTGGTTGTGGCTTCTCAATCCTCAATATGGTCTGATCAACACGATTCTGCAAGCTATGCATGTGCCAAACAATCTGATACCCGGCTGGATGGCAGACCCTGTGTGGTCTAAGCCAGCGCTTATTCTTATGAGCACCTGGGGTGTTGGAGGCTGGATGCTGATATATCTGGCTGGACTTCAGGATGTCCCGCAGGACCTTTATGAGGCAGCTGAGATCGATGGAGCCAGCGCTTTCCAGCGTATGAAGCATGTTACTATTCCCCTGATGAGTCCTCACCTGTTCTTCACATTGATAATGGGGTTCATCGGTGCTGCTCAGTATTTTACTCAGGCATGGGTTATGACAATGGGAGGGCCTGTGGACTCCACACGGTTCTTCTCGATGTATCTCTTCCAAAACGCATTCAACTACTGGAAGATGGGATATGCGTGTGCTATGGCGTGGGTGTTGTTTATCATCATCCTGATCTTTACACTTATCCTGTTTAAGACTTCAGCAAAGTTTATATATTATGGCGGGGAGAAATAGATGTCCAAGAGCTCAATCCGAACAAAAGGAAAGATTGGTAGGTTCTTTACCTACGCTGCATTGGTGTTCTTCGGCACCGGTTTTGTCCTGCCTTTCTTTTGGCTGGTGACGACATCGTTCAAGCCTGCTGCCCGTATTCAGAAGTGGCCACCGGATGTTATTCCGATGCAGAATGTGAAAGAAAAAATCGGCGGTAAGACCAGAGAGATATATGTCACTCCGGACGGCGCGGAAGTGGCTATGATCAAACGTGTCAAAGGTGGATTTGCCCAGGTTATGCGTGTAGGAAATGCTGCAGGCAAGCCGGAGACTGTGAACGGTGATAACCTTGTGCCTAAAGCCCGCCCGGGTTTGGAGTGGAAGAACTACACCAAGGGACTGGTTTTTATCCCATTCTTCCAACAACTCAAGAACACGCTGGTAATTGCGATACTCTCTGTCATAGGCACCATACTATCCTGCAGTTTGGTAGCATATGGACTGGCGAAGATAGAATGGAAGGGCAAGAACACGCTTTTTATCATACTCTTGTCTACTATGATGCTGCCAGGGCAGGTGACTATGATCCCTGTTTTTGCAATCATGGTGAAGCTGGGGTGGGTGGATACTTTTATGCCTTTGGTAGTCCCGGCATTCCTTGGGAGCCCGTTCTTCATCTTCCTGCTGAGGCAGTTCTTCCTGGGGATACCCAAAGAACTCTCGGAGGCAGCGAAGCTGGACGGATGCAACGAGTTCGACATCTACCGCAGGGTTATGATGCCTCTTTCCAAACCTGCGCTTGCGACAGTCGGCCTGTTCAGCTTTATGGGTGCCTGGAACGACTTTATGGGCCCATTAATCTACCTGGTGGACGAGTCCAAATACACAGTCTCACTAGGGCTTGCGATGTTCACCGGTCAGTATGGAAACGAATACGGAATGCTGATGGCGGTCTCAACCGTTGTCACCATCCCGATCATCATAATCTTCTTCTTCACCCAGCGGACGTTCATCCAGGGAATGACGATGAGCGGAATCAAGGGCTAGTAACAAAAACGGGGCGTATGCAACATACGCCCCGTTTAGAATCCTGGGACCGCCGAACCCCAGTTCGGCAAATTACTATTCCTCAATACCAATCCACCTAACCACTCCATCTCACACACCAAAATGTGCCTGCCCAAGTTTTTGATCAATAATCCGCTCAAAAATATACACGCAAAAATTGATAATTGTAGAGACAACCTTACTGTTAAAAGATTTGCTAATTGATTGGGATACAGCGTGTTATGGGTAAGCCATAAATGATCAAATCTATATCACAAGGAAGATGCATCATGAAAGCCAGTACGGATAACAAAGTAAAAGGAACAATTCGAGAGACAAAGGGCAAGGTCAAGGAGACGGTCGGAAAGATAACTGACAATCCCAAGTTGGAAGTCAAAGGTAAAGTTGAAAAGACTACCGGCAAAATTCAGAAAAAAGTCGGTCAAATCGAGGAGAAAATAGGCGGATAGTGATTGGTGCTAAACGCAGTGAAAGGAGTAAATACTATGGATACTACAACCATTATCATTATAATCCTGGTGATTCTGTTGTTCGGTGGTGGCGGTGGTTACTATTGGACCAGACGACGATAGGTGTCATCAATTACATTTGATAAAATAAATAGATACATAGTCAGCTCATATGTTTTCAAAGAATTTTGAAGACTGATTTTTGTGCTCGAGTGTATACATATTGACATGCTGTTTCTGTTTTGCTAACTAGCCCGCATTATTCATGATTATCTTACTTTTGTCCTTACTGCCGGCCAAAATCGAAGCTTGTGAATAAAGTGGGCTAGTATGATTCTGAACTTCTTATCCAGGTGTTTTACTTGTTACCAACCCAGATTACTTTATCCCCAAGTTAGAAACCAGGTTCCGGAGTGAAGAACCATTGCGCTGGGTTGCAATAGTTGGAGCAACCAGGTGGTCCCAATACTTGTCTTTGAGCTGCTGACCAACTATTAATGCTTTATCTTTCTTGCCGGAGTCTTTCAGGGCAATGGTCTTATAATAAAGCAGATCAGCTATCAGTGGGAAATCTTTGCTGGAGCTTTCCAGTGTTTCATACTTTCTAATAGCCTCTGAATTATCTCCCATTTTCTGCGATACCCTTGCAGCATAATAGAGAGCGTATGGAGCATACACAGTATCTCGGTAGTTATTCCAGATTTTGTCGAACGCAGCTATAGATTCCAGCTGGCTCTGCTCTGCATTAGTTTTTCTACTTTCTTCAGCATCTTCACTAGCAAAAAACGGTTGTGTTTCGAAGAGCTTTAATGCTGTCTTCTCTGTGTGATTTGGCTTACGTATAGTAAAAGTTGTGGATGCATAAATCCCCTTTGCTGATCCTGCAGGATTACGTCTGTAATTTAACGCGTGTATTGCTTTAAGCTTGAATGTGCCAGAACCTACTACATATCCACTGATCTTCGTTGCCGGGTATTGATGGCGTGCTAAGCTTGGACATAGTTCACTACTGCCACAAATAGCCCGTGTTATGTCCATTGCAGTAGTATATATCTCTCCAGGATTCAAGGATTCCTCGAATCTGGATAATGGTTTTGATACGCTCCAGAAGAAATGACGTGTATGAATACGGGTTCCATCCATATTCTCCAGTTTTAGAGTAAAATCTCCGTCAAGAGAAAACCAGTTGGCATATATTGGAACATTTCCCGTATTCCTGACGGATACCTCAGCAACAACAGGTTCACCCATGACATATTCTTTTTTGTTGAAATCAATTGAAAGCACGATACCGCCTGTGGTTTTAGTGTTTTTAGCTGATTTATCAGGAACTCCATTGCATCCCCCAACGCAAAAAGCACAAAATAATAATGCTGAATAAATACAACAGATTAACTTTGCCATATACAGTTACGACCTTTCATTTTTTCAAATAGGGTTGTTCCATATCGCTAGCGAACATGCTTTTAAATGCCCCACTGGTGACGGCTTCCAGGTCTGTAATCATATTACGTAAAGGAGAACCCTTGCGTCTGGTTTCAATAGTTGGAGCTACCAGGTGGTTCCAGTATCTATCTTTGAGCTTCTGAGCAACAACCATCGCCTCATATTTATTGCCTGCATCCCTTAATGCGATTGTCTTGTAATACAGCAGGTCTGCCATTAGTGGGAAATCTCTGCAGGACTTCTCCAGCGTAGTGTACCTGCTGACAGCTCCTGAATTGTCTCCCATTTTCTGCGATATCCTTGCAGCATAATAGAGAGCGTATGGAGCATACACCGTATCCCGATAGTTGTTCCAGACTTTATCGAAGGCTGTTATTGTGTCCAATTGGCTCTGGTGTGCATTGGCTTTTCTAGAGTCTTTATCCTGCTCACTGGCGAAGAACGGTTGTAATTCGAATAGATTCAGGGCTTCTTTCTCTCTTATGTTTGGTTCTCGGATAATGAAAGACCTGGCTCCTTCTATCAGTGTTGCTGGATATTTGGGGTCATGTGGTACATCGACTACCTGAATAGCTTTCAATTTGTATGTCCCTGGTCCCACTACATACCGATCAATCCGTGTCCGTCTGACTGCAGGCATCCATGCTAATCGGGGAAAGAGTAGACTACTGCCGGAAATATCCAGTCTGGTAAGGTCGAAAGTCGTTGAATATGCCTGACCGGGATTCAGCGGTTCAGCAAAAACAAAAGTAGGGTGTGCCGTGTCCGCATGTAATGCTGGCATCAGAATACTATTACCTTCCTCGTTCTCTAAATATAACAAACACTCTCCACCCATTGATAACCACTCGGCTGTTTTTGGTATATTTCCAACATTCCTTACGGATAAAGTGGTGATTATAGACTCACCAACAGCATATATGGCTTTGTTGAATTCGATTGATAGAATCACGGATGTTTGTGAGTCCATTGATTTGGGTGTTTCTTCAGGTGCGGCAGTGCAATATTTCATGCAGCAAGTGCAGAATATTAGAAGCGCCAGAATAGAATATGATCTGATTGCCATGAATTTGTTCCATCCTTCGATCTATGAGGTAGAACCTGTCAATACATTATGTCTCTGGTATATGAGACGCAATATATACTTTGGATTGCTGTGATTCAAATAAATAACCAAATATTCTGAACCCCGACTATTTTATCCCCAAGTCAGAAACCAGGTTCCTTAGTGAAGAACCTTTGCATTTGGTCTCCACAGTTGGAGCAACTATGTGGTCCCAGTATTTGTCTTTTAGCTGCTGACCAACTATTAATGCTTTATCTTTCTTGCCGGAGTCTTTCAGGGCAATGGTCTTATAATAATGCAGATCAGCCATCAGTGGAAAATCTTTGCTGGAGCTTTCCAGTGTTTCATACTTTCTTATAGCCCCTGAATTATCTCCCATTTTCTGCGATACTCTTGCAGCATAATAGAGAGCGTATGGGGCATAAACTGTATCTCGGTAATCATTCCAGATTTTGTCGAATGCCGATATGGCTTCCAATTGGCTCTGCTCTGCATCAGTTTTCCTTGCTTCGCTATCTTCATCATTGGTAAAAAGTGGTTGGGTTTCAAAGAGTCTTAAAGCCTCTTTTTCTGTTTCATTTGGTTCGCGGATTGTAAAGGTTGCAGATGTATAAACTCCTTTAGGTTGACTCGTTGAGGTGCGGGTATAATCCAAAACCTGGACGGCTTTCAACTTGTACGTATCAGGACTTACTATGTATCCACCAATTTTCGACGTGAGTCTTTCCCGGAAATGTGCCAGGCGTGGAAAGTAACTGCTGCTTTCTGCAATGTCCGCGCGGGTGATGTCTAAAGTAGTTGTATATGCTTGTCCAGGTTTTAGTGGCTCCATGAAATGTGTGAGTGGATGTGCAGTTTCTCCGTATTCAGCGTCCATCATGATTGGGGTGCCGTCTATTGTCTCCAATCGCAAGGCAAAACCACCATTAATTGAAAACCAGTTTGTAGTTACTGGAGTCTTTCCGGCATTTCTGACTGTTACAGTTGCAACAATAGGTTCTCCCAATGCAAAAACTGTCATGTTTAACTTAAGGGTGAGAATTACGGGATCTGATGCTTTAGTGGCTTTTGGTGTGTTATTTAAGGGGCTGGAACAGCCAATAATGCAACAACCACAGATCAATAATGCATTAATAATCCAGTTTTTGTTGGTCGTCATTGTTATTCCGTCCTCCACAGTTGCAGACTGCTAATACATTAGATTCAGCCTGGCAGATAATCTTCACTTAATGGTGATAAGTATTTATGTTTCTTTATAAATAATGCGATATCGCTCTTGAAATTGCTGAGGCAGCAGGTTATACCATTTCAAACCTTATCACCACAATAGAGTAGGGTGACAGGAACGCATGGAATGACACTCACGGTATTGGCTTGCGAGAGTGTTAAGGTGTTATCATATTGTCATGGAACAACAGAACAAACCTCGCAACAAAAGAGCTGCTTTTTCTCGTTTGACTGAATACTTGAGACCTTACAGGATTTCTGTGGTTATCGGTATTGCGGCAAATATTTCTATTGCTATACTTGGCCTCGTACCTCCATTGTTTATGAAACAGATCATAGACAAGATTGTTTTGAAGCCTGGTGATATGGGCCATAAACAATATTTGCTGATATGTTATGGGATTGCGGTCCTGGGATCATTTTTGATATTAGCCTTGTTGTCATTTCTCCGGTCATATATTATGCATATCCTGGGGGAGAAGGTGATCCTGGACCTTCGGAAACAGGTCTACAAACACCTACAGACCCTTTCAGTCTCATTCTTTGACTCCAGGCAGACCGGGGAGATTATGTCTCGTGTGACGAATGATACGGAAGTTGTCGAGGAGTTTGTAAACCACGCTGCAGATACGCTCATATCGGATGCTATACGCCTTATAGCGATGTGTATTATTATGTTTACGCTCTCTGTGCCTTTGGCTATTGTGGCGCTGGTCCCTGTGCCCATTATATTTCTGTTGGCATTCAGGTTTGCGAAATCCATAAGGTTTATATACAGGTCTGTCCGGGAGCGGTTGGCTGAGATCAATGCCAAGGTGCAGGAAAACCTGAGCGGTATAAGGGTTATCAAAGCATTTGCCCGTGAAGAGCATGAATACAACAGCTTTGTCAGAGACGCAACTGAGTACTACAACAAACGAATAGAAGCAATCCGGAAGTGGACTATATTCTTCCCATCAATCGATATGGTTGTAAGAATTGGTCAGGTGACGATATGGGTGGTGGGGCCGATTCTCATATTGAATGGCCAGACTACCCTTGGGACTCTGGTAGTGTTTACCTCCTATCTGAGTATGTTGTATGAACCGGTAGGCAACCTGGCGCGGATTAATGATACGATCCAGCGGTCTCTTGCAGCTGCGGAGAGAATATTTGAGATAGTTGATGAGAAAGCACAGATCCAGGATGCTCCGAACGCGACTGAGATGCCACGGATAAGCGGCACTGTGGAGTTTGAGCATGTGGATTTCTCATACGAGAACGGGGATATCGTTCTGAAAGATATCTGTATCCATGCAGCCCCGGGACAGATTGTAGCGCTTGTAGGCCGCAGTGGGGCAGGTAAGACCAGTATCGTCAACCTGATCCCCCGTTTCTATGATCCTGACAGTGGCCGGATACTGGTTGACGGTGTGGATATCAAAACTGTCAGTCAGAACAGCCTTCGAAAGCAGATGGCTATGGTGCTGCAGGATACGTTCCTGTTTAACGGCAGCGTGAAAGACAATATCAGATATGGCAGGCTGGATGCTTCGGATGAAGAGATTATTACTGCAGCTAAAACAGCCAATGCAGACGAGTTTATAGATAAGATGCCTCAAGCTTATGATACAGAGATTGGTGAACGGGGCGTAAAGTTATCGGGCGGTCAAAAACAGAGGCTGGCTATTGCCCGGGCGATATTGGCTGATCCGCGGATTTTGATTTTGGATGAGGCCACCAGCGCTGTGGACTCCGAGAGCGAGTATCTTATCCATAAAGCCATGGACGGGCTGATGGAGGGCAGGACCACATTTGTAATTGCCCACCGTCTCTCTACTATCAAACATGCTGATCAGATAGTAACACTGGAAGACGGGACGGTATCTGAGGTCGGTGACCACAAGTCATTACTGGACCAGGATGGCGTCTATGCACAGATGTATGAGATGCAGTTTAAGCTGAATGATGAATTGCGCGATGATTAACTCGTTTTTAGTGAACCGCGAAATGCGCTAAATACGCGAAAAGGGATTTGGGGTGTTTTGTTTTGGGTGCAGTTACGCATTGCACCCGAGCGGGATGGCAGGCTGGAAGCCCGCATCACAATAAACCGCGAAATGCGCTAAATACGCGAAACGACTTAGATTATGTCATTCTGAGAGGAACGAAGGATCTGCTTTTATTCTTGATTCGAAAAGCAAAAGCAGATCCTTCGTTCCTCAGGATGACAATGTTGGGGATGACAATATACTGGATGACAATCTGATTTATCCGGCTCGGTCTGAGTCGAGGTTTACGAAGGCGGCGTATTCACGGATGAATCCCAGCTTTACTGAGCCTGTGGGACCGTTTCGGTGTTTGGCTATGATTATTTCGGTCTCTTCGAATGACTGCTCTACGTCTGCGCTGCTGCCATCTGCTCCTGAGATTGCCTGGGTGTCTGCTACTTCTTTTACATTGTAGTATTCCGGTCTGAAGAGCAGTGCGACCAGGTCGGCTTCGGCTTCGATTGATCCTGATTCTCTCAAGTCAGAAAGCATAGGGCGTTTGTCCGGACGTTTTTCAGGTTCGCGGCTGAGCTGTGAAAGTGCAATTACAGGGACTTTCATCTCTCTAGCCATGCTCTTCAAGCCTCTGGCGATTTCTGAAATTTCCTGCTGACGGTTCTCAGTTTTTTTATGTGCCCTCATAAGCTGCAGGTAGTCTACAATAATCATTCCTAACCCATGTTCAGACTGCAACCTGCGGCATTTTGCCCTCATAGTGAGAATGGTGTTTTCAGTGGAGTCATCTATATATATCGGTGCATCAGACAACCTGCTGGATGCATCAGCTAGTCTCTGCCACTCAGCATCCTGGAAGTAACCTGTCCTGAGCCTGTGGGCGTTAACCTTGGCCCTGGAACACAGCATTCTCTGTACAAGTTGCTCTGCGGACATTTCCAAACTAAAAATAGCTACGGTGTCGTTGTTAAACAAAGCTGCATTTACACCGATCTCTACAGCCAGTGCAGTCTTACCCATGGAAGGTCGGGCTGCAATAATGATAAGGTCAGACCGCTGGAATCCACTGGTCATATTGTCTAGCTGCGTATAACCTGTAGCTACGCCAGCAGCGACTCCTTTATCGTGGTAACGTTTCTCAACCCATTCCCAGGCTTCAAGAACCAAACCTGACATAGCTCTGAAATAGCTTCCCATGTGACGCTGAGCGACTTTGAATATAATAGCTTCAGCCTGGTCGGTGAGTTCGTCTACGTTTTCATCCGGCATCGATGCCAGCCCGATGATCTCCGTTCCGGCACTGATCAGTTTCCGCAGGACTGATTTGTTTTCGACTATCCTGGAGTAGTGTTCTACATTGGCAGCGGTAGGGACAGACTCTACCAGGGCAAACAGATAGTCTGTGCCGCCGACTTCATCAAGCTTTCCCCTTCGCCTGAGTTCTTCCTGGATGGTGATGATGTCTACCGGTTCATCACGCTGAGCAAGCGATGTCAGGGCATCAAAGATTTCCTGATGTGCCGGACGATAGAAGTCCGATGGCGTCAGGATTTCTATGCCTTTCTCCAGGGCAGAGCCTTCCAGCATCATAGAGCCAAGAGTCGATTGTTCCGCTTCCAGGTTTTGTGGAGGAATTCTTTCCATATTATCCGATCTTGATGAGTGCTTCACAAATCCAGCACAATGAGTAAATCATGGAGACAGGGAAATACTTTAATCTGGGCAAGCAGAATGGCCTGCCCATTAGTTTTTCACATACAATGCGGGTTAGTTTGATATCGGAACAACTTCAACGTGAAGTTTAGCAGTTACATCGTGGTGCAGTTTTACCGGTATGTCGTAGGTACCGATGCTCTTGATAGGATCGCTTATCTGTATCTTGCGCTTGTCGATAGTGATATGGTGTTTCTTTGCAAGTTCTTCGGCAAGCTCATGGTTTGTTATTGAACCGTACAATTTGGTCCCTGTGCCTACTTTTGCATGTATAACCAGATTGACTTCCTTTATTTTCTCGTTAAGGGTTTTTGCTTCTTCAAGCAGTTTTTCTCCCTTGGACTCAATGATCTTTTTCTTGGTATCAACAGCCTTCATTGCTCCCGCATCCGCCATTATAGCAAGTTTGCGTGGAAACAAGAAGTTCCTTGCATAACCTTCGGAAGCATTAACAACTTCCCCAGCTTTGCCAAGTTCCTTAACATCTTTGATCAATATAACTTTCAAGACCCATCCTCCATGTTAATAAAAAAGTAGACAAAGATCAGCATCTACAAAGACAATGTCCAGGCACTAGCTGACTGCTGTCGAAAACTCCAGTTGTATGGTGTAACAGTTCAGAGTTTGTGAGGGTGTAAAGTCCATGCATACTTCGATACGCGCTTTGCGCTACTCAGCACGAACGGACTTTATGTCAATTCACAGTAGACTGAACTCTTATTGTATGGCTTAGCGTTGAGATCTAACTCCAAGCATTAGACTTCTGCGACTTTTATGCAGCAAATCAGCTGCTCCAACATATACACCCAAATTGTGTCCGACACTTGTTACGTTGCGTATCTCTAAATTTGGGTCGTTAGGATTGAACAACTCTACAGTAAATAAAGAATTCGCACCTGCTTTGTAGTCATAACCAGCTCCCAGTTCCGATGCCAGTATGCCATATCGAGCGGAGTTGCGACTATCCAGGACTTTACCACCCATCAAAGTGAGTTTTGAGTTAGCTCCAATGTCATAAATGCCCAGACGATAGAAAGACTGATCATTCAATGCAAATGTGTAGTTTGTGTCCACACGCATAATTGAAGTCCGGGTATTCCAGAGGGCGTATATACTGGTTCCGTATTCTGGTATCACTTTCTTATCTACCTGTATCTTAGGTCCGCTTTTGTTTAATACAGCATCAAGTTTTGCGACTACACCTTTTGCACTATCACTCACAGTAGCTGCATTGCTTATAGTCTTGCGGATGTTGTCCTTGAGTTCCTTGTCAGTTGCGAGCTCTTTTACGCTTTCACTGGCCTTATTCATGTTAGTCATCATTCCGACTGCCTGTTCAGCAGCGGCATCGGCCTTAGTCATTATGCTGTCCATTTTAGCGGAAGTCTGTTTGAATCCTGTCAGCAAGTCATTAGCGGATACTACGGCCTTGTTGAGATTCTCTGCGGACGTTTTTGCTTCAGTTAATATAGCTTTGATGTTCGGTTGGGCATCTTCTGTCAGCATTTTGTCGAGTTTTTCCGACATCACTGCAGCATTATGAGTAGCCATTTCTACATTGGCCATTGCTGCTTTTATACCAGGACGGGTGTCGTCCATCAATTTCTGAGTAGAAGCCATTATATCTGCTGCACCGATGATAGCTTTGTTGAGATTCTTTGCAATCTCCTGCACCTGGCCGAAAGCCGCCTTGTCCCCCAGCAGACCATTGATGGAGTCTGCAGTCTTCTGGAACTTCAATACAAGTGTATTCACCTGGCCCATCATTGCATCGAACGTTGGCGCCTCCAGGCTATTAATTCTTTTACCGGCTTTTAATTTCCCTGTGCTTTTACCGGGAAGTATTTCGACATATGGTTCACCTATCATAGCCCCTGTGCTGATTTTTGCAACAGAATCCAAAGGAATCAGGTTCTCCTCGCTAATCAGTATATCAACACGAGCCCTGCTGTCTGAAGTGAGACCTACTTTATCTACTCTTCCTATTTTTACGCCGGCAAGTCGTACATCCGCGCCATTTTGCAGGCGTTGAACATCGGTGAATATTGCAAACACAGGATATGTGGATCTACCGAGTTGTATACGGTCGAAAAACCAGTAGATACCCGCAAGGGTAACCAATCCCAATAGAACTACTATACCTACTTTTATTTGATGACCGGATTTCAAATCAATCTCCGCTTTCCATTAGTGCATTTGTAACTGAGTCTTGTATGTTTTATCCATTCATATGTAACCGCAGAATGCATTTGACTAGACACATGGACCGCAACTACAAATATGACAAGACTCAGTTACATATGCACTAGATATAAGTGTTAAGGTGTTGTCTTAATCGGACCTTCCGCATTGCCGGACATAAACTGACGAACATATGGATCAGTTGATTCCAGCATCTCCTTTGCAGTTCCGATAGCAATAATCCGCCCCGCATGCAGCATAGCGATTCTATTGGATGCTGCCATTATTGTGGGCAGGTCATGTGAGACCAGGAGTGAAGCCACTCCGAGCTCATCCCTCATCTTTGATATCAATGATGCAATAGCACCAGCCATGATAGGGTCAAGTCCTGCGGTAGGTTCGTCATATAAGAGAACCTTAGGTTCCATTGCAAGAGCACGTGCTAGCCCGACTCTCTTCTGCATTCCGCCGGAAAGTTCCGAAGGCATGAGCTCTTCGATATTAGACAGTCCGACTGTAGAGAGTTTTTCTTTCACCATGTCTTTCAGTTCTTGTTCAGTCATTTTCATATGTCTACGAGCGCCGAAAGACACATTTTCATAGACATTCATAGAATCAAACAATGCTGCATACTGGAATACCATACCCACATATCTACGTATGTCATTCAGTTTGCTTTCTCTCATACCTGTTATATTTACTTCGTCGATGAATATGTCACCTGCAGTAGGTTCTGTGAGTCCTGCTGCACATTTGAGTAATGTACTTTTACCGACCCCCGACATTCCCATTACTGCGACCGTTTCTCCTACATCGACATTCAGGTTCACTCCATGTAGAATCTTACGGCCACTAATCTCAAAGTCCAGTCCGACAATTCTGATCATGCTCAAGCTGTCCTACCGCCGAAGAAAATGTAAGCCAGTATGAAGTTCAATATGTAGATAACCACAATTGATATGACAACAGCGCTGGTCGTGGACTTGCCTACACCAGTAGCGCCTCCCCGTGTGCCTAAACCCTGCTGGACTCCTACCATTGCAATTACTGCTGCAAAAAACACGGTCTTAAGCAAACCCATCATTACATCGTGAACAGTTACAAAGCCTTTTACACTGCTGATAAAACCACCACCAGCAACTCCGTTTGCCACCGCTACTAAATATCCAGCAACTACTCCGATCACGTTTGCGAATATTGTAAGCACAGGCAACATTAACATGCATGCCAGGAGGCGTGGGACAACTAAATACTCTATTGGGCTAACTGCCAAGGCTCGAAGCGCATCAATTTGCTCTGTAACTTTCATGCTCCCAAGCTCAGCCGCCATCGCACTTCCGGACCTGGCAGTTACAACGACAGCTGTAAGCACCGGTGCTATCTCCCTGGTAACACTCAGTCCAACAGCAGCGCCAGTATAACTGCCCATGCCAAACTTAACTACAAGCTGGGCAAGGTAAAGTGATAAAACAGCTCCTGAAAATGCAACAGTTATAAGTACTATGGGCAGAGATGATACACCAATTGCAGACATCTGATAGACGGTCTCACGCATACTTATCGAACCTTTGAGTATGAACCCAAACGTCCTGAGCAGCAGCATGGAGCAGTCACCGAGAAAATAGAAAAATGAAGAAATAGCTTTTAGCGTGGCCTGACCAGGCACAAGCGCTATGCAGGCAAGTTCTTCTCCTACTTCCTGTATAGTCTCAGGCTGCTTATCGGCATTCTTGAATTTTTTGCAGTTGATTTTCATACACACCAGGTTGTTGGAGTGATTTGGGTCCGAGTCAAGTATAGTGTCAGTTGAGGGAGACTGTCAAACAAAAATGGTATGTGGATCAACTTAAAAACAGGAGTTAAGCGGGTGCAATCATCTGTCTATATACATAGTCTATACAGACGATTTAGCAGATATTGCAGATTTTAGAAGAGTAGTGGTCTTTATGAAATTCTCTTTCATGAAGACTGCCCAGAGTCCGGAATATAATCCAGCCCAGAGGATAGAGATGCTGAGGACCCATAGACATCGTAAACCCCAGTGGGTGTGAGTAGAAGGGGTAGGCCAGAATGTATTTGCTATTAACATTACAAATGCAGTTGCGGAGACATTCATTGCAACAGGGGCAGCGGCGATTTTGAAGTATCGATTTATAGAGTATCCAAACTCTCTATGCAGGATGTATTGGTTAAATATACGCCCTATGATCCCCCAGATCGAAAATCCCCAGGTGACTCCCACAACTCCCCATCTAGAACCGACTATTATGAATGCAGGCAGGGTCAGGATGCGAAAAATATTCATTACGGTTGCCCACTTAGGTTTTCCGGATGCGTAGATTATTGAAGCAAATATACCTCCTCCAACACATGACGCTGCTGAGAAGATGCACATTATTCTGGCGATAGGTACTGAGGATGCCCACTTGTCGCCGAATAGCATGGGTATAAGTGGATCGCTGACCAGGAAAAGTAATGATATTGCAGGCATTGAGACCATTGATATCATGCTCAGAGTATTCCAGTAGGTTTCTTCTATGCGTTCGGGAGTATCCTGCATTTTTGCATATATCGGGTATGTTACCTGGTCCAAGGCCTGAGTGATTACCTGGGGAATAATCAACACAATACGCTGGGCAACATTATAGACACCCAGGGATGTCATATCCAGCGCCTTGCCTATTACAAAGGAATCAACTTTGCCAGCGGCATTACCGAGAACTCTGCCAAGCGAAACCCACAATCCAAAACCGAGCAGAGAGCGCAACTCGGTCATATCAATATAAAGTCTGGGATATACACGGGTTGCCCACATTCCAAGGCAGAATAGTAACAGATTGCTGATAGTGAGGGCAATTACCAGGCTATAAGGACCGAAGTGCATATAGGCCAGAATGACTGCGACCAATCCATAGACAGCGCTCGAGGTTAACGCATTGTGTGAGACAACACCATAACGCATATCTCTTAACATTAGGCATCGGTAAACCGCATAGTTTCCTTTAAAGATAAAAGAGATTGCTGCTATACGCAGAAGGTCTGGGAGCACAGTGGAATGATAGAAGGTTCCTACGGAATTTGAAAATATGAAAAGCAGTGTGGAAATGAGAAACGTGGAGGTTATGGTGGCAGTGAAGGCAGTATCTATGGTGTGTTCATGCAGGTCCTTTTTCTGGACCAGTGCAACTCCTACACCGAGTTCAGCGAAGACATCAAGCAGTGATGTGATTGCCAAAACCAACGCTACAACACCGAAATCCGATCTTAAAAGCAGCCTTGCCAGTATTATATTCACAACCAGACTGATTGCCTGCTGTCCGGCAAATGCTGTTGTAACTGCCGCTGCACCCCGGACAGCTTTAGTTGTATAGCTCACGGATTTTCTCCAGAGAGCGTTCTTTTTTTTCTGCTCAGTTTATTCAATATGGGCTTCAGAAGATTTTGTTTTATGAGGAAGAGCCAGGGGCCAATATCCCACGCATTGAACACAGGATCGACTTTTTTGCCGTGCAGCGATCTCCACCACTCTATTAGTCCTATTGAGTATCCTGAATAACCATTACGCTTCCAGTATCTGACGGATTTCCAGAGGTCATCGATACTCATTACCCAGACCAATTCCTTAGGACTGGGTGGGACTGGCTGTTTTTCATTGGACACCATATCCATATAGGCTATATGCGCCAGATTGATACCCGAGGCTGTGGCTGAATAGTTCCACATTCCGGGACGGGCGTTGATCTCTATAAGTTTGAACTCACCTGTCTGAGCATCCTTTTTAAACTCGATATTGCAGATTCCCTGGAATCCGAGTTCACTGACAAGCCTTTGGGCGGGTTCAAAGAGCCCGGGTATGGGAACTACGCGTCCGGAAATGATTGTGCCGGCATCAGGTGGGTGTTGTCTTATTTTATGACCGATAGAATAGGCAATGATTTGCGTTGACTTGTTGCAATATGCGGAGATGGTGTAGAGAGATTCGGCGCCGCCTGGAATAATCTCCTGGACAACATATTCTCTGTCATTTAACCCTACACTTTTTAGGTGAGATGTGATCCTAAGCAGGCTATCTTTGTCTTGAATGGGAATAGTGCGGCCTGGCAATCCGAGTAATTCCATGAACCCGACTGTAACTGAGGGTTTGATCATACAGGGGTAGGGGAGTTCGTCAGCGATTTGGGTGATACTTTCCGCATTATCGCAGAAGCGTGTGAATGGTATTGTAACTCCTGCGCGTGTGGCTGCATCGTACATCGGGCGTTTGTCTACGCAGTTGCTCAAAACCTCCCAACTGGATCCCAGTATGCAGTAATATTCTTGCAGAATATCCGTATTTCTGGCTGTGATTGATACAGTGGCATCATCTGTGCAGAGGATAAAGCCTCCATTTGGCAGTGATTTACCAAGAGCGATGAGAGAGTCTACAAAAGCAGGTTCATCACTAACTGGATCGGGTGCCATGTGGACATGTGCAAATCTGGAGTGGCAGGCGAGTTCATCTTTCCATGCAACAACTATTGAACGCATACCTGCCTCAGCGAAACTCCGAACAAGGCCGTAAGCATTGACATAGCTGCCAAGTATGACAGGTGTTTTTGTGTCAGTTGTTAACTGCAAAATAGCTCCTTTAGTTGATCATTGTTCATATGATCTATGCCAAGGCTTCGGGTGTTTCTTCCGTTGGCTCTGAAATCACGGTTCATCAGCGTGCATGAAAGGTCTATCGTAAGTGTAGTCGTTGGTGTTGGAATGTTAAGCAAACGGGCAATGCATTCAAGCGGGACCAGTCCGCATGGGACATCCTCCAGTATATACCGGTGTTCAAGTGATTCCGGAGCTTCTATTTTTGAGTAGGCTTCATTGTTTCTGATACATTCCAGCAGACTATTGCCTTCTATTGCATAACTTCTCCTCAGCCAATCGGCAAGGCTCTCTATTGGGGTTCCGAGCGCTTCTGCAACTGCCAGTCTTTCCTGATCTATCTTTTCTAATAGAATGGAAATGCTGGGGGAGATGCCCTGGTAGTAGTATTTAAAGTTGGCAACCGGGCACTCTATCCATCCGGAGTTGAGCATTGTAGGAGCACAATGGAGTATCATACCGACATTGCCTATGGATGTCTGGGTCAGGTTTTCTGCTTTCACAAAGTGTTGGACTAGTTCATCAGGCAGCGAAGGAGGAGTGGGGAGCAGTTTTGAGTCGTAACGTCTGTATGATGCCAACAGAACGTTCTGTTTTATCCCGACTATGTTGACATTGGGAGTATGTTCTTCTGGATTTCCATTAGCCCTGCAAGTGTAAATGATTGTCTGGGCTTCGGCGACTGTGGGATTTGCATTGCAGCCACTTTGAGCTAGAACTGCAGTGAACTCAAGCAGTCCGCCAGTCCTGCCGGGATTCAATACTATTGTTGCTGAGTCACAGATGAATGGTGACATCAGTCTGGCAATATCTGAATGTGCGCTTGCAGGAGTCGTAATCAGGATTGTCTCTACATCCTCAAGCGCTTCAGCAATGTCGTTTGTAAAGAGATCAATGTTAACAGTTCCGGAATACATGCCCTCGCATCTGATAGCACTGTGAACCCGGAAAGAATCAATTTTTGACGGAGTCCGCCCCCATACTTTGATCGGATATCCGCATAAAGCCAGATGTCCGGCCATTGCTAGCCCACTGTTGCCAGTTCCGATAATGGCTATAGGTTTCATACGACTATCTCCGTTTGATATAGTAACTATCTGTTGGATAAAGCCATTTGTACTGCAATAGTCATTCTTTCGCTGATTGGGACGGGGTTGCCCTGATCGTCAATGACACTAACTCCACCTTTAAGCATTCCAGTCTTCCAGCGCAAAGCTTCCGGGAACTCCTCTCTGCACATCCATAGATATGGGATCTGCAGGAATCCGGATTTTAGAATTGTATAAAATCCTTCCGGAGTATATGGATCTTTTATTGACTTCTCTATTGTGTTCAACACAACGGTAGCGTCCTGTTTCAGCTGTGCCTCTCTGTCATGAATCTCTCCAGATTTCGATACGCCTGCAATATCTCCTTGTTTTTTTAGAGACCTGTATTTCTCCAGAGCTGCAAGAGTTATCTTTATACTCTCGTCCACAATATCCGGATCAGCAAGTTTAACTGCTTCTGAATAGCTTACAACGTGTATGATGTCCGGGCTTGAGTAGTTTTCTGGTTCGATATCGTCCATCATGGCGGTTACTGCTGCAAGTTGAATACTGGCTTTGTTTAGATTACTGCTGAAGTAGTCCAGTCCAGCTCTTGGTTGCAGAATTACTCTCACTCCGGGGATTTCTCTGACGAGTTTCAGTAGAACCCGTGCTTTTGCTAAATCCTGGATTCCCCATGTAGCTTTTGGGGTGTTGAACATAATCTGTAATACGATTGTTTTTACACCCATTCGTGCTGCGGCTCTGGCGGCCAGAACTCCTGATACTATGTATGTGATATCATCTCCTCCACGGAAAGAGAAGTGGTGCGGGACATTTGGTTCCAGTGGTTTACCAGTGGATGCAATATAACGGGCTGTTTCGAAGTGTTGTGTAAGGTTATCCGATACCGACAGTGGCCCTCTGCCGTCACTTGAACAGAACCACCAGAATGAGAGCGCGTGCCAGGCTGTATGGATTGTTCTTTCGTACATTTCGGCGAGTTTTGGAATATTGGTTGTACCTGCGTAGGTTCGGACCAGCATTGGTCTGGCTGCTTCCCAAAGTGATCTGTATTCATCTTCTGAGTTTATCGGGACTCCTCCCCCGTTGGGTCTATCTGCCCAGTCTTCACCAAACTGTTCCTGAGAGAGTTGGCTGGTGCCAACCGAGAGTACATCCAGATATCCGGTTCCGGCTAGTCGTAGTGCCCAGTCGTTGTAAAGCCTAACTGCTTCGTCGCGGTCAGTAAGGTATGGCCCGATGTGAGCACGCATTAGCGGAGGCTGGGAAAGCTTTATTGAATGGTCCAGGCGTAATAATACGCTGTCATTTTCACTGCCAAACTGGGGATAGCCGGATCTGACTGGTGGAGATATGCCTTCGAAGGAACCGGAGTTTATCAGATCACGGGCAAATGAGAGTCTGGATTCATCGTAACTGGCGTCGGATGCAGTCTGTGCTGGTAGGCTGGCGATGGGCAGAGCAAGTTTAGACGCGGTTTCTATAGGGGATTCATCGCCATAAAAACAAACGACCTTATCACCATATTGTGCAGTGATAAGGTCGCAAGCAGTTGGTAATCCTGCGAAAAACAAGGAACGTATCCGGTTTCTACCTCGAAACAGACCTGATTCCTCTAGCACATAAAACATTTGATCGAAGATTTTTACAGCATCATTGGGATCCAACCGGTAGCTGAATCCCAATTCCGTTATGCTATTTTCTTTTAACCATTCTATAAGAATCCGGTTATTCGATGGATTCTGTAGATTATTCAGAGCCTGACAGACATTTTCCGGTGCGGTAGCGACAGTAGCCCCACAGCTTTGGATGAGTTCCTCGACATTACTGACTCCGAGGGTATGTACATCGTTGCCGGGCCTGATCAGGCCATACACTCCTCCGTCAATTGGTTTGCCCACTGAATGGTATGCGCTCCAGGATCAGGTTTTATAAAAGTCCGGTAGCCCTCAGCCATGCCTGAGCAATTAGGCAGTGACCGGCATTGGTTGGGTGGACGCCATCAGCTGCCCAGAATGCTGGTTCGCGTTCTGCAGATACTGATGCAAATATACCGTCCATTGGTATCAAAATAGCTCCAAACTCTCTGGCAAGTTTTCTGACAACATGGATTTTTGGATCAAGGTCTTCTCTCCAGTCATTCTGAGCTGGATCAACAGGAAGCACGAAAGGTTCTATCAATACCAGCGTGGAATGCAGTTCATCGTGCACTCTGGCGAGGATTGTCCGGAAGTCTTCTTCATACTTTTCGGTGGATGTAGGATCGTTGCTGTCATATTTGCGCCAGGTGTCATTGATACCGATGAGTATGGAAACTACATCGGGTTTCAGGTCTATGCAGTCTTCTGTCCATCTATCTTTAAGGTCTTTGACGCGGTTTCCACTGATGCCTCTATTTAGAAATCTATATGTTTCTCCGGGACGGGCAGCTGCAAGCCACGAAGCTGCATACATGGGGTATCCGGCACCCAGTTCATTATCATCGGTCCGGCTTCTGCCTGCATCTGTTACACTGTCTCCCTGGAAAAGTATTGTCAGCTCAACGCTGGGATCTATCAATTTGTGTCCTCCAAAATAATGTTCATCTCAAGGTATACCCATCGAAAGTAATTATCCGCAGATTTCGCAGATTTACACAGATTTTCCAGAAAGGAGAATTGTAAGATGCACAAAACATCCTGTATGGAAAAGTGATCCGTAGATAGAATAAGATGCGTTCACCTTGATGTTATTCTTTACTCATTGGATATTATACGACAAAACGCGACAAAGTATTACCCGAATGGCAGCATTTTTGAATTATGGGGTAGTCTATTGCATGGTATAATAACCGAGTTACCAATTTTGCTTATTGGATATGTATGGAAGTAAGAGTTCAGTAGTTGTGAGTAAATTTCCGTCCATCCTTCGATACGCGCTTTGCGCTACTCAGGACGAACGGAAATTTATCATATTACACATTAACTCTGAACTGTTACGTATAGAACTTTATCCAACCTTGGGGGTAGATTATTTGGAATCGATTCTGCAGGCTGTTACATCCTTCATAACCAATGGTATTCATGCCATGGGTTACTGGGGTATTGTGCTTATGATGGGTATAGAGAGTGCATGTATACCTCTTCCCAGCGAGATCATAATGCCATATGGCGGATATATGGTATATAAGTTTCCTGCTGAGTTCAGTGTGTGGTGGATGGGTGTTGCGGGTGCAGCTGGATGCGTGTGGGGATCAGTGCTTGCATATTATGCCGGTCGATACGGCGGACGTCCGCTTGTTGAGAAATATGGCAAGTATGTGCTGGTGCGCAAGAAGGATCTAGACAAAGCAGACGAATGGTTTACCAAACATGAGGAATCAGCTATATTCTTCAGCCGCCTAATGCCCGTTGTCAGGACCTTTATATCATTTCCAGCAGGTATCGCCCGGGTCCACCTTGGCAAGTTCATCCTTTATACGTTTTTGGGTTCACTACCATGGTGTTTGATGCTGGCGTATCTGGGACAGATCCTAGGTGAGCAGTGGGATACGAAGCTCAAACCATACTTCCACGATGCCCACATAGTTATCGGCATAGCCTTGCTTGTAATGATCGGACTATACATATACCACCACATCAAGAGTGGGAAAGAGTATGAGAAGGAACAGGCTTGAGAAGGAGGCTTAAGGCGTCAGACTTCAGGCTTCAGGTACTAGGCCGGATGTTTGTGCGTTTAATTCTCACATTACAATGATTCATTTATTCTCTATATGGGCATCGCAAGATGCCCATATAGCAGTTTAATACGAAGAAACTACTTCTCAAAAACAGTTCCCTTCCTGAAGCCTGAAGTCTGAAGCCTATCCCTTCATCTCTGCCCAGTTGGGGCCGGTTTTTATGTCTGCTTTCAGGGGGGCTTTGAGGTCGAAGGCGTGTTCCATCTCTTCTTTTAACAAGTTTGATATTGCTTCCACTTCATCAAATGGGGACTCTACCAATAATTCGTCGTGGACCTGCAGGAGCAGTTTTGACTTGAGATTTGATTCTTTTAATGCCCTGTCAACTCTCAACATGGCGATCTTCATTATGTCTGCAGCAGTGCCCTGAATTGGCGAGTTTACGGCAGCACGCTCCGCAGCTGAACGTATATTGTAGTTTGAGTTATTTACATCCGGCACGTATCTGCGTCTGCCTAAGAGTGTCTTTACATATCCAGTTTCTTTGCAGCTCTCTATAGTCTGCTTCGTATACTCAAGGACTCCCGGGAACTTGCGGAAGTATTCCTCTATGTATGATTTGGCTTCCTTTACTGTAATACCGAGTTCCTTGCCCAGCGTGAAGTCTGCCATGCCGTAGATTACGGCGAAGTTAATGGTTTTAGCGCGTCTTCTCATCTCAGATGTTACACCTGATGCATCACAGCCGAACAGAGTGCATGCGGTTGCTTTATGGATGTCTTCACCGTTCTCGAATGCAGTAATCATCGCACTGTCTTCAGCGAAATGTGCCATCACTCTGAGTTCGATCTGGCTGTAGTCTGCAGAAACGAGCGCACAGCCTGGTTCAGATATAAAGGCTCTGCGTATTTCCCTGCCTAGTTCTGTCCTGATAGGGATATTCTGCAGGTTTGGTTCACTGGAAGAAAGCCTGCCGGTTGCAGCGACTGTCTGGTTGAGTGTTGTGTGTATCCTTCCTGATGCCGGATCGACCAGCAGCGGTAAAGCATCAGCATATGTTGATTTGATTTTAGAGAGTTCGCGATATTTCAGGATGTCTGCAACTATCGGATACTCTTCAGCCATTTCCTCCAATACAGCAGCGCCGGTTGAGAACCCGGTCTTGGTCTTCTTGGAGGATTTTAAGCCCAGTTGATCAAACAGAATCACCTGGAGCTGTTTTGGAGAGCCAATGTTGAACTGACTGCCTGCAGCTTCATAAACTCTGTTTTCAACATCGGTGATTTCCCTCCCCAGTTTCTCCGATAACACTCCAAGTTGTTCATAATCAACCAGCACACCGAGCCGCTCCATATCGAAAAGTAATCTGGATAGAGGCAATTCGATGTTATTGTAGAGATCAAGCATACCATCGCGCGCTAACCTGTCTTCAAGTGCGACTCTCAGCCTTAATACAGCATCTGCTTCAAGCTCTTGCCCTGGCTGCAGGTGGATGTGCATATACGCTGATGCGATCTCCTCCAATGAGAATGTCCCTCTGGTTGGATCCAATACATAGGCAGCTGTCATGGTGTCGAATACAATATTTTTAAGGTCTGTCCCGCATCTGGAGAGTATGTTGTAGGCATTCTTGGAGTTGTGGCAGATCTTGGATATCGATGGATCGGAAAGGGCAGGGGAGACGCCGATGAAACAGCTCTTCGGTTTTTCTTCATCTCCAAAGTCAAAGCCGGGCTGCGCCAGTTTTGGCTTATCATCCTGACAACCAAGCGTATAGCATTCTCCTGGAGACAAGCTGATATTGATGCCTGTCATGGTGCATTCACGACCGTTGCCTTCGGAGGTTAGCAGTGAAAATGCCATAGTGCCGGATTTGCGAATATTCTGCAGAAGTTTGTCAGCTTCGGATGCTTCGGATATTTGAGTGCACACAGATTGCATTGTGCCTGGAGTGATCCTGGGTTCGCTGATGGCTGGTTCCGGTAGACGCCTGAGCAGGTTACGGAATTCCAGCTTAACAAATAAATCTCTGAGAGCTGTGTAGTCCGGGTCACAGGAGCGGTATGCATCCATCTCCAGGCCAACAGGAACGTCCAGTATTATTGTTGCCAGTCGTTTGGATAGTACGGCAATCTCTTTGTTCTCTGTAAGAGTTTTACGCACCTTGCCTTCAGGTAACTCCTCCAGATGTTCCAGCATGTGTTCAATTGACCCGAATCGTTTGATCAGATCAACTGCTGTCTTGTCTCCAATACCGGGAACGCCAGGTATGTTGTCTGATGGGTCTCCCTTCAGACCTTTGTAATCAGCCATTTTCTCCGGCCCGATACCGAACCGGTTTTCAACTGCTTCAACATCATATATGACGGTGTCGGTTACGCCTTTGACGGTAGTCATAACGCTTGTTTGCTCGTTTACAAGCTGCAAAGAGTCCAAGTCACCTGTAACGATGAGAGTGTCCAATCCCTGATCTGTTGCAGCTACAGAGAGTGTGCCGATAATATCGTCTGCTTCAAACCCTTCACACTCGATGACCGGTATGTTGAATCCGCGGATAAGGTCTCTTGCAAGGTATGTCTGCGGAATAAGGTCTTCCGGAATGGCTTTACGGTGGCCTTTGTAATCAGGAAATTCGATGTGGCGGAATGTCGGCTTGGGTGTGTCGAATGCTACAGCGATGTATTCCGGTTTCATTTCAAGTATTCTGATCAGCATTTGGGCAAGACCGAATACGGCATTTGTAGGTATGCCATCAGTTGTTGAGAATGCCCGGACGCCAAAATATGACCGATACAACAGGCTGTTTCCATCAATAAGAATTAGTTTTGGAGTAGATATATCACTCACCGCAAATCTCCCCGGTTTTCTTCAGTCAAAGTTTTCATAGCCCCTCTCATAAATGATGCCCCGAATTTCTCCGATGTAGTCTCTGAACCCATAAACAGTTCCTGCAGGATTCCTGTCCTGCCATACTCAATAACTGCATCATCGGGGTCGAGTCCACAGCGTTTGGCAAGCGCTATCTTGGCTTGTTCAAATCCACCGATCTCGTCAACCAGCCCCAATTTCTTGGCTTGTTTTCCATCATATATGCGACCTTCAGCAATTTTACGTATCTGAGATACTGATTTCTTGCGTCCTGCGGCTACAGCTGATATGAACTCATCATAGGTGTTGTCTACGAGTCTTTGTATGAACTGTCTCTCTTCTGCGGTCATTGGTCTGGAGGGATTGTTGATATCTTTATATTTGCCTGCCTTAATGACATTGGGGGTATATCCGATCATCTTGTAGAGTTTGCTCATATCTGCAGTCCTCCAGATGACACCAATACTGCCGGTCAATGTGTTGGAATCGGCGTATATGCGGTCTGCTGCAGATGAGATATAATACCCACCTGATGCCGCTATATCACCCATTGTGACATACACAGGTTTTCCTTCCTTACGAACACGGTTGATTTCGTTATATATCTCCTCAGAGGCTGCCGGACTGCCTCCAGGAGTGTCTATACGCAAGAGGACTCCTTTGGCGTTATCATCTTGTCTTGCTTCTTCCAGCAGTGATATAACAGTTCCTGACAAAGCGCTTCCGGACGGCATTAGACCGCTGCCTTCGCGGACAGTCTGAATCTCACCTTCGACCCGTATCAGTGCGATATGTTCCTCTGATTCGGATGGACCTGACATTCCTATGACTGTACCTATGATTGCGATAATAGTTAATATGAACAGGATTAACCATGGCAGGCAACCAACTAACAGAGCAATCGGAATAGTATAATTTCGTTTGTTTTGCACCGGTGGTGGAGGCGTCCATGAAGGAGGTGGGGGAGAGGGTTGCGGCTGCGGGTGCGGTTGTGGTTCGTAAGGTTGTTCGCTATCAATTGTATCCAAAATAGTCTCCTGTGTTGACAATGGCTGTCGGTCAAATTATAATGTCGGTATGGCCGGAGTGGCGGAATGGCAGACGCAGTGGTCTCAAAAACCACCGAGGGAAACCTCATATCGGTTCGACTCCGATCTTCGGCACCACTTTTACATCCACTTAGCCCGCTTTATTCACCAAGCTTTGCTTTTGGCTGGCAGTAAAGACAAAAGCTGAGTCAATCATGAATAATGCGGGTTAGTGTATATTCAACTATGCACTATTTATCCATCCGCACCCCATATTCCTGCCCGAGGGGCATAATGGGTTATTAGTGCATAGCCTCGGATATGAATAATTGCGGATAAAGTAGTATAATTGCTTCACAGCCATACTTATTGACATAGTAGTGATCAGGTTGTAGAATGACGCGTGGAGGGCAGATGATATGCGCAAACTTATGGGTTTATCAATTCTTGCAGTTGTCCTGGCAGTAGTGTGCCTGGCATCTTGTGCTTATTCTCAGGAAACTATGATATGGAATGGGACTGACCTTGCTGCCGCAGGTATTACCCTTGGAACCTGGGGTAGCGGAACTGCTACCATAGAGAACAAGGACAAGAAAAGGTTGCTTGAGGGAAACCAGTCCATAAAGATCACATCTGATGGTCAATATATGGGAGCTAGACTGGATTTTGCTACGCCGATATCTCTCGCCGAGACAGCTATCGATCCAGCAAAATATCTTGTGTTGACAATTTTCTTCCCGGAATCAGATTTTGTTGGCCCAAGCAATGCGACCTACAATCCCTATGATATAGTCCCTTACCGGGTTCCAAAGGTTGAGAAATTGCGGGTTATGTTGATTTCGGATACCGGCGTCAAGGTACCGATTATGTGCCCGACGAATCCACTGGACCCTGAAGACAACTGGGTACGTGTAGCAATCCCAATGGCAAAACTAGTTATTCCTAAGGAGCAGACCAGTTTCAAGCTGGCCCGTTTAGTTGTTGCTTCAAGCACAAAAGCAACATTCTGGCTTTCTCAGATAAAACTGGTTACCGATAACAACCCGATTAAGGTTGATGGATTGTCCAGTCAGGTTGTTGCTGTTGGTGACTATTTATACTTCCAGGCTAATGTTAGAGCTGGCGTAAGTCCGGTCCTCTGTTCCTGGAACTTTGGTGATGGGACTGTAGTAGCAGCTGGTCCTAAGACCCGAATTGTAAGCCATCCATTCAACAAGGGTGGAGATTTCACTATTTCACTTACTGTAACCGATGCACTTGGTGTCAAAACCCCTGTAACGGTTTCAAATACTATATCGGTGTCCGACTAAGCAGAAACCAGCAGTGTCATAGCTTATTTTACATTTTGCCGATGATATCGGATAGTAATGTGTGATAATTAGAGCGGATTAACGGTCGGATTGTTGGATTTTGTGTTAATATAGAGGGGCGGGGTTATCCTCGCCCTTTTCGTCATTACTAGCCGCATTATTCGCTTCTGGTATTTTGGAGGTGTTGGAATGAATTCGCATCCGGAGTTCTCGATGAACGCAATAGATTCGCTTATCGAGAAAGTACGAGGGTACAATCCCAATGTAGATGCGGATCTTATTCATAACGCATTCGTCTTCGCATTCGAAGCCCACAAGGACCAACTCCGCCAATCCGGTGAAAAGTATATCATTCATCCCCTTGCAACTGCCTGGACTCTTGTCGATCTTGAAATGGATACAGCCACTCTGGTAGCAGCATTGCTCCATGATGTTGTAGAAGACCAGGATGTCTCCATGGATGAGATCAAAAAGCGCTTCGGGGACGAAGTCGCATCTTTAGTTGATGGTGTCACCAAACTGATGTCAACGGACTTCGATGTAGGGGAGTTCACTGAAGACAGTCAACACACCAAAGCAGAGACCAAGAAGAAGAAAGCAGATCACAAGCGCAGTGCTGAAAATCTGCGAAAAATCTTCATTGCAATGGCCAGTGATTTCCGGGTTATTGTGCTTAAGCTGGCAGACAGGCTGCACAATCTTAATACACTGGATTCAATGCCTCCGGATAAGCGCCTGCGTATTGCCCGTGAAACGATGCAGATATATGCCCCTCTCGCTCATCGTTTGGGAATATGGCGTGTAAAATGGGAGCTTGAGGACCTGGCATTTAAGTATCTTGAGCCAGAAGCGTATGAGTCCCTTGCTCAGAAAGTTTCGAAAACCAGGACTGAGCGTGAAGACTATCTGGCTGAAGCAGTTGAGATGCTTAAATATCAGCTGTCGAAAGAGGGTATAGAAGCTCATATAATGGCCAGGCCAAAGCATCTCTGGAGTATTTACCAGAAGATGATCAAAGAGGGCCTGGACTTTGGTGAAATCTATGACCTCTCTGCTCTGCGTGTGGTAGTGAACCGGGTAGTTGACTGTTACACTACACTGGGACTGGTGCACGATCTCTGGATGCCCATTCCTGAGAGGTTTTCTGACTATATAGCTAAACCTAAATCCAATATGTATCAATCACTGCATACCAAGGTTATCGGGCCGCGTGGAGAGCCTTTGGAAGTGCAGATACGTACCTGGGATATGCACAGAAACTCCGAGTTTGGTATAGCTGCTCACTGGCAGTATAAGGAAAATCTGCAGAGTGGGGATGAGTTTGAGCGAAAACTTTCATTCTTCCGTCAGCAGCTTTTTGACTGGCAGTCCGATGCCAAGGATGCCGGTGAGTTCCTGAGCAGTGTGCTCAATGATATGTTCACAGACCAGGTGTTCGTCTTTACGCCCAGAGGTGATGTTATTGATTTGCCGGCTGGTTCGACACCGATTGATTTTGCGTATAGAATCCACTCCGACGTTGGCAACCATTGCGTTGGGGGCAAAGTCAATGGCCGCATAGTTTCACTCACATATCGTTTCAAGAATGGTGACATTGTTGAGATTATCACACGCTCAAACAGTCAACCCAGCATGGACTGGCTCACATTTGTCAAAACATCCCACGCCAGAAACCGTATCAATGCATACTTCCGCAAGTTGAATTACGGGGACAACCTCATAAGAGGCAGGGAGAGCCTTGAGCGTGAATTTGTAAGGCAGGGAATGGATCCGTCTGACTCACTACACAGCAGTGATTTTGCTGCCATTCTCCGTACGATGAACTACCAAAATGACGAAGATTTGTTTGCTGCTATCGGTGGAGGCAGCATAACAGTTGGTTCGGTAGTTAATAAGCTGAGGGCTGCGCAGAGCGGCCGCGAACCGATGATCATCGAGGCGTCCAAGGGTGAAAGGACAGCCAAACTCACCGTTACTCTGGACGGTGTCCGGAATATGATGATATCCCGAGCAAAATGCTGTGCCCCGCTCCCTGGTGAGGATGTTTCAGGCTATGTGACCCGTGGCAAAGGCGTTGTAATGCACGCTGATACCTGCCCTAACATAACAGTCCTTAGAGTGCAGGAACCTGAAAGAATTATGCCTATGGACTGGAAGGCAACTCCGGGGGAGAAATATTCAGCAGACATTAAGATGAAAGTGCTGGACAGGGTAGGACTTCTCAATGAGATCACCTCAGTCATATCTGAATCCAAGACCAATATCACCCGTGCAGTTATCAAAGCTCTTCCGGATAAGACAGCCGATGTCGATGTTACAGTGGAAGTTGGGGACAAGGATGAACTTACTACTCTGTTGTTGAAAGTGGAATCTTTATCCCATGTTATTAGTGTTGAAAGAGTTTCTGCACGCAGAGACCTCAGGCGCACTCGTTCTGTGGTGAAGAAGTCTTGAAAGCCGTCCTGCAGCGAGTGACTCAGGCGTGGGTTGATATCGATGGTGAGAGGGTTGCGCAGATCGGTCAGGGCCTGGCTGTGCTGCTGGGAGTTGGGCGGAATGATTCGGAGAACGATGCACGGTATCTAGTAGACAAGATTTCAGGACTGCGGATTTTTGAAGATGAAGCCGGAAAGATGAACCTTTCGGTGATGGATATTGCGGGGGAAGCGCTTATTGTAAGTCAGTTTACTCTGATGGCTAACTGCCGGAAAGGGCGCAGGCCAGGGTTTGATGGAGCAGCGCCACCGGATGAGGCAGAGCGGCTCTATAATCGATTTGTGGATATGCTTAAGGAAACAAGTATACCAACCCAGACCGGGCGTTTCCAGGCAGATATGATATACGGTATAATCAATGATGGGCCAGTCACTATTATTATCGATACTGAAAATCTGTGAGTTTAACGTCCTTCGACAAGCTCTGAGTAAAAAAATAGTGGCAGTTGGACTCTCTTAATTCGACCTTAGTGTTTTTTTATGGGGTGAAAGAGGTGAATGTCAGAAAGCGTAGACGTAGTGCGGCCGGGATCCTGAATGGAGGGAAGAGGCCGCCTGCTAATGCGTATCAGAATTGCGAGATGGGGGATACCCTCTGCAATAATGGGTTGATAGCCGAAGCGCTTACATACTACCGTAAAGCAGTGGATATGGAGAAGCGCAACGCCGGGTTCAGGACCAGGCTGGGGGATGCATATGCCTACTCTGAGATGTCTGTAAAGGCTGTTGAGGAGTATAAGAAAGCTATAAAGCTCAGTCCCAGAAGAGCTGAACCACATTATAGCCTGGCTGAAGTTTATCGCAGGTTTGGACAGTGGGATGCTGCTATCCCGGAATACAGGCTGGCAGTTAAGCACAATGCAATGAACGCATTTTATCGCTACCGCCTTGGTAGCGCTTTATGGCAGACTGGTGTGTTTGATGAAGCTATACTTCAATTGGAGGTAGCTGTTCAACTTGCCGACAGCGATGCATTCTATCATTTCTGGCTTTCAGACATTTTATCCAAGCGCGGACGCATAATAGATGCAATCTCCGAGATGCAGCAGGCCACAATATTTGCTTCCTCCGATTCATACTATTCATTCAGACTGGGTTTACTCTACATAATGGGCGGGTTCTTTGAGGAATCTGTCGAAGCCTTCAAACGAGCAATTATGTTGAATCCGGAAGACAGAAGCTATCATCGCGTGCTGGCCGAAGCAATGAGACTTTGCGGCAATGATTATGAAGCCGGGCTGCACGAGACTATCGCCGGAAACATGGACAGTTTTGACTATGCCAGTCTGGCGGCAATGAAGAAAGGCGCAGGGGTAACTACGAATTGGGATTAGGTATTACAGGGATGGTCGTAGGGCCAATACAGAGCAATTGTTATGTGATCTGGGATGATGTGACGCTTAAGGGAGCGATAATTGATCCTGGTGGAGATCCTGAAGTTATCAAAGAAGCAGTAGAGGCTGCTGGATGCAGTGTTGAGTGGATACTGCTGACACACGGTCATTTTGACCACGTTTTTTACGCTGGTGAAATAGCTGAGCTTTATGGCGCCAAGAATGCGATCCATCCAGCAGATATTACACTCATTGGGGAGAGCCTGGGTATTGCAGAGATGTATTACAATATGAATGAATATATTGGCTTATATCCAGATGAACTGCTGGCTGATGGTGATGTTATTATTATGGGAGAGTTATCAATCCGGGTAATACACACCCCCGGGCACTCAATGGGAGGTGTATGCTTCCAGGTTGGTGATGTAGTATTTACCGGTGATACGATATTTGCAGGTTCAATTGGTAGGACCGATTTCCCCGGGGGATCCTTTGATGAACTGGTATCATCTATTCAGAATAAATTGTATATACTGGATGATAATGTTGTCTTGTATCCAGGCCATGGCCATGAGACCACAGTCGGAGAGGAAAGACGCACCAATCCTTATGTCCAGGGGATAATATAACGCTTATTTGCTTTGTGGAAATAAATTTGTATCCAAACCTTACCAGGAGGAAACGATATGATTAGAATTGCAATGATCGGTGCCGGGAGTGTGGGTTTTACTCGTCGGCTTCTAATGGATGTATTAGCTGTTCCTGAATTTCAAGATACTGAATTCCGGTTTATGGATATCTCTGAAGAGAACGTAAACATGGCGGCCACACTGTGCCGGAAGATGATTGAAGACAACAAACTTCCTGCAGTAGTAGTAGCTACCACGGACAGGCTTACAGCCCTTAAAAACGCGGACTATGTTATCTCCACAGTGAGAGTTGGCGCACTGGAAGCGTTTGCACACGATATCGAGATTCCTTTGAAGTATGGTGTAGACCAGTGTGTCGGGGATACCCTCGGACCTGGCGGGATATTCTATGCAATGCGGACGATACCTGTGCTTCTGGGCATTGCTGAGGATATGCGCAAGGTCTGTCCGAATGCTTTGCTGTTGAACTATTCCAACCCGATGGCCATGAACACGTGGGCGCTGCGCAAGGCAGGAGGAGTTCGTGTTGTTGGGCTTTGTCATGGAGTCCAGGGTGGGGCATGGCAGATTGCCAATGCACTGAAGATACCCTCTGAAGAATTGGAATATATCTGTGCAGGTATTAATCACCAGACATGGTTTACAAAAGTATGCCACAAGGGTGTTGATCTAACCGACAAAGTCCTGGAAGCATTCAAGAACGATCCGGATATGATCAAAGGTGAACCGCTTCGAATCGATGTAATGGAGCGCTTCGGATACTACTCTACTGAATCCAACGGCCATCTGAGTGAGTATCTTCCATGGTACCGCAAAGCTGCTGACTACCATGAGCGGTATGATAACAAAGACAGCTGGGCTGGTGGTGAAACCGGCGGCTATCTGAGAATATGCCGGGAGAGCCAGGAAGAATACAAACAGAACTATCCAAAGTGGCTGTCCGGAGAACTCGACCAGATCCCCCTGGGTGACAGATCTCATGAGCACGGTTCCCATATAATCGAAGGTCTGGAGACAGGTCGAAGGTATTGGGGATGCTTCAATGTAGCTAACACGGGCTTAATAACCAACCTACCTAATGGTTGCACGGTTGAATTGCCATGTATAGTAGACAGCAATGGAATCCAGCCTACTTATATTGGTGATTTGCCAATGGCTTGTGCTGCAACCTGCCGTGCCAGCATAAGTGTGCAGGAAATGGCCGTAGAAGCCGCTCTGACTGGCGATAAGCAGATGTTAAGGCTTGCAGTCCTCCACGATCCCCTAACCTCTGCAGTGTGCACACCGGACCAGGTGTGGAATATGGTGGATGAGATGCTTGAAGCCTTGAGTCCGTGGTTACCGCAGTTCTAGGAATTACAGTATATGGTGATTGTTCGGCCGATTGACGGAGGCTTGTTATGATAAAGCGTATCTATATAGATAACTACAAATGCCTCACAAACTTTGACTGTAGATTTGATAACATAAACTTGATACTTGGTGCGAATGGTAGTGGGAAATCTACTGTCTTTGAGGCAATATATGATGTCCGCAATTTCGTGAACGGGCAATCACCAATTCGGGTATTCAAAGATGCCACACTCACACGATGGCAGACACGCAGCCTGCAAGAATTCGAAATTGAGATAGAGGGAAACGGTGGTATATACACATACCATCTGGGGATTGAGCACGAAATCGGGAAGGAAAACCAGAGTGTGTTGGCTGAAAGTGTCAGATACAATGGTCATCTGTTGTATGATGCAGTCATGGATGAAGTTCAGCTGTTTCGAGACGATTTCACTTCCCTTTCTATTTATCCTAAGAACTCTACCCAATCAGGCCTATTATCTCTTGGTGAACGAGAGGATAATACCCGTATAACATGGCTTAAAAGGTGGTTTAGAAACAAGCTGTTCTGTCTGCAGATTGATCCGTTGGGTATGAAATCTATGGCAGGATCAATGGATCCTGAACTGGATATTCACGCACACAACTTTGTGGGATGGTATCGGCACCGGATATCTGCTGACATGAATGCTACAATTGAACTCTATAATGCTCTGAAGCCGATGTATGATGATTTTGGAGGACTCACTCTTGAACGAGAGGGAGGCGATGTGCAGCATCTCTTTATGACATTGGGTGTTCGGGGAGAAGAAGCTGAAAAACCAACAAACACGAAGTATAGCTTTGCAGATTTATCCGATGGAGAACGTAGTCTGTTTGTTTTGTACTCATTGCTCCAGCTATTATCAGACCCTGATGTTACGATCTGTCTTGATGAACCTGACAATTACTTGAGTTTGCTGGAGATACAACCTTGGCTCCTAAAGATGGAAGAGCAGATTGAGGACAATGCTTCTCAAGTGCTTTTTATTTCTCATCATCCTGAAATAATGAATTATTTCGCTCAGGACAATGGAATCGTATTCATACGCTCCAACAACAACCAAACGAGAGTTGACAGATATACAGGTGATATGTCAGGATTGCCACCATCCGAGTTGTTTGCTCGCGGTGATGTTGCATGAGGAGGCAACTGCATATAATTGTCTTATGTGAAGGTAGAAGAGATTGGAACTTTATCCGTAACTACCTTAGGCAAAAAGGTTATGATATTTCTAGAAATGTAAGAGTGTCATTTCCTTCAAATGACCATACAGGCGCTGGTGACAAATTCGTAATCGATAACTTTGCGGCTAATATAAAGAGTATTAGGAGCTATGCCGCAAAAAACGCGTCAGAAAACAGGTGGTTGTTGGTCCATATTGATGCCGACACATATTCTTTGGAATATCGTTTTGACATGCTGAATAGTCAGTTACCGGAAAGTGAACGTGTCAATGATCAGGACCTGCTGTGTATGCTGATCCCCAAAAGGCATACTGAAACCTGGGTGTGTTATATTCTAAACTCATCTGAATCGGTCAGTGAAAACGAAATATACAAGACTAGAGTAACTGATGTTGAAGTACGAAGTGCTGGTCAGCATCTGGCGCTTAATGATCCCAGAAATAATAGCAATTGCCCTCCATCTCTTTTTGAGGGGTACAGTCAGCTTTGTCGGTTGCCACAATAATCTCTGCTATCTATTTATCCCCGTCATAGTAATCCCCGAAATGAACAGCTTCTGAGCGCATAGGAACAGTATAAGGCAGGGGGCCATTACTACCAGGGATATTGCCATCAGGTAGTGCAGGGTTACGCCGTAGTGGCCCTGGAAGAACTGCAGGCCCAGTGCCAGGGTTATCTTGTCCGGGGTGCTCAAGTAGATTAGAGGGCCCATGAAGTCGTTCCAGGTGCCCATGAATGAGAATATGGCTATTACCGCAAGGCATGGCTTTAGCAGGGGCATTACGATGTGCCAGTAGATCCCAAAGGTGTTACAGCCATCTATTCTGGCGGCTTCCTCTAGTTCCAGTGGTATGCCCATCATAAACTGACGTATCAGGAAAATATTGACCGCTCCTCCACCCAGCCACGCTCCAATAGTCAAAGGCATGAATGTATTCAACCAGTGCAGGTCACGGAACAACAGGAAGACCGGGATCATTGTTACCTGTGCAGGAAGCATCATTGTTGCCAGAGTCGCTATGAAGACTATGTTTCTACCGGGCCAGCGAAGTCTGGCGAAGCTGTAGGCAGCAAGAGACGAAGTGAATATAGTTCCTATGATTACTGAGAATGTTATCCGGCAGGTGTTTGTCAGATATAGAGTAAACGGTAGGGTGTTCCATCCGTCAATGAAGTTACGCCAGACGAAAGGGTGGGGTATCCACTGCGGAGGATACATCATGACTTTGTCCGCAGATTTAAGTGAAGTTGAGACCATCCACAGGAACGGAAGCATCATCACACACGCTCCGGCAAACAGGAGCGTATATGTGAATGCCATTTTCCAGCCCTTAATTATTTTTCTGCTGCTTTTCAATATGATTCTCTTCTTTGAGTGTATTTGTTTATATTACTTCCCCTGGGAAGGCAGGCTGGAAGCCTGCATCACAATTCTGCCGGGGAGGGTAGGCTGGAAGCCTGCATCACAATTCCGCCGGGTGGGCAGGCTGGAAGCCTGCATCACAATGGTTTTAGTTTCTGCGTTCGCCTTCGTAGTAGACCCACATTGATGATGATTTGAATACCAAAAGTGTGAGCACAAGTATTATTGCAAAAAGTATCCAGGCCATTGCTGATGCATAGCCCATGTGGAAGTAGTTGAATGCCTGTTTGTAAAGATAGAGCACATAGAAAAGAGTGGAGTTAACCGGGCCTCCACCTGTCATTACGAATGCCTGGGTGAAGACCTGGAATGAGCCGATTATTCCCATAACCAGGTTGTAGAATATGACTGGTGTAAGCATAGGCAACGTTATATGTCTGAACTGCTGTAGGCTGTTAGCGCCGTCGATCTCGGATGCCTCATACAGCTGTCCAGGAACACTCTGAAGTCCTGCAAGGTAAATGACCATCCCTCCACCGACTCCCCACAGGCTCATGAATATAAGTGAACCTAATGCTGTTTTCGGGGATGAGAGCCACTGCTGGGGAGCGATACCAATTGATTTTAAAGCAGTGTTTGCAAGTCCATAATCAGGATTGAATATCCAGACCCACAATAGCGATACAGCAACTCCGGATACTACTGCCGGTAAATAATAGATAGTCCTGAATAACGATATCCCTCTGACCTTCTGGTTCATCAACAGTGCAACCGCCAAACCTGCAACAAGCCCCAAGGGGACACTGACTACTGAATAGATTACAGTTACTTTGAGAGACTGCCAGAAGAGCGGGTCGTGGAAGAGTCCAATGTAATTACGTCCGCCAACAAATACTGGGGGATTCATTATGTTGTATTGGCAGAAACTGATCATTAATGAGCGAATGACCGGCCACAGCGTCAGTCCAATAAGACCGACCAGCAGAGGCAGGACGAAGAGATAACCCTCCAGTGCTTCGCGCTTTTCGTTGCGGCTCATTCTGCGTCTTATCTTCACTGCTTACTCTCCGCTTCTAGTATCCTGTTGATCTTTTTGTCAGCCGCTTTGAATGCAGTTTCTACATCAGCCTGACCAGTGAAGACTTTATCAAACGCCTCAGATACAGCATCGCTGACTTCAGCTTTTGTCAGAGGCATGATTGTCTGCCAATCCATTCCATACTTAACGGAGTTTATAAAGGCGTCGAGGTTATGCGGTTTCAGGTTCGGTTTTCGCCAGCACGGGTCATGTGCGAGGGATTTTAGGGCTGGTATACCACTTCCGGTCCTGCCCAATACTCTCTGACCTTCCTGGCTCATAATGTATTTTACGAACTCCCAGGATTCCTGCGGGTGTTTGGTGGTTGATGATATTCCATAACCTGCTGAACCAATATTGATTACCCGCTTAACTCGACCAGCAGGCAGCATTTGAACATCCCAGTCGAAGTTTTTCATTGTAGCTCTGAACTGGGGAACCTGTGGGAATACATTGATTATCATTGCTACTTTTCCGGCTGCGAATGGGTCAATACCGGGTGCGGTGAGACTCTGGTTGGGAGGCATGGAGACCTTATGAACGGTTACCAGGTCGGTGAGGGTATGAAGAGCACGCAGTGTCTCAGGTTTGCTGAACGTGCTTCTGCCTTGTGAATTGATAACACTTCCACCGTTTGCTATTACCCATGCAGAGTAGCAGGCACCCCAGGCATACGGTGCGGACATTCCATACTGGATTATTCGCCCGTTTTCGTCTTTAATAGTTAGTTTCTTTGCTATTCGTAGTAAGTCGTCGTAGTTCCAATCGGGGCTTGGGTCAGGGAGTCCGGCTCTTTTGAACAGAGTCCTGTTGTAGAAGAGGACTACTACTCCGAGCTCACGCGGAAGCATATAAAGGCCGCCGTCTTTGCCTACACCGGTGTTACGCATCTGAGAGTATATATCATCCAGATTGAAGCTCTTGTCCTTGTCTGTGAAATCTTTCAGATTGCGGACAACTTTGAAATCGATAAACGGGGGGACAAGGGTATCAGTCAGGAAGACTACGTCGGGCAGGGTGTTGGCTGCTGATTGCATAATGAGCTTAACATCATAACCGGTTCCAGCGACTGGTTCAACGTTTACTTTGATATTTGGATGGGTCTTTTCGAACTTCCGGGCCAGGGCATTAGCCAGGTCTGATTCCTGCTTGGCTCCGAATACGCTCATACGCAGGTTGATAGTATTTGTAGCCTGTTTGTTCATGTGGGAACACCCAGAGGACAAGAGAATGCATAGCAGAATGGGTATACAAGCTGTGTTGAATACGGTGAGTCTATCAAGCATGAGTAGAGCAGCCTCGGTTTAGTTGCTAAGACATATTATGCGTTATTGCGGTTCTTACGTCAATTGAGCATGAGCAGGTTTTGCAGGATTTTGTTAATCATTTGGCGAATTATGAGAATCTATACGAACGATATGGCGGGACTAAAAGAACAGAGGAATTATATGAGACGGTTGTTTGCACTTCTTATAATATGTGTTGCTTCTCTATTATCTGTGAATGTATCTGCTGAACAAAATCTGACTGCTGGTCAGTATGTAGTTGGGGTTGTTTATAACGACGCCAATAAGAATAGTGTCAGAGATGGTGATGAAGCAGGTATAAAGGGTGTTCGCATTTCTAATGGTATTGGGAGTGTGAAAACCGATCGCAACGGCAAGTACAAACTGCCAGTCAGCGATGATACCATTATCTTTGTTATCAAACCCAGGAATTGGATGACACGTCTGGACGAGAATAATGTACCCAGATATTACTATATTCACAAACCGAAAGGATCACCTCAATTATTGATTAAAGGAGTTGACCCAACCGGTCCTCTTCCTGCATCAGTAGATTTTCCTTTGTATCCCCATAGAGAACCGAACAAATTCAAGGCAGCTTTTCTGGGAGACACACAGGTGTTGAAGCCAGTTGAGATCACATATCTGAGTCACGATATCATAGAGGAGTTAGTCGGCACTGACGCTTCCTTTTGTGTTGCCCTTGGCGATGTGGCTTTTAATGATATGACACTGTATGAGCCGTTGCTGCCGGTCATGGGGCGAATGGGTATTCCAGCATATTATGTAAAGGGAAACCATGATACAAACTATGACGCGGCTCCTTTTCAGAAATACATTGATGAGACATTCGAACGCACATTTGGCCCACCTTACTATTCGTTCGATTACGGTCCTGTGCATTTTATTGCTCTAAGCAATCCGAATTTTTCCCGTGGCAATGGATACTTTGCGAAGCTTGATGATGATCAGATGGCGTTTTTGAAGGATGATCTTGCGTCCATTCCCAGGAAGCAGTTGGTTGTGCTTATGATGCACATACCAATAACTGAAATGACTGACCGTAAAGACATATATGAACTCCTGAAAACTCATCCGAATACTTTTTCTATGTCTGCTCACACGCATACTCAGGATTACCGTTTTATTGATAAGGCAGATGGATGGGGCGGCTTAAAGCCGCATCTGCATCTGGTGAATGGCGCGACTTGTGGTTCGTGGTGGTCCGGAGCTTTTGATGAATCCGGGATTCCACATACTACGATGCGTGATGGCGCTCCAAACGGGTATTCGATAATCACTTTCAACGGAAGTAACTTTTCCGTGAGGTTTAAGGGTGCGCGAAAACCGGATAACTATCAAATGAATATATATGCTCCGGATATCGTTGAGGCAGCAAAAGCAGGTGATACGGAAGTATTAGTAAATGTTTTCGCCGGTTCTGAGCGATCCAGAGTCGAAATGAGACTTGGTGACAAAGGTGACTGGATACTGATGGAGAGGATCAGGATGGAAGACCCTTCGTATGTTTCTACGAAGACTCGTGAAGATAATCTAAAACCTCGTCCAGGACCAAAGCTTCCGAATGTAGTCAAGAGCTCACACATATGGAAGGCTAAAATACCTGGAGAAACTGTAAAGGGGACTTATCTGATTAATGTTCGTACAACTGATATGTTCCGCCAGACCTATACTGCTTCGAGGATAGTTAGTATTCAGTAATGCTCAGGATGAACAGGTTTTATCGCTGGAATACTGAACATTTACAAGAATCGACATATGCGTATTATTAGAGTATAATTCGTGCATTATCAGATGCTGTAATGTCCAATTGCCGGTTGCAGCCGACTGGACCAGGGAGATTCATACATAATGTCGAAGTCAGACAAGGATCAAGACAATAACGCAATATCAATCACAAATAGCAGCAGTAGAAAGTCTTTCCCAATAGTTGGAGTAGGTGCTTCTGCTGGTGGATTGGAAGCACTGGAACAGTTTCTGAGCAATGTCCCTGATGCAAGCGGAATGGCCTTTGTTATCGTTCAGCATCTGGATCCCACGCATAAAGGTATAATGCCTGAGCTTCTTCAACGGGCTACAACTATGCGTGTTGCCCAAGTTAAAGAACAGCAGAGAGTTGAACCGAACTGTGTGTATGTAATCCCTCCTAATAAGGACATGACGATTCTCCACGGATATTTGCATCTAATGGAACCACTGGCACCTCGTGGGTTGCGCCTGCCAATTGATTCATTTTTCCGCTCTCTCGCTGAAGATATGCAGGATCTTGCTGTTGGAGTTATTCTTTCCGGTATGGGTTCTGATGGTACTCTGGGTATCAGAGAGATAAAGGACAAAGCAGGAGTAGTGCTGGTACAGGATCCTGTGACTGCTAAATTCGACGGTATGCCTCGAAGTGCAATTAATGCCGGACTGGCTGATATTGTGGCGCCTCCGGAAGCTCTTCCTTCGAAAATTCTCGCTTATCTCCAGCATATTCCAATGAATACGACCCCGGAATTGGCTGCTGATGATAAGAGCAATAGCAATCTGGAAAAGATCATAGTACTGCTGCGAATGCAGGAAGGTCACGATTTCTTTCAATACAAGAAAAGTACTATGTATCGTCGGATAGAACGGCGGATGGGTATTCATCAGATCAGCAAGATTGCCCATTATGTACGTTTTTTGCAGGAGAATCCCGGTGAGTTGGACCTGCTGTTCAAGGAGTTACTGATTGGTGTTACCAGTTTCTTCCGTGATCCTGAGGAATGGATACGCTTGCGTGATGTTGCTATACCTGCGCTCTTGACCGATAGTCAGCCAAACCGTGAACTGCGGGCATGGGTTGTGGGTTGTTCGACAGGAGAGGAAGCATATAGTCTAGCTATTGTGTTCAAGGAAGCAATGGAGCAGAGCAAGTGGCAGGGACGGTTCACTCTTCAGATATTTGCGACGGATCTGGACAAGGATGCCATTGACCGAGCCCGGCAGGGTTTTTATCCGGCAAATATCTCTGCTGATGTATCTCCAGAGCGATTACTAAGATTCTTTACTGAAGAACAGGGCAATTATCGCATTAATAAAGAAATCAGGGAAATGGTGATATTTGCTCCCCAAAACGTTACAAAGGATCCACCTTTCACTAAGTTGGATTTTATTACTTGCCGGAATTTGTTGATTTATATGGAGCAGGATTTACAAAAAGATGTCCTGAAATTATTCCACTACAGTTTGAATCCTGGTGGCATTATGTTATTGGGGAGTGCAGAAACAGTAGGTGGGCTTACTGACTTGTTCGATCTACATGATGGCAAGTCCAGAATCTATAAAAGACTGGGTACTGATCGCTTGATGGAGCCATTAGGATTTCCACGTGCTTTTATATCACCTCGCGTAAATACACCAGCTCCACTGGAGTCTTCGCCTCCAGTAACTAATATTCAATCCCTCGCGGATCACATTTTATTGCAGACATATTCGCCTGCTGCGGTTCTTGTTAACAACAAGGGTGATGTTTTATATATAAGCGGACGGACGGGCAAATATCTGGAACCCGCTGCAGGTAAGGCAAACTGGAATATTTTCGTTATGGCGCGTGAAGGTTTACGCTATGAATTGATCAGCGCTTTTCAAAAAGCCTTCAGGCAGAAAGAGAAGATAATCCTTAGAAATCTAACTGTTGGCACAAATGGTGGTACCCAGGTTGTCGATCTGACGATTCAGGTTATTGATGAACCAGAACCATTGCGAGGGATGGTGATGATTGTTTTTGCGGAGGTAGAGCATTCTCCTGAACTGCCGGCAGCGACTACAGTGAAACATAATGCAGGAAGTCACACAAGGTTAGCTTTACTTGAGACTGAATTGCAACAAGCTCGTGAGGAGATACAAGGTGTTCGGGAAGAGATGCAGACTTCCCAGGAAGAGCTTCGTTCTGCAAATGAAGAACTGCAATCAGCTAACGAAGAGTTACAGTCAACCAACGAGGAATTGACAACTTCAAGAGAAGAGATGCAATCCTTGAATGAAGAGCTTCAGACAGTAAATAATGAACTTCAGGCAAAAGTAACTGAGCTCTACACTACCAGTGACGATATGAAAAATCTTCTCAATAGTACGGATATTGCTACGGTGTTCCTGGACAGCAACCTTCGAGTTCGTCGTTTTACATCTGAAGCAACGAAGATTCTCAGGTTGATACCCGGCGATGTCGGACGTCCTATTACAGATATCGCTTCAGACCTGCTTTATCCTGAGTTACCTGAAGATACGCATAAGGTGCTATTAACATTGGTTTTTACAGAGAAACAAGTTACTGCACGCGACGGGCGATGGTACACTGTGCGGATAATGCCATATCGAACGCTGGACAATAGAATAGATGGTGTAGTTATAACATTCTCTGAGATAAGCAAGATGAAACGGATTGAGTATGCGCTTAAAAGAAATGAAGTATTATTACAGGCTACTCAGCGAATGACTAATGTAGGAAGCTGGGAATGGGATATTAGCAGTCAAACTATGTTTTGGACGGAGGAGATGCATCATCTCCACGGTTTTGATGCGGATGAATTGCTACCTGTATTCGCTGAACATCATTCCAGGGATTTGGAATGTTATCTATCGGAAGATCGTCCTATATTGCTTTCTGCTTTTCAGCAGTGTGTAGAAAAAGGTCAACCGTATGATCTCGAATTTCAGATTACATCCGCAAAGGGTAAGCATTTGTGGATTCGTTCTCTCGCAGAACCTGTCTATGAGGATGGGAAAATAGCCCGTGTGATTGGCAGTATTATGGATATTACCGACCTTAAAAACAAGGATTAAGGGCAGTAGAAATACACCCCTGGCCCACATTATTCATGACTGACAGTGGTAATAGTCCAGAGTTGCGGAACATTGTCATCCTGAGGAACGAAGGATCTGTTTTTCATCCAGAAAAAGCAGATCCTTCGTTCCTCAGGATGACAATGTTCCAAGATTACTGAGCATTTACACGAACAGCTTTCTCCTGCTGCAGGGTAAAAGCGATGCTTGTTGAATAAACGGGCTAGAGACTGGAGGCCCACATTGAGTAGTAAGGATGACTGGACCGGTATAACTAATAAACTGCGCAAACAAGCTGAGGAGATTAGCAGTAAAAATGCAGATGCATCTCTAAAAAGTCCTGGTGTATTATCACCTGAGGAAACCTTACGTACACTTCATGAATTGCAGGTCCATCAGATCGAGTTGGAGATGCAGAATGAAGCCCTACTCCAAGTACAAGCGGAATTAGAGGCTGCCCGGGCTCGTTATTTCGATTTATATGAGTTAGCACCGGTTGGTTATTGTACTCTAGATGAACATGGACTGATTAAGGAAGTAAACCTCACTGCAGCAACCATGCTGGACATAAACCGGGGATTGTTAATCAATCAACCTTTTGCATGCTTCATCCTCTTTGAAGACCAGGATACTTATTTCAGGCTAAACAAAACACTCAACGATATGCATTCAGAGAACAGATTGCGTACGGATATACCTCAGGCCTGTGAATTGCGCATGAAGAAAAAGACTGGAGCGATATTTTGGGTGCTGCTGGAAGCTGGTATTGCCAGAGACAGTGATGAAAACCCCCTGTTCCGTATCACGTTGAATGACATCACAGAGCGAAAGCAGGCTGAAGAGGCCCTGCAAAGAGCATATGATGAGATGGAACAATGTGTACTTGACAGGACGGAGGAGTTGCGACTGGCAAATGAGGAATTGCAGGCGGATATTGTCGAACGTATACGGACAGAGGAGGAACTTAGAGAGAGTGAGAGCCGGTATCGTGAGTTGTTTGGAGCTGAGTCTGATGCTATCGTTCTCATTGACAACGCAACAGGCAGTATTTTGGATGCTAATCTGGCCGCAGAAACATTATATGGATTCAATCATGATGAGTTGCTGAGTAAAACAAACACAGATTTGTCTGCAGAACCTGAAGAAACTCAACGTGCTACAGATGGCGTACCTGATATCCCAGACCAGGTAGTTACGATACCATTACGATTTCACAGGAAGAAAGATGGCGCAGTTTTTCCGGTCGAGATTAAAGCACGATTTTTTGTCTGGAAAGGGCAATCTGTTCATCTTGCTGCAATCCGGGATATCACCGAACGGAAGCGTAACGAAGATATTCTACAAGCGCGATTACGTCTGAGTGAGTGTTATGCAGACCATACTCTGGATGAGCTGTTACAATGCACGATTGATGAAGCTGAAATATTGACCGGCAGCAGCATTGGTTTTTTCCATTTTGTAGAAAGGGACCAGAATACATTGCTGTTGCAATCATGGTCTACCAACACCAAAAAAACTCTCTGCAGCGCTGAAAACATGAGAGGGCATTATGATATTGAAGAGGCTGGTGTTTGGGTCGATTGTCTTCGCCAGCGCTGTCCTGTTATCCATAACGACTATGCTGCGCTTCCACATCGCAAGGGGCTGCCACCAGGACACTCGGCTGTGCAACGAGAGCTATTGATACCCATAATGCGTAGTGATCTGGTTGTTGCAATTTTGGGCGTTGGAAACAAGGCTGAAGATTATGATAACCAGGATGTAGAAGCTCTGGTGTCGCTTGCCAATCTGGCTTGGGACATCATTTTACGAAAGCAGTCAGATGAGGCTCTCCGCGAAAGCGAAGTAAACTACCGTACTGTTGCAGATTATACTTCCGATTGGGAATATTGGATGACACCGGAAGGTGAACTGCGATATGTCTCACCATCGTGTGAGGGAATAACCGGTTATCGGGTGGAGGAGTTCAAGGAGAACACAGGTCTTCTTGTGGACATAGTACATCCTGATGATAGGGATAATTTCAGAGAGTACATCCTGCATAAGTCGAATGAGTCCGTTGTGCCGGGATACCATGAAATGGATTTCCGTATATTGAACCGTGCCGGTCAGGAACGCTGGATTGCTCACGTTTGCCAACGAGTTTATGCTGAAGATGGGAAATACCTCGGTCTTCGGATAAGTAACCGAGACATAACACAGCGCAAATTGGTTGAAAATGAGCTAGCAAGAGCTGCTGAACGGGACCATCATATTGCTGAAGTATTTCAGAAGACTGTTGTGCCGACACAATTGCCCATACAACCGCCAGGATATGAGATAGCCACTAAATATCAGCCAGCTTCTCAGGAGGCTGAGGTATGTGGGGACTTCTGCGACATTTTCGATCTTGGGGATGGTTATATCGGTATATCTATTGGTGACATAGTAGGTAAGGGTCTACTTGCCGCTATGAGGGTAACTGCCGCGAAGAACATGATAAGGAGTTATGCATTTTTGTATGATCGCCCTTCTAAGGTTATGACCCTTGTCAATGACGCTCTTTGCAGAGATATTGCCATGGAGAATGATATGCTGACAGCGTTCTTTGCTGTACTAGATACGAAAATCGGTATATTGACATATTCAAATGCAGGTCATGAACCTCCTCTATTATGGCAGGCTAGTGGGATGGCTAAGCTATTGAATGTCGGCGGTCCCATGTTCTGCGGTTTGGGTAAGCAGGTATATCTGGAAGGTTATTTGAATCTGCAACCAGGGGATGTGTTTGTGACGGTAACCGACGGCATAACAGAAGCCGGTATCGACAGGTGCGCACAGCATTATGGTGCTGAGGGAGTAATAAACTGTATGTCCACACACGCATCCAGGACAGCCGAACAAATATCCACTGCAATCATGGAAAGTGCAAAAAAGTTTGCCAATGGACCTCTTCGTGATGATGCCTCTGTGCTGGTTATTAAGAAAACAGAATGAGTTTTCACGGCATTAATCATTGATTGGTAAGCAAACTATTTCAACTCATTATTTGTAAATATATAAGCATGTTGTGTAAAAATGCTGACGTACGGGTATGAATAATGAATACGCGTGGGTCTTGACAAACAACAGGCTACATAGCGGAGGCCATTTTTTTGAGGGACGATGAACTTATATCAACAGACGCTGCAGAAATCAGAAAATTAGCAGAAAATCATTTAAAAGAAACTGAAGCACCAGATTGCACGTCTCTTGAAGAGCAGGATATACAGCGTATTATACATGAACTGCAAGTCCACCAGATTGAATTGGAAATGCAGAATGAAGAACTCCGGCATTCACGGGTAGCCATTGAGCAAGGGTTGGAGCAGTATACCGAGCTATACGACTTTGCTCCAGTGAGTTACTTTTCACTTGACCGCCAGGCTAACATTTGCCAGGTTAATTTGACTGGAGCGAAGTTGCTAAATATGAATCGCTCCGAACTGTTTAAACGGTGCTTTGGACTTTTTGTTGCCCGTGATTCGCGACCTGTGTTTTACGATTTTCTAGAACGAGTTTTTTGCAATTCAGGAAGAGAATCATGTGAGGTCCAATTGTCAATGGAGACAACAGAACCTATTTATGTGCGCCTGGATGCAATGGTTTCTACTAATGCAACGGAATGCCGTATTGCAGTCATTGATATAACTGAACAGAAACAGATTGAAAATACTCGACTGTTCTTACTGCAGTGTGGATGGTCGGCTTCGGACGGTGATTTCTTCCAATTGATCGCAAGGTATCTTGCCGAGAACCTGGGTGTAGACTATGTCTGCATAGACCGGCTATTAGAAGACCAGTTGACTGCTAGAACAGTTGCTGTGTACTTCGATGGTCGGTTTGAAGATAATCAGGATTATGCACTGAAAGAAACGCCTTGTAACGTTGTCGTTGGCAAAACAGTCTATTCTTTTCCAGAGGGAGTGAGGGATCTATTTCCAAAAGATACAGCACTTCAGGAGATGAATGCTGAGGCTTATGTGGGAGCAACGCTCTGGAGTTCCCAGGGACAACCTATTGGGTTGATTGTTATGATCAGTCGAAGACCGATACGAAATCTCAAGCGAGCGGAAACATTGCTGCAACTGATCTCCATACGTGCGGCTGGTGAATTAGAACGCAAGCTGGCTGAAGAGGAATTGGCGAGATCTAATGAGAAAGTGACTCAGATACTTGAGAGTATTTCTGATGCATTTTTTACTTTGGATAAGGATTGGCGTTTTACTTATGTAAATAAAGAAGCTCAGAATATTTTAAAGGCATCTCGCGAGCAGTTGTTAGATCAGAACATATGGGAGATGTTTCCCCAAGCGCTCGGAACTGTGTTCCAAACAGAATATGAGAGAGCTGCACAGGAGAGTAGTTCGGTACAGTTTGAGAGTTATTATGCTCCGTTCGATAAATGGTTTGAAGTGCGTGTATACCCTTATCAGGATGGACTGTCGGTATATTTTCGCGACTGTTCCGAACGGCGAATGGCTCAGGAAATTCAATTGCAGGCATCAAAGCGCAATGCTCATATTGCAGATATGCTGCAACAAATAATTCTCCCTCCTCGGATACCGATGCAGATGCCAGGCTATGAAATGGCTACTAGATACCATCCTGCATTGCTGGAGGCAGAAGTGTGCGGTGATTTCTATGATGTGTTTGCAATTGGGGAAGGCAAGATCGGGATCGTTATGGGCGATGTTGTCGGTAAGGGATTGCTGGCTGCCGGGCGTGTAGCTGCAGTAAGACATACTATCCGGAGTTATGCTTTTTTAAATGATCGGCCTTCAGAAATAATGAGACAGGTAAATAGTGCATTGACAAGAGAAATTGTATCCGAGAGTGATATGTTTACTGCATTTCTTGCAGTATTGGATACCCGCTGCAACAGTGTCGCCTATACAAATGCCGGTCATGAGCCCCCGGTATTCAGGCAGGCAGATGGGAGCATTCAGTCTCTATCCGAAGGCGGTCCTATGTTCCTTGGCATGGGTGAACAGACATACATCGAAGGCAACTTGAAACTTGCCGATGGTGATATGCTTGTGATGGTAACTGATGGGATTACTGAAGCTAGAATCGATAATGATTCTGCTTTGTTTGGCACAGACGGGATTACTGCTTGCTTGTCGGAAAACGTGAACGCGACTACTGAGCAAATTGCATCTAGACTGGTTGAGGGTGCAACATCGTTTGCAGGTGGAATATTACGAGATGATATAGCGATAATAGTGATCAAGAAGACGGTCGAGAGTTGAGTGTCAAAAGTATTTGGCGGTAAATGATTGGAAGCATGAAATATGTAGTATAATTGATTATAGGTTCCAGTGGTTTGAGTCAAGCTGAATTCGAAAAATCTGGAACATTTGTCCAGAAAATGTGGATAGTATTAAACTTTTTGTTTCGATAGTCTTGGCACTTTTTATCTCCGTCGTCATATGCCACTCTGATCTATATGCACTAACTGTAAATACACCAGCTGGTTCTTTTATTAGACAACGAGCGGTTTCGGTTGCAGAACTTGTTCGACAGGTGCGTAATGATTCCGTCGCAAGGCAGAGATACGCCAAACACTTTAGTATATCTTCACAGACAGTTGCTAGCTATTTTGAAAGAAACCTGAAACTGGTTTCCATAAAAAAACCGCTTCGTGCCACGGTATGGTATGTCGGCAAAAAAGGTGTAATACACACCAAAACAAAATTGTATCCAAAAGGCACTGCTCTCTTTGTGGACAGAACTGGTAGACCGATCCTTGTTTGGTCTTGTGGAAACCCGCTGGCTAAGAAACTGAAAGCCCCGGATGTTGTACAGGAAAAGGTTAAGGGAACACCACTTGAAACACTGGGCGTTGAACCAGTGGAGGAAGTCATTACCCCATCTCCTGAGGCCAAGCCCCCGACAAGCATCGAAGAGTTAGTTAAGCCTGCACCAATTGAAACAGTTGGAACACCTCCACTGGATATATTGCCGGAAATTATACCTGTAGTGCCAGCGGCTGTGTTGACGGAACTCCCGACAATACTAATTGGTGGTGGCGGAGGCCCATCCTGGACTAATGCCTTGATTTTCGCCGGAAGTATCCCGATCATCGGTTCCATATTTGGCAGTGGTGGTGGTAATGGTGGTGGCGGAGGTGGAGGCGATGATAGTCTGGTCCCGGAGCCGGTCACTCTTCTTGGGTTTGGATTACCCTTACTGATGGTTGGTCTGGGGAAACTCAGACGGATGCGAAAGTAGTCTTTACTCGCAGTAGAATTTCCCCTCCCGAATAATGCGGGTTAGATAAGTAAACTTCTCAGTGGATTTGTCTGACTGAATAGTTCAGCGTCGGGTAGGTTTGCTACTGCAAGCCATGATTTATATGGAGTCCCGCTTTCACCTGCGCTTCCAAAGTCACACAGCCTAAGCTTTCCACCATCCTGTGTATCAAACTCCAATAGCAGGATAGGTTGTACCCAATGATTTGTAGTATCCAGTAAGGTGCCAGACATTTTTCGAGCATCCAGAGTTGGAACGCTGTCCGGGTCCATTTCGTTGAATCTGCGATCATAGGTGAGGAGGATTGGTCCTCTGTATATTGATGCCATTCCAGCTTGATCTTCGTGTATCCAATAGTGAAGGCTGAAGTCCAGTTCAATCTCGATTTTATCGCCGGCAGTCCACTGTCGTTTGATCTTGAGATATTCTCCAGCGGCCACATCATCGATTTGTTCGCCGTTCACTGTTACAGAGTTCTCTTTTGACCAGTAGGGGATTCTGAGCAACAGTGCGAAATTCTCTGTTGTTTCAGGATTTACATGAATTGAGATGCGGTTATCGATGGGATAGTCTGTTTTTTGGATAAGTGTGATCTGGTTGCCTGATGGAAGATTAGTGGTCAAAGTCGATGGGCCGTAGTAGTTTATAGCTATGTCCTGATCATCAGTCATCAGAGCCCAGTCACTGATCATACCAAAGCCTCTGGGGCCGTTGACACTGCAGCAGTTGAGTTCAGGAGAACCTTCTTTTGCCTGGAAAACTATCTCGTGGGCGCTGGCCCTTCTTACTCCGTCCATGGGAGTGTTATATGTGACCCAACGCCCTGTAGATGAGTGCATACCAATCACTGAGTTGTAAGTGGAGATCTCGATTTCATCGGCTACGATGGAGCTGCCGGTGAGTTTTAACATCTCTACACTTGTCGCAAGCCATGCGATAGTGCAGCAGGTCTCGATAGCTCCGGTGTGATATGGGGTTCCCTGGGCTTGTTCACCTGCAGAGAAACCGCCATTATTGTGCCTGTCCGTTTTGACTATGCTCCACCAGATATGCTCGAATGCCTTGCGATATTTCTCATCACCGGTGATTCTATACAGAGCCGCAATACCCATTATAGGGTGCAGACTTTCCCATCTGGGTTTTGGTATCTGGTAGAAATCCATTCCCTTAAGAGCTGTTTCGATGTAATCACCTGCCTGAACTCCGTCGGTTCCTTTGCATTGGAACTCTTCTGATAGCTGTTTAGCAAGTGAGAGATATTTTTCGATGCCGGTTTTCTCATATAGCATACAAAGCGAGTGCACCGGTGCCAGATTCATCTCTGTGGCACCAATATCAACCAGACGCTTACCAGGTTCAGCATTGAGGAACTTATTAGACAACAGGTCAGCTATACGCTGTGCACAGGCAAGGGCTTTGTTATCGCAGGTCTCTTCATACCAGAAGATCAATCCTACCATTATATGATAGTGTCCCCAGGCATCCCATTCACCGGCAAGACGTTTTTCCATTGGCCAGGGTCCCAGGTAACCATCTATGTCCTGGCAAGAGATCAGTTCCTGGACAAAACGCTGCAGATAGTCCTTAAGTTCCTTTTCATGGGTCAGGCGATACACCTGGACTGCTGAAGTAAGGTATTTGCCTGCGAACTCACCAGACCATGGCAGGAGCTCTCTGAGAGGAGTGCGATCTCTGTCCCTGAACATCTCAAGCATAGCAGGATTAGCACTTGGGGCTATTTTTAACCATTGACCACTGACACCCTTCACGTAGCTATCAAGCCATCCAGTGAACTCTGCTTCCGATAATGTGCATCTTTCAAAATTGGATGTGATCTGCATTACATTACCTCACCTTATGGGATAATCTGTCCGATCGGTCGTAACAGTTCAGAGTTGCTGGAACATTGTCATCCTGAGGAACGAAGGATCTGCTTTTACCGAATGAACAGCAGATCCTTCGTTCCTCAGGATGACAATGTTCGTATATTACTGAACTGTTAGTTTATTTACCAGCACTTAGCTTGATGGCGTTTAGTCTTCCGCCAGCCAGGGCTGTTGCGGTCTCTCTGGGGGAGAGGTCGTGTGTCAGCTGGACTGTTTCGCCTGTTGTTGCATTTATTGCTCTGAGCATATGGTCACCAGCTTCAAGAGCCTGTCTGATTCCCGGAATCTCTATCTGGTCCATCTGGCTGAACTTGTCATAATCTTCGACGTTCACCAGTTTGAGAGGTAAAATGCCGAAGTTAACAAGGTTCTGCCTGTGGATTCTGGCAAAGGACTTCACAATGACTGCTTTAACTCCCAGATACATAGGAGCAAGCGCAGCGTGTTCTCTGGAACTTCCCTGTCCATAGTTCTCTCCGCCTAATATAAATCCTCCACCGGACTCTTTTGCCCGGGTTGCGAACTGCGTGTCTACCTGTTCGAAAACATGCTCAGATATTGCCGGGATGTTCGACCTTAACGGTAACACTTTTGCACCGGCAGGCATAATATGGTCGGTAGTTATATTATCTCCGACTTTTAGCAGCAGTTTGCCGGAAAGAGTATCTGGCAGTTCGGTGTTTTGAGGTAATGGTTTGATGTTCGGTCCGCGCACTATCTCAACTGATTCAGGATTTTGTGCAGGAGGAATGATCATTCCATCGTCCACGATATAGGTTTTCGGCAGGGTCACTATGACCGGTTCGCCCAGTTTGCGTGGGTCGGTGATAACGCCGGTGATGGCTGCTGCTATTGCGACTTCCGGACCAGCAAGATATACCTGCGCACTCTTGGTGCCTGTTCGACCTTCAAAGTTCCTGTTAAATGTTCTTACCGAGACTGCGTTGGTCTTTGGGGATTGCCCCATTCCTATACACGGTCCGCAGGCTGATTCCAGAATCCTTGCTCCACCTGCAATTAAATCGGCCAGCATTCCGCTTCTGGCGATCATTTCGAAAACTTGCTTTGAACCGGGAGATATTGCCAGGCTGACATTCGGATGGACTGTGCGGCCTTTCATAACCTGTGCGACAACCATTAAGTCTCGCAGTGATGAGTTTGTACAGCTGCCGATTGCCACCTGGTCTACCGGAGTTCCTTCGATCTCTGAAACCTTTACTACCTTGTCCGGCATATGCGGGCAGGCTATCATTGGTTCCAGATCGCTCAAGTTGATATGGATCACTTCATCATATGCTGCATCAAGATCGGCAGATAAAGATTTCCAGTCTGCCTCTCTGTTTTGGGCAATCATAAACTCTTTGGTGATCTCATCGCTTGGGAATATCGATGTTGTCGCTCCAAGCTCTGCGCCCATGTTAGTGATTGTAGCGCGGTCGGTAGCGGAGAGGCTGCTGACTCCTTCTCCACCATACTCAATGATCTTGCCAACTCCACCTTTAACGGTCAGGATGCGCAGGACCTCGAGGATTACATCCTTTGCGCTTACCCAGGAGGAGAGACTACCGGTCAGATCAACCAGACATATTTTCGGCATAGGCATATAGAACGGTTCACCAGCCATAGCAGCTGCGACATCCAGACCGCCGGCGCCTATTGCAAGAGTTCCAAGACCTCCACCGGTAGGGGTGTGACTGTCTGAACCAAGCAGGGTGTCTCCAGGGATATCAAAACGCTCCAGTTGCACCTGGTGACAAATACCGTTTCCTGGTCTTGAGAAGTAGAGACCATATTTTGCCGCAACACTCTGCAGGTAAGCGTGGTCATCGGCGTTCTCAAAGCCAGTTTGCAGCGTATTATGGTCTACATAACTGACCGAACGTTTTGTGCGGACTTTCGGAATACCCATCGCCTCAAATTGCAGATACGCCATAGTGCCGGTTGCATCCTGAGTGAGGGTATGGTCGATAGATATTGCAATCTCTTCTCCAGCTATCATGTTGCCGGAAACGAGATGGGATTCGATTATTTTGTAAGCCAGGCTCTTTTTCATAGTCACCACCATTGTTTTCTTTGCCAAAAAACCGTCTGAACGGCGAGAATTTAGAGCCGATTCAGATGCGATTATAGTGTATATTACGAACTGTATTATACCAGTCTGAGCTTGGATCGGACAAACATATATGCTCAGAAACCTGTTCATCTGTTGACCTGAGTAGTTAGGCAGTGATAAGATTGACGAATGGGACCTGTATCGTCCTGATCAATTGTATACATTACGGAGACATCTTCTACTGTGAGACTTAGCTGCTTTTGTGTGATTTCTATTTTCTTGCTGATGCTGTCGTGGAGTTTGTGTGCTGCTGCAGAGGAAGTCAGATTCGATGCTCTAAAACCAGGAATGATTGAGACCAATATTTATGCAGGAGCGGGCTCTAATTTTCGGTATCCGTCAGCCACCAGAAATGTATTCAAGTTTGATATCATCGGGGTACGGATCTCACGGGTTATGTCTCCCCGTACTACAATAGGTATAGACCTTGCGACAGGGACTGGTAATAACAAAGGTGGAAACCCCAACCTTTGGTCTACAATATGCTTTCAACAGTATTTACGTGCCAACAGTAAAGATGCTCTCACATTTGATCTTTCTGTCGGCGTAATGAGGTTCAGGAATAAAGTTCCCGAACTTGCAACCAGAACAAACTTTACCGAGCGTCTGGGCTTTACATATAAATGGAAAAATGGCGATAATACTGCCTGGACTACCCAGTTAACACTTTCGCATATTTCTAACGCTGATATAAAGATACCAAATATTGGTATCAATACCTGTTCTGTGGTTGTTGGACATACCTGGTATAAATGAACCTTTATATCTGCATCATCTATGAAACGATGTTGATATATTTTGCGTCTGATATTTGATTGTACGCTATTCTAATACTGCTCTGCATCTACTACTTCTTAAGAGGCACACCATTGAAAACGCGCGCGGTTGCTGTTTCAGCGTTCGTGCTGTCTTTATTCATATTGTTCAGCACTCCTGTATACAGCCAACAGGTGGGTAGTTCATCTTATCTACCGCCAGCGGATACTCGCGTTATTGATCTGGCTGTTTTTCGCTGGATATGTGCACAGTCTGCCATCAAGGCAGACACTCCTCTGCTTCTGCTTCGTTTGACTCAAGCCGCAACTGCAAAACCGGTAAGCAAGACCCGTGACTGGACTCTGGTAACATTTGCCCTGGACGGAACTCCCCCCAAGCTTGTGACCCCGGATGCCGGTGATACCAGAGTTCCAAAACTGTTGGAGCTTAAGTCCGGGATTTCATCGGCTCTTCAGTTTAGAGAATCATATCCAGTAGAATCTGTATCCAGGCTTAAGACTATTCAGGTGACTGCAGGTGAGCTCGGGTTAGTTATTTCTCAGGCGATGTTATTGAAGCTTCTTGGAGACCTATATTTGTATGACATGTCCCGGTACAATGAAGCTATTGATTGTTACAGCCGTGCCTCCCTGGTTTTTGATCAGAGCAGGGAGACTGGCGCAATTGATGCTATGTTATATGACGATCTGGCGTTTCTAAAATCAGAACAGGGAAAATACGATGAAGCCAGAGGGAATTATGTAAAAGCTGCTCTGCTGTGGCAAGCGCTGGCTTTAGAGAATCCTGGAAATCTCAATTACAGACTTATGTCCGGTAAAGAATATCTGCAGGCGGGTGAAGCTCAGAGGGCAGCGGGTAATCCTGACGCAGCGCTTGACCTCAAGAACCAGGGACTGGATGACATCCGCAAATATGCATATGGGACCAAAATATTTGGCTTTCTGGTGCAATCGTTGATGGATACAGCAGAGTTAATGGTGGAAAGGGGTTTTACTGATAGAGCTGATAAATTGCTGGATGAAGCCAGAAAGAGGGTGGGTGACCCGCTGGGTAATCCTTCTGATTATCTCTTGTTAGCGAGGCTATATCAGACAAGTGCGCGGGTTTTTGAATCTGAAGGTAATAAAACCCAGGCAGCGACTTTTACCATAAAGCGAAAGCAGACTCTTACAAAAGCTGCTGTGGATGTTGGTGAGCAGGCTATCCTTCATATGAGCTATGGCAGCAAGATCAGGCAGACCTCTAAAGTAAAGCTCTTGCAGGCTGCAATAGTGGGAGCTCAAGCATATCAGATGCTGCAGAACAACAAGCGGGCAATGGTGCTGTGGGAGCACGTTCTGGCTTTTCAGGTCAAGAACAACAACCAGGAGGGGAGAATTGTTGCCCTAAGAGCTATGAGTTCTTTATTTGCCGAACTGAATGACCCGGAGCATGCGAAGAGTTCACTCGAGCAAGCTGTTTCAATTGCAGAGAGCAGCGGACGAACTGCAATAACTCTGGATGTTATGCAGGAATATGTCAGTCTTCTTGAAAATGCTGGTAATGTGGACGATACAGTCAAAGCATATTTCAGGTTGATTTCTACTGCAGAATCCAGTGGCAATATACGAGCTGGCGCTGTGGCACGTGTTGGACGTGGGAAGTTGTTAGCAGGAGCAGGCAGATATGATGAAGCTGTCAAAGACTTACAATACGCCAACCAGAAGTACATTAATCAGATAGGTGACCTCTGGGCATCGATTGAAGTTACACTGGATCTTGCTGATGTATTAATAAAGGCTGGTCGTATTGAAGATACCACTTCAGCGTTGGAGTCAGCTATTGCGGAGACCTCGGCTGGTTATGCTTCAGCGGGTGCGGAATCGGAGTTTGCCAGGAATCGGCAGAACCTTATGGTAAGTCTGTGCGGAAAATTAGTAAGGATTTACGCTGATAACAATCAAATTCCTTTGGCTGAGGCTCTTTTACGTAAGTTTGAAGTCAGACCATGGCTGCCTGCATTGCTGAGAGAACTCTCTAATGATCCGGATACCAGAATTGTTGAATTGGTTTCAAAAATCACATCAACATCAGGGCCCGATGATTCCGGTACACCAAAAAATGCACACACTGTGTTAGCCCAGGACGCCGCGTCATTTGCCAGCGTGTGCTGGAACCTGGCGGATACCCGCAGGACTGAATACAATTCGTTGCCTATGAATCCGATGTCGGTTCTGGCGCTCAGGCATACTATGCCTGATAATGCAGTGTTCATTGAATATATGTCTACTGAGACATCGTTATATATCTTTGCTATCGGACAGAAGCACACTGTCTGTATTGAAATGAGTGAAACCGCCAGGGATATTTCAGATGCTTACCGGAGTCTGCGACGTGTTCTCAAGAAGTGCGAGGGATCACTTAATTCCGGCGTTCCGGTGGCTCCGGTGACAGACCGTTCGGAACCTTCTTTTCTGGAAATACGATCTCCTCTTACTAAACTATATGGAATCTTGATCGATCCAGTGATAGGGTCGATACCACCGGACTCTCTTTTGATATTCGCATTGCCAGGGCAGTTAACCGGAATGCCGATGCATTCTCTGATGTCTACGGACACCCAGGGAAAACCGACATTTTTGTGTGAGTCCTATTACGTCACATACATAGATTCATCAGGTGCACGCAGTCTTGATAAAGTAATGCAGAAGCCTATGATCCCTGGAATCAACAAACTCGTTGTGTTCGCTGATCCGAATGGTGATTTGCCGGGAGCCCGTAAGGAATCTGAAATTATATCCAATGCATTTCCAGGTGGACGGATACTGGTTGGGCCTCAAGCATCAACTGATGCATTCTTCAATGAGATCACGAGTGCTGATATTGTCCACATAGCCGCTCATCACGCCATTACTTCCGACAAATCTCAGCAGATCCTCAAGCTTGCTAAAGGAGCGAATGGTGACGGAAGTATACTGCTCTCTGAATTGTTAGCCAAGCAGCCTCTACATCCCAGGCTGGTGTTCCTGTCCACCTGTGATTCATTATTTACTACAGATTTGTTGTCGGCATCTCTGAACCGGACAGGGGAAGCTTTCCTGCTGGCGGGAGTGTCTTCTGTAGTTGGAGGGTTGTGGAAAATATCGGATGAGGCTGAGTCGGGACTTGCGGGAGAGTTCTATAAGGGACTTGCTGGAGGAGAACTTTTTTACCAGGCGATTAGACGTGCGCAACTCTCTATGATAAAATCTACAGGCGGACGGTTTACACATCCGTATTATTGGGCTGCACTTGCACTGTATGGTAGTCCGGGTTAATGCTCCATCTGTGGGTATTAAACGGACTGCGTAAGATGAGGGTTGATGACTCCTATAAGCACAAATGAAGCCATTCTGGACAGGCTCAAACCACAGGAACTACTGACTGCATATCTCACAGATGCGCGGGTCGATGACCCCGTGTACGTAGAACGGATATCGCAGGTTATAAGAACACTCATTCACAAAGCTTCAGCGAAACGTGAGATTACAGATTTTGAAGACTTTGAAGAAGATTGTGTCCTGGCTACCTGGACCAAGATCCGCGCGCTCAAAGCAGGTGATGCAACATCACCTATCGATAATATAGAAGCATTTGTCCGTCAGTCTGTTCACAACCGTTACTGCGATGCTGTGCGCCGCAAACGTCCCAAATGGTATAACCTCAAAATTGAGGTGTTGGAAATACTGACAGGGAAAGCCGGCGTCCGCGGTTTTGCTGTATGGGAGAATCCGGGCACCAGTGAAAGAATATGTGGATTCGCGGAGTGGGACGGTAGACCTAAACCGACTTCTTCAAGGTGCCGCGAGATATTGGATAGACCTGACCGTTTTAAACGCGTTGCCCTGCAAAACCGCCAACCGTCTGAACTGCCGACACATGAGTTGATGACGCTTGTTTTCCGTTACACTGGTGGGCCGGTAGAGGTAGATTCACTCACCAATTGCATCGTTGAACTTACTCAGGCAAAAGGGGTTGAAACGGTCTCTATCGATGGCATAAATGATGACGATTCTGAAGGCAGCTCTAGTCACGAATGGCTGCTGACCTCGGACGTCAATGTCGAGAAGCAGGTGACGGATTCCGGTTGGTTTGCCCATGTGACAGACTGGTTCTGGATTGAGTTCAACACACTGTCGATCAGCCAGAAGAGAACTATATTATTAGGTATGGCTGGAGACCAGGTAGCTGCCTTGTGTGGATCTGTAGGTATAAGCAAAGTCGCTGCAGGGCTAGAGATGGATGCCAAAGAACTTGCAATACTTTTTGATAAATTACCTTTACCGGATGCAGAAATTGCAGAGCGAATAAACGGCAGTGCGCGCAGCGTTCCAAGTATAAGGTTCAAAGCCTGGGCAAAAATCCGTAGGCGAACACAGAGATCTGAACTGGCAACGGAGATGTAGTTTCAGCAGGCAGGTTCACTTTGGCCTCCAATCGCACTGTTTCATCGTTACTTATACAATTCTAATTTTAAACAGCTAAAAATAACTGGAATATTGATTGCAAGCCTTCGTCCTAATAATTAGATGAAGGAATTAGGTAACATAATGAAGTGCTTGACTGACGAACAACTGAATAATCTTTCGCATAAATCTACCGACTCGGCATTGAGAGTGGAAGAGCTTCTGCACATTGAAAATTGTGCTGAATGTAAAGCAAAGCTGACCAAAAGTGCTGCTTTTATCTCTGCCTCTAACGGTATTGCTGAGAGCATACTGGATGTAGTTGATTGTCCGGAGTATGAGACACTGTCCAATTATTTGGATGGTTCCATTCAAATGGCAACTGCTCAGAAGCTGGCTGCACATATTAATTCGTGCCCACTCTGCTTCACTGATCTGGAACGGATGCGTTCTATCAGGAGCCAGGCTGTTTTACGCGGTGAGATTGTTGTTGAAGCTAAAGGCCAGACTGCAAAGTCTGGTGCTCCGATGTGGCGCTGGGTGTTTGGAACGTCCATAGGCGCTGCTGCACTTGCTATGATTATGTTCGTAATGCCGATGCTTCAGCGTGTTCCGACATCGGTTCCGGTTGCGCATGTTCTGACTGAACCTGCAGACAAAAATGCTGTAACTCCTCAGCTTGACGCTCGGTCCAAGCCAGTTGGCAATAAGCCTGCTGTTCCTAGTGCTACAAAGAGTGTGGCTGAGTTGCCTGTTAAACCTAAAGTTATGGTTGCTTCCAGGCCCGATGTAGTCCTCAAAGATGGCGGATTGCAGATCGTCCGAAAAGACGGCAAGTTAGTTATTAAGATGGATGGACGCGATGGTTCGGTTGAGAAGTTGATAGCTTCTTATGTTGACCAGAAACTCCGTACCGGCAAAGTCAAATCTGAGCCAGTCCAGTTGGCAATGAACAGCATTGCTGTCCGCAGCGCTCAGGGAGCTTATACTCCATCAGCTACTGCTCCAAAACCATCAAGCCCGGTTGGCAAAGTGATTTTGACTGCTCAGCCTCTGTTGGAATGGAAAGCTGTTGAACTGGCAAAAGACTATCAGGTTACAGTAACCGATCCCGATGGTCGTGTTGTATATGAAGCTGTTACTGATAAGACAAGAGTGAAAATAGATATGCCTCTAGACCGGGGTATTATATATGCCTGGCGTGTAGCGTCCAGGTTCAGTGATGAGAGTGAGTGGGAGATATCCTCGGCAGTGGCCTTCAAAGTTGTCTCCAGCGACGATGTAAAGCTGATTGAAGCAGCTCGCAAGCAAATGGCTGGTTCAAAGTTGGCTTTAGGTGCGGTGTATGAATCCCTGCAGCTTCAAGACGAAGCACAAAGAGAATATAAGAGCCTTGCACATCGTGCAAGAGGCGTTGAATTGCTCCGATCGCTTAATGGGAAGTGACTTACAATGCGCTCCATATGTAGTTTTTGGGCCATCCTGATCTTCTCTGCTCTGTTTTTGCCATCCCTGGCAATTGCAGGGGACAAAGATATAGTTGAAATCCTGGATCAGACCAGTATCAACTGGACAGCACAATACATTGAGGTATCCGGAGAGGGAGTTATTCCTCCCGCATCTGAAGAGCCTAATCGCTCTAAGGCTACACTCAAAGCTCGAACGTATGCAAAGATGTCCGCTGTTGCGGGCATCTATGCAGCCCTCGATAATGCATCCATTTCCCACGAAGCCGCCGGCAAAGATTTTCTATCGGATATGACAGTCCGGCAGAAAATCGAGGGCTACGTCCGTAATGTTGAGATAGTAGCTGAAAGAAGAGTCAGCGATGCCGGAGATAATGTGGTTGTAGTTACCGTCAGAGCTCCAATGTATGGAAACAGCGGAATAATTCCTGCAGTATTGGACGCCGGTTGGGAAGCTTCCACAGGCAGCAAGCCTGCCAAGATGGACAAAGACAAAGTTATCGATGACTCACCGAGTATCGCAGCAGACGCTAAAGGTCCATTTACTTCTCTGATTCTGGACTGCACTAAACTGAAGCTTGTTAAGGCAGTGTTGCCTAAAATAAGACGGCCTGACATGTCCGATATTTTCCCTCTAAAAACAACCAAATATGATGAAGACCGCATCATACTATACGGGCCTAATGTCTTTGTATCATCCATCGAAGAAGCACGGAAACAAAAACGAGCTGGTGACAATCCTCTGGTTGTAAAAGGACTGGCAAGAGCAGGAGTTAAGACAATGTGTGATATAGTAGTTTCCACACTTGACGCTGCTAGAATTGCTAAGGAAAATATTGTCCCTAAGTTTATAGAAAAAGGCAACCTGATCTTTATAGTAGACCTCCACGAAAAAGAAGACGAAGAATAGCACTCCTATACGGTGCGTTACATACTTGTGCTTACTGCCTCAATTCGTAATAGAAGGAATTCTTATCCCCACGTATAAACCGATTGTATGTATAATCGCCTGCAGACATTGTTCAGTCGTCTGCGGTTCTATTCAACCTATTATCCTGAACGTCTTATAATCCTGAATAACCTGTCATCCTGAAGTATGAAGGATCTGCTTTCTGTAAACAAAGTTTCTCTGAAAAAGCAGATCCTTCATACTTCAGGATGACAATGGACGTTCAGTAGGATGATAATTACCAATACTTCGGAGGTGTTTCTTTGCCAGTGGATGCTAGTCAGTCAGGTACTATGCCATGGGTGTTTCTTGGGATTAGCGCTGCTTTGTTGATCGTCAGTGTTGTGTTGATGTATTACTACAACAGGGCAAAGAAAGCACTCGATGAGCTATGGGCAGTGGATACTTACAGTGCGGTTGAACTGGCCCGGATGGTAAAGGGGCAGTTTGATGCTACTGTTGAAGTTGAAGGGCAGGTCAGCTGTGATATCCCAGTTATTGCTCCTGCATCCGGAATACCTTGTTGTTGGGTCAAGACTACCGTTGCAAGGGAAGACCGCAGGACCCGTCAGGTAACAGAGCGGGATTCTAACGGCAATACTCATACACGAACTGAGACTTACTATGAATGGGTTACTGATTACGATCAGACTCAGACGGCTCAGTTCAAGGTTACGGATGCAACTGGGACTACTTTAGTTGAACCCACAAGAGCTGAAATAGATACGCAGGTTACCCGGAGCGAGATAACATACGACCGTGAAGAGTGGTTTGCAGGTGATGTTGGATTTTCGGATACGGGCAAGTATAAGGTGCATGAGATTGCTTTCAGACCTGAAGGGTATGCTTTTATTCTGGGTAAGGCAAGTGAACATCCTGAAGGTGCATTGATTCATGCTCCTGATAAGGGATATATGGACCCTAAAGTTAGGTTCTTTGTAATCAGCAGGAAAACCGAGAAGGAACTGGCTGCGTCATATGCACGATCAAAGAGTCTTTATTTCTGGTTTGCAATAATTGCGTTCTTCGGGGCTATTGCTTGTCTGCTGTTTTTATTCGGAGTTGTATGATTTGCTGACACATCCACATTGCTGCATTATAAACTATTCGCTAGAATATAGACGGGTATAGTATATGCAACAAGGCGACGCGATAAAACAATTCAGATGGGCCATTCTCTCTTTAGCAGCTTTGATAGTCCTCGGCACTGGTGGATATCATTGGCTGGAGGGATGGTCACCTCTGGATGCACTCTATATGACTGTCATAACACTGGGCACTGTTGGATTTAAGGAAGTTTACCCACTTGATCCTGCAGGTAAGATGTTTACAATTGTGCTTATAGTGTTTGGCGTCAGTATGGTATTTTGGGCAGGCACAAGTCTTGTTGAAGCGGTAATTAGCGAACAGATATGGCACGCTATTCAGAGGAGACGTATGCAACGGCACATTCACAAACTTCATGATCACTTTATCGTCTGTGGATATGGGCGTATGGGTCAACAAATCGTAAAAGACCTGCAGAGAGAGGAAGTTGATCACGCTGTCATCGAACGCAACCCCGAACAGCTTCCCAAACTTATTGCCCAGGATATCCCATTTGTTGAAGGCAACGCCAGTGATGACAAAGTATTGCTTGAAGCAGGAGTAAAACACGCTAAAGGTCTGATTACGGTAGCTCAGACAGATGAAGAGAATGTCTTCATAACCCTCAGTGCCAGAGCATTGAACCCGCACCTGTTCATCGTTGCCAGGTCTATCCAGGAAGACAATGAAAGCAAGCTGCGCATGGCCGGGGCAAACAGAGTTATGAGTCCATATGTGATGGGCGGCAGGCGTATGGCTACTGCAGTTATTAGGCCTAACGTGCTGGATTTCCTTGAGCTGGCAATGCACACAGATGAAGTCCAGATAATGATTGAAGAAATATCTGTTGAACACGACTCCTGTTTTGTTGGCCTATCTTTGAGCCAGAGCCACCTGCGCAACCGGACAGGGGTAACAGTTATAGGTATTAAACGCCCCAACAATAAGATTGTTGCCAATCCAGGCGGAGAAGAAATTCTCCAGGCGGGTGATGTGCTTATAGTACTTGGAACGCGTGAGCAACTGGACAGCGCTGAACAGCTGACTTGCACGATACAGGGCATGGAATGATTTCTGTTTGAAGGGACCAATATCCTTCCCTTCTCCAAGGGGGAATAGGCGGTACCACTATTAATCACTATTTTAACGGTAATTTACCCCGTTAGTCCTGAGTAGCGCAGCGTATCGAAGGACGGTTTGATTTGCACGATTTAACGGGATAGGTTCTTCGTAGCCGCCATTCGATACGCCTGCGGCTACTCAGGACTAACGGGGTATGGATACATCAATCCCCTTGCCCCCCTTCTCCAAGAAAGAATTGGGTTGTGCGTGTCTCCAATGGGGATTAGGTAGGCGGAGGTTGTGTGATGATAAAGTGCACTTTGCTTCTGGCGTTAATGATTGTAAGCACTGTGAGCGTGTTATGTGCTGCTTCTACTCAGCCTCCAATATCGGATAATCGTCCCCTCGGTATACAATCTGCAACTCTTTCTTCTACTCGCATCAACAGGTTTTCTCTTCTGGAAGTTAATGTGGGTTTGTCGGGAACATACCAGGGCGCTTTCGACCCGGATCAGATCGATCTGCATGCAATTGTTACAACACCAAGTGGTAAAAAAATCACTGTTCCAGGTTTCCTCTATCAGGGTTATACCCGCGCACTTGTGGATGGGAGAGAGCAGATGACTCTCTCAGGCAATTGTGACTGGCGGATACGTTTTTCTCCGGCTGAAGTAGGAGAATATCGCATTGTGGTTGCTGCGCAGGATTCCAGCAGGCAGACAGTGAAAAGCAGCGAGATGACTTTTCAGAGCGTTAAGTCTGTAAGTTCGGGATTTGTACGTATCAGCAAGCGAGACAAGCGATATTTCCAGACTGATGATGGCAGACCATATTTTCCGATAGGTGCAAATGTATGTTGGGGTGGGGCACAGGGAACTTACGACTATGACAAATGGCTCCCTGGGTATGGGAAATCCGATAGCAGCTATTTCAGAGTGTGGCTTGCGCCTACGTTTACTACTTTTGCATTGGAAACGCTTGGTCCAGCAGATGGGCTTGGTGTCGGGCGGATAAACCTGGCAAATGCATGGAGACTGGACTATGTGCTGGATTTAGCCCAGTTGAATAATCTCAGGGTGATGCTCTGCATAGACAGTTTTAACATTCTTCGTAAGTCAGCTGAAGGTGCGTATGGTGAATGGGAAAACTCTCCACAGAATGCAGCCAATGGAGGACCCCTAAAAGAGCCTGTTGAGTTTTGGACTGATTCGAAGATGCTGAAAGCATACAAGAACAAGCTGAGATATCTGGTAGCGCGTTATGGTTGGCGGACTAATGTATTGAGCTGGGAGTTCTGGAATGAAGTCGATATCATCTCTCCTACAGCCTGGGATGTAAAGAAAGCGACTGCCTGGCATGCATCGATGGCGCAATACCTGCGCAAGATCGATCCCTGGCAGCATCTGATTACAACCAGCTTTGCATCCTCGGATGGCATTCCTGAAATTGATTCACTCCCTGAGATGGAATATACACAGATACACAACTATGGTTCCCGTGATATTCCTGCGTTTTTGACATCCACAGTTGAAAGACATTCCAATTATAAAAAGCCTTGCTATGTGGGTGAGTTCGGAGCTGATGTAAACGGGGCCGATGCAACAGTTGACCCTACCGGAGTCGCACTGCACGAAGGTCTATGGTCTACTGCATTGAACGGCGCTGCGGGCGGAGCTAATCTGTGGTGGTGGGACAATGACATCCATCCGAACAACCTATACTACCATTTTGCAGCTTTAACCTCTTTTATCAAGGACATTGATTTCCCAAATGAAGGGTTTAAACCGTTTAACAAAGCGAAATTTGTTCAGCAGCGATCTCAAGGCAAAACTATGTATCGCGATGTCGATTTAGGAGGAGGGGTCTCCTGGGATAAAACTATAGCCAATAAGCCGACCACTGTTGTCCTTGACAGCAAGTCCGGCATTAAGGTTGATGGAGAGGTATCGGCTATTCAGCACGGGATGGTAAATCACCTGGATCTTCATAATCCGTTGACTATCAAGACTAACAACCCTAACACCGTCAAACTGCTGATAGTTGTCTCAGGGGTGTCTGGACATGGTGGAGCGGCTCTGAAGGTCACGCTGGACGGCAATGCGGTGATATCCAGGGACATGCCGGACGACAATTTAGATTCCACTGAGACTATAAACAAATATAATGGTTCTTATCCGGTAGAGATTCCCTCAGGCGCACATAGTGTAGTTGTAGAGAACACCGGAACAGACTGGTTCTATGTGACTTACACTCTTGAGAACGCTGTGACAACCCTTATACCGGATCTTCGGGTCTATGGGCTGAAAGGAAAGAATGTTTCTCTGGCATGGGTGCAGAATGTACCGCATAACTGGTTCCGGGTCGGTGTGCTAAAAAAGACCGCTGTAACCCAGCCAGCGTCAATAATGACCCTGGACAACTGGCCAGCCGGAAAATACAAATCGCAGATTTGGGATACGATAACCGGCAAGGTTGTTTCAGAAGAGACGGTAACAGTAGACAAACGCACCCTGAAAATCCGCTTACCGGAGATAGCGACTGACGTTGCGTTGAAGATTATACGTGTGAAGTAGACTGGCAGGATCAGCCTAAAGCTTTCAATTTCTCTCCGGCAATCCGCATTGCTTTTATGCGTTTGGAGAGTTTGGGATGGACTCCGGTGTCTTCATCCGGATCCGCCTTGGAGTTGCTGCCGTACATAGTTTCAAGGGCAGAGATTGCTGTGTCCACATTGCCCGTTAGTAATACCGCCTGCATATCGGCTTCATGTTCCAGTCTTCTGTGAAATCCGTCGAGGTATACAAATGGAAATAAAGAAGTTGCAAATAGTAATCCAACTAACCACAAAACAACAAGTGCTGTGATATATGTAAACATTATGGTGAAGGCAATGCTGAAAGCAAAAACGAGTATGCTGTAGAGTCCGATTTTAATCATCGTCTTCTGTTTGTACTGATCGTTTTTAAAATGGGCCAGTTCATGTCCCAGAAGAAAGTCCATCTGACCTGGTGCAAGAACTTCGGTTGCTTGTTGTGTGATATATACAATTTTCTTTGCGACAAGAGCTGAACCCGAGGCAATTGTCTTCGCGTGATCGCTGGTTATTACTCTGACCTCATTCATGTTTACGCCCATTTTCATAGCCAGCTCTTTTGCACGGAGAGTCAATGCCTCGTGCTTTGAACAGGGTTTATATTGATCACGTTCCCACAATCTTTCCAGCTGGCGGGATAGAATTACTGCTAAAATACCTCCAAGATACTCAAATCTGAAAAAAGTGTTCCACAATTCATATGGTCTTACTATGAATAAAAATGCGAAAAATCCCAGACACATCCCAATGACAATCTTTACAGACTTGCGTATCCGGGCAACCATGACATCAATATCCTCAAGGTCTGGTTTGTCGTCCTGGTCTCTGATTATTCGGGTCTTTACATACAGCAATATCATCCATATGAGAAGTAGTAGACCATAACCCCAGAGTAAACCGGCAGATGACCCATTGTCGGGATTCCCGGGATTGGCAAACCACATATCAACAACTATCCTGCCAAATAATGAGCAATGAAAAGCAAAACCACTCACAATCCCAGCAATTAATGTGAAAACACCGATATACAATCCCCAATCATAAATCAAAGATCGTGTCTTTACATTAATCGAATGACTCAGGCCAACAAACAGTCCAATAAATGCAGCCAATAATCCAATGCAAGGCAATATGAACTTTATGTAGATAAGAAACGCAGATAGTCCGGTGGACACCGAAGCACTGACATTGATTGCTGCATTTTTCGGCACATTAGTTGCGTTATACCAGACATACCTTGGCCGCACACGAGTCGGCAGGTTGTTAATAGCTACATTGGAAGATTTAAAGGATGCATGTTTAGGTACTCGGAGCAACACATAAGGATTCCAGCCCCGGGCTTTGAGTTCGGCAACAAACATTCCCAACATAAAATGATTGTCAATAACCTTTGCTCCATACCTGGGTTTTTTGATAAGTAAATTAGCGATAGCAAAACCTGGTTTAGCTACACCGTATGAAGTTTCAGGCATCGATTCACCACTGGCACGCACAGCAGCATGCAAGTCGTTCTTTAACCTGCTATATTCCCAATACCAAGTAATCCCCGAGACATCCACATACCCAGCACCAACGGTTACAAATACATACACGTTACCTTTGCGATCATATTTCCACTGGGGGCCAAAACCAGTACTATTTACTGCCTTGTATATAGAATAGATATCCCTAGTCCTATGTCTCCCCATGTCCGAATCGCCAAGAGCTGGGGATTGCGAGATAAGCCAACACAGTAGAACCAAAGGTAAACAGCCCAACACAATCTTGATTGGCATATTGTTCACTTTGAAATTACACTGTTGCGCATGATCAGCCTCGGAATGATGTTTGCATTTGAGTATATCAATAAACGTGCTGTAATTATATATCAAGTGAATATGTTTTGCTACAAATGAAAAGATGAGTAACAGATCAGAGTTGTCGGGTTTGTCATCCTGAGGAACGAAGGATCTGCTTCTTTTGGATGGAAAGCAGATCCTTCGTTCCTCAGGATGACAAGTTTTCGCAACTTTGAACTGTTACAGGGGAGGCGTGATTGCAGGCATACATAAAAACATCGCAGTCGATTCTGGTGTTTATCCTTGAACGACTGCGGTACTATTGGTGGTGTTGATATGGCTATTTGTCTGAAATAGTTGCTTTGCCGGTGGAATCGATTTTTACATCGAAGAGCTTGCCTTGCCAATGGATACCTTTTACTTCAACTGACTTCCAGGCTTTTGGCAGACACGGTTTGAAGTCCAGCGGTCTCTTGTCTGCATTTGCTGCGAGGTAGTCCATTCGGGAACCTGTTATTCCGAACACCAGGGCTTGGATTGGTCCCGATGCACCTGTCAGGAAGCAGGCGTTTTTATATGTCTTTGAACGCTTCTCATTGAAGTATTTGAAGCTGCCTCTCAGGAATGGGGTGTAGCTGGCTTTGAGTTTTGTGAAAGATTCCTCAGAGTTACCCAGCCTTGCAGCTATAAGGCTGTGGACGGATGAACTCATTGCAGGTCCATTTGCGTTTACTTTCGGGACATAGAAATCATAGGTGCTTTTAGCTACTGCAGCTTCATCGGCACCGGACGGGAACATTTGCAATGGATAAACAACGAGTTCTGGGTCTGCCTGTTTGAGCTTCTGGCTTGTGTAGGCATCCCTTGCAATGAACTTCTTGCCGACAGCATCGAACGGGATATACATTGCATTGGCTATCTTCTGCCAGGTTGGGTTGGGAGTCTTTCCAATGGTCTGAGCAGCTTTTATTGCCAGCAGCAGATTGAGTTTTGCTCCTGCATTGGTGTATACACTGTTGTTAACCAGTCCTGCATTCTCATCTGGAGGCACAACATCCTGGATCTCATAACGTCCATTGACCAGCTTAGCTTTGCTTGCCCAGTAGTCTGCAGTTGCGCTGATGACCGGATATCCTCGGGTCTTGAGCCATGCTTTGTCAGCTGTTGCCAGATAGTACTGCCACTGGGCCAGTGCAACATCACTGTTGATATGCCGTTCATTGACGTAGACAATACCTGTCGGAGCGTCTTCAATACCGGTCTCACCACTCTCCCAGGCATATTGAGCGCCTTTCATACCAGCACCCGCAGCATTCTTCAGCGCACCAGGTAGTGTCTTAAACCGATAGTCAACGATAGACTTCGCAAGTTCCGGATGCTGGAGAATTAAAGCCGGGAACATCCATGTGTCGGCATCCCAGAATATATGCCCATTAAAACTGTTATTTGAAAGCCCCATCGGAGGAATGCTGTTCTCGCTGCCTTCTCTGACACTCTGGAAAAGATAGAACATACAGGAGTGCATTGCCTGCTGAATCTTGGGGTCACCGGATATGACTATGTCGCCATCCCAGAGTTTGGTCCATGCGGTTGTATGTGAAGCAATCAAATCTGACGCAGATTGGGTTTCAGGCTTTCCGGCGGGTAGTGCTTTTTTGAGCTCCACAATACTTTTAGTGGCTGCCGCCTGTGCAGAAGCAGACCGTGACCAGGAAATCCAGAGACTTGTTGTAAATGCTGTATCGCGCTTAGCTGAAATATCAATGCTTGAAGTATTCTCCCCAACCTTTGATGGAGTGGGGGCATCACCTGTTCCAATATATGTTGCACAGGCAATATTCCGGTCACCAGTAGTTCCTGTCAGTTCCCAGGAATAGACCGGAATTGAAGGATCCGGACTTTTTGCAGGTAATAATTTGAATCCAGAAGCATTGGTGATCAGATGCTGAACTGAGACTTGACCATCAAAATCAGGCGTAAAATCAGCTTTCATTAAAGCTATCCCGGGTTTATCTCTTGAGATAATTATCTGAATGCTTCCTTTGAGGTTCTTGCCAGACGAAGTCCAGGTGCCCTCAGTTGTCAATATACCAGCCTTCATATCCAGAATTTGTTTATATGAAGCTTTTGGATCAAGTTTAAATTGAGAGTTGCCCATAAAGAACTGCAAATCGCTCCATGTGGGCATCGCTGTCAGTTTCTCATTGATATAAAGGCCAGCCATATAGCATACTAAAGGTTTCCCCTTATCGCTACCGGTGCCTTCGCCCTTGATCTGGGTTGAAATGAAACCGTTGCCCAGATATGTGCCATATTCCTCAGCCGGATTGGTGGAAGTAAGTTTCCAGACATCGATCTTTGCCGGTTTCTTTGAACCACACGAACTGAGCACTAGACATACAGCTAATGCACATAAAATAACTAATAATCTGCGATTTCCTACTTTCATCACTTGCTGACTTTCCTACCTATGAAAAAGACTCTGTCCGACCGTCTGGTCGGCTTTTTAAACTTATACGCAGTAAAGATATCTAAAAGTTCAAATCCGGCATCAACCATCATTCCGGACAATTCTTCCAATGAATATCCGCGCTGCCTGTGTACTTCTCTGAACTGTACGATTCCCTTTTCAGACATAGCCTCAAACAGCATTTTGACCGTGCAGATTGCAGTAGAGTGATCATAATCACTGGTCCACATATACCTGGGGAAGCTCTCTTTACCCATGCAACCGCGGTCGAAGAAATGGTTTTCCAGTGCATAGACTGTATTCACATCAAATATAAAGAGTGCATTATCTTCGAGATGCTCAGATACTTTACACATGCCTTTGGCTAGTTCAGCGGAGTCGGTTACATAGTTCAAACTGTCGAACAGACTGACAGCAGCATCATAACGTCTGTGTAGACTGATCTGCGCAATTCCCTGAGCATAATAGTCCACTCTGCCGGACTTTGTTTTTGCTACTTCGATCATATCAGCAGACAGATCGACTCCGGTAACATCGTATCCTCTGTCGGCAAGGACTTCACTGACATTACCTGTCCCGCAGGCTACATCCAGAATGGACTTTGGTTTAGCTTTGTAACGTCTGAAGATATCCTCCAGATAATTAGCCCACATTTTATATGGAACCCCGAGCATTAACTCATCATAGAACGGGGCGAGATCGGCGAATTGAGATTCTGTCATGTCACCACACTAAACCCGCTTTATTCACCAAGCTTCGCTTTTGCCCGGCAGTAGGGGCAAAAGCTGAATCAGTCATGAATAATGCGGGCTAATCGTATTTTTCAGTAGTTCAATATAATGATTTCGACTTCTACACATTCAAATCCTTCTGAACAGCTTTAGGTTACCCATTAGCTGGGTGAGGATTAAACGGAGAACAGTAGATCTTGGATGAGCGACAGGATGGGGAGTTGATCTTATGTAAAGTGGAATAGAAAGGACACAGAACTACTGATGATTATCCTTTTGCTGCCTGGACTATCGGCTTAGGGACTGCTGAAGTTTGGAGTTTGCTAAAATATCCAACATCTACTTTCAACGGCAGGACAATTACTCTGTCTCCGATTGTGACATCGTTATAGAGGGTTTTGGCATCTCTGGGGTGCAGTCTGACACAGCCATGCGAAGCCGGTGAGCCAAGGTGCCTTATCTGCGTGGTGGCATGCAACGCATAACCTTCAAAGAAGAAGATGGAATATGGCATCCAGAGCTCGTATTTCTTGCTCCAGTGTTTCAATTGCCTTGAGTAGACGTGATATTCACCTTCGGTACCATCGAATTGAGGCAGAGCTGTGGAACAGACAAACGTATACTTGAGCTTGCCATCTTGAAATCTATACACCCGCTGGTTGGCTTTGCTTACAACAACGGCATTGTCCGGAATCCAGTTGACAGCAACCATGCTCTCACCCAATTGCATTCCGTTGTAGTCTAGCATTTTAACTTTAATCCATCCGACTGACCCTATTTTAGCATTCGATTTCCAGTCATATTCTGTGACAGTTAATCCGGTAGCTATTGGGACATCAAATGTTTTTCCATCGGCACTGAATGATATGGAATATGTAAACCCTTCGCCCATGTCAGTTGTCCAGGCAATGTGAACAAAGGGGCTTCCGAGAAAGCTTTCATCCTGTTTAGGGGAAACAATAGTAAGAGTATTGTATTCATCTTCCGCAGTCGCAGAGAAAGAACACAAAATCACTAAAACAATTGTTGAAAACAGAATGTTTCGGAGCATCAGAAAACCTCTAACGCGCATTATTTGTGATTAACGGTGTAAATGCAAAGCATTTACACTCTCAGCTTTCGCCCCTACAGCCGGTCGAAAGCAGAGTTTGGTGAATAATGCGCACTAATAGCATTTTACTGTAATGAATGTATCATTAACCATGTTTACTACAAGTATTGTCGGCACAAATAGTGAATATATAAACCAATTTCTACTGTTTCTATTGTATTATATAGTTTTATATTACAATGGAACAACAATTGGGAAATTGTCGTATCATCAATGGGTACTTTTGCATATACTGGTATTTATCATGGTTATACGTATAGAGTTGACCATAGACCGGATTTTTAGTAACATCTTGTAAGCTCACGTTATTCACGAAGCTTCGCTTTTACCCGGCAGTAGGGGTAAAAGCTGAGAGTGTAAATGCTTTGCATTTACACCGTTAATCATGAATAATGCGAACTAGATTATGAAAGTGGGGATTTTGACTATATGAAGCATAAAATTTTCGCACCTGTGCTGATAGCGGTTTTTGCAGTTTTAATCGCACAGCCAGGTTCAACTCAGACGGCTAAGACTGCAGCAAAACCGGCATTTGATCAGCAGGCCGTTTTGAAAAAAGTTTGGAAGTCATCCGGAAAGACTGTTGTCGGGACTGTCGGTTCCGTAAAAGTCACCAAAGACGAATTAATTGAAACACTATGGTATTTTGATGCACCTAATGCTCTTAATTATGTCCTGAATCAGAAACTGATCGAAGAAGGAGCCAAAAAAGAAGGCGTTACGGTAACTAAAGCCGAGATTGACGCAAAAGCTCTTGAAACAGCTCAATCGAACAATTTCAGATCCTTCGATGAAATGATCGTAGCCAGAAAATGGCCGAAGATCATGGTAATGAACGACTTACGAATGAATTTGCTGGCTGAGAAAGTTGCACGCAAAACAGTAAAAGTTACCGCAGATGACCTGGGACAGTATGTTTTGGTCCGCCATATACTTGCGATGTTCCCAAAGGATGAAGCTGACGAAGTAAAGAAAAAAGAGATCGCTCTCAAGAGAATTCAAGATGTAGCTGCCAAGGTTAAAGCTGGCGAAGACTTTGCAAAGCTGGCAAAGGAATTCTCTGATGATGGCAGCAAGGCCAATGGTGGACTTCTTGAGTGGAGCACCAAAGGCGCCTGGGTCAAAGAATTCGAAGACGCTGTTTACGCTTTGAAACCTGGACAGGTCAGTGAGCCTGTTGCAAGTATGTTTGGATACCATCTAATCAAGCTTGAAAAGACCGGCAAAGAAGCAACACCGGCAGAGAAAAAGAAGCTGACAGCCGAGATCCTGACCAAAAAGATCCAGACTCCGATCCGGGAATGGGTTGCTAAGCTGAATAAGTCAACCAAGATCAACAATACACTGATAGACAATTCCCCGCCGGCGCCTGCGGTTCGAAAAACTGTTCCTAACAGAGGTGCTCCGAATAATGTTCCGGAACTGCCACCAGCGCCTCCAACTCCTTAGTGCACATATTTGGAAACACTTTGTCATCCTGAGGAACGAAGGATCTGCTTTTTTGAATAGAAAAGCAGATCCTTCGTTCCTCAGGATGACAGTCACATTACCTTTATTTGTATCCGTATACCTAACCCGTTTTATTCACCAGACTCAACTTTCGACTGGCAGTATGGGCGAAAGTGAGTCAATAACGAATAATGAGGTTAGGTAAACAGCATTCCCCGTGTCATCTTTCCCAACTGGAAATCAAAGCATACTCCATAAATGTTATAATAGTATCGATTACTACTTCCCCTATGCATACAAGGTTTGAGTTTATATCCATATGAAAATGCGGCATTCGACTTCTAACAATCCTATTGACTATCGAGAGGTCTTGCGTGCCCGGGTGGAATCTGAGGATGGTGTTGTTTCTCGTCCATCTTCCTGTGAACTTAGAGTTGCAGTTGTTTTTCCTAACACATACCGGGTGGGTATGGCATCTCTGGGCTATCAATGGGTAGTCAAAATAATCGCTCAGCAGCGAGATGTAGCCTGCGAGAGAGCGTTCCTGCCGGACCCTGAGCATTTAGTTGAACTTGACCGCACAGGCGATCAGGCGCTTACCTGTGAGTCTTTGTCCCCCCTCTCATCCTTTGATGTCGTGGCATTCTCCCTGCAGTTTGAGATGGATTACGCCAATGTCGTCCGCATGCTTCAAATGGCACGCATACCAACTCGCCGTAGTGACAGAAACGAATCTTTCCCAATAATCATTGCGGGTGGACCCTGCGCTACATTCAATCCGGAACCGATGGCTGAGTTTGTGGACGCTTTTGTTGTTGGGGATGCAGAACCAGTGTTGCCGGGGCTGATCGATATCTTGAGAGTCACTGCTGAGAACCCCAGAGAGCAGCGCTTAAGCTCAATATCACAAATGGCAGGCGTGTATGTCCCACAATACCCTCATATTGTAACCCGAACTGTGTATGCTGATGATAAGGGTGCTGTATCTGATATTCTGGCTGAAGATTCTGAGTTTGGAAAAGCCAGATTGGTGGAGATAGCCAGGGGCTGCGGCCGCAGGTGCAGGTTTTGTGTGGCCGGGCACATAGGCAGACCGGTGAGATGGATGCAGTTGGGGAAGTCTCAGGAGGAACGGGACAATTCAGAGAGGCAGGGACTGGTAGGCGCTGCAGTGTTTGATCATCCAGGTGCAGTGGACTACTGCAGTTCTATATATGCTCAGGGAGGGTCATTCACACTTTCCAGTATCAGGCTTGAAACTTTGAATGATAAAACCTGCGAACTTTTGAAATTGTCGGGAGTAAGGACTATTACCATTGCCCCTGAAGCTGGAAGTGAGAGACTTCGGAGAGTTCTGAATAAGGAAGTCTCCAATGAGCTGATACTCTCAACCGCTGATATGGTAAGCAGAGCTGGCGTTCCGAAGTTCAGAATGTATTTTATGATAGGGCTACCGACAGAAACAGATACGGATGTTGAAGATATTGTTTGCCTGACTGACTTGATATATAAAGCGCATCCTGAGATGAAGATCGGAATATCTGTCAGCAGTTTTGTGTCTAAACCATTTACGCCATTCCAATGGCATCCGATGGAATCGCCTCAAACTCTCAAACGCAGATATTCAATTGTCCGTAATGGTGTGAGTGGAATGAGAAATGTTGAGTTTGGTGGAGAATCCCCAAGGCTGGCATATGTGCAGGGGTTACTTGCCAGAGGCGACAGGGATCTTGCAGGAATGATAGAATCCGCTGCTAGAAGTGGCGACTACACCTCTGCTATCCGTGAATCAGGGATAGACCTACAGAGCTATATTTATTGTCAACGCACCAAAGATGAATATCTTCCGTGGGAATCAATAGATATGCGAATAAGCAAGGAATACCTGTGGAGAGAATACCAACTGGCCATTCAAGGAATTCCCAGCGGTCCATGCAACTTGGACAGCTGCCGTGCATGCGGTGTCTGTTCTGAAAACGAATAAATCAATCTTTCTTTTTATACATTAAATGCATTACGATGTATAATACCCACATGAAATCCTTAATGTTTGGCGTTGTATTGTCCATATTGCTGTCCGCATGTGCATTGACTGCGGCTATTTCTGCGGATTCCCCTAAGCCGGTTTTTCTTAAGCGGAGTGGGACTCAACTGCTGCTGGAGGGGAAGCCTTTTCGTGCGGTATCTGTTGTTAAGTATGATCTGTTCCGGCAGTTTCTGATGGGGGACGGAGAGAAAGCTGCAGCAGATATTCGGGATATATCCAGGCGCGGGTTTACAGTGACCCGTGTTGGCATGGTGGGGTTCTATCCTAAAGAGATGGAGCTTTGGCCCTCTGCAGAATACTGGAAGCGCATGGATGCTGCGGTTGCAGTTGCCCGTGAAAACAACATCAAGATCATACCTACTATTGTCTGGAACTGGTATCTGTTTACAGATATGGCCAATGAGACAATGCAGGACCTGCTGACGAATAAGGATTCGAAATCACGGCAGTATATTGATTTGTATATCTCCCAGGTTGTTGAACGGTATAAAGATGATCCGACAATTCTGTTCTGGGAGATTGGAAATGAACTGAATCTTGGGGCTGACCTTGAGTTTATGCGGCCTTATGGATTTAGTGATTTGAATCTGGCTGCGTCCGGTGCTGCATATATGAGGGTCAGGCGGGACAACTATACAAGCGATCAGATGATACCATTTACCCGTGATCTCGCTAGGTTGATCAAGAGTATCGACAAGAACCACCTCGTATCGACAGGACAGAGCACCCCGCGTCCGGCAGCTCAGCACCTCAGGCTGGCTAATGGCAAAGGCGACTGGACGCAAGATTCCCCCAAAGAGGCAGAGAAATATATCCGTGATGTAACCCCTGATCCTGTAGACCTAATATCACTCCATTACTACCCTGGAATAGATAATCTGCGGTTTGGGAATAAGAATAAGGATTCAGCAATAGCGCTGCGTGAACTCAAGAAAATCTGCGACCGGATTGGGAAACCAGGCTATATCGGTGAAACGGGTGGAGAAGCGTTCATCGGTCCTCCGGAATCGGTTACTCCATTTACTGCAGATGTGATTAAAGAAGCAGTAGATGCAAAGTTTCCTATCATACTCTACTGGATGACCGGTGGAGAAAACCCCCTGCAGTTTGATCTGGAAAAGACACCAGGACTCAATGAACTGCTGTTGAAAGCAGGCCGTTGAGACGGGGGGACTCGGGGACTTGGGGAGTGGGAGAGTGGGAGAGTTCATTATTCTGGATTCTGGATTCTGACTTCTGAATTCCCCTTCTTCATCATTCATCACTCATACTTCATAGTTGTAAAAAAAAGCGGAGGCTTCATATGAGACGGCGACGGTTTATAACGTGGGCGGTTGTGGTTGTGGTTTTGCTGCTGGCGCTTGGGTCGCTGGGGGCGAAACCGCAGTCTGTTAAGTGTACGTTTGAGGAGACTACCGATGGCTGGGCTGTCATTCCTAGTGCTACAGCTGGGGATGTAACTCTCACACGGGCAGATGAAACTGCGGATGTGAAGGTTGGGAAGCATTCTCTGAAGATCCACTACAAAACAGAGCAGGGCAAGATAGCCGGTGTTTTACATCCGGTGAGTGGGGTTATTGGTGGAGGCGTGCGTGTCTGGTTGAAAACAGACGGTGCTGCGACTCTTGTGCTGGGATTAGTCGAGAAAGATGGTTCAGCCTATATGCGACCGGTTCAGACACTGGCCAATGAATGGCTGCACGTAGAACTGCCATTTTCTTCATTCACACTGAGCAATGATTCCAAGGACGAAAACGGAGTGTTGGACCTGGATCAGGTGGGCACTCTGATTGTGGCGGATGCGGCTGGGTTTATGCCGGGGGCTGGCGTTGAACGTACGCTTTGGATGGATGATTACGAGATCAGCTCTGGCTTCCAGACAGAAAAGCCCAAGGCTTATTTACCTCTCCTGGAAACAGGCACACCTTCTGCTTCCGGAACGCGGATCACAGCTGGAACAGCGTATATCAAGGGTAAGTTCGGTCAGGCTGTGCTTGCTAACTCCCCTGGAGAACTGGCAGCGGTACCAATCAATGTAAATAAGCTTGGGACCGGGAACCTCCAGTGGAAGCAGGGAACTATCGAGTGCTGGATCTCTCCGCAGATTGATACTTCAAAGATCCAGGACTTCGCTGGACTGATAATAATGCAGGCTGAGCCATTTATTACAGGGCTTAATGGCAGTCTGTTTGTTATCTATATCAGACCAGGACGGCTGGCCTTTATGATGAATAATCAGCTGGAACATATTGCGGCAACACCTGTGCTGAATTGGAAAAAAGGAGAACTGCACCATCTGGCAGTGTCCTGGGGTGAGCGTGGAATGCGGCTCTACCTGGACGGTAAACTGATCTCCAGTAATGATTTTAAGGGTGCTCCGGCTATGTTGTGCGGGGATGTAGTAATCGGCAACCATTCATGGACGCTGCAGTCAAATCGATTTGCAGATACTGCTGTTGATGAGCTCCGGTTGTCAAAAATTCAACGGACAGATAAGGAAATAGCCGCTTCGGCAAAGGCAACTGTTCCGCTGAAGTCGGACAAGGATACGTTATCACTGGAGCATTTTGATGGACAGCCTCTGCCTCCGATATGCATAAAGTCCGGCATGCCAGAATTTAACAGTGTGCCTGCAGATAAGCCTGTTAGTTTATCTTTGATTGTACCTGGTTCGCTTCCGGCTGCTGCGCGTTTGTCTTATACTGTCTCTGAGCCTGGCGGAGCAGTGGTAGCTAATGGATCCATGACCTTTAATACATCAGCAAAGATGCCTTTATTGGTATTGAAACCATTGACTGCACCTGGTTTCTATAGAATTAAATTCCAATTGAAATCCGGTCAGAAACTGGTTAATGAAGGAGCTGATTGGATCCGGGTTGTCTCTTCATCTCCTGCAAGCTCTGGAAAATCGATGTTGTTTGGAGCAGCTGGATGTTATACGAACCTGATAAATGGGGAGAGCTTCTTTAGCCATGCTGAAGCTGCCGGGGTACATTCGTTCAGGATGCCGTTTGAATGGGCTGAGATCGAACCAGCGGAAGGAAAGTTCGCCTGGAGCAAGTATGATGAGATAGTTCGATGGGCAAATAAACATCATGTAGAGCTTATCCCGACATTTATATGGGAGAATCCTCAGCCTGCGTGGGCGGGCAGGGGAGTTGTGAAAGTCGGCAGCAGTGAAGAGCATTACCCTCCGGAGGACATGGCTAAGTGGAGTGAGTTTATTTACCAGGTGGTGAACCGCTATAAGGGAAGTATTAAATGGTGGATACCTGCGAATGAACCAAATCTTTCAAAATACTGGCATCCCAAGGGTGACCCAAAGGCTTATGTCGAACTGCTGAGAGTATCACAGATAGCGATAAAGAAAGCTGATCCTAAGGCTAAGACACTGGGCTGCAGTGTTGGAGGAATGGATCTGCAGTTTCTTGAAGCCTGCTTAAAAGAGGGGGCTTTGAAGTATTGTGATGCGGTGGGAGTACACCCATATATATGCCCCCACAGTCCTGATCAGCGGTTCCCACTGGATATCCTCAATCCGGCTTCCCAGGTTGGGACATTCCGGGAGGGGCTGCTGGCTGCAAAGGCACTGATAACGAAGTATGGAGGAACCCAGAACCTGTGGCTGGATGAGGTTGGGCAACCTTACCGGGATGATTTCGTGTCACCCGACTGGGGAGTCCCGGAACCGAAGGCTGCTGAGAGTCTGGTGAAAATGTACCTGGAATCCTCTTCCTCTGGAACCGTGGACAGACTGCTGTGGTTTTCTTTCTGGGGAGGAGAGTTCGGTTCATTTTCACTCGTAAAACCCGACGATAGCCCGACGTTACCTTTGGCTGCTTTTACTGCATTAGTAGACAGACTGGACGGAGCTAACTTTATAAAAGAGGCTACACGACCTGACGGTGTCCGGGGGCTGGTCTATGTAAAAGGAAAGCGTAAAATCGAAGTTGTGTGGGTTCCAGAAGGAGAGCAGGATATCACACTGAAATCCGGGGAAAAAGCATACGATATGTACGGATTCGCGATGCCTCTGAAACCATTGAAATTGAAGACTCAACCGGTGTATCTGGAATCTATACTGGATTGATTTTTTATTTAACCACAGGTGTAAATGCTAACGCATTTACACTGGAATACACGGAAAAGGGAAAAGGATTATTTGTGATAGTTTGGTGCTTTGGATTTCATAATGATCCTGCTATATGTACAAAGGTATCTGGTAAGCCATAAAGTAATTCCTGATTTCCCTTTCCGTGTATTCAGTGTATTCCGTGGTTGTTTGTCGCTGCAGAAATTATGTGCCTGTTTGTGGGAACAAAGTCGGGCAAAACTGATTCATATCCATATGGGAAAAGACATTATGTAGTGTTGAGCTGCACAGTGTTTGTAAGCAAGGTGATCATATGGATAAGAAAAATGCCAATGGTTTCTTCCTGAAGATGCTGGCAATTGCAGTTCTTCTGACCGTGTATGGGATTGCTGTGTCGATGTGGCTGCATTTCAACAGTCTCCCAGTAACCTACAATCCTCCTCCTGTTGAAATTCCAAAACCTAACGCTTATGACTATTATTTTGCAGCTTCTAATGCAATTGTATGCAAAATGCAGATTACAGAAGCATTATCAAATAGTCCCCCTCGTGATCCTAGAATTTATGGAATGCCTGGCTCTGGTATGAGTAGTGGACCAGGTGCAAAAGGGAATATGCCACCTATGCAAGCTATGGGCGGTGGTATGCCGGGAATGGGTGGTGGCGTACCGCCTATGTCAGGAATGAGTGGTGGAATGCCTGGTATGATGCTGGCAAAACTACCTCCGGGAGTGCCGCGTGAATATTCCCTGACAAGGCTTTACAATATCAAAGAAAAGCAAGCAGTCTTGAATGCCAATGCCTATGCCTTGAAGCTACTTGATAAGGCCTATAACTGCAAAGAGTGTTGTATTCCATACATGAATGATGATGATCCCCGGCGTATAAACTACGAAGACATAGGGCTTCTGCTGGATCTTCGTTACGATCTGTGTTTAGCGGAAGGAAAGAACTGGGATGCAGCAATGGTAGGTCTGAAGCAGTATAAGGTTGCAATAGACTTTTTACACAATTGCAGTAACATTCAATACTATCGAGCAATGCGTGCCAGAAAGAAAGCGTGCAGGAACTTGTATCTACTTATGGAGGATTTATCCACCGATCAGGCAATGATGCTGGCAGGTAAAATGCAACAAGTCCTGAATGAAACACCCACTGTAGCGGCAATTGTCAAATCGATACAGGTGGAGAATCTGCAAAACAGAGCTGACTCTCTCAATGAAAGGGATTGGCGTACACAGATAGGCATTGCTGCCAGTAGTGAAGATTTCCGCAGTTCCAGCGACTTTGCAATTAGATGTGAAGAATTGAAAATGAAGCTCATAGGATTGGCTTATTCTCGCAAAGGGTATTTAGCAGCGATGGAGGAAGCATACAGTCAGGTAGACAGGGAGTTGGATAAACCTTATCAATCAATCTCCTTTACTGTTCCGCATATTCTAAATGAGAACCTCAAAAACTTTATCAACAGTGAATTTAAGGCAATGGTAATTACTTGCACTGCACAAAAGGCCCTGGATGAGATGTTTATCATGAGTCTCTTACTCAAAGCCTACAAAGCACAGCATGGAAAATATCCTGCTACTCTTGCTGACATGTCACCAGGCTACATGAAAAATATTCCTCCAGACCCATTTGCAAGATCAGGAACCTATATTTATAGGCGCACAAATAATTCCTACCTGCTATACAGTGTGGGTCCCAATTCCAGGGATGATAATGGTGATGTCATTCTCAATCCTGGGAGTATTCAGGTGCGAAATATGTATGGTGATCTGGTTGCCCAGCATTAGGATGAAAGTTGAGTCAACCATGAATAGTGCAGTCTGAATACATCTTCTTAAATGTAGAAATACGCAATGGGAGCAATTACGGAATATGGATAATAGAAACACTACTGTCTTTTTTCTGAAGATGTTGGCGATTTTAGTTATTCCGGCTAGTTTTGGTATTGTTTCTTCTGTTTGGCTGCATGTGAGTAGTCAACCGGTGGTTTACAAGCCTCCTGTCGCACAGTTGCCGAAACCAAATGCTTATGACTATTATCTTGCGGCTACAAAAGCGATTGTATGCAGGCCGCAGATTGTTGAAGCTGTTTCTCAAATACCACCAGTCAATTCATCAAACTCAGCTAGTATTGCTGCAATGGGTGGAGCAGGACCACGTACGTATATGCCAGGTATGAGGGCAGGTATGCCGGGAATGGGGATGTATGGAATACCTGGCACCAAACTGTCAAAACTACCGCAAGGAGTCCCTAAGGAACTTACTCTGACCAGACTCTACAATTTGAAGGAAAAGCATGCTGTCTTGAATGCAAATGCACATGTTTTTGAGCTTCTAAATAAAGCCTATGAATGCAGTAAGTGTTACATGCCGAATGAACCTGTTGATTTCAGTAACCTTACCGAATATGACGGTATATGGCAACTGTTCAATCTACGTCATCAGTTGTGCACCGAAGAAGGGAAGATGCGGGATGCAATATTAGTCGATTTAATGGAGTATAAAGCTGGTATTGACATACTGCAGAATGGAGGACACTTTGCTATGCACGAGTCAGTCTCATGCCGTGAGCGTGTTTCCAGAAGAATATCTCTGGCTATGAACAATTTGTCAGCCGATCAAGCTATATTCATTGCAGTTAATATGCAACGAATTATGAAAAGCATGCCAAAGCTAGGTCAATTAGGTGCTTCCTTGAAAAGAGATGTATTAAACTCTGCAGCTGCTTTGCTCAATGAAAAAGACTGGCGTGCACAAATCGGCATGCCAGAGATATACGATTATAAAAGCACAAATGAATTCACTTCGAAACTTATAGAAGTAGAGAACAAGCTTCTGGGACTTACTCTTTCCCGAAGAGGATATTTCGAAGTCTCGGTGGACGCTTATGAGCAGATCGAAAAGGAGCTGAGTAAATCATTTCCATCAATATCTTTTGATGTTCCCCACATTATAAACGAGAGTGTGAAAGAAGACGCTAACAATGTTTTGAAGTGCATTGCGATGTCCTATACAAGCCGGAAAGCTCTGGATGAGATGTTGGTCATGTCACTGTTGCTTGATGCCTACAAGATACAACACGGTAGATATCCTGCATCTTTAGCGGAAGTATCGCAAAACTATATTGTTAGCATCCCTTCTGATCCATTTACGAAATCAAGCCCTTATATATATAAGAGAACCAATGATGATTACATATTATACAGCGTAGGACCTAATTCAAAAGATGACCATGGAGATGCTATACTTAATGTCGATGGCATTAGTGATGAAAAACAAATTGGTGATCTGGTTGCTGGAGTTAGCAAGTAACTTTACCATTACCGAGCTGTTACATTATTGGAATATTATCCTCTAAATGCGATACAATACGCGAGTGGGTATGATAGTTGTAAAAAACGTAGGAGTATAAACAGGTTATGAATAAGGCTTTACGATTTACTTTGGGGTTGATGATTTGGACTATAATCGTTTCTCAATCTCTGGCCTGGGGGCAAGTTGGGAATTATGACTGGGAGAAGGCTGAGGAGCTGTATCCGGGAGTCAAGAGGGTCCATGTTGCAGTCAGTTCACCCCGGGTGATGAATATTAACTGTCTTCAGATAGATACAAAAACGCGTGGGCTGAAGTTCTATACGAGCCCCCGGTATGAACCGTGGGTGGAGAATACGACAGAGACCAAACGTCAGCGGACAAGGAATTTTATCAGACAGTCCCAGTCAACAGACAAAAAGATTGTTGTAGCGATCAACTGTGATGCGTTCTCTCCCTGGCCTGCTCCCTGGGACCAGGAGACTTTGACCAATGTTTTGGGGTTGGCTGTCTCTGAAGGCAAACTGGTGTCCCCAGGCAGCGGAGAACCTTCACTTATTATTGCTAAAGACGGAACTGCCAGTATGGCGACTACGACACCAACTACAGATATCAGCAATATTCGGACGGCAGTCAGCGGGTTTGGGTTTGTATTGACTGATGGCAATGTGTTAGTGGGTGATAATTCTCTCCATCCCCGAACCGGAACCGGAGTATCTCAGGATAAACGATATGTATATTTCCTGACGATTGATGGCAGGCAGCCTAAAAAATCGGAAGGCTCTACAACTCAGGAAGTAGGGCAGTGGCTGAAGTATTACGGAGCATACAACGGGATAAACATGGATGGCGGTGGTTCTACGACCATGGCCTGGTGGGATCCTAATGCTGTTGGACCTGATAAAGCCACTCTTCTCAATGTCCCAGTAGGTGGTGGACCGGAAAACAGTGAACGTGCAAACGGGAATAACATAGGGGTTTACTATGAGCATTCATCCGGCAGTAGCAGTATAAAGAAAGCTCTTCCCTGGGCAATAGCTGCTGGCCTGGTGCTGTTGGTAAAGTAATAAATTGTGCGTATAGACAGGATAACAAGATTCATTTGTCGTCGGGAGGCCACGGAGGGCCTCCCCTACGAGTATACATCCAGTTGAAAAACTAATCTGCTTGGACCTTTAGCATTCGGAAGTCTTTGGATTCGATTTTCAGTTGGATTGTGTTGTTCACTACTGGGATTTGTTCACCGGTTGCGGTGTCGGTTACTTTTACAGCCTTATTATTGAATAATTTGATTGTGTTTATAACGACAAGCCCATCATAGTCCTTGCCTGTCAGGTTTGATAGCACAACCAGGGCTGAGTCTGGTTTCTTCCAAAATCCTGCAATTATATCACTGTTGCCTGCAGTGAAAGCTTTGTTTTGCTTCCAATATGGAGTGAATGTGCTTTCAGCGAACTTGAACTGGTCCTGGGCACCGTAGACCTTGTTCAGTTCAGGTGTATTGCAGTAGAATCCCCAGACCTGGATTCCGCAAGGCAGGGTCATTGCGAGTATCGTTCTGGTGGGTTTTACGAGTTTTTCATCCTCTGAGTTGAATTTTGCCAGGAAATATGGGGTAGTGCCGAATTGCGTGCCAAACATTGCCCGCAGCCGTGGCATTGGAATCATCTCTGAATAGTCATTTGTGATCTTATTGCCAACTACTCCGGTTTTCTGCTGGTAAGCTTCTCCATCAAGGGTCATGTTGCTGAATGAAGTGATTAGAGCAACGATGTTGGAGTAGTTGTGGTATACGAAATATGGCTGTTTGTGCTGTGAAAGAAGTATATATATGTTCTTACGCAGTTCTCTGTCTGAGAAAATCGGATATGTGGCTCTCTTGTCCTTGTTATGCATATAACCGCAGCCATGGACTGGATTAGAGCATCCCATCACTGTCCCGAAATCGTAGTAGAATCCATCTATGCCGTATTCGTCCCTGGCTTTTACACAGGAATACAGGAAGAAGTCTCTCCATGATGTGCTGTTAGGGCAGGCTCCATCGTGATACTCCCCGCTGGTCAGATAGCTCCATGTGTCACGGTTGTCAGGATTTCTCCACTCCTGCATGTAGTATTTATATTCAGACACTTCCGAGCCTACGCCATTGGCAGTGATATAGATCAGGTTCTTAACGGTAGGGTCCGTTGAGAGACTTTCTTTGAACCTGGCTTCATCTTTGGCTGGATACGGGATTCCCTTCTTGGCATGATACTCTGAGCCTGCTGTGTATCCCATTGATATCACTGGCCTTGATGTTGTGCTGACAGTGCTGGCGAACCTGTGGGCAAACCAGTCTTTTGCAAGCGGACGTGCCGGAGTTCCCATTATACCGAATGTATATTTAAGAGGAGATTTAAGCAGAGTTGGGCGATCAACCATATTGATTCTGAGAATAACTCTGCCTGATTTTTTGATTATTTCAATTGCTTTGGACTCATCTGCAAGGGAGAATTGCTGGTCAGTCTCAGCAAACCAGGATATGCCTTTGTCATCGTTTCCAATCCAGACGTGCGGGGTGAAAGTACCTCTCCAGTAATTGCCCACACTGCAGTCCAGGTCGAATACATTCCATTTTTGACGAATCCCAAAATAAGGCAGCTTCAGAGTAGCATACTGCTGCTTGATAGGTATCTCAAGACGCAGTCCGGAGAGTTTTGTCCCCTTTTTGTTTGCAGGGGTCAGGACCAGATCAAACCGCATCATTCCATCGAACTCACAGGAAGTGTTTACTTTGAGCTGGATGTTTTTCTCGTTTAGATTCTGGAGATTTGAAACTTTATCAGGTGCCTTGCTGATCCATTTTCGAGGTTGGGCTTTGAAGATTACACTGGAACCATTTATCGAGGTGGATAATTCAACCGGACCAGCCAGAATCTGAGTTCCATCGGCAATTATCTCAGTTGGGAATGGTCCATCTGTGAATTTATATTTCTGCAGTAATGTGTTGATCTGTTGGTCGGTTGATTTTATTGGTATCCACGGGTTCGGCACAACATGCTGTCCACGCAGCTTATTTTCGAACCCCAGCCAATTCGACGCAGCATAGCATTTGAAGACCTTGGACTGGCTGACAGAGGTCAGAGTGCCTTTGGCCTGGACATTGATGGTGTAATCGGTCTGTTTTAGTGAGGATATATCGAAGACGATTTCACCTTTGCCTGATTTATTGTTAGCTGCGGGTTTTATCAGGACAATCTTGCCCTGTTTATCGGTGATGCTTCCCGTTACACCTAGAATCTGACCGATATCACCCGTTAGTTCCCATTGCACTTTGAGCTGTTTGTCTTTTGAGAGGCAATTGAGGTCAACAGCCAGCAAGTCAGCGACTTTGAATGGAACAACCTGATTGTAGAACCGTCCATTAGGACCGGTTATGGTGGTCTGGATTAAATACAAACCCTTATCATCCATCTTTTTCGAGAATGAATAGTTGGAGATATCACCTTTATTCAGATCAGTCTGCTTGCTTTCCTCAAACACAGTTTTCCCGGGGATGCTGTCGAATGAGGTCAGGCCAGTCTTGTTTGTGAGGTCGGTGTCTGACTTCTTGATTCTGGATTTTACAACATACTTGCCTGGCGTGGCTGCTGAGAATTGACCTGTGACATCCGCTATTCTGCTGTTTAGTTTGTCCAGCGGATAGTTTTGAATATAATCATTCTCTTTTCCGAATGTCATGCTCATGAAGCCATCAACAGTGTTGTAAGCCAGGATTAGAGTCGGGTTTGTGAATACTGACGGATTATTCCAGTTTCTTCCAAGATTGAAGAGCCATGTGTCTCCGGGTGAGGGCACTGCAACCAGGTCTTTGAATGGAATTGCGACTTCAGCTGTCCAGCTCGTTTTTGTGATTGTACTCCTGGTTATCCAGTTACAATCCCAGGATTGATCATTATTCTGTGATTCATAATGTGCATCTTTACTGTTAAATACAAACTGGTATACTGCTTTTTTGACTGAACTGGAACCTGGAGTCAGGAAGATCTCATAGGAGTCATCCGTATAGACAGCCCCATCGTGGGTGTTTTCTTTAGCTACAGGTTGACCGTCCAACTTGCTTGAGATCTGGAAGTATATGTTGTCCTTATCATAACAGGCTTTGACTACTGTCTGGCGGGGTGTGTATTCGAGCTGAGGGATTTTGAGGAATCCTGTGATTACACTTGTTGAATCCCATTCGCCGGTATTAATTCGACCATCAATAACTGGAGGCCTGGATGCGAATGGGATGACAATATGAGCCTTCATATCATCATGAGTTATAGCAGGCGCAGCAGTTTCTAATGAGTCAGTAGCCTTGATGTTAATTGAATCCGCCAGGTAATAATCCTTGACCTGTTCTTCTGTCAGTGGTTTGTCGAATATACGGAGTTCATCGTATGCTGTAGCTTTGGTGGACGCGATCTGTATTTCATCCCCGGTGTTAGTTGGGATCTGATCCGGTGTTGTCTTGAGCTTACTGATCAGGTTTCCATTGACAAACAGCTTCATCCAGTTCTCATCCCACGAGATAGCAAAGAATTTCCACTCCCCTTGTGACCAGTCTTCGGTAGATTTTACAATAGTCTGAATCTGACTCTTCTCTCCGAACATAAAATACAGGATTGTGTTAGGGAGCTTGAAGAACTGGATTCTATCGACATCCCCACCACCCAGGTTAGCTGAAAAGAACCAGCAATACCCGTTGGTAGTCTGTTTGGGGTCCCAATCGATGGGTTTGATCCAGAACATTGCAGTGCCGCGATTTCGATAGATATTGGACTGCTGGTTGTACATTACAGAGTTGTTGTTCAGGACAATAGCTTTTCCTGAAATGCCATCTATGAATGAGATATCCGCAGGAGGAGTTTTAGGCTCAGGACTCCCGGAAGCTTTGATTGCGGAGGTTGTCCCATCAAAAGAGGCGTGGAATGTAAGGTCATCATCTGCTGCAAAACCAATTGTGCTGGAATAGACCAGAATCCATAATGCAACAAGCAAAGAGTATCGACGCACCATATGAAATCCTCCGGAATAATAATCAAGATTCTCATGACTTATATATCTGTAAATCATGTAAATCTTGTTAATCCTGTCTATTTTTTATTACTTAACAGCAACCATGAAGAAACGGTCCACCCAGACGGAATCTACTGCGTCTGCATTTCCCGGAGGAGCAACATACATTGTCATGTTGTGGTTGAGTTCGAGCTCTCCCAGGTAGTATTCGTGGTAGTCCTGGTCCTTGATGTCGTCGAGTAAAATCTCTTTCTCGATGGTCCTGCCGGCTACACGATCATAACTTCCCAGAGAAAACGCTTTCCCGGTTTTGGCTTTACCTATAACTTTTACAACCGCATAACACTTCATCTTCCTGGTCAGGATGTTTTTATCCTGGATATACCCGGTCACTACCCAGTCCCTGGTTGCACCGGTAACTACGCATGCACGTCCGTCCGATGTCCCCAGGTCGGCAGTTTTTACTGCCAGATTGTTTTCCTGGTAGAGCCAGATACTGGAGTCCTGTATCTCTGACCAGTCATTACTCGTTAAGCCTTTGCACGCAGCAGGAGGAGTTGTTGGTGTATCTTTTACAGGGGTATTCCCCAGGTGCAACAGATTGGTTCTATACAGCGGAGACATTAGAGCGCCTTCTGAGAGATATATGTTTCCTGTGTCTGTTGAGAGGTTCAGGAAGTTATCAGCCAGATTTTTCCATTTGATATTCGATGCCCATTTATGATCATATAACCTGGCACGATTTATTAGTAGCAGGTGGTCGAAGGTCATGCACTGTATTTCAACTCTCCGGGAGAGCAATGGATTTGTCTTAACGCTTGCCCGGGCTTTTTGTATGCAGATATATGCCTGTTTTAGCTGGTCTGTGGTGTAGAATGTGTAGTCCGAATTGAAGCAGGCAAGGTTGGGCTTCTGTTTCCATACGGCATTCTGGGTTGCTACTATGTAGTCCCAAAGATGCGGCGCTGCTGGTCCGTAGTAACCTTGCAGGAATTCTTTGATGAGCTTTCTGTCATCTGCTTTTGGGTTCCAGAGCAAGTGCGCCAGCACCCAGTTCTTCATTCCAGCGAACCCCATGTCCGGGTTGTATCCATCACCCTGGGCAAACATCCCGAGGACGTTGTTTGCAGCAAATGTGCGGATGTTTGGTCCCAGGTTAAGAATGTTGGGGTGGGGGACCTGCAGGTTTGCGAAGTTTACTGTGTAGTCCCAAATGAATAGTTTGTCTGTCAGTTTTCTCCAGTCGGTAAGGTCCTTGTAGAACCTTGCATTCTCTTTCGATGCAATGGGGAAACCAAAGTTGCATTCAATAGAACAGAGCCTGATCAGCACATTGCGGCGGGGTTTTATAGTTGTCGGAGCAGCCTGAGTGTATTGATATGCAATAGTATCAACAAGGAAATTGGGAGCGACTTTTTCAATATCTTCTGCCACCTGGTTAACGAACCATATAAGTGTGCCTGACTGCGATCCGGTTGTCTTAAGCAGTTCTTTGCACTTATCACAGGTGCAGAAACTTATGTAATCATTCTGTGAGATGGAGATCATCCCGGCTTCCGGACTTCCTTTGACCCATTCAATTGCTCTGCGTGTGAGCTCTTTGCGCATCTCCGGATTACTGAGGCAGAGCTGGGCTTCGGTGCCCTTACGCTGGCCATTGATCTCGCTGTACCATTCTGGATGGTCTTTGAAATAGATATCAGAGGGAAGCAACTGATAGAACGTATGGCAGCCTCCAATCATCCATACATGTCCACCTCTGTCTTCCGGGATAACAGCCTGATACATTCCATTGATCTTCAGCCTGTTGGCAAACTCCGGGTTCCTGCTGACGACGCTCTGATAATAGGTCTCCCTGTATCTGAACTGTGGGGTGTATGTATAGTCGATTGGCTTTATGGTAATTGTCTTTTTCTGTGGGACATAAGTCTCCGATGGAGTCCACCAATGGACACCGAGAGTATCTTCCAGGAAAGTATATACCGCGTAGATAGCGCCCCTGGGTCTGTCTCCGGCAAGGACTAAGTCATTACCTACAGTTTTGATAATGATGCCATCGTGCGTCAGCTTCGACCAATCGAAACCTGGTAGGAGAGATTTAACTACTGCTGTCTGACCGATGAATATCCTGGGCTTGTCTGTAGCTGCAGCGGAATTGGTGATGCGGAAATCAGATCCGGTTATTTGTTTGAGATAGGCAGCGAGTTCGTTAGCGGCTGTTTTCTCTGCGGGGATGGCATCTTCTCCAACTACGATGACGGCGTTTGAGATGGAATTTGCATGGCATAATTGGGTGGAAATTGAGAGCGTAACTAGAATTGCAAGGATAGTATATATATACTTCATTTATACACCTTTCGAATGAGGATTGCAGGCGGTCTGTGGAAAGTCTAGCACCTGCAAACTTCGTCAGTCAATGTGCGGAAGGGATATTTAACCACAGGTGTAAATGCTAACGCATTTACACTGGAATACACTGAATACACGGAAAAGGAGAATGCTATAAACAGATCAGATAGAAATGTTGTTTAACACTTATGCTGATTTTGTTTTCTGCGGAGTAATGCAGGTGATCGTTGAAATTGATATACTGTATCAAATTATCGATTGATTGGGGTTTGGTTTGATTGATCTGTATTATGAACTGGTGGTTGTTGGTGGTGGGGCTGGGGGGATTGCTGCGGCTCTTGCGGCTGCACGTTTGGGTGTGAGAACGCTGCTCATTGAGCGTGAGAGTGAGATTGGTGGAACAGCAGTTCAGGCTGGTGTAAGCATATGGGAGATGGGTGTCAGCGGGACCGGAATATCCCGGGATATATATGATCGTCTGGCTCAGATTCCTGACGCGGTTGGGATCTACTCGGCTTATAATCACTGCTGCTGGCCTCAAGATGGAGTTCCGACATTTCCTGGTGGACAGTTTGTTGTTGATCCTGCTCGGACATATGCAGATACGCTGCGGAGATATGGTACGATGGGATACACTGCAGATGGAGATATGTGTCGTGAAATCTGGCATGGCGTGCCGTTTGAACCTGAGGTATTCTCACAAGTTGTAAGGGATATGCTGGAGGAGACTGGATGCTGTGATGTATGGACTGATTCTGAAGTAGTAGATATTTCGACTGGCAACGGAAGAATCCATAACTGTAATGTCCGACACGGTGACTCCTATATAAATATAATAGGAGATGTGTGGATAGACAGCACTGGGAATGTTTCTCTGTGTGCTTTGGCTGGCTGCCGGATAATGTTTGGCACCGAGAGTCGGGATGAGTTTAGTGAACCTGATGCCCCGCTGGCTGCTTCTACCGAGACGAATGGGGTCACACTGATCTATAGAGTATCGCATGACTCATCCAAATGGCTGACTCCACCATCTGATTTACCAAATGAATGCTGGTGGAATGATCAGTTTCCTGTTGCAAACGTTGTTGAGTATCCCAATGGTGACTGGAATATGAATATGCTTCCTACCATGGAAGGGGAGACTTATTATGGAATGCAGGCTGGGGAAGCTTACCAGGAGTGCGTTCGAAGAGTATGGGCACACTGGAAATGGACACAGCAGGCATGGCCGGAGTTTGCTGGGTATGGGATTTCATGGATTGCTCCCAAAGTGGGTGTCAGAGAAGGACCCAGAGTAGTCGGTGAATATGTGCTGACTGAACAGGATGTGTTGGGGGGAATCTCGCAGCAGATGCATAAGGATATAATTGCCATTGCTGACCACGCTGTTGATATTCATAACACCACCGAAAGCAACCGGTGCTCTGAACCGAGTGAGCCATACGGAATACCATTTAGATGCCTCATTCCTAAAGGCTGGCAGAACCTGCTGGTAGCTTGCCGGGGCGCCAGTTTTACACACATAGCCGGAGCCAGTTGCCGTCTGACACGGACTATGATGCAAATCGGTCAGGCAGCGGGGACTTCTGTAGCTCTGGCGAAGGAAGACGGTTGTGTACCACGTGAAATAGCATCAGAAGTACTTCGTAAAGCCCTTGTTAATCAGGGAGTTGTGCTGGATTATCGGGAGCTCTTGCAGAAGGGATTTTTCAACCACAGGTGTAAATGCTAACGCATTTACACTGGAATACACTGAATACACGGAAAAGGGAAAGAAATAGTGTGTGGGATTTACTTAGTGTTTGAACTCATTTATATAATGTATGCCAGCGTTCTTTTATAGGAGTAGATAGCGGTAATATGAGATTGATACGTGTTGTTGTTTTAATAGGTGTGCTTTTGGGTCTGAGTATTGTTGTGCAGGCGGAGAATCTTGCTAAGGATGCGGCTTATTCGGCGTTTAGCTCGGGATATATTTATCCGGGGCAGATACTTCCTGGGACGAATTCCACTCCAGCTAAAGAGGGGTGGGTGGATGCTCCGCAGTGGCAGGGAGCTGATATATTGGCTGACGGTAAGCAGGATACCGGGTCCGTTGAGTCCTGGTTCTGGTCTCAAATGAACAAACGAATAACTACTCGGTTTGATCTGAGACGGACTGCAAAGATAACCCAAATACGTGTATGGCCTGTTATAGCGACACATTACATGATGGACACAATGACCGCCAAAATTGCATCTTCTGTGGATGGGTTGGCAGCAGCACAGAGCGTGAATCTCGTTGCAACTGATGGAGTTTTTACATGGCAGGGAACATCAGTTGAAGGGCGATATGTAGAAATACTCTGTTATAGCGGTTCTCCGATAATGGGTGTCAGTGAAGTTGAGATTGATGGAGATCCACTTGGAAATATTGCAACTGATGCCCATGAACGCGGATTGATTCCAGTTGCTCCCCGTGATCTTGCAGTATTGACGAAATTGCCTGAGAAACCTCATGAGGCAGTAAATGCAGCGACATCTGCTGGTGTGATGTATACACTTACATCCCAACATACTGATGACCGGAACGCTAATGTAGATGACAATATAGCTGCTTCAAGTGATCCAGGCGGTCGGACGCTGGTGGACGGTAACCCGGCATCTTCGGTCTCTACGTTTGCAGGATACTATGCCTCCAAAGTCGTAACTGCTGAGTTTGATCTGGGGAAGCAATGGAATGTGGACCGGATAATTGTCTGGTCAGCAGGTCATGTTACAGGAACACGATCATATTTGAACTCATACGAAGTATGGATTAAAGCCGGACCCGATGCAGCCTGGGAGCCTTTAGGGCAGACCTGGAATCCTGTGTTACCAGGTGAGATTCCAGGAGCAGAATATCCTGTCTTTACAGGTGAAATAAAAAAGCTTGCCAGGTATGTGCGTGTGCAGATGAACAGTGCAATGCAAAGCGGTGAGGTAATGAAGATCGGAGAGATCAATATCTGGGGTATACCGGCATCCGGTAACGAGACCGTGAAATCTGTTCGGATTATAAAGCACGTTCCTGAAGTTAAGCCGGTGAAGATCGGGAAGATCTCGCATGCGTTTGATTGGATATTCAAAGACAGAATCAGGGCCATGTTCTGTTATCCGGAGCAGTGGAAAGATAAAGCGCTGATTGATAATCTGGTGAAAACCGGGTTCAATACGGTTGTTTTTCACACAATGTACACTTGGCATTCTGCCGAGGGATTTCCGGCAGAGATGAAAGCTTGGGCGCTTGTTCAGAAAGAGCGCAAGCTTCACGTTTTTGTCAGTATGCCTTATGGGAGCGATGAGCGTTATGGGAATACGCAGTTCGGTGGATATCAACCCGGTGGTGGAACTCGTTGGACGCGTACCCCTTGCCCTCTTTCCAGGGAATACTGGGACAGAGTAGTTGGTGACAGAGCGGAGATTGCGGCTAAAGTCGGATTGACCGGACTTGTTGTTGATATGGAAATGTATGGCGGAGATGCTACCAGGTTTACCGGTCCGTGTTACTGTGAGACCTGCTGGAGTAGATTCGTCAAGGAGCACATTGATGGACTCAGCCCAGCGGATGTGGATATCAGCAACCGGGCTTCATGGATTGCAGGAAATGGACTTGCACTGGAATATGCCCGTTGGCAGGAGATTGAGGTCATGGGAATATTGAAAGGTATAGAAAAGCGGGTCCATGCTATCAAACCGAATTTCATCTTTGGTAACCTGCTTGATCCTGAAAGTGTAGCTGGACTTTCCCGTGGATTTGGAACCCCGACCATGCCATCACTGATCTTCTCTGAATTGGAATATCAGGGAAATATCAGTGGAGTGCAGGGAAGGCTTACACAGTTGAAGACGTTGGGATATCCATCACTGTATGTCCCTGGTTTCTGGATTCAACCAGTGAAACCTCAGCAGTTGCCTGATCTGGTTAAAGAATCAGCTATACAAAGTGCAGGATACTGGATATGGAGCTCAGCTGCGTTTGGAGATGGTGTAAAAGGGGATTTTGCCCACAACAAAGATTACACCCACGATGATTACTGGAAAGCATTCAAAGTATCCAATCAAGTGCTTACAAAACAGCTTGCGTCAAAGAACATCAAGAAAAAAGCGATAACCAAGGTCCCCCAGGTGATTGTTCCGCGAGTGAAGTCAGCCCCGGTATCTGATGTTGACTGGGCTAAGGCTGTAAAGATCGGTCCATTTGTTCATCACGTGACAGGGGAGATAGCGAAAGCGGATACATACACCCGGATGTTATGGGATGGGAAATGCTTATATTTGAAAATCATGTGCAGCGAACCTACGCCGGAGAAGTCTCCAGTTTCTAAAGGCGGCAGGGATGAATCTACTATATGGCTGCAGGATTCGATTGAGATCTTCTGGACCAGACCTGATTCGGACAGGACAGTCCAGCTTATGATAAACTCTGCAGGAACTGTCTATGATGCATTGAGTATCGGACTGCGAGATTTCGACCCTGGATGGAATGCGGATATTATCTCTAAAGCTAAACAGATCAAGGGTGGTTGGGAATTGTATGTAACGATTCCCGTGGATGCTGACGGGGGAGGAATCATCAAACCAAATGGAAAACTCAGATTTGAGATAGCACGAAATCGTCCGGGTGGACAGGAAACTACAAGCTGGACCAGAGTTGGTGGGATGTTCAAAGGAGCACCGGATCTTTGGGGAGTGCTGGTGTTGAAGTAGGCATTACTGGATATGTGGCGCTGTTTTTCGCTAACAACATCCACTTTTTTGTTAAAGGAAGAAAATTGTAAATTATGAATCCTGACGACAAGAAAAATGAAATCACAGTCTTTGAGGATGATTTCCAGGACAGTATATGGATTAAGTCTGCTCAGAATCCGGTGATGGTGCGATCTCAACTGTGGGCAGAATCCCACTACATCTGTGAGCCAAATATTGTGTTCGATGGCAGCCTCTTCCATATGTGGTATTCCCAAATGTACCCGGCAAATGGTAAAACAGCTCTGGGATATGCCACCTCTATCGATGGTTTTGAGTGGATTAAATACCCAAATAATCCGGTGTTGTCTCTCGATCAAACTGATGTGCATCGCCCTTATGTAATACAGCATGATGGAAAATACCACCTGTATGCGGTCGATGATGAGAATGGAGAGAATGCTCCAGCGACAATGCGGCGTTGGATATCATGTGATGGCATCAACTGGGGTGATGAGAGGCTCATTCTGACCGCGACCCAGCAATGGGAGCAAAATGGTCTGAGTAACACATCTGTTGTTGTCGACGAGAACGAGCGATGGCATATGCTTTACACCTCGGATAGAGGTATTGGTGGAAACTTTGGATATGCATGGTCTAGTGATGGGATTATGTGGACGAAGCATGAAGCCAATCCTGTCATCCGTGACCTTTATGGCGGTGATCCATTTCTAATCAAACTCGGTGAATGGTTCTATACCTGGCACAGCGAGGCCAAGTCTGGATCGCTGCGTATCACCTGCCGTCGCAGCCTTGATATGGTGGACTGGCAGATTGTAGATTACCATCCACAAATCAACTATACTCAAACCTGGGAACGTGGAGTCAGCCCGGAGGATGGCGGTACAGTAAATGGATGGTACGGTCATCTCACTGATGCTACTCTATGCGAGGCTAATGGTCGTGTGTATTTAGTTTATCAAGGTGCACAGACACCACTCGGGGTTGCGACTTTCGATGGCACGTTCATTGAGTTGGCGAAAAGATTGTCGAATCCACCGTTATCACGCTGGGAACCCTCACATTTTGGTATGGTCGAAGGCGGAACTCTCAAACTTGCGGACAATGACAGCGAGCGTGCACCACTGGTAGTAAAGATTCCTGATGCCACAGATAGTTATACCATTCAAACACGCATCCGTTGTTACAGTGGTCCAACACATAGTGTCTCAGTAGTAATTCGTTATGCTGATGTCAATACATTCAATCGTGTCTGGTTGCACGATACAGGTCAAGTGTTTTACCAGGAGTGCTTGAATGGGCTGTTTAGCCTACCCAAACCAATAGGGAATGCACCGATATGTGATGATACCTGGCACGATTGGGAGGTTGAGATCAATAGAGCTAACATATGTCTGACGATTGATGAACAACTGATTGGCGATGCTCAAATCAGTCCTGCTCTTTTCCGAGTTCTAATTCAACACCCCGTTCATATCGGTTTTTCAACACAAGATACCTGGGCAAGTATTGCCTGTGTGCGAGTGAAACGTTGTAAAAATGGGGGAATGGCAAGTTGAAAGTAGGTTTTAAAGAACTGGTATTCAGTGCATCTATATTAGTGTTTGCTACCTGTATGATTTCAAGTGTTCAGTGTCAGGATTTACTCATCGCATCGGGGACAACCAACAGCATCAAACGTTACAACATTTCCACCGGCGCATATATCGCAGATTTCGTTCCAGCACGCAATGGGGGATTGCGCAATCCGACGTCTGTTGTATCAGGTCCGGATGGCAATTTGTATGTAGTCAGTTCCAGGACAAACAGTGTTAAGCGATACAATGGCCGGACCGGAGCTTATCTTGTGGATTTTGTTAAGGGAATACATGATCCGGAAATCGCTAAATTTGGTCCTGACGGCAATCTATACGCCAGCAGTTCAAATGGGACCAAAATCTCCGGATATCATGGCAGAACCGGAGCATTTGTTAAGGATGTAGAGTCCAAAGGCCCAGGGAAGCTGTCCGGGATAAGGGATTTTGTCTGGAATGGCGACAAGCTTTATGTCAGTAACGCTGGAGGCATCAAGCGTTATGATCGGGTGAATGGGGCTTATATTGATGATTTTGCTATAGTAACAGACCCCGGATGCATAACTATTGGACCTGATGGCAACTTGTATATATCGAACCTGCGGACAAGTAAAGTCGACCGGTTTGATGGAACCACTGGCAAGTATTCGGGTGTATCAGCAGGTTTGAATGGTAAACTGAGTTCTCCCATATCTCAGGCCTGGGGTTATGATGGGAATCTCTATGTCTTGAGTGGAAATGGCGAGGTCAGCTGTTTTAACGGAACGACACTGGAGTTTATGCGCACGTTTATTCCAAAGGCAGGAGTGGGTAAACCGACCGGGATGGTGTTCAGGCATTCATTCGGGATCAACTGGGTGAGAAACCGTACGTTTACTCTAATGACCTGGCTTCGGCATCCTACCACCAACACTGCTCTGTATCGAGGCGCAGGTTTCACGTCACTTCTAACGGCTTCATCGACTATGGCTAATCTAGCATATAGAAATAACTGGACCCGCCACAATGCTCTCTGGGTTGATGACTTAACACCGGAAGCAATGGAAAAGATCAAGTCTGTGAGTGCTCTGGATGATGACAATGCCTGGTATGTCTGGGATGAACCGGGAGGGAAGCAGCTGCCGGGTATAGCGAAGGTTGTCGAGTGGTTGAAGTCGAACAGGCCGAATTCGATGGTGTATATGACGGTAGCAAATCCGGATGCCAAGTTTCTGGACCAATATCTGACCACAGTTAAGCCGGATGCACTGATGTATGATATGTATCCGTTCTATGTAGGCGGCAGAGCTGTTGTGCATGGTCAGGCAGACATACATGAATATGTAACTATATTGATGCTGTTTCGCAGTAAATCTTTGCAATATGGAGTGCCTTTGTTTTCATGGATGCAGACGTTTGAGTCTCCGGCTGAACAATGGAGAGTTGCCAGCGAATCTGAACTGCGGATGATGGCATTCTCTACACTGGCATCCGGAGCGAAAGGACTAGGTTATTTCTGCTATGAACCCACAGCACCGGGCTCAACGGTTGTGTTTGAGAAAGCAACACTCAAGGCTGATCTGACCCCGGACTCTACCTATTATAATGTGCAAAGCCTGAACTCGGAGATATTAAAACTTTCACCGGTGCTGTTGCAGCTAGCGAGTACTGATGTCAGGTTTATACCCGGGCAGACTGACGGAACAGCGCATAATCCCTATGCAGACCAGTATGGCAAGATCACAAACTGGAGTCCAGGAGCAGGGGGGATGGAGCAGCTCAAGACTGTTATTGTAGAAAGCGGTCAGTCCGGAGCCAATAAAGATGGCATGATAGGATTCTTTACTGATGATGCTGGCAGGCAGTATTTTATGTTAACTAACCTGTTCTGCGATCCTGTATTCTCACCGTCTGAGACCAGCATAAACTTCACACTCCAATTCGATAATGCACTCAGTAAAATTTATCGCCTGAATCGGCAGACGGGGATTGTTGAAGAGCTAACGCTTGAGTCAGATCACACACTGCATTTGAAATTACCTGGTGGAACTGGCGACCTGTTCTCGTTGGACGGATTCAGGTCATTTCCTGGAATGAGTGCTAAATAATAAGGTAGTGTAAATGGCTTTGAGAGATGAAATACTGAGTTTTATAGAACGGCATCGGGTGGTGACTGAGGGTGCGGGCAGGTACCGCTATTCAACGGCATGTTCAGTTCCCACTGTCTATTCATCCTGTTACGCAGCAATGACCAGGGGGCTGTTTGGTGACTTGGATAATCTTGTTGCTGATGGGAGAGTAGAATGGATTGCATATTTACAGTCTTTTCAGCAGGACGATGGCTTGTTCTGGGATCCTGTGATATATAATCAGGGATGGTTTGCCGGTGATCCTTTTGACTGTGGACGACCTCATCTTACATGTCATGTTATTACAGCTCTGGAATGTCTTGGCGCAACAGCGGAGAAACCATTTGCTTTAACTGATAAATACAGTGATATAGGTGAATTGGAAACATGGCTGGAGAGTAGAGACTGGGGAGAGCGGGTTGGGTGGACTGGGAATGAAATAATGAACCTTGGGACACTGCTGCAGTATTCCAGGGATTTTCATTCTGATGATCGTGCAGCAGTTGCTGCTGATTTTATGCTTGATTGGCTCGAAAACAACCATCTGAGTCCTGAGACAGGTCTGTGGGGGACTGTTAATACAACAGATCCGGTCTGGCGATCTCATGCGGTGCAGGCAGCATATCACTGGTGGCCATTGTTTGCATATGACGGACGAAAGTTTCCACACACTGAAAGGGCCATTGATAGTGTGCTGGCGACTCAGAATATGAATGGCGGATTCGGGTGGGGAGTCCATAATCCGGATGATCCATTTGTAAGCAGTGCATGTGAAGATATCGACAGCATTGATTCATTGGCTCGAATGTATTTTCAGATTGATTATCGAAGAGCATATATATATGATTCTCTACACACAGCGGAAAGATGGGTCTTGAAAAACCAAATGACGGACGGTGGATTTGTGTTCATGTTAAACCGGCCATTTGAGTATGGACATCCTGAGCTTCTTGGACCGAATGGAGTAGGGGCTATGTTTCCCACTTGGTTTCGAACTCTGTCGCTGGCAATCATAGACAAGGTGCTTTCAGAAGGTGAACAAGATGCAGATACTTGGTTGTTTTCTAAATGCCCGGGGTATCAATATTGGATTCAGGAGAATGTGTAGTTATGAAAATCGAACTTAATGGCGTGTGGTATTTCACAGTGGATCAGGACCCTGAATACCACAAGGCAGAGGACTATTCCCGGGATATCAGCCTGAGGCATTGGGAGCAGGTCCCGGTGCCTGGTTGCTGGAACCGATATTCCGATAGATATGATCTTTTTGAAGGCGTAGTATGGTTTGTGCGGGAGTTCGATGTAGATATCCTGCTGGCTGAGCATGTAGCATTCCTGCACTTCGGAGGAGTTAACTATATAGCTGATATCTACCTGAACGGGCAGCAAATTGGCAGTCATGAGGGTGGTTATACTGCGTTTACGATTGATGCATCCAAGGCCGTTCGCCAGGGAAAGAACCGTCTTGCAGTCAGGGTAGATAACAGGCATTTGAAAATTCGGCTTCCTGCTGTGCTGGGTTGGTATAACTATGGTGGAATCCACAGGGATGTATCACTCAATATTACTTCAGGAACTCAGATCAAATCTGTAAAGGTTACTGTTAAAGAACAAGCAGATGGAATCGTTCAGGGAAGTATAGAAATTTGTTATGCAGGCTTCCAGCCTGCGGTTTCAGCATCAGTAAGAATTATTGATGCTGAAGGTAAATGCGTCTGGCAGGGAGTTTCAGAACAACAGTCAATACCCTTTACCTTTAATAATGCAGAGATATGGAGTCCTGAGAGTCCAAATCTTTATAAATGTAATGTGGAATTGATGGATGCTGGAGGAATCATCGACCAATATACCTGCACATTAGGTATACGATCCATTGTCGCGTCCGGTCAGCAGATATTGTTAAATAGTGAACCGATTGCTCTGCGGGGGATTTGTTATCTTTATGATCATCCGGTAAGCGGGGTTAAGTTCGATCCAAATGTAGTGAAGCGAGATCTTGATGACTTGCAGGAACTTGGGGTAAATTGTCTGAGGAGCCATTTCCCAGTGCCTGATAATTTTCTGGATGAGTGTGACAGGCGTGGGATGATGCTCTGGCTGGAGGTTCCAATTTATTGCGTGGCGCCGTCGAGTGAAGATTCCTGCAGCATCTTTGCTGAGAACGGCGTGCAGGCTCTGGCGCTGCAGATGCTTCGGGAGATGGTGGAGCAGGCAGCGAATCATCCGAGTGTGATCCTCTACAGTGTAGGCAATGAATGTAATACCGATCACCCGGAGTCTCTGGCGTTCTTCAAGGCCTGTGTTGATCAGGTCCGTGAGTTGGATGACACCCGGCTTATCAGTTATGCGGCATTGTATGGTGGGGTGGGGTGTATTGCTGATCTGGTGGATGTGATCGGGATAAATGAATACTGGGGCTGGTATGACCGGATCGCCTTTGATGGCAATACTGACGGTGAACCTGTGCTGCCGATTGAGTTGCCGGAACTGGACGCATGTCTGGCTGAACAATCAAAGCTGGGTAAGCCGCTGCTACTGACTGAGTTCGGAGCAGATGCAGTACCGGGATTTATTGGTTCGTCCTGTGAGTATTGGTCGGAGAATTATCAGGCGGAGTTGCTTCGGGTGCAGTTTGATATCACTGCCAAATATCCAGCAGTCTGCGGGACGTTCCCGTTTTTGTATACCGATTATAGAGATCCCTCAAAACCAATCAACAGCCACTGGCACGGGATAAACTACAAGGGGATTGTCGATTATCACAGAAACCGAAAGCTGGCCTGGAAGACTGTTCGAAAAACTTATGCAGGAGATGCAGAATAATGCCGTTTGGAGAATCTCAATCACTGTCACCCCGCATGAAACCGGATTTATATAGTCCCGGTACCATGGATGCTGCGGAGTCATATGGGGTTATTATAGATGGTAAACCCGGACCGCAGTATTTCAACTATCAAGTGCAGCTGTGCATGACTCCCACTGGCACCTGGATAGCCTGTTGGACTCAGGGGAGCTATGAAGCTAATCCGGACCAGCGGGTAGTGGTCTCAAGAAGTTTGGATAATGGTCGGACGTGGAGTGAAGAGATAGTGATTGAGGCTGCCGGGGAGCAGTATCAGGTGCCGGCATGGATTGTCTCCTATGTAGTTCCCTCGACTGGTCGGGTATATGTCTTCTACTGGTATAACATCAACGGAGTGCCGCTGAGAGATGCGGGGGATATGTTCTTCAGGTATTCCGATGATGATGGACTTACATGGTCTGGGCGTTATCCGGTTGGGATTCCACATACCGGGATGGATTCAGACGAATGCGGGGACATCCATGGCTGGAACTTCGGGCAGCCCAGGTTAATGCCGGATGGTCGGGTGTTGATGACCTATACAAAGATGAAGCGTTCCAGCTTGTTTCCTGAGGGTTGGCATCTCAATGAGAAGAATCAATGGGTATCAAAAACAGGGGTTGATACCGAAACAAAACCAGCGATCGAGCAGGGCGGGAGTCCGAACGACTGGTGTACGGAAGTCTTTATGCTTGAGCTGGCTAATATCCAAACCGAAACCGATCCCGAGAAACTCACTTTCAGATTTTTACCTGATGGAGATGAAGGTGTTTGGGTGCCTTATCCCGGCACTGATCGCCACTTTGGGCAGGAGGGGACGCTGGTTGGTCTTTCAGGTGGCAGATTGCTTTGTGTTTTTCGATCAAGACAGGGGCATCCATTCTTTTCTATCAGCTCAGATGGTGGGATGACATGGAGCAAGCCGGATGTATTGAGGTTGTCTCCAGGCGGGGAACCATTCAATCAACCGTGTGCCCCATGTCCGATTACAAAACTACAGGATGGCAGATTTGTCTTCCTGTTTCACAATACAAAGCCGGAGGACAGTGGATGGTATCCCAGGGATCCGCTGTGGATAGCTATCGGGCATGAGGAACCAGGAATCGTTGGAAATGCGGGCCTTGTGTTCAGTAAACCAAAAGTAATTGTATATAACGATGGCATCCCGGATGGTCCATTCAATGACTTCGAAATAGGTTATCCCGCATTTTACGAGCTTGCAGGAAAACGCTATGTATCGTACGCCAATAAAACCTGCCAACTGAGAATCAACGAAGTATCAGATATTCTTTTAGATTAGAAATGAGTCCAGGGAGGTTACCTCCCTGGATTCTGGGTCTCCTATTCGAACTTGTAGCTGTAAAGATCCGCATCGTTCAATGCGAATTTCAACCTTATCGGTTTGCCAGCCAATGCGCTGACATCGGTGCCGGATTTCCATCGGACTGTGTAATCCAGCGTATCGCCGACTATTTCGTAGCAGTCTTTCATATCGAAGTCCTTGATTGGGTTGCCGTGGACGTCCATAATCTCAACCCTCATACCTCCACCTGCTGAAGTGGACATGTTCAGATGCAGCGAGCTGCCTTCGAATGTTATTGGCTCTGTGATAAGCTCACCACCGCCAAGTGGTGCATGCGCTGATACGAACCCGTCTATTCTGATAGTGTAGCGCCTGAACAATGCAGAGGGTTTTCTCCAGTAGTGCTCTACAGCATAAAGAGAGAGCTCATTGGGAGCGCCGGGGAATGCAGATGCTGTCTCCATCAATCCACAGCCCTGGTAGCAGTCCCCATATGTCCAGCTGCCCTCAGTTCTGAGTCCCGGGCGCAGGAAGGCTTCATCCCAGCGTTTGAATGTTCCGCCATCTCTGCTGGCCATTAATAATCCGTCGGTAACAGCCATCCCGTATCTTTCAGCAACTCTCCTGCGTTTCAACCTGTGTTCGAGTTCCGGCAGCGCGTCTATTGTTGGTGACCATTCCCTCTCGACATATCTGCTGGGGAAACCAATGAAAATGTGAGGGGCTCTGTAGTATGGCTGCACCTGGTTTGTGTAGAGTTGCTCATCCGGAGAATCTACGTATTCAAGGGGTTTAGGTACCGGCCAGTTAAAGAAGTCTTTTGAAACGGCTGTTTCTATAATTCTGCAGCCTTCGAAAATGCCTTCGGTGAAATTCCTCAGATAAATGCGGTACTCGCTACGCAGATTATCCCAGAAAATGAGATTCTGAGAATCATATGCCTGCCCTTGAAGTATCGGTTCATCCTGCATCAACGACCAGTGGATACCGTCAGCGGATTTCATTGCATACAGAGCAGGAGTGCCGCTCATTACTGAACCGATGGCCTTATATAGAGCATCAGGTTCGCAGTCGGGATTGGTGTCTTTGAAAGGGACAAACCCGTGGACACCCTTTAGCGTTTCAGTCTCACCAACCCAGATGATGTTGTTTTCTTTGCTGCCATTGAACTCAAAGAGTCCGAGATTTGGCCTGGTCCAGTTGATTCCATCTTTGCTTTCAGCATAACCGATGTAGATCGGGCAGTCCCATTCTCCTGTTTTTGCTTCCAGATTGATATCTCCAGCCTGGTAGTACATTCTATGGAGGTCGTTGTCCTGGAATGTGGTTATGTACCCACCCATCGACCCCTCCCAGGGCATGTTTGTGACAAAGGAATCCTGCTGGATAACAGGCTGATGCAGCCTCAGACTGGCTTTGCCTTTTAGTTCATGTATTAATGTATCCTCAACAAACAGCTCCAACCTGCTGCCGATATTAGTTGCTTTATGATCTGTCATGTTCGTTGACCTCTCTTTTATGAAGCTATTTATACACGTAAACTCTGTCGACTTCTACTGTCTCGACATCAGGGTTTGACATTGGGGCTACGTATACCTTCATTCCAGCATTAAGTTTATGTTTCCCAAGGTTGATGTCAGTATATTCGTCTGATAGTTCATCACCCTTGAGCTCTTTTACTGCTATCTCTTTACCCATTGTGAAGTCATATAGCCCGGCTTTTACGGCATTCTTCGGGCTTTTGGCTTTCATTCTCATCTGAACTACAATATTGACTTCGTCCAGACCGTTGTTGACCGGTCCGAATAGAGGGACCTGGATTGCCCAGTCTCCGCAGTCTCCCTTGAACAACTGAGCAGCGGATTTGTCTGTTGCTTTCTCGTCTGTGACCTGCTTGACTACAGAACCATCACCGTAAAGCTCAAACAGATCGTTCTGTATATCCATCCAGTCGCTGTCCGGGATGTTGGCAATGGCAGCTGGTTTTGGGCCATTGACTTTGGCGAATCCCCTTTGCCGGAAGTACTGCAAGTCAAGAGGGATTCCACCATCGCCTGCCCAGTCGTTTTTGGTCGCTTTGGCCCATTTCAGGAACTCATCCAGCCAGGCTGCTTTATCCATCGGTTCGATTACCTTGTTGGCATACACTTCATCTTTCATTGTATTGGTGTTGAGCATGAACGCCAGTTCCAGGGATCTTCTCTCGGTTTTGACTCTATCGAGGAGTTTGGGATTGCTCTTTACTGCATTCATTGCACTATTGAACAGCTTGAATGCAGCTATATAGTCAGGGGCGTGCAGATATGGAGTTGTCCGCTGGTGGTATTTCAAATAGTATCCATCCCTCTGGACCGCGGTCTGCAGGAGTTTTATGTATTCATTTAAATATTGTCCGGCTTTACCGTAGAAACCATTCAGGAATTCAAGCTTCACTTTTTCTGCGTCGATATACGGGTTCCAGATATACTTGGCAGCCATATAGGTCCTGAGTGGGTCAAACTGGACTCCCTGATTGAATCCGTCTCCCTGCTCGAATATACCGACTGCATTATTGTCTGCGAAGAACTTCATATTGACCGGCAGCACATTTATATTAGGGTGGGGGAAATGGAACTCTCCGAAGTTGATTGTATAGTCCCAAATGAACATCCTGGGAGCGATTTTCTGCCAGCCTACTATGTCATCGTGGAAAGCTTTGTTTGTATCAGAAGTGAGAGGCTGTGAGAAGTCACATTCTAATGTGCACAGGCGTATCAGCACGTTCTTGCGTGGGACGATGTTGATGGGTGGTTTTCTGGAGAATTGATAAGCCAGGGTCTCGACCCAGATGTTGGGATAGGACTTTTCGATCTCTTCAGCAACACTGTTGACGAACTCCAGCACCAGGCCTGACTGTATCCCTCCATACTTTGCGACTGCTGCCTTGCATTTATCACACTGGCAGTAGGTTGTAGGGTAGTCGTTCTGGCTGATAGAGACTATCGCTGCATTGGGCCTTGCTTTGATCGCCAACAGGGCATTCTTGATCATCTCCTGCTTCATCTCCGGATTGGTCATGCAGAGCTGGGACATTTCGGCTACACGTTTACCGCCCAGTTCACTGTACCACTCCGGATGATCTTTGAAGTATTTGTCTGCAGGGATGAACTGGTCGAATGTATGGCACCAACCGACAAAGAAGTGCGAACCTCCCCATTCGTCAGATATCTGGTTAAAATGGCCGTTGAGTTTCATCTTTACACAGAAAGCCGGGTTCTGCTGCATGACTTTCTGGAACCATGTCTCCCGGTAGAAGAGTTTCGGTGTGTATGTGTAGTCTATCTTACCGATAGAGAGCGAGGACTTCCTTGGGATAGACTCGACTTCAGGAGTCCACCACCTGCAGCCCAGATAATTCTCCAGGAATGTATATACAGCGTATAGCGTGCCTCTGGGCCTGTCTCCGGCGATTACCAGATTTTTGCCCACAGTCTTAATCAGGATACCATCTGCTTTCAGAGTGTTCCAGTCAAATCCGGGGAGAATTGATTTTGATATAGACGTCTGTCCTACATATATATTGGACAGAGAAGTCGATTGCGTTGTTTTTATAAGAATGTTTGCCCCTGATATCAGTTTGAAATACTTGGCTAGCTCATTTGCGGCTGTTTTCTCCGCTGATGTAGCATCAGTGCCAAGGACAATACATGCCTTTGGATTACCATTCTTAGTTAAGTCCATTGAATACAGGCAGTTGCAAACTGCCAGAAGCAGAATCACAAATACAGAAAAGCGAAACATACTGGTGTATACCTCTTGCTGCAAGATACCGGTATTATAATCGATAATCGCAGCCATGTATATTATGTCTCTGATGTAATCTGTGACTGTCTTCAGTCCTCATAGAACGATAATGCCTATATATATGCACAATGTGCTGGTATCTGTTGGCATGCAGCTTAGCAAATCAACAAAATATATAAGGAAGATCAGTAATTATACGGGGTATGCAAAAAAATAATCAGAATTTTTTTGCAGTTGGAAGCAAGTAGTTGAATATTTTTGATTAAGTGCTGGATATTTGAAAACAGTCCTAGATTAAGAAAATTAGTCTATTAGGGTAAGCAATGTGACGTTATGAAGCTAGGTGTAAGTTATGAGTATATGTAATATCAAAACCGATACATAATATACACAATATAACGCAAATACAACCTTTAGTTCGCATGCAATTTCTAATAGCCCGTACGTATTGCTGTATATATTAACGGATAGTCATGAAACTACTGAAACTATTTACAAAAGAAATTTTATTGTGTATCATACCAACAGTATTATGGCGCGGGCTGTAATTGGTGTGATACACAGGTTGGAACACCATAAAAAAGCAGTCAATGAACTGGACCATATAGCCTTAGGTAGTATTGAGAAGGTGGAGGAATAGAGAATGTTTTCTAAGAGACCGGCAATAATGTGGATTCTTACGCTTATGCTTGTCCTGTATGCTGGGGCAGCGAATGCAGCGGCACCGACGGTAGCTGGAGTATCGGTAAGTCCAGGTCTTGTTGTAACAGCTGAGACAATCACCTTTCGTGTTACATTTAGTGAGGATGTTACAGGTGTGACACCAGCTAACTTTACGATAGGGGTCGTATCTACGCAGCCACAGGAACCAGCAAGGACTACGCCTTTAACAACACCACAAGTAACCAGTATTTCCGGCTCTGGTACTACTTATGATGTTTCAGTTGACTGCCATAATTTTGAGGGTGTGATAAGACTCAATATTTCCAAAGCCAATATCAAAAATGGCGCCAATGAAGCAATGGCAGCTGACGCTGTCTTTGGGGATGTAGATATAGATAATGTCCATCCGAAGATTGCGTCCATAACGCGCGCAAGTGGCCAGCCTGACCCGACTGTCAAAAATCCTCGTTTTATAGTTACATTTGATGAAAAAGTAGATTTTGGGGCTGGCGATATAGTTGTAAGTGGATCAGCATTCACTGGAGCTAAAGTCTTTACTGTGAGTCCAAGCGGTGGTCGCAATTCTGTCTATACAGTCGAACTGCTCAGTATGCAACAATCCGGCCGTGTAAAGATAGATATTGCTTCAGGTGTAGCAGATGATAGGCTTGGTAATACAAATAATGAAGGATACATCACACCTTCTCCTGGGGCGTGGGAATACTATCGAGATAACTGTAATATAATGACTTTTGGTATTGTTCCTCATATTACCAGGATACTAGGAAATAGATATCAGACAAACTGTGTATCTCCGGATCCGTCGCGCTTGACATTCCTTATAGAATTAAAGCCCCATCAATCTTCAGATAGTGATTATGGAGTGGCACTGGTTAACGAAATACCGGGCAATCCACCATCTCCTGAAGGCTTTGATGTCAGTGACGTAGATGTTAAGACATATGACGCTGCCAACGGCAATCTTGTTGACACCTCAGCGATAATGAATAAGTATCTCGTTGAGTTGACACCATACGACAAAACAAGATGGAATCTGGAAATCGACGGTCTTGATAAGTCATATGCAGTTGTAGTAAATATACCCGACGACGCATTCCAAAACAATAATGCGAATACCACTAACTATGGTATGTGGAATCTTTCTACCGATAATAATCCGCCGAACCTGAATTATCCTGAGGTTAACAATCATTTTCCGTTACGGATACAATGTCTGCGCACCAACTGGTTGTGGTATGACCTTGATCGCCCAACATTAACCATTAACAAAGCACAGGACCAGGATGATCCTACAGCCGCTCCGTCCGGTGTTATCAGGTTCATAGCCACATTTAATGAGAGAATGTGGGGAAATAATGGATTCTCCGCCGCTGATGTTCAGTTGTCCGGAACAGCTGGTGCAGATACAGTCGAAGTGACTGAAATTCAGAACCAGGCATCGGTCCCGACACTTTTTAGCGATACCCTTCCTGATAAAGGATACAAAGATCAGCGAACTTACAACATTGTAGTAAGTGGTATGAAAGTAAAGGGAACTGTCATTGCTGACATCGCTGCATATAAAGCACAGGACTGGGCAGCGAACTATAATATTCATGCAACATCTACTGATAATGTTGTAGAGTATGATCCGGCACCGTCAGTTACAATTAATCAAGCAACTGATCAAACAGATCCTGCGTGTAATAACCCAATTAACTTTATCGCTGAGTTTAGTAAGCCCATAACCGGATTTACTGCCGGTGATGTTGTGCTGGAAGGCACTGCAGGCGCTTCTACTGTTGTTATCAGTGAGCTTGCTCCATTTAATGGCACTATGTTCAATGTTGCTGCTGGTGGTATGACATCATCGGGAACAGTTATAGTTTCAATACCAGCGAATATTGCTAAAGATTCCAATGACAATTTCAACTATGCTTCGACCAGTACCGATGCTACTGTATTGTATGATAATGTGCTACCAACAGTAACAATCAATCAGGCAACTGGACAAGCTGATCCGGCACATAGTGATACTGTAAGATTCACTGTTACATTCAGTGAACCTGTAGTCGGATTTGAATGGGTCACTGATGATACCTCCAGACAGGATGTCAAGATAACCGGAGATGCCGGCGCCAACACTGCGGTTATCACCAAGACCGGTGACCGGACCTATGATGTGGCTGTCAGCGGTATGACAGTTACCGGTTCAGTTATAGTTAACATACCTAGAGATACAGTCACTGATGTTGCCGGCAATATCAATGAGGTGGCAACATATACGGATAATGAAGTTACCTTTGTTACTCCGTTGACACTGACACTTGAACAGGCAACTACACAGAAAGACCCGTCTAATGTGCTGCCTATACATTTCACCGCCGTGTTTGATAGAGCAGTAAATGACTTTATAGCAAGCGATGTTACATTAAATGGTACTGCTACTCCGACCATAGCGGTCATAACTGATTCCGGTGATCATAAGACCTATGACATTGCAGTAAGTGGAGTAAGCGGCAGTGGAACGGTTATTGTCTCGTTGGGTGCTGCTATTGCACATGACCAGTATGGACTGACCAATGAAGCATCTACAAGCGTTGATAACCAAGTCGTATATGCTGATGTAATAGTCACAGCAACTATTAACCAGGCTGCAGCACAGGCTGATCCTGCATCGGCAAGCCCAATCAACTTTACTGCTAACTTTAGCGAAGCAATCAAAGGATTCATCGGAAGTGATGTAGTCATTACCGGAACTGCTCCTGGAACTAAGATTGCAACAATAACTGGTTCTGGAACTACATATAATGTAGCAGTATCCGGAATGACCGGACCGGGAACTGTTATTGTGGACATTCCGGCAGGAGCAGTTGAGACTGTTGCTGACGGTTATCTCAATATAGCTTCAACCAGTACTGACAATACAGTCAGTTTCGACAATGTAAAGCCTACTGTTACAATTGATCAGAAAGCTGGACAGGCTGATCCTACAACTACTTTACCAGTGAACTACACTGTCGTCTTCAGTAGAGATGTTGTTGACTTCACCGATAGTGCAGTGATACTGCAGAGTACAAACGGGGACACGCTAACAGCGACAGTTACCGGTTCAGGAACAACTTACAATGTAGCGGTTGATGGAGCATTATCGGCCACAATCATTACAGCAAGTATAGCTGCAGGTGCGGTTCACGATGTTGTAGGTAACACCAACCCTGCGTCTACAAGCACAGACAATTCAATTACATTTGATGACCAGATACCTTTAGATGTTACAGTTGAACAGGCTGCAGGTCAGTCGGATCCGACAAATGCATCAACTATTAACTTTACTGCTCAGTTCAATAAGATAGTAATTGATTTCACTGCTGATGATGTTACAGTGAACAGCACTGCTGGATCAACAACTACCGTGGTTACCGACTCCGGTGATCATAAGCAGTTCAATATTGCTATATCCGGTATGACATCGGTTGGCACAGTTGAAGCTTCGATTGCAGCTGATGTAGTGCACGATCCTGCAGGAAATGCGAATAATGAATCAACATCAGTTGATAACACAGTTACTTATGACAATATAGTCCCAACAGTTACGATTGATCAGGCAATAGGTCAGGCTGATCCAACTACTACACAGCCAGTTAACTTCAGTGTAGAGTTCAGTGAGAATGTTACTGACTTTACTGATGATTCTGTGACCCTGGTTGCTTCAAGTGGTGAGACCCTGGTTGGAGTAGTGACCGGTAGTGGCCGAAGCTACAATGTGGCAGTTTCTGGTGCTACTACAAGCACCATCATTACTGCTACAATTGCAGAAAATGCTGTACACGATGTATCGGGCAATGGAAATGCTGCATCTACCAGCACTGATAATACAGTGATCTGGGAAGATGGTATTCCATTCATGGTTACTGTTGAGCAAGCTGCAGGGCAGGCTGATCCTACCAATGCAGGTGTAGTTAACTTTACCGTCACTTTCAACAAGCCGGTTGCTAATATACTTGGCGACACAGTTCCTATATCCGGAACTGCTGGGGCAACAGTTGCTGTCCCGACCGATAGCGGCGATCACAAAGAGTTCAATGTTGCTGTTAGTGGCATGACACAGACTGGAACAGTTATACTGACCGTTCCAGCCGGATTTGCTGAAGACGCATTTGGGAACCAGAATGAAGCATCTACAAGCGTAGATAATATAGTTACATACGATGTGGCTCCTGTGGCTGTGACCATTAATCAGGCTGCCACACAGTATGACCCCACAAATGCTAAGGCTGTTAACTTTACTGCAGTGTTCAGTAAGGTAGTAGCAGACTTTACAGGGGCCAATGTTACAATCACAGGAACTGCTGGAGCAAGCGCTGCAACAGTGACTGATAGTGGTAACCATAAGACATTCAACGTTGCTGTTACCGGTATGACTGGTGATGGTGATGTTGTAGCCTCAATACTTGCTGGTGTTGTTCACGATGCACTGGGGAATACAAATACAGCCAGTACAAGCACGGACAACTCGGTAACCATTGATAGTACACCGAATGCAGTGACTGTTGAGCAGGCTACTGCACAGATTGATCCGACTAACAAGACTACTATTGACTTTACTGTTGTATTCAGTAGAGACGTAGTTGCCTTTGTTCCTGCTAATGTAACAGTATCCGGAACTGCCGGTGGTACCAAGACTGTTACTATATCAGGGACTGGTACTACATTTAATGTGAGAGTTAGCGGAATGACTACCACAGGGACAGTTGTTTTGTCCATAGCTGCCGACAAGGTATTTGATTCTGTCGAAATCGGTAATGCTGCTTCCACAAGCGAAGACAATACTGTTACATACGATATAACCAAACCAGTGGTCAAGGTTACGTTCCCGACTACTGAGGCGAGTTGTACAAGGAACACAAGAACGTTATTCTTCAGTGGAACCGCTACTGACAACGCTGGAATTGATAGTGTTGTCTGGGCAGATGAAAATGGTGGGACCGGAACGTGCACCGGCACAGACGCGTGGAGTGCAACTGGTATCACAATTGATGGAACTTCAGAGACTGTTACTGTAACAGCGACTGACAAGGCAGGAAATACTGCTTCGACCACACTCAAGGTAGATATTATCTCTGCTGCTCCTGGAGCGGCTTGGACAGGTCTTGCAATGGTCACCGTTCCATTGATTCCTGATACAAAGGATCCGAAACCGATTGTAGGATTCCGAAACAATGACTGGTCCGCCTACCTGACGGCCAATGGAGTTTATGCAACATACCCGAGTGCTGCATCATGGTTTGATCCTCAAGCAAGCACACCTGGTAGAGGATTCTGGGCATTCTTCGAGTCTGCCAAGGCTCCTACGGGAACAATACTTGACCAGAGTAAAACAGCAAAGGTCCACCTCTACAGAGGATGGAACCTGATTGGACATCCATATATAAGTGCAGTCAAGTGGGACCTGAATGCTATACAGATCTCCTACGGTTCCAGTGTATTGTCATTGGGAGAAGCCGCAAATGTAGGATATGTTGCTGGATATGCATGGGGATGGCGACCGGACAGCACACTCGCTGCAAGAGGAGAATACTTCCTAGTGTATGATTCGTCCATAATTGAAGGTGTTGTGGATAATATGCAGCCATGGCAAGCATATTGGATACGCTCTACGGTTGAATGTGACATGGAGTTCCCTGGTCTTATTCAATCAACAGCAGTAAAAGATAACTCAATACTGGAAGAGAGTGAATAAAATGATACGAAACATTACTTTAGGGCTAGTATTGATGACTTGTCTGGCAGTCATTGCAGGTTGTGGTGGAGGATCTGGGGGGGGCGATGGTCCTCCCGTCACCCTGACCGGTGTGTCTTATCAAGGGCAACCCGGATTCTCCGGGGGGCAGGTAATAATAGGTGTTCAGGTTAATCAGGATAGTGCAGTGGCTAGTGTGTCTGCAAAGATTACAAATCCTGACCTGACTGTAGTAGATCTGCCTTTCGATAATCTGGGCAACGGAAGCTATAGGGCTATATTTACAGCACCCAGCAACACTTCGTATGACACAAAAACATACAGGATTGTTGTTACTGCCAGAGATACTGACAAAAGAAGTGCTGTATCAGATCCCTATAATGTTGTGGTTCCTGGCTTAGTAAAGCCGCCGGATCCACCCGCAGCTGCTTCGCTCTAATAAATAAATATTTGACAGAAAATGGAGTTCATTGTACTTTGGTGCAGTGGACTCTTTTTTTTCGAATGATCAGTCTATAAATTGGTGGAGGATTATATAATGAGACTTGAAGGTAGAATAGCTCTGGTTACAGGAAGCTCCAGAGGGATTGGGAAAGCAATTGCCTTACGTATGGCTGAAGAGGGTGCGATAATTGGGATTAACTATGTTGCTGATCCTGACGGACGCAACCTTAAGGACGCCGAAGATACCGCCGCCGAAATAGCACAGCTTGGTAGCGAGAGCATTATATTGCAGGCTGATGTTTCCAGTGACACCCAGGTTGATGAAATGGTCCAGACCCTGTTCAACAAATATGGCAAGATTGATATCCTTGTCAATAATGCCGGAATTATCAGGGATGTAACTCTCAAGAAGATGACAAAACAGGACTGGGATGCAGTTATAGGCGTAAATCTGACAGGTGTATTCAATTGCACACGGGCAGTAATTGATTATATGCGCGAAGCCGGATATGGCCGTATTGTCAGCATATCTTCCATAAGTGGACAGCAGGGGAATATTGGACAGTGTAACTATGCAGCCGCAAAGGCCGGCATTATGGGATTCACAAAGTCCATCGCTCGTGAAGGCGCACGTAAGGGAATCACAGCCAATGCCATAGCTCCGGGTATTATTGTGACCGAAATGGGAATGTCGATACCTGAGGAGTTCTTGAACGCATTCAAACAGCAGATACCAATAGGCAAGCTCGGTGATCCGAAAGACATAGCAAACGCGGCTGTTTTCCTTGCATCCGACGAATCCAGCTACATAACGGGTCAGGTCATCCATGTAAATGGCGGACTTTATATGTAGCAGTTGCAGGTATTCCAACATCCAACTTCTAATTTCCAACTTCCAAAACAAGGAGTGCTAATGGCTAGAAGAGTAATGAGCGCCGCAGAGGCGATGAAGCTTATAAAAGATGGCGATACTATTGCGACGGGTGGATTCATTGGCAGCGGACATCCTGAGGAGCTTACTTTCAATTTGGAAAAGAGCTTTCTAGAAACCGGCAGTCCCAAAGGACTTACTCTGGTTTACGCCGCAGGGCAGGGTGATCGCAAAAGCAGAGGGTTGAATCATCTAGGTCATGAGGGTCTGATTGGTCGAGTGATAGGCGGGCATTGGGGACTGGCTCCAAGTCTGGGAAAACTGGCCAATGACAACAAGATTGAGGCATACAACTTTCCTCAGGGAGTAGTCTCTCAATTGTATCGCGAAATCGCTGGTGGCAGACCGGGACTGCTGACTCATGTGGGACTGGAGACCTTCGTTGACCCTCGCGTTACGGGTGGGAAGCTTAACACCGCTACTACTGATGATCTCGTTCGAGTTATGGAGATTGATGGGCAGGAATGGCTGTTCTATAAAGCATTCCCGATAAATGTTGCCCTGCTGCGCGGGACTACTGCCGACATTAACGGTAATATTACTCTTGAAAAGGAAGTTGGGAGTCTGGAGATGCTGGCTATGGCTCAGGCTGCCAGGAATTCCGGCGGGCTGGTGATAGTGCAGGTTGAACGTCTGATAGATGGTCTTCATCCGAATCCCTGGCTGGTTAAGCTTCCTGGACTGTTTGTGGATGTTGTCGTAGTTGCAGAGAAAGAGCACCATCATCAGACTTTTGGGACTGAGTATAATCCTGCATATTGCGGAGCTGGTCACGCCAGTGAGGAAACCATGCTGGGCCGGATGGATTTTGATGAAAGAAAGATCATCTGCAGGCGCGCTGCAATGGAGATCAATCATCAGGCTTTGGTGAACATTGGTATAGGTATGCCGGAGGGTATCGCCCAGGTGGCTGAAGAAGAGGGCATCCGGAGCAATATGATCCTGACTGTTGAAGCGGGAGCAATTGGCGGCGTACCAGCCTCCGGTCTTGATTTTGGAGCAGCGGCCAATGCTGAAGCGATCATTGATCAACCGTATATGCTTGATTTCTATGATGGCGGTGGATTGGATATTGCATTCCTGGGATTGGCGCAGGCGGACCAGCACGGCAATGTGAATGTCAGCAAGTTTTCATCCAAAATCGCAGGGGCAGGGGGCTTCATAGACATTACACAAAACACAAAGGAAGTCGTCTTCTGCGGTGCGTTTACTGCAGGTAATTTGAAGATCGCTGTTTCTGACGGTAATATCAGGATTGAACAGGAAGGCGCACATCGGAAGTTCCTTACTGACGTTGAACACCTCACATTCAGTGGAGCATACGCAAGACGTCACGGACACAAGGTCCTGTACATTACAGAACGTGCTGTTTTTGAGATGGGGGAGGATAGTCTGGTGCTGACTGAGATTGCTCCGGGCATAGACCTGGAGACGGATATCCTGGCCCAGATGGATTTTGTCCCAACTATCAGCAGTGATTTAAAGCTCATGGATGCCAGACTTTTCCGAGAGGAACCAATGGGGCTTTCGGTAACTGAATAGTGCTGATGGGAAGTGTAAGACAAACCGGAAACAGTGTCCTATAGGTCCTAATAGTCTTATTGGTCTTATCAGACTTAAATGACCAATAGGACCAATAAGACAAATAGGACCAGTCCGACAATCCGAAGACAATGTCCTATAATTCCTATAGGTCTTATTCAATTCTAGTAGCAGTTAACACAATAAATCGAGTGGAGGGAGCAAAAATGCCTAAAGTAGTTATCGTCAGTGCAGCCAGGACAGCTATCGGCAACTTCGGGGGGACGTTGCAGTCGGTTCCGGCAGTTGAACTTGGTGCGATAGTCATCAAAGAGGTCATGTCACGGGCATCGTTGCAGAGTGTGGATATTGATGAAGTCATAATGGGCAATGTCCTCCAGGCTGGTCTTGGACAGAATCCGGCCCGTCAGTCTGCAATTAAGGCAGGCATTCCAGTGGAGAAGAGTGCGCTGACTGTAAACAAGGTCTGCGGTTCGGGTTTACAGGCAGTAGTCCTCGCTGCTCAGGCAATCAAATCCGGTGATGCCGATATTATAGTTGCCGGTGGTATGGAGAATATGAGTCTGGCTCCTTTCTTACTCGATAAAGCCAGGTTTGGTTATAAGCTGGGCAATGGAAATCTTATAGACTCACTTGTATATGACGGTTTGACTGATGTTTACAGCAATAAGCACATGGGTTTTACAGTTGAAGACCTGGCAACTAAATATGAGATTGCCCGCGACGCACAGGACCAGTATGCTGTGAACTCTCAGGCTAAGTGTGCACGAGCTATATATGAGGGTTGGTTCAAGAATGAAATCGTGCCGGTGTGTATACCACAGCGCAAGGGTGATCCAATCCTCTTTGACACAGATGAATTCCCAAGACCTGATACTAATATAGAAGCATTGGGACGTCTCAAGCCTGCTTTTAGACCAGATGGAACGGTTACACCTGGGAATGCATCTGGTATAAATGACGGAGCAGCTGCTGTTGTAGTTATGTCAGAGGAGAAAGCAGCGGAGATGGGAATCAAACCAATTGCTGAGATCGTTTCATATGCAACTGCCGGAGTTGATCCGGGTTATATGGGAATTGGTCCTGCAGGAGCCAGCCGAAAAGCGCTCGATAAAGCTGGACTTTCACTAGACGATATTGACCTTATAGAAATGAACGAAGCCTTTGCATCCCAGTCCATTGCAGTCAACAAAGAAATGGGTTGGGATGAATCTAAAATCAATATAGGCGGAGGTGCAATTGCTCTCGGCCACCCAATAGGCGCTAGCGGCGCCAGAGTGCTTGTTACGCTGCTTTACGCAATGGACAGGGTATCATCGACATATGGGCTGTCTACACTCTGTATAGGCGGCGGAGAAGGCATATCGATGATCGTGAAGAGGCTCTAGTCATAAAGTGCTCCGTCCCCTTATTATTGGTTCCCGGCTTAGATTATAAACCGGGAACCAATGTGGTATTATTTATCGGATCTTGGATTCAGAGCGTCTATTGTAGAATCAGTGATCATAGTATACACTTTATCACCCTGGAGCCATTTTACATGACCGTCAATAAAGCCTATTACGATACCACTGTTATGTGGGACTTTCCAGATATGTGAATAAAGAACATATGGTGGTGTGCAACTTCCACCAGCCACCCAGTTGCCGCAACTTGATGCCATCAAATAACCTTGTATATCCCCAAGAACAGGATGATTAGCATCGCCAACATAGATTTTGTTAGCTGGGACTTGGACTGCCGCCATAGTTACTGGGGTACCAGTGTAGTCACTTCGCCAAATGGCGTTATTCACAGCATATGTTGGGCATACAGGATAGTCCTGGCCAGAATAACCCCACATAGGACCTTTTTTTGTACTCGGGCAGGCTAATACTTCCCAGCTTTTCATATACGGCATGAGCTGTTGAACCCAGGTTATCCAAGGGTCCGAAGCGTCATGTCCCCATTTTTGTATAGACCAGGTCAACGTTTCGTCGTAGTCTTGAGTATACATCATGGCTGCGTTCATGATCTGTTTAACATTCGAGACGCAACTCGCTTGCCGGGCTTTTTCTCTAGCCTTGGCAAAGACAGGGAACAGAATTGCTGCGAGTATGGCAATAATAGCGATAACAACCAACAATTCAATCAAGGTGAAACCATTTTTTGTTCGCATTAACTTACCTCCCGTTTCAAATCATGCATGACTATTATATTTAGATGTTTTGTTACATTTGGGCTCAATAACGGCACAGCCACAGTATTATTGGTGTTTGTTCGTGATTATGTTACTGAAACAAGTTATACCATGTAAAATGTGCATTGTCAATGGTTTCTAATAATATTATACCGATATTTGATTGAATGGTTTACAACAATTAAAGTCCTATATAGGAGTAGCGATTGCTTTTGAATTCCTGTGTTTATAGAAGAGTTTGAGCACTGACTTGTTGGAATATTTACATGCCAGAGCCATGTAGGGTGAAATAGAATGGGCTTAAGAAGAGAATTGCGTTTTGCAGTAAGATGAGAGGTTGGGCTACCCGGTTCAAGAGTGATCCGGGTAGCCTGTCATAGAACAATAATTGGGGCCCAAGACGGATCCACTGGTCAAAACAGTGGAGTCATGGATATCATTTCATTATACATCCGCCAATATACATGACAGTTATACCAGGGTGTGAGAAATCAAAGAGATATGAGTGTAGAATTGTTCAATCAGTACAGTTTTCTCCCGGCTTATGGCTAAACCGGGAGAAAAAGGGGATTAGTATTCGAATGTTGGATTCATAGCTTGGATAGTGGCATCAGTGATATCGACATATACTCTGTCGCCTCGGAGCCATTTTACATGACCATCAATATATCCAACAACGATTCCCTCATTATGAGGAACTCTCCATTGATGTGTTGTCTCGACATATGGTCCTGCACAGCCACTAGTATAAGGCCCCCAATTTCCACAACCCGACGCCATTAAATAACCCTGTATGCTACCTAGAACAGGATGATTACTATCGGCAATAAAGTATTTACTGGCTGGTGTAGGGACGGATGCCATAGATATTCCTGTAGTACTCTCATGAATAACATTATTGACTGCATAAGTAGGCCAGACCGGATAGTGCATTTCACAGTAGTCCATCGCCCCTTTTGAAGTACTAGGGCAAGCATATACCTGCCAATTCTTAGTATATGGCTCAAGCAGGAAAGGCCAGGATATCCACTTTTGTCCATCACCCCAGTGTCTATCCGCTCTGACCATCACTTCATCGTAGTCCTGGGTATACATCATAGCTGCATTCATAATCTGTTTTACGTTCGAAACGCAACTTGCTTGCCGGGCTTTCTCTCTGGCCTTTGCGAATACAGGGAACAGAATAGCCGCCGATATAGCTATAATAGCTATAACAACCAATAATTCAATTAGTGTGAAACCTTTTCTTGTCCGCATTATTTAGCCTCCGTTACTGAAGCAATGCATAACAATATTGCTGTAGTATTGTAGTTGTGTGGCTATCTATTCGTATAGTTACCACTATGTATCAGCAAATTGCAGAATGCGTTGCCTCTATATCAATTTATATCACTAAATTAACAGGTTGTCAATGATGGCAAGGCAATGTAACAAACAATTAATATCACGGAAATATATGTCGCAATAACAGCCGGGGAATCATGTAAATACCCATTGTTGAGCAAGAAGAATGAAGATAGTTCCATATACACATTGTGCTCAGTATGCTAGTGCATATGTAACTGAGTCTTGTCATATTTGTAGATCCGGTTCATGTGTTTAGTCACATGCATTCTGCTGTTACTTATGAATAGATAAAACATACAAGACTTAGTTACAAATGCACTTGTTGTGTAAGACTATATTTATCCCTAAATATATGTATCACTACATTCTATATAAGGTATCAACATATGGAATTTGGAGTCGATACTGCCGAATTTTCAAGCCTATTTAAATCTTGAAACTTCGATATATTTGCCCATATCGAATACAGCGTTGACACGCTGGAATTGGTGCCATATACTGCTATAGGTTATTACTCCCAGGGAATGCCTGTATCGTGGTTTTGAGCACAAAGCACTGTTTGTTTCACGATACCGATATTCTAACCCGCATTATTCATAATGCGGGCTAAGTGGTAAATAATGGAACAAAGGTCTGAGGTTGTAATTCCAACATCCAGCCTCGAACCTCCAACTTCTAAATACGAGGAGCTATACATGATTAAATTAGGTGTGAACAGCGTCCTTTTTGGTGGTTATGATTTTGCTACAGCAGCAAAACACATCAAAATGGCGGGATACGATGGAGTGGAAATATCTGCAATCAAGGGGATGTGCGAGCATCTTGAGCTGGACCGTTGGAAAGAACAGGTCAGTGAACTCAAGGCGATAGTAGCTGACAATGAACTTGAGTTCCTTTCAATGGAAGAAGCCGGTCTGGATGAAGAGAGACTTATGCTTGCATTTGAAGCCGGTGCAGAGATAGGTATACCTGTTGTGAATATCGGTTCCGGTGGTGCATCCGGAGTTGAAGAAGATTTCGTCCGCCAGACAGACCTGATTATGAAGATGGCAGAGAAAGCTGAGCCGTTCGGAGTTACACTCTGCTGCAAGGCACACGTTGGTGCTTCAATTTATAATACCGAAACAACTCTGAGGGCTATGGAGAAAATCTCCTCACCAGCTTTCGGAATCGATATGGACCCCAGCCATGTATATAGGGCAGGGGAGAACCCGGTGGATGCGCTTCCTCCAGTTATCAGCCGTGCAAAACATATCCACATAAGAGACTGCAAAGGCCCCGGACCTTCTCCGGGAACCCCTCAGCTGCAGGCATGTGGACGCGGCGATATAGACTTGTATTCATACTGTAAGGTAATGGTAGACTGCGGATATGATGGCCCGGTGTGCCTGGAAGTAATCGGAGCCGGCGAATTCGCGCTGCCGGATGCGTCGATAATCGCAGCTGAGAGTTATGGCTACCTGAATGCCTGCCTGAAGAAGCTTGGCGGAAGATAAACAACATGTCATCCTGAACGCAGTGAAGGATCTGCTTTGTCTGAGTGACCTGCTGGAAAAGCAGATCCTTCGTTCCTCAGGATGACACTTCGATGCATGCTTATCAAAACAGAGTCCGTAAAGAATAGGTGATTAATATGGACAACATAAATGTAGGGATCCTTGGATTTGCCCATGGACATGTATATAGTTACTGTGCCAAGTGGAAAGAACTGCCGGAGATGGGGGTTACTGTCCTGGCTGGTTGGGACCACGATGCTGCTCGCAAAGCAGAAGCCTGTAAGAACACCGGCATTGACGCTGCAGAGTCTGCTGAAGCCCTGTTGGCCCGTAAGGACATAGATGCAGTAGTTATAGCATCAGAAACCTCATTTCACGCCGATTTAGTTGAATTGGCGGCTGCTGCAGGTAAGATGATTATTGTGCAGAAACCAATCGCCCTGGACATGGCACAGGCAGAGAGAATAGTTGCAGCTGTTAAGAAGTATGGCGTGGCCTTTTCAATGGCCTGGCAGATGCGTGTAGACCCGCACAATATGCAGGCCAAAGAACTACTGAAGAGTGGTGACTTTGGTCGAGTGTTCCAGGTGCGCAGACGTCATTGTCTGACAACACAGGCTATGGCGAATTTTGATCAGACATGGCATGTCAAGGCTGAATTCAATCATGACATTTTTGCCGATGATGCATCACATCCCATAGATTTTCTGCATTGGCTTCTAGGAATGCCTGTGAGTGTGACTGCAGAGATGGGCACGCTTCTCAATCCCAAGATAGAAAATGACAATGGAATAGCCCTATTCCGATATGCGGATGGCACATTTGCTGAGGCATCGTGCTCGTTCGTAGCAATAACCGGTGAGAATAACCTGGAGATATTCTGTGAGAATGGGACAATTATCGGCAACTATGGCGATGGTCCCAGCTGTAATGTTCCTCGTCCTTCAGGAGGGATTCAGCTCAAATGGTTCCTCAAGGGAAATGAGGGCTGGACTGTAAGCGATTTACCGGATATCATGGGTCAAGGGGAACGCATCGCAGGACTTGCTGGTCCGTTAGCTGAGTTCCTTCACGGCAAACGCCCACCAGTTGCTACAGTGGAAGAAGGACTCGATTCCTTGAGACTCGTGCTTGCTTGTTATGAGTCTAATGAGCAGGGGAGAAGAGTCAAGATATAGGCTTCAGACGTCAGGCTTCGGGCTTCAGGAAGGGACTTGTTCAGGCAGGTTGTTTTGGAAATCTGATGCTTGTTTGGATTCAACACATATAGAAATATCAAAAAAAAATATCGGTTAAGGTTTCAGTTATTCAACTTGATGTCTCAGGAACGAATACGCAATTTCCTTCCTGAAGCCTGAAGTCTGAAGTCTGAAGCCTATCCTAAAAAACGAGGGTATTATAGAAATGAAAAAGAAACCGAATCTGATTTTCCTGGGGATTGACAGCTTGCGGGCTGACCACATGAGTCTGTACGGATATGACAGGCTAACAACACCTCACATGGACAAACTGGCTGCACAGGGTGCTGTTTTTGAGAACATGATCAGCCCATCCATTCCTACCACACCTGGTTATTCTTCAATGTTTACCGGTATGGATGTCTTTGGAACTGATGTTGTCGCTCTGCGTCACGAAGGCCCACTCGGAGACCACCTGAAGACACTGGCTGAAGTTCTCGGCGAGAACGGCTACAACACTACATGCGTAGGTTTCAGTGGCAACCAGGCCTCCAGAGGTTTCCAGAACTATATCGATTTCACAGGCTGGGGATCATGGGAAGAGGGCCGAAGTCTCAAGGCTGAGAATTGCAATGCAGTCAGCATTCCTGAGCTCAAAAGACTGGCAGCAGAGGATAAGCCATTCTGTCTGTTTATGAGACACATGGACCCACATTCTCCATATCTTCCGCCATCACCTTTCGAGAGAATGTTCTACGATAAGGACGAGTTCGATACCAGCAACCATTCACTCGACCCGGTTATGACATTCAAACCGTTCTGCGACTACTTCGCAAGCTGGTTCCCACCTCATTGCAAGGACAAAGATTACATCATTGCACAGTATGATGGTGCAGTTGCGTATATGGACTCCTGCATTGCCAATATCTTCGAGACAGTACAGGCACTTGGCATTGAAGAGGAAACTCTCATAATCATTGACTCCGACCACGGCGAGACTCTTCACGACCACGAGTGCTGGTATGACCATCACGGTCTCTACGAGTGCACACTGCACATCCCGATGGTACTCGTCTATCCAGGCAAGATCCCTGCGGGACAGCGTTTCGCTGATCATGTCCATATGAAAGACATCATGCCTACGCTTCTCGAACTGATGGAGATTGAGACAGATATCAAGTTTGACGGCCGCAGCCTGGTTCCTCTGATTGAGGGCAAGGAACGAATACAGGAGCCGGAATACTACATCACAGAGTGCACTTGGATGCGCAAGCATGGCTGGAGAACCCCTGAGTGGAAGTATATGCACGCTCTGGAGCCAGATATGCACTTCAAGCCGGAGATTGAGCTCTACAACCTGCTCAAGGATCCTGAAGAGTATAACAACGTGGCTGAAGAAGAGCCGGAGCTTGTTGCTATGTTCGAAGCCAGAATGCAGGCATGGATTGCCAAGCGCGAAGGTGAGACTGGACGGACCAATCCTATTTACACAAATACGAATTGGCACGGAATGGGTGTGCAGTTTACATCCTCCCAGCAGGCATATGATACGCTCCATATAGGTTCACCCAAAGCAGCTCAGGACCTCCAGGCTAAGGAGCTTCAAAAGCAGCGAGGGCAGAAAGAGCTGTAAGTCAGAAGACAGAAGACAGAAGACAGGAGTCAGGACTCAGGAGTCAGGACTCAGGAGTCAGGAGACGACCGATAGACTTCGTTGCATTATCCGTTCGTCCTGAGAGTGTAAATGCTTAAAGCATGTACACCCTCAGGACGAACGGTGCTGATTTTTATTTCACGTCTTGCATCTTACTTCTTCTAAGAAAGGTCAGTTATTATGTTACGAGTATGCGTGATAGGTTTGGGGCCGATTGGCAACTTACACGCCAGCATCTATAAAAAAGAAGATACGGCAGAGTTGGTTGGAGTGTGCGACCTTATCGAGGAGCGCGCTAAGAAAGCCGGAGAGCTCTATGGAGTTCCATGGTTTACCGATGCCGAAAAGATGCTGACAGCACTTGCACCGGAAGTTTGCAGCGTTGCAACCGGTGGTTTTGAATATTCCAGCGATCATTATTTACCCACTATTCAAGCATTGAGTGCAGGCAGCCACGTCCTGTGCGAGAAACCTATATGCAACGAGATAGACAAAGCTGAAGAGATGGTCCGAGTAGCGCGTGAGAACAACCGCTGCTTTGGTATTGACTTCAACCATCGTTTCACCCCTGCTGCAAGATATGCAAAGTCATGGCTGGATGAAGGCCGTCTGGGCACCCTTATATTTTGTAATATGGCACTCTGGATAGGCAGGAACGAGAGATTTACTTCCCCTTATTTCCACATGAAGGCCCTCAATCCACATTCGGTAGATATGATGCGCCACTACTGTGGGGATATAACTAAAGTCCAGTGCTTTGCGATGCAGGCCCCTGGGCAGTGTATCTGGTCAACAGCATCATTCAATTTCCAGTTCAAGAATGGCATGGTGGGACATCTTACCAGCAGCTACGACATCACACGAGGACACCCGATGGAACGCTGTGAAGTTGCGGGAGTCAATGGCAGAATGGTTGTGGAGGACATGTGGCGTGAGGCTACTTTATATCCTGCCGGAAATCCCATTAAATCTGTCTATACAAACCCTGTGTTCGGTGGTTACCGGGACTTCGATGATACCTTCGCTGAACGCATAAGGTGTTTCCTTAAGCAAGTAGAAGACAAAGTGGATCCATCAGAAGTAGACGGCTCCGGAGCAGACGGATTGGCAGCCCAGAAAGTCATAGCTGCTGCGATAGAGTCGTTGAACACAGGCAAAATAGTCGAACTGTAAAAATCGTTATCTTGGATAGTCCGGGCACTCCCGGGAACGCCAATCTCCGCATTGGCGCTGTATGCAAATGATGGAACCGGGTCATTCACGACCCGGTTCTATTTTCTCCGGACATCCATATCCGCCTGCATATTATAAGGATGACTAAACCATGAGCTTCATAAAGAAAGTGCTGCTATTTGCTTCATTGCTGCTTATTGTGAGTACATCCGCCACGTGTGCGCAGATCATAAACTTGCAACCCGGAATGTCTGCATTAACTATACCCGGAGTCCCTGCGCTGTATGATAGTGTCCCTGATGCCGATATAACTAAACCAGGCGCAGCTATCGAGCCTGAAAAGGCTTATAGCTGGCTGAAGAACACAGGTGAACCCTTTGCTACGACTACCAAGCTGTCCGGGAAAGAAGACCGTGCAGTGCTGACTGTTTGGGACTGGGAGAATAGACCTGTAGCGCAGGAGAAATTGTCATCACCAGAGACGCAGTTCCAGTTCAATACAGCTGGTCGCGGTACATATATGCTTACTCTTGATGGATTCCAGGCTGACAAATGCATCTATAGGCTTGTTAGGAGTTTTAGTGTCTGTCCATCGAATGTCGAGCGTAGAAAGCTCTGGGCTGAGGATGAGTTCTTCGTAGGCACCTGCAGCTTTCCCGCGAGGCAGAATTGGTCAAATAAATACGGCTTTGGATATCCTCCCGGGTTGACTCCTGAACAGTCATGGAAGATGGATCTGGACATGACTGCCCGTTCAGGTCTGCAGGTTGTGAGACTGGATGTAATTGCAACAGATAAAGAAACCAACAACAGTTGGGTTGATACTGCTACGACTGATCCGATAATGAAGGAATATGCTTCCCGCGGTCTCAAACTCGATCTGCAGCTCTGGGGACCGAATGTCATACTCCCGAAGTATGGAAATCCGGCGGATGCATGGAGATATCCGAAACAGGAGCAGCCATTTCGATCATATATCAGTGAGAGCGCCAAGCGTTATGGCAAATATGCCTGGTTTATTGAAATTGGTAACGAACCGGACAATCTCGATTTCTGGAAAGGCACTCCCGAAGAATATATAGCCCAGCACAAATGGGCAGTTGAAGAGATCCGCAAATCAGCACCTAAAGCAGTCATTGCCAATGGTGGATTTTGTCTTGTGAAACCCGAATGGACTCCCATAATGGCGACCGGGATCCGCGGGACAGTTGATCTGGTTGCATATCACTCCCATGGAGGCTTGACTGATGTCAAGAAAACATTTGCATCTGTAGTTAAGGTCCTCAAGGATACCGGATACAAATCCCCGAAGCTTATCAACACCGAAATGGGTTATGCAGCCTGGCGACTGGACCAGGAACGATCCCAGGCAACCTCTGCTATTCAGAAGACCATCTACTTCTGGGCACACGGCAACAAAGGTGTGCTTTTGTACCTGAGCCGTGGAATTGGAGGCCCAAGAATTGTCCCCGAAGACCCGGACTGGGGATTTGTAGACTACTTCATGTGCCCCAGATTCGCATACGGAGCGCTCTCTGCCTTCATAGACACCTACGCCGGCGCACACTTTGCCAGAACGCTAATCGAAGAAGATAACCTGCATGCCTATCTGTTCAAGTCCAAAACCAAACAGCTGATTTCACTATTTACAACCGGTGATCCAGCCAATATAACGCTGACCGGCAAATGGAAATCTGCAGCGGTTATAGACCCGATGGGGAACCGGAAAACAGTGACTTCGACATTGTCTATAAAGCAGATTGCAGGAAATTATCCGATTACAATAGAGCTTGTTGGTGGGAAAGATATACGGGTTAATAAGGACTGATTAGCGATTGATAATTCCATGTCCCGAAAAAAACAACATCCGTTAGTCCTGAGTAGCCGCAGGCGTATCGAAGGGCGGCTGCGAAGTGCCTGTCCTACTTGATAATGCACATCCGACCGCCCTTCGATACGCCTGCGCTACTCAGGGCTAACGGTATTAAGTAATGCTGAGTTTCTAGCATTGTAAAACGTGATCGCGGGGGTGTGTTGAAAAAATCGATAAAAAAGCACCAGCCCAAGGGATAGGGGGATGTGATTCTGAGTGTCCGGATGAAACGAAGTCCACAAGTTACTTCGGTAGTTCCGTTTCACTCGACTGCCGAAGTAACTAAAACTGCCAAACTTGTGTTTGCTACTTCTTCCTTATGTTCCGGTATACTTCGTCGTCATTACGTTTACCGATTGCATCGATGTTTAATAACGGCTCATCCTGCCCTGTTTCGGGATTATGTTCTTTCGAGAGCCAGTATATGATTCGATATTCCCCTGAATCAACTCGCAAAAGGTCAGTGCCTTGCAGTTTCTTGCAGTCCTGTGGATGTGGATTGACACGAAGTGTGGCAATTTTAGCCGCTATCTGTCTGGCGGGTTTTGGTTGCAAGTTACGAGCGGTATCCGCAGCTCGCTTGGTAAAGTTAACTTTCATCGCGGTTGATCATATCCGCCAGTAGTTGTTCGCTGGCTTCGGTTCCTATGTAACCACTTTCCTGTCCCAGTTTTGCCTGCACCACCCAGTATAATTCTTCCGCCTTTTCCAACTCCTCCAGCCGCCTGACAGAAATCATAGCTGTTTCGGGCCTGCCATATTTGGTGATCAATACGGTTTCCTGTATAGCAGTTACCATCACCTCTCCAAATCTGTCCTTGGCATCCTTTGCTGTTATCTGCATTATAAAACCTCCGCGAAAACACACTACTAGAGCTATTATACCCCAAAATAGCTCTAACTATCTATTGGAGTCTATTCATTGATTGTATAATCCGTCATTCATTTCTTCATATTCTCCTGCCCAATTGGTGGTATATAGTTCGGCAGGTTGGTCTTGCCGGGATCCTTTGGTGATTGTCCACTACCTGATTGATCCGTTTTGAACGCTATCCCCAGGTTCTGCAGGATGGATGCAGTTATTCTTTGTTTCTTTGTTGCGTTTTCCGGCAGGTCGGTACCTGTCAGTTTTAGCTGGTTGAGGACGAAGCCTCCTTTACCTCTGGGATAGCGAACAATACCTCCACAGTTGACCAGTGGGAATGCTTTGCCTTGGTACCACTCCGGGAGTTCCCGGATGATTTTTACCTCATCTAGACCGACCAGTTTGGAGTCTCCGTGTTTGCGGATGCTCTGTGAGTAGAGTGAGAGAGTCGATTTGGCTTGCAGACCGTTTAGCGCAACCTCTACAGGGTCATATGAGTCAGGCAGCTCTACGGCTGCAGCGGTCTTGTTGTCTACACGGATACTGCAGTCCTTGACTGTATCGTAGTTCTTGTTGTTCCAGATTGTAACTGTTTTCAGCTTACACGGAACCGGAAGCTTGAATGTCACGAGCTCATTCTCTTTCTTGCCCGGGTCATAGCCTATTTGGTCTATATACCACCACATGTCTGCGTTGAAGAGGTTGTTTACAAGGTTGTAGGCGCCGTTGCCATGGTTTTCCGGGTAATCGATATTCGGGGAACCGAAGCAGAATGGTGCTATGTCCTCTCCATCGACGCAGTATGTAAATACATCCTTTGAAACATTGCGCTGGCCTGTCCACGCAGCGATTACTTCGTCCGTGAACTGCGCAACATCAGACGGGCTCAGACCTACCGAAAGCGGATCAGATACTACCAGCACTGATTCCCTCCTGAACTCTCTTAGAATATGCTGAGTGCCCAGCAGACGGTTATAGGCAGCTAATCCATCAGGCTGCAGACCGCAGAGGATGATATACCCTCCAGCTTTCGTGTATGCATCAACTTGAGCCTTTTTAGAGTTGAGAGAGGCTAGATTAGTGTTAGATGCGTTGATGATCATTACTGGAGTGGTCTTAATGTTCAGACCTTCATCAATGGATTTGAGTGTTTTCTGTTGGCACTTCAAGTCAGTCACAAATTTTGAAAGTTCACTGGAATCTGGCGAGAAGACTGCAACGGTTTTGGTTGGAGGGGAATAGGTGTCTGCCCGGTTGATCATATTCGCCAGCAGGAGCTCCGCAGCGGGTTCAATTGCCAGTTTCTCTTCTACACGCATCTGAGTTGCTATGATCTCTCCTATACCGCAAGGCAGTTCAATTAGCGTGCTGCCGTTGAGTGCTGGGCCGCATGTGATCCACGAGCGTGCAGCTCCGGTAGTCTTCTCCCAGACGGTTTTACTGGTAGGCGCATCTCCTGCCCAGTTTGAGAGCGTCGCATTATCAAGTCCGTAGAGTAGGGGAGTTCCCTGCTGACCGAATGCAAAGTCTGCAGGATAGGGTTTCTTATCAAGGTTTGAGCCGATATTAAGGGTAGTTTCCAGGCTCCCACCCGGTACTGGTGTGTCCTGCTCCAGAATAATAACTCGCCCACCTGATCTTGCATATGACAAAAGATTAGCTGGTGATTGGATCTTCGCGAACGCATTTTGGCCGACTATGATTGTACCGCCAGACTTGGCATTCTTCACACTTGCGATAACTGCTGCCTTAATACCCATCGCACCTAGAGTCTTGCTTAGAAGCGGAGAAGTTCCCAGCGTGTATACGTTCCGTTTTAGAGAAATGCCACGAACATGAGGGAAGAATACGACTTTCTTGATTTCCTTGTATGGTTTCTTTGCTCCAGGTTGAGTGACTTCCAAAACAAGTTGCCCATCCAGGCGGCTGGTTACTTTCGGTGCATTGAAGGATATAGTCAGCTGCTGGTTGAAACCAGGTTCTATGTTGAGCACCTTAGTGCCTGATGCAATGCTCTTGCCATTCGTATTTACAGTCCATTTGAATGTTACCGGGGCAGTGGAGAATGTGTCGTTGAAGACCTTTACTGTTCGGGTGACGGTTTGACCGCTGAAGAAACTGACATTGTATTCCCGAGTGAATACTGCAAGGTCGGACATCGCACTCCAACACTCCTGAGTGTCTGCTTGTCCAACCCACGGGCAGGTCATTGAGACATCATTCCAGCGGTAGCGTTCAAATAGATACTTTAAGTATTTGGAATAGGACTTGAGCGCTCCTATCTTACCCGTCATAGCCATCTCGCCGCCAATCCAGGCATGGTCTGAGTTGTTGCCTGCAAAATAGGCGATCTCACCTGCGCAGTATGGACGATTCATATCCCATGTCCACCGGGTTTGGCTTAGAATCTGATTGATAGGATAGGCGTTGTCCGGATGGAAACCGTCCTCGCTGTAGTGTGTATTACAGATGTCCAGGCTCTGGTCCTTGAGAGCACCTGCCCCATCAAGCATAGTCGGGCGCGTCGGGTCCATTTGTTGAGCAGGAGTGATGAGGTTCTGGTATGCCAATGCTTCAATTGTATCCATCTCTTTTGGGCCATGAATATTAACCCCATTGATCATCAGCAGTTCATTCTCAAGGCTGTAGACTATAACTGATGGATGATTCCGGTTGTTCTTTATTACTTGTTCGACGTGCTCTTTGAAGTTCTCCCAGACAACGGGGTTCTCCAGTGTATATGTGATAAACATCCCATCGATCATAGTAGACAGCCGTCCGGCAATTCCGTGTTTATCAGCCCAGTCCAGCTGCTCTGAGCGGTTGGTAATCCCTATCTGCCCCCCTATGTCTGCGCTGAATCGTTCAAACCGGTTGTTGCCTTCATAGAAATGTGCCAGCTTCTGAGCATCGGTGTCCCCTTGAAATCCCGAAAGCAGGTTCCAGAAATTGCGGCGTAAGCCATTGATACGGACATACTTGCCATCGATCTTGACCTCTCTAAAACCGAACGGCTGCGTGTAAACATCAATGGCCTTTTCATCAACCTGGACTTGTGCGTTCAGATCATACATCATCGCCGGATCTTCCTGAGGCCACCATAGTTTAGCTTCTGGCCAGGGAGAGGTGAGAATAACTGTTTTTGTGCCGTGTGCAGGGACTGATGCAGTCACAGCAGGCAGGGACTTCTCGACTTTATTACTGCCGGAGGAGCTTATATCTGCATCAACTTTTACAGACATCTCTTTCTCTGTTGGATTGGTCAATGTTACTTCTGTAGTGATGACTTTATTAGTAGGTTTGAATTTATCATCCGTGACACTTGTCTTTACGAATACATCGGACACATATACTGAACCATCGGTTACGATAAGTTGAACCGGGTCAGTGATGCCGCATTTCAAGCCATCAGCGTCACCTTTTGAGGTAGGATAGACCGTAGTAACAAAACGAGGAGGCCATTTAGTCAATGTTTCCATTGGTATGTTCCTGGATTCGTTCAGGTTCTCTTTATCGATGGAATAGTATATATCCTTTACACCAACCCAGATTTCGTTGGTCTTGCCGGGGATGATTCCGCTGGTGATGTCACACTGCCATGGTACCCGTGTCAGTTTACTCCATCCCATGAATTTACCGTTTACTATAACCGATGTAATCCAGCTTGTACCTGTGAAATCGAGTATAAAGCTGCGACCGTTCATAGATGCTGGGATATCTACGTTGCATTTATACCAAACGCAATGAGCAAATCCGAGTGCACCTAACTGAGTCTGATAATCACCGGGGACATTGATTCCTCTCCAGTGGGGTTGAGTCGGAAGATTTCGAATAGGTTCATACTTGTCTGTATTCATATCAGGCTGATCAAAACGAGTGATCTGCCAGAGACCATTGAGAGGGAGAGTCTGTCGCTTACCTGTTGCGGAGGATTTGTTTTCGAATTTATATACAGCCTGAGATGCTTTTATATCGACATCGCTGTTTGGCTCTTCCCCAGGTTTGAGAGTGCCATCCGGGACCCAGTTCCCCTGCACAAGGCACAAACAATCGAACGCAGCTATGAAGTTGTCTCCGGTCTTGGGTCCGAATTTTACTTCAAGTGTATGATTACCAGCTCCCAGGGATGCTTCACCAGCGTGCAACCATCCAAGTTCAGTCCAATAGTAGATAAAGGTTACGTTTGTAGTAAGGTCCCGGGGAGTGATGGTTTTCCATTCACCACTGTCGATCCGCCACTGTATAGTAGCACGGACATACTCAAAACCAATCCGCAGCCAGATATGGTATGCCCCTGGTTGTGTGATATCCAGCTTATACTTAAGGCTGCCGCCGTCCGGGATGCCTTCTTGTATCCACTGACCACCACTGAACTCAGCAGACCCCGCCTTGGCTGTTATAGCGAAACTTGCTTCATCAGCAGTCTCGGCCTCCCGCCAAACATAAGCAGGCGCAGCCATCGAACAAGAAGCCAGAAGAGTCAGAAACACCACCACCAGAATCACACGCACCCAGACCATATCATCCCATCCTTACTACCGATAGTCTCCATGTTAGTCTGAGTTTATCGTGGTGGAGGGATGGTGTCAAGTAGAGTTGTTGTGCAGATTATATAGAGGTGTATTAGCCCGCATTATTCATGACTGACTCGCTTTCGCCCCAACTACTGGTCGAAAGCAGAGTTTGGTGAATAAGGCGGGTTAGCCGTTTATGACAGATATAGTGCCACACACTTGGGCTTGGTCTTTCTGGTCAGCCGCTGGTTTTATTCTGATCTCAATATCCTGATTCAATGCAGTAAGAAATCTCAAGAGCCTGTCTGTTGAAAATCCACTCAACTGACCATTCAGCAATTTTGAAACAGTCGGTTGATCTATCCCAAGGAGCTTAGCTGCTGCAGTCTGCGTCAGGTGACGTTCACCAATGATGCGATTAATATTGACTGTGATTTTAGCATTGACCAGTTTTTCATCCGGGTTTGAACAATTCAGATCAGCAAAAACGTTTCCACTTGATGCTTCAATTGTTGTATTATCATCTTTCATCATATCTCTCCAGTTTGTTATCCGGAAACATCAGGCGGTAGTGTTCCTCTGCAGCACGTAAGCGTTGACGTACAATCTCCATCTCATTACTTGGAGTTTTAATTCCCTGCTTAGATTTCTTCTTGAAAGAATGTAAAACATATACCGCACACCGGAACCTAACTGTATAAACTACACGATAGGTGTCCGTGTCATAGTTTTCTATAAGTTCCCAGACAGCATCTCCCTTGAATGCCTTAAGAGGTTTCGAATTATTCGGTGTTCCTCCGATTTGAACAACAAACAGATGATAACCGATTGTATTCAGGACTTCTCCTGGAAAAGCTAATAGGTCTTTCTTTGCAGACATTATCCAATATAGAGGTTTAACCTGAATATTCGAATCAATGTTATCCATGATATGGTATTTATATCATAATCATTATACCCAGTCAATAGGTATATGATCCAATAAAAAGTGGAGTTATGATTCCTCCTGAATCCCCCGATACTGCGGTTTAAGCACAGCTGCAACTGCAAAAACAATACCAGCTGCAAATATATTGACCAGGCTAGCAACTAAAAGCAACAATTTGTTGGGAATCATTCCTGAGAAACCACCGCTAGGATAGTTCAGCATTGCGATTAGAAGTCCTATAGAATATACCATTGGCAATATCAAGACTTTTTTGTCATTGGATGTATAGCATGCAGAGAGTAGAGTGAGGTATTTCAGGACAAATACAAAAGTAATGATTAATACCAAGGAGGCAGTGAAATAGCTCATATCGAAAGGACTGTATTTAGCTGTTGTGTGGGACATTGTAAGTATATGGCTTATAGCAGCAACCACATATGATGCAGATGCCAGAAATATTGTAAATAGAATTGGTTTTATTGTCTTGGGGAAGATTTCAAGGAAACTGCCCGTACAACAGACTGTGTCTCTATACATTAGTCCAACTAATTTCACTCGCTCCACGAATATGAAAAAATAAATGATAAGATATGGAATTGCACCAAATGCCATTCCAGGTATTGATGTAACTTTATTAAATGCCTGGTCACCTGCTATCAGCCAGAATGTATATACAAACAAACAGAAAATAGTTATCTTTCCGATCAGAGGGGAAGGTGAACGTGCAAATAATACATAGGATGCTTTCATATATATAATAGTGATCCCCACCAGCAACCAGAACACGAAGCTTATAGTAAGGGTCTGGACTTCCTGCCCGGCGATGTTGATTGTTGGCCAGTTAAAAACAGTAGACGGAAGTGACGAAGCAAGCCAAGAATGGACATTGACTTTGTGCAGTTTACCCCACCGCTCCATTGAACTGCCTTGCATATACAATATAAATATTAGTTCAGCGGGGAGAATATAGAGTGCATATACATTTAGAGAATCGTATTTATTCGGTTTTGAACAGATTATAGCCATCGCTGCAGCAGCAAAACCCAATGGTATGCATAACAGGTGCACCTTGAATACATCCGTCCAATCGCCACCAGTCCAAAATACAATGCAGCAGAAAATGACTGGCAAACCGCAGGCGATTAATATGGTTGTCACCGCAGTTGCAGCTAATACCTTTCCAACAATAATCTGAACACTTGAAAAACCAGCTATGGCTGTCTGCTCTATTGTTCTGGTCCGGTATTCCTTAATGATGGACCTTGTTGTGAAAGCCGGTGCCAGGAACAATACTATGATAGTCTGTATCCACGCATAAAGAGTAAGGACTGTAACTGCTGGTGGTTGTGGGTCTAGTGATTCGATCAAACCTGGACCATATCCAAAAATTCCCGCCAGAAGTATCAGCAGGTAAATAGTTATTATTCGATAGATAAGTTTGGGTCGTGTGAGGACTCTAAGCTCACGCGTGAGTATTGGGTTATCGGTGATGTATGAACGAATAAACTGCAGGACTGTATCCGAAATCAATCAGTTAACCCTCCACAACCCTATTTGAATTAGTATCAGCTGAGGGTGAAATAGAGGATAATACTAATAATTTATAAACTATATCCCACAGCTCTGACTCAGAGTCTATCGCAGCAGGGGGATAGTGTCAAGTAAAAAAGTGGTCCGATTATTGTATGACATACCACTTCAAGCATCCTTTCCTGAAGCCTAAAGCCTAAAGCCTCTTTTCATCATTCATAATTCATGCTTTCCCTAAATGTCTCCGCCAACCAGATATGCCTGGGTCTGTTCTTCCTGGGGAGTTTCGAAGACGGCTTCGGCGGTGCCGTGTTCTACCAGTTCACCATCCAGCATAAACAGCACGTGGTCGGCTACTCGTTTGGCCTGGCTGAGGTTGTGGGTGACTATTACGCATGTGTAGTCGGCTTTCAAAACCTCAATTGCTTTTTCTATGCGAAGTGATGATGCAGGATCAAGCGATGATGTAGGCTCATCGAATAGCAATATCTCAGGTTCGACTGCAAGTCCTCTAGCAAGGCACAGTCTCTGCTGCTGGCCGATGGATAGTCTGTTTGCCGGGTCTTTGAGCCTGTCTTTGACTTCATCCAGCAAGCCGACGATATGAAGACTGTGCTCCACGATTTCTCTGAGCTGCTTTTTGGAATGAGTGCCATAGATTCTGGGGCCATATGCAACGTTCTCAAAGATAGACATAGGCAGCGTTGTTGGTTTCTGAGCGATCAGCCCGACACGTTTTCTGACTGATGTTACATCGACACCATTTGCATATATATCCTGTCCGCTGACCATAACTTCACCGGTTACACGGACCCCTGGAACCAGATCAATCATTCGGTTCAAGCATTTCAGAAGAGTAGTTTTGCCGCATCCGGATGGTCCGATAATGGCTGTTGCCTGGCGCGCGTGTATGCTCACACTCAGATCCCTGAGAACGTGAATGTCATGGTATAGCAGGTTGAGACCTTTTGTAGTTATATGTATTTCCGACATAGCTGGACTTCCTTACTTTACCACGTATCTGCTCAGCCGTGCGCTGAGGACTCTCGATAATATACTTGTAATTAGCACAATGCCTATCAATATTAATGCTGCACCATAAGCCCTGTTCTGTACTTCCACGAATGGTGTGCCGAACTGGAAGAATATAGCCAGAGGCAGTGTAGCTGCAGGCTGCGAAAGCGAATGCGGCAGGTTGTCTGTGAAACCCGCTGTGAAAAGCACTGATGCCGCGTCCCCGATCCCTCGACCGAACGCTAATAATACACCGGTTACTATCCCCGGCAAAGCCTGCCTTGCAACAGCCCGGAATGCGGTCTCAGATTTGGTTGCTCCCAGAGCGTATGAGACTTCATCTAGTTCCCGGGGAACCATCCTCATCACAACATCTATTGCCCTGGTCATAATCGGGAGTTCAAATAATGCTACTGTGATTATCCCAGCTAGCAGTGATGCCCTCAAGCCCATATAGACCATTAGAGTGAATCCGAATGCTCCAAACACGATTGATGGCACACCCCAGAGCACATCCAGCAGTCCCCTGACAATAGCTGCGAACCTGCTGCGATGGGCATATGTCCTCAGGTATAACGCAGTCGGCATACTTATTATGAAAGCTAAAAACGTCGCTCCCAGGCCCAGATAGATCGAACCCAGAATGGCGTTGGCAAGTCCACCGCTTCCCCCTGTATAATAGTCGCCTTTGGGGATCTGTGTCAGCATCGCCCAATTGACACTCTTACCGCCTTTATAAACGATAGTGCCGATTATTGCCACCAGCACAATGACAACTATGCCTGTCGCCGTTGCTGTGAGAACCTTGAATAGAAACTCTTTCATTCTACGTGAAAGCATCAGCCAAGCCTCCGAGCGCTTCGGGCAAGGACAACCTGTGCCAGTATGTTGAAGAAAAGAACAATTACCAGCAATATCAGAGCTGAGCAGAGCAACGCAGAATCATACAGCGGTATCGACATCATCTCTCCGTAGTTGTTAGCTATGAGAGCGGGTAGGGGATAGGCTGCATCGAACACTGACTTAGGAGACGCTGCCACATTTCCGACCACCATCAGCACAGCCATTGTTTCACCGAGGGCTCTGGATACTCCCAAAACCACCGCTGCTACCAACCCAGGCATCGCTTTTTTGACTACAACACGGGTGATTGTTTCCAATCTCGTAGCTCCCAGCGCATAGGAAACATCCCGCAAGTCTGCAGGCACAGCTTTGAGGACCTCTTCTGCAACGGATATAATCACCGGGCTGACCATTATCGCCAGCACCATTCCGCCAGCCAGCACATTGAATCCAGTTGTATATTCTGAAAAAAGAAACGGGATATGCTTCCAGTGGACCTGTGCATATGGTCCAAGGACATTGGCAATGAATGGGACAATTACCAGAACTGCCCAGAGTCCATAGACAACTGAAGGCACTCCTGCCAGCAGATCTACAAGTGGTTTGATGATCGCACGGGTGCGTGGGCTGGCATATTCAGCAAGATAGATTGCTGCCAGGATACACAGGGGTACGGCTATGATAATTGCAACTGCAGTCACCCACACTGTACCTATAATAAACGGCATCATCCCAAACTGTCCGGATGAAGGTTCCCAGGTCTTGCCGAAGACGATTCCGAGAAGAGATTTGGAGGCAAATAGCGGACGCGAGCGCATATACAGCGCTACAGCGATAGCCACCACCAACAGGCTTGAGAACAGAGTAGCGACAAGCATAGTCTTACCCGCTATCATCTCAAGTATACGTCTTCTCAAACTCATTTTAACGCCTTATATATTGTCATTCTGAACACAGGGAAGAATCTGCTTTTATCCAGTTTTAGATTATATCCCAGGAACGTAAAAGCAGATCCTTCGTTCCACAGGATGACAGAACTGTATGCATCGGTATCAGAGCGAAGGGGATTCAAACTTTCGCCTACTAAAACCCATCGCCCCGCAGCGCCGATGCCGATGCACAACCTCTGCCGAAGCATCAACCCAGTTCCCCTTATCCAAGTGGGAACTGGCAACTTTTCAGCTTTTTTAGATTAATGTATCTGTTTGATTTCTTTGCTTCTCTCAGCTTTTGACAACGGGACATATCCGCCGACTTCGTTCAATAACTTTGTTCCAGCCTCACTCAGTGCAAATTCAATGAATTTAGCAGCGAGGCCTTTTGTTTTTCCTTTGGTTACAAAGAACTCACGTCTTGAACCAGGATAGCTTCCGGATGATATCCCTGCATATGCCTTTGCACGGGTGTCTATTCTTTCGCTGGGATCGACTTTGCCGTTGTTGTTAGCATCTATCGGAGCGATTTTTATGCCGGGAGTAACTTTCTCACCTTTGAATACATAGCTGAGGTTGTTGTAACCCATTCCGAGTGCATCGCGCCTGACAGCTTCAAGCAGTCCAGGATCGCCGTATACTCCGACGCCTTTTAGCTGGTCCTGTTTGAATTTGCCCAGAGTTGCAGCCCAGGCTGAAGCAGCGCCGCAGGCATCTGAACGTGTGTATGTGTGAACCGGTGCTGAAGGTCCTCCAGCTACTTTTTTCCAGGTGAGTGGTTTTGCATTGATATAAAGATCAATAAAGATTGCTTTTGATATGCCCTTAGCCAAAACACTCTTGACAGCTGGATTCTTGGCGCTGACAGTAGGAAAAACGCCGTCTTTTGCGATGAAAACAGGATAAGCGCCTTTTGCTTTCTCAGCTTTATCAACTTCCCTGGAGACCATTCCGATATCCACAGCACCGGACAATGCATCAGTCATACCCTTACCAGCTCCACCGGCTGATATGTTCATCGTAACCTTTGGGTGGAGTTTCTGGAATGCTTCTCCCCATTTTACTGCAAGAGGATAGATTGCCCAGGCACCTGATAAACTGATAGTGCCTTTGAGTTCAGCAGCTTTTACTAGCTGAGCTGGAATGATAGCAGTAGCGATTAAAGCTGTCATGAATAAAAAAACTACAGTCTTTTTCATTTGATTCGCGCTCCTCTAAATTGTCCATATTCAGTTGATATATATGCTGCCGGATACCCCATACACAGCAAAAGAGGCCCGCAAGATTCTCATAGCTCAAAGAATCTTCGCTGGCCTCCGGTTTTCCGGTCAGCAGAATATATATATAATTGTAGCATTATGGCGTTCAAGACGGCAATTGTTGTTATTTAGCATTGATAATAGTTGCGCGCAGTTACCTCTCCATCTGCCAGACGATATCTCCAGATACATTGGAGGTTGCCTTGTTTTGTTTGGAATCTTCTGTATAAGGAATTGGTATTCCACCATCATCCTTTAGGTTCGCTCCCAGGCTGTAGAAGATAAAACCTTTGTTTTTGGTCTTGTAGATGAAGTCTACACCGCTAAAAGGATCTTCCGGTATCTTCCATCCCAGCTTATTGCGGAGTTCATTAAGATCCGTTGGATATGCATTATATCGGGAACGATATGCTTTGAGTGCCAGCAGTATCTGGCTGCCATTGATCTCTGCAATGCCTGAATCGCGTTTTTGCCACAATTTGCGAATGTCTGGTGTTAGTATCTCAGAGACTAGGTGAATTCTCGGTGGTGATGGCATTTTACTCGTTATCTTTAATTCACTATATGGCTTCTGGACATGTTTAGTGCATGTGTTCATATAATCAAGGAAGAAAGATTCATCATTGTATATTATACTTCGAAAAAATATACCTGATTTTGGAACCGGTCTGCCATGAATGGTTGATTGAGTGGAGGATGTTAACTGTTTGTATAAAGTGATACCAGTTGCTGTTTCCCCTTCCAGTGCCTTAACCAGACCTACATTCAAATCTATCTTTGACAGCATATTATACAGATGAAGTAAGTTTGTTTCAGATAAATCACCTGAATTCAATACTTCCCGAAGTGCTAAGCTGGATTTTTGAAGTATCGATATTCGGAAGAATTGTCCAACTAACCACGGTTCTTGTTGAAGAGAATCTCCGAGTTTAAATGACAGTCCAATGTCGCGGTAGGCTTCCTTCATTAGATGTTTTTTCGAGTTCAGGATAGCATTGGTGCAGAGTAGTCGCCTGAGGAACCCGATAGATTTTAAGTAATTGCGCACTTCAAAGAGGTCGTCTGTCCAGGTATATACGAAACTACATTCAGGTTTCAAGGCTGCTTTCTCTATCAAGGGGATTATATTCTGATATCGTTCAGCAGCATGCTTCGTTTTGGGCAATAATGAAGGATCATTCTGTCGTTTATTGGATCTGGTGAAATCTGCGAACAATTTGCTATCGCTCTCGATGTTTGAACCCAATCGACTGAAGATAGTCTCATAGATAATTGCAGCATTCGACTCTTTGGGGACGGATGTCTTTCTGATATCATCATAAGATATCGGTCTGCCTTTTGATTGTATGTCAACTATCTGCTTATTCAACTCCCTCCCTGGCGTAGAATAGGAAAGCACGCAGAATATGCCAATGACAACTGCTAGAAAAATCACAATTATAGCAATTGAATAGATTACCTTTACAGGCTTTGTCATTACTTGATTCCTCTTGGTTTGTGTCTGGAGGACTAGTATCATTTTACCATTTGCCAGACGATATCATTGTTTTCACGAGAGGCAGATACTTTTGGATCAAATGGATATCCACCGTCGTCTACCAGATTTTTACCGATGCTGTAGAGGATAAAACCGTTTCCATAGTTCATATATACAAAATTAGCGCCACTAAATGGATCCTGTGGGAGTCTCCCTCCAAGCTTGTTGCAGAGTTCATTAAGGCTTGAAGGGTAGGTACCGTATCCCGATTTGTATACTTTAAGCGCCAGTACAATTTGACTGCCGTTAAGTTCAGCGGTAGCCGTATCTCGTTGTCCCCAAATCCCACCAAGAGTAGGCATTAACAAATCAGATAGTAAATGATCTTTCGGCGGTTTTGGAAAATCAATCTGCTTTCCATGCATTTCACGATATGAAATATGTGCATTGTCGATGCATATATTCATATACTCTATAAAGTAGGACTCATTTTGGTATGTTTTATTCCGCTCGAAGAGAGGCAGGATCGGAACAAGACCTGATTTCATTGGGGCCAGCAAGTTTTCGAAATCTGTGATGCCTGCTGCTGTATCACCTATCAGCGCTGTTTCAAGACCGGGATATAGATCAATGCTGGTAAGCACTTCGTATAGATGCCGCAAATCGGAGTCATTGATATCACTATTGTACACAACTGCTCTCAATGCATGGCTGGATGATATCACCATCGACAGCCGTGTTATCTGTCCAATAACGCTAGGTTCCTGGTTCAACGATTCAGTAATCTTGAACGCCAGCTCGATGTTGTGCAGAGCCTGACTCGTTTGGCCTTTTTCAGCATCCATAATAGCCAGGCAGCAGAGCAGGCGGTTGAGGAATCTGAGCGGTGCCAAGTAATGGCTATGCAGGGTAGGATCAGCAGTCCAGGTGTAAATAAAACTGCATTCCGGTTTTGAGGCTGCTTGTTCGATCAACGGAATGATGCCCCGGTAGCGGGCTACAATCCTCTCGTTTTCAGACCAGAGTGTGGGATTCTGCTGTCGATCTCCAGGCATAGAAATACGCGTCAACGAAGCGCTGTCTCTTTGCATATCCGGACCCAGACGACTGAATATCCTCTCGTAGACAACGGCCCCATTTTGATCATTTGGAAAACTTACCGACTTGAGGTTATCAATGGAAACTGGTCTGCCTTTTTTTTGCATATCAGCAATTTGCTTTTTTACTGCTTTTTCCGGAGCATTAAGGGCTATATACCAGTATGTTCCCAGTCCGATGATGAGTAGAATGACAAAAAATCCGATCAAGAAAACAATTTTTGTTTGTTTGGACATTGTTTTGTACCTCTATTCATCTAAGACAAAGACAATACCATATTCATAATTCGTAAAAATATTGGCAGTGATTTCGTGCTGATGGGCATGCTTTGTCCATTGCATTACCAATATCTTGTTCTCTGTATTATGACAAGTTGACTATGTGTTGTCAATCGCGAGATTAAAGTTGGTGTGTAGCGGTGTTACTTAGAAATTAGATAATGCTGTACTATGGATCAACGACAGTCCCAAGGAACAACAGCACTCCCGTGTTATTGTCTGCAATTGCAACAAAGAACGGGTGATCAATTCTCATTACAAACATTGCTTCTCTTGGGGATAAACCAAGGCCACCAGGCATCATTACGACAGCAGTTGCTGCAGTAGCCACAGTTCCTTCTTCGTCTACGTCTAATGTGGTTTTATGCAAAACTTTGCTGATATAAGGGGGTGGGATGGTGTGGGAACCGGCAGGGAGCATTCCTGAGAAGTCAGCGTTATTGGGATCAAAAGCTAGACCCATACCGAGACCGATCAGTGAACTATTCAACGTTGTAAAGTATCTCTGTTTGAATTTGGGTAGCGTTACCATGCCTTTACGCTTTCCGGAATTCTTCATTTGAGCTACCCAGGTTTCCCAGTTCGCTGCGTTAAGGCTGTATGTGAAATCTTTCCATGACTTTCCTCTCTTCGGTAATACTATATACATACTCATCGAAGCACCGTTGTTTTGTGCACCTTTGTATGGGAGACTGACTGCTTGAAAATCGCTGTTTTCCATATAAAGAAACCTGTCGGTCAAGTTCATCATCGGAATTCTCTTCACCTTACCATCAAGAAGCATGAAGTTATCATCCCTGGTTGCATGTTTTGGGAACTGAGTAAGCCACTCTCCTTTGAAATAGACTGCATTTACAAGCACCATTAGTGCATTTGCAATGTCACCACTGGTAAGAATTGTAGGTATCTTGCCTTTGGTCTTGTCACTTACCCAACCATTGATTCTATCCGCTGTCTGGGGTTGGTTCATATCGACTTCAGCTACTTCGGCTTGGTAGTATTCCTGGTTGGTTGAGATGAAGTCCGGATTGAAAGTATATTTATTGCTGCTCCAAAGAGAATTCGCAATATTCAGCTCCATTCCTTCAGCAGGACTGGTCAGGGATGCCATCAGCCCTGCGTTTTTGGTATTCACATCTGAAACGGACATTCCTGTGTAACCTAGTGCCGTGCTCATTGCATCTTTAGTAGTCCCGCCTGCTCCGTTGTATACCATTGCCAGGGCTAACTCAATACTTGCAGGAGAGATAAATATGTTCTTTGGATGGTCTACGTTATCTAGTTTTGAATAAAGCCTGAACCCCATGTCATTTACAGCAGACGTTAGTTTATCGCTGCCAACTGCTACATGTCCAAAGAGCCCTTGTTTACCACCAGCAGGCGCCAGTTTCCCGACACCACCTGCTGATGTATGTCTATGGAATCCTTGTTTATCGCCGGCTTTGGAACACCCAACAAGCATACAGCACACAAATAGAACAAGTAGTATCCAAATAGAAACAACAGTCTTCATCATTGGTTCTCCTTGATTGTAGAATGATGTGGGAATGTATTCCGTTTAATACTGGTTGTTGTTATCTAGTTGGATACCTGCATGCGGAGATATCTTCAAAGATTCTTTTGATATTTGCAGTTTTCTTGAGATTCAATGGATGTGGAGTCTTATATGCGTAAGGACGTATGGATAAGTTATTATCTAGTCGGGAGTCGTTTATAGGAGCGGCAGGTTACCACCGCTCCTTAGTTTCTGTCTATAAATCAAACCACAAATCAACAGTGATCTGTTTATTGAATGGGACTCCTGTGCCCTCGGCGTATTGCCAGTCTGGGGGCTGGGTGTAGATTGCAGGGGCTATGAAGCTGGTCACTTTTCGGCCGTTCGGCATGTCCAGTTCCAGTCTGAACCTTCTGATCTTGAAATAGTCATTGCCCATGTTTGCCAGCTTGAAAGTGTTTCTTTTAGCAAGTGACTTTATTGCGTCCGGTGTCAGGGGGATGTTGATTCCCTGGCCCCATTCGTTGGTGACTTCGTTACCGTAGCTGGTCTTCATCGGTCCTATATTGATCCCATTAATAAAGGCATAGCTTGTATATAATGGATTTGAACTGTCGAAACCGATGCCGTCGTATACAAGACGTCCACTCTTTGCATTGCGCAGGTCTTCAAGTGTAAGGCCTGTTGCCGGGTTGGGGGAGGGCTCCTTCTGGAAACCGCTGGATTCATTAAGCAGTTGTCTGTTGAAATAACTGATCTTTGATTCGATGCGCATTTCCGCCCAGCTAGCCCAGTCTCCGGATGAATCATCGGCTGGCCCAATGTCCATCACCAGACGAAGCTGTATCGACTTGCCAGCCCAGGGTGACAGGTCAGCTTCTATTGGAAGCCATGTGTGCTCTTTGACAGTCTGCTGGCCGACAGTGGTCGCTTTACCTGTTGCATCTATAACGATCACCTTGAACCAAATGCCATCACCCAGGTAGCTGCCATCATTTTTGCCGACGACTGCCCGGAATACGGCTTTTTCTGCCGGGAGTGTCATCTTCGTGTAAGTAACGTATGTATCGCCAGGACCTACGAGGTACGAAGGATGCATAAACAGACATGCTTTCTGAACCCCACCGGCAGTTCCGATCCGATTGTCTATAATAGCTCCGGAGCCAGCTGGTATCGGAGTTTCCGGCTGTTTTCCTCGATACTGGATCGAGCTTTTGTATCCTTGTGGCATTTCTGCAAGCAGGTTAGGACCATAAGTGATATGCATCCCATAATCTGTAGTGGCTACCGTGGATCCTGCACTTGCTTTTACAGATAATACATAGTCATCCTCTTCTGTTGGTGTTCCGAGATCAAATACTACAATATTCGGAACATTGGGTTTGAGGGTGATCTGCTGTTTCTGCTTTTGAACCTGGACATCAAATTTTGTTGGAACAGCTGCATGGCTGACCAGTTTTACACTCAGTATATCTCCGGATAAATCAGCGCTGACATCCACCAGATTTGTCACAGTAAAGTCTATCCATGAACCCTCGAATTCGTACCAAAGCCTCTGGCCTATACCTGCTATCTCAGGAATCCGGAGGGTGTGCTCTGTCTGTCCTTTTATAACGACTTCCTCTCCCGGCACCACGAGATCGCGCTTGCAGGACAGAGAAGACTTGGTTGCTTCACCTGCACCGGTCAATATGTAACTGAGAGCGCCGTCAACCGGCACAACATACACCAGCCCGCGGGAGACTCTAATCTTCGCTGGGCCTATCTCTTTGTTGTCTTTGTCCAGAGCAACTGCTTTGTCAGCTTCAATCGCAAATCCACAGTCAGCGCCGTTATATGGCAATACTTCATACTTGCCATTTCCAAGAATTCTGCAGATCCCGATTCCGTTGGATGCAGCTTTGGGGAAGCGAGTGAATTCGCCTCTTCCATCCACGTAAAGATATGCTGGAGTATCCGCGTAGTCGGTTCTATTGTGCTTTACAGGATCATCACTACTGATTACATAGGTTTTCTTGTCGGCTGTCCATCCTGCATAACCATTCGGAGGCAGTTCAAGCCCCATAGCTTTCATGCGTTCTTTAGGATTACCGTTGACTACAGTAACAGTTCCATTGGTGTAGGTAGTAACAATCTGGTTTCGCACGTAGGCTCCTGATGCGACTGCAGCAGAAGTAGGCAGCAGTTTACCATTTGCATCCATATACTTAATGCTGGAGACTCCGATCTGGGTGTAGTTGCTGTGAAGCTGCTGGAGCATATAATAGCTGCGCAGCGCGTGATTGAATCCACCCTCAAATGTCAGGAATCCCGGATGCCCGAATGCTACAGTAGCAGCAAAGAACCGGTCGTAGTATGCTTCAGCCGCTTGTTTGGAAGGGTCTTCGATGGATTCATGCTGGCTGTAGAACATGCTCGGAGCGCCCATACCAAAGTTGCATCCCAGGTTGTGCATCTTGCGAAGGTCAATATCTACCAGCCATGGTTGAGTCGGTATATCATATGTCCGGTCCTGTGCATAGTTACCGTCTGTCAGTCCCATATAGTATAGATGGAAATTGCCCTCGGAATACACAGGCCCATTCCAAGCTGCTTTCTGCATCATCATAATCTCGCCATAACTATAGAATGTCCCAGCGAATGTTCCCGCTCCAGGCACTCGATAGTCATAGTCAACTCTCTCCCAGGGTGCGACTGCTGTATGGACATCGCAGTAGGCTGTGGAGAACTTGAACTTCTTCTGGATTTCAGGGGCCAGTTTCTCGGCATACTCGACTGCTCTTGCAGGTTTTGGAGCATAACATCTCATCCAGGCAGTCATCAACTGGTTGTCCGGATAACGTGATACCAGGTCATAGCTCCAGAATTCGTTTACCGGGGCGAAGTCAGTATAGTTGTTGTAAGGTCCGTAGACAAACCCCAGCTTGTCCTGCATCAGTCTGGCATAATCATATTGTCCCTTGTCTCCACCCTTTGCAGGCGCCGGTCGGGTACGGAATGTGAAGCTTTCCCCACCATCTCTCCATCCGGTTTCATGGTCGGTGACGATGATTTTCCGCATACCCCAGCGCCACACATTTGTCCAGAACTCAGCATCTGATTTGCGATCTCCGGCTCCATGTGCTTTCCAGACTCCAGTTCCTGTTACTTTCATCCAGGGAGACACTGGATTCGGTATGTTTGGCAGCATCTCTTCAAACCTTGGAGAGAGTGTTACGAAGAATCTTTCGAATACATCATTGCGTTTACTGTCAGTTTTAGCAATATATTGCACGCCTCCCTGGTAAGAGACCTTATTATCTTCGATCAGGTTCACTGAGAATGGGACAGATGAATTGGACCGGTACCAGTCAGTATTGCCGGTCAGGAAAAGTGGCTTATCAGCAGACCCAGATATTGCCACTGCGGGACGGGTGTTTCCATAGTGGTAGAAAGGACTTTTAGCAAGTCTGGGGTCAACCAAACCCTCAGCATGACCATACCTGACTTCCTCCACTTTGCCACCAGGTGCGATTGTGTCGATAACCAGAGACTTAGCCCAGAGTCTGTATGAGTAGGTCACATCAGCACTGGCTTCACCCTTTGTCACTTTATATCGAACAGTTACAACTCCGTTTTTAAGTTGAGGTTTGCCCAGTGGTTTTATTTTCTGAGGCAGTTTGGCATTGCCCTCCAAATACACTCCCCCGTCAACTAACGGATGAATTATATTCCCCCGTCCCTGCCACTGAGCCGAAATATCGGAGAATGTCCCGGTCTTTGGGGTGAGTTTGTATGTCAGAACGCCATCCGCTCCTTTATATGTGAATGCAAAAGAACTGCCGAATTGTTTGACCGAGGTTGTGAACTTCCTTTCGATATTGTCCGGTAGAATAGTCTTCACGTTGTTTGGGAACGGAAGCCTGCCTGAACCGTTATTCGTCCCAACTCCCTGATCGGGGAACATGTCTACTCCACGCTGTTTTCTTGGAGCAAATGTCAGAGGCTTTAGCTGTTCCGTGAAGACCGAGAAGTTGTCGAAGAATAGATTGAGATCCATCTTATTCCCGCAGTTGCTAAACTCAAGACGTACGAATTTCACACCCTTTTGGGTCTGTTTGATTTGTTCCGGGGTAAGTCTATGCTGGCACAGGAACCACTCTTCCCAGTTCACCGATGTCAGAAAGACGTTGAACTCTTTGCCCTGATTGTCTTCAAAGACTGCATATATAACAGCTTGAGGCAAGGTGAGGTTTGGAGCAAAACCCCAGTTATTGCCATATATCCAGCAGCTGACTGCATCGAAGGGTTTATCGATTTTGATAGGAGTAACCGGTCCTATGCTGAGCATAGGGTCGATTCCGACTGCGCGGTAGGTGAGCTTACCTACATAACTCCCGAATATCTGCTGCTGACGGGACTGAACGAACGTCGCGACAACATCTTTAGTCTTGATCTGCCATTGGCCAAATTGTTCGAAGTCTATCAGAGGAGGATCTTCATTCTCTACCCTGTTAGCCCAGTCCATCTCATAAGGTCGTTTCCCCACAACCTCCTGGGTGAAACCAGCCTGAACTAGTGCAAAAAACAATACTGCGAGAATTGCAAAACGAATCGATTTCATCAATTATCACCTATACTTTGTCATTTTAAGGAACGAAGAATCTGCTTTACTGCTGTCATCATGAATGGAATCAATGTCATTCTGAACGAAAACCATGTCATTCTGAACGCAGTGAAGAATCTCGGTTGCAGTAACTATGCACGAGAAAAGCAGATCCTTCATTGCATTCAGGATGACAATATTTTCACGGTTTGAATCGGAAAGAGTATATATCGGCGTCTGTAAGTTGAAAACGTATTCTTACAGGCTTGTTTGCCAGAGCGGATAGATCGCTGCCGGACTTCCAGGAAACTATATGTTCTATTTTATCACCATAGATAAATGGGCAACTGGCGAGTTCAAAGCCAGGTATTGGTATATTGTTTTCATCCAGCAACTCCACTCTTATTCCACTACCTGCCGAGGATGAGAAGTTAATCACAAGGTTCTTGCCTTCGAAGAGCAGAGGCTTTGTAATCAGATTACCGGTTGTACCGCCCGCGTGGGCCGAAACGAAACCATCGGTTCTTATCGTCATTCGTGCGATGTGAGTAGTTGGATGCTGGTAGTCCCGGGAGTAATACATGGAAATCTCTTCCGGTTTGAGTTGCAACATACCCCAGGCAGCCATAGTGCTGCGGTCGGTCCAGTTATCCTGGTCCAGCCCGGGACGCACAAATGCTTCGGGCCAGATGTGGAAATTTACACCGTCCCGGCTGGTCATGTATCCACCATCTGAAATACCGGTTTCAGGATAAGATGATATCAGCTTTCTCTCCTCAAAGAACCGTTTTGGAAAACCCATATAGAGATAAGGAGCCCGGAAATACGGCTGCACTGCGTTAGTGTAAAGCTGGAAACGCGGAGCCCCGGTCATATTCAGCCATTCAGGCTTGCTCCAGTGAATAAAGTCTTTAGATGAAGAGTGTTTGATCTCTCGAAGACCGTCACGGAAGTCTCTGAAATAGCATTCATATTCGCCTTTTTCGGAATCCCAGAAAACCAGGTTTTGTGAATCGAAAGCACCTTCAGTCTGGATCGGTTTATCCTGGAGAGACTTCCAGTTGTAACCATCAGGTGAGATATAAGCAAACAATGCCGGTTTACCTTCAAATCCAATCAGTGCAACTGCCTTATACTGCTCATCCGGTTTGGCACTTGGATTCGCATCTTTGAATGGCACGAATGCATGTGTAGCATTTCCCACCAATACAATATTGTTCTTCTTCGATCCCTTGAAATCATATAGACCGAGTTCAGGTTTGGTCCAACGGATGCCGTCTTCGCTCTCTGCGGTGCACGTCAGCTCATGAGGATCTATGCTATAGTTCGACCCGCGGTAATACATCCTGTATCGACTTCCATCTTGGAATACTGTGAAATATGCCGACGTTTCACCCTCCCATGGAGCATCCGGTATCAATACGGATTCCTTCTCAATAGGGTGCTGCAATTGGAGTTCTACCTGGTCCAGGCTCTCGATCAGATAGTCATCCACAAACAATTCCAACCTGCTGCCGATATTGACAGGTTCAGCTTGAGCACTGACCGCCGTCAACGCTAGAACAACCAAACACAAGAGTAACATGTAGTACAGCATCTAACTACTCCTTCTTTGCACCTTCCCTGATGATATAAACCCGGTCCACATAAATAGAATTACTGCTGCTAAGGTTGATAGGGGAGACCCAGAGCTGTTGTCCGGTCCTGCTGATTGTCTGCACACCCAGGCTGAAGTCTTTGTATTCAGTGGTGATTTCACTGTCCGGGAAGCTCTTTGAGACTGTTTCTTTGTATATACTCATATCGAATATTCCGGACATAAAGCCTGCCGGAGCTTCTGTAGATGCTTTTCTCAGTCTAATGAATATCTCGCCGGTGGTTATTCCATTGTCCAGAACCGGAGTCAGGAAGAACTTTGTTGCCCACTGGTCGTGATTGCATTGCATTCGTATCGCTCTGCCATCTGATGCATTGGCATCCGGTTCTCTGAATGCCCAGTTGCCTTCTCCAGCCAGCATGAAACCGTCATCCTGAAAATCGAACCAGTCTTCGTCTTCTAGACCCTTGCAGTTCTCCGGAACTCCTCCAGCGCTTCCGCGGTAGATTCCACCATTTCTAAAATACTGCATTGAAATAGGCTGGGCTTCGCTGATGAATGTGTTGTCGGATTTTGATGTCCAGGCCATATAATTGGTGCACCAGGCTCTTACATCGTCTATCTTAACCACACCACTCTTGAAAACCTCTGCCCGGACTTCGGGTTTGGAGAGCAGCAGGGACAATTCCAGCCCTTTACGCTGCACATCAATCCTCTGTCTGATTTCAGGGCTGGTTTCTAGAGTAACAGCATTATTAAAATGCTTGAACGCTGCTATATAATCTGCTGCTTTGAAATATGGATTTTTGTCGTTGTAACAGGACAGGTTATATTTTTCTTTAAGCACAGCAGTAGAATAAACATTCAATACCTGCCGGATTTCTCCAGCTGCTTTGCCATAATAACCTTTCAAGAATGTGTCTACGAGTTTTTCACCGTCCATGGTTGGATCCCAGAGCAGCTTGGATACTACCCAGCTTCGCAACTCAGCGAACGTTACGCTGTCATTATACATGTCCCCTTGCTCGAACATCCCGACTGCGCCTGCCTTGACATATAGTTTAATGTTCTGGGCAATGACATGAGTGTTCGGGTGCGGTATATGATAATTCGAGAAGTTTGCCAGGTAGTCCCAGATGAATAATCTGTTGGAAATTTTATTCCATTCATTAAGTGCTGCATAAAAACTTGCATTTGACGGTGCATCCAGTGGTTTTGAATTATCATTTTCTATATTGCACAGTCGAATAACGATATTTTTTGCAGGTTTGATGTTTTTAGGAGCAAACCTGGTGTAGGTATATGCAAAAGTTTCCACGCTGTGACTGGGATACTTATCGCCGACAACCTCAGCAACATCATTCAGAAAATCTATCAATAGTCCACTCTGTCCACCGAATTTCTCAGCAACAGCGTTGCATTCAGGACACTGGCAATAGCTCCCGTTGTCATTCTGGCTGACATCCACAATGCTGTAGTTCGGGTTTGCTGCAATAGTCTCCAGCACATTCTGTGCAATCTCTTTACGCATAGCTTTATTGGACAGGCACAGCTGGCCTGTAGGTGTTCTAGTTCCATTTATCATTGAAAACCATTCAGGGTGTGCCCCGAAATACCTGTCTGCCGGTAGTAGTCTGGAGAAAGAGTGCCCGCCATTGATAAAGAACTCATGTCCTCCCCATTCCTCAGGGGTCTGCTGCATAGTGCCATTAAGTTTGAGCTTCACAGCAAAATCCGGATGCTGCATATCATAGGACTGCTTATAGTGAGATTCTCTATAAATCATCTTCGGAGAATAAGTCCGTTCCAACTTGTTAAATGCTATACTCTTCTTCCTGGGAATGCTGCTGACTGTGCTTGTCCACCATCGGCATCCCAGTTCATCTTCAAGGAATGAATAGACCGCATACAACGCTCCCCTTGGTCTGCCACCGGCAATTACCAGATCATTTCCCACTGTCTTTATGATAATGCCGTCTCTACCGAGTGAATCCCAGTCAAACCCACCCATCAACCGGTCAACCTGCTTGCCTCTACCGACATATATTCTGGCTGCCTTGCCTGCTGTTTTGCCATTATCAACGATAACCGGATAAGCACCGGCAGTGATCTCATGAAGATATTTCGATAATTCCTCAGCTGCCTTGCGCTCAGAAGCCAGGCATCCAGCATCAACAACAATCACAGCCATCGGCTTGCCACCCTTACATATATTCACACACTCTGCACCAGAACACACAACAATTAGTGCAATAACAATCAATAAAACCAGTTTCATCAAGTATCCTTTCAGGAGCCACACAGTAAATAGTCTCTGCGGGAAGATTATCATGTTCAGCTTGATATTGTCCAATTGGTAAGAAGCGAACGGTTATTATTATTTGCTTCCCTTACTCTCATATGCTATATTCTGTGGTACTTCATATAGCATAAGGGGAACTAATATGTCCTGGTTAATCATCTCTACTTGGGAGTTCTCATTTCCCGGGATTGTTGAGGCTTATCGGGTACTTGCTGATGGCGGCAGCGCTCTATTGGCGGTGGAAAAGCTGGTTCGGGTTGTTGAGGATGATCCATCCGGGGATTCTGTGGGGTTTGGTGGATTTCCGAATAGAGAAGGGGATATCGAGTGTGATGCAGCTATTATGGATGGATCAACTATGTCTTTTGGTGCTGTAGCTGCGCTGCGGAGTTTCCGGCATGCGATATCCGTTGCTCGTTGCGTTATGGAAGATACTCCCCACAATATGCTTGCTGGCCAGGGGGCAGATGAGTTCGCTATCCGTAAGGGGTTCTCTCGTGAACTGCTTCTGAATGAAGCCGGGATTAAGGACTATTACGAACGTAAGGTAAGGATCAATGACAAAGACCTGGTGCCCGGGCACGATACCGTCGGCGTTGTTGCTCTAGACTGTGACGGCAATATGGCCTGCGGGACTTCCACCAGTGGATTAGCCATGAAATACCGGGGCAGAGTAGGGGACAGCCCTCTAATTGGCTCCGGATTCTATGTGGACAACAACTGGGGGGGAGCCTGCTGCACTGGAGTCGGCGAAGACATTATGCGCGGCTGCACGGCATTTTCGGTTGTCAACGGACTCCAGCAGGGAATGACCCCGGACGACGCTGCAATAGAAGCAATCCGAAATACACACACTCGCATCGATAATGGCACACAACCGGTCGGAAAAATGGCTCTGGTATGCGCCGACAAATACGGCAACTACAGCGCCTCCTCAAACCATTCCAGCTTCGAATACTGTGTAGCATCTGAGGGAATGGATCCGAGCATAGTTAAAGTTGCAGCTATAAAAGGACTTGGCTTAGATATCGTTTGATTGTTATCAGCTGTTCGGCATCATTCGATACATATACCTATCTCCCTTATCGTGCACTTGATGGAACATCGTCACGGCCTTTGTGAGAGCCTCGCCTGGGTCGCTTTTTGGATGTTCAAATGTTTCAGTGATTCGCTTCCACTCTTCATCTGAAAGTTGAATGCTATCAGGATGTTTATGTCCAATTCGGTGTTTTAACATCATGATCACCCCCAATTATATATACCATCTTGTATCTGGCTTCACACGGTTGCGTAGTGTCCTCTTGTGTGTTATATTCTGAGGGGTATTATATGGGAATCGTAGCATGAGTCCTCTCGATTTTCGCCTGCAGCGAAAACCTGCTGGACTTGCTACAAAGGGACGAAAATATTCTTTTTTCGAGGGAGGTGAAGAATGCAAAACCACTCACTTACTGGTAAAGAACTCAGACAGGGTATTTTATTCGCAGCGCTTCTTTATGTGCTATTTAAGTTTATTGCTCTGGTTGCCGGGTTGGTATTGATCCTCAGCGTGTCTACAATTGCCACACTGGTCCTGGATCCAGCAGTATCGTGGCTTGCAAGGCACAAGATCAAAAGACAATGGTCGGCTTCGGTGCTTGCGATATCTGTTATATGCCTGGTTGGTCTGGGGGTTGCACTGGTAGCTGTTCCGGCATCACGTGAGATCAAAGACCTCTGGCAGACAATACCTCAGAAAGCAGATACGGCCCACAACTGGGTTATTGACTTTTTTGCAAGGAATCCTGAAGTCAAAAATGCCATCCCGACCAGTATGCCGGATATCAGTTGGACAAGCCTATCTGGTCCCATTATTGGGGGAGCGACCAAAGCTACCGCCGGAGTTGCGGCGGCTATTGGAGGAGCGTTTCTGGCATTTATCTGCACTGTATACATGCTTGCCAATCCCAAGCCGTTGGTTGAGGGTATACTGAGGCCGTTAAGTCCGGTAATCAGGACAAGAGCTCAGACTGCCGGCACCAGAATTGCTTTAGCTATAAGGGCATGGGCTGTCGGCATACTCATTGGGATGGTGTTTATATTTGGGTTGACATGGATTGTGCTGGCAGTAATAGGTATAAAACAGGCCTTCTTATTTGCACTTATCGCTGGTCTGCTTGAAGCTGTCCCTATTATCGGTCCCATACTTTCTGCTGTGCCACCGATAATAGTAGCCTTAATGCAGGACCCGGCAATGGCAATCGCAGTCGCTATAGCATTTCTTGCTATTCAACAGGTTGAGGGAAACCTGCTTATACCGTTGGTCATGAGCCGACAGTTGTCTCTGCACCCGATAGCTATACTATTTTCAGTGATAGCAATGGGTGGGTTCTTCGGAGTTCTCGGTGTTTTCCTGGCAGCTCCAGCAACAGTCACAGCAGGAATCTTATATGATGAATTCTATCTCCAACCAAGACTGGCTAAAGATGGAACTGTAAAATCAGATGCTGCGGACCTTGTCTAGCAAAGAACAGACAGCCTTTGTCATTATTGATTGGTCAGTGTTTTGAGAATAATGTCATCCTGAATGCAATGAAGGATCTGCTGTTCGACAAAGCAGATCATTCATTGCATTCAGGATGACATTTATGTTCAGGATGACAAATCACCCTTATATTAACAGCTTCTGTTACTGCTATGTCCCTTTAGCTATCTGAAACCTGGAGGGATAGAAATCCTGCTAATCCTTTAATCCAGCCCGCTTTATTCACCAAGCATTGCTTTTGTCCGGCAGTAGGGACAAAAGCTGAGTCAGTTATGAATAATGCGGGCCTATTAATCGTGTTCTATTTCTTAATCGTCACCAGCTGTGAGATATACACCGACGGCCCGGTCTTTGCAGGTTCTGAGCGCAGTTCTACCCAGACTTCATAACTAGCTGGAGCAAGTTCAGAACCCCAGAAACTGATAGACTTATCACCCTCTCCAATAATCATTCCGGAGCCTGAAGCAGTGAACTCCTGGATGCCAAGGTTCATCCAATGGTAACCTTCTTTTTTTGCTGCGACCTTACTGTTTATGGCTACTGGTGCCTTTCCTGCGATAGCATCACCGAATTGCGGTTGATATTTCCAACCCAGTCCAGTTGATCCTTCCTTCAGGGTTACATATAGAGCCTTACCAGTAACTGCTTTAGGATCATCAACCACAGATGCCTCTTTACCCAGCCTGAATGCTCCGCTGGCTGCCGGGAATACGCTGACTACGGATGCCCCGAGCGATTTGAACTTAGCAGGTATCGGAGCATCTACATATATCTTCCGGGCAAAGATCTCTCTTTCTTCATTGATTTGCTGATTAGGAATACCCATGTCGATTCCGCCATAACCGCCTCTGAGTTCCATTTGATCCAGAGTGTTTGCTTCATATCGCTTGAGAACCGCTGATTTGTCGAATGGGAAATCAGTCTCTTTCTTCCCGGATGCAACCCATTCCCTTACAAGCTTAGGCCAGCAGTAGAGCATTGCCCGGTCGAAGGATAACCGCTGATAACCGACTCTCACACGGTATCTCCAGTCCTTGGCAAGCTCCTCTGCTTTTTTCAAAGACACATCCCCTGCAGTGAAGAAATCCATGTTTAAATAGGCACGGCTGGTGATGTCTGAGAAGAACCATACACTAGATGGATTCTTCTGTTCGGCATCTTTGAGTATATTCAGATAGTCGAGGATGTCTTTAGAAGCAGGGCCATAATATCCATCAACGAATTGCCCTACCAGTTTATTGAAGTCCTGGTCAGGATTTTCCATGAGCTTTGCCATTATCCAGTTCTTCATATCTGTGTTGTCCTGGTGGATCAGTTCCCCCAGTTGGTTGTAGAAACCATAGATACCAAGTTCTTTAAATAGTTTTAAGTTCTCCCCATAGTTTAACACCGTAGGGCAGGGGAGATCGAGACCAGAAGATGCTCCATATCTTGACTCATAAGCTGCAAAAGTTCGCTGGTAAACATAGAGCATAAGGTTCTTTGATACAGCTTTCCAGCCTTTTATATTGTCCAGTGTTGCTTTATTGCAGGGATCGGTTATAGGACGTGCCTGATTGTATCCCTCGGTGCAATATATCGGAAGCACATTATCCAGCGGTTTTACGGACTTCGGAGGTGCAGATGTTCCCTGGTAGGAGAGCAGTGCTACCAATACATTCGGGTGAGTCTTAGCCAGTTCCTCTGCTGTTGCATTGGTAAATTCAACCATAAGGTCGGATTTTGAGTGTTCACTATAATACTTGGTGCATACATCGCATTGGCACCATTCAGCTCCATCTTCTCGTCCAATCATGAATATGATAGGCCGATTATTACCTTTTCCATCTGCATCGGCAGCAACCGGGTCCACGCTGCTGACAATTGCAGAAGCCATATACTTCTGTGCTTCCTTGTTGGTCATACACAGATCTCTGGCATCGGTCCCACGTTTGCCGTTGAGCATAGCAAACCAATCGGGATGTGTGTCAAAAATTCGGGGAGGGACAAAGGAGAACATTGTGTGGCACCAGGGCATTGCGAAGTTCTTGAAATGATAGTTCCACTGATAAGTGCTGTCCGGTAGAATCTTATACCAGTATTCAGCGCGGTTCCGCAGCGCATAGGTTGATTCTCTTGCACAATTCCCCGGAAGATCGGAATATCCAAGTCCAGTCCAGCGGATATTGAACGCAGGTTTGCCGGATAAATTCAAAGGTCCAACCGCCAAATCAGGTTTGGATGGAACGCTCTCTTCGTTTCCACTCCACCAGTGTATGCCTACCACATCCTCCAGAAAATGATAGACCGCATACATGAACCCGTCACCGGTCCCGCCAGTAAGCATGATATCGTTACCGGCCGATTTTACTATCCATTCTTCAGGAGCAAGCTTTGACTGGTCGATACCGAGTTTGACTGCAGCTACACGGTTTACGTAGATGCAGGTCTGAGAATCTGTCTCCTGGCCTGATATAACAACCGGAAAAGTCATACCGACACTTTTAGAAAGATATTCTGCCAGGTCCTTTACAACAAACTTCTCCCTCCAGTTCGCCGGATCAGGATCGCATACAATAACTGCTTTCGCTACACCGCCCACAGCCAGGACACTTTGTTCAGTCTGCTGGGCAATTGCTGGTGAAAGAGTGAGTACAAGTAAAACTAGAATACAAAGAGCCACAAAATTGTTCAAACTAAGGCCTCCAATGAATCATGTGCTTGAATCACCGCACTCTGACAAAGTCGTGTATCGTATAGAATGCCGTTTAAGTGCATGTGTGGACTATAGTGTACGTGCTTGTGTTGATCCTGTCAAACCAAAACATTCTGATATTCTGATTGGAATAAAACGTATAAGGCGTGGGACTTGTCATCCTGAGGAACGAAGGATCTGTTTGTTCCGGATAGAAAAGCAGATCCTTCGTTCCTCAGGATGACAGATACATTGCGTTTTAGCACTTAGCCAGAACCCTCTCAGCTACAATCCTGCGGCGTTTGGCAGTTTCTCCGTCTTTTGGTTTTCGCATCAAATATGATTCACACACCGGAGCTGCATAGCGCATTTCTTCTATGGCAGAGGGTAGATCGATCTCGCTCAAGGCAAGGAGTGCATAGTGGAATGGAAATCTCTGCCAGCGACCGTTGCCGATACGGTGTTCTTTTAGTGCTTCCACACCCGCAGCTAGTCTGGCTTCTGAGTCCTGCAGCCCACCGACAACTAAATGTCTCCAGTAAGCAACCGAGCATATCCCGCAGCAGTATATCCCCATGCAGCTTATTTTCGGTTCACCGGTCTCAGTCAGCAAGCACTTCATCATTCCCTCAGTGGCACGGGCCAGAGCGTTTTGGACTTCAACGTCCTGAACGTCTAACTTGATGAGCAGGCGCGAGGCTTCTTCTCCGAGTATATGGGCAGTTCCTGCGCCGGTTTTGATACTTTCACCAGAGAATACTTTATAACCCGATGCCCGGTCAGCATCGGTCCCGGCAAACATTCCTGCATATGACCCGGGTAATCCCTGCCGACCTGCAATCCACCTGGCAAGTTCCAGCTTCTGGTCTGCCGGTATCTCACGACCATAAAATAATACTTCATTCGCAGCATCAAGCGTGCTGCCTAAACTGTCCTCATTGACCAGTTTCATTACACTACCTCCATGTTTGGATACAGCAGTTTATCAGAAAATTGTGGATGGGTAAACCTAGGCAAATTCGCTGCAAAAAAATACCCAGCCTGTAAAAACAAGCCGGGTAAACTGAGGTTGATAGATTGGGCATGTGCGATTGAAGATTGATTTATGCAGCCATAGAATACCCTACGGATGCTCTGGACAGTTTGCCTGCCAGCTTTAATACTGCTTTTGTGTGGATCTGGCAGACTCTGGACTCGGTTACTTCCAGGACAGCTGCGATTTCTTTCTGGGTCAGGTTTTCAAAATAGTAAAGGGAGACAACTAAACGCTCTCTTTCAGGGAGTTCATCTATTGCCTGAGCAAGTATACGCTGCTGTTCCTTGGTCTGAGCTTTATCAGCAGGATCAGCGAATTCGTTGTCCAGATAGGTGTTGGAGATATCTACCCCACTGGAGAGAATTTCATCAAGTGAGAGCACGGCTGATTGACCGACGTCTGCCAGCATCTTCTCTAGCTCATTCATCTTGACGCCCAAATGGTCAGCAACTTCCATATCGGTGGGAGGACGACCATTGTTGATCTCAGTCCTGGCATAAGCATCACGCAGCAGAGTCTCATTGCGCCGTACTGAACGAGGTGTCCAGTCCAGGCTGCGAATGATATCAATGACTTCGCCGCGGATACGTGTCAATGCATAGGTCTCGAACTTTACGTTTCTTTCCGGGTCAAATCTCTCCAGTGCATTGATCAGACCGACTACTGCATGTCCGACTAAATCTTCATAACCGAGTGCTCCGGAGGGGGACAGGTTCAGTCTGTCCACAGCATACTTTGCAAGGTATGCATACTCGGAAATCAATTCCTCTCGTGCAAAATCACTACCGGTCTGCTTGTATTCTCGCCACAGCCTCTCACGTTTGTCCATTCTCTATCAACCTTTCTTCTTTTTTCCTGTATCTTCTTCAGGAACTTCAAAGCTATCATTTGGATTTGGCAGCACAAATGCCAGGATACTTCCAAGATTGCTTAATATAATCCAGCACACAATAAATGAGATCACACCGCGAACTACTGTCCAGGGCATATCATCTCCTCCCGTTACCGAGAGGGCAGCTACTACACCGAACGTAGCCAGTGACATCATCAGACTCAGGATCTTCCACAGCGGTTTAACCATAATTATCTATCCTGTGTATGCTCCTAATCATCTAGTAGCAATTAGCGTGCCAGGTATGTCTCTGGCAGCCTGATTATGGCGAATTCTTTCATCAAGTTTTATAGCAGCTCTGCGCAGCCATGTGGAAACCATTGATTGGGACAAAGCCAGCGCGAGCGGCTTCTGATTTCTTATTGCCCAGCTCACAGCTGGATCCTCAGGAAGATACTCATACCTGTTGAACGATCTCCCCAGGAACTTCTTACATATCCCTTCCAGACCGGATGCTACTGAAGCAGCCTGCGCAGGTGATGCACAGGAATTTGCCAGTAAAGTAATATTCGCGTCCGGTGAATGGGCGATAAGTGTCTTTATTGCTGCATAGCAGTCAGTTATCGATGTCGGCTCAGGTGTCGTTACCACGATTACTTCGTCAGCCAGTTCCAATACACTGCTTACAGGGTTGTCTATTCCAGGAGCAGTATCAATAACGACGATATCGTTGTTGCTGACTGATCTGGAGATAGCGCTGCCCAAATCGGAACCGATTCTGGCGTCGGCATTGGCCATTTCCTCTAGTCCGGAACCGGAAGAGAGGAGTTTTATCCCACCGGGGCAATTTTCCCATGCGTCCGCTGCGTCTATCCGACCAACCAATACATCCTCAAGAGTGTAGGTTGTAGATATACCCATCAAGACTTCAGCATTGGATAGTCCAAAGTCAGCATCTACAAGCCTTACGCTTCGTCCGCTCTTAGCGAGCATCAATGCAAGATTGACCGCGACTGATGTTTTCCCAACGCCGCCTTTTCCACTTGTTACGGCTATAGTATATGCAGCGCGGGCTCTAGTCCTGGCCATTCCAGCTTGCCTGTCCCGAACCAGGTTTCTAAGTACTTCGGCCTGATCCGACATTTATGCAACCTCCGTTATTCTTAAGGCCAATCCGTTAGGAGTGGCAAACTCAATGTCTTGTGGTACGTTCTGTCCGGCGGTCATACAAGAGATGCCCAGTCCGGTGCGGAACGGTAAGTTAATCAGGCAACCCCTGTTAGGGGATTCATCCAGTTTGGTTACGATAATATGGGTAGGGGAGAGCGATGCAAAACTACTCACCACTTCGTTCTGAATCTGGGGCGCTGCTGAGGCTGAGACCACCAGATGAGTCTGAGTCGGCCTTGCTGCACTGATGAAAGCCTGCAGTTCCTCAATATGTTCGGTGCTGCGCTGGCTGCGGCCAACAGTGTCAATTAATATGACATCTTTGTCCGCATGCTTAGCGATTCCCTCGGTTATATCTTCAGGCGAAAGGGCGATCTCCAGCGGTATTCCCATAATCCGGGCATAAGTCCTGAGCTGCTCAACGGCTCCAATTCTGAATGTGTCAGCCGTGACCATGGCAACTGATTTTCCGAGTTCCAAGCTAAAATATGCCGCGAGTTTAGCAAGGGTTGTTGTCTTGCCGACTCCGGTTGGTCCGATTATAGCTATGACATCGTGGTTGCCCAGGGTTAGAGGTTTAGCAAACTCACTCATCCTCATTCCGAGTACTGATGCAAGGTCATCAGGATTGGTGATATTCCTGCAGTCTGAGAACTTTGATCGAATAACATCTTCGTCAATGCCAAGGCTCTCCATCAAACCGGAGGGACCTGTATTGGACTGCGGTTTTCCGGAAAGCAGGTTGCGAACCAGACCACTAAGTTCCTGGACTTCCGATTGCAACCTCATGAAATCACCAGGATTTGATGAGGCAGGTTCAGGAATGGTTTCCCGAACAGGCTGCCAGGCAGGGATACTGTCTACGATTGGCTTTTCTATTTCTTCAACAACACCAGGTCTTGTCTGCTGTGATGGCTGGAAGACTACGGCTTCGTCGTCGACTAATCTGTCAACCACCGCGGTCGCTGTTCTGGACTGTTCAACACTCTGAGTTTGTGTTTCATCAATCGCCGCCATCAGCTCAACCTTGTCCGCTCCGCCGATGCCCAGAATACCTCCGGTTTTTACGTGTTTGGTGTTGAGCACTACTGCGTCTTCACCAAGTTCATTGCGGGCCATCAGCAGGGCTTGCTGCATTGTTGGGGCCTCGAAAGTCTTAATCCTCATAATTCACCGTCACCATTCCAAGAGATTCAACATCTACGCCTGGTGCTATCTCAGCGTAGGATAGTACTGTAAGCATTGGGAAATTCTGTTCCACCAGACTGCGGACATACATCCTGATCCGAGGAGAGCAGAGAGCGATGGGAGAATATCCCATCTGAGACATTGTTTCCATTTGATCGCGAATACCGATCAATAAGCGCTCAGTGGACTTAGGGTCCAGTATTAACCTGGTACCGAGTTCCGTCTGTCTAACATTTTCAATAACCAACTGTTCCACCTGAGGAGACAGCGAGAATACTCTGAGCCTGCCATCCAGGTCTGTATGCTGTTTACAGATTCCCAGTGCCAACCGCTGGCGGACATACTCCGTCAATACCGATGTATCTTTGGTAGATGGTGCATAATCAGCCAACGCTTCAAAGACTGCAATTATGTCTCTAATAGAGACTCTTTCACTGAGCAGGTTCTGCAATACTTTCTGGACATCGCCCAGTCCCATCGTCTCACCGATCAATTCAGCAACCACTGCAGGAGAATCTTCTTTTGCAGCATCAATGATCTGCTGAGTTTCCTGTCTAGTCAACAGTTCAGCGGCGTGTTGTCTTATAACTTCAGTCAAGTGAGTAACAAAGACTGTTGTTGGATCGACAACAGTATAGCCAGCTACTTCAGCGAACATCCTCTGCGATTCGCTGATCCACGTTGCCGGCAACCCGAATGCAGGTTCTACTGTATCGATTCCAGTGAGCTTCTCCAGGTTACCACCCGGGTTCATAGCAAGGAACTGACCCGCTATAACTTCTCCCTTAGCAACTTCTATGCCACGTAGTTTAATTGAATAGTCATTTGGCTGGAGCTGGACGTTATCCCGCACTCTAATAGCCGGGACCAGGATTCCCATATCCATAGCTGACTGCTTGCGGACCATTGTGATTCGGTCAAGTAAGTCACCGCCTTGTTTGGGATCTGCCAGCATAATTAGGCCATAGCCGATCTCTACTGCAAGCGGGTCTACACCGATCAGGTCAGCCATAGAGTCCGGAGTTGCCGGTTGTGCTGCTGTCTCTTTGGCCTTATCAGATTTGGCTTTGTCCTTAACAGCTGTTTTCTCGTTCTGAGTCAGGAAATAAGCGATTGTGCCGATGAATGCAGCAGCCATAATAAGAGGGAGCTTAGGCATTCCACCTACAAATGTCATCATAATGAACACTGTTGCGGTGATCATCAGCGCTTTTGGTCTGGAAGTCAGCTGGGATATCAATTCAAGTCCAACACTCTGTGCCGAACCGTTCTTAGTTACCATAAGACCTGTTGCAGTTGAGATTAAAAGGGCAGGAATCTGTGTGACAAGGCCTTCACCTACGGTCAATAGTGTGTAGGTTTGCAAGGCCTGCATAATATCCATCTTCTGCATGAATATACCAACGCCGAATCCACCGAGAACGTTGATAACGATCATTATGATAGCTGCAACAGCATCACCTCTTACGAACTTCGTGGCACCGTCCATTGCTCCGTAGAAGTCAGCTTCTCTGGCAACATCTTTTCGTCTTCTCTGTGCGTCCTCTTCGGTTATGATTCCAGCATTCAGGTCAGCATCGATAGCCATCTGTTTTCCAGGCATAGCGTCTAATGTAAATCTGGCAGCGACTTCAGCAACTCTACCGGCACCGTTTGTAATAACCATAAACTGGATGATGATAAGGATTGCAAATACTACGACTCCGACGATGAAGTTACCACCGATAACGACTGTTCCGAATGCATGGATGACTCCACCGGCTTCTCCGTGGAGTAGAATCAGTCTTGTAGAGGTAACGTTTAGTGAGAGGCGGAAGAGAGTTGTGAGGAGCAACATAGACGGGAAAGAACTAAATTGCAGAGGTGCGGTTGTATACATTGTTACAAGCAGGATGGAGAGCGCCAGCGCTATGTTTGCACACAGCATAATATCCAGCACCCAGCTGGGGAGCGGCAGGACCATCATACCGACGATCATGACCGCAGCTCCGGCGATCGCTACATCCGCATATTTGGCAAACAACCCCGCAAGGTTTAATCCACCTGATTGTTGTCTTGGCAAAGCAACCGACATTTGATGTTTCCTGTTTCTGTAAAGTCATTATGCTGCTCGCTTCGTCAGGCGATATACATACGCCAGGATTTCCGCTACAGCTTGGTACAAATCCCCTGGTATCGGCATTCCGACTTCTACAGAAGCGAAAAGCGCTCTGGCCAGTGGGACATTTTCTACTATCGGTATATTGTTTTCAATTGCTATGGCTTTAATTCTCTGAGCCACCAGCCTCTGTCCTTTGGCTACTACTATCGGAGCATCGCTGACTTCTGAGTCATATCTCAATGCAACTGCGAAGTGAGTTGGGTTCGTTACAACCACATCAGCTTTCGGGACTTCGGACATCATTCTCTTCTGGGCCATCTCACGCTGTTTCTGGCGGATATGCCCTTTGACCTGCGGGTCTCCTTCAGACCGTTTGGTGTCGTCTTTGACCTCTTGCTTGGTCATTTTCAACTGTTTTTCAAATCGGATCTTCTGATAGATATAATCAGCTGCACCGATTATCAATATGACCATTGACGATCTCAACAGGACGTTCCAGGCAATGTCTGCAATTATTATGCAGGTCTGCATGAAATCCATTCCCATGAGATACGATAGTTCCGGAGCCCGTTGCCTGATATAGGTGTAGACTACAAATCCAACAACTCCTATTTTTGACACCGACTTTAGCAGTTCAACTCCGGAGTTTGCAGAGAACATTCTCTGAATACCGGGTAGGGGGTTCAACCTTGAACCCTTGAACTGGAGGGACTTGCTGGAAATATGCAGTCCAACCTGCATTACGTTAGCTAATGTCCCTACGAGCATAACTCCTAAAACTATTGGAGCCACCGCCACAAGGAGATATAGCAATAACCGTACCAGGTCATGGAAAACCGCGCTGACTGTGATGTCATGGGTAGAGAATGAACTAAAGGAGGTGATGAAAATGTCTTTCAATCGAGATCCCAGATTGGGTATTGAGAGTTTGATCAGATACAATCCTACAACCAGCACCAGAGCTGAGTTTAGGTCTGCACTTTTACATACCTGTCCTTCTTCACGGGCTTCTTCCCGTTTACGAGGCGTTGGGGCCTCGGTCTTATCCTCCAGAGGCATGGCTTAACAGCTTCACTAATATAGTGAAGTCCTTTCTGATTCCACCGAAGAGGTGGGCCATAACACCCAGTGCCACCGGCATAAGTATCATTAGCGACAGCATGACAACTACCATCTTTACAGAGAAGCCAACGTTAATGATGTTGAGCTGTGGAACTGTGCGAGCAAGAATACCCAGTGAAAGATCAGTGAGGAATATTACCCCAAGTATTGGGGCAGCAATCTTCAATGCGGACAGTAGAATCACCCCAAACACCGCCATGAAATTGCCGGTAAGCTCGGGAGTTACGCTCATTTGACCGAGGGGAAGCACCTGGAAACTCTCAGCCAGGCCTTGAATTACCAGATAGTGTGCTTTACAGATAAGAAACATCAGAGTGCCAACTACGTTTAGCAACTGCCCAAGGACTGAGTTGTGCTCCTTGCTCATTGGGTCAACCATCTGCGCAAATCCAAAACCAGCGGAAAGGTCGATATAAGTTCCGGCAATTCGTATCGCAGCCATAGTTAGAGATGCCAGAAACCCCATCATAAACCCTACGGTAACTTCCTTAACCACCAGTCCAGCCAGTACCAACGTATCAGGTTCTGCCGGTAGAGTTTTGACCAGAGGTGTAAAGATGAATGCCAGGGCAAGGGAAATGGCTATTTTTGCAGGCATGACGATGTTTTTACTACTGAACACAGGACTTGCGATGAAGACTCCCGCTGTGCGTGCAAGCACCAGCAGGAAGACAATCATCTTTGACATTGCGAAAACTGTTAAGTCCATTTGTGTTCTCGTTATTCAGTAGGTGGATGTCGTTTACACGACTATACAATTTGTGCTATTTCGCTAGACTGGGAATGCTGGTAAATAGATTAGTCGTAAAACTCATCAGGCTTCTCAACATCCAAGGGCCGAAGATAATCAACGCAGCACCACAAGCTACAAGTTTAGGAACAAAAGTGAGGGTCATTTCGTTGATTTGGGTTGCAGCTTGAAAAATGCTGACTAACAGTCCAACGATAAGTCCAAAGCCCAAAACAGGAGCGCATATCATACCTGCGACCGACATACATCTTAAGGCCAGCTCTAATACACCGGAATCATTCATCTGTATACTCCTGAAAGATATCTAGTTGCTGATATTAATGGAAACTCAAAGCAATGCTTTTGGCAATCAAATGCCAGCCATCCACAAGCACAAAGAGCAGTAGTTTTATAGGTAGAGATACCATCATTGGCGGTAGCATCATCATACCCATAGACATCAAGATGACAGATACGACCATATCTACTACCAGGAACGGAATGAATATAACGAACCCGATGGTAAATGCAGTTCGAAGTTCGCTGATCAGGAACGCCGGTATCAGCACGTGTATTGGCAACTCTGCTTTGGTCTTGGGTTTCGCTGTCCCTGACATTTTCAGGAACAATTTTAGATCATCGGTTCGTGTCTGTCTCAGCATAAACCCTTTAATTGGTTCTGATCCTGCAGTTACAGCCTGGTCAAAGCTTATCTTTTGCTTCAAATAAGGCTGTAAAGCGTTATCATTCACCTGCTTGAAAACTGGCGCCATAGTAAAGAATGTCAGAAACAGAGCAAGTCCCATCATTACAGAGTTCGGTGGAACCTGTGGCGAACCAATTGCATTCCGCGTAAAGGACAGGATAATTACTATTCTTGTAAAGGAAGTGAGCATCACAAGCAATGAAGGAGCCAGTGAGAGTATTGTCAGAATGAACAATACCTGCAGACTGTTTGCTACATCCTTAGGAGCACCACCACTACCAAGTGACAAACTGATTTTAGGTAGTGACACTGCTTGTTGGGCGAGGGCAGGGGATGCTGCCAGAATGGCGCTTCCTATACCTGTAGCCATTGCTGCAATAGATACTCTAAGCAGTCTGGCCTTCATAACATCCATGCCTGTGTTGCGTTTATTATTCATCTCCGGACTGCCTCAGACTACCACGGAGTTTGCCGACCTGGGTCACGGTTCCGCGCAATTCAGTTGTTGATTCTCTCAGCATTTCAGCTACACTCTTAGCAGCTTCTGCCTTCTTGGGGTTGTGCCCCAGGAACTGCGAAAGCTGTTCTTTGAAGCCGACTGTCTCTTCTTCCTGGTAATCCGGGATTAAGTCAGGATCAAGTTCAGCCAGTATGCTTACCTGTTGAGGAGTTGAACCAAGCAGCAGGCTCTTACCACCTACACTTACCAGATGCAATTGGCGTCCGGGACCTATTGATGTGTGTTCTAATACAACCACACGTTTCTTACTGTCTACTACTCCGGCCTTGAATGTGTTGATTTTCTTCAGCGCAAAGATGCAAGCATAGGCAATCGCCAACACTAGTATCAGTTTGGCTATGAAGCCAATAACTGTTACAAACATCGAAGGATCTTCGCTTTTCTCTTGCTCTTTAGTTTCCGGAGCATTGAGAGAAGCGAAGATGTCCTTCTCCTGCGAGCTGAGCTGTTGGCTGGATGCCGAAGATGAGATTGCCTTCTCGGTTGCAGGTTCAGCCACAACCGGCTGAGCACACAACACCATATAGGCAATCAGTCCTAACACTATTAACTTAAGCAGCTTTTGCGTTTGCATCGTTTCTCTGTGAACTCACTATCTCAGTAATACGGACTCCGAAGTTTTCATCTATAACGACAACTTCGCCTTTAGCTATTGTCTTGTTATTTACAACGACCTCGACGGGTTCGCCGGCGTGCTTATCAAGTTCCACAACAGAACCAGGACCAAGTCCCAATACTTCTCGGACTTTCATCTGGGCTCTTCCCAGTTCAACCGCAACCTGGAGTTGGACATCCAGAATAAGATCCACCCCGTTTACCATTCCGGAATTAACCGAATTATCCAGCGGAGCGAACTGCACTGTTCGTGCTACCGTTTCGGGTTTCGGTTCCCGTGGTGGAGCCTGGTAAGTCGGTTGAGTGCTTACCATTTCTATATGCGGCGGCTCCTGAGTCTGCGGAGTTGAAGCAGTGAAAGAATCTGCCGGTGAGTCCGCGGATGGTATTGAAGCTGCACCAGGGTTACTTACCCCGGCTAGTAAAGCCTCTATCTCGTCTTGCGATAATAGTTCATCTGACATTTTGTACCTCCTGAATACAGGTTAAAGTGGTGAGTAAGTTAAACATGAACACTCGATAAATCGTCACTGCATTGCGAATTCGCTGAAGTAGGTATCTAGTGCTTCGCCCTTTTTAAGATGCTCATTTACTGCCTTGATGATTTCCTCTTTGAGCTTAGTTCTGCCTTCAGCTTTCAGTAAATCGCTGAAAGTGTGACTACTGAGGACCTGGATTACGGCATCGCGAATTGGTGCTGGAGCGGCTGCTTCGCCTTCGCCTTCACCCTCTCCACCTTCGCCTTTGAGGGCTTCAGCTGCTTCTTCGGTGATTTCGAGGACTATGTTTGTCTTGAGATACCTTATTTGACTTTCGTCAGCCAGGTTTACTGTGAAATTACCCAGGGGGAATTCAACTTTGACGACTTCCTTTTTCTCGGGTTTGCCTGAATGTTTCGCGGATTTCATTTTGAACATCACCACTGCAACCCCAGCTATCAGTATTACTGCAGCCAGTGCAATGATAATAAGTTTCATCTTACCGCCACCCTTAGGGGCTTCAGCGGCTTTTTCTTCGACTTTTGCAGCCATGGTATATGCTATCTCCTTCTATGAGTGTATTCGCAACTTAAATAGTATTGAAACTATTTACGAATACGCTGGACGTAGCTGGGATTGGTGTCATCCGTTCCCTCTGTGTCCTTAGATAGCAAGTTCTGTGCCAGGTTTGTTGGCTTTCGCAAAATAACTATTTCTACTCTTCGGTTTTTGATTCTGTTTTCATTGGTATTGTTAGGGGCGACCGGGTAGTTGTCTCCATGGCCTACTGGTGCAAATTGACGAGGATCCAGGCCCTTGCGCTGAACAAAGTATCTGACCACTTTCGTAGCCCTGTCAGCGGATAGTTCCCAGTTAGTTTCGTAGCGTGAACTGTTTGGGGGCAGATTGCAGGTATGTCCTTCAATCTGAATGCGATTGTTGATCTTAGCGAGGCTTTCTGATATCCGGTCGAGGATGGGGTAGGCCCTGGGATTAATTGTCGGGCTCGAAGCGGCAAAGAGCATCTTATCGCTCTTTATGGTAATGACCAGTCCTCTGTAGTCCTGGCCAACTTGAACGCCTTTTATGCCTGACTGATTTAGATTCTGTATGTATTTTACAAGAGGCTGCAGGACACCATCTACTGTACCGTTTAGCGCCGGGTTACTGTTAGAACCGCTGCCGGAGCCCATACCGCGTGTCTGTTCGGCACCCAGGCTCTGACGGATACCTGCAGCTGCATCTTTGAATCTGGAAAGATTCAAGACCGACATGGAGTACATCATTATGAAGAACGCCATAAGCAGCGTTATCATATCGGCGTATGTGAGAAGCCATCTGTCAGCATTCTCATGACCATCAGCACGACTTCGTTTCATGCCGCACGTGAGTCCTCATTATAATTGTATGTTTGCGATAGTCTCTTCAATTTCATCTCAGGGGACAGGAATGAGACCATTCTATCTTCTACGCTTCGAGGATTTTCTCCACACTGGATTGATAAAATGCCTTCGAGTACCATCTCTTGTATCAGGACTTCATGTGCCGTACGAGTTTTCAGTTTTGCGGATATGGGCAAGTAGAACAGGTTTGCAAATGCAACTCCATAGAGTGTTGCGATAAATGCTCCAGCAATGGCATGCCCCATTTTACTCGGTTCGTTAAGTTTTGAAAGCATGTTGATTAGCCCAAGAACGGTGCCGATAATACCCAGGGTTGGGGAGAAACCTCCCAGGGCGGTGAAGAATGACTCACCAATCTTGTGGCGATCATGCAGAGCATCTATCTCTGTCTCCAGAACCTCTCGGATTAATACGCTGGATGTGCCATCGACTACAAGCTGAATTCCACGTCGTAGGAATTTATTATCCAGATCTTCTGACATATCATCCAGAGCGAGAATGCCCTTGTTTCTGGCGATTCTAGCCATACCAACAACCGTGTCGACGAGTTGATTAGGATCTGGAAGGCGAGTAGTCATCGCATTCTTGAGCACTTTAGGTATGCATTTGACTGTATTGAAATCGTAACCGACCATTGTTGCCCCTATTGTCCCAACAACAACCAGTATAAAAGCCGGTAGGTTGACCATCTGGCTCAGCCCGCCGCCTTCCATATACAAACAAACAATCAGTGCCCCCCATCCGAGGAACAGACCCAATAGGGTTGCGATATCCATTTAATCCCTATGTCTCGCCGAAGACCGCATGGCCCGGTTTACTCTCCCTGTAAGCACAGTTGGTTTTTTGTCAACAAGACGTTGATACGTCACAATACGGCTGATCACATCTTCAACAGATTCTTTCACCATTATCTTTTTCCCTGTTGTTAAAGAAATTAGAGTATCTGGTGTGTGTTCAACGAGTTCAATCATATCCGCATTTAGTATGATGTCAGAATCATTGAATAATGTAAGCTTAATCATCGCCAGAACTTAACCTTTCTACACACGTTGTTCAGTGTGCATTTACCTCTAATGAGGACATTTGCAGAAATTGCCATTGGCATTTCTCATATATAATTGCATTATTGTTCAATAAGGTTTGTGAAGAATGTAGTTATAAGAATACTTTCCAACTTCACTGTATTATTAGTCCGCATTATTCATGATTGATTCGCTTTCGCCCCTACTGCCGGTCGAAAGCAGAGTTTGGTGAATAATGCGGGTTAGTGCATCACATCACTTCAATTTGAGGTGATGTGATGCATTGAAACATTGCAGTGTTACCTGCTCAGCCCGCATTATTGATGATTGTCTCAGCTTTTGTCCCTATTGCCGGACAAAACCAAAACTTGGTGAATAATGCGGGTTAGTTATACTACCTCTTCAGATTAGCCAGCTCTTGAAGGATCTCATCTGATGTAGATATGATCTTAGAGTTAGCCTGGAAACCCCTCTGTGCGACAATCATATTCGAGAATTCATTGGTGAGATCGACATTGGACGCTTCAAGAAAACCTGAAGATATGGTTCCAAGACTGCCTGAACCGGCAGTTGAATACCTTGCTGTTCCGGAAGCAGCACTCTCTGTTAACAAGTTACCACCAATCTTTGTTAGACCGTTGGCATTATTAAATGTGACCATCGATACCTGCGCAAGGTTCTTGGTGACACCATTGGTGAACTGCCCAACAACTCTACCACCCTTGTCTATCGTGTAGGATTCAAGAGTTCCCATAGGGAGTCCGTCCTGGCTATTCATGTCAATAGTGTTGGAACCATTAAGGTTGGTTACTTTGGACATGTCCAGGTTGAATGTCAGAGTCTCCGGAGCTCCAGTAGAAGGACTCAGTGTCATTGGTATCGATGTTAAGGCTGTAGCTGATGTAGCATAACCATTGGAGTCAAATTCCAGGACATTGGGAGATGGCGGCGGGACGGTGCTGGGAGTTGCATCGAAATCGTATGTCCATGAACTGGTTCCCGGAACTGAATCTTGTTTGGTAAAGGTTACTTTGAGGGCATGTGTCATACCCAGGGAATCATATACATCGAATTTCAGCGAATAAGTGTCACCCGTTGCAGCAGAAGCACTGAGGTTACCACCCAGTGAAGCATTAGTTGTCGCAGCTGCCAGGGCGAGTGTGCCGACAGGTATCTGTATGCTGGAATCCTGTGTGATTGCTGCAGTGGTATCGATTGCACCGGTCAGAGGATCTGCACTCCAACCCAGAACCTTCATCCCACCGGAACTCGTCACCAGATTGTACTGAGAATCCTGAGTGAAAGCACCATCTCTTGTAAAATATGATCTACTACCATTAGAGACTGCGAAGTAACCGTTGCCTTCAATTGCGCAGTCAGATTTACGGCCAGTACTGGTCATTGATCCCTGACCCATATCCTGATCTATTCCAGCCAGAGTTACTCCTAATCCGACTTGAGTCGCGTTCGAACCGCCTCTACCACCAGAAGGAGCAGAACCAGCCGACAGTGTCTGGCTCATCATTTCTTTAAAAGAAGCTTTGCCGGATTTGAATCCTGTGGTACTTACGTTGGCTATGTTGTTACCAACCACATCAAGACTGGATTTGAAAGCTTTCATTCCAGCGATACCGGAATACATTGCTTGTATCATTTATATTGACCTCCCGCTAATACTGCGTGATTCTGCCGGGGATAGTTCAGTCCATCAAAACCCCGGTTGCCTGGTGTTGACCTGTCTTTTGTATGGCAGGCCAACACGGCAGCTTTATGTTCTCTGACCACCTCAATAGTTCAGTGGTCAATGCGCTTCCTCGGAAGAGGTCCGGCGCTATTTTTTCGACAGATGGATTATTCAGAAACATAAATTATCAGTTCCGAGCAATCTCTATTTACTGCAACGCAGCGTCTGCTATCGAACCAGAGCTACGCGATTACCGCGCTATCAATACCGGTGAACACTGAGTCCTTCGCGCTGGAAGAATCTACAGCTGTTATCACCACACGGTTTCTTGCACTCACAACCAACGCCAGATCGTCAAGGAGAACTAGAGATTTATCTGCTCCCTTTTGTTGGACCTTATCCATTGCTGCGGAGAGTCTGGCCTGGTCTGAGCCATCCATATGCACATTGCGTTCATCAAGGCGTTTCTGTGCATGTGCGGATATCTTAATGTCCGATAGCTTTCCAAGTTCCGCTTTCAGAGCCTGGCCAAATCCTGCTTCGGCATTTGAAACAGTATTTGTTTTTGTGACTCCCACAGGAGTTACCGGTGTTATACGAACAAGACCCATGCTATACACTCCTTTCGCTGGATATTTGATACTTGTTATTGTTATTGATAGACTTTTACTACATTAGATAATTCGACAGATGAAGTGCCAACATTTAGCTTTGGCATGCCATCTTCGAAAGAAATACTTGCTACTTTACCAGTCTGGTTGACTCCAAGATCTGCATCTGCCCATTCGATAGTCTTACCTATCATTGCCAACGCCGATGTTGAAGCTTGACTCGTATATGCAGAATTGGATACCGAGGCAATATTGGTCATCTGTTCCAATGATGAGAACTGAGCCAACTGGGATACATACTCGGTATTGTCCATAGGTTTCAGTGGGTCCTGGTTCTGGAGCTGCGTTATAAGCAGTTTCAGAAACTCATCTTTGCCCAAAGTGCTGCTTTTAGTTGTCGTCGAAGTAGTCGTTGTGTTAGTAGTAGAATCTGTTGAACCTACTGCACTTGTAGACATATTCTTACCCTTTCATTTTATGCATACCAGGTAAACGCGGCACTTTCATGCGTCTGTACCAGGCCTGAAGCCGTAAGTATTGGTGCACCGCCTGTATACTGTTGATATGCTTTATTCTTTTTCTGTCTGGATCCGGTTGACTGACCTTGTGCCTGATTGAAACCTTTGTTGTCCGCAAAAGTGCCGGATTCAAACTTGTTATCAGTTGTCACTGTAAGTGAGTCCATCTTGATTCCGGCATCTGCCATTGCAGTGACCAGAGTCGGCATGTGTTGATTCAACAAGTCTTTGACTTGCTGGCTGGATGCGACTATCCGGGTTGTCATACCCGACGCATCCTGAGTGATCTGTAACCGCAGGGTCCCTAGAGACGGTGGGGTCAATTTAACGACCAGGTCGTTACGATCTGTTGTTTTAGTCAGAGATATCTCTCGAACCACCTGATCGATGATTTTCTTCGGTATCTCGGTTGACTGACTGAGTAACGGTTTCTCAGTCGGAGCAACTTTTGTTGTTGTCACAGTAGATGTATCGGCTGTTACGACTACTGGGTTTACAACTTGCTGGTCTATTATAGAAGTTTTTATTTCAACATCTACTTTCGGTAGGGTTTCTACTGTTCCAACTGTGGATTCCGTAGTGATTCCTACGGATTGTTTAGCTCTCATTGCATTTGCACTCATGTCAGCCAACGATAGCAAAGAATCTGCCTGGATGGTGTTTGCTTTGTCTATGGTTTTTGTATCTGCTTTTGATTCGGCATTCTTCTTGTGATCGGAGAATGCATTCTCTTGCTTCGGTTGCTCAATCGGCTGAACTGGCTGGACAGTAGTTTCACCAACTTGTTGGCTCTGTACCGTCTGGTTAGTTTCGCCGGTTGACTTGACTTGAGTTTTCGGTGCAGTGGCTTCAGTTGTCGTCTTTGCCTTAGCAGTCGAGACTGCCTCTTGCACGATGGGTTGAACAGTCACTGCAGATGAGTTTTGTTCCAGTGGTTGAGTTGTTGGTTGCGTTGTTTGTGCATCAATTTTGGCTGTATCCGTGACCGCAGTCTTTCCGAGTTCTGGTTCAGAAACGGTTTGACTCGGGTTGGTGGATGTTACTCCTACCTGCGTGATAGGTTCTGCCTTGATGCTGCTGTTTTCAGTTGTTACTGGAACTTCTGAGACGTTCGTGGCCTTTGCTTCTACAGCGACTCCAGTGTCTTGACTACTTGCTTGAGTCAGGTTGACCGAAGCAGGAATGACGGTCTCAGTGCTTATCTTGGGATCTTCAGTTTTGAGAACTACTGGTGCAGATATTACCGCAAGAACTGCTGCCGCCATCTGAACCTGAGCCTCTGCAGATGGTTCTTTATCCGAATCCTTATTCGGATCTTTAATCTGGTCCGAAGTATCAGTAGTTTTTGCTTCTGCTGTATCTTTGGTCTGATCTTTTTGGGAATCAGATTCTTTAGTGTCTACTGGTTTGTTTTCGGTTTTCTGCTCAGATTCCTTTGCATTCTTCAGTGTCTCAGCAAACTTAGGTGTATCGCTGTTGTCTGTGGTATGCGCAGTGTTCTGAGACTGAACCGGTACTTCCAGCTTTGGTGCTATTGCTATTGCATTTGTCATCTTGTTACCTCCTTTCTGGTGAGATTTATAGATAACGGCTACTGAGAAAAGCTTCCTTTGTAGCCGAGTACCTTCTTAACGTAATTTTGTGTCTGAGTATACGGAGGAACTCCTCCATAACGCTTTACTGCTCCAGGTCCTGCATTATAAGCAGCCAGGGCAAGTTCTTCTTTATTATCGAACCTTTCCAGTTGCCCTTTGAGGTAACGGGTTCCGGCCATTATGTTTTGCTTGGGGTCATATGGATCAGAGACTCCGAGATTTTTTGCTGTTGAAGGCATCAGCTGCATCAGTCCCTGTGCTCCGGCATTTGATACAGCCTTTGTGTTGAACCCACTCTCAGCTTTGATTACTGCCTTGATCAATGAAGAATCTACTCCCCAGCGATTAGACGCCTGTTGGATGATATCTTCATATTGAGTAGGTTCGCTGCCGGTATCGGAATCGGCAACATCGGTGATCTGATCTACAGAACTGGGTAAGAATGTCGAGAACTTGGCTTCAGTGGTGGGAATATCCCCCCTGGGGCCAATTTCCCCACCTGTTGCATGGGGAGCTATTCCCACGACTCCACGGTTGCGCAGTGACGCAAAATTGGATTTGATATTATCTATGCGATCTATTGCCGCGCTCATACTTTCAAGCATCTTACAAGCCTCTCGCGTATCTCAAAGAACTCATTTCGTCCAGTTCGTTTTGTTCAGCTCGCATACCAGCCAGTTTATAGGCGGTCTCTTGTTTCTCTTTCAAAGCGTCGAGTACCTTGCGGTCCTTCATTGCTTCAACAACTTCATCGCGTTTGTCGATGATCCGTTGTCTAAGTCCATCGATAACAGCATTTTGTTCTTCGATGTCATCTAGTGTCCCATGTGCGAAATCATCCAGTCCCGATATCTCACGGGGATCAATGCTGCTACCATTCAGCTTCTCCGCCAGGTTATCGAAAGCTCTTGCGGAGCGTTCTTCCAGGCGACTTAATGCAGACAACTCATTGAGTTCCTCATTGCGGAGGATACTCAGCTCCCTTAACAGTTCCTCTTCTCGAGCCATTCGCTGTTCGAGCAATGTCTGTAATCTGAACTTAAACCGCTTCATGGCCTGTGAATGTCTCCGTTAATGCACTGGTAGTCTCACTGAAACCGGATGGTTCTTCTACTCTCTGTTTCAGGAACCCATTAGCTTCATCAATCATACTCAAGGCATAGTCAATCCGTGCATTACTGCCTTTTGCATAGGCTCCAATGTTTATCAGGTCCTCGCTGGACTTATAAGTAGCCAGCACATCCCTCAAAACACCTGCTGATTGTTTATGCTCTTTGGATGCTATCTCTGACATAAGTCTGCTTACGCTGGACAAAACATCGATTGCGGGATAGTGATTGCGTGCTGCCAGGTCACGGCTCAGCACAATATGTCCATCCAGGATACCTCTAACGGTATCTGCAATCGGTTCGTTCATATCATCGCCTTCAACCAGCACTGTATACAGTCCGGTTATAGAACCTTTTGCCGATGTTCCGGATCTTTCAAGAAGCTGGGGGAGTACGGCGAAAACTGAAGGTGTATAACCTCTGGTCGTCGGTGGTTCTCCGGATGCCAGGCCGATCTCTCTCTGCGCCCAAGCCACACGGGTCACTGAGTCCATCATAAGCAGAACATCCTTACCCTTGTCCCGGAAATACTCAGCAATGGCTGTTGCTACCTGGGCTCCTCTGAGTCTTACAACCGGCACCTGGTCACTGGTTGCCACGATGACAACAGATCGACGCAGGCCTTCTTCTCCAAGGTCTTTCTCAAGGAAGTCGCGGACCTCACGGCCTCGCTCTCCGATAAGGGCAATTACATTCACATCAGCTGAAGTGTTGCGTGCGATCATACCAAGCAGAGTGCTTTTACCAACTCCACTACCAGCAAAGATTCCGACTCTCTGACCTTTTCCAATTGTCAGCAATCCATCAATTGCCCGGACTCCAAGTGAAAGTGCATCGGTGATTCTTCGGCGGTTAAGAGGGTGGGGCGGATCGGCGTCGGCCGGGATTTCACGATCGGCTGTTATCGGGCCAAGTCCATCTAAAGGTCTTCCCAGTCCGTCAAGCGTTCTCCCGAGCATGGAGTCACTGACCGGAACCCGGAGTGAATATCCAGTAGCTACAACTTTGCTGCCGGGCCGAATGTTGCGAACAGCTCCAAACGGCATCAGTAGCGCGCGGGATTCGCGGAATCCAACAACCTCAGCAAGTACGGGTTCTTCGTTCCTGTGAGTGTGGATCTCCACTATTTCACCGACTCCACATGCAGGACCTTGAGACTCAACCAGTACACCCACGACCTGCACCACGCGTCCATTTATGCGAATGGTGTCAAGGCGGGATATTGCCTGGGAGTATTTTTCAAGGTCAATCATCTGTGTTGCCGGCATCTGCCGCTATCTCCATTATTCTATTCATTATGCGTTCGAGTTGAGTATCTACTGTTGCGTCGAAATCACCTGAAGTTGATTCTACAATGCATCCTCCGGAGCCGACTCTGCGGTCATCTACTATTGCTGCGCTGTGAATACACTCGCTGCAGCTTATCAACTCTTCACGTTGCGATTTTACAAAAGCTAATTCAGCAGGACTTACCCGGACTGTGACTTCATTCACATCCTTTATCCTGCGCAGGCATGCTTTTATGTTTCTAAGCACGATTCTAGGGTCTGTTTTTATTTCATGCCTTACTATCTTCTCGACAGAATCAGTCACAAGCTTTAGTACAGCCGGTTCAACTGAGTCAATCAAGTCCATACGGTCCTTTTGAGCTTGATTAATTCCGGATTCAAGTCTTTCGACTAGTTGCTGTAACTGCCCTGCTATTTGTTGGGAGTGCTGTTGTGCCTCAGCTGCTGCTTGAGCCATTCCCGCCTGGTAACCTTCATTCTCGGCTTTCTCATAGAGTCCACTGACCTCCAGACGTGCTGTGTTGACGATTATCTCGGCCTGTGCTTGAGCTTTTTCTAGGATCTTCTCCGCTTCAGACTTCTCTTTTACAATTGGAGCCTGTTCTGAGACATATCCGTTCAATGGCTGATGGTTGAACTCTGTGAGTTCGTAATCGCAGGTCAATGATTCGAAGCAATTCGATATTGTGTCTGCTGCCTTAATGATTTTTCCCAACTCTGGTTACCTGCTTAATATGCACTGGATATGCTGAATTGATTTCAGCATTCAGATATTTGAATATATGACTTGAATCGACGTCCCGGTGTTTTGTTACGCTGCCATTCTATTTGGGACACTAAAAGATTCTGACCAGTGGTTAAGAATATCAACTATTCTCACGTTGGCCTCTTCAAGCTCGCGCAGTGTAGTAGTTGACGTTGAACTTAGCCCTTTGCGCAGGATTTTTGCAGAATCTGGTGATATATTGCGCAGGACCTTTGATTTCAGGTCATCACCAGCGACTCTTAATACTGCCATCAGGTCATCCATACGCATTCGAGTCAGAACCTCAAACATCTCGGCATCGCTGAGTTCCAGCATCTGCTCAGGACTCGTATATTTCGATATCGATTTTATAACCGATGGAGCTGCGCTCTGCTGGGGAGTGCTGGTTATACCGGCACGAACCTGACTGGCAGCGCTGCTTATGATCTTTGACAGCGATTTTGATCCTGAGTGAGTGTTTTCAACCGGATGTCCAGCTCCCTGGAATTTTGAACGCATAGCTTCGTCCACTGCAAATAAGGCCTTTTCAGATACCGGTTTCATTGTTGCCAGGCGCATTACTATCTGATTGCGGGTTTTTTCATCCAGTTCAGCCAGGATATTTGCTGAACATTGTGGACTCAATAAAGACAGCACCATGGCTGCACTTTGTGGTCTCTCGTGGACGAGTGCTTCAGCTATCTGTGCTGGGCTCATATCTTCCATCCATTCCAGTGGCTTGCCTATAGGAGCGGATGTGATTTCACGGTTCTTGCTGGCTTCTCTGACATGCTTGGTGACTTCATCAATCACTGATCTGCGTGTCACTGAGCTGACAGGTTTCAACGTAACAATCTGAGCAGAAAGAATTTCCCGTTCATCATCGGTCAAGTATTCAAATACCTTGGCAGTGGTCTCAGGCCCAAGTGACTTTAGAAGTATTGTAGCCTTGTCTAAGCCGCTTACACGGTCAATTGTTCGGTTCATAACTCTCTCCAATGCGATTCAACTGGAATGTTGTATGTGTAAGATTGATTAACGTTCATCACTCATCCATCCTCTGACCAATTTTGCCAGGTCTTCGGGACTGGAGTTTACTACTTCGGCTGGTAGTCTGTCACGAGGTGGCATAGTGCTATATGTATCCTCATGGACGTTTTCACTCGTATCAAACACCTGACCTGATGGTGCCCCTATAAGTTGCTCCGGAGTTGGTAAACCGTCACCGGGGAACAAAGAGCCTTCAAAGGATGATTCAGGTGCCTGTTCAGGAGCTGCAGGATACTGGACTTTGATCTGCTTTACTATTGATCTCAGGAAGAGCATAAATACTATCAGCAGAAGTGCAGCTCCGCCATTCTTCGCTATGTTCATATACAGGTCTTTTTGAGACTCTGTTTTAAACTCTTTGTCCATTGCTGTTTGCTGCGACTTATCGAACGGCTGTCTTATAACTTCTATCAGGTCCCCACGCTTTGTATCAATACCGGCTGCAGCTGTTACGGCAGCTTTGATTGCTGGCATCTGGGCTTCAGGTATTTTGTCATCAAGCACTACAGATACAGACAACCGGTCGATTTTACCTGGAGCGCTAACCGTTTGAATTTTCTGCGTGTTGACTCTGTATTGACTTGTGTCTTCACGTTTCTCGTATTTGTCGTTTGGTCCTGGAGTTCCATTTGCACGGCCTGGTGCAATTCCACCTGGAGGCAGTACAGCCCCAGTGTAGTTCTCAAGGTGAGTTTCCTGACTCTCCAGAACACCTCTAGGACCGGCACCGACAGCCGGTTCGTATTTCTCTTCCTCTGTTTTGGTCTGATCGAAACTCACCGCAGCGTTTACTCGAACAACAACTTTGTCATTACCGACAACTTTTGCCAGCATGGTCTGTATGCTCTTTGCAGTTTCAATCTCTACCTGGGATTTGAATTTTGCCTGATTATTAGTTCCCATACCGCCGTATCCGCTGCTCTCATTACCAGCAGACAGGATATTGCCATCAGAATCCACTACGGTTACATTCTCCGGTTTCAGACTTTGAACTGCGGACGATACAAGCCTGACTATACCTGATATCTGTTCATCACCCAGAGGAGTTCCTCTCCGGAGCTTCAGAAACACGGATGCGGTGGTTGGATCTTGTTCACTCTCAAAGAGAGCTTTCTCGGGTTGAACTATCATTACACGGGCATTCATTACTGGACTAAGGGAACATATTGTGCGTGTCAGTTCTCCCTGGATAGCACGAGTGAGTTTGATTTTGTCTGCGAACTCGGTCGTAAACTGAGAACCTTTGTCAAACGCTTCAAACCCTATTGTCCCGCCCTGTGGCAAACCATCAGCCGCCATTTTCATTCGTGCCTGTGGAACCATATCTTCAGGCACTTCGATGGTTGTCCCATTTCCGGTGAGTTCATAAGGTGTTTTGTTTTCATCCAGCTTTGCAACTATGGCTTGTGCATCCGCGGGTTCAAGATTTGAGAATAGAATTCCCATCCTTGTCTTGGTCAGCCGGGATCCGACAACTGATACAGCTATGATCGCCACCATTACAAAGGCAATGACCACAACCCTTTGAGAAGGGGTAAGGTCTCTCCACAACTTAATTAGTGCCGCTATAGGTCCAAATTCGGAAAGACGGTTCATATATTTGCTCCGTTAAAGGTCCAGTGTTTAAAGAGCTACAAGCTCTCGTGTTTTTTGTCTGTTGTAGCGTGATGTGTAGATATGGATTATTAATCCGACTACACCTGCATTCTCATTACTTCCTGATATGCTTCAAGCACTTTGTTTCTTACTGTCATCGTGAAATCGAATGTAGTCTTGGCTTTATTCATGGCAAGCATTGCTTTATGCACATCCTCAAGATCACCAGTGGCCAGTTTCTGAGACATTTCATCAGCCTGGTTCTGTAGATTATTGACTCCACCAAGAGCGTTCTTAATTGTGTCTTTGAACGAGACTTCACCAGTAGCCCCTGATGTTGCTTGAGTTTTAGAAATCGGGCTAAATCCTGTGATATTTTGTATGGGTTCAATTCTCATGGCTTAATACCTAACTCCTGCCCAGATCGATGGCAGAGCTGATCATACTCTTAACTGAGTTCATTGCGGTTACGTTGGCCTCATACGCACGGGTTGTCGAAACCATGTCCACCATTTCTTCAACTATGTTGACATTTGGCATCTTCACATAACCTTCGGTGTCTGCATCGGGATGGTTTGGATCATATACCATCCTGAAGTCATTGGGATTCTCTGGCGCTTTTTCGGCCATTACACCTGCCGGCTGCACTTGATTTCCTACGACATCGTTATAGACTGCCTTAAAGGAGATAGTCTGTCTTTTATATGGGCCGCCTTCAGGTGTCTTGGTAGATTCTGCATTAGCAATATTGTTTGCTATGGCGTCCATACGCACTCGCTGGGCATAAATACCCGATGAACTTATATCAAAAGAGGAAAAACTACCCATTTACTTCTTACCCTCCGAAATAGCTGCCCGCATTATCGATGACTTTGCTTGCAGTAGCGTGGTCGCAGCTTTGTTTCTTAATTGGTTTTTAGCCAGATCCGACATCTCGGCATCGATATTTACATTGTTGCCATCTGGTTTGGATGGACTGAGGTAGTCCGTTTTTTGGACTGGAGTAAGGTCTTTCAGGAGAGTTCTGCGCGAATTCGGATTGGGCTCAGCCAGCGCACTGCGCAGTTCGTTCTCAAACGGCACATACACACGCTTATAGCCGGGTGTTTCAACATTGGCAATATTATTGGCAATGGTTTTCTGCCTTGCTACTGATGCATCGAGTGTGCGAGTCAGTGTTAGTTGTGTTATATCTGAAAACAAATCTCTGGCCAATTGACGACCTCCAAGTATACAGTCCCTGATATGGAACCTTACGATATAACCTATAGCAATTACCGTGCCAGGGGATTTTTAAGAAGTCAGAATCCAGAAGTCAGGAGTCAGAAGACGGGGAGATTAGAGATGAGAGATGGGAGTCAGGAGACAGGAGTCAGGAGTCAGGAGTCAGAAGACAGGAGATGGGAGACAGGATATGGGAGACGGGGAGATGGGTGCGCTTTTCTGTTCGTGCTTGTAGAAGTGTGTACGGGAGACATGCAGCCTCTCAGAATTAGTTCCTGAAGCCTGAAGTCCGAAGTCTGAAGCCTGTTTCCGAAGTCGGGGTGGCATTGTTAGGGGGATGGAGGTTATAATGATATTCATGGCGATTATGTTCGTTGAAAGGTGATAATAGTGACTACAACTCCCAGAAACAAGAAACAGATGGTCGAAATAATGGATACAACACTGCGTGATGGAGAACAAACGCAGGGTGTTGCCATACTTCCTGAAGAAAAACTGACAATCGCAAAGACTCTACTAGGTAGAGTTAAGGTAGATCGCATTGAGATTGCCAGCGCTGGTGTTTCCGAAGGTGAGAAGCGTGCAGTCCGTATGATTACGGATTGGGCGGAAAAGCATGGTCATCTGGGCAAGGTTGAAATGCTTGGGTTTGTAGACGTTTCCAGGAGTGCGGACTGGATAGGGGAGTCGGGTGGCAAGGTTATCAACCTGCTGACCAAAGGTTCATACAAACATCTGACGGAACAGCTTCGAAAAACTCCAGAGCAGCATATCAATGATATAGCGACTACACTGGATTATTGTTCAAAGCATGGAATTGAAGCTAACTGCTATCCTGAAGACTGGTCAGGGGGTATGTTTGAAGATAATGAATATGCACGCTGGTTTATTGATCAGCTTGCTCAGATGCCTCTCAAGCGAATTATGCTGCCTGATACATTAGGGCGTTTTGATCCCGAACATTGTACCAGATTCCTCGGCGAATTTGTCTCAAAATATCCCAATGTGCATTTCGATTTCCACCCGCACAACGACTATGGGCTGGCCACGGCTAACTGTCTGGCTGCCGTCCGAGCAGGAGTTAAGGGTATACATGTTACTATAAACGGTCTTGGAGAAAGAGCCGGCAATGCTCCTCTTGATGAGGTTGTCGTCGTCCTGCACGACATGGCTGGAGTCAACTGCCGTGTGCAGGAAGCGGAGCTTGCTGATGTTTCCAGGATGGTAGAAATATTCTCAGGCAGGCGCGTAGTAGCCAACAAACCTATAACAGGATCTGCAGTATTTACACAGACCGCCGGAATACACGCAGACGGAGATAAGAAGGGTGACCTTTATATAACCAAGCTTACACCAGAGAGATTTAAACGTACCCGCAGTTACGCTCTTGGAAAGCATTCCGGTAAGGCCAGCCTGGAAATGAACCTTACAACTTTGGGAGTGGATTTGACTCCGGAGCAGAAAAAACTGGTGTTGCAGAGAATAGTCCAGCTTGGTGATCAGAAGAAAACCATAACTGTTGACGATCTGCCGTTCATCATCTCCGATGTTATCAAACGTCCTGTAGATCAGCCGTTGAAGATAGTTGACTGTGTGATAACTTCATCAACCAGGTTGTATCCGTCTGCTTCTGTCAAAGTAGAATACCAGGAGAAAGAATATCAAGCCCACGCATCCGGAGACGGTGGTTATGATGCATTCATGAAAGCGATGCATCAGATACTGCACGAGTTAGGGGTGAAGATGCCTGTTCTACTGGACTATGAAGTCCGAATTCCACCAGGAGGCCGGACGGACGCTTTGGTAGAAACCACCATTGTGTGGGAGGGTGGAGTTGTAACTCGTGGTGTAGATTCAGACCAGATAAAAGCAGCCATCGTCGCCACAGAAAAGATGCTGAATATTTATCTGCGCAGCATTAACAAGACACCGGAGAACGAATAATATTTTTGATGGAGGATGTATATGGACAGCGGTAGTAATCCAATTCAAGCCGGTTCAAGCAGTACCTCACAGCAACCATATGGGTTTACATCCGGAGATCGTAATGAGCAAACATATGCGATCCTGGCACATGCATCAGCTGCAGCAGGAATGATTGGGGTGCCGTTGGGTGATCTAGTCGGCCCTTTAATCATTTACTTTATCTATGGTAAAGTCAGTCCGTTTGTTGAAGCCAATGCCAGGGAATCAGTTAATTTCCAGATATCTCTTATGATATATATGGCCGTTAGTCTCGTGCTGATGTTTGTGGTTATTGGTTTTCTACTTGCTGGTGCTGTAGCTATATTCGGGATTGTGCAGGTAATAATTGCCTCAATGAAAGCCAGGGATGGATATCTTTACCATTACCCGTTATGCATCAGATTCATTAAGTAAACGTCGTATTAGCTGTATTCCGTTCGTGCTGAGTATATCGAATCACGAACGGAATACCTGCAAAAACAATCCAACTATCATTAAACTCATTTACCGTTCCTTCGAGAATATATCGATAAATAAGGAGATGCCTCCATTGATCAAAAGAAGTTTGTTCTGCATAATGCTTTTTGGCATATTCGCTCTGACCGTGATTCCGGGAATATGCAAACCTGTCACCCTGGTGAAGTCCGGGAAGTCAGTCTGCACAATTGTGATTCCTCCTGACGCCCATAAAGCGGTCAAAATGGCGGCTGACGATCTGGTATATCACCTGAATGTTATGTCCGGTGCGAACGTACGGATAGTGACTTCACAAGACAACATTAAGGGTACCTGCATATGGCTGGGGACGTTGCCGAAAGGTATGAAACAGCCTGCAGAACTATTGTCTCCGAAACTATTCTGGCCGGATGGTTATATGTTGATTTCTAATGCAAAGGGAATAGTAATCCTTAGCCCCAGACCGGATGGGATTTCCAATGGAGTATACGGTATCCTGGAAGATTACCTGGGCTGTCACTGGTTCACTCCCGGGCAGGTGGGGGAATTCATACCACAGCACAAAAGCATTTCCATCGATATTTTAAATGGCAAGTCAATATGTAAACCGACTTACGAACTCAGGTCTCCCTGGTACAATGGAAATGCCGTGCCGAGAACCTATGTGAAGCAATTAACTGACATTGCTGTCTGGAAAATACGCAACAGGGGTGGGGGAGTTATCGGTTACGGTGGACAGGAGTGGTCTACTTATTACCCTAAGGAGCTTCAGGAGAAAGAACCTGGACTCCAGGCTATGGTCAATGGTAAACGAGAACCACGTGGACCTGAGGGTCAGATATGTATGACATATCCCAGAGCCATAGAGATAGCTGCAGAGCGATTTAATTGGGTGTTTAAGAATTATCCTGAATACGACTACTATACATTCAGTCCGAACGATAACGATAACTGGTGCCAGTGTGATGCCTGTATGGCCACCGGAGCAAATCCTGCCGAGAGAGTGCTGACGTTTTCCAATAAAGTGGCTGACGCAGTGAATAAAGATAATCCGGGTAAAGGCATAACCATTCTCCCATACTCCTCTACAATAGAACCGCCGACAAAGCCAATCAAAGGAGCAGATAACCTATATCCGATCATTTGTTCATATGCAATGGAACAGGTTAAACCAAAGACTGCTGATGTTCCATGGTGTAATTCCTATAGGTCCAGGATAGAGAGGTGGATGAAACTGCTGCCACGCGCCTGGAGCTACGATTATATTGGCTGGTATCCGGGACCCTGGACTGTTTTTCAGAAACTGGAGATTGAGCAGGATTATTATCGCAAGATCGGATTCAGCGGTATAATGCCGGAATATATTGACCGCAACCTTGGGACCGATATACATATGTGGTTGAGTTATCGGATATCCTGGGATTCCAAGCTTAAGGTCAAAAAGCTTCTGGATGTGTTTTATCCCAGTTACTATGGATCAGCAGGCAAGTCTATCAGAGCATACCACGCTAAAGTCGAAGAGCATATGCTGGCGACTGGAGGAACCGGCGAACTTATGGAAGTTGCCAGGATGTATCCGGAGAAGCTGACAGATGACGGTATAGCTGTTTATGAAGCTGCAGCAAAGCAGATTGCATCAAACCCGGTACATCTGCAGAGAGTAAATAATGACCTTGAATCTATAAAAATGCTCAAGGCATTTAATACATTCTACGCTGCTAATCTGGCTGTAACACGTGATGGTCAGATGGAAAAGAGACAAGCGGCCCTTGATGCTGCTAAAGTATACCTCGATGGACTCACCAGGCTGGCTGACACTCCAACGATAGGCGCTACTGCTGGTCTATTTGTGAAATCGTGCATGGAAAACCTTAATGATCCCGGTACTGTGTTTTCAAAGGCGGGAGATTTTCTGTATCTGGATGGACTCGACAATGGAGGGAAATCATTCCAGGCAAAGAGCAGAAAAGGCTTCCGACCGGATATATATGGCATGGGATTGCCTCCGGGAGTAACGGGTGAATTGGTATACGACATGCGTGCAACCAATGGGCTTAAATTTACCTCCGCAAAGTTAACTAATATGTATTTCTACCTTCCCGAAGGCGGCAGTAACTCAGTGGATATATCTTTGGATGGGGGAGTAACTTGGAAAACGGCATTTAAGGACCAGCCGTTATCCAAACTATATGCCGAATACGACCTGACTACATTTATATCGGGCAGCAGTGAGTTTCTCCTGCGATTTACTGCATATAATCCAGGGACCACTGAGATACTTGATATGGATGGCTGGGCAATAGCTGGAAAAGTAGAGTGATGACCTTGAACGAACCTGGTAATGATATTATACGTTGTGCATGGGTGCCATTAACTGATCCCCTGTATGTTTCGTACCACGACAACGAATGGGGTGTTCCCGTATTTGATGACCGCAAGCTCTTCGAAATTATAATCCTCGAAGGCGCGCAAGCGGGACTCAGTTGGGCTACAGTGTTGAAGAAACGTGAGAGTTATAGAAGAGCGTTTGACGATTTTGATGCAGAGAAAATAATAGGATACTCACAGGACAAAGTATCTCAGCTGCTGCAGGATCCTGGTATTATCCGCAATCGCCGCAAGGTCGAGTCTACTATAACTAATGCAGAGGCCTTTTTGAGAATAATAGATGAAGAGGGTTCTTTCGCAAAAGTAATCTGGCAGTTTGTCGGGGGCTCTCCTAAAATAAACAACTGGAATAGTATAAATGAAATTCCAGCATCAACTCCGGAGTCAGATCAATTGAGCAAATACCTTCTCTCCCGGGGCTTCAAGTTCGTAGGGACAACAATCTGCTACGCATTCATGCAGTCTATAGGAATGGTAAATGACCATACCACAGACTGCTTCAAACGCACTACATCAACCTGAACGCACAATGTCATCCTTCACAGTGAAGGATGACATTGGCCGTTTAGGTGGAACTGATTCTCTTTATAGCTGTCCTGGTGGTGGTGGGACATCGATACCGGGGACAAGGAAGCTGGTCTGTTGAGTTGATGTGTTCCCGGTAACGTCACTTGCCAGAATGTCCACCAGATATTCCTTGGAGCTGAATGAGTAGTTCTTCGGCACATTTGAATAGACCGCAGAATATTTACCAGCAGTTGAGTCATATATCATATCAAATAACTGTGTTGCTCCGGTAGGCAGTGTGACTGTTGCTTGCACCGAGTCAACCCCCGAACCAGCATCTGTTACTGTTGCCGTAAATGTCGCTGTCTTTGCTGTTGCATCAAATACTGCGGCAAGATCCGCAATTGTCGGAGCAATAGAGTCTGCGGGTGGAGCATCAAGTCCGGCAACCTGGAAACTCCTCTGTTGTGTTGAGGTGTTTCCGGATTTGTCACTGGCGGTAAAGTCTACGACATATGTCTGAGCTTCTGTGGTTAGATTCGCCGGCACATTGCTATATACTGCACTAAACACATTGGCCAGGGAATCATAGACTAAATTGAAATCTGCAGTTCCACCTGCAGGCAGTGTTACTCTTGCTGTCACTGCCTGAACCCCTGACCCGGCATCGGTGACCGCTGCACTCAATGTTGCTGCTTTCGTTTGGGCATTATATTGTGTCGTCACCGTACCAAATACAGGATCTGTAGTATCAAGGTTACCTGGAACTATAAAACTGGTTTGTCGTGTAGAAGTGTTTTCTGACTGATCACTGGCCGTAAAGTCTACAAAATATGTCTTTGCAGTTGCAGTCGTATTCGCCGGTACGTTGCTGTAGGTCCCTCTATATTCACTTGCGGTAGTGTTGTAGGTCATATCTACAATAGCCGTTCCTCCTCCGCCTGGCAGTGTTACAGTTGCCTGAACCGACTTCATGCCGGAACCTGCATCAGTCGCAACAGCTCGTAGAGCAGTCGAATTAGTCTGGGCGCTGTATGTTGCAACTACCAGTGAAATATTTGGCACTGTAAAATCAATTGGTGGGGGAGGTGGCGTTGAACCATCAACCTGGAAGCTGGCTTGTTGACTGGAATGGTTTGCCGAATTATCAGTGACAGTGAAGTCTACAGTATATGTCTTCGGCGATGAAGTTGAATTAGTAGGCACATTGCTGTATACGACTCTGTATGTAATGGTTGTCGCATCGTAAACTAAATCCAGTGTGGTTGTCGCGCCAGTCGGTGGAGTGATTATAGCTTGAACAGATTGAATACCAGAACCGCTGTCTGTGGCGGTAACACTCAATGTAGCTGCATTTGTCTGGGCACTGTATACTGCAGTTGCCTGCGTTATTGCAGGAACTGTTGTATCCGCAGTTACACCCGGCACTAGAAAACTTTTCTTCTGAGTTGTTACATTGTCGGACTTATCTGTGGCTGTAATGTCCACTTGATATGTTTTGGCTACTGCTGTCGTATTCTCTGGTACGTTGCTGAAAACAGCGGAGTATTCGTTAGTAGTAGCACTATAAGTCATTGTGTAGTTTGTTACTGTTCCTGTTGGAGGCGTAACCTTTGCCAAGACTGACTTTATACCCGATCCGCTGTCAGACACGGTTGCTTTAAATGTCGCTGCTTTTGTCAGAGCGCTGTAGACCGCACTGGATATAGTGAAGAATGGACCAGACGTGTCTCCGCCTTTGGTATCCGGAGGCGTTACAGCCTGACTGACTGACCCTCCGCCTCCACCGCAACCGGTTAGGAGAAGAGGCGTGAATAATAACGCTATTAAGATTATATATCTTAGGAATCTTGATGTATTATGCATTGTCGTGTCTCTCGCATCCAAGTATTTGTGGAACTTCCAGTTACAGGCTTCCGTATTCTCGGAATACCCTCTTGTTATTAATGCCACTCTTGGACGTAGATAGACCCTCGTATGATTACCAGGTTTTATGCAAAGAGGCAGTGTAAGTACCAGTATGTTATCTTACTTTTGGGATTCGTGATCAGTTGTTGTGATGTGAACTATAGAAAGATAAAAAAAGCCTCCGGAAAATCCGAAGGCTTTTTGTATACTAATATATTGAGAAGATTAAGACTGAGATGCTTCCTCTTCATCCTGGAACTGAGGAGGACAGGTTGGCAATTCAAATATGAATGCTGAACCTTTGCCAGGTTCACTATCTACCCATATTTTTCCACCATGAGCTTCTACAAGGTGTTTAACCAGGTAGAGTCCAATGCCGGTTCCTCCGACCTTTCTGGTGTCTCGGTTGTCTACTCTGTGGAACCTGTCAAAGACTTTGGCCTGGTGTTCCTTAGGGATTCCCATACCTTGGTCAATTACACTGATCTGGACTTTATCCGGGCCTGCTTTCACGGCAGCAATCCTTATTTCTCCACCTTCAGGGGCATATTTCACAGCGTTGCTGATGAGGTTCGTCAGGATCTGATCAATCTTGTCTTTGTCTGCAACAATTGTCGGGAAGTCATCGGCGAAATCCACAGCAAACTGGTGCTTGGATGTATAAGACTTCTGTGTCGCTACAACCTTGTCAGTGAGTTCAGGCACATTGACTGGTGAAGGATTAAGATCAAGAGCTCTACCAGCTTCTATACGTGAAACATTAAGCAGGTCGCTGATAAGTCTTGTAAGTCTGTCGCATTCCTGATCGATGATCGTATAGAACTCGTGGACGGTTTCAATGTCGTAGAAACCCTCGGTGTCTTGCAGAAGTGTAGAAATGAAACCTTTGATCGAAGTAAGAGGCGTTCGGAGTTCGTGGGAAACAGTGGAGACAAACGCCGTCTTCATACGGTCAATGTTGCGTAACTCTGTTATGTCGTTAAAGATGGATACTACACCTAATACGGATTGGTCTTCACCACGAACCAGTGCTGTCTGAGCCTGGTAAATCTGCTCAGTGGCATCTTCGCCTTCTGCAGGTTCAATGGTTATTTCTTCTTCCATCTCCTGACCTTCGGCCAGAGACTTCTCGATGAGCTCCATTATTGGTTTAACTTTTATTATGTCTCTAAAATCACCGGAAAGTTTTTCAGATCCGTCGATTTCAAGCATTACTCTTGCCGATGAGTTCATCTGCATGATTCTACCGTTATTGTTGACCATCACAAGGCCGGAGTATACACTCTCAATAACGTGCTCAAGTTCTTCTTTTTCCTGAACAACTTCGCGGAAGAGCTGGGCGCTTGCAATAACCGATGCAGCGTTATGGGCAAGCCTGGTAAGAAGGTTTACGTCTTCCTGGATGAAAACATTGCCATAACGCTTGTTAAATACATGCATTACACCAATGACTTTGCGCTCGGTTACTTTGTTGGTTGCTTCATCACGCTTCTCAACTACCAGAGGGACGCAGACACCATTAGTAATATTGATAACCCCGACATTTTCCTTTATCGTTCGGGGATCATTCATAGCATCATAAAGTATGATAGGTTTCTGATCGCGGAATACTTCACCGGAGATACCTTCGGTAGCTCTGACCCGGAAAGTTTTGATCTGCTCATCCGTCAAACCAACTGCTGGCTTTGCAGCAACCAATTCTCCGGCGTCACCATCAAAAAGCATAAATACGCATTTTTCTGCCTGCAATATCATGCTTATTCTGGCTACAAGCCGTTTAAGGGTTTCTTCGAGTTCGGTGAGGGGAGTAGGACCAGATTCAGCATCCAGTTCCTTGATCCGGTCTTCCAGTCTTTTGTTAGCCTGCTCAAGAGCAGTGATTGCGACTGATTTATCTCGTAATTCGTGTTCCAGCGTTTCGGCTTTTAGCTCCAGTTGCTGTACGATGGATTTCATATTTTCGATTGATTCACTCAAGTTAGCAACCTCGTTGCGTCCTTAAAATGTGCGGACGTAATGAATGCACTCCTGCCAAGGCAGGCGCGAGGGGACAGTATGGTCTAGATTATCATTATTCCAAGCCATACAGTCGAATTATAACACAGCATACCATACCGGTCAATCGTTTAGCTTTCATAATTAATCAGGTTACGCTTTTTACTGGTAATAGAGTTAAAAGTGGAGTTAGTTATTAATAATGCGGGTTATGTGATCATACAGAATAACAATATGGCAAATATGTATCCGTCCACTATCAATCTGTCGAATGGCATATACAATCCGTTAATACTCCGATAAACTCAGCAAGAATGAATAAGATAGGATGTCTGCAACCTTCTCAATCAAATAACATATATAAACAAACATATTAACGATAAATATCCAGAATCAAAGGCAATATTATTGAGGCTTCTCGGGCATTGAGTAAGTCCGTAAGCGTATTGGAGTATAATCACCACGCTCTATGGCATTGTAGGTTTTATTCGAAACATTGCCCGGCGGCCAGCTTGGAGCTGAGCATTCGCACAATAGAAATGACTTGCCAAAAACTTTAATCACATATCCTGGAGTATCAGGTTCGCATTCGAGTCCAGCAATTACGTGGTCCGGGCCGCGCAGAGCAATCACTTCAGGACCGTCCCCGTCATCTACCAAAGAAGCAAAGAGTATGGTTTTTGTATCACAGTCCCCATATCCCGCATTTAATGCTTCTATCGGTGGAAAAAACTGCAGGATACACGTACCTGCGCGTAGATCCGGAGGCTTTTTGTATTCCATATGTTGGACGAATGCCAACGCCTGGCTGGGGAGCATGGTAAGGTTAATACTTGTTTGAGATACGAACTGCTGAGCATAAGCTCTCATCCGCTGTCTGTTACGGTTCCAGGCAGCAGATAAATCTACCCCCACTTTGTCCCCGCTGATAGTGACATATCCTTTTGATAACAATCTGGACTTCTGGGCATCCATTAAGACACGGGCTTTGCGTTCGGAATTGGCTTTGGCTGCTTCTCTTAACTTGCGAATAGCTTGCGGAGAGGCATTTGGGGGATATTTAACTCTGTAACTAAATGTAATCTTCTGTGGTCCCATTTCGGAAGGTAGAGCGCCGAACTCTTTTTTTGAGTCTGCTATATCAGAAGATCGGATTGTGAACGTAACCGTCCTTCTCTTACCATCGAAGTCATCCCAGGAATACGTGCGATTTACAGCTCCTAGACTCTGACTGGCGATAGCCGGTAGCATGGAGCAGCATACTATCAATGATAGATATAAGCACCACTGTCTGTGTTTTATGTGCGGAGTATGCAATTTATAAACCTGAGGTCCTGTTCCTCAAAAAAAGCGCATTCCCTCCAATAGCGTTTTATGGAGGGAATAGAGAACATTCGTTTTGAACTACATTTACGTTATTCCTGATATGAATGCGAATCAGTATGATTCCATCAGCTTTATGTCTACTATCTCTTCAGACCCGTCTTCACTCACCTTGCGGAAGAAGCAAGTGCGGTAGCCCTCGTGGCAGGCAGCACCGGTCTGTTGGACCTTCAAGACAAAACAGTCCTTATCGCAGTCGACAAATATCTCCTTGATCTTCTGCACGTTGCCAGAGGTCTCACCCTTTATCCAGAACTTTTGCCTGGAACGGCTCCAGAAACAAGCCCTGCCGGATGTCAGGGTCTCACGGACAGCATCGCGGTTCATATAAGCGACCATTAACACCTGTCCGTTGTCGTAGTCCTGCACCACACCGGGGATTAGACCATTCTCATCATATTTTAAACTATCCAGAAATGTTTCGAGACTCAAGTTGAATTCTCCTTACTTCAACCCCCCTGCTCAGGAGGTATTCTTTTATTTCAGCGATTGTCATTTTTCCATAATGGACTATAGAGGCTATTAAAGCGGCCTCAGCTTTTCCATCTGTTAAGGCTTCATATATATGTTCAACACTGCCTGCGCCACCGGAGGCTATTACCGGTATTCCAACCGATTCTGCAACCGTGCGGGTCAGAGGGATATCGTATCCTGCTTCAGTGCCGTCTGCATCCATACTTGTTAGCAGGATCTCTCCGGCGCCAAGTTCCTCACCGCGCATCGCCCATTCGACTGCATCAATACCTGTAGGTTTTCGGCCCCCGTGAGTATAGACCTGCCACTTGTCGGTCTGGCCTTCTACGCGTTTTGCGTCTATCGCCAGGACTACACACTGCGCTCCAAACATTGCTGACGCTTCACTGATGAGATCAGGATTCAACAGAGCAGCTGTATTAATGCTGCACTTGTCAGCTCCGGTCTTCAATATCTTTCTGAAATCGGCAGGGGTTCTGATTCCTCCACCAACAGTAAAAGGAATGAATACTTTTTCAGCAGTCCGGCTGGCTATATCTACTATTGTATCTCTTTGTTCGTGGCTGGCTGTGATGTCAAGGAACGTAACTTCATCTGCGCCTTCCTGATCATACAGCGCTGCCAGTTCCACCGGGTCGCCGGCGTCCCTGAGATTCAGGAAATTGGTCCCCTTGACTACACGTCCACCCTTAACATCCAGGCATGGAATTATCCTTTTTGCAGGCATTATATTGGTATCTCCATCTTATTGGCGCGAAGATGTTTTATGGCATCAATCGCCTATAAAAACAAGCCATATTTATGACACCGCCTCCTATATTATATTGTGCGTAAGCACGGTCAGGCAAATGATGAGCTGGAGTTCAGCATTATAGGCGGCAACGAATTCTCAAATCCTTACAGGAATTCATATTCGGAGCGCGGAAATAATCATAATATTTCCTCATCTATACCAACTCTCACGTAACACTACACGATCTTTAGTATGCGAGGTTAGTAAAACGATGCACCATATAGATTACAAGAATACATATAGTTCCTGGGACGAAGCTCTGCCGATGGGAAATGGGCATTATGGAGGGATGTGTTACCTTGATCCCGATGATGGTCTCACATTCATAATAAACCACTATGATGTCTACTACAGGACTCTCTATCCCAGGCCTGAGTTGAGACCCAGCTTCGATAAAGTCCCGTGGGGTGATTATACACTGGATGTGCTCAAACAAAGGGCGCTGGATGCTCATGCAGACCCCAATCATCCAGCCCACAACAATTACAACGCAATCCATAACCCTTCGATGGTATCTGCATATGGGACTGTTCGTACAGGGCAGAGTCTGATCGTAGCCGGACGTCTTTCGATAATTCCTAATGAAAGTATTCTACGCCTGAATCGTTCTTTGACAAGGTTGAACATCGAAGGAGCATCTGTAGATTATCACGGGGAAGATGAGTCCGGTACCATTGATGTGCATTCGTTTATATCTCCTGACGCTGACTTTTTGGTTGCTGATGTAAGGACTTCAGGGGATGCGCAAGTGAGTTGTATTAAACTTTCTGTGCCTCTGTTCCGCAATGTGAGGGTGTTCCCAAAGCCAGGCAGCGAAAGTGACAGCGTGTTTTATGTAGAGAACTCGTTTTACTGCGCGGACGATGAACAGGCTGGACGACCTCCTTTTCACTACGTTTGGATGCTCAAATTGGTTGGAGCTTCAGGGACGATTCTGGAAACGGGAGAAAACGGTTTCGATCTGGCTATTACTTCTGAAACTGACCAATTTACAGTTGTTGCAAGTGTTGTCAGTGAAGAAGAGACCAATGACTGGCTGGGTGTAGCGTCCAAACGGGTGGGGGATGCAGCGATAGATACTGGATCACTAAGAGCTACGCATACGAGGCACTGGAATGAATTCTGGTCGAAATCACGTATCCAGATACCAGATAAAATGCTTGAAACACTCTGGTATCTGCACATTTATGCACTAGCCTGTTGCAGTGGAGAAGGTGGGCGACTGTTCGAGCAGGCCTGCGGTCTCAATGGGCTCTGGGACATCAAACCTCCATCTCAGTGGGGTAGCAGTTGGTACTGGGATGTAAATATTGAGCAGGGGTTCTGGCCTCTGTTTACCAGCAACCACTTAGAACTAGCGAAACCCTTCCACAAAGGTTTACTGGCGTACGAGAAATCCGCCAGAAAGTGGGCGAAAGATTTCTATGGGATAGACGGTATCGCATCAGACTATCCATTTGATGTCTATCTGTGTATATGGGCATGGTGTGCTCAGTATTTCTGGTGGTATTATACATACTCTCACAATACTGACTTCCTCCGGGACACTGCATATCCGTTGATGGTAGGAATACTCGACTTCTGGGAAGCATATCTACAGGACGATCCTGAGAATGGCAAATTAATGATCTTTCCGGATGTATCCCCTGAGCAGGGTCCGATGACCAAAAACTCTACCATAACCGTTTCGTGTGTGAAATACCTGTTCAAATCTGCCATCGAAGCTAATGTCATATTAAATGAGTCCCTGGAAGTACGGAAGAGATGGCAGAGTGTCCTTGATAGGCTTCCTGAATATGCTATTGGTGAGAGTCTAGCATTCGGAGAGCATCTGAAGGATTCAGACTGGGCAACTACCGACCAATTCCTGGCTCACAGCAGTATACTAATGCCGATCTATCCAATAGGTGAAATCAGCCGGAAGAGTGATCCGCAAATGCGTAAGATCGCAGAAAACACCTTGAGATATGCCGACGCTATGCAAGCCATAGGCACCCACAATCTGGGTTGGCCGGCAGCTGTTGCAGCCAGGCTGGGGAACGGTGATGAAGCCCTTAGGATGCTCTATGAACGTGGCATAGATTACCAGATGAGAGCAAGCGGTATGCTGGCTGAGGAGACCGAACGTTGGATGCAGTGCTGTCTGGTAGCGTGTGTCCCGGTTTACAATCCTGCACTGGTCGAAGCAGGCAGCTCTATAGCTACAGCCCTCAGTGAAATGCTGCTGCAGAGCTTTGATGGCGTGATAGATGTCTTCCCGGCAGTACCAAGCGGAAATCGATCAGTCGATAAATCCGCTGTCAAGTTCGACAAACTCCTGGATAAATCCGATCACCAATTTTCTGCCTGGAAAGATTGTGCTTTTGAGGGACTACTTGCTGAAGGAGCCTTTGAAGTCTCATCGAGATTAACAAATGGGCAAGTTGAATTCATAAGTATCCGAAGTCTGGCAGGTGGATTAGTTAAAGTAGGAAATGTTTTCAACTCTCCCATAACGGTCCAATCCAATCGATTACCGGTCGATTTTTCAATAGATAATAATGTGATTTCTTTTGAATCACAAGCAGGATGCGATTACCTGATATCAAAAGAAGCGTGTAAAATCAATAATACTGAATGGATAAGTGATCCTGCTCCTGAAATGCCACTGATGTATACTGCGAAAACTCAAAGAAGAGTATTCCTGGGCAAGGATGAGCATACGGAGTTCATTCGAGCAATAGACAACGCCACACTCGACTACTATCCGGGAGATAAACCCGAGTCCCGGGTAACACTTTACAAGTTCGATTTCACTTCGAAGTCTGCAACAAAGAATTATGAAAACATACTCCCAAAGCAATACCACAACTGCGGAAAACAGGGTCTGGCATTCACACAAGTGACCTCAAATCAACTATACCAATACACCAAAGGCTATGGCTGGAGCAGTGACAAGGGGCAAAAACTAGTAGAACGCATCGGTCCGGATGAACTTCGCTATGACTTCGTAGAAGGCCGATCAGATGCAGAATTCAAGATCGAGCTTAACAAAGGCAGCTACAGGATAACCTTGATTGTAGGAGACCTGGAAGAGGGGACTTATACCAGTGTAAACGGCCCCGGAGGTGTAAGCACAGACAGTGGACATCTACTCCCTGGAGTGTTCAAAGCCCTTGAGCTTCCATTCATCCTGGACAAAGAGCAGATCATCTCTCTAAAAATCGGAACTGACTCTGCGTCTAAATGGACAGTATGTGCGATGTTCCTTAATCGTTTTCCGTAGTTATTTATGTGAAAATAGAAGTGTAACAGTTCAGTAGTACTGAAACATTGTCATCCTGAGGAACGAAGGATCTGCTTTTCTATCCTGAAAAAGCAGATCCTTCGTTCCTCAGGATGACAAATTCCAGCAACTCTGAACCGTTAGGTAGCGTAGTTTTATAGTGTGTAATTATTTTTGGTTATTAGGCTGACCCAGCGATCCGACGGCGCTCCTAAATTTAGCGCAAGGAGGTGAGCGGCTGTTTTCAACCAAATGCAACAACGGGTGCTTTTCTCTCGTATGAAATTGTTGAAAAGACAAATCAAAGAGAGGAAGCACCCATGAATAATTTTACGCTAAAAGAAGTATTTGAGAAAGCTGCATGTCGGATACCTGATTGTGAAAATCTGGCTTATGGAGATTTGGATTCTGCTACTGCATCTGTTACAAAGTTTATCTTTGAGGCCATGGCTGAATCTGAGATAGAAAAGCGAGCAGGTGTAAGGTTGCATGAGCGTGGCGAGATGCGAACCGATTATCGCAACGGTTATCGCCATCGTAAGGTTCAAACTAGCTACCAGGTAGTGGAGATTCGCATTCCCCGTTTGCGGGGTAACGGTTTTGTGCCGAGTTTTCTGGAGCCGAACCATCGTGCCATTCGCGAAGTCGAGGCTTGGGTAAGTAAGGCATTCCTATCAGGTCTAACCCGAGCTGAGGTGATTCGGCTTCTAGAATCTACAACAGGATGCAAGCCATCTGATAGGTTATTACGGCGAGTCCAGCTTGAGATTGATGAGCAGGTAAAGAGATTTCGAGAACGCAAGCTACTTGGTCGATATCAATATCTGTTTTTAGATGCGGCTTGGGCTAAGGATATAGTAGGCATAACTGCGACACGTATTTGTATAATGACTGCAATTGGTATAACGCACACTGGTGTGAAGGAGATTCTTGGTTTTGAACGGACATCAACAGAGAATGAGTCTTCCTGGAAAGGGTTTCTTGGTCGGCTGGTGGAACGTGGGTTGAAACCAAGCGACTTGGCCCTGGTGATTTCCGATGAGCATAACGGTCTACTTAACGCTGCTTCTGAGGTGTTAGGTGACGTTCCTGGGCAGTTGTGTTGGGCACATCGGATACGTAATGTACGCAAAGCTGTTGCTGCATCGGATCGTGGTGAAGTGGTTGGAGGCTTGAAGCTTGTCTATGATGCCAAGCATCTATCTGGAGCAAAGGATTCATTTCGTCTTTGGGAGCAACGCTGGGACGAAAAGTATCCTAACTTAGTAGCCAGTGTAAAAGAGGACCTTGGATATTTGTTCGCATTCTATAATTGCGATGAACTTCACTGGGAATATCTGAGAACCTCTAATCCGATTGAGCGCACTTTCCGTGAACTACGGAGACAGCAATACGGATCTGGAGCATATGCAAACAGAGATGCTTGTAACAGGGCCGTATATAGAGTTTTCAACTGGCTCAATGAACGTTGGAAAGATATTGATATCTGGCAACAGAGAAAAATGAGAAAAACAACACAAATAACTAAGTGAGTAAATGACAATTGAATACGGGCAGAAAAACATTTTCGAATTTACACACTCCAGAAGGAATAACCGAACCGTTACATAGAAGTTGACATCATAAGTTAGGGGTGATAGTATGCAATTATAATGCTTGCATTTGAAGGCGCAGTATGGCTTATATTTCTATTGACATCAGAAAACAGGTTATCCTCAAGGCCGTGGTAAATGACTACGTTCAGACAGCTGAACCTGTCGGATCGAGCGCGATCGCGGCTCGTTACCACTTGGGTGTTAAGTCTGCAACCATACGCAATGAGATGGCGGAACTCGCTACTCTTGGATTTCTGTGCCAGCCTCATACATCTGCAGGCAGAATACCGTCGGATATGGGCTACAGGTATTTTGTAGACCGTTTGATGGACGCTGTTGCCACTGGGCAAATCTCCGAATCAGTCCTGCATTATGAGCAGTTGCGCAGGCAGACTGAGATTGAGGCAATAATCGGTGAGACCTGTCGTCTCTTATCAAATATATCGAAATACACATCAGTTGCTACCAGCCCAGTCCTGAGAGACGCAGTTATTACACAAGTTCATACTGCTTCTATAGGTGATACCAGACTGTTGGTAGTGCTGGTTATGGACAGTGGCCGTGTGCTTCACCAGTTTGTGAATCCGGATTCCAGTGGGGCCAGAATCAAACCAGACCGCGTTCAGAACTTCTTGACTGATAAGCTGGCAGGGAAACCTGTTGCCGCTGCGTGCAACGCATTGAATGATATGGGGACCTCTGAGCCACCCGAGTTGGTTAGTGCACTCAGAGCAGTTGTCGAAGTGCTGCAGGACCAGTGTAAACCCGAAAGTGAGACGGATGTCCACCTTGAGGGCTCAAATTACATAATGCAGCAGCCTGAGTTCAAGGATCTGGAAAGACTCGAAGCCGTGTTGTCTGTTCTGGAGGAAAGGAAAGCCCTTTGCGAAGTGTTATCAGCTGCCTACCGTTCACCCGAAGTAACAGTCCTGATTGGATCGGAAAACTCCGTCAGTGGAATGCGGGATTGCAGCTTCGTTGGAGCTCGATATCGAATAAGAAACAAAGTAGCAGGCACAATCGGTGTGCTTGGTCCCACCAGAATGGATTATCCCAAAGCAGTCTCAGCAGTAAGTCTTATAGCCCGAAGCCTTGGCGATCTACTCACAAGCCTGAGCTTGCCCTGATGCCATCTTGCACTAAACTGTTCTTTATTCTGTTAATTCTCGTCTTCTCCACCATAACCTCCGTCTGTTTTAGCTCTCCCGCGCGAATTGTCGCAGCAGGCAAGAATCTAGAATTGAATATGCCCATTGAATATAATGGGTCAAAAGTAATCGCTTCAATTGATGTATTGGATGCGCTGGGAGCCTTCTACCATCAAGCAAGTAAACCAGGAATGATTAGCGTGAATAATGCTGCTGGAGAACTTGGCGATATCAAAACAATTACACGTGATAAACAGCAATATGTATCAATGCAGGATGTTGCCAAACTACTCGGGGCTAGATATCAGTGGAACGCAGTGGATAATACTTGCATCCTCACTCCTACCGTCCGTACAGTCAAGTATGATCAAGATATTCTTTCTGTGCTAATGAGTTTTCCAGCTAAATACACTGTAAAAAAATGGAGCGGGAAACTACTTATAGATATATCCCAGACTGCAATGAGTCAGAGTCTGTTAAAGACACCTCCTGCAGCTCCTGAATCCAGTTATGTGAAAGCTATCAGGACCGGGGACTACAATAAGACCACTGCAAGGGTCGTTTTAGACCTCAAGAGCGATATCTCATATACTGTTCAGAGTCCAGCGGAAACTTCTGAGATACTGGTGAAGCTCGGGACAGGAACTATGGAAATTGCGCTGCCTGAACCCAAACCGGATCCAAACACGAATACAACGACAGCTGCTTCAGATGCATATACTATTGATTCTGCAGAGATATGGGATATTGATGGCAACAGTTTTGACGTGGCGCTCAATACATCAGCCAAAGGCAAAATTACTTCCACCGTCGATACCAAGAGGGGAGCTGTCAGTTTGATCTTGACGGGTGCAAAACTAGGCCCGGCATTTGTGAATCCCACTAATACCCACACAACTCTCAGGTATATCAAATTCACTCAACTCCCCGGTAAACCGACGAAACTGAAAGTCGATATCGAATTGAATCGAGTGATGAGAGTAGATACAGCTATTTACGATGGTTCAATAGTTGCTTCCATAAGACCTTTCAAGCAGTCAACAGGCAGTATTGACCAAAAGATAATAGTAATAGATCCCGGTCATGGAGGAGCCCAGAAAGGCGCTGTAAGCACCGGAGTCAATGAGATGGACGTCAACCTTTCAATTGCCCGTAAACTTGCTGCTGAATTGCGTCAAACCGGAGCAACTGTAATCATGACCAGGGAAGCTAATGTCACATTGGATCTGCCCAGCCGACCTCAGATAGCCATGGACAACTCTGCAAATTTCTTTATCTCGATACACTGCAACTCTAACTTGTTTCCAAACAGTGTTTCTGGAACTGAGACATATTTCCACGGTTGGAATCCCAACAGTATATATCTGGCAAAGATGGTGCAGTCAGCCACCTGTGAATCGACTAAAATGCCGGACAGAGGGGCTCGTAGTGACAGACGTGACGAAAGCTACTCCGGGTTTAAAGTGCTCAGATTACTTGATTCAACCGATATTCCAGCTATTCTAGTTGAATGTGGATATTTGAACAATGCTGAGGATAGGCGTAAACTCATTGATCCGGTATTCCAAGGTAAACTGGCCGCCGGTATAGTCGAAGGCTTGAAATCATATATAGCTGGAGAGACCAGCAAATAAGTGTGCGTGACTAAGGAAGGCCTCTGTGACTTCCCTAATCTATTTGTAGGGGAGACCCTCCGCGGTCTCCCGCAATCATGGGAGAATTATTCATGGCCAAGAGATCAACAAAAGGAATGCCGGTCTGGAGTCTGGTCCTTATCGGGATAATAGTATTCTTTGTAGCTGCAGGCGGAGCGTATTATGTGGCTGGTCTACTCCGCAAGCCTGTGCCTGTTGAAACTCCTTCAAAAGTCACAATAACTCCCACTACAGTCGTAAATGAAGTAACGATTTATATGCCTGCAAAAGGTAAGAACAAGATTTACCTGGCCCCGGAAACTAGAACCGTGAACGGAAAAGATGGTATACTTGATCTGGCCATAAAGTCGCTGCTGGATGAAGGCAGTCGTTCCGGTGGTGATGGGACAGTAATTCCGACGGGTGTTAAGCTGTTGAATCCTGTGAAAACAGATGGTGATACAGCCACAATCGACCTGAGTCAGGAATTGGTTGACAATTTTGTCGGAGGATCCGATCAGGAAGCTCTGACCATCAATGCCATTGCACTGACCGCTTGCCATGCTGACCCTAAGGTCCACAAAATCATCATACTCGTAGGAGGAAAGCCGGTTGACTCTTTGGGAGGACATTATGATCTTACCCTTCCAATATCTCCTGATCAGGGGTTCACACAACCGGACTAGGTTCTTTTGACTTCACCAATTGGTATCTTCGACTCAGGCCTTGGGGGATTGAGCGTTGCTAAGGAAATACTCCGCACGCTGCCTCAAGAACGCATTATATACTTCGCAGACAATGCTCACGTCCCTTATGGAGAACGCCCTTTCGAAGAGGTAAGGGAGTTTGCCTGTGGTATTACCGATTTTCTGGTAAATCAAGGCGCAAAGGCTGTGGTTATGGCATGCAATATGTCCAGTGCTATCGCTCTTGAAGCAGCCAGACAACTCCATCCGAATATCCCCGTATTAGGTGTTATCGAACCCGGTACAAGAGCTGCACTGAAAGTTTCGAATGGTTCCCCTGTAGGTGTGCTTGCGACTACCGGGACAGTGAAAAGTCAGGCCTATATAAACTCGCTGAAAAGGCTAGATGAAAATTCTATAGTATTCCAGCAAGCCTGTCCCAAATTTGTGCCATTGGTCGAAAGCGGAGAAACAGACAGCGAAGAAGCAGAATCAGTTGCCCGGCGGTATACATCGACTATCCTCAACTCTGGT